>OZ244207.1:0-4800000 GCA_965216875.1 Rubripirellula sp.
CCCGTTGAATGCTTACGTCGAAGAATCTCTCCTTTGCAATTTTTGTTGCCCTGTTTGCGAGCGTTTCCCCGCTGGCACAAGGTGACGAAGCGATCTCGTTCAATTCGCAAATCCGGCCGATCCTCTCGGAGTATTGTTTCGCCTGTCATGGGCCCGACGAAGAACATCGCGGCGCCGACCTGCGTCTCGATTTGCGCGAACCTGCGGTCGATTACGGCGCGCTGGTCGAGGGCGAACCCGATGAGAGCCTTCTCATTGAACGCGTGCTTAGTGACGATCCCGACTTGATCATGCCGCCGCCGGAATCTCGCAAGAGTCTGTCGGATGATCAAAAGCAACTGCTGATCGAATGGATTCGCGAAGGCGGCGAGTACGAAAACCATTGGTCGTTCGAACCCTTACCCGAAGCGATCCCGGTTCCGGAGGCTGGTGCCGATTGGAAACGCACCTCCGTCGACGCCTTCGTTGCCGCGACGCATCAAAAGAAAGGTTTGAAGCCGAATGCGGAAGCCAATAAGTCAACCTGGTTGCGACGCGTCACCTATGACCTGACTGGCCTTCCACCGACACTCGCCGAACTGGATGCGTTCCTGCAAGATGAATCGGATACTGCCTACGAAAAGGTCGTCGATCGGCTTTTGCAATCGCCTGCCTATGGTGAGCGGATGGCCGTGATGTGGTTGGATGTTGCTCGCTACGCCGACACGTTTGGCTACCAGAACGACATTGCCATGGAAGTTTGGCCGTGGCGCGAGTGGGTTATCAACGCTTTCAACAGCAACATGCCCTACGACCAATTCATCACCGAACAGGTTGCGGGTGACCTGATTGAGAACGCGACGGTTTCGCAAAAGCTCGCGACCGCATTCAACCGCTTGCATCGTCAAACAAACGAAGGCGGTAGTGTTGCCGAAGAGTTTCGTTTGGCTGGCATCTCCGACAGAACAACGACAGCTGGCACAGCGTTCCTTGGGTTGACCATGGAATGTTGCCGCTGCCATGACCACAAGTTTGATCCGATTGGTCAAAAAGAGTTCTATCAACTCTCGGCCTACTTCTCGGACATTGACGAATTGGGGCTCTATTCACACTTTACTTTTTCGGCTCCGACGCCCGCATTGGCCCTTTACCAGGGTGACCAAAGAGAGCGGCATGAAGCTGCCAAGAAAGCGGTTGACGACGCCGAGTTGAGACTGCAAGCTGCGATCAAGGCTGCGAGCCAAAAGTGGTCCTCTCGCACTGCCGAATTGCCCACCGCACTTCCGACGCCGCGCAAAGCCGCGTACGAGAATGCACTTGATGGCGATGCCGAGGGTGTCGTTGGTAAGTCAACGGTTTGTGACGGAGACAATGCAATCACGTGCAAGGAGGCGCCGAAGTTCGGCCGCACTTCGGCATTTTCGTACAGCCTTTGGGTGCGTCCAAAAACGCACCGCCCGCGAACACTGGTGCTGCATCAATCGCGAGCTGCGGAAGATGCTGCGTTTCGAGGTCTTTCACTTGTGATCGACGACGGGCACCCCCAATTTTCGATGGTTCATTTCTGGCCGGGTAATGCGGTACGTGTTCGTTCCGCCAAAGCCATTGCCGTCGACGAGTGGACTCACCTTGCAGTGACGCACGACGGCAGTGGTCGCGCCGCTGGCATTGGGCTCTTCGTGAACGGGCAGGCGGTCGAGGTTGAAGTCGTTCGTGACGAACTCACACGCGACATTCGGCAACGTAAGGAATGGGGTGACCTCGATGTCGAGAAAGTGTCGCTCGGACTTGGCGCTCGCTTTCGCGACATTGGTTTCCGTGAAGGCCGTCTTGATGACTTGAAGGTGTTTGACCTTCAGCTTTCGGCCGCGGAAGTGGCAGCGATCTTTGCCAAAGAACGACCGACCGCGGCGGGCAAACTCGACCATGCGATGGCGCTCGAACACCACTTGCTGGTTGCAGATAAGGCGGTGTCGGAGGCGCGGTCAACACTTGCAAAGGCCCGCGATGCTGAAGACGAAATCATGGTTGGCGTTCGCGAAATCATGACCATGCGACACAACGAAAACGCTCCGGCCACACACGTGCTTGGCCGCGGCGAATACACCAACAAAGGCGAGAAGGTGTCGGCCGCCACGCCAACGTTGCTGGGTGGGCTGCCAGAAGGAGGCAACGATCGCTTGTCACTAGCCAAATGGATGACCGATCCGCAAAACCCGCTCACCTCACGGGTGATCGCCAATCGAATGTGGCACATGTTCTTGGGTCGTGGCATCGTCGTCACTTTGGAAGATTTCGGTTCCCAGGGGACACCGCCAAGTCATCCTGAGTTGCTAGACCATTTGGCACGCTCGCTAATGGACAACGACTGGAACTTGCATTGGCTCTGCCGCGAGATCGTCCTGTCGGCGACCTACCGCCAATCGTCCGAAGCCAACGCAACCGATGCGGATACCAACAACCAATGGTTGACCCGTGGCCCCAAGCATCGCTTGTCGGCCGAGCAGCTTCGCGACACGGTGCTCGCGGCCAGTGACTTGTTGGTTGAAAAGATCGGTGGTCCGAGTGTGATGCCGTACCAGCCCCCGAATTTGTGGCGTGAATCGGGAGTGGGCAAGACATACAACCAGTCCACTGGCGATGGCCTGTATCGACGCAGTCTCTATACGTTCTGGAAAAGGACGGCGCCGCCGCCAAGCATGTTGACGCTCGACGCGACCAGTCGCGAAAGTTGCACGCCACGACGCGAATTGACCACGACCCCACTGCAGGCACTCGTGTTCCTGAACGACCCGCAATATGTGGAAGCTTCACGTGTACTTGCCACAACGTTGATCGCCAATCACGGAAACAACTTAGGGGATCGATGGCAAGAACTTTTCCGGCGACTCACCGGACGTTTGCCAAACGAGCACGAGATGGACGTCGTCGGTTTGATGTACGACGAACAACTGCAGTACTTCAAAGGCAACGTGGCAGCCGCAGAGGAGTTCCTCAAGGTTGGCACGAAGAAACCCGATGGCAAACTCGATCCTGTCGAACTTGCCGCTACCACCGTCGTTGTCCAGGCGATGTTTGCCTTCGACGAAACCATCATGCTGCGATAATGAATCGGTAGTGGACGAGGCAACGAGTCCCTATTGAAAACCGAGTGGACGAGGCAACGAGTCCCTTTTGATCCTTGAAACCATCCATTCGGACGGCGACACACATCTCTCGTCCGCAATACAAGACACAAACTTTCCACCCTCCTGGAATCACCATGACTTCACCAGCGACTCGTCGAGACTGGCTACGACAATTCGGTTTGGGCCTCGGAGGCATTGCGGCGGCGGAGATGATGCGTCGCGATGGCGTCTTTGCTGCCGAGGCAAGCAGTGGAGGCATTGCAAGTGGCGGTGTTGTGAATCCGACGCACCATTTGCCCAAAGCGAAACGTGTGATCTACCTGTTTCAGGCTGGCGGTCCGTCGCAATTGGAAACGTGGGACCACAAGCCGCTGCTTTACGAAAAACAAGGCGAGCCGCTTCCCGATTCCGTTCGCAAAGGTCAACGTCTGACCGGTATGTCGGGCAACCAAGCCGTCCTGCCGCTTGCCGGATCGATTTACAAGTTCGACCAACATGGTGAAAGCGGCACCTGGGCGAGCGAATTGATGCCGCACATGGCAAAGCAGGTCGATAAGATCGCCGTGATCAAGTCGATGTACACCGAGGCGATCAATCACGATCCTGCAATCACCTTCCTGCAAACCGGCAATCAGATCTCAGGTCGTCCGAGCATCGGATCCTGGTTGCATTACGGGCTCGGAAGCGACAACGACAACTTGCCAACGTTTGTCGTTTTGGTCACGAAAGGAAAGGGTGGCCAGCCGTTGTATTCAAGGTTGTGGGGATCGGGTTTTCTACCGGCCCGGTATCAAGGCGTTCAGTTTCGTTCAGGCAAGGACCCTGTCTTGTATTTGTCGAACCCACCGGGGATTTCGGATGGCAGTCGGCGCAAGATGCTGGACCGTCTCAACGATTTGCACGCCTTGGAAAGGGAACGTTTGGCGGACCCCGTTTTGGAGACTCGTATTCAACAGTACGAGATGGCGTATCGAATGCAATCGAGCGTGCCCGAAGTCGCCGAACTTTCGGAAGAGCCGCAAGCGGTCAAGGACCTTTATGGACCAGACGTGAACACGCCCGGTTCGTTTGCCGCCAATTGCCTGCTTGCTCGACGCTTGGCTGAACGTGGCGTTCGGTTCGTGCAGCTGTACCATCAAGGTTGGGACCAGCACACCAATCTGCCCGGCGGCATCAAACGCCAGTGCAAAGACACAGACCAGCCAGCCGCTGCATTGCTGCAAGACCTCGAGCAGCGCGGGATGCTGGAAGACACGCTCGTGATTTGGGGCGGTGAGTTTGGACGCACCAACTACTCACAAGGAACATTGACGGCGACCAATTACGGACGTGACCATCATCCGCGTTGCTTTTCGATGTGGATGGCTGGCGGCGGGGTCAAGGGTGGAGTCAGCTACGGCGAAACCGATCCATTCGGCTACAACATCGAATCGGGCGGCGTTCACGTTCGCGACTTCCATGCGACGTTGCTGCATCTGATGGGGATCGACCACGAACGACTCTCGGTGAAGTTCCAAGGGCTCGACGCACGTTTGACCGGTGTCGAACCTTCTCGAGTGGTTCAAGAGATTCTCGCGTAGGCGATGACAACGAAACGCCGTAGCTACGCTCGCCAGAGCGTGGGGTTGGGCAAGAGGCGGTTCCGATCCACAACCACCTTCTGGCGAAGGTAGCTACGCTTGAAGCGCGCGAAGCCCGGCTTGAATTCGCCTCGTGCTCAGCGGAGCGGTGCTCGACCTCGGAAAGAGGCCATTGAAGAACTTGCGGTTAGTGCCTGGCCGCGCAACGGTAGCTACGCTCGCCAGAGCGTGGGGTGGAGAAGAACGGTTCAGCAGCACAACCACCTTCTGGCGAAGGTAGCTACGCAGCTTGTGAGCCGGGAATCGCGTCGCAAGCGGCGGGGCCGCTCAAAGGTGCGGGTTTCTATTTCTCCCCAGAGACCGCTTCGGCAATGTTGTGCGAATGATCTCGCACTCGCGAATAGGCGTTCAGTGCGGCAAGGTAGGCGACACTGACTTGGGGTGGGATGTTCCCACCGGAAAGCTCGTCCAGGTGTTTGCGACGTAGTTGCTTGATGTCTTTCTTCACTCGGTCCGAATTGGCACTGGATTGCGTCAAGACGTTTCGATTGCCTTGGATGAGCGCCTGGTTAACCTCTTTGAGGTACTCGGCCAAGCTTCGATTCAACAGCCCTAGGTCCTCTCGTTGCTCTGGCGTATAGCGATACCCGTCGCGACGTAGTTTGCGATCAAACTTGTCAAGGCTCACGACGTAGTCACTGATCGATTCGTACTCGTCAGCAACCCGAAGCTGACGCCGGGCTTCATCAGCGACGGAATGTGGAATGTTGCCCGACAACAGGTCGGTCACGAACGCAGTGATTTCGTCCTGCATCGAATCCAGCACCTGCTCACGTCGTTTCAACCGATCTGCCAACGCGCGGTCCGGATCATCTTGTTGCGAAAGCTGGCTCAGCCATTCGAGCATCTTTTCGCAGCCATCGCCCATCTTCTCAATCTCTTTCTGGGATTGCTCGATCGCCAGTGAAGGGGTCTCGAGAATGCGGATGTCCAAGTCAGTTAGGCGTGGTTTTTCTTTGAATTCCTTTGCTGGGACGACGCGATTGAGCAGCCGTACGAACAGCGGCAAGAAGGGCAGGAACATCAACGTGTTGGCGATGTTGAAGATGCTGTGTGTCGCCGCGATCGCTACCGTCGTGTTGGGATAGGTTGTCACGTTGTCTTTGACAACGGCCTCGTTGATGTCGACGCCGACGAACCAGCGAATGAAATCGATGTACCAGGCAAAGATTAGCGTGATCCAAAAAACACCGACCAAGTTGAAGATGACGTGGAAGTAGGCTGCGCGGCGGGCATTGGTTGTGGCACCAAGTGAAGCGAGGAACGCGGTGATGGTTGTTCCGATGTTTTCGCCAAGGACGAGGGCGGCGGCCGTTTCGTAAGGGATCACACCTTGGGAAGCGAGTGAGATCGTAATGCCGAGCGTTGCCGACGATGACTGCACCAGGGTCGTCAAAACGCAGCCGACCAGGGCGCACTTGAGCACTCCCACGTACGAGTCAGCTCGAAACATTTGGAACCATGCTTCAAATTCGGGCATCTCTTTGATGATGGCACAGGCGTCTTTCATCAGCTCGAGGCCGAAGAAGATCATGCCAATGCCCATCAACGCAGTCGCCCAATAACGCCAGCGGTCACCCTTCGAAAAAAGATTGACAAAGGCGGCGGCACCCAGCAGAGGCAACCCATACTTGCCGATTTTCAGAACCAGGATCCAGCCAGTGATCGTTGTTCCGATGTTGGCACCCATGATGATGCCGATCGCTTGGGACAGCTGCATCACGCCACTGTTCACGAACCCGACGACCATGACGGTGGTGATCGAACTCGACTGAACGACACAGGTGACGATGATTCCACAGAACGTGGCCAAGATGCGGTTGTTTGTGACCGCACCGATAATACGTCGTAGACTGCTACCAGCGACGGCTTGCATGCCCTCGGACATGTTCTTCATACCGAGCAGGAAGAGCCCGAGTCCGCCAACCAATTGGCACGTCAGTTGAATGAGCGCAGATGAGTCCAAGGGATCGTCACCAAGTAGAGTGTGGGCTTTACGCTTGTTAAGGCTTTGTTAAGAATGGGGCATTCTAGGCCGTCAACATCGCAACACAATGCCTGTTCGGTCTGCATCTCACAGGAAGGTAAAATGCAATCGAGCGGGTGGTCTGTTGGAGATTGGGTGATCTATCGCAAACCCAAGCGAAGCAACGCCCCCGGCCCTCGTGCTCGCAACGTCGTCCCCGCCACACGGGGCGAGTCGTACAGCTACACAGTGGACAAATATTGGGTAGTCAAAGAGCTTTTGGGCGATGATCGCCTACTGCTCCAAACACGCCGCGGCAAACAGCACGAAGTCTCTGTTCACGATCCACTGCTGCGAAGGCCCCGCATCTGGGACCGCTGGTTGCTCCGTCGCCGTTTCAATGCAGTCCTCAATTCGCTCGACGACGAAGAATGACCCCACCGATATTCGGTGAATCGCAAACGAGTCTGCGGCCGGGCACTGCACCGGTTTTGGGGTGAAGGTTTAGTAGCCGCTGCGACGATCGCGAGTTTATGTTCGAAGAAGGGGGACTCAATGGATGAGGTATGCAGCCGTTCCAATGCAACCACCTTCATCAGGCTGTTGATCCAGT
The DNA here is from genome assembly GCA_965216875.1 of Rubripirellula sp. Taxonomy (GTDB): domain Bacteria; phylum Planctomycetota; class Planctomycetia; order Pirellulales; family Pirellulaceae; genus CBDCUW01. Next base: position 7,327 of record OZ244207.1, read on the forward strand.
AGTACCCGACCTCCGCAAAGTCGGGCTCCTGCTTGCAGAGCTTCTTCATCACCTTTTCGGAAGCTTTCCATCTCGTCCGTTTCTTCGCCTGAGATAAGAACGCGCTCTGGAATGGATCGCGTTTCGCCGAGTCGGTTTCGCCTGTCGAAGAGTCTGTTCCACTGGTCGACTGCTCGGTCGCTGTCGTCAAGCGTCTTCCCTATCAACGACGAACAACGGAGATACCGATGCTGACTTCAGTCGGTGAAACAGTTTTGGATGTGTACAGATGTTGGGCGGTTGTTGCGTTTTCTGGAAAGGTTGTTTGGGTGGATTCATAATGCGGGAATTGGGTTTGATCATTGCCCTTGGGGATCTGCAATCCGATGTCCAACCACCGACAAAAAAACTCTCGCCGCGCGGCTTTGGCGATGAGACGTTTGCGCCGTTTGCGTTTGCAACTGCTTGAACAACGTTTAATGCTCGCCGCTGACGTTGGCGAGGAACTCGGGGAAGAGGAGGATGACTTCGCAATCCCCGAGTTGCTTCGAGATATCAATCAGGTCATACCTGACTCGGGGCCGATTGAGTTTGTCAAATCGGGCGACAAAATCTTTGTGTCAGCCGATGATGGGATTCATGGGCATGAGTTGTTTGTGACGGATGGCGAAAGCCCACCAACACTTGTGAAGGATATTCGTTTCGGTTCCGGAGATTCGGTTCCGCAGCAGATGGTCGATGTCGACGGCGTCCTCTACTTTGTCGCCGACAACTTCACCAACGGAAAAGAGCTGTGGAAGAGCGACGGCACGGAAGCTGGTACAACGCTGGTCGCCGACATTTTTGTTGGTCGTGATGGCTCCAATCCGAGCTCGTTGACCGTTGCTCAAACAGATGACGGGGCAAAGCTGTTCTTTACGGCGGATCACCCTGATCATGGCTTGGAATTATGGATGGCCGATGATTCGGGAGCATCATTGGTGACCGACATTTGGCCGGGCAATGATGGCCCCGATGATCCCAACGATTCCTTTCCACAACATTTGACGTTTTGGCCAGAGCACATCGGTGGCGATGGCGAGACGGTTGATCCGGCAATCTACTTCTCGGCGGCAACCGAGTCGGCGGGGCGCGAACTTTGGCGGACGACGATCGTCGGTGGAAATACTTCCACGACGTTGGTGAAGAACCTCTTTGCAGACCAGCTTGGATCGGAGCCCAATTCGTCAAACCCGAATCACTTGGTCGTCTTCAACGGTCTGCTCTACTTTGCGGCCGAGGGTGGTGAGTTCAACGAAACCGAAGGCAAAGTCATCGGTGAAGGGACCGAGCTCTGGCGCAGCAACGGCACCGCCGAAGGAACGGAACTTGTCGCTGACTTGCGCCCGGGGTTCCAAATTCCCGCCGAAATGGAAAACCCGTTTGGCTCCTTTCCACGTGACATGACAAGTCACAACGAGAAACTCTATTTCTCTGCGCTGACCACTTCGGAAGGTCGCGAGCTGTGGAGCATCGATGGTGGCGAGGAGGCTGAACCGCAGCTGGTTCGCAACATACGCGGCGGAACAGCGAGCTCTAGTCCGGCCGACTTCACCAGCACCGACGGGTTCCTCTTTTTTACGGCCAACGGTGGGCAGGGAAAGGAACTCTGGCGAACCGACGGAACGTTTGCTGGCACCCAGATCACTCGTGACATACGCCCCGGTTCAGGAACGTCGATGTTGTTCACGCGAGGGTTTACGGCGCTCGGGTCGTCGGTGATCTTCGGTGCGGACGATGGCAATCTCGGGCCCGAGGTCTGGATTTCGGACGGGACGTTGTCAGGGACGAAGGTTTTGGAGGAAATCCAATTCGGTCGCAATTCTTCGAACGTGCCCAGCAGCTACACCACGATCGACGACGCCGTCTATTTCGAAGCGTCCGAACAGATTTGGAAGACCGATGGAACGGGAGCGGGAACGGATCGGTTTCCTCTTCAAACCGAAGCGACGTTGGGTTCGATTGCGCCAAACTTTGATGACGTGAGCCCGCGGTTGTTCGCGCGGGCCAACAACTTGCTGTTCTTTGCTGCTGACGACGGCATTAACGGCAACGAACTTTGGAAGTCGGACGGTTCCACCGCCGGCACGACAATGGTGACGGACCTTGCGCCGGGAACAAGCATTACGTTTCCCGGAAGCAGCATCGAAACGCCGAATAGTTCGAATCCCGAGCAATTGCTCGCCGTGGGTGACAAGGTTTTCTTTCGCACCGAATCGTTGCTGAGAGTGACCGATGGGACGGAATCGGGAACGATTTCACTAGGCAACCATTCGCCAACAGATCTGACTCGATTTGGCAACACGCTTTACTTTTCGGGCGATGGGTCGACTGGGATCGGCCGTGAGCTGTGGATGAGCGATGGGACGATCGAGGGGACAGTGCCTGTCATCGGGATCGGTGACGGATTTCAATTCCAACAAGTGGATCAATTGACGGTCGTTGGTGACAAGCTTTTCTTTGTTGCCGACACTGCTAATGGCAACGAGCTTTGGGTGACCGACGGAACCGTCGATGGAACGACCGAATTCAATCTCGCGGAATCGTTTGGCAGTTACCCCGAAGCACTAACGCCCGTTGGTGACAAGCTGTTTTTCCGTGCCAATGATGGCGTGCATGGACCGGAGCTTTGGGTGAGTGACGCAACGGTCGAGGGGACGATCCTGGTGAAGGACATCCGCCTCGTTCCAGAAGGCGAAGAAGACTTCTTTGGATCGAGCCCCGTCCCGTTGGCCGGTTTGGGTGGAGAGTTGTTGTTCTTTGCCGATGACCGCGTGACGGGACAAAAGCTGTGGAAGAGCGATGGAACGGAAAACGGGACGGTGGTTGTCAAAGACATCTGGTCCGACCCTTACGAGGAAGAGTTCGACTCGGGTGAAACGGGTACCGGTAAAGGACGCGCCACGGTGTTCGATGGCAAAGTCTTTTTCGCAGCCGATGACGGAAACGTTGGAGCGGAACTTTGGAGCAGCGATGGAACCGCGGCCGGAACGAATCTATTTGAGGACTTGTTTCCAGGTGATGACAGTTCCTTTCCATCGGACTTGACTGTGGTTGGCAGCAACCTTTACTTCGCAGCCAACGAAGAACATCCAGTCGTTTCTGGTGCGTTTGGTGGCCGCGAGCTCTGGGTCAGCGACGGGACCGCTGCTTTCACATGCGCTTGCTTCGAAACCAATGCGGTCGATGGCAATGGGCTCCGACCACGTTCGTTGCAGTCGATTGGCGGAACGTTGTACTTCGTCGCCAATGATGGCGTGCACGGCGACGAGGTCTACACGTCAGGTCTGCGTCTTAAGGCTGACGATTTTCTTTTCGAAATCCTCGCACGCGACATTGCCTATCGCGAATCGCTGATCCCAGGAGGGACGCCGATTGCTGTTGGCGACGAAATCATTTTGCAGAACCTTGGCTATGATTCGCCGTTCGCGTTCACGGTATCGTTGGTGGTCCATGACAACGACACTGGCTTCGATGCGTATGGATTGGTTGCCGACAACGCGGATCCTATTCTCGCGATTCGCGGCTCGGCAGGGATCGACGACTTTTTCTCGGACCTGATGCCCGAGGGAGTCGGCGTCAATCAGTTTGACGCAAACCAAACCGAGTTGTTCAGTTGGCTCAACAGTGTTTCTCTCCCAAATCGCCGGCCATCGGTGACGGGGCACAGCCTCGGAGGCGCCCTCACCCAACTCCTCGCCGCAGCGTATACCGCAGACGACAAAGAGCTCGCGCAGGTGGTCTCTTTCAATGCACCAGGGATCAGCGAGCAGCGTGCGGGGCTATTTGATTCTGGGAAAGTCGAACGGGTGATGCACTACATCACCAACGGCGATCCGGTGAGTCTTGCAGGGGACGCGTTTATCGAAGGTCGGTGGCGTCGGTCCGATTTTGAAGACCTGTTGATTCTGCACAACCACCAGTTCCCCGTACTCGTCGATTTCACGATTGCTGATGATCCCGAGGCGGCCGAAGTGGAGCGACGATTGCGGTCGGAGAGCCTGACATTTACCGACTACGAAGACACAAGCTGGCTGAACCATCCGTTTTACTTCCACACCGACTCGGACTACTTCTTCTGGTTGGCGGCTGCCCAGACGATCGTGTCAGTGACGCCGCCGCTGCAGCAATTCAGTGACATTCCTGGACGGCTGATCTTCCGAAGTACCACTGAAGCTGAACGACAACGCGTGGGCGAAGCGATCTTGGAGTTGCAGGAAGAAATCGATGAGACGATCGATACGTTCACGTGCCAATCACCGAATTCGACAGTGACAGCGCCCGACTTTGACATCGACCTGCTAAACATTTTGCAAGTTCAAGCAACCGAGTTGTCAGCCAGTTGCGTTGCCGGTCCGCCGCACGAGTTGCGGTTGCAGGGACGCGTCGTGTTGCCTCAGATCAAGAACGCAACGGCAGATTTTGCGGGCGACAACTACATCGGCCTGCGCGAAGACGGATTCGATTTGGTGGGGCGTCTTTCGATCGAAGACCTGACGCTGGTGCCAGGTTTCTGGAAACTCTTTGAAGTCTTTGTCGATATTAATACGGTCGAAAACAAGATTGTCGCCGGCGGCTCGATGGAGATTCCGACCGGAATCACACTCGATGCTGAAGTCGAGTTTCTTAACAACAACTTCAATCGCGTGCTGCTGCGCACGCCATCGGAAGAGGACCCTGACCCGGTCAATCAGCCACTTGGGCCAACGGGAATCTTCTTGCAAGGCATCGAAGGGCAGGTAGACAACGTCGCCAATCCAACCGACGAAAACCCCGTTGAATTCAGTGGTGGCCTCACCGCAACGGGTGGGCCGACGATCACTGTGCCGCTGCCAAGCTGGGCCGGTGGGACCTGGCGAGGAAAGTTGATCGAGTTTGACGTCAGCGGATCATTGGACAAGAACCACATCGAAGCCAGCGGCGACGTTGACTTGGTGCAAGGTTTGGCTCGCGTGGACGGTCAAGTTGAAGTCAATTGGAACGAGGGTTACTTTGAATCGAGCGGGCAATTGAATGTGCTCGACGGCTTGATCACATCAAGCGGCAGTTTTCGCGCCGATTCGAACCTGAACGTCAACCTGTTCTCCGACGCGACGTTCGGAATACCGGACGAGCTTCCACTCATTGGCGGCTACGACGCGGTGTCTGGCAAGTTCGTGTTGGACTACACCAATGACTCGAACTCCTCGAACGACTTTGTTGCTGCCTGGACGACCTTTGATTTGCTATTTGTTGGCGAAACGAATCTAGGGTTCAGAGTCTTTTTTGACGGTAGCTTTGGAACCATCGGCGCGGACGAGGTCGCCGCGATCACTCCGCAGTCGGGATTGGCTGCGGGCGAACAAGTCGCTGGCGCGGGCTCGTATGAGATCGCACCCGACACCGACTGGGCGTTGTTCTCGGTCGCTTGGGACGGTGGTGCAACGGATCGCACGATCGTGCTCACGACACCTTCCGGCGAGACAGTCACCGAGGCGGATTTGTCCAGTCGCAGCGATATCGACATCGTTCCCGATTTGACAACGGAGATGCGACGTGTTGTTGTCGTCGAGCAACCCGAAGCGGGCCAGTGGATGGTAGCGGTCAACGACGACAGTTCGCTGTCCAACCTGCGAGTGCATGCGTTTGTGCACAACGAGTCGCCGACCGTAGACGTCTCAGCGACGGATGGATTGGATGGTGTGCCGGTGGAGATCATGATCAACGCGAATGATCCCGATTCGGAAGCAACGGTTGCGTTGTATTACGACACCGACAACCAAGGATTCGACGGTATCCGAATTGTGGGCGGGCTCAATGAATCCGATGGGCAATACACGTGGACGCCGAGTTCCCTGGTCGAAGGAGACTATTTTGTCTACGCCGTGATTGACGACGGGGTCAATCCTGTTGAGCTCAGTTATGCCGGCGAAGCGATCAGCATCTCACCGGGGCCAAAGCAGGTGACAGTCTTTTTGCCGGTCGACGGTGGCGTCTTTGAAACCCTCGTCGAAAACGACGAATTTGTCGTGCGGGAAAGTGGCGGTCAGGACATCTTTCGACAGCTCGAATCGAAGTTGTTGGGGGTCGACATTATTGGCGTGGCGAACGTGGCCGACACCGTGCTCGCGAACTTAAACGGGATTTCAGTGCCCGTTTCGCTTAACGGTGGCAATCATGGACAAAACGAATTCAAACTTGCGGGGTCTGGCCAACTTGTCGATCTGACGCAGGCCGATGAATTGAGCCTTGCGAATGTCGATTTGATTGATATCACGGGAAACGGTGGCAATCAAATTGTCGTTGGCGCGGATGAGGTGCAACAACTTTCACCCAACGACGCATTCGTTCAGCTGCAACATGACGAGAACGATCAGGTGGACTATTCGGGGGAAGGTTGGGAAGTGCAAGACCCAATCTTCGCAGGTGGGCGACAATGGCACGTTTTGACGAACGGTGATTCGCGAATCGAAACTGCAAACACGCTGCCGTATCAAAACCCGCTCGTCCGCGCGGACGTGAATTATGACGGAGGCGTGACCGCACTCGACGCTTTATTAGTGATCAATTACCTCGGTCGTTTTGACACGATTCCGGTCGATCTTCTTGAGCCCACGTCGTTCGATGATCTTGCGCAGCGCTACTACGACGTCAACGGGAGTGGGACGGCGACAGCACTCGATGCTCTGCAGGTGATCAACTTCCTCGGCCGCATCACAGCCACGCAACTCAGTAGCGGCGAACAACCGGTCCATGCCGCGCCAGTTGATCGCTTGACAACGAAGCAGCAAGCCGACGACTTGCTTGAGCCGGAGCCATATTTGTCGGTCCAGCCGACGTTGGAAAGCGAATCGACTTCAAAGACAAAAGCTCGTTCACACGATGCTCTGTTTGAGTCGTTAGCGCGTTCCGCGGAAGAGGAACACGAGAAGGACGATGTGGAGATCGATTGGCAACTCGGTGTTGACGACTGGATGTCGTTTGTTGGGAAGGGTGGTTTTAGGACAAAAAGATGAGTGGCAGTGGAATTGGGGACGGGGGAGCGATGATTTAGGTCGCAATGCCGTTGAGATCACGGGCCAAGAGTTCGATCGTTTCGTCGAGTTCATCGTCCTGGTCGATTTCACGTGGGAGGTCGAAGATCGCGGTTGCGGGGGCTTCGCTTTCTGGTGGCGCGTTTGACCGGCGAGCCATTTCGTTGATCACAACAAGGGCGTCCAAGGCGGTCGATTCTGAGTCGCCATTGACGTCCAAGAAGGTCAGCGTGTCGTCCATGTTGGACCCGTCGCCGCTCCGAGCGAGCCGGTTGATCACCAGCAACGCATCAAGTGCTGAGGTTGTGCCGTCATTGTTGACGTCGGTTGGGTCGACTGGATTGCGCGATGGCCCCGATGAAACCATGAAAGGGGCACCGGGATCGACAATGATCCCGTTGGCGGCCAAGTCGTCATCTCCGGCAAATCCATCCGTAAAACGCAGCACGATCTCGCCGGCGGAAATCGATTGGATCCCGTTCTTCGAGGTTCGTTCGAAGGGATAAAAGTGTGGTTTGGTTTCGTCGGGAGTCGGGCCGTATTTGTAATAGTTTGACAGCAGAGCGTTGTTGTGAAGATGGATGGTGACATCGATTGTTTCGCCAACATCAATGCCGTGGACTTCGAAATGGATAAAGCCAACGGGAAAGCTTGCCGATCGTGGTGTGTTGTCGGGATCGGGATTCGCATCGGAGACCGCAACCGCAACAAGTTCACTGCCCGCAGGAGCGACGATGGTGACATAGGTTCCGTCAACGGCGTTCGGTACCGACGTGACGTGGTGTTGTTGACTATCGAGAATCCCGTCGTCGTTTCCATCGCCATTGCCTGGAGCACCGTTTTCGATGGTGTCGGCCACGCCGTCGGTGTCCGACGAGGTTGTGGGCGCGACGCCAAAATTCAAATCGCTAAGTTGTTCGCCGGCGACGGTCGTCACTGTGTAGCTGCCGTTGCTTGGTTGCGACACTTCTTGACCTGATGGTGAAACAGCGCGAACGAAAACCTGTTCGTTGCCAGGCACTGCGAATTCAAACTGCCCATCTTCGTTCGTTGCCACACTTGCTAGCAGGTTTCGCCCAGGCAGCGAGAGCAGTTCGATCGTGACGGAGCGTCGTGGGGGCTCTCCCGGATCTTGAACGCCATTGCCGTTGTTGTCCAAATAGACGATGCCTGAAAGGGTCGCGTTTTCAGCTTGATTGCCAAAGTCGATATTGTTGACCGATTGCCCCGAGCCTATGGAGATCGCGTGGAAGCTGCGAACATCCGACACATAGACTTCCGTGCTCGAAAGCGAAACTTGGTCGGCGGCGAAGAAAGCGACGCGTCCTTCATCGACGACGGCACCGTACGCGAAGGCAAAGTCCGGCTCGAGGATGTCGCGGCCGTCGAAAATGAATACCTGATTCGTGGAATTGGCGACGCTCGTCCACGCCGCGACGCCAGCGTCGAGCGAAAGGTCAATTTTCTCCCCACCATCGCTGGTCAGGTCGGTTGTGGATCCCGATCGGTACAGCACAACATCAGCGCTGTCGTCTCCGGTCCACTTTAACCAAGCAACGTTGCCAAATTGGTCAACTTGGATGTCGGAAACGCCTTCGGGACCTGTGGCGATCGTTTGCGATGTTTGGCCATCATCGAGCCATATCGAAAAGCGATCGGTTGCGGTGTCAAACTCGGACCATGCTGTAAGTTCGCCGTGAACATCAATGCTGGTCAAGATCGCGCCTTGGGCGGCCACGATTTCACGTCGGCTCTGGCCGTCGAAGTGATAGATGGTGCGCCGGTTATCTTCGACGCGAATGGCACCAAACGCGACCGCGCCGCCGTCGGCAGCCGGACTGAATCCCCATTGAGCGAGAAGGATCGTCTTCCCGCCATCGTTGTAGAAGAGGCTGCGGTCGCTGTTGTAGACGAGGTTATTGCCGTCGGTGACGATCGAATGGTCCTCGACATGGTTCCTTGTCAAACGTGATGTCACGCCAGCACGGAACTGATAAATGTCGTGTGCGTCTTCGTCGTCGTCGCGCGAGCGATCGGGATCGAGGACCCAGGAAACTGTACCATCGTCGTTGATACCCACCGAGGTGATCGATCCGTCGCCAATCTGGGTGACTTCGACGACCTCCGTTCCGTCATGACGTACTAACTTGGATTCAGAACCAAATTCGAACCAGACGAGGTGTTCGCCGCCAAATTGCAAGCCGTTCTTCACGGCGATCGCATCGGAAATCGATTCATAGGCGACGCTGGCTGGGAAGGTTTGGACCCATCCGGTTTGTTGCACTTCCCGAATCACATAGTCCCCACTCGGGAGTCGCAGTTCGTAGCTGCCGTCGGCTTGCGTGACCGTTGAAGGTTCGCCGGCGTCGAGCGATTCGTTCTCGTTGAGGTCCGCGAAAATCGTCCAGCCGGAAAGTCCCGGTTCGCCCGGATCTTGTTGTGCGTTGCCGTTGCGGTCGTCAAACTTTTTGCCACGGACCGATCCACGGTCATCAGCCACACCGAAGTCCAAACCACTGACCTGGCTTCCGCTTTCGATCGTGAAGCTCAATCGTCCGTTACGCATCAATTGCGTTGGCGAGAACCCGGGAGGCAATACCGGTGCGATCGCGTGCGTTCCAGCTGGTAAGCCGGAAAGTGAATATCCGGAGGGTGTTGAGGTGACGACCTCGTCGATGGTGTCGTCGCTGTGATAGTCAATTTCGACCGAGAAGCCGGCAAGTGACTCTTCACCCCCGTCGCGGTTTCCGTCGCGGTCCAAGTCTTCGAAAACCGCCCCTGAGATGGAAGTCGTCTCGAAGAGTCCAATGAGTGTTTTCTCATCAACATCGTTTGAAGCAATTGAAACGACACGCGGTATCTCGGTGGTGATTTCGAACTGGCTTCCGCCTCGAGCCAAGACCGTGTAGTCACCTGCATCGAGACCCGTGAACGAAAACGACCCATCGTTGTTTGAAGTGGTCGCAAAGTCCTGACTGGTGGTTTGCGCACCAATGCTAAGTGCGACCTCAAAGCCTTCGATTGGCGACTCGCCGGGATCCATCGTTCCGTTGGCGTTGATGTCTTCAAAGACTGTTCCGGCAATCGTCGCGCCGAGGAAATCGAATCCGAAGGAGACGTTTTCGGCTGCGTCGATTGCGCCGAGCGTGACCTCTTGGAATCCACTCGGCGGTGAAACAAGATCGTAACCAGTAGGCTCGATTGTTCTCAGGATATGGGTCCGTGGCGGCAGGTTTTCGAGAACGTACCTTCCCGATGCGTCGCTTTGGGCGGTTGGTTCGTTCGGATCGAGAACTCCGTTTTCGTTCCGATCGGCAAAGACCACGATGTCCTCAAGAGGTTGGTCGACGCCCGATGTGAACCGAAGATCTCCATCGACATCAACGTAGGTGACGCCTGCGATCGATCCAAAACGCGTGTTGCCAAAATCGACTCCCTCAATGCGGTCACCACGATTGGTTTCGATCAAATGGCTCGGCGAGCGAAGCAGCGTGAGCGTGGTGGTGGCGTGGTTGAGAACGTTGTCGACGGCAGTGATTTGCAGATGATTCTCGCCTGTGGACAAAGGCACGACGATTTCGAATCGGTTTTCACCGAGCGGTTCAAGCGTTCCTCTGACAAGCGAAGTGTTGCTGAGGGCGCCCACGGTCCAGGTAAGGCTATCCAATTCCAAGCCCGCGGCGTCATCGGCAACGTGGACGACCAAGGTGACTTCGTTGGTGGTCGTGATCACTCGACCGTCACCGAGCGTCGTGCCGATCGACACACTCTCGAAAGTGATCGTGGGCGCTTCGAAGTCGTAGGTGACTGGCAGCGTGACCGACGTTTCATTGGCGACCAAATCCGCTGCATACGCGGCGAGTTCAACGGTGTCACCTGAGTTGAGTTGAGCATCGATCGTGGTTTCGGAGAGGGTAAAGCTCGAATCAGGAGCCAAGTTCCCAACGCCGGGAAGAGTGATCCATGCTTCCGCGATGCCGGCGCCAGCGTCATTGGCAAGAAACGTTATCGGCGTACTTGGGCCAACGATTTGGTTAGCTTCTGTGCTCAACGAAACTTGCGGCGCGACATCGTCCACAAAGAAGGCGATCGATTGGATCGCAGACTGATTGCCATTGGCATCGCTGGTGCGATAGTACAGCACCTGTGTGCCTTCATTCAGCAAAGTCAAGCCGATCCCGAGTGGCGGAATCGAACCGGGATCGCGACGCATGACGATGAGATCGACAATCCCCGAGGCGGGATCGCCCTGGACTGATGTTCTTGGGCTCGAAAGGTTGGGATCGTTCCATCCGTATTCGAAGGTCAGCGGCGAGTCGAACTCGAGGTGAATCTGTTTTCCGCGATCGAGGTTGAGGTACCAGTCGGTTGGACCGGAAGTCGAGGTTGGATCGAACGACTCGCGTGATTGGAACGTTTGGCTTAGCAGCGGGCGCGCAGCAAAGTGAATTTGGCTTTCGTCTCCGGGTGCTTCGTTGTCGAAAACGTCAACGTACTGCAAACTTGGCGCTTCGGTATCAACGATAAACGTCGCCGTTCGAATCGCTTCGCGACCGCCGTGTTGATTCATCGAACGCCACTGCAGTGTGAATGGTTGTTCGTCGGCAATTCCCAACTCATTGGTCATTGCGACGGCGCGGCGAGAAAACTGGTCCGGGTCGACTTCCACCCAGGTTGCCGAGTCGATTTCTCCTTCAACGCCGACACGGTATTCGACGGCGCTGGCATAGACATGAAGTTCGCGGCCAAAGTCATCTTCAAAGGTGCGCGATTCGGGCACAAAACTGATTTCGCTCGCGTTGTTGAGCCGGTAGGTCCTCGCATCGGCATCCACCACAACGGTTTCTTCGGTGACCGCGACGGAAGTGACAGGCGTGAGCAGCGTTTCGACGATCACTTCGCCAAGTGAAGCTTCGTTGTCGTCGTCGTGATCAAGAAACGATCCCTGGATATTCGTTTCGGTGTTGTAGACATCGGTTGGAATGGATCCGTGCGTGTGCCGTGAAAAACCTGCGAGCGCGGTCATGTACCCACCGGCCAAGTCGGTCATGAAGAGCGCGCTTGTGCGAGAAAGATTGCCGTCACCCGGTTGGATATCGATCTGACTGAAGTCGAGTCCCTCGCGATTCTCGTTTCCGTAGGCATGCAGCGATCTTGGATCCGAGGCTGCCAATTCCAAAGGTGGCCCCGAGTTCACGGGGAACGGAGTGCTTGGGTCGACGCCGCCCATTTGGGCAAGGTAGCGCAAAAAGCCGCCTTCGCCCCAAACGACGAACTGAGGGATTTGGAGATTGGCGTCGAACCGCTCGATGTTGTCGTGGATGGCTTCATAAGGACGAAGGTCGTCGCGTAGTTTTGGCAATCCAGGCAACCCGATTGCAACGGTCAGCGCCTGTTTGATGACCGGCAGCACGACGTCATCGACGATCTCATGTCGAATCGTATGAGTGAAGTTGTTCGAGGTGTCCGAGAGGAGTTCATCGATCTGAGCGAGACCGAACGATCCACCGGGAAGATTGGTGGTGATGTTTTTGATGAAGCCATCGAGGTCCGCAATCGTTTGATCAATCGCCAACCCAATCTCCTCCTGAGTGGGAACTGCAGCGATACGATCCGCGGTTGACGCATAGCTTCCCGAAAGGAGATTGCTCGCTTGATAGACCGAGGCGGCGATCGGTTCGGCAAACACCAGTCGCATCAATGATTCGAAGGGACCGAGTGCGCTGTCGAGGAGAAACTCGGTGACCCAGGGATCGGCGACGAAACTCGCAAGTCGGTGGTTCTCGTAGAACGCGTTGAGCATCTCGCCTGCGGTGCTTCCGCCGAAGGGAGGTGCGGTGTACACAACGTTCGAGATCGCTTCTTGCAGCGCCGGGTCGCCTGTTTCTTGGACGAGTGCGAGGGCAGCACGCGTGTCGAGTCCACCGGCACTGTGTGTGAGAAAGTTAACCTGTGAATCATCACTCAGCGGACCGACACGTCCAAGTTGATCTTGAAGCAATTCAAGCAGATCCTCGGCGTGATCACGGGCCAGACCGTTCTCGTTGTAGCTCGTGCGGGCTTCGACAAAATCGAATGAGAGCGCCGGGATCGAGCAAGTGGTGAGATCCGGGAAATCGGGACACTCGGGGATCCAATTCGCAGGTTGAAAGAGCCCCGCAAAGATCTCATTGAGACTCTCGAGGACAAATTCTTGTGCAGAGGGTTTTCGGAGTGGGTTGTTTGGATTGGCGAGCGCATCGAGTGTTTGCACGATCGCGCCACTGCGGTCGTTGGGATCGTCATTGATGTCGAGGTTCGGATCGCCGTCATCGGTGGACCAAAACTGAATGCCGTAGGTTTCGATGCCACCCGAACCCGCTTCGTAGTCACGACCGCCGCTGATGTCGGCCAAACGTTGGAAGTAGAGCCCCGCTTCGGCCCATCCGGCACCATCGTCGTTGAAACCCTTTACATACAGGATCGGGAGCTGTTCTTTTTGACCATCGGCGACCGCTGGAATGGTCGTCACCGGTGTCACAACACGCTGTGTTCGCGATTGTCTTTCTTGGGGTAGGGAAAGCCTCGCGTCGTTGGATGGTCCCGGTGGCGGAGGATCGGGAACGACCGGAGCACGAAAATCCAAAGGTGGCGTGAAGGCTAGCCGGGGAAACGTCGGCACCCAACCCTCTTCAAGTAATTCAAAGACTTCGTATTCGGCGGGCGGCAACGCAAGGAATTGATAGTGGCCTCGTTCGGTGAAGGGATCGATCGATCCATCACCATCAAGGTCGATGCTTTGAGTCACCGTTTGATGGCTTTCGCCGGTACGCTGATTGACCACTTGAATCGTCCAGCCATCAAGCCCCTCTTCGGTGAAGTTACCGGTGCTGGCGTCAACGTCGCGAACGCCGTTGCTGTTGGCATCCAAGAACTTCTGCCCTGAGATCGATGACAGGCGGTACTGGTTGCCAAAGTCGATTCCATCGATTCGACTCGCAGATGCGACCGTCACCGTGTGAGTGCCAATCGTTCGCTGCGAAAAGATGTCCGCTGTCTGGTTCGAGTCGTCGTTGACGAGTCGGTCACCGTAGGATGCAAACGCAAGCGTGCTGCCGTCGGCACTGATCACCGGATCAAGTTCAAAATGGTTTTCCGACCCATCGGCGATCTGGCCGTAGCGTTGAACGTATTGCAGATCGAGATCAAAGAGAAAAAGGTCAGGACCTTCGTTGTCGTCACCCGAGATCAAATCCGACGCGTGAGAAACGAACCAAACCTGCGAGCCATCTGCGGTGAGGCTTGGCCGACGACTCGGACCGTTTCCATGGGTTACTTGTGTGATGCGGCCTGTGGCAACATCCGCCACGAAGATGTCGGGGGTTGCGCCGGAGTCGGTGGGGAATAGGTTGTTGGCGTTCGAAACGAATGCAACGGTGCTGCCGTCGCCGCTCACCCATGGCGAGTGGCTTTCCAAATTGCCCGGAGTTCCAGACCGGTCTTGGCTGATTCGCTGTGTCGTTCCGCGATTGCGGTCACGCAGGAACACATCGAGGTCGCCGTCTCGATCATCGGCAAAGAAGGTTCGTGCAGCGGAGGTGAAAACAAGGAACCGTCCATCGTGGCTGAGTGACGGTTGGTAGCTGTCGCGGTCCGAGCGGGTGCGGTCGCTGCTGACGCTTTCGAGCTGTATCAATCCCGTCGCCAAGTCGACGACGAAGATGTCGGCTGCGGCGTTGGTGTCGCCCGCGACAAGATTGGTAGCGGGAGATTCGAAGGCGACAAAACGCCCGTCGCCGCTGATCACTGGGACGTGACTGTTGCTGTTGGCTTCGTCGCCGTCAAGGTTCACACTGACTCGCCGAGTTGATTGAGTGCGGCGGTCGAACACAAAGATATCAGCTGCCCCATTTCGGTCATTTTGGACCAAGTTGCCAGCCCAAGATTGGAACGCGATTTGATTGCCATCAGCGCTGATCGATGGAGCGTAACTTGGTCCGTTGGCTTGACCACCCGCGTTGGGAAGGCTGATTCGTTCGATCGATCCCGTCAAAGTGTCCTTGACGAAGACATCACGCCATCCGTTGTCATCACCCGGCACGAGGTCCGATGCGAGCGACGAAAATGCAATGAAGCGTCCATCGGCCGAGATCGATGGTGACTGGTGATGCCCGTCCGCTTGGTCACCCGATTCGTCAACACTTTGTCGAACGATCGGTGCGATCGGGAAGGTTTGACGCCAACCCGTTTGCGGTACTTCTTGAACGATGTATTGGCCAAGTGGAACATCATCGAACGAGTATGCACCCGTGGCGTCGGTCGATGTCGACGCGACAACGTTCCCGCTGGCCACATCGATGAGCTGAATCTCCCAACCGGCGAGCCCCAATTCGCCGACGTCTTGAATGCCATTGCCATCTCGATCATCAAACTTGATCCCAGCGACAACCGCGCGAGGTTCGTTAATGGTGACGGAAATCGAAGTCGTGTCTTCGCCGCCGTCCTGGTCGGCGACTGTTGCCGAAACGGTACGTTCTATCGGCGCCGGCGGTGTCTCGTACCTGTGGGTAAACGCAAAGTCGCGATCGCCCGCGGGTAAATCGATTTTTTGTGGGTCGGAGCCGTCACCCCAATCGATCGTGATGAGGTGACGGTCTTGGCCAGGATCAAAAAACTGACCAGTCAGCGTCGCGACGTAGTTTTCGTCGATGCTCCATGCAAGCGCTCGTGGTCGCGTCAGGTCGACAAACCATTCCGGTGCGATGTTCGAAACTTGCACGGTTGTTGTTTGTAGGTCGGTCAATCCGTCGTTGTCGGTGACTTGTAATGCGACAGTAAAAGGATTGGCTCGGTCGTTTGCGAAGGCATGAATGACTTGGCGGCCTGACGCATCGACGTCGAATGTTGCGCCGTCGTAGTCGAAGTCCCAGCGATAGGTCAGCGACTCGGACGATTGGTTGGGGTCGGAGCTGCCAGAACCATCCAGAACGAACGTTGTTCCTTCGGTCGTGACATACGGTCCGCCAGGATTGGCGGTTGGCGGCAAGGGAATGTAGGGCTGGTCCAAGGTCAACGCTACGAAATCGCTGCCTTCGGATTCGTCGTAGACGTGGACCTGCAAGTCGAATTGTCGGGTGTCGCCCGTCTCGTTGTTCGGGTAGGTGTGGGTGACCGAAAAGGAACGCTCGCCAGCGGGGATGTCGACGCGTTGGACTGCTGTTCCGTCGCCCCAGAGGATTTCGATGCTGTGCGTGTCTTCGAGTCCAGGGTCGACGAACGTCCCAGTGATCTTGGCGAGTCTTCCCGAATCAAGTGTGAGTTCGATGGAACCTGCGCCGTCGTCGATGAATTGAGGGGAAACGTTGTCCACTCTCAGGGTCGTGGTTTCGATTGCACTGAGCCCCTCGTCATCGGTCACTCGCAACGCGATCGTGCGTGTCGCTTGTTGGTTGGCCAACGAAACGTCGACCGTTCGACCACTCACATCGTTCGTGAACTCGGTGCCGTCGTAGTTGAGATCCCAGTGATAGACAAGCGACTCGGACGATTGCTGCGGATCGGTGCTCGACGATCCATCCAGCGATAGCGAGCTTCCTTCGGTTCCAATGTAGGGACCACCGGGATTGGACGTTGGCGGATCATTGGCGGCGGCCAAAACAACCAGATCGAGGGCCCCGTCAGACAGGGAAATCGACATGTTTTCGGATTCCGCATCGTTGGATGTTGGTCCCGAAATCGAGTTTGCGGTGACGATGGTGTAGCGGTCGTCGAGCTGGGGGACATAGCCGCCGTTCACTTCGACATTGATATGCGCCAGTGTGGCCGCGCCGTTGACTTGAAGCTGATCGAAATGGATGCCCGGTTGTGGCGTACCGTTCTCTTCAGGCGGTCCACAGATCTCAATCAGCAGGTCGCCATCAGAGGCAGTAAGGTCACCATCGACTTGTAGGATCGCGGGGGATTGGCCGGGGCTGAGCGAGCTAGCGGTTTGCGAGGCACTGCCTTGGAGGGTTCCCGAACCGACCAAATCGCTGCCGCACTGCGCCAGGGCGGCAGGTTGTAGGAAGTCGGGCGATTGGTCGGGGCTGAGCACGCCACCAGTTTGCGAGACACCGCCTTGGATGGTTCCCAATCCGGCGAAAACTCCGCCGCTCAGCCTCAGACTGTCTGGGGTAAGGACTACCGTGCCATCCTCAAGCAACGTCGTGCCTGCTGCTTGAGTGAGTCGATGGAATCGTACGTGGGATGCACGCAGTTGAAGGTCGCCCTCGTTAGTGAAATCGATCAAACGAGGAGCCGCTTCGGTTGCGCCAACGCTAGAATCGATCGTCCAGGTGCCATGGTTCTGGACCGTGCCGGTACTGAAGACGGCTGTCACCATCGATGCATCGGCGCGATCCCTAAACGTGCCTTCATTCCGAAGCGTTCCGAATTGAAACGCTAAGTCGCGACCGACCCATGTCGCGTTGCCTTGATTGATTAGCAAATTGCGAACGGTCATACCGGTGTCGAGATCGACAGCCCCCAACGTCATGATGCCCTCGCTGACAAAAGGCGACCCTGACGAAACGCCGCGAAGGAATTGAAAGTCGTTGGTGACCGTTAGCGTGCCACCCGCTTCAATCGATCCACCGTCAAGGATCAATTGGGGAATGGTGATCGGATTGCCAATCGAGACGCTTCCAGTGTTGACGACGGTGCCCGCGATGTTCGTGGTTGAGTTGATTTCGCCATTGGACATCGCCAGCGTCAGCGTGCTGCCAGCTTCGGTTTCGATGGTTGATTCATCGGTGTACGTGGATGGGCCAACAAGGGTCACTTCCGCACCGTCTCTTATGATCAATGAACCGCGGTGGCTTGTTGGCGAGCAACAATCGCCAAGCGACAGACTGCCGCTGCGCACTTCGATGAGGCCATGGTTGAAAAGACGGACGTAGCGTTCGGCAAAATCATCGTTAGAAAGGGGCGCGTCGTGAATCCAATGCGCACCGGCGGCGTTGACGAGTGTCGTCGGAGGGCCATTGAAACCTGGACGTAGGAAGTCGGCGTCCGACGTCGATGTCCATGTGCCAAAGTTTGTGATGGATGAACCATTCGCGTTGATGTCGCCGCCGATCCAACGCGAATTGTCACCGTGGACATGCAACACACTGGCGAGCAACGACTTAGGGCGATCCGAATCAATCACAAGGTCTCCCTCGACCTCGATGTTCAATCGATTGATTTGAGCTTGGGTCCATTGAAGATCGTTGACGATCGTCAGTTTCGGAAATCCGCTGACCGCTCGCAGCGAGTCGCCTACCGAGGTCGCCACGCCTGCCAAAGCAAGGTTCGTGATTCGCGAATCGGCGTCGATCTCAATCACTCCCTTTTCTTCAACGCGAAGTGACGCGGCGCTCTGCAGTGAACGGGCCGAGAATCGATCGCTGTTTGGTGTGCTCACCAAGATCGTTTGATCGGCGAACGCGGGGCCGATGACGACGTGCTCGAAAGACTTTGGCAGGGCATTCGCATTAGACGTTGTGCCATCGGCGAATTCGATCGCCCAGTTACTGGCGTTGAAAATATTGTTGTCGCCAGCTTCGCCGTCCCAAATTCGGGTAGGCCGACCGATCAAGACGTCTTCCACTTCGCCGCCGAGGACTTCACCGGTGGGGACGGGATCGGCCGTGAATGCCGCGTCCGTTGAAAGCCGAATGCGAGCATACGTCGTGTAGGCAGAAAAGAGTGGCACTTCGGGAAAGACCAGGGTCACGTTGGTCGCATCGGTACCCGCAGGAACCGTTGCTGTTGCTCTTTCCGTCTTGTTGTCGAAGATTCCGTCGCGGTTGTAGTCAATCCAACCGGCAAGCACTGCATCATCGTTGGTGAGGTTGGTTGCTGAAACGACAAGTTCGGGCGTTGTTGCGGGCAGCAGATCGAAGTCTGGTAGTGAGGTCGCGATTGCATCGTCTTCATCAAGATCGGCCGCAGTCGATTGCAGCGAACCGTCGTCGGCATCGACACCGCGTCCCAAGAAAAGATCGGGGACGATTTCGTGGCGCGGCCCGTCGTCGGCCAACGTCGTTTGGTAGTCCCCGGCGCCGACTCCGGCTTGCGGGTCGGGCGCGTCGCCAAAATCGAAACTGCCCGCCAGGACTCGACGCATCTCTAACTGTTCCGCCATCAGACGTCGGCGAGACCTTCGCCGGCGGTTTTTCGAGCGAGGGTTTGAACGGGACGAGCGGCGTTGGGCGGAAACCGGCATCCCAGCCGGATGGCGTGACGATTGGTGAAACATGGCGGATTCCGGCAGATCGTTGGAGCGGGATTGGGGGGCGCGAGGGCAAGCATCCCCCAGTCCCCAGGTGCAACGCATTGCAGGACCCGGACACCGGTTTTTCAGATTTCTTGATCGTTGTTGATTTCGAGGAGGTGCGGATCGTGCCACCAGAACAACGACTTGCGCAGTTTGGGCAGTGCCCATGAGCCGCTGGGCGTTAGGCCGCTGGCCGTGAGGCCTCGGGCCCTTGCCGACGCGCAGCGGGTGCGAAGGCGAGTGAGGCCCGGCCGCTTACGCGATCGCGGCTCAATCGGGCTCTAAGGCCCGGAGAGGGGTTGTATGGACGATGCCCTTCCCGGACTTTGCGTCAGACCCTCCCGCAAGCGGGAGGGTGATTGTTGGAGCTCGCGTTAACCTTGGCAAGCACTTTACCTCATGGCACCGTAACACCAATCCGTAGCACTAGTACCTAGCAGGCGACTTTTCGGCATCGAAAAGGTGAAAATGATTGTGGTCGATGTAGATCACTTGAGTCGATTCCTCGTCCGTCTTGACGTGCGGGATGGGGTAATTGACCTTGGTCGTCTTGTCGAAGTAGATGGTGCACTTGTAGTGAGCGTGGTGCAGTTGGGCGTTGCCAAGCAGCGGGTAAAAACGTGGCGGATCGACGTAGTCTGCGATCTTCTCCTTAACCACGCGAAAGTTGCTTCGGTCTTCTTCCAGCACAAAAGGAGTGTCTTTCTCAGGCAGGACCTTTTTGAGGACATCGAGTACTTGGCTGTCTGTCGGCGGATCGAGAGCTCGCGGTGCCCCATGTGAAGTGATCGGTCCCAAGACGGAGAATCTCTTGTACGGCTCGGTGAACGCGATTGCAGGCGAACGCTTGGTCGACAGGACGTTTCGGTTTCCGATTCTCAATACGCCAATGAGAATGCCGCGGCGCTGTGCTTCTTTAATGAGGTCAATGCCCGGATCGACCTTGCTCGAAACGATCGTCTCAATCGTCGAAAGTGGAGACGTGGATTGGGGAAAGTAAATCGCCTTGGTCAACAGCTGACCAGCCAATACTTGTTCAACATCCTCACTGGTGATGTTGATTGGTATGGCATTGTGCGTCAGGTAGGCACCGGTGTCTGCGGTTATCTTCTCGAGATCCAGCGTTGCGTAGAGTTCGACGCCCGCCCTACCAGGAACCTTGGTGATCAACAGATGATGCGTCGCTCCGGCTGCTAGGTCGACACGTGTCGGGCAGACCAGGGGAACGGTGGGAGAGCTGGAGCTTGCGCTTAAGATCTCCGTTCCAAGTCCCATCAGCCGGACTTGAATGGTGGAGGAACCAAGCTGATCAAAGTTGGCTTCGTCGCCGATGGTTTCCGTCGGACGGTGCTCGGATGGTTGTGATTTGATTCGCGCGACCCACTCTCCGCCCCATCTCAGCTCGAACGTTCCACCATTGATATAGAGTTCAGTGTCGGGGTCGACTATCTCAATGACGTAATTGCCCGCCCGCAATCGCGTACTCGCCCCCGACGAATCCACGGTCAAGTGTTCGACCGTCTTTCCGTCCTTGGTGATGCGGATGGGGACCGGCGCCGCTTCGTTGCTTTCGATGGTGATCGTCCCTTTGCCGGTCTCGACAACCACGATGGCCATGATCAAAGCGACCAAGGCTGTTCCGATTCCGATCAAGGCACGCCGGTTGATCCAGCCACGCATCGTCGGCTTGGGCGGCAGCATTGTCTCGGCGCGTTCAGGCAGCGGAATCGACGTGGGGTCGTGGGCGTGCGCGAGGCATTGCTTGAGCAAGAGTTCAACATCTTCGGCCGACTCGAAGCGGCTCGTAGGATCCTTGGACAACAGCTTCATGACAATCGACTCGAGCCATTCGGGTAGCTCGGGGTTGATTTCCCTCACTGGCCTCGGGCTGTCGTCGGTGATGCGGCGCATCACGGCGTAGCTCGAATCCGCGCGAAACGGAGGATGCCCGGTGCTCATGGCGTAAAGCACACAGCCGAGGCCAAACAAGTCGCTACGCATGTCGATCGTTTCGCCACGCACTTGCTCGGGTGACATGTAATGGGGAGTGCCGGGATGGAAGCCGCTCCGCGTTAGGCAAGCATCATCTTCGGCTCGCGCCAATCCGAAATCGGTCAACAGGGTGCGTTCGACATCTTCGTCGAGCAGAATGTTGGACGGTTTGACGTCGCGGTGAATCAAACCATGCGAGTGGGCCGCTGCGAGTCCGTTGGCAATCTGCATGCCGACCCGAAGGATTTCGCTGGTCGTCAGCGGGCCATCACGATCGATCCGTTGTTGCAATGAACCGCCGGCAACGTACTGCATCACCAAAAACGGAGGTTCGTCGCTGTGGGATTCCACGTTATGGATCGGAACGACGTGGTCGTTGATAATCGCGGCGGCCGCGCGGGCTTCGCGAGCAAACCGTTGGCGGGCCGCACCGCTCATCGCCAAGTGAGGCGCGAGAACTTTGATCGCGACGGGGCGATTCAGCTCGGTATCGAACGCTTTGAAAACAATTCCCATGCCGCCGCTCCCAACAAGTCGCTCGATGTCGAAACGCCCCAATCGGCCGAGCATCTCGGGATGTGTGGCGGGCGCGAGCAATGACTTGGCCATCGCTTCCGTCCAACCATCGGCATTGCGGCCATCGACTGCGTTGTCGAAATTGTCCTCGGCATTCCAGCTTGCAGACAAACGACTCTGGGCTTCCATCCATTGGCTCTTGTCTGCGGCAAGCTGCGTGAGATGCTGCTGGCATGTCTCACACGATTCAATGTGCTCGGCAGCCGAGTGTTGGTCCGTCGAGTTCTCGTCATCCGACTTCAAAAGCTCTGGCAGGTTCAGTTCATCACACTTCATCGAAGAAACTCTCCTTCATCTGGTCGACGATCTCTTGTAGTCGATTCATGACGCGGCAACGGGCGATGTAGACACTTCCGGGGCTCATGTCGAGTTGACTAGCCACCGCGGCAACGCCTTGGTCGAGTACGGTTGTTCGGTGGAATGCTTCCCAGGTTTTTTCAGACACTTTCTCGCGGACGATCGCAGATGCTCGCGAGTAGACTTCGCGTCGAAACTCAATGTCCCAGTCGCTGGCCGGGTCCGACGCTTCGGGCAGTCTTGCCAGTTCCGCCGTCGCTGCACTGCCGCCGGTGCTCCAAGCCCGGTGTTTTCGACGGGTTAGAAAGTCGATTGCATTGTTTCGAGTGATACGAAACAACCACGATCGAAATGGACCGCGGTCTTCACGCTCAAGCCATCGCGAGACGGCACTGGCGACAGCGCACAGGACTTCTTGTACGCAGTCCTCGGCGTCGGCCGGCTGCAATCCTGATCTTCGAGCCGCCCGGTAAATGACGGGCCGGTAGAGCGTCTCGAACTCATCCCAAGCGGCGGCATCCCGGGCATTGGGGAGCCGCAGAATCAAGCTAGCTCGGGTGTCGGGAGGAATCGTGGGCAACGCAACGGCTCCGGGCAATGCAGCCAAGTTGTATGAGTTGATTTGTTCTATCAACTTGACTCAGCTGCCGGCGCAATCTTTCACGCCACCTCGCCATTTTCTTTGTTATTCGTTTGCAGTGGCCAACTGTACGAGGCGGACCATCTCACGAGCGATTTGCCGAGCACTCGAACTATCTGGCGTCATAACACTCCAGTAACGCGTGTGCCCGCCGACACCGACGCAAAACTCACGCCGCATGCGAGCGTCCCAGATGCCGGTATCCCAGGTTGAATCGGTCTCGGCATCGCGCCATAGGCTTCGACCAACGTAATCACCGCTTGTATAAGCGTTGACCCATTCCCTAACACCCAGCAGTTGACTCGGGTCAGGCGCGAGAGCAGCTTCAGATTGACCATCTTGCTCAGAATTGTTTTCCGCGACCCAATCGTAGAGGTGGGGCAGGCGTACATTGAGCAGTTGTTTCAGGGGCGAACCAAACGTGAAGAGGTAAATTGGCCGCTCATTTCGACACACCACGTCACGGTTTGCTTTTTCGTATTCTTTGAGGTGTTGCAGCACGTCGGCGGTGATGACCGTGCCAAGACTGTGAGCAACGATCACGATGCCATCGTAGTAAGCGGCGCCATCGGTATCCTTGCGGTCAAAAACATAACGAAGGAGCGAAACATAACGTGCAGTAATCTTGGAAGCGGGGTTGTTGTCCCGCGGATTCTGACGCAACCAATTCGAGACGTCGGCCGCCAGGTCGGTGATGGCGGTCAAAGCCGGTACCAACCTTTGCATGAGGCCTGTGATCATCGCGAGGAAAAGGAGCCCGATCATCCACACACAGTAGGAGCTGGCGGCAGTGATGCTGCTCATCAACGAATACTCTTTTGCCGCGACGATTGCCCAGATCGCTCCGAATACGGGAGGAAAGTAGAACAGAAACGAAAGCAAGAAGACGATGAGTGTCAACCTGCCCATTTGCCTCAGGCTGGCAGTTAGCGTCGCGCCAAGCATCTCACTTGATGCGATGCTTTCAGGCTTTGACTCGGCACGGAAACAGGGGATGAAGAGCCAGGACATACACGCCAACCAAATCATCGAAAGCACAACAAAGCTAACGACTGGGATCGATACCAAGTCGATTAACAAGTTGGGCATAGCATTGAGCGCATAGGACGAGTCAGGGGGATGTGCTTCCAGACCAGTCGATGTTTGGTTGAGTGAACTAATCCAATCGTAGGGTCGGGGAAAGTCTGGTTGGTAGGTCACAAGTTCCGCACTGGGCAAATGCCGGGATGCGATGATTTCGAGCGCCCGCCACAACCCTGTGTTTGCGATCGCCAGTGCGATTCCAGGAATGAGCAACGCGATCACTACCGTCCAGTTGAGTCGGCGGTATCGGAATAATGGACGAGTGACGTAGCTGACGCCCTGAATGAGGACCAAGCCAACGACGCACAAGTAGTACGACACCGCGCAGACGACAACCAACAGAACAAGTAACTCGGCTATCCGCATGCCTGCAATGGGCACAGACCAATCATCCGCCGTTGTTAGTGCGAAGCGACCCAATATGACGCCCAGCAAGAATGCGGAAATGTGGTAGGCAGTGACCGTAATTTCAGGAATGTCGTCGTTGAGCTTCCTGCAAACCAATATCACAGCCGTGGCGGCGGGCAACCACGTTGCGATAACGAGGGGGGCTACACCTATCCAATCGACATTTGCGATCGACCAGATGGAAGCAAGAGCAACGACTAGTACGACCGTGTTGAAGCATCCGAACGCCGTGTGAGTGAAGTGAAAGTTTGCGACTCTTCGCGCGATCGGCTTCGCCCAAGATCCGACGACGTAGGCAACCAGGATTGCAGCCGTAAGCGTGGCAAAAACGCGGTGAGCGACTAGCATATCACCGTCTTGAATGTTTGGCTTCAAAGTTCGCATCACCCAGAATGGGACTTGAAAGACAAACAGACTTGCAAGGTACATGTTCAGGACCGGTAGCACTCGACTAACGATTGCAACCGATACGTCAGTTAGCTTTTGAGATACATTTGAGCAAATCGATTCTTCAGCTTTATGCAACGCACCGCTGGCATCCATGGCGATTTCACACATGCTGATGAAGAGTCGATAAGCTCCTGCCAGCGTATGAAACAGATTGTTCCGAATCCCTGAGAGGTCGGCCCAGTACATTTCGAAGATATCGATGTCAGTTTCAGTACCGGATTCCGTGTGAGCCTCACGCTCACCAGCTGCATTTGCGTTGGCATTCCCTTCAACAACGTTCTTGTCGTGTAATGACAAGGTCGTCGAGCAAACGGTCGACCGATAAACAGCCTCTTCGGGCTTGGGCTTGTATTCGGCGATCCGCTCGCCGAGTCCCGGAGCCTCCATTGGCGATTCCACAGGCTCGACTTCAATGTTCACCGTTTGCTCGGTAATGGCACGGTTCCCCACATCACCTCGCTGCTGAATCAGGCAAGCAACGGCTCGCCCCGTTTCCCCAGGAACCTGATTCGCCACACCGTGGATCGCAATCACCGCAACACGCGGTCTTCGATTGTCCTTGGCTTGTCGGTTATCCGGTGCCATTGCTGCCCCGCAGATTCGTTAGGATTGCCAGTCAACCTCGTGAGACGCCAAAACTACTCTGACGTGGATTCCGTGGCCCAGGTGATCGCGTTGGCGATCAGGTCGAGGTACTCGTCCGAAGCGACGGTGACATTGTGATGACCAATGGTTGTACCGAAGATTTTTCCTTCCCCGTACTGGTTAACCCATATGCAAACTTCGGGCTTCGCCACGTGACCGTTATCGCCTTTTGCCAAGACCGTGGCCGTCTTGGCCACTGAAAGAATGTTGTATAGCTCACCGGCGGGCGTTGTCCAAGGATTGTCCAAGTGGGCGGTCACAGCATGATCGAGTGTCTTGGTGACGGTGATCGGCGCTCGTGGACCGTGGGTTTGCGAACGCACGCCAAGGAGTTTGATCCAGGTCTTTTCGTCGTCGTTGTCCGCCTGCACTTCTCGGTGAAACGAATGCATGGTGCAGTGCAATACGATCGCTGGAAGGCCTTCGGCGTGGACGGCTGCGAGCGAATCGATGAATTGAGTGTCGGATTCCCAAGCATGACAAGTGTTGTAGAGGACGATGTCGAATTCTTCTCTCCAATTGACCTTTCGAAAGTGGGTCTTGAGGCTTTCGGTCTGCTTCTCATGCAGGATCGTCCACCTCACATTGATGCGTTGCCCAATACCGTCAGCGATGATTTGCTTTTGCGATGTGTAGTCATGCGCCCCATCCGGCCCCGTCACCATCAGCACTCGGATCGGTCGGCTAGCTGTCCGATCTCTGTCTTCAGCGTTTGCAAGCGTACATCCACTGGCGATGAACAAAAGGCATAGGAGTTTGGGGCGAAAAGCAAGCTTTCCCGATGACAATAAGTCCATGAATCAAGTCTGCGTTGGTGCGGTTCGGGGCGGCGTATGCAGGTTTGGCAGCACGAAAGAGTTTAGCGGCCAAACGATCGGCGTGTCTGGTGAAAGCGGCGATCGCTCGGCTAGGTGCGAGTTCGCGACCACCGAAATCGGGCAATCCTGCGGCGTATTGGCGAACCAACGGTCGTTTTGATCATTACGATGTGTCTGCCAAAGTCGACTTTCTATTCAACAAAAACGGGTTCGTTTCATGAGCCGAGCAACCACGCACGTCTGTTTGGTGATTCTGGCATCCCTGGTTCTTTCTTCTGGAACGTTGCATTCCCAAGAAAGATCGTTCGCGCAAGTGCACACGCAATCGTCGAATCCAATTGAGATTGGTACGGTCGAGTGGGGGCGAGACCTGGAAGCCGCGTTTGGGCAGGCTGCGTCGAGCGGAAAGCCTGTGTTCCTGTTGTTCCAAGAGGTGCCCGGTTGTGCGGGATGCCAGAAGTTTGGCCGGGTAGTCCTTTCGCACCCCTTGTTGGTCGAAGCCATTGAAGAAGAGTTCGTTCCTGTTGTCGTTTTCAACAATCGATCGAGCGGAGGCGATCGAGAGTTGCTTCGGCGGTTCAATGAGCCCGCTTGGAACTACCAAGTGATTCGATTCTTGGATCCGCAAGGCAATGACATTGTGCCGCGAAAGGATCGCGTTTGGACGACCGGTGGCGTCGCTGCGCGGATGATCGAAACTCTTGAAAAACGTGAACGTGAGGTTCCGACTTACCTACGGACCGTGCAGGCTACGGCGGATCTGTCATCGACCGGAATCGCAGCACTGGCGCAACATTGTTTTTGGACGGGTGAATCTCGGCTCGGGCAGATCGACGGCGTGGTTGCAACAGAAGCGGGGTGGCTTGACGGTCGCGAAGTCACTTTGGTTCGCTATGACAAAAACGAGTTGAGTCTTGAGTCGCTAGCGAAGCAGGCGGCACGCGTGAAGTGCGCGGACAAGATCTACACGCCAACCGGACGCTCGTTCGCCGGACTGAAGGCGGGTGTTCTCGATGGCAGCTACCGAGTGGCGCGTGCTTCGGATCAGAAGCGACAACTTGCCCGATGGCCTGTCTTTGCCAAGATTCCAGGAATCAATGCCATGCAATTGACGAAAATCAACTCGCTGGCACCCTCGAACGTCCAGGACGCGTTGCAATGGCTCAGTCCAAGGCAGCGAACTTTCTTGAAGGACGTCACCGCTCGGTAACATCTTTTCACGAAAATGAACAACGCGACATTTTTTCGTGAAAGATTGTGAAGGCCTGGGAGTCGCGGCTGCTACGCGTCCTGGCCTTTTTCTGGAAGAACCGCTCCTGCCCTTTTTGGGAAAACCAAGGCCCCTGCGCGCCTGCGGAAACGCGAACATGGGCCCTTGCGCCGGCGTCTTTCTGAAGAGGCGTTGTGTCGAAGCGTTCCAGCTTCTAACACTCAGTTCGTGAGCCGAAGCCGTTAACGTCAGGTCAATGGGATTTAATCGTCTCTGGGATATAAGGCGTTTGAACCTGAGGCCCGACGCTAGCTAGCGCTTTCGGCTCACGCTGCTTTCGCCGAGTGAAAGGCGACGATCTAAAACTATTTTGTTTTTCGTTTTTTTAAACCAATGACGCTCGAGAAGTTACGAACTATGAACCATTTGGCAATCACCCTTGAGAAACAGCAAACTATGAAGCGTTTGGCAATTACTCTTTTACTAGCGTCTTTCACACTCCCTGTGCTCATCGGTTGTGATGAAGCCGAGCCTGTGGGCGGAAACGTTGTCGCAGGGGCAACCGAGGCGGAGAAAGAAGCCTATCGCCAAGGTTACGACGACCAGGTCCAAGCCATGCAGGAAATGGAAGCAATGACTCAGAATGAAGGTGGTTTGCAATAGACCACCTAAACGATTCGATCTTCAGAATTTCCGTGCCGACGCTGGGTATTGCGTCTCTTTTACGGTGACGGGATCCGTCCTCCATGTTGAGGTGGCAGATGCCACAATCGTCAACCAGTGTTGGGCCGTCGATGGCGCGGCAATTCGCATTGCGATGCGGGCACGGTTATAGGGTTGCCGTGTTCCAATGTGGTTTGCTCCGCCGAAAGGGACTGAATGATGAGCCCTCCGAGCAGAATAGGGCTCGTGTTCGTCTTCTTTCGGTGGAGCAAGACGCATTGGAACCGTGGCAAGGATTGCGGCACCAAGCTATTGGGAGATTGATTCTGTCGGGCCTTCGACGACGTTCGCTTTGGTGCCTTCGCCATTTTCGGACGCTTGGTGAAACCGCCATTGTTTCCCAACGATCAAACGGGCGCCGCGCCGAAAGGTGAGATACGACCATGCCCAACTGAGGACGACCAGCAAGCGTCGACGAAATCCGGTCAAGTAGTAGATGTGGATGACGAGCCATGCGATCCATGCGCCGAAACCTCCAAGTCGAAATCTGCCGACTTCGGTGATCGCGCGACTGCGACCGATCGTTGCCATCTGCCCTTTGTCTTTGTATTGAAACTCTTGGCGTTGGCTTCCATCAAGTTCACGCAAAATGTTCTTGGCGAGGAAGCGACCTTGTTGCATGGCGACCGGGGCAAGGCCGGGCAGAGGCGAGCCGCTGTGATCAACATGCGCTTGGTCACCGGCGACAAAGACATTGGGATGCCCTTTAACGCTCAGGTCAGCCTCCACCACGACACGCCCGGTGCGATCGACTTCCAAATTCAACTTGGATCCGAGGCTTGATGCTTGAACGCCGGCGGCCCAAAGCACGGTTCCCGCGCTGATGCGTTCTTCACTCACTTCGACCCCACTTTCGTCCACTTGATTGACAAGGCTCGAAGTCCAGACTTGAACCCCCAAGCTCTCGAGGTCTCGGGTCGCGCGTTTGGACAATTTGGGCGAAAACATCGAAAGGATTCGTGGTCCGCCTTCGATCAAAATCACACGAGCAAGCGCAGGTTCGATGTTGCGAAAGTCGCGAGCAAGGGTGAACCGGCTCATTTCGCCGATCGCGCCCGCCAGTTCAACGCCAGTGGGGCCGCCCCCAACAACAACGAAGGTAAGCAAACGCCTTTGCTCGTCGGCGTTTGTCGAACGTTCCGCCTGTTCGAACGCGGTCAGCACACGGCGCCGAATCTCGGTTGCTTGCTCAACCGTTTTGAGTCCTGGCGCGAACCTTTCCCAATGATCTTTGCCGAAGTAACTATGTTTGGCTCCACAGGCAAGGATCAAGTAATCGTAGGGCACATCACCGAAGTCGGCTTTCACTTTCTTGCCGTCAAAGTCGACCGATTTGACTTCGCCTTGCAAGACGTGCGCGTTCTTTTGCTTTGACAAAATGCTGCGTATGGGGGCAGCGATGTCAGCGGGGCTGAGTCCCGCCATCGCAACTTGGTAGAGCAGCGGTTGGAAGAGATGGTGATTTCGGCGATCAATCAACGTGACGTGAACATGCTTTGCGCGACGAAACCCCTTCGCAGCATTGAGGCCGGCAAACCCGCCCCCAACGATGACCACGCGAGTGATGTTGTCCATGAGAGAATTGAACCAATGACCTCTGGGATAACGATAGTAGCGTTGACTCCCTCCAATCTACATCGCAGCCAAGAATTGACTAGGTGCCGTGATGGTTCGGCAGGTCGCGCACCCAGGCATCGAATTGCTGAACCGTGAGAAATCTTTGCGTTGCGGGACGCCAATCGATCTTTCAGGCGTTCGCGTATTTGTAATCTTTCACACGGACGCTCCAGTAGGAATGATCAAAGCCTCGGTCTGCATGAGGTTTGCTGTGTTGGCTGGTAGAAACGGTTCGCGGTTGGCCGTGTCGGTGACGCGCCGTCTTGCGAGCCCTCACGCATCCGATTCGGCTTTTTCGGCCGTCAACGGATCGGGTATTGACGATTTGCGAACTGAGTCACTGATGGTTGCGCGATTGAGCGATTCCACGAAAGAATTGATTCGATCCTTGAAACGCTGTGATCCCGCACAGTTGTAGGCTTCGAGTGGAGGTTTGTTGTCAAGCAGGCTATTGCTTTGCCGCAGAGTCGAGCAGATCCAACGTCTCAAGAGTCTCGCATGTCGATCGTACTGGCGGATTCGCGATCGCCACAGCCACCGAAATGCATCCTCGCCTTCACGCATTCCAAGTTGTACAAGTTCGTGGTATTTGACTTTGTGTGTTCGATTGTCGGATTCGTCATGGTGCCAAAGGGGCGTCCAAAGCTCTTGATGCGAGTCGTTTTCGGTAGCAAGTTGGTTGGCGTCACGGACCGGCAATCCGATCCCGTATTGCAGACGCAAGATGTTTGCGCGTCGGCTGGTGAGCAAGTCGATGGCTCTCTCACCCATTTGGTACGAGCGACTGCCTCGGGCCGTCGCGAGAAACCAGTCTCCGCGAACACTTCGCGAGCCTGGTAGTCGCGCGGGGATATAGATGTCGTTAACACGTCGCGGTTCTTGGGTCGTATGCGCAGCGGAATACCAAGTCCGGAAGGCAACAGGAATTCGGTTGCCCTCGTTTTGCGGCTTGGCGATGTTCTCGTCCGTCATCACTTCTGGCGGCAAGAGAGCAGCCATGATCAGAAGTGCCCTGTGCGCTTCTTCGTTGAAGCAAGTCAGGATTTCGGCCAGATTCCAAATGGAGTGTTCTTCTCGCGAGTGCGGAAACACATCGTCAATGGTGTGTCGATGTCCG
The DNA here is from genome assembly GCA_965216875.1 of Rubripirellula sp. GTDB lineage: Bacteria > Planctomycetota > Planctomycetia > Pirellulales > Pirellulaceae > CBDCUW01. The sequence goes on from OZ244207.1 coordinate 38,211, forward strand.
GAGGGATGGGTGCCCATCTTGCCGTTTGACGAGTGCAGGTCCTTGTCGATTTCGGAAGCCCAGATTTCGAAGAAGAGGCAGCTGATCGTTTCTTGGATTTCGGGGGCGACAGCGAACGGAACGTAATGGTGTTGGTTGTTGGCAAGGCTGCGGTTACGAGCAAGAGCAATGTCGTTGCATTGTTCGGCCAACTTGCGCCAATCGAGAACGTTGCCTCCCTTCATGGCGAGCCCGGGATCGGCGGTCGCCCCGGCATCTGTATCGAGTGTCGTGAACTGATCCCAGGTGTTGCGATGGTCGGATGAACCTTGCCACGCCGTACGGTTCACCATCAAGAATCCGAAGTCCCAAGCGTAGGGGACTTTCTGGACGTGAGGCTCGCGTTTGAGCAACTCAGGAAGGTCATAGCCAGTGGTGGAAAAGAAGTCAGACCGGCGAAGCGTTTTGGTCTGCAATGGTTCTTCGCTGCCCTCGAGGCTGGCGATGTTCGCAACGTGCATCGCTTCGGTGGGCTGGAACAGATGAAACGGGTCATCGGTGATGTAGTTGTAGACCTTGTCGACGACGAACGAGCCCGAGCTGTTGTCACGGCGGTAGCTCACCTCGGACGTTTCTGCGTCAAGGAACGCGTGTTGATCCTGCAGCTGCATTGAATGCGAACGAGACCAGAACTCGTCAACCTGCAGAACGAGAGTGTACGGGTACCTCGCAACTCCTTGTAGCTCGGTGAACTCGCGCAGCCGTTCGTAGTTCCCAGGGTCCTCGTCGCAGATGACACTCGGCGATTGCTCGCTGGCATTGGTCATCTTTTCAAATAGAAAGCGTATGTCTTCAATGTAGGTTTGCGCTGTCTGTGAACCTGCATAAAGGTGCACACGCAGTGGGACATATCGCGGTGGGTCTTCGCCTTTCTCGAGCCCTTCGTAGAGTTCGAAGGCTCGCCCTACTGCCACCTTCCAGCTCTGGTTGTTTTTCAGGTGAGGCGGCCGCAGGAATTTGTCGCCGTTCGTCTGCGGGTTCTGAAACACCTTTAGCTCACGCGTGAAGCTACCCTGGCCAGAGTTTTGCTGAGGGGTGACGGTAATCGCAACACGGCTTTCGCCAAAGTACGGCACACGCCAAGTGAACAACTGCATTGCAGTTAACTCGCGGAGCCGCCGAGTCGCTTTGAGCGCGAGCTGGGCAGTGAACCCCCTCGCTTCGTTGCCAACGATAAGCGTGGCGATTCCCTCACGACGAAGAAAGAACATCAAGCAAGGAAGGAAAAGCGGGTCGCGCTCGACCAGTGGATACATGTCACGAATCGCCGTCCAGTTGTCGATCACAAGTCGGACGCGCCAGCCAATCTTGCGCCGTTTTTCTTCATCTTGCCAAACGCTGCCGTCTTTAGGGTAGCCGTTCGCATCGAGCTCCAAGAGCAGAGTTGCTTGGGCTCGTTTGACGGCCTGTGAGATCACATGAAACAGACTTTCGCCCGTTTGGGTGTGGACTTCCAGACGCCGGCAAAAGACGTGATGCCGATCCGTGATCTTTTCGCCGAGGTGACGTTCGAGTCGTTCGATCAGTCCAGCGCGTTCGAGAGTCTTGGTCGTAATCAAAATGGCAACGCAGGATTCATCGTCGTCACGCTTGCGTTTCGCTTGCGCGAGAAACGCTTTGCTCAACTTACTCTTGTAGGTTTGGTCTTCACCAATCAATGCGACAGGGTCGGCTGTTGAGATTCCACGCGGATCGCCAATCAGTTCTATATTCCGATCGAAGTCTCGTGCTTCAAGAATTCCGTCGAGATTCTCGATTCCGAACGACGCCAGTGGCGGCGTGCTTGATTCAATCCGTTGCCCCTTCGCCTTCATGATTTGGCGATTGACAAGGTTAAGCGAATGAAGCACGTAGACGTAGGATTGGCTGACGTTGCGAGTTTCAGCGGGGATTCCCTTTTCTTCGAGTGCAAAGGGAGGCATGCCGTCGCGTTTTTGGACAGCGATGACGGGCGGGTCGTCGGCATTGAATGACTCTCCGGTCGTCGATCCTCGGCCGTCGCGGATGATCAACGCGTGAGGGCCCGGCACGTGTGCTTGGGCTCGCACCTTTTCGACCTGAACGAAACGCTGCAGGTAGCCATCTTCCGCTTTGGTTCCGAGGTGGATCACAGCGTCGGCAATGAATTCTTCGGGCGTCTTTGTCCCGTCATTGTTCGCTTCGACAAGGAAGACCAAATGACATTTCCCTGCCGCTGTGCGAATTAACTGTGCGACGCGCGATCTCCGATCACGTCGCTGACCGAACGCATCGATGTCGCCAACAAGGACTTCAAGTCCCTCGACCGCATCGACGATCATCAAGTGCTTTGGCTGGTGCGGCTCGGGCGGAGGTAGTGATCCGATCAGCCGGTTGATGTATCCCCAGTCGTCGCCAGTGGTGTGAGTGGCGAGGTCAATGAAATGAACGTGCCCTTCGTTGTCCTCCCAGATTCCATCGTCAAGCGGCAAGCGTTCACTGAGTTCGGTTTGTTCGACATCCTTCACATTGAACTGTTCGAGGACGTGGCTGATATCGTAGGGGTCGTCGATCCGACCTGGGCAGCAGTTGAGACCGAAGTTGCGCCAAGAGACGTCCGCACGTCCGAAGGTCAAATCCGTGGATGCATAAAGCACGAGTGGATCAAAGTCTTTTCGAGCGTCGCCGAGGAACTCGTTGACGTCGGCGCGATAGCGCGCGGCCATGTGCATGGCGAGAATCGATTTGCCCACCCCGTCGATTCCGATCAAGCAGACCGAAACAGTATCCTGCTTGAGGGTCTTGCCCTTGACGAGCGAGTTGATTCCCACGCCTGGCTTGAGATTGCTGAGGATCTTTCCGTCACCGACATCGACGCGCGGGTGTCCCAGCAGAGTGTCGAGGCTTGGAATGCCGAATCGCAAAACGAGGCGGTCTTTTGCATCGGCCGCGTCTTCGGCGTCAGGAACATCAGGTGTGTCGGCCGCATCGTTGTTGTCGAGTTCTTCTTTTATCACGGTTGGCTACTCGCCCTGTAAATCGAGATTTCGTGCCACGGCGACCAGCCCCTCGTAGACCTCGTCTGGGACATCGGGGACGTCTGGACCTGACGGCTTGTTCTGCGCAAGGGCCTTGGCAAAGTACTGGCGTCCAAGGCAGTCGTGTAAGAAATTGACATGAGGTGTCAGAGAACCAATTCCGGACGCGACTAACGCGTTTGTCGAGGCGGGCGTCCGCCGCCAGAGCGTCGGCACAACGGTGGTCCAGGTAGTGCCTTCGTGGGTGAATGCAATCTGTTTCAAGTGGACCGCGGCGAGAATTCGCTTTCCAATCAGCCCGCGTTTTGACGAAGTTTCGACTGCTGTCGCCTCAAAAACCTTGGTGAAAACATCTTGTAGCGAACCGGCATGCAACGTTGTCACAACGAGGTGCCCCGTTCCTGCGAAGTCAATCAGTTCCTTGAGGTCTTGCTTCTTGCGGGTCTCGCCCACAAGCATGCAGGCTGGTGTCTGACGCAACGCGTCGACAAAGACATCGGCAAGGTCGTCGTAGTCTTTGTTGTTTCGGTCCCGTGCTGTGTAATCAATGATGTCGGATAGTTGCGGGACTCCATCCCGCGGTGGTTTTGCAAACCATGTTTCAACCGGGTCTTCACACGTCAGCAAATGGGGATTGCGCTCTTTGTGTTTTCGCAAAAAGCCGTAGGTCTTCTCATGCTCAAAGAGCATGTGGATCATGGCTCGAGTGATCAGGCTTTTGGCGCTCTTGGTTTGTCCCGCAATCAATATCGCGCCGTGGAGCGATTCCAAGGCTGGCTCGGGACGTTTCTTTTCTTGTCGCGGCTCATGAAGGAACACCTCGTTGAACAGCATTTCGGCAATTTGTGCAATGCTGCAAGTGTTCGGTGGATCAAAGTCCGTCTTTCCCTTGTAACCCGACGTTTTGACGAGCTTGTTGATCCGATCCTGCTTCGTTTCGATGACGGGGCTGGCTGTTTCGCCCTCGAGCCTGATGACCCATTTGGCAGTGCGGAGTTCGGCTAGGATTTCATCAGGTGTCTTGTCCTGGTTGGTTTCAAGATTGAGAAACGTTTCGAGTTGCTTTTTCGCAGTCTTGATGTCGCTACCGTCCGCTCGGACGGTCGTGCTCGTTAACGTTTCACGCTTTTTCTCCTCACCGCGCACGTTGCTGCACATGCAGAGGAGGCATCGGCCCTTGAACTTCACTTCCGTGTCGTCTGGCAGTCTCGCAGTGAACTCATGATCTGCGCTAAGGGAATGTTCTAACGAAGCATCGGTGTTAGAAAACTCCTTGGCGAGTCTATGAAGGCCGTTGTCCAAGTAGAACGTGAAGTCGCTATCCAATTGAATGTTCGACCACACCTTCGTTTCGTGGTTATAGTCAACTCGACCGTAAAGAGTAGGGACAACCAATTGCTTGCTGGTCCATCGTCGTGGTTCTCTCGAAGAGCCGGAGCCATCCAGGAAAGCTCACGGCGCACCGCCTTGGTGGGAGCTTGAAACTACGTACGCGAACAACCAGCGTCTATGGAAACCAGAGGGAAGGCCTGGGGACACCCTTCGGGGCAATCGCGACTTGCCAGGCCTCGCGCCTGCGTAGGGTGTGTGCTTGCACGCACCGCCAAGAGACCAAGCACGGAGAGACCAAGCGGGAAGAGACAAGCTTGGTGCGCGCAAGCACACACCCTACGGAAGAGATTTGATACTGCGGACTAGTTTGTGGCGATCATGTCGAAGAGGTCGCTGGGGTTTGCCGCGCTGAGGATGCGGTCGCGCTGGGTTGGGTTTCCGATGAGTCGGGCGATGAAGGAGAGATGATCGAGATGCTCGTCGGCTTTGCCAATCGGGCTGAGAAGCATAAAGACGATCTCGATCGGACGCCCTGTGAGTGGACAAATGACTTGGTTGTTCGGTCGCGCAACGACCACGCTGGTTTGCTCGACTTCGGATGTCCAAGCGTGTGGCAGCGCGATGCCATTTCCCAAAAGACTTGTGTACTCTTCCTCGCGTTCCCACATGTTTGTCAGCAGTTTCTCTGCGTCGATTGCTGGGTTGCGTTTTTGTAGATGCTCTACCATCTCACGGTACAGGTCCTTCAGTTCGCCACGATCGCTGAAGATCACATCCTCGCGATTGAGTGGCAAACGGAGGCGTTGTTGTCCGAGTTGCCAGTCGTACACCAACCACTCTTCGTCATCGGGCGATGCTTGTTCGGGGCTGCCCGCGATGACGGACTTGGCTCGCACCGTCATCATGATCTCTTCGGGCAGTGGTGGTGCGCCCGAGTCACTTGCCCGGTTATGAAGCGGGGCGGGGCCGCTGCCAGGTTCCATCCAACGATTCAGCGGTATCTCTTTCCAAACGCGTGTGCCAGCGAGAAGGTGTTGGTTGTCCGTCGTTTCATAACCCGACTTTTCCCAGCGTAGTATCTGTTTGCCCTCGAGCAACTCGGACCATCGGCTGCAGAGCATGCGGTTGAGGTCGGGATTGGGGGTGAGCGCGAGCAGGTTCCCGCACGCGAAAAGCGACGGGTGTTCTTCGGGCTTGAGCAACATCGCATCTTCGTTCAACGCGATCAGTCCCTCTTGTTGGGCGAGCCGGATTTCTCTGGCATTGGTGTCGATCAAGACAACGGAAACACCATGTTTGCGAAAGAATCTCGCGATCTGTCGGCCGAGGGCATGGCAACCGACAATCACCCAGCCATCGGGTACGGGGCGAAGCACGCCAAGGAAGTGCCCAACCGTCCCCGCCGTGAAGCCTTGAATGATCACGGTGGCGGCGATCACCGAATAGGTAAACGCCTCAAGAAAAGGGGCCTCTTTGGAACCCGACTCGGTCATTGCCAAGGCAAACACGGAAGCCATGGATGCAGCCACAATGCCACGTGGCGCGATCCAACTGAGAAAGAGTTTCTCGTTCAGTTTCAGGTTGCTGCGGCGAGTCGACAAAAAGACATTCAGCGGTCGAATGACAAACATCATGCCCAACACAACCGCGGGCAGTTGCCAACCGTAATCGAAAAAAGCAGAGAGTTTCAGATTGGCGGCCAACAAGACAAAGAGAAGTCCAATCAAGAAGTCCTTCAGTTCCGCCTTGTAACTGACAATGTCCCTTTGCTGAGGCGTTTTGAGCAAGCCGAGAATCAGTCCTGCGACCGTAACGCTTAGCAAACCGCTTTCGGAAATCATCAGGTCGGCGATCGCAAAGTTCAACATCGCCATCGCGAGCACGAAGATGTTGGTGTGCTCTTCGTCAATCCATCGGCGACGAAGAACAAAGTCGAGTGCATAGCCAAAGGCGACGCCAAGAACGCTGCCGATCGCGAAGCGGAGCAAAAAGTCCTGTAGCACTAACTGTTGCGATCCATCTGTGCTGACATAGTATTCAAAGCAAAGCAGCGCAATGAACACGCCGATCGGATCAATAAGCACTCCCTCCCAGTGCAAGATGGCCTGCAGTTTGGGCTGAGCCCGAATGCGATGTAAAAGGGGACCGATGACAGTCGGTCCCGTGACGATCACCAGACTTGCCGACATGAGGCAGAAGACCCAGTCGAAACCGAATGCAAGTTTAAGGAGCGCCGTGGTGCCCAGCCATGTGACCAGCACGCCAACGGACAGGATGCGAAGAATCTCGCTACTGACAGTCTTGTAGTCGCTAATGTCAAGCGTCAGCCCGCCTTCGAACAAAATGATCGCGACGGCAAGCGAGATGAGGATACCGAGTCCGTCACCAAGTGCACTCGGGTTCACAATGCCCAAGCATTCGGGGCCGGCAAGGACACCACCGATCAAGAGCAACGCGATCGCCGAGGTGCGAAGGTAATTGGCGATCGAAAAAAGGCACACGCCCAGGGCGGCAGCCACCGTAAAGGTTGTGAGCAGTTCGTGAGGATGCATGCGAAACGTATTGGCTGCGAGGCGAAGGAGTGAACTCGAGCTGAATTAACGGGAGTGACGGATTCATCGACACCAACCGCCGCAGCCAACAAGCTTGGACCACACCGGAAAAATACCGCCTGAGCGTCGATGCATCTACCGGCGTGGGCAAAGCGGTGAGTGGACCTGCCCCACCGACGCACAGTGTCGGGTTTGCCGCCCAACGCAAATCGCCACTATTTTGAGGATTCGTCGAAGTCGCTCAAAGAGCAATCTCGAGGAACCAACGCTTGATGAGGCTGGGCACGTCTTGATGTTCAATCTCTCGTATGACGGAAGGTGGAGCCTGGCGTGACGACTTCTAGCTTTCCAGAGCCCCAAGGTGAATGAATCACCGGGCTTTCGTAGAGGGCGGCAGTAGAAAGGTTTCGACGTTTTCCATTGCGCCAGACGCCAAGATCCAGCGGATCATCGTTCCAGTGAATACCGAGGTGCTTGCCATCGCTCGATTTGTAGCGTGCGACCCCTTGTTCGAGTTCACTCTCATCAACAACGGCAGCCAAGACCGCTTGAACAAAACGATCAAAAGAACCATGTGACTCGCGCTCGCCCACCTCGATTGCCAACCCGCAATAGGACTTGGCGTTTCCCTTCGCACTCAGCACTTGGTGGTTAGGAAAGCGATTCTTTTTCGAATCGTTCAAATGCTTGGTCAACGCAGCGTCGAATTGAACGGTTGTTGTTCCGAGTGGTCTGATTGCGATCCACGTTCGATCGCATTGCAAAAAGGTCACCCCTTTCTTTTCGCTGGCAACGACGTGGTCAGGCACGACCCACAACCAAGGTGAGTCACCGCTTTGCGCCAGCCAGAGTGCCACGTTCTCTTGTTGGGCGACTCGGTTCTCGTGCGTGACGATGCCCGATTTGTACATGGGCGACCCAGGGTGCGCCGGGTCATGGCCGGGGACGGCATGCAACGCGATCGTGCCGTTTCGTTTGTCATACGCGAGGATTTTGAAACCGTTGACGTCACCGCCGTCGATCGACGTGCCACCAGTCAGAGATCCCATTTGGTAGCTGTTGGCGATGTACTGGGTCTCGACGTACTCGGGCTTGCTCTCGAGCCGAAAGCCCGTTGTTGCATCATAGGAAGGCTTCGCGGCGAAGATCTCGACAGGCTTGTTGATCTGTTTGCGTGCGAGGTGCACAGCGGCCAAGGGTGGTCGGTAGGCGCTTGTGATTTGATGCACTTCGTCCGATTCCCAATGGTCTTGTTTTCCGGTTGGGTGATCGCCAAACCACATCCAAAGTGAATTTGCTGCACTTCCGCCGAACGGTTGGGCATGGTTGTAGTCGCGTTTGGTCGGACCGTTGAATCCGCCTCGCCAGTACTTGATCGCACCCGCAATGGAATAGAAATCGAGGCACGCCTTGGCTGCTGATTTGACGTCGCGGTCTTTGGCAAAGTCGTAAAGGTTTAGCAGGGGGGCGATGGAATGTCCGTGGTAGTTTTCGGAATCCCATTCGCCGATGCCGACGCGATAGAGCGTCTTGGAGTAGTTGAGAATCTGTTGTCGGTAGAGGTCACGCGTTGCCTCGTTGCCAGTTTCTTCGGCCATCAAGTAAACGCTTGTTGTGCGCATCAACCAGAGGTTCTCGGTGCTGCGAACGTCTACCCAACTGTTGCGCGCATCCGGTCCCCAGCCTTCTTTTTTGCCTTCGTACGCGTAGTGAGGACGACGTAGCGGGTCTTTCGATGTCCAGCGATTTGCGCCGTCAAACATTTGTTTGCGGTAGGCCGGATCGAGTAGGTCGCCAAAGTAGAAGTACTTTCGCATTTGATGCTTCAGCGTGAAACAAGCGAAATAGTCGATGCCAAGTGTTTCGCGATGCCACAGCTCATGTTGATGGTCACGAGCCTGCAGGTGCTTCAGTGCAATTGCATGGTTTCCGCCCAAGACATGGGCCATGAGGAAACCGTACGATCGCTTTTCATTCTCGAAGTAGGTGTTGACGCCCGCTTTGGTGTCGCGCGTTTGCGCTGTGATGACGTCGTGGGCGCGTCGCTGAAACTCGTCTTCGAGTTCTTGCGGCCAGTGGTTGATCAAATCCGACGGAATTGACTTTGCGTGGTACGTCGTTTTGTCACCCTCTCGTGAAACCATCTTTGTGAGGTCCCACTGTGCCAAAGAGTGGCCACTTGAGCCCCACAAGAGAAAGCAGAACAAATAGTAATAGCGATACACGGCATCGATTCCCGGTTGATTGAGTTCCGTCGGCTAACTGGCAACAGAACGTGCTTTCCAGCAAATCATACCCAACGCGTCTGCGACGCATCCCCTTTCTGTCGTGATGCCGGCAGACCAGCTGGGCTCTCGGAGAAGCGAACCACTCATCAACACTCATCGAACACTGATCAGGCCGAGCAGGGGCATGTTCATTAGTGTTCGATTCAAAGGATCTGTGTTCCCAGACTTGAGAACTCTGTTCCCGCGATCATTGGTCTCGGTGTTGGCGGTGTCATCGCGTCCTCATCTTATTGTGTTGCCGTTAGACCAGCTGGGCTCTCGGAGAGGCAAACCACTCATCAACACTCATCGAACACTGATCAGGCCGAGCAGGGGCGCATTCACTAGTGTTCGATTTCAAGGATCAGTGTTCCCAGACGAAAATATCGACTCGACAGCGCACAAACTCTATGCGCCACTCATCACCGCGATTCCGATAAACGCGATGGCTCCGAAGACCAACAGCAATGAGAGGCCGCAAAGGATGGTGCCAATGATGCCGATGACTAATGCGGCGGTTTCGATCCCACGTCCCGTCGGATCCATTTCACCGGCGTCGATGAGCTTGATGTCTCGTCGTGCGAGCAACCATGCTGGCACGGAAAGCCCTAGGCCAAACATGGAAATCACTGGGCACGTGACCCACCCCATCAGTGCAACGCAAAGGCCAAGGATGCCCAAGGTGAGTGTTAGTCCGCCCATGTGTGGGCGGTACGTCGAATTAGGACCTTGCACTGGTGTCGGACGCGTCGCGGGAATCTCAGATTGAAGCGGAGACGCGAACGGATTGGGGTCGTTGTTTGGATCTTCGTAAGGTGGCGGAAATCCTTGGCTCATCCAATCATTCGTCCTGGTGAGTGAAAACGCGACTCGAACTCGCAAATTGTAGTCTATCAGGCCACGATCCGCTCTGATCGGGGCGCGGATCGGTCCTAGGAGAACATTTCTTCGATCTGTTCGATGTAGTCGAGCGCTTCTTCCGGCTGCACGACGTCTGCTCCCGGAACACGACCGTCGCGATCGCATTGCCCAAGTGCCAGCAGGTCCTCGTACCAAGGATGGGACGCCAGCTTTCGCTTACGCCGTGCGCCGATGGTGTGATCGACGATCTTGTGAACTTCCATGTGGTGCGCGATCAACCAGCCGGTGCGGTCGGTAATGAACCCGTCGAGTGCTTCGAGACCTGCAAGCACATGGTCGTCGGGATCGATCGCCTTGCCGACATCGTGCAGCAGTGCTGCAAGCAAGAACTCTTCGTCGTACGGCGCCTCTTGTTGAGCGAGCGAATAGACCTGCATTGAATGAAACAGGGCGTCGCCTTCAGGGTGGTAACGCGGATTCTGCTGGACGTTTTCGAGCGGAGTCAGTAGCGACAAGAAGACGGCAAACCGATCAGGGCAGCTGTCCATTTCGGCTAATGACTTCGCCTGTTGGGCTGCATCGACGTCGTGTTCGAGTGCGATCAGTTTTTCGAGTTGTGAAAGACTCGCTCGTTCAATCGCTTTTCCTGTGATGGAACTTCGAAACCGAAATCCCAACAGCGAAGGATGGTAGACCGTCAATTCAACCGGGTATTCGTCGGCGACGTGAATATGCGTGAAGACTCGCTGCTCGCCATCCTTCTGGATCCGCTTTCGCTCGAGCTCGTAGCTGGCACCCCAATCATCCAGTTCAAGCGTGATCGCGTGAGGGTTGGCGGCGAAGACATGGATGTCGATGTCCGATCCTTCGCGAATCGAACCGGTCAAGACGCTGCCAATGATCCGCGGATGGAAAGGAGCCAAGCGAGTCAGCCACCACTTGGCCCGCAAACGCATTTTGTATAGCCGTTCATCGCGTCCCTCGGCCCCTTCGTGCAGCCGAGCGAGCAGTTGGACCTGCTCGCGTATTTCCGCATTGGTTGGCAAGTCGGCAGGTTTCACCCAGCCTTTGGTGATCCGTCGCGAAGCCTTTTGCTTTGCATGGTAGTACTCCGTTACTTCACGCGAGTACATCAGACGCGCCGCTTCCCAAGCGATTTGGCGACGCAATTTCGAAGAAGTCATCGGCGGGGTTCGGAGACCGCGAACCCGAAACACGAGTGCATAGACAGAATCGTAAGCGTCATCGTTGCCTGAGCAGGCACTGCGGTCAAGCCGTTTTTATCCACCCGTCTCTTGTTGTGATTGCAATTCTCGGCGGAAGCGTGTGAAGATTCCGGCTGAAGCCGGTACTACGAACGGAGCGGTCAAGCCGTTTTTATCCACCCGTCTCTTGTTGCGGTTGCGATTCTCGGCGGAAGCGTGTGAAGATTCCGGCTGAAGCCGGTACTACGAGCGGGCAAGAATCACTGCCAGCGATAGACCTTCAACGCTCCGAGGTCTCGTACAATCACGTGGTTGCCATCGACGGCGAGGTGGGCCCACGAATCCTTAGCAACTTGTTGCTGGTCAACGACCTCGAATGCATCGTTGCTGGCATCGATCAAACGCAGGTTCCCGTTGTTGTCCAACGCCAAAATCCGGCTGCCATTGCTGACCATACTCCAGTATTTGCCGACTGGCGAACTGGTCCAACGGATATCGCCATCTTCGGTCGACAGTGCCGAGAAACGCTCGTTTTTCATGTGCAGATAGATTGAGTCGCCAACGACGACTGGCGACGACATGTAGCCTTGAGTCTTCTGCGACCAAACCTCGCTAACGCTCCACTTTCCGTCCGTCTGGTTGACGTCGAACAGTTGCGAGCGACCGCTGTGAGCTGCCATGAAGATTTTGCCATCGACAATCGTTGGAGTGAGGATGTTCATTCCACGGAAGGACTTGATCGGCTCTTGCCAAAGCACGTTGCCCGTTTCGAGTTCAACACCACACAAAGCGGGACGCGTTCCAACCAGCAACTGTCGCTTACCGGCGATGGTTGCAATGGTCGGGCTCGAGAAGGCACCGCTACTCATCATGCCCGATTCATTCTCGAGCGTTTTCCAGATGACATCGCCTGTTTTCGTCGAGAGTTTCACAAGCGCGCCGCCGGTTTGAACGTAGACCGCATCACCATCGATCAGCGGCGAACAAACGGCTCCGAAGGAAGGCAACGGTGTTCCCATCTCGCCGGGGAAATCGACCCGCCAACGTTCGTCACCCGATTTTGGATCGAGGCAGACAAGCACGTCACGCATGCCGAGCACGATCAAGTTCTCTCCATCACACGCCGGCGTCGATCGAATCCAATCTCCGTTGGCTGCCGCAAAAAAGGGAACGGCCATCGAACCTGGCCACTCAGCGGTCCAGGCCACTTTGCCGTCCTCCAAAGAGTAGGCTGTGACGCGTTCCGTTTTCTTGTCGATGGTTTCGGTTGTGAAAACCAATCCACCGCTGACAACGGGGCCACTGTAGCTCGGTGCATGTGGACGTTCCCAAACGAGTTGCAAGCGATCACCGAGGGTCTCGGGCCAGGTTGCTTCGAGGAGTTGGCTGTCGCGTGACGGACCTCGCCATTGATTCCACGAACGTGGTTCAACGGCATGGGCGACGACTGAACTGGCCAGAAACAGACCGACGAAGAAGCCGTGTGAGAGAGCTCGCGACATGTTTTTTCTCGAAAATCCGCTGATTGGAAGTTAACGTTTCCGACATTTTACGGTGCCGTCAAGGCGCCGGGTCGAGATGGGCGAATTCTTCTATCGCTGCCGAAGGGGCGAGTCCGCTGGAAAGGAGCGTTTTGAGGCTGGCGGGGGCCGTGAGCGACTTGGTGGTCGGTCCGAGCGAGTCGATCGTCGCGATGATTTGTTCACCCCCGATCGAGTCGAAAAAACCTGGCCACGATTGACTGTTTTGGTATCCCAGTCCGCCGCGCATCGCCATGTCGAGCTGGTCAAGGCTCGATGCCACCTTCTGTTGGCGAGCCAATGCGGCTTCGATCCACATCGGAATCGAAAGGACTCGCATCACGTCGTCGTCGGAAAGTTCGATCGTGTTGCGTTGGTAACGCACCGCGAGTTCGGCAGTTTTCGCCGCGATTGCATCAGTGCGGCGATTGTCGGCATAGTCATAGACCCCCATCCCGCCGGCGCGTCCCATGCGTTTGGCCTTGATCAGGCCACCCAGGATTGGCGAGGGGTCAAATCGATTCGGGAAGGCTTGCCAGATTGCACGCCCGGCGTCGAACATGGTTCGCGTTCCGATCCAATCGATCAATTCGAGCGGCGACATGGGCATGCCGAATCGCAACGCGGCTTGTTCGATGCGATCGGCCGAGATGCCACGTGAAAGCAACAGTAGCCCTTCATTCAGATAGGGCGAAAGCAATCGATTGACAATGAAGCCGGGGCTGTCCGGGACGACGATGGGTGACTTACCGATGCGGCGAACATGCTGGTTGACTGAATCGATCGTTTGCTGGTCGGTCGACGGCGTCTTCACAACCTCGACCGCCGGTCGGTTGTAAACCGGCATGAAGAAGTGCATCCCACACAGCCGCTGTGGATGTTCCAGGGCATCACCACACTGGGTGATGCGAAGCGTGGAAGTGTTGCTACACAAGATGGGATTTTGGTCGGCCAAGCAACGCTCGGCTTGTTCAAAGAAGCTGCGTTTGATGTCCAGCTTCTCGGCGATGGATTCCACCAGGATGGTTGGCGCGGAAGCGACGGCGTCTGCTTGATCGCAAGTCAAGACTTTGGCAGGCAACGTGTCGTCGAAGAGTGTCGACGATTGAGTTTTCCAACGCGTCGGGTCGAGACCAAGCGACTCGACGGCGCCCGCGAGTGAGGATTCATCCAAGTCAGCGATTTGAACCGATACGTTCGCGTCGATGTGAGCTTTCAGGATCGCACGACCGACCACTCCGGTGCCGACAAGGATGACGTTGGGAATCATGGACGTGTTGTTTGGGGACTGCTGTGGATATCGGCGCTAGGCGGCGATCCGGCCGAGCTTGGCGGTCAACTCAAGAGGCTCGTCCGCACTTTCCATCACGCAAAGGGGGACATCACCATAGAACGATGCCCAACCAGTGTAGGTGCTCGGCGGTCCAACGAGCATGTCGGTTCCAGCAAACGAATACATGTCCTCGACGATGTCGCCTGGACCGAAGTGCACATTCAAGTCACCAAAATCGGATCGTTCTAGCGGTAGATTGCTGCAGACGAGAAACGCTACGCGTCGGGGCGAAAGTTGTTCGGCGACGTTGCGCATCATGGCTGCGTATTGGTCGACCGAGAAAAAGTACTTGCCGCCCATGAAGGTTGCATAGTCACCATGTCGGATGTGGACGCCGACGACGACATCGGCCGACTGACGCACTTGGCCGAGTTTTTGATCGACGTGGCTTTGGTTTTCGGTAAACAGGCGAAAGTGATCGCGGACCGCGCCTGCGTGTTGTTGAAACAGTTCTTCGTTTCGGAACAGCCACCCCATCGCCAACACGTGACGGTTGCTCTTGGCACGTCGAGCGAAGTCGTCGCTGCCGAGATCACATCGCTGCTCGCCGCGCAGTTTCAATACATGGTACGGATACGATCGCAAACGAGTGCGGTAGAGCAAGCTTGCGCCAAGGTAGACCGACTTGGAAAGCCGCTTACGTTGTCCGAGCGAAGGGGCGGGTTTGCCCGATTGTTGAACGAGCGGATAGCGACACCACAGATCATTTGCCGTCGCCGGAAACAGGTGTGCGTATTCGGCAAAGCAAGGATTGGCAACCTGGAAGCCATGGTGCTTGGCCGCCGCGAGCATGTGCCCGTACAAAAAAAGTCGGTTGCCGAGCTGTCCGTAGCTGCGCGCGATGACAATCATCGAATTCATCCTGTGGACGCTTGTTCGCGCCCCTAACCTGGCCAGTGTTGAAGCATGCTCGCTGCGAGAGCGAGCCGATCTGGGAAAGAAGGCTGTCTTGGTAAGGGCAAAGACTATCCGGCGAAATGGGATTGCCGCAAGATCGGATCACGCTGGCGAGCGTCACGCGCGGCTTTTGGCCGCGTACATTTCGGCGTATTCGATCGCCCAGGCGTCGATCAGTCGCTGGAATTCTTCGACGTCGACTTCGGCAACGGGAACAAAATGCGAGCGATTGAAGAGCTCGCGATTCATGACCGTTCCCTTGCCCTTGAGCTCAAGCACCTTGAGGTGACTGAAGGGACGGATGACCATTTCGAGGCGACTGTACTGGTTGCTGCGACGGCCAGCTTCGATCCGCAGGTCATCTCGATAGGCAGCTTCGCCCCAGCCGACTTCACCAAAAAGTGATTCGGTACGAAACCCAGGGAAGTGATCCGCCACGCCGTGCACCGATTGTTCGATTCGATCCGAAAGCGACAAACGGTACGACGTGTGAAGCCGTTTGAGCTCCTCTTCGCTCAATTCCTTTTGACGCTCTTGGTTCGCTTTGTGATCGGCTCGCTGCTTGCCACGTTCGATCGCCGACTCAAGCCTTGATTTGAAGTCGTCGCTCATCAGTTGGTCGTGTCCGAAGGAGTCGTTGGCTCACCGCTTGCATCCGGTTTTGCGTCACTCGAGCTTGCTGCGTCGGAGTCCGACTTGGCGGGCTCGGGTGTTTGTGGAGCCGCAGCTTCGGGAGCGGCTGGTTTCGAATCGTCACTCGAAGGCGGCGCGGCTTCGGTTGCTTCGGGTGGATCGGCGGCTGGCGGATCGGCCGGTTGCGAAGCGGCAGGAGTCGACTCCGCGGGCTTCGCATCGTCCTGAGGCTTCTTCTTTTCCTGTTCGTCATTGCTAAAGAACTGCATCAGGTCACCGAACGAACGCATCGGTTCGTCGCCCTTTTGCATGGCGTCGGTGATCGGCTTGGCGGGTTCCTTGCTGACGACTCGGTAGGACTCAGGCTTTTTGTCGCGCCGTCGTCCACCGCCACGTTGATCACGCGAACGGTTGCCACCGCGTCCGTCACCACCGCGAGGTTTGGCGCCACCTGGTTTCCCGGCACCTTGTCGGCCACGACCTTGTCCTTGACCACGTCCCTGACCGCCGCCACCGCCACCGCGTGCGCCCTGTTCTCGGTCACCACCTTGTCGTCCGCCGCCACGACGTTTGTCACCGCCGCGTCCGCCACCACGGCCACCTCGGTCGCCACGTGAATCACGATGACGTTTTTGTTCTTGAAGCTCTGCCTCGCGTTGTGGCGAAATCGCACTCAACGCAACACGACGACGCTTTTCATCAACGCCGGTGACCCATGCGGTCACCACGTCGCCAACCTGTACGGCTTCGTGCAAATCTTCGACAAAACCATCCGAGACTTTGCTGACGTGAATCAAACCGCTGCAGTCGGGAGCGAGTTCAACAAAGACACCAAACGGCATCACACCGACAACCACGCCGATCACCTGATCGCCTTGCTTGAGGCTTTTCAGGCTTGGCATGGTCGAGAGAACAGCGGGCGGTGTTCCACCAAAGTCGCCATCGCCAAACGGATCGCAAAGCGAGCTGACCAATTGCCTGACGCGATTGGCACCAACCTGCCACTCCTTGATGCACTTGTTGATCTTCGCCTCCTCAGGAAGCGGATGCCGAATGGGGGCATGCACCTCGGGAGCCGGCGGTGCCGCTTCGGGGGCCGCAGTAGCTTCGGGGGCCGGTGCATCGCTCGAAGCCGACGTTTCCGCGGTCGACTCACCCGAATCTGCTGCCTCTGTTGATTCCGAAGTCTCAGCTGTGCTTTCGGCTTCGCCGCTTGATGCTGCTTCTTCTGCTGCGGGCTCGCTCGGCGTTTCGCCAGCACTTTCTTCTGCTTCGCTGCTGGCAGCTTCCGTTTCTGCTTCGCCGCTGGAAGAAGCGGCATCATCCGTCTTCGGTTCGGCTTCGGTCGCTTCGGTAAGCTCGCCACCGAAGTTCGGGTCGGGTTCGGCCGTTTCGACGCTCAGCTCCGAGGTCGAGGACTCGGCGGCCACTTCCTCGGCCGCTACTGGAGTCTCTTCCTTCTTTTCGGGCTCGTCGAAATTCGGCTCTTCGTAGCCCGGCGGGCATTGCGGTGGGAGCTCGAGGTCGAGAGCCGCGGCCAACTTCTTGGCCAACGCGTAATCGTCTGGATGGACCAAGGTGCCATCAAGGCTCTCTTCACTATTGAAGACGCGCAGGAATGGCAACGCTTGACGTGAACTGACTGAATCGGGCCAGCCTTCCAACTCGGCAACCGAATCGCGCGAAGTGAAGAGCTCATTGCGCCGAGCGGTATCGATTTCCTCGGCGATCTTTTCGGACATGCCGGGCAAACGGGTCAGCCATGCGGGCGAGGCTGAATTGACGTCGACACCACCGCGCGACGCGCCGCTGATCATGACGTTCTCGAGCGTCGACTGCAGTGCTTGGTCGGAAAGCTCACGCTGGAACGAGCCAAGTCGCAGCTTCAACGGGTCGACCTTGGCCAGGGCTTGAGCTGGCTGCAACACGGAAAACGCGAGCCATGCGGCGGCGCGGAATCGACGCGGCGTCGTTTTCATTTCTTGATCGCCCGCCGCACTTCCTGCGTAGGCGTCGGCACCACTTCGATCGGCGAGTGTCCAGCGCAGCGTGCTGGCTGGCGACTGCTCGATCAGGTCGCCGACTGCAACCATCGTGGCGCGTCGTGACGGGCCGTTGCTGATCACGATCAAGTCGACGTGATAGGTGTGAATCAGTTCGCCCATTCGCGAGACAGCTTGTTGACGCGGTCCCGAAGCGAGTTGGCAGGGCAAGTCTTCGTTGTGGAGCAGTCGTCCATCGGCAGCCACAATCGCGGTCGCCGCCGTTCGAGGACCGACGGCATCGATCGACATGATCACTTTGGCTGTGATCGCGCCGCGGTCGGTCTGACGGCGAAGGTGCTCGGCCGCAATGCCGACCAATCGCGTCGACGCGCGCTCTTGAAGCTCATCCCACCAAGCCGCCTCGGCAGCTTCGCGAATGTCGGCCTCGTGCTGCAGTACCGTTTCCCGCAGCTTCGCTTCGAGGTGGCGATTGAATCCACCTGCTGTGCGCTGCAGTTCGGCAACGAGCTTCGATGCGTCGTATTCAAACGAGCATTGGGCGACTTGGCTGCGAAGGGCCCGGGCCAGCATCACGATTTGGAACGAACTCAGTTTGCTACCAGCGATTCGTTTCCCTTCAAGCGGTTTGAGAACGCTGACCAACCAACGCCGACGACGTTGACGCGGCGAGATCTTCTTGGCCTTCTTGCCCGCCTTTGCGTTTCCTTTGCCACCCTGCTTTTCAGCAGCCTTGGTTTCAGCAGCCTTGGTTTCAGCGCCCTTCGTTTCGGCAGTTGGGGGCTCAGCAGTTGGTGCTTCCGCCGTTTCGCTTGCGTCGGTTGGCTTGCTTTCCTCAGCTGGCTTGGCCTCCGCTTCCGCCGGAGCTTCTGCAGCTGGAGTTTCAACCGCCGGAGCTGCGTCCGACGAAGTCTCCGTTGGCTGAGTCTCTTCGGCAGCCGCAGGTGCCGCTGGTGTTTCCGCTTCTGCCGTCGGCGGCTGCTGAGCTTCCGCTGGATCGGCCGGAGCCGATTCGCTTGCCACATTGCTGCCAGAGGCAGCTTCTGCTTCGGCGGTCTCCGTTGGCGTCACCTCGGAAGCTTGCCCAGCATCACTCGTCGCTGCTTGAGCCGGGGCTACATCGGCCGGCGCGTCGGATTCAGACTCATCGCCACTTGTGTGTGGGTCGTGGATTGCAGAGATATGAATCTTTGCATTTTTGACAAGCCATCGGACGGCCGAGTTGATCAGCCTCGGGTCACCAAGAATGCGTTGAGCGAGCGCTTGCTCGATGCCTTCAACCGCCTTGCCCGCGTCATCGACCCCTTCGATTTTGCCAGCGATCTGGTTGAGGTCGTCGCCGTCACCTTTTTGAGGGTTCAGCAATCGCACGGCCAGCTGAACGGCCGCATCCACGTGCTCGGACGATTCAGACTTGAGTCGACGTCCGATGCGTTCGAGCATGCGCGTCGAGTTGGC
This sequence comes from Rubripirellula sp., assembly GCA_965216875.1. Classification (GTDB taxonomy): domain Bacteria; phylum Planctomycetota; class Planctomycetia; order Pirellulales; family Pirellulaceae; genus CBDCUW01. Next base: position 57,307 of record OZ244207.1, read on the forward strand.
GCGTCGAATCGACTGACCGATCGCAGGGTCTTGTAGAGTCGTTTTCTCCCAGCCAGCAATCAACTCGTCGCGTCGCTGGGCGATCGACGACTCCATCGAAACGGCGGCGGCAAGTGCCCAGAGACTTGGCTCATCGACACCGCCGAGTTCATCGCGGCGATAGCGGGCCAGAAAGGGCGGCGCGTATCCTTGTTCGATGAGGGGAAGGGCGTTTCGCAAACTGGCTACATCACAACGCCCGCGCTGGGCAATTGCATCTAGATCGACATTCATGACGAGTCGGTCTCATTACCGGCTCGTCATTGTGGAACGAGCCTTGTTGGGAGATTGGGCGGAAGGTCGAATCAAGACCTTCAGACCGGTAAAGCTTTTCTGAAAAAGGGAATCTCGCAATCCGGACGTCTCCGGCTGCGCGCAACGATCACCTACGGGGAGGCGAAGATAGCGCCGCACCCCCTCGATGTCAAGCTACGGGTCGATCTGACCCACGCCAATCTCCAGCAACTCGCGCGTCTGTGCCAACCCTCTCCGGGCCACGATTGGCCTCCGTTCCGCCCGCAGCGACCACCGCCAGGAAGCGTGCAGGAACGGGCCCCCTCGGTGATCACGGCTGGCGAATTTGTGTGAAACGATCCGTGAAACGAAGAAATCGTTAAATTCCCCTCAACTTGCCCAGACGGCACGGTCGATAGAGTCTGCATGATCGTCTCGGTCTCGGCCGCTGTCGTCCCGAGCGATTCCTCCCCACACACTGACCATCACATCAGCGAGCGGACATCCATGTCGAATTCATCGTTTAGCGTGTTTCGTGGCGAATCCACCGACGCCGACGATCGCAAACAACAACGCCGTCAACGCGAGCTCGACCGGATCACCGGGACGGCCCAACCCAAGACGGTCACCCTTCCAGTGGGCAAGCTGGTTCCGTTGTTGGTGGATGCGGCCAATCACGACCGCGCCTGGCTGAACGATTTCGCAGATGACCCGGTCCGAATTGACTCGGACCTGTACGACGTGCTACTTGCATATCAACAGCTCCGTGGGCGGCGAGCTGCTTGAGCGGCGGGACCCGAACACTCACCCGACCGCGACAACGCGATTGAAGAGGAATCTAGTTGTGCGTTCCATTGCAGTGATCAACCAAAAAGGCGGTGTTGGCAAGACAACCAGCAGCGTCAATTTGTCCGCAGCGCTGGCCGAATCCGGGCGACGCGTCTGTTTGCTTGATCTCGATCCCCAAGCCCACGCTTCTCTTCACCTCGGCATCACGGCCGTGGATGGTGAAGCCAGTATGTACGAAGTCCTTTGCGGCGACGCGAGTCTCGAGCAGGCTCGACAAAAGGTGAACGACAACCTTCACGTCGTCCCGGCCAACCTTGACCTCGCTGCCGCCGAACTGGAATTGGCTGGCGAAGTGGGTCGCGAGATGATTCTGCGCGACAAGGTTGAAGATGACGAAGCGCCCTTTGACTACCTCATTCTCGACTGCCCGCCCAGCTTAGGCGTATTGACCGTCAACGCGCTGGTCGCCGTTCGCGAAGTCTTCTTGCCGTTGCAGCCGCACTTCCTCGCGCTCCACGGGTTGAGCAAGTTGTTGCGCACGATCGAAGTGGTTTCACGCCGCCTCAACAATGAACTGCGTCTGTCGGGCGTCATGCTCTGCATGTACGACTCGAACACGCGCCTTGCAGCTGAAGTGAGTACAGACGTCGACGAGTTCTTTCAGCTCAGCAAAGGTAGTCGCGAGTTCTTTCGCAGTGCCAAGTTCTTTGACACGCGAATCCGTCGCAACATTCGTCTTGCCGAAGCGCCAAGTTTTGGCCAATCGATCTTTCAATACTCAGCCGACTCCAACGGGGCTGCCGACTACCGGGCACTTGCCGAAGAAGTCATCGCTCAAGAGTCCGTCAGCACCAACGCGATCGAAAAGATCGCGGCCTAAACGCCTGATCAAAACACGCTGGCGTCGGCTTCCGCTTGACCGTAGCCACGCTCGCCAGAGCGTGGTGGTGTTAGAAACCGGTCTGCTGACGCAAACCACCTTCTAGCGAAGGTCGCGACACGCTGTGTAAGTGACCGGCATGACCTACGAACGACTCGGGGTGCGAATCACCAAGTTACGTATCTCGGTCATGTCTTCGATCGCGAAGCGGATCCCTTCTCGTCCCAGCCCGCTGTCTTTCACGCCGCCATAGGGCATGTGGTCAACACGCCACGACGGTACGTCACCGATCACGACCCCGCCGACATCAAGCTCATCCCAAGCCTTTTGCATCTTGTACAGATCACGTGTGAAGATGCCTGCTTGCAACCCAAACTGACTGTCGTTCACTTCGGCGATGGCGGCGTCAAAATCGGTGAACTTGCTGAGCACCGCGACCGGGCCAAAGGCTTCCTGAGTGCAAACGTCTTGGTCCGACGGAACCTCTTCAAGCAACGTGGCATCCAGCATGGCGCCCTCTCGTGATCCGCCGCAGAGTAGTTTGCCACCTGCGGCGATCGCTGACTCGATCCAGCCATGCAGCCGCGACGCTTCGGATTCCGAAATCATTGGGCCAATGAATGTCGATTCTTCTTTCGGGTCTCCCGCAATCAGTTGCTTCGTCGCGTCGACCAATTTGTCGCGAAGTGAATCGTAGATGTCTTGATGAGCGATGATGCGTTGCACACCGATGCAACTTTGTCCTGATTGGTAAAACGCGCCAACAACCAAACGCCCAACGGCGTCATCTAAGTCTGCATCGTGATCAACGATGCATGCAGCGTTACCACCAAGTTCAAGCACCACCGGTTTTTTGCCCGCTTTCGCTTTCAGTTTCCAGCCAACACCCGGCGAGCCTGTGAAGCTAAGCAATTTGAGTCGGTCGTCGGTCGTAAATAGGTCAGCGCCGTCACGGCTGCATGGCAGAATCGAAAAGGCACCCTCAGGCAAATCGGTTTCGGCCAGGATCTCGCCGATCACGATTGCGCCGATCGGCGTACGGCTCGCTGGCTTGAGAACAAACGGACAACCGACAGCTAGGGCTGGAGCAATCTTGTGCGCCGCCAGATTGAGCGGGAAGTTGAAAGGTGAAATGAACGAGCATGGTCCGATCGGCACGCGCTGGAACATTCCCCGATAGCCGCGGGCACGCGGTGAAATCTCGAGGTTCATCACCTCGCCCGAGATGCGGACCGATTCTTCGGCGGCGATCCGAAAGGTGTCGATTAACCGGGTGACTTCGCCGCGAGCATCTTTGATCGGCTTGCCCGCTTCGATGCAAAGTGACATTGCCAGCTCGTCGTAACGCTCGGCAAAACGATCCACACAATGATTGAGGATGGCTTGCCGCTGATAGGCCGGCATTCGTCGCATCGGTTCGGCCGCCGCTGCCGCCGCGCCGATCCCCGCGTCGATCGCGCCCGCGTCCGCAATGGCGACACGTGTCGCGACCTCGCCGGTGAACTTGTCGGTCACTTCCAGGTCTTCGTTTGCCGCGACCGGTTTGTTGGCAAGGTAATAGGGATAGCTCGATTTCAACATGGCACGTACCCCTTAGACCTTTGCGCTCAACTGTTTGATGTCGTTGTTCAGGATTTGATCATTCTCGGAATAGTCAACCGGCACCTCGATCAAGTGCACGCCTTCTTCGTTGTGGCACTTTTCCATCAGCTCGAGCAATTGGCTGGACTTTTCAACGCGATAACCCTTCGCTCCGTAACTCTCGGCGTACTTCACAAAGTCGGGGTTGCCATAGTCGAGTCCGTAGCTGGCAAGTTCCATGTTCGACTGTTTCCATTTGATCATTCCGTAGGCGTCGTCTCGCAAGATCAAGATCACCAACTGCATCTTCATTCGGACCGCAGTCTCGAGTTCTTGCGAATTCATCATGAAGCCGCCGTCCCCACAGATCGCCATCACCTTGCGGCGCGGGTACACCAGCCGAGCGGCCATTGCCGATGGCAATCCTGCGCCCATCGTTGCCAGCGCGTTGTCGAGCAGAACACTGTTGGGCGTTTGCGCACGATAGTTGCGAGCGAACCAAATCTTGTAGACGCCGTTGTCGAGCGCGATGATGCCGTCGTCGGGCATGACCTTGCGACAATCGGCCACCAGCCGTTGCGGGTAGATCGGAAACCGCGGGTCGTCGGCGCCGTCGGTGATGTGCGCATCCATCGCTTCCTTGACCTTCATGAAGCGATCAAAATTCCAATGATCCTGTGGTTCAATCCCTTCGCTGATTCGCCAAACCGCGTTGGCGATGTCACCGACAACTTCAACTTGTGGGAAATAGACGGGGTCGACTTTCGCCGACGAGAAATTCAAATGAATCACCTTCACCCCACCTTCGGACATAAAGAAGGGAGGCTTCTCGACGACGTCGTGTCCGATGTTGATGATCAGATCCGCCGCTTCGACGGCGCGATGCACGAAGTCGCCCGCTGAAAGGGCGGTGTTGCCCAAGAAGAGCGGGTCCGTTTCGTCGATCACCCCTTTGCCCATCTGGGTCGTCACGAACGGGATTTTCGTCTTGTTGATGAAACCGCGCAGCGTTCGCCGTGTGAGCTTTCGGTTTGCCCCGGCGCCGACCAGGATCAATGGATGATCTGCATTCTGGATCATCTTGATCGCAGCAACGATGGCCTTCTCTTCGGCGGTCGGTCGGCGAACGTAACTCGCTGGAATCAATGACTCGCTGACATCTTCGCGGGCGATGTCTTCGGGAAGCTCGAGGTGAACCGCCCCCGGCTTTTCTTCGTGAGCGATCCGAAACGATTCACGCACTCGGCTCGGAATGTTTGCGGCACTGACGAGTTGCCGCGTGTATTTCGTCAACGGTCGCATCATGTCGACGATGTCAACAATTTGAAATTGTCCCTGCTTACTTTTTCGCACCGGCTTTTGACCGGTGATCATCAGTATCGGCATGCCTCCAAGTTGGGCGTACGCTGCGGCGGTCACAAAGTTGGTGGCACCGGGGCCAAGCGTTGAAAGGCAAACACCAACTTTTCCAGTCAAGCGACCATAGGTTGCCGCCATGAATCCAGCGGCCTGTTCGTGTCGCGTGAGCACCAATTCGATGCTGCTGCGCGAGAGCGAATCAAGAAAGTCGAGGTTCTCTTCGCCCGGGATGCCAAAGATATATTCGACGCCTTCGGCTTCGAGTGCACGCATGAACAATTCAGAAGCTTTCATGACACATCCACGATGAGAGCGATCGGTGCAAAGATGCCATTGTGGCGTTTCCAACCGGCCGCGTGTCTCGTCGAGGGCGAAAAGAAATGACGATTCAGACATTTCTCCATTTGCGGTAACCCGCTCCAATCCTCGCGGTCTTTTGCGATCGATGTTGGCGCTGGCTTCCAGGCGGCTCTAAGCTATGCGGTGCAATCCTTACAACTGGCGGGCGGCTCATGTCGGATTTCTTTCAGCGCAGCTTGATCATCCACGAGCAATTGCGAGGCAAGCTGGGGGTACAGTCGCGGATGCCCGTGCTCACTCGAGACGACTTGTCGATCGCCTACACGCCCGGCGTCGCGCGACCCTGCGAGGTGATCTCGGAAGACGTTAGCCGCACGCGTGACTTGACGATCAAACGCAATTCGGTCGCTGTGGTGAGTGACGGTTCGGCCGTTTTGGGACTTGGCAACATCGGTCCCAACGCTGCGATCCCGGTGATGGAAGGAAAGGCGATCCTGTTCAAAGAGTTTGCCGGTATCGATGCCTGGCCCCTTTGTGTTGATACACAAGATCCCGTTGAAATCATCGAAACGGTGCGTCGGATCGCACCCGTCTTTGGCGGAGTGAACCTCGAAGACATTTCGGCGCCACGATGTTTTGAAGTGGAGCAGAGCCTCCAGGATTTGGGGATTCCCGTTTTTCATGACGATCAACACGGGACGGCGATCGTCCTGCTTGCCGGTTTGATCAATGCCGCAGCGGTTGTCGGCAAAGCGCTGACGGACTTGCGAATCGTCATCAATGGCGCGGGTGCAGCAGGAACAGCGATCGCGCGACTGTTGCGCTGTGTCGGACACGATCCCAACGTCTGCGTTCCCGTCAGCGATGTGGTCGTTTGCGATTCCCAAGGAGCGATCCACAGGGGGCGCGAGGGACTATCGCCATACAAGAAAGAACTGCTCGGCTACACCAATCGAAGCAGCCGAACAGGATCGTTGAAAGAAGTCCTTGGCGATGCCGACGTCTTCATCGGCGTTAGCAAAGGGAACTTACTTGAATCCGGGGACATCTCCTCGATGGCCGACGACGCAATCGTGTTGGCGATGGCCAACCCGGTGCCCGAGATCATGCCCGAAGACGCCCTCGCCGGCGGTGCCGCTGTCGTCGGAACCGGACGCAGCGACTTTCCAAATCAAGTCAACAATGTCCTGGTTTTTCCTGGGATCTTTCGAGGTGCACTCGACTGTGGCGCCGCGCAGATAACCGAAGAGATGAAAGTGGCCGCCGCTCGCGCTCTGGCCGCTTGCGTCGACAAACCCACTGCCGATCGAATCCTACCTGATCCACTCGATCGCACCGTCGCGCCGCGTGTGGCCGAAGCGGTGGCTCAAGCGGCAAGTGAGGACACGAATGACTAGCGAGTCCAGCACCGAACGAACCAACCAAAGCACAGGGAGAACGGAATGAACGCGACAAGTGATGCGACAACTCGAGCCGAAGTCGAAGCCTTCATGCACGGGTTGGTCAAACGGAACCCGGGTGAAGATGAATTCCATCAAGCCGTTCGCGAAGTGACCGATTCGCTGATGCCGTTCATCATGGAACGCCCCGAATACAAGCAGGCTCAAATCTTGGAACGATTGACCGAGCCAGATCGGATCGTGATCTTTCGCGTGACGTGGGAAGACGACAGCGGACAGATTCGTGCCAACCGTGCATGGCGTGTTCAGTTCAATAACTCGATCGGCCCCTACAAAGGCGGCATGCGGTTTCATCCTACGGTGACTCAAAGTGTGTTGAAGTTTCTGGGATTCGAACAGATCTTCAAGAACAGTCTGACCGGATTGCCGATGGGCGGCGCCAAAGGCGGCTCGAACTTCAATCCGAAAGGGAAAAGCGACCTCGAAGTGATGCGCTTTTGCCAGTCGCTGATGATCGAGCTTCATCGACACATCGGCGAAGACACCGACGTTCCTGCGGGGGACATTGGCGTAGGAGCCCGCGAAATCAGTTTTTTGTTCGGGCAATACAAACGGCTCGCTAACCGATTCGTCGGAACGTTGACCGGCAAAGGCTTGTCGTTTGGCGGAAGCTTGGTGCGCACCGAAGCGACCGGCTACGGTACGGTCTACTTTTGCGAAAACATGTTCAATCGGATCGGCGACAGTTTCAAAGGCAAGAAGGTCGCCGTATCTGGAAGTGGGAACGTCGCGATCTACGCCACCGAAAAAGCGACGGAGATGGGTGCGAAGGTTTTGACCCTGAGCGACTCGGGCGGATTCATTCATGACCCCGACGGAATCGACGCCGAGAAGCTTGCGTTCGTGAAAGAGCTCAAGGAAGTGCGTCGCGGTCGAATCTCGGAATACGTTGACAAGTATCCGGGGGCAACGTTCCATGCGGGCGAGCGGCCATGGGGCGTGTCGGTCGACGTGGCGCTGCCCTGCGCGACACAAAACGAATTGAACCTCGCCGATGCCAAAGCTTTGATTGCAGGTGGGGTGAAGGCGGTTTCGGAAGGCGCCAACATGCCGACGGAATTGGATGCAGCCTACGCATTCCGAGAAGCGGGGACGCTGTTTGGCCCCGCCAAGGCGGCCAACGCAGGCGGCGTCGCGGTCTCAGGACTCGAGCAAAGCCAGAACGCGTTGCGGCTTTCTTGGAGTCATGAAGAGGTCGATGCCAAGTTGCAGGGGATCATGGAGTCGATTCACAAAAAGTGTGTCGAGTACGGGACTCAGGGTGAAAAAGTCGACTACATCGACGGCGCGAATCTGGCCGGGTTTGCCAAGATTGCCGAAGCGATGCTCGCTTATGGCGCGGTTTGACGATTTATCGACCCCGCCGCGCTGGCGAAAAGTGCACAATGGTCGCTTTGCTTGATCGGTAACTCGCCAGCGCGGTGACGCGTTTCGCAGCGCCCCGAACTGCTTTGCACTGAGCCTCTGTCCGCTAGTCCACCATTTCCATCGGCTCCCCCATCAACGAGGAATCCACACCATGTCCGACGCCACGCCACGCCAGATACTCGATACGATCGCCTCGGATGGCCGCGTGGATGCTGCCGAAGTCGCACAGCTTCAGCAAAGCTTTGAGTCCGATTGGGTGATCGATCGCGCCGAGGCCGAGTTGCTATTCGAAATCAACCGCCGTGTTGGCAGCGAAGACAATGCCAAAGAGTGGTCGCAGTTTTTTGTCAACGCGATCACCAAGTTTGTCGTGTTCGACATGGAGACTCCGGGCGAAGTGGACAACGCCGAAGGCAACTGGCTGGCCGCCATGTTGTCGGACCCCCAAACCGAAACCGAAAACGCGTTGCTGCAAGAGATCAAGGCCAAGTCGACTTCGATTGGCGGTGGTCTGGCCGACAAACTCTTTGGTTTTGAATCTTAGGGTTGCTCTCGAGACGGCCCCTCAACATGGCCCAGTGATCCTCGCTAGAATCTTGGCCACCCTGCCGCGCGGGAAAACCTCGCCGCGCACCACCACTCTCCATTCTTCTTGACGGGAAAACCACAACATGGATCGCTGGCCAATCGGAGTCTTTGCATCGGTCGACGCTGGATTGGGCGTTGCTTGGGATGTGATCAAGGAACTTGGCGTCCCCACGATTCAATTGCACGCACCGAGCCCCGAGAAACGTAACGCAGACTCGGCCGACGCACTCAAAGCACAACTCGAACAGATGGGCGTTCGCTGCACCGCCGTCTTTGGTGGGTTCGATGGCGAAAGCTATGCCGATATTCCAACGGTCGTGAAAACGGTCGGCTTGGTGCCCGCCGATTCGCGGCAAAGTCGGCTTGGCGAGATGTTCGAAATCGCTGACTTTGCCCACCGGCTTGGATGTGACACGGTCGCGTTGCATCTTGGCTTCATCCCACACGACCGAGCAGCCGAAGGCTACGACGACATCGTCGCGGTGACCCAGCAACTGTGCGATCACTGCAAGTCCAATGGGCAATACCTGCATTTGGAAACGGGGCAAGAAACGGCCGACGGGCTACTCGATTTCATCGCTGCCGTCGGGCGTGACAATTTGAAGATCAACTTCGACCCAGCCAACATGATCCTTTACGGCACCGGCCAACCGATCGAAGCGCTCAAAGCAGTTGGCCAACACGTGCGCAGCATTCACTGCAAGGATGGAACGTGGAGTGACAAGCCAGGCGAAACGTGGGGCGCCGAAGTGCCCTTGGGCCAAGGAGACGTCGACATGAAGGCCTACCTCGTCGCCCTCAAAGAGATCGGCTACGACGGGCCACTCACGATCGAACGCGAGATCCCTCAGGACCCTGAGCGGCAAAAGGCAGAGATCGGCCAGGCCATCGAGCTACTCACCTCGTTGCGAGCAGAGATTCTGTGACATTGGTTTCACGGTAGGTCTAGCTCAAAGTGTCATGCATCCGGCTGGCACTCTCCCTTGGGAGAGTCGGGCTCTCAGGCCCGGTGAGGGGCACGTCGAACGGCCCTCCCCGGGCTTTAGCGCCCGACCCTCCCACAAGTGGGAGGGTAGTTTCTGTTGAAACAGTGCGTGACATTTAGAGCTAGATTAAGCACTACAAAGAGAAAACGCGGAGCGTTCGATGGGTGCGTTCCCACGCCGGGCGTGGGAACGAGTTTTGCCCGGTTCGTCGCGCCCCAAGCTAACCAACCAACTCTTCGAGACCCTGGTGATCCGCTGGCCGCGGCCCTTGCGGCCAATGGAACTTGCGATCGGTTTCTGCAATCGCAAAGTCGTTGATGCTTGCTTCGCGGCGGCGCATCAACCCCGACTCGTCGAACTCCCAGTTCTCATTCCCATAGGCTCGGAACCAGTTGCCCGAATCGTCTCGCCATTCGTATTGAAAACGAACGGCGATACGATTGCCGTGATAGGCCCACAGTTGTTTCACCAAGCGGTAGTCGTGTTCCTTCTGCCACTTGCGAGTCAAGAACTCAACAATCTGCTCTCGCCCGGTTAGGAATTCGCCTCGATTGCGCCATTGGCTATCGGGGCTGTAGGCAAGCGACACTTTTTGAGCGTCGCGAGTGTTCCAAGCGTCCTCTGCCGCCCGCACTTTTGCAATCGCACTTTCACGATCAAAAGGCGGGCGGATATCCGTCGGTTGCGGCGGTCTTACTTCAGTCACCACGCGTTCTCCAAACACTTTCAATGAGGTAGTGAACAGACGACGGCACTACGCCGAGCATCCCGCATCGCAAGCCGAATGCAATGGCTCGGCGACAGGGAAGTCGATGTTCGTGTCGGCAACTTGATTGAAGTAGTTTGTGAACAGATTCAATGCGGTGTTGGCGACGATCTCGGTGATTTCGGCATCGCCAACGCTGGCAGATCGAACGGCCGCAACCTCTTGATCTGAGACCTGTCCGCGTTTTTCGACCACTTGGACAGCGAAGTTTAGAATCGCGTTCACCTTGGCATCCTCCGAACGCCCTTGGCGAGCTTCCAGAACTTGGTCGTCGCTCAAGCCAACCATCTTGCCGATGGCCGAATGGGCGCTCAGGCAATAGTTGCAGCCGTTGGCTTCGCCGACCGCCAACGCGATCAACTCGCGGGTCTTTGTCGATAACGCGCCACCGGCAAGTGATTCGCTAAGCGTCAAGTACGCCTTCAACGTGGCTGGCGAATGCGCCATCGTCTTCATCATGTTGGGCGTCATCCCTAGTTTCTTTTGGACACCGTCAAGAAGTTCTTGGCTGGGGCGGCTGGCGTTGGCGTGGTCGACGGGGGCGAGACGTGTCATGGCAAAAAGCTCCAAATGCATGGTTAAGTAACCCAACGGCAGACATTGCCGTTTTGGCATTGGGGGCTTAGGCAGCTTCTGTGCCAAACCATCTCAAAAACGAAAGCCACGTCGAACACGCGGTTTTTGAATCGATCCCGCCTCGAGCGGACTGACGAAATCTCGCCAATCGCAAAATCGCGGGACCCAAGCCACGAAATTTCGGGAGCGTGCCAGCGTAGGGTGTGTGCTTGCACGCACCAGGACAACCGCGTCGTGAAGACGGTGCGTGCAAGCACACACCCTACGGAAGTTGAATCCCTCCGTTCCTGCTCCTGCTCGTGCTCGAATAATCCTCAACCAACGACTGCACTTGCAAGGACGGAATCGAGAACGATAACGAGAACCTCAATGCTAAGAGCAAGCGGCGTGGAACACCGCGTCTTGAGCTTGGTGCGTGCAAGCACACACCCTACGGAAATTGAACCCCTCCGTTCCTGCTCGTGCTCGAACAATCCTCAACCAGCGACTGCACTTGAAACGACGGAATCGAGAACGATAACGAGAACCTCAATGCTAAGAACAAGCGGCGTGGAACACCGCGTCTTGAGGTTGGTGCGTGCAAGCACACACCCTACGAAGCCTGTTCAATCAGGTCTGCGTGCACTTCCGTCATCGGCAACCAAAAGTCGTTCTTCATTTTGGGATCGTTGGACCGAACGACGTTTAGGGAGATTTGCAGACGCTTGAGTGCTGTGTCGAATTGGCTCTTGGTGCAATCGAATTCGGCGATTGCCCGCTTGCGCAGTGGACCGGTGTAATTCGGATCGAGTCGAATCAGCTCGAAGACTTGCTTTGAAAGTGTGTCGAGTTGTTCGGGGCTCTGGTATGCCTTGGGAAAATGCTCTTCGCGAAAATGCCCCATCTCCATCAAGACCGCGTCGCCTCCCTTCACTTTTCCGTAAAAGACTTTCTCGGGATAGGTTTGCGGGATGCGAGTCTTCCAATCCCAAACGGCAACCACCTTCGGACTCCATCCTCCCTGTTTGGGTTTCTTTTCAGAAAGCGCGGTGTTGTCCCAAAGCGATGGATAGGGCGAACACTTACTACCGAAGACAGTGCAAACTTTTTGTTCGAGCACAAAGCGATAGGCGTCATCAAAGGTCTTGATCATACGGCGCGTTGGCGGCAGTGGCCGGGAAGGGTGGAGGTCGTGATCCGAAAGTGGATCTCATCTTTTCACTGCCGACACGTTGATGCAATGACCACGCGAACGGCCAACTTGCGCTTCGCCGATTCAGGTTAAACGTAAGCATGTGGAACGCATCCACAGGACGACGCGAAAAATGGAAAAAACGGATTCGCTTGGGAAAAAACGGCGTTTTTCGGCGGCGAGCCGAAACAACCGATCGTTAAGATTGTTTGAACGCCTATGTAAGAATGATCGGCTATTCCACTTCTCTACGGTTTCAACCTCGAATGACAGACACGATGCCGTTTTCCACGTTTCGTTTTTCGCGTTTTGTGTTGGTCTTGGTCGCCTCCCTATTCGCTCCGTTGACCCTCTCGGCACAACCGCCCGGTTTTGGGCCTCCGGGTGGTGGCGGCGGTCCGGGCGGTGGTGGTCCAGGTGGAGGGCCCGGCGCGCCAGATGTGGAACTGGTCGAAAAGTTTGATCGCGATGGTGATGGGATCTTGAATCGCGCTGAACGTGATGCGGCGCGTGCTTGGTTGTCCGAGAACCAGCCTCAGCGACGCGGCCCCGGACGTGGACCTGGCGGTCCGGGTGGATTTGGTGGTCGAGGCCGTGGACCAGGCGGCCCGGGCGGTGGACGTCCCGAAGGGACCGAGGGGCCCCGAGTTGAATTGGGTGACGTTGAAGCCAACATCGACGCAGAGCTTTACGATCCGAGTGTCCTGCGCACGATCTTTCTTGAGTTTGAAAATGAGGATTGGGAACAGGAGCTTGCCGACTTCAAACCGACTGATGTTGAAGTTCCGGCGACGATGACCGTCGACGGCAAAACGTACCCGCAAGTGGGTGTCAGTTTTCGCGGCGCTTCGTCATTCTTCATGATTCCTGCTGGCAGCAAACGGTCCTTTAATCTGTCTGTCGATTTCGTCGACGACGACCAACGCCTTTACGGCTACAAGTCGCTCAACCTGCTCAATTGCAACGGCGACGCCAGCATGATGAGTTCGTATCTGTACTGGGACATCGCGAGCAAACGCATCGCGACTCCAAAAGTGAATTTCGTGAGGGTGGTCGTCAACGGACGCAGTTGGGGTGTGTACGCGAACGCACAACAGTTCAACAAAGACTTTTTGAAAGAGAACTACGATTCCAAGAAGGGGAGTCGCTGGAAGGTTAGCGGCAGTCCCCGCGGCGATGGCGGTTTGCGTTACATGGGCGATGACGTCGAAGAGTATCGCAGCCGCTACGAAATCAAATCAAAAGACAAGCCAGAGGCCTGGCAAGATCTGATCAATCTGTGCCGAGTGCTGGAGGAAACGCCTGCGGAAGAACTTGAATCGGCTCTGGCACCGATCTTGGATGTCGACGGTGCGCTTTGGTTTTTGGCCGCCGACGTCGCTTTGATCAACAGTGACGGATATTGGACGCGCGCGAGCGACTACAGCATCTATCAAAACGCCGATGGCGTCTTTCATGTTCTGCCGCATGACATGAATGAATCGTTTCGCGCAACGCGAGGTCGTGGTGGGCCAGGTGGCGGACCAGGCGGTGGACCAGGCGGTGGCCGAGGTGGACCACCCGGTTTCGGTTTTGGTGGTTTCTTCGGCGGTCAACGTGGTGGACCTCCGCCAAACGAGTTTGACCGCGATCGACGACCACCGCCCCAGCAAGGTGAGCGGCCTGAGCAAGGTGCTGAGCGGCCTGAGCAGCGTGCTGGGCGGCCTGAGCAGGGTCGTTCCGGGTTGGGGCGTCCTCCACAAGACCGTCCTCCACAAGACCGCCCTCCACAAGACCGCGCCGGTCAGAGGCGTGGCGATGAGCGTCAACGGGGACGCGGCGACGATCAACGTGGCCGCGAAGGCGATCGTGGGCGGGGGCAAGGCTCGGGCGGGTTCGAGCTCGATCCACTCGTCGGTCTTGATAATCCACGCATGCCACTTCGAAGCAAGCTGCTCGCCAACCCAGCGCTCAAGCAACGTTACCTTCAATATGTCAAAGAGATTGCCGACAACTACTTGGACTGGGACTACATGGGGCCCAAAGTCAGTGCGGCGACGAGACTGATTTCCGACGAAGTCAAAGCGGATACTCGCAAGTTGATGACTAACGAAGCGTTCGAACGTGCGACCGACGACGCCAGCGGTTCGCTGCGCACCTTTTGCGATGCTCGAGCGAAGTACCTGCTTAGCCATCCTGCGATTACCGACTTGCCGGAAAGCAACTAATCCGCGGTCACGTCCAAACTCAGAAACAAGACTGTTCACCAAGTACGAGCTGCAATGGAGTTTTTGGAAGTTCCCCTTTTCGACGATGATCTGTACAAGATGCTCGTCCGCTTTGCGATCAATCTGTTGGTCGTGTTGGCGATCACCTTGGGCTGCTATCGCGAGCACCAGAAGGGCGATGGGTACATTTTCACCTACCTGTTGCTCAACATCATGGTCTTCTTCATTTGCTTTGCGTTGAAGAAACTTGAACTTCAGCTTGGCTTGGCGCTCGGTCTGTTCGCAATCTTTGCGATCATTCGTTACCGGACCGACACGATCCGCGTCCACGAAATGACCTACCTGTTTGTGGTCGTCGGGATTGCCGTGATCAATGCGCTTTCGAACAAGAAGACGAGTTACGCGGAACTCGCGGCAACCAACGGGATTGTGATTGTTTCCGCTTACATCCTCGAGAAGGTTTTCGCGTTTGATCGGCCCAAACGAGCGAAGCAATCGATCATTTACGACAAGCTCGAACTACTCAAACCAGACAACTACGCGTCACTCGTCCAAGACATCGCGGCACGCACCGGTTTGGTTGCTGAGGACATCAAGATTGCGAAAATTGATTTGCAAAAGGGATCAGCCACGATCGTCGTCTACTACACACCGCCCGAGGTGGAAGATGATGGCGACGAAGAAGTGATCCTGTAGACCCGGTCACCTTGGCGATGGGCTAGGGCAGGATCGTACGGTCGACGGTGCTTTGAGCATGGTCGAATCCGTCGTTGGTGTAGGTGATGGTGTAGGCACCGTACCCCGTCTTGCGACCGCCGCTTCGGATCAACGTTAGCGTCCAAGACTCTGCGAGAGTCTGATCGCCCATTGCTTCAATCGGTTGACAGGCAAAGTAGGCGGGCGAATTCTTGGCGGTGTCGAGTTTGCTGACCGTATCGGCGAATCGACCGGTCGATTGGCGGTATTGGAGCTGGGCCTCGCGGACACTTTCCAGGAACTCGAACGCTTCGCACGCCTTGCCACGTTCCTCACGCTCAAGTAGACGCGGGACACCGATCGCAGCCACCAACACGACGAGCAAGCCGACCATCTGCGGAAGCTCGAGCACCGAGAAGCCGGCGAATCTGCGTTGGTGGTGGGGATTTGAAATCATCAGTCGGATCGCCGCCTGCCAGGATCGACCAACGGCCAAACCCAAGTAGACGAAGTTGCTAGCAAATCAGTTGAAAGGGAATTCCTATTCAACGTCTAGCTCTTGGCGGTCGGGATCTTGGCAACGACGGTCAACGGAAGGGGCCAACTTAGCGCCCTCGATTCGGGTTGGGCCGGTTGTAGGGGCTCGGCGGCTCACCTCTGAGCCGGGACCCGTGAGCCGGGATCACATAAGCGGCCGGGCTGAGGGTGTGTTTTTTTGTGAGCCGTACGCGCTAGCGTCGGGCCTTGCGCTGCACGAATTGCGAACGACTGTCATGCGGAGCATGACCTACGAAGAGGACGCGGAGCGTCCGGAAGGCGTTACCACGAGGGGCGAGGTAACGAGGGGGAGCGTCGGCGTTTCCTGCGCGACTCGGCAGCCTTCCGCGGCTCCATTTATTGGCTTTGCTATCAACTCGCTTTTTCGGACTTGGTGTTTTTTTGGGTGTTTCGTTAAACTTCTCCAGCCGCGTACCCGACGTCACGGTGTTTCACTTCACTTTGATTGAGTGTTTCACCGATGGTTCGTGGCAACAACGAGGTCACACGATGTGACGCGTTGGTGTGAGTCAACACGGTTCGTTCTCCTTGCAAACTCCTTTGCAAAGCGCGAACGCATCGAACATGTCGACTCGATCCAACCGACCTGCCAGGAGGGACCCTATGCCAGGCGAATCGTTCCGATTCATTCATGCAAGCGACTTTCATCTCGAATCACCGTTGGGTGATCTCGATTCGCTGCCACCCCATTTGCGCGACGCGATGGCTGATGCGCCTTGGAACGCTGCCAAGGCGGTCTTTGACGCGGCTGGCGCCGATAACATTGACTTCCTTGTTCTTTGTGGCGACTTGCTTCAACCACAGACGGCAGGGCCTTATGGCATGTCGGTGTTGTTGGACCAGTTCGAAAAGCTGAACGAAAAAAAGAAACCGGTCCTCTGGGTTGCTGGCCAATCCGACGATCCCCAGAAGTGGCCCGAAGCGGTGCCGCTTCCACCCAACGTCACGCTCTTTCCGAAAAACAAAACGGTCAGCGTTCCGGTTCAACGCGCGGGCCGCACCATTTGCAACGTCGTTGGTCGCAGCAACGACGGCCGGACAGCGTTGCATGTACCGAGCTACCGCATCGATCCCACGGACGAATACACCGTGGCGCTCGGCTATGGCAGTTCGGACCCCGACGCGCTCGCCGAAGGCCGCTTTGACTATTGGGCGCTCGGTGGACAACACAACCGCGAAGAACTGGATGGCGGTGCCGAAGCAGGCGCCGTTTACTGTGGTTCGCCCCAGGGTCGTGACCTGACCGAGTGTGGCGGGCACGGCTATTCCATCGTCGATGTCGATGCTGACCAAACGACTCGCATTCACGCGATCGAAACGGATGCGTTTCGTTATTGTCACGTTGAGATTGATGCTGCCGAGATTGCGGCGGTCGGCGGGATTCGAAACCTGCTGGGTGAACGGATCGTTCGGCTGCAACATGAAAACGGCGGGCGTCATCTGCTGATTGGTTGGGACATTTGCGTGGCCAACGGTGAAACGTTGCACGCGATCGGCGATGCCGACGACCTGCTCAAGTGGCTGCGCCGCGAATACGGTCATGGCGCTCCGTCCGCTTGGACGGCGCGACTGACCATTCGTCCGCCTCAGCAGTACCCACAATCGTGGCATGACGAAGACACGATCCTTGGCGACTTTTTGCGAGCGTCGCAGCGTTACCAAAAAGCGGATGGCCGCGACCTGAACCTGTTGCCATTCACGGAAGAAGAAAGCGACATCGCGACGACGATGGCGACCTTGTTGGCTGAGATCCCGGCAGCGTGCCGAGGCGAAGTGCTAGACCAAGCGACGCTACTTGGTGTCGAACTGTTGCGAGGCGGGAAGCCCAAACTGGTGCAAGAGTCATGAAAGTCAAAGACATTCAAATCGACGGCTTCGGTGTTTGGACCGGATTGTCAGTCGACTCGCTACCCGAAGGCATGACGTTGTTTTACGGCCCCAACGAGGCTGGCAAAACAACATTGATGCAGTTCATGCGAGCGATGCTCTATGGGTTCACACCCGAACGTCGCGAAAAGTACTTGCCGCCCGTGTATGGCGGAACTCCCGGTGGTGCCGTTCGCGTCACCGGACCGGGTGGCGGTTACCAAATCCGCCGTCACAGCCAACTGACCGACAATGGAGTGATGGGCCAGCTTACGGTCACAGGCCAAGATGGCTTGAGCCAAGGCCAACATCGCTTGAGCAGTTTGTTGGGGCAAATCGACGAAGCGATTTTTACCAACGTGTTCGCGATCGGTATGCGCGAATTGCAAGAGTTGAGCACGCTCGACGACACCGCGGCCGCTGACGAACTGTACAAACTCTCGAGTGGACTCGATCGCGTTTCACTTGTCGATGTCTTGCGATCGCTGCGCGGTGGACGCGCCGAATTGATCGGTCGGACACTTGTCGACGACGAAGCCGAGGCGTCGAAGTTGACGAGTCTGATTTCGAAACGAGAAAAGCTTCGCGATGAGGTCACCCAATTGACCAGCGGCGGACGCCGATGGAGTGAGCTTGCGGCTCAGCGTCGCACAGGCCAACAAGAAATCGAAGAGTTGACCGAGCGCATGTCGGCTTGGGAGCGAGAGTCTCGCTGTGTGGAGATCGCCACGTCCGTTTTCGAAACTTGGGAACAACGCGACGAAGCCGAAACACTGATCGCCGAAACCGAAGCGGAAGCTCAACTGCCCGATGATGCGCCCGGCCAGCTCGTGCAAATCGACGCAATGATCGAAGAGCGGACAATCAAGCTTGAAGAGGTCAAGCAGAAGCGACGAGACATTCGCGACAAAGCGGAACAACTGCCGGTCAGTCGCCGGATGCTTGACCTGAAAGGACGCATCGAAGCGGCAACCGAGCAAGCAACGTGGGTCGAAGCGCTCGAAGAACAAATCGATCGCTTGGATCAACAGATCGAACGAGCCAAAAAGCAGCTCGACACCGACGCGGAACGACTTGGGCTGGACGAGGAAGAACGCCACTCACTGGCTGGCGGTGACCTGTCGAAATTGCCCGATCTGTCACGGCAAACTCTTTCAGCACTCGCTGAACCAGCAAAGAAAGTCAAAGAACAATCGTTCCTGTTGAAACAGGCACGCTCCGAAGGTGCTGAACACAAGCAGCGAGCCGACAAGCTTGGTCAGGAACTCAAGGAAACGCTCGACCGAGCCCGCGCGTCGGATCTGCAACAAGCGATTCGCCGCGAAAACGAAACACTTGCGACGCTTCGTCACCGCGCTCAATTGGGCGAGCACCTCGAGAAGCTGAAACGTCATTATCGCGACCTCGAAAAGGAAACGATCGATCTGACGGCCGACGAGACGCTGCCGGTTGACCGCTTGATCTTGCTTGCCCTGCCCTTCATCGGCGGCGGCATGTTCTCGCTTTATGGCGTTTTTCACCTGCTCGGTATCGAATGGTTTGTCACCGACCCCGATCCGACCTGGGGTTTGATTTGCCTGTTCATCGGCTTCATGTGCGGAGTGACCTATTACTTCGGTCGCGAGAACGGCCTGCGCAGCACAACACTCGAACGCGAGGATTGTGAGCGTCAGATCGATACGTTGCGAAAACAGATTCGCGAGGTCGAAGCAGAACGGAACAATGCCGATTCCACGTTGCCGACCAGTACAGAGTCGATCGACGTGCGGATCCGCGAAACGGAACGTTTGCTTGCGGAACTCGAAGCCTCTTTGCCTACGTTCCACAACCACCAAGCAGCCATGCAATCGTATCGGTCGGCGCGCGATCGCGCCGCGGCCGCTACGCAAGGTGGTCGTGAAGCCAAGCGTCAATGGTCGGCCACGCTGGAAGAACTTGGACTGAGCGATTCGTTGACGCCTTCGTCGGTTCGCAAGTTGAGCGGTGGGTATGAAACGCTGCAAGCGAGTCTCCGTCGCGTTAGCGAACTGAACGCCGAAAAAGACCAACGTCGCCGCGAACGCCAATTGATCGCCAAGCGAATCGAAACGCTGTACCTGGAAGCCCTTGAAGTGGGGGCTCAAGATGCCGCTGAGGATTCCGACGAAGAAGAGTACGAAACCGAACCAACCGCGCCGCGTCATCGTCCACGCAGTGGTCCACTCGACCAGCTCAACCACCTGCACGAAGAGCTCTCGCGGCAACAACATTGGATCAAACGTCGCCGCGAACTGAAGGAGCAAGACCAGCAACTTCGTCGCGCTCAGCAGTCGCATCATCGCGCGATGGAACGTGGCGAACAGCAACGTCGAGCGTTGTGGGCGAAGTGTGGCGTTGCCACGCCCGAACAGTTCTACGAGATGGTCGACTCCAAAGCGAGTCTCGCAGAACTCAATTCCCAGTACGACGAACTGGATGAGAAAGTCCGCTCGATGATCGGCCCGCACATGGAATATGACCATGTCGCCGCCGAAATCGAGGGTGCCAGCGCCGAGGACCTCGAGCGTCGTTGGGAATCGCTGACCACCAAGATGTCTGAAACGGAAAGCCGTGTCGCCCAGTTGCGCACCGCGCAAGGCGAACTGGCTCAGGAGATGAAACACTTGGGCGACGACAAGCGTTTGACGACGGCCCGCTTGGAGTTGGGCTGTGTTGAACGGCAGATCGAATCGGCTTCACGTCGCTGGCAAACGCTGGCCACAGCAAGTTGTTTGTTGGAAGACGTTTGCGGCACGTTCGAGCGTGAACGCCAACCCGAGACATTGCGTGAAGCGTCGACATTCCTGTCGCAGTTGACCGATGGGAAGTACACGCGGATTTGGACACCGCTGGGGACCAACCAGCTCAAGATCGACGATCATGGCGGCAAGTCGCTTGCACTCGAAGTGCTTAGCCGGGGAACGCGTGAAGCGGTCTTCATCGCATTGCGTTTGTCGCTCGCCGCCGCCTACGCGCGACGCGGCGTGATGTTGCCGTTGGTTCTGGACGATGTCTTGGTCAACTTCGACCGCGACCGAGCCGTGCATGCGGCTCGGACGCTCAAGACGTTCGCTGAGCTTGGCCACCAAGTGATGATGTTCACCTGTCACGATCACATTGTCGATATCTTCCACGACATTGACGTGGAAGTGCGTTTGATGCCGGCTCAAGGTGAGCCAGGCCGAGCAACCGTGCTGCTTCCTGAAGAAATCGAGCCCGAGTACGAGGAAGAAGAGTACGAGGAAGAGGAAGAGGTCGAAGAGGAGGTTCTTGAGGATGTCGTCGAGGAAGAACCGGAGGTCGAAGCAGAGCCGATTGTGATGGTCGAGCCTGAACCGGAGCCCGAGCCTGAACCACGAATCATCTACGTCGAAAAACCGAAGCCAAAGCCGAAACCCAAAAAACGAAAACGCCCTGAACCGATTATCATCGAGGATGTTTTCGAGGAGCCGGAGCCAGAACCTGAACCCGAGCCAGCCATCGGCTGGGCGTGGTTCGAACGTGATCCTGGTGCAAGGCTTGATGAAGTCGAAGATGCACTTGCATCAATCGCTCAAGATGAATGGATCGAAGGGTCCGATACCACTGGGGGTGAACCGATTCCAGACGACGTTTGGCATCGCAGCACATCCTGGTGGAATCCTGACTCGCCCGACCACCCGTCTAACTAGCCTCACCCGTCAAAGACGCTCATCGATGACCAACCGTGGCGCCGCTGCAACTTCCCTCGCGTTTGTTGGCGGTTCCGCCATTTTGCCCGACCGTGTGATCGAAGACGCGGTCGTGGTCGCCAAAGCGGGCACGATTCGCTATGTCGGCAAAAGCAAAAAGTCGATCCCGAAAGCTGCAGAGATCGTAGATCTCGGCGGCAGCTTCCTTTCGCCCGGGTTCGTGGACCTACACATTCACGGCGGCGCGGGTGCCGACGTGATGGATGGGACGGTCGATGCGGTTCGCACGGTTTGTGTTTCGCACGCCAAGCATGGCACGACAACGATCTTTCCCACAACCAGCACCGGTTCGCACGACCAAATCCTGGCGATGTTGAACGCCTGCAGCGAGTTGCAAAGCGGAGGGACGACCAGCGACGGCGCGGTGATTGGCGGCGTCCATCTTTACGGACCCTATTTCGCGCCCGACAAAGTGGGATGCCACAATCAATCTCAATGCCGCGATCCGAGGCGTGGTGAGTTTAAAGAATATTTCCAAACAGGCATCGTCAAGATTGCGACGTGCGCCGCAGAGCTACCTGGTGCGGCAGCGTTCTATCGCGAAGCAACCAAGCGTGATTGCCTAGTCACGTGCGGTCACTCCAATGCCACTTGGACCGAAATGCAAAAAGCGTTCGACGCTGGCATGCGACACGTTGACCATTTTTGGTGTGCGATGAGCAACGTGTCATCGGTGCGCAATCGCCTTGGCGTTCCGATGCAGGGCAGCATGCTTGAGTATGTTTTGGCCAACCCCGAAATGAGCACCGAAGTCATCGCGGACGGAATGCACCTTGCTCCCGAGTTGCTTCGGTTTGCCTGGCAGATGAAAGGCACCAAACGGTTGTGTTTGGTGACCGACTGCAACCGCGCACTCGACATGCCGGCTGGCCGCTACCGCTTTGGCCCCAAAAAAGACGGTTCGTGGTTCAAGAGTGATGGCAAGGTTGGTTGGGCAAGCGAAGGGTCATTGGCCAGCAGCGTGATGGGAATGGACCACATGGTTCGCACCATGCACCGGGCTGCCGAGATTTCGCTTTGCGATGCCGTTCGAATGGGAACGCTGACGCCCGCAGAGCGTGTCGGCATGCAGGACCAAATCGGTAGCCTGGAAAAGGGCAAACGTGCTGACTTGGTTGTTTTGAGTTCGCGGCTGAAGGTCAAACAGGTCTATTTGGGTGGCGAGCGATTCCGTTGAGTCCGGCTTCGCAAATGGAAAGCACTCGTCGGCACTCGCTGGCAGGTATATTGGTCGGCTGAAACCTCGCCCCACTCCTGCCTTCGATCGAGCCCTCCCCCGTGATCCGTTCTGTGTTGTTTGCGATTCCATTCGCATTTATTTCGGCATCAACCTTGTTTGCCGGCCAACCCGTCATTGAACTCTGGCCCTCCGGGCTGCCTGCCGACGCAATCGAAATAGGTCCCGAGCGTGTCAATCAACTCAAAGCCGAGCGAACGGCCGAGAGAATCAAATTCGTCGACCAGCCCACGCTGACTGTGTTTCAACCCGACACAGAAAAGTCGAATGGGTGCGCCGTCGTGATTTGCCCCGGTGGCGGCTACAACATTTTGGCTTGGCCCAAGGAAGGAACAGAAGTCGCCGAGTGGTTTAATTCAATCGGCGTCACGGCGTTTGTTTTGCAGTACCGTGTGCCCCGACGAGATCCGGATCGAATCCACTGGGAACCGATGCAAGATGTCCAACGAGCGATTCGTGTCGTGCGTCACCAGGCAAAGGACTGGAACATTGATCCGCAGCGAATTGGGACGCTTGGTTTTTCGGCTGGCGGTCATCTCACGGTGATGTCGGGCGTTCAGTACGAAACGAAAAGTTATGCTCCGTTCGACGAGGCGGACAACGTCAGCTGTCGCCCTGATTTCATTTGTCCGATTTACGCGGCCTATCTTGCCGATGGTTATCGCGATGACGTTGTCGAGCTTGGCGCACTGGTTACGGTCGACAAGAAAACACCGCCCGCGTTCCTCGCGGTGACGTGGGACGACAAGATGCGTGGCGCACAAAGTGCTTTATTGTTCGCCAAGCTAAAGGAACAGGGTGTGAAGGCCGAACTTCATGCGTTTACCCGTGGCGGTCATGGTTACGGGATTCGTAAGTCGGATCATGCTGTTTCAACGTGGCATCATCAGTTGGCCGCTTGGCTTGACGCAATGGGTTTCCTCGAAAGGAAGTAGTGCAGCAATGTTTTCATTCATTCTTGGTGTCGCTGTCGTCGTCGCGAGCGTGACCGGCGATTCAGCTCAACGCAATGATTCGGACTATGCCATAGTCGTCTCGGCCGCGACCGCCGCGGATCCAGGTTGGCAGAAGGTGGTCCAGCAACTCGAAACGAAACACTCCGGCACGGTCATCACATTTGATTCTCGCGTCGATGAAGAAAAGGTGATCTCTGCGCTACGAACGCAGTTTCCGAAATACACTTGTTTCGTCGCCAGGCCGAGTGAGGCGGGGCGCAAGTTCGTCGCTTCGGTGCATCAACTGACCCGCACGCTCGACGACGATCCTTACACCGACACGCGTTGGGCCATCTTGACCGGGTTCGACGCGAGCAATGCGTTGCAGATTGCGAAGCAAAGCGATCCGCTAGTCATCAAAAAAGTGGCCTCGGGGACGGAGTTTGCTACCGAAATGGTGCAGGAGGGCATCTGGTATTGCGAACTAAACCAGAATCACATGGTCCGCAAGCAAGTCGGTGAGGTTGCCGAAGTGCTGTCCGGACCGGCCGACACGACGAAACCACTCGTCGACACGTTGAACGATTATCACGCGGATCTGTTCATCACCTCGGGGCACGCAACGGAGCGAAATTGGCAAATCGGTTTTCGCTACAAGAACGGGACGTTTCGCTCCAAAGCGGGGCTGCTGTACGGCAAAGACACGCAAGGAACTGAGTTTCCGGTGGTCTCGCCCAATCCCAAAGTCTATTTGCCAATTGGAAATTGCCTGATGGGTCACATCGATGGCGGGGATGCGATGGCGCTTGCCTGGATGCACTCGGCAGGTGTTCACCAGATGATTGGCTATACCGTTCCCACTTGGTTTGGTTACGGCGGGTGGGGATGTCTTGATTATTTCGTCGAACAACCGGGGCGCTACACCTTTGTCGAAGCCTTTCATGCGAACCACCACGCGCTGGTGCACTGTCTTGAAACGAAAACCGGCAACCAACGTGGGCTCAGTTTCGATCGGGACGTGGTTGCCCTTTACGGAGACCCCGCCTGGTCGGCGACCATGGCCCCAATGCCGACTGCCTACGAACAATCGCTCAAGATCGACGGCGAGATGTACGAACTGACCATCAAAGGAAATCGCGGCGCGTCCTCCTTTGAACCAGTGAACACCAACGGCGCGCAGCGTGGCTGGCGCCCCGTCGTTCAGTTTTTGCCACATCGAGTTAAGAATGTGACAGTCATCGAGGACAGCGACCTTTCCGCCGTTGTGACGGACGATTTCGTCTTGGTGCCCAACCCTCGAAAGTACGAGCCGACCAAATCGTACGTCGTGAAATTCAAAGCCGAACGAATTGATTAGAGCCAGCTGATTAAGATAGTGTGACGACTTCGCACGGCCAGCACGTCGCGAGGCCTGACATGCCGACGCCCGGAGCGGTGTCTTTTTTGAAACCCCGCAGGTAGGCGGACCAAAGTTATGGCGATTCAATTCACCTGTACCTCTTGCGGGAAGAAGATGCAGGCTCCCGATGGGGCCGCTGGCAAGCAGGCGATCTGTCCGTCATGTGCGACCATGGTCACTGTGCCAAAGCCTGCTGGCGGCGCACCTGCGGGGACGGCGCCACCGGCCGGCGGCCAAGGGACACCCGCCGCGAAACCGGAGACCATTGACTTCAAGTGCGTCTCGTGCCAAACGAGTATTCGCACACCGGCGTCGGCTGCGGGCAAACAGGCAAAGTGCCCAAAGTGCGGCGCGGTGGTTGTCGTCCCGACAAAGTCACAAGCCAAATCGGCATCGCCACCGCCGCTGGGCCCAGCGCCGACGCCACCTCAGCCGACGCCACCACAACCGACTCCTCCCGCACCAACGCCCCCAGCACAAAAACCGTCTTCGGTGTTTGACGAAATGGGAGCCTCGTCGACGTCTTCCTCAGGCGGCGATTTGTTCGCGGGTGTTCCCAGTACGCCGCCCGCGGCGCCGCGAACTCCGGCACCGGCGCCTTCCTATCGTCCGCCACCAGCGAATCCCTATGCGGCTCCCGCCCAACCAGCACAGCGTAGTGTCCGGGACATCGACAGCATGCTTCGAACTCCGGCAATGATTTTGTCGGTGCTCGCCGGAATCCACTTGGTGCTGAACATCATTGGGGGCGTGCTGCAGACGATCCTGTTAGTCTCTGCCAACGGGGACCCGGTCGAGATCATATCGAGGATTGTTGGGAGCGTGATTGGGATTTGCGTTCACGGGGTGATCATTTCCGGCTGCAGTTCGATGATGCAGCGCAGGAACATCGGTATGGCTTGGGCCGCGATGATCCTCGGCGTCATCCCTTGTTTCTGCTCCCCTTGCCTCATCTTGGGCATCCCGTTTGGGATCTGGGGCATGGTGGTCCTCAGCAAACCGGAAGTCAGCAGCTCGTTCCGTTAGAGTGATTGGCGCGCAAAGTAGGGTGCCGTGCTTGCACGCACCTTGCAGAGCTCTCAAGTCTGGGAACGCTGATCCTTGGAATCGAACACTAATGAATGTGCCCCTGCTCGGCCTGATCCGTGTTCGATGAGTGTTGATTCGTGGTTTGTTTCCCCGAGAGGCCAGCTGGTCTGCCGGCATCACGACAAAAAGAGAACACGATCACATGGACAGCACCGAGACCAACGATCGCGGTTGCACGCTTCCCGATCACTCATGCTGTTGCAAACAAACACGCTACCTGGATTGCGGTGTGAGCGTGTCTTCCCACTCAAGACCGCCGGGCAATGCGTGGGCGGCAAATTCGAGATGGATCACGCGCCGATTCGATGGAGCGGATGCGGCGCTCGATGCGTGCAGTAGTAACGGCCGCATGACCACGACCCCGCCCGCATCGGTCAAGCAGGTCACTTCGTTGACGCGTTCTTTCCATTGGTCCATCTCATCGTCGAGCCAGCCGTGACAATGTGATCCGGGCAGGACACGCAGCGGTCCGTTTTCGGCTCCACAATCATCAAGGTGAATGCGAATCGCCAACATCTCGGCCATCACTTCGGCTGGCGGTTGAACCTGCATCACGCCCGCCTTTTCGCTCCACGCTTCGAACCCATCGACGTCGATCCGACGCTTGACCGCGATGACACTGTCTTGGTGGTAGCCAAGCTTCCAATTCGCATCGGGCGGCTTATCAAAAAAGACTCCACGAACCGCCATCGTCGTTGGTCCCAGCACTGATTGGGCGATCGAAAAGATGCGATCATCGAGCGCGATCTGCCGAGCCTCGGGGAGCACAGCGAGCAAGTTGCGGATGCCGTAGACACCGCGTTTGCGCCGCACAGCGTCACTTTCCGGCATCTTGGTCACCGCTTCGCGCAAGTTCATGACCGCGTCTCGGTCGATCACCGAGTCAACGATGGCAAATCCATTATTCTCGACTTGTGCGACGACGTCGGTTGCAACAGTCAATCGAATCTCCAGCGGGTTGTTGGGAAGAGAACGTTCGCGCTGCCCAGCACTAGAGCTCGACTTCCCAACCCTTGCGGTACGTTTCGCGAATCAGGTTTTGAGCGTTTTTGTTGTTGCCGGTCGAAAGGTCTTTCGAGTTCCAATCAAACCCACCGGCTCGATAGGCAACGTTGCCCAGCAACACGGTTTCGGCAAGCGGCCCTGAGTAATCAAAGTTGCAGGTTGCCGGCTGGCCGCCCTTGCAAGCCGCGATCCATTCTTTGTGGAATCCGGGCGAGTCGGGGATGAAGGGATCGGGTGTCTTGAAATCGACGAACTGATCTTCGGGCAAGAGTTGCTTACGATCAAATCCGCAAAGCAACATGCCTTTGTCGCCAACAAACAACGTGTTGTTTCCTTTCGCGGAAAGCCCGTGCTTTTTCAAAATGGGCGGAGTGCCGTGCGACCAATGCAGGTCGATCGGCTTGCTTCCGCCCGAGGCTGGGAATCGATAGGTCACCTGCATCGACCTGGGTGTGCGCTCGGCATCGACATCCGGTCCCGTCGCATCAACGCGGTTGGGATAACGCAAGCCGAGGGCCCAAAACGGAATGTCCAAAATGTGACAGCCCCAGTTGCCTGTTTCACCAGTTCCGAAATCCCACCAGAAACGCCAACCGTAGGGACAAAAACTGTTGTGATAGGGACGGAACTTGGCGGGGCCAAGCCAGGTGTCATAGTCCAGTGTCGGTGGAACCGGTGGCGTGTCTTTGGGGACAGCCGGCATCCCTCGGTTACCGCCAACCCAGCAGTGGACCTCGTGAACTTGGCCGATCGAGCCCGATTGAATGAGTTCGACGACACGGTGCATGTTCAACATCGCGTGACGCTGGGCGCCAAGTTGGGTGGCGAGATTGTTCTTGCGCGCCAGGTCGGTCAAGACGCGCGTTTCCCAAACATTGTGGGCAAGCGGTTTTTCAAGGTACACATGCAATCCAAGCTGCATGGCTGCCAGTGCAGGATGGAAGTGAGTGTGATCGGGCGTGCTGATGACGATCGCATCGATGCTGTTTCCGACGGCATCGAGCATCTTGCGATAGTCTTTGAACCGCTTGGTCGACGCATGGTCTTTGTACGCCTTGCTCGCGCGACTGTCATCGACATCCGCAAAGGCAACCAAGTTCTGAGACTTCACTCCGCCGACATTGGCGGATCCGCGGCCACCGACACCCACACAGGCAATGTTGAGTTTCTCGTTGGGGCTTTCATCACCGAATAACGGTCGAGCGACCGCACCGTGACACATGGCCGCCGAGATGGATGCGGTTTTGATCGCAGTCCGCCGAGAGATGCGGGGCGAATCCTTGACGGGTGACGACTGAGGCGATGCATTCATGACGTGGTGGCTCGACAGTGGAAGGATTGGAGGGGGCGTTTCATGACAAAGGAAAGCAGTCGGACAGTAGGCAGTTTACCAGCCCCCGAGGTGCCCCGCCCTCGTTACCCCGCTCCGCGTGGTATCGCACTTCCGGACGCTCCGCGTCCTCTTCGTAGGTCATGCTTCGCATGACGAGCGTTTTTATTGCGTGTATACGTGCGAGAGGCCCGACTGCCGGATCTGCGTCGCTGTCGCTCCTTGATCCGGCCTACTAACTTGATCCGGCCTACGGGCGCCGGGGCTCAAGCATCTGGGATCCAGAGGGAACCGCTCGCGCTGTTGGCGGCTGATTGCATTGCAGTCCTTCGGGCTTTGATTCGAACGTAAGGGGCAAGGTACCGCGCGCGATAGCCAAACGAGCCGGGCACGCTATCGGCTTTGGCATGCAGTGGTTCGGTCAGGTCTTCGATCGCGAACCCTGCACGACACATGCCACCAATGATTTCTTCCCAACGATGAACAAACTCGAGCGCGCCCTTTTCGCGCAGTCGTCGCCCGGTATTTGAAACGTCTTGTCCGCCTGCGGGGTTGGCTTGCGGGATGGGTTGGTCGCGATAGTAGGTTTGCTCGAGATGGAATCCGCCTTGTGGGAGTGGGTCGACCGAAGCCTGCAAGCTTGCGGGTTGTTTGTGTTGGCTGATGTAGAGCCCGCCGCCGCGTAACACGCGCGCGACTTCACGAAACACGGCCAAGATGTCGGGCACATAGCAAGTGCTGACGGGGTGGACGACGATGTCAAATTCGCCCGGTTGCAACGTGGACAGGTTATCCATGGAGGCTTCATAAATGCGCAATGAGTAGCCACGTTGGGCGGCAGTTTGGCGATCAAGTTCGAGCATCGCACCGGAGATGTCGACGACCGTCACCACCGCGCCGGCTGCTGCATAGAGCGAGCTTTGACGGCCTCCGCCCGCCGCCAAGCACAGGACGTTTTTTCCAGCGATTGATTCGCCGAGCCAGCCAGCAGCGTCGACGGTTCGCAGCGGATTGGCCAATTCTTCGTCTTTTGCTGGCCGACAAAGGGGATCACCCGCAGCCGCCATCGCGTCATAAACACGGCGATTGGTTCGCAAGATTTCGTCGTGTTCCATGGCGATTTGGGGGTGAATTTTGCAGGGATGAAGTTCGAGATCGGCGGGTGATTGTGCCGAAAAACGAGGGAAATGGCCATTTTTCTGAGTTCGACGGTCCGATCAACACCTCGTTGCCGGGTCAATCTGAAAATCTTTGGGAACTTTGCTCCGAACCCCTGCATCTCAACCTAGCCACGAAACAGGAGGTTTCTGGGGTATCATGCGACCCGCCTGCGGCGTCGCGCAACATCGGCCGGCTCGTCCGGCAACAACGGTATACGAACAATGGCACTTCCACGAGAGATTCTTGATCAACTGCTCAGCGGGTATCTGGACGATGCCCTCAGTGCAGATGAACGTGCGCGAGTTGAACGCATCCTTGAAACCGACGCCGAAGCGGCACGTGAACTTGAAGAGCTTCGCGAGATCCGAACGTCGCTGAAAGGTTTGGCAAAAGTCGATTCAGGCGTCAAGTTGCCCGAAGGGTTTGCTGACCGCGTTCTTGATGCTGCTGTCGCCACGGCGAAGAGCGAAGGTCTTGGCGAAGATCATCCGCTCGTCAAACTTGCGGAACAACCAAGCATGGCCACCTCATCGCGTGGGCATGGGACGATTCAGTGGCGTGCTGCAAGCGTGCTGGTCGCTTTAGCCGCTTCGATTGTCATCGCAGTCTTTGTGATGCTTCCAGATAATCCACCGGTTGTTCCCGGTGGTGGTGAGATCGCAGCCGTCGATCCTGACCAGGCTCCAGTCGAAGGCACCGATCCAGTCGCCGTCCCAGACGAAACGGCAATCGCTGTCGTTGAACAGCCAAAGATCGATCAAGATAGCGTTGCACAGAACAACGATCCTGTTGCTGAGAAAGACCCGATCGAAAACGTTGCGATGGTTGATCCGATGCCGACGGTTGGTCCCGAGGTTGATCCGGTGCCAGCTGTCGATCCAACGCAGACGGTTGATCCGGTTGCTCCCAAAGGAAATGAAAACAACGCCTTGGTCAGCAATGACCCGCGTGCTGCCAAGCAGGTCCTCGCCGTCTTGGCTCTTGATGTTCGGCGAACCGAAGCTGGCCGAAGCATCGACGCCATTGGCGAAGCGATGAAAGCGGCAAAGCTTGACGCGACGAGCGAAAAAGATGTCAGCGAGGAAATGGTCAAGATTGCGTTGAAGGCGAGCGATGCCGGCGAAACCGACGGTGTGAAGGTTTTGTTCTTGCAAGCTCCCGCCAAGCGACTCGACCTGTTCATCAATCGGTTGGTTTCCGACCAGCTCAATATTGAGTCGGCTCAATTCACAATCGTTGACAATGTCAATGTCGTGAACGCAGCAAACGCGTTCCTGAAGGTGGAGCCAACTCGCATCAAGTCGATCTCTTGGGAGTTGGCCAGCAACGACGGATTCGTCGGAGCGCTGGCTTCAGAAATCGGGCAGAGCACCTTTGCCCCGATCGACGCAACCTCGGCGGCAGTCGGGCTCTCATCGGCCGCAGCAGCCATGGGCGGCGCGGTCAGCGAAGGTGAAGACGAGCTGAGCGAGCTGTTTCTTTTGGTTCGCTAGCGTTTTTCGGTTCACACGCACTCAAATCTTCGAGTACCGATATCGTCGCCCTTTGCTCCGCAAACGTTGCGTTTGCGGACGCTACTTTCGCGGAGCGAAAGGCGACAATCAAAAACACAGGCCTAGAATCGGCGATAGGGCTGACGGCTGGGACGATTTGGCTTGGCCCGTATAATGAGGCTCTCTGCAAATTCAAATGCAACCCCAAGCCCATTATGTCCGTCGAACTCAACACCGTTCCCGAAGCTGTCGAGGCGATTCGCCGCGGTGAAGTTGTCATCGTGATCGATGCGGAAGATCGCGAAAACGAAGGCGACTTTATCCTCTCTGCCGAAATGGCGACGCCCGAAAAGGTCAACTTCATCCTTTCTGGTCGCGGTCAACTTTGCGTTTCGATCCTGCCCGAGGCCTGCAAGCGGCTCGACCTTTCGCCCGTCGCTGCCCAGAACGACGCACCCCTGAAGACTGCGTTCTTGACGCCGATCGATACCAAGACGGCCAAGACGGGGATCACTGCTGCCGAGCGTAGTGAGACGATCCGAATGATGGCGTCACCAGGATGCAAAGCAGATGACTTTGTTCGTCCAGGTCACGTCTATCCGCTGTTGGCCAAGCAAGGCGGCGTGCTTCGTCGCGCCGGGCATACCGAAGCCGCCGTTGACTTGCCGAGAATGGCGGGACTCAAACCTGCCGGTGCGCTGTGTGAAGTGTTGGATGAAACGGGCGACCGTGCCTCGCGCGACACGCTCGCTAAGATTGCCAAAGAGAACGACCTCAAAATCATCAGCATCGAACAGCTGATTGCTCATCGCCGCGTGAGTGAAAAGCTGATCAATCGCGCAGCCGAAGTGCCACTGCCGACGCACTATGGCGAATTCCGAATCATTGTCTATTCGGTCGACTACGAAGACCAAGAGCCGATCGCATTGGTCTACGGTGATCTTTCCGGGCCCGGCCCAGCGCCGCTTGTGCGCATGCACAGCAGTTGCTTTACCGGCGACTTGATTTCGTCACTGCGTTGCGATTGTGGCGATCAACTTCACATGGCCTTGGAAATGGTCAGTCACGAAGGTCGTGGCGCGCTGGTGTACCTGCCGCAAGAAGGTCGCGGCATCGGGCTTGCGCAGAAGATTCGCGCCTACGCGCTCCAGGACAAAGGACTCGACACGGTCGAGGCGAACCACGCACTCGGGTTCAAAGCCGACATGCGGGACTACGGGATTGGTCTGCAGATCTTGAAAGATCTCGGCTTGAACGAAGTCCGGTTGCTGACGAACAACCCCAAGAAGACTGAAGCGTTCAATCTTCGCGGATTCGATCTTCGCGTCGTCGATCAAGTTCCGATCGTGCCGCCGGTCAATAAGCACAATCGCGGCTATCTGGAAACAAAGCGGGAAAAGATGGGGCATGACTTGCCCGAAATGTAGGGCTGCCCGAGATCGATAGGATTTTGCGAGCCACCCGTGCGTGGGCCAAGCTTTCGCCCGAACTGATAGGCTCAGGCGTCCGCCTGAGGGCACCAACGCCCACCTGATGGCATCAGCGCAAAGCAGGGCGCAAAAACCGGCTACCTTCCCGATCTCGGCTCCGTCCGATAGGCTTCACGACCTGTCGTGAAGGCCCTTTCCCAACTTGCATTCGTCTCGTTATGCCCGACCCCGTCGAATCGCCGACCGAAGGTGCCGGCGTCCTCGCCCTGCGGCGAGTGGCGATCTTGGGCGTTGGTCTGCTTGGCGGGAGCGTGGGACTTGCGTTGCGAAAGGCGTTGCCCGAAATCGAAGTGGTGGGCACGTCGCGGAACGCATCACGACGCCAACGTGCCATCGACTGCGGTGCCGTCACCGAAGCGACCGACTCGATCGAATCGGCTTGCCGCGACTGTGATGTGGTGGTTGTCGCGAGCCCGGTTGATCGCATTGCGGCGATGACCATCGATGCGGCCAAGTATTCGCCCGACGAGTGCTTGATCACGGATGTCGGCAGCACCAAAGCGGGGATCGTGTCGGCCGTTGCGGCGGATGAGCACGCGGCGGGTAAGTTCGTTGCGGCTCACCCGATCGCGGGATCCGAAAAGACAGGCGTCGAGAATGCGACCGCCGACCTGTTCGAAAACAAATGCGTCATCGTCACTCCGAGCGATAACACGCCGGAAGCAAACACCGTTCGTTGCGTTCACTTTTGGAAGCTGACCGGGGGACGCACATTGTTGATGTCGCCTGACGAACACGACACCCACTTGGCATCAGTCAGTCACGTGCCACACTTGGTGTCGTCATTGGTAGCCCGGATGACTTCGGTCGAAACGTTGCCGCTGACGGGAAGCGGGTGGCGTGACATCACCCGCGTTGCGGCTGGTGATCCAACGCTTTGGGCTGCGATTTGCCAAGAGAACCGCACAGCCATTTCGCAGCAATTGGGGCAACTGGCAACCCGTGTTGCCGAACTACGTGAAATGATTGACGACCAACGCGACGACGATCTGCTGCGTTGGTTACAGGAAGCCAAAAACTTGAAAGATCAAGCGTGAGGTCGACGGCACTGTCGCCGTCACTTCCGTTCAACTCTTGAAGGAACAACAACAATGCCTCTTTGGCAGATCGACATCTACCAAGCCGAAAACCAAATCGACCGCGAAGGCGATCGAACGCGCGAAGAGATCAGCGAACTTGGCCTTGGCGACAACGTCACCGTCACCTTTGCACGGAGCTTTTTGGTTCAAGGCCAATTCGCTCACGACGAAGCGGTCCGGCTTGCGGACATCTTGCTTGCCGATTCGGTCACTGAAACGTCGGTCGTCGCCATCGCTGGCCAAGACGTTCTCAATGAGCCGCCGGGCGATCAAACCACATTGGTCAACGTGTTGCCCAAGCCGGGCGTGATGGATCCCGTTGCCGCCAGTACGGTCGGCGCGGCTTCCGATGCAGGCTTCGAAGTCGAAGCGGTTCGCACGATGCGAAAGTATTGGCTTGATGGTGTCGATGGCGACGCGCTCGATGCCGTCTGCCGAAAGGCGCTATCGAACGATGCGATCGAGCAAGTGGTTGTTGGCCCGCTTGAACTGGACCAACTTGATGTTGGCTCGGCCTATGAATTTGAATTGGTCACCGTTCCGATTCGTGAACTTGATGATGCAGGTCTCGAAAAGCTCTCAATCGAAGGTCAGCTCTATTTGACGCTCGTGGAGATGCAAACGATTCGCGACCACTTCGTTTCGATCGGACGAGATCCGACTGATGTCGAACTCGAATCGGTTGCCCAGACTTGGTCCGAGCACTGCAGTCACAAAACGCTCGCCGGACGCATTCACTATCGCGGCCCCGGCGCCGACGGCACGCCCGAAGCGGACGAGCGTCAGTACGACAACATGCTCAAAGAAACGATCTTTGAAGCCACGCAAACGATTCGCAGAACACTCGGCGACAACGACTGGTGCGTCAGCGTCTTTAAAGACAACGCGGGTGTGGTCACGTTTGACGATGACTTCCACGCGTGTTTCAAAGTCGAAACTCACAACCACCCGTCGGCGCTGGAACCTTATGGCGGTGCGAACACCGGCATTGGCGGTGTGATCCGCGACCCCATGGGAACGGGCATGGGCGCCAAGCCCGTTTGCAACACCGACGTCTTCTGCTTTGCACCGCCTGACACGCCAGCCGATTCGCTGCCACCCGGAGTCCTGCATCCACGCCGCGTGATCAAAGGCGTGGTCTCTGGCGTTCGTGACTATGGCAACCGAATGGGAATCCCAACGGTCAACGGCGCGGTCTATTTTGACAAACGCTACTTGGGTAACCCGCTCGTTTACTGTGGCAATGTTGGGATGATCCCGGTCGGCATGGAAGACAAAGAGGTCAAGCCTGATGACTTGATCGTCGCCATTGGTGGTCGCACGGGGCGCGACGGAATTCATGGAGCAACGTTCTCGTCCGCCGAGTTGACCAGCGAATCGGAGTCACTCTCTGGCGGTGCCGTTCAAATCGGCAACGCGATCACGGAAAAGATGGTCCTCGATGTCTTGCTTCAAGCACGCGACCGCGGGCTTTACAACGCGGTGACCGATTGTGGCGCCGGTGGCTTCTCAAGTGCCGTCGGCGAGATGGGCGAAGAAGTGGGTGCGGAAGTTTGGCTCGAGAAGGCACCGCTGAAATACGAAGGACTGACCTACACCGAGATTTGGATTTCGGAAGCTCAAGAGCGGATGGTCCTTTCCGTTCCGCAAGACTCGTGGGAGGAATTGCGTGACCTCTGCGAAAGCGAAGGGGTCGAGGCGGCGGTGATCGGTCGTTTCACACCGACCGGTCGACTGCTCTTGACCTATCACGGTGAAACAGTCGGCGACGTGTCGATGAAGTTCCTGCACGACGGGCGTCCGCCAGTCATTCGTGATGCGGTGTACCATCCGGAACCCACCGAAACGATTGACTTGCCATCGCTGTCGCCACAAGAGCTCGGCGCGACCTTGATCGAAGTGATGGGCAGCTTGAATGTTGCCAGCAAGCACTGGGTGATTCGCCAATACGACCACGAAGTGCAAGGCAACAGTGTTGTCAAACCTCTTGTTGGCCCCCAATGTGACGGCCCAGGTGACGCGGCGGTGATTCGTCCACGGATGGAAACTCGCCAAGGTCTGGTCATCTCCTGTGGCATGAATCCACACTACGGTGACTTCGACACTTACCACATGGCAGCGTCGGCGATCGACGAAGCGATGCGCAACGCGGTCGCTGTCGGCGCGGATCCCGACAAGATTGCCATCCTTGATAACTTCTGTTGGGGTTACACCGATCGCGCCGAAACGCTTGGTTCATTGGTCCGCGCCGCAATCGCGTGCCAGGACGTCGCCGTTGCACTGGGCACCCCTTTTGTCAGTGGTAAAGACAGCTTGAACAACGAGTTCAGCTACAACGACGAATCAGGAGAGCGGCAAACGATTGCGATCCCACCAAGCCTGTTGATCAGTGCGATGGGGCAAATCGAAGATGTGTCCGACGCCATCACGATGGATGCCAAAGAAGCGGGTAACGCTGTGTATCTGGTTGGGGAGACCAAGAGCGAGTTGGGCGGGTCTCATCTCGCGTTGGTGAAGGAACTCAGTGGTGGCCAAGTCCCGACGGTCGACACCGATGTTGCCAAGCGTACATTCGGTGCGATCCACCAAGCGATCCGATCCAAGCTGCTTCGGGGTTGTCATGACCTGAGCGAGGGCGGTCTGGCGGTCGCTGCGACCGAGGTTGCGATGGCTGGCGAATTGGGGATGAAACTCGATCTTTCGTCACTTTGCGGTAACGGCCTGAGTCCCGTTGAAGCCCTGTTCAGTGAATCGAACACTCGGTTCCTGGTCGAGGTTGAAGAAGAAAAGACGGCTGAATTTGAGCGATTGCTCGGCGAGCGTGACGTTCCCGTTGCCCGGCTAGGTACAATCGAGCAGGGTGACCAATTGGTCGCCACCGTCGATTCGCAAGTCGTGTTGGATGTCAGTGTCAGCGAAGCGAAAGCGGCCTGGCAAAAGCCACTCGACTGGTAGTTCGCCGACTGAATTCCCACCTGTTTTCCCGCCAATGATTTCAGCGACTAAAGAATCGACTTGGACCGTCGTCATTTCGAAGGGCCAATCGCGGAATCCCAAAAAACGGGAACTCGAGCAAGCGATCGCTGACGCCGCACAAGAAATGCCCGGCGTCAACGTGTTGGTGATTCCTCACCTATACGACCTGCCCAAGTCGAGCGATTCGTTCAAGCAGCTTGCGGAAATCGAATGCGACTTGATCGTCGTTTCGTGGATCTATTCGCGAGCTGCCCACTGGGTGCTCGATCGGAATGGGATTCAAGGCCAGGTGGGTGACGTCGAAATTGGCGATTCCGATGTCGATGAGGATGAAGACCAAGCGTCGGCTGACTCGTCGGAGGATGCGTCCAGCGATGGCGAAGATGATGTCGATCGCGTTGCCGAACTTTACCCGCGCCCCAACCGCAATATCCACTGCCTCGATCTCAAAGTCGACGACGGCGCTGATGCTTATGTCGACGAGATTCGGCGGATCGTCGGCGTGCTCCCGGAGCGGGCCCAGCAAACGGAGCGGGCCCAGCAAAACGCGCTTCCGATCGTGGGCGGAAAGCTGGTTGAGGTTGAAGAGCAGGCCTCGCGTCGCTGGTACCCGGTGATCGACTTCAGTCGGTGCACCAATTGTATGGAATGCGTCGATTTTTGCCTGTTCGGTGTCTACGGCGTGGATGGCGTCGAAAATATTCTCGTCGAGCAACCGGACAACTGCCGAAAGGGCTGCCCCGCCTGTAGCCGCGTTTGTCCCGAGAATGCGATTATCTTCCCGCAGCATAAAGCCCCTGCGATCGCCGGCGCTCAGATCGAAGGCGAAGAGGGCTTCAAGATCGATCTGTCGCAATTGTTCGGTGCCCCAGCCGGGAGCGATGATCCGATCGCGACGGCTGCGCGCGAACGTGACGAACAACTTCTTTTAGCGGGTCGCGATGCGGTGGGAATCGACGACCAGCTTCGAAAACGTCAGGCCGATTTAGCCGCGTCGCCCAAGGATAACTTGGACGAACTCATCGACTCTTTGGAAGAGTTTGATCTCTAAGTTGCGTCGCGCGTGTTTCACGCGTTCACGTTTGTCGGGCGAAAGCGGGGAAGATTCCGGCTGAAGCCGGTACTACGAACGGTCGGCTGATCGTAGCTACCTTCGCCAGAAGGTGGTCCGCGTTGGTAAGCCGCTCGCGATCACCCCACGCTCTGGCGAGCGAAGCTACAGCGCCACTTAGTGGAAGCGGGGAAGATTCCGGCTGAAGCCGGTACTACGAACGGTCGGCTGCTCGTCGCTACCTTCAGGCAATGGATTTGCTATCAGCGAAGGTCAGCGGTGCGAGTTCCCGCAATGTTTTTTGCCTCTCTGGCCGCGGCCCCCCGAAATTTGCTAGCGCTTACCACAGAGTTCAGCTTTGATTTGTTCGTCAGGGCTATTAGCAGACATCAGCAGAGGGGCAGTAGGAAAGCTAACCTTCTGGACACAGCTGTCCGATACGTGAAGAAGGTCTTTCCTCCCTTGGAGTCAATCGTGCAGCTTCCCATGTCAACAAACGCTCCTCGTCGACGCTTCGCGATGATGTTGGCTGCACTGAGTTTTGCTGGCTCGGCGTTCGCACAAGAGCCGACCGCATTGGGACAAGGCCAGTCCGAATTGGGGCAAGCCCCGATGACATTGGAACCGGTCCCAACGACGCGGATGATCTTGAAGCCGATCAGTCCGCCGGAGGCCGCCGCCGCTCAGCCTGCACCGCCACTGCGCAACGACGTGATTGCGACCGGTGGTTCCGAGCCGGTCAAATCGACGATGCGCATTCGGATCGCTCGCCGTCCCTGGTTGCTCGAGAAGCTGACCAAGCCGAAGACCGAGCCGTCGGTCAAAATGAATCCGCCTCGGCCACCAGCTGACCTGCCGCAAAAACCAGCGACGCGTCAAGCGCAGGAAGAAGGATGGGTTTCACGCGGCGATGAAACTCAGCCACTCTACAGTGACCTGCGTTCGCGGTCGCAAAAGGCGCAGTCAACCCAGCAGCAACCGCCACAGAGCGATCAAAAAGCTGCCGCAAAATCAGAGCAGGCAAGCAGGAAAGCCCAACCCAACGGGAAAGCCCAACCCAGCGGGCAAACCCAACCCAGCAACGTCGCGACGGAGACGCCTCAACTGCGTGAGGCGCCGAAAGCAGGCAGCACAGATGCTCAAGCAAAGGGCGAGCCTGAAGCGGCATCCAACGTTGAAGTGATCGAGGCGTCGCCGCTGGCGATCGAAGGCAACGCGAAATCAACGCAGCAGTCAAACAAGACGAAACCGCGCGACGCAACCACCCAAGTCAAGACACCAGCCAAGTCCAACACTAAAGCTGCCGAGCCCAAGCTTCGCGCTCCGGCCGAGCCCAAGCTCGATTCTCCGGCTGAGGCCGGGGCGAGCGCGCGAGTCGAAAGTGACAATGAACCGGTCGTCATCGCAGAACCTGCACCGCCGCGGCTCGACTACACCGGGTACCCGTTGCAACCGCTGCGGATGACCCGTAGCGTCGCTGGCATGAAGCGATCAATTCGCTCGTGCCTCCAGTACTACTATTCGCGTCCCGAGATTGCGAACGAACGAAGCAATTGGGGCATGCTGCACTCGATCATGGTTTTCGGCGTCGACACCAAAGTGGTTGTTGGCCGTAAACGTTACAGCGCGATTGCGTGGATCGCAGGCAACAATGCTTGCCGCGGTCAAAAGCTGCTTCGGCACACGCCTGAGGGGATCCAAGCCAATAGTGGTGTTGGACTTCAGGGCCACCAAGCTCAGATGCTAGCCGTGTTTGCGCTCTGCGACGTGCCGATCGACTATCCGCTTTACGCCGATGACGAGAAATACACCGTCCGCGATTTGGTCGATGCAGAAATGGCTGCCTGCAAACGCGGTGCGGAGCTGACCTTTACGCTGATCGGACTGTCCCACTACCTCGACACCGATGCTCGCTGGGTAGCTTCGGACGGACAACGTTGGGACTTCGAAAAGCTGATTCGTGAAGAGCTCTCGCAACCGATCGTTGGTGCAGCTTGCGGTGGCACCCACCGCCTGATGGGATTCGCACACGCACTTCGAAAGCGCCGGGCCGAGGACAAGCCGATCGATGGCCAATGGCGTCGTGCCGACATGTTCACACAGGATTTTCATTCCTACTGCTATCGACTTCAAAACCGCGACGGTTCGATGAGCACCGATTGGTTCGAGGGCCGCGAGGACAACGGCAACCTCGACCGCAAGATTCAGACCACGGGACACATGGTGGAGTGGCTATTGTCCATCACGCCCGATTCGCAACTGCAAAACCCACGCTTGGTCTCGGCGGTGCGATTCCTGCTCAGCTCGATGTACAACGAGCGTGACCACGAGTGGAAGATTGGCCCGAAGGGGCACGCACTACGGTCGTTGGCCATGTTCTACGAACGAGCGTATCGTAGCGGTCCGGCCTGGCGACCGCCCAAGGTGATGGCTCAGTCGAGCGACTCGACTCGCCGCTAACCAAAGCGGACATGGTGCACGCGGAAGATGATTCGCGGCGCTGCCTGTGCGAAGGCTGAGCGATGGGGTAAAACTTTAGCGATTGAGTTGGCTCGTCTTGGGGCTTCGTCCCGAAGCCACGCCCTCGCTTCCCAATCCAGGCAAACCGCGCCATGCCGACGCAACGACTTACCAAGCAGAACGCCGCAATGATCCGCACGGCGGTCGAGCTGTTGCGTGCCCGCGATGCCGATGCGTTGCTGCTGTTGCTCGATGGTTCGACCGATTGGAAGCGAATCTCCGAAATGGTCGACGGCATCGACAAAGCGGTCATTGTCGCCGTCGACTCGGTCGATGACCTCGAGGGCGCGGCCGAAGCGGGACTCAAACCACTCGCTTTGAACAAAGAGAAGGCTCCGCTGCTCGAGCGGCTCCAGCACGCCCTGCTCGAAGCGGCCGCTGATGAGCTGATTCGGACCAACGGCGAAGTCGTTGCCGTCTACAGCGGATTCCAGCAAGGCCGGCTCGACTCGATTAGCCATCTGCAACTGGACGAGCGAATGCGACGGCTGACGGTTCGCGACCTTCAGCAACTTGAAAGTCGCGTTCCGCTGCGGACGATTCGATCGATCGTCGACTTGGCTGCACAGATCGGCCGTGAGGGTCGTGAAGGCAAGCCGGTCGGGACCTTGTTCGTCGTTGGTGACACACGCAAGGTCCTGGGACACGCCAAAGATAGCGGTGTCGACCCGTTTCGCGGCTACAACCGCAAACATCGAAATCTGTTGGATGCCAAGGTTCAAGAAGATGCGAAAGAGATCGCACAGCTGGATGGGGCATTCATCGTCAACAGTGACGGTGTGATTGAACGGAGTCGCCAGATCCTGAGCGTGTCGCATGAAGACCTCACGATGACCGGCGGCCTCGGCTCGCGTCACTGGGCGGCCGCCGCGATCACTCGGATCACAAAGTCGATCTCGGTCGTCGTTAGCCAATCAACGGGCACCGTTCGGCTCTACCAAGACGGCATGCTTGTCATTCGCATCGAACCGATGGACAAGGCGGTCAAGTGGCAAGAGTTCGCCTTCGAGCCACCATCGGCATCGCCCGAGAAAAGCTAGACGCTCGTTATTCAAACCCCGGATTTGTGAGCAGTGATCGCATGAGCGGCCGGGCCTTAATCACGATCCAACATACACGTTCGCAAAGTCAACCTTGCCGGTCGCTTTGAGCGTTAGGGGGCCTTTGGATGCAAAGCTTGCTTGGTCAACTTCGACTTTGTGGCCGTTGATTTCCAACCAGAAGGCGCCCTCGCGCTTCACTCCTTCGATGCGATTCCATCGCCCAACCTTTTCCAGGTGTTTGCTGATGCGATCATCCGACAGGTCGACAGCGAATGCCTTGCCAGCCTGGATTGCGGCGTTACTTGAGTCGGCATGCAGTTTGACGTCGACAACGAAACCGACCTCCTGAAACGATTCGTTGCTGGTAAGCGTTGCGGTCTCGCCGGCCGCCCCACTGGCGCGCAGGATCCAATCGCGAGATTCCCACTTCCCATCGCTCGAGGCTTGCCAGCCCGCGAGATCGAGTCCGCTGTAGATGCTTCGGTAGCCGCGATTGGCGATCGCAACGTGCTCGGGCGCGACATCACTATCCGGCAGCTCTTTGATCCGCACATTCCGGTAGTGAACGACGCCTCCTTCCGATTCGATGCAGATGTAGCCTTTGCGTGGGACACATTCTTTGCCGCGCGTAACGACCTTGCCATTGACGGCCAACGAGATCTCTCCATCGCGACATTCGATGCGATAGTGGTTCCACTGAGGACTCGGATTCGACCGATTCTCAGTGGGGAAGGCACGACTTCCACCGCGACCATTGACCGGAGTCATCTTTGCACCATGAATGGGAAAGATGTCGCCATGTGTGGTGTGACTGCGCGTGTTGCCATAGGCGTTCTCGAGCACCTGCACTTCGATGCCGCGGTGGAACGGGACGCCTCGTGCGGTGATGTCATCGGCCCAAACAAAGATTCCGGCATTGCCCCGAGGCACCATGTGCCGCCACTCAAGTTCCATCACAAAATTCTGGTACATCTTCTCCGTTCGGATTTCACCGATCGGCTTGCCCGTGCATTCGAGCCGGTCCTCATTGAAGGACCACGTTTGCGGCGGCGTGTTGGTCAGCACCCAGCCGCTCAAATCGCGGCCATTGAACATTGGGCGAAAGTCGTCTTCGGCAAAGGCTGCCATGGGGATCAGGCAGGCTACCGACACAACGAGACAATGAATGCGGAACATGTTGGCTAGGCGGGGGCAGGAGAATGGAGGCGGGTCAAAGTGTCGCACGCGACGCTCCAACAATAGTACCCGCTGGGGGCTGGTTCGAGTTGTGAGGATCCTTAGTTACAATCGTCCTAGACACCACGCGTTACTTACCCCCCGTTTAGGACCATCAAGCTTAGGACCATCAATGCCCACGAATCGTCATACTTCTCGTCGCCACTTCCTGCAGGGCGTAGCGGCGGCTGGGGCAGCCAGCGTCATGATTCCATCGGCTGGCCGTGCATACGGATACCTTTCACCAAACGACCGACCCGTTTTCGCCACCATTGGGCTTCGTAACCAAGGCTGGACGATCACGGACAAGACTTTTCAGTTTGCGGACTTCGCCGCTTTTGCCGACGTCGATGAAAACATTTTGGGTGCCAACATTCAAAAGGCAGCCAAGCGTCAGGACAAAAAGCCCGAGGGCTACAAGGACTACCGCAAGATCCTTGAACGCAGCGATATCGACGCGGTCATGATTGCCACCCCCGACCACTGGCACACCAAGATTGCGGTCGAGGCAATGCTTGCCGGCAAAGACGTCTACTGTGAAAAACCACTGACACTGACGATCGACGAAGGCAAGTTGATCGAAAAGATGGTCAAGAAAACGGGCCGCACTTTTCAGGTCGGCACGATGCAACGTAGTGAATGCGGCAATCGATTTTTGCAAGCGGTCGCCTTGGTCCGCGCCGGTCGAATCGGCACGGTCAAGCGAGTGACCTGCGGAATCAACGGCATGGTGGCGTCGCCAAAGATTCCTGTTGCCGATGTCCCCGAAGGTCTCGATTGGGATATGTGGTTGGGGCCTGCGGCCAAGGTCGACTACCGCGCGTTGCCTGAACTGCGAGAGGGTTACGGTGGCGGCGTCCCGCTTTACAGCAACGCTCATTATTCGTTCCGCAATTGGCACGAATACTCGGGTGGCAAGTTGACCGACTGGGGCGCTCACCACGTCGACATCGCCTGTTGGGCGATCGGTGCAAGCGAAACTGGGCCGAGCAAAATCACGCCGTTGGAATTCGATTTGCCAGTCGAATACAAAGACGGCCACCCAATGGTTGCGGACCAGTACAACGCTGCGACGAAGTTCAAGATCCGCGCGGCGATGCCGAACGACGTCGAGATGATCATCACCAGCGAAGGTGACAACGGGATCCTGTTCGAAGGCACCAAAGGTCGGTTCTTTGTCAATCGTGGCAAGATCGTTGGCAAGCCAGTCGAGGACCTCGAAAAGAACCCGCTACCCGATGGTGCGGTCGAAGAGGTCTACGGTGGTCCGATCAGCAAGAACCATTCGGCGAACTTCATCGAAGCGATCAATGCGGGCAAACAACCGATTTCGGACGTGTGGACGCATAACCGCATGCTTGAGATCTGTCACCTGTCGAACATCGCCATGCGTTTGGACCGCGAATTGAAGTGGGATCCAAGTAAGCGTGAAGTGATTGGCGACGACCAAGCCAATTCGTTCCTCTCGCGCGAAGCCCGCGCAGGCTACGAAATCGACATGTAGGCCGCACGTCGAGAATCGATCCAGCGACAACGCACAGGCGAATGCCTGTGCGTTTTTTAATGGTCGATACTCGATTGGCTAGAGTTGCTCAAAGGGGATTGGCTTGAGGCACCAGGCATAGACGCGTGTTCGTCCCGATCGCGGACCAACGAACGGGTCGTCCACGATTTCACCTTCGAACGATGTCAGGCCGCTATTGGAGGTGTCGTCAAATTCGATGACCCATAGGTGTGAACCTTGCCACGCGAAGGAACCGACGACAACCACGTTATCACCCTGATCAGTCGAGTCGACTGTCGCCTGGTAGCTATGAATTGCGTTGGCGGTTGTGAACTCGTAGCCACGGGTGTAAGTGTCATACTGCAAGTGTTCCCACTGTGCATGAATGAACTCCGTGCCGAGTCCGAAGTCTTCGAAGGTGATCGTTGATGCGACTTGTCCATTCGCATCGATCGTCGTGTTCACTTCATCCTGGTACGTGTTCACGTAGTCACGAACATCCTCGACATCGATGCGCAAGAAATGATCGTACCATTTTTGGATGTAGAACGAGAAATGGTGCTCCGCTTCGGCGGTCGCTCCTTTTTCGTTCATCGTCTGCACTCGCGAACCATCGTCGAAACGTTCGTCTTTCGAATGGACATCCCCATCCGCTTCGACGGTAAACGCATTCTTGTAGGCGTATCGATCAACGTCAGCCCAGCGCACATCGTCGCTGTTGGCTGACATGCTGTCCCATTCGGATTCGCGTTCCCAATACGTTGCTTCGTCTCGAGTCCCAGTT
This sequence comes from Rubripirellula sp., assembly GCA_965216875.1. Classification (GTDB taxonomy): domain Bacteria; phylum Planctomycetota; class Planctomycetia; order Pirellulales; family Pirellulaceae; genus CBDCUW01. The sequence goes on from OZ244207.1 coordinate 101,791, forward strand.
TGCAGTGGCAATGCGACGGGACCGAACTCGCCCGTATCGTGTAGCGGTGTGATCGTCGACACGCCGGTGTGGGTCACGATTTGACCTTGCCCGTCACGTTTTATCGTTTCTTCAAAGTCAAACTCATGACCAAACGTCGATGTTCTGCTGAAGCGGTCATCATCGAACCAATCCGAGAAGCCCTCGTGCAGCTGCTCGAGCGTCACGGTGTAGTGTCGGAAGCCACCGTGGGGGCCGCATTTGTCGACGGTTATGTAGTCGATGTCATAGCAATTGGGCCTAGCATCCGCCATGTCTTCCCAGCCATTGCCGTAGAGTCGAATCAGGTTGGCCTTTGCGTTTCCGGGCAGGTTAGGGTTTTCGCTATGACGCACACCGAACCAGTTGTAGTAACCCTCGGCATCCGATCGCCAAAGACCTTGCGCCCCCCCGGCAAATTGGTGGGTCTCGATTGATTGCACTCCTCCACCAATTTCCGTGCCGTAGTCAGTCAGTTCGTTGTGGAAGTCGTAGGCAAAGACATCGTCAACCTCCTCGGCCCAATCGTCTCGCTGGTAGCGCGTGAAGAAGTCTGGGTCATCAGGTTCACTGGGATCCGCCGAAGCTAATTCGAAAAAGCCCTCGAGCGCGCCGTTGTGTCGCGCCAAGGCATCGCCAAAGTCCATATCCCACGTCACTGCGTTCAGGACGTGACCGGTGGCCGTTTCCTCTCGATCATGCTCTGTGTACCAAGCCCGGATGTACTCGATGTCGGGACTAAACAGGCTTTCTGAATAGGGCAGGCTCGTGTTTTCGGGAATCGTGTGCGGCAAGTAATCAATATACGATTGATAGAATTGAGCCGTTTCTGGATTCCCGTCCGGCCGGATGGTCGCTCGAAGGTAGCCATTGCCGACACCCGAAATGGACCAATAGGTCGTGTCGTCGTGGCCGTGGCCGTACTCGACTTCATCAAAGGTCGTCCCGTTATTGAAGCGTTGCAACCGGTTTCGGGACTCGATGCCCACGTGACCTACTTCCTGCCAGAATTCGTCGACCGAAGCAGAGTCATCGTAGTTGGGATAAACCAGCTGGTCGTCATAGAGGAATTCGCCGTAGTTGACGGACCAATAGTTTGAACGCTCGCCGCTGGCTGTTTCTCTCCAACTCAGGTCGCCTTCCGGGGGCGTGGCGTCCCACGTTGAGGTGATGAACTGCTCATCGTAGGTGTTGGTACGAAACGTCCCTTCGGCATCGTAAAGCTGGCCATCTTGATGGACGTTTAGGGTGTCGGGATTTGCCGAGACGGCGATATCCCAGTCGGTTGACGTCAGGCCGTTAAACTCACTCTTGTACTTCTTGTAGCCGAACCGGCGCACGTAAACATCGGGGTCGTAGCCGTAGCCATACCCGTCGTTGTAGTCGTAGCCAGCATCGCCGCCGTAGTCATAGCCGTAGTCGCCGCCGTAGTCGCCGCTGTAGTCGTAGCCGTATCCATATCCGTAGCCCCCCGAGCCGGATCCGCCAGTTGGAATCGGAAGCGGTAGTGTAAACCCGTTGGAATCGTGCCACAGCTGAAGTTCGCCCATCGCACTTCGGTCGTTCAAGACCGATTGCAGCTGAATTGGCTCGAGCGCAGATTCAACACGTTCCTGTCTCGTTGTGCCGGATGGATTAATCGGTGGCGGTGCAGCAGCGGGGGCGTCGAGATTCATCAGGATCACGTCATGCTGCTCACGATCCCTGACCGTGGCGAGGTAGCCGTAGGATTCGTAGATCGTTTCGCCGGGCAGGGTGTCTGGGGTTAACGATTCAAAGTACCAATCGTCAAAGTTGTCTTCGTAGAACTCGTCGATCGAATAGAAGGTGACTCCATTGGCGTCTCCCTGAAGACTGAACTGCAACTCGAAGGTTCCAAACTGTTGCAGGAGTCGTTGACGCACCAATGGGAACTCGGGGCCACTTTGGATCCCGTTGTCTTGGATGTAGTCCGCAAACGCTCCGCTGGGGTCAGGAACGCCATAACTACTGAATTCGTCGGGCGCCGGCAGCCCGACTGGAATCGCTTCGTCGTACCACTGAGTCGTGATAGTGAATCCAATCAGCAGGTCCTCACTGTAACTCCAGCTGCTCGCAAGATCGCCAGAGAAACCATCTGCCAAGTTCCACTGCAGGTCGTAGCTGACGGTCTTTCCTTCGTCGGGGAATTCTTCAACAACATTGATGTTGCCGGCTGATTGAGCGTACGGTGTCGTTGGTGGTGAAATCTGATCAGCGTCAACATCACTCCAGGCGATGATGTCGGGGAAGAAGTGTTTGATCGAATCGACGTCAAACATCCATTCCTCTTCGTTGTAAGTGTCGACGCTGTACGGCCTCAACTCGGGCGCCGACATGATTCCTGGTTGATACAGGTTGCGTGCATCGAGTCCATTGCGCGAGAGGATTGGGGATGGCGCTTCGGGGGAAACCGAGAGCGGTACCTGCGGAATAGGATCCGGATCATAGGGGTACGTTCCGGTGTCTCGTACTGATGGAATCGCTGGCCCAAACTCCAACCGGGCGGTTTCGAAATCGGGAAGGAATCGGTCAACTTCATTGTTGTTGTGGATGCCGACGCCGTATCCGTTGTCGATCTTTCGCGCTTCTGATAGTAGATCGCGACGCAACAGCAGAGAGCGATCAATCAAGTCGGTCTCGGCCAGCCGCGAATTCTGCGGCAAGTTGATGCCAGGAGCCTGTCCCAGCGGGTTGGAGATCGCGCCAACAAGCAACCGTCGCGTCTCAAGGATTTCTAAACGCAGGTCTCGCTGCTTGCGTTGCTTTACGCGCACGCGCCGACGCAATTGCAGATTGGAATTCATGTTGCACCCCATGCAAAAAGACTAGAACAAGCCAAACATGAGTCGTCAGGCTAACAGTCTCGGAGTGTGTGACGCAAACTTTTCAGGAGATTGTGCCGGCATTTTTTGGGCATTCACCAAGAATTCACGAGCAGCTCGACCAAAGAGGAGGCTCGCCTGCGACATTTTCATCTAGTATGCACGCCATGCATCGCTGCGAGCGCATGAGGGCATTCGCTTGAGCGCAAAAAAGAAACTGCAGTGACTCCTATGAAGTCACCGCAGCTTCGACGGTAGGTCCTGAGAGGTCTAGATCAAAGGAATCCTACTGATTCAGCTCTTCCTCGATGATCTCTTTGGAAGCTCGTGTGCCGAGTGCTCCCCAAAGCCCATAGGGGCTTGCTTCGCCAGCGATGTTGGGGTTTGTCGTATGACCGGTGAAGACGGCTACGACGGCGTTGTCGTAGAGGTTGCCGGCGTCGATGCTGTCGCTCATGAAGATCACAGCGCCGTCTCCCATCAACACGTGAGCACCGCCTTCGTGACGGCTGCCAGCTGTGGAGATGAAGTACCAGTTGCCATCGGAACCGTTGGTAGAACAGTTGGCACGGTTGGGGGGCAACATTGTTTGGAAGGCTGTGTAGGTCAGCCGGCCATCGCCCCAACGTCCACCGCGCGAGCGAATCGGACCTGTTTCAACCGTAAAACCATCGGCGTAAAACTGCGGACGCTCGGGATCGATGTGAGGGCCTTCCATGCAGAGCGCGGGCTGGCCAGCACCGTCCCAGGTTCCTGTTCCTCGCAGTGAAATGTCACGTACCCAGTCGGCCTTGATTTCGCGGTTGCCAAGCGACGTGCAGATCTCTCCGGCGGCGATCGTGTTGGAAAGACCGTCCAGGCAATCGCGGAATTTGGTTTCGTGTCGGCTCCAGAAGAACCCACGGTTCGAAGCGCGAGCTCGGATCGCCATGGTCTGGTCGTTGGTCGTGACGTTTTCCCAGGGTTGTCGATAGAAGCCCAGTTCGTTTCGACCGCCGACGTAGCACGAGTCAATCGTGTCACCCAAGCAAGCGGCATAGTTTGAACGACCAGTTGCGACGTCCAGTACTCCCGGATCACTAGGGCAGCGGAACGTTGGGATTTCGGTCGCCCACGGCACATAGGCTGGTTGCCAGGGTGCGGGCCCCATCGGTGGCCAAGTTCCGTTGATCACATCGCCGGGCATACTCGAGCCAGGAGTCACGTCCTGGCTTGGATTGGAAATGCTTTCCCACAACGCTTGCTGTTCGCAATAAGGCAAGATGGGAACAAGCCAGCTGAGGAACAAACGGTTGCTGTTGTTGGTCACACCACCAGCAAACGTTCGTGACGTACCGGTCATGTTGTTGGGCAGTTGCTTGAACGCACTGTGGTAGTTGTGCACGGCCAAGCCAATTTGCTTGAAGTTGTTGCTACAACTCATGCGACGCGCGGCTTCGCGTGCAGCCTGGACGGCAGGCAGCAGCAAGCCGACCAACACGCCAATGATGGCGATCACAACCAACAATTCCACCAAGGTGAAACCGCTGTGACGGCGAGGGACATTCATCAAAGACCTCTAAGAGAACAGAAAGGAAACAAAAGCGCAGCAGCGATCCCAAAGAGTCACCGCTACTCATAAACAGAAAATCAAAAAGGGGGACGACTCAAACGCCGTCACCGCTGGGTGCTTGACCAACTTCGTCGTTGTACGCTTCGATGTCCGCTTGGTTGAATTGCGACTGATCGATCACCTGGTTCGGTGGTTCGGAACAACCGACAGAGAACGCTGCGACGGTGGCAAACAGAAAGAGAGCAAATGGAATGCGGGGCATCAAAATCGGCTCGAATAAGGAAGGGAAAATGATGTGACCAGCCGGGCCAAGCCTGAATGAGGCGACCCGAAAAAGGGTGATCACGAAACCACTCTGGTTGCAGGGGGAATAGCCGCCCTAACGTGCATCTTTCGACCTTTCTTCGTTTTTTTTCTGAATTCAGAATCGGTCGTGTCAAAATCCCCGAAAGGTTTTTGCACCTTTGGCTATTACTGGTGATGGATAAAAGCGTTTCAAAATTCGAGCTCACGCCTGATTGGGTGCTTCGTTTGACCGATGCCCAGCCGAGGTTGTATGGCTTTCTTCTTAAGCGTCTAGGCAATAGCGATCAAGCTCAAGAAGTCCTCCAAGAAGTGAACCTGGTGATGTGCCGAAACGCCGACGCCTATCAGGCGGGGACGGACTTCATGGCCTGGGCTTTTTCGGTCGCTCGTTTCCAAGTGCTCGCGTTTCGCAAGCGGCAATCCCGCGATCGATTGGTTTTTCCGAGCGACCTTTTTGGTTCTCTCGAATCACTTGACGAAGACCTGTACCCGCACGAGCTCGCCGAAATCCGCCAAATGGCGCTTCGTGAATGCATGAAGAGTCTGCCAGACCATCAAACGCGGTTGGTCAGCCAGAGGTATGGTCAATCGATGACAGTCAAATCGATTGCTGATGAACTCGGCAAAAGCGCCAATGCTGTTAGCATTGTGTTACACCGCGTTCGCGAACAGCTGATGAAGTGTGTTCAACAGCGATTGTTGAAAGAAGAAACTCTATGAACAGCCCAACTGATGACGGCGGTCTCCCGTTTGAAGGAAGCCAACAGCATCAACAGCTACAGCGACTCTTGCCACAATTGACTGAGGGAAACCTGTCGGCCGATGATGAGCGGTTGCTTGCCGATCTGCTCGCCACGAGCGAGCACGCGAAACGCTACTACCTCAACTACATCCAGATTCACACCGAGCTTCAAGCACAGTGGGGCGATCCCGAGGGGACAACCGCGGGCCTTGCGACGCTGGCCGAGCTTGAGTCGTTGGCTGAGCAAGGAGGTGCTGGAAATAAAGAGCAGGTTGAACTGCACCGCCGAGGCCTTTCCAGTCTGAGCGTTGCCGGTTGGGCGACCGTGTGCGCCGCGATTGCCTGCGCGTTGTTGATTGCGTTTGTCATCTCGCGAGGCGACGATGCGGCCGGGATTGCTCAATCCGAAACAAGGCTGCGACTGAATCCGAATCCGATCGTGGCTCCGCCGCAGAGTCACTTCACGCCGTATCCGCCTCGGGGGCGCCGAAATCCTGATGTGGCAGTGATTGTGCGTAGCGAGGACGTGGACAACACGGAGCTCACGGTCGGCACGCGTCTGCAGCCTGGGATCCTCGAGTTGACCACCGGAACGTTGCAACTTGAATTCATGAGCGGCGCGGTCGTCGCACTCGATGGGCCGGCCGAGTTCACGATCGAGAGTGAGATGTCGACCACGATGGTCGCCGGCACTGCCAGCGCATACGTTCCGCCACGCGCACGCGGCTTTACGGTCAATGCTCCAAACGCCGCCGTCGTTGACCTTGGTACCGAATTTGGAATTCGAGTCGGCGACTCGGGAAAGCCCGAGGTTGAGGTCCTTAGCGGTGAGGTCGAGTTGTCCTTGCTCGGCGCCGATGGCAGCACGTTGCTCAGCCGCCGTGTGCTTGAAGCGACCCAGGTCCAAGTGGACGAGTCGACTCAATCGCTCCGCCAACTCGGTCCCGAAGAAGGCTCAAAAAGCGAGCTGCCCAAACTGAGGCTCACGTACGAGACGCCGCTCGAAATCCCGAGCCAATACATTGAATCGGTGGTCGCCGCAGAACCGTTGCTCTATTGGCGCTTCGATGACGCAACGCACGATCACATTGACAATTTGGTCGGCGAAGCACACTCAGGTAGCGTCCTGCTGCGAGGACAAGCCGACGAGCAAGCGTTACAGCTGGAAAGCGGCTGCATTCGATTCAATGCATCTCCAGGTGCTCGGTGCGTTCTCAGTGAGCCAATCGATGGTCTGAACGAAGGCGACTTTTCGATTGAATTATGGCTCAATCCTGATTCGCTCTCTCATGCAACGTGCCTCGGGATTTCACCCGCCAATGCAAAGCTGCAAACCGACTACCTGAACGTCATTGAAATCGCCAACAAGACCGAGTGGATTCACGAACCTGGCGCCATTCGATTCTTGCATCGCTCACCGCCCGGCACGCATAACTACCTGGGGCGAAATGCGTTTAGCCCAGGTGCTTGCACGCCCGGTCGTTGGCATCATGTGGTCGCTACCAAACGCAGCGACACCGTTGAGCTGTTCTTGAACGGCACGATCGTGCGACGCATCTGGGTCGAGGAAGCGAATTGTCCAGGGGCCTTCGAGCTTTCGCTGGGCCAGCTGACCCGAGAGTCGGGGCAGCGTAAGTTCGTCGGTTCGATCGACGAAGTCGCTCTCTACCGCCGTGTTCTCGAGCCGGACGAGGTCGCGGAACACTACAAAATGGTTGCCGAAGTCAACGGATTGGCCGAATAGACGCTCAATTACCGAGTGTCCGGGGGTGAAGCAGATTGTCGCTGAGGGGTTGAGACGTCCCTGAATCGACTAAAATGGGAGTGAGCTTTGACAGCGGCCGCCATCGTCGGCCGCAACGGTTGACGCGACATTCTTTCCCGCCGCCACAACATCGTCTCGAAAAACCGATCAAAGCCCCACCACTTTCTGAATCTCGGACAATCGACTCAATGGTCTTTCCTCTCCAGCCGGCGCGGGTTCTCGTTCTGTTTGCAGCTCTGCCGGCATTGGGCGCGCTCGCAGGCGAACCCGTCAAGCCGCAAACGATCCGCTTCAACGATCACATCCGCCCGATCTTCACAAAGCATTGCACCGCTTGCCACGGCGGGGTCAAGCAAGCGGGGGATCTCTCCTTTTCCTATCGCGACAAAGTGCTGCCGCCCGATGGCTGGGTTGTCGAGCCAGGCGATCCAGAATCTTCCATTTTGATGGAACGCGTTCTGGCCGAAGCGGAAGACGAAGTGATGCCGCCTCCTGAACATGGGCCGCGTCTTTCCGAGCATGAAGTCGCTTTGTTACGCCAATGGATCAAACAGGGCGCATCGTGGAGTGAACATTGGGCGTTCGAAACACCTCGGCAGCCATCATTGCCCAAGGTCGTCGATCCGTCGTGGTGCCGCCAGCAAATGGACCACTTCGTTCTCGCGGCGCTTGAAGCGAAACATATACGCCCCGCAACGGACGAAGCACCACTGCGATGGCTGCGACGCGTGTCACTGGACCTGACCGGTCTGCCGCCGACCATTGAACAACGCGAATCGTTCTTGAAGCAAGTCGAGACCGAAGGCGAACAAGCCTATGCCAACGCGGTCGACGAACTTCTTCAGTCCGAGCACTTTGGCGAACGCTGGGCGAGCACCTGGCTCGATCAAGTCCGCTATGCCGATTCAAAGGGCCTCGGGCTCGACGCGCGGCGCCAAATCTGGAAGTACCGCGATTGGGTCATCAATGCACTCAACAGTGATATGGCCTATGACACGTTCACGATCAAGCAGATTGCTGGCGACCTTCTTCCAAACTCGAGCATCGACGACCGATTGGCCACCGCTGTCCATCGTTTGACTCAAACGAACGAAGAAGGCGGAACCGATGATGAAGAATTCCGTGTTGCCGCCGTCCTCGACCGGGTCAACACAACCTGGCAAACGTGGCAAGGCGTGACCTTTGGATGCGTTCAATGCCACAGCCACCCGTATGATCCATTTGAACAGGACGAGTACTACAAGTTTGCTGCTTTCTTTAACAACACCACCGACAGCGACCTCAACGAAGATTGGCCGATCCTGAAGGCGCCGGTCAATCGAGATGACTACGAGCGAGCTTCGACACTCGACCAAGAAATCGCCGAACTTCGCGACCAACTCTGGACAGAAGAGAGCAAACTCCTGGTCGACGATGCAATTTGGGAACCCCTTGTCGACGTCACCGCCAAAAGCAGCAACGCCACCAAGCTTCGCGTCGATCGCGTTGGCGAGCACGACGAGTTTTCAACGGTAGGGACGATCACCAGCGGATTAGGCATTTCCCTGACCGCGCCCGTTCCAAGTCGGCTCAAGTCCGTTTCGGCTTTCAAGGTGACCATCAAACCGCTTGATCCCGATGTTGCGGTCTCCGATTCTGAATGGGGATTCGTTCTGTCGCATGTCGAAGCCAAACTGGTCAACGCGGAAAAGACGGAGGCGAAACCACTCGAGATCAAGCGAGTGATCATCGACGAACCCAATCCGAACCACGACCCGCAGCAAAGCCTGAACGAAAAATCGAAAGAAGGCTTCAGTGCTTACACTCGTATTCACTACCCGCGACGCGCAGCCTTCATTCTCAATGAAGCCGTTTCGATTCCCGAAGGCTCGATCATCCAAGTCAAGCTGAAGCACAAAGTCTTCATCCTGGCGTCGTTTGCCCTCGTGTCGCGTCGTGGTCATGTCGCGCTGACGGATGACCCGCGATTGCTCGAACTGCAATCGAATCCGGAACGCAAAACGCTTCAAGAAAAACTAGCCAAGCTCAAAAAAGAGCGTTCGGGCATCAAGTCGGCCAACGTGCCCGTGTTGCGGCAGCGACCATCGCACCTGCAGCGTCCGACGCATGTCTTTGTACGAGGCTTGTTCCTCACCAAGGACAAAGAGGTACAGCCTGGAACGCCAAAATCTCTGCCCGCATTGGACGATAGCGATGGGCCGCCAAACCGATTGACACTTGCTCGCTGGATCGCAAGCGACAAGAACCCACTTACGGCACGCGTCGCAGTGAATCGACTGTGGGCGCGTCTGTTTGGACAGGGGCTCGTTTCGACCGAAGAAGACTTCGGTTCGTCCGGCGAAACACCGTCGCATCCGAAATTGCTCGATCATTTGGCGGTTCGCTTTCAGTCGGAATACGATTGGAGCGTCAAAAAGGTACTGCGTGAAATCGTTCTCTCATCCACCTACCGGCAAGATTCGCGGTATCGCGACGATGTTGGCGAGTTGGATCCGGACAACCGTTGGCTCGCTCGCGGACCGCGGCACCGACTCCCCGCCGAGACGCTCCGTGACCAGGCACTTGCGTTGTCGGGACTACTTGATCGAACACTGCACGGCCCGCCCGTTCATCCGCCGATCCCTTCGGGTGTTTGGCAACCCTTCGCTTCAGACAAGTGGGAAACACCCAAGCCTGATCAATCGGGACGCTACCGCCGGTCGATCTACACCTACACCAAACGAAGCATCCCCTTTCCGATGTTTGCCGCGTTTGACATGCCGTCACGTGAGTTTTGCACACCGCGCCGGTTGCGATCCAATACGCCACTTCAAGCACTCATGACGCTCAACGACGAAACGTTCCATGAATGCAGCGAGGCGCTCGGCAAGCAGATGATTGAAAAAGGCGAGACGCCCCAGCAGCAAATTGCCGCCGGTTTCGAACTGGTGGTTTGCCGCAAACCCGATCAATGGGAAGTCGACAAACTAGTGGCGATGCACGAGCGGATCTCGGAAGCGGGCGGTCAATCGCCAATGACCAATGTTGCCGCCGTGCTGTTGAACCTTGATGAAGTATTAACCAAATAGGGAGGCCCATACGATGAAAAAGCAATCACTCGAAGCAGAGATTCGTCGAGCATCCCTTTTGGATGTCACGCGTCGACACTTCATACAACAGTCGACCGTTGGACTTGGTAGCCTTTGGCTCGCATCACAAGCACTCGCAAGCGGTGCGCCCTATTCGGCACCGATACATGACGCCAACAATCCGTTGAGTCCGATTGCGCCGCCGCTGCCCGCGAAAGCAAAACGCGTCATCTTTTTGCATATGGTCGGCGCGCCAAGTCAATTGGAGCTCTTTGATTACAAGCCTGACCTCAAGGAACTGGACGGCAAGGACTGTCCCGACTCCTTCCTTGAAGGAAAGCGGTTCGCATTTATTCAGGGTACACCCAAGATGCTCGGGCCCCAGTTCCCCTTCGCCCAACATGGCGAAAGTGGTGCCTGGGTTTCGGACCGTTTGCCGAACTTGGCCAAGCACGTCGATGACATTTGCTTCATCAAGACGATGCAGACGGACCAATTCAACCACGGGCCGGCCCAACTGATGGTGCACACCGGGCAATCTCGGATGGGATCGCCTTCGATTGGTTCGTGGGTCACCTGGGGACTGGGAACCGAGAATTCGGACCTGCCCGGTTTTATCGTGTTGCTTTCGGGCGGCCGTCAACCGCGCGCCGGGAAAGCACTTTGGAGTGGTGGTTTCCTGCCGTCGGTCTATCAGGGTGTTCAATGTCGATCGCAAGGCGAGCCGGTCTTGAACATCTCTGACCCGGACGGCGTCAGTCGCCAAACGCGCCGAGAAATGCTCAACACCCTGGGTGAACTCAATCGACGTTCGCATGAACACTTTGGCGACCCCGAAACGCTCACACGGATCGCCCAGTACGAGATGTCGTTTCGAATGCAGACGGCAGTTCCCGAAGCAATGGACATCAACAGCGAGCCAAAGAACGTCCACGAGCGATACGGCACAGAACCGGGCAAAGAATCGTTTGCGAACAACTGCTTGCTCGCACGACGCCTTGTCGAGAAAGGTGTTCGCTATGTCCAGCTCTACGATTGGGGCTGGGATTCACATGGCGCAGCCAAGTCGGAAGCCCTCAATGGCGGCTTTCACTCGAAGTGCCAACAGATCGATAAACCGATCTCGGCGCTTCTGGGTGACCTAAAAGAACGTGGGCTCCTTGAAGACACGCTCGTTGTCTGGAGCGGCGAATTCGGTAGAACGCCAATGCGTGAAAACCGTGGCGGCAGCGAAATGAAGTTTGTCGGTCGTGACCACAACCCTTCCGCGTTCACACTTTGGATGGCAGGCGGTGGCGTTAAAGGCGGGACGACTTATGGCGAAACCGATGCCGTTGGCTATTCCGCTGCCGAGAACCCGGTGCAGCTTCGCGACCTGCATGCAACGATGTTGCATTTGCTCGGTTTTGACCACGCTCGGATGAGTGTCCCGTTCCAAGGCTTGAACCAGAAACTTACCGGTGTGAAGCCAACGCAAGTGATCAACGACATTTTGGCGTAGTGCCGAAAAACGCCTCGGAGCCGCACAACCTGTGAGCCGAACGCGCTAGCGTCGGGCCCTACACTCTATTTCACGTTAGGCAATCGCTTGTCATGCGGAGCATGACCTACGGAGAGGACGCGGAGCGTCCGAAGAACCCGTTACCACGCGGAGCGGGGTAACGAGGACAGGCTAGCGTCGGGCCCTACATTTAACGTACCTACGCTCGCCAGAACGTGGTGATACTAAAAACTCGGCTGCGAGTGGGAACCACCTTCTGGCGAAGGTCGCTACGATCACTCAATTCTCAGGCACAAATTCACCATCAGCACGGTGGGTTAGCTTGCCGAGCAGCTCGGTCGAAATCTGTGGCGAGAAGGTTCGGACGCTTCCGTCACCGAAGACAAAGTTGCAGCCGCCGGTATGGTAGCTGCCAAAGTTGGTTTGAAAATCTTCGTTCGGGAAACGGGCGATGGGATACCCCGGTCCGCCACATCGAGAAAAGTTGGCAGGGTGATCGCCGTTATAGATTGCTCCATCTTCAGGAGCGATTCCGGTGTATTGTTCACGCACGTGCTTTTCGCCAATGAAGATCGTGTGGCTCGTGCCATCCAATATGCTGTTGAACGAAGTTTGGCTTTCCCACTGTTTCAAAATCGCACCGGGCGGCGCAAAGTCCCAACGCGGGACGGTTGGCGGTTCGGTTTCTCCTCGGCCCATGATGAACGCACCATTGGAAGTGTTCCAATTCCAAACCCCGGCTGGTCCGTGCCCCGCGGAACAGGCATAGTCACTCACGATCCCCGGTACATGGGGGCTCGTTTCGTAGCGTGACAGAATATCGTCGCCGGAAACGCTGTGGATCTTGCCGCTGCGACGCGAGGGGCAGAAGTACGTTGGCACAGACGTCAACCGCGCCTTGTCACTTTGGTAGTAGTACTTCAGTTTCGGATCGAGTTCTTCCGAAAGGGCGCCTTGTTCCAGTTCCGGCAAGATCAAGAACGCCCACGTCGTGTAGTGGTCATAGTTGCGCGATGGGGGAAGGAAGTCGTAGCGGATGTGAAAGTTCTGAACCGCCAATCCGATTTGCTTCAAGTTGTTTTGACAACTGATCATGCGAGCCGCTTCGCGCGACGCCTGAACGCCCGGCAGCAGCAAAGCGATCATGATCGCGATGATGCCCATCACCACCATCAACTCAACGAGAGTGAATGCAGAGCGAGCCCTAGAGTGAACCGATTGCAACACGGCAGCAACCAACAAGATCGAGAAGGATAGGGTCCGACGAGCCGCCTCAACGGCGTTGACACCGCTTCTTTATAACGCCAACAGAAGCGCCGGGCCAATTCACTGTGCGAATACGTTGGACCGCGTACAGAGATCCAGTGCTGGCTCGCGGGCTGCACCACTCCACGCTCTGGCGAGTGTGGCTAGGGCAGGCAAATGTGTAGGGCCCGCCGCTAGCGCGTTCGGCTCACAGCCGTTCCGCCCTCGTTACCCCGCTCCGCGTGGCAACGGGTCTTCGGACGCTCCGCGTCCTCTCCGTTTGTCATGCTCCGGATGACAAGCGTTCGGCTAACGTGAAATAGAGTGTAGGCGCTAGCGCGTTCGGCTCACGGCCGTTCGTAGTCCCGCCTTTAGGCGGAAGCGATTTCAGATTTCGCGTAGCGACGAAAAAAGCCGCTGACCGATTTGATCAGCGGCTTTTGTTGATAAGTGGAGGTAAGGGGACTTGAACCCCTGACCTTTTGGCTGCCAGCCAAACGCTCTCCCAACTGAGCTATACCCCCATCTGTTCTCACGGGTTCGGTCGGAACCAATGAAAGGGACTCCGCGGCGGCAAACTTGGTTCGCCCTGCGGGGAGGAAAAGTTAGCAGGTTGCTTTGGGAGTCGTCAAGTGGCTACCTGCCGCCACGATTCGGAACGTCTTGGGCGTGGCAACGACTCCCTTCCCCCGGCGTTCCCAGGCAAAACCGTACCTGGCACGCTTCTTCGCCCGGAAATCCGCGACGTTCACTCGAGTTCTTGAATCACGGTCGCAAATGGCACGTGCCGACAGATTCCGAATGACGGGTTCTTGGTGAGCCGGGAACGAACAAAACCGGGTGAGGAGAGGCCGCAAAGGAATCGGGCTCGGTCACGCACGGTTGTGAACCGGTCGGGATATTCGGCCGCCAATTGGTCGATCGCGGTCTTGGCCGAAGTGCCAATGGTCGTCGCCGATGGACCTGGGATTTCGATCGCTCCCTCGCCTCGACAGGCCGTACAGCGACCACAGGGCTGAGCAAGTGATTCGCCAAAGTGTTCGGAAAGGATCGCCGATTGGCATTTGGGCGCCGCAGCGAGTTCAAAGACTTCGTCGAGACGGCCGATTTCGTTCTGCTCGCGACGACAAAGAAGATCAAACAGGTTGTCGGCCAACGTCTTGGTCGGTTGGTCGATGCGTTTGAGCCAGCGGTAGCCGTGAACCAAATCCGAGACCTGGACTTCGAGCCAGCCTTGCTCGGTCATGTAGTCGACGGCTTTGACGATTCGTTGACGCTCGGTGCCCAGTTTCTTTGTTGCGAGCACCATATTGAGCGTGAACCAAGTTCGCCCTTTGGTCAGCATTGAGAGAATGTTCGCAATGAATTGACGCCGTTCGCCGTCAAAGTGGCTGAGGATTGTTTTCGAGGTGACCTTCGGTTTGATCTTGTACGTGTCGAATCGAGGCGAGGTCGCTTTCAGATAGCCATCCAATTCGAGGTAGGTTAGAAGCGTGCGGACAACCAAAATGCGGATGTCAGCTTCACTCGAGAGTTTGTGATGCGAAACATAGAACTCGTCGGGTTGTCCGGCGATCAGGTCGATCAATCGGCCGACACTATGTCGGGAGGGCGTGTCACCAAAGGTAAAGTTTTCCAGGACGACACGGTCGTCTGGAACGAGCAACATTTCACAGACCGAGTCTTGCCCATCTCGTCCTGCGCGACCAATTTCCTGGGCGTAAGCTTCGAGAGACTTCGGTGGGTTGTAATGGTACACGTACCGCAGATTTGATTTGTCGATTCCCATCCCGAAGGCGATCGTCGCGACGATGATGCAATCGTCCGACTCGAGAAAACGCTGCTGAATCTCTGCCCGCACCTCGTTGTCGAGGCCCGCATGGTAGGCTTCCGCACCGAGCCCATCTTCGGTCAACTTCTCAGCGATCTCCTCGGCTGTCTTTTGCAGCGATACGTACACCAAGGTTGGTCCGCGGGGACGCTCCTTCAAACGCTCGACAAGCAACTCGTATTGTTCGGTTCTGGTTGTGACGCAACTGCGAAGTTGCAAGTTTGGCCGATGGAACGTTGTGCGAATCGCATCTTCGGGTTCGATCGCAAACGCATCGCGAATGTCGGCCAGCACTTCGGGGGTCGCGGTTGCTGTCAGAGCAAGCATCCGTTCGGCCTCGAGGTGCCTCGCTTGCTCGGCCAGCTTCAAGTAGTCGGGGCGAAAGTTATGACCCCATTGGCTGATGCAGTGCGCTTCATCAACGGCGAACAAAGAAATCTTTAGCGATGCGATCGAGGCAAGAAACCGCTCGTTAAAGAAACGTTCTGGCGCGATGTAAAGAATCTTTGTCTCGCCATCTCGAACCGAATTCATGACACCGCGAAACTCATCGCCACTCAACGTCGAATCAAGGCGCGCCGCGCGAATCCCTTTGTTGACTAACGCGTCACACTGGTCTTTCATCAACGCGATCAGCGGTGACACGATCAGTGTGGTGCCCTCCAGCATTTGGCTGGGAAGCTGGTAGCAAAGGCTTTTGCCTCCGCCGGTTGGAAAGACAGCGGCGACGTTCTTGCCAGCCAGCAAACGCTCGACGACCGCGTGTTGGCCTTCGCGGAATTGGTCCATGCCGAAGCGTTCGTTCAGGATTTGTATTGGGTCTCCCATCACAGGATTCAGGGTCCTTCCGTAATTGGCGTCAGTTTTTGGGCTGCCCATTGTGTGATCCCAATCTCCGCGTTTGAAGCACCGGCTAATCACCCGGAAGTGTACAGGTGTTCATTTCGGCGTCAAGTACTTTTTCTAAGGGGCCTCGGCCGCGATGGGCTGGCAGCGAAGAGAATGCCAGGGCCGACGCCAGTGCCTTCGTAGCTACGCTCGCCAGAGCGTGGTCATACTGCGAGAGCGATCTAGCGATGGAAACCACCTTCTGGCGAAGGTTGCTTCCCATAGCGGAAAGCGTCCGAAGAGTGCGTTCCCACGCAGCGTCACGAGGGTGCGCGTGGGAACGAGGTTCAACAGCGTTGGCTAGAACAACGACGATTCCGCGAGCAGCTCGTCCAAGGCAGCATCGTTGATGGCATCGTCGTCATCGTCCTGGATGAGCTCGCCGGCAAAGACAGGCCTGTCATCGTTGATTCCGTTGATGACCAACAACGCGTCAAGCGATGTGACGATGCCATCGGCCGAAGTATCCACAAAGCCGAAGAATGGCACAGCGTGGTCCAGTGCACTTGCGCCGGAGCCATAGCGTCCCATGAAATTGATGACGATCAATGCATCGACGGGGGAAACGTCGTCATTCGCATCGACATCCAGGGTGTCTCTCTGATTGGTCAAAGGAGTAGCACCGAGTTCAACTGCGACCGTCAGCGGAGTTTCACTAAACAGATCAAGAGGTCCTGGCTCGAAAGCTCGCACGGTCA
Source organism: Rubripirellula sp. (assembly GCA_965216875.1). GTDB lineage: Bacteria > Planctomycetota > Planctomycetia > Pirellulales > Pirellulaceae > CBDCUW01. The sequence continues at coordinate 118,248 of OZ244207.1, forward strand.
GCTCATAGGTGCCCGCATCTGTTGGCCTCGGAAGCCCGGACAACGTTCGGCTTGCTTCGTCAAAATCGAGCCATTCGGGAAGTGAACCGTTGGCATCAAAGATCGCGATCGAAAACTCACGGCCTTCCGGGTCAACGATGAGGTCTTCGGGCAGGACGTATTCAAGTGGCTGTCCGCTACCGAGCGTGTCGATGGTCGGTGCCGCCGCCGTGAAGACGGGTGGTTCGTTGACGTCGTTGAGCAGCACGGCGATGGTGCCGGTATTGGTCAACCCGCCGCTGTCAGTGACGCGAACTTGAAGTTCAAGCGGATCGGAGGGCACGTCGGCATCGAAGGTTGCACCGTTTGCAACGGTCAACACTCTGGTGTTCGGGTCGAGGTCAAAGAGTGACTGCGCGTTACCGCCGATGATCACGGTGGTTGCAAAGTCGACTTGGTCCTCGTCGCGCACCTGAACTTCCACTTTGCCAACTGGCGTGCCTGGGGTTGCCAGTTCCGACACGATCACTTCGTCGGTGATCAACGAGGGTGCGTCGTTTTCGTCGCGAAGGTTGACCGTCAAACGTTGAACCGAGGCGGGGTCACCCGCAGCGGTCAACTCAAAATCGATTTCAAAAGTCGGGTCCGTTTCAAAATCGAGCACCGCTCCTGCGCGAACGGTCAGTTCATTGCTGGTCGGATCAAACGTGAAGTTCGACGCGTCTGCAGAGTTCAGCATGCGAATTGCATAGTCCGCGATCACATTCTCTGGATCGTGACCTTGAAGTGTTGCGACGGGAGTTCCTGCAGCCGCGTTTTCGACCAATTCGACCGATCCTGGGCTCAGGATTCCGGGTTCGTTGACGTTGTTGATCAACAATGTGATGGTCGCTTGGCTCGCCTCGGGCGGTTGTCCGTTGTCGCTGACACGAACATCAAGGGTGTAGCTTGTCGCCGTTTCGAAATCGACGACCGCTCCTGGGCGAACAAAAATCGCTCCGTCGTCGCTGACGTCAAAGATGGCGTCCCCGCTACCGCCAAGCAGCTCAAAGGCGTGCTGTTGGTCACTATCTGGGTCGGCCACAAGCAACTGCGCGACGGTGCCGACGCTGTTCTCGCGAACCAAGAACGCCGTCGAGCTGATCAGAGGTGTGTCGTTCTGATCAATGACATGGATGACTTGCGTGTACGACGTGACAGCCGGGGTCGGCGCGCTATCGCGAATCAGGACGTTGAGTTCGAGTCGGTCTTGCTGTTCAAAATCGATGCCAGCTTCATTGATGAGTGTGATCAGGCCATTGGAATCATCGACGTTGAAGATCCCTGCCCCCGATCCACCGATGACGGTGAAGGTCAGATCGTTGTCCATCGTATCGGGGTCGGCTGCTTGAATCTGTCCAATCGCCGTTCCATTGATCGTGCCTTCTGCCACCTCGAAGACTTCCGCGTCGACGATTGGGTCCTCGTTGACATCAAGTAGATTGATCAAGACGTTGGCGGTGTCGCTTGCTCCCAATGGATCGGTCACCGAAACGGTCAAGGCGAGCATCGGAGTCTGCTCGAAGTCGAGCACCGCATTGGGCGCGACGCTCAAGATCCCGCTCACAGGGTCAATGAGGAATCCTAGATCCTCTCCCGATTCGATCGCAAAGGTCGATGATTGAGGGTCGGGGTCCTGACTCGTGATGGCACCAATTTCGGTTCCGGGTGGCGCGTTTTCGTCGACTGCAAAAATGAACTCGTCATCGAGCGATGGGGCACTGTTTTGACGCAGCAGGAAATCGATTTGAAGGTTTTCGTTGTCGGTGATCCGAGCCATCTGACCACTGCCACCAATCAAACCTTCGGATTCGCCGTCTTGCAAAACGGTGATGTCGTAGTTGCCTGGCCGCAAATAGGGCAACTCATACATGCCTTGCGCGTTGCTGATTCCCGCTGCTTCGCTTTGCACATAGGCGAAGTTATCGAATCGAGCCAGCGACGCACTGCCACGAATGTTCTCGGCGTACGCGACCGCGAAGGCAATGTCCTCGTCCGCGGAGGTGACGGTCACCGTCGTTCGTTGTTGACGAATGACGACATCGCTGACGTTGGTTGCGACCAATTCGCCAGCCGCGTTGTAGGCGGCGAGCCTTCCATAGGTCGCACCAAAGACTCCCTCAGCACCGATGACCTGAATCGAAACTTCCTTGGCAGGACGGTAGAGGTCAAATCGAAGCCGGCGTGTGCTTTGGAACGTGTCGGTGGGCGGCGGATCGTCGCCACCCACTTGAGCTGCCGCAAAGATTCGATTGAACAGCGTGGCATTCCCCGCCGTCTCACGAACGCTTTCCACAGGGAAGCCAAGGATCTGGTTGTTGGACCCCGCCGTCGAAATCGTCACGCCTTCAAAGGCATTGCGAATGGGATGAGGGCCCGTCGGATCGGCTGGGTTGATGGCTTGGTTCGGATCGACGACGAAATTGACGTCGTCTCGCTGCTGATTTCCGTTGAGGTCTGCAAAGACCGTGACGTTGGCAAGCGGCTCAGGATTGCTCACCACACCAACAGGGTTGTTCGGTGGCAGGAACTCAACCGTGCCACGAACGCCGCCCACGAAATTGCTCTTACCAAGATGGTCGGCATCTCGTCCGCTGAACGCAGGGTGACTCGGATCGCCATTTTGACCCGCCAAGAATTCAAACGCCAAAGCACGCCCGGTGTTGGGATCGACACCCGTCGAATAGACGTCACCAAAGACCCAATCATCAACCCGGCTACCGACGGAGTCTCCGATCCGGGCAGCGTAGCCTGATCCGAGTGCCCGCGAAACCTCAACGCCACTTTCGACGATCACGTTCAACCGGTTCGGCGGAGCGGTGTCTTGCAAGAGGATTTGGCCATAGGCTTGGCGACTGGTCACGCCGCCAGGGTGAATGGAAACCGAATCGCGAATCTCCCAGTCAGCAAGTAGTCCGGTGGAGTCAGCGCGACCATCCTGGTTTGCGTCGATCGATTCACCCACAACCGGTGGGACCGATGACGTGATCAAGAAGTAGCCGTTGGCGCCGCCGTCGCCGTTGAGTCGATTGGCTCCGTCATCGGCGTCAGAATAAATGTCGCCAGGCAATCCACCGAATCCGGCTGAGGTCGACGCCAAGGTCAGGCTCGCCGGATCTGTCACACTCAAGCTGTCGAGCTGAACCAAATTCAAGAAGCCATTGGCGCCCAGTGCTTGGTCGCTCAAATCGATCACGGTGTGAATCGTGCCCGCCGCGTTGTTGTCTTCGTCCACAACAACGAAGTAGGTGTTCGCTGGGATCTTGCCCCCGGCAGGGCCGCGGATCTCGAGGTACTGGTCTCTATCGGGACTGCCCATCTGCGGATCAAGCATGATCTCGTTGATGTAGTAACCAGGGTCACCTCGATCAATCCCCACGGGGATCGAGTCTGCAAGGCCAAAGTCGACATTGGTCCGCGTCTCATCGCCAAGGTTGACCAAATGCGGTACATCACCGAATCGATTGTGTTGCAGCGACTCGGCGTCCAAACGACTCTGCGCGAGCAGTGGACCAGAGGACACATTTCCGGTGTCGGGGTCAACAAGTAACGATTGCGTGTTTCCGGGAGATGCGTCGTCGAGCATCAAGAAACCGTTGCCGTCAAAGGCAAGCGACGTGCTGTCGATTGGCAAATTGGCGGTTGCCAACAACCGACCGACACCGTCCGTTTCAAACTCAAAGAATTGATCGGTCGAATTGCTGAATCCAACGACGCGTTGACTTACGTAGTCAAATGCCAGATCGCTGACCGTTCCGACGCCAGCCAGTCCGCCAGCGCCAAGCGATTGGATCGGTGCGGCGATCGCGTCATAGGCGGCTCCAGGCGTTGTCCCGGAATCGAGGACGGTGCCCGCCCCGGTTTCGGGGTCGATTTGAATCACACTCTGACTTGCGCTGTTGGTGGTCGCGAACAGCGAACCGTCTGCGGCCACGGTCAGTGATCGCAATTCACCTGCGCCCGAGAAGGCTGGATTGGGCAATTGCGTTGCCCGCCCCGTATCAGGATCGACGGTAAAAAGGTGCGAAGCATTAATGACGTAGTGGACGCCATCGGGACCAATGTCAAACCCCGTGACCGCAATCGGACGCGAAAACAGATCGCGGATCGGAACCGGATTGCTTGTCGCGCCGGTCGTCGTGTCGATTCGATAGAGTGTCGAATTGGTTTCCGAGACACCCATCAGCTGGTCAAGGCGATTGAATCCGATGGCTGAGATTGCGCGATCGAGATTTGCGACTGTGTTTCCCGCAGCATCGGCTTCGGTCACCGCGTAGCGGTTGAGCGTACTTGATGCCGAGACGCCGAACAGCACACCATCGCTTCGAGCGTCAAGCGACTGCGAACGTGGCGGCAAGGTGCTGCCAGGGACCAACGTCGCGTTTTCTGTTGCCAAATCAAAATTGTAGAACCGACGTGAAAAGTTCATGACCAGCAGATCGGTCGGCGTTACTGCGGCTGTCGACCCGAGCTGACCAGAAAAGCGATTGACCGTTGCAATCGATACATCGCCATCAACGTTGATCACCGTATAGATAGTGTCGGTGCCGGCGTCGTAGGCGAGGCCTGATTCAAGATCGACACCCGCCCGCGAAAGCTCGGTCTGGGCCCCAGTGATGGGATCAAGCGAATAGATGGTGTCGCTGGTTGCGTTGATCCCCAACAACGAACCGTCGTTGGTACGGACCACGTCATCCATGTTCACGGAGTGAAAGCTAGGAAAGAACTGTGCGAATCCGTCTTGGGCAAGATCGAACACGCGGTTGGATCCAAGGCCCTGGGTCCCTGATCCAATGAAGTTGGTGGGAAAGGTCTGGACTCCGCCCGACGAATCGATTCGCACCCGGTAGCCGCGTGGTGCGATGTTCTCAAAAGAGTACTCACCGTTGGCGTCGGTGAAGGTCGATGGTTCGTTCGGGTCGGCCTGACGGTTGTTGTTGAAGTCGACGTAAACCTGGACATTCTGTGCGCCTGATTCCGCCGGGTCTCGGACACCGTCGGAGTTGTCGTCAACAAACACCGTGCCCGTTATCGCGGCTAACAAACAACGTTGTTCAAGCGATTCAAAAAGCGTTCGTCGTTTGCTACGTTTCCGGTCCTTTTTCGATGCCGCTACTCGCGCTGCTGAATGGATCATGAGCTTCTCGGAAAAAGTGATAATGCATAAAGAACATTCAAAAACTAGTGGCGGTCACCGGCACGCTATGCGTCCGGTTGTAAGGATGATTCCGCTAATAGGGATAAAATTGCCACCACGTGCATGAAGCCTTAGGATAGATGTGGGCTACGACCGGAACAACTGAAAAAGGGTTCGCGACCGCCAATTGGGGGTGGCGCTAAAGCGTGATGGATTTCGCTGCAGATTTCACAGCCATCGACTTCGAAACAGCGAGTCGACGAACGGACAGTGCCTGTCAACTTGCGGCAGTGCGCGTGCGAGAAGGACGGATCGTTAATGAAGCGATGTGGATGATTCGCCCCCGTCCGCTGTACTTCAGCCCGATGAACATCCAGATCCATGGCATTCGCCCTGCCGACGTCAGGGATGCACCCGAGTTCGGCGACTTGTGGCCCGAAGTCCTTGATACGTTTGGTGACGATTGCCTGGTTGCGCACAACGCTGGTTTCGACATTGGCGTTCTTCTGGCATGTCTGCGGACGCATCGATTGCAGGTACCTGAAATCCAGTACACCTGTACGCGGAGCATCGCGCGCAAGGCTTGGCCAAGTCGACCGCGTTTTGGATTAAAGCCGCTTGCACAGTGGTTGGGTATTCGCTTCCAGCACCACGATGCACTCGAAGATTCCATTGCGTGTGCCAAACTTCTGTTGGCTGCAGGCATTGATGCCGAGGCGACCAGTCTTGAAGACCTTGAACGCAAGCTACGAATCAAACGGGGCTCGGCTGGTGAATGGGGCATCAAACGCCCTGGTTCGCGTTCGGCCCGGCGGAAGCCTCGGCGCGCCGATCCCCCCCAGCGACAGGTTGGCTTGCCATTCCACTGGCCCGGCCAAGAGAAACGCGTCAAAGAAACTTCATCCGAGTATGAGTTTGGGTCGCACGAAATGCAGCGGCTGTTGATCCGCGCCGACTTCATTCGTCCACTTTCTGGCCAACGTGTCGTCTTGGCGGGGCGGTTTCGCAAGCTGGGCGATGATGAGGTCAAGACGCTGACTTTGCGGCTGGGTGGCGACTGCGACGAGCACGTGACCGATCGAACGGACATGGTGGTGGTCGGCGCGCCGCACGCCGAAGGATCCGAGGCACCGCAGAATGTGGCTCAATTGCGCCAAAACGCCGAACGTCTTCGTGCTTCGGGGAAGGCGGTCAAAATCCTCAACGAAATCGAGTATCTCAGGCATTGCCAGGAATTGTTGGTCGGTTCGGCTGGTGCGCGCAGCCAATGACCCGGTTTGGGCTCTGTTAGGTTTCAGCCCCGAAAAACGACAACCCGCCACTTCCAATCTCGCCCAACGGCGCGAAAAAACCAATGCGACATCCGCTGACAGCATTCATCGCGATACTCTTGGTCCTTGCCGTCCTTTCCGTTGCCCGCAAACCACTTGTGGCACAACCACCGCAAAACGCCCAACGTCCTGAACGCGAAAGTGCAACCGGCGCAAACATGCCTGCTGATGACATCGACAAGGATTCCGGTTCGAACGAAAAAGATTCGGCGGAAGGGGAATCCAACGTGACGCTACGTTGGAACCTCGCAACCAAGACCGCAGGTGGCACACAATTCTGGACGGATCACGTATGGCGCGAGGGCTACCGTATTCAACAAAACTCGCTCACCAACCATTGGCGGCTCGTCGATGCAGGCGATGTTCGCCGCGCTTGGGGCACGCGATCACAATGCGAAGAAGCGCTGCGGTTGGCCAAGCCGCCCCAAGTCAATCGAGATCCGTCGCCAGGTCAGGAAACGAAGTCTGGTGACAAGCACGTGATCGTCCTCTTGCACGGTCTGATGCGAACCCATCACTCGATGAAGCCACTTGAAGAGGCGCTGCACGCCAAGAACCACGACTTGGTGATTCGTTTCTCCTACGCGAGTACACGCCGGTCGATCAGTGATCACGCCGCGGCCTTGCGTGAAGTCATCGAGCAGTTGCCCGATGACACGCGTTTTAGTTTTGTCGGCCACAGCATGGGCAACATTGTTGTGCGTCATCTGATTGGTGACCTGCAACGAAGTGGCGACCCGCACCAAATCCTCGAGCGATGTGATTCGATGGTCATGCTTGGCCCGCCCAATCAGGGAGCGTTGATTGCTCGACGACTTGCACCTACCGGCGTCTTTGAGTTCGTCACTGGCAAAGGCGGCATGGAACTGGGGCCGCAATGGGAAAAACTCAAAGAGAAACTCGCCACACCGACATTTCCGTTCGCGATCATTGCCGGCGATGTCTCGGAAAACAAAGTGCAAAACCCGCTTGTCGACGGATCAAGCGACTTTGTTGTCACGGTCGAAGAATCCAAACTCGAAGGGGCCGCCATGTTTCAAGCGGTGCCGGTTCTGCACAGCTTCTTGATGAATGACGAAACGGTGATCGAGATGACGATCGACTTTCTGGATCACCACGTCAAATCGCTCTGATCGTTTAGCATGCTTTGTGTAGCTGCGCTCGCCAGAGCGTGGTGCGCTGGAGGGCGGTCACCCAACACATTCCACCTTCTGGCGAAGGTGCTACCAACGGCTGACGGTAGAGATGTTTGGATCTTTCCGCTGCTTACGCTTTGGGCTCGTACGGTTTCGGTCGTACGACATCCTTCGCGAGTCCGACCGCTTCGAAGCACCGGATCACCCACCAGGACATATCGAATTCGAACCAGCGATGCCCATGGGCTGCCGATCGAGGTTGGGCGTGATGGTTGTTGTGCCAGCCTTCCCCGTGAGAAAACAAAGCGACTAACCAGTTGTTGGTGCTGTGTTCTCGGGTTTCATAATTGCGGTAGCCAAAGGTGTGAGCAAGCGAGTTGACGGCCCAAGTTCCGTGCAACACGAAAACCGTTCGCACGGCGACGGCCCAAAAACCCCAACTCGCGGCGTAGCGCACCGCTTCGCTCGAGCTGCCGCCAACGAAATACCCAACAATCGCACCTGCGGCGACGAACAAGAATGCGTGTGCGATGAACACCAGTAGCCACCGGTGTTGTCGTTCAAGCTTCAAGTAAAAAGGGTCTCGCAACAGGTCGCGCACGTATCGCTCGTAGTGGCTGGTTTTGTCGAGCGATCGGTGACGGCAAACAACCCAGCCCATATGCGCCCACAGGAAGCTTGCCAGTGGTGTGTGGGGATCAGGTTGGTGATCACTGTGCTGATGATGCATGCGGTGGATGGCGACCCAACGAGCAGGGCTATCTTGAAGGTTGCACATCCCCAGTGTGGCCAGCGTGTGCTCAAGCCATTTCGGGCAGGTGAATCCGCGATGGGTCAATAAGCGGTGGTACCCGATCGTGATTCCGAACATCCCAAACACAAAGTGCCCAAGGATTGCGAGTACCAATCCCGAGGGCGTGAAGAGGTAAGACGCAAAGGGCGGGATGAAGGCAATCAGGCAAAGGACGTGCATCGCTGAAAGGACAATCGCGTAGTCCCACAGGATCTTGAGCGGTTGGGTTTCCTCGGGCAATGGCAGACGTTGCGGATCAACGCCACCTTCCGCTTCGGCCACCGAGGCGTCAGTCGTCTCGGCGGGATTCGAGCCGGTTTCGTCAGACAAGGATTCTTCGCACAGCGACTCAGACATTCGGCCGATTCACTCCGTCCCAGCGGGCACGTTGGAGGTAACAGTTCGCCACGAACGTCACATCCAGAGAAAAAGCCGGCTCCCAGATGCGATGTTGGGAACCGGCTTCGGTAGTTTTGCAGATTCGCACGATTGAGGCAGCAGGAATCTTCCCGCCCGACGTGCGTCGTTTCATCGCAGACTGATAGCCTACTTCTTGTCTTCGTCGTCTGCTCGTTTGACTTTCTTTTTCTTTTTCAGCGAGACTTTCTGGACGCGGACTTTAGGCATGCCCACGACTTTCTCTTCCTCGTTAAATTTGTCCAATTCCTTCAGACGAGCGATTCGCTCGGCGCGGGTGAGAACATTTCGAGTTTTGATCGCCCCAGCTTGTACCTTGAGGCTGCGATCCATAGTCATTGCAATAAACTCTGTCGAATGCGATCGGTCGGGTTCATTTTCGGTTTCAAAGGCCCCGCAAAATAGAGGTTTGTCTCCGTTTTGACAAGGTTGCCCGAAATGACAATTCGAAATTTGATCGGATTCGTCCCGCGACCAATCCCTGGCTCTACTTGCGGCGTGCCACGATTTTGACGACAGGCGGGGCCATACCTCCACCGGGGGCCAGATTTGACGTCAATTACGGTCCTGGCGGATGGACATCGACCAGAGGCCAAGTAACCTACGGCCGATGAACACCTCCTGGAAATCAGTCCTCGTCGCCCTGACCAAATTCGCGATTCCCGTCGCAATTATCGCCTATTTGTTGATTTGGCACGTCGGGCCCGAGAAATGGAATGAGCTCTCCGAGCAGCCCAAGGACTATTTCCTGCTCGTCCTCGCTCTCTTTGTGGCGCTTGCCGCGATGAGTATTTCGTTCGCTCGCTGGTGTCTGCTCGTCCGCTGTCAGGGGATTGAGCTCACCATGCTTGAAGCGTTCCGGCTAGGTGCCATTTCCTTTCTGCTTAGCTTCGTTGCTCCCGGCAGTGTCGGAGGAGACCTCTTCAAAGCGATTTTTCTTGCCCAGCGGCGTCCCGGGAAACGGGTTGAAGCGGTCGCCTCGGTGATCGTTGATCGCGGCTGCGGCCTGTACGCGCTGCTGCTGTTGGTCGCCATCGCTTTGCTGCTAACGAACCCTACCGAGGCCGAGTCGGGGAACATCGCTTGGATCAAGACCTCAACCGCGATCCTGGTCGGCGTTGGAACGGTCGTGCTCGCTTTCCTCGTCCTCGGTGGTCGAGCCGTCGATCGTCTGATTTTGTGGGGGAGCGATTTGAAGTTTGTCGGTGGCATCGTCAAACGCGTTGGTCCACCCCTTCGTATGTTCCACAATCACCCGGTCACCTTTGGCGTTTCCATTTTGATGAGCCTTGGTGTGCAGACGCTGTTAGCTGTGAGCGTCTATCTGATCGCGATCGGACTTTACAGCACCGCACCAACGTTCGTCGAACACATGGTGATCGTCCCGCTGGGAATGTTGGCTTCCGCGATTCCGATTAGTCCAGCAGGTCTGGGCGTTTTCGAGGGGGCACTCGATGCGTTCTATCGATTCATCCCCGCCGAACCGACACCCGTTTCGGGGACGCTGGTCGCGCTCACCTTCGAAGTGGTCAAAGTGGTGATGGCCGTTGTCGGAACGGTTTTCTATTGGACCGCGAACGAAGAAGTTCGGCATAGCCTCGAAGTGGCCGAAGAAGAAGCTCAGCCCGCATAGTGTTTGCCCCGTTTACCGCGTGTTCCAACAATCACCCTCCCGCTTGCGGGAGGGTCGGACGCAAAACCTCTCCGGGCCTTAGAGGCCATTGAGCCCGATTCTCCCAAGGGCGCGTGTTGAAACGCGCTGCTCGTGAGGCCTCGGACCTTCGCCATAGCAACTATTGGAACGATCGCCGAATCCAACGCACCACGCGCGTCGCGATCGATTGACGTGGCAAATCGATCTGAACGTGACCGAGGCGATGGACTGGCATGACCGGGCCGCCCGGATCAATCGCGATCCGAACGCGATAGAACTTGAGACGACCAGCGTCGAGCAAAGACTTGTTGATCATGCCCGTTGCAGTCCAACGCGGTTCGAGCCGATCGGCAGGCATCGCTGAGATCGCGGCCACCGTTCCCGTGGTTTCGCTGGCCTGATCACCAGCAGCGATTTTGACTGTCGCGCCGAGAGCAACCTGAGCGATCTCTGTCTGGCCAACCAATGCGAACGCATCACGTCTCGTTGGATGGCCGATGGTGCAGAGTGTGGTTCCTGCTTCCAACCACGCACCCTCATTGGCTGGCGAAAGTGGGGTCTGAATCCAAGCTTGGCTCTGGTCGTCATCCACAACCTTGGGCTTCCATTGAGCGGCGAAGACTTTGCCGCCAACCGGAGCGTGCACTTTGAGTCTTTGCGCGTGCTGTTGCAAAGACGCGTGTCTGAGTCTTGCTCCCACGATCTGCTTCTCAATCGCAGGGATGCGGTCTGCGACCGAGGGTTCCGAGGAACGTCTCGCTTGAAGCGTTTCCCATTCTGCATCGAGCGTCGCCATTTCCGTCTCCAGCTCAAGAAGATCGAGGGTGGCTTTCGCGCTGGCCAGCGTAACAACAAGATCCCCTTCTTCAACGAGCTGTCCGACGGAGGCCGAGGAAACGCGGTTGCCAGCAACGGGAACGAAGACCGATCGGCCATCCGACGGCGCTATCGACATCGGTGCGATGAGCGAATGGGGCAACGGTGTGAAAACGATAATTGCGAGAAGGATCGAGGCCATCATGATCACGACGGCCGGACGACTGTTTCGGCGACCAGCCATCTCTCTCGGACGACTTAGCAAAGGCTTGAGCCAGCGTGCCGTTCCCAACGCAATGCCGACGATGAACAACGCCACGACGGCGCCTCCCAGGCCGACTCGCTGCCCGGTGTGATTGAGAAACAACCCAATCGCTACCATCACGAACGCACGATACAAACTGCTTGACACTCCGTAGGCCCACAACGTTTTGGTTGGTGCCCCAGAGTCACTTGGGCGCGTCGACTGCGATCGCCCCCACACCCAATCACGCAACCTCTGACGGATCAATGCTTGCGACTGACTGGCAAGATTGGGGATGGCGATCAAATCGGAAAGGACAAAGTAGCCGTCATACCGCAGCAGCGGGTTGGCGTTGAACAAGACGGTCGAAACCGAACAGACAAGCATGATCGTGACGCACACGTCTCGCAGTGCTGTGTCGGTTGCAAAGCACCACACGAACGTGGCAAGTGCCGCGAGCATCAACTCACATCCGATCCCCGCCAGTGATACAACGATTCGCTTCCACCGTTGGCGGACCAGCCACGCGTCAGACACATCGCAGTAGAGGCACGGAATGCCGACCAAAAACATGAGGCCGATCTCTTGGCACTGGCCACCCACGCGCCGACAAGCGACGGCGTGTCCTAACTCGTGAATGATCTTGGTCATCGAAATGACCAGAGCCAGCATCACCCACCAACCGACGCCCGACTGCGAAGCAGCGACGGAAAGGTCTTGGGCGAATTGATCGAAGTTGACCAAGACAATGATTGAGGCGAAAGCAACAAGGACACCCGTCAACGCGATGAACCTGGGGCCAAACGCAAACCCAAACACGGGGGCCAACTGATTGAGTAAGCGATGTGGGTTCACGCCTGGCAAACGGATCGCAAGTGGATTGCGCAGCCAGTTCCGGTTTTCCCTGCTGACTTGCGTTGTGCTTTCGACAAGTAAGCCGTTAACACCAGCCTGTTCGATGAAGGATTCGATCGCCGCCGAGGTGACCGTCGCTGGTTTGATGCGACGACGGCATTCGGCGACGACATCGGCAAGCGTTTTCTTGCCATCGAGAGACTCAAGGATCTCGTATTCGCCCGGCTCAAAGTAAAAGAATCGACGAGTGAGCGGGTCTTTCACTGCAAACATCACCCGCTGTCCCATCTCGATGGGACGAACAACGAGGTCGCCGCGTCGTTTCGCAATGGGGCGCGAGTCGTTCGTCACGGTTGCTCCAAACTCGCCTGGATTTGCATTCCCGGCAAGACTGCGTGGTCGGGATTGTCGAACTCAACCCAAAACCGCACCTCGTTATTGACGGGGTCGATTTCGGGACTGACAAAAACAACTTTGCCCGTGATGTTGCCCGCGTTGTCACCGGGCAAGTCGACGCTGATGTTGACCGGTTTGCCTTTTGTCAAGACGTCAAGCCGTGCTGCATCGATGTAGCCCTCGGCTCGAAGCCGATCCAATCGAATGACGCGAAAGATCGGATCACCCGCTTTCACCCAGTCACCGACGTTGCAAAAGCGTTCGACGACCACACCGACCATGGGCGACGCGATGGTATGTTGCTCGGCCGCCAGTCGGGCCAACCTCCATTGTTGGTCCTGCAAGTCACTTTGCAGGCGCTCGATCTTTTCATCCGCATGAACTTGGGCCAACTCGATTTCGGATTGCTCCACATTGAGCTGATGCGCCATGGCCGCTTTCGATTCGGCTTGATGGTCCAATGCGTCGATTTCAAGTTCGAAGGTCGCTTGCACCGTTTCGAGTCGGCTGCGGTCATAGGCCAAGCGAAGGCCATCGATTTCTGATTGCGAAACGCTGTCGCGGTACCTTGCCCGCGCCGTTGTCGCTCTTTCAAGCTCGTTCTTGGCGACTTCTTGTGCCTTTTCCGAGGCCTGGATTCGCGTTTGGTTTTTTGCCTTTTTCGCAGCAGCTTCAAGTTGGATCCCGTGCTGGGATTTGAGTTGCTTCTGATGTGCGAGTTTCTTCTCTGCAAGTGCTTGGGCCAACGCATCATCGGCCTGGGAAACGGCAATCTCACGCTGGGTCTTCGCACGTGCCTCTTCAAGTCGAGCACGGCGATCGTCGAGTCGGCCGAGGGTTTGTTTCGCCTGGACGTTGTCGCCCTCGCGCACCCGCAATTCGGCAACCACACCGGTATGCTGGGCCGGCACGTTCACCGAATCAATCAGCGTTACCACCAGGTCGTTGATGATGATCGGTTCACTCGCCGAGGCCCCGCCAAGTTGCGAAAAAAAGGCTGCGACGAAAAGACCGGCCGATGTGACAATCGTTTTTGTCGATTTCATGTTTCTGTCACCACCAAAATTGTTTGCGAGACCATTCGATCAAACTGCGAAACCAAACGAATCCGAGTGTGCGTTTTCCACAATCGATTTTTGCAATCACGGTCGCACCAAGGCGAAACTCCTCATGCGATGCCTCATTATTTGACGTATCACCGATGGACGATACGAGCCGCACAACCGATTTACCTTGTCCATTGACGTAGGCGGCATCGTCGGACTGGTCGATTTCTGCCCGATAAACACGACTCGAGCCAGAGGCCATTCGGAATTCAACCGCACGAGGTGTGTCGTTGTTGCCAAGCACGTAGGCCGATTGATTGTCGGGTAGCTCGTATTCGACACGCCAGCCAGCGGTGGTTGAGTAAACGTCGGCAATGAATTGACCGTGAGTGAGGGGCCGCGACAATAACGATTGCTCGAGGTTCCAGCGATCCACGATGCCATCGATGGGCGACACCACTTTCAGCTTTCCGCGTTGGGCGACCACAACCTCGATCTGCTTCTCAAGTCCCTCGATCTGCGTCTGCAGCACACGTTCCTCGGCTGAACTTGGAACGCTTCGGTCCTGCGATTGCCGGTTGGTTTGTCGACGGCCAACATTGAGTGCCGCAAGCTGTGTTCTGGCCGTATTTAACTTGGCTTGTCGTTCTTCGAGTGCCAAGTCCAGTGCATCGCTTTGAAGCTCGACCAACAGTTGACCCTGTTTGACCGAGTCACCATTGCGGACGTGGATTTCGACCACGCCAGCTTCGGACGGCGCAAACACACGCGTCATCACCGCCGGTTGTAACCTGCCTTCGACAGGCAACCAAAAAGTGACAGGAAAGCAAAGGAGGATGCCCAAGGCAGCAAGCACCCCCAAGCCAACTCGCATCCGGGTACGTCTCGCGTTTTCCGATGACAGACGTTGCGCAAGTTGAGCTGGCGAACCAAGGTGACGCTGAATGGTGATCCCGATCGCTGACGAAACACTCGAACGCATCGAATCGAAGGCGTCAGGTGACAGTTGAGACGCTGACCCAAAACTCTCGATTGCAATCGCGGCCACGATTTGGTCGTTCTGTCGAATCGGTTCAATCACAATCCCCGCGCAGGTCGAAACGGCAAAGTAGTCATCGATTGCGGCTTGCATCGTCGGTTCAGCCGGTGTCTCGTCGTGCCGAGTGGCGAAGAGTGGGGCGCCGGCGGCAGTCACTCGTTTCATCAAGCGTTCGAGCAAGCGAACCTGATTGCTGCGTCGATCAAAATTCAAACATGACGAAACCGCTTCAAGTCGGGCTTTGCTTCCGTCGCTGATTGCGACCGACACACGTTCGAATTCACCTTTCTTTGCGACCAGCATTGAAAGACGGTACAGCGATTCTTGCAGGCTGGCTTCACGGTTGATTTGATCAAGCCAATCGTCACGCTCGCTCAAGCCACGGATCGCTTCACGGGCCGATGACAACTGTTGGCGAACATGAACCGATGCGAGCAGGTCGATGATCGCCTCGGCCAGGTGCGCCAGCGGTTGCCGCATCGGAAACGCAACGCTTTGCGGAAACTGAAGCTCCATCGCGAGACGCGTGGCACCTTCGATTCGCGTCGAGACGACAAGCTGGCTCGCAGTGGACGAATCGTCGTCGATCCAACTCGAGCCGACGTTTGTTCCAGGGTGTTGGTTTGCCTTATCTGGTTGCACGTCTGCCGAAGGGGCTTGATCCGAAACGACCGCCACGCCGCAGCGCTCGATGACGCGTGTCGATTCACCGTCATCTTCACTGAGTGTGGCTGATGCTGCTCCGACAAACGAAGTCAGCTGATGGAGCATTTGACTGAAAAGGCGGCCGCAGGCCTGACCGTCCGTCGGGTCGACCGAACGGCAGCTCGCTTCCGCGTTGGCGACAAAGGCCTCGGCGTCATTCCAGAAGGGGTTCGCTTGTGGCTCGGACGGTGCCATCAAATTGTCAGACGCAGAGGCGGTGGTTGTTTGCGGTCGAGTTTCAACGGCGTCGCCCTTTGCTCCGCAATCGTTGCCTTGGTCGCCGCTATTGATAGTCGACTTTTGCTCCGCAAAAGCTGCGTTCTTGCAGGCGCTGCGTTCGCGGAGCGAAAGGCGACGATCGGGAGCATGGTACTCAGCTCAAACACCGCATTTTAACCAGCGTCACGCCCAAGACGGTGATCGAGGCACTGTTTCACGAACATCGCGGGAACAAGCTTCAAATCGTGACGATTTCACTGAATCCCCTCGGTCTGGTTGTACGAAAAAGAGAAACATTGCGGATTAGGCAGGATCTGCCGATTCACCCGTGAAGAGACGGACGTCTTGAAAGCAAACAACACCAAAGCGACTCGCCACCAGCCAATCCCGATGACCGGGGTTTGCCGCGAGGCGGCTGCGCGATGGTTGCTGGTCGTGCTTGTCTTTGCCTCGGGGTGTCGAACCTATTGCAACGTGCCTGAAACAATCGGTCACAACACCGGGCTCATCGACGCCATCATGTGTCAGGTCGATGCGGGCGCACCCCCAAAGGAATTCGTCGAAGTTCCCACTGCACCGCTGACGTTGCGATTCGCTCACGATTTGGATCGTGTCGAGTATCGCGACATGACGCTCGAGGAAACGCTGCACTACGCACTTGGAAATGCTCAGGTGTTGCGTGATTTGGGGGCGGCCGTGTTGCGAACGCCCGGCGCCGTGTTGACGACCGAAACCAAAGGCATCATCGAAACCGACCCGCAAGCAGGCATTGAAGCGGCGCTCTCGGCTTTTGATGCCCAGTTCTATGCGTTTGGCAAATTCCAAAACAACGATCGACGGTTCAATAACCGTTTCTTTGGCGGTGGTTCAACGGCATTCAAACAGGACACGCACGACTACGTGTTTCAGATGTCCAAGCGAACGGCAACGGGGGCGCAGTTCGCCGTCCGCAGCGTGACCGATTACGACGCCAACAATGCGACCGGCAATTTGACCGACAGCGCTTGGCAAACTCAATTGCACGCCGAAGCACGACAGCCATTGTTGCAAGGTGGCGGACTGACCTTCAATCGAATTGCTGGCCCAAGTGCCAAGCCCGGTGTGTACAACGGCGTGCTGATCGCAAAAGTGCAAAACGATCTGACGTCTTCAAAGTTTCGCCAGGGGACACGCGACTATGTTTCGAACGTGATCAACGCGTACTGGGACTTGTACTTTGCCTATCGCGACATGGATGCCAAACTCGACGCACTCGGTCGCGCGCGGAAAACGTGGCAAAGCTACGAAGCGGATCGCAGCAGTGACCGAAAAGCGGGTGCACCCGAGGCGCTCGCGCGTGAACAGTACTATCGTTTTCAGTCCGAACTCCAGGACGCGATCGCCGGCAAGCTGAACGAGCGGACCAAAGTCAACAATGCCAGCTCAGGCGGAACGTTCGCAGGCACCGGCGGTGTCCAGGCGGCCGAGCGACGATTGCGATTGTTGATTGGGATGGAGCTTGCCGACGGCAAATTGCTCAGGCCTGCGGATGATCCGAACCAGGCGCCCTTGGTTTTTGATTGGGATTCGATTGCCAAGGAAGCAATTGAACAACGAAGCGAACTTCAACAGCAACGGCTGACGATCAAACGCCGCGAGATGGAAATCCTTGCGGCCAAGAATTTTCTGATGCCATCGCTTGATCTGGTGACGATCTATCGCGTTCGTGGTCTGGACAAACGCCTTGCCGGAACGCAATCCGCATTTCGGGAACTCGGCACGATGGATTTCCAGGAATACGAAGCGAGCTTGGAACTGAAGCTGCCCGTTGGTTTTCGCCAGGGGCATGCAGCAGTGCAAAACGCCAAGCTGCAACACGCTCGCGACATCGCCCTGCTGCGTGAACAGGAACGCCAGGTGCTTCACGACCTTTCGTCGGTCGTCGCGGAATGCGATCGTGCTTTCGCCCAAATGGATTTGAATCTCAATCGCTTCGTCGCAGCGGGCGACGCGCTGGCCGCACTCGAGGCGAACCGGCAGGCGGGGATGAGTGTTTCGCTTGAACAACTTCTCGATGCCCAGCGCCGTGCCAGCGAAGCACAGACGGCCTACTTTCGATCGGCATCCGAGTATTCCGTCGCAGCCAAGAACGTTCAATTCGAAAAAGGGACGTTGCTTCACACGGTCAATTTGATGATCGTCGAAGAGCCGCAGGTGATTTGGGAAGAGTAGTCGAATCGTCTTTGTGTTGGGATTGCAATGACGCAACGAGACATCTGCGTTTCGCTCACGTGGTCGGACCAGGGGATTCCAGAAAAGACCCTCGATGCGAACGCACATCTGGAAATGGTGGTGGAATCCGCTGAGTCGAAGCAAACGCCTGGTTTGCCACCGCAATTGAGTTCCGTTTCGATTCACGGGAACCGAGCGGGGCTCGTCGCACTCGCAACGCGGCTATTGGCAATCGCCTACACCGACATCGAAGGCTACCACGAGCATTTTGATCACGAAGTACAATCGGGTTTCGTGTTGCACGTGGACGATTGCTGGGAATTGATCGTCGGCAGGAATGATCATCGAGCCATTCGAAGAGCCAACGACCAGCAAACGCCCACATGAATTGGGCTGGGTCTGCAGAGGATCGTTCATGGAAACGAAGCTCGTCGAAGGCGACTTGCTCGATCAAGAAGTCGATGTGATCGTCAATGCTTGGAACCGCAACATTATTCCGTGGTGGTTGCTGTTGCCTCAAGGAGTTTCGGGCGCGATCAAGAAACGTGGCGGCACCATGCCCTTTCGGGAATTGGCAAAGCAGGGCGCAATGTCACTCGGTTCAGCCGTTGAAACTTCTGCTGGCAGACTGCCCTTTCAAGCGATCATTCACGTCGCAGGCATCAATCTGTTTTGGCGTTCGTCCGAGCGTTCAATCCGCGAATCGGTGCGCAACGCCTTGGCGATTGCCCAAGACCGCGGCTACGAAACCATCGCGATGCCATTGATTGGCGCGGGATCCGGAGGCGGCAACGCAGACAAAGTGCAACGTCTGATTGAGACGACCCTCGAAGAGGTCGACTACGACGGTGTCGTCACGATCGTCCGCTACCGCGCGGCGAAGAAGTGATCGGTACCCCTTCCCTAGGCCAAGATTCTTTTCTTACGCCAAGATGCTGTGAGCGACTTTGCCCGCGACATTGGTCAACCGAAAGTCTCTGCCAGCGTATCGGTAGGTGAGCTTTTCATGATCGAGACCGAGTAGATGCAGGATCGTCGCATGCCAATCATGCGTGTGCATGCGATCTTCAACCGCTTCGTAGCCAAGGTCGTCCGTTGCACCATAACTAAAGCCGCCCTTCACACCTGCACCCGCCATCCAAGACGCGTACCCCTTGCTGTTGTGGCCGCGACCACTGCCCGTCCCATGTGGCGTGCGTCCAAATTCGCCGGCCCAGATCACAAGTGTGTCTTTTAGCAGGCCGCGTTGCTTCAAGTCGGCCAGCAAACCCGCAATCGGTTTGTCGACTGCCGAGCAGGATTCGGGAAGACTCTCAGCAAGTCCCGAATGGTGATCCCAGCCACTGGTGCCGATTTCGATGAAACGAACTCCGGCTTCGGCCATGCGACGTGCAAGCAAGCACTGAGTCCCAAAGTTGTTGGTCGCGGGTTCGCCGATGCCGTACATCGCTTTTGTCCTTTCGGACTCTTGTGACAACTCCATCACGTTGGGCATCGAAGATTGCATGCGGTAGGCCAACTCATACGATTGCATGATGCCTTCGACTTGAGGCTGGTGGACCTCCTGGTTCAATGTTGCTTGGTTGAGTTTTTTGAGTAGGTCAAGCTGAGTGCGTTGTGAACGCGCGTCGAGTGATGGGTTGCTGATGTTGGGAATGGATTCGTCCGAGGAGGTCGCGCCGCGTGCACCACGTCCCGATCCGCCAGTCCCCGCGTTCACGTTGGTCGCTTGATACCGCGCCGGCAGGAACGAACTGCCGTAACAAACGCCGCCCGCGCGACCCTCTTGGCCCATCATGACGAAGCCGGGCAAATCGGCGTTATCGGTCCCCAATCCATAGACACTCCACGCTCCCAGTGACGGACGAACAAACTGCGCTGATCCCGTATGGGCGGCGCGTTCCGCGGTCGGATGGTTGGGTTGGTCACACGCCATGCTGCGGATCAAACAGAGATCATCCGCGTGGTTGGCGACATGAGGAAACAGATCCGAAATCCACAGACCACTTTGTCCACGTTGGCGAAATGGCGAGATGGGAGCCATCATGCGTCCGGACCGCCCACCGGCTTGCCCATCAGCCTTGATCAGTTGGGGCTTGTAGTCGAACGTGTCGACATGGGAGGGCGCCCCATTCATAAACAGCATGATCACGCGTTTGGCACGAGCCGGGAAGTGTGTGTCCCGCGGCGCAAGCGGATTGTCACGCGAGCCTACACCGAGGGCGTCGCGTGTGGCCATCGCGGCGAAAGCGAGCGAACCGAAGCCCGTCGAAATGGTTTGAATCGCTTGTCGACGATTGATCTTGTTCATTGGAATCACCGATTAATTCAAGATTCGAAAACGGGCACTCGCCATCAACGTTTGGCAGAACACGGCAAATGTTTGATTGTTGGCTGCGATGAATTGCGACGGTTCGGTCGTGCCACGCATCCCTCGCCGCCCACCGCGCGCACTGGGCGCACTGGGCCCGGATCCGCCACCTCGGTTCGAGCGTGCTCCGCCACGTCGGTTCGGGCGTGCTCCGTCAGTTCCAACGGGTCGGCGACTGACCGCTGCACCGTCAACGCGGCCTACCAATTGGCCCGATGGCTTGAAGTCGCGAAAGAACTCGGCACTGGCTCGTCGTTCCTCTGCGGTAGCGGGGCGACCATACGCCCAAAGGAATGCCATGCGGATTTGGTCATCGAGGTTGCTGAAGTGTTGCTCAAGCGTCGCAGCCATTCCTTGGGCTTGTGTCGCAACGAAATCGCCATTCATGAGGTACAACGCCTGTGTCGGCACGATGGACTCGGAACGTCCGGCGCTAGGGATGTTGGGGTCTGGGAAATCGAAAAGGTCCAGCGCCGAGGGAAGATTGTCCCTGATGATCGGAAGGTAAACGGATCGATGCGGGGCCTCGGCAATCGCGTCGGCAGGGCCGCGTCGTCCGAGGGTGGATTGCGAATTCGAAGGACGCTCGAGCTCGATTCGACCTGACATCGCAAGCATGGCGTCACGCATCGATTCGGCATCGATCTGTCGCGAGTTGGCTCGCCACAACAGCTTGTTGTCGGGATCGACTTCGTAGTTGGCGGCGTTGTATTTCGAACTTCGTTGGTAGGTTTCGGTCAGCACGATCTCGCGGATCATCGCCTTGATGCTCCAATTCTGATCCATGAATCGCGTCGCAAGATGATCCAGCAGAGCTTGGTTAGTCGGCGCCGTTCCCGCAAATCCAAAGTTCGTTGGTGTTTCCACCAGCGGCTTACCGAGCAAGTGCATCCAGATTCGATTGACCATCACTCGAGCCGTCAATGGATTGCGTTTGGAGGTCATCGCCTTGGCAAGTTCCAATCGGCCGGATGCCGTGTCGCTACGAACTGTGAAGTTCAAGTCGCCAAACACCTGAACGAACCCGCGTGGTACTTCTTGAGCCGGCTTGTCGACTTCGCCGCCGATCAAGAGATTCGCGTTGACCATCTCACCGAGGTCTTGCACGCCCATCGCAAACGCTTTGGCCGACCCGTCAGGATTGAGAGCGGCAAGTTGAGTGGCAAGACGATTGCGGAGATTGCGGACCTGCCTACGATCCTTGCCCCGCATGTTCGCCATCTTTTGGTCAAGCTCGGCGATCCGCTGATTCAGAGCGGCCATCGATGTGTTGCCGGATCTTGGCGAACTGGACGCTTTTGAAGCGGATTGCGATTCAGCACCCGGCAGCAATAGCAAGTCACTCGGACGATGGTTTTGCGCGATGCGACTGGTGCCATAATAGGTTTTGGTGCTGTACATGATCCCCGCCAAAGCGTAGTAGTCGTCGGCTGGGATTGGATCGTATTTGTGGTCATGACATCGCGCGCATGCGACCGTCAAACCAAGTACCGACTGAGTCATCGTGTCGATCTGTTCGTCGACCATGTCGGACATGAACTTGCGAGGGTTCTTTTGGTCCTGGTGTTTCAAGCCGATGGCAAGAAACCCGGTTGCGATCAAGTTCTTCTGCCACTGCTCGTCGTTCTTCACCGGCAGCAAGTCGCCTGCGATTTGTTCGGTGATGAAGCGATCGTAGGGTGTGTCTGCGTTGAACGAATCGATGACATAGTTTCGATATCGCCATGCATGTGGGTATGGCACGTTGCGCGAACCGGACGATTCGGCATAACGAGCAACATCCAACCAATGGCGTCCCCATCGTTCGCCGTATTGAGGTCGATCCAAGAGTTCATCGACTTTCGCTTTGACCGCTCCGTCGGGATCGCTACGGAAAGCAACGACAAACGCTTCAATCTCCTTTGGCATCGGCGGCAGACCGATCAAATCAAAATAGATGCGGCGTACTAACGAATAGGCGTCCGCTGGTTCGGACGCGAGCAAACCCTCGGCGGCAAGTTTTTCTTCAACAAGAGCATCGATCGTGGCCGTGGGACGACGTTTGGGCGGTTGGAATGCCCAGTGCTCCTTACGTCCCTGCTCGATCTCTTTCGCTGTGATTTTGGTTTTGAATTCGAGCAGTTCGCGGACTCGTGGGTCGGGTGCTCCCATGTCGATCCACTGTTTGAACTTCGCAATCACCGATGCAGGCATCTTTTCACTGGGCGGCATTTCGTAGCCGTCCCAATTGATCGCTTCCCATAGCAGGCTCTGCTCGGCATCGCCGGGGACGACGGCCGGGCCATTGTCCCCGCCCTGCAAGAGCCCGATTCGTGAATCGACCAGCAAACCTGCACGACTATCGCCCGCCTCGACGCTATGGCAGTCGTAGCAATACTTGACCAACGCCGGGCGGATGTTCGTTTCGAAGAATTTGATTTGGGCAGTCGTTGGCTGCTGGGCCTGGGCAGGCTCCGGCGCCGCCAACAGGGCCACGGCCAACGCAAGAACGATGTTCTTCATGATTGAATCCCTAGGAAAAGGCGACGCCAGCTGGCTCTACAGTCAAAAACGGACCGATGGCTGGAACAGCGACAGCACGGTCGATTTTTTTTGAGGATCTCGATCACGCCGCGGCGGCCCTGCGGGGAACTGCCTGAGGACGGACGGTGGTCGGACGGTGGTCGGACGGCTCGTGGGGGATTGCCGGATCTGCGTCGCTGTCGCTCCTTGATCCGGCCTACAAAACACTACAACCGTTTCGATCGTTGGGACTCGACTTTGGCGCGGCACGGGGCATGAAAGCGACCTACCTTTGAGCGTATTGCACGTTCACTCGGTGGAAATCGCCCGTCATGACATCGTCGACCCCCATTCCTTGGAAACACATTCGCAACGTTTTGGTGCTGTTTGCACCCCTTTGGGTCGGTGCAACGTTGCTGTTTGGCGTGTCGGGCGCGTGCTATTCCTTTTTGCGAGCTGACGTTTGGCAAGCACGCCAAGCGCTTGTCGTGCGAGACGAAGCGACCAGCGCCGTGGATCGCCTCGGACGTTTCAGCAGTCAGGCCGAGTTGAAGGCAGCTCAAGAAACGATTCTCGAAATGGCACAGAACCCCGAAGTTGTCGGCGCGGCCTTGCGCCAAATCGGACCGCCCGATGGCGATGATGCGGGTTGGCCATCAAGCAAAGTGATCGACGGCATCGCGGCAGATTGTGTCAACATCGTCGCGCCAAAGGGATCTGAATTTGGCAATAGCGAAGTCATTTACCTGCAAGTCAAGAGTGACGACAAAGAACGCGCGATCGAGTTTTGCGAAGCGATGTTCGATAGTTTGACAGCCCAACTTCAAAACGTACGGCGTGTTCGCGCCGATAGCGTGATTGCGGAATTGTCTTTGGCACGCGACCTAGCTGAAAGAAACTTGGACGATGCTTCCGAGCGGATAAGGCAGATCGAAGTTCAGTTCGGTTCCGACCTCGGCGAGCTTCGTAACTTGAATGACACCATTTCGGGTGACGGAACGAACCGTCGTACCCTCGAACAAACCACCATAGAACGGCAAACCGCCGAGTTGGAATTGGATCGACTCGAAGCGTTGCACGAATTGTTGACCGCCGGAGCCGATAACCCACAACATCTTTTGATCAGTGGCGGTGACCTCTTGGCAAGTCAACCATCGCTTCAACGGTTGAAAGACGGATTGATTGATGCACAGCTTGCAGCCAGTCAACTGTCGGGAATCTATACCGCCGAGAATCCGAAACATCGCGCTGCTGTCGCTGCAGAAAAAGAGATCACTCGACGTATGCAACAGGAAGCGGCTGCGGTGATCCGCGCGATGGAACCTTCGCTGCGGCTTGCACGCCAACGGGTTGCGCGTCTTGCCGAACGCCAAGCAACGTTAACAAATCGATTGGCCGAGCTCGCACAAGCCCGCACCGACTACGCCAAGATCGATGCCGAAGTCAAAAACCGAACCCGTCACCTTTCCGACTCCGAGCAAGCGCTCACCGAGGCGCAAGCGTCACGTTCGGCCGCGCTGGCAACGAACCTGATTGCGGAACTCGCTCCTCCACGTGTCGCGGATGATCCCATCGGTCCCGGCGGAAGCCAACTGACACTCGGTTCGTCGATGGCGGGGCTCGTGTTTGGACTCGGAACGGTATTCCTGGTCGCGCCAGGTCCCACCGAGACGCGAGGTCGACGACGATGGAGTGACTACCTTAGCGGTGGCCGCCGAGCGACCGACAATCCCGGCACCTCCGATGGTGTCGATCGTCGACAGGGCGCATAGGTATTGATGAGCGGCAACGTCCCCACTGATGCTGACAGCACATTCGTCTCTC
Organism: Rubripirellula sp.; assembly: GCA_965216875.1. GTDB lineage: Bacteria > Planctomycetota > Planctomycetia > Pirellulales > Pirellulaceae > CBDCUW01. The sequence goes on from OZ244207.1 coordinate 142,962, forward strand.
GAACGACTTGTGCAGTGCTGACCTACGTCGGTGTGCTCGGATTGTTGCTGGTCGTGACATCGACGACCGTGCTGCCGCATAGTCAAGCATTCGTTTGGGCTGCATTCAACGCACACTGGCAGGCACGCGTTGTACGCGGCCACGGTGCGAGCGAACGCTCAGCAACACCGCTGCCACATCAAGTCATCTGCACGCTCATCATCTTGATGTTGTCGCTGATTTCGATTCCGCTGCATCTGCTGGCACCAACGACCTTTCCCGAATGGTACGTGGGGCCAGCGATGACGGCGATCGTTTGGCCGATGTTTGCGGTCATGGATGCGATCGCAGGTCCGGTGATGCGAAGAGCTTATCCCAGCAACGCGGCTAGTTGATCTTGACCTCGATCGTTCCACCTGCAGCTGGTAGCTCGATCACGGCTTCTTCAAAGGACGGTGGGCCGGTGAGTCCGCGTGCGCCGCGCGAGTAACCATAGCTTTCGGTCGGGATGCCAAAGCCATTGCGGTTGAGCTCGCCGTTGTTGTCTTCGTCGTGATAGGCTGCCACCGCGAGCCGCTCTGGCAATGCGTCTCGTTCAACCACCCACGATGCGATCCCCTCTTCAATGTGGACCGAATTTAATTGGCTCGCTTGTTCCTTGCGATTGAATGCCTCGGATGCGCCGTAAACTGCGATCATCATCATGCCCTGACTGTTTGATGCGCCGGTGACTCGGATCATCACCGTGCCTTCGAGTTCGTCGGGCTGTGCTTCCACCACAGGAATCGCACTCCCGTCAGGAAAACGGGGTGGCACGAATCGCAATTGACGGTAGGCCAAAATGCTAGCACCGACCAAAAAAATGACGATCACGAACGCAACCAAGAAGTTACCGTGATTCTCTTGCCATGCGGTTGGCGGCTCAGGTGTGGTCGGCTCGCCATCAATCGTCGAAGGGGTAGACATAAATGGAGATACTAGGCGTCTGAAAAGGAAGCCGCGGCTCACGGGAAGCGGCTGCGGGGGCACCCCCGATTATCTCCCAAAACAGGGCGATTCATCAACAGCCTGGCCCCTCTGCGGAAGCGGACGTACGGAGTCTATCACGAAAGTGCAGCTGATTAGAGCGTGGGGCGCCGTCGATTGGCCCACAATGGCGCGCCCGCCTTCTGGGGAAGGTCACTGGAGCGTGCTTTGGGGCGAGCAATTTCTCCTCTGGCGTTCGCCATCAGAAAAAGCCGAAAGTACCCGTGGAATCGCGCTGCTCGTTGACTTCGCATTACGCTTCCTCAACCAGCTGGGCTTTTAGGCTGTGTACCAATCCGGACATTGATCTCACGATGACTTCGGCTGTCGATATCAACCAAGTGCGAAAATCGTTTGGCGCCATCGATGCGCTTCGTGGGATGACTTTTTCAGTCCCTGAGGGCCAACGCGTCGCCTTGCTGGGGCCCAACGGGGCGGGAAAAACCACGCTTGTGCGGTGCCTTTGCGGCCGAACCAAGCTCAACTCGGGTTCGATCGATCTTTTCGGTGCACCGGCGACCGATGCGACCATCGCGACGACGATCGGTTTGGTCCCTCAGGAAATCGCACTCTACGGTGACTTGACCACTCGCGAAAACCTCTGGGCCTTTGGGCGGTTTTCGGGTCTAAAACGCAACGAGCTGCGCCATCGAGTTGACTGGGCACTCGCCTGGACCGGATTGGAAGATCGAGCGGGCGATTTGGTCGGCACGTTTTCTGGCGGGATGCAGCGCCGGGTCAACCTCGCTTGCGGCGTGATGCATCGCCCACGCGTGTTGCTATTGGATGAACCAACCGTCGGAGTCGACCCGCAAAGCCGTCAACGCATCTTCGAAATGCTTGATGAGTTGAATCAGCTTGGCACCACGATCTTATTGACGACACATCATCTGGATGAAGCTCAGCAGCGCAGTGATCGGATCGTGATCGTGGACAAGGGCCAAGTGATCGCTGATGGAACATTGGACGAATTGATCGACAAGACGGTTGGCAGTCAGCGAATGGTCAGCCTGAGAATTGATCGGCCGCTGAGTCAACCGATCATGTCGCATGCCGCTGGCAAGCATCCTCTTGGGCGAACCGGGCAACAGGTCGTTTCCACTCGAATCCAAAACGCGTCGCACGAGTTGCCAATGTTGCTCGACGCCGCACGGCAATCGGGTTACGAAGTATCCGACGTTCAAGTGCATTCACCAACATTGCACCACGTGTTTCTCCACCTGACCGGACACGAGCTGCGTGATTGAGGGTGCAATGGTCTTCGAAGTCTTTCTCACCAATGTTCGTCGTTTGCTACACAACCGCGTGGAGCTCGTGCTGACGTTTGTCGTTCCAATCGCATTCTTCAGCGTCTTTGCCGTGATCTTTGGCGGTGGCGTCGGCAGCGGCGCGACTCCAAAACTACGCGTGGTGATCACTGACGACGTGCAATCGCCGCAAAGCGAGGCCGTTCTCAGTCAACTCGAACAGGGTTCGACGTTTCGGTTGATGAACGAAGGCGAATCCAAAACCACACTGACGCGCGAAGAGTGCCAACAACTTGTTCGTCGCGGCAACGCGACGCTTGCGATTCGCTTGCAAGAAAAGGATGGACGCCTCCATGCCGAAATCCTCAGCGACGCGTCAGACCAGATCGCGGGCCAAGTCGCCAGCGCGGTGGTCAGCAAAGCGCTCTTGATCGTCGAAGCAAAGCAACGCATGTCTGCCTCAAAGTCAATCACCCAGCACATGCCATCGGTGGTCGCCGACACGACGCCCCAATACGATCCCGCACCCGAGCATGCTCCCGCAGCCGAAGTCGATCCCGCGCCAGAGCAAGCGGGTGACATCGCGAGCCCCGTCGAGTTGGTCGATGTGATGGCGAAGGGAAAGTCGAATCCTGTGGTCAGTATGTACGCCGCGGGGATCGCGGTGATGTTTCTCCTCTTTGGCGCGACCTCGGGCGGCGGCGCGCTGCTTGAAGAACGCGAGAACCGCACACTCGACCGATTGTTGTCTACCAAAATGACCATGGACCATTTGATCCTTGGCAAGTGGTTCTACTTGTCCGCAATCGGTGTGTTGCAAGTATCGGTGATGTTTGTTTGGGCGCAGATCGTATTTGGCGTCGATCTGCTGGGCCACTTGGATGGCTTCTTGATGATGACCGTCGTGACCGCATCGGCTGCCTCCGCGTTTGGTTTGTTGTTGGCGACGCTTTGCAAAACGCGCGGACAGCTCAACGGTCTGTCAGTGATCCTTGTGCTGACGATGAGCGCATTGGGCGGTTCGATGGTGCCGCGATACGTGATGAGCGAGTCGTTGCAGGAAATCGGTTTGTGGACGTTCAATGCTTGGGCGCTCGACGGCTACAACAAAGTCTTTTGGCGCGACCTTCCTGCCGCATCCCTGGCGCCACAACTTGCCGTCCTGCTCACCACCGCAATCGTCTTGCTGGTCACCGCTCGCGTGCTCGCGATCTCGTGGGAACGCGAGTAGGGCTGGCTGCAAGCGGTCGTTTCTAACAAGCTACCCGTTCGTAGTACCGAGCTTTAGCCGGGATCTTCTGCCGGTCGACCCTGCTTTCGAGGAGAGGCTGCGATTCTCTGTGAGCCGAACGCGCTAGCGTCGGGCCTTGGTACCCATCGTTGCGACGCTCGCCAGAGCTTGGTGACTGTGGAAAGCGGTCTAACGATAAAAGCCACCTTCTGGCGAAGGTAGCTACGGGCGCGGGAAAAGCTTGGAAAGGACGTGGTGCGAAGGGCGAATTGCAAGCACTCTCTCCTGCCGATACGGCATGGGACGGCGAACAAAAATCGCGCATAATGCCCTCTCAGAGTTTGCCAAAGGAGTGCGGTGATCTACCAACAGGACTCCTTTGGGTGGTAGTTCACACAACTTCAGGGATGAATCGGCATGGAGGCGATGTGGCGCGAAGAGCCTGCGTTCGGCTTTGGCGTCGATCCACTCAATCCGCATCCGCCGCGTCCCATCGACGCGGTCGGCGGACGTTCGACCGATGACCTTCGTCGACGGGTCATGCAGGCCTGTCCGCGCGTTCCAGGTGTCTATGGAATGCTCGATCGCAAAGGCCAATTGATCTACGTCGGCAAGAGTAAATCGTTGCGGTCGCGTTTGCTGAGCTACTTTGCGGCATCCAATGCCGAAGAAAAAGGTGGACGGATCATCGAGGCCGCTCGAGCGATCCAGTGGGAGACTCAGCCGAGCGAGTTTGCCGCACTCGCGCGCGAGCAACAATTGATCCGCATGTTCAGTCCACGCTGGAATGTGCAAGGCGTTCCCAAACGTCAACGACCTGTCTATCTGTGTCTCGGGCGTTCGCCAGCGGCCTACTTCTTCCTCAGCCCCAAACCGCCGACCGATTGTGTCGCCGTCGAAGGCCCCTTTCACGGCGCGGGGCGAATGGCGCAAGCGGTCGACTCTCTTAACAAAGTGTTTCGGCTCCGCGACTGCAGCCAGCAACAAGAGTTTCGCTTTGCTGACCAGTTACAGCTATTTGATCTCGAGTACCGTCCAGGTTGTTTGCGGCTTGAAATCGGGACCTGCAGCGGTCCGTGTGCCGCGGCGTGTACGCGCGAAGCGTACGATGCGCAAGTGAGTGCTGCCGAGAGCTTTCTTGATGGTTTCAATGACGAACCACTGACCGTCATTCAAGAACAGATGGATACCGCGATCAACAATCGCCAATACGAACTCGCCGGGCGTGCCCACGAGACACTCAAATCGGTCAAGTACGTTTACCGCAAACTGATGATGCTCGCGCGGGCACGCCGCAAGTTCACCTTCATTTACGGAGTGCCCGGGTACGATGGTTGCGGAACGTGGTATTTGATCCACTGTGGTGAAATCGCCGATGCCATCGTCGCCCCTCGGCGACCCGAAGACTTTGCAGCGATCGAGCCGACGTTGAAGCAATGGCAATCGGCAATGTCAAATCAGATCGACCGGGGGCACGGCGCTTACCCGCACACATTGTCGTTGGTTGCCACATGGTTCAAAAAGCACCGCGAGCAACTCGAGTGCACCTTCAACCCGGCGCAAGCGAAGCGGTCGATGGTCACGTCGTGATCCGTCACGTCGTGACTGGCACCGGCAAACCTATTTGCCGCGTCCAAGAAGATGATTCATGATCGGGGGTGCAAGGCGATCGGCGTAAACGAGCGCCTTGCCGCCGACGCTTAGGATGACTTCGCTGCGACGAGCGCAGATGGCGGCGAGAGTGGCTCGGGCCACACGCTCGGGCGCCCAACTGCCGATACTGTTCGATTTCGCCGATGCGTCTGTTTCGATTAGAGAATCGAAGAACTCACTACGCGTCGTGCTGGGACTGACAAGTGTGACTTGGATGCCGTCGCCGGTCAGTTCGGCTCGCAGGGAATCGCTCAACCCGTGCATCGCAAACTTGCTCGCGCAGTACTCGCTTTTGTCAGGCACGGCACGGTGTCCCAAAACGCTGCTGACATTGCAAATCACGGGTGCACGGCCACGACGCAATGCGGGAAGGCAGCTGCGGATGAGTTCAGCGGGGGCGAAAAAGTTGACTTCCATCACGCGGCGAAGGCGTTCTTCGGTTGCGTCGGCAAACGGGCCAATCGCGCCGATCCCGGCATTGTTGACAAGCAAGTCGATTTTGCCGCCGCCAATTTCGCTGGCCGCTTCGACGACTCGATCGCGGATGTTTGCGTCGGTGATGTCGCCGACGACGGGTACTACTTTGGCATCCGTCGGGCTGGTCATCGATTCGATGCGTTCACGCCGGGCAACGGCGACCACATGACAGCCTCGTTGCAACAGCAGATCGCAAAGGGCTTCGCCGATTCCGCTGCTGGCACCGGTCACAATGGCGACCGATTCTTCAGGTTTCCAACGCATGTTCGAAGATCCGACTGCCGCGGCGTTAAGCGACTTCGCTTGGAGGGTCTGTCAACGGCATCGACTGTGTCACGTCGCCCGAAGCTTCATTGCCGGAACCAGCATCGCTCAAGCCCTGGTTCCCCAAATCGCGGATTTCCAATGCACTCTTGTAGACCGGTCCCATTGCCGCTGCGGGGAGACGAACGTGCACGGTGATCACCGTTTCGCCGAACTCACGCGAAAGGACTTCGCCCTTGCTGGCAAGGTAGGCGAGTAACTTTCCGTCCGCGGGTGAGACATCCACTTCCACATCAGCAAACTCGCGCCCGAGCGCTTGGCCCACTGCTTCGGTCAGCTGCACGAAACCTTTCTTGCTACGAGCACTGACGGGAATCGCATTTGGATAGCGATCGAGCACGCGGTTGAGCACGGCGGGTTGGTGAATCGCATCGACCTTGTTCAGGACCAGTAATGTGTCCTTTTCGTCAATGTCAAGTTCTTTCAAAACTCGATAGACGGCAGAGATCTGGTCGAACACCGTCGGGCTGCTCGCATCGGCAACATGAAGCAGCAGTTCGGCTTGACGCGTTTCTTCCAACGTGGATTTAAAACTGGCGACCAACGAGTGGGGGAGGTCTCGAATGAACCCGACCGTATCGCTCAGCAGCACCGTGCCCCAACCGGCAAGGTTCCATCGCCGCGTTCGGGTATCAAGGGTCGCGAACAGTTTGTCTTCGGCCAACACGTCCGCTTCGGTGAGCGCGTTCATCAACGTACTTTTGCCGGCATTGGTGTAGCCGACAAGCGAAACCGTAGGCGCTTCTTTGCGACCGAGCACCTGTTGCTCGCGTCGACGTTCGACTTTTGAGAGTTCTTGCTTGAGGTCGTGAATGCGCTTTTGAGCCAACCGGCGGTCAACTTCAAGTTGCTTTTCACCAGGACCACGCATCCCGACACCCATCGCTTGTCGCGACAAGTGGGTCCACATGCGTTTGAGTCGCGGAAGTGAATACTCGAGCTGGGCAAGCTCGATGGCTAAACGCGATTCGTACGTCCGTGCGCCCGCGGCGAAGATATCGAGGATCAACTCCGTCCGATCGAGCACTTTGGCTTTGGTTGACTTTTCCAAGTTGCGAACCTGTGCCGGTGTCAGATCATTATCAAACACGATCACATCAGCGTTGTGCCGTTCGACCATCAGACGCAACTCTTCAACCTTGCCCTTTCCCAGGTAGGTCGAATGATCAGCGGTTGGTCGTCGCTGGACGAGTTCGTCGACCACTTCTGTTCCGGCGGTCGTCGCCAAGCCATAGAGTTCCTCGAGCGGATCTGCCGGTACGCGGTCATCTGGCAAGATCAGCCGTGCCAAGATGCTACGCTCGGGCGAATCATCTTGGACTTTGATTGGTTCACGCACGGTAAAGTGGGGTTCCTCCGCAGTTTGTCGAGCCCGCAAAAAGGGATGGGAAAGGTGGACAGAAACAGGCTCGACCGTCTCTAACAGTCTACTTCAAATCGGCGATTGCGGCAGGGGGATTTTTTGTGATGCCGCTGGGCAAACCGCTGGGCAAAACGAGTTGCTAGACCGCGATTTACAGCGTTTTACGGTCGCAGATTGATGGACGTTTTTCAAACCAAATAGGTTCAGTCTGTAGGCCGGATCAAGGAGCGACAGCGACACAGATCCGGCATGGTACTTGGCTCTTTTACAAGTCGAACGCGCTAGCAAGCGTCGGGCGCTGCACTCAACGTAGCTACGCTCGCCAGAGCGTGGTGATCGTGGGAAGGGGTATGGCAACGGGAACCACCTTCTGGCGAAGGTAGCTACGGGCATCGAATCGGACACCGAGCGAGCGCGACAAGGCTGAGCCGAACGCGCTAGCGTCGGGCGTTGCACTCAACGTAGCTACGCTCGCCAGAGCGTGGTGATCGTGGGAAGGGGTATAGCAACGGGAACCACCTTCTGGCGAAGGTAGCTACGGGCATCGAATGCAACACCGACGCTAGCGCGTTCGGCTCACGGGCTGGGAACACGTCTCACCGATCAAAGGTCGACTTAGAACGCAGGATGTGATGATAGTGCTGTGCGAATCGGTGTGATTCGTCTCGCACGTATTGAAGTAACCGAAGCGCAAACGCATTTCGCGACAATCGAAGGGGCTCCGATTCACCAGGACGAAAAATCTCTTCTTCGCGTTTGGCAAGCGAAATGACGGCCGGCGGCGTGATGTCTTGGTCGCGAAACGCCGCCATCGCCGCGTTGAGCTGTCCTTTGCCACCATCAATCAACAGGATGTCGGGAAAGGATTCACCCGAGTCGGAGAGCTTGCGGAAACGTCGTGAGACGACTTCGTAGATGCTCCGAAAGTCGTCGATGCCGTCAACATCTTGAATTCGAAATCGCCGGTATCCTGGTTTGAAAGGAAGGCCGTCGATGAATTGAACCAAACTCGCAACCGTTTCGCCGCCACCGAGATGGGCGATATCGACTCCTTCGATCACACGCGGCGTTTCAGGCAATTCGAGGACTTTGCGAAGCCCGGCCAATCCCTTCTTGGGATCAATGTAAAAGACTTCGGGCTGGGCGTGCGTGTCGAGTTCGCCGCGTTCTTCGAGACGCTCGAGCATATTGATCTCGTCACGCAACACAGCGGCTCGTTCAAAATCGAGTGCCTTGCTGGCCGCCATCATTTCATCATGCATCTCCTTGAGTAGGCGTTTCTTGCCGCCTTCGAGGAAGGTTTGCAGCCGTTTGATGTCGCGACGGTACTCTTCCTTGCTAATGCGGAAGTTACAGGGCGCCGTGCATTGATTGATGCTCGCGAGCAGACACGGACGGAACCAATTCCAACGTTCATCCGATTCGCTGATGTCGAGCGTGCAGGTGCGGAATTTGAAGATCTTTTGTAGTACTTGAATCGCACCGCGAAGTGCTCCCGCGCTTGCGAAAGGGCCATAGAGTTTGACTCCCTTCGCTTTGGGTTCGCGCGTCACTTCCACACGCGGGAACTCTTCGCGCGTCGTGATCATCAGGTACGGAAACGTCTTGTCGTCTTTGAGTTCCTTGTTGTGCTTTGGCTGAATATCCTTGATCAGCCTCGATTCCATCAGCAGCGCGTCGACTTCACTTTCACACTCGACGTAGTCGATGTCCGCGATCTCGTGAATCCACGGGGACGTGCGTTGGTCTTCGGCCGCCGCTTTAAGAAAATAGCTTCCCGCACGACTGCGCAGATTCTTGGCCTTGCCGACGTAGATCACGATCCCGGCCAGGTCCTTCATCAGATAGACGCCCGGAAGTTGCGGGAACGACCTTACCTTTTCGGCAGCATGGTCGAAGCCGAGCGAATCACTCTCGGAGACCTCGCTTTGCGCAGCAGGATCGGTCGCATCATCAGCTTGCGGACTTTGCGGCTGGGGGTTGCCTTGCGCGTCAGGTTCGTGGGGGCGATCTTGCTCAGTCATCCAATGACTTGCCGGAGTGTTTTGGGGCGTAAGGAATGTACACAATAGGCAAGCCGATGGCGCTACCCGGATCGGGGCGTCTGCTACCGGTCAGTTTTCGTCCAAACCGTTCTTGATCAGATTGCGTGGCAGCGCGGCCAGGTCATTGTGCTCGGTCACCGGCGCGTCGGTCACGGGTGGTTCGCCATCGAAACGAAATCGACGGATTCGTTTCCAAACGTCCGTTCCGTCGAGCGTCTCGATAAATGCGTTCCATTGCTGACGCTGCGAATGATCAAGCGACGCGTGCCAGTCCTGGTACTGCTTGATCGCTTCCCCCTTGAGTACGACTTTTCCGAACCGTCTGGTTTGCGTTTTCACGTCGGGTGTGGCCCAAGTTGCGTGAGCGAAGAAAGGTGGCGAGCCTTTTGGACCCTCCAGCACACCGATCTTGCCCTCCCAAACCACACGGCTCGCCTCGGCGTCCCAAACGCCGTTTGTCTCGATTGGCTCGTCATCCAAATGAAGTGTAAGTTGCAAAGAATGGCGACCACCGCTTGATGACAGAAACGCGAGCAGGAAGTCCTGCAGTATCAAATCCATGGGATCAGGTTTGTCTTGATCCTCATCGGTTTCTTGTCGAGAGACGGCGTCCGCATACTCAGCAGTGGACGCAAGGTAACTCTCGAAGGACTCTTGCGCCTGTTCTTCATCGGCCAGGAAATCGAACGCTTCGGCCGAATTCATCCCTGACTTTGCTGCGAGCAGTTTCGGAATCAGGTCGGACCAAAGTTCGTCCGCATTCCCTGCGTGTGTGAGCGCCATCCACTGGCGTGCTGAAAAGTAGTCGCGTTCGATGAAGTACAAGCCAATTCTTGCCTGAGCTGTCGCATCGCCCGAGCCGTCATTCGATGTCGACCAGATTTGCAGGCTGATGTTCTTCAGGTCTCGACGGAGTTCGATATCAAGAAAGCGGGTCAGCGAGTCGAGGTCGTTATGCCCTTGTAGTTCCCGCTTCATCCAACCAACGAGGTGGTTCGCCAAACGATCGACTGCTTCAAGACGTTCGCTCACGCCAACGGTGTAGTCCTCATTCCCTCGAATTCGCTCCACGTACATGGATGTCGAACCAAACGGACCATCGATGACCGAATATCGACCAGCACCGCCGACGTCGCCCGGCATCTTTTCGGCGAACGTCGATTCGAACCGATGCTTTTGTGCCAAGTTCGCGGGCACGCTCGCTTCGGGGTAGTGCGTCGCGATCCGCTCAAGTTCTTCTTGAGGGAAATTGATGACTGTTTTGGAATCGCCTGAACTTGCCAAGTTCCAACAAGTCAGTTCACGCTTCATGCCCTCCGGGTGCGGTGTCAACGCAACTTCATAGCGAAGTGATTGACACCCTAGGACGAATGCGAGCGTTGAGAGAAAGAGTGCTTGTGGGATCCGATGCATCGTTGTGTTCCCCCAGAGTCTCGTTGATGACGGGGCCTACCTGAACGGAGTATGCCGACACCTTCAGTCTATCGGGAACACAACACGCTTGCCGGGCAATTTCACTCCGCCGGTGGCATCGGTGTGTTGATTCCAACAAGGAATCCGTTGATCTCGCGCACGTAAGCGACTGTCTGCCCCCACGGTTTGACCTTGGGTTCGGCAACACAGGTGCACCCTGCTGCGATCGCGCGATCGTAGGCTGCGGGAACGTCATCGGTCACGAAACCGATGTCAACCGGAGGTGCCAATTCCGCAAGATCGTTTGGTTGGAACTCGATGCCTTGCGAGCGCGCAAGGGTGTGAGAGACGAAACCGAGCGTTGTCGCACCGGTGTTGAGTTCGCCGTAGGCTTCTTCCCCTTCGACGCTATAAAACTTGCGTTCGACTCCGAACGCCTCGGTAAAGAAGGTGAGTGTCGCGTCGACGTCGGCAACGTAAAAAAGCATGTATCCAAGTTGCATGGTTTCTTGTTTCTCAGTGGAGTTATCGGTTGATTGGGTTCGCTCACAACCAACAACCAATGCACCGAGACTTGTCACACAGCAGACGACAACGATAAGGAGAGGCAGTTGCTTCATGGGAATCGCGTTTTCGGTGGATGGACTGGTTGGGATGCCAGTCGGCGATTCTTGCAGGCGATGTCAAACGCGTCTTGGAAAAATGGAAACCGCCGATCGCGACTTCGGCCGGAGGCGTTAAAGCTGTGACGGCAGTACACCGGCGAGTTGACGGCACTCGTTGATCAAGTGCGACTGGTCGTAGTATCCGGCATCCAACGCGACCGCTGTCCAATCGATTGGTTGGTTGTTCTGCACCACATCGACGACTTGCTGTAAACGCATCACGCGCTGAAACACCTTAGGACTGACTCCGACTTGCTGGCGGAACAGCTTGCCGAGACCCTGTCGAGAAATGTCCATTTCGCGTGCAAGGTTTTCGACGGTTTGGTTTTTAGCAGCAAGTTGTTGGACCGCAAATTCGATTCGGCGGTCGAACGAACGGAGGGTGACCAGGCGGTTCAGCAACAACTGTTCAACCGCAGTGACGGCAGGTGGCCGGGTCGTGTTCCGGACGCCTGAATGGATGCCCGATCCGATGCTCGGCTCATTCGCGAGTTCGCACAGCCTTGCAATGTCCCAATCCCCCACGTCCCAGTCCCCCACCAATTCATGTTGAGCATCGGTGATTTCACAGGCATTGATTCCCAGGAAGGGGACCGCACCGCCAGGCTGAAACCGCACCGCAACCAGGTTCACCGGTCCGGTGGGACGGAACAGGAGTGCCTGCGTCATCGTTCCCACCATCCTTGCCGAGGGAGCCGAGTGGTTGCCAAGGTCGAAGAGGATGTCGATGCATCCGTCTGGCAGGACTCGGTATTCACCCGAGGGCTCGGGAACACGAGAGGTCCAGTAACAGGCCACGTGCCGCCGCAATCGGGGACAGGGAAGGAATTCTCGGTATCTCGACGTCTCGCTCATGAATTGGTGGGCTGCAGGAAATTGCGGCCGTCGTGGCTGGATGACGCATCTAATTTAGCCGCGATTTCGGCAAAGGGACAAATCGGGGTAAATGGGGTAGAATCGAACCGGTCGAAAACGAGACCAACAGACAACCTTTCCTCACCAAACAGCCTTTACTCATTGGTGCCTTGGGAGACTTAGACATGTTCCGCTACTTCGTCGGATCGGTCACAGGCCTATTGCTTGTCGCATTGGCGACACCCGCCGATGCTCAAATCGTTCGCATCGGACCTTATGGTGGCGTCAGCATTCGGGCGCCCTTTGTTGCGGTCGACACCTCACCCTGGGGTGGCGCGCGAGTCCGGGCACCATTCACTGCTGTTGATACCGGCGTCTACGGCGGTTACTACCCCGTGCATCCAAGGCTGGGGTACGTCGTGCCCGCGCCGGCGGTGGTGTATCCGCCCGTGGTTGAGGTGCCGGTGCCGGTTTACGAGCCTGTGCCTGTCCAGGTTTATCCTCCTGTCGAACCCTATTCGGCGAGTCGACCGGTCGGATCATCCGATCCGATCTTGCTTGCCGAACAACTTCGCGCCGCGGCATTGCAACTTGGTGAAAGTTTGAACCGGCGCCGTGACGATGGCGATGTATGGTTGAAGTACCTCGGTCCCGGTCAGATCGTCGACGCGGTCGATCGACGCGTGGATCCGCAAAGCTTGAAGTCGCTCTTGGCCAACTATGACGGTGTTGTTGGCAACGGCCAGCTCGGTTCCATTCGCGCTGCACGCGGCTTTAGCGAAACACGAGCGCTGTTGCGGCAATACATCCAACAGGGTGCTGCACCGACGGTGGCTGAACCCCAGCAACCGGTTCCGCCATTGGAGCCGCGCGAAGCACCGCAACAACCGATCCAGCCCGCCGACGGTCCCGAGCAGTTGCCGGTTCCGCCACCACCGGCGGATGATTTGGATGCTGGAGTGCGTGAAAGCGAGCCTGGAGAGCTGGTGCGTCGACCCGCACCAACACCGATCTGATATCACACCCATTCTTAAAGTAGGGTGGCGTGCTTGCACGCACCGTAACAACCCGTCCTTGGTGCGTGCAGGCACACACCAAGCGGTTGTCATGCCGCGTTTTGTCGGCGTCGTTTTCGATGGGCGCCGATCACTCCAACCACGCCGAGTAGCGCGAACGTCGCAAGCGACGCCGGTTCAGGAACGGGGGCGACCGACAGATCGGTTGCACTGACCGAAGTCAGGACCGCGTTGATCACATTCCCGTTGATCGTCGTTGGGCCAGACCTTTCGGAAATGGTCAACTGCTGAAACTCTTGGTTGGCAAAAAAAGGTGGATCGAAAACGCTCGCCTCCGGTAGAGAGAGGTCGCTAAGCGTTGTCGCGTCAAAGTCTCTGAAGGCGAACGTGAATCCGTAGTCACCGACGTTCTGGGGAATGCCGAAGAAGGTGATGTCATCAAGTACCGTTAAGCCGGCGATCGCATTGTTTCGGATCGATGCTTGTAACCCAGAACCGTGCTCGGTCGGAAGCCCGGGCAAATCGATTGTGTAGCTGGCGCCGGCCATATCATAAAGACGCGTGTCGGCGGTAAAGAACGAACCAGGATCCGATGAATCGTAGGTGAAAGAACCGCTGATTGTGTCGCCGATGCTGACCGACGGAGGAGGAGTGAAATGGAGTCCGGTCACGCGACCCTCCCAATTCACACGTACGATTCCTGCCTCGACCGTTGAGGCGAATACCAAGGCGATGGCAAATGCCAAGAGAATGTGTGTCCGTGACTTCATTTGGAAGAGACCCGCATGCGCGACAAAGATGAGATAGAAGCGTTGAGGGAGTGCGAAGGTTGTTGGCCAACCCTTGCCTCAAACGGGAGCGATCTTAGTCTGGCGGGTTTGCGAATGCAAATTGGCCGATTAGGGTGCCGTGCTTGCACGCACCGTAACAACCCGACTCCTGGTGCGTGCAAGCACACACCCTACGGGCGACGGCCGATTCTCGAAGTAGGGTGCCGTGCTTGCACGCACCGTATTCAGTACGTCCCTTGGTGCGTACATCCATACCCCCAGTGGCTCAAATGTTCTTGGATTGCTCGGCGTAACGGCGCAGGTGTTCGATCAAGGTCTTCAGTTCTCGTGCCCCTTCGGGCAAGACGATTTCGCAGTGCTCGACAACATCGGCAAGCGGGCCAAGCACATCATCGCACTGCTTGTTGATTTCGATCGACCACTTGCGAGCTTCGCGAATCTTCTCATCGCATTCGCGCACCCGCTGCTCGGCCTTGCGAACGCGCATGGCTGCTTCGGTTGCCGGGATGCGATCCGAAGCACGCACGGCGGCGCGTTTCTGAGCTAAGGTTTCTTTGGCTTCGGTCAACTCGCGTTCGGCAAGTTGCATCTGCCGTCGCCAATAGGCGGGCCGCTCTTGCGTGAAATGGCTTTCGGCACGTTGGACCAGCATCCGAAGCTCTTGAAGGACCTTCTCCCAATCGCTGGAAAGACGCAGCAGTCCAGCGTGGAACGCTTCCAACGAATCGATGTTTCGGACATTACTGCGTTCAGCCACCGCATTCAGGCTCCCAAAAGACTAGCGTCCCAAGTAAGCGTCGATCTGTTCCGCTTTGCGCAACAAATAGGGGACGTGTTGTTCGGTCGTCTTGATCAACCGACTCATCTGTCGCATCTGGTCGGTGAACTCTTCAGCGAACTTACGTTGCTGTTCGTCACGCCAAGTTTGCTCCAATTGGTTCATCTGCGAAGCGAGGCCTGCAGAACGCTGCTTCATCTCCTCGGCGAATCGATGCAGGTGGCCAGCGAATTGCCTGAGTTGTTCTGGATCGACAACAGCTTGGTTCATGTTTGGCTTTCGTTCTTGAAGAGTATGTTCGGGGAAAAACGAAGGTGGAGCAATTGCAGCGGTTCGGCTAGGACGAAGCGGATTGCCCCGAGAGTTCTGCTTCGGCCGCCTCAAGGTGGTTGCGATACTGTTTGAGGGTCAATTCGACGCCCAATCGTTCGGCGGTTTCGCAAAGTAATCGCAAGGCGACGATCTTGACCTTGAGCGGCGGGACGACGGCACGCCGCATTGCCGCAGCACGCAACGAGGTCATCGCTTCAACATCGCGGTTGATTGCTAACAGGCACCGTCCTTTCATCAAGTACGCTTGGGGTGAAAGGTCGTCGTTGCCAAGCACGGTATCAAGTTCGTCGATCGCAGGTTCGTAGAGACCGGCGTCGTACATCGCTTCGGCAAGCACGACCCGCAAATGAACAAGCGACGAATCGCGTTTGAGACGAGCGCGGCAGACATCCATTCGCCGACAGGCCCAGTCGTTCTTGCTGCGTTTGAGTTCACGCTCGGTTTCAAGCGTATCGAGCTTCTGGGCAAGCTCGCTCACTTCCCGCAATTGTTGAAGTGATCGGGCAAGGGTTGCCTCTTCGAATTCCCAAAGTAGCTCCATCTCTTCGGGGAAAATCTCGATCGCTTGCTGAAGCACACGTTTTGCTTCGAGCGGCTTTTCTTCGGCGCGATAAATCGCCGCTAACTCCATATACGATTCGAGGTCGGTAGGACTGGCACGAATGTGCTGTTCCAATTCCTGACGCCGCTCGAGCCGCAAAACGGGTTTGGGCTTTTCCTTGCCCGTCTCTGCTTTGCGTTTCACATCGCGCCGAAGCAATTCTTCGGGTTTGACCAGACGCCAACGTCCGCCCTGCATCGGATTCAATTCGCCCGCGGATTCGTTTGTCGCGCCCGCAGTCATTTCTTGCTGTGGACCGTCGGTGGGAGGCGGCGGTTGCGTCGACATGGCGAAAACTCAATTGTGCGGTATTTCATAGATGAGACTCTCTATTTTGAACCACAGGAGCCGTCGGGGCAAATCGAGGACTGCCGATTCACAGCAACTTTTTTCCGTGCGCAATCCAACCATTTTTGCCCTGTACGATCGGATGCCTCGCGAAGAAGGAAACGAAGCGTGAATGCGATGTAGATCGTTCGCGATCCTCACCTTTTGCAGCGACAGCGGGATTTCACGGAATGCAACGGCGGGGCATGGTGAAGCCCACCGCCTTTGCGGCAGCGGCTCTTGAGGACTCGTTGCAAGGCAAAAGAATCCGTTTTATGCAACCGACCGGTAGAGTTGGCGGGTGCGATCGGCATCCAGCGGGACGGGATTGAAGGTGCCGGTCCACTGCTTGAGGGCGTCCTCGACAAAAGTGTCGATCCCCGATTGAGGGATGGACAGTTCGTCAAACGAGGTTGCCAGCCCAGCTTCGCGTAGCCATGTCGTCACCAATCGGGCGAGGTATTCCGGCGCGTCGGTCGCCGTCACCGTTGGTTCGATTTCACGCACCAGTTCGGCATACCAATCGGCGTGGGCTGCGCCGTTCATTCGGATCACCGCTGGCAACATCATGCCCACGGCTTGTCCATGCGTGATGTCATGATGTGCTGTCAGCGGATTGGCAGTGGCGTGTGCGGCACCGAGCATGGACGTTTCGATTGCCATTCCGGCGAAACAGGCGCCGACTTGCATCTGGCTTCGTGCTTCAAGGTCATTGGCATCCGCCAAGACTCGCGAAAACCCACTGGCAAGCAACCCGAAGGCGCGGCGACTGTAGGTGATCGACATCGGATTGCGACGCTTGGTGACATACGTCTCGATCGCATGCGAAACGGCGTCGATCCCGGTCAATGCGGTGACCTTGGTCGGTTGGGTGACGGTCAGCAGTGGGTCCAGCAACGCGATCCGGCAGGCCGCTCTCGGATCGCCGCAAGGCATTTTGCGATGGGTTTCGGCGTCGCTAATGAGGGCAAACGACTGTGCTTCACTTCCTGTTCCCGACGTCGTCGGCACGGCAATCATCGGCAGCATGTCAGCGGTTGCTTTGCCGACGCCGCAGTAATCGTGAATGGTTCCGCCGCACGAGTAGACGAAATTGATTCCTTTACAGCAGTCCATGCTGCTACCGCCACCGAGGCCGATCAACAAGTCGGGCTGAACCTCGGCTGCTTTGGCAACCCCGGCATCGACCATGGCGGAAGTCGGGTTTTCGCCAAAATCGTGAAACGATTCGACCCGTAGCCCGGCATCGCGCAGCGATTTCACCGCCGCGGCGTCGTGTCCCACTTCCATGATCCCTGGGTCACTGACAACAAGCACGCAGCGGGGCCGGAACTCGGCGGCCAATTCGCCCAGTCGCGACAGGCATCCTTCGCCAAAAATGAATCGCGTACGACTTTGAGTGTCAAAAGGCTGCATCGCTCTTTTCAAAATGCTCTTTTCAAAATTCGGTGGGCAGACAGGCAGGTCGGCTGATAGGTCCCTTTCGCACCGCCGACCCAACACTTCGGCGATAGCCGGCGCTACTGCAGTAGCCTGACAATTCTACGATAGAGGGGTGTCGAGCAAGGTGCCAAGGACGCCGCGGCGATTGAACCCCTTTGGCTTCCATTTGGCCCGCGGTTTGTTCCAGAATCGGCGTCCGAACCGCCAATCCTTTTGCCGCATTGTGTCAGGGCGTCGAAGAAATCGGCGAGAACACAAAAAACGTGTTTTTTGAGGGCGAAGTCGGCCAGATCGAACCCGATCGTCCCATTTCTGATCGATCGGATCGTCGACGGGTGATTATCCTAAGTGACTTAACCAAACGCTCTCCATCTCCACCGGCTCGAGCCCGTCAACCGCTCGGTGGCGCCGCCCATGAAACTCACGCAATTCTTCCGACGCAACGGCAATCTCAACCGCCGTAAGGGGCATATGACTTGGGCTTCCAAGAGCATGTCCCACTCCGTCACCCGCGCGGGTCTGTTTCTAAAGAAGCAACTCTGGATCTGGCCGATCGTCGCGATTGTCATCCTGTCCATCACGGGATTCACCGTCCGTCGCTCGATTGAATCAACCATTCAAGGCAATTTGTCCTCTGGGCTTTACGCATTGATGTCGGTCGAAGTGGCGATGTTGGAGAACTATTTCCAGGTTCAGCAGTCCAACGCCGATGCGATGGCACGCGATGCCCAAGTCCGCAGACTGATTTACCAGTTGCTTGATTCGCAAGTCGATCCGGTCCAGGCAGCCGAGATTCACAAACAGCTTGCTGACGAACTTGGGCCAGCGATGTCGTCGCATGAGTACATCAACTATTTCGTGGTTGATAAATCGAAGACGATCGTCGCTGCGTCCAACGCAGGCCTGCTTGGCCAGCAGGAAGTTCCCGAGTTTGATCGTTTTCTCAGTCGCACGCTCGACGGCAAGACGGTCGTCTGCCCGCCCTTTCCGAGTGTCGTGATGATGAAAACGGAATCGGGAAAAACGCGGATGGGGCAACCATCAATGTACGTCAGCGCGCCGCTGCGCGATGAATCGTTTCAGGTCGTTGGCGCATTGGCGCTGCAAATTCGCCCAGAACGAGAGTTCACCAAAATCTTGCAACTCGGACGTGTTGGCGAATCGGGCGAAACCTACGCATTCGATTCCGAAGGTGTGATGGTTTCCAACAGTCGCTTTGACGAAGACATGATCCTGCTCGGTTTGCTCCCCGACCAAGAAGATTCGCACTCGATTCTCAATGTGATGGTGCGCGATCCGGGCGGCGACATGACGCAAGGCTACCGACCCAAAACGCGCCGCGCGCAACTGCCCATGACCAAGATGGCGTCTGACTGTATCGCGGGCAACTCGAACGTCGACGTTGAAGGGTACAACGACTACCGAGGTGTGCCTGTGGTGGGCGCGTGGAAGTGGATGCCGGAATATGAAATCGGCGTTGCGACCGAAGTCGACGTGGCCCAAGCGTTTCGACCGCTCGTGATTTTGCAGCGTGCTTTTTGGGTTCTCTACACACTGCTCATCATCAGTGCGTTTGCGATCTTCGCTTTCACTGTCGTCGTGGCTCGCTTGCAACGCGAAGCCCAGAAAGCGGCCGTCGAGGCACAGCAACTCGGGCAATACACACTTGATGAAAAGTTGGGTGCTGGCGCGATGGGGATCGTTTACAAAGGCCACCACGCCATGATGCGCCGCCCAACGGCCATCAAAATGCTCGACATCGATAAGGTCAACGATGCCTCGATCTCGCGATTCGAACGCGAAGTCAAAATCACTTGCCAGCTGACGCATCCCAACACGATCGCAATTTACGACTACGGTCGAACGCCCGAAGGCGTGTTCTACTATGCGATGGAATACATCGAGGGGATCGACCTTCAGACCCTGGTCAAAGATTATGGGCCCCAGCAAGAAAGTCGAGTGATACACATTCTGTTGCAAATGTGTGGCTCGCTTTACGAGGCGCATTCGCAGGGTCTCGTTCACCGTGATATCAAGCCCGCAAACACCATGCTGAGCCGGCGTGGATGCCAACCCGATGTCGTCAAAGTCCTCGACTTTGGATTGGTCAAGGCGATGGATGACGAAAAGAACCCGCAATCCGGAAGTGGCGGTGGGTTGACCGGTACGCCACTCTACATGTCACCCGAGGCGATTCAGGCTCCGATGTCGGTCGACGCTTGTAGTGACATCTATGCCGTCGGCGCTGTGGGCTACTTCCTGCTGACCGGCGAAAGTGTTTTTGATGCTGCGAGCATCGTTGAATTGTGCCAAAAGCATGTCGACGAAACGCCTGTTGCACCCTCCAAGCGAACCGAGAACAAGATTTCGCCGCAGCTTGAAGACGCAATCATGGGGTGTCTTGAAAAGTCACGCGCCAAACGACCGCAGACCGCGCGCGACTTGGCTCACTTGCTTGAAAAATGCCCTGGGGCGCGCGATTGGACCACCGAAGATGGCGACGCCTGGTGGGGACGCCACGAACGTGGAATCAAAGAAGAGAGCATTGCGCAAGCTGGTGGTCCCAAGCAGAACAACGCCACGGATGGTACGATCGCTGCAACGCTCGATCGAACGATCGACGGCTGACCCACCATCCTCCCGCCACGGCTCACCTTCCAATGTCTTTCCCCCTGCGCAGCGTCATGCTGCTGTTGTTCTTTGCTGCGTTGATCTCACCGGCCGGCGCAGCCAAGCCGAATGTTGTCTTTGTTCTCGTTGATGACCTCGGGTTTATGGACATTGGCGCGAACAATCCAAAGACGTTTTACGAAACGCCCAATATCGACAAGCTCGCCGCCTCGGGTGTTCGGTTCACCAACGGCTACGCTGCCAACCCCGTCTGCTCGCCGACGCGGTACAGCATCATGACGGGCAAGCATCCAAGTCGTGTCGACGCCACGAACTTCTTTTCGGGGGCACGCGCAGGGCGTTTTCTTCCCGCGCCGCTCAACAATCGCATGCCGCTGTCGGAAGTGACGATTGCCGAAGCATTCAAGGAGGAGGGCTACAAGACGTTCTTTGCCGGCAAATGGCATCTGGGCCCAGACGAGAACTTTTGGCCGACCAAGCAAGGGTTCGACATCAACAAGGGTGGTCACAAAATGGGTGGCCCCTTCAAAGCAGGCAAGTACTTTTCGCCGTACGCAAACCCTCGTCTTGAAGACGGTCCCAAAGGGGAACACTTGACGGCACGACTTGCCGACGAAACCTCGTCATTCATTCGCCAACACAAAGACCAGCCCTTCTTCGCGTACCTCGCGTTCTACAGCGTTCACACGCCGTTGATGGCTCCGGAAGATCTGGTCCGAAAGTACGAAGCCAAAGCGAGACGTTTGGGACTGACCAACAAAACTGCCTTTGCAGATGAGGAACAGGTTTGGCCTAACGCCAAACAGCGGCAGGTGCGAACTCTGCAAGCACACGCGACCTATGCCGCGATGGTCGAGTCGATGGATCGAGCGGTCGGCAAGGTGCTCGATACGCTCGATGAATTAGGGATCGCCGACGACACGATCGTCTGTTTGACCAGTGACAACGGCGGCCTGTCGACCTCCGAAGGTTCACCAACGAGCAATCTGCCGCTTCGCGGTGGAAAAGGTTGGGTCTATGAAGGGGGCATCCGCGAAGCATTCTTGATCCGAGCCCCAGGCGTTTCACGCACCGGTCATGTCAGCGATGTGCCCGTTGTGACGATGGATTTTTACCCGACCCTGTTGGAATTGACTGGCTGTCCACTGCGCAACGGCCAACACCTCGACGGTCGAAGCCTCGTGTCCGTGTTGAAGGGAGGCTCTCTCGATCGCAGGGATCTGTTTTGGCATTATCCGCACTACAGCAATCAAGGAGGCTTTCCGGGCGGCGCGATCCGGCGCGGGGACTGGAAACTGATTGAGCGATTCGAAGACGGTCGATCCCACCTTTACAACCTTGCCACCGACATCGGTGAACGCAACGATGTGGCAAGCCAACATCCCGAGCGTGTCGAGCGAATGAAAGAGGCGTTGCATGGTTGGTACGACGAAGTCGACGCCAAATTCTTGCGTGCGAAAAAGGATGGCCCGAAGCCCTGGGCACCAACGCAACCGAACTCAGCGCAATAGCGCTCGTGGCCCACGGATCGCGATATGACTTTCAACAGATGCCAACAACCGACGAACGATGAAAGATGTCATGCCCAAACTAACTCGTCGAAATGTTCTTTGGTGTGGAGTCGCGGCAGGCATTGCTCCTGCAATGGCCAGAGGAGCCGATCCGCCTACCCACAACGAAAATCGGGAAGCTGCACCTGCGGCGGATGCTTCAGATGGTTCTGCCGACATGAAGGTTCAGTACCTTGAGATCGTGACCCCCGAGGTCGATGCACTTTGTCGTCAGTATTCGAAAATCTACGACGTCACCTTTAGCGACCCGATCGCAAGCTTTGGAGGTGCTCGCACTGCGAAGCTAGGTGATGGCGGCATGATCGGTATTCGCGGGCCACTTCGTCCGACGGAAACGCCTGTGGTGCGACCCTATCTACTCGTCGATGACATTGAGGCGGCCGTCAAGTCGGCTGCGGATACGGGTGCTGAGATTGCGATGCCAGCAACGAGCATTCCGGCGCATGGCAAGTTTGCGATTGTCGTTCACGGCGGAATCGAGTGCGGGTTCTGGCAGAATTGACCGCGATCGCAACCGACTCGTTGAGTTCTTGTGCCCGCCTCGAAAGAGCGTCCATTTTTGGCGATCGGCCCCCGCCGCCTTCGACAAGCGATCTCATCGCATCGACGCGGCTTCTCATGGTGCCAAAGTGATTCGGCACTACCATTGATGCACTACAGCCACCACCACGCTTAGGATCAACCAAGATGATGTTCCGTGTTTCCACCTTTGCGACAGGCCTTTTCGCTTGCGCAGTGATCGTTTGTTCGGCGTGTCCGGCCGAGTCGGCCAAAGCTTCTGACAGCGCGAAACGACCCAACGTCTTGTTGTTGTACATCGATGATTTGAAACCGATGACGCGCGACTACGGTCACGAGCACATGCGGACGCCCAACTTTGATCGGCTGGCGGCAGGGGGCATCCGATTTGAAAACGCATACTGCCAAGTCCCCACGTGCGGGGCATCGCGAGCGAGCCTGATGACATCGCTCTACCCGACCCCCAAGCGTTTTCCCGACTTCAAGTGTTGGGCCGAAAAAGATGCACCCGGTCGCGTCACTCTTCCACAGCGTTTTCGTGACGCAGGCTACACCACGATTTCGAATGGCAAAGTGTTTCACCACAAGGACGACACCGCCGATCGATCCTGGTCGATGCCACCTTGGCGACCGCAAATCAATGGACGAACACCGTACAACGACGAATCCTACGAGTTCCTGAAGACATCGACCCAAACGAAAAAGAATGATCGTGGCAAGCCGATCAAAAAGCCGCTGATGTTTGAAAAGGGCAATGTCGACCCGATGAAAACGAATGATGGCTTGATCGCGGCAAAGACAATCGATGATCTCAAACGACTTGCCAATGCGGACGCGCCCTTTTTCATTGCCTGTGGTTTCGCTAAGCCTCACATGCCTTTCTATTCGCCGGCATCGACGTGGGAACCTTACCCGCTCAAGAGCATCAAGCTTGCCAAGCATCGTCAGCGTCCGACGGACATGCCTGCGGCCTCGCGGTCGGTGCGTGAGCAGTTTGCCTACGTTCCGATGACTCACGATCTGACTCGTGAGATCAAGTACAACACCGATCAATACCACCGGTACATGCGTCAGGGCTATTATGCGAGCGTCACGCACGCCGACGATTTGCTTGGCCGGATCCTCGACACATTGGATTCGCTCGAGATTTCCGACAACACGTATGTCGTCGTGATCGGCGACCACGGATGGCTCCTCGGTGAACACAACGAATGGGCGAAGAACACGTTGCTGCACGAAGCGCTGCGAACGGCAATGTGGATGAAAGGCCCTGGTGTCTCAAAAGGGGCGGCAACGGAGACCTTTGTGGAGTTCGTCGACATTCATCCGACGTTGTGTCGCCTCGTAGGAATCGAGTTTGATCAGCAGTCGATTCACGGAAAGAGTTTCGTTGAACTGCTTGCTTCACCACAGAGTCAGCATCGTGACCTCGCGTACACGCGGTTTCAACAAGGCGATACGATCACTTCGAAAACGTTTCAATATGGTCGCTGGCGCACCAAAGAGGGCGCCGAACAAACGCTACTGATTGATCGCACCAAAGACCCGCTCGGAAAGAAGAACGTAAGCGGCGACGAAGCCTATCGCGAAGTCGAAATGCGGCTGAAGCAACGTTTGCAAAGGAAAATCGCCCGAGCGAGGCAGGGGCAATGAGAATGCCGGCTAGCTGCAAAGCGGGACGATCGGACTGTTCGATTTGACGAGTTGCTCGATCGTCACGGAAGCGAACGCTTTTTCAGTCGCCGCGTAGGCCTTGTCGAGTTCGGCGTGAAGTGGGCAGAGTTTCTTGTGGGATTTAAGCCCGAGCGGGCAGTGCGTGATGCGTTCGATCGGCGATACGGCATTGACGACATCAAGGATCGTCAGGTCGGACGGCGACGCTGCCAACTCGTAACCGCCTCCCGGTCCTGAGCGGGACCCTGTCAGTCCGGCAGCGCAAAGCTGTTGCAAGACGCGCGTCAGGTAACGTCGCGGCACGTGAGTCGATTCGCAAAGCACGTCGGCGGACAACGGTTCTTCGGCCGATGCCATGCTGGCGACGGCGCGCAATGCATACTCAGCTGTTTTGGAGAGCACGTCGGGACACCTTCAAGCGTGTGTGGGGCGGAACTACTTGGCGTATTCTCGTCTCAGCGACTCACGATCCGCTTGGACCGTGGGCGAGTTGACGACGCAGTAGAGGTGTTGGCCCGTACGGATCAACATACGATCGCCAACGAGCACGGTCGCGTAAACGGTCGGGTCGCCGTAGGAGAACATTTGGTGCAGCGACGATTCGGACATGCCTGTAAAGACAGCTTCCGGTCCCGTCTTCGGCTTTGCTTCGTCCGCGGGTACCGTGTTCACTTCGCGAGCTTTTCGAGCCGACTCGGCTGCTGCCATCATTTCTTCACGATCCCAAAGTTGATTGCGAGTCAGTTGTTCGTATTCGTCACCAGGTCGAATCACAATCGCGAAACCATTTTTGGTGACGAAGTAGACGTACTGCTCGCCACTGCTCGTTGTGACTCCAATGGCGGACGCCCAGCATGGGTTGCCAATCCGCTTGGCAAACACTTGCTGGCCACTTTCGGCGTCGACGCAATAGAGCACGCCGGCTTTGTTGACATAGTAGACGTAGCCCGCAAACACGAGCGGAGATGAGTAGTAGGAGTTGGCTCGCTCGGCGCCCCATCGCACGTTGTATCGATTGCCATCGAGATCAATTCGGCAATTGGAACCAGCAACGTTTTCTTCGTCAGCACTCATTTGGTGGTGCATCTTGGTCGAGCCAGTGAAGATGGCTCCGTCCGCGATCGTCAACGAGGGAATGTGGTTTCCGGCAAGGCCTTCCAATTCCCACACCGATTCACCCGTTGCTGCATCGTAGGCAGTTACGGTATCGGCAGAGCTGACAACGACAAGTTCTTGGCCACCCGAGGTGACGACGGCAGGTGAAGACCATGAAGGGACGCGACGACCGCGATCGGCTTTCCAAACAACGTTGCCGTTGGTCTTGTCGAGAGCAACGATGTACGACGGGCCACCGTGATCGACAACAACAAAGACATATTGATCGTTCTGGGCGGGCGAACTCGCAGTGCCACGTTCGTTGTCGACTTCACCGTATTTGACAAACAACGGAGTC
Organism: Rubripirellula sp.; assembly: GCA_965216875.1. Classification (GTDB taxonomy): domain Bacteria; phylum Planctomycetota; class Planctomycetia; order Pirellulales; family Pirellulaceae; genus CBDCUW01. The sequence goes on from OZ244207.1 coordinate 168,377, forward strand.
GACCAAAGCCGGTTGCCTTTGTGGTCCATCGCCGTCACGTCACCGCTGGCAAAAAACGAGATGACGCGCTGGCCGTCAACGACGCACGTCGGTGCCGCGCGGCTGTTGCGAAAGTAGTTTTCAACCTTCGTCGTCGCTTCAACTTCGCTCGTCCACCGCGTGTCGCCAGTTGCTACGTCCACTGCATGAACAAGAAGCCGTTCTTGCCAAGGTCCATCACTGGAGGTGACGAATGCCGTGTCGCCCCAGACGACCGGCGATGATTGGCCGTAGCCAGGCAAGGTCGTCCGCCAAGCGATGCCGTCTTCAGGAGACCAGTAGAGCGGCGGTGATTCTGATTCAGTGACCGAAGTGCCAGCGTTACGGAAGCTTGCCCAATGCTCGTCGCCATCGGCATGGAACGCCAAGCCAAAAGCGGTCGCAACGATCAGTGCTAAGCGCGTCATGAATGCGTCTCCTCGTCGAATCGAATGGAGTCTTACGTTGTTGATGAACCTTTGAGCAACAAGAGCAGCATCTTGGTCGGCTCGGTGGCAGCAATGCTGTGCGGTACTTTTGGCTCGAGGTAGAAGTAGCTTCCCGCACCCGCTGTTGACCGCTCGCCGTCAACGGTGACCTCGGCGGCGCCTTCGATGAAGTGCATGATCGCAGCGACCGATGCGGTGTGTTCGGAAAGTTCCTGGCCTGCGTCAAAGCCGAACAAAACCGCCTTGATGCGATCGTCTTGATGAAGCGGTCTGCTGATCGTGCTGTCCGCTTGAATGTCGATCTCATTGGCAAGATCGAAGCACCGTGTTGTGGTTATGTCCATCGCGAGCCTCATTTGTTGGTCAACGAGCGGTGTTGGCCTATTCTATACACCGGGGTATAGAAAAGAAACGCGGGTAAAATGAGGCGAATCGACGCAGTTCCACGCGGGTGGAAGAACTAAACTGCGGTCATCCCATTGGGGGCGCCGAACGCGCGTGGGTGAGCCGAACGCGCGTGGGTGAGCCGAACGCGCTAGCGTCGGGCCTTAAAGGTTGGTGTGTTGAAGTTAACGCGCGCTCCAGCAATCACCCTCGCGCTTGCGGGAGGGGCGGAGGCAAAGTCCGGGGAGGGGATCATCCATACAAGCCCTCTCCGGCCCTTAGAGCCCGACTCTCCCAAGGGAGAGTGTTAGAATGCGCAGTTTCGAAGCCTGTGGGAAGCGCAATTGCAGCCTGTAGCACTAACGTCCTGCCGCTCAAATGTCAGTCCGGGCGCGGTGATTGTCGAAAGTGAACCACCTTCTTGCGAAGGTCGCTACGGGCTGTGCAGAAGGTGCAAGGAGACGTTAATGAAATCGCTGGCTGTGTTGTTCCTGGTCTGTTGTTTACCAATTCCTCTGCTCGCCGAGACGCGCGATCTTCCCGAGGAGCGAACGGGTGAACATGCCTCAGGCAAGTCAACGAGGCCGAACATCATTCTTGTGATGGCGGACGACCAGGGTTGGGGAGACGTCGGCTACAACGGGCACCCGTTCGTCCAGACGCCGGAGCTCGACGCAATGGCTGCCGAAGGGTTTGTCCTTGATCGTTTCTATGCCGCGGCACCAGTGTGTTCGCCGACACGAGCGAGCGTCATGACCGGACGCAATCCCATTCGTTCGAAAGTGCCCAACCACGGACGCTACATGCGGCCGCACGAACAGACGATCGCGGAAACGTTGAAAGAGGCCGGGTATAAGACGGGAATCTTTGGCAAGTTTCACCTTGGGTCGTGCCAGCCCGATTCGCCCTGCAACCCGACGGGAATGGGATTTGACGAGTGGGTCATTGGTTTGAACTTTTTCGACAACGATCCCTACCTCAGCCGCAACGGCACGATTGAACATCGCAAGGGGAAAGGTTCGGTCATCTCGATGGACGACGCGATCGACTTTTTGGGCAGGCATGCGCGGGGCGAACAACCCATGTTCATGGTGGTTTGGTTTCCGTCGCCACACGATCCACACCAAGAGGTGCCCGACGGTCCGGCACTTTACGACGGAAAGAAGATGGCCGGCTACTATCGCGAGATCACGCTGCTTGACCAACAGGTTGGGAGGCTCCGCCGCGAACTCGTCACACTCGGCATCAATGACAATACCATCGTTTGGTATTGCAGCGACAACGGCGGACTTAATGAAGCAACCTCGGGTGGCCGAAAGAGAAAGGGCAGCGTTTACGAAGGCGGCTTGAGAGTACCAGCGATCGTTCAATGGCCCGCTCGAGATCTCAAGGGCAGCACCTCCGTTCCAGCCTGGACCTGCGACATCTATCCGACGCTGTTGGCGATGGCCGGAGTATCAAGCAACGCGCCACATCCACTCGATGGTGTCGATATCAGCGGGATCCTCGACGGCAATTCGAATGCGCGCGAATCGGCGATGGGGTTTTGGCATCTGTTTCAACAGGGGCAATCGACCTGGAGCGACCGCATTGAAAAGGAAATCATGCTCAAGCAGGCGGCAGACGCTCCGGTCCCACATAACGCCCAGCGGATGCGCAAAGATGTCGACGAATTCCCTCAGTTTGATGAGGACACGGCCAAGGGGCACGCGGCATGGATGGACTGGCCATGGAAATTGCATCGCATCAATGGCGCACGTTACGAACTTTACAATCTTTCCAGCGACCCAATGGAGTCAACCGACTTGGCGCAGGATCCAGAGCATCAGCAAACGTTCCAACGCATGAAAAAGGAGCTCGGTCGCTGGATGCGTTCGGTGGTTGGCAGCATCAATGGCAAGGATTATCGCACGACGGAACAACCCTCTAAGTGACGCCGAGGATCTCCGTCGTCGCTACGCTCGCCAGAGCGTGGGGAAGTCAACAACGGTCTGGCATCGCGAATCATCTTCTGGCTTTTGCACCTCGAGACGGGACGACGAACCTGAGCGTGGACCTGCTGAACGGAACATGACTTCAAAGAACTTTTCAGAAAGAGTGTCCAATTTCAGTCCGCCGCTGCCATAACCTCTTCAGCGACCGAGCCGTCCTGCAGGCCTCTTTTTTGCCGTGCGATTTGCCACTAATCTGCGACACGTTGGATTCGACTCAGTATCGTGGGGGATCAGGCAGCCACCACATCCGCGAAATGCGTGCATCGGCGGCCGATTGCACTCAGCCCCACTGGTTCCCAAGACAACTCACCGTTTTCCGCTATCAGCGTCTCCATGAGAATTCTCATTTCGTTTGCATTTGTTCTGTTCATCGTCGCACGGTCTTTGGCCGCTGACGCTCCCAATATTCTTTGGATTGTCACCGACGACCAACGGGTCGATTCGATCGCCGCCTTCAATCAAATGCGATTTGGGAAATCGGACAGTGCGCTGGGGAAAGTCCTTTCGCCGAACGTCGATCGGTTGGCAAAGATGGGAACGACGTTCATCAACACGTTCAACCAAAACCCTGGTTGCGCACCGTCGCGAACGTTGATGATGACTGGACGCTATTCACACCGCACGGGTGTCTACGGCTTCGAATACTACAATCCTGTCGGCCAGAAACATTGGCGGCCGATGGTGCCCGAAATTCTGCGCGACCAAGCGGGCTATCAAACCCTTTCGGTCGGCAAGCTTGGCATTCGTGCCCAACACTTCATCGGACAAAAAGGGGGTACCGAACCGCCGCTGTACCAAACGCATCTTGGCTATCGCAAAGAGTTTGCCGCAAAGGGGATGGTTGACTGGCATTCCGAACGTAAATGGTCCAAGGGCAAACCGGGGCCGAAGAACGAGACTTTCTTTTTCGCAGACGGGACGCAGCTTCATTGGCCCGAGAACGTCCAAGCTTCGCCCAATGATCGAGTTGAAATCACGGATCGACTCGATCTGTTGCGACAATACGCTCCGGGCGACGAGACGCAAAACGGCAGCATCCTTGGCGGCGTGAATCCTCAAACGGGTGACCGCACGCGAGACGGCAGTTTTACCAGCGCGCTGCTCGACCACTTGTCGCACGCCAATCAGTCCTACACGGACATGCTGGGGCGAAAGCAAGAAGGACCGAACTCAGAGAAACCGCTGTTCGCTTACATCGGGTTTGAGTTTCCGCATACGCCCGTGCTTCCGCCCGCTGAGTTTCGCAAGAAGTTTCAGGATCTTGAATACGAGATCCCTGAGCTCACCAAGGAAGAGCTGGCGTCCTTCCCACCGCAATTGGTGAAGCTTTACAAGAACTCACAGAGTGATCATTTCACCGACGCCGAAAAGCGGCAGATGATCGTCGACTACTATGCGTTTTGTGCTTACGGCGACTCGCTCGTTGGCAAGGCGGTCGATGGATTCATTGACTACAGCCATCAGCAGGGGCGTCCGTGGATGGTGCTTTACGTTTGTGGCGATCACGGTTGGCGATTGAACGAACACGGGATGGTTTCGAAGTTCTCGCACTACGACGTCGACCTGCACAATCCGATAATCGTCGTCTCTTCCGACAAGCAGGCGTTCCCTGAAGGCAAGGTTGTCGACGATTTCACTTGTTTCGTCGACATGGCACCGACCTTTTTGAATGCGGCCGGAATTGACGTCTCGGCAGACGAATACGAATACCTTGACGGTCGCGACTTGGCAAAGACGGCTGCTGGCGAAATACCGGCTCGTGACTACATCATTGCGGAACCAACTTGGGTGATCGGTCCGCGCGCGGTGATCCGGACCAAGGATTACAAGTTCGCTATGAAGATTCGTCCACGCGCCGGGCACACGACGACGAAAGCGACCGCCGGCAAAGATGTCCAATGGGCGATGGACGCCGACCTGAATGAGGTCGAGCCGACGCTTTACGATTTGCGAACGGATCCTGGCGAAATCAACAATCTCGCCTTCGATGATCGCTATCGTCCGGTGCTCGATGCGCTTCGCACCAAACTTCAAGACATTGTGCTTGGCGACGGACGAGTCGAAGTGGCTTGGACGAGGGAAGGTGGCGACGAAGTCCACACGAGCAACTTTGCACCCGGCGCCGATGACGGAAAACTGTCGGTACCAAAGGTCGATGCGGGCTCGATTCCGGCAGGGGTCACAGAATTGAATTTCCCAGCGATGATCCAGCCTGTTCCGGCAACGGGAGTGTTTCGCTCGAAAGAGTTTGACATATGGGGTGGTTCACCGATCAAGGGCGACGACGGCAAGTACCACCTTTTCTATTCGCGGTGGCCACACAGGCTGGGGCACGAAGCATGGGTGACGCATTCCGAAATCGCACACGCGGTGGCGGAGAGTCCGTTTGGTCCTTGGCAGCATGCCGACGTGGCGTTGCCGGCGCGAGGCAACACGTATTGGGATGGATCGTGCACGCACAACCCAACCGTGCTAAAGGTCGACGGCAAGTATTACCTTTACTACATGGGCAATCGCGGTGACCAAACCGTCGTCAAGCCGCTCAATTGGGACCACCGCAATCAACAACGAATCGGCGTCGCCGTCGCCGACTCGCCATCGGGGCCTTGGAAACGTTTTGACAAACCGGTCGTTGACATCAGTGCCGATCCAAACGCGATCGATGCCCTTTGCGTTTCCAATCCAGCGATCACCGTTCGACCCGATGGTGGTGTGTTGATGGTCTACAAAACGGTCGCAAAGAAATTGAAGATGCCCTCCGGTGGTCCAGTCGGTGCATCCGTCGCGTTGGCGGATCATCCAACCGGGCCATTCGAAAAGCTCGACGTCCAGCCGTTTGCCGTGCCCGGCGAACGCTTTGCGGCCGAAGATCCCTACATTTGGTACGGCGAGGATCGCTATTGGGCCATCGTGAAAGATCGCAACGGGCACTTTACTGGGATCAAGGGGTTTACTCTGGCCTTGTTCCAGTCAAACGACGGAATCAATTGGGAGCCCGCAAAGAACCTGCTCGTCACCGCACCTGGATTCACCTGGCAGGACGGTAGCCGCGAAGAGCTTGTCATTATGGAACGGCCACAACTGTTGTTCGAAAATGGCAAACCGATCGCATTGTTCTGTGCTGGCGCCAAGACACGTGACAAAGCCAATGGATTCAATGTCCAAATCCCACTGAAGTGAGTCGCCTCGCGGTTTCAACAGGAATTACCCTCCCACTTGTGGGAGGGTCGGGCGCTAAAGCCCGGGGAGGGCCGTCCGAGGTGCCCCTCACCGGGCCTGAGAGCCCGACTCTCACAAGGAGAGTGTCATGCACAGCATGACCTACGCGAGTCGCGGCTCAGAAAACCAAACCCTACCCTGAATTCCCGCCATGAAAGCTGCCGCCACCTTTCTTTTTCTACTGCTGCTGTCGGCGACCTCTGCGGTCGCTGCCGAGCGGAAGCCAAACATCGTTCTGTTGTTTGCCGACGACATTAGCGCGCGCGAGTTACCGCTGTACGGTTCCTCGGTCTGGAGTCCACCGACCGGCGGAACGACGAGTGATGAGAAGTACCGAGCATCCACTCCAGTGCTCGACAAGCTTGCCGAACAAGGTTGTTGGTTCAAGACTGCTTGGGCATCGGTCGTTTGCTCGCCGAGTCGCGCGATGATGATGACTGGTCGGTACGCTCACTTGCACAAATGGTGGGGCAACAAATCGAAAGGAAAGTATGTCGATGAAACTGGCAAAGAATCGACTTGGCCTCTCTACCTGAGTTCGCCGACTCAAATCGGTCATGTCGCCCAGCAAGCCGGCTATGCAACCTATTGGGCCGGCAAAACTCAGATGGCCGGCGATCTCCGTCGGTTCGGCTTCGACCAAGGCTGCTTCACTCCAGGCGGGCTGTCGGACAAGGACAACCCCTACACCGATTTCAAACACATCACCAAAAAGGTCGACGGCCAACGAGTGCTCTTAAATGCAGACACCAACCTGCCCGTGGACACCTACCAGCAACATGGTTGGTACTTTTTCCCGCATGTCCGATTGATGAACCATGGCGGCAAGGGTTTTCAGTGGTGGCCGAACTCGCCCCAGTCCGAAGCGAGTTTTGGGGTGTCCACCTATGGTCCCGATGTCGAACTCGATTTCATCTTCGACTTCATGGAAAAACACGCCGCAAATGACAAACCGTTTTTTTCTACCACACTTCCCATCTAGGGCATGATGCCTTTGATTGGCTCAACCCCGATTCGACGAGCAAGTGGCCTGGCACGCCGGTGATTCGTTGGGATGGTCAGCGTTACATTCGCACCGAGCCAAAGATCACGGGCGATGAGGGCCAATACGAGACCCATGGCACCGTGACGCCCTCGGGAATTCATCACCACATCAACTATCTCGATTATCAAACGTGGCTTTACCAATACAAACTTCGTGACCTTGGCATCGCCGACAACACGATCTTCATTTTCTGTAGCGACAACGGCACAAGCGGGTATGGCAAGAACAGCACCGATCGTCAAAAGGGGACGCACGTCCCGTTGATCATTCATGCACCGGGGATGACCCGGCGCGGCGCACAAGACGCACTCGTCAATCTGTCAGACTTCTTGCCCACCATCGCTCAACTGACGGGCGTTGAGCTGCCCGATAACTACGAGATCAACGGCGAAAGCTTGGTGCCTTTTTTGTTTGGCGACAAACCGAGTCACCGCGAGTGGCTTTACGGTTACAAGGATGGCGAGCAGATTATTCGTGGGGAAAATGTCATGCGTGATGGCCGCGGCAAGTGGTGGGACGTCGCGCAGACACCGGATGACCTGATCAGTTTCAAGCCGATCACTGATTGGGAGGCCGTTTCTCACGATCATCGCGAGGAACGAGACAAACTCGAATCGCTCCTGCCCCGATTCAACCAGAAACTGCACGGCAAGAACGGGCCGGGTGTCGAAAACCCACGCAGCGATAAAAGGCTTACCGCGACGACGCAAACACAGTCGAAGTGGAAACTGACCTTCCACGATGATTATGAAGGACGCGGCGAGATTGGCGGTGATTACAAAACGAGTCTCGGTCACGAAGACGCATGGACGGTTCGCGACGGCGTGTTGGTGGGCAAGCAAACGCGTGACGACCACGGCGCTGTGATTCGTACGGAGATCGACTTTGACGACATCGATATCGAGTTTGATTTTCGCTTTGACGGTGGCAAGAGTTTTAACTTTGTGATTGACGACGCCAATGAAGCATCGGTACATGCGGGACACATCTGTCGAGCTTCGGTTTTTCCGCGTTTCATTCGTATCAGCGATGACAAACTCGGTGGCATGAACCTCGAAGTTCGCAAGCTTCGCAAAGATCCCAATCTGGCGCCCGAAGAGGCGACGAAGCTCAAGGCGCTGCTCGAGCGAACACAAGCCTCGGCAAAGATCGATCTCAAGCAGGGCGTGTGGTACACACTTCGAATTCGCATTCGCGGCGAAGTGATGAAGGCGTTTCTCGATGATGAACTGGTCACGAGCCTGCGGTCGCCCGGATTCGCCCATCCGACCAAGACGAAGTTCGGTTTCACGGTCAATGGACAATCGATCGAGTATGACAACTTGATGGTGCGCCAACCACGAGCCGCAGAGCGATAGCGGTTTCCACCTCGTTACCACGCTCAGCGTGGTAACGCACACATCGGACGCTCCGCGTCCTCTTCGTCGGTCATGCTCCGCATGACAGGCGGAAGCACGCGTGTAAACGAAGCAAGGCCCGGCCGATTACGCGATCACGGCACAAAAACGCACAGCCGCTCCCGATGACCATGAGCCGCAGAGCGATAGCTCGCGGTTATGTATGGCAAGAACCGCACGCTATCGCGATTGCGGCTGATGCTGCGATCGCCACCTGCGGATTGTGATGCGGAGCGGGCAGATGACTCCAGCTATCGTTCGATACCACGAACGGCCGGGCGGTCGGTTAGACTGGGGATCCCGCCTTCGGTCGATAGTTCCCCACCTTCCTGGACCACTGCATGTACCGTTGTTTTCTGATTGCGTTGCTGTTCTTCTTCTCGGTTTCTGCGCTGCACGCCCAGCAACGCAAACGCGTACGTTGGAACGCGCCGCCCGAGGAGTGGTTTTGGGTTGACGATCAACCTGTCGCCGGCGCGACGCATCACACACTTCACAGCGAGGCAATGAATCGCGATGTTGGCTACAACATCTATCTTCCGCCAAGCTACGAGACCGACAAACAACGACGTTTTCCCGTTGTCTACTTTTTTCACGGCGCAAGTGGTTCCGAGCGGTCGGACGCCGATCCGTCGATGATTCGGCGGCTGATTCGCGAAGGCAAGATTGGTGAAGTGATCTATGTCTATCCCAATGGTGGCCACTTCAGTCGGTATCGTGATTGGAGCGATCCCAGGGCAAACGTCAAATCGGAGACGTTCATCATCAAAGAACTTATCCCGCACATCGACGCCAGCTATCGAACGTTGGCAACGCGACAAGGACGCGCGCTCTCGGGTTGGTCGATGGGAGGTGACGCTTCTTTGAGATTTGCCTTCAAATACCCCGAGATGTTTTGTGCGGCGGGGACGTTTTCAGCCGCGATCGACTGGGGCGCCGAAGGCGACGATTGCATTTTTGCCTACAGCCGCAAGCACGTTGAACAAATTCGCGATCGAATCGGCATCTACATGGTCGTTGGTGAAGACGATCGTTTGTTTGCACCCCACAAACGCCTCGTCCCGCACCTCAAGCAACTGAAGATCGATCACACGTTCGAGTCGGTGCCGAAGGTCGGACACAATCTCGGCTTGATGAAGCAACACAAGGCCGAAGCGGTTGCTTTGTGGCTGGACGAGCAGCTCGAGAACTGACGCGTGGGTTCGAGCCGCCTAGGTCTTGACGCCGCAGCGGAGCGAAAGTCAGTGACGAGAATGAGGATTAGCGTGATTGATGGTGCGCATTGGACGAGCCCAAATCTCGGACTTCGCCGACGCTGTTGACGATGTTCTTTTCGGACAATTCACCAAGCACCACCGGATGCGTCGTTTCGTTGACGAGAGTGATGTCGCTGGCGACGTACGTGCCTGGAGAGTGCTTTTTGAAATGTTGTTCGAGCCCCTTGGGAACGTCGGGGTAGGCGGTGCAAAGGAAGTCGAATCGCATCGGATAGCCAACGATGATTGGCCGCGGCGTTTCCGATTCGGTTTGATCCGACCGGGCAAACTTGATTGTGTGACCGCGGCCCTTGATCGCCGCCAGTGGATGATCGCCCAAACTGTGAGGTGATGGATGCACGGTCAATTCGATCTGCTGACCGGTATGCCGGTCGGAATGAACATACAAGAGAGGGCCGTAGGCAGCATTGCCGCTTGAGTTTCGGATCACTCCGCGACTCGGAAGCGAGTAACCCTGGACCACGCAGTCCAACACCTCGCAGTCGGTGACGGTCGCACTTTTGGCCATGTACAGTTTGATCCCGCCGCGACATTTTTTGACGGTGCAGTTCTCGACCACCATCTCACCGGCGCCTTTGTAGGCGCGAATACCGTCTTCGGTGCAGTTGATCATGTGATCGCGAGGGATGGGCAGACCGCGGACCAGTTCAGGCCACTGAAGCTTGTATTGGAATCGCTTGGCAAGGTCGCCGTCGTGTGTTTCTTCGTAGCAATCGTTGCTTGGGCGAAGCGTGCCCTCAACGACCGTATTGCGGACCGTGGTTCGATCGCCGCCTTGAACAAAGATCGCGTGACCGAACGCTTCCATTTTCAGATGACATCCGTCAATCACGCAGCGGTTGCCGGTGATTTGAATGCCGCAGTGTTTGCTTAGGCCGACGACCGCGCCGGCGCCGATACCGAACATGTTTCCATAGCCATACGGAAACGAGCCGCGAACAATCAATTTGGTGCCGACGACGCGGTTGTCATCGCCCGGGATCACAATCTCGTTCATTCGGCCATACTTGCGACCCCGGTTGTAGCGGCCGTAGTCGGTGACCTTCGTGCTTCCATCGGGATAGGTGTCCTCGATCGTGCCGCCGCGCAGGGTGATGTGGTTTCCGGTAAGCCGAAAGAGATTTCGACCGGAGGCAACGTCAAGTGGGACCTCGATGTGAACGTCGGTCAGGTCGACGTCGTTGTTTGAGCCGGCGAAATGAAATCCGTTTCGATCGGCGACTTTGTAGCGACCGGGCATCAGCTTGATCTGCTGGTCGCTTTTCGAAATGACTTCGCGCAGTCCATCGAGTGAGTCGACACGCACGGTCGGGCGCCGCTTTCCGTCGCTGTCTTTCACCAAAGCGTGGACTTTGAAGTTCGAATAGATATGGTGCGTGCCAACCATCCGAAAACCAAAGTAGCCCTCGCGATAGATGGGAAAACGGTCGGCTTGATAGGTTGTCGGCACCGACGATTGGCTGCGGGTTTCAGGTTCCATTTGGACGCTGTCGCCCAACGCAAATTGATAGACGAGTTTTCCATCAACGATGTATTGAACCACATCATCAAAAGCGACCAACTGGATCTTGGTTGATTTGTCGGGCGTCAGCAGGTATCCGGGTCGGCCGTCCTTGTCGGTCAACGCGATGTGCTCGGTTGGCTTCCCGTTGACCTCACGAGGGTACCGGCGCATTCGAGTGGTTGGGCGGTCGGCAGGTCCGCCGCCTGTGCTCGCGTAGTAACCATGCATTTTGTCGTACGACTTGAACGCTCCCGTGTACCGCTGCCCATCGAACAAACCGCTCGCCGATGAAAAGTCGTCGGGTACATCCGGGTCGGAGCACATCCAGAAATTGTTGATGTCTCTCGGTCGAACTCCCTTTGTCTCGGGGTTGGGAGTCGGGCAGAGCACGTCGTAGGTAATCGCGACGCGCGTCTTGAGTTTTTTCTTAAACCAGATGGTGCATCCACGTCCGGGCAAGAGGCAATCAAGCGTACCGTTTCTGGCTTCGACTTTTGCCGGCGCGAAACCGGACTTCTTCTGGACTTGTATCCCCCAGTTGTCGAGATTGTCGAAGTCGTCGTGGGCAATCAGTGCCCCGATCTTGAACAGGCCGACGCCGTGGCCAACCACGACTGGCGCGTCGGACGAAGTGGCGTCGTGTTGATTCGCTCGCTCTTCACCAAAGGCTTCGGTACCGGAGGCTCCGATGCCAAATGCTCCGGGTGAGATCATGAAGATCAATGAAGCGGCCAAGGCGAACGTCGATCGTTGTCGCTTCGGCATCATTCGTTTGCCTCGCTTGCTTCCAATGCAAGGGTGACCTTATCGAGTACCGGTTTGGACTTGTTCTCGGTCGTGTCCTTCAGTTTGATTTCAAATTGAAACCCAAAACCGTCTGGCAGTTCGGCAAGGTCAAGCGTTGCTGGCGTTCTTGCCACCTGTTTCGAAAAACCTTTGACGTAGTCGTAGGTTTCTTTGACTTCTTTCCAATCGCTCCATTGGTTGATCATCCCATCGTTGTTGGTGTCGACGCCAACTCGCACTTCGACCGATTCGACCCAGGGACCGGGGCTGGTGAAATCCAGTTTTTGCTGTGTCGCCAGATAGAACTTGCCTTCAGCGAACATGATGTCAGGATCGGGGTGTCCCTTTCCAACGTTGCCGCACCACTTGAATGGTTCATCGAGGCTCTTTGAGGTGAACCATCCGACACTCATGTTTTTGGTTGCCGCCGGATCAAAGTCACAGAACAGGTAGTATTGTCCGCCGATCGAAATCGCGGCCCAATCGCCGTAGGCGTTCTGCTCGGGCTCGTGGATTTCGTACTTCGCAATGTTGGTCTTGAAGCGTTCGGGGTGCTCTTTGACCCAATGGGGATGTTTGTAAGTTCCAATCTTGCCAGTCGGTTGGGTCCGTTCATCAACCGGCGGCGCGAGTGTTTTGAAATCCTGGATGCCGTCTGAGCTGACGGCGTGTGCAGCGAGCGGCGAATCCCACGCATTTCGTTGAGCGTTGATGGGGCTCCAGTCTTCGACGATAAGGTGGAACTTTCCGTCGAGGTCTCGAATGATCGCACAGTCAGAACCATGAGTCGGGTCGTCGTAGGCCATTCCCTTGTTGTCGCCGGGCAAGCCGTCAAACATGTCATCGTCGACATAGACGTGTGGGTCCTGGTCGTTGGGGAAGTCGTAGTAGAAGTACGCTTTCCCATCAGCGAATTCGGCGGTCGTCATCCACGCCGAGAATTTTTCGGTGATCGGACCGTGGTGAACCCAATTGACCATGTCTTTGCTTTGCCAAGCGTGATACCCGCCGCGCCGAGGCTTGAGTCCTCCAGGTGCGTCAAATTGGTTTTTGAAACGCGTTGTTTGAAGCGGAATGTCGAACCCTTCAAGCGTCGCCGGTTCCGGTTTGAATTCGGGACGCGGCGACTTGTCACCACGTTTTCGGCCACCGCCATACCGGCCGAACATCCAATAGTTGTCTGGTCCGAGACTCAACATCACCGGGGCATCGCCAAGATTGACGGGGCCAAGGTTCTCACTCGGCTGCCAATTCAACCACTCGGGTGACTGTTCAATCACGATCGATTTGGGTGACCGTTTCGACGGGTAGCGTTTCAAAATGCTGGTGAGTTTTCCCGATCGATCGGTTGGTCTCACGAAAGCATCCGAGATTTCAATTCCCTGCGATTCCTTTGTGTTTTGTTCCCACTGTTCTTGAGATTCGATCACCCAGTCTTCCGGGTGATGGTCGTCTGCACGCGAGTGATTGTCAGAGAAGCAAAAGGACAGGGTGAGCCCGACGATCACGAGGATCGACGGGCGCGCTATCGAAGTTCGAGCGGGCATTTGAGTAGCAATGTGTGGTGGGCTTGGGCTGGGTAGGATGTAAGCGACGGGGGCGCTCACCTTCGCAAGTCCAATCGAATGTTGAGCGAACCGGCGAAGGTCATGAGTGTACATTGTGCACCGCCGAAGACACTGGTGCTACATTTCGCGAATGTTCGTCGAGAACGTGCGGTGAATCGTCGCTTGGGGGCCAACGGGGCGGTTCTGGTCGTCGGTATTTGGGGCAGCGACGTTGGTCTCGTCGGTTCGCGGACGTTGCGACTAAAATGGCTTCATGAAGAAACGCCACGTCGCCCTGATCGTCGAAACATCAAGCGTTTACGGTCGAGAAATGTTGTCAGGGATCGTGCAGTACATGCGGATGCACGATGAGTGGTCCGTCTTTCTCGAGCAGCGTGATCTATGGAAGAAGCCTCCCGCTTGGCTCAAGGATTGGCGTGGCGACGGAATCATCTCTCGCGTCACAACGCAAAAACTGCTTGAGGCGATTGCACGCACCAAAGTGCCGTTGGTCGAAGTGACCGACCGCCGCGGTGATTCGGAGCTACCGCAGGTTCGATCAGACGATGTGAGAATCGGCGAAATCGGGGCGGAGCATTTGATCGAGCGTGGGTTCGTGCGATTTGGGTTCTGCGGTTTCAAGGGGGAAGCATGGTCGCAGCGTCGCGAAGAGGGCTTTGCAAATCACCTTCGCGAGCAGAGTTTCGTCGAATGCGACAGCTACAACTCGACATGGCATGGACCGTCTGCGCGCACATGGGAGGCGGAGCAGGAGTCGATCGTTGCGTGGCTAAAAACGATGAAGCCACCTTTTGCAGTGATGACGTGCAATGATGTTCGAGGCCAACACATCATTGACGCCTGCTCGACACTTGGACTTGCTGTCCCCGAGCAAGTCGCGGTGGTGGGCGTGGACAACGATGATCTGCTATGCCGCGTCTGTTCGCCGCCCTTGTCGAGCGTTGTTCCTAATGCAGAGATGGTCGGTTTCAAAGCGGCCGAGACGCTTGCCTTGTTGATGGATGGCAAAGAAGTCTCACAACAGAATCAGCTTGTTCCTCCGGTCGGTGTTGCAACGCGTCAATCGACCGATGTGGTGGCAATCGACGATCGCAGCGTTGCCGCAGCGTTGCACTACATTCGCGCGAATGCTTGCCGTGGTTTGAGCGTCGCCGAAGTCGTACGAAACAGTCAGGTTTCGCGAAGCACGTTGGAACGCCAGTTGAGAAAATATCTCGGTCGTACACCGCAGGAAGAGATCCGAAACGTACAGATCAAGCGGGCGCAGGAATTGATTTTGTCGACCGATTTGCCCGCCGAACAGATCGCAGCGCTCTGCGGATTCGACTATCCAGAGTATTTCTACGTCGTTTTCAAGCGGATTGTGGGAATGACGACGAGCCAGTTTCGTCAGCAAACCAAGCCGAAATGATCGGATCGTGCATCGGCCCGATTTGGCGTGACAAAATATTATAGGGTCGTGACGCGTCGCTTCATGGTGCTCGAGTGAATTGTGGATATGCTTCATGGCTCTCCACACACCTCGATTGCGAGCACCCATGAAACGGCTGAGCGGAAAGAATGCGATCGTCACTGGCGCGAGCCAGGGCATCGGCGCTGAAATCGCCGTTGCCCTTGCCCAGGCGGGGGCCAACGTGGCGATCAACTATCGAGGCTCACAAGAGGCTGCGGACGAAGTCGCGGCCCGATGTCTCGACTTTGGCGTCAAGGTACGTCTGGCCCCAGCCGATGTCGGCGTGCAATCGAATGTCAATCGGATGGTCGAAGAAACGGTCGCCGCGTTCGGCTGCATTGACATCGCGGTTTCGAATGCCGCCTACAGTGATCGCGAGCTGTTCTACGAAGCCGATTTGGCGGGGTTCGAGAAGACGATTCAAGTGACGATGTGGGGAGCGTTCTATCTCTTGCGTGCTGCCGCGCGGCAGATGATTGCTGATCAAACGCGTGGATCGATCGTAATTGTCAGTTCGCCTCACAGTTGGCGCCCCATCCCCGGTGCAATGGCCTACAACATGGCCAAGGCCGCAATCGACCAGATGGCAAAGACTGCCGCAACTGAGCTTTGCGGAAAACGCATTCGTGTCAACACGATGCACCCTGGTTGGATCGACACGCCCGGTGAACGCAGATTCTTCAGCGAACAAAAGCTCGCGGAAAAAGGATCCGAGTTACCTTGGGGCCGACTGGGGAAACCCGAAGAAATCGCACGCGGAGTCGTCTTCATGTGCGACCCCGCTAGCGACTACATGACCGGCAGTTCCATGTTGATCGACGGTGGCATCGAATTGCCCGTTGACGAAATGCATCGACTCGAACTGGCATCGGCCGAGCCAAACGCACACGAGGATAAAGAGAATGCACAGGTTTGTTAGAGAGTCATTCCCGATAAAGACCGGTGTCTTTGCCGTATTGGCCGTCTTTGTCTGGGGCGTCTGCTCAGCCAAGGCTGACGAGCGTCCGAACGTGCTATTGATTATGGTCGACGACCTCAAGCCGGCCCTCGGATGCTATGGCGACAAGCACGCAAAGTCGCCAAACATTGATGCGTTGGCGGCGCGCGGGATGCGATTTGATCTGGCGTACTGCAACCAAGCGGTTTGCGCTCCCTCGCGATTCACATTGATGCTCGGTTCGCACTCGACTTCGACAGGGCTTTACGGCCTTGGCAGTAAGCTGCGTTCGGTGTTGCCAGATGCGGTGACGATGCCACAGTACTTCGCCAAGCACGGTTACCGAACGGAGTCGCTTGGCAAGGTGTTTCATATCGGGCACGGAAACGAAGGCGATCGCGACTCGTTCAGCGTCAAGCATTTTCACGACAAGGTGATCGAATACGTTGAACCGACGAGCACCGACGGTGGCAAGCTGACGCGTGAAGAGGCCTTTTTTACGAACCAGCGACTGGGCGAAATCAAATCGCTCCCGCGCGGTGCGGCGTACGAGTCGCCTGACGTTTCGGACACGAGTTATGCCGACGGACGTGTCGCGGCCGAAACGATCAAGCGACTACGATCCGCCAAGAAACGATCCGAAGCGGAAGGGACGCCCTTCTTCATTGCGGCCGGATTCGCTCGCCCACACCTGCCTTTTAGTGCCCCCAAGAAGTACTGGGACTTGTACGACCCCAAGACATTGCCGCAGCCGACGTTTGAAGATCTTCCGGCCGACGCGCCGGCTGTTGCGGGAAAGCGTGGCGGTGAAATCACGAACTACAAACCGGTCCCAACCGATCCACGGGCCGAGTTCGACGAAACGCTCATACGCAACCTGATTCATGGCTACTACGCCAGCACGAGTTTCGTCGATGCTCAGATTGGCAAAGTGCTCGACGAGCTGAATGACTCGGGACTTGCCTCCAACACGATCGTTGTGCTTTGGGGAGATCACGGGTTTCACCTCGGTGATCTTGGGATTTGGACCAAACACACCAATTACGAACAAGCCAACCGGATTCCGATCCTGATTGCCGCGCCCGGTCAGGCCGTGGCCGGGGGATCAACCCAACAGCTTGCCGAAAGCGTCGACATCTTTCCAACGCTGGCCGAGCTAGCCGGGCTGCCGGCGCCAAATGTGCCGCAACCAATCGATGGCGTCAGTTTGGTACCTGTCTTGAAGGACCCCGCGGTTCGCGTGCGCGACCATGCTTTTCACGCCTATCCGAAGAAGAAGCTTGGCCGAGCGATTCGAACGCAGCGGTTTCGTCTGGTGGAGTGGAAACTTTTTAATGGCGACGAATCGAGCATCGAATACGAACTCTACGACTACAAGACGGATCCACTCGAGCGGCAAAACTTGGCCGCGTCCAAGCCAGAAGTCGTCGACGAATTAAGAGCCATCTTGCGGAAGCACCCCCAACCCGTGCCACGTTCACGCGGCAAGCGAAAGTAGTTCGCCGGCGATTCGGGTTCACCACCACAGCTACATTCAAACCACCCAGCGTTGTCAGCCACCACAGCAACGCACCCCTGCCCCGATGAAGCTCAATGAGAAAAAACCTCGTGACAACAAGCCGATTCAACGCGTTTTGCTTTTTGAGTCTCTTGGCCTCTTTGGCGACCGCCCAAGACGTCGTTGACCAGTGGCGTCACACACTCAAGCGCCCTCGTGCCGATTGGCACACCGTTGAGTTCGATGACTCAAGTTGGACCGCGAGTTTTGGCGGCTTCGGTACGAGAGACACGCCGGGTTCCCGCGTCGGAACGACATGGGCGACCAATCAAATCTGGTTGCGCAAAACGTTTGACCTGACGGCCGTTCCAGCGAACCCCGCGCTGCTGATTCACCATGACGAAGATGTTGAGGTGTTCCTCAACGGAACGCTGGTCGTGTCGCTGCAAGGATTCACCACCGAGTACAAGGTTGTTCCCCTTGCCAGCGACAAGGCGTCGGCGTTGCAGGCTGGTTCGAATCTAATGGCCGTGCACTGCAAACAGACCAACGGTGGCCAATTCATTGATGTGCACTTGGTCGATGCTAACAACGTCCCCCAGCTCCCGAAGCCGAAGCGAAGCACGACGCCATTTGTTTCCGAGTTGATCACGAAATGGGGAGCGTCGGTCACGGCCGAGAATGCCTGGACGGAATACCCGCGTCCTCAAATGCAACGTGACCATTGGCAGAACCTCAACGGGCATTGGGACTACGCGGTCACGCCTATCGAAACACGCCGGCAGCCATCGCAGTGGGACGGGAAACTGCTTGTCCCCTATTGTTTGGAATCGAAGCTTGGCGGCGTTCAACGTTTGCTCGACGAACCCGAAGCCCTTTGGTATCGGCGATCGTTCGGCGCGAAAAGGTCCGACGGCAATCGTTTGCTATTGAACTTCGAGGCCGTCGACTACCGCAGCGAAGTTTTCGTGAACGGACATTCGGTCGGTAGCCATGTTGGCGGTAATACGCCATTTAGCTTCGACGTCACCGACGCGATCAAGGATGGCGAAAACGAACTGGTCGTTCGCGTCGAGGATGCGACCGAAGCGTTTCAGCTTCGTGGCAAGCAAGTACTCGACGCACGCGGGATTTGGTACACCCAGGTATCCGGTATCTGGCAAACCGTTTGGCTTGAAGAAGTTCCGGACAGCTATTTCGCTAGCGTCAAGATCAGCACCTCTTCCGAAGCAGGTTCGATTACGGTTCGCCCGCAGATCGTCGGCAACCGATCGCATTCGGTGGCGGTCGTGGTTAAGGATGGCGACAACGTGGTCGCCCGCAAGATAGGCAATGATCAGATCGAATTGAAGATTGACAACGCAAAACTCTGGTCGCCATCGGAACCATTTCTGTACGACGTCGAAGTCACTCTGCTGGGGCCAAATGACGAGCCAGTGGATCATGTGAATTCCTACGCAGGCATTCGCACCGTTGGGAAAGTAAAAGACGTCGATGGACATTGGCGATTCACGCTCAACGGCGAAACGATCTTCCACTGGGGGCCGCTTGATCAAGGCTGGTGGCCCGACGGTCTGCTGACGCCCCCGTCGGATGAAGCGATGTTGTTTGACATCGAGTGGCTCAAGCAGGCTGGATTTAACATGATCCGAAAACACATCAAGGTCGAGCCGCGTCGCTATTACTATCACTGTGATCGACTTGGAATGATGGTCTGGCAAGATCAGGTCAGCGGCGGTGTGGGCAAGGCTTGGCCAGCCTGGACACGGCTCGCGCCGAATCCCGTCGATGCCAATTGGCCCGCGGCACAGCACAAGCAGTTCATGTTTGAACTCGATCGCATGATCACCACGCTCGAGAGCCACCCGTCGATCGTTTGCTGGGTCCCTTTCAATGAAGCTTGGGGCCAACACCGGACCATGGACGTTGGGCGATGGACGGTCGAGCGCGACCCGTCACGGTTGGTCAACGTCGCGAGCGGCGGGAATTTTTGGCCAGTGGGCGACGTCGTCGATGCGCACCATTACCCGCACCCTGTGTTTCCATTTGAACAAAATGAAAACGGCCGTTTTGACGACTACATCAAAGTCATGGGCGAGTTTGGCGGGCACGGCTATCCCGTCAAAGAACATCTGTGGGATGCGAACCGTCGCAATTGGGGATACGGTGGACTTCCGCGGAACGAAGCGGAATACAAACAGCGGTACCTTCAGTCACTCGATATGCTCAATGCGCTTCGTGACAAAGGGATCGCCGGTGGCGTCTACACTCAAACGACGGATGTCGAGGGCGAGATCAATGGGTTGATGACTTATGATCGCAAGGTCATCAAGATTCCTGCCGATCATTTGGCCAGGATGCACAAGAAGCTTTTTGCTGAAACACCAAAGCAGGCCTCCAAAGCGGAGCAATTCCCCCGCACCGCGTTCGTCGAAGTTCCGACCGATCGCAAGCCACGGCCGGTGATGAATGCCGCCACGATTCGTTCTGGTCTCAGCTCACACGATCGCGCACTCTATATCAAAGCGGGATGGATTCGCGATCCTTACATCACTCTTGCCCCCGACGGGTTTTACTATTTGACGGGAACACAGCCGCGCGCGGGCGATCCACGCGAAGCAGACAATCCGTACAACATCGGGCTCGGTGACGAGAGCATTGTTGGGGACCAGGTTCGAGCCTATCGCAGCAAAGACTTGGTCGAATGGGAATCGCTCGGTGCGATCTTCACGGTGGATGACACCATTAGGGCGAAAAGTGGTAAGTCGATTCCGAAGCGCCTGATCTGGGCCCCCGAAGTGCATTGGCTTGGTGATCGTTGGGCCTTGGTGCATTGTCCCAAACGTCACTCCAGTCTCGTCGTTTCCGCAGGTCGTGACTTGCGAGGTCCTTGGACGCATCCGATGAATGGCAACATGGGGGCACGGCACGACCCATCGCTCTTTACCGATGACGACGGAACTCGCTATTTGCTGTGGGGGAACACGTTGGTGGCAGCTCTGACCGACGACTTGAAGTCTTACGCCGCGGAACCGACACGCATTGATCCATCGAGTTATCGCCCCGGGCCCGATGGTAAATCGATCAATCGTATCGGTCACGAAGGCGCCACGATGATCAAGGTTGGTGGCAAGTACGTTCACATGGGAACGGCATGGTCAACCGATCAAGGTCGCAAGGGTTCCTATAACCTTTACTACTGCGTCGCTGACAAAATCACTGGCCCCTACGGACCGCGTAAATTCGCTGGCCGATTTCTTGGTCACGGGACTCCTTTTCAAGACAAGGAAGGCAAGTGGTGGTGTACGGCGTTTTTTAATGCGAACGTCCCGCCGGTTCCACGCCAAGGCATCGAAAAACGCGATCTTGGCGAGAACGCTCAAACGATCAACGAACAGGGTGTGACGATTGTGCCCCTGGATGTTCGCGTTTTGGATAATGGTGAGGTTTACATTCGAGCCAAAGATCCTGCCTATGCAACGCCCGGTCCCGACGAAGCTCAATCGTTTTAGCAACGAGTGTGTTCAATGAAACAGGTTTTTTACACCCCATTGTTAATCGTATTGGCACTAGCCGCGGTTTGCGATGCAGCTGAAGGTCGCCCGAACATTGTGGTCTATCTATCGGACGACCACTCCCAACGTGATTCAAGCCTTTACGGTAACAATCACATTCCGACACCGCAGTTCGAGCGTTTGGCGGAACGGGGTATGACCTTTACCCACGCGTTCGTCGCGTCACCCTCGTGCGCTCCGAGTCGAGCGGCATTGTTGACGGGTTTGATGCCAGCACGCAACGGCGCGGAGGCCAACCACACGTTTCCAACAAAGGGGACCCACTCGTTGATTCGCGATCTGCGGTCGGCGGGCTATGAGGTTGCTGCGATCGGCAAGGTCGCGCACGGGCGGTCGGTTGCAAGGTATGGTTTCGACTTTTTCCAAGCAGCAAGGACGATTCCGAAATTGGGTGACGCCGTTCGGGATTACCTGTCCAGTCGCCAATCGAGCAAGCCGCTGTGTTTGTTCGTGGGCACCTCGAACCCACACGTTTCGTGGACCAGTCCGTCCACATTCGATCCCGCTGAGGTCGAGTTGCCGCCCCATCATCTGGACACCCCCGCCACTCGAGAGCATCGCGCCGCCTACTACCAAGAGATCAAAGACCTCGATGCGTTCCTCGGTGAGTTGCGGGCGATCACCGAAGAACGGCTGGGTGACGACGCGCTCTTCATTCACACAAGCGACCATGGTTCGCAATGGCCGTTTGGCAAATGGAATCTATACGACTATGGGACGCGCGTCCCGTTTATCGCTTCATGGCCAGGACGCATTGCTGAGGGGACAACGTCGGATGCAATGATCAGCTGGATCGACCTGTTGCCAACGTTGATCGACATTGCGGGCGGGACAGAACACGAGGGCCTCGATGGACGCTCATTTTTGAAGGTCTTGCTGGGCGAAGAGGAAACGCATCGCGAAGTCATCTTTACCACACACACCGGAGACGGCACGAAGAACATCTATCCAATGCGCAGCATTCGCACTCGGCGCTGGAAGTTGATCCGCAATCTGCATCCCGAATTCGCTCACACGAATCACTCCGATCTTGATCGCAAACCGATGGCCGGGGCTTACTGGACCGAGTGGGGCGAAGTGGCAAAAAGTGATGCACACGCCGCCGAGATTGTTACGCGTTACTTCAAGCGGCCAGAGTGGGAACTCTATCGAGTCGAACGTGATCCTTGGGAACAAACAAATCTAATTGATTCGCAAGCACAAGCCGATCGTGTGGCCAATTTGAAGCAGCGACTTGCAGAGTGGATGAAGCACCAAGGGGACAAGCTGTCGGTTCACAGCAAGCCACGTCGATTGGATGACGAGTCGAGTTGGCAGCTCGACTTTTTTCCCAAATCCGATGCACCTTAGATCATGTCACGCCATCAAGAGGTCATTGACGAAGAACTGTAGCGCCCCTTCGAACCGAGTGGTGTTTTAAGTCAACCAAGCTGGGGCGTGTGGCTTGGTTGACGTGGTTTCGAACGACTTAGCGCGCACTACGTGGCGCTCGCCAGATTCGGACGGATCCATCCACGCTCGCACTTGCAATGAGCTGGCCGTCATCGGAGAAGGCGACGTCGGTTACTGGGGCAGTGTGTCCCACGAACGCCGCCCGCTGATAGTTTTGCTTGGCGTCCCACAAGCGAAGAACCGATTCTTCGCCTGACGAGGCGATCAAGGAACCGCTGCGGTTGTAAACGACCGCCGTGGCTGGGCTGGAATGTCCGCGCAAACGATTCAACAACCGCAGGGGTTGTTCCGAGTTTTGTAGCTCAATCTGCCAGATCTTGACGGTTCGGTCATAGCCGACCGAAACGAGTTGGCGTTGGTCTGGAGAAACACGCAGCCCTGTGATCCGGCGTGTGTCCCCCCTGGTTGTAAACAGCTCTTCCGTTGTGTTGATGTCAAACAATCGAATCAGTTTAGACGAGCTGACTACGATTCGATCGTCATCCACAAAGCAAATTGCGTCGACCTTGCCGACGTTGAAAACGTTTTGCACTTGCTGCGTTTGCAAGTCAAGGATCGCGATTCTCAAACGTTCCACAGGGTAAGCGATTTTTGCCCCGCTCGGATGCACTGCGATTCGCGGTGCATCGTCCATGGTCTCGTAACAAGGAAGGCTCTTGATGAGCGTTAAGTGATTCTCTTCGTTCGGTTTCCAGATTTTGAGCTCGCCGTCACCTCCGGTCGAAACGATGTGGTCGACACCTTCAAGCTGAAACCATTCGAGCTCCCAGCCTCCGATCGAGTGGGCGTCGTGAGCTCGAATCAGCGATCCCTGGTCGACATCCCAGATGCGGATCTTTCCATCTAAGGCAATCGACGCGAGTTGCTTTCCTGAGGGTGACACGTCGACCGCGTTCACGATCGTCGGGTGGTCCAAGACATCGTTGGCCGAATCACGATTCAAGTCCCAGCGTTTCAGATCGCCATCAAAGCTCGCCGAATACAGCGCATCTGATTGATCGGCAAAGACGACGGACACGACATCATCGAAGTGACCTTGGTAGCTCTTGAGCAGTCGCCCGGCAGGTAACGACCACAGCTTGATGGTGTTGTCCGTGCTGGCGGTGAGCAGGCGTTTGGAATCGCGAGAGAACTGAATCTGGTTGACTTGATCGCGATGTTGTTCGAGCGAAACGAGACGTTTTCCCTCGTTGGCATTCCAGATCACAACTTTTCCATCTGTATCGCCGCTCGCGAGATACATTCCATCGGGTGACCAGGCCATCGCCCAAACCGCAGCCTGTGCGTGTTCCCATCGTTCATGTTGAAGCGTTCCAGATTTGACCGACCAAATGCGGACCGATGAATCCCAACTGCCCGATGCGAGTCGCGAGCCATCCGGCGAAAAAACAAGGTCGCCGATAAAACTCGAGTGGGCATTCGAAAGGATGCGAGGTTCGGCGTCGAGACGGTCGAGGATTGCAATCGAGGTGTCGGCCGTGCGATGGGCGACGCTCTTGCCATCGGCTGAAAAGGCGATCACGCGTGCGCCCTTTAGCTTCCGTATGAGTTTGCCAGTGGAGGAATCCCACAGCGCCGACTCGTTGTCGATGCTTGCACTGGCGAGTGTGGATCCATCGGGCGAGAAGACAAGTTTGAACGTCCGATACGGGTGTGCCTGCCATTTGCGTATAGCTTTGCCGCTGCTGGCTTCGACCAACGTGATGCCGCCATCAAAATCGCCGACGGCAAGGGTTTGTTGGTCGGGAGAGAGTGCAATCGATTCGAGAAGGTCGTTGTGCAAGATTGGTTCGATCGTGCCCTGTTTCCAAAGCCGCCATAGATAGAACCATTCAAAGCCTCGCAGGTCTTCGCCGTCGGCGTTTGGCAAATGACGCTTGAGCAATTCGCCGCACCGTTCAATGTTCGCGTCCTCCCAATCTTGCATCGCGAGATTCATGTCCGAGGTGTAGAGCACACGTCGGCTTTCGGCGCGCGCCTGTTCCGCTTCGCGAACAAGTGTCGTTTGACGCATGGCCACGAGCGGGCCGGCGATCGCGAGGCTCAATAACAACAGCGCAAACGCGGCCGCGATGGGCCGTCGACGTCCCCATCGCAATAGACGAATCGCACGCGATGGCATCCGCGCGTGAACAGGCTGGTCATCAAGGAACCGGCCCAAGTCATCCGCCAGTTCGGCCGCGGTTTCGTAACGCGCACCTGCACTCTTTTGCAGACACTTCAAGCAGATGGTTGAAAGGTCGATGGGTACAGCAGGGTTCAACTCTCGCGGCGCGATCGGATCCAGGTCCATGACCATTCGCAAGGTTTCAATCGGACTGGATGCTTGAAATGGCGGTCGACCCGTGAGCATTGCATACAGCGTTGCACCGATCGAATAGACGTCGCTCGCAGCGTCGACGTGCGCGATGTCACCGACCGCCTGCTCGGGAGACATGTAGCTTGGCGTGCCGAGTGTTTGGCCCGAGCGAGTCAGGTCGCTGTCACTATCAACACGACGGGCGAGGCCAAAGTCGGTCACGCGCGCTTGGTCGTTCGAATCCAACAAGACGTTGCTGGGTTTGAGATCGCGGTGCACGACGCCGTTTGTATGAGCGTATTGGATTGCATCAGCGATCTGCCTTGCTAACCTCGCCGCTTCACGTGGTCGCAATGGGTTGGACGCGATGCGCGTTGCAAGACTTTCGCCTTCGACGTAACCCATCGTAAAGAAAGGTTGCCCGTGATACTGACCCACCTCAAAGACTGGCACGATGCCCGGGTGATCGAGTCGCGCGGCCGCTTCGGCTTCACCGCGAAACCGTTCTCGCGTGTCATGATCGGCCAACGGACCGTCAATCAACATCTTCAATGCCACGACACGATTGAGCTCGAGGTCGCCAGCGCGAAACACGACTCCCATGCCTCCACTGGCGATCGTTTCATCGATTCGGTAGTGCCCAATCTGTTTTGGCAACAGTCCAGCTTGCTGGAGCGTATTGAGGTCAGCAATGGGTTCATCGTCCACGGCATCGCTGGACGCACCTCGTTGACGCTGCCCCGTTTGGTGCAACAGCTCAAGCAAGTCGCGCGTCGCGCCCGAAAGTTCTCCATCGATCGAGGCGTCCTTTCGCAGTTGAAGACGTAATTCCTCGAGATCGGCTTCGATCGCAGAATCGACCGCGGGACGCTCTTCGGAGCCCGGCGTTTGAGAGGTGGATTCGGAAAGCGGTTCGTTGTCAGACATTTCTGCGATCAGACTGATATGAAATTGTGTGCCAATTCCCTAGGTGCAGCTCGCACCGAATCCGGACATTCAATCCGCAAATCGTCGTGCCATCTCCGGTCGAACGTAGTGCTTTCGATGGATGACCGGGAAATCCCTGGATGAGTAATCTTCCTAGGAAAGATGGTCGCGACGAGGTCTTAAGGCATAATGATAATGTGCGGTCCAACGTCCGCAGCGAAAGAATGTGGCAAGAAAACGATGCCGACGCCTGAACCGTCACGACCGTCCCCTTCCTCTCCAGAGGCTCTTAAGCCTTCGGATGATGCGCGGTGCGCGCCCGATCGAGCTAGCCCAACGTTGGACCCGGCCGGTCAAGCGTTGGACCCGGCCAGTCAAGCGTCGGACCCGGCCGGTCAAACGACCGACTTTGAACAGTTGATCCGCGATGCAAAGGGCGGGTGCCGTGTGTCGATGGAACGGCTCATCCGCGACTGCCAACCCTATCTACTGGCAATCGCCAACGGTGAATTGGACAGGCAGGTTGCCCAGAAGATCGGCGCATCCGATATCGTCCAAAACTCGATGTTGTCGGCACAGCGATGCATCGCCGATTTTAAAGGTGATAACCGAACGGAGTTGCTCGCTTGGTTACGCGGCATCCTGATCAAGGACCTGCAACAGACTCATCGCCACTATCATGCAGAAAAACGCCGCGTCGATCGTGAGCGTCCACTCAAAGATGACAACAGTGCGCCGGGAGGTCCAATGTTGGTCGACCAAGTGGAGTCCCCTTCCACTGCAGCAGTCCATCGCGAACAAGAGGAACAGTTGATTCGTGCGATGGCGGATCTAAGCGAGGATGAGCGTCAAGTGATCGAGCTTCGAAACTGGCAACGCCTCTCGTTTCCGGAAATTGGCGAACACATCGGGCGTTCTTCAGAAGCGACTCGAAAACTATGGTCGCGTGCGATCGTGCGTTTGCAAAAAAAGATGAAGCAGCCCGAGTAAGTCGAAGCGACCGAACGGGTCATCTAAAAACCGCGAACCGATTCTTCTGTTTCAGGGTCTCTATAAAAGACAAAACGCTGGAGCCAGATGGCCAGGCAACCGGTTGCAACCCGGTCGAAATGGGTTCGATTCCCATCGGCGTTTCTTGGCTGGTAATCGCTACGGGGTGGCCGTTTGCTCGAGTTCTGCAGCGACGGACAGGTAATAGTTCCTCGCGGTCGCCGTCACCATGTCCGCGGCGAGCTTCTTGAGTGCCCGCGCTTTGAGCGTCTTGGGTGTCGGCGAATCGGGCATCAGAGCAATCAAGTGATCGCAAAGCTGTGCACACCATTGCGCATCACCCGCTTCGAGAGCCTTCTCTGCTGCGGCAACGAGTTCTTTTTGACCGCCCGCCAGTGATGCCATTCGCTCGGCTTCTTCCCGACGCGGTAGGCGGAACAGGTTCGATGGATTCCCGTCGAACCAGCCCATGTAAAAGTTAAAGACGCTGCGCACGCCCCACTGCGGGTTTCCATAGAACGGTTGTAGGTACTCTTCCGAAGCCAGATGCTCGGGGAGTTGGACGTATTCGACCAACTGGTCGGGCGTCATTCCTTGATTCATTCCCTCGACGGTTTTGTCGTGAATGAATTTCACGGCGTCACGGTAGTTGGTCAGGACATCGCGAACTTGTTGCTCGCCAATCACCGGCAACGTGTGGCCACCGATCAACGCAACGGGCTCGCGCGCTAGCATCGTATCAAGACTCTCTGCCCAAAGTTTGACACTTCGATTGGGAGTCCCACGAATGGCATAAAGGTTGGGGAACGAGCGATAAAAGTTGTCTCCCGCCATCAACACCCGTTGCTTTGGCAGCCAGACGGAAAGCTGGTCATTGGTTTCGCCCAGCGAGGTGGTTAGTTCAATCGTGATACCGGCAATGGTCACCTGCTCGGATTCGGAAACATGGTGAGTGGGACGCGTGTCTTGTTTTGACGCAAAGATGCTACCACCTCGTTGAGGGTAGCGGGCCGGCGCGATTCCATTGTTGATCCGCTGTTCGGGCGGGAGTCGGAAACCGGCTTGCCGTGCGCCACGAAGACGCTGAATAGTGATGCCGGCGTCGGTAAGGGGACGGTCTTCGGATCCAAAATTGGCGTGCGCCCAGATTTGGGGGCGTTCCTTGCCAAAGAATGCTGCGGCACCACGCGTGTGGTCGCCATGGCTGTGAGTGAAGATGATTGCCTTGACGGGAAGGTCTGTGATTTCTCGGAATCGCTTGACGATCTTCTCTGCCGATGAAAGCTGCATGCCCGTGTCGACGACGACAACTCCGTCATTGCCAACAATCATCGTTACATTCGAAACACTCGTTCCCACCGAGGTGTAAACGCCCTCGGCAACCTTCACGACCTGTTCGTCAAATTGTGAAGATTGCCTGGCAAGCCGCTCGGCCGAGTCGTTCGTCTGGCCAAACACGGAAGCCGAAAAGGATGCCAGCAAGAGTACGGAAAGTGTTAGCCTTGATCGGTAGAATCGTTGGTGGAACATTCTTGCGCTCAACTGTTGGCGAGTGATCATGCCGCGCCGAAAACAGCGGCGGATACCATCAGGATACAGCGTTGGGCAAGCAACCAAAGACGCTTATGGCAGAGGCTTAATTGTTCTCAACGACGACTTTGCCCATCGCTTTGCGGCTTTCCAGCCGCGCATAGGCCTGACCGACCTCATCAAGTGAATACTGGTTCTCGTCCAGAACGGGTTTTAGACCTCCCGCGTCCACGATCTTGGCGAGTTCCTCAAGAATCTTCGCGTGGTCTTCGCGGCGGAAGTTGTGCAGCATGGGGATCAGCATGAAGACGACATGCAGCGATAGCCCCTTAAAGTGAGCGAGCGTTAAATCGAGCTCGACCATTGCGACGGTCGAGGCGATCTGGCCATTAAGCGCAGCAGCTTCAAACGAGTTGGCCATGTTGGCGCCACCAACGGAGTCAAAAACCAAATCGAATCCAGCGCCACCTGTGTGTTTTTCGACGTAGTCTTGGACTGATTCCGTCTTGTAGTTGATGGGTGTGGCGCCGAGTTGCTCGATCAAGGCAAGTTGCTTGTCCCCGCCACCGGTGGCATAGACGTCAGCACCAAAGTGCTTGGCCAATTGCAAGGCGACGTGCCCGACGCCACCGGAACCACCATGGACGAGGACTTTCTGCCCCGCCTCGATGCCGGCGCGAACCAAGCCCTCGTAAGCTGTGATGGCAACCAAGGGCAGCGCCGCCGCTTCACGCATCGAAAGTGTTTTCGGTTTGGCGGCGACAAGATTCGCGTCGGCAACGATGAACTCTGCCAAGGTGCCGGGAAGATCAGCCAACCCTCCGGCG
Source organism: Rubripirellula sp. (assembly GCA_965216875.1). Classification (GTDB taxonomy): domain Bacteria; phylum Planctomycetota; class Planctomycetia; order Pirellulales; family Pirellulaceae; genus CBDCUW01. Next base: position 197,506 of record OZ244207.1, read on the forward strand.
CAACCATAAACCTCATCACCGACCGCAAAAGCATCGACGCCATCACCAACGGCTTCGACCGTTCCTGCGAAGTCCATCCCCAATATCGCAGGCGTGTCAGGAGAGAGTTCAAGATCCTTTCCCATGCTGCGAATCATCGTGTCGACGGTGTTGACGCTTGAGGCTGCGATTCTCACCGAGACATGTCCGTCCTTCAGTGGCGGCTGCTGGACATCCGCACTCTCAAACGGTGCGTTTTCGCCGTAGCTGTTGATCACCATCGCCTTCATCTTGATTCTCCAATCGTTGTTGTTCTGTAGCAACCTTCGCCAGAAGGTGGTCTGTGTTGTGGCAGTCCCGCTACCAATCGACGCTCTGACGAGCGCACTTGGTTATTCGATATCCTGGACACCCATCACCAAATCGTTCCAGTTGCGTTGATTCTCCATGTCGCGTTGCATGCCTTTCTCGTCGGCGATCGTAAACCGCTTGATCGCTGGCGTGTGACTTGTCGCTTGATAGAGCCAGTAGGCTTCGGCTTTCAAGGCATCGTTGATCGGTTTGTCGATCGATTCGTAGACCGTTTGTTTGCAAGCCTGGATCGAACCGGCAGGGAATTTGGCGATGCGATTGGCAAGTTCGTCAACATACGGACCAATTTCGTCGGGGTCGAGCGCCTTGTTGATGGTGCCGTACGCTTCAGCTTCGTCGGCATCAAAATCACGTGCACTCAAGATGATCTCCAATGCTCGCCCCAATCCAACTTGGCGAGCCATCCGCGATGCGCCGCCGCCACACGGCAGGATCCCCATGGCAACTTCCATTTGCATGAATTTGTATTTGCCGCGTGCTGCAAATCGCATGTCGCAAGCAAGCGCGAATTCGTGACCACCGCCGCGTGCAAACCCTTCCAGCTTAGCGATCGTCGCTTGAGGCAACTTGCTCACTCGCTCAAGAACGGTCTGCAAATCGAGAAGTGTCGCTTCCTCGCGCGTGACAGCTTCGGTCGACATTTCTTTCAGCAGTTCGGTGTCGTAGTGGCAAACCCAAATCTCTGGATGAGCCGATTGAAACACGACCACCTTCACACTTCGATCACGTTCGAGCCTGAGGCAGAGCGTGTTCAGATCTGCGAGCATCTCCTGGCCTTGAAGGTTCACGGGCGGGTAATCGATCGTGACGGTCAAAACCCCGTCGATTTGTACCGCTCGAAACGTTGTGTATCCATCGTGCTTACCCATTTTCGCCCTCGCGTGCGGGTCTCGTTTGTTGTTCAACTGCAAGCTCGTGGGCATACTAGGCGTAGTCCCCCAAAAGACAAGAACGCACATTTCGGGCAGTTAGGCACAGAATGGATACCAAGAACGAAACACGGCATTCCAGTTACGCATTGCCTGCGTGTCCGGTGGAAGCGACGCTGGAATTGATCGGCGGGAAATGGAAGGGCATTGTCCTCTTCTATCTCCTTGATGGACGGCTGCGGTTCGGCCAGCTCAAGAATAAGATCGGCTGTGTGACGCAGCGGATGCTCACCAAACAGCTTCGCGAACTGGAAGAATCGGGACTCATCAACCGCATCGTCTATGCCGAAGTGCCGCCGCGGGTGGAGTATGAACTGACCGAAAAGGGTCAGTCCCTGAGGCCAATCCTGTTCGCTCTCAAAGAGTGGGGCGAAACACACGCTTTGGAATTGCTTGAAAACAGAGAGGCGGACAAGTGAACGACATCATCGCTCGGTTTTTCGGAAATGCATTGCAACCATTCGTTTTGATGAGGTTTGTAACGACTCTGCTTGTGATCTGCTTCTGCACCTCTGTGACTTGGGCTGCTGAGAGAGCCGGCGCCGCTTGGTGGCAATTCCGCGGTCCGACCGGGGATGGTTGGTCGAACGTCTCGGAATTGCCCACGCAGTGGGACGAAGAAAAGAACATCGCATGGAAAACGAAGGTTCATGATCGTGGTTGGTCATCGCCGGTCGTTTGGGATGACCAAATCTGGGTGACGACGGCGACCGAAGCGGGACACAAACTCTTTGCCGTTTGCATCGACAAGAACTCGGGAAAGATCGTCCACGACTTGCATCTGTTCGATGTCGAAGATCCGATGCGCATCACCAACGAAAACACGTACGCGACACCGACGCCGGTAATCGAGAAGGGGCGGGTTTTTGTCCATTTTGGGACCTACGGGACGGCTTGCATCGACACCAACACGGGCGAAAAACTCTGGACGCGTCGAGACCTGAATTGCGATCATGAAGCCAACGCGGGGCCAGCGAGTTCACCAACAATCATCGATGGCAATCTCGTTGTGCATGTCGATGGGCGCGACGTGCAGTACATCGTCGCGCTCGATCGCAAGACGGGCGACACCGTTTGGAAGACTCTCCGCTCCATCGACTTTGCCGATATTCCCGTACATCATCGCAAGGCGTTTTGCATGCCAACGGCGATTGGTCAAGGTGACGCGATGCAGATCGTCAGTCCGGGCGGGCGAGCGATCTATTCCTACGACCGTCGTGGCAACGAGATTTGGCGAGTGCAACATCGAGGATTCTCGGTTGCTCCGCGTCCCGTTTTTGGACATGGGCTCGTCTTCGCGACAATCGATCGTGACGATCCGGAACTGTGGGCAATTCGAGTCGACGGGAAAGGGGACGTGACCGATTCGCATGTCGCATGGAAAGAGACACGAGGCATGCCGCAGCGATGTTCGCCGTTGTTGATTGACGACTTACTTTACCTGGTGAGCCGAGACGGGATTGCGACTTGCCTGGAAGCCAAGACGGGCGAGCTTGTGTGGAAAAAGCGACTTGAGGGACGGTATTCTGCTTCACCCCTCTATGCCCAGGGACTGATCTATCTGTTCAACGAAGAGGCAAAAGCGACGCTGATTCGGCCCGGTCGCAAGTTCGAAGTCGTGCATCAAAATGCGTTGGCGCCCAATCAATTGCGCGCGACGCCCGCGATTGTCGACAACGCCTTGATCGTCCGAACCGAGAACTTTCTGTACCGAATCGAAGCGGGTGCAAAACGAATCGCTCCCGAACCAATGGTGGACGTCGAGGTTGCAACCAACCCCTTTGTGGGACGCTGGGACATTGGAAGATCTTCTCCCGAGGCAAAGCCTGCCTTCGTCATGACGTTGAACGCCGACTTCACCGCTCGAAAGAGTCACGTCCCTTCGGCAACGGGGACGTGGAAGCTCGTCGACGGCGAAGCGCGGGTGGTTTGGAGCGATGGTTGGCGAGACGTCATTCGAGAGCAAGGCGACGGTTACAGAAAAATCGCGTTTGGGCCTGGCCGAGACTTTGACGATTCACCGAGCAATCAGGATAACGCTCAACGAGCGAAGTAATCAGACTTGCGATGTAGGTCGAATCGGTGATGCGGCGTCTGTTTAGGTTGAACCGATGAGTTCGCTCAACTCGCGAGTTGCAACCGCAAAATCGAGCGAGTGAGCACGAGCGTAGATGTGACCCAAGTCTGCGATCACAGCATGGTCCTGCTCTTCGGCTGCAAGCTCGATCGCTTTCGAGAGTGCGTCTGGTGGCGGTAGCGAATCGATCGCGAGATCAAGCTGCTGACCAATTTCATCTGGCAAGACCCAATCCAGATGTCGGCGACTGAGGTACCGTCCGTTCTGCTCGACCCAATCCTCCAATCCAGCAACGAGTGTCGCTCTGAGCTGTCCAACTGGGCGGAAGACGAAGAGGCACATCTGAAAGAGCTCCGAGACGTCCTCGATCAGGAAGTCTGCTTTCGCACTACGAAATGGCTCATCGGCGGCTGCACGCTTCAGCGCGTCCCATTTCTCTTCCGCCGAAAGCCCCATCGCCGTGAGGTAGCTGCGCATCGAATCGTGAAAAAAGTCGACCTCGCCCAACGAACCGACGCGGCCGGCCCTCGCGCCAAGTTGCGGGACGGATTCGAGTTCAACCAGCACGCCTGCTTGCAAGAGTTGTTCAACGAGTGCTCGTTGATTGGGGGCCAGTGATGGCAATGGAATCGTTTGGTATTCGTTTACCCAATAGTTTTGCAGACACAATTGCGATGTTTCTCGCAACAGATCACGTTCCCGTGCATCGGGGACGCTACGGACCACCAGGGCGTAAAAAGCTGCGTTGTAGATCTCGGGTATGGATTTGGCATTGCCACCAGCGAGAATCGCCAGGCGAATCAAAATCGGTAGGTAGGTTCCTTCGCGAGACCGACATGCGAGTCGTACTTCATCCGTGAGCGATTGGCCGGGAGTCTGCTCGTCCTCAAAGTAAGCCTGTTCGAAGTTCTCGATCGTTTCATCGTCCAAGCAAAGCGGGTTGGCAAAAGCAGTCTGTTCAAAAGAATCAAACAGGAACTCGAACTCGTGTCGAGGGCGTTGGGACACCAGCAGTTTTGCTGCCGTTCCAAAACGCCCTCTTAGAAACTCGGAAAAGGCTTCCGGAGATGGGCCCGTTTCGCTGATGCCATCGAAAACCAAAACGAAATCGCCGGCAAGCAGTTGGGCCTCGAGAGCTTCGTCAGAAACATAGTGGCGTCCTAGACTCATGCGCACCGACTCTTCCACCGAGTCCCCTAGTCGGTCGCACAGGATCGGGAGAGGGCACGAAGCATTGTTGTTCCATCTTTCGAGCAGTTCGCAGATGACTTGACGCAAGAGTGCCGTCTTTCCACGTCCCCCCGGCGACACGATGACGACGTTGCTCGCGGCCGGTGCGGAAAGCAACTCCACGATTCGCGCGGCGGGTTGAGTGCAGACCTCGGCAGCCAGTTCTTGTTTCTTGACAACGGCAGGTACAGCGACGTAGCGTTCACGGTTGGCGGCACGTCGTGAATGGTCCACCTTCGCTTTGAGTTCAATGCCATAGGCTCGAAAAAGACGGGCTCGGATCGGCCGCAGCGTGAGTGCCGCTGCACAGAGCCAATGAAAGGGGGCAACCTGCGCCAACGCTCGAAAGAATCGCGGGGACATCATTCCGACGGGCAAACATACCAAGGCGGTTGCGATCAACATCCACATCAGCAAGGTGCCATCCAGGTTTGCCCATTCGATGAAAGACGAATACGAACTGGCTGCAACACCGACCAGCCAGTAAAGGCTTGGCATCCAGAGGGTCGTGAATCGCACACCACTGCCCAACTTGACGGTGACGACGATGGCGGACGCGATGACCAAGAACGCGATGATCGTTCGAAACCATGTGCGGTTAATCAGCGGGGCGACGAACTCAACATTGCTCCATTGATACACGCGTCGTCCCGAATACTCATCTGAGTACTCGAGCGAAATCCTGTGATTCGAATTGAGTTCCGGGGTGCTTTCCCAAGTGATACGGACCTCATCCTCGCTTATGCCTTGCCGAGCGTAGCCAATTCGGTTGCCATCGGCGTCGACAACCTCGATACGAACTCGCCCCAGTCGGTGCGCGTCTTCGTCGCTGTAGGGGACGTCGACATGGTATTTCCAGGGTGCATTCAGAAAACGCCTGTCGACGGTGATCGAGTTGCCTTTCTCGCTGTAACGATCGAGTGACACGCCAGCAACATTAAGGAATGTTTCATCGTTTGTTCGCGCCTCGTCCTTCACCTCTTCAACGGGCTCAGCTTCTGCGTCAAAGAAGCGCACGATGTAGGATTCAGTCATTCCATTAAGAATCAACTCGTCAGGTTGGTTGCCCGTTTGCATTTCATAGATTTCGACCATACGCAGCGAAGTGGGCACCGTCTCGCCGGGTAGGTTGGCATCCACAACAAAGACTCCCGATCCTTCTGCAGCAAGGACAGCGCGGCTCGCATCACCGACCGTTTTCATCCTTGCGATTCGGGCCTTCAAAGAGAGGCGGTTGATAACTTGATAGGAATCGAGATGAATGCAAAAGACCTCCGCGCGGCGGCGAATCGACGAGTTGACGCAAACCCAGAAATACTCTGCAACTTTGTTGGGCTGTTGAACAAAATGCGAATGGGGACCTGTGTCACCTAAACTCGAATGTGCGCTGTCGCAGACGAGTGACGAGATGCCCTCGTGCAAGCTGATCGGCTCGTCCGACTTGACCTGCTCGATCTTTCCACTGGCAAGGTCAAACACCTGGATGCCGTCTTCAAGCACGATGCCGAACCGCTCGCTACTGAGTGGTGCGATTGCGAGTACTCCCTCAGAGGAATGTGGTTTGGTCGCGACCAGTTCCTGTTCCGAAAGCGTTCGGTCGAACACGTAAAGTTCGCCCGCTTTCCCACACAACGCGGCGATGTGCTTTCCGTCGAAAGCTGGGAAGATTGCATAGTGAGAATTCAGGGCCGGGTGTTCGATCTTCTTGTGTGTTCCGTCTGCGCCCAAAAACAAGATTGATTTCGCAGCCGTCCAATCGGAGATCCATGCCGAGCCATCGTCCTCGGCAATTGAAAACTGGGGAAAGACTCCATCGAAGACGGGGGCTCCGACCGAGATTTTCTCTTCCTCGAATTGGGTTTGGTAAAAAGCCACCTTCATCTGCGGCGCGTTGGTGATGCCTTCGCGAAAGCTGTCCACCAAGCCGCCCAGTAAGTTCGTGCTTTCACCAGACGTCCAGAGCTTTCCCTGAAGGTTCGAGGTGAGCGGGCTGCCGAAATAGGGGTTGGCGATCGTTGCCAGCTCGCGTCCCGATTCATCAACAACGTCGACAGAGGTTCGGTAAGGACCGATTTCGGAAAAGACGTACGCCTTGGTTCCATGATCAAACGGGATGACTCCGTAGATGAGCCGGTCGCGGTAAAAGTCTCTAGCGCTCACCGACTGGTTGTCTTCGTTTGCAACGAATACTCCCTTGCGTCGAAAACTATAGAACCAAATGCGGCTACCTTGGGAAACAAAAGTCCAGCTAATGCCCGGCCCCGGAACGAACGGGTCATGCATCAGTTGTGCCCACAGTCCCGTTGGAAGAACGGTCACCTCTGTTTCCAGATCCAGTTCGTCACCGACCTGCTCGCCCCGCTTATTGAGCAGACGCACCTGCATGCGCGTTCCACCCTGGTCGTCGCATGCCCAGTAATGCTGCCCATCGTCTTGCGGAACGATTCGTGACGTCTGGGGAATTCGGTGAACATCAATTCCATGGAATCGAAGTTCTTGTTGCCCAAATGCTTGGTGCGTAGGAAACACCATGCTGATGACATACATCGAATGCAATAGAATCCACGTACTGGATCGCATGGTCTTGTGCCCTGGAAGTTGCCGTCTGCTCGCCACTGAAATGTAGCAGAAACACTTTGGGATGCGCCGGCATCTCTGCTGTTGCGATTCTCCCGTACAAACGAGAGGGTCTCGATTGGTTGAGAGAGGTGATCGTGAGGAATCATAGGTTCCTCGTGGTAGCTTGATCAGCGAAACCTTTGTTCAGTTGATTGGTTCCATCAAGTACGAGAATCTTTCTCCCACACGACTAGGTATTGGACGAGGAGCAGTCTTGAATCACCAAACGCTCAAAATCGACAGGCGTCAGCTACTTTGCAATGGGATAACAGCCGGGGCTGCCGCCTTGGTAACGCCCGGCCTTTACGCTGATTTGATTCAGACGCCCACCCAAACCGAGGGGCCGTTCTATCCCAACAAGATGCCGCTCGATACCGACAATGACTTGCTTGTGATCAACGATTCGATCACTCCTGCTGTTGGCGAAATCACGCACTTGAGTGGTCGCGTCCTCGATTCAAAAGGGAATCCTGTCCGAAACGCGTTTGTCGAGATCTGGCAAGTCGACAACAACGCGGTCTACATCCATACCGGCGACAAAACGAATCGCGCCAACCAAGACACGAATTTTCAAGGCTATGGGCGGCATCTCACCGACTCGAAAGGAAACTACTACTTTCGCACCATCAAGCCTGTTCCTTACCCAGGTCGCACACCACATATCCATTTCGGAATCAGCTTGCACGGTCGCCGCGTGCTGACGACCCAGCTCTATGTGGCCGGTCATCCAGCCAACAAGCGAGATGGACCGTTGAATCAGATTGCTCCTGAGCTTCGCAAGTCTTTGCTTGGCGATTTCAAGCCCGTCAAGGACTCAAAGATTGGCGAACTCGCCGTCAATTTCGACATCATCCTCGGCGTCACTCCCGAGGAAGACGAAGATGGCACGATCAAGGGGCTCGGCAAGTCCCAGTGGAGAACGCGTCGCGGGTAATTGGGAAGCAGATTAGAAAGTTGGCTGTTCGCGAATTAGCATTCGTGTCGGTAAATTGATAGTCGCTCGTTTTCCAGTCCGCTCGCTTCCCGCTTCAGCGATTCCGTTGCATGTTGAAACTTCTTTGTGGATGGGCGTCGCAAGCGTTCGTCATCCTGCTTGTCTTTGCGTGGCCAACACACGTTTGGTCCGAGATTCGAATTGACGATACCGTTGGTGCTCCGCAAACCGCGTTCGGAGTACGCCAGATCCACAACGCTCTGGAGGCGTCTGTTCCGCCGTCGAAATCTGACGCGTCACCAGAACGCGTTGTGAGAATCGTTGTCGACGACCAACGCGTCACCAATGGCTATTTGCTTGAGTGTACGGATTCGAGTTGCACCATTACCGGTGCGAATGAAAACGAGGCGATGTACGGCGCGCTCGATGTTGCCGAACGAGTTTCGTTAGGCACCCAATTGTGGACGCAGCAAACCGTTCGGCGCAATCCCTATTTGAAACGTCGCGGGATCAAGTTCAACATTCCTCTCGACGCCCGGACACCCAGTTATGACGACTCGGGCGACGCGGCTCAGCGAAACATTGCCGAAATGTGGCGCATGGAGTTTTGGACTCGCATGTTCGATCAGATGGCGATCCATCGTTACAACGTGTTGACGTTTTGGAACCCGCATCCGTTTCCGTCCATGATCAAAATGGACGCCTATCCCAATGTTGCTTTGGATGACATTTGCGTCACGACTTTGAAACCGACGGGGCACGAAAACGAATGGGGCGAGCCACAACTCGTTTCCGAGAACGTGATGGAGAATCTTGCAGTCGTTCGTGAGATGACGATCGACGAAAAAATCTCCTTTTGGCAGGAGGTGATGCAGTACGCGCACGATCGCGGTATCGACATCTATTTCATTACCTGGAACGTGTGCCCCAATAGTGTTGCCCGGCCGGTCAAAGAGAATTATCGCACCTACGGCATCAACACCGAGACCGAAGAGCCGGGCAAGTACGGTGTGACACATCAGCTTGATAACCCCGCGACGATCAAGTACTTGCGAGAATCAGTCAAACAATTCTTGTTGACTTACCCGCACGTCAAAGGGATCGGCGTGACCGCGGGCGAGCATATGCCCAAGAAATGGACGGGGCAGAATCGTGAAGAATGGTTGTGGAACACGTATGGGCGAGGCATTCTCGACGCCAAGGCTGCTGAGACGAATCGCAAAGTTGACTTCATCCATCGGGTTTGGTTCACCGACTTGACGCAAGTGATGAAGTTTTGGGGGGACTATCCCGATTCGTTTGAGTTGAGTTTCAAATACGCGAAAGCACGACTCTATTCGTCGCCGAACATTCCGTTCGCTCGAAAGCAGATTGAACAGATGAAGCCGTATGGATTGCGGTCGTGGTGGAATCTGAGGAACGACGACATCTATGTCCACCGTTGGGGCGATCCGGACTATGTTCGCAGTTTCCTCAAGAACTTCGAACTCGATCACACAGCTGGCTTCCACATGGGATCGGATGGCTATGTCTGGGGACGCGAGTTTGCTAGTCGCCATCCAAAATCACCACGTGAGCTCGAAGTCGACAAACATTGGTACCGCTTTATGCTTTGGGGACGCCTCGGGTACACGCCTGAGTTGGGGCGTGAGTTTTTTCAACGCAAACTCGAGGAGCGGTTTCCGGGCGTCGATGCTGGCTTGTTGTACGACGCTTGGCAGACGGCATCAAAAATCATCCCGCAAGTGAATCGCGGCTACTGGCAAGACTGGGATCACATGTGGTCGGTGGAGTGTTGTCGCGGTCACGTCGAGGGTTTTCATGAAGTGACAACCTTTGCCAAAAACAAGACAATGCAGGGGAGCGGGATTGTTCCGATTCGCAAATACGTTGCATCGAAGTTGGCAAACCAAACGAACGAAGGCATTTCGCCACGCGAAGTGGCAGACAATCTCGATCAACTCGCCACGCGTACGATTCAGATGGCCGATCGGCTTGTCAGTTCAGTTTCGGAAGACACCGGCAATCGCCGCGATCTTCTAGCAACCGTCGAAGACCTTCGGTCGATGGCGTACCTCGGCCAATACTACGCCGACAAGTTTCGCGCAGCTGTGGACCTTGCCACGTTTCAGGCAACGGACGATTCGGTCCACCTTGAGGCTTCGTTGAAATCCATAAGCGACGCACTTGAGCACTGCCAAGCCTACGCGAGTCTCGGTAAATCGCGATACCATTCCCAAATGCTCGCTCGCCCAGGAAATTTCGATTGGGACGAGTTCGTGGCATCGGCCGAACAGGATGTCGAATTGATCAAGGAAATGAAGGTGAAGTAGGCCGTCAACGGCTTGTTTTTGCAAGCTGATCGGATCGGTCGCCAAATCAGACCGGTCGAGCCAGCAATCCCTCGAGGACAAACGTGATCGAAGCAACTCGCAGAGCTTTCTTGAAGCAAGCCTCCGCCACCATGGCCGCCCTTTCGGTCGCGGGACGCAACCGTTCCGCGATGGCTGATTCCGTCAGAACAACACAGGTCGCGGCACAAGGATTTTTCACGCTTGGAAAGCGCAAGGGGCGCTGGTGCCTGATCACGCCGGAAGGAAAGCCGTTTTTTACCATCGGCCTGAACCACATCGATCCGGCGACGATGCGGTATCCCGAGAACATTCACCTCTGGCGTGAAAAGTACGGTGGCAGCACACTGCGTTGGATCAAAGAATCGGTCGCTCCAAACCTTCAGCAATGGGGCTTCAACAGCGTTGGTTGGGTGCAAGAGGTTTCGGTCCGCAAGTGGCGACATTCGCGCGCGTTCACCGTTGATGAATATCGGGCTTTGGAAATGCCCTACTGCCATTTGCTTCCTTTCATGGAATCGCATCAGTGGGAAAAGCACACCGTCCACTACGATTTTCGTAGTGATGACTGGAAAGAATGGTGCGACTACGCCGCGCGATCGCATTGCGCCGAATTGAGCGAAGACCCGAACTTGATTGGGTATTTCTACAGCGACTGCCCGACCTGGACACACGCCCGTCCTGACAATGCATGGCGGGGCCCGATCTTTGACCCAGAACGGCTGAAGTCGGAAGCGGGACGCAGGGAGCTTTCTGAGCTGGCCCGGGTTTATTACCAGACGACGCACGACGCCATCCGTCGACACGACAAACACCACCTGATCTTTGGCGATCGCTATGAAGCAAACGCTCCGATCGCTATGGAGGTTGTCAATGCGGCTTTGCCATTTGTTGATGTCTTGTCCTTTCAAGATTTTCGCGACCCGGTCAACCATTTAAAGGATTGGCATACAAAGACTGACAAGCCTGTTCTGCTGGCCGACGCGGCGCGGATGCGTTGGAACACGGCACCTGGGGAATCGACCAACAACGAAGGCGAGTGGTATGCCGACACGCTAGCGGAACTTTTCGAGACGAAGGGTTGTGTCGGATTTCATCTCTGTGGTGCCTATCAACGCAACCGAGCCCGCAGGTACGGATTGATTGACGAACAAGAACGTCCAGATGAAAAAAACGTCGCCCTCATCCAGGCGGCAAACCATCGAATCACAATGCGGATCGATGCCGAAAGGTAGCCGCTCATACAACCCAAGCCGTTGTCCCACCTTTGACGGTTCACCAGATCATGCACGATCACAACTCCCGCCCATGTCCCACCTCATGAAAACCGCCTCGCCACTATTGTTGTTCGGTCTGTTCGTCGGTCTTGTCGGCGATGCTTTTGCCCAAGAGGATCGCTCTTGGGCGTCGAAGGAAAAAACGAGTTTCGCGCCGACGATTCATCATCCCAACATCAAAGCCGTCACGCTCTTTTCGCAGAACCCCGATATCGTGACTCCGGTCGGTGTTGCGGTTGCACCGGATGGTCGCGTCTTTGTTCAAGAGAACCACACGCATAAGCGGACGTCAAAGTACAAAGGCCCCGAGACCGATCGAATCCTCGTTTTCGAAGACTCCGATGGTGACGGTGTCGCCGACCGACGGAGTGTTTTTTACGAGGGGCACACCTTTAGCACCGATCTACTGTTCGGTCCTGATGGCCATCTCTATGTCAGCACACGTTGGTTCATCGGTCGATTTCGCGATGCAGCAACGAAATCGAAAGCCGAAGGCGAACCGGAAAAGCTTGTACGGTGTGAAACCGATGGAGATTACCCGCACAATGGCGTCGGCGGTTTGGCAATCGATCCGGCGCATCCCGACTGGCTTGCCTTTGGCTTCGGTGAAAACTTAGGTGTTGACTACACGTTCGTTGGTTCGGATGGAACCAAACTCTCTGGTGGTGCGGAAGGCGGGTCGACCTACCGATGTCGAACGGATGGGAGTCGGTTGGTGCGTCAGTCCACGGGGCATTGGAACGCGTTTGGGATGGCTTACGACTTGGCGGGGAATCTGTTTTCGACGGACAACGATCCGAATGCGACGCCGCCAAACCGTTTATTGCACGTCGTTGCTGGAGCCGACTTTGGTTACGAATACCGCTACGGTCGCTCCGGAAGGCATCCGCTTGTTTGTTGGTATGGCGAGAATCCAGGAACGCTTGGGATGATCGGCGCGCTCGGTGAAGCAGCCTGTGGCGTGATCGCTCATGGACCCGGCCGCCTGCTTTCGGCATCGTGGACCGACAATCGCGTCGACTTGCACACGCTCGAGCCCAAGGGTGCGTCGTTCGTCGCCAGTCGCGAACCTTTCCTGAGCGGCCCCGATGACTTTCGTCCGGTTCATTTTTCCTATTCAGCCGATGGCAAGTACTTGTACTTCACCGATTGGGTCAAGATTTCGTACCCCGTCCACGGCAGTGGACGTATCTGGCGAATTGAATTCAAAGAACCTGTCGATTTGCGTCCCTTGCCGCGAACCGAGGCGGCGAAGCCACTCACGGTCGCCGCCGCTCTTGAGCATTTGGGCAATGACGACCCCTACATGCGGACGCGCGCGATTGACGTATTGAGCAAGAAAGCGAATGCGAAAGCACTTAGGGCATTCGATTGGCAATCCAAACCACCGATCGTCCGCGCTCACTATGCCGTGGCGCTCAAGCGAATTGCCGGCACACAGCCGGACGGAGATTCGCCCATCATCAACGCGTTGCTCGAGGACGACGACCAACGTGTTCGCTTCGTCGGCATCAAGTGGATCGCAGACAACCAACTTGCGAATCACCGTAAAACACTCGAGCAGGTCTTGGATCGTAACGATGTAAGCCGCCGAGACCTGCGAAGCGTCGTTGCAGCGCTAGCGCGGATTGCGGGCGCCGCCACCAAGGAGTTTTCCCCAGACGACACGTTGCTTGGAATCGCACTCGACTCAACTCGTCCGGCGGGACTGCGCGCAATGGCTCTTCAGAGCCTGAACGTCGATCACCCACGCCTGACGCTCAAAACGCTTGGTCCACTGACGGCAAGTGAAGACGAAGCGATCCGTCGAGAGGCCATACGCATGTTGTCACTCCACGCCGACCCGGCCAAATCAACGCTGCTCGCGAGGATTGCATGCGCTCCAGCGATTGACGCAAATTTGCGAGCCGATGCGATTGCTGGACTGGCATCGGTGGCAAACGATCAAATCGAAACGCTCAAGACGCTTGCGGGTGACTCGGATCCCGTCATCGCTCAAGAGGCCTCGCGCACCCTTGCTGCGACAGGGCATGTGAAACGCGTGGTAGCCGGCAAGCCTTCCGAAAAGGACCTGTCGGCTTGGAAAAGATTCGTTGATGGCGCATCGGGCAAGGCGAACCTAGCGGTGGGGCGGCGCCTCTTCTTTCATGCAAAGTTAGGCGGTTGCTACAAGTGCCATGCCATGAATGGCCGCGGGAAACAGATCGGCCCCGATTTGACGACGATTCATAACCAAAGCGATATCACACCTGATTGGCTGCTCGAACACATCGTCAATCCAAGTGCTGAGATGGCGCCCTACTACCGGCCTCAACAATTACTGACGTTTGATGGCGAGATCTTTACCGGATTGGTTGTTGGGATCGAAGGCGGAAGACAAGCCTATGTTGGTGCCGACGGTGCTATCTTTCATCTCGACAGAGATGATGTCCAACAGCGTCGTGAACAAACCGAATCGATCATGCCAACGGGATTGCTTGATGCGATGACAGCCAACGAGATTCGCGATCTGGTTGCCTACCTGCTTCACGATGGAAACGCAAAATGAGTGCCGGTGTTGTCGATGTTCGATCATCAACCGAGGTTGATCGTGACGCCATTTGGGAAGTCCATCTCAATGCATTCGGTGCCGAGGAAGGACCGGTCATCGTTGAGCTCGTCCGTGAATTATTGCAGGACGAAACCGCATCGCCATTACATTCACTTGTCGCCGAGTCGGACACGGGGATCGTCGGTCATGTCCTCTTCACTGCGGTCACGCTCGATCGTGATCAAGGCGTTGCCGCGAGTATCCTAGCGCCGTTGGCTGTCACGCCACCGATGCATGGGCAAGGGGTGGGCCGCACGCTGGTCGAGAAAGGATTGCGACAACTCGAGGCGGCAGGTGTGGAACTGGTTTTTGTACTCGGCTATCCCGGCTACTACACGCGGTTCGGATTTCAGCCCGCAGGTGCACAAGGATTCGATGCGCCTTACCCGATCGCGGATCAGAATGCGGATGCTTGGATGGTCAAAGGACTCACCGATAAGGCAATGGAATCACACGCTGGAACCGTGCGGTGCGCAAAGAGCCTGGATGACGAAAAGTTGTGGGTCGAGTGAACGCGGTTGCCCGACCGCTTTATCGCTGACGCTTCGTCAAGCGTTGTGATCGAGCAGGAACTCCGCCGCCACGATCGAAGCGGCGACGAGGTCATCGATCACCGAATACCAATGGGCGGGTAGATCACTCGATTGACTTGACTCGATCAGCGTGCTGGTTGGTCCGTCCCAACCGTACCTTTCGGCTGACAACGCAGGATCGCTTGATGATTGCCACGCCAATTCAAATAGGGCGCTAATCCACATGCCCTTGTCGCCAATGGTCGGGAACCCGTCGATCCAATCACGCCACACGACTTGGTTCACGTCGGCAGGTAAGCCGTAGAGCGTCTGGCCGGCGCGGCCAGCCAACGAGAAGAACGAGGTGACGCTTGTGATACGTCGATGGGGTGGTCCGCCTGCGTAGACAAAGTAGCTGCGTTCGACTCCGTGCCGCATGGCGACAGGTTGGCCGTCCGAGAAAAGGACAGGTTTGCCGGTAACGTTTTGGATGGGCGTCTCGCCGACGATCGGAGAATAGGTCGCATCGCCAAGTTCAAGTTGGCTCGCAACGTCAAGAAACTTGAGGCGATAACTCTTGTCGGACTCGGGAGCCAGATCGGATACGACCGTTTCGGTTTCGCCCTCTCTGCGAAGGAATTGCTGTTGTGGCCAGCTGCATGGTCCGCCCCCCATTGCGATCGGTTCCATCCCATCGACCGCCGACGGATAGGGCCCGTCAGGACGCGCGGGCCATTGCGGAACGATCGAGTGAGTGATGACGCACTTGAGCGTTTCGTGTTCGTCCGAGCATTGAACAAAGGATTGGCGAATGTCGTCGAGTGTCGAACGCCACGATGACGAAACGGACGAATGCAGCGGACGAAATCGTTCGATTGCCTCGATCATGATTTCCGGCGGGATTTCGTCGCGTGTTTCGCTATTCTGTTTCGACGAGTCCGGGTTCATGTGTGGTTTTTCCGAGGCTGCAACGCGAGTGTTAAGAACCATCAACCGGCATTCTCAACGAACCGGCATTTTTGCACCACCGGCACTAATATGGAAACGCGATGGCGAAGCGGGGCAAGCCGCTGAAGCGAGTGCGATGGGGCTTGCCAGCCGGGACGGCCGGGATTTCTATTCACTGACCGGTTCGAGTCCAACACCGAGTTCTTGGGCCGTCACGGTGACGAGTTCTTGATACATCGCGCGGACTTTACCGCGGTCAACGGCTTCCTCTTCCCCCGTGAAATACTCGTCCCATTCAGCTAGCCACTTACCGTCGTCGTCCTCGTCGCCAACGAAGGCGTCGCGGTAGTGATGTGACTCGGTTTTCAGCTGCGCGTCTTTGCCGTCGCCGCGGTACATTGCAAAGCAGGTGCCCATGAATTCGTTGTACTTGTCCAAGAAGTTGGGCGAAAAAAGAGGCGCATAGACGTGAGCGATTTTGTCGAGGTCGCGTTTCATGTCGACGATCTCGGTGGGGTTGTGGTCCTTCCACGACCCAATGCGCATGAAGTAGCACATCATTTCGTTCAAGTCTGGAGTGAGTTTCTCGTAGACCTCCAGTCGTTTTTCAATCACCTTTTGGTTGGACCATTGGCGATGTTCGAACTCCTTGATGCGCCGGTCCATCCAAACACCGACGAACAAGAGTGCCGCAGGGATCAAAAGTCCAACCGCAAGCTTGACCGCCTCAAGGCTATTCCAATCATCTGAAACGATCTTGATCGTGTGGTCCACTTCGGTTGCAGCATGAGCGACGTTGGGAGTCGCGGTGACAACCAGGATCGTGATCAAAGCAAGCGATAAGCGTTTGGTCGTCGCGTTGATGAAGGTGTTCAATGCCATTGTCGATTAGTCTGGACAGAGGATTCGTTCGTTTGCGGTCGAGATGACGATAGCGTCACGCGGTTTCAAATTCAATCAAATAACGAAGTCGACTTTGATCAGGGCGGTAGACGATGAATTCATTGTCATCGACGCCGGAATGGTCCGCTTTACCGAAGACACTGTGATGCCCCCGTGGTGGTTTGGCGAATCCTTTGACTCGGTCAGGGACGTGCGATGTCCCAAGGACAACGTCGGCGGCAAACATAAACGCTTTGCGCCCGCGCACCGCTCCCACTCGACCGGCTTCGGTGGATCCCTTGGCGTTGCTGTAGTTGGCAGCCTTTTTCCAGTCGTCGGCAAAGTAGATGCCCGGACCGAACTTTGCGCCAGTCAGGGTGACCGCGACGAGCGTCTCCGGCATGCGAAGCGATTCACGCAGGATGGCGTTGACATTGACACTGCGTGTTCCGTGAAGCAGGAGAGCTGTATTTGATTGTTTGTAGTCGTTTCGCTGTTTCGTCGGGACGTCCAAGCGGCGTTTCATTTGATGCGACGGACCATGACTAAGGTCGACGTCGCTTTTGAGGATCCGCTTTTGCGTTTTCGGTATGAAGTTCTCGGAAGCCTTGCGGTCAACTGCCCAAAGGTTGCGAATCGTCATCCCTTTCATCCTCTTGTGTCGATTGGCCGTTGCGTTGGGCCACCACTGATAGAGCGATTTGCCGACCTTCGATTCGGGGTCGATCCAGCACATGTCGAGTTCCATCTCTGCGAGCATGTCGGCGTCGTCGTGGACATCGGCATCGATCGTGCGCAGCGCGTTTTCGAATGCATCGAGGTCGTCAATCCAGTTCTGGATGTTGTCTTGGGACAAGACCCAAGTTGACGGATCGGCGTTGACCTTTTTCTTGCGCGGGATACGGCTGAACATCAATCCGGTCAACTGCATCAGTTTCTTGTCGTTGATCTGAGTTTCAAGATCGTTGTCAATCGATGCGATTCGCGTGCTCGCTTCGCCGAGGATGCTGCGAGCTTCATCGACAGCAACTTGGGTCGGAATACTACTGTCGGCCATGTTTCGCCGGGTGTATTCGACGGTCGCTTTGCGTAAATCGCGAAGCAGTTTAAGCGTTTTGGGGTCGCCACGTTTTTCGCCCGCACCGTTGTGGCAGGCGACCGTTTTGGGCTGGTCTGTGCGTGGGGCGACTATGTTACGAGCATCGGGAAGGCCTGTTGAACGCGTGGCCATGGGGCGAACGAGGTAGCAATCCTTCCCTTTTTTGGCCCGCAGGGTTCGAATGCCAGCGACCGTGACCCACTCACCGCGCTTGTCGTTCTTGGCATGAAGCTGTTTCGCAAACACGCCGCGCGCGTCCACCTCGGACTGGCAAGCAATGAATTGAAAGCTGCATGTCGCGCCGCCGGTTCGTCCCCATTCAAAGTACGTGTACCAGTTCTTTGACTTGCGATGCTGAACCACTGCACCGTGATAGTATTTGTTGCTGTCCTTTCCGTCTTGTTGGAAGCAACCCAGGTCACAGATGCGAACGTTATCGAGTTCGCCGTCTTTGGTTGCAGGCGGGCCGAAGCAGACAAAGTCTTTCGCTGTTGCGTCTTCCGGATACGTTTCGCGAGGGAGCTTTTTGGGCAGGCCGCTAAAGTCTGGCGACTCAAGCACTTTAGGAAGCCGAACGCCTTTCGCGGATCGCTTCGCTTTGGGTTGGGCCGCCGACTTGGTTTTGCGATTCTTGCGAGTGGACTTCGTTGCCACCTTCTTTTTCGCCGCTCGTTTCTTCGCCATTGTCAATCAACGCTGTAAGTTTGCTTTAGATACGTTTGTTGGGGCGTCCCGACCGTTTACGACTATGCGAAATCGTAAACGTAGGTGTCGGTTGAAGGGCAAGTCTTGATGATGATTGGTTCGATCAATTCCCACTTACCGCCAGCGAGTCCACAACCGATGCGAGGCATGTGGATCGAGCTGTTTTCTTTGACCGCGAACTGCGCGACCTTCTCCAAACAAGATTCGACCGCGTCATAGCGGATCGGTGGACGACCGGTTGAAGAACGCCGAATGCCTCGCTGTCCGATCATGTTGGCAATCCACAACTCCGATTCGACCGACACCAGCTGGACGGCTCCCAGTGCGAAATCGTTGTGGTCGCGATCGGCGTACCATTGCCGATAAGCTGCTTCTGGTTCCTTCCAGCGTTTGGAAATCGCCAACACGAACCCCGCGCCCCAACCACCAATGTCATTGCAAATGTGGACGATGATTTTGGGACCCGCGATTTGAGGTGCCGTTGCGTCACCGGTTAGATAGGTAATACGGTTCATCGTTTGAATATTGCGTTGCCTTTGATGCACGTTTGCCCGCCAAGATTGTATCGGCAAAACGGTGGCTGCTGGGCAAGAGCGTGGATTCTTGGTGATCCCGTCATGTCCCGCAAAAACGTTCGGTACGGCGGAAGCCGCTCTGACCAATCGGTGCAAGCAACCGCGGGGGCTACAGCCGCTCAGCAAACTGGGGATGCCAGGGCTGTTTAAGGTCGGCGCAGATGTTTCGCAGCTTTTCGGTCCAGTTTGCGGCGGCTTGTTGGTCGCCGGTCGCTTCAAACAGCTCGATCAAGTCGAGTGCCCCGCACGCCTGCTCCCAGCACCTGCCTTTTCCCGCACAGGCTTCTTGTTGAGCCTCACGAACCTTGATCGCCTCGGTTTGGTTGCCTTGTGCAAGCCAGTATTCTGCGAGGCCGTCATAACACTCGCGAATCAATTCAAGATCGGTGAACTTCATCACCGATCGGTAGGCCACGCCCGCCGTCGTCTCGTCACCCAAGTGTACGAGCGCTGCAGCTCGCAGGGCCAGAAGTGCAGTGCGCGTGGGCGATTCTTCCACATTTCCCGACAGTGCAGCATCCGCATTGCTTAGAACGTTGTCCCATTGGCATTGCCGGTAGGCCAAGTGGGCTTCGGCAAGGTGATACCCCGCCATGTAGAACCAACCCGATTCAAAGAGTTGCGCCTCGGCCGCGAGTCGCCGCTGTGCCATCAACGCCTGGGCTTGCTCATACTCACCCAGACTCGCATGACACCGAATCATGGTCGAAAGAAAGACGCAGGCGTGGTCGGATCGTGGCTGACAACTCTCTCGCAAGTGGGCACATGCGGCTTCAATTTCTTTGCGCATCCCATACGGATCTTTCTCGGCCAAACGCGACGCAAGGAGATTGTTGGACATGATGCCCATCGGCGTGAACGAGTATTTGGATTCACGCGATTCCAATGCAACGTGAACGAGCAGGTCGTAACTCTTGTCCAACTCGCCGATATCCGAAAGTGTCTTTTGGATCCAGAGGTCGGCCCAGAGTGACATCACCTCGTCGCCAAGTTTTTCGGCAAGAGCCTTGGCAGTCTCGAGATAGCGGCGAGTGGCGCGAGGGTCATCTTCAGCCCAACTCATCGCAAACTGCTCGAACATCATTTCCACTTCCGGTGGGCAATTCGGTTCGCTCATCATTTCCGTTTCGCGAACTTCGTACCAATCGAAAATATTCATCGCAACCTGTCTCCGGAAGTGGCCCAATAAGCTGCCTTGATGGTGGCGTCCCGCGAGGCGGATGAAAAGGTGGGGCTCCTATTTTGTCGTCGTGGACGTCCGGATCTTCGCGAACCCGCGCGAATCTCAGCACCTCTTTCATTGCGGGGATCGGTTCGCCGCCGCAGAGGTGCCCGACCGGCAAAGAAGATAGAGGTGCGCGACCGGCAAAAAGAAGATGACGACCAGAAGGATCAAGAGAATGGGATAGCTGACGATAGAAAAGAGAGCCAAGAAGAACAGCGAAGCGGAATGCTGCAAACAAAGCAACTCAGCAATGGCGACCGCTTCGCCGCCTCGCCGAGCGGCAAAGCACAAACCGCTCGCGATTGGCATTGTTTCGACCGCCGCGCTGGTGCTGCTACCGAAGTGCCCCGCCTGCTTTGCGGGCTATTTTGCAATTGCGGTCGGCGTGACCCTCTCGACGACCATGGCAACGATGCTGCAAACAGGCTGCGTCGTTGCACTTTCGGTTGCGATCGGGTTGTCGGTCCGGTCGATCGTCCGTCGTCTCCGAGCTGACCGATAAGCGATACCCACTCAGAACCAGCTACAACTATTCGCTCTCGCCGTCCGATTTCAAGCGGATCAAAACTTCGTTTCTTCGAAGTGCCGCGGGAGTGAATGGGGGATCGTAACCAGCGGCTTCGACGGATGGTTCGCCAGAAAGTCCGCGTGACGCCAACCACTTTCTCAATTTTGCTTCCTGCTGTTTCGCGAGCTTGGTGTCGAGACGTCCCGGAAATCGGATCACCGCGAAGCGGCCGCCGGAGCGTTTGCGGATCTTGACGGCTTCCCCATTCGGTTCAGGGACGCCCGCAACAGCGACTTCCTTAGGCATCACAAACCCCATCGAGACATCCCGGGCGCCGATCTCGCCCTCCATGAAGACAGGCGTTGTCATTGCAATCTTCTGGTTGCCTTCATTTTCGCCGCTGATGTAGCGGAACAGACGCATAAAACTACCGTCGCGGCCTTGGGAATCCATTTTCGAGTCGGTCGAAACCAGCATCAAATCGGGATACTCACGTATTTCGATTTCGCCATCCGATTCGACCACGGAATAGGCTGCTGATTCGTAACCCGCTCGGACGGTCATCGTCCAGGTCGCAGCAGCGACTCCGAAAAAGGCGAAGGTAGCTGCTAAATAGAACATACGTCGCTTCATCACTCAGACTCCGGCTCAAGGAACTTCTTGTAGAGTGTAGGCGAATGGCTAGTGCCGCAAGATTTCAGCCGCCACGCTCGACTCAACACATCATTCCGGCCCTACCCGCAAGAGCGTGACTGTGAAGAACTCACGTTTCCGGAGGGAGTGAGATCGTCCCATTCGTGTTGATCGTTCCAAGCGGCAATCCGTGGAGCGATGGATCGGTGACATGCAAATTGAAAGTGCATCCGGTCGGCTTGAGTTCCAGTAGCCCTACCGGCTCCCACTCACCCTTTTCTTCACAGTACACCATCCCCTTCGTCGACACTTCTAGTCCTTCAATCGTGACGTTTCGGGTCGACCCTTGGCCATGTTCCCAGGTCAACGGTGCCATGTTGTAGCGATCGTCTGGGTCGACGCCCTTGATGTGGAGACCCTTGATGCTTGCGTTGACGGTTTTCGAACCTCCACCCCAGCCGAACTGTAGCGGAGCGCCGTTGCGGTGATGCTCAATCGTGACATTTTCAATGGAGATGTCATGGTAGATCTTGATGCCGTCGTCGCGCGTGCTGATCAAAGAGTTTCGAATCGACGAGCCAGCGGCGCCAGCGAAACCATCACTGTTATTGTTGTCACCTTCTCTGGTATCCCGAAGCGTGCACGAGTCAACGTGGATCACAGCCTTGTTTGCATAACCCGAGATGATGTAGCCGCGTGGATTACACGCCGTCAGGTTAGAGATGTGGACCGTCGCGTCTGCGAGTACGCTGATACTGCTGTACTTCCATTTTTCGTTTTCGGGTACACCGTGTTGATCGGTCCACGCCAATTCATCAGTCCCGTAGATCACCGACGTCGTTCGATTCTCGCCCGTGATTCGTAGCGGGTTCGACTCCTTTCGAAAACCAACGCGAAACCCACCCGTCACTTGAACGTTCGATGCAATCACGACCTGCTTCACTGACGAGGGAACTTCCCAGAAGAACCCCTCTTTGGACGACGCCATCGCACCGCTTGATCGAAACGTGATCGTTGCGGAGGCGTCGTCCCACTCAACGTGCCCGGAATAATCGATGCTGGGTTGCGCCGTCGCCAGAGTACCCGTCGAAAACCATGCGAGGGTTAGCAGAATCAAGCGTTTCATTGCCATCGTCTCACCAATGAGCGTCGGATTCATTCAACGGTGTACAGTCGTGTGTGCTAAGGCGACCTGAGTTGGGGCAGGACATTAAAAACGAAAGTGTTGCACTCGTGTCAGAATCAGTGCGCAATGGGCGCCGATTTCATCGGTTTTGACAAAGTTCCTTACTGCCGAGAATGGCATTCTCAATGAGTGGCCCAAGTTTCCGGCGACGAGGCTGATATGATCGGAGCTTCGCACGGTGCCGACTTCACCAAAACGAGGCGCGACCAAAGGCATGGTGACCACCAAGGATGTTTCCATTGATCGCGAAACGGACCACTCACGGAGAAGCTTGCTGATGCCACCACGAAGACTGACGTTATTGCTGGCTGTTGTTCTGTGCCAACTCCTCGCTGGTGTTGCGTTTGCCCAAAAGGTCTCGTTGAAAGACAAGCTTGATGGTCTCGTCGAGGACGGCACGTTGATCGCTGCCCAGGTCGTGACCGGACAGGGCAATCAAATCGGCCTTGATTACGCCGTGGGTGTCACGAGCCCAAGCGGCAACAAGCAAGTCGACAACGATACCCTGTTTTGCATCGGTTCATGTTCCAAGCCGTTTGCCTCTGCCATCGTGATGTCGCTTGTCGACGAAGGCCTGATCGACTTGGAACAACCAATTGACAAACAGCTTTCGAAGTTCGGGGCGTTGAAACTTGCCGATGGAACACCGAGTGCCCGTGCGCCAAACATGCGCGAACTGCTGGCGCATCGCGCGGGTATCTATTCTCAAAAACGGGGTATGAACAAACGGCAAGCTAGATGGATACGAGATTTCAATCAAACGCTTAATGAATCGGTGGATGGCATCGCGGGCGAAGGGCTTATCTACGAGCCGGGTGCCGAGTACGCCTATAGTGGCGCTGGATATTGTGTCGCCGGACGTGTGGGCGAGGTGGCCAGTGGCAAGACGTTTGAAGATCTATTGCAAAGCCGAATCGCAAAGCCGCTCGGACTCCAACGTACGACGTATTTCCCTGCCGCAAACGACAAGAACGTTGCCGCAGGCGGTCGCAATGGCAAACCCAATCCTGCGACGCCACATTTGGCGAAGCCAAAGCTGCGTTTCACACTCGTCGGTGGCTCTCTCTATTCGACCGCGCGCGAAAGCTCTCGTTTTTTGAGAATGACGGCCCAACGCGGTGAGTACGACAACAATACTGTCATCAAGAAAAAGACGTGGGGCGAATGGATTTCACGCCCGTACGATGGGAATTATGGTTACGGTTGGATCTCGCTTGGCCAAGAGATACCACCAACAGATCGCGTTCTCACCCATTCGGGAAGCCTCGCGTCGTCACGAAGTTGTATGATCGTTTCGCTCAAGCTCGGGGTCTACGGTGCCGTTCACTACACGGTCGGCGAGGGGGCGAAAAACCTTGATCCCGAAATACGCAGAGCTTTGAGTGACGAGTTATTTCGACTCGCCAAAGTGGATCAATGAACCAAGTCGAATCAATAGGATGATCACGTGAACATGTGGTTTCGTTGTTGCGTTGCATTTTTTGCATCGACGGTGTGTTTTTTCGGCATAGCGTCGGCCGCCGACACGGTCTTGTCGCAGGACGGCGACTTTGTTGACTTCGATAACGTTCCGGCTGGTCGCTTCGACGAATTGAAGACCACCATTGGAACGCTGCGTCCGGCCGTGGGGCGTTCACTGATTGATGACAAGCATGCCCGAAGTGGCACTCAATGCTTGCAGCTGACCGGCGGAGAGGAATCGGCGATCACGATCGATCTGGCCGCAGACGCCGATACCAGCGGCGACCTGGTGTTTTGGGCCGAGCGGTGGACGCGGAGGAATCCCTTCTCGTTTCGGATTTCGAAGCAAACGCCCAGCGGCTGGAAAGAGATCTTCAATGGCGACCAAGAAGTTCGGGTCGGACGCGCATTCTTGTCACACATCAAAGTGCCTCTGGGCGACGACGAGATTGAGAAACTAAGAATCACGGTGACGAGTCCTCCCAACACAGGCGTCCTGATTGATGATTTTCGCTTGTCACCTCGTCGGCCACAAAAGATTGTCAAGGTTGAGGTTGTGCCGGTCACATTACCGGCCCTCGTTGGGAGCGATTTCAGTCCACTTCTGAAGGTTCATGTGGAAACGAATGGAAGTTTGGAACCGATCTCGCTGACCGAGCTTGAAGGAAGCGTTACGGGGATCGCGCAATTGGATTCTCTTCGACTGAATCATAGCGAGACGGACGCCTCGATCTCTCTATCGAAGCCCGCTGCGGATGGCACATCAAGTGTGTGGAACATTTCGCCCCAACCACTCGGCGACGGAGCCAACACGTTTTGGTTCGGTTGTCGACTGAAACGAAACGCGGATATCGACCAGCGTGTGGGGGCAAGCATCAAGCAGGTCACGTTCTCAAATGGAGAAACAATTCGCCTCGACACATCGATGCTCACGCAACGCATGGGCGTGGCTTTGCGAAACGGTGGAGACGACTCAGTCAACACCTATCGCATTCCAGGACTCGCCACCACCAATCGTGGGACGCTCGTCGGTGTCTACGATGTGCGGCATCGAAGCAGCCGCGATTTGCCTGGCGACATCGACGTCGGAATGTCGCGATCGACTGACGGTGGACGAACATGGGAACCGATGAAGGTCATCATGGACATGGGAGACGATCCCGAGTGGCGCTACGACGGCATCGGAGATCCGGCAATCCTTGTTGACAAAACCAAAGGCACCATTTGGGTAGCCGCAACATGGAGTCACGGTAATCGCTCTTGGGTTGGTTCCGGCCCCGGGCTCGCTCCGGAAGAAACGGGCCAGTTGATGCTCGTGCGAAGTGATGACGATGGCGTGAGTTGGTCCGAACCGATCAACATCACAAAACAGGTCAAGAACCCTGAGTGGTCCTTCTTGCTGCAAGGCCCGGGCAAGGGAATCACGATGCGCGACGGCACGCTCGTCTTTGCGGCCCAATACCAAGATCCTCCCGACGCAAACGACAAGCGAGCGAACCGGCTTCCCCATTCGACGATCATCTATTCGAAAGACCACGGCGAAACTTGGCTCGTCGGATCGGGCGCCTTCGATGATACGACCGAAGCGCAGGTGGTCGAGATTGAACCGGGCGTGCTGATGCTTAACTGTCGCTACAACCGCAAGGCAGCTCGCGTCGTGATGACCTCTCGCGATTTGGGCAAGAGCTGGCAGCAGCACCCCACTTCCCAACAGTCACTGATCGAACCAGGTGCTTGCATGGCGAGCCTGATCGATGTTGACCGCGAAGTTGGAACCAACGTGGGCAACTGGCTCCTGTTCTCAAATCCCAACAGCACTCGCGGCCGTCATCACATCACGATCAAAGCCTCGTCCGATCGAGGACTCAACTGGCCAGAGCAACACCACTTGCTGTTGGATGAAGGGGGCGGCCGTGGCTATTCGTGTCTGTCGATGATCGATGCGGAAACGATTGGCATCTTGTATGAAGGCAGTCAAGCTGACATGACCTTCCAGCGAATTTCACTTGGCGACGTGGTGGACGCACCGTAAATCACTTTGTTTTCACGTGATGCTGTTTCGCCCACTGCAACCATAGCGATTTGAGTGACTCGAGCTTGGCGGTTTCGTTCCGTGCAAAATCTATCTGTTCCGTCCGGTCGGTACGAAGGTTGTAGAGTTCCCAGTTTTGGGTTTTGTCGCGATTGACCAGCTTCCAATCACCCTTGCGAACGGCACGGCTTTTTTGATGTTCGTAAAAGACCGGGGCGTTTTCTTGACGCGTCGTTGCTAGAAGATCGATCCCGGCAAAACGAACATCCTGGTCCGTCCCGCTGGCCGATCCCACGATCGTTGGCGCGATGTCGATGATGTGAGCAACGTCGCGACGAAGTGACGGCGCGGTTCCCAAACGAGCCGGCCAGTGCAGGATGAGGGGCGACATCACACCTCCCTCGTGCGTGTTCGCTTTGTGCATGCGAAACGGAGTGTTCGAGAGTGTCGCCCAGCCTTTGCCGTACGTTGTCTTCACGGGAGCGTCGGGAGTGCCAACGGTTGCGGTCTCACCAACGCCGAAGGGGCCGCCCGAAGACGCGCCGCCGTTATCGGACAAGAAGACGACGAGCGTTCGATTCAGACGGCCTGATTCACGCAGTGCCTTGACGATGCGACCAACCCCGCGGTCTAGCATTTCGACCTGCGCCGCGTAAGTTGCCATTCGCAAATCAAGGGCATCGCGTTGTCGCTGGGGCAGTGTCTTCCACGCCGGAATATCTTTCGCACGCGGTGACAGCGAGGTTTGTTCGGGAACAATTCCCAACGCCTTTTGTTTTTCGAGTCTTCGTGAGCGGAGTTTGTCCCAACCGACCAAGTAGTGTCCGCGGTGCTTTTCAATGACGTCGCGCGGAGCCTGGAGAGGAAAGTGGGGGGCATAGAAAGCCGTGTACAGAAACAGCGGCTTGTCTTTGTTTTGGGAAGTGATCCAATCGGCCGCACGGCTTGAAATGGCATCGGTGTAGAAGAAGCCGTCATCGAATGTCTTGATTTCCTTGGACCCGTCGAACAACCAAGTCGGTCGAAAGTAGTTCTTTGCACCCTCCATCGTGCCAAAGAATCGGTCGAAGCCTCGCTGTCGGGGCCAGCTGCCGTTGGGGCCGTCGTCAATCGTTTCGCTACGCGTCAGATGCCATTTGCCAACCATCCCGGTCGCATAGCCGCGTTGCTTGAGAATCTCTGGCAGTGTTGGGAAGTTCGCCGACAGCTGGCCGCGGTAACCTGGCCCCTGATTGCCGTAGGTCATGTCGCCAAGCCCAACGCGATGCGAGTATTGCCCGGTCAACAAACTGGCCCGAGAGGGACAACAACGAGACGTGTTGGAGAAGTTGGAAAAGCGGATGCCGCTGGCCGCCAACGCATCGAGGTGGGGCGTCGGAATCTCGCTGCCGTAGCAACCAATGTCGCTGAAGCCGAGATCATCGGCCATCATCAGTACGATGTCGGGAAGCTGGTCATCGGCGTGCGCGTTCCGATTGGCAACACCGGCAAGGGTGACCGCCACGAGCGTCAATAGGAGCCTGCTTATCACTGGTTGTTCAAACCTCACTTGTATCGCGTTGCCGCCTTTCGATCACCGGTACTCAAAGTCGACGGTCGCAACGGTATCGGATTCGCTGACCGCGCGCACCCAACAAGCCGAGTACCCAGCGGGGAACGTGTGCGTGATTGGTTTGCCCGCTGGAACGCGGAAGCGTTCGTATTGGATCCACCTTCCGTTCCCGTCAACGTCGACCTCGAGGGTCAGCGAGACGGGGGCGGCCGAGTCATGAGTCAGGGCAACCGTTTTCTGATCATAGCCCCTCATCAGATAGGGATCCGATGGAACGTTTGCACGAACCGGCGAGTCCTTCCAAGGGCCGCCATTACCAATCGGCTTGCCGAGTTTCCAAAGGTCATCGACGCCACCGAACCAGAGTCCGACTCCATTCTTGGAATCGCGGAAAACGTGACCATCTTCGATGGCATCCGCTTTGACACCGCAGAGTACGAGCAGCCCATTCCATGAACAGAAGTCGCTGATCTGTTTCCGATGGCTCGAGACAGGGCGGATCAAATTCCAGGCCGGCGGTGCACCGTTTGTGATCAATGGTAACTCGTAAAACGTACCGTGAATGTTGGCGAGGTGGCGTTCTGATTCAACTTCGCGAACGGCGCGGGGCCAGCCGCTTGTAAACGGCTTGTCGTAAGCGGCGTCACCTTTGGGAAGCCGATATCGCTTGCCGAGTGATTCAACCACAACCGAGGCCGCGTCGACACTGAATTCGGGCTCAACCTCAAGCAATGATTTCAATGATTCATCGTGCCCATCGGCCCGGAAGTGAAACGAGTTTTTGTCGAACTCATAAAACCGATCATCATCGGTGATCATGCGCAAGTTTCGGTTTCGCTTCGCGGCATACACAAGTCCTCGCGTCACATCTGAGTCGTGGACATCGGCCAAGCCTTCAAACAACGTTTTGCCACCGTCATTGTGGTTTGGATAGCTCGACGTCTGATGAAGGAACGCCGTTGCCACACAATCCTTGTCGACTTTGAATCGCATCCAAACGGCATCAAGCGATTGCGGAAGCAGGACAGACTTTCCTTTTCCATCCGCGACCACAAACTCGTCGAAGTCGGTCCATTGGTTCGTTCCATCGACATCGATCTGAACTGCAAAACGCACTTCACTTTCTTTCCCAGTTGGTTTGCCTTTCACGTTCGTGACGGTTGCTGAATCGGACGGCGTGATTCGTAGCTCCGCTGCGGCAGCCGAGACGAACGCGGTGTGTGGCATCCCGAACGCTCCCTTCGTGTGTTCAACGTCGTTTGCGGGAATCTGCACCGCACCGGCGGAGAAGTCGCGTTTGTAGATGCGATCTCGATGGTTCTTTCCCCATCGCAACTCCATGTCGGTTGGGACCCATCGCCGATCGAGTTCGGGGGCGCCTCGCTGGTCCACCGCCAAGAAGACGGTCGCCGGTTGATTGATTTCGAACGAATAGCCAGCAGCTGGCTTGTGCCAATCGCCTCGCTTGATCGTCACCATTGGCAACGCGGCCAAAGATTCGGGAATCGAAGAGATCCGTTGTTGGTCGGTTGCGCGTAACAGATTCTCACGACTCGCATGCTTTCGTCCAACGCCAAGATGCAGTGTGCGTTGTTCGAAGCCAGCGACTAAGAAGGGTTCGGACCAAGTCTCCTTCGAAACTTCATCGTCCACCCATGGTCCACCATATCCATTTGCAGGCCCCCATTCTTTCAAGTCTCCATAGGTTCCGAACCACAGATTGCTTTGGGGCTGGCCGGCAAGCGGATTGCCTTGAATGCTTGTTTCATCAGTGGCGAGAACCAGACGCCCGTTCCAATTGCAAAAATCGGGGACGTAGCGTAGGTGACTACCGATCGGGACGAGTCCGCGCGAGTTGTTGACCGAAAATGATTTGGGGAAATCGAAGAACATGCCGTGCATGTCCATCATCCAGCGACCGTCCGTGATTTCACGAATGCGTGGCCATTCGGTATACCAACCGTGGCTGGCGTCGTTGCAATAGGATGCCTTGGGAAGCAGGTAGGTGTGCCAGTTGCCAGCCTCGAGCAATTTCAGACGCACGCTGCGGCGATCCCAACCCATCGACCAGATCGGGTCATCTCCGTTACTGCCGCCTGTGATTCCGTGGGGGCCAGTGACTTCGGTGAACTGCCGACGTTCCACAATCTGCCATCCGTTGCCGTCCCACTGTGCAAGCACACCGCGTTCTTCGTCGTTCTCCGCTTTGCCCCCGACAAGCACATCGGCATAGTCGCCTACGTGAAGCTCGCCATTGTTCGAAACGACGAGTTTTCCTTGCGAAGTGTACCCACCTTTGGAATGCCAACCGGGAACCGGCTTCTTAAACAGCCGTTTGACGGCAAGCGTATGCACGTTGGCTTCCCAAATGGATCCTTCCATGTCGATGTAGTAAACCATGTTCGCAGGATCTTTCAGGTGCCGTGCGATCGCGGTCACACGCATCGGCATGTCGGCAGGTTGGATCGTTCGCACGTTGCCGTGCGCATCAACCAAGTGGTGGCCAATCAACAACTGTTTCGATTCAGCATGAATCATCCGGCCCGCGGGAGTGCCGCCCACACTTTCCGGGTGCACGGTCATTGGCTGGGAAAGATCTTCGTCAACCGAGAACAGCTTGTGCTCACTGCCGCGAGGCATGTGTGGGGCGTAATTGACCATCCAAAGTTTGCCAGCCCAGGGAACGATCGCACCAATCCCGCACTCGTTGTGGCCACCTTTAAAGTGCGCTCCATCTTGGCTGTAGACGCCGTAGGTCGTCAGGTGCGGGTACACACCGCTGATTTGAATGTCGGTGCGAGCATCCTCGGCCGTCTTGGCAGAAACCAATGATTGGGGCTCGGGGGCTCGAAGCGTCTTTCGATGGTGACGCAACTCCGCAGCCAAGCGTTCGACGATTTGCCGATGCTCAGAACGTGCTGCGAGGTTCCTTAACTCGTCAGCGTCATCATCGAGATCATAAAGTTCCTTAGCGGTGCCTTCAGATTCTCGTGTTTCTGTTTCGATGTATTTCCATCGTTTGTTGCGTACGGCCCAAAGCGGTTGGCTGCCGAGTTGAGGCGTTGGCGCCTCATAAAGAAAGCTCTGCCGCCAGTCCTTCGGTTCGTTGCCCGCGATGATCGGCAAGAGGCTTCGACCATGAAGGTCCGCAGGGATGCTCAATCCCGCAAGCTCGTAGATGGTTGCTGTTACATCGATGTTCAGTACAAGTGCGTCTGAAAGTTGCGCTTTGGTTGACGGGCCGGCAATCGCCATCGGAACGCGCATCGATTCTTCATAGGGCAGGACTTTGCTGGTCATGCCATGTTCACCGAGGAACCAGCCATTGTCGCCCATGAAGATCACCCATGTGTTGTCATCAATCCCCTGTTGATGAATCTCATCCAGGACGCGTCCAACGGCAGCATCCATTTGCTCGACACTTGCGCGATAGTCGCGGATGTGGCTTCGAATGGCAGACGGATCGTCGTAGCCGTACTCTTGTCCACGCGTTCGATTGCGCGCGGACGCCAAGTATTCGGGTTTACCCTCAAGCGAATCGTCCCAAGACTTTGGCAGCGGCATTTCATCAGCGGGATAACGCTCAAGGTATTCCTGCTTCGCCGGCCACGTGTGTCGATGGTCCATGTGAGGCACTTGTGTGCACATCCATAGCACGAATGGTTTCTCTTTTCCGACTGACTCGTCAATGAAACGAATCGATTCGTCGGCGGTCACATCATCAACAAACCCGGGCATGGTCTTCGTCTCGCCATCGATTGTGAATCGACGGTCGTACCAAGTGCCGTTGGACCAGCAGGTCGACGCAAAATCAAATCCACAGTCCTCGGGTGTTGTCTTGAGGTGCCATTTACCGGCAACGCCCGTCGTGTAGCCAGCCTTTCGCAGTGCGTGGGCAAAGGTGGTTTCACTTTCGTTGAGAGCAACCTTTCCAAACGAGGTCACTCCATTCGCGCTACCATAGCGTCCGGTCAGGCATGCGGCCCGGCTGGGCGAACAGATCGCCAAGGTGACAAACGCGTTTTGAAACCGAGTCCCGCGGTCCGCGATACGGTCGAGATTTGGCGTTTGGATCGCTTGCAGACCCGCCATGCCGTAGCTGTCCCAGCGATGGTCGTCTGTGAGGACAAACACGACGTTTGGCAAAACGCTGCGCGTATCCTCGGGCTCGGCTCCGGTGACCGTTCCCATGCAGCCGAGAACCGATGCCAGGCAATACAAGAATCGCAAGATGGCGATTCGATTTACAAAAGAGAGTCGCACCGATCTTGTTTGCTTTTTAGCGTC
Organism: Rubripirellula sp.; assembly: GCA_965216875.1. Taxonomy (GTDB): domain Bacteria; phylum Planctomycetota; class Planctomycetia; order Pirellulales; family Pirellulaceae; genus CBDCUW01. The sequence continues at coordinate 229,469 of OZ244207.1, forward strand.
GTCCATCGTGAATCCAGTGAGGGTGAGCCGTGCTCGTGAAAACAGCTACAGAGAAAATGACCTTCACCACCGGTTTTGGACGTCAAAACTCGAGATTTATCGCAGATTCGAATCGTTATGCGATCGAAGGACAAAACCCAATCGCTTGGTGAGCACGAAAACTCGCTCCGCCAATGGCGAGCTGCTACCATGTGTGCTCTTCCCCCTCCCCCTCCTTCCTGATTGCTTTCCCACCACGTTCTCGTTGCGTCCACCATTTTGTTGAAGGGCGTGCGACGCTGGGACCTACCGTAGCCATGGCGGAACTCTTCTCGATCGATGCGCGTCTCGTAAATCCGCTGCAGTGGCGGGCGACACGATTTGGTGTGTGTTGGTTTGCCGCGATCCTGCTGGCGATACCTGCGTTTGGTGAGGACGTTCGCGTTTTGGTGGTTGCTGGTCAAAACAACCACGACTGGAAACGCTCGACGCCCTACTTGCACTGGATCGTTAACTCGCACCCAGACATCACAGCAACGATCAACAATGCCCCTTCCTCGAACGATGACAAAGCGTGGCAAGAATGGAATCCCGATTTCGCGGCCTACGACGTTGTGATTCTCAATTACAACGGCCAGATGTGGCCCGGCTACCTCAAAGAGAGGTTTGACCGGTACATCCGTGGCGGCGGAACCGCCATGTTGATTCACGCCGCAAACAACTCGTTTACCGGATGGTCCGAATACGAACAATTGGTCGGATTGTTGTGGCGTGGTCGCGACTATGGTTCGAGCATTTACTTGGATGAATCTGGGCACCAAGTTCGCGTTCGACCCGGCGAAGGCCGTAACATGGGACACGGTGGCATCTTTGATTGGATCATGACGACGCGCGCAGCGGACCATCCAATTGCTCAAGGCATGCCAACCACTTGGATGCACGCTCGCGACGAACTGTATCACGGGCAGCGTGGGCCGGCCGAAAACATCAACGTCCTGTTCAGTGCCTACTCAGACCCCAAGCAAGGCGGCACGGGAAAACACGAACCGATCGTCTGGTGGGTGCCGCACGGCAACGGCAAAGTGCTTACCAACGTCATGGGACATGTTGGCGACATCCAATGTTTACAATGCGTTGGATTCCAAACCATCACGCGGCGCGCATGCCTTTGGTTGTCGGGCCGAACGATTGAACCATCGCTGCCCGCAAACTTTCCAACGGCACAAGCGACCAGTATCGCCGAGATTTCGGAAGCGTTCACACGTCAACTCGAAGAAGCCCGGCTGAACGTTGTCGACCAGCCCGTTCGTCCGCGCACAGGCGGGAATCAAGGCCTCGATGGCGGGCTTCGCTATGAAATTTACAACGGAACCTGGGATCGGCTGCCCGACTTCCGCAAGCTCACGCCCGTTGCCAATGGGATCACGCATACGATTACGGCAAAACCGATCGATGGTTTGAGCGATCACTATGCAGTCGTCTATTCCGGTTTCATCGAAATCAGTCAGCGGGGCAGGTACACGTTTCACACCCGGTCCGATGACGGGTCGGCATTGCTGATCGATGGCGTCGTCGTAGTCAACAACGACGGCGTGCACGGCGGGCATGCCGAAGGAGGCCGCGTGCATCTTGGTCCGGGTGTTTACCCGATCGAAATACGATTCTTCGAAAAGGATGGCGGCGAAGAGTTGTCGGTGACCTATTCGGGGCCCGCTCTGCAGACACAGAACCTTCCAGCAACGATCCTCTATCACAAGCCGCTTGGGCGTTAAAAGCCACACTGCAAACCGACGGATGACTAACCATGAAGCGAAACCCTTCTTCTCGACGTGCGTTTCTAAAAACATCGTCCGCAGCCGCGGCCGCTATGGCTGCGCCGACGATTATTCCGTCCAGCGCATTAGGACGCGACGGCGCTGTCGCACCGAGTGAGCGAATCAATCTCGCGGGCATCGGAATGGGGGGCCAGGGACGCGGCGACTTGAACGGTTTTATTGGCTTCCCCCAGGTGCAAGGCGTTGCCGTGTGTGACGTGGTCGGCCGACACTGCCAGATGGCAAAGGACCTTGTCGATCGCAAGTACGGCAACAAAGACTGTGCGATGTACAGCGATTTTCGCGAAGTTCTTGCGAGGCCCGACGTTGATGCCGTCCTGATTGGAACACCGGACCATTGGCATGTGCCTATTGCCATCGAAGCGATGAAGCACGGCAAAGACGTGTACTCCGAAAAACCGGAAACACTCACGATCAATCAAGGCAAAGAACTTCGCAAGGTTGTCTATCAAACCGGACGCGTCTACTCGGGCGGTAGCCAACGTGTTTGGGGTGATTACAACTGGTTCCACAAGATGGTTCGGGGCGGAAAACTCGGCGAAGTGACCGACGCATGGGCGAACGTCGGCGGACCATCCGGGCCTTGCTACCTTCCGGCCGAAAAGACACCTGACGACGTTGATTGGAATCTTTGGCTTGGTCCAGCACCGTGGCGTCCCTTTCATCAACAACTGATTCGAGGCGGGTTCAGGCCGTTTCGTGATTACTCCGGCGGCAGCACAACGGATTGGGGATGTCACACGTTTGGTGGATGTCTGTTTGCGTTGAACCTCCATCTGACTGGCCCGACCGAAATCATTCCTCCCAACGACGAACACAAGAACCTCGTCTTCAAGTTCTCGACTGGGCAAAAGATCCATCACGGTGGCGGATGGGGAGGCATCATTAACTTCCGCGGCACCGAAGGTGAATTGTCCGAAGAGGATCGCAAGGCGGGCAAGCTAAAGGCTCCGGAAATCTACATTCCAAATTACAAGGGATCGGGTGGGATCTTTGGCGACTTCCTGCACTGTGTGAAGTCGCGCGAACAACCTTTCCGACACGTCGAAGCGGCGCACCGAACTGCGACCTGCGCCCACTTGGCCAACATCGCTTATTGGCTCAATCGACCTTTGAAGTGGGATCCCGACAACGAGGAAATCCTCGATGACCCCGAGGCCAGTCGCTGGATGGACCGTCCCGCTCGGGATGCGTGGCAGCACAGTTGACGAGACGTCGACATTGATTTCTGAACATTCGACATCTGTGATTCACTGGAATTGGAAACCATGAACAACCGAATCGTTTTGACAGCCCTCTTTGCTTGGGTTTTCAGCGGATGGGTGCATGCAGACGATGCCCAAACGCTGGCCAAGATCGACCAGCAACTGAAGCAAGTGCAGTCTTTTGAATTCGGTCAAAGCGGCAACCCCGCGCAAGACCTCGAGCGCACGCTTTTTCAATTGCCGGCCGATTCAGCACTGCGTGCAGAGGTCGAACAGAAACTGATCGATGCATTGGACGGAGCCAACAACGTCGGACGCGGTGTCATTTGTCGCCAGCTTCGAGTGGTGGGGACCGACCGTTGCGTGCCAGCGGTTGCGAAGTTGCTTTCCGACGAAGACGCTTCAGCCTTCGCGCGGTACACGCTTCAAGGACTCGGAAGCGAAACCGCATTGGGTGCAATGCACGAAGCACTTCATGACGTGCCCGATAACCTCAAACTCGGCATCTTAAACTCGTTGTCCGCGCGCGGCTACGAACCGATGCTCAAAGATTGTGTCGACTTGATTGAATCCAAAGACGACAACGTCGCGACCGCAGCGGCCCGCGCCCTCGGGCGGCTCGGAGGCCCGAGGGCAATATCGACGCTGGCCGATCGACGCGCAAATGCCAGTGCAACACTCGCGGCCGAAATCGACCTCGCTCTATTGGGATGCGCTGAACAGTTGCTAGCCGGCGGCAAAACCGATTCGGCCGCGAAGATCTATCAACAACTGTATGGCCGCGATGGCTTTCAGCTGGCCGGGTTGAAAGGCCTCGTTGCTGCACGGCCCGATGACGCCGCGAGCCTGTTGGTCGGTGCGATGCGCAAAGAGGATGCCAGGCTTGCCGCGTTCGCAGCCAACTCAACGCGGTTAGTTCCTGGGAACGAGGCGACAGCAGCCTTTGTTTCGACGCTCGACATGCTGCCCGAAGGAACCGCGGTTGTACTGATCAAGGCGTTAGGCGAGCGAGGTGATGCGGCGGCTGCACCCGCGATCGCGGCTGCTTCGAAGAGCCCCAGCCGCGAGGTTCGGTTTGCTGCCTTGGCGGCACTCGGTGGTCTCGAAGGTAACGACGCTGCCGACGCGTTGCTCGGGTCGGCAATGGATGATGATCCAACGGTTCGCAGCTTGGCCCGTGCAAGTTTGGCCAAGATTCGAGGCGTCAATTCTTATCTCGCAACGATGGCTCAAGGTGGCAATGAAGACCGCGCTGTCGAGGCGATCGCAGCATTCGCGTCACGCGGCGCCACGGACCAAAACAAACTGTTGTTTGCGTTGGCACGATCCGAAAACGCCAAAAAGCGTGTGGCTGCCATCAACGCGCTCGGTGTGATCGGCGATTCGACGACAGTCGGTCAGTTGGTTGAGTTGCTACTCGCCTCAGGCAATGCAGAAGACTTAGCGTCCATCGAAGCCTCCTTGGGACGCGTGCTAGGCCGCATCAGCGATGCGGACGAACGAGCAGAGGTTTTGTTGACCGCCATGCCTCGAGCTTCGGGTGCCGCGAAACCTGCGCTGGTCCGTCTGCTTGCTCGCGCCGGAACGACGGACGCATTGGACGCCGCGCGTCGGTCGCTGAAAGATGCTGATGCAGCCGTTCGCGTAGGTGCCGTCGAGTCACTTGCGAGTTGGCCCAATTCCGATGCGGCCGACGATCTGGTGCCGTTGATCGAAAATGCCGCCTCGGCCGAGTTGAAGAGAGTTGCCCTCGATGGATACGTCCGCATCGCTTCCGAATCCGAAGATCCTGCAAGCATGTTCTTGGGGCTGCTCGATCGCATACGAAGCGTCGACAGCAAAAAGGTTGTGCTCAATGAGATCGGTTTGAATTGTGAATCATTCGAAGCGCTCGACGCGACCATGTCATTGTTTGGCAACCCGCAACTCAAAGCGGTTGCTGGAATCGCCGCGATTCGAATCGCGTACAAGCTGCGTCGTCAGCATCGAGATCGAATCCGAGAGGTGCTGCACGAGATTCTGGCTCGCGTCGATCATCCCGATGTGCAACGACGCGGACAAGACGTAATTAACGACCTCGACAAGTACGAAGATCACATTCTTCGTTGGGTCGCTATCGGTCCATTTGTGGACAATGAAATCACCAGCGGCGAAGTCAGTTACAAGACGGTCTTTGCACCTGAGCGATCCGACACGTCTGACTTGAAATGGAAGCCGCTCACTTTGGGCATTGGCAGCTGGGACATCAACCTTGAATCGACCTACGGCGCAAAGGACCATTGCTCGGCATTTGTCCGCACGATGATTTGGTCGCCCGTTGATCAATCCGTTCAAGTTGAAGGGGGTGCCGACGATGCGCTCAAGATTTGGGTCAACGGCAAACTCGTGCACGAGGGCTGGCGCACCGGTGGTTGTGAGCCGCGTCAGATCAAAGTGCCCACGAAACTCACTAAGGGCTGGAACGAACTAAAGCTCAAGGTCACCGACCACGAAGGAGGGTGGCAGTTTGGTTGCCGCGTTCGTAAGCCAAACGGCACCAAAGTCGACGACCTCAAATACGAAGCACGCTAAGCAAGCTGAGCTTAGCCGCATTCCGCCCACTCCAACTACGTTTTCGCAAACCTCCATCGCAAGAGCCACAAGATGCACCGTGTTTTTCTCTTTGCCGTAACGTTCATCAGTTTGATCCCTTTCGTCGATGCTGCGGGGCCGGCGATTACTGACCCCGCAAAGACTGGAATCGATTTTCAGATCCAGGGGGAATACTCCGGCGAGCTGCAATCGGATGAGGGCAAGGGTAACTTTGGCGTGCAGGTGATCGCTCAGGGAAACGGCAAGTTCAAAGCGGTCGCCTATCGTGGTGGACTTCCCGGCGACGGTTGGGATGGCAAAGACCCGCTGCGCATTGACGGAGAGTTTGCACTGCAAGAGGACGGCACGCTCGTGATTCAAGGCGAGCACGGGACGGGAACGATCGACAGCGGAGTTCTGTCGATCGATCTCGGGGACGACGGCACAGTCAACGGCAAGCTCAAGCGAGTCGTTCGCAAGAGTCCGACGCTAGGCAAGGCGCCGCCCGAAGGGGCTGTAGTGCTCTATGCGGACAAAGCGGACGCGGCGAAGTGGAAGGGTGGCAAAGCCGATGAGGACGGGCACCTAATGCAAGGCGTCACCAGTAAAGAGACGTTCGGCAGTCACCAGTTGCACGTTGAATTCCGCTTGCCGTACATGCCCGAAGCGCGCGGACAAGGTCGCGGCAACAGTGGCTGCTACGTGCAAGGAAAGTACGAAGTGCAGATGCTCGACTCGTTCGGACTCGAAGGCAAGATGAACGAGTGCGGCGGAATCTATTCGGTCAGCGGCGTCGCAACCAACATGTGTTTTCCGCCACTGTCATGGCAAACCTACGACATTGACTACACTGCAGCGAAATACGACGGTGACAAGCGGGTTGCCAATCCTCGTATCACGGTGCGGCACAACGGCATCGTGATTCATGATGACATCGAACTTCCAGGCGAACGAAACACAACAGCAGCGCCGCAGCCAGCTGGCCCTGAACCAGGCCCCGTGTACTTGCAGAATCATGGCAACCCCGTCCGCTACCGCAACATCTGGGTCGTCAAAAAAGACGAGTGACGTAGACGTAGGCCGGATCAAGGAGCGACAGCGACACAGATCCGGCACGCTGAGCAGACGGCGCTAGCCGAGGGCCCAACGCTCAATCTTCCGCAATCGTTGTAGGCCGGATCAAGGAGCGACAGCGACACAGATCCGGCACGCTCCACCGAAGACTAAGCCAGAAGGTGGACGAGTGCCAATGAGCCGCGACCGCGTAAGCGGCCGGGCCCTGTCCACTCTTTCGTGGCCAATCTCTTTTCCCAACGTTCGCCACACTCCTGAGCCGACGGCGCTAGCCGCGGGCCCTACGCTCAATCTTCCGCAATCGTTGTAGGCCGGATCAAGGAGCGACAGCGACACAGATCCGGCACGCTCCACCGAAGACTAAACCAGAAGGTGGACGAGTGCCAATGAGCCGCGAACGCGTAAGCGGCCAGGCCCTGTCCACTCTTTCGTGGCCAATCTCTTTTCCTAACGTTCGCCACACTCCTGAGCCGACGGCGCTAGCCGCGGGCCCTGCCCTCAATCTTCCGCAATCGTTGTAGGCCGGATCAAGGAGCGACAGCGACACAGATCCGGCACGCTCCACCGAAGACTAAACCAGAAGGTGGACGAGTGCCAATGAGCCGCGACCGCGTAAGCGGCCGGGCCCTGTCCACTCTTTCGTGGCCAATCTCTTTTCCTAACGTTCGCCACACTCCTGAGCCGACGGCGCTAGCCGCGGGCCCTACGCTCAATCTTCCGCAATCGTTGTAGGCCGGATTAAGGAGCGACAGCGACACAGATCCGGCACGCTCCACCGAAGACTAAACCAGAAGTTGGACGAGTGCCAATGAGCCGCGAATGCGTAAGCGGCCGGGCCCCATCCACTCTTTGTGTCTTCTCGTGTTTTTCGTGGCCCATCTTCCCACAAGAACCTCAGCACCATTCGTCCAATTCGATCGATTCGTGGTTCGTCATTGTCAAAAAGCACAACAAGTTCAGCGCGAAAATCCTTAAACATTTCTTGTTGTGTTGTTCGTGCCCAATCATTCAACAAGAAGAGTGATCCCTGCGCGATCCAAAATTTGACAACCCAAATGTCAACGGCGAGAATGCCCCCGAAGTGGTTGCCACCTAACCGGTGAGAATGCTGGGGCGACCAGTGAGAATACGAGGATCAACGCGCGCGTCACCAACCGTACCGAAGGTCCACTCAGTGAGAATAACCAGCACGACGTATTCTCACCTGTCCAACAGCTGATAAATAAGTTATTTGGACTAACCTCCTTGCGAGTGCGCTTCTCAATCACTGCTTTGCTCGTGTTGCCTATCGCGGCAGCATTCACGTACGCGTTGTGGTTACGCCTTGCTAATTGGGGACCGCCTGAGAGGAAGACATGCATTGCACACGAACACTCCGTCGGACTGGTGCGGGGTTTTGATACTCAAGATTGGGGCCACCACGACGTTGAGCCGGGACAGGGCACTTATCTCACAGGGCACTTATCTCTATGTTCGAATCTACGGATTGCTGAGCACGACAACGGACAGCACTTCCTATTTGGATTTGGGACTCCAACTTCCCGCGAACGTTGAAGCCGGACAAACGTTTACCTGTACGCCAGCTAAACGCGCACGCGCAGTATCCGAAGTCGATGTTAACGGCGACTCACTATCGAAACTCACGGAAGGGGAATTCGCTATATTCGGGTATGCGTACCCGCGTACCGGTTGGTTAGTTTCAGGTTCGAAGGTGACGGCCAGAGTCGCGATCGAACGCATTTCGCGAAAACGGATGTATGCCCAAATCCAACTTGCTGGTCAATTTGCCCCCGATCTCGGTCCACTTAATATTGATCGGACATTGGTTTTTGATCGCGACCTGGCGAATTCCAAATAACCAAGCCATGAACCGGAGATCGCCATAGCGCGATTGCTGATGGCAACCACATTGGGCGATCCCGGTTATGGCCAACGTTCGCCAACACAAAGCCTCAAACTGCGATTGATGACCGAACATCGATTGTCGACACAAGATGTGCTCGATTTCTTCCGCGAGTTGCCTCAACACCGTGGTTGTTCGGTAGACGAACTTGACGCCGTTGAGAATCAGCTAGCGGTATCACTACCGCAGTTATATCGCGACATGATGCTGCTTGACGCATATCGCCTCTACAACACTGAAATCTTCGTCCCTGTTTCCGAATTGCACGAGTGGACACGGACTGCACCCGACGACTTCCATCGCGGTACGATCTGGACACTCTCTCCGAGTGACGTGATCTTTGCGGTTGCCCCCGGTGCAGAGGACAACTACTACTTTTCCGCAGACGGGACTGACGACCCGCCGGTGTACGGCTTGTCCCTGAATACAAGCAATCCTTCGACGCCGAATGTTGTCGCTGATACACTATCCTTCTTCACTGCTGAGATTCTCAGGTCGTCCCTGAGACTCTAGCGTTACTGAACTGGCGAACCATGAAATGCACGGGAGGACGGGAGTCGCGTTTTTTAGTCTGCTTGCAAGCCTTTCGCCCGTCCCCCGTGATTTCTTTCGTTCGCCGATGCAATGAACAACTCCTTTTCATTTGTCGTCGTGTTCGGATTACTCGCATTTGTGTCCGGCTGCAGCGACGCGTCGAGAACCGACGAGCAATACCTTGCTGACTGGCGGAACGCCGAATCTAAAAGCAACGTTTTGCATGAGGGTGGCACCTGGCATTTCGAATTTGTGTCTGTTCGCCTGTACCGCCACAACTGGGATAACCAATATATCGAATTTCCAATCCTATCGGCGGGGAAGCTAAGTGAAACCCGTGAACCGAAGGAAGGGATCTTGCTGAGTCCTAGTCAGGTCGACCGCCTAGAAGCAGCAGTAACCGGATCCCACGCAGACACTGGAATCGCATTGTGCCATTTTCCACATCACGGATTTGTCTTTTTCGACGCTGATGGCGTTCCTGTCGGTAGCGTGGATGTCTGTTTTCTTTGCGGAAACGTTAGGACCATGCCCGAAGGGTATGCAGAGAGTTGTGATCTGCTCTCTCTTGCTGAGTTGATACATGAAGCCGGTGTTCCACTTCGCAACCCAGAGTGGAAGCACTAGCGGCGAACCATGGCGTGCACACGAAGCACGGCATAAGATGTTTACAAATGGAAACCGCATGGGCCGTCCCCGGTGACGGCTAACGTTCTGCCAATGGAGATTTGCGTTTGACGCTGAGCCCTGAATCGAAGCGCGACCTTGCAATTGCCGCTGGGGGGATCCTCGCAACGACTTTCTTCGTTTCGTCAAACGGTAACGGACAGAATCCGTTCACGGTTCTCCTTGGGATGCTGATTGTCTCCGCGATCGTCTCTGCCATATCTATTCTGCTGTCAAGGCTCGTGCCCACATTAACATTGGCTATCGTTGCGAGTATTGTCATTTCGGAACTGGTTTTCCTGCTCTATTTCATGTACAGCGTAGCATCGCGTGGGCATTCAGACCCTCATCTGGCAGAAGCGTTTTTGCTCCTTCCGATCGTTTTTGCGATCGTGACTTCACCGCTCATCGCGTTGACCGCGTATGGTATAGGACGGATCGCCAATCGCTACTTTTATTCGCATGACACAACTTCTGATCTTTCCGATCAGAAAACACCGGCGATGTGAAGGCAGAACAATGACATGCCCCGAAGGACGCGAGCCAAGCGGTTTGGCAATGGTGAATCTTTCTCGCGTCCTCGGTGATGTCCGCCGTTCTGCGACAAGAATGAATCTCACTGTTGCTGCCTTCTTCCTTGCTGCAGTTGGATGCAGCAATCGTACAACAACGACGCCCCAAGAGAACGCCTTTGATCCGGCTGCCTATAGACCCGAGATTAGACCGTTTCTACTCCAACTCGACTCATTGGTCGGAAAGTACAACTCAGAGGCGCGCGGAATCGAACTCAGTGAGCACGGAGTCGATGGACACCTGAATGATGCTGAAGCCCGTAGATTAGCCGATTTCGCAAATGCGATTATCGACGACTTGAACAACCGTTTTGATAGGCCTGTCGCCCGCACGATCGGTGATACTTGGTATCAAGTTCCTTCGCGATTCAACATCACGGAAGCCGAACCACATGACGGCATTTCAAGAACGTTCACTGTTTCTCACCTCAATTGCGGCCTTCATGAGTACGATTTCGTCGTTGACGAGGGCCTGGGCATCGTTGTTGCAGATCGCTACGACAGCCTGGGCATCAACTGGTAAGGTGCGCAGAACGATGCGAAAATACGGAGCGGCGGTGGAGCGATTGTTTCCAATGGTTGGTCAACTCCCGCCGACCGCACATCGCTACCGTTATGCATCAAGACAATGGAACTTCGTCCCCAACTTGAGCCTCCGAAGATCGACGAGCAGCTTGCTGCCCGACTCGCAGAGCTTGCTGCGGACATTGACGGTGCGCGACCCGGCGAATGGGACGAATGGCTGGCTGAATTCAATCAGCTCGCGAATACTTCGATTCCGTTTGAGCACTTCCAAGGAATCTACGGTGGCGAAGAACATATCGAATGGGTGCGCCGAATATTGCACGATCAACACTCAAAACCTGTTGATGACGTCACGCGTGACGAACTAATCGAAATTGTCCGACGTGCCATGCCTCAGAACGGATATTTGGAAGCCGAGGCATACATGGCGGTACTCGACAAAAAATGTCCCGCGATCTGGGGCGTCAAACTTGATCTTTTATCCGCCTGACTACGACGACGCCACGAACACTTGGGACGGTGGCCGCATGATGGGTGAATACGATCCCACACCAGAGCAAATCGTGGATTGGGCGTTGCAAACTGATTCAAATGATGCATAACAAAAAAATGCACCCGAGTCGCGAAGTCGGGCGTATTGACAATTGAGAATCTCTCGTCGCGACCGGGTGATCTTAGACGTTCTGTGAAATGGAGTCTTCGCCCAACGTGACTGCAGGCAAAATCACAATCGCCGTTGTCGTGCTCGGCTTCGCAGTGCTTTATTGCGAATGGCTAGCGACGATTGTTCCTCCCGAGCATTGGGCATACGGCTTCTGCGTCAATTTTGTATTCCTGGCAGCGTTCACGGCCGTACTCACAACGCTTGAACTTCCAATCCTCCCAAGCTCGTACTTCACACCTAAATCATTTGAGCGCGAGGGCCGGATCTATCGCTGGACGGGCATCCAGCCATTTCTAGCTTTCTTGCGGCTTATCGGTTGGGAGCGATTTTGGCGAAAAGCAATTCCGGTCAGGACTGACGTTGCCTCGCTTCGCAAGTACTCTCAATCTACGCGCGGCTCCGAAGCAGTGCACCTGGTCGCTGCGATCTTTACAGCATTGTTTACGATGACGGTCGCAGTTCGACACTCGTTCGTAGGTACAGGATGGCTGTGGGGATTCAACGTTCTGGCGAACGCCTACCCAGTGATGCTTCAACGCTATAATCGTCCGCGGGTTGATCGACTACTTCGCCGCCTCGAACGAAAATGCGGTCAGGACAGCACAGAACAAAGCGATCGACACGGAGCCGCCGACGGCGCTTTTACAAAAGGATGATCGATTGCGGCGGCCCGGTCATCGCAAGCGTTCTGTGGCTAAGACGAACATGCCGAAACAACTCCCGTCTTGGGTCATCGAACAATCTCTCAACTGGCAGCTCTTCGAATGTTGCGGTGACCAAGACCTGTTTCCGTTTCGCTGTCACCAATGCCAACACATTTACGTGCTCTGCTACGAGTGCGACACCCTATACACCGATTTGACGGATCTCTCGCAGCGCCACGCTCCTTTGTGGGACAACTATTCCTGCACAAATTGCCCCGCCAACTTCGACGACGACTTCATGCGTTCGCCACGGCATCGCATTCCATACACCGACTGGAACAACGCAAACCTGCATCAATTGCTGGTGGATTGCCCGTTTGAAGACTTGATGCGAATGCTCACAACCTTGAGCGACCAGATTGCGGATCACCTGCGCCGCGGCATGCGCAGCACGGCTGGACGTGCGATGACCGAATACCGAAATTTGGCCGAATCAATTATGGTTCACGTGGCGGACGCGGACGATGCCCGTGCAGATGGTTACGATTTGACGGATCCCAAGGCACTTGCAAACGCGATGGCCTGGCACGACGAACTCCCCAACAAACCAAGCCGCAACTACGCGTTGCTGGGAATCACTGACAGGCTCTTCGCGTAAAAAAGACGCCACAGAACCATGCGATGAACGGAAGTCGCGGAGTCGTCGTTTTTGACCAATGAAAATCGATCGCCGCGACTCGGTTCTCGCGTCCGTTCCGCTTGTTATTAGACGATCCAACTCTGCCAATGTCGATGAAAGCAGCATCCACACATCTGACCGCTGGAGTTTTTCTGACTCTGCTGACGGGTTGCGCGTTGTTCAGCGAACCTAAAATGGAATTCCCGCGTGGAAGCCCCATTTCGCACGATCAGATCCCTGAGGCGTTACGACTGAAGCTTGACCTTCCACTTAATGCATCGGTGGAACGATTCGGCGATGACCCGGATACGGCGTCGTATAGGATTGAGCAGCCTAATGGCAGTGTCCGATACATCGGATCAAATGGAGAGCCTCAAGGCGGTATCATGTAGAGGGAAGGCGGAACCATGCGATGAACCGAAGTCGCGGGGTCACCGTTTTGGACAATGGAAAATCAATCGCCGCGACTCGGTTATCGCGACCGTTCTGTTGCAAGAGCTAATGAAACCAAACTGACATGATTCGACCCGATGACTTTGAGATTGAAATTGGCCACAACGATCGAGGCACATTCGTTCGCGTAAAACACAAGCCAACCAACAACGAACGTCTTCAGGAATCTGTACCGGAAAATGAGATTGGGCGTCGTCGCGAATCAATGATCACCGAACTCCGCGGGCTATTGTTCGGACCCAAGGATGTCGTTTTCGACACGGGAAGATCTGTAGGCGGTGACTTCATTCGTGTTCGCCACTTGCCGACGGGAATGGAGCGTTCCGCTATGCGTCGCGAAAGCACGCACGAAAATCTGCTGGATGCTGTGCTCGAGGACGTGTATTCGGATAGGCTCCGAGAGGATGCAACCTAACTGGCGTTGCCCTTTAGCCGGCCACCGCCAACGAAGAAGCAACAGAATCATGACATGAACCGAAGCGGCCGGGCCCTATCCACTTTTTGTGTCTTCTTGCGTTTTTCGTGGCTCATCATCCCAAAAGAATCTCAGCACGAGTGCTCGCGCAACAGTTCGCCATTTGTCCAATTCGATCGATTCGTGGTTCGTCTTTGTCGCCTGGATGAGGCAGCCACAAGAAACACGAAAAGGCACAACAAGTTCAGCGATTGCCGATTGCTGCCCAAGGGAGTTCCCCCGCGACAACCATGTGATGTTGACGGAGCGGCGGTGGTCGCCGCTCACAAATGGAAAACAAATCACCGCCGCACGCACATCGCTACCGTTCGCCGAAGATGCAAATAGCACTATGACGGATCACGAAATCGATAAACTTATCACTGAATTTCAGACGAAGCATCCCTCGATCATGGATGGGGCTCACGTCCGACGAGATCCCGTACATACCATTGAGCGTCTTGCCGAAATCGAGCGGGAGCACGGGGTCGTACTTCCAGCGCAATACAAACGCCATCTGTGCAAGCACGGCGCCGGAGATTTCGGGCACACGTGGATCTACGCTCCCGAAGGCAAAGAGGGGGCGGGGTTGTGGGAGGATTACTACTACATGCCTCAGCACAAGGGACGCTTCCTACCAATTTCCGATAACGGCTGCGGCGATCACTACGGATTTCGCATTGTCGATAATGTCTGCGCGGACTTCATCTGCTTTGCCGACCACGAACAGGATTACGAGTTGTCCGATGCTGTCTATCCAGACTTCAATACGTTTATCGCAGAGGTTGGGCTATCCAGCTGATTTGCGATTCACACAACGGACAACAACGCGTTGCACCAGAGTAAGGGCGTCTGACATAATCGAGATTCCGGTCGCAATGAACTCCCTTGCCCGGTGAACGCCATCGTTATCCGAACTCGCAACCAGGCCGACTGATCCGTACATGTTTGAATTTCACGGCTGGGCGTCAATTCACTATCACGTCTACGAGATTGATGAGCGGAAGCAGGATTCGCTTTGGCGTGATTTGACCGACTACGTCGCTTCAAACTGCTCACGTTTCGCGACACTCACGCGCTACAACGGATGCGATTCGTGTCACACCGCTGGTCAGCGCAACCATCGCACCTCCCACCCCTTTGAGCTGTTTGAGTGGATTGCACTTCACGCACCCGGTTCATACGGACTGCTCTATGTTCGCGACGATGAGGATGACATGCGTGGCTCGGACTTCACCAATTGCTTTCGGGCGTGGCGACTCTGCAGAGGGATATTTGCTGAACTCGACGATCCCTTTCTCTCACCTGCGATACCCGTCGTGGAAGACCCCACCGATCTCGATCGTGACGATTTTTGATTCGGATCACCATCCAATGCACCCGAGCGGCGAAGTCGGGCATTTTGACAATGGACATTGACTCGTCGCCGCCGGGTGATTGTTGCCGTTCGCCGACTTACCGAGTGATGGCAACCTCTCGATTCAACTGCAACTCCTTCTGAACCAATGCCGGACGATGTGATTGCGACCATCAAGCGTTTCATCACTGACTACCGCCGCGGTAGCCATACGAGCTTGGAACTTGTTGATGTCACCTTCCAAACGCTCGTCGACAACGATGCATCCGACGAGCTCGTCAATGAGGTTCTGTTTCTGATGCCTGATAGCGTGATTTCCGCGTTCGAACAACGGATGGGCGAGATGGTGGAAACTGCGTTCTTTATTCCAAACAAACGCCTCGGTGACCACCGATCGGACGACGAAGTCCGTCGTGATGCTTTCGCGCGTCAACCGATACTCCGGCGAATTCATCACGCATTCTTACGTCCGTTACTGCTACGTCGTTATCGTCTCGAACATGGATGGTGACCTGGCAACATTTGCCGTGGCTGTGGCACACCGATACGATGGAAAGTGTTGAGCAATGGAAGACCAACCCCGCTGCAGGCGGCGAATCATCGCGTGCACACGAAGGCCTGTTGGTTCGTTTGCTCAAATGGAAAGTCAACTCACGAGCCTCGGTGACGGGGCGTTCATCGAATGAGAACAGGCCTTGGCAGATGCAATAGAAAATCGATTCAGGCCGCGTTACAGCTTGCTTCTGTTTTGCCTTGTCTGTTTACTGATCTCAATGCTTGTCGCCTACACTGGAGTCTTGAGGCAGATCACTCCTCCGGCACATGAATTTGTTGGCTTTCCAGCCGATGCGCCACGCCAAGACGGTTTCATCGCTCCGGGACAGCTAACGCATGTTGTCAAGCAAGATGTTTTCGCTCCAAATGGATTTGATGTGCGTCTGACAGTTCGCATTCAGCTGAACCATGATCGCGTTTTTTCACATTCCATCGACGGATGCCTAATGGAAATCGAGCATGTCAGCTATAGCCTTTACGACAGCCTGTCGGTCGGTGATCCGACGTTCGTGGAGGAGTTTGTCGCGGGTGAGCTCACGCGATTCAATGGCACGTCGGCTGTCCGATCCGTTGAGCTGTTAGACTTTAAGACACTTCCAGCACCGGGAACGAACTCCGGTGGCTCGGCAAACTCCATGGTCATCGATGAACCATCCGATGCACCGAAGGACCGAACGTCGCGTTCTGAAGATGGAAAATCAATCGCCGGTCCTCGGTGATCGCGTGCGTTACCCATGGTGAGATTTTGTTGAGACTCTTGATTCTTCTTGCAGTTCCGCTTTGTGTGTTGGGGTGTACGACGGTCAGATCCCCCAAATTCAAGGTTGATACTCGCGACGAGATGCATCATGCAATCGTTGATGCGATACCTACGGGGACCTCAGTCAAGCATGCGACGGAAATCATGGAATCCGCTGGTTTTGACTGCGTTTTCATCGAGTCAGGAAGTTTTTCTGAGGACGCAGGGATCATTGGCGATGAACGCGACTACCCATTCGTAAAAGACGCACGATTTCTTAAGTGCACGCGCATAGACAGCACAGGAATGTTGACGTCAAATAGTTGGTGAGCGTAGCTGGCTACGGGAGGAGGTTTGGTGCGTGCAAGCACACACCCTACTTTCTGATGACGGGGGCCAGGTAGATATCTCGGTACTTCACGTTCGTGTGATCACCTTGCAGATGAATGGGCCCTGGTTGGGTTGGGTCGGTGAAGACGGCACCACCGGTTGGCCCAGGAACCGGTTGATTGTCGATCACTTTTTCGCCGTTTAAGACAACGGTGACGTGGCGATCAACCAGCGTCAAATCGTAGGTCTGCCACTGCCCGCCTGCGCGGCCTGCATTTTTCGACGGTGGGATGCTGCCGAAAATCGCGCCGACCCCTTGGATGCCCTGCATCCGACTGTCGCGATCAACCACTTGCGCTTCATACATGCCGCGTAGGTAGACGCCACTGTTGCGATCTTTTTCGACCAGGAATTCGATGTGCAACCAGAAGTCTTCAAAGACCGCTTCGGTGCGAAGATTCGCGTACGCGCCGGTCGCGCTGAAGTCGGTCTTGGGTGTCGTGTTCACAAGCTGGCCGTCTTTCACGCTCCAGCCGTTGATCTTATCGGACTCGTGCGGCCGCCAGCCTGTCAGGTCTTTGCCGTTGAAAAGCGAAATGGGATGCCCGAACCGAACCTTCGATAGATCGGGAGGTGTTGACGGCATCGGTGGGATCTTTTTTCCCTTCAGCCGATCCCGTTTCACCGTTCCATCTGGCGAAACCGCTTTGATTTCTCCGACGAGTGCTCCATCGACAAGCATCACTTGTACTGTTTTGGTGTCTTTCTGCTTTCGGTTTTGGCGAAGCGTGAAGGACAACTGTCCTTGCGAATGCTTGACGTCTTGATGAGGTCCGTCGGGCCCGACGTGCAATCGCATTTTGACAACCGGGGCGCCATCGGATTCCGTGATGCTTAACCATGCTGGCGTGCCCGATTCCAAAGTGATAGACCAATCGCCAATCAGGTCGTCTGCCGATGCGGACAGTCCGAACGAACAAGCAAGCAGGACGCAACCAAGGACGTTTCGAATGGGCAAGTGATTCATGGTGTGGTGGCTTTTTGAGAAACGCAAACTCGATGACGACCAAACCCCGGCTACATCATCATGGCTCGCACGAGGGCAAGCAAGCTGTTACTGAGATCAAGGCCATCATTTCCCACGCAGCGCGAGCGTCACCAAAATGGGACGATGGTCTGATGCAACTTTTTCTTCGAGCACTTGTACGTTCTTGACCATCCAACGATTCGCGGGTCGGAAGAGTACAAAGTCGATTTGAAGGTTCGGCTGCTGTGACGGGTAGGTCGGCATTTCTTCGTCACCGGCAATCGACCACTGCTTTGAAAGCTCCAAGAGGGTGTCGCTTGACCGAGTGTCGTTCAAGTCGCCAGCCAGGATTGCGAGCGACGAATCGCTGTTGATCCATTGGTTGATCTCGACTGCCGAAGCAATCCGCTCGCGATCGTTGCTGCGGTGATCAAAGTGTGTCGCCATGAATTGGAGTGGTTCGCTACCAACCAAACCATTGATCGTTGCATCAATCACTCCTCGCTGCTCGCCATTGTCGAAGCTTGGAAGCATGCGGTTCTCGGATGCAGTGATTGGCAATCGCGACAGCAAGGCGTTGCCGTAGTGGCCGCCTTGGAGCGGGATGTTTGCACCATAGACCGACGACATGCCAGTCAACTCGGCAAGCATGCGTGGCTGGTCCACGTTGCCACTGCGTTTGACTTTGTTGTCGACTTCCTGCAAGGCGACCAAGTCGGGCTTGGCCGCACGAATCACCTTTGCCAACCGCTCGAGATCGAGCTTGCCATCGACGCCACGTCCGTGATGCAAGTTGTAGGAAAGCACTCGGATCTCAAACGCGTGATGGCCGAATGTGAGCGAACCCAGGCAACAACACAGAAGAAAAACACTGATTCGAATCACCTTCATCATGTCACTCCACTAGTATTTCCCATTGGTCCCGAACATCTCTTCCTTTGATTTCCGCGGGCGAACACGCACCGAGTGGTCGGGTTCGCCGGTCACGCGATCAAATTCATCCGGAGTGCGGCGACTCGGCAAATAATCACCCGTCTCTTCAGTCCATTGAGCCAAAGCCGCCTTCAAGCGTTCGGCAACCGATGCGTAGGCGGGATCGTCAATGAGGTTGGTCAATTCGCCGGGATCGCGATTGAGATCAAACAGTTCCCACTGGGCACGTGGCGCGATGAAGCAGGTTTGTTGTTGCGCGGGGAGTTCGCCGGCATCGTAGAGCTTTAGCATTTTCTGCCAACTGAGCCCACGTCCCGCATCGGCCGACGGCGTTGGCGGTAGATCGACATAATCATTGCGGATCAGTTTGTATTGCTGAGTGACGACGGCTCGCGCATGGTCCTCGTAGTCGTGCCAATGATCTTCGCCAAAGGCGAACTCGCGGTGTGAACGTCGTGAATCGCCCAGCACGCTGGCGAAACTCTTCCCTTCGGTGGCAAGACTAAGCGTGCCTCGAGAGGCGACGTCAAGAAACGTTGCTGCAAGGTCGACGGAGCTGACGAGTGCATCGGTTGTCTGTCCTGCGTCAACGTGGTCGGGCCAGCGGACGATCCAGGGTGTGCGGATGCCACCGTCGTAAAGTGATGTCTTGTCTCGCGGGAAAGGACGCCCATTGTCGCTGATGAACAGGACGAGCGTGTTCTTATCGACGCCCTGTTTTTTGAGGACGTTGATCACTTTGCCCACGTATTGGTCGAGCCGTCCAATTTCGTCGTAATAAAGACGCAGGTCTTCGCGCACTTCAGGAGTGTCGGGAAGGTGCGCCGGAACGATCACGTCGTCGTGGGTGTGAGGCGGATCGAGTGCGCCTTCACTGTACTCGCGGTGCGGATCGAGCGCTGCGAGCCACATGAAGAACGGTTTGTCCATTGGCCGCTGCTCGAGTGCTCGTTCCCAGTCTTCGCAGCCGCTCGGTTGGGTCGCGATCATCTTGGCCGGTTGTCCATCCTTGCCTGATGGCAACACGAAACCGGCTGTCGACGCTTCGTAGATCTTGTCGAAGTGATCGCGGACATGATTGCCGAGATGCCATTTGCCAGCCGCAGCGGTGTAGTAGCCCGCTTGCTGCAATGCTTTGGCAAAGGTTGGGCTTCCCGCGGGCAACGGCCAGTGCAATTGTTCGGCGCCCGTATTGTGCGGGTACTTTCCTGTCAGGATGCTCGACCGCGAGGGACTGCATGAGTTGGTCGTCAGGTATGCGTGGCGAAACAGCATTCCGTCGGCCGCGAGCTGGTCGATGTTCGGCGTTCGGATCGCAGGATGACCATAGGCACCACAGTCATCCCAATTCATGTCGTCCGCGATCATCAACACAATGTTTGGCGGTTCGTCGGCAACCGTTTGGTTACCGAGGAGGACCATCGAACAGAGGAAACCGAAGACGCAAAAAGCTCTTGTCATCACTTGCCAACCCATCGCGGACGTATTCTCGTTACTTGTCATCAAAGAGTGATTCACCTGTCGCGGCTGGAACACTGACGAGCTGCAACACATCTTATTTGCCGACTGTGTTCAACCTGCCTCGATTTCAGCCGCACTGGGTAATGTCTGGCGTCAACGCCGGGCTATGTCTGGCGTCAACGGCAATGCCTTGGCCGCTACTTGCGAAGCGAGACGATTTGCTCGATTCCTTTGAGGTTCTCGACCGGGGCTTTGCCCTGTCGATTTCCTTCGTAGACCAGCCACTTGTCATAGCCGGCATCGTCGAGTGCTCGAGCGAGTTTCGCTAGGTCCGTCTTGTCTTGAC
Organism: Rubripirellula sp.; assembly: GCA_965216875.1. Lineage (GTDB taxonomy): Bacteria > Planctomycetota > Planctomycetia > Pirellulales > Pirellulaceae > CBDCUW01. Next base: position 249,975 of record OZ244207.1, read on the forward strand.
CGACCACGGCGCCTCCGGCGGGTTTGATGTGGATCTCGCAAAAATGATCTTTGGCGTATTTGCGAATGGTCTCGTAGACGTCTTCCTTTTCGAACAGGTTGCCGGTGTCGTAATAGATCTTGAGGTTTTCGGGAAACTCCAGCCTCTCCATCAATTCAAGCACGCGCACGGTGGTGACGGGTGCTTCGATCCCGACGACGACATTGTTTGCCGCAGCGTAGGGAACGAACTCCTTCATGAATTCGGCCACGCCCTCGATCGCCTCGTCACTCTCTTGGAACTTTGACGGCCCGAAAAATGGGAACAACATCACTTCGACATCGAGCTGAACACAGGCGTCGACGGTTTGCTTGGCGACTCGCATCGCGACCTCGCGGTCTTTGCCCCAGATTTCGCAACGGTTCAAACAGCCGGTGCACAGCGAAATGATCTCGACATCCTCGGCTTGGGATGCTTTTTGCCAAGCGGGTAGCAGGGCGGCATCCTCGGCAACGGGCAGGCTGCTTTTGGCGTCGATGGGCTTCTTGCGAATTCCATCTGGCATCCCGGTGTGCATTTGGATGGCGCGGTAACCTGCTTGACGCGCTGCTTTGAAACTCTTGGGATCGGCTTGGTTTCCCAACGCCGTTTCCATCACTGCGATGCGTGGTGCGCTCGATTGCGCCAACGCTGACGATGAGTCATTGAGCGAAACGATCGCCATCGCGATCACTGTTGAGAGCAGCAGTTTTGTTTTGTTCATGAACATGGATGTACCCGTTACCTATTCCCCAGTGACCAAACGGACATTGCGAACGGAGAGTTCACCCGACGCAAAGCTGATGGTGAACTCCCCTTTCTTGCGCCCGATCGATGGGTGCGTGAGCTCCTCGTTGTAGTCACCATAGGTGATCGTCGCGGTGTCGCCTTTGAACTGCAGTTTGGCTTTGATCCATTTGCCGTTGATTTGATCGATCGACGGAACGCCTTCTTTGGCGACTGTCTTTGGTTTGTTGGTCTTGGAGGATTTCCCAATCCAGCCAAAGAAACGCGATCGATCGGGCTCATGGAAAAGCATTCGAAAGACATGCCCCTGTTCATTCAGCGTGATGATCACTCGTTGGCAGTCTTTGGGTTGAAACTCAAATTCAATCGTGCCGTCGGTGAACTCGGCGGGCCAACGCAAGATGGGGCCGTGGTTGGCGAACTTTTTGTAGAGTTCAGGATCCGAGACACAGTGGGCGACGCCATCGTTGAAGGTCCATGCACCGCGAAGTGCTTGGCGCGTCTTGAGTTTGGGGTTGCTGAAGTCATCAACAAACCCATCCGCGCCAGCGGGCGTCGAGAGCATCAACGCGCAAACAAGCATGCCGAGTGCGCGTTGTAGAGTGGTCGTCTTGCGACGGGAGGGGCGATCGTTCATTGCAGAAGTCCAATCGTGTGGTGGTGGCTGTCTTGACGCGCCACCACCAACGAATGGCCTGCGGATTAGACGCCAGCCAAGCGGTTTGCGAGTGTCGCGTCGTTCATTGACGGTTGCATCGGGTCGGCGCCCAAGGTGCCAATGAGTTTTTGCTCGTAGTCGGCCGCTTCGGCGATAGCCCGTTGCTCGCGGGCGTATTGTAGTCGCTCGTGGAGGTCCAATTCATCCGCCATGCCCGGCTTGGAAGCGATGTAGTTTGACAAACGCTCCTCAAAGTCGGCCCAGTGCTGGATGTCCTTGTGTTTTTTGGCAGCCAAGCGACGTTGGTACCATTCGCTTTCGAGCAACGATTCGCGTGTGAATAGCTTGCGAACTTCCGGATCGTAGACCGTTTTGCCTTCATATTGGCCGGTCGCCATGATGCTCAGTGCGGCTCGCAGCGGTGGGCATGCCAATTCGTAGCCACCATCGTCAAAGTAGCGTTGGGCAACACGTTGCTGTGCCTCGGCGATGTGCAAAATGCCATCGGCGAACGATTCGAAATCTTGCTTTTCAGGCTGCAAGATCTCGTCGGTGAACACCTTGTCCGGGTTGTCAAAGACGCGAGCCAAGTAGGTTCGAACGAACTTGCGTGTGATGCGGTAGCCGAGACGGCTGCCCGGAATCTGGTTGCCGTTATGCTCGAAGTCTTTCACTGGCTCGAGCATGCCTTCGGCGATGAGCTTATCGGGGTCGCGTTCGTTAGGGCCCATGCGACACCAAACTTCTGGGATCAGCAGCGAGATGTCGTGGCCAACTTCAAAGCGTGGGCCGATGTGTCCCGCCGCAGTGCTGAAACCACCAAGGCCGGTCAGGATCATCGAAGCGACCATCGAGTTCAAATCGACCGCGGGCATCAACGCGTTGAAGGGACCTTTGGTCAATGCACCTTCGCTACCGGCTCCCGTTGTGCTTGGGCTTTTGCCGGTCAACGAACAGACATAGTCCATGATCAGCTCAGGCAGTTCCTGGTAATGCAGCGGTGAAAAAACCGCAAGCGATCGGAAACCGGCGACAGGGTCTGGTGGGTTGTTGCGGCGTCCGCTCAGTACCGCGCCGACGGGCATGTGGGTCGGCGCATCGGCCGGGAGGCTGCGTTGTAATTGAGCACCACGCATTGCAACGTAGCTGTCGCGTTGATTGACGAGGTCGGGGCGGTCTTGCAAGTACCGTGGGTTCTTGGTCGGTTTGCCATCGACAATCCGAGGCTCGGAGGTGCAAACGACATAACCACTGTCATTCTTCGCAGCTTTGCTCAAGAAGTCCTTCATGCGATCGGTGAACTTATCGAACTCCATCGCTTCGTCGACAATGTTCGCAGTTTGCTCAAGCGTCATCGGTTCGAAGTTGCTGACGAAGCTTCCCGGACGCGACAGGTCCCATTCGGTTTGCTTGTCCAATCCGCGATGAATTGCATCGTCAGGTCGTTGGAACAAACGGTATTCGCAGTTCTCGACAAACTTGTAGCTGAAGGCAGGTTGGAGTGCGGGACCGGGCTGAGTGACCGAGTCCGAAGGAACCACCACACTGCAGCTGATGTCGTCTTCGCGTTGGACCTTGGCCGCTGCGATAAAGTCTTGACGCAACTTGAAGGTGCGCCAGCGTGCTTCATCCAAACCGACTCGCAGGTAGGTACCGACCAGACGGCGTTCGCCAAGTTTCAATTCGTGACCGGGCGAACCGTTGACGATGTCGACACCAAAGTGCTTGCGCCAATCGGTTTCCATTCCAGGACGCGTGAATCGTTTGATGATCAACGCCATCGAGTAGACGTGCTCGGGGATTTCGGCGAGCCAAGCGTTGTAGCTTTCGTTGTAGTCGGGTGAAGGCGTGAGCAGTTTGATCACGCTTCCCAAGCTGCGGCTCGGGTCGAGCACGGTACGGCTCGGACGCTCGCTGTAGTCGGTGCGGCCGGTGTAGGCTTCGGACCAACGGTCGTGGTAATCGCGGTTGAAGATTTCGTCGAGCTTGGCGAAGTCCTCTTCGCGATCACCGATAAAGATCGGTCCGTAAAGCATGTAGTCGCGAAGGCTCTTGCTGATTTCGCTCTTGCCGCCACCACTGACGGTGCATGGCTTGTGGCAGAAGATGCCTTCGCCGACCGTTCCAACCAATCGCCACGAGGGGGCATTGGGGTGTTTTTCGAGGCGGATCTTGTAACCGCTCGGGGCGATGTAGATCTGTTTCGGCGAGAGCGGGATGCTCTTCTTTTCGCCGTTCTTTTCCCACTCGACGCAGCTGTCGGCAAGCGTCACGCGGGCGTTTTCGGGAATGTAGTAGACCGTGTCGTCGTACTTGTCGATGCCGTAGCCTTCGGGTTTGACATCGATGAACGATTCGTAGTCGCGTGCAACGTCTTCGAAGGTGCGACCGTTGTAGCGACGACTATCGACTTGGAATTCTTCACCCAACGAGTAGGAAGCGAATGCCAACGCACCGCCCGCGTGCTCCTCTTCGACGCCGCCCATCAAGTTGGCTGCGTAACTGATCTGGGTTTTGACTTCCTTCTTGCAATAGCCGTAGTAGTTATCGGCAATCAGCGTGACGACCACGCCCGATGCGTCGCGGCAAGTCAGCTTGAACGCGCCGCCATCGTTGTACTTTTCGTTCTCGTCCTTCCAGCACATCGAATCGCGACGTTGTCGTTCGGTCGCGTCGTCCCAATGCGGCAGGCCAAGTTCTTTCTTGGTCATTTGCGTCAGATGCGTCGCAAGAATCACGCATCCGGTGTGGCCGCTCCAGGATTTTGCGTCGAGGCCGGCGTCGTTGGCACCGATCAACGGGTCGCCAGCGTTACCGAAGATCGATTCGACAAAGTCGAGGTTGCTCACCAACGAACCGGGGGCAAAGAAGCGAACTTCAAGTGACTTGGCACCGCAGTAGCCGGGGACTTCGGGACACACTTGGGGTCGCAGCAAGAGCGAAACCCAGGTGTGAGCCGGGTTGGCTGTTTCCGACATGTACGGCAGGTTCATCAAATCCTCGGGAGGATTCATTGCCGAGCGGAAGAGATTGACAAAGACTTCCTTGGGGACCGCACGTTTGTCGCCCGGGATTGGCAAGCCACCTTCGACAACGTGGAACGTACCGGCGGTGGTTCGTCGGTCCGCTTTCGGATTGTTCAGGACGCCGTTGGCACATCGGTACGACGAAACCAATTCGGTTTGGAATTTGTCGCCACCAACCGGAAGACTCAACTCGCGCGCCATGCCATGTCGGTCGAGCGTGATCGAACGGCCAGGAAGACGAACAGGCGTCTCGCCAACTTCCGAGGCGAAGTATTCATTCAGGAAGGATTCGATTCGCAAATCAACCGGCGCGCGATAATCGGCCAAGAATGCGTTGCGTTCGCGCAGGCTGCCCAAGATGCCACGAGAAAAGTCGGCCATCTCGCCCTCGGCGTCGCCTTCGTTGGGAGGCGTCAGGCCGGCGGAGGCGAATTGCAGAGCGATGTAACTGCGCAACAATCGGCGTTCTGCCGGATCGTTGGCGATTTCTCGATTCCAGCCAACCGCTCGCTGTAGCGATGCATCATCACGAAAAAGAGCCATGGCGATATTCCCAAAAGACTGTGCGGGGCGTGAAATGAGTTGAGTCTTGAGGGCATTGCTGGCCTCAAAACGACCGCCCAGAATACCAAATCAGCGTCGTTTTTCGGCCTCCCCCCACGTCTGATTCGCACTGAAAACCCCGTGTGTTGGAGCAACTGCCGTTGTCGTCCTGACAGTGGCGTGCTCGCTAACACAAAAGACATGGTGTTCGCGGAGCATGGGCTTGGGCGCCGATCGCTTCGGCGGACTATGTAGCGACTGCGGTGACTTCACTACCTCGCCCGCGACTTGCCGCACCCCCTAGGTGATGGTTTTCCCGAAAGCGCGCGCTCCAACAATCACCCTCCCGCTTGCGGGAGGGTCGGACGCAAAGTCCGGGGAGGGAATGAACGACCCTCTCCGGGCCTTAGAGCCCGACTCTCCCAAGGGAGATTGTTAACGTGCGCTTTTTCGAAGCCTGGAGCACTCGATGCGCGAGGGGCAAGGGCCCGTGGCCTCACGGCCAGCGGCTCACGGACCACCTTCTGGCGAAGGTAGCTACGGGCGAAGGTAGTTAGGGGGTGGGCGGCTGATATAGTTGCCGTGGGACAGCTCGACTCGGACTCGCGATGACTGACAAAGCATCCATTCAATCGGCAATCGACCAGCTCACTGACTTCGATGTTCGCGTCGACGGTGTTGGGCCGGTCGGCGGTGGCTGCATCAGTGAAGCCTTTCGCGTTGATGTGATCCAGCGCGACGGTGGCCGAAGTACGCTGTTTGTGAAATGTAACGACGTCTCGTTTGAAGACAATTTTCGTTGCGAGGCAGCGGGACTGACGGCAATCGCGGCAAGCGAAGCGATTGCCACGACCGACGTCATTGGGGTGGGGCAATGTGATGGCCGCGTTTGGCTGGTCGCGCGATGGATCGATTGGGGAGAGCAGGCCGACCAACGCCAGTTCTTTTCGTCGTTCGCCCACGACCTGGCGAATTTGCACCGCGTGACGACGACCGACTGGATCGGCTGGGACACCGACAACTACCTCGGGGCGGCGCCCCAAAAGAATGCGCCGCGTGAGAATTGGGTCGAGTTCTTTGCTGAGCAGCGACTTGAGTTTCAAGTTCGCTGGGCCAACGACCAAGGGCTGATCAGCACGCGTTGCCGAAATCGTTGTGACGCCATCATCAACCGCCTGGGATCGCTCCTCGCTGGCAGGACGGACGAGACCTGCTTGCTGCACGGCGACCTTTGGAGCGGCAACTACCTTTGCAATGCTGAGGGCCGCCCCGTGGTCATCGACCCGGCCGTCTACTACGGGTGTCGCGAAGCGGAATTTGGGATGCTGAAGCTATTCGGTAGCTGTCCGCCGGGCTTTTACGACGCCTATCAGGCGACATTTCCGATGCCTGGCGGTTGGCAACAGCGGGTCAATGTCTATGTTCTTTATCATCTGCTCAACCATTTGAACCTGTTTGGCAGTGGCTACCTTGGCTCGTGTGAGTCGACGGCGGCGAGCATCTTGCAAGACTCGTAGCTGCCACCTGGACCGTCATCCGTACAACATTCGAAAAGTCATCCATGCTTGCCGCTCGCGTGATCCCCTGCCTGGACGTACATGAAGGACGAGTCGTCAAAGGCACCAATTTTGTCAACCTTCGCGACGCGGGTGACCCTGTTGAAGTCGCGCGGCGCTACGAAGCCGAAGGCGCCGACGAACTTGTGTTTTTGGACATCACGGCCAGTCACGAAGAGCGAGACATCATCCTAGACGTGGTCAGCCGAACGGCCGAGCAAGTCTTCATGCCGCTTACCGTGGGTGGCGGAGTTCGAACGATTGAAGACGTCCGTGCTCTTTTGTCGGCGGGTTGTGACAAAGTGTCGATCAACTCGGCCGCCTGCAAAGATCCCGAGTTCGTGCGGCGTGCCGCCGACCGGTTCGGTAGCCAATGCATCGTCGTGAACATCGACCCCAAACGTGTCCAAAAAGATGGCGAAGAAACCTGGGAAGTTCACATCAACGGCGGCCGCACACCGACTGGCCTGATGGCCGTCGAGTGGGCTCTGGAGGTGGAGCGTCTGGGGGCGGGCGAAATCGTACTGACCAGCATGGACTGTGACGGAACCAAAGACGGGTACGACTTGCCGATCACGGCGGCGGTCAGCGATGCTGTCTCGATTCCCGTCGTTGCCAGCGGTGGCGCAGGTCACCCCCAACACCTCGCCGATGCGATCACCAAAGGAAAAGCAGACGCCGCGCTGGCGGCAAGCATCTTTCACTTTGGTGAATTCACGATCGGTGAAACCAAGAAGATCATGCAAGATGCCGGCGTCGCAGTCAGAATGTAACTCACGGGCGTCCAAGCGAAGGCGACTTGAAGGTGGGGCGATAGAGACATTCCATGCAATCGATTGCTTTTCGCACGCTGTGTGATCCTGACGCTCCCAAGGCCGACGTGTTTTGGATTCACCATGCTGGCGGTGTCACCAACACTCTTGCGCACCGCGCCAAGTCGATTGAGTTGCCGCTGCGAATTCGCACGCCACTGATGCCCGCACGCGAGCAGCTCGTTGACCAAGCGTTCGATGGCGACCTTTGCCAGCTCGCCGAAATGATTGCCCAGGAGATCGTTGCGACGACCGGCAGCGGTTTGCCGCTCGTCTTGGCCGGCCACAGCTTCGGAAGCGTGATTGCCTACCGAGTCGCCTGTGAACTCGCCAAGCAAGACGTACCCGTGCATCGTCTGCTGGTCATGTCGTTTCTATCGCCCGACCAGCTCAAGGGAAGCGAGCGATTCGATTCGCTTGATGACCAGGAGCTGATCCAACGCGTTGACGAAGTCTTTGGTGGTGTTCCTGCGGCAATCCGCGACGATCCCGAAACGCTGCGACATTTCATCCCCGCGCTACGTTTCGATGTCGAACTGCTGGCCAAGTATCGACACGATGATCGAACGCCCAAGCTCGGGACCGAGATCATGGCCATCTCGGGAACGGACGACGAGAGCTTGGAACTGTCGCAGGTTGCGGGGTGGAAGAACTTGACCCGTGGTCAAACCCGTCTTGTCAGCATGCCAGGGGATCACTTTTTCGCTCTCGAGCGTTTTGCCGAAGTCTTGCAGGCAGCGACGTGGGACGTTGTTTAAGGCGGATATTGTTTAAAGCGGATCTTGCCTGAGGCGGGTATCGTCTGACGTGAACAACGGTCGAAAGCATGTGGGTGGTGGAAGCCGTCCCGCCCGTTGTTGACGTCACAAACATCGCGATTCCGGGTCGCAATACGTCCGACCGGGTTGACCAGTCCGCGTGCCTGAGATTACACCAATGCGGTGCGTTCGCGCTCGATTCCCCACGCTGTGTTCCGTCCCTCTTATTGAAAAGTCCTGATCGCCGTGTCTGAAGCCGTCCCGATTCGCAATGCCTTGATCAGCGTCAGTGACAAGCTTGGTTTGGCCGATTTCGCAGCAGGACTGCGGCGCGCCGGCGTCACCATCTACAGCACCGGCGGAACGCGCCGCCACCTCGAGCAGTCTGGCGTCGAGGTTCTCGACGTTGCTGAGTACACCGGTTTTCCCGAAATGCTTGACGGCCGAGTCAAGACGCTCCACCCGCGCGTCTTTGGTGGCATCCTTGCCATTCGCGATCGCGCCGACCACATGGAAGCGATCGGCGAACACGACATCGAGCCGTTCGATCTTGTTGTGGTGAACCTATATCCCTTTGCGGCGACCGCCTCACGTGCCGGCGCGACTCGCGAAGAATGTGTCGAACAAATCGACATCGGCGGTCCGAGCCTCGTGCGCGCCGCGGCCAAGAACCACAATGATGTTGCCATCGCCACCAGCCCTGAGCAGTACGGCGAAATCCTCGCGCAGCTCGACACGCTTGGCGGCACTACCTTTGATCTGCGTCAGCAGCTCGCAAGCGACGCCTTTGATCACACCGCTGCTTACGACCGAGCGATCGCCGACTACATGCGTGGCGATTCGATCTCGGGCGAGTTCCCTGCAAGCTTGCACCTCTCGCTGCGTCGCAAGGCTCAACTACGCTACGGCGAAAACCCGCACCAGCGCGCCGCGCTCTACGCCGATCCCAGTGCAAAGTCCGCCAACCTCGTTTCGGCGCGACAACTTAGCGGCAAAGAACTTTCCTACAACAACTTGCTTGACCTCGATTCGGCCCTCGACATCGTTCGCAACATGGGCGGGCCAGCGGTGTCGGTTATCAAGCACAACAATCCCTGCGGTGCCGCGACCGACAACAAGCTCGCTCGAGCTTGTCAGAAAGCACTCGATGGTGACCCGTTGAGTGCGTTTGGCTCGGTGCTCGGCTTCAACCGAACCGTCGACACCGAAACTGCGGAACTGCTTTGCCAACCCGGTTTGTTCATCGAAGCGATCGTCGCACCCGATTTCGAAGCCGAAGCCGTCGGCTTGCTGACCACAAAACCTCGCTGGCGCGAAAACGTTCGGCTAATGCAGGTTGGGATTCTTGATGAACCACCACCGCCGATCCAACGGCGGTTCATCAGCGGCGGGATGCTGGTCCAGGACGCCGATCGTCTTACGAGCGCACCACTGCAATGGAAAACGGTGACCGACACGAAAGTCGCCGATGAACTTTGGGATGACGTTGCGTTTGGCTGGGAAATGGTGCGTCACGTCAAGAGCAACGCCATCGTGCTTGCCAAAGACACCTCACTTATCGGCGTCGGCGCTGGACAGATGAGTCGCGTCGACAGTGTCGAGATTGCGATCGACAAGGCGGGCGACCGTGTCGTCGGCTCGATCTTGGCTTCGGATGCATTCTTTCCGTTTCCCGATTCGATCGAGGCAGCAGCCGAGGCTGGCATTGTCGCGATTGTGCAACCGGGCGGCTCGCGCCGCGACCAGGAAGTCATCGAAGCCTGCGACAAACACAATCTGCCGATGGTGTTCACGGGCCGACGTCACTTCAAGCACTGATCGTCACGTCAATGCTTTGAAACACCCGACCTGCCAACACACCCGATTCTGCAAATCGCCGCCAACACGCCCGACCCTGCGCCTCGATCGGCCCAGTGAATCATGACCATCCTTGACGATATCCTGGTAAAGACGCGGCAAACGATTGCAGCCGATCAACAGCTTGTCGCCGCGTCGGAGCTCGAGGCCGCGGTCGCCGACCAACCGCCCTGTCGCGATTTTCATGGCGCACTTGCGTCCGGCGATCGCGTGCAATTGATCGCCGAGGTCAAAAAGGCGAGTCCTTCTGCGGGGCTGATTCGCGAGGACTTTGACCCGCCAACGATCGCGTCTTGTTACGAAAAAGGCGGCGCGGCATGCATCAGTGTTTTGACCGATGAACCTTTCTTTCAAGGTTCGCTCGACTACTTGAAACAAGTGCGCGCGGCAGCCGACCTGCCGATTCTTCGCAAAGACTTTATCGTCGACCGCTACCAGTTGCTACAGGCTCGTGCGGCCGGCGCCGACTGCGTGCTGCTCATTGCCGAATGCTTGACGGCCGATCAGCTCAAGACGCTTCACGATCAAGCAACCGAACTCGGTTTGCAAACGTTGATCGAGCTCTACGAACCGGAAAACCTCGATGCTGTATTGGCAACAGGAACGAAGCTCGTCGGAATCAACAACCGCGACCTGCGGACGTTTCATACAACGCTGCAGCACACTTTGTCGATTTGTCCGAATATTCCGAATGATCGGCTTGTTGTAGGCGAAAGTGGCATTCGCACGTTTGCCGATCTACAGCTCTTGGCAACCGGCGGTGTGAAAGCAGTGCTGGTCGGTGAATCACTCATGCGACAAGACGATATCACCGACGCGACGCGACGACTATTGAACGGTTGATTGCGTTTTTGAGTTGTCACCTCTCGATCGAAGATTACGCTCGGACTTGTGTCTAACCGTCTCGAGCGTCTCACTACTCGATCGCAATCTATGCCCGCCGCAGGTTCCGCCATTGACTCTGTCGAAGCGCCCCGTTTCGAACTCGGCAACCGGGGACTTGCGATCGTCGCTGCGCTGATGTTGATGCTTGGTGTCGGCGCCACCGCGGCCCGAACGATCGTCAAATACCAACCTCCGGGGCCGTTCGATCCAAGTCGACAGGGCATGTGCGACTTTCACAACGGTATCTACTTTCCCACGCGAGCGATGTTGCGTGGCGAAAGCCCTTACGGTGCCGACTATGCAGCCACCTACCCGGTTGCCCGGCAGATCCCGTTTTTTTCGCCAGCGATCCTTGCGCTGCACGCCCCACTCGCGTTGATGCCGTTGCATGTTGGCGAAGTCTTGCACTTCAGCCTTTCACTCGGGGTGATCGTTGCCATCGCTTACCTCGTTGTCCTCGCATCGGGGTTGCCCAAACGATGGGATTACGTGATCGGCATATCGGCGGCGTTGGTCTTCACACGCGGCGGACACATCACGCTCTTTGATGGCTACTTCACGCTCGAGCTTGTGCTCGCGTCTTTGTTAGCGATTCACTGGGGAAACAAACGTCCTTGGTTGGCGGCATTAGCATTGGTGGTTGTGTCTGCCAAACCAACCTACATTTTGCCGCTGGGGTTTTTGCTGTTGGCACGAGGCAACTTCAAGCCGCTCGTCATTGGGGCGATCCTCAGTGTGGTCGCGGCTGCCATTCCAATGGGATGGATGGCCTACCATCAAGGTGACGGCGACCTCGGCGCCGGGCTGGCAAGCATTCGAGCCGACATCTCCGGGGCTCAAGAGATCCACCGCGCCCAAGAAGATGAGTCGCCCGTTCACTCTTGGACCCGTGTTGACCTGTTGGCGATCGTCGCGAAATGGACCGAGGATGATCCCGCCGAGGCGACCCATTTGATCGTCATGGCGGTGCTGCTTTTTCCAGCCATGGTGGTGCTCTTTCGACGCTGCCGAAGGGGTGTTGACGATGGTGTCTGCGGACTCACAGGCGCGATCATTCTGAGTGCACTTCTGACGAGTCTTTACCACCAATCGTATGACGTCCTGTTGCTTGTCGCGCCAGCGGTTGGAGTGCTCGCTGCCAGACTCGATGGATGGCGATCGCTAGGGGCGTGGCATCGAATCGCATTGGCCGGTGTGATGTTGTTGCCCGCTTACAACTACCTCTCGACTCGGATGTTCCTGTTGCGGATCGACCCCGATCCCACAACCGTGAAGTTGCTGACCAGCCTGAACGGAATCTCACTGGCCATTTTGATGGTTTGGTGCCTTTTTCTGGCGGCCCGTGGGGCGGCGAAATTGCCCACAGAATCGTCGCAATCGTACCCTGAACAACAAAGCACCTAAAAGGCCTGTGTTGCCCACGCTGCGCATGTTGCCCGGCCGGTTGACGCAGTTACACTGTCCTTGGAGGGCCGGTCAATTGGCCCATTTTCGCACGGGCACCGGCCCCAAATGCGTGTCGGATTGCAGGCATGTGGGGACGTTCTGCTGCAGTTCTTCAGCACTCGAAAAAACAACTTGACGAGCTACTCTCATGTCGCCTCCTGAACCAGGCAAAGTCCAAACGGCAAGTTCACCCGAAGCACGCGACTCGGTGCGTTTTCGTCCAGCCAAAGTGCTGATGGCGCTGCCCGCCTACAACGAGGAAGCGGCGTTGCCCGAATTGCTCGAGCGAATCGGCGAAGCGTTTGCCGATAGCGGCTTGCCCTACGAAGTGGTGATCGTCGACGACGGCAGCAGCGATGACACGGCGAACATCGCAAGCCAAATGTCATTTCAGATGCCCATCCACTTGGTCAAGCACGAAGTCAACCAGGGTCTCGGAACAACGCTTCGCGATGGTCTTCGCGAGGCCGTCGATCGTGCGGGCGAGCGCGACATCATCGTGACGATGGATGCCGACAACACGCATCCACCTGGATTGATCGATCGCATGGTCCGCATGATTCACGAAGGGTGCGACGTCGTGATTGCGTCGCGATTCCAACCGGGTGCGCGCGTTGTGGGTGTTCCGATCGAACGTCACTTCCTTAGCGTTGGTGCCCGCGTGCTGTTCACGTTGTTGTTTCCGACTCGCGGCGTGCGCGATTACACGTCTGGGTTTCGTGCCTACCGCGCCAGCGCCATTCGTGCGGCGTTCGCCGAATACGGTGATGACTTTGTCGGTGAAACAGGTTTCTCATGCATGGCTGATGTGCTGTTGAAACTCCGTCGACAGGGAGCGCTTTTTGGCGAAGCCCCTTTGCGTTTGCGCTATGACCAAAAGGGTGGCGACAGCAAGATGCGAGTATTCAAGACAATCTGGCTGACGCTCAAATTGCTCGGCCGTCACCGAGTGGGTGGAAAATAAGCGTGGCAAACGATTCTCAGGGCAAGCAACCCAAATCAAAGTGGCTGGTGGTTGGCGGTGGTGTGATGGGCTTGAAGGTCGCCCGTGACCTACAAGCTCGCGGTCAAGACGTGACGGTGGCCGAAGCCGCGCCAACGTTTGGTGGCCTCACCAGCGCATGGAACCTTGGCGGTGTTGTCTGGGATCGCTTTTATCATGTCACCCTTCTAAGTGACACAAAGCTGCGCGACCAGCTTGAAGAACTTGGCCTGGAAAACGAAATCGAGTGGGTCGAGACCAAGACCGGTTTTTACAGTGACGGCAAGTTGCTTTCGATGAGCAACACGGCGGAGTTCCTGCGTTTTCCCCCACTGTCATTGATTCAGCGCATCCGCTTGGGCGGCACCATTTTCTACGCGTCGAAGATCAAGAGTTGGCGTCGTCTCGAAAAACTGTCGGTCGAAAAATGGCTGCGTCGTTGGTCAGGCAAAGGGGCCTTCGAAAAGGTCTGGTTGCCGCTGCTGAAAGCGAAATTGGGCGAAGCCTACAAACAGACCTCCGCAGCATTCATTTGGGCCCACACCGCGCGAATGTACAAGGCGCGGCGCAGTGGTGCCAAAAAAGAGATGTTTGGCTACGTGCCCGGCGGTTATGCCCGTATTCTCGAGACCTGGGTCAACTTCCTTTCCGGCCGCGGGGTGAGGATGTTGGCTGACCATCCGGTCCAGAGCATACGTCCGATTGCGGCCGACGCCGGCGGCGGTCTTGAGGTCGACTTTGGCGACGGACGCGTCGAGCATTTTGACAATGTTGTCACCACGATCGCTTCGCCACTGATCGCGAAATCGTGCGACGCACTCAGGGATGACGAAAAGCAGAAGCTCGAGAACATCCGCTATCTAGGTGTCGTCTGTGCATCGATGCTGATGAAGAAACCGATCAGTCCCTATTACGTGACCAACATTATCGACACGTGGGTGCCGCTCACTGCTGTCATCGAGATGTCGACGATCGTTGATTCCGAAAGTCAGTTGGACGGCCAGCATTTGGTGTACCTGCCCAAATACTTGCCGGATGACCACGACGGTTTGAAAGAGTCCGACGAAGACTACAAAGAGAAGTGTTTGTCGACGCTTGAAAAGATGTATGACCACTTTTCACGCGACAACGTCGCCGACTTTAAAGTCGCTCGTGCCAAGTACGTCGCTGCGCTCGCGACGATTGACTACAGCACACGTCTGCCACCGATCGTGACCAGCGTGCCGGGTTTCTACGCTCTCAATTCTGCCCACATCCTCGAGGGCAACTTGAACGTGAACGAAACGATCACGTTGGGCGAGGACAAGTTGGCCGAAGAAGTCTGGCCCGATTACGTCGCCCGCTGTGAGGCCGGAGAGGTGCGCGCCGTCGACCAGCACGCCGTCGTTTAGCCTCCTCCCCTCGTTAACACGCTTCGCGTGGTAACGCACTCTCGGACGCTCCGCGTCTTCTTCCATCCCCGTTCGTCGGTCCCGCCTTTAGGCGGAAGAGCCTGAAGATTCCGGCTAAAGCCGGTACTACGAACTGGCAGAGCGCCGCGCGCGATCAGGGCTCATGCGGCGCATGACCTACGGGCTTTCGAAATCGGGTAGGATCAGGAGCCAAATTGGATTTCTTATCCGTTTTTCGTTCCTCTCCGATCTGCTCATCGATGTTTCCAAGCATTCGTTCCGTTGTCGCAACGTCCCTGGTTTGTGGTTCCCTCCTTTGTGGCAATGAGGCTCGCGGGCAGGTCGACGAACCGCTTCCGCGATTCAAGCCGAAGCCAGTCATTTGGGTCGAAGACTACAAGCCGAAGGACGAATCAAAAACCAAGAACGAACAGAACAGCCAGCTGCTGGTTCGGTACGCGGATCGATTGAAGTCGGCGGGCGAATACGGCCAAGCCGAAGAGGCCTACATTGCAGCAACCAAATACGATCCATCCAACGGGTACGCCCATTATCAGCTCGCGTGCAACTACGAGCTTTGGGGGAAGCACGAGCAGGCAGTCGAGCAATACGAGACGGCGCTCAAGGTTGGCTACAGTGACTTCCCCACCGTCCTGGCTGACGGCGAACTCGGCGGTATACGTGAGCGACCGGAGTTTGCCGACGAGCTGAAGGCGATGCGGAAGACTTACATTGAGTCGGCCAACGAGATGACGGGGCATCCGATCGCGATTCGGCCCGATGGCGAAAAACCAAAATCGGGTTGGCCGCTGATCTTCCTTCTGCACGGCTATGGCGATTCAAACACCAGCTACATCGACAACGCCCAGAAATGGGCCGAAGCTGGATTCCTTGCCGTGGCGTTGCCAGGTTCCGTGCCAGCGGGTGAAGGACGCTACATGTGGTCGAGCGAATCGACCGACGCCACGCTCAAAGACCTCGAGGACGCGCTCGCGTCGCCGTTGCTAAAGGAGGCCGATCGCAGCAACGTTCACCTGCTTGGTTTTTCACAAGGGGCACTTCATTCGATGTTGCTCGCCACCAAGCATTCCGACCGGTTTGCCTCCGTGGTCGCGGTTTCTCCCGGCGGTTCATTGGCAAGAGACCTCTACAATCTCAAGCTCTCGCCGGATGCACGAACTGGAAAATGCTACTTCATTCATGGTGACCAAGAACCGCATGCACCGCTGGTTGAGATTTGGAAGCAGGCCTATGAGCGGGCAGGTTGGAAGTTCATGAGTGCCACGCATCCGGGCAGTCATCACTTTCCTGCCGACTGGGACCAACGGCGCAAGGAAGTGATCGAGTTCATGCGCTCAAAATCGCTTCGTTGATTAACCGCTAAGAGTCGCTTGCGTCAGCGAACCCGCCGTCGGATAGGGGAGCACCCCATTTTCGGTTCGTGGTGAACAGGACGTCTGCGATCGTGACAGCGTGCGCGTCGCGTAAGCCGGCGTAGATCTTTTCACGCAGTGCGTCCAACGAGCCGAGGTCATTGAGTTCGTAGTCGTCCGGCAAAACGATGTGCGCAAGGACCATGCGTTGACGACCGGGTTGCGTCACGCGAATAAATCGTTCTTTCACCGGAACATCTGCTAGATTCGCGTCGATAATCGACGTGACTTGGTCGACCACCTCTTGGGTCGGTGCGCGGTTTAACAACGCCATCAACGCGTTGTGCGCCATCCTGACCGGAACCAAGATTGAGATGGCGACAACGGCCAGGACAACGATGGGGTCGACGTAGGGTGTGAGCCAATCGAGCCCGATGGCACGAAGCAGGAACATGAGGGTAAAGGCGATCAGCACACACGATGAGATGGCCGCGTTGACAATCCAATTTTCGGCATCGGCGCGAACCAGCGGACTCTGTGTTTCTTTTGCGCCTCGCCAAGTGATGTAGGAAACGCCCCAACACAACGAAGACGCAAAGAGCCCGTAGCCAATCGCCATGGCTGCAGCGATCTCGCGGCCACCTCCGAGCAATGCCTGAATCGCGCCGACCATCGCAGCCACGGAAACGCCGAGGACCAACATCCCTTTGATCCCGTTGACCAGTGGTTCAAAGAAGGCATACCCGTGCGGGAATCGTTGGTCGTCACCGCCCGCTACCAGTGAGACAACTTTGATCGTGAAGAGGCCCGACGCAAAGTAGGTGAGGTTGAACAATCCGTCCAATAGAATCGCTTGCGACGAGGTAATCGGCGCCATGACCATTCCGACGCCTCCCATCACGACGTTTCCGAGAACGGAGATTCCAAGGTACTTCTTTTCGACACCGACGTGAGGCGATTTCATCGGGACACCAAGATCAGGAAAGCAATGATTCGACGAGGTGACAGTGTAGCGCGTGGCGAGTCCTGTTGAAACCAAGCCATTACATCCGGAACGTCCAGCAGAAACCGCAATCGACCATCGGGACGTACTGTGAAAACGTCAATCGGTTCAACCGGATTCCATCGGCCGATCGATCATCAATGGATGACATGGACGTTTCACAAGGCACATTGGCGATGATCACTGGGTGGAAGCATTGGTTTCTACTTGTGCTTCTATTGGCGAGTCCAATCGCGAGCGTGGCGCGATCGGAAACGCTTGAGTGCGATGCCGGTCATTGCGACGGGCAAGACTTGATGTGCGATGCTGCGTCCTGTGCCCCGTGGGAAAAGGCCCCGGTTTCCCGCTTCCCATGCAGCAAGAACAGCTTCTGGGTTCGTCCCACTCTGACCGGCGACTGGTGCGGCTTGCGCACACGGATGCGCGAGTCAGGAGTCACCTTTCGCGGAACGGTCACGCAATTTGGTTTTGGGGTCGAAGGTGGCATCAACAGCGCCGCCGTGCCGCCAGCACTCGGTCAGGGGGACACGTTCAAATACACCGGTCGAGGTGAATACGACTTCGGTATCGATCTCGAAAGAGTGCTGCATCTTCGAGGTGCCAAGTTGCTGATCGGGGCACAGCATTGGTGGGGCCAGTTCGGAAGTGTCTCTTTCAACACTGGTGCTCTCGTACCTGCAGTGTTGCCGGCCGTCGCACCTCCTGTGCAAAACCGACCTGGCGAAGTCTTTCTGACCGACTTTCTGGTCACGATGCCGATCACGAAGCGACTGGTTGTGTTTGCGGGCAAGAAGAACGTCTTGGGCTCAGCCGACCAAGACATCTTTGCTGGCGGCGATGGCACGGACCAATTCATGAACCAAGCCCTGGTGGCAAACCCAGCCTACCTGCTTGCCTTGCCGTATAGTTCGTTCACCGCTGGCCTGGTCATGCCGCGTGACTGGGGGATGGCAACGCTTTACGTTTGGGATCCGCAAGAGAGAACCAAGCAAGGATTAAAGCTTGACCGTCTTTTTTCCCAAGGGGTCATCCTTGGAACGCAAGTAAAGGTCAACACGAACTTTTTCAGCAAGCCGGGTGAACATCACGTCGGCGGCATCTGGAAACACCTCGACCAGATCGATCTTTCATTGAACCCGCCGCCTGGAATCGGGTTTCCCGGACAAGTCGGTGCCGGTGGACTTCCAACCAAACGTGACGCATACACCATCTACTATGGATTCGACCAATACGTTCAGGTCTTTCCGGGCGAGCGGCGAAGTCCATTGCCAATCAAACCACCACGCGGATGGGGACTGTTTGGTCGGGCTTCGATCAGTGACGGCAATCCCACGCCCTATGATTACTTCCTCAGCCTCGGTGTCGGTGGAGACACTCGCTTTGGAAACGATCGTGGCGACGCGTTTGGGATTGGATGGTATTACAACGGCGTCAGCGACAGTTTTTCGCCTGCGGTCAGCACGCTGCTTGGTCGACGCGAGGGAACCGGTCTTGAGGTCTACTACAAGTTTCAGCTCACTCCTTGGATGGCCGTGACGCCCGACCTCCAATACATCCGCCCTGGATTCGGCAGTTTCACTTCGGGCGATGATGCCTTTGTCTACGGTTTGCGTCTGAACATGATCCTCTAGTCGCATCGCAGACAACTAGCGAAGCAGCTTTCTTATTGCGCCGGCGACGCCGAGCGTCACCTCGGTCATTCGCGGGTAGTCAAGCGTCTCGGGTGTATCGGACGGCTGGTGATAGTGCGGATTGCGCAGGAAGCTCGTGTCGGTCAACATCAGCGCAGGGTAGTCTTGGTCCCAAAACGAACTGTTGTCGCTTAGCCGAATCTCGCCGATCTTTTCAGGCAAGCAAATGGAAAACAACGGCATCCTTCGCGTGCCCTGTTTGAACCCGCGGCGAAACTGCCAACACAGTTTCCAAGAGGGCATGTTGCCAACCGCAGCCAAGAAATTCCCGCGGCTTGGAAAGAAACGCCGCATCCAATTTGGGATCGTCGGTGGAATGGTTTGGCTTCCCTTGGCCAGCGCGTAATAGCCCACCATCTCGAGGCACAACATGCCAAGGATCTTGTCATTGCGTTGCCGCGACTGCAACGCATGGTGTTGGCTGCCCATGGCGCCAAAATTGAAGTAGGGCGGTTCCTCGCACGCGAACGCAACATACCGAACGGTGCGTTTGCCGGTGTGCTGTGCGAGGCAGCGACTCACTTCCAGCATCACGGCAACGGCCGAGGCATTGTCGTCGGCGCCAGGCGTTGTGTAGACGGTGTCGTAGTGAGCACCAAGCAAGACGATTTCGTCGGAACGCCGTGAGCCTTTCTTTTCGACGATCAGGTTCGTTGCTTCATTGCCCAACGCATCGTAGGTCTCACGCTGAATCTCATATCCAATGTCGTTCCAAACACTTTCGATGTACCCAATCGATGCCGTGATCGTTTTGGGCTTGTCGAGTGTGCGCGGGCCGATCAATCCAGCAAGTCGGTCGACGTGCAGACGGAGGTTGTTTTCGATCGTGTCGCGAGAGAGGTTCATCAGTAGGGAGGCGCAAGGCGACGAAAACCATGAAACAGAACGACTGACAAAAAGAGCAGGTTGCGGGCGATGACGGCGAACGGGTTGACAGAGGGAGACGTTACCGGTGAATCATGCCCGATGGTATTGGCAAGGCGTCTGGCCAAGTCTTCGATCCACGCGATGCTGCGAGGCCATTCACGGATCTCGTCGAGCCAGTTTGGGGGAATGCCGTCGCGTCCAACTGACGCACCAACAATTCCTCCGACAATCGCCGCCGTTGTATCGGCGTCGCCCCCGCACTCGATCGTCTCGGTCACCGCGGCGCGGAAATCGTGAGGGTGAGACAACCACGCATGGATGGCCGCGGGAACGGTGTGATAGGTGTAGCCACTGACGCCACTTTGCATGCCTGATGCGGCGACGTACTGGTTGGTCGTTTCGCCGCGGGCCACGCTTTCCACGACGGCATACAGCAGTTCGATTAATTCGCTTCCTTCGTTTCCAACGGAGGAGACAACGTCATCGAGCCAGCGGTTCGCATCAATCGTTTGATTTCGCGAGGCTTCTCGTGCCGCAAGTGCGACGGCGATCGCGCCGTATTCAGCCTTGGGGTCGCTGTGCGTCAATCGAGCTGAGACGCGAACGTGGTCAAGCAGCAATCGGTGATCGTCGATCGCCACGCCGAGGATTGCCGACCGCATCGCCGGACCATTTCCGGCCGAGTTGATGCCTGTCTTGGCCTTGTTGGACCATCGGAGCCACAACTTGATTCCGCTCAGCGCGGTTGCGCGACCGATTCCAGCCGGGAACGACAACACCCACCACCGCAAATGCCAACTCAACGAATGTCGGAACTTTGCGACGTCACCGCGGGATTGAATCAGCGATTGGGCGACCAAACAGGAATGCTCGGTGTCGTCAGAGATCATGCCGCGACGAAAGAGGAACCGATAGCGGTCTGGCGGCCCGAGCAGTTTTGCAGCTCGCTTGGGGCTCAGTTTTTCATAGGGCAAGCCAAGAGCATCCCCGACCGCTGTGCCCAGTAGACAACCGATCATTGCGTTTTCGTTCAATGGGGATACCTCCAGCAGCTGTTTTCGCCCAATCGTGCTACGCCTTGGGAAGCGGTTTGGTTTTTCGCAGCCAACCAAACGAACGTGCTATCATCTTCACACATGCTCGCTCTGGAAATGCTCGTGCCAACCGCGTCGAAGGTGATTGCTATGTGGATACGAACCTTGTCAACGATCATCGTTTGCCTCGTGATCGGATCGGAGGTGGCGAATGCCGAGGGCCCTGCGAAGATTGTCTTTATCTCCGGTTCGCCAAGTCATGGGCCGATGAGCCATGAGCATCGGGCGGGAAACATGATCCTTGCCGACGCACTGAATCGATCAGGGCTGGACGTTGAAGCTGTGCTCGTTCCGCACTACGGCTATCCCAAAGACGCGTCGATTCTTGAGGATGCGGCAACGATCGTCATCTTCTGTACCGGACACCGCGGCCATGTCGTCAATCCGCACCTTGATGCTTTCGACGCTTTGATGAAAAAGGGAACGGGCGTTGTCATGATCCATTGGGCGACCGAAGCCGAAAAAGGAAAACCGGGAGCCAAGTTTCTTCAGTGGATGGGAGGTTTCTGTGATCTCGATTGGTCCGTGAACCCGCACTGGAAACCAAACTTCGATGAGTTCCCGCATCACCCGATCGCCAACGGGGTCGAACCCTTTA
This sequence comes from Rubripirellula sp., assembly GCA_965216875.1. Classification (GTDB taxonomy): domain Bacteria; phylum Planctomycetota; class Planctomycetia; order Pirellulales; family Pirellulaceae; genus CBDCUW01. Next base: position 271,280 of record OZ244207.1, read on the forward strand.
GCGTGCATGACGAATGGTACTACCACATGCGTTTTGTCGACGACATGAAGGGTGTTACACCCATCCTTTCGGACTTGCCGCCACCGGAAACGCTACGCCGACAGGATGGGCCACGCAGTGGTAACCCAACGGTGCGCAAAGCGGTTGGCAACGGAGAAAAACAACATGTTGCCTGGGCCTACGAGCGTCCCGGGGGAGGACGCGGTTTTGGTTTTACCGGCGCCCACAATCATGTCAGCTGGCAGGACGACAACTTTCGCAAAGTCGTCCTCAACGCGATCCTTTGGACGGCCAACGTTGATGTGCCAAAGGAAGGTTGTCCATCGCCCGCCGTGGGCGAGGCAACCATCAAAGAAAACATCGACGACAAGTCCAAACGCAAGTAAGAATGGATACGAGCTAGGCACCGACCGGAACAGGCATGATCGCCGAATCGTCTTCCGGTTCTGTGTCGTCGGATGACGTTTCCTCGACGTTGTCTTCGGGCCATTCGCGTTGTTGCGGATCTGTCTGTTCGTCATCGGTCACCGCGTGCGACTGATGCTCACTCGCCAGAATCAGGTAAAGTGCTGGCACGACAAACAGCGTGAACAACGTTCCCGTTGCCATGCCGATCACCAACACGATGCCGATGCTGTTTCGTGCTGCTGCTCCAGCGCCTACGACATAGACCAGTGGCAAGTGACCGAGTACCGTGGCGACTGAAGTCATCAACACTGGACGCAAACGCGTCAGCGACGCTTCGACAATGGCCTTGCGTTTCGACAGGCCCTGTTCTCGCAGCGAGTTTGCAAACTCGACAATGAGGATCCCGTTCTTGGCCACCAAGCCAACCAGCGTGATCAGTCCAACTTGCGAATAGATGTTAATCGTGGTGAAGCTGAGGCAAGTCAACGTCAACACTGCGGTCATCGCCAGCGGCACCGATCCCAACAGCACGATCAGCGGATCGCGGAACGAGCGGAATTGAGCAGCGAGTACCAAGTAGATCAGGATCAAGGCAAAGCCAAGCGTTGTCGCCAGTTTCGATCCTTCCTTGCGAATCTGACGAGATTCTCCCGCATGATCGAGGGCAACCGAGGTACCAGCCACTTCGTTGGCGATCTGTTCGAGCGTTTCGAGTCCGGCAGTCTTGGTGAGTCCTGGGTAGACCGCTGCGAAAATGCGAACCGCGCCTTGCTGTTGGAACCGTGTCAACGCGCGTGGTGCCGTTTCGGGCTCAATCGATGCAAACGAGGAGACGGGGATCAGCTGCCCGCTTGGCCCACGGACTCGCAAGTCCATCAAGGCTTGTGATGATTGGCGGTCGCGTGCCTCGAGTTGTGGGATCACTCGGTACGATCGGTTGAAGTAATTGAATCGGTTGACGTAACCACCGCCGAGCAACACGCCAAGTTCGCGTCCCACAAGTGCTTGGTCGAGTCCCAAGTCAGCCAGGCGTTCACGATCGACAACAACTCGCGCTTGAGGTAAGTCGACCTTTAGATCGGTGTCAACAAACATGAACATGTTTGCGGCGCGAGCACGGCGAACAATTTCGTCGGCAAGCTCGCGCTGTCGCGCAACGGGCAGGTCGCTTTTTAGCAACAACTCAACGTCGTAATTTCCCGCTCCTGGAAGTGGCGGCACGAGGACGGGGAAGGCTTCGAGGCCTGGGTTCATCGACGCACCGGCAAAGACTTCAGGCAAGATCTCTTGCGTGTTTCGTGAGCGTTCATCCCAGTCGGTGGTGATCACACCACCGAAGCCACCGCTGGAGCTGACCAACGCCCACATATAGTCGGTCTCGGGGATCTCTTCGAAGGAGTCCGCAAGATTGCTCGCCCACTTGGTCGATGCCTTCAACGTCGAATCGGGAGACGCGGTCAACATCACGGCGATCGCGCCTTCATCCTCGACGGGGGCAAGTTCGCGGGCCGAGAATTGGTAGAGCGGAATCGCGGCCAAGCCAGCGACCAATGTCGCAAACGCAATCGAAAACCGAAGATTCAGCGCGACGGACAGCAGTTTTGCGTAGCCTCGTTTGAGCCAATCGAAAACTCGGTTGACCAGCCGAGTCATCAGCCCTTCGCGTCCACCGGGAGGAATGACAAACGCACTCATCACGGGCGACAACGTGACCGCGACAATTCCCGAAACCACGACTGCAGCAGCAAGCGTGAAGGCAAATTCGCGGAACAACATTCCGGTCAGACCACCCTGGAACCCGATCGGCGCATAGACTGTTGCCAAGGTGATCGTCATTGCGATGATCGGGCCAACCAGTTCGCGTGCACCCGAGAGCGCAGCTTGGATCCGTCCCTGGCCCTGTTGGATATGACGCTGGACGTTTTCGACAACCACAATCGCGTCGTCAACAACAAGTCCCACCGCAAGCACGATTGCCAACAAGGTTAACAGGTTCAATGAGAAGCCCATCATCAGCATGACGATGGTCGCACCAATCAGCGAAACGGGCATCGCAACCAAAGGAACCAACGCCGTTCGCAGCGACCCCATGAACATGAACACAACGATGCCGACAATCAAAATCGTTTCGGCAAGTGTTTTTGAGATCTCCGTCAGCGATTTACGCATGAATTTGGTGCCGTCATAGGCCAGTCCCATGTCGACATGAGCCGGCAATTCAGGCTCGAGTTCTTCCATCGCCGCTCGCAGCGCCGTCGAAACCTCGATTTCGTTGCTGCCAGGAAGTGGCCAGACGCTGACGTAGATCGCTTCCTTACCGCGATACATCGCAGTCATGAGCGGTTCCTCGCTGGCCAATTCGACGCGAGCGACGTCGGCCAGACGAATGATCGTGCCAGGGGAATCCTCACTCGGCGGCACTTGCTGGACGATCAAGTCTTCGAATTCTTCGACGGTCTTCAAGTCCGTGTTGGTAAGCAAGTCGACTTGAACCGAATCGCTTTTGACTTGTCCGATCGCAGCAAGGAAATTGTTCCGCTGCAGCGCCGAATAGACATCGCCGGGTGTGAGATTGAGTTTGCTGAGTTCGGTGGGTGAGATCCAAACTCGCATCGCAGGCGTTTGTCCGGCCTCGATCCCTACCTTTTGCACGCCTTGCAGAACCGAAAGTCTCGGTTGGACATTTCGCGTCAGGTAATCGGTCAGCTGCGAAAGGTCGAATTCGTCGGAAGTGAACGACAGATAGAACGAGGCATACGGCTTATCTGCACGCACCAACTCGATTGTGGGTGGCTCGGCCTCACTCGGTAATTCACTTCGGACTTGCTGGAGTCGCGCGTTGACCTCGGCCAGTGCTTTGGTCGAATCGTGATTCAAGTTCAATCGAATGGTGACCGAACTGAGTCCGGCGGTGCTTTTTGATTCGATGTAGTCGATGCCGGCAACGGATGACACGGCGCGTTCGATCGGCGTTGTCAGGAAGCCGCGGACGGTTTCGGCACTGGCGCCAAAGTAAACCGTGTTGACGTTGATCGAGGTGCTCTCGAGTTTTGGATACTGTTGGATCGGCAGCGACATGGCGCAGCGGACCCCAACCAGTATCAGAACCAGGTTCACCACAATCGCCAGGACGGGATGGCGAATGAAGATGTCAGTGATCGATTTCATTCAAGAGGCTCCTGACCTTCTTGTACTGCGTCGATCGGTCCGAGCAGCGACCCTTCGAAGACTTTGAATGAGCCATCGGTGACAACCAAGTCGTCCAGCGACAATCCACCCACAACGCGAGCCATCGTTCCATCGCTGCCGCCAAGTGCCACGCCCACCGCGGTTGCACGTAGTGATGTCGTGCCATCTTCATTCGGGCTCTCTTTGGCCAAAAAGACGGTGGTGCCCGAAGGGCCACGGCGAATTGCCGTTTGTGGGACGAGAATCGCTTCGATCTGGGGACCAAATTCAACGGTGACGAGTACCGAGTCTCCTGGCACAAGCGTTTCGGGCGGCGAATCCAAACGGGCTCGCACCGTCAACGAACGCGAGACCGCATCGGCACGCGAGTCCATCGCGACGACGCTTGCTGACAGGGGCGCCGAATACGAGTTTGGACGCATCACCACGGAATCGCCCACGGCAATTTGATCCGCGATATGACCAGGGACTGCGAAATCAACGTTGAGGTAGTCGGCAACGCCTTCAAGTGAAACGATGTCAGTGCCAGCAGCCAGGTATTGACCGGGGTGCAAATCGAACAATCCAACCCGGGCGTCAAACTGAGCCCGAATCCGTTTGCGATCGATCATCACTTGAAGTCGTTCGACTTCCGCCGCCGCTCGTTCGGCGTCGGCGAGCGCGATGTCCAGCTCTTGGACACTTGTTGCTTTGGCCAGTTGCAAACGTTCGGCTCGGGCTAGAAGTGTCTTGGCTTGTCGCTGCGTCGCCTGAGCTGATTTGAGTGCGGCACGCTCGAGACGATCGTCGATTTGGACCAGAAGGTCGCCCGCTTTGACTACGCCCCCGGGCGTCATCGCGACTTCGGTCACCACACCGGTTTCTTCATTCCTTAAGTCGACCGAGCGGTGTGCCATCGCGCTGCCAACCACCACGGTTGCTTTGCGAAACGAGGTCGTCCGCGGCTGAAAGAGATCGACGGTGACCGGCATTTCGGGCGGAGGTGGCGCGGCCATTGCCGCTTGAACCTGTTGGACCTTTGCCCAACCGATCGCAACGATCACGCCGCCAACGGCTGCCAGCAGACCGATCGACCCGCCGAGCGTGACCAATCGACTTCGCCACTTGCTTGGTAAAGACATGGCTAACGCGGGGCCCCCACTTTGTTGTTCTTCTTTGTTGCTCGTTTCACAGGTGCTTTCACAGATTTGTGCTTTTCAAGATCGGCGTCGATAAGGCGTCGCAGTTGCAGACGAATTTGCGTCGCACGCTTGGCAACGCGGTCGACCGGTAAGAGCGCCGCTTGCAGCCAAAGCCCGTCAACCGAGGTCATCACGAGATCGGTAACGTTCTGGGACAGTCCATCCCCCTTGAGTTCAAGCGAGAGCCTGCGGTAGTGGTCTTCGGCGTGAGCGGTCATTTGCCCCTGCATCAGAGCGATCATGATCGCCGCAATCTCCTGGCTGCTTTCCGGTTTGCACATTGCCGGATCTTTCAGCATGAAGTCGACAAACGCCTTGGTCCGTTTGCCGCCCCCGCGTGAAATCGGTTCGAGGTGCTCGGCAAGCTCGCCAAGGCATTCGTCGCTCGAACGCGTCACAAACGCATCAACGAGCGCCTCTTTGGATGGGTAGTGATGCATCAGCCCTCCCTTGCTGATTCCCGCGCGGCGACAGACCGAGGACAACGTCACTGCCGAAAGTCCCCCCTCAAGGATCAACTCCATGACGGCGAAGAAGATTTGGTCAACGGTAGGACTGGTGTCTTTAGTCATACTGCCACTCTACCGACCGACCGGTCGGTCGGCAAGCTGAATCGTCTCCCCTTTTCGGGATTCACGGTGCCCAGCACCGGCAAAGAAGCGGCTGGCCGCAGGAAGGTTCGCGGTTCATACGACGTCACGTGAAGCATCCCACATTGAACGGTTCGCATTCTCCTTTCACCTTTCGCGGCAACGAAGCAAACCGAAACGATTGGAGCTGGCGTGAAACTGAGTAACACTTTGGCGTGAGCGACGTTACAAAAGAGTGTCGCGTCTCCTTCACGAAAACTTCAAATACAAACAAGCCATGTCTGTGACGTTTTGCCGCTGTCTTGTGATCGGGGTGTTGGCAGCCACCACGACTTCCCTGACGCACGCCGATGAGGAATGGATTACCGATCCCGCTAAGCTGCTTGCTCATCTTCAGGCACGTGATGCCGCGTTCGACAACCGTTCATTGACCACCGACCGGATCTGGAGCGAGAAGGTCTCGCCGGCGGCGCACATCGCCGAAGCTCAATGGCAAGCCCGGCGGTTTGGCGGCGAGCCCATGCCCAAGCCGAAAGAGATTCCCGCAGATTTCGTGCAGCACCACCGCTTGCGGCAAATGTTAACGCTCCGCGGAGACGAAGTGACGCTTGAGAGACAGGGCGATTTGGAACCCAAGCCGCATCCTCAATACGTCGCGATCGACAACGTGGGGCATCGCTGGAGCAACGTTGGGGGCATCGTTCGATCGTACAGTCCCGAGACCAAGACCTTGCACCTCTCAGGACCAACGAAGCCGGAGAGCATGCTTTTGAGTTATCAAAAGATGATGGTGTGGTGTAGCGGTTTCGGTTTTACTCGAGGAATGAAGTCAATCGAATCAGCAAGAGTGGATGGCGAAATGCTTGTCGTCAAAGCGAAGTCGCAGTTACTCGGTTACGACACGAGCGACGTTGAACTGCGCCTCGATCAAGACTACATCGTCCGCCAGGCCAACATCTTCACCCCGGTCAAGATTGGTACTGGCGGCAACAAGTACGTCATCAAGACTCGGGGGACATTCGATCAACACGATGCACCGCCGGTTGCCAAACATGGTTCTTACCAGCGGATTCTGGCGCCCGAAGGCAAGCCGGAACGCGTTTACACCGAATACGATTTCGAGTTTGCAATGCTCTCGAAAAAACTCACCGACACAGAGTACAAAGAACGCGCAGAGATCACCCCCGATGAAGATGCCCGCGTGCTGAACTTCCCCTAGGTCGGGTCGGGGCGGAAGCGGATGAAGATTCCGGCTAAAGCCGGTACTACGAACTCGCAATGACGATCAGTCTTGAAGGCGTTCGAACAGATCGATCTCGGGAGCCTCGGCGGCGGGCCAAAGGATGAGTGTGCCATCCCTTCCGGCTGTCATGATCAGGCGATCATCGTGCGAGACATCGACTGCGGTCAGGCCGCGGGTATGTCGGCGCAACGAGATCAACTCGCGGCCTGATTGGGGAATCTCCGTCGCATCGACGACCAGCAGATGTTGTTTGCCAACGACCAAATCCCAGAGCCGAGCGGACTTGTCTTCCGAGGCGGTGACCAAACGCAGTGGTTGATCACCACCACCCAGGAATGACACATCGGAAATCGGTGCGGCGTGCCCCCGGAATGTGATCGGCGACTCGGGATGTTCCAGATCCCAGACCTTGGCAAAATGATCCTCACCGCCAATAGCGATCATGTTGCCCGAGGGTGAAAATTGGCCGCATGTTGCAGCTATGTTTTTGCCAAAGGACGACTCAAAGGTGACCTTGGTGTTGTGCCGATTCCAGACAACGACTTGGCCTTCAGATCCGGTGGCCAACAGAGATTGGCCTGATGGTGAAAAGCAGACGCTTCGCACCGCTTGTTCGTTTTGCGTTTTGTATGGATGGATCGGTTGGAAAGCTTGTGACTTGGCGCTCCACAACCAGGTTCGCACGACGCCATCGTCGCCGCCACTGACAAACAAGTAGTCACCGGATGCATCGGCAACGGGCGAAAACTGAACCGATCGCACGACGCCTCCATGCGGCGATTCCAGTTTTCCGACAGCTTTCCCTGTCGCCGCATCCCATATTTTGATCGCGCGACTTGCCGTCACGACATAGCGTCCGTCAAACGAGAATCCCGTTTGCGTGATCGCTGCGTGAGATCGATAGCTCTTGTTGAGCGCCGTTGTGGCGAGGTCCCAGCGAAAGGCTGATTCTCCGTTGAGCGTTACGATTTCCTGTCGTGATAGCGGCATCGCAATTTGAGCCGCATCGAGTTGGTCTGGGATCTTTGACGATTGAATCACGCGGCTCTGATCAACGCGATCGTCGAGTTGCCAAAGGGTGACGCTTGGTCCTTTTGCTGAATGGGAGCCGCTCGCCCCACTGCCTGAACGACTGATGGTCGCCAAACGATTGGAGTTTCCAAAACTCGCCGAGGTGATTCGTCCCTTCTGTTGCAATGGCGAATCGATGGATTCCAAGATACGCTGGCTGCCGTTTCGCAGGTTCCAAAGCGTCGCCTCACTTTCAATGCGATCGCGCGTGAGCGACTCACTTACGGTCAATGCCATCACGCCATCGGCGGAAAGCGAGACGTGCGTGACGTATCCAGCGTGCGCTTGGTTTTGGAGTGGCTTGCCGGACTCAACGTCGATCTCAAAGAGTTGGCGTTTGTCGGAAGCGACCAACAGACGCGTGCCATCGGGCGTAAACGCAGCATCATTGATTCGGTCGCCACGCAGCACTTCGATCGGACCAACAAGCCGCTGCCCCGTTGCGGTGGACCAGATGTAGGCAACACCGTCACGGTCTCCCGTGAACATTAACGATTCGTCCGACGAGAGCGCGAGGGAGGTTACCGCCTGTTGGTGCGTTCCCAGGCGATGCTTGATCGTAGCCCGGCCTGACGAATCGATGGACCACAAGAATGCCTTGTGCTCGGTCGAGCTCGAACCGGTTAGCAGCAGTTCGCCCGACTTGGAAACCGCGATCGAATGGTTCAGCCCCGTACCGGGAACGCTGGCCAGCTGCACTCCGCGTCTGAGGTCCCAGACGCGAACGACGGCGTCGGAACTGCCGATGAAGAGTCGTCCGTGGTGTTTGTCGATGGCCAAGGACATTCCAACAAAGGGGCTGCCTTCGCTCAATTCGTCGCTTTGCACCTGCGTTTCGCCGTCATCCAGAACTGCGATTTCGCGGAATGCCAACGTGTCGGGGTCGATCGCCATCAGTCGAGCCTTTTGGTCACGACTCGCGGAAACCACGCGACGTCCATCGGGGCTAAATCGCGCCGACCAAACGGCATCGTCATGAGGGGAGGCAAGTCGAACGATGGGCTTCGAGATGATGGCGGCTTCGTTGTAGCTCGTCGAAACCCAGGTTCGCAATGTTTCATCGGAGGCAGCGGAAAGGACGGTGACCTGTTCGCTGGGGTCATTGCCGAGAGCGACGATCGAAGCCGCCGAAATGGGGCCACCATGGCCTTGGAACGTCATTTTCAGGGACGCTGATCGGCTATCCCATAGCTTGAGTGTGTAGTCTTGAGAGCTCGAAAGGAGTGTGCCGTCAGCGGCGAGTTGCAATGACGTGATCACATCTTCGTGCGCGGTGGCCATCGTTGTGAAGTTGGAGTTGGCCGAAACGAATCGTCGATTGCTCGCTTCATCGCGAAGGACAGCTACCTCGGCATCGTTTTCATCATCGGATCGAGGGCGTGTGGTTTCGCCGCTGACGCCGGCGACTGAATCTTCGATGGCCCGTTGGTAGTCGATGGGCAGCACTCGCCTTGGATTCCAAACAAGAATGTTCCCCGACGTGTCGCCAGATGCAGCGACTGACAGATCGGGGGCGAGCGCGACGGCCGTCACCGGAGCATGATGACCAACGAAGTCGCCAACGCGTTCTGCCTCGAACTGTGCACCTTTGGGGTTCAAGTTCCACACAACGACCTTTCCGGTCGACTCATCAGCGGCGACAGCGGCAACGACGATCGAACGCGAATTCGAATCGCTTGAGGTCGCCGCATTGACGCGTTGAACGGGAGCGATGTGCCATCCAACAGCAAGCGCATCGCCATCCTGGGTCCACAGTCGCATCGCGTGATCGTTCGACGCCGAAACGATGTAGCCAGCGACGAACTGCAAATCGTTAACACCGCTCGCTTTGTCCTCGTCAACAAACCAGCGTTTGGGTTGCTGTAACGATTCATCAAGAAGGATGATCTCGCCAGCTGATGTGCCGATCGCAACATGCCCGCGATCAGAGATCGTGGCACAGGTTGCCGGCGATGGTAGTTCGATCGGCGTGACTTTCTGAAGTTCGCCAGAGGGCGAAACTTGAGTGATAAAGACTTGCCCATCATCAAGCGTGACGACCGCGCGCCGAAGCACTTGGGACATCGAAAGATCGACAGGTTGGTTGGGAAGGTTCTGGACCGATTCCGCTTGGCTGGCCTGCGTCCACAGCCATTTCCACTCCCAGCCGACGCGTTGGCCATCGGCTTCGACTTGAGCTCGAATGTCAGTAAGGATCTTGCGTGCGTCGCTAAACTCACGCTGCTCGATGCGCGCCTTGGCCAAGCCGATCATCGAGACGACACGTTCATATTGAGCGGCGTTACGTGCGCGGATCGCGACCTCTTGGCTCGCTTCGGCTTGCTGACGTCGTTTCTCTGCGACGTCGTACAAGTTGTCGGCTCGCATGCGCGCCTTCTCTTCCTGCTTACGTGCTTCAACAGCAACCTGCTGAGCCGTCTGAGCCTTTTCTTTAGCAAGCCGTTCCTCCGTTTCGGCCCGCCTCGCTTCACGCTCTGCAACCTTGGCGTCGTTGAGCGCTTTGACGGTCTCTTGGCGAGCCCGCTCCTCGGCTTGCAAGGCAAGCTGTTTTTCATCAAGGGCTCGTGTTCGTTCATCAAGTGCCTGTTTCGTTTGTGCGGTTGCGTTTTCCGCTTCGCCCCTTAACCGCGCTTCTTCCTGACGCGATTTCTCGATTCGATAGGTCGCGTAGGATCCACCGACCAAGATCACGGCTAGCATCGCGGCACTTGCGGCCACCAAGCCTCGAACAAGTTTCTTGCGGCGGTCACGCTGTCGAATCGAACTTCGTAGATCGCCGATCAATTCCAAGTGATTCGTGTTCGATTCATCGAGAAGTGATAGGCCAAGTTCATAGTCTCCCTTGTCCAGGGCGGTTTGCGCATAAGCCGTGCGCGTTTGCTCGAGCCCGGTGCGTGCTTCGTCGTTTCCATCCCACAGCCGAATCGCTTGCTCGAAGCCATGTGAGGCGCGTGCGAACTCTTCGTAGTCTTGGCCGCTGCGTCCTTGAGCGAGTTGGTCTTGCGCCGCGTTACACAAGTCGATACTTTGCGCATGGGCGCGGTACTGTCGGATGGCCGATTGGAAACTCGCGACATCGTCGTACCGATCTTCGGGTCGTGTCGCCATCGCCTTGAGTGCGATGTCCAGAAGCTCGCCTTCGTTTTCCGGGGCGACCGGTCGAATCTCGTTGGCCGCGACGGCTTTCAAACATTGACTGACATTGGGGGCCGAGTGTGGCGCGTGTCCAGTGATGATCGAATACAGCGTTGCACCCAACAGGTAGATGTCGCTTGCAGGACCAATTCTCGAAACAGGTCCGACGACCATTTCGGGCGCCATGAAAGCTGGCGAACCACCTAACCCTGTTGCTGGATAGATCGATTCGATCTTCTCGAACTCTTTCGTCGCGACGGCGAGGCCCCAGTCCATGACCATCACGACGCCAAAGTCGCCAAGCATGATGTTTTCGGGTTTGATGTCGCGATGCACCACGCCGCGTGTGTGGGCAAACCCGACCGCATCCGATGCCTTGAGTAGGATCTCGAGGTTCTCGTCGACCGATTTGTCATTGATGACTTTCGACCACGGAGTCCCGACGACCCGCTTCATGGAATAGAAGAGTGTGTTGTCGGCCGTGACTGCAATGTCATGGATGGGAACAATGTTGGGATGATCCAAGTCCCCCGTCACGACCGCTTCGGACAAGAATTGCTGTCGACGTTCTTGTTCGACCGCATCGAGTTTGCCACCTTGACGGAGCTTTTCTCGTTTCTTGTCACTTAGAGGTTTGATGACCTTTACGGCCAACAAGCGATCGAGCGAACCTTGCCGCGCGACGTAGACGTTGCCCATGCCACCCTTGCCAAGCAATCGCACGAGCCGATAGTCGGACGGTTCAGCTGGATCGCTCTTGGGCGTGGCCACGCGTCGGCCACGGATCTGCAACTTCGTTTCTGTGAGTGAACGGTCAATCGCCGGCGGCAGAACGCTCGGGTCTTGTTTGCTGTCGCGAGACATCGACAGCGATCCCCAAAACGCAGCATCCTTTTCGGACATTTCTCGCGGGTTGATCGTTTCACCGATGTTGGCACTCTCGAGCATCGACGGTGTCTCGTGAGACGTGCGATGCCCGTCGGCGGTGGTGTCAATTTCAGTTGTTTCGCCGATCGGTTTTGGCAGCGGATTGCGATTCTGACTCACACGGACGCCTTGTTTCTCGTCGACCGTCTTGGCCGTTGGGTCGACTTCAAGGGTCGTCTGCAGTTCATCCGCTTCATCGGATTCGGAGTGAAGTGAAACGGTTTCGTCGATCGCAGGATCGGTGTCTTCATTCTGAGAGTTCTCGAAGCTTTCCGCAGTATGCGTTTCTTCGAGTTCGGGCAAGATGGTCGAGTGATCCGAATCGGCCGGGTCATCTCCTTTTACCGGTTCCGGTTTGTTGGGATCCTCGTCTCCACGCGGCTCGTTGAGCGGTCGCTTGGAATCGTCGGATTCAGGTTGTGAGTTTTCGTTGGTCATCGGATTTGGACTGCGTCGCAGCTTATTGGCGGTCTCGGCCGCGAGCAAAGCGGGCGGCCGCCGAAAAGGGGCGTTTGCGTTTGAGTTTCGTCACGGCAAACGGCAACAGGGCGGTCGTGGCGACCATCGCTGTTTGTCCATCGCGCGTGGCATTGTCGTTGATCGGTCGAGGATGTTCGGGCAAGACTGGCGGTTGCCAATCTGCTGAGTCTTCGGAAGCGGCTTTGCCTGGCTCCGGGAGCGACGGGGCGGTCAGGTCCGTGGGAAGGTGCTCGAGTTTGAGTTCGCCTTCGTCCAGTCCATCACTCGGCGACGTTGGGACACCATCCCTCAGATCAAAACGAAAGATCGAACGTTCATTTCCGTCGCCCAAGACATACTCGATCTCATAGCGTCCATCGGGAAGCCCTGGTGTCCCCTCCTCAGGCGATCCCTTGAGCAGTCGTTGCAACTTATCGCCGGACAAGATGTCGTTGGGCAAACGTGTCGGCTCGGCAAGATCCTGTTCGGCATTGGGATCAGGTGAAAGGACACGAATACGAAAGTACTCTTCGCGAGCTACCGTGGCTGACGATGCCGACTCGATCGATTCGCTTTGTGTGTCGGTCAGGGCCACGGAAGCCTCGGTCGTCACAAAGAACTCTGGTTGTTCGACATCCGGGATCACATCACGAACCGGGAAGAATGCAACCGGAATCGAAAGGTTCGGAATGATGAACGAAGCTTCGCCGTTGAGATGAGTGAGGTTTCGGTTGGGATCGTGAAGGGTGGGGGCATCGTTGTCCGTAGACGAAACGACACGATTCTGTGGTTGGCCGATGGTCGCGGGGAAATCGCGTGGCGGCAAACTTTCCTCGGGAAGCGGTGGGAGCGTTTCGGTGGCACCAGCCTGCTGGACCGTCGACCCGAGAACGACAATCGATTCGTGATGCCGAACAGAAAACCGTACCTCGATGGGTTTCGTTTCGGATTCACGATCGTTGAACCGCGTAAACAGGATGTTGCTCTCGGTGTATTTGTGTTCGACGTTCAACAGCGGCGGTGCGTTACGCGTCCGCACTGGGGCCTGAACCACGCGCGTTTCCCCATCATCTGGATCGCTGCCAGGGCCTTCTACCAAAAGCGGAACGTCATAGGCTGCGTCGGCCGATAGACCATCAATCTGTTGGAAACGAAACGTTGGCGCTCCCCAGTCAATATTGACGGTCAAACCACGTTCACCTTCAGCACCGATGTCGAGCGTCAAGATGCCTGTCGCGTTGTTGACGTCGGCTTGCTCGAGAATGTTGGTGCGGACGGAACCAACATCAAAGAAGGCGGTCTCGGGATTGTCGTCGGCGTCTTTGTCAAAGTCGATCGTGTCGACCGGACGAGGTGCGAACTTTCTCGCGACCCCTTGATCGTCACCCGTGTTGATCTCAATGTTCTCGCCAAGCGTGATCACCCCGGTATCGGGGGTTGTACCCGCCAGCAAGAAAACGGCTGCATTCTCGCGAGAGACAACATCGCGAATCTCTGTCGTGGTCTGTGGATTTTCGCCGGCCGACTCAACTTGGAAGGTCATGGGAGTGCGAACCGTTTGCTTTTCGGCAACAAGTTGCACCGCGTCGTCCAATCGGATCTCGGTGTCCGATTGGAAATCGATCCGACCGTTGGTTCCCTGGGCAAGCACTTCGGGGTCAAGCTTGAGGTCGGGGCCTTCGTCACGGACGTCAAAATCGACGACGTGAATCAACCCCGTCGCGCGCACCACAACCTCGCCATTTTCGGTGTGAACAATGTCGTCGGTCATCGCGTCGGACGATGCGAGCCGCAGATCATCGACCTCGGTCAATCGCAAGTCGCCACGATGGGGACCTTCAACAATCGCGGTGACGTCATTGACGTTGATGGAAAGGTCGACCGCTTGCTGTTGGTCGGGCGTCAGGTTGGCCGAGATGATTTCCAGGTCATCCGCCACGATCCGGTTTTGGTCGCCGAGATCCGTGTCGAACAGATCATCGGCTGAATGAAGATGCACGTCGGCGGAATTGGCTGCCACGACTTGCCCGACAAACAAATCACTTTGGTCGCCGCGGGTCGTCAGGCGAACATCACGACTTGTCGTCCCAGCGATCGAATCATCAATGGCTGACAAGTTCTCGCTGACGACGTCGACGGCGGTGAGTGGCCCGCCGGCGTCGACCGTGATCGCACCATCCTGCGCGACGACAGATGCCAACGTCAGGGGCGCGGTGTCACGAAGGCCCTCCTGTGTCAAACGCAGGTCGCCGGTCACGGCCATCAATGATTCGACGACCGTTGCACGCGTCGCTTCCAGAGCCAAGTCAATGCCACCATCGGTTGTTACTGCTTCCAGTTCGGCCAACCCTCGCAGTTCCAGTCGGTTTGTATTGCCAATGCCAGCGTCTGCCAGCAACGAAAGCCGGCGACTTTGAAGATCAACCGTGTCATCGGCCGACGCATCGTTGATCGAATCGGCGATCAAACTGACATTTCCGTCGCCCGCATTGAACAATCCAATCGGCATCGCAATCCCGATCGAAGCGATGAAGACGTCGCCATTCGCATTCTCGGTGTTGGCACTTACCGATGATGTTGCCAAGATGTCAACGAAGTTAGTGTCCATTCCGATGGCGGATGCGACAAGCGAGACATCGCCAGCAAGAAGGTTTGGTAGATCTGTGCCGCTTGCATCAGCGATCGTCCGGCCAGCGGTGACCGATGCGTTTGCGTCGCCTGCGACAATGGCGCTATCAAAAAGGAAGACGTCGCCAGACGAACGGATGTCGACGTCGTTGCCTGAACTGTTGATGGATTGCACAATCAAGTCGCCCACCGAATCGGTGATCGCGACCTCGCGTGCTTGCACCGACTCAATCAAACGAAATTCGTTTCCGACGTTTGAAAGATTGATGTCAGATTCGGTGATTGCGACGAAGCGATCGGCAGTGATGGTCGTGCCGCCCGCTTGAGTGACTAAGCCGATGGCCCCGCCTTGTTCACTCAATCGAAGTGTTCCCGAAGCCGCTGATGTGTCTCCCAATTGAATCGACGACGCGTTGGTGACCACAATGGCTTCGGTTGCCCGGTTGCCAACCAAGTTGCCATCGGATGTGTCGACGCGTCCGGCACCAGCGTCGATTCGGATCTGTCCAGCACGGCTATCGACGACCGCATCGTTTTCGACGATTACCAAGTCGTTTCCGCGGATGATGACATCGCTCGCGACCCCCGATCCCGATGTGGTGATGTCTGCAGCGATGCGCACGGTGCTCGCAGTTAGATCGAGGCTCTCGCCAAGATTCACGGTGCCATCAATGCGTGCCGTTCCCCCAGCGGAAAGGTCAAGGCTCTGAGGCAATGAGACTTCATACGCGATGGTCGCATCGTCGCCAGCGGAAACGTTCAGGTCGCCGGTACCGACTTGGCCTTGGACACGACCGGCAAGCGTCACGCTGCCAGCCGAACGGATGTCGGTTTGGTTGACCGGTAACCGTAGCGCCGTATCGAATTGAATGTCGCCGTCACCCACCGTTTCGACCAGATTGCCTGACAGAGTTGTTTCGGTTGCTTGAAGATCGATCACGCCACCGACAACCCGCACCGAGTTGATCTCGATGCGATCGGCAAGCACTTCGAGTCCATTCAAATCTTCCGCTGTCGGTTCACTCAAGCTGCCGAACGGGGTGCTGAAGGTCACGGTCCCGTCGACGTCGGCTCCACGAGCATCCACGCGCAACGTGTCGTTGCCAGATCCGGTTGAGGAGATTGTGTCAAAGAACTGAATCTGCCCTGCGATTGACGCTTGTGTCGCGCGGCCGGAATCGAAAAGAACCGTCCCCTCGATTTCGACATCTCCGTCGATCCCAATGTTTCCACCAGAACTGCGAACGTCGACATCGCGCAAAGCGATGTCGGATGATGACAATTCAATGCCACCCGTCGATGCCTCTAAGTCGTCGCCGATGACAAGCTGATCACCAGCTGCTAATCGAATCCGATCCGATGTGATCGGCGCCTGGATATCGATTGCTTGATCGGACTGGATCACCGTTGATTGCGAAACCAAGTCGGCGTTCACCTCAACGGAATCGGCAACTCCATCGATCGCGATTTGGCCAGCGACTTCGAAGGCTTGTCCGTCAAACGCAACCGTACCAGCGCGCAGGATCGAGACGTCTTGAATCAAGTCACCTGCCGACGCATCGGCATCGCCGAGCAAAGCGAGAGAACCGGTGCCAGCGAGATCGATTTGCAACAGCGTTCCCGGTTGGAACGCCGAAAGTGTGCTTGACGAAAAGTCGATCGCAGCGTTTGCGCCAACGAACGATACATCGCCGGCGAAGAGGAGGTCGCCGTCGACGGTGAAGCTACCCGTCGCTAAATCGACTTGGGTCGCGGTGTTCGAATTACCAAGCACCACCGAGCCGGTCAGGTCTAAGGTGTCGCCGCCTAGAGCAACGCGGGGCTGTGGGCCGAATTCAATGGTGTCCGAATCGACGGTGACTAGGTTCCCATTGGATGACCCAGCACTTCCAAACTCGAGTGTGGTCGAATCGTCACCCAGCGACGGCAACACCGAGACGTCGAGTCCGGTTGGCAATTCGAGGTCAAGTTGATCGTCGCCGCCGAGCATGTCGAAGACGATTTGGCCGCCCGTGACATCGGCTGGATTCAGTGGCGACGTTTCGGCGCCCGGTCCATCGGGATGATTGGTGATCGGGATGACGGTTCCACCACCGTCGCGCAACAAAAGCTCGCCGGCGCTGTCGACATCAAGATCGACACTTTCCGCACCATCAGTGCCGGTAACAAACAAACCCAAAGCGGTCAGTTCGGCGGTCGCATTGAGAACCAACCGCGGCTCGAGCGGTCGCACTTGCGGGCGAAACGCCTCCGGCTCGGCGGCGATGGCCGCTCTGTTGCGAACGATCAGTCTGCGCAGAAGACGACGCAAGGAAAACGCGTTGACACGGTCGAGCGATGGTCGCTGGGATTGTGCTCGAGCGCACATTGGTTTTCTCGTAGCTGCTGTCCCAAAAACGGGCGAGCAAGGCTACGGCTCGCAGGGACTGGATCCAACCACCATATTAGTCGGAACTCGCTTTGGCGTCAGAACGAAGCGACGGCGTTTGGCTGGTGGAACCAGGTGTCGGTGAGCGCGAGGTAGCTACCTTCGCCAGAAGGTGGTCTGTGTTGGCAGACGGCCACCCACCATCCCACGCTCTGGCGAGCGTAGCTACGTACTGAGGAGAGCAAAGCCCGGCCGCTTACGCGATCGCGGCTCAAGAGGGCGCGAGGTAGCTACCTTTGCCAGAAGGTGGTCTGTGCTGGCAGACGTCCACCCACCACCCCACGCTCTGGCGAGCGTAGCTACGGCGTTTGAATCCGTTTGATGTCAGGCCGTTTCGGACCGCAATGCGGCTCAGGCAGCCAGCGAGTTTTGGCCAAGCGACGATTCACCTGCCAGGGATCGACGCCGGCTTTGAGCCATTTGGCGCGACAGTTCGAAGCAGCCGAACATCAGCACGGTGAAGAACAAGTCACCGGCAATCGTGTAGCCGAAGAAGGGGATCGCGTTGAAGTAGCAGGTGCCCAGTCCGGCAGCGGTCATCGGGTACCAACCTGCCATCCAGACGCCAAAGTTGCTCAACAGGAAGAAGCTGGCCGAAGCAGCGAGCGAGCCGGCCGGGATGCGAACCCAACGATTGCCCTCACGCAAGTGGCGACCGATTGGAACGGTCACCATGGCGGCGATGTAGACCATCGCCATCGCGACGGGGCTGTAGAAACCCATTCCAGGCACAGCAAAGATCTGACCAACCACATCGCTGATGAGCAGCACGGCCAAGGGGACCAAATAGGCTCGGCGCCCCGTCATGTAGCACCCTGCAAACAGCCCGAGAGCTCCCAGGCACGCAACGTTTGGCGGGTGGGGCAGGAAACGGCTGACAGCGACGACGAGGGTGAGGACGTAAAACATGAATGAACCAGACGGGCCAGAATTCGAGGAATTGCTTCACACTGTTCTAGCGTTTTTCAGAGGCGGGCAAAAGACGGCTCCTGTCTGTTTGCCCGATCGCATTGCCCGGTGCCTCGCACAGCCCTGAATCGGCATCGTCGCTGTGGGGAAGTGGTCGCTTACGGGAAGGCGACGATGACCCCGGCAACCACCCCCGCCTGAACCACGGCCGCATTTCGCTCGAGCGGTGGGCGTTGAAGCATCACGGGGCCACAGGATCCCGAGCGATAATAGCCCATGGTCGATTCGCACTCACAGGGCGGCCGAACCGTCATCAAGTAGGGCATCATCGGAACGGTCGCGAAGAACCGAGCTCCACTGGTAATCGGCGTCAAACAGGGGAAGCGTTCTTGCCCGTGCCGTTCGAGCATTCGATCTTCGAAGTACCGTGGATGCGAAAACGTATTTGCCGCAGCCCAATTCGAAACGGCCCAATTCCAGTCTTCCCCACGTTCACGCGCGTCTTCGGGCAGCGGCTGGGTTGGTGATGGCTTGCCACCGCGGAAACCCTCCGGAATGCGTCCGTTGCCAATGCTGCCGGTTTCCGTCGAAACGGCGGCGATCGGTGGGAGTGCGAGGCCGCCATCTTGTACCTGCGGCAACCATTGCTCACGTTCGCGAACCATTTCGCTGATTTCCTGTTCGACGCGATCAGGCGTGTCAGCGGGAATGAGCGGGATGTCACTCGGACTTACCGGTTGACGCTGTTCGGGAATACGATTGATCGGTTCTTCTTGGCCGATCGCACTTCCGATGGTCATGGTGCAGACGAGTGATGCCAGCGCAGCGCGCAGGGAGGTTGAAGACATCTTCATCGTTAGGGTCCATCAATTCTTTGGGGAGGTCATTCAATGCAATCGACTGACCGGCCCCGGCAAATCAAATGCTTCACCTCCCCGACCAACAACCATCACAAAGATCAGAACCGCAACCGCAGAGAGTCCAAACTCGTCGTCGTTCATCCGCTAGGATCCGAACCACCGTTGCGTTCCGCACCCGTGAACAACCGACGCCCGCTTGGGAAGTTCGTAGTACCGAGCATTAGCCGAGATCTTCAGACGCTTCCGCCTAAAGGCGGGACTACGAACCGCGACGCAGTGCGGCTGAGAGAGCGTTGCCACCGGGAGAGTGCGGCGGCGATTGGGACGAAACGGTTGTGTCGATCGTTTCGTTTGCCGGTTCCGTCGAACAAGGTATGGTTAAGGGAACGTCGTCCAACGAAACGAGCGGTGACATGGCTGAGAATGAAGAGAGACGCGAAAAGATTCGCCCGCAGCGAGCACGCATGGGCTTGCCAGCGCGGCTGGCGTTTTCTGCGTTGTTTTTTGGCGGAGCAGCCTACTTTGTTTCGCAGACCGATTACGTCTTGGCTGCCTTTCTTGCCGCAACCGGGATCGCCGCCTTTGGTGGCTACCGCGCCGGAGCTGTCCGCATCTTTGGAACGCTCATCGCCTTCACCGCGGCAATCCTTGTTGCACCCAGTATCGGGATGGGCAACGAAGAACGTTTCGCCGGCTGGTTCGGCACAACGGGACTGACCAATCGAGTCCTTGCCATCGGCGCGGTGGGGATCCTGATCTCGATGATTGTGTCGATGATCACCTTCCTCGTGGCGGGCATGTTCCTTGCAAAACGTCCGAAACTCGATTCCGCGAATCGATGGCTTGGTTTCGGGATCGGTGCTGCGGAGGGAATGATCGGAATCTTGTTGCTGCTTGGTGGTTTGTTGATCATCGAGCCAACGCTGCGCGATCGCATGGCAAAGCTCAACGCAGCCGACGCCCAGCGCGCACGTGTCGCCAATTGGGTGCTCGCCGTCAACGACAATGTGCATTCGAGTCGGGTTGGCCATTTGGTCGAACAATACAACCCGTTCAAACTCGTTCCTCAACTCAACAAGCTCGAAGAAATCCAGCAGAGCGTTACCGTACTGAGCGACCCACAAAAGATTGACGAGCTGATTCAACACCCGTCCATCAAAGACCTTCAAAAGCGACCCGAAGTGAAACAGGCCGTTCGCTCGTTGATGCAGGATCCTGAGATCAAAGAGATTCTCAGTTCGGGAAAGAGAATTGATCGCGATTCAGCGATGAAGTTTCTCAATCATCCCGCGGTGCTGGAATTGATTGACCAGCCCGGCTTCACCGAAGAAGCTTATCGAATCATTCAAGAATCGGGCGCGATGCCATTTGCGCCGACACGATGAGCATGCGGACCGTAGATACCTTCGCCAGAAGGTGGTTTGTGTCGGCAAACACTCGGCCATCACCCCACGCTCTGGCGAGCGTAGCTACGGTGAGTTATGGGCCCGGCCGCTTACGCGATCGCGGCTTACGGTGACGAGATGTAGCCACCTTCGCCAGAAGGTGGTTTGTGTTGGCGAGCGGACAACCGCCACCCCACGCTCTGGCGAGCGTAGCTACGGTGAGTTATGGGCACGGCCGCTTACGCGATCGCGGCTCAGTGGAGTGCTGCTTGCTTAATTTTGCCTACTTCTTTTCGCTCTCGTCTTTCTTGTCGGATTCTTTGACAAACCGAAGCGAAGCACTGTTCATGCAGTAGCGTTTTCCGGTTGGTTTCGGTCCGTCATCAAACACGTGCCCCAAGTGGGCTCCGCAGCGTTTGCAGTGGACTTCAACGCGGGTGTAAAAGAGTTTGTTGTCGGTTCGAAAACCGACGCTCTCGCGTTTCATCGGTGCCCAGAAACTTGGCCACCCGGTACCCGACTTGTACTTGGTGTTGCTGGTAAAGAGATCGCGATCACAAACGATGCACTTGTAGACCCCGTCGACCTTGTTGTTCCAATACTTGTTGCGAAACGCTTTTTCGGTCGCTTCGTTCTGAGTCACGTCGTATTGCATCCTGGAGAGCTTGCGACGCAGTTCGGCTTGCGAGGGTTTGACGTACGGCTTTTCTTCCTCGGCTTCGGCGCCCTTTTCCTGGGCGACCTCCTGCGGCGATGAGGCTTCATCATCAGCGACGACCTGCCAGGAAAGTCCTGTCAGTGAAATCGCGATCGCAATAAACAACGTTTTCTTCATCGTCTCACTCCAGGGCTGGTGAGTGGGCAGAGTTTCAGTTGTTTGTCGGTTAATATGGAGCCATCGATTGTTCGAGAGCTTCCAAATACCGTGACGGAAGACGCCCGCGAGCACCTTCCGCTTGACCAAACATTATATGTCGACCGTCCAGCTGCGCGAAATCAAACATTCCTACGGCCCGCGCAGGGTCCTCGACGGCTTGAATTTGACCGCGGAGTCGGGGCGATACGTGGTTTTGCTGGGCGAGAGCGGTTGTGGCAAAACCACAACCCTTCAATTGATCGCCGGCCTTCAGAAACCGTCATCGGGCAGCGTTCTGTTAGATGGCCAACCGATCGACGGTGTTCCGCCCAGGCGTCGCGATGTGTCGATGGTCTTCCAGCATGACGCCCTCTACCCCCACCTGACCGTCCGCGGATCGATCGAATTCGGCTTGCGAAAAATCGTCGCCGGCAAGGAGCTGCCAAGGCGGATCGAAGAGGCGGCGGAATTGGCCGGCGCGACGGGCCTGCTCGATCGTTACCCCGACAAGCTGAGCGGCGGCGAACTACGCCGGGCGTCGATTGCCAAAGCCATCGCGCGGCGAGCATCGGTGAGGCTGATGGATGAGCCAATGTCGGCGCTCGATGCATCCGTTCGGCACGAGTTGCAACAGGATCTGTTGAATTGGCATCGGAGCACTTCGGGGACGACCCTGCACGTGACCCATGATGGTGCCGAAGCGATGCGGATGGCCGACGACATCGCGGTCATGAAGGGAGGACGGATTGTTCAGCTCGGTGAGCCCGAAGAAATCTACCGTCGCCCGGAGCACCTTGCCGTTGCCAAAGCAATCGGTTGGCCGCCGATGAATGTGATCCCGGCGAATGTGATTCAGGGAGGAGCTGCTTCAATCGTAGGGCCCACTCCTGAGTTGGCCGCGCCATGGGTTGTCGGCTTCCGAGCAAATGCGATTGAGATCGTCGCCGCTGGGAACGATCAAGCGACGTCGGGGGCTTCGGTGAACAGCGGTCTTTTCCTCGACGTTCATGTCGAATCTGCACAGTTTGTCGACGGTCGAATTCAGATTTCGGGTCTCTGTGGAACCGAGTCGATCTTGGCGTCCGCCCAAACGGGTGCCGCATTGACGGTCGGGTCGGCGATGCGTTGGCACGTCGACGCGCGCGAGCTGCATTTCTTCTCGGTCGAAAGCGGGCATCGAATCGACGTCGAATCAGTCGGCTGACGTAGCGCCGGTTCGTTCGCTACGATGCCTGGATGGAATACCTTGTTTCCCTCCTGCCGTTTGTCCTTGTCGTTTGCATTGGCATCTTCGTTCAATCGGCGACCGGATTCGCAGCAGGTTTGTTGATCGTGCCGACGCTGATGTGGTTCGGCTACTCCATTCCCGAAGCCCAATGCGCGCTGCTCGTCGCGACCGTGCCACAGAATGTTTGGGGCGTTTGGAGCCTGAGGGATTCGGTCGAGTTCAAGCAGACGCTGTGGCCTGGAATTGGTCGCATCAGTTTCTTGCCTCTCGGCGTGATCGCTCTTCGATCGATCGAAGCATTGGACGTGACGACGCTGCGCCAGATCGTCGGTGCCATCGTCTTGTTGGTGACTCTCGCGGTCATGTCGTTTCGTCCCGCCCCGCGCGAGAAACTGCATCCCATTTGGACGCTCGTCGCCTTTCCAATCAGCGGATTCTTTCAAGGGCTGGTTGGGATGGGAGGTCCGGCGATGGTCTTTTGGGTACAAGCCCATGATTGGAGCAGCCGGAAGATGCGTGCGTTTATGTTCTCGATGTACTTGGTCAGCATCGCCCCGGCGCTTCTGTTCCTTTACCTCGCTTTTGGCGATCGCATTATCCAGCCTGCGGTGGTCACGACCCTGCTGGTGCCGCTATTGTTGCTGGTGACGTATTACGGGTTGCGATTCGGAACGTGGTTGGGGCGCGCTCGGTTGAGACGCGTGTCGATGGTCCTGCTGCTGTTGATCGGTCTTGCTGGACTTGCCGCGCCCCTGATCACGCCGAATTGAACCTTGAGTCCTTATCGATGCTCGATGCGATCGCTTGCCCCAACGGCTGATCGCTTTACCCCGCCGGCCGGTCACCTTCGCTCGCCGGCTGCATGCCTGGAGTTTGAAATCCGATGTTGCTCGCTTCGACCATCAGCCTGGGTGCCGAGACGCCTCTGTTCTCCTTCGAATCAGGCGTCGCCTTGTTGGCCCTGACGGCGATGGAGATTGTGCTCGGGATCGACAACATCGTGTTCATCGCGATCATCACCGGACGATTGCCCGAGGAGAAACGGTCCTTCGCACGACGGTTTGGGTTGGTGCTCGCGATGGTCATGCGGATCTTGTTGTTGTTCGCGATTGGCGCTCTGGCAACCTTGACCGAACCGCTCTTTCACGTCGCTGACCTGATCCCGATTGAATCGATCGCCAACGAGCTTCGCGCCGATGAAGAGATCAGCGGTGTTTCGGGCCGCGACCTCATCTTATTGCTAGGCGGCCTTTTCCTACTTTGGACCGCCGTCCGTGAGATTCATCACAAGATCGAAGGCGACGCCGAAGAGGCTGAGATTGGAAACCTGCCAGGCGACGAAGGCGGCGCGGCCGATGGCATCACCCCCGCATCACAAGCCAAGGAAAAGATCACGGTCAGCGGCGTTCTGTTTCGAATCGCGTTCATGGACGTGATTTTCTCGCTCGACTCGGTGATCACCGCGGTCGGCATGGCAAGCCATATCGAGATCATGATCGCCGCAGTCGTCATTTCGATTGGCGTGATGATCACGTTTGCCAATCAGATCAGTGACTTTGTCCAGGATCATCCGACCGTCAAAATGTTGGCTCTCTCGTTCTTGATCCTGATCGCCGTCGTCCTGGTCAGTGAAGGTGCTGGGACGCCGATCAACAAAGGCTATGTGTACTTTGCGATGGCCTTTTCGCTGATGGTCGAGTTCTTGAACCTGCGCGTGAGCATGAAGCGCGTTCGACCCAGTCGTGGTGAAGGCGAAACGGGAACGATTCGGACGTAATCGGGGGCCTGCTCGCGATTTGGCGTCAGAAGAGTGGCAACAAAAAACACAAGATGACACGAAGAGGCTGCTGTCAGGGGAAGATAGAATAGGGGCTTGTGCCGCTCGTCGAAGGTTGGGCTTCCCACCCTTTGGCGAAGCGAGCTGCGAAGATGTTTAGCGACCCGAAACATTCCTAGTGACCTGCAGGTGAGATGGCTTCTACGACCGCCGAGACCGTTTCGTCACACGGGGTGACGATTGATGCCCAGTCACATCAGAAGCTGCATGCGATGAGCCATGCGTCGCTGGTTCGCGGCGTGGTCTTTGTCGTGCTCTATTTCGCGAGCGTCGGCGGTGTTCTCACGATCCTATCCACGCAGGAAGGCGTCTGGCGTTGGGGCCCAATGCGTTGGGGCTGCTGCGTTCCGCTCTACTTGATTGCTGCAGCCTCACTTCACGGGGTGAGTTTATTCACGCACGAAGCTGTTCACGGCGTGCTCAGCCGCATCCGGATCGTCAATCGATGGATGGGTATGATCTGCGCGATGCCAGTACTGCAGAACTTTTCAGCCTACAAAGTCTTGCATCTGAGGCATCACAAACACCTCGGCCAGGATGGCGATCCCGATCACTACGACAACTACAGTCGTTGGACATGGTTGGTCTTTTCGATGCACTGGGTGCGGTTGTTGGTCGGCTATCCGATCTATATCGTCATGATTCCGATCCTCGGGTATCGGCAGGCCAACCCAGCCGATCGGCGTTGGATACTGTTCGAAGTCGCGTTGCTGGCTTGTGCGGTCACGCTCATTCTCTCTTCGCCCGTTTCTTGGTGGACGCTTTGGCATGCGTGGGCCGTGCCGATGTTGATCATCAACACGTTTGTGAACATTCGAGGGATGAGCCAGCACACATTTCTTGAGCTTCCAGAGGATCCCGTTCAGGGGACACGGTCAATACTGACCAACCCGGTCACCGAGTTTTTCATGTGCAATGAAAACTACCACCTCGAGCATCATCTCTTTCCGCGTGTGCCGTGGTACCACTTGAAGGGGCTGCATGCCGAAATCAAAGATCAACTCACCGAACGCCGCGCCCCCTTCGTCGCGTCTTACTTCGAGTTTGTACGTGAATTCGTTCGGAAAAGCTGGGCTCGAAGTCCGCTAGGCCGAGGCTAACGCGTGCTGGCGGAAAGACCATCGACAACCCACAGCAGTACGCTGATGCGGCACGAGGTTCTGCTCATGCTGATGGGCCTTGGCACTCTTGTCGCCTTGCTTGTGGGGACAGAAAACTCCCATCGGGTCTGCGCCGAGGTGTTTCTTGCAACGGCCATCTACGCAGGCCTTGGTCTCCTACTGGGACGCCTCCGTTCCGGCCACACCGTCAAGCTACGCTTGTCGCTCGGATATTTCTATGTCCTTTGGTACTTCTTGTCAGTCGCTCGGTTTGTCGAGGCGTTGGAGCTGACAACCTTTGACACGACCTTGCTCGCCATCGACCAAAAGTTCCTTGGCGATACGCCCGCAGTCACGCTCGATCGTTGGGTCTCGCCCGCAGCGACCGAAGTCATGAGTGGCTTGTATCTGTCGTATCTCGTTTATTTGCACGTTGCGATCGTGCACGCGTTGGTTATGCCGGTCGAGACGAGCCGCAAGTTTGCGACCTGGTTGTTTAGCGCGTATGCGATCAGTATGCCCTGCTATTTGCTCGTCCCCGCGGTTGGTCCCAAGCTTGCCTTTGCTGATCTGTTTGCCAGCGACTTGGTCGGAGGCTTTCTCTCTCGCTGGAATCGTCGGATCGTCGAGCCGGCCGGTGCAAAGTACGATGTCTTTCCCAGTCTACACGTGTTGATCACTTTGACGCTGTTGACCTTCGACTACCGTTTCTGTCGCATTCGGTTTTACGTGATGTCGGTTGTCGCCATCGGGATTTTTGCATCAACGCTTTATTTGCGTTACCACTATCTTGTCGATCTTGTCGCTGGGATTGGTTTCTACTTCGTGGCGCTGGTTCTCTTTTGGGAAAGGAAAGAATTGGATGTGGCTACCGACACCTGAATCGGAAGAGGGTGAGCAAGCGGATTGGGGTGAGTCGGCGGCCAAGCTTCCGTTGGCGTTTGCACAGGTGCGCGAAGATCCTGAGGTCGACTTGCAGATCCTCGATCGCCTTGAGTCTCCCAAGCGAGCGTTGATGATTGCATCCGGCGGTGAAACGGCGGCCGTACTCGCCACCCGGTCGCTTGAACAGATTCATTTGGTCGACGTGAATCCAGCTCAAGTCGCGCTGACCTTCTACAAGCTGTTCTTGCTTGAAACACATAGCGCGGCCGAAAGATTGGCGCTGCTGGGGCATGCCGACTGCGACCCCGAGCAACGTCAAAACACGCTCGATGGGTATTTGCATTCGATCGAATTGCCGTCCGATTTCTTCGGCCCCGCAGAGACGATTGCGCGGTTTGGTGTCGACTATTGCGGCCGATACGAATGGCTGTTCGCGCGGATGCGACAACGACTTCGTCCTCACCAGGACGCGTTGCATGAGCTGCTCTGCCTTTCGGATCCAGAGAAACAGTCAGCGATCGCTGCACCGCGCACAACGCTTGGGCAAGCCATCGATGCGGCGTTCGAAGAAACGATGGAGCTTTCAAAGTTGGTCGAATTGTTTGGTCCCGACGCAACAGCTAATCGAGTCAAGCCGTTTAGCCAACACTTTGCGGATCAAACCCGTGCGGTACTTCGATCGCAGTCTGCTGCAAACAACCCGTTCTTGCATGATCTGTTTCTCGGGCGATTTGACTCTTCGCCCTGGGATTGGTTGAAGCTTGACCCACAGGAGATACAACCCGCGTTTTCATGGTCGGTATCAACGATGAAGGAGTACCTAGAGTCGGAGGACGATCTCCGATTTGATTTCATCCATTTGTCGAACACGCTCGATTGGATCAGTCCCGAGGAGGCAAAGACGGTCCTGAAATTAGCTCACCAGAAACTCACAAGTGGCGGAGCCGTCTTGATTCGTCAACTCAATTCGCAACTCGATATTCGTGCGATCGAAAGCGAGCTCCGTTGGGATGTTGAACTCTCGACGCAGCTTCATCGTAGAGATAAGAGTTTCTTTTATCGAGAACTCCATGTCGGGTGGAAACATTGACCGAGATCATGACGCTCGACGAGCAACCGGGGGCGGAGCTTGCCGAGGCGCTCGGCGAATTTGAAAAGCGTTTTCGCTACCCGCTCGGTCAGGGACGCAGTTTTTGGATCAGTCACGGTAGCGACTACACGCGATTCTTTCGCGCGATCGGCCAGGCACGTTGTTTTGTGGCTCGACGGGGCGACGAGATTGCGGGCGTTGTTTCGGTCGCACGCTGTCCCTTGCGTTTGACCTCCGGCGAAGTGATCGAAGCATCCTTCATCGCGGACCTCAAGCTTGCAAAGCCAAGTGATGGTTGGACGTTGGTCCGTCTGCTGCGCGAAGCCGTTCCCTGGGCACGCGTGACCAATCAGACCCCCGGTTTTTCGGTGGTGATGGGCGGAACCGCCCGAAACCCCACCCAATACACGGGGCGATTGGGAATCCCCGCGTACGAAAAGTTGGCGGAAATCACGATTCTGCGAATCCCAAGCGACTTGTTGCCGAGTACTCAACCCTGGCAGGCCATCACTCCGAATGAAGCGGCCGCTCGGCACGTCGAGTTGACGCCAGGACACTTTGCCACACAGGGCGGCAATCACGTTTTGCGCAGTCAAGTGCAACCACACGGGCTCCTGTTAACAAGCGGAAAGGCCTGCGGGATTCTCGAAGACACAAGGCAATGCAAGAGGTTGTTCCTGGATGACGGGGAAGAACTCGTGTCCGCCCACCTGTCGAGCTTCGGATTCGAGGACTCCGAGGATGCGATCCAGTTGCTGGCTGTGGCGTCCGCAGTCTGCCGCGAACACGGCATACCCGCCTTCTTCGTTTCCGTGCCTAGCGTGAGTTGCAACGAGATCCTCGGAAAGCTCCGACAAGCTGACATCATGATCGCGCCGGCAACGGTTTACGGTTTTGGACTCGCACCCGATCAAAGATGGTCCGTCAATACAGCAGAGGTTTAGCAAGAATGATTGACCAAGACATGGAACGGAAAACAAGTCGCGTGGCTGCCGCGGCGACGGACATCGTGCAGCAAAGCGATATTTTGAAAAATCAGTATTTCGCCAAGCTTGCCAATGGCGAGATGACGCGAGATGAGTTTATTCGCAGTCAACGTCAGTTCTATTTTGCCGTGGAGTTTTTCTCACGCCCGATGTCGGCGCTTCTGATGCGGGTTCCTTCGGGCCCTCAGCGACTCGGCATCCTCGAGAACGTGGTCGAAGAGCATGGCAACTTTGATCGCAAGGCGTTTCATGAGGCGACGTTCCGTCAATTCCTCGGTGCATTGGGCGATAGCGAACCGATTGATCGAGATGAAGTCGAGCCAGCCGCACACGCATTCAACTCCGCGATCATGGCAGCATGCCTGTCCGATAGTTTGCGCGTTGGCATCGGTTGTCTCGGGATCATCGAATTAGCCTTCGCCGACATCTCCGCATTGATCGGTAACGCTGTCGTTGGGCGAGGGTGGTTAACCGAAGACGCGCTCGTGCACTACACGCTGCATGCGGAGTTGGACAAAAAGCACGCGGCCGATTTCTTTGAACTAGTGGAAGCTGACTGGAACGAACCAGAGCATGTCGCCGAAATCGAACGAGGACTGCGGCTCGGCGTGTACGTCTTCGACCGCCTCTACAAAGACCTTCTTAGCTGAATCGGTTTCGGGGAGTTGCGATCGAAAAGGGACAGAAAGATGAAGGACAGAAAAATGGGGTGAGGGAACGGGAGGTTTGAGAGAGGCAAAAAGATGGTGGGCAGAAAAATGAAGAGTGGGTTGATGGATTGGTGAAGTTGGGGTTGAAGAGGGACAGAGAGATGAAGGGCAGAATAATGGGGTGAGGGATCGGGAGGTTTGAGAGAGGCAAAAAGATGGTGGGCAGAAAAACGAAGAGTGGGTTGATGGATTGGTGAAGTTGGGGTTGAAGAGGGACAGAGAGATGAAGGGCAGAATAATGGGGTGAGGGGACGGGAGGTTTGAGGGGAGGCAAAAAGATTGTGGGCAGAAAAATGAAGAGTGAGCTGATTGATTGGTGAGGTTGGGGTTGAAGAGGGACAGAAAGATGGAGGACAGAAAATGGGGTGAGGGATGGTGCTCGATGGACGGAAAACAGATGACGGATTAGTGAGCGGACGAGCAAAGCGATTGATCGGTTGGAGAAGCCGGCAGGGGCATTGATCTCAGCACCGCTCCTTGATGCTCCCAATCGTCAAGGAATTTGCCACTCTCAATCTCGCACGTCCCCTCACTCCATTTTTCTGTCTCATCTCCCCGCCCCTCACTCCTCGATTCCCGTCCCACATTTTTTTTTGCCCCCCATCTTTTTGCCTCTCTCCAATCTCTCCCACCAGCCACCCCATTTTTCTGTCCTCCATCTTTCTGTCCCATCTCCCCGCCCCTCACTCCTCGATTCTCGTCCCGCAATATTTTTGCCCCCATCTTTTTGCCTCTCTCCAATCTCCCCCACCAGCCACTCCATTTTTCTGTCCTTCAATCTTTCTGTCTCATCTCTCCCCGCAATTCCCCACCTCAGCTCGTTGGCAAACTGGGCGATGGATGACTAAATTGTGTCTTCCTGCCTGCCGGAATATGAACTTCGGCGCCCCGCCCCACCACCACAGCGAGTCCATTGATGACGAAGAATGAACCGAGCCGTCGTAGCTTTATCAAGACGACGGCGACGGCCGTCGGTGCTGCAACCCTGACGAAAACGGCGGCTTCTGCCGCTCCCTCTCCAGCAAGCAAGCTGCGAATTGGCTTCATCGGTCCTGGCGGCCGAGGATTCGGTGCTCACGTCAAACGGCTGACCAAGCTGCAGGTTGAAGGCGAACCGATCGAACTGGTTGCCGTTTGTGATGTCTACAACGAACACCGCGACCGCGCCGCGAAACACATCGAAAAAGAAACTGGCGTTGCGCCGAGCAAGTACGAAGACTACTTGGACATGATTGCCAAGGAAGATCTCGACGCCGTTTGCATTGGGACGCCCGATCATTGGCATGCCAAACAAACGATCGATGCACTCAATGCCGGTTTGCACGTCTATTGCGAAAAGCCGATGACCAAGACGGTCGAAGAAGCGATCCGCGTCATGAAGACGTGGCGTGATAGCGGCAAAGTGATGCAGGTCGGTGTGCAATCGACAAGTTTGCCCGTTTGGAACCAGGTCAACGAGATTTTGTGTTCAGGAAAACTTGGCAAGGTATTGATGTACCAAACCGAGTTCTTCCGCAATTCGGCGCAGGGCCAGTGGCGCTATTACAAGCTAGAACCACAGATGACGCCCAAGAACATCAACTGGCGCAAGTGGCTTGGTGTTGATGAGGGACTGGCAGAGTACGAAGATTTTGACCGTGCAAAGTACAAACAATGGCGCCGCTTCTGGCCTTATGGATCGGGGATGTTCACCGACCTGTTTGTGCACCGAACGACCACGATGTTGAAAGGGACGGGATTGCGATTCCCGGGGCGTGTCGTGGGCGCCGGCGGCATCTTCTTAGAGTATGACGGGCGCGATGTGCCTGATGTTGCGACCGTCGTTGCTGACTTTCCGGAGGGTGTGCAAGGTTTGGTGACGGCGACGATGGCCTGCCAAAACACGCCGATTCGTCAGATGATTCGCGGGCACCACGGTTCGTTGGTCTTTGGAACTGGCGAGCAGTTTGAAGGGTTTGATTTCGTTGCCGAACGGCCGCAAGTCACTCGTGACAGTAAGCTCAAAGACGAACGTATCGAGGTTGGTCAAGTGCCTGACACAACCTACGCGCACTTCAAGAACTGGGTCGACGCGATGGTGGCGAACGATCCATCATTGTGTAACAACGACCCGGCACTTGGCGCCGCGGCAATCACGACCGTGATTCTGGGCGCGCGAAGTTATCGAGAAGGGAAAGCATTCTTCTTTGACGACAAGAGCCTTGAAGTCAAAGAAGCCGACGCGTCGTGGGCCAAGGGATGGGAGCAACGCTCGCACGAACGCGGAAAGCCCAACCACATCGCGGGCTGGAACGCTGGCGACCACGGTAGCGTCTTGGAAGAACCTGACTACATGAGTCTGGCCGGGCCTTGGAAGGGTGGTCGCCCACCAGAACGCAACTAATTCCGTTGCGTTCGATAGATGTCTGTTGACGGGGCACGCCGCCGGTTGCGCGGCGTGTCCTCGATCGAGTTCGTTTGGTCCCTCCGTTTTGGATCGTTTGTCATGCAGCTTTCGCGTTGCCTTTTGGTCTTGGTCGTCTCGGCGTTTGCTGCCGTTCCATTCGAAAATTCGTCGGCCGAACAGACTCGCCCCAACGTTCTTCTGCTTTGCATCGACGACTTGCGTCCCGAGCTTCATTGCTTTGGCAAAGACTACATTCACTCTCCAAACATCGACGCTTTGGCTGAGGGTGGGCGGGCGTTTCACCGACACTATGTCCAAGCACCGACCTGTGGCGCATCACGTTACACGCTTTTGACAGGGCGATACGGTGGCACGAACAACGGCGCGCTTTTCGCACGCGCCACGCAAATCAAGAAATCGTCCGACGCCGTTGCGCCGAGTATGCCGGCATGGTTTCGCCAGCGGGGATACACAACGGTTTCAGTTGGAAAGGTTTCGCATCATCCCGGCGGATCGGGTGGCAAGGATTGGAATGATACGTCTCAACTCGAAATGCCAAACTCATGGGATCGGCACTTGTTGCCCGAAGGGCCGTGGCAGCACCCACGTGGTGCGATGCACGGATTGGCCAATGGCGAGATCCGCGTGAAGGCGGGCGAGATGGATGTTTATCAGTCGACTCAAGGCGACGATTCGATCTATCCGGACGGCTTGATTGTCGACCAATCACTCCAGCAGCTTGACGAACTCGCATCCGATGGCAAACCTTTCTTTTTGGCCGTGGGCATCATCCGGCCGCACCTTCCCTTTGGCGCGCCGGCGAAATACATGTCGCACTACAAAGACGTGACGTTGCCTGCGATTCCGCATCCCACGAAGCCTGATGGGAAGACGACTTGGCACGGCTCGGGCGAGTTCATGAAATACAACCGCTGGGGTCGCAACCCAAACAATGACCCCGAGTTTGCCGATCTTGTGCGCCGGCACTACGCAGCGTGCGTCACTTACGCCGATGCATCGGTTGGTCGCGTTCTCGAGCGTTTGACGAAACATGGACTGCGCGACAACACGATCGTGGTTCTCTGGGGTGATCATGGTTGGCATCTCGGCGAGCACGCGATTTGGGGCAAGCATGCTCTGTTCGAAGAATCACTTCGCTCGCCAATGATCATTCATTACAAGGGGATGGCACACGCTGGTGAAAAGACCGATTCCATGGTCGAAACACTCGACATCTTTCCGACACTGTGTGAACTGACGGGCATCGAGAAGCCTGACTTCGTTCATGGCGTTTCGTTGGTTCCGATCTTGAACGATCCCAACGCCGGTGGCCACGCAGCGCTCTCGTATGGCGGGAACCGCAAGACGATTCGAACCGATTCCCATCGGCTCGTTTTGCACAAGGACGGCTATGCCGAACTCTACGATCATCGGACGCCTGCAAGCGAGACGGCGAACGTTGCGAAAGAGAACCCATCGCTTGTGGCCGAACTCTCAAAGCAGATTCGCGATCGGTTACCGTGAGGGAGTCGCAACGGCCGTGATGCGCATCACACCGTATTTCCACTTGCCGTCGTCTTTGACAACCACGGTGGACCACGCACCACTTGATGGGTAATCGGATGGGCCGTTTTCTACTTTCCAACGACCGGTGGCGACGACGACATCGTCGCGGAGGTGTCGTCGCGTCAACTGTTTTCCGTCGATCTTTGCACCCGGATTGTTTTTGAAAAATGCGGCATGCCCAGCCGCAATCTGTGGCCGACCCATAAGAAGATCGCCAGTCAAGATGCTGTAGTCACCATCGGCAGTGAAAAGGGATGCAATGGCTTTGGCATCTTGCTGGTTGAACGCTGTTGCGTACGCTTCGTTGAGCTGGCCGATGGCGGCAAAGTCGGGGCCAGAATCTTCGGCAGCGATTGGATTGCAAATCAGGCACGATCCAACAAGTAGGCCGCAGGAAACGAGATTGCGAAGCAACATGGAAGTGCACCTTTGGGTTTGTGGGCAGTGATCTGCCAACGACATCCACCCTTCTGGCGAAGGTCGCTACGAAGCGTCGGCGGGCTGGGGAGAGACTGAATGCGAAGCTAGAGGCCAGTTTAACCGCTGCGACGCAGGTCGGGTCGCGATGAGAGAACAAAGAATGCGGTCTGGCTTGCGGTCAAAACGACTTGCCCATGCCACGGTCGAGGGGTGAAGGCCATCGCATCAGGGGCCTCCCTATAATGAACGCCGGGCTGACCACCCATAACCAGGCGGGATTCAGGTGGAGTCGAAAAACCCAAACCAATCGTTCCATTGGCAAGTGCATGCCGATGCCGCAGCACTCGTTGCCCATTTGATCGACGAAGTGTCTCAGCATTTGCCGGCACTGACGCGACTCAAGCAATTGATGCTCGATCATACGGGCACGCGTCTGATGGACTGGATTGACCATTTCTTCTTCGGTGTTGATCCTACGCTTCAGGGTCAATTGGAAGCGTGTGGCTTTGAGTCGGTGCCAGAAGAGGAAGGCGTTTGGCGGCACGCCGGCGGGTTGTTTCCCGATGTATTGATGAAACAAACATCGGTCGCTGGACTCGCTTTAAAAGTTGAAAGCGTCGACGATTTTCTATTCAGTCACGCCATCACCGCGTTGGTGGAAGGCGAACCCGATTCGCAGCTGCGTCGATGTGTGGTTTGGGAGAAGGGGCGTTGGCAATGTGTGGTCGTTGAACGACATGGCTACGGCGGCTACGAGCCACAGCGCATCGATATGCGCATGCTCGGCCAGTCGGTCGTCCATGGTGTTCAACTAAAGCGGGTCCGGCGTATTTACGATGACGTCAATGCAGCGTTCGACGAACTCGATGCGTTGGTCGATGCCTCCACGGCAGACATCGGTTGCGATTGGACATGCGACCTTTTCTTTGCTGCGGAGCGAGCCTATTGGCAAAGTCGCAATCACGCGGCGAGGATTCAAAAGGCACGGCAAGACGCTCTGGGACTTGGTTGGGCCAATCACGACCATCATACCTATCGATCGAGTCGAGAGCATTTTGCCAGACTCATCGGCTTGCTTGAAAAGATGGGCTTCGTTTGTCGAGAACGGTTTTACGGAGGTGCTGAAGCGGGCTGGGGGGCGCAAGTGCTTGAGCAAACCGGTACAGGGATTGTGGTGTTTGCCGACGTCGACATGTCGCCCGAGGAAGTGATGGGCGACTTTGCTCACGAAGGGTTACCGCAAAACGACGATTTGGGCACGGTGGGGTTGTGGTGCAAACTTCATGGAGAAGCGATTTTCGAAGCGGGCATGCATCATCTTGAATGTCAATTTGATTATCGTGCCGCCGTGAAGCAACTCGCGGTTTTCGGCATCGAAACGATGTCGCCGTTTACCGATTTGCCCCACCTCAAACAGGCCTTTACCAAAGGGCAACGCTGGCCCATTCGGACGTCGAAGATCAAAGCGGCCTTGGATGCGGGTGCCATTGATCAACAACAAGCCGATCGCTTTCGGCAGGAGGGCGCGATCGGATCCCACCTCGAGATTCTAGAACGCAACGGCGGCTACAAAGGCTTCAATCAATCTGGGATCAGCGAGATCATTCGGCAAACCGATCCACGCGGCGATGCGTAAGATAAACAGCCGAAGAACGATACGACGATTCTGTAGGGTTGAATCTGCCGATGCCACATGTTGCTTTCGCCGCCATGTCCGGTTTGAGAGTTCGCGAGAGTGAACTGCTCGAATTTGGAATGACCTTGCCAGGCCTGGCGAAGCGAGCGACCGCGTTGTCTGGCCTTCCATCGCTCGGACTGTTGACGCTCGCCGGAATGACTTCTGACAGCGGTTGGACTTACAGCTACCACGATTCAAGCAGCGATACCCTTTTTGATGAAATCCTTGAACAGCAGCCGGATCTCGTTGCCGTCAGCGCGTTGACGGCATCAATCAATCAGGCCTATGCGCTGTGCGACTCACTTCGTGGATCCAATGTTCCGACGGTGATTGGCGGGCTTCATGCTACGGCGTTGCCGGACGAAGCGGCCGTGCACGCAACCAGTGTTTGCGTTGGTGATGGCGAATCGAGCTGGCCAACCATTCTCGCGGATGCCACGTTGGGACAGCTCAAGCCCATCTATCGCGCGACCAAACCATTCGACCTCGCTCATTGTCCGATGCCCGCGTTTTCGGCGTTGCCCGATCGTCGCCCTCAACGTTGGACGTTGCAGACCCAGCGTGGTTGCCCTTGGGCCTGTGAGTTTTGCGCGGCTAGTCGATTACTTGGGCCACCGAGATTCAAGCCAGTCGACCGTATTGCTGAAGAACTCGGCGTGATCAAAAAGCTTTCCCGCAACACACCCTGGGTCGAGCTTGCTGACGACAATACTTTTGCGGGACGACGTGACGCTCAGGAACTTCTTGATGTGCTCGCAGACGCGAACATACGTTTTTTCACCGAAAGCGATTGGCGAATTGGCTGTCAACCCAAAGTTGTCCAGCGACTCGCCGAAGCGGGTTGCGTGCAATTACTCGTCGGCCTCGAATCACTTGCGTTTCGATATCCAGGTATGGGACGCAAACGCGCCGAACTTGACCAAATGACCGACGCGGTCGCAACGATCCAGGACCATGGAATTGTTGTCAACGGTTGTTTTATCATTGGTGCCGATGGTGAAACCAACGCATCGCTTGATGCGCTCGCCCAGTTTATTGACGAAAGCCCCATCGCGGAAATCCAACTGACTCTGCAGACCCCCTTTCCCGGGACCGCGCTTCATCGGCGTTTGGCAAAGCAAGGGCGACTACTTGTCGATCGTGATTGGTCCCACTGCACGTTATTCGACGTCGTGCACCAACCAGACCTCATGTCGGTCACCGAATTGGAGCAGGGGTTTCGGCGCGTTATGCGTGCCGTCTTTGGGGGGACGAGTGGCAAACGCCGATCCGAATTGCGACGCGAAGTGTCGCGGCGTCATCCCAACCATCACAGGATCAAGCGGGGGCATTCATGATCAGTCCGTGGACCATTGTTCAGTTTTTGTTTTTTCGCGAATCGGCGATTGTCAAGATTGCGGCATCACCTGCGGCGATAGGGGTTGGCGCAGGCTTTGTTCTGTCGGCTGGATTCGCAAGGGAGTATGACGGCGAATATCTATTGGCCGAACCGTGGCACTTGCTCATCCCGTTGGTGGCTTCGTTGCTCGGCTGCATCGTGCTGTTCATCACGCTAGCGATCATCGACGCGAACTGTACCAGAAAGTCGTTTGTGCCTTTGTTGAGAGTCTATTGGATGATGGCGCCGATGGCCTGGCTTTACGCGATCCCATTTGAACGCTTCCTTTCCGCGGGCGATGCGACACGAGCCAACCTGTGCTTGTTGGGAGTGGTTGCAATATGGCGCGTCGCGCTCATGATCCGCTGTATTCAGGTTCTATTTCATGCTCACTTGGTCTCGGCCACTGTTCCCGTGCTTCTTTTTGGGGATGCACTTGCACTGCTTGCACTCAAATTCGTTCCGGGGCCGATTTTCATGATCATGGGTGGCGTCCGCCTGACCGAGAGTGAGGGGACGATTCTCGGCATGCGAATGCTGCTTGGATTCGTTGGGGTGATTGCTCTGCCATTTCTTGTGATCTCTTTCGCCGTGCTATGCAACCGTGGAAAGCCCTGGCGGTGGATCGGGAAAGACCCTCGGTGGCAACCTGTGAAAGTCGCGAGAGCAACTTGGGCGGTGGTCATCCTTTCCCTGCTGATCTGGATTCCCATTTTGCCGACCACGCAAAAGGAGCAGGCGTTGCGTTACGATGCCGATCGGTTCATTCGAGGTGGCGATTTTGGTTCTCTCGTGACACGGTTGCAGGGCGTCGCGCAAGCAGAGATGCCACCCCATTGGGATCCGCCGCCGCGAACGGGCTACGGCGAGTTCAGTCCACACGTGCACGACGTCGCAGCCAATCTGATGGATTCGGACGCACCCGATTGGTTGATCGAACGCTACGTAGAAAAGCTACGTTGGCAAGCCTCCTCTGGCGTTCCATGGTTCTTCAACTCGCACCAGTTCACTGAGCACGATGTTGTCGCCTACGTTGATTTGTTGGAACGTATTGACCCAGAGGTGGGACGTGAAATCGCCCGGCACGTTCGACCCTCGAGCGAGATGCCAGGTGATTCAAGCCCTCGAGCCGATGCATTGCGACGATTGCGAAAAATCGCTGGCGTCGAAGAAGAGCCCAAGCCCTCAGTGGAAGCGTTTCTCGATGACGAGCAAGACACGCCGCTGTGACGACGGAGCGGTGTTCCAAGATTGCGCCGAGTACACCTTTGGCGCAACTTGCGTTGGGTGACGCGGTCTCTTACGCTGTCCTGCTAGTCAACGCTCTCCGGGAATCACGAGCCGCTAAGGAGTCATGGATCGATGTCGGGTGCTTCCTCCAACCAGCCAGAGGGTGAAGAGTACGACGGCGACATTCGAATTCGTCGTGGACTCTATCCCGAATTCACATGGACGGCCGTCATTGTCGGTTGGGTCATCGGTGTGCTGATCGCGATTTCGATCGGCTATGCCGCGCTCATTCTCGGCTTTGCCATCGAAGGCTCGGAACTTGCCGCGATCCTCGGATGGGGTGTCCTACGCGGTGTGATGCAACGAACAAGTATCGTTGAAAACAATATCAACCAAACGATCGCTTCGGCCGTCAATGGTGCTTCCTCGGGCATCATGTTTTCGGTCCCGGCGTTGTTCATCTTGAGCCGCAAAGAGGGACTCGAGTCGGTCGCCGACTTTAGCATCCCGCTGATGATTCTGTCGTGCATCACCGGCAGCATCCTTGGGCTTGCTTTTGTGATCCCGCTGCGAAAACAGATGATCGACTTCGATCGGCTCGCCTATCCAGGTGGGATTGCGGTGGCAACCATCTTGAAGTCGCCCGGCGCTGGAGTGCGCAAAGCGGTGTTGTTGCTCGGCGGAGCACTCTTCTCGGCGATCGCCTCTTTGATCGTCTTGAAGTTCTATGGTGGGCATGGCGATTGGCATCTTGGCGATCAGATCGGGATGCCGCCAATGATGAACCTGATGTTCTTCTTGTCCGTGATGACAATCGGAGTCGGCTTCTTGTCGGGCAAGGGAGGGTTTTGGTTTGGTGCTGGCGGTTTCGTTTGCTATTTCATCCTGTCACCGCTACTGGCTAATTTCGCGGGTTCCGAAGAGCTGCGAACCCTTGTCGACACGCCTGGCGAGATGCGTGGGGAAATCTACAAACCTCTTGGAATTGGAATGCTCGTGGGCGCCGCGGTGGGCGGGATCATCGCGGCGTTTCCGTTGATCATCAGTGCGATGCGGTCGATGCACTCGGCGAGCAAGCACGAAGGTGGGGCCGGCAATGATGAGATGCCGATCAAGTTCTTGTACAGCGCCATCGGTGCTGGCCTGTTGGTGATGATCTGGGTTGCCTTCAGTTCGACTGCCGACATGACCTTCGGTCGGGCTGCTGCGATGGCGGTCCTGGGGACGCTTTGGGTGTGGGTTGCGGGGGTCGTTGTTGCCGAGTGTATCGGCCGCACGAATTGGTCGCCGCTATCGGGCATGACGTTGATTGCAGTGACAATTTTGATCTTGGTTGCCAAAGGCGGACTGGATCACGTCGGCACGATCACCAGTTGCATGGTGGTGGGGGCCGCAATCTGCTTGGCCATTTCGCAAGCGAGCGACATGATGCTTGACTTGAAGTCAGGCTATTTGGTTGGCGCGATTCCACGACGACAACAGCTTGCACAATTTGTCGGCGCTTGGCTCGGACCCGTGGTGGTTGTGTTTTTGATGATCGTACTCAACGGTGACGACAACGCGATTGGCTCGGAACGCTTTCCAGCTCCCCAGGCCAACGCGCTCGCGTCGGTGACGGACGCGATCTTGAACGATGATGTCCCGGCCTATCGGTACGTTGCCGGCGGCGGTCTCGGCTTGATGCTGGCGATGAGCGGATTGGGTGGGATCGGCGTGCTGATTGCGCTCGGGTTTTATATGCCGTTCAACATTGCACTTACTTACACCCTGGGGAACATCCTTCGCATCGTGTCGGACAAGACGATGGGAACGAAGTGGAGCCATGAGGTCGGAATTCCGATCGCCGCAGGTTTGATCGTTGGTGAAGCACTCGTCGGGGTTGGGCACGCGTTCTACGTCGTGTTTGCCAAGGCCATTGAATCAGCCGAGACGGCGATGGTGGTGAGCGAGCAAGTCGGAAACTGGATGTGAGATAGAGATGTTGCGAGCAATTGGACAAATCTTGTTGTGGCTTGGCTTCGTGGTAGGTGCGTATGCGTCCGTCTGCCAACTCGAAGTTGCGGTACCCGTCGAAGGCGAAAGCGAAGTCGATAAGTGGGCTACCATTCCGTGGACCAACTACTTTGTTGGCATCTTCATTGGCATCGGCGGTATCGTTTGCCTGAGGCTTGCCGCAAAACAGGAACACGAGGACGTCGAGCAGACGGAAGCCGAATACTCGGTCATACGAGCGAGTTTGGATAGAATCACCGCGGTGGTTGGCGAGTTGTGCCAACAGAGTGAGCACAAGCCAACGCAGGTCTTGCAGACGATCGACGATCAATGCGTCGAAGGGTTCTCGGAATTTGCTGATTCACGACAAGCATTGGTGAAGCGTTTCGGCATGAAGGTCTACGCTGATGTGATGACCGAGTTTGCAGCGGCCGAACGGTATGTGAACCGGTCGTGGTCGGCCGCGGCGGACGGTTATGTGGAAGAAGTCGCCTCAAGCCTCAAACGGGCCAAGTCTCATTTGGACAACGCACAAGAGCTTCTTGCTGCTGCTGAAGGTTAGGTAGTGGACGAGGCGACGAGTCCCTCAACAGCCCGCCGGCCTTGAGCGGCAAGGCGTTAGTTAACACTCTCCCTTGGAAGAGTCGGGCTCTAAGGCCCGGAGAGGGTTTGTATATCGAGGGATGATTCCCTCCCCGGACTTTGCGTCCGACCCTCCCGCAAGCGGGAGGGTGATTGTTGGAGCACTTTACCTCATGGCACTGTAACTCCAAGGCCCGACGCTAACGCGTTCGGCTCACGAGTTGGGGCAAGACTATCGGAGTCCCAGGTGCGTGAAGACAGCGTCGCCGCCAAAGAAGATCGCACTGTTTTTTGTGTGCAGGAAGGGGGCGTAGTCGCCGATGTCAGGGATCGTCGATTCAAAATCGTCAGGTGACTCTCCGTCGTTGTCGACATCGACGGCAAAGGTAATCGCACTGCCGCTTTTGATGATCGAGATACGATGAGTTCCGGCTTCACGCAACTT
The DNA here is from genome assembly GCA_965216875.1 of Rubripirellula sp. Lineage (GTDB taxonomy): Bacteria > Planctomycetota > Planctomycetia > Pirellulales > Pirellulaceae > CBDCUW01. Next base: position 312,062 of record OZ244207.1, read on the forward strand.
GCCGATCTCTTGGACACTGTTGCGATCGAGTCTTCCGTCGGCGCCTGTCTTGCCGATATTGACTGAGCCGTCACCCTGGAAATGATCGGGCGGATTGATGCGCAGACGCACGCAACGTTCGACTTCATGAAGCCGGTCGTAGCTTCCGTCACCGATGCCGATAAAGATCGGTCGATCGAGCGGCTGACGCGCCGATCCAGGTGGTACCGTAAGGACGAGGTCAAAGTGGAAATCGCCGCGCAGGAAGTCGGCGCGTCGCGACCGGACCACCGCTTGTGGTTTGACGACAAGTCCGTCCTTGCCCAGCATTGCGTTGGCAAAGTTGAAACCGGTTGTGCGGCGACCAATCGGTTTCACCCCGAGTGGCAGGGCCGCGATCGGTGCTCGGGCGGCGGGCGGTTTGGCTGCTGGTGCGACAACCGCTGCGCCTTGATTGAGTCGAAGACGATTGAAGGTGCCGCCACCACCAAAGAAGAGGTGGCTGTTTTTGGAATGCAGGAAAGGAGCAAAGTCCTCAATGTCTGGAATCGTTCTTTCCAGGTCGTCGGGGCCGTCGCCGTCGTTGTCGATATCAATCTTGAAGGTCACCGACTTGCCTTCCTTGGTGATGATGGCTCGGTGAGTTCCAGCGTTGGGGATCCTGCCCATGCCTTCGCCGCCAACACCGGTTTTGGAAAGAGCGACTTCACCTTTGTGTGTGACAGGTGGATGGATTCGCAAGTTCACACTGGATGCAGGTTCCTTGTAGGAGCCGCGGCCGCGACCTTCACCAAGCCCAACGAACATGATCGAGTCGTCTTTGGTGATTGTAAAAACGATTTCGAAGGTGAAATCTTTGGCAAGGAAGTCGCCCTTTTTCGTTCGCACATATTGATCGCGACCGATGTTGTAGAGTCCGTCTTTGTTGGCCAGCACACGAGTCGCTTCCAAAAACGAGGGGTAGCGCGAACGCCCGCCAAAATTGAACCAGCGGCCTCCGCCTTCTGCGATGCCGCCACCAATCGCCGGTGCGCCGCCGATGGCCGGGACGCCGCCGGCACCAATCCGCGGAGCGACTCGGTGAGTCGGGCGCATGTACGACCCCAGCGACAGCGGACCAACGAGAGATCCAAACGCACTTTCAAACGCGTCTCGCTTGATCGTGCCGCCCGGCAATCGCAAGGTGCCGATCAATCGCTGAAGATCGAGACGCCCTTGGATGCGGCCCAGGAGTTTGGTACGCGTCATGCCGAGTTCGGCGGCAGCGAGTGATGCGTCGAGTTCATCTTCGAATCTTGCCGCCATGTTGAACACGGGTTCGCCCGTCACCGAAGTACGCCGAATGCCAAGCTCGGCCATCGCCTCGGTGAAACGGCGAGTGTCCTTTTCGAATGCGTCGTCGAGCACGGATTGGTCAGGATAGATCGCCTTGATGGTTTCCAAGTTGTCTCGGAACGCGGGTGAGTTGACCAAGACGTTGCGGCGAACTTCGTCGTCTTTCGCGATCAGCCCCGCCGAGTGACATCGCATGCAGGAGAGACCATTGACGACCGAACCGTCGGCCTGGCTTGGATCTTTGACAATCGATGTGGGCGCTTTGTCGAGCCGCGTCCCTGCTGCGTCAGCCAAGTAGTATGCCTGCAATCCATTGGGCAAGTTAAAAATGATCTCGCCACCATCGGCTGCGAATTGCAGCGGGTTGGAAAAGAAATTCTTGTCACCGGCTGCTCCTGCGAAGTCGTACGAAACCCAACATGCGCCGTCGGACGTTTCATGACGCTCGATGATTCGTGGGTGGACGGAGATGCCCGATTCATTGAATCCCGCACGCGCCACACGTTCCTGACGAACATCTTGCGCGAAATCAATCTTGAGTAGACGCTGAAGCTGGGACGACGTTTCGGGCAAGCCGAGCACGGCGTGGTAGAGCGGCGGGCGCGATGCAACCGCGACGAACCAATCACCACGTACAAATGGCAGCGAACTTCGTGTTTCTGAAGTCACGCGTTGGAAATCGGGTCCAGAGGCACGAATTGCATAGGGATAGAGCGACCGAATGGCGATCCAAGTCTCGGTACTCCAACGAAGGTCGCGAATGTCGATGCGGAAGATCGTTGCCGCGGGATCGATCGGCCGCGGATGAACAAGGCGGCGCTCCCATGAAAGGCTATTGAGGAGTTTCGCAATCGCTAATCGATACGTTTGCAGTTCATCATTAGAACGTTGCGCGTTGTAAAGATGGGTGATCGTAAAGTACCGCGTGAAGCGACGATCACGCTCGTTGACCGAATCGAGGTCGATTCGAATCGCCTTCAAGATGTCCGCGTTGCTAATGAACTCGCGTTTCGGTTTGGCGACGGGGCGGGCCCCGGCGCGGATCCAAGCACGCACGGCAGCGATTTCTTCGGCGGTCGGTCGCGGCTCCGTTCCCTCTGGCGGCATGTCTCCATCGACCATCCGCTCGAGCATCGGCGAATCCTCGGGGGTTCCCGAAACAACCTTTTCGGTTTCGACGAGCCGTTCCAAGTCGATTGCGTAGTTCATGCCCCCTTCGTTCGACCCGCCTTCGCCATGGCACGAGTAGCAGTGCTTGCGAAACACGGTCAAAGCGGCTGCGGTTTCGGGGGCCGCCGATCGCTGTGCGATGAACTGTTGATCCGCTTCACTCAGCTTTCCGAGCGGCACAGACACGATCGAGCCGTCAGGTCGGCGAAGCCGCGCGACACCCTTTTGGACATCCACCAATTCGGCTTCGATTCGATAGGCTCCGCTTTGGTCGGTCCATTCACGGGCATCGACCCTTGCTGGCGTTACTAGGCAGATCGCGAGCGAAACGAGCAGCAACGTTTGGCCAGTGGAGGCTGGCAAACTGCGGACCAGGGGAATACAGGCGGGCAGGAAACGGGCAGGCAGGAAACGGGGGGGCACACTCTTCATAGTCCAAATTGTATCAAGCGACACCAGCAATTGCCGGTTCCAGGATTCGTGGTCGGATCCGCTGCCGATAGGACGCGGGGCGATCGGGTGAGTTAGAATGTCTGCGACTTCGAGATGGCGGTGTTTTGCTTTGACGCGCGCCATGCCGTGGTCGGTTCCCACCTATTGCTGCCACAGTCCTCCCTCGGCATTTGTCCTGATGACGCAACGCCTCTTGGTCTTCGCCACCGTTGTCTTGTTCTGTTTCGTGAAGCCGTCGCTGTCCGAGACGCTGCGGCACCCCGAATCGCTCGAGCAACAGCTCAAAGCGACCTCGTTGGCACGGTTGGTCAAAGAGACTCGGCGGCGCGGCGATCCTCGTCGTGGTGCGTTGGTCTTTTACAAATCAGCCGCTGCCTGCGCATCGTGCCATGCGTCCGGAGAGGGGGCGACGCCTCTCGGCCCGAATCTGGCTGAACTCGGAAAGGTCACTGACGAGCACGTCATTGATGCTCTGTTGCGTCCGTCCAAGTCGATTCGCGAGGGCTACGAATCCGTTTCTGTCTTAACGATCGATGGAGATGTCTTGGTTGGCATGAAGGTGGGCCAAAGTGAGGATGCCATCACGCTGCGTCCGGCCGACGACCTGACGAAAGACAAAGTGATCGACATGGACGACGTCGAAGCGATTCGCAAAGGTGACAAGTCGTTGATGCCTGAAGGGCTTGTCGCATCGATCGCAGACCAACGTGACTTCTACGACTTGGTGGCCTACATCATCGAAGTTGCCGCTGGTGGAAAAAGACGCGCCGCAGAACTCAAGCCCTCCGCCGAAGCATTGGCGATCAAAGACGACTCGATTGGTCTTGATCACGCGGGCATCATCAAGAAGCTTAAACAGCGTGATTTTGATGCGGGCAAAGGAATCTACCACGGCTACTGTTTCAATTGCCACGGCAACGATGGCAACACACCTTCGCTGCCAACGGCGCGTGCATTCGGCACTCAAAAACTCAAGTTTGGAAGTGACCCGTACGCAATGTTCATGACGCTCACGCGCGGCAATGGCTTGATGTCGCCCATGTCCCATTTGACACCCAAGGAGCGTTACCAAGTCGTTCACTACATTCGTGAGCGGTTCATGAAACCGTCCAATCCGGACTACGTCAAAGTCACCAAGGGCTACTTGGCCAAGCTTCCAGAGGGTACCAAAGATGGCACCGAGCAAGATCTGACGCCGCGTGACTATGGACCTGTCCTTGCATCACAGCTGAGGCGTGAATTCAGTAGCGTTCTGACAGCGCGACTTGACGGAATCTCCCTCGCCTATGACCTGCACACGATGGGTCAGGCTGATGTTTGGGAGGGCGACCTGGACCTGAGTGACACACAACACTACCGGCCGCGCGGTGAAGGGACCGCCGACCCACAAGGAAAAACGATCAACGGACTTGCGGGGTGGAATTGGGGACACGAGGGAACACTTGACTATCCGAAAGACGATCTCTTGCCTCGAGGTCCGATGCCGACAAAGTGGATGGACTACCGAGGCCATTACTTGCATGGCGAACGGTTGGTGCTGAGCTACGCGATCGATGGTCGCGATGTTTTGGAAACGCCCCATCGAGTCGCGGGAGCCGTTGGCCTTCGCCACTCGCTCCGCATCGGACCAGGTAAGTCCCTTGTCTTAGCCGTCGCTTCACCGGCGTCAAAGGAACAACTGAATCCGTTCGTGATCAAGGTAGGACATTCGTCAGCAACGTCGCTCGGTCTCGTCACACTTCGAAGGCATTCGGCGAACCGGGCGCCTGGCCCATTCACTGCCGCGGGAGCGGTGGGTGATGTGTCGGGCGCAACATTGAAGCTCGACGCCAAACAACGGCTTGTGTTGACAATCCCCGCCGACACGAAACCACGTCAGATCGAATTGATTCGAGGCGTCGGCGCAAGCGACGCCGACATGGCAGCATTGGTTGACGAGCTCAACTCATACGAGGAGGCTCCGAAGACCAACTTTGCAAAACTCACCTCGGGCGGTCCGCAGCTTTGGCCCGACGTGTTGAAAACCGTTGGCTACCCAGGGCTCGAACGTGATGGCTATGCACTCGACACGATCACGATTCCTGACGCCACACCCTGGAACACCTGGTTTCGCACATCGGCGATCGATTTCTTTCGCGATGGTCGAATGGTGGTGGCGACCCATGGTGGTGACGTTTGGATCGTCTCGGGCGTCGACGACGAACTGCTTGACTTGCGTTGGAAACGTTTTGCTGGCGGCTTGTATGAACCGTTCGGAGTGAAAGTCGTTGATGAGACGATCTATGTCACATGTAAAGACCGCCTGACACGGCTCCACGATTTGAACAACGACGGCGAAGCCGACTTCTACGAAAGTTTTTCTGCGGACGAAGACGTTTCTGTCAATTTCCACGCCTTCAACTTTGATTTACAGACCGACAACGAAGGCAACTTCTACTATTCCAAGAGTGGCCACGGCACCGATTCCGAGATCCCGGGCGCGGTGATCAAGGTCACGAAAGATGGCAAACAACGCGAGATTTTTTGCACCGGATTTCGAACCCCCAATGGAATGGGCAGCTTTCCTGATGGCACCGTCACAGCCAGTGACAATCAAGGTCAGTGGACGCCAGCGTCCAAAGTGAGCTTGTTGAAAAAAGGTGGCTTTTATGGCTGGGTCAACAACTATTCGATTCCGGGAAAATGGGAACCTGGTGGCGGTTCGATTGACCTCGATGCAATCGTTCCTCCCGAGACGTTCGATCAGCCACTCGTATGGATGCCACAAGAATTTGACAACTCATCCGGTGGACAAGTCTTTGTGGATGACAAACGTTTTGGACCGTTGTCGGGACGCATGTTCCACACCAGTTTCGGAAAAGGTTGGCTCTATTACATGATGACCCAACACATTGGTGATGTCGCACAATCGGCAATCATCAAATTGCCTTTGAACTTCAGCACCGGCATCATGCGCGCTCGGGTCAATCCGGCGGACGGTCAAGTTTATGCAACCGGGCTGCAAGGTTGGAACGGTGGAGGTCGCGTCGGGCTTGCTGAAAAAGGCGTCCAACGTGTTCGCTATACCGGTCGCCAGCACCATCTCGTTCGTGATTGCCTGGTCGAAAGTGATGGTCTGAGACTTGCGTTCAACTTTGAGCTCGACCCCGATGTGGCGACCAACCTGAAGTCCTACGACGTCCGGCACTGGAATTACCACTGGGAAAAGTCATACGGAAGCGACCAGTATTCGCCAACGACCGACAAGCCGGGGCCCGAGGCAATGAATGTGACTTCGGTCACGCTTGGTGCCGATGGCAAGAGTGTGAAATTGAACATCCCCGACCTCAAACCCGTCAATCAAGTTCACCTTTTGTTGAAGGTGTGGGCCAAAGATGGCACCGGATTTGAGGAAGAAATCTATTGGACAATCAATCGGGTTCCGTCCCGATCGCCGTGACCAAACGTGTCAACGCGGCCGGCTACCTTCGTTCTTCGTCTCCCATCAACAGAGGTGAAGCATGTCGAAGGATTCACGCCAGCACCACAGCGAACGAGATTTTGAGCCGATTATCGAGGGGTGGCTGATCCATCGGATCGATACGGATTGCCGCGAGCGATATCTGCAGATCGCAACCGGCCAGTGGTGCCCCGATGTCTACGCAACGCTTTTTCCAGTCCAATCCGCGGCCAAAATCTACGCAGATGAATTTGGTTACGAAGTCGGGGTCGATGTAGAAATCGTTCGATTTCAGTTTTGACATTGGCTCCTGCGCCCTTTTAGGTGCGTGACGACAATCGAGCAGCCGACTACAATCTGGAGTCCCACCTTTCGCTTCGAGTGAAAGCGGCGTCGACGCTCGATGCCGCCCAAGAAATCATCTTCCGGTTGATCGAAAGAAACCTCTCCATGCCGATTCGCATCGCGCTGTTCCTTTTTGCATTCGTTCCCAGCCTGCTTGCGCCCTGCCTTGTAGCCAACCTGATTGCGGCCGAGCCGAGTTCGGTTTCCGACACGCAAGGTTCGTCCGATGCACCTGCCGGCCACAGCTATCATGGCGAAGCGTTCAACGAAGGACCGCGGCAAGCTGCTGAATTGATCGAGGGGATGGCAGACATTGACTTTCCGACGTCAGCCAAGAACGAGCGGACGCAACAGTTTATCGAGCAAGGGATCTCACAGCTTCACGGCTTTTGGTATCTCGAAGCCGAACGATCGTTTCGCCAAGCGGCCAAAGAAGAACCGGAACTTGCGATCGCTTATTGGGGTATGGCGATGGCCAATGCCAACAACGACGAGCGTGCGCGCGGTCTGATCGACAAGGCGATGGAACTTCGTGAAAAGAACGCCTCCAAGCGAGAGAAACTCTACATCGAGGCGCTCGATCGGTTCGTTCCCAAGCCCAAGAAAAAAGATGATCAAGATTCGGAAAAGAAGGAACTGACCGATGATGAAAAACGCGAGCAAAAGAAGAAGCAAGCCGAACGCTTTCTTTCAGACCTCGAAAAAATCCTGCACGAGTTCCCCGAAGACACCGAAGCACGCGCTTTCATTGCCGTGCATCTTTGGATGTTCGAACGGCGCGGTGTCAAAATTGCCAGCCGATATGCGGCGAACGCATTGATTGGCGAGGTCTTTGCCGAAAATGAATTGCACCCCGCTCATCACTATCGCATTCACCTATGGGACGGTTCACGCCCCGAGAATGCACTCAAGTCGGCCGCACTGTGTGGTCCGTCGAGTCCCGGGATTGCCCATATGTGGCACATGCCCGGCCACATCTATTCACGTTTGAAGCGTTATTCCGACGCAGCTTGGCAACAAGAAGCATCGGCGCGTGTCGATCACGCTCACATGATTCGTGCGCGGCTGATTCCCGATCAAATCCACAACTACGCGCACAACAACGAGTGGCTGACTCGGAACCTGATTCACGTTGGACGCGTCCACGATGCTCTTGAGCAATCCCGTAACCTCGTTTCGTTGCCGCGACATCCGAAGTACAACACGCTCGACAAACGGGGCAGCTACAAGTACGGCCGTCAGCGGTTGTTGCAGACGTTGACCGAATACGGACTCTGGGACGAGTTGATCGACGAGTCGGGCGGACACTACTTGCCACCGACATCCAACAAACTTCAGCAAGAAGAATGGCTCGGCTGGTTGGCTGTCGCGCAGTTCAAAACGGGTGATGCCAAGGCCGGAGGCAAGACGCTACGGTCGTTGCGTCGTCGTATGCTCGGACTTCGTAGTGATCTTCTTGACTTGGCCGAAAAGGAAGCAGCCGGAAACACCGATGCCGACGACGCCGATGAGGAGTCGGACGATGACGAGTCCGATGAGAAGGAGGAGGATGCGGGGCGCGACAAAATCAAAGAACACATCTCCAAACTGAAACGCATCGTCGCCCGCGCTGCTGCGGCAGGAGCGTCTGAGCGTCAGGACAAAGACGCGTTTGAAAAGAACGTCAAGGAAGCGAAGCTTGATGGCGTCATGCACGCGCAATGGAAAGCTGATGTCGGCGATCTTGACGGCGCGATCAAGATGGCTGAAAAAGAGGTGCGCAACAGCAAAGGGGAAGTTCGTCCGGTCGCAGTCTTGACGGATCTGCTCTGGCGAAAAGGGGACAAGAAAAAAGCCAAAGAACAATTCCAAACGCTACGAAAGTTAGCGGGGCATGCCGACATCGAAACACCGATGCTCGCCAAATTGGCTCCGATCGCAACGGAGTTGGAATTGGATGCCGATTGGCGGATCAAGCCACAGCCGGCGGACGACCTCGGCGAGCGGCCACCGTTGGACGACCTCGGTCCTTTTCGTTGGCAACCCTATCAAGCACCCTCCTGGGGAGCCCACAACGGGGACGGGCAACTCGTTGCCAGCGACGAGCTCAGCGGCCGACCGCACATCGTGATCTTTTATCTCGGTTCGGGGTGCCTGCATTGTGTTGAGCAGTTACATAGCTTTTCGCCAATGCTTGATGAATTCAAAGAGGCAGGCATGGAGATCGTTGGGATCAGCACCGAGACGCAGGAGCAGCTGCAAGAAGGCATCAAGAATTTTGGCGAGAAGGTTGCGATTCCATTACTCGCCAATGGTGATCACCACGTCTTCAAGTCGTTTCGCTGTTGGGACGATTTCGAAGATCAGCCGTTGCACGGAACCTTCCTCATTGACTCGCGGGGACGTGTGCGTTGGCAAGACATCGGTCATGAACCGTTCAACGATGGCAAGTTCCTGCTCGAAGAAGCGAAACGGCTACTTGCTCTGCCATAAGGTGATTTGACTTATCGAATCGCGACACCATTGACGGGGGATTGGAAATGAGAGTTTCGATTGCGTTGACGTTGGCTCTCTTCGCAAGCTTGGTCACTGCGGAACCGCCTCGTGCATTGCCCGAGGGAGAAACTTCCACGGACCCTCGCCATGAGGAACTGAAGAACCTCAACGGCTACTTTCCCTTCAAACCGGTCACGTCGGTCGATCAGTGGGAAAAGCGACACGAAGAGATTCGTCGCCGCATCCTTGTTTCGCAGGGATTGTGGCCAATGCCAACCAAGGCTCCGCTGAATCCGATCATTCATGGTCGCGTTGAGCGCGAGGACTATACCGTCGACCGCGTCTTCTTCGAATCCATTCCAGGTCACTTTGTGACGGGCAGTCTTTACCGCCCCAAGAATCGCCCCGGTCGTTTGCCGACGATTCTCTCGCCACACGGGCATTGGTCCAACGGCCGTTTTTATGATGCTGGGGAGGCAAAGGTCAAAGACGAGATCGCAAGCGGCGCTGAAAAGTATGAGCTCGGTGGACGCTTTCCCATTCAAGCACGCGCGGTGGGTCTAGCGCGAATGGGATGTAACGTGTTCGTCTATGACATGACGGGCAACGCCGATTCGATCCAAATCAAACATCGTCCGGACAAGTGGTCACATCTGGATCGCAACGCGGACTGGGGCTTTATGAGTGTCCAGGCCGAATTGCGACTGCAGAACATGATGGGGCTGCAAACTTGGAACTCGATTCGTGTCATCGACTTTTTGACGACCCAAGACTTTGTCGATTCCGGTCGGATTGGGGTCACTGGCGGCAGTGGGGGCGGAACGCAATCCATGCTGATTGGTGCGATCGATGATCGAATCGCCGCCGCCATGCCATGCGTGATGGTTTCGACATCGATGCAAGGCGGATGCACCTGCGAGAACGCGCCGCTTCTGAGGATCGATCAAGGCAACGTCGATATTGCCGCCGCGGTCGCGCCGCGTCCGCTCGGTTTGACCGCAGCCGATGATTGGACCATCGAGCTCGAGACCAAAGGTTACCCCGACCTGTTGCGACTCTACCGAATGCTCGGTCACGCCGATCGATTGACGGCTGTGTTCGAGACCCGATTCAAACACAACTACAACCGAGTCAATCGACTTGCGATGTATCAATTCTTCAATCGACACTTTCAACTTGGTGCCGATGAACCGATTGATGAAGCGGACTTCATACCGCTTTCTCGCGAAGAGGCCACCGTTTGGACCGCGGACTACCCGGCCCCAGCGGGCGCTCAAATTGGTGATGAGCACGAAGTCGCGATTTTAAGGATTGCTGATCAAGATTCACGGCGAAACCTAAACACGCTTATTCCAAAGACGCGGGATGCAATCGAACCCTTCCATTCCGTTGTCGGCGGTGCTTGGGAAACCATCATTGGACGCCGTTTCGACGAAGTGCCAAAGGTGCGTTTCCAACCGGAAGCGACAACGTCCAATGGCGCGGTGGAAAAGGGCATCCTTCATGTCGATGAACTGGGCGAACAGATCTCGCTGGTTCACTATTCAACGCCCGATCCCAAAGCGACCGTCATCTACTTGACCGATGCAGGCATGTCCGATTTGGAAAAGGACTCAGAGCTGTCGAAGATTGTCAAAAACGGGTATGCGGTTGTTTGCGCCGATCTGTTTGGCCAAGGTGATTCCGATGTGATCGATGCTGAAACGGAGACGCAGCCGATGTGGTTTCAGTACAAAGGCGAGGTTGGGTGGCAGCGTTTTGCCGGTTACACGTATGGCTACAACCACAGTCTGTACGCCAAGCGTGTTCACGATGTCTTGTCGTTGATCAAATGGGCGGGGCAGAATGGTGACGTCCAGCTGGTTGGTGTCGGCGCGATCGCCGGTCCCGTCGCATTGGGCGCTGCAACTCAGGCGCGTGATGAGCTGGCCCACACGTTTGTTGATTGCAAGGGATTTCGTTTTGGCAACGTCACCCGCCATAACGACCCGATGTTCGTGCCTGGATCGGTGAAGTACTTTGGCATCGACGGGCTCGTCTCGCTTGTCTTGCCAAGCAAGCTTTCACTCGTCGGCGTCGATGCGTCGGAGATGGTCCAGAGCGTATCGCGAGCTTCCGGCACATCGCCCCGCTACGTCGATGCACGCGCCGAGTTGCTGCTTCCGCTGCTCGATTGATTGTTACTTCGAGAGGACGATCGGTTCGGCCATCTCGGCGTTGAGAGCGTGCCAACGGCCGATCAGTTTGCCGAGCATTTGCGGTTGCTCGCTGGCGAGGTTGCGTTTCTCGCCAGCGTCGCTGGCCAAGTGATAGAGTTCGATGGGGCTCTTGCGGTTGGGACGAACGATTTTCCAGTTGCCACTGCGCAGCGCAATGCGTCCGTTGGGCATCCGCCAGAAGAGGTCTTGGTGTGGGTCTTTGCGAAGCGGATCGTCGATCCAATCCAAGATGCTCTTGCCATCGGCCGCCGGGTCTTCATCGAGTCCAGCAAGATCGAGCGCGGTAGCAGCGATGTCGAGACTGAGGACAGGTCGATCTTCGACGCGACCGGCCGGAAGTGTGTCGGGCATCGTCCACGTCATCGGAACGCGAATCCCGCCTTCATAGAGTGACCCTTTGCCGCCGCGAAGAGGCAGGTTGCTGCTGGTCAGTTCCGCGGTCGGGCCACCGTTGTCACTGACAAACACGATCAGCGTTTTGCGGGTCAGCGAGTGTTCGGCAATCGCATCACGTATCTTGCCGACGCCGCGATCCAAAGCGATTAGCATTCCGGCGAAAATCCGCCGCTGGTCATCCTCGATGCGAGCTAGGCCAGCCAGGTCTTCATGCGTCGCTTGCATCGGACTATGGACCGCACCATAAGCAACCATCAAACAAAAAGGCGCATCCTTGTTTGAATTGATAAAGTCGACGGCTTCATTTGAAATGGCATCGGTCAAATAGTCGTTCTCGACAATTTCCGTTTCACCTCGCAACACCGGGTTGTCCGCGTCGTAGGGTGGCTCGCTCATTCGAGCGTAGTTGCCACGAATCAAGTCGCCCTCGCGAACACGTTGGCCCTCTTCGAGAGACGAATCGCGAACCATCGTTAGCACGTTTTCATAGGGTGGTCCCGGTACATAAAAATGTCCTTCGTGAAGGAACCCATAGAAATGATCGAAACCATGTCGCAGCGGGTGTTTGGGGGGCGTCCCACCGAGATGCCATTTGCCGACCATGCCAGTTGCGTAACCGGCATCGGCTAAACGCGATACGAATGTCGTTTCCGTTTCGGGTAATCCCGCTTTCGGATCGAGATTGCGTTTGCCCGTTGGGTTGAAGTCATAGCCAAAGCGAGCCTGATAGCGTCCCGTAACCATCCCTGCTCGCGAAGGACTGCAGTAGGACGCCGTGACATAGCCGGCCGTGCAGCGAACGCCATCGGTGGCCAACGAATCGATGTGGGGCGTTGGGATTTCGTGATTGCCCATCATTCCCGTTTCGCCGTAGCCGAGATCATCTGCAATGATCACGACAACGTTGGGTGTGCGCTCCGGTTGTTCAATCTCGTCTTCGGCAACCACCAACGGCGTGAACAAGCAGACGCAAACACCAACAGCCTGTATGCGTAACACTTCGATCAAACGATGTGCAAACATTTGAATACTTCACCTCGATCCCTGACGTCGAATTCAATCAATCCGTTGAGTTTCCACCTTCACAATTGCGAAGTCAATTGGATCGTCGAGAAGACTGTTAAACTGCAGTAGGTAGGTTGTGTTGAGTAAGTCACCTGTAGGCCGGATCAAAGAGCGACAGCGATGCAGATCCGGCACAATTGCCTCGCTGTACTTCCTGCGCGTTTGTCGGTCAGACGATCAGACGAGTAGATCTAGATTCTCTGCGAAAACGTCTTCCGTTTGAGGCACCATTAAGGGTTCACAGTCAATCGTTTGGTCTGGTCGCTCGCCTGAGTCACGTCACCAATGACCGCCGTTTCAATGCCAGTTGTTTTCGAAATGGTGTTGGCTAGATCCTCGCAGGCGTCTGCGGCGACGCCCAACAACAGTCCGCCGCACGTTTGTGGGTCAAAAAGCAGTTTGTAGACGGCTTGGTCTCGCAGTGTGATGTCAGCTTTGATCTTGCGATCGATGCGTCGATTCTGTGGTGCAAGCGTGCTTTCGATTCCCGCTTCGACCTGTTGGGTTGCGCCGATGAGGGTGGGAATGGATGCCAATGAGATTTCGGCCGCGACGTTACCTGTTTCAAGCATTTCGATCAGGTGACCACCGAGCCCGAAGCCGGTGATGTCGGTGCCCGCGCACACGCCTGCGGTGACGGCCAGGCCCGCGAGTTCATGTTGCCGCTCAAGCATCGTCGTGATCGCCGCGGTGTAGCCTGCGGCCGGACAGAGACTGCGCATGTGGGCGGCCAACAGGACTCCGATACCGATCGGTTTGGTGAGCAGGAGTTTGTCACCAACACGAAGTCGGTCCTTGTGCAGTAGGTTCTCGGAAATCGATCGTCCGATGACGGTAAAGCCGACTTCGAAACGGGGGCCGACGATGGTGTGGCCGCCGACGATCTCGGCACCCATTGCGCCGAATTCTTCGCGTGCACCGGCCAGAAAGTCCGACAACATCTGACGCTGGGTCGCTGCGTTGCCCTCGGGCAAGACAACGTTCGCAAGCGCTTTGGTTGGCCGTGCTCCAGTGGCGATGATGTCGCTCGCTGAATGCAACGCGGCGACGCGCCCCGTGAGGTAGGCGTCATCGACGGGGCTTGTGAAAAAATCGGTTGATGCGATGAGTGTCTGTTGGTCGTCGCGCCCGATCGGCGCGGCGTCTTCAAGCTGGATCGGCTGGTCGCTTTGAAGGGCTTCTTCCAAGAGGTCGCCACCCAGTTTGCAACCGCAACCGCGGCACTGCATGTCGTCTTGGCCGGTCGTCCCATCCGGTGTCATCGACAACGGTTGGTACATCTCCATGAAACGTGTGTCGATCCGGTCCTTCATGCGCATCACCCACTGACCCTGAAAGGAGAACCCTTTCCATTGGCCGATGGCGTCGCCGTTGCCAAGGTTGATCAACTTCATGAATGAGGTTTGCGGCTGGTAGTCGACAAGCGGTCGCCCACTTAGGCCGCGTTGCAGATTGTCCCAAAGGATGGGGCCTTGGCGGACGGCATAGACTCCTGCTTTGGGAAGTTTCTGGTTCGCGATGGTGCCCGTGTCGCCGACGGCAAAAATGTTTCCGCCCGCCGTCGACTGCAACGTCGCGTCAGTCTCCAGAAAGCCGCGGTCGTCTACCGGTAGGCCAAGTCTCGACAGCAGCGGTGGTGCTGTCGCGCCCGTTGCCCAAACAACAAGGTCGGCTTCAAGCTGCTGACCATCGTCAAGTGTTAGGTGCTGGTCGGTGACTTTCGCAACCGCTTTGCGTGTGTGGACGGTCACGCCGCGGCGACGGAGTTGACCGGCGACTCGGCGCCGCGTCGATTCGGCCACATCGGGAAGGACATCGTCGCTTCGCGTGATCAGAGTGATCGAGGGCTCCGCTCCGGTTTGTTGCTCGACAAAGGTTGGTAAGCAGAAACTGATTTCGATCCCCGCGACCCCTGCACCGACGATGGCGATGCGAAGTGCTTTTCGGTCTGTTCGTGCGATGGCATCATCGATTGCGCGGGCCAACCTCTCCATAAAGGTTTGCATCGGCTTGATGCGCAAGACATGTTGTTCGCCCGCTTCGAGTTCGCCATCGATTGGGACTGAGCCGATACCAATCGACAACGCGTCGTAGGGAATCGCAGGTCGGTCGTCAAAAAGCAGCCGCCCGTTCGCTCGGTCGATTCCTGTGACGTCGTCGGTGATCAGGCGTGCTCCGACCGAATTGCACAAGCGAACAAGGTCAATCTCCATCGCCGCTTGGGGGATTTGTCCCGCAAGGGCTGCCGGCAACATTCCAGAATAGGTTGCCACGGTGTGATTCGAGACGCACGTCAGACTTGCGTCAGGAATCGGGTTCATCCCCCACATCCGCACGACGTGAGCGTTGGTGTGCCCGATGCCTAGCAGGACGACATGTTTGCTCGGCAGTCGCTCGATCATCCGCGTTCCGCCGTCGCAAGCACTTCGCGCGATCTTCGTATCAGCGCCGGCAGTTCCTTTTCGGCGACCGTTCGCAAATCAAGGACGATGCTGTCTTGAGCAACGCGAGACTGGACCGGTGGGTCGCCCATGCGCAGTGCGGTCGCGATCGTTTCGATCTTTGCGCCCGTGATCTTGATGCCGAAACTCGGAAGCGTCCCGCCGGGGATGGAACCACCGCCGACCTGCGATTCGCACTCGGTCACTGAAACGTTCGCGCTGCAGCCGCCAAGTTCGCTTGCCACCCGCTCGCAATCGCTGCGCACTTCGTCGGCCGTGCGAAACAGCATTCTTTGGAGTGGAAGTTTGGCGGTGGCTTCACCTGCGAGGTGAATTTCGAGCGTTGCCTCGAGTGCGGCCAGCGTGATTTTGTCAACGCGAACGGCTCGCATGATCGGACTGCTGCGAAGTTTGTCGATCCAAACCTTGCGGCCAACGACCATGCCACATTGAGGTCCGCCAAACAGTTTGTCACCGCTGAAAAGCGTCATGTCGGCGCCGGCCGCGATACTGTGGTGCACCGTGGGTTCGTCGAAACCGAGTGGCGTCAGGTCGTCCATGCAACCGCTACCGATGTCGTCGATCACCGGGACGTGGTCGGGACGTTTGGCGGAAACCATTTCATCGATCGACGGTTCGGTGACAAAACCGGACTGTTTGAAATTGCTGCGGTGCACACGAATGATCGCTCCTGTTTCTTCGCCGACCGCATTCTCGTAGTCGCGAAGGTACGTGCGGTTGGTCGTGCCGACTTCGCGAAGCACCACACCGGCGGCGCGAAAGACATCGGGCAAACGAAAGCCTCCGCCAATTTCGACAAGCTGGCCACGCGACACGATCACTTCGCGTCCGCTTGCGATCGCCTGCAGGACGAGCATCGTTGCGCTGGCACAGTTGTTGACGATCACCGCATCTTCGACGCCAGTGAGTTGTTTCAGTAGCCTCGCGGCGCGGCTGCCACGTTTGCTGCGGCGTCCACCGACGAGATCGAGTTCGACGTTCGAGTAGGCGGCGGCCGATTGCATCCGCTCGACCGCTTCATCGGGCAGCGGCGCGCGGCCGAGGTTGGTGTGCAGCACCACGCCGGTCGCGTTGATCACGTGTTGAAGCACACTGGCCTGTTCGTGACGCGCGGAGATGATTACCGAGTCGATGACCGATTCAATGTTGGTGCCCTCGAGTGGTTGCTCGGCCAAGATTTGCTGGCGACACGCTTCGATGCCTCCACGTACCCAATCGACCACTTGAGTGTGCGGGAAAGCTGCGATGATGTTGGCAAGGGCCTCTTCGCGCAAGACTTCGTCCACCGCGGGCAGACTTCTTAATTGTTCCGCTTTACTGTTCAACCGATTCCTCCGTCATCAACACTTCCTGTAACTTGGGTCCGGCCATCCTTGCGTTGTCGCGCCGCGTCGTCACACCCATTTTGTCGCAGTATTCCAAATAAGGGATCGCGTGTTTGCGGGTGACTTGCCAACGGTCACGGATTTCAGCGACGGATTGTTCCGGTTGCTGATCAAACAACTCCCGCAATTCGCTACAGAGTTGCCGGAACATGTCGCTCGATATCAGGAATCCGTTGCCGAGGTCGACGAGTAAACGTTGTTGAGCCGCGAATCGAACCAGCGACGCGATCGCATCGACTTTGGTGTCCATTTTGTCGGCCACTTCTTTGAGGGTCGGCGGCAAACGGTCACCGTCAAACATGCGAACGATTTGGTCCATTTTGGCACGTTGCTTCTTTGACAGAAGATTGTCTTCCGAAGCGATCGCTACCATTCTATTCAGTCGAACGATCGACTTTTCAGAAACCATTTTCGACAACACCCAGCGAACCACCTCGGGGCTTCCTGTCGAACGGACCCGCTCAATCAACGAGGTTTCGACCGACCAGGCGTCCTCGGTCTCTTCGGCCTGCTTGGTCAGGATTTTCAACGCGTAGTTTTGGATCTTGGTGATCGTTTTCTCGGAAACCAGCCGCCCCTCGACCGGCATGGCGATGGCATCCTGTTTGAGCACTTGCTTGACGACGGCTGCGCACTGGGCGCGATCAATTCCGATTTGCAATTCGAACCGAACAGGATCGACTTCGACCTCGCCGAGCCAATGAATCCATGCGGTCAGACGCTCGGCCGCATCGCTACGGGCAAGGCTGCTGCCGAACTCGATAATCTGTTTGCCCGCGCCGAGCCTTGCTTCGATCGGCGCGAGCACGCGCCCGCCTCCAAAGGAACCGACGGGATAGGGACTGCGCAGTAAGAACTGTTGGTCGTACGTGGCCAACAATTCGTGTTCGGCATCGAGAACGGCAATCGTCGGCTCGCCAGGCTTGAGTTTCTTAGCGCCAGTGATACGTGCCGAACAGGCGCCCGTGGCGGTGTGCAGTTGAACGGTTGCCGGACATTTAATCTCGGCTGCATCGCGAAAGGTTGTGACTTCGACAACCATCCGTCGCACGGGCAAGTTTGCTGGAGGGGCGACCAGTTCATCACCACGGGATAGTTCCGCAGCGGAGACACCGGTGATGTTCATCGCCGTGCGATGCCCCGATGAAGATTGCTCGACCGATTCGCCGTGCACTTCCAACTCGCGCACTCGGACTGGAGTGCCTGTCACGCCAACCTCGACGGTGTCACCCACCGACACCTGGCCACTCCACAGCGTTCCCGCCACGACGCAGCCACGCCCCGGAACGCTGAAGACACGATCGATCGGCATACGAAAGAACCCTTCGCTTGGCCGGTCACTTTGGCGGGCGTATCGGCAAAGTTGATCCTTCAGTTGGTCGATCCCTTCGCGCGTCACCGACGAAAAGGGAATCGTTGGCACATCGGTAAAGCCGTAGTCGGCGAGGAAGACTTCGAGTTCTTCGGAGAGTTCAAGACGCGTCTCTTCGTCTGATAGATCGATGCGTGAAATCGCAGCGATCAGTTTTTTCACGCCAAGCGTTTGCAGGATCGCGGCGTGCTCAAGCGTTTGTTGTTGGATGCCTTGATCACAGGCGACGACCAACAGACCGACGTCGATACCAGAAACACCGGCCAAGAGGTTGCCGATGTACTTTTGGTGTCCCGGGGCATCGATGAGTGCAAAGTCGTTTTCACCCTCGGTGAACGAGGCAAATCCAAGGTCGATCGTGATCCCGCGCAGCTTCTCCTCGGGATGCGTGTCGGTGTCGACCCCTGTGAGGACACCGACGAGGGAAGTCTTGCCATGATCGATGTGTCCGATCACGCCGACAATCGTATAGCTCATCGTTAGTTCGGCGTCCCTTCATTCGGCGTGCCAGCCGATCGGCAGGGTTGGGCGATCGGGAGGGGCTTGGTCTTTTGCGGAGGCTAATTATCTTCGCTGATACGGCGCCAGATCGCTACCACCGTGATGCGGCGGCACGCTTGTTGGTCGGACGCACGCGGTCCATCGCCAAGGTGATTGTTCCCTGTTCTCTGGCGGCCATCTGCGATAAGCTTGGCATCGATTTCTCAGCGATTCTCTGACAAAACCAACGATATGTCTCAACCCAAGATTGACGATACGTTCGCGGAAGCTTTCCCGATGCACGGAACGCGGTTGGTGTTCACGGCACTCGACCGTGAGCTTGCCAACGTGGCGGCGACCGAGTTTTGCGGGAATGCTTCAAGTGTGATCGGTTGCGACTGTGAGGCCGGAATCGAGAAGCAAGTCGATGCCGAAGAGACGATGGATGGTCGCCCGGGCGTCGCGGTGTTGGTCTTTGCGTTCAACCGCGAGTCGCTCGAAAAAGCGGTCACCGAGCGGATCGGCCAGAACGTTTTGACCTGCCCAACGACCGCCTGTTTTTCAGGTTTGGCGGCCACGACAAAAAAGAACCGCATCAAGGTCGGTGCACAGCTTCGTTTCTTTGGTGACGGACACCAGTTCTCGAAAAAGCTTGGTGACCGCCGCTTTTGGCGTGTTCCCGTGATGGATGGTGAATTCCTTTGTGACGACATTTCAGGAACGGTCAAAGGAATCGGTGGCGGCAATTTGCTGTTCGCTGCCGAGAGTCAAGTTGCTGCACTTACGGCGGCTCGCAAAGCGGCAGCAGCGATCGATGCACTGGACGATGTCATCATGCCTTTCCCCGCAGGGATCGTTCGATCAGGTTCGAAGGTGGGTTCGAAGTACGCCAAGATGAAGGCGAGCACGAACGACAAATGGTGCCCAACCCTACGCGGCCAAACCGATAGCGTTCTGGAAGAAAATGAACGCGCGGTCTACGAGATTGTGATCGACGGTCTGAGCGAAGACTCGATTTCCGCAGCGATGAAGGCGGGGCTCGAAGCCGCCTCCGCCGTCGAAGGGGTCGTTCGTATTTCGGCCGGCAATTACGGCGGAAAGCTCGGCCCGCACCACTTCCATTTGCACCAACTGTAACTAGCACGCTCACAAACACCCTCCCGCTTGCGGGAGGGTCGGACGCAAAGTCCGGGGAGGGAATGAACTCTCAGCGTGCAAACCCTCTCCGGGCCTGAGAGCCCGACTCTCCCAAGGGCCCTAGTGAGAGTGTTCGGACGCGCACGCTCGTTTTTGTTCAAATGACGCATCAATTTGTACAAAAACGATCGGGGTTTCAAAAACTGTCCGTTTGTGCTGGCGAGTGTGCTCGCTGACAGCCGGTTTACATTGCGAGCGGGAGTGCGTTTACCTATCTTCTAGCCAGTGGAACTCTTCCAGGAAAAATCGAGCCATGCCGTCGCAACGCCTCCTTCTCAATCCGATTCGCACCGCCAAGCAGGGTGTGAATGTCAACGTTGGCAAAGATGGCGATGAATACAAGACGATCGTCACAACCCTGACGATCCACGCCAGTGACATGGAGGCCCTTGGGGTTTCTGACGGCGACACGGTTCGAGTGACCAGTGAATTTGGTGATGCCGAATTCAAATGCGAAACCGGCAAGGTTCCTGAAGGTATGATATTTGTGCCGTACGGCCCTCCCACTTGCAAACTGATGGGCGGAAACACCCATGGCACAGGCATGCCGACCAGCAAGGGTTGGGAAGTCGACGTCGAACCAATCGGTTAGACCTGACAAGACATTGCATGGCAAATAAGAATTGACATGGAAAACGCAAATCCAGCGAACGACGATTTCACTCATCCGGAATCAGCTCACTTTGTCGCGGGCGATGGCGAGACGCCAGATCAAGCGTGGGAAGAGGTTGCCGAAGGACGCTTTATGCCCAAACGAGTGCGCGGCAGTTGTCACGGCCGCGCCCTTGGCTGAACGTTCACCGTTCCTTCGTCCGGTTCGGACGAGCCCGTTTGTGAAGATGAACCCGTCAATCAACCTGAAGACGCAAACGATCCTTCCTGATCATCACGCGCGACTTGGAATCACCTTATGGATTTGAACGTAATCAATAACGCAACTTGCACTTTTTGTGGTTGCGTTTGCGACGACATCCAACTGCACCACGATGATGTTCGGATTCATCAAGCCAAGAATGCGTGCGTGTTGGGCAAGGCATGGTTCCTCAATCACACCGCCGAAAAGAAGTATCCCGACGCACTTGTCGACGGCAAAGAAGCGACGCTTGATGAAGCGATCGAAGCGGCTGCAGAGCATCTTTATCATGCGGACATGCCGCTTGTGTACGGGATGAGCAATACGACCTGTGAAGCTCAGAAGGAGTGTGTGGCGATGGCCGACAAGCTTGGCGGCTTGCTCGACAGCCACACATCGTTGTGACATGGTCCAACGGAAATCGCCGCCCAGTTGGGAGGCAAGGTCACCTGCACACTTGGCGAAGTCAAGAATCGCGCCGACTTTATCGTCTATTGGGGCGGTAATCCGGCCGAGTGCCACCCGCGTCACTTCACCAAGTACAGCTTGATGAAGAAGAGCAAGTTTTTGCCCAAGGGACGCAAAGACCGCACGATGGTGTTGGTCGACATTCGTGAAACCAAAAGCGCTAAAGCGTCGGACATTTTCCTGCAAGTGCGCCCTGGCAAAGATTTTGAATTGATCACGTTGCTTCGAGCGATGATCAAAGACCAACCGGTCGACGATGCCCAGATCGAAGAAACCGGATTGACGCGAACCGAGGTCGAAGACTTCATCGCGCGAATGAAAGGGGCCAAGTTTGGTGTGATGTTCTTTGGCATGGGCTTGTCGATGACACGCGGCAAACACATGAACTCGGCGGCACTGTTGACGCTCGCGGCCGAGATGAACGCATTCACCAAGTTCGTCGCCATGCCGATGCGAGGGCACGGCAACGTGACCGGCGCCGACGTGATCATGCGTTGGCAAACAGGTTACCCGTTCGGAATCACGTTCAATCGTGGCTACCCGCGATACAATCCCGGCGAGTTTTCGACGGTGGACGTTTTGGTCCGCGGCGACACCGATGCGGCATTCATCATTGGTGCCGATCCGGGTGCGACAATGCCGCAGCCAGCGATCGATCATTTGGCGCGAATCCCGACCATCGTGCTCGACCCTCACGTGACCCATACCAGCAGGCTCTCGCGGGTTCATATCACCACCGCGCCGGCCGGCATCTGTGCACCCGGGACGGGTTATCGGATGGATGAAATTCCGCTACCGTTACGTCCTGCACTCAAGTCGCCCTACCCGACCGACGAAGAAGTCGTCCGCAGGATTCATGAAGCGATTTCAGCGAAGCCAGACTACATCGCTGAGCAAACACCACAGATGCTGACGTCCCAGATTTATTAGTGCAGCGAACGTAGTCGACGAGGCAACGAGTCCCGACACTAAGTTTTGTTTCTCCGTTTGAATATCAGCATATAGAAGGCATCGAATGCTCCGCATCTCGGGAGGCAAGGTCTACGACCCGGCCAACGGAATCAACGGCGAAGTCCGAGATCTGTATATTTCCGACGGCAAGTTCGTCGCCGAAGGAGCGGCATCGCGCACGATCGACGCCACCGGAATGGTGATCTTTCCTGGCGGCGTCGACGTCCATACTCATGTTGCCGGTGGTTCGATTAACTTTGCCCGCGCGATGACCCCCGAAGATCATCGCCGCACGCAAGCTTTCATTCGTACGAAGACAACACGCAGTGGTTTGGGCGGGATGGCGCCAACCACGTTTGCCACCGGCTACCTCTATGCCGGTATGGGCTTCACGACCGTTAACGAAGCGGCTGTCCCTGTTCTCTCGGCCCGCCACACTCACGAAGAGATGGCGGACATCCCGATTCTCGATAAGAGTAGTTTGGTCTTGATGGCCAACAACGAGATCATGATGGATCTGATCGAGAAGGGAGAGTACGAGCGAGCCAAGCAAGTGGTCGCTTGGTACATCTGGGCTGCGAAAGCCTATGGTGTGAAAGCGGTGAATCCGGGTGGCGTCGCAGCGTGGAAATGGGGTGACGACTCGAAACAACTCACGTCGCCGATCGCTGGTTTCAGCAAGCTGACTCCCGGCGGGATCGTCACCGCACTTTCGAAGATCGTTGACGACCTTGGGTTGCCGCATCCGATTCACTTGCACTGCAACAACCTTGGTGCACCGGGCAACATCAAGACGACGCTTAATACGATCTCGCATCTCGAAGGCCGCCGCGCCCACTTGGCTCACCTTCAATATCACGCCTACGGTGGCGACGATTGGTCGACGATGTGTTCGGCGACCACCGAATTGGCCGAAGTTTTCAACAACAGTCCCAATTTGACGACCGATGCCGGTGCCGTCCTGTTTGGTGATACCGTGACGATCACCGCCGACGGCCCATGGCAACACTTGCTTTACAAGTTGACCGGCCGCAAATGGGGCAACATCGATGTCGAAAACGAAACTGGTTGCGGCATCGTTCCCTACACCTACAAGCCATCCAACCTGGTCAACGCCGTCCAATGGGCGAGCGGACTGGAATTGTTGCTGTTGATCAACGATCCATGGCGCGTGTTCCTTTCGACCGACCATCCCAACGGCGGCTGTTTTTGGCGGTATCCCGAAATCATCAAGCTGTTGATGTCGGCCGACTTCCGCAAAGAGTGCATGAAGTCGTTGCCAACCAACATCATGAACAAGATCTCGTTGCCCGAGATTGACCGCGAATACACGCTGTATGAAATCGCCACGATTTCTTCGGCCGGACCGGCGCGTGCTTTGGGGCTGACTCAAAAAGGGTCGCTCGGTGTTGGCAAAGACGCTGACTTCGTCATTTACAACCAAGACGACGACGTCGAACGCATGTTCAGCCATCCTCGCTATGTCTTCAAGAGCGGCGCGATGGTGATCGAAGAAGGCGATATTCGCGAAACACCTGAAGGCAGCGAGTTTATCGTCAAGCCGGACTATGACCCGAACACGGACGAATTCATCAAGCCGTTGTTCGAAGAGTGCTACACGATGTCGTTCGAAAACTATCCGGTCGAGATGGAAAGAATTGAACGACCCGATATGCAAGATTGCATTGAAGTGGAATGAGCAAGATTCGATTAACCCTAAAGAAGTCGCCAACCGTTCCCTTGGAAGCGGAAGTGTTGAGCCCCGATCGCTTGGCGGATTTGTCTCGCGACGAAATCGCTGCGCTCACGCTTTATCACGGCAAACGCCAAGTTCGCATCGACGAGTTCTTTGATGTCGAAGGCGAAAAGAGCGAAGAGGTCGAAGTCGAAGGCGACTTGAACAAGGTTCGCTGGATCGGCCGCGCGATGTCTCGCGGGACGCTTACCGTGCGCGGAAGCGTCGGGATGCATCTTGGCGCCCATATGACCGGTGGCGAAATCAACGTCGACGGCGATGCGGGCGATTGGATCGGCGCCGAAATGGCTGGTGGCACGATCCGTGTCAGCGGTAATGGCGGCGGGCAAATTGGCGCCGCCTACCGCGGCGCTCTCGTTGGCATGCGAGGCGGCACGATCATCATCGGCGGCACGGCTGGATTGGAAGTCGGCATGCGGATGCGTCGCGGCACGATCATCATCGGTGGCGTCGTTCGCGACTTTGCTGGCCTGCAAATGAAAGGCGGAACGATCATCATGCTTAGCGGCGCGGAGATCCGCACTGGAGCTTGGATGAATCGTGGCACGATCATTTCACTCAAACCGCTGCAAGTCCTGCCGACCTTCCGCTACTGCAGCGACTACAACCCGACGTTCATGAACGTCTACTCACGCGAACTTGCAAAGCACGGAATCGATTTGCCGTACGATCCGAGCGAGGGCAGCTATTCCCGCTACACCGGCGACGCCTCGGTTCCCGGCAAAGGCGAGCTCCTCGTCTGGAACGCCAGCTAGTCAGGCGACTTGTTTCGACTCGGCGTGGGGATCGGACCGGTCGATTCGACGTTGTGCCAAAGTAGGGTGTCGTGCTTGCACGCACCAAACATGCTTGCCATTCTCGAAGATTGGTGCGTGCAAGCACGGCACCCTACGGGCAAACCGCCGTCACTCCTTGATCCAGCCTACCCTACTTCCACTCATGGAGCAGTTTGCCGTCGGCGACGTTCCAGACGCGGACGACGCCGCTCTGCCCGCCAGCAACAAGTGTCTTGCCGTCTGGGGTCAGTGAGAGGGCAAACAGGAAATCGCCGGAACTGTTGAACGACCGGAGCGATTTGCCGTTGCCTGTGTCGTGCAGCCGAACGTAACCATCGGCACAGGAGGTCAAGACTTGATTGGTCTTGGTCACGAATTGAATCGCGGTGATTTCCTTCGGGAAGCCTCCGATGGTTCGCCGTTGTTCGCCCGTGGCAATGTTCCAAACCTTGATGTTCTGGTCCGCACTGGCCGACGCGATCGTTTGGCCATCGTCTTGCCATGCAAGCGACAGAACATGATGCGTGTGCCCTTCGAGTGATCGAGAGGCCTTGCCTGTTGTGATGTCGAGTAGCCGAACGGTTTTGTCGGCCGCCGAGGATGCCAGTCGCCGACCATCGGGTGAAAACTTGATGCCAAGCACGGTGTCGCTGTGAACGGCGCCAAAGTCTCGAACCAGTTGTCCTGTCATCGTCGAGAAGATCTGGACCTCGCCCGAGCGGCTCGGTGGGCCACTGCCGACGGCGATGGCCAAACCGTCAGGGCGAAAGTCGAGTGCGGTCACACGGTCCGAAATCAACGTGTCGTTGGGCGACCCGATCGAGCGAACCAATTGCCAGGGTGCATTGAGCGTCCAGCTCTGGGGCTGACGTGCGCTTCCGATCGCTGTGACTTGATCGCTGTTGAGTAGCACGCGGGTGATGGCACCGGTCGATTCGAACGATTCGATCGGTAGGCCGTCATCGCGATAGAGCGTCACGTTGCCATCACCGTCTGCGGTGGCGAGTTGGGAGCCCGAATCGAAGGTGACGGCGGTCACCGGAACGCTGGTGAACTGTTGCTTTAGGTTCGAAAGACGTGTTTCAAGTGAGGTGTGTCGTCGAGTTTCGGCGGCGATCCGAGTCTTGTGATCGGGGATCGCTTGCTCGGCCCGTTTGTGGGCAAGCGTGGCGGTGTCAAAGGCTTGCTTGCGTTTGGCAACGTTCGTTTCACTTTTCTTTTTCGCCTCGTCCGCAGCGGTGAGTGCCTTTTTGTCGGCTTCGAGCTGCTTGGTGGATTTGTCCGTCGCTGCCTTTGCCGCTGCGATCGCTTTGTTAGCGGCATCCATCTCAGCCTTTGCCTTGGTGGCCGACTCAGCAGCTTTTGCGATTTGCATTTCACGGGTCGCAACTTCTTTGGCGAACTTATCGACCTCAGCTTGAGCTTGTTGCATTGCCTTGTTGGCGGCCTCGACTTGCTGCTTGGCCTTTTCCGCTGCCTCTTTGGCTTTGGCAAGTTGGTCGGCGAGAGGTTTAACCTCCGCCTTTAGCTTGTCCGACGTCGCATTGGCCGAGGCGAGCGTTTTGTTGGCACTGTCAAGCATCGTGTTCGCTGCGGCCGAGTCACTTTTTGCCTTTGCGATCGCCGCTTCCGTGCCGGTGACCTTTGCCGCTGCGTCGTTGCGTTTCTTTTCCTCCGCTGCTAAAGCTTCCACCGCCTTGTCACGTTCTTCGGTCACCTTTTTGAGAGCTTCGGTTTCGGCGGTCAGTGTCTTTTCCAAAGATTCCGTTTGCTTGTTCAAGCGATCGACGGCCAACTTTTGACGGTCGGAATCGGATTGGGCACGGGCGAGCAATACACGAGTGCGCGGTTGACCCTCGAGTGTTAACAACGGCTTGGAGTCTGCGACATTCCACGTCTTGGTTTTTCCGTCGCGCCCGCCAGTTGCAAGTTTGCTGCCGTCGTTGGCAAACGCAACGGCATCGACGGGCGATCCATGATTGACCTTACGAAGCAGCTTGCCGCTGGTTGCATCGATCAAGAGGACTCCTTGCGATTCGCTGGCGACGGCCAAGGTCGGAGTGGGCTTCGCGGTTGCTGTGATCGCGGTTGCGTCGGCGACCGCCTTCAAGCCTTCGAAGGTTGCAGCGGCGAGCGAGGGTTTCGCAGCATCCAAACGCAGCGTCAGAACTTTCCGATCAGCAGTCCTCACTGCGATGAAATGTCCGTCGCCTGTCGTGACAAGGTCCACCAAAGGGCTTTGCACATCGAGCGTTGCCAACTCGTTGCCGTCGGCGACACGGTGCACGACAACGCGGCCTTGTGAGTCGCAATAGCAAAGCGCGTCTTTGGTCACGGCGAGTCCACAGACCGGATCACTGCCAACGGCGATCGTCTGCTTGAGTGAGTTGTCGTTACCGCGAAGCTCGATGTCGCCGATCGCATTGACCAACGCGAATAGTGAGCGATCCTCGGTTGCGGACACCAGGCCAGACGCGCCGGCAAGTGGCGACTGAGCAAGTGAACGCTCGGCGGAGCCCTTGGCCCAAATCTTGACGCTACGGAAGCCTCCCGTTGCGATCGTTTGTCCGTCGGGAGCAAACGCAATCGATTGAATCAGGTCGACATCGGCCACTTCTCCCTGCCCGCTTGAGGAGAGTGTTGGATCGACAAGCGAGCCGAGTTGCTGTTTGGTCGAGAGGTCAAAAACGCTGACACGGTTGCCGCGGCCCGTGGCGACAAGTCGACCATCAGGCGAAATGTCCATTGCGTAGATGGTGCGGATCGATTCGGGAATCGGTTGGAACTCGATGACCCGTGCTTCCATCGAGTCGCTGCCGGACGCGCCTTGCTCGATCCATAACTTGATCAGCCCGAGTTCTTCGGGCGTGAGCGGCTTCGCCCCCACCGAGTTGTCCTCGGGCGGCATCAGTGGTTCTTCGGCGCCCGTAGCGCGAGTCAGCAACAGAGAGGCAGCGGCGTCTTTCGCCGTGACGGTTTCGCCGGTGTCACCACCCTTCATCAAGCTCGAGTGCGATTCGAGATTCAAGCCACCTTCGGATTCCTTTTCGTGATGGCATGCGACGCAATTGCGTTTGAGCAGCGGCATGATCTCCTTTGCAAAGTCGACCGGCGCATCACGCTTCACTTCGGAAACGGGAATCGGCAGGTCGATGGCAAAGCAGAGAGGGGAAACCAGCAGTGATGCCAACGTCGTGGCAATCAAAGGAAAGCGACACAGTCTGATCATGGATCGACGACTCTCAGGGTCACGTTTGGGGAGGGCAGGAAAAGCGTCAGGTCTTGATCCTTGGCTGAGCCTTGCGCGGCGTTGACACGCTGGTCAGCGGTTTTGATCGCCGCTTTGATTGCGTCAAGCTGTGGGGCATTGGCCGGATCTTCACTGAGCTTTTGAAGGTGGGCTCGATACGCTTGGGCACGCTCGAGTGATTGGGGGTTGGGTTTGACCTTTAGTTTAGTTTCCGCTTGGAACCAGAGCGAATAAGTTCCGGCAGGAGCGTCTCCAGCCGCTTTGATTTCGAGCTCACCGGTCTCTTTGTCCGCGGCAATGGTCAGGTCGCCACAGGTCACTTTGGGCGGCAAATCACGGGCGCGAAGCACGTAATTGACTTTGCCATTGTCGGCTCGAGTCAATTTCACAGGAATCTTCAGCGATTGACCTTTCTTCAGTTCGGCCACCGCTCCGTCGGAATGATGACCTTCGAAATGGACGCTCACCGGCAGGGTGTCTTTGTCCGAAACCGCAAGGGTCAACGCGGTCGTTTGACGGGATCGCACGAATTCTCGTAGCCTTCCTCGGCCCCAGCGGATGGCTGCAGGTTTGGCTTCAACGGTATACTCACCCTCTCCGATTCTCGCTTTGCCGGTGACCTTGGCATCGAACACAGCCGCTGGTGCATCGGTTGCCGCCGCGACCGTGATCTGTGTTTGGGTTTGATTGGCTGCGATCACAGCCGGTCCGGCGGTAACGCCCGTGGGTAAGCCATCGACCGTTAATTCGATTGCGCCGTTGAAGCCATCTTTGCGAATCGCAAAGACGCGTATTGCTTCGGTGCCGCCGCGAAAGAGTTGCGATCCGGCTTGGCGAAAGGCGTTGGCGTCTTTGTGTAAGAAGGGGCGGTAGGCGATCAGGTCGAATCCAGGTTCAGGTCGCCGGATGTCGAGGTAATATTGCTGGCGTCGACTCAGCATTTCGCCGGTATCAAGGTCTTTCACAACGGCGCGGTAGGTCGCTGATTCGGGAACGCTTAGCGTATGGCGACAGTCGGCGGACCAAAGTTTGATGCCGGCGTCGTTGATGTTCGGCATGTCATCGACGGTCGCGAGCGTTTTCCAAGTTCGGGTCTCGCTCTTGCCGTCAATCGCTTGTTCGATCACCAACCTGCAATCGGTCGGCTGCCCGATGCGTTCGGACACAACGTCGAATACGAAACGGTCACCTTTGTTGGCCGTGAACTCATAGGTGTCGACATCATGTTGATTGTCGAACCAAGCTTTCACCGTCGTGGGTAATGTGAGTGTCTTGGCATTTGAGGTTTCTTCGATCGCGGTGGCGCGAGCGTCAAGGCCATCGGGGATCGTGATGGCGGTCACGGAATCGAGTGTCGGAAGACCTTGTGACACATCGTCGTCAAACGCGGCGGCATGCTTTGCGTCTTGAGCAACAAGCAAATAGGGATACTCTTCGCCACCACGATAGATCGCATCGTGGACTGCGAGTGTGAAGCTTGCCGGCGATTCGCTTTCAACGACGAGCGTTGGATCGATGTCATCCGACCCTGTCTGCGTCATCACCGTGCGCCCTTTGGCATCAAGCAAAGTGAGGACCGGGATTGCTGCCGAATCGACTCGTGCTGCGAGGCAATCGATCCGCAAGGTGCTGCCGGCATCGACATCGACTTGATAGTAGTGCACGTTGCCTGTGGCGGTTTTGGCGTGCACCATCGTCTTTGTCGCGAGCGCGGTTGGCTCGGCGGCGTTGGTACTTGGCGAGACCAACGCGTCGCTGTCGAGGGCGTGGACGAACAGCACACGCGGATTCGACACGCCATGTCGACCGACACAGCGAACGTCATAACGCCCCGCGGGGACTTCTTCGGCAACCGTTACCCGAAAGTGTCCGTAGCGTGGTTGCCGCGATTCCTGGTACGGCAGCGGATCGTCGGTCAGCAACTCGGCCGAGATGCCAGGGTGCGAGAATCGAAGCTCGGTGACTTCATCAAGTCGTGAACCAGCGGATGGTCGCAGCTCAAAGGTTGTTCCCGACTTTGCGGCAACTTGCGAAACAGCAGTGAGTTCGTAGATGGGCAGCTGCGCGGAAGCGACCTTGACGCCAAGCAGCGCAAAGAGCGACAACGCGACGCGAGCGACCGATCGCTGAAGTGTTTTTGAAAGTAAACGTGGCATCAGTGATTGAACATGAATTCTTTGGAATTGACCAATCCCCAAACCACGTCCTCGTAAGCTTGGCGGCGATCCTCCTTGCCTTGGACATACTTAACGGTTGCAGTGAGTTCTTCGTTGCGCGGCGATCGGCTGAAAGCGATCAAGTAGAGCTCGCGAACCTTGTCTTCGTCGCTGCGCGGGTCGGAGGCCATCGATGCTGCGCGTCCATCGTCGGTCGATAGCTTGGCCTGCATCTCTTCCGAATTGAGCAGGTGCAAGCTTTGCGCGAGGTTGGCTTCCTGTGATCGTTCGCATTCGCAGGCGGTGCGCGCGTCGGGCTTTCCGAAGACATCAAGGAAGTAGGAACTGAACCCGGAGTCGGGCAGTTCAATCGCTCGTGTTCCGGCGGGCAAGCCTGCAAAGCTCGTGCGGCTTGACGCAACACGGTCCACTGCGTCGAGCAAGACTTCGGCGTTGAGACGTTTGGGATAGAAACGCGAATGACTGCGCCGGTCGGCGAGGTTGCCATCAGCAGCCTCGCTGGACGAACCGTACACGCGCGAGTTGCAAATCAGACGCACAAGATCCTTCAGGTCGTAACTCGATTCGACGAGCGAAGTCGCCATCGCGTCGAGTAACTCGGGATTAGAAGGAGGGTTGGTCACGCGCATGTCGTCTTCCGGTTCGACGATGCCGCGGCCCAGGAAGTGTTTCCAGTATCGATTGGCGAGTGAACGGGCAAAGAACGGATTGTTCGGGTTGGTCATCCAGTCGGCCAAGTGCTTTCGCGGGTCATCGGTCGTCGCGATCGCAAGCTCGCCGCCATCGAGTCCGGCTGGCTTCAAACCCTGTCTGGTTTTTGGATGGGGGGCCGATGCACCTCCAACGCGAGAAATGAATCGCGGCTCGTTCTTGTCCGCCACATCCTTCTTGCTCACCAGCGTGAAGAAGGCGGACATTTGTGCGTAGTTCTTTTGGCTCCACTTTTCGTACGGGTGATGATGACACCGCGCACATTGAATGCGTTGCCCTAAGAAGAGCTGAGCGACATCTTCGACGCGTTGGTTGGTGTCGGGGACTTGGCGAAGCCACGCGACTGCTGGGTTGCTTGCGACCGTGCCGGAAGCGGTGACCAGTTCACGGACCAATTGGTCGTACGGTTTGTTGACACGAAAACTCTCTTTCAACCAGCGGTGAAACGCCAGCGTGCTCAATTGCAAATTGCCGCCGTCACGCGAGTTGCGCAGGATGCCGCTCCATTTTTGAGCGAAGAAGCTTGCGTAGTCATCGCTATCAAGTAAGCGATCGACAAGCAGCGCTCGCTTGTCCCCGCGAGCGTCGTCAACAAACTCATTGACTTCGGCAAGCGTCGGTAACCGGCCAGCGATGTCGAGTGTGGTGCGCCGGATAAAGGTCGCGTCGTCACATGGAGGTGCGGGGGGAATGCCCAGTGATTTAAGTTTGGCGTAGACCTTTTCGTCGATCACGTTGTTTGGTTTTGGCCACTGCTCGTCGGTCCAATCGTTAGTGGCGCCGAGCGGTATGTCGGCTCGAAAGACCGTCACCTGTCCTTGAAACCGAGCCATCACGGCGACATCGCCAAACATCTTTTCGAGTTTGACCAAGCCGTTTGGTGTCACGTCAGCCATTTCCGAATCATTCGACTCGTAGACCGCAGCGCCGGTGATGTCTTCGGTCGATCCGTCGGCATAGGTGGCAACGACTGAAAGTTGTTGCGTCGCACTCGCTTCGAGTCGGCGTTGTTTCGGAAACACGTCGATCGAAACGACTTCGTTGGCCGCTTCGCCCTTCTGCATGCCGGTGGCGATCCAACGCCGCAGCATACGATACTCGTGTGAGTCTTTCTCGAGTCGTTGGCCGCCACCATGGGGCGACGCGTTGATGGCTTTGGTCAGTAAAAGACTCTCGTCGGGCGAAGCTGGCGAAAGTCGACGTCCGCGTGATTCGACCACCAGATGCTCGTAGTCTTCTTGTGGTTCGAAGCCAAGCAGCGAAAGTCGAAAGCCGTTTTGCCCTGCAATCTTGCCATGGCAGCCACCGCCGTTACAGCCCAACTTGGTAAAGATGGGGACGATCTGGCCGGCGAAGCTTGGTGGCACTTGGTGCCCAACGCCAGTCACTTCGATCGTGGTCGCGGCTTGCGTGCCTTGGTCGTCGATCGCGGTGATTTGAACCGTGCCATCGGCGATCGGCGTTACCATCGCGGAGTCGATGCTGACGATTCCGCTGGGTTCCGTTTTGAATTCGACCTTGTGTGTCCAATCACGCAGATGGCCTGGTTCGAATTCGGCGGTGACGATCAATTGAAGCCGCGCGTCACGACCACGAAGCGTGCGCTCGAGCCCCTTGGGTTGCTCGTCGGTTGTCTCGGCAACGCCATTCTCAATTCGAAGCGACGAGGGTTTTTCAGCCTGCGCCGTCGCTGCACCATGGGATGTCATTGCCCCGATGAATAACGCCATCACGCAATGGTTCGCGAAACGCAATGGCGTTCGACAAAGCAACGTCATCAATACCAACTTGGTTGGAGAAACGAACGATTCCAATCTGGGAATGCGGGGGAAGGACTCTCGCAATGAAAACCATTCCCTCCCCGGACTTTGCGTCCCAACCTCCCGCAAGCGGGAGGGGGATTTCTGGTGCGCAATCGGATTACGAAACCAGTTCGCTGATAGGTGGGTGATCAACTAAGTATTGCGGGCGACCGGTTGGATCCGGGATCGTGACCGTGGCGGTATCGATCCCCAAGTTGTGATAGAGGGTCGCCATGATCTCTTGCATGTGAACCGGACGGTTTGCCGGTTCTTCGCCCATGCGGTTGGTCGACCCGATCGCTTGTCCCGTGTTCATTCCGCCACCGGCAAGGTAGGCGCAGCTCACGCGAGTCCAGTGGTCGCGACCAGCGTTCTTGTTGATCTTGGGTGTGCGTCCGAATTCGCCCCAAACCGCGATCGTCACGTCATCAAGCATGCCGCGCTGATCAAGGTCTTCGATCAAGGCACTGAGTGCTTGATCGAGCTTGCCGCCGTGGTCTCGGACCAAATCAAAGTTCTGGCCGTGACTGTCCCAACGACCGAAACTGAGGCTGACAACACGGCAACCGGCTTCGATCAGTCGTCTTGCGATCAGAAGATGATCGTTGCACGTCGGGGCGCCGTCGTATTGGTAGTTGTAGGGTTTGCCGTCGCCGTAGCGCTCGACGATCTTCGGATCTTCTTTGCTCAAGTCGAGGGCGTCGACCATCTTGCTGCTGGTCAGGACGTCGAGGGCCCGTTTGCCAAAGGCATCCATTCCCTCCATCGTTCCGGTGATGTCGATGTCGCGACGCATCGTGTCGATTTGACCAAGCAGCTTGCGACGGTCGGCAAGACGATCAAGGGTG
Source organism: Rubripirellula sp. (assembly GCA_965216875.1). Taxonomy (GTDB): domain Bacteria; phylum Planctomycetota; class Planctomycetia; order Pirellulales; family Pirellulaceae; genus CBDCUW01. Next base: position 345,426 of record OZ244207.1, read on the forward strand.
ATGCCATTGAGCGTCATGTTCTTCATGCCCTCGCCATCAGGCTTGAAGGGAGCATACGCCGAACCGAGGAAACCAGGTGTGCCTGAATCAGACCAAGGCACATGTTTCGTTTTGGCCGCCAATCCGACATAGGGTGGCACGGAGGGATCCACCGGACCGTAAAGTTTTGAAACGGCACTGCCGAGTGCGGGGCGTCCGCCAACACTGCGCAGGTCGTTTTTGTTCCAACCTGTCATGCATTGAAACGCCTCGTGACCGCCGCTGCATCCAACGACGCTGCGAATCACTGCGGCTTTGTCCATCAGACCGGCAAGCTTCGGAAAGACTTCGCAGATCTCGATGCCGGGAACGTTTGTCTTGATCGGACTGAACTCGCCGCGAACTTCGCTCGGCGCGTCCGACTTGATTTCCCACATGTCCTGGTGAGGCGGTCCGCCGGCCAGGAAAATGTTGATGAGTGATTTCTGTGGTTTGGAATCTCCACTGGCTGCTTCGGCACGAAGCAAATCGGCGAGCGTGAAGCCGCCGACGCCAAAGGACAGACCACCAACTTTCAAGAAACCGCGTCGCGACACTCCGTCGCAGAAACGGCTCGCTGGGCCAAGGATCGACAACATAGCAATCGCCGAAATTGAGGAAGGGATGGTGAGGCGGGCAACCGATGGTCGTTCGAATTCCGTCGACCGACTAAGGGTTGTGAGATACCCATCGTAGCCCAACGAGTGCGCTTCCGGCAAGCTTTCCTCCCACGACCCACCCCGAAAGAGGGTTGCGCCTGTTCACCGGTCGTGAGCCGTACGCGCCAGCGTCGCGGATCGGGTTGCGGACAATCACCCTCCCGCTTGCGGGACGGTCGGACGCAAAGTCCGGGGAGGGAACGGTTTTTTCAAAACAAACCGTCTGCGGGCCTTAGGGCCCGACGCTAGCGCGGTGGGTGCACGGGGTGAGCCGGCGGGCGAGCAGATTCCGGCGAAAGCTCGGTACTACAAACGACTAACCGCGAGGGACGCTTGCTTCGCGCATGGCGACCGAAAGGTGCTGGAAGCTTGAATTGAGCGCTGCGATTGGGTCGTAACCGGGCTTGCGCCAGATTTGCGAGCTTACTTCGACGCAAATGTCGCCGCGGTAACCGCCTTGATAAAAGAGGCGGAAGAGTTTGGCGTAGTCGATCGTCTTGGCTCCGCCTGGCAAATCGAATCGAACACCCGAGTCGGTTTCGACGGCGTCTTTGACGGCGATCCCGCCGGTGATGGAAAGTGATTGTTGGACCATTTGGTCCATGGGCAGATCACGAAACGCAAAATGGCTGTAGTCGAACCACATGCTTAGCCGTTTGGGTTTGCCGAGTTCCGCCAGGACCCATGCAGCCTCGCTTGGTTTGGTCATCGCGTGACCACGATGTGGCTTGAAGGCAATGTTGGTTTCGGTTTCGTCGGCGACTTTGACCCAATCGGCCAATCTCTCGACGCAAAGTTGGTCGACTTCGCCCCAGTTCTTGCCCCCCAATACCGTTTGCACCGTTGGCGGGGCATCGGGGGCAAGGTCGTGAGCAAGCTCGCAGGCACGCTTCAACCGCTCGACATCCTTTTTGTGCTGTCCTTCGGTTCCGATCGGTCGCAGGTTGGCCAACAGTGAAGTCAACCGCAGCGACTTGTCCTTCAGAAAGCCGCTGACCTTCTTGCGTCGGTCTGCCGTCAGATTCTCGGGAGATGAATCGCGATCGGGAAGGATACAGATTTCAATACTGTTGTATCCGACCGAAGCGACTGCGGTGATCGCAGCTTCGAGTGAGTGCTTGGGCAAACCATAGGTGCCAAATCCGAGGGAACATTTCGCCGGATCGCTTGCGGCGTGTGCTTGGTTGGGAGCCAAGAGAGCAGCGACGGCCGTCGCAGAAAGTGTGCACAAGGCACTGCGTCGGTTGGGCATCATCGGTAGGCGCTTTGGGGGAGTTCGGGGCAAGTTGACTCCATTCTATTTGACTTGTGATTCCCCTGCCAATCGCAGAATCTTGGTCAGAAGAGTTTCACGCCGCTCGGTAACGATGCCAAACGTTTTCAACGAAAAACGCGCGGCTTTCATCGCGATCGTTTCGAACCCCATTTTTTGAGGTCTCTGACACGCCAATTGCGAATGTGAAGCAGCCGAGAACGCTAAGCTAGTCTTAGCAATCTTGTCTTGTGTTGTGAAACAAACTCTTCGGAATCAAATCGATGGCGGTTGTCCTCGCGTTCGATCAGGGAACGACAAGTTCTCGCGCAATCCTATTCGATCAGTCGCGCGCGATTCTTGGCGTCGCGCAAAAGGAATTCACTCAGCACTATCCCGAGCCAGGTTGGGTCGAACACGACGCCAACGAAATTTGGTCGACCCAATTAGCTGTCGGGCAAGAAGTGCTAGAACAGACGGGGATTTCAGCAAACGATGTTGCCGCAATAGGGATCACCAACCAGCGTGAAACGACGGTCCTTTGGGATCGCAAGACGGGCAAGCCGATCTTCAACGCGATTGTTTGGCAGGATCGGCGTACGGCCGGAATGTGCAAAGCGATGTCGGGGCACATCAATGCGGTCCAAGAGAAAACCGGCTTGCTGATCGATTCCTACTTTTGCGCAACCAAAATCAAGTGGTTGCTCGAAAACGTGGATGGGGCACGTGACAAAGCGGAGCGTTGCGAGTTGGCGTTCGGGACGATCGACAGTTGGCTGATTTGGAACTTGACCGGCGGGCGCGTTCATGCGACGGATGTCACGAACGCGTCACGCACGATGTTGATGAATTTACATACCTGCCAGTGGGACGACGATCTGCTTGACCTGTTTGGCATTCCCAAATCGTTGTTGCCGGAAATCAAACCATCGAGTCATCGATACGGAAAAAGTGACGCAAACCTGCTCGGCTCCGAAATCACGATTGGCGGTGCGGCTGGCGATCAGCAATCAGCGTTGTTCGGTCAGAACTGTACCGAAAACGGAATGGCCAAAAACACATACGGAACAGGCTGCTTTTTGTTGATGAATGTCGGGCAGTCTCCACCGCTGTCCAAATCGAAACTGCTCACGACGGTTGCCTGCAGTACTGGCGGCCCCACCCAATACGCTCTTGAAGGCAGCGTGTTCATTGGGGGCGCGACCGTGCAGTGGTTACGAGACGGACTGGGAATCATCAAATCTTCCGAAGAGGTCGAGGCGCTGGCTCGTAGTGTTCCCGATAGTGGCGGCGTTTACCTCGTCCCCGCGTTCGCTGGTCTCGGCGCACCTCACTGGGACCCGTACGCGCGCGGAGCGATGATTGGGATCACACGTGGAACGAATCAAGGGCACATCGCGAGGGCTGCGCTCGAAGCCATCGCGTTCCAAGTCGCCGATGTTCTCGAAGCGATGAAAACGGATTCGGGCATTGCAATCGAACAGTTGCGTGTCGATGGTGGCGCGTGCGCGAACAATCTGCTCATGCAATTCCAGGCTGACATTCTGCAGGTTCCAGTGGTGCGCCCGAAGGTGATCGAAACGACAGCGCTCGGGGCGGCATTGCTCGCGGGTCTGTCGGTCGGAGTCTGGACGGGCGATGATGCCTTTGACGACTCATCAGCTGATGCGATCATCGACAAACGGTTTGAACCGGCCATGTCACAGAGAGAAGTGGACGCGCGTCGCGAGCGATGGCACGATGCGCTTCAGCGATCACGCGAGTGGGCAACATGAATTCGCAATCGAATCCGTTTACGCGGGAAGCCGGTCTGCAGCGTCTCGAAGCACGCCAACAACCTTGGGACGTGATCGTGATTGGTGGCGGTGCCACCGGAGTCGGCATCGCACTCGACGCAGCGTCGAGAGAGTTGGATGTGTTGCTGGTCGAACAGAGCGACTTTGGCAAAGGAACGTCAAGCCGCAGCACGAAGCTCGTTCACGGTGGTGTTCGGTATCTCAAGCAAGGCAACCTGACACTTGTCCGCGATGCGCTGCGCGAGAGAGCGTTGCTAAAACGGAACGCCCCTCACCTGGTTCACGACCTCTCTTTTTTGATCCCGTGCGCCTCACGCTGGGAGCGTTTCTTTTATGGGACAGGACTCAAACTCTACGATTTCTTGGCATGGGGGGACGAATTCGGAACGTCTGCTGCGGTGCCCAAGCAAAAGGCGATTGACCTTGCGCCGTCGATCAACCCACAAGGGTTACACGGAGGTGTGCTTTATCACGATGGACAATTCGATGACGCGCGGTTGCTGATCAACATGGCGCGCACCGCCAGCGACCACGGCGCTTGCCTGTTGAATTATGTTGCCGCCAAAGGGCTCATGAAGACAAGCGACGGATGCGTTTGTGGTGTCGAAATGGAGGATGCCGAAAGTGGACGCACCTTCGAAGCGAAGGCTCGTTCGGTCGTCAACGCAGCAGGTCCGTTCTGTGACGCGGTGCGCGAACTTGACCAGCCCGATGGGGAAAAGATGCTGTCGGTCAGTCAAGGCGTCCACCTTGTTGTCCAGCGCAAGCACTTTCCGTCCGACGTCGCGTTGATGGTCCCCAAGACTTCCGATGGACGAGTCATCTTCATCATTCCGTGGCATGACCATGTCTTGATCGGGACGACCGACACCGAGATCGATCGACCGGAGCTCGAGCCCCGTTCTTTCCCGCAGGAGATCGAGTTCCTGCTGGAAACGAGTTCACGCTTTTTGGCTTCGCCCCTTTCGAGGGCTGATGTGCGGAGCGTGTTCGTGGGCATTCGACCTTTGGTCAAAGGCGATCGTTCCGCAAAGACAGCGTCTCTTTCGCGGGACCATGTCATCAGGGAATCGGATTCGGGATTGATCACCATCGCAGGTGGGAAATGGACGACCGTTCGCAAGATGAGCGAAGACTGTGTCGATCATGTCGTGAAACAAAAAGGGCTTCACGCCAAGCCTTGCCAAACCGAATCGCTCAAGATTCATGGAAGCGTGCCGGAAGGCGAACTGCCTGTTGGTCCACGAGCCTACTATGGCAGCGACTTGAAGCAGATCGAAGCGATGGAAGCGACCGATCCTGGTTTGTCCGGAGCGATTGTGCACGGACTGCCGCTGAGCCGCAGCGACGTGCGTTGGGCGGTCCAGCAGGAAATGGCCAGGCAGGTCGAAGATGTGCTTGCCCGCCGCAGTCGAACGCTCGTGCTCGACAGCCAAGCTGCTCTCGCTGCGTCCGACGTGGTGGCACAGGAGATGGCAGCTTTGCTAAACAAAGATGCTGCATGGATCAGCCAGCAGCGTTGTGCATTTGAAGAGCTCGCCCTCAAATGCACCTGCCCCAAAAACGCTTGACAGGCCGAAAAAACAAACGCGCGGCCGATCTCCGAAACGCTCCCCGTGTGGAATGTTTCGAGCCCCAAGATCGCCGCGGCGTTCGTTAGCCCCATGAAGGCTAAAGCCTGTGCAGGCCAATGCCTTGTGCTGGACTAATGGGGGTATCGTCTTAGTTCTCTGCGGAACTTGCTACGTGTTTCCGCAATGTCGACAGCCCGTGGTAGCCAAACCGCATCAGCACGCGGTATTCCGTAGTTTTGGCGACCAATTCTGGCGTAGATTCCGCATCAAAGGATGATAATAGCCGCGATCGTTCGATTTCGATTGTCCTTTGTGAGACATCAAGTTTGACAGCGATCGCCTTGCTGGGCAGGCCTTCGACGATCAAATCGAGGACCCGGCGTTGCCGCTCGCTGGTCTTTGCCCAGCGGCGTTGGAGTTCCCGGTAGCGGTCGTAGATGTCGGTTTGACAGCGATCGTATTCAATCGCCTTTTCGATGTACTGACGCAACATTCCAGGCTCGAACGGCTTTTCGAGCAGTGTGATGGCACCTTTCTCCATCACACGCACCGACGTTTCCACTGTCGCGGAATCCGAAATCACGATCATCGGAAGCGGATTGACGTGCTCGGCCAGTTGCCGATGCAGCTCGTCGCCGTTGAGCGACGGTTGTTTCATATCAACAATCAAACAGCCTGGGCGTCGAAAGGGTGCGTCAGCGAGAAACGCCTCCGAAGACGAATACGGGTGCGGCTGGCTCCCGTGTTCGGTCGCGATGGAGACCAACTCGTCGCGTTGTGCTGTCGAAGACTCGACAATGTAGACATGGCTTTGGGCGATCATGATCCCAGTGGTGCAGCCAACGATCTGATCAACTGTTTTGAAGCAGTTTGAAGGGCGATCAGCGGATGCGGTCCATCCCAAGAAGTTGATGACGAGCTCGTCGAGAGAATCACGTGACTGACTGATGAGTTCTCGTCGTTGACGGGCCGATCATAGCACGGCATTTGCACCCTCGAAATAACAAGTATCATGCGGTTTACCAATCGCCATTACGGTAATCCGCAGAACAAAAACACCGCTATGGGTAAAGCCGAAACGACCTCACGTCGTTTTGAAGTTTGAGCCCGTTAGGTGACGTCAAAGGGGCGATCGAGCCCTCTCTTTTTAGACCTCAAATCGGAACGATCTTGGCTATTCGAGAGAACGATCGAGAAGACCTTTTGCGTGACGCGGTCAACTTGCCCAACCGTGGTCAAGCGGTCATACGTGACGCTCAAGTCGTCGTCGGTTTCCGCGCCGCAAAACAAGCCAGCTTCTTCTTCGGAAGTGACCCCGTGTTTCAGTTCAACGCGGCGAAGCAATTGCGACGAGCCTACTTTGGCGGTGAGCGTCTCGCGGCGCGGGATGGCCAGCTCATGCGACTGGCCAAGCAATCCAGCGGCGGCCGATTGCAACTGCTGGAAACACCTCTCACCGAGGACGAACAGGCGTCCGCCCTGAAGGTCTTGCAGAAGTGGTTGGACGAGACGGAGAGGTCCTTTTGTTCAGACGCTTCCTCGTGGCAGGTCTGCGAAGAATCACCGGGGCAGTTTCTCGGCTTGGCGCGTCAATGGTTTGATGAGCTGGATGGTCACGTCGATATCGCAGACACACCCAACGCGTGATCTCGTAGGTCATGCTCCGCATGACAATCCTCAGGTGTCATGCACAGCATGACCTACCTTGGCTGACGCGATCGCGGGTTATCGGATGTTTGTTCTCTTCCCTCGTTCCAACGCTCCGCGTGGGAACGCACTCTTCGGACGCTCCGCGTCCTCTTTATCTTGAGCCGTACGCGCTAGCGTCGGGCCTTACCATCGTCTTGCGTCTCTGGGAGAGGCCCGACGCTTACGCGTACCGCTCACAAGAATCACGGACGTTCGGGTTATGGGCAATGGAGTGGAAGGTCCGGCCGCTGACGCGATCACGGCTCACCGGATGAGAGAACCTCGCGCTATCGCGTTTCGGCTGATCGTAGGACGTCGCTGGGCAGAAACAGGCAAAGGACTCGTCAGGCCACGTTGTGCACGTTACCGTGTAGGCATCGGAAACGGGCGATCACGCTCATCAATTGAAGGAAGGATACAGCCGTGTTGGGACAATGGGTCGAAATTGAATTTGATTGTTTGCCGCTGCGAAGCGTGACGCGGCTAGATGTCCCCGTTGATGCATCGCCGGTGTACGAACAATTTGTGTTGCGCGTCAAAGAGGCGATGGGACGCCATGGGACGCACAACACCTACTACCTGCATCGCGGTCGATGTTCGTACCATTTGACGAACGACCCGCAACGCGGCACCGTCAACTTTGCGTTTGAGGGAACGGTGATGACCGACACCACGGATCGCAAAACGAAAGGGCTCGAGATCAACGTCAAGCTCGATTCGGAGACTTGCAACTGGTTGAGCGAGCCGATTGTCGGTTTCTTGTCAGAAAGCGTGCAGCATGCCGTCCTGGTGGAGTTTGATCGCTACATCGAGGCGGGGGATCTTGAGAAGACCGAACAACGGATCAAAGAGATCCAAGACGAGAGCGACGCTGCCGGCGGATTTGTCGGTATGTACCTGTAATTCAATTGATTGACCTGATTGATCGCCAGCGGGAGACGAACCGGCAATGCGAGTGGAAGGTGTCTCAAACGCGCCGGATGACGAAACAGGCGAAGTCTTTCAGCGTCAGGCTCAAGCTTGGGGCGAGCCTCTGCTGCCGTACAAAGTGTACGCGCGGCGTCCAACGATCATGAAGTCGGTCGTTGGCATGTGGGATGGATTGGCCCAATCCGGACTCCTCGACGCGTCGCTCACTTCCATCATCAATCGGCGTGTCGCCAGTTTAAACGGATGTGTTTTCTGACAGGACATTAACGCTGCAGTTGGCAGCGACCAGGGTGTTTCGGCCGAAAAGCTGATGGCGATCGGCGACTACGAAAACAGTTCGCTGTTTGACCAACGAGAGCGTGCGGCGCTACGGTATGCCGACGCGATCACGTTTTCGGACCGCGATGTGAACGAAGAACTGTTCGAAACGGTGAAGCAGTTTTTCAGTGATGACGAGATTGTTGAGTTGACCGCGACGATTGCGTGGGAGAACTGTTCAAGTAAGTTCAACCGCGCCCTGCGGATTCCGTCGCAGGAACTCTGGCAATGCGGCGATTCCACCAACAACGACGACCATTGAGTTTCTATGTCCGACAAGATGCGTCCTTGGATTTTGGCCGAATCGAATCTGGCCGAGATTCAAGCCAATCCGATTCGTGCCGCTGTGCTGCCGTTCGGCGCGACGGAGCCTCACAATTTGCACTTGCCCTACGGCACTGACACCTATGAAGTGGAAGCGTTGGGCGATCGCGCCTGCGAGGTAGCTTGGCAGGCAGGCGCGCGCGTCGTTTTGTTGCCGACGATTCCGTATGGCACCGAGACCAACATGGCGAAGTGCCCGTTGGCGATGAATGCGAGTCCGAGCACTTTGTCGGCACTGATCGGCGACATCGCGCAGTCGCTAGCCGACAACGGGATTCAGAAACTGCTGTTGCTCAACGGACACGGCGGAAATGACTTCAAGCCCGCCGTGCGTGAGTGGATGAACCGAACGCCCGTTAAGTTGTTCCTGTGCGATTGGTTCAGTGGGCTCAGCAAAGATGTTCACCCTGAAATCTTTGAAGATGCCGGTGATCATGCTGGCGAAATGGAAACGTCACTTGGGCTGGCTTATTTCAGCCATCTCGTGCAAACCCGGTCCGACGGTTCACTTGCTGCCGATCAGGGCGAACCGAATACAACGCGATTTGAAGCGATCAACAACGGTTGGGTCAGCATCAGCCGGCCCTGGCATTTGTTGACCACAAACACTGGCTGCGGCAACCCTCATCCCGCCACCGCGGAAAAGGGTGAGCGGCTGATGGACGTGATGGTCGAGCGTCTAAGTCGGTTTCTTATCGAGCTTGCGTCGTCCGACATGGATGGCCGCTTTCCCTACTAAGAATTCGCAGCGTGCAGGACGGCGGCGTAGCCAAGCACATCGTTGTGACTCTTGCAGTACTCAAGCGCGGTGTCAAAGGCCGACAGATCTCCTGCAGCTTTGGCTCGTCCGGCGATGTCAATCAACAATGGCACAATCCGCTGGGGGGGCAAATCGCTCGGCACAAGTTCGACGCAGGCGGCAACCGCATCGGCAGGACGACCAACGCGATCAAGCAAATCAACATAGGCTTCAATCGCCGCAGTTCCGTGTTCGGCAACATCGACGCTGCGTGCCTTGCGTTCGAACATCCGCAACCCCGCGTCAATGTTCTCACCGAGCAAGACCGAGAAGTAGGCCGAGTGTGCGGGATAGAAGTCGACAAACGGTTCTTCGCCTGGGTATTGGAATTGATGGTTGAGCCGTCGCCCGTACTGGGTTAGCTCCCAAGCCTTACGAAGTTCGTCGGGGTCTTCCAGTTGTGTCGCAACACGAACGGTCGACGAAAGGTGGGTCGTGTCGAGATGGTAGCCGCCTTCGCCCAAGACCCATTTTCGCTTCTCGACCATTTGGGCCAAGTCTTCTTCGTCGCCGGGGGCGTCTTCACGCGAGGCGATGTCATTTCGGACAAGCTCGATCAGTTCGCCGTAAAGATGATTGAGCAAACGCGACGCCGCTGCTTTGCGGTCGGCTTTGCTGCGTGACACGATCGCTTGTTCGTAAAGCGTGATCGAGTTGCAGGTTCCCTGGTTGTCGATCACAGCTTGAAAGCCTCGGCCAACATCGATGCCTTCGTGCAAAAGGACTTGCACCATCTCGTCGTAGTTTTCTTCGGTGATCTCGTGATCGGCCAACAGTTCTTTGGCGAGTTCGGCGTCACCGGTTGGACGCAAGTACATCCAGCCCTCTCCGACGCGTCCCTGTTTCATCAGCATCGTTCCTGCTTCGCGGCACGCGTCGAGCAATCCGATTTCGAGCTGACGTTCGACATCCTCTGGGCGTGAAGGTTCGTTCTCTTCGGTGACCAATGGCAGGTCAAGCTGACTGCGAATTCGCATCTTCAACGCCTCGAACAACTCCATCGGTTGCTCGGTGGCACGAAAGTGGTCAACCATTTGGTCGAGCATGTCGGCCGGCGTTTCACGTTTGTCGGCGAGTTGGGAAAAGATATCTGTATCGGTCGCGGCCATTTGGTCGGTGATCCAAGGTGGAGGTGGGGGCGCTGGGCGAACCATACAGCTTAGAAGGTCGAGGCCTGCTGCGGGAGGGCCACCGCCGCCAGTTCGTAGTACCGAGCTTTAGCCGGAATCTTCAGGCTCTTCCGCCTGAAGGCGGGACTACAAACTTATGTGTGCTGTGATCGCGTAGGCGGTCGGACGTTGCTGTCGCTGCTCGGTCGGCCTGCGGGGTGCGAGCGCAGCTACAATTTGGGTCCCACCCAATAGCCAACCCTCAAAAAGCCCACCCCATGTTTCGACTTCGACTTCTTTGGCTTTGCGCCTTTTTCTCTCTCCCCGCGTCCGCGACCGACTTTGGCGAAGTCCAAGAGATGCTTGATGCGGCGGTGGAGGAAGGCACCGTTGCAGGTGGCACGTTGATGATCATCGAAGAGGGGGAGGTCACCTTCAATGTTGGCTTTGGGTACGCCGACGTCGATTCGAAAACGTCGTTCAAGACCGAGACGCCAGTCATCATCGCATCGATCAGCAAACCGATGCTCGGCACGGTCGCCTTTCGATTGGCTCAGCAGGGTGAGGTTGACCTGAACGCTCCGATCACTCAGTACCTACCTGAGTTCGCTGGGCTGAAGCTCGAGTCGGGCAAGCCGCAGTCGCGACCGCCGACAACGATCGAGCTCTTCACGCATACATCGGGACTGCGTCATTCGGAAGCTAAAGGGGGGCGTCCCTGGTTCGCAAGTTGGACCGCTGGCAAACCCCTTGGCGATGTGGTCGCACGTTATGCAACCGACATTCCAGCCGAAAGCCAGCCGCGATCTCGGTACGCCTACAGCGGGATCGGAACGGACGTTGCCGCTCGCGTTTTGGAAGTTGCGACCGACACGCCACGCAACGAGATGCTCGTCGAAGTGCTCACGGATCAACTTGGAATGACAAGCACCTTTTATCGTGACGCCGAAAGCCTTCAACGCGTTGCCGAAATGCCGACTCGGTATCGCTACGGAAAGCAGGGGCAACTCGTTGCCGATCGCAAACGGTTTGTGCCGCCCAAGAACATGTACAGCTCCTCAGGCGGCGCGATCATTTCCACTTCGTCAGATCTCGCGAAGTGGTTGATGATGTTTCGCAATGGTGGGAAGCACCGAGGCAAGGTTTTTCTGAACGAGCAAGTCCTCGGCAAAATGCTGGCTCCCTACCCGCCAAGCCTTAAGACTCGGGGTGGCTTTTCCCTGCACAAACGTGCCCGAGGCAAGACGCTCGGCATTGGGCACACGGGATCCTCTGGAACCAGTTGCTGGATCGATTTCGAGAACGACGTCATCTACATCTTGCTGACGCAAACCAAGGGCACGGACATCAAGCCTTGGCGACTACGTCTCGAGAAGCGTATTCGCGAACTCGTTGCCGAGTAACGTTGCTGGCTCTGCGTCCGGATTGCTAGTCTTTCAATTCTCGTTGAAACAAACGGTCCGCGGTTTCGATCATTTGGTTGAACCACGCTTGCTTGTTCAGGAAGGCGTGCGGGGCGTCGTCAATCACAGTGACATTGGTGTCGACGCCAAGAGTTTGAGCTTGGGCCCGAAACTCGTCCGCATGGGTGCTCGGATCGTCCTTCTGGCCCGTGATGAACCAGCAGGGTGGGTCGTTCGCATCGAGATGCGCTAGCGGCGATGCAAGTGTGTAGTTTTCGCGGTTTTCGGTTTGCGACCCACTCAAGAATTGGCGCCAGATCTTTCCGCGTTCTTCGATCGACGAGATCTCTTTGGTTCGTTCCGACAATAAATGCGTTTGCGCCCCCATCGGAACCGCAGCTTGAATGCTGCTGCTGAAGGATGCGTTGCCGCCGTCGCCTTCCAGCTGGGGTGTGCCACTTGATGTCGCCAGCAACGCGGTCAAATGCCCGCCCGCCGACAACCCGATCGCGCCGATGTTGTTGGTATCGATTCCAAATTCATCGGCGTTGGCTCTCAAGAACCTGACTGCTGCTTTGCAATCTTGGATCGCGGCAGGAAACGGTGCCTCGCCACTGAGGCGATAAGAAATGGTAGCCGCCACATACCCGCGTGCCGCCAACGCTTGAGCGATCTTGGTGTGACTCGTTCGGTCCCCCTTCCACCATCCGCCACCATGGATGCAAACCACAGCAGGCAGTTTTCCCCATGCTTCCTTGGGGCGGTAGATATCCATCTCAAGTGTGCGGTCGCCATACTTGGCATAGGTGACGTCGAGCTGTTGGTTGAGTCCAGCGAGGACTTGCCGCGGGATGGTCGTCTTGCCACCGGGCGAATGCGGCACCGAGCCAGCGGGGCGCGCGTCGAGCCTCATTTCTTCTTGGAACAGCACGGCCATCCCGCGAAGCTTTCGCGTGATTTCGCCATTTCGCACAAGCGTCTTTTCACCCGGATCCTTTGATAGATCGTAGAGTTCCAACGACGGATTCAGGTAGAGCTTCCAGTTCCGCCAGCGGACTGCGGCCAGCGCGCCTTGGCTGCCGTGATAGAAAAACGCTTCGTGAAATTCATTGCGTTTGATGATCGAGGCCCATTCTTGAGGTGGATCCCAACGGCGACGCAACGGGAGGGACGCATTGAGAGACTTTTTGAGCGCGGGCCCCGGCACAAACTTGGTTTCGCCCTTGAGTAGCGGACTGATGTCACGACCATCGATCACAATTCCTTCCGGGACTGCGATTCCAGCCAGCGAGGCGAGTGTTGGATACCAGTCCATCGCACGGACGACCGCAAACGATTTTGCGTCCGACTGCAACCCGATTCCTGGTCCCCAGGCGATCGCCGGAACGCGAATGCCACCTTCGTAAGTCGACAGTTTGCGGCCACGAATGGGTTGTTTCGGTGTGCGGCCGGGACCACGTCCATTGTCCGATGCGTAAACGACGATGGTGTTGTCATCGATACCAAGGTTTTTAAGCGTCTCAAAAAGCCGACCGACATTGTGGTCAAGTTCTTCGATTGCATCACCGTACTCACCCCACTGCGATTGGCCTTTGAATTCGTCGCTGACACCGAGCGGATTGTGCAGCATTGTGTGAGGAAGATACAAGAAGAACGGTGTGTCTTTGTTTTGCGTGATGAAGTCGATCGCTTCGTCGGTGTAGCGTTGGGTTAACTCGGCCGGGTTGGCGGGGCGCTGAACGACCTTGCCGTTTCGAACCAACGGGACACCACCTTCCTTTTCGAAGTAGATGACTTCGACCGGATCGAGGTTGTGGAGCAATCCAAAGTAGTGATCAAATCCTTGGTTAGTGGGCAGGAAGGGTTCATGAAAACCAAGATGCCACTTGCCGATGCATGCCGTCTTGTAACCTGCAGCTTGAAACAACTCGGGCATCGTCGTCTCATCGGGATGGATGCCGAATCGTGAGTCGGCACGGTGCACCCAAATCTCGTTGCCAACGCGGCGCGGATAACAGCCGGTAAGTAGTCCGGCACGCGAGGGGCTGCAGATGGGAGCAGCCGCGTAGTAGTCGCGAAACAGCGTGCCCTCGTCCGCCATCGCGTCGATGTTGGGCGTCTGCACTTCCGTTGCTCCGTAGCAACCGAGGTCATAGTAGCCCTGGTCATCGACAAAGATGAAGACAACGTTCGGTCGAGTGTCCGGTTCAGCGTGAAGGACACAAGGGCAAACGGCCAACGCGATTGCGGTGGCCAACCCAAGAAGTGGTAGGCGATTCATGCGTGACATGCTGTGGTGGGAGGATTCGGCGATAATGCCGGAACAGATTCGGATTCAAGTGATGAGTCGAACTGTACTGTCGATCTCTTGGCGAGCTGTCAGGTTATCTGCCCCAGCCCGATGATCAAGATGAAACCAACTTCCCCTGTCGGTCGGCCCGCCCAGCCCTACGACTCGCGCTCGGCTAGACCGTGGTGCTCGTTTCTGAGTCGCATGCGCTAGGAAGAGGACGCGGAGCGTCCGAAGAGTGCGTGACCACGCGGAGCGGGGTCACGAGGAAGTGAGCCGAACGCGCTAGCGTCGGGCTTTTCACACGTCGGGCCTTTCACGCGTCCAGCTAGCGGCGGAAGTTACGTTCGTGGAATCGCATGATCTCAAGCCCCTGCTTTTCATAGATCTTCGTCCCTGAATGTGGAACATCAGGGACGATGAGTGGGCGGTGGGCGATCCCCAGGTCTTGGAGGAATTCCATGTAGTCCAAGTTGTTTTCGTAATTGAATCCATCGGTGCCGACGTAGATCATCAGATTCAACTTGGGGGCGTCGTTTCGATCCGCGTAGCGTCGAGCCAAGTCCCACGTGTTGTCGCCCTTGGAAAACCGCAACAATTCCGACTCGGCTGAATCGGGCGATTCGCTGATGCGCTTTTCCGTTGCGTATCCTCCGCCGCCTGCCGCCACGCTGCTGAACAACTCGGGGTATCGCAGCGATAGTCGCATCGTCCCGCGGCCTCCTTGCGAGAACCCTTCGAGTCCTCGTGCCGATCGATCGGGAATCGTACGGTAGGTTGCATCAATGTGGGGAATCAATTCTTGGATGAAGACGTCAGCGCCATTGGCATCTGGTTGTCCAGCAACACCGATTCGATCAGGCACGTTGTAGTGGCTGACCGGACCGCCGTTGACGAAGACGTAGATCACGGGAGCAAGTTCGTGCTCTTTGCGAATGCGAACCATTTGTTCGGCGAGTCGAGCGCTCTTGGCTTCCGAGCCAGGCCGTCCGCCGTGCAGGTAGTACACGACTGGGTAACGCGCATCGGACGACTCGTAGCCGTCCGGCAAGAGAATGCCATAGCCAACCTTTTGCTTCGCCAAGCGACTTTCGAACGTCCCGTGCTTTAACCCTTTGGCGTCGAGTTTGGGAAGCGGGTTGATCCACGCAAAGGGTTTCGCCTTCTGCCGGTTACCCGAAACTTCGTACCAAAGGGTTTGGTACTTTGGCGAGATTTCAAAGCTGATCGCGTCGCCTTTGCGTTTGGTAGGAATCTCAACGACGCGTCGCCCCTTGCCATCAAGGGCGTAAACGCTGGTGACTTGCTTGTTCTCAAGTGTCACCTTGGCATTCATGCCCATGACCTGAGTCGGACCTTGCCCCCAATCCTTGCCAACGCTGTTGCGTTGCGCGTTCCAACCCATGTTCTCGTTTTCTGTATGAGTTGAAGCCAGCAGCAATAGTTTTCGACTTTTGGTGATGGGTGCACCGTCTTGGCTGGTCAAAACCAAGGTGGCGTAATTTGGATCGATCGAGCCGACTTGCCATTCCATATCTTTGGTTTGGTAGTTCTGGTCACCGATTGTTCCCCAAACACCTTGAGTTCGACCGGTATTGATTTTCAGAAAACCCTTTGTGGGTGGCTCCGATTTCCAGCTCAATCGTCCATCCGGAGTGCTCAGGTGATTCGTACTTGGCTCTGGCAACGAAGGGGCTTTGGTGACGGTCGGCGACACGGCAAGTCGATGGGTCAAAGCGTGCCGTCCATCGATGGGCGAGCCAATCGGTGCTAGCCGCTGATTGCGAAGCGGCGCCAAATCGCCGCGCAGGAAGACGTTGGCAAAAACCGAAAGATTTGCGAGCTTGACCGGTTGTCCGTTGAAGCTGAAGAAGTTGATCGTTTGGTTCCGGTTCCAATCGTCTGATGTCTTGGACGACGCATCGAAGTCGAAAAAGAAGACGGCATCCCAGTCTTGCAGCGCGGCGAGCGAGGCAGCCAACGGAACGCAGCCCGACGAATAGGGACTAGGCTCGGGGTAGTTCCACTCGGTCAGCGTCATCGGTTTGTTGGCGTACCGCCATCCCGTTCGCATCAGCAATGAGTTGGTTGGCCAATCCGATCGCGTCGGATCGGCTTCCATTGGTTCATTACCCACCGTCCATTTATCGGCACTCCACATCGCGCCGGCGGGGAACATCGGATGATGCCAATAGTTGTGCACATCGATGAAGTCGTTCAGTTTCAGGTTGACTTCGGGAGTGTGGTAATTCGCTTGGCTGGCGATGATCGGTACTTTCACGCCCAGGTCTTCTTGAAGAAAACGTTTCAGCTCGGTGACCCAAGCGATTTCGGTTTCGACCATGAAACGACGCATGTCACCATGAGCCGCAACGGGCGAACCCGCGTCGGGGATGGCAACAGAAAGGCTTTCAAGCGTTTGGTCTTTGGGCAGGGCGTTGGCTGCGGCGCCTGGGCGGAGGCTAACGCCCGCAAACTCGACAGGGACTGCCGACATGCCAAAATTCAATCGCAGGTTTGCGCCATCGGCAATCGACTCCGAGGGGAAGACAACGCGGCTGATCTTGGTCCACTGCGTTGTGGAGGCGACATTTTCGAACATCCCCAGTGATCGCCAATCGCCATTTTGCGCAGTGCTCAGTTCGATACCGACCGACCGCGGTTCATCCGATCGCACCCAGCACTCGAATGTGTAGGGGGAATCGGCCTCGACGGTCAGGTCGACCACGGAAAGTTGCATACCGTGATTTTCTTCGGTGCGTCGTTTGGGCTCGAATCGCACGGCCGGTACTTTTCCGACGCCGTCGATTTCGGCCGCTTTGATTGATCGACCCAACTCGATTTCGTCCAAGCTGTACTGCCAATGGGTCGCCCCTGGATCGAAGCTCGGATCAAACAATGGATCCCGCAGGATCGGCTGTCGTTGCCCCCATTGAGCGACCATGTTTTTGGTGTCGCCGTATTGCGTGGTTAGCCACCGGTTCCAGGCTTTGATCAACGAAGATTGAAAACGCCGTGGCAGCTTGCGGTACAGCGAATAGCCCTGCTTGCTGAAATAGTTTTCATTGAGCATTTCGACTAGCGCGATGCCTGGATCATCGACGCGTGCCAAATGGTTTCGGTAAGGATTCTTGTGCGTCAGCATTTCGCGACAGTAGTCCTTTACTTTGCTTTGCACGTCGGCGTCGTAGTACATCACCCACTTATTCGCGCCCGCCCACCAAGGTGCTCCTGTCAACGGCGGAAACCCCTCGGCTTCACTGAGTGTGCGGCTGCAGTGCATGTTCAAATCGGCATAGATTCCGTTTTCATGAAGTTTGGCTAGAAAGTAGTCGAGGCGGTCGACCATCTCGTCATCAAAAACTCGGTGCCCATCAACGAGGTCCCGCGCCCACACACCGGACGGTGCGCTCTGGCCATCCATGTGGTGAAAACGGACTGCGTTGATACCGAGTTTGGCCATGTGGGGCGCGATCGTGTCGGCATCTTCATGCTTCGGGAAGTTGCCCGCAAAGCAGAGGTTGACGCCCCAAAAACGAATACGCCCGTCGCCGGCGTAGAAGTGGCCGTCTTGGACCCTGACAAATCCCGCTTTGCCGGCAGGTGCGTCAAGCAAAACGCGGCGACTGGTGAGAGACTCAAACGCATCATCACCTGGGATCACAAACGGAAACCGCTCTGCGTCGTCGGGGACCTGTTGGGCGGTGGTGAAAGGAGAGGCCGAGAGAATCGATATTGCGATGAGGCAAACGGAACGAAGCCGAATGCAAGCGGTGACAAGATTCATTGAAGATCCGTGGTGGGCACGCCAATCTCGAACAGCGTGGGGTGTCCGAGTGAAGACATTATGGTAGCCAGAATGCACGTTAACAAAACACTGACCCCCATTCGGCTGAGTTGTCGTCGCAGCGCGTGGGAGTGTGAGGCTTCAAGCGATGTCAAACTACAACGTTTTTAGGGAAGCTTGATGGCAGCGTCATTTGCAAGTGCCCCACCAATTGCTTCAACTATTGGAGCATGACAACACGAGTTCAAGTTTCAAGGAGAGCAACCAATGAGTAGACAACACGTGATCCGAATTTGTCTCTTTGTGTCGCTTCTGTGGGGTGGGTTAACGAATCAACCGAACTGCTTGGCTCAAAACGGAACGCTCGCCGAACCGTTCCCAGCGTCGGGATCCAACGCGGCGCTTGACTACCAACGGGCCATCATCCATTTGGCAAATGTTGACGACACCCGAGTGCTGTCCAAGCCGATTTGGGAAGTCTTGCCGTCCGTGCCTGAGAAGCAACTTCCTGCGTCGATCGAGCGGCTGCTGACCAAGGGGCGATTTGCCGTGCAATCTGCGGCGGCAGGAACGCGGGCCCACCACTGTGACTTTGGAATCGATTTCCGCCAAGGCGGTGCCGCTGTGCAGCTGCCTCACGTGGAACCGTTGGTGAAGATTGGGCGATTGCTGACCCTTCGCGGTGCGCTCGCACAGTCGCGTGGCGATTGGCAGGGGGCGATGATCATCTACTTTGACGGCTTGCGTCTGGGACGACATCTCAACCAACAGAACACCTTGATTGAATCGCTGGCTGGCATCGAGATTCTGCGGAACAACTATTACGCACTCGCGAGTTGGGCATGTCATTGCCCCTCACGGCCTCTTGTTGCTCGAGCATTTGGACTGTTCGAGTCGTTGCAGTCGACGTTGGTTCAACCGGCACAGGTCATTACCCGCGAGTCCAGCATTCTGGCACTTGAAATCGAGCGGCTCGCACTCAACTATCCGGATGGCCCGTGGGCCTACCAGTTGCTTGATTCTTACGGTATCGAGCCGTCGGGCGATCCAAAGCAGGATGCCAAGAAAGCGATTGAGGTTTGCACGCAAAAGGGTGTGCCGAGTGAAACGTTCGAATCCGTCAAAAACTTCAGGTCCTACTTGGCGAAGATTCGTTCGAGCAGCAATCGACTGACCGAGGCGATCGGTGCCTGCGTGAGCTTGCCCGCCAAGGCCCGCGTTCAGCGAGCGATCGCTTTGAAGCAAAAGTACAAGTCGCTCTTAAAGGTCCTCGATGATGACACTTCGGTCGATCCAGTCGAAGTGTCGGTGTTTATTGGCGAGCATGATGCGGAACGGACCATCCTGCGCGTCGCTCTAGCCGTCGCAGCGAGCAAGGACGAGGGCAAGTATCCCGAGTCAATCAAAGAAGTTGCTGATCGTTTTGGTGGCAGCACACCCCAGGATCCCTACCGCGGTGGCGACATTGGATTTCACCGCAGTGAGGACGGCTCGAGTTTTGAATTGACGGTCGACTCGCTCGGGAAGCTCCCTCGCGTTCATTTTGCGAGTGTCCCACCATCGGGACCGACTCCCTAGTCGATTGCACACGATTCCAGCGCCAATCCATCCAAACACAAAGCACGAAACATCGACGCATCGCGTCAGGAGATAAGAATGACTTCCAAACCCCACCGATCTGCAGTGACCGTCGCAGTTTCGTTGATGTTGGTCATCGCTATTTCACAACCTTCCAGCGCTGCCAAGGTTAGCGTTGACGGCAAAGTCGTGATCGCCAACGTTGACCGATATGACGCGACGTTCAAAGTGGGAAAGGTTCGCAAGACCGTTGCGCCCAAAAAGGCGAGCGTGTTGAGTCCAAAGAAGTTCCCGATCGAAATTGAAATCTGGACCGGCGCCAAGAATGACGCGCGATGGGCGCCACAGAAAATCGACTCAGCAGGGATCTATACCTTCCGATTTCAAGCGGGACGGTGGACGCTCAGCAAACACCAAGCGAAACCAAAGTCGGCAGCGACGACGCGGCCGACTCAGTCGCAAACTCAAAACCGCGTCGCGGCTCGGCCAACCTATCGCCGAACCACCGGTTCGCGATCACGCGTTGTTCGCGGTAGCGGTCGGATTTATCGAGGTCCGCGATTTCCACTTCTCTACAGGGTCGCCGGGGATGCACTCTGGCTGTACCGATTCATTCGTGATGAGGAAGATCGTGAGTGGATCCGCGACATCATTCTTGGCGAAGAGATTGATCGGGAAATCGAGAGAATTCTCGATCGGCTTGATGCGGTCAACCTTCCCGCTGAGGATCGGTTGCGGTTGGAAGAGGCGATCGATGATCTGAGGAATCTGAGTGACCAAGACTTAAAGGATCTCGACGCCGCTACCAACGACGAATGGGATGCGGTCCGTGATGAACTGGGCGATCAGGTTACCGACAACGCTTGGACGGAAGTTGAGTCGGACCTCTCGGACTTGGGCGTAGATGACCTGTCAGAGGGTGAGACGGCGGACCTTGGCGATCTAGGGATTGGCGATATCGAGAGTAACCTCGACTTTGGTGATCTCGACACCGGAAACATGGATCTGGACGCAATGGACTTGGGCGCGATGGACCAGGGCGGATTCGGTGGTTCGCTCGACAATGTTGACCTGGGCGACATCGGGGGCGGCATCGAAGACATCGATGTTGGTGACCTGGGTGGATTCGGCGGCGGCGGATTCGATGGCGGTTTCGCGCCCGGCGGTGGTTTTGAACCTGGTGGCGGCCTCGATGGTGGATTTGACGGCGGCGGCGGATTCGATGGCGGTTTCGCGCCCGGCGGTGGTTTTGAACCTGGTGGCGGCCTCGATGGTGGATTTGACGGCGGCGGCGGATTCGATGGCGGCTATGGCGGCGGTTTCGATGGTGGCTATGGCGGCGGCTTTGACTATGACGCCGGCGGGTTCGACGATTTCGGTGGTGGCTTTGAAGACTTTGGCGGGGGCGGTGATTTCGGCGGAGGCGGCTTTGATGATTTCGGAGGCGGCTTCGATGATTTCGGAGGCGGTTTCGACGATTTCTAGTTTTCGTTCGACCTCTCCCGCTCGCGGGAGAGGTCGTGCTCTCGGTCTTCGGTTCGGTGGCTCACGCCACCGGCACGGATATTTCGCCCTCCGGGCTACAGTTTCAAAGTCCCGCTGAGCCCGGAGGGCGGTAAATCACAGCCGGCGGCGTCATCCGCCGGTTTGCTGAGCCGCGATCGCGTGAGCGGCCGGGCCTTACTCGCATTCACGCGTCGGCAAGGGCCCGAGGCCTCACGGCCAGCGGCTCACGGGCACTGTCTCGATGTGAAGCTGGGGGAACCTTGACGACTGTTCCGATTTTGCTGGCGGCCGGCCGGATGGGGAATCGATAGCGAGTAGGTGTGACACCCTAGAAACCTCGCTGCGAGATGGACCGATCATGTTGTCGAAAAGCCTGCCGGCCGTTGTGATTGCTTGGTTGTTTTGCGGCACCGTCGTTTCGCAAGAGCCGAACCGTTTCGAGGATTCGAGGACAACGGCTTCGCTCGCACAAATCATCCGCACCGCGACGCCTGAGCAAATCGGACTTGGAGACCAAACGGCGGTTGCCGCGCCGGTACCGATACCTGCATCTCGCCACGATCCTCGTCCATTGCAGCAGGTTCAGTTCGAGGTAGTCGATACGGAACCAGCCAGGCCAAGTGGCAGGTCACTTGACGACCAGCTTGCTCAGCTGCGAAAACCGATCGGCCAAATCGTCGTCGACACTCAAAGTAGTCAGTCAGGGACCCCGGTCGATGTGCGAGTGCCCATGTCGGATGAGCTGCTCGTCACCTCCTTCGCCGCAGAAATTCCTGGCCCCGATCGGTACAGCTATCCGATGCGTCATCGTCCTCTGTATTACGAACAACCCAACCTCGAGCGATGCGGGCACCACTTCTGTTATTTCCAGAATGGCGTCTCGGCGGTTCAATTCATTGGCGGCACGTTTCTGTTGCCTTACAAGATTGCCAAGCAGCGAGCGGATTGCACCTTGCCAAGCAAAGGCGATTGCAAGTGTTGCGAGATCCTGCCTTGTGGCTGTGGCTTGTTGCCGATCAGTGGTTGTGCCACGGCGACGGAAGTGGCCGCGCTTGCAGGGTTCTCATTCCTGCTGCTCTAGCCAGTACGCTACTCGGCAGTGTCATCAAGACCGTAGTCTTTGATCTTTTTGTGCAGCGT
The DNA here is from genome assembly GCA_965216875.1 of Rubripirellula sp. Lineage (GTDB taxonomy): Bacteria > Planctomycetota > Planctomycetia > Pirellulales > Pirellulaceae > CBDCUW01. The sequence continues at coordinate 367,598 of OZ244207.1, forward strand.
GTTGCGATTGATGCCCAAGCGTGTTGCAGCTTTAGTTTGGACGCCGCCACAGGAAGCAAGGATTTGCGCGATCAATTCCTTCTCCACTCGTTCGACGATCACGGAATGGATTTCGCCAGCTTTCGCGTTCGGGTCGCTCAAGCCACGCATCACGACTTCGCGAGTCAGCGAATCGATGTCTCCCGAGATGGTTGCACTCGTTTCCGGCGTTTCGCTACTGGTGACGCAACGGGGTAGCAGGTCGACGGTCAACTCGTCGGTTTCCGACATCACGACGGCACGTTCGATATAGTTCTGCAATTCGCGGACGTTCCCAGGCCAGTGGTAGTCCTGGAGCGCTTCGATCACCCCCGGTCCGTAATAGACAACGTAGCGATCGTTGACTTCGTTGTAGTACTCGAGAAAGTACGACACGAGCGCGGGGATGTCTTCGCGTCTTCGCCGCAGCGGTGGAATCTCAATTGGGACAACGTTCAGCCGCCAGTAAAGGTCTTCGCGAAAGCGTTCCGACTTGACCTCTTGCATCAAGTCTCGGTTGCTGGCGGCAATGATTCTTGCATCGGTGCTGAGTGTGCTGGTGTCGCCAACGCGTTCAAATTCTTTCTCTTGCAGCACTCGGAGCAGTTTCACTTGCAGCGTGAGCGAAGTGCTGTTGATTTCATCCAGGAAGACGGTGCCGCCGTCGGCTGCTTCGAATCGTCCGGTGCGGTTGGCGACGGCTCCCGTGAAGGCTCCTCGGACGTGGCCAAAGAGTTCGCTCTCGAGCAAGCTTTCGCTTAACGCACCGCAGTTGACTTTGACAAATGGTCCGCCACCGCGATGGCTAAGTTTGTGAACGGCGTTTGCGATCAATTCCTTGCCGCAACCGGTTTCGCCAAGAATCAAAACCGACGCATTGCTGCCTGCGACGCGGCGCGTAATTCGATACACCTCCTGCATCGCCGGCGAAGTGCCGATGATTCCTTCGATGGGAGGTCCGCCGGACCCTTGAGGTGGGATGCCGAGAATCGCCATAACTCGTCACGAAACGTCACTACGGTTGCCTGCGTCGGGTCCTTTCCGTTTCCGTGTTGATGGGAGAGGAACGTTGGCACAACCGTTTTTCAGTGCACGTTCATCGTGCACCGCGGCAGCGCCACGACCGATGCGTGCACTGTGCTCCAGTCGCCAAACGGTGTTGCACGCTCGTTCGACCAGTTCCGGAATCGCACAATACCCGCCAATCGCGATGCCAGCAGGAGTGACGATACCCCGAAATGACCCATCGCGGTAGCCTTGATAGCCTGGGCAACTACCGAAGCGGGCCAGCTTTGGTCAGATAATGCCCCGCTTCCTGTTGGTAAAGCTGCCGATCGACGGAGGTTAACGGCGGCAAGCGGCGCATTCGGTCGATTTGCGTGACCAAATCACGAAAAGCAAACGTCGATACGGGTCTTTCGATCTGTATCGCTGGTGCGGCCCAACGCTCCGAGTCGAGGCCGATCACTTCATCTTCGCCATAGAAAACGATCGGGACATGGTGCCCGCGTTGAGTTCGACGCACGAGATCGAGCATCTCGATCGCCGTGGCATCACGCAATCTCGTCGTTGAAACGATCATGCGGATATCGCCACCGTCGCGGATGAGCCGTTGAACTTGGTTGACCGAACCGGCGATGCGGACTTCGTAACCCATCTGTCCGAGGATCTGTTCCTGAACAAGGATGGTCTCGGGGCTGGTTTCAACGAGCACGACGGTCGGCAGTTTGTCGAGCGTTCGCAGTTCCGCCAGCGTTCTGCGGACACGGCTGCTACCGGCATACGGAGTGGAGCCTGCAAGTTTGGCGGCGACCAATGCCGCCTCGAACCGAACGCGAGGTCGGCTGTGCGTGGCCGCTTCAACCAACGGGGTGACTTTGGCGTCACCCGATCGAAGCAGTTCCTCGATCGCAAGCGGGGTCACGTTGTCCGTGTCAACCAAGCGAATCAGCCCAATCATCGCTGGTTCATCGTCTTTTTCGATTGCCGACGCGAGCGCCCACGAGAGTGCTGATCCAGACACCGATTGTCCGTAGGCTTTTCGAACCGCGTCCTTTTGTTCGGCATCACCCCAATCGGGATCCACCAGGACTTGGTACCCAACGTCGGTCAGAACCACTTTGGTTTGAACGTCGGCGGGAAGATAACCGATTCGCCGTAATCGAGACGCCACGTCCACTGCTGCGCGATAGTTGGCCATCATCACCGAAGTCAACTCGGCGTTGACCGAAGTGCGATCCGAACCAACCACCCAAACCTCTGCCATTTGGGAATCGTTTGGAGTCGAACGCGCGACCTTGAGCAACTGTTCAAGATGTCGTGCCAGTCCTCGAACGACTGCATTCTGTGATGGCGTTTCCAAGCCCAGTTGCTTCAAAATACCTTTGGCCGAATCCTGTTCCTCTGGTGATGCATCGGCGGCGTACAACGCTGTGATCACATCCGCCATCGACTCTTCTCGCCCCAGGCGAGCGAGCGCTGCGGTGGCGTGGCGGCGTGCATCAGGTGTTCCATAGATGGCAACCTGCTGCAATGCATCGACGCCGCCGGAACCTAAACGCATCAAGATCCGAAGCAGTTCATCTCGCGTGGCATCGCGCTGTCCAGCGGCAATTGCGGAAACGATCTCGACAACAGAAAGGTTGCCACCTTGAAGTAGTTGTCGAGAGGCGCCTAGTTGAACATCGGTTTGATTGCTGGAGAGTTGTGAGATCGCATTCTTGAGCCGTTCGGGGGCTTGGCGAATTTTGGCTGCTTTGTCGGCCAAGCGTTTTGCCGCCTCACGCCCAGCCGGAGTGACCTTTTCATTGAGCTGTATCTTCAACAAATTTGCCGGTCCGATGATTCGTGCCACTTCTTCGGTCTCGGCGTCACTCATCGGGCGAGAGCCCGCGATTTCAATGAGCTGGCTAACTTCCTTCCACCGATTCAGCCGTGTCAATCGCTGGGTCGATTCGGCAAGTTGAATGTTGCCGCGACCGGCGATCTCAAGCAGTTGAATGACTATCGGTGTCGGTGGGACTTCTTCTTCCTGCGGTTCTTCCTTTTCCTCTTCTGGCTCGTCCTTTTCTTCTTCGTCGAAGGTCCCCTCTGGAATATCAGGGAAGGGATCGTCACGCATCTGAGCGACCGCCATTGGTGACATACTGACCAATGAGATAAGGAACACCACGACCAAGAGATTGCGTGGATGCCAGAAAAGGTTCGTGCGTCGCATGTGCGGAACTGAATGAAAAGGAGACAAAGCGAATCGGCGGACCGCCGGGCTCCACCATCATAGTTGCCAAATCGACCTTGGCCCGGATCGCCCCAAAAGTTGGCTTGCGGCAGCAAACACCGGAGAATTCGGCTGTCGTTGCCGACGTCGGCGGGCTGTCGCCGACGAAACGAAGTGATCGCGGGCCTAGCTGGCCCTACAGGGGGGCGTCCTCGAGCGATTCAAGAAGGTCCTGTTTGGCGTCCCACTGCAGCGTTCCTTCTTCGGGATCGCCCAACATTTTGAGTTGCTTGTCGACCAACTCGACGTGTCGATCCCAATGCTGTTGGACTTCGACCTTGCCGGGGACGACGCGAGGTCGCAAACGTTCGCGACGCTGACGCATGAACTCTTGGTCCATCGCGATGGCTTGGTCACGAATGGCTTGCGCTTCGGACTGAGCCCGTTCCGAACGCCGGTCGAGCCAAATGTTGCGCGAATGTTGCTGGGCAATCGACTCGGGGCTGCCTTCCTCGAACGTCAGCGCCTTCGACCTGAAGGGCAAGCTGAGTGCCCAGGTCATGATGATGCCGGAGAAGACGAAGGAGATCATCAGCCACAGCCGACCGTTGTTGGCTTTGCGGGCTTCAGCTTTTTGTTCAGTCGATTCCGTTTTCTTTTCGGACACGGAGAACCTCTTTGATTTGTCCCGGTGCGGGTGAACGCCAAAACCGCGGAGCATCCAAGCGGATGATCCACGGCAGGCGTTCAAAGTTTTGGGGTGGGGTAGGGTTGGTTTACTTAGTCAAAATGGTAGGTAGGTTGTTGGCGATCTCTTCGAAGATCGCGACGAGCTGGTCACCATTGGCAGCGTGGTAGTGTTTTCCGCCACCAATGTTTGACACTTGTTGCATCAAGTTTTGGTCTGCACCTTCACCAAAGGTGACGGTGTGAATGGTCAGGTTGTAGTTGCCCATCAGGTCCGAAGCGACCGACACGGGGCTGATGCCACTGTTGTGGATACCGTCCGTCATCACGACCATGGTTTTGGCAGCGAAGGGGCGTGCGGCCGAGTCGAGCAGCGATTGGATTCCTTCCTGCATGCCGCGACCGATTGCTGTCGACCCGCCGGTGTTCAAACCATTGACCGTGTTGCGAATGATCTGGAAATCTTTTTCAAGCCATGTATCAAGGCTGGCCCAGTTGGAATAGCTGGCGACCGACACTTGTTCTTCCTGGCTGGTTCCATCAAGCACGTTAAGGAACGCGTTGACTGCTTCGACCAGATCTTCCCAAGCGGCTCGCGGAGCATCGCCCAGTCCGTAGTGGTCTTCCCAGGCCCAGGTCATGTAGTCGTTTTGCGAAACGCCAGGAGCGTAGCTGTAGCCGCCCCAGCCGTACGTCAGCAACCCTGCGTTGACGCCTGCGTTCATGGTCGAGTTGTACCAAGGCGAAGTCCCGTAGGGCCAATCCCAGTCGACATCGTCCATCGACCCACTGCGGTCCAGGATCAAGGAAATGTCACGGTCGACTTGCATGGCGACCGACATTTGGTTGACGGCAAACTCGTCTGCGTTGAGCAGGCCGGGGATGATTAGCGGAACGCGACCGGAGAGCGAACCACCGTCGCGTCGGCCGTTGACGCGAATCGCACTGGCGACGACTTGTCCACTTTCGACTTGAGCGGTGGGGATTTTTTCGAAGTAGTAACGTCCCGTCACGCCGTCTGGCTGAGTCGTCGAGCCGAATTCGATTTCGTTTGCTGAATCTTGAGTCCGCAATTGCAGCGGCTGGCCATCGACATTGTTCAGCGCAGCAGTGACAAAGGCAGCGTCTTTTGCCGCAGCGACCGTTTGTTCTTCGCTAAAGGCACGTCCGCCAGCTCGGGCCGCGGCATCCGTTGCGACGTACAGCTCGGTTCGTGTCAGCTGCATTTGCGCGGCGTTAATACAAAACGCGGCCAGCAAAGCGAGGACAGGAAGCAAAAAGGCCATCAACGCCATCACACTACCGCGACGTCCGCGTCGGGAAACGAAGTGTTGGTTTTTAATTCGGCTGCCGTTCATGATGAGACTTCAAGGTTTGGGGGCAACGTTGTGGAAAAGGGCAAGCGTGTTGGTGCGATTACTGTTGGTAGAAACCGTCGTATCGTTCGGTGCGAATCCGGGCGACCGACTGGATTTCGGTATCGGGCAAAAAGAGCGGCGCGAAAAACGCCACTTGAGTCAGGTCGACCGCGACGGTGACCGTGATCTCCGTTGATTCTTCATCAAGATCACTCACGGTGACCGTGTACCCGCTGCTGATCAGCGAGTCCATGATCCGCTCCGCTTCGTCGACAGCTTCGGCACTGGTTGCACCAGGGACGATTGCCTGTCGAGCAGCAAAGTAAGCAGCATCCTGTGAGAGGTTGCGCACCATGTTCATGCGTGCAAACTCGAAACAGGTCAGTGTCATGACGACCATGACATTGGCGACGATCGCGAACTCCACGACGGCCGCCCCCAATCGGCTGTCGCGTTTCTTCGTGAATCGGCGTTTTGTTCTTCGTTGACGTTTCATGACTCGACTCTTGACGTTTAGCCAACCGAGTTAAGGGGCATCACTAAGGGACTAGTTCAAGTTCTGGTACTCTTTCCGCATCGTCACACTCGCCGAGAGCGTGAGGTTGTCAAACCATTGAGATGGGATGAGCAGGTTTCCCGCGCAAGGCACTTGGACGGTCACGGTGACATTCTCAAGCGTGTCGGCCGCATCGAATCCGGGCGAGCTGTACGAGACAACGGTTGAGGTGTCGTAGGTAATGTTTCGCTCTTCGAGGAATTCGGTGATCCGTGCCGTCGAATCGGCATTGGTTCTTCCACGTCCCACGCCACGCCGGGCACCTTCATAGGCCGCAAGCGTCACGGACTCCTTCAGGAACATCATTGAACACAGGTCGATCGTGCCGATCGTGAGAACCACGAGGCAGGGCAGGATGAAGGCGAATTCAATCGTCGCAGCCGCAAGACTCTTGCGGCCTTTTCGCATTCGGCGTCGTTTTATTCTTGGAGCGGACATGACATTGGTCGTGAGTTAAGAGAAGGCAACCACCGGCTCTGACTGAAACGTAGGTCAGAAAATCGAAGGGGGCGCAAGTTTTTTCCGATTTCGCTTGCCACGCACCGAAATGCGTGCCTATTCCCGTGGGGGTCGACGCTAAACAGATTGGCGGCTTCACCGTAGAATGCGGATCTTCGTTTCAACCGGAACCCAGATTCGTGAGCCGACTCCTTCACTTTGCCCAGTCTTGGAAGCTTGAAGCTTCCGGAAAATGGTCGCTCCTAGCCGCAATGGTCGGGCTGATTGTCGGCGTTGCCTGCATCGCTTTTGATGCGCTGACACAATTGGTCCATCGCTGGTCGCTCGCCCAATTCGCTGGCGTCCCCCAAGCCGAGGCGGTTGGCGAATACAGTTTCTTTGACGCCCCGATCACCGATCTTCAACCGCTCATGCTGATCGTCGTGATCACCGGCGGCGGCCTGGTCTCAGGTTGGTTGGTCCATCAATTCGCCCCCGATGCCGAAGGGGCGGGGATGGATGCTGCGGTCGACGCGTTTCACAATAAGAAAGGAATGATCCAGCGGCGCGTCCCGCTGGTGAAAACCATCGCTTCGGCCGTCACGTTGGGAACGGGCGGGTCGGGAGGTCGCGAAGGTCCGATTGCACAAATTGGCGCTGGCATCGGATCGTGGTTTGCCAACGAACTGCACCTCTCGGCACGCGACCGCAGGATTTTGCTTGCCGTCGGAATGGGGGCGGGGGTCGGTGCCATGTTCCGCGCTCCGCTCGCGGGCGCCATTTTTGCTGCCGAGATTCTCTATAGCGACGCCGATATGGAAGCCGACGTGATCGTGCCTGCTGCGATCGCGTCAATCGTTGCCTACAGCGTTCACACGCAAGCCATCCCAGCTGGGGTTCGGTATCAACCCATCTTCGGAGCGGGACTTAGCCACACGCTCAATTCGCCCCTTGAGCTCTTTCTCTATGCGTTGCTCGCGATCGTGTTGCTCTTGATTGCAGCGGCTTACATCAAGTGTTTTCGCACGACTCAAGGGCTGATGGGCAAGTTGCCGGTTGCGCCGCACTTTCGTCCCGCGATCGGAGCGTTTCTCGCCGGCGTGATTGGAATCGCGCTCTGGTACCTTGGCGATGGTGACCGCAACTTGCTTGGTGTGTTGGGGACGGGCTATGGGTTGCTGCAGCGTGCACTGGTGGGCGATGCCGCGCTGACGATCGGAGTGTTGGCGACGATCGCGGCATTCAAAATCGTCACCACATCTCTGACGATTGGCTCAGGTGCGCCCGGGGGTATCTTCGGTCCTTCCATGGTGATCGGCGGCTGCGCCGGGGCAGCGTTTGGGCACATTGCCCATCAGTTGTTTCCGTCGCTGGTGCCCTATCCTGAAGCCTATGCCGTGGTCGGGATGGCAGGCTTTTTTGCCGGGATCGCTCGCGCCCCCATTTCGACGATCATCATGATTCGTGAGCTAACCGGCGACTTTGGACTGTTGGTGCCGACGATGTTGGTCGCGACGCTGACGTTTATTCTGTCAGGACGATGGCATCTCTATCGCAAACAAGTGCCGACGCGGATGGATTCGCCAGCGCACCGCGGTGACTTCCTCATCGACGTTCTTGAAGGCTTGCAGGTCGAAGATGTCTACCAGAAAGACCGCAACTTCATGACGATTCATCAGGGCACCACGCTCGATGATATCGTCCATCGACTTGCCGAAACGACCCAGCACTATTTCCCCGTCGTCGATAGCGAAGGCAAGATGGTCGGCATCTTTTCCGACGACGACGTGCGGGCCTACCTCTACGATGAAACGCTTTGGCGACTGGCCAATGCCGAGGATGTGATGACCTCGAACATCGTGAAGGTGTCGCCGGAAGACGACTTGAACACGGCTCTCCAGAAATTCACGGCACTCAACCTTGACGAGCTGCCTGTGGTCGCCGAAGACGACCCTCGAGAGCTACTCGGTTTCCTCAGACGCAAAGAAACGATTGCCGCCTACAACCGCCTGATCGTCCAGCATCGTCGTGAAGCGGAATTGCAGACGTAGTATCGCCGGCCGGCCGATCGCGTGATCGCAGCGATGCTTAAGGTAATTGATAGACCGCGTAAGTCCCGTTGGGGTCAAACACGTTCGGGTAAACCTTCACCAAAGGTAGGCTCGTTCCAGCCACGCGCTGGTCGACGATCATGTACCGTACGTTGTACTTTTCACGATACTCGCGCAGCGAGCTGTAGCGAATCGTGACGCGCATTCTTCCCAACCGTTTGGGAAAGACTTCACCAAAACGCCGGTACCATTCGCGTAGGCTCTCGGCATCTTGCGGGACGTCTTTCCAATTGACCACTTCGGCGCGTCCCGCATACCACTTGAACGTCTGTTGGTGGCGCGGGGTGAGGAAGACGTCGTCGGGTCCAGATGACTCGGCAGCCCATCGGCACACCGCTTTCCAGTCGTCAAACGCTTGACGCTCCGCCTGAGTCAGTTGGTTTTCCTTCCACTGCCGGAACGTTCCCACAGGTTCTCCCGCTGCTCGCGCGGTTTCCCAAGTCTGCTTGGCTTGCAGCAGTTCTTGCTCGGTGTAGGTTTTGCGCCAGCCCAGCAGTTTTGAAGTCGCCGATGGTGGGATGCCCTTGGAATGTCGTTGCAATGCACTGTTACCGGCCAACAAGACCGCAACGACAAGTGCTACGATTGCCCCCGCCTGCGGGAGTCGTTTCGCATGGGCGATCAGCCGCACGACCAAGAGCCCAAACATCAAGGGCACGACAGCGTCTGTGAGTCGGAACCAGTAGTAGCGCAACAGTTTTGCCGCAAGGTCTGGCACGACTGACGGTAAGATGCCAACGACGAGCCCCGCGACGGCGATGGCAATGGCACCAATCGTAAACCACGTCATTCGCCGCCAGGGTTGATGGTGGCGAACATGAAACCCGATCGCCAAAGTCATCACGACAAGAGCGATGTGCCGAGCGTACCAATGGAAAAAGAAATCGGCCGGCAACAAGTGGTGTCGGATTCGAAAATAGGCGTAGATTCGAGCTGCCGCCGCCGAATCTTCACTGCTTGCCCCCAGCGTCAATGCGAGTGCTGGCACCAATCCAAACAGTGACAATGCACCTCCGAGGAAAAGCCACCGCGTGAATAGCGGTTTTCTGTCGGTCTGTTTTCGCTCGGTGACCCACCAAGCAAGCATGGCCGCGATCACGGACCAACCGCCCGAGAGGACATGAAACGCGGCGGCACCTCCGAGCAACGGCCAAACTCGATTCCAGTTGCGGTCGACCATTTCGGCCAGACCAAGCAAGACGAGTCCATAGGCCGGGACTTTGGCTTCAATGCCGCCGATGACCCATTCACCCGCCAAGTTGCCCTGTTCGATGCCCGCGATCCATAGGGTAGCGACACCAAGAGATGCCAACGGGACGCCAATCAGCTTTGCAGACAGGCGGTGAAGACCCCAAGCGATGAGAAACCATCCGACAATCCGGCCAATCCATGCAGTCGTTTCGAGCGACACAAAGAGTGTTGGCCAGCCGAACAGATAGTAGAACGTGGTGTGCGCTTTTCCCGAAGCAGCGAAGAGGTCGTTTTGGCACCACTCGGGTTGCCAAAAGTTCTTCGCTTTGACCAAGTAGTGCGCCTCGTTCACCATCGGCGGGAAGTCGCCGGCGTAGAGGAAGAACAGCATGACCAACAGAAGCACTTCTCCGAAGTTGCTCCAGCGACTCGCCTGACGATCGTTGATTGTTTCGCTATCCATCGCGCGTTGTCAGTTGTGTTCCATCCGCGTTGTGAGGACACAGGTCGATTGCCATGTTGATCGCGGCGAGCATGCTGCGATGATTCGCTTTGCCCTGCCAGGCCAAGTCCATGGCGGTGCCGTGGTCAACGCTCGTGCGAATGATCGGAAGTCCCAACGTTACATTGACCGCATCATCAAACGATAACGCTTTGAGTGGAATCAATCCCTGGTCGTGATACATACAAACATAAGCGTCGGTGTTCGCTCGCATGGCCGGGGTGAATGCCGTGTCGGGCGAAACGGGACCGATAGCATTGATCCCTCGTGCACGTGCTGATGCGATCGCGGGAGCGATGATGTTGGACTCTTCGCCGTGCGAGAACATCCCGTTTTCGCCGGCGTGTGGATTGAGTCCACAAACCGTGATGGCCGGTGACGCCTCGCTGCGATTTCGGCGGCTTGCCGCATCGGCCGCCAATCGAATGGCCCGTTCAATCTTTTGCTGCGTCAGCTGTTGGGGAACATCGGCCAGTGCGATGTGGATCGTTGCCAGGACACATGAGATTTCGTCGCTGGTGAGCATCATGCTAAAGTCGGTCGTCCCCGTTCGCTCGGCCAACAATTCGGTGTGGCCGGGGAACGTGATGCCCGCAGCCTGCCAAGCCTCTTTTTGGATTGGACCGGTCACGATGGCATCAAATTCACCCGAAAGTGTCCCCTCGATCGCTCGGCAAACCGCATCATAGGACGCCTTTCCGGTGGCTGCGTTGTATTGGCCGGGTGTGACTGCCTCTGGGGACAGGTCGCCAATGTCGACCGTCGCTGGGGCTGGTGGCAGGCCGACGTGTTGGCTGATTCGCGAAAGGAGGGTGGCTGGGCCGAGTAAAATGGGATCACACCGCTCAGTGATCTCCGGCAGCGAAACGCAGAGCAGCGCCAGTTCGGGGCCAACCCCAGCGGCATCGCCGACCGAAATCGCAATCTTGGGCTTTGCTGGCGGAGTGGACATTGGTCTGGTGGCGACGGGCGAGGAAAGTAGACAATGGTGCTGAGTGCAGGGATGTTAACGAATGATTGCAGCTTAGCCGATTGGTCGGCATTGATTGAATGACAAGACTTCAACGGATCATCGCAATTTTGGCCGGAATCGTCACAGGTTCTGTGGGGGCCGTGCCGTCGGCGACTGCAGCAGACGCAGTGGTCGTCTGCCCGGAGAATTTTCGCGCTGCGCTAAAACCTTGGCTTGACCACCGTGAGGCTCAAGGGCTTTCGGTTCAGGTGATTCCGTCCCAGCGAAATGCCAGCACGCTGCTCGAGAAGATTCGCGAAGTGGCAACCGAGTCAACGACTTATGTGGTGCTTGTCGGCGACGCCCCCGTCATCGGCGCCCCCTGCAATTCGCTGAGGCAAGTTCCAATCCACTACAAGCCGACCAAAGTTACATCGGCCTGGGGAGCACCACCGACGCTCGCGACCGACCTGAGCTACGGTGATTTCAACAACGACGGAAAACCGAACGCGGTGGTCGGACGTTTGCCCGTGGACGACGCTGACCAATTGAGCCAGCTTGTTCGTCGCATCGTCGCTCATGAAGAGAGTGTCGATTTTGGTGCGTGGCGTGGCAACGTTCAACTCACCGGCGGTGTGGGCGGATTCGGCATGGTCGCCGATGCGGCGATCGAGTCGGTCACGCGGAGCGTGTTGACAAACGTGTTGCCAACCGAAACACGAAGCTGCGTTGCCTATGCCAGTCCCGGGCACCGCTTTTTCCCAAAAAACGACTCGTTTACCAACGCCGTTCTGGAACGCTACAAGTTGGGTTCGCGGTTTTGGGTCTACGCGGGGCACGGGAATGTCACCGCGCTTGATCGCGTTCCACAAAACGCGAGTGGTCAACCTGTTCTCGATCAACGGACCGTCCAACAACTCGCTCATCCGCACGGTGGTAGTCCGATTGCACTGATGTTGGCTTGCTATACCGGTGCGCTCGACGCGTCGGAAGATTCCATTGCCGAGGAAATGCTGCTTTGCGACGGCGGGCCAATCGCCGTCTTTGCCGGCAGTCGCGTCACCATGCCCTACGGAAACGCAACCGCAGCGGTTGGATTGATCAACGGCGTCTTTGAACAGAAACTACCGCGTCTTGGGGATGCATGGCTTTGCACACTCAATCAGATGCACCAGGAACAGACCGAGGATCAATCCACCTCACGGGTCATGATCGATGCGCTCGCTGCCATCGTCAGCCCACCTGGAACAAGTTTGGTGGGTGAACGTCGCGAGCACATGCAACTGTACAACTTGATTGGCGACCCAACTTTGCGACTCCATCATCCACAAGAAGTCGCGATGACGGTTCCGCCTGGCCATGACGCGGGCCAACCGATCTCGCTCGATTTAAACAGTCCTATTTCAGGGCAATTGGTGGTGTCGATTGACCGCCCGCTCGGCGCGGTCGTTGATGGGGATCCTAACGAGACCACCGTCACAACACTCCAGCGAACGGTTGTCGCCGACACGCCGGCGACGATGGCAATTCAATTGCCCGACGAGGTGAAAGGGCCCGTGATTGTTCGCGCGTTTGTCTCCGGTGAAAAAACCTGGGCGACAGCAGCGGCACGCACCATTGTGCGTCAGAAGGTTCGCTGATCCCTCGGCCTTCTGTTGAGGTCTTGGACCTTCTGTTCAGGGAACTCGCCGTAATTCGAGGTGATGAAGGGGCGTCGTTGATTGGCTAGACTAGACGGCCCCGCTTACTGATTGCCCACCACGCTACCCACCTCGGAACCCGCGCCATGATTCGTCTTTTTGCTGTCGCGCTGCTGACGCTCGTGTTTGCTGCCGTTTTTTCTGTACACGCACGGGCTGATGAATTGCCGCCACCCAACGTCGTTGTCATCTTCATGGATGACATGGGCTATGCCGACATCAACCCCTTCGGTAACAACCAATACAAAACGCCCCACCTTGATCGGATGGCTGCCGAAGGGCGGAAGTTCACCGACTTTGTGGTTTCATCAGCGGTCTGTTCGGCATCGCGTGCAGCGCTGCTGACCGGTTGTTATCACCGCCGGGTCAGCATCAGTGGTGCGTTGGGGCCAAAGTCGAAGCAGGGGCTCAATCCAAGTGAGACAACGCTGGCAGAGATTTGCAAAAGCAAAGGTTATGCGACGGCGGTCTTTGGGAAATGGCATCTTGGCCACAATCCCAAGTTCCTGCCAACCAATCAGGGATTCGACGAGTACTACGGGATCCCTTACAGCAACGACATGTGGCCGCTGCACCCCTCGTCGATTGCGAAACGATTGAAAGATCCTCTCGCGAAAATCAATTGGCCAGCGCTGCCGATGATTCGCGCGACAAAAGAAAAGGGAGTTCGCATTGTCAACGATGATGTGCAACCCGAGGATCAAGAAGCGATGACGCGTGAGTTCACCGAACGCGCCGTCAATTTCATCAAGGCCAACACTGAAAAACCATTCTTTCTGTACATGCCGCACCCGATGGTGCACGTGCCGCTTTATGTTTCTGACGAATTTCGGGGCAAGAGCAAGACGGGGTTGTTCGGTGATGTGATGATGGAGATCGACTGGTCCGTCGGCCAGATTCTAGGAGCCATTGAGGACATCGGCGTTGAACGCAACACGCTTGTTGTCTTCACCAGTGACAATGGGCCTTGGCTCTCGTACGGCAATCATGCTGGAAAGGCGACGCCCCTGCGCGAGGGCAAAGGGACGATGTTCGAAGGGGGATACCGCGAGCCGACCTTGATGTGGTGGAAGGGCAAGATTCCCGCTGGCACGACTTGTGACAAGCTTTGCAGCACCATCGATATTTTGCCAACTGTTGCCAAATTGATTGGGGCCGATTTGCCAAACCACAAGATCGATGGGCAAGACATTCGACCATTGATGTTTGGTGATGAAAATGCCCAATCGCCTCACGACGCTTTCTACTGCTACTACAAAGGCGGCGAGCTTCAGGCGGTGCGGAACGAGCGATTCAAGTTGATGTTCCCCCATCAATATCGCACGCTCAAGGGACATCCCGGCGGTTTTGGTGGACGCCCAATCCCGTACCAATCAGGCAAGATTGTTGTGCCAACGTTATTCGACTTGGATAACGATGTTTCGGAAACAAAGAACGTCTACAGCGACCATCCCGACGTTGTTCGGCAACTCGAGGCTGCCGCCGAACGGGCTCGGGCTGATCTTGGTGACAAGTTGACCAAGCGTAAGGGATCAGGCATCCGTGAGCCTGGGAAGATGGTCGAGGGCGATGAAGAATTGCCGCTCGATTGGACGAAGTGATTCGCGATTGCGATCTGGTTTTTTGATGGAAGGTGACGCCGACGATGGATCCGTTCTTGCAAGCAGCGCTGAATGAGGCGTATCGAGGTTTTGAGGAAGGCGGTATTCCGATTGGTTCGGTTTTGGTGATCGATGACCAGATCGTTGGACGCGGGCACAATCGTCGCGTGCAAAAGGAGAGCGCGATCCTGCACGCTGAAATGGACGCGATCGAGAATGCCGGTCGTTTGTCGGCGCGGCAATATCGAGCCGCGACGCTCTACTCGACCCTTTCACCCTGCGATATGTGCAGCGGCACGTCGCTGCTGTACGGCATTCCGCGAATCGTCATCGGCGAAAACGAAACCTTTCAAGGACCCGAGGACTATGTCCGTTCACGAGGCGTCGAGTTGACGGTTGTCGAAAGCGAAGAGTGCGTCGCGCTGATGCGCAAGTTCATCAACGAAAACCCCGAGCTTTGGAACGAAGACATCGGGGTTTGAGGTTTCTCTGATGTGGCGGCGCTCGCCAACGAGGCTGCGGTTATAGTGAGCCGAACGCGCTACGTCGGGCCTTTTCTACGTCGTTGCAAGCGAGCAATGTTGTGGATCTGTGCCGGATCTGCGTCGCTGTCGCTCCTTGATCCGGCCTACACACGCTAGCGCGGTCGGCTCACGGGGGGCAACCCCGCGCGATCAGGATGCTTGATCGCTCGGAGCTTTGTACATCACGTCCGTGCGCAAGACGTACTTGATTCCCGACTCCACCGTTGCGCCTTCATGCAATTGGCGGTGCCGAAAAAGCAGCAGACTACCGGCCCGCGGTGGGACTTGGAAATGAGGCCCAAAAAAGGTTGTCTGACCGCCTTCGAAGTCATCGTTCAAATACATCAAAAAGGTGTATTCGCTACGCTCGCCATTCTCGCGTTTGTAGGCCCCGTCGAAGTGTTGGGTGAATGCTTGGCCCGGTTCGTACTTGTAGAATCGGAAACGCTCATTCAGACCGATCGCTTGGCGTTTGGCGACCGGCGAGACGATGTGATCTTTGGATTGTGCCCAAAGGTCGCTGGCAAGAGCAGGATCGTCCAAGATGACGCGTGTGTTGTTGCGAATGTCTTTGCGCATCACCGGGCCTGATCGCGTGGTGATGGGAGCATCAATGAAACCGATTGATTCGCCGAGATTGATGAAGTCCTGACACTGCGTTGGCGTCAGGAATTCGTGAACCACGTAGACTTTGTTTCCATTGAATTGCTCGGTCTGCATCCGCAATCTCCTTTGGATCGGATTCGATTGACTTTGAACGCTCCATCAAAAAGACACCCACATCCGATGCAGGTTCGGCGCCGAGACGCCTTCGTGCTAGGACAGCGGCGTCATTGCTATAATTTGAGTTTTACGTGTGGCTTGCAGTGCCCACGCGCCCATTCATCCTCTCGCACAGACTTGTCATGACGGACCAAGCTCATCCAGAAGCGGGCGGATCGGACGAGGACAGCTCGGACCGTGACGACGTCGATTCTCTCGAAACACCAACGCTCGTCTACACCGCCAACGGCAACCTCGAAGCTCATTCCGCCGTCACTTGGCTTCGGTACAACGGGATTCGAGCCTTTGCTGTCGAGGACAACTCGGGCGCGAGTTTGTTCGTTTTCGGAACGATCAGTCAGTTCCACAAACCGCAAGTCTTTGTGGAGAAACAAGAGCTCCGTAACGCGCGTGACCTTTTGAGGCAGTTTGAGACTCAGCGGAGCCAGCGACGTCGTGATCACGAAGATCAATCGCCGATCGAAGCGGAGTGCGAAGAGTGTGGCGCGGTGAGCGAGTTTCCTGCTTCTCAGGATGGCACGACACAGAATTGTCCCAAGTGCAATGCGTACATGGATGTTGGCAGCACCGGCTTTCCTGATGATTTCGATTTTGGCGAAGTCGACCAGGCACCGGCTCGCGAGCTAACGGTGGACGAGGCGCTCGATGCCGCGGCGCAGCTTGACTCCGAGGGCGACTGGGACGAGGCGATCAACGCATTTCGTGAGATTGCGACGCGCTGGCCCGAACACGCAACCTATGCGTCCAACAGCATCGCGGCGATTCAAGCCAAGATCGATGCGGCAAAGGGTTGATTGGATCGCCGTTCCATTCGGTCACTCGATGCATCATTGGATGCACGCTTGGGCGATCGAGCGATACTCGACCACCTTCCAATCGGCCGATGCTCAATCGCACGCTAGGCTCGCATGGTACGTTCTGGCTCTACGGGATCATCTGCTTGATGGGAGCCCTCGTGTTGGCAATCAAGCTGCCCGAAACCAAGGGGCATTCTCTCGAGCAGATTCAATCGAACGAGCATTCGCGAGCTGCGGACACATCCCCGGAAACCTGCTGACGGCACGCTCGGACGCACCCAAGCAAAGCCCTGCCTTTGCTGTTTATCCAACCGTCCTTGCCTGTTCCCCTGCCCCGGCTCCATCTCGTGCCCTGCTCGTGCTCGTGCTCGTGCCCTGCTCGTGCTCGTGCTCGTGCTCGTGCTCGTGCTCAGCAACGCGGTGCTCGTGCTCGCTCGCCAAGGTGATGCAATCCGAATCGACCCGTGCTAGTATCGTTCAGAGCAACAGTGCCCCATTTAGATCGATTGGGGCGTGACGACTCGCGTCTCTTTTTGGATCGGCGATCTCCATGAAAACCAATCGATGTTTTGTACTGATTGCAGTTTCGTGCCTGCTCGGTCTGGCAGGAGCAACCACAGTATCAGGAGCAGAGGATTCTCAGACGAAGACGGCGACGTTTGGGGGTGGTTGTTACTGGTGTGTTGAAGCAGTCTTTCAACGAATCGAAGGGGTTTCCAATGTTCGGCCCGGATTCATGGGCGGGCGTAACGCGAACCCGACCTACCAGCAGGTGCTGACTGGTCGTACCGGGCACGTCGAAGTCATTCAGTTGGAATACGATCCCAGTGTGGTTTCATTCGAAACGTTGTTGCAGGTGTTTTGGCGAACGCACGATCCGACCACGCGCAATCGGCAAGGTCCCGATATCGGGAGCCAGTATCGAAGCGTGGTCTTCTTTCATTCGGATGAGCAACGCGAAGTCGCCAACGACTACAAGCGATTACTCAACCGGCAGAAGGCGTTTCGATCACCGATCGTCACCAAAATCGAAAAGGCCAAAGAGTTTTATCCGACAGATGCGGACCATCTGAACTACTTCAACCGCAATTCCAAAAAGCAGTACTGCGAAACCTACATTGTCCCCAAGCTGGAAAAGCTCAAGAAGGAGTTTTCGGACAAGCTCAAGTAGAGAATCGTTGCGTATTGATCGTCGAACGAATCAAAGTCCAGCGTCTAGATTTCTGGCGTTGGCGTTTCGCACAGTTTGCGAAGTTTCTTCGGCACGCGATTGAGTGGGACGGCGGCGACACCATACATCACCATGGGCTCGCCCCAGTTCAGTTCTTCATTGGATCCCATTTGTATCTTCGACGGACGATTGACCAAACACATCCATATGGAAAGCTCTCGGTCGACACTCACGCCCGCCCCGATACCCGGTTCGTCACGATCAAGGAAGGAACCGTTTTCGAAGATATGGGGGCCTTCATCCAAACCGATGACGTCGCCAGTTTGGACATAGTTGTCGGTGAGCCAAGCGGGGTGTGGTAGTCGATCGTCCCAGAAAACGAAGACGCCAGCAGCTTGGGCAAGGCTGAGATAGATTTCGACGTCGTATTGGCGTTTACGGTTGTTGAAGAGTTTGACGTAGTCCGCCCCAACCAGATAGTTGGGGATGCCTCGCGAATCGGCACCGTTCCATTGGTGATAACCACGATCGGCATAGGCCAACGCATCTTCGCGAAGTCCCGCGGGAACGATTTCATAGAAGCAGCGTCGACCCGCTTTGGTTTTCAAGTTGTCGGTGACACCGGAAATGACGCTCGCCTTGGGGACGGCGAAACGTCCCGTTTCATTGGCTGAGGGAAACCAATGCGAGACAATGGCTTCAAGCGCTTGGACGTCTCCTGCCGGGCTCAGTTGAAGCCCTTCGCCGATCCGCAGCCGTCGTGGTTGCGTGCTCGCGTTGAAGGCCGTGCTTTTGACGTCGACTTCGCCGGAAAAGACGGCGACGCTTGTGGTTTCGTCGTCGCCGACGCGGACACCAAACTGCGTGCCCAGATCGACCACGTCCGCGCTCGGCGTTTCGACTGAGAATCCGATTGCCTCGGGGCCAACCGACGCACGCATTTGTCCTTGTTCAAGCCAAACGCGCATGCGTGAAATCGGTGTGATTGACGTCGGGCCGCGGACAGTGACTTCCGCGCCGTTATCGAAATCGAGATCGAGTTGGCCGCCAAACAGGATGACTTCTTCGCCCGCTCGCACCTGGGCGGTTCTTTCGTAAATGCGACGGTTACCGATAAACCAGCGGACATTGTCTCCTTTACCACTTACCGTTGCGGTGGCGACCTTCTCGTTGTCGTTCGAACGTGTCAAAGCAAATGGGGCGACGACGGCAAGGACCGCTGCTGCGATCGCCACAACGATGGCAAGCTTGCGGCTGTGACTGGTTTGAGATCGCGTCGGTGCGGCGTCGTACTGTTCGGCCTCGTATCGTTCGGCGTCGACAACACATGCCTGGGTCAACTCCAGATCGCAACTCGTTTGGTCATCCAGCACCGACCGTGCTTGCTCTTGCGAGATCGCATTGATCGAAAACCAAGCGTGGATTTGTCGGTAGTCAGAATAGATCTCGCGGGCACGTTGGCTCGACTTGAGGATCTCTTGCAACCGCTGGAAATCGGCAGCGTCGATGGTGTTCTCGCAGTGCGCCGCCGCGAGCATTCGAATCTCGCCTTCATCGAGCGGCTCGTCAGGCGATCGGTTGCCTTGAATCGGTTGGTTCATCGCGTTCTCTCGTTAGTTAACCAGTTTCTGACGGGAGATCGTGCGTTCAACACAGCGTTGTAACGAACCACGAATTCGCGCTAGACGTTTGTAAATGGTGCTTTCTGGGGCGCCCGATGCGTTTGCAAGCCGATGGACGTTTTCGCCTTCGAGGTACCGGCGTTCAATCAATTCACGATCGGGTAGCGGCAACTTTTTGAGGCATTGGCGAACCATGTCAAATCGTTGCTCTTCCTGACGCTCGATTTGTTCCATCGAAAGCGTCTCCATCAAGCTCTCGTCGAACCAAAGCCGATCTCGGGCGTGGCGCTGTCGATAACGCAACACGCAGTTGTACGCGATGCCGCACGCCCAGGGCAGGAACTCTCGTTCCGGGTCGTACTTTTCCATCGACTGCCAGAGGGCGATCGAAACTTCCTGCATCAAATCATCGACGTCGCTTCGGTTGGACACGAGCGTTGTCAGGTAGCCGTAAATTCCCCATTGGTTTTTCGTCAAAAAGCAGACGAAATCCTCTTTGGATATCTGTACGGATGACAACGTGGAAACCCCAACAAAAACAGCCAGCAGTGGTGGTGGCGTGTGTCACTTGGCAATGTGCAACGGTGTCGGCAACGTGCAACGGTGGCCGCAGCCGTGTTCGGTCGACCGTGACCCTCGCGACCGACATGCAGCGTTCATACGAATTGCACATCAACTCAATGCGCCCTCGCGAACTCAATGCGCCCTCGAGGCGAAATTGAGACGGGCTCTGGCACAGTAGACCCTGAGCAGCCTATTCCACAGTGCCGACGCCTTTTTGCCATTGAATCTTAGAAAAAAACAAAAACATGTCTTTTCTGAAACTTGCTGCAAATTTTTTGGCAATTTGAACACCCAGCGTTGAATACCGACCGGCGGATTTCACCCGCCTGAGTCACCCGTGTGACGCCCCCACTGTTGCGGGGACTTTTCTGATTCGATTCAGCGTTTTCCCGGGCACCTCATTCAGGGCTCGGTTTCATCTTTCTTCTGCAGACTTTTCTTTGAAGGTTTATCAATGCAGTCAGTTCACCACAAACGCGCAGGGTTCACGCTCGTGGAACTGTTGGTGGTCATTGCGATCATCGGCGTTCTTGTCGGGCTACTCCTGCCAGCTGTCCAAGCTGCTCGCGAAGCGGCAAGGCGGATGTCGTGCAGCAACAATTTCAAGCAAATTGGGCTCGGCATTCACAACTACCATTCGGCATTCAAACAGCTGCCGACCAACATGACGGGCACCGACCGTGCCTACAACGGAGACATCACCTACAACAGCAGCCGGTTGAGATTGAGTTACCACGTTGCCTTGCTGCCCTACATCGAACAGCAAGCATTGTGGGAACAGATTTCCAATCCAAGCACCGATCTGGCACCTGGCGTCAATGCGATGCCCGGTCAAGTCACCAACGGAACTTGGCCGCCGATGGGGCCCGCGCCATGGCGTCAACAATACCGTCCATGGGCGACCAAGGTTCCGACGTTGCGTTGCCCAAGTGATCCAGGTCAAGGCGTGCAATTGGGACGCACCAACTACGCCGCCAGCTATGGTGATTCGTTCAACTATGCATGGAACGGTGGAAAGAACGAGCGTGGCTATGTCCAAAATGGCAACGGCGACGCCAACGACTTTGACGAAAACTGGATGGTGACTCGCGCTCAGGCGGGCCAGCGTGGTTTCTTCCGCGGTCGTACGGAAATGAAATTCCGCGACGTGCTCGACGGGCTGTCCAACACCGTCGCTGCTGGTGAAATCTGCACTTCACTTGGCCAGCGAGAAACAAAGGCTGATTACGTTCGTGGCTTGACCGCCTTGCTTTTCCCAGGTGGTGGTGAGCACATTGGTGTTCCGATCAACTGCGCTACGGGAACCCATATCGATCCCGAACGCCCGTCGTTCTTCGCCGTTAGTGCGAACGTCAACGGCGGGATCAACAACGGGCGTGGCGCACGCTGGGCCGATGGGCGGATCGCCTACAACGGTATTCAAACGATCTTGCCGCCCAACAGTCCAAGTTGCGTCCGGAACAACAGCGACGGCAACCATGGCTTCTGGAGTGTCAGTAGTCGTCACCAAGGTGGGGCTCACATTTTGATGGGCGACGGTGCGGTGATTTTTATGACCGACAGCGTCGAAGCGGGTGACCAGACTCAGCCAACGGTCTGTCGTAATGGGCCGAGTCCGTGGGTCAACATCGCTGGCGTTCAAAGTCCGTATGGGCTTTGGGGAGCGATGGGCTCTCGCGCTCACAAAGAAACGATCGAAGAAGAGCTCAACCAATAGTCAGGTTGAGTTTTTACAGCAACGCTTACTCAACACGTCGCCCGCGTGCGGGCGGCGTGTGTTCCTTTGATTGGAAGAATTCAATAACACAATGACCAAACTGATCAACTTCGCAATGTTCACTCTCTGCGCCTTGGTTGTCGCAGGATGCTCAAGCAACACGCCTGTCGCTATCGAGCAGACGATGAGCCAAGAAGAAATCGACCGTATGGATGCTGAATACGAGGCCGAAATGGAAGCGGCCGAAAACGATACGCTTGGCGAAGGCTAAACCAAACCCATTCGTACACACTCGCTGTGGTCAACACCGTTCGTAGTCCCGCTTTTGGGCGGATGATCCTGAGGATTCCGGCAGTGCAATCGCACTACGAACAGACGCCCAGCAACGAATCTCAGCCCCGACGCAACGATCATTTGTTGCGTCGGGCTTTTTTCGAAATCGCAGCCAGCTTCCAGTATGCAGCAAGATGGAAGATCACCCCACAGCTGCTGTGCGCGGAATAGTCGATTCGCGCCATGACTTCCTCAAGGTGCGCTCTTTGCTCCGCGGTTGCCTCAGCATTCGGGCTCATCAGGGGTATCAACGCCGCCTCGCCCGCTTCGCGACTGACATGCCAGATACGGCGGTACTCGCCCCACTGCGGGTTTGGGTACGTGTCGAGGTTGATCCATTTCGGCACGTTGCGCCAGTTCGGTCCGAGCATCGCCAACTGCTCAGGCGTAAGCCCCTTGAGGGCAAGGTTCGTATGCCTTTGCCGCTCCAAGGCGAGTTCGCTGACGTGTTGCATCGTTGTTGCAATCTCAGCTCTAAGCTCTGGTTCGGGCTCAAGCTGATGAAGTAGCTCCAGTGAAGCTTGCATTTGTAGTAGGGCATAAGCAGGGTTGTGTTTGCTTGGAGCCTTCGATTGTTCACACGCATCGACGATGTATCGGCGCCATTGATCGTGGTACACAGGATTGCGTGTGACATCCCATGCCGCCGCATAGATCATGGGAAGTCTTGCTGCTTCGTGAGCCTGTACTTGCCACATGCGGCAGATCCCCAGCGGACATCGAGATCCGTCGGCGCGACCAAAGTCGTAGTTGTTCTCTGCTGTGACGAATTCGAGCATTCGATCCGCAACCTCCGAGAGGCGTGTTTTGATTTGCTGCTTTGTCGCATCGTCAGCAAGTCCACTGCGGTAGTACTTCCAAAGCCCATGCACAAAGTGGGTGTATTGGTCGCGCGATGAGTTGATGTAGACACTTTCGCCATCTTCTACACAGACATTCCTGGCAATGAAGCCAGGGACGTTGTGTACGGTGGCACATCGGTTCATGCCGCGAAAAACGCGTTTGGCTTTAGATTTCAAACTCGCGTCTGCGGTAACTGAATAGCGATCCGAAAGGGTGCTAAGCATGGCACCTCCAAGGATCATCCCGTCCTCCATTCCAGTGCTATAGCCGCATGGATTGGGGTATTGGCGTTTCACTTCATCAGCGCTGGGAAGGTGAGCAAGCTCGCGGCCATCGGAGTAGCTGCTCAAGTAGTCCATGAAGGTCTCGGTGCCGCTATGAAAAAAACGATTCCAAGTGACGTCCCAAGCCTGTTCGACGCACGAAGGGGAGTGCGGAGGTTGGGCACGTGAGGGGGCGTCGTTGGTTAGCGCAATCGAGAGTGCGATCAACCAAGAAAATGGGGTCGGACGCGTAAAACGAGTGATCATCGAGCTGTCGGGGCGAAAGGCAGGCACAGTTCAAGGCGGGCCCACATTTTAACCGCTCCTGAAACGAGTTCCCTGGGCTCAAGAAAAACGCTCGCGGCAGCTGGGCTACCGCGAGCGTTTCGCGTTTACCAATGATCGACTAGTCGAGTACGCGGGTGACCACGCCTGAACCAACGGTGCGGCCGCCCTCGCGAATTGCGAAGCGGTCACCGTCACGAATCGCAATGGGTTGGCCAAGCGAAACATCGAGTTGAACGCCGTCGCCGGGCATCACCATGTCGATGCCACCAAGCACGCGAGTTTTGCCCGTCACATTCGTCGTTCGAAAGAAGAATTGCGGTGTGTATCCGTCAAAGAACGGAGTGTGTCGACCGCCTTCTTCCTTCTTCAGCACGTACACTTCAGCCTCGAACCGTTGTCGCGGCATGATCGTGCCGGTAGCTGCCAAGACTTGCCCTTTGCAAATCATGTCATGGGCAGTCTTTCGCAAGAGCAGACCAACGCTGTCACCAGCTTGGCCGCTGCCCATTTCTTGACCGAACGATTCCACCTGAGTGACAACGTCGCGAGTCGGCTCGCTGGCGAGACCAACGATCTCGATGTTGTCACCAGCTCGGACAATCCCCTGTTCGATCCGGCCGGTCACCACAGTCCCGCGTCCACCGATTGAGTAGACGTTTTCGACCGGCATCAACAATGGCTTGTCGACCGATCGAATGGGATCGGGAATCGCGTTGTCCAATGCAACAAGCAATTGCTCGATGCACTCGATCGCTTGCGGATCAGTAGGGTGATCGTGCGCGATCATCGCCGAACCTCGAATCACAGTGATGTCGTCACCGGGATACCCGAACTCGGACAGCAATTCACGCAGGTCCATCTCGACCAGGTCAAGCAACTCGGGGTCGTCGACCAGATCGCACTTGTTCATGAACACAACCAAATGGGGCACGCCAACTTGCCGTGCCAGCAGCAAGTGTTCGCGCGTTTGAGGCATCGGGCCATCGGCAGCCGATACCAACAACACCGCACCGTCCATCTGGGCAGCGCCGCTGATCATGTTCTTGATGTAGTCGGCGTGACCTGGGCAGTCGACATGCGCGTAGCGTCTGTTTTCAGTCTCATAACGAACGTGCGAAGCGATCACGGTGACTGTCTTGTTCTTGTCTCGAACAATACCTCCGCGCGCGATCGCCTCGTAGCTC
The DNA here is from genome assembly GCA_965216875.1 of Rubripirellula sp. Lineage (GTDB taxonomy): Bacteria > Planctomycetota > Planctomycetia > Pirellulales > Pirellulaceae > CBDCUW01. The sequence continues at coordinate 392,018 of OZ244207.1, forward strand.
TTGTAGTGGGCCAATCCCTTTTCGGACTGCACACGCAACAATGCCGAGGTCAAAGTCGTTTTTCCGTGGTCGATGTGACCGATGGTGCCAACGTTGACAGCCGTCTTTTCGATAGCGATTTGAACCATTGCTCGTAAACCTCCAGTTTCAAAGTGAACCGGTCGCGTCACTCGCCAGTGACCAAGGTGAGCAGCCTTGGAAACCTTTTTGCCCGCTCGGGCGCCAGAGGAACGACAACGACAACAAAGTGAATGGGATCCGGCGTATTTCACGCCATGCTTTGGGGACTTGATCACACACAAAAAAAGCCCGCTCGATTTGCTCAATCGGGCGGGCTTGCGATTTGCGTCTCTTGCAATGCTCTTGCGTCAACACACACAACATGCCAAGCCCGGCTCGACAGAAGACTGCGAGTCGGATGAGGAAGCTGGTGAGGATGACGAAGGTTGCATTGCAAAGACCTTTTGCGGAGGTGTCTCCAAACGTTGGATCGCAATGCCAGACACGATGCCGGCAAAAGGGTTCGCATCAGTTTCGAGATCACGGCGAACCACGTGCCGTCCTTGCGTGTCCCCTGCATTGGAATCGAACGACGACTTCGCAACCTTTTTCGTACGCTTTGATCAAGCGTTGACATCTATGGCGAATTTTGACGCTGGTTTCTTCAGCAAAGTTCTCGGGGACAATGGGGCCGCTCTCACACTTCGCGTCGAGCGTTACCTCCGTGACGCGACGCCCAACGACGCACTTGTCGCTTGCAGCGATCTCGATGTTGAACAATACAGCAGCCTTGGTCATTGCAGCTTGAGGCCCACCGAATCTCCGCCGCCCCATTTTTGTCGCTACTGGGGTGGCGAGGACCATGACCAGCTCTTCAGCTCTTTTGAGCAGGTGGTTTGGGAAGTGGATTGGCAAGATCAAACGCTTCAAGTCGTGAGTGTGCAATGGGAAACCAGTTGCGGTAGCAGCAGTCGCGATTGGATTGTTGCTTCCTCAATCGAACTTGCCGAGGCGTTCTTGTTAGATGTCGAGCGAAAGACACATGCACCCGGCGAAGCGATTCTCGTCTTCAAGAACGGCTACTGGCGGCGCAGCAGTGCGTTGTTCGAAACGGTTCAGTCGTCTTCATTCGATGATCTCGTCCTCGCCGACGATCTTAAACGCGTTATTCGTCAAGACTTCAACCAGTTTCTCAAATCGGAAACGCGTTACAACCAATTGGGGATCGCATGGCGCCGGGGTGCACTGCTAATTGGTCCGCCTGGCAACGGCAAGACTCATTGTGTCCGCGCGCTGATTAAAGAGCTCGATGTCCCGTGCCTCTACGTGCAAAGCCTTGCTCACAGTCACTACACAAGTGAGCAGATGTGGGACCAAGTGTTTAGCCGCGCGCGAGGCCTTCGCCCCTGCGTGTTGGTGTTGGAGGACTTTGATTCTCTGGTCGATGACGAGAATCGTTCGTTTTTCCTAAACCAGTTGGACGGGTTTCAACGCAATCACGGGATGATGATCTTGGCGACGACGAATCATGTCGACCGAATTGATTCATCGATCGTGGATCGTCCCAGTCGATTCGATCGAAAGTACCATTTTCGCATTCCAACCAAAGCTCAACGCAGCGAATTTTTCTCCGGTTGGCAAAAACGGTTGGCCCAAGAAACGGGCTGGGATGACTCCGATATCGATCATTTGGCGATGGTGACAGATGGTTTCTCCTTTGCCTATCTCAAAGAACTCGTCGTCAGTTCAGTGATGCAATGGATGCACGATTCGAATGAAGACTTCTCTGCCGTTGCTTCGGCACAAGCAAGTCTGCTTGGTGCTCAAATGAAGACCGAAGTCGATGCTCCACCCGTCCGCCGCAGACGGCGACGCGACCGAGGCAGCACGTAGGGTGTGTGCTTGCACGCACCATGCTACTGCGGAAAAAACATCGGTCCATGGATAGGCTTGCCCCACGTAGGGTGTGTGCTTGCACGCACCTCGCGACGAACTGCCGGCTATTGACCCGTGCTTGGCACACTTTGAGTACGCCTGGGATCAGTAGACAAAAAGAAGGTGGACAGAAAGATGAAGGCGGACGTGCTGGTTGCGACGTCGCTTTGTGGACAAGATCGATTGGCCACGAAAAGCACGAGAAGACACGAAAAGAGCCTCGCAAAAAACCAACGGTCCATGGGCAGGCTTGCCCTACGTAGGGTGTGTGCTTGCACGCACCAAGAGACCTACTTTGGGCTGCCGGGTTGATCGACGTAGACGGGCTCGGGCAGGTTGTCTGGTTTGCGGATCACGGTGGCTGAGAGGATTCGGTCTGGTGGCAGAACGACCTCGCCCTTCTCTTTCTTCTTGCTCGGGTCAACTCGGCGAAGCGACGAAATCACATCCATCCCTTCGATCACTCGGCCGAAGACCGTTTGATGGATGGGGACTTGAGTCATGGGAAGGAACAAGATTGCGAATTGCGAGTTGCCTGAGTTGGGAACGAATTTTCCGGTCTTTTCGATCGGCTGCTTGGCCAGCACAAGGGAGCCGCGAAAGGCGTTGCGGGCGTTGGGGTTAGCATGCTCGTCCTTGACGAACGGCCCCTGAACTTGCAGAGAGGTTCCGTTCCCTTTGTCACCGGTCAGTGCAAGCAGGTTGTCCATCACTTGGTAGAAATCAAGCTCGTCATAGAAACCGGTTTCGACCAATTTCAGGAAGTGGCTCACCGTTGACGGCGCGCTGTCGAGAAAAAGTTCGACGACAACCTCACCACGCGTGGTGACAAATTTGACCCTTGGCTGGTTGTCGAGTTCAGCCTCTTTGTCGCGGATCAGTTTCTCTTCGCGGTATTGTTCTTCGAATTTATCGATCTGGTGAAACAGAGCGCGATCAGGTTCATCAAACTGTTCCTGGTCGAGTGCTTCGTACAGCCGACGCGCGACTTCGAATTCACCCGACACGACCGCCGATCTTGCTGCGGCATGAAACAGGAAGAGTCGTGGCATGCCGTTCTGGATCAGGCGGGCTCCGCCCTCGGCAGTACTGTAGTTGTAAATGTTCTGTTTCCCGCGATGCTCGATCACGGTCATGATGTACTGGATGGCGTCCCTGTCGGGCTTGAATTGCACGACGTCGATGGCAGCCCTGTAGACCTCTTCCATCAGCCGCCGCGATTCGTTGCGGTGTTTGCGGTAGGCCTCTTTCGCCTGCTTGCTGCGATCAACGTCATTCAAAAAACGAACGTGTAGCGCTCGCTGCTGGCCAAGCGACTCCTCGAGTTGTTTGCGTAGCTCAACGAAGCGCGCGTCCGCTTTGTCGGCTTCTTCGCGGTACTCTTCCGGCACCACGTAATCCTCAGGAGAAAGCTGTTGGTTTTCGGAAACGCTGACGCTGTCGTCGGCGAGTTCCGACGGAGGAAGCGGCGCGGATTCGTCGGCCGATTGCGGCAACCCCGTGGTGGGCTTGGTGCCAGCGCGATCAAAAGACGGGTCCTGACTCGAGCCGTTTTCGGCAAGACCCAAGAGCGTGGCGAGGCAGACGCCCCCGATGAGGTGTAGGGGATGTCGTTTGACGCTGGCGAACAGAGACATGGAAAGGGAACCTGGGGCAAAAACAGGGACGGGCCATCGGGAAAAAAGACCCAACTCGACTGCTACGCAGCGAGGAAGCGATCGGTTTTCCACCTGCGGGCAATCTCGCCAAGAAAGTGACAATCAAGGTCCTTCTCGGCTCTGGAGGGCACTTTATACTAGGGCCTCATGAACGGAAAACGTAGCAAAAAAGGAAAGGCGACGCCCGCAAAACTGCGGGTCATTGGTGGCGATCTGCGCGGTCGCCCGATCGAATACCACGGCGAGGAATTCACTCGCCCGATGAAAGACAATATCCGCGAAAACCTATTCAATATTCTTGGTCGCGCGGTTCGCGGGGCACGTTGCTTTGACCTTTTCGCGGGCACGGGGGCTCTTGCGATTGAGTCGATTTCGCGGGGAGCCATTGCCTCGATTGCCGTCGAACGCAACCGCATGGCTAGTCGCGTGATCGCGAAAAATGCAGACCGCTTGCCTCTCGGCGACAAGCTGCAGGTCTTGACCGGCGATACCTTTCAAATCGGGCCGCAATTGCTCGCCCCGCCGACCGATGACACGCCGTGGATCGTCTACCTTTGCCCTCCCTACGTGCTGTGGGAAGAATCGCTTGATCCACTTTGCAAATTGATTCAGCTAACGCTCGACAACGCTCCTCCAGGCAGCGTTTTGGTTGCCGAGACCGAAAAGCGTTTTGATCACGACCGATTGCCTGCTGGCGATTGGGATCTCCGCGAATATGGTGGTACGCGACTCGCATTCATCGAGCCAGCGATGCGATGCGGGCTTGAGCTCGACGCGTGTGACACCATCGACTTCGCGACCGACCAATCCGATCACGAATCCCACCTCGACTAACCCGCCTTCCCTTTTCCCGCCTGGACCAAAACCATGAAGAACGCTGCGTTTGCAGTCGGCGTCATCGTTGCGCTTGCACTTCTTTCTCACTCACGAACGTTTGCTGACCAACCATCCGTCGACGCCGACGTCGTGATCTATGGGAACACGTCCGCCGGCGTGATCACTGCTGTGCAAGTTGCCAAGATGAATCGGTCCGTCATCCTGGTTGGCCCGGACAAACACCTCGGTGGCCTTTCCTCAGGCGGTCTCGGTTGGACGGACTCAGGCAAGAAAGAAACCATCGGTGGGCTCGCTCGCGATTTCTACCACCGCGTTTGGAAGCACTACGACCGATCGGACGCGTGGCGTTGGCAAAAGAAAGAAGCGTATGGCAATCGTGGCCAGGGGACAGCAGCGATCGACAAGGACCAACGGACGATGTGGATTTTCGAGCCCCATGTTGCCGAGACGATTTTTGAAGACTTGATCCGCGAAAACGAGATCACGCTCTTTCGCGACCAATGGCTCGATCGTGATTCGGGTGTCACCAAATCGGACGGTCGCATTCGCGAAATTCGCATGCTTAGCGGCAAAGCGTTTCGCGCCAAAATGTTCATCGATGCAACGTACGAAGGTGACCTGCTTGCTGCTGCGGGAATCGACTACCACGTCGGACGCGAAGGAAAGGATGTCTACGGCGAACGCTGGAACGGAGTGCAGGTGGGTGTGCTGCACCACAAGCATTGGTTTCAAGCCCCGGTCAGTGCCTATGTGGTTCCCGGTGATCCGACCAGCGGAGTGTTACCCAAAATCTCGACCGAACCACCTGGAACGAAAGGCGAAAGTGACAAACGTGTTCAAGCCTATTGTTTTCGCATGTGCCTAACGAACGTTGACGAGAACCGCGTGCCGTTTGCGAAGCCTGATGGCTACGATCCTGCACAGTACGAATTGTTGCGCCGCGTCTTTGCCTCGGGGTGGCGGGAGGTTTTTAACAAGTTCGACCCCATCCCCAATGGCAAGACCGACACAAACAACCACGGTCCGTTTAGCACCGACAATATCGGAATGAACTACGACTATCCCGACGGCAGCTACGAGCGCCGCAAGGAAATCATCGCCGAGCACCGTCAGTACCAGCAGGGTTTGATGTACTTCTTGGCCAACGATCCAAGCGTTCCCGAAGACATCCGCAGCAAGATGATTACCTGGGGATTGTCAAAGGACGAGTTCAAGGACAATGGGAATTGGCCGCACCAGATTTATGTTCGCGAAGCCCGTCGCATGGTGGGTAAGCATGTGATGACCGAACACGATTGCATGGGAGCTCGCGAGGTGACCGACTCGGTTGGCATGGGCTCTTACACGCTCGACTCGCACAATGTTCAACGTTACATCAAACCTGATGGTACCGTTCAAAACGAAGGCGACATCGGTGTGCATCCCGGCCGTCCCTATCGCATCTCGTACGCGAGTTTGGTCCCCAAGAAACAGCAGTGCGAGAACCTTTTGGTCCCGGTTTGCCTGTCGAGTTCGCACATCGCATTCGGATCGATTCGCATGGAGCCTGTGTTCATGATTCTAGGTCAATCGGCGGCGACGGCAGCGGTGATGTCGATCGAACAAGAGATCGCAGTTCAAGACCTCCAATACAACGCTCTCTCAAAGCGATTAAAAGCGGACAAGCAAGTGCTGGTCTACGACGGCCCGGCCGTTTCGCATGGCGGCATTGATCCCCGGGAACTCGAGGGCATCGTGCTCGATGATCGCAAAGCCAAGAAGACAGGAACGTGGTCGGAAAGTCACGCCGTTGGGCCGTTTGTCGGTTCGGGCTATTTGCACGATGGTGACCAAGACAAGGGGAAGTCGGCGATTCAATGGACCGTCGAACTTCCCAAGGCAGGACGTTACGAAGTGCGAGTAGCCTACTCGCCGAACCAAAATCGCGCCGCTGCCGTGAAGGTCTCGGTCGGTGATTCAGGCGTTGCGATCAACCAACGCAAGAAACCCGCAATCGACGGCCTTTGGCATTCGTTGGGCGTTTTCGAGTTGAGTGATTCGGTGACCATTCGAATCAGCAACCAAGGGACCACCGGGCATGTGATCGCAGACGCGGTCCAGCTGATTCCTCGCGGGCAATGAGGATTGTGAGCGGCAAGACGCTAGCCGCTCAGGAAGATTGGTGCGTGCAAGCACACACCCTACGAAATTCGGTAGTGCCTGTGAGCCGCTGGCCGTGAGGCCTCGGGCCCTTGCCGACTGGATCGGCGATCGCTCAGGAAGATTGGTGCGTGCAAGCACACACCCTACGAAATTCGGTAGTGGCCGTGAGTCCTCGGGCCCTTGCCCATCGGATCGGCGATCGCTCAGGAAGATTGGTGCGTGCAAGCACACACCCTACGATTGTCCGAGTGATTCGGCGAAGGCGGCTTTGAGTTTTTCGAGGGCTTCGGCGCCTTTGGAGGCGTCGATGACGGCGTTCACTTGCAACTCACTGGTGTTGATCATTTCGACATTGATGTTGCAAGCGGCCAGTTGTTCGAAAAGCAGCGTTGCGACATGGGTGTGACTGCGAAGGCCAATTCCGCTGACCGTCACTTTGGTGATGTCGCCTGCACCTTGAACATCGCGCATGCCATGTTTGGATTGGATTTCTTTGCCAACCGCAACGCTTTGATCCAGGTCGTCTGCATTGACCGTGAAGCTGACGCTGGTGGAACCGTCTTCGCCATCGTAGCCTTGGACAATCATGTCCACAAAGATGTCCGCTTGCCCAATCGTTTCGAACATGTCTGCGGCGATGCCCGGATGATCGGGCACGCCATGTAAGGTGACGCGAGCTTGTCCCTCGGTAAGTGAAATGCCGGTCAAGGTAAGGGCTTCGAGTTCGTCGTCTCGCAGTCGCGCGACCAACGTTTCGACGTCCGCCTTTTCGCGGTCGGCTTTGATCTCGCTCCACGATTTGGCATCATCTGGACGCTGGTGAAGCGAAAAGGCTTCGTGAACGGCACGCAACGCATCGGCAGCTTGATCGCGCGGCACGAGTGCTGACGTTTTGATTTCGCTTGTCGTGATCATTTGAATGTTCACGTTGGCATCGGCAAGTGCGCGAAACATCTGCGAGGCGACGGCGGTCTGGGTGGCCATGTTCAAGCCAACCGCCGACACTTTGGAGACTTGGTCATCATGCGTGATGCCTTGCGCGCCAACTTCTTCCATCACCGCTTCGACGGCCGCAATCGTCGTCTCGAGTTCGGCACTTGGCACGGTGAACGAAACATCGGCGCGCCCTTCGTTTCCGACGTTTTGCACGACCATGTCGACAGCGATCTTGCGTTTGGCGATTGCTGAGAAAATCTGCAAGCTCTTACCCGGGACGTCTGGCACGCCAAGGACGGTGACGCGAGCTTCATCGGGAGTAAGTGCCGCGCCGCTGACCGGTTGGGTCGACGATTCCGCTTCGGCAACAATCATCGTCCCTTCGGTGTCCGAAAAGCTGCTGCGAACATGGATCGGCACACCGAACTTTTTGGCGAATTCGATCGAACGGCTGTGCATCACACCCGCTCCGAGGCTGGCCAGTTCAAGCATCTCGTCGTAACTGATGACTTCGACGCGACGGGCTTCGGGCAACTTGCGCGGGTCGGTTGTGTAGACGCCGTCCACATCGGTGTAGATTTCACAGGCATCGGCACCCAAAACAGCGGCCAAGGCGACGGCGGTTGTGTCGCTGCCACCGCGACCGAGTGTGGTGATGTTCAAATCGTCGTCGATACCTTGGAATCCTGCGGCAACCACGATGTTGCCTTCTTCGAGTAGCCGTTCGATCCGTTCGGTGCTGATCGATTGGATGCGTGCCTTGGAAAAGCTATTGTCGGTCTTCATGCCGATTTGACCGCCAGTCAGACTGACCGCTTTGGCGCCCAGGTCGTGGATCGCCATGGCAACCAGTGCAACACTGACTTGTTCGCCGGTGCTTAGCAGCATGTCCATTTCGCGAGCCGACGGTTTTTCGCATACGTCGCTTGCCAAGCCGAGCAACAGGTCGGTGTTTTTGCCCATTGCGCTGACAACCATCACGACTTGATGACCTTGGCGCTGAGCGCGAATCGCTTTGCGTGCGGCGGCTCGAATCTTTTCCACATCGGCAACGCTGGTGCCGCCGAACTTTTGAACAATCAGAGACATTGAATTTCTAGGTACGACAAATCGGAATCAATAAACTGGAATCGGTGCGTTCAATAGACGAAGGCTTCGAGAGCCATCATCCTTTGATGAACGCGTCCATCAAGTCCCATCCATGATCAAAACGACGACCGCTCGCTTCGGCGGCGACCTCGTCGTAAGTCTCCTGCGAGTCGGTCTCGACGCCCGTGCCATTGATCACCAGCGGAACCATGCCGTGGCTGTGTTTTTTGGTGCTGCAGCGTGTTGGATGGTCTGGGGTCACCAGAATCCGGTGATCACCATGTTGTTTGAGCGCCTCGGTCAAGGGCACGACGATGTGCTTTTCAATCTCTTCGAGCGCTTCGATCTTGGCGTCGTGTCGGCCTTCGTGGGAAGCTTCGTCAGGCGCTTCGATGTGAATGCAAACAACGTCATAGTCGTTGAGGGCTTCGACGGCGGCGCGTCCTTTGGCGGCATAGTCGGTGTCGAGGTAGCCGGTGGCACCTTCGACTTCGATTCGTGGCCAGCCAACCAGTGCACCGATCCCTCGCAGCAGGTCGACCGCCGTAATCATCACGCCGCGAACGCCATAACGTTCTTCGAACGACGGAAGATTGGGAGCGCCGCCGAGACCCCAAAGCCACAAATTGGTGACCGGGCGCTTGCCGTCGGCGATTCGTTTTTGGTTGACGGGATGGTTGGCAAACAGCTCGGCCGATTCGCTCATCAGACGGACCAGCGTGTCACTGCCAGGACCACGTGGGAAATCATCACTGACACTCAGGTCGGTGAGATCGTGCGGGGCCGAGGTGCGAGTTTCTTTGGAAAAGGGTGCTGGGGTCGATGCGTCGCCGCGATAGATCAAGAGGTTGCGATAGCTGACGCCAGGGACGAACTCCATGCGAGAATCGATCGGGCCATCGCCGAGCAATTCTTGCTGGGCCGCTTCCAGGAGTGCTTTGCCTTCCTCGCTGGTGACGTGATCGGCGGTAAAGTCGACCATGATCTGGTCTTGAATCGTTACCAGATTGCATCGGACCGCCCAATCGTGAGGGCCAAGGGTGACGCCTTGTGCGGCAGCTTCGAGCGGCGCGCGTCCGGTGAAATAGACGTCCGGGTCGTAGCCGAGCAGGCACAGGTTCGCAACTTCGCTGCCAGCGGGAAGGTGGTCGGGCGTGTTGTTGGCTGCAGCAACCATGCCGCCTTTGGCCAGGGCATCGAGTGCCGGCAAATTGGCTGCCTGGAGCGGAGTCTTACCACCGAGTTCTTCAATGGGATCGTCGGCGCACCCGTCGGGGATGACGATTACGTATTTCATTTTGAGTCCTTCTTGCCCCTTCATTTGTTTGTAGTTCCGCCCAAAAAGGGGCGGGAATCTGGTCAAAGCCAGTACTACGAACGGGCGCAAACGTACATTCGATTCTCTCGAGGAGGTCTCCAGTGTCTCCGTCGATCGGCAAACACGAAAGGGGACGTCATCGGCGGGAAAACCGGTGTATTCCGACTATCTGGCGCGACCGGGGCTCGATTGCGGGTCGACCGACGCTTGCTTCCGCTACAGCGGGGGAAGATTCGATTCGCGACCTAGGTTTCATCAGTTGTCGTTTCACCGCGTCGCCAGGCCATCGGCACCGCCGCGGCTGCCGTATTTTATTGCCATCGCCATCATGCGTTTCGCGCTCGTTATGACCGTCGTCATCGTCGCCCTCGGTTCCGCCGGGAGGTTGATGTACGAGGGAGTGTTTGTGGGGCGGTTGGCACCGAAAGAAGCTCGCTCGGGATGCTGTTCGGGACGCTTCCGCTCGACGGCCGAAAGCTGCGAGAGCAAAGAAACGCGATCCGACGCGGGGAAACCGAGCGAAGTCATCAATAACCCCTTCGCACAATAGACATCCAAGCTGTTCGGGCGAGCCCAAAGTCTGGTCAAGCTCCGAATCCATCAAACGACCCATTGATGACTCAAAGCGAATCGCAATCCGAAAGCACGGTGCTCACGCCGCATCGCCGCATCCTCGAGCTGGACGCGTTGCGCGCACTGGCAGCGATCAACCTGGTGTTGTTCCACTTCACTCATGTCTATTCGGTGAAGTTCGGGTACTCCAGTCCGCTTGGGTTTGAATGGCCGTACGGGGCCTATGGCGTTGAGATGTTTTTCATCTTGAGTGGTTTCGTGAACAGCATGTCGCTGTTGCGGCGTGGCAAGCCCGTCGACTTCGTTGCCGCTCGCATGATACGGATCATTCCCGTGTTCATGATGGTGATCATTGCGAACGTGTGGATTTTGCAGCTGGCTCCGATGGGCGAGCATGTTTCGACAGCCCAATTCCTTGCCAACATGACCTTGTTGCCAAAGGTGCTTGGGTACGAATGCCTCGACCCGGTGATGTGGACGTTGCAGGTCGAGATGATGTTTTACTTGACACTCGTGACCCTGTTCAAAATCGGTGCGTTGCGGCGTTACTTCCTCGGTTGGGGAACCTTGTTGGCATTGTCCTACATCGTTTGTCCCACTCTCGATTCGCTTGCGTCCACCTATCAGCACGCGGGATGGTTCTCGGCGGCATCGTCACTGCGTCGCCTGATGCTGCTCGATTTCGTGCCGCTGTTTACGATCGGTTTCTTGCTTTACATGATCAAAACCGACACCGGCAAACGCTGGCAAAACATTGCCGGCATCCTTGTCGCAGCGTTTGTGTTCCACAGCATCGATCACGGCAAACATAATCCGCTGGCGACGGCGTTAATCATCGGTTTGGTGACGTTGAGCGCGTATGGAAAGTTGCCAGTCTTGCGGTTGAAACCGCTCGTTTTTATCAGCACGATCTCGTACCCGATCTATCTGTGCCACAACAATCTGGGTTGCGCATTGATCCATCGTTTTGACCTGATGGGCGTGCCGCCGAGACTCTGTTTCGTGATCGCCGTCGTCTTCTCGATTGCCTTGGCGATCGTGGTGACCAATCGCATCGAACAACCGATCACCGCGGTACTGAGAAACCTGTGGAGTCGATGGCGTACGGCAGAGCCAACACCGGCGACGCCCTCGACGAACTGATCGATACCCACGTAGGCCGGATTGATGCCGCGTAGTCGGGATCAAGGAACGCGTAGGCCGGATCAAGGAGCGACAGCGACGCAGATCCGGCGTGATCCTATGCACCTGTTCCGAACACGTTCGTGGCAAGCGATAGGCGGCGAGCGTTGGATCGCTTCATGACCCGTCGCTCTCGCGTTCGGCTCAAAAAACAAAGGCCACCCCGCCAATGACGGTTGGCCTAGGATTGGCGTGGCGAGTCGCGTGCTGTCTCTTTCGCCCCGAAAATCACGGGCAAGCTTGGACGTAAATGGTCTTCAAAAGGTCATGTGACGGACTCGAAACGTTTTTGCCAAAAATGTCAAGAATGGCCATTGGCACAACTTGACGGGGATCGTTACCGCTAGAATGGAGGGCCGGTTGGCGCGGGTGTTTGCGCCGACAGTGTTCGTTGTTGGTCGCAAACAATACAAAAACCGACCAACTAATTTTGGAGATCGATGTGGGTAAGAATTTGTATTGTGGTAACTTGCCATATAACGTGCGCAGTGCTGAGCTCGAACAAATGTTCGCAGAGCACGGTGAAGTGGTAAGTGCTCAGGTCATCGAAGACCGGGAGACTGGCCGCAGCAAAGGATTTGGGTTTGTAGAGATGGGATCCGAAGAGGCAGCTTCGGCAGCAATTGAGACGCTCGATGGCGCCGATCATGGTGGGCGTCCACTGCGAGTCAATGAAGCCAAGCCACGCGAACCACGTGGTGGTGGCGGTGGCGGACGTCACGGCGGTGGTGGCCATGGTGGTGGCGGACGCCGCTACTAAGACAGCAACCTCTTTTTGATGAGCGTTCGGTGTCAAACGGATTTCACGCCGAACGGCTAGCTTCTTCGGGATGTTGACCGCCACCGTGGCATTGGGCTCGACCAGTTCGGCCCAATCCCAGGCGCCATATTTGAAGTGGACCGCACCCGACGCCGCTAGCCAATGAGCTCTCTCAGATTCGCGACGGTGTGATTCGTGTCGCTATCGGTCCGCATTCGCAGGGCCACCTCTCTCTGCCGCTGCGTCAACAGAATCGGTTGGCCCTGCTCGGGCAAACACGCGACGAGTTCTTGCTCGATCGCCAGCATCAGTTCCTTGATTCCGTCGCCGTGAAGTGCTGCGGTTTGATAGATGTGATCAGACCGATGACGTGAAAGTTCGTCGGGTTCTCGATGGGAATCATCCAGCAAGTCGCACTTGTTCAGCACCCGCAGGCAAGGCTTGTTGTGCCAGTCCGGGAGGGATGTTGGCGAAGTTTCTTGCCCGCTCGAAATGGCTGGTTCGGTGACGAGAATCACGAGGTCAGCATCGGAGATCGCAATGGTGGCTCGTTTGATTCCCGCCTGCTCGATCGTGTCGGGGGATTCGCGGAAACCCGCAGTGTCACTGAGGCACATTGGGATGCCGCCAATCACCGCCTCGGCATGAAGCACGTCTCGGGTTGTACCGGCCTCATCAAAGATGATGCTCCGTTGGTAGCCCAGGATGGCGTTGGACAAACTGCTTTTGCCAACGTTGGGTGGTCCGCAAATCACAACTCGAAACGGATCGGTCAGTCGAAGCGTGAATTCAGCAAGCTCGAGCATGACGTCGAGCTGACGATGGAATTCGCCGACCAATCTGCCGCGTGCGGGTTCGTTCGAGGTGAGTTGTTGTTGCCAATGCGATGCCCAATTGACCAGCGTTCCGCGCGTCTGCTCAAGCACGATTGCGGCAATGCGTTTGGTGCGGCACTGGTTGAGGACGCCTTTCGCTTCGACCACACATCGAGGTGTGTCTGGCCCGTTGGCAAGCGTTTCTGCCGGCACTTCGGTTGCTCCAAAACCCCGCAAATCATTGAGGATTCGTGTAATTGCGGCTTGCCCGCCGTGACAATGGATTTCGATCGAATCGTCAGCCATGGGGCTGACAACGACCGACTCGGCATGCTCTTCCTCGCCGCCACCATGCCAGTCGCCATAGCGGATTTGCGTTGGTGCGTAGTCGCGCTGAGTGACCGGATCAAAGCATCGGTTGATCAACGCTTGGGCATCACCACCGCGTAGCGCGATCACCGCCACTGCGCTGCGACCGGGACCGGTAAGCCTTGCACAACGCGCATCGACAAAATCGGTTTTGATTGAATCTGTGTTTTTGGGTAAAGACATACTTGCGCGATTGATTAAATTGACGCAGCACTGCGTTTGCTCACTAGGGATCTGCATCACGTGTTATGGCCAAATCGACGCCAAATCTTGCAAAGATGAGCGACGAGCAATTGCTCGACACTCGGATGTGTGATTTGAAGCTGAGCATCCGTGATACTCCACTTGAAAAAAGAGTGGAACAGCTCAACGAAGAACTTGCCCATCGCAAGTTGAATTTTCGCCCGCATTGCTGGCTGAGCGATGACTGGTTCTCGCCAGATGGAATTCCGGGGATCGCGATTCCGTTTTACCTGGCTCACCCACGGTTGGCCCGGCTGGAGCGAAAGCAGCTGCTTGAGGTCGAGGGAGGCACCCAGGAGTGGTGCATGAAGATCCTTCGCCACGAGGCGGGGCATGCGATTGACACCGCATTTCGGCTCAGTCGCAAGGCAAGCTACCGAAAAATCTTTGGGAATTCTTCCCAACCTTACCCAGAGTCCTACCAGCCCACTCCATCGAGCCGTGATTACGTGCTACACCTGGAGATGTGGTACGCCCAGGCGCATCCGCTTGAGGATTTTGCCGAGACCTTTGCCGTCTGGCTCAAGCCTGGATCGAGGTGGCGTACCCGATATCGCGACTGGCCCGCGATCAAAAAGCTGGAATGGGTGGACGACTTCATGAAATCGATCAACGGCAAGAAGCCTGTGGTGTGCAGTCGACGAACGACGGATCCGCTCTCGAGGATTCGCCGGACGCTGCGGACCCATTATCGCCGCAAGCGCGAGCACTACGGTGTCGATTATCCGAGCGTTTACGACAAGGATTTGCGGAGGCTCTTTTCGTCCGACCCGGCTCATCGCCGCAAGATCACAGCGGCCGCATTTCTGACCCAGATTCGGGCGGAGCTTCGTCGTACGGTCGCCAAGTGGACCGGCGAGTATTCTTACACGATTGACCAAGTCGTCCAGGAAATGATTCAGCGATGTCGTGAGCTGAATTTGCGGTTGGGCAGCCCGGTCGACGAAGCGAAACGTGATGCGATGATTCTGGTCGCGGTGCGAACGACCAACTTCCTGCATGAAGGACGTCATCGTGTTGTCGTCTAATGCCCCATCCGACGCAGCGAAAAGGCTCGTTGGTCCTCGACGTGAATCACAGGCGGTGGCGTGAGCAAACTCAAAGTACTCGTGCTGGTCCGTGAAGGGCATGTCCCACCGCTCACGCTCGAAGGGGTCGCCAAGAAAGATCTCGATGCTTGGAAGGCCGAGTTCGATGTTTGCGAGACGCTGCGTCGTCTCGGACACGAAGTGCTGCCGCTGGGCGTCTACGACGACCTCGCGCCGATTCGAAAGGCACTGTTCGAGTTCGAGCCCAATATCACCTTCATGATGCTGGAAGAATTTCACGGCGTTGTGACGTACGACTTTGCCGTCATCAGCTATTTGGAATTGATGCAGCAGCCCTACACGGGATGCAACCCACGCGGTCTGTTGCTGAGCAAGGACAAGGCGCTTTCAAAGAAGGTGTTGACTTATCACCGCATCCCGACGCCTCGGTTTGCCGTCTTTCCCCTCGGCAAAAAGGTCCACCGTCCGAAGAAGTTGGCCTTTCCACTGTTCGTCAAGTCGGTGGTCGAAGACGCTTCCTTCGGTATCTCGCAAGCTTCGATCGTGCACACCGACGAAGCGCTCGCCGAACGTGTTCAGTTCGTGCATGAAAAGACGGGCGATGACGCGATCGCAGAACAATACATCGAAGGACGCGAGCTTTACGTTGGCGTGATCGGCAACACGCGTTTGCAAACGTTTCCCGCCTGGGAAATGGACTTCGGGAACTTTCCCGATGATGTGGCGCGGATCGCGACCAGTCGCGTGAAGTGGGATCACAAGTATCAGGAAAAGTACGGGATCACAACGAGCGCCGCCAAAGGGCTCGACGAATCGACCGAAGCGAAGTTGTCCAAGATTTGTAAACGTGTCTATCGCGCGTTGAACATGAGTGGTTACGGACGCATGGACCTGCGGTTGACCGACAGTGGCGACATCTACGTGATTGAAGCGAACGCCAACCCGAATATCGAATTTGGCGAAGACTTTGCCGAGTCAGCCGAGGTGGTCGGTGTTTCCTACGAAGCGCTCATGCAACGCATTCTAAATCTCGGCCTGCGCTACAAAGCCGCTTGGATGACGGTTTGAGGCGATGACGGTTTGAGGAGATCTCGTAGGCCGGATCAAGGAGCGACAGCGACGCAGATCCGGCATCGTTCATCGTCCCGCTACTAGGCGGCAAGAGCCGAAGATTCCGGCTAAAGCTCGGTACTACGAACTGCTAAGAACTGAAGACTCCGGCTAAAGCTCGGTACTACGAACTGGTTACTCGTAGAACATCACAACCACTACAACCGGAACAGTCTGCGCGACCCTGACTCCAGTGGCTTTCGCGATCGTGGAACTGGCGGCGGCCACCGCAGTGCCCTCCGCCGCGACCTAGCTTTAGGTGTCTCAAACCGTAACCACGTGATGGCATTTTCCGATGAAGGCACTCTTTCCATATTCGCTAGTCGCTCTTTTGGCGGCTCTCGTTTCAGGATGTAGCGCCGATCCGGAAGCGTTGCAGTCTTTGCAAGACGCCGTCAATCAAGTCAACCTTGCCGCGGCCAATGACGTATTGGTCCCGCAAGTGCGATCAGATGAAGTGGAATACACGCCTCCCTTCCCAGATCGGATTGATCCCTTCACTTTCCCTGCGGGGGCGGCAGCCGTCACGCAGCAGACGGGAACCAGCATCACGTCGGCCGCGCAGATCACCGTGCTTGGATTTGCCGAAGTGGACCAACCACGCGTCTTCTTGCGCACACGTGAAACCACGCGTTCTCTCGTCGTTGGCGACACTATGGATGGCGTGGAGGTGATCGCAATCAATCCGCCCACCGTCGATTTGCGGATGGGATCGCTTCAGTGGCGGGCATCGATGTTCGAGACCAACTCGCAGTGATCATCAGGATCCGTTGTGATCATCACGATCGTTGCCGGTTGTCTTTCTCGCCGATGGCCCAGTTTGCCTGGCGAGTGAATTTTCATTGAGACTGGTGTCCAGGCAATTGAGTCTTGTCGTAATTCAACGATGAGACCCGAGAGTTTTGTTCGAAAACGGCTTGGATCGTCCAATTCTTAGACCGTCTCTGCTATCCTCTTGCACGACGCCGCTGCGCCCTTGTCACGCGTGAATACCGGCAGTTTCGAAGAGCGATCAAGAGAGAGTTTGAGCAAGAATCGATGAGTGAGTCGGTGTGTCGATGGGGGTTCCTGAGCACGGCGGGGATTGCCCGAAAGAACTGGAAAGGCGTTCGCCTCAGTGGCAACGGTCGCGTTTCGGCGGTGGCGAGCCGAAGTGTGGAAAAGGCCCAGCGTTTCATTGATGAATGTTCGGCCGAAGTCCCACAAAGCCAACCGGTCGAAGCCGTTGGCTCGTATGCCGAGTTGTTGCAACGCGACGATGTCGATGCGGTGTACATTCCCTTGCCGACTGGAATGCGGAAGGAGTGGGTGATTGCAGCTGCCGAAGCAGGCAAGCACGTGTTGTGTGAAAAGCCAGTGGCGATCAACGCAGATGACGCGGCAGAGATGATCGAAGCTTGCGACAACGCAGGCGTTCAGTTCATGGATGGCGTGATGTTTGATCATAGCGCGCGAATCCAAGAGGTTGTCGACCGCGTTCATTCGGGTGAAGCGGTTGGTCGCATGCGGCGGATTGCCAGTCACTTTTCGTTTGCGGGTGACCCGGCGTTTGTGCAGTCGAACATTCGCACCAACAGCACGCTCGAACCCCATGGCTGCCTGGGCGACCTCGGTTGGTACAACATTCGGTTCACACTTTGGTTGACCCGATTCACGATGCCGACCACGGTCACCGCTCGCATGTTGTCGTCACTCGGTGGTGACGCTTCGGGCGGCCAAGTCCCTGGCGAGATGGTGGCGGAACTGCAGTTTCCCGACGGCGTCTCGGCATCGTTCTATTGTTCGTTCTTGACGATCAATCAGCAGACGGCACACGTGTCGGGCGATCAGGGCTACATCAGCCTCGATGACTTTGTGCTGCCGCTTGTCGATTCCGAAGTGGCTTGGAAGGAGCATGCTCATGTGCTGGAGATCGACAATTGTCGTTGGAACTTTGGCCGTCGTTCCCAACGACACGCCATCGCTGAATACCACGCTGGTGAATCGAATTCCCAAGAAACGGTGATGTTGCGGCGATTGGCCGACATCGCGCTGAGCGGAACGGTTGACCCTCAATACAGTTCCCGCGCCCTGCAAACGCAAACGATCCTCGACGCGTGTCGCCAAAGTGCGATTGCTGGTGGCAAAGTCATTGAGTTGACCTAGCAGGCCGCCGAATCCCGCCCCGCATTTCCATCTCGCTCCTCCCTCCCTTCACCACAGCAATGATTTTTGGAACCTTTATCTTCTTCACTGCCCTTGTCGCCGTGTTGACTTGGCTGATCACGCGCGGCAAAGGGACGGAGACCGATGAAGGGTTCTTCCTCGCTGGGCGAAGTTTGACGGGTGTCTTTATCGCGGGATCACTGCTGTTGACGAACCTGTCGACCGAACAGCTCATCGGTCTCAATGCTGGCGCCTTTAGCGAAGGCTTGTCGGTGATGGCGTGGGAAGTGATTGCCGGATTCTCGCTCGTGATTTTGGCGCTCGTCTTTCTTCCGCGATACCTCAAGTCGGGGATCGCGACGATCCCGCAGTTCTTGGAAGAGCGTTATGGCAGTGGAGTTCGCACGCTGACGACGGCGATCTTCATCGTTGCTTACATGCTTATCTTGTTGCCCTTCGTTCTTTACCTCGGGGCTCGCGGGTTGTCGGGAATGCTCAATCTCGAAGAGATGCTTGGCATGAACGACAAGCAAACGATCTGGTGCGTGATCATTTTCATTGCTTGCGTTGGTGGTGCGTACGCCATTTTCGGCGGACTGCGCGCGGTGGCAGTGTCGGACACTTTCAATGGTGCCGGACTGTTGATTGGTGGTTTGATGATCACGTTCTTCGCACTTCAAGCGGCCGCGGGAACCGACGGTGGTCTGTTCGGTGCTTTCTCGAAAATCAAAGCGCAAAACCCTGACGCGTTTCAGTCCCTAGGCAAAGCGGGCGAGGACGTGCATTGGCCGACACTCTTTTCGGGTGTCTTGCTGTTGAACTTTTTCTATTGGTGCACAAACCAGCAGATCATTCAGCGAACGTTCGGCGCAAAGAATTTGGCCGAAGGGCAGAAGGGCGTCTTGATGGCCGCGTTCTTCAAAATCTGTGCGCCGTTGATTTTGGTGCTGCCTGGAATCATCGCGGCTTACCTTGTGACACAAGATGAAGCGTTCGCGGCGAAGGTTGATGACAAGGCGGACCGTGCCTACGGTGCGTTGGTTGCGACCGTTTTGCCTGAGCCGTTTGTCGGCTTCTTTGCTGCGGTGGTTGTCGGTTCGATTTTGTCGACCTTCAACTCGGTGCTCAATTCCAGCGCGACCTTGTTTTCTCTTGATGTCTACAAACGACTTCGCCCTGGCGCGACGACCAAGCAGATTGTGAGGTCCGGTCAGATTTGCAGTTTGCTTGTGGCCGTCTTCGCTGTGATTGCCGCACCGACGATCTTTTACGGTCGAGATGCGATTTTTGGATTTTTTCAAAAACTAAACGGGGTCTATTTCATCCCCCTGCTGGCGATCATTTGTGTTGGGATGGTCAACAAAATCGTCAATGGGCGAGCTGCCTTTATCACCCTGATCGTGGGGTTGGTGGCAATGTCGATCGGGACCTTTTTCTCGGGAGAATCCGAGACGTCGGCGGGCTGGGTGAAGGACTACTTCAAATCGGGATACCACTACATGGGGGCGGTCTTCGTTTCGCTCGTCTTCCTCCAGTTGGCCTTGGGGGCGAGCGGGATGAAATTGAGCGAGCCGTTCGTTCAGCAAGATGCCAAGGCTGTTGACTTGACGCCCTGGAAGCCGGCACCGATTATTGGGGGGGTGCTGATCCTTTTTGCCTTCTCCCTCTACGTGATCTTTTCTTTCTGATTGATGAAATTCCGATGAATCTGACTCCCGGTATGTGGAGTACGTCGAGAGCTTCGACTTGATTGAAGATTGGATTTGATGGGGGATGGGGCAAACGCTTGGTGTCGCTGTTGCTCCTCAATCATTTGGGCAACAGACCGAACCAACGCTTTGGTTAGGCCCACATTGAAAGCGTTATCCAACGCTGTGAGCGCGCGTGCTTGAATCGTTCTCTGGTATCGGTCGATGGGACCAATGCCACGAGCGCCCTGAACGATTCATGCTGGGCTCACGAAATTGATGAGCCCCATGGTCGACGAAAGATTCAAAGAACCATCCTCCGACACTCGCGTGCGCGTCCAAGGCGACAAGGACACGGCGCATGGTGAGGGGTCGGCAAACGACATGAAACCGCCCTGGAACGAGGGCGATGTTTTGGGTGAGTTCGTGCTTGAGAAACAGCTTGGTCGAGGCACGAGCGGGTTCGTCTATCGTGCAATGGATCAGCGAGTTCAGCGTCGCTGTGCGTTGAAGCTGTTGATGCCGATGATCCTGCCCGAAGATTTGGTGCGCAACAAACTTGGCTTTCGTCGGATGATGTCGATTGAGCATCCGAGTTTGTTGAAGGTTCATCGGATCCACCAGCTCGACAAAACGACAGCGATGTCGATGGAGGAGGTTCACGGTAAGACGCTCAACCATGCCGTGAAAGAACTCAAAAAGCTCGATGCTGCGGAAGCCTATTCGCGGCTGGTCCGGCTCACACGCGACTACGCCGCTGGATTGGCGGTCATGCATGTCAACGGCTATGTCCATCGTGACATCAAGCCCCAGAATCTAATGGTCGATTCTGAGGGTCACGGGCGGATCATTGATTACGGATTGGTGGGCACGTTTGATCCTGAGACCGATCCGAATGGTTATCGGCACTACCTTGCCGGGACGCCTCGCTATTTCTCGCCGGAAACGCTGTGGTACCAACACTACTTGCCAGCCGGCGACATCTTTTCGCTTGGTGTGGTGATGCTCGAAGCATTGCACACGATTAAATGGGAGCATGAAGAAGACGTCTTCAAGCGAAGCGAAAAGAGTAGCCGTGATGATGCTGAGAACCTGAGCGAAGCGATCGAAGGCCTCGACCAGTCCGTGCCGGACGAGCTGCGCGAGATGTGCCTGGAAATGTTGCAACGTGAACCGGGTGAGCGTCCCACGGCAATGGAAGTTGCCCGCGTTGGGCTCACAACCACATTGAGGTTCGATTTTCCTCAGGAGACATCGCTTGTCGGTCGCCGACAGGAACGAACCACCGCTTTGAATTGGCTGGACGATATCTACGACGGTGGCGTCGGCCGTCTGCATATCACGGGGCGATCAGGAATCGGCAAAACACGCTTGGTCGACGAGATTGAGCGTTATGCACATTTGAAGCGCTGGGGCCAAGTCTTCCGCGTTCGCTGTCGATCTCGAGAAAATCAACCGCTGCAGGCTTTCGACCAGGTATGCGATGAGATCGCAAATCGATATCGGCGGGGTGATCGAGAACCGCTCGAACTTGATACGGTCAGTGCAACGATCCTGCACAACATTTTTCCCGTGCTGAAAAATGTTCTGCAGTGCAGCATGAAGATGGTTCCTCCGGGGACATCGACCGAAAGGCTCGATGCGCTCGAAGCGGCGGCGCGTCTGAGCGTCCAGCTTCGCAAGGTTGGACCGGTTGTTGTGATTCTTGACGATGCCCAGTGGGCCGACCGAGACAGTCTCAACGCGCTCGATCGACTGCAAACGGCTCAAGATGATCGTGGTTTGGGCATCATTACCGTATCGCGTGATGCCGAGGACCCGCAAAGGTTGCCTGCAAGTTGTCGCATTGATGTTACGCCGCTTTCGGAGAGTGATTCGAAAACCATTTTGAAAGCTGCAGCCGAGCGATGGGATGTTGGCCTGAGCGATAAGATCATGGATCGTTTGATCGAAGTCGCCGAGGGTGTTCCGTTTCGCTTGCATGAACTGGCGGACGAGTTTCGGCCCGGGCGGGCGCTTGCCGACCTGAGCGAGCTTTCGACCATGGATGCTTCTGTCCAAAACGTCGGTCAAATCCAGTGGCTTTGGCAGCATCGTCGTGCTCGGTTGAGCGAAGAGGCGTATCAGGTCTTGCTTTATGTGGTGACGGCGGGCTGCAAGGTTTCGACGGAGCAGCTTGGAAGGTTGACGACCCTTGGTGACGCCGTCGATGCGGCGGTATCCGAATTGGCCCAGCAGCGTTTGGTGATTGATGATGCGACGGGCGGTGAGTGCATCCAAATCGTGCACGACCAAGTTGCCGACAGCTTGGTGGAAACGCTCACTGGCGAAGAGAAACGCAAAGCCCATCAGGCGTGGGCAGCGCTCTTGGTTCGCGAAGACCATCCCGAGCGGCTCGCCGCGCGGATTGCGGGCCACTTCATAGCCGCCGAACAGCCGTGGCGCGCCGTTTCGTACGCCGTGCTGGCGGCCGAAGAGGCGGAACGATTGGTTGCGATGACCGAAGCGGCTCGCTGGCACGCGATGGTCGTTAACCACGTCAAAGGCAAGGAAAAGATCACGCGGATCCGTCACGCAGCACGCTGTTTTCATCAGGCGGATCGACCTGTCGAGGCGGCTGAGTATTACCGGCAACTGCTCGAGCACGTCGATGAGAACGAACGCGTCGAGTGTCGGCTCCTGATTGCGAGTTTGTCGATTCGGAGTGGACGCTTTGAGGATGCGCGGCAACAGGTTCAGCAATTGGCAAGAGTGATCGGTTTGCCACGTCGAAAGAGTTCGCTCGTGAGCAAGCTTTCGCTTGGTTACAAAACGCTGAGCGTCATGGTTCGCGAGCTGATCAGTCGCAACGAGTCGATCGAAGAAAAACTGAACAAGCCGCCGCGGAGCGAAGGTGAGCAAGCTCATCTCGCCCAGCAACAACTGCGAGTTTGCGTGACGCTCGCGCGGCCGATGTCGATGTTCGAAAACCTTCATTCGGCTGAGTTGAACATGATGGGCCTTTGGTTGGCCCAACGCGATGGGACGGCGGCGCAGCGTGTCCATGCGATTGTGGGGCGATCGGTTTTCGGTTGCTATGACCGCGGCAACAATCGAGTGAACAGCGAGACGGCGCTGTACGACATTCGCCCCTTCGTGAAAGAACTGGGCAACCCGCGGGCCAGCGGTGACATGTGGGCTGGCGTTGCCTACTCACATGCACTTTCACATCGTTGGCAACAAGTCCCAGAGACGGTCGACTTGAGTGTCAAGCACTACGCCGAGGTGACGGACTCGAACGGATTCGAAATGTCGCACACGCGGTGGTTGGCCGTTTGGGCCCACTGGCATCTCGGTAGTTGGAGCAAGATGTTCGACATGGCCGACTTGATGCTTGAGGATGCGATTCGGCGCAACGATCTATTTCAACAACTCATTCTTTGCGAAGGATACGGTTGTTCGGCATGGCTGGCTCGCGACCGCGTTGCCGAATGGGATCGGCTGGCGACGCATCGGAACGAAGTTGCGTTTGGACGTTCGACCCAGTTGTTTCATATCTTTTCGTGGATTGCATCGGTCCATCGAGCCATTTACGAGGGGCTGTTTGACACTGCGTGGCAACACTTCAAGCAGATGGAATCCGAAGTCCGTCAGTTGCCCTATTCGAAATTGCAATTGCTGAGAGTGGTGCAGCATTCCCTCGGCGCGTTGACGGCGTTGCATCTGTTTCGTCGCGAGCAGTCACCGCGTTGGGCTCGACGAGTCGAAAAACAGATTCGGCGGCTGCGCAATGAGCGTCTGAAGTACGCCAGCGTTGTGGCTGACTTGTATGACGGCCTGTATCGCATGTTTCGAGCCGAAACGCCTGAGCAAGTTGCCGTCGCTGAGGGCTTGCTGAAGTCCGCGAGCTGTGATGCCAATGAGTTAGGGTTGAAGCCGTTCCAGCTTGCTGCTGACGACGCGCTGTCCCGCGTCGGGCTGGGCGAATCAATGGGAATGCTCAGGGAACGAATGAAGGCGCGGGGTGTCGTTCGCCCAATGTTGTTCGAACGTCTCTATACGGTCACCTAATCGGTTGCGGGCTGGCGGCGGACTCGATGGTTCGCCCGTTCGGCAATCGCTCGTGCCCTGAGCGTCTTTGCGACCCGCGCTGGTTGCGTCTTTGAGATTAAGGGCGGTCGTAGGATTTAGCGATCACGGGTTGAAAGCAGAATTTTGCTTGAATCGTTTTTTTCGCCCTTGTCGATCGACTTTCTCAAGCGGTAGTGTGAACGGCTGCAAATGGGTGAGCTAGGGTATTTCAGACCCCAACTCCTGCCCCCACCCGAAATCATCGTGTCCGCAACCCTCACGATTTCCGACTTGATTGATCCCACGAATCTGCCGAGCACCTCTGACGGTCCTTGGTCGAAACGTCTCTCGGATCAATACGATATTGAGCTTTCTTCTGATTTGGCCGATTGGTTCGACCGCGAGCTGTGGTTGAAGACTGGCCACGGTGAATTCCGCGACCCCGTCTCGCCACGCCAACTTCTCGACGATCCGGCGGAGGTCATTTGGCCCGGTCTGATGCCGTGCGATTTGTTGCCTGTGTTGGGGAACGAGGCCGGCGATTGGCTTTGCGTAAGGGTCGGTGCGGACAACCGAGCGAGCGAGATCGTTCAGTGGTATCACGGTGGTGGTGACTGGCTGCCTTGGGGCAACTCCCTTGCCGACGCTCTCTTTTTTGATGCCCTGAGCGAAAGGTTGCCGAGTCCGGCCAGGCGACATGCTGTGCCCGCGGAGGAGCCACGAAGATCCAACGCCGTCGAAAGTGACGAGCTACTGCGGTGGGCTAGCGAGCATGTCGATTCAGAGGTTGCCGATTTGCTCAAGCCTTCGCACTCTGCCGAGCATGTCGCGGAAGTCATGCTTGGGCACCGAGTCGCCGAAGTTGCGGTGCGTTGCGAGCTGGTTCAGTCCGCATTGAAGGAAACCTTATCGGCCACGCTCGACCCAACGACCGCACAACAGATCGGCGTTGATTGGAATGAAGTGGTGCAGTGGATGTTTGACATGCAGCGGATGCCTGTCGAAACGCGCCAGCGGCTTCAACGAGATTACGGGCTAACGATTTCCGTCCCGCAAGATTGGCAGGCTGCGGAACAACACAGCCGCGCAGTCATTCAGCTTTCACCCGAATTGGCTTGGGCCTGGGATGTGATCGGGTACGCTGCCGAGCGAAACGAGGATTCGAAGCAAGCGATCGACGCCTATTGTCGCGCCGCCGAGTGCTCGGTGTTTACGGATCAATCGGTTCGGCTGAGGACCTATTGGACGGCCGACCATGCCGCAAAGTTTTCGGCGTCTCGATTGCTGGCCGGCTATTCGGATGTCGTTTCGCGTTCGGAATACTTGGGGATGCTGTGCGACGAAGACGCCCTTTCGCGGCGTCAGCGAATCACGAAACACTGGCAAGCCAAGGCCGAGGCTGCCGAGCAACGCGAAGATTGGAGCGAGGCCCACCGATGTCGTGTCGCATCGGGATGGGATCTCGGCGCGGAACCGCTGGCTGCCTTCGCCGAGATTCTCGATCATGTTGCAGTCGCTGCGGAGCGATCCGGCCAAAAGGGACGTGCTCAGGTCGCCTTGACCCATCGTCGTTGCATGCGAGAACGCTACGATATCTAGAGGTCACCTTCGTGGATTCGGTTTGTCGCCTGCGCGACGACCGCTGGGTTCACGATCCTTAGCACTTCTTCCAGCCCGATCCAAGCAATGGCCGATTCGTCTGACGCCGAAACCTCAAACATCGTCTGGCACGACCACAGCGTTGCCCGCCAAGAAAGAGAGCGGAATCTATCCCAAAAAGGGGGCGTGATTTGGTTCACAGGACTGAGCGGATGTGGCAAAAGTACGATTGCCAACGAACTCGATCGGCTCTTAGTCGGATCGGGTCGAGCGACGATGCTGCTTGATGGCGACAACATCCGCCATGGCCTGTGTGCGCCGCCAGCGGCACTCTCGGACGAGCATGGCCAGGAGTTCGCGGATCGGTTTGGGCTTGGTTTTGGCGAGATCGACCGCGAGGAGAACATACGCCGGATCGGTCACGTTGCCTCGCTGATGGCTTCCTCGGGCTTGATCACGTTGACCGCATTCGTCAGTCCCTATCGCCGAGATCGCGACCGAGTCCGCAAGATCGTCGAATCGGCAGGTGCCGAGGGCGACTTCATCGAGGTCTTTGTCGATACACCGCTCGAGATTTGTGAGGCGAGGGACCCGAAGGGGCTCTACAAAAAGGCCCGGGCTGGGGAAATCAAGAACTTCACGGGGATCAGCGATCCCTACGAAGCACCCGATTCGCCGGAATGCCACCTCCGTGGCGGGGATGACCGGACGCCGACCGAGCAGGCCCAAGAGGTGCTTTCGTTGTTGTCCGACCGCAGGATCATCAACGTTTGAGGCGGAACCGACCCACAGCAGAAAAGGCTCGAACTTTCGTGGAAGGGCCCCTCAATTTGCCGTTGCGTTGGTTGGCCGCGGCGTTACACTTACGGGCCAACATAAGCGTGATAGAACGAAAAGTAGAAACTAAAACGAATGACGATCTCGAAAGAGCGAAAAACCGAGGTAATTGGCCAATTCCGACATGCGGACGCCGATACCGGCTCGCCTGAGGTGCAAATTGCCATCTTGACCGAGCGGATTAACGGGCTAACAGAACACATGCGAACTCATCGCAAAGATTACGCATCACGGCGTGGTCTGCTGGGTTTGGTCAGCCGTCGCCGACGTTTGCTTGACTATGTGCGAGGTGAGGACCCGCAGCGATATCTCGATATCATTGGAAAACTGGGCATTCGTAAGTAGCCCAGCTTGACTGCCCAGGACGCGACGAAGGCAACCGCCGATCGCCCCGGTGGGCGGCGGCATCCTGTTCTCATCTGTCTCTTGGCGGTCTGGCGGAGCAATGCGTTTCCTGCATTTGCCCGGTGCTGATCCATGCTCCTGCGCGCTGCAACAGGCGCATTGGTTGGATCGACTTCCCACCAGCCGACTCATCTCGGCGGCGCCACCTCTCACCGACGGATCGTTCGATCATTTCTTCTGTTGATCACTTGCCGGCAATCCCCACGAATGCGTCATTGGCCGACGCACACGAGGCGATCAGTCTGCAAGAATATTTCTGTGTAGGCATTAAAGAGTAGGGTCACTCACCGCGGCATCAAATCGTATGCAAAGCATGTCACGGGAGCGGCTCAAGCTAGAAGGACTTTGAAAGTGACTGAAAAAAAAATCCGAGTCGAAAAACAAATCGGTCGTCAAACGCTTTCGTTTGAGACTGGCCAACTCGCCAAACAAGCTGCCGGAGCCGTTTCGGTGCAGTATGGCGAGACCGTTGTTTTGGTTGCTGCGGCATCGAGCGATCCGCGACCAGGGCTCGACTTCTTTCCGCTGATGTGTGATTACCGCGAGCGTTTGGCTGCAGCCGGAAAGTTCCCAGGCGGTTTCCTGAAGCGAGAAGGCCGACCGAGCACCAAGGAAACATTGAGCGCTCGCTTGATGGACCGCCCCATCCGTCCGCTTTGGCCCCAGGGCTATAAGGACGAAGTGCAAGTTCAAGCTTTCGTGATGGCAAGTGACTTGCAAAACGATGGCGACGTGTTGGCCATGAATGGTGCGGCCGCCGCGCTTCACATCAGCGAACTTCCTTTCCAAGGCCCGCTCGGTAGCGTTCGTGTCGGTAAGGTTGACGGTGAACTGATCGCTTTCCCAACTCACGCCGAGTTGGAAGAGAGCGAACTGGACATGATCGTTAGCGGCTCGAAAGAAGAAGTCGCCATGATCGAAGGCTTCGCGCACGAGATGCCCGAAGACGACATGTTGGAAGCCATCCGGTTTGCTCACGGTGTCATCCGCGACGTGATCGACCTCCAGGAAGAGCTTTACCAAAAGGTCAATCCACAGAAGAAAGAATTCATCCCACCAGAGGATGATGGCCTGCTCGGACGTTTGACTGAAACCTATTACGACGACTTCAAGACCGCCCAGCAAACTCCTGGCAAGCACGATCGTGCTGACGCAGTGAAGGCACTTCGTGACCGTGCAATGGGCGAAGTCATTCCGGATCCCAACGCCGATGACGCCGTCTGCGAAAAGCGCTTCAAGACCGTTTGGCACGACCTCGAAGAAAAGGTCGTTCGCGATCTGATCACCGCAGGCACGCGACCCGACGGCCGCGACAACGAAAGCCTGCGTCCGATCTACTGCGAAACGGACTTGCTTCCGCAGGTACATGGTTCGGCCATGTTCCAGCGTGGCGAAACTCAGGCCTTTGTCACCATCGCACTCGGTACCGCTCGCGATGAACAGCGTGTCGACGGTTTGATGGATGAGTACAGCAAGAAGTTCATGCTGGACTACAACTTCCCATCCTTCTCGGTTGGCGAATGTCGTCCGATTCGCGGCCCAGGTCGTCGTGAGATTGGTCACGGTTGCTTGGCCGAACGCAGTGTCGCTCCGGTCCTGCCCCAAGCCGATGACTTCCCCTATACGATTCGTGTGATCAGCGACATCCTTGAGTCGAACGGAAGTAGCTCGATGGCGTCGGTTTGTGGTGCCACGCTTGGTCTGATGGCTTCGGGTGTTCCAATCAGCAATCCGGTTGCCGGTATCTCGGTCGGTTTGGTTCGCAACTCACCAGACGATTGGGTTCTGTTGACGGACATTCTTGGAACAGAAGATCACTTCGGCGACATGGACTTCAAGATTGCTGGTACGCAAAACGGTATCACCGGTATCCAGCTCGACTTGAAAGTAACCGGTATTAGCGAAGACATCATTCGTGCGACGCTCAAGCAATCGCGCGAAGCACGCATCGAAATCCTTCGCAAAATGTTGACCACCATCTCGCGTCCACGTCGCGAAATCTCAGCGACTGCACCGCGTTTGCTTCGCACCAAGATTTCGCCGGACAAAATTGGCGCACTCATCGGTCCTGGCGGCAAGAACATTCGTGGCATCCAAGAAACCACGGGTGCCGTGATCGAAGTCGATGATGACGGAACCGTGTTGGTCGCAAGTAACAACAAGGAATCGGCCGAAGAAGCGATGAAGGCTGTCGAAGCTTGCACCGCAACCGTTCAGATCGGCAAGATCTACGACGGCGTGGTCAGCAGCATCAAGGAGTTTGGTGCGTTTGTCGAAATCTTGCCTGGTCGCGATGGCCTTTGCCACATTTCGGAACTGAGCAACGGTTACATCAGCAGCATCGACAAAGTCGTGAACGTTGGCGATGCAATGAAAGTTCTGGTGATCGACGTCGACGAGCATGACCGTGTGAAGCTGAGCCGACGTCGTGCGTTGGAAGAGCTTGGTGAAGAAGACGAGATCGCTGCTGCAGCCGAGTCGGACGATCGTGGCGAACGATCCGAACGTGGTGATCGTGATCGTGACCGCGGTGACCGAGACGATGATCGTCCTCGCCGTCGTCGTGGTGGGGGCGGTCGTGGCCGCAACCGCGAAGGCAGTGGTAACAGTGGTGGTGGCGGCGGTGGTCGCTACCGCGACTAAGCCTCGCCGTTTGATTCAAAGCAACGTCGCCACGCCCAACGCGTGGCGACGTTTTTTTGTGCGCAGCCCGTCCCCGCGTTCTGGCGTACACTCGAGCAATCACCCTCCCGCTTGCGGGAGGGTCGGACGCTAAAGTCCGGGGAGGGAATGATCGTGACAAAACAGACCCTCTCCGGGCCTTAGAGCCCGACTCTCCCAAGGGAGAGTGTTTTTAATCGCGCAGTTTCGAAGCCTAGTAGAAACGCAATGAATCCTCGTTACCACGCTCTGCGTGGTAACGCACTTCCGGACGCTCTGCGTCCCTACGCTTAGGCTTGCGTTCCAGCAACCACCCTCCCGCTTGCGGGAGGGTCGGACGCTAAAGTCCGGGGAGGGATTGATCGCTACAAAGTAGACCCTCTCCGGGCCTTAGAGCTCGACTCTCCCAAGGGCCCAAGGGAGAGTGTTTTTAAGCGAGCAGTTTCGAATCCTAGCGGAGGCTCTCGCTGCCATCCGACTTGCCCCGCTAACTCACTCCAAACACTTCGGCGCGGGCCAACATCATCTCGGCCCACCGGGCGTGCGTTTTTACTTCGCACATTGCATCGCCGCTGCGAAACACAGCTGGGGCATCTTGTTGCGACAGCTGCAGTGCCATTTCGTATTCGTCGGCCGAAACGCGATAGCTGCGCTCGATGACTGCGATTTGTTCGGGGTGGATCGATGACTTGCCAAAGAGTCCTTGCGCCAAGTCTTGCCGGCACTCTGCTGCGAGTAGTTCGGGGCGATCGAAGTAGTCAAACACCGGGCCGGTCAGGTTGAAACCGAAGGGGCGAAAGGCGGTAACAAGCTGCGGGATCACTGCCGATAGGGGCGTGTCGTAAATCGTGCAGTCCGAAGGTCGTCGCAAGCCAAGGCATTGGAGTAAATCATTGCCACCGATTCGAAGTGAGAGAACTTGGTCTGCCAAGTCGTGCTGCGCAATGAGATGACGGAGCCCACGCATTTCGTCGGGGTCGAAGACTTCGGGTGTTTCCAAAGTCAGCATGTTTGCAAAAGGGCTCGCGTCTGGGAGACGTTCGAAATAATCGAGGCAGTTCCATTGTGTCACTTTCGGGAACACGAATCCGTCGATCGCTTGGACGTTGGTCATTCCCAGCACCTGCGAAAGGACCTCGGGATTGCGAACGCGAATGAACCGAAGCAGCGGTGTTGGCTCCAGGTGTAGTAGCATCGCTTGCAGGTTGCACAGTGAATCGGCGACGTCACCGTCGGCAATCGAGTCTTCAGTGCAAAAGATCACCGAGCGGAGTTTTGGGTACTTTTCCATCATCGCGATCTCGACCAGATCGCGGCGTTGCGACGGAACGTAAAGTGAAGCACCGAGACGCAGATAGCGAAGATGCGGATGCGTTATCGGCGAAGGACATCCTTGATCAAAGCGACGGCTCGAATCGGCAAATTGGGATCGATATTGATCGGAACGCATTTCTGCTCGGCTAGATGAAGAAGATGTTGGACTTCCTGGTCACGTTCATTTCGTACGATAAGCATATCGGGAACGCGTCTCAGCAGGACACGCGTTGCTTCGCAGATTCCCGGTTTGACGTGATTGAAGTTGGAGATGCTGTAGTCTGCCATCACCGACTTCAACCAGCTTTGTGAGATCGTGGCTGTTCTTGTTGACGGCAGGTGCAAAGCTGGCGCGCTGAAGGATGCCAACTTTGGTTTCATCGCATTCCAAACGCGATCGGCAAACGAGGTCGAAATGTCGAACGCGGCGAGTTCGTTTAGAAAGAGGCAGCCGTGAAAGGAACGATTCGCGATCACTTCATCATTCAGGATGGATCGGCTCACTAGGCCTGCGACCGTTGCCCCGAGGATCGCGGAGGGGATCAGGTAGTCTTCATCGGTCGCGGCGGTTGCGATCCCGCAAAGGTCGGCGACGGCAAACAGTTCGTCACTGAGGCCCGTGTCGTTTTCAGCGTTGTAGGAAGCGATGGCAGACTGAAGTTCGCGTCCGATCACTCCCTTTCCTGTCCAGCCGTCAAGGAATCGCACATCGGTCGCATCGTGTCGCGACAAGATCCAATTCAGCGCGTGAGCGTCGATGCCGCGATCGCGAATGATCGAAATGGAATAGTGAGTGCAGTCGAAGCCGAGGCTTCTCAGTGCGCGACCGACGAGAACTCCGATCGGCGTTCCGGCGCGAGCAAGCGAAGCGAGCGGGATGTCGTTCGCTTGGCTCGATTGCGCGATCAAATTGGCGAGGATGCAAAGGTCACTTGCGAAGCGGTCGAGATTGCGGTCAACGGCCGAATTGAACAACGCCATGTACTCGGGCGTCGGCTCGGCCTCGCGGCTGATCATTTCGCTGTAGTGTTTCTTTCCGGACTGGATCAGCCGTTCCTTCTCGGCGATCGGAGTCGGCTCGACCTCGATCGGCTCCAAGAGGAACGTTACATCTTCGGCGTCGTACGACCCCGAGAAGTCTTGCGACCCTGGACAGTGATCGCTCGGTGTGATTGACTCGCTCACGCTTCGCCCTCGGCCAGGAATCGTTGAGCGATACAGCTCCAGAGTTCACTGTTTTGGGGCAGGATGGCAAAGTCGCAAAGGTCAAGGAAGCCGGCGTCGAGTTCCGAGTCGCCAACGCCGATCGTGCAAGTCGATGTGGTCAGTTCGGTCTGCAGCAGATGTTCGGCGGCGTGTCTTTTGTCGACGCATTGAGGGATGAAGTAGAGGTTGGCATCTTGTTGGACAACGCGTCCGATCTTCGCCCATTGCGATGATTGAAGTTCCAACGCAAGTTCGCTGATTAGCGATGTGTCACCCGTGCGGTCTTTCGCATTCACGAAAAAATGGGCGTTGTTGCACGTGCCGAAACGGACAATGGGGTTCTCGCGGCACGCGAGTTTTTGTTCAGCGATTCCAAGAGCGTCGCGGAGCGGTTCCTGGATCGGTGCAAGGCGTGCGTTCATGATCGATTGCCACTGCGCATCGATTTGACCCTGTTTCAGTATCACCGCTCCGCAGTGAACGATCCCGAACTCAGTCGTTGGCAAATGCGCCCGGTGGAACTGTTCGAGTGACCGACACGTCGCGGGAATGATCTCGCACGATTCGAAGAGCCATTTCGAGAAGCTCTGTTGATGAGGGAGCTGAAAAGCGTTGGGAGTACCGTCGGGGCCGCAAGCGCCGGTGGCGAGTCGGTCGATTTGTTCGTTGTCGAGTCCTGCAAACTCTTTCAGTTTGCGTCGAGACTGAAAGAGCGTGTCGTCGAGGTCAAGAAAGACGGTCGGCTGGTGCATGTTGGCTTGCGAGTGGTAAGCATATTAAATCAGCCCTGCGCGATTGACGCGGCCAATTCCAACAGCGAAAATCCTGCTGCCGTGAACGATGTGTTCACACCATGGTATCGCCATTTCGTCCTAATTGTTCATGGTGTCTGTCGATGGGGATCATTATCCCGTTGGTGATCATTTTCTTTACTTGTTTGATCATTTGGCGCGCTTGTGATGGATTCGAGGTCGCGTCCGAATACATCGGCCGAAACATGTCTGAAGGTGTGCGGGGTGGAACGATCAATGCGATCTCAAGTTCGATCCCCGAGCTTTTCACGACCCTGATTGCGCTCTTCGTGCTCGGGAACTTGGACGGATTTTCGATCGGCCTGGGGACAACCGCCGGAAGTGCGCTGTTCAACGGAATGATCATTCCGGCAGCCTGTATTTTGACTGTCATCGGCACGGTCGTGATGGGCGTCCATGTGACAAGTGTCAACGTGTCGAGCAAAGTGATCTTGCGCGATGGTCTGACGCTCATTGCCTGCGAGTTCATTTTGATTCTTTTGATCAATGGGACGACGCTGTATTGGTGGCAAGGCGCGCTGCTGATGGTCATGTACATCACCTACTTTGCGTACATGTTGTTGTCGATGAAATCCAAGGCTGCCGACAACGACGGTGCCGAGGATGATGATGACGAAGAAGACGACGACGAAGCAAAAGGCGGTTTTTTCTATTGGATTTCGGGTGGACCCATTCTGGATCTTGAACGCTGGTTCGTGCGTGACAAGCATCACGATCAGATCAAGAACGAGACCTGGAACGCATGGCCGCTGCTGTTGTCCGCAACGTCGCTCATCGGTGTCGCCTGCTGGATGTTGGTCAAAGCCTGTGAATGGCTTGGAACCGGGCCAGGCAATGAAGCCGAGCCACACTACATCCTCTTTGGCCAGACGTTTGAAGGGTTCGGAATGCCGGCCATGTTCGTCGCGGTGATTTTCGCTTCGATGGCCACGAGCGTCCCCGATACAGTGATCTCGATTCGCGACGCACGCGATGGCGACTACGACGACGCGGTCGCCAATGCACTGGGAAGCAACATCTTTGATATCTGTTTCGCCCTTGGTTTTCCGCTGTTTCTATACACGGTGATCCACGGCCCGATGCAGGTTGATGAAAGTGTCGCCCAGCAGAGTTCCGAGCTGCGTTTGCTGCTGTTGATTCTGACGGTATGCGGGTTCTTTGTGTACTACTTTGGCAAGCGTGGCGTTGACAAAGATGGGACTCAATACATTGAAATGAAACGCGGCAAGGCGATCATCTTGTTGCTGATTTACGTTCTTTTTGTCGTCTTCATCGTTGGCCGAAGTGCCGCCTGGCCGTGGGCCGAATCGATCTCGGCAAGCTTGCAGAAGCTGCTCGAACACCTCCCTTTGGCTGGTTGAATCTCGCTAGCCAGTAAGGTAGCCTTGACCCCCCGTAATAACCCGATTTTAGATGAGGACTCATTGATGGGCATTTTTGATGCACTACTCGGAGGCATGGAGAGCAGCGGCAAGCTCGGCCCCCAAGAATCGTTTGCCGGTATCCTTCTCGGTGCCAGCGCTTGTGACGGGCACATTGCCGATGATGAGGTCCAGAGTCTCGTGACCGCGTTGTTGCGAATGAAACTTTACCAACGCTTTGATGGCAACCAGTTCAACAAGATGTTGAACAAGTTGCACGGGATGTTGAAGAAGAAGGGTGTCGACGCTTTGATCGACGCATGCGTTGCTGGACTACCGCCGGAGTTGAACAAAACTGCGTTCACCAACGCTTGTGATATCGTCCTGTCAGACGGCATTGTCGAACCTGACGAGAAAGAGTTTATCGATAAGCTCCAAGCGAAGTTGCATATCGAACAAAACGCAGCGAAGACCATCGCGCAGGTGATGGTGGTAAAAAACAAAGGCTAAACGCATTACGCGTCAAGCTTGATTTCATGCCTTCAAGGTCCAGTTGTCTATTCTTGCCCCGGTGGTGTTAATGTCTCTGTTTGATGAAGTATTGGAAGACGGCTCGTTCGATGAACAACCGTTTGGGCCTCAAGAAGGTTTCGCCGGAGTGTTGCTCGGAGCATCAGCATGCGATGGCCACATCGCCGACGAAGAAGTCCAGGGGCTGATGACCTGTCTTCACCGTATGAAGCTTTATTCACGCATCACGCCCAACCAGTTTGGTTCGATGATGGACCGTTTACTGGGCGTGCTCAAGCGTGGTGGCCCCGAAAAGCTGTTGAACGTTTCCGTTCCAGCCGTGCCACCCGAGTTGCGCGAAACCTGTTTCGCAAACGCCGTCGACATCGTGCTTGCTGATGGCGTCGTCGATCCAGAAGAAAAGACCTTCATCGACTCACTCGCTGCGCAACTCGAGATGGATGAAAAGCGTTCCTTGGCGATCATCAAAGTGATGGTCTTCAAGAACAAAGGCTAAGCCAACTTCAAAGAGTGTTGGGCCTCGTTTCCACGCGGTCCGCGCCGTTCGTAGTCCCGCCTTTAGGCGGAATGAGAGAAGATTCCGGCTAAAGCTCGGTACTACGAACGAGCGGCTCTTCTTTCTGCATTCGGTTCATGTCGTGCCAAGGAGTCGTCGAGGGTTGGCGTTGGTCCACTGATCAATTCGCTGGTCCGACACGCCAACCTTTTCCTTGAGGACACGCACCATTTCGGGCATCGTTGCCGCACAGCCGGCGAAATGGGTACGGCACTGTGACCAAGCCGCGCCATCAGCGTCGACCTCAACGATTTGATTGCCCAGTTCATACTTGCCCGGACCAAGCCCCGCGGCGCTGATCGCATCGGTAACGATGACAACATTCTCGTCGGGAATGCAGCGCAGGTAGTTCGCAAGAGCGAAGGGCGGCAAGTGGTGACCGTCTGCGATGAGCGAAATCATCAATCGATCCGAGCAACTCAGCGCACGCTGAATGATGTTGTCGTGGCGATTGATCTGATTGGCGCAGCCATTGCCCAAGTGTGTGAACAGTCTTAGGCCGGCATCGAGTGACTCGCGAAGTTGCTCAAGCGTTGCGTCGCAGTGGCCAGCGGCAACGATGATGCCTTGGTCGGAAAGCCAACGCGTGACTCTTCCGCCAGGATCGGATTCCGGAGCGAGAGTGACTAGTTTTGCGTGCCCGCCAGCGGCATCGATCAGGAGTTTTGCATCGTCAAGGTTTGCATCGCGTACTGCATCCACCGGATGGGCGCCGACGAACCCCGTTTGCCGGTTGATGAAAGGCCCCTCGATGTGGATGCCTGCGATCACTTCATTGGCATCCGGCAGTTCATCGATCAGTTGCGCAATTCGGGAAATCCGAAGGGCCATCGTATCGAGCGGCGCCGTGATCACCGTCGCTAGGATTTGGTCAACGCCATCGGATCGGAGTCGCTTGCAAACGCCAGTCAGCTGTTCGGGTGTAACGTGGTCACTGTTGAAGTCGACGCCGGCGTAGCCGTTGACTTGCAGGTCGACGAAACCGTTCATCAAACACGTTCCAGAGAGTGCATGGTTGATTCTGAAAGGTTGGCGGCCGACGCGTTATCGATAATCAGCGACGCTTGAGGATGGTTTCGCAGGATGCTGGCCGGCACTTCGGGGCTGATCGCGTCTTCCAAGGTCGCCCGAACGGCGTTGGCCTTTTGCGAGTCGGGGACGCTGCAAAAAATCTCGGCCGCGCTCATGATCTGCTGCACTGACATGCTGATTGCGTGCGTGGGAACGTCTTCAAGTGAGCCAAACCAACCTTCGCCGACTTGCTGCATGCGACAGGGGTGATCGAGTTCCACCAGGATGTAGGGATCCGTCGTTTCAAAATCGGCTGGCGGGTCATTGAAGGCGAGATGGCCGTTTTCGCCAATGCCGACCAGTGCGAGGTCGATCGGGTGTTGAGTAATGCGTTCAGCGGCGTGGGCGATCGTCGCTCGAGGATCTGCATCGCCGGGCAGGAATTCAAAGCTTGCCAAAGGAACATGGTCGACGAAACGTTCTTGCAAGTATTTACAAAACGAGGCGGGGTGCGATCGATCGATCCCAACATATTCGTCAAGATGAAAGCCGTGCACGCGCGACCAATCAATGTTTGGCTGTTGGGTCAGTTCGGCGAGGACTTCGAATTGCGAGGCTCCGGTGGCGACCACGATCGTGGCACGTTCCTTGGACGCGAGCGTTTTGCGAAGTGTTTCGGCCGCCGCGTTGGCAACCCACTTACCCATCGCCGGTCGGTCAGCGGTTAAGATTGTGCGCATTGAGATTTCTAGGTGTGGTGTTGGAAACGGCTATAGGATAGCAGGTCGGACTTTTGTCGAGTGCGGCTTGCAAAGCAACAACGCCATGGTTTGGTTGGCCTGGCTAATACGAAGAGGTGTTAAAGTGCGTCAGCTAGCGTTTCTTCTCTTTCTCTCGTCGGCATCCTTCCTGTTTGCGGATGCTCCGCGAGTTCTTAAGCCGGGCACCCTGCCATCGGATGCTCGGCTCGGAAACCTGAAAACGCTCAACGGGCACTTTCCGTTTATCGTGTCGGCCGATCCTGGTCATTGGGACGTGCGTTCCGAACAGTTGCGGCGTCGTGTATTGGTGGCAACGGGGCTATGGCCCATGCCAGAAAAAACACCGCTTGAACCGGTCATCCACGGCAAGGTGAAACGTGACGGGTTCACCGTCGAAAAGGTTTATTTTCAAAGTTTGCCTGGGCACTACGTCACCGGTTTGCTGTTTCGTCCTGACACGCCATCGGAAGCGCCAAGACCAGCGGTGTTGAGTCCGCATGGACATGGTGGCCGGATGCAAAAGCACAGCGATGCGGAACTTGCACGGCAGTTGTCGGTCGGTGCGGAGCACTTCGAACGCTCTGGGCAAATGCCAAAGATCGCACGTTGTGCTCAGCTGGCACGAATGGGGTGCGTTACCTTTATTTTTGACATGCTTGGCTACGCTGATTCGAAGCAGATCTCTCACTCTGTCGCGCATCGCCATCAAAATGCCCGGCCCGAGGAAGCCGATTCAACGAGTGATCGCTGGGTGCTTTACAGCGCGCAGGCCGACTTGCGACTGCAGTCGGTGATGGGGCTGCAAACGTGGAACTGCATCCGTAGCCTCGACTTCCTCGCTTCGCTTCCCGATGTTGATCCCGATCAATTGGCGGTCACCGGAGGAAGTGGCGGTGGGACTCAGTCGATTCTCTTGGGCGCGATTGACGAAAGGGTCAAAGTGTCGTTCCCCAATGGCATGGTTTCGACTTCGATGCAGGGAGGTTGCTACTGCGAGAACTGCAACTACCTGCGAATCGATACAGGCAATGTTGAGTTGGCGGCGCTCTTTGCGCCGCGGCCGCAGGCGATGACAGCGGCCGACGACTGGACTCGAGACATGATGAGCGACGGATACCCCGAACTGAAATGGTTGTACGCCATGATTGGGGATGAGTCGGACGTTTATTGTCGACCCATGTTGCACTTCAAGCACAACTACAACTACGTCACCCGAGCGACGATGTATCAATGGATGAATCGTCATCTCGAACTGGGGTTGGATGATCCGATCATCGAACGCGACTTTGAACCACTTACCGACGTCGAGGCGACCGTATGGAATGATGACCATCCGCTGCCTGGAAAGGTTGGTGTCGAGCATGAAAGAGACCTTTGTCGATGGCTTGAGGATCAGGCCTCTGACAAGTTGGATCAGATTCGACCCCGAGACGAAGAATCACTTTCGGAGTTTCGCCGTGTAATGGGTGGGGCCTGGGAAGTGATCTTTGACCGTTTGCCACCGACCGCCGGTGACCTACGATACGACCAGATCGGGCAGCTTGGCCCGAAGGATCTGTCGATCGAGCGCGGGTTGGTCGCAAACGATCAATCAAAATCCTCGCTGCCGGTTTTTGTTGTCGGCGATCGAGACTCCGCCCAGCGCGTGGTCGTTTGGAGCGATGGCCGTGGGAAATCAGCGGCCTTTGACGGCGGCCAGCCAAGCGAGCTGCTGCGGAATCTTGCCAATGACAAGACTGTTGTGATTGTTGCGGACCTGCTCGGCCAAGGAGAGTTCAACGCTCACGACCGAGCCATCACCGTCCAGCGTCTGGTCGACGACAAACGCTCCTATTCTGCATTTACATTTGGATACAACCGGACGCTAACGGCCGAGCGATGCGGCGACATGCTTACGTTGATCGGGTACGCCAGAGAAATCGTTAAGGACAACGTTTCGGTGTTGGGCACATCGGGATCGGCGGGATGGGTGGCTCCTGCAGTTGCAATCGCTGGCGCTCAAGTCGAGCGTGCCGTTGTCACCACAGATGGATTCCGCTTCGGAACCGTCTCATCCTATCGAGATGCGAATTTTGTGCCCGGTGCCGTGAAATACGGTGACCTGCCGGCCTTGTTGGCATTGCGGGCTCCTCACAAGACGATGGTTCTGGGAGAAACGGAAAGCCCAAGCTTGGTGACCGATGCGTTTGAGGCGACTGGCTATCCCTTCAATGTCGACTTCAAAAAAGGCCCAGTGAACGAGGAAGTCGTTCGTTGGCTTGTGCGTGACTAATGCTACAGATTGCAATTGCGCACGTTAGCACTCTCCCTTGGGAGAGTCGGGCTCTCAGGCCCGGAGAAGGTCTTTTGCAACGGTTATTCCCTCCCCGGACTTTGCGTTCGACCCTCCCGCAGGCGGGAGGGTGATTGCTGGAGCTCGCGTTAACCGGGGCCAGCACTTCGACCTCATGGCACCATAATTGCGATCTGCAACACTAACGCAACAAACACTCGTTACGGTTCCGCCAGAGCAACTTCCAACGCAACTCAGGCAGTGCACGTGAGCCGCCGGCCGTGAGGCCTCGGGCCCTTGCCCCTACATGTGTAGGCGTTAGCTCAAATGCATTAGCGCTATCTGGTCCACGCGCAGTCGCGTTCATGGCCCGACGCTAGCGCGTACGGCTCACGGGATCGTGCGCGATTACCGCAAGTAAAACGTTCAATCGTTGAGGCATCACCTCACGCGAAGGTTCTCTTGAGAACCAATCGCAGTAGGTGTTTGCGAAAAGAAGAGGCGAAGAGGTAATCGCGCGATAACGCACACGTGTCATTCGGGCGCAGCTTGTTGATTGTGTTGTTGGGAATCGGTAACTTGGTACCTTCGTTCAGCGCTCACGTCTCCGCAAACCTTTTCTGCACTGATGAGCACGTCGGAATCCACAACGCCCAAGGCAGGTGGCGCCAAACGCAAGCTGGCTGTGATTGCCATGTTCTTTGTGATTGGTACGTCGCTAGGCGTCGGAGCATTTACCTTCGACTATGCCGAAGGAACGTCGTACATGGGCAACGATTCAAGTGCCTGTGCCAACTGTCACGTGATGCAGCGTCATTACGATTCATGGCTCAAGTCAAGCCACCATGCCGTGGCTCAGTGCAACGATTGCCATTCGGACCCCAGTTCGACGTTCAGCAAACTCAAGTGTAAAGCGATCAACGGTTTGGCTCATTCGTATGCATTCACCACAGGTGATTTTCACGAGCCGATCCAAATGACCGATTGGAATCGTGAGCAAACTGAAAAAACATGCCGCAAGTGTCACGAAGGCATGGTTCATCAAATCGATCTGCCCGGTTTGGCAAATGATGCTCAAGCCATGTCGTGTACTCGCTGCCACAACGACGTCGGACACCCTTGGCGTTAAGTTTTGTTTGGGAGAAATCCGTTGACTGACAATGCATCTCGTCGTCCCCTTTCGACATTCGGCGCACTTGCGATCACGGCCGTTGCCGCGGTGGGCGTTTTCTTTGGCCTCGGCTTGTTGATGGACATCAACGAGAAGAAACAAGAAGCGAAATTGCCGTTCTTCAAAGTTGTCGAGTTGACCGACGACACCGATGATCCAAAGGTTTGGGGGCAGAACTTTCCCTACCAATACGACACGTTCATCAAGACCGTCGACCACGAACGAACTCGGTTTGGCGGCTCGGAAACGATTCCCCAGGAACCGAGCGAAGACGATCCGCGTACCGAAGTCACCCCCAGCAAGTTGGAGCACATCCCGCAGCTGAAACGAATGTGGAACGGCTACGCGTTTGCGATTGATTACCGAGAAAAGCGTGGCCACGCCTACATGCTCGAGGACCAGACCTACACCAAACGGACTCAGGTGGTCGATCAGCCCGGCACCTGTATCAATTGCCATGCATCCACTTACGTTCCGTGGAAGAAGGCGGGCGATGGCGATCCGCACGCAGGCTACAAGAAGCTCAACCCGCTTCCGCTGAACGAGATTCGCGATCACTTTGGGCAAGCGATTTCGTGCATCGATTGCCACGATTCACAGACCATGGCACTGCGCATCACGCGCCCTGGGTTTCTCGAAGGGATCAAAGCGCTCAAGGCAAAAGAGGGAATTGAGGACTACGATCCCAACACCATGGCAACTCGCCAAGAAATGCGAAGCTACATCTGTGCCCAATGTCACGTTGAGTACTACTTCAGCGGCGAAGACAAAGACCTGGTCTTTCCCTGGCACAATGGCTTGAACGCCGATGAGATGTTGGCCCACTTTGATGAGAAGGGGTTCAAG
Organism: Rubripirellula sp.; assembly: GCA_965216875.1. GTDB lineage: Bacteria > Planctomycetota > Planctomycetia > Pirellulales > Pirellulaceae > CBDCUW01. Next base: position 433,260 of record OZ244207.1, read on the forward strand.
GATTGGACGCACAAAGAAACGGGCGCCCCAATGATCAAGGTCCAGCACCCCGAATTCGAACTGTGGTCCAAGGGGGCTCACGCTGCAGCAGGTGTGAGTTGTTCGGATTGCCACATGCCCTACACCCGAGTGGGCGGCTTGAAGATCAGCGACCATCAAGTCCGCAGTCCTCTGTTGAATATCAACAACGCATGTCAAACATGCCACAAAGTACCCGAGCAAGATTTGTTGGCGCGGACCGAAGCGATTCAGGAACGCACCAAAGACATGTCAAAGAAGGCCTTGGATGCGCTTGTCGACCTGATCGACGACATCAAAGAGGCCAAGGAAAAGCACGAAGGCATCGACCTGACCGAGGCACAGCAACACCAACGCAAGGCGAGCTTCTACGTTGACTTTGTGGTGTCGGACAACTCGAACGGATTCCATGCGTCGCAGGAATCCGCGCGACTGTTAGGGACGTCGATCGACTTTTCGCGAAAGGGGCAAAACGCCGTTCGCGATGCGATTGACAGTTTGGAGTAGTGGCTATTCCGCCGGCCAATCGGGCAACTCGAACTTCTTTTGGGTGTTCGTGGTGTGTTCGGTGTAGTGCCGATCCATTTGGCGAAGGAGTCCACGTAATGTCCAGCGACTTCCGGGGGCTTGTTTGTCCAGCGGCAAGTCGTTGAGCAGGTACGCGAATCGACGCGTGAATGCCGAGACCCGTTCCATTTGCCGAGCCTCTTCGGCGCCCGTCCAGTCCTTGTGCTTTGCCACATAGTCGGGTGGCATTTGTTTTGGGTTGAGATCCATCACAGGGATTTTGGGTTCCCGACTTGCGTAGATCTGTGAAAAGAAGAGCAGTTCACGGCCCATCATGTGTTCGGTGTTCCACCGCGGAGTGTGAGTCCCGTTGCTAGGCCGGAAATTCATTTGTTCGGTCGACAACTTGGAAAAGACGGCCTGCGAGTCACGACAGGCCTTTTCTTTGCGTTCGATCAAGTCCACGAGCGTTTGGGAAAGTGCAGCTGGTTTGCTCGAAAGCAAGACGACCGCTGGCGTTCCACCTTTGATGTCCGAATTCGCGACACAGGTGTTCGAAAGGTTCTTTGGGCGCTCGGCATTCGCAACGGATTTGGCGCTGATGACAGTCAATTGTTTGCCCATCAAAACGGCATGTTGGGCATCTCGGCTGGCCGGTGCATTCGTTGGCTCCCCATCAAGGATCATGACATCGCATGCCCCCATGCGCGTTTTCATCTCTTCCGGTACGGCAGCATCGTCCGCTGCAAATCGGTGATAGCCAATTTGAAGGCCATCGACCGTAACGATGACGTTGGCGTCATCGATCACTTGCACTCGGATCGCGTTGGTCGACAGTTTGAGGTCGCTCGAAAACTTGCGCCAGCTTGCGTGCGCTTCATTCGGTAACCGGTCGAGCACGTTGTCTGATGGAACCGTTGCTCGAAACCGTTTGTTCTCTTCGCGGGTCGATGAGTCGCCCAATACGATATCGACGCCCTCGAGTTCGCTCGATGCATGTTCATCATCGATCCTGACGAGCAGGTTCCACATGGTCTCCATTTCGAAACCGCCCGAGGACGTGTGACGAATCGCGACGGGATGGCCGGGATCGGCAGATGAGACGAGCGGCAGTGCAGACAACGAAATGAGTAGGAGCAGGTGACGCATCATGAAGCTTTTTCGTTCGATGGGGAGGAAACAAATGGTTCTGGCGTTAACGTGTTAACAATTCGCGAGTTTTTTTGTTCCGGTCGGGACGAATCGTTTTGCGGGAGTGTCTTAGTGTGCGGGCACGCGTCTGTTCGTCGTATCGGTTTTAGCCGGCGTCTTTCCGCCTGAAGGCGGTACTTCAATCGGGACAGGAATCTGCCGCCTAATAAAGGGACCGTTTGTTCGTTAGTGTCAGTGTGGCGGCGACTCGAGTCCATACAATAACGGACACGCCGACTCTCGTTTTCTTGTCATGTGAAGGAATGTTGTGATGTCACGTCACCGTGCCTTGGCGGTCTGTTCGATCAGCATTGTATTGGTTTCCGCCTTTTTCTCTGTGTTGATGGCCGCAAGGCCTCAGCAGGCGACGTGGAAGGACGTTAATGATGCGATAGCCAAAGGGCTGCCCAAGACCGCCATCGAAAAGCTCGGCCCCATCATCGAACGAGCAACCGAGTCGGGAAGCCACGCCGAGGCGATCAAAGCGATCGGGATGAAAATCGCTCTCGAGGGCAACGTTCAGGGGAACAAGCCGGAGGAACGGGTGACCCGAATGAAGGCTGAAATCGCCGGTGCACCTGAGCCGATGAAGCCGGTCATGCGCGCGATCCTGGCCAACTGGTATTGGCACTATTTTCAGCAAAACTCCTGGCGGTTCATGCAGCGAACTCGAACGTCGTCGGCGCCGAGTGATGACTTCACGACCTGGGACCTGCCTCGCATTTTGGCCGAGATCGACAAGCACTTCACCGAGTCGCTCAATGACGCTGAAGCACTGCAAGCGATCCCCATTGCCGAGTACGACGACCTGTTCGAAAAAGGCAACGCGCCTGATTCATACCGCCCCACCGTCTATGACGTGATTGCCTACAACGCGTTGGATTTTTACCTCGCGGGCGAGCAGGCCGGCGCGCGCTCTCAAGATGCGTTCGACCTATCCGCAGAGAGTCCCGTTTTTGATTCGGGCGAAGCCTTCTTGGGATGGGAACCAGAATCGGATGACGACAACTCTTCGATGCTCAAAGCGATTCGGTTGATTCAGCAAGTTGCCGAGTTTCATGCCGACGATGACGACCCGTCGGCACGATTGGATATCGAATTGTTTCGCTATCGATTTGGCAACAGCCATGCATTTGGCGAAGAGAAAACGAATCGTTTCAAGTCCGCGCTCACGAGGTTTATCCGCGAAAACGAGGACCATCCGATTTCGGCACGTGCGATCCATCAGCTCGCAAGTACGATTCACGCCGAAAACGACTTTGTCAAAGCCCGCGCGACGGCCCAGACGGGGCTGACCAAATTCCCTGAAAGCATTGGTGCCAGTCGTTGCTACAACCTGATTCAACAAATCGAAGCCAAAGAGTTGCACGTCACCGCGGATCGCGCGTGGAGTAATGACCAGCCGTCGATCAACATTCAATATCGAAACATTGACAAAGTACACTTTCGATTGGTGCCCTACGATTTTGACAATTACGTCAAGTCAAACCGTTGGGGTCCCGAACAGCTCGATCGAAACCAACAACTCGCGCTGCTCCGGCTGAAGCCGATTCACAGCTGGGAGGTGTCGGTACCGGTCACGGAGGATTACAAGCAACGCGTTGAACGCGTTTCGCCGCCCGATGATTTGCCAGCCGGCTCGTATTACCTGATCGCGAGTCACGCCGATGACTTTTCGGAACAGAACAACGTGGTCGGGTATTGTGAAGTCTGGGTGACCAAGCTTGCGATCGTGTTGCGAGGCCGAAACTACGAGGACATGAGCGACGGATTTGTGCTCGATGCCGAAAGCGGTGATCCGATCGCGGGTGCGGTGGTGAAGGGTTGGCAACGCGACAATCAAGGCAAGTTCCATCCGATCAAATCGACGAAGACCGACCGCAACGGGAAGTTTGAGTTCCCACTCGCTCAACGAGCCAGTCTGTTCTTGGCTACACACAAGGGTGAGTCGTTCGCCTCGATCAATCACGTTCAGGGCTACGGACGTGGATCGAGATACCGAGTCCAAGAGCAAACGATGTTCTTTACCGACCGGTCGTTGTACAGGCCGGGACAAACGATCCGCTACAAAGGGATTTGCTATTCGTACGATCAAAAGGAGAACAACTACCGCACAATCGGAGCAAGAAACCTTACCGTTGTATTTGCGGACGTGAATGGGAAGGAGATTGAACGGCAAACACATCGAACAAACGAATACGGTAGCTTCAACGGTAGTGTCACCGCGCCGCGTGATCGCTTGACGGGCCAGATGAGCATTCGGGTTGAGAATGCACCACCCGGAAGTGCCTCGTTTAGCGTCGAGGAGTACAAGCGTCCCAAGTTCCGTGTTGCTGTGGATCGCCCGGAAAAAGCGGCACGGTTGGGCGATACGGTCAAGGTGAAGGGCACGGCGACGGCCTACACCGGCGCTGCGATCAATGATGCTAAGGTGCGTTGGCGGGTTGTTCGCGAAGTCCGTTATCCCGATTGGTGGTTCTGGCGATGTTGGTGGATGCCACCACAATCAGGGAACAGCCAGGAAATCGCTCACGGTACAACCGTCACGGATGCGGGCGGGGCGTTTTCGGTTGAGTTCGGCGCTAAACCCGACGTCAAAGTCCCGCAAGAATCCGAGCCAACGTTTCGTTATACGGTTTACGCGGATGTGACCGACACCGCAGGCGAAACACGCTCGGCATCCCAAACCGTCAGCGTCGGCTACACGGCATTGTCCGCCAAGATGACTGCGGCGAACTGGTTGACCGAAGATGAACCAGTTGACATTCGTGTTCGTACGACGACGCTCAACGGTGTTGACCAGCCTGCCAAAGGCACGATCAAAATCTATTCGCTCAAGCAGCCTGAAAAGGTCAGGCGACCAGCTCTTAGCGGCAATCGCTACTACTACAACTACGGCATCGGTTTCGGACAGCCGCCGGCACCAGATCCTGCGAACATCCATTCGTGGGAGCTCGACAAGCTTGTTCTGGAGACTGAGTTTGCCACCGACGCATCGGGCGCGACGACGATTGCAGCGGAACTTGCGGCCGGACCCTACCGCGCCAAACTCGAATCGGCGGACCGTTTCGGAAAGCAGGTCACGGCGATGCTTCCGCTTCAGGTCTACGCTCCCGACGCACCCAAATTGGCGATCAAGATCCCGCACTTGTTTGCTGCCCCAGATTGGCGGGCCGCGCCTGGTGAGGACTTCACGGCACTTTGGGGCAGTGGCTATGACCGTGCCCGAGCCTTTGTCGAAGTCGAACATCGTGGCAAAGTGATTCAAAGCTATTGGACCGATCCGAAGCAGACGCAAAAGGTCATCCGGCAAAAAGTCAGTGAGCCGATGCGCGGAGGATTCCACATTCGCACAACGATGGTGCGCGAAAACCGAGCCCACTTGGAATCTCGCTACGTTGATGTTCCATGGGACAACAAACGTCTGAAGCTCCACTGGGAACACTTTGTTTCGAAGCTTGAACCGGCACAAAAGGAAACGTGGACTGCTGTGATCAAAGGTCCCGACGCCGAAGCAAGCGTTGCCGAGATGGTTGCAACTTTGTACGACGCATCACTCGATGCTTATCGCGGGCACTATTGGTCGGGGGCGTTTAGTGGCTTTTATCGAGACAACTCGACCGTGCGCTCGATGTTCGAAAACACGAACAAGAATCTGAACTACATGTTCCACAATTGGCGTGTTTCGTTCCGTGGTCAAACGTTGACCTACCGCCATTTTCCAGCGTCGATCATTCAAAGCATGCAAGGCTACGGGTACTTTGGCGATACGACTGTCATGGAAATGCAAATGGACGGCGCAATGGCACCCGCATTGGCACGATCAGCGGCGCCAGCGATGAATCGCCGTAATATGCGGTTCAGTCAGGTGGGCAGTGAGCTGAGCAGCGGAATGGGCGGCATGGCTGCTGACAAAAAGGCAATCTATAGCGCCCGACCAGAACGTCGAGTCCAGCAAGCCGCGGCGCAAGCACCAACTCCCGATCTCGAGAATGTGTCGGCTCGCAAGAACCTCAACGAGACGGCGTTCTTCTTTCCTCATCTGGTTTCGAAGAAAGATGGCACCGTGCGAATGGAATTCACGATGCCTGAAGCGTTGACGGAGTGGAAGTTCATGGGGTTTGCCCACGATCAACAGCTTCGTGGTGGTTCGCTTTCGGGCACGACGGTGACGGCCAAGGAATTGATGGTCCAACCGAACCCGCCACGGTTCTTGCGCGAAGGCGATGCGATTGAGTTCACCGTGAAGGTCAGCAACGAATCGCCGACGAACCAGTCGGGTCACGTCCGTTTGACCTTTGCCAACGCGACGACTTCAAAGTCGGTCGATCAGGCGCTGGCGAACGTCGAGACGGATAAGGCGTTCGACATTGCGGCTGGCCAATCTCAAACGCTTTCTTGGAAGTTGGATGTGCCGGATGGAATCGGATTCCTTACCTACAAAGCGGTTGGTTCAACGGGGCGATTGTCCGATGGCGAAGAAGGTTATTTGCCCGTCCTGTCGAGGCGAATCCTCGTACGTGAATCACTGCCCCTTCCGATTCGCGGAAAACAAACCAAAGACTTTCGCTTCGAGAAACTGTTGGCCTCCGCTGATTCGCAGTCACTCAAGCATCAATCATTGACCGTTCAAGTCGTTTCGAATCCATCTTGGTATGCCGTGATGGCGTTGCCTTATTTGATGGAATACCCGCACGAATGTACGGAGCAGACCTTCAATCGCATGTACGCCAATTCGCTGGCCAGACACATCGCGATGTCCGATCCGAAAATCGCAAGAGTCTTCGAGCAGTGGCGGGCAACACCGGCGCTCGATAGCCCGATGGAAAAGAACGAGGATCTCAAAGCGGTCATGCTCGCGGAGACGCCATGGTATCGCCAAGCGAAGTCGGAAAGTCAGGCTCGTCGCAACGTGGGGATCCTGTTCGATAACAACCGGCTCGATCGCGAAACGGCTCGGACACTTCGAAAGCTGACCGAGATGCAGCTTCCCGATGGCGCTTGGCCTTGGTTCCCAGGTGGAGGCGCAAACGACTATGTCACGCTTTACATCACGACTGGCTTTGGTCGCATGCGGCATTTGGGAGTGGACATCGATACCGCAGCTGCGATCAAAGCGGTTGGACGCTTAGACCAATGGATGACCAAACGCTACAACCAGATTCGTCCCGAGGATCGCGGACATAACCACTTGTCAACAACGGTAGCGTTTTACCTTTACGGGCGAAGCTTCTTCCTAAAGGATCAAGCTGTCGCACCACAGCATCGTGAGGCGTTCAACTATTGGGTTGGGCAGGCCAAGAAATATTGGCTGCAATTGAGTCATCGCCAATCACAAGCTCACCTGGCCGTTGCCTTGCATCGACTTGGAAGCCGCGAAAACGCTCGCGGGATCATGCAGTCGATTCATGAGCGATCCGTCTCGGACAAAGAGCTGGGGATGTTTTGGCGTGACACCGAGCTTTCCTGGTGGTGGTACCGCGCTCCGATCGAAACCCAGGCAATGATGATCGAAGCGTTTGACGAAGTGATGGATGATCGAGTCGCGGTCGAAGATTGCAAAGTTTGGCTTCTCAAGCAAAAGCAGACCCAAGATTGGAAGACGACCAAAGCAACTGCTGATGCTGTGTACGCGTTGCTGTTGCGTGGAAGCGATCTGTTGGCATCGAACGAACTTGTGCAAGTCGACTTGGGCGGCGAGACGATCGAGGCCGCGAACGTCGAGGCGGGGACCGGATTCTACGAACATCGCGATGTCGGCGCTGCGGTATCAGCCAAACAGGGTGAGATCACGGTTTCGAAAGTTGATGACGGGGTCGCTTGGGCAAGCGTGCACTGGCAATACCTCGAAGATATCGCCAACGTCACGCCGCACGAAGCAACGCCTTTGACGCTGACCAAACAACTGCACCGTAAGGTGAATACGGCCAAGGGGCCAACGCTGGTTCCGGTTGAAGGGCCGATCGGCGTCGGCGATGAATTGGTTGTACGAATTGTGCTGAGGACCGATCGCGACATGGAATACGTTCATCTAAAGGACCATCGTGGAAGCGGAACCGAGCCGACCAATGTGTTGTCCCGTTACAAGTACCAGGATGGTTTGGGGTACTACGAATCAACCAAGGACACGGCAAGTCACTTCTTCATCGATTACTTGCCAAAGGGGACGTACGTCTTTGAGTATTCGACTCGCGTGCAGCTCAAGGGCGAGTATCAAACGGGCGTCGCGAGCGTGCAATGCATGTATGCACCAGAGTTCAACAGTCACTCCGAAAGTTTGCCGATCGTGGTCAAGTGAGGCTGTATTGAAGCAGCCGGCGTCGAATAATCGATACAGCTGGTACAAGCTCACAGGTGATGTTGCGTTTGAGCAACAAAAGGTGTTGCGTTTCGGCATCATCGGCAAAGGCAGCGTGGTAGGGTTCAGCGGACAAATTGTGTCCAGAAGGAAGCTTTTACCCTACCCGGACATTTTCGATGAACCGCTGCTTCATCGCACTCGCAAAACGTCGCGCTGGCGGGCTGCCTCTTGGCAACCTGTTGATCGTTGCTGCGTTGTTGCTGGTCGCGACCGGCAGCGGGTGTAGCCGACTTCGCTTGCCCGCAATCGATTCGACTGGACGTTGTCTCTTTGCGCCCAAAGGGACGACCACAACATTCGCTCTTCCCGGTTGCAACGGTGAAGCCACGATCTGCAATCGGGCGATGGACCATTTGAAGCTGCGTCTGCAAGAGCACAAAGCCAAACTGCGTGCACACAAAGACAAACTCAAAGGTGTGTTTCCACCCAAGTCGGCGTTTCCCGAGCCAGCAACGCCACCAAAATGCCAAGTGCCCAGCCTGCCCGGCGCACTTGGCAAGGGCAAGAAACCTGAAGCCTGTGTGCCGAGCGCGCCGTGCGGGCTCGGCTGCGAATGCGGCCCGCCAGCAGTCTTGTATGGCTGCGAAATCGATCTGAAACCAAACAAATTGCCTCGCAGCGGCAAACGCGGGTGCATCCTACTGACTCCCCAAAAGATCGTTGCGCCAGTCGGCGGTGAAGTGATTCTGTTGTCTGGGATCTGTGGCAACGATGGTTATCTACAAACCAATCAGCGTCTCGAATGGATGTTGACTCAAGACAGTGTGGGGACATTCATTCAAGTTGGTGATGATGCGCCGAGCTTGCTCGGACGATTGGCTGCGGCGAAGAAACAACCAACAAAGCACGATCCGTCATACGCTCATGGCCTGACGAGCAGCAAGCGAATCAAGATCACTCGCGGTAACAATGACCCGCGAGACGACGTGCAATTGGAAAAGGGCCAGACCTGGATTTCGCTTAGCAGCCCCAACGAAGGAACAAGTCGCGTTACGGTTCTTGCTCCGGACAGCAATTGTTGGGACCAACGTAAAGCGACGGCCACGATCTACTGGATTGATGCGCGTTGGCAATTCCCTGGTCCACAGCTCGTGCCGGCGGGAACCCCTGTTCAACTCAGTACTCGCGTGACGAAGGCCGAAGGGACGATCCCGGCCGAGGGTTGGCGGGTGCGGTATGAGATTCAGCAGCCTGAGCTTGCACTCTTTGCGGGACCGACGCCCTCGTCAGTGGTCGAAGCTGTCGTTGACGGCTCGGGCAACGCAACGGTGCAACTATTGCCCAATGCTGGCACTGCGGGTACTGCAACCATCGACATGACGGTCATTCGTCCGACCGGGCAAGCGGACCAAATGCCAACGATGACGATTGGTCGCGGCCAAACGTTTGTCACATGGAGTTCACCGAAGTTGGCACTGCGAGCGGGCGCGCCGCCGGTGGCCACCTTTGATGTGCCAGTCCAAGTCGTGGCGAATGTTTCCAACCCAGGCGATCAACCGGCAACCAACGTCCGTGTCGAAGCGAGCATCCCACCAGGTATTCGCGTGACCGAAGCCGATAGCTTCGCGACCGTGACCGATCGAACCGTGATCTGGGAAATCGGAATGCTTCCGCCCCAGCAACAGCTCGACCTGTTCATGAACGTTGCGGCTCAGCAATCGGGTGCGATCAACTTTGTCGCCATCGGTGACAACCTTCGCGCCGACGACACGGTGCGGATCGATGTCTTCCAGCCCTCTTTGCAATTGAAAGTTGCTCCTGAGAGTGACCGATATGAGGCAGGCCAACCGGTCACCTTCAACATCGACCTGACCAATTCGGGTAACCGAGCGCTGAATAACGTCGAATTGACAGCGACCGGTGATGACGCGATGGAGCACTCCCAAGGGGGACGTGGTATTCGCAATCGTCGCGAAACGCCTCTTCAGCCCGGCGAGACTTGGCGCAAGAGCGTGACGTTTCTGCCAACGGCTTCCGGGCAACGTTGCATCACCGTTCAGGGTTTTGCTGACGGTGGTCAACAAATCCAAGAGCAATCATGCGTGACGGTTCTGAACGCCCCGCCACCCAACCGAGAGATTTCGGCTGTGCTTCAAGGGCCCAACCGATTCACCGTCGGAGGGCCGGCCGATGTCGTCACTGCAACCATCACCAATACCGGTGAAGTGACGCTGCAAGACATCAAAGTGACGATGGTTAGTGATCCACAATTGCAGTTCAGTCAAGCGACCGCTGACTATCGTGACCGCGCTGGCCGTAACATTGCTGAATGGACGATCCCGTCGTTGGGGCCGTCACAAGTCGTTCATCTGCAAGGCGAGTTTATCGGAAGTGCGGTAGGAGCCAATTCACGCGTCCGTGTGACCGCGGTAAGTGGTGATGGCGTTAGCGATGAAACGGACTTTGTGACCAATGTAGTTCCGCCACTTCCATCCGGTGGTTCACCCGTGGCGCCGCCGCTACCACCCGCTTCACCGGCACCCGAGATTCCGGGCGGCGCGGCACCGTCACAGCCCGCACCCCTTACCGGACCACCGGGAGGCGGCGGACCGATACAACCGCAACGCTCAGGTCGTTTGCGGGCCGAACTGTTTGGACGAAACAATCCAGTACGTGTGAACGACCAGATCGGCTACTCGTTGCGAATCCTGAACGATTCCAACGAGCGTGACGGTCAGGTCTTGATTGACTTTCAGTTGCCGGCCGGTGTGAGCGTGGTCGGTGCCAACCCTGTGAAGAACCCCAAGCAAGGCGAGTACGACCGAAACGCTGGTGTGATCTCGCTGCCATTGATTCGGACTTTGGAGCCCGGCGAGGCGATCGATTACGAGATTGTCCTGTCGAGCAACATTCCTCAGCAAGTGAACCTAAACGTACGCGTTCGTAGTCTTCGCGAGCCCAACGGCGTGATCGTCGGGGCAACGACGGACGTCCGCTAGAGAAGCATTACGAGCGCCAGCTTCCGCCAGGGAATCAGTTCGTAGTACCGGCTTTAGCCGGAAAACCATGGCCAGCCGGCTAAAGCCCGTACTACGAACGCGACACCGATTCAAAGGCCGGTTATTCCGCCTGACACAACTACGACCGCTGGCGCGTCATCGTCCGCTCGTGCCGCCAAAGCACACTGGCAACACCGATGCAAGCTGTGCCCATTGCTCGAGTAAATCGCAGTGTGCGTGGCGACCACAGAATGTTCGATTACCGAGGCCCGCGACGACGAAGACACAACCATCAAGAGACTTCATGACGCGAACTAACCGCATTCGCCACCTTCCCACTCCATGGCATGGCGAAGAAGCGAGGGCGTGGGCACAAGCCAGTCCTGAAGCAGCCGCACAAAGCGACCTCTCCCTCGAGTCGCACATCTGTGGGGTTGTGTCCACGCTCCGCTTCACACGGTTCGCAAACAACACGAGTCCCTGACGCCCATACAAACTCTCAAACCAACTTCCCCTCCGGCAGCACCTCCCCGAGAAAACTATGGCAAAGAAAGACACCTTTCGAATTGTGACGCGAGGAAGTGACGGCTCGCTCTTGATCCGTGACTACCCGAACTGCGAACCGATCCTGAAGATGCACATTCAAGTGGGAACGGACGACTGCAGCACCGACTTGGCTCTGCGTGGGATGCCTGTGTTTCGCGGCTTGATCGGCCCCATGCCCGAGGGCAAGAACATCGTTCGCTACGAATCGCCCGAAGTCTTCGAGACCCTGACCAAAGAATGGGGTAGCGCGAAACCACGCCGCCGTACGCGACGAACCAAGTCGGAAATGGCAGCTGAAAAAGCAGCCTCCTAGTCGCGCCGGCTGAATTCACCTCAGTTTCACGCCGATCGCCTCCGGCGTGACCCGCACCTCGCGACCACGCTCCGCACCTCGTGACCACGCTCTGCGTGGTCACGCACTCCTCGGACGCTCCGCGTCCTCTTCGTAGGTCATGCTTCGCATGACAATCGTTTTCGCATTGCACGCTGTTGAGAGTAGGGCCCGACGCTAGCGCGTTCGGCTCACAAGAGAAGCCAGAAGGTGGGTTGCTTTCCCACGCTCTGGCGAGCGTCGCTACGGTGAATGCGAGGCCCGACGCTAGCGCGTTCGGCTCACGTTTGTCATCGGGCGGCGACCGATTTGTCGTCAAAGTGATTTCATTGCATCCGCCCGATGATTCGCTAATGACATCGGGTGCTCCGTTTTGTTAGTTCCTGATTGAAAGCAGCTTTGAGTGCCAAGGCTGCCCGCAACTAGGACATGACAAAACAGCCCCATGAAACTTGCCCAGTTTCGTACATGCACCCACCGCGCCTGCATCCTCACAATCTCGCTTGTTCTTGGCGTTGTCACCGCGTCACTTGGCGCTGACGAACCCCTTTGGAAGCAGGGGATTTCAACTTGGAACGGCAGCAGCTACGACGAGCTGCTTGATGAACCTCCGGCGGTCACAACGAATTTGTCCGCACCCTTGCCGGTAGCCGAGCAGGAATTCGCGGCTCCCTTGGAACAGGAGGAGCATCCCGCGCTCGAGCAAACGCCACGATCCTCGTCACTTGGCAGCAAGCCGTACACCATTCCGGTTGATCCCAATTCGTGGACGCCGCAAACCGTTGGCACCATTGCCCTTCCCGCCAGTCTCCCTATTGGCCAGTCGGCAGTTGGGCTCGATCCACCGGTCAATGGCAAAGTCGCTACCGCAACCGAAGGCGAAGCCGTCCAAGCATTGCCCCCGCCTGTTGGCGATGCAGGTCCGGACGACATCGAACCTGATTCGGATTTAAACGAAGCTGATTTATCGGCCGCAGGCCCGATCGGGGAAGCGATCGAAGCAGGTGACGGCGTCGTCGAGTCAGCCCCTTTGGAACCCGCGGTCGTGCGTTGGTACCAGTACCCCCAGCAATGGATGCGCGGTTGGGATTCGCATGCCGAATTTGGCATCGACGGAAGCGATGGGAACGCGACGACGCTGGCGATCCAAACCGGGCTAGAAATGAAGCGTAAGACGGATCGGTACACGCTTGCTCTCGATGTCGACTATCGCCAAGCGAGCAATCGCAAGACAACCGTCGAGGACAATGGCCGATTCAACTTGGACTACGACCGCATCATGGGCGATTCGCCTTGGTCAGGATTTGGAAAGTTCGGACTCGAGTGGGACAAATTCAAAGCCTTTGACTTGCGGGTGAACCTAAACGGTGGTCTTGGGTATCACTGGATCCGAACCGACCAAACCTCACTGGTCACGCGGTTTGGTGCCGGTGCCAACCAAGAGATCGGGGCGCCGAACGACGACTGGATCGCTGAAGCGGTCTTCGGTATTGAAGCCGAAAAGCAATTGACGGCTCGCCAAAAGATCAAGGGCAAGGTCGATTACTTCCCCGCTTGGGAAGACTTCGGCAACTTCCGCCTTGTCACCGACTTGGCTTGGGAAATCCTGCTCGATGGCAGTGAGAACCTGAGTCTGAAACTAGCAGCAACCGATCGCTACGACAGCACACCTCAAGGCGCCGAACACAACGACATCTACTATTCATTGTTGTTGCTGTACAAGTTTTAGAGGAGCGTGAGCTCATACCTCGTGACCACGCTCTGCGTGGTCACGCACTCTCGGACGCTCCGCGTCCTCTCCGAAGGTCATGCTTCGCATGACAATCGTTTTCGTATTGGACGCTGTTGAGAGTAAGGCCCGACGCTAGCGCGTTCGGCTCACTGCCCGTTCGTAGTCCAGCCTTTGGGCGGTACGTGAGAAGATTCCGGCTAAAGCTCGGTACTACGAACTGCCGGCTCCAAAAATCACGACTCTCTGCGTGGTCACGCACTCTCGGACGCTCCGCGTCCTCTCCGAAGGTCATGCTTCGCAGGACAATCGTTTTCGTATTGCGCGCTGTTGAGAGTAAGGCCCGACGCTAGCGCGTTCGGCTCACTGCCCGTTTGCAGTCCAGCCTTTGGACGCGGACCGTAGCTACCTTCGCCAGAAGGTGGTTTCCATTGGCCGACCATCTTCCACTATCACCACGCTCTGGCGAGCGTAGCTACGAAACTCGCTCGGCTTACAAGACATCGTCGCGATTGCGTTCTTTTAGCGCCGCGACGGCTTCCCGAACTCGTTCTTCAGCATGCTTGGGCGCGACAAGTGTTGCATCATCGGTGTGGACGATGATCAGATCTTCTACATCGATGGTGACGATCGCGTGTGATGAGTCACCGTGGACAATGCAGCCGCGTGTGTCGATGCCAATGTGGCTTCCCACGACCGTGTTCCCAGCCTCATCGTGTGGATGGAGACGCGAGAGTGCCTGCCAACTGCCGACATCGTCCCATGGAAATGGAGCTTCGATCACGACCACATTTGGATAGTCTTCCATGACGGCATAGTCGATCGACTTGCCCTTGATCGCCGTGAACTCTGTTTCAAGTGTTTCGGCAAATTGATCGCTTCCCATCGCATCGGCGATGTTCGCGATGTGAGCGTGCATGTCCGATTCGTTCTTTGCGAGCGCGTCGAGAATTGTCGATGCACGCCACAGGAAGATGCCGCTGTTCCAATAGAAGGTTCCTGCAGCGAGGTATTCTTCGGCCGTCTTGCGGTTTGGTTTTTCACGAAACTTCTCAACCGAAAACGCGGCAGTGCCGGTTGCCGAGATGCCGTCGCCACGTTGGATGTACCCGAACGATTCAGCCGCGTAGGTTGGGCGAATCCCAAACGTCACAATTCGCGTTGGGTCTTCATCGATCAGCGCTTGCCCGGCGGCGATTGCATTCTGAAATGCCGACTCGTCTTTGATGACGTGATCCGAAGGCATGACAACCATGGTCCCCTCGGGATCGACGCGATGAACCATCGCAGCGGCAAGGCCAACGCAGGGAGCGGTGTCGCGTTTACTGGGTTCGCCAACGACGTTCTCGGCTGGCAGGGCGGGCAACTGTGACGCGATGGCATCCACCAAGACGCGATTGGTGATCACCATTTGTCGTTCGGGTGGGACCAAGTCGCCAAGTCGATCGACCGTCGATTGGATCATCGTGCGCTCTCCCGCGAGCGCCAACAGTTGTTTGGGACGTTGGGTACGGCTTGCTGGCCAGAAACGTGTTCCACTGCCGCCAGCCATGATCACAGCATGTAGCATCGCGTTATTCCTTATCGCGGTCGCCGAGCGTTTTGCGTCGTGCGATCTCTTCGTCCAATAGTTTGAGAGCTTGTCGGAAATCGTTGTTCTCGGGCGCCAGCTCGATTGCTCGTTCGATCTGTTGCCGCGCCTCGTCCAGTTCGTCAGCAAGGTAGAGCGACAAACCGAATCGATATTGTAGGTCAGCGTTGTCGGGGGCAAGCGAGGCATCGCGACGCAGCAGCGGCAATTCGTCTTTACGCAGCTGCTTGGCTTCGTCCGCGAGTTGCTTCGCTTTTTGCGGGCCAACCGAACGAGCAACCTGTTCGAGCAATTGCGCGAGATTGGTTCTCGCTCCGGTCGTCTTGGGCTCAATCCGAATGGCGGTCCGATACGCCTCTTCGGCTTCGTCAGCCAATCCACGTGCTTCGCACAGCATCGCCCAACCCATGTGGGCTCCTGAGCGATCTGATGCGGTCATCAACGCGTCGCGCACTTCGTCGATTGCCTTGTCGACACGCAACTGATCGGTTCCGCTCAGTTCACCGTAGGCACCGGACGTCACCAAAACGCGGACCGCTTCGCTTCGTACCAATCGAACCGGGTCGTCGATGTGTTTGAGGAGAGTTCGCCCCACATCGCGCAAGGCATCGGGGCTTGCCTGTGCAGAGGTCAGGAAAACATTGATCGCAGCGGCGCGAACAATGGGATGCTGATTCTCGTCGGCGAGCATTTTGCGCGCGGTTCCGATGGCTTCGATGCGACCGGTCCTCGCGAGTTCACTCAGCGCCGTCGCTCGCGCGATTGGCGGGGCCAAGTCATCCGTCTTGCGAACAAGCCGAAGCATCTGTTCGAGCGATTTCGGTTCGCCCGCTCGAAACGCATGCAGTGTTTCGGCGAAGTGAGGGTCCTTGCGCCGTTTTTCTCCGTACCATTGCTGACAAGCTTCGTCGCACCATTGGTCGACCTTCTTGACGATGTCGTCGATCGATTGGTTTTGGTCTCGCGCAACGAGCCAATCGGCGTATTCGCCAAGCGACTGCTGATCCGATGGGTTCAGGTCCTTGATGTGATCGTTGACGTGACAACCGCTGCAGGCGTTAGGCGTATTGAGTTGGGTTGAGAGGTCAGGGCGTGGAATTCGCAAGCTGTGATCACGGCGTGGGTCGACCGCCATGTAGGTCGTCTCAGGCATGTGGCAGTTCACGCACATCGCTCCCGGCGTGCCTGGCTTGTGATGATGGTGCGATGGAACGTCGTACTTACCAGCGGCGTGCTGATGACACGATGTACACGTTTCGTTGCCAGGGTGCTTTAGCTTGAGTGAATGGGGATCATGGCAATCGCTGCAACGGATCCCCTTGTGGTACATGCGGCTTTGAACAAACGATCCATAGACATAGACCTCATCTTTGATCTGGCCGTCGTCGTGGTAGGTGTCGGCATGCAATAGTTCGAGGCTAAAGTGATCGCAGTAGTTCGGTCCGGGACGGAAGTTGGCATCAAGCATTCCGCGACGACTGTGACAGGGTGCACAGGTTTGCAACTGGGGTTCGGCATCCTCGCCCTTGAGTTTGGCCAAACCGAATCCGTGATTCCGATCCCAGAAAAGCGACTTGCTGTTGGCCAAGTCCACATGCATGCTGCCGGGACCGTGGCAAGCTTCGCAGCTCACGTCGATTTCAGAAAAGGTCGTGTGATAGCGCGCCGTCTTGACGTCAAAGTTGCGTTTTAGATTGGTTGAATGACAGTCGGCACACATCGTCTGCCAACGCTGTGCGATCCCCGTCCAGTGAAGCGGATCGTCGGGTTCGAGTTTGTCGTCGACATCAGGCGGTCGCAGGTAGAACCATCGCTTCTTTTCGGTGTCCCAGCAGATTCGCAAAACTTGCAATCGCGGGATCTCATTCTCTGCCAGATTGGGGGCACGATCGAACTCGACCATGTACTGTTGGAGGGGTTCGTAGCCAAAGACGTACTTGACCTCAAAGTCTTCCATCTGGCCGGTTTCGCCTTCGGTGTGAACCATAAAGCGGTCCCCGTCGCGAAACATCCGGTCGACCATCCCATCATGCTCGAGGGTCGCATCGTTGAAATCACCGAGCACTGTTGCTTCGGTGGCCAAATCCATTGCCAAGTCGTGATGTGAACCGGCAAACGCGTCGGCTTGGTCTTTGTGGCAGTCAATGCATTGGCTGCGGCCAACGTACGTCGCTTGGACATCGGTAGGGATCGCAGTCCAGTAGTCGGCAAACACGCCGCCGGCCAGCAAGAGACCAATGGCACCGACCACGATCCAACGTTTCGATGTGGGTTCAGAAGATCGCGAACGGTCGGTCAACGGTAGCTTTTGCAGAGGTGGTGGGGCTTTGAGTGCAGACGCCTATTGTACTTCAGTCAGAAGTTTGACCGCTTCGGATCGCATCTGCTTAACAAGTTGTTGCCGAGTTTTATCGCGCGATCCGATCTGTTCAAGTCGGCGTGCCGCACGAAGCAGGCTCTCGGCGGCATGTGCGTGGCGTGATTGAGCCGATGACGCACCTTCCATCGCATCGAGTTCCTTTCCGAGCATGCTGTTTTTCAACAGGCTCTGCTGGCCCGCCAGCTCGAGCAAATCGTTCAAAATGGGATCGGACGATTGCCCCGGATTCCCACTCTCGATGGCTTGGCGGAACTTTTCCTCAATCGATTGCTGACGCTTTGTTTCGTTGGGGCTTTGAGCCACACCGACGCTCAGTCCGGTGAAAATCCCCATGACTGCCATCACCGCCAACACGACCAGCCATCTGCCATATTCGTACATCGCCCAACCCACCGTGAAAAAGGTGCAAAAAACGGATCCATCCCATGCCACCGCCGCATATTGGACCTGATAGTGTCCTGCCATATCAACAGTGATCGGCAGCGGTGATGGCCGCGGCCTACCTACAGCAAACAACGCGCCAATGGCTGGTGGCGGCCGCGGAATAAGGCCCGGAGACGTCACCCGGACATTGGGAATCAGGACCCTGAGTCATCGGGACCCTAGGAATCCGGACCTTGGGGACCGTTGGGATGGTTGGGGCCGGGCGGCGGTGGGGCCTGCTCGGTCACCGGCGGACGCTTCGAAATCGGTTGCTGTGGCGCCGGTTGTTTTCCGCCGGTTGATTGAGCCGTCCGCGTTCGGGTTGTCGGACGTCGCTTGATGGGCGCCAGGGCATGCTGAGTTTGGTAGGCGACCTCGGCAATCATCGAGTCGACCCGGTTGCGGCAGATCGCGTAGACGGCCAAGGCGGGAATCGCGACGACCAAGCCGCCGACCGTCGTGACGAGCGCTTGGTAGATCCCTTCGGCCAGGTCGCCGGCGCCGGCTGAACCGCGAGTCGTTGCAACTTGTTGGAATGCAAAAATCATCCCCGTGACGGTTCCAAGCAGCCCGACCATCGGCGCGATGTTGCCGATCACCGAAAGGTATTCGATTCGACGCATGAGACGTGCGGCTTGTTGTGCCAACGAATCTTCGACTGCTTTTTCCACTTCGCGCCAACCGAATTCGAGTTCCGACAATCCCGAAAGCAAGACGACACTCAAGACGCTCGGTTGGCGCCTGCACGCGGCGTCGGCTTCGGCGGGACGCCCGGTCAACAGCGATTGACGTACCGCATCGCTAACACCGTCGGGCAACACTTCGCTGCGTCGCAGCGTCATGACTTGATCGAAAACCAAGTAGGCGGCGGCGACGCTTAACGCGAACAGCACCAAAAGAATCAACAGGCCAACGATGCCGCCGCTGAGGACGATTTCAAAGAAACCATCGCCTTGGATTTGGTCGGCTGCTTGTGCCCCAGTGGACTGCGTGCCAGTGGGTGGGGCTGCTTGTGCGAGCAGTGCAAAGGAAAGGTCGGCTGGACTCATCATGACTCCATCATGTCAGCTGTACCGGCCGAGAGTAGGAACTCGGCATCGGCAAGCAAAGGATCATCCCACCGAAGGCTCAGCACACCGTCGCGTTGTAGTTGCAGGATCGTTTCATGGTGTCGCTCGCGTATCCGTTTCTCGGCTCGATCGACACGTGAACGCCCCTGTGCCAAAGACAAGACGACCATCGCAAAAATCGCTGTGGGCAATATCGACAATAACAAACTGGTCAGCAGCATCGACATTTCGGGACGTGGAAACGACTCGAGGCCGCCCCCCATCTCGATCAGCGTCGAATAGCTTGCACCAAAGTATCCTCGATAAAGCGCGACAATGGGACCAGCCATCAAAAACCAAAACACGGCCGTTCCGATGAGTCCACAGAGGACTGCGCCTGCGCGCGAAAAGTTCACGTTTTCGATTTCGTCATGGAAGATGCGTTGCGATTGCTCTTGCAACGCGCCGATTCCGGAAAGGTAGGCAACTTGCGAACGGTTTGCGTCCCCTGCGATTGAAATCTGAGAGGGGCGCTGTTGCCTGAGTTCGGCGATTTCGTCGCGAAAACGAGCCGCCAACGGACCCAAGCGATCGGTCACTGCGGCCGCACTGCGGCGCTGGAGTCCGTCTCGGACATCCTGGTCTGCACCCTGTTGGGCGACCAAATTCTTGGTGCTGCTCCAGACGACGCTGATCAACGACGGGAGCGATCCCGAGAGCGAAAGGAACACACGGTCCCAAGCTCCGTGTGTCATGTTCAACAGGCTAAGTTGCGACCGATAGGGGAACCAAAACGCAGCCGTGTCGGTAATCAGCGAAAGTCTCAGGTTGCTGCGGATCGCTGCGCGAAGCGGTCCGCCACTTCCGACGAGGCTTTCGGCAACCTCGGCTGGCAACTTCGTTGCTTCATCGTTTAACCGTCTGACCGCCGCGGTCAAACCGGGAAGCTGGTCGCTCAGGACACCATGCAGCGCCGCGCGGAACCGGCCGTCGAGAGCCGATAAGCGGGTGCTTCGCCGACGATCCCCTTCCCAGGCGTTACCGAGTTCCGCTTGCAGACGGGCTGCCACCTCGGTCGCCGCTGCGCCGCCAATCGTCTTTTCGTCTCGTCCGCCAATTTCAAAATCGTCAACCACCACGGGGGTCGCGATCACGCTTGTCGGTGCTGCTTCGCGCATCCGCGCCACGAAGGCTTCGATGTCGGATGTCAATGCGTCATCGCGCGTGCGAACGATGTTCACCACGGGGATGACGATCGTGCCTTCGCTCGCCTCGGTCAACATGCCGACCGTTTCGCTCCGCAATTGGTCACGACGGACGATCAATAGCAGAACGGATGCGAGCGAGAGTGCTCGGGACGCGATCTTGGCAATCTTGCGACGATCATCGGTCGCACCGGGGGCGTCGACCAGCAGATAGGGGCCGCCAATCGATTCCATCTTGCCCGCGTCGCAGTGGATGTACTTTTCATGCCGAGAATCGAGGTCGGCTGGCGGCACCGGTCCGACCCAAGTCAACGATTCGGTTGCTTCCGCCGCATTGTTGCCGCTCGGAATCGCAGCGGCGACCGATGCGTCTTGAATGAGTTGCCGAATCATCCAAGACTTGCCCTGACCGGTTGCGCCGACGACAGCAACCACGCTTGCGCCACTGCTGCGATCTTCGAGGATCATCCTGCGCGCTTCCGCATGCTCGTCGCAAAGTTCAAGCACCTCGCGGCCCGTTTCACTGTCTCCCAAGACGCTGGTTGCGGCGCGACGAACGCGGGAAAGAAAAACGCGTCCCGGTTCTCCAAGCGAGCTTGCAGGTTGCGGCGATGCTTCCGTCACGGATGTCTCTCGCGTCGTTGAAAAGGAATGAAGTGTGAAACGTCTTAGTTGCGTGATATCAACCGCTGGAGCTCTTGTTTGAACTCGTCGCGAACTCGGTACACGGCAAGCGAAGGTCCAACTGCGTCCCGCGTTGCGATTTGCGAAACGGGCAACGTTTCTTTCTTGCCACCAATTTCGAGGGTGGGCTGTTTGGTGAGCCGAACGACGCCGAACGTGTCACAGAGCACGGCGTGGAAGTCGGCAAGTTGTTGAAGCGCCGCTTGTTGGCCAACGTTGCGTGTGTTTTTGCCACCCGACCAGACCGCAGCTAGCGTGGTGAACCCGGCTGCCGCAAACAGCTCCGATATCGAAGCTTGCAGCATGAAGTTTGCACCAAAGTCGATGGGGATCGTTAACACACCGGCACAAGCCGCAAGCAGCGCGGCCAACGGAGTCAGTCCGGCGGTCAGCTTTTTGTGCGTCGGGACTTCGGACCACATTTGCCGAACCGCTTCATCAAGGCGTTTCGGATCGAGCGACGTGAAATCATCACGTTCAAATCGTGAAATCGCCGCCTCAGCCGCCTCGTTCCAACGCGTTGGGTCGCTGGAGTTCAAGTCGTGTTGGTCACTTTGCTTTTGATTCGAATCACCCGATTCCCCGGCATCCCGCGGGACATTTGCGTCAATGTTGGCACCACCCTGGGCATTCCAATGTGGTAGCGAAAGCGATCCGTAGTGACGATCAATCGCCATCGACAAGCGTTCGGGTGACAACAGCCCGCCATATTCGCCCTTGCGAAACTTGTCTTTGATTTCGCCGGCGGTTTTTTGAGCGAGCGCCGAGGGGGCGAGTTGGCGAACAAAATCGGCAGCGCCACCAAAAACCTGGCGCACTTTGGCATTCATCCGCACGCCCCAACGAGCGTACCAAGGTGCCGTCGCCGCAAACGATTCGGAAAGCTGCCGGATGATACGTTCACTTTGATGCAACCGCAGCTCAAGGATCTCACCACCCATTTCGCGATGGGCGAAAAACTCGAGTGCCGCCTCGAGCAAACACTCTTGAGCCTTTTGTGTGCGTTGAATGGATTCGTCGGCGTCGCGGTCGATGTGGGCAAAGCCATGTTCCCAAACGGCCGTTCTCAGGCCCGATTCGAGCGCGATACGAAACTTGTCGAACAACTGTCCGCGATTGAGTCGGCTCGGCAGCGCGGTCAGCAATCGATCCGATTCGATCGACGCTGGCGGGTTGTTGTCGGCATCGTCTGAAAGGGCAAAGAACACGGGCAGTGGCTCGTCATCCGTGCCGACCGTCGCCTTAGCCTCGTCACTCGTCGGAATGAATGGCCGACTCGCGGGGACTTCGTAGTCGTATGCGGCGTAAATCGTTTCGATCCCGTGGTTTCGCGCCAAAGGCAGAAACGTGTCGTGAACCTGGTCGGGAGTTTGCCCAGGACGAACCTTATTGACCGCCAACATCCGAGGAACGCCGGGCATCAAGTCGGAGGCGATTCGCATCAGGTCGCCAAGCGTCGCGTCGCGCGAAGATTCGGCAGAGGTGACAACAAGAAACGCGGAACAGAGCGTGGCGGCGCGACCGAGCAACTCGCGGCGAATCGTCGGCGATCCGAGCCCAAGCGATTCGTCAGACACGATGTCGGGACAATCGAGCAAGCCGATTCCGGTTTCATCGAGTGCCGGGTCGGTAGCAACGAGCGGGACGCTGAGGAAGGCCTCGCTCCCTTCACGGTTGTTGTATTGTTGGTGTGCTTTTTCAGGGTCTTCGTTCAGCATCTCGGGCGGCTTGCCAACGGCGTCGCCAATGCGACTCATCAGCAATCCCCACAGTTCGGCATCGCCTTGCCAGGCGCGCGGTAACCAAAGGACAAATCGATGCGTGCCCTGGTCGTTGTTGGCACCGCGAAGCGTTCGCGCTCGCCCCTCGGGACTTAAGAACGTCGCAACCATGCTGGTCTTGCCGCTGTTGAGCATCCCGGCGACGGCGACGGTGGGCCAATCGACCAGTCGTTCGGCCGTGTGTAAACGGCGGCCGGCCGCCAAAACATCCTTGGACGAATCGGCATCGAGACGTCGCAGCGAGTTTAAGAAACTCTCGCGTCCTTCGGTCGGATACATCCTGTCGATGGCGGCGCGGCGGTCATCATCTTCCAGCAGCGAGAGCAAGCTGGACCAGTCGGTCGTTTCTTTCGTGGATTGACTGCGACGCAGGCCGAACATCGTATTCAATGGGTCTTGGTATCTCGCAATCCGTTGCGTGAATCAGGCAGCCCGCGGTTTTGAGTTTCCGTTTGGGCAACCTGTGATTCGGCACGAATGTCATCTGCTTGGTGGCGCGCTGTGCCAGTTTCTGCATTTGCCAGGGCTTCTTCCCACCAGCGGTAGGCGTCACCGGCGTTCCAATGATAAGCATCCAGGCACTGACGCAGGGCGTCGGCGAGGTCATCGACACGCTGCGGACGCTCCTCGGGGTCTTTCCGCAGACAGCTCATCAGGACATTTTGCAGGTCTTCAGGCAGGGGGGCGCCAATCCGGTCACTCGGTCGCAACGGCTCCTCATCAAGCTGTTTCAAACAGATATCAACCGCCGCTTCCCCCTCGAATGTAGGCACTCCGGTCAATAACGTGTACCCGACAGCCCCGATCGAATACAGATCACTTCGTTCGTCGGCCAAACGAGCGTTTCGCACCGATTCGGGCGACATGTACATCGGAGTCCCGGTAATTGCGTCTGAAACGGTCACTTCGGTCGACTCTCGATCGATTTCTTTGACGAGTCCGAAGTCGAGAACTTTCACCATGTCGTACAAGCCGGATCGGGCCGAGACGAGAATATTGGCCGGTTTGATGTCTCGATGGACCAAGCCCAATTGATGGGCTTCGCCGAGTGAACCGCAAATCTGCAACAGAAGATGGATCACACGCGCCGGCGGTTGGCGGCCGAACTGGTCGATCAGTTGTTGTAGTGTGATCCCATCGACGAACTCCATCACGTAGTAGAACGTGTCATCTTTGGTGCGACCGTAATCGTAAATCGCGATCGTGTTTGGGTGCCGTAGTCTCGCGGTCAATTGAACTTCTCGTTCAAACCGCAACAACGACAACGAGGTTGCGTCGTCACCCTCAAGGACTTTCACCGCAACGTCCCGCTTGAGCACATCGTGTGTGCCTCGATAGACAGCCCCCATGCCTCCTTGTCCAACGACTTCCTTGAGCTCGTACGCGCCCAGCCGCCTTGAAGACCGATCGTCCGATGGTGAACGGAATTTGATTCGGTCAGTAATCTCTTGATGCGACACCCAAACCACCGACCCCACGACCAGCAGCGCGAGCAAGCTCCAAAAGACGTTTCGCAGTACGTTCAGGTGCGCGTAGACCTGATCGACGTCGATCTTGGTTGCAACTCCAAACTCATCGTCGGGAAGCCATTGCCACGCAGCCACGACGTTGCGACCTCGGTAGTCAATGTACCCATCGACATGGACGCCCTTTGATCCTCGCGTCACTTGATCGGCCATCAAGGTGAGTGGCCGACGCCGCGAGCTCTTGGATACCGGCGTCTGGGACAAATCGTCGCGAACTCGCAGTTGGACGTTGAGCGCGCTGCCAGCGGAGCCAGACTTCGACATCACACCCGCCTCGCGCAACAACGACTCGTGTCGGCTTGGCGAAATCAGTGTGCCGCTTCGATCCAAGGCGATCGTTTCACTTGTGGGGCCTGCGCGGGCCGTCTCAAAGAGCTTAAAAAACGACTCCGATGGATCGATCAACAACATCATCAGGCCGTCGGTTCGCCCACCGCGAGTGACCGGGACGATGGTCGCCATGATCGGATTGCCGCCAAACTTCAGCGGCCCCTCGTCTCGAAGTGGAGCCGGAGCGGGAAACGGACGACAGACCGTTGATTCGCGACTGAGCAATTTGGTCATCGAGTCCGGCGGAATCAAAACCGTCTTGCCGTTCAGGTCATCGACGCTCGCGGTGACGACGCGGCCATCGGAATCGCAAAGCAACCATCCAAAGTAGATCGAGTTGGCAAGATGTGGCAGCAATTGGTTCTCGAGCGAGCCGACTTGGTCTTGGATGCCATGGGACGACTCAGGCGACTGGGGCGCATCGGCAAGGATCGTTCGTGCCGTTTGCAACAGGGGCTCGTTCGCTTCCAGCGATTCGGCTTCGTTTTGACGAGCGGTCATCCAAAGATCTACCGATTGGACCGTCGACTCGACCAATGCTTCGAGTGATTGACGGGTCTGTGCAGCTGTCGTCACGCGAACCCGGTTGCCGATCCACCAACCGGCGGCAATGAAACAGGCGATCACCGTGCCCGCCGCCAGCGGCGCGAACGATCGGGGCCGACGCCATGCCGAACGCCGCGATGAGCGTTGGTCTTGCCGCACGACTTCGGCTGAATCGAGGTGATAACTGTCTGTTTCCATTCAACCAATATCGTCGAAAACAACGCCGAAAAGTAGTGTGTCTTGGGCGCAGAGCTTATCATCCGACACGAACGCGTTTTTCCAAACGACAGCAGCTCGCGTTGACATGCACGCGGAATGCGGCCCACCTCCGACCCGATCCCACCACACTCCAAAATGAAACACCTGCTTTTTCTGACGTTTTGTTTCGCTGCCCTTGCCAACCTCGACTCGACCGCGGCGGCCAACGAACGACCGGCGCAACCGCTTCCGAACATCGTGGTGATCTTTAGCGACGATCAAGGGTTTCACGACGTCGGCTGTTACGGCAGCGAAATCAAGACACCCCACCTCGATCAGCTCGCTCGGCAAGGCATGCGTCTGACTCAGTTCTATGCCGCCAGCAGCATTTGTACGCCTTCGCGATACGGCTTGCTCACAGGCAATTACGCTCACCGTTCCCAAGATCAGCTGCTCGGTGCGCTGATGTTCCTCGAAGAAGAGGACGCCGCTCGGGGAATCCGCTCCGGTGAAGCAACGTACGTGTCGATGTTAAACGCCGCCGGATACGACACGGCTCTGGTTGGCAAGTGGCATCTCGGGCATGGCCAACAAGAGTTTTGGCCGACCGAACATGGATTCGACACCTTCTTTGGGCACACGGGCGGATGCGTCGATTTCTTTACCTTGAACTATGCCAACAAGCCCGATTGGTATCGTGGTCGAACGATTGTTCATCCCGACGGCTACGCGACCGACGTGATCACCGAAGAGGCGATTGACGTTCTGCGGCAATCAAAACGAAACGACAAACCGGTCTACTTACATATTGCCTACAACGCGCCGCACTTTGGCAAGGCTGGGACGACCAGGCTAAGAAACCGGTCAACGTGATGCAGCCGAGCGAAAAGGACTTGGCGCGTGTTTCGATGATCGAAGATCCCTTGCGACGCGCCTTCGCCGCCAAAGTCGTTGGCATGGACGAAGGCATTGGACGCATCATGAGTGCGCTTGATGAACTTGCTATGGCTGACAACACGCTTGTGATCTTCATGACCGATCATGGTGGCGATGCACGTTATGGTGGTTCAAACGAGCCCTTTCGCGGCGGCAAAGCAACGCTGTTCGAAGGCGGTATCCGTGTTCCCTGCATCATTCGGTGGCCTGAAACTGTGCCAGCCGGCAGCGTTTCCGATGCGGTCACCTGCGCGATTGACCTCGCAGAGACCTTTGCCGAAATCACGGGCCAGCCCGTGCCCGACACCGATGGTCAATCGATCCTTTCAGTTTTCAAAGGCGATGCATCGGACGCTCCACGGACCTTGGTTTGGAAAACGGGGGCCCACGCTTCGCTAGCGCGCAAGTCGTGGCTTGCCGTTCGCCAAGGCGATTGGAAATGGGTCAGGCAGCCAGGCAAACAGGGAATGCTGTTTGACCTCGAAAGCGATCCGGCAGAATCAAACGATCTGGCAGAGCTCGAATCTGCGATTGCAAAGAAGCTTGAGCGGATCGCGGTCGAATCAAGGTGATGGCTGTTGCATCCATGAAACCACGAACTCGATGGACAACCATGATCTCAATGGATTGACTCGCAACGTTTGTCGGTACTCGTCCCCGTCAATCTTGCGGATACGCTACACTCCACTCGGGGGCGGATCTCTGCACCGGCCAGGTTCGACCCTCTTACCGGTCCGTTCCTATCACAGTGTCGCCGAAAGGATCCTTCCGTGGTCGAGATAATTGTTGTCATCGCGCTTTGCCGCGGACTTGGTCGGAGGCTACGCGACAAGGGCTACAAGCCGTTCTGGTTCCAGGCGATGCTTGTTGTCGGCTGGATTGGCGGCGAAATCATGGGTGGGTTTATTGGCGGGATCTATCATGTCATCCGCAACGGCCCGAATGTGGAACCCGGATTGGAGATTTATCTGTTTGCGATTGGAGTGGCTGTGATGAGCGCCTGCTTTTGCTATTTGGTCGCGCATCTGCTTCCAGACAAAAATGCAGTCGCGCAACCTGCGGTTCATACAACCGCCGAAGATCCGTTCGATGAACGGATTCGAGATGCCAATAATCCGTACGCGCCGTGACAAACGTTAGCGATCGGTCACCAGGTTGACCGAAGTGATGGTCAAGCCGTCGCGCGGTTCGATCTTGATCGTGTTCTCTTCGCGCACGTGGCTTGCCGGTACTTCGATCGAGACAGTGCCAAAGAGATGTTTGAATTCGTTTGCCCATTCGGCTTCCGATTCAATCGCGTGCCCGTTGATCGTTCCGCTCAACACGCCACCCAATCCGCCTTCGCGAAAGACGCCAACATTGACCACTGCCCGGCGAATCTCATCGGGATTGGCCACGTTGATGCGATAACCTTCGGCGGGAACTCCATGCGACTTGATCGCCGTTCCAGGTGCGTACGACGTCTTGCGGTTGATCGAACCTTCAATTTCCAGTGGTTCAGTCAGATTCACTGTGACGACTGTCGATTCTTCCACATCGACCTCGACCCGTGACAAGTCATCAAGCACGACGTCGTCGTGGTAGTGGATTTCGCCGTCACGATAGTAAAGGCGTCGCTGCGAGATTGAATCGATCGCCAGACTTCCGACCAGAGGGGTGATGTTAAGCGAGAGCCGGCGGCCGCCCATGTTGGTAATGGCAAACTGCAAACGTTTGCCTTTGTGAACCGCAGTGATGTCAAGGAATTCACGATCGAACGCGACGGGCAATCTTCGTCCATCGAAATCTCGCCACAGGTCGAAGAAGTGCACCATCGGCGTGGGGTCACAATCGGCAAGCGTCGCGTTGTTTGGCTTTCCATCTTTGGGGATGAAGGCCACGTCGCCGCTTTTGGGATTCCACGGCATACTCAAAAAGATAAACGGCACTGCAAGTTCGATCTGTTCGGGGCGTTGTGACAGCTTATGCATGTAAGCACTGTACGCTCGCAAACGAAGCCAGTAGTCACTCGGGCCGCGACCGGGCTGGAGTGAGCCGCATTCAGTAATCAGGATGGGCTTGACGTTATCGGTCGCGTGCATGTGTGCACGAAACATATCGAGAATCGCTTCCAGACGCCCCAGCAAGTAGTTGGTGTATTTTCCATCGCGACGTTCCCAAGCACCGAGCGAACCGTAGTCTTCGTAAAAGTGGTGTGAGTAAAAGTCGACGTGGTCTTTGGTCAAATCCATGAACTTCAGCTGGTTGCGATACAGGTCAAAGTCGTTGACTTGGACTTGCATCCAGGCCGAGGTCGGGCCGCCAACCATCGTTTCGGGACTGCGCTCGTGAACGGCTTTGGCAACTCGATTGTGAAGGTCCGCCATCAGCGCCCAGGCATCCACATCGGGGCGGTAGTGGTAATCCCATTCGGCTTTGATCGTTGCTTCGTTTTTGACTTCCCAATAACTGGCGGATCGACCACCGTCCTTGATCTGGTCTTCGACGTAGGCCGCTGCGAGTTCCGCGGCATCGTCAAAGTGCTCGACCAGTGGTGTGCCGCGGCCGACTTGTTCCACCGACATGAAATCGGGGTACTCGTCAAAACACATGGCAAACTTGATGTCGCGGAATTGGGGGATCGTTCGTGAACGTCCGCTGTTGTAACGATCGAAGAAACTCAGGTCGGCCGCGCCCGGTTTGTCGGTGCGATCGGTCAGTTTCGGTTGATTTGGCGAGTAGCCTTTGACCAGAGCCGGTTGGAACTTCATGATCTGACGACCCGGCTGGAAATTGCGTTCGGCGGCCCAGTTTTCAAAATGTTGATCGAGGTTTCCGGGCGCCGCGTAGTAGCGAAAGAACTTTTCACGCTCGAGATCGACGTGCCCGTCAATCGACAATTCGTTTTGAGGGTCAAAGTTGACTTGCACCTTTTCACGCGGGTGTTCGGCGCCCAGGTTGCGATAAGGGATATCGTCAAAGATGGTCGACAGCTTGGCCTGCGAGTTGAACGCAACTTCGGTAATGACTGCCTTGGTTCCGGGCTGGCATTGCACGCGGATTTGAATCGGTTGCATCGATTCGCTCGGAATCGGCATCGCAGCGACTTTGGCCCGATAGATCTCATTCTTGCGAGTGCTCAGAGGAAGGTGGGACTTGGGTGCATAGGGATGCATGACCAAGCCGCCCAAATGATCGAGCCCTTCGCCTCGAAGGATGATGTAGCGAAACATGCTGGCGACACGCTCGGCCCCAGGCGGCAAATCGATCGTCACGTCCCCACTGACTTCTCGCCGCTCGCTCGAGAGCACGATTTCGTCGAGAATCCGATGAGGCTCTTCGCCGCGAAAGCGGAGGATTTTGCCCTCTGCGAATTCACCCAGCAGATAGGAATGGGCCGCGCGACGAGCTTCGCCTTCGGCGCTCAACTTTGGGCCAGAGTTGGCCAGCGGAACCTGTGCAACACCGATTGTGGCAAAGCCCCAAACGCAACAAACGGAAAGAGCGAATCGAAGCAAGAGCGGCTTGGCGACCATGAATCGGCGAATGGTGTGAGGGGAAAACGAATGAGGAATTGCTTCATTTAATGGAAATCGACATGCCAAAAATCGGAATAGCTATTGCTGACTGAGCAGATCCAATAATGACACTAGCCACCCGCCGGTTGGCACACTGGCGAGAGGGAGCCGCGCGACGCAGGGTCGCACATCAAGAATTCATGCCTAATGTTTCTTTCTTGGCCGACCCGCCGTATTAAGATGGAAGGTCCCGCGGTCATCCCGCGGTCCCACCTGTTTACGTTCGCCCTGGGTGGCGAGCCTTCTGCCCAGCCGGGGTGGCGCACGACGAGCCGCGCTGCTCGCCTCAACTATCAACGACGAAGAAACTCAATGAAGACTGCAATTCACACACTGACTTTGGTCGCCCTGACCTCCGCGACAGCCTGTTGGGCGGGCAACCCATGCCGACGGATCGTTCGGTGCTGCACTCCGCGGCCGGCCTGCAATACTTCAGGCGATCAACCGAGCGAATTGAACATCATGCTGACCACGGAACTGGTCGCGCTCCGTAAAGAGCTAGAAGAGATGAAAGTGGCCATGGCCGAAAAGGACAAGGCACTCGAGGAGGCAACTCAATTGGTCGCGACGCAAAAGGACGAAGCGGAGCAGCAGCTGCAGAAATTTGCACGCGAAACGCGTCGCGCAGCGAAGGCCGAAAAAGGACTCGCCGAAGCACAGCAAAAGCTTGCTGCGACCGAAGCGAAGCTTGCCGAGTCGAATGCGGTCAAAGAGAAGCAAGCCGTTGCCGCTAAACAGGCCGCGGCAAAGTTGAAAAAGCAAAACGCCCAGCTCAAGAAACAACTCGATAAGTCGAAAAACGCCTTGGCCAAAGCACAGGACGCTCTGGCGAAAGAAAAGCAAAATCGCGAGCAGGAACGCCAGCAACAACAGCAGGCTGCAGAGAATGCGGCAAAGGAAGAGGAAACCGCTGAGGAAGCGGTCGAAGAGGTTGCTGAGGAAGAAGTTGCTGCTGAGGAAGAAGTTGCTGCTGAGGAAGTGGTTGAGGAAACCGCAACCGAAGAGTGAGCAGAGCTTTGGATTCGTTCCCTCGCAAAGCGGGGGAGCGATTCCGTGAGCCGAACGCAACGTGAGCCGTGATCGCGTAAGCGACCGGGCCTCTGTTCGTTGTAGCTACGCTCGCCAGAGCGTGGTGTGGTGGAAAGTGTTTCGCCGTCGCGTCCACCTTTTCTGGCGAAGTGAGCCGAACGCGCCAGCGTCGGGCCCTACGAAATCAATCCGAAAGTAAGGCCAGACACTAGCGCGTGCGGCTCACGGGACGCGGAGCGTCCGAAGAATGCGTTACCACGCGGAGCGGGGTAACGAGGTGAGGTAGGGGTAACGAGTTGGGAGGTGGGGCGATTGGGCGATTGGCTTACCAGCGCATCAGGGCTGTGCCCCAGGCCAGTCCGGCTCCGAAACCGCAAAGGAGAACGAGGTCGCCTTTCTTGATGCGTCCTTCGCTCGCCGCTTCGCAAAGGGCCAGCGGAATGCTCGCCGCCGATGTGTTCCCGTAGCGATCAAGGTTCACGTAGACCTTTTCCTCGGGGACGTTCAAATCGGAGACTGCCGAGTCGATGATGCGTTGATTGGCTTGATGCAACACGACCAATCCGAGTTGGTCACTGGTGACACCCGCCTCGGTCATCACTTGTTTGGCACTCTCATCAAAAACGCGCACGGCCCACTTGAAGACGTTGCGTCCGTCCATGCGCAAGTACTGTTGCCCTGATTGATGCGCTTCAGGCGTCAGCGACTGACGCGTTCCGCCGGCGGGAACACAAAGCATCTCGCCGCCGCAACCTTCGCTACCGAGTTGGTACGAAAGGATGCCTTCGCCACCGGCGTTGGGCTTCAAGATCGCGGCACCCGCTGCGTCACCAAAGAGCGGGTATGTTTTCTTGTCTTCTGGATTGACCGTGCGGCTCATGAGGTCAGCGCCAACGACCAACGCACACTTGCTGTTTCCAGCTGCGATGAATTGGCCAGCGGTGACCATGCCGTACATGAATCCGGCACACGCTGCGTTGACGTCCATGGCTGGGGCGAACACGCCCAAGCGTTTTTGTAAGTGACACGCTGTCGAAGGTGTCGGATGATCGGGGGTCATCGTCGCGACGATGATCAGATCGATTTCTTCGGCCGTCACCCCAGCACGCTGCATCGCTTCGACCGAGGCGGCGTAACAGAGATCGCTGGTGGCTTGGTCCTCGGCAGCTCGGCGACGCTCCAGGATGCCGGTGCGACGGACGATCCATTCGCTGTCACAGCCAAGAGCGGCCAAGTCCTCGTTCGTCACCACTTCTTCGGGGACATACGCGCCCAGTGAAGCGATCTCGACGCCAGCGACCTTTCCCATGCGGCCACGTCGATTCGCTGTGGCGGGCACCTTTTTGGTCATGGCATGTCGAGGACGAACCCGATTTCTTGCGGTCGAAGTCAGTTCGGTCATTCGCGCTCGAGAAGGGGTAGGATGTCTGTATGAAAAATGTGCGCAGGATCCATTGCACAGCACTGAAAAATCAGCTCTGAGTATAACGAGACAGGCCCTACGTTAGTAGATGTTCCTTCGTTCGCAGCGTCCCCCCCGAAGAGATCGAGCGTTAATGTGGCAATTGCCAACCTTCGTCGCGGATTGATGGCGGTGGCCTTGCTAGCTGGCATCTCCGCAGCGATTGGGCTGGCGTGGCATTCCCGCTTCCAACCGCCTCGTTTTTTCGAGGTTGCAGGTCCCTCGATGGTTCCGACGCTGGTCGGCCCCTCGCTCGACGCGCACTGTCAGCGGTGTCGAAGCCGCACGCGTGTCTCACCAACTGCTGCAACCAGCAACAGCATCCATCGCATCTGCTCGCTGTGCGGAGGGACGCTCCACTTGGCGGACTCACCGATTCCGCCAGACGTCGTCGAGATTGAACCTGTCGCATCCGACGCAGCGCTTTCAAGGGGAATGCTTGTCGCGTTTGAGAACGATCACTTGATGGTCAAACGCATCGCGGGCCTCGAAGGCGACGAGATCGGCATCGACCAAGCAACTCGCCAATTGACGCTCAATGCCATACCCCTCATCGATGCACTCGCCGAACAACTGGGGCCAGAAAGCCTGCCCACGTTGTTGGTGGATCGCGACGCAGGTCGGGATGTCTCGCGATGGGTTGGGGCGCGCGGTTGGCACCGCGATGAATCAGGCCGATGGCGTTTCGAAAACGACCACGCGACTCAATCTGGCGAAACGTGGCTGGTCTATCACCATCAAAGTGTGCATGACCACAACCTGCCCAGCCGCATCATGGACGACTATCCGTTCAACGTAGGTGTGACGCGCAAATTGATTGGAGTGGGTCGATTCCGAGTTTCAGCGGAAGTGCGTTCGGACATGCCGGTGGAGCTAGAGGTCGCCTTCTGGAGTCACGATGGCCCACGCTCGACGACCTTCAAGAACTGCCAAGGTGAGTTTTCGGCAACCTCTTTCCAGTCGATTGCAAACGCGTCGCTGCCCGTCACCCCAACGACACCGGTTGCGATCCGAGTCGACGCCGCGGTGATGCTGACCGACATCATCCTTGACCGTTTCGTGCAATACCGATTACGCCCGCGCGATGACGATTCGCTATACCCACTGAAGCTTGCACGCGGACAGTTGTTTGTTGTTGGCGACAACGTGCCGGTGTCCAAAGATAGCCGCGAGTTTGGCGCCGTGAGCACGAAACAAATCGTTGGCACCGTATCACCGGTTCGATCAGACCCGCAATGACCGTTTGTAGTACCGAGCTTTAGCCGGAACCTTCACTGCGCATCCGCCTGACAGCGGTACGAACCGCGCAACGACAGTCGCCTCAATCACCGTGGCGGTGGGGGTGGCAATTGCAGTGATTGCGGCTCGGCTGTGAGCGACGATCGGTAGTGTTTCAGCAGTCCATGAACGGATTGAAACTCGGCTCGGGTCGCTAACGAACGATATTGGGGATTAATTGCCACTTGGTCGAAACGCTGAATGACGGTGGCGATTTCGTCAGCCGTTGGATGTTGTTGAGCGAGAAAAACCGAACCGGGCAAAGCGAGGTAGTTCTTCCACTGAGGGTCAAGGATTTCGTAGAGCTGCGGCGAAATTTGAGCAAGCTGTCCACGAAGAACGTCAGCTTCAGTTCCCTGTTGCAAGTGAGGGGCGGCGGTTGGTGTTTGAATCACCGGTTGTTTGGGCGTTGGTAGCTGACCTGCGTAGGCCGCAATCGATTGGGTCAGTCGCTTGGCCGGCTCGGGCACGATGACTTGGCCTGCAGCGTCGGGAGTGCCGTAGTAACGTGACGTGGCAAGTTGGTCGATTCGAAGCACCGATCCGTCGATCGAGACGCCTGCGAAGAGTCCTCGGCTGCGTGAGTAGGTGTAGATTTCAGCTCGCAGTCCTGTGTCGGTTGCGACCGCGCCTTGGCGGCCAACGGGACCTGCCGCAGCGGCGGCGTCTGCGCCAAGGGTGAGCTTTCCGTTGAGCAGATTTTGAACACTGCTTGGCGTCTTGAAAACCAAAACGATGTCAGAAGACTGCACTCCGATTTGCCAACCAATGTTTCCACCGGTCAATGTGATAAAGACGGGAGCGTGCCATATTTGTCCCGACTCTCGGATGAACAACAAGCCACGTCCGCGTCGTGCGCCGACGACAAAGCTTCCTTTGATCACTTGAGGAATGATTGCGACCGCGTGTGCATCGCTCAGCATCGCTTCGGGAATGCGATGGCCCGTGGTGGCGAGTGCCTCGTTGAGGACCACCGATGCTTTTGCAATCGTTTCGGATTGCTGATTCTGGGCCGTTGCGGTCGTCGCGTTTGCGAGGATCGCAGCGATGGCAACAAATAGGACTAGCATCGGTCGCATAGCGAGGCTCCTTCCTTGAAAACCGATCATTGGGCCTTGGAATCCGATCGTTGGCCGGTGAACACGCATTCTAGGAGAATGCCCTGAAGACCAGAACACGAATAATCGCCACGGAGCACGTGCAATCAAGACTTAACCCCTGAATATGTGCCCCTTTCCCGCCGCCAACGTTGATTCCGGCCCAGAATGAATAATGCTGGTATTCTGTTCCTACCTCTTTCCCCCCGTGACGACTGACTAGCGATGCCCAGGTATGGACTTGCACTTTCGGGTGGCGGATTCCGCGCCGTCCTGTATCACTTGGGCGTGGTGCGATTGCTTCGTGACGCCGGGCTGCTAAATCAGATCACGCACATCACAAGCGTCTCGGGGGGGAGTGTCCTCGGCGCTCATCTTGTCTTGAACTGGGACCGCTACACCGGATCGGACCAAGAGTTCCAAGAAGTGACCGACGAGTTGCTTCAATTCCTGCAGCTTGATATTCGCAACCGCATTGTCCGGCGTTTTCCGTTCGCGTCCACAGCGAACATGTTGCGGCGTACCTTTCGACTTGAACGCCGCCGCGTCTTCACCCGCGCCGGGTTGTTGGAACATCATTACCAGCGTTACTTGTACGGCGACGTCGGACTCTTCAATCTCCCTGAGTCACCGCGTCTTTACATCTTGGCGACCAACCTAAGCGAAGGTTCCCTGTGCGCGTTCTACCGCGACGGCATGATGCTGCAACGCCGCACGCCAGGCGAACAGATGCAATTCGAGAGCATCCCTACCGGACTCGCAACGGTTCCGATGGCGGTGGCTGCGTCGTCGGCATTTCCCGGGTTCTTTCCGCCACTTGAATTGCGTAGCAGCGAAGTTGGAGCGCGTGAGGGTGAATTTGGTCGGCAGTCCTTTACCGATGGCGGGATCTACGACAACATCGGATTGAGGATGTTTCGTCACATCCAGCAATCGACGTTCCGCGACATCGACTCGTTTGAACTCGATGACGTCGTTGACGAAAATGCACTCGTCAGATTGCTAAGTGGCAATGAGTTACCGACAAGCAATTCGCCTCACTCGCGATTGGTCCAGCGGCTTGACGAACTTGCGCCATCTCAAGGCGAAGTCGCAAGTGAACACAAATGCGCGAGCTTGATCGAGCGTCTCGCGACCGTGATCGAAACGGACGAACTCTATCGCGACCCGGTCTTGCGTGATGTCAAGCTGAGCGACCCGACAGCGCAACTTCTGCTTCACGGTTTGAGCGACTCGTCCGAACAAGCAAACAGTTGTGACCAGATTTGGTTGAACCGCCAAATTGTCGCTTCCGTCATGCATCAAGAGATTGGCCATCGTGTCTTGAGGACAGGACACCGCGGATTCGATGGCGTCATGGTGAGTGATGCTGGCGCGACATTCAAAGTTCGTTCCGAAGGTCGCGCCGGTGGTCTGCTTAGCACTGCGATGCGTTCGACCGACATCTTGATGGATCGCGTGAACCAGATGGAATTGGAATCCTTCCGGAACACGCCGGGTGTGCTCTTTTTTCCGATCACTCGAATCGTCGATAGCGTTGCCGATCCCTATGCCCCGCATCGCGAAATCCAACGCAATGCGGCGTTGATTCGCACCGACATGGATCGTTTTTCGGATTTGGAAATTTCGGCGCTCGTTCAGCACGGATACTGTGTCGCGAGACAAGCCTGTCGCGAAGAATCATCACTCGACATCAACGACAACCTCAAAGGCGCGCCCTGGGAACCAGTTCAAACGCAGCGTTCCTCGCGCGGTCCCGTACCCACCCTGTGCGACGAAAAAAATGCATTGCAGCACGCTCGCACGCTACAAAAATCGTCGTCGCGTCGCATCGTTTCGACACTTGTAAGTTGGCGTGATTGGCCGTCGTACATTTGGGTTCCACTGGTCGCTTGGTTGGTCTGCGTGATCCCCTATTCGTTGTATGAATCGCGCAGGACTGCCGTGCAACATGGATATGTGGTGACTGCGGTTGCCGAAACCAGTCCAGTCTACCGGCGACTTCTTGAATTGATTGATGGCGGCCCCGTCACGGAACGTCCTCTCGTTGAATTCGATGAAGTCGATCAACTACAACCGCCAAACTCGGATAGCTTCGAAGTCCTTTCGGACGATCGGATTTTTGACCTGCGGAATTGGACCACGGGGTCAAAGAACGACGAGGCCTATGCCTATAGCCGACTGCATGTGCGGCGAAAGGTCGAAGCGACCGAAACGCACATTCGATTGCAGGCCAAGTCACGTGACCCTGAACTCGATTTCGTTTGTCGCGAGGCGAGTCTGTTTCCGCGCTATCGTCGAATGACGTTGCCCGACGGAAACTACCACTGGGAGATCGATCTCGACTTTTCTCGCATACCGCATGGTGGCGATGCCGAGGTCGTGTTTGATGGCCACGTTCTAAGCGAGCGGGCAGCAACGTATGGTGACGAGGGGCTCTTTCAGTTTGCGGTGATGGTCGACACCGCGTTGCTGCAGATCTGGATGTTGATGCCCGACGATCGCGGCTACAAGGATTTCACCATCCGCGGCTACCCGATTGGCGAGCCAGAGATGACCGAAGTGATCACGCCCACCAACACGGTGCAGTTGCCAATCGGAGCGATTGCGGTCTTTCAATTAATCAACCCGCGACACGACTACCGCTACGAATGTCGCTGGACTTGGACTGAATAGAAGCTTCTCGCCTGCGCCAGGACTCTGAAAGATCCTCTAGCACTGCGAAGGGATTCTACCCCCGAAAGTGCGGGCGAATCCTTCACCGTTTTTAGACACTTGCGCTTTGCGAGCCTCTACACTGGAATCCACTGCGACGGGGAACCACTGCGGTGAGTGCATGAAAACTTGCCGCTAGCAGTTCCGTTTGGCAATCGGGAGTCTTGGGTGTACCGCATTTTTTTGATCGTCCTCGCTGTATCGCTGGCGACCGCTTCCAAGGTTTCGTTGGCCCAAGTGGACGATGGGCCCCCTTTGAGCGGCGGCAATCGTCTGACTTACTTGGACGAGTACTGTGATCCTTACTACCCGCATCTCGGCTTCGCCAAACTGACGACTCCCGCTTGGGTCGGTGACAACGATGTTGATGCCGTCGTCACGCTCGCGATTGACGACATGCGCGACTCTGCAAAGTACGAAGCCTACTTGCGGCCGATTCTCGAACGGCTCAAGCAAATCGATGGTCGTGCCCCGGTAAGCGTCATGTCCTGCAGTGTGGACCCTGAGGATCCGCTGTTGCAAACCTGGCTCGACGAAGGGCTTTCGATCGAAGTGCACACCATCGATCATCCTTGTCCCTGTTTACAGGGGGGCGACTTCGAGCAAGCGAAAGCAACCTACGAAGATTGCGTCGACCTGATGGCGTCGGTCGAGGGGAATCACCCGGTCGCCTTTCGCATGCCCTGTTGCGACTCGCGAAACACGCCCAGCCCCCGATTCTGGATGGAGGTTTTTAACCGACGGACCAAGCGTCAGAACTTTTTGCAAATCGATAGTTCGGTCTTCAATGTCTTTACGGGCGACGACCTCGAGCTACCTAAACACTGGCTCGTCAACCAGCAGGGTGAACCGCGATTCAAACGGTACATCCCTTTTCCGTCCTTTGTGAACACCATCGAAAACTATCCCTATCCCTACGTGATCGCGAAACGGGTTTGGCAATTCCCGTGCGTTGTTCCAAGTGACTGGGAAGCACAGAACATTCAAAGGCCTAACAACCCGCAAACGGTTGATGACCTGAAAGTGGCACTCGATGCCACCGTCAAGAAACAAGGCGTCTTCAACCTCGTCTTTCATCCGCACGGCTGGATCCGCAATGATCAAATCGTCGAACTGATTGATTATGCATTCGAGACGTATGGAGATCGCGTTCTGTTTTTGAACTTCAACGAATGCGTCCAACGCATCAACTCGAACTTGCTCGATGACCAACCCATCCGCCATCCCGACTCGGGCGATGACAACGGCGTCCGGCTGGCCGATGTCAACAACGACGGGCACTTGGATGTGCTGATTGGCAACGACTCCCAACAGCGGCTGAAGATCTGGCAGCCATCTCAATCTGCTTGGCTGGAAACGCCGCTTCCGGTCAAGCTTGTGACGGTCCAGGAGGGCACGACGGTTGAGCTTGGTGTGCGTTTGGGGAAGCTTGATCAAACGTCACCATGCAGCTTGTTTGTCAGCACAGAAGACCAACAGGGGATTCACCACTTTCGCGGTGGCCGCTTCACAACCGAGCCACTTCCGGTGGGTTTGTCAGGACTGCAGACATGCGTTGCTGGGATCGACCAAGGTGTGCGGTTGCGTGATTTGGACAACGACGGGATTTGTGAGGTCATCGTCGCCAACCCGAAAGTCCAACAGATCCTTCAGCGGTCTGGGGCGGGAGATTGGAATGTCGTCTCCGAAGACATTGGTGCGCCGATCGTCGACGCCGATGGACAAGACGCTGGTGTTCGCTTCATCGATCTCGATCGCGATCGGTTCGTCGACGTTGTTGCCGCCAACGGGGCCGAATCGACTATCCAGCTTTACGATAGCGGCACGCAGGGATTCACTCGGCGCATCGAATTGTCCGATCCGCTGCCACCGATCGTTCGTGAAGGAGCCAACAACGGTGTTTGGTTTGCACGTGAGCACATGTGGGTGCAAAACGAAGACACCCATCGGTTGCCCGACAATGTGGATCGACGAACATTCGGGCAAATGTTGGGTGCCGGTGACCCGCCGCCCAAATCAGCTCAGGCATCGCTTGATTCGATTCGCGTGCCAGCGGGGTTCGAAGTTGAACTTGTTGCCGCCGAACCGTTAGTGCAAGATCCCGTCGCGATTGACTTTGGCAGTGATGGTCGGCTTTGGGTCGCCGAAATGGCCGACTATCCGCTTGGCATCGACGACCGGGGAGAACCGGGCGGCCGGATTCGTTTTCTCGAGGACAAAGATGGCGACGGGATCTTTGACAAATCAACGTTGTTTCTTGATCAGATCCCGTTTCCAACCGGTGTCATGCAATGGCGTGATGGAGTCATTGTTAGCGCTGCCCCCGAGATCTTTTTTGCCGCCGACCGCGATGGAGATGGCAAAGCCGAAGTGCGCGAAGTGCTTTATCGTGGCTTTACCGAAGGGAACCAACAACATCGAGTGAACGGGTTTCGTCGCGGCTTGGACAATTGGGTTTACCTTGCCAACGGCGACAGCGACGGGGTAATCGAATCGCTCAAGACAGGTCAACAAGTCGACATTCGCGGACGCGACCTGCGCATACGTCCGGACACTGGCGAGATGGACCCGCAAGCAGGTCGGACTCAGTTTGGTCGGCATCGCGATGACCACGGGAATTGGTTTGGATCAAGCAATCCGTTGCCACTTCGTCATTACATTTTGTCGGACCACTATCAACGTCGAAATCCTCTCGTACCCTCACCGGCCGCCCATCGCGATATTGTGCGGGTCGACAACAGCCAAGTGTTTCCCGTTTCTCGCGTGTTGAGCCATTGGTCCGGTTACAAGCCGCCGCCGGCCGGGACGCCTCACCGGTTCACCTCTGCTTGCAGCACCGTTGTTTATCGTGATCAGTTGCTAGGCCGCGAATTCGTGGGCAACACATTCACCTGCGAGCCGGTCCACAACCTCGTCCATCGCCGAAAGCTGATCCGAGATGGCATCTCCTTTCGAAGTGAACGCCCCAGCGGTGAGGCGTCACGGGAGTTTCTCGCTTCGAGCGACAGTTGGTTCCGCCCGACCATGGCAACCACAGGTACCGATGGTGCGTTGTGGGTGGTTGATATGTACCGGGCCGTCATAGAGCACCCGGAGTGGATCGATGACGAACGCGAAAAACAGCTGTTCTTGCGAGCGGGGCACGATCGCGGACGCATCTATCGCATCTACCCGAAAGACGAAAGACCAGGGCCGTTGCAGGAGTTGTCGGTGCGCGACGCGGGCGATTTGATCAGGCATTTGGGGTCAACCAACGGCACGCTTCGCGATCTTGCACAGCAATTGCTGATCCAACGCGGCAACAACGACGTCACCCGACAATTGCGGCACCTCATCATCACGGACCAAACGCCTCTGACTCGATTGCACGCGCTCTGCGTCCTCGATGGTCTTGGTGAGATCGATGTTTCCATTTTGAAGCGGGCCTTATCGGACGTCGATCCAACTGTCCAGCGACATGCGATTCGACTGAGCGAGTCGTTCTTGAAGAATCAGCACGAGCGGAGCGGCGAGCTGATCGAAGTGATGAGCCGTTGTCACCAGAACCCGCACGTCCAATTGCAACTCGCTTCGTCGCTCGGTTTCGCTCGCACTGAGGATGCGGTCGCGTTGCTTGCCGAGGTTGCCAATCGCAATGACTCACTCGAGATTCGGGCGGCCGTGATCAGTTCGCTCGGGCCGCACAATTACCAAGCGTTCTATCAATCATCGACGACTGCCCAAACGGATGCTGGCTTTCGCGATGCAATCATGGCAATCGCAAAGCAACAAGACGACTTCGTTTTGATGAGCCGATTGATCGACGATGTCATCACGCGCGTGCTGCGCCGAAAACAGACTCGCAATTTTGAAATCGTGACGGAAGTCCTCGAAGCCGTCGGAGATGATCGCGACAAGATTGAAACATCGACTCAGGTTTCAGTGGACGAAGCGCGTGAACTGGCCGAGCAAGTCCTGGCCGGAGCAGACGCCGCCGCCCCGTTGCGGGCCGCGGCCGTCGGTTTGCTTGCCACCGATCCCGGCTCGAACGCGTTGCTTGAAGCGTACCTTGCGCCGTCAGAGTCCGTGGAGGTTCAAATTGCCGTAGCCCGGGCTTTGAGCCGAGGAAACATTGAGGGCCGCGGAACGCTGCTGGACCGTTTCTCGCAGCTGAGCCCCAAGGTTCGCGTCGCGGTTGTTGAGCTATGGCTTTCGCGAGCCAATTCGTCGCTCCGTATGCTTGATGCGGTTGCCGATGGACAGCTTCCGGAATCAACCCTCAGCGTGACGGTCCGTCAACGCCTGCTCCATCACCCCAGCAAGGCGGTTCGTGAGGTCGCTCAGTCCCGGTTTGGTGAAACCGCCGGGCCAACAGACAACAGTCGTACGATTCGGCGTTACCTTTCGAAAGTCAATCCAAGGAAGGCTCAACTCGAAAAAGGCGAAAAGGTCTTTGCAAAGTCTTGTTCCGCTTGCCATCGATTGCGCGGCCTCGGGCATGCCATCGGCCCCGATTTGTCGGCTCTCAAGAACCGCTCTCCCGATATCTTGCTCACCGCGATCGTTACCCCTAACGCGGCTGTGGAAGACAAGTATCAAAACTACAACATCCTGCTCGATGATGGTGTCATCCTTTCCGGCGTGATCGCCTCGGAGTCGACAACCACGCTCGACTTGTCAATGAAAGACGGCAAGCAGATGCAGATTCTCCGGTCTCGAATTGAGCGGATCCAAAACAGCGGTCTTTCGATGATGCCGGACGGCCTGCACAAAGAGATTTCTCCTTCGGACATGAATCACCTGCTCGCCTACCTCGACCAAGTCGGTCCGTCGCCGAAAGCGTACGAGGGAAATGTGCCAGCGATCGTGACGCCGAGTGATCAAGGGAATGTTGTTCTGCCGGCGACGAAGTGCCGAATCTTTGGCGACGAGATTCGCTTTGAACCGCGTTACAAGAACATTGGTTACTGGGTCGGGGACAACGACTACATCGATTGGTCCATCGCCGTCGAAGC
This sequence comes from Rubripirellula sp., assembly GCA_965216875.1. Lineage (GTDB taxonomy): Bacteria > Planctomycetota > Planctomycetia > Pirellulales > Pirellulaceae > CBDCUW01. The sequence goes on from OZ244207.1 coordinate 475,663, forward strand.
GGCCGGCGACTACGAAGTCGTGCTCAGCTATGCATGTGCGGACCAATCGGCCGGTAATCAATTTCGCTTTACGGTCGGTAGCGATACGCTCCTAGGCAACATCGAAAGCACTGGATCTTGGGAAGTTTACCGTGATGTTTTGATTGGCAAAGTGAGCCTGCCAAGTGGAACGGTCTGCGCTGCGCTTCGGCCACGCAAAGGTGTCGATCGATTCTTGATGGACTTCCGCTCCATCACCCTGCGCCCGGTGCCAGCGGCCGCTTCGGAATAACAGCTGGCCGATTGGGATGCGCATTATTGCCCGGGGAGCAAAAACTTGAACACCCGGAGGCAATTTTGTCCTGGTATTCATAATTTGACAGTAGTGGTCTTGACCATAGGTGTCATAACGTTCAAATAGGATTGTTGGGACGCAGGCAGGCGTGACCAAATGGGCATAGGCTTCTATCGATTGTGAGCCTCGGGATTCCATTAAGGCATGGTGTTCCATTGAGGCATGGGGCTCACAATCGCTGGCACCTATTCTCGTTGGTTGCTTGCGAACTTGAGACGTCGTTCTTGTCTCGTTCATCAAACACAATGATGTGACATTTGGTGCTGGGAAACCAAGCTCGTTATTCCAAAACACAGCGGGGATTTGCTCATGTCTAATCTCAAATTGAATCACTGTCTCGGAATTGGCATCTATAAAACTTTTGTGTTTATGCGGTTATGACCTTTGTTGTCATCAGAATTCCATAGGATGTAATTAACGCAGGCAGGCGTTATCAATGGGGCACAGGCTCTTAGGGTTGTGATCGACCCTAAGAGCGTTTTCTCTTCTTTGGGCAACTGTTCTCGTTGTTAGCCTGCGAGCTCGAGGCATCTTCCTCGCCTCTCTTTTTTCTTCACAGGGAAATCGCCTAATGGCGCATCGCTACTGAGGCGTTTCTCTTACTTCAATTCTCACTAGGGCACTTATCGTGAAAACTTGGAATCGAAACAAGAAACGCAAAACAGACTCCCGCAAACGTCGCAACCGACGCGCGTTGCAATGTCAATCGCTCGAAAAAAGGGAACTGTTGATTTTTGGTGCTGGGCCAGTTGCTCCTCCTGTCATTACTCATGATCCTGGCGAGTTCTCCGGCGTTGTGCGGCTCAATGTCGAGCTAACGGGCGGGGGCGTTGGGACCGGTAGCGGTGTTCTTCTCGGTGATGGATTGCATATCCTTACCGCCGCGCACGTGGTCGAAGATGCAAGCAACGTCAGTGTCACATTCCCAGGTAGCACTGAGGTCGAATTCGACATCGATCTCGCAGATGTCACGTACTCTGCTCACGGGCACAACGCAACCAATCCCTACCGGGACGGCAACCGAAATGACTACGCTGTTTTTCCTCTGCCCTCAGCAGCTCCAGCGTTGGCGAACCGATACCAGTTTTATACTGATTCGTTAGTCGGGAATGACATCGATATCGCCGGATATGGTCTGGCGGGTACCGTTACCTCTTCCACTGTGCTGCCCTCAGGTGATTTGCGTTCGACGCAAAACACAATCGCCTTTGTGAATACCGATGGGACTGAGTTTCAGGTGGATGTTGACCACGCGTCGTATAATCCTCCGGCAAATGCTCCCTTCTCAGGATTCTCCGAAATTGATGCGGGGATGCGATTCACGCTTGAACCGTCGGGTTATCGATTCTCTGATTCGCTTCCGGGCCTTGGCGCTTCCGAAGGCGCGTCTGGAGCAGGGGACTCCGGCGGGCCAGCATTGGTCAACGGGGAAATCGCAGGAATCGTGCTGGGGATTGTTCCAGCAGGCAACCCCCATCCCGGGAAAGTCTTAACGTTTTCGACAGGCGCCGACATGAGAAGCACTGCTCAAGAATTGATGCGTTCGTCGGCGCAACAAACGATTGTGCTCGATATGAACAAGCAAACTGAGGGAAACGACAACATCCTTGACGAGATCGTAATCCAGCAATCAACAGTTTTTGGCCCTGACCCACATGGGATGGTAATACTTGTCAACGGGAACGAAGCCTACCGTTCGCCCGCATTCGACGGTGACATGCCAAAGATCCATATCATTGGATCAGGTGACGCGGAACTCGTCCGAGTTGAGCATGATGGCCCGGTGCCTGTGTCTCATGGCCTTGCATCAAGTCCGTTCGAAATTGACTGGGGCGGTGGCGATAAGCACCTCGATCGTTGGACGAATCCATACAATCGTTACGACGTAAACGCCAATGGAATTGTCTCGCCCAACGATGCGCTTGCGACCATCAATTTCTTGGCTAGCGCAATTGACGGCTCCTACGTCCCAGCAGATGGCGAGACTCACCATTCCGGCTACAACGATGTCAACGAAGACAATATCATCACTCCGCTCGATGCGTTGCACGTGATCAATCAACTTGCCCGCCTCCAAAACGGATCGGGCGGTGAGGGAGAAGAGGCGGCACAGAGCATTGACTTAGGAGAGGTCGGCTTTCTACGAATCACTAACCAATCGATTGCTGGCCAGGCCTACTATGAACTCGTCGCCGCCAACACCGGCACTTTGACCGTTAGCTCAATGCAAGATGGTGGAGGGCTGCCGCCGGAGCTTGAGATTTTCGCTGGAGCGATTTCAATCGGTGAAAGCACGAGCTGGATCAGCCCAACAGTGACTGTCGATGTTGTCGCAGGAGAACGCTACATCGTGGTTGCCGATGGGTCTGGAATCGCCGATCTCGTCTTCAGCAACCAGATTGCTCAGGAGAACTTCGCCTTGGGTAACGTGAACCTTGGTGTTGCGGTCGACGACTTTGCAACTGGGACTGGGTTCATCATGTACAGCGAAGAGAGCACGCATACACGGTTCTCCAACACGTTTGTCGGCAACTCGGATCACTTGCTTGCTGTGCGTTTTGAAGGCGGCCGCTGGAAGTACAACGCTAACGGAGGGACTTGGTACAACTTCACACCCGAATCGACTGATCGACTGATTGCCGCCGTCGACTTTAGCGGCGACAAGATCGAGTCGCTTGCAGGTGTAAGTGGTACCTTCGAAGGGATCCAGCAAGGTTTCCAATCGGGTGACCTGACCTTTACCGCGAATCATTGGAATGGCGGCTTCAATGATGGTGAATTCACGATCGGTGGGACATCATTCACCGCGGACGCTTCCTCCGTTCATAGCATTGGCGCGATCAATCATGGAATTGCGGTCGTCGATACGTTGACAGGCACGGGTTACGTGATGTTCAGCGAGGAAAACCTGTTCACGCGATTCGGCGCAAGCGGTCCGTACATCGACAACAGTGACCATCTGATCGGTGTGCGCTACTTCGATGATCAATGGCACTATGACAACAACAACAGCAACGAGGGTTGGGTGCCCTTTGGTACGGTTGATTCGGATCGCCTGATTGCCAGTCTCGATTTTGGCGCCGACACGATCACCTCGTTGCAGGGCAGCACCGGCAGTGTCTTTGGGATCAAGCAGGGATTCGATTCCGCGGACATGAGGTTCCACGCCGACTACTTCAACGGCACGACCAATGACGGTGACTTTACAATCGAGGGAACCTATTTCGTTACGGGAGCCTCATCGAGCCATCGCGATCTCGGCTCGGTGGCCCAGGGCGTTGCGGTAGCCGATGGCGAGACGGGAACCGGCTACTTCATGCATAGCCATGAAAGCGTGTTCTCGCGTTTTGCGGCAAGTCCTCCGCATGCTGACAACAGCGAGCATGTGATTGCCGTTCGCAATGAAAACGGTCAATGGCAATACAACGATGACTCCGTTTGGAACGACTTCGATCCTGTACCAAGTGATCGGCTTCTCGCATCAGCCGACTTCCTTGCCGACACCATTGAGTCGTTGCAAGGAACGTCGGGACGCATACACGGAATCGAACAGGGCTATGAATCGGGCGATCTCGAGTTCGAAGCCAATCAATTTGGAAGCTTGGGCGACGTCGGCGAATTCAAAATCACCGGCACAACGTTTACCGTCCCAACAACGGCCTCCAAGTCACTTGGCCCGGTCAACAGTGGCGTTGCCATTGATGACTTTGCGACGGGGTCGGCGTACATCATGTACACCGCGACGAGTGTGCACACGCGTTTCCCCCTCACTCACAATCACAACAGTGACCACCTCGTCGCCGTCAGGTTCGAGAACGGTCAATGGAAGTTCAATGCCAATGGAGCGACTTGGTACAGCTTTACGCCTTTGGCAACCGACCGGCTGATTGCTGAGATTGACATGACGGCCGACACAATCGAGTCGCTCCAGGGTGCCAGCGGCACTTACGAAGGGATCCAGCAAGGGTTCCGTTCGGGTGACTTGACGTTTGCAGCGAACCAGTGGGCCGGTGGTGCAAACAATGGTGAATTCACTGTGTCGGGAACCCACTTCTCGGTTTGAGGAGTCTAGGCGACCCTGAGACGTCTAGGCGACCTTGAGGAATGAAGTTCACGCGCGGAGCTGGCGACTGTGTCAGCTCCGCGTTTTTTATTTCAAGAGTGCTTTGATTTTGGCGTGGATTTCGTCGGCTGTTTCTTTGCCGGCTCCCGTTTTGACTAATTGCACAACGCCTTGCCCGTCAATCAGCACGACGTGTGGGATTCCGCTGACGCCATACTCGCTCGCCATCTTGCTTTCTTTGGGGGCAACGAAGACGGGATGCTCGAGTTTGTGATGCTTGAGGAATTTTTGCAGCGCCACCTGTTCGTCCCACTGGCCGACCTCTTCTTTGGATCTTTGCGGACGCTCGGCCTCTTCGTCCCAGGTCATCGAGTAATAGCTTGTGACACCAACAATTTCGAAGTCTTTGTCACCAAACTCTTCTCGCCACTCGCGCAGGTGAGGGAAAGTCGCGATGCAGGGGCCGCACCACATTGCCCAGAAATCGAGTAGCACGACTTTGCCCTTGAACGATTCTTGCTTTGCGTCAGGTCCGCTCACCCAAGCGTCGATGTCCCATTTCGGTGCCGGTTTGCCGACGAGTGTTTCTGCGGGCTTGGCTGCTTGCATCCGTTCTTTGTGCAACTCGATGCGACGCAAGGTTGCATCGACACTGCGGTTGCTGGCAGCAAACGGTTGAAGCTTTTTCGACACCAACTCAATACGTTCTTTGTTCTTCTCGGGGTCATCTTGGCCCAAAAACACGATCATCTCGAGTTGTACTTCGGCATAATCGTTTTGCAACGTTTGAGACTCGGGAAACCGAGTGATCGCAGCTTCGACGACTTTTTCAAGTGACGCCACCGACGCCTCACGCCAGGGATCGTTGCCCAAGTCGTTGGTGACGAGCGCCTTGAGCATGCGGACATGAGCGATCGCGGTTTGCTCATTTGCGTTTTCGGAATTGTTGATCTCGGCAAGCTGCTTGAGTTGATTCTCGATGATCTGCTTTGCCCCCTCGGTATCGTCGTCGTCGACCAAGTGATGCGCATGCATGACAGCCAACTGCGAAACCGGCATCATTGCTTGAAGTTCGTCGTCGGGACCGGCTTCAAGCAGGGCTTCGAGCGACCGCATGACGGCTTCGCGAAACGCTTTGCGATGTCCGCTTTCGCTGGTCAGGTCCTTCAGGCTTTCGATGGTCATCAGGACGCCGAACCGATTTTCCGTCGCATCGAGATGCGAGAGTTGGAAATCGAGCAGCTTTTCAAATTGCTCCACCGCTTTCTGGTCTTGGCCGTCTTCGGCCAACCAGGTCGCCAGACTGTGCCGCAACACATTCATGTCGATCGAGTCGGGGGCGGCTGCGATTTTTTCTTCGAGGTACTCGGCAGCCTTGTCCAGATTGTCGGCCTTCCGCTCGCGGAGTTCGCGGTAGGTTTGGCGAAAGTCGTCGGCGCCGACCGGGTGGACGGCGGAGATGATCCAGCCGGCGACGATCACGGCGAGCATCAGGTATCCCGAAGCAACAGGCGATTTTCGATTCATGGCGGCGATGGCGTGGTTTGGAGCGGATCGAAAAAGTGATCAAATCTGGTCCCGTTATTGAAAACGGCCTTCGGTGGTAAGCTTATCACCTTCCCAATGCAAAGGCGAAACTGCGTCGCCCAAGACCGCCATCGTGTTCGTGCGGCAAACATCATGTTGGAGACTCATTCGATGCCCAAAATGGTCCGCGGAGCCCTGATTCAAGCCACACTTTGCGAGCCGGCCGATTCCGCCGTTGATCGGATCAAACAAGCGATGATCGACAAACACGTCGACTTGATCGCTCAAGCAGCCGACCAGGGGGCTCAGATCTGTTGTTTGCAGGAGCTGTTTTACGGCCCCTATTTTCCGGCAGAGCAAAATGAGAAGTGGTACTCGATGGTCGAACGTGTCCCCGACGGGCCGACGATTCGACTCATGACCGAGTTGGCGAAAAAACACCAGATGGTGATGATCGTTCCGGTCTACGAAGAAGAGATGACAGGGCTGTACTACAACACGGCCGCCGTGATTGATGCCGACGGAACGTTTTTGGGCAAGTTCCGAAAGATGCACCTGCCGCACTGCAACCCTGGCTTCTGGGAGAAGTTCTATTTCCGCCCTGGCAACCTCGGCTACCCCGTCTTTGAAACTCAGGTTGGCAAGGTCGGCGTCTACATTTGCTATGACCGACACTTTCCCGAGGGCGCTCGGTGCCTAGGACTCAATGGCGCCGAAATGGTTTTCAATCCCAGTGCGACGGTTGCGGGTCTGAGCGAATACCTTTGGAAGCTCGAGCAGCCCGCCCACGCCGTGGCGAATCAGTACTTTGTTGGTGCGATCAACCGCCCTGGCACCGAAGGGCCATGGAACATCGGCGAGTTCTATGGACAAAGCTATTTTTGCGATCCACGCGGACACCTGTTCGCGCAAACCGACAAACGCACTGAAGATGCGATCGTGATTGGCGACATGGACCTGGAGATGATTCGGGAAGTGCGAAACATTTGGCAGTTCTACCGTGATCGGCGACCAGAATCGTACCAGGAAGTCACCCAACCGTAGCCGATGTCGCAAAACGAAGAAATCATCTACGGTCTCGACGACCGGCCTCCACTTGGCAAAGCATCGGTGTTGGGACTGCAACATGTGCTGACCATGTTTGGTTCGACCGTTGTGGTGCCAACGCTGCTTGGTCCGCCGATGGGGATGGATACGGCGGCGATCGCGCTGTTGATTTCAAGTGTGATGCTTTGCGCCGGCGTCGCGACGTTGATCCAGTCGACGTTTGGCTCGCGTCTGCCGATCATCCAGGGCATTAGCTTTTCGTTTCTGCCCGCCTTCTTCATGATCATTGCGACGATCCATCCCGAAGGCGAGACGGTGACACCCGGAACGGCGATGCCCTACATCGCCGGCGCGGTGTTGGTCGGCGCCATGTTGGAAATCGTTGTCGGGTTCAGCGGTTTGATGGGATTGGTACGTCGCGTCCTTTCGCCCGTGGTGGTTGGCCCGGTCATCACCCTGATTGGGCTCTCGCTTTATCAAGCCGGTGCGCCCATCGCCGCGTCGTATTGGCCAATTGCGATCCTCACGATCGCGTTGATCGTTCTGTTCTCGTTCATCTTGTCGAAGCACCACGATCTGTTTCGAATGTTTCCGATGCTGCTGGCGATCCTCGTCTCGGTTGCCGTGTGCGCATTGCTTTCGATGGTCGGTGTGTTTGGTGATGATCATCCAGCCAAGCCCAACATGGAAGCGTTTCATCAGGCTTCGTGGGTGCGGACAAGCGACGTGATCTTTCCTTGGGGATTGCCCAAGTTTCAGCTTGGATTCGTCGTTGCCGTCATCGCGGGTTACCTCGCGTCGATGATCGAGAGTTTTGGCGACTACCACGCCTGCAAACAGATGGCGGGCGGCGGTGACCCGACCGAAGGTGAGATCTCTCGCGGAATCGGGTGCGAGGGAATTGGTTGTGCGCTGACGAGCGTGTTTGGCGGATTCAGTTCCACGTCGTATTCGGAAAACGTTGGCTTGATCGGGCTGACCAAAGTCGGCTCACGCTACGTCGTTCAAATCGGTTCGGTGATGTTGATCCTGCTTGGACTGTTGGGCAAGTTTGGTGCGTTGGCCGCGGCGATTCCGACACCCGTCGTGGGTGGCCTTTATTGTGCAATGTTCGGATTGATATCCGCGGTGGGGATTCGCCAATTTGCCCGCGCCGACCTGGCCAGCGATCGAAACCTTTTCATTGGCGGGTTCGCGCTTTTCATGGGGATCAGTGTTCCGTATTACTTTGAAAACGGCGGCTCCGATGCGGTCTCGGCGTTTTTCTACGCGGGTGTCGACGACGTGATCAATGCAATTGGTCAAACGGGAATGGCGGTCGCCGCAATCCTGGGCATCGCACTCGACAATATGATCCCCGCAACGCGTCAAGAACGCGGCTTGGCGCCACTTACCAATGCCCCACTCGGTGGTACTCTAGAAGGAGTGGAGCAGGTGAAATCGTCCCCCACTGATGGCGATTCGCCCTCCGCCTGAGGCTGATCTGCCGGGGTCAAAAAGCGAGTGGAATCGGCGAAAACCGGTGCCACCAACCGCTCAGCCCAAAAAAGTACCGATGGGGTGCAGAATTTGGGCTGGGAAGGCCCCTGTGTCGGTTCGGTCCCATCGACGAGACGAGTCGCGGCATCGAGAATGCTCGTTGATTGCTTCCCGCAAGAGTTCCGCCACAGACAGTTTGAATATGCCGACGCTGGAAACGACGATCAACGGGATCAAGTTCCCGAACCCTTTTGTCATCGCCTCCGGACCTCCGGGAACCAATGCGCGCGTGATTTGCCGATCGTTTGCCGACGGATGGGGAGCCTCGTCGGCCAAAACGGTCAGTCTGGATGCTTCCAAGATCGTCAATGTTGCTCCGCGGTACGGCCGGCTTCGAGACTCATCGGGCGAGGTCTACGGCTGGGAGAACATCGAATTGATCTCGACGATGCCGCTCGAACAATGGCTCGACGAGTACAGGCGGATCAAAGACGCCTACCCTGATCGTGTCCTGATTGCATCGATCATGGAGGAGTACAACAAGGACGCTTGGTTCGAGATCATCGGTCGCTGCGAAGAAGCGGGCGTCGACATGCTTGAATGCAACTTTTCGTGCCCCCATGGACTGCCCGAACGAAAGATGGGCGCCGCGATGGGCGAGAGCCCCGAGATCCTCGCCGAAGTCTGTTCGTGGGTTCGCGAGGCAGCGACCAAACCGGTATGGGCCAAGATGACACCGAACGTGACCCACATCGAGGATCCATCGCGAGCAGCCCTGGACGCAGGGCTTGATGGTATCTCGGCGATCAACACGATTCGATCGGTGATCGGAGTCGATCTCGAGACGCTGCGTCCGCTGCCAACCGTCGAAGGTTACTCCACCGCCGGAGGTTATTCTTCCAAGGCGGTCAAACCGATCTCACTGCGGATGACCATGGAAATCGCAAAGCTGATTCGCAGCGAGTTTCCTGGACGATCGCTATCGGGTATTGGCGGTATCGAAACCGGCGAAGACGCTGCCGAGTTTATTTTGCTTGGCGCCGATTGCGTGCAAGTTTGCACGGCCGTGATGAAGCATGGCTACAAGATCGTGCAAAAGATGTCGGACCAACTGCTTGCCTTCATGGACAAACATGGCTTCGAAACCATTGACGACTTCAAAGGCAAAGCCCTTCCTTACTTCACAACACATTCGGATTTGGTCCAGCGACAAGCAGCCGCAAAGGCTGCCAAGCAAGCGAAACGAAATGGCGCCGTGATTGCGGATGAAAACGTGACAGCGGATGAAAACTGGGACGGCGACGAGTTTGTGAATCAATCCAACCAACTCGCAGGGAATTGAGTGGCGTGAGCATCTTGTTTCGGGGCGGCACGCTCATCACACCCGACAGTCGCCAACAGAATGACCTTCTTGTGCGCGGCGAAACGATTGCCGAAATCGCTCCGTCCATCGATCCGAATCGAGACGACATCGACGAAGTGGTCGACGCATCGGGCAAGTACATCTTTCCAGGTTTCATCGACCCCCACGTTCATATCTACCTGCCCTTCATGGGAACGTTCGCAAAGGACGATTACGATTCTGGAAGTCGTGCGGCACTGGTCGGCGGTACCACCACCTTGATCGAAATGGTGTGTCCGGCGCGCGATGATGATCCGGTTGAAGCGTACGAGTTGTGGAAAAGCAAAGCGGCAGGGATTTCCGCGTGTGACTACACGTTTCATATGGGGGTGACACGATTTGATGCAGACACACCACGCCAGCTTCGCAAGATCATCGACGATGACATCACCTCGCTGAAAGTCTTTTTGGCCTACAAAGGTGCGCTCGGAATCTCCGACGACGAGCTGTTCCAAACATGTAAATTTGCCGCCGAAGCGGGGGTGACGGTCACCGCACATTGCGAGAACGCTGAGTTAGTTGCCCAGCTTCAAGCTCAATTGGTTGCCGCGGGAAAGGTTGGCCCGGAATTCCATGAACCGTCGCGTCCCACCCAGGTCGAAGCCGATGGCGTGCACCACTTTTGTACGTTCCTGGAAATGACCGGCGCGCGAGGGTACATCGTGCACACGTCTTGTCGGGATGCGGTCGAGGCAGCGCAGGGATTCCAAACACGCGGTGTCAACGTTGCGATCGAAGCGGTGATCCCACACTTGGTGCTCGACAAAAGCTACGCCGAGCGGCCTGACTTTGAAGGCGCCAAGTACGTGATGAGCCCGCCCCTTCGCGACATATCGGACCAGGAGTATTTGTGGCATGCGATTCAACGCGGTGTGATTGAAACGGTTGCAACCGACCACGCCCCGTTTGACTTTGCGGGGCAAAAGGAAATGGGACGCCCACCCGAATCGGACTTCACCAAGATTCCCAACGGCATTCCCTCGGTCGAGCAACGACCAACGTTGCTGTACCATCACGGTTTCACCGCTGGTCGTATCGGCTTGGACCGATTCGTCGAACTGCTTTCAACGGCGCCGGCAAAGCAATTTGGAATGTTCCCAAGAAAGGGAACGCTGCAGGTCGGGAGCGATGCCGACTTGGTGGTTTGGGATCCGAACTACCGTGGGACGATTTCAGCTGACACGCATCTGATGAATACGGACTACGACGGTTTCGAAGGTTTTGAAATCTCAGGCCGTCCCAGTTTGGTGACCTGTCGCGGTCTGATATCGGCACGCGATGGCAGGTTCGTCGGGCAACCAGGACACGGAAAACAAGTCGCACGCGGCTAGTGTTTGTCGCCTTTCGCTCCGCGAAAGTAGCGTAACTCAGGTCGTGCCCGTGAGCCGCCGGCCGTTAGGCCTCGGGCCCTACACGCAGTTCGCTCAAGGCCCGGCCGCTTACGCGATCACGGCTCACTTGTGTGGCCTACTTGATCCGTTTCATGGTGCTCTTTGAGAACGCTTTCCATGTGCCATCTTCCGATTTCATTTCGGAAACGGCAGCGATTTCATCTTCCGAATTGAACTCGTAGATGTCTCGGTAGTCTCGCACCACTTTGGGATTGGTCATGTCTGGCCCGCTGGCTTCCAGCACAATGACCTTGCCATTCTTCTGGTGCGTTCCCGTGTAATGCCAAATGTGGTTCGACGTCGCGTCGACCCACGTGCCGACGAATCGTTTTTTCGTCTCGTCGTAGCCGAGCGTCTGAACCGAAAACTCGCCTGATGGAAACGTGATCTCGCTGACCAGCCAACGATTCCCAATCGTCCTCGATTCCATTGTCCCGCTGAACTGTGTCGCCCACTTCCCTTCGAATTGCTTGAGCCAATCGAATGCCTTGCGGCTGTTGGGCTCGGCAGCTTTCGATTCCGCTGCGCCCTTTTCGTCGGCCGCATCTTGAGCCAAGCAGGAAACGGGAAACAGGACCATGAAACATAGAAGCGTTTTCATCAGCAGACTCTCGGGTGGTCATCGGGTTAGCGGCGAAGTTTCACAACGGCCATTGCATTGATTTTAGTCGTCGTCGCAATCGATTTGGGGTTGGAGCGAGCGATCGCGGTTTGCTACATGCCAAGTGACTTTGTCCCATTGGTGGCACCGGTGCCACACAGGGCAGAGAGAGTTCAAGTGATTCAGGAACCAGAATGTCTAGCGATTTGCGGCGTTTTTCGCCCTTCTTCACCGTAGCGCTCGCCATCACCGCAGTTGGGTTGACCGGTTGCCAGGATGGACCGATGTACGCACTGAAGACGGTTAACCCGTACTACGTGTTAAACGAATGGAAAGCTGACGAAGCCTATGGCGTGACCGATCATCAGCGAATGTCGCAGCTCGCCGATTTGGCGGATTCGATTCACGAGATGTCGGCCGAAGAGCAAAAGACGTGGTTTGAGCACCTCAAGAACATTGGTGAAACGGACCCGAGTCCGGAAATGCGACGCTTGGTTGTGCGGGCCGCACGCAATCTTGACGGAACGATGGCGATGCCGCTGATCGAAACCGGGCTCGACGACGACAGTATGAAAGTGCGCATGGAAGCATGCCGTTCGCTTGGCGTTCGCGGCGGCGATCAAGAAGCTCGCCTGCTCGCCGCCACGCTCGGAACCGAAACCAATCTCGACGTAAAGCAAGCTGCAATTCGCGCGCTGGGCGAGCACCAAAACGCGACGGCGATCGATTCGCTTCGCGTTGCACTCAACGATCGGAACCCAGCCACACGGACACTCGCTGTCGAATCACTTCGAGGCTCGACGGGAAAAGACTACGGCGACGATCCTGAGGTTTGGATCGCGGCATTGGAAGGCAAACCGACCGAAGAAACGCCTACCCGATTTGCTGATCGACTACGAAGCTTCTTTTAATGCCAGTGATGGTCCCTCCCTTGATCACGACTTACTTTCGTTTGCGCAATGCCCTGTTGTCAGCCCTCGTGGCGGTTGGGATTGCCACGACTTCGTTCTTGCTGCCGACCGTTTGCGTCGCCGAAGAACCGGCACGCATTTGGGTTGATTCCGTAGGTCGTCACAGTGTCAATGCGGCGCTAATCGCAACCGACGGTGAATTCGTCTCGCTGCGCCGTGGTGACGGCCAAACCGTGATGTTGCGGGTCTCTGAGCTTAGTCAGAACGACAAGCAATACCTCGACGCCTTCGAAAAACGACAGCTCTCCCAAGACAATCCACTGCGGCTCAATCCTGCGGCATCGCCAACCTCCAAGCCACTGCCGCCGCTCGATCTTCTGCCAGCACATCATCTGGCCGAAGCAGGCGTGCCGCTACGAATCGCCGACGCCACCCGGTCCTACGTTCCCGACAGCACGCCGCGATCGCTGCGGTCGGATGGCCAGCCCTTTCCGGCAACGGCCACGTCAGCGCAGTTCCCGATGGCACGCGTCGATTTGCACGACACCTGCTCGCGACCGATTCCACTGGTGAATCCCAACTCCAAGCAGGTGACATCGATCGCAGTTTCGGCCAGCAAGGGTGTGGTCGCGCCGGGGAATTCGACCAACGGCGCAATCCTGATTTTTGATCCCGAGACTTCCATGATGAAGCCAGTCTGGATCGGCCGCGACCGAATTGAACTTTTCGACTTTCACGCTCCTTCCCAACGCGGACTCGTTCTTGTCGGTCAAGACGTGCTTGGCCAAGGTGGCCAGATGGTTGTGGCGACTGGCTGGGACGAAGGCAAACTCAAATTCTCATTCCAACGCCCGATCTTCAATGGTCGTGGTGTTGGCAAAGCCCCCAAAATTCGCTGGGCACGTTGGGTTGATGAAGAACACTTCATCGCTGTGGTCGACCAAACCGTCGGTCTTTGGAACTTTGTGTCGGGCGAACAGATGTATCGCATTTCCGGAATTCACGCCAAGGCTGCACCCGCGATCTCGAGCGGACGCCGCTACATCGCCATTCCACGCGAAGGAACCGTTGAAGTACGGCGCACCAGCGATGGGGTCGCGGTCGGTCAGATTCCTGTTGACGATGGCTCGCTCGCTTCCGTCGCGTTTTCGCCCGACGGCGACTCGCTTGCGTTGGTGACCTCGCGTCGCCTACGTGTTTGGAAACTCGGCAGCGCAACGCTCAGCACGGACCTTCGTGTTCGAGAGAGTCTCGGAAAGCGGCAGCCAACTTGGATCAGCAACGATCTGATTCTGAGCGGGTCAGGAGTTCTGGTGAGCTTGTTTCGTCAGCGTCCCGTTTGGCGTTACGAATTGGCCAGCGCGTCGGCTTGTCGTCTTGGCGACCACGTTGGCTTGTTCCGTAAGCATCCTGACACTTCGCTCGTGATTGATCAGCTACCCCATCAAGGTGCGATCGAAGCACTCGGTCGGATCGATTCCGGCGCGGCCGCAAATCTGGATGGTGCTTCGATTTTGGGCCGCAGCGACTGGCAAAATGGCGTTTGGACCGACCGACCGTGGCGGGTGAGCGCGAGACCGAAAGCCCGTCGATAACGAGCGTTTCGATCGACTGAGTACAAAACCTCTCACTGGCGCACAGATTTGTGGGCCGGTTATTCCAGTTTTCGGGGTCAATAGGCCGATAAGGGTCGTAATGGTCTGTTCCGAAGTTTCGGTTCGTCTGTCACGAACCGTGGAACACGGCTGTTTCACATGACCCAATCAGATCAATTGGCATGCGTCACCAACCAACACACAGCAGCTTGAATCCGGAAACCCGCACCGGCCAGCTGCGTCGTCGACGCCTGAGCCGTCTCGCACTTTGTTCTTTGATCACCATGTCGAGTGGATGTGGATGGATCAAACGCAAACTGCCTCCTGGCAAGTACGACACCAAAGCGTCCTACCATGACAACCATGGTTTGCAGATCGAGTATCCGGAAGTCGCGCAGTGCGCCGAAACGGAACCGACCGTCGCAGCAAAATCGGCAATCGATCCGCTTTCGCTGGAAGACCCCTCACAGATCCCGTCGTTCGACCTGACGCTTGAAGAGGCGATCAAGATCGCAGTCGAGCAGAGCCCGGTGCTGCGTAGCATTGGCGGAACGGTGGTCGATGCACCTCAGGCAACACCGACGATCTATGACCCAAGCTTGACCAGCGCAAGTCCTGTGCAGGGTACCGAGGCTGCTCTGGCAGCGTTTGACACGCAATTTACCCAGCAGCTTTTCTGGAACACCAACGACCAGCCAAACAACCTGTTCTTCAATCCCGTTGTTGCCCAATTCCAAGCGAGTGTGCTTGAAGGTACCAACGCGACCTACTCGGGCGATCTTTCCAAGCAAACGGCTCAAGGTGCAAGTTTCGCCTTGCGACATGTTGTGAATTACACGCGCAACAACATTCCCAGTCGTGCGTTCTCGAGCGCGTTCGATGGATGGATCGAAGCGGAGTGGCGTCAACCGTTGATGCAAGGCGCCGGCACGACCTTCAATCGTATCGCCGGTCCCAACAGTTTGCCTGGGCAATACAACGGTGTCTTGATTGCGCGAGTGAACGAAGACACGGCGCTGGCGGATTTCGAAGACGCGTTGGTCCAGCTGGTTTCGGATGTCGAACAGGCCTATTGGGATTTGGTCGTCGCCTACCGGGTGCTCGACGCAACCGTCAAAGGGCGCGAAGCCGCCCAGCAAACGTTCCAGTTCCAACAAGTGCGTTTGGAAGTGGGATCAGGACGCAGCGACGAAGAAGCACAAGCTCGTTCGCAGTTCTATCAATTCCAGGCTCAGGTTGAAGCGACGCTAGGTGGGACTCAAGGCCTTTACGCACTCGAACAACGCCTGCGTTATTTGATCGGGATGCCAGCGACCGATGGCCGTTTGATCCGCCCGACAACCAACCCAACCGACGTGAAAGTTGTCTTCGACTGGGAAAGTGCGCTTGGCCAAGCGCTTGGGCGGCGCGTTGAAATTCGACGCCAAATGTTGCAGGTTCGGCGACGCGAAATGGAGCTGACCGCAGCGCGTTTGAATCTTCGTCCGAGACTTGATTTCCTGGCCCAATACCGTTGGCGAGGACTGGGGAACCATCTCATTGGCAGCACGACCCAGGGCATCATTGATCCCGGTACAGGCTTGCCCAATTCCGGCAGTAACCTTTACGGCAACATCGCGAGTGGCGATTACCAGGAAGCCCAGGCCGGTTTCGAAATGAACTTTCCTGTTGGTTTGCGGACGGCAAGTGTCGCCGTTTCGCACGCCAAGTTGAACCTTCGTCGAGAACGCGCGCTGCTGGCCGAAACCGAACTCCGCGTCTCACACGATCTGTCCAGTGCGGCGCGACAGGTTGCGTTGACGCACAAGTTGCTCGAAACAAACTACAACCGATTCGTCGCCGATATCCGCCAAGTGGACGTCTTGCGTCGTCGCTATCGGGACGGGAACGACAACATCAACTTCCTGTTGCAGGCTCAGCGTCAAGCGGTCACAAGCGCGACCGAGTTCTACGTTTCGCTCGGCAATTACAACTTGGCCATTCGCGACTTCCATCGCGAGAAGGGATCGCTGCTCGCGTACAACCAGGTTCAATTGGCGGAAGGCCCATGGGCAGCCGGAGCGAATTACTCGGCTCACCAAGTTGGTCGTTTCTTAGCGCCACGCCGTCATCCAGAAAAGACGTACGTGCCTGCACCTGTCGCACGCGGCGCGTTCGATCCGTCGGCGGTTCAGGACACGTCGGGCGCTTTGGGCACGGCGGGCGGATCGATGCCAACCGAAGTGATCGAGGCGGTCCCATCACCCGCCGAACCCGTTGCGGCACCCGAAGCAGACGCCGCCCCCGATGCAATCATGCCCGATGCAGCCGAGGCGCCCCTGATTCCGCCAGCGCCAACCCCCGAGATCCCCGAGTTGCCGGCCCCGAAGTGATCGGTCGGTATCTGGGAGGGCGACGCTCCTGCGGAGCTTTAACGCACGGCTCGGCGGGAGCCTCGCACTCCCGAGTTTGCTTGCTACTCCCAACGCAGGTCGTAAATCATTCCTGAGTAGGGCCATTCCTCTGGATGGTCGACCAACTCGGCGCGCACCGGATTCCAATGAATGTAGTTCCATGCGCGCTCGTATTCCTGTTGCGATCGGACCCTACGATCCCAGTGATCTGTCTGCCATCGATGTTGGCGGTCGCCGTGTCTTTTGGTGAACTGAGATTTCCAGTATCGCACCCAGCTCTCGATCGTGAGGTCACCGAACTCGCCAGCGAATAAGTGAATGTGCTCCGGCATGATCACGTAACGTCCAACTCGCCAGACATCGGCTTGCTCCCACACGTCGAACAGTAGATTGCGGACGTCATCATTGTCCAACCACGGCGAGCGGCGATGAGTGCAGACAGTGACGCACACGATGGTTGGCTGATATGCGAACCCGAGAGTCCCGTGAACGGGGTGGCGTCTTTGAAGGTTTTGTTTGGCGGACGATGAGGCTGAGAGTGAGCCTGGCGCGCGGTTTTGGTCTTTCATGAACTGTGCCCCTCAGTTCCTGGTGAATCAACTTCTTTCTATACGAATTGTATCCCTCGCACGTATTCGGTTCGCAGCATTTTTCGGGAGGGGCCTTTCGGGAGGGCGACGCTCCTGCGGAGCTGTAGCATGCGGCTCGGCGGGAGCCTCGCCCTCCCGGCATTCGATCCCTGAAACGAGTCTTGGAATTGGCAGCATTGGTTGGGAGGGCAACGCTCCCGCGGAGCTGTAGCTTGCGGCTCGGCGGGAGCCTCGCCCTCCCGAGTCTGATCCCTAGCCGGGCGCACGAAAAAAGCTCGCCAGAATTCTCTGACGAGCTTTGTTTCTTACGGAGTCGGGGCGACACGATTTGAACGTGCGACCTTCTGGTCCCAAACCAGACGCTCTGCCAGGCTGAGCTACGCCCCGAGGCGTGTGGCAAACCGCGTCGGGTTTGTCACTTCAGTGAGAGGCACAAAATAGCGGACAAAGCCTTTTCGCGAAAGGTTCACTTGACCCCGCATTTTCCGGGCTTTGCGTCATTTCGAAAAAAAACTTTTCGGAGCAATGACGTTTTTCGACATCCCCAAAGCAACGTCGGTGATGCGGTTGGCTCCACCGAAAGCGACATCCTACGGGCCCTATTCTGCTCGGAGGGCACGAAAGTCTGCCTACTTTCGGCGGAGCGAACAGCACATGGAATCGCTCAGATGGATGAACATCTGCTCTGATAGTATCAAAAACGCCCCCCCTGGCTATGCCGGGGGGGGCGATAAAGTCAAATTTAACTATTCGCCAACACTTTGCGTGGCTTCAATCTCGGCGTCACCTGCCTCAATTGCCGCCCAATCAATGCCTTCGGGCGCTTCCAGCTTTTGTGCCTGAGAATTGTCAGCACAACCGGACACATGGATAGCGGCGATCACGAACAGGGCAGTCGCGGCAAATCGAATGAGTTTGCTCATTGATTGAATTCCTCGGTCACGACTTCTTTCGACCGAATCGTTCCCAATGCACCCCAAAGCCCGTAGGGACTTTCGATGCCCACGTTGCCGTAGTTTCGCGAGACGCTTTGGGACGATTTGTTGCCAGCTTCCACCGAATCCGAAATGAATTGGACCGAACCGTCAGCAAACAACACGTGCACACCACCTTGGTGATGGCTCGCAACGCTGAAGACGCCCGACTGCCAGCCCGTTCCCCAGCCAATTGGGCAGGTGGGCGAGTTGGGTGGCAGGACGGTGTTGAAGCCAGTGATCATCAAGTGAGCGTTCCACCATCGGCCGCCGCGTGAGGTACCGCCACTTTGCCAGATTGGGACGCTTTGGTCGATGAACTGAGGACGCTCAGGATCTCGGACCGAATCGCAAAGCGAAGGGTCGGCGCCCATCGCATTGCCACTGAAGTGGTCGTTTCGGACGACCGATCCGCCAACGTTGCGATCGCCGAGGTCGGTTTTGATTTCGCCCATCGCAACCGTGTTGGCCAATCCATCGAGGATGTCACGGAACTTGACCGGTTCCTCACGTCGGAACATGCCACGATGGACACCGCGGTCGACCCATTGGCTCGAGGGATCGTAGCCGACGCGCAAAATCGCATCGCCATGACAAAACGCGTAGTTGGTTTGGCCTGTTCCAAGTGGTGATTGACCGGGATCAGAGGGACAGCGCAACGTTGGTGTTTGCATTTGGTACGGATCGTACTCATTCAAGTCGGTCCAAGGTCGCGGACCAAAGGGAGGCCAAGCGCCATTGGCCATCAGCGTTGTTCCCGGGTCGGGAGTCTCGCCTGGTTCTGGCATCAATGGGTTGGACATCATCTCCCAAAGTGCTTGCTGTTCCATGAAAGGAAGCAAACCGATGTTGGCCGAGAGGAATCGCGACACATTGTGTTGCGGGCCCGTTCCGTTTGGATTGATCTGCTTGTAAGCCGAGTGATAGTTGTGCATCGCCAAGCCAATCTGCTTGAAGTTGTTGCTGCACGACATTCGACGAGCTGCTTCGCGGGCTGCCTGGACAGCTGGCAAAAGGAGTCCAACAAGGACGCCGATGATGGCGATCACTACTAGTAGTTCGACCAGTGTGAACCCAGAGAATGGTTTACGTCTGTTCACGTCCACCGCCTTCTTAAGATAGGGGAATGAGGTAGGAAAGAAGGGAAGAGTGGCGGTTGATCTCACCGATCGGTCGATTCCCGCCACCACGACCCAAGAGCGACCCCCCAGGACATTGGACTAAGAATTTGCAAAAAAGGAAAAGAATGTGACATTAGCCCAGCTTCAGTGGGGAAGCAGGTCACACAGTGGCAAGGCCCCGTCCGATGTTCGAGCGAATGCAGAATTCGGGCAATCAACATGTCCAAATGTTCCTGTTTACGCTCTTTCAAGATGGACCCGTTTCGGGTTTGCGAAACGTACGCCACTGCGCTCGTCGAAAACGTGATGAGAAGTCAGCCATGAACAACGAAAACGGATCGGACCAAGACGGCGGTCGCCATCCATCCCCCGACATGGATGGGCCTTCCCCAAACATGGATGAATTTGTGCAGCTGTTGGCGGCCAATCAAAAGCGGGTCTACATCTATCTATGCAGCCTATTACCCGGCGCACGCGACGTGGATGACTTGTTTCAAGAAACGAGCCTTGTCTGTTGGCGCGAGTTTCACCGATTCACACCGGGTACCAATTTTGGTGCCTGGGCATGTACGATCGCCTTTAATCGCGTGCGTGCATGGCGCAAGAAACGTAGCAGCGACTCATTGGTCTTTAGCGACGAGTTCCTCACCGCGATTTCAAGCGAGTTGATCGAGCATGACGATGTGTTCGTGGACCGAATGGACGCACTCGAATCGTGTGTTGAGAAACTTCCTCAGCATCATCGTCAACTACTCAAACAACGTTACACGGCAGAGGAATCGATTGAGACGCTGGCCGAGCAGCTTGATCGATCCACTGATGCCGTATACCGAATGCTGAGCCGCATCCGAGCCACACTTCATAGTTGCGTCAGCCGAACACTCCAGGCTGGAGAAACATCGTGAGCGAAAATCAAAAACAATATGAGCTTCTTCGCGACCTCGTGCTGGATGGACGGGCGACACAGGAAGAGGTCGACCAGCTCGAACAGCTCGTGCTTCAATCAAGTGAGTTGCGTCGGGACTATGCCGAGCATGCGCACCTGAACGCTGCACTCGCCTCGCATGCCGCACAACCGCCCGCCGTGATGCCGCCCGACATTGCTTCGGCAGGTAGCGACGACGCGCAAGCACTCGTGACCCCGCGATCAGCCAACCGTCATTGGGTCGGTAATCTGATCACACTCGCCGCCTGCATCGCGATGACGGTGGTTGGCACGTGGTACTGGATCGTTGCGCAAACACCCGATTATGCCTACATCCTGTCGACCGAGAATTGTCGTTGGGAGCAGTCGACTTTACCGACAAGCCCCAATCAGCCGCTAGGCGCGGGACGGCTCAAGCTCTCCGATGGGATTGCAACGCTGCGGTTTCCGCTGGTCAACGTCACGCTTGAAGGTCCGGTCGATTTCGAAGTGATCGACGATCGACATTGTCGCGTTCATTCAGGACGTGTCTTTGCGAACGTCGAAAAGGGAGGAGACGGTTTCGTCATCGAAACGCCCACCGCAACACTCACGGATCGTGGCACGATGTTCGGTGTCAACGTTCTTGATTCGGGGGATTCCGATTTGCGAGTGGTGCATGGTGAAGTCGACGTTGCACCAGTAACTCAAGACAAAGTTGTGACCGTCAAGAAGAACGAGAATCTGCGCATCACGCTCTCGGGCGTTGGCCCGATCGAATCGGCTGGTGAATCGAGTTTTGCGGACACGATCTCGCAGCGCCCCGATACCTCCTTCCGATCGATTCAGATCTCAACCGCGATCGGCGCCGGCGATGATGCTTACATCAGTCGCAAGGAACTCCCGGCCAAGAGTTGCTCGGACGTTGCACTGCTGGTCAAACGCCCGCCCGCTGACGCGCCAGAGAGTTGGGGGCGGAAGTGGCAGCGCAAAGCGTTTTTGAAGTTTGACCTGTCATTGTTGGGCGGTGAGGAGATTCAAGACGCAACCTTGCAGTTGTACGGAGTCGCAACGGGAATGGGGTTTGCCTCGCTGATGCCCGACGCAACCTTTGTGGTTTATGGATTGACCGATGAAGGGCAAGACGATTGGACGCAGAGTTCGATTCAATGGGCTACGTCGCCAGCACAAGACCGCGACGAGTTGGATGTCGATCGGTCAAAGGTACAACTGCTCGGCAAGTTTCAGTGTCTGCAGTCGCAGCCGACGGGGCGTTTCGAGATTTCGGGTGCCGCACTCGCCGAGTTTTTGCGCAGTGACACCAATGGGATCGCAACACTGATCATCATCGGCCAGACCGTGGGCGAAGGGGAAGCCTACGTCCACGGATTCGCAAGCCGACGCCATCCCGAATTGCCCGCGCCAACCCTTCGGTTGCGCGTGAAGTGATGGTCCGAAGCAATGTGAGCAGCCCGTAGCTACGCTCGCCAGAGCGTGGTGCAGTGTCGATCGGTTTGCGTGAAAGACCACCTTCTGGCGAAGGTAGCTACGGTGCAACTGAGCGACTTCTAGACTTTCAGCCAGGTGGTCAAGGACGCTCGATGCAATAGAGCGTCTTTGCACCTCGCAGGAACAACTGATTTCCGGCGATGGCGGGCGAAGCATCAAATCGCTCGTCAAGCCGGTTGGTTGCTTCGACTTCGACGCCGCCCCCACGGCTATGTTTGATCACCAACGTGACACCATTGCGTCCCACGATGTAGATGTGTCCTGACGCCGCAACGAGTGATGCATAGACATTCGATAGCCCATTCAGCCGAGATCGCTTGATCACTACATCGCCATTACGCGTTTCGACTGCCGAAAGTATCGCTTGATTCGATTGGGTGTAGTAGAGCACGCCGTCATAGAGAACGGGCGAAGGCACGTAGGGTGTGCCCCCTTCCTTTGACCAAAGGATTTGGTCGCTTCCTGAGATGTCACCCTGGGCGGATAGGGGCAACGCAAGAAGCGAATAGCCTTGGTAGCCGCTCATGCAATAGACATGGTCACCATCGATCACTGGGTTGGGGATCACGTTTCCTGTCAGCCCGCTGCACTGCCAAATGATCGATCCATCGGACAAGTCGTAGCTGCGAACAAAGTTTGACGCTGCGGTAACGACTTGGACCCTACCACTGTGCCGCACGATGCGCGGCGTCGCCCAGGCGTTTGGCTCATCACGATCCTGCTTCCAAACGGTGTCGCCCGTAGCCGCGTCGAGCACTTCGATACTCGATTGCCGTGAATGATCACGAACGATCACCAAGCGATCCTCGTACACGACCGGCGAGCAGCCTTCGCCCAAACTGGCGCCCATGTGCGCCTTGCCAAGATCACGTTGCCATAGCAGGTTGCCTTCCAAGTCGTAGCAGAACATCCCGGCGGAACCGAACCAACAGTAAAGGCGTTTGCCATCGGTGATGGGTGATGCCGACGCAAAGTCGTTGTCGTTGTGATGCCCTTCGTGGGGAACTTTCTCGGTCGCGACCTTACGCCAGAGCGTTTGGCCGGTCGCTCGATCAAGACAAAGCACGATGAACTGATAGGACGTGTTGGGGAATTTGATACCAAAGACGCGTTTGGGTTGATCTTCGGGCTTCGGCAACGAGGGATCGACTTTGCCTGTGTTGAGTGCCGTCAAAAGAAACACCCGGTCACCCCAGACGATTGGTGTCGAGCTACCTGAACCTTCGACTTCAACTTTCCAGAGAAGGTTCTCGTCTTCGCTCCAGGTCAAAGGTGGGTTTGCTGCAAGCGATGCGCCGGTTGCGTCGGGCCCTCGCCATTGATGCCAGTTGTCAGCGATTTCCTGACCAGAGAGTGATGGAGCACCGACACAAAGCGACAGTATCAAAGCACAAAGGAACCGATCAATCACTGCATCCAACTCGAAACGGGAGTCACTGGAGGGCAACTCGTTTGCCGATCGAGTTGCGTGTTCAGGAAGAGTTTAGACGATTCCGGTCACTGACCCCATCAAGCTAGCCGCTAATTCGTGCAATCCGTCTGATTCGTGGCCAAGGTCTTCTTTTCCGGTCTATTGCAGCTGGGAGAGTGACCGAAACTTTGAACTCGTCGATACATAGCGATACGTGTTAGCTGTCGCCGAGCTCGCTTAGGGCCTCGAGCAGTGCGCTATGTTCGTCTTTGCAACAGGGGCACTGCTCGATGTGTCGTTTGACCGCAATCAGCGCGTCGGGGATTTCGCTGCCGGCGAGTTCCAGTTCCACGAATTCGGCAAGGTGCTCAAAACACTTGTCGCAATCGAGCGCATCATCGCGTGCTTGCGCAACACGCTTTAAGAGCGCTTTGGTGTCTTCTTCGGAAAGGGTCATGTCATGTTCCTCACGCAAACGCTGTCGTCAGATCTTCTGCGACGATCCCCGCCTTTTCGAGGCCTTGCCGTAACTTCAGTTTCGCATCGTGGATCAGTTTGTAAACCGAATTTCGGTTGCTGCCGCTTTTTTCCGCGATCACTTCGACTGGCATTCCCGAGAGTGACGAACGAATCGCAAAACGTTGTTTCTCGGTGAGTTCACTATCGATCAGCTCTTGTAGTTTTTCCAACAACGACTGACGCTCAAGTTTCGTATCAACCTGCTGGCTATCATCAACTGCGACATCGATCTTCATGGCGTCCTCGTTCGAGAACGCGTCGATCGAGACATCCTTGTAATGCCGTCTTCGCATTTCGCTGATCGCCGTTCGGGTGGCGATGGTCATTGCCCAGGTCGTAAACCGACTGCGGCCAGCGAATTGGTCGAGCGAATCCAGGATCTTCAACAGCGCTTCTTGCACCACATCATCGGGTTGCAGTTTCCCGCCATAGCGGGCCGACATCGACTTGGACAATCCACGTACCAGCAAGTCTCGTAACTCTTCGATCGCGGCTTGTTGGTCAGGTGAATCGGCGCGCAGCCGCTTCACCCACGCATTGTCCATCGTCCCATCTCGAGTGTTAGCGGTGGTCACGTCATTGCTCTCCAAACCATCGACGCAGTCCAAATGGGTCGCCACTGATCAATCGGTCAAGTTAACAGATCGACCAGATTAGGTTTGGTTACAAACGTGATTCGCCGCCTACGAATCTGACGCCCATCGGCTAAGAAGCCTTACGAAAAACTTTTGAAAAAGAGGATAAGAGTCCCCGAGATTCAAATGGCCAACGACTCGCTCATTCCGTCATGGGCTCGGTTTGCCGTCCCAAACGGTCGTGTTTTGGGCGACACAAAGAAAAAGTGGTCCAGCCCCGTAAGAGACCATCGGGGCGATGCGTCCCAAAAACATCCCAACCGCATTCCTTTCTTTCATTTGAGAGTTATCGAGCGATGATTGCGACAGCCACAATGCCGACCAGCACATTGACGCTACCACAACCAACGTCCATGTCTGCCCAACAAACCATTGAATGGGCCGACGAGCATTTTGGCGACGGTCTCGTGATGAGCACCAGTTTTGGCATCCAATCCGCAGTGACTTTGCATTTGGTCACACAGGTCCGACCAAACATCCCCGTGATCTGGGTCGATACGGGATACCTTCCCGAGCGGACGTACCACTATGCAAACGACCTTACCCAGCGACTGAACCTCAACTTGCATGTCGCTCGCTCGCCAATGTCACCGGCGCTGATGGAGCGCCGCTACGGACGGTTGTGGGAAAGCGACCAATTGGAAGACCTCAACCTGTACGATCAGATCCGCAAAGTGCAGCCGATGCAAACGGCGCTAGACGAGTTGGGGGCGACCGGATGGATCTCTGGCATTCGTGCTGACCAAACCGATTACCGACGGAACTTGAACAAAGTCAAACAAACCGAAAACCGGACTCGCGTCTATCCGATCCTCGATTGGTCGTCGCGTGATGTGTACTACTACATGAAACAGTTTGCATTGCCACAGCATCCGCTCTTCGACGAAGGCTATGAAACGGTCGGAGACGCTCATTCGAGCCGTCCTGTCAATCAATGGGATACCGACGCGCGAGACAGCCGGTTCCGAGGCAAGAAGCAAGAATGTGGTCTGCACATCGCGTAAACGCAGTGATGAGCTTGATCCGTCGTAGTACCGAGCTTTAGCCGGAATCTTCACGTTCTGCCGCCTGAAGGCGGGACTACAAACGGGGCGCGGTTTGGAAGAGAAGACCACCTTCTGGCGAAGGTAGCTACAAAGAGGCGTTCGAGCAGCCCGTAGCTACGCTCGCCAGAGCGTGGTGAAGCGTTGAGTGTTTTGCGAAGAGAAGAGCACCTTCTGGCGAAGGTAGCTACAAAAACCGGTATCACTTCCGTGCTGCTGCCAAAACCTGATTCATCCATTGCCAAGTTTTCGTTCGGTAGCGACTTGGTTTAAGAAGCCACGTATCGTTGTGAGCCGCTTTGGCAAACGCGTTAGGGAAAGGGCCAAGGGCCTCGGCCGTTTTCACGTCACTGAATGTGAAGTTTGATGTTGGTCCAAGCACTGAACGAACGAAGGCTTCGGATGCTGCGCTCGTTCCATTTTGACTGACCAAGTAAGGGCGGTCACGGACTTGCTTGAGTCGCACTGCTGCATCTTGTTGATACGTTGCAAGTGGTGATCCCCAGTCGGTTCCTCGCCACTCTCGGACTCCATCGAAGTGGTCGTGGGTGACAAATGCGGTCCACAGTTTCGAAACCTCGTCATCGTGCAGGCCAAGGAAGTTGACGCCGATGGCGCCCCGGGAAAATCCACACAGGAACACGGCATTCGGGTCGCCGTTGTAGGACTTGAGAATTGAGGGCACGTTTCTTTTTGCGTAGGCGATTGTTGCGCCGACATCGCCCCACCACGTCCGCTGGTTGTCCTTGCCATCGTTGCTGATGTAGGGAAGTGAAACCCAGATAAACTTGCCAGCGGACAAACCGTACCCCAGCCCGGCGTCTTCGGGCTCGCCGCTTGAGCCGCTTGCCGGAAAGAGATTCCCGGTGTATTCGAAGATCACCGGAAGCGGTTGGGAGTCGGGACGCCAATTCGGCGGCAGGTACAACGTGTGGAAAACGTCTGTGTCCGCGTATTGGCTGGTGCGTACGATGACGCGTTTTCCGGCGCCCGGTTCACCATCGCTCAATGGGGGAACCTTCAAAACGAGCTGCGAGTCGACGTCGAGCAACGGACCCTCTGCTGAGGCGTTTGAGGCCAGCGCGAGCAGGAGCAGGAAACTGAGTAGGCGTACCAACGGAAGATCCTGGGTGTGTTTTCGAAACCGTTTGATCACGTTTTGTGGCCGTTGGGCAAAGCGCCCTCATGGACGTCCGGCGCACCGTCAAACAGAATACCCTCCTACAAAACTTACGCGATGATTCGAAATTGAAATTAGCATGCTTCAGGGCATTTTTCCGGTCATTCCGACCCTCTTTACTGACGCCGACGAAATCGATGCCGAAGCCGTTTGCTCGGTCGTTCGGTTTGCACTCGATGCGGGGGCCCATGGGATTGTGTTCCCTGGCGTTGCGAGCGAATACAACTTCTTGACCGTCGACGAACGCAATTCGCTGATGACGGCGGTTCACGACGAGGTTGCTGGACGCGTGCCAATCATCGGTGGGGCGAGTGCACCGACCAGTGAAGAGGTCATCACGGTCGGTCAGAACGCGATCGATCACGGAATCGAACATCTGATGATCATGGCGCCGAATCGACTGGGTGATGACGTTAGCGCGCACCAGGCTTTTTTCGCAGACGTCAGCCGCGGTTTGCCCCAAGCCGAGATCCTGCTGCAAAACGCGCCGTCGCCCATCGGCGCGGGACTCGATGCCGATTCCATCATTGCGATCGCGACGTCGAATCCGGCGATCACCTACGTCAAAGAAGAAACGCTTCCCTCGGGGCCGACGATCACGAAGGTCATTGAATCCAAGGTCCCTCACCTCAAAGCGATGTTTGGCGGTGGGGGAGCGAGGTTCATTGTCGACGAACTTGCTCGAGGCGCGATGGCCGCCTTGCCGGCCGTCGAATTGACCGACCTACACGTTGCGATTTACAACGCATTTGTGGAAGGTGACCAAACACATGCGCGACATCTGTACCGGCTCAGCCTGCCTTTGTTGCTCTGTCAATCGATCTACCGGATGCGGCTGACCAAATACGTCTTGAAGCTGCGAGGAGTTGCGGATCGCCAACGAGTACGAGCGGCCTTGCCGGAGATGGACGCTCACACTCAACGCGACATTGATGCAATGTGGGAACAGTTGCGGAGCGATTTTGCATGACCGCAACTGACCCGCAGAGTCACATTGACCCGGTTGAAGCGATCGAGGTCTATGTCGTCGATTTGCGTCAAGACAAACCGTACCTGGGCGATTTGCGCGACGGCGAAACGGTCAATGCAAACGGCTACTTCGTTCGCAAAGGGAATCGAACGGTTTATCCACGCAGCAATCGTTCGCTCGTGGTGCGCGTCGTGACCGAGCAGGGTGTCGAAGGGTGGGGGGAAACGTACGGCTTGGTCGCACCGCAAGCAACCGCCGCGATCATCAATGATCTCCTCGCCAGTTTCGTGATCGGGCGTCATGCTGGCGAACGAGAATCCTTGCACGACGAACTCTTTGACTTGATGCGCGTGCGAGGTTACACCGGGGGATTCTATGTCGATGCACTCGCAGCCATCGACATCGCACTTTGGGATATCGCCGGCAAGCAGGCCGGATTGTCCGTCGCTCAATTGGCGGGGGGCGTCCAGCACGAAACAATCGCGGCCTACGTCTCGGGCCTTCCTGAAAAGACGCTCGCCCAGCGGTGTGACCTTGCCGAGCGATGGCAGGAACGAGGATTCGACTCGTTCAAATTTGCGATGCCGGTTGCCGACGATGGAGTGGTTCACGAATTGCGTGCGCTGCGTGAGCGACTTGGCGAATCCGCAAAGATCGCATGCGACATGCACTGGGCTTTCGATGCGGACGAAGCGATCGAGATTGCGAAACAAACGGCGGGTGACCGCCCTTGGTTTCTCGAGGCCCCCGTTGCCCCTGAAGAAATTGCACAACTGTGCCGCGTCGCTCAAGAAAGTGGCCAGACCATCGCGGCGGGTGAAGAGTGGCGGACGCTGTTCGATGCAAAGCTCCGCATTGACGCCGGCGCCTGCCACATTGTTCAGCCTGAAATGGGGCACACGGGAATCACTCAGTTCTTGCGAATCGGCCGGTATGCTCAATCGCGAAACGTTCCAGTGATCCCACACGCAACCATCGGGTCGGGCATCTTTCTGGCCGCCAGTTTGCAGGCGAGCGCCGCACTAGGTGGGGTGGTGGCACATGAGTTTCAGCATTCGATCTTTGAGCCTTTCCGGTACTTTACCGGAGACGCGTTGACCTGTGAAAAGGGCAGGTACAGCATTCCACGTGGACATGGTCTTGGCGTCGAGCCGTCGGATCAAATGCGTTCTCACATGCAGCGGATTAAGCCATGACCACAGCCGATTACTTGACGCTGCTTTTGTACGTTGCCGGTGTTTTCGCAATCAGTACCTTTGCGGCGCGACGAACGCGAAGCCAAAAAGACATGTTCTCGGCTGGGGGCCAGTCCCCTTGGTGGGCATCAGGACTGAGCGGGTTCATGACGATGTTCTCGGCGGGAACGTTCGTTGTGTGGGGCGGCATTGCGTACGAGCTTGGTTTCGTCGCCGTCATGATCAACACATGTTACGGAATCGCCGCGTTGTTGGCGGGCTATTTCGTAGCCGGGCGCTGGAATCGGCTTGGAGTGGCAACGCCGGCCGAATATGTCAGTTTGAGGTTTGGCAAAACCGGATTGCACTTTTTCACTTGGACCATGTTGGTCAAGCGAATCTTGGGAGTGTCCGTTTCGCTGTACGCGCTTGCGGTATTGCTTGTCGCGATCATTCCGATCGATCAAACACTTGCGATCGTTTTGTTCGGCGGCATTGTCATCTTGTACACAATGCAAGGTGGCCTTTGGGCCGTTCTGATGACCGACGTTTTGCAGTTCATCGTGTTGACCGTTGTTGTTTTCATGGTTGCCCTGATGATGTTGGGTAACTTTCATGACTTCGCCGATTTCGCAACCAAGGTGCCCGACACCTTTTTCAAACCGGTCGCCGGACAATACGGTTGGTTCTTTCTGTTCGGTTGGGTCACGATCCACTTTTTCATGATCGGAGCCGAGTGGGCTTTTGTGCAAAGGTTCATTGCCGTTCGCTCACCCGCGGACGCGAGGAAGTCGGCCTACCTGTTTGGCGTCATGTATTTGCTGACGCCGTTGTTCTGGCTGTTGCCGCCGATTTTGTTTCGCGCCCAAGTGCCTGATGCCAACAAAGAAGAGGCCTACATTCTGGCGGCCCAATCGGTGCTTCCACCCGGTGTTTTAGGGTTGATGGTGGCGGCGATGTTCAGTGCCACCGCGAGTATGGTGAGTAGTCAGCTCAATGTTTTTGCGGGAGTCCTCACCAACGATTTCTACAAGACGCTCGTGGCGCCTGACGCATCAGAAAAAACGCTCGTGCGCATGGGACGGTTTTTCACGGTCCTGCTTGGAACGCTGCTCGTCTTTACTGCCGTTATGGTGCCCTACCTGGGCGGGGCCGAAAAGTTGATCATCTCAATCAATTCTCTTCTGGTTGTTCCGCTCTTTGCGCCCACTCTGTGGGGGCTGTTTAGCAAACGGATCGGGATTCGTGAAATGATCATCGTTGCGCTGACCAGCTTCGCGATCGGGCTCACTCTCCGATTCGGATTTGCCACCAACCCCTATATCACGAGTGATTCTTCGCTGTACGGATTCGCCTCGTTCCTTTCAGAGAACTCAAAGAAGGTCGAGGTGGTTGTCGGTGTGTTGATTCCAATCATCATGCTGATCGGGTTTGAAATGGCATCCCGCCGCGAGGATAGCGGCGCGAAGTTGCTCGAGGAACACTTCGATCAACACTCTGATGCAGCAGGCGATTCGGGCAGCGAAGTGTTTGACCCGTTCCCAGCAAGAATGGTCATGTTTAGCATGCTTGTGATGGCAATTTGGATGCTGCTGTTGGCGCTCTCTGTCGATAGCGGCCATGCGGCTCTGTACTCGTTGAGCATCGTGCTGTTGGCTGCTTCAGGGATTGTGGGCGCCGCCATTGGTATTGCCAAAGGTAGGAACGCCTGAGCCTTTTTCCGGGACTGAATTGATGGATGCGAGCATCAAAGAGAAGATCGTCCAGTCGGGGGTGGTCGCCGTCGTTACGATTGACGAACCTGAACAGGCCGCGCGTCTTGCCGAAACGTTGTTTGAAGGGGGGATCACCGCGATTGAGCTGACCCTTCGCACGGACGACGCGCTCGCGGCGATTGAAGCGATCACTCGAAGTGTCCCGCAGATGTTGGTGGGTGCTGGAACCGTGCTTACGACGGCGCAGGTTCAGCAAGTCAAAGATGCTGGGGCATCGTTTGCTGTCGCTCCTGGATTGAATCGAAAGGTTGTGGATGCTGCTGCGAAGCTAGGCGTCCCCTTTGCGCCCGGCGTGGTCACACCGAGTGACATCGAAGCCGCTCTTGAAGCAGGCTGCCGGACTCTAAAATTCTTCCCGGCCGAGCCAAGCGGTGGGTTGGCCTACCTTGAGTCGATGGCGAAACCGTACGAGCATCTCGGATTGGATTTCATTCCACTTGGCGGCCTCAATCAACACAACAGCGTTGCCTACCTGCAGAGCCATTTGATTTGTGCACTCGGTGGATCCTGGATCGCACCGAGAGACGATATTCGTAGTCAACGCTGGAGTGAGATTGGACAGCGGGCGACCGCGGCATCGGAAATGGTGGCAACCGTCCGAGGAAAAAGGTAAAGCAATGGCAAAAGTAGTCACCCTCGGCGAGATCATGTTGCGTTTGGCCATGCCCGGCCAATCGAGATTTGCGCAAGCCTTGCCGGGGTCCGTCACGGCCTCGTTTGCCGGTGCGGAAGCCAACTCCGCGGTGACGATCGCTCGTCTCGGTGGCGAAGTTCAGTTCGTGACGGCGTTGCCCGACGGACCGATTGGCGATGCATGCATCGCAGACCTGCGTCGATTTAAGGTTGGCGTTGAACACATCGTTCAAACTGAGGGAAGGCTGGGGATCTTTTACTTCGAAGCGGGTGTCAATCAACGCTCCGGACAGGTTGAATATGACCGAGATGACAGTTGCTCCGCAAAGGCACCGATCAGCGAATACAACTGGGATGCCATCTTCGAAGGTGCATCGTGGCTTCTGATTTCTGGCATCACGCCCGCGATTTCGGAAGTTGCCAAGGAGGTGACGAAGTATGCGATGACGGAAGCACGCCGCCGCGGAATCAAGGTCGCCTTCGACGTCAACTTTCGCGCAAAGCTCTGGCAATGGGATGATGATCGTAAACCAGAGCAATTGGCGTCCGATGTCTTGTGCGAGCTGACCCACCACTGCGATCTGTTGCTCTGCGGCAAGCAGGATGCGATCAAGTTCTATGGCATCGATGGCGAAATGGCGGCAGAGGAGATTCCGGCAGAGCTCGCAGCGCGATATGAAAACCTGCGATGGATCGCCTCGAGTGTTCGCAATCAACCGCCTGATTCCAGTAAGACTTATGGTGGGATTTTGTTCGACTGCAGCGAAGGCCAACTGCATCGAGCGCCAAACGAAGGTGGTTATGCGATCGATGAAGTCGTTGATCGTCTCGGCATTGGCGACGCGTTTGCGGGAACGCTCGTGTGGCATCTGGCGAATCGGTCTCAGGATTCGCCTGCCGAAGCGATCGAGTACGCGGCCGCTGCAGGTTGCTTGGCGCACACGATCGAAGGTGATTATGGGTTGGTGACGCTGGCGGAAGTCGAGTCGCTCGTCAACAGCGGCGGATTTCACGGTCGCGTTGATCGTTAGCGAATCGTTCGATGACCCGTAACGACGCTCGCCAGAGCGTGGGGTGCTATCGATCGGTTTGCGTTGGAAGACCACCTTCTGGCGAAGGTAGCTACGTTGGGTAGGCCCCCTATTTAACGTTCTCGCCACCAACCCGAGAAAGCCCCTTCGATCTCAAGAACGCATAGACCCTCCAGAATCGAGGCCAATAATCGGATTCCCAAAGATTTAGCTCCGGGTAGCCCGGAACAAGACAGCCCGTGTATTTGTATTTTCGAAAACCGTCGGGAGGTACGAGATCCTTGCGTTCCGGGTTACGCGCAACATACTCAACGAGTTGCTCGAACGCAGTCTCCTTCCGTTCACTCTCGCGGAGAACATAATCATACGGTTGGTGTTGAAGCTTGAATCCCAGCTTTTCAAGCGGCGACCGGATATGTTTGCGGAAATACCTCAATGCATTTTGCTGGTCGGTTTGGTCGTCGATCCCAATCCAAACCATATGAATGTGGTCTGGCATCAGGCAATAAATGGGACACACCAGTGCATATCGGAACGAGGTGTGCGTGAGTAGCTCGCGGAATTTGTAGTTAAACGCTGGAATGAGCCATCCTGTTTGGCGATTGGCGATTGTCATCACCCAATGTACGTAGGCTTGCCCTCGATAGTGTTCTTGTTCAAGGCGAGATAGATGACCTGGAGTTTTACTCTTCATTCTTCGCTGCCCCAATGCGAGTGTGTGAACGCCAACTGAAATTGTAGGGGCAAAATGGACGGCGTATTCCGACGTCAAAGTGCTAGCAACCGGTAGCTGCGCTCGCCAGAGAGTGGGGTGCTATCGATGGGTTTGCGTTGGAAGACCACCGTCTGGCGACGGTAGCTACGAAGAGGCGTTCGAGCAGCCCGTAGCTACGCTCGCCAGAGCGTGGAGTGCTATCGAGCGGTTTGCGTTGGAAGACCACCTTCTGGCGAAGGTAGCTACGAAGAGGCGTTCGAGCGGCCCGTAGCTACGCTCGCCAGAGCGTGGGGTGCTATCGAGCGGTTTGCGTTGAAAGACCACCTTCTGGCGAAGGTAGCTACGAAGAAGTATTCGAGCGGCCCGTAGCTACGCTCGCCAGAGCGTGGGGTGCTATCGAGCGGTTTGCGTTGGAAGACCACCTTCTGGCGAAGGTAGCTACGAAGAGGCGTTCGAGCAGCCCGTAGCTACGCTCGCCAGAGCGTGGGGTGCTATCGAGCGGTTTGCGTTGGAAGACCACCGTCTGGCGACGGTAGCGACGGCGAATCCTACTTGGCTTCCCAGCCCACTTTGTTCATCTCGGCTAATGCGAGCAGCAGCGCTTGCGTACCATCTTTCTCATGCCCTTGAGCGATGACGGCTTGATAGAGCTGGTGTGCCAAGGCGAGACCGGGAAGCGACAGGTTCATCGCGGCGGCTTCGTCGAGGGCGATCCGCATGTCTTTGACAAAGTGCTCGACGAAGAATCCGGGGTCAAAGTCGCCGTCGATCATGCGTGGTGCCAAGTTGGATAGCGACCAGCTTCCCGCTGCGCCCGACGAGACACTTTGCAATACGGTAGGCAGATCGAGTCCGACCTTGGTGGCGTACAACAAACCTTCGCAGACCGCGATCATGCCCGACGCGATCAGTGTTTGGTTGACCATCTTGGTGTGTTGCCCGCGGCCTGGGCCGCCCTGATGCACGATCGTT
Source organism: Rubripirellula sp. (assembly GCA_965216875.1). Taxonomy (GTDB): domain Bacteria; phylum Planctomycetota; class Planctomycetia; order Pirellulales; family Pirellulaceae; genus CBDCUW01. Next base: position 509,563 of record OZ244207.1, read on the forward strand.
TTGCCCATCATTTGAAACAACGGGCCGATTCGGTCGACGGCTTCTTTGTCGCCGCCGATCATGATCGACAGAGCTGCGTTGCGAGCACCGGTGTCGCCGCCACTGACGGGCGCGTCGATTGAAGCGACACCTTTCGCGGCGGCGGCTTCAGCGATTTCAACTGCAAGGGACGGTTTGCTCGTCGTCATGTCAACGATGGTGTTGCCGCTCTCGCAGCCCGCCAGCACACCTTGCTCGCCCAAGATGACCTCCTGGACATCGTTGGGGAAACCGACGATTGTGAAGACCACATCGCTTTGCTGGGCAACTTCTTTGGGAGTTGTGGCGAGCGTCGCCCCTTTCGCAACCAAGTCGTTCGTCTTTTCGGCGGTGCGGTTGTAGACGGTTGCCTTGTAACCAGCATCGATGAGATGCCCGCACATGCTGCGCCCCATCACACCTGTGCCGATCCAGCCAATTCGAGTCGTTTCAGGTGCGATGTTGGAATTCGAATCGGTCATGATGTTCAAACGATTGGAGAGGAGAGGCGAAAGGGATCGACGAGAGATTTTCGCCAATCAAACGAGCGCTGGAAAGGGTGGCGCAAATCGCCGCGTAGCTACGCTCGCCAGAGCGTGGTGCGCTATGGCGCGGTCTGTGCGTGGGGTGCTATCGAGCTGTTCCCGTTGGACGACCACCGTCTGGCGACGGTAGCTACGGAGAGATGGAAGCCGCGGTTACCAGCGGTGTTCTGGTCGGTCGAGGATTTCGCGAAGCAAGATTGCTTGCCGAATCCCACCGGGGCTCTTGATTAGATTGAGCAGGTCTTCCGATGGATTGCCCGACAGGACGTGTGCCACGGCGGCCTGGGAACGTCTCGATTGGCGGACGGAGCTCGCTCGTTTCTTTGCAGCAGCCTCTGCTTCGGCAGCCGCTTTTTTTGATTCAGCAAGTTTGCGCTGCCGAGCGGCGAGAGAGTTTGTGTCGTCCTGGACCAATTCGGCTTCGGGAACGTCATCAACGATCACCGCATCGACGACGCGTTCGCGTTTGCGATCGGAGTACTGAGGCGGCTGCCGTTTTTCGGCTGCCGATGCTTGTTGGCGTTCTTGGGCCGCCTTTGCTTGACGACGCTGCGCCGCTCGTCTGAGAAAACCTTCTAAGTCGCCTGACATGATCGATCCCGCCGGTCGCTACGCTTGTTCAAGTTTCTCGGTGGCTTCGTTGGCACCATGGGCAAGTGACTTACGCATTTCGGTATCGGCACTTACGTTTTGCAATTTGTAGTAATCCAAAATGTGCAATTTGCCGCTACGGAAGGCATCCGCCATTGCGCGTGGCACGGCGGCTTGAGCCTTGACCACCGAGGCGCGGCTCTCTTCGATTCGAGCTTGGTTTTCTTGTTCTTCGGCAACTGCCGCGGCACGTTTGCCTTCGGCGCGGGCTCGAGCAACTTGGGTGTCGGCTTCGGCTTGGTCGGCTTGTAGTCGTGCACCAATGTTGGCACCAACATCAATGTCAGCGATATCGATCGATACGATTTCGAACGCGGTTTGTGAATCGAGACGCTTCGCCAATACCGCTTTGGAGATCACGTCGGGATTCTCGAGGACGGCTTTGTGATCTTCGGCACTACCGATGGCGCTGACGATGCCTTCGCCGACACGAGCGATGATCGTTTCTTCGGTTGCACCACCGATCAATTGTTGCAAGTTTGCTCGCACCGTTACTCGAGCTTTGACCTTTAATTGAATTCCATCTTTTGCAACGGCATCGAGAGATGGCTTTGCAGCTCCGCGCGGCGGGCAGTCAATCACTTTGGGGTAGACACTTGTTTGGACGGATTCAAGAACGTCGCGACCCGCGAGGTCGATTGCGGTCGCTTCGCGGAAGGTGAGCGAGATCGTTTTCGCTTTCTTGGCGGCGATCAGAGCGCGAATGACTTGCTGCACATTCCCGCCGGCAAGGTAGTGGGCTTCGAGTGCGGCACTGGTCAATTCGGGATCGGCCAGACCAGCTTGCGTGGCCATGATTTTCGATCGCACGATGCGCCTTGAATCGACGCGACGGAAGGTCATCCCGAGCAAGTTCCAGAACGTGATGTTGGCACGCGTCAGCTGCGACTGGATCCAAAGATTGAAGTAGCGTGCGAACACCAACAACATGACGAACAAAACGCCGAAGCCGACGATGGCAAGGATCAGGGAGCCTGTGGTGAGGTCAATTTGCGCCAGTAGGGTTGAATCGAACATCATCCGGCATCCTTCAAGTGGTATTGTTCGGCAAGTTGCGTGTCATCAATGTCATGCCCCCCGCTTGTGGTGTCAACGGTACCGCGGGTGCATCGGTCACTCAAAATCGAATGAATCGAGTGGCTGTTCGAGTGATGGTGGTGATTGCGGCAGGTCCGGCGTTTCTTCGGTTTCATCGTCGTGGGCAGCTCGAACGTGGATTTTCCCGGCTTCGGCGCTGGTCACAATCACTCTTGTGCCGTTGTCAATGGGCATGCCCGTGCTGACGGCGTCGAGTTTCATGTTGCCGATACGGACGAGCCCACTGGGCAGCAGGTCGCTTTTCGCGATTCCAATTCGGCCCACAAGGTCTTTCAGTGGCGTGCCATCAGCAGCGGTACTTGTAGGGGCCTCAATCGGATCGTCATCGGGGCGCCGATTTAGCATTCTTCGTCCGATCGGTGTGTGCGGCCAATAGCGGATCATGGCCACAAAGACGATCGGTGTGGTCAGCAGAGCAAAGCTCGTGACACTGATTCCGAGCCACCAGCTGTGGGCAAAGGCGATCGCAATCGCGGCAACCAAAGTGGCTACCGCAGCAGCCCCGAGCAAACCGCCCGTCGGCAACAGGAATTCGGTCACCAACAAAAGGTAAAACAGAACCAGCAAGATGATGGCGTAGACCAGCTGCATCAGGCTTCGATCGCCTCAACCACAACCCGATTCGCGTGAACCTCGATCACGTGAACCAATTCGCCTTCAGACAATGCCGACCCATCGCTCACCACTTGAACCACTTCGTCGCCAAACTTTGCTTTTCCTGAAGGGCGAAGTGGGGTCGTTGCCGTTCCTTGGCGGCCAAGTAAGTAGCTGTAGTCGACGATTTTTTCTTGTTCGCTGATCATCGCTTCGTCGGACGCTTCCATCACGAGACCTCGGAACAGGGGCACGTGTGGGAGCATGATACGCATCAATAGAAATCCGCCAACCAACCCACAGGTTCCGCCAAGGGCCAGCCACACCCCTTGGGTCAGGACCTCCAGCTGATAGGTGTTTTTGGGGATCACAAACGTTTGGCTCATCAGAACGACTCCCAGCACCGTCAGCGCGAGGCCGCCGATTCCGAAGACGCCAAATCCCGGGACAAGAAATATCTCGATCGCGATGCAGATGATGCCGAGCGAAAAGCAGACCAGTTCCAACCACTCCGCCGTGCCCGCGAGAAACTTCATCCAGAAATAGAGCGCGAAGCAGACCAACGCAATGAATCCTGGGAAGCTAAGCCCGGGTGCGTTCGCTTCGGCCGAGAGGGCTGAAAACCCTATGAACAAAAGAAAGAAGGCAAGCGTGTTGCTGCGACCAAGGTCTTCGACAAATTGGATGAATCCACGATCGGTCACAGGCGGCGGCGTGCCGCTTAAGCCGACACGTCGAGACGTGTCTTCGACACTGCGCGATTCGCCATCGGCCAAGCCGAGGTTGATCGCTTCGGCCGCCGTGAGTCCTTCGGAAAGGTCAATGCGCTCACCACGTTCCCACCTTTCACGCTCGGCGTCGGGATCGTCAACGTTGGCGATCAAATCGGCTTCGGTCGCATAACGAACACGTCCCGTTTTTCGGTTGGTGTATCGAAACACCTCAAGCTGAGGGTCCAACATTCCAAGCATCAATGCTGGCGATCGCTTTGTGGAACGACCAACCTCTTCAATCAATTCGCGATACCGCTCAAGCTGTTCGGGCGAAACCTGTTCGGCTCCTTCACCGCCAATCCGCGAGTCGGGAGTCATGAAGAGCGGTTTGCAGGAAAGAGCAATCAGCGCCGCGTCGCCCCTTGCTTCGCCTCGAATCAATCCGGCGACTGATCGAAGTGGGGGTTCGGGTTGGGCGAACCAACCTGCCAGCGAAGCACTGTCACTCAGGCTGCCGCCTGCCGAATCGATCGAGATCACCCACGTATCGATATTGCCGGCGTCCAGCGTTGAGGAGAGGTTGGACTGCCATCGCCGAGCGCGATTACGGGCAATGACGCCTGAGATTTCGAGATAGACCCCCGCGGCTTCACCTGCGGCGACACGGTCGCTGATCGGATTCAATTCCGCCAAGTCCAAGATTTCTGCGGCTTCATCGATGGAATCAAGCGACGCGGCTGCAATTCGTGCCGAACGCAGTCTCACCGCGTCCACGACGAGCGGTGCGCCCGATGCGCTCCAGCTCTCTTCCTCGAGCACTTCGCTCGCTTCACGTAGGCGTTTCAGTTCATCGCCAGCGGCAAAGACGCGACCACCACCCACTTTGGAAACTTCAGCAACCTCGACATCGCGATCGACCAACCCTTCGATGATGGCGGGGGGAAACAACCCGCGTCTGGCGGCGATCGATTGATAAGTCAATTGGATCGTTTCGTCGCTTGATGATTCGCCAGCCGATGCATTGCCGATCACCGCGTCACCCGAAACCAAGAGCAAGTCGGACGCAATGATTGGCAAAACCGAGTGCCCGATGACTTCGCACTCAACAAGCGAGACGACTCGCAATTGCCGAAGTTCAGGCTGAGCAAGCGCCCGCGCGACTTTCAGTGCGTCTTCAAACGCCGTCTCGCGGCCGGCGTCTGGTTCGTGGTCAGCATAGCGCAGCACGACCGTCGTCCGCTCACCCTCGGGCGCACCCTCGCCGAGCCGTACAAGTTGATCAAGTAACGTCGACGCCGCACGGCTTTCCAGTGGAACGGGGACATCGATCTGGTAGCCAATCTTGGTTTCGCCGGGCTGTTGGGCGTGGGCCGACGGCCCTGAATCGAATCGAAGCCCAGACGGCAACGGCAGCCCCGTGGCCATCGCAAGCCAAACGCTCAGCGCAAGCCATGCGGTTGCTGCGAAGCTCCTTCGCAACCGATTGTTGGCTCGTTGACTGACCACTTTTCGCTCCAAAAGTAAACCGTTCCTCATCATTGCAATTATAGGGCTCCAGCCAGGAAGAAAACTGGCGCTGGAATGCTTTTTGAGCCCGCGTGGACGCAGATTCGCCCGTGTGGACGCTGATTCGCCCGTGAGGACGCTAATTCGATTGTGGGGCACTCAACGAAGCCGCGATGACAACCAGGAATTACTCGCGATTCCACCAGATCGACAAGTCGGGTTGTGCCGGCCCGTCGCGGAGAAAGGTTCCGACAGCAAAATCCTGGCGACCATCTTCGTCAAAGTCGCCGACTTCGACGGAAATGTGCTGGTGCAACTTACCCTCGACCTTTGTCGGCGTGAACGTTCCATCCTTTTCTTGCGTGAACATGACGACGCTCGTCGAATCTTTGGCCGCGAGCTCACGCAAAACGTCACCCGCCAAAAGTGAGACGGCAACGACATCAAGGTCGCCATCGTGATCAAAGTCTGCCGCCTGTGCGCCTAACACTCCAGGCATCAAACCGATGTGGTGATGGGTGTAGGGGAAGCTTCCCTCGTTCTCGAGCCACTGCACGCTGTGATGCGGTTTTGGCCCGCGATCAAACGAATCGCCGTTGGTGAAAAGAATGTCCATGTCGCCGTCCAGGTCCATGTCGACCAACTCGATGCCACTCGAACCATAGGCCGGATCGGGCGCCTGGTAGATGACTTCGCTTTTGAAGTTACCGGTGCCGTCGCCAAGGAACGCCTCGACAACCTCGTAGTCTTGGCTGATCAAATTGACGAAATCGAGGTGGCCGTCGCCATTGAGATCAATCGGCGGGACATCAACGGGGCCATGACGCGCATCGATCTGACGCATTTCAAATTGAGGAACACCGCTGGCGTCCTTTCCAGTGTTTTCCATCAGGACCGTTTGGCCGGTGGCACGCCATCCAAACACGGCAACAATCAAATCCTCGTCACCATCACCGTCGAAATCTCCCGCCCGCGCATCGGCAACGCGGCTAAGCCCTTCACGCAAGACGATCGATTCGAAGCGATCTTCTTGGGGAACGTTTCGCAACCAAACAACACGCCCCAAATCGCTGTCGTTGGCATTGAATTCACCAATGTCCGAAACGATCAGGTCCGGGTGTCCGTCACCGTCAAGATCGCAAGGTTCCACACTTACCGGCTGGAGCAAGGTTGCAAGTCGCTCGGTAGGTGATCCTTTTTCCCGAGGCCAATGTGCCATCACAGCACCCGTGTTGATGTTGCAGTAAACGATCGCGGGCGAGTCTTTGATGCCCAGATCAATCCAACGAACATTGGTCACCGCCGGCGGTCGCCGACTTGAAAACGACACATCCGTTCGCTCGAGCGAAAGCTTGGTGTCGGGGTAGCCATAGGTTGATTCAGGCAATTCGACGCGATCGGGCGCTTGGTACTGAAAGAACTTGAGGACTTCCTCTTGATCGGGAACTGCAAGGTCTTTTCGTCCAGAAGTGCGGTAGAGCATGAAGCCCTGTTCGACTTCTTCGACCCAGTCTTCACGACTGGAACTCTGAGGACGCGGCATCACATGGCAATCCGCGCAAAACGCTTTGACCTCTTCTCGTTTGGCGGAGACAAATTGCTCACGCTCGGCAGCCGCTTCTTTCTCTGCCGCTTCGAGATTGGGGTCGATTGCTTCGATCGGTGTTGTCGATTTGTCTGGCAGCGCGGCAGGCTGTTCTTTGGAACACCCGCCGACCAGGGCAACAAATGCCAGAACGAAAAGAGCTTTTTCGACGTAAATCCGCATGATGGCTGGAATGAATAAGCGGCCGAGAAGGATTGTTTGGTACGCAACCAATTTGAATTATATCGCAGTGGCGATTCCACACTGTTCTTCTGCGCGAAGGCGTTTTGCCACACCAAGTGGCCGGGTGTATTTGCAGGCCGCGAGTTTGTCGTGCCGAGCTCTGCCACCGAAAACCGCCGACCGACACGTTGAACCGAAAAATGATAAGGTCAAACAACGGCCGCCGATGGCTCTTTCGGGCTGGGGTGGACGAGGCATCCTGCGCTAGCTGGTACTACCAACGGTTCTGTCCAACATGACACTGACATTTTCACTGATCCACTCCACCCAAAAAGTCGGGCTCGCGACGTTGTTTGTTGCACTGATGGTTTTGGGGTGCAGCAAAGAACCGACGACCACAGCCAAACCGGCCGAGGCCGATCCGCCCAATCCCTACCGTGCCATGAAGGCAGCGGTACGAAAGGGCCAATGGAAAGAGGCGTGGAAGCACAGCGAAGCGGTGCTGGTCAATCATCCAGATGAACCTGAGGTGTTGGCGGCGGTCGCGCGGATTGCCCATGAAAACCAAGAGCCTGACAAAGCCGCCGATCTATTGGTCGCGGCGTGTCGCGCCGAATCGTTCCGCCAATCCAAACGCGTTCAGCAAGCGATGGTCGGATTGATCGGTGTCGGGCGTTTACATGAAGGCATGCTGATGCTCGAAGATGCGGTCGCCGCTCAGCCGGACCAGCACGAGACGCGTCGGTGGCTCTACGATTTTTACATGGGCACGGAAAACCGTTTGGCCGGGTTGGAACATGGCCGAACGTTGGTCCGCAATCGCCAGTTTGACCTCGAGCTATTGCTTGAACTCAGCAACACGCAGCGTCGCAGTTTGGACGCCGACCCGCTGGTCGAAATGACCAAACGCAATCCGAACGACAAGCGTCCGCAACTCGGGCCAGCGAAAACGAGCTTTGACGAAGGCGATTATGAAAAAGCCATCGAGACGCTTGGCGAGATCGTCGCGGCTCATCCCGACTACGGTCCGGCGCAGTCTCTTCTTGGACGATGCCTCGCCACCGTTGCCCGTTGGGATGAGTACGAAGCCTGGATTGACGGCCAAACATCCGAGATCGAAGCCTATCCCAACTATTGGATCAGTCTCGGTGATTGGGCGAGCGCAAAGCAACAGCCGGCAGCGGCTGCTCGGGCCTACTGGGAATCGTGTCGGCGCGATCCCGACATCGAAGAATCGTGGTTGAAGCTCGGGAAGACGCTGCGACTATTGCGCGACAATGGTGGCGCCGTGATTGCCGACGACGAGCTTTTGATGATCGAAAACCGAACGAGCCTGCTTAGCAAACTGAACCAAGAAAAACACCGCTTCACCCGAACGGGCAAAATCTCTCGCGCGACCGCCAATGAAATCGTGCTCACTCTTGATCGGCTGGGACGGCTTTGGGAGGCCGAGGCTTGGGCGGCAGTCGCGTTGACGCTTCCGGAAGATGACGCGATCGATATCGAAGCGACGCGCGCCGCCGTGGTCGCCAAACTGCAACCAGAATTGCCTTGGCAGACCGATCGAGATCACCCTGAATTGTTGATCGATTATTCGTCGTTGGCACTGCCGGCGATCATCGAATCGGATCCGTCCCAGCAACGTAAGGCGTCTCTGCCAAAGGTTGCCGAACCGGGGAAGATCGCCTTGGTCAATGAAGCCAAACAACGCGGACTCGACTTTTTCGGTCGCACGAGCGACACGCTCGACCAGCCTGGCATTATGCTCTTTCGCACCCTTGGGTGCGGCGGCGGATCGATCGATTATGACCTCGACGGTTGGACCGACCTCTACCTGGTTGCCGCCGGTGGGACACCTCCCAAGAACGATTCGGAACCAAACGAATTGATGCGCAATCTGAGTGGTTCATTTAGAAAAACAGCGGAACTCGCTGGTGTCGCCGATACCCATTTTGGCCAAGGCGTTGCCGTTGGCGACGTGAACGAAGATGGTTTCCCGGACCTGCTTGTTCTCAATTACGGCCCGAACACGCTCTACATCAACAATGGCGACGGCACGTTCCAAGATGCGTCGGCACGTCTGGCGAACAACGGCGATACTTGGTCGACCAGTGCGGCGATTGCTGACATCGACGGCGATCAGTTAAGCGACATTGTGGTCGTCAACTATTGCGCTGGGTTTGAACCGGTCACCCGTCCCTGTCCCATGAAGGGAACGGACATCGCGCGTTCTTGTACGCCCGTTAAATTCGAAGCGGCGTCCGACCAATTCTTCAGATGCAAGCCAGATGGCTCGTTCGGTGACGCAACCGAAACCTGGCAAGCCAATCCAACCGTGCCGGGACGCGGGCTCGGAATCGTAGCCGGATCGTTGGACCAAAGCGAAGGCACCGATGTCTTTATCGCCAATGACATGACCAACAATCACTTTTGGAAGCTCGCCGCATCCAACGCCGCCAACACCGTCCTTTCGGATTGCGCGATCGTGTGCGGCCTCGCTGGCGACGATCGGTCACTCGCCCAAGGTTCGATGGGAATCGCAGTTGCCGACTTGGACCGCGATCTAGATATCGATGTCTTCGTCACTAACTTCGAAGGCGAATACAACACGTATCACGAGCAACGGTTTCCGGGAATCTGGCAAGACCGCACCTCCAGTTTGCAGCTGCACACGCCCACTCTCCCGTTGGTCGGTTTTGGCACAGCGGCAATCGATTTGGATCACAACGGACTTGACGAATTGCTCATTGCCAATGGCCACGTCGAGATCTTTCAACGGGGCGATGAAAAATCGCTGTACGAACAGCCAATGCAGCTCTTTCAACGGACGCCCAGCGGTGGCTTTGAAGACATTGCGCCGGCCGTCGAAAGCACCTACCTCCAGGCGTCGCATGTCGGCCGCGCCCTTTGGTCACTCGACGCCAACGGCGACTCAATGGTCGATTTTGCGGTCACTCACCAAACCGAACCCGTTGCGCTGTTGATCAACCAGAGTGAAGCGAAGGGCAATTGGATCGCTCTCGAGCTCGTCGGTACCGAGTCGGCCCGTGATGCGATCGGAACACAAGTGATCGTGCGCTGTGACGGCAAGAGCTGGATGGCGGGGCGGACCAGCGGTGATGGGTATCTCTGCAGCGACGAAGCGACCCTAAGAGTCGGGCTGGGCGATGCCTCGGGACCGTGCGACGTCGAGATTCGCTGGCCTAGCGGAGAGCAGCAATCTCACCGTGGATTGATGCCCAACCGCACGTGGTTGTGCGTCGAATCGCAGGAATTGCCGCATTCTGGCGACGATCCCCAGGATGGGGGTGTGTAACCATCTGTAAAATTATTAACCCAAATTTTGAACCTAGATAGCTTTTCTTGATTGTTCGCGGCTTTTTGTCGCGAGATAATTCAGGCCTCGAGGTGATGTCGGGTGCAATGGTCACCCCCATCCGCGAAACGCTCGTCGCGTTCGCATTTTTTTGTTTCATTTTTCGAGGACTGGTTATGAACGTTCGAAAAAGACAAGGTTTCACCTTGGTCGAGCTGCTGGTGGTCATTGCGATCATTGGCGTTCTGGTCGGGCTATTGCTGCCGGCTGTTCAAGCCGCACGTGAAGCCGCGCGTCGAATGAGTTGCAGTAACAATTTCAAGCAAATTGGATTGGCGATTCACAACTACCACAGCGCATACAAGCAACTGCCGCTCCATGGTTCAGGAACGGTTGACTTTGTTGATCCCACGCGCGGACAAAACGATGTTCACTGGTGGGGTAACTACACCGACCACAACTACTGGCGGTTGAGCTACCTGGTGGGGATCTCGCCGTTTATGGAGCAGCAGGCGCTTTGGGAGCAAATCAGCAACCCAAGCCTGGAAAACTCGGATGGATCGCTGCGTGATCCAAATGAACCTTCGCCAGCCGCTGGTGGACCATGGCCACCGATGGGGCCATCGCCACAGCAGATTCAGTACATCCCGTGGCTGTCACAGATTCCAACGCTTCGTTGTCCAAGCGACCCGGGTCAGGGTCTACCGGCACTCGGCCGTACGAACTATGCATCCTGCCATGGCGATTCGTTCTGGCGCACGATGCACGGATTCAATCGGCCTCAATTGCCGCCGAACCACAACGTCAACCGCAACTACAACATCCAGTCGCGGTCGGCCAATCGTGGTGTGTTTGTGATGCGTCAGGAGATGAAGTTCCGCGACATCCTTGACGGGTTGGCCAACACCATCATGGCAGGTGAAATCGCGACGGACTTGGGTGATCGCGACACGCGTACGGTCGGTGCTCGCCATCCTGATCGCCAACCTGCACAAGCTCTGATGCGAGACAATCCGAATCTGTGCGTCGAAGAAGCTTCGATTCCGATGGTCGACCCTCAACGGCCATTGTTCTGGAGTGCTGGCAACAGTTTCGAAGGCGTTTCACAACGTCGTGGCTATCGCTGGGCTGATTCCAATCAGATCTTCACAGTGATGCATACGATCCTGCCGCCTAACTCGCCAATCTGTATCGCCCACGCATCGAACGGTCAGGCATTGATGACGGCATCAAGTCGTCACCAAGGTGGCGTTCATGTCTTGATGGCCGACGGTGCGGTGATCTTCATGAGCGATTCTGTTGAAGCTGGCAACCGAAACAACGCGGTTGTCTGGCAAAGCGGCACACCAGCACTCAACAATGTCCGCGGACAAGAAAGTCCCTTTGGACTTTGGGGCGCGCTGGGTACGCGAGCAAGCAAAGAGGTCATCGAAGAAGAGTTGAATCAGTAGTCTTGATTTCAACTTGAACATGATCAAACGAAAAAAGGCCCCGTCAGTATGACGGGGCCTTTGTTTATTGGAATGGAAGCAACTTAAAGGGCTTATTCCGTGTCTTGCATTGCGGAGGCCATTTCCGCTTCGTCAGCCGCGATTTGTTCGGCCGCAGCTCGAATCGCATCACCATCGTCAGAGACAACGGTTGGCTTTTCACTCTGGCAACCTACGGCGAACGCAAGTGCAACCACAGCAAGGCATGCAACAAACTTCTTCATACCTGAATTCCTCAACATGAGAACGATTGGCCACCTGAACATACTCGGGGACACACGGCGCGACCCGAGTTGGCCAAGCTTCATTCTACGCGTTCCCAGGGGCGCCGTTTGCAAAAAACAATACGTGGCGAAAAATCACTCTTGCTCGCCATCGTTGTTGGTAAGGCATTCGGTCAGGAAGTTCTCGAATTGCCACATCGTCCAGTGGAAGTACTTGTTCTTGTGCCGGCCATAGTTAAAGAACCCATGCTCGGCGCCGTCATAGTTGACGAACCGGTACGCGTTGCCAAGTTGATGCATTCGGTTACCGAGTGATTCAAGTTGTGCCGGTGTGATGAGCCCATCCTTGCTTCCGCTTAGAACAAGCATTGGCGGCAGGCCAGCCTTCACATGGTGCGCCGGCGAAAACGACCTGGGGTCGATGCCGAACGCCTTGCAACGATTGCGTCCGCCGCTCCAACCATCAACCAAATCCACCACTGGATTGAACAACACAAATCCGGCCGGCATCTTTTCAATCACGGGGTCATCGGAGAGTGCAATTGTGGGCAATGCCAACGAAAGATGCCCTCCAGCACTGCCGCCGGAGACGAAGATTTTGTCGATGTCGATATTGTGTTTCGAGCCATGGGCGACGACCCAGCGGTAGGCGTTTCTCGCATCACGCAACGTGTCATGTGGTGTCACCACATCCGCCTGTTTTGCAGCCGAATTCCCTTTGGTTGGCGGGCGAAAATGAATCACCACGCTCGTGTATCCCAAACGCTGAAGGTACACGGCCTGCGCAGCGAGCGCTTGTGGAGTGCCGCCCCATGATCCGCCATGAACCAAGAACACACAGGGACGTTGTTCGTTGCCGACCACCGAAAGGGGTTTGAAGATCCAAAGTTTTTGCTCGGCTTCCGTTCCGTAGGCAAACTCCTCGCCTTCGTTTAACAGTCGCGTGTTGATTTGCCCGAGTTCTTTCCCGTTCTTTGGTACATACAAAAAGTCGTGCTGTGGCTTGCCGTAGGCGCCGACCAATGGCGGTTCGTCGGATCCCGCCAATGCCGACTCGATCACGTCTTGAAGCTGCGTCTTGGCGCGTTGCATCTCCGGTGTCAATGCTTGAGGATCAAGTTCCACTTCCTCGAGCGGTCGGTCGGTCAATTTGTAGAGCCGGCCGTTGCGATACATTTTGTAGTTCTTATTCAGTGCGAAGACGTGGCGGTTGAAACGTTCTTTGTCCCAGCCTGGTCGGGGGTCGTACCAACAAAACACACTCTCCCGAACACGTTCGGCCGGTTGGCCAAACAATCGTTTCGCAAAGCTTATTCCGTCGATCGTTTCGTTTGGTTGCAACTGCGACCCAGCGAGTTCGAGCAGCGTTGGGACGAAGTCGGATGCGTCGACAAGATTTGCATCGACCCCTGGCTCAATCTTGCCAGGCCAATGTGCGATCAGCGGAACGTGCACTCCGGTTTGTTTCGGCGTTGCTTTGCCACCCTGGATCGATCGCCCGTCTTCGAACGAAGTGTTGACTTTCACGTCGGTTCCGTTGTCGCTGTAAAACAACACCAGCGTGTTGTCCCGCAAACCTTGCTGATCCAATCGATCGAGCAAGTTGCCGACGGTCTTGTCCATGTACTCGACCATGTCGTCAAAGTACTCGACGCTCTCTTCGGGAGTGTTCTGTGGATTCCAATCGGCCGAATCGGGCGTCGGCTCGAAAGGCCAATGGGGCAGTGCCATCGGGTAATAGACGAAGGTCGGTTCATCACGTGTTGCATCCATGAAGTCAACAATCTTGTCGACCCAGATGTCTTCGCCGTATTTTCCGTCGTAGGTTTTGACCTGTCCGGGCTCGCCTTGCTTGCCCTCAAGCATTGTGGGATTTGCGTATCGCGACCCCTTGTCTTCGGTGTGCAACGCATGGAAGAGCGCATAGCGGTCAAAGCCGGCGTCCTTGGGATGCATGCCTCTACTGCGTCGCTTTTCGGCGCCCGGCAAATCGGGCGGGTCATACGATTGGAGTTGCCATTTGCCAAAGATGCCGGTGGTGTATCCCGCCTTCTGCATTCGGTGGCCAAAGGTCGTTTCCTTTGGATCAAGAATGCCAAAGTACATCCAGTTGCGATGGTTGTATTTGCCCGTCATCAGTTGCACGCGTGTCGGCGTACAGAGTGGTTGGGCATAGGCGTGTGAAAACTTCAAGCCGGTCGCTGCAAGTTCGTTCAATCGGGGCGTGCGATAGGCTGTGCCGCCGTAACACTCCAGTCCCTCGATCCCCAAATCATCGGCCATGATCAGCAGAATGTTGGGGCGAGAAGGACTGGGTTTGGGCTCGGCATTTGCCGAGGACGAGAGCAAGGACGTCAGTAGGATGGCAAAGAGCGTGGTGGCTTTTTTGTGCATCGTTGTTTCGGGAGGGAGAGTTCCTGGGACGGGAAGGGTGGCGAATTCCAATTCGCGCCGTCGCATTCTGGCTACCGGCCCGGCCAAGGTCAAACAGGCGTGCGAGTGAGCGGGCGTGACTCGCTACAAGAATCTCGCAGCCGTTTCGCGGCTAATTCGACCCGAGTCCTGCAGTTGTCGGATCGATTCGGCCAGCGACACCATGCCGTCGGCACGTCCCGTCATGATCCCGGTATCGATGCTTTCGATCTTTCCGAGGCGAATCGCGCTGGCAATCGGATTCGTGTTGAACATCACTTCGAGCGCTAGCTCGCGTTTGTCTCCCTCTTCGCTCGGAAGCAAATGCTGACTCACGACCGCTCGCAGACTCATCGCCAACTGCGACCGCAACTCCGTTTGGATGTTCTGGGGGACAAGGTCCGTGAATCTCGAGATGGCACCTTTGCAATCGCGGGTGTGCAGCGTGCTGAAGACGAGGTGTCCCGTTTCTGCGGCACTCAACGCCATTTGTGCGGTCTCGCGATCGCGGATTTCGCCGACAAGGATCACGTCTGGATCTTGCCGCAATCCGTACCTCAGGCCATCCGCAAACGACTGGACATCTCGACCAACTTCGCGCTGGGTCACGATCGAGTCTTCGACGCGTGGAAAGAGGTATTCGATGGGGTCTTCGACCGTGATGATTCGTTGCCCACCAGCTTGGTTGAGCAATTCGATCACCATTGCCAATGAGGTTGTCTTGCCTGAGCCAGTGACCCCGGTGAACAGGACCAGCCCATTGCGAAAGTCAATCAACCGCGAGGCCAGTTCTTTCGGGAATCCTGCCCAATCAAATTCCGGGATCTGATCAGGGATAAATCGAAAGCAGGCGCCAAGTTCTTGATTGCTGACGTAGTAGTTGGTGCGAAACCGGTGGGGCGAACCTTGCAGGTCGATCTGCAACGCAAAGTCAACGTTGTGTTGCGATTGGAATCGCACCAGTGCGTCTTCCGGACAAACGGCAAACAATGCCTGCTGGACGGATGGGTTGTCCAGCAGTGGCCCGTCCAGAGCAATCAGTTGCCCATGCAGACGGATTGTCGGCCGGTGACCACAGAGGATGTGCAAGTCGGACGCGCCCGCTTCAACTGCAGCGGCGAGCCACTGATGAATCTCGGTGCTCATGGTGCCAGTCAAGAATTCGACGCAATGACGCGTCGTCGCTAAAAATCGGTCAACGGCTGAATTTGTTCTTTGCCAGCTCGAGTGACAAGAGCGTCAAACAGACCTCGATCGATGGTCGATGTCACGGCGATCACCGCGCCGTCGCCCATCAGCAAGTGAGCGACCTCTTGGTCGTCCATTGATTGAAGGGTCGTGTAGGCTTCGTTTGGTGACATGTCTTCGAGCGAGGTCCACTTGGTAAACCGATGTGGGAATTCGATCGCAATCGCCGTGTTGGCAAGGCCATCGAGGATATCGCGGAATCTCGTTGTCTTGTTCGGTTCGGGGTGGAACACTGCTTCGTCCGAGACAATGGCAAAGATGCCAGTTTGTCCGTCGGGCTGGCCATGTGCTTGGAAAGCCATCGGAGTCGGGAAATTTATCGAATCGAAACCGGCCTTGGTGTGGTTCGGCTGGTCGACGTACATGCTCCAAGCAGCCTGCCCCTCAACAAATGGGCTGATCCCAAACCGCCAATTGAAGACGACGTCTCCGGCAGTTTCGGTGTAAGTGTGCGGCAAAGCTTTAAACGCCGAGTGATAGTTGTGGATTGCAAGTCCGACTTGCTTCATGTTGTTCTGGCGTTGCATCCGGCCCGCAGCGTCACGCGCGGCGGACACAGCTGGCAACAACAGGGCGGCCAGAACTCCGGCACAAACCAATCCGACCACGAACAAGACCCCCAGCACGATCGCGATGATCACGCCAGTACCCATGCCACTCTTTTGCGGCTGGACGGGCTGTTGCGCATAAGGGTGGGGATTTTGATACGGAGGAACGGTAGACATGGATGGATCCAGAAAAAGTGCACGGGCAATTCAACTGGATGCATTGTATGGCACTCAGACGCGCCACAACAAGAATCGAACGTCGGTTCGTCGCTACCTTCACCAGAAGGTGGGAGGTTTACAGGTGAAGCTGGCACGCGCGTTTGCGGGGCATGCTGGCGAAAGAGGAATTCGAACCGCCACGCGACGAATCGCTCACTGGCCTTCGATGTACAGAAGCTGAATCTTGGCTTTGGGCAGTTTTGGCGAAAGTGCCGCCACACCTTCTTTGGTGACCTCCGTCCGGGTCACGATGAGTTTTTCCATATTGACCAGCGGCTCGAGGTGTATCAGGCCGGCGTCAGTGATGCCGGTCGATCCGAGATGTAAGAATGTGAGCTTGGTCATGCCGCTAAACGTTGGCATGCTCTCGTCGGTCATCCGCGTGTTGTCGACGTTAAGACTTTCAAGGTTGGTTAGGGGAGCGAGTGCGGCGATCCCGGCGTCACCGATTTGTGCACGCCAAAGATTGAGCTTCTTTAACTTTGTCAGTTTGCCAACGGACTCCAACGCGTCATCAAAAAACGCGGTGCATTCGCTCAAGTCAAGTTCTTCGAGGTTTTCAAGTGCTGGAAGCCCAGCGAGGCCGGTCGCATCGAGTTGGCCATTTTTCGATAACCGCAAACTCTTGAGCTTGGGGAAGTTGACGAGAATTGGCATCACTTCATTGCCAACCAACGTCTCTCCAAGTTGCAGCTGCTGCAATCCCTTGAGTGGCGTCAGTGTCTTGATGCCCTCTTCAGAGATCCAAAGACCATCGAGGGAAAGGTTGCGCAGTTTCGTGAGCTTGGCGACGTGGGCCATGCCAGCGTCTTCGACTTCCGTGATCTGTCCTTTTCCAGACAAACGCAGTTCGACCAATTCGGTCAATCCAGTCAAATGGCTGAGCGAATCATCATCAATCTCGCACACGCGAAGATCGAGTGCTTTGAGCGTCTTGATCTGACCAACGGTTTTCAAACCTTCGGAAGTGATCTTCGTTTCCGCAAGCCGCAGGGCGCGCAGTCGAGGCAAGCCGAGCAGGTGCTCAAGGATCTCGTCGCCAACGTCGGTCGTGCGCAGATCGACATCGACGACATAACCGCCTTCGACGCGCAGATTTTTTGCGACCGCTTCGAGCGCCGCGACACAGGCCGGATCATCCGCAGGTTCGGAGGGCTTCGGTTGTGTTTCAGCAGAAGTGTTGGATACCGCCGGGGCGGCCTCTTCTTTTTTGCTGCACCCACCAACACCAACCGCAGCGACCAACAAGCTGGCCACCATCAATTCACGTACGCTCATGCCAATTGCTTTGTCAAATCCTGATTCAACGTAGTGGACGAGGCCACGAGTCCCTCATTTTCGTAGTGGACGAGGCCACGAGTCCCTAATTTTCGTAGTGGACGAGGCCACGAGTCCCTCAAACTTCGCAATCCCAATGCCTTCGTCTTCAATCGAAGTGGACGAGGACTCGTTGCCTCGTCCACTACCAAGACCGTTGGAGGTCTAGGCCTTGTGCTCGACCACTTCCCAGCCGGGACGATAGTCTTTGTCGACGTACTGGTTTGCTTCCGGAACGTTGGTCACTTTCAAGTTCTCGGCATCCCATTCAATTGGTTTGCCGGATCGGTAAGCGACATTGCCCAGCAACACGGTCTCGGTCAAAGCGCCCGAGTAGTTGAAGTTGCATGTTGTTTCGGAACCATCCTTACACGCTTTGATCCATTCGGCGTGATGGCCGATCGAGCGAGGGATGGATGGCTTAGGTGGCTCAAACCCTTTGAACTTGTCTTTCGGGAACAAACGGTAGCTGCCGTAGTCGGCAAACATGTGGCCTTCGGTGCCAACAAACATCACGCCGCTGTGAGGTACGCGTTCACCCGCGACTTCGCGAGGCGTCATGTTGCCGTCATACCAAGTGAAGTTCATTGGCGCGGCCAGGTTGCTTGGACTTGGGAAGGTGTACTTCACGCTCAGTCCAAGAGGGCAGGTTTCCGGGTGCACGGGAGGTCCCGATGCTTCGGCCGTCAGCGGATGACGCAAACCGAGCGCCCAGAATGGAAGGTCCATGTAGTGACAGCCCATGTCTCCGAGCGTTCCTTGACCAAAGTCCCACCAGCGACGCCATTGAGCTGGGTGGTATCGGCCGGCAGCGTAGGGACGCTCGGGCGCGGGTCCCAACCAAAGGTCCCAGCTCAGGTGAGCCGGTGGAGCTTGTCCTTTTTCGGGGCGCTCGCCGCCGCCCCAACCTTTGCCAACCCAGACGTGAACGTCGGTCACATCACCGATCGTTCCCGCTTGGATGATTTCAACGACACGGCGATAGTTTTCACCGGCGTGAATCTGTGTGCCCATCTGCGTCGCAACACCTTTTCGCTTTGCCGCTTCGGCGATCAAGCGAGCTTCTTTGATGGTGTGCGTGAGAGGCTTCTCGCAGTAGCAATGCAGGCCCGCATTGATGCCGCGAATCGCAGCAGGTGCGTGGTTATGGTCGGCCGTCGCAACCACGATCGCATCCGCCTTGTCGGCTTCGTTGGCGATCATTTCGCGATAGTCGGCGTAGGTCGCTGCGTCCTTGAACTTTGCCGAAGCTCGGTCGAGGTAGTTCTTGTCGACGTCACAGAGCCCGACGATTTCTTCGTCCTCGACACCTTTGACGTTTTCAGCGGCGCGGTTGGCGGTCCCGACGCAAAGGATTTTGATTTTTTCGTTTGGCGACTTCGACTCGTCAGCGGCAACTTCGCTCCAAACACCAGCCGAAAGAACGGCAGCACTTGCGCTGGATGCTTGAATGAACCGACGTCGATTCAGTGAGTTTTTGGGGAGATTCTTCGACATGCTCGCCTCGTATTCGATGCCGGGACAGGAAAGGTGGGAGAATTCTGCAGCAGATGCTGTGGCGGGGACCGATATCGTAGTCGAACTTGGGCTCGCTTGCAGGGGACTGATTCGGCGTTGGTAAAGGAGTGAGCCGAACGCGCTAGCGTCGGGCCCCCAGAGATGCGTCGAGGAGTGCAAGGCCCGACGCCAGTCGGTTCGGCTCACGAAAATCGCGCCCTTCTTTGTAGGTCATGCTCCGCATGACGGGCTTTCGAGGGCCCGACGCTAGCGCGTTCGGCTCACAAAACACACAGCGCTTCGGCTAGCGACCCAATCCGGTCTCCTCCATCGACACCATGTCGACGTAGCGGTCGACGATGCGGTCACTTGCAAACAGTGGCAAGTTGTTGGCCAATGAGACCGACACGAGCGTTTCGACCAAGCGGCGATGCTTGATGTAGTCGAGTTCCGAATCTTCAGATGCTTGCGCCAAATCGCGACGTTTCTGAAGCGATTGTTCGTAGGCAGCGAAACTGTCCATTGCTTTGATGTCTTCGAGCAAACCGTCGCGTTGGTCTTCGCTAAACAATTCCGACTTGTGCCAGTTCTCTTTGTCGGCGAGATCTGGAAACGCTTCAAACACTTCGTCACGCAACTTTGATGTTCCAGATCGCCGTCGCCAACTTCGGCGATAGTCACGTCGTGCTGAATGAAAGGTGTTTCGCTGGGCTTGGTAGGCCGCAACCACTTCACCGAGTGACGACTCAAGGCTGATGCCAAGCCGGTCGGTCAGGCCCATGATCAACGCTTGCACATCAGGCCGCGCCGTTGAAGCGAATTCCTCCAGCGTCCCTGGCACATGCTCGAGTAGCTCGATCATGCGATCAGATGATTGAACATCCGGGATTTCGTCTCGCTGGTACTTTGGCGGGTCGTCTGCACGCCGCATGCGACTGTAGTGTCTCAGCAGCGACTCGCTCGCGCGCAAGGGAATGTCGATGGTGTTGCTTGCCAGTACGGCGTGAGCATGTGCTTCGGCAAGTGAAACGATGTGGTCGCCATCGAGGTCGATGTCCGATTTCGTTTTGCCGTTACGACTGCGGCCGACCAAGGCACCCCAGAAAAAGCTGCTGTACTCTTCGTCGTTTTCGATGTCGGGCCGGCATCCAGCTGCGGGCAAGTTGTGCTGCTGGGCAAAGAATCCAGTTCTCAGGTGTTTCGACAGTCGCTCGTCCGCGTTGGCGTCATCAAAGATCACGTGTGCGAAACCGCCGCAGTAACACTGGGCCATCACCATCACGACAGGAACGTCTTCGGGGAGGCCATCGAGCATTTGTGTGAACTGCTCGGCCGAGATCGCTTTTCGGCCCCAACAATTGATCGTCGTGTTGTGCTTGTTTTTGCCTTTGGCAGAACTGCCATGGGCGGTCACGTAGACGAACAGCCGATCGCCGGCGCCAACGCGAAGGGCAAGTTCCTTGACGCCATCGCGAATGTTCTGGGGTGAAGTCGACCCCGCGATCCCTGCCACTTGGTGGTCCCGGTACGTTACCGGGTTGCTCGAACGTGTTCGCGACCGATGCAATCGCGAAACCAATTGCTTGGCCGTCACACTTGGCCGCTTGACCGCGACTTGCAAGTCCTTGCCATCGTCTTCGCCATCAGCAAAGTAGATCATGTGCGATGGCGGCGATGGATACTCTTCGATCAAGATCTCCTGCAGAAACCGAACGTTTGCTTCGAGCGATGCTTGATTCCCTTCGCGTGCGTAACCGCCACCGATGGTAAGGAAATAGTCAGCTGCAAAGACGGGGGACGCCAAAAGCAAGGTCGTTGCAACCGCCAAGACACGTGAAGGGTTCATACCAATGCCAATCCTGTGCTGGGACAAAGTTGGTGGTGGGGTGAAATCACCCTGTCTAGTGTACCCTGCCGGCAAAGCACGACGCCCAGTCGAAATCGGTGGACCGGGGTGAATTTGGCTGCCAAGGAACGCGCATCCGCTACGGGTGCTCGCGTTTTACCTGACCGATAAGCTTGCCCTCTTGCGCCTTTTTGCGGCGATCCGGCGTCATCTCCACACGGACGTGAAATTGACTACAGTAAGACCCTACGACCAACTTCCTTCCATAACTGCAGCCCACCACAACATGCTTCGTCGATTCGCACTCTTTCACCTCGCCCTCGCGTTCCTCTTTTCCGGCATTCTTTACGGAGCCGAATCGAAGCCGCCAAACATCGTCTACATCCTGTTGGATGACGCGGGTTACGGAGATCTGTCGTGTTACGGCCAGGCAAATTTCTCGACGCCGAACATCGATCGACTGGCCCAGGAAGGCATGCGGTTTACCGACCACTACTCGGGAAGCACGGTTTGCGCTCCGACGCGGTGCTGCTTGATGACGGGCGTGCACACGGGACATTCTTTTGTCCGTGGCAATCGCGAAGTAAAGCCGGAAGGCCAAGCCGCAATGCCCGCCGACATCCTGACCATCCCACGGTTGCTTCGAAACAAAGGTTACGTCACGGGTGCCTTTGGCAAGTGGGGACTTGGCGCACCAGGTTCGACCAGTGATCCGGTGGAACATTTTGACGTGTTCTACGGTTACAACTGCCAACGCCAAGCTCATTCGTACTACCCCACACACTTGTGGAGCAACCATGAGCGAGTGCCGATGGATGGCGAAACCTATAGTGCTACCCTCATTCACGAGCAGGCGCTCAAGTTCATCCGTGACAATAAAGACAAGCCGTTCTTTGCCTTTGTCCCCACGGCCATTCCGCATGCCGCCATGCATGCCCCCGAATCGTATGTCGCGCCGTTTCGCAAAAAGTTCCCGCAGTTCGAGGATGTGGTCGGCAAGTATTCTGGACCGAACGTCAAGAATCCCGTTGCATGCTTCGCTGGGATGATGACGCTTGTCGATCAACAGGTTGGCCAGATCGTTGCCTTGCTTGACGAACTCGATCTCGAAGACGACACGTTGGTAATGCTTTCGAGCGACAATGGTCCACACCAGGAAGGTGGCCACGATCCCGTGTTCTTCAATAGCAACGGTCCGCTGAAAGGTTTTAAGCGAGACCTTTACGAGGGCGGCATTCGCGCTCCGCTGATTGCGCGCTGGCCAGGCAAGATCAAACCGGGCACGACCTCCAGTTTGATGTCAGCCCACTGGGACATGCTGCCAACCTTCTGCGAGCTCTCGGGTGCGAAGGCACCTGAGGGCATCGATGGGATTTCGATCACTCACGAGTTGTTTGGAAAGCCGAACCAAGCTCAGCACGACTATTTGTATTGGGAGTTTTACGAGCGAGGCGGCAAACGCGCCGTTCGTTTTGGTGATTGGAAAGCGGTTCAATTGAATTTGCGAAAGCAAGCCAACCCTCCCATCGAGCTTTACTACTTGCCCAATGACATTGGCGAAGACAAGAACGTCGCTGAAGAGCACCCCGACAAAGTCGAGCAAGCCAAGAAGTACTTCGCTGATGCTCACACGCCGTCGCCATTCTGGTCGTTCAGTAACCGCAAGTAAGGTTCGGACATGCCGCGAACGATCGCCCTCGCTGCTGCATTGTTGATTGCATGTAGTGCAGCTGCGCAGACCGACGTTGAGAAGGAACAAGGCAGCAAGCGCGACGAGCTGACGGTCAAAGAGTTGATCGAGAAGATCAAGCCGTCTGTGGTCACGATTCGTGTATCAGGGCGCGATGGAACGACTGTCGGCATGGGGACGGGATTCATTATCTCCGAGGACGGACTCGTTGCAACCAACTTGCACGTGATCGACGAAGGACGCGAGTTCTCGATTCAAACACGTGAAGGACGCCGTTTGCCGGTTGAAACTATCGAGGCGACCGATCGTGCCGGCGACCTTGCCCTGGTGCGCGTCAAGACAGAAGAGTCGCTGCCGTCGATTCCGCTTGCCGTCGAGGCAGAGCCGGATCAAGGTCTGCGCGTGCTTGCCTTTGGGAATCCTCTTGGGCTTGAGAACAGCGTGGTCGAAGGGATTGTGTCTGCTGTTCGCGAAGTTGAAGGTCGGCGAATGATCCAGCTTGCCATGCCGATCCAAACCGGCAATAGCGGCGGGCCGATCGTCGACATGCAGGGACGCGCACGCGGGATCGTGAATATGAAGTCGGCGGTCGATGACAACCTTGGATTCGCCATTCCCGTCGCCCAGCTTCGACCACTGCAAGAATCCCCCAACCCGATCAAGTTCGATCGATGGGTCATGCTTGGCCGCATTGATGGCCAAGACTGGAAGCCGGTTTTCGGTTCGAAATGGCAACAGCGCGGCGGGATCCTTTCGGCACGCGGCTACGGAACAAGCTTTGGCGGTCGCTCGCTCTGTTTGTCAACGATCGATGAACCAGAGCTGCCCTACGATGTCGAAGTCTTTGTCAAACTCGATGATGAATCGGGGGCAGCTGGATTGGCTTTCTGCAGCGATGGGAAAGACCGCCACTACGGTTTCTATCCCTCAAGCGGACGCGTTCGGCTGACCTGTTTCAAAGGGCCAACCGTCCAGTCTTGGGAGATCCTTGATGACCAACCGTCGCAACACTATCTGCCTGGTGCGTGGAACAAATTACGGATTCGCCGAGAGCCCAAACGACTGCAGTGTTTCCTGAACGAACACTTGATCTTTGATTCGACGGACGACCAACTCGCGAGCGGACAACTCGGTCTGGTCAAGTTTCGAGGCACCAATCCAGACTTCAAAGGGTTTCGCGTTGGAAAAGATCTGGCGCCGAAACCGCTATCGGAATTTGCCCAGCAGTGGCTCACGAAACTCGATGCCGACTCGAAGCTGGGGCAGACGGCAACGCGCGATGACGTCGCAAAGCTCAGTGAAAGTGACGAAGCGAGCTCACGGGCAATCTTGCAACGCGCACGGCAACTCAAACAGCAAGCCGAAGAACTTGAAAAGCTTGCCGCTGATGTTCGAACCGCGCCGACTCTGAATGAGCTGGCCAAACTTTTTGACGCCAATACAAACAGTCCGGATGCGTTGCTGCGGGGAGCGTTGCTGGTCGCTGCGCTTGACGATCCCGATGTCGACGTTGACGCATACGTCCAACGCGTCGAAGCAATGGCCAACGAGATCTCCTCGGGGCTCGATGAAGACGTGGACGAAGAGGTTCGTCTGGCCGCGCTCGACCAATACTTGTTCCAGGAGAACGGTTTTCATGGAGGGCGAATGGAATACTATCATCCGGCCAATAGTCACCTGAACCGTGTGATCGACGAACGCGAAGGTTTGCCGATCACGATGTCGATTCTCTACATCGAGCTTGGTAAACGTCTTCGTCTCAAGATTGAAGGCATCGGACTTCCAGGTCACTTCGTGGTTGGTCATGTGACGGAGAAAGGCGAAGAGACAAAGACTCAGCTGATCGATGTGTTCAATCGTGGCCAAAAGATGTCACAGGAAGAAGCTGCATTGATGGTCGCCACCGGTGGTCGACGACTGATCGCGTCTGATCTCGAGCCGCAGTCGACCCAGCAAATCTTGACGCGCGTGGTCCGTAATTTGATGGGGATTGCGGGAAATCAAGGCGACACCGAAGCCCTCGCCCGATACTGCGAAGCATTGGTCGCGGTGAACCCCAAGGACGCGGAATTCCGGTTTCTGCGAGCCCAAGCACGAGCGCTTAGCGGTCGCCGCACGGCCGCCCACGAGGATGCCGATTGGCTTATCGATAACGCACCAGGCGGCTTTGACGTTCACCAAGCGATCCGCCTCAAACAAGCAATCGACGCTCAACCCTAATCATGCTTGTTACGCCGCTTCATAACCGCCGCAACCGATTCGTTGCTTGGATCGTCTGCGTCGTTGTGGTGGCGGCCATTGTCGCGTTGTCGTCGGCAACCTCGCTACTCGCGTTGGTGCTCCTGGCGCTGATACCGGTTGTCTATTGGCTCGTACGCCGAAAAACGTTACGCCGCCGAACCGTGATTGCAGGGCCCTTTCCACCGCAATGGGAAGTTTGCCTGAATCGAGACGTCGAGTTCTTTCGGCGGCTTGATGAGGACCAGAAGCAGCGGTTTCGCGATATGGTCAAAGTGTTTATCGACGAGACGCCGATCACCGGGATCCGCACCGAGGTTGACGACCAAACTCGTGTTCTCGTTGCCGCGAGTGCGATCATACCTGTCTTCGGTTTTGACGATTGGGAATACAGCGGACTCGGCGAAGTGCTGATCTATCCGAGCGCCTTTGACGAAAACTATGCAGCGGAAGTCGGAGGCGACGGAAACATTTTGGGCATGGTTGGCGTCAACCATCTCTCGGGCGTGATGATCCTGTCCAAGCCCGCGCTGATTTCAGGTTTTGCAAATCCCGGCGACAAACGCAACGTCGGCATTCATGAATTCGCACACCTCGTCGACAAAGCCGATGGTTCGGTTGATGGGCTTCCTGCTGGGATTCCCGCGGCGACGGTTGCCCCATGGATTCAATGGGTCGCAGAGGAACTCGATCAGGGGGATCGGCGCGGTCATCACATCGATGGCTACGCGTACACAAATCAAGCGGAATACCTCGCGGTCTTGACCGAGTACTTTTTCGAAGAACCCGAGACGCTCCAACGCAAGAATCCGCAGCTCTACGAGATGCTGCAATCGATCTACCGCCAAGACACCAAGTCATTCCTCGCCGGTGCCCTGCCCAAGCGTCGCGGACGAGTCGGACGCAACAGCCCCTGTCTGTGCGGCAGCGGAAAGAAGTTCAAACGTTGCTGCGGTAACCGTCGTAAGAAACGCAAGTAGGCCGTGAGTTTTGTAGGGTGTGTGCTTGCACGCACCGCTGATCATCGCTGGCAATACCGTCATTTGCGTCGATTGGTGCGTGCAAGCACACACCCTATTTTGCGACCAAAAAAACGAACTTGACATTACTACACCCAGTAGTAAAAATTACGCAAGTGTAAGTAAACGCTTTTGTCGTTCGTTGCGGGGGAATCATGAAACGCCCTTCCAAAGGTGACCTGGAGCTGCTGAGCCTACTGTGGCAACAGGGGCCTATTTCTCTTTCTCAGGCCCACGAGCAGCTGCCGGACGATGTCGCCTACACGACCGTCCAAACTCGCCTGAATCGACTTGTCGAAAAGGGACTCGCGACTCGCGAAAAGGTTGGCCGCCAGCCGATGCGATACAGCGCCGCGGTAGGCCCTGAAGAGATCGACACCAGCCAGCTCGACTCGCTCGTCCAACGAATCGCGGGCGGCTCCGTTTTGCCGCTCGTCGCACATCTGGTTCAGAAAAACGACTTCACGGCGACCGAGCTTTCCGAACTCAAGAAGCTTGTTCGCGACGCCGAAAAGCGATCGAAGGAGGGGGACAAATGATCTGGGAAACGTTGCTTGATTATTCCCCGAACCTGTTGCGTGGTTCCTTGTTGCTTGCCGTCGCCTCCTGCCTTGCGATTGGCGGGACAAAATGGCTTGGCGATGTGGGTGGGCCAACAGCGAGCCTGGTTTGGTCGATGGTTTTGATCACCGGCATGATCGTGGTTCCCGCGCATTTGCAGGTGGCATGGTACGCTCCCCCGGAACCGACGTCGTCCGAGTGGGCCTCACCTGCGACCACGTTGCCGCAGGCGGAGAGCTCCGCAGCGGTTTCACGAGCGCATATCGATAGCGGCGTTGCACATGCGACGGTCGCACCACACCACGCCGAATCACCCAGCAAGACGCCATCGATTGGGATCGCTTCCGTGTGTGTCGCGTTGTGGTTGATCGGATCGGCTTTGCTGTTGGTCGTTTCCACTGCTTCGTATGCCGGTCTGTTGATTTCGCTGCGCCGCTGTTGGCGACCACAAAAAGATTGGTTGGACGAATACGAGCGAGTCTCGCATCAGTTTGGAACCACGTCACCACCGCGGCTTGTTGTTCATCCGACCCTGGGGCCGTTCCTTTGTATGACGCCGCTGGGAAACAGGCTTGTCATTCCTGCTGACCAATGGTCGTTGCTCAGTCAACATCAGCGAGAAGCGGTGATCCGGCACGAGCTTGCCCACCACCGTCGTCGGGATCTGCTGCGTTCTTTGCCGGCCCAGTTGGTTGTCCTCGTGCATTGGTTCAACCCGTTTGCTTGGTACGCCGCGCGGCGTCTCGAGGAAAACGCCGAAATCGCGGCTGACGCACAGGCGATTGGACAAAGTGGCCAGCACGCCGGTGATCTTGCAGCAGCGTTATTGACGCTTTCGCAAGGGACGTCGCGCTCGCTACTCATTGCGTCCGCAGCACGGCCACGTGGTTTGAAGCGTCGATTGCAGCAATTAGCAGGGCATTCAACTCACCAAACTAATGGTTCCCTCGCAAAACGAGCCGCTGTGATCGTCGCGATGCTGAGTCTGCTTATGGTTTCAAGCGTTCAGATTCAATTGGTCGCGCAAGAGGCTCAAAACGGTTCCGGCGATTCGCAGCCGCCAGCCGTATCGATCGAGACAGCAAAGGATCTTGCCGGACAACTCGCGATCGATGACGAGCTGACGCAGTCGCTTCATGATGCCTTGCAAACGCGACCGGGCACGATCGTTTTGCGTGATCGCGTTGGAGCGTACGAAAACGCGGCGCGGCTCCTCGCTCGCTACGAAGCGGTTCCCAAGTTCTTCGAAGAGAACTTTACTCGAACCGACAATGGTCTTGCGCTAAGGGAAGATCGCAAGGACCTCTACCTCCGATTGGCGACGGAGTCCAAGAAGCTTAACGATGACATCGACAAGCTGAAAAAGTCGATGCGAGACAAGGCGGCAGCGCTGAAGGTTGAATCGGATCTCGACAAGCTGGTGCATCGATTCCTCGTTGATGATGCGACACCCGTCATCCTGTACTCGCGTCAAATCCGAACGCAGCTGGCCGGCATGCAAAGTCTCGAGCGGGTCTATGCCGATGTGATCGCCAAACGTGCGGACGGGAAATATGCACTGCGTCCCGACGCGCGAGAACAAACCGAGGCGAGAATCCAGCAGTTTGAAAAACGCAGAAAGTTGATCGAGCGGTTGCAGCAGGACCTTGTCGACTTTGCCGACGATATCGCGCCGACCGATCCGATGCACCAAGACCTCAAACGCTTGCTCGCTCACCCGATTGTCACGACGCAGTTGGCGTTGCCACTGATCGATTCGGACCAGCCACCGCGTCAACTCTCCGAACGAATCATTGGCCAATTCGACAACTCCTTCGTTGAAGGCGCTGAGGGATTGCAAATGCGCGACGAAGTGGCCGAGAACATCAAGCGGATGGTGGTTTCGATGCAACGCGTCGTGGACGTCACCGAAGGACTCCGAGAACCGCTCCGGCAATTCGTCAGTCAGATGACCGAAGAGACCGAGCTTGATCGTAAATTGAAAAGGGCGATGGGCATGGAGATCACGCTCGTTCGCACTGCGAGTCGTGTTCAATATGCCGGCTCGGATGTTTCGGTCGCTGTTGATCGCTATTTCGCGAGCTTCCTTTCTGAGGATGACAATGGGACGCTAACAATCAACACGTCCAACGTCACCGAGCAACAGATCACAGGCTTGGTGTCAGGCATTTTCCGTGAGGCTCGTATCGCCCGACGTCGCGGCCGCGAAGTGACCGAGTTGACCGAATTGATCACCGATCAAGTGCTCAAGGAAGTGATGATGTCGCCAGGAGGAAAGATTGCCATCGGTGATGCGTTGCGCGACGCTTTGGCGCAAACGGCGACCAACGGACTTGATCAATGGATCGCCGATCATTTGGCTGAGGTCGAAAATGGTCGGTACAGCATCCTGGAAGAACGCCGGCCAGCGATCGTCGAGTTCGTGAGGCAGGTCGATGACCTCAAACGAGAGAGCGAAAATGCGGATTTTTAGCTGTGCTCTCTGCATTGCAATCTCGTTGGCGGGAAATGGCTGGGGCGGCGAGATCGATGACTTTCTGGCGACTGCCCACCGTAAGGCCGGCGTCAAAGCAGCGCCGGTATGTTCGGACGATGAATTCCTAAGACGCATCAGCCTCGATCTGATGGGGCGGATCCCAACACGTCAGGAATTGGTTGATTTTCGACAACGCCCCGATCGTCGCGCAAAGATTGAGGAGCTTTTGGCCAGTGAGGATTTCCCACGGTTCTGGGCCGAAGTTTGGACGGCGTCGCTTGTTGGTTACCGCACGCGCGCCTTCAACGTGAGTCGCGAGCCGCTCCGCAAGTGGCTCGAAGAATCATTTGCCGATGATGTCGGCTACGACGAGATTGCGGGCGAGTTGATCGCGGCCGAGGGCGAGTCTGCGTTTGATGGTCCGGTGAACTTTGTTGTGCGTCATCGAGAACAACCCGCCGTCAAGGTGTCACGCTTCTTTCTCGGTGTGCAACTTGATTGTGCTCGATGCCACGACCATCCGTTCGATCGCTGGACGAGTGAGGATTTCGAAAAGTTCAACCAGTTTTTTCGCAGCGCAACCTATTCGCCGGTCTCGCAGCGGAACATTCGCGTCATCGAAACGCCTCGCAACGTGCGCGAAGAAGATAAACCGCGATTCCTGACCGGTGCCGAGCCGACCACAAACCGTTGGCGTGATGAGCTTGCCTTTTTCGTGACGACATGCAAACCGTTTGCAAGAAACTACGCCAACCGAGTTTGGTACCAGTTGCTCGGACGCGGCATCGTTGATCCGCCCGACAGCTTTGTCGACGGAGCTGCGGTTGCTCCCGAGCTGCTTGAATTCTTTGCCCAACAAACTCGCGACGATGATTTCGAGCTCCGTCCACTGGTGCGAATGATTTGCCAATCGGATGCCTACCAGCGGGAATCAGGTCACTCGAATCTCTCCGAGCAAGCCAACGCGTTGTTCGCGAGTTATGTCCCCAAACCGATGACGACTGTCCAGCTTCTCAATTCACTCGAGACCGCAACGGGCATCCGGCTAAGCAGCACCGAGCGCGGACGTAGGCTCGCACGAACGCTTCAATCTTCGATCGACGATGACTTCAGCCAGACATGGAACTATCGCGATACCGTTCAAAACGTGATGCAGCGACTGGTCGAAGAACATGAGTTTCGCGATTCAAGCATCCACGCGTTGTACGAAAAGATTCTCAGTCGCAGCCCCACTCCGAGCGAACTCAGCCTCTGTCGTGGCCGCAACAAATCGCAAATTGTGTTTGCGTTGATCAACAGCAACGAATTTCGTTTCAATCACTGAACGTCGCGTACTTGAAAGACAGGTGCACGGTCCAATGTCCAAACAAACCATGTTTGAATCGACTCGGCGACAATTCTTGAGTTCGGTTTCGACCGGCGCTGCCCTGTTGGCAACGGCACGCCAGACGTTTGCTGAGGTTGCAGGGGGAAGCTCCAATTCACGCGCGAAACGATGCGTCGTCCTGTGGATGAACGGTGGCCCGAGTCAATTCGAGACTTTCGACCCCAAACCTGGTACCTCCACCGGCGGTCCGACCGAGGCGATTGCCACGAACGTGCCCGGCATCCATCTATCACAGCATCTACCACAACTGGCCAAACGCGCTGACAAGCTTGCTGTGGTTCGCAGTGTGACATCCAACGAAGGAGAGCACGAACGCGCTCAGTACTATTTACATACCGGGTTTCAATTGGTTCCCGCTTTTCCGCGTCCAGCGTTGGGTTCGGTGATCTCGTTCCAGCAGGAGGCCACCGCGACCCCCAACTACGTATTGCTCGGTGACCAGTCGATTGGCCCGGCGTATTGTGGGCCCGATCATGCGGCCTTCGCGATCGAGAATGCAGATTCGGCAAAGCAATTGTTGGGACAGATCGAAAACCGAAACGCCGGCATTGATCTGCTTCGCCAGCTCGGGCAAGGCTTTGATGATCGAAATCGTTTTCCTGATGTTGAACGACGTTCGGCGATGCTGTCGAAGCTACAAAGCATCACCGAGACACCGTTTCGCAACTCACTTGACCTTGCTCAAGAAAAGGACGCAACGCGCATGCGTTATGGCGACCACCTCTTTGGTCGACGATGTTTGACGGCTCGAAGGTTGTTGGAAATTGGCGTGCCATTTGTTGAAGTGCAACTCAACGGCTGGGACACTCACACCGACAACTTCGCGCAAGTGCAACGATTGGCTCGGCCCATGGACCAAGCTTGGTCGGCACTGATGGATGATTTGGTTTCGTCTGGACTGTGGGACGACACCCTGATCCTTTGGATGGGAGACTTTGGACGCACGCCAATCATCAATGCGAACAATGGAAGGGACCATTTCCCCAGCAGCACGCCGGTTGTGTTTTCCGGCGGCGCCGTCCGCGGCGGTCAGGTGATTGGTCAGACCAACGCGGACGGCACCGCGATCGATGGAAAGACGCATCGTGTTGCCGAGGTGGCAGCGACGCTGCTTTCGCGATTGGGCGTTGCGCCCGACCAGACCTTTCAGACCTCCTTTGGCAGCCCAACCGAGGCGACCGACGATGGGATCCCGATCGAATCGCTCTAGAACAGGCAAGTAGGGCGTGTGCTCGCAGGCACAGAACGCTCCCGCACTGTGTTGCGTGCCAGTAAACGCCCTACGAATCACTCGGGCTGCAACGCGGAATCAGCCGCGTAAACCCCGTCCTGGAAGGGGTTTAGGGCAACTTTCGAGGCCCCAAAGACAGATTCGCAATGGTGTGTACAATGGACTCCACGATGCCACCCGCCTGAATCGTTTCTTGATTCAACTCGTCCGCTGATGCGTTCGAGCCCAACTTCAGTTGAAAAGATTGTCAAAGGCAGAATTTGATGAAGCCCTATTTGCGTTTTTGTGCCCTCTTTGCCGCGGTGCTGTCCGTATCGGTTGGTCTGGGCGCTTCGGTCGGATTGGCCGATTCCCACACTCTCCATTTCGCTCCGGCCGATGGCAAGGCAAACGGCAAGAAGGTCGTTCTGGTTGCGGGTGACGAAGAGTATCGCACCGAGGAAACCATGCCGATGCTCGGCAAGATCCTCAGTCAAACTCATGGTTTCGATTGCACCGTTGTCTTCGCTCACTCGGAAGACGGAACCTACATCGATCCAAACAACCAACTTGGTCTTCGTGGACTCAAAGCACTCGATGATGCTGACTTGATGATCATCGGCACGCGATTCCGCAAACCGAACGAAGAAGAAGCTGCCCACGTCACCAAGTACCTCAACGCCGGCAAACCGATCATCGGGATTCGGACGTCAACACACGCGTTCAATGGTGACGGCACTTTCGGGGGCTCGCTCGCTTTCGCTGATTTTGGTCTGAACATTCTTGGCGAAAAATGGGTCAGCCATCACGGTGGGCACAAGAGGGAAGGTGCTCGGGGCTATGTCGAAGAGGGCAAGGCAGATCACCCCATCCTGAATTCGGTCAGCGATGTCTTTGCACTCAGTGACGTCTATGGCGTGATTCACTTGACCGATGCAGACAACATTTTGATGCGAGCGGCCGTCACGGAATCGCTCGAACCGAGCTCGAAGGACGTCGCGGGCAAAAAGAATGATCCGATGCAACCCTTCGCATGGATCCATCCATACACCGCGCCTTCGGGAACGGCCGGCAAATCGTTTTGCACCACGGGGGGCGCTTCGGTCGACTTTTTGAACGAAGGCCTGCGTCGCATGGTCGTCAACGCTGCCTTCCACATGACCGGAATGGAAGTCCCTGAAAAGGCAGACGTCGCTTTCGTCGATCCTTTCTATCCAAGCTTCTACGGTTTCATCCGCGAAAAGACTTGGTGGAAGGATGCCGACATGCAGCCGTCGGATTATGACCTGGGCAAGACACCGACTGCCAACGACCCCAAAGGAACTCCCAACTGGGATTTCTGGCGTCCTCAAAAAAAAAAGTAACTGACGGCGCATTCGTTCCGCAGAAAGGCCTGCGTATCGCGGCCGTCGGCAACGCCCTTGCCGAGCGGATGAATGAATACGGTCATTTTGAAACCATGTTGCACACCCGATTTCCTGAAAAGGAATTGGTGTTTCGCAACTTTGGTTGGCCAGCGGACGAGGTTTCTAATCGACAGCGTCCAAGCAACTACACAAAGATCGACGATCCGCTAAAGGTTTTCGCTCCCGAGCTGTTCCTTTGTTTTTACGGGTTCAATGAGTCGTTTGCTGGCGACGACGCGGGGACCATCAACAGTTTCGCGTCGGCTTACCGACTCTATCTTTCCAACCTTGCCAAGGACTTTGCCAAGGATGGACGCACGCCTTCGTTCATCCTGGTTGGGCCGACTGCATTCGAAGCGACGGGCAATCCGCTACAGCCATCGGGTGTCCAGGAAAACGCTCGTCTGGCCAAGTACAACGCCGCGATCAAGAAAGTCGCTCTCGACGACGGCCATCTTTTTGTTGACCTGTTCGATTTGACCAAGCAAATGTTTGGTGCCGATCCAGGCAATCAATACACCACCAACGGTGTCCACATGAACGAGCGTGGCGACGCTCT
Source organism: Rubripirellula sp. (assembly GCA_965216875.1). GTDB lineage: Bacteria > Planctomycetota > Planctomycetia > Pirellulales > Pirellulaceae > CBDCUW01. Next base: position 543,119 of record OZ244207.1, read on the forward strand.
GGTGGCCAGCTTGATCGACAAGAGCCTGTTTCGTGGCAAGCATCCACAGGCGTCAAATCGCGAGGCGTTTGACAGGGTGCGTCATTGGGTCAACGACAAGTCGTGGTTTCACCAACAAGACTACCGCATGCTCAACGGTTGGTACGTCTATGGTGGCCGGCGGACGTTCGATACCGAAACATTCCCGACCGAGTACCGCAAGATTCGCAATATGGTCGCGGTGCGTGACCAATACATTTGGAATCTCGCTGCCGGACGCGACGTACCCGACTCGCCTGATGATTCGGCTACGGGAGATGTCTTCGAGCCCGAGACGATGTTCGGCACTCGCGATCAGAATTTTCGTGAAATGCGCGAGCCGCAAAAACTGGTTTACCCGACTCCCGAAGAGTCGATCGACATGATGACCGTGCCAGAAGGTTTCAAGGTCGAACTCTTTGCATCGGAACGGGAATTCCCAGAACTTGCCAATCCGAATCAGATTGCGTTCGACAACAAGGGCCGTTTGTGGGTCTCGTGCATGGCGAACTACCCGCAATGGCAACCCGGTGCTGCGAAACCGAACGACCGATTGCTGATCTTTGAAGACACCGACAAAGACGGCAAGGCCGACAAGTGCACGCCCTTCTATGACAAATTGATTTGTCCGACCGGTTTCGAGTTCTGGAATGGCGGCGTGCTCGTCGTTGACGAACCCCGCATCCTGTTCCTTAAAGACACCGATGGTGACGATCGAGCTGACTATGTCGAACAAGTGATCGACGGGATCGCGACCGATGACACGCACCACACTGTGGGCGCATGGGAATTTTCTCACGGCGGACGCCTGCACATGCTCGAAGGCATTCAGCTCTCGACCACTCTCGAAACTCCCTGGGGGCCCTTTCGAAACAAAAGCACCGGTGGCGGTTACATCTTTGACCCACACTCGTTGAAGATCGAACACTACCGCACGCCCGGTTACGGAAACCCTTGGTGCCTCGTTTTCGATCGTTGGGGTAACGGCATCGTTGGTGACGGAACCAACGCTCGACAACACTGGCTCGTTCCGCTCGCCGGAAAGGAAGTCAGCTCGCGGCGCACGATGGAGCCTGTTTTTGACAACGAAAACATGCGGCCGGCCGTTGGCAACGAGTTTCTCTATTCGCGTCACTTGCCTGACGATGTTCAAGGTCAATTCATCTACGCATGTGTGATCAACATGCACGGACTGACTCGCTTCAATGTTCGCGACGAAGAAGCCGGCGCTGGTTTCGAAGGCGAACGCATCAAAAACTTGCTCGATTCGACCGACATGATCTTCCGTCCGGTCGATCCCAAGATCGGCCCCGATGGTGCGGTTTGGTTTGGGGATTGGTGCAACGCATTGATCGGCCACATGCAGTATTCGCAGCGTGACCCCAATCGCGACCATTCGCACGGTCGGATCTACCGCTTGGTGTATGAAAAGAAGGATCTGCTCGAAACGCTTACCCTTGATGACAAGTCGGTTCCTGAGTTGCTCGAACACCTCAGTTCGACCTACGAGCTTCGTACTCGGTACCGTATTCGTCGTGAGATTCGCGATCGCGAAAAATCGGAAGTGTACGCCGCGGTCAAAAAGTGGATTGAAGGTGTTGACGACCCAATGCGCCTCTGCGAGGCGATGTGGATTCAGGAGAGTTTCCGTGATCTCGATGCGAGCCTGCTCGACAAGATTCTGGATTCGGATGAATACCGCGCCCGGGCTGCGGCGATTCATACAATCACGAATGAACGCGACCGCGTGTCCGACTTCAAAGCACGCTTAAAGACCGCCATCAACGATTCGCACCCACGCGTTCGGCTCGAAGCGGCTCGTGGTGTTAGTTTCCTTGACGACCCCGAAGCGACCGCTTTGGCGCTCGCGATTGCGAATCATCCCACCGACTACTGGATTGACTACACGCTCGAGCACACGCTCCACGCCTTGAAAGGCCAATGGCAGGATGCGGACCTCGACAAACTGTTGGCCGGTTCCTCCGAGCGTGCAAAGACGTACCTCGAATTGCACAAGCGGATGACGGGCCCTGGCGGCGCGGCGGTCAAGCCTCTGAAGATCGCCGAGGACGTTGACCGTTCGAAAGCGGAACGATTGTCGGCCGTCCAGCAGTTGCTGCGTGTGCGTGGCGGTCGGGCTCATCGCGGAGCTCCCGTATTCAAACAAGTCTGTTCGGCTTGCCACAAACTTGGCGATGTCGGCAAGGCGTTCGGTCCCGATTTGACAGGGGTCGCTGGGCGATTGAGCAAGGAAGAAATCGTGCGCAGCATCTTGCTGCCCAACGACAAAATTGCCAAAGGGTTCGAAACGGTCCAGATCTTGGACTTTGACGGCGAGACTCACCGTGGTTTCGTGATCAAAGAAGACGACGAAACGGTTTCGCTAGGCATTGCAAACGGCAAGCAAGTTGACATTGCAACGGACGACATCGAGGTGCGCCGTGACATGAAGGCCAGCTCGATGCCCGAAGGCTTGATGGCGCAGATTGCCCCGATCGAATTCCTTGATTTGATCGCGTTCCTTGAGCGTCAAAAAGAGATCACGATGCAGGTTCGACCTGACGGATGGATCACGGCACGCTCGACAAAGGAGCCAAAGCTTCGTGCGTTCAATGGCTTTGCCGAAATCTCGCGTGATGCTGACATCCAACTTGGTCCGACCATGACGAACTCGTCATGGAACGATCGGGTTCATCTGTTGCTTACCGATGTCAAACCATCAGGTTTGGGATTTGTGTTCCATTCGGCCGACGGAGCGGAAGAGCCGGCGATTACGATTCGCTTGGCAAAGGAATCGGACATCCGACACATCTGGCTGCAGAATCGACTCGAGTCACAGTTCTTCTCGCGTGCAGAAGGACTGACGATTTGGGTCAGCAATGATGGAAAGGATTTCAAGGAAGTTTGGCATGCCGAGAAACCGAAAGCCGAATGGACTGCCGATCTGCCCGCAGGCGTTCGAGCCAAGTACATTCGCATCGGACTCGTCGGACGCGGCATCTTCCACCTCAACCGAGTCGCCGTCTTCGGCGAGTAGATTTCGGTTGGCCTTGATGCATCTCGCTACGCCCACGCTGGCGTAGCGAATGGGTCAGGCCGTCGCTGCGCTCGCCAGAGCGTGGGGGCAATGGAGGTCGCATTCCAACTTCTAGCGATGATCGCTTCGACCAGGGGGGGCGCCGAATGGCATCGCTCATTCACCCCCGGGTTGCGGAGACGGATAAGATTCGGCGCAATACTGGTCGAAATGAAAACAGCACACGACCGACCCTGCCCGAAATCAAATGCAAGAAGCCCTCACCACCTTTGTATTGCTTTGGACGGTAATCGATCCGATCGGAACGATCCCCGTTTTTCTTTCGGCAACTGCCGATCAAACGGCCGAAGAACGCCGGCGGACTGCGTACATTGCCGCGTTTGCCGCAGCCGGGATGTTGCTGTTTTTCATCGCCGTGGGCGAACCGCTGTTGTTGGCGATGGGCGTTCCGCTGCTCGCGTTTCAAATCGCGGGCGGGATCGTCCTGTTCCTATTTGCTTTGACAATGATCTTTGGCGAAAGCAAGCCGGAAGCCGAAACGAAGATGCTGCGCAGCGTCAGCGACACGGCGATCTTTCCGTTAGCGACCCCTTCGATCGCGTCACCCGGTGCAATGATGGCCGTCGTGTTGCTTACCGAAAACCAGACGCACACGCTGGTCGATCAAGCGTCGACCGCTGTGTTGACGTTGTTGGTGGTTGGATGCGCGCTGCTTCTGATGCTGACCGCAACAAAGGTATCGCGGTTCATCGGTCCTGGAATCGCTGGCGTCATTTCGCGAGTGATGGGTTTGATTCTCGCGTCGGTCGCCGCCACCAATGTCCTCGAAGGGGCAAAGGGATACTTCCAGTAGGCTATGGCTTGCCGGTCGTCTGACACGACAGCTCAACGGTGTGTCCGTCAAAGTCTTTGACCACGGCACGTCGACCCCAGGGCGAGTCCTTTGTGGGGGAAACGATCGTGGCGCCCTGCTCGGCAAGTTGAGCGACCAGCGAATCGACCTCCGCGACGGCAAAGCCCATTCGGACACTTGTGGTCGCGCTTGCCGCGTCGCGTTGAGGATAGATCTCGAACACGAAACCGGTGCTCTCAGCCGCCAAATGCTCGGGGCCGGTTCCGTGACGGTGTCTTGAGAAAGTGAGCCCCAGTATTTCGTAAAACGTCTTCGCCCGATCCATGTCGGGCGAACGAATGACGATCAAGTTTACAGACGGAGTTTGCATGTTTTGCCAGACGTGAGCCGAACGCGATAGCGTCGGGCCCTCCGAGATGGATAACCGTGTAAGGCCCGAAGCTAGCGCGTTCGGCTCACAATAGCATCTCTCGTTACCCCGCTCCGCGTGGTAACGCACCTATTGGACGCTCCGCGTCCTTCACACTCCCGTAGCTACCTTCGCCAGAAGGTGGTGCCAGCAGCAGCCAGCTTTCCATAGTCACCACGCTCTGGCGAGCGTAGCTACCAATGGATGTTAGGGCCCGACGCTAGCGCGTTCGGCTCACGAGAATATGACAACCCGCTACGGCGCTAGTGAGCTGAGGTCGAGGCTGTCATTCATTTCCTTTTGCAGCTTCTGCAATCCTGCGAACAGGTCTTTCAATACCGGTTTCATCCCGGCCTGATCCGCCAGATCCTTCATTTCTAACGGGTCATTCTTGATGTCGTAAAGCCGCAGCACGTTTGCATTCGGGTAGGCGATCAACTTGTATTGATCGGTTCGAATGGAGCGTTGCTTTTCGAGGTAGGCTCCGTAAATCGCCTTGTACGGACTCTTGCCACCTTCGAGGAGCGGCAGGACGCTGTTGAATTCAACGTGCTGAGGCTTGTCGACTTTGGCCAGTTCCAACGAAGTGGGCATGATGTCCTGCAAGTAGACCGGCTCCGAAATCTTGCGTCCCGATTTCACGCCGGGACCGACAACGATGAACGGAACGCGGACGCTGTGGTCGTAGAGGTTTTGCTTGCCCAGCAAGCCATGTTGGCCGACGGCAAGACCGTGGTCAGCAGTGAAGAAGATCCAAGTGTTGTCGGCTTTTCCCGTCTTTTCCAATGCGTCGAGCATCCGACCGATCATCGTGTCCATGTGAGTGATGATGGCGTAGTACTCTTGTCGGTGAACCTTGACGGCATGAGGAGTGCGAGGAAACGGCGCCAACTTTTCGTCACGCAGTTTCTTGCCGGCGCCGATCTCTTCGGCGTAAGGGTAAAGTGGCTGGAAGTTCTGGGGCACTTGCACGTCGTCAACGGGATAGCGATTCACATACTCGGCCGGCGACTGCCGAGGATCATGGGGAGCGTTGAAGGCCAGGTACATGAAAAAGGGTTCGTTCCGCTCGCCAGCTTCGGCCATGAAGTCGTCGGTGTGATTGGCAACCACTTCGCTCCAGTGCGTGCCCCCTGCCCAGAACCCGCCAAACTTCGGATCCGATGGTGACCAAGGATCGTTTCCGTCGGCAAGCGGTCGGTTGTAGCCCGCTTTGGTGTCTTTGGGCATGCCAGGACGAACATCACGAACAACATCGAACGATTTGTCCGCGCTCGCTCGGCAGTGCCACTTGCCCGTCATGTAGGTGCGGTAGCCCGCTCGCTTCATGATCTCGCCCCACCAACGCCCTTGCTGACGTTCCTGGTCCGACGTTGCATGGATTGCATTGGCGTTCCAAACGAACCGACCCGAGTTGAGCATCGTGCGACTAGCGACACAAACCGCTCCACTCCAGGAACCCATGTTGTAGGCATGGGTGAAAGTCGTGCCCCGTTTGGCGAGACGATCGAGGTTCGGCGTTTCCACCTCTTCATTGCCAAGTGCATTGATGGTGTCAAAGCATTGGTCGTCCGCAAAGATAAAGACGATGTTTGGACGTGTTTCCTCGGCCGACACTGTGGTTGTGAAAAGGATGGCGGCAAACGCAAGGCAAGCAAGCCGACCAAGAATCTGTACAGGACGCATGAGATGGAACATTGGGTAGATGTGGTGTGATTTCGAGTGTGCGAATAGTGATTGTCGCCTTTTGCTCCGCAAAAGTTGCGTTCACGGACGCTACTTTCGCGGAGCGAAAGGCGACAATCAAGAAAACACAGCCCAGCGGCGGCCGCCGGTCGGCCCGATTCTAACTCAATCGAACACGCCATGCGTTGGAGATCGCTTGACGGTGGCACCCGCTTGTTCCGGAATCGGAATGCGTCTCCACGCGAAGCCGCTCTAGGAACGCGGCAGGTAGATATCGACCAAATTGGGCCGAAAGACTCTGTATTTCACGCCGTGTCGCCAGAGCTTGAAGTAGGCTTCGAGAGGATCGTTCAGGCCACTTCGCTCGGCATAGATCGGCCACATCAGGTAGTCGCGTAGCATCGCGTCACAAGCAGTGAAGTAAAACGCTGGCCGCAATGCCTTGGCAAATCCAGCCTCGTCTTCGAGCTTGCTGACGAGCGCCGATCCATTGTTTTGAATCGCCAGCAGCAACTCGCTCTTTTCGGCGTCGTCTTTGGGATGCTTGGGAGCAGTGCCTTCGAGTACTCGGATCTCCGGAACGGGATCGAGTTGACTCGACAAGGTTTCATCGCCCACCTTATCCGAGATAGATCGTAATCCTGTCAGCCATTGGATTGCTGTCTGCTCGGCATCATCGGGATCAAGCTTGGGGGGATTGCGAACAACGAAGTAGGCATCGCGCCCACCTTGAGGGCGACGGTCTTCACCAGCGGCCGAAAAGAGCAGATCGAGACGCTCTTCGATCGCTTTCCCTTCCGGCACCGGATCGAGGATTCCCGGTATTTGTTTTCCGTCTGGACGAAACGCCTGGAAAATGCCAATCAGCGAATCGGAGTCGACCGCATCACCATCGCCGGTTCCCGCATGATGATGAACGTGGCGGATCAGGGCCTCAACAGACATGGAAGCAATCGATTCAAAGCGTGGAAGTTGGCTTTCGTTTTCCCGGCAAACGCGGAATATACCGTGAACCGATCAAACGTGTCAGTCGTTAACATTCACTGCACCCCCGAATACTCTTCGACGCCCATGCGTTTCTCCCAGGTCCTGAGTTCTTCGACCAAGGAGGTGACGATTTGGGGCTTATCCTTCGCGATGTCGTGTTGCTCGGCGCGGTCGCTGTCCATGTCGTAAAGACTCACCTTGCCACTTCGGTACGCCAGCAACTTCCAATGATCCTTTCGCACCGAGACATAAAGATCTTCGTAGGCTCGGTAGGCAAAAAGCGGTTCGTTGCGAACGAGTTCACCGTTCGACTTCAGCGTCGGCAACAACGAGATTCCATCAAGTCGATCGAAATCCGATGGATCGCCTCCTGCAACTTCGACGAGTGTCGGAAAGAGGTCGGTGGTTTGCACGATGCTTGAATTCGTTTGGCCGCCATCGATCACATTTGGCCAGCGGACAATCAGGGGCACTCGAGAGCCCCCTTCACACAGCGTGTCGGATCGTTTGCAACCGCGGTAGGGTGACCACTCAAACAAACTGCCCTGATCGGAAGTGAAGATGATCATGGTGTTCTCGGCAATCTTCTTGTCGGCGATTGCCTGAAGAATCCTGCCGACCGATTCGTCTACCGCCGCCACTTGCGCGGCATAGTCAGCACGTTTCCCTTCCAGGCCTGGTGTGCCAACCACTCTCTCTTTGAGGTCCTTCCGGCCGATATTTGGGGAATGCACGTTGTAATACCAAAGCGAAATCATGAACGGCTGGTCTCGCCGATACTCTTTGATAAATCGAACCGTTTCGTCCGTGAGTCGGTCGGTCAGGTATTCGTCTTTTGCGTCAGGAAAGACTTCACCGTGGGGCGAGAACGGTGGGTAGTAACTCTTGGGGTGCCCGAAGTTGCTGGTCCCAATTTGACGGTCGAACCCTTGATGGATCGGATGATACGGTTCATGTCCGAGGTGCCACTTGCCCACAAAGAGGTTGTAGTAACCACGTTCCCGAAGCGCTTCGGCATAAGTGATGTGTTCGAGCGGAAGCCAATTGCGACATGGGAATTGTGCCGGATCGGTTTTCCACAAATTGAACTCCACGTCCGTGCGACCGTATTGATCAAAATCTGGATGCTTGGGACCGGTCGGAATATGACGGACCATCTCTAGCCGAACAGGGTGCAAACCGGTTAGCAGTGTTGCTCGACTGGGACTGCACGTGGGGCTGGCAACGTAACACTGTTGAAAGTCCATTCCCTCGTCAGCGAGCTGGTCGATATTCGGCGTTTCGAATCGTTCAGGATCGCGATAGCCCAGATTGTTCCAGCCAAGATCGTCAACGAACAGAAGTACCACATTGGGTGGATCGCCAGCGCGAGCAAGTATTGGATCGCCAACAAAGAACGCCAGAAGCAGGAGTGAGGGGACAGATCGCGCGACCATCATGCGTGTCCTTTGTGCCTATTCCATTGGTGGAAGGTGCCGGGTGTCGAACGAACCCGGGGTGTCTAACGTGCCGAGATTATGGGCGTCACAAACGTTTGACATGCTAAGGTCCGTTGATTCGCCCACGCGTCTTTATCTCGGGCGCGCAGGCAACCTGCCGCTCCGACTTGGCCACGAAACCACCGAGGAGCATCGCACCGCACAAGATTTTTGGATTACTGCCTGGGGATCGTCCTCCGATTCGCCCTAAAATGCGGCACGAAACCGGAGAAAAACTCAGCCGTGTTCCGATGTGTCGACTGACAAACACGGGGCGACGAATCTCGAGCAAAATGCTAAGATTCGGGCAAATCGTTGGTTCGGTTGGCGGCCGAATCGGCTCGCTAAGGCGGCTCACTCGAGCGACCCAGGCTGTCGCTTCCTTCCCGCTGAGTCCACCGAAGCTACGACCACTTTGCAAACAGCAAAACTGAAAGAACCAGGTGAGTCGACGACGCAATCGATGCGTTTCGATTACGACCTGAGAACCTGCAAATCACCAATCACGTTGTATGAATACTTACGTCGACTATCTCAACGAAATCGAAGAACGCAAAACGCAGGGTTTGCACCCAAAGCCAATCGATGGGGCAGAACTGCTAAGTGAGATCATCGAGCAGATCAAAGACTCGAGCAATCCACATCGCGAAGACTCGCTGAAGTTTTTCATCTACAACACGCTTCCCGGAACGACCAGCGCCGCTGGCGTGAAGTCCAAGTTCCTCAAAGAGATCATCCTCGGCCAGGCGGATGTACCCGAGATCACGCCCGAGTATGCCTTCGAGCAACTCTCGCACATGAAGGGTGGTCCTTCGATCGAAGTGCTGCTCGATTTGGCACTGGGTGATGACGAGGCAATCGCCAAACAGGCTGCCGACGTACTCAAGACACAAGTCTTCCTCTACGAAGCTGACACGGAACGTTTAGAAGAAGCCTTCAAGAGCGGCAGCGCGATCGCGCGGGAGATCATCGAAAGCTACGCCAAAGCCGAGTTCTTTACCAAGCTTCCCGAGGTGCCCGAAGAGATCCAGGTTGTCACCTACATCGCGGGCGTCGGGGACATCTCGACGGACCTTTTGTCGCCCGGCAGCGAAGCGCACTCCCGATCTGATCGCGAATTGCACGGCAAGTGCTTGATCGACGCCAACGCCCAAAAAGAACTCGTCGAGTTGCAAAAGCAGCATCCCGACAAACGGGTGATGTTGATTGCCGAGAAGGGAACGATGGGTGTCGGTTCGTCGCGAATGTCGGGCGTCAACAATGTCGCGCTCTGGATTGGCAAGCAGGCGAGTCCCTATGTTCCATTCATCAATATCGCGCCCGTGGTGGCTGGGACAAACGGCATCTCGCCGATCTTTCTAACCACCGTTGGGGTGACAGGTGGGATCGGCATCGACCTCAAGAACTGGGTCAAGAAGGTTGATGGCGATGGCAATGTCGTCATGGATGATGATGGCGAGCCCGTGCTCGAACAGACTTATTCGGTGGATACCGGTACGGTCCTGACGATCAACACCAAAGAGAAGAAACTCTACAACGGTGACCAAGAGCTGATCGATATTTCGAGTGCGCTGACACCTCAGAAGGTTGAATTCATGAAGGCCGGTGGCTCGTACGCCATCGTGTTTGGAAAGAAACTTCAAACCTTTGCCGCCAAGGCGCTCGGGATCGATGTTCCGCCCGTGTTCGCTCCGTCGAAAGAAATCTCGCACGAGGGACAAGGCCTCACTGCAGTCGAAAAGATCTTTAACAAGAACGCGGTTGGCACCACGCCTGGAAAGGTCCTGCACGCAGGTTCCGACGTTCGCGTTGAAGTGAATATCGTTGGGTCGCAAGACACAACCGGTTTGATGACCTCACAAGAACTCGAGATGATGGCGGCAACGATCATTTCGCCGATCGTCGACGGTGCCTATCAATCGGGATGCCATACTGCTTCGGTTTGGGACAAAAAGGCCCAAGCGAACATCCCGCGGCTGATGAAGTTCATGAACGACTTTGGGTTGATCACAGCGCGCGATCCCAAAGGTGTCTACCACGCCTTGACCGACGTGATTCACAAAGTGCTCAACGATATCACGGTTGATGATTGGGCTATCATCATCGGCGGTGACTCGCACACCCGCATGTCCAAGGGGGTCGCGTTTGGTGCCGACTCGGGAACGGTCGCTCTCGCCCTCGCCACAGGTGAAGCGTCGATGCCGATTCCCGAATCGGTGAAAGTGACCTTCAAAGGTAAGATGCAAGATCACGTTGACTTCCGTGACGTGGTCCACGCGACCCAATCGCAGATGCTCGACAAGTTTGGCGGTGACAACGTCTTCCAAGGACGCATCATCGAGGTCCACATTGGCACACTCGCTGCCGACCAAGCCTTCACGTTCACCGACTGGACAGCAGAAATGAAGGCGAAAGCCTCGATCTGTATCTCTCAAGACGACACGTTGATCGAATCGCTGGAAATCGCCAAAAGCCGAATCCAGATGATGATCGACAAAGGAATGGACAACTCGAAACAAGTCCTGCAAGGTTTGGTCGACCAAGCCAACAAGAGAATCGCCGAGATCCGATCTGGCGAGAAACCGGCACTCGCTCCCGATGACAATGCCAAGTATCACGCCGAGTTCGAAGTCGACCTCGGTCTGATCGACGAGCCGATGATCGCCGACCCCGACGTCCACAACGACGATGTTTCCAAACGCTACACGCACGATACGATTCGCGAGCTTTCGTATTATGGTGGCGCGAAAAAGGTCGATCTCGGTTTCGTTGGATCCTGCATGGTGCACAAGGGCGACCTCAAGATCGTCGCTCAAATGCTCCGCAACCTCGAGAAAGAACAGGGCACCGTTCAGTTCAAGGCACCGCTCGTCGTTGCGGCACCGACCTACAACATTATCGATGAACTGAAAGAGGAAGGCGACTGGGACGTCCTGCAAAAATACTCAGGCTTCGAGTTCAATGACTTGCTTCCCAAAAGCGAAGCTCGCACGGAATACGAAAACATGATGTATCTCGAACGGCCCGGCTGTAACCTCTGCATGGGGAACCAAGAGAAAGCGGCCAAGGGCGATACCGTTTTTGCGACATCGACTCGATTGTTCAAAGGACGCGTCGTCGCCGATTCGGATCGTAAGAAAGGCGAGTCTCTCTTGGCGTCGACGCCCGTCGTTGTGCTCGCCGCCATCCTCGGCCGTACGCCCACGCTCGAAGAGTACAAGAAGGCAACGGTCGGTATCAAACTGACCAAGTTCGCGCCGCCGCTTAAGGCACTCGCGACGACTGGCCCGGTCGTCGGTATCGGCTTGCCAACGATCAACTAGCCAGCGATTCCTATCGTACGGTGTGTGCTTGCCCGCACCGCTGCAGACTATTTCCTTTGCGAAGTTGGATTTGGTGCGTGCAAGCACGCACCCTACCTTTTTTGCTCGCGGGAATGCAGTTTCTCCTCTCTGGCCTGCCTGAATCCTGTTCGCGATTCCCACGGCGACGATCTCGGTTGCAGCCTCGCGCAATTCCGTTTTTTTCGGGTTTGGTTGTTAACGCTTTTCGTTGTGGTTCGGCATACTTTGAGACAGGAAAAACTGCCTTGCGCCGGACGCATGAATGGACGAAAAGCGAAAACGCGAAGAATTCACACAATGCTGGTTGGAAGCTGAACCTTCGGTTTCAGCTTATGTCTTTGCGTCCGTTTCCAGCGTTCACGATGCCGAGGACGTCACCCAGCGAATTGCCCAGGAGTTGGCGCGTCGATTCGATGAGTACGATGCCGGTCGCCCCTTCGTCGCATGGGCGCTTTGGATCGCAAAGTCGCGTGTGATCGACTTCTACCGCACGCAAGGACGCAGTCGGCTCGTTTTTTCGGACGAACTGCTTCTTCGACTTGCCGAGACGATTGCCGACCAGCAAGAAGGACGAAGCGAACGGCGCGAAGCGCTCGAGGATTGTCTTGACGAGTTGCCAAAGAAGTCTCGCCGCTTGTTGGATCTTCGCTACGTCGATGACCTCTCCGCCGATCAGGTCGCTCGAGAAATCGCCTCGACCAGCGGATCCGTGCGTGTCCTGCTAACACGCATTCGAACGGCACTGGCCAACTGCGTTCAGCGTCGTCTCGAGATGGAGAATGCATGATGGAAGTTCACGATGAACTTATTGACCGCATGCTCGAGGGTGATGTCTCGGAAGAAGAAGCAGCGGAATTCGAAACGTGGTTGGAAGATCCTGCCAATCTCCGCTACTTCGCTCGCCGAGCAGAGTTGCATGTCGACCTGCGACGTTCTTTGAACCGAAGGAATATCCAGGCGGTCGCGCTGGATCGTTGTGGCGAATCAGAACAGTCGTCACCCCAATCGAGCACCGCGACCGTCGCAAGATTGCCTCGACATCGTGTCGCGATGCTTGTCGGTCTTGCGGTGGCGGCCAGTCTCTTGTTTGCCTTCCTTCCACGAGGCGGACAAGATGCCCTTCCATCAGCGATCATTGTAAAACGAGTCGATGCGTTGTTGACAAGAGACGACCAGCTTTGGAACGCCGGAGAGCTATCGACGGGCCGTTATGAACTGAAGCGGGGGTTGATGAACTTGAGGTTTGGCGGGAACGTTTTGGTTTACGTCGAAGCGCCCGCGCGGTTCGATGCGGTCACCGACTCACGGGTCGTTTTGCACGCGGGCCGTCTGTCGGCCAAGGTGCCTCCCGAGGGTGTCGGGTTCACGGTCGAAACACCTGAGGCTGAAGTGGTTGACTTTGGCACCGAGTTTTCCGTTGATGTCGAATCGGGAGCCAGCGAGGTGCACGTCTTCGATGGACTCGTCCGCGTTCAGCCCAGGTCGTTGGCGGAGAAGGAAAGCAAAGCGGTTGATTTGAAAACGTCTCAGGCGGTTCGCATTGCGGAATCGGCAACCACACCGGTCGACATCCCGATTGCACGCGACCGTTTCATACGCGACTTTGACGAACGGAAAGGCCAGTACCCTCGACTCGTTCGCAAGAAACAACCGCTCGCCTACTATCGAATGCCCATTCGTGACCGAGGGCTCGTCTGTGAACCGCCCGATTACTCGGGTGTGGTTCTTACGGGAGAAGGTAACCGACCACCGCATGCGCGCGGTGTGCTTCGGGGCGGATCGCTTCGAGTCAAAGCCGACTCAGCGGGACGCGGCGGACGCGTCGATACGTCGGCGCAGCTGGAAACCGGGCAGATGACGCTTGTCGTGTTTGTTTACTTGGAAGAGCAATCGGCGTCTGACGCAATCGTCGCGACCAACCTCAGTCGTGCCCACGGCAATTTCGAATTGTCCGTGGATTCGGATGGATTGATTCGTGCAACCATTCGCGGCGCTGACGGTGAACTCACAACCGTTCGCGGCACCACTTCGCTGTCACCCAAGACATGGCTACACGTTGTCATGACCACCAATGGAAACTCGCTGGCTCTTTATGAGGATGGTCAAGCCGTGGCGTCCGCTCCCTGCGACTCTTTGGCCGACAGTTTGTCAAAGCAACCGACTTGGTTTGGAACTGATGGCAACTCCACGCATTTGTGGAATGGGCGGCTCGACGAAGTGGCGATATTCGATAGAGCATTGACGCAACAAGACGTCAGCGAACTGTTCCAAAACGCGAGTGATGAGATAGCCGGGCTACGGTAACTCATGTTCGCACCCCACCTCGATTCCCTCCCCATTCCCCACCTATCAAAGTGTCTCGCAATGACTCAAAGATTGTTCTCCTCTCTTCTGCTCGCCTTTCTGTGTCTGAACGTAATCGTTGCGACGGTTCGCGCTGAAGGTTCAAGGCCAAACGTGCTTTTCTTGGCCGTTGACGACATGAACGATTGGATTGGGTGTCTCGAAACGACGCCACACGCACTGACTCCCAATATCGATCGTTTGGCCGCGCGGGGAACCAACTTCACCAACGGGCACACCGCCGGCGTGTTTTGTGCACCGAGTCGAGCGGCAATCTTTTCCGGTCAATATGCTTCGACAACCGGATGCTACAGCACGCCGAACTATTTCGTTTCGCATCCCGAGATCGAGTCGCTGCAGACGAGCTTCAGCAAAGCCGGTTACACAACGCTGGGCGCGGGCAAGCTCTTTCACCATCCCGAGGGAGCGATCGATCAAAGAGGCTGGACCGAGTTCTTCCTCCGCAGCCAGATTCAGCGACAAACAGGTTGGCCAATGGATTCATGGAGTAGCGATACGCCTGTGCCGCAGCCTTTTCCTGCGAGCGTCTACAACAGAGGCCAGAAGTTCAAAGCAGGACTCTTCTTGGAGTGGGGCGCGATTCCCAACGAAAAAGAAGAAGAGATGGCCGACACGATTCGCGCCAACTGGGCGGCCAAACAATTGAAAAAGAAACACGACAAGCCATTCTTTTTGGCTTGCGGTTTGTACGCACCCCACTTTCCGAATTACTGCCCGCAAAAGTATTTCGATCTTTACGATCCGGCTAAGATCGCGATGCCACCGATGCGCGATGATGACTTGGAAGACCTGCCCGCAAAGATTCGCCGACAACGAGAGAACCGCAAGCGCCTACATCACGAAAAACTTGTCAAGATGGAAGCGATGGACGACGCCATTCACGGCTACCTCGCGTGCATCAGCTATGCCGACGCCATGTTGGGCCGGATTCTTGATGCGTTGGACGCAAGTCCCTATGCCGACAATACGATCGTGGTGTTGTGGAGTGATCACGGCTACCACCACGGTGAAAAAGGACAATGGGGAAAGCACACGCTCTGGGAGCGTACATCAAACGTGCCCTATATTTGGGCTGGGCCTGGCGTTGCGCGGAGTTCAAAGACGGACGTGACGGCAAGCTTGATCGATATCTATCCAACTCTGGTCGAGATGTGCGGGCTCGAACAACCACACCAATCTCTTGAGGGCGTCTCACTCGCGTCGACGTTGAAGAATCCCTCCGCCGCAAAAGACCGAAACGTCTTTCTGCCATACATGTCACCCGGTGAGTACGCGATCATCAATCGCGACTGGCGGTACATCCGGTACGGAGACGATGGCGAAGAGTTGTACAACCTGACCGAGGACCCACACGAGTGGACGAATGTCGTCGACCAACCCCAATACGCAAGTGTGATCGAAGAACTGAAGAAATCGGCACCGAGCCACTTCGCGCAGCCTGAAGTGAAACTGAACGCGCGACGTGATTTGGTGGTCGAAGGTGATTCCTTCCGTTGGGAAAAGGGCAAAGGGAACTACAAGCCTCGGCCCAAATTCCGCCCGTACACTTCCGCAAAATAGAACGGTTCCCGGCGCCGATACATTGGCCAGCAGGTTTTCTTGGGACGATCCACGCTCACGCGAGCGTAGCGATGGCGATCACTCGCATTTTGCGTGCACAAACCACTGTTAGGATATCACTTGATGCAACGTATTCGATTAGCGATTTCGTTCGTCGCTTTTGCGATCATCACACTCGCAACCTCGGCATCGGTCACCGCATCGGGGGACGACAAGCCGATGAATGTGTTGCTGTTGATCGTTGATGATCTCAACACCTGGTTGCTCGAAGACCCCGTTCGCTACACGGGTAAAGTCGTTGCGCCGAACATCCAGCGATTGGCCAGCCAGGGTGTGGTATTTCACAACGCCCAAACGGCGAGCCCGGTCTGTTCTCCATCCCGGACTGCGTTCCTTTCTGGAGTGGCACCCTGGAAATCAGGTGTTTCGCGGAACGGGGTCAAAGTTGGCGACAGTGCCATTCTGAAAAACGTACCGTCGCTTTTCAGAACGTTTCAGGACGAAGGTTACTGGATCGCAAAGTTTGGCAAAGTGTCGCACGGCTACGACACGGGCGTCACGTTTGATGCTTCGATGAATCACAAACGGACGCCGCCGCCACCCGGTGCACCACTCAACGGGATCGCAAAGAGCGCAAGTGGTAAGGTGACCGAACGTGATTGGGGGCCCACTCACCTTGATGAAAATGAGATGAGTGACAAGCTCCTGGCTGATGCAACGATCGAAGCCATCGAGCAAGCCACTGAACAGCCGAATGGTAAGCCGTTCTTCATTTCATGTGGGCTCTTTCATCCACACTACCCCTGGTACGTTCCGCAAAAGTACCTCGATCTCTACCCACTCGACGAGATCGAGTTGCCAGCGATCAAGGCCGATGATCTCGACGACGTTCCAGCCTACGGTAAGAGACTCGTGAATCGAGGTTGGGATGAGAAGATTCATGCCAGTGGCATGATTCGCGAGGCGATTCGGGGATACCTAGCGAGCGTGTCGTTTGCCGACGCGCACATCGGGCGGATCCTCGAGGCTCTCGACAGGAGTTCGCATCGTGAAAACACATTGGTCGTTCTGATCAGTGACCATGGCTTTCATCTTGGCGAGAAGCAGAACTGGACCAAGGCGACGCTTTGGGAAGAAGCGACTGACAGCGTGATGATGTTTCGCGTTCCCGGCGTGACGCAACCCAATCAAGTGTGCGCACGCCCCGTGTCTCTACTCGACCTCTATCCGACACTTGTCGATTTGGTCGGCGCAGCAAAGCCCAGACACCTCGATGGACATTCGCTCCTGCCGCAGCTCAGGGACGTCTCGGCCCCACGGAGCCATCCTGCAATTACGGTCTACGATGGGCACATGGCTGTGCGCACCGAGAACGAGCGGTTCATTCGCTACTGGGATGGCACCACCGAACTTTATGATCGAAAGAATGATCCGCACGAGTGGGTGAACCAAACAGACAATCCAGCGATGGCAAGCCTGAAAAAGATCCTTGCAAGTCATCTGCCCACCCCCGACGAAATCGTCACCCCACTCCCGAGCCGCCAAGCGGGCGCCATTAACTTTGCCCCGCGCACGCCGAAGCCAACCAAGTCCAAACACAAGTGAAAAGAGCCACGAGAATCTGACCGTGAAACCTTTGCGGCGTGTGCCGCTTAGAACTCACCTCTACAGATCGCAACCTGTGTGAACAATTCCTTTGCGTTCAGGAATGCTGCCTGTCTCGCTTGATCGCTATCGAGCCCAGCACTTTTTGCAAAGGCTGCTGCCTGGTTTGGGCCGTTTGACTCAAGCGTTTCGAAATGATGTCGTAGCAGCGTGTAGGCTTCTTCGCCCGTTGTCGTTTCAGTGATCGGAGCCATCCGGGCGGCAAGTTCATTCAGGCTTTTGTGATGTTGGAGGACAAAGGCAATGTCGTAAGCGTCTTTGGCTTTGTTCCGGCGGTCGAGAGGAAACGATTTGATCAGAATGAACGCTTCGGGGCGAACGACCTTGATGGAAAGCGTTCGCGAATGTTCGCCGCTACGATCAACATCAATCTCAACGAGGTCGTGATGATTGTGTGCGAGGTCGAGTCCAGGAAGACTTTCAATCTTCAAGCCTCCGATTTCGAGACTGCGGACGCGTTTTCCTAAGTACTGCGGAGTGGTTAGCAGGTCGACAGCGACTTCAAGCTGAATGTCGGGAACCTGCCGCACATATTGCGTTGGTGTGTCACGTTCAGAGCGGTGAAAATGGTGGCGGCAAAGGTGTTGGTGTAGGTCAATGCCGCTTTGGATGCTTTCCGGCTGCAGGAATAAGTCAACGTCCAGCGAACCGACATGTTGCTTGTTGGGATAGAGCACTTCGGGGACCCAGCCACCGATGAGTACGAAGTCGCCACACTTTGTAAGTACTTCTGCCGCTTCGATAAGAACTTTGTAGACCGCTTCTTCTCGTCTCATGATCGAATCCTTAGTTGATCGATCGCTTGACGAAAAGATTCGGCGAGGTGTTTTTCAAAGATCGCTTCAGCGGCTTCCTCGCCTCGCCCCGGCATCGCCATCAGGTCGAGATACGTTTGTAGTGGGGAAGTGGTCATGATTGGATCAGCCGACCTGCCTTGGAAGTGGCTTTCATCTTCCGGAATGAATAGCAGCAGGTTGGCGCCCGATTCGACGCGTTGCACGCCGCATGCATTGCGAAACTCATCAAGGGACTTGTCATGGAACGCTTCGGCCGAGACCAAAAACATTGCCGTTGTATATCGGACGACAGGTGCCAATCGCCAAGCAGCTGACAAGTGGGAAAGAGCATGTTCTAGGTTTTGTTCGGTAAACCATCCTGCAACTTCGTTTTCGACCTGCTCGAGATCACCACGTAGATAGAATCCGGCTTGGTGAGGAGTTGAACGACGGTAGTGCTGCACCCAATCATCCAGTAACTCTTTGGGACGCTTTAGGTAGAGATGGTGGTCCGAGATCATCGCGTACCCTTCGTCGATCATCGCCTTTTTGATCCGTGACATCAGTCCTGGACTAACCCTGACAGCGTCATTGCGCGCCAACTCATTTGACTGCCAGCCACGCGATGGTTCTTCCAGCATTGCACGGACGACTCGGCTTGACTTTGCCGAAAAGATGTTCAGGTTCCTGGACATCGTCTTGCCGTAGGGATTCGGTGTCCCTGTACGACTCATGAAGATGCCGTGGTTGGGAAAGACAAGTTTGCAGTTGCCCGCGAAGTCGATCCAGGAAACATTGTGCGCGGCAGCAATGTCAGCAGTACGCTCGGAAATGACGGCCGCATACAGCAAAGGCTCGACACCGAGTGAGTTGGCTTGGCGTTGCAGGTCCGCACAAACCGATTCTGCCACGGCAGGCGTGATTCGCTTGTAGGTCGCCGCCAAGATCGGGATTTCTGTCGTCTTTGGATTCGAGGCTTTGTACAGAGGCGGCTGCGAATCGGCGTCGTATTGCACGTCAAATTCGGCGATATTCGAGAGCACCTCTCGCAGAGTTTGCTCAAGTTTTGGTTCAGGGACGCTCATGGGTTTACCGTTATCCGTGCATTTACTACGTAGTAAATATAGCTGATCCGGTAAATTTAGCCGCTCGAATTTACCAAAAAACCACAGTTTACTACGTAGTGAATTCTGCTCTAGCGGTAAATATCGCTGCTTTTCCCTGTAAAACGATAGAAAAACTAACCGCCACGAGTCCACGCCTTGAACTCCTTCACTGACATCGTCGCCAACATCACGGGCGCCCAATCCATCGAGCTTGGTGAGACGATCCAGAGCCTGTGGAGCGGTTATGGGGTCATTCAGCGTGCGGAGCTTGGCGGCGTGACGCCTTCTCGTGTCGTCATCAAACACATCGATCTCTCGCATGCTCGAGAGAATCGTCGTGGTTGGGGTGGCGACCTTTCACACCAGCGCAAGGTGCGATCGTATCAGGTTGAGAAGACTTTCTACGAATCGTTTTCGAATGCATGTCGCGCGAGATGCCGAGTTCCAGGATTCGTCGCCGCTCAGGAACTCGACGGCGAGAGCGGATGGGTGATCGTTCTCGAAGACTTGGACGCCGCCGGATTTGGTCAACGAAAGAGCAGCGTCGGTAGGCGGGACGTGAACGCGTGCCTTGATTGGCTTGCCAGTTTCCACGCCACCTTCATGAACTATGCTGCAGAGGGTTTGTGGCCGGTCGGAACTTATTGGCATTTGGGAACGCGGCCCGATGAATTCGATGCGATGCCGGCCGGACCGCTCAAGCGGGCAGCCAAGACGATCGATGCCCGCTTAAACGCCGCTAAGTTTCAAACGCTCGTGCATGGTGATGCAAAGGTCGCCAACTTTTGCTTTTCTGACACAGGCGAAGACGCGGTGGCAGCGGTCGACTTTCAATACGTCGGTCGCGGCTGCGGGATGAAAGATGTTGCCTACTTCATCAGTAGTTGCTTGAGTGAGGACGAAGCCGCCGAGCAGCAACAGGAGTTACTGGCCTATTACTTTCGGCAGCTGCAAGCTGCTCTGTTGCCACTACGCATCGAGCTCGAATTCTCGGCACTCGAAACCGAATGGCGTGAGCTCTACCCCTATGCATGGGCTGACTTTTGCCGATTCCTCTCCGGCTGGTCGCCCGGCCACTGGAAACTTAACACGTACAGTGACCAGATCACACAATCGCTGCTCGATCAGCTCGACGCCTAGGTCCCGCGTCGTATGTACTTGTGTCATGCGAAGAATGACCAACGAATGCCCACATCGCGGATGTGCTTGTGTCATGCGGAGCATGACGTAGAGTTAAAAGGAGTGATTCCCGGTGGTGGTTGTCGCCATGTTCCCTCAACGTCTTGGAGCGCATTTTGGATTCGACGTCGGCAACGCTATTGATGAGAGCCAGCCGGGGGGATGATGAGCAGTCTTGGCAGCGTCTTCACGACATTTACGCGCCATTGATTCGAGGGTGGTTGTCGCGCCAGGCTGTCGTCGGAAGTGATGCCGATGATCTGACTCAGGATGTCTTGGTGGTCGTTCTACGGAAACTGCCCACGTTTAAGCACAACGGTCGGCCCGGCGCGTTTCGACGTTGGCTGCGATTGATCGTCGTCAATTGCGTTCGCGATTCGATCAAACGCAAACGCTTTGCTGCGGACTCGCAGACCGGTATCTCGGAACTTCTTCAGCAGCTTGAAGACGAGTCGAGTTAGATTAGCCAGCAGTGGGATCAGGAACATGACTTGGAGGTCGCCCGGCGCCTGCTCGCTCAAATCGAGTCCTCGTTCGACCCGCAAACGTGGGAAGCTTTCCAGCTTCTGACCCGCGAGGAGCTGTCGGCGCAGCAGGTTGCCGAGCAGTTGGACATGCCGATTGCGAGCGTTTATCAGGCAAAATCCCGAGTTTTGGCAAAGCTTCGTGAGTCGGCTGGTGGGTTGATCGACGATTGACCTAAAAAGTTCTGTTTTTCGTGTCAACCGCGCCGCTTGAAACCAATGCGGTCCGAGTCGCAATCACCGACGCACTCGCACAAGCTTCTCTCCCGATCGCAACCGAGGCACAATTCTGGACGGAGGTGTCGGACGTGGTTGGACGCGTGATCGATTCACTCGAGATTTCCGAGCAGCAAGGAACCTCCGTTTGGGATGCTCACGAGCAGCTTGGGGCGCAGTGGGCGTCGCGTCTGGCACCGACCAACACCGTCGATGACGACGCGATCGCCTATCCGGCGGCAAGCGAGCCGATTCGCGGGTACCTGGTTGGGCTTGAAGAAGAGATTGCTCACGAAACAGGCTTGGACGCGCAAGTGGTCCGTGACGCGCTTAGCGACTCACTGGCGCAAGCCAACTTGCCAATTCGAGATGAAACGCAATTTTGGAATGAGATGGCCGAGGTCGTGGGCACCACGATCGACGCGCTCCAGCTATCCGAAGTGCAAGGTGAATCGATTTGGAATGCACACGAGACGCTCGGTCATGAATTGTACGCCGCGGACTCGAGTCCACTCTCACCGCCAGAGAGTCCGACGGAGTTCGACGTCAACCAAGATGGGGTGATGACTGCGCTCGACGCACTAGTCATCCTCAACCACCTGGGAGAGTCGGGCGGTTTCGACGAAGGCCAGTCGGTTGCCGATTTTGGAGCCCGCTTTGACGTCAACGGCGATGGAAAGGTATCGGCGCTAGATGTTTTGCACATCATCAACACGCTCGGCAGGACGGAACCGTCGAGTCCACAGAACGAGGCTCAAGTCGATTCGTTTTTTGAACTCATCGGTAGCGATCAAGGGTGGGACGACGAAAGACCCTGAGCCAGGTCCGAAACTGCCGTTTGTAGTGCCGTCTTGGGTCGGAATGCGTGAAGATTCCGGCTAAAGCTCGGTACTACAAACGGGGCACTGCAGACTACAATCAGCCGGACAATGAGTTCTGATTCGAAGTTGTCCGACGCGCCGCCCGCAAGCCTGCCTTGGTATCGCAAACTGATCTATTCGATGATCGTGACGGCGGTCTTCTTTGTTCTGGTTGAAACGCTGCTTGCCGCCTTCGGAGTCGGTCGAGTGCTCGACACCGAAGACCCTTACGTCGGGTTCGACAAACGCATTCCATTAATGACTGTCGAGGTGGACGAGGAGGGCAATAAAGTCGTCCGAACCGCCGACAACAAAACGGTCTGGTTTAACTCTCAGTCATTTCCGCTGGAAAAAGGTGCGAGCACCAAACGCATCTTCTGTCTTGGCGGGTCTACGACCTATGGTCGACCATACAACGATTTGACTTCGTTTTGCGGTTGGCTGCGCGAAATGTTGCCGGTGGCCGTCCCCGATACGGATTGGCAAGTGATCAATGCGGGCGGCATCAGCTATGCCAGTTACCGAGTTGCGTCGGTGATGGAGGAGCTTGCGGAGTATGAGCCTGATCTGTTCATCGTTTACACGGGGCACAACGAATTCCTCGAGAGTCGAACCTACGCCGACATGATGGACGGCCAGGGCGGATGGGTCCGATCCGCAACGACGGCCCTGGGGCGAACAAGGACATGGTCGGCCATTCGCAAAATCGTCAAAACGAAAAGTCAGGCGGCAACACCCACCGATGTTTTGCCGGGCGAGGTTGATGAAATCATGAACCACACCGTTGGCCCGGCAGACTATGTCCGCGATGTTCAATGGCGCGGCAAGGTGGTCCATCATTTCGGCGTGAACCTGAACCGAATGGTCGCGATCGCCGACAAAGCCAATGCCAAATTGATTTTTGTGGTGCCGGCATCGAATGAAAAGGATTGTTCCCCGTTCAAGAGCGTTTGGCGAGACGATCTAGGCGAGGCAGAGATCGCAAGGGCGGAGGCTCATTTGGATCGAGCGGCTGAGCTTTTGAATGAAGCAGCAATCGAGCCTGCGATGGAGGAACTTGAGGCGGTGCTTGGGATCGATCCCGATCATGCGTACGCCAATTATCAACTTGGACGTCTTCTCCTGGGCGCCGGCCGACATGTCGAAGCTCGTGCGCATCTTGATTCCGCGATCGACCAAGACATCTGTCCGCTTCGGGCGGTCGACGAGATCAAGGCTGCGATCTCGAAGGTTGCCGAGGAAAACGATGTTCCACTTCTCGATTTTGAATCGCTCCTCAAGCAGGCGGCCGTCATCGAGCGGGGGCATGACTTCTTGGGAGCGGAAGAGTTCCTCGATCACGTGCATCCGACGATCGAAGCGCATCAAGACTTGGCGAGAGCACTGGTGGACACGATGGTCGAGCAGCAGTTTTTGGACGATTGCAGGCGTCTAAGCGAGAGTGCTGTCGCCAAAATCGACGACCATGTTCGATCGCAAATCGATCGCCATTCGCAAGGCGTCTCCCTTCGCAATCTCGCTAAAGTATTGCACTGGGCGGGCAAGTTCGAGGAAGCGGCGCCTCTCGCTGCTGATGCTCTCGAGCTCATCGAGGGTGATCTGGAAAGCCAGTTCGTGCTCGCGGATTCGCTGATCCAACTTGGAAGAGTCGACGAAGGGATGCGACGTTATGAATCGCTGTTTCGAGAAGGCGAATTCACGCGAGCCTATTTGCCGTTTGGCCAACTGCTGATCGAATACGGCGATCTGGAAAAGGCCGAGTCGTACTTGTCGATGGCGGTCGTTGTCGACAGAGATGCCAATCGCCGTGCCGCTGCGCATGTCAGTTTGGCGGAGCTTTTCCTTGATCGGAACGATTATGAACAAGCTCGGGAATCACTGGAAATCGCCGAGCGAATTCGTCCGGGCAACGTCACCACGGGGATGATGCTTGCCGAAGCCCAGCAAGGCCTTGGCGAAGATGAAGCGGCAATGAATTCTCTCTACCACGTCCTCGAAACTGCGAACCCGACCAGACCGGATGTGTCCGTCGTGCATTATCGCCTCGGATTGCTGCTGATGAAGTCGAAGGACTACGTTGCTGCAATCAACGAATTTGACAACGCCATCGCCGCCGACCCTAACAACGCTCAGGCCATCGCAAGCAAAACGATTGCGGAACGTCTTGCGGAGTGATCAATGAGTCCTCTTTTTGGGTCGAAACGGTTCGTCCCGGCAATCGACTTCCACCAGGCGGTCTTTGTGGGCGGCGAAACACGCGACTCGTTGACACCACTGCGGTGGTGGGCATGTCGACAAACACTACCAATTCATCTGCAGCGATTGACCAATAGCAAAGCATGAGCAGTACGTCACCTTTTCGCGGTCACTGGCAACTCGATCAAGAGATCGACTTCCTAAATCACGGTTCGTTTGGTGCAACACCAACAGTCGTGCTTGAACACCAACGTCAACAGCAAGACGCGCTCGAGAGCCAGCCGGTTCGGTTTCTCGCTCACGAACGGGAACTCGAGCCCAAATTGGATCGGGTGCGTCAAGCCATTGGTGAACTTGTGAATGCCAGCTCTGGTGATCTCGTGTTTGTTCGCAATGCAACCGACGGAGTGAACGCAGTACTTCGTTCAATGCGACTGTCACAGGGTGACGAAATCGTGATCACGGATCACGGCTACAACGCCTGCAACAATGTCGCGCACTTTGTTGCCGAGAGAGCGGGGGCGACCGTCAAAGTTGCGGAACTGCCGTTTCCAGTCGAATCGGACGAGCAAATCTTGCAGCAGATTCTCAATTCATTTTCTTCGCGAACCAAGGTTTTGCTGGTTGACCATGTCACCAGTGGCAGCGGGCTGGTGTTGCCAATCAAAAAGATCGTTGCCGCCGCGCATCAACAAGGCGTTCGTGTTCTTGTCGATGGAGCCCATGCGCCGGGCATGGTCGACGTCGATCTCCAAGACCTTTGCGCCGAGTACTACACGGCCAACCATCACAAATGGTTGTGCGGCCCCAAGGTCTCGGCGTTCTTGTACGTGCGACCTGATTTGCAAGAAGAAGTGCGTCCCACGATCATCAGCCACGGGGCAAACACGTTGCGTCCAGGACGCGGGCGGTTTCATTCCGAATTCGATTGGACCGGAACTCAAGATCCCACGCCGCTACTGGCCACGGTGCGTTCGCTCGAGTTCCTAAGAAGCTTGCGAGGTGGTTGGCAGGAACACCGCGCTGCTAATCGTCAGCTTGCGCTTGCGGCCCGGGACATCCTGATGGACAGCTTGCAGATTTCGAGGCCAGCACCCGACCACATGATTGGCAGTATGGCCAGTCTTCCTCTTCCTGCTGGCGACTCGCTGGAACCGGGAAAAGTCGATCCACTTCAAGTTTGTTTGTATCAGCAGCACCAGATTGAGGTGCCGGTTTTTCGGGTAACATGTGCCCAAACCCGTGTCGTTCGTGTGTCATGCCAAGCCTACAACAGTCTCGATCAATACCAGCGGCTTGCCGATGCCTTGAAGGCTGAGCGAGCGGTTGGATGTTGATCGCGCCATAGCGTGGTGGCGGTCGACGCGGTTTGCGATGGAGAAGTCTGCCCGCAGGAGGTTTCCGGCTCATTGCCCGGCAACCCGCTGAATAGAAACAAAAATGGCCAATGCCGTTCCACGTCTGCCCTCCCTGCATTGTACTTTATCTGTGCTGCGTCCTGCAGCACCAGAGTTACATGGTTCGGCATTGGCCTATTCCAAAGCAAGGCTGATGATCAGTCCGTTGTTCCTGCTGCCGTCCATGGCTTGGTAAGCTTCATCAAACTTGCCTCGGAATACCCACATGTTAACGTTTCTCCAAATACGCAAAACCATCATAAACGTGCAAAGCAATGCGGGTTGCCGCGGTAGCCACGCGATCACGTTCGGAGTCGCTTGGTGTTAGGAATCTGCTTTGAGGAAGTGCGCAGTGTTGCACTTGCGCATGTCGATGATCCAACGATTGAGTCATCACGCGATGCGATCGTCAAGGTTGACCTAGCGGGACTTTGCGGAAGCGACCTGCATCCTTTCTTTGGACGTGAAGTTGGGATTGATGTTGGCACGGTGATGGGACACGAGTTCGTTGGGACGGTTGTCGAAACCGGAAGTGACGTTCGCAAGGTTTGCCAAGGCGATCGCGTCTGCGCACCCTTCACAACGAATTGTGGCGAGTGCTTCTACTGTCGCGCAGGACTCACAGCGCGATGTGTGGAAGGTCAGTTGTTTGGCTGGCGACAACAGAGCGTGGGATTGCATGGCGGTCAGTCACAACTGGTTCGCGTCCCGCTTGCCGATGGGACGTTGTTGAAAATCCCCGACGCGGTTTCCAGTGAAGATGCCTTGTTGCTTGGAGACAACTTGAGCACCGGCGAATATGCCGCCGAACTTGCTGAGGTTTCACCTGGAAACACGTATGCCGTTGTTGGCTGTGGGACAGTAGGACTGTTGGCAGTGATGTCGTCGGTCGCGCGTGGCGCAAATGTGGTTGCGATTGATCCCAATCCGTCACGCGCTGCACTGGCAACAAAGCTCGGCGCGCACGCTTTCACCGATGCGGACGAAGCCGCAGAAATAATTGCGTCGCAGACCGACGGGCGTGGGGCCGACGGCGTGATGGAGCTTGTAGGCCTTCCTGATGCTCAATCGCTCGCCTATCGCTTGCTTCGTCCGGGCGGAATTTTGTCGGTCATCGGGTGTCACTGTACCCCCAATTTTGCCTTCAGCCCGGCCGATGCTTACGACAAGAACTTGACCTACCGAACGGGGCGTTGCCCTGCTCGACATCAAATGAGCACGCTTGTCGATTCGCTTTCGCGGGGCCAACTTGACCTGTCCTGGTGCATCACTCATCAGTTCTCGATCGAGCAAGCGGTGGAAGCGTACGATACGTTCGCTTACGGAAAAGATGGCTGCATCAAGGCGGTTGTTCGTTTTTAGGTTCAACATTGCCAGCTCGCCGTCAGGTATCATGCGTGACGCCTTTTCCATCGCCATTGGTCATCGATTGAGGTCTCGCCGTGCTCTGCCTGCCTTCTTTGCGTTGCCTTCCGAAGCAACGTCTCGCTGTTTGGAACTTCGTCGTGATAGCCGCTTTGGGTGGCTTCGTTTCGTCTGTCGCCAACGCACAATCGCGTGAAGAGAAAGTACGCGAGGATCGAAAACGTGTCGTTGCCGATGGTTTTTGGATGTACAACGACATCTCCGGCGCGATGTCCAAAGCGAAAGCGAGCGGCAAGCCTGTCCTTGTCGTGTTGCGATGTATCCCTTGTGAAGAATGCGTCAAGCTTGATGATGACTTGGTCGACAAGGATCCCGTCATTCGCCCGCTGCTCGAGCAATACGTTTGTGTTCGACAGGTTTCGACCAACGGATTGGACCTCGACCTTTTTCAATACGACACAGATCAATCGTTTGCTGTCTTCATGCTCAACGCCGACGGAACGATCTACGGTCGCTTCGGAACACGGTCGCATCAAACGGAGTGGTTTGGCGACGTCTCACTGAAGGGACTCGCAGCGAGTTTGAAAGGTGGCTTGGAATTGCACGCCAAGTACGATTCGGTGAAAGCGTCTCTGGCCGGCAAACGTGGCGAACCGCTCGAATTCAAGTCGCCCGAGAAGTACCCCTCGCTTAAAGACAAGTTTACCGATGCCTTGAATTACAAAGGCAACGTGGTCAAGAGCTGCATTCATTGCCACCAGATTGGCGACGCGCGCCGAGAGTATTACCTCGGTCAGGGCAAACCGATTCCCGACGACCTGTTCTTTCCTTACCCGCATCCCAAAGCGATCGGCTTGATCATGGACGCCGACACCAAAGCGACTGTGAAGTCGGTTCGCAGCGGATCGATCGCCGAAACGGGAGGATTCCAGCCCGGCGACCAAATCGCGTCGCTCGATGGCCAGCCCATCCTATCGATCGCCGATGTCCAATGGGTGCTCAATGGCAAGAATCCCGAGGGTGATTCGGTAAAGGTTGTGATTTCTCGTGACGACGTTTTGGCCGACTTCGAGATTCGGTTGCCAAACGGTTGGCGACGTGCGGATGACATTTCATGGCGTGTTTCGACTTGGCCGTACCGTCGCATGGTGACTGGCGGCATGCTGCTTGTCCCCGTCGACGACGAGCAGCGTCGCGAGCTGGGGCTGTCACAAACGGCAATGGCGCTGCGAGTGAAACACCTTGGGCAATACGGTGCCCACGCAGCGGCCAAACGAGCTGGCTTCAAGAAAGAGGACGTGCTGGTTTCCTTTGACGGTCGCAGTGATCTGGAAAGCGAGCCAGCTTTGATGCACTACGCATTGAGTAACCGAAAGCCCGGCCAACGAGTCGACGTGGTTGTGCGTCGTGGCCGCGAATCAAAAACGCTGCGGTTGCCGATTCAGAAATAGCAGCAAGGCGTCCGAACCTTTTGCGTGTGGTCGATGTCCACTCATACGATTGGACATTTCATTTCGCGCAAAAGTGAGGGCCTGTTTGGCAAAGCAAGAAGAACCTTTCATCGTCAGCGGCGTCGTGACCGACGCGTTGGCCAACGCACGATTTCAAGTGCAACTCGAAACAGGCGCCATCGTCTTGGCCCATCTCTCGGGCAACATTCGCCGCTTCCACATCAAAGTCGTTCCGGGCGACAACGTCGACGTCGAACTGTCACCCTATGACCTGGAACGTGGACGCATCGTCTATCGAAAACGTTAAGGCAAGGTCGTTGAATGTGCTGCTTAGGCTTGGGCCTGGATTGCCCGATGTTCGCGCCACATGATCCATGCCGTTAGTCCGACGGCAGCAAACGCGGCTTGGGGCGTCCAGCAAATGAAGATGCCCAGCAACACCTTGTCAAATTCGATGTCAAGGACGCTGCCAAGCGTAATGGCGACGGCGATCATCACAATGGTTGCCGGTGTAATGATGGCAACGCGCTGTTGCCAGGTGAGTCGCTTGGGCAAGTAGGCAAACAAGACCAATGCGAGTGGTCCAAAAAGGTAGATTCCCGCAAGGACTTCGACCCTCGGTGTGAAGGATCGTACCAGTGCAGCCGAGACTGCCGCGAGAACGGTGGTGATCAACAGGCCGCGCAGAGAGAATTGCAGTTTGACTTGCTGTTTTGATTGGCCGCGGAACCTCTCCATGATGCGATTCAGCTCGGGACGCTTCCAAATCGCCAACGCTCCGATTGCAAGTCCCGCTGCAATGCCGATCGCAATGTTGGTCACAAAAGGACCGACCAACAAAGGGTGAGATCCATAACCGAAACCTTCTTCCCAAACCGTTAGCGGGAATCCGATCGCTTCATCGTTGGGCTCGCGGCTGCCCAGTAGACTGCCCCAACCGCTCGAGCGAAAGAAAAACGACAACGCATTGAGCGATCCAAGGATTAACGCCCCAACGACGACGCCGCGGAACATCCAAGCGACCGCACTGTCGGGATCTCGCTTTTTTGACGCCATCGAAACCACGCCCCAAGAAAAGAAAGAGGAGATGGTGGTTCTACGGTTTGTAACCAGAATGGTTCACTGCCGAGCAGTTGGTGTCTCCGTGCCATAGTGCTGTGGATTGCAACCTTGCTGCCACCAGAGCAACTTCTTACGCAGTTTGCCGGTGCCCGTGAGCCGTCAGGCCTCGGGCCCTTGCCGACGCGCAGCGAGCGTGAAGGCGATTAAGGCCCGGCCGCCTACGCGATCGCGGCTCAGTTGTGTGTGAAATCCGTAGCCCTAGCCGGAGTCTTGCCCCATTCAGCCAAAGTGCGGGACCACGAACGGTGGTGATCGCCTATTCGTGCGAATAGGTCGGGCTATGCCAACACGCCTTGCACGGGTGCGGCCGGTTCGACTCCGGTCAAACGCATGTCGAGGCCTTGGTATTTGTAGGCGAATCGTTGGTGGTCGATGCCCAATAGATGAAGCATCGTTGCATGCAGGTCGCGCACGTGCACGACATCTTCGCTTGCGTGGTATCCAAGCTCGTCGGTCGCACCATGGCTGTGCCCCGCTTTGACGCCGCCACCAGCCATCCACATTGAGAATCCTTTGATGTGGTGGTCCCGTCCGGCGCCGCCCTTGCCTTGGAACATCGGCGTGCGCCCGAATTCACCACCCCAAATGATCAGCGTATCCTTGAGCATGTCGCGTTGCTTAAGGTCTTGGATCAGCGCGTAGGTTGGCTTGTCGGTCAATCCACAGCAGACGTCCATGTATTGTTTGAGTCCGCCGTGATGATCCCACCCGCGATGGTAGAGATGAATGAAGCGGACACCACGTTCGGCAAGACGTCGTGCCAGCAAGCAGTTTGATGCGTACGAGCCATCACCGGGCTTTGCACCATACATGTCAAGGATGTGTTGTGGCTCGTCCGAAACATCGGCCAATTCAGGAACGGACGCTTGCATGCGAAACGCCATTTCGTACGTCGACAGGCGCGTGTCGATCTCGGGGTCACCTGTGGTGGATTGGCGATGTTGGTTCAGTTTTCCGATCGTGTCGATCAATCGGCGTTGTTGGTCTCGCGAAACACCGTGCGGCAGGTCGACGTAATTGACGGGGCTTCCGCTGCTATTGAACTCGACGCCCTGGTAACGGCTCGGCAAGAAACCGGCGCCCCATTGTCGCGAAGCGATCGGTTGCGGGTTGCGACCACCGACGCTGGTGAGCACCACAAAGCCGGGCAAGTTTTCGCTTTCACTTCCCAGGCCATAGGTGATCCACGATCCCATCGAAGGTCGACCGCTGATGGCCGTGCCCGTGTTCATGAAGGTGTGTGCGGGATCGTGATTGATCTGTTCGGTCACCATCGACTTCACGATGCACAGATCGTCGGCCATCTTTTGATGCCACGGCAAAAAATCGCTAATCGTCTGACCGCTTTGCCCATACTGGCCAAATTTGGTCAGCGGACCTTGGCACTTGAGTTGTTGGCCCTGCAGCTGGGCGATCGGTTGCCCTTTGGTGTACGACTCGGGCATCGGTTGGCCATCGAGCTTTTCCAAAGCCGGCTTGTAGTCAAACGTTTCGAGGTGTGACGGGCCGCCGGCCATACACAGGAAGATGACCCGTTTGACCTTTGGAGTGAGATGTGGCAACCCGTCGCGGCCAGGACGATTGGCATCGCTAAACGACGCACTCGACTCTTTTGCAAGAAGCGAGGCGAGGGCGGCGCTGCCGAGCCCGACACCCGTGCGAGACAGGAATGTACGACGATTTGCGTGATCAAAATTTTGCATGGCTATTGCGTTTAGTTCCGTGTCACGGTTTCGTACATGTTCAGCAGCGCCCGGCAAACGCTTGTCCAGGCGGCAAGTTCAATCGTTGCGTTTGGGTCATCGTCGACATCAATAGTTGATGATCGAGTGAGCTTGGTCGCTTCGTCAGTGTGCTCGCGATAGAAGCTTCGTTCTTTGGCAAGCAGCGTGGCAAGCGTTTCTCGTTCAACCGCATCGGGCGTTCGCGATGTTGCCTGCTGGAACAGATGCGAAAGCCGAGCGTCGTCATTGTGGTTTGCACTGGTCGAGGCCATCGCAATCGCGGCTTCGATCATCGTTGGGTCATTGAGCAGAACGAGTGCTTCGAGCGGCGTGTTGGACCGAGGTCGCTGGGCAGTGCACTCCTCGCGGCTTGGTGCGTCCATTGCTTTGAGCATTGGGTGCAGGAATTGACGTTGCCAGTGCACATAGACGCCGCGGCGCCATTGACGCTGGTCCGCGTGCGGTGCGTAAACACGTTTGGGAAAGTTCAGGTGTCGATAATAGCGAGCGGGTTGATATGGTTTGACGCTCGCCCCGCCCACTTCGCGAACAAGCAGACCGCTGATGTCGATCGCGTTGTCACGCACCATTTCGGCGGGCATGCGAAACCGCGACTGTCGAGCAAACCATTGGTTTTCAGGGTCCGACTCAAGTTGCTGCTGCGGCGCAATCGACGATTGTTGATACGTTCTTGAAAGGACGAGCCGACGCAGCATGCGTTTGATGTCCCAGCCGCTATCGATAAAGTCGATGGCAAGTTGGTCGAGCAGTTCGGGATGCGTGGGCGGTTGGCCCTGGCCACCAAAATCAGCAAGTGACGTGGAGAGGCCGCGGCCGAAGGTCAAGTACCAAAGACGGTTCACAAAGACGCGAGCGGTCAATCCGCCGACGCCCTCTTCGGCATCAGTCAACCACTTGGCCAAGTCCATGCGATTTGCACGTCGGTCGAGCGGTGGAAGCCCTTTCATGAACGCCGGTACCGACGGCAGCATCACGGGGCCACTGTCATCAAGCCAATTGCCTCGCGGCAGGAATCGAATCTCACGCGGCTCGACCGGTTGGCTGATCATCACCATCCGTTTTGATTTTTCAATACGGTCGCGTTCGGCTTTCCAGTCGCCAAGCTGATCTCGAATCGCTTGGTCATCCGCTTTCTTGAGTTCCGCCTCGGCATCGGCGATCTTCGCGTCGAGTGTTTCGGCGAGTTCGCGTTGCCATCGACTCAATACGGCGATTTCTGGAGGACGCTTGGTCGGCAACGCGTTGGTGCCAACTTTGAAGTGCTTTGCTTCGTCGATGTCTGCGAAAAAGGCAGCCATCGAATAAAAGTCTTCGGAAGTGTAGGGGTCGTACTTGTGGTCGTGGCATTGACTGCAACCGAGCGTTGCCCCCATCCAAACTTCCGAAAGGTTGCGAATCCGATCGGCCGAATAGATCGCAAGGTACTCTTTGGCTTGCACGCCACCTTCATGCGACGTTTGCAGCAGTCGGTTGTAGCCGCTGGCGATCAGTTGATCCGTCGTCGCGTCATCGTGCAAATCACCAGCAAGTTGTTCGCGAGTGAATTGATCCAGACGCATGTTGGCATTGAACGCATCGATCACATAGTCACGATAGGGCGACACGTTGTGGTCTTGGTCACCGTGATAGCCAACGGTGTCGGCGAACCGAACCAAATCCAACCAATAGATTGCCATCCGTTCGCCGTAGGCTGACGATGCAAGGAGTTGATCGACAATTCGACGATAGTTGCGTTGTGACGGGTCGTTCACGAAACGCTCAACCATGTCCTGGCTTGGCGGCAGGCCGGTCAGGTCGAAAGCGACACGTCGGATGAGCGTCACCGGGTCGGCATCATCGGCAGGTGAAAGACCCTCGCTGTCGATCGCACGCAGAATAAAATGATCGAGCGGATCACGTGGCCAAGTTGGATCGGCGACTTCAGGGATGGCGTGATGTTTTGGTTCCGCGTAGGCCCAGTAGGGTTCGTAGCGAGCGCCCTCGGATACCCAACGACGTAACAAACTGATTTGTTCTTCGGTAAGTTTCTTACCCGTGTGCGGGGGCGGCATGATCAGATCATGGTCGCTTGAAGTGATCCGTGCGATCACTTCACTTTCATCGACCTCGCCGGGAACAATCGCATATTCCTTGGCGTCCTCTTCGACGTCCAATCGCAGATCGGCTTCACGGTGAGACGGGTCGGGACCGTGGCAATAGAAACAGGCGTCGGAAAGGATCGGACGAATGTCTCGGTTGAACGAGAGTTCGTCTGCCTGAATGTTTTGAGTTGAGAGCGTGCACCACAGCAATGCGGTAGCAACTAGGAACAGGCGTTTCATCAATCGTGACGATGGTTGGTTGGTGGCCAGGGACTCGTTAGCACTTTCGCAGCTGGGGCTTCGTGCGGCGCGCCGCCCGTTCGAGCAATCGGATCAAGCAATCAGTTCTTCGATCGCTTTGCCCCCAAACTGGCTCAATTGTTTGAACCGCCCTGCATGGTAGTACGTCAGCTTATTGTCGTCCAAACCTAAAAGACGCAACAAGGTGACGTGAAAGTCTCGAATGTGATGAACGTTTTCGACGGCCTTTTCGCCAATTTCGTCGGTTGCACCGATCGTATGCCCCGCGTTGCACCCCCCGCCAGCCATCCAAACGGTCATGGCGTCGGGGTTGTGGTCGCGTCCGTAGGCAACGCCGCCCGCCCGCACGCCGTTGTCGGGGGTGCGTCCAAATTCGCCCATCCACACGATCAGCGTCTCGTCCAGAAGGCCACGGCTGCGCAGATCCTTGATCAATGCAGCGATGGGGCGGTCGACGCGTGGGATCAACGCCCCATGAGCCTTTTCGATGTAGTCATGTGAATCCCATGTGCTGGCGTAGAGCTGAACAAACCGTACACCTTTTTCGACAAGTTTGCGGGCGAGCAAACAGCGCCGCGCGAAATTGTCCGTCGGCTCGACGCCAACGCCATAGGCATCAAGCGTTTCCTTGGTTTCATCAGCGATGCTCAGCGTGTCGGGTACTTCCATTTGCATTCGAAACGCAAGTTCATAATTTTGCATTCTCGCTGCCAGATCGTCGTGATCGGGGTGCCGCTGGGCATGTTGCCGGTTGAGTTGTTGAAGGAAGTCCAGGTTCTTGCGTTGATGTTCGCGCGTGATGCCTTTGGGTGGTTGAATGTCAAGGATCGGTGATCCTTTGGAACGCAGTGGTGTGCCTTGTAACGCGGTTGGCAAAAAGCCGTTTGACCAGTTTGCGGCGCCACCCTGTGGGTAGGCCAGTTCAGGCAGCACGATGAATCCGGGCAAGTCTTCGTTTTCGCTGCCGAGGCCATAGTTGACCCACGCGCCGATGGAGGGATCGCCCCCAAAACGATTCCCTGTATTGACGTGATAGTTGGCTGTCGGATGGTTGACCGATTCGACTTGGCAACCGCGATAAAAGCAAAGTTCGTCAGCAACGCCCGCGAGGTGTTCCCACAGGACGCACATGTCGGCACCACTTTCGCCCGCTTTGCGAAAATCGAAAGGGCTCTGTACGTAGTAACGACTACCGCTACTCATCGCCGACTGTTTGTCACCAGAACGTTGGAACTTCTTGAGGTGCTGTCGTTTGAGTTCTGGCTTGGGATCAAAGGTGTCGATGTGCGACGGTCCACCTTCCATGTATAAGAAGATGCAGTGCTTGGCCTTCGCTTTCGGAAAGTGGGCAACCCGGGGCGCATGCTCGTCGGCAGCGGCCAGCATCGATGTGAATGCCGTCGCGCCCAAACTCGATCCAAGTCCGTACAAAAAGTCTCGGCGAAGCATCTCTTGGCCCAACTAGTAGATGTAGATGAATTCGTTGCTGTTCAAAATTGCCAAGCAGACATCGCCCAACGCGCGAGTCCGAGCGTCGACTTGATGAGCTTGTAGGTCGCTTTCGTAGTCCTCGTAGGCGACAAGGTGTTCGGTGAAGTCGAATGGCTTTCCTGTGTTTTCGTCGATCGCTTCGCGAACAACGGTCGTCGGCGGCTCGTTCGGTGTCGGCTCGAGTCGTGTGTGGACATCGGTCATCGCATTCCAGTGCGCGAGCGTGGCCGAAACTTCGTCAGCGGTCGGTGCGCGTCCGAGTGTCACGGCAAAAAGCCGCTCAATCGCAGCGCTGTCGTCCTTGGTACTTTTCAAAACGCGGTCCGCGAGTGCGAGTGCGCGATCGCTCGTTTCTTGACCGTTCAGCAAAGTAAACACTTGCGGCGTGATATTCGATTGGTCACGCAGTTCACATGACTTTTCGCTTCCGGGTTGATTGAATGTTTCCATAAAAGGCAGTCGATGACCACGCAAGTTGTGGATATAGATCGAACGCCGGTTGCGATCCGCAGGTTTGGGATTGGGGACGTAGC
This sequence comes from Rubripirellula sp., assembly GCA_965216875.1. GTDB lineage: Bacteria > Planctomycetota > Planctomycetia > Pirellulales > Pirellulaceae > CBDCUW01. Next base: position 578,823 of record OZ244207.1, read on the forward strand.
TCGGGGCAAAGGTGCCCATGATCATCCGCGGCTGTAGAGCGGCTTCGAGGTTCATGTCCGGGCGCACGGGGATGCCGCCGACGGTTCGATTCAGTTCCCCGGAGACGGTCAGCATTGCGTCCCGCAGTTCTTCCGCTTCAAGACGTCGCGGACGGAAGACCGCGTAGGAATCGCCCGTCGGGTCGGCTTGTTTGAGTGATTTGGGATCGGAGTGCTGTGTGCTACGACGATACGCATCACTGTTCATGATCGTGCGGTGCAGCTGTTTGATCGACCAATCGTTGCGGACGAAGTCGACTGCTAGCCAATCGAGCAGTTCTGGGTGGGTTGGTTTCTTGCCAGTGGCACCAAAATTATTGGCGTTGCCGGCGATCCCCCGGCCGAAATGAAATCCCCAAATGCGGTTGACCAACACGCGCGCTGTGAGGGCGTTGTCGGGAGAGGTGATCCAGTTGGCCAACGCAGTGCGACGACCGTTGACCTTGTCGGTCAGCGTCACATCGAGCGCGCCGGGCACGGCTGAAATCACGCCGGGCTTGACTTTTTCACCCGGTGAAAACGGGTCGCCACCTGACAAGATCGCCGTTTCTTCGAGTACACCGCGGCCCATCGGGTTGTCAGGCATCTTTGTTCGAGACGAGCCGGTCGAAGGTGTTTTCGTCTTGCCGTTGTAGACTGCCATCGCGATCGGTTTGTACCGATCGAACTCCCAATTGAAACGTCCCTGCCATTTACGACCGATTCGTTCGCGTCCGAATTCTTCGGGCAACTTGAACATGCTTCCCACGGGCAAGTCATCTTTGTTCACACCCGCCTTGATCGCTTCGGCACGCGTCTTGTAGGGCATGTCGCGTTCTTTGAAATAGTCCTCTTCGTATTGGCGACGTTTGGCTGTGAGTTTGTCGAGCATCGCTTTGGTGGAAGCTCGCTTCTTTTGGTGGTAACTCCGATCGTCCTTCATGCCTGAGAGGTTCTCGCCATCAATCCAAACGGTATCGACGTCGGCAAACTGAGTCGTCGCGAATGCGGCTTGAACCGCGTAGTAGTCTCGCGTCGGAATGGGATCAAACTTGTGGTCGTGGCATCGACAGCACTGCAACGCTTGTCCCAAAAAGACTTGGCCGACCGAATCGGTGATGTCGTCGAGAAAGAGTTGACGCGTGATTTTCGCGACGCTCATTGATGTGTGTTCCCAAGGACCCATCCTCAGGAAACCGGTCGCAACCAAGAGTTCGGCACGTTGCTTTTCAGTGAGCTTCTTGTCGCCTTTGGCGATTTCGTCACCGGCAATCTGTTCGAGCGTGAACCTGTTGAAGGGTTTATCGTCATTGAAACTGCGAACCACATAGTCGCGATAACGCCATGCATTTGGACGTTCCCAGTCGTTCGCAAATCCCGCGCTGTCGCTGTAACGGACAACGTCAAGCCAATGCCTGGCCCATTGCTCGCCGTAATGCGGGCTTTCGAGCAAGCGGTCGACGAGTGCCGCGAAGGCTTCTTTGTCGCTTCGGGGGTCAGCCACAAAGTTACGAATCTCTATGGGGGTGGGTGGCAAACCGATCAGATCGAATGTTGCGCGACGGATCAGCGTGATGCGATTGGCGGACGGCGCGGGCGTGACATCGACGCGTTGCATTCTCGCGTCGATAAACGCATCGACCGGATTGTCGTGGCTTGACAGATCAACGTCGAACTCTTTTCGGATCGGTTGAAATGCCCACAGGTCTTCTGCTTTGTACTTGCGTCGTGTCCATGACTCGTCAAGCCCGCCGCTGGTCATCACCGTGACGCCCTCGGCATAGTCGTCGTAGATCTTGGCAACGGTCGCAGCGTCGGGCCAAGCCGCGCCCGCGTTGATCCAATCACGCACTGCCCAGATTTCTTCTTGCGTGAGCTTCTCGGCTTCTTTGGGCGGCATCTCATAGCCGGCTTCTTCGCGGCTGATCATTCCCATCAACAGGCTCGATTCGGCATCACCCGGTGTCACGACCGAATCGCCGTACGCGTCACCCCCTTCGAGCAATTTTGCACGCGATTCAATACTGAAGGCGCCCTCAAGCTCGTCCGCTTCACTGCTGTGGCAACCGAAGCACTTTTCTTTCAGGAGAGGTTGGACCTTGAGCGCAAAGAGCTTTTCACCAGCGGTCGGTTCGTCACCAACGACGATTTCGGGGGCCGCGAAGAAACAGACGCACAGGAGCGCAGCGGTGGATTGCCGAATCTTCCAATTCTTCAGCGGCATGGTGGCGTGGCGGGCTTTGGAGGAGAGAAGTGGGCGGGATCAAAGTATCAACCCATTTTGATGGGTTTCGGCCCGCGAGGCCAGCAAATTGTGGGGAGGTTGAGGCTAATTGTGGGCGGAGTCGCGCGCACGTTCTTGTTCAATGTAGCTACGCTCGCCAGAGCGTGGTGTGCTGGAAAGCGGTTAGCCATGCGTCCACCTTCTGGCGAAGGTAGCTACGGCTTGGTAGCGACGGCTTGGTAGGCGGGTGTGTCATGCGGAGCATGACCTACAACTCGAGATCCTCAACCTCTTGTCCGCCGGCGTCGCGGCGTAGCAACAGATAGCCTCCGCCAACCATCGCCCAAAACAGAGTGATGACGATGATCCAAGGAAGCTGCATCACCATGCGATGACTTGTGTTCGCCATGCCGGCGCTCGCTCCGGACCAATAACATGCTGTTGCAACGATCGATGCGGCAGCGTTGGCGACGCCGATCGCGAGCACTCCAATGATCATCATCAACACGACACCAACGACTACATAGAGCACCAGATGGATCGGGCGACGCAAAAGGTACTCGTAGCCGCGACTGAGTGAATCGAGTGCATCGCACTCCTTTTCGATCCCAATCGCTGCCCAGCCGAGCGGCAATGCAAAGCTGGCTCCGAAAGCGAGCAAACCGCAAGGGATTGAGATCAACACAACGATGATCGCGCACAGAAACTCAAGGACTCGCACTCCATCGAAGATTTTAGAAACCAGTCCAAGGCCCCAAATCGAAGCGGCGATCAAGAGCACGCACGCCAGTGGGACTACCGCCGCAAGCAGGGCCTTGGGAAGCGATCGCAAACTGTGGATGAGCGTTGTCAGGAAACCTTGCAGAGGACGGCCAGCGGTGAGCAATGAACCCTGGCGCGAAACCGTTAGCGCGGTGGGCAGCCAAGTCAGCAGTGACCAAAGGATCAACAGCATCGACTTCGCGTAACCTGGTCCCCGGTTGGCAGGCAAATTGCGAACGTCCACCACCGCGGTCGGCATCATCCGTTGCTCAAAACTAGAGAGTGCCTCAAACAACGCGGTGGGTGACCTGAGTGTACCTTGCTCGAACACCGTTGCCCTGCCGGGGCCATGAAACGCAAAGAATGCTTTCTCACCAAAGAGAAACGTGATGCCGAGCCACCAAATCAGAAAGGTGATTGCAACGAGAAACAACAGCGGTGGCGACGCGGCGGTTCGCAAAACTCGTACGAGGCGTAGCCAGGGAAAAAGATCCGTCCACTCACGCGCTCGGGCAACCATCCCGGTTTCGAGATCGTGGCCGTGGTGAAAGTCATTGTGAGAAGAATCGTCGGACTGCATCATGTTGCTCGTCGAGAATAGCCGCCAGTGGGATCAGACCCTTTTCTAACGGAAGACCACACGGTGCCAGCGGGCCGCATCCGTCATCGGCGGCGCCGCGATTCCACTGTCCGCTTTGCGAATGAGTGACTGAACGAACCAGCTTTGCCCGCGATGGATCGGAAGGTCGGTGACATCGCGGCGTAGAACGGCTGCTTCGATCGTGACGGTCTCGTCCGTTTCGCGAATTTGCAGGTACCACTCTGGATCCCAGGCGGTAAAACCGTCGATGCAATCGTGGGTGCGTTTGGCGCGAGAGAGCGAGAGTTGCATCGACGTCAGAAGATCGAGGTCGGTGTCGAGTTTGAGTTGCCAGCGGTCCACGGATCTTAAATCGTGATCTCGATTTCGTCGCGTCGGCTCGATCGTCGTCGTGTCTGTGCCAAAGTCGCTGGCTTTCAATTGCACGGCGACGTAAAGGTATTCGTCATCGTAGGACATCTGTAACGACCGAGATTGGTTGGGGCGACGCAATGCCGTTTCCCAGCAGGCATCATCAAGGACGCCGTCAAGTCGCGGTGGTGATGATGTTTGGTGGGCGACGATGATGTCGGTCGAGTCGTTGCGAAGCAATGCACGCCAACTGGGAAGTTCACGAGATTCGATCAACCGTGCAATGTTCGCTGAACCGGTCCCGGTTTCTTGTAGTGGGCCTTCATCGCCACGATGCCTTGCCGCCTCGCGGGACACCAGGATCAACGGGTGAAACTCCCAGCTCAAATCAACCACGGCTCCAGTCTCTTTGCCCTTGGTCAGTTCGTATTGTTTGACTTCAGGCACGACGATCGGAGAAACGGCGCCGACTTGTTCCACTTCGATTTGGAAGGGCGAAACCGCAACCGATTGAGCACCGGAGTTGCTGATTCGGTTTTGGAGATGTTGACCGAGTGCCGAACGCAACATGTGCCATTCGGTGCTGTTTTGAACGGCGTCCAAACGCATCGCGGCCCATTTACCCAATGAGTTCGCGGCAAACCTTTCGGCGATGACTTTCAATGCCGCTTGATGCAGCACCGCTGGCGTCAATGACAGTCGACGGTCCTGGGAACCTTCGAGTTCTGCGATTGAGAGCAGCACTGACCATGCAAGTCGGGGGCGATCTTCTTTTGCGGTTTGGTCCAGCATGGTTTCCAACGCGAGCGCAAAATCGGCTGCCGACTCGCTGCGGAGAAACAGTTGCTGGAGCAGCTTCGGGCGGCTCATCCGTCCCTGCACGACTTGCAACTGTCGCCGAGTGGCTTGGCGCGGTTCGGCCGTCAACTTCGCTCCCGCTGGAACTCGCAATCCGCTCGCAATCGATTCGCCTTGGATCCAAACACCCGTGGCGTCGTAAAGACGTTGGATGCCAATCGATTGAGGTGGCGTTTTTTCGGGGCACAAGAGCATCAAGGCGTCGTCCGACAGGTCACTCATCAGCACTCCACGTTTTGGCAAGATCGCGGCGCGATGAATCATCGATTCACCACCGGAGTCAAACGAGTAGCTGAGCACACGTTGAACGCCCGATTGGATCGCAGCCTCTTGGAACGCGTTCTTTGTGGTCTCGCTGAGTTGATCGTCAAGCAAAACGACAACTGGTTTTTGTAACGCTAACCAATCGGAAGGTGCTTGCGGGTCACGGCCAATGCGGTCGGCGCCTGCGCCACCGAGCATCACCACGGCTTGGCGGACGAGGTCGAGAGGAACTTTGTCTTGGTCGCTGACCAAGACGCTCACACGGTTTCGGTGTTCGAACGCCTCGGCACCGACGAGTGGGAAAGCGATGCGATCTGCTGCGCTGGAAACCATCAATACGGCGCAATGTCGATCATTGCCTCGCCTTGTTTTCCAAGTGGTTCCGCGATCAGCGCTGTGCACAATGACCCCGTGGTCGCCCACAGCCCACCAATTTTGCGGTTGGTCCAGCACGATCGCCGTGTCACGCAGGACCAACGACTTGCCGGTAGCGTCAACAAAGTCGCGCAGATCGTCGGGGAACGGATGTGTGATCGTCAACTGTTTGCGCGCCGGATCATGATTGCCTTGCCAAGCCGATCCCTTGCCCGCGGAGATAAAGTCGGACGCGAGCGCTGAATAAGAGAAATCACCAGTGGCCGAGAGTTCGTGTGGGCCGTCTCGGTGACTCTGCTTCCTGGTGGTGAACTTCTTGAGCATCGGCAGCTCTTGGTCACCTGCACGCTGCCAGGTTTCGCCAGCGTCCTCACTCTTGAGAACAACGCCGCGACTGATTTGCGTCACTCGATCGTAGCGTCCGCCAATCGCAAAGACTTTGTTGCGGTTCATGAAACGCACATCGAGCAAACGGCACGTTACACCGCTTGGCATCACTTTCCATGTCGCGCCGCCGTCGGTCGTTCGTACGATCGTGCCCCGATCACCGACCGCGATGCCTGTGTTCACATCAACGAATTCGACAGCATGCAACGAAGAGTCTTCGCGAAGCGATTTCGCATCGGCATAGGCTGGCAGCGGTTCGACGTGGTCGCCTGACGCCGGGTTGCCAGCGAGAATCAAAGCAAGGAACGCAACTGGAGCAATAACTAGACATCGATGTCGCTTCATGAGATCCATCCTTTGGTGATCGCTGCACCTGCCATCAACGCGGCCCAGCCAACGATAAGATTTGCACCAACGTACAGCGTGGCACTTCCCCAGCGCGACGTCCCAGCAAGCATCGCCGATTCGGCCGCAAAGGTTGAAAAGGTCGTCAGACTGCCGAGGAAACCGACTCGAATCGCAAGCTTCGCTCGCTCTGACAGGGCACCGTCGACGAGTGCGTATTCCCCGATCGCTCCAATCGCCAAGCAGCCGAGGATGTTGGCGATGGTTGTGCCCAGCATGGTGGATCCGCCCGGGATGGCGGCAGACCCCACTGTCAGCAAATAGCGGCATACCGACCCGACCGCACCACCCAATGCGACGACGGTCAGATTGAGCCAAGTTGACATTCGGAGGCTTTTTGCGGTTGGACGAGAAAGAAGGGCGGAAAAAGCCGAAAACAGTCGTCCCACTTTTGCGAGCGTGACAGGACCTTTAGGCGGGAGATCGGGCCGTTAAGCCGGAAAAGCGGTACAAAGTCCGTACTCGGCACCCAAACGGGGGCGACTCCCGCTGGGAAGACCTGATTTAACCATTGCCTAAGTTTCGACGTGAACTTACGTTAGCGAGTAGGTTCGAGGTTTCTTCCGCCCACGTAAATGTCAGTTTCTGGCGTGGACGCCTTATTTGTGGCCCCAAACTGCCCATCCGAACCTTTTTCCCCACAATTGCGTCCGTGGGGAATCACCATCGTTGCCGACTGGGCTCTCGCCCAACCCGGATTCTCCTTCCGTACCAGATTTCCACCCTTTCCAAGCAAATGAGTACTGCGAAAGCTGCTTCGACCCCCACCGATACCCGTGCCATGACCGGAGCTGATGTTTTGGTCAAATCTTTGGTGGATCACGGCGTCGAGGTCCTTTTCGCATACCCCGGCGGCTGCAGCATGCCCATGCACCAGTCGCTAACGAAATATGGTGCGTCGCTGCGGACGATTTTGCCCCGCCACGAACAAGGTGGTGCGTTTGCCGCACAAGGCTACTCACGCAGTACCGGCAAAGTCGGTGTTGTGATGGCAACCAGTGGTCCCGGTGCGACCAATCTCGTGACCGCCATCGCCGACGCCAAGCTCGACAGCATTCCAATGGTTTGCATCACCGGCCAAGTTCCGACCAAAGCGATCGGAAGCGATGCGTTCCAAGAAACACCGATGGTCGAAGTTTGCCGCGGCATCACCAAGCATCATTACTTGGTCACCGATATCGCTGACCTGCCGCGCATCATGAAGGAAGCGTTCCACATCGCAGCCAGCGGCCGTCCTGGTCCTGTTTTGGTTGACATGCCGAAAGACGTTCAACTGAGCGACGTCGAAATCGACATGGACCCTGCAATGGACTTGCCCGGTTACGATCCAACACCACCAGGTGTGCCTAGCGAAACGATTCGCCAAATCGCAGCCGCCATCAAACTTGCTCGTCGTCCGATCATCTATGCAGGTGGCGGTATCATCGCTGGCGATGCGAGCGAAGAATTGCGTGAGCTCGCTCGCAAGACGGGGATTCCCGTGACGTCGACCGTGATGGGCCTTGGTGCTTATCCCGCAAGCGGCGATCTCTCGCTTGATATGTTGGGCATGCACGGTTCGGCCTATGCGAACTATGCCGTTCGAGATTGCGACCTGTTGATTGCACTGGGTGTTCGCTTTGACGATCGCGTGACCGGCAAAGTTGAAGCGTTCGCAAAGGAAGCCAAGATCATCCACGTCGACATCGACGCTTCGGAACTGAACAAGAACAAGCAAGCACATATTCCTGTTCGCGGCGACGTCAAGCAAGTTTTGACCGCGCTCAACAAGGTGGTTCAAAAGCCAGAAATCGAAGAGTGGCAAAAGCACTGTGACGATTTGAAGTCGCAGTACCCGTTCCACTATGACGATAACTTTGACGGCATCCTGCAACAGCACGCCATCAAGACCCTGAGCGACATCACCGCGGACATGGACACCTACATCACGGTTGGCGTTGGCCAACACCAGATGTGGGCCGCCCAGTTCTACAAGTTCAATCGTCCTCGTCGCTGGCACTCCAGCAGCGGACTCGGCACGATGGGCTTTGGTCTGCCTGCGGCAATGGGCGTTCAAGCTGCCCATCCAAACTCGCTGGTTGTCGACATCGATGGCGACGGCAGTTTCCAAATGAACATCCAAGAACTGGCAACCTGCTTCTGTGAAGAGTTGCCCGTGAAGGTGCTTTTGTTGAACAACCAACACCTCGGGATGGTTGTTCAGTGGGAAGACCGTTTCATGGATCGCAACCGAGCTCACACCTACCTTGGCCCCATTCATCACGAGGAAGCCAAGGGACGCAGTGACGCCGATCGATTCACCTACGCCGACAAGCGATACCCCGACTTTGTGTCGATCGCAAAAGGCTACGGATGTGGTGCCGCAACGATCAAACGCAAGGGAGACCTTGAAGGTGCTCTGCGAGAAATGATCGAATACAAAGGCCCTTACCTGCTTGACGTTGAAGTGCCTTACCAAGAGCACGTGTTGCCGATGATTCCTGGCAACCACACTGTCGACGACATGATCCTAGAATAGGATCAAAGTCGCATTTATTCGGCGATTGGCCGCTCGCTATGATGTCAGGAACAAGATTCCTGACGACGCGCGGATGAACCAGATGATGGGATTCCCTATACGGCCAATTGCGATCGCCACCCTGCTGGCCACCGTTTGCGCTGTTCCTTGCTTTGCGGACGAAGCCGATGAGGCTTCACTCAAGTCGACGGTCACCGAAACGAAGGCGGCTGACGCAAAGCCATCGAAGGCCGTCGTTGAGGTCACGGCCAAAAAGAACCAGCGGTTCAGCGATTCAGCCGGCAAAGCAGGTTTATGCGATATCTACTCTCCCGATGGTGACGCTCCGCAGGGAGGGTTTCCCGTCGTGCTGGTTGTGCATGGCGGTGCATGGATCAGCGGCGACAAATGGACGCTCGAAGGATACTCGCGGCTATTGGCAAGCCACGGGATCGTCGCGGTGACGATGAACTATCGACTCGCACCGGCGCACCCATTCCCGGCTCAGGCCGATGATGTGCGAGAGGCGTTGTTGTGGATCGTCGACCATGCGGGCGACCTGTCGGTCAATGTCGAAAAGCTGGGACTGTTTGGCTATTCGGCTGGCGGTCACTTATCAGCGCTGATCGCTGCGCTTGCCGACGAACCGGTCGAGATTCAGGCGGCCGCGAGCAATTGGAATGAAGAAGATGTACGCTGGGCGAAGCTGCCAGGTATCCGAGCGATTTGCGTGGGCGGACCGCCTTGCGATTTTCGCGAAGTGCCGATCGACAATCGAGCCTTTTCCTTTTTCCTTGGAGGATCACGACGCGAACGGCCTGACCTCTACGTCGCTGCATCGCCGACGGCGCACGTTTCGGCCGACGACCCCGTGACACAGATCATTCATGGTGAGACGGATGTGATGGTTCCAATCGCAGGCAGCCGCGCCTTCCACGCGGCCCAACAAATGGCCGGAGTCGATACGCGGTTTAAGTTGATGCCAAAGCAAGGCCACATGGTGACCTTTCTGAATCCAAAAACGCGCCAAACCATGCTCGCGTTTTTCAAAGAAGTGCTCTAAGCATTCCCTCTCCGAAGCGACGCTCGCCGGAGAGTTTGTAGTACCGAGCTTTAGCCGGAATCTTCCTGTCTCTTCCCCTAAAAACGGTACTGCGAACCCGTGAGCCGCACGCGCTAGCGTCGGGCCTCACAAGTAGGTCATGCTGTGCATGACACACGCGGGCTGTCATGCGGAGCATGACCTACGGAAACACCGGCATTCCCCCACGTAGGCCGCATCAAGGAGCGACAGCGACGCAAATCCGGCATGGTTACTGAGAATCCCTTGTTGGCAATGGGAGAAACCACTGTGGCGGAAGGCGTTGGTGGATTTGGTGAGCTAGACTCGACATGTCGCCCGGCTTTCTCGTTTGCTCGCAGGTCTCTCATGAAGTGTTTGCTCGTTTGTTTGGTAGGGGTTGCGCTGTTTCTTAGCCCCGCCAACGCGGATGATTGGCATCCTGACGACGATACGTTTGATCCAAACATCACGTCCGTTGTGATCGGCGACCGCTCTTGGATCGGTGACCCTTCGCCGTTCTTGCACACGGGCACTCCACGAGTCGGTTACACCCACGTCAACGCGGTTGCATACCAAGGGTTTGACCCGTCGGTTCAGATTTCATTGATGGTCCCGTTGGAGCCGGGTGAGAAGACTCCGCCTGCTGGCGGCATGATGATGCTGAACAAAGCTCAGGCATCGACACTGATCCAAGCGTTCGAAGCTGGTTTGAAAGCTGAGCCAAAGAACAAAGACCAGCGAATCAAAATCGAAACCGGCTTCAAAGAGGCTGACTGGGCGTTGACGTTTGCTTCCGAAGATGGCCAACGTTTTCTTCAGCTCGAAAACAAGACCAAGGACAAAACGGACACTTACCGATTGACCCTCAATGCGACAAAGAAACTGATCGGCGCGCTTCAGCACTCTTTGGAAAAGCTCGAAGCGAAAACCAAGCAGTAGTTTCGATGCGCACAGCCGAACCGACGCGGCGTGCCGGTTCGTGAGTTTGTTGGCGGAATGCGATCCCCGGTGAGAAGGGACCTGAGGCGCGCTACGGGTGATGGCTGCCTTTTCACAGCCGCCAGCAGCACGCCTCGAGCCATTGACGTTGAAGTGTTCTCATTTCTGAGTTTCCAGCTTCACTCGTCGAACTTTAGACTTCCGTTGAGGTACAGTCGGGCGTTACCGTTCTGGGCGAGTTCACGAAGCGTTTCGAGTTCGGCCAGTCGCAGCAGGGCCGGGTGACCTTCCAGCGCCTCGGCTGCCTTGACGCGGAGAGCGTATGCTTGCGTTTCGGCTTCCGCCTTCGCTTGCGTCGCTTCTGCTTCGGCCTGCTCACGCAGTCGTCGTGCTTCGGCGTCCGCCTCAGCATCGCGCCGCGTGATTTCGGCTCGCGACTCCGCCTCGATCTGCTCGACTTCCGCTCGCGTTCGCGCTTCGACCAGTTGAGCCTGGCTGTGTCGCTCGGCTGCCAATACGCGGTTCATGATCTCCTGCAGGTTTCCTGGGAAGATCAAGTCCTTCACGTCGGCTCGCCGAATCGTCACGCCGTAGCTGCCAGCCGATTCCGTGACGTCCGAGAGGATATCTTCACTCAGCCGGTTGCGGTTGGTCAGAATCTCCTCCAGCGTCATCGACGCCAGTGACCGTCGCGCGGCCAGCTGCACGTCGCTGTAAAGTCGGTCCTCGAAATTGTCGACCGTGTGGATCGCCGCCTTCGGGTCGGTCACGCGGAATTGAACGAGGATACTTACCCGAATCGCGACCTTGTCGGCCGTCAAGATTTCCTGCCCCTTAATCGTCAGCTCTCGCTCACGAACGTCGACCAGCATGCACTCGACGGTCGGCAGCTTCTTGAACCAACGCTTTCGCGGGGGAATCTTGTAGTGACCTGCTTCCAGGATTCTCGACAGCTTACCGTCTTCGTAGTACAAGCCGCGGTGAGTGTCCTTGATGATGAACTCGCGTCCTGCACCGGCAATCATAAGAGAAGGCATTGGGCTATCGACTTTGGGCATTGGGTACTCGGATGAATCGATCCTGTACTCGGTTGTGATGCAAGTTTGGTTGAGAGGATTTGTTCGCTTGAGTCTGGCGACCAAGCGTCTGAGGACCAAGCGTCTGAGGACCAAGTCTCGTGAACGGAGCCTCGGAGCGGAGCTGATCTGGAGTACGAGCTTTCAGATTTGGCAAGTCTGAGCGTTCATTCCGAAAGGTGAACGCAGCAACCATGTGGCCACTCGCTCCTAGCACCGCCGAGGCATTTTTGTTGATAGGCGTTTGGCTCTAGGCTTTAGGCTTTAGGCTTTAGGGAGAAGTTCGCAGGGTGAAGTGTGAAAAATCAGTGCGGGCGGTTTCTTTCACACTCCAAACTTCACCCTTCACAATTCAAAGTAGCTCGACCAGGATTCGAACCTGGAACACCTCGTTCGAAGCGAGACATGATGTCCGTTTCACCATCGAGCCGTGTTGCAGAGCGGAAGGCATGGGATTTGAACCCACATGACTCAGGAAGTCGCACGGTTTAGCAAACCGGCCCGGCAAGCCGTATCCGGCTACCTTCCGAAACTTGAGTGGACCGCAAGGGAATCGAACCCACAAACATGTAACGGAGGTTTGAGCTCCGCCGCTTTTCCGGTTTGCGTACCACGCCGATCGTTGCCTTTCGCTCCGCGAAAGTAGCATTCAGTAACGTTGCTTTCGCGGAGCGAAAGACGACATTAAGCGTCCCCGATCGGATTTGAAGCGACAGGGACCTGCTTGGCTCTTGCGTAACAATGCCTGGCAAGCGAGCACTCCGCTGCTCCACGAGAACTTTGGAAGTTTGAAGTTGGAAGGGGGAAGTGTGAAATTTCAAACTTCGAACTTCACCCTTTAAACTTCCGAGTAGCTCAGGTGGGACTCGAACCCACAGCATCTCTGGTTCTAAGCCAAAGTGGTCTACCAATTGCCTACCGAGCCATGTTGATTGAACGGAGTGGAGCGCCGGGGAATCGAACCCCGATTTTCTGCGTGCAAAACAGATGTCTTCCCGTTGGACGAGCACCCCATTTGAAGTTGGAAGTAAGAAGGGTGAAGTGTCAAAGAGGTTCGCGTTCCGTTTTCAACCTTTGCACTTCACCATTCAAACTTCTCAAGTGCCCAGGTCACGAGTCGAACCGGCAAACACTCGGACCCAGTATTCAAGGAATACTGGGCCGAGTCGCTCTGCCAGTTGGCGTAACTGGGCGTCCGATGCTCACCGACCGATGCAAGTTTCTTGCACCGCCCGGCAAGCTGTTTTATAGCGATCATTTCAATCGCGGTTGGCTGTCGCCTGTTGCGTTGCGGTGATTGCGAATCGCTTTCCGATAGTCGGGAGTATCCGCGGCATCAACGACCTCATGGCCGACGCACTCAACCACCCATCCATCAACCCAGCGATCGAGGTCGTCTTTCAGTTTCAGGACACGACCCAGCTTCGCAAACTGCTGAGGGATGTATGACGTTGTCTGCACCGAGCCACCGGCGACCGCACGTTTCATCGCACACTGCACGTATTTGACTTGTTTGGCCATCGTCATTCTCCAAGGTTGGCATGAAGCAGCGTCACCGTGACGCGTGAGTAGTCCTGGATGGAATCGAACCATCGTTTCCTGTTTGTAAGACAGGTGAATGAAGTTTGAAGCGTGAAGTTCGAAGTTTGAAACGAAGTTCGGTAGATTGTTGGCATGAAAAGTGACTTGCCTGACCGGACATTTGCGTTTTCCGAGCGAATCGTGCGACTCTGTCTGGCACTGGAGGATGAAAGCGATGTCGCTTCAACTCTGATGAGGCAATTGCTTCGGTCGGGTACATCTATCGGCGCGAATGTGGAGGAAGCTCAGGCAAGTGAAAGCAAGCGTGACTTCGTTCACAAGTATTCGATTGCAGCTAAAGAGGCTCGCGAAACACATTACTGGCTGCGACTGCTAGCCAAGACCGAGGTCATTCCGCCATCTCGCCTTGAACCACTCACTGCTGAAGCCAACGAACTGGTCGCAATCCTGACGACAATCTGCAAGAAGAACCGGTGACAATCTTTCAAACTTCGAACTTCACCCTTCAAACATCCAAGCACGTCCCCAAGGATTTGAACCCTGACTTACTGGTTTGGAATCAGCAGTGCTACCGTTACACCAAGGACGCGGGTAAAGTTTGAATTGAGAAGGGTGAAGTTAGAAGGCGAAGTATCTTCCGCTCATTTCACACTTCAAAATTCCTACGTCGAACTTCCAAGCGCCTCCCGTGTGGAAACGCTCCCAGAATAGGCTTTAGGTATTAGGTGATTAGACTCTAGGTAAAAGCTGCCTTCTTGCCTGCAGCCTAAACCGCTATGGTCTAAACACCTTCCAAGTGACGTGAGCGGGAATCGAACCCGCGAACTCCTGGCTGAGAACCATAGTGAGACTTCAGGGATCAGGATTCAGACTTCAGAAGTGACCTATTGTCCGACCTGAAGCCTGAAGCCTGAAGCCTGAAGCCTGAAACCTGCAGCCTGAATCAGTACCGCATGGGAGTTTCGATCTCCCTCCTGCTGTTAGAAAGACAGCCGACCTAGCCAGTAGTCGAATGCGGCGAAGAAAGGCTTTGGGCTCTAGACCATAGGAAAGACGATCAGGTTCGAGCTAGAGCCTAGAGCCTAGAGCCTAGAGCCTGAGGACTAAAGCCTGCGAAGCCGAAGCGCCGAGGACAGGAATCGAACCTGTGTTTGCCTGGTTCAGAGCCAGGTGCAACGACCAACAGTTGCCGCCTCGGTGTACGGAAGTTTGAAGTCGGAAGTTCGAAGTTTGAAAGCACGGGTGGCAGGATTCGAACCTGCATACCACTGCTTCAAAGGCAGCTGGCTTACCGTTAGCCAACACCCGAGTGTCTGCGTTGAACGTTTCAAACTTCTAGCTTCCCACTTCTAACTTCCGAAAGGCTCCGGCGGATGGGCTCGAACCATCAATCGTCTCCTTAACAGGGAGCCGCCCTACCGATTGGGCCACACCGGAGTATCATCAGGCTTCAGGGATCAGGTTTCAGACTTCAGGATCTAGGGGCGAAGATGAGAGACTACAGAAAACTGCGTGCGTTCGAATTGGCGGATCAGCTTGCAATCGCTGTCTACAAGTGCACGTCATCTTTCCCGAAAGAGGAAATGTTCGGACTGACATCTCAACTTCGACGCGCCGCTGTCTCCGCACCATCCAACATCGTCGAAGGAAGTGCAAAGTCATCACAAGCTGACTATGTTCGATTCCTCGAAATCTCCTACGGCTCTGTTTGCGAGGTTGAATATCAGCTGTCACTCGCACAACGCCTGTCGTATCTCGATGAACAAACAGCAACGGAGGTGATCGGCGTCGCCAATGAAGCCGGACGAGTACTCAACGGCCTTCTTCGCTCACTGAAGTCTGACTCCTGAAGCCTGAAGTCTGACCAAGCGCCCAGCGAGAATTGAACTCGCGTCTTCTGCATGGCAAGCAGATGGGTTACCACTACACCATGGGCGCAAAATGCATCACAACCAGATTGTCAAAGATCGGATCAGGCTTCAGGTCTCAGTCTTCAGACTTCAGTTTTCTTGCTGAAGTCTGACAAAGAGCACCGAGTCGGATTCGAACCGACGTCCCCTCGTTACGACGGAGGGATCTTCCCACTAGACGATCAGTGCTGGAGTCAGGTGTCAGGCTCCAGGCTCCAGGTTCCAGGTACTAGGCTTCAGGTTTGAGGTTTCTGTTCCTTGCTGAAGTCTGAAGTCTGAAGTCTGAAGTCTGAAGCCTGAAGCCTGAAGCCTGAAGCCTAAAGTCTGCCCAAGTGGGACCGGTGAGAATCGAACTCACATGAGTCGGTTTAAGAGACCGGTGCATTACCTTGTCTGCCACAATCCCAAATTGTGTTTTTGTCGTTGATTCGTTTCAGTCGGCGTGGCGGGAATTGAACCCGCGACCGTCGCCTTATAAGGACGCCGCTCTCACCCCTGAGCTACACGCCGATGTGTAGCAAGTGGGGCCGGAGAGATTCGAACCTGTCTCGTTGCCAACGGAACTTCTCACTGACTCTGGAGTAGGATTGCAGGGACTCGAACCCCGACCCAACCGGTTAAAAGCCGGTGATGCTGCCGTAACACCTCAATCCCAAATAAAAAACCCAGTGCCGTCGTGTGACACCGGGTTTTGTTGTTTCCAGCAACAAAACGCCAACGTCACCGACGAAGCGGATACCAATCCAATCCATTCGCACCGCAACTGCGGGCGAGCGAATCGCTATTCAGATTCTGTTGTGTCGATTGCATTGGTATTGACCGCTACTTCTCTCGGTTTAGTGATTTTCGTTTGTCGTCCAATCTCAGGCCGACGGAACAATAGACCAGCGAGCGAAAAGAAGGTTCGCGTCGCTGACAGGAATAGAGATGCTTGGGGCGATATGGTTATTTCACGGTTTTCTGAAAACCGGGCAAAGTCACTTGGTAGCTGCTCATTCAGCCTCATCATTCGGATCGTAGTCCAGCGATTGGAGATTCATCCCTTCAAGCAATGGTCGCGGATACCAAGCAGCGATACCAAACGCGTTTCCGTCGGTGTCAAAGCATCCAGGACCGCCTAGCTTGTAGCCTGACTCGAAGTCTGGGTCGGCTTCAAATCGGCTAAGTATCACCCCAAGAAAAAAAGGCATGTGGGGGACTTCCATGATCCGAAGGTCGAATCGAAAACTAAACTCACCCTGAAACGGGAGTTCGCGTCGAAGGATGTAGTTGCCGTTTGTTGTCGTTGCCGACACCAACTCAGACACGGGGAACATAAAGAATTCCAGATTGTATGCCGTTGACGTTGGCAACCCGGCATACAAGGGATGATGCCAGAGGTCACCGGGTCGAAACGTCTCAGCGTGTTTGCCTCCGCGTTCGACGAATTTATCAAGCCCTTGAAATATCAATCCGCAAAGCGGTCCAGAGGTGACGTTCACAGAAGTGGGGGCTTTCAGGCCAACACCCCTTATTTGCTCAAGTTCCCGGTTGTACCCAGACACAATCGGTCGACCGGAACTCGAAAACTGAACAAAGCCGCCCATGTGAAGGCTTAGCTTGACCCGGTCGCTGACAGTAAAAGTGGCGGATTCGTGTAGCTTCTGTATCGACTGCTTCTGCGAATAGTCGTAGGGGATTCTTAGGACCAGTCCATCGGTTACCGGATGATATGGGACAGACAAATGAAATCCGTCCCTCAAGAATCCGATACGCGCAATAAGCCGCTCACGACCGTCTTCGCCTTCAACGGCAACACGGTAGCCTTCCCCAATGTGCTTTCTCACTTTTCGAGAACTTTGACCGACCGCCTCTACAGCGCGGCGCAGGCGAGATTTGGATACTCCGATCGCACCCGCGTAATACTGCAAAAGCCAATCCTCATTGGGATCGATATTGTCTGGGATATCCGAAATGATCATGCGCACGAACCAAATAACTCAGAGTACTAGAGACCGACCATGCGATTCCAGTCAGCAACATACATCTCGATCCGATGAAACTCACCAGGCAACAGCAGTCGGTTGTGAGCCATAAAGTTCCGGGCCTTTTCAAGCTCGTCAAATCGTTGCTTCAACCAATGCTGCGTCGGAATCAGGTCTGAGAAATCCTCCCAGTTGTTGAGGATGATGTCGGCAAGGTGTCCAAATTGCACGAATCCCAGAACGTCACGCTTCTGGCCTTCGAGCCACGAGTTGGTGTTCGCGTCTTCCTGACGTGCTTCCGCAAACTCACGGATCTTCTTTGTCACCTTATTGTCCCACCAATCATCTCCATACTGCTCTTGGAGGCGTTGCGTGATAAGGGATCGCACAGAATTCTCGAAGCAGTAGACCAAGGAATAGAGTCGTCCCATTTGTAACGCTTCATTGCGAAGGTCAATGCTAAAGGGATCCAGTGTTTCGTTGAGCAACGCGCGCTCGGATTCAGTCGTGTCGGCCCCAACACGGATGCCGGCAGATCGAAAGTGTTCCGCGTCCGCTTCGAACATCAGACCTCGAAACATCCAGTCCCTAACTTCCTTTCGTTCAATCTTCAATTAAGTGCTCCTTCAGTGATTTAAAGATGGCATTATAGACTTCGATATCTTTGGTAGGCGGAAGGTGTATTTCGATGTTGTATCGAAGTCCACCAAACGCCGGCATTTGAACTTGGCTTGTGTCCGCCTTTGCTTCCTTGTCTGGCGATTCCCCGCGGTCTTCAGTTCCTTGATTCTCATCACCCGTTGGTGCCCCATTTCGTCTTGCGGCATCAAGGTCTGCGAGGTCGAGCAAAGCAAAAAACGTTTTTGCTTGCTCTTTCGCGACCCTATCGGATGCGTTGTGAAATGACTTAAATTTTCCCTCAATCGAAGCGCGATCCGCTTCCGTAGGGTTCTCATTGACGTGGAACACCTCTTCGTACGCTTCGTGGAGTGCTTCTGCCATCACCTCACGTGATCGCGATTTGTCGCGGTAGTCATGGTAGCGCTGCGTTGGACTGCCATCGCCGGTCAAAAACCCGAGGTCCTTAAGCACAGGGATGATCCCCATGTCATTGCTGCTCTTGAAGCCAATCCCCTTGAGATGTGCCTGGGAGAATTTCTCTGGCGCGGTACCCTCGATGATCTTTTGCATGATCGCGTGCAGGTTTTTGGTGCTGGTCATGTAGCGTGAAGTCAACAATTTGATCTCCCTTCTCGTTCTCGTGGTATGGAGGGATTGAATAACTATTCAGCGAGTACAGACCCAGTCTACATTTATCTGGTTCGCGCCCGCAATCGACCGCGTATGGCGGGAGATGGCCCGGATATCGACCACTCCCCGTCAATGGATTTAGAACGAGCGTCGATTCTAAATCGTCGGGTTAGGTAGCGGCGGCTGCCGTGATGGATCGACGTTCGGCATTGGCTTTCTGCTGGGCGTCGATGCATCGGCCCATTCCCCAGCCGGAAAGCCATTCTGATGATCGAAAACCCATTCTTGCGTGACATGGAATCCTATCTCTACACCGTAGGCTTTCCGCCGCCTGACTTCCTTGACTTCGCGGATGCGATGGTGCTGCCCAGAATCGACCTGCCTTTCAAGCAAGCCAGCAAGATCAAGGAAAAGCGATGGGAAGCGACCTGCTGCGCCCACAACCTGATCTACGCGGGGCTCGTCAATCGGACGGTTGCGGACTCCCGTGATGGCAAAGGCAAATCACGAGCTCGCGTCTGGGACGCGATCATCAAGGCCGGATTCGCTGATAGATGTACTGGGAGCGAGCAATCCGGCAAAGTGACACGCTATTACCCTCGTGCCAAACTGCTGCGGCTTCGGAAGCAGTGGAAATTGGATTTGCTGATCGACCTTCAGCTAGAACGCAACACTGAACGTCCACACGATCCAACGAAGCAAGCGTTGGTCCTCCTGCATAGCAGCAAGGTCGATCCAGTCACAGGGCTGAAGTTGGACGAGTTGGATCAAAAGCAACCGCTGTCTTTTCACGACTGGGCAAAGAACGAAGCCGGACCACGGGGGATGCAGAGCGGACTTGAGTACGTACAAGCGATGGAGGATCTGATCGAACGAATCAACCGATCCAACCTGCGGCATTCCTGGCAGGCATTTCACGTCAATCCCATGAGCAGCAAGGAAACGGCATTTCAACCCAATTCATGTGTCAGACAGATTCACGTCGGTGAGATGTTTCGGGGCACGCGACTCTACTCGTGGTCACTGCTGTCCGGCCAGAGCCTACCGAAAGAAGATCGCAAGCGAATGCTGATCGATGGCGAGCCGGTAGCCGAGTTTGACTATTCAGGTATGGCGACGCGGATGCTTTACCACCGAACACGTCTGAGAGGGCCCAAGGGCGACGTGTACAAGCCGGACGAATTGTTCCCAAGGTTTTACGCGTTCGAACCTAGCCCCGAAACGGCCGAGATCGTGCGTGAATTCGGGAAACGGGCCACGAACATCTGCTGGAACGTTTCCAGCCGAGCCAATGCAAATTCGGCGATCAGCAAACTGATTACCGATCATCCCGATCGCGACCTGATCGAATCCGTTTTGAAATCGGAGGGGATGAAACGCACCGATGTCGTGACACGCATCCAAGCAGCCCATCCGAAACTGGCCGAGGATTTCTTTTCAGGAGTCGGAATCGAACTGATGACCGTTGACGGCAGCATTATGCTCCGCATTCTCGAAACGTTTGCCGACGCCGATAAGCCAGTGCTGGGCATTCACGATTCCATCGTGGTACGCGAATCAGACCGCAGGTTTGCCAGGCGAACGATGAAAGACGCTTACCGCCGATTCATGCTTTTTGAGCCCGTGATCAAACGTGTCTATTAGGGTCTTCGTAACTCGTTGCAAAAGCCCGAGTTACGAGTTTTTGGCGGGGTAATATAGGAATAGAAATCCCGAATAGAAAACCCAACCGCCCCCCGCCCCTCCCTCCGCCCTCCCCAAAGGAGGGCGGAAAGGGAGGAAGCGGAACGCGGAAACGGATGAATAAGAAACGAACCCAACGTTAGACGTGTTACGGTTGCACGGTAGACGTCATCAGCACGTGGCACGTCCTAGACGCTGTCGGAAGTCGTAGACCCAACGTCCTGCGTCGGTACGCCTTTTGGTGCCTTATTGGGCGTTCGTGCGTAAAAAAAGATGAACTTTTTTAAGTTGTGCCGCAGCAAGCGTTTGCGTCAACGCAATATGCGCAATTGACGCGTTTCTGAGCGCATCAACGTGTTTTTCTGGGCGCATAACTCAGGGTATCCAGCGATATAGATGTGCACGGGATGATTCATCGTCGAATTGCCCATACACGAACTCGGATCGTGTAGAGCTCTACACGCTAAGACTGAGAGCATCATGCCAAGGTATCGAACGCCCCATTGGACCGACGGACGAATCGCGAAGCTGCATGGAAGTGCACTAACCAGACGGTTCGCCAATCTTGCCGAGGTCGCGAATAAGTACCACAGGATATGCGCTGAGAATGAGCAGTCAGCTTTGGATTGCGCCAAAAAAGTAGGTGATGCTCTGACCGAGGCCAAGCGTCGGTGTGGTCATCGCAAGAAGTGGTCGAAGTGGCGCAGCGACAACTTCGCTGGATCAAAAGAGACTTCATGCCACTACATGCGAATCGCTCGTGAATGGAACAATCCCAAAATCCGCGAGGCGATGGCACGCGGTGAGATCAAGAGTATCAACCAGTTTCTCGCGGTGCTTCGCAGAAAGGGAAATCCCAAATCGCAAACGACAGCGGAACAACGACACGTAATCAGGCTATTCACGAAACTTGCCAAAGATCTGAACTGGGCCGACCAAAACCGTTTGGCAATGCATAGCACGGCCCAGGACGTAATGCCCAAATTGAGTGATTTTTTGCTAGAAGTACTGAAGGGGTATCCAGTTCCACATCTGGTCGAGGTTTACCCAGGAGAGTACGAGATCAACTACTACGATGACGGCGATCAAGCTGAGGTGACCATGCCTCCTGGTATCAAACCACGCACCCAAAAAAGAGCCAAAAACCGGTAATGGCTAAGGCTACCTATCAGCCGGATTCCTTTTCCATGATTGGTCCTGTGTCTTGGAATGTGGATCAGGAGTTCTGATAAACTGCACGGCCAACCTTCAGCACATCGCGGCGATAGTCGCGATCCCACCTTGAAAAGCGCTCCATAGTTCTTTCGTCTTGGTGTGCAGCGAGAACAAGAACAGCACACCAATGGTCGACATCACCCATCGCATGTTTATGTGAATCAGCGAACATCTCGAAAACTTCTTTTGCGCGAGGCACGGATTTTCTCAATACCGCGTCCAACTCGCCGAGGGTCGAGATTTCGGTTGCTTTGCACGCTGCAAGCAGATCTTCAGAGTCAGGCTGGGCTCTTGCCGCTTTGAGCTTACTCTTGGACACCGCGTCCATAACATCACGCACAATGCTCGCTTCTTCGCAGTACTGCTCGATCGAAATCGCGTTAATTTCAATCTTCAGTGTTTTGTCCGCCAACTGCTCGGACACTTCCTTAGCAAGTGATTCTTGCTGCGCCTTTAAGCTCGTAAACTCGTCGTCGGCTAACTCAAACAACCCTGCAAGTCTCATGAGACGTCGCCGAAACTTGGATGGAACGTCAGATTCGCGCTTGTATTGCAAATGATGGGAAATTGCCGCCCATGCGTGCTGAAGAACTGTCCTTACCTGAATTTCGCACACCAATCCCACGAACGCATCCCATTCTGGCAACTTCGCCCGAGCATCGTTGAGCGATACGACTAGGTGGACGGACAGATACCCAAACTGATCTGCATCCAATTCCGACGATTTATCAATGCTGCGTGCGTCATCAACCTCGAACTCGTTCCGCAGAATCTTGGTAACTTCATCTACGTCCTCTTGGTAGTACAGAATCACGCGAGCGCCTGCGAGGTCGGGCAACTCATCAAGCGGGTTCGTGTAGGATTTGCCGGGTCGCTGAATCTTTTCCGCAAAACTCTCAATACTCTTTGCACGTGATTCAGTGGTGTGGTGCGGGATCGAGTGTTTCTTTATCAGTTGGAGAATCAGCAATTCGATGCGGCGAGCAAATTCTTGAATTCGAGGTTGCATCATGCCATAGTCGGCGACCAATTGATCATGATCCGTTGCATTTCTCCGGCGTTTTTTTCCCATAGATCCTTTGCTCAACAAGAGACTGCAGTTAGGCCCACGGCGGGGATACCAATACTTGTTCCGCTGATGGTCGTAATGTAACAGGGTGCGGCTATAGATGCGAAAGCGCTACGCTGGGGTAGGGATCGCAGTGGCTCAGTATCAGTATCCGGCAGCGGCACCGCATTCCGCACCGTGATTCACGGGGTCAGCGTCATCCGTGATCCGCTCACGACGATCTATAGATGAAACTGGCCATCGGTTCGGAGCTGCGCTAGAAAACGGGTCCAGGTACGCGAGAGATATTCGCGGCCAACGGGAGCGACGCCTAACGCTTTGCCTTCCGTATTCGCCCGAAGCGTCGCATAGGAAATGCAAACGCCGTAGAGCGCGATTTAGAACGCCTACGCGACGTGTTCTCCAACGAAAGGAGCCAACCGATGCCGAAACAGAAACCCGTTGCGATCTATGCCCGTGTCAGCTCGCAGAAGCAGGACACCGCCAGCCAGTTGCCGGACCTGAAACGCTGGGCCGATGCCCAAGACGCGGACGTGCTGTGGTTCGAGGACGAAGTTAGCGGCACGACGATGGACCGACCGCAATGGTCTGAGGTCGCCAAGCTGATTAGCGCTCGAAGGATCTCAGCCGTTGTTGTTTGGCGGTTGGATCGTCTTGGACGTAACGTCAGCGGGCTTTCCAGTTTGTTCGATGAGATGCGGGCCAAGGGCGTTGATCTGGTCAGCCTGAAAGACGGTCTGACGTTATCGACGCCAGCCGGACGATTGATGGCTAACGTCCTCGCCAGCGTTGCACAGTTTGAAACGGAGATCAGAGCCGAGCGCGTGTTGGCTGGTCAGGCGAAGGCGAAAGCGAACGGCAAGACGTGGGGCGGAAGCAAGCCAGGTGTGCGGAAGAAAGTAACGCAGGAACAGATCGATGCGATTGAGATGCTGTACGACGAGGAGATGTCTACTGCCGCCATCGCACGAACGGTGAAGCTCGGACGAAACACCGTAGCCAGCGTTATTCGCGAGATTCGAGAAAACTCCCCTTTTCGTAAATGAATGGTGGTTGGCGGCCTGATGCTTGTCATACGTTCCGCGTATGACGAGAGCCAAGAGCCACCGAAACGAACTACCTTCCAAATACGAGCGGGGATTCCTGAAAGGACTGGACCGACGTACGCAAATCTACGCGCGGCTGACTGCGATACACGATGAAATCGTGGACGATCTGGGCGGCAAGGATGGGCTATCGCATACGAAGCTCGCATTGATCGAACGCTTCGTATTTCTTGAAGCCGTGATCCAGAAGATGGAACTGGACATGGCCAAGTCCAAGACGCTCAATGGCGAGGAGCTTAATCGCTGGATCCAAGGCCTGAACTCAATGACGGGTCTGGCCAAAACGATCGGCTTGGAACGCCGCCAACGAGCGGTCAACGTTCGCGACTACGCCAAGAAAAGGGCCGCGTCATGAATATCGTCCAAGCGATTAAGGATGAAAACCTGATCCAGCCTTTCTTGGGCGATGACTTGAGTTCTTGGCGTCCATGGGTATCGGCCCTCCGTGTGATGTATGGGTTGCCGTTGTCACGGTCCGATCGCATCCGAGCGAGGAAATGCACCGGACGCGATCCGGCAGGGATGCCGGCGGAGGGCTTTGATACTGCTCTTTTCCTGACCGGCAGACGTAGCGGCAAGTCGCGTATTGCATCGGTGATCGGTGCATACGAGGCGATCCTGGCGGGTCACGAGGATCGGCTGTCCAAGGGTGAACAAGGCGTCGTGGCGGTCTGCGCTCCAACGAAACACCAAGCCCAGATCGTGAAAAGCTATCTGCGTGCGGTGTTTGATTGCGGCTTCCTTCGCCACGAGGTGAGCAGCGATACCAGCGACGGGTTCAGCCTGAACAACGGCAACCGCATCACGATTCTCGCTGGCGACTGGCGAACGATTCGCGGGTTCACGTTGATCGCCGCCATCATCGATGAAGCTTGCTTTTTCGGATACGACGCAGAGTCAAAAGTCCGCAGTGATACGGAGCTCGTGCGGGCGATCAAACCGGCACTGGCAACGGTGGGCGGCAAGCTGATCTGTATCAGTAGCCCATACGCCAAGCAAGGCTATTGCTTCCAGCAGACGAAGAAGCAGCACGGCAACGACAAAGGCAAAAACCTTGTCTGGTGGGCCCCATCGCAAACGATGAACCCCACGCTTCCGCAAAAGGCAATCGATGACGCCTTGGCGGAGGATTACGCAGCGGCACGTTCTGAGTATTTCGCCGAATTCCGTGATGACGTGGCCGCGTACATTTCCCGCGAAGTCGTGGAACGGTTGGTCGTGTCAGGTCGCACGCGACTATTGCCCAGACCAGATACGCGTTACTTCGCTTTCGCTGATATGAGCGGTGGGCGTGGTGACGCATCCGTGTTGGCGATTGCCCATCGCGAGGACGGCAAGATTGTCCTCGATTCCATCGTTGAATTCAAACCGCCATTTAACCCGATCGACGTGATTGAAACGTTCTGCGACGAGCTTCGGCGTTACCGATGCGGCAGGGTGATGGGCGACAACTACGCGGCTGAATTCGTCTGCCGGACCTTCAATGGTTTCGGCGTGCGCTACATCAAATGCGAGAAGCCCAAAAGCGTCCTGTACGCCGAGCTTCTGCCTCACTTATGCGCCGACGGTCTGAGTCTTCTGGATCACCCTCCGATACTAGATCAGATAGCCGGTTTAGAACGCCGTACACGAAGCGGAGGGCGTGACATTATCGACCACCGACCGGGAGCCCATGACGACGTTGCCAACGCGGTAGCGGGCGTGGTCGTGGCGGCCACCAAACGCGGTCGCAAATTCGGAGCCATTTGCAATTAGGAGCATGGAATGAACGACAACGAGTTTCGCCGACAGAAGCTTGCCGATTACGAAGCGAGGCACAGCAAGCCGGATCATCCGCCCCTGCTCGTCGGTGGCTGGGTGTATTACCCGGATGGAGCCGCACGTGAAAAGAATCCTTGGGCTGGTGCTTGGTGTGAGCCTGATCCTGATCCGCTAAGTCGAGCGAAAACGATTTTGTTCTATCACGAGAAGCGGTTGGAGTTCGCGGTTACGGAATTCCAGTATCTCAAGAGCAGCCTGAAAGCTCAGGCCAAGTCCGAATACCTGGGCCGTCCCTGTCCGCCGAATAGCCTGGTTCAACGCGAAGGCATGCGGAAGCTCAAAGACATGAAAAGCAGTATCGAGGTCCTTCAACGGCGATTTGAAAAGGCCGAGCAGGAGCTGAAAGAGATCGAAGACAACCACCCATCGTCGAGACGGCATCAACAGCGACGTGATGCCGAACACCGACAGACTGCCGAGGAGTTCGTCGCTGAAATCAACGACATCGAGATTTGAAAGGATCGATCCAATGACGTACGTACGCAACGTTAGACAATCGCCGAAACCTTTGGAGCGCCCACCGGCTTTGTTTATTGATGAGACCATCTGTGGACCCCGTGCTTCAGGTCGGGAACTGTCTCGCCCATCGCTTCAGTCGGGACGGCAAGCGACCGGGAGTATCGGGATCGCCATGAATCAGCTTTCGCCTCCCGCGAGGCTTCCCAGTGCCCCGAGGTTTTTCAGTTAGATGCGATCACGGCTGCGCATTCGGGGGTGTCCTCTGTGGTTCGTCTCATCTACCCGGAAGTGCCACGCCGCGAGGTGTGCGCTAGCGTAGCCGTAGGGCGGCAAGGTTGGAGCTTGATCACTCCGATCGGACCAACTAACTGCACGACGGTTGGTCAGCCGCCCTTTTCTCTCCCTGTGTCGTGCGAAAGGTCGTGCAACTATGTCCAAGAAGCGCAAACGCCTTATCAAGGCTGTTGCTTACCTCCGTCGCTCTACCACAGACCAAGAGGCGAGCCTCGACGAGCAACGTGCAACCATCATCGCCTACGCCAAAGCGAACGGATACAGAATCATCCGTTGGTACGAAGACGACGGCATAAGCGGCGATGATACGGAAAAGCGTGTCGGTTTCCTTCGCATGATCGACGATGCCACGTCTGGCGAATTCAAATTCATTCTGTGCTGGGACCAGGATCGCTTTGGGCGGTTCGACAGTTTAGAAGCCGGTTACTACATCACACCAATCCGAAACGCCGGAGTTCAACTGGTAACGGTGAACGAAGGGCCGATTGACTGGAACAACTTTGCCGACCGTTTGACCTACAGCATCAAACAGGAAGGCAAACACCAGTTCCTCCGCGACCTATCACGCAATGTCCTGCGAGGGCAAAGCGAGGCGGCGAAGCAAGGAAGTTGGATCGGAAGCCCGCCGTACGGTTATCTCCTAGAGGGCAACTGCAAGAACAAACGACTGGTCGTTGACGAGCCCAGAATGGCGATCGTGCGACGGTTGTTCAAAGAATACGTAGACGATGGACGTTCGCTTTCAGAGATTGCCAAACGCCTCACGGACGAAGGCGAGCCAACGCCTAAAGGTAAAAGGCAATGGCGTGGTGACACCGTGAGATTCCTTTTGGCGAATCCGGCCTACATCGGCACGTTCCGGTACAACACTGCCGGGAGCTCCAAGTACCACAGTTTCAGGCGTGGAGCAATTGCACAAGGCGGTTACCGAGGACGCAAGCCAGTAGAGGATTGGGTCGTGATTCCGAATCACCACCCAGCCGAGATCGACAAGGACGCCTTCGATCGTGCTCAAGCGATGATCGCAAAGAACCGAAACGGGCAGACCAATTATCCAGCAGGCGACAATCCGTACATCTTCAGCGGCGTGTTGCGTTGTGGTCGATGCGGTGCGTTGATGATTGGCGACGATGGGAACCGCTATCGATGCGGCAATCGTCGAGCGAAGAAACGGTGTTTGGGAACGGTCGTGCGTGAGGACCATCTGCTGGAACATCTGACGCGTACGCTCAACAAGCATTTGATCGACGATGATCCTGAAATGCTGGCCGCTGAATGGTCTGCCGATAGATGGGAACTGCGGCCAGAGGATGTCCCAAAGACGTTCGAGCGAATGCGTCGAATCATGAAAGGAAACGACGGCAGGGATTTCGCGAGGGACGCGAAGCGACTGCGGGCCAAGATTGCAAAGATTGATACACAGCTCGCAAAGCTGCGTCGCAACATCGGGTACGTCGATGATCCGGCAACCATTACCGTCATCTCAGAGGAGATTGAGAAGCACGAAGAAGAACGCGGTACATTGCAGCGGCAGATCGAATCGCAGCCAACGGAGATCAACGTCAACTACGCGGTGCTGGACCTGATCGGGGACATGATGCACCTGCATTCCGGCAACAAGGCCGTAGTGCGTCGCGTGGTCCGAGAGGTCGATCGGATCACCGTTCACACGCATCGACGCGGAAAGGGGAATGGCACGCGACACCGCCTCAAGTCGATAGAAATCACGTGGCTAGGAGTGGGGCCGACTGCGAGTAAGTCGAACTCTCGCCGAACGGATTAAAAGTCCGTCATGCTGCCAGTTACACCACAACCCCAAAGTAGGCTTTAGGTATGAGGCGTTTAGAATTTAGGCATGACAGCTGGACGCTTCGCATCGTTTCTCTCCTTTCAAACTTCACTCTTCCAGCTTCAAACTTCCGCAGTGGTAGCCCTGGGAATTGAACTCAGCGCGACTCGGTTATCAGCCGAGTTTGGGCAACCAGCCCTCGACTACCGTTTGTCAGGCGTCAGGAATCAGGCCTCCGACTTCAGGAGAACTTCCTGAATCCTGAATCCTGAATCCTGAATCCTGACGCCTGACGCCTGAAGTCTGACTCCTGCATTAGTCGGGTGTGTCGGAATCGAACCGCTCTCCATCGTCCCAAACGAAGTGTGCACAACCATTACACTTCACGCCCGATCGTCGACTTCTGACGCCTGATACCTGAAGCCTGAAGTCTGTATAAATGAGTCGGCTTTAGCGCAAGCTCTATTCCGACTCGGTGATGGCCCTCGAATCAACGCCATTGGCTCCTCGAGGTCTGCACACGCGCGTGTTAAACGCTTCATCACCTTCACCCCTGTCGTTGATGTCTCCATCGCCCAACAGCAGGCAGTAGTGCAACGAGTCTTCTGGGTTAGGTCCCGAGCCTCCCGTCGGAGACTCGCACCTCGCTCGATCAGCTTTCTACGTCGGGACGTAGTCCACTGATCCCCTTTCGGGCAGCTCGACCACCTTTCGGCGACCGATGTAGGCACTTCGACTCTGTTACACGTATGACTTGCTGCCACCTCCCGAAGGAGTCGGCAACTTCCCGAACACTTTATGTGTCATTCAACCCTGACAAGGTTGCGACTGGAACGTTCCACGATAGCCATACAAATCCGTGGTCTTTCAGGCAGCACTCCGCTGGTGGGCCAGCGACTCACGCCCTCAGTTACTTGACAGCTTCCAGTACCCACGCGGTTACCTACCGGCTTCATCGCCAAGGCTACGACGGATGAACGCCGCTCCTAGGTCAGCCTTTCGTTTATCTCTCTTGCGAGAGCCGGCCACCCGTTCCAGGGCAAACCGGTTTTACGTCCGAACGACATCACGGACCTATGATTTTAGAAGTGGGAAGCTAGAGGTATGAAAACCTCGCTCGCCCAACTTCAATTGTTCTGTCAATGCATTTTCCTGCTTTCAAACTTCACCCTTCACTCTTCGAACTTCCGAAAGGTGGGCCAGGAGGAACTCGAATCCCCGTCTGCGGTGCTTCAAACCGCCGCTAAACCATCTCAGCTACCGACCCGCGATAGGAATTTGGGCTTCAGCTTTTTAGCTGTAGGTAGAGCAGAGCCTCCAGCTCACGTCCTCAACACCTACGGTCTAAATCCCCCAACACCCAATGAAAAAGGCTCGATGTCTGAGTGACACCGAGCCTTCATGTAGAAAGCAATTCGCTTAAAGCGAGTGTCACGTCAGCAATCGAAAACCAAACGGATACAGGTCCGCGCCATTGCCTGGCTGGAACGTATTGGCGCTGCGTTCGCTTTCGCTGCGCCAATCGCTACCGCCGAAGGGATTCCCTTCGTGTATCCGTTGGAGTTGACTTGTGGGTTGCTTGGTAAACATCTGACTGAAGAACGGTTGTTCGTTTCTCTTTGCGTGATTTGCGCCAGCATCCGCTGGTTCTGGATTAAATAGACGCTTCCGATACAGAAGGGTTCGCGAAAAACCTCGTCGTCAAAACCTAGATGCGCGACGCGTCGAGATTATTTCATTGCCCAAAAGAAACTCTGCCACATTTTGCTCAATAGTCAAACAAGAAAACCATCATGACCAACGTAGAGTCGCCGGGATTCTTTGGAGTCGAGGCTCGATCGAGTCGCTTGATTGCTTCGAAAAAGCTGTGTTGTCGACGCTGCTTTCGCGGAGCGAAAGGCGACGATCAACAGCGTCTCAGCCCAAGAGGAGAGTTCTCCAGCAGGATCTCGAGGGCTCAAGTGCCGCAAAACGTTTGGTAATTTTCGGTGAATTCCGAGGGAGCGGGCGCCGCATAACGGGCACGCTGCGGGGCTTCTTCGAACGGATTTCGCACAACATCAAGCAGGCTTTCGAAACGCGTGAGATCGCCGCTTTCGGTAGCCTCGGCAAGTGCTTCTTCGACAAGATGGTTGCGCGGAATGTAGAGCGGGTTTGCGGCTTGAATCGCGGAAGCCAACTGGGCCGATTCATCGTCACTCTGCAATCGCCTCCACTCCTGCAGCCAAGCATCGATATCTGGCTGCTCGGAAAACAGTGACCTCAGTTTGCGTTCATCTCCTTCGGCTACCTCTGCCAGACAACGCCATGCGAGGGTGTAGTCGGCCTTGCTCTTGGTCAGCAACTCCGTCCAGTCATCCACCAACTTGCGTTCGTCCTCACTCACATCATCCGACCTGTCAGATCCCACCAGGCCCAACTTGACCCGGGCTCCCCTGTACCAGTGTTGCTCGAACGTCGGGATAAACGTGTTGAGAACGGCTGTCGCTTCGGCAATCGCACCGTCGGTATCTTCGATTCCCAATAGCGGCAGTAATGTCTCGGCAAACCGGGACAGATTCCAGATCGCGATGGCGGGCTGGTTCATAAAGGCGTAGCGTCCAGCGTGATCGATGGAACTGTAGACCGTCTCGGGATCGTACGATTCCATAAATGCGCACGGCCCATAGTCAATCGTCTCGCCCGAAATCGCCATGTTGTCCGTATTCATGACCCCATGAATAAATCCAACCAGCATCCATCGCGCAATCAATGCTGCCTGACGCTCCGCAACCGACCGAAGCAGCGATAGGTACGGCTGGTCGGCTTCAGAGATCTCAGGGTAGTGCCGCGCGATGACGTAGTCGGCAAGCTTGCGAACGTGCTCGTTTTGGCCACGAACAGCAAAGTACTGAAACGTTCCGACTCGCACGTGACTGGCGGCAACGCGCGTCAGGACTGCGCCGGGAAGAGGGCGTTCGCGCATGACCGGTTCACCCGTCGCGACGGCGGCAAGAGCTCGAGTCGTGGGAATCCCCAAAGCGTGCATCGCTTCACCGATGAGATATTCGCGCAGCACTGGGCCAACTGCCGCCTTGCCGTCACCGCCGCGCGAAAAAGGCGTTCGCCCCGATCCCTTCAACGCGATGTCACGTCGCCTACCGCGCTCGTCGATCACTTCGCCAACCAGTAGAGCGCGTCCGTCTCCCAATTGCGGGACAAAATTTCCGAATTGGTGGCCTGCGTACGCCTGTGCGATCGGCCGCGCATCACCTGGCAACTCGTTTCCTGAAAAGATCTGAGCGGCAACGTCCCGAGTCAGCGACTCACGATCGAGTCCAAGTTCACTCGCCAACGACTCGTTGAGTTGCAGCAAACGCGGTTCGCGAACCGGCGTCGGCTCAACCGAAGCGAAAAAGTCGGGCAACTGCTCGGCATAGGTGTGCTGGAGGCCGAACGCGATTTCGTTTTTCGATGGGGTCATATGCGAGAGCCTCCAATGCAGGAATCGGCCTCGGAAGGAGCCGACGGCGAGTCGGTGAGATACTAGCCATCAGGCGTTGGCGAGGCCACCGGTACCACAATTCTGTCGACTTTTCAGAACCAATCTTGACCGATCATCTCATTTTAGGCGGGGGAAAACAGCTCGCCCCGGCCAACACTTCGGAGAGATCAGGACGGAGAAAATGGGCCGATCTCCAGGGTGAGCGTGTTCGATTTCCTGTTTTCAACGCAATAACCAGCCTGGCAGTGCACGGATTTCCTGGGTCGGTAAGATTGTCGGCGGATGGACATACTCTATTGATGCCTGATTCCCCCGATATCGACCGACAAGCTGAATTCGTGCAGCTGCTTAATGCGTCACACCGGCGTTTACTTGGGTATTTGGTTTCGTTGTTAGGTAATCTGCAGGACGCCGAAGATGTGCTTCAGCGTGCGAGTGTCACGATGTGGAAGAAGTTCGATGTCTTCCAGTCGGGCACCGATTTTTTCGCGTGGGCGAGCACTTTCGCATTCTACGAAGCTCGTAATTTCCAGCGGATGAATGCTCGATCACGCCTCGTTTTTAGCGACGATCTTCTCGAAACACTTGCCGAAGAAAGACTTCAAGACATCGTCAATGTTGAATCTCGTCACAGCGCCTTGAATGAGTGCCTTGGACAACTTGATGAACCAGCAAGAGCACTGTTGGAGGCTGCGTATCTCGAGGAAGGCAGCATCGTGCACCTCGCCGAGCAATTGGGACGCGCTCCGCAGACCCTCTACAACAAGTTGAATCTGTTGCGCCGACGGTTGTTCAACTGCGTCGAACAACGCCTGAATGAGGGGCTTGCGACCAATGAACCGTGAATTCGACTCCGACGAACTCCACTTGCTCCTCAGGGAATTACGTGACGGTTCGATCACGCCCGATAGGCAAATGCGGCTTGAATCCATTTTGCAGCAGTCCCCCCAAGCGCGGCGCCAATGGTTCTTGTTCTGCGATGTTGAGACTGGACTGAAGGACTGGGCGGTGACCCAGGACGAGAGGCGATCGAATCGCCCGCCCGCAAACAACACGAACGTGCAATCTCACATTCTCCACAAGGTCGGCGTCGTGTCGGTCGCGGCGACGCTCCTGATCGCATTCACGTTGGCTTCTTGGTTGAACCGCACATCCGATCGCCAGAAGGATGACGCGTTCCCTAAAACGGAGTTGCTTGTCAGCGATGTGGCTGTTTTGACGCATGTTGTGGATGCAAAATGGACCGATCAAGCGGAAAGCCACAGCGCGGGATCAACACTCGCTCCGTCGACGCTCAAACTGCAGTCGGGCGCAGTACTGATCGAATTCTTCAGTGGAGCAACTGCTGTGTTGGAGGGCCCAGCAGAGTTTGCAGTCCTCTCGAGCAACGAGGGGCATCTTCATTCTGGAAAGTTAAATGCGCATGTCCCCCCTCAGGCTCAGGGATTCACGATCAAGACCGCCGCTGGCGACATTGTCGACCATGGAACCGATTTTGGCGTGAAGATGGATGCCGAGACTCCGCCTGAATTACATGTGTTTACCGGCAAGGTCGAGTTCAAATCGGGAAATAAATCTCTCGACGTCGAAACGGGCGTAGCGATTCAGCTAGGCGCCGAGAACCAACAAACCTTCGACTGCGATCGTTCCGCATTCCTTGTTGAGCAGGATCTGATTCAGCAGAGCCGCTTGGCATCCGAGCGTCGATTGGCCCAGTGGCGGAATGCGAGCACCACTTTGAGCAACGACGCGGCAGCCCTCTATCATCTGCGACTTGACACATCGCCGGAAACGACAGAGAGCAAACGTGTCCTCTTGAACTCGGCCGTTGGTTCCGACCCAAATTCTGGCGGTACCCTCGTTGGCTGCCAGCGGGTTGGTGGCCGCTGGCATGGAAAAAGTGGCGTCTCGTTTGGCGGTCCCGGCGACCGAATTCGGCTGACGGTTGCGCGGCCGATGCAAGCCGTAACGCTATTGGCTTGGGTCAATGTCGAGTCGCTTTCGCGATGGCAGAACTCACTGCTCTCCGCAGATTCGGAGAGGCCCGGTTCGATCCGTTGGCAACTCACCAAGCGTGGGCAATTGCGGCTGGCGATCGCTCGCGATTTGGGGCGACCTCAATCCGATTGGGAGGCCGTGGAGAGTGAACCGTTCCTAACTGAAGGACTCTTTCGTCAATGGATACTCTTGGCGACAACGTTTGATGGAACGACGATTCGTCATTACGCCGATGGTCGTCTCGTTGGAACGGGAGCGTCTTTCACGCCCGAAGCCCTTCACATTGGAACGGCCGAAATTGGTAATTGGGCCGGAGAGACTCGCCGCGAATTGCACGCCACACTCGACGAGTTTGTCGTTCTCGATCGTGTATTGCGGGACGAGGAGATTGTTGAGATTCATCGCTACGGCAAACCGTGAGCTTTCCATCAGAAAGTGAGGTAAGGACGGGCGCTGCAAGACATTTACTCTTGTAGATCAATCGGCCAGTCTCCTCGCGCACAAGCATTTGAATGACGACTCAAATCAAAGCCATCGTTTGGGCAACGTTCTCTGTTGCGTTCGTTCTCGTCCCAATCAGCTCTTCTTTACCGGCAGAAGAACCGTCAGTCGTGCCGTTGTTCGACGAAACCACAACGCTGGAGCCTTCAACGACCGAACACACAAGCGAGGCGTTGATCACGCGGATTGGTGACCGTGTTCGAGATCGTCACGCGAGGGAGTCGCAGTTCAAGGCATATGATCATTACTTGAGCTTCTATTGGGAGCAGCGAACGATTGAGCTTGAGTTTGTCGACAAGATCGCCAAAGACGGCAATGAAATCGTCGTTAACATCAAGTCGTTAACGCCGCTTAACGAACCAAACTTCCGCACCTTCTACCGTGGACTCAACACCGTGGCTGAGTACCACGAGAATGTCATCGCGGATCAAGTCGCACCGAATCATTACTCGGTTTCACTCACACGTCATTCGCCGAAAGGACGTCGCCTCGAAATCGGCGACGAAATTGAATTCGAGTTCAGCCCGTTCCTGCGCAATCCCAAGAACGGACGCAGCAACTACTACGGTACCACCATGCTTTATGTGGTCGGCAAAGGGATCGTCCCCTGGTTGGGAGTTGGTGATCGACTCGAATCAATCCCTCTGCCTCAATCTGCCCTGCTCGGTGGAGGAACGACGATATCACACCAATACTCGGGAGAGCCGGCTGAGAGATTCAAGCAGATGGCGGGAAACATTTCGCCGCGAAACGCCCAACCATTCTTGCTGGGGCGCAGGCTCCACCACACAAACCTGCTCGATGGTACTCATTCCGAGCAACCCAATCCTGTGTTCAGCAGGCACGCAGGGAAACTAGGCCCCCACTATGTTGCAACCAGTTGCATCGCGTGCCACGTCAATAACGGCCGTTCATTGCCGCCCCCGGTCGGCGAACCGATCAACCAGATGGTCGTTAAAGTTGCATCCGATGCATCAGGGACCCCGCATCCCGATCTCGGAACGGCGCTCCAACGCCATTCGACCAGCGGCGCTGTCGAAGGAAGTGCACACATCCAACGCTATGAGTACGTTGCGGGGGCTTACGCGGATGGTGACAAGTACGAGTTACGCAAACCAATCTACGAGTTTGTTGGCACAGCACCGCAATTCTTTTCGTTCCGCATCACTCCGCAACTTGTTGGGCTGGGATTGCTCGAGGCAATTCGCGAAGACGATCTCGTCGCACTTGCCGATCCCAACGATCGTGATGGCGACGGCGTTTCAGGACGAGTCCAGGTCGTCGTCGATCCTGAAACGAAACAACGAAGGTTGGGGCGATTTGGCTATAAGGCGGGTCAATCGCGTCTGCGTCATCAGATTGCTGCAGCACTCAACAGTGACATGGGTGTCACAACGACCATTGAGCAAGTGCTCGACGGCGACTCGGGCAGCAAGCCAGTCGAAATCTCCGACGAAGACCTCGCGCTGCTTGAGCGATACGTTGCCCTCTTAGGCGTCAGTGCGCAGCGCGATCAGGATGACGATCAAGTCCGACGCGGCAAATCGCTGTTCACCGAAGCAAAGTGCACCGCGTGCCACACGCCATCCCTCACAACGAGTGCTTACCATCCGCTCGCTGAACTTCGGGATCAAGAGATTCAACCATTCACAGACTTGTTGTTGCACGACATGGGCAAAGGACTCGCCGACCCACTAGGCGAACATGCTGCAAGCGGCGCGGAATGGCGAACAACACCACTGTGGGGAATCGGTCTAACCAAGGGTGTTAGTGGTGGCGAAGCTTTTCTGCACGATGGGCGGGCCCGAACACTCGAGGAAGCAATCCTCTGGCATGAGGGTGAAGCGGAGATTTCAAAGGAAGCATTCCGCAACATGCCGAGGCAAGACAGAGCCGACCTGATCAGATTCCTTCAATCGCTGTGATCAGTTTCCCGCGTCCGCATTACCGGTTGGGACAAGCACCCTCGCACGGACAACTCGCAAATCGGCCAAGCGGCAGACGATTTTTTGACGCATGTCACCGTTGAATCTCGTGCCAAGGTAGTGGACGAGGCGACGAGTCCCTCTCACATCCATTCGCAAGGATTCGAAGCCTCGGCCACTACGCACATTGCGAACCTAGGATTGCTTCTCTAGCTCGTCGATTTGTCGGCCAATCTCTTCGGCCTCGGCTCGCTTCTGGTCGCTCTTCTTCCGATTCACGGTTGAAAGGTCGTACGACTCTTGCATGAGCTTGTTGTACTTGGCTTGCAGTTTGTCTTTGCTTTTTCCGAACATCTCTAGTGATCTCTGTCGAGGTCTGAAGTGGTAGGTCATGCTGTGCATGACATCCTATGCCTATCGGTCGAGGCTCATGCACCGCACGAACCGGACCCAACAGCCAAACCGTGTAAAGTCAGTTGACTTCACAGGTTTCCTTGGTGCATCGACCCGTTAGTCGAAGTCGGTTTTTTGCAAAGACCCGATACCCAAAGCCAAGGCCGTGTGAAACGCCGGGCAGTCGAGTGACGGCAACGAGCGGGCTAAATCCCACAGCCGCGTACAAACGCCGAAAGACCTCGACGCCAAGGATCCAACTTCCATCTGGCAGTCGTCCTTGGATCTCATCCATGAACTCCTGCATCGTCTTGCCGTAGTCTGACGGACGAAAGTCAGGATCAGCAATGTCGGTGAAGAGGATGTTCTGCTTGCGATCCATCCAGCGAAGCAACTTGATCTCACGCAAGCAAAGCGGACACTCGCCATCGTAAAAGACTTCGACCTTCCAATTTGCGTTTGATGATTCGCTCATGATTCAGCTTCCGCGTTCGACGCGTCATTGCGACCAATCAAGTTTTGAACACGACGACTTGGCCCTTTACTTACCGGTGGAACGTCGACGACCGCTTACGCTCTCGACTCACCTTTGGGAACTCAATAATTCGCCTATTCTCGAGGTTTTGCTTCCGCTCAGCTACTGACGAGCAGAGAAGTCCACAGCCGACGGGGCCCACTGTTGCCGACCAGTCCATCGTCCACGTTTTGATGCAGGGGACTGTAGGCGAGTCGGCTAGCAAGTCAAGCGTTTGACTGACGTCTTGAGAAGGTCGCGTGTGAGGGCACGTGTCGGACTGCTCACTTACGGGGAACGCAAAGTTGCCCGAAAAGCCAAGTCGCATCCCCATCGAACGTACTAATCTGCGCGAACCGAAAGCTCTTCAACGAGAATCTTCACGCAATATGGCGACCTGCCCTTGCTTGGGTCATCTTGATAACCTCGCACGAGAATAATCGCACCCTCCTTCAATGGCGGACAGCGCTGTCGATTGAGGCGTGCACACTCCGTGATCGAGTCAAATGTCGCGTCCGGTGACGCTTGCTGGTAGAAGATCGGCGCCATGAAGTGACGTAGCTTGAGATTTCCGTCCTCGAAAATCAGTTGCAGATGGACGTCGCGAATGAACTGTAAAAAGCTGGCTGACGAAACCTCCATTTTGCCTGCGTCAATCGAACGTCGGAAATCGACCCAAGTTGAATCGACATCTAATTCAAGCGACCCTTGTTCGACTCCATGACCTTCGAAGGAATTCGTGTTTGGCTTCGAGACGACATATGAGAGCCTCAATCGGTGAGGTTGGTAAAGAGTGAGATCCTGCTTGATTTCGCGTTTATCGTAGTTACGTATCGAGACTTGGACGTCACGGCCATAGTAGCCGCCAAAGTAGCCACGTTTGATCGCCTTGATCCCCAGGACCTCCAGGCCAAATCCATCTAGCCGGTAACGCCCTTCGCCGTCGGTCTGCGTTCGCTGCTTGCCTGCCGATACCATCACGTCAGGCATTGGATTGCCATCCGAATCGGTGACCGTGCCAACGACGCTTACAGTTCCTTCACCCTTCACTTTCTTCAGCACGATGCGACCAAGATTCGTTGGCTTGCCCTTCTCAAGCACGACAGGAATCCGCACTGTTTCATAAGGAGGCCCCGGGTCGAGTTCTATTCGACGATTGCCGCTTCCCCCTTCAAGTACGGATTCCAGACGCGTCCACGGTTGACGTGATGGAACTCGAACGACGCCCGAGTACCCGCCGCCTGGCACTGAATAACACTTGTACTCGATCTGCTCGGGGACTATGTCGTTGGGGTCCTCAGTGTCGATGTACATCCCGACGATTGCCGTCGCACGCGGTGAATTCGCGGACTGCATTTTTGCTTGGCGGATCTTTGCCTCGACTTGCTTCTCGATCAACGTCGTTCTTCGATCACTCATACCCGGCGCCGCAGCTGCCTGACGCTTGAACGAGATCCGGTTGACCTTGGAGATCTCCCCGCTAACGATCTCACCCTTGTCGGTTCTTACCTTGATGAAACCATCCTTGTACTCGAGCACGGTGCCGGTCATCTTGCGCCCGTTACGCAAGTAGATCTCGTCGGCGCCGCAGTCACGAACCACGAGTGTTAACAGGGCGATAGTGATGGCGATTCTGATCATGCGAATTCGAGTCATTGCGTCAAAAAGGCTGCGGAAGGTAAAGGCACAAGGTTGTCCCACGGTGGCAAGGCTTGTCAGCCATTTCCGGTGGCCCGAAATTCCCATGGCCTGGCGCTGATGCAGTGATCGTGCGTGCAGCCCATTCCAAGAGTGAGACTTCATCCTGTCCTCGCACTCGCAGCGCGATGACAAGTTCCTCTTGCCTACATTCCTTGAACCAATCCAACACAGTTGCGACACGGAATCTTCCAAATTGTGCTTTGGGATCGACAATCGCTGGAATCACGTAACCTCCTGTTTCTTTTCGTTTACGTTGTCGTGATACGGCGCTAGTGCTGCGGATTGCAATTTCGCTTCCACTAGGCTTCGAAACTGCGCATTTCAACACTCTCCCTTGGGAGAGTCGGGCTCTAAGGCCCGGAGAGGGTTTGTTTGTAGGGCATTCCCTCCCCGGACTTTGCGTCCGACCCTCCCGCAAGCGGGAGGGTGATTGTTGGAGCACGCGTTAAACTGGGCAAACACTTCACCTCATGGCACGGCAACTCCAATCCGTAGCACTAGCTAGGGTGGTTCCAAGAATCGACCGCTGCTACTGTTTTACGTCGGTAGTGGAATTTCAGGAGGAAGCTGAGTGTCAGAGTATCAATGGGTTGAGTTTCGCGCCGTTGACGCCCCGCTTAACGATGCAGCGTTGGAATTCATGCACGACCAATCGACGCGTGCCGAAATCGACCGTTGGAGATTCGTCAACGAGTACCACTGGGGCGATTTCCGCGGCGATGTCTCTGAGATGATGCGCCGAGGTTACGATGTCCACGTTCATTACGCCAACTTCGGCATTCGTCGAATTTGTCTTCGGATTCCCGATGGATTTCTGCACTCGGAGGAATTGGAGTCTTACCTTCTCGAATATGAGATCAAATGGGATCCAGACGACGAGGGCGACGGTGGTGTCCTCACGTTGGAACCGGAAGGAGACGCCGGCACGTGGGACTGGATGGAAGATATCGAGTCGTTGGCAAGTGATCTGACACCACTGCGTGAGATGATCATCACCGGCGATTTCCGGCCTCTGTATATCGCTCACGTTGCCTTCAACTACGACGACGAGGCGATCGAACCACCAGTTCCTCCCGGGCTAGATGGTCAGCACCATGCCCTCGACCGACTTTGCGAGTTCTATGAGATTGATCCCAATCTCGTTTCGATTGCGGCAGAGGCCTCTCCGCAGCTCAAGTCGTCGACAATGGAAGATGCGATCATTGACTCTTGGCTCAAACAGCAATCAAAAGCTGATTTGATCAAAGGCTTGGGAAACTGCCTGCGCGAGCCCACGCGGCACCCAATGCAGTTGCTCAGAAAGATCACGGCAGAATCAGCCGCCCCAGTCGTGTTTCAGTCGGGCAGACGAACGATCATGGAGTTACGCCGGCGAGTCAAAGAGATCGACGCTCAGCAAGAACGTGAACGCAAAACTGCAGCGGCGAACGTAGCGGAACGCCGTCGCATCGAAGCCGGGCAAGCTCTTCACGCGAAGCTGGACCAAATCGCAAAGAATCCTAGTAAGTGCATTGCGCGAATCGACGCAGCGATCACGAAACGAAACCGCCCGGCTTACGTGCGAGCCGCCGAAGAGCTCACACTACTCGCAAAGGCATGCGGAGCTTCGAAGGCAATCGCAAAGGCGAAGTCCATCCGCGAAAAATATCCCACTCGCACCGCGCTGAGCATCGAACTCAAGAAGGTCGGGTTTTAGGGTTCAACAAAAGAGAGGTAAGCGGGTTGTTTCGGGGTTTCCAAATGGCACCGTTCCCCCGCCCCAATTTCAAACTTCACCCTTCAAGAAATTTGGTTAACTTTCTCCAGGACTGCGGGAGCGGCGCTCGGGTATATCACGCGATGTTCGACGCCCTCTCCGATTTGGTTGTTGATCCGCAATCTTCTGTGCCGGGCCCACTTAAATCGGTATCTTCCAAGAGACGAGATCGCATCATTGCTGAAATAGCAGACCGTCTTCTCGATGCCGAAAAATGAATCGCACCGCGTCTGGACTGCACATGAAATGCCGATTCGATCTTTGGTTCTTTCAATTGCTAACGTCAAACTGGGGATGGCGAGACGTTAAAGAGTCCTTCGCGCGAAACACCCGATCCTATCCCCGCTCCCGCTGTAACCAACTGGGTAAACGGGTTCGAATCGATCGTTCCCCGGTGAGGCGGGCCAAGGTACAATACGATCGCCACTCGCCACACGCCGGATCGAATAACAAGCAATTCATACGATGGTCACCACTGAAATCGAGCGTGAATACCGGCGACGCTGCCAGGCAATGTCGCCTGCAGAAAGATTTTCCAGGAGCGCAGCGATGTTCGCCTAGACCAGCGACCAAATGGCCCGGCGGATTCGTGATGTCGAACCCGAACTTTCCCATGATGAGATCAAGTGGCGGGTCGCATTGAAGCTCAATAAGAGCGAACCTGAAGTGGTCAAGCTGATTCAGGAGCACATGGCCCGTGTTTCCCGTTGAGGCTGTCGAAAGAACGATTGGAAAGTTCGTCGCGATCGCTGAAACCATAGAGCTTCCGTTCCACTTGACCGGTGGATCAGTCAGTTCAGCATACGGAGAGCCCCGTCTAACTCAAGGCATTGATTTTGTCGTGTCCCCGGGAGTCGCTGAGCGACGTGCCGAAGACATGATTCAGCTATTTTCTGCCTCTGACTTTCTATTCACAGAGACCGTTGTTAGACAAGCAGTAGAGTCTGGCGATCTATTTCAGTTACTTGACGAGTCGGAATGCTTGAAACTCGACGTTTATCCAAGAGAGCTAATCCCTGCAGAACTCCAATAAGTAGTTGTTGTCACCTGCAATTGCTGTTTTTGTAAAGTAAAAATGACGATAAAAACGCATCCATGGAAACTTGGTGTTTTACTATTTAAACCGATCGAGTATCTCCAAAATGCTGCGAGAGTAACGAGTGTCGCACTGCCCATTCTTGCGAACGTCCGAAACAACTCTGGCCGCGGCTGATTTCGTTTCCGGATCGATGCAGCTACCTAGCCTGGCAATAGCGGCAGTTCGTCTTCGTCGCCATCAAACGCGTCGGCCAATTTGTGGATGAGCTTCTCCGGCGGATAATCGTCAAAATACAGTTTTCCGTTTTCATCCTTGTTGATGTACGACACGTTTACGGACAAGCGATTCGTTAGCGATTGCTTAGTCATTTCCGCTGAATTCTGAGTGATCGAACTCGTTCACCCGAACTTCATGAGCTGGCCCATCCCGGCTGTCGCCCATGATTGTGCCCACCCCTGCAGAAGGGTAAGCTAGCGACACTCTTAGGTCAAGCAGCATGCGTGCGGGGCGGAGATGTCCAAAGAATGCATTGAACAATCTACGTATACGTCAGAGCTTGAGGAGGCTTACAGCAGTGCACGTTACCCATTCGACTTCTCATGCTCCGGTGCTCGTGATTATCTCTTGAACACAGCCGTAGATTCTGCGTCTGTGTTTCTCGATGAGTTCCAAGGAAGTGGTGCATGAACAAGCATGATCTTATGGAAGACGAGATCACTGGCTGGGCCAAGTTTTGGGCGACGTGCACGCGGCTTCTGACGACTTATCCCGATCGCCCAGCAACAATGAGTGGCGAATCTGAGGCGAAAAAGCTTGAAAGCAGGCTGAAAATGCTTGCCGAAGAAATGCTTCCACTGCTTTGTGAAAGCGAATACTGGCTTGCAGACGCATCGGTGGGCAAAGGGAACTGGGCGGCAGTTCCTTGGGTCGCGATCTTTGACTCTCGGGAGTCAAGCAGTGCTCAGAAGGGGGTCTATCCTGTAATACATTTTTCTCCTGAAGAGCCGGTTGGAATTCGAATCGGACTTGGAGTTGCCGCCACCGAGTTTAAGTCACAGGCGAATGAGAAGGCCGCAGAAGTTCATTCGGAGCTTTCAACCGAAGAACGCCAAGAACTAGAGAGCGCTGGCTTCCTGGATGTTGTCGATGGTGACGGTGTTCGAGTGGAGATGGGGACCGGCAACCTCGCGAAAAAATACGCCCGTGGAATGATACTCGAGCGTTTCGTTCCGTTTGATGAGCTAAAGGCGACACCGAGAGAGTTGACGTCCTCGCTGCAATCGCTGGTTGAGATTTACAAGGCTTGGACGGATCGAAAGCAGGATCGCTCGGGCCACTCTGCCCACGCGTCGTTCCTAAATTTGATGCGGACCTACGCCGCAGAAAAGGTTGTATTTCTTAGCCCGAAACGCGATGCCCGGTATTACGTCAGTGATGTCAACGACAAAGGTTGCTCTGTTGAGCGACTTGACTCAGACAAGGCTGAGCGTGTTACGGAGTCTGGCTATCAGAGTAGACGCAACTGGCTGCGGGAACAGGGTGGAGCGGCAGAGCGCGAAAAGCTTGACAATACTGTCGCGCGACACATGTGCTATCTGCAGTCCGCCGACATGTGCCTCGAATCGGACCGGCATACAGCACGGTACTTGCCCGATCACCAGGTGGCCTGTGAACAGTTTATCTCGCATGTCATCGAGATCAGTTCTCCCACGCGATATAAGCCAGTCATACTCTCATTGGTGATTGAAGCAGTTCGCGACGGCGATCTAACCGAGAATCGGATTACGTTCGACTGGCTACTCCCGCGGTTTATCGACCGACTTGCCAGGTTTGAACAAGAAGTCGGTGAGCAACAGCTTGCAGAGGGTTTCGCCCGAATGGCATCGACGTCTGGAGCGTTTTGGCTTCTCGCCTACGACGATCCTCATCATCAACTTTCCGAAAAGCCCGATGCCAGCCAGATTAAGCGCAGGATCTCCCATGCTCGACTCCATGAAGCGTTCTGGAACGCTATTCAGCAACCGTCTCTTCAGCAACACATACTTGACGCGATCGGCCAGAAGTGGTGGCCAGATATGACAAACATTGAGCCGAACAACATATGGCTTGTGCCAGCCTCGGATAGCGCATCACGAATTAATGCTGATCGCACCCTCGCCACGAAGATCGATAAGAACATCCCTGAGAGGTGTGGGTTATCCAGCGACGGAAATCGTTACGCCTGGGGTACACAAGAGCACAATCGCTCTGACTGGCAAAGAATGCTTCCTGGTGATTTGTGCCTGATGTACACCCAATCCCATGAAAAGCCGAGCAAAGGCTACTACTACGCCGGCCGCGTTTCAGCCACGTACGATTCGGCCGAAGTTGCAACGGAACTTTGGAATGATGAAGCATTTCGATTGCTTTTCTTTTTCGACGAGATTCACGAAGTCGATTTTTCGGTTGAAGAAGTTACCGATGCGTTAAACGAATTTGCGGACTATCAACCCAAAGCTCCATTGGGATTTCGGCGTGTTCGTGAAGATGTCGCGAATGCACTTGCCGAGAAATATGGTTCCATTTGGAAATGGTTTCAACAAAAACTTCTGCGTATCGAAGGAGGCACGATGGAGCTTTCGAAATGCGTTGGCGAATTAATAGAGGGCATCGCCGCAGAGGGTTTTGTCTTTCATCCCTGGCAGATTGCAACCTTCGTGACCGCATTGAGAACGAAGCCCTTCGTAATCCTGGCGGGTGTGTCGGGAACGGGAAAATCGAAACTGCCTGCACTAGTCGCGAAGCTGACGACGGGCAAGATCGAGCGAGTGTCAGTGCGCCCCGATTGGACTGACAGCGCTGACGTGTTGGGTTACGTCGATTTGCAAGATCAGTTTCGCCCCGGAGTTGTGCTTCAGGCGGCTCAGGCGGCTTCGAAGGATGGTGAGCATTACCATCTCTGTTTGTTGGACGAAATGAATCTCGCGCGTGTTGAACACTACTTTGCTGAAGTGCTCAGTGCGATCGAAGATCGCCATCCATCTGCCGACGGAGGATACGAAACGACAAAATTGGTAGCCCAAGCTCTGCCAGCCGGTTTTGAACAATGGCAAGAACAGACGATACCCGCCAATTTCGGCATCGTGGGAACGGTCAATATGGACGAGAGCTCGCACGGTTTTAGCCGCAAGGTGCTTGATCGAGCGTTTACCCTCGAGCTCTCGGAAGTTGATTTGGATCTCGGGCAGTCAAGACCGTCCGAGGACGTCGAGCCAGCTCAATGGTTGCCGTCATTTTGGCATTGTCGTGCCACTCGTATTTCCGAGTGCGATCCTGATGATCCCAAGTTTCGGTCGGCCGCCAAGAAAGCGACCGAAGCGCTTCAGCGAGTTAACGAGTGCTTGATGCATAGTCAGTTGCAAGTCGGTTACCGAACACGTGACGAGGTGATTCTGTTTCTTTTGAATGCCGACGAACTGAGCGATTT
This sequence comes from Rubripirellula sp., assembly GCA_965216875.1. GTDB lineage: Bacteria > Planctomycetota > Planctomycetia > Pirellulales > Pirellulaceae > CBDCUW01. Next base: position 623,523 of record OZ244207.1, read on the forward strand.
GTTCATCACACGAGATCGCAAAACGGTCGATCCGTTGGACCTGGCATTGATGATGAAGGTGCTGCCGAGGCTGGTGGGTGGTAGCAATGCAATTCGGCGGACCATGACCGGGCTGCTGGGACTTTCGCACGGGCAATCAATGAGTGAGCCCGATGATGCCGAGACTTTGGTCGAAAATTGGGTTTCCGCTGGGCGACCGGACACCGTTGATGGGGTAACTTATCCGCGAACTGCATCACGGCTGTGTTTGATGTGGGAGCGTTTGACTTACGAAGGCTACACGTCATTCTGGTTGTAGCCATGAAGCATCTTTTCCGTATCGCAACCAATCGATTCACGCTGGACTGGCACCGCGTCCGCGAGACCGACCCCGCGGTTTTGGCTCAAGCGATGCCCGTGATGGGATTGTTGAGAATGGTGCCGCACGATAGCGGACTCCAGTGGCGGGATTTGATGATGCGCAGCGGTGTGCCTGACGCAACTGCCGGAGACGCCAGCGATCCGAGTGGGCCACCGTTATACGAGCAGACGGAATACCAACTTTACCTCCGAGGCGCAAACGATGGCGACACGGTGGAAATGCGGCATCGCGATCCCGTCATCACTCGCTCGCTCAACTCGCAGGAGAACGGGCGAGTCGTCCATGGATCGGTGAACTTTCGCGGCCAGATCGGTCGAAGTTTGTTCTCGGTCTATGTCAATGGAAAGCGGACGTTGGACTTCGAGGTCGAAGTTTTTCCAACAAAAATTGACTATGCTTCGGATTACCAAGACATCGTCGCCGACGTGCAGTCAATTCTGATAAATCTGGCGTACGAATACTTGCGATCGACATACCAGATGGGCAAGCTTTCCGGTGATCGCCCACCGTCGAAGCTGGAATGGCTTGTTTTGATCGAGCAGATCATCGACGAACTCGATACCGCGATGAATCATATCGCACAGCAACCGACACGAGCGCTGATCCGACGGGAGCGAACGACGCGGCTGGAACGCATACGGCGTGTCGATTCACGGGTGCGTTCGCAGGTGCGACGCGGTCAGGGCAAGGGCTCGTTTATTCAACTAGGTGGGTTTTCTGCTCGGCAGCAAATAACGCAACGTCCGGCAGAATTGACCTTGGACACGATGGAGCATCGTTGGCTTCGAAACCAGCTTGTAGCCGTTCAACGGTCGCTAGGACAAATCGCCGCGATCTACGATTCTGAACTTGAGTTGTCTTCGCGGCGCAAGCGTACATTCGCAGGAATCGCTCGATTGGAAACACGCGTGTCGCGGCTGTTAAGTTTGGAGCCGATGAAAGAGGCCGACGGTGATCCTCCGGTCGGATTCGCGTCACTACAGCTGGTGTCGGCCCCCGGTTATCGCGAGGCCTATCGGCTACTGATGTTCCTGAAGATGGGGCTACGGTTGGAGGGTGATCTTGTTAGGCTCTCACTCAAGGACTTGGAGGTGCTGTACGAATATTGGACCTACTTGACCGTCGTTCGCATCATCCAGGATGAACATGGATCACCCGAAAATCTTGACTCTCTGTTCCGACTGCGATCATCTGGCCTGTCTGTCCTGTTGAAACAGGGGAAAACACAACAGGTTGCCTTCAAGGCAGGACACCACCGAACCATTCGAGTCAAGTATAACCCTAAGTTTGCGAACCAAGAGACGACCTTAATTCCGCAGAAGCCCGATATCTTGATTCGCTTTGAAGAGGACGGCTGGCCCTTGATTCAACTGGTAGCGGACGCCAAATACCGACTCGACGCGACGGATCAGTACCGCCAACAATTCAAATCGTTCGGTCCGCCAACAGACGCGATCAATGTCCTACATCGGTACCGCGACGCAATTTTGGAATTTGACCGCAGCGAATCACAGTCAGCTGGCTTAAAACGCTCGGTCGTACAAGCTGCCGCACTGTTCCCGATGAACCAATTAGCCGGAGACGACTTCCGCGATAGTCGGCTTTGGCAATCCTTAGAGCGGCTTGGCGTTGGTGCTATTCCTGTGTTGCCGACCAACCAAGCACTCCTAAAAGAGTGGCTGATGTCGTCGCTAAGGCAGGGCGGATGGTCGATGGCGGATAGAGCTATTGCCAATTTGGTGGACGAGCGGGCCAGGGATTGGCGTATCGCAGCGAGTGAGCCGGTCCTGGTTGGAACATTGAGGTCGCCTGGGGGACGCGAGCATTTGGATTGGGTGCGCAGCGAACGCCGCTACTACCATCCATTCGCCAAAAAACAGCGACGCCAATACACGGTCAAGCAAGTAGCGATCTACATTCCCACCGGATTTGAAGTGCCAAACGGAATCCGCTATGTCGCAGATGTGAAACATCTTGAAATTATTGATCGTTCCGAGATTCCGACACCATGGACGGCAAGACGCAACGAGAAGATGGTGCTGTATCATTTGGGGCCAGTTCACGAGCTGGCGCATGCTGTCGATTTCACGGTAGGCGATTCGATGCCGCCACGAGGACGTTGGACGACGCGTCTGGGCCTGGAGCGAGCTCGGACGGTAAGCGAGATTGCTCTGGAGACAGAACCCGAATGGCGTCTTCGGGAATGGCTTCAAGCAAACCGATTCAATCACTCCATCAAACTTGATCCACCGAAAGTACTAAGTTCCGAAAACCCGAAAGGTCGTGCGTGGTTTTGTTTCGACTCAGGGAATCGGTTGAGATTTGACGGCGCGAATCGCTTTCTAAGTCGCTCCGCAGATGGAATTGATCGCTATTACAAACTAGAAGAGCTACTTAAGCACGACCTTAATTCAGCCGGTCCGTGACCGGGCGAGGCGGGTGGATTCAAAGGACGAATCGATTGCAGGTTTAGCGAACTTGGCGGCGATGAGACGGAATTGCCTAAACGTCTAGGCTAATAGACCACCATTCAGAAAACGCCCGCGATGGCTGGCCTTTCCTGGGCGTATCGTTCTTGATGATTGGTCCTACAGTTCGTCTGCTTCGACCTCGCGGACGAAGCGGTTGGTGTCGGACTCTAGGAAGCTGCTGACGACGTTGAACACGGCGTCGCTGAAGCCTCCGATGTTCAGGATGTCCTGGCGATCGGGGCTTGCGTGTTGCCGTATGGGGCGATGTCGATGCAGACCAACTTCGGATCAGCGATGCCGTGTCCGCGCTGAGTCTTCTTGAACTTGTCCCACTCGGTCATGACGCCAGTTGAACCGCCTCGGCCGAACCCGTAAGCACGTCCCGAGTTGATCCTGCTTTCGTTGTCGCTGACCAGGACGAGTTCCGCAAACGCACGCGAATGTCACAGGGTCCGGCCCCGTATCTAGGTTTCCTGAGAAGGGGGCCGGCCGGGAGTCGAACCTGGTTAGCCATGTACTCCACTCCGGCAGTCGAATGTGTTCGGTTAATGGTTGTGATGCAGTTCGAAAAAAACGCGATCGACGAAGGTATGACCAGAGACTTTACGGTGCTCTGCCACTGAGCTACGGCCCGGCTATGGAAAGCAGTTGGGCCGGTGGGACTCGAACCCACGACACCCGGCTCCTGAAGCATGTACTCCGAATCGGCAGTCGATCGTGTGCGATTGTTATTTTCGTTTCTTCTTCAAAGTCTTCCGCAACCGTTTCCACACCACGTGACCACTTTCCGGGTCAAGCCGGACGAGTTGGTTCTGGCGAGTGTCGAAGGTTTTGGTGCCGCCTTTCGGTCGCTTGGTGTAAACGAACGGCAGGCATACGGCGACGACTTTGAAAGGTTGACCCGCGTCACTGGGCATGTAACGGATCCGAACCGGCTCGTCCGCTGGAAGTGTGCTGCCAGAGCAGCTCCAGAGGAACGAAGGCAATTCGACGATCTCGTTCAAGACCGTGACGTAGTCTCCTTGTTTGATGTCTTCTCCGGCGACTCGTGCTGCCACGGTCGTCTGGTAGTTGGTTTCAGTTGTAGTTTCCATGGTTTCATATCGCTTGATGAAAGTAAGTTTTGAGTGTGCAAAGATTCCTCGACGGACGCTCGATTACTCGGCGCCCGTGTTCGTAATGACGAAGAAATGAAATTGCACACGCATGGTTACTCTCACGAGCGATATGAAAAACGGCTGACGAAGCGTATAGAAGTTTGAAGTGGGAAGTTCGAAATTTGAAACGGACTGCCATCCCTTTCTTCACACTTCACCATTCACTTTTGGAACTTCTCTCGTTGCCGTGTTTTGTAAAAGCCCGACGAAGTGGTCGTCGAGATCGCTGTTCACTGCCATCACTCGCGTGAGTGGAAGCAAACGCCGCTCTTACCGATCGCTTTCACGATTGGCAGTGGGCACACACGATTGCATCTACGAGAGATGGAAACCGTGCTCACTACCTTCGGTTGCCCGAAGGATCGCTACCTTAGGACCGTCATAGTTACGATGTAATCCCAACAGGCAGTCGAGCTTTGTGCTGGTTTGCGACGGATCGACGAGGTAACAGCTCAGATGGGACACATTTTCAAGATGTAATCCGAGCCTGCAGTCGATTCGTCAGAAACGCTGGTGGGAGTCGAACCCACTTAGACCGGGTTGCAGCCGGTTGCCTGGCCATCTGGCTCCAGCGTGTTCTCAAGCGTCCTCGCCAGGAATCGAACCTGGTCTTCGACCTTCGCAGAGTCGCGTGCTGTCCGGCACACTCCGAGAACATGGATGGCTAATCAAAGAGCCGAGTAACCCGCCCAGGAATCGAACCTGGTCCGACAGTTTCGAAGACTGTCATGCTATCCAGCACACCCGCGAGTCATGTTGATTGTTAGTTAGTCACAAGAGCCGACGACTGGGTTTGCACCAGCATGAGCCGCTTTACAAAAGCGGTGCCTTTCTGCATCGAGCCACGTCGGCATGGGTTGCTGCATCAGTAGCCCGACCAGGAATCGAATCCGGAACTTCTGGTTAGAAGCCAGAGATGATGTCCGTTTCACCATCGAGCCGTTTGCAAGCAAGCGGAAGGCGAGGGAGTCGAACCCTCATCACCCGAAGGTGGCACGCGTTAGCAGTGCGGCCCGGCAAACCGTATCCGGCTGCCTTCCGAAATCGTTGAGTGGACCGGAAGGGAATCGAACCCTTCTCACCGATCTTGCAAGGATCAGTCGCCCCCTTGGAACATGCCAGCCCATTTCACTCAGAGGTCCGTCCGGGAATTGAACCCGGTCTTCGTCCATACCACAGACGCGTGCTGCCGCAACACTTACAGACCATTCGTTTCAGTGATCGCGGATGGAATCGAACCATCGATCTCCTGCATGTCACGCAGGCGTCTTCGCCGCTGGACCACGCGACCGTAGTCTTGATGAGTAGTCGAGATAGGAGTCGAACCTACAAAATCACAAGCCTCTCGTGCTTGCCGCTATGCCTGTTTGCGTACTCGACCGAGAAAGTAGCGGATCCGGGGGTCGCACCCGACGGTCCTGGCTTATGAGGCATGGCTGAGCACTGGCCCATCCGCGTTGTGTTAGCTTGTTAGCAATTAGCCTGTTAGCGACTAGCTTTCTATTTCTATTGGGGCACACTCATGCGAGATCACAAAAATCTTCGAGCGTTCGAACTGGCCGACGAAGTTGCTTTGCTCACTTACAAGTTCACGCGGAGTTTTCCGCGTGAAGAACAATTCGGGTTGACATCCCAAATGCGTCGAGCTGCCGTATCAGTTCCATCGAATATCGTCGAAGGCTGTGGTCGTCACACGGAAGCGGAGTTCCTCCGATTTCTCGACGTTGCATACGGTTCACTCAGGGAACTTGAGTACCAAACCTCGCTTGCAGTTCGCTTGGAATTCGTCTCGAACCACGGGGATTTCACTGCCAAGCTAACTGAAGCCTCCAAAGTCCTAGGCTCACTGATCCGCTCCATCCGAAAAAGCTAATTGCTAACTCGCTAGCTGCTAATCGGCTAGCTCAGTTGCAGGTCTCGGTATCGAGCCGAGCACACCGACCTCATGAAAGTCAGTTGGACACCTGTCGCACCTGCAATGTTGAAGTAGCCAAGGCGAGGGTTGAACTCGCACGCCACGATGGGCACGACATTCTGAGTGTCGCGTGTCTACCGGTTCCACCACTTGGCTGTGTTTGAATCGAAGTACTGCGGGAGGGAGTCGAACCCTCAAACACGATCGTTTGAAATTCGCCGCTTTGCCGGTTTGCGTACCACAGCATGTTGATTGAGTACTGAGGGCGGGAGTCGAACCCGCAAGCACTTGTTCCTAAGACAAGCGGCTCGCCGTTGGCCTACCTCAGCGTTTGCGAAAAGTGGAGCACCGGGGAATCGAACCCCGATTTTCTACGTGCAAAACAGACGTCTTCCCGTTGGACGAGCGCCCCATATCGTTTCGTTAACGTTGCAAAAGTGCCCAGAGCAGGAATCGAACCTGCAAACATCCGGGTTTAAGCCGGACCGCTCTGCCGATTGGCGTATCTAGGCGTCGTGTGTTGGCCGCCGTGGGAAGAACGCGATTGCTCACGCCCTTCCTTTGGCTGCCAACGTGTTATGCTCGGAGTCGCGGCGTGCTGTCGCCCGTTGACTTGCGGTGGTTTCGGATTGCCTTGCGGTAGTTCGGAACACTGTCGCCTTCGACGATCACGTCGCCGACCGTTTCGACAACCCAGCCATCGACCCAGCGGTCGTCGCTATCTTTCAGCTTCAGTATTTCGCGAATTGCGTCGGGATATACGAAGTTGTGACGACGCTAGCACCAGCGACGATGCGTCTCATCGCACATTGCGCGTACTTCACGTTTCTGGTCATCGTCGTCTCCTTGTCAGTTGGTAAGAATAATCATTGTTTGCGAAGGTCGAAGTAGTCCAGGATGGAATCGAACCATCTTTTCCTGTTTGTAAGACAGGCGTCGTAGCCGTTGGACCACAGGACTTTTTCAAAATGTCGATCCGGAGAGCACGTCCCCAAGGATTTGAAACCTGACTAACTGGTTTGGAATCAGCAGTGCTACCGTTACACCAGAGACGTGGATGTGTTTTCAAAAGTGGGAACGCAAGGAATCGCACCTCTCGCCGGCTACCACACAATTAGAGGCAGAAGGGTTACAACCTCCCGTGTGGAAACGCTCCCATGTATCAATCGAACAAGCGGAAGCCGTGGGACTCGAACCCACAACGGTGATTAGCCGCAGCTGTTTTCAAGACAGTGTCCTCATCCGGCCGGGTGACTTCCGTAGTGCGTCATCAAACGCAGTGACGTGAGCGGGAAACGAACCCGCGGACTCCTGGATGAAAACCAGGCAATTCTGCCATCAGAATCTACCACGCCGTTTGGTTGCTTCGATCGAAGCGAGTACCGCATAGGAGTTTCGATCTCCTTCCTGCTGCCTGAGAAGCAGCCGACCTAGCCAGTAGTCGAATGCGGCTTGTTTGCAAAAAGCGATGGCAACGGGAGTCGAACCCGCAGCGACTTGATAGACAATCAAGCTTCCTTCCGAGAGGAACTTGCCACCGAAAATGTTCGCGAGGGTGACTAACCGGAATTGAACCGGCGACAAACTCATTCACAGTGAGTCTCTGGAAACCAACACCAGATCTAGCCACAGTCGGGTATCAGTGAGTCGCACACTGTCCATGCGTGGTCCCAAACCACACCGCTTACTCCAAGCTATACCCGAAACAAAAATAGCACCGGAGACTGGAATCGAACCAATGGACTCCTCGTTCAGAGCGAGGTGCAGCGACCAGCAACTGCTACTCCGGCGTTTTAATCAAATCGTCAATAGCACTCCGTCCGGGAATTGAACCCGATCTGCGGGCTTCAAAGGCCCACGTCGCGACTACGCGCCGGAGAGAGTTTTCCCGATGAAAGAGTGTCCTGCGGGAGTCGAACCCGCCTATCTGAGTTGGAAGCCCAGCACCTTTGCCGCTCGGCCAAGGACACGATGGATGCGGAAGTTTGAAGGGCGAGGTGTGAAACGAAGCGAGCTATTCCACACTTCTGGCTTCACCCTTCAAACTTCGCGAAGCTCCGGCGGAAGGACTCGAACCTTCACTCGTCTCCTTAACAGGGAGCCGCCTTACCATTGGGCCACACCGGATTGTTAACTCATCAAGTCAGGATGGCTGGATTTGAACCAGCGATCTCGTGTTTCCGGAACACGCGGAGTGCCAGACTTTCCCACATCCTGATTTGCAAAGCGCCCAGTGGGAGTCGAACCCACACTTCCGCCATGGCAAGGCAGTAGGCTGCCACTACATCATGGGCGCAGATTTGCATCACAACCAAATTGTCAAAGATCGGATCAGGCTTCAGGTGCCAGGCTTTAGACGTCAGGTTGTATTCCTGAAGTCTGACTCCTGATTGCTGAAGTCTGCTTTAGAGCACCGAGCCGGAATTGAACCCGCATCACCTCGTTACGACGGAGGTATCTTGCCGTTAGAAGATCAGTGCTGGAGTAGCGGATTAGCCTTTAGCTGTTTAGCTGATTAGGTTTCTTCTTTGTCTTTCCTAATCAGCTAACTCGCTAACAGCTAACCTGCTCTTTAGTGGGACCGGTGAGAATCGAACTCACATCGTTCGGTTTAAGAGACCGATGCATTACCTTGTCTGCCACAATCCCATGTGTTTTGTCTTGTCCGGTCGGCGCGGAAGGAATCGAACCTTCAACCCTCGTCTTATGAGGACGCCGCCCTTACCACTGAGCTGCACGCCGGAGGCGCCAATGGCGCGGCGCCGTAAGTGGGGCCGGAGAGATTCGAACTCTCGCCGAACGGCTTAAAAGACCGTCATGCTGCCTGTTACACCACAACCCCATGATTGGTCGGGCGTAGGCGTTTCAATCGCAATGCAAGAAGCATGTCGGTTTCTCTTTCGTGTTATCGAACTCAGCGCGACCCGCGTATCAGGCGGATTTGGGCGACCAGCCCTCGACTACCGTGTTGTTGTAAAAAAGTCGGACACCTCGGAGTCGAACCGCCCGTCGCGGAGCGACCCACAAATGAACGCAGTCTCCTGCTCCCAAAGCAGGCGTGCTTCCATCTGCACCTGTATCCGATGTTGTTTGTGGTGTTCGCTGCAGCCGATTCCGTCGGCGCATATCTTCTTTGTCAGTGGGCCGGGAGGCGCTCGAATCCTCGTCTGCGGTGCTTCAAACCGCCGCTAGACCGTCTCAGCTACCAGCCCGCGTTAGCTTGTTAGCAGTTAGCTTGTTAGCGGTTAGCTTGTTAGCGGTTAGCCAGAAAGTGCTTTCCTAACTCGTTAATCGGCTAATGGCTAATCAGCTAAAACAAAAGGCTCGATGCCTGCGTGACACCGAGCCTTCATGTAGAAAGCAGTTCGCTTGATGCGAGTGTCACGTGAGCAATCTTGTGCCTAAGGAATACAGTGCCGGGATATTGCCAGGCTGGAACGTATTGGCGCTGCGCTCATTGTCGCTGGGCCAATCGCTACCGCCGAAGGCATTCCCTTCGTGTATCCGCTGGAGTCGATTTGATTGCTGTTTGGTAGACATCGAACTGAAAAGGCTCTTACTCGCTTCTCTGGGTGTGACTTGTGTTCGGGGTTAATAGACGCTTTCGATTCCGAATGGTTCGCGAAAAGTCTCGTTTCTTGTGAACCTGTGCAAAACTAGATGCGTTTGCCAGCGAGATTATTTCATCGGCCTAGAAAAAACTTTGCCATGTTTTGCTCGAATGTCAAACGAATTCAGCGTCACTTCTGTACTCGGGTGATTCTCGAATTCTGAAAACTCTTAAACTACCGACATCAGGCATTCTTGGTTGCATGCTCTTCGCAGTAGCTTGCACATTGACGCTCCTCAGACAAGCAAATCCCTCATTCTGCTCGGTGCTCGATTCTGGAAACGCACGCAGCGGTTATTGGGTCAGCTCAATCACGAAGTTGTCTGTTACTCCGTTTCGGGTGGTGTAGGTCAGCACGTTCTGGTCGTCACCGGTGATCGTTGCGTTCAAGTCGGGGTTCGTCTGCGGCAAACCCGACGTCGCTTTCACAAGCTTGCATCGCTTGTGAGCAAGCACCACTTTGATGACGCGCGGTGGCGATTGCTTGGGCCCGTCTCCTCGGCTGACCAAAATCGTTGGGTCAGAAATAGCTAGCTGAATCGTGTCTGGTCCACTTGGCTTGACCATGATGTTCAGCCGCCTGTCGGTGCTTTCAATGTGTGGCAACTGAGTTGAGATTCTGGGCGTAAAAAAGATGTAGCTGTAGAGATCGTCGTCTTTGCTGTAGACCACATGAGCGATGTCATCTTGACGCAGCACCTTGTAACGCGGCTCTTTCGCGTTCCGCTTGACGGTTTCCAAAAACTCGGCTGGCTCCTGCCCATCGCTGTTCAACAGAATGCAGTATCGATGGTCGGATTCCTGTGCAGCATCGCCGTGGTCAAGCCATGCGGTTACAAATTCACCGGTCGCCTTCTCGCCTTCATCGCTTAGCTTTGATGACACGGCATTCTCCTGATCGGCCCATTGGACATGCAGCTTGCAGTTCTGCCCCTGGGGAATGATCCACGCGTGTCCATATGGTGAAATTACAAAGCAATTCTGTGACGAATCAACAACTTGGTTCACGCCTTTGTTCTTGAAGGTTCGCGAATTCACCACGACCTCCGGGCTCGCCAAAGACCAACGTCGAAGGTCTCGGCACTGCCAGTTTTCGTCGCCAACCGCATTCTGAAAGAGCGTCGTTTCCATGTGGCGCGAAACCGGTGAGTCGAAGGTTTTGAACCCTGTGCCAAGACAAATGATCTGATTCCCAAGAAAGTGATAGGACTTGTTGCCGTGGAAGTCGCCAGCATGCTTTTTGAGTCCTTCGAGTCGGAGTCGCGGGTTGATGTGAATGGCCAGATTTCCCCATTGGCCCAGCTGTGAAGCTGTCTCTCCGAAAGTGACGGAGCCTCCGTAATGCAGGCTGTGCCCGTTTTCATCGGTCTTCACATCGTTGTCACCACCAAAACCACGAACTCCCAGGGCCCTGATTTCTTCCATGCTCAGCTTTGGCATCGTCACGCCCGAAGTGCGAGACCAGTCGTAGCCGGCCGCATTTCCGCCGAGGTGAGCCGCATGCCGGTTTCCGAGTTTGCTTTCATGGATAAACAAGGATCCGAAAGCGCGATGCGGCAAGTTGAAGATGCGGCCTTCGGGTTCTGGCACCGAGCTCGCCATGTAGTTGAAGCTGCGCGCGTGCACCTTGGTCATTCCCGTCACGTAGACAGATGCGGCGGACCAGTTCAAATCGAGATGAAACTGCTGTGCCGCTTCTATTGGGATGCCTTTCGTTTTGGGGTATTTGTCATGAATCTGTTGAAGGTTGTATGGTTCCAGGTGATAGTCGCGCAACACCGATGCCAGGTACTTTCTAGCTGCCGGGACTTGCTCCCAGTCCATCGCGTAGAACTGATCGAACCCGCCCGTCGCCCCGATTTGATTGATAAAATCCGTTTCCCGAGGGCTAATCGGCTCGAGTTTTCCAAAGCTGTTGCTCAACCACGGGTTGATGTCGTGGATTGTCGGAAAGCAATACAGGAACCGAATGCTGTGTTCGGCCAGGTTCTTGTACGTGATGCGGTCTTCGGGCTGCTCAAGCGGCGTCCCCAGGAAGCGAAGCCCTTCCTTCAGGTAGCCGCCATAATTCCCGCCCCAGTAGCCAATCAAATGGCCGTGGTGAAAGAACGTGTAGTCCGGTTTGATCATGCTCATCGCGCCGTAGTCTGAGATCGCAATCGTGCGATTCCAGCGCCGCCGGAGCGCATCCAAATCCCGATAGAGAACCTTGTCATCTAATTCGGTGAACGACGCCAGGTAAGCCTGTGATGCCGCGACGCCAACTTCTCGTGTCGCTCCTGGGATGTCCGAATACAGGAATCGGTTATACGAGTTTCCCCACTTCGCCAGGCCGGACAGATAGTCTGCGTACTCAAGGTCCTGGGGAGTTCCGAGCGCTTTGAACACGGGAACGATTCGCAGCAGGACCGGCAGGTCACGAGCAACATACGAGCGATGCAGATACTCCCCTCCGTTCTTGCCATCCTCAAGGCCGTGATACCGAAACCAGTCCAGCGTCGCCTTCACTTTGTACTCAAGCTGCTTGCAGCCGGGATACTTCAGCCACTGGTTGATGTCGTTAGATAACTGCCCGCGCATCAGGCCGACTTTGGGAATCCATTTGTATTTCATCGAGCGATTGCTGGCCGCCATGTGGTCGCCCGGAAACAGCAACACAGCGTCGGGAGATCCCTGTTGCAGGATGTTCATGCGGTGGGGATAGCGGTAGGTGCCGTCATCGTTCCTGACCAGCACTTCATCCAGAAATTTCTGCACCTCGAGTCGGACCTGCTCCGGAGCATCAATAGAAAGATCAACTTCTGCCTGTTCGCCCCGAAGGCTTGTGATGTAAGCCTGTTGTTTCTCAGTCAAGCTTTTGGGCACAGGATTCTTTTTCGCGAACTTTCCAAAGTAGATCGTTCGGCCACCATTGTCGTCGGGAACATAGGCCGTCGGGTCATACGGCTCGTTCGGGATACCGTGATTGACGATGTCGGGAATGTCCTCGCCACCGATCTCCAAAATGTTGCGTCCTGGATCGCTGTCAGAAATCAAGAGCCGATCGAGGTAGAAGGTTCCGGATTCGATCGTCGTCGGCGCCTGAATCAGCAACTCGTCAGTTTCTGGGGTGAGGCCGCTCGCATCAAGCCCATCGACCGCGAATGGTTCCGCCTTCTTGACGAACAGCGAATGCCAATGGCGATACGTCATCCAGTAAGTGGCGACTTTCGTTCCCCGCCTGTCGCGCCGGTTATCCTTGCAAAAAACCCGAATCGTCGTGCCTTGCGGAAGTGGCTGTTCTTGGCAGATTGAGAGTCGGGCAATGATGTCGTGCCGGCCGTCACTGATTCCCTTCAGGTTCCTGATTCGCAGAACATCACCCTTTTTCCAGTCCCAGCGAATCGATTTCTCACCGGCTTTGGAATGTGCGTCGCTGACGCTCAAACGGCTCGAAGCAGAAACGCTCCAGCTTCTGGGCAAAGACTCCAGGATGAAGGCTCGAATCTTGTCCGACGTTTCCAGATCAAACCGCTCTCCCTTTTCGCCAAGTTGCGTTTCGGGATGAACCCGTCTTCCGTAGCCGACCAGAACTTCTTCAGGGACGTCTTCCAATTGCAGTTGTGTGAGGTCGTGATTGAAGTAGATCGGCACTTCCTGCGAATAGGCCTGCCCATTGGAATCGCCGTCCGACGGCGTCTGCGCGAAGACAGTTGTCGCGCCAATCAGCACGAGTTTTAGAGCAAGAGTTATTGTTCGCTTCATCATGATGTTCTCGAATCACTGTGCCGTAGCTTTACTGTGCCGTAGCTCTGGAGACTGCGGGCGACTTCGCATGGGCCGACCAAGTCCACGTTCAGCCCTTTATCATGCATTTCTTTTTCCAGACCATTAGCACAAAAAATACTCTGAATGGCCGGCCGACGCGCGGACTCTGCAAGGTAGGCGGACGCCAGTCTCCATAAAAACCGCCGCGACAAGAGCACGAACTGAATACTTCCAATCGTGTCTTCGGGGCGAAGAACGGGCACTCTCTGAGTCTCTGAAATCTGGGTCTCAGAAGGCAAACAGAGTGTTAACCAGGATGTCAGTGTTAACCGAGAGACTCAGAGACATTGCTCTGCCCGAGATCGGGGTGGAGGGCGAGAAAGGGCTTTCTCGAAGCTGACCCCGGGCGAGACGAGACTAGCGAAGTTTGCGGCGGGTTGCGGCAAAAACGCCGGAAACGCGGGGCTCAAACGCAAACAGGCCGAAGCGGATGCTTCGGCCTGGTTAACACATGGATCGGTTGTCTGAATCGACAACCGTCTCGAAAGGCTCCCCCGACAGGGTGCGAACGATTGCACTGTTTCCCAGCAAATATCGACATTGCTCAACTTAGGCGAAGCAGAATCCACAGCACTTCGCGACGAATCCACGCTACGCGAGTTGGTTCGGCTCTGGTCCACTCTGGACATTGAAATCCAAAACTCACTCTTGGCAATCGCAAAGAGCACATCCAAGCGAGGATAGTTCGTTCGACACCCCAGAGGAGCTGAACAGTCAGACAGAAGCCCCGCAACACCGGCGTGTGATTGATTCTGCGGTGTCACCGGCGGTGACATCAGCGATAACCAGCACCGATGCGGAGCAGCTTGCTGAACTCGTGAGACGTTGGCCGACGCTTAGTGACGCGATGCGGAATGCGATTTTGATGATCGCTCGTGACGCTTCACGAGCAACCTAGCTTCGCTTTTTGCGATTTGGTTCCTTGGTTGATTCGTGTTCCGTTTTCGGCCACGTCCATTCCGTTTGTGGCGGGCAACCTTCGTCCACCCAAGCTTTGATTTCCTCGTATCCCCAACGCTTTATCCGTCCGATGTAAACCGGCGCGGGCATGTTGCCGGTTCGGTGTCGTTTGTAGACGGTCCGCGACGACACATTCATAAGCTTTGCGACTTCTGCTTGGCCGATCATCAATCCAGCATCCGCCGGTGGCTCTTGTCCGCCGAACATTACATGCTTCGATGCGGCGAGCCGTCGTTCTCTTGCGGCTTCTTCAGGGTCCGGTAGTTGGAGAAAGTGCAAGATTCGTTCCACGAGTTTTTGATTGAATCATTGTCGATGGTGACACGTAGCACGATTTCGGTTTCGCTTTGACTCATGATTCACCTTGTACGTTGGTCGAAATGTCGCGTGGAAGTCCCCTCCGAGCGAGGAACTCAAAGGATTCAGCCGTTTTCATTGAGCCCCACTCACGGCGGGTTTGTAGTGGCGGACAACGTTGGGGCGACGCTCGGTACGGCTTGCCCGTATCGAGTAATATGGCGGCTACGTGTCGCAGGTTCGACTAGTTAGACGGTGCCAGAGCGTGCCCAGTCGCCCTAGACAAAAAAGTCTATCGGATTCCACCGAAATGTCGCGTAATCCGACCGGAATCAATGTTTGTTGATCGAGACGGCGCCGTTAGGATTCTCAACCCAAAGAACGTTTTCGTACCGACGCAACGGAAAGCTCGCATGACTGCTCTCATCGACCGACCCGCTGAAGAAACCCAGCATTGTGAGTTTGGCCAAGCGGAGTTCGATTCGATCTGGTGGGGGAGTCCCGACGTTGTCTTTACTCCGGCATTCTGGGCCGAGGTGACGCGATTGTCGTGTGACGACGCGTTTGAGTGTCATCGCCTGACGGATTCGTTGGCCAGCGAATGTATTATGTGTTTGTTGGGCGGACACGGAATTCCAGCCGAACACGGCATTGCCGCTTTTCAAGCCCTCAGCAAGGCGAGTCTTCTCAATGCTTCTGAGCCTCCGTCATTGGAAGAGATATCCAGTGTGTTGGAGGAGCCGATTGAACTCCCGTCGGGCCGGTCAATTAAGTATCGGTTCGCAAAACAGAAGAGTCGCTATATCACGAACTTTCTTCACTCGTTTGAAGAGCCACTTGACCTTGACCAATGGGAACATGTTGCAATCCGTGACTGGCTGGTTGAATTCGACGGAATTGGGCTCAAAACCGCGTCGTGGATTGTTCGAAATTGGTTCGATGCCGACGATGTCGCGATCCTGGACATCCATGTTATCCGTGCAGGTGTATTGGCTGGCTTTTTCGAGCCAGAAAATTCTTTGCCGCGTGACTATCGCAAGATGGAACAAGAGTATTTATCATTTGCGGAAACAATTGGGGTACGACCGTCTCTATTGGATGCCGTAATCTGGGATCAAATGAGACGAGCTGGAGGTCTGGCAATTCGCCTATTCCAGAGTCACCTCTAAATTTTCACTAGTTGGGGGCAAGCATTATGTCTGGTGGTGGTGGTGGCGGGGCCGGTGGTTCAGGCGGTGGAGGTGGTGGACCTTCGCAGGATTGCTCGACCCTTATCTTTCGCACAGTTCTTAGTTCCCCGAAGCCTGCAGTTGTAGCGAAGTTATCCGTCAATGATCGGCTAAGCATTGACAAAAGAGGCGACGCGGGCCCAGCAGTTGCTGTGACTTCCGATGGGGAAGACGCCGGCTCCATAACTTCGACAAAACTTGGCCAGATGCTTGCTTGTATTGATGATGGCTACGAGTACGAGGCGACTGTCACGAAGGTAAACGGCGGCTCGGTCGAGGTTGAGATACGTCCGAGTGCGTCACCGTGATCGACATCATAGGTGGACTTTACAAGGAGTATTGCGATTCCGGTCGATGGTCTGAACTGTATGGTTCTGGACTTAGAGCGGCCGCAGCACTCTCCTTCCGCTGCGACGATGTTCGACTTACCGGCTGCGTAGGCAAAAGCGACATTGCGACTGCGAATGCGGTCGCTGAAACTTTTGGCATCAGGCTTTCGGCATCTCATATTGATGAAACGGTTAGTTTCTCGTACTTGCACGGCTTGGCTTCGCCAGAAATCTTCCCGAAGTCAGCGCGTGCATCAGAACCGTTAACGCTTGTCGGTGACAACGTTCTGGCGTTTGGAATGATCGAAACCGATTGGCAGATCATCGGCAAGCGCGTAGTTTATGACCCGCAAGACCCTGTTCATCCGGTTGGATTTCGAGGACGTGAAAAGTGCCAGGCTGACTCGCTTGCGATTGTCTGTAACAGCAATGAGTTGCGATTGCTCACGAACGTAGCGGATATCACCGAGGCGGCTCTTGCACTTCTGTCGATGGAATCCGCGGAGGTGGTTGTTGTTAAGTGTGGCGCTCGCGGCGCGTTGGTATGTACAAGCAATGGTATTGAGAAGGTGCCTGCGTTTCGGACTTCGAGTGTCTGGCCGCTGGGCTCCGGGGATGTATTTGCGGCAAACTTTGCACATCAGTGGACTTGTCTCGAGAACGAAGCGGTTGAAAGCGCTCTTGCGGCATCAAAAGCAACCGCCTTCTATTGCCAAGAACGTACGCTTCCAATTCCTTTGAAAGTGGAAGACACGCTAGGAAAAAGCCTGAGTCCGATCGTTCTGAATGATGAAGCAAAGAGGAAGAAAATCTATTTGGCGGGACCGTTCTTCAGCGTTATGGAACGATGGATGATTGAGGAAACACGATCGTTGCTATCGCAATCGGGTTTTGATGTTTTCTCGCCGTTACATGACGTTGGAATTGGGTCAGCAAGCGAAGTTGTCCAGCAAGACCTACGTGGACTCGAAACCTGCGACGGCGTCTTTGCAGTATTGGACAATCTAGATTCGGGCACGCTTTTTGAGGTTGGATACGCACGCGCTAGAGACTTGCCTGTTGTTGGTTATGCGGAAAACGTTGCCGAAGAATCACTAAAGATGCTTGAGGGCACTGACTGCCACATTCATCACGATTTTGTATCTGCAATCTATAGTCTCCAGTGGGTAATGGGTGAGTAGTGTGGAACTATTGCTTCTTAGCGGTGGGATCGACTCTGCTTGTCTCGCATTTTGGCGTCGGCCGAAGCACGCAATCACCATTGACTACGGACAAGTCTGTGCGAAGGCCGAGCGTGATGCTTCATCACATTTCTGCCAGCTATTTGGCATCAAACATCACACGGTTCGTCTTGATACGGGAATGCTTGGATCGGGTGACCTAGCTGGGCAACCACCTCATGAATTGGCGCCGGAAAGTGAATGGTGGCCGTTCCGAAATCAGTTACTTCTCACTGTCGCCGCAATAACAGCGGTATCCTTGAGAGTTGATAAGCTCCTACTCGGGACAGTTAGTAGCGACTCATTTCACGCGGACGGGCGAGTCGATTTTGTATCTGCAGTTGATCGGCTCCTGCAGTTGCAGGAAGGCAATCTTCAAATTGAAGCACCGGCAATTGCAATGGATAGCGCAACGTTAGTCAAGGAATGTAGGATTCCGTTTTCACATCTCGGATGGGCCCACTCGTGCCATACCAATGACTTGGCGTGCGGACATTGCCGTGGCTGCAACAAACATCGCGACGTGATGGAACGCTTGGGCGTATTTGAGCATGGTTAACCGTGATCCGTCGCCGCGCAAAGTACGACTTGACTATGAGGAGGCAAGTCTATGCGTTGCGGCAAAGCAGAATCTCCCTGTGCCAAAGGCGAACAGTGATCGAGCGTTTTTCGATGTTGTCCGCAGCCGCCGGTCTTGCAGGAGTTTTGGTGCGTTGACGGACGAGCAACTAGGCTCGCTTTTCTGGTACACAGCCAAGACGACGCGGACTTTGGGATCATGGCAGGGCCGGGCGACGCCTTCGGCAGGTGGCATTCATCCAGTCGATCTTTTAGTTGTCGATCATTGCGATGAAAGTGTTCGATTGAGAATGTATGATTCGATGTCTCACGCTCTGTCAACTATTCGCATCGACAACGAACCTGCTGCCCTCTCATTGTTCGAGCGTTTAAATGGAGTTGTTGAGATTCAAAATGGCGCGGCAATTGTATTCGCGGCACAGTTTGAGAAAACAAGAGCGGTGTATGAGAACGCTGACAGTCTTGTGTGGCGAGATGCTGGTGCGCTACTGTACGCGTTCTACACCGTTTGTGAAGGAGTGGGGCTTAACTGTTGCGGGATGGGCATTACATGTTCATCAGAAGTTGGAGAAGCGTTAGGGTCGCCACTCTACGAAGGAGTCGGTGGCTGTGCCGTTGGCAGCAAGCAAACCGGAGCAACATAGGTGTGAGTTGGTCGATGAGACGTCTGCCAAGAAGCCCTTTGTAGCCGTATATAAGTGCCTGGAAGTCGATGTATACGTCCAAAGCTGATGATCGCAACATGTTGGTTCGATCAGGAACGGATAGTGATTTGATTCGGACGATTTCTGCGGTTTGTTACAGCAACGATTAGTCGGTGAGCATTGTGAAAAGTATTGCGTTTTTCAACAACAAAGGCGGCGTCGGTAAAACGACGTTGTCGTGCAATATCGCTGCCCATTTTGCTAAGGAACTTGGGAAGCGAGTGCTGGTGATTGATTGTGATCCTCAGTGCAATGCGTCGCAATTGATTCTATCCGAGGAGCGATGCTTTGATGTTTATCAAGCGGAGTCAGGCGACGATGCATCAACGCTCCTGTCAATCCTTCATCCAATTAGCGATGGAGACGGTAGTATCGCGACCGATACAACGCCCGAGCTTTCAAGTCAAAATCGCTTCGCGGTTGATTTGATTCCCGGTCACCCTGGAATGTCCGTTGTTGAGGACGTACTAAGTACGGCGTGGAATGATCTGCGGGCGTCTAAGGTCGGTGGGTTTCGCATCACGAACTGGTTCCCGCAACTGATGCGTCAATTGCACAATCGTTACGACGTTGCATTCGTTGACCTTGGGCCCAGCCTTGGTCCGTTAACGCGAAGCGTGCTGCTGGGTGCGGACTATTTCGTTACGCCAATGGGTTGCGACATATTCAGCATAGTTGGGATTCAGAACATCGGTGAATGGCTAGAACGTTGGATTGACGAGTACGGTCGATACCTCGAGTTTTTTAGACGTGACAATAGCGCTGCTATCAAACGTTTTCAAATCAAAGAGCATCTGTCGATCCAGAACGGTTTTTCCGGTTACACGGTTCTCCAATACATAACGAAGTCACGCGGCGGAGAACGGAGGGCGACCGGTGCTTTCGAGGATATTCTTGAGCAGATACCCGAAGTCATCGAGTCGTCCCTTGGTGGTTTCTTTATTGATGATTTAACTTTGGGCAACGCACATCTAGGCGACATTCCGAACCTCTTTAGCTTAGTCCCACTTGCCCAGTCGTCACATTCACCTGTGGTTGGGCTTGAGTCGAGAGACGGATTGGCGGGCGGGCAATACAAACAACAAGAGGTCTATGCGGAATTCATTGAGCGTGTTGGGAATCGGCTTGCGATCAACACGGGATTTGATGGATGAGCATCAATTGGCCACAGTCGCTGATCCCTGAGGTCGCCGAGCGGCGTTGCATTATCGTACTGGGTTCTGGTGCAAGTGCGGGTTCGTTGTCGAGCGATGGAAAAACCCGTCCTCCGAATTGGAGCAAACTCTTGATTGACGCGGCGAGCTTGCTCGCCGATGACGACAAGAAGGTCGTGTTGGCACTTGTCGCGAACGAGAAGTACTTGGACGCGGCCGAGATCGTCGTAAACCGGTCGAATGAGGCGGACTACGCCGAGTTTGTTCGAGATACTTTTGTTGAACCTCGATTTGAACATTCTGAAATCCACGAACAAGTTCTTGCGCTTGATGCAAAGATTGTTGTTACGACGAACTACGATGACATATACGAAACCTACTGCAAGACAGGCAAGGGATCGCAAGGATACAATGTATGCCGCTACTATGAGTCCCACGCATTAAATGACGTTCGATCAAAAATGCGGATCATTTTGAAGGCGCATGGGTGCGTTTCCGATCCGCAACGCACCGTACTTGCTCGCACTCAATATCACCGAGCTCAGCGTGAGAACTCGCAATTCTTCAATCTTCTCGATTCTCTTTTCTTAGCCAACACGCTTTTGTTTATTGGCTGCGGGCTTGCGGACCCCGATTTCAATTTGTTGCTTGAGAGCACTAATATCAAGTGTCCCAGCGCGCATCCACATTACGCGGTCGTCGAGAATGGCGTTCCGCTGCCATTGCGCCAAGCGACCCGTACCGTTTACAACGTCGAATGCCTGGAATACGAGGCAGGGCAGCATCAACAGGTTGTTGATTCGCTTAAGGAGCTAAACAATAAAGTCAGTGGTTGGCGCAGCACTCACTCATAGACCGGTGGCGCTAACACGGTTGTCGAAGGAGAAAACGTCACCACGCCGCCGGAACTTCGGTAGATGTTCCA
Source organism: Rubripirellula sp. (assembly GCA_965216875.1). Taxonomy (GTDB): domain Bacteria; phylum Planctomycetota; class Planctomycetia; order Pirellulales; family Pirellulaceae; genus CBDCUW01. Next base: position 644,241 of record OZ244207.1, read on the forward strand.
ATGAGCAGTGGCGGATAAGTCTCCATTCCCGCAAACGCCCGCACCAACGCAAACGGATGTGTCACGTCGGAGCGACCGCGGGCGGTAACGCCCGAGAGAGCAAGCGACGAAATGCCGTTAGGCACGGCGACTCATGGATGGTCGCCGCGAATGTGCCGTCGGGGCATGGATGCAGCCGGAACGCAGGCCATGGATGGCCGGAGTGGAGGCCGAGCGTAGCGAGCCGACGGCTCAAGCCGAGGGAAGCCCGTCCGGCAGGGAAGCGACCGTAACGAAGCATCAACGATTGAATACCAGATGTGTTTCCAATGCAGATTGATCTAACTCAACGAAAAGACGGGAGCGTTGCCGGTTAAGGGCCGGTGACATTTGCAGCGAATCGCCGGTTTGCCGAAGGTTTCAACCGTTGAACCACCGGATTGACAATCCAACACGAGCGGAGTCACCGCCGAGGCGGCAAGGCATGGATGCCGCTTTATAACTTCCGTAGCCATGGATGGCGGAGGTCGATTTAGAGGCGGAATCCGTGTCTGTCCGATCTTCCCGGAACTGCGACCGTATTTGGAAGAAGCCTGGGACGCGGCGGAAGATGGAGCAACGCGAGTCATCACGCGATACAAGAATCCGAAACAGAACCTGCGAACGCAGCTCGAGCGGATCATCACGCGAGCCGGTCATCAGTCCTGGCCGCGATTGTTTCAGAACCTGAGAGCGACCCGCGAAACGGAGTTGATGGCTCGCTTTCCCGCAAAGGATGTCGCGACCTGGTTGGGCAACAGCGAGCCTGTCGCGATGATGCACTACGCGATGGCGACGAAGGCAAGTTTCGAGGCTGCGAAAACGACTGTCAGTTCGTTCGGAAGTGACGCCGATGAAGGCGAAGCAAAAAGCGAAGCACGAAATGACGAATCGGGCGAAAATGCGAAGCAAAAAGCTAAGCAGCACCAAACCGAAAAGAATGGAGCCAAGTCGCAAAGGCCCGGAAAAAAGCGGGACAATCGCGACTTGGCTCTAGTGGGCTCCACCGCTGACTACAGCGGTAAGCTCCCCCGACAGGGGATCAACTGCCGCTCTATTCACCGGTAAATGAGCGATTCGTCGGTCGTGGTGGTGCAGATGTGGTGCATCCTGACCGGATCGAACTCGCCCGACGGATCCTCATCGAACACGGTCTACGAGATGTAGCCGAACTGCTCGCACTTACGGAGCCGAACATTCGTGGTGCCGCCTCTGTTGATTCGGGGGTGGGCCGATGATCGTCAGACTTCGCGATGTGAAGGGAAACGCCCCGTACATCCCACCCTTCCCGGTAACCATGCCGACCGAGGAGCCAATCGATCGCTCCCTCCCACTGGACGACCAGATCATGGCACTCACCTGGATCCCTGCGATCCTCGTGTCTCGGTTCCTTTACCAGTACCCGAACCTCGATTCAGAAGCAGACGAATTGTTCTCGGTCGGAATCGAGGTAGTTGTCGACATGGTCAACCGAGACGACGTCGACGGTGACGACCTCATCGCGTGGACGGTGGTCAACGCACGGCGAACGATGGAGGTTTATGCGAGCGGTCTCGACTCTGTCGTCAAGGTTTGCCAGTCGACTCGCTACAATCGAGCGAAGCAAGGTAGGAAAGTGCCCTCGTCGGGAGAGCTGACCGAGCACGGCGGAGCGGGAACGGACGACACCGAGCGAATTATCGAGCTAGCGTGTCAGGCTCTCGACCTTGACATCCGGTCCGCGTCTTTTGCCGATCGAAAGCAGATCGCAGATTATCTCGGACTTACTACGTGATTTCGCTTTGGCAGTGAGACCGATCTGCGGCAAGCCATGGGCCGATTCCGTGCGGAAGGCGGCGGAGGCGCGCAAAGCAAACGCACGGGCGAAGCGTAGGCTTGGCTAGAGGCATAGCACTCTACCGACGGTACGACTGGGACGAAATCGAACCGATCTACGGCAAACCTTGGGCGGAATCTGTCAAGAAAGCCGCTGCCGCACGCAAGGCGAAGGCAGAGGGACTGAGGAACGACAGCTAGTGTCCGGCTTTTGGTAGTCAATCAGTTCGCTAGAATTGTCTGCGACAAAATACTCATTGGGGCACGACAGCATGGACCCGACTATCGCAGAGCGGATGACGGAAGAAATCACCGGGAAATCAGTAGGCGGATGGTCCGTCGGCTCTTTCCTAGGTGCAGGGAAATCAGCATTGGTATTCGAATGTGCCAGGGATGACACAATCGCGGCGTTAAAGGTATTCGACCCTGACCTTGTAAACAGGTACGGGAAAGATACACAGCTAGAGCGTATTCGCAGAGAATTGTCGCTCGTGGGAAAACGTCATCCAAATCTGGTGCAGATCTACGACGGAGGAGAGTGCCCGGATACTGGTTACCTTTTCGTGGTGATGGAGCTGATTCCGGGAAGCAATCTTGAGGACAAGCTAGCCGACGTCCCCCGGGACCGAATTCCCCCAATAATGTCACAGGTGACATCTGCTGCGATGTACTTGGAACAACTCGACATGGCCCATCGAGATATCAAACCTTCCAACATCGCGATAACAGATGACTTTCAGCGGGCGGTACTGATGGATCTCGGAGTACTGCGACCGTTCGGCGAATCAGACTTGACTGACCAAGACGCGAAGGTCTTTGTTGGTACGCTCCGCTACAGCTCGCCCGAGTTCTTGTATCGAGCCGATGTTGGAACCAAAGAGTGTTGGAAGGCAGTTTCCATCTACCAACTTGGCGGAGTGCTGCACGACCTGATCATGCGGAAGCAGCTTTTCCACGACCTCAGCGATCCGTTCAGTTTGCTTGTCGATGCGGTGAAATCACAAAGACCGAACATTTATGCAACAGATGTGTCACAAGAGTGGGTCGATCTCGCACGAAATAGCTTGACTAAAGACCCCGAAGCAAGGTTGCGACTTGTTTCCTGGGATGATTTTCTAGTCACGGATGAGTCCAATCGGGATAGCTCTGAAGCGATACGAGCCAGAGTGATGAAGAGGCAGCTGGCATCGCGACTACAAGCGACAGGGGAGGGTGATCGGTCCCAAGAGGCCAACATTCTCACTCACAAGATCAAGCACTTGGCAGAGACGATCGAGAACGCAGTTCACAATCAGTGTGCGGGCGACGACTCTTTCCCTCGCATGTCCATCACGAGCAACGACAGTCATCCCGTAGTCCTTCGTGTCGAGTTTTGCCCAAGTGACATCCACCTGCTGTCCCATACTATGGTCGCTTACTTCAAGTGTGAGATCGTCGACGAGGACTCGTTTTCGATCTGTGTGGACGCCTCATCCTTCCTGATTCCCACATCGACCGGCGTTGAACACCCGGCGTATGAACACGATGTGTTCCGTGGGAGAATAAGTTCTCCGAGCTTGGCCAGAGGGATTTCCGATTACCTTTACCAAGTGATTGATGCCGCCCAAAGCGTGTTTGGGATGGAGATTACGGAACCATACGACTTGGGTAGCAGTTCAATGGGGCGCGACGAATGAGTGGAACGTGGTGGGTCGGACAAAGCGACTTAGACGAAGATCAACTTAAGATTATTTCTTTGCCGGAAACCGAGAGCTTCTTGGTCACGGGGCCGCCCGGGTCTGGAAAAACAAACCTTCTGCTGCTTCGAGCGAACTACCTCCATCTGATGGGCTATTCCAACATCGCAGTGGTTACGTTTACGCGTTCACTCCGGGAGTTCATCGCAACTGGTGCGACTGCGTATGAGTTTCCAGACTCTCGCATCATGACGTGCAACGAGTTTCTTTCCGACTTTCTCAAGCAGTTTGGTCGCAGAGTTTCACGCGATGGTACGTTTGAAGAGGTTCGGCGTCGAATCGCCGCAGAGGCCCGCGAGGTAGTCGATGAGATGGGCTTGGAAGACGTCTATGAGGCGATCCTGCTGGATGAAGCTCAGGACTACTTGCCCGAAGAAATCGACCTGTTTCGCCGTCTTGCCGAGCGACTTTGCTGCGTCGCGGATGGCCGACAGCAAATCTATGGGGGAGAGGATCCTCATGCAACGATTAGGGCGTGCGTCGACTCGTCCCATGAACTCAAGTTCCACTACCGGATCGGACGCTCGATATGCCGAGTTGCCGACGAAATAGCCAAGAGATGGAACGGGTTCGAGCCCATGATACAATCATCCATGTACGTCGAGACCGACAACCCGTCGACCGTCGACACGACTCAGTGTGAGACGCTCGATGACCAAGCAGAATTGATTTTGAAGCGGCTGAAGACCCAGCTGACTGCGTTCCCGGGAGAGTATCTGGGCGTGCTCTGCCCCAAAAATGAGGAAACTGATCAGATTTGGAATTTCATCGCAAGTTCGGATCTTGCCGAGCATGCTGCCTTGCTGAAGAGTGGTGAAGACTTGATCCAATTGGAAGGCAAGCAAATCGTCGTCTCCACCTTCCACGGAGCAAAAGGTCTTGAGTTCAGGGCTACACATCTCGCAGCATCCGAGTCATTGCACAGCTTCCCAAATAATCGAAAGATGGCCTTTACCGTCGTCACTAGAACGAAAACCTCATTGTCCGTTTATCACTCGAAGGATTTGCACGCCTACTTTGAGTCGGCTTTGAACTCACCAGACCCCGACCACACCCCTCCATCAATAGATGACTTGTTCGGAGGTGGCGTATGATTCACTATTTGCAATGTGATCGCAGAGACTTTGCTCAACTGGTTTCCGCCAGAGCCCCCGTTGATGCAAAAGAAGTTGAGACGGCTGTTTTCTTGCGTGAGATAGAGCGTCGGAAACGCTCTCAAGATACTCTGACATTGGCTTGGCGAAACTCACCATCGACACGCTTTTCCTTACCAAGTTTCGTGGTCGTCGATGAGGAGTCCCAGAGAGACTTTCACGCTTGGATTGCCACATACTTTCGCGATATCCAGCCGTTTTCTGCACAGTGTCGGGTACTTACACCAAGTTCTGCCAGATCGGTGATGGCAGCGTTGCCCATCGACGTGCATGCTCGCCTAGGAGCGGTTGATCTAGCTTTGGTCGTTGCCGAAGTTGCAACATATTCGGCGGGTAAATTCGATTTGTCGAAGCTCTCTTTTCCCGCATATGAAAGATCGCTGTCGTTTGCGTTCTCACGAGCGTTGGAGCAATTTGGAGACTTCGATACGCCTAATTCGCCCAGCCTGGGCGAGTTGGAGGCCTCTTGGATTAAGGCACGAGAATTGGCACGTGAGCCAGAGTTGTCACTTGAATCGAAAGCCATCACAGAGATTTGGCAGATCGTACTGAATGGCTTGCTCGTGTCACGCGTTCGCGGCCCGAGCGGAGGTCTGGAGTTTGTAAAAGCACTTCGGATGTTTCGCAAGAGTGGGCGATTGCCACGGGGCTTGGTGAACAAATTGCCTTTGGATCTTTTTCCCGGCACACAGTCAACTCTTTTCGAGTTGAACGAACAGTCTAGGGAAAGTCGCGTAGTCGCATTCGAAGAGGCCGCGATTCACTTGTCTCGTACCACAATGTCGAAACGCACAAAGTCGTTTTTGCTGGGCTTTGTCGCTAGTCGAATCTCACCGGGAACCCTTAATCACATTTCCGTTCTTTACCCACACGTTGAGCGTTTTCGCGAGTGCCTATTCTGGTTCGGTGTATTTGCTGGACTCGAAAGCGACGCTGGCATCGCCGATTTTTCGAACGGACTAGGCTGGCTACTTCGAAGAGAGATAGGCCGCAGATCTTCTGTGTTTGACCGCCCGACATGCGATATCAGCATTGAGGATTTCGAAGTATCAATGATGGGAACAAGAACTAAGAGTCGCAACCTTCACGTGACATCAAACGGGATACTTAAGATTGAGATCTATCCGCTCGTGACAACTAACGTAAGGTGGCCGCAAAGTCAGCAAGATATATCTGGCAGTCGAAACGCAACGCGGCACGGACAACTTTCGTCGATGGACGAGGAACGAGACGTCGTACTGATGGAACTGCTGTCCAAGCTTGACGACAGCACCAGGCACATCGGCCATATCAGGAAGGATCTGGAGAAACTGATGCGGCGGAGAAAATCGTAGGCTGTATTATCCACGGTTCGTATTTGCTTTTCTCTAGCCCGTCTGTTCAGTGGAACGGCGGTTCCCGGATTCCTTAGCCAAACGCTGAGAACTGATCCCCGAGGGGAAACTCTGGCGTTTCTGATGACCAGTACAGCATTGGTTCCGGCTCACGCGAAATCAGAACGTGGTAGTGTCGTATCGTTCCGTCCGAGGCGGATGTTGTCTTTGTCGATTGCAGATAGGTAAGCACGGTGTCGATGGGGACTCTGACAAAGCCAGCTGTACCGAGAATAAAGACAACGTCCGTGACTCCGGCCTCATTCATCTGATCAACAATGCTTGGCTTTATGCCGAACCAGTAGTAGTTCTGCCTTTCATGCAGCTTCGAGTACTTGATGTGGACGAGAAGTCCGAGTTGTTTAGCGTCAACGATTCGATTGACACACGCACGGCGGGCGGGCGTCTTGTGCTCAACGTGTTGTTCTCGGTCGCACAGTGGGAACGCGAAGCCATCGGAGAACGCACACGCGACGCCCTGCGGCACAAGATCGACAACAGAGAGCGCGTCGGGAAAGTTCGATTCGGCTTCGATCTTGCGGACGATGGGCGAACGCTCGTCGACAACCAAGCGGAGCAAGACGCGATAGCCTGGATGAAGACGCTGAGGGCGGACGGCTTCACGCTTCGACAGATTGCGGCAGCGTTGACCGATCGGGGCGTCGCAACGAAAGAGGGACGCAACGAGTGGACCCACACGGCGGTGAGCGGGATTCTGAAACGGGCAGCGTGAATGCCCACACACCCGAACCAATCAAATCAGCCGACGTTGTGCAACGCCGTCCACGTGGTGACCAGGACTCGGGGGTGTGGGCGTTCCCGCGTCGCAGCGGGAATTATTCGAGCCCGATCACAAGTACCGAATGAGACGGCACCCGGCACAAAATCGGGCTCCGGTGCGACCCGCTCGTCTCAAAAGTAGTCGCACCTGATTGCAATGAATGGGGCGGCAGGAAGGAGGGGCCTGCCGCCCCTGAGGACTTCCACAAAGTGAAGCCTCGCACGCTTCTACCATTGCTCCTCGTGTTGGATGCCCGATCGACTGCATACGCTAGACGGCGGCTCAGGGCCAAAGACCGCCTCAACCGTCGTGTATCCCTCCGCGAGTCGCTTGCCGATCGTTGCTGATTTCTGAGCAGTGAGCTTTGCCCAGCGATGGATGGGCATCGCGTGTTCGCCAATCCGTAGGTTGATCCCGGACGTTGGTCGAACCCCGGGTCGCTCCTTTCCGAAGACTACGTCGGCCCCGGTATAGCCTGCTCTGAGTCGTTCGCGGATTGCAGGCGTGCGAAGGCGGAAGATACGGGCCCATTTGGACAGGGACAGGGCTAGCGATCCGATTCGGACGATGGGGTCTGCTGCGTTTGGGGCTCGTGCGGTGTCGCTGTCGTTCATAACTCCATCCGCCTCTTCCCTAGCACAACTTCGTCGTCTGCCCAGCCTCGTGCGTGTCGCTTTCGCAAGGTCGAATCACTCTGACCCGTCAAGCGAGCCCAATCACTAATGGTTCGGGTTTGACCTTCGACCGTGAGCGTGATTCCGGTGACCCGTGACCCGGCAACAATCTCGTCACCAGTCCAACCGCACTCATGTCTTGCCCGAATCGTTTTCTCAGCGGTGCCGGTCGCTTCGTGGATTTGCCGAACGGTGTAGGCTCGCCCCTTGAAGAAGATACATGCGTTGGCTTGCTTCATCAGTTGCTCCGGTTGCTTGGCGTATTGCGTACAGTTCGTTTGAAATTGGGGTCGATGATGTTCTCGTCAGGCCATCCGTTACTGAGGCGTTCGTGGAGTGTCGCGTGCGGGACTCCCAATTCGCTTGCCCACTCGGCAAGTGTTTGTGTCTTGCCCTTCGCTGTAATCAGGTAAGGCTTCTTGCGATACGGCAGCATGGATTACAGTCCCCAACTCTCACGACGAATGCCGCGAATCTTGCCAGCTTTGCGAGCTTCGAAATATTCGGTGTCAGACATATTGAGCGTCTCTTCCGGGGCGATCGTACGCTCCCTCTGGATCAACTGCTCACGCAGCTGTCGCACTTCGGCGGCAACGTCGTGGTCGGTCTTTCCGGTCAGCATGTCGGTGACGTCTGCCGTGTCGTTACCGAAAGCGGTGTCACGGGCTGCCTTCTCGGCGGCTTCCCTCGCCTCCAACTCAGAGGCACCTCCAGCGAGGGAAGTTGCACGGGCATCCTCGTAGGCTTTCGCGGTCTTGGAGTCGGCGAAGAAAGCGTGCTTGTCTTCCTCCCGCGTCACAGACTCCGCGTGCTCCGCAACCTTCTCGTCTTCGACTTGTGCGGCAGCCTTCGCCTTTTGCTCGGCTTGGTAATGGGCATAACGCTCGCGACGTGCGGCGTCTTGCGGGTTTACGTTATTGTTCGGAAAGCTCACTGCTGTCTCCAAGGTTTGTTATCTGGCACAGCGTTCGCCACTCAAGCATGGTGCGTGCCTCTCAAACCAATACTGTCCAGCAAGGGCCGGCAGATCCCGAAATTCTTGGCATTTCGCCGGAATAGTCACAACCGAATGCGTGGTACGAATTGGACTCCGTGTGCTATTCGGTATCTCGCGGCTCGGGGAGAACTGAAGCCCGACGCGGGAGCATGCGACAAGCCATGCGCCTGCGGAGAGGGTGAACGCAAATCGGCCATTCGGAGGTAGGCTGGGCAGAAGCCAGCCAATAGTCAGGTAGGGGGCCGGTCTTCGGCCAGATCCAACTTAATTGCGTAGAGTATTTCTCTAATCTATATAGGAAAGAAATTCAGTAAGTAAATGAATAGATAGAGGCTGGTTGCGAAATGCTCGACGCAATTAAGTCAGGAGATGTTCTTCGCCCTGTCGGCGGCTAACAGTCCCGCACCCCGCCTGCAAGTTGCGATTGTCGCGCCCCATTCGTTTGACCTTGATCGCAGGGAATCAACCTCTGATCTTGCCTAGTCGGACCAGTCCTCTTCTGGCCGCCTGTGCCGCTCGCTAGCGGTGCTTCGGGGCTTTGGCTAACTTTCACAGTGCACGCGACAGGGTCGATCAGCGAGTCGCAAAGGGCCTCAGATGAAGCGGGTTTATTTGGACAAAATTCCGAGATTTCCAGCCATTTGCTACCGCAAACCTTACAAGTTAATAGTAGCCAGGAGTCGCTCACCCTATCGAAGCCCACCCGTCAAGGTTGGCCCACGATAGATCTTGAGTCTTCAGGCATACTTGAATCGGGCATGAAGGATTGCCCTTGCTAATAAGCCACCGACAGGTGGCGAATGAGAGTTCTAAGCCAACTGGTACGCCAAGCCACGCGGTTGAAGCTCGGCCCGCCACGGTCGGTGGGTAGCAATGAAGGCACTGCATTCTTGCGGTGGAGCGTCGTGCTCCGACCCGAGCGAAAGCTCGGTTACGTCCTTCCCATTTCTCCAAACCGATATGGAGGAAACAATGTCCAATTCACACACCATCAAGAGCACTCGGACCCCCGGTGATCTTGGCGATGCTGTCTCTGACGGCGTACCGGGGGTCTGTCTTTCTTTCGAGGGCAAGCGGCAACTCAAGTCCGACTTGGCAGCACTCGATGCCAAGTACCGTAAGATTGGTTTCAAGCACTGCAAGAGCTGCGGTAATTCGTTCCCGGCTTCTGAGTTCTTTAACTCCGACCGAAGCAGGTCAGACGGATTCAATCGCGAGTGCAAGAGCTGCATCCGCAAACGCCGCCTACTCAAGAAGGAGCAGGGAACATCTCGCAAGGATGCCGGTGTGACGTACATCCCCGGAAAGAAATGGTGCCGAGGTTGCGAGAAACAGCTACCGCTACGGGAGTTCGAGAAGAGCAATGGCTCGCGGGATGGGTTAAAGGTCCGCTGTATCGCCTGTAATCAGGAGCGGTACCGATGATTGAACTGAAGGTTCAGATGATGCTCCAATTCTCGTACCGCTCATTCTTTGAAGAGAAGGTCTACCCGTCGTTCGGTAGCTTGCCGAGTAGGCATCAGCTTCGCAAGCACTTCGACAGTGATGAAGACTACGAGGCGTTCGCCTTGGAGTTCATTCGTGGCTATGAGCGGTGGCGAGTTCGACATAAGCCAGAGCGAGACGGCGACAAGAATTTCTTGGCGAGCCTGATTCTCAAAGCATTGGACTGTCAGGCTACCTCGGATCAAATCCGAGCAAGGGCGAAGCCGAAGTTCGCGAAACGCAGTCGCGAGCTGGTCGAGCACGATGGTCGAAAGCAGACCGTAACGCAATGGGCAAGCGAGTTTGGAGTGGCACCGTCCACCATTTCCAGACGGTACAGAAAGACCGGGCGGATTACCTCGAATAAGCAACAAGAGGAGGGGCAACAACAATGAAGACGATGCTGCAGGAGATCCATGTCAAGCTATTTGCCTCCATTCCAAAGACGCTTGGGTCAGACAGCCGCTGCCTCAGCCTGTGTCTGGGTGAGCGGCTGTGTCGTTCGTCGTACGGCCGAAACGGATATGGGGTGCCTCAATGATCTCACTCGATACTGATGGACTTGCCGACCTAATCGCTGATCGTGTAGCGGAACGACTCGCACCGGAACCCGTGTTCCTGAGTGCGGACCAACTAGCGACACGAGTCGGTCTCGGTGTGGCAACTGTGCGGAAGTTGTCACGTCGAGGTGACATTCCGACAATCATGATTGGACGTAGAAGACTCTTTGATTTGCAACGTGTAAGGGAGGCATTGGCTGATGGGCTTACGACTTGAGAAATACAAGGGACGATCTGGTTACCGATACCAATTCACGGTCGGCGGTGTGCGGCGCTCGCTTTGGTTGGGCAAGGTGCCACGTCGAACAGCCGAAGAGATTGCCCGCAACGTCGACCGCCTCGCACTTGCTTGCGAGACGCAGACACAACCACCTGTAGACGTTCAGCAGTGGGCGGTGAAAGTGTCCGGTAGACTTCGAGAAACGCTAGAGAAGTGGCAACTGATCGAGCCGTCGGTCGTATCGGCTCGTACACTAGCCGACTTCGCGTCAGCGTATATTGCCACGAAAACGGACGTGAAGGAGGCAACTCGCGAGAAGTACGGTCATACCAAGCGGATGTTGGTTAACCACTTCGGACCGGATCGCACCATCGCGTCGATCACCAAGGCAGATTGTCAGCTGTGGTACCGATCGATGCTCCAGACGCACGCGGAGACCACGGCGGGCAAGCACGTGACCAGGGCACGCACCATCTTCCGATTTGCGGTCGATGGCAACATGATCTCCAGCAATCCATTGGATGGAATCAAGGTCAGCGACCAGATTGACCGCGACCGCGAGCACTACGTCACCCGAGACGATGCCGCCCGTATCCTCGAACACTGTGATCCCGAGCAAGGCGTCGCCTTTGCACTCGCTCGATTCGCCGGTCTCAGACCGTGTGAGTTGCTTAGGCTCACCTGGAGCGATATTCGCGAGGATCGGATTCGCGTTGATTCAGTCAAGACAGGTCTGCGTTGGATGAGACTGGAACCGGACGTACGGAAGCAACTCGATCGGCTTCCTCTGCGTGAGGGTCGAATCCTCCGGCGTTGGTCGCCCGATGCGAATCTTGCAACCAATCTCAAGCGAGTCATCGAGCGAGCAAATGTGAAGCCATGGCCGAAGATGTTCGTCAACTGCCGAGCGTCGTGCAGGGGTGACTTGGAAGACCGGTTCCCTTCATGGGTCTGCGACCTGCTGATGGGTCATTCGCAAGAGGTTGCGGACAAGCACTATCGCCGACTGCACGATGAGTATTTCGTGGTGCAACAGCCGGTGCGTCGTGCACCACTACCTAGTGATACTGAGGGATCGTGGTGCGAAGACCAGCCCGCAAATAGCGGTGCGGGCCTTGTTTCAGCTCCCCCGACAGGACTCGAACCTGTGACAAGGCGGTTAACAGCCGCCTGCTCTACCAACTGAGCTACAGGGGATTGGGTTCCCCGCGATTTCATCGCTGAAGAAGGGGGGAATGTACTTGAGCTTGCCGTCCGTCGCAAGGTGCGTTTTCAACGCTCAACCGCTCAAGTTTTTCCAGTCTAGCTTACGCTTTTCAAAGACAGCCCAATTTCAGCTGAGGTTCGCGGTGACCTCCTAGCTGACCGCAGCGTCCTCCGGCATCTCTACCGGCGACAGCAGCTCGAACATTCGCTCCAACCGCGTCAGCTTGAACACGTCTCGAACACTCGATTGGACGTTCGACAGTACCAGCCGGACGCCTTGATTGCGGGCCTTGCGGTTGATCCCAATCAACTCGTTCAATCCCACACTGCCGAGCCAGGCGATTTCGCGGAAATCAAGATTCAGCGTTTCGAAGTCGACGATTCCGCCCCCATGATCACTCCCCTCGATCAAATCCCCCAGGTGTCGGCCAACTTCTTGGCACGATGACATGTCGACAAAATCGTCCGGCGAAAACGTCACCGTCTTCTCCGCACCATCGACACGCACCCGGAATATCTCGGCGTGACTCATGAATCTTCAGCTACCTAGCTATCGCTCTGGAAGTACATCCGTGTTGCTATCACTACTTCTCGCAGCCTACAGGCCGATTTCGCCGATCGCAACGTTTCACCCCCGCCAGAACACCCTTTTTCGGGGACTGTTTTCGCTAAGGGCGGAATAGTTTCCGGAATCGGCAAGGTTACGCGCGGGGAAGGGGGGAACCACGAATCACTCGAATTACGCGAATGGTTCGGGAACGTGGTGGAGGGACAACCACGGATTGCTCGGATCGATCGGATGAGAGATGGAGTGGGAGGAATGAGGGGAACCACGAATCACTCGAATTGCACGAATGGGACTCGAGGGCGTGGTGATGGAGGAGGAGATGTGGAGGTGGGATGCCGCGGAGCGGCAGGGAGGTGTTCCCACGGGGGACCGTGGGAACGAGGTGGGGTGAGATGTGGAGGAGAGATGTGGAGGAGAGATGGCCGCGGAGCGGCAGGGAGGTGTTCCCATGGGGACCGTGGGAACGAGGTGGGTGGCGGTTGGTTAGTTGCTGTTGGATCGTTGGGCAGTCTTGATCACGAACAGGTTCTGGTCGAAGAATTCCGTGACGACTCCTGAGACGGTCCATTTGTCGTCCGATGGGTCATCACGAATCGCCTCAACGACTCTCTGAAGCATCAGGTTTTCACAAACGAGCAACTGCGATGTGAGTCGATTGCCGAGCACCAAGTCGGCTTGCGGGTCGATCGGTCGCGCCGCGGCGCTCGATCCAGTGAAGAGATTGTTCGTTTGGTTCGCCGTTTCCGGTGGCGCCGCTTTTGCCGATTCAACGGAAGCTGGCAGGAAGGCCCAGCGACGTCCGATCATGACGACGCGACCTGCTGTCGGTGGCACAAGCGTTCCTTCACGAAGCTGCTTGACCTTCTTCTCTTCGTCGTCGTCATCTTTGTTCAACCGAGCCGGCTCCTCCTCTTCGACATCAAACGAAGAGGATCCGAACCCGTTGCCGCCGCGATCGAACGGATCTGACGCGACCAATGGATCGGTCAGCAACAATGGCGACAGAAAGGTCAAGGTCGCGCAAGCTGCGATCAGCATGCGAAGGTTGGTCGTTGAATAACGCATCGGTGCTTTTGCCCAAACGATCAAGAGCGGCAGTAACAACATGCAAAACGGCTTTGTTGTAGGGAAACGTGTGACACACGGGTCAGGTAAAAACGTTTCCAGCTTCCTTGCCGGTCATGGCACTCTTCGTGAGGCCTTGTTGGTTGGATTCCGCCAAATCCGATTGGTTGCGATCGGTCGCCTTTGCGTGGGAGGGTGACGACAAAGGCGACCGATCGCCAGCGTCCGCGGGAAGTTTTCGTGGCTGCGGACGCCGCGAGTGAACGATCATTCGCCTCGGTATTTCGGGATCGAAAAGGCGTGCAGCGTGATCACCGCTCCAACGGCAAGCATCGCCAACCCAAGCCAACGCGGTGGGCGTACACGCTTCTTGGGGTTGGGGTACACAAACGAGATCATCGATCCAACTCCGGAGTTGTCCGCCACCGGACCACTCTTGGTGACGCGGGCAAGCGTCTCGGTCGCACGTTCGTTGAGCACAAACGATTCAACCATTCGGAATTGGAGCCCCAGCAGGATCAACAAAATCCCGACGAGGAAATAGCGATTGCGATACATGGACATGGGATCGACCCTCTGACTCTGCTACGAGCAACCTGTCGGATGCTTCGATTACCGGTGTAACAGTAGGCATCGACCCGATCACCGCACCATCTGGAAGACATCCGAGAGGTGATGGGTGAATCCAAACACGCCGGTCGTTTCTCAGCGAACGGTTTTGAGGGCAGTGCCGGATGTTCGAAGTGACAGTGGTTTGGTTTGGAGGGTGAAACCACGAATCGAACGGATGACACGAATGAAGAGGTGTGGTTGGTGCCGCGGAGCGGCGAGGAGGGTGTTACCACGGGGACCGTGGGAACAAGGTTCGGGATCGAAGGGATCGCGCGAATGAAGAGGATTGGTTCGTGCCGCGGAGCGGCGAATAGGGTGTTGCCACGGGGACCGTGGGAACAAGGTTGGGGTTGGGAGGGATCGCGCGAATGAAGAGGTTTGGTTGTGCCGCGGAGCGGCGAGAAGTGTGTTGCCACGGGGACCGTGGGAACAAGGTTTGGGATGGGAGGGAGCGTGGGAGGATGCGTGTTATTGAAAGAGGTCGTCGACGAGGCCTCGCATTGAATCGCGGAAGCTTGCCAGTGACGCGTCTTCGAGGATTTCAGATTGATCGCTCTTCATGATCGCGGCCGCAAGCGGCTTGTGCTGCTGCCAGTCACTGAGATTGTATTGGCGAACGTCGACGTACACGTCTTTCAAGTTGTTGGAAACCTTAGGCACAAGCGATGTGCCGTTGTTGGTGCGCACGATGTGGTAATGCATCGCGATGTACAACATGAACGCGCCGCAAAGCATCCCTGCAATAAACTGTTTCATAACGTCGTTTCACATTCGTGAGCGTTGAAAAACCTGTCAGTCCGTTTGTAGTGGGCAACGACCGCCTGAGACAAGAGAAGGATCGCCGCTGCAGAGGAGTTCGCGTGAGCCGACGTCAAATGCCGCATCGGTGAATTGCGCGTGGTGCTGAAGAGCGCGTGGTTGAGAAAGGGTTGAGAAAGGGTTGAGAAGGGAGGAAGTGGGTGGGGCGGAAGGGGAAGGGGTGGATGGCCACGAAAAACGCGAAGAGCCACGAAATGGAAAGAAGGTGGTTGGGTGGAATCGGGGACTCGTGGCCTCGTCCACTACTGAAGAGGTGGGGTGAAAGGGGGAAGGGGGATGGCCATGAAAAGCACGAAGAGTCACGAAAAGAAAGGAGGGTGGTTGGGTGAAATCGGGGACTCGTGGCCTCGTCCACTACTGAAGAGGGTGGGCGGTTGGGAGGTGGTTGAGCGCGTGGGGACTCGTGGCCTCGTCCACTACGGGGGTGTTGGACGACGTGTTATTGGGTTCGCAGTTGGCGTTGGTGTTCGTAGAGGAGGATGCCGGCGGTGGTGGCGAGGTTGAGACTTCGGACTTCGGGTTGCATCGGCAACCGGAGCGCTCGCGGGTCGCTGGGGTCGAGGATTGATTCGGGCAAGCCGGATGTTTCGCGGCCAAAGACGAATACATCACCCTGTTGAAAGTCGGCGTCCCAGACTTCGCGTTTGGCGAACTTGGAAAGAAAGTAAAACCGTTTGCCGGAGAGTTTTTCAGTCAGCTCTTCCCAATTCTTGGTGTCTTCGAACTGCAGATGTTGCCAGTAATCGAGGCCGGCGCGACGCAGTTTGGCGTCGTCAAGCTGGAAGGAGGCTGGTCGCACGATCCAAAGTTTGGCCCCCACCGCGACACAGGTGCGTCCGATGTTGCCCGTGTTTTGGGGGATCTCGGGCTGATACAGCACAACGTGTGCTGTTGGTTCGGTTTGGTCCGGCTGGGGGTGATTTGTCTGCGACATGGCTGCGATTTTAGGAATTACAATCGTGACCACCACCCGCAGTGGGTTGCGAGGGCGATGTGTGGCGTGACAAACTGTCGCCCAACTCCAGGCCCCTATTCATCAATGCGGACGATTCTTCAGTCGGTGACTGTAGCCTGCTGACGAACAACAGGCCCTATTCGATCGTCCTCGGACAGTTCAGCGAAGATTCTATTTCATGCCGATTCAAGTCACCTGTGCGAATTGTCTGAAGCGGTTTCAAGTCAGCGATAAATTTGCCGGCAAGACGGGGGCATGCCCGAACTGCAAAAAGGAAATCAAGGTTCCTGATGCGTCGGAACAGGTTGTCATCCACGCGCCCGACGACGGCGCTCCGAAAGATCGCGACGGCCGCAGTGTCCTCAAGCCGCTCGAGCGCAAGGAAACCGATGTCACTCGAAAGGGCCTGCTGCTGACCGGCGGTGCGATCCTTGCTGCGTTCGGGATTGCCGCTGGGTTTCGATTCGCGGGCGATGGCACCGGAGCCCCACTTTGGTCTCAAATCATTGGCTTGATCCTGATGGCGCCGCCATTGGTGTGGGCCGGTTACACCTTCGCGCGTGAACAAGAACTCGAAGCCTTTACCGGCAGCGAACTGAGAATGCGCGTGTTGATCGTGTCGGCAATCTTCGCGGCACTCTGGTTGATCTACGCTTTCGTGCCAGCCTACGTCTTCGAACTCAACGCCGCCAATGAGATGTCGTTCATGGTCTTTGGCGTCACGGTTGCGATCATGATCGGGATCGGCGCGTTTGCTTCTGCTGGTACGTTTGAGCTTGAGTTCACCGGCGGACTGGTCCTCTCAGGACTCTACTACATTGCGACGATCGTCCTTGCGGTAACCGCTGGCGTGAGTCTTGCCGTGCTGGAGTAGCGGCGGCGATTCGAATAGGCTTGTCGGCAAAGAAATGGACTGAGTTTGTGATTTGCTTGGCTGGTGATTGTCCGTCGCAATCGAGTTTGCGAGTAGACGGGGTGATCGAGTGGGCAGGGTCATCGTTGGGCGGGTTGATCGAGCTTGGTGTTTGAGTAGGGAAAGTCGAACCGGAATCATGCTACCTGAAGTTGCCGCACTGTTTTCGTTGGGATCTTTGGACAAGTCGGAAGGTCCCGCGTCGCTGGTGCGAATCCCACCTGAAAATGACGTGCCGATGACTCCGCGGATTCGGCGTTTGATCGACACTCCACCGATGAGACGCTTGGCATCGATCAGCCAGCTTGGGATGGTCGCGCTTGTTTATCCCGGAGCGACCCATTCACGGCTCGAGCATACTTTGGGCGTTTACCACAACGCGCTGCGTCTGTTGGCACGGTTGTCCAAAGATGATGCGTTCACTGCGGTGGTTGACCGTCGCGCCGCAGAAGCCTTTGTCTTGGCCGCGCTGCTACACGATGTCGGACACTGGCCGTTTTGCCACCCGATCGAAGACATGTGCCTCGATCAACTGGGCGAACACGAAGCGCGCGTCGCCGGATGGCTGGAACAGAGCGAGCTTGCTGAGTGCATCGAAGAGGATTGGGAGTGCGACCAAACGGATGTGTTGACGCTGCTGGGAGTCGGCCCGGAGAGTGATTTCAATACGGACCAAGCTTCCGCGCTACTGGCGAGTTGTTTGAGTGGTCCGATCGATGTCGACAAGATCGACTACTTGCAACGCGACAGCCTGCATGCCGGCGTTCCCTACGGACGAAACTTTGACGTCGGCCGGTTGATCAATTCGATGTGCGTGCACCCGAACAAACCTCAGTTGGCGGTCGGCGAAAAGGGCCGCACTGCCGCGGAGATGATGGTCTTTTCACGCTACATCATGTTCAGCGAAGTTTATTGGCATCACAGCGTGCGGGCAGCAACCGCAATGCTGCAGCGGGCTGTGTTTCTTTTGCAACATCGCATCGATATCGAAGCATCCTTGCGACTCGATGACGCGGCATGGATTTCCATGATCCGCAGGATGGCCGAAGGAAGTGTCGCCGAACCGTTGGTCGAAGGCATTTTTGGGCCCAAGCGTCAGCTCTACAAACGGGTCGCCGAATACAACGTGATCGACGGCGGCGAAATCCACGCCAAGCTCGCTCGACGTCCCTATTGGTGGTTGGTCGCTTGCGCCGAAAAACTCGCTGGCCAACTTTCTCGAGCCAGCGGCGTGATGGTCAGTCCGGCCGACGTTTTGATCGATGCCCCCCCGGTCAAGCTGGAAGTCGACATTAACATCGACGTGGTCGGTCGAAAGAGTGATGTCGCAACGGTACACTCGCTGGAAGCGGTCTCGCCGGTCGCCTCGGCGTTGGCGAAGACCCAATTTGATGACCAAGTGAAACGTGTTCGCGTTTTTGTTCGCCAAGAACTGCGAAGCGAACTCGATGGCCGCGTCGATTGGCATGCCGTTGTCAACGATTCGGTGGCCGAAGCGGAAAGTGACATCGCATGACGACGGAACCGACGCAAATGCAGAAATGCCAACCTACGATTGTGGTTTGCGAAACCGCGGCCGAGGCTTCCGGCAAAGTCGCCGGAATGATCGCCGACGTGATTCGCAGTAAACCGCACCCGGTGCTTGGTCTGGCCACTGGCGGCACCCCCGTCCAGACCTACGCCGAGTTGGTACGGATGCACCGTGAGGAAGGGCTCGACTTTTCGGAGACCTCGACCTTTAACCTCGACGAGTACATTGGCCTGGCGCCCGAGCATCACCAAAGCTATCGCCAATTCATGCAGGGGCAGCTGTTTGACCACGTCAACATCGACGTCAGTCGAACGCATGTGCCCAATGGACTCGCGAGTGACCCGTTGGCGCACGCGGTTGAATACGAGGGTTTAATTTCCGCAGCGGGCGGCATTGATTTGCAACTGTTGGGGATTGGCCACAACGGTCACATCGCCTTCAACGAACCGGGATCGCCGATCGATTGTCGCACGCGTGTTGTCGACCTTGCTCAGCAAACGATCGACAAGAATGCGCGTTTCTTCGAATCGGCCGACGATGTGCCGAGGTCGGCGATCACGATGGGCATTGGCACGATCCTCGAAGCCAAACGTATCGTCTTGTTAGCGTGTGGCGAGGGGAAAGCGGAAGCGATCTATCGCACGATCGAACAACCGCCGACGGAAGATCACCCGGCATCTCTTCTTCAGCACCATGGTGCTGTCACGATCGTTGTCGACGCACCAGCGGCAGCCAAACTTGCCTTGCAATAATAATGCCGTTGTAAGTGCGGGTCACTTTGACGGCCTACGCTTAAACAGAGAGACAATCTGACGGCGCGGTCCGTCGATCAAGGGAGAAGCCGCTTGCGCGGTGATCACTCATCGCGTCAGATTGCAAGAATCTACTCGCGTGCTGAAGACGCGTTACATCGAGAAGGGTGCACAGGGCGGTTGTTCGCAATTAACGGCTGCGAAGATGATTCATCCTGTGTTTCCCTCTCGGGGTAACGTGTTTGCAATGCGTGAGCCGCCGGCCGCGAAGGCCTCGGGCCTTTGCCGATGCGCAGTGAGTTCAATGCCCGGCCGCTTACGCGATCACGGCTCAAATGAGTCGATGGGGCGTTGCGGTGAAGTAGAAACCGGTGGCTAGCGCCATACGGCTCATTGTTCGGGACGCTAGCGCGAGAGAGTTCCTGCGAGCGTTCGCGACCGGGCACGATCATGTACCCGGTCCGTGAGGTTTGTTGACAACTTTGAAACTCCTGTTTCGCCGCTGTCGACGGTTGTCAGCCCGTGGCCGCAAGCTGACTCCGCTAACCCCACGCAAGGCGAACTCGCGGAAGACGTGACCGCTGCCGAAACCGCCAGAAAGCGGTTATCCTTGGCAACGTAAGTTGATTGCTGTCATAGACTTGCAATCAAATGGTCGCTGTTTTGTGAGGAGTCGAAAAAGGGCACGACCCCTTCAGAGCCGTGCCCGATCCATCGACAGCGTTAGGGTACGTTCTGGGCAGCAAGGGTCAACCGCAGATTTGTGAATTGACTGGCCGCCCGAGGGCCGTGTTGCGGTAAAACGTTGACCGGGAGCGGTTTAAAAAATTTGCCCTTTTTGGAGCCAAATCTCCTCCCCCCTCGCTGCCGCACCTCGCCCCCTACCGAAACACCCACGCAGAGGGGGTGCGACACGGTTGCCCAACCCCCAATTTTTGCTCCGCGCGAGGGTACTCGCCGTCGACTGGCCGCGATACTCTAGGCCCTTTGCTAGCTTCGCAGAGCCCGCCAGGCCGCCTTCTGGCGAGGTCGCCGCAAGCCTCGGAAAATCAACGGAAGAACAAAAGGAATGTCCGGATGGCCGACCCCGTGCATCTAGCGGTCGATTTGGGAGCGTCGAGCGGTCGCGTGATTGCGGGATCGGTTCAAGAGGGACGACTCGTTCTCGAAGAGGTGCATCGGTTTGCCAATGATCCGGTCCGCGTCCAAGACACAATGCAGTGGGACCTGCTTTCGTTGTGGCGTGAGATCATCGAAGGCCTGCGAAAAGCAGCCAGCAAGTACGACGTGGTCGAGTCGGTCGGCGTGGATACTTGGGGTGTCGATTATGTCTTGTTAGACAACCAAGACATTCAAGCCGGTCCCGCACGACATTACCGCGACGCACGGAATCGTGGCATGGTTGAAAAGGCTTTCGAGACCGTGCCGCGCAGCGAGATCTTCGACGCGACTGGTTTGCAGTTTATGGAGATCAACTCGCTGTACCAGTTGGTCGCCGCAGTGCAGCTGAAAGAAACCTCTTTGCAAACTGCCGATGCGTTTCTGATGATCGGCGACTTCTTTCATTGGTTGTTAACGGGGCGTCGCAGCATCGAAGCGACCAACGCTTCGACCACACAGTTGCTTGACCCACGCACGAAGCAGTGGTGTGACGATCTGTTCGAACGCTTTGGCATCCCGCGGAAGATTTTTTCGGACGTTGTGGAGCCGGGGACAACGCTCGGTCCTGTCCAACCTTCGGTTGCCTCGCAAACCGGTCTCGACAACGTCCCCGTGGTGATCCCGGCGACGCATGACACGGCATCCGCAGTGCTTGCTGTTCCCGCAGATGAGTTTGCGCCTCAGACACCATCGTGGTGTTACATCAGTTCGGGAACCTGGTCGTTGATGGGTTGTGAACTTGACCAACCGATGATCAACGACACCTGTTCCGAGCTGAACTTCACCAACGAAGGTGGTGTGTTTGGCAGCACACGGCTGCTCAAGAACATTGGCGGCCTGTGGGTCTTTCAACAGATCCGCAAATCGATGCAGCGTCGTGGCAACGATGTTTCGTGGGACGAAATGGTCACCCAGGCGAAAGCGGCAACAGCGTTCGAGGTGTTGGTCAATCCTGACGATCCGCTTCTGGTTGCTCCCGATGACATGGTGGACGCCATCGACGAACTCGCCCAAAAGACGGGCCAGGCGAAACCGAGCGCCGAGGGAGTTTACTACCGCGCGGCGTTGGAAGGATTGGCTCTTCGCTACCGAGTGTGCTTGGGGATGCTCGAGTCCCTTGTCGGCGACCGGATCGAGACGATTCACATTGTTGGCGGCGGGTCACTGAATCGCTTGCTTTGTCAAATGACCGCCGACGCGTGCAACCGAACGGTCGTTGCGGGTCCGGTGGAGGCGACGGCGATTGGCAACCTTGCGATGCAGTTGATTGGAGTCGGGAAACTCGACTCGGTGAACGAAGCGCGGAAATTGATCCGCGAATCGTTTGACGTCGAAACCTACACGCCTCGGGAAGCCGCAAGCTGGGACGAGCCCGCCGCGCGGTTTGCGGAGTTGTAGTGTTTTCGCCGCGATACATGGGGCTTTGGACGTTTGCCGCCGATTGACTCGGTCGGTTGCGTCGACTTTAACGCACCCTCCGCGCAGAGCCGGTTGCGTAGTAGATTTGCAGTTTCAATTCACGGGAGAAAAAGCCGCCATGACCAGCACTGAAGTGCTTGCGCAACGCAAGACAGAGATCCGCAAACAGGCTCACGCGGCACGCCGCGACCAGGCCGACAAAGACACCGTAAGCCAACAGATCACCGATCGTGTGATGGGGCTGGCCGAATACGAGTCGGCCGGCTGCGTGATGTGGTACGTCGATGTTCGCGACGAAGCACGAACGCGTCATGCCCTTCCGGCGACTTTGGAAAGTGGCAAGAAGATCGTCATCCCGTACTGTGTCGATGGTGAACTTGAGCTCTTTCACCTCGAGTCGATGGAAGAACTCGAGACCGGTATGTACAAAATCCTCGAACCGCGTGCCGACTTGCGAGACGTCGAAAGCAAGCGAGTCGACGTCAAGGAACTCGACTTGATCCTTGTTCCCGGTGTGGCCTTCGACGATCGCGGTGGTCGCACGGGACATGGCAAGGGTTACTACGACAAGTTGCTTGAAAACGCAAAAGCCGAAACGCCGCTTGTCTCGCTCGCGTTTGAATGCCAAATGTTTGATGAGATCCCGATGCAGGATCACGACATCTTTATGGACAAAGTGGTGACCGAAGCTCGCGTGTACGACGGAATCGGTCGTAGCGAGTCGTTGTAACCAACCAAGGGAGCCATCGATGGCGACGGGATCAATGGAAACTGAGTTGGGCGTGCTTGTCGATGACACCTACGCCGAGGGCTTTCGCAGCATCTATGGCGAGGTGTTGATCACGGCGCGCGATGAGCGATGGTTGATGCACTGTGTCAACGCAGTGACAGGACACGCGTCGAGCACCATTCTTTGTGACTGCGAAGCGGGTGTGGCTCAGTGGATTAGCGCCGAGGCAGCCGCTGCCGGCGCGACACCAGATGGTCGCATCGGTGCGATCGTGCAATTCCACGTGCCAAGGTTTCTCAAGAACCGCCGCGAGCATTTGGAAAAGGTCATGCTGGCTCGCCTTAGCCAAAACGTTTTGACTTGCCCGACCGCACGTTGTTTCAACCAAATCGACTCCGAAGACTACTTTAAACTTGGTCGCAAGATCGCGTTGTTTGGTGACCGACATCAGTTTCGTGATGTTCGTCACGGCGAACGTGGCTGGGTGGTACCGACGTTGGGCGGCGAGTTCTTTCTCTCGCGACGATTCGGTTTTCGCGATGGCGTGATGGGCGGGAACCTGTGGTTCTTTGGTCCTGACGAAGACACGGCACTTGATGCTGCCGAGCGAGCCGCCTTTGCAGCTGAAGGCACACCTGACGTGATCACCACCTTTCCGGGCGGCGTAGCCGCGAGCGGATCGAAAGCGGGCAGCAGCTACGACTTTTTGATCGCAGCGACCTATGCCGAGTTTTGTCCGACGCTCCGCGAGAAGCTGGGCGAGAAGTCAAAGTTGCCCGAAGGCGTTAACAGCGTGATGGAAATCATCATGAACGGGCGCGACCTCGATGCACTGAAAGAGGCGACTCGTCGCGCCATCCATGCCGCTGCCGAAACTCCAGGCTTGATCAAGATTAGCGCCGGCAATTACGGCGGACGCCTCGGCAAGTCGTTGATTCACTTGCACGAGTTGATTTAGTAGTCGCCAGAGTTCGTAGTACCGAGCTTTAGCTGGAATCTTCATGCATTCCGCCTGACGGCGGGACTACGAACGGGATTCGCCCGAGCGTTGGATGATGGGCGTTGGATGATGGGCGTTGGATGATGGGCGTTGGATGATGGGACGGCAAACGAACACGTTCCACCTTCTGGCGAATGTAGCTACGTTCGGCAGTGTTCGTAGTGCAGAGCTTTTGCCGGATCTGCGTCGCTGTCGCTCCTTGATCCGGCCTACTTCTACTTTTGCATCGCTTGCAGTTTTTCTTTTGCCGCTCCGCCGTCGATTGCGGAGGTGGCTTGTTTGGCAGCCGATTGCAATGAGTCGGTTTTGCCAACGAGCAGGAGGGCTGCAGCCGTTCCGGCGATGACCGTGTCGCGACATGGCCCAGGTTCGCCGTCAAAGATCCGACGAATGATCGCGGCGCTTTCCGCGGGGTCGGCTGCGGCCAGAGCCTCTTGTCCGACGGGCAGGAGACCAAAATCGCTCGCCGTCCACGTGTGTTGGGTTTGCTGATCGCCGACGACTTCGATCACCGAAGTTTCGCCATCGAGTGAAACCTCATCTTGCCCATCACCGGCGTGAATGACAAAGGAACGCGCAGTGCCAAGTTGCGCCAGCGCGGCGGCAACCTTTTGGTGTGCGTCAACGCTTGATGTTCCAAGCAATTGATGCGTCGCGCCGGCTGGATTGCAAAGCGGGCCCAACAGATTGAACAGCGTCTTGACGCCAAGTTTTCGACGGACGCCCACGACGTGTCGCATCGCTGGATGGAGCTTGGCGGCGAAACAGAAACAGATGCCGATCGAATCGAGTTTGGCCGCCACGGCGTCGGCGTCCGATTCGATGCCCACGCCAAGTTCTTCAAGGACGTCGGCCGAGCCGGTCAAACTGGTCGCCTTGCGGTTGCCGTGCTTGGCAACGGCAACGCCGCAGGCAGCTGCGGTGATCGCGACGGCGGTCGAGATATTGAACGTGCCGCTTCCGCTTCCGCCCGTTCCACAGGTGTCGAGGAGGACGCTGTGGCTGTGTGGGATTCGCGTCATGTGCGACCGCATCGCACGAGCCGCACCGACCATTTCGCTGACCGCTTCCCCTTTGGCCCGGAGCGCAAGCAGCAGCGCGCCCACCTCATCTTCGGAGGCGTCGCCCCGAAGCATCGCGTCGATCAACTCGGCGGTCTGATCAATCGAGAGGTCGGTTCCGGCGGAGGCTTGCGCGATTGCGGTCGGGAATGCAGAACTGGACATGAATGCGTTTCGATGCGAATGGTTGGAAGCGAAGATGGCTGGGAATCGAAGATCATACGCCGCGGCGGCTTCGCTGACAGCATGGACAAAGGTTCGAGAAGCGATTCGTTGGCGCCAAGCCTCGTCGGAAATCGGGGTCGTGCTGCGCGGCGTGAATTCCTAAACTGGTTGCATGGCCCGCAAGATAATCATCGATTGTGACCCTGGGATTGACGACGCCGTTGCATTGGCGATTGCGCTTTTTGACCCCAGGCTCGAGGTTTTGGCAATCACCGCGACGAGCGGGACTGTCGAAGCTGATCAGGCGACCGAAAACGTTTCGGCGATCCTCAGCCAGCTCGATCCGCCCAAATACCCGCGAATTGGCAAGGCAACCGCCGCAGCCGGTGCGTCGGTTGTGGACGACCGTCACCTCAACGGCAGTGACGGACTGGGCGACAGTGGGTTCCAATCATCGGGACGCCAGCACCAGATTTCGAGCGAAAAGGTGATGGGCGAACTCGTTCGCAAACATTCGGGCGAAGTCACCTTGGTTTGTCTTGGACCGCTCACCAATTTGGCTCGGCTTTGCCAACGTGATCCAGGTGCCATCTCGATGATCGACAAAGTGATCATCAGTGGCGGTACGGTCGAACGCCCCGGCAATGCGACGCCGGTGGCCGAGTTAAACATGTACTTCGACGCCGAAAGCGCGAACGACGTATTTCATTCGGGAACGACCAAGAGTTTGTTGCCGCTTGATGTGACCGAATCGATTCAGTTCGGTGTTCAATTGTTGGAACAACTGCCCAACAAATACACGCGTGCCGGATCGATGCTGCACAAGCTGTTGACCTTTGCCTTTCGTGCGGCTCACCAGCGTCTCGGCCGCGAGATGATCTCGCTTTACGATGCCACGACGATCCTTGCCGTACTCGAACCTGACTTGTTCACATGGACCAACATGGCGGGCAAAGTCGAAACGCGCGGTGAACTCACCCGAGGCATGACGATCTTTGATCGTCGCTTGCGGCCCGAGTGGCCGATGAACATGGAAGTCGCAACGGGCGTGGATGAAACCGAAGCCCAAGAAATGGTCGTTCGCAGTCTGCGATACGCTGGCCAGCAGAGCTAGATCATTGTTCCGCACCTACCTTCGCCAGAAGGTGGAAGTCACATCGGGTGATATTCGATGACGTCGCCCTGTTGGTAGTCCTGCAACGTGAGCGGTAGTTGTGGGTGTTCGAGTTCGCCCGCCGCGTGTGGCGGCAATGCTTCTTCGAGCTGATAGAGTTCATGTCGACGTGGATGACATGCTTCATCCATGACGTGCGTTACCAACGCGACGATCAGTTCGTTGCGTCGCACTTCGTCGGAACGTTTTCGAAACAGACGTCCGAGCACCGGAATCTTGCCGAAGCCGGGGACAATCGATCGAAGATGCACGTCTTCTTCGCGAATCAATCCGCCAATAATGACCCCGCCGCCATCGGGCAACAGGATTGTCGTTTGCACTTCGGTGGTGTCTTCCTCGGGAAAACCGTTCTCGGTGATCTTGCCTCCCGAGACCTTTGGCAACACCGTCATCAAGACGTTGCCGTCATCGGTGATCACCGGTTGGACGGTCAGTACGATGCCGACCTCGAGAAACTCGACGCTTTGAACCGTTGTCGTTTGTGTCGTCGTTGCGACAGAGTACGGCAGACGCTGACCAATTTGAATCTTCGCTTCCTGGCGATTGACGACCGAGAGCTTTGGAGACGCCAGCGTGCGTGAATTGGTTTCGGAACGAATCAAATCAATCAACGTTCCCATGTCGGTCGAATCGACTCGCAGCGCAACCGCGGGTGTGCTCGGCTCTTCCTCGGCAAAGTTCTTGCCCTCGATCGAAATCTTGGCTGTCTTCAATCGAGCCAAACCGCGAAGGTTGATTCCGTGGCGTTCATCTTCGCCTAGCGCGATTTGCAGCACGTGAGCTTCGACCAGGACTTGGCGTGGCGGAACGTCGA
The DNA here is from genome assembly GCA_965216875.1 of Rubripirellula sp. GTDB lineage: Bacteria > Planctomycetota > Planctomycetia > Pirellulales > Pirellulaceae > CBDCUW01. Next base: position 670,999 of record OZ244207.1, read on the forward strand.
TTTGCGCAACGTACTGTGCGATCCGTTCGTGAGCCGAAGCGACATCCTCGACCACCAACAACTCACGTGTCTTGAGTTGGTCTTTCGAATCCGATTCGCTGACAAAGACGCGTCCCGCTTCGGAAAGCAGGCCGTTGGCGACCGATTCGACTTCTTTCGCGGACACGTAGTCGAGCGGATAGACCTGCAAACGGCGACCTTGCACTCGGCGGTCAAGTCCAGGTGCTTTGGCGCTGGTGACGTAAAGCAGATTGTCGACGCGATGCCAGCTGAAGCCAGCCACTCCTGTGATCGCGTCGAGCACTTCTTCGAGTTTCGCGCCGCGGATACTGACCGTAACGCTGCCTTGCACAAGTGGTCCGAGGACGAGGTTGAGCTTGTGGTGGTCGGCGATCATTCGCAAGACAGCCGTCAGGTCAGCGCCGGTGGCAACCAGCGTCACCAAATCACTTTCGCCATGCAGTTGAACCGATTGATCCGCTGCTTCCGACTCCACTGGTACCAAAAGCGTCTCTTCCGAAACTTGTCGAATCGAAGCGGAAGGTTGTTGATTGCGAATCAGTTCGTGGAACGCTCGCGCAGGTTGCTCGGCAGGAATCGTCTGCGCCCCCGCGTTTCCGCCCGCCTGAGCAATCGGTTGGGCCGCGTGAGTGGTCGTACTGGCCGCGCGAGTTGGACTGGCGGGCTTGAGTTCACGCGGTTGCCACTTGCGATAGATGAAGTTGTTCGACGGCTGGCGGGGCGCAGTCGGCGCGACGGGGCGCGTGACCAGCTTTGGCAGCCTGGTCGCTTGCGCTGGTGGCGCGGGCGGCGCGTTGAGTGTTTGCGATTGAGAAGCTGTCGGCTGTGATTGGGTTGGCGCTTCACGAAGTTGGCGTGAAACATCGCGAGCCATTCGCAGCTTGGCTTCTGCAAATGTTCGTGGAGGCTCGAGCGGTTGGCTCGGCGGGTCGGCAGCGAGTTCGGCGCAGCAGGCAACGCAGAGCATCAGCACTCCGCATTGAATCAGCCGAATTCTAGGCATGTTGTTCGCCGTAACCGCTGTGTGGGGACACCGTAAAACCGTTGCAACCGTTAAAGTCGGTATGATCGGTATCGGCGATCACCCCACCGGCGGCGAATCGAATCGCTGCAAAATGTGCGAATTCCGCGAACTTGGTCACCGAAGGCGTAGAGAATGCCCCCCGATGAGACGGCACATTGCTATCAACGTGAGATCTCGATTCCTTCGTCGCTCACGTCGATCACTTTGCGACCATCTGGCAGCGGTTGCCCCTGGCGAATGATCGATCCGCTGACGATTGCGGACTGAGATTGCCCCGAGCCGTAGACGGCTTGCACACGAAGCGGGCCGCGTTGGGCGGCTTGTCGCGAGGGAAGCTTGTCGGCATGAAAGAGTGCCGTGTCGGCGACTTGTTCAACGTTGACGCGCGACAGTTGACGCGTTGCCAAGAACTCTTGTGGAACATCGTTGCTTGCAGTGGCTTCGGCCGTTGGCTGAGCGATGATCGCAAGTTCGGGCTGCGACTGGGCGCTGGCCACTTCTTCGGTCTCAGGCTCAGGTTGAAAGATCACGACTCCCAACAGCACCGCCAACAACACGGCGGCCACGATCTTCTTTTTGGCATCCTTGTCACCCGACGTTTGGCTTGAATCGTCAGCTTGGTTTACAACCGAATCAACTTGCATCGCTCGACTCCTTTGGCAAGAGGCGTCCCGCGACGCTGCCGTCGGCTGCGTAGGGCAGGCGTAGCGAAAGGGTAAGGCTGCAGGTCGTTTGCGGTTTGCGACTGCGTCGGTTGGCCAGGAATTGTCCGTCTGGCTTTTGGCGTTCGTTGGACTTTCGTCTCTCGTTGAGCCCGACTTGCTCTTCGGGGCTCAGACGCTCGAGCGACATTTCGCTGCACGCGACGGCTAAATCGGAATCGCCAAGGGCGACGACCAATCGGCAAAGGTCTCCGTAGCTGCCTTCCAATTGACAGGTGGTCGCAGCAACTCCGACCCGCGTGCCCACGTGCTCGACCGGATCGCCGATCGCCACAACGTCGACATGGTGACTCAGTGCGATCTTTCGAATCGCATCGGTCGTGTCTTCCCAATCGAGCGATTTTGGCAACCAGCGATCGATCGCTTCGACACGTTGTTCGAGCTGCGACGCTTCATCGAAGGCCTGAGCATAGGTTTGGCGCCACTGGGGTGCGTTGGCAAGCATTGCCGCCGCCTCGTGGTAATTGATCGATTGTCCGTCGCTATTGATTTCCACCACAACGTTATTTCGGTTCACCCAAACCCAACCGGTGGCTGCGAGCAACAGACCGGTCAAGGTAGCGCCCACAACGTGGCAAGTGATCACCGATTGAAAGGGGTGCTGGCGCACGTCAAAGACCGACAGCCGGCCGCTCATCTTGCTCATGGCAACACCTGTGTAGCGACGGGGGTGGCGTTGATGATGACCTGTGCGTTTTCGCGATCGAGCGCGGGTGCATCCATTTCAGCGGAATCGATTCGGTCCGAAGCGTTCATGGCCTCGACCCACTCTTTGGCCGCGATGGTTGAACCGGTTCGAGCGGTCACCGAAAGCGAGGGCAGGGCCCATGCCGGAATGGTTTCAGAATCGTGCGGGTATTCAAGAGGCAGCTTGACTTGCAGTTTGTCGATTTTGATTTGCTCTGATTCCGACGCCTGCACGACACTTGTTGACGCGTCGACGACCGCTGCCATCGTTTGGAACAGATCGTCACTGGGCTTTGTGGTTTCAACCCAAGCACACCAGTTTCGGCGTTTGGCGTTGTCTTGGTTCATGACAGCGATTTCACGGCGCAGCTGAAACAATGGCAAACTTGCGGTGACCACTTGTTGCCGTTCCTGCTGTTCCTGGTGCGACCGCAGCGTTGCCGCGACTGCGATGCCACCAAACACCGTCGCGGAGGTGATCGTCGTGGCCAGCCATCCGTAAAGGACGTGCCGTAGCCGACGCTGATTGACAAATCGCGGCGGCAACATTTCATACTGTTGGCTTTCTTGCTCAGTTCCCATCACGACCTCCCACTCGTTTCCAAAAAGGCGGCGCGGTGTGCCAAGGAAACGGCAATCGCGCGCGATGGGTCGTGATAAGAAGGCATCTCCTGAGGGTCGAGCGCGCCGATCGGCCGCTTCCGACTCGCATAGCGCCAAACAGCAACAGGACGGCCAAGTTGAGTCGCGAGCACGGCATCAACGCCCTCGGTCTCGGCGACCGTTCCACATATCAAAACAGGTTTGGCCTGCACCGAAGTGTTTGAAGCTCGGCCTGAGTAGCGTAGCGTGGCGTTGATTTCGTCGGCGATGGTTTCGAGCCAAGGTTCGAATTGGTCGATGCCAGCCAATCCATCACTCGGCAAAGTGAATGCGGGCAAAGGTCGACAGAGCCCGCAGTGGTCCTCCGGAACGTCCTCGCTCCCATCGCGCTGCGTCGCCGCGGCGACGACTCCACCATAGGTTTCCAGCACTGCAACGGCCGACGGCGAGATACCGGTGAGTGCCTTGGCTGAACAAATGAGAGCGGCGCCGTGGGGCAAGATGTGTTTGATTCTGTAACCGCTTCTGCAAAGTATTTCGGCGATTTGACAGGCGGCATTCTCGCTGGTTGCCGCGATCACTTGTTGCGGCTTTTGAGGCCAGACTGGCCAGCTGCAAACGTGGGCATCACTTTGAAAGACCGAAGCCCGAAACATGGCGTCGCAATTGGCTTGGCTTGTCTGTCGGTCACCGTCGCCACTGATTTCGTAGTGGATCCACGACAGGGGAAGACTGAGCGCCGTCGCATTCACCTCGCCGTCGACGCAACGAGGCAACTTGTCGACCAACGTTTGGCAGATCGTATCGACCAGGTTGGGTGTGGGTGGACGAGTCGGATCGACGGGCAACGCAAATTCGCATCGCGAATCCCATTGGAAACGGCTCGGGTCCTGGGCGTCCTGTGCCGTCATGCAGGCGATGTGGACTCGATCGACGCCAATATCAATCCCGATGAACCGCTCGGCGCAGCGGCGAGCCCAGGGGGCAAAGCGGCGCGAAGTGCTGGCGGTCGGTTGTGAAACAGCGTCGAACATGCGGGAAGGCGAAATCGCTGGAAGGTTGTTGCGTGGCGGGATTTCGATAATGAACCGTATGCATCTACGTCACACCAAGGCGGTTGTCAAAACCGTCCGCATGAAAAACAGGCACAATCCCGACTGCCGTCACAACCGCCGTCGCGACGCGCGTCAGAGCGTGGTGCCAGTTAGTAGTACCGAGCTTTAGCCGGATCTTTTGTAGGCCGAATCAAGGAGCGACTGCGACACAGATTCGGCAAGGAAAGGCCGTAGGGTGTGTGCTTGCACGCACCAAGCCTTCCCAGAAAAGAGAATGGCCACAAAAAGCACAAGAAGTCACGAAGAAAGAATGTCGCAGCTTTACGCGACGTCTCGTGTTTTGGTGATAATCGTCCGTAATTGCCACCCAGTTTGTAGTACCGAGCTTTAGCTGGAATCTTCGGTCTCTTCCGCCTAAAGACGCCTAAAGGCGGTACTACGAACCCGTGAACGTGACGCTGCTTTCGCGGAGCGAAAGGCGACGTTCAGGCTTACCGCACTGAGGAAACATCCAATAGCGGCAGCAGCAGTGACATCACGACACCGGCAACCACCACTCCCATGACCAAAATGATGGCCGGCTCGAGTGCGACGACGAGCCGTTTGATACTCCGCCCAGCTTCTTCTTCGTAGTATTGGCCGATGTTCTCAAGGACTTCTGCGACGCGTCCTGTGCGTTCCGCCGTCGCCATCATTTGGGCTGATTCACTCGGCAGGAAATCGACGTTGAACATCGCCTCGCTCGCTCTTGAGCCGTCGATCAGTTTGTCTTCGATTCGATCAAGCAACGATCGCCAATAGAGATCGCGAGTCGTGTTCCTTGCCAAGCGAACCGATTGCAACAAAGGGACGCCGCCTTGGACCATGGTGGCCAACAAGCGAAACATGCGGCCGGCCTGGAGCGGTCGATAGGCGTTGCGTATTGGCCAGGCGTACATCAACGCTCGGTTGATCGGACGCTGGACCAATGGATTGCGTCGCAGCGACAGAAGGCCTGCGATCGCAGCGATGGTCAGCGGCAGAATCTTCATCCAGTGCGCTCGGGAAAATTCGCCGAGGTCCAACAGCATCTGTGTCGACCAAGGAACGGGCTGTCCCAGAGAAACGAAGACTTTGCTGAATTGTGGTAACACACCAAGCACCAAGGCGGCCATGACGATGGTCGAGGCCGCGATCAAGATCGCTGGATAAATCATTGCGCCCAGGACAGTGCCGCGCATCGTCAGTTCTGCGCGCATCCGCGAGCAGACATTACCGAGCGTCTCGGGAACGTTGCCCGTCGCTTCGGCGGCGGCGAGCATAGGCGCGAGTGTGCTGGGGAAGTGGTCACCGTAATTGGCAACGGCTGCCGAAAAGGGTTGGCCGCCATTGACGCACTGATGAATTTGTTCGAGCGATTGGGCGAGCCGTTTGTTTCGGCAACCGAGGGCGACCGATTCAATCGCCTCGGCGATGTCGATTCCATTCTGGCTCATCACGGCGAGCTGATTGAGTGTCAACAGCACGGTGCCTCTTGAGACGCCGAACGAAGAGCGTTTCTTCACGGGGCTGAGCGGAAACGCGGCCCCTTTGGCCTGGTCACCACGTCCAACCGGTGACGTGTTTGGCGAAACAGGTGCTGCGTCATTGCCCGCAGGCATATGCACGACGGCATCCTGGTTTTGTTGTGGATCAAAAGGAGCGTAAGTGGGAAGCATGGTGATGAATCATGCGCCGCAACTAGTCGACCGTTGCAACGCGAGCGACCTCCTCCAGGCTAGTGACTCCGGCTGCCGCCAAACGCATTCCTTCGCTAAAGAGTGTTGTCCCGTCGTGTGCCGCGCGCAGCTCGTCGAGCGTGGCTTCGCGGTTGATCAAGTTGCGCAGGATCGAGTCGCTTTCGACGATTTCGTAGATGCCCGTTCGGCCGCGATACCCTGATTCAAAGCATTGCGAACATCCACGGCTGCGTGAGAATCGATGGCGCATATCGCCTTTGAATTGAAACTCTTCAAGCAACGCCGTTGACGGATAGTACGACTCGCGGCAGTTTTCGCAGAGGTTGCGTACCAAGCGTTGTGCGATCACGCCAACGAGTGCCGCTGCGATCTTGAAACGCTCGACACCCATATCGACCAAACGCGTGATTGCCGAAAGGCTGTCATTGGTGTGGAGCGTGCTGAGGACCAAGTGACCGGTCAAGGCAGCTTGGATGGCGGTCTCGGCCGTTTCGCGGTCTCGGATTTCGCCGACCATGATCACGTCCGGGTCCTGACGCAAGATGCTGCGCAGCGCATGGGCAAAGGTCACACCGCTGTCAGATTGAATCTGAACCTGGTTGATCAATTCCAGTTGGTATTCAACGGGATCTTCAACCGTGATGACGTTTTTCTCGACCCCCTTGATCAATTCGATTGCCGAATAGAGTGTGGTCGTTTTACCGCTACCGGTCGGACCGGTCACCAGCACCAAACCGTGCGGGCGACCGAGGATGCGTCGAACGGTCGAAAGCGAATCATTGGGAAAGCCAAGCTTGTTCAAATCGAACGTCAAGCTTTGCCGGTCCAAGACACGAAGCACAACCTTTTCGCCCAGAACCGTTGGCAGTGTGCTGACACGAAGGTCGATATCGCGACGTGAGATTCGAACGTGCAAGCGACCGTCTTGCGGTTGACGATGCTCGGCAATGTCAAGTTTTGCCATCACCTTCACACGTGAAACGATCGCCGCATGCAGGTCTTTTCGCGGCCGCATCACTTCGCGCAGCGAACCGTCGATACGGAATCGGATCGAAGTGCTCTTGGGACCTGGTTCGATGTGAATGTCGCTGGCACCCTGGCGAACCGCTTGAACGATCGCGTAGTTGACCAAGTTGATGACGGGGCTGCCTTCGGCAAGCTGCTGAGCACCGGCAAGGTCAAGGTCGATGGTGTCGGATTCAAAGTCGAGTTGTTCCACGTCAAGATCGGCGGTCACCGAGTCGACGCTAAAATCGTCTTCATAACAACGCGGCAGCAAACGTTCGATACCGGCGGCGAGCGTGAAGACCGGACGAATGCGACAGCCACTGACGCGTGCGAGTGTATCGATCGCCGAAAGATCGTGCGGGTCGGCCATGGCGACGGTCAATTCGTCGCGCACGTGCATCAGCGGAATCGCTTGAAATTGTTCCGCGTGATGTCGTGGCACGAGCCGAACGGCCAGCGGGTCGATCAACCCTTCTCGCAATCGAACCCCTTCCACGCCAAGTTGCTCGCCGAGCAGCGGAAGCAGGTTGCCTTCATCGACCAAGCCGAGTTCGGCGACAATTTCACCGAGCCGCTTGTTACGCCGGGGCATCGGTTGTTCTTCGCCAGCCGTGTCGCCGGAAGATGGCTTTTGCGATTCCGATGCTTGGTGCGAAAGCGCGGAATCAAGTTGGTCTTCGTGAATCAAGCCGGCTTCGATCAGCCGCTGTCCCAGAGGAACTTGCGAGCCAACTCGCTTGCGCGGCCGCGCCGGGTTGACCACATGCGGAACGATCTCGGCGCCCTCAGTACTGGCCGGATCCAGATTAAGAATGTCATCCATCGGTTCGATTGCCTCCTTGGGGCCTAGGCGAAGCTGCCCAGCGCGCTGGTCAAGTCATCGAACTGTTGAACGGATGCGCCGACCGCCGTGATCCTCAAGATGTCTTGGCACAATTCGCCAACACTGCAAAGACGCAGACAACCGCCGCGACGGCAACACGTTTCGTCCCAATCGAGAATCCATTCCAAACCAGCACTATCGATCAGCGGGGTTTCGGAAAGGTCCATCACCAGATAGGGGACACCGGCCGCCAAATGTGGCTTGAGTTCTTGGTCAATCGCTTCGGTCGCATCGACACGCAGCGGACCGTCTGGCCGCAGCACGGTGACGGCACCATGTTGGTTGATCGATTGCATGAGTGTCTCCGCCGTCAGATGCCTGAACGCGACTGACCGCCAACCGGCAATCGCAACGTGAAGCTCGATCCTTGGCCAACGGTGCTGTCGACATCAATGTCACCACCATGCAGTCGTGCGATCTCGCGTGAGAAAGCCAAACCGAGGCCATTGCCACGTTGCTCGGAATCGCGAGTGGCGTCGCCTCGATAGAACTTTTCGAAGACCTTTTCATGTTCTTCTTCGGGGATCCCCGGTCCATTGTCCTGGACTTCGATCCGAATCCAACGGTCCTCAGCGGTGCAACTGACGAGCACCTCTCCACCTTCGGGCGTGTATTTGACGGCGTTGCCGATCAGGTTCACTAAGGCGGCTTGAAGTTTGTCGCGGTCACCAAAGACGGTCGGCAGCTTGGCGCTAAGTTTCGAAGTCAGCTTCATGCGTTTCTGTTCGGCTTGGCTGCGCATCTGGTCGGTCGCATATTCGACCATCGGCAACATCTCAAGTTCATGACGGTTGGCCGTCATCGAACCTGCTTCCATCTGGCTGACCGTCAACAGCTGATCGACCAAGCGTCCCAGTCGGTTTGCTTCGCTGGTGATGATGTTGCAGAACTCTTTCTGCTGCTCGAAATCGATGCCATCCTGTTCCTGAAGCGCTTCGGCGTAGGCTTGCAGGTTGGTCAGCGGCGTGCGCAGTTCGTGGGTCGCCGTCATCACAAATTGATCACGCGCTTCGGTCGTTAGACGCTGCTGTGTTTCGTCAGTCAGGACCCAGGCCATTCCTTCGCCATCGCCGCTGCGTCCAGCGAGACGAGAACGGGTGATTCGCAAGAACAGCTGACGAGAACCAACCTGCAGGGCGCGGCGCTGAGTCACCATGCGGATGCTGCCAAGCAACTGGTCCAATGCTTCGCCAGCCGATTCATCGTGCGGGTCGCGTAGTCCCAACAAATCGGTCAGGTCCGCGCCGATGTGCCCCCCCGATTCATCAATGCCGAGGATGCCACAGGCTGCGGGGCCAACAAAACGAATCAATCCGTCGGTGTCGGTGATCACCCAGGCGACCGGCATGCCTCGCATCGCGCGGGCGAGTGTGATCACCTCTTGATCAAGCGTCGCGGGAGCGCGGTGGGCTTGCGTATGTCCTTGTTGTGTACAGGTCGCATCCTCGATCAGTTCGTTCCAACCGTCGGTGATGGGGTCCGAACCGAGAATCGGCCGAGCCGTTTGCCAATGACGCATTCCCGGGCGGCGTCGACGCAATTCCATTTCGATCGTGCGCAACGTGCGAACACTGCGCATCGAAACCATGCCCGCGAACGAGCTGACCGCAACCGCCGCGATCCACATGAGCGAATTCAAATGCGGTTGATCGGGTAGTGCGTGCGCGGCGAAGGCGCATAGCAATATGCAGGCACCGACGACAAGGAAAACGAATCCGATTCGCGTGGTGACCAGCGGGATTCGTCTGGACGTGGTGTCGCCACGTGACTCGGCTTCTGTATTTGAATCGGCCGGCGTCGCGGAGGAGATTGAATCCTCCATCAAGTTCGCTTGCAGAGGATGGCTGTTCTCGAGATCCATCGTCGTCCCCGGTTATGACTGGCCGGTTTGGACAGCAGGCGTTGCTTCGTCTTCGGAAGCGACGTGCACATATTGCTGGATCACTTCGCTCAGCTTGCGTGGGCTGAACGGCTTGTGCATCACAGCGGCGAGCTGAAAGCGTGCTTGCAAGCCTTGGCTATCAAGTTCAAGGCCCTTGGCGGTGCACAGGATGGTTGGTGGTGGATCGATGCTGGCATCACCCTCGAGCATCTCGAGCAATTCGAGGCCCGTGCAAACAGGCATTTGGTGGTCGGTGACCAAGAATGCGATGCCACCCTGACAAAGCCGTTTGTAGCCTTGCATGCCATCGCTTGCCGTTTCGACGACGTACCCACTTCGTTCGATTGTGAATTTCATCACGCGACGAAAAACGGGATCGTCTTCGACAATCAATACGGTGGGTGTTTTTGGCATGGATCCGCCTAGCCTTTTGCCGTCCCGAGCGTTGAATGCTCGGTTAGGTATGGAGGTGGGATTTGATTGGTAGGGAACCATCCGTGGCGTGTGTCACAAACCGGACAAAAGCCAAAGCTCCTTACGAAGCCTGGCTTTGAAGGTCTGGATGTCCGTTGGACGAAGGACGGCCGGGCTAGAGTCGTGCCTTCGTCGAGGTCTCGCAATGTTGCCCCAACGTGTGACGTTGGTGGTTTACCAATCGGCACCCGTTTCGCCACCGCCGACATTCAAGCCAAGGCTTCCGTTTGCGGGCTTGTAGGCCCAACCGCCGGCTTGGCCTTCGTTTGCAGCAACGGCTGTTGCGGTATTCGCGTCCAAGTCGTAGTAGACTGCCGCGTCATTTCGCACGGTGCCAATCGACGGAGCTGGGAAAGGCCCGTTCAGCATGGTGGCCATTGCGTTGGGCAATTCACCTGCTGCTGGATAGGCTCCTTCACGAGCGCGATACATCTCAATTGCGTTGCGCAGAACAGCCAGTTGTTGGCGCGTCGTGTTTTCTTCGGCTGTCGTGGCAGTGTCAAACATTCTCGGCGCTGCAACGGCAGCGATGATCCCGAGAATGAGGATCACGATTACCATCTCGATCAACGAGAAGCCTTTTCGTGGTTGGCGAAACATCTATGTGAGCCCTTGTTATCGATACACGTTGATTGTCATCACGCTCGAGTTTTTCGACGCGATGAATGTTCTTGTGTCGAATTCGCTGGTGCGACCCGTGCTTTTTGGGTTCGCTTCCTTACGGATTCGCACTGAACACTAGGACGCAACAATGACGGTTTGCGACGTCAACGCTTTTTTCAATTAAGTTTTCGCCACGCTGCCGGGGGTGTTACTAACTTGTGATCATTACAACCACTACCACCTGATAGGCTTTCGCAGATCGCAGGGTCGTGTTGCGTCAAGACAACGTTGGTTTCGCCGAGACGACGGCCGCAGGTTGGGTTTGCGAAACATCTTTTGGGGCAAAGGGTGGTGATGTGTGGAAATCGCGTCACCTGACATCACCTTGATGGACTGACCGCCCCGTTGGTCTGGGCTTTGCATTGCAAGACGAGCATCTCGTCGACTTCTCACGCAAGCCCCAGGTTGCTCCTTTGCCTTTCTCTTCGATCAGCCAGCTCGTCGCAGCACGTCGTACCGATTCGTTTTCAGACAACGGTGGTAACGATTGTGACGACACCTCTAACGACAACGCCAAATCGATCCGCAAGCGGCCGCTGCTGATTCTCTTGTTCGCGTTGATCTTGGCTTCGATGGCAAAATCATTGCCGGCCCAGGAAGCGGCGACCATTCAATACGACGGCGCAACCAACATCCGTCTGGATCCCCACCATGTTTCTGGCGGCGCGGCAATCGCGGCCCCCAACCAACGTCGCCCCGCCTACGTCGAGATGTCCGCGGCGCTTGCCAACTTCGATGCTGACGCCGATCCCGACGGTTGGCGCGCGGCGGTCGTTGTTCGCGATCGCAACGACCAACCGGTCACCATGCGAGCGACCGCAACGTTTGAATTGAAACCTCGTTTGTGGAGCATCACCGAAGACAAACGCATTGGCCATCAAGCGGAGTCGATCAAATGGACACAGCAACTCGTCTTTAATGATGAGGGAATCGCCGAAGTGAAGCTGCCGCTGCGAAAATCACTGCGATCGCTCTTGGGATGGCAGGAAGATTCGCGAGCGATGCGTACGACCCTTTTCGGAAGCTCCAACTTTCAATCCACGCGAAAGCGTCGGTCGTTCGCAACCGCCGATGTTCGGCAAGTGATTGGGACGCCGCGTTACGGACAATTGTCGGTGCGGGTCGCGATTCCGACCGAAGGGGTGTTCGAATCGGTGTCGACCGTCGAAATCCGGCCATCAGTCTTGGTTGACACCCAGTGGCCATCTCGATAAGTTCACAGTTCAATCGAGCAATCTTTTGCCCGGGCCTGCCAAGGTTCGGGCAGTTTTTTTATTTGCTCGCCACAGCACGACCCTTGTCATCGCCCGCTTGCGGGAGGCGGCCGACATGAATCCACAAGACATCCTTCGCTACGTTGATTCGCTCCACCGTGAGAAGAATATCGATAAAGAGCTGGTCTTTATCGCGATTGAATCAGCACTTTTGACCGCCGCCAAACGGCAATATGGCGAAGAAGCGGATATCGTCGTCCAGCTTGACCGCGACAGCGGCCGAATCTCGGCTGCCCTCAATGGCGAGCCGCTCGGTGAAGACCAGATTGGTCGAATTGGTGCCCAAACCGCCAAACAAGTCATCATTCAAAAGGTCAAAGAGGCTGAACGCGATTCGTTGATGAACGAATACCGTGATCAGATCGGCCAGATCGTCAGCGGCATCATCGGGCGAGTCGATGGCGGCGTCGCCACCGTCAACCTCGGTAACGTCGAAGCGATCTTGCCTCGCAGCGAGCAGATCCCAGGGGAAACCCTTCATGCCAGCGAGCGAGTGCGTGCGGTTGTCTTTGAAGTTCGAGCGACCGGCAACCGCGTTCGAGTCGTCCTCAGTCGAACACGCCGCCAATTGGTCCAACGTCTCTTCGAGCAAGAGATCCCCGAGCTGAGCGACGAGATCATTTCGATCAATTCGATCAGTCGAGAGCCCGGTTACCGCAGCAAGGTTGCCGTCAGCAGCGTCGACACCCAAGTCGACCCGATCGCCGTTTGCGTCGGCTACCGCGGCAGCCGTATCAAAGCGGTTCGCGAAGAACTTGCAGGCGAGCACATCGATGTGGTCCGCTTCAGCGATGACCCCGAAGTCCTGATTCCAAACGCGCTGCAACCAGCCGAAGTAGAGCAGGTCTTGCTCTGTGACATGATTGGCCGAGCCATCGTTCTGGTCCAGGAAGATCAGCTTTCACTCGCTATCGGCCGTCGCGGCCAAAATGTCCGCCTCGCCAGCAAACTGTGCAGCTGGGACATCGAAATCATGACCAACAGCGAGCTCGAAGAACAAATCGAGCGAGCGGTGACCGGATTCAGCCAAATTGATGGTGTGACCGAGGAAATCGCCCAAGCGTTGGTCGAGCAAGGATACCTTTCCTACGACGACCTTTCGGTGATTGAACCCGACGCATTCATGGAGCTGAGCGGGCTGTCGGCCGAAGCAGTGGATCAAATCGTCGAAGTCGCTGAAACCAAAGCGGAAGAGGCCGAAGAGGCTGCAGCCGAAGAGCGTCGCCAACGCCGCGAACGCGAAAAAGAGCAGGCAGAATCTGGCCAACCGGCCGAACCCGCAGCTGCCCAGCAGGGTCCCTCAGAGCAGCCTGAAGCGGCGGCCGCGGGCGCAGAGCCAGCTGCCGAGGCTTCCGGAGAACCAGCTGAGCCAACCGCTGAGGCAGCCCCCGAAGCTGAGACTGAAGCTGCGGCTGAGACTGAAACGCCGGCCGAAGCCGAAGCTCCCGCGGAAACTGGGGCTGAAGCCGCCCAAGAGAGCGCTGGCGAAGAAAGTAGTGAGACGGTTGATTCGGAGTCCGAGTCGGCCGCTTCAGAGAAGAGTTAATTCCCTAAATGCCTGACGCTGTAGCTTTTTGGGGGCCGATTCCGGCTGAAGCTGCCAGCAAAGGTGCTTTGATTGAACCGTAAGGGAGCACCTGCCTCGATCAGGCACGATCTCGAGCTCAAGTGAAAGCATGAAAGAGGCTTCACCGATCGAGCTGCGAGGGGGTGGAACTGGCGAAACTTTTCGCCACGCCCCACTGACTCCACCAGGATTTTCGTTATCGTAGTGGAAAGTAATGGGTTATTTGGAAGGTTGGGCCATCAAGATCCAGCCACCGATGACCGTTTAGATACCATCCCCGACGTGGTCGGCACCGAAGCCAGCCGCGGCGATGGAGGAATAGTTTATGTGATTTGAACCGAAGAAGAGAATTCTGGAGTGACGTTTCCCAAAACCCATTCTTTCAATCCAGATCAGCGAGCCGCCTCGGCAGCTTGATCACGCTTGCTCGCAGAATTCCAAACAAGTTTGACAGGACCTTCACCCCGTGCCCGCACGCATTTACGCGCTCGCAAAAGAACTCAACGTCGACAGTAAAGATCTCGTCGACATCGTCAAGAAAGTCGGAATCACCGGCAAAGGCTCGGCGCTGGCAAGTCTCACCGACGACGAAGCTCAGCGCGTTCGTGATCACTTAGGCTCTGCGTCTGAGTCTTCTCCCAAGCCTTCTGATGACAAGCCGATCGGTGCTGTGCGCGACGCCATGCCGCGACAGCGCAAACAAATCTCCATTGGTCGTTCCTCTGGGCGTTCCAAACAGGTTGCCGAAGCTGCTCCAGCTCCAACCGAAACCCCCGTCGAGGAATCACCCGTGCAGGAAACGGCTCCGGAACACAGTCGGCCGGCCCCCGAAGAACCAGCCGCAACACCAGCGCCGGCCGCTGAAGCTCCCGCTTCGCCGCCGAAACGAAAACCGGGCGGACTCGGTGGACGTATCGCGGGACGCATGGGACGCAAGTCCGGGGAATCATCGGCACCGATTCGATCCGACAACTTGGTCGGTGGTGGCGGAGGCGGAAAGGTCCGCTCGCTTGATCGTCCAGCCGCAGGCGGCAATGGTGGCGAACGCAAGCCAGCAGAAAACAAAGGCAAACGACGCGAGCCGCGAATCAACGTCAAGATGGCCTCGCTTCCCGAGACGGCTCAGCCAAAGCCAACCAAATCGAAGTCGGGCGAACCGAAGGCACAAAAGCCAGACATCAAGCTTTCCAAAGATGTCATTCAAGGGCACAAGCAGGGCATGAAGGCTCCGCTTGAACAACTCGCCCAAGAAGAGACCGAAAAGAAACGTGGCGGCGGAAAACGCGCCGGTAACGCCGCGGCTGGTGGTGGCGGTGGTGCTGCGGGCGGCCTAAGCGGTTTCACCGGTGACAAGGCCAAACGCGGCAAAGGCGGCGAAGAGGAAGAAAAGCCACGTCGCAAAGGGATCGCTGGAATGGCGAGTGCTCGTGCCGAGCGTTCGCGCGGAAAACAGCGTCGCATCAGCCTGGATCAACAGTCTTACGGCTCACGCCAATCGACGCGTCATCGACATCAACAACGGCGCAAAGGCGTCAACACGGCAGCCCCTCGAAAGGACACCGTCTCACTCGAGTTGCCATGTACCATTCGTAGCTTCTCGGAAGCCGCGGGTGTTCCTGCAGCCCAGGTCCTTCGCGTCCTGCTTGGCATGCAGATGATGTGCAACATCAACTCCGAGCTTGAATTAGAAACGGCTGAAATGATTGCCGCCGAGCTCGACTTGACGATCGAGCTGAAGGCATCGGAAACACTCGAAGACTCGCTCATCACTGGCCTGGAAGAGCAAGAAGACGATCCCGATTCGCTGCTTCCACGTGCACCGATCGTGACCTTCCTTGGTCACGTCGACCACGGGAAAACGAGTTTGCTTGACTACCTGATTGGCATTGATGTTGTCAGTGGTGAAGCGGGCGGGATTACCCAACACATTCGTGCCTACGAAGTCGAAAAGGATGGCCGCAAAGTCACCTTTGTCGACACGCCTGGTCACGAAGCCTTTACCGAAATGCGTGCTCGCGGTGCCAACGTCACCGACATCGCCGTCCTTGTCGTCGCCGCCGACGACGGAATCATGCCGCAAACCGAAGAAGCGATCAGCCACGCCAAAGCGGCAGAAGTGCCGATCGTGGTTGCGATGAACAAGATCGACCTCGAAGGGGTCGATACCAATCGCGTTTTGACGCAGCTTACCGAGTATCAATTGACCCCTAGCCAATGGGGTGGTGATGTCGAAGTCGTCGGCACCAGTGCGATCAAAGGCACCGGGATGGACGAACTGCTCGAAACGTTGCTGACCGTTGCAGAGCTTCATGAATACAAGGCCAACCCTGACCGTGAAGCGATTGGGGTTTGCTTGGAAGCCGAACAGCAAGGCGACCGAGGTGTGGTTGCCAAACTCATCGTCCAAAACGGAACGATGAAGGTTGGCGACATCCTCGTTTGTGGTGCCGCCCATGGTCGCGTCCGAGCAATGACCGACACACTGACTGGCAAACCAATCAAGGAAGCGGGACCAAGCACGCCTGTCAACTTGATGGGTCTGGATATCGCACCGGGTGCTGGCGACCGATTCCATGTCCTTAGCGACATCGGTCAAGCACGCGAAATCGCCGAAAGCCGCGCACACGCTTCGAGCCAGGAAAGCTTGGCGGGCAACACGACTCAGGTTTCCTTCGTCGACTTCCAAACCATGTTGCAGGAAGGCCGCCTTGGTCAGCAAGAAGAGAAGGTCAAGCTGAACCTGATCGTTCGTGCCGATGTGAAGGGTTCACTCGAAGCGATCGAAAAAGAGCTGAGCAAGTTCGAGCATCCAGAGGTCGAACTGAAAGTGCTGCAACGCAGCGTCGGTGGTGTCACGCTTGCTGATGTCACGCTCGCTTCGGCGTCCGATGCGGTCGTCGTTGCCTTTAACGTGATCCCGGATGAACAAGCTCGGTCACTTGCCGAAGAACGCAGTGTTGAAGTCCGGCGTTACGAGGTGATCTATAAGCTGACCGACGACATCAAAGCGATGATCGAAGGCCGGCTCAAACCTGAAGAGCGAGTCGTCGAGCTTGGCCGCGCCCTGGTCAAGCAAGTCTTCAGCATCAGCCGCGTCGGAACCATCGCTGGTTGCTACGTTTCGAACGGATCGATCCAACGTGGTTGTCGAATTCGTGTCCACCGCGATGGTCGCACGATTGGCGACTACCCTCTCGATTCACTCAAGCGAATCAAAGAGGACGTCAAAGAAGTGCCGCGCGGGATGGAATGCGGTATTCGACTGCAAGGCTTCAACGACATCAAACAGGACGACCTGTTGGAAGCGTACCGCATCGAAGAAGTCGCCAGGACGCTCGACTAACCGGATGCCCACGAACAAGGCGACCTGTCGTCGCCGTGTTCCACTGCCCTACGCCACTTTATTTCTGATGGAGTGGCCCGGCACCATCGAATCCCCTACCCTCGCCACTACATCCCAATACCGTGTCTAGTCGTCGATTGCTGAAAGCTGCTGAAGCGATTCGCGAAGTCGTTGCGTCCTCGATTTTGACCGAGCTGCGCGACCCTCGCGTGCGTGACGTGACTGTCGTGGGAGTGAAGGTTAGCCCGGATATGCGCGAAGCTAAGGTTTCGGTCAGCATCATGGGCGATGAAAACCAGCAGCAGTTATCGCTTCGGGGACTGCAAAACGCGGCTGGATTCTTGCAAAGCAAGATCGCCAGCCGCATCGATAGCCGCTACACGCCGCGGCTTCTCTTTGTGATCGACAAAGGTGTCCAACACTCGCTTTTGGTGGGCGAGATCTTGGAGAAAATCCGGCGTGAAAAAGAACCACCCGCTGATGGCGATGACGAGACCGAATCCGACAACGATTCGGTCGCTTCGAAAGTCGCCTCGGCAGAGCACGGGGAAGCATTGGACGATCCTGATTCCACGGATGCGAGCTTCTAACACGCTAAATACAACACGCATTCACCCTTATACCCGTCTGCAACAAGATGTCTGCATCGAACCGCGCCACGCTGATTGGCAAACTGCACACCGCACTCAAAAAACACTACAAAGTCGCCCCCGCTCAACCCACTCGCCCGCTCCTTGAACACGTCCTGTACGCCTCGTTGCTACAGGATGCACCAGCCGAACTGGCTGACGAAGGGATGGCGAAATGTGAGCAAGACTTTTTCGACTGGAACGAAGTTCGCGTCACCACCGTGACCGAATTGTCGCAAGTCCTCTCTCGCTTGCCCGAACCCGTCAAAGCCGCTCAACGTCTCAAGAGTAACCTGCAGGCGATCTTTGAAGAGTTCTACACCTTCGATCTTGATCACCTGAAGAAAGAGAACCTCGGCAAAGCGATTGCCAAGTTCGAAAAGATGCCTGGCATGACCCCGTTCGTGCTGAACTACACCGTTCAACATGGCCTCGGCGGACACGCGATCCCTGTCGATTACTCGGCAATGGTGGTGATGCTCTCGACCGGCATCGCAACACAAGCCGAAGCGATGGCCGGTAAGGTTCCCGGTCTCGAGCGAGCAATCCCCAAAAGCAAAGGGATTGAGTTCGCCGGACTGCTGCATCAATGCGGCATCGCACTGAACAAGAGCCCCAAAGACAAAAAGGGACGAGCCGTTCTCGATGGCGTTGCCAAAGGCTCTAGCAAACAACTCGACGATTGGTTGGCCAGCAAGAAAGCGGCAAAGAAGCGGGCTGTAAAACGCAAAGCCGAAGAGAAGAAAGCGGCCGAAGTCGCCAAGGCCGAAGCCGAAGCACTCGCGCGTGAAAAAGAAGCTGCTGCGGCTGCCAAGAAAGCGAAGAAAGCCGCGAAGGCAGCTCCGGTAAAGAAGACGCCAGAGAAGAAAGCACCCGAGAAAAAGGTCGAAGAAAAACCTGTAGCCAAGAAGGCTGCGGCAAAGAAAGAGGCACCCGCCAAAAAGGCCGCCGCCAAGAAAACACCTTCGAAAAAGTCGGCACCCGCAAAGAAAGCTCCGGTAAAGCCAGCCAAGAAAAAGGCGACCAAGGCTGCGAAGAAAACAACCAAGAAGAAGACGGCAAGCAAAAAGTCGGCTCCAGCCGCAAAGCCTGCCAAGAAGAAAGCGGCGAAAGCCAAACCAGCCAAGAAGGCGACCAAAAAGACATCCAGTCGAAAGTTGACCAAACGCAAGCCTCGCTAGGGCACGACTTCGTCAACACCCTTCGTACTCCTTTCATTCCTCCTTTCGTTTTCGATCGATCATGGCAGGCCATTCAAAATGGGCAAACATCCAGCACCGCAAAGGGCGCGTGGATGCACAGCGTGGAAAGCTGTGGAGCAAGCTGAGTAAAGCGATCATTGTCGCCGCCAAATCGGGCGGTGGCGATCCCGATGCAAACGTCAAGTTGCGCAAAGCCATTGACGATGCCAAAGCCGTCAGCATGCCCAAGGACAACATCCAACGTGCGATCAAGCGCGGAACGGGTGAGCTCGATGGGGGCAACGTCGAGGAAGTGATCTACGAAGGCTACGGCCCCGGTGGCGTCGCTGTCATGTGCGAAGCGTTGACCGATAACCGAAACCGTACCGGCCCGGAACTGCGTTCGATCTTTTCCAAACTCGGTGGCGAAGTTGGTAAAACCGGCTGCGTGTCCTACTTGTTCGATCGCAAAGGCATGTTCCTCTTTCCAGGCGACTGTGACGAGGAGAAGGTGACCGAGATCGCACTCGAAGGGGGCGCCGAAGATGTTGATTCAGTGGATGACAAACTGCAAGTCACCTGTTCGCCCGATGCCTTTCACGAAGTCGCTGAAGCCTTCAAACAGGCCGAGCTCGATGCGGAAGTGAGCGAAGTCACCCGGATCGCACAAACCACCGTCGACCTTGATGCCGATACCGCAAAGAAGGTCATCAAGCTGCTTCAACACCTGGATGACCACGAAGACATCCAAACGGTCAGCAGCAATCTGAACATCACCGACGAGATGATCGAAGACGCGTAGGGGAAGCCGTTTCTCGGCTTTCCTCGTGACCCCGCTCTGCGTGGTCACGCGTTCTTCGGACGCTCCGCGTCCTCCCCGCCTACGCGATCGCGGCTCAGGTGGATAAGGCCCGACGCTATCGCGTTCGGCTCACAGGAGTGCGCATCCGTAGCTACCTTCGCCAGAGGGTGGAATGTGCTGAGTAAGGTGATCAACCACACCACGCTCTGGCGAGCGTAGCTACGGTGGATATGGCCCGACGCTATCGCGTTCGGCTCACTGGAGTGCGCGTCCGTAGCTACCTTCGCCAGAAGGTGGGATGTGCTGTGTAAGGTGATCAACCACACCACGCTCTGGCGAGCGTAGCTACGGTGGGTAAAGCCCGACGCTAGCGCGTTCGGCTCACTGGAGTGCGCGTCCGTAGCTACCTTCGCCAGAAGGTGGAATGTGCTGAGAAGGGTGATCAACCACACCACGCTCTGGCGAGCGTAGCTACGCTGGATAAGGCCCGACGCTAGCGCGTTCGGCTCACTGGAGTGCGCGTTCGTAGCTACCTTCGCCAGAAGGTGGAATGTGCTGAGAAGGGTGATCAACCACACCACGCTCTGGCGAGCGTAGCTACGGTGGGTAAGGCCCGACGCTAGCGCGTTCGGCTCACAGGAGTGCGCATCCGTAGCTACCTTCGCCAGAAGGTGGGATGTGCTGTGTAAGGTGATCAACCACACCACGCTCTGGCGAGCGTAGCTACGGTGGATAAGGCCCAACGCTAGCTAGCGCGTTCGGCTCACAGGAGTGCGCATCCGTAGCTACCTTCGCCAGAAGGTGGAATGTGCTGAGAAGGGTGATCAACCACACCACGCTCTGGCGAGCGTAGCTACGCTGGATAAGGCCCGACGCTAGCGCGTTCGGCTCACTGGAGTGCGCGTCCGTAGCTACCTTCGCCAGAAGGTGGAATGTGCTGTGTAAGGTGATCGACCATCACCACGTTCTGGCGAGCGTTGTTACGGTGGATTGGGCAGATTGTCATGCGGAGCATGACCTACAGTTGGTCGATGGCGTTGGGGATTTGATCGAGCGTGACCAGGACCGCCACTTGGTGAGGCGTTGAGTCCGCACTGACTCCGCCGAGCATGTTCTTAGCCAATCCTTCCAAGGGGGACCCGCCGGCAATCAAGAAGGCATCTCCTTCGCTGCCGATGATCTCGAGATCAAGCTGCTCGAGCGGCCACGTTTCGCGCCGCGAATCGATACGTACTGCCGACTCGCTGCTGACCCAATTGCGTCGTGCATGACCATGCTGAATCTCGGGCCGAAAGCGAATACGGACGCTCCCGGATTGCTTGCCCGGTTCGGCCGTGAGTGCGAAAAGGTATTGTGGGTTGCTTAGTGTGCGGCCAATCGTTTCGCCGTTGAGGCGAATCAATGGAACTTCATCACCTTCGACCGGCTTCTTCAACGGCAACTCATAGCGCCGACCAAACCGGATCGGAATTCGCATATCACCTTGAGCCGCATCACTTGCGATCGAAGCCTGCTCGAGAAAATCGTCGACAACATCTTGTGTGACTCGCAGCGATTCCAGCCGCGATTGCAAACGCGGCAAGCTCACCGCTTTGCCAACACGAAGACCATTGTCGGCCAAACTCTGCCGAGCTCGCGTGTCGATCGAGGTCTCATCCACCCACTGCCAAATCGATGCAGCCTTGTCGGCATCGCCATCGGACATCTCAATCGGAATGAACTGGACGCTCAGAATCACCGACTTGGGGTTTTCGCGAACGGCCGGCAAGCTCGTTTCACTCAACTCACCCCGTTGTCTCCACTGCGCGCACCCGAGCACCCATGGCGCTACCAAAAGTGGCACCACTAGCATTGCCGTGCGGAATGAACGGGGAATTCGCAACAAATCGTTTCCTATTTCGCGTTGGCCGAACGCTACGAATTCACTGCATCACACGTCAAGAACGGTTTAAAACGCGCTTCACGTCCGCATCGAACCTCGCCGGTTTGCTAGCAACCGCGGAAATTCGCTCTTTTGCGAAAATGCAGACTTCGACTAAAGTTCTCGCCATATCCCGTGAAACAGGTTGGTGACTCGCTGGTGCAAAACCCAGTGGCATGACAGCCCGGTTTCGGTAACGCGATCGTAAGGAAGCGGTTGGTCTTTATGGACCAATCATCGATCGGCATGACCGCAAGCCAAGGCACTGACAGCGAGCACCGCAAAAGGAATTGTCAGACGACGACTTGTCTGATTGGCCAAGGAGGAGCCAGACCATGTTGTTGGATCGCATCGATATCGACGCCCATGGACCCTTACAACGAGTTGAATTGGGCCCGTTCTCGGAACACTTGAATGTGGTTTGTGGGCCGGAGGGTGCGGGTAAGACCGCGATCGCTCGGTTTGTCCGCGATACCCTCGTGAGTCGCCAATACCCACTTGGCATGATGAGCTCGTCCAGCGGACGCGTCGTTTGGATGGACGGCAATGGTTTGGTGCAGTGTCTTCGCGAACAAGATGGTACGCGAACCGGCCGAACGACCATTGACTTCCAACCGCGAGGCGACTTCTCCGACACTTACCGATCACTGACCGGATCATGGTTGTCGAAATCTGACGCCGCTAATCAAACCGACCAGGCTCGCGCGCTCGCCGCACTTCAGTGGCCCGAAGCACTTGTCGACAGCGTGATCACGGACACCGCTGTAACGAATCTTGGCCGAGTCGTTTCGGCATGCTTGTCGAGCGGACTCGATGCTCCCGAGACCTACAAAGCGTTGCCACTCGATCATGAGCTTTACCGTTATAGCGACGCGCTGGAATTGCATGAAGAAACTCCGGGGCGCGATCGTCGTCGCCTGCGAGACGAACTCGCGGATGTGGAAGCCGAAATTGGACGAATTGAAGCATCCGATGTCGACTACCAGCGATTGGTCCGTCGTCGCGATGAATTGACCAGCCGCCTGTCATCATCATCGGCACGATACGAAAACCTACGGGGGGCGGAATCGTTGCGTGCTCGCCTGACCCACCTTTGCGAACTTGCTCGCGATCTCAGGGCGCGTCAAAGCGATTTGCGTCAGCGTCATGACAGCTATTACGTCGGTGCCGCGAACCAAGGTCGACTCGACGATGCCGACGCACAACTGAGCGGTTGGCGTCGAACGCTTTCCGAGATTCGTGCGCTCCGTGAAGCCTTGTTGACTGGCTCAGATCCAATCGGCTGGTACCGAACTCACGAGGAAGACGCAATCTTGCGCCGGCAACGGCTCGACGGTCTGTTGCATTGGACCGATCGATACGAACGGGGCGGTGCTTGGAACGAAGGCGACGCCGGTCGCTACAATGAAGTGCGCCGCAGAATTGACTCGGCAACTGATCACATCGACTGGTTGCTAAAGCGATACGCATCAGCCGATTCGGTGAGTCGAAATTGGTACGACAACCTTCCAGCCTCGGCCAGTTATCGTTCGACGACGACCTTGGGTGACACGCTTCGCGCGATCCGCACCGACCTCACACAGGTTCGCCAAGCCGCCGGGCGCCCTGCGATTGACCAAGCCCGCGCCACGCAGCTCGACGACCTTCGAAGGTGCGAGTATTGGTTGACCGCAGCCATTGAACAGCTTGGACACTACCGCGATTCCCTGCGTCGGGATCTTCCCGGTCGCTATCGATCGTCGTTGACCGATGTCCCACGTGACCGCGAACTGCGTCAAGTTACAGCCGACTTGGACACGTGCCTCGCCGAAGCGGCTGACATCCGTCGCCGCCTTCGCATGCACGACGACGCCACTGTTTCAACGTCGTCGACTTGGGTCGATCGTGATGCCGTCGATGCCGAGATTCGATCGATCGATCGTAGGCTCGCTTCGCTATCGCGGCTGCAGTGGCTCAAGACACGTCGAAGTAAATTGCTTTCTGAAATTGGCGTAGGACGCAAAGTGCGCTGGGCCAGCCCGCTCGCAGAAGCGGCGAGCCGTTGGCTCACACGTTTGTCTGCGGGCCGATTGCGTCGTGTCGAGTGGAGCAAAGACGCCGGCGGAAACCTAAGCCAACACGATCGTCGTCACAGCGTTTCGATTGACGGACGTCAGGAACACGAATGTGTCGCGACCGACCGCGCCTTGGCCGTGCTGGCCGTCCGCATGGCCGCTGGCGATCTGCTTGCCGCGACGGGCCGCCCGGCACCGCTGCTGCTGGAAACTCACCGCGAATTGTTGACGGCATCGGCTTCGGACGCGCATGTCGACCCGGTGACACAAGAGTACTATCAAGCCGGCTCGCTCGGACGACTCAACCACCCGATCGCCGCTGCATTGCACGATTACACGCGTGGCGGTCGTCAAGTCATTGTGCTGACCAGTAGCGAGGCGTTGACCGAGCAGCTCGCAAGAGCCCACAGTCGCGTCTTCCGCATTCACGCTCAACCCATCGTCCATGCTCATCGGCCCGTATGGCAGCCACAGTATGAGAACGAGCATTACGTGGGCCCTCATCCACATACCTATGGCGAATACACCGTGGCCGATTTGGGATCGCGTCCCGTGTCGGACATCAATCGTGACTTTGATGTTGCTTGGCGTGAAGCCAACGGCTTCAACGACTCGCCCGTTGCAGTCGGCAATCGAGACCATGTGCGAACCGACCTGCCACCGGCCGGCACTCAGTACCGTGATGGTTACTACTACGCCAATACCTACAGTACGGTCACGAGCGAGGGGCAAGACGGTTCGGCGTTCGGAAGTGCTTCCCCAGCCAACAGCGTGCAGGCATCGTCATCGACAGCGCCAACACATGCGTCGCTTCGCAACACAGTGGTCGAGTCGCCGTTCTACCTGACCGTTGACAGTCCCATTGATCAGGCTCCCTCGGTCGATGCCGTTGCAGCGGCTCGCTTGCGAGGATTGAAAGTCACTCACATCAATCACTTGATGCAACAAGACTCCAATCGCCTCGCGGACGCGTTGGGATTGCACAGTGTTGACGCGGCGACCGTGCGTCGTTGGCAAGCCGAGTGTCGTTTGGCATGCCGCGTGCCCAACCTGCGTGGTTTTGACGCCCGTGTATTGGTCGGTTGTGGTGTTACCGACCCAGCCCAATTGGCCGCGATTCATCCAGTTGACTTGCTGCAAGAAGTGGAAGCGTTTCTCGCGACTTCGCGGGGTCAACAAATCCTGCAGAGTGGCACCAGTCAAGAGCTCTCGCGAATCACCAGTTGGATCGCTGCGGCGAATAGTTCACCGGCGGAACGTGAAGCGATTGAAAAGCGTAACCGCCGAGCGAATTTCCTGGGAAGTCGTTCGGGAGCGTTCGCTGGATTTGATAGTGACCGCTACGAATACTCTGGCGATTCGGACGACAACGACCGCGAAAGCCAAAGTGGCCAACGCCGTCGCCGCCGCACATCGTCGGCAAACGGTCGCTCCGAGCGTTCAAGTGAGAAACGCCAGCGTGGCTCGCGCCGGTCGGGGCGGTCGACCTCGCAACGATCCCACTCGCGTTCGGGAAGCTCGCTTCGATCGAGTCGTCGCAACAACGATCGTCACTCGCAAAGCGAACGTGCCGAGCGTGAACGTCGCGAGCACGTTCGTTATGAACAGGACGACGACCAACAAGAATCAACCTCGCACGCTAGCCAGCAGGAAAACTCGGCAGACCAGCCTCGAGAATTGCGATTCTATTTGCAACGTGATCGTGATGTTGTCGACGCACCTTCGATTGGTGCTCGCATGGCCGAACGACTGCAAGCCGTTGGAATCGAAACCGTCAACGATCTGCTAACGGCCGATGCCGAATCGATCGCCGAGCAACTTGATCACCGCCGAGTGGACGCCGACACCGTCACGGCATGGCAGCAACAAGCGGAACTCGTCTGTCGTGTTCCGATGCTGCGTGGTCATGACGCTCAACTGTTGGTGCTGGGCGAAGTCACCTCGCCCGAAGAGTTGGCGCAGTGGAGTCCCGATGAACTCTTTGGCATGATCGATGGGATCAGCCAGAGCAAGGAAGGACGGCGCATCATTCGCGGCGGCAACGATCCCGATCTCGAGGAAGTGACCAGCTGGATTCAAAACGCGCACCACACGCGCGAACTGCGAGCCGCCTAGTCGGGCGCGAAGAAGTGTTCACACCTGTCTCCTAACATTTTACCAGTTGCGATTCTTGTTTCGCAAAAGAGAACAAGAATTGCGCTGCCTATGCGGCGCATGCGTTCAGCTACCATTTGGTGGTTGGCATGGCGTAGAATGACGGGTGTAAGGCAATGCAACGCGTGAACCTGGTTCTTGCAACGTCCTGGAATGCAATGGATGACGCAAAGAACGCTGAGACTTCCCAGGCGATGCGTCCCCAAACGTAGTGGACGAGGCAACGAGTCCCGAAGACGTAGTGGACGAGGCAACGAGTCCTGAGAACGTGGTCCTGAACCTCAGCAAAACCGGCCGCGCGTGAATGACGCTGGTTGGGGCGTTTGTTGGACGAACGAAGGCTCCGGCAGATGCGTGGGAACGAGGAAAAGGGACCGCGATCACAGGCAGCTGTGATTCGCACCACAGCTGCGATTGCGCTGTGCATTTGCGGTTTCGCTACCGATCTCCTTCTCGAACAGCCCATCCTGGCGCTGACGCCTGTTCTTTGTGGTGTGGCGATTGCCGTACCGTTGCCGCGTGCAAGTTTCGCCGTTGTGGTTGTCATTGCTGCATTGGCCATCGTGATCCCAGGATTCTGGGACACCGAAGGCGGACAATGGCTTCCTAGGATGGTTGCCGGAGTCGGCCTTGGATTCACAGCGATCGCGACGATCCTAGCGCCCGACGTTCACCCGGTCGAGACGTTCAGCCTGGATGATGAAACCGACGGACTGGATGAGTATGAAGAGCCGTCGACGCTGATTCGTGCTGATGGTCACGGCGAAAATCTGGCTCAAACATCAAACGACTTTGATTATGACTTTCTTGTTGAACAACAGGACGTTGGTCTCGGCGATGCCGAAGTCATGCTGCGGCGGCTTCGCAACTCGGGGCGTTTCGATGACGATCAATTGCAGCTGATCGAAACCGAGTTGCGAGCGGTTGCGACCAAGCCACACTCGCTTGAATCTGGTGACCAAGTTGGGGAATTCGTCGTCGAGGGGCCGCTCGGACGTGGCGGAGTGGGGGACGTGTATCGCGGACGCGATCGCCAAAGTGGCCAGCCGGCCGCGATCAAAATCCTGCACAACGTTCGCGTGGGTGATCGCTTCCGTCGCGAAATGGAAATGGTGCAACAACTTGCTCACCCCAACATCGTGACTGCCTATGACGTCGGCGAACATGATGGCGTGCAGTACATCGCCATGGAACTGCTCAACGGTCCGGATCTGAATGTATGGGTCAACGATCACGGGCCGCTCGATTGCATGACCTCGGCGCGCTACATCCTTCAGATTGCTCGCGCGCTGGGACATGCCCATCGACGCGACTTAGTGCATCGTGACATCAAACCGGGCAACATCATCCTCAATGGCGATGACATGGTGAAGCTGGTCGACCTTGGACTTGCAGTCATGCCAGTCAAAGGGGCGCTTGGCGATGTTAATCAGGAAACGAAAGAGGGGCACCTTGCTGGAACGCTCGCCTACATGGCCCCCGAACAAGCTCGCTCGCTTTCGTCGGCCAACGCAACCTCCGATATCTACGGTCTCGGTGCGACGTGGTACTTCTTGCTGACGGGCCGACCACGCCTACGCGGCCAGAGCTTCAACCAACAATTCGAAAACCTGCTGATCAAACGACGTTTCAATGCGTTGCCCGAGGATTGCCTGCCTGAGAGTTTGGAAAGGGTTTACCGTAGGATGGTTGCTTACAATCCTGGGCGGCGCTACCAACACTGCGGCGAATTGACCGCAGAACTCGAAGAAGCACTGGTGATCGAGGGCGAATCGGTTTCGCCGAATGAGATCCGTGTGTTGGTTGTTGAAGACAGCAAGACCGACATGCTGTTGACCATCGAGACGCTGCGCCGCGCCAACGGCAGTCTCGAAATTCACCAAGCGAAAACACTGCAAGAGGGAATCGACGTGATGGGTTCGCGTCCGATCGACCTGGTGCTGCTCGATTTGACGCTGCCCGACAGTATCGGCGTCGAGACGGTGACGACGTTTCGCGAGGCGGCCCCCAAAGTCCCTCTCGTCGTCCTCACGGGACTGTCCGAAGTCGAAATGGCGACCGCCTGCCTCGAAGCGGGGGCCAGCGGATTTGTTTCCAAAGCGGGGCTGAATGTGCACAAAATGGAACGCGCCATTTTTGTCACACTGTCGCGATGCGGCGTTGCCGGATAGTCGCCCTACGCTCTCTTGCTGCCGCTCCAAACGGCCCGCGGAATTAGCTACACTGTCGCCCTGTTGCGATGCGAGGGATGTCATTTTCCCCTAGTGTGTCTTCGAGCACCTTCGCAGCTCCATCCAAAACCTCTCCCCTGTTACGCGACAATCGGGTTTTCCGAACATGACCGACGCTTCTTCTGGCCAAATCGACCACGTCCTGATCGAAGATCGAAAATTCCCGCCACCGCCGGAATTCACCGCCAAGGCGGTCTTTTCGACGATGCAACAGTACGAGGAGATGTACCAGCGGGCCGTCAATGATCGAGACGGTTTCTGGAAGGAACAGGCACTCGAGCACCTTCATTGGTTCGAACCGTTTGGGGAAGTTTGCAAGTGGAATGCCCCCAACGCCGAGTGGTTCGTCGGTGGCAAGACCAACGCCAGCTACAACTGCCTCGATCGACACATTGACCAAGGCAACGGCGACAAGGTCGCGATCATCTGGGAAGGTGAACCTGGAGACACACGCACGTTGACCTATGCCGAACTTCAAAAGGAAGTTTGCAAGTGCGCCGAGGGGCTCAAGCAATTGGGCATCGGTTTGGGTGACGTTGTCAGTATCTACATGCCGATGACGCCGGAACTGGCCATCGCGATGCTGGCCTGTGCACGCATCGGTGCGATTCACTCGGTGATCTTCGCTGGCTTCAGCGCCGAATCGATCGCCGATCGATGCAACGACGCGGAGGCGAAGCTGATCATCACCTCGGATGGCCTGCACCGCCGCGGCAAAGTTCTGCCGCTCAAAGAAACCGTCGATGAAGCACTTGCCAAATCGCCAACTGTTCAGCATTGCTTGGTTCTTAAACGCGTTGGTAACGACGCGCCGATGACCGATGGCCGTGACGTCTGGTGGCACGACGTCGTCGACGGACAACCGGGCGAGTTGCCTGCCGAACCGCTCGACAGCGAAACGACTTTGTTCATCCTGTACACCTCCGGGAGCACTGGAAAACCAAAAGGGATTCGCCACACCACCGCGGGCTACAACCTGTGGGCAAAACGAACCTTCCAGTGGGTCTTTGACCATCGCGATGACGATGTCTACTGGTGCACAGCCGACTGCGGTTGGATCACCGGTCACAGCTACATTGTCTACGGGCCACTCGCAGCCGGCGCGACTTGCTTGATGTACGAAGGTGCTCCGAACCATCCCGCCGAAGACCGTTTTTGGGACCTCGTCGAAAAGTACAAAGTCACCATCCTGTACACCGCTCCGACGGCCATTCGTGCATTCATCAAATGGGGCGACGAACATGTCGACAAGCACGACCTGTCGAGTTTGCGATTGCTCGGTAGCGTCGGCGAAGGCATCAACCCCGAAGCATGGATGTGGTACCACGAAAAGATTGGCGGCGAAAAATGCCCGATCGTTGACACGTGGTGGCAGACCGAAACCGGTGGAATCATGATGAGCCCCCTGCCGGGGATCACCGAGACCAAGCCTGGTTCCTGCACGCGTCCCCTTCCGGGCGTCGTACCAAAGATCCTGGACGAGTCGGGAACAGCGGTTGAGCAAAACAACGGTGGAATGCTTTGCATCAGCGAACCCTGGCCAGGAATGTTACGCGGCATTTGGGGTGATGACCAACGATTCGTCGACCAATACTGGTCGACCATCGAAGGGATGTATTTGACCGGCGACAATGCTCGTCAGGACGAAGACGGATACTACTGGATCATGGGGCGAATCGATGACGTGATCAACGTATCGGGGCACCGCCTGAGTACCATTGAAGTCGAGAGTGCCCTCTGCAGTCACGATGCTGTCTGTGAAGCAGCCGTTGTCGGACGTCCTCACGATCTGAAAGGCCAAGCGATCGCAGCGTTTGTCACCATTCGCGATCGAGAACCTGACGAAGAGTTCCGCAAGGAACTGAAACAACACGTTCGCAAACAAATCGGCGCGCTGGCACAACCAGATGACTTGAGATTCACTGCCGCATTGCCCAAAACACGAAGCGGTAAAATCATGCGGCGTCTGTTGCGCGACATCGCATCGGGACGCGAAGTTGGCGGCGACACGTCAACGCTCGAAGACTACTCCGTCCTGGCCAAGTTAAGCGACGAAGATTAGTCGCCAAGGCACAACCCTCTCCTCGTTCCCACGCTCCGCGTGGGAACGCCCCACGGACGCTCCGCGTCCCAGTTCCAACCTGGCTGGGGGTGAGGGAGCTGCACGCGCATCTCCACACACGCACTACGCGGCCTCGACTTTTCGCGGTTCTTAAGGAATCCTCTGTGCCGGATCTGCGTCGCTGTCGCTCCTTGATCCGGCCTACACGAAGAGTGAATCCTGTTAGAAGAAGAAGTTGATTCCGAGGATGTGGTTCATTTCGTCGGTTCCGCCTCGGCGGGCCGAGTATTGGTTGAGGTAGCCGACCTCGGTGCGGACCGGTGCGTTGGGGGTTCTTTTGTAGCCGAAGCCGATGAAGGCTCGGTTTTGGTCGAAGCCTGTGTTCGCGCCCCAGTCGGTGTCGTTGAGGTGGATGAAGACTTCGTCCCACACCACAAACGACCACTGAGGACAGCGACTGAGGATGCGCTGGCCTCGCGCAAACTGACGCCAACGCAGACCAACGTCGTCGCCCGTCTCGACCCAACGCTGCTCAAACCGACTGCGGTGTTGAAAACGCCAGTCGCCGATCGAACGTGTCATTGTCCATTGTTGCCAAAAACGATGCTCGTCAAAGTCGGCGCCCACAACTGGTGACGTCCGAATCCAACCGTACCCGGCCCACAACGTATGTTCCTTGGACAACGCATAACCCAAACCTGGCCGGACAATGCTCTGGTTGAATCCGTTGCTGTCGTCACGCATTCGATAATGCCCGTCGAACCACCATCGCAGGGGCGAGCCGTCGTGAAGTGAGTTGAATTTTCCGTTGCCCAATGCAGCCAGCCAAAGGCCGGTGTCGTCAACCGTTTCCGCTGCGGCCGGACGCGCGGTGCCGATGCCCAACGCGATGAGTAGCAGTGCCAACGAGATTGCTCGAACCATCCTGCTCATCCTTGGGAATTCGTAGCGATGTGGGTGTTTGCTTTATGAGTCCGTCTTCGGTCGTGAATCGACCATTGCACGACGCGGTATGAACGGAGGGGAGTTTAGAGACCTCGAAAGCACCGCGAGTTGGAGCAGGTGTAGTGACAATGACGGTTGTGCCGCGATTGAGAGAGGCCGATCTCTCAGTAGGTCATGCTCCGCATGACAGTCCGAATGTGTCATGCACAGCATGACCTACTTGTGAAGCCAGTGGCGCTAGTGCCAGTTTGCTCCGCAGTGGATGCATTGCTTGGCCAGCGCGGTTGCGAGTTGTTCGCCGCATTCTGGGCAGGGTGGGCCTTCGGCGATGCGGGCTCGTCGTCGCTTGCGTTCGATGGGAACCTTCCAAGAAACTTCGATCGCCGACACACGCAGACCATCAGCCGTTTTCGAAAAAGCGGTGTGCAGTGAAACCGAGTATCGCTTGCCACGTGTTGGTTCGGCTACAAGCTCACACAGACAACTTCCTTTGAAAGGGTGTTTTTTCAAACAGGCAATATCGACCAAACTGGCCGGCCAATCGCCCTTCGCGATCCAACGATCGAAGTCGCGGTCTGATTCGAGGCGGTGTCGGTGCGTCGGGACGGTCATCTTTTCAGTGACTTGGCGGTGCATGTGGGCCAGAAACGATGACACGTTCGGTTGCAGATCGATTGAAAAGTAGGGCACTACAGAATCGAACGTTCCCCTTGAGAACGCAGTGGCGATCTTGGAAGTGACCGCATAAGTCGAAGCCACTTGGCCTGTCCCCAAGTTGGGCAACAAATTCGGGAATCCTTTCGGTACCCGTTTTTCCCATTTCAGTTTGCCGGTCTTTGAAACGTCCGTCGGCGACTCAGTAACGCCGTCCTTTTCAAACTGGAACAGCACATCGACGAAGCGGTCTTCGGCTTCATGGTCGATTTGATCCTCCGCGATTGTCTCGCACTCTTCTTCGTCCGTTTCGTTGTCGCGGCATTCCGCTTCGTCGATCAACCACTGGGGAAACGCTTGGTTCGGATAACGTTTCCCAAAGAGTTCGAAGTAGGAAAACTTGTGTCGTTTGAAGAGATCGGTGGCGATGCCTGACGTCATGTAAACGAGGCAAGTGACCAAGTAGTCGCCAGGCTCGACTTGCATAACAAGATGGTTGTCATGCTGGCCGATTGCCGAAGTGCCTTCACGACCGAAGTAGTCGCCGGCGTCGATCACAAGTTTGTCCGATTCGACGCGCAGAGGTCTTTGCGCGCGGGCGACCCAATGTTCGGTTTCGTCGGAAGTCAGTTCACCGATGACGACACGGCCACTGATGCCACCGTCTTCGGGAAGTGGCAGGACGAACGATTGATGCTGTAAGCCTGCTGCGATCATCTCTTTCGCGGTGTGCAGTTCGTGCTGCTTGTTCGCAGCGGCCATCACAATGAAATCGGCATCTTCGCCGATCGCGAAATCAATTCTCGTCGCGTTCATCAGGTACCTACAGCATCCGGAGCAGTTTCGATCGCGGGTACATAGTGTAGGTTGTGGCGCGGTAGGTCATGCTGTGCATGCCAATATCCAGTGTGTCATGCACAGCATGACCTACTAGCGCGTGCTAGAGGACGTCGAGGAGTTCGACGACGAAGTGGATGTCGGCGTGCGGTGGGACGGCGCCGGGGGAGCCGGTGGCTCCGTAGCCAAGTTTGGATGGGACCCAGAGTTCGATCATGCCGCCTTCACCGACAAGCTGCATGCCTTCCGTCCAACCGGCAACAACGCTACCAAGCGGAAAGGTTGTCGGCTCGCCTCGCTTGAAGGATTCGTCGAAGACTTTTCCGCTACCGAGCCAGCCGCGATAGTTGACTGTGACGCGACTCTCTTTCGTCGGTATCTTCCCGTCAGAGTGACGAAGGATTCGGTATTTCAATCCCGATTCGGTCGTCGAGAACTCGGGCACAGCGCCGGGATCGACTGGACCGAAGCCATCTTGAAGTTGAGGGTCATCGACAGAAGTGACCGGTTTCCAGGCGTCCGTTGGCACGTCGTAAGCAGAAACACCAGCGGTCGATTTCGCGTTGGATTGGCATCCGGAAACCGACACTGCGAAGCACAATAGACAGCATGGCAACCAAGACTTCATCGCAATCCCTTCGCTCTGTTCCACTTCCTGCATCAGGCCAAACACCCTCTTGAGCTGCAGAGGGTACGAGTAATAGGCAAGGGTAGCGAAACCTGAGATTTGCGGAAAGTCCAGCATGACGGGGCGGAATCGCTTAGGTCATGCTGAGGCTTCGAAACTGCGCATTTCAACACTCTCCCTTGGGAGAGTCGGGCTCTAAGGCCCGGAGAGGGTTTGTTTTCGAAACTCATTCCCTCCCCGGACTTTGCGTCCGACCCTCCCGCAAGCGGGAGGGTGATTGTTGGAACGCACGTTAACCTGGGCAAGCACTTCACCTCATGGCACCGTAACTGCAATCCGCAGCACTCGCTATCGCGTGTTGGAGGAGTGCTCGAGGGGCATCCACCTTCTGGCGAAGGTAGCTACGGCGAAAGTAGCTACGGGGATGCGTGGTTGCGAGCCAAAGTAGGGTACGGGCTTATTGGCGGACGAGCTTGCGGAAGGCTTCGTTGAGCTGGTTGGTGATGGGGCCAGGTTTCCCGTCACCAATGACGCGATCATCGAGTTTGACGACCGCGATCACTTCGGCTGCACTGCCGGTCAAGAAACACTCGTCGGCGATGTAGATGTCGTACCGTGTCATCGGTTCTTGAGCGGTTTCGATTCCTGCTTGTTCGGCCAACTCAAGGACGGCGTTGCGGGTGATGCCTTCCAAGATGCCGGCATCGATGGGCGGGGTGATCAAGCGGTTCTTGCGAACGATGAAGATGTTGTCGCCTGTACACTCGGCCACTTCACCCTTGTGGTTGAGCATCAACGTTTCCATGCACCCGGCCTTGAGACCTTCGATCTTGGCCATGATGTTGTTGAGGTAGTTGAGCGACTTGATCCGTGGACTGAGCGCGGCGGGGTGATTTCGAATCGTTGCTGCGGTCACTAGCTCGAGGCCTTCCTCGTAGAACGAATCAGGGTACAGCGTGATGCCGTCCACGATGATGATCACTTGCGGGTCGCTGCAACGATGGGGGTCGAGCCCGAGGGCGCCCGAGCCACGTGTGACGACGAGGCGAATGTAGCCATCTTCGAGTCCGTTGCGGGCAACGGTTTCATTCACGTCGGCGGTCAACTTTTCGATCGACATCGGGATTTCGAGTGCGATCGCGTTGGCTGATTCGAAGAGCCGGACGAGGTGCTCGTGCAGTCGGAAGACTTTGCCGCTGTAGATCCTCAATCCTTCGAAGACCCCGTCGCCGTAAAGCAAACCGTGGTCGTAGACGCTGATTCTGGCGTCTTCGCGAGAAAAGAACTCACCGTTAATGTAGATCTGTTGGCTCATAGTCATTACTGCATGGTAGCTCGAGGGGGCCGCTAGCACATCTTAGCGGGCGGAGCGTCGAATCTTCTAGATGCGGTCATTGCGAGCGGGGCGAAACATCGCCGGCTCGGCCTTACAACCGTCAATCGACATCCGCTTTGGTAACGGCGTCGACAACGGCGGCATCAAAATAATTGACCGCCATTCCTGCATCGACCACGACCGATTGGGCCGTGATTCCGCTACTTCGGGGGCTCAAGAGAAAGGCCGCCGTCGCCGCAACCTCGTCGGTGCTGACGGCGCGTCCGCGTGGGATGACCTTTTCGGCAAACAAGTAAGAATCGACGTAGCCAGGAATTCCTGCCGAGGCACTCGTTTTCAACAATCCAGCGGCCACGGCGTTGAACCGCACTTCGCTGAAGCGGCTGAATGACTTGGTCAGAAACGCCAACGAGGACTCCAGTGCCGCCTTGATCGGCGCCATGAATCCGTAGCTCTCGCTGGCCATGCGGGTCGTACTGATCCCGATGGTGACCACCGATGCGTCGTTAGCAAACAAGTCTTTCACAGCATTACAAACGCTGGTCAGTGAATAAGCGGAGATATCGATCGCCTGCAGGAACTGAGCGCGTGTCGTCTCGTGAAACGGGCGGATACCTTCGGGGTAGTCGGCAAAAGCGATGCTATGCACGAGCCCATCAAGCGTGACGCCCTCGCCTCGCAACTGCTCGGCCAATGCGTCAATTTCCGTTTGTTTCTCGACGTCGCAAATCAGGACGCGTCGGTCGGCCAGCAGTTTGGCGAGCGATTCTTTGCGTGATTCGCTTCGCACACTGTAAATGACCTGCCCCCCCGACTGCTCGATCATTCGAGCAATTCGGAAGGCGACGCTTTTCTTGTTGGCAACACCCATCACTAGGTACGTCTTGCCAGCCAGACCCAAAAAGTCGAAACCGGGTTCACTCGCACTGTCACTCATCGCCCTTAGCCCTCCGTCGACGTGATGCTACAGGCAAAGTCCAGACGAGCTGCGACCTTGCCACCGAGCAGTACTTTGCCAGTCATGTAATACGCATTGCTGACTTGATCGTTCAGTGTCACGTCCAAATCGATGGTATCGCCGGGACGAACCATGCGTTTGAATTTGACGGCGTCCAAACGGGTCGCCACCGGAACGACCTCGCCCGTTTGCTCGTCATCGCCATCTTCGTTCGCGGCTGCTTTATCGAAAAGCAATGCTGCACCAGCTTGCAAACAGCATTCGCACTGGATGACGCCGGGCACGATGGGGTCGCCGGGAAAGTGCCCCTGCACAAAAAACTCGCTCTTGCGGAACGTCTTGCGACAGACGATTCGAGATTCTTCGATCGAAACAATCTCATCGAGCAACAGCATCGGCGGGCGATGTGGGATTCGTCGCTGCAGTTCTTCGAGACTCATGGGCTAACTTGGGGCGGCTAATGTGGGCGGACTTGGCGACGAGCGAGGCGATTTTGAGACGCCAAAAACAGACCAAATTCAATGGAGGCGTCAAGCGGGCAATGATTTGGTAGGCTGCCGATCAGAGGGCACATTCAGGGGCCGACGCAGGTTCAGAGGCCGACGCAGCGCCCTGACAGCAGCTTGGCGGCTCCCCGGCAGCGCCCTGGCGGCGGGCCAGCTCCGAACTTCAGATCAATCGCAGAACCAATGACGACCTATTTTGCTACCGGATCGGAAACCACTTCGCTGACCAGCCAGGATCTCCGCGAGGCGCTCGAGGAGACGTTTGCCAAGATCGGTGAGCGAAAAAAGGTACTCGTTCTGCCCCCCGACCATACGCGATTGTTCAGTCGTGCGGGCGAGCTGACCGCACAGACTTTCGACCTGTTGGGAGATGCGGTTGTCGACATCATGCCCGCTCTGGGAACGCACTCGCCCATGAAGCCTGATCAGCTTCAACACATGTTTCCGGGCGTGCCGCTCGATCTGTTTCGGCCTCACCGGTGGCGCGACGATGTGGTCACCCTGGGGACCGTGCCAGCCGAATATGTGTCTGAAGTTACCGGCGGGCTCTACGACCGTCCCTGGCAAGCTCAAGTGAATAAGTTGCTTCGTGATGGTGGCCACGACCTGATCTTCTCGGTCGGGCAAGTTGTGCCGCACGAAGTGATCGGGATGGCCAACTACAACAAAAACATCTTTGTCGGTACCGGCGGCGCCGAGGGAATCAATGAGAGCCACTTCCTGAGCGCAGTTTATGGGATCGAAGAAACGCTGGGCCGAGCCAACACGCCGCTGCGTCAAATCCTCAACTACGCCCAAGACAACTTTTGCAAAGAGCTGCCATTGCTTTATGCGTTGACCGTTGTGCAACAGACGGCCGACGGAAAAATGCACACGCGAGGTTTGTACATCGGTGATGACCACGACACCTTTTTCCAGGCTGCGGACTTGGCCGAAAAGGTGAACATTACGGACCTCGATCGTGCTCCGAATCATGTTGTTGCGTACCTCGATCCGTCGGAGTTCAAGAGCACTTGGTTGGGCAATAAGTCGATCTATCGCACGCGGCTTGCGATTGCCAATGGCGGTCGCTTGACCGTTCTCGGTCCCGCCGTCGAAGAGTTTGGAGAAGACGCTCAGATTGACCAATTGATTCGCAAGTACGGTTACCGAACCAAGTCGGAAATCTTGCAACTGGTGAAAGACAACGAAGACTTGGCTGCGAACCCATCGGCCGCAGCTCACTTGGTACACGGCTCGCACGAAAACCGTTTCGAAGTGGTTTACGGTGCCGGCAGATTGACCAGCGAAGAAATCGCATCAGTCAATTACACGCCAGGCGACGTCAACCAGTTGATGAATCAGTACGACGTTTCGAAGCTCGACGATGGTTGGCACACCGATGTCGATGGCAGCGAGTTTTACTTCATCAACAATCCAGCTCTCGGATTGTGGCGAGCGCCGATTTAGGTTCACGAGGAATTCTGCGTAGCTACCTTCGCCAGAAGGTGGTTGTCTTGACTCGAGGCCGTGTACTGCCATCTCCACGCTATGGCGAGCGCGGGTTTGTAGTACCGCCTTTAGGCGGACAAGCCTGAAGATTCCGGCTAAAGCTCGGTACTACGAACCGTTGGGGCTGGAGGTTGCGATCAGCAAAGCCCGGCCGCTTACGCGATCGCGGCTCACGAGGAATTCTTCGTAGCTACCTTCGCCAGAAGGTGGTTTTCTTGAGGCCGTGTTCTTCTGTCTTCTCGCTCTGGCGAGTGTAGGTTTGTAGTACCGCCTTCAGGCGGACAAGCCTGAAGATTCCGGCTAGAGCTCGGTGCTACGAACGGTTGGGGCTGGTTTTTTTGGGGGCCGCGTTCTGTTGTCTTCACGCTCAGTGGAGCGTTGCCTCGGTTGAAGAACCCGGCATTTGCAGTGTTTCCCGCGCGGGAAACTGGAATCGCGGTAACCCGTCAATTTTCCGGCTTGGAGCAGTTTTGGCCATCTGCTAATCTTCCCCTCCACGCCAATGGAAACGCCTTCGCAATGATCGGTTGGGATGACCGGTGGAAAGGTCGCGAGATTGGCTGCCAAAGGGATGTCGGGAGCAAAGGAAGGCTTCCAGACACAAAAGGTTCAACCGCTGGAAAGGAGTCCACTGTGGAAACCAAACAGCCCTCCGTGAGCGTTCATATTCGTTGGATGATTCGCCGCGACATGCCGGCGGTCTTGGGCATTGAAAATCGTTGCTTCGAGTTTGCTTGGAACGAAGACGACTTCATTCGTTGTCTTCGTCAGCGCAATTGCATTGGCATGGTCGCCGAGCAAGACGACGAAGTGGTTGGGTTCATGATCTATGAACTCCACAAGAATCGCCTGCACATTCTCAACTTTGCTGTGCACCCCGATCATCGTCGCACCGGCGTTGGCCGAGCGATGGTCAGCAAACTGCTCGGCAAGCTTTCGCATGAGCGACGCAACCGCATCATGCTCGAAGTTCGCGAAACGAACCTCGAGGCGCAGTTGTTCTTCAAGTCGATCGGTTTCCGAGCCATCTCGGTACTACGTGACTTCTATGATGACACTGTCGAAGATGCTTACCTGATGCAGTTCCGCTATCAGCCGAGTGCCGAAGAACTCGCTCAGCCGCACAATCGAATCTCTCGCTTGGCCGGCTAGGCACTCAATCAGCGAGACAATCGAATCAGATGACGTTCCCGTGCAATCGCGCGGGAACGTTTTTTTGTCTGTTGAGCGCATGTTTGTAGTCCCGCCTTTAGGCGGAATAGCCTGAAGATTCCGGCTAAAGCTCGGTACTACGAACTTGTCGGGGCGGTGCCGTTCCCGATTCAGTACGTTGGCACTTCGGGATCAATTTCGTGTGACCAAGCGGTGATGCCGCCGCGCAAGTTGGAGACGTTGCTGAATCCTTGGTCTCTCAAGAAATGGGTCGCTTGAGCGCTGCGGCCACCCATTTTGCAATGGACGATGATTTCGGCATCTTTGTCCAGCTCGCCAAGACGCTCGGGTAATTGTCCCAGTGGAATCAGTTTGCCATTGAGATTGCAGAACTCAAATTCGTGCTCTTCGCGGACATCCAACAAAACGAAGTCGGCATTCGAGTCGATTTTGGCTTTCAGTTCGGTCGGTTCGATGTCCCATGGACTCTGAGGCTCTGGCATGTCGTTTCCTGTTGAAGTGTTTGGTCCGCCACAGAATTGTTCGTAGTCAATCGGGGCGGTGATGGTTGGATGGTTGCCGCAAACGGGACAATTGGGATCGCGACTGACGCGCATCTCACGGAATTTCATATCCATCGCGTCGAAAAGCAGCAACCGGCCTGAAAGTGTCTCGCCCTTGCCGAGCACGATCTTGATTGCTTCGATCGCTTGAATCATGCCGATCACACCGGGCAGGACGCCGAGCACACCCCCTTCGGCACAACTGGGAACGGAACCCGGTGGCGGCGGTTCGGGGTACAAGCATCGGTAACAGGGACCGCCTTGGTAACCAAATACAGAGGCTTGGCCTTCAAAGCGAAAGATGCTGCCGTAGCAATTTGGTTTGCCCTGCAGCACGCAAACATCATTGACGAGATAACGTGTCGGGAAATTGTCGGTGCCATCGATGACGATGTCATACGGCTCGGCGATTTGCAGCGCGTTGTCGCCCGTGAAGGCTTGGTCGAAACAATCGACTTGCACATTCGGATTGATGTCGGCGATTGATTCGGCAGCGGAAACGGTTTTGCTGCGGCCGACGTCTTTGGTGCCGTGGATCACCTGACGTTGCAAGTTCGATGCGTCGACTTTGTCAAAATCGACCAAGCCCAGACGTCCGATCCCAGCGGCGGCGAGGTACATCGCCAAGGGCGATCCCAGCCCGCCGGTACCGACCAAGAGGATGCTGGCTGCCTTGAGTTTCGCCTGGCCTTCGATGCCCACTTCGGGCAGCGTCAAATGCCTCGCATAGCGAGCGTACTCTTCTTTTGTCAGCGAAGTATCCGACACCATCAACCTCCAGCGAGTGCCGGGACAATCAAGATCTCGTCGCGATCATCGAGTGGTGTTTGAGCGCCTTGGCGATCGCGAATGTTTTCATCACCGACAAAAACGTTGATGTAGTTCTTCAGTTCACCCTGATCATCAAGCAACTGCTGTCCGAGTTGCGGGTGCTGGCTGGCGAGGTCGGCAAGGGCGGCGCCGACCGTTTCACCGGCTACCTCGACACTGCGTACCCCTTGAGCGTGTTGTCGCAAGACGGTTGGCAACAAGACTTTTGTCATACTTGTTGATCCTCGGTGTTGTTTGACGGGCCGCAAATCGGGCAGTTGGGATCACGACGGACGCTCAGTGTGCGAAACGTCATTTCGCGAAGGTCAAACCGGAGCAAGCGTCCGGCAAGGGTATCGCCGATACCAGAAATGATTTTGACCGCTTCCATCGCACCCATGCAGGCGACCGTTCCTGAGACGGCGCCAAAGACCGGGAACTGTCGTTTCCACGTCGGCGGAGCGTGCGGAAAGATGCATTGCAGGCATGGTGATTGATCGGGAAGGACGGTCGTGATGTGCGCTTCCAACTCGTACATCGCGCATTCAACCAGCGGTTTGCCCTGCAGGACCGCTTGGCGATTCATTGCAAAGCGTTCGGGGAACAGCGGGGCACAGTCGACGATCAAGTCACATTGCTCGACGAGCCTTTCGGCATTCTCTTCGTTGACGTTTTCGGGGACGGCAACGATTTCGAGCCTTGGATTGAGGTCCAGGAGTCGCCGCTCGATCGATTCGATCCGAGGCTTGCCAATCCAATCGTGCGTCATCAGAAGCTGACGGTTCAGGTCGCTTGGTTTGACGTTGCCGGCATGAGCGAGCACTAGTTTTCCGACGCCGGCTGCGGCGAGTTCGTATGCCACGACGCTGCCAACGCCGCCAACGCGTGACACCATCACCGACGCATTCTTTAGCTTCTGCTGCCCCGATTCGCCAAAGTCGGGAACCCACATTTGCCACTCGTAGGTTGCGCGTTCATGGTCGGTCAGTGGTGGC
This sequence comes from Rubripirellula sp., assembly GCA_965216875.1. Classification (GTDB taxonomy): domain Bacteria; phylum Planctomycetota; class Planctomycetia; order Pirellulales; family Pirellulaceae; genus CBDCUW01. Next base: position 711,832 of record OZ244207.1, read on the forward strand.
AAATCGGTCATTTGTCGCCAAAAGGTGGGAAAGCGTGGAACGGGGCGTCTATTTTAGCGATCTCAGTTTGGTTTGCGGATGACCCTACCTTCCTTGCTCTGGACCAAGCAAATCCGTTCCAATGATTGGAATGGCGTGTATGGGGCGAGAAGATTGGCGGGGCGAAGCATTGTCGCGGCCGCAGCGTCGTCGACTGGGACGTGAATCGTCGATTCGGAATTGGATGAATGTCGAACCTATTGCAACTCGCTTGCCCGAATTGCTCGGCGCTACTGAACGTCGCTGCTCCGGATGGCCCGACCGGCCAAGTCCAGTGTGGCGGATGCGGTCATACGTTTACGTTTCGGGCATCGCCTGCGGCTCCACAGAACGCCCCGTCGAACGACCTGTTTGGCTCGCTTTCCGATTTGGGAACGCCGCCGCCGCAGTCTCCCGCGCAGCCACCGCCACCGGCAAGGTATGGTGCCGGCGGGGGTTATTCACCTCCACCCGCACGTCGCGCTGGCGGCGCAGGCAAGGGCAGCAAGAAAGGTTTGATCATCGCCGCGGTTGGCATCTCCGCCACGGTTCTGCTCGGGATCATCGGAGTTGTTGGCGTGGTTGTGCTGCGCAAAGCCGATTTGATTCCTGCCTCGGTTTCGGTCTTTGATTCGGGCGAAGCGATCCTCGCCGACGCCGACGAAATTGACCTTGAGCTTCAGCGGATCGTCAACTCACTCGGCGAGACCACCGTGACCGATGCTCAGCGCAAAGAACTTGTTGGGAAGGTCCTTGAGTCGTTCGAATTGCTCACGCGCGCAAACAAACTCGCGCCACTGACGGACGAGCAAGCGCTCGCTCTGACCGACGGCGTCGAAGAAGTCGATCGCCCGGGTTCGATTTTTGAATCGAAAACCGTACCGGAAAGCCCGCTCGATGATGAGGCGCGCGACGCGATGCGCACCAAACTTCGAAAGATCCCAATGGATCAATCCAAGGGGGCATTCCCGATGGTGCAGCGGGGGCTCGCGATCACGAACTTTTTGCGCGAATACCTTCGTTACGGACATCGTGAGTTTTCAACGACCACCGATCGCGGCGAAGAAATCGATGTCGAACGGATCAAGCTGATTCGCCAATTCAACCTCGCCGGTGCCAAGACGACTGAGAAGATTGACCCGCTTTACGTCGAATCGCTCGAAGACAAAGAGGCGGCAAAGGCTTACATCTTGAGCGTCTACCAACCGATGCTCTCCGAAGCCGAAGAGATTGCCGAGAAGCTCTACGCATTGGCCAATGAACGCTACGAGCTTGCCGAAGAGATCAAGCCGTCAAAACGCTACAGCGAACTGGAGTACTACGCCGAGCAGATGACGGGCGTTGTCTACGGTCATTCGGTCGGCGTTGGCGTTTCAAGGAGCGGAGAGCTTGGACCGGTCGCCGAAGTACTCTTTGCCGCAAAGGACCTTGATCGGGCCGAACGGGGGATCATGCCAAGTCGATTGGCAAAGGACCATCGTGAGAAGGAAGCTGCGGCCGCCGAGCGCGAACGCGCCGAATCAGAACGCCAGGCCAAAATCGCCATGGAGCAACAGCGGCTCGATCAAGAACTCGAAAACGAACGGAAACTTGCGGCAGCCGAAGCGAAACGCAAGGAAGCCTTAGAAGAAGCAAAGCGACGCGCCGAATCGGGTGAACCCGATCCGAATTCCGTCGCGGGCAATCAGTTTGGGCCCTTCGGGTCGCGAATGCGAGGTCCCGGCGGTCGACCTGGCCCAGCTGGAATGGGCAGCGGTCGCGATCGGTCGAGGCCAGGATCCTTCGATCCGTCAAATCCAGGTCCGGGATCCTTCGGGCCGGGCTCCTTTGGTCCTGGGCCACGACGCGGCCCGAGGTTCGGAGGCGGTGGGCCGCCGATGCCGGCGTTTGATCCGAAAACGGGCGTCACGATTCAGATGGACCTCGCTCAAGGGATTTCCCCCAGCAACGTGACGCGAAAGTTCAGTGGGCCATTGCAGACGTCGGTTTCGGCAAACAGTAGCAACGGCCGTTTGATCATTCGTGTCTCGTACACCGGATCGATCGATGATGTGGCCAAGCTCATCGACTTTGGCAAAGTTGTTTCCAAGGATGCCGCAACACGCACCATCATCGTCGAACCGAACTAGTCGACGGTTTGTCTGATCGTCGCCTTTCGCTCCGCGAAAGTAGCATCGACTAACGCAGCTTTTTCGAAAACAAGTGAGCCGAACGCTAGCTCAAGGTTCGGCGTCGATGTCGAGTTTCGCGACGCCTGACACTTCGTCCGAGATCAAGAGTAGCCCGATCACCTTTTCATCTTCGGCCGAAACGACGGCAGCGCCGTGCCATGTTTCGCGGTCGAGGTGGGCGACGTCGGCGGTCCAATAGTCGCCTGCGTCCGCCATTTCGTGGGCGCCGAGCGGTTCGATCATCAGCCCTGCGCCACCCGCTTCACTTCGGATTTGGCGAACGGCAAAACAGTCCTCTGGTTTATTGGGTTGCCTGAACCGCACATTCTCAAATGCACTGGCGTCAAAGCTCTCGGCGTTCTCGAGGCGGACTGCGGCAAGGTACTCTGACTCAAGTTGCGCGATATCGGTCGCTTTCATTTTCACTTCATTGCCAGACCCATCTCGGAAAAAGAATGCCTCCGATCCACCGATCGCGTCGGCAAAACCAGCGAAGGTGTCTTTTGGGAAGATGGCTCGTGTTCCGCCCGGACCGCCGATCGTGACCGCGGATGCGGCCGCTTGGTGAGATCGAGTGATGCCAAAGTGTTTTTGTTGCCACTTGGCAACCACCGTTGCAGAGGCTGGCGGCTTGCGTTTGAGAAGCGGCGTGGGCTCGCTTGCCGCGATCCAATCTGCATCCTCTTTTTCATACAGACGAAAGACTTCGCCGGCGAATACTTTGGATGGATCGCCCCCGCCCGGCGTGATGAAGGCAACGCCGCCGCGCGCGATTTCGTCAAGCGTTTCGGTGTCAATCTTCACGCCGGTCACGCCCACGTCAAAGTGCACACCGCTTGTGACCCAGAACTTTGACTTGGGGGATAGCAGTCGTTGATACGGTTGTTGGATGCGAATGCGAGTGTCGACATGCATTCCATCGGTCGAAAGGCTGCTACGAATCACTTGTCCGACTTCAACGCCGCGCCAGGTCACCGGCGAGCCCGGATTGACTCCGTGTCGATCGTTGCCACGCAAGACAATTTCGATGCCTGTTTGTCCGACGCTACTTGGCGGTCGCGATGCGAGACCATCGAATTGGGTTTGATGCGCGTTCGATTCGCCTGGGATGACTGCGATGTATTTCGATCCTACTGCCGTTTCGAGTCCACGGACGCCTGTCAGGCCGATTTCGGGTCGCACGATCCAGAAACGCGATCCTTGGCTGGCGATCGAAGCGGCGGAAGTCTTCAATTCGACCGCGACATCGATGCTTGAAAGGTCTTCGCTCAGCACCACTCCGGTCACATGGCCAACTTCGATCCCGCGGTACCGAACGGGATCACCTTCCTTGAGGCCATGACCTTCTGAAAACCGAATGTTGATTGCGATGCCCGAATCATCGAGTGAATACCAAGTCAGACCAATCGCGAAAGCGACACAGGCCAGCGTCAACAGCCACATCGACGAGAGCGTGCCGAGGCTGAATGCTCGCACGGCTTTAACGTCGGCCGTGGGGAATTCGTTCTGGGCGGTATTCGTTTCACTCATTGCTCGTCGTCCCAGATGGAATGAGGGTCAAAGGAGATCGATGCCAACATGCTCATGGCAACGCAAAAGACAAACGCGATCACGGCTGGCCCAAATTCGAAGTGAACAAGATTGCCAAGTTTCACCAACATCACCAGAAAGGCCAAGAGCATGACGTCCATCATGCTCCATTTGCCGACATGTTCCATCAAACGCAACGTGGTCGCTTTGTGTCGCCGATGCAGCAGTTCGAGGCAACTCAGTTCGATCAACAAGATGACCTTTGCCAGCGGGAAGACGATCGAAAACAGAAGCACGACGAATCCCACGAAATAGCTGCCATGACGAAACAACTCGATGATTCCGCCGACGATACTCTGTTGACTCGATTGTCCAAGTCGCTCGATCGTCAGGATGGGTAGGAGGACGGCAGGCCAAAACAACGCCAATGCCCCGATCGCCGCAGCTGCCGTTCGCGTTGCACTTCGACGCCCGCGTCCAGGTACAAACAACGTGCTTTCGCAGCGAGTGCAAATCGCACGTTGGCCGGTGTCCAGCGGCGGGACTGCATGAATCAATCCGCAACAATGACAAGCGTGATGCGTTGACACGTTGAGTCATCCTCTGCAAAAAACAGGTTAACCAAGGTTGTGCCCAAGATAAGCGATCGGACCTGGTGTGCGTAGACAGCTGAAGAGATCAGGATGAAGTACTTTCCGCTCGACAAACCGGAATTCGAACACCAATTCGGTATTCGCGCCCTTGGTGATCACGAATCGATCATCGAGGCGACGCGGCATTACGAAATGGAAACGACCATCAAACGACAACTCCTCGGGGACGAACGCGACGAGTATTTTTGCGCGAGCGACGAAAGTCATGAGGCTTGCTGTGAGGCTGCGGGACTCGTGCTCGAAGGCGCGTCTTTCTTGTCCGCTGACAAGAATGAGTTGCTGGGCGAAAAGATCGAATTGGATCCGGCGACGCCCCTGCTGTCGGTCGCGCGTCATGTTCAAGAGGACCTTGTCATCATGGAGGCGCGAGACGGGTATCCCCTGATCGCCGGCGTTGTCTGTTTTCCGAGTGGCTGGAGCGTGCGGAAAAAGTTTGGGAAGTCAACACTCGCGATTCATGCGCCCGTTCCCGAATTCGAGGCGGCGATGGGGAGCTCGACGATGCAGTTGTTGGAACGTTTGAAACCAGGGCGACCGGTTTGGCGGATGAACTGGGGCATCCGTCCTTCGGACCAATTGGATCAATCCCCTAAGCATGCAAGTCGATTGCGCGTTCTTGCCGATCGCGTCCAGCCATCGACCGTGGCAACCGATTGCTTTTTTCGTGTCGAACGTCAAACCCTCTCACGGCTTCCGAGAACCGGGCACATTCTGTTCACCATTCACACACACCAATGTCCGCTTGGTGAGCTGACTCTCGATCGAAAACGCATCGTGCGAGGGGTGTTGAAGAGCTGCCCCGTCGACACGCTTCGTTACAAAGGGATCCTGCCGATGCGCGACGCGCTGTTGGAGTATTTGAAGGGTGAGTTGTAGAAGCAGCGCGGGTTGAACGCTCATTCGGTGCGCATGGCCGATGTCGATCGAGGCTAGAATGGTGCGTGCTCTCCCTGCCCTCCCTCCTCAGAAACAAGGCCGCATTCGATGGTCGATTCGCATTCCAACCAACCGTCTCGGAAATCCGTTTCACGTAAAGCCGTGTCGAGGCGCACGTTTACAAAATCGGCTGGCGCGATTTTTGGCGCCGCGGCTGGATTCCATTTCTTTCCCGCGCTGGGTGAAAAGAAACTCGAAAAGCCGACGCTTGCCGGGATCGGTGCTGGTGGCAAAGGACGCGCCGACATCAACGGCGCCGCAGCGGCCGGCTTTGAAGTCGTTGCGTTGGTTGATGTGATTGACTTCAACAAGCTCAAGAAGTTCGAGGGGCGGCTTGCCAAGAAAAAAGGGGATGTGCGTGGCACGTACCCGCACGCTCGGTTCTTTGCTGACTACCGCGAAATGTTGCAAACGATGGGTGACAAAGTCGACGCGGTTACGGTTTCGACCCCCGACCACCATCACTACCATGCGTCGTCGATGGCGATGCAAGCTGGCAAACACGTTTACTGCCAAAAGCCACTCACTCATGGCATTTGGGAAGCCCGCGCGCTTGCCGACATTTCACGCTACACGGGAGTGAAAACTCAAATGGGCAATCAGGCTCACGCCAACGACCACATGCGTCGTTGCGTTGAACTGATTCGCGCAGGCGTCGTCGGCAGGGTGCAGGAAATCCATGCTTGGACCAATCGTCCGATCTGGCCGCAAGGGTTTGCGTCACCACCGCCGAAGCAACCTGTTCCCGAAGGAATTGATTGGGATCAATGGGTCGGCCCAGCGCCGTGGGTCGATTACAACCCCCACATCGCTCCGTTTGCTTGGCGCGGTTGGTGGGATTACGGCACGGGGGCACTTGGGGACATGGCCTGTCACATCATGGACGTCGGTTACTGGTCGATGCAGCCCGATGAAGGTCCGCGACTTGCGCCGCGCAGCGTGATTGCCAGACAGAACGGCGCCACGGAGTTTTCGCCTCCGATCAATTCGGTGATCACATGGGATTTTGGGCCCACGCAATACGCCTCCAAAGAAGGTTTCAAATTCCATTGGTACGACGGCTATGTCGATGCCCATTTCGACCGCGACTCCTGGACTCTGGTGAAGAACGGGAACGAGTACAACCATCCGAGTGAAGAAGTGCTTGACGGCGAAGACTTTTCGAAATTCGGCAGTGTGATTATCGGAGACCGGGGAAAACTCTTTTTCAACCGTAGCAAGAGCAACTGGTTGCTGAAGACAGACAGCAAGATCGACCATTTCGAGTGGCCTGAACAATCGCTTTCGCGTGCCAGTGGTCAGAACAACTACCAAGAATGGATGGATGCCGTTTCTGGGAAAATCGATCAGGGTGAGTCGAATTTCTCCCTCGCTGGGCCAATGACCGAGACGATTTTGTTGGGTGTGCTGGCTCAACGAGAGCCCGACACGGTGCTCAATTGGGATCGCGAGAAGATGGAGATCAAAGGGCGTCCTGACTTGAAGAAATTCATCCAACGTGAATACCGTAGCGGCTGGAAATTGGTCGCCTGAGCGTTTCGAGATCTTCGGGCGTCGCACGTACCGCACCAGAGGCGTAGAATCACGTCCAGGATTCGAGGCAGTCGAGTCCGGTTTGGGCAGCGGCGCGCCCCAAAAACGCGTCGATCGAGCCTAGGAAAACGCTGAGAGGCTGAGTTTTTCGGCCGAGTTTCGAAAGAGTCGCCTTTTGCTCTGCATAAGTTGCGTTTGCGGACGCTACTTTCGCTGAGCGAAAGGCGACATGAAAAGACTCACAACCTTGAAGCGTTCGCTTTGGAATCAGGGCGATACGACACGAAGATCACATAGGGAATGCGAGATGAGCGACGAAGAAACCACGGAAGAAGAGACCACCGAAGCAGCTTCCGAAGAACCGACCTCTGAAAAGGAGAGCGATCCGAAGAAGGTCAACCGCGTCCTGCTGGTGCCTTACCCAAAATTCATCTTCATGTACCCGACGCTCATTGTCTCGATGATTGCAGCGGTCGTTCTTTCCTTTGTCGATCAATCAGTCAATCCGGCGACACTGAAGTTGCCAGTCACGATGACCGGGATCTTCTTGGTCGTCATGATGGCGAACATGTTTGTCATCGTGTTCGACTTCCCCAGAGCGACATCGCTCACCCTTGTGTTTGTCGTCACGACACTCGGTCTGGGGCTTTGGCTATTGAACAAGTCCGGCATGATGCCTGCGGCTGACGGGATCTTCTCGCGGCTGCATCCGGCAGCGAATGCAACGTTTTACTACTGCATCTCGGCCGCGATGATCTTGATGTACTTGGCGATCTTTATCAGCGTCAAATTCAACTATTGGGAACTACGCAACAACGAACTGTTGCACCATCATGGTTTGCTGAGTGATTTGAAACGCTACCCAGCACCAAATTTGCGCGTCGACAAAGAGATCAACGACGTGTTCGAATTCATGTTGCTCGGTGCGGGACGTTTGATCTTGCATCCAACGACCGAAAAACGCGCAATCGTGTTGGACAACATCCTGTTTGTGAGCACCAAAGAAAAGCAGCTCACAAAAATGCTCGGTTCGATCAAGGTGCAAATCGGAACGGATTCGGGCGTTCGGTAACGCAGGGAGGTTCGTGGATCGACCTTGGGAAACGCCGCTTTGCCCAATCCCTATGAGCCGCCGATCGACGCGGTCGAACATGACGCGCCCGCCGGCGCGCCCACCGAACTTGACGGTGCTGGTGAGGCGACCGATCACACGACCACATTGGTGTTGATCTGTGCTGCGATGATGGCGTTTCTTTTTGTCGTCACCTTTCAGTGGATCTTTGCCGTGATTGCGATGATCGGTTTTGCTGCTGTCGCCGCTACCGTTGCATCGCGGACGTGACCGCGGGTCTTCCATGGGGGTGGGGCATCCCATATCTTGATTTGGAACTTGTCTTGGCCCGCTAATTGGTCGCCGCTGTAACGTTTGTTGGGGGAATCATCTTGGCAAAAGCAAACTCCGCATCGAAGTCGGGTCGCGCCGATGATTTGGAACGGATCATCCGGCGTCTCGATACGCTGTACGAAAGCGGCGAAGATTGTTTGCACCCCGATACCGGCATCATCGTCTCGGATGGCGAGTACGATGCGCTGCGACGCGAGTTGGCCGAGCTGCGTCCCGATTCGGATCTGTTCGATGCAGCCACGGCGTCAAGTTACGTCACGGATGTCGGCAAGATCGTGCATGATCCGCCGATGACGTCGCTTGAAAAGGCGAGCCATGAAGACGTCGCCACTCAGGAAGAGATGCTCTTCAAATGGCTGGTTGATTCGACCGAGGGGGCGACGGCGAAGATCCGCGAAGGCAAGATGGACTCGTTGGGTGGCAAAACCTACAAGGGCGAGTTGTTCGAGTTTGCCAAGGATTACTTCTATCAGGCGTACAAGCTTGATGGTGTCGCCCTTGGCATCTACTACAAAGATGGCAAGCTTGTCGCTGCTGGACTTCGACCGCGCGACGGCGTGCATGGCGAGGACGTCACCGAGCAGTGTAAGTATGTCGAAGGGATTCCGACCAAACTGAAAAAGAAGGTCACCTGCAGTATTCGCGGTGAGTTGATCTGCAAACTTTCCGACTTTGAAACGGTCCAACAAGAACTTGAAGCGGCTGGTGAGAAGCTGCGCGCCAACCCGCGCAACCACGCGGCCGGCGGTATTCGCCAGTTCAAACAGCCCGAGAAGACCAAGCAGATGCGGCTGAGCTTCCTCGCCTATTCGATCGAAGGCTTGACGAGTCCGCCGTACTCGAGTGAAACCGAACGAGCCGATTGGTGCCGTGATGTGCTTGGTGTGCCCTACTGCGAAACCAAGATCTTTGAATTCGACGATTTGGCCGCGATGGAAGAGAACGTGCCCAATCTCGATTATGAAGTCGACGGTGTGATCGTGGGCGTGAACAATCTCGAAGACCAAGAGCAGTTGGGACGCCACGGCGAACGCGCGACCGGTAATCCGCGTGGCAAGATCGCTTGGAAATTCCGCGAGGAGGAAGCGACGCCGGTCATCAGCGAAATTGAATGGCAAACAGGTCGCACAGGAAAGATTGTCAGTGTGGCGATTTTTGAACCCGTTCGCCTCGCCGGAACAAACGTGTCGCGTGCGACGTTGCATAACGCCGGTTTCATGCAACGCAATCAAATCACAATCGGTTCGAAGATCTCAGTTCGCAAAGCGGGCAAGATCATCCCGAAGGTAACCGGCGTTATTGATGGGCAGGGCGAGCCCGATTTTCCTGAGGAATGTCCCTCGTGCCAGGAAGCGACCAAGCTGGTCACCGGCGGCACCGAGGAAATGCTCGAACTCGTTTGCGAAAACGACGAGTGCCCGGCCCAAAACGTCAGCTCACTATGCCACTACCTTTCGACGTTTGGCGTTTTGGGGCTCGGTGAAAGCCGAGTTGCACAACTGGTCGAAGGGGGCGCGGTTTCGGCACCGGCCGATTTCTACAGACTTGATGTTGCCAGGGCGGAAGCGACGGGGCTTTCGAAACGCCAATCGCTGTTGGCGATCGGTGGGATTCAAATGATTCCCGCGCCCGAAAAGCTGGACGATGATCAGTTACAGGAACAGATCACCGCCGCAAAAGAAAACAAGAAGCCGATCCCGCTTTGGCAACTCTTCGCAAGCTTTGGAATCGACGCCGCCGGAAAATCGGCCGGGCGCGCGCTGGCAAACCACTTTGGTTCCTTTGACAAGATTCGCGGCGCTTCGGTCGAGCAACTTGAAGAGGTCGAGGACATCGGCGAAAAGACTGCCGAGACGATTCAGAAATACCTTGCTGAGCATGCGTCCGAAATCGACGATCTACTTGATTACGTCGAACCGGAAAAGCCAAAGACGGGCAAGCTGACTGGAGTCACCTTCTGCTTTAGTGGTGGTTTCGAAGAAGGAAAACGGCACTGGGAACAAGTCGTTCAAGAGCTCGGTGGCAAGTGTACCGGCAGTGTCTCGAAGAAGACGAACTATCTGGTCGCCGGTAGCGGTTCAGGGTCGAAGAGTGTCAAAGCCGAGAAGCTTGGTGTGCCGATCATTTCGGTCGAGGAACTTCAGGAGCTGCTTTGATCGTGTAGGAAACCGAGGTGATGCGAGGCGTGTGCTGCATGCAACTCCTCAAGGCCTTTGCGATCAAAATGTCCGAACCCAGGATGCGGGTAATAGTCGCCTTCGTGTTCTAGCACGCGGCGAACACTTTCAGCGAAAGCCTCGACTTCCAACGCGTCCTCGAGTTCATTGGGTGGAATGAACACCGAGGCTGTTTTGACGCCAGCTGGCGACGTGCCGTTGAGGACTCGGGGAAGCATCAAACGTCGGAAGATGGGGCGGATCGGCGCGAACAGTGACATCCATTTTGGGTATCCATCAACGCTGCAGTCTTGCGTGGTTCGCAGGTGGTAGCAGATTTGCCCGAGCGACCAATTGCCGCCTCGCTCATATCCGGATTGGAGCAGACGCTCGGTCTCGGTGACGGCATCGCCAAGCGATTGGAATGTGAGTTGCCGGCGTTTGGGTGTTGGTTTGGGCATGGTCGCATCAGCGTCTTCAAGTCGACATCGTTCGATCTGGGTAGACCGTTATCGCAGACAATTGTGTCGGCAAATTGTGTCGCTTGTCGATCGGGGACGTTTCGTAACAAACGACGATGTCCCGATTGGGCGTCTGCGTGCGTGGCTGGTGGTTGTAGAGGTAGTTCTTGATGCCATCGCCGTAGTTGTCCACAAATTCGATCGACGATTCGATCGCACCACCAATGGCGATCGGCGAGCGCGTTGTGGATTGTAGGGTCACACGGTGTCCACGTTCGTGAAGCCAACGTGCAAGCAACGACGGCGGATACATGTATTCGCCACTGCCAATCACGGCAACTTCTTCTGCGAGAGATCGTCCCTCAAGAAGTGCTTCGAAATCGTAAGTGGGCGGCGCCGTGATTCCTCGGCGAATCGTTTCGCCGCCAAGGATCGTATCGTGGCTGGCTGTCCCGCCAACCGCCGTGTGACGGGCATCGATGATCGCTTTCTCGTTGCGAGTGAAGTTCAACTCACCGGAGAGCAAGGAAACAAACTCGGGACAAACTCCGGTATCCTGCTCGATTTGCTGCGTCACGGATTCAATCGATTTGTCGTTCATCCAATTGGTCAAGCAGACTAGCAGGATGCGGCCGAGTTTGCTGTTGCATGATTTCGCATAGTTGGCCACGAGTTTGGCCGCAGTGGCTCCGGTAGTGAACTCGTCATCCACAACGACAAGCGTGTTTGCGCCAAAGAAAGCCTCGCGAGCTTGTTCGGTCGTCGGTTCATAAACGAGATGGCTGGTCGCGTGGCTGTGAGATTCTTCTGTGGTTAGCGCGACGGGGCGTGACAGCTTGTAACGCGTTGTTTGAACATAGACACCTTGGCAGTCGGTCGATTGCCAAAGCCGCTCGAAAAAGGTTTGGCCGAGGCTTGTCGCCGTTTCGGCCATCCCAATCACGCACGTTGTTTGATTCAGCGGCGGACAGCTTGCAAGCAGCGCATCGCAAGCACCTACAAGTTCGAAAGGGTCACAGGGGATGTGTTTGCCGAGGACTTTGCTGACAATCAAAAACGGACGCAGCGGATTGTTGCGACTGGCGAATCCGCACAGTCGGTCGAGGTCCCACGTTTCCTTGCGAGTTTGAATTTGGAGTGATCCCCACTCCAGTGGCGCGATCATGGCAGCGGAACCTGACTTGGATGCCGCAGGTATCCGATGAGATCGCGTATTTCGTTGTCGGACAGCACGCCCAGGATGCCGTCGGGCATCGGAGATTTGTCGGTGACCTTTCGCCCCACAACGGTGTCGCGGTCAATCGTCAGTTTCTCCGTCGCTGTCTGAAGCGTGAGCGTGCGATCGGATTCGTCGACAACCAATCCGTTGACGACCCGATCATCATCCAGCAGCAAGATGGTCATGCGAAAGTCTTTGTCGACCACGGCACTCGGGTCGACGATATTGCCCAGCAGGTAATCCATGTTTCCGCGGTCTGACCCTGTGAGGTCGGGGCCGATCTGTTGGCCTTCGCCGTAGAGCCGGTGGCAGTTTTGGCAATTCTTGACAAACAGCTTTCGCCCGTTGCTCTTGTCGGCTTTGGCGAGGGTGGTGGAATCGAGTCGCCGCTTTAGCGTTTCGATCGCTTCCTTTTTCTCGGCAGAGGATTCGCGAAGTTCGCCCCACACCTTGCCCACTTTCTTTGATACCGCCTCGTCATCAAGGCTGTGGATCTGACGAACATGAAACGCTGTTAGGTCGCTGCGAGGAATCTGGCCGTCACCAACCGCATCGAGCAACGACGACGCAAACGATTTGCGTGATGCGAGGATGGAGATGATTTGCGGCCGGAAGTTTCCACGGACATTACGATAACGTTTGACAAGTAGTTCACCGATTTTGGGGTCGTCAAACTTCGAAAGCCCGCGTGCGGCGATCACGTTGACCTTTTGATCGGTCATCAGCGATTCACAAAACGCTCGCAGATCGTCCGGTTCACTTTGGATCAATGTTTCCAAAGCCGCGATGCGTGTTTCGGGGGCCGCCCCTTTGGTGTCTTTGACGATGCGTTTTAGTTCGTCCAGGGCCCGCCCGTCACCAAAAACCGCGCTCAGCTCTTGAATCAAAGGTTGGTGCTTGCGGCTGGTGAGCCTTGCCGTGAACGCATCCCAGTTGGACGGTTTCGGGGCGCGTCTCCAGCCTTTCAATCCAAGGCTCAATCCCGCCAGTACCTCCCTTTGATAAAGTTCGTCGTTTCGTTTCTCGCTCACTGCGAGCAACGCGCTCACTGCTTTCGGTTGTTTTTCGATTTCTTCCGCAAGGCAGCGAGAAATCAAACGCAACGTTGTGGGGAGCTGGCAATTCTCGGCGACGGTCACCAATTGTGTTGCATCGTGATCGGCGACGGCGATGAGCCCGTACCAGATCATGAGCGGAAGATTGTGGTCGTCGGCATCTTCGCCATGCTTGACGAGCGATGCGGCGAGTTGGGAACGCAACGAAACGGGCAATCGTTGCAGCGTCGATGCCAGTGTCAATCGAACGAGCGCGGAGGAGTCCTTTTCGGCAATCGCGACGAGGCGCGGCAGGAGACGTGTCGCTTCCCTTTCGATTCGTTCGGCTTCCTCGTTCGAAACAAAGACTGGACCCATCGGGTCGTCCAGTTGCCAGGTGTCGGTGAGCATCCGAATCGCCCATGCCCGAACATGCTCGTCCTTGTCCGCAAGTTGGTCGCTCAAGAAGCTCGGGGTGGCGGCATCGAGTGTGAACAATGTCAGCAGCGATTGAACTCGAACCGAAGATTTGTTCGATGGCGTGCTGATGATGTTAACGAGCTTTGCGATTTCCGATTCGAGCGAATCACCATTGGCGGCTCGAGCGAGCAACGCTTTGCGATCGGTTCGCAAATGATAGGCACGCGTTTCGTGTTCCGACGGGTTGCGGTTGTCGGCGCCTGGGTAGCTGATCTTGAAGATGCGACCGCTGGTTCGATGCACACCGGTATGTTCATGGCACTCACCGGTGTCGCTCCAGTCGAGAACGAAGACGCCGCCGTCAGGGCCTGCCATCATTTCCATTCCACGGAACCAAGTGTCTTTGGATAGGCAGAAGTCTTTGGCGTGTGAAGCGACGTAACCGCTGCCGCGACGATGCAACGTTTCTTGGTTGGCGCGTCGGCCATGAAAGTTAAGCGTGAACAGGTTGCCGCGGTACTTTTTCGGCCATTGGTTTTCGCGATAGATCAATGTTCCTGAATGCGCGTGGCCACCACCGTAGGAGTTCGCGGCCCCATCGCGAGACTTGGTCCAGCTCGCACCGGTGTCAAAGTGCCAGTGATCGGCGTGGAAGTCGATCAATTGATAGGTGCGTCGATTCGGATCGAGTGTGAATGGCCGAGTGAAATGGGCTCCTGGAATCAAGTGCCAAAGGTGACCATTGACCGTATTCACAAAGAACATTTCGCCATGATCATTCCAATCATGACCCCACGGGTTGGTCGTTCCAGCGGTCAACACTTCGACTGTCTTGCGTTTCGGATGGTAACGCCAGATCCCGCCTTCGAGTGCGAGGCGATGTTCGTCGGGCGTTCCTGGTTGGCCGATGCGACCGGGGCATGATCCACCGCACCGTCCATATAGCCAGCCGTCAGGTCCGAACCGTAGCCCGTTGGCGAAGTTGTGAAAATTCTGTTGGGCGACAGTGAAGCCATCGAGCACGACTTCACCCGGATTGTCGGGAATGTCATCGTGGTTTCGATCGGGAATGAAGATCAGTTTGGGCGGGCACATGAGCCAGACGCCGTCATGATCCACTTCCAAACCGGTCAGCATTTGGACGTTGTCGGTAAAGACGGTTCGCTTCTTGAAGCGGTCGCCGTCGGTGTTGTCGAAGATCACAATCCGATCGCGCAGATCGAGTTGGAAACGCTGACTCCGTTCGGCGTAGGTGTAGTTTTCTGCGATCCAAAGCCGCCCCTTCAGGTCAAACGCCATCGCGATGGGGTTTTGCACGTCGGGCTCGGAAGCGAACACCGATGCGCGAAATCCCTCAGGAAGCGACATCGACGCGGCCGCCTTTTCCGCATCCATTCGCGTCGATTCAGCGAGCGGTTCGGTGTTGAAGAGTTCAGGGAAATCGGCGATGCCGATTGAACAAACAAGGCTCAGTGCGAGCCAGGCAAAGGGTCGGATCGGTAGCATCAAGAATAGCGAGCTGGGAGGGAGGATGTGCGAAACAGGTTGCAGCCAAGACAATTGTATTCCGTCACCCAGACGCTGTCGCCTCGACAATGGTCGAGGTTTTCGGCGCAAATGCACACGAGTTGTTTAGGAGCACCGGTGTTTTTGGCAATCCCGGTTTAGGCCAACCCGTCCATCGTCCCGGTGCTGGTTGCGAACTTGTCGACCTCGAGTCCGACGTTTTGCAAGATCGAGACGAACATGTTTGGCAGCGGGTAGTTGTTCTTGCGGTCGAACGCCAAGTGTTGGCCATGCTTGAACCCACCGCCCGCCAACAGGACGGGCATGTTGCGGTTGTCATGATTCGAAGCGTTGCCAAGGTTGCTCGTCATCAGCACCGTGGTTTGGTCCAACAAGGAAGTTTCCGAATCTTCTGCACCGCCTAGGTCACGCAGGAAATTGCCCCACTGCGAAACAAGAGCCGTTTCGACCAGCGCGAGCTGTTCCAACTTGGTTTCATCGAGCCCGTGGTGCGAAAGGTTGTGGTAACCCTGGTCGACACCTTCGATCGGAATAACCCCACCGGCACCTGGAATGTGAAGGGTGATGAATCGAGTTGAATCGGTTTGCAATGCCAGCTTGATCAAATCGCACATCACGGCTTGACGTCCGATCAAGTCGCTTGGATCGCTGATGTCGACCGGCATCTTCATTTCGACTTTGGGTTTGGGACGCTTTGCCCATTTCTCGGACTCCGCCATTCGCCGTTCGAGTTGGCGGACGCTGGTGAAGAACGAATCAAGGCGGTCGCGGTCACCCGCGCCCAACTCTCGTTGCAACGACTTTGCGTCTTCGCCGACCGCATCCATGATGCTACGACCTTGGCGAACGCGTTGGGCTTGTAGTGCGCGCTGTTGCTTGGATTCGTCGACAAACAATTTCGCGAACAAGCGTGATGCGCGGTCCTCGGGCGGGATCATCGCACCGTTCTCGGTATAGCAGGGACTGGTGCTGCCATCGGTGCTTAGCACGAGCGATGCGTAGCGTGTTGCGTCACCGAGATGTTTGGCCATCAATTGATCGATCGAGATCGTATTCTTGGCACGTCCGGAAGTTCCCATTGCGGATGCCGTCAAGATGCTCGCTTCCGCCCGGTGTCCGCCTTTGACACCCGGATGCGAGGTTCCGGAAACGACGGTCACTTTGTCGCGCAGGTCTTGTAGTGGTTGCATGTAGGGCGAAGCTGTGTAGTTGCTGCCAGCGTCATCGGGAAAGAGGTTGTCAGCAACCAGGCCGAGCCCGAGTGTCATTGCCACGAATCGTTTGGGCGACGCTTCGACCTCTGCTGTATTGGCCATCGCGGGGCGCATCGCGGTCAACCAAGGCAGACTCATCGCAACACCGCTGCCACGCAAAACGGTGCGCCGATCGAGTGATTGACGGCGACAGACATTCACGGACTTTTTGAAAAAGCTCATCTTGTTGAGATCTCCAAGGCGGGTGTGCTGCAATGCGGCACGATGCGGTGGCTGGTGGTGGTTCTATTTGCTTAGGAAAATGGGACTGCAGACAACTTCTTCAAGAATCGAACGCATCCCATAGTCCTGTTCGGCAGTCTTTTCGACCAGCTGGTCGATGATGTGTCGATCGGCAAAGGTGATGGGGGCACCTGTACCGTAAATCAACATTTTTTCGGCGACGTTCCTTGCGATCGGTGTGGTATCGACAGCCAGCAAGCGACGGAACTCGGCAAAATCGGTGAACGTTCTTCCGTCAGCAAGGCGGTTGCTCGGGTCAATGTCGGGGCCTTTGCGAATGCGACCTCCCGAGACGGCAGCATAATTTTCTCGCCAGCGACCGGCTGCGTCGAAGTTCTCGAGTGCAAACCCAGGCGGATCAATCTTCTTGTGGCAATTCGCACATTGAGTGTCGGACAGGTGTTTTTCGAGCTGTTGCCGAATCGTCTTTGCACCGCGAATGTCTGGCTCGACGGCAGGCACGTTGGTGGGCGGCGGCGGAATCGGGACGCCAAGAATGCGTTCTGAAACCCAAATGCCGCGCAGCACTGGTGAGGTGTTGGTTCCGTTGGCCGTCACTTTCAATAGGGCACCGTGCGCCATCAGGCCCCCGCGATGATCCTTGGGGTCAATTGCAACTTTTCTTAACGCGTCGCCTTTGACGCCATCGATGTTGTAGAACCGCGCCAGCCGGCTGTTGAGGTAGGTGTAGTCCGAATCAACGATCGCCGACACGCTCTTGTTGTCGTCGAGAAGTTCTTCGAGGAAGGTGTGAGTTTCGGCGAGCATCGCGTTTTGGACAACGATATCGAAATTGCGATGCAGTTTGCGGTCGGGTTCGGTGAAGTCGATGTCGACCAGATCAAGCCATTGGGCCGAAAGGTCTTTCACAAAGCCTTTGCCGCGACGCGTCTCGAGCATCCGTCGCACCTGCGACCTGAGCACTTCGGCGTCAACCAAACGCCCTTGTTTGGCTAAACGCATGAGTTCCGCGTCAGGCATGCTGCCATAGATCATGTAGCTGAGCCGTGAAGCGACGGCAAAATCATCGAGCGGGCCCGGCGTTTCGCTGAAGTACATGAATCGCGGCGAACAGAGCAGTGCGCGGTAGCCGCTGCGAAGCGCCGCGATCGGATCGCCGCCATCGTCGATCATGCGCCGAACCGGATCGGTGTAGCGTTTCAGGATTTCGTCCGATACGGGCCTGCGGAAGGCGCGTCGTGCGAAGCGCTTGAGCTGTTTAGTGACCGACGCTGCTGGATCTTTGTCGATGCAAACCAGTTCGCCGCGTTGCCGCTTGAACTTCATTTCGCCAAGCAAATGCTTCTGGACCGTGGCAACCGGTCCGCCCGGATGGATTCGGGTGATCGTCATGTTGTGCAAAGCGACACCGGGAACGTTTTGAGGTCCGCCTTCGCCAGCGCCGACTTGTCCACCGCGGAACCGACCTCGTTTCAACGTTTCGTCACCGGGCCGAATTTCGACCATGTGGTTTTTGGGAAGCCATGCCTCGTAGGTCCACTCGGATGCATCGTCCATCGCTTCGAACGCACCGATCCACGACATCAGTGGTGCGCCCGAAGTGCATCGGCCGCTGCGGACGGTACACCAAACGCCATGGTCGTTCGGTTTGTTGACCGCTGACGCACTGAAGCGGATTCGGTACCAGCCGCTCTCGGGAACGGTGGTCGAAGTGATGCGGCCATAAAAGACCATCGAACTTGACCAGACCACGGCTTTGCCATCGAGCATTTCGGGATCACGACATCGCCGTCTCGGATTCTCGCGAGCAAGACGTCGGGCTGAGAACTCTTCGACCTCGGAAGCCTCTTTCTCTGCAGCACGTCGAAAGGCTTCATCCAATGCCGCGTCGACCACGGTCAAGTGCGATTCCATTTGGAAGTGTGACATCGGCTGGCCATCGGCGATGTTCACAAATCCTTCGGTCCGTTGCTCGTCGGGCATGAGGTTGGACAGCGGAATGTCGATTGCCAGCAGGTCGTGCAACGTCCGCTCGAGCTGGACATTTGTCAGACGCCTGGCCTGCACGCGTCCGGTCGACGCAAAGGATTCGGCTTGCGTCTTGCGCAACCAATTGCCAGCCGTTTTCTTGAAGTGATTCAGTTCCGCTTCGTCCAGCTCGCCATAGTCGGCCGGCGGCATCTCGCCATCGACGACACGATCGTACAAGCGAGCCCAACGCTCCATCGCACCTGGTTCGTCAATCGCTGGTAATGCGGAAACATCGAATCCGCCTTCTCCCTCAGAACCTTCGTGACAATCCAAACAGTTCTGGTTCAGAAAGGCTCCTATGTCTTTAGGAACCGATTGAGCACGTCCAAGGGCTGCGATGAGCAGAAACAAAGTGCAAAGAAAGAGGCGCTGAGCCATTGATCACTGGGTGATTGGGGTGGGAAAGCGGCGAAACCCAAGGGAAAGCAATTCCATGCTCATGATCGGGGACGCGGCAAATTCAGGCGGGACGACCATTGTAAGCAGAATCAGGCATTTTGGGGAGCTCACGCTACCGCCGTCGCTCATTCGTTCTGCGACGTTTTGCCGTTAATTACGCAGGATCGTGTACGATGAATACAACACTTTTCTCAATAAATCGGCCCTCCCGTGGCCATGAGGTCAACAAATGATTAGCCGTTGGATCATTGCGGCGCTGGTCGGCTGGTTTCTCAATCCTGTTTTCGGGCAGCCAGCGATTGGGCAGGATGAGGACGCGCGGGACCGGCCCGAACCGATCGAAGTTGTCATTCCGGCCGACAAGGGACGCGTCGTCTGGAAGGACGTTGCGGGCGCGGTTGCCGATACGCTTTCGCTTGATGTGGCGACGGCCGAAAAGATCTTTCCGCGCGGGAGCATGAACCTGAATTCAGAACTCGTCGCTGTGACGATGCGTGGCATCAACTTCGCCGCTCGCGACAAAGTGCTCTTGGATGTGGTTCGCGACGAAGACGATCAACCCGCGATTCGAGTTCGCTTCAACCGTAAGTCGCTTGACCATCAACAAGCGACCGAAGCTTCCATCGAATTGGATCGCCATTGGCATCGCAAGGTCAAAGACCGACCATTGGTGATCTGTATTCATGGATTGAAAAGTCATCCCGGGATCTTTGATCCCATGCGCGAGTATCTTGGCGAGCGTGGTTATGCGACCGCCGCAGTGGCCTATGATGACCAACAGGCCATTGCCGATTCAGCGAAACAGGTATCCGAAGTTGTCGACCAAGCGGTCGCAGCTGCGGTCGCCAAGCACGGGATTGATCCGCCCGAGATCACCATCATCGGTCATTCCATGGGCGGGCTGGTCGGTCGCGAGTGGACGGAAAACGATGCAATCACTTCTTCGGCGATCACCCAGCTGATCACCATCGCAACGCCACATCGTGGATCGGCCTTGGCGAGCTTGCCTGCGCTTTCGGATTTGGTCACGCGAGGCGACTTCAACTTGAAAGATGTCGTTGCCGTGATCATGCACGAGCCTTCGTCCGACTCGATGCGCGACCTGATCCCCGAATCCGATTTCTTGAAAACACTGAACGCGCGGCCGCGGCGCGCCCACGTTCGTTACACGACGATCGTTGGAACTGGCAGTCCGGTGAACTCAATCGCCGCAACACGTTTTGGGAACTTGTTGCAAAAATTCGACCGGCGTAGCGAAGTCTTCCACCTTTTTCGCCCCAGGATTGAACCGTTGCTGGGAGACCTGGATGAGATCCGGCAAGGGAAGGGGGATGGTGTTGTGGCAGTAAAGAATGCAACCATCGAAGGTGTGGACGATGTGGTGCGGTTCAAGCTTTCGCATATTGAATTGGTTCGCCGCGTCTCTCATCGAAAAGTCGAACCTGTCTACCGAGCGATCCACTCCAGGCTTTTGGCGCCGTAGCGTTCTTTAGTTCGTGCCGGATCCGCGTCGCTGTCGCTCCTTGATCCGGCCTACGATGATCCGGCCTACGATGATCCGGCCTACGATGATCCGGCCTACGAACCTGGCCGGTCAGGCAGAGGCTACTGGCCGACGGCTTCGTGAATCGCTCCGCCAATTTCTTTGGGGCGATTGGTTGTGATTCCGAACGCGCCCAGGTCAGCGAAATACCTGGCGTCTTCAATTGCGTCGATAGTCCAGACATGAAACTCGTCACACCCCGATGCAGTGAGCTGGTTGATAAAGTCACGGTCGATGACTTCCCTCATCCCTTTCATCCCGACACCTTCGACGCCCGTGTCACGAACCGTTTGGCCTACCTGCTTGGCCGTTGGCTTGTAACCAATCACATTGCGTTTGAACTTGGTCAGCCAATGCACTCGTTGGTTGGGCATCGATTCTTTGCACGCTTTGGCGGTCTCGGCGTCAAAGGTAATGATGAGGATTCGAAAGTTACCCTGGTCAAGCTGGCGCAATTGCTTAGCCAGGTAGGGAACAATTTTGGCTTTGCTCTTGAGCTCGATTACGAAAAGTCGGTCGTCGGGCACGGTGCCGAAGACTTCCTTGAGTGTGGGGATCTTTTCGCCAGCCCACTTGGGATTCTTCCAACGACCGACGTCGAGCTTACGAAGCTCTGCGAGTGTCGACGATTCAACATCAAGCTCGCGGTCGCCGGTACGCTTGGTGTCCTTGTCGTGAATGCAGACGATTTCTTTGTCCGCGGTGAGATAAAAGTCTCCCTCGATGCCATCGGCACCCTGTTGCCAAGCAAGCTTGAATGCGGCGAGCGTGTTTTCAGGAGCATCGTGTGACGCACCGCGATGCGCGACGATTTGCTGGGCATTCGTGGTGGTACCAATTTGCATGGCCGCGGTCACGATGAAGAAAGCGAATGAAAACTGCTTTGAAAACATGGGTTATGCCCGAACCGAACGAGGGACCAAGTCGCGAACTGGAGGCATGATAGTCGAGCTGGCGTGCCCGAGTATCCCCGACAACCGTTTCGACCGGTTCTTGTTGGTTCTCGACTGTGAGACCTCGCTCACTGAGCGGCAGGTTCCACGCAAAACGATCTCTTCACAAAGAAAGCCGCTGCGATCGTGGTCGCAGCGGCTGGCATGGTTTCTTGGAGTTCGTTTAGCGAATCGTGAAGCTCCAACGACCGCCGATCGGGATTCGCATCTGGAAGTTCCCAAGATCACTCCGAGACGAGGGAATCACAACGGGTTGGGGCCGAGGGCTCGGATGGTGAATGTAGGGTCGAGCGCTGGTGTAGGACCTGTACCCGTAAAGTTCGTTTTCGAGGCGAGTGATCAACGGAAAGGCTTCACGCAGAATCACTTCTCTCATGTGAACCAGCAGACGCGCGTCGCAGGGGCGTACACCGTCGAATCCTTGGTACTCAAGTTCACGATCAAGCCGTTCCAACAACACCTTGGACTCACGCACGTCGCCTTTGAGGTGGTTGATCAAAGCTTGCGATTGGTGGCAGCGGCGCGATGCGTCATGCAGTAAGTCATGCATGTGGTGTTGCAGCCGATCCAAGCGAGTCACGTAGTGCTTGACGCGATGACTGTTTCGATAGTCTTGCGAAAGTTTGCAGGCGTCTTCGTCCAGATGTCGGGCGACGATGGCAAGCCGATCGGTCAGCTGGTCAAGGACGGCGACATTGGGGCGATGGAGGTCGTGATTCCAGTAGTCGTGATGGCGGATTCGGTAGAGGTCGTTCGCTTTGACCGAGCTTGTGGTCAGGGCCAATGCGATGATCGCCATGCCTGCTGCAAGACGTGCCATGGTTGTACTCCGTTTCGAGGGTCATAGAGGCGGGAACGGAGTGGAGAGAAAGGCACGCGGCGTGCCAAACGCAATTCGAGGCGTTTTTTACGCACTTTTTGGAAATGCGGCTGCAAGCAGCGCCATCAGAGCGATCACATGTGTGACATCGATGACGTCACACGACTGCCGTTTTGACTCGGAGGTTCCGCCTACGGCTGGCGTTCTTCGCCGCGCCATGTTTTGAGCCGGTAGCTTGTTGAGGCAAGCAGCGATCGCGTGGGATGGAATTGAACGGACCAAACTCGATAGTCGTGTCCTTTGAGGGTCGTTTTGGATTCGCCCGTTGCGACATCCCAAAGCATCACGGTTTTGTCGCCGCTGCCCGAGGCGAGCGTGCGACCGTCTGGTGAGAAAGCAAGTGATTGGACGAGGTCCGCGTGTCCAACGAAGACCTTGATCGTCTCGTTGGTTTTCAAGTCCCACAATCGGATCAAGCGATCTTCGCCGCCCGAAGCGAGCAGGTCACCGTGGGTTGCCAAGGCCCAAATGCGATCAACGTGTCCTTCGAGGACGGCGACTTGTGATCCGGATTCGATGTCCCAAATGCGAATGGTTTTGTCGCGGCTTGACGTTGCCAATCGGCCATCTTCAAGAAAGACGGCGTTATAAACGCCGCTTTCATGCCCCAGAAGTTCTTTGTCGAGTTTGCCGGTACTTGTGTCCCAGATTCGGACGACCGAATCGTGCCCCGCGGACACGAACTGCGTTCCATCAGAAGAAAAGGTTACACACGACACGCCCCCTTTTTGTTGCCGCAGCACCTTGGAGGATTGGTTTGTCATGTCCCAGAGTGTCACTTCGCCTTCAAGCGTTCCCGATGCAACCCATTGGTTGTCTGGTGAGATCGCGACGGAGAGGACACGTCCGTTGTGTTTGAGTGGTTCACCCAAAGGGACGATGCTATCGGGGTCCCAGAAACGAACGGTTCGGTCATTGCTTGCGGTGACAAGCTTCTTGCCGTCTTGGGTAAAGGTTAGCCAGTTAATGGAGCCGTCGTGGAGATCGAATTCATCTTTCTCGATCAGCTGAGGCAAATCCCAAAGCACGACAGAAAAATCATTGCTGCCAGTGACGATTCGGCTTCCCTCTCCGCAGAAGGCGATGCAATTGACACTCGATGCGTGCCCAACACGTGAAGTGGATTGCCGGCCCTCGGGAAGACTCATCACCTCAAAGAAGTGGTCAGGCCAACGGTTGAGGTCTCTCCTGGGAACACGTAACGGTTCCTGTTCGACAGTCAGATCCCATGCACGGATGGTGCGATCGTTTCCAACCGAGACAACAAAGTTGCCGCAAGGTGAATAGGCAATGTCGCGCACTCGACCGGTGTGACCTTCGAGCACTTCCTCAAGTTCGCCTTTGTCGAGGTCCCAAAGTCGAATGGTCTTGTCAGCGCTGGCGCTGGCCAATTGAGTGCCGTCGGGAGAAAAACAGACACTCCAGCATTCCAAGAGGTGTCCGTTCAACTCGTCAATCAGCTGTCCTGTGTGCGCGTCCCAAACGCGTACGCTACGGTCGAGTCCGGTCGATGCAATTCGGCTTCCGTCGTTGTTGAACGCGACGCTGTAGACAAAGTCAATGTGGCCGCTAAAGGATTGTGCCGTCTTCGTGGCGAGGTCCCAGAGTTTGACAAGGGTATCGCTGCCGCCAGAGACGAGGGACTTTCCGTCACGCGAATAGGCAACGGAAAAGACGGATCCCGCATGGGCTTTCCATTCGTCCAGCTTTTGGCAACTCTTTAGATCCCATAGTCGGATCATTTGGTCGAATCCGGCAGTGGCCACGGTGCTTCCGTCGGGCGATATGTCCAACGCAAACACGGTGCGGTCGTGCGCCTGGATTGTTTTGCGGCTTCCGTCGGATACGTCCCAAATGCAGAGGGTTCCATGACGGTCGCCTGACGCGATGAAGTCCCCGCCGCTGGTCACGTCAGCGCAAAGCACGGGTGCCTCGTGACCTTCAAAGCGTTGCTTCCAACATTGGTTTTGGCGTTTCCAATAGAACCATTCAAAGCCGCGTCGGTCTTCACCCTGAAACGGAGGTTCGTAGATGTCAAGGATTCGCTGGACGCGCGTCATGTCGCCAAGCTCAAACGCTTGCTGTGCGGTGTTCATCCGAGCGATATAGAGGTACTGCTCGGTCAACGCACGCGACCGCTTTTCACCCGCTGCGGCGCGTCGTGCTGCGGCCGCCGAGAGCGTTGCCTCTTCGCTTTTCGTTTCAGCGCGTCGCCACTGAGTTGTGATTCCGACGAAGCCAACAATCACGGCCAATGCAAAAGCGGTTGCCAACGAAGCAATCGCAGGTTTGCGTTTGCACCACCGCCAAAGTCGCCCCGGTGCCGAGAGGGGTCTCGCGGTGATCGGTTCGTCTCGAAGAAAGCGTCGAAGTTCTTCTGCAAGAGCGTTTGCCGATTCGTACCGGCGCTGAGGCATCTTTTCCATCAGCTTCCAGCAAATCGTGTCCAGATCTTCTGGAACGGTCCGGTTGAGAGTGCGTACGTGAGGTGGGTCGTCGTGGATGACGTGTTGGATGACGACGGGGCCGTTCCCGCGAAATGGCACTTCACCGGTCAGCAACTGGAAAAGGATCACGCCCAGTGAATAGAGATCAGTTCGCCGGTCGGCTCGGCTTGCGTCACCGCTGGCTTGCTCTGGCGACATGTAGGCTGGCGTCCCAAACGCGTGCCCATCGATCGCCATCGTATTGTGGCCCGAATGCTCGCGTTTGGCTAAACCAAAGTCCATCACGTGTGGTTCGCCGTCGCGATCCATCATGATGTTTGAGGGCTTGATGTCGCGATGAATCACGCCGCTGTCGTGGGCATGCTGAAGTGCTTCGGCGATCTTGATGCAGATTTCTGCTGCGCGATTAGCCGAAAGTGTTCGGCGCTGCTTCCAACGTGATAGAGGGCTGCCTTGAATAAAGTCACTGACGATGTAGACGCAACCGCTTTCGAGATCGCGGCCCACCTCATGGACACTCACAATGTTGCGGTGTTGAAGCTGGGCAGCGGCTTGGGCTTCGCGGAGGAACTGTTCGGCTTCTTCGTGTGAGAGCTGGCCCTTGCGAGGAATCTTGATGGCGACAATGCGTTCAAGCTTCGTGTCGCGAGCCTTCCACACCGTTCCA
Organism: Rubripirellula sp.; assembly: GCA_965216875.1. Classification (GTDB taxonomy): domain Bacteria; phylum Planctomycetota; class Planctomycetia; order Pirellulales; family Pirellulaceae; genus CBDCUW01. The sequence continues at coordinate 737,272 of OZ244207.1, forward strand.
AATCCGCCGCTTCCGATTCGCTCGAGAAGCTCGAAATGGTTGACAGCTTTCGGATCAGCCTGCCAGTCTGTCGAAGTCGCACCCGACTCGTCCATCGTTTCGTCAGAGAGCAGATCCAGACGGGATCCGCATGAAGTGCACGAAAGATTGATGAACGAGTCGCTGTCGTCGACATCGAGCGCGGTTTGGCAGTGTGGGCACCGAACCTGCATGGGACATCTCCCGTGTCGGGCCCCTACTCTTTCGTCCAATTTGACGTCGCGATCTTTACGGTCGGGTCGCGATCCATTCTGAAGGGGCCAGTCTACCACACCATTTTGCCGATTGAACACTCTCCCTCGGGAGAGTCGGGCTCTAAGGCCCGGAGAGGGTTGTTTTCGAAACTCATTCCCTCCCCGGACTTTGCGTCCGACCCTCCCGCAAGCGGGAGGGTGGTTGTTGGAACGCACGTTAACTTGTGCGCACTTGCCGCTCAGGGAATTTGATCGCGCCGCGTTGGCAAACCGTCGATTGGAGTTCCCGTAACAAGACGGGTAACATTTCGTGCGACTCCCACGCAAACAGTAGAGATTGAACCGAGTGACAAACTTAGAAACGTTGGTTCCAGCCCTTCGAGCACAATTTCCAGCACTTTCGCGTCGTGATGTCGGACGCGAGGCGGTCTTCTTTGACGGGCCGGCGGGAACACAAGTGCCGCAATGCGTGATCGATGCAATCGGCGACTATTTGACGAAGCACAACGCGAACCACGATGGCGTTTTCGCGACGAGCATCGAAAGTGATCAATTCCTCGACCAAGCGCATGTCGCGGCCAGCGACTTGGTCGGTTGCAACGATCCGGATGAGGTCTTCTTTGGGGCGAACATGACAACGCTGACGTTGTCACTTTCGCGGGCGCTCGCCCAGGACTGGAAACCGGGTGATGAGATTATCTTGTCCGGTATCGAGCATGACGCAAACTACTCACCATGGATCCACGCGGCCAAGGACGCCGGCGTCCATGTTCATGTCATCGACATCGACAAAGACGATTGCACGCTTAGGGTCGAGCAGTACAAAGACCATTTGTCGCAGCGCACACGTTTGGTGGCGGTCGGGTGTGCGTCCAACGCGGTTGGGACGGTTAACCCGTTCAAAGAGATCTGCGCAATGGCCCGCGAGGTTGGCGCGTTTTCTTTCTTGGATGCCGTTCACTACGCGCCCCACGACGTTCTTGATGTGATGGATTGGGGATGTGACTTTCTCGCCTGCAGCGCTTACAAGTTCTTCGGTCCGCACGTTGGCATCATGTACGGACGCCGCGAGTTGCTCGAAGCGATTCGACCCTACAAGTTGAGGCCAAGTCCCGACGCATTGCCTGGGCGATGGATGACCGGGACTCAGAATCACGAATGCATCGCGGGGACGCTGGCGGCGATTGACTACTTGGCCAGCATCGGTCGCCAAACGAGCGGCGAGGATTCGCTTGGTCGTCGCGCCTCGCTCAAGTCCGCGTATCAAGCGATTCGCGCCTACGAGAATTCACTTTGCAAGACTCTGATCGAAGGCGTTCAACAGATTCCCGCGATCAAACTGTGGGGGATTACCAACCCAGATGATTTTGACAAACGGTTGCCGACGATCGCGATCACGCACGCATCGCTCACGTCAAAGGAACTTGCGACGCGGCTAGCGGCGAAGGGGATCTACGTCTGGCACGGCAACTATTACGCGTTGCCGCTGACCGAACGGCTGGGCGTCGAACCGGACGGAATGGTTCGCATCGGATTGGTTCACTACAACACGTCCGAGGAAGTTGATTGGCTGTTGCAGTGCTTGAAAGAAATCAGCGAAGCCTGATTGGGTAGTGGACGAGGCCACGAGTCCCCGGTGGTGGCTGTGTTGTCGGCCGTGCGGTTGGGGTGAGAGTGAAAGGGACTCGTAGCCTCGTCCACTACGGAGATTCGGGACTCGTAGCCTCGTCCACTACGGAGATTCGGGACTCGTAGTCTCGTCCACTACGAAGACTTGGTGGTGTTACCGGCCGAAGTAGTGGTTGAACTGTACGGCGAGCTGAAAGGGAACAAGGCGATCGGTGTCGATTGCCAGGTTAGGTGTCAATCCGCCTGAGACGATCGAGTTCTTTCTTAGCGGAACCACGGCCGCGATCGAAAGGGTCGACTGTGTGGCAAACGTGGTCGTTACGCCCGCAGTGAGATTGAGGTTGTTGACGTTGGAGCCGTACAAGGCTTCGGTCAGCAACAATGGGTCACCGCTTTCAATCGATTGCTGATAGTGCAATTCGAGCATCGGCGTGATCGCTCGCACGTTGCCGCAATCGCTTTTGCAAATGTGTTTACCAACACCGATGTCCGCAAAGAAAAGATTGCGAGTGATGAAGGTCAGGTTTGTGATTGGCACGCCACCGGTCGTCGCATCGTCATCAGAGTCGCGTAGCCGTGCGCCGATGAAGCCCTGAGCAAACCAATCATCACGCGTCGCGAGTCCTGCGACGTACGGTTGGAAGAAGAGCGTGTCTCGTTCGATGACGGCTCCCGAGGTGATTCCTTCTTGATCTTCGCGGGTTGGCAATTCAAGTCGCAAACCAGCCGACAGGGCGGCATCGTCATTCGACCAAAGCAATCCTTTTAAACCGAGTGCGACGTTACCGAACTCGGTGTCGCCAATGCCGTTGAAGTTCGTGTCATCCACTTCCGAACCGATCGAATCATAAAACGGCACGATTGCTTCAATCGAAATCAAGTCATCAATGCAGGCCCATTCGACGCCAAATCGGAATGCATTGGCATCGTAGGTGCGATCACCGTTACCAGCCGGAAAGCTTGTGGCTTGCATCGAATGTAGGTGAGCGTAGTCAAAGTAGGCACGCGTGCGAGGTATCGGGCTGTTGTTGCGCGACACTTTGCTGAAGTGATCTGGAAAGTGAATCACGCTTGCCGCAGTACCGAAGACGCGGGGGACGCCGAGGCCTTCGTCGCCAATCATATTGGGGACTTGGAGGCACGGTCGTTTGCAACACGGTTGTGAACAGGAAACGTCGCAGGCTGTGTCACTGCAACTGTCGCAGGATTCGGACCACGACTGCAATTCGACGTCCGAATGCTCATCGCCACGAGCTTCGGTGGCGAGCATCACCGTGAAGACGGCCAGGAATCCAAACCAGTGTAAATTTGTTCGGGTCATGATGGGCACGATTCAGAGTGGCAACTGTGACAGACAATCTCTCTGGAATCATTGATCGAATCGTCTCGACCCAAACGTTGAGACACATTCGAATAGTTGTTTCGATCGGAACCCTTGTTGGGGTGGGTGCGGAAGAAAAATCGATCTAATCGATACAACTTAACAATCGACTACGCCGGCTATGCGGGACATTCCAATTGATCGGAATGGTTCTGTTTTGACACCACGGACGGCAAACCCGGCACTTCAGGCCCGGGTGGGATTGTGCCGGCAACGGCAATTCGGGGCCACCCTGTCAGGGTTGTTCTAACTAGTATGTTGGGCGGAATTCTCAGTTGCCTGAGAGGTCAATGCACTGGTTAGGGAAAAGATCGACATGCTGGCAGGAAAAACCCGCCTTCGAGGACGCGCTCGGATTGCTCGGAAACGACGTGAACGGCTTGCTGGACGACGACGCACACAGCGCCGAGCAGAGCTACTTGAACCACGAATGTTGTTGGCCGCTGGTGACCCCGATTTGAGTTTTGGGACCGACGGGATCGCGACCTTCAGTGTCGATGCATTGGACACTGATTCGGATGTCACCACAAAGGTCTTTGCCGACAACAGCGTGCTTACGGTAACGCCCATCACTGCAGTCAAGACATTGGCCGATGGTTCACCCGACACATCGTATGGGACCAACGGCGTCGCCGTCTCCAATGACACCGTCTTGCGTGGAAAAGCGCTGGTACGCGATGACGGCAGTTACATCATGGTTGGCCGCGAGCCAGCGATCAGGGGTAGCGATTACCAGTTTTATGGTGTCACCGCGAATGGCCAAGTCGACACAAGTTTTGGAATCGGCGGAGAGATCGAACATGACTTCTCGCCTCGTTCCATCATCTTTGCCGACGCGGTCTTCGCAAGCGACGGCGGGTTCTATGTCCTCGGCGCGCCAGGCAGTAGCACGCAGGACGGGATCTACCTGTCTCGGTACGACGTCAATGGAAACGCGGTCACCTCCTTTGGTGAAGACGGATTGCTCTTTGTTCCGTCACCGAATGGACGCACAGCCGATGGCGAACACTTGCTCTTGGACGAAAACGGAAACCTCTTGGTCGTGGGGCTGAACCGCCAAGAGAACTTCAACGATGAGCTCGTGTACTTTGCAAAGGCGACGCCGGACGGCGCTTTGTTGACTTCGTTCGGCGATAACGGGTTCGTCGTTACCGACACACTTGCCGACGCGTTTTCGAACGTTGTCCAACTGCCCGGCGGCGATCTGGTTGTCACGACAGAAGACCGATTCAATCGGACGATCCCCGAAGACTTTACTGAGATTCATCGCTTTGATTCGCAGGGTGGCCGCGTCGCCTCCTTCGCTGACGGTGGCACGCTGTCGCTTGGTGAATTGGATATCCGCCAACGAAAGTTTACCGGCGGTTTGGCCGTCGATAGCAGCGGCCGGATTCTGGTAGCCGGTGATGATGACGATACTGATTTGCTTTTCTTGCGATTGACCAGTGACGGTCAAATCGACACGACATTTGGCGACTTTGGCATTGCATCCAATGGAGGCCAAAGCGAACTCTTTACGACGATCCCAAATATCGAATTTGACTCGCTCGGGCGCATCGTCACGAGTAGCGTGATTGAGGTGGGAAGCCAGGATCGACCTGCGGTTTTTCGTTTCGAAAATGAAGATGCGGTTTGTCCGGCACAAGGGTGTGTTCAATTTGCCGAGCAATTCCCGATCGTCAGTGAAGGGACGGCAACCATCACGCTTGTCCGACAGGATGGAAGTGCCGGCGCGGTGAGCGTCCGTCTCCGCAGTTTGACTGAACGCAACATCGAGGCGACACCGAATGTCGACTACACGCCGGTCGATACGATCGTCACGTTCGCCGATGGCCAAACCACGGCGACAGCGACGATTGCCATTACCCAAGACAACCTTGACGAAGCTCCAGAAACGATTCTGCTAGAGATTAGCGAGGCAACGGGCGGCGCGGTTCTTAACAATCCGCAAAAGGCGCGTATGACGATTCAGCGTCAGGGGCTCAATCCTGTTGAACTGCGCGATGGATTTGGGACTGGCGGCATCGTTGCCTTACCGTTCGGATCTTCAGACCTTCGGATCGAAGATGTCTTTCACCAAACCGACGGCAAGCTCGTCGTCGCTGGCACCGATGTCGAAGATGATGGCGACTTTCTTGTCGTGAGGTTCAACGCTGACGGAACGCTGGATGAGAGTTTCTCGATCGACGGCATTCTTACCGCCGACTTCAATCTCGAGGCTGAGACCGCGAACGCGATCGCACAGCAATCCGATGGTGCTCTTATCATCGCGGGGCAAAGTGACTTTGCTGTCGACGCAGGCGTTGCGCAACCTCGCGCGACGCTGCTAAGACTCCTGCCGGACGGATCGCCCGATCGGAGCTTTGGCATCGGGGGCCGTTTGGTCGACAACGACCTCAGGCTTGAATCGTATGTCGACGTCCTGGTATTGGACGACGACAGCGTGATCACACTTGGGCAGGTCGATCGTTTTGACGCGACGGCGGGCGCAACGATTCACACACTTGTTGTGCAAAAACGATTGGCCGACGGGACGCTTGACGCAACGTTCGGCCAGGGGGGCGAGTTGCGGTTTGATGACGTTGAATCTCTTAACGGTGGCAAGAAACTTGCATCCGACGAAAACGGAACGCTTTACGTTCTTGGTTCTACCGAAGAGCGAATCGACACCAACACCGCGTTTCGGATCGTGCGAAGCCCTGTGTTGATTGCCGTTTCGACATCGGGCGTGCCTGTGTCCGGGTTTGGCACTGGCGGCGTCGAGGTCTTGCGAGAGTTGGGATTCGATCCACTCGACAACGTCTTCTCTGGTGGTCTCGCCGCCGATCAAGACGGAAAACCGGTCATCAGTTTCACTCAAAACGTCCGCGACGACCGCGACTTTATCAATCAGCGCGCTGCGGTTGTGCGACTGCAGAGCGATGGTAGTCGAGACGTTGGGTTCGGAACGGACGGAATCGCTGTCGCGTCGCACGATGTTGACATTGAAAGTCATGCCGACGACATCACGTTGACACCCAACGGGCGGATTTGGGTTTCCGGAAGGTTGGAGCTGGACAACTTGAACGAGCAGACGATTGGCGTCGTTTCTTTCCTGCCTGACGGGACGCCTGATCCAGCAATCGAGAGTATAGGCTTCACCAATTTTGAGGCCGGATTCCAACGGGGTGATGCCAATATCATCACATTGCCAAGCGGCGAAGTGGTCATTGCCGCTCACGCCAATGTCCGTGACGACCAAGGCGACTTCGTCTCGAACATCACGCTGATCAAGGTCGCCGGTGGTGAAGCGACCGGCCGGGTCAAATTCGCGCTTGGCGAGGTCGAGGTCGACGAAAATGCCGGCGAGGTTTCGCTTGAGGTCTTGCGCACGGACGGAACGACCGGAGCGGGCACTGTCGAACTTTCGACGCGTGATGGATCGGCAACGGCCGCAAACGACTATAGCCTTGGCGCAACCGAAATCGCGTTCGCAGATGGTCAAAATCGAGCGACAGTCACCATTCAACTGACCAACGACGGTGTTCTTGAAGGCCGCGAGAGCTTCTTCGTTGAATTGGTCAATCCATCAAACGTGCGATTGGGGACTCGGACTGAAACGGAAATCACCATTGTCGATGGCCCGGGCGCGATTGCGTTTGCCGAGCCCGTATTTGGTGCAACCGAGAATCAAGACGAGAAGCTCATCACGCTTGCACGTAGCAACGGCACCGACGGCGAAGTTTCCGTGCGCGTCACGGGGATCGGCGTCGAAGCGACCGCAGGTGCTGACTTTGTGCCGCTCGATGAGGTTGTCACGTTCGCCGAAGGGCAATCGACAGCACAGCTGGCCGTGCGACTGCTTGATGACAACGTTAGCGAAGGAATCGAAACGATTTCGCTGCAACTTTCGAATCCCACCGGCGGAAGTGTCTTGGGTGACCAAGTAACATCGGTGTTTGAGATCTTTGACGTCGAACCGTTTCAATCGACAACGGCAGGCGCTCGTGATGTGACGTTCGGCGAAGCGGGCGCGAGCGATGCGATTCGCGAGATTGATCCCGCGTTCTTTGGGGCAACGATCGCAGTGGCGAACCGACCGGGTGGTTCGTTTGTCGTTGCCGACGAGAACTTCCGGCTTTTCGGTATACTCGCTGGCGGAGAAATCGATACGACTTTTGGTGAGGGCGGATTCACGTTTGCGGATGTTCCCGCGGCGAGCAGTAACGCAGTTCGCTCGGAAGGGTTTGTCGTCGACAACCTGGGGCGGTTCTTGTTGGTGGGACGCCGCAGTCTCGGTTTAGATTCTGATATCGTCGTGGTTCGTTTTACTGACGATGGCCAAGTCGATAGCTCGTTCGGTACCGACGGGATCGCGGTTGTCGACACCGGGGCGGATGACCGAGGTTTTAGCGTCGTCGTGGACGGCAGTGATCGAGTGTATGTCGCCGGTTCGAGTGGCGGACTGCTAAGTCGCGTGATGGTTGTCTCGCGGCTTAATCCGGACGGGAGCGTCGACGATAGTTTTGCCGACTCAGGCATTCTTCGCTTGCCTGCATCCGAATTGATGGAAGAGGCGACCGCAATCACCATTAGCGATGACCGCCTGTTGATCGCTGGTCACACCGTTTCGGAATCCGATCAATCGGGCACGGTTGCGTCAACGTCGAACATCGTGGTCCATCGCACGTCGCTTGATGGTGTCATCGATAGCGGCTTTGGCGATGCTGGACGTTTCGAAGGCGAATTTGAAGATCGAACCGGAAACACTCTCCAGGATGATCGTGTTCGAAAACTGATTCCGCTCGATGGCGGTCGAGTGCTTGTGATTGGCTCGACCGATGGCGAGTTCTTGATCGCTCGATTGACAGATTCAGGCGAACTCGACACCTCGTTCGGATTTGGTGATGGTTACACGACCGGCGCGATCACTCCCGGCGGCCGTGGAAACGTTGGGATTGATTTTGCCCGCGACGCCATCGTGGACGAGAAGGGTTTGATCACCGTCGTCGGCGTGAGTGAACCACGCGATGAACTTGCCGTCGTCCGGCTACTCGAGAACGGTTTGCCCGACCCCGATTTCGGGATTCGAGGCGCGCGGCTTTTCACTCAAGGAGATGCTGCTCGGGGTGGTGACGCCATCGTTGCTGCCGAGGGAGGCGGGTTGTTGGTAAGCACGAGTCGCGGGCAAGTGCTGAAGTTGCTCGAAACGACTGTGTGCCCGCCGGGTGGTTGCGTTCAGTTTGCGACACTTGATAACACCGTCGATGAATCGACTCAGACGATCGACATTCGTGTGAGTCGCCCTGCGGGTCGCAGCGAAGGCGTGGTCACCGTCGACTACATGACCGTTGATGGCTCGGCCGAACAGGGGACGGACTACATTGCGAATTCGGGCACATTGACGTTTCAAGATAACGAATCGTCGAAAGTGATTTCGATCGAGATCGTCAATGACGAAATCTTCGAATCGGATGAGACGTTCTTCATTGTTCTTGATAATCCGAGCGGCGGTGCCGTGCTCGGCGCGCAGTTTGTTGTCCCCGTCGCGATCCGCAATGACGAGACCCAAGTGCCGGAGCACTTTGTTTCGGTGACCAGCGGAACGTTCGCAGAGGATGCTGGCCAGGCAAATATCCGCATTCGCACTTTCTCGTCCATCTTTGGTGCGGAACGGACCGAGCCGATCGAACTGAGTTACACGACTGTGGCGACCGGTACGGCGACTGCTGGCGTTGACTACACGCCCACGTCGGGCACCGTCACGATTGCTCCCGAAGATTCCCAGGTGTTTGTCCCCGTTCCCATCGTGTTCGATGATGAGATCGAGGAGACGGAAACGTTTCGATTTGTGATTTCGGCGGTGACCGGCGCCACACTTTCGCTTTCGAGCGTTGATATCCGTATTGCGCATATCGAGTCGACGACTTGCGAAGCTGGTCCAGGAACGCCGCTGGATCATTTTGGCAGCGATGGGTTCTCGGCTGTCGATCCGAATCCAGCGACAAACAATGACACCGGTCCTATCTTCACGGACGTTGGGCCCAATGGGCGCATCGTGCAACTTGGATCTCTTGATTCGAGGCAAAGCGGAATCAGCGTCATTCGCACTCTTGCAGACGGGACGCCTGACACGACCTTTGGTGATGGCGGCGTGGTTCGTTTGCCCTCCGTTCAAAATGGCGGCACACAGGCGGACGAAATCTTCGAATTGCCGAGAGCCGTTCGGCAGCTTGGCGATGGCAAGGTCTTGGTGGTGGGGCAAGCCAGTAATGATCGAGTGAACAATCTGTTTGTTGTTCGTCTCAATGCAAACGGTTCGCTCGATGCTTCCTTTGGCGACGGGGGAATCGCCTTCACTCCGCTCGCGAACTTTGACGTTTCGTTAAGTTCGGCCGTGATCGCACCCGACGGTTCGATCTATCTGTCAGGTAGCGCCGGAGTTGAGTGGCGATCAAACAATTCCAGTTTCTATGGCCGGGTCGTTGATCCCAATACGTCGGTTCCCGTTGCGTTCACGACTTCACATCGGACCGTTTCCGCGATTATGCGAGTGTCACCGGATGGCCAATTGGACACGACTTTCGGAAGCGGCGGTGGCATCTTGCTATCCGGTGGTGCAAGCGTTTCAACCATCGGTTTTGATCCCAGTGGAGCGACAATTCTTGTGCTCAACGGTTTCGAGCTCAAGCCCGACGCGAATACTTCGCAGTCGGTTGTTCGACTGAACCAGGATGGTTCGATCGACGATTCATTTTCGGATGACGAGTTCTTTCCGGCTGTCGAGCCGCCTGATGAGTTTCCGGGATTTGAAGACTTCGAGATTACTGGAGTGCGAGGCGAGTCTCAGATTTCGCGACTTGTACCAACCAACGACGGTTTCGTTGCGTTGACGACCGTCTTCTTCTTCGCTGAGATCGCTGAGTTTGGGACGGAGTTTTTTGTGAGTTCCGCGACCACGGTTTCACGTCATCTTGCCGACGGTTCACTGGTCACGAGCTTTGTGAATGACGGAGTGACACGGTTGCCCGACGAGCTTGGAGTGGCCGTGCAGTCGATCGCCGTACAACCCGACGGTCGCGTGGTGCTCGCAGGTCAGGCGCTGGGCCAACTGGCGCTGAATCGGTTGCGCCCTGACGGCCAATTCGACGCGGGCTTTGGCGGACTTGGGTTGCTGCGCGTACCCAACACAACTGTCTCGTTTGGGGCCAACGTGCAATTGATTGGCGCTACGGACGAAGCGACCACCATTTCCTACCGCGACCAAAACGATTTTACGTTGGTCGGATTGAGTTCGGGGCCATCGGTCGGTGCCGTGCGTTTGGGGCGATCAACGACAAGCATTGGTGAAGATGGCGGCTCAGTGGAACTACTTTTGCGACGTGTGTGCGGAGTCGACGGCGCGATCTCCGTGAACGTTGCCACTTCCAACGGGACAGCGACAGGTAGTGTGGATTACACGCCGATCAACCTCACCGTTGACTTTGCCGATGGCGAGTTTGAGCAGTTGGTCTCCGTCCCGATTGTCGACAACGGGCAACTTGATGGCGACCGAGATTTCACCGTCAGCTTATCCAATCCTGTTGGCGGTGCGACGATCACAACCGTGACCACGACAACGGTGACCATCATCGACGACGAACAACCGGGGCGGATTCAATTCGTTGGCGGTCCGGTTACGGTTGACGAAACCGACGCGTTTGCAACGGTGACGCTGGAACGGATCGACGGCGATGGTGGAACGGCTACGGTTTTGGTCACGCCAACGGGGACGGCAACCGCCGGCCAGGACTACACGTTCCAGTCATCGGTCGTGACCTTTGCTGATGGTGACCGTTCCCAAACGCTCCAGATCCCAATCATTGATGACGATTTGGTCGAACCGTCACTTGAGTCGATTGTGCTTACGCTTTCGGATCCTTCCGCAGCCTCTCTCGGTTTCCTGACGACGACGACGGTGACGATCGCCGACGACGATTCCGTCACACGTCCACCCGAAGGGACGTTTTCGGTTAGCGTCAATTCCGCGACGGTTGGTGAGGCCGACGGCGTTGCGACGTTCACGATCAACCGAACCAATGGCGACAGTGGACAAGTTGTCGTCAATTATGCAATCACCTCGGACACTGCGACGCTCAATGCGGATTACCTTGGCGGCAGTGGTCAGGTCTCGTTCGCCGATGGGCAAATGACACGCACGGTTTCGGTGCCAATCATCGATGACAATACGATCGAGGGTGACGAATCCATTCTCGTTTCGATCACAACGGTCGATCAAGGTCGGATCGACTTAGACAACGCGAGTTCAACGATCACCATTTTGGATGACGACTCAGCCGGCATTATGCTTGATTTCGGTGACGCCCCCGATTCCTACAGGACACTCGCGGCAAACGATGGGCCGAGTCATGTCGTCGGCAGTGGATTGGTGTTGGGCCAATCGGTAACGTCCGACGCGGATGGAACGCCATCGGCCAGTGCAGACGGCGATTCCGATGACGACGGTGTGGTCGGTCTCGCCGCGTCTCTCACGCCTGGCCAGAGTGTGGATGTCGATGTAACCGCCTCGATTCCAGTGGGCATTGCGGGCGCGGCTGTCCAAGGCTGGATCGACTTCAATCGTGACGGTGAATTTGGCGAAAACGAACGCGTGGTCACGAACGAGTTTTACGGCATGTCAGAAACCAGAGCCCTATCGATCGCGATCCCCGAAGATGCGGAGATCGGAACCACCTATGCCAGGTTCCGAATCAGCACGCTTGGTTCTCTATCGCCCGTTGGCAATGCGCCCGATGGCGAGGTCGAGGATTATCTGTTGACGATCGGCAATCAACCCAACACAGCGCCAACCGTCGATGCGGGCGGACCCTATGCCGTTGATGAAGGCGGCTTGCTGGCGTTGATGGCGACGGGGAATGACGCAGAAGACGGCGCTAACATTACCTATGAATGGGACTTCGATTTCGATGGTACGACCTTTGACGTCGATGCAAGTGGTCGCGACGTCAACCTCTCTCAAGTCCTGGATCCACCAAGCAGCTTTGTTGTGGCCGTGCGTGCTACCGATACCGGTGGACTTTCGACGATTGATACTGCGACTGTGACCGTCAATAACCTCGCACCAATCATCTCGTCGGATCAAGCCGAAGTGACTGCCGTCGCGAACACTCAAGCAACTGCCATGGGAAGCTTCAGCGACCCCGGTCTCGACCCGGTATTGTTGTCGGCCTCGGTTGGAACGGTCACCGGATCGGGCGGACGATACACGTGGACGGGACCAAGCAACGCGGGTGTCGTGACGATCACGGCGACTGATGATGACCAAGCTTCATCGACAACCAGCTTTACGGTTCGTGAAGTCGCCGAGAATACACCGCCAACGGTCGATGCGAACGGACCTTACAGCGTGAACGAAGGCGAGACGCTGGTTCTCGCGGCCAGCGGTTCGGACGCCGAGGATGGGAACCAGATTACCTACGAATGGGATCTGTCGTTTGACGGAACGTTCAATGTTGACGCGACGGGGCAAAGCGTGTCGGTGCCACAGGTGCTTGACCCACCCGATTCGTTCGTTGTCGCTGTGCGAGTGACGGACAGCGGCGCGTTGAGCGCGACGGATACAGCGACCGTGAATGTCGTGAACCTGCCGCCGACGATTTCGGCGGATCAATCAATCGTCGTCACGCAGCCTGGGACCAACGCGACGATGAGTGGAGATTTTGCCGACCCGGGAAATGATCCGGTGACGCTTACTGCATCCATTGGCTCGGTCACCGGCAATGCCGGACGTTTCACTTGGATTGGACCAGCCGACGCTGGCACCGTGACGATCACCGCGACTGACGACGACGACGCATCGGCAACGACCACGTTCACCGCGCAGGAAGCTGTAAACAATCCACCCACGGTCGATGCCGGTGGTCCCTATTCGGTTGACGAAGGAGCTTCGGTTCAATTGACGGCCACGGGCAACGACATCGAAACCGATGCGGCGAATTTGGTTTTCGCTTGGGATCTCGACGGCGATGGTGAGTTTGACGACGCGACTGGCCGAGTGATCACGGTATCAAACGTTCAAGATCCGCCAACAAGCTTCGACGTTTCGGTGCGAGTGACGGATGGCGGCGGCATCTCGGCTACCGATACAGCAACGATTGGTGTCAACAATTTGCCGCCAACGATTCAAGCTGATCGCGTCTCGCTCGTTGCAACCGAAGGAACGCAGGTGACCGCTGGCGGTAGCTTGTCCGATCCAGGTGACGATCCTCTTCAGTTGACGGCGTCCGTCGGAACGGTCACTGGCAGCAACGGTCGCTATGTTTGGAACGGTCCAAGTGACGCTGGTTCGGTCACCATCACCGTGACTGACGACAACGGTGCGACCGACAGCACGACGTTCACGATTCGTGAGATTCCCGTTGGCGGTGGATCGGTTCCGTGGCTTCCTGGGATTGATCCCCTCGCCGCGAGGACGGATGTCAATCGAGATGGGCGGACGTCCGCGCTCGATGCTTTGATGGTGATCAACTTCTTGGGCGCAAGCCGGTTGGCCGAAGGCGATACCGCAGGCATGCCGGTCGACGCATCGATCTATGACGTGAACGAAGACGGTCGCGTGAGTGCGCGAGATGCGTTGGCAATCATCAATCGCATCAGTCGCCAGACGGTAGCTGAAAGCGAAGAGATTGATCGTGTGATCGGCGACGTCGAAACCTGGGTCGATGAACAAGGTCAGTTGTTCTAACGCCAGGATGGTTTGTCGTCTCGGCGGCAGCGCCCGAGCTACATCCGCCACTGCAATCCTCTTGATGACGCACCAGTGTACAGGTCGTCAGTGATCACGCCCGAGGTCCGGGAGAATTGGCATTTCGAATGCCACATTTTCGGAACCTTGGCGGCGTGATGAATACCATGGTGCTGTCGAAATCATAGATTCCGACATCGTGGTCTTGGATCGAAGAAATGCATGGGTAGTGGTGATGATTGGCTCTCGACGGCAACGCGCTGGCAGTTCAACGCGTCGAAACAAACGCAATCGATTTCGGGGTGAATTGTTGGAGGCCCGGTTGCTCTTGGCGGCTGGTGATCCCGATCTCGGTTTTGCATCCGATGGTGCTGCGAGTGTGCAGGTGGAAAGTGGCCAGCACCAACTCAAACCCGTTGTCGTGGCGCAGTCTCCGGGCGATCGAACCGTTGTGGTCTACGAAACACGGTCTGGTCTCAATACCGTCTCTTCGCGAACAACCATCGTCGCAAGATACAACGCCGACGGGACGCCTGATCCAACATTCGCCGACATCGGTTCGCGAGAAGTCATCGGACGCAATGGCAACGGCGAAGATGAAGTGGTGGTCGATGCGGTTGTCGATGACCTAGGTAACATCTATGTGCTGGGTGAGATCGAAGATCCACGCGACGACCCGAGCGACGTGTCGATCACCAAGTTTGCACCCGATGGGACATTGTCACGTGACTTAACGCCCGGTTCGGAGTCGATCTTCTCGGGAAGCTTTTACGACTTCAGCACCGATGACAACACTGTGGTTGATCGACCCAAAGCGATTGGTCTCGATAGCGAGGATCGACTGTACGTCGCCTCCGAAAGTGGTCAAGGATCTGTCGTTGCGCGAATACTCCCCAACGGCACGGTCGACCCAACCTATGGCGTCGACGGAATTGTTTCGGTGGATCCCAATCCTGGCCAAGCCTTTTCGATAAGTGACTTGGCCGTCGATGGCGACGGGACCGTTGTTGTGATTGGCGAAGTTGCCGGCCAACCGCTCGCGACCCGACTGCTAGCGGATGGTTCGGTCGACAACGGGTTCGGCGTTAGCGGCACGCGAACCATTGCCTTACCTGGCGGCGCTTCTTCACCTCCGAAACTGCACGTGGACTCCGCTGGCCGTTTGTTGATTGGTGCGACCACTGGCGATGACTTTGCGGCAACGCGACTTTCGGCTTCGGGTGCGATCGACGCTGGATTTGGTTCCTCGGGAACTGCGGTGATTGATGCCGGTGGAACGGACTTACTTGTCGCCATCACGACCGACGCCGCGGGACGAGTCGTCCTTGGTGGGAACACCGCAAGTGCAGGCGAACAAAATGTTGCGATCGCACGGCTGACTCCGTCGGGATCGGCAGATGCCACGGTGGGAATCGGCGGCGTTGTCGTGCGTGACCTGGGTGAAGCTGACGATGCTTTCGGAGATCTCGTTGGGAGAGCCGACGGCACGCTCATTGCGGCTGTCGTAGCGCCGTCGATCAATGGTGAGCATGGTGATGCGAGCTTGATCGGTCTCGACACTTCACTGCAAAACGATGTGAGTTTCGGTAGCGGCGGTACGGTCGATGTTGCGTTGTTTGGCGAAACCGACATCGTGGGTGTTTTTTCTGGACAAAGGTATCGGACGCGTGCGCTTGCCGACGACAGCGTGATCCTGATTCACCCGCGCGGCTCGATCAAAGTGCTGTCAGACGGGACGCCCGATCCGAACTATGGTGACGACGGCGTTGCGTTTCATGGCATTGCCATTCAGTTCGGCCGTGCCATCGTTCGCGACGATGGCAGTCACATCATCGCTGGGAGTCCGAATACCTTTTCGGGGAGCTACCGATTCATCGCGGTCGATGCCAACGGCAACCTTGATGCATCGTTTGGTAGTGGTGGTGTCGCCAATGACACAGTCGATCAAGTGTTCTTTACCGATGTGATTGAAGCGGCGGATGGCGGTTTCATCGTTTTGGGCAACACGTCCACCAGCTTGCCGCCAGCCGCGCAGGGAATGGTCATTACCAAATACGACGCGTCCGGGCAGCGGGACACGTCGTTTGGCTCGGGCGGACAATTGATCATCCAGCAACCGAGCGACGAAAACTATTCGGGACGCACCTTGTTGGCCGACCCCTCGGGTGACTTTGTGATCACAGGAACGAGTGATGACGGGTCGACAAGCGGTTCAAGGATCATCTTCGCGAGCTTTACCCCCACAGGCCAAATCAATTCTTCGTTTGGCAACAACGGGATCATCAACACCGCAACACGCGTCGAGTCGGTGGTCAGTTCGGTTCAAATCGATGATGGTGGCTACATCGTTTCGTCGTTGTTCGGCGACATCACGACGATTCATCGGTTCAACAGCATCGGTCTTGAGGATCGTACATTTGGCTTCAATGGATCGCTTTCGCTGAACGATCCTACGATCAACGCGACCGACTTTCGTGGTGAAATCAACGTCGACGGAGACGGCGGGATTCTCATTCCTTCAAACGGTCGAGCCTCGTTCGATGTTTTGCGTTTGACGGCCGATGGCAAGATCGACCCGCTGTTTGGCGACTTTGGCGTCGCTTCAATTCCGTTGGCTGCGGAAGTGAGCACGAAGACGTTGGCGGAAATCAGTTTTGATTCTCAAGGCCGAATTGTCTCGGGCGCAGGTGTCACGCTAGGGGCACTCTTTTCGCCGCGGCCGACATTGTTCCGATTTTCCAACAGCGCGACCGATTGTGGCGTGGCGGGATGCATCCGCTTTGAAGAGCAGTTGCCGGTTGTTAGCGAAGGCGATGGTGAAGCGATAGTGACGCTGACCCGCGAAGGCGGCACGACGGGCAACGTGAGTGTTCGGTTGCGAACATTGCGCGAGCGAGCTGTCGAAGCGTTGCCCGGCGAAGATTACACGCCGGTCGACACACGAGTCGATTTTGTGGATGGTCAACAGACCGCGACGGTCCGTATTCCGATCGTGAGCGACGACATCGATGAAGCTCCCGACACGATTCTGTTGGAGATCGATGACGCTCAGGGCGGCGCCCTCTTCGAAAACCCACAACGGGCGCGATTGACGATCGAAAGACAGGGGCCCAATCCGGTTGCGTTCGATTCAACCTTTGGCGACCGCGGGATCACCGACATCGACTTCGCCCAAAACTCGCCCATCGTTTCAGACATTGTTCAGCAGTCCGATGGAAAGATCGTGGTCGTCGGCTCGGATGGTTTTGGCAGCGGCGATTTCTTGACGATGCGGTTCAACGTCGACGGTTCACTCGACGATACCTTTTCGGATGACGGAATCGTTCGGACCGATTTTCAACTCGAACGCGATCTGTCTCGCGCGGTTGCGATGCAATCGGACGGCAAAATCATTGTTGCCGGTGAAAGCCAGTTCGCCGTCGACGTCGGACTGGCCGAGTCGCGATCGACCCTCATTCGTTTGCTACCCGACGGACGCATCGATCGCATGTTCGGTTCGGACGGCAATGGCCGTGTCGTCAATGATGATCTTGAACTCGAAGCGTATACCGATGTCTTGGTGTTGCCCGATGATTCGATGTTCGTCGCCAGCGAAATCAATCGTTTCGAGCAGGGCGTAGGCAACATTCGAGCCATCGTGGTGCAGAAGCTATTTGCCGACGGATCGCTGGACGCAAGTTTCGGAAACAACGGCCAGGTGCGGATTGACGATGCCAATGCGTCGGGGACGTCCTCGAGTGGTGTCGACGGCAAACAACTGGCGGTCGATCCGTCGGGCCGTTTGATCGTTGCCGGCAGCTTCATTGAGTTGGTTGGCAATTCGTCGATCTCGCGTCCGCTTGTGATTGCGATGTCACAATCCGGGGTCCTCGATACCTCGTTCGGTGATCAGGGGCTCGCCATCTTCCGCGAATTTGGCGATGTGCGTTCGGCCGCGACCGGGATGTCGGTGGCCGAGAATGGCCAAATCTATGTTGCGGTCAACAATGACCTGACGGTGCTGAGCGTGACGCCAAACGGCCAGCTGGATACGAACTTCGACGGCGACGGAATCGCATCGATTGAAGCGTTTGCTGACGCCGTTGACACTGTCACCGACATCACCATCACGCCCAATGGTCGCATTTGGGTCTCAGGGGTTGTCGAAACTGCTTCGATCTTTGGTTCCGTCGCGGTTGCCTCTTTTCTACCTTCGGGTCGACCTGATCCAGCGATCGACGGAGTCGGGTTCAAGGTCTATCCGCGCGATAGCGGGATCTTTGAATCAGGCGCAATGACCGTCCTGAACGGTGGCGAAGTGCTTGTCGCGGCTGCAACAAGTGTGCGTCCCGCAGACGCACCAAGTATCGACTTCGTTTCGCTGATCAAAGTCGCGGGTGGCGACGGGGCCGGAGAGCTGAACTTCGAGTTCGGAGAGGTCGAAGTCGACGAGAACCGCGGCTTGATCGAGTTGCAGGTTTTGCGAACCGACGGTGGGCAAGGGCAGGTGAGCGTGACGTATGCAACACGCAACGGCGCGGCGCTGGCGGGGGACGATTACGTACAGCAGACCGGTGAACTGCTCTTTGTTGACGGTCAACTGTCTGCGGGGCTCACGATCCTGCTAGAAGACAACGCCGCGATCGAGGGGCCCGAAAACTTCTTTGTTGATCTTTCCAGTCCGGTCGGCGGCGCCACACTTGGCGCTACGGATTCGGTTGAGGTTACGATCGTTGACGGACCGGGGACGATTCAATTCGCGAGTCCAGTCGTCGCAGCTGCCGAAAGCCAGTTCACCAGTTCGATCACGTTGACGCGTCAGGGTGGCAGCGATGGCGAGGTCTCGGTGCGTGTTCGGTCGGTTGGTGGATCTGCCACGGTCGGCGCCGACTACGTTGCGGTCGATCAAGTGGTCACGTTTGTCGATGGCCAAACCGAAGCAAGCTTTGCGTTGGGATTGATCGACGACCCCATTACCGAAGGGATCGAAACGATCGATCTCGAGCTCAGTCAACCGGCCGGGGGTGCGACCATTGGTTCGCAAGGCACAACGCTGGTCCGGTTGTTCGATGTCGAACCGTTTCAAGCGACAACCGCCGGTGCGCTCGACCTTTCCTTTTCCGGTGATGGGCGTGCTCGCCCAGTCACCACCCCGCCCTTCGACGAGATCTTTACCTTTGCGTCGGTCAATCCCATCGGGATGGCAAATCGCTCAGGCGGATCGTTTGTGGTTGCCGATCAGTTCTTTCGATTGACCGGCGTACGGGATGATGGCACGGTCGACAACCGTTTCGGAACCGATGGAATTGCGAATGCCAATGTCGAATCGCTTGGCGTCGACTCGCAACGCTCGGAAGACTTTGCCGTGGATAGCCAGGGAAGGTTCGTCGTCGTGGGCCGCCGCAGCCTGGGCTTCGACGCCGATTTCGTGGTTGCAAGATTCCTCCCCAGCGGTGAATTGGACGATTCGTTTGCAAACAACGGGCTGGCCGTGCTTGACCTTGGCGGCGATGACCGAGCGTTTGCCGTTGCGATCGATGGAAACGACGGCATCTTTGTCGCTGGTTCGACCGGAGGCGTCTTCCAACGACAGATCGGAGTGGTGCACTTCAACAGTTCCGGTGATCTGAACAACAGTTTTGGAAACGCGGGCATCGTCAAGATTGATGGCCAAGAACGCTTTGAAGAAGCAACCGCGATCACAGTCGAGCCCGATGGATCGGTGTTGGTGGCAGGCCACGAGGTTCGGGAGCTGCAAGACGTCGGCGGGATTGCGGTGTCATCGGCCGACATTCTGCTTACCCGATTGAGTGCCAACGGCGCGATCGACACGTCATACGGGACAGCAGGACGTGCGATGCCCGAGTTTGTCGATCGAACCGGAAACATCACCGACGACGATCGTGTCCGCAAGCTCATTCCATTGGAAGGTGGCAAGACGTTGCTGATTGGATCGACCGACGCAGAGTTCCTTGTCGCAAGGTTCAATGGCGACGGAACACTCGATACGTCGTTTGGACGTGGCGATGGTTTTGTCACCGGCGTGCTTTCACCCGGTGGTCGTGGCGCTCAAGGTCTCGACTTTGCGTTCGATGCGATCCTTGGCATCGATGGTTCGATCACCGTGGTGGGCGAGAGTCGGACGGCATTCGGCAGTGAACAGTTGAGCGTGGCTCGTCTGACCGCCGACGGCGTGCCCGATCCAACGTTTGGCGCCCGCGGCGGACGCAATTTCTCAGGGCTCGATTTCGTTGATGGTGGTCGCGCGGTGATGCGTGCAGAGGGCGGCGGGTTGCTTGTTGCCACGCTCAATGGGGGCGTTGTCAAACTCATCGAAACGACGGTTTGCCCAGCTGCTGGTTGCGTTCAGTTCACGACGCTTGATGCGTCGGAAACGGAATTCGACCAAACGGTTGAACTGCGTGTCGCACGCCCGATCGATGCAAGCGAAGGCGAGGTGACCGTTCAGTTCTTTACGATCGATGGAACGGCGACTGCAGGAACTGACTACGTTGCCACGACGGGAACGATCACCTTTGGCGATACCGAGGCGACGCAGGTCATTCGCGTCCCCATTCTTGGTGATTCGATTCGCGAAGGTGACGAGACCTTCTTTGTTGTGCTCGCGGCACCGACCGGCGGTGCGGTGCTGGGAGCTCAGTTTGTCGTGCCTGTCGCCATCCTGGACAACGAATTCTCCGCCGCCGACAACCTGCCCAACCTTTCGATCTTTGGCGGGTTCTTTGCCGAAGACTCGGGCGAGATCAATGTCCGCCTTTCCTTCGACAGCACGCGTTCCCAGCCGATCGTGGTTGACTACACGACCGTCCCTGTCGGAACGGCGACTCCCGGCGTCGACTACATTCCCTCGTCCGGAACGATCACGATTAATCCGAACGACAGCTCGGCATTCGTGCCGGTTCCTGTTGTCTTGGACGATGAAATCGAACCTGATGAGACGTTCCAAATCGTGTTGTCCGGCGTCACGGGAGCAAACCTGACACGCGCGACGGGGACGGTCACGATCGCTGATGTTGTTTCGACCGATTGCGAAGGGGGACCTGGTACGCCGCATCCTGCGTTTGGCGAGGATGGCGTTGGTCGTTTTGATCCTGACCCGTCAACGACCGGCGATGTAGGTCCGATCGATACCTTCCTTGCCGACGATGGACGCATTGTTCAAATCGGTTCCTTGCTTGATTCGGATAGCGGGATTTCGGTTGTGCGTTACAACGCAAACGGGACTCCCGATGCTTCGTTCGGTACCGCGGGCGTTGTCCGGATTCCGACAGTGCAAAATGGCGGCGTGCTACCTGATCCTTCGATCGAAGATGGGTCCGAGTTCGCGGAAGCTGTGCGAATGTTGGCCGATGGAAGTGTGCTCGTCTTCGGACGTGCATTCCAAGACAGCTTGTTCAATCTTTTTGTGCTGAAGTTGCGTCCCAACGGAACGCTTGATCCAACCTTCGGCACAGGCGGGATTCAATTCACTCCGTTGGTGAACTTGCAAGTCGATTTCACGTCAGGGACGGTTGCGCCTGATGGTTCGGTTTACCTTGTCGGTTCGGCCGGCGTCCAATGGGAATCGACCGATGCGAACACCTATTCGAGTGTTGTTCCAGTTGGGTTCTTTAACCCCGTTGGTTTCCGCACGCAGTATCGTTCTTCGGTCATGATGTTGCGGTTGGATGGCCAGGGGCAACTTGACACGACATTCGGCATCGACGGCAGTGTCGTGTTTGGTGGCGCGTCGGGTATCGAATCGATCGAGTTTGACTCGCAAGGCCGACCGCTTGTCTTGATCAATGGTTTTGCCGCTGAGTCATCTTCGTTCGACAAATCGTTGATCCGGTTGACCTCCGCCGGCGCGATCGACACGCAATTCTCTGATCGTCCGTTTGTTCCCGAAGTCCCATTCCCGTCCGATGTGCAAATCCCACCTGGCGCGACCGAAGAACACTTGTTTAACGATGCGAGCATCGACGACTTTACAGTCGCGCCCAATGGAGACTTGATCTTCTTCGGAGGGCTTTCGCAAACGGTGGTCTCGCCTGACGATGATTCGGTGATCTTTAGCGACTTCAGCGATTATCTCTTCCGCGTTACAACCGATTTGCAGCCGGTGACCAGTTTTGCGGACCAAGGTGTATCGAGGTTTGATACGTTCGACTTCAACCTCTTTGTTGATGACATTGCCGCGCAGCCCGATGGTCGTGTGCTCTTGATGGGGCAAGCCTTTGGCCAACTCGGGACGATCCGAACGCACCCCAGTGGTTTCATCGATCAAGGCTTCGGCGGTACCGGTTTGCAACGCGTCCCGGGAACCTTTCCCAATTTTGGTTCGGTCGACATTCTTAGAGCCGCCAACGACCAGACGCTTGTAGCGTTTGGCGATGGTTCCAGCTTTGCAGTCGCGAGCCTTTCGTCGGGGCCAGCATCGGGTGTGATCCGGTTGGAACGTTCGACGACAAGCGTTGCGGAAGATGGTCAATCGCTTGAAATGCTGGTGCGACGTGTCTGCGGCGTCGATGGACCCGTTTCGGTTCAAGTCGCAACGGCCAACGGTACCGCTTTGGCGGGTGCCGACTACACGGCCCTAAGCCAAACCGTCAACTTTGCTGATGGTGAGTTCGTTCAGACGATCACGATTCCAATCATCGATGACCAAACCTTTGATGGCGATCTCGATTTCACCGTCAACCTGTCTTCGCCAACAGGTGGAGCGACGATCGAGACGGTGATCACGACGACGGTGACCATCATTGACGACGAGCAACCTGGGCGCCTGCAATTTGCTGGTGGACCCGTCACGGTGTCCGAAACCGATGGTACAGCGACCGTTACCATTGAACGTATCGACGGTGATGGCGGCGAGGTAAGCGTGTTGGTCACACCCACCGGGAATGCGACCAACGGCGAGGACTACAATTTCCCGGTAACCACGGTCACCTTTGCCAACGGCGTCACTTCTCAAGACGTCGTGATTCCAATTGTTGACGATGCTTTGGTCGAACCGGACGCTGAAGTGATTCGACTGGCGCTGTCGAATCCCGGCGGTGGTGCTGAGCTCGGTTTCCTGACGACGACAACGGTTGAGATACTTGACGACGATGTGTTGGTGACACCGCCGCAAGGCACGTTCTCGATCTCAGCCACGTCAAGCAATGTCGAGGAGTTTGCTGGCTTTGTGACTTACACCATCACCCGCACAAACGGATCGCAAGGCGAAGTCACGGTCAACTATTCGGCGATTGGCGAAACCGCGACCAATAACCGCGACTTCCAAGGTGGTTCAGGTTCGATCTTGTTGGTCGAAGGGCAAACGGAACGGTCGTTTGTGATTCCGATTTTGGATGATGCGGAAATCGAAGGCGATGAAACCTTTGTCGTGAGCTTGACGTCGCTGAGCGGCGGCCGCATCGACACCAATTCGAGTTCGGTGACAACAACCATCATCGATGACGACATCGAGAACGTGCTGCTTGATTTTGGAGATGCACCCGAGACGTTCGGCACCACGCTCGCCGCTGACGGGCCGAGTCACGGCATCGGAACGTTCCTCAGTCTCGGTGAAAACGTCGATTCCGAGGATGATGGTCTACCGAGTGTCAACGCCGATGGCGATACCAACGACGATGGCGTGACGGGACTCGCAGAGGGGATCACCGCCGGAGCGTCGGCAACGATTCAAGTCAATGTGCAGATGGCAAACAACGCACCGACCGCATTGCTGCAGGGGTGGATCGACTTCAGCGGCGACGGTGTCTTTAGTGAAGACGAACGGGTGATCAGCAACGCCGCCTACACGAATGACGAAACAAGGGCATTCGACATTGTGGTTCCGGCAGGCGCCGTGACTGGGCAATCGTACGCTCGTTTCCGCGTCAGCACACTCGCGAGTCTCTTCCCGACCGGCAATGCGCCCGACGGCGAAGTCGAGGACTACGTCGTCACCATCAACGAAAGCACCGGGCAGAACACTCCACCCATCGTTGATGCTGGCGGACCCTACCAGGTCAACGAGGGCAGCGACCTGGTGCTGACCGCGACCGGTACCGATGCGCAAGATGGATCCAATCTCACATACGAGTGGGATTTGGATTTTGTCAGCGGATCCTTCGCAGCGGATCGCACAGGACGCGTGATCACTCTGTCGCAAGTTCTTGATCCGCCGTCGAGTCTCAATGTTGCTGTTCGAGCCACGGATAGTGGTGGTTTGACCGACATCGACGAAGCGACGATCACGATCATCAATCTTGCACCCGTTATCAATGCGGATGCAAGCGAAGTGGTTGCTCCGCCGAACACTCAAACTTCCGCAATGGGCAGCTTCTCCGACCCCGGTAACGATCCGGTCTCTCTGTCCGCATCGGTCGGAACCGTCACAGGATCGGGTGGACGCTACACGTGGACGGGGCCGAGCAACGCCGGGCTGGTCACGATCACGGCAACCGATGACGATTTGGCGACAGCGACGACATCGTTCACGGTTCGCGAGTCGGCCGCGAACACGCCACCCAGCGTTGACGCTGGCGGCCCCTACACGGTCAACGAAGGGGAAACGCTTTCACTTTCCGCTACCGGAAGTGACGCCGAAGATGGAAACTCGCTCACCTATCAGTGGGACTTATCTTTCGATGGAACGTTCAACGTCGACGCGACGGGTCAAAACGTTTCGATCAATCGTGTGCTCGATCCACCGTCAACCTTTACCGTCGCCGTGCGAGCAACCGATAGCGGCGGATTGGCTGCAACGGACACCGCAGCCGTGACGGTTGTCAATCTGCCACCGAACATCATGGCAGACTCGGCCACCGTCATTGTTCAGCCCGGATCGACCGCGACTGCCATGGGCAGTTTTTCCGATCCAGGTGATGATCCCGTCACCCTATCGGCTTCCGTAGGGTCAGTAACCGGAAACGCAGCGCGGTACACGTGGACGGGGCCAAGTACCGCTGGAACCGTGACGATCACGGCAACCGACGATGACAACGCATCCGCCACAACAACGTTTACGGTTCAAGAAGCGGTGAACAATCCGCCCACGGTCGAAGCGGGCGGACCCTACGCGGTTGACGAAGGCGGTTCGGTACAGCTCGTCGCTCAAGGCATGGACGTTGAAACCGACGTTGCCAACTTGCTCTACGCATGGGACTTGGACGGCGACGGAGCATTCGACGATGCCAACAGTCGCGTTGTCACACTTCAAAACGTTCAAGATCCACCGACAAGTTTCCAGGTTGCCGTACGCGTGACCGACAGCGGCAATGCATCGGCAACCGACACGGCTACGGTCACGGTCAATAACTTGCCGCCAACCATTCGAGCCGATCGAGCGTTCTTGGTTGCAACCGAAGGAACGCAGGTCACGGCAGCCGGCAGCTTCTCCGACCCAGGAGATGATCCTCTTCAGTTGGATGCATCGATCGGAACGGTCACCGGCAACAACGGACGTTATCGTTGGACGGGGCCAAGCGACGCTGGGTCGGTCACCATCACTGTGACCGACGACAATGGAGCGACCGACAGCACGACGTTCACGATTCGAGAGATTCCGGTGGGCGGGGGTTCGGTGCCGTGGCTACCCGGTGTCGATCCACTCGCTGCGAGGACGGATGTCAATCGTGACGGACGAACTTCCGCACTTGATGCTTTGATGGTGATCAACTTCCTTGGCATCCGTCGCAGTGTCGAAGGTGACGCGGCAAGCGGCAACGTCGATGTATCCTCCTATGACGTCAACAATGACGGCCGCGTGAGTGCCCGCGATGCACTGGCGGTCATCAATCGCATCAGTCTGCACCAAACGGTTGCCGAGAGCGAAGAGATCGACCGGGTCTTGGGGGATGTCGAGACGTGGGTCGATGAGCGCGAAGGGAGTCTGTTCTGATCGCCCGCGTCTGCTTGAGAGGCATCACTCGTGACGCAGGGCGTCGATCGGGTTCATCAACGCAGCACGCCGCGCTGGGTAGACGCCGAATAGCAACCCCACGCCAAGCGAAATGAACAACGACAACGCGATCGACCACGGCGCGATTCGCGGCTCGAGGCTCATCACAACCGGCGGCAACATGTCGGGCGACATCGAAACGATCGCCCAGCGGACCACGCGGAAGATGGGCCCGCACATCAGGCCGAATGCAACGCCTAGCAGCCCGCCGCTGCCGGTCAGGACAACGGTTTCGGTGAGAAACTGTTGGATGATATCGCCACGTTTGGCGCCAAGCGCCCGGCGAATTCCGATTTCGCGAGTTCGTTCCGTCACGGTCGCAAGCATGATGTTCATGATCCCGATGCCGCCGACCAACAACGAGATCCCGGCGATTACCACGAGCAGGACGTTGAACATCGCGCGAGTGCGTTCGGCTTGCCGGAGCAATTCTTTGGGCACGACGACAGCATAGTCTTCTTCTTCGTGATATCGGTCGAGCAATGCTTCGACAATCGCAGCCGTTTCGTCAACCTCTTCGATGCTGCCGACAGTGATCGTGATTTGAGTCAGCTCGACGATTTCGCCCTTGAAATTGAATCCGCGGCCTTCGCCAATGCGGTTCATGATTTGATCGCCAACACGCAGTTGAAACGTTTTGAGCGGGATGTAGGCATCAAAGCTGTATTCGCGCGCTTCGAGGCTGCCGCCGATCGCCGCCGATGCTTCGCGTGGCTTCGTCTGACCGATCACGGTGTAAACGTCACTCTTCACATCGATCCGTTGTCCGATCGGATCATCGAATGGAAACAAGCGTTTGGCGGTTTGGTCGGCCAAGACGATCACGTTCTTGCCGTCGTCTCGCGCGTTCATCCAGCGACCGCGTGCAATCTCCAGACGATTGAGTTCCAAGTGGTCCTCGGTACAGCCAATCAACGTGACATCGGCTGTGCGACCGCCCACCATGAATTCGCGTTTGAGCTCGCGAATGGGAACGGCGCGAACGACGGTTGGAATGTTCGACACAATGCGGCGATAGTCCGCCCGGAGGAGACCGTACTTTTTGACCCGTTCATCATCTGACGTTTGCGGTTCAATGCTCCGCACGATGATGTTGGTCGCGCCCAGTTCCATGATTTGTTGCTGAGCGTCATAGCTGACCCCTTCGCCCATCGCGACCAGCCAAATCACCGTCGTCGTGCCGATGAAAATGCCGAGCGCAGCCAGGGCGGACCGCATCTTTTGAAGCGAGAGACTCTTGAGGCCAAGTTGGAGCGTGCGTACGATCGAGCTGCTCATCCGCCGGTCGCCGCCTTGATCTTGGCATCAATTTCACCGGCATCGACTTTACCGTCGCCGTTCGTATCAACCTCTGGGAAACTGGATCGGTCTTTCTCGGAGAACTCGTCCTCGGTAAGCACGCCGTCCTTGTTTTTGTCTGCCATGGCGATGACTTGAGCACCCGTGATCTTTGCAGTGGCCGAGTTCCCTTTCTTGCTTGACTTCTTTTCAGAGGCGGCGGCTTCGTCGTCGCCGGTTCCTTTGGCGTCATCAGATGCCTGTGTGCCGTCATCAGATGCCTGTGCGGCGGCGAGTTTCGATGGTTCTCCGGTCGACGACGGAACGGCCAGGCGAAGTGCGGCGCGCTGAGCGTCATCGACGTAGGCCATCGGGTTAAGGATGACCTCTTCGTTTTCTTCCAGACCCGATTTGACGACAGCAAATTCATCATTGCTGCCACCGAGCGAGATTTGACGTCGTTGGATCCCTGTCGCACTTTTCACCCAGCAGTAGTATTCCTTGTCGGTCTGCAGAATCGCGGCGACCGGAATCCGTACGACATCCTGGTGGTCTGCGAGAATGATGTCGACCACGGCGCTCATTCCCGGTTTGAGTCCGGGGCGTGGTTTGAGGCGAATGATCGTGTCGTACTTGACCATATTGCCTGTCCACCAGCCGGCGGGACGCGTCACTTCGGCGATCTCGGCAACCTCTCCATCAAGCACCAGGTCTTGAAGCTGCACTTGGGCTTTCATGCCGATGTAGAGCTGGTCAACTTTCGATTCGTGCACGCCAACTTTGACCTGCATCTTCGAAACGTCAGGGATCATCAGCAGCGTTTGTTGTTCTCGTACGACAGCCCCTTCTTCGATGTCGGGCGTCTCTTTCCATTCGGCAGCCGATGGGAAAATCACCATGCCTTCCGTGTCGGCTCTGATGACACAATTGGTCAACTGCTCCTTGTCGCGGTCAAGGCGATCCTTTTCCAAAGAGAGCGATGCCTCTTCGGCCGCGTAACGCGCCTCTGCGGCTGCCAACGCACTCTCTAGCCCCTGCATCGTTTTTTTGCGTTTGTATTTGTCGAGCGTCGAAAGCTGTTGTTCCTTCAACTGCAATGCCTTTCGAGCCGACTCGACGGCGAACTGTTCGCTTTCGAGTTGCAGCGTTTTGAACGTCCCCTTTGAAGCCATCCGAACGGCCGAGTCGTACGTCAACTGGGCTTTCTTGACCAGTTGTGTG
This sequence comes from Rubripirellula sp., assembly GCA_965216875.1. GTDB lineage: Bacteria > Planctomycetota > Planctomycetia > Pirellulales > Pirellulaceae > CBDCUW01. The sequence continues at coordinate 765,666 of OZ244207.1, forward strand.
GCATCGAAGATCTCTTTTTCGATCGCCGCGCGTTCTTCTAGATAGGTGCCGTTGAGGTATTCCTCGATGTTGGTCTTGGCGACATCAACCTCGCTTTGCGCGATGATTTGGTTCGCAACCGCACGCTCATAGGCGATCTGCTGGCGCGTGATGTTTTCTTCGATGATCGAGGTGTCGAGCTTGACCAATTCGTCGCCTGGCTTGACGATCGTTCCCGTTTCAATCACCCACAAGACGGTGCTGCCCCCTTTGACAAAGCACTTGATCTCTTTGTTGTTCGAGCTTTCCAGCGTCCCGTTTTCGGTGACGACGACCGAAAGGTCGCCGCGCGACACCGTGTGAGTCAGCGCTTCGGTTTCATCGCGCGTTGCCAACGAGCTTGAAAGGAAAGGCGCGAATGCAGCGAAGACTGCGACAATCCCGAGACCGAGGACGGTTCGTTTGATCCACATGATTGGGACAGATATGGAGATGTAAGTGGAGGGGGGCGGACAACTCAAGCGATCAAATGATCGTGCAAAGCAAGACCTTCTGGAGTTGCCACAGTTTTGTGCCTCGCCGGCAAGAGTGTCATCCGTCGGTGGTGATTGCGAGGCAAACGTTGGCCAGCAGGCCCTACCCTCTCCAGGTTAATCCATTGGTGGTAATTGTCCAAAGGGCTCGCCTGTCTCCTTCGGTCCCAATCACGCGGCGAGCGTATCTCGGAGGAAAAACTCTGTAACGCCGTGTAACCCGTGAGGCCGCAAAGACTGCCTGAATTACCAATCTAGAAACCGCAATACCAATGATTGGAAAAAGTCACTTCGCGGTCATCAGTCACAATGTCGCAATAAGGGAACAACGCGCGCAGTTTTTTCAGTTGTGCGTCGCCGACTCGATCCGCGTCGACCGCAACGGTCGTCAGTGCGGGCAGGCGATAGAGAGGTTGGAGGTTTGTGACCTCGGTGCCACGAAGGTCGATGAACTCGAGGACGCTGCATTGGACCAACGGGGTGAGGTCCTTCACGCCGGTGTCCTTCAGACTGATCATCGCCAGGTTGGGCATGTTTTTCAGTGGTCCAAGATCATCAACGGAGGTCTGATCGATCCACAATTGAGTGAGCGATTTGGAGCCACTGAGAGGCGAGAGGTCAGTAACGAGTGTTCGGCGGATGTCGAGTTCAGACAGCTTCGACATCTCGGCAGTGAAGTCGATGTCCGTGATCGGGTTGCCGACGATATCAAGGGTGCTGATTTCCCGATTGGCCGCCAACCAAGAAAAATCATCAAGCTTGTTGTTCTCCAACGAAATGCTCGTAAGCTCCGTCGCAAAGGTCGTGAGAACGTCTGGTTGGTTGATGGTCGAGTTGGCAATCGCTACGGAACGAAGCTCGGGGAGCTCCGAAATCGATTCGAAGTCAAAGTCCCTAACGTCGTTGATCGTCAGCGAGCGAAGGTTTTGAGCATTGCGAAGAAAACTCCAGTTGGCGACGTCCAGTTCAATGAGATCAAGCGAACGAAGATCGTTCATGTTGCCAATTGCCGAGAAGTCTTTCGCTCCGATCTTTGACAAGCTAAGTACCTGAAGCTGGTCGAGGTCAGCCAGAGGAGCGAGCGAGCTGATTCTGCGTCCACTCAAGCACAGTGTGTTGAGTTCGGAGAGTTCACGCAGCGGCTCAATGCTCTGTAGGTCACAGTTTCTGGCGTAAAGTGATTCGAGGATCAGGTTGTGGAGCGGGTGAAGGTCAACCACGTTCGTCTCTGAGATATCAAGCGTTGTGAGTTGATGCAGTTTGCGAATTGGTTTCAAGTCAGAGACAAGCGAACGTTCAATGCGCAATTCGCTCAACTGGGAACACGATTGAAGGGGATCGAGATCGGCGATTGGGCAGCCACCGCAATCGAGTATGGTCAGTTCGTGCGCCCCGCGCAATGGGGAAAGATCATCGACGCGCGTACCGGCAAGGCTTACCCATTGCAGCCGATTCATGCGTCGGAGACCCTCGACGTTGTGTAGCCTCGATCCGCCGACGCTTAGCCATTGAACTCGATCGAGTTTTGAAAACGCATCAAGATCTCCGGCAGCCACTTCATCAAGGTAGATACTGTCGAGCCCCCGAAGCTTACCGATCGCCCGCAACTGATCACTCGTCGTCTGACCGAAACCGCTTACCGAATCGACATAGAAGACAAAGTCAGGACCTGTCCACTCGCTCAAGCGGTCGGCCCAAGTCTCTTCAGGTTGAGACGCAACCGGTGCGGCTAGGAGTTTGGTCAACGGCGGCTTTTCTTCGTTGGTCAAAAACGATTCGACCGAATTCAACCACGACTGGTCAGAATAGCTAATCGAAACATCCCCTTTCTCTAGGAATGCCACTGCAGCGACTTGTTCGTAGACTCGATTGAGAAAGAAGCCGATCACGATGCAGCAGATCGTCGTCACCACGAACATTGTTCGCAGGCTGACTCGAAACCATCGTCGCCCTGTTTTCTTCTGATCACCCATTTCTGCAATCTAGCACAGATCGATCGATTCGCGCCAAAGTCGCCGCTTGCTTCGGCGAAAGTTCACCGTTTGGGCGTCATGCGGAGCATGACCTGCGGGGCGGCTGATGGTTGATCGCCGCTGACAACGGAGCGCCAAGGTGCTCGCCGGTGTTTCGCACACAGGCCCGACGCTAGCGCGTTCGGCTCACAATACGAGCGGCAAGGTTTGGTTGTCATGCGGAGCATGACCTACGGGGCGGGAGCATCAAATGGGAAGGGACCAACGGGGCCAACGCTCGACAACACCCTTTTGTACGGGGGAGCGTTGCGCAAGGCTTCGATTTTCTGGGGCGTGACCTCGGTTCCATGCAAACTCACGACGGTAAGACGCGGCATCTGTAAGAGGATGTCGATGTCGGTCACGTCCGTCCCTTGAAGGTTGAGTTTGGTGAGCATTGTGCATGCGCGCATGGGAGTTATGTCGTCGACCGACGTACCAGCAAGACTCAGCGATTCCAGGTTCACAAGGTTCGCGAGTGGAGTGAGATCGGTGACCTTTGTGCCATCAAGGATGAGACTCTTGAGTTGTTTGCAGGACGCGAGAGGGGAAAGGTCGGAAATGGCCGTTTCACGCAAATCAAGTTGCTCGAGAGCTTGCAGCTGCGAAGCGAACAGTACGTTTTCGAGTGGGTTGTTTGCGATGGTCAGTTCCTTAACGTTCGCACATGCCGCTAGCCACGACGCATTGGTCATTCCATTTTCTGAAAGTGAAATGAAGGAAAGACGTTTCGGCAGAGCAAGGCCCGTCGCGTCAATCGCGGCGATGGGAGTGCCAACAACCGATAGACGGGCAAGTGATCTGGCTTCCGAGATCTGCCTCACGTCGAAACGTTTCGCATTCGTCACTTCCAGGTCGCGAAGGTTCGTGAGGCTTGACGCAAACGACCAATCAGTCACTGGCAATCGTTCAATCGTCAGCTCGAGAAGTTTGGGTTTATCGGCAAGAACGCTCAGGTCGCTGGCCGACATTCGATTGAGTCTCAATTCGGCTAGCTCTGTCAAGTTTGCGAGTGGGCTGACGTCGGACACTTCGTGGCCACTGAGACTTAGCCGCTCCATTTGCTGCAAGTTCCTAACGAACTCGAGACCCTCGATCGGGCAGGCATCCGCGTAGAGTTGACGCAGATTGTTGAGCTTACTGAGAGGTGCGAGATCACCAATCGCACAGTCGCTGACGTCGAGACTTCGCAATTTGCTTAAGCCATTCAACGGGCTGACGTCGGTGATGCCAGTGCCCTTGAGCCAGAGTCGTTCCAGCTGACGCATCTCGGAAAGTGGCGCCACGTCGGTGATGGGGCATTCCTGACAATTCAACTCGACCATGACTGTTGATTCACGCAACGCTTCGAGCGACGTGATCGGTCCGCTCAGTTCAATTTTGGTCAAATGCCTCTTGGAGCGTAGACCTTCGATGTCTTTCAGGTTTGGTCCGCCAATACCAACCGATTTGAGATGGTGCATTCCTCGCAGTGCGTCCAAATCGGAAACTTCTGAAATGCTGATGTTTAGCGTTTCAAGGTTTCTCAAGCCTTTAATGGGCTCGAGGTCGTCGGCGTTGAGATAGGTGCAGGCAAGTAACTTGAGACTGCCCAGTCTCCCGATGGCGGCAAGGTGAGCCTGATCGATTGTAGTGTTGGACACACTTTCGACGTTGAAGAAACAGTCGGGACCGAACCGCTGTGCCGCGCGTTGACGCCACGTCTCAGGTTGCTGCCCCAACGGAACTCGGGCCGCTTCTTCGTAGCTCAGCGATAGCGACGACTCCTCAAGAAATGCCACCGCCGCTCGCTGTTCAAAGACATCCTTGAGATAGAGTCCCATCACAAGACACGATGCCGTGACAACGATAAACATCGTTCGCAGGCTCGTGCGGAGCCATCGTCGACCTGGTTGGTTGCTCGTGCCCATGGCTGCATTGAACGCCTTTGATGGCTCGGCGGATCTTTGGTGCTCACACTCTTCGGATTCGGAACAGGGCGATCGACGTACACGTCATGGCGGTGATGAAGCAAACGCTCGCGACGAGGTAGAGAAACGATTGGATATAGAGAATCCATTGCGCACTTTCGCGTTCGAATTCGATCAGCGCTAAAACCGCAAGCACGATGGCCACGGGAAGGTAGATCCCCAGCGCAATAAAGCTGGTTTTCGGCAGCTTCGATGCGGCTACTTTGATTTGCTTTAGTCCCGAGGCCGCAATCAATGCGACGAGCAGAACGGTCAGAATGTAGACGATTTCAATCAGGATCGAGAGGGCGATGCGTCCCGTTTGAGGGCCGAAGAATCCACCTCGCATGAGATAGAACTCGGCACCGACTTTTTCATTCAACGTCGGATAAATACGAAGTGGCACGTCAAGCAATAGGGCAACGCATGCAATTGTCAAACAGGCGATCGCGAGTCCGCGCACAGGACGCACGACAACGCTGAATCCACAGCCGATGATGAGGCCCAGTACGCCGATGCTCATCGTCAGTCGCCCGTACCGGTACATTCGGGGTACCCAAACCGCGACGAATTTTCGGACCTCTCTCTGATCGTCCATCAAGTTGAATTGTTTTTCGACGAGTCGAGAATGTTCTTCTGAACCCCAACGCACACCTTCACTCTGTGACGACAGCATCTTGGCACGCATTTGAAGCTGGATTAGCGACAGACTGAACATTGCGTTGCCAACGCCGACGACAACAAGCCCCGTCGTCATCACACACATACTGACGAAGGCGATCATCAGTCCCGCCCGTACGCCGCCACGTGGGCGTTTGCGAGCAGGCGAATGTGGAGAAGCGAATGACGGTGGCGCGGGATCCGAGGGAAGTCCAAGAGGTTCGGCGGGGACGTTGGGATCCGCAACCGGCGCGATCGGAGTGGCGACAACCGGCTCGTTTGGCACTGCAGGAGTTGTCGGCGCAGCGGCCTGACCCACTGGCATCGCAACCGGTACGGCAACCGGTGTTGCGGGCGCCACAGGATTTGCGGGTGCGACTGGAGAGCCCGTCCCAGGAGTGCCCGGCGCCGGGCGCTGGGCTGTTGGGCTTTGGGCAGTCGTTTGGCGTTGGGCAGTCGTTGGGCTCGCATTCTCTTCAGGCAAAAGGCTGACGGTTACTGAGCCGGTCGACTTGCCGCCTGGACCGACGCCAGTTGTTGGGGTGGCCGTCTGCTTTTGCGGACCATCAATCGCTTTGGCGACGGGAACGACATAGGGTGCGGATGGACGCTCCGGCACCTTCATCTTTGTGTTGCACTTCGGGCAAGAGACCACGGAACCAGCGGCCGCCGAAGACTTCATCTTTTGGCCGCACGGACATTTGAAGAAGAGTGCGTCAGGTTGTTTCGAGACGTCCGAGGAGGGCTTTGGTGCGCGAGGCGTTGCCGCCTTTTGGGAGGGCGGGGTTGGCTTGGCAGTCGGTTTGTTTGGTTTGGCAGGCGGTTTTCCGGCCGCTGGCGAGTTGGGATTGGACGGATCCGATGGGACCCGCAGCTTCTGTTGGCATTTCGGGCAGGTAACGGTGCGGCCGGCAGCGGATGCGTCGACACGCATGTTGGTCCCGCACGGGCACTTAATCACTACCTTCATTGACCGCCTGCCTTTGAATCAAATCCCTGTACGCATTGGAATGCGTCAAATCGCCGAACGCAAACCAACAAGAATTCTAATCAACTCTCCCTCATCTGTTACTGGCGTGTACCACGCCTGTAACCAGCTCTTTTGGCGGATGCAGGATGATTGCGCGGCTTATTTCAATTGACGCGCGCCAGCCAGGCGTTGGTTTGGGGCCTGCGCCGACCTGTCACGTAGGCAAGGTTTGGGCGTTCGTCCATAATTCAAAGACCACTTCAACAATGGATTTGCCACCACCCAATGACACGACTGACATCGATCTTCTTGTGCCTCCTTGCGGTCACACTGCCGACTGCTTGGTTTGTCGGTAACCCCGCGTCTTCTTTTGCCGTCGACACCCTTACTCCGGCCGACAACAGCAAGAAGGGCCAATCGCAGGCCGACGCAAAAAGCACAGGCGAAAAAAACACAGGCTCCAAGAACACGGACCAAGGGCAACCGATCAGTGCCGAGCAAGCACTTGAGATCCTCAAGGCTGGTAACGAGCGGTTTATCAAAGGGACGCCCAAGCATCCCCACGAGGGCAAACGGTGGCGCGAAAAGCTCGCCGCTGGGCAGCATCCGATCGCAACGGTCCTCGGTTGCAGCGATTCGCGCGTGACCCCTGAGTTGATTTTCGACGAAGGCCTCGGTGACCTGTTTGTGATCCGCGTTGCGGGCAACATTGTCGACGAAGATGTCACGGCGAGTATCGAGTATGCGGTCGAGCATCTCGACACGCACTTGATCGTTGTCCTGGGACACGAAAATTGCGGCGCCGTCACGGCTGCCTTAAAACATGTCGATGATGACGAGCCACGCGAACTTGAATCGTTGGTTCAGCGTCTTCATGATACGATCTGCACGCACCATGATGGCGAACCCGATGTCGACGAGAATACGGATATCGCAACGGCAGTTTGCAAGAATGTGCTGTGTGCCGAACGCCAACTCAAGAGTTGTGATGACCTTTGCGAGTGCATGAAACGGCATAAAGTGAAGGTTGTCGGTGCAATCTACGATCTCGACACCGGCCGTGTTCGTTGGTTGGAATAGCCCGCCATCGCCGCGGCGTCGAATCGTTTTGATTGCGATTCACGAAGGATGACTGCAGCGACGTGTCTCACGAACAACCTATCGACGCCAATCGCAAGCTCTGGGATGTGCGCACGGCACTACATCTCGATTCCGACTTCTACGACGTCGACGGTTTCCTGGCAGGCAAGTCTTCCCTGTGCGGGATTGAATCGGACGAGCTTGGGGACATTGCCAGCAAGTCTGTCTTGCATTTGCAGTGCCACTTTGGGCTCGACTCGCTCTCCCTCGCGAGGCTTGGAGCGCATGTTACTGGTGTCGACTTTTCGCAAGTGGCGATTGATGCTGCAAATGAATTGGCCGACCGAGCCGAACTGAATGCCCGGTTTCTTTGTTGCGACGTTCTGAAACTCAGTGAGCACCTTAACGAGCAGTTCGATATTGTCTTTACCTCGTTTGGTGTGCTGGGTTGGCTTCCCAGCATGCGCCAGTGGGCATCGGTCGTGGCCCGTTTTCTCAAGCCCAGCGGGTTGTTGTACCTGCTTGAATTCGACCGACACTTCATTCAGCTCAATGAAGGTGGCTTCATCGCCTATGACTACTTTCATCGCAATCAACCTGACAAAGAAGTCGTAACCGACACCTACGCGGATCAGAAAACACACGAGCCGATGGATGAGTTTTGGTGGAACCACAGCATGGCTGACATCCTCAACGGCCTCATTGAAGCGGGTCTGCGCATCGAATCGCTTGCCGAGTTTCCGTACTCACCGTACCGCTTGCACGACGGTATGGTCGAAGCGGGACCGGGCCGCTGGGTGCATCGAGAGATTGGTGAGAAGATTCCCTACATGTTTTCGATACGAGCCACAAAATGAACGCGACGACCATTCATGGCGACTTCAAGCGACTCGACGAAGTTGAATCGAAAACGGCGTTTCACGTTTGCCAGTTAAACGTTGAACGCGAAGATGCCCGCACCTACTTTGGCACCGCGCCGCAGACGGTCTTCGTCGACGGACTCGGCGAGGCGGACCATTGGGCAGTCGAGCTAAAATGTGGGTTGGTGATCGCATTCCAATTTGTCCACCAACTTGAGGTTGGATCGGTGTTTACCGATGTTCCCTGTGTCCAGCACGTGCGACGCCACCTCAAACATTGGGATGACGAACTGGTTGAGGTCGCCGGCGAGCAGTCTTCTCGAGAGCATCAAGTATGGATCGAAAGACTATCGCCTTCGAATCCAATGCTGCTTGAGCTGACGTCGCATCAAGTTTGGCGTCAGGGCGACGACGGGAATCAGGTGAAGATCGGCTCACCAACGACCCTGCGCGATGCCGAGTGTTGGGTCGCAGAGTTTGAATCGCATCACCACAAGCAGATCTATTGGGTTTCGCGCTGCAAAGGCTGACACCTGGCAGAGAGACTGTGGTCTTTTTGCCGCCAGTTCGTAGTACCGAGCTTTAGCCGGAATCGTCTCACAGACCGTCCAAAGGCTGGACGACAACCGGCGCGACTTGGCAGAGACGAAAAGACAGACGCCGTGCGAGGCGGCGTCTGCGCGGTGCCGATTAAGATTTCGGCTCGTTTCGAGTTGCGTTGACGACGAGGGCGATCATCGTCAATTGCAACATGCCGATGATGATTGGCGAAACCTGTCGGATGTGGTCGAAGGTGCCTCGAATCCACTTCGGTTCTGCAGCTTCCTGCTCTTCGATCCAGTCGTTCAACGATTTCGTTGGCATGTTCCATGTCGAAACATGTTCCCAACCGTCCGCTGTCTTTCGCCATCCTTGGGGTGCGACGGCAACCAACCGAGCCATCGCTTCGTCGTCGAGCACTTCGACTGCGGGGGCGACTTCATCGGCAGTGGCCGAATCATTTGTTGCGACCCGAAAATTCGGCTGAGCTGCGGCAACCAACAGCAGGGTTGCGATGATACCGGTTACGGTCAAATTGGAACGCAACCATCGTCGTAGCCACTTGGCGTCTTCGGCAGTGAGTTGGAATCTTTTCATAACCCAACATCAATGCAACGGCTGGTCCAACGCCCGATTCGGGCGTCTCTGTTGTGTCGCAAGCCAAGGCGTGTCAACGACTTGCGATGCATGCCGCCAAATTGGCCCCATCGGCGATGTTGCGATTTGGCAACGTACGATTCTGGCGGAATCAACACGTGTTGTTTTTGGGCAACATTGCTTCGAGACGCGACGCCGTGGGGGCCGAATCGACAGCAGACGTTTAACCGTTACAGGCGTTCGCCGATGGGCCGATCGTGACCGCGGTCTGAATTGGGAAATGTCTTTGCCGCAGGGGACGATGCGTCCTAGGTTTCAATCGGGTCGCAACATAGCTTGTGAATCAGGAGATGCCCGGGCGGCCCAGACGAGACTCTCAACCTCTATGGACCACAACTCGATCGAGACTATGACGACCACATCTACAAAATCCCTGGAAGACGTCTTTCACGCAGAAGTTCTTCCCGCCCTGCCGCACAGCGCGATTTCGTTGCTGCAGTTGTCACAGAATTCCGAGTCGGGGCCAAACGACTTTGCCAAGCCAATCGAAGCCGATCCGGGCTTGATGGGGCAAGTCTTGAAGTTCGTCAACTCGTCGTACTTCGGATTCAGCCGTGAGATCATGAGCATCCACCAAGCCCTGACATTGGTGGGAACGCGGGCGATCACGAACTTTGCATTGTGGAACGCCGTCTTCAGCGTGATCCCCAATCCGAAGTTTGGTCCCTTCGATCTCAAGGCGCTCTGGCAAGACTCGCTGCGTCGCGCGTTGTTCGCCCGCGTGCTCGGTCGCAAGCTTGACTTGAGCACTGCCGAGGACTTGTTTGCGGGTGCTCTGTTGCAAGACATGGCGATTCCGCTGTTGCTCAAAGAATTGCCCGAAGAGTACACCGATCTCGTCGAACGTCGTGCAGCGGAAGGTCGACGCCTGAGCGGATTGGAAAAGGAATTGTTCGGTTGGGATCACGCCGATGCGGCCGCCATGTTGGCTCAACGTTGGAACCTGCCCGAAGAGTTCGTCACGCTGATCGCACAACACACACAACTCGAAGACTTGCTCGCCGGTGGCGAGAAGGACCGCGGCGCGGCCTGTGTCGCCTTGGCCTCCCTGCTGCCTAGCTGCAGTGATTCTGATTGGGGTGAAAAGGAAGAGTTCACCGAGGGCTTCAAGAAACTCTCTGGCCTTGGAGATGCGGACCTTGCCGAGCTGTTTGGCACCGTCGATGATGCCACCAACGAGTTCGCTCCAATGTTGAAGCTGCCCATTCCGCAGAAGTCTCTGCGAGACAATTTGGAAGGCTAGTCGCAAATCGCTTTGACATGCCATTGCATTGGTCCTGCTTTGGCACAGTCATCAAACAAGCAACGACAGATTGGCGGTGCCGGCGTCCCCTTGTGGGTGCCCGCACCGCTTTTTTTGTGCGAATATCGCTCACGGCACGGTCGATTTTCGCAAATCTCTGTCGTTGCTTGTCGACTCTCGAGTGCTTGGCACGTTTAATCGGGCAGCGGCTCTGCGCTACGTCGAAGATCCGTTCTTATCCAAGTCACTCCTCATTCGATGCCGCGGCGGGTTGTTTGCCAACGTGCCAGAGGCGAGCGCGAGAGTCGATCCATGTTGCAACGATTGCCCCGTCTTATTTGTTGTTCTGCCTTTCTAGCATTGACCCTCGCAGCGCCGGCGGCCAATGAGGCACAGGCGGACAACATTTTGTTGTTGATTGCCGATGACTATGGAGTCGATTCGTGTGGCCTCTACTCAGGAGTTGGCGCAGCACCCACGCCGAACATCGACGCGCTCGCATCATCGGGTGTTCGCTTCACCAATTTCTGGGCCAACCCGATTTGCTCACCAACACGTGCCGCGATCCTCACCGGACGACACGGGTTTCGAACGGGCGTTGGAAGTCCAACCGGCAACTCTGCCATTGGGCTCGACGAATACTCGATCGCCGCTGCACTGGGTGAAGCCGGATATCACACGGCGTGTATCGGCAAGTGGCATCTTCAAGGACCCAACAATGGTCGCGGAATGAATCCCAACTTGATGGGATTCGACGACTACATGGGCAGCCTTGGTGGCGGTGTGCCCGATTACTTTGCCTGGACAAAGAACGTAAACGGCACCTCTTCGCCCGAATCGGATTACGTCACCAGCGTCACCGTCGACGATGCGATCAATTGGATCGGTGCCAAAGGAACCGAGCCTTGGTTTTGTTGGGTGGCCTTCAACGCGCCCCACACACCCTTTCATTTGCCGCCCACCGATCTTCACAGTTACGACACACTATCCGGTGATGCGGCTGACATCAGTGCGAATCCGCTGCCCTACTACCAAGCGATGGTCGAATCACTCGACACCGAAATCGGACGGTTGCTTGGGTCGATCGATTCGAATGTTCTCGCCGAGACAACAGTTATCTTCATTGGTGACAATGGCACGCCAGCGCAGGTTGCCACCGACTTTGAACGCGGCAACAAAGGGCAGCTGTTTCAAGGTGGCGTCCATGTTCCTTGCATCATGTCGGGTGTCGGTGTGATGCCACCCCTTAATCGTACGCACGATGCTCTTGCGCACGTGGTCGATCTCTTCGACACGATTGCCGAGCTAGCGGGAATTGATACCACCAATGAGTTGCCAGGCGGCGTCCATATCGATTCCAAATCGATGGCGGGTTATTTGCTCGATGCAAACCTCCCGAGTGCCCACCACATCGCATTTGCCGAACGTTTTACCGTCGATGGAGCAAACCAAGATGGCAAGGCGGTCCGAAACGAGCGCTACAAATTGCTAAGGCTCGATAACGGCAATGAACGGTTTTATGACTTGCAAAGCGATCCGTTGGAGTCCACCAATTTGCCGATCGGCAATCAGGGTGGCGACCGCGCCTTGAACTATGCAGAACTTTCGGCGTTTCTTGACAACCTCTTGGCGTCTCCGGCTGCACCCACGGTCGAGCACGTTGCAATCAATCAGGACGACGCTCAGCGATCGGTATTGACCGAGCTGACGCTTCATTTCGATAGTTCGGTCGGCATTGACGATTCCGCCGGTTCGCCATTCTCTATAGTGAATCGAGCGACCGCCGAAGTGGTCAATCATGAGATGGTCGAGACACGGGATGATGGAAAAACCGAAGTCACTCTTTCGTTTACGGCTGGTCCCTCGGTAATCGAACGCGGCGCAATGCCCGCGACGCTGGCCGATGGGGAATACGAAATCTCAATCGACGGAACGTTGATCAACCGCGACACGAAAACACTTGACGGGGATGGAGATGGTGCCGAAGGGGGCACGTTCGTCTTCGGGAATCTCTCGACGGACAATTTCTTTCGCCGATACGGTGACGGTAACGGCAGCGGTATCGTCGACCTGTTTGACTTTGCGATGTTCCGGAGCACGTTTGGACGCGTTGCCAGCGATCCAAATTTCTTGCACTACTTTGACGCTGATGGATCAGGACGCATTGACCTGTTTGACTTCGCCGCGTTCCGCGCAAATTTCGGCAACTAGTCCTGCGCTCCAACAATCACCCTCCCGCTTGCGGGAGGGTCGGACGCAAAGTCCGGGGAGGGAATAGCGGTTGCGGGGGGCGTTGTTTTGAGCCGCAGGGACTCGTGGCCTCGTCCACGACGAGGTGCACTCGAATTGGGGACTCGTGGCCTCGTCCACTACCAGGTGCGTTTGAATTTCTGGGGGGCTCGTGGATTTGTCCGCCACGCGGGCTAGAGCGACTTGAGGTATTCGATCAGGTCGGCAACTTCAGCGTCTGTCAGCTTGCCATCTCCGTTGACTTTCTCGGGAGCATGCAAATCGGTGACGACACGATGTAACGTCTTGGCCCGACCGGTGTGAAGCAACCGGCGTTTGCGATAGACGCCGACCAAAGTTGGTGTGTTGTAGCCTTCGTAGTAGTCGTCGACCGAACCGAGGCCGACATCATGTATCTGGCCATCGCTATAGAACTTGCCGTGGTGACAGTCGGCACATCCGGTCTTGGAGCTTTCAAAAAGTAGCTTGCCACGTTTGGCTGCCGCTGAAAGCTCGCCCGATTCTAGAAAAGGATTGGGCGGCACTTCGAGGGAATCGAGAAAGGCGATCAGTTCCTTCTTTTCGTTGGCCGTGGGAGCCTTGCCGATCATCGTCGATGTGAACGACTTGTGCATCGCATCGTCGAGGTTTTGCTGCCAGCCGTGCCAGGTCCACGGTCCTGTCTTGCTGACGTTGTGAAGAGGCAACACCGTCTTGAGTGTCATCTCCGTGCCGTCGTTCATCGTGTCCATCGGCCGTGAGTTGATGCCGCCATTTTGGTGACAGGAATGGCAGCTGTACCATTGATCGAGGCTTCGAGTGCCATCGTAAAACAATGCCATGCCTTTGCGGTCAGGCGTTTGGGCACCAGCGCCTAGAGAGATCTCATTGACAACCGATCCACTTTCGATGTCAACCTGCTGCACGGAATTACGCAAGTAGTTTGCCACGAACACCGTTTGATTGTCCGCAGCATGCGCAAGCCCCATTGGGCGGCCACCCACGGGAACTCGGCGAAAACGATTGCGATCGTTTTCGAGGCGGCGATCAATCAAATCGCCAGGACCGCCGGTGGAAACAAAGGGAAGATCCGGCAAGCGATACACCAACAGTTCGTGCGTTCCCGATGCCGAGGCGACGAGCGATTGGCCATCGGGACTGATCGACAGACCAAGCGGGTCGGCGACCGCTTTGCGAGGCACATCAAGAGAAATCGCTTCACGGTACGAAGGACCATCCAAGCGGACTCGCCCAATACGGCTCGCCAACACCCAACCGCGTCGGATGTTGCCGACGGTGATTGGATTGGTTCGATAGACCATCCATGTGAAATAGGCGTATTGCCCATCCGCGCTGGTCAACATGTGACCAAGATTGATTCCGTTGGCCAGCGGTTCGCTGTAGAGTTCTTCGCCCGATTCTGTATCAAGCACGACGATGTCGGCATCACCACTGCAGCCAACGGCGAGACGGCGACCATCCTTTGAAAGGGTAAGGTACTTGGGCCAATGGCCAACATCGATGTAACGACGAACCGTTGCCGATCCCCAGTCAATTTCTGCGACCTGGCCGCTGGCGACTAAGCCAACAAAGGCCGTATGACCTTTGGACGCAACAGCGATTCCAGTTGGCTCGAACCCCACATCGACGTCCGCGACCTTGGCCAACTTTTTGTCGTCAATTCGCAACACGTGAAGCTTGCCGTCCCACGCCGTCGTTACCAACACATGCTGCCCGTCGGGACAGCACACGATGTCGGCGGGGTGATCGCCGAGACGGATCTCATCGACCACTTTGCCTTGGGCAGTGCCAACCAAGCTGACGCTGCCGGAGGTTTCATTTGCGGTGACGAGCCAGCGGCCGTCTTGCGAAAGTGCAAGATCGACCGGCGAACGGTGGATGTCTGCGGCGAGTGGACCAGATCCTGCTCGGCTGCGTGGTACCGGCATCACTGCCATCGCGAGCAAAAGGAAGCAGACCAGACGTGGACTTCGAATCATGTTTTTCTCCATAGCCAAATCATCGTACTTGATTGGCGACAGAGCAGAAGGTTCCGCCTCGATTGAATCGTTTGGTATCAGGAAGAGTTGAACGAGCTCGCATAACGGCGCAAAACGTCCTCATTTCGGGTGGGTGAAGAAAACGAAAAAAATCCGATTTTCGCTCCGCAGTTGCGGCGGGCTTGTTTGCGATCCGTCTATCATTCCCGTAGCATGACGCGGAGAATTTGCGGACCAATGTCGCCGACGGAACACTCAGCTGAGGCTCGCTCAGCTTTTTCAAATTCAACCGATCCATCAGCCCATTGACGCGGTTCTATCGAGATGCCTTCCTGAATTCATGCATGTGGCATGATTTGAACCCAAACTCTCCTGAAAAGGACCTCCCGTGAAGAATCTTTCTCTTTCTGTTTTGAGCTTGTCGCTGGCGTTCGCGCTGACTGCATCGGCTACGGTTTCGGCGGACGATGGCTTGAAAAGCGGTCCGCAAAGCGGCGACAAGATTGGCGCTTTCTACGTCACCAAGATTGCTGGTGCCGAAGAGGATGGCGTGAAAGAAGGTAAGAACCTTTGTTATCGCTGCAAGAATGGCCAACGCCCACAAGTGATGGTCTTCACTCGCTCGACCGACAAGAAGGTGCAAGAACTGCTCAGCAAGTTGGACAAAGCCATCGACGAAAACGAGTCGTCGCAGCTTCGCGTGTTCGTCAACGTTCTTGGCGAAGACAAAGACGATGTTGCTGATTCGTGCAAGAAACTCGCTTCGAGCAGCAAGGCGAAGAACATTCCTTTCGTTTTGCCCAACGAATTCGAAAACGGTCCTGACAACTACGGCATCAACGCAAAAGCTGACGTGACCATCACGATGGCAAGCGAGTCGAGCGTCAAGGTGAGCCACGCGTTCGCCAAAGCAGGCGACCTGAACGTCGACGGCGTCATCGAAGATCTCACAAAGATCCTCAACTAGACCCGAAGTCTTCTGAGATCCAATCGAAAACGCGGTGTCAGATTTGACACCGCGTTTTTTCGTTGAGTTGCGACTCGTGAGCCGCTGGCCGCCAGGCCTCGGGCCCTTGCCTTCGCCGTGAGCCGAACGCGCTAGCGTCGGGCCCTTGGGAATCCTGCTCAGCGCTCGACCGACGGTGCGTGCAAGCACACACCCTACTTGTTAGCGCTTCGGTGCGTGCAAGCACACACACCCTACTTGTTAGCGTCCGATTGAATCGGCGAGTTTGTTGGCGCCGTAGATCGAACGCAGCGCCTCGATGATGCCGACTCCCGAGACGCTGACCGCGCGACCTTGAATGTCGGAATAGACATAGTCGCTGGTCAAACTTTGGATGTTTCCATCAAAGATCAAGCCAACGAGTTTGCCCTCGCGATCGACCACGGGCGAACCGCTGTTGCCGCCAATGATGTCTGCGGTGCAAACAAAGTTCAGCTGAGTGTCGAGATTGACGCTCGACTTGGCGGCCATCCAGGATTCGGGAAGGTCAAAGTCCTTTTGCCCTTTGTGAGCCTCGGCGTGTGTGTAGGCGCCCGCAAAGTTGGTGGTCGGTTCGATTGTCTGCCCGTCTTCGACATAGCTCTTGACCGTTCCCAATGCCAATCGCAAAGTAAACGTCGCGTCGGGGTAACCTCCCGTGCCTTCGACTGCTGTGATCGCCTTGGTGATTTCGGCATAAGCTTGCCGTTCGCGTTCTTCGAGCTGTTCCGAAACGGCGCGGAGTCGACGGTACTCTTGTTCGACCATGATCGCGAGCTTGATCATTGGATCATCGCTGCCGAGCGTCGCGTCATGGCCACCATCGACAAGCGCCTTGCGGGTGTCGACGTCGGCAAGTTTCGTTCCGTTGACCAATTCGGCGGCCCGTTCACGTGGGCCTTTGCCAGCCAAGACGGCTTGGACCAATTCGTTCTCGGCCCCACGCAGTTCCGCAAAGCGTGACAGTTCGTCGGCGAGCTTCACTTGTTCCATGTCGGTGTAGATCGGCGCGGGACTCAACAATCCTTGCAGGAGTGAATCGCGTCCGGCCGTTGTGTAGCCGCGAAGTCGCTCGGCATCCGGCTTCTGATCCTCTTGAGCGATCAGCAGGATTTGCATTGCGGTGTCAAAAAGCGTGCTTCGGAAACTGACGGTTTGTCCCAGCAGTTCACGTTTTTCATCCTGGATCTGCTCGATCTCTTTCCACGCGCCTGCCAAGTCGGCGAGTTCTGCGTTGTCTTTCAACTCGCTAAGGATGTGCTGTTCACGCTTGGCCTTGCCTTCAATCGCCTCGGGTGATTGCAAACCAGCCAGCATGCCTGAATAGGCTTTGCGTGCGTTTTGAATCCCGAACAATTCATCGCGAGCGCGCCGTGTCGCCTCAACGCCACCAAGGCTGAACTGTTGCATCAAGATCTCTTTACGACGCAAATAGTCGAGGACATAAGGGATACGATGATCGCGCAAGTACTTCAGCGCTGCGACGGTGTAGATGCGTTGTGTGCGCCCCGGGTTGCCCGAAACGAAAACGAGCTCGCCTTCGGTCAAGGGTTGGTCGTTCCAGCGAAGGAAGTTGTCGAGTCTGGCCGGTTTGCCATCCTCGTATACCCGCATGATGGTGGCGTCGAGGTTGTAGCGAGGGTATTCGAAATTGTCGGCGTCGCCCCCAAAGAATGCGGCTGCCGTTTCAGGTGCCCAAACCAATCGAACATCGGTGTATTTCTTGTAGCGATAAAGGTGATATTGGGCTCCGCCAAAGAGAGTGACGACATCGCTTCGTAGGCCGGTTTGATCGAGCGATTCCTTTTCGATTGTTGCGATCACCGCTCGACGTTGCTTGGCCGATTCTTCAGCCGACGCGTCGCCACTGACCGCCGCGTTGACTCGATCGGTCACGTTTTCGATCGAGACCAGTTGGTTGAGCTCCAAGTCGGGAGCCTTCAATTCATCTTCGAGCGATTTGGCCAGCCAGCCGTCATCAATCAGATTTCGCTCCGGTGTGCTCAACTTGTGCAGCGTGTCGCTGGCGACGTGATGGTTGGTCAACACCAGACCGTCACTCGAAATGAACGAGCCACTGCCGCCGCTGTTAAAGCGAACCGACGACAGACGAAGCTGGTCGGCCCATTCTTGCGTCGGCTCAAACTGGTGACGTTCTTTGAGCAGCTTGAGCGGCAGGTCGTTGAAGAGGTACATCCCCTCGTCGCCTTGGACGAAGGGGGACGAAAAAGTGGTGAGCGATGCAAGCATTGCAACGGTAGCCAGTAAACGGTTCATGAGGTGTAACATTCAAAGTGGGTGTTGAACGCAAAACGAGAAGGCTCGTTTTTACCGCAATCCCCGTTCGCCGTCAGCGACGCGGGAGAGATTGAGCAACCTCTGCAACGAAAAAAAGATTCTAGAGTCGCTGTCGGTTTGCTAGCAAACATCATCTTCACGGATCTCAACCGATCTGGCGGTCGCGATTCGACCGCCAGTAAACTCCGAGCTGACCAGTCGACTTCGTGCTGGCCAGCAGATTCCACGCTGGCCGCACAGCAGACTTTGAGAGCGAAGGATCGCCGAACATGAACCAGGAAGATGGGCCTCGCATTTTGATTTCGCGCATGAGTGCGATTGGCGACGCGATCCTAACGTTGCCAGTGGCATGCGCTCTGCGAGAAGCGTTTCCCAATGCCTACATCGGTTGGGTTGTCGAGCAGAAGGCGGCGCCGATGGTGCGCGGCCACAAGGCGGTCGATTCGGTGATCGAACTTGAACGCGGTTGGTTCACTTCGCCGTCGGGAATCCGTCATGCACGTGGCCTGCTGCGAGAGCATCGATTCGAAATCTCGGTTGACTGTCAAGGAAACACAAAATCGTCGCTGGCCGGTTGGTTGTCGGGGGCGACAAAGCGCA
The DNA here is from genome assembly GCA_965216875.1 of Rubripirellula sp. GTDB lineage: Bacteria > Planctomycetota > Planctomycetia > Pirellulales > Pirellulaceae > CBDCUW01. Next base: position 784,261 of record OZ244207.1, read on the forward strand.
TTGGCTACGCTGGTCGTCATGGTGGCGAATTGAGTCGTGTGCTCAACAACACCGCCGTCGCACCTGTTTTCACTCATTTGACCGATCGCTCGCTCGAGCTGTTGATTCCGCTTGGAATCGAGACACCAAAGGTTAAGTGGCACTTGCCTCTAAGTGATGTATCGCGTAGTTGGGCGGCGCGGTGGCGACGCACACTTCCCTCGCCACAGCTTGCGATCTTGAATCCAGGTGGAACGTGGGATTCGAAGCTTTGGGAAGCCGATCGGTTTGCCGTGACGGCACGTTACCTGAACGACAACTACGGCTACCAAAGTGCCGTTGTTTGGGGGACGCCCAAGGAACGGGAGATGGCCGAGCAGATCGTGAGTCGGTCCAACGGGACGGCAGTGCTCGCACCTGACACAGATCTACACCACTTGGCGGCGATGATCGAAACGGCCGACTTGTTTGTCAGTGGTGACACTGGTCCGTTACACATGGCGGTTGCTGTGGGAACGGCGACCATTGGTCTTTATGGAGCAACGCGGCCAGGCGATAGCGGACCCTACGGACAAATCGCGTTGCAAAAAGCGTATGAACAGGGCAGTCGACGCCATCGTCGCAGCGCCGACAACTCGGCGATGCGCGCGATTGAAGTCGAGCATGTTTGCGAGGCGATCGATCAAGTCGAATCGCGCCGCCGGCTGATGCGTGCAGCGGCTTAGCGCGAATGTGGTCGGTGACTTAGGAAGCCTGCGTGGCCTCGTTTTGCGTCACCTGCGGGCGTCATTCAAGGATCGCTCGCTTCCGTTGCTCGCCGATCGGCTTTCATTATTTGTCAGCCAACGTTAACTATGGTTGTGTGTTGAGAGCAATTCACCGAAGTTCGATTGTGGACTCACGCAGTTTTGCGAGTTAGTGCGTAACCACCCCTGGTCAATTTGGCGACAGATTATCAAAGTGCCTGCGTCTGACCTTTACCCCCCAAATGCACGGGGATCGTTGTCGTTTCCCCGTAAGTTCTTTTGCAACAGACGTTGTTGCGAAACGTTTGCAACAGCGAAGCAGATTCTTTTTTGCTCTGCGGTTGCGGGAAACCACACGCTGGTTGGTTTGATCGGTTAGAATCTTGGCCCTAACGAGCGAATCACTTGGATTCACAGGGCGCAGCTCATTAGCCAGAGCACTCCGAGGCGGAAAACGAGTGCGAAGGTTGATGCGTGACCTACCGATTCGGTCGTGAGTTACAACGTCTGCTTGAATTTGAGTGTGGGCAGTCATGTTCGAAAACGCCACTGTTTTTGTTGTCGATGATGATGACCAGGCGCGCGATTCCGTCTGTGCGTTGATTCGATCCATGAATCTCAAGGCTGAATCTTTCGCTTCTGGCGAAGATTTCCTTGCGGCATATACGGATAACCGTCCTGGGTGTCTGGTGACCGACCTCCGGATGCTTGGAATGAGCGGTCTGGAGTTACAAGAAGAACTCATACGGCGAGGGGTGACCCTGCCGGTGATCGTGATTACGGCGCACCCGAGGACGTCTTTGACCGTTCGGGCGATGCGCCATGGCGCAGTCACGTTGCTGGAAAAGCCGTACGAGGACAATGACCTTTGGGATGCGATTCGCGAGGCGATTGTCCGCGATGAGACGCAACGAGCCGAGAGCGTCAAACGCCAAGACGTCCTTCAGAAAATTGAATCGCTCAACGACAAAGAAAAGGTCGTGATGGATCTGATCGTCGAGGGCTTGGCCAACAAGGTGATTGCCAAACGCCTGGATGTCTCCATTCGCACCGTCGAAAGTCGCCGTCACGACGTCTTTGAGAAGATGGAAGCCGACTCGCTTGCCGACTTGGTCAAGATGGCCGTCCTAGCGCGCGGCGATTAGTCGGCGAATCTCTGGTTCGAGCGCGTCAGCTTGGCGAAAAAAGCCAAGGTCCGAGGGATGGGATCCGTCGGTCGTGTCGTCGCGGTCAAGCCCCAGCATGGTCTCACCATCGACGTAGCCAAGTCGCTTCTCGCCGTCAGCCACGAGTGCATCAAACGCTTGACGGAGTGCCGCGCGACTTTGCGTATGTCGCTGCTGCCGATCGGGAAGAAACGGCGTGTTGGCGTACGTCCGGTCTTCAACCAACAAGATCGGTGTATCGGGTCGGGCTTTTCGTATCTGTTGGACCAATGGTTTGGCACGTTCCGCGACCTCTTTTCCGACCATGTTGGGAAGGCAGTCGATCACGTAAAGGCACGGATCGAGCTGGCAGAGCAACGCACCGACTTCGGGTTCCATTCGACCGTTACCGGAAAAGCCAAGATTGATCACGGGGCGGTCAAGTCGACGACCAAGGATTGCCGGGTGAGGCATCCCGGGACGCGAAGCGCACGCGCCATGAGTGATCGACGTGCCGTAGAACAAGATTGGCTTCTTTTTCCTCGGAGCGATCGGTGCAAACGTACGGCCGCGTGGAACGCCGATCTTGAGCGACTCCGTTCCGTTATAGAGTGGAAGGTACGCGGTGTAGGCGCGGCGCCCCGGTTTGATGCCAGAGATCAATTGGGTGCGGGTGTGCTTTGCGGTTGGTCTCGACACGGCAAGCCAACTCCAGTCGCCTTGTTCGTTTTGAGCGTACAGGTCGATTCCGCTGACACCGGTTGCTGGCATGTGAGGCATGGCCAATCGGTCCGATGTCACCGTATGGTCGATCCAGATCTCTTGCGCATCGGTTTCGAACCGTGTTAGCATCCCGGCCGAATGACGACTCAGGTTCCAAACGGGATCGCGAACCACCCCTTTGGCTTCCTTGGGCAGTCGATCGAAATACTTGAACGTCTCGGATTCCGACCAACCCTTTCCCTCGACGCCCCATTCTTGAACATCGTGCCACTCGATGGGGGCTGGTTCCGTTTGGGCAGCCAGCGGCAAAGCAGGTAATGTAGCGGCGGCGCCGGTGACGGCAAGGAAGCGTCGTCGATCAAGGAAGCGGTTCATGGCAGAGGTCGATTGGGAAGGCAGGACGGGGAGGGAAGGTTTCGCGAAAGAAGCCGTCAGCCTTGCGGCTGTTCGCGTCGCGGGCTGCTAGTATAGTGCGTCGCGGCGCCGCCAACCGGTGTCCCCTACCCGCCACCTCCTTCCCTCCTATCGACGTCCAGCACAATGAATCGAGACCTTCTTTCCGATGCAGCGTCGCCACTTGGTTTGCTCGCCGCCATCAAACGAACGCTGTTGCCTTGTCTAGCTGCTCTGGTGTGCGTCGCATCCGCAATGCCGACGTCGCAGGCTGAGACGCGCCAGCCCAACGTGGTCTTCATTCTCGCAGACGACCTTGGCTATCGAGAACTTGGTTCGTTTGGACAAGAGAAGATTCGCACGCCACATCTCGATGCGTTGGCCAAGCAAGGGATGCGTTTGACGCAGCACTACAGCGGCAACGCGGTCTGTGCTCCTTCACGTTGCGTTTTGATGACGGGCAAGAATCCTGGAAACGCATACGTTCGCAACAATCGATCGACGCCCCCAGAAGGCCAGCAACCGATCCCTGACAGCGAAGTCACACTGGCCGAATTGATGAAGGCTTCGGGTTACGTCACGGGTGCCTTCGGCAAGTGGGGACTCGGCGGTCCAGACTCCACTGGCGAGCCGTTGCGTCAGGGCGTCGACCGCTTCTTCGGATACAACTGCCAAGCCCACGCGCACAGCTACTATCCGTCCTACCTATGGGACAACGACCAGCGCATCACACTGAACAACAAGCCCGAAGTCCCTGGGCACGCTTCGCTCGCCAAGGGCGCCGACAAGAACGATCCGAAAAGCTACGACGTTTTCAAAGGAGCTGACTACGCGCCCGACCGGATCAATGATCAAGCGTTGCAGTTCATTCGTGACAACAAAGAGAAGCCTTTTTTTCTTTACTATCCCACGATCATTCCTCACGTCGCTTTGCATGTTCCGGATGAAGAGCTTGAGCCCTACTTGAAGCTCGGCTGGAACGATCCACCGTTCACCCGTGAAAAGGGTTATGGGTACACGCCGCACTTCACACCACGCGCCGCCTACGCAGCGATGATCACGCGAATGGATCGCTACATCGGTAACGTGCTCGATCTGCTCGAGGAACTTGGGCTCGATGACAACACCATCGTCGTCTTTACGAGTGATAACGGAACCACTCATCTTGGCCAAGAAGTCGACTACGAATTCTTCAAGAGTGTCGGCGAGCTTCGTGGGCTCAAGGGCTCACTTTATGAAGGTGGTGTACGTGTGCCGACAATCGTTCGCTGGCCAGGCAAGGTTCGAGCGGGATCTGAAAGTGACCGCATCAGCGGCTTTGAAGACTGGTTACCAACCCTTTTGGAAGCTGTGCGAAGCGAAGTTGACGTTCCTGAGGACATTGATGGAATCTCATTAGTCAAGACGTTGCTGGGCGAGTCGCAATCGGAACGTCCCTACTTGTACCGCGAGTTCGCATCCTATGGCGGCCAACAAACGATTCGGGTTGGCGATTGGAAAGCCGTGCGTCAGAACATGTCCAAGGGAAATCTGAACGTCGAGCTCTACAATATTGCCAACGACATCAGCGAGTCCAACGATGTTGCTGGCGAGCATCCCGAGTTGGTTGCGAAGTTGACCAAGATGATGGAGCAGGCGCGAACACCCTCACAAGTCTTCCCGCTCGTGCCACTTGACGCCCCAGTGAAAAAGAAACGCAAACGCTAGTTGGTAGCTCTGTTCGTCGTACCGCCTTCAGGCGGACTCTTTAGGCTACAAACGGCCCGTGAGCCGTACGCGCTAGCGTCGGGCCCTTTGGTCATGGTTCATCGTCGCGACGCTCGCCAGAGCGTGGGGTTTGCTGCGACGCGGTCACCCCATTCGTTCCACCTTCTGGCGAAGGTAGCTACGTTTGTCGTACCGCCTTCAGGCGGAATCTTTAGGCTTCAAACGGCCCGTGAGCCGTACGCGCTAGCGTCGGGCCCTTTGGTCATGATTCATCGTCGCGACGCTCGCCAGAGCGTGGGTTTGCTGCGACACGGCCATCCCATTCGTTCCACCTTCTGGCGAAGGTAGCTACGTTCGTCGTACCGCCTTCAGGCGGTGTCATGCGGAGCATGACCTACGAAAAAAGCCTCGCATGCTTTTGCATGCGAGGCCTTTGTTGTTCTCGAAACCACCTTCATTCGAAGGTTAGCTGCCCGATGGCATTTGGAAGCCGGTTGGCAATCCAAATGGAACCGATGGACCTTGCGATCCCGCTGATGGCGATCCCGTTGCGGGCGCAGTGGCCGCGGGTGGCGGAGTCGTCGGTGCGGTTGCAGCAGGTGGAAGTTCAGCCGAAGGCGTCGTCGCTGGTGGCGTGACATGAGGTGCCTTTGGTGCGGTCGGTTGCGACGAAATCGTCGTCCACGCGTTGCCCGGGGTTTGCTTTGGCGGTGCAACCTGGTTCGCGGTCGCGACACCTTGAGCGTAAGCGGGCGTGCCCGATTGACTCGTCTGCTGGATCGGTGCCTTGCTTGGCAGAGCAGCGACGGTTGCTTGAGGTGCGGCTTGCGCGATGGGCGAAATGCTGCCGTTGATCTGAGCAAGCATGTCGCGTGATCGGTCAACAGCACGTTTGACTGCAGCGTCCTCGCCAGCTTGCGATTCGAATTGAACCGCGTGGCCAAGGTGATTGCGAGCCTCGCCGAGTTGGCCCTTCTTGAAGTGAAGGTAGGCCATATTGAAGTGGGCGACGGCTGCCTTGTTGTTGTCAGCCAGGACTTTGTAGGCCGAGTTGGTATCGCCCGATTCAAACTTTACGCTTGCCAGGTTGTTGGCATAGCGTGACGTGCCGGGCGAGATTTGCAACGCGGTTTCCAAGCACTGAGCGGCTGCAGCGTGGTTGCCAATCTTGCTGAAGGTCAAACCAAGGTCGTTATGCAGACCTGCATCTTTGGGATTGGCCGAGATCGCCTTTTGGAAGAACTCGATCGCCTTTTGATGATTGCCTTGACGGAAGTGCAGCCGAGCGATGCTGGTCAATGCCGGAGCGTTGTTTGGCTCGCTCTCGAGAGCTTTGACGTAACTTTCCATCGCTTTGGGGAAGTTACCGGTTGATTCCCATAGTTGGCCGTTGGCAACGAATACCTCAGGGCTAACGCTCTGTGGCATGTTGTCCAAGCGAAGTGGGTCAGGTTCGGACCCTTGTGGCACTTCGTCGTCGCCACCGCCGAACAGGCCAGTGACGGCACCCGTCGACTTGGTCCAGGCACTCTTGACGGTGGTGCCCATCGTGCTGAATTGGTTACGAGCGCCGCCAGCAGTCGAAGCGATCGACTCGGTCAGTTTTTGAGTTGTACTTGGCTCTTGAGGTGCCAGGACACCTGGCTCGGGCGACTTCGAGAACGGGTTCATCGATGCCAGCGACATTCCGCCGGTCGAGCACCCAGTGCCCAGCATGGTCGAGCTTGCCAGAAACGTTGCCAGCAGCGCGCGACGCGCTTTGGTTGATGGTTTCACAGTCTAACTTCCCCCCCGCATCAACCTCATGCTTTCAACTTCGAGCGAGGGATGCAGATATTGTGGATTGATCCAACGGTTCCGATTATGAGGATCGGCAGCTCGAATTCAGAACTTCAGCTTGATCGCACGAAGATATCCCAAAACGAAAAAAGGCGACTTCGATCTCTCGAAGTCGCCTCGTTCGATGTATGATAGCGAGCCAGTCGCTTATTCGCCGCCACCGGTTGGTGTGGTGATGCCTTGAGCACCACTGCTGCTGCTGTTGGGCAGCTTCGGAGCGGGCAATTGCTCAAGCCAATTTCGGCTGATTTTGTTGGCCCAGGCACCGGAGGCTTCCGGTGGTGCAACGTCGGTCACGAGCACGGTTGGCCGGGGACCTTCGAAGTAGAAGTTGGCAAGCGATTCTCGAACCGAAGCGACGCGTGCATCGGTTTCCGCTTTGCTTCCGCCACGCAGAACGTAGACGGTGCGGTGAGTCGCTGGTGCTTTGGTCGCGATCCAATGCACTTTGTTGTTGCCCGAAGCGAGCAACGCACCATCGCCACTGCGGAATTGCTCGTGGCCGATGGTGTTGTTCATCTTCCAGCCCTTCATCTTCATCACTTCGAAGGGAGCAATCACGTCACGAGCGTCGGCTTCGTTGAACGGATCGGGCCAAGCGTTGTTTCTGTAATATCCGACGTGAATGCCGTGCCAAAACTCATCCCACCAATCGTCCCCGGCGGGAGCAGTGGAGGCACAGCTGACGAGCAACAAGAACGCTACGATTCGTTTCATGACAGGCAGTTCCTTCCGCCGATGACGCAGACCCTTTGAAAAGTCCGCAAAGTGATTCACGAGAGTTCACCGTCTGAATGATTCAAAACAGAGCTGCCGAGCATCCAAGCGATCGGGCAGCCCCAAAAGAGACGGTCATTGAAACTCCATCGACCATTCTGCGCGGTGACTTCGTTCGTGGGGGAAACAATCGCACCACTGTGACAAAAGGCACAAACGGTACAACCGGCAAAGTCGTGTCTGTCTCGATCCTTGCGGCATGGGGCGGGAGGAAGAGGGACAGAAAAATGGGTGACAGAAAGATGGGAGTAGGGGTGGGGCCAGGAAGGGCAGAAAGATGGTTGGCAGAAAAATGAAGTGCGAGAGGAAGAGGGACAGAAAAATGGGGGACAGAAAGATGGGAGAAGGTGTGGGGCCAAGAAGGGCAGAAAGATGGTTGGCAGAAAAAATGAAGTGCGAGAGGAAGAGGGACAGAAAAATGGGGGACAGAAAGATGGGAGTAGGGGTGGGGCCAGGAAGGGCAGAAAGATGGTTGGCAGAAAAATGCGGTGTGGGAGGAAGAGCGACAGGAATATGGGTGACAGAAAATGGGAAGATGCAGCTGTGGAAAAGTGAGAGGAGCTCACTTCATTTTTCTGCCAACCATCTTTTTGCCTATACCTACGCGCACTCGGCGACATACCGCGTTGGCAAAGATTGGGAGGGGACTAGTTTTCTTCGGCGACGACGAGGGTTTCGCCGATCACTTCGACCACGTCGCCAGGAAAGAGTTGTTTGCGACGCCGCGTTTCAACTTCACCGTTGACGGTCACTTCGCCCGATTGGATTCGGATCTTTGCTTCGCCCCCGGTTCCGACCAAACCGCTACGTTTGATGAAGTCATCGAGTCGGATCATCGTCTCTTGAGGTTGATCTTCGTTCATCGCCACGCCTTCCTTTACTTCACCTCAAACGTCGCGATCACCGGATAGTGATCACTCAAATCACGCTGATCGTCGCGTTGTTTCCAATAGGCATCCCAATGTTGGGACGCCGTGTCGGGCGGACCTTGAATGGCCAAGTCTGCCCGCACTTCGATTGATTGAAAGACCAAGTTTGGTTTCCCTGGAATGTCCTTCATCAGCGACGGTGAGCAGAAGATGCGATCGAATTCGCGGCCGGCCAACAAATGTGTTTGCCGCTGATGTCGCGCCAGCGTGAGGTTTAGGTCGACCAAGTCGTCTTTTTTGTCTCGCGTCTCACTGCCACTCAAGATACCCAAATCGCTATCAGGGTTCGTCTTGGAATGGCCGCGCTGTTCGGTATTCAAATCGCCAAGCACGATGACGTGTTCGCCTGCGGCAACGGCCGAGCCGATCCAGTGGTGGACAAGTCTTGCTTGACGCCGACGCAACGGTTCCGCATCGGCGCCACTTCGCAAATGGAGCGTGAACACGATGACGCGTTCGAAGCTGTCACCCACCGGGAATTCGAAGACCGCCATCAAGTGCTTGCTGACATCGTAATACTGCTCTGTCTTTCGCATGCGATCGGTCATCGCATGTTGCACGGTGTTCAATAAACTGGCCGGCGAGCGAAACAACATCCCGACATCTTGTTCGGTGTAATGGTCACGACCTTGAATGCCAAGCTCGCGGTAGTTCTGTTTGTGATTTCGTTCCAACGCGCGGGCGAGGTACCAAAGGACGCGACGGTTTTCCGCCTCCTGCACCGCAACGATGGTGGGATTCGCTTTTGCGATGCTCGCGGCGATGGCGTCTCGTCGCCAATCCCACTGAGCTCGCGAGGGAGTCGACTTTTCTCGCGCGAGTTTGCTGTAGTTGTCTCCCGTCTCGTTATCGAAGAACCACTCCAGGTTCCATGTCATGACGGTAAGCGGCTCGCCGGCGGTCGCTCGGGCAGATGGTGTTGAACCCCCAGCCAGGACGTGGAAGGTGACAACGGACACAAGGGCCAGTAGGCGGGCGGTGTGTCGCTTGGGGGCGCCTTTGGCTGCACAAGGTCCTTTGGCTGCACGAGCTTTTGAGTTCGTGTTCGCGAAGGTGGGATCGCTATCTCGATTCATAGGGGCACTGAATGAGAGTGAGGGGAGCTGGCCCGGCGAGGCGGGGCAACGGTTTGGTTTGAAGGATGCGGTTCGCAGACACGCGAAATGCGTTTGCAAATCAAGTTTGCTACCGCGGTTGAGTGATTCTCGAAAAGCACAAACATTGCATGCCCCGGTTCGTGCGATTCTACTCGAAGGGGCAGTTTACTCGGCAATCGGCTTTGATGTCAGGCCGCGGTGTTCCCTCCCCAACTCCTGGTGGTCAGAACACGGTGGCGATTGGGATCGCTACCATGCTGAATCGAATTTGCGCCGGTTCCGGACGAAAAGCAAAGGTTTTCAATGTCGCCTCAAACGACAACTCAATGGGCACAGGTCGAATCGCTTGACCCACACAAAGATGACTTCGCAGTCGAAGTCGTCGACCAGATACTTCGCATAGCACTGCAGGCGGGGGCGAGCGACGTTCATCTTCAACCACGCGAGGTTGGTTGGGAGATCCTGGTTCGTGTGGATGGTGTTTTAACCAGCGTCGCCAAGGTTCCCGGTGGTGGTCCCAACAACCCCGTGACTCGCTTGATGGTTCTTGCGGGCTTGCCGACTTATCGAAGCGGCCAGCCAATGGAAGGTCGACTGCAGAGTGACGGTGACGCACTACCGATGCGGTTGGGGATCTTTCCAACCGTTCACGGGCCGCGCGGCGTGATTCGATTGCTTGGGACGGGCGATACGTTTGAAAACCTTGAGTCGTTGGGGCTTCCTGAAGACGTCGAGAGAACGCTGGTCGAAACGAGCCAGCAAACCGACGGTGCGGTCCTGCTAAGTGGGCCGGCTGGTAGTGGTAAAACGACAACGTTGTATGCGCTGTTGCGCCGTATTGCGTCGTCAACGCCACGCCGCAGTGTGATGACGATCGAAGACCCGGTGGAATCGGTGATCGATTGCATCAGCCAAAGCGAACTCGATTCAAGCAGCGGATTGACGTTGGCGGCAGCGCTTCGAAGTGCGGTGCGACAAGACAGCGAAGTCTTGTTGGTTAGTGAGATTCGCGATCCCGAAACTGCCGAAGCGGCGATGCAAGCTTCGCTGACGGGGCATTTGATTTACAGCTCGCTTCATGCCAGCGATGTGGCGGCTTCACTGCGCCGGTTGATGCAGTTTGGTGTACCGATGCATGCGATGCGAAGCGGGGTCCGCGCGATCGTGTCGGTGCGTTTGTTGCGGCGCAAGTGCGAACCGTGTGAAGGCGACTTGGCGGATTGCGATCGCTGTATGGGACTTGGGTACCGAGGACGCTTGCCGGTCGCACAGGCCGTGCGGTTGGATGGAAGTGATCCTGTTGGCGAATCGTTGATGAATTCGCTCGAGCAAGGGGCCTCTCTGACGCAGATGCGCGACCAGGCACTCGCCGCGGGCGGAATCGACCTGCTCGGTTGCGCTCAAGCCTACGTCGATGCTGGCCTGACCGACCCCGCCGAGGTGTATCGGGTGCTTGGCCAGAAATGTCGCTAATCTTTCCCTCACATCGGGTCTGAGGCTTGCGAACGGACCGCTCGATCTCTAATATAGAAGGAATGTCTTATCTTGCTTCTCCTCGGTTTTAGCACGGCCACCGATGGCGAAACTCTCTGATCTGCAGCTTGCTTCGGTCCTGGAAGAAGTCGCTTGTGCGATTCGTTCCGGCACGCCGATCGTCCAGTCGATGGAACGGTTGTCGGATGGACGTCTCGGCCGCGTCGCGGTTGCCGCACGTTCGATTGCGGGCGACCTTTCCATGGGAAAATCACTGGGGGATGCCTTTGGGGCGATCGAGTCCCCGCTCGCCGTCGAGGCGGGCAGCGCGGTTGAGGCTTGTTCGAAAAGCGGCAACAGCGGATTGCTTGATTCGATTGCGAGTCACCTTCGACAGCGCACCGATTACCAGCAAGTCAGCCGGCTCGCGTGGTTGTATCCGATCGTGCTGATATCGCTTGCCTATTTGATTGCGATCACGGTGTTTGCACCGATCGTAAGGATGCACCAAGGTCGAGATTTTTCTTGGTCTCCAGCGGTGCTTGCCGTCTCGCAATGGCTGGCAACCAATTGGATGATTCCGCCAATCGTCTTTGCGGTGGTTGTCGTTGTAATGCTGGTGTACTGCTCTCGAGGCGGCCGACTTCCTCGTTCGGTTCGGATGCGTTTGTTCACGTTGTCGCTAGCTGACCAATTGGCCAATGACATTCCGGAACGCGAAGCCGTTTCGAGTGCGGCCAAGCTATCGGGCGATACGGAACTGTGCCGCATGGATTCGCCGGGGCTTGATTCGCCGGCGGTCAAGTCGCTGCTGCGGGAAGCCCATTTGGAAAGTGTAGACGGCGTGGACCAGCAGGCGACGTTGGTTGCGAGACTGAGGTACGTGTCGAGTTTGTATGCCGGCCGGGCTCGGCGCCACAACTACTTGATGTCGCGATTGATCCCGCGCGTGGCGATGTTCAGCATTGGGGGCAGTTTGATCTTTGTTTACGCCTTCTGGGTGATCGCCCCCGTCTATCAGCAGGTGGCTAAATGGTAAGCAACGGTCTCGATCCGGTTGCCCAGCGATTAGCAGCCTCGGGCGAGCAAAACAGTTCGATGGTGCTTGAGTGGATTGAGCATCAAGAGCAGCGCCGTGCGATGAATCGCCAGGCTTCGTGGTGCAGTTTCAGTGGCTGGCTGTTGGTGACGGCTGCGGCGATCGTTAGCAGTTTCGTCGCATTCATGATGGCTCAAGATGCCCAGGAGCTCTACGACGAGGACTTCATCACTGCCGCGATGCCTTGGTCGGTCTCGTACCTGCCGTTTTTCATGCTGGCCGTCACGATCCTGTTGCTTGGTGGTGGTTTGGTTGGCTGGCTCTGTGAGATGATTCCTGGACTAAGTTCCTTTCGGTCGGCCAATGATTGGGCATCGGCCGGGGATGCCATGAACCGCTTACTTTCAGTGGGGTGTACGTATCCCGAAGCGTTTCGGACGACGGCCAAGGTGATGAAGACACGTGGCAGCAGACGATGGTTTGATCGCGCAGCGTCGCGCGTTGAGCGAGGGGGTGACGACGTGGTGGTCGCCGACGTGCCGGAAGGTGACTCGACCGTTCTTGAACTGATGATCGAATCATCCGAGTCGGAACCGGGCGATCGTTGGTCGGTCGCTGCGTACCATTTTTTTGAGGTCGCACAGAGGCGATTGGCTTTCCTGTTGGGGGCTTCGCCGATTTTGGCAACGATCATTGCCGGGCTTTTGGTCTGGCTGTCGATTGCGGCCACACTTGGGTGGATGTGGAAAGCGGTTGCTGACATGGTGGTGGGTTTGCAATGAGCGATGCAGCAAGAACGATCTATGTCACTGTCAAAGTGCTCCTGATCATTTTGGTCGTTGGGTTCTTTGTCTTTATCTCACCGTCGTTGATCGGTCTGTTGATTGGTGCGATTACAGTCGTTTCCATTTTCGATGTCACCAAGCGTCGTCGTCGGATTGCTGCGAAAACATTCAATTCAGCCGTTCGAGCGGTTTGTCAACACGAAGGCGCGGTCGGAAAGTTGGCGGTTGCCTACTCACGTGGTGGTCCGCTCGCCGGACCCTGCTACGAATACGCGCGTCGATTAATGATGGGGGAACATCCCGTCGACGCCGCCGCGATTGCCCGCGTGCCGCTTCAGCTTTCGACGGCGGTTGCACTGGAAACATCGGGGGCGGTCGACCCAGCCAAGCTCTCGTCCAAGCCCGCGCTTTCGGGTGGCGTGGTCGACTTACCATCGAATCGAGATTTCTCGGGCATGCCAGCTTATGCCCAGTTGATGTATCTCGCGCTGACGGCGTGTGCCACCTGTTTGGTGATGACATTCATGACCGTATTTATCGTGCCGACGTTCGAAGCGATGTTCGACGAATTCGGATTGGACTTGCGGCATTCTGCTCTCCTTTCAGCTGGCCCAACCTTTTGGCTGATCGGGATCGTCTTGCTGTTGATCATGGGCACGGTCATCGTCGCGAACTCGAGTCTGTTTGGGTTGCGTCGGTTCGCTTCCCTTCCCATGACCCCTGCTGTGAGCGAACGCAAAGCCGAGCTGCTGCTCGGCCTTGCCGATGCGGTGGAAGCGGGCTGGCCGATTGGACGTGCTCTGGCAATTGGACACACGATCGCCTTGCGAACCGATCAGCGGGTCGCAATGGAAATTGCGATGCGAATGATGGAACAGGGGCGAAGTGCTGATGAGGCGTTGTGTCGCGCGGGCCTCGTCACGGTTAAGGAAGCAACGTGGCTCAAAGGGGCTTCGCCACAACGAACTGCGGAGATTCTGCGAACCATTGCAGAACAGATCGTTCGGGATGCCCAAGCGAATGTTCGGTGGCTGATGTCGATTCTGTTTCCTGTCATCGTCGTTGCATTGGGGATGGCTGTCTTGATGTTCGCGTTCGGGTTCTTCGCAACCTTGATGGAGTTGGTGAATGGTTTGTCATAAACATCATTGCCGACGGCGACGCGGTAGCGTGATTCTGGAGGCGGTCATCTCGGTGGCGATCCTTGCCACAGCGATGGTGGCCCTGACGAAGCTCGCGCAGATTTCGTCGGCGCTTCACCAAGAATCGGATAGCCGATTGGCTGCAGCGCTCGCCGCCGAAAACGTCATGACACGCCTCGATGCGGTTGCGGTTGATCAGCTTTCGGACGAAATCGAAAAGGCCGTTGTCGTGGTGGAAGAGGCAAGCGGTTGCGAGATCACTCCGAAACTTGTGCCGTTTGAAGTGAATGGACGCAAGGCCGTCCATGTTGAGCTTGAGGTACAAGCCGCCGAAGGGCTGGGCGTGACCATTCACAGGTGGATCGCGCAAGAGGCAAGTGAATCCTCTGCGAGCGAAACGGGCGAAGACCAGAGCGACCCAGCCGAGGAGGAAAGCGATGAGGCGTAAACATCGTGGCAATACCTTGGTCGAACTGCTCGCGACGCTAAGCGTGTTGCTGATGATCGGACTCTCGGCAGCGACTCTGTTGGGGAAAGTGGCCAAGATTGGTCGTGACGCCAATCGTGATCGGCAGGGCCGTCAGGCGATCGTGAGAATCGCAGAACAGCTCCGTGCTGACACGCAACGGGCAAGCGGCGTGTCATTGGACGACACCTCACTCGTTTCGATCGATTTGGACGACGGTGATGTCATCTATCGTTGGGACCAAGCTTCACACTCGATCACGCGTCATGAACAAGGTCGCACGGGCGGGGCAGCCGACCATCAAGCGGTTGCCCATGACCGTTACCTTCTACCTGAGGGTTGCCAACCGACGGCAACCCAGACCGATGGCATCCTTTCGATCAACTTCGGCAGCCCCAATCAGTCGAGTCCTTGGATCGTCGAGGTGAAATCTCCATGAGAAAACATCCGGGCAAACCGTCGGGCCGTCGTGGCGCAGCCTTCTTGATGTTGGTCGTTGTGGTCGTGTTGGTGGTGATCGCCGCAACCAAAACGCTCGTGACCAGCGAAGTGGTCGCTCGCCGTGGCGAAAACACCGCATTGGAAACGAGCGATCTGCTCGCCGCGATCCAGTTCGCAAAGAGTATCGACCTTTCAAGTGGTCAAGCGATCGAGCTACCGGTCTCGGAAGGTCAATCGGTTTTGATCGAAGAACGCGTCGAAGTGCAGCGGCAAGATGGAAACTACACCGCGAAGTTGTTTCGCGGTTCAAGCGTCGTGGCCGAAGTGTCGCGAAGTCAATAACGGCAATCGACACAGCAAAGAAGGCCGTGTTTAGAAACGCAAACGTACAACTCCTTTTCATTGGTAACGAAACGGGTTCATGATGTCTTCCAAGTCACAACGTCGCGCATTCACCTTGGTTGAGCTACTTGTCGTGATCGCCATCATCGGCGTCTTGATCGGTATGGCCGTGCCAGCGATGCAAAACATGCGTGAGCTGTCACGTCGTAGCACGTGCCAACAAAACCTGATGCACGTCTCGCTGGCCCTGTCGACCTATTCCTCGCGTTACGGCCACTACCCGGTCGGGTCGATCAACGCCGATGGGCCCATCAAGTCGGAAGCCAAGGGGTACCATCACAATTGGCTCTCTGGAATCTTGCCGATGATGGATGCGCAAAACGTGTACGACAACATTGACCGCAATGTGAGCGTCTACCACAAGAACAATGATCCGGTCCGCCTGTTGCGAATTCCCACATTGCGTTGTCCATCGGGATCGGATGTGCATGAGTACACAACGGCCTATGCGGGAATCACTTCCTCGAAAGAAACGCCGATCGATGCGGGGAACGACGGTGTCTTTGTTCTTAATCGAGCGGTCAGCGATTCGGATATCAAAGACGGACTTGGCTACACCGTCTTTGTGGGTGAGCATCTGACAGCCTTCACCGAAGAACTGGGCTGGATCAGCGGCACTCGCTCGAGTTTGCGAAGTGCGGGGCACGCGATCAACGCCGAGCGAGAGCGAGTTCGCAAATCGATCGACCCTAAGAACACGGTCGACGCGCTTTATGTTGGTGGTTTGGCAAGCGACCATCCGGGCGGGGCCTACATCTTGATGGGAAGCGGCGAGTACGAATTCCGAAGCGTTTCGATGGACCTCCACGTTTTGCAACAGATGGCAAGTTGTGCCGATGGTGCCATTCCCAACGACTGGAAACCATTCGATTCGTTGGAGGATCGGCCGGCTCCAAAACCTGGGCAGCCGGGGGATGACCAAAAGCAGAACGCGGCGGCGCCAAACGGTGATCAAACAGAGGGCGACTCGGAGCTTGATGGCGACTCGGAGGCCGATGGCAATTCGGACGCTGATGACGGTGAGGCTGCAGCGGATGCGGACGACAGCGAGTCGGAGACTGGGGAAACCGGCGGCGACACATCGAGCGAAGACGTGGGAGCGGACAAATGAGTGTCGGCCAACGGTCGGGATTCACTCTGATTGAAGTCTTGGTGGTTGTCTCAATCATCGGAGTCTTGGTCGGTCTTTTGCTGCCTGCGGTTCAGGGCGCTCGAGAGGCCGCGCGGATGACACTGTGTCAAAACAACATGGTGCAGATTCACCTGAGCGTGCAGGGCTATCACACCGCGTTCGATCGTTTTCCAGCGGGAACCGTCACCGACCGATTGCCCGCCCGCCTCTTTCCTGACGGAAAGGACCACAGTTGGCTCGTCCAGACGCGGCCGTTTCTCGCTGGCGGGAACGCGTTTGAAGAAACTTGGTCTTCCGACCACTCAAGCTACCACCCCACCAATTGGCCGCTCGTTGCGATGGCATCGACCGCGATCGCTTGCCCATCAAACCCATCGTCATTCCGTTCTGATGTGGTGCCGTTGTGCTATGCCGGTGTGCATGATGGACGCGATGTTCCCATTGACCATGACAACCGCGGTTTCTTTGTCGCCAATCGGTATTTGACCATCGGCGACGTCAACGACGGCCTGTCTTCGACTCTTCAGATTGGCGAAAAGCCTGTCGACATTGGCGGGAGTTTCTTCTGGACCAGTGGCAATCAGTCGTCACTTCGCTCAACTGCAATCGACATGAAAGTTCCAGGTGCGGAGCATTTTCGACTGCGCGGAGGGACTCGTCTTGGCACGCCTTATGGGATGTTTGCCGATCCACCAGGCCGAAGCTACGACGAGATCTCGAGCGAATTGGCAGAAATGGATGGTGATCTCGAGTCCGACCTCATTTTCCTGCTTGGGGACGAGTTTGGAATGGCAGAGGTTGGTGCGCGCAGCGAGTATCACGCTGAGTTTGAGATACTGGATTATCCAGTGCCTGTGATCGGTGACCGATCGACAGCAGCATTGGGTTTCGCTTCGGTCCATTCGGGCAAGGTCAATTTTGTTTTTGCCGATGGCCGAATCGCGACGATCACCAATTCGATTGACGCCCAGCTCATGCGTCAATTGGCGATTCGAGATGACAGCCTACCGCTGTCCAACCCTCTTCTTGGCGCAACGCCCTAACGCGAGCGAAACCGTCGCCGCGGGATGCCGTCAGCCGATCGACCTCTGGCAGAGCGATGCTCGCTCGCCTAGTCTTCGCATTATCATGCCGTGTTACGGCAAGCTTGGCATCTTGATGAGCTTCTTTGTGTGCAAGAACGATTGGTTGGGGGACCCCGAACGTGCTAACGGAACTAATAGGCTATTTCGCAGGCTTCTGCTCGGCACTTTGCTTTCTTCCGCAAGTCACCAAGACTTGGCGAACGAAAGCGGCCGAGGATGTCTCGATGGGAATGCTGGGTCTCCTGCTTGCCTCGGGGATCGGCTACGAATGGTACGCATTTCGGCTTGACCTGATGCCAGTCGTTGTCATGAATGGAATTTTTACGGCGTTTGTCCTGTTTGAAGTGGCGTTGAAGGTCAAGTACGACCTAATGGCCAAGCCGTAGCCGCAGGCCGGATCAAGGAGCAACAGCGACACAGATCCGGCACAGCGGTGAGCGGCCGCCGGTAATGCAGCAGGTCATCCCATCAAGGCCCGACGCTAGCGCGTTCGGCTCACAAAGGTGGCCTTAGGATGTCGCTTCGACCACCCAGCCGTTGACTTCTTTGCCTTCGATCCAGTCGCCAGCAGTGTTGTAGAAATCAGCCATGTGAGCCGAGGCTCGATGCGCCTCAACGGCAGCCTCGTCTTCATAAAGCTCGTACAAGAAGAATCTAGAAGGGTCTTTGGGGTCGCGCCCAACGTCAAATCGCAAACAAGCTCGTTCGATTTCGAGTGTGCGGGCTGCATGACCAGCGATCACCTCGGCAAACGATTCGATTTTGTCCTGCTTGATGGTCAGGATCACGGAGAGGGCGTGCATTGGCGGGCCTTAAGAAAAACGGTTGGCGTTGGAGTTTCGAATGAGTGTGCGGTAACCGTGAAACGCGGGGAAGGCGGCGTTTTATTCAAAAAACTTTCTTTTCCTGAATAAACTGCTACTCTCAGCCCGTCTTAATGCACCCAACGGGATACCGACCTCCCCCGAAACTCGTTGGCCCACCTTACCCTCAAGTCCCACCGAGATCCGCGGTATGAATCGCAGATTCCTGCTTGCTCCTGCCACGTGCATCGCTCTGTTGTCGAGTTTGGTTGTCTGCGTTGGCGACGAAACCGACGCGCCCCTTCCTGGTGCTCGGGCAGCAATCGAGAGCCGGCTTCCCGATGGTTTTCAAGCAACCTTGTTTGCCGCTGAACCCGATGTACGCCAGCCCATCGGGTTTTGCATCGACGATCGTAACCGACTTTGGGTTGCCGAAGCGTACAGCTATCCGCGCCACACGGACCAGAATGCGAAAGACCGAATCGTCATCCTGGAGGATACCGATGGCGACGGCAAACATGACAAGCGAACGGTCTTTTATGAAGGCCTCAATTACGTTACCGGGATCGAGAAAGGTTTTGGCGGCGCGTGGGTGATGAGCCCACCCTACTTCTATTTCATTCCGGATCGAGATGGCGACGACGTTCCGGACAGCAAACCGCAAGTGTTGTTGGACGGGTTTGGAAATCACGACAACGCCCACAACTTGGCCAATGGTTTTGCTTGGGGGCCTGACGGATGGCTGTACGGCACTCATGGGCGAACCAATTGGTCCATGATTGGAACGCCTGGCAGCAAAGACAAAGACCGGCGGCGATTTGATGGAGGCGTCTACCGATACCATCCTCTCACGCACGTTTGGGAACCCTACGCTGACGGAACGACCAATCCGTGGGGCGTCGATTGGAATGACTACGGACACGCGTTCATTTGCAATTGCGTGAACCCTCATCTGTTTCAAGTCATTCAAGGTGCCCACTACGAGCCCTGGCGAGGGCGGAAGAGCAGTCAGTATGCGTATCAACGAATCGATACCGTCGCCGACCATCTTCACTTCACGGGTTTGAGCGACATTCGCCACGGTCATGGCACGGCCGAAGAAGACGCTGCCGGCGGCGGGCACGCGCATTGTGGCACGATGATCTATTTGGGTGACAACTTTCCCCCAGAATATCGCAACACGCTTTTCACCAACAACGTCCACGGGCGCCGTATCAACAACGACCATCCGAAACGAAGCGGATCAGGTTACATCGCTTCGCATCTTCCCGACCTGATGCGGTCAGCGGACCCATGGTTCATGGGCGTCACTCTTGCCTACGGACCGGCGGGCGAGGTCTATGTCAGCGATTGGTCCGACACAGGTGAATGTCACAGTACTCGCAACACACGCAAAGCGACCGGACGCGTTTATCAGATCTCGTATGGTGAGCTGAAAAAAGAAACGGTTGATGTTTCGACGCGAACAAGTCTCGAGTTGGCCCAGCTGCAGTTGCATCGCAATGACTGGTGGGTTCGTCATGCACGCCGGCTCTTACAAGAACGGTTTGCCGCCGGAGAAGACCTTGCGGCCGCACGCACGCGTTTGTTTGAGATCTTTGCAAATCACAACGAAGTTCCACGCAAGCTGCGGGCGCTTTGGACGCTGCACGTTACGGGGGGACTGGAAGAATCGTTTTTGAGCGACGCACTGTCACACGACAGCGAAGACGTACGTTCTTGGGCGATCACGCTCTTGTGCGAAAGCAAACGGCCTTCCGATTCCGTTTTGCAACGCCTTGCGCACTTGGCTCGTTCCGACTCGTCACCCCTTGTGCGGTTGAGCATTACCAGTGCCTTGCAGCGGCTCGAGCATTCACAGCGTTGGGAAATTGTCGAAGCACTCGCAAGCCACGGCGAAGACGCGGAAGATCAAAACTTGCCGCTGATGGTTTGGTATGCGGCAGAGCCTCTTGTCACGCACGACCTGGAGCGTTTTGCAGACCTGTCTCGTCAATCGCAGCTATCGCGGATTCGGATCAATGCGGCTCGGCGGATGGCCGATGCAGGCGAAGTCGAACGCGGCCTTGAACTACTTGCCGCTCATCTCGCCGATGAAGACGTCACCGCTGAGGTTGCCGAAGACATGCTTGATGGCATTTTGCAGGGCGTCGAAGGCAAGCGAACGCTCGTCATGCCGCCTGCGTGGCGCAAGGCTTACGACCGGTTGGCGACGATCGAGAAGCCGGAACTACAAGACAAGATCGTTCGTCTGGCTGTGATGTTTAACGATCAAGAGGCTCTCCGTCGACTTCGGTCCATTGCCAACGACGAGTCGGAATCGGCAGGTCAACGAACACGAGCGATCGAAACGCTTGTTGATAAACGAATCTCTGGATTCGATGACGATTTGATTCTTCTCATTGGTGACGCGGCCGTACGTTCAGCGGCGCTCCGTGGGCTTGCTTCCTATCAATCGCCAGGCACGGCAAATGCCATCTTGAGCCTTTACGCATCGATGGACGCCTCGGACAAGCAAGATGCTCAAATGACCTTGGCATCGAGAAAGTCTTGGGCTGTCAGCTTGCTTGATGCGATCGAGGGGAAACGAGTCGACGCCACGGAGTTGACCGCCTTTACCGCGCGGCAAATTCGAGCACACGGTGATGACGAACTGAGTGATCGTTTGGCCGCACAATGGGGCAAAGTCCGTGAGACGCCCAAAGAAAAAGCCAAGCAAATCAGCCGACTGAAGAAATGGCTGCCAAAACGAATCGACGAAGCCGATTTGGAACGGGGCGCGGCGCTATTCAAAAAGCAGTGTGGCAACTGCCACAAGTTGTTCGGCGAGGGCGGAGCGATCGGTCCCGACATCACGGGCGCTCAGCGACATAATCTCGACTACATGCTCGAAAACATCCTCGATCCGAGCGCGGCGGTCGCAAAGGACTACCAAATGGAGTCGGTGCTGACGGTTGACGGCCGAGTCCTAACGGGGCTGGTTGTGACCGAGGATGAACAAACCTTCAAAATTCAAACCGTCAACGAGTTGATCGTGCTGCCTGCGGATGATGTTGAACGCCGCACCAAGTCGACCGTCTCGATTATGCCAGAAGGTCTCCTAGAACCGCTTGGTGAAGAAGAGATTCGCGATCTGATGGGCTACCTGCGGCGGACGGAATGAACATAAAGACTTTCGCACGTTTGGATTCAATGGAATTGCTTGACGACAGAATGGCCCAGTCCCGTTTTACCGCGATCGCGTCGATTTCACGCGTGGCATTGCTCCTGGTTGCATTGGTCCTTGTTACGTTGTGCTGTGCAAATGCCTTTGCGGATGATCTGGATTTCAAGCAGAAGATCGAGCCTATTCTTGAACGTTACTGCTACGATTGCCACGCATACGGCGGTGACGAAGGTGGTGTTTCCTTCGATCGCGACGATGCCGATGCGACTCGACCACACGACGAAGAGTTTTGGTTGGCCGTTCTCGACAATGTTCGCGCAGGCTTGATGCCTCCGGGTGACATTGATGATCGTCCAAGTGACGAAGAAATTGAACAGCTCGTCGATTGGATCAAGTTCGATGTGTTCCAAGCCAGCGTTGCCAATCCAGATCCAGGACGCATTCTTCCCCGGCGACTCAATCGTGTTGAATACCAGAACACGATTCGCGACCTGATGGGCTACCGATTTCGGGCACACCTCGAATTCCCGCCCGACGACTCAGGTGGCGGGTTCGACAACAACAGCGATGCACTTACTCTGTCGATGCTGTTGATCGAAAAGTACTTGGCCGCCGCCGAATCGATCGTCAATCAAGCAGTACCGCAGTCGGCCGACGCCTTTTCGAGCGACGACGACCGCGAGCAGTATCTGCGGTTCTTTCCCGATGGGCCGGCTCCCGCGGGCAGTGATGAAAAAGAGCAGTACGCCGAACGCATTTTGCGACGCTTTGCTTCACTCGCTTTTCGCCGCCCCGTCGAACAAACCAAGGTCGATCAACTTGTCGCCGTGGCGGAAGAGGTTTATTCAAGCCCAGAGAATACGTTCGAGCAGGGGGTCAGCCGCGCGATGATGGCCGTGCTTGCTTCACCCCGCTTCCTGTTTCGCATGGATGTCGCATCGCAAGCTGTCGAAGGCGGCGTCGCGGCGGTCGATGAGTACTCGCTCGCTTCCCGGCTCTCCTACTTCCTTTGGTCGTCGATGCCCGATGAACAGCTAATGGAACTCGCCGGCAAGAAACAGCTGCGCCAACAGCTCGCGAACCAAGTCGCGCGGATGTTGGATGATCCGAAAGTCCGCAGCGGCTTGGTCGAAAACTTTTCGGGGCAATGGCTGCGAACGCGCGACATCGACAGCGTCGAAATCAACGGCAAAGCAGTCTTGCGGAAGGGACGCGCCAACGGGAATCGGCGAACAAAATACGACTTTGACAACAAGATTCGCGCAGCGATGAAAAGGGAAACGGAAGAGTACTTTGCCTATATCCTCAAGCACGATCGTACCGTCCTTGAGTTCATTGACAGTGACTATGTCATTGTTAACGAGCGACTTGCGGATCAGTACGATCTTCCTGATGTCGATGGTGATGAGTTTCGACGTGTCGATTTGCCCGATGACAGCTATCGCGGCGGCGTCTTGACTCAGGGGAGTGTGCTTGCGGTGACTTCGAATCCCACGCGAACGTCACCCGTCAAGCGAGGCGTCTTTATCCTCGAGAATATTCTTGGCACTCCGCCCCCACCTCCGCCGGCCAACGTCGCGGAACTCGAAGAGGTCATCGAAGAGAGCGAGGGTGAAAAACCGACGCTCAGTCAAGCACTTGCCAAGCACCGCGAAGATGCATTGTGCAGTTCCTGTCACAACCGAATGGATCCCCTTGGTCTAGCATTCGAGAACTTTATCCCGATGGGCAATTGGCGCGATGATGAAGAGGGACGTCCGATTGATCCGGCCGGCCAGCTCATCACCGGTGAACACTTCAAAGACGTCCGCGAGCTCAAACGGATCCTTGCAACCCAGCGACGAACCGACTTTTACCGTTGTCTCACCAAAAAGCTGATGGCCTATGCGATTGGTCGGTCGCTCGACTACCGAGACACACAAAGTGTGGATGCAATCGTCGACAAAATGGAACAAAACGGCGGGCAAATATCGGTGCTGATTCATTCGGTCATCGAGTCGGCACCGTTTCAAAAGATGCGCCGTCCAGATGCAATTGCCACCACGGCGGACACCTACACGAACACCCCGAGCAATCGATAGAAGCCCTATGAAGAATCGAGCGAACCAAGCCAGCCGACGAAACTTCTTGCGCGGTGTTGGCGCCTACATGGCTCTACCCGCACTCGAGTCGTTGCAAGCCCAGTCGGTGATTGCAGGGGGATCTGACGCGCGACTTGCGACAACAGCGTCGGGCGCGCCACTGCGAGCCGCATTCATTTTCTTTCCCAATGGGGCGCACCAGGAGAACTGGTTCCCAGCCGAAGGTGCCCACCTGGGCAAAACGATGGAACCGCTCGAGTCGCTGAAGGATTCGGTTCAAATCCTGGGTGGGCTCGATCATCAAAACGCGATGCCTGGTCATGATGGTGGTGGCGATCACGCCAGGGGCACAGCCACTTTCTTGACCGGTGCTCGCGCCCGCAAGACCGATAGTGCAAACATTCACCTTGGCGCCTCGGTTGACCAACTGATCGCTCAACGCGTTGGCCAGCAGACAAGGTTCGCGTCGCTCGAACTTTCCTGCGATGCCGTTCGCAAATCGGGCAGTTGTGACAGTGGCTATTCGTGTGCGTATCAGTACAACATTTCCTGGCGCACCCCGACGCTTCCCGCCGCTTCGGAAACGAATCCGCGGCTCGTCTTTGAACGTTTGTTCGGATCAGGCGCTCCCAAGGATCGCCGTCGCAATTTGGAAATGCGACGACAGACGCAGCGTTCCTTGCTGGATGCCGTGATCGGTGATGCACGCGATCTGAAAAAGGACCTGAGCAGTGCGGACCATGGCAAATTGGATGAGTATCTAACGGGCGTCCGCGAGATCGAACAACGCATCGAACGTGCGGAACGTTTTGGTGACCTTCCGGTTCCCGAGATGCAATCGCCCGAGGGCACGCCGGAAGACTACGGCAAACATATGGACTTGATGTACGACCTGATGGCGGTCGCGTTTGAGACCGATTCGACGCGCGTCAGTTCGTTCATGCTGGCTCATGACGGATCCAATCGGTCGTTCAAGCAGATCGGTGTTCCCGACGGACACCACGACTGTTCGCACCATGGCAACCGCAAAGTGAAGCTTGATAAGATTGCCAAGATCGATCGCTACTACATGGATCACTTTGCCAGATTCCTAAAGCGGCTTGAAAGTAAAAAGGATCTGGATGGGCGATCGGTGTTGGACAATTCGATGATCGTCTACGGTGGGGGCAATGCAGACGGCAACAAACACTCGCACGACAATTTGCCCGTGATTTTGGCTGGCGGCGGTGGTGGCACACTGTCAGCCGGACGCTACGCCAAAATGGGCGGCGTGCCGATGAGCAATCTGTTTCTGAGCATGGCGACTCGGATGGGCGCGACCGATGTCGTCGAGATTGGCGATTCCACCGGACCGCTAAAAAACCTTTAGAAGCACGTACAACGACCGATTAGCTGTCGGCGACAAGCCACACGTTTGAGACGCCGATGCCGTCGATCAAGAAAGACCTTGCGGAGCTATACGATGATGTAGGCCAACAGCTTTTTCACTGTGCGCTCGCGGTGACGACATCGAGTGATCTTGCTGAGGACGCCGTGCACAACGCGTTCACAAAAGCACTGCAGCTTGCCCAGAGGCCCGACAACCTGAAAGCCTATATGTTTCGGGCGGTCCGCAATTCGGCCGTCGACATTTCGCGAAAGCAATCACGACACGTCCAGGCGAACCCCGAGCAATGGTTCGAAGTTGGCGAGGCAACAAAACCAAACACCCCGTTTGATTTGGAAGCGATCTCGTCAGCGATCGGCGACCTACCCGACGATCAACGCGAAACGGTGCTCGAGCATTTGGTGGCTGGACTGACTTTTCGCGAAATCGCTGAGTTGCGAGATCGTCCGATTGGCACCATTGCGACCTGGTACCGCAGAGGTATCGAAAAACTACGCTCTCGATTTGACAAGCACTATGAATAACATCGAAGACGATCTCTGTGATTTGGCGTGGAAAGATGCATCGCCAGATCTTCGTGAACGCATTTTTGGCGACGAAGCCGAAGATGCTGCAACGCCAAAGCGCCGCAACGGCATGTCGGTGCGCTGGTCGGCCCTGATCGCCGTCGCCGCAGGTGTCGGCGGATTTCTCGTCGGGGTGACGCGTGGACCTGATGAGAACGTTCCGTCGATCGCCAGTGCCGAGACCGATTTGCGTGTCGTGGAAACCTACAGTTCTCACAACTCTTTTGATTTCTCATACGGTGCAGTACAGATCCTGCCGGGTGAGTTGCGAGCGTCGATTGATGGCGAGTTGGAGCCGTTGAAATGAAGAGCGTCGTGATTGGATTGGCGTGTTGCCTAATTGCTGGATTGGCGACGCCAAATAGCGCCACCGCCGATGAGTTGCACTATGAGCTGCAGGTCTTTCGTCTTGATGGTGCCTTTCGTACCGAGACCTCTCTTGCACCAGAGATCATCAAAGATGACAGGGCTCAACTCGACAAAATCAAATATGCCGTCACTTTGTTCAACGCAGGCAGTTTCCATTGGGAAAGCGACGAATTGCAGCTAAATCACCGCGGGTGTTTTTGGAATGGCAAGAAACTGACGTTCGAGGAAGGCTACCGTGAGCCGCTGCCGGTTGAAAAGTTGACGATGATCTATTCACCGGCCGTCACCATGAAAGCGGGCAAGACCGTACGGCTCAAGATCGAGTCGGATGCTCCCGTCCAATACATGCAACGCAAAGCCAACGGGGATTTCAAGTTGCTCGAGCAGACCATGCCGGTTGGAATGGATCTTGAAGTCCAGGCGGTGAGGCGAGCCACCGAAGGTTTTCGCATCGAGCATTTGGAAATCGAACTTCGTAGCGTGGGCAGCCGCGAGAAGATCCCGAATGTGAATCTACCGATCGGCAAGCCGAATGTTCGCGAGTGGAAATACACTTTCGGTTTCAATGTCGAGCCACGAAAGGGCTACGGGATCCTGGTTCGTCCCGAGGGCACGGCGGGAGCAATGCTGATTCGTATCGCAGTCTCCGACGCAAAGTAGCCTGTCGTCGTAGACCGGATCAAGGAGCGACAGCGACACAGATTCGGCACGATCGGCATCGTAATCTTTGTCGGGTTATGCCCGACCGCCCGGCGGAAGGTTATTGTCACTTTTTGTCGTCCGTGTTCCCGTGTCACTTCCTATTCCTCGCCGCCAGCGTGGTACGATAATCGCTCCAGCGACTTCGCATTGAAGAGACCGGTTTGAGCTTCCTAAAACAGAGCGGACGAGTCTTCTTCGGTGTGTTGGCGTTGGAATCCAATAGGGAAACGTGTTCGCGGAAGTGATCTGCATCTTTGACCAATGGCGGGCGACACGTCGATAGGGATTGCACCTCTTTTCTAGTCACACTTTGTACGGGGATTCGACATCATGCGGATGAAAAGCCTAACCCTTCTGTCAGCCTGGCTCGCGATTGCTTTCGCTGCCACAAACTTATCGGCTCAAGAGAAACCAAACATCGTTGTCATCTGGGGTGACGACGTCGGCTGGAACAACCCCAGCTGTTACAACCGGGGCATGATGGGATACCGAACGCCCAACATTGACCGGCTTGCCAAAGAGGGCATGTTGTTCACCGACTGGTATGGTCAACAGAGTTGCACGGCTGGGCGATCGACCTTTGTGACGGGGCAAAGTGGTTTTCGTACCGGACTGTTGAAGGTGGGGTTGCCGGGCGCCAAGGAAGGGCTTTCGGAAAAGGATCCAACGATCGCAGCGCTGTTGAAAAACCATGGCTACATGACAGCCCAGTACGGCAAGAATCACTTGGGCGATCGTGACGACCACCTGCCGTCGAATCATGGTTTTGACGAGTTTTTTGGCAACCTCTACCACCTCAACGCCGAGCAAGAACCGGAGCATCCCGACTATCCCAAGGACCCCGAGTTTCGAAAGAAGTTCGGTCCGCGTGGTGTGATCAAATCGTCATCCGACGGTAGTGTGAAAGACACCGGACCATTGACGATCAAACGCATGGAAACGGTTGATGAAGAAGTCACCGCAGGGGCGCTTGACTTTATGGATCGCGCGAAGCAAGCGGACAAGCCATTCTTTTTGTGGTGGAACTCCACCCGCATGCACATTTGGACGCACTTGAAGGAAGAGTCGAAGAACAAAACCGGCTACGGCGTTTACGCTGATGGAATGGTCGAACATGACGGTCACGTTGGTCAACTCCTTGATAAGCTCGATGAGCTCGGGTTGGCCGAGAACACGATCGTGATGTACTCGACCGACAACGGTGCCGAGTGCTTCTCGTGGCCCGACGGCGGGTCGACACCCTTTCGCAATGAGAAGAACTCGAACTGGGAAGGCGGCTACCGCGTTCCTTGTTTGATTCGTTGGCCCGGCAAGATCGAAGCAGGCAGCGTTAACAACAACATTTGCTCACACGAAGACATGTTGCCAACGTTGATGGCCGCAGTGGGCGAAGCGGACATCAAGGAAAAGCTGCTCGAGGGTCATTCGGCGATCGGACGTGACTACAAAGTGCACCTCGATGGCTACAACCTGCTTCCCGGCTTGACGGGCAAGGTGGATGATTGGCCGCGAAAAGAGTTCTTCTACTGGACCGATGACGGCGACCTGTGTGCGCTGCGTTACAACCGCTGGAAGCTCGTTTTTATGGAGCAGCGTCAACATGGCTTTCATGTTTGGGAGGAACCGCTCGTGACGCTGCGTGTGCCCAAACTGTTCTGCCTTCGCAGCGATCCGTTCGAACGGGCTGATCACGAAGCCAGTGATTACGACCGATGGCGCGTCGACCACCTTTTTGTGGCCGTACCGGCACAGGCGTTCGTGGCCGAACACCTGGCGACCTATCAGAACTTCCCGCCTCGACAGAAGCCGGGCAGTTTCTCGCTCGATCAAGTCCTTAGCAAACTGCAAGAGGCAGGTGTCGAATAGTCGTCGTCTTGTTGCGTCGAAATGAATGATCGAAAACCAGGCATCTGTGCAAACTCACAGGTGTCTGGTTTCTTTTTGCGCTTCCCCCAACCTCCTTGACGCAAAGCCTAGAATAACGACTCTGCACGCACACGGCCTTTGACACGGGGAAGAATCATGAGTGCCACGGTTGCATCGAGTCGTCATGGACACACCGTCGAAGATTTCGAACAGCTGGTTGTCGACAACCTTTACCACACTCACGGTGAAGCGATCCCAACGGCAACCAAACATGACCTCTACATGGCACTCTGCTATGCCGTTCGCGACTATCTGATTGATCGGTGGCGACGCACGACCGATGCGCGGTACGAAGCAAACCCCAAATGCGTCTACTACTTGTCGGCCGAATATTTGCTCGGCAAACAGCTCTCACAGAACCTGCTCTACTCGGGTACGGACGAACTTGCGCGTCAGGGATTGGCGAAGCACGGTTTTGAGCTCGACGACTTCCTGAAGATGGACGTCGAACCGGGACTAGGTAATGGTGGGTTGGGGCGACTGGCTGCATGCTTTATTGATTCGTTGGCCACCCTCGATGTTCCAGCGGTCGGCTACGGCATCCGCTATGAGTTCGGGATTTTCAGGCAAACCTTCCGAGATGGTTGGCAAGTGGAAAAGCCGGACGAATGGGCGTTGCGAGGAAACCCGTGGGAATTCATTCAACCGGACGACATGGTCGAAGTCGGCTTTTACGGCCGCACCGAGCACGTTGTCGACGAGGCCGGGGAATTGCGAGTGCAATGGCACCCGGAACACAAGGTCTTTGGTGAGCCCTGCATGACGCCTGTTCCTGGATACGGAACGGAAACGGTCAACATTCTTCGGCTGTGGCGAGCGCGTGCGACCGAAGAATTTGATTTTGAATTGTTCGATGTTGGCGACTACACCCGAGCTGTGGAACAAAAAGCTCGCTCCGAGAATATCAGCAAAGTTCTCTATCCCAACGACAACACCGACCAAGGCAAAGAACTGCGTCTTCAGCAGCAGTACTTTTTTGTTGCCTGCTCGCTGCACGATATTATCTTGCGATTCAAGCTTCGCAATGACGACTGGGACGATTTCCCAAACAAGGTTGCGATCCAACTCAACGACACCCATCCGAACGTCGCGATTCCCGAGTTGATGCGGTTGCTGGTCGATCAGTATCAAGTCGGCTGGGATCGGGCTTGGTCCATCACCCAAAAAACGTTTGCGTACACCTGCCATACGCTACTTCCCGAGGCGCTCGAGGTCTGGCCGATCGATCTGTTCGGTAACTTGCTTCCGCGTCATCTCGAGATCATTTTCGAAATCAATCGTCGTTTTCTTGACGAAGTGCGTGAGCAATTTCCGGGCGATGATGCGCGCGTCGAGCGAATGTCGATCATTCAGGAAGGCCACAAGCGAGGCGTGCGAATGGCGAACCTTGCCACCGTCGGTTCACACGCTGTCAATGGCGTCGCCGAGCTTCAGTCTCGCTTGCTACGCGAACGGACACTGGCCGATTTCGCCGAAATGTGGCCCGAGAAATTTCAGAACAAAACCAACGGGGTCACGCCGCGTCGATTCATGCGGATCGCCAACCCACAGCTTGCCGATTTGATTTCGTCCAAGATTGGCAACGATTGGTTGACTGATTTGGATCAGCTGCGTTTGCTCGAGAAACACATTGACGACTCGGCATTCCTGGAACAATGGCGAGAAGTGAAGCAGCAGAACAAAAAGGAGCTCGCACAGCTACTGCTCGACGAAACGGGCGTCGAACTCGATACCAATTCGATCTTTGACGTGCTGGTCAAACGATTGCATGAATACAAGCGACAGCTGCTCAAGGTGTTGCATATCGTTTGGTTGTATCACCGCATCAAAGAGAACCCCGAGAGTGTCACTGTGCCACGGACGTTTCTCTTTGGCGCAAAAGCGGCCCCCGGTTATCACATGGCAAAGCTGATCATCAAGTTGATCCACAGCGTTGCCGAGGTGGTCAACAACGACCCCGACGTCAAGGATCGGCTGAAAGTGGTCTTTCCTGCAAACTTCAACGTCTCGCTGGCCGAACGGATTTATCCGGCGGCGGACGTCTCAGAGCAGATTTCGATGGCTGGCAAAGAGGCATCTGGCACGGGGAACATGAAGTTTGCGCTCAACGGCGCTGTCACCGTTGGCACGCTCGATGGCGCGAACGTCGAAATCCGCGAGCGCGTCGGCGAAGATAACTTCTTCCTGTTTGGTCTGACCGCCGAGGAGGTCTTTGCAACCAAGGAAAAGGGATATCATCCGGGCGGGATTTACGAGTCGAATCCGGAACTTCGACGTGTGCTCGACAGCATCGCTGGCGGACAGTTTTCGCATGGAGACGATCAGTTGTTCCGCCCGATTGTCGATTCGTTACTCCACCACGACGAGTACTTGTTGCTTGCCGATTTTCACGCCTACGTCGAATGCAGCGAACGGGCCGCTCAAGCGTATGAAGACCAAGACGAATGGACACGGATGTCGATTTTGAATTGTGCACGTTGCGGGTTCTTTTCATCCGATCGTTCGATGCAGCAATACTGCGACGAGATTTGGGATGCCAAGCCGCTACCGATTCAATGAGTCGCCTAAATCGTCAAGTTCGCACCGACATGAATACGCGATAGACCGGCGCGCCCGACGCGCCGAATCGCGAGCACAAATGCAGCGGTCCGCATGTCGACATCGTGTTGGTTCGCCGTTTCACGCACCGCTTGATAGGCCCGCGACATCTTCTTGTCCAGTTCCTGGTTGACGCGTTCTTCGTCCCAGCTGAACTGCTGGATGTTCTGAGCCCATTCGAAATAACTGACGGTCACCCCGCCGGCGTTGGCAAGAATGTCGGGCACAACCAGGACGCCGCGGTCAACCAGGATTTGATGAGCATCCGGTGTCGTCGGTGCATTTGCGCCCTCGACAATGATGCTCGCTTTCACACCATCGGCATTGCTTTCGTCGATCGCATCCTCCAGTGCAGCAGGAACCAAAACGTCGGCGTCCCAAGTGATGATCTCGGGGCCATCGAAAGCGTCACCGTTTGGGAACCCCTTCACGCCGCCGTTTTCAGCCGTCCATTGAATCAGTGCTGGGATATCGAGCCCCGCTTCTCGCGCGACTCCGCCGGTGTGGTCGGCGACCGCAACGATCGTCGCCCCGCGTTCGGCGATCAGTCTTGCAGCATGGCTGCCCACGTTTCCAAAACCTTGAACGGCGACGGTCACTTCGTCGAACGTCTTGCTTTTTTCGCGCAACGCCTCGGCGAGTGCATCCATCACGCCGCGTCCGGTAGCCGCGTTGCGTCCTTCCGATCCAAACAGGTCGAGCGGTTTGCCAGTGACCACGCCTGGCGAAAAGCCTGCGTACTTCGAATACTCGTGCATGATCCAGCCCATCACCTTGGAGTTGGTGTTGACATCGGGGGCCGGAATGTCGGTCATCGGTCCGATCACTTCCTTCATATGCTCGACAAACTGGACCGTCACCTTGTAGAGGTCACCTTCGGAAAGCGTCTTAGGGTCGCAATTGATTCCGCCCTTGGCTCCACCAAACGGGACATCGACGACAGCCGTTTTCCAGGTCATCAAGTTTGCCAGAGCACCCGCGTGATCCTCGTCCATCGCAGGATGAAAGCGAAGCCCACCTTTCATCGGACCGCGCGCCATGTTGTGCTGGACACGATAGCCCTCGAAGGCATGCAATTGCCCGTCATCACCTTCGATCGCGATTCCCACTTTCACCGTGCGATGGGGCGTCAAGAGAATCGTGCGAACCTTATCCGACAGTCGTAGAACATCGGCGGCCTTGTGGAAGTAGAGATGACTTGCAGCGAGCATGGTTTCCTCGGGGGGCGAACGTGGAGCGAATCAACAGAGTAGCAGATTCGCTTCGCGCGTTGGTTTCGCAATGCTCGGGCGCTTGTTTTGGTTTCGCAATGCTCGGGCGCTTGTTTTAGAAGACGCCCAGGATCCAGCCTTCAAGACTGGCGAGCGCGCGCTGTTCTGAGTTGAGGGGTGGATCGAAATAGCGGGCGAGGATGTGTTGCCGATCTGATTCCGACAACCATCTTGAAACACTGTACGCATCCTGTTGGTCACAGAATCGCTGCTCTCGCTCATAGCGGTTCCGAAAGACCGACGGATAGACCTCGGCAATCACCGATTTGTCATCGGGGAATGTCCATCCATCAAAGGGCCAAAAATGGAGACGGTCACCATTTTCGTGTTTCAGTTTTTGAAGCCACGGGATTCCGGCATGCGTCGATTTCGCGACGCTACCCTGGACGTCAAATTGAAACACTGATTTGGCCGAACTCGTCCAGCGTTCGGTCAATCGGAATTCAGAGTTTGTGCCGGACCGATAGGAAGCAGGACCGCCGGCTTGCAGACGCAACGCTTCGATTTCGATATCATCGAGATGCGCCGGCCAGTGCTTTACGAAATCGTCAAGGAAGTGTTGCCACGAGGTTATGCCGTGCCTTTGGAAATAAGTGATCGGAAACGAAAAGCCATGGTCAATTCCAGCGACAAATCGTTTGCCATCGTTCAATTGACTGGTTAGCCATTGGGCGATTTCTTTGCGACACCAGTTTCGTCTCGCCGAGACAGATGTAGCCGGTTTGACAAGCAGTGGATCGCCCATCCCATCGCACGCGTAGACCTGAAGCGTGCGGCTTCGAGACAAGGGGGTTTTTGCTCCCGAGTAGTCGATGCCTATGTAGCGATCAGAGATCGTTGTGGATGTGATCACTTGCGCAAGAATCTAAGAGGGGGATTGTTAAAACATTAGCATTTGCGTCTGGTTTGCCGCGTCATGAGGTACCGTGCTGGCAAGTTTGCCGAGCACGCGTCCAGCTAAAGCGACGCCACTTGAGAAGGCATCCTCGACGCGATCGCCCCCGCACCAATCACCGCAAGCTCCAAGCATCAACTCATCATCAAGCAAACACTTGGCATCGATTGGCGTGTTGGGGATTGCATATCGCCAGCGATGCGTTTGGATGTATCGCGATTGAAGAGACTCGCATCCGACGAGACGACAAAACTCATCCATCAAATCCCGCTGAACCGAATTTGGTGAATCCTCGACATGACGTTGAGACCATTCGTGTGTCGCATGTACGACCCAATTGTCGACGACGCCGATTCGGCCGGGCTTGCTGTCGTTTTTCGCAATCCATCCGATCGGAGATTGTTCGACGAACGCGCCGTCGAATTCAGCCTCGAGCGACTTTTCAAGCGACAGCATCATCGCCCAACAGGGTGACATTTCTGCCATGCGGGCTTGGGCGGCGAGGTGAATGGCGCCCGACAAAAGCGACTTGGCTTGATTCGCTGGCGTCGCAATCAAGGCCACATCGAACTCTCCCAAGGGATTCTCATCAGCGTCCGTTAACGCCCAGCGATTGCCGTTGCGAACGGGTGGAGAAACTCTTATTTCAAGCCGAACGTCAAGATCGGTCGCGAGGTGTTTGCCGAGTGCATTCATTCCCGGAACCGCAACAAATCGCTGCCGCTGGGACATTCTTGCTTGAGTCCCACGATCCCCGATCGTGACGATACGTCCAGTCCAGGGGGCAACGATTCCATCGTCGACCCAAGATTGAACATGGCGTTTGAATAGGTCACTTCTCGCGGTAAAAAACTGAGCACCGTGATCGAAAAGCAAGTCATTGTCCGCCAGGCGTGTTGCCATTCGGCCACCAAACCCGCGGCTTTTTTCAAAGACTGTTACCTGACAACCCTGGTCCGCAAGTGTCCGGCCGCAGATCAGCCCCGAGATTCCCGCACCAATGATTGCTACTTTCGGAGCAGACCGCCAAAGACAGCGTGTCGCTTTGCGTCGAAACACGCTCGGATCGAGTCGCTTTGCGTGTTGTTGTGTCGTTCGCGGACGCACCGTGCCAATGACAGGTTGCTCTGGGGTAAACGGACGGTCAAATTGGCCGAGGCACCACAAGATACCGCCATAAGAGGCTGGGTCGCTTCCGTCGAGCGCGTAACGATGATTCAAGTCGATCAATCGATCCAACGCATCCGCTGCATTCGCCGTCCATTGCAAGACTGACTTACCCCACGTCATTCGGACATTGTTGTGAAGTTCACCATGAATCAGGAGTGAACGTTGAGCCGAATCCCATAGCGAATCGCCGGTTCGCCCTCGAGCCATCGTTTCCCACGAATGCAATTCCCTTTCGTCGCGTTCGTGTTCTTTTAGCGTCGCCTGGGCCCATGTGGGGATCGCCGAGATCGTTTCGTGGTCCCGACGAAAATGACAGAAGACGTACGCTAGCTCCCGCCAAATCAATAGTTCGTCAAGGAATTTCTCGGCCCCGCGATGATCGAACGCAGAAGCTTCGCGTGCGATTCGCATCGGTGCGACCATCCCATAGTGAAGGTAAGGCGAAAGCCGGCTGACACCATCGATCAAAGGGTCGTTGCGTCGCCGATCGTAGGTTGAAAGCCCATTTTCCTTGAATTGGTTCCACCGCTTGTACCCCGCAATGAACCCTCCGACGGTGTGCGGTATTGGCCCAATCGAATGATCAATCTCACATTGACTGACTAAGTCAGCGATGTCGCAGTTTTGAAGATCGACACAATCAAAGGGGACGTCGATCGACCGCTGAAGCAATTGATCGAGTCTCCGGCATGTCGGTTCTCGCTTCACCCGATCTGCGAACATCTTTGTTGTTGCGTTGCGAAAAGCGAATGCTCGGTCATAGCTATCGCCAACCAATTGCATGGGCACGATGCATGCGGTGTCGACCGCCAACAAGCTGCAGGGCAAATCTCGTTCTAGCTCGATCGTGGATGATCGCATCGGTTCGGTTGGCATGTCCTCGGTGATGACAACCGCGGCACGCCGAGCAAGCGTCTTGAGGTGAGAGCCCCGATTTCCGGCGCGCTCGACATGCAGCAGGTAGTTGACATGCTTTCGAGCAAATTCACTCTGAACGTCGCGAGCGCCCTGCAAGATAAACGTATGGTGTCGATCAGAAGCGAACGGATAGCTGCTCGAGACCTCCTGGTAGACGACGACAGGAAGCTGCAAACGAGTTGCGCATTCGGCTGCAACGTCAAGAGCTTGGTTTTCCTCGGTCCGAATGGCCGACCGCATCCAATACAAGACAAACTCGCCAAGTGGGTTCACATCCGCTCTGCTGGCGGGTCGAATTCGTTCAACGAGATCAACCGGCAATGATTCGACCAGCTCTTCGCAATCCATGATCACTCCGGCGATTGAGAGGGCTTTCGTGGCCTATTTCGGCGACAACGCTGGCTACAGTACCGCACCTCGTGCCAACAGTTCTTCCACTTTTTCCGCCACGAAAACGGCCTGCCGCACACGATGCAGATCTTCGACAGAGTGTCGTGTTTTCCGGACTTTGGCATGAACGAGAAGGAGATAGGTGAGAAGACTTGGGTCGCTCGGCACATCGAACTCACAATTTGATCGCCCTCTCGTCGGAGTGTGCGGCGTGAATATCGAGACCTGTCTTACGTTAGTCCCCTGGCAAGCTCAGCCGAAATGGCGGAAAAGATGCGTCGTTCGCCCTTTCCATCGCAGCCGAATTGTCATCTCAAAGACGTTGATCTCAGAGGAGCAAAACCGATGATCGATATTCGACGGGCCGATGATCGAGGTCACGCCGACCACGGTTGGCTGAACTCCTACCACACGTTTTCTTTTGGCGAATACCATGATCCGCGGCACATGCACTTTCGCAAGCTGCGGGTGATGAACGAAGACCGCGTTGCGCCCGGCCAGGGATTTGGCACTCACGGACATCGTGATATGGAAATCGTTTCGTACGTCCTTGAGGGTGCGCTCGAGCACAAAGACTCGATGGGCAACGGCGAAGTCTTGAAGCCCGGTGAGTTTCAACGCATTACTGCCGGGACGGGAATCACGCACAGCGAATTCAACCCGTCCGAGACCGATCCGACGCACTTCTACCAAATTTGGCTCTTTCCCGAACGAAAAGGGATTGAGCCAAGCTACGAGCAGAAGTCGTTCGATGAAACGGGGCGAATCAACCAATGGCAACTCGTCGCCTCGCGAGATGGAGACGATGGGTCGCTCGTCATTCATCAGGACGCCAAGATCTACTTGGCAAACGTGAAGGCGGGTCAGGACCTCCGATTTCAACCTGCGTCCGGTCGTTACGCATGGTTACAGGTCCTCCGCGGTAACGTGAGCCTAGCGGGCAACTCGCTGCAAGCCGGCGACGGAGCCGCCGTCAGCGAGGAGCCGGAAATCGTGGTTTCTTCCAGTCGCGACGCCGAATTGATGCTGTTCGACCTGGCGTGATCGGGGCTGGATGCAATTCGAATGGATTGAGGGTTGACCTCTTGGAATACTTCACTGCCCCAAGCATTTGCCGCAGGAGCGGCGAATCCCACCACCACGAGGGAGCAGGAATATGAAACCAAGCCCACCCATCAAAAAGCCAATCGACTGTCCGAACATGCAAGGCGTCGTCAAGTTGCTACGTCTGACGCAGCGTTACCGAAGTTTGGCAAAAAAGGCCGTCGACGAAACGCTGCCTCCCAATAGTGATCGTTCCGTATTGGTTTCGTTGATCGGTTCAGACGCATGTCTCGACCGAAATGCGGTTCGTCTTTCCGCCTAGGTCTGCGGTTCTATTTGCGGCGTCCGTTTCTAAGCTCGAATCGTCGACAAGCCGCCGTCCACTCGCACCACCTGTCCCGTCATCCAAGCAGAGCGGTCGCTGATTAAGAATTCTGCCATGGAGGCGATGTCGTCGATCGTGCCTATCCTTTTGAGCGGATGACGTTCGGCCATCGCCGCTCGCTTTTGATCGCTGGAAAGAAGGGAAGCGGCTAAAGGCGTGTCGGTAAGCGAAGGGGCAACGCAATTGACACGAATGTTGGGCGCAAGCTCCGCGGCGAGGGATCTCGTCAATGCCTCGATCGCTCCTTTCGACGCGGCAATGCTCGCATGCATCGGAAGCCCCTGGGAAGCTGCCACCGTGCTGAACAAAACGATGGCCGGTGGTGCGGTCATCGCGGAGGCCGCTTTCATCGCAGGTAGCGCTGCTTGCAGGCACCTGATGGCACCAACTACGTTCAGCTCGAAGTCGTTGATCATCTTGTCTGGTTTGATTCCGCGCAGGGGACCGAGGTTGATGGAACCAGGGCAGTAGGCGAGACCGTCGATCACCGACGGCAACATGTCGGGTGTGATTTCATCTGCGGTCACATCTGCTTTGATGTGAGTGACACCTGGCATCGTGTCGACATCGCCGGCGTGGCGTGAGATGACGGTTGTTTGGGCACCGGTCGATGTCAGTCGCTTGACCAAGCCGAATCCGATCCCACGGCTTCCGCCAACGACGACATAGGATGAGTTTTTCATGTTCTAGAAAAGCCTTTGACTTTGATTTTGACTTGGGCGAGTCTTGCGACTCGATCTTTTGCGACTGCCATGTTTTTTGACGACGCGTTGGGCGTCGGCCTTCGCAGCCTCGTTTTTTCGGACCGCGTAAATCCGTTCACGAGCCGCTTTGTAGGCGACCGAGTGCTCGACGATCGGGGCTGGATAGTCGACGTCGATTCGACAGCCCGATTGGGACTGTTGGTCGAGTGACATCTTGTGGGGCTCGGCGAGGTGCTCTTCTGCCACACCACGTAACTCGGGAACAAACTTGCGAATGAATTCACCCGAAGGGTCTTGGTCCTTGACTTGTTTGATCGGCGAGTAGATCCGGACCGTGTTGATGCCCGTCGTCCCGGACTGCATTTGAAACTGCGAGAAATGAATCCCTGGTTCAAAGTCCAAGAAATGTTTGGAGAGGAATAGTGAGGTTGGTCGCCAATGCAACCAAAGATGGTAAGACGCGAACGAAACGAGCATCGCTCGCATGCGGAAATTGATCCAACTGTGTTGATGCAGAGCTCGCATGCAGGCGTCGACCATTGGATAGCCCGTGCGACCGTGGCACCAAGCGTCGAAACGATTCTGGTTAAACTCATCTTCGCGAAGGCCATCGTAGACGCGGCTCATGTTTTCGAACTCAAGCGAGGGCTCATCTTCAAGCTTCTGCATGAAGTGACAGTGCCAGCTCAGACGAGACTCGAAGGAACGCAGTGATTTGAGCCAACTGCCGATCGGCTCGCCCATGCCTCGAAGTTCTCGCAGTTCGCCCTGTCGTTGATGCAATTCATAAGCAACTCGTTTGACTGACAGGCAACCCCAGGCAAGGTACGTGCTCAATCGGCTGCAGGATTCGCCCGCCGTCACGGGACTCGACATTTCGCTGCTGTAGTTTTGCCCACGCTCATCGAGGAATGATTGGAGTGTTCTGTGTCCGGCCGCTTCCCCACCTCGCTGCAGCCCCGTTTTGCTGGTTGGAGCGATCCCTAGATCTTCTGCTTGCTGAATGCGAGCGGACTCGATCCCCGGCGGGTGCCTAATCCTCTTTGGCCGTGAAGCGATTGGCTCTTTCAAAAACTCGTTGCGCCGATTGGACCATCCATCACGAGTGTCCAGCTGGCGAATGACCCCGTTTTGCGGGATCTCGTGCCAAAGGATGCCACGCTCATTTGCCCAATCGCTAACTCGACGATCGCGATCGTAGGTGATGCGATTTCCGGTTTCTTGGTGGCTCCAGATGGATTCAATCCGCTGTGAATCATTGAGCCTCGAAAGGACTTTGGTCATTTCGCCGACGCGCAAAGTCAACTCGCCGCCAAGATCGCTCAGTTGGCCTGCCAGCTCCTCGAGTGATTCGTTGATGAACTGCAGGTGAGAAGCATCGAATTCGTCGGATGTCAGAATCTCGGGCTCGTAGACATACAGGCACAGGCAAGACGCATGCTTGGACGCCATCTCAAGCGGTCGGTGATCATCGATCCGCAAATCACGCTTGAACCAAACGACATGCATTCCACTTAGGCTCGTCTCGAGTAACCCGCTATACTTCTACAGGTTCCATTGTTAGCCCTAGGCAATGCCCTCTCGTTTAGGACTGGTCTTTCCTTTACGACAGAACCTTCTCAGTTAGCACTGGCCCATTTAGGACTGGCAACACTCAAATGCGCCTTCGCGATCTCCACCGACCGATCGTCTCTTTGGTATTGTTTGCGATCGCCACAAATGTCATCGCCGACGAGCCCGGATCGGACCAAAACCCGACTGTGCTCGATCGGTTTGAGCAAGCTGACAAAGACGGTGACGGAAAACTGAGCCGAAAGGAATTGCCGCGTCCCATTCTCTTTCGGCGTCTCGATCGAAATGGGGACGGCGTGATCACAAAGAATGAACTCCCCGATGATCTTGCGTCTCTGAAGCGTCCCAATGCCGCCTACACCTTCACCGGTGACCTCTCGTACGGTGAGCACTCGCTTCAAAAACTCGACCTCTACCGACCCAAGGGTGGCAAAGAAACGCCGGTGATGGTCTACGTGCACGGCGGTGGTTGGCGGAAAGGCGACAAAAAGAGCATCGGCGAGAAGGCTAAGTTCTTCTGCGGGCGAGGGTGGCTTTTGGTTAGCGTCAATTATCGATTGCTTCCCGATGGCAAGCATCCAAGCAACGTCAACGATGTTGCAAAGGCAATCGCTTGGGTTCACGATCACGCCGAGGAGCATGGAGCCGATCCGAACAAGCTCTTTGTCATGGGGCATTCGGCTGGAGCGCATTTGGTCGCGCTGGCGAGTACGAACCCGGCACCGCTCGAGAAAGCTGGCAAGTCGTTGCAGATTGTCAAAGGAACGGTCGCTCTTGATACGAACGTTTATGACTTGGTGAAACTTA
This sequence comes from Rubripirellula sp., assembly GCA_965216875.1. Lineage (GTDB taxonomy): Bacteria > Planctomycetota > Planctomycetia > Pirellulales > Pirellulaceae > CBDCUW01. The sequence continues at coordinate 824,315 of OZ244207.1, forward strand.
TGCGGCTGACATCCTCGACAACGTACCGTCAAGTTTTTGGGGATGACGAACAGCTTTGGACAGAGGCTTCGCCCGCCTTGCATGTGAAGCCAGGCCAGAATGTTCCGCCATTTCTAATCTGCTACAGTCGCGGCCTGCGCGCTCGCGTCAATCCGGAACGATCAAAGCAGGCCAATGGCTTCGCAACCGTGCTTCGCAATGCCGGGGTAGATGCCAAGGTCGTTGATGCGAGTGATCGAAGTCATGGTGAGATCAACGCTTGGTTTGGAAAGGCCGACGACGAAAAAGTGACCGGTGCCGCCATCGCGTTTTTTGACGAGGTTCTCGGTCGCTAACGCTGCATACACTCGTCACAGACGCGAAATTCTCTCTCGAGTCTGTTAATTCCAAGTCTGTCTTGCGGTTACCAAAGCTGTGGTCGGACGCGATCGACGCTCGCCTGGAGTCACTTGCGTCGTCGTTGCCGTTGCTGGTCGATCATTGGGGGCCGAATGGAGAAAGATGAACGATCTCAAAGACAAAAAGATAGTCATCGCTGGCGGGAGCGGGTTTCTCGGCCGGTCGATGACCGAGGCTTTTTCGAGATCCGGTGCATCGGTGACTGTCTTATCGCGATCAGACATGCCATCGGCAGAGGCGGTCACCTACGAAAAATGGGATGGTAGAACACTGGGGGCGTGGGTTCGATCGCTCGAAGGTGCCGATTCGGTTGTGAATCTTGCTGGGCGGAGCGTAAATTGCATCAAAACACCTGACAACCAAGACGAGATCTTAAGGTCTCGTGTCGCGTCAACCGCGGTGCTAGGAAAGGCAATGCGGGAGTTGTCCGCACCACCGCCGGTATGGGTTCAGATGAGCACGGCGCACATCTACGGCGATCCGCCTGAGGTGGTGTGCACTGAAAACTCGGATCTCGGGATTGGGTTTGCGCCCACAGTCGGACAAGAGTGGGAACGAGCGTTCTTAGCCGGCTTGCTTCGCGATCAAAGAGGTGTCGTGATGCGAACGAGCTTCGTCGTTGGTCGAGATCGGGGCGCTGGAGGCGGTGCACTCGAGACGCTGCGGATGATCGCGAGGATGAGACTCGGCGGGCGCGTTGGTCGTGGCACTCAAGGCATGTCTTGGATCCATGAATCCGATCTTAATCGGTTGTTCATCAAGGCAACGACCGATCCGTCGATGCAAGGTGTGTACATCGCATCGGCACCCAACCCTGTTTCTCAGTCCGAATTCATGAGCGTTCTTCGAAAAGTGATGGGCATTCGAATCGGACTTCCGGCGACAGAGTGGATGGTCCGCATCGGCGCTCCACTCGTCATGCGGACCGATCCCGAACTCGCTCTCTATGGTCGGTACGTGGTCTCGAGTCGCTTGCGAGACGAAGGTTTTGAGTTTGAGTTCCCGGGACTGCAACAAGCGTTGACGGATCTGCTAGGCCAAGCGTCAAACGTCGCGGCAACGTCCGTTGGGTGAATCTTTCGCGTCTGAACACAGCCGGGGCAACGAAGCTCGCCCCTCGCCCTTTCTCGTTCATTGGGGCATGAGAGAACACTACGTGTTCACCTGATGTGTACGCACGTTCTTGGTTGTTGGGTGTTTGCAATTCAAATACGTTCTCAGTATCAAACATGGCGCTCGGTTTTAGCACCGAGTTTTGATACTTGGGGACACACAATGCAAATCAACGTTAACTACAAACTTGAACACCTCCCGTCCGAGCCTGGTAACTGGCTTCCGGGTTATCCGAATCCAGCAGACTTTCGTTTCGACTATTTCAAGCTGCTTGAAAACGCTCCGGAAGGTCTTGCTGCCATCGACGATTCGGTTGGTCGGCGGGTCGCGATCGTTGGCGCTGGTTGCGCGGGGATGACAGCGGCGCGTGAGTTGCATCGCTGCGGGTTCGATGTGACGATCTACGAGGCGAGTGAGCGAATTGGTGGTCGCCTTTTCACACGCGACAATCCGACCGGGCCAGAGCAAACGGGAATGGAGATGGGCGCCATGCGGATGCCCTTTTTCAGTTTGCCGGGGTCAAAAAACAGCATCCTCGAGTATTACATGATGCATGAGGATCGAAGTCACGCGGCCGCGCCGGTGACCTTTCCGAACCCCGGATCCGCTCCCGGTGGCACCGGGATTTATATGAACGGCGGGCTCGGTCCAAAGGGGAGTTTCGACAAGCCCACAATGATTGATTGGCCAGCTGGTACGGCGCCCGACAACAAGACGATCGCAAGTCTCGCAAAAAAGGCCACAAAGTTCATTGGCGCATTCGAAAACAACACAAAGAACATCTATACAGCTGACGACGATCGATGGGAAAAGCTGTGGGCCAAGATCGTCGAGTTTTATGAACCGATGACCTTTGGTGATTTGGTAAGACTTGCGTCAAAGAAGAAGCCCGATCTCGAGACGGGCGACTTTGGCGGGTTCGGCATGAACGAAAGCGAATCGAACCTGCTCTACACGATCGGTACCGGTGACGGCAGTTGGGGCGCCTTCTACAGCGTCTCGGCACTATGGTTCATTCGCTGCACGATGTTCGGCTTTGGCGGAAGTGAGCTACAAACGGTAGCGGGTTACTCAGACCAAGTTGGCATGCCCCACTACGGCGATTCCGTTCAGGATTCGGATGGGCGGCCGTTACCATCGCCAAGATTCCGCGGCATTCAGTCGCTCGTCGAGTATCTCTATTTCGTACCGGCGCCCGGTTCACCGTCCTCGCTCTACGATGCTGACAACGTCCAACTTTATTCTCAGTCGCACGTTTCAACGATTGCGAAACTGCAAAACGGTAAAACACAGATTCTCGCCGAGAATCAGCCAGCCAAGTATTTTGACCACGTCTTTGTGACCTCTGGTCAATGGGCGTCGCAAATGTCGTTTCAACTCGAAGGCTTTTCGCAAGACGAATTGCCTCTGCTTAAGACGACCGCCGAACATGTCCAGCACAATATTTCGAGTTGCAAACTTTTCTTTCCGTTGAAAACCAAGTACTGGAATCTTCCCGGCAATCGGATCCCTCAGGTCATCGTCACTGATACCTTCCTGCAAGATGCCTACGCGCTCGACTGGGATGAATGCGAAGGGGATACCGGCGTGATGCTTGCGAGTTATACGTGGGAAGACGACTCGCTCAAACTGCTGCCCTTTTCTGAGGAAGAATTGGTGGCGAAAGTGATCGAAAAGATTCGCGAAATTACAGTGTCGACCGTCGGCCAAGACGTGACGCAGCACTTCGTTGCCGACAAACCGGTGACGTTGCAGTGGATCCTGCAACCGAGTTACGACGGGTGTGCAAAGCTTTATCGTCAACGCAATGAATCGTTCAATCAGATCGACTTGGCATATAATCAGTATTACGGCGGCAAGTCAAACCTGTACTTTGTCGGCGAGAACTACTCAGTCGAAGGCGGCTGGACGGAACCGGCGCTTCGATCCGCACTCGATGGTGTCCTGCGTTTGCTAGACCAGAATGGAGCGGAGTTTAAGGTTCGAGATTTCGATTTTACGCGTGACTACCCAAGTTGGCCTGAACCGACCGAGTCGAGCTAGGGACTCGAGTCGGCCGTTGGAATCACGTCTCTTGTCCTCGCGTCCCAGCGGTGAAATGTCGATGATTCGAAAGCCTTTTCTTTATGCTTTGGCAGCGACACTTTGCGTGACCTTTGCGTTCGTGTTTTGGCAGAGCACACTGAGTTCACAGCAGGATGGTTTCATTCCTCCGGATGCCGCCGCACGCAAAAAGGCCGTTGGTGACACGATTGACCTCGAGCTAAACCTTCGGGTCGCGTTCGATTCGAGCGACCAAGCATTTGCGCCGATCCCTGCCCTTGGACCGTCGAGTTGGCTGACGTCACAACGTGAGTCTGGGCAGACGTTTGAAGACTATCGAATCAGCGTTCCGAATCGACCTGATCAAATGAGGTCGACGATCTACATAGTTCCTTTGGGAAATTTCCCGGAAGAGCTTGCTCCGGACCTGGACGAAGTCTCTGAGTTTGCGTCGGCCTATTTTGAGATGCCAGTGAAGAGGCTCGCGGGCCAGCGGATCGAGGATGTGCCCTTTCGGAGTCGAAGCCGCGCTCATGGCACGCAAATACTCACCGGCGATGTACTGAAGTGGTTACGAACTCAAGTACCTGACGACGCCTATTGTTTGCTCGCAGTCACGATGACGGACCTTTACAACGACCCCAGTTGGAATTTCGTCTTCGGTCAGGCTTCACTGCGAGACCGCGTGGGCGTGTACAGTTTCGCGAGATACCTCCCGCGAACGAGCGACATTGGCATCAGCGAGGAAGACTGGCGATTGCTGATGCTGCGAAGTTGCAAAGTGCTTGCGCATGAAACGGGGCACATGTTCGGGATCAAACACTGCGTTCACTATCACTGTTTGATGAATGGTTCCAACGGCCTCGACGAAACCGATGCCGCTCCCGTTCACTTCTGTCCCGTCTGCCTGCGAAAGTTGCACTTCGCCAAGCCGTTCGACATTCAAGGACGCTACGAAAACCTTCAATTGCTCAGCGAACGGTTCGGCTGGGACGAAGAAGCAAACTGGTATGCCGGCCGATTGCAGGTCCTCAACCGCCAACAAGATTGATCGAAGCTTCTGTTCCTGCTCGATCAAGATGATGATCCGGCATCACCTGCCTACCTCTTCACCGAATATCACTCGCATGGGAATCGACATCCAAAGTTGATGTTCGCGACTGGTTTTGTTTGCCGGTGCCGATCTGCGCAAAGAACAGGTCCGATGCCGTGACGCTTCGGGCAGGCCGAAAACGCGTATCTTTCACAAGCTTTTTCTCGGTTGCGTCGATTTGTTCAGGCACTCGCTCGTCCACCACAGTGGATACATCAGGCGACGTGGGCACTGGCAAGACGCCAACGATTGATTCGGCTTCCGCGCTTACTGCATTGATACGCCCCAGTTCGTTGATGACACGCAGTGCGTCCAGTGCTGTTGCGTTGTCGTCGCCATTTTGGTCGTAGTACTTCCCCGGCCACGCATCAACTTGCAGCGGGTCGAGCAATCTTGCGTCTTCACGATTCGAGAAAGCTCGCGTCCCCAGTTCGTTGATGATGGCCAATGCGTCGAGGGATGTCACTTCACCGTTGTTGTTGACGTCACCTGCTTGAACGATGTTTTGCCATGGCCGAGACAAGTCCGCATCGATGCTGTCGGCAGTGTCAATGTTCTCGATGGATCGGATGAATCGTCCGTCAACAATGGACGTCTCGCCCATGCGCCAATCGCCCGGGTCATCAAATCGGAGGTCGTCTTCTTCTCCGCCGCGAATTCGCAGCCGACTTGATGTGATTTGTGACACCGCCGTCCGGTCGAGTACCAAGATCTGCTGAGAAGAGTCTGTGAGATCAATCGTTTCGATTTGGCTTGCGTTTAGGTTCCCGTCGCTGGTCAGATCGACTGACGTTGAAGGCCCCAGAAGCACAATCGCATCATCGCCTAAACCTCCATCGACCTGGACGGCATTTTCGGCCAAAGCGCTCACGTCGATAAGAATGTCATTTTCTATCGCATTGCCAAGAATGGTAATGCCGGGAAGGCTACCGGAGGGTGCCGAGAAAAGTGTTCCTGTCGAGTTGCCGATGGTCACACGATCGTCGATGACTTCCAGAATCGCGTCTTGATCCACGAGCGAAACGATCGGAGATTGGCTTTGATCGATGATCACCAATCTGTGATCTTCCACCTCGCCATCGTCTGCGAGTCCGGTGGGTGAGAGCCCGCCCGCACTGCTCAATCGAAACCTCGCATACGTTCCACCGATCGTCGTGCCGGCAGGCACAGAGAATGCCAATTGGTTTGTGCCTTGCGAGAGATTGACGGAGTCGAAAACTTGTTCACTTAAACTCCAGGTCCCGTCTTGGTCAAAGTCGATCCAACCATCCAGCTTGCCTTGGGCTGATGCATTGATCAACAGGCTGGAATCGGTTGCGGAAGCAGGCAAGCTGACAACGGATGTGCCTAGGGTCAAACCATCTTCATCCGCAACGTCGGTATTGTCGTCTCCTCCGGCCGTGTCCGTCCCGGCGAGGTCATCGGGTAGCCCGTCAGGTTCGTAATCGAGTTCACTGCCGAGTCGCAGTGCACTGCTCTGTGCGTGTCTTGCCCCGTCCTGGTCAAGTGTTACGGGATAGCTGTTCGCAAAACCTGACTGGCTTGCCGCCGGCGCATCGCCGAAATCAAAGAGCGCGTCGTCGTTCAGAATCGTTGCCGTTGCTACCGAGGCCGTTCCGACGTCGTAGTTTCCGCCATCGGTCACCGTTACAACAATCGTCTCATCAGGTTCAACGTGGTCATCATCGTTTGGATCGATCACGACCGACGCACTACTTGCACCGGCCGCAATAGTGATTGTCCCGGCGAGGGCGGCGTAGTCATCACCGGGGGTCGCTGTTCCGCCGACATCGTACGTGACTGCGAGCTCTTGCGAGTCATCGCCAACGCGGGTGAATGTGTAGGTCAGAGTTTCGACGCCGTCTTCGTTGACGCTTGATGGCGAGACCGCGACCGAAACGGTTGGATCGGAATCGTCATTGACAATCGTGCCCGAAGCAGATGCAGGCGTGCCGACGTCGTAGTTTCCGCCATCGGTAACCGTAACAACAATCGTCTCATCAGGTTCAACCCGATCGTCGTCGTTCGGATCGATCACCACCGACGCACTACTTGAACCGGCCGCAATGGTGACCGTTCCGGCCAGAGCAGCGTAATCGTCACCAGGTGTTGCTGTTCCGCCAACATCGTATGTGACAGTCAGCGCTTGCGAGTCGTCGCCGACGCGCGTAAACGTGTACGCAATGCTGTTCGTGCCGTTCTCATCAACCGAAAGCGGCGACGCCGAGACGGTAACGGTTGGCAACGGCTCGTCGTTGGTGATCGTTCCGGTTGCTGATGAGAGGGCACCCAACGTGTATTGACGGCCGAAGGCCAGATTCACAACGACAGTCTCATCGGGCTCGAGCAAATCGTCGTCGGTAGGATCAATGACGAGAGTGGCTTCGAGCGAACCAGCTGGAATCGTAATGGTCCCGGACAACGCCGGGTAATCGACTCCGTTCATTGCTGTTCCGGCTACCTCGTAGTTCACGGCGAGATCAAGCACGGATTCTCGCTCGCGTGCGAACGTGTAAACGAGCGTGCCCGAACCATCCTCGTTTGTCTGCGGGGAAGTTGCTGTGACCGAAACTTCGAAGGGATCGACCGGGGCGTCAAAGTCGCGATCCGTGATGTCATTCGCCGTTAACAATAACGGGTATTGAGAAATCGAAATGTCGTCCGAGTATTTCAAACCAAGCTGTGGACCAAAGGGGTCTGCGTCTTGGCTTGGTGCTGCGATCGCGATTCGGTCGGTCGATTTTCCGTTTAGCTGAAACTCACCAGTAAAGACGGGGATTCGCCGAGTTGCGCCATAGAGCACATTGATCTGAAAAACCTCCACGTTGCCGCCAGTGTCAAGGACTTGCACCGATGCGACCACGTTGTTGTTGACAGGTGTTGTGGAGGTAACGACCAAGCTTCCAGTGCGATCGTTGTACGTAATGTCATTGACCGCGCCTCTTGGGTTTCCGCTTCCAAAACCTTCGAGCGTCTCCAATTCCGCAAAACAGTTATCCACGACCCCACTCGATTCGACGTTGCAAAAGAACACGGTCGATTCGTCATGCGTGACGATTAGACCTGGGCCATCAAAAGGGGACGTCGTCGCAATTGCGGACGTCAGTTTGAGATCCGTATCGTCGGAGTCGTCTTTGAGGGTGCTGGTAATCGCAGAACCAAATCCACCATCACCCGTTCCCGGCAATATCGCCACCTGCGACGATTCCACTCCAAAGAGAGCGATATCCAAGTGCCCATCGCCGTTGTAGTCCCCGCTGGTGAAACCACCAGGAAACTCAACGTCCGTTTCGGTAACCGTGCTGTCGTAATCGAGAGCACCGTTCCGCTGAAACAAATGAATCTCGGCTTTCTGACTACTGTTCTGAGAGAGCACCGCGATCTCAGGACCGACGCTTGCGTCAAAATTGTCGACAATCACATCCAAGGGATTCGAGACTGACGCGAGCAAGTCCGTTACAAAACTGTTTCCGTTGTACTGAGATTGAACGACCACATTCCCTTGATCGCCAGTGACGAACACTAAGTCGTCCTTGCCATCTTGGTCGAGATCGCCGGTGGCTAACCTCGCTCGTTTTGCGTCGAACTTGAACAATCCCAGATTGACATTTGTGTGGGAAGCTGATGACGTCGCTGGATAGGTCCCGTCAGCCTGACCTTCGAAGATCTCGAATGTCCCCGTGTTGAACCCGAACGGATTTCGTTGGACGACAACAATGTCGCTCGTTAGGTCTCCATCGAAATCGCCGATCGCTATGTCGCCAACTTCTGTATCGCTTCCCAAGTCGAACAGTCGGGACTGATTCCGAAACAGCGCCAAGTCGACGCGACGATCGAACGCAAAAATACTGTCCTGGTCTGGCGCCTCGATGCGTAGCGTGACGCGATCACCCGCGTTGAGGCTAGCGCCCAAGATTCGATAATTGCCATTGGAGTCCGTGTCCGCAAACGGTTCGCCAGCATCAAGCTCCTGATTGAGATTGAGGTCAATGTAGACTCGGGCCTCACTGGGCAAGCCGAAGTCGTTGACTTGGCCCAAGATGTCTCCGGCCAGCATTGCGCGTTGCTCGAGACGCTCGATCCTACACCTGGAACGTCGGGTCAATCTTCTTCGAGGCCTCTTGTTGTGGGCGTTCAATCCGGCGTTGAATGGCTGGCGAGTTGAGCGAGTAAGCATTTTCTACTGGGGGCAACACAAAGATCCGGCACTATACTGATTCCTCAAATATTGAATCACGGAGGCACCGTGGATTCAAGGAAATCTAGCCAAACACAACGCATGTCTGATCAAACAGAAGTCAAAGCGCAAGCCGTTGCCCGAAGGGTCGCCGAACTCGACGACTCTGACTGGGAGAGGCGTATCGCCGAACTGTGTGGCGATGACAACGAATTGTCACAACGTGTACGGGTGTTGCTCGCCCAGACGATTTCCCCCTCGACGATCGACACGAACGAGCACGCCCCTTCCACCACGGTGACGCCTGAGCCGAGCCTCGACGCAAACGAAACACTGGAAACACCGAATTATCTAAGCAACGCAGAGCAACTTGCCGCGTTGCTCAGTAGCGATTTTGGTGACCAAAACAACGAACTGTCAGCCAGCGACCGAAAGGCATTAGCCGATGCCTGCAGCGAATTCGAGAAACAGTGGCAAAGCAACTCACCACCGGAAATCGCCGACTTCGTACTTGATGAGTTTGCTGAACCAATCAGGCACCAACTTGTTCGGGACCTCGTTTGCGCAGATATCGTCCATCGCGAACGATCGGGAAAATCGCTCTCCCCAGGTGACTATTTGAAACGTATGCCCGGGTATCGGCTGGCCATCGAATCGGCATGGTGGTCAAGGTTCTACCAAATGCGGACCCAGCCCGACGCATCCGATCGTGCTCGTGAACTCGCAACTCACGTCTCGAACGCTGCTAGCGGTATGGATGGCGAAGACGATGGATCGCGCGGCCGTTTCCAGCCCTACGCGTTGCATGCGAGTGGCGGATTGGGCGCAGTTTTTCGTGCTCGAGATCAACAGATTCGACGCACCGTTGCGCTCAAGGAAATCCGTAGCGACCGTGTCGATCAGCCGTCGGCCAGGGAACGGTTTTTGTTTGAGGCGAAGGTAACTGGTGAACTTGAACACCCAGGAATCGTGCCGATCTACGGTCTCGGCAAACACCGCGACGGTAGACCTTACTATGCAATGCGATTTGTCGTTGGCGAAACTCTAAGCCGCTCGATTCGAGAGTTTCACGATCAGCATCCCCAGCCAGGCAGCGACGCCTTTTACTCGCAAGCATTTCGCGCTCTCATTCGACGCTTCGTCGACGTTTGCAATGCGATTCATTACGCACACGACCAAGGCGTTTTGCATCGTGACATCAAGCCTGACAACGTCATGCTTGGACAGTACGGCGAGACTCTGGTTGTCGACTGGGGGCTTGCCAAACGGTATGCGTTAGACGATGCCGATGGAACCGAGACGTCGGAAGCGGACGAGAGTTTGCCGCTCCTTGCCGAGTGCGATGATGTTTCGGGCGACAGCGTCAAAGGAACGCTGGTCTTCATGAGTCCAGAGCAGGCAGCGGGAAAGAATCAACAGCTCACCGAAGCGACCGACATCTATAGCCTCGGTGCGATGTTGTTCAACCTACTGACAAACCAATACTCCGTAGGTGGTGAAAGTAGCCGAGAGAAGCTGGACCGCGTGAAACGGGGCGAAGTTCGCGATGTTGTTGACCTTGTTTCGACAGCGCCCCGGCCACTCGTTTCGATATGCCGCAAAGCGATGGCGTTCGAACCAGCCGACCGCTACAAGTCGGCGTCTGAACTTGCTGATGATCTCGAACGTTGGGCGGGCGATGAACTTGTTGTCGCGCACGCCGATGTCGAATCAATTGCCGACCGCTCCGCTCGACTCTTCCGACGCTATCGTAGTTGGACGCTCGCCGGGGTTTCGTCCGCGCTTGTTATCACCGTTGTATCCATCGCCGCGGCGCTGCTGATCGGCAGTGCTTGGAGGGGTGAGTCTCTGGCGAAGGCAGATGCGCTGAAGTCAAAAGGGGAGGCCCTTGTCTTTCTGGAAAGCGCAGAGGAATCCATTAATGATTGGCTCGTTCATAGCAGTGATTCACTCACTTACCTTCCTGGGGGCGTGTCGGTGCGGCAACGCCTTCTCGAAATGGCAGCGGAAGACTATCGCGAGCTGGCGCATCTGAGCAGCCATGATCCTGAGATCGCAATTCATCGTGGTCGCATCATGCTTCGACTGGGTGACATCGCAAGGCGTGCGCGAGACACAGCCCAAGCTCGAGTGGAATACGCGGCAGCATTGGAGGTGTTTCGCGCTAGTGATACCGACGAGTACCTTGCAGAACAGGCGAACACTCATTTACGGCTTGGAAAGTGCGACGTCATCGACAACGATTTGGCTGCTGCGCGAGCCGAGTACAAGGTGGCTGTTGAGATTCTGGATTCACTGGCGAGTTTGAATCGTTCAGCGCGGCACCTTCGTTACCTTGCAGCGGCTCGAATCAACCTTGGTGCCGTTTTGACAGAGCTTGGCGAGTTGGAGCTTGCTCTTAATGAGCTTGGCATCGCCAACGAACTCTTCGAAAAGATTGAGTCGTTGGCTGGCGAACTCGATCGCGAAGAACAGAGCCAACAGGCAATTGCGCTGGAATACCTTGGGCGAATTCATGAGCAGCGAGGCGAATTTGACCGCGCCGCCAGTGACCTCATGCTGGCGGCATCTCAGCTCGATGCGCTCGTCGCCAGCGTCCCTGATTATCCTCCCTTTCTTGAACGCCGCGCCGACGTTCGCGTCTCGATCGCCAGACTAAGGTCCGAGTTTGGAGATCACAAGCAAGCTCTACAGCACTGTGAACTTGTCGTAGGGGACTACGGAGCGTTGTTGCGTTCAATGCCTGACGACGCTTTTTACCGTGAAAAATTGGGGCTAGCACTCACGAACCTGGCAATCACTCAGCACCACGGCGACCAACCCCACGTCGCGTTAGAAACACTTTCCCAAGTCGAGCCGGTCTATGAGCAAGTGCTCGACGAATATGGATTGACGGTCGAGGCGCTGACCTTTCTGGATGCCAAGGGGAGTGTTCTCGTCGACCAAGAGAAGTCCGACGAGGCAGTCGCGCTCTATCGACGGATTGAAACGCAATATGAAATGGTCGTCGATGAAACGATGCCAAAGAAAGAATTGCGCGAACGTTTCGCAATCGCGCTAAGTCATCACGGTCTTGCCCAGCAACAATTGGGTGACATCGAATCGTCTACGACAAAGTTTCGTCAATCGTTGCAGCTCCTCACGGATCTGATAGCGGAACAGGATCTACCTCGCTACCGAGAGTTGATTGCGTCCGTCTATGAGCGGCTCGCGTATGCGCAGTTCGAGGATGACCCGACGGTCGCAAGAGATGCCTTCTCGAAAGCCCTCGAACAACGCGAGTCGATTCGTCCTGAATATCAATCACCGAGGCACCTGCGCGATTTTGCGCTGATGATTGCGGTCTGCCCGTTCAAAGAAATACGTGAGGCAAATCTGACGAGGGCGCACAAGCATTCGGCTGCGGCCAACACACGTTTGCCTGCGGACCACCAGACCGCGAGCGTCTATGCGATCCTGACTTCGCACCAAAATCCCCAGGCTGCGCTGACCTTGATCGACGAGATCGAATCTCAGTTCCAATCACGTACTGCCCGAGATCACTTTGCAGCGGCGGTCGCACATCACGCTTTGGGAAACATCGAGCGAGCAAATGACGCCTTCAAAGAAGCAGAGGATTGGATGTCCGAACTTCGCCCGGGCGACCACCAACTAAGAGCTCTACGGGCCCATGTGAAACGCAAACTGCGTGAAACTCGGCCTCAATAGGCTAGGTGGCGCAAACTGCGGAAACTCTTCCGCCTTCAAGACGTAGACCCTGTCACTCGTCCCAATTGTGCCGATTGGGAAGGTAGTAAGGGCCTTCGTTTCACAGAAGCGGCAGTGAATCGATGCGGGTTTCTCAACCACAGGTGCGGCTGTGAAGTGACCGTACTTTGGATCCTCCGCCATGATTGGACCAAGAAGCTCGTAGTCAACCAATGTCCACGATCCGTTTGGTCGCACTCTCCGTTTGGCTTTGTCTTAGCGGTGTCTCTAGCCACTTGATGGCCGACGACACCAGCAACCAAGCGAGTTTGCGTTCCGAAGAAGGGCAGGCGTTTCGCCCCGTTGTCGTGGCCGCGTTACCTTTTTCCATCGCGGAACAATACGCGCGGGACTCTGAGGTTTCTCGCTTCATCGAGGAAACCTCGCCACTGCAACAGGCCAGCATGCTGCAGCCCATGCCACTGATCTTGCCTCGCGGTGAGGTCACACCTGAGTTGGGTTTGACCGTCTCGACAAACGGAATCGCGGCCGGAGCGTCAACGAATTTTGCTGCGCGGCTCTATGGTGGCGGTCGCGCAGACCGAAGCTTGTTGCGCAAAGCAAAACTCGGATCGCCTTCGCTAAGTGTCGATGTGATTCGGGGCGCCGAGGCAGCCCCGCTGACCTCTACCGATCTTGGGCACCTTCTCAAGCGTTCAACTTCGGCACTGAGCGTGGAGACACAAAGTCGTACGCCGATTGTTGGTGACTCGCGGATACGTGGCTCTCGTGCGGGTTCGCTTGCCGCTTCGGGATCACACTGGGTCCCAGCTCGAGCGGACCTCGACACGGCAATGAACAAGATCGATTCCCGCCAGATCCGTGATGTGATCGTGATTCCAGGTCCCTACAGCAGCGTGTACGGACCTGCCTTCAATTACTTGGACTTCCAGCTCGAATCATCGCCACGATATGAAAACGGGCGCGAGACTCACGGCAATTCAAGCTTCGAACACAAGAGCAATGGAAACCAATGGCTTGGCCAGCAGACTTTGCTCGTTGGCGGGCAAGATTGGGGGATTCGAGGTTCCTATGCTCATCGAAGGGGAAGCAATTACCGAAGCGGCGACGGGGTGTCCACGGCATCGAGCTACGAGTCGCGGATTTTCAACATTGCAATGGGCAAGGACTTTGATGCCGATCGCAGCATCGAGCTTTCCTTGTTGCGTCTCGATCAGACGGACGTCGAATTCCCTGGCTTCGTCTTCGACATCAACAATCTTGTCACCGATGGGTACGAGGCTGTTTACTCCAATTCCGATTCCTGGATTGGCGATCGAACGGAAACGGAGATCTGGTACAACCGAACCGATTTCAATGGTGACTCTGACAATCCCGAAAAGCAGAATCAATTCCCGTTCTTGGCGTTCGTGGACTTCAACGGTGTTACCGACGCCGATGTGATGTCGACCGGTTATCGACGCGCGATCAGTTGGGGCATTCAGCCTGACGAACTACGGTTTACTGTGGGGCATGATCTGCGTTTTATCAAACAGGAAGTGAACGAAGTATTCGACACACTCAGGCTTGGGGCTCCGGCTAGGTTTTTCGGGCAAGCGCCGCTTCCACGGTCCTTTTCTGTTAACCCTGGGTTGTTCGCGGAATACTACGAGCGTTTCTGTGACGTCTATGCGTTTCAATCTGGACTGCGGCTCGACTACGTCCAAACCGACATCACCGAAGATCCCGCAAATCTACAGAGCGTTGGTTTGACTGGCCGCACTTATGAAGATGTCATCGGCACCAATCTTTCACAACGCGACCGTCTCCTTTGGAGTCTCTATGGACGTTTAGAAAAGAAGATCTCGCCTCAACTGACCGGCTCCGTCTCGGTTGGCTACGCTGAGCGGGCGCCGACGCTGACTGAGCTTTATGGCGTCGAACAGTTGTTGCTGATGGTGCAGAATGGGCTGAATACGCTGACAGGTGACCCACGCTTGAAAACTGAAAAACTGATCCAATTTGATGTCAGCGCAGACTATGAGGGAAAATGGTTTCGCGGTGGCGCTCGCGGCTATCATGGCTGGGCCTTCGACTACATCACCTTTGAAAACACGGGCGTCGTTATCTTCAACGGCAGCGTGGTTCAAACCAACTTGCGCGCCGTGAACACTCGGCTGGCAACGCTTGCCGGGTTTGAAGCCTATGCTGAGGTTGCTCCGAAAGAGCCGCTAACACTCTTTGCCATTGCCAAGGGTTCCGACGGGCGTGACCGAACTCGAAACGGCGATTTCGCAACGCGCGCGGCAAACACCTTTTTCGCCTCTGAACGTATCGCGGGGCTTCCTCGTGGTGCGTTCAGTTTTGTTCCGGGCAACGATTCTGAGTCGCTACCTGGTATCAGTCCATTCGAAACACGTTTGGGCGTGCGTCTACGCGACAACGTCGATGAACCTCAATGGATCGTCGAATTGGCGGCACGCGTCGTTGACAATCAAGATCGTGTCGCAAGTAGTCTGCTTGAATTTGCGACTCCCGGATTCACGGTTTGGGATCTACGCACAGTGTGGCAACCGCGACAATGGGACCGACTGACGGTCTACAGCGGCGTCGAGAACTTCACCGACAAAGCCTACCGCGAACACCTCGATTTTCAATCCAGAGCGGGCGTCAGCGTTTTGCAACCTGGCGCCACCTTCTATGTCGGAGCCGACATCGACTACTGAGAAGACAAGCAGACTATCGCACACCGATAATCAATCGCTTGTCTCTGTGTTTGATGATTCCGTCGGTGTTGCCCGTCGTTGGATCACGACAATCAGTAGCATGCCGACGATTGCCGCGAGGATCGATCCGCCCAGCACGCCCAGTTTCGCTTGCGTGACCAGTTCTCCGGTGAGTGCGAGTTCGGAAACGAATAACGACATCGTGAACCCGATCCCTGCAAGGCAGCCTCCGGCGAACACAAGGGACCAACCAAATTCGGGTGGTTTGGCCACGCCGATCGCGACTGCCAATCGCGAGAATACGAGGATTCCGAGCGGTTTGCCAACAACCAGTCCAACCGCTGTGGCCATGGCGACCGAAGAGGTTAACGAGGAACTGTCAATCGGAACGCCAGCGTTTGCTAAAGCAAAGAGTGGGACGATCACAAAGGCTGACCAAGGATGCAAAGTGCCTTCGAGGTACTCCAGCGGCGAAATGGTCTCGCGCGCCGCCCATTGGAATTGTCGCACACCCTCGGCTCGGTGCGACTCGTTTTCCCATTCGTCACCGATCAACACATCCCGCGCTTGCTCGAGGGCTTTGGCAAAAAGTTGCGGTTTGATGTAGTTGCGAGCGGGCGTCATCACACCAAGAATCACGCCCGCAATGGTCGCGTGCACGCCCGACTCATGGAAACCAAACCACACCAGAACGCCAAGGACAACGTATGGCATAAAGGCACGCACTCCCAATCGAGCACACAAGTGGACCAGGCCGATTCCGACAACACCAACGATCAACCATGAAAGGTTCAGGTCGTTGGTGTATCCGATCGCGATCACTAGGATCGCACCGATGTCGTCAGCAATGGCCAACGTCAGCATCATGACACGCAAACTGGGGGCGATGCGGTCACCGAGAATTGCCATGCAACCGACGACAAACGCGATGTCGGTCGCCATCGGGATACCCCAACCCCGTTGAGCCTCGGTTCCCCATTGGAACATCAGGTAGATCGTGGCCGGAACAATCATCCCTCCCAAGGCAGCTGCGATCGGTAACGCCGCTTTGCTGCGGTCTCGCAATTCGCCCAAAACGAATTCACGTTTGACTTCGAGGCCAATGACAAAGAAAAAGATGACCATCAAGCCATCGTTGATGAGATGTTTGAGTGAGTGCGCGAAATGAAAGTCGCCAACCGAGAACTCGACTTCGGTTTTCCAGATCGCTAGGTAGGACCCGGCATACGGGGAATTGGCCAGGACAAGTGCGGTGATCGCCGCGACAACAAGCACCGCTCCACTCGCTGTCTGGACATGCAGGAATTTGGCCAGAGGATTGGCAACGAGATCAATCGGTTCTTTGGGGATGATCTCCTGGTCACCCTCGTCCACACGTGATTCGTCATTCATCAATAACACCGTACATATTGTCTTGCCGACCGTTCGTGAGACACCTTGGATGCCTCTGCAAATGAGAGAGAAGGCCGTCATTCTCGGAATTGGGCCTCATTGTAGCGCACTTCGTTCTGTGAGTTTGCTAGTCTAAGACCCTCAAGATTCGAATCCCTTGCGATCCCTAACACCCTCTATTGGTAGATTGGTTCGGCCATGATCAAGCTCGCCGCCCTCCTTCTCGCACCTGCACTACTTTGGTTCGTGAAGTGGTGCTTGTTTGACGACTAGCGGCCAGCGATTCGAAAAGTTCAGAATTCGCGTCCATGGGATGTGGATGATCTGCAGCCCTTTTCGTTTCAATAACGTGTTACGCGTTGAAACTACGGAGATCGGTGTGCTCGTATCGTTCGCTTACCGTTGGCTATTTCCGCTCGGCTCGGTGGTGTTGCTTGCCGTGCTTTCTGGCTGTGGCGCGCAACCCGCGCCACCAAGGCAGTCGCTGCCGACAAGCGGCGAAGTCACGATTGAGGGCGACGTGTGGGCTGACAATTGGTTTTCGCTCTACTTGGGCGACCAGTTGTTGATTGAAGATTCGGTCAGCATCACGACCGAGCGTTCGTTCAATGCCGAATCGTTTTCGTTCCAGGCGGACTATCCCATCGTTTTGAACCTAATCGCCAAAGATTTCAAGCAAGACGATTCGGGACTCGAATACATCGGATCGAAAAAGCAGCAGTTGGGCGACGGAGGGCTGATCGCACAGTTCCGTGATGCGAAAACGGGGAAGCCTGTGGCGTTGACCAATGCGAGTTGGCGCTGTCTTGTGCTTCACCATGGTCCGGTCGACGAAGCGTGTGCCGCCGAAACCAATCCTCAAGCGGGTGTTGGCCCCTGTGAATTCATAGTCGCTGAAGCGCCGGAAGGGTGGATGGACGTCGCTTATGACGCCACCGCTTGGGAAGCAGCCACTGAGTTTTCGGAAAGGGAAGTGCGGCCCAAGGATGGCTATGACCGAATTCAGTGGCATGAAGACGCCGCGCTGATTTGGGCCGCGGATCTCAAGAAAGACAATACCGTTCTATTCCGAATCGTGATTGACAAGCCCGTTGAATGAACCAGCAGAGGATTCTTTTGAGATGATGCGTACCCTCGTTTGCGTCGCGGTCGCTTTGTATTCGGCTTGCAGTTCGAGCCGGACATCAGCGCATGAATGGCACGATCATTCTCACGCTGGGCACGGACAGGTTAGCGACCATTCATCGGATCGTCCCGACCCAAATGCGAGTGCCTCAAATGCGGTGCGTTTGGTGACGACACCCGCAAAGTTGGCCAAGCCAGAAATTGCGGCACACTTCGAGCATTTCAAGAATGTGAAAGTGCGTTGGGACGAGGACACGCTTTATGTTGAATCCAATGGACTTCCAGATCATGGCATGATGGTTGGAATCAAGGCATGGCAACAGCAGGTTCCGCTGCCACAGCCGTTTACGGGGACGAACAGCTGGAAGATTCCGCTCGCTCCCCGATTGGCTCTCAACCCGATCAACGGAAAGGAGACTTCGTTCCGTGGTGCGATCGCGGTTGCCGTCAATGGTGTTCCCATCTTCAGCGCACTCAACAACCGCGGTGTCGACGCCTACCTTGCTGGCGAGCTCGACAAGTGGGGCGGCCACTGCGGTCGGGGTGACGATTATCACTACCACATCGCCCCGACCCATTTGCAAGAGATCGTCGGAAAGGGCAACCCGATCGCATTCGCACTTGATGGTTTTCCGATCTATGGATTGACCGAAGCGGACGGAGCACCGGTCGGTAAACTTGATGCGCTCAACGGTCAATTCGATGCTGATGGGAACTACCACTACCACGCGACGAAGACTTATCCCTACATCAATGGTGGCGTCCGCGGTGTTGTTGATTTTCGTAACGGCGAAATCGCTTCGCAACCGCGTGATTCACCTGTGCGACCAGGGCAACCGCCGCTTCGTGGGGCCACGATTACGGACTTTCGTACATCGGGTAAGCAATCGGTCCTCACGTACAAGATCGGTGGCCGCTCGGGTTCAATTACCTATGCTCCCGCAGGCAGCAGCGCATATCGGTTTACGTACAAGGAACCAGGCGGACGCACTTGGAGCGAAACGTACCAGCGTCGTCAACGTCCCGATGACAGGCGACCCGATAGCAATCGCAGAAACGATCGGCGGCCATCCCCGCCACCGCGGCGATAGGCATTTTCGATTCGTTTTCTTCAGCCTGCAGTTCTGGCTGGCGTTCATTCCACCAACGCTACCGTACGATTCTCGTTCGCACTTTGAATCGCGGTTTCGATGATCTGTTGTCCGATTCTGGCAACGGCCGGATCAAGTGGTCCTTCGATGGCGAGTCCAGCGTCGAGTCGCGAAAGGGTGTACTCGATTCCGTTTCGTTGGCCGGCGGGAAGTTCATCCACATCGTGCAAGAATCCCTCTGGGCGATCTTTCGTTTGCACGCGGAGCGTCTTTTCGTAGTCATAGCTGGCGATCGTTCCGGCCGTTCCGCGGACAATGAAGCCGCATTTGGGTTGAGGCTGGTGAACCCAAGGGTCGGTGAACGTTCCCCAACGCGTTTCGAATTTTGACATTCCGTGCGCGTAGCGTGCGACGGTGATGCTGTGTTCGTCGACTTCGAGTCCTGGTGAACCAGCGGTGATCGCGGTCACATCGATCGGCTTTTGACCGCCATTGAACCACGTGCCGAGCGTCACTCCGTAACCGAGGTAGTCACGCATGGAACCTCCACCCGCTTCAAGGCTGTACCACCAACTTGCCTGTTTGTCTTTTTCGGTCGGTTCGAACTCGACCTTTCCGGCACCGTGGTAAAGCGGTCCGCGATTGCCACCGTGATAATGGACCTCGGTCACTTCACCGATAAGCCCGTCGCTGATCAAACGCCATGTGGTGTAGTAAACCGGGTCCCAACGGGCTGGCCAGTTGATGATCAGGCTCTTTCCCGTCTTGGCGGCTGCTTCGATCATTCGATCGGCATCGGCAAGTGAGGCTGCAAAGGGCTTTTCCACGAACAGATGGGCATCATAGGGCGCGATCCGCTCGACCCATTCGGCATGTTCGCCGGTTGGCGGACAGAGGACGACTAAATCGGGCTGAGTGTTTTCCATACACTCGCGATAGTCAGTGAAGACGCGCGAGTCTTCGATGCCAAGGTCGTCGATCGCTGGTTGCATCTCCGCACGTTGCTCGTCACAAATGCCAACGATCTCGGCGTTTGGATGATCGGCAACGTTGCGAAGCAGATCGCCCATGTGCATGTGCGAGAAATTGATTCCCGCGATTCGCCATCGTTTGCTCATCGTATTTCCTGTGCTCCCTCATGAACACGCAAGTGAGTACGCGGGATCGCACGCTACCTGATCACCATGTCGCGTACGCCAGCATTCCACTGGTGGCTGACTACGTTGTTCAATTTGCCGGTCGGCATGATTTGATAAACCGACAAACGTTCGTCACCCGACTCGCTTACCAACAGCAGAGATGCGGTCGGCGAGAGTGCAATCTTCCACGGGATATCACCCACAGAAGTCCTCGCGATTTTGCTCAAGCGTCCGTCTGGTTCGATGCGGAAAGTGTAGACGGCGTCGCGATCGCCGACGAAATCTCGAACGGCAACGAACAGCAGTTTGCCGTCTGGTGTCACGGCAAGGTCCGACGCGTGCAGGTCCCTTTTGCCTGACTCGTACGGCGAGCGCCGCGTGGTGGTTGTTGCGTGTTGAAGGTCGGAAAGCTGGCCGTCATCGCTGATCGAATAGACCGAAACTCCAAGTTGTTGCTCGTTGCTGAAGTAGGCGATCGGTAAATTCGGGTGATAGGCGACATGTCGAGGACCAAACATCGCGGGCGGCCGTGCATCGTGCGGGCGCAGCGGTTCGATCTTTCCCGAGGCGGCGTCAAAAGAATACTGATAAAGCGCGTTGTTGAGTTTGACGCAAGGGATATAGACGAAACGATTATCGCGCGTTGTCAAAATACAGTGCGCTTCCTTGTTTGGCGTTTTGACCAAGCAGGTCGCTTTGCCCGCGACAGTGGAACCGGTGATGCGGTAGGAGGCAATCAAGCCGCCGCCGTAGTTTGCCGTGAGAAGATACCTGCCGCTTCGATCGACCGAGGTGTATCCCGCCGGATGCTCAAGGTTGGAGGTGGACTTTTCTTGCAGCGTGCCGTCACTGCCGAAGCCGACGACGGCCACCGATGGTTTCTCCTTGCGTCCGCCCGTCACGACAATGTCAGTCGACTTTGGACCTGCGGCGATGCCGCCGGGAGCAAACGAGAGTGGCAGCTCACTTTGCGTTTGAATCGAGACTCCGCCCTCGTTCTCGACGACCTCGAGTCGGACGAGTTTGCGTTGCTTTCCGATTGGGGCCACGACCGAAAATGCTTCTTCGGCAATGGTTGATGTGACCGCGGGTAAGGCAAGCAGCAGAGCGAGGACTAAACGCATGGCGGGGTGGCTTATGGGGTCAGTTTTGACAAAGGGAATGGATGTTCTTCGATCGTTTCACCCGTTTCGCGAATCAATCGGAAGGTCGCTGTGGGGTCGGTGGCGCGCATGTCAAACGAAAACTCACCGAACGCAACAAAGTCCCCACCGTCATAGCCAAAGATCTGCTCGGGACAATCTTTCACGATACCAGCGGGACCGGAAACACCGCCAAGTGTCGCCGGTTCGAACTCGTGGAATTCAAAGCCGGACGGACGCGGGATGCGAAACGACCTTGCACCGTGGCGATCGCCACTGACCAGCAACACGCCTCCGATCTTCTCTTGCTCGACGAAGGCAAAGATCTCTTCACGGGCTTGTTTGTCCCAGCTGCCCCAAGAATCTTTCGCGCGACTCACGTAGTCGCTCCACATCGTCCCGCTGCTGATGATTTTGAAGGGTGCCGTCGATTCTTTGAGAGTCGTCTTTAGCCATTCTTGTTGCGACTCGCCAAGATAGGACCCGTATTCATTACGTCGCTTCCCATCACGACACGAGCGAGTGTCGAGCATGATGATTTCAACCGGCCCGACACGCGAGCTGAAATAGATTCCTTCACGATTGTCATTCGCCTCGGGGTTGCTCCAGTTTTCGCGATAGACGTTTCGCACGCCTTCTCGGTCTTTTTTGGAATACCGGCGCGGGATGCCACTGAGGTCGTTGTCAAAATAGTCGTGGTCGTCCCAGGAAGCGTACAGCGGGACGTTGGACGCCAAATGTCGCCACGCATTGGAGACATCACGTAGCTGGTAGTCCGCGCGGTGCATGTTGATTTCGTTGTTGCGATCATCAACGGCGATGTCGCCGAGCAACATCATCGCATGCGGCTGACGCTGCACGACTTTCTGGAAAAGATTGGTGTTGTGGACGCCGATCTTGTGACAGCACGATCCAAACGCAATCCGGAAATCCGTTTTGGTATCGGCGGCGGGTGCCGTGGTGAATTGTCCGGCACTGACCTCGGTACCGGCAATCTTGACGGCGTAGCTGTGACGCGTCGCTGGTTTGAGGTTGGCAATCCGAACTCGTACGGCCTTGCCAGCGGAAGTTGGTTTGGCGCGGACGACCTGCTGAGAAACCGACACCTCGATCTCCTCGGTGGTTGCCGGCCGCATCCAGAGCGTCACGCCGTCGCTGGCCAAGTCGCCGAGCATCGGCCCGCTCATCAGCGGAACTTGGTGCTCGGCTGCTGCTTTCACCACTTCAGCATCGGAATAGTCGGCATCCTTGTTGGCGGCGAAGTGCGCTCGGGCATCAAGGTAGAATTGCCGAAGATTCGATGGTGGCGGACCGAAACTATCAAGCAATTGCGTATCGATCTCGAGCGTGCCTTTGTGAGCGTCGCGCAGTGAGACCTTGTGCGTCGGCTTCACGAGGTCGCCGAACAGTTGACGTCCGGCGCCGAACATTGCGGCAACGGAAACGATGAACTGTCGGCGTTTCCATCGCGTCAAAAAGGACTCTTTCATACGCTTATCCTCCCGTAGGGAAAATGACGCTGCGATGCATCAGTCAAGGGTGATCGATTGCGGCTGGCTCCCGACGCTCGCCGACTTCGCAACGACGCTGGTCGGCGCGTCACGCCCCGCTTTGACGACGAATGACTTTCCTTTGGGGGCGCCAGGTGTGAAGCTATTGCCGCTGGCACGAACGGTGTAAAGAACGTCGCCGCTCTCGGAATCGACCAGTTGCACCACGGGGTTGTTGACGTTGAAGGTAAGAGTGCCCAGTTTGCCCCACGACGGCGGGTTGTAGTTGTCAAACTGGGAAATTGTTCTTGGCCAACCCGGATACTGTTTGGCATCCTCGGCGGTGATGTCGACGTTTCGAGGCCAGCACTCCATTGTGATTTCGCGCGTGTCGCGATTGAGACGAACGACACCGTAACCGGCTGCGCGCGTGTTGAGTAAGTTGCCAGCTGGCATCTTTTCGGGGTTGGCCGCAGCATAGTTGGTCACTTTGTTGGCGAACCCGTCAAGGTGGTCGCCCGTGTAGGCGGGGGAGCCTGGTTCGCGATTGGCGCCCGCTTCGAGTGGTTCCCACCATCGAAGGTAAAGGTTTGCGATCGACGGTACACAAAACGACCAGATCGCATCACGATGCTCGTCGATGCCATGATGGAAAATGGTTGCGAGGTGCTGATCACCCGCGTAGTGAAACGCAAAGCCTTTTCGCAGCGAACGTAGTGCTCGGTTGCGACCTGATTGCGGCCATCCGTTGGAATCCATGTCGGCGTGAAGTCGGCCGTTTGCCGAGCCGTGAATATGAGCACCGCCACAGAAGATCGTTGCTGAGAGGGCGACCTTCATTTCTGCGTTTTGCCAGTCTTGCGCCCAGCGATCGATGAACGCGAGTTGGCGTTTGCCAAGCAACACGGCGCCCTCTACATCCACACTGGCGGGATCGTATTCGGGATTGCGAATGTGATCGGGCCGAGGGCCTTGCTTTGGAACGCGGCCAGCGGGGCCCGTCTTGAATTTGCGGTCTTCAAGCACGGCAAAGTCGATGTTGCCCCAGTTCAAGTTCGTGAAATAGACGCCGATGTCTTGGCCGATCTTGTGTGGGTCGACCGGATCGGGAAGGTGACTGGTTTGGGCGCGTTCGACTTCTTTGACGTAGGCCCCGGGACGCGAATAGCCGCCGTCGGCCGCACCACTCAATGTTGAGATCTTGCCGCTTTCGCCCCACAGGTTCGGTTGCCCGGCATCGTGATCGTCGGGCAGACAGACGGTTGGCCGATCCTTGATGATTTCGCCAAAGTCACGACCGAACTTCAGCCAGGCCGCGTAATGTTTGAAGTGGTCGTAGACTTGATCGCCGGAGAAGAACAGCACATCAGCGTCAATCCTTTTGACGTTCTCGATGATGTCTTGTCGTGAAATGTCGCCGCCATGTCGGGCGTTGATCGAGTTGCCCGTGAACCCGGCAACGACGATCTCGTTCTTGTCGACCGGGTTCTTGCGAACAAGACCTTCGTAGGTTGCTTGTTTTCCGTGTCGCACTCGATAGCGAACCGATTGCGTGTCGTCCCAGTTGTCCACTCGGAAGGGAGCGGTCCAGCCCGGTTCGATTGCGGTGGTCTCTGCGACTTGGACCCATTTGCCGTCACGTTCGACTTCGAGACGTACGGTTTTCGGAACATCACCGGGAATCGGATACAGCTGTGCGGTCAACTTGAGCGTGTTGTCGTGAACCGTGTAAAGCGCAAAGCAGATAATGTCCTTCGCTTCGACTTTGGGAATGGCGAGGATGTTCCTACGCTGAGCCAAGGCTGGCGCTGCAGACGCGAGTACGAGGCAGACGGCGATGATTTTCGATAGCTTCATCAGGTTTCCTGACTGTCGATGTGATCTCATGAAGTGGATGATTGTTTTAAGCGGTGCTGGGCATTGCCGAGCCAGCTTCCGCTTCGACAAGATTGGTTTGTGGGAGCGTCTGGGATTGTTCCTTGGGCGTGCGCCAAAGGAAGAACAGGTAGAGCGGGATCAAGAGGTGTGGGGCGCGAAGCACCGCCTCGTGCAAGTATTGATCCGCGCCGTAGTAATTCAGCCCCAGCGACATGCCGGCGGCTGGGCGCGCGATTGCCGTCAGCAGTCCCCAACAGGCTGCGTAAATGGCACAGAGTCGGCGGATAATCGGTATCAGAATTCCTACGCAAACGACCAAGTCGAGCGTGCCCGCAATCCGCAGCAGCGTCACACCCGTTTCATATTCGACGCCCAGGATCACGGACGTCATTGCGTAGAAAACCGAGGGGGTTGGCCAAAGGTCGAGCGCGTAGCATCCGTGTCCTGCAAAGGTGGTGATGAATGCGATCGCCGCGGTCACAATCGTCGCGCGATGCCGGACCCCAAATTGCACAGCAAGTACAAGGACAAGCGGCATGAGAACTTGCCCGCCATGTTCGACCAGCATCGGCAATTGATACTGTGAAGCGACGTATTTGGCGTAGCTCAAGATGGCCAGCAGACCGCATCCGCCGACAAGCCCGACCGATTGCAGCCACGATCCTTTCCGGATCGTTAACGTCATGATCGTGCATGCCAGATAGAGCCACCCCACTCGTCCCAGCCAGCGTTGTACGAATCCGTCGTCGGCGCCCGTGCCAACAAACTCATCCCAGGTGATGCCCATCTGAGCAGCAAATTCGTAGGTGGCGTCGTGCCAAATCAGGATGCCATAGGGTCCTTCCCAGTACAGATGCACCCACGTCCAGCCGGCGAAGCACAGAAAGGCTCCGAGCCGGACGAGTAGCAGCAAAAAGCGATCGGAGGGCGACTGATTCACGACGAAGCGGGGCGACAGATGGGTGTCGCGGCGGGAAGTTGGCGACGCAATTGCATCGACCGTAGTGTGGTGGCAGGTGTCTGCGGACGATTATATTCGATCAACCACGTTCCTGCTGAGGAGGACTTGCTTTTGTCCACTCGCGATTGCCGCCCGGCCCCGCGATTGCCAGTGAGCCTTGAACCTGGTTGCGCATTGGCAAGGGCCCAAGGCCATTCGGCCAGCGGCTTAGGGGGACTAGACCCTGGTTAGCTTCGTGACTCGGCCTGTGGCAACCCATTCGGCGACAATGATGTCTCCGTTGTTGTCAAAGCAGGCATCGTGAGGATGGATGAACTTTCCATCGAGCCAGCGTGATTCGTCGGCTCGGATCGCAAAGGACTTGGATTCTTTGCGGTCGGCTTGAACACGCTGGCGGTCGTCGCCGATTGTCGCAACGGTTTTGTAATCGGGGCCAAGCAGTGAGACCCGTGCGACCAACTCCGGTACCAGCATCAGCTCGCCATGCGTGTCGATGTTTGCTGGAAGACCAAACCCGTCGATCGTCTTGACGTAGTTTTGATCCATGTCAAACAGCTGAAGGGTGTTGTTCGCGCGGTCGGCGACCACAATTGATGGATCGACGCCGTCACGATCATCGACCCAAATGCCATGCGGCAGATTGAACTTGCCGTCTCCTTTGCCAACGCCGCCGAAGTGACCAAGCCAGTTGCCGTCGGCGTCGTATTGATGAATGACATAGGCGCCATAACCATCGGCAAGCAGAAAATCGCCGTTGGGCAAGAAGGCAAAGTTGGTTGGCATGAATCGGTCACGCCCCCAAACTTTCTTGGGGTTGGTTGCTTCGCCATCGGCATAACGCTCGGACTTCATCGGCGCAAACTTTTGCCAGACGACTTCGCCCTCCAATGTCAGCTTGGCGATCGTCTTCAAGTGTTGATAACCGCTGACATAAAGATAAGGTGTCCCGTCTTCGACGCGAATGTCTAAGCCGTGTCCACCACCTTGGAACTGTTGACCGAACGCACGCACGAATCGTCCGTCTGCGTCAAACACGAAGATCGCAGGATGATCGGCTTTCTTGGCATTGCCCTCGTGGATCACATACAGATTGTTGTCCGGATCAACCGTGACATTGTGAGTGATCTGCCAATGGTATTTGTCGGGCAATTGGGGCCAGTGGTGCTGGCAACGGAATTGGTACTCACCCGCGTCAATCACATCCTGAGCTGCCGATCGCTTTCCAGTGATGATGGCGGGTGCGGCCACCGCGGCGGCTCCAGCGAGAAGGACTTTTCGGCGATTCAGGGAATTGGTCATGATGATTCACAATTGGAGGTGCTTGATGAGAGCCAGTAGGGCCACAGTCTAGCAGCAATTGGACATGATGATGACTATCGCAACTCGGTCGCGTTGGGCAGCGGACGAGACGGGGTGAAGATAAAGAACGGCTGTTTCGCCCAAGGAAGTTGGCCCGCAGTCGTGCTCTCAAGTTCGATTTTTCTCGGGGCACTCCAGACCGCGGTGTCCCCACGTCTCAATTCCAGCTCGTGGTAGTGCCCCGGAGCTGCTGCGAAGACGTACTCCGCTGAATCATCCTCGCGTTGCCTCGCCTCGATCAACAGAAGAATCTCGGCATCGGTGGAGACGGTTAGGGCAAACACCGCTCCGTCGATGATGCGTTCGTCGGTGGCTTCGTAGCGGACAAGCGGGCGCGGAAGAAGTCGCAATTTCGAAGGTGGTTTGTCAGTGATGCGAAGGATGCCCGAGAAGCTGCGGGCCAAGGCTCTCATTTGGATCAACCGCTGAGCCTCGGAGCCAAGCGGCGTTGGTGCATCGTCGATTGATTGCCAAATCAAGCCGGATGCCTCCGGACTCCAAACCACTTCACCTTCAAAGCTGGCCGTTACGGCACCTGGCGCGATCGACAGCATTTCGTGGCGGCACCATGTCTTGCCGGCGTACTCATAAGTGAATACCGATCCAAGCACGCACGGCCGACCCTTCTGCTGCCAAGCGTAAAGAGCACCATGCAAATCTTCGCGTTCAGGATTATCCCACTTCAGGATCGGTCGTGACCGAAGCTCGAGCGGTTTGGAGCCCAACTCCATCACATAAGTTTCGGCAACCTTCTGAAAGTGCCGGTGCAACTCCTCGGGCCCATAGTTGTCCTGTGCCACCGACGGCGTCAGTAGGCAAAAGAATGTGACGCCCAAGAACAGAAGTGTGACACCAAACTGCAAACAGGACTTTCGCGAATTCATCCGGCGCCTCAAACAAACGAGTGGTTGCTGCATGAATTAGACATTGTGTCTGAGTGTGGGCGTCGGTGCAAGTGGCAGCCATGTAGCTACGCTCGCAGAGCGTGGATGTGATACCGGCGACTTTCCGAGAGAGACCACCGTTCGGCGACGGTAGCTACGGCGCGTCAGGACCCTTTCAATTCGCTTGATTCCCAAACGCCGTTGCCATCTTTGTCGCGCGCTTTGAATCGACGTTCGAGCGCGGGGACGGTGTCGCCTGTTCGGCCATTGAGAAACTCTTCCCACGTGACCTTTGCATCGCCATTCTTGTCGCGTGCCTTGAAGAGTTGCGGGTCAGCAAGTGGCTTGCGTTTGTTGGCCGATCGATTTTGAACTGCCTTCATGCTTGGCGGTTTCTTATCCCGTTTGCCGTCCAAGTACCAATCAAAGTAGTCGTTTCCGGTGATGCTGACCTTTGGCGGCAGGCCCGCTGGTTTTAACGTTTCGCCCCATCGGTCCCATTGCGATCGCAATTGAGCGGCGATGTGTTTGTGTTGGCTGAGGAGGTTGTTGGATTCGCCGATGTCCTGATCGAGATCGTAAAGCCACTCGCGGCCGCCAGCGGCAAGGTATTTCCACTTGCCTTTGCGGATTGCGGCCTGACCGCTCCACCGCCAATAGAGCGCCTCATGGGGCGGCGTCTTGAGGTCGCCTTGCAGGTAGGGAATCAGGTTCACGCCATCAAGGACTGGATCGTGATCGAGCCCAGCGATCGCATTGATGGTGGCAGCAACGTCGAGCGAGATGACAGGATGATCGAACGTTTTTCCAGCTGGCAGCGTTCCGGGCCAGGCGACAACAAATGGCGTACGAATCCCACCCTCGGTCAGCATGCCTTTTTCGCCGTTAAGCGGATCGTTCAGCGAACCATCCCAACCCGGGCCGCCGCCTGGTGCGTCCAGTTTGTGGATTTTCAGCGGTGCACCATTGTCGCTGATGAAAAACAGAAGCGTGTTGTTCTCGAGTTTGTGTTGCTTCAAGGTCGCAACCACTTTGCCGACACCCTCGTCAACGGACGAGAGCATCGCGAGCGCTTGACGGCGACGCTCAGGCATCTCGCCGGGAAACCGCTTGAGGTATTTCGGGGGAGCGTCGAGTGGGACGTGCGGTGCGCGATAGGCAAGATAGAAAAAGAATGGCTTGTCTTTGAACTTGGTGATGAACGCACTCGCAGCCGCACTGCACGCATCGACGTGGTACATGCCAGTCGATTCAGGGCCAAGTGGCACGTCGCTGCCGTCGAGATCGATGTTCGCCACGCCAGGTCGGTTCGCGTTCTTGTAAAAGACTTTGTCGAATCCATGGTCGACGATTTCGCGTGCAGGACCGAGATGCCATTTGCCTGCCATGCCCGTTGCATAGCCAGCGTTTTTCAATCGTTCGGCAATGGTGAGCGACTTGCCGAAACCAGCAAGTCCATCGGGCTCCTGCGCGGTCTTGTTCGATTCGAGTCCAAATCGGTTTTGGTACCGGCCGGTTAGAAGTCCGCCGCGCGATGGAACACATTGCGGAGCGGTGATGTAGCCGTTTGTCATGCGGATGCCCCGAGCCGCCATCGCATCGATGTTGGGCGTCTTGAGGTCGGGAAAGATGTCCTGGCAGCCAAGGTCGGAATAGCCGTGATCATCAGTGAAGATCACGATGACATTGGGGGGACGGGTTGGCGTGGTTTGGGCGTGAGCGGACAGGAACGTGAACAGCACAAACGCAAGGGCGATGGGTCTTCTCATCAGTGTGGTGGCTTTCTGATGGCGTGGAGGTGCGGGCGGAGCTTTTGATTCTAGCTGGTCTGCGATGGGGAGTTTGTCGCTGCAATGTAGGAACTCGAGATGTTTGTTCCGAATAGGGAGATCGATCCCGGGCGCTCCTGGAGTATCGTTGGTCAGCTAGACTGAACGTTCGAAAAGAGTATTCCGGGCACACGCTCTTATCGCATCTTTGCAGGACAACGCATGACCAACTCGGCCGACTCCGATTCGGATCACGAACCTTTTGCGGGCGACGTTCCGACATCGTCACCCGACGGGGAGTTGCCGGTCACGCACGCAACCGATGCCGCCGGAACCATCGCCAGCGACGGTCGCGACACGTCGGCAGTTGCTGGTCTGGAGGAATACGAGCTCATCGAAGAGCTGGGGCGCGGCGGCATGGGCGTCGTCTATCGGGCTCGTCACAAAACGCTCGGTCGGTCCGTCGCGTTGAAAATGATACTTGCCGGGCAATTCGCTTCGCCAGAAAGCATTCAGCGATTTATGTTGGAAGCCGAATCCGCGGCTCGGCTCGATCATCGCGGCATTGTGCCGATCTACGAAATTGGCAAAGCGGGTGAGCATCACTTTTATGCGATGAAGTTGATCGATGGCAGTCCGCTCTCGGCGCTGTTGTCCGAGTACGAACCCGACCAACGCAAGTCAGCTGCACTGGTGGTGCAGATTGCCGAAGCCGTCCAGCACGCGCATCAACGTGGTGTGCTGCATCGCGACTTGAAACCGGCGAACATCTTGATTGACGGTGATGACGCTCCTTGGATCACCGACCTCGGCCTTGCCAAACAACTCGATTCCGAATCGGCAATCACTCAAACGGGGCTTGTGATTGGCTCACCAAGATTCATGTCGCCCGAACAGGCGGCAGGCATGACCGATACGACCGTCGCGACGGACGTCTATGCAATGGGGGCAATCCTCTATTGGTTAATTTCAGGACGGCCCCCGATCTCTGGCAAGAGCACGCTTGAGGTGGTGCAAAAAACGATCGAGCAAGAACCGGAGAGCATTCGTCGTTTGCGGCGCGACGCCGATCGCGACCTGAACCTGATTTGCCTGAAGGCGCTCGAAAAAGCTCCGCAAGATCGTTACCGGTCGGCTGCCGAATTTGCAACCGAACTTCAGGCGTGGCTTGATGGCGAACCGTTGATGGTCAAACCGCCGTCGCCTGTCCAGTCGACGTATCGCTGGTTGCGCAAGAATGTTCGAGGCGTCGCCGTTGGAGTGGCGTGCGGCACGCTTGCCGGGTTGGTCACAGGTTTCATCCTGCTCGTGTTGGTCGGCGAGCAATTGCTTGATTCAGCCAACGAGATCCAATCGAAACTTGCCTCGACCCGCGAACCGTGGATCACTAGCAGCATGGCGTGGATTCAACGTTTGCCGCCAAGTCTGAGCGACGCTCGACAATGGATCATGTTGATCACAACATCGATCGGGATCGCGACGATTGGTTTGAGTAAACCGAAACAGCGTGAGTCGGGTGTCGCGGCAGCACTCACGGCGAGTCTTCTCGCTGGCATCCTGGCGTTCATCATTAGCTGGGCTTGGCAACCCATCGGCCAACGTACGGCCTCGGCTGCGGAAGAGGACATGCAACTGCTAGCGGAGTACTTTTTTCTACACCCCGATGACCGACATCTGGCCGAGCAAACACTGTTTGATCGTTACCCCGGCATCGAGCAGGTTGAAAGCTGGAAGCGAAGCGATTTGTTGTTGAACAAAATGAGCGTGGATCAAGTCGCGAGTATTCCTCTCGGTGTTTTTGTTGCCGTCGGCGGCGTGTTGTTCCTCGTCGTGTTGCCAATTTTTGTCAGCAGCCTTTTTGCCGGATTGATTTGGGGACGCGGCTATCGTGGTTGGGGATTTTTCTGGCGGTCGATTGAAGTAGGGCTTTTGTCATCCGTGTTGCTCTTTTTGCTCAGCAGGTCGTTTGGCAATTTTGTTGGACCACCGCCACTGCTCTTCTATCAAGTCGTTTCCCTCGTCACGATCGGAATCACGATCACGGTTGCCCTGTCTCGTCGCACGGTCTTTCTGCGTGTGCCGCTGTTCCTGTTCGCACTGGTGACCTGCGTCGCTAATCTTTCCGATTCGAATCACGTTCAAGCCGCCAACTGGCACGCTCGAATCGCTGAAACCGACGGCCAATATCGACGGGCCGCGAGCCTCCTTGAACGCAAACTCGCTAACTCGAACGAGCGTGTGAATCGGTTCCATTTGGCGACGCTCTATGCGTACCTTGGGGATGATGACAAGTACGTCGAGCACTGTGAGCAGCTCGTGCGCCACGGCAATTTTTACAACCGCGAGGTAGCCGAACAGGCATCCAAAGCGATGTTGCTTAAACCTGATTTGCACCAGGACATCGAACGAGCACACCAGTTGGCGCGGTGGGCGTCGGAGCAACGTGCATTCAACGGCTGGGACTACCTCTGTCGAGCGCTGTCTGAAGTGCGGCAGGGAAACGTCGAATCGGCGCGTCAGTGGGCGGAAAAGTCGAGGAACACTGCGGCATCGCAAAGCCAATGGCAACAACACAACATCGTCGCAACCGCCCATCTCGTTGACGCGATCGGTTATCAGATGGCTAACGAACGATCGAAGGTCGATGAGTCGCTCGGGCTTGCCGAAAAATCGTTCAAGACCGATTCGGTGACGCCCTTTGAAGTGACCCTGACCTATCGAATTCTGCGCAGTGAAGTAGGGCAAGATTCACAAGGCAACTAGAATTTGTCGATAGTCGCCTTTCGCTCCGCGAAAGTTGCGTTGTTGCCGCCCCTGAGCCGTTCGCGCTAGCGTCGGGCCCTAAGAAGTCACTACGAATGTAAGGCCCGACGCTAGCGCGTACGGCTCACGGGCATGTGTCGCTCAATCTCGGCGCAGGCTCGTGCGGAACGCTTCCAAGAGTCGGCTTTGGAAGCGATAGGGATTCCAAGCGACGGCAACGGTGCGCGTTGGCGTGCGGCCAGCAAACGAGCGATAGAGGCGGCGGTCACTTTCGTCGACGCCTTTGGCCATCGCCGGGATCATCGAGACGCCATGCGAGAGCGAGACAAGTTCTTGCACCATCGCGAGTTGGCTCGTCTTCTCAACGGCGACGGGTTGAAAGGAACGTTGGCGACAAAACGAAACGATATTGTCTGACAAACAATGGGCTTCGTCCAAGAGAACAAAGGGATAGGGTTCGACATCGGCAAGGCGAATCGATTTTTTGTCGGCCAACGGATGCTCAGGCGGTAGGACCAGAAACAGCTCCTCTTCGAATAACTCTTCGACTTCCAAGTACTTTGCCGGAATGGGCAAGGCAAGAATCGCGAGATCGATTTCGCCCTGAGTGCAACTCTTGATCAAGTTGTCGGTGGTGTTCTCTTGCACAATCACCGTTGCGTCGGGGAACTGCTTGGAGAATTGACGCAAGACTTGGGGCAGGTAGTAGGGAGCGATCGTCGGAATGGCACCGATTCGGATTCGGCCACTCTTGCCATCGTCGGTGATTTCGGCACGCGTGTCGTCGAGAATCGATAGCACTTGCTGGGCGCGCGCCTGCAAGAGTGTTCCCGCGTCGGTCAAGGTGACCGACCGCGACTTGCGTTCGAAGACGGGCTGGCCGAGTTCGTCCTCCAGTTTTTGGATCGAACGGCTGAGCGCGGGCTGCGAAATCATCAAATCTCCCGCTGCACGCGTGAAATTCCCGCGTTCTGCGACCCTAAGGAAGTAGCGGAGCTGGTCAAGTTCCATCGGTGTGCCCTCGTGGAGTCATGCATTGGGTGCATTGCACATAGTAGCAGAATGCATTGGATGTATTTCTGCTTTACGCCAATACTACATTGAATTGGCTGCGGAAGCGGTCACGCTCACCTACTCAAGATCCCACCGGCGCGCGGAGAAAGACATGAGAAAGACGAACATTACTCGCGGAATTGCGACCTGCACGCTGCTGCTTCTGGGCAGCACTGTGTCTGCTCAGGAAGCCGCGTCATCGCACTCTGCGAATCAAAGAACCAAAGGAAAAGCCATGGATGTCAGTAAGTGCCCCGTGATGGGAAGTGTCAAACCTGCCTCTGCAAGGCACACCGCTGCCGGTTCGATGTCGAATCACGATTGGTGGCCTAATCAATTGAACGTGCGAATCCTGCATCAGAACTCATCGAAGGGAAATCCGATGGGCGATGACTTTGATTATGCCGAAGCCTTTAGCCAGCTTGACGTGAAGGCGGTCAAGAAGGACCTCGAGCACTTGATGACGGATTCGCAAGACTGGTGGCCTGCTGACTATGGCCACTACGGCCCGTTGTTTATCCGTATGGCATGGCACAGTGCGGGCACCTATCGGGTGACCGATGGGCGTGGCGGTGCTGGATACGGTACGCAACGTTTTGCGCCCCTAAACAGTTGGCCTGACAATGCGAACCTCGACAAAGCGCGGCGTTTGTTGTGGCCGATCAAACAAAAGTATGGCAACAAGATCTCATGGGCCGATCTAATGATCCTTGCCGGGAACGTTGCGCTCGAATCGATGGGATTTGAGACACTTGGATTTGCTGGCGGACGTGCGGACGTCTGGGAACCACAAGAAGATATCTACTGGGGACCCGAGAGCGAATGGCTCGGCGACGAACGCTACAGCGGCGAACGTGATCTCGAGAATCCTTTGGCGGCAGTTCAAATGGGGCTGATTTATGTGAACCCCGAAGGTCCCGGTGGCACACCCGACCCCGTTGCGGCGGCAAAGGACATTCGCGAAACCTTCGCGCGGATGGCGATGAATGACGAGGAAACCGTCGCGCTGATCGCCGGTGGTCACACGTTTGGAAAGGCTCACGGTGCAGCGAGCGCCGAACACGTTGGAGCGGAACCCGAAGGTGCTGCGATCGAATATCAAGGTCTCGGTTGGATCAGCAACTACGGAACGGGAAACGCCGGCGATACGATCACCAGTGGTTTGGAGGGAGCGTGGACGACCACGCCAACGGAGTGGTCAAACGGTTACTTCGACAACCTCTTTTCTTATGACTGGGAATTGAGCGGAAGTCCGGCGGGCGCGACGCAGTGGACGCCAACGGATCCAGACGCTAAGGGAACCGTTCCGGACGCGTTTGACGATGCCAAGTCGCATGCACCGATCATGTTCACCACCGACTTGGCTCTCCGCATGGACCCAGCGTACGAGAAGATCTCGCGGCGCTTCCATGAGAACCCCGATGAATTCGCCAAGGCTTTCGCGAAGGCTTGGTACAAGTTGACCCATCGCGACATGGGACCCGTCTCACGCCTGCTTGGTCCCGAGGTGGCACCGCCACAGCTTTGGCAGGATCCCGTTCCCGCGGTCGACCACAAGCTGGTCGGCGGAGAAGAAATCGAAGAGCTGAAAGCAACGCTGTTGCAGTCGAGCCTATCGACTTCCGATTTGGTCAAGACGGCATGGGCATCCGCTTCAACGTTTCGAGGTACCGACAAACGTGGTGGTGGTAACGGTGCACGTGTCCGGTTGGCTCCACAGAAAGATTGGGAAGTGAACGATCCCGCCGAGCTGTCGCGTTGTTTGAGTGAGTTAGAAAAGATTCAAACGAAGTTCAATGATGGTCGAACCGACGGCGTCAAGATCTCGCTTGCCGACTTGATCGTCCTAGGAGGTTCGGTAGCGGTGGAGCAAGCTGCCAAGCAGGCTGGCCATGAGATCGACGTCCCCTTCACGCCTGGTCGAACGGACGCCACACAAGAGATGACCGACACAGCCTCGTTTGCGGTCTTGGAACCAAAGTCCGATGGGTTTCGCAATTACCACGCACGCGAAATCGATCGGCCAGCCGAAGAGTTGTTGATCGACCGAGCCCAGAAGCTGACCCTGACCGCGCCCGAAATGTCGGTATTGGTCGGCGGGTTGCGAGTCCTCGGTGCGAACTCGGGTCCAGGCCCCTTGGCCGAACTTGGCGTGTTGACCAAACGCGAGGGAACGCTCACCAACGATTTCTTTGTGAACCTTTTGGACATGAACACCGAATGGAAGAAGTCGCCCGTGTGCGATCACTTTTTTGAAGGACGCGATCGCGGAACGGGAAAAGTGAAATGGACCGCCAGTCGCGTTGACTTGGTGTTCGGTTCAAATTCTCAACTGCGAGCGATCGCCGAAGTCTACGGATCGGCCGATGCGAGTGACAAGTTCGTCAGTGACTTTGTGTCGGCATGGACCAAGGTGATGAACCTTGACCGGTTCGACGTTCAGAGGTGACGCAAGGGTCTGAGCACGGCTCAGCAGTGTCCGTGAGCCGCCGGCCAGTCGTGCGTTCCAAAGAACACCCTCCCGCTTGCGGGAGGGTCGGACGCTAAGTCCGGGGAGGGCATGGTTCCTCAAAAACAAACCCTCTCCGGGCCTTAGAGCCCGACTCTCCCGAGGGAGAGTGCTAAGACGCGCAGTTTAGAAACGGGTGAAAACGCAATTGCACCTGCCGAGGCTAACACCAAAACCAATCAGGTTGTGGCTAGTCGCCGCGGTGATCGTCGATGATTTGCTTGATGCGTTCAGGATCGGGCAGGCCGTTGACTTCGATTTCGAGTCCTGATTGGCCGGCGCTTGAAATCCCGATCCAGCCAACGTTGAACATTCGCTGGAAGAAAGATTGGCGAACTTGAATGTTGCGAACGTTGCTGTGGAAGACGTCGTTGGTGTACTTGGACATGATTCCTTTACGCAACGTCGTCTGTTCGTTGGTGACGATGAGCGTTGTGCCAAGGTTTCGAATCCACCACACCAGCAACATGATCAAGCCGATTCCGACCAGACTCAAGATCACGCAAAGGGTGAAGTAGAAGGGGTGGTTTCGAAACATGGACGGATGCGCTTCGTAAAGCACTTCCTCGTCCGGTTCAACACTCATCTGTCCGTCTCCCGAAGTTTAAGATGTGGCTTCATTTTGCCCGATCTGAACGGGCACAGAAAGCCTACCTTCGGGGCGCTCTTTGGCCAACGCAGTCGATTCCGCGATTAGAGCTTCTTCAAGTGCTTCATGCTTTGGCGAATGCTCTTGAGCGGATGTGGCGAGTGGTCTTGTTCGACGTGACAGATTCTGACACCTGCTTCGGATGCGACATCGATGATTGGTTCCATGTCGATCACGCCGTCCCCAAGTTCCTCGAACGCTTCCTTGGGGATGCCACCGTAGGCAGGCGTCTCTTGCGATTCGTTCAAATCTTTGAGGTGCAGCTGCGAGACGCGTCCTTTGAGCTTGCGAATCAGTTCGACAGGATCCTTGCCGCCCACGACGACCCAGAAGACATCGACTTCAAAGTGCATGTCGGGCGAGAACTCCTCGATCATGACTTCGTAGCCCGTTTTGCCACCCTCTTTGGGTTCAAACTCAAACGCGTGGTTGTGATACGACAGTTGAATGCCTGCTTTCTTGGCTTGCTCGGCACCCCGGTTGCATCGCTCGCATAGCTTCTTGTAGTCGTCGAGGGTTTGCCGGCTGTGGTCATGCAGGTAGGGAATGACGAGGTCGGTGAGACCGATCTTGTTTGCCTTTTCCAGGACTTCGGCAAACGGAGTGACGCCTTGCTTGTCGGGGTCGGTGACCGACTCCCAAGCAAAGTGTGACGAGTTCATCGCCAGGCCGGATGCGCGCGATGCTTCGATCATCGGATCGCAGTTTGGGAAGTTGTACATCTCGACTTGCTTGTACCCAGCGTCGGCTACGGCTTGAATCGTCTTGGAGACGTCGTCGTTGATTTCGTTCCGCAGCGTGTAGAGCTGGATGCCGATTTCTTTCCGGTATTTGTTATCAGGGTCGAGTGCAAAGAGGCGAGGCGCCGAGATGGCAAGGGTCGCGGCGCTGGTTGCTGCCAAGAACTGTCGTCGTTTCATCGATAACTCGAAAAGTATGCAAATGGCTCAGGGAACGGGATGAGGTGGAGCGGCGATGCGCAGAAGGTGGCTTCCATCGACCTGCCGTCACCGACATCGTAGTCGGATTCGCGGAATCAGGCTACGCAGCGAGCTTTGGCTCGGCGAAACCTCGCGAATCAAAGGTTAGAACGAGGGGAGGGCGGCTACTTACCCCGACCGAAGATTGCTTCGAGACCGTCGAGGTTTTCTTGAAGCGCCACCCGGACATCCATTTGCTTGCGGTGTCCGAGAATCCCAATGGGACCGGCGTAGCCCGATTGCACGACCGTTGCGATCATCGCTCTTTCGTGTTTGCCGTGGCCGATCGAGAGGATTTTGAATTGGGCTGGATTCGCGGCAACCTTGTCAGCGTCGGCCATGCCATTGATGTTCAAGCAGAGGAGGTTGGGCTTGAGTTGCTGGAGTGACTCGGCAAACGAACCGATGTCGTCATGGGCATGATGAAAGTTGTAGACAATGCCGACGTTGTCTAAGTCGTGTTCGCTGCGGAGATGATTGCAGACGGCGATGAGGTTATCAGGTTTGCCGCCCCAACCACCATGGTTGTAGAGTCCAAACTGAAGGCCAAGCTCGTCGGCTTTCTGGGCAAACGGGAGGACAGCCGCTGCGGCGCTACGGACTCGATCGGCTTGCGTGTCGCCATTGGGTGACGGACAGGTGCGCCAAATCTGGGGTTGAATCCCATGCTTTTTGATCAGCGGCGCCATGTCATCGTGCCAGCTCCAAAAAGCGAAGTACTCGATGCCATGTTTCTTGTATTCGAGGATCTCCTGCTCGAAGGTGGCGACGTGTTCCTTTCGCCAATCGTAGGCGACGCGTTTCAAGCCGAGGTCGCTCACCATCGCCGCCCGCTCTGCCGGATCACGATTCTTGGCATCGAACGGAACGATGCACCATGCGACGAGGTTTTCTTTGCTAAACGATTCGGGGGCTTCCGTCGGCTGCTGCCAAGCAAACACGTCGCCCCAAAAACCGCTGAGCAGCAAACTGATCGACAAAAGAAGGCAACGCATCGAGATCAACCTTTGTGTAGACGACACCAATGCTATTGGGATACGCGTTTCGGCATCAGTTCAGTAAATTCCTCTTCGCTTTGGTCGATGCGAAGAGGCCATGATTGAAACGCTTCGCGGATGTCCTCGTCGGTAATGTCTTCGCGAGGAATCCCCTGCGCCACCATGGACGCGACAAAGGCGTCCGCGTCGGGCGCGGCAATCACAAACGCGTCGCGTTCTTTTTTGATCGGCATCGGAAGCCACGGGTCGTCCGGGCCAAAGTCAAGCAACAGGTTGTCACTTGCATCAATAGCGTAGGTACCGCGGCGTGAGTCGGCGTCGCCTTCGAACTGAGTTTGAGCGACGTTGCCTGGCAACAACGAAAGCACGAACAAATTGTCGGCTGACCGAAATCGCAACCCTTGGGTGCGCTGGACATTGGCCATCACTTCACTTGCCAATTCGGTCAACGCTTGTGGTGCAGCGATGGTTGCTGGCAATGCTTCGAGGCCTTCCTCCTGAGTCGTGCGCGATGTCGTCTCGTTGGCGGCAACCACATCGGTTGGCTCGGTTGACGAATGGCATCCACCTGCGATAAGGGTCATGCAGGCGATCAAAGAGCCAAACGACTTGGTTGAAAACACAGCGTCTACTTGATGGAGTGCAATTCGACCTTGAAATGTAATGTCGAATTCGGTGGGATTCCTGGGCGACCCGCTTCACCGTAGGCCAGGTCGGAAGGAACTTCGAGCTCGATCATTCCACCAACACCAACCAGTTGGAGCCCTTCGGTCCAGCCGGCGATCACACCACTCAGCGCGAACTGAGCGGGTTCGGCACGTGCGTACGACGAGTCGAACTGAGTGCCATTGTCTAGCCAACCAGAGTAATCAACGACCACGACGTTGTTTGCGGTCGGTTTGTCCAAATCCGATTTCCGCAAAATGCGGTATTTCAAGCCCGATTCGGCCTGGGTGAATTCTTCGGGAGCATCCTCATCAATCACGTTGGGGCCCATCTTGGGCTTGCCGCTGCAACCAACAGCGAGAAGGGAGAGGGTGGCTACCAAAACCAAGGATGGTGCAAAGATGCGCTGCAGCATGGCGATAGGATTGTGTGCGAAGGATGTGTGAACCGAGCGTCGGGCAAGTCGCTAGGGCACTACGTTCGAAGTGCCCAGGAGATCATTGACGGCCCGATTGGCTACACGAATGATGTACTTGTTTGGCTGATTTGACAACGCCTGCTTGAGTGCGGGTAGGGCAGGGCGTGCGTCCCCATCCATTTCGTCTAGCACGATGGCCGCCGCCAAACGGCCCCATTGGTGGTCGCTGGTCAATTCCTTTTCCAGCACTGTGATCGCTGATCGGGCATCGCCAAATCGGGCCACGGCCCGAGCCGCCGCGATTCGAACGCTGGGCGACGGATCATTCAGCAGCGGTTTCACCTGGGACAGCGACGAAGAAGCTGGCTGGCCAAGATTGCCCAGGCCGGTGGCCGCCCAATACCTGACCGACGCATCCTCGTCACTCAACGCTAGGACGAGTTCGTCGAGGGCGTCCATCCCTTCGGAAGCGCGCGTGGCGACACGAACCAACCGGGCGAGCGTCTTTTCGGCGTTATCCGCATCGTGCAGGATTGCATAGCGCGAGCCTGCACCCTTTTCTCGAAGTTCGATCTCCGCTTCTGGGATCAAGCCGATGTCGCCAATCTCGTTCTGCCAGCCCGAAAGAGCCGCCCGCATCTCGACAAGCTTGCGTTGGTACTTGGGATCACTCGCAAGATTGCTTACTTCGTGAGGATCCTTCTGCAGATCATAAAGCTCCTCGGCCGGCTTGGTTGCTGCGGAGAAGAGTGCCAGCGCGCCGGTCAGGTTGCCGGCTTGTTCGTACCGCCGAATCTCTTTCATCGTCGCTCCCTTTTCGGGAGTGTTCATGTATTGGTAGTAAGGTTTGAGAGGTTCGAAGTTGCGAACATAGCGGTAACGTTTGTCACGGACTGCACGAATGATGTCGTACCGTTCGTCCATTCGGTCGCGCGCGCCGTAGATGTAGTTGCGTTCTTTCTTGAGGTCGCTACCTAGAAACGCTCGGCCCTGCACGTAACTGGGGACATCGAGTCCGGCAAGGTTCAATACGGTTGGGCCAAAGTCGGTGGAGTTGATCAGTTGGTCGTCGATACTTCCGGCGACGCCTTGGTTGCCGATCCGCAGGCTTGGTGGAATTCGCACAATCATTGGGATCCGCGTGCCTGAATCGTACAGCCACCGTTTGGCACGCGGCAGACCGACGCCGTGGTCGGACCAAAAGAAGATGATTGTGTTTTCGTAGAGGCCATCTTGCTTGAGTTGTGCGATCAGGTCGCCGGCCCAAGCGTCCATTGCAGTGATCAGTTCGTAGTTTCGTTTCCAATCTTCGCGCGTGATCGGTGTGTCGGGGTAGTAGGGTGGCAGCGTTGTGAGTTCGGCTGCGTTTTGCCGTTGCGATTGGCTCAGGTTTTCCGTCACCGACTTGTACTTGGCGTCGCCTGCGATCCCGCTTTCGTGGCAGCCGCCGAAGTTGAAGACCGAAAAGAAGGGTTGGTCTTTGGTTTTGCGATTGCGCCAATGGGCTTTGCCGCTGGAGTGATCCCAAATCGTTTTCGACGACGGCTGTTTGAATTGGTAGTCGGTTTTGCTGTTGTTGGTGCAGTAGTAACCGGCTTCGCGCAGCGCCATCGGAAACGGCTTGAGCCATTCGGGAAGCGTAGCGTTGCATCGCATGTGGTGAGTACCGATGCTGTTCTGGTACATGCCAGTAATGATTGTTGATCGGCAGGGCGCGCAAACACCGGCCGCAGTGTAGGTGTTCGTGAAACGGACTCCCTCGTCGGCCAGTTTGTCAAGGTTTGGCGTGATCGCGTGTGGGTCACCAAAGCAACCAAGGTGTGGGCTGATGTCTTCGCAGGAGAGCCACACGATGTTTGGCTGAGACGCCATCGCAGGAGTGCAGCATGCCAACAACAAGAGCGCAGCAACAAACGACTGCACTGGGTGAAGGAGAGGGCGGAGCATAAGGCGGGAGGGGAGTTAGCGTGTGGTGGGAGCGTAGGGATTGTCGCCGGCAGAGGCGACCGCTTCAAAGCTGGATGCGTCTTCAGGTGTGCGACGTGCAAAGACGGCGGCAATCACCAAGCCAAGACCGACGCAGTGAAGGAGCGATCTGAGAATATAGACGATGCCGTTCGCGAAAACGATGGTTTCGGTCTCGAAGCTCCGAGCGATGAGGAAGTTGACGAGATAGCCGCCAACCTGAAGGACCAAGAGGATCAGCAAGCCAAGTGTGGCGAGATTCGCTGCAGCGGGGCACGTCGATCGTTTGACTAACACAAACGCCAAAGCGGCTACCAGGAACAGTCCACTTACGATGGTCGGAATGAAATAGAGCAGGGTGACGGTTGCGGATCCCATAGTGCCTATCGCGAATTGAACGTGCTTTGGATCAGCACGTAGAGTTTGCCTTCGTTGTCCGTTGGATCCACATCATACATTCGCAAGAAGAGACGCCCCGATTTTTTTGCAATGAAATCGTCGCCATCTTCGACCAAAAAGGGGCGTGCTTCCTTCAATTCGCTCGGAGAATTCACCACCACACCAATGAGTGAGCCCAATTTGATTCGGCCGTCGTTGATACGCTTCTCTTGCGGGATTTCGATTCCTTTGGGGCCGGTTTCGTAGACGACTTTCCAGCTTCCTTTGACTTCGATGTGGACAGGCATCCCTTCGCGAAGCACCGCGCCACTGTCTTGCCACTCGCCGGTCGCTTTGACATCGGTGATCTTTTTGTCTTGGAGCGATTGGCTGTTAAGAACTCGCTTAAGCCCAGCTTCGGCCGGTTGGTATTTGGGAATCAAACGAACGAGAGATTCGTAGGCTTCACGAGCTTGGGCAAATTGCTTTTTACGTTCAAATTCGCTGGCCAACTTTTCCGTTTTGGCGATGAACTCTTTTTGAAGGGCAAGGACTTGTGGGTCGGCCGCGAGTTCCGGTTGATTCTCAGCGGCCTCTTTCAGTTGCTGTTGGATACGCTGTTGCATCTGGCGGACGGCGCGCGGATTGGGGCGTTGCGACCAGGCAACCGCACTGAAGTGAATTGCAATCAGCGCAACGAGAAGCGGGCGGGCCAGGGCGAGAAGCGGGCGGGCCAGGGGCAGGCAAGAGAACAAGGCAGGGCTTCGCATAGGGGACTCCGAGTACCGGAACGAGCTCGTGGGGAACATGGGCTCGTGGGAAACATTCATTTTAGCCAGGCCGCGCCAGAATGGCCGAATCAGGGAGACAAGCGGGCAATTTCCAGGCAAAGGATGTTCTGATTGTCCCGAATCAACGCTTTACCACCGGCGATTGCGACCGCCTGACGCGTTTTCCCAAACATACGTTTGCGACCAAGTTCGACGAAGGCTTTGGGGGTGGCTTTGACAAGCACCAACTCTCCCTTCATCGTCGTGATCCACAACTTGCCTGCGGCGGCAACAAGATTGCCTTTTCCAAAGCGAGTCTTTTGCCAGGCGACTTGACCAGTCTTGGCGTCAACGCACGTCAAATGCGTGGTCGGGCCTGCACTTCCAACGTTGTCGAAACCATAAAGGTACCCATCAAGATAGACAGAAGTTTGCCATTCGTTGCGGAGCACACTCTTCACATCAATCGAAGCCCAGACTTCGCGGACTTGGTACTGATTGTTTTGCTTTGAAACGGAAAGCATCACGCACCCGTGATTCTCGCCAGCGGAGATGAAGATGTTCTCGCCTGCGTTAATCGGACTCGCCGTGTTGCAATCGTAAGGTGTCTTGAACGGATAGTCCCAAAGCACGTTGCCGCTGCCCGGTTCGATTCCCATCACCCCGTTGCCTGTGAAAGTGACGACCTGTGGTTGCCGGTCAACGCGAAGCAGTGCGGGTGACGCATATCCGGGAGCTCCCGTACCAGCCATCCAAGCCGATTTCCCGTTCGCTGAATTGACGGCGACGACGGAAGCCCGACCACCGGCGGTGACAATGACTTCGTTTCCGACCACAAGTGGAGAACTTGCCATGCCATAGTCGGCGACATTCCCACCAGAGAGACCAAGGATGTCGGTGGACCAAACGAGGTCTCCGTTTGAAACCTTCACGCAGACCAGGTTTCCGTCACCCGAGTAAGCGTAGACGTGCTGGCCTGAGACGGTTGGCGTGGCGCGTGGTCCGTCGCCTTGACCGTTCTCATATTTCGCGCCGATCGAAGTTTCCCAGAGTGTGCTACCGTCCTCGATCGACAGTGCCACGAGCACCTGTTCGTTGGATGTGTTCCATGTCGTCAGCGCCTTGTCGCCCACAATGGCAAACGATGACATTCCCACCCCGCCAGGAACCTGCCAAAGCACTTTGGGGCCACCGTCAGGCCATGACTCCAGCAACCCGCTCTCGTTGGAGATACCGTTGCGGTGTTGTCCCAAGAATTGCGGCCAGTCATCAGCACGACTGGGAATCGCAATCACGATCGAGCAAAACAATCCGACAAGTGCGACCAGAGTATTTGGGCGGTGGTGAATCACGGTGCGCTTTCGAAAACGTGTGAGAGGTTTCGTCTGGTGTCTCGGTACGAGACTAAGATAACGCAATCGCCGCCCGCGTGACGCTTCGATCAAGCTTCTCGATTGTCGCCGAAGCACCTACAATGGATTCTTCGAACGGGCGATCGTGGTTTCACGAAGGTTTACAGGTGATCAATTGAACTGGAAAAACGTTTCTCTTTGCCTCGGCTTCGCAGGAGCGATCGGGTTTGTCGTCGGTTGCGACCAATCGAGCGCACCCGATTTGGCGGGCACGACGGTGGTGTCCGAATCAGACGACAGCACCAACGCCGATGCAGACTTGACGGTCCAGGAGAGTAAAACGCAGAGTGATGAGGGTGATTCCAAGGACCGGCAATCCAACGATTTGGCATCTAAGGATTTGGAACCCACGTCATCGGAGGGCAGCACAAGCGAAACGAGTGAAAATGCAGCTAGTGACGGATCGAGCACAAAAGGGAAAGCGAAAATGAGCGGCGATCAAGAGGCGGCCAAGCCGCAAGCGATCCAGCAAGGCACTGCTTCGGCCGATGACGGCGAACTGAAATACAACGATCTCGATGCGAATGAGGCGTACGTGATCCTCCGCAAGGGGACCGAGCCGCCAGGCCCGGGTGGCTACACACTAACGAAGGATCCCGGCACCTACATCTGTCGCCAATGCAACGCTGTTCTCTATCGCGCCGAGGACAAGTTCGAAAGCCATTGTGGGTGGCCAAGTTTCGATGACGAGGTCGAGGGAGCGGTCGCCCGCCACGTCGATGCCGATGGGCACCGAACCGAAATCGTCTGTGCGAACTGTGGTG
This sequence comes from Rubripirellula sp., assembly GCA_965216875.1. Classification (GTDB taxonomy): domain Bacteria; phylum Planctomycetota; class Planctomycetia; order Pirellulales; family Pirellulaceae; genus CBDCUW01. The sequence continues at coordinate 869,108 of OZ244207.1, forward strand.
GCCATCTTGGCCACGTCTTTTTGGGTGAAGGTTTTACCAAGAAGAACACGCGGCACTGCGTGAATTCCATCTCGATGAAATTCATCAAGCAAGGCGACCCGATTCCCGACAAAATCGTGCTCGAGAAATAGGCCAAGAGAACTGCCACGGTTGCGTGCGGTGCTCTGCCATGCTGTTTTGAGAAAACCGCGTGCTATCGCTCAGCGGCTCACGTGTTGAAGATGCCGTTCGTAGTACCGAGCTTTAGCCGGAATCTTTAAACCCTCAGCCGCAATCGCGCTAGCGTACGGCTCACACGTTGGTCGCGGGTGGCTTCAAACGGTTGACTTGACCGCAGCAAGTTGGTCGACGACCAATGCGATTGCGGCAGCCGCCATCGGTGTGCTCATGCTGGCCAGGCGTCCGCTGTCTCGCGCCGCTTGTGCGGGTGCCAAGGGAATGTGGACAAACGTGCTGCGTGTGCGCAATCCGAACGATTGAGCGTAGTGCTGGCTGAGATAGAGCGCGGCATTGCAAAGATAGGTGCCAGCGTGGTGCGAGACTTCTGCAGGGATGCCCGCGCTTGCCAGTGAACGGTAGCAGCGTTCGAGCGGAAGCGCTGTTCGATAGGCGTCCGGTGCGTCTTCGATGAGCGGCGATCCATCACTGCGCACGTTGAGTCCGACCGATTCGAGTTTGATCAACGTCGAACCGGGCGCTTGGCCAAGGTGAATCGCGAGGTCGTATTCTCCTTGCAGGTCTTTGCGAAGACGCTCGCTCATACCTGTCAGGTCGACTGGGTATCGTCGCGTCGTTAACTCGCACGCACCGTCGTACCAGTGCGTCAAATCAGCCAGTGCAAGCCAGCTGGAATTGTCCGGCCAGCGATCGTAGGGATCGAATGCAGTGAGGAGAACTCGCGTCACAGATGTGGTTTCCGAAAGCCTGTTACGGTGAAGTCTGTCGCACAGATATCGCGTTCAATGATACTTCGTTGGCGGGGCGTCGGTGTGTGAGAAACTGTACGCTTTCCCGCGGCAACCTGCTCAATACCATTTGTTCCAGGCAACGATGATTGCGCCGGTGGCAACGATTGCGGCGGCCGTGTAGGCGAATGTGAAGAAGAAAAACGCGATGTATCGCTCGCGCGGCGTGCGTCGACGATGGCGAACGAGTGATTGAGAGAGTGTTGCTTGGGGGCAAATCTCATCGCCCCCGCCAACCACCGGCGACGCTTCGTTGCGACGACTCGCGTTGCCACGACCTTCGTTGTCGGGGCTTTCGTTGTCGGGTGGATTGGGAGTCTTCATCACTACGCCCGTCTGCTGAAGGTTCTTCCTCGCAGTTGCGCTGTCGGGAATCTGGCGAGCAGGCACCGTGGTCGGGTTCGGCTCGGACGGTTGCCGCCAAGCATCGTTGGCAGGGGCGTTCGCTGTGCTCACGGTCCGGTTTCTGGCTGGGGAAGGAATGAGGCCTGATGCCTAGTCCAATTCGCGTTTCCCCACTGCTCAACAGTACAGGCGTCGAATGCCTTCAGAATCCGCACTCACAGACGACAAAAGTGACGGCTGGGCCGGATTTGAGGCTCGCGGTAGGTCATGCTCCGCATGTCGGGCGTTCGCATTGCGTGCACGAGGGGGTAAGGCCCGACGCAAGCGCGTTCGGCTCAGAATTGCGCCCCTTAACACTCTCCCTTGGGAGAGTCGGGCTCTAAGGCCCGGAGGGTTTGTTTCAAGAGAGTCATTCCCTCCCCGGACTTTGCGTCCGACCCTCCCGCAAGCGGGAGGGTGATTGTTCGAGCGCACTGTTACCTGCCAAGCGAGCTTACATCGACGAGCCGTAGGGGCGTGAGCTGATTACCCCTTCGCTGGGGCTGCTTGCCGTGCCATAGAGGCGCCGCGGAATCCGTCCTGAGAGCGCGGCGTCACGGCCGGCCAATGCGGCATGCTTCATGGCGCGTGCCATGCGAATCGGGTCGCGGGCGTGCGCGATCGCGGTGTTAAGCAGGACGCCATCGGCGCCAAGTTCAAACGCTTCAGCAACGTCGCTCGCCGTGCCAACACCTGCGTCGACGATGACCGGGTAATCGGGATCGTCTTCCTTGAGGTACTCGAGGATGATGCGCAGGTTGTTTGGATTGAGCAGACCCTGTCCGCTACCAATGGGACTTCCTGCTGGCATCACACTGGCCGCCCCCACTGCTTTCAGGCGACGCGCGGTGACGGGGCAATCGCTGGTGTAACAAAGGACTGAAAAACCATCTGCCGCAAGCGTCTCGCATGCCGAGACCGTTTCGGCTGGATCCGGTAGAAGTGTTTTGCTGTCGCCGAGCACTTCGAGTTTGACCCAGTCGGCACCTGGATTGCCCAGCGAACGCAGGATCTCACGCCCAAGTTTTGCGGCACGAATGGCATCCGCGGCGGTGTAGCAGCCAGCGGTGTTGGGAAGCAGCGTGTAACGATCGAGATCGAGGAAATCGAGGATGTTTTGACCGGTGCGATCGTAAAGACGCTCACGACGAACGGCGACGGTGACACAATCGGCGCCCGACGCGTCGAGCGAGTCACGCATCTGTTCCATCGTGTCATAGCGGCCTGTGCCCACAATCAACCGACTGGCCAGCGTATGGCCACCCACGACAAGCGGATTGTCGCAGCTGGAGGAATCGGTTGTGGACTCGGTCACCGTCACGTGCATTCACTTTGCAAAAAAGGTCAAACCACTCGTCAACGCACTCGAGTGATCCAGTTGGTTCAATCAGCCGCCACCGACGAGGGTGACAACTTCAACATCGTCGCCGGGTCCAACCATATGCGACGTGTAGTCTTCCCGCGGTACGACTTCCGCGTTGACCTCGACCGCCAAATAGTTTGGCGGGACATCAACGGTGTCAAGCAACGTTTCGACCGTCATGGGCGATTCGATTTCGACCTTTTGGCCGTTGACCGTAATCTCGATCATGTCAAACCAGTGATAGCGGACGCTCTCGATGGTCGAGCGTCCCAATAACGTCAGCCCGGCGATGCCGGGCTCGACAAACCGGGTGATCAGTTGCCTTCGTCAAAGGCTTGGTCAAAGGCTCGCGTGCTTGGCGAGAAGTCAAGCTTCTTGGTGAATTCGCAAGCTTCTTTAGCACCAAAGGTACGTTCCATGCCGCTGTCTTCCCATTCGATCGACAGTGGTCCGTCGTAACCGATGTCGTTCAGGGCACGAATGATCTCTTCAAAGTTCACACCACCGCGACCTGGGCTGCGGAAGTCCCAACCGCGTCGCGCGTCGCCAAAGTTCAAGTGACTGCAGTTGATGCCACTGCGTCCGTCCAAGGTGACGATCGCGTCTTTGACGTGAACGTGGTAAATGCGGTCGGCAAAGGTGCGAATGAACTGAACGGGATCAACGCCTTGCCAAATCAAGTGGCTAGGGTCGAAGTTGAAGCCAAACTCAGGGCGATGATCGAGAGCTTCCAGAGCGGCTTGTGCGGTGTAGATGTCAAACGCAATCTCGGTGGGGTGCACTTCGAGTGCAAAGCGAACGCCACAGTCACCGAAGACATCGAGGATTGGATTGAAGCGATCCGCCAACAGCTTGAAGCCGTCGTCGATCATGCTCTGTGGGACCGGTGGGAACGAATAGAGCAGGTGCCAAATGCTGCTACCGGTGAAGCCGTTGACGACATCGACACCAAACTTCTGAGCAGCGCGAGCGGTGTTTTTGAGCTCTTCGATGGCTCGTTCGTTCACGCCCGCTGGGTCGCCATCGCCCCAAACGTAATCGGGAAGGATCGCCTGGTGACGTTGGTCGATGTTGTCCAAAACAGCTTGGCCAACAAGGTGGGCCGAGATGGCGTGGCACTGCAGACCAGCTTCATCCAACAGGGCTCGTTTCTTTTCGCAGTAGTCGTCTTCGGCCAGAGCCTTGTCGACTTCAAAGTGGTCGCCCCAGCATGCGAGTTCGATCCCGTCGTAACCGAATTCGGCGGTCATGCGGGCCATTTCAGCAATTGGCAAGTCGGCCCACTGGCCAGTGAACAAAGTGACAGGTCGAGCCATCGAGGTCTCCGGGCAGAACACAGTTGAGTCAAATGAATCGTTGAAGAGGTCGATAGTTTCGCATCGGCGTCAATTGCCTGCAAGCAGACGTGGCGTATTCGCACAGAAACCACCAGAAACGCGGTGTTGCGAATCCCCTAGCCGGAAAAGTTTGTGAGCGGGATGACCCGAAAAAGTCTGTAAGCTCGCTGACACGCGGGCGGCTCAGAAGGCTTGCAGGGCAAAGGCGAGTTGCCGGGCTCGCCGCTTCACTTCCGCCTCGACCCGTTCCACCGCTCGTCGACGCTCGCTAAGCGATGCTGCTTCGTCGGCCTGTGACATCCGGAATTGGCGTTCGCTCGATTCCTGGACCGCAACTCGGGCGTTCAGTTGCGCCTCGCGCGAGTCGAGCTCGGACGACCATTGCTGCAGCTTAGGAACGAGATCCTCGCAGTGGTAGTGAAGCCAATCGGTTGGCTCCGCGGTCGTCTCGGTGGTCGATTCGGCCGATGTGGAGTCTTGGTTTGCGTCGACGGGGTGAGGATCGTCAACACGCTGGATCTCAATTTCGGCTGGCGGGATTTTGTCCTGAGACGGTTCTTTTTCCTCCGGCAGAGACGTCGCAGACTCTGTCGCTCGATCGCGCGTACGCTCGACCATGCCTGCCACATCGACATGCGGCACGCTAAAGCTCGGTGGATCGATGCGATGTGGCGTGGAAGACATGAATTTGTTGAAAAAGTTTCCCAGCGGCGTGCCGTTTGCTGACCAATGTCGCTCTGCAAGGTGATGCCGCTTTGAAACGCGATTGCATCTCTAACTCGCTCCCTGTGCCGTCAATCGTGATCAAGCGGATCAGTTGATGACGCCTCGGGAGTTGCGGTTCGGATGCGCTGCGTATCATTTGGTTCGTCGCGAGCCCCCCGCGCTCTGCATCAATGAATTCCCATTAGCTAAGATGTTTGGGATGAGGCACGGGTTAGGAGGCCTATGCGACTTGTCCAGCTCGCCGTTTGTCTCCCTGGCTGGGGGCCACCCCATACTGCAGAATCACTGTCGTCCTCAGCATCGACGCTGCCCTTCAGGAAGAGAAAGAAAAGAATCAATGTCGACCCGACTTTCTAAATTTGTCGCCACCACGACTGTCGCCTCCTTTGCGAGCCTTTTCGCGTTTGTTGGCGTGATGCCCACGGCGGTTGCCGGGCCGCCCAAGCAAGCCGAAGTCGATCAAGCCGTCCAACGCGGCATCGAGTTTCTTCGCAGTCGCGGGCAAGCCGACAACGGTGCGTTCAGTCCCGAGACAGGTGCGGCCGTGACCGCGCTTTGCGTTCGCGCGATCCTCGAGCATCGACCGCAAGCAACCGCCGATCCGGTCGTCCAAAAAGCGCTCAAGTACATCGAGTCGATGATTCAACCGGATGGTGGGATCTATGCCCCCGGCTCTCGCTACCGCAACTACGAGACGTCCGTTTCGGTCGGAGCACTTCTGAAGGCGAATCAAGGGGGACGTTATGAAAGCGAGCTCAAACGGGCCGAAGCTTTCTTGAAAGATATCCAGTGGGACGAAGGCGAAGGGATCGAGTCAACGGAAACCGCCTACGGAGGTGCCGGCTACGGCAAACACAAACGTCCCGACCTTTCCAACACGACCTTCTTGATCGATGCCTTGCATGAACTTGGCAACGAAGCCGACGACCCCGCGATCAAAAAGGCGTTGCAGTTCGTGGTGCGAACGCAGAACCTAAAAGGACAAGGCAACGACACCAAGCATGCCGAGATGATTGGTGATGGCGGCTTTTACTACACCCCCGCGGCGGGTGGCCAAAGCCAAGCGGGCGAAGACGCCAACGGCGGTTTGCGAAGTTACGGATCGATGACCTATGCCGGTCTCAAAAGCATGATCTACGCCGGTTTGACCGCAGATGACCCTCGCGTCGCGGCGGCAATGAAGTTCATTCGCAAGACGTACTCTTTGACCGACAACCCAGGCATGGGCCAATCGGGGTTGTACTACTACTACCACACCTTTGCGAAAGCGCTCGCGGCGGCCGAGGTCGAAGTGATTGACGATGCCGATGGCACGCCTCACGTTTGGCGAGATGATTTGACGCGAACGCTTCTCGATGCCCAGCAGTCGGATGGTTCGTGGGTCAATGGAAAAAGCGATCGCTGGCTGGAAGGTGACCGCCAATTGGTCACGGCCTATGCGTTGCTTTCTCTGGCCTACAGTCGCGCCGCCAACTGATCATCGATCTGGGGTAAACTGAGCGGCAGGGTTTTCTGCCGCTGATCGCCCACGTTTCAGCGGCGTTTGGTTCACCGCTGAAACGGTCAGGGTTGGTCGATGAAAAAGCACATCAAGTTCGCGACGGTTTGCGTATTGTTTGCAGCAATCGTCGCGTGTGGTCCTTCGCTGTTCACACCGGTCACCTTGGCCGATGACCATGGTGGACAGGGTGATCCCAATGAAAAGTCAACTTGGGTCACGTCGATCGCTCAAGTTGGGACGTCGGCCGAGTTTGTTGCGGCGACCGCTGATGGCCTTTTGCTTCGCGAAGCTGCGGTGGTTTCCTTTCAAGCAGCGGATCCAACCGAGCTAAAACCGCTCTACACCCATCCCGCCGCCGTCTGGTGCGTCGACTCGACCGCTGATGGATCCCAGGTCGCCAGCGTCGACTATCGAGGCAACCTTGTTTTGTACGATGTGGCTCAGGCAAAGCCCTCGTTGCATGAAAAGGCACTCGAGCGTTGGTGCCAGGCGATGCAATTTGCGCCCGACGACAAATCGATCGTTGCCGGCAACGAAGCAGGGAAGATTCTGATTTGGGATATCGCAACCGGCAAAGTCACCAAGACCGCAGAACTGGATGGGCATGCCGTCACTGGCATCGCCATTTCACCGGATGGTTCGCAGTTGGCTGCAAGTGATGGCGCCGGACATGTCCACCTTCTGAAATGGCCCGGGTTGGAAGCGGTGGGCGAAATCAAGACGGTCGATCAGCCCGCTTGGTGTGTCGCATTCAGCAATGACGGATCGAAACTTTTTGTGGGCAGCGCAGATCGCAACCTCTATCAATGCGACGCCAAAGCAGACGCGAAAGCTGAAAGCGTCGCAAAGGGCGCCGATTGGATCACCGAACTTGCTGTGTCGGCGTCTGGCCAAATCGCGGCGGGCGAAGTCGGGGGGCGGCTTCATTTTCCTTCACTCGGTGGCACCGATTCGATGGATGCAACAAGCGGCGTTTGGGCACTCTGCTGGAATGGGGACTCGCAGCTGTTTGCCGGAACGCGTAAGGATGGCATCTTGATCGCGGGCCAAAGTTGGAAATGGACCGAGCCAGCACCACCCCAAGAAGAAACCGAGCAGGCCCCGGCAACTGAGTCGGCTGAAAAAGGGGACGGCGATGCGGCGGACGAAGTCGATGACGATGCGGAGGAGGATGATTCCGCTGACACGCCCGAAGCGAATGAGAAGCCCGAAGCCAGCGAGAAAGGTGGTGCGAAGGAATGATTGAATCTGGCGGAGCTGCTGGTTCATCGCGTGATGCTACGGACAAGAGCGAATCAAAGTCGCTTGAGTATGTTGTGCGTTGTGGATCGATGCGCATCCTGGGCGTGATGTCGGCGCGATCGCAGTATCGATACGGCGATGAAGTGGTGGTGCGGACCGATCGCGGTACCGAGATCGGCACGGTCTTGTGTGAAGCGACGCCGGTTGCGGTTGGGTTTATGGACGAACCAACGCACGGCCGGATCGTTCGCAGCGTTTCGGATGATGACCGCGATCAATGGAGCGAACTCGGCGACAAGACTTCGGAAGACATGAAGGTCTGCCAGAAGTGGGTCGACACTTTGCGTTTGGACATGCAGCTTGTCGATGTCGAGAGGATCTTGGGCGGTGAGCGAGTGGTCGTCTATTTTCTCGCCGACCAACGCGTCGACTTTCGCCAACTGGTTCGCGACTTGGCTAAAGAATTCCATACACGGATCGAGATGCGGCAGATTGGCGTGCGAGACGAAGCGAAATTGCTCGCTGACTACGGCGACTGCGGACAGCCGATTTGCTGTGCGACCCATTTGAGCAAGATGCCGCCGGTTTCGATGAAGATGGCCAAGGTCCAGAAGGCGACGCTCGACCCTACGAAAATCTCCGGACGCTGCGGTCGGCTAAAATGTTGTTTGCGGTACGAGTTTGATACGTACCAGTCACTGGCGGCGGAGCTTCCCGACATCGGCACAAGTGTCCTCACGCGGGACGGAACGGCCTCGGTCGTCGGGCAAGACATTTTGTCGGGGCACTTGACCGTCAAGACCGAAGACAATCGCCGGGTGATGATTCATCGTGACGACATCGTACGTGTGCTAGAGGACACAAAGCCATCGCGGCCCAAGAAAAAGCGAAACAGGAAATCCAACCCCGGTTCCGAATAATCGGTCCGAATCGAAACGATTGGCGAGTTGCGGACAGTCCAATAGACAGGCCTCCCTTTCCTGTGGACAATCTGCCCAGTCACTCACAATCCACCCCGCGAGCAAGTCATGAATTCGCCGTTGCAAGCGATGCGAGATCTACTGGACGAGGATCGGCGGTTTAAGCTGGAAGCGTACCAGTTCATCCGCGAATCGCTTCAATATGCCCACGAGAACTTGAATCTGGTCGATTCCGAAGCGAACCCACCCGCTCAGGCGTCGCCTGATCAACCCAACGCAAAGCACGTTACCGGGCAACAACTTTGCGAAGCTTGTCGCCAATATGCGATCGACCAATATGGCTATCTGTCAAAGATTGTGTTGGCAAGCTGGGGGATTCAGACGACGAGCGATTTCGGCGAATTGGTTTACAATCTGATTCGCATCGACCAGATGCGTAAAAGCGAAAACGATCGCCGAGAGGATTTTGATGACGTCTACTCCTTTGATGATGCCTTCGAGCCCGAGTTTGAATTCGTCGCTCGCGACGAAGACTGAACCGCGAAACGCAAGCCGTCGATATGACACCTTTTGGGCGGCGCTCATCACACTCACGCTCGTCGCCGTAGTCACGCCAGCTCTCTCGGCGCAACCACCCTACGCGCCAGCGTCGACGACTGCTGAGGCCGAAACCACGACCGTTGCCGACGGGCCCGGGGATCGACCTCGCCCCGAAAACGAAAAGGCCCGCAAGACCTACATGGGACGGATCGTCGCCATGCCGATGTCGCATCGCGGCGCTGGCTGGCTGATTCGCGACAACCGCGATGACGAAGAGCGGGCCTCACGTTCCTTTGTTGAACTCAAGCTGACCGAAGGGATGACGGTTTGCGACCTTGGATGTGGCAACGGCTATTGGACCCTTCCGATGGCAAAGAAAGTTGGCGTTGATGGCCGCGTGCTCGCTGTCGACATCCAACGTGAGATGCTGCAAAAGCTGAACGTCCGCGCGAATCGAGTGAAGATAGAGAACATCGAACCCATTTTGGGAAAGATCGATGACCCTCGGCTTCCAGCAGGCGAAGTCGACCTGCTGTTGATGGTTGACGTCTATCACGAGTTTTCGCATCCCGAATCGATGCTCTGGGGGATTCGCAACAGTCTCAAACCAGAGGGGGTGGTCGCCCTGCTGGAGTACCGCAAAGAAGACCCGACCGTGCCAATCAAAGAACTGCACAAAATGTCGAAGGTGCAGATCATGAAAGAGTACAAAGCGAATGGATTCAAGCTTGTGCGTGAATTCAACGAGTTGCCGTGGCAGCACCTGATGTTCTTCGCACGTGACGACAGCCCACTCGAGGAAATTGAGCCGGTTCCCACGCAACAAGTGCTCGACAATTTGAAGTAAACTCTGCTCCCAGAGTTTCAAGCACGTCGTTGGCGGATGACGAGTCTGTTACTGCCCGCCCGCCTGTAGAATGTGCAACCATCGCGCCGAAGGACTTCGGCTCCCAATCCATCTGCAGGGATCCCACCGCATGCTAACGACCATCCGCTTGAACATCATGATGTTCCTCCAGTTCTTTGTCTGGGGAGCTTTCTTTGTTCCGCTCGGTGGCTACTTGAGCGAGATCTTTGGCAACGAAGAGAACCTCAACAAAATCATTGGCGACGTTTATTCAACGCAAACATGGGCCGCCGTCTTTGCGCCGGTCATCGTGGGGTTTGTCGCCGATCGCCTGTTCAACAAAGAACTTGTCAACGGTGTGCTTCATCTGCTTGGCGCAGTGATGTTGTGGTGGTGTAGCGGAATTACCGATTCAACCAGTCAGTTTTACTGGGTGATGATGGCGTTCTTCCTCTGTTACATGCCAACACTCGCGCTCGTCAACGCGATCACCTTTCAGAATGTCGACTCGATCGAAAACGACTTTCCAAAGATTCGACTTTGGGGAACGATTGGTTGGATCGTTTCGGGGCTGGTCGTTTCGCAGTCGATGTTTGGTTTGTTCAATATTCCGGTGTTGCCCGGCATCGAAGACGCTGGCAAGACCGCTGTGCCACTAAAGATCTCGGCGATTGTCAGTCTGTTCTACGGAATCTACAGCTTTACGTTGCCAAAGTCGCCGCCGCAAGGACGCGATCAGCCGATCAGTATTGCCAAGATCTTCGGCCTCGATGCCGTGCGACTGTTCGCCAATCCGCACTACCTGATCTTCGCCATTTGTTCGTTCCTGATCTGCATTCCGCTCGCTTTCTACTACGCTCGCACCTACGACTTCGTTGAAAAGATGGCCTTTGGCAGTTCCTCTGCTGGTGTGATGGCGCTCGGTCAAGTTTCGGAGATCTTCTTCATGGCCTTGGTGCCATTTTTCCTTTCGCGTCTGGGCGTGAAGTGGATGCTGCTGGTCGGGATGTTGGCTTGGGCATTGCGATATGCCTTGTTCGGTTTGATGCCTTCCACCGGAGCGATGCTTGTGCTCGGAATCGTGTTGCATGGGATCTGCTACGACTTCTTCTTTGTCACCGGCCAGCTCTACACTGACCGCATTGCACCGCGGGAGATTCGCACGAGTGCCCAGGCGCTGCTTGGCCTATTGACCTATGGTGCCGGCATGTTGGTCGGCAACTTGATTCACGGTCCATGGGGTGACTACATCGAGCTTGACCCAACGACGGCTGAGGGATGGGAGGCCGGAGCGATGAAGTTCTGGTTGATGCCCGCCGGACTCGCTGTGATGGTCGCCGTGTTGTTCTTCCTCACTTTCTGGGACAGATCAGCCGCCGCCAAAGGGGGCGCGATGGAAGAACCCGAGACCGAGTTGTAGTTCGTAGGGCGTTACGAGTAGGCCGGATCAAGGAGCGACAGCGGCGCAGATCCGGCATCATTTATTTGTAGATGTCATTGCGCATCGCGACGAAATCGGTCGGGCCCGAGGCGTCAATTCAACGTTGCGGGGGCATGTTTGGGACCCTGCCGGATCTGTGTCGCTGTCGCTCCTTGATCCGGCCTACGCCCCATAATCCGGCCTACGCCCTATAATCCGGCCTACGCAAGTTCCGCGGCTTGGCTGATCAAGCCGTCGACATCGGCTTCGGTGGTGGCCCAGGAGCACATCAGACGCGAAGTCCCTACACCGATGAAGTCGTAAAACTTCCAACCTGCCTCACGCAGCCGATCGGCGACGCCATCGGGGAATTCAACGAACACGGCGTTCGATTCGACGGGGGCGACGATTCGCGTTGCCGGAATTTTTGAAAGCCCATCGGACAAACGTTTGGCCATCGCGTTGGCATGCCGGGCATTGCTCAGCCATGCGCCGGTTTCGAGCATCGTCACCCACGGGGCCGAAAGGTAACGCATTTTCGACGCGAGCTGTCCCGCCTGTTTGCAGCGGAATTCGAACTCTTGGGCCAGTTCGCGATTGAAAAAGATGACGCAATCACCGACGGCCATGCCATTCTTGGTTCCGCCCATGCAAAGAACATCGACGCCGCGTTTCCATGTCACTTCCTTGGGAGCCACATCGAGTGTCGCCATCGCGTTGGCGAATCGAGCACCATCCATGTGCAGATTCAAACCCAAGCGTTGTTTTGTTTCGTGCACTCGGTCGAGCGATGCGCGATCGTAAACGGTGCCAAGTTCCGTCGACTGAGTGATGCTGAGGACTTTCGTTTTAGGGAAGTGAATGTCACAGCGTTTTTTCGCGATCGCTTCGACTTGATCGGTATCAACACGGCCATGATCGCCTTGGACCAACAGGAGCTTTGTCCCGTTGGAATAGAACTCGGGACCGCCGCACTCGTCGGTTTCGATGTGGGCCAGCTCGTGAGCGATCACGCTGTGGTACGACTGGCACATCGCGGCGAGGGCAAGTGAATTCGCGGCCGTGCCGTTGAATGTGAAAAAGACATCGCAGCCGACTTCGAATAAATCGCGAAGCAAATCGGCCGCCTTATGCGTCCATTGATCGTCGCCGTAGGGTGATGCTGCGTTGCCGTTCGCTTCGTTGAGTGCCTGCCAAGCTTCCGGGCAAATGCCGGAGGTGTTGTCGCTGGCAAATTGACAACCTGGTTCCATCTGTTTCCGCCAAACAAGTGAGTGGTGCCGTGAAGGGTAAAAATCAATCTGCTTGGCGAGCAAGTTCGTTAGTCGCTTCAGCAAATCGCTTACCGATTTTGGCAAAGATTTTGGCGCAGCCTAGGTAGTGGAATTCAAAATTTGAAACGGCCGTCTCGAGGATCTTGAGTTCTCGTTCGTCAAACTCCTCGCTCCGCATCTGTTTCTGTCTGGTGGCTAACTCCTGGCGGCTCCATTTGCCCTCATTTTCGAGGCGTTTGATCTCCTGTTTGATCTTCGCTTCGCGCTGACGCAGCGCCGTCACTTCCATGTCCCAGCATTCTTCGGTCGGCACGGCGATCACGTTGCCGCGAAACTCGGGCAAACGGGCGGGAGCGGCCATTGCGTCGCGGAAGTTTTGATGGACCGATGCGTATCGTTTCTGCCCGTCGCCGTATTTTGCGACAGGCCCGCCTGCTCCCATGACGCCAATCACGAAGGGCAGTTCTGGCGCATCCAAATCCTTGCGCACGTCGCGGATAAAGTGTGTCAGTACCTTGCTGTAGTCGTCATAGCCGCCCGGCTGGTCTCGCGTTGGGTAGACGCCCCGATCGACCATGTCGTTCCAGCCCTGGAACCAAACAAACCCGGCGAGTTCATAGCCCAGCTTTTCGTCGTAATCAGGCTTCACTCGCGTGATGTCGGCCAATACCGTTTTGACGTGGTCGGTCATCAAGCGGTAGTAGTGCCCGGTCGCTTCTTTGCGTTCGGCTTTGATTTGGTCGATGTCTTTATTCTGTTTGCGAAAGTTCGCGAGTTGGTCTTCGTTGAAGACGTAGGGGCCAGCACTCGGAGGACGAAAATCGGTATGCAGACTCTTGCCGCCCCACGCTGTTTTGATGATCAAGATCGGCTCGTCGACAAGTCGTTGCATGTAAATGCCAAACGTGAATTCAGGACCGATTTTGGGGCCGTTTTTCTCGGCACCAAAGCCCGCGGTCAGCTTGCCGGTTTTTTCTTGGTCTGCCGATCCGATCGAAGTGATCCAGACGTTCTCGCAGACGGATGGCGTCCCGTCATCGTCGGTCATCGCATCGAGCAAGGGAGCTGTTTCGGGGTCCATGCCGATGTGAGCGAAGGTGCGAATGTGGGCGTGCCCCTGCATGTTCGATTGACCAGCAAGGATGTAAACCTTGAGCGGCGAGTCGGCTCGGGCGGCTGAGGTGCCAAAGAAGCAGAACGCACAAGCAAGGAAGAGGCGGTACGAGCGGGGTGAATGAGGCATGGTGGCGACCGGGGATGGAGGAGGGGAAAGGAAGGCCGAGCCATTCTAGGTCAACCGACAACGCGAAGGTGGTGCTGTTTATTTGCAAAGCACGTCTATTTCGTAGGTTCGATGACCAACCAATTAAGGCAGGTGTTGCTCCCGCCTTTCGGTGTTCCGATCACGACGGTGAGATCTCCGTCTTTGGTTTCGATGATCGAGGAGAGTTCGAGAAATTTCCCTGCCTGCGTGTCGACGTTTTTTGCAAAGTTGACACCTTCGATCGTCAAATGTTGGCCTGATTGAGGATGCTCTGCGTCGCCTAGGCAAGCGGTGACCTTCCAAGAGCCATTTTCGATTTCACACGTCCAGGTGTTTTGCTTTCGCGTAAAAACGAAGCCTGAGTTCAAGGTGTCATCACCACTTTGGCGGTAACGCGTATTGGCCGCGAGGTTGCTTTGCCAGCCGAAACCTTGCTCTTTCTGAAATGCCTTTCCTGAATCGTTGATCCAACCCTCCGGTTTCGGTGCATTCCGACTGGTGAAATTGAATGCCTTGGCGTCGGCCGCCAGTTTGGGCTCGGGCAATCCATCCCGTTTTGGGTTGGGTTGCCACGCAATAGGCCGGCGGAAGTGTGATGCTGGCACAGGTTGACTCTGAATTTCCGCCCAAACCTGCTTCGCGATCTGACGACGAGTGAGCGGAAGCTTGATCGGTGTTGCAAACTTGTAGCCACGTTCCTTGACGGTCGCGATCACCCGCGCCGTCCAGTCTTTGCTCGCTGGTCGATCCGGGCGAAAGGCTGTTTCAGAGGCATTCAATCCCAAGACTCTTCGCAGTGCCAATTGCTGGAATACCTCAAAATCTGGGTCGAAAGGGTCAACATCCGAGAAAGGCCAAATGGCCATCGGGGCTCCATGTTTTGAGTTCAGGAGCGCCGACCAAATGGCGGGCAAGTGAGCGATGTTTCCCGGCGTTTCCTGTTCGATGAGGCTTACTGCGGCAACGGCTCCGGCAGCCTGGCCGGCGTGGATTGATTGATCGTGCAACCGGCATGACGAACTGACGATGCTCGTGTAGCCCAAGTTCTTCTGTGCGCCGATCAGCCCCTCGATCGATTCCGGCAGGAGAGCGCGCAATGGAAAGACGGCTCGACCTGTTCCACTTCGACCGAACCTGCGATTACCGCGAAACGAAGCTTCCCACGGGCCAGCTTCTTTTTGGTCAGTTGTCCAATTTCGGCGCGTGGGATGAAAATCGAGTTCAAACTGCCAGCAGAAAACCGCATCCGGGAACATGACTCTCGCGTAATCGGAGCGGCTTTCGAATCCGACCACTTCCTGTTCCGTGACAACATGTTTGCTGGCCAGGCGAAGGCTTTCGCGAACGTAGGGTTTGGGCGGCAAATGGTCGTTGGTCTCAAACTCACGACTTAGTGCCATGCGGCGAAACTTGGGAAAGTTCTGTTGCAGGTAATAGTAGTACTTGAGCGTGTGGTTGCGGGCGTCTGCGAACACGATCTCTCTCTGTTCACGACTCATCGCCACAAGGGTTTTGTTTGAAGCTCCTGGTTCCGTCTCCTCGAGAGCATCGGCCACTGACTTTGGCCATGCGTCCAGGGGGTAATCGATGTTCGGATTGTTGATCAGTAAGATGTCCGGATGGTCGATTTCCTTTGAACCCTGACCGTCCACCAGTCGCCTTGTGGTGTAGGCAAAGTCTTCGTCGATCCATCCCCACTTTCCGGTGAAGTAGGCAGGGTCATAGCCATCGGGTTTCGGAAACAGATGGGGCTCATCCTGTTGCTCGAGAATCATGCACCATGTGATCGGGTTCAGATCGGTTGCGGGAGTACCGGATACAGGGGCGCTCGGTTCGTTGAATTCAGCTTGGCTATCGAGCCCTGCGTCCCACCTTGCGCCGGATCCTTTGATCACGTCTCCCCAATCACTGGCGTCGATCGTGAGCTTGGCGCGCACGGTCAGTGTTTTGCCACCGGGGCCGACGAATTCAACGCCCATCACCCGATCGTTAGTCATTAGCACGGAATCGACGTGGTAGTACGAGCGCCGCAACACCTGGCCGTTCTTTTCAAAGGGGGCCAAGAGTTCGCGAAAGACCTGTTCGGCGACAACGGGGCGGCCGGTGGTGATCACACGCGTATTGCCTGGACGTCGAACTCCGCCGTAGAGCTGAGCGTTCTTGTCTTCGATTGCGTCGATGACATCGCGGAAGATTCCCGATCGGGGTACGGGAACCGTTCCGTCATATCCGTGGCCACGGTTTTCGTCGATGGCGCCGAGGCCTTCGGCGCTGAATTGCCCGCCCAGCCACTCAATGTCGTTGATCAACGCAATCTTCTTGATTCCCATGCGAGCCGCTTGGACGGCCGCAGCGCAACCGGACTCGGTTCCTCCCACGACCAATAGGTCAACCTCGATCGCTTCTGACGCGATCTGCGGAGTTGACTTTGGAGCGTCGTCGGCTTTCAAGGTGATGTTTGGCGCGAGCAGCAGCGAGGCGAGGGCCAAGATGCAATCGGTGACTCTCATGTGGCTCTTCATGGTCGAGTTTCTGATGAATGCGCTTAGGTGCGGCGAGTTCCTGTTCACGCGACGATCTCGTTGACGACGCGTCCGCGTACATCGGTGAGACGAAAGTCGCGACCGGAATAGCGGTAGACCAATCGCTCGTGGTCGATTCCAAGCAGGTGAAGAATGGTTGCGTGCAAGTCGTGAACGTGAACCTTGTCCTGAATCGCCCGGAAGCCGAAGTCGTCGGTCGCTCCGTGGATCGTGCCGCCTCGGATGCCACCACCGGCCAGCCACCAGGTGAACCCAAACTGGTTGTGATCGCGTCCGTTCTTGCCTTGCGTTGTCGGCGTGCGGCCGAATTCACCGCCCCAAGTCACGAGTGTTTCGTCCAGCAGTCCACGGCGTTTGAGATCTCCGAGGAGAGCCGCGATGGGTTGGTCGATGTCTCCGCAGAGTTGTCGATGCTTCTTGTCGTTGTCAGAGTGTGTATCCCACGGCTGGCGATTGCCGTAGTACAGCTGGACGAATCGGACTCCGCGTTCGCTCAGCCGCCGCGCCATCAGACACGCGCGGGCAAAGCGGCTGCTTCCGTATTCGGCTTGGACCGATTCAGGCTCTCGAGACACGTCGAACGCATCGAGTGCTTCGGTCTGCATTCGGAATGCGAGCTCCATGCTACGAATGCGTGTGTCCAGGTCGTCGGGCTCGGTGCGTTCCTCGCGGTGTCGGCTGTTCAGTCGGCGAATCAGGTCCAGCTGTTCGCGCATGGCATCGGGACCGAGCGACGAGTTTTTCAAATGTGGGATCAGTTGTTCTGGTTTTTGGTTCGTGTGATTCAGATGCGTGCCCTGAAACTGACCCGGCAGAAACGCGTTACTCCAGAGTTTCGGTCCGAGTACCGGTTTGCCCGGGCAGAGCACGACGAATCCGGGTAGGTTTTCGTTTTCCGTTCCCAGCCCGTAGGTCGCCCAGGATCCGAGACTGGGACGGTTGGGCGTGAGCGAACCAAGGTTCATCATGCACAATGCGGGCGCGTGATTTGGGAAATCGGTGTGCAGACCACGGACGATCGCCATGTCGTCCACGAACTTCGCCGTCCTCGGTAGCAAATCCGAAACCGGAATCCCTGACTCGCCGTAATGTTGAAATTGAAAAGGCGATGGCATCAGTCCGCCCTGAGCCACAAGTCGCTCGGCCCGAAACGAGTCGGCGATGTCGTCTGGCAGGTCTCCTGAGTGTTCGGCGAGTTTCGGTTTCGGGTCGAACGTGTCGACCTGCGACGGACCACCTCCCATGAATAGCGAAATCACACGTTTCGCGCGCGGAGCGAAGTGCAGTCCGCGCACCGCGGTTGTGTTGGTATCGGCAGCTGCCGAAGGCTCAAGCAATCCAGACAGACCCAGCATGCCCATCCTAGCGCCGGCTGTCCGCAGCAGTTCGCGTCGTGTGGGGGAATTGGTATTCATGATCGGTCCGTGTGGTTGTTTGAAAGCTCCGATGTGAACCGCCGGTGTGCAGCAATCGGCTCACCGTGATCAAAAGCACTTGCTCAATCGATGTACTGAAGTTCGTTACTTGCCAACAGGGCGTGGATGTATCGGGTCCAGCGTTCGTTGTCGTTCCATTCGGTTCCAAGGAAGTCCAAGGCAGTGCGTCGGTCTTCGTCAGTTGCCCGGCGCGTAAACAATCGCGTGTGAAGATCATCGATTCGGGCTTCAACCGTTGAATCTTCTTCGAGAATTTTCGCAGCCAGCGCCGTGGCCGCTTTTCGCACCAGCGGCGCGTTGAGTACAAACAACTGCTGCAGCGGTGTCGTTGTCACGGAACGGCCAGCGCTGTGAAGGGTAGGATCGGGAAAGTCAAAATTGGCCAGTGTGGTTGCGAGTTCGTGTCGTGACACCTTTCCGTAGAGCGTGCGACGTGCGAACTTGGGATCGTCGACGTTGCCCGACCGACCGCCGATGCGCTGGTCCATCAATCCGGAAACGGCGAGAATTGTGTCTCGCAGTGCTTCGACTTCGAGACGACGACGTGGGAAACGTGTCAACAGTTGGCCATCAGGATCGAGAAGCTGACTGTCCTTGGAAGCGGTCGATGATTGTCGGTACGTTGCTGAAGTCACGATTTCGCGATGCAGCCACTTGAGCGACCAGCCGTTCTCGACAAAACGCACGGCGAGGCCGTCGAGCAGCTCGGGATGCGTCGGGCGTTCACCCAATGCTCCAAAGTTGCTGGGACTGGGGACGAGCCCTCGACCGAAATGAAGCTGCCAGACGCGATTCACGATCACGCGCGCCGTCAACGGGTTCTTCTCGGACGCAACCGCGCGAGCCAATTCCAAACGCCCACTTCCTTGTTCGAAGTGTTCGAGATGATCGTCGCACAGAACTTCGACGAATCTTCGCGGAACAACCTCCCCGTGTTTACCGGCGTTGCCGCGGACGAAGATTGGGAGATCGCGCGGACGGTTGGGATAGACTGCGAGCTTCACTCGGCTGCCGTCGGTGTCTTCGACGAGAATCGTTTCTTCGGTGAGTACATGAGCGACGGGGAGTTCGAAGTGGGCTGTCCTTTTTAGCTTCGCGATCTCCTGACGCTGCTCTTTGAGTTGGTTGGTTTCTTCAGCGGTTGCGGCTTGCTTCGGATCTTTCTTTTTTCGAGCCGCGATTTCCTTTTCGAGCTTCGTGACCTTGGACTCCAGTTCTTTCACACGCTTCCGCGCCGGTTCGGAGTCGTCAACGAGTGATTGCTCGATAATCGGTCTGGTCGTCTGGCGACTCGATGCAAACACACCGGCAATCGCGTAGTAGTCGGCGGCACGAATCGGATCGTATTTATGGTCGTGACAACGAGCACACGCCAGCGTCAGGCCTAGGAAGCCTCGACCGATCACGTCGACACGGTCTTCCCAGTCGTCGGCGTAACGATTCTGAATGACGAGCTTGGAGAGTTGGACTTCCTTGTGGTTTTGTGGTCCCAAACCAAACAAACCAAGCGCGGGAAGGTCCTCCGGTCCGGTCTCTGGCAGAAGATCGGTGGCGAGTTGGCGAATCACAAACTCGTCGTAGGGAACATCGTCATTCAGAGCGGAGCTAACCCAATCGCGATACCGCCACGCATTCGGGTAGGGCCCGTTGTGCGGCCCCATGTTGGTGTTGTCTTCTGCATAACGGACGACGTCCAGCCAATGCCGTCCCCATCGTTCGCCGTATCGCGGTGACGCAAGCAGTCGATCGACGAGTCGCTGATACGCACGTGGCGATTTGTCGTCCAGGAATTCCTTTACTTCAGCCGGCGTTGGAGGAAGTCCGGTCAGGTCGTAGGTGACACGGCGCAGCAAGTTGCGCCGTGCCGCTTCCGCTGCCGGAGTCGCTCCGGCGGACTGAATCATCCGAAGAACAAAGGCGTCGATGGGACGGCGCGTCCAGGTAGCCTGAGCAGCTTGAGGAACCGCGTGACGGCGTGGCTGCTGGAACGACCAGAACTTTCGCGCTTGCTCAAAGTCGATCTCGGTCTTGACGACGCTGCCCGCATCGGTCCGTGGATCGGGTGCTCCCATGGCAACCCATTTCTCGAAGTTCGCAATCACATCATCCGGAAGTTTTCCGGATGGCGGCATCTCGGGCGCCTCGCTGCTTGTGTATCGCAACGCCAGGATCAAGAGGCTCTCATTCGGCTTGCCCGGGACGATCGCCAGACCACTTTCTCCGCCCTCTCGCAGGCTGGGGCCCGAATCGACTCGCAATTGGGCTTCAACAACTTCGTCCTGAGCCGAGTGACACTCGTAGCAATGTTCGACGAGCACAGGCCGAATGCGAGACTCAAAAAACGCGTTCGCTTCCGGCGACACTTCGTCAGCGGCTCCGACGTCAACGAAGAGTGCCGTCATGGATGCGCAGTAGACGGCAAGCAACAACCAGCGGTAGCTGACAACGTGGGGCGGACGTCTCTGCAGAAGTAGAGCAGCGCGCATTGAAGTGGCTTGCACAGCGGTGGGAGGGTGGAGGCGGGACTCCCATTCTAGCCCACGAGCGAGCCGAAGTGACACAGCGAGCGACTTCGCCCTGATACAGCGCGTTCGCGGTATCGGCTTCCACCACAGGGCTCTTTCCCGGCGGTCGGCCGTTCAAGACTTGAGCGTCGCGTTGAGGAGAGCGGTCGTGCGAACCCCCGAAGAAGCACGCCCAGGAGGATTCGAACCTCCGACCTACGGATTAGAAGTCCGTTGCTCTATCCAGCTGAGCTATGGGCGCTTGAGATGATGACGCTGTGTGCAAAGACCCGATCCAGCGCGGCTCGGTTCGCGGTCCGCCAGCGACTGGGACGATTGTAGGGCCAGCGATTCGACTGCCAAACCCCAGTGGGACGATTCTGTGCGGCATTTTTTGACGAACCCTCTCGCAGTTTGGCAGATCGTCAAAAGTGCGATCGATTGGCGATCGCCCGATACGTTAGTATGGTCACATGGGGCTGTTGGAGATGCCGGTATGCGGATCATCATCTATTGCGGAATGGTTACGATCTGGCTCGTCATGGGTGCAGGGCTCGCGGTGAGCGGTTTCAATCTCATCCCTGAACAGCACCGGGTGGGCGAGGTCGTTGCTGTGATCGGAATGTGTAGCGGAGTGCTCGGTCTTGGAGCCGCCGAACTGCTGCTCTACTCGATCGGTTCGCGGCGACCTCGACGAAGGCGCAAGCGAAAACGAAATCCAAAACTGCCTAATGTCCCAACACCGCGATCCTTCCAAAGCCGTTTGGCAAAGTTTGCCGGAACGGATGAGCAGCATGTGATGGACGAAACGGAAGAGCACGCGTCCAACATGCCTTTCTGGACCCTGGCGAATGATCATTCACGGACGGAACCCAAGCCCGCGAGCTTCTTTCGTCATATCCTGTACCGAATTCGTGCCATTCTGCGCACGAGCTAAGAGGCGACGATGCCTGAACGAATAGCGTTGCTCCGCGGAATCAACGTCGGTGGCAAGAACAAGCTACCGATGGCCGAGCTTGTCCAAATCCTCGAACAACTCAAGCTCAAGGAGGTGCGCACCTACATCCAAAGCGGCAATGTTGTTTTTCAATCGGGCAAAATTTCGCCGGAGAAGTTGGCTCAAAGGATCACCGACGCTATCGAGTCGGAAAAGGGTTTTGCGCCGACCGTTCTCGTTTGTGACGCCGACGAGTTTCGCGAGATCGTTGAAACGAACCCGTTCGCCAAAGCGGTAGCCGAACCCAAGCACATGCATTACTTCTTTCTCGAAAGTGATGCGACCGATGCGGATACCGACGGTATCGCAAGGATCGCCGCCAAGAGCGAGCAGTTTACGCTGCAGGAGCGAGTCTTCTTGTTGCACGCGCCCGATGGGATCGGTCGATCAAAGCTCGTCGCCAAGATCGACAAACTGCTCGGAGTGCCAACGACAGCTCGCAATTTGCGCACGATCGAAGCGTTGTTGGAAATGTTGTCGTAGGTCATGCTCCGCATGACAGGTGTCAAGGCGTTATGCACAGGCTGTTCGTAGTCTAACGCCAGAGAGCCGCGATCGCGTAAGCGGCCGGGCATTGTGCACTTGAAGGGCCCGACGCTAGCGCGTTCGGCTCACGAGGATGACAGGTTTCCGTGCGTGTCATGCACAGCATGATCTACGTTAGCGAGCTTTGATCGAAACCCCATTCAGGACGGGCTCGCCCGAGACGGTCTCGATTTGCAGGTGCAGTTCATCGCCAATCGCCACGTCTTCGATGAGCTGACGTATTTCTCGGGGCGAATTTGCGTCGACGTGCAATCGCTCGCCAATCGGTTTGCCGTTCATCTTCACGTCGAACGTTGCCGGCGATGGTCCGAACCGTAGCTCAATGTTGTAGCGTCGTTTGGGCTTTGAAGGATCGTCGTCACGAGCCGGTTCGGCATCGATAAACAGCTTCGGCGAGCGCTCCACACCCGTCTTTGATGAGACCGCGACTCGCTTTCCGCTGCCGGTGATCAGGAAGGAAATGGCGTTACCCGGTTTCCAATCCTCACGCTTGATGATTTCGCGAATCAGCGGAGCAAGGTTGGGTGTGCGGTGGATTTCGGTCGCTTCGTAACGTTTGTTCCAAGGCGGCGGGTTCCATTGAACTTCGGTGGTCGTTCTTGATCGTGACGAAAGGTCATGTTTGTCGCCCGAAAAACGCTCCGAATTTCCTGTGTCCTCAGCGCTGACTTGCAATGAGGTCGGTTCGTTCGACGTTTCATCGCAGGTGAATTGAATGTAGGCCGACTTGATCTTCGATTTGGCGTTGAGGTTGATGTCGGTAAACCTCAGTCCAACCACTTGGTCCTCAATATCTTCGACAAGCTCGAGATCGCTGCTGATTCGATCGACGGCGCCCGATTCACTTTCTTCGGCGTCGTCATCAGCATGCTGAATGGGAATGCCGCTACGCATTGTGAACTCGCCTTCGAGTTTCATCCCGATCCTTAGGTCGGTCACACCTTGAATGCCCGAAGATGCGATCCAGGGTGTCTCGCTCTTGGATGCCGCCGAAGCGTGCTTTCGAAAGTAGGTTGCTTCTTTGTTGGCATGAATGGTGACCGGCGGAGAAGATCCGGCGACGGCCGGGTATTCGATCCACAACAAACCGTCCTTGTCTCGCCGATCGCCCGCCGCTCCAAAATTGATTCCGAGTTGTCGAAAATACTCCCCCTGAGTTTCGAGTGAAGCTGCCGAGTTGACGGTCCACATTTCGACCTCGGGCATGTGTACCAAGCCGAGCGAAGTTTGGTTCTGGTAAGCGCAACTGCACGTGCGCGTGTAGTCGGGCGCGTTCAGCACGCCATTGGCAACGATTAAGTTGGAAGTGCAACCCGACTTAAAGCCGCCCAGGTTTCCCGTGCCCGCTTTGGATTGCAGGTCGTAGAATCCTGCAGCGCCCGATCGAAAGGTCAAAAAGTTTTCGCTGGCGATGACATTATTGCACCCGTAGGCGCGAGTGATTCGCCAAGGTTGCATTTGGCCGGTAAGAGGATTCGGAATGAGTTTGGGTTTGCCGTCACTCAAATAGAACGCGCCGGCTGATTGCCCGTACGAGTTGGCGTTGGTGATGATCAAGTCGTTGTGCAGGATGCATGGGCCAAGGTAACGCACACCATCGTTTTTCCATCGCAGGTTGCCTGTCGCTGCTTCGTAGACCGCCATTCCTTGATCGACTTCGTCGTAAAGGCGGTCGCTCCCTTTGGCACCGGCTTGCAGCAGGGCGTTTTGTTTTTCGGAATACCCAAGCCAGGTGCCGAAGATGTTTTCGGATACTTCCCACGCTTGTTGCCCGGTTTGGGAATCATAGGCGACGATTCGATACCCTTCGGTGGGCGGTTTGCCGCGGCGCAGTAATGCTGCTTCGACCTGTTTCGGATTGCGATCGAGGCAATAGACGAGTCCGCCGCCGGCAACAATCCCGTTGTGCCAGAAACTGTGATTTGCGTCGACCTTCCAGAGCATTTCGCCACTGTGCCGGTCCCAACCGATTAGTGAGGCGCTCGCCGCTCGGTCAAGACTCTTGGATCCGAAGCCGGCACGTGATTTCTTGAGGTCCTTGTCCGACGGAAAGTTCAGGCCATTCCGCGTGCGATACATCGCGAACCCCGAGCCGCCGATGAGGACGTTTTTGTAAACGCCAAGGTATCCCCAGTTGGCTTGGTTGCCATCGCCGTCTTGCGGGATCTTGAAGTTGCCAATCGTTTTGCCGGTCGCGGGGTCGAGAACGTGGCACACGGGGCCTTCGACAATGTAAACATGCTCGGGGGTGACCACAAAGTTTGTGCCCCGCGCATTGGCACCGGGAATGTGAACTTGGTTGTACTTGGGGTTCAGGGGGACGTCTTCATAGGTCGAGTCATAGTAGACATCGAAGGTGCCCAAATCCTTGAAGTCACGTTTCCAAAGGACGCGACCGGTGTAGACATCGCGGGCACTGAGCGAGTTCATGCCTTGGATAAAGAGCCGACCGCCGACCACTTGTTCGGGCGGGCCATGACCGTGTCGTGGCAGCACATCCATGTTGCTGCTTCCTCCAAACCACAAGATGCCCAGTGGCAGTTTGACACGACTGTCGTCCGACTTGACGGTGTTTGCAATGCTGCCGTACTGGTGCGTCCAATCGGCCGCGCCGGGTAGTGGTCCGGTGCGCCGGACGAGGACTCCGAGTTCACTTTCGGCAACGCGAGCGCGAGAAAGATCGAGTCCTTTGATTTGCTTTAGTAACCCGCCCCGATTCCGTTGGCTCAACAACACCATCGTGCCGCCGTAGGGGCGCAACGATTCGTAAACCGTGTCGAGTGAATCGGGGTTCGAGACGTGTCGATCCGATGCATCGACGAAGATCATGTTGGCGACATACGGCGGTGCTTGAAAGGAAGAAGCGTCGCCGTGGTGCAACGTGACTTTGCCGTACAGTCCGGCGGCATCAAGAGCTTGGCGGCCGCGCTCGACCGATTCGTTGTCCGAGCAAACAATCGCAAGTTGCTCGAAGGGCGATTGGAATGCCAAGGCTTGCAGCAAAGCGGAATCCCAATTCCCATACCAAAGGGCGTAACCTTCGGCGTCGCCCAGTTGCGTCAGCTGCGAAACGACCTTTTGTGCGTCTTCGTCCGGGGAGGCGTCGAGCTGGTTTTCGTCGGCGAGCAGATTGATGGTTGGGCCGCTGCCCATCGCGATCAGTTCGCCTTCGATCGTCACTGCGAACAACATGCCGCTGGCGACAATCAAGCGTTCAATTTTGCCTCGGTCAAAAGCAACCTTCCGAGCAATCGTGGCTTTGCGTCGATTCTTTGAAAGATCGATTTGCGTGATCGAGTCCGCTCCGGCAGCGACCAGCGAGTCGCCGGCGAGGACGAGGTCGCCGGTCCCATCGACCTCGAGTTCCCAGACGAGTTTTTGTTTTCGGTCGTATGCCCGAACGTAATGCTTTTCTTCTTCCGATTGCGCTGAAAAGACCAGCTCGCCAGCTAGGACCGGTTCGGCGGGCATGAACGCTGTCTTGACGCCGTCTGCGATTCGAAACGCTCGCGTTCCTTTGTGCCGCGTGTGGACGTAAAAGTGCTGGTCATCCGCGCAGACGAACGAGCCGCCGGTTCCTTTGCCGCCCGCGTTGATTTCAAAGTACTGAAACTCGCCCGTCGCACGGTCAAAAGCCGCGGGCACGCTACGGCCACCAGGAACAAGCAACGTCTTCTGCGTCGCGACCAACGCACCCTGCGGCGCGACTCCGGCGAACGACGGCGCGCTGTGAGGCTGTTTGATGTATTGCGAACCGGTGTGATCGTTTACCCAAAGCGCGCGCCCGGATTCGACATCGAGTGCGTAGACGAACGTCCCCATGAAAGGCCAAATGCTGGCTGCGAAGTAGACGGCGTCGTCACGGATCACCGGGCCGCCACGGGCAGGCCAAGCCGACGCGATCCTGCGGTTCCCGATGGCGAGTTGCGAGGAGGGGGCGCCCCGAAATTTCCAATTCAGTTTTCCGGTCTTTGCATCGACACAGTACAGGTGCCCATCGTCGCTGCAAAAACAAACCCGATCGCCTGATCCGGCCGGTGGCAGACGAATCGGCGCATCAGCAAAGAAGGTCCAGAGCTCTTTTCCTGTTTTCGCATCGAGGGCAACGAGTTTGTCGGCGTCGTTAAAGCCAACGAACATCCGTCCTGATAAAACGATCGGTTCGAAGACGCGATCGTAGGTCATCAGGTCGAGGTTCAGCGGATCGTCCCACGCTTGAACGCGCGCGGTGAGTTTGCGCGACCAGACGACATTCAACTCTTTGGGCAGCACGTTGTCGGATGCGGCGCTACGGCTGGCGTCATACCGCCACATCGGCCAATCGTCTGTGGCAGTGGCGTGAGACGATGTGGCGCAACAGAAGCCAAAAACCATCGAGGCTGCGAGCAACCAAGCTTTCATGTTGAGGACCGAGCGAGGGGCTGTGATTCGATTCCGTCGAGTTGCGATCGAGTCGCCTGTTGTTTGGAAAAAGTTGCGTTTGTGGACGCACGTTTCGCGGAGCGAAAAGCGACTTTCTTAGAATCGCAGCCTAGGAGGGAGGAAGGGGGAGGGGGGTAGTGGAGAGATTAGATTGGTTTGCGGTTTTTGTTCATTTCCCAGCCTTCGCTCTTTTCTTTCGCGTACACACGTTTGCCGTCGCGAACTGCGTGAGAGCGAGGTGAGGTGTCCCAGTTCTTTGCGTCGCCTTCTTTGATCACTTCTTGCACATCGTCAACCGTGATGTCGTGCAGAGCGGCGAAGCGATTGAGTTCGCGATCGTACGTCTTTTGAAGCATGACTTCCAAGTTCTTGCGGATCTTCGTCCCCTGCGGAAGGGCAAGCGGTTTTTCAACTGTCGTCCGAGCAACCTTGCGGTAGTCGTCATAAATGCGCTTCCGTTGCTCTTCGGGAAGATTCACGACTCGGAATTCTTCTGGCTCGAGCGGTTTGATTGTGTCTTCGGGTTCGACCGCAACCGGTTCGGGCGATTCGCGATTGAGCACGACAACCGCGACGCCCATGATCGCAACCATGAAAATGAACGCGCCTGCCAAAACACCGGCAATGAGGACGGTGTTGGACACGGACGATTCATCATCGTCGACTTTCGGTGGTGCCGCTTGTGCCGAAGCTTGTTTGGCGGCTGCCGAGATTGTCGCTTGGGCCGGGTTGTTGACGTTCCAAACGGTGCCGCAAGAGGGACAACGAACGCTGGTCATTGCGGCTGGCACATTGGCGACCGCTTGGCATCCGGGGCACTGAACGCTGCGAAGAGACATGGATCTGTCGACCTTTCGGTCTCAATAACTCGGAGAAGAAAACGCCTCTAAAAGTGTACTCGATCAAGCCGTAGTGGACGAGGCAACGAGTCCCCCCGATCACTGATCGAGTCCTTCCCAACCAGCCAACGACTCGCATTTTGCGGCCCCGAACGTTCAAGCTCGCATTTCTGGCACCAGCATTTGGGGGAACTTGCGAGTCCGGGATTCGTTGCCTCATCCACTACGGCGTGTTTGGTAGCCAACGATTGGCGGCCGCTGCAATCAAGACGGGAATGGCGACCGAAACTCCCAAAGCGAGCGGCAGCCATTGGTGCTGTTGGGCAAAGTCGCCGAATGCGGAATAGGCGATGGCGATCCCAAGGTTGCTGAGCAGCACGGCAGGTAGGAATCGTCGCCAAGTCAAACGATGGATGCCCGCGATCAAGACGGTGGCTTCTGCAAAGACCGGCATGGCACGCGTGAGTACAAGCACAAGCGGTCCGTATCGCTGAGAGACCTCGTGCATTCGGTCGAGGTCTTCGCCTTTGGAGAACCAGAGTGCAAAGGGTTTGCCCCACTTTCGCGCGAGTCCGAATCCAAGGATCGCGCCAAGGTTCATCCCGACCCAAGTCGCCAACGTGCCGCGCCACCAACCAAGCTGCCAGCCACACAATGTGCTGATCACGCTTGACGGGATTGGCAACAGGATGTCGGTCGCCAGTAGCCCGATCACAAGTGCAGCGGTCACCGGTGTCGCGGGCGGATCCTCGGCAATACCACGCAGCCAATCTTCAAGTTGTGCACCAAAGAAAAGGAAAGGCACGATTGGAACAAGAAGCACCACGCACATCAGTGGCAGCGTTCGAAAGAGTTCTCGCATCAGGCTGGTTCGGTGTCACCTTGATATGTCAGATCAACGTCGTGGTACTCAAGTGCCCATTCGCGCATGAAGCGGACGCGTTGTGGCTCGATGCGGTAGACGATCAGTTCTGGATTGTCGATCGAGACGAGGTATTGGCGAAGCAATGGGTTGTCGTCCCAAATCGTCTGTAGCAATTGGGAATCCGTTTCGACCTTGGCGATTCCGGTGATCCGAACTTGGTCGTGGGCTTTGCTGAGGTAGCAGAGTTCGACCTTGGGATTGGCCTCGATCTCAACGGTTTTGTGATAGGCCCGCAAGTTCGCCACGTAGACAGTGAAGCGGTCGGTACGAACAGGGGAAACCGGACGCACGCGAGGCTGGTCGCCGTCAACCGAAGCAAGCACAGGAAAACGATCCTCACGAAGGACGTCTAACGCCAGTTGAGGAACATCGGCCGGCGCAATCGGTTTAGGTGTCGGCTTGGTCATGGGGTGATTCTAGCGAAATCCGTCGCCACGATGAGCTATCGGCGCTGTACAAGTGTTTTATTGGCGAGGACGAACGCAGGAGTTTTAGGGGAATTCGCTTGCTCAATTTAAAGCAACGCGAATGTCTTGAGGTATCCTGGAACCATCCAATTCACAAGTTCGTCCAGCGGCTCTACCTGGGGCCGGTTTCCGGTGGAGAATTCATCATGCTTTTGCAGCGTGTCAGTAGTTGTTTTGCGCTTCTCTTGGTCGTCACCCTCTCCTCCGCAGAGGCTCAGTGGTACGACCACCATCCACCGTACCAGGATCCGGTCTTCAACTTGGATGGCAGCCGACGTACCGCGGTTTACGAGGCTCATTACAGCGCAACATGCGGTTCCTGCGGGACGGGGCAATGCGGTTGTGGTGTGAGCGACGCATCATTTGATGGGAATGAGGGAGTCGCCGGAGCCAACGGTTCCAGTAGCCGTCTGCAGCCACGGACATGCCCCCAAACGACGACGGCGCGGTTGCAGGTTTGGGTCGACGACTCGGCTGAGGTGATGGTGAACAAACAGAAAACTCGTCGACAGGTGCTCGGCGGTGTCCACGCGGGAAGTCGTGTCTACACGTTAACGGGATTGAAGGTGGACGAAGGTTCTTTGACAGAAGTCACGGCCTCGCTTCCCGGAAAGACGCCTGTGACAAAAACGGCTTGGGTGCAAGCTGGTGACAAAAAGGCGATACGGTTTACCGCTCAAGAGCTCGTCGCTTTTCAGGAACCAGCTGAGGAGGATATGCTCGATCCCGTCACTTACGCGATTGACTTGGCCGAAAAGGCACAAAGAGCCGCCGAGGCTGCAAGGGAAGATGCGGCCAGAGCACAACGTGCGGCCGATGCAGCCAAGGACAAGGCTCAGAAAGCGATCGATGCCAAGGACGCTCTCGAAAAACGCGTGAAGGCCGCCGAAGCCAAGATCACGAATTACGATAAGCAGATTGCCGCTCTGAAGGCGAAGTTAAGCCTCGCGCTTCGAACCAATGACGAGACAATCAAAATCAATACTGCAGCTCTCGACGCGGGCGCAACCTATGAGCCTGGCAAGACAGAGGCCAAGAGTTTTGTGTTCGACACAGGTACTTCGACCACCATTGAGCTGGAAGCGACCAAAGGGGATGGCTTGATGCTAAGCGATGGGGTCGCTGTGCCTGTTACATTGAAATTCTCCGTCGCACTCGCAGCTGGCGGTACAAAGGAAGTCCTCACCGAGAAAACAATGCTTGTGTTCAACCAGGCAAAAGCGGAGATTTCGACCAAAGGCTTGGCCAGTGCCATCAAACCAAATTGGTCGCGAGCATTGGGAGATGGAACACTGACCGTCACCATTGAAGGTAAGTTGCCCAATGGAAAACCGATTCCAATCACTGGAACGCCAATCACGATCACTGTGAAAGACATCAGCAAGTAAGATCGATTCGGCGAAGCGTTAGCCGCTGCCTTGCCTGTCTAGAGCTTGCAGGTGTAGCGGCCGTTGGATCCCATTTCACAAGAGTGAAAGAAGAGGAGGGTGTCCCAGCGGCTCATCGTTCGTTCGCGATCCTCTTCTTCCATATCTGCGACAACTGCCTCGCGCAATTGGAATGGCGTCATGCCTGGGCGGCAACGCTTTTTCATTAGTTTGAGAATTTCTGAGTCAGAGATTGCCATCGTATTGTCCCCATTTGAATTGCGGCTTACGGATCGCAATCGTATTGACCGTTTCCGTCAAGCTCGCATGCATTGAAAAAGAAAAGCAATTCATCCCAGCGTTTGCGAATGCGGCGTTTCTTTGGCTCGGACATGTACTTTAGTACTGCCTCACGCAACTCAAACGGAGTCATGCCGGTTTCGCACTTGTCGCTCATGCGGGCAAGGATGTCTTCGTCACTGATCGCTGGCATTTTTTTTTCCCACGGACGATTTCGCCGCTTCGTAAACTTCTTTTACTTCGTCGAGCAGGGCAGAGGACGCCTCGTTATTTTGGCCATCAAGCTCTTGTCGGAACGCGTCCACGGCGGCGTCCAATTCTTCTCCCGTCAGGTCAGCCGACGTTTCAATCGACTCGCGGAGACCACGATATTTTTCGAGGATGCTTGACCATTCGCCACGCCTCGAGTCGACAGTTCTCAGCAGTTCGCCCAAATCGGTGACCGGTGGTGGCGCGTTTTCACTGCGAGCGGTCTCGAGCATCTGAGAGACTTCAGCGACCGTTTCTTGCTCGGCTTCGGTCAGCCACTTGCTGCCTTCCCACTGAAGCACCATCGCCTCGAGTTTTCGGAACTGGTCGTTTTCGTAGAATTGTTTGCGGAAGACGTCCGATACTTCTGCATCGCCTGGCGCAAGCTTTTTGGACATCATTTCGTTGCGTGCATCGTTGAACGCAGTGGAAAGGAGTTCAACATGCTGCTGAATCGATTGAGGCTCAGGGACCTTGGCCATCGCCGTCTCGATCTCAGCGAGCACGGGCGACTCGGGCAGTTTGATCTCAATCGTTTCCGTCCGATCGGTGACGTTGGACGCGTTGTCGGCTTCCGCCTGTGGCTGAGAGTTAACTGTCGCCTTTGGTGAAGCGGCTTGGCCACATCCGACGAGAAGAGGCAGCGCGAGAAGTGCTGCGGCTGCGATTGGTTGTGTCGTCTTGAACATTATGGTTCGCCCAATGACTCGTTTGGTGATCATGGTATACCTCTGCGTTGGAGTCTACCATTCTGGACATCCGTCCACAAACGAGCCCATTGCCCATAACGATCTTCGCACTTTGCCTAACGCACGGGTGGCAATCGTTTTGTGCGCGGGACGCTTGGATGCATCTTTTCGTAGCTGGCGGGTACGACACTTTGCAGAGCGGCGCGACCCTGCGGTTGCACTGCAGTCGCACGCATCACTTGCGACGAGTGTGTCATAGCGCGCGCGGTCGGACTCGTTGCCTGCGCTGAGGGCCTTATGGCATAAGACCGGTCGACAGACTGGTTGGTATGCCATTGTTGTCTGCGAACGTTCGACGCTCCTGTGGTTGGCTGTGGAAGGTCCTCGACCTCAAGGGGCGCGTCGTTGATTGGAGCGATATGGACCGGCGCATGCGGAGGTGCCGGCACCTGTGGCACGATCTGCGAGGGAAGAGATTGCATCGGCTGGATCAGCTCCGGTTCTGTCCTCTCGCTTGGTTGATTCGGCATTGTGCGCCGCTGGCGATAAGGGGCGGAACGCCCGGGGATGTAGCTTGGACGCACCGCATCTTGAGGGATGGAGGTTTCGCGATTCACTTGTCCCGGTTGAGCCTGCAAGACACTCGGCGCACCGTATTGAGGTTCGATGATCTCTTCGGAATACATCGGTGCGATTCGTTGCTGCTGAGCCGGGTAATGCCGGTATCGCTCGTAGGGAGGTTCCTGCATTTCAGGCGGGCGTCGGTCGAACCGTTCATAGCCATTTCCGGTTGGATCGGGACTGGCGTGCTTGTAGCTATAGCCGCTTGGGTGATGCGGCGACGCAAGCACTTGCGAGCGGTAGAAATCAGGGCGGTAGGATGACGGGGCCTTGTTTTCTACATCGAGAAAACGATCGACCCTCTCTGAAGCCACACGGAAGACGTAGTCACGCATCGATTTCTGGCGCCCACGAATCACATGCTCTGACTCGAGCAACGCGGTATGGTCGAGATCAACGACCTGCTGTGCCCAACGCAATCCCATCAAGTCGAAGAGCGTTGGGTAGAGGTTGGTTTGACCGAAAATGACGTTCTGTTGAAGCGACGATTCGGCACTCGGTGCGGGACGAAATGCAGCACCGACGATCGGAATGTCTTCCAGAAGTGGCACACCCCGGCTTGTTCTCGATACCTTTAACGCGACCTGGTACCGACTGATTTCACGCACCTCGAAGTTGCCCGTTTGAACGGCAGTGTGGACGAAGTGACGCTTGATGCGACCAATGTGTTTTTCATTCGCACGAACGGGTTCACGGATGTTCGTTGTGTACATGTAGTCAAAATCGTAAACACACGAATCGCCATCGGGCTGCATCACTGGTCGAATCTGAAAACCTGTTCCCGTTTCCAATTTGAAGATCGATGGTTCTGGAACGAGGCTTTGCAGTGCGGAACCAGGTGTTCCTTGACCGGTCGGCGGCGGCGCGTGACCCATGATGTGTTGGTCGAGCGTTTGCGATTGTCCCGGGACGAGATTCTTGACGACCGACGGATTGGTCCCGCCACCCATCATTTGGAACGCACTCAAGAAGGTTGGGTCGTTGATCAACGCGCCCGTGTCTTCGACCAACGCTTTCGCCGCGTCAAACGCTTCTTTGATTGCGATTTGACGTTTCGGGAGGTCAAACTCCATCATCGCCTGAGGGTCGACTTTGGCAAAGTCGCGGTTGTTGGTCAGGATCGTGGTCCGTTCGACTTGACTCAGGTTGACCGCGCGTCCGCGAGCCGCTTCGCGAACGCGGACGAAGGCGGGGTCATAGAACTGCACTTTGAAATCGTCTTCGATCGCAATCGACAGCCGCTTCAAGTACTGGTCGATCACCGAAATATGCGATCGAGTACCCTCAACAAGTTCAATGAACTTGTCTTGCTGTTCGTCAATCAGTAGGTCAAGCAGCTTGCGATGATCCAGGTCGCCACGGGTTTCTTCAAGGAAGTCGTTGACAGTAGAGATCGCAACGCGTGCTGAGATACTGTCGCGTTTGGCCTTGTAGAGTTGATCCAGCAGGGATTTGACTGTTTCGACGAAATCGGTGGTCTCAAGCGAATTCAAGTACGAAAGGAATTCATTGTACGCGTCGTTGAATTGCGAGGTGCCGACGTTTGAGTCTTCAACCAACGCAATGAAACTGTAGTAGCGATCACGTATTCCGATCGCGTCGGGCGCTCGATTCTTTAGCAACTCAAGTGCTTTGAGTGCATCGGTGATTTTTGGCGCCGCGAATTGTGCGCGTGTCTCTTTCATCGACTCAGCGGTTTTGTTAATGAAGTCTCTTTCCTGTTCGGTCATCCATACCGCATTTGTCGAGGCTGCAATCAGGCTTTCCAGTTCGGTGTAGGGGGTATTTGGTGCGTAGAATCCCTTGCGGAACAGCGATTTGAGTTCTGGTGAATCAATCGTTATTCCCCTATCGCGGATCGCAGCTCGGGCTTGATTGAGTGTTTTTGTTTGCTGCTCTTGGAGTGCATCAACTTGAGTGTCATCAAAACGGGTGGCGGACTCCGCGTTGTTGAACGCGTCGGCAAGCGCTTGAGCAGCACTCTGGACGACTTTGTTGGCTTCGAGCTGTGTGAGATAAGTCGCTTCAAGCTCCTGCAACGCCTTTTTGTGGATCCTCTGCATCACCGCAAATTTCGCGTTGTCGTCATTTGACCGTTCTTCGATCAACGCTCGCTCCATGACTCGTTGCTTCCATTCCATTTCGGCAACGAGTCTTGCTTTGAAGATCTGGGCAAGGCGAATGAACTCGCGTTGCATAGGATTCATAGCGTCGGGGTTGGTGAAGCCGACGTCAAAGAAGCCTCGCAGGTTGCGGAAGTGGTAGCGTTGCTGGGCATTGCGATGGACAGCCTCGCAGACGACCAGTTCTTTTTTGTAGTTGTTCTTGATCGGAAGATGAGCTCGATTCCACGGCGGGAAGAATTTTTGAGTGCGGTGGGGCTTGAGTTCGCTTGAGCGTCGGAAATCGTATTCCGCATCAGCGAGCTCCGTCTTGGCATCGACGACGAACCGACTGATGATCCGCTGGCGCACGTCATTCTTGGCAAGCGCGAGGATGAACATCGCTCGGTTGAAGCTGATCGTGTCCATGGCATGCAGGGACAGAAGTTTGTTTTCCGTTTTGAGGAACTCCGAATCCATTGCGAAGAGTTCGTCAATGAAATCACGCCCAAAGAAGGCATACAAATAGCGGCGGTCACGGTCGACTTGGTAGTGTCCGTGAAGATCACATTGGGCAGCGATTTCCGCGGCTTCGGTTTGAATCGCGCGGCGGAGCAGGTCGAGTGATCGATTGACGAGAAACCGCGAGAGATCGATGTTGCTCTCGGCGTTACCGAGCACCTTTTCCATCTTCTCGCCCTCTTCGCCGTTGATCTGAACGGTGAAGACACCGATCTTGATTTGGCCGACCGGTGAGTCGATTTGGTTGATCATGGTGCGGATTTTGTTGATGCCCTTGATGGGGCCGCGCAGCTGGATCAAGCCTTCGCCAATGACCGAGATGGAGCATTGGGTGACCGGGTCGACGGAGTTGAGATCGCCTGGCACATAAGTGTCTGGATCTGTTTCGGCCGCCGTGACTTCATCGCGAAACTGCCGTTCCTTCGCACGCGTTTCTTTCGCCTGCGCATCGTTCCACTCATCGCGGCGGTCGAGTTCGGCTTCGCGAAGTGTTGCGACGGATTGCTCGAGCGCCGCGACCTGTTGTTCAAGATTGGCTGTGTCTTCGACGTAATAAGGACTCGCTTGTGCATTGGCGATGCGAGTTTCGAGGTCCTTCTTTTTCGCAGTGTCCGCTTCGCTTAGATTCCCATCGCTGTCTGCGGGTAGGTTATTGAGTGCGATATTGTCCGATTTGATCGAAGTGTTCAGCTGCTGGGCGTTGGCCAGCGTTTGCTGGGCTTGAGCGAGACGTTGTTCTTCCGCACGCGTTCGGTCGGCTGCTCGCACGGCAGCACGCTCTTTCTCTCGTCGCGTGTCAGTCGCCGCATCGGCTTCATCGCGCGAGTTCTCCGCTCGCCGTTCGGCCTGCGTCACGGCGGCTTGGTTGTAGGATCGAATGTTTCGATTGATGATCTGTGCGACTCGATGGGCATCGCGATAGTAGTAGAGTCGAGCAACGCGTGTTTCTACGTAGTCGCCCGGGTTGAAGCCACTCTTGGGGATGTCCTGCGGTTTGGGAGGTGCATAGGGTGTGAATTCAACATGCTGGCCGAACTCGCGTTCAGGCAAGATCGAGACATACCATGCTTTTGATGTGCTCGCCGTGTTGCCGGCGCGGTCCGCAATGTTTGTCGTTGGCGTGATTTCGAATCGACCCGACGGCAGGGTACTGTAGACCAATCGAATGGTTCGGCCGTTGACGGTCACATTGGGTTGGGCGGTCACGGTGGTGAATCCGCCTGTTTCTTGATGCTTGACTTCGAACAACGGTGTCCGGTTGGCAAGGTCGGAGGCAAAATCAGACGACTCGAAAACGAGATTGAGCGCAGGTGAGGTGCCGGTTGAACTTGGGACGGACAGAACTTCCGCCTGAACAATGCGTGGTTCAATCGTATCGAGGTAAACGCGGATTGGGGCCGTTTGAGCCGAAACCTTGTCGCCAACGCGGAACGCAATACTGACTTGGTTCGTGCCTTCCTTTTCTAGCGTGACGTTGTAGGCGTTCCCGAGTGTGATTGCGCCTTGCGCGACGCCGTTGACAAAGGGAATCACGTGGGTCGATCCTGTTGGGGATCCGTCGATGTCGAGCGCGATCTGGGGTTTGCTGCTGAGGTAGTAAGCACCTGCGACATCGGAGAGGCGTTGCACACCAGTCACTTGATCGATCGTGAACGCCACACCGTCGACGGACGTTGACGGTTCGGTGAATGGGATATTGACCGTTTTTGGGTACGTGATTGCGGTCGCTGCTTTCCCAAAGTCGTCTGTTAGTTTTGCCGTAAGGGCCAGTTCGTAGGCTCCAGGTGTGACCGCCGCTGGCGCCATACTCGCCGTGGTGTTGTCGGAAGAGAGCGCGAACGTTCCAGTAACAGCGTGAGTGCTGCCGCCGGTGAGTTTTTGTCGAACGATCAAGCCCTGCGCCAGCGAGCCTGCCTCCGTGTCGGTGTCCTTGAACTTAACAACGAAGGTGTTCTTTTCGCGGTAGAAGTCGACGACCTGGGGAGCTTGATTGTCGAAGGTGATTTGAAAGGTCCCTTTTGCGGTAGGGGATGCTTCACCTTCGGGTGTGTATTCGATGGAGAGAGACTGTGCGCCTGCGTCAAGCGGCTGGGAAACCGGCAAATCTTGATCCGTGTTGGTGCTTGTCACAGCGACGGTTTGAGGAGTGGAGTCGCCGATCTGGTATTTCAACGATCCCTTGTTGAAATTGTCACCGAACTGCAGTTTCAGCGTAGGCGTTTGCGAATTTGTCCGCAGCGCAACACCATCTGCTTTGACTGTTGCGGTTGCCTTTACAGTGATCTTTTTCAGGCTGTCATCGGGGCGCCAGAACGCGACACTCTTTGTGGCGGCGAAGGCGGCCAGGCTGAGAGCGAGTCCGAACAGGATGATTTTGTCTGACTTCCGTTTCATCGTTCAGTTCCTGGTATCCGTCGGTGGACCTGAATGTGTTTTGGGTAGGCACGAATGGCGCCCGAGCGGTTTAACGATTGGTGCGGACGAAGGGGGTCTCTTGGCGGGCGGCTTTGGTGGCTGCTCGCTCGACCGTTGCTTCGTACTGCGTTTGCGGACCTTGGTCGCGGAGACTCTTGAGGTAAGTCACTCCGGGGATCAGATTACTGAGCGTCTTGACACTGTCCGATCCCTTCGAAGCCAACTTGCCTGCTCCCGTCTTGATGCCTCCCAAGAAGTCGGCACCGTCGGCGCAGACTTCTTTCATGGAGTTGATCGCAGTCGATGAGGCGAGTTTTTCGGAAACATGCTCGCGGCAATGTTCCTTTGCATCTCGCACAGCCACACCAAAGCCTTTGCCACTATGGTGCTTGACGACTGCGACACAGGGATCAAACGGGAAGCCGCGAAACTTGATCTCGACTCGTTTGTCGCTGTAGATATAGATGATCGAATGGGCCGTGTGTTTGACGCGCGGTGCACCGGCTGGTAACACCACGTCGACATACATCCGCTCGTTCGTCTTGGGATGATTGGCAACGACAACGGTCGGTCCGCCCTGGATGATGGGCGCTTGAAAGACCTTGTCGCCGCTGTAGTAGTAACGGTGGACATGAACCTTGGGCGGGATGTCAATCTTATGCCCCTGGCCTTGAATATGCTGAAGCTCGACGCCAGGTAATCCGCGCTCATGAACGCCCGGGTCCATGATGACAAGGTCGTTGAGTCCCGCCTCGGATGTGTATTGGGCGGTCGCCTGATCGGCGCGCATCGCCACCATCACTGCGATGAGCGCAGTGGTACCTAACAAGCCACGTCTGACACGGCGTGCCATCGATTGCTCTCCCCGGTTGGATGCGTCCACGCTACCTGCGATGCAGTGATGGACGGAGCAATCGGCCCCAAGATGCTAATGCGGGCAGTGCATTATCAATTGGAATACGCCGATTGCGGGATGCCGTAATAATCGTTACATCCCGCTTTATCGGTCCTTCTGGTATTCCAGCTCTACCTCGATGTGGGTGATCTTACTGAATTGCACTGATAGGGGGTGGGCAATCTTCGCTGTGGAGGTGGGGGCGAGCAAGTTCACGGTAGTTGGCCCGCCGCGTGAAACCCAAAACCGGTTCTCGGCTTGCAGCACCATGTAGGCGTCGGCTGGAAGTCGATTGACTGAATTAGGTGTTGCGATGTCCGCTGAGGTCGTTTGTTCCTCGTCGCCCTCTCTGGGCGGCTGGTTGACCAACGTCAACTCGGGCGCGGATGCGGAAGTCGGGGCAACATAAAAGCGAAGTTTCACGCCAACGTGTCCGCCGATCAAACCACCGTCACCGCCGTCATGAGTGAATCGCCCGGAAGCGAATAGGTTGCCATTCTTGTCGAGCAAGAGGCCAACATGATCGGCAGTGATGGGACCGATGGTGACCGAGTTGGCGCGAAAGTGAAAGGGTTTGCTCAGCTGTCCCTTGTCCGTTGGGTCGGTTGCGGCAACGGCCAACGTTGTTTGCGAGATCCCGCGGGGCTCGGTGAAAGGCCAAACGTTGTTGCCGTAGTTGTGGTCGGGTAACAAACATCGAGTCCGCGAGCGGCTTCGCTTGGCAAAGGGCAAGTCGCCAAGAGCAGGCATGCACTCGATGAGCGTCATCATTGCAACGATGGCGGCACAAGCCGCAGGAACTGATCGCGCTCGCATAGCACCCGTCCTATCAATGGGGTCGTATTGATTTGGCAGCATGCGCAAAACCAAGTGCGCACAGGGGCAGCTATCGGATTGAACGAGCGGCTAGGGTGACCGTTACGGTGGAGCAAACCGGAACGCTGAGAAAAAGTATGTTGGTCGTAGGGGCGTTTCCTGAGGTAGTGATTGTGTTGCCTTTCGCGGAGTCGACGGTAACGCGGTCGGAGAGCAAGAAGTGGGTGGACGCTACTTTCGCGGAGCGAAAGGCGACATTCAAAAAACAATAGGAGCGAAAGGCGACGATGGTGTGCCGTGCGCACGGCTGTCATGCGGAGCATGACCTACGATGGAGCGGCGGAGAGGGCGGGAGGCGGCGATTCGCGGCCTAACGCATGCCGACTTTGCGATGGAAGAGTTCGGGATCGAACGGGTTGGCAACGCGCGGCAGCCTTGAGGGAGTGTTCGTCGAGCGTCGCTGTTGGTCCCAAGGATTCTCGATGTCGGCGGTTTCATTGCCGGTGTGATCGTTCGTTGGCTCGTCGTCCGAATGCAATGCGGTCGGAGTTTTGGGAGACGAAGTGTCAATCGAACCGAAGGCAAGTAGCCAGCGCCGCAGCGTGAAGATCGCCTTTTCGTGTCGCGCGTCCAGTGGCGCTTTCTCGCCACCATGTGCGGTTGTGGCCTTGATGTAGAACTCGGATTGTTCGACGTTGCCCGGTTCGACAAATCGCAGGGTTGCAAGCAGGTTTTGTTTGGTCATCCGGCCCGAGGCACGCGTGCCATTGGTGGGCACAATCAAGCTCCAACGCACCTCCTCTTTGCCCAGTTGGTCGTGGCAGCGGGCGCAACGATTGATCAGCGTTGGTTGAACATCGGCTGCGAAGGTTTGCAGCGCCAGTGGGCTGACGTTGGGCTCTTGGATTTCGTCCGTTTGAGCTTGAACGCCTGTCGGCTCGGTGTGTCCCACCGGTCGAATCGTTTGCGGGTCGCTGGTCGGCTTGTCGAACGTGGGGGCGATCAGGCGATTGATGCGCTCGTGCAGTCGCGTTGCTTCTTTGTGTTTGGGGTGGATTGCAAGGACGAGTTCGAGTTGATCGTAGGCGAGATCAAAAAGCTCGTAACGGGTACACCATTTTGCGTCTTCAACAAGCTCATCGAGGCTGGCGGTACGGCGGTGATCCACTCGGTATTGGTGCAGGTCGCGGAGCGAGTCGGCCCAACAGGCGACTTGGCGCCTTGGCAAGCGGATTTGGTTGCCCGGTCCCTTGCGAACGACAACGTAGTCGCCTTCCTGGACCGCAGTCCCAAACAAGACATTGTCATTGTGCAGCAGGACGCAGGGTTTCGATTGATCGAATTGCGTCGGGATCGCGCCCCAATCAATAGCGTCCCCACTAATGTTGCCAGGGGGCGGCGAATGGATCGGAGCTTGCGCAGCAACAGCGTTGGCCAGCAGGATCGCGAGCGCGCAAACAGCGGTAAGGTGGCGAGAACAACACATCGTGATGCTCTGCTATCACTTTATGCGGATCAACGTCAAGAGCGGACCTGGATCGATTCGAATCAGAGTGACTTCGTGAAACACGAACTCCGGGCGCAGCGATGCCAGGCGTGTACTGAGGTGGGAAGTGTGGGGAGGCGAGGTAGAGTGTGGCGGGTGCGTTGAGCGAACCGCCCTTAGGTGTTTTCGGTAAGACGCGATTCGGTGACCATTCGCACCAGTTCGGCCAAAGAGTGGGTGTTGGTCTTTTCGAAGATTCGTTGCCGCCGCGATTCGACGGTGCGGATGCTGACGTCAACGCGACGAGCAATCACTTTGTTGGCGACGCCGTCGACCATCAACTCGAGGACTCGCTGTTCATCGGGCGAGAGCGCGGCGAGGCGTTTCTGGAAGTCGCGTTGTTCGTTCACACGCGAACGGTTGCGACGAGCCTGGGCGTCGGCGGCGAGTGCGTCGCGAATGGCGTCAAACAACTCATAGTCGCGGCACGGTTTTTCCAGCACATTGACGGCACCCTTTTTGACCGCTTGGACGGTCAACGGGGTTTCCGCATGGGCGGTAATGATGATGACTGGAAGGGTGACACCGTCGTCAACAAGTTTCTTTTGCAGCTCGATACCGCTCATCCCGTGCATGCGCAAGTCGGTGACAAGGCACCCGTGTTGGTTGGGATCAAACGCGGCCAAAAAGGATTCGGCTGATTCGAAGGTTTCGGCGTGGACGCCCATCGATCGGGTCACCGCTCGCAGTGATTGTCGAGCGCCTTCGTCGTCATCGACGATGTACACCGTTGCGTTTTCAGACATTGGTCTACCCCTCAAGTGTGCATGGTCGCCTCGCGGCGATATGGCAAAGTAACGTGGAAAGTGGCCCCGCCCTCATCGTTGACTGATCCCCACAGTCGGCCACCATGGTCTTCGATAATGGTTTGACTGATCGCCAATCCCATTCCCATCCCGCTGGTCTTGGTCGTGTAAAAGGCTTCAAAAAGTTTTCCGTGTTGATCGACTGGAATGCCTGGTCCGTTGTCTTCGATTTCGAGTTCGACGACGCCGTCGCCGCGGCGGATACGCACTGTCACCCTTCGTGCAACGTCCTGATCGGACAAGGCTTCGTAGGCGTTGTGTAACAGGTTGACCATCACCTGTTCGACCTGCACGCGGTCGGCATAAACAGGAGGCAGGTCTTCTTCAAACAGGGTTTCGACTTGGACTTCGAAGCGGCGTGCTTCGAAGGCAACCAGCTCGATCGATTCGCCAACCACTTGAGCAATGTCGAGTCGATCTCGAGTGCTTTCGCGGCGCTGTGAGAATTCTCGCAACCGCTTGATGATTTCGCTTGCCCGTTTCGACGCCTGCCGCACACCTTGGTTCCATTCGGCAAGTTCGCCAATGGTGGATGCGTCGATGACGTTGTTTTCGAGATTGTCGAGTGTGACGCTGCTGGCGGTGGCAAAATTGGTGATGGCGTAGAGAGGTTGCTTCACTTCGTGAGCGATTCCGGCAACCATTTCGCCCATCGTGCTTAGGCGGGTGACATGCGCGAGCAGATCACGGTGTTTGCGGCTCTCTTCCTCGGCGTCGCGAAGTTCAGTGATGTCGTGCAGCGCGCCATGTAGGCGAACGACCTTGCCATCGATACGTTCGGCGACACCTTGAGCCCGAACCCAGCGGCGGTTGCCCTTGGCGGTGATCAACGGAAGTTCCAAATCCCAGCACGCGCCCGTCTTGACCGCGGCGTCAACGGCGTCGCTGATGACCGGTCGAGCTTCGGGGGCGTAAAAGTTGACTGCGGTGTCGAGGTCGGGGCGATAGTCGGGCGACACTTCATGAATGCGACAGGTTTGTGCGGACCAGCTCAGGACGCGCGTTTCCAGATCGAGTTCCCATCCACCGACACTTGCCAAGCGGTTGGTGACTTCGAGCAGCTCTTCGTTTTTACGCCGCGCATCCTCGGCTCGTTTTTGCGCCGTGATGACTCGGCCTTCGGGGACGAGCAACGTGACGCGGCCATCGTCGTCGAGGACTGGTTTGATGGAAAAGTCAATCGTTTCGACGCTGTTTGCGCCGCGCACTTCTTCGGTGTAGCGAACAAATTGTCCGTCGGCTGCTGCCTTGATCGCGTCTTGCAATCGCTGCATTCGTGGTGGGTCATCGCACCACCAAAAGGTCTCCCAAAAGGGCCGGCCCAAGACATCTTCCGGTTCGACGTTGCCAAATTGAAGTGCCGTTTCATTGGCTTCCAGAAGTCGGCCGTCGATGGTGAGCAGACCGATGAACTGGAACGTTGAGTTGAAGATCGCGCGGAAACGCTTTTCACCATCGCGAAGTTTGATCTCGGCGTTGCGGCGTTCGGTGATGTCGGTCGCTTGAACCAGGATGAAACGCAATTCGCCTGTTTGTTTGCGAATGACCGAGTAGGCGGCCATTGCCACACCGAGTGATCCATCACCGCGCATGTAGGTGTCTTCTGTCAGCAGCGGTTCATCGGACTTCGGTGCATCAAGGACGCGCTGGCGAATGGTCTCGCGCCATTCCGGGAGTTTTTCCCAGGCCGGTGCGTCCCAAAAGTACTTTCCGATGTAGTCATCGCGACTGGCATTCTGCATTCGCAGGGGCAGGTCGTTGATTTCCACGACGCGACCGTCGGCATCAAGGATCGCCATGAATTGAAACTGTTGATCAAAGGCCAAACGAAAGCGTTCTTCGTTTTCTCGCAGTGCGGTTTCGGCGCGGACTTGATCACTGATGTTGGTTAGGAATGCGAGAACGTATTCCTGACCGTTGAATTCGAAATAGCTCGCACTCAGAAGGACGGGGACTTCGGTGTCGTCACCTCGGCGAGCCTTTGTTTGGTAGGTCACCGATTGGCGGTTCTTGACCTGTTGCCAGAAACTGTCGTTGTATCCGACTCCAAGATCGGCAGCGTTGAGTTCGAGCAGATCAGGCTCGGTGTAGCCAACGAGGTCACAGGCAGCCTGATTGACGTAGGCAAATTCTCCTTTGGGCGTGATCCAAAAGATTGCCGTGTGAGAGTTGTCGACAGAATGTTGGGTGATTTGCAGCGCGTTTTCGAATCGCTTGCGTTCGGTGATGTCAAAGGCCATCGCGAGCACGGCCGACTTGCCTCCGAATTGAATCGGCGTCCCGATCGCTTCGATGTCGGCGATTTGCCCGTCATCGCGCAGCAGCCGCATTTCGTTCGGCTCGACCGTTTCGCCGTGATCGGTGATGCGGCGAATCCGATTGGCGACGCGTTCGCGATCGGCTGGCACAAAGAGGTCGATGATGGATCGGCCCATCATCGATTGCAATTCACACCCGAACAATCGCGTTGCGGCCGGGTTGGCAAACACAATGCGTCCTTCGACATGGACGATGATGACGCCAGGGGAAAGTTCGACCACGTTGCGGTACAGCTCTTCGCTCGCTCGCAACGCCTGCTCGACCGACATGCGTTCGAGTTCCGCAGCGGCACGATCGGCAAAGAGCTGCAGGATTTGTTGTTGGAAGTGGTGGTCGTCCATCGGTTTTCGGTCGATGGCAAACAGAACACCAATCGTGTCGCCCGACGAATTGATCAAGGGCGCACCGAGGTAGGATTGACCATCGAGCGCGCGAAGGACGTCGTCGGTGGGAAACGTCTTTTGGACGTCCGATGCGTAGAGGCATTGCCCTTGCGAGATGACTTGTTCGCAAGGTGTCCCTTCGAGATCGTATTCGAAGTGATCTGCCATTTCGCCGTCGCTGCACACGGCAACCGCGGATGCCGTTTTCGGCTTGTTTCGTTCGACCGATGCAATGGCGACATGACGAAAGCCGGTCGCTTGGGCGAGGTGACGAACCAAACTTGCACAGTAGTCTCGGCCGGTGACACGTGAGGTGCCTTCGACCACCAAGTCCATCGCTTCTCGCGAGCGACGGAATTGACGCTCGGCTTGCACGCGGTCCGTGGCGTCAACGACCAGCATGTAAAACCCGACTAGCGATCCCGCATCCGAAACGTGAGGTGCATAGGTGACGTGCCAATGTCGTTGTCCCGAAGGCGTATCGACCGTGGTCTCGAAATCGACCGTCTCGCCTTCCTGGACGCGTCGAATGTAGGGGACGAGTTCGTGGTAGTGTTCTTCAGTGACCGTTTCGGCAATCGTCTGGCCGTGTGCGTGTGGCGGCAATGAACTGAGCCCTCGGTGCCACCACGATTTGCAGGTTGCGTTGAGGTAGACGTACCGTTCATCCATGTCGACATAGGCGATCAGGACCGGTAACGAGTCGGCCATCACCTTCATCTGCTGTTCGCGTTTGCGTAGATTGGCCTCGGTCAGCTTCTTTTCATGGATGTCTTCAGTGATGCCGGTGATCCGTTGAATGATTCCAACGTCATCCAAAAGCGGGACGAAGCAGGACCGAAAATGACGATTCGCGGACGTCTTGAACTCGAAAAAACTCGTTTCACCTTCGTAGGCTTGTTCGAGCAGGTCCGAGACACGCTGACGATCTTCGTCACAGACGGCCGAGAGGTATTTGACGCCGATAACTTCGGACTCGTTGGAAAGCCCGAGCATTTCGAGGCCGGTTTTGTTCATCGACGAAATCGTGCCATTCAGTTCGATTTCGTGAATGCAAAACGGAGCATTGTTGATCAGTCGTCGATACCGTTCCTCGCTTTCGGTCAACCGGCGGACGGTTTCTTTTTGCTCGGTGACATCGAGCGCTACGCCGATTGTCCCAATGATCTGTCCTTGGCTGTCGGTCAACGGTTCCATGTGGGCATGGAACACTC
Source organism: Rubripirellula sp. (assembly GCA_965216875.1). Lineage (GTDB taxonomy): Bacteria > Planctomycetota > Planctomycetia > Pirellulales > Pirellulaceae > CBDCUW01. Next base: position 913,814 of record OZ244207.1, read on the forward strand.
GATCCAACACTTCGTTTTCATACCCGCATGATTCACCACTGAGTGCCCGCAAATGTTGGGCATAGGGCATGTAGTTCGGATCGTCCGACTGCAAAAAGTCCGAGACCTTTGTGCCGACCACCTGGTCGGGTTCCAAACCGAGGTCTGCGAGTCCACCACCGGCCGACAGGGTGAATTGCAAGTCGCAGTTGGTCGTCCAAAGAACTGCGGGGACCTGATCAACGAACATGCGAAGTCGCTCTTCGTTTTGTCGTAGCTCCTCGGCGACCTGTTTCCGTTCGCTGATGTTGTTGACGAAGGCGAAGACGAACTCTTCACCTTGGTACTCCATCAACGATGTGACGATTTCGACAGGGATCATCCGCCCGTCGAGATGTTGGATTTGTGTCTCAAAGTTGAGGCGTCTTTGCTGTTGCATCGACGCCCAATATTGTGGCCAAACCTCGGGCGGATAGGACGGGTCAATGTCGTGCACGTTCATCGTCAACAACGTTTCACGTGGGTACCCGAATTCACGCGTCGTTTGGTCGTTGACGTAAAAGAAACTTGCGTCTTTGCGAATCCAAAAAACGGAGACGCTGCAACTGTCGACCGAGAACTTGGTGAATTGCAACTCTTCCTGGTTGCGTTTCTGCTCGGTGATGTCGTCCACAATCGCGATGTGTGTGGTCGGCGCGTCGCCAGGTTGCCACATTGCCGAGACGGACAAATTGATCCAGCGGTAGGTTCCGTTGCGATGACGCAAGCGTTTTTCGAGACTGAAGGATCGAATCTCGCCCGTCAGCAGGCGGTTCATTTGTTCCACGTCGGTCTCGAGATCGTCGGGATGGGTCAGGTCCATCCACGTCTTTCCGATCAATTCTTGTTGGGTCGTGTCGAGGATCTCGCAGTACCGCTGGTTGGCCCTCAGGATCTCGCCGGTGATGGAATCGAGCTGGCCGATTCCGACCGCGGCGTTTTCAAAGATCGCCTGGTACGGAGTGATCTCATCCGCTCGTTCATCCATCGACGTCGGAATCAAGAGACGACTCCTTTCGTGACCGGCGCAATGCCTTGGAATCGTTGCGCATCACTCCGCGAAAGATGTGGATGCGGGCGCTGCTTTCGCGGAGCGCAAGGCGACATTGCAAGTCTCGGGAGAGAACGCCAGCAGCCGGCATTCATTGCTGGCAGCAGCATCAGATGGCATCGATGCGCGGTCATTGCGACTCAAATCCCCCAAGGTCGTACCCGGTGCAACCGTCGCAATCTTCGTTCGAGGGCGCGCGCCGTTGCCAGACAGATATCCGAATTGACTTGCGGGTAGCCGCAGGCTGTTTTTGGGATTCGGTCCAGTGACAGTCTTAACGGGGGGAAACGTCCTCGGAAAGCCGCACCCCCCCATCTATCGGCGTCGAATACTCGCCACGTGCAGCACTAGCGTGCTGATTCGACACTGGATGGTAGAGGGCGGCCGTGCTGGGCCGTTTCTTCGTCGGGTTCCGGCGCGGCAAAGCTTGTATGGACGGGCATCACGCCGGCCCAGATGTCTTGCCCGTAGTCCTCGGCCTCATCGACAGGTGGTCCGGTGCGAATTTTTGCGGAGGCCGATTCGATCTTCATCTCGAGCACCGAGGTTGCCTTGAGTTCCTGCGGATTGGGCGCCCGAACTTCTTCCCAGCGTCCTTTGAGGACTTGGTCGGAAATCACCTTGAGTGCATCCGTTTTCTTGTCGTCCCCTTCGATCAGCTGAGCGGTTCCAAACAGGACTGCGGAACGATAATTCATCGAGTGATGAAAAGCCGATCGGGCGAGAACGAGTCCGTCAAAGTGAGTGACGCAGACACTGACATCTACACCATCGCTAAGCCGCTTGACCATTCGGCTGACCGTCGCCCCGTGAAAGAAGAGCGAGTCGTCACTGCGGCCATAGATCGTCGGGATCACAAAGGGCTGGCCTTGAGCATCCGAAAAGCCGACATGGCAGACTGAGCCCGCATCGAGGATGTCGAAAACGGTCTTGCGATCGTAGTGTCCTCGATTCGGGACACGTTTGACCTGGTTGCGTGGCGTTTTTTCGAATGACAAACCGGCGGCTCCAAGGGGTGTGTGTCGTGGGTGAGTTTAGGGACTCGTGGCCTCGTCCACTACCGACACTGGTTGGGGAACCGGGTTCGCCTGGGAGCGCGCATAAAAAATCGGCCCTAACCTGATGAGAGAAAACCCGGTCCGAGCGTGCGAGGCGGACGCACACTCGGAAACCGGGACCTCTGGCCCAGGCAAGAGCCGAGAAGTACAGATCAAAAAACAAGAGTGGTTCAGGGCTGCGTATGTCAGACAGCCCTGAAGCTCACTCCTGATTTCTTAAGCCGAGGTTGGAGGTGCAGCGGTGACACCTTCAGGAACGGCATCGTGTGGGTAGGCGTGCATCCCGTGTTCGGAGATGTCCAAGCCAACCGTTTCTTCTTCGACACTGACACGGACTCCGAAGACTGCCTTCAAGGCACCGAAGACGATCAGCGAGAAGACGAATGCGAATGCACTGATGGCCAGTGTTCCAACAAGTTGTGTCATGACACTGTGCTCGGGGTCGAGCGAGAAGATGCCGACAGCGAGCGTACCCCAGATACCACAAACACCGTGGACCGAGATCGCACCGACAGGGTCGTCAATCTTGCAGCGATCGATTGCGATGATCGAAACCACAACCAAAGCACCAGCGATGGCACCGATCAAGATCGAAGAACCTTCACCGACGGTGTCAGCACCAGCGGTGATACCGACCAAGCCGGCCAGGATACCATTGAGAGCCATGGTCACATCATGCTTGGACAACAGTGCCCAAGAAACGATGATCGAAGTGACAGCACCGGCACAAGCAGCGAGGCTCGTGGTAGCGAATACGTACGAGACAGCTTTCGGGTCAGCAGCGAGAGCCGAACCACCATTGAAGCCGAACCAACCGAACCAAAGCAGGAAGACGCCGATCGCAGCAAGTGGCATGCTGTGACCTGGAATCGCGGTGATACCCGAAGGCATGTACTTACCAGTACGAGGCCCAAGGATGATGGCACATGCCAGAGCAGCGAAACCACCGAAGGCGTGCACGATGCTCGAACCAGCGAAGTCGTAGAAGCCAGCTTGGTCGAGCCATCCGCCGCCCCACTTCCAGCTACCAGTGACTGGGTAAGCGAAGCCAACCAACAAGGTTGCGAAGAGCATGAAGACAGGAAGTTTGACGCGTTCTGCAACGGCACCCGAAACGATCGTCGCGGCAGTTGCACAGAACATGGCTTGGAAGATGAAGTCACCCCACCAAGTGTAGCCAGCGTTGTACTCGTGAGTGGTCAAGGCAGTGTCGTTGAGCGAACCGCCGAACCAGCTGCCGGTGGCGAACACGCCATCGATCAAGAACTCACCGGGGTACATCGCGTTGAAACCCCATGCGGCGTAAAGCAGCAAGCCGGTACAAACGATCCATACGTTCTTGAAGATAATGTTGACGGCATTCTTCTTTTGCGTCAGACCTGCTTCGAGTGTCGTGAAGCCAAGGTGCATGATGAACACCAAAGCAGCCGAGATACAAATCCACAGGTTGTTGACCGTGAAGACCGCGTATTCGGGGGAAGCGATGTACTCGTCGCTCGAGTAAGCGCTTTCGGGAGTGGCGGCGGCCTCTTCTGCTTCTTCCTCAGCGGGCTCTTCGGCAGGCGCTTCGGTTTCCGCCACTTCGGCGGCTGTGTCGGTTTCAGCGTCTTGAGCAAAGACAGCTGGAGTGGTGATCAAACCGAGGGCTAAAACCCCCAACATGATCCATGGGATGTGGGCGCGAGTTCGCGCCAGACTGATCAATTGCATTGAACCCTCTACGGTGGGAAACGGGATGGGGACCGTGCGACGTTTCACACGGTCGAACTCATTCGTTGAGCCAAACGCGTTACACCACCAACTCCTGCCCGGGCCATCTTCAAATCGCTCGTGAGCCGATTGCGGTGCTCAAAAAGTAACGTCCGCTCGTTGACGGGCAGCTGTTAGCAACCAGCGAGCCAAAGAGTGTGCGGGGCACCGCATAGGTCACGTTAAGTACATGCGAGATAACAACTTAAATAAATTGCGAGATTTTTTGATTAAGCCGGTTTTGGGGCCGTGCCTAGGAAATGTGCATGGTAAACATGCAGATCCAGCGTGGCCTGCCTGCTTGCCGTGCAGGCATCGCCTGTTTTTGATGCAGTGGGGGAATCGGCACTCTTAGCATTTCCTTAACGCAGGACGGTTTCCCTTATGTTTCACGAAACCGGCCACAATGGGGGCCGCGCCAGGCGAGCCGTTGCATGGTTTGCTAGCAAGCGTTCAGCGGGCGGGCGCGGGGTTGGACGGCGGGCGGGCGCGGCGTTGGAGAGCTGTTTGGGAAGAGGCCGCTGAGCGGCAAAGAGCGTGTTCCCACGGGGACCGTCGGAACAAGGTTCGGCGCCGCGTTTCACTCTCCCTTGGGAGAGTCGGGCTCTCAGGCCCGGAGAGGGTTTGTTCTTTAAGCGTCGTTCCCTCCCCGGACTTTGCGTCCGACCCTCCCGCAAGCGGGAGGGTGATTTTTGGGAGCGCGCGTTAACCTGGGCAAACACTTCCCCTCATGGCACCGCAACTACAATCCGCGGCACTACTTTCCGGCGGTACTGTTGCTGATGACGTTCAGGTCATAGCTATGGCTGGAGAGTCCGAACTGTAGCGGCCGCAGGTTGGCTTGGTGGATCGACGAGAGCACTTGGCTTGGTGCATCCTGCATCACGCTTTGCACAGTCGGTCGGGGTGAGAAGAACATGCTCGGGTGCAACGCCGGTTGGAAGTAGCGGCGGGTGTTGTATTGGCCGTCTTCGCCGAGGGTGTGAATGGCGCCGATCGCTTCGGCCGTCATCGCATGAGGATGCTCCCAGATCACCGCACCTGGGAAGGTCGCGATCCAGTTGCCGCCTTGGTCGGCAATGACCGTGCGGGTTCCGACAACGTTTCCGGTGTCGTCGTAGATTCGCAACACAAGCGTCGTGCCGGGTTCGGCCAAGCCGCTGTAGATCGGATCGACCGGAAGCGGCTTTGTGTGACGAAGCGGGTCTTCGCGGTAGGCGTACCACTCGATGTCGTCGTCAAATCCGGTGCGTTGCATGAAGTCGTTGGTCGAGTCGAATGCATACTGCAGCAACTCGCGACCATCGACGTCGGTGTTGTTGGAAAGGATCAAGTCTGGCCCGTTGGCTCCGTCGTCGAAGATGATCGATGTGAACTCGATGAGGTTGGCCAGGGGATCGTCGGTCACGATCGGGATCGATGCCATCACCGTGAGCGTTCGAATGTCGGTGCCACGTCCGGCGACCGTGCCAAGGTCCCATTCGATCGTTCCGTTGGTTGCGTTGAAGCTTGCCGCAGGATCCATCAACACGATCGAGCTCGGGTCGATCAATGTCATCGGCAGCGAGGTGATCACTTCCACGTTGTCACCACCCTGGCTGCCGAGGTTGCCGGCCGTGATCGTGAATGAAATCTTGTCCGATGGGCTGAACGTGTGATCGGGCGCGGCATCGATTTCGATGTCGACAAAGAACTCGGGCGTCGCATTCAGGATCGTGAAGGCTTCGGCGTGGTTGTTGTCCAGTGGCCCGTCATTGTCATCGGTCGGGTCCTCGCCGTTTGTGCCGTCGTCGCAGGCGATGACGTCAATTTCGAAATTGGTTTTCAGCGAAGCGACGGGGTCGAGCACATCGGCGCGGATGATCAGCGTCGAACTGTCGCCAGAAACCATGGCGCCGGCGTCCCAGGTAATGTCGCCTGTGAGTGGGTTGAAATTGATGGACCCTGGCGGGATCGGATTGCCGAGTGTGTCTTCGAAGACAACGCTGGCGGGATCGATGACCGTGATGTCGATGTTGATCTTGCCTTCGACACCGGTCGCTTCTTGATCGCCATCATTGTGGATTGTGACGTCGTAGACGACCGAGTCGCCTGGTTCAACGACGGGTGGCGTTCGATTGACGATCGTTCGAAGGTCGGGCACCGCATCGACAATGTCGGTGTCGGTATTCGCGTTGTTGGTCAAGTTGTCGTCGACGCCGTGAAGTCCATCGTCGGTGATCGTGGCAACGACATCGACGTCGTCAATCCCGGCATCGAGAGCGCCAAGGACATCGGCGGTGACGGTGCGCGTGAGCATTCCGCCCTCGGGGATGTTGCCGATGTTAAAGGTGATCGTTCCTGCTGCGACGTTGATGACGGCGGTCGGGTCGGTCGACGCGATGTTTTCGAGCACATTGGTTGGCAGGTTGACGACCAGTTGGCTGCCACTGGCCCGGCTCGTGCCAAGGTTTTCGATGTCGATCGTGTAGGTCACGGCTTGGCCGGTGCCAACCACGGTAACGTTGTCGGTGATTGTCACTGACAGATCGGGAGAACCGTGGTAACCAAAGTCTTGTCCAACGACGTTTGCGCCGGCACCCAAAGCGACTTCGGCCGTGTCGGGCGTTGCGACGTGCCCATTGGGATCGAACGTCGGTTTGTCACCGATCGAGTCGGGTAGCGTTGCCGGGTCGACAGTGATCGTGTGTGTGCCTGCAAACAGGTTCGTGAACGAGTACGAACCGTCGGCGGCGGTGGTGACCGTTTGGGTGAAGTCGTCATTGCCGTCTCCATCGAGGTCGACGTCGATCGTGACCTCGACTCCGCCTTGCCGGCGATCCCCCAAGTTCTCGACACCGTCATCGTTGACGTCATAGACCAACACGCCCGTGATGCTGCCGGTTCCAGTGAATCCGAGGTCGACATCGGTTCGATTGGCTGACGTGGCGAGCGTGACTTCAGCGGTGTCGGCGACGACCCCCACGCCGTCATCCGGAGCAGCGGTGTTGATCGATCCGGCTGGCGGTGCGACCACACTGACGCGATAGTCACCGGCAAGCAGATTGGCGATCGAGTAGTTTCCGGTCAGGTTGGTTGTGGTCGTGTAGGTCATGTCGTCGCCTGTCCCGAACGTGCCGTCGAGACCTGCGAAGATCACTTGAACGGTTTGATTGGCGATTCCGACTTCACCAAGGTCTTGTGTGCCATTGGCGTTGGCGTCGTACCAGACGCGATCAGAAATCGAACCGTTGCCACGGTAGCCAAAGTCGACGTTGTTTTGCGTGCCGGTCAGTGCAAAGTCGCCGCGACTATTGAGCGTGCCATCGATGTCGTAGGTTTGGATCGGTGCGTCAGGAACGTCGGCGGTATCGACGGTGACTCGGTAAAGGCCGTCGAAGAGTCCGGTGAAGTCGAAGTTGCCTCCTGCGGTGGTGTCGACAACAAGCGAGACATCGTCGCCGGTACCGAACAAACCATCTTGCCCAGCACCTTGCAGCGTCATCGTCGTGCCGACAAAGCCATCTTCGTTGCTAGCCGCTTGCACTCCATTTGCGTCGCCGTCAAAGAAGACGATACCGTCGGCCGAGCCAGTGCCGCGAAGTCCAAAGTCGGTCGTCGTGTTCGTGATCCCGACGCCAAGGTTGACCAGGGTCGAGGCGCCAACGGATTGTGGCGAACTGAACGAAGTCAAACCGGTCGGTAGGTCAATGTCGGCCGTGTCGATGGAAACTTCAAAGGTGCCAGCGGGCAGGTTTTCGAAGACGTATCGCCCCAGCGTTCCGGCAAGGTCTTCGCTGTCAACGACAAGCGTGAATTCTTCAGCGTCGCCATCAACGATTCCGTCGGCGCCTGTGTAAACCAGCGTGACTTCGATATCGGCAAGGCCAACGGTGCCGACGTTTTGAAGGCCGTCGCCGTCGTGGTCAAACCAAACCAAGTCGCTGATCGTCGAAGAGCCGACGTAGCCGAGGTTTTGGTTGGCCGGATTCGCACCCGTGACATTGAAATCGACGATACCATCGGGAACGATTCCGCCCGAGGTGGGTGTGAGTCCGACGGGCAGCCCCGCGATGCTCGTGACGCGGTAGTCACCATCGGCAAGGTTGTTGAATCCGTAGTTGCCCGATGCGTCCGTGATGGTGGTCACGACGTAGTTGTCGGCCGTGGTCGCAAAGTTTCCATCGGTTCCGGCGAAGGTCAGCTCGACGATGACGCCCCCGAGTCCTGGTTCGTTCGTTTCACCGTTGGTGTCGTTTGAATTGCGGTCAAGCCAAACCTGTCCTTGCATGGAACGCGTTCCCGCGAAACCGAAGTCGACGTCCGTTCGTGAGGCCGACCCGGCAAGCGTCAAGTTGGCAACGCCGTTCGCTGTGCCATCAACATCAAACGTAGCCACCGTACTCGACGGGAGGTCGGCGGTGTCGACGGTGACGCGGTAGTCGCCATCGGCCAGGTGGTCGAAGGAATACAAACCGCTGGCGTCGGTGTCGGTGGTGAAGACCAAGTCGTCGGCATTGCCAAAGACGCCGTCGTCACCGGCAAACTCGAGTGTGAGCGTGACGCCGGCCAAACCAGGTTCACCTCCGTCTTGGATTCCATCGTTGTCGACGTCAAGCCAAACGCGATCCGAAATCACTCCGTCGCCCGTGTAGCCAAAGTCGATGTCGTTGCGGTTTGCACCAGCGATCGAGAACTCGGCGGTGTCGGCGATCGCGTTGACCACGTCGTTGACTTCGAACGTCGATCGCATCGCATCGGGTAACGAGGCGGTGTCGACTGCAAGCCGGTACTCGCCGGCGGCAGCATTCGAAAAGCTGTACGCGCCGGCCGCACCCGTCGTGGTGGTGAAGGTCATGTCGTCGGCAGTCCCGAACGTGCCGTCCTGGCCGGCGAACGTGAGTGTCAAGTCGACGCCGACCAATCCTGGTTCGCCCAAGTCGTCGACGCCATTGTCGTTTCGATCGAACCAGGCTCGGTCGCCAATTGCACGCGTTCCCGCAAACGCAAAGTCGAGGCTGTTGTTGGCGGCACCGGCGGCCAAGGTGATTTGTTCGGAGGCTCCGATTGCGCCGCCAACCCCGTCGGCAAGAATCGCGATGTCGGCGGGCAGGTCCGCGTCGCCGGTATCGACGCTGACAACAAAGTTGCCGCCTGGTAGGAAGTCGAAAAGGTAACTCCCGAGCACGCCGCTCGTTGTCGACAGTGAAAACTCGCTTCCGTCGCCGTTGGCAATTCCATCGAGACCTAGGTAAGTGAGCGAGACGGTGATGTCCGTCAGTCCGCGGTCTTGGCCGGTTTGCAATCCATCGGCTTCGCCGTCGAGGTAAACGAGGTCGCCGATTGAACTTGAACCGCGGAAGCCAAAGTTGACTGCCGAGTTTCCGCCGCCTGACAGTGAAAGCAGAGCGTTGTTGTCGGTCGAGCCGTCCAGTTCATGCGTTTGCGTTAGCCCCGTCGGTAGGTCGGACGCATCGATCGAAACGGCATAGTTTCCGTTTGCGAGCGAGCCGATGCTGTAGTTTCCGGCGGCATCGGTGGTTGTCGTGATCGTGACGTTGTCGCCGGTGGTGGCGAGGTTGTTGTCAAAGCCTGCCCACACGACGGTGACGTCGACGTCGCCCAAGCCCACTTCGTTTCCATCGACGATCCCATCGGCATCAAGGTCAAGCCAAACGCGGCTTCCGATGGTTTGGTTGCCCGTCAAGCCGAAATCGATGTCGGTGCGAACCGCTGGGTCGATCGCGTTGATCCGCACGTGCGCGACGTTGTTCGCGAGAACGTTGAAGTCATCGGTCTCTTCGGTGATCACCGTCATGCCAGCGGGCAGGTCGGCGGTATCGAGCGTAATGTCATAGTCGCCATCAAACAGACCGTCGATTGACCAGATTCCGTTAACACCTGTCGTGACGTTGAAGGTCAGGTTGTCGGTCGTGGTTGCACGGTTACCGTCGGCGCCGTAGTAGACGATCGTCAAATCAACGTTCGCGATGCCGGGTTCGCCAGCATCCTGGACTCCGTCGCCATCGACGTCGTACCAGACGCGGTCGCCAATCGTGCGTGTTCCGACGTAGCCGAGGTCTTGGTCGTTGACATTTGCGCCGGCGATGGTGAAATCGACAATGCCATCGGGAATCGCGCCGCCACTGGTGGGCGAGGATCCGGCGGGTAGGTTGGCGATGGCGGTAACGCGGTAGTCACCATCGGCCAACGAGTTGAAGGTGTAGTTACCCAGGTTGTCGGTGATCGTGGTGAGCGTCAGGTCGTCGGCGCTGCCGAAGATGCCATCGGCACCGGCGTAGGTCAGTTCCACCGTGACGCCGCCAATTCCAGGTTCGTTGGGTTCGGCATTGACGTCGTTCGAGTTGCGGTCGATCCAGACTTGGCCGCTTGCCGATCGGATGCCTGTGTAGCCAAAGTCGATGTTGGTGCGGTCTTGGTCGGCAACCAAGGAAATCTCCGAGACTTCGGCAATCACGCCACCGATGTCGTCGCGATGGAACGTTTGAGTCAACGCACCCGGCAAACCCGAAACGGCAACGCGATAGTCGCCGGCGAACAGGTTCGTCAGCGCGTATTGGCCGTTGACGTCAGTCGTGTCGGTGACTTGCAAGTCGTCGAGGTTTCCGAAGATGCCATCGGCACCGGCGAAGGTCACGGTCACCGTTGCTCCTTCGATGCCCGGTTCGCCTGCGTCTTGCACACCGTCATTGTCGTGGTCGTACCAAACGAAATCGCTAATCGTTCCGCCATCGGTTCCGCTGCCGCGATAACCAAAGTCGATGTCATCGCGGTTGGTGGCGCCGATGGTGAATGAACCGACGCCGTCGTCCGTTCCGTCGACGTCGTGGGTTGGGGTCGCGTCAACCGGCAGACCCGCGATCGCAGTGACGCTATAGCTGCCTTCGGCGAGTCGGGCGAAACTGTAGGAACCGTCGGCGGCGGTCGTTGTGGTGGTCGTGTAAGCGCCATTGGGGCCAATCCGCGTCAGTTGCACGGTGACTCCGCCCAGGCCAGGTTCGCCGGCGTCTTGGATTCCGTCGCCATCGATGTCGAACCAAAGCGTGTCGCCAATGGAACGCTGGCCAACAAAGGCAAAGTCGATGTCGTCGGCAATGCGGTCGGCAGCATTGAGTGTCACGTTGACTGTGCCAAAGTTGCTGTCGCCAATGGTCACTTCGGCGATGCCATCGGGCAGGTCGGTGTCGGCGGTATCAACCGCGATGCGATAGTTGCCGTCGGGCAGGTTGGCAAAGGTGTACGTGCCGTCGGAGCCCGTTACGTCACTCCACGCCATGTCGTCGCTGGTTCCAAAGATGCCATCGTCGCCTGCGAACGAAATGTTGACGGTGATGTTGGCAAGTCCCGGTTCGGTGCCGGATTGAAAGACACCGTCACCATTCACGTCGAGCCAAAGTTGATTCCCGATCAACCCGGCTCCGAGATATCCAAAGTCTTCGTTGGTGATGTCGGCGCCGCCGATGGTAAGAAGCGATTGGCTCGGCACGCCACCGTCGGGGTCGACGTTGTTGGTGACGCCTTCGGGCAAGTCGATGGTGTCGATGTCGACGTGGTAGTTGCCGTTGAAAAGCTCGGTAAACGAGTAATCGCCATTGCTGTCGGTCGTTGTCATGAAGACTTGGTTGTCGCCGGCGGTGGCCAGGTTCCCGTCGGCACCCGCATAGGTCAACGTGACGGTGACGGCATCGAATCCATGTTCGGCAACGTCGTTGTCGCCAGCAGCATCACGGTCGAACCAAACGCGGCCGCTAAGATCCCAGAGTGCTTCGCCAAAATTGTTGCCGGTGTTGTCGACGCCGGTGACAAGTGTGATGTTGCGAGCATTCGTGTCGGCCGCAGGACTGCTCGTGTATTGAGTCGGTTGGACTTGGCGAACCACATAGTCGCCCGCTGCAAGATTGCCAAAGGTGTACAACCCGCTTGCCGCTGTCGTGGTGGTGGTGATCAGCGTCGTGCCGTCCGATTCGTACAGCTCAACCGTGATTCCGGCGATGCCCGGTTCGCCACCATCAAGCACTCCGTCGCGATCATCATCGCGGTAGACGGTCCCCGAAATCGAGGATCCGGATTCGGCAAAGTTGTAACCTGTGCCGTCGTCGTCACTCGTGACCACGATCGCCGAGATCACGTCGTTGACGGCGGTGCTTCCACCGAGTGTTCCGGCCGTGTCGATGCCGTCGGTGTAAGCCGTCGGGTGCGTTTGGGTGATGATGTACGTGCCCGGACGAAGGTTCACAAACGAATACGAACCGTCCGCGGCCGTGTTGACGATGATGGGTGTGATTGCGGCGCTGGAACCGTCGGCCAATTGCTGCGTGCCAGACAATGTCAGCGTGACGCCGGCGATGCCAACCTCAAGACCGTTCATCACTCCGTTGGCATCGAAGTCGTTAAAGACAGTTCCGGCGAGCGTTGCGGCAACGAGTTCACCGAACAGGTTGTCGGTGCTGTCTTCGTTGTCACTGAGGACGATGCCGGCGATCAGGTCGTTGGTGAGTGTGTTTGCGGCAGGGTCGCCGGCGGTGTCGCGTCCGTCGATGTGACCGACAGGTGCCACGATCTGCTGGACGCTGTACGTGCCGGGAAGCAGGCTGGTGAACTCATAGAAACCGGCTGCGTCGGTCGTGTCGATCACCGCCGTGATCGTGTCTCCTTCGAAAGTCGTTCCGGTCAGACGCACTTGTGAATTGGCGAGTCCTAGTTCCGCAACATCTTTTACGCCATCGTTGTCGGCGTCGTGATAGACAAAGCCTGAGATGGATCCAGGCAGGTTGAAACCGAACCATTTGTCATCTTCGACTTCGCCATGCGAAAGGGTGAAGGCCCCAATTGCAAAATCGGTCGCGCTATCGACGCTGTTGTGGTCGTCTCGTTCGATGCCATCGAGGTAACCGGTCAAGTCGACATCGCCCGAGTCGACCGTGATCGTGTACGAGCCTGGTCGCAGGTCATCGAAAACGAACCGTCCGTTGGCATCGGTGGTGACGTTTTGCACCGCGCCAACGCTGCGATCATCGGTGTAGGTGATGGTCACGGTGACATCTTGCAGGCCACCGGTGCCGTTGTAGTCGCCATCAAGGTCCGCATCGTGATGCACGTAACCCACGATTTGACCCTTGGCGATTTCACCAAAGTGATTGCCGGTCGAATCGGTTTCGGCGCCGGTCGCAAAGGTAAAGTTGATCGCATCGTGGACAGGTGCCGCCCCGGCGATCGTTGCAGCGGCGCCCGCGGTTTCTTCGCCATCCAAATGCGATGTCGGTTGTGTCTGGGTGACGGTGTAGGTGCCCGCGGCAAGTCCCGTGAACTCGTAGTAGCCGATCGGATCGGGGCCGGTTCCGTCCGCTGACACGATCACGACTGGCGTGATCGCGTTGCCGAGGTGGTCGGTTCCGGTCAACGTGAGCGTCACGCCAGCGAGGCCAGTGTCGCCAGCATCGAAGGCGTCGCTCATGTCCGCGTCGAAGTAGACGTAACCGGCAATTGTGTTCTCACGCACCGAGAATGTGGCGGTGTCGTCCAGGTCCGTGTCGTCGACCGCATTGGTGTCGCCGTAGGTGCGTCCGCCGGGTTCGCCTGGGTGACCATCGGGCAAGGTGTTCGAAGTGGTGATGGTGGCAAGGTTCGTGACATCGCCGCCGGGCGTCGCGCCATCGGCGACATTGACGGTGAAGGTGAACGTTGCGATTTCGCCCGCATCAAGTTGCCCCATCTCGTAGGTCAACGTTCCGGTGGCAGCCACGTAGGTTGCCGCAAAATCGGCGGGGTAGTCGACGCCAGCAGTGCCAATGTTGACGCTCGTTCGATCAAAACCGGCTGCCGACAAGATGTCTTCGATTTCAACTTGGTAGGCCGAAGCGTTGCCATTGTTGGTTGCGGTAAGGGTGACCGTGACCGTTTCGCCTGTGTCGACGAGCGTTCGGTCAAACGATTTGGTCAGGCTCAAGTCGGGGGTGACGACTTCGGCTTCGACCGTTTGAAGGGTCGAGGTGTAGGTTGTTCCGTTGTTCGGATTTCGGACGGTGTACCAGCCATTGTTTTCGACGTGCTGTGGTGTCGCTGCCGAATCGTTTTGGTTTCCGGCGACATCGGCAACTCGGGCAATGACATCGATGACAATTTGGTCGTTGGGGTTGATCAATCCATCGGATGCATTGCTCAAGTCACCCAGGTCGGCGATGAAGGTGTCGTTGATCCCGTCGCCGTAGAGTGCGTCCGAGATCGTCAGTCGCACGTTGTTGGTGTCGGTGGCACCAGTGAAGTTGAGCGGCGAGCCACCGTTGTCGGCAAAGGTCAAGTTGGCGCCGATCGAAACGACCGAAGCGGACAGGATTTCCAGTCGCTGCGTTGAATTGTCGAGGGCTTGATCGGTGATGACCAAGTCGTCCGAGACGCCTTCGGCAGCGGTGTAAACGAGTCGGTAGGTGATGTATTCGCCAATCGCAACATCTTCAAGTAGCGGGTCATCACCTGCGGCGGCGCCGCCAGGTCGCGTAAGCCCTGTTTCGGGGACATCGGTTGCGAAGATCTGTTTGATGAAACTCGAATAGTTGATGCTGATCGAGTCGGTCGAATGGTGCGCATAGTCATCGAGGGCACCTGCTGGTCCGTCGTCACCTGTGCGCTCGCGGCTGTCGGCGTGATAGACCGACCGAATGGTTGGCGGTTCGTCACTCGTGACGTTGTCATCGATGCTGGTCCAACGCACTCGCGCATCGTCGCTTAGGATTTCGCCAGTGCGGACGTCCTCGCTAAGAGTGCCCGAGATGGTGATGGTGAGTGTTCGGCCCGCAAGCAGGTCGATGTCTGCTGTCGGCACCTCCTCGAGTTCCCAGCCGTTGATGTCGCTGCTGGAAGCGGTCCATTGGAAATCGGCGACCGACGCGCCCGAGTTTCCGGTGATGGTGAAGTTTGGCGCGAGAACCGCTGATCCGGCGACAAGTGATGGCAGGACATCGGAAAAAGCTAGGTCGGACGCGTCGACGCCTGAGGCGTTGGTCAACGTCACAACGTAGGTCACCGTGTCGCCAGCGTCGCCCGTGGTGATGCCCGAGACGCCAATGTAGGCATCCCGCGCGACCGAGATGGTTGGCTCGACGATCGTCACGACTTGGTCGGTCGTGTGATCGGTGGTGTTGAACGAATTCAGCGAGACGCCGCCGCTCCAGTTGTTGTTGTCGATCCCGTCGTCGTCCCAGGTCAGCGTGGCGCGGTCGGTCGGCGACTCGCCCAATTGCGTGCCCGCTTGGTTTGCCACGACGTCAAGAACGACGGCGCGATACACCACGGTTAACTGGTCATCGGTCGGGTTGGTCGGATCGTTGGTGATGTCGCCAAAGTTCCACGATAGGTTGTTCGCGCCGAGCGTTTGGGACACCGGAGCGTGCGACGTGCTGACCACATCATGCAGCGCCATTCCGGCATCGATCACATCCGTTAGGGCGACGTTGTGCGTGATCCCTTGAGTCAAGTCGACGGTGAGCGTGTAGGTGACAAGTTCGCCGATGACCGCGCGGGTGTGATCATTTGCCGCCGAGTTGATTTCAGTCGTGGTGAGCGATTTGTCGAGTGTTGGATTGGGTGTTGAAAGGAATTCGCTGCGACTGGCTCGATAGTCATCAGGAACCCACAACGGATCGAACTCACGTTCCTGGGCACGTTCGGTGACGTCATTGTTGAATGTCGATCGATCAACGTCGTCGAGACCGTTCATGCTGGTCCAGTCGACTTCGTGCCAGCTTCGGAATTGGTCACTCGCGGCGACGTCGTCGATCACCGTACCGGTCACGGTGATGGTGATCGTTCGCCCAGCGATTGGGTCAAGGTCGATGTCGACCGTGTTGCCGGCGCCGATGCGTTGGCCAGTCGGTCCGGCGGCGACGAGATCAAAGAAGGCACCTGGTGTCGATTCGTTTCCGGCGTCGTCGTAAACATCGATCGAATCGTCGACAACGAACGAGATGTTCCGCAGCAGCGACGACTCGGCGGCAACGTCGTCGATGTAGAACGGTAGCGTTAACAGAATGTCGGTGTCGTAGGCAGCAACCGTTCCTGTGTTTTCGATCGTCATGGTGTAGGTAACGATCTCGCCCGCTTCGGCGATCTGGTCGCCGCCCACACTTGTCGTCATCGAGCTGGTGACGGTGATCTCGGGTTCGACGAGCGTGACCACTTGGTCGGTTGTGTCATCCGATTTTTGAGCACCGGCGCTGCCGTCGGGGAGTTCAAAGTCGAGCAGGGCGGCGCTTGCGGTTGACTCGCCAATCTGCGTTCCCGCGTTGTTGGCGGCGTTGTCGAGCACGACGGCTTGGTACACAAAGGTGATCGTGTCGTCGGTGCCGATCGCAGGATCGTTGGTCAAGTCACCCAGATTCCAGGTCAACACCTTGCCATCGGCAGTGACGGCATCGGGTGCCGAACCGCTGACCATACCAACGTAGGCAAGTCCCGGGTCGAGATTGTCCGTCAAGACGACGTCGTTGGTGATCCCTTGTGGAAGCGTAATCACGACGGTGTAAGTGACCAGTTCACCGATGGTCGCTTGCGTGTGGTCGTTGCCGGCAAGGTTGATTTCGGTGGTTGTCAGTGTCTTGGTCACTGACGGTTCGGCCATCGTGATGCTGGAGCTTGACGATGCCAAGTAGTCGTCGTGCAGCCGCGTCATTGTCGGGTCGTACGAGCGTTCATCCGACTCGGTGTTGTAGGTCGAACGGTCGGCGACGTTTCCATCAAGACTTGTGAACGTCGCTCCGGCATCGGTGGTGTAAGTTTCTCCGGCCGCGATGTCAATCGACGCCGTGCCGGTCACGGTGAAGGTGATCGTGCGTGCGGGATCGGCGCCGCTGAGGTCAAAACCATCGGGGTTGATGATTTGCAGACGCCATCCCTGTGCGTCGCTGCCCGGGTTGGCTGTGTTGTCGGGGTCGACCCACTCGAAATCACTCGCATCGTAAACGCCAGCGGTGTCGACAACGGTAAGTGTTGGTGCAAGGCCGGGTGTGGTGGTGTGCTGGATGGCCGTCGATCCGTCATCCAATCGAATCAAATCGAGGTAGCTGTAGACATCGAAAGCATCAACGCCACTCGCATTGCTGAGTGTGAATTCGACGGTCAGAGCTTCCCCCGCTTCGATCAGCGTATCGCCGGGACCACCATCACCATACACGTCGAGTGTCGTGGTCAATTCCGGTTCGATCACTTCGATGTTGATCGCACTCCGAGTCACATCGGTGCCGCCGTCATATGACAGGACGGCCGAGTTGTTCAGCAGCGTGTTGGTTTCCGACGGACCGCCTTGGTTGACCGCATCGTTGACCACCACAGCCTGATAACGAATCGTAAAACTGTCTGAATCGTTGGATGTCAACGGAGTTGGGTCAAAGATGTCGCCAATATCGAAGGTGACCGTTTGACCGCCGGGGCTAACCGTTGTGGTGATGTTGGCTTGATTGATGGCTGCACCACCGACGAGAGCCAAGTCGTCCGTTGTCGTGATGCTGGTGATTCCAACAAAGGCGAGGCCCGGATCGAGTGTGTCAACGACGAGGACGTTGTTCGCGCGACTTTCGGGGACGTCAACGTACAATTCGTACGTCACCAATTCGCCGATCACGACCTGGTCGTCAATGCCGTCGACGTCGATGTCGTTTGCAAACTCGGTGCCGATTAAGGTCTTGGTCAAGTCGAGCGCGCGGCCGGACAGGTTGTCGCTGTCGAGGTTGCGGTAGTCGTTCTGCGAAAGCGGTACGGGATCGCCGGTTCGTTCGCCATTGATGTCACCCGGTGATCCGGGCGGGTCACTGTCGGTTGGATCGCTGCCGCTGGTGTCGCCTTGGTCACCTGCAAGGCTGGTCCACGTCAGGTCGCTCGCGAAAGGATGGCTGCCAGCAGGTGGTAAGTCGTCATCCGCAACCACTTGGTAAGTGATCGTGATCGTGTCCCCTTCGGGCAGGTCATCAAACGCCAGATTGACTGACGAACTGGTGCTCGAATCGCTGAATGAAGTCGAATGCGAGCCACCCAAGGTGATCGAGCCGGTACGCGTGAATCCCGTCGGAATCGACTCGTCGAAAACAAGATCGTATGCATCACTGAAGTTGGTACCCGACGCAGCTTGAAGCGTCACGGTGACCGAAAAGATGTCGCCGCCGTCGACTTGAGAGAGTGAAAAGACTCGCGAAGCAACGCTGAGCTGTGGTTCAACGACTCGGACTTGGTCATTCGCATTGATCGACGTCGTTAGTATTGACGCATCGTTGATAAAAAGCCGTGACCGATGCGATCGGATGTCACCGGCATCGTTAGAGCTGTGGTTGTCAACAAGGGCGTTGAATTCGATCACCACGTATTCGACATTGGCGTCGTTGTCGGCGTTGATGACATTGCCGAGTTTGAAGTAAACGTCGGTGCCACTGTTGTAGGTGTCGGATGTTCCGTTGAGTGAGTTGGCGATGTCTTCATCACCAAATTCACCGTCGGGATCGATGGTTGCCAGCGTCGTTTCATTCCCGATGACAAAGGCCGACCCGTCAGAGATATCGGTTGACGTGATGGCGTCGTTGTCGCTGACAAAGGCGATCGTTGCGGTGTCGTCGTCGATGAAGGTCAGGCCCGTCGGCAACAGCTCGCGAAGGGTGAGGTCGTTGTAGGTTCCTTCGGCCAATTCGACTTCCACTCGGTAACGGACGATTTCGCCGATCGTTGCGTCAACGATGCTGCCTGTCACCCCGGTGTGCGATTCGCTTGTGTCGACGATGAACGTGTCGATTGCCGATTCGAACGGAAGGATCGATGCCGATTCGGTCGGTGGCGTTCCGGTCAAGAAACTCGTGCCACCGTCGCGCGCGGTGTAATCGGTGAGCGTCACATCGTTGGTGTAAGTCGTGTTGGGCTCGGCCGAATCAGCAAGCTGGACGTCGTAGGTGACGATCAGCGTGTCGTTGGCGGCTCCGGCCGAACCAATCGCGCCGGCATGGTTCGGGTTGAACGCAACAAAGGCTTCAAAGTCGCCGCCAGCACCGATTCCGCGGCGCTCAGAAACATCGCCAGTCGCTTTGTCGATTTGAAACAGTGAGCTGTCGAACGAGCTGGAATCATTCGAGCCGGTTGTGCCCCAGAGCCGTCCCCATTGATCGATGCTCAATCCTTGCAGGTCATCGAGCGAAACGCCGCCGTCAGCATAGTCAAACGCGCCAATCACGGAACGTGTTGCCGTTCCAGCCGACTCGTTGACCATGATCTCGATCAGATTGTCGGATGTGGTCGCAAACACACGACCCGAGAAGTCGATCGCGATATCGTCGATGCGCGATCCCGAGACGGTGATGTAGTCGGCTGTTCCACCTGCAAAGGCGTTTTCGATGATTCGGCCGGTCGTCGTGTCGATTTTGAACAGACGGTCGGTCGGTCCGTCGAGCCCCCACAGTTCGTTGGTGATGGGATTGAACGCAAGGGAGTCCACGTTGTTGAGCGTGTAGCCCACCGCAGCGTCGAATTGGCTGCCGAGTGCTGTGAATGCGCCGGTTGCCGTGTTGATCGTGCCCAAACGTCCCGGTTCAGCAGCGAAGACGGTACCAGTCACCCAATCACGCGCCATCGCTTCGAGCGACGAGGTTCCGTAGCTGCCGACGACGGACGCATTGCTGCCCGTGTCGAAGTTGTCGACGCTCTCCATACGGATCAATTGGTGGAATCCGGTGTTGGCACCGAGCAACATGCTGATTGAATCGTTGATTCGGATCCCGTCGGCCAACGGGTCGGCTCCGAGAGCGGTCCAGGTCAATTCGTTGCCGTCGGTATCGTAGACACGGAGGTTGAGTCCACCGGCAGCCGCTTCGAGCCCAGCGGGAAGCAGGTCGGTGAGCGAAATGTCATACGCTTCGGCGCCGCCCACGTTGCGAATGGTGATGGCATACTTGACTTGGTCGCGCCCATCGAGGCCGTCCACGTCCGCATCAAGCGGCAGCGCAGCAATGGTTGCCGCGTCGATTTGCGCGGTGTTGGCACCTGCACCGGGCAGGCCCCAAACCGAGGCTCGGGATGATTCGGTGATTGCGCTGCCACCGGCAAACAACTCGGTTGCCGTCAGTCCGCCGTTGTTCGCGGTGAACGTCACATCGGTCGCAGCCAAGCTGCCGACAAATGCGATCCGCATCGATCCGCTTCCGATCGGACCGCCCGAGACAATCACATCACCCTGTTCGACACCCGAGAGTGCTTCGAGCGCATGGCGGATGTCCGTAGCATCGGCCGTTGAACTCACAGCGGCTGTGGTTTGCCCCTGAAGCGTCATGGTGAACGCGCCCGAAGCCGTTCCCGTGATCTGCTGTAGCTCGTTGGCAACCGATGAGGTTGAGTAGGCCGCCGTCGCATCGACCGAAGTGCTTGCGATGCCTTTGATGATTTCGAGCTCAGGGGCGGACAGCGAAATCTGCACAAGGTCGACGTTGCTGCTAGGTGCACCGCCCGTACTCGCTTCGGACGCCTGAGCCATGTTGGTCAGAAAGAGCCCATCGGCAAAATCGGTGTCGCCCACGGTGACCGTGACCAACAAATCGATTTGCGATTGGCTGTTGGTCGTGCCGTCAAACGTTCCAAAGTTGATGGCAAGTGAATTGCTGTCGACATCGACCGACAAGGTGGGTGCTTGGGAATCATCAAGCCCACCATCGGCCAGGTCCCAAATATCATAAAAGGTGTCGGTGGTCAGGATCTCGACCACGCCGGCGCCCATGTTGGTGCTCGTCGTGTCGGCGTCAAACACCCAAGCATCATTCGGATCGGCAGGCACGAAGCCGTCACCGTCAGGGTCAGCGACAGAAAAGACCGGCAATGGGAAGAAGTCGGTAAGGACCAGATCTTCAAAGTCGGTCGTGGGGAGGTCATAGGTCAACCGGTAGGTGATTCGATCACCAGTGGTGATGTTGAGGTTGCTACCGAGCGAGGTGTTGCCGTTGATGGCGTAAAGCTGTTTGGTGAGTGCGCCGACGGGAATGGCAATCGAGGCGGCAGCGTCATCCGTTTCAGTGTGCCCGGACGCGGGCATCAGTGGATTGAGGAATCGATTGACGTGGTTGTCCGCGGTGAGCGTTGCCGTGTTTGAGATGACATCGCCTTGGTCGACACTGCGGTCTTCGCTCGAGAGCGGATCAACAAAATCCTCTTGGACTTCGGTGTAGAACGTGATCGTTCCGGTTGCGGTCTCGGAGTCAAAGATGCCGTCGTCCGCGAGATCGCCTTCCAAAATGCCGTCATCGCCCAAAGCGATCAGGGCTTCGGAAAGGAAAATGCGAATTGCGGTTTGCCCGTCGCTGGTTGGATTGTCGATTTCGCCAGCTGTTGAATCACCTGGACCACCGTCGGTTGTATCGAGCCGCGACTGGTCGACAACAAACGTGTTGGTTCCATCAAAGGCAGCGGCAACCGAACCCAAGGTGAACGCGAAATCGCCGGCGCGTGTGATCCCACGATCGGTGACCGAGAAGCGTGCTCGGTTGATCGCGTCACTGAAATACGATTGCCCGTCACTGAGCAGATCATCGATGATCAAATTGCCGTAGGTGTAGTAGTCACTCAGTTGGAACGACAACGTCCATTCGAGCAAACGTCCGGGCGCGGCAACGCCTCCGCCAACGACTGAGACCGCTTTTTGGATGGCAACGGAACGAACATCAAGCGTGCTCGTCGCGTTTTCGGCAATGGCTCCCCCTGGATCGCGCGCATCGGCGGCAGCAAGCGAACCGGAGGCCGTTACCGTGTTCGAAATCTCGGGGCTATTGGGATCGTCTTCGCCCCGATCAGAATCCGCATGGTTTCCGCCCACCACATAGTCGCTGTTGGCGTCCGTTTCTGGAACGAAGTAGGTGATGGTGACGGTGATGTCGTCGCCGTCGTAGCCGGTAATGTCACTGTCAGCAACGATCGCGAGTGTATTGCCTGTTTGAGGTCCGCTCGGGTCGACGGTTCCGTAGCTACCAACAAGCCCTGCGTCGTAGGTGACGCCCGCGCCGACTCCGATCTCGTCTTGGCCAAAGAAATTGCGCAGCCCATCGGTATCGTTGACGTTCGTTGTGAAGTTAACGCCAGCGTTTGCGGCGCCACCCACCGAAACTCCTGTGATTTGCCCGAGCGCGATGTTGTCGGGTAATGCATCCGTCAACACAAAGTTGCTCAGCACTTGGCCGGTCGGGATATCGACGTTGATCGTGAATGTCCGCAGCCAATTTGGCCCCGTGACCCCTTCGCCGTTGTCGTCGGTCGTTTGAGTGACGATCAGGCTGGTTGGCGTGACACTTGCCGATTGAGCCCATGAGGTTGCGTTTGTCCCAACATCGCTCAGCAATGACGGGTCGGTCACGGGGTTGTCCAGTGCATCGTTGCCGTAACGGAATCCTCCGCGAGCGAAGACCGTGAGTGGAGTTCCGATGTCGGCAAGCGGGCTAATGGGCGCGTCGATGGTCAAGTCGACTTGAGGTTGATCGGTAGCGAACGAGCCGAACGGCAACTCGATGACCAGCAGTTGATCGCCAGCTTGTCCAACGACGCTCAACGGCGCCCCTGTGTTGTCGACAGCAAATGGGTGAGCAATCGTCCCGGTCGTGCCTGGACCAGCGCCATCGTCGTCACCAAAGGTCAACAGGTACGAGGTCAGTTCCAGACCCTGGTAGGTGACTGTCATCCCCGGGGGCAGAATCAATCCATCGGGTTCGCCGTCGGCTTGGCCATCGGCGGGGGCGACGTCAAAGAGGTTGTACAGCGAACCATCGCCCGTCGTGTCACCGTCATAGATTCCGTCAGCACCCAACTTTGGAATCAGCACATCGATGAATGGGCCGAACCCAGTGTCACCCGGCAGCCCCGCGTTGTTGAATGACAGATTGATCGTCGCGTTCTGGCCAGGTTGTGCGCTTCCAGTGATCGCAACGGTGACGCTTGGCGCGGCGTTCCCGAGCAACGCGACGAACTCGGCCTGAGCAGAGGGCGCAATGGCGACGATCGTTTCGACTTCGCCGGTTGTGTATTCCAGTACCCAGTCACCGCCCAACGACGCGTGCCCCGTTTGATTGTCACTCGCGGCGACATCAGCACCGGTGAGTTCGGCAAGTTCCTCAAGGAGTGCTTCGCCCGCGGAGGTCTCCGCGATGTTGCACCCATAGATCAACAGGTCGCCGTCTTCGGTGAAGGCATCGCGCCAAGATTCGAAATTGGCTGAGTATTGATCAAGCGATTCGAGATCAATCAGCGCATCACCCAACGCGAGTTTGCCAGCGGTTCCGTGGCTGACCAAATGAATCGCCGAAAGATTGGATTGTGAACCAAGAAACGCATCGATCTGCGCGAAAGGATCGGCGTCATCGGTCAGCTCCAAGACCAAACGTTCGCGGGTCGTATCGAAGGTGTCGATGTCGGCGAGGATCGCGTCAAGATCGGTAACCGACGAATCGACGATCACAAGTTCACGAGGGAGCGTTGATCCTGCGATCGAGTGGAGTTGGGGCTCAGGGTGATCGTATTCTGCGTCCTCTTCCTGAGGTGGCGCAATCCAACTCATGGTGTCGTCTTGCACATCTCCGTCGGGCAAACCATGCGCGGGCAGTCCACCCTGGCCATGATTGGCTAGGGTCGCACCGACAAGGTGTTGGTCACCGATTGGAAGCGGCAGTGCGTCCACCTGGACTTCGATCGGGTTGTGCTCGAAGTGCGCGTCTTCCTCATTTGGCGCTTCGATCCAACTCATCGTGTCGTCGGACACACCTTGGTCATCCGCGACGTCGTAGGGCAAACTCTGAAAGCGAATTAGCGGCGCAGGGTCATCGTTCAACCCGGTTGAGTTTTCTTCGCCACCGCCAACGATCCATTCGGTGGTGCCTTGATCATCAGCCTCGTCAACCCGCCAAACCTCGCTGGAACTCGACCCGTCGTTGGTGGTTTGCTCGCTTGAGGCCCCTTCGGCGTCGCCTTGAGGTTGGTTTGGATCGATTGCATCACCTGCGACGGCTGCATCGATGTCGCCAGCCATTTCAGGTGGCAAGAAGGGGACGGCTGTGAAAAGGAGCCGTTGCTCGAGTTGTCGGAGCAACAAACGGCGTTTTCGCCTGGAGGTTTGGAAACGCATTGCTTTGTCTAGCCAGCAGGAGGTCGAAGGGGCGACCCCACATCCATGTACGTCTGGACCCGTCCTGATTGGATGGGACAGGTCCGTGTACGTCTGCGGTCCGCGCACGCACTTTGCGCGCAGCATGCCATCCGTTGGCATGCAAGGGACCAAAAGTGTTGACGTTGTGAATGGGGGTTCGTCGGTTTCTTCGACCGGTCCACTCGCACGCCGCAAATTTTCTCGGATCAGAAATCGTTCACTGATCGGTTTGCTAACCGACAATCACAACAAACGCCGTGATCGCTACAACCCGGTGCACGAAAACCACTCCACGGATGGAAACGGTGACCTAGATTTGATGTGAACCGGCTCGCCATCGGTCTGTCATCGAATGGCCGGAGCCGCGCGCAGTCCTCGTTGATAGACGCACAACACGATGGGTTACACGGGTCATACAAGCACGCCACCTCGATCAATTTTGGTCATTGTCGGGGGAATGTTGGCGTGGGCGGGTCTAGTGGGGGGCGTTTTGATCGCGTCTCCTCAGTACCACCTCGCCCAGACGGTCAAGGAAGATCCGGTCGAGATGACCTGGGAAGAACTCGTCGAAAACGGGCTGACCGACAATTCACACGTGCGACTAGTCAACGTGGCGGTCGAACAGGCCGATCCAACCACTTTCCTCGAAGAGATGGTTGAGTTTGATCCTGAGGCGCCCGTCGAAGAGCAACAAGCCGCGTTTGCGGCGATGGCCGA
Source organism: Rubripirellula sp. (assembly GCA_965216875.1). Classification (GTDB taxonomy): domain Bacteria; phylum Planctomycetota; class Planctomycetia; order Pirellulales; family Pirellulaceae; genus CBDCUW01. The sequence continues at coordinate 938,541 of OZ244207.1, forward strand.
AAACCTCGACTTCGAACAAGTCGTCGATACGATGTTTCAGCCATTGAAGGTCTATCCGGCCGGTGGCAATCCGGATGACTACCCTGCCGCGATTGTGATTCCGATTTCGGATTGGGCGACCGAACAAGCACTCAACGAAATCGAAGAATCGGGGACACTGACCGGTCGATTCTGTCTCGGGAAGGACGCCGACCTCTACGGTCAAATGGCCAAGCTGATGGTCACCGCTGCAGCGGCAAACGCAGAGGCCGAAATTGCAGCCGCCAAGCAAGCTGAAGCCGATGCGTTTGGCGATCTCGGAATATCTGGACTCGCTGCACTTCAGGAATCGTCCGAACAAACGCCGAACGCTGCCGACGTGGCGACGGAGGATTCCGAAGCCAACCAACAAGTCGACGCGGCTGACGCGAACACCAAAGCGACGGACGGCGATGTGACGCTTGCTGAGAATGCCGCAAGCGATGAGCAAACGGAAGGCGAGCCGGTCGCTGCCGAACCCGATCAACAGTATGTGTTCGAGCCGATCGGGTACATTCCACCGGTCAACGAAGCACAGCAGTGGTTTTGGCTCTCGGGAATGGCGGTCGCGATCGGACTGGTGATTTGCGGCGCTGGCGGTCCATCCATTCCCTGCTGCATCTTCTTTCAAGTTCCGTCAATCTTGAGCCTGTTTGGCTTTCCGCTTCGCTACGGACGCGGCAACAAGGTTAGCCGGCTCGTTTATGGTGTGGCCGGCGTCATGATGATCGGCTACGGCTACGATTTGATGGTAACCAAAGGGAGCTTCGGGCAAGTCGACGGCAGTATTGTTTACGCTTCACTCGGTTTCGCGCCTCTTTTCGTCGGCGTCGCTGCGGTGTTTGGCGCGACGACCAACTTGGTTGCGTCGCGATTGAATATCTGCCTCGATCCATCTGAGAAGAATCCGAAAAAGAACGAGCCGAAGATCTCGATGACTGAGGCGTGTTCCCTTGAACCATTGGAAGTCGATTTCGCAGAAGAGTTCACGGACCGATACCTGATGGAAGCGACCGAGCCTCTTTCCCAGGAGCTTGAGTCGGTGGCGTCGGCGCTTTCGTCGGTTGGCTTTGAAGAGCCAGTTGCAATGTCGTGCCAAGATGGCTTTGACAATTTGCCCGTGCTGATTCAGTTGGGATGCCAGGACATGGTGGTTGCGGATGTTGAATGGATCAACGGTCAACTACAAAGCCGACTGGTCAGTATCCTGCACGACGGACTCGCCATCATCACGCTGTCGTCCAATATCGATGTCGAGCAAGAATCGAGACTTGGAACCAACGGCCAGTACCTGCGTAGCAATCACGACGATCCCATCGAAATGTTCTCTGCGCACTTGGAACAGACGATCGCAATGGCCGAGAAACGAGACACCGCCGTGGTGACGATCGATCCGTCCGAATCGATCGATGCAACGGCCTATGGCCGCCGAGTGCTCGCTGACATTCGCAACCAGTACGGCGAAGAACACGCGGAGATCGGGTCCGCACGTTACGGTCGCTTTGCCTACCCACCCAAGCCAGTGCCCAACTACGCCGACGCCTAGCCGGCACCTAACCGTAGTGGACGAGGCAACGAGTCCCTCCTGAAGGGAGCCTTTCGATTCACTATCGACGCTACATTCGCCAGAAGGTGGTCCTCGCTGGTCGTCTGTTCTCCGCTAGCTCCACGCTCTGGCGAGCGTAGCCACGGCGAATAAAGCGTCTCGGCTCACCAACTCTAACTTCGCGCGGGCCGCTTAGAGCCCGAATGACGCGTGCCGCGTTGGCGGTATTGATTTGGATTGTCTGCTTTGCCGGTGATCTCATACAAGAATCGGCTTGGTGTTGTCGGAACCGCTTTGCCCCATTTGCGGCGCGTCAGCGCCATCGACATGGTGAGATTCTCTTGCGCACGCGTGATACCGACATAGCAGAGCCGACGTTCTTCGGCGATGTCTTCCTCGGCGCCACTCTTCACGCTGCGGCTATGCGGCAGGATGCCATCCTCCATTCCGACCATGAAGACGACCGGAAATTCGAGCCCCTTGGCGGCGTGAAGGGTCAACAACCAAACGGCGTTTTGCTGAGCGAGCTTGTCTTTCTCGTTACCCATCTCCTTGCCACTCAGGGCGATGTCCGCGAGGAAACCGGTCAGGTCGGGCTCTCCCTTGGCATTCTCTTCGTAGGCGTTGACCGCATTGGTCAATTCGTTGACCGATGCCGTTCGGGCGTCACGCTCGAGCGGTTCTTCGTACAGTCGGTTGATCTCGTCGAGGTACGCTGAACGTTCCAGCAGCGTTCGCATTGCATCGGTAAGTGTTTCGTTTTCGGCACGTTTGCGAACATCGTTGGCAAGCATCGTTAGCTGGGCGATGCCCCGCTGCGCCGCCGGGGTCATGTCTTGCGTTAGGGACGGATCTTGCATCACCTTCCAAACCGACACCCCTTTTTCGACCGCGCGCTGCACAAGGGTTTTCACACTCTTGTCGCTCAATCCACGAGCGGGTGTGTTGATGATGCGTAGCAGCGAGACTTCGTCATCGGGCTGGTCGATCCATTTCAGGTAGGCGACCAAGTCACGCACTTCACGACGATCAAAGAAGGACTGCGTCCCCAGCATGACGTAGGGAACGTTTGCTTTGCGCAATTCGGTTTCAAACAATCGCGGCTGTTCGTTGGTGCGAAAGAGAATCGCAATGTTGCGAGGTTGGACATGTTCGTTTTCAATCAGTTGATTGATTTCGCGGACCACCGTTTTCGCTTCGGTGATTTCGTCCTTGTACTGTTCAATGCGCGGCCGTGGGCCGTTGGGACGACTCGCGATCAGCGTCTTGTCGTGGCGTTGTGAGTTAAACTCGATCAACCGGTTGGCCATCGCAAGGATCTCGGCCGTGCTGCGATAGTTGTTTTCGAGACACACGACTTTCGCATCGGGCCAGTCATTCTTGAAGTTCAAGATGTGCGTGACGTCGGCGCCGCGCCATGCATAAATCGACTGGTCATCGTCGCCAACGACGCAAAGATTTCGGTGACGCATCGTCAGGTGTTTGGTGATGCGATACTGGCTGCCGTTGGTGTCTTGGTATTCGTCAACAAGGACGTGGTCGTACTTTGACGCTTCTTCGTCTCGAATGGCTGGGTGTTCGTTGAACAGCGTTTCGGTGTGCAGAAGAAGGTCGTCAAAGTCCATTGCACCGCGCGCTCGCAATCCCGCTTGGTACCGACGGTAACCGGCGGCGGCGAAATGTTCTTTGTCGGTTCCCGCGACCATGACCGCTTCATCAGGGTGGACCGAGGCGTTTTTCCAACCACCGATGATCGCCAACATGTCCGAGGGGCGCAGCGCGGTACCGGGCAAACGCAATTCACGTAGGATGCCGCGCGCAAGTGATTCCTGGTCGCCGCGATCATAGATCGAGAATTTCTTGGGGAAACCCAATGCCGTCGCGTGGCGTCGCAAGATCTGCACACACTGGGCATGAAAGGTGCTGATCATCGGTTTGGGCGGGCCTTTTTTCCCACGGCCGCGGCCCTTCGATTTTCCTTTGTTGATCAGCTCACCAACACGTTCCTGCATTTCTCCTGCAGCTTTGTTGGTGAAGGTGACGGCAAGGATTCGGTCGGGCGCTGTGCCGTGTCGAATCAGGTTGGCGATACGAAACGTCACCACACGCGTCTTGCCCGTTCCTGCACCGGCAAGCACCAGCATGGGGCCCGAAAGAGTTTCGACCGCAGCCGCCTGGGCTGGGTTCAATCCGTGAACGTTCAAAGAAGCACTTCGTGAGTTTCAACAAACTTGCATGTCAGTTTGCTCAGTCCATCGATGACGACAGAAAAACGATTCGCCCAAACAAGCCAATCGCCTCGTCAATGCAAAATGACGAGGCGACGTGAAAGCGTTTGTCTATGGATCGAGCTGAGCACGAAAAGTGGTTTGCTTCTGGCGTGATTGCTCAACAACAAAACCACTTTTCTGGGGCAGCACCTTATCGCAAATTATCGCGATCGATAAGCGGGTTAGCCGTTCCTTGGTGCAACAACACCATTGCGCCACTTTGAGGACGATTTGAATTCAGGAGTTGGCGGTTGAAGGGAATCCCGTAGGCCGCATAGTTGCCAGTGCCGGTGTCCATCACGTAGATAATGCACGATGCGGCTGGGTTGGCACTCGACGAGGGAAAGTCTGTCTGCCCCGTCACCATGATGTACTCGCCACCCTTGCCGCCGGTCCCCAAGCCTTCGGCAACATTCGTCTTGAATTCACCCAAAAAACGGGCGACACGTGGGTAGATCACGTTGCATTGAAGCAGTCCCGAGTTGTGGTCCAAAACAAACAGGCCTTCGGCGTCGGGGCTGACCAAGCCAGTCGCAATCGAGAATTTTTCGCTGCTGGCCGATGCCGTGGCATCAATTTGCGGCAGGTTCCATCGAATCGAGTTCTCAGTCGGTTCTTGGTTGGATTGGCCAGCAAAATAGGCGGCCGTCATCATCGAAGCGAGCGCGACGACTGCCAAGAAAGGCGTCAGTAGTTTGGACTTTTGGCAGCAAGCCACCGAGGTTGGCTCGGATTGCTCGGCGGAAATGGGAAGAGTTGATTCAGACTGGGCGGGACGAGACATCAATGCGACTCCGTGCGGCGACGAGTTGAGTTTTGGGGAATTTGCGAAACCAAGCGGGCCAGATTGCCCGTTCGGCTCCATTTTCACATCCGTTGTTGTTTCAAATTCAAAATCTGCCAGCCAGCGTTCGTTTTTTTGCGGCTGACGGGGGGCAAGCAGGCTCCTACCGCCCTACAGGTAATTGTACGCTTTTGGTTTGAACTTTACGATTGCGATCCACGAAAACTGCACAACGCACGCCAAGAGGAAGAAATAGACATGGGCATCAACGCACCGCTGAATCGTAAACTACGCATGGGATTGGTCGGCGGAGGCGCGGGATCCTTTATCGGCCGCGTGCACTCGATCGCCGCCTGCCTCGATAATCGTGCGGTCGTCACCGCTGGGGCCCTGTCGAGTAACCCTGAACGCAGTAAGGCTTCGGCCCCCGATTACGACATCTGTGAATCGCGTGCTTATGGCAGCTACGAAGCGATGATGGATGCCGAATCGAAGCTGCCCGAGGACGAGCGAATCGACTTCGTCAGCGTGACCACGCCAAACCACACCCACTACGAAATCGCTCGTGCCGCCGTCGAAGCTGGCTTCAATGTCGTCTGCGACAAACCACTGACGTTTGACTACGACCAGGCCGAACAACTGCTCGACACCGTCGCCAACTCGGATGTCGTTTTCGCTGTCACGCACAACTACACCGGTTACCCGCTGGTTCGCCAAGCTCGCGAAATGATTCTCAGCGGTGAACTTGGTGAGATCAATGCGATCCGTTCACAGTACATCCAAGGTTGGTTGCGAACCCCGCTCGAAAACGAAGAGCAAAAACAGGCCGCTTGGCGAACCGACCCGTCCAAGAGTGGTGCCGCAGGAGCCTTTGGCGACATTGGGACTCACGCCTACAACCTCGGCCGTTTCATGACCGGCCTGTTGCCAGAATCGGTTTCGTGCAGTCTGCGCACCTTCGTCGAAGGACGCCGCCTCGACGATTACGGGACGGCATTGATCCGCTACGAAAACGGCGGCCTCGGAACGGTCACCGCATCGCAAATCAGTCACGGCCGTGAAAACGATCTCGAGATTGAAATCGATGGCACGAAGGGATCGCTTCGCTGGCGACAAGAGAACCCGAACGAATTGATCGTTCGCCACAACGGCAAAGCTCACCAAATTTACACACGTGACCCGAACGCCCCGTTCATGAACGAGTCGGGCGCGGGTGCCTGCCGCTTGCCATCGGGCCACCCCGAAGCCTTCTTCGAAGCATTCGGCAACGTCTACGCGTCTGCGTTTGATGCGATGACCAAGCGTGCTTCGGGCGAATCGTTCGAAAAACGTGACACGGTTTATCCGAACATTTACGACGGCGTCGAAGGGATGTTCTTCATCCAGCAATGCGTCGCAAGTAGCAGCGAAGGTGGTGCATGGTTGCCGCTGAAGCATGAAAAAGCACGCCGCTAGTAGCACTCGCAACTGAGTGCGTAAGCACCTTCCCCCCGGGAGGGTCGCGAGGAACGAGCGGGGAGGATTAGGCAACGAAACCTCCCCGGGGTTTAGCGCCCGACCCTCCTTGGAAAGGAGGGGGTGATCGTCAGTTATAGCGCAGCCACACGGTTACATGATCCAGCCTGATCGTTCCACATCGCCAACTGGCCAAGACTCGCTTGCCGATGGCTGTGTCGCTGCCGTAATCCCGGCGGCGGGCAGTGGAAGACGCTTTGGTGATGAGCGAAACAAGTTGTTCGCCACGTTGGGCGGCAAGCCACTTTGGGTTCACGCCGTCTCACGGCTCGCAGCTCGCCCCGAAGTTGGCCGAATCATCATGGCGGTGGCCGATGGCGACCGCGACGTGTTCGAAGGCGAACAATCGAACCTTGTGAATCAATATGGCGTCGAATTGGTTGCCGGGGGTGCCGAAAGGACCGACAGCGTCGAAGCGGGCTTGGCTGCCGTCGGCGATGACCCGGCAATTGCGCTTGTCGCGATTCACGATGCGGCTCGACCCTTGATCGCTGGGGAAGACTTGGCCAGCGTTTTCGTGGCGGCAAACCAAACGGGGGCGGCGCTGTTGGCGACGCCCGTCGCGGGCACGGTCAAACGCGACCGAAGCGATGCTGGTTGCGAAACGGTTGACCGTCGCGACCTCTGGATCGCGTTGACGCCACAAGTCTTTCGCATCGACGTTTTACGGGCCGCCTACGAAAAGCACCGTGGACGTGCGGCCACCGATGACGCTCAACTTGTTGAACGCATGGGACATGCCGTGAAATTGGTTCCCGGTTCCGCAGACAATCTGAAAATCACACTTCCCGAAGACCTCGCGATCGCCGAGGCAATGCTCGAGCGACAAACGAAATCATGAGTGACAACGCACTGCTAGAAGAACTCTCTTGGCGTGGATTGATCCACCAATGCACCGACCAGGAAGGGCTTGCCAAAGAACTTTCCAAGCCGCAAACCGTTTACATCGGGTTCGATCCAACCGCCGACAGTCTGCATGTTGGCAGCATGATGCAGTTGATGATGTTGCGACGGTTCCAAAAGGCCGGCCACCGACCGATCGCCTTGGTTGGCGGCGCGACCGGGATGATCGGTGACCCGAGCGGCAAGAGCGAAGAACGCAATCTGCTTTCACCCGAGCAGCTTCAAAAGAACGTTGACGGTGTTGCGGCTCAAATGCGTCGCTTCCTCGACTTTGATGGCGACAACGGCGCATTGTTGCTGAACAACTTTGCCTGGATGGAAAACTACTCTTACCTCGAATTCTTGCGTGACGTCGGCAAGAGTTTTCCGATCGGCGCGATGCTCGGCAAAGACTCGGTGCGCTCGCGGCTCGATAGTGCCGCCGGATTGAGCTACACCGAATTCAGCTACATGTTGCTGCAGGCGTACGACTTCGTTCACCTTGCCAAAGAACATGGTTGTGTTGTGCAAGCGGGTGGTAGCGACCAATGGGGGAACATCACCGCAGGCATCGAACTCTCGCGACGCATGTTGGGCAAGCAGCTCTACGGCATCACCGCACCGCTGTTGACCACGAGCGACGGCAAGAAAATGGGCAAAACTGAATCGGGTGCGATTTGGCTGGATGCCGAGCGAACCTCGCCCTTCGATTTTTACCAGTACTGGGTGCGAGTGAAGGACGCCGACGTGATGCGCTGCATCGCCTACCTGACCGAAATCGAACGCGACGAGTACAACGACCTGGCCGAACAGACTGAGAAGCAGCCCGAGAAGCTGGCGGCGCAAAACCGACTTGGCGAGTGGATGACACGGCTTGTTCATGGTGACGAGGCGCTCGAGTCGGCGCTGGCTGCAACAAAAAAGCTTTTTAGCAATAAGGGCCTCGAAGGTGCGACCGACGAGAGTCTCGGTGAAAGCTTTGCCGATGTGCCTAGCAAAGAGCTTCAGCGCACTGCACTAGATGGCGAGGGTCTTTGGATCGTCGATGCGCTTCAGCAGTCGGGCCTTTGTTCCTCCGGTGGCGATGCACGCCGCACGATCAAGGAAGGTGCGTGTTACGTTAGCGATAACCGGATTACTGACCAGCAGTATCGTTTGACGCCAAGCGATTTGACCAGCGAAACGATCATGGTCGTGCGACGCGGCAAGAAAAAACACGCGTTGCTGCGGTTTGTCTAGGCTTCGCGACGGTCGTTCGATTAGGGTCTGACAGCGGAGGAAAAAACCGATGATTCGATTTGCCGGATTCTGTCTGCTCGTTCTATCGCTCGCCGCGTCAACCCATGCCAAACCGCCGCGGTTGATTGTTCGTGGCGACGACATGGGGTTCTCGCATTCGGGCAACCAAGCGCTGATCAAGTGTTTTACCGATGGGATCGAAACCTCGATCGAAGTGATCGTTCCGTCGCCCTGGTTTCCGGAAGCGGTTGAGTTGCTGGCGGAGCATCCAGATGTGGATGTCGGAATTCACCTAGCGCTCACCGCCGAATGGGATAACGTCAAATGGCGTCCTGTCACGCACGCACCGAGTTTGTGCGACGACGACGGTTACTTCTTTCCCATGATCTATCCGAATCGAAACTATCCTGATCGTTCACTCAAGGATCACGATTGGCAGTTGGCGGAGATTGCGAAGGAGGTACGCGCACAGATCGAGCTAGCCAAACGCAAGATTCCTCGCGTCAGTCACGTGTCGTGTCATATGGGATTCAATTCGATGGACCCACGCGTCGACGCGCTCGTTCGTCAACTTGCCGCGGAATACGGAATCGACGTTGACCTGAAGGAGCATGATGTTGCCCGCGCCCAGTTGGTCGGTCCGAGGGAAACGGCCGAGCAAAAAGTGGTTGCCTTTATGAAAATGCTTGACCGTCTCGAAGAGGACAAGACGTACATGTTTGTCGAACACCCTGGTTTCGACACGCCCGAGCTGCGGGCGATTCATCATGTCGGTTACGAAAACGTTGCCGAAGATCGTCAGGGTGTGACCACCATGTGGACCGATCCCCGCGTTGTGCGGCACGTCAAAGAGCTCGGGATCGAATTGATCGATTACCGCGACCTCAAGTAGGCGCGTCGCCTTTCGGCGGAATGCCAACCTCGTTACCCCGCTCCGCGTGGTAACGCACTCTTCGGACGCTCCGCGTCCCCTGCCCGTGAGCCGCACGCGCTAGCGTCGGGCCTCTTCGAGATGCGCAAGACGAGTGTAAGGCCCGACGCTAGCGCGTTCGGCTCACATGTTTTTTCTGCAAAATGCCAACCTCGTTACCTCGCTCCGCGTGGTAACGCACCCTTCGGACGCTCTGCGTCCCCTGCCCGTGAGCCGCACGCGCTAGCGTCGAGCCTCTTCGAGATGTGCAAGGCGAGTGTAGGGCCCGACGCTAGCGCGTTCGGCTCACAAAAACCACTGCCTCTCGCAGGCCATTACGTCCACGCTACGCCAGTGACTCGTCGAGCTCTCTTGGGTTCTGCGCGGTTGCATTGGGAGCGGGCCAAGTGAACCAGAACATCGCGCCTTCGCCCTCGGTCGATTCGACTCCAATTTCGCCGCCTGATTGTTCAACGAGTTTTTGCACGAGTGCCAGCCCCATTCCGCTGCCTTCGATTTGGCTCTGGCTGTGCAGACGTTTGAACATCACGAAGATGCGATCGTGAAATTTGGGGGCGATCCCGATTCCGTTATCTTTGACTTCGAAGCGGACGAGGCCTCCTTGCAACTCACACCGACAATCGATCCTCAGTGGATCGTCGCCTCGGTACTTGATCGCGTTGGAAAACAGATTCAAGACAACGCGTGCGAGCGAGCCGCGATCGGTCTTGATCGTCGGCATGTTCTCTTGAGTATGAACGGTCGCGTCGGCCGGCATGTCGACCAATTGAACGACTTCGGCAACGAGGTCGTTGAGATTGGTGTTCGTTTTGTGGATCTGCTCGCGACCCACTCGTGAGTATTCCAGCAGCTCACTAAGCAATTGCTCCATGCGCCGAACGCGTCGTTTCAGCTCGTGAAGCAGCGATCGTGATTCTTCCGAGACGGTCTCACCAACGTCTTCTTCGAGCCAAGTCGCGATGTTGTCGATGGCGCGGAGCGGACTGCGGAGGTCGTGCGAGGCAACATAGGCGAACGAGTTCAAGTCGGCGTTGCTTCGTTCGAGCTCGTTCGCTTTCACGTCGAGTTCTGTGGCGAGGCGTCGAGATTCGGCGAGCAATTCTTCGGTTTGTTGATTCCGGTGTCGGAACAGGTCGGCAGCTCGTGCCATATCGCCGATCTCGTCTTGGCGGTTCAGGCCCGGGATCTTTGCGTCGTTATCGCCATCCATCAATCGTTTGAAGGTGCTCGTCATCGCGGCAATGGGGTTAACGATTCCTCGCACTGCCAGAGTCGTGACCAACGCTGAGGCGAGGATACCAACAACGGCGAACATGACCACACCGAAGGCCGAGTTGGTGGCGAGCGAGAGTGTGTCGGCCGAAAGTTGGTCGGCTTGAGCGGTGGTTTGCAGCCGAATCTGCTTGCTTTGATACAGGAACTCCGACGCCTCGCCGGCCATCACCACGTTCACGAGGTACAGGTAACCCGCGGTCGCTTGGACCGATCGAACAAATTCCGTCTCGTAGGTGCGTAGGTGATGACGAATGTTCTCGGCCTGTCGCCGAATGCTCGAGTTTTCGCTCTCGAGTAATTCGGAAAGCGACTCATGCGCATCGCCAATCAATCGTTCCGTTTCGGAGGCGTAGGACGATCTTGGATCGTTGAAGTAGCGGAGCGCGGCGATTTGGGCCGCCGAGACTTCACTCATCACCCGTTCGGCCGTGGCGACGTCTTGGGCTGGTGTGTCATTGGATTCGTTGTAGACGAAGTCACGGAGCGAGGTGAACGCGGGCTTCATGCTCTCTTCGAGCCCACGCAGCTTTTCGTTCACCCCTTTTTCACGTTTTTCGCGTTCGGCAACAACTTCCGGGAAACGTTGCATGAACGCGGCCAGGCGTTCGTGCATGACGCCCAACCGATAAAGCGTGTCGTCGTCGTTGGTGAACGATTTGGCGACGTCGATCTGTTCTTCGAGTTCGGTGCTTAGCAGTTGGATACGGGCGGGAGCGGCAGGGTCGCCGTTGTAGGAATAGGCCGAAGCGTTCCTTTGTAGTTCCAGGACGTCGCGGTCGATGGCGTCAATCATGTTTGCGAAGGAGCGAGCCCTGGCGTGGCGGTCAACGTTGCTTCGCAAGTTCAATAGGCCAAAGCATGCAAGCAACACGGCGAGCAGAAACAATGTCAACAGCGCAGCGATACTGGCGTAGATGCGCGTGCTGATCCGCATCCGCTGAAACAGCGATGTCGATGCTTCAGATGATTCGACCACGTTCGTCTGCCTGGTTGATGGTGTGCATGTCTATGCCAAAAGAAAATCGTGCCAGCGAGGCAGACTGTACTCGTAGGTGTCCATCACCGTGTTCCAAACGGCGATGTTGCTCAAGCGTTCGATGTAGGAGCCCCCGCGCCGCCGCGCTCCTTTGCGGACACTGATTTTGTCATCCGTGCCTCGCAGGTCTTCAGCAGCCGGTTTGCCGCCGTACCAATAGTCCCATTCGCTCGGTTTAAGGTGTTCGCGTGATCGTTCGGGATTGGAAATGTAGTAGCCTTGCCGAGCGATGAAGGCGCCTGGCCAACCCGAGAGCCACCAGTTCATGTATTCGTAGGCTGCGTCTCGATTCGGTCCCGTCGTTGCGCTCGACAAGCACATGACGCCGTGCCATGCCCGATAGCCTTCGCGCGGTGCCGCATAGATGCAGGGAATGCCCTTGCCGTTGGCGCTACTGACACCTGGCGAAAACATACTTTGGATGACCGTATCGCCACTTGCCATCAGTTCGACCGACTGGGGAACCGAAGTCCAGAAACCACGGAAATGACCGTTGCGTTTCAGGTCGAGTAGGATTCGGAAGAGTTCGTCGATCTCAGGACGAGAGATGTTTCCGAGATCATCGAATTCCATCAAGCCGCGAGCTTGGGCGGCCAACGCAGCGTCGAAGAGTCCGATCGTTGGTGCGTTGACCAAGGCCACGCGCCCCGACCAGTCTGGATCAAGCAACCAGCCCCAACTCTCGGTGTCGTAGGGCTTGCCTTCAGGAACGATGTCGGCGTTGTAGCCAAACGAATCGACGTTGTGCACGTAGGGAAGGAAGCTGACGTTTGAGGTTGGGTTGCGTCCGAGCGTTCCTTTGTCTTGCACGTAAAGCAGTTTCGCTGGCGCGTCTCCGAGTCCTTCACGCGCCGAGGAAACAAGCTTGCCCGTTTTGGTGAGCGAGTTGACTTCATCCCAGTAGCGAATGCGCGTTGTGTCGATCGGTTGAATCGCACTCGCTCGCCACAAGACTTGTAGGCTGTTGGACCATTGTTCGTAGAGGTCGAACGAGCCAGGGTTGGTCGAAGCCTTGTGTAAGACTTGTGCGCTGCCTCCGGGGTTGAACGTCAGTTTGATACCGAGTTCTTTTTCGGCTCGCTTCCGCAGCGGCTCTTGTAGCGTCACGTGGGTGCCCAGGACACGAACGTGGAATTCACGTTTTGTGTAGGCATACGGGATGTTTGCGCATGCGACGTTTGCGGCAATTCCGCCCACGGCCCCTTTTAGCAATGCACGACGGTGCATTTCTTTCCCCTCCAAATTGGTGAGACAATCTCATCCTTGCTGCCGCCGGTTGACACCCTAAGCTTCACGCATGACCTATGCGGAAATCCAAAGAAAATCGGGCGGGCTTTGGATATGGGACAATTGTCACGATTGTTTGCAGGTTGCCGCAACCCGTACGCCAGATCGCGCAAAGTGGCTGAGTCCTGGACGTTTTTGGGGTGTACAATCAACTAACCCCTCGCATTTTGGCCTTACGTAGATTCCACCTTCACAACACAATTAGACGGGAAGTTCACACAGTCTTTCAATCCAGATCTGTGCGAAAATATCGTCGTCCGCTCTCCCTTGCTTACCTTAGACCCCAAGCCGGTGAACCACGTGCAAGCTTTGCAGATTTTGCTTGTCGAGGACGATGATATCGACGCAATGGCATTTGAACGCCATTTGGGCAATTCAGATCTCAGCGTTTGCATTCATCGAGTGATTGACGGCACGGCCGCGTTGGACCTGTTGCGCGATTCTGCAAAAATCGGCAACGATGCCCCGTTCGTGATCGTGTTGGACTTGAACATGCCTCGCATGACGGGCATCGAGTTTCTGGAAGAGATGCGTGGCGATCCCGAGCTGAAGCACCATATTGTCTTTGTGTTCACCACTTCGGACGCGGCCAAAGATCGAAAGGCCTGCTTCAATCACAACGTAGCGGGCTATGTCTTGAAGAGTCGCGCGGGTGAACGGTTCCGGAATCTCGTCCAGCTGATCGAAAGCTACGTCAACGTTGCCGAATTCCCCCCCTATTCGTCGATCGAATCGTAGTCGAAGTGGGTAAGGCGAACTTCGTAGCTACGCTCGCCAGAGCGTGGAGCGATGGAGACCGGCTTGCTAATGTCACCACCTTCTGGCGAAGGTAGCTACACCCTTGCGCGTTCGGCTCACGCGTGAAGGGCGTGTGAATCATCTGCGAGCCGCTCGCTCACGATTCTGGACTGAATCGATAGCCGACCCCGTAGACCGTTTGAATGATTCGCGGCTGTTTCGGATCGAGTTCGATTCTTTTTCGCAGTTGGCTGATCGTCTGGTCGAGAGTGCGGCTATTGGGAAGGTGTCCTGCGCCCCACGCGCTTCGAAACAGGTCGCGGCGATCAACAACTTCGCCAGGGCGATTGGCCAACGCCTGAAGGATCTTGATTTCGCGCAGCGTCAGCTCGATCATCGTGCCCTCGCGTTTTGCACGCAGCTGTTTGGGCACGACCAACAAGTCATCCATCTGGAATTCGTCGTCAAGGCAATCGCTTTCGTTTGACGATGGCGAATCGGGTAAACAACGCCGAGTGACCGCACGAATCCTGGCAATGACTTCCTTTCCACCGAATGGTTTGACGATGTAGTCGTCGGCCCCGAGTTCCAGACCGACCACCTTGTCGATCTCTTCTGCCTTGGCCGTGATGAACAGGATTGGCATCCGGGGGCTGGCACTTCGAAACTCGCGGCAAAGGTCATAGCCACTCAAGCCCGGCAGCATCACATCGAGGCAGGCAAGGTCAGGACGATGTTGCTGAAAGAGATGCTGCGCTTGTCGGCCGTCGGCGGCAGCGACCACGTGATACCCTTCCCTTTGCAACAGCTCAACGAGTGCGCTTCGCGTATTGGGGTCGTCTTCAGCGACGAGGATTTTGTGTGTCATGAAGTCACCGGAAGAGTCAACACGAACAGAGCGCCTTGCGAGGTTGGTTCAAGGACGAGTTCGCCGCCATGTCGCCTTGCCGCACTGCGGGCAATGGTGAGTCCAATCCCCGTTCCGCTCGGCGCTTTGATGGAATCGTCTAAGCGTGTGAAGGCTCGAAAGATGGCCCGTCGTTTTCGACTTGGGATCCCCGGTCCATGATCTCGCACCGAGACCCGCAGCAGCGACTTATCTACTACGCTGGAAACTTCGACACGGTTTCCTTCGGCAGCGTACTTTTCGACGTTGCTTAGCAGGTTCACCAAAACCATTTCAAGGATGTCGGGATCGAACGAAACCATCGTGTTCGCGTCGAGGTTCCGGTCGATTTCGACGTCGGCATTCTCGAAACTCGGGCCGAATTGCTGAAGCACAAGTTCGATCGTTTCGTCGGGGTTGCCAGGGATGATTTTGGGACCACGTTGTCGCCGGTCGTCTCGAATCATCTCAAGCACGCCCGAAACCAAACGCCCGAGCCGGCGGCTTTCGGAATCGATCACGCCAAGACGCTGGGCAAGTTTCTGACGCGACTCGCTTTCAGGCAATCCATCGAGATCCGATTCGGCCAGTTCGGCGTAAAGGCGAATGTTTGTCAGTGGTGTGCGAAGTTCATGAGAGACCTGTCCCGCAAAGCTAACTCGGTTTCGTGCGGTCCTCATTTGACGGCCCACGCTGGTCAACACGAACGTGCCCAGAGCCAACAGGATCACACCGATTCCACCGAGCGACGTGTACAGTCCAATGGAAGTTTCTGGAATGATCAAGTCGACCGGTGTGTGGTATTCGAGCTTCCAGCTGCTGAGCGGGGCCGAGAGATTGATCTCGGCAAAGGGTGTGTCGACACAATCACCTTCATCCCCCCAGCGATAAACGATTTGGCGTGATTCATCGACCAACGCCGTGAAGCCGGGCGTTGTTTTTTTATTGCCATCGATCGATGCATCAGGCAAAGCAGCCGTCAGTTCCGATATCCAATGGACACGTTCAAGTAGAACGCCGATCTTTGATCCGTCGCTGCGATCAATCCACAGGATCAACTGCGAACCTTCGTCCATGAACCAGACTTGCCAATAGGGTTGTCCCTTGATGGAGATCGGTGGGCTGCTGCGTGTCATTCTTGACATGCGACGCGTCGTTGATTGTGTAGCCGTATTCCCTTGATCGTCCTGTGAGTCGCTGTCGGGTCGCGCGTCGACCATAGCGGTCAGTGCAGCGTAGACCGCGATGTCATCGGGTTGGTCGGCGGTCGGACGGGGCGGATAAACCATCACCCCTCGCTGCGTGATGACGATGCCTTCGCGGACGGCGGGATCGGAGAGTTTGAGGTCGCGTAACATCTCCGCCGCGACGCGATTGCTCGAAAGAGACTTGCTGATTCGAATCGAATAGCCGTCAATCACATCCTGAAGCGATCGGTCGATTTCGCGGAGACGTGTCTGCAGGATGCTGCGCAAGCGGTCGCGTGATAGTTGCCGCTGTTGCTGCATGGAATTGGCTGAAAGCCACCCCAGCAATAGCAATGGGGCTGCGACAAGAGCGAGGATTGCGAAAAGGAGTTGACGCGGCATTGGCGAGCAGAACGATCAAAAACGCGGCGGCGCCCCCAAACCTGCGGCGCCGCCATTGCGTTTCAATTCTAACAGGATTTAGCGGCTCACCTTGGCGGGGACCTGCTTCGCAGTGTCGCCACGGTAAGTCTGCTGGGACTGATTGCCCAGTTGTTCCGCACGCATCGCTTTGCGCGTTTTCTGCCATTCCGGCTCGGCGATCCCTTTGTACTGCAACTTGTTCAAGCCAATGTTCCGATTCAACTCAGGAATCACCTTCTCGGCATCGGTTCCTTCACAGAAAGTGGCGCATTTATAGAGCTCGATCTGGTTGGTCATCAGCAGCTTTTGAGCAGCTTCGACTTGGCCTGCATCACGAAGTGCCGTGGCGCGAATGTTTCGCTCGTTTGCGATCTGGACGGCACAATAAGCGTAGGTAACCGGATCACGATCGGTTTGTACCTGCTCGCTCGATTCCGAAAAGCGGACACCGACACTGCTACTGAGTTTGTCAGTCGTTTCCGTGATCATGTTCTTGTATTCGACAGCGACGCTAACGAGGTCGTGAGTCGAATCGGCCTCCTGTGCGTCCACTTCGACTTCCAAAACGAAGTAGCGATTTTGACGCGAGTAAAGCTGGGTCAGTGGAATTCGGACGCTTTGGCCTGAGATGTCGGCTTTGGTTCCGAGGACTCGTACAGGTCGGACGCCCTTGGCGACGGTCGCTTCGATCTTGAAACTGCCAGCCACGACGCTCATCAAGTCGTTGAACTCAGAATTAAAGACCGCGATCAGGTCATCGGCCTGTTCAATAAAGATGTGGTTGCCACTTCCCGCGAGCGCCAGACTACTCATTAGGTCTTCGTTGTAGTTCAAGCCGAGCCCCAACGTGCTGACGCTGATGCCCTGCTTGACCAGGGAGGCCCCGAGACGTTCAAGCTCTCGAGGTGATGAGGGGCCAACGTTCGCTTTGCCATCCGACAAAAGAATCACGCGGTTGACCGATTCGTCATCCAAGAATTTGCGTACTTCGGCGGCTCCCTTGCTGACTCCAGCAAACAACGCCGTGTTTCCATTGGCGGTGACCGACTCGATTTTGCTGATGATGTCTTTTCGATCGGTCGCTTTCGTTGCCGGAACGAGCACCGTTGCTGATGAGTTGTAGAGAATCACCGACACGATGTCCGTGTCTCGCAGTCGATCGACTGCGGTGATGGCGGCTTTCCTCGCCTGAGCGATCTTCTGGCCCCGCATCGATCCACTGGTATCAATCACAATCGCCACGTTCACCGGCGGTCGGTCCTGGCTTTCGGGCAAGTCGAAACCCTCGAGCGCGATTCGCACGTAGTTGGTTTCTTTCGAGCCCGCCAGCATCGTCGGATGCGAAACGCCAACTTGAAGGCCAACTTGGCTCGCCGATGCCTGCGGCATCGATGGAGGCAGCGCGCCGGCCAACGCCAAACAGATGATCAATATCCCCAAACGCATGTTCCCACTCCTCATTCGTTGGTATAGCCGATGGTTGTCGGCTGTCGTCGTTAATCCTTCCCGCATCATTCAGGATTGGCCGCTTCGAATGGTCGGATTGGTGTCAGCAGATTGTAAAAACATTGTTGGGGCAGCTAGCAGCGAGCGATTTGAACGTTCTGACCATTCGAAATCCCATTGCGAAATACCCCAACAGACTGGAATTGGACCCGCGCATCACTGGCGGGTACACTAGTTGTCCCAGCACAGGATTGTTGGTCCCACCTCCCTCTGCCGTTGGCTGCGAACCGATCCCGATTGGCTCGTCGCGAGCGTCACCCACCTAAAGGCCGAACGTTTGATGATGGCCGAATCGAATCGAATTGCATCGTTGCCAATCATGGTGTTGGCACTCGTTCTTGCTTTTGGCGGGCAGGCGATCGCTGTCGAACCGAGTGTCGCCACCAGCAGCGTTAGTTTTGAGAACGATGTTGTACCTGTACTGACCAAAGCAGGCTGCAATACCGGCGTCTGTCACGCAAAAGCTGGCGGTGGACAGAACGGTTTCTACCTTTCGTTGCTGGGGTTTGAACCGGACGAGGATTACGAACACCTGACCCGGGGTGGTCGTGGTCGCCGACTCTTTCCAGCAGCTCCGGATGAAAGTTTGTTACTGCTCAAGGCGACGGGTCGCGTCGCGCACGGTGGTGGCGTGCGACTGTCATCCGATTCCAAAGCCTACGCGACGCTGCGGACGTGGATCGCCAGCGGGACGCCACGGCGATTGGTCGATGAGCCAAAACTGACTTCGCTCGAAGTCTTGCCCCATCGCGGCAATCTCGCGATGTCTGAGTCGATCCAGCTCAAGGCGATCGCCCACTACGACGATGGTGCAACGCGCGATGTGACGGAGCTTGCACTCTTCGAAACCAACGATGTGGCCATGGCCGAGGTCGACCCGCGCGGGCATGTCACCGCGAGCGATGTGCCCGGCAAGGTGGCGATCATGGTTCGTTTCCAGGGAAAGGTTTCCGTCTATTCGGCGGCGATCCCCCTCGGTGCGCCGATCAAGGATTTGCCGCTTGCAAACAACTTTGTCGATGAGCATCTGTTCGCAAACTTGCAGCGGATTGGGATTCCACCTTCAGAGGTTTGCGATGACGCGACGTTCCTGCGTCGTGTTTCACTCGATATCGCAGGACGCTTGCCGACCGAAAAGGAAACGGCTGACTTTTTTGGGAACGAATCGCCCGATCGCCGCGAGCAGGTGGTCGATCGATTGCTGCGGAGTCCGAACTATGCTGACTACTTCGCCAACAAGTGGACGGCGCTGCTAAAGAATCGGCGTGATGACGCGAGCGATATCACCTCCAACTTTGCGTTTCACGCTTGGGTTCGCGACAGTCTGCTTGCCAACACGCCGTATGATCAAATCGTCCGCGAGCTTTTGGCCGCCACGGGAACGGTGATCAGCAATCCACCGGTCGCTTGGTACAAACGAGTGAAGGAGCCGAAACAACAGATCGAAGACGTCGCGCAACTCTTCCTCGGCGTGAGGCTGCAATGTGCCCAGTGCCACCATCATCCGTTTGAACGTTGGAGCCAGGACGACTACTACAGCCTCGCCGCTTTCTTTAGTCAGGTCGGACGCAAACCAACGGGCACACGTGGCGAGGATCTGATTTTTCACAAGCGCGGTTTGGCCACGGCAAAGAACATCAAGACCGGCGTCGCACTTCGACCCGCCGCACTCGGAGACACGGTTGGCGAGATCGACGCGGATCATGATCCTCGGTTGAAACTGGCCGATTGGATGGCGGGAAAAGACAACCCGTTTTTCGCTCGTGCGCTCGTCAATCGCTATTGGAAACACTTTTTCAAACGCGGTCTGATTGAGCCCGAAGACGACATTCGCGATACGAATCCACCCACCAATCCCGAGTTGCTCGCGGCCCTCGAGACGCACTTCGTCGAAAGCGGCTACGACCTCAAGTCTCTCATCCGGGTGATCACAACATCGAAGGCGTATCAGCTAAGTAGTGTTCCCAACGAACACAATTTGGTCGACCGGCAAAACTATTCGCGGTACTACCCCAAGCGACTGCAGGCCGAGGTGATGCTCGATGCGATCGATGACCTAACAGGAGCCGAAACGAGGTTCGCGAACCTTCCCCAGGGCACCCGAGCGATCGCTTTGCCCGACAACAGCTACAACAAAGCGTCGCCGTTCCTGAAGGTCTTTGGTCGACCCGAAAGCCAGAGCGTCTGTGAGTGCGAACGCGTTCAGTCGGCGAGCCTCGCACAGAGTCTGCATCTGATCAACGCCTCGGACATCAAAGGAAAGTTGCGAGTCGCTAACGGAAGGGCGAGCGAACTCGCGAAAACCGTTGAAGGTGTCGACGACGAAGAAAAGATTCGCCGCCTCTACCTGGCCGCCTTTTCAAGGTTGCCCAGTGATGACGAAATGCGCGTCGCGATCGACTATTTGAACGAGCCATTGACGGACAAGAATGGAAAAGCGATCAGCAAGGCAGCGGCCGCAAAAGAGAATTTTGAAGACTTGCTTTGGGCACTGATCAATTCGAAAGAGTTCCTGTTTAATCACTGATTGACATGATGTGTACACGTACCTTGGCGAGAATCGCGGTTGGGTTGACGACATGCCTGCTCTTGGCCGGCAATCTGCTCGCACAGTCGGTTTGCTTGCCTGCACCTCGTTTGTTGACGACGCTTCCGATGGGCGGGCAAGTTGGAAGTGAGTTCGATGTTACGATCACGGGGCAAGATATCGACGGCACAGAGGCGTTGCTGTTTTCGAATCCCAAGATCTCGGCGACCGCAGTTATTGGCGAGGATGGTTTGCCGGTTGCCAACAAATTTCGAATCACCATTGCGTCTGACTGTGACGTTGGCATCTATGAAGCACGCGTGATGACGCGTCTGGGACTCTCGTCGGCTCGCGTGTTTAGTGTCGGTGACTTGCCGGAAGTGACTCAGGTCAAGCCGAACACGTCGCTCGAGAAG
Source organism: Rubripirellula sp. (assembly GCA_965216875.1). Taxonomy (GTDB): domain Bacteria; phylum Planctomycetota; class Planctomycetia; order Pirellulales; family Pirellulaceae; genus CBDCUW01. The sequence goes on from OZ244207.1 coordinate 959,007, forward strand.
GCGATGAAACTTGAGGTGAATTCGATTTGCAACGGCGCTCTGACAACGCAAGCAGTTGATCACTACCAATTCGACGCCAAAGCGGGCCAGCGCATTGCCGTCGACTGTTCCGCACGCGGGATCGATTCAAAAACCAACCCGGTTGTGATTGTGGCGGACGCCGACGGTAACGACTTGGTCGTCGAGCGGCGTGGTGGTGCGATCGATTTCGAAGCACCCAATACGGGGACCTACACGGTCAAGGTGCATGAACTGACCTTCAAAGGTGGAGCCCACTACTTTTACCGCCTTGCGTTGAGGGAACTTGACGCTGACGCATTGCTCACTCGCATGCCCGGCACGCAATCGGTCAGTTCGTTTTCCTGGCCGCCTGCGGGTTTGGCCAAACAGGCTGCACTTAGCGAGAACGACGAGGACCAACCGCAACGCGTCGAATTGCCCTGCGACGTTTCAGGACGGTTTTTCCCAGCGGCGGATGTCGACAGCTATGAGTTCGTCGCCAAGAAGGGTGACGTCTGGTGGGTGGAAGTCGCCTCGGAGCGTCTGGGTTTGCCGACCGATCCTTCTGTCCTGATTCAGCATGTCGTGATGGTCGATGGCAAAGAGACACTGACTGACGTTGCAGAAATGTCAGACATCGCCAGTCCGGTGAAGGTCTCGAGCAACGGATATTCCTACGACGGCCCGCCCTACAATGCCGGCAGCGCCGATGTGCTCGCCAAACTTGAAATCAAACAGGATGGGCTGCACCGACTCAAAATCACCGATTTGTTTGGTGGGACGCGTACCGATCCTCGCAACAAGTACCGCCTGGTGATTCGAAAGGCCGAACCCGACTTTGCACTCGTTGCTTGGGCTCTGCACATGAACCTACGCAACGGCGATCGCAATGCTCTTTCCAAACCGATGGCACTGCGACGTGGCGCGACCATGCCGATTGAAGTGGTCGTCGTTCGCCGCGATGGCTTCCAGGGCGAAATTGAACTGTCGATGGAGAACTTGCCTGACGGAGTTACCGCCGCCGGGATGAAGATCGCGGCCGGCAAGAGTCGCGGCATCATGCTCGTGACCGCAGACGAGGGTGCGCCGCGCGGAATGTCTCAGGCACGTTTCGTTGGTACGGCAACGATCGGAGACGAAACGGTCTCGCGCCCGGTGCGTTTGGCGTCGATGGCATGGCCCGTGCCGAATGCATGGAGCGAGATTCCAGCACCGCGATTGCTGGCCGACCTTCCTGTTTCGGTTGGCGGAAGTGAAGTCGCACCGATCACCATTGCCGCGCGTGACGAAAAAGTCTTTGAAGTGACGCAGGGTCAAACGCTCAAGTTGCCTTTGATCCATATGCGACGTAGCGAGTTTTCGGGTGCCAACATTTCTCTGAAAACCTTTGGAGACGGTTTTGAAAAGAACGGCGCGTTCGATGCGCCGCTGACCGCCGACGCCAGTGAGGCAGTACTTGATTTGGCCAAACTCAAGACACCGCCTGGCGAATACTTGATCGCATTTTACGGTTCGGCGGTCGCAAAGCATCGACACAATGTCGACGCGATCGCGCTGGCCGAAGCGAAGCAGAAAGACGCCCAAGCGGAAGTAGCGCGTTTGTCGGCCGAGGTCGAACAATTGCTCAGCCAATCAAAACAAGCCGAGGGCGACGAAAAAGCGAAGGCCGAAAATGCGCACCGCGACGCGGTTCAAAAACACAAAGCAGCCGACGCTGCGTTGAAGGCTGTGACGCGTCAAGTTGCAGCGGCGACGGCACGTGCCAAACCGAAAGACATCGTCGACATTATCGTTTCCAAACCGATTGCCATTCGAGTCAAACCGGCGGAGAAGAAATGAGCGGGACTCAACCACACGCAATTTGCAAAGGTCCCCAGTTGGGGCGACGCAGCTTCATGCGCTTTGGACTTGCCGGATTCGGGAGCCTCTCGCTGCCCGGTCTGATGCGTTTGCGTGCCGAAAACCCCGGCGCGGTCGCTGACGAAAAAACCGCAGTGATCTTGGTTTGGAAGCCAGGGGGGTGTTCGCACTTGGATACCTATGACCCCAAGCCCGAGGCTGAAGCGGAATACCGGGGACCTTTTCGCACCATTCCAACCAGCATTCCGGGGATGCGATTCACGGAGCTGATCCCTCGCCAAGCGAAGATCGCAGACAAGTTCACGATCCTGCGTTCAATGGTCAACGGCGCCGGAGGTCATCCGGCCGGCTCGATGCAGATGTTCTCGGGTGATTCTGACACGCGTGACAAGCCAAAGCCAAAGTTGCCCGATTGGATGAGCGTCACGAATTACCTACGGTCTCAAGAAGGGCCACGCACAAACCCGCTGCCACGCTACGTCGGCGTCAGTTCGCCCTCGACCTACAATGGGCCCGCGTACCTCGGTGATGCTTATTCGCCATTCACCGTCACCGGCGATCCCAACGCACCGAACTTTGTGGTCCCCAACATCGGACTGACCGATCAACGCGAAGTCGCACGGCTTGATCGCCGCATTCAACTTCGGAAGAACCTCGATACACTACAGCGCGCCTTTGATACCTACGGCGAACTCGACGCGTTGGATCAATTCGAAGCGCAAGCGATGACGCTGTTGACGAATCCGAAAACCAAGGAAGCTTTCGATCTGTCAAAGGAAGACGATGCCACGCGAGATCGATATGGCCGCAATGCCTGGGGACAGCAGCTACTGCTGGCTCGGCGTCTGATCGAAGCGGGCGTCGAAGTTCTCACGACCAGTTTGCGGGGGCCATTGTGTGGTCGCGTGAACAACTGGGACGATCACGCGGTCAATCATCACGTCTTTGATGCGTTGCGTTTTCGCGCGGATGTTTACGACCAAGCCGTTACCGCATTGATCGAGGATGTCCATGAACGAGGGCTCGACAAACGCGTACTCGTTGTCGTGACGGGCGAGTTTGGTCGGACACCAAAGATCAATTACCAACCCTCCACAGGTGCTGGCAACGCGAGTGCGGCTGCTGGTACCAAGCAACCAGGTCGTGATCACTGGCCGCGAGCCTTTTCGAATCTTTGGGCGGGCGGCGGCATCAATACCGGAGGTTTCATTGGTGCCACCGATCCTCGCGGCGAAGACGTGATCGAAAGACATCAGCGGCCAGGTGATTTCCTGGCGACGATCTATCACCACTTGGGAATCGATTCGTCCCAGGTCTTCATCGAAGACTTCAATGGTCGACCAACCCCGATCGTCAATCACGGAAAGCCCATTCCCGAGTTGATGGGCTAACGCAACACCTCAACATCGTCCTGCGAAATACGTAGTGGACGAGGCCACGAGTCCCTCCCACTCATGCTCTTTGATCGAATGTTTGATGAGCTGTCTCGGGTGGATGATTTAGCCACAAAAAACACGAGAAGGCACAAAAAGAAGAAAAGTGGCGAAGGGCGAGTGCTTGAAGTGGCTCGGGTGATGAATTCATTTCTCAGTAACGAATTCTCGTACGTGCTTTTTTGTGGCTTTTCGTGTTTTTCGTGGCCAGTCTCTTTGCGCAGCGGTAGCCAGGAGTTTGGCGCGTGGCGGGACTCGTTGCCTCGTCCACTACGGGGGCGCTTCATGATTTAGCCACAAAAAACACGAGAAGGCACAAAAAGAAGAAAAGTGGCGAAGGGCGAGTGCTCGAAGTGGCTCGCGCGATGAATTCATTTCTCAGTAACGAATTCTCGTACGTGCTTTTTTGTGGCTTTTCGTGTTTTTCGTGGCCAGTCTCTTTGCGCAGCGGTAGCCAGGAGTTTGGCGCGTGGCGGGACTCGTTGCCTCGTCCACTACGGGTGCGCTTGATGGGATAGCCACAAAAAACACGAGAAGGCACAAAAGAAGAAAAGTGGCGAAGGTGGCGAGTGCTCGAAGTTGCTCGCGTGATGAGTTTCATCTTTCAGTAACGAACTCTCGCACGTGTCTTTTTGTGGCCTTTTGTGTTTTTCGTGGCCAGTCTCTTGGCGCAATGGTGGCCAGGAGGTTGGCGCGTGGAGGGACTCGTTGCCTCGTCCACTCCGGTTGCGCTTGATGGGATAGCCACAAAAAACACGAGAAGGCACAAAAGAAGAAAAGTGGCGAAGGTGGCGAGTGCTCGAAGTTGCTCGCGTGATGAGTTTCATCTTTCAGTAACGAACTCTCGCACGTGTCTTTTTGTGGTCTTTTGTGTTTTTCGTGGCCAGTCTCTTTGGGCAACGGTGGTCAGGAGTTTGGCGCGTGGAGGGACTCGTTGCCTCGTCCACTACGGGGGCGCTTGTTGGACGGTCGAAATGGCTCGCGTGATGATTCTCATCTTTCAGTGCCGAATTCTCACACGCATCCTTTTGTGTTTTTTGTGGCCAGTCTCTTTGCGCAGCGGTAGCGAGGAGGCTGGCGTGTGGAGGGACTCGTGGCCTCGTCCACTACTTGACTTGCGCTACTCGGGGATCGTTTCGAGTCGAACGAGGTCGTCGAAGGTTTCGCGGCGGCGGATGAGTTTGGCTTCGCCGTTTTCGATCAGCACTTCGGCGGCGCGTAGCTTGCTGTTGTAGTTGCTGGCCATCACGAAACCGTAGGCGCCAGCATTTTCAAGCACGACGAAGTCGCCTACCTTGGCGATTGGTAGTTTGCGGCTGTCAACGTAGCCGCCTTCGCGTTGAGTGAAGATGTCGCCCGATTCGCATAGCGGACCGCCGATGATGCAATCGACTTCTTCGCGTGCCGACGCATCGCCGTCTTTGCCGCAAACGGAAATGGGGTGGTGAGCCCCGTACATGACTGGCCGGGCCAAGTCGTTGAAACCGGCATCAAGCAGAACGAATAAGTTCTCGCCCATCTTCTTGACGCTTCGAACTTCAGCGACGAGGAATCCGCTCTCGGCAGTCAGGAAGCGACCAGGTTCAATCTCGAGTGACACGCGATGACCAAACGAATCGCTCAGTCGGTTGCGCGTTGCATCCCAAAGTTCAAAGTAACGATCGAGGTCCACGTAGGACTCACTGGACTGGTAAGGGACAGGCAGTCCACCACCGGCGCTGATCGTCTTGACGGTGCGGCCGACGGCGAGTGCCGCTTTTTCCATGGCTTCACAGACACCACTTAGGTGTTCAAGGTCGGTGCCCGAACCGATATGCATGTGCAATCCAGTGATCGTCACTCCCGTCTGATCGGCGCGGCGCAAACACTCATCGATCTGTTCATGCCAGATCCCGTGCTTGCTTTGAGCACCCCCGGTGTTCGTTTTCTGGCTATGGCCATGCCCAAAGCCAGGGTTGATTCGCAGCGTCACGTCGGCACCTGGCCGCCGCTCGCCGAGCTGGCTGATCATATCGGGCGAACCGCAGTTGACGTGCAGCGAATGCTCTGTGACCAAGTCGAGTGCTTCGTGGTCAAAAATGTCGGCGGTGTAAACAATCTCATGCCCCTGCGCGGAATAGCCTGCTGCGAGGGCACGACGGATCTCTCCCGCGCTGACCGCATCAACCGCGACACCGGCCTTTCGAACCCGATCGAGAATCGCGAGGTTGCTCGACGCCTTTTGGGCGTAGCGGATCACGTCAAAGGCTTTCAGGTCTTCAATTCGCTTCTCGATGGTCTGTAGGTCGTAGACGTACAGAGGAGTTCCAAATTGAGTTGCCAGATCAAGGATCGATAGGCCAGCAATTTCGTTGCGTGCGGTGGAGAAGGAAGGGATGGTAAGCATGAAAACCTGAGCCGGGCCGAGAGAGGGTAATGCGAGCCTTCCATTGTCGCTGCGAGAGCGAGTTGCTCAAGGCGTCCACCTGGACGCGGACGTTTTGGATGTGAGGCTGACGACGCAGGGGGCGACACGGTGCCCAAGAACAAGGTTCGGGCTGATTGTTCGTAGTACCGAGCTTTCGCCGGAGCCTTCAACCATTCCGCCTAAAGGCGGGACTACAAACGGTGCAGATGGTCGCCCTCTTGGTCCGCAAAAGGGATGTTTGGCGGACGCTACTTTCGCGGAGCGAAAGGCGACAATTAAGATCCCCCCGAATGGAAAGGTTCCGACAACAGCGCGGCGCTTTTTCGAATGCGCTTGGCTTCGAATTAGCGCCGCGCCGGTGCGGACAGTGCGGGTGCTCGGGCACGTCCCGAGGCGCTTCGCGAGCGCCTTGGCTTGAGCCGAGTGGAGGGCATCCGACGGCGGGCGATAGGCCCTTCGTCCGACGGTGATTTTGCTTGATCGCTAAGGGAAGATTAAACGGTCTTATGGGTAATGACCGTCATCGTTGCTTCGACCTTCTTTCTGGGGCCTTGAGGACCTGGTCGGCGGCCGCGACGGCGACCCTGTTGGATCGGAATGAAACGGCTTTCGATGCGCTGGAGCAGCTTGCTGATGCAGAGCTTGTTGATGCTCAGGTTCAGCTCGTCGGCTTCTTCGCGCAGGGAGTCGTGTAGGCTCTTGGGAAGCCGGATCGTGATCATTCGCTCGGGCTCGGCCGAGTCACCTTTGGAGCTGTCTTGGCTGCGCATCGCGGCAACCATTTCTTGCAGTTCAGCGAACTCAGCCGATCCCTCAAACGCTCGCATCTCGTCAGCGGTCGTGAAGAGTTTTCGGACGACTCCGTCGACGCCCAGAATCTCTCGGTAGAAAATGACCCAGCTGCCAGTTCTCGCAAATGCTTCCTGAGCAATGCGGAGTGCCTCGGCTCCTCGCTGTTCGAATGGCAGTTCGGCATTCGGGTGGGGCAGCTTCAGGCCGGGAGTCGCGTTCTCGGCTTGTTCAGGAGCTGGGTCGCTGGCGTAACGAAGGGTGGTTGTGGGGTTGGATTGATCCATCGCGAGACTGTCCTTCCTTTGTTTGGAACACGCGTGGTTGGTTGACGCCGCCATCCTCTAACCCCGTCAAACCATTCGTCGTAAGCATTGCTTTCAAAGGGACTTAGGTGTATCTGCCTGGTTGCTGGGCAGGTGTGCATTCGCCGCGGGCATCGGCTCTGTGCCCAAAAAGCAGGCAGTGGCCTGGAGTGCAAGAACTAGGTGTCCAGTTGCTGGCAAGTTGCAAAAATGCTAGCTCTTCGATTCGGAAACCGCGTGTTTTGCCGCCTCAATCGCCGTCCGATTTGTTTTTGCCTCGATTTTTTTGAAAGCAAGAGGGCGATTTGGCTTCGTTCGGCAAATCGGGCGAGCGGTCTCGCGCGGGCCTGGCGATCGGATTGGGGGAGAAAACACCACTGGAGGGGTGTCGTTTGGGCTGCCCTTGGTGAGAGTGATTTGGGCGGCCGGTCAAGGGTTTGCGCGTTAGCACTCTCCCTTGGGAGAGTCGGGCTCTAAGGCCCGGAGAGGGTTTTTTGCAACGGTTCATTCCCTCCCCGGACTTTGCGTCCGACCCTCCCGCAAGCGGGAGGGTGATTGCTGGAACACGCGTTAGCCTGGGCAATCACCAATCCGCGGCAATAGCGCACTGTGTTTTGGCCCCGGCCGCTTACGCGATCGCGGCTCAAGTGCGGCTTACGAGGAGCAGAGTTCGCAGGCTTCAACAAGTAGGTCGGAAGCCCGGTCGACCTGCTCTTGGCTGGTTGTCCAACCGAGGCTGATGCGGACCGTTTTTTGGATCTGGCTGTCACTGCGGCCGACCGCGCGAAGGGCCCGTGTGAACTCATCGGCTGGTGACTCGCTTTGCGCGGTCGCCATCACCAAGGACCGTGCAGTTCTTTGGATCCGCTTGGCATCCAGGGGCAGTTCGATTGCGGTTGTGTTGGGGAGTCGATCGCGATCGCTGCAGAGGTCGATTGCCGACCCTGGCAGGGCGTCCATGACCCTTTCGACGAACCGGTTTCGGAGGGCGGCGAGGCTGTCGCCAGCGTCCTCGCAGCAGCGTCCGGCGAGCGACGCGGCGGCCCCGATCCCGACGCAATAAGGGATGTTTTCCGGCCCTGGGCGAAGCCCCATTTCGCGCGGTTCGCCATAGCTGATCGGGGCGATCGACAGTCCCCGTCTGACGTAGATCGCACCACTCCCCTTGGGGGCGTAGAACTTGTGGCCCGAGATCGAAATCGTGTCGGCTCGCAGGGCCATCGCGGACACCGGGATCTTGCCGAATGCTTGGGTTGCATCGCAGTGTAAATGCACCCCCCGGTTGTGGCACGAGTCGGCGACTTCGCGGACCGGTTGGATCGTTCCGAGGACCGGGTTGGCGAGTTGCAGGCAGGCCAACCTCGTGTCGTCTCGCAGCCGCTGGTTGAACGAGTCTGGGTCGACCAGTCCGCTTGAGTCGCAGGGGACCTGCTCGACCTCCCAGCGGTTGGAGTCGAGGCTTGCGAGGGCCGCAAGGACCGAGTCGTGCTCAAGAACACTCGTCAAAACGTGACCACCCTCGTGCTTTCTCAGCGATCCGAGGACGGCCAAGTTGTTCGCCTCTGTCCCGCCTCCGGTGAAGACAATCTCGAAGGGGTCGCAGCCGGCAAGCAGCGCGAGACCCTCACGCGCGTGCTCGAGTGCTTCATTGATCGCCTTGGCGTGCGGATGCTCCTGGCCGGGCAGCATGAAGTGGGTTGCCCAGTACGGTTGCATCGCCTCGAGAACCGAGGGGGCAACAGGTGTCGTCCGATTGAAGTCAAGGTAGATGGGCTGCAAGGGTCGATGTGGGCTCGGATGGGCGGTTTGTGAGGATCATTGCGCCAGATCAGACGCCCTTGTTGGAGGGTCGAATGGCTGGCAAGACTGGGTGACCGAACGCTGATCCTCACGTTGGATCGAGGAAAGTTCGATTTTGGGGTTCGGCTGAATTCTCCGTAAAAACCCGAGTGAAACCCAACCTAGTTGGTCGCTCGGGAAAAAATAACCGGGAAAATCCATTTCGTCGATGCGGGGATCGCGGCGGGTCTACGCGTGGCGGGGAGAAGGGAACGCATTTGCACATTTGCTATTACTTGGTGATACTGTGCCAAAATGCAATTCTCACCGGCGACGAGCGCCGCCGCATCTCACCTGCGCTCATCAACCACTTTTCTTGTTGCCGGAGCGCGAAAATGAAGCGTCAATTCAAGGGTTTTACATTGGTCGAGCTGTTGGTGGTGATCACCATCATCAGCATTTTGATGGGATTGTTGATCCCAGCGGTGAACGCCGCTCGGGAGGTCGCTCGTCGTAACCAGTGTTCGGTTCGCATCAAGAACCTCGCCCTGGCAGCGGTTCAACACGAAAACACCAAGGGCGTTTTCCCCTCGTATGTCACCAAATTCGGTGAGTTCCCCGCCGATGGCGCATCGGTCGGTCTCGATCGAAGCGATCCGGCCAACTACGGCGGTATGGTTCCTCGCCACGCAAAAGTCGGCGGGTTCGGTGTTGCCCTGCTGCCTTGGCTCGATGCTCAGCCAACCTACGAACACTGGACAGATGATTCGTATCCCGTAATCGCCGATAGTATGGCGACGTTGGGAACGACGATTGCGGTAGGTGCCACCAGTGCGGGAGCCGGTTTCCACACTCTCGCCTCGCCCAACCTGCCAAACTTCCAATGCCCAAGTAATCCAGTGTCCGACGCTGAATCGGGCCGAAACAGCTTCATTACTAACAATGGCTTGTGCTATTGGCGAACGATGGAAGCTGCGACCGCCAACGGAGGGACTCCTGGTGCTGTGACCAGTCACGCCCTGGCTCAAGGTGTTGGTAGCATCCAAGGCAAGAACAACGGTGTCTTCAAGCAGGGATACATTGGCGTCGACGTCGGCGGGATGGGATTTGCCGCTGGAATGGGAACGGGACCAGCCCTGACGATTGACGACATCAAGGATGGCCTCACGCACACTGCCCTTTACTCCGAAAACGTCCAAGCACTGCCATGGCACTTGCCCGGTATGCTCAACGGTGGTGCCGCACCCGGCCTGATCACCGGAACGGGTGAGATTGATGGATCGGTGATGACGCCTACCGGTGCTGCATTGGCGTTGGCACAGTTCACCAGCGGAATGGTCTGGCACTTCGAAGATGCTCAAACAGCTCTCCCCGTTCCTACTGGAATTGCTACCGACCTTGGCGACGACTCGTTCACCAAGCACCGTATCAATGGTGGCGGCGTCACAGCGTCGGACGACATCTTCACACTCCAGATGACCGCCAATAACTGCTACGACCTCGCGCGTCCTTCGTCGGCTCACGTTGACGGTGTCAACATGGGATTCGCAGACGGCGGGACTCGCTTCGTGGCTGACTCGGTCGACACGCGTGTTTACCAAGCTCTGCTCACTCCTCGCGGTAAGAGCTCGCACGTGCCATGGCCTGAGTTTGTCTTGACCGACGAAGTGATTGGCGAGTAATCGCTCGAAAGGCAACCAAGAAGAATCGACTCAGCGAGGCCGCAATGTTGCGGCCTCGCTTTTTTATGCGCCAGCGGTCAACCGATGGAAACCACCTTCTGGCGAAGGTAGCGACGGGGCGCGAACGCTATGAGCCGTGATCGCGTAAGCGGCCGGGCCCTACACTCCTAGGCCGACTACGAGGGCCCGAGGCCTGACGGCCAGCGGCTCACGGGCCTGCACGCAACGTGGATACGCTCGCCAGAGCGTGGTGTGGTAATGCGCGGCACGCCAAAACCACCACCTTCTGGCGAAGGTAGCTACGACACGCAGCTGTGTCTTTCTGGTCCTGCTCGTCGAACCGGTTGTGCCGGTTAGCCGAAACGTGCTTGCACCGTGGTTGACTTTGGAAACTTTGGCGGCTGTTCGCTTCAGGAAATCTGTGCGGTCGCGACGATCTCTCTAGCACACAGCAGCACCCAGGATGTCGGTGCATCAACGCCACGGCCCACTTTGAGCCGCTTTGCCAGCCTTAGGCCATCGCTAGCCTTGGGCGCAGCCGCTCGGCCGTCGTTTCGCATGGATTGCGATCCTCACCTCCCAATCCATCCCGACATTCCTGAGAGCGATCGACGCGTGACCAAGACGATTCCTAGCTACCTGAAGCTTCACCGCGCCCCAGCCCCATCGTCGGGCAAGTCAGCCAACAACCCGCCGCAGACGCCCCCTGAAAACGTCGATAGCTTTTGGGATGCCTACAGCGAAGCAACGGGTTGGCGAATCGATCCAAGTAGCAAACCTGAGCACCAGCCGATGTCGCTGTTGCCGGCTGTCAACGTTGATCCGATGCAGGGTGTTGAAACCGATGGGGCGCCCGCGGTCAGTCGCAGCAGTGCCCTTCGCCTTGCCGAATCGGCAGCCAAGCTTGCGGAACAGTTGCATCAAAGTCGCGAAGCCTTGCGACTTCAGGAAGCGGAGCTCGCCGCCCGCGCGGCGATCGTGATCGATCAGCCATCGCGTACCAAACTCGCTGACAAGATCGAGAAAACGCTCACCGATGCTGCTGCCACCTGTCGTTGCTCCGCCGCAGCGATGTACCTGCTCGACGACGACACCAAGTACTTGAAAACACGAGCCGTCCACGGGTTGGATGCCGAGCGACTGGAAAGTCCGTCACGCGAACTGCGCGGTAGCCGCGCCGATCTCGAGGCACTCGTTCAGGGCGTCGTGATGATCGACGACTTGTCGAGCACCGACGCCGAGACTTGGTGCGTTCCGGAGCCCGCAGCCAGCGCGATCTGCGCTTCGATTCAGCAAGATGATCTTCCCATAGGAACGCTTTGGTTGTTGTCGGACCAACCGCAATCGTTCAGTGAAGCTGACGCCGCGGCGGCGCGACTCGCAGCCTCACAGCTTGCACTTGAGTTGACCAACGCAGCGAGCGGCAAGCAAAAGATGCAATGGCAACGAGGCGTCGCGGCACTGCGCGACATCTCGGAGTGGCAGTACCAGACACTTCCCGTCGGCTCGATTCTTGCCGAGGGTTGGACCGTCGACGGAATGGTCGAGTCTCCACAAGATTGGGTCAGCGGTTGGCACGCTTGGGACGTCTTGCCTGACGGAACACTGATGATCTCGATCGCCGAGGCGGTGGACACGTCGATCGGTGGCGCGATGACCGCGACGATCGCAAGGGCAGCCCTCTCGGCTCACAGTGGCTACCGACACACACCCAAACAAATGCTCCAACGCGTCAGTGACACACTTTGGCAAACGAGTACCGGCGAGCAGCTCGTGTCGATGATGTACTTGCGACTTGATCCAGAATCTGGCGAAGGCGAAGTGGCCGCTGCCGGAAAAATCTCAGCGATGATCGGCAGTCGCTACGGCTACCGTCCTTTGGTCAACGGAAACTCCGAGCCGTTGGCAACCAACATGGACGTGCAGTCCTACGCCGAAACGTTTCGTATGATGCCGGGCGAATCACTGGTCGCCTACGGGCCGGGTGTGGTTAGCGATGGTGGCACGCAAACGATGATCGGCGAAGCGATTCGTTCGGCAATGCAAGATCGAAACCACAACTCGCTGTCCGTGCTGCGACGCAAAATCGCCAAGCAAGTGCTCGGACACGAGCGAGGCTTGGTATCGCTCACCCGTAGTTAGAGTGTTCGGGAGGGCGAGGCTCCTGCCGAGCCACCGTCTGAGGCTCCGCAGGAGCGTCGCCCTCCCACCAAACTCACTCGTTGGCTGCGATCATGTTGGACATGCTCTCGCGGACCAGCGTTTCAACGCCCGGGGAATAATCAAACACTTCGACGCTAACCCAGCCGTCGTAGCGGATGTCGCGGAGTGCATTGAAGATCGGTTTAAAATCGACGTCGCCCATTCCGGGGCCGCGCCGATTGGGATCGTTGGCGTGAAAGTGAATCATCGCGTCGGCATTATCGCGAATGATCTGGTCGATCGGTGTCCCTTCGTCGCTCATTGCTTTGACGTCGAGGTGCAGCTGAACATTCGGGCTGCCGATCATCGCTTGCAGTTTTCGAGCATCGGCGGCTTTGTTGAGAAAGTTGCCCTCTTCGTGTCCAAGCGGCTCGAGCGCAATGCGAACGCCAAGCGACTCGAGTTCTTTGACCGCACCCGCGATCACCTCGGCTGCATTCTCCATCGCCGATTGCATCGATTGGCCTTCAGGAACATTGCGTTGTTGAGGCGAGCCGAGCACCATCACCTCACCGCCAAGGTCGTGACAGAGCCGGGCAAGTTCGATGAGGTAGCCAGTGGTTTCTGAGCGGACCGAGTCGTCGGTCGTGGTCAGGTGGAAGCCTTCGGTTTTGGCGAGCAGCCAATGCAGACCGATCAACGAGAAGCCCGCCTGTTCGACCTGGCTGCGGTACTCGGCGCGCTGGGCGGAGGTGAAGCTTGTGATGTCGTCGGTCAGCATGAACGGAGCGACTTCCCATCCGGTGTAGCCCGTTTCTCGCGCAAGCTCGAGCGCCTTTTCGAGCGGCCAGTCACCAAACGTTTCGTTACAGATAGCGTATTTCATGGTGATGAATTTAAACGGCACGGCACTGCGCGTCAGCCCGTGAGCGGCGTTGAACGCGACGCTCCAATGCCAACCATCACCCTCCCGCTTTCGGGAGGGTCGGGCTCTAAGGCCCGGGGAGGGAACGATCCAAATAAAACAGACACTCTCCGGGCTTTAGCGCCCGACGCTCCCAAGGGAGAGTGTTAAGCGCTCAGTTTGGGACGTCCAAGCTCATCCATGTCGAGATTCGCCCCCGCGACAGCCCGGCCAACCAGGCGATCCCGGCTCACCCTTTTTCTCACCCGCTGGCGAGTGTGGCGGCGCGACCTTTTTGGGGCGTGGTGATCGGACCCCTCGAAACTGTTTCCCGAATCCACCTATCTTTCCTGCTTTGAATTGGCATCAAATCCGCATGTGAAAAAATGGAGTTTCCAACAGTTTTTCCACCACCCGTCGATTCATGCTAGCAATCTTCACTAACCCTTAACCAGCACTAGGCTTACGTCACTTGCGCGGGCGATTTCGACGGATTGTTCGTGTGAGAATGAGTCGCGTAAGTCGTTATCAGGGAGGGTTTTAGGGGCTTCTTTTCGATTCTCGTTGACATGCCCTCCGCAATCCCTAAGATTCGCCAGTCGCCCACATGTAGTAGGTTACTGGCTTGGTAACCACTACCGGTAGTGCTTTCATTTACGTTTGGACAAACGTTGCCTTGCGGGGAGCATCGACGGATTGATGCCTGCGATCTGCCACCCACAATTTGCCAATTCAAGCACTGAGCGATGTGGTCGACAACTGTTCACATTCTCATATTAAAATGGGAAGAGCCCGCCGTTTCGCTGGGATTGCGAATCAAACTTGACGGCGTTCTCGACCCCAAGGATGAAATCTAAGGAGTCTTAAAGCTATGGCAACCGTTTTGCCTCCACGTCCATTGCAAGACCCCGCAACCGACCCTGCGCTCGAGAAGGTCAACTCGCAGCATGGCGTCGATTACGCGCGTACAAAATTTGGATTGCGGCTTCGCAGTGCGAGCAGCCGCTCGGGTTTGAAGATCGAAAGCAAGTTCTGCCCCGACGATCAACGCACGCCGTTCGCGACTTCGCAGTGGGAACTGCGTAGCGCTGCGATTAAAGACGAGAATGGCAATGCGCTGTTCGAGCAAAACGACTGCGAAGTCCCAGCGGACTGGAGTCAGTTGGCGACCAACGTGGTCGTGTCAAAATACTTCTACGGCGATCCGGGCAACGCAGACGAGCGTGAGCGAAGCGTTCGCCAATTGATCCATCGTGTTACGCGAACGATCACCGACTGGGGTCTAGGCGACGGTTACTTTGATACGCCCGAAGACGGCGAGCGTTTCTATCGTGACCTGACCTGGTTGTGCCTGCACCAACATGGTGCTTTCAACAGCCCAGTGTGGTTTAACGTTGGTTTGCACGCGCAATATGGCGTGGAAGGTGCAAAGTGCAACTGGCGTTGGAACACCGAAACAGAGAATACGGAACAGCCAGAGAACCCCTACGAGTATCCACAGGGTTCGGCATGCTTTATCCAAAGCGTCGACGACAACATGGAAGACATCATGCGTCTTGCCTGCAGCGAGGCGATGTTGTTCAAGTTCGGCAGCGGAACGGGCACCGACCTTTCAACCATTCGTTCACAGCGTGAAAAACTTTCCGGTGGCGGCACGCCATCGGGACCGTTGTCGTTCATGCGTGTGTACGACTCGATCGCCGGCGTGATCAAGAGTGGCGGCAAGACACGTCGTGCCGCCAAGATGCAGTCGCTCAAAGTCTGGCATCCCGACGTGCTCGAGTTCATCGAGTGCAAGTGGGCTGAAGAGAAGAAGGCACACGCGTTGATTCGCGAAGGCTACGAGTCGAATTTCAACGGCGAAGCTTACAGCAGCGTCTGCTTCCAAAATGCGAACCTTTCGGTTCGTGTTACCGACGACTACATGCAAGCTGTCCGCGACGAAAAGATGTGGCAGACTCGCTGGGTCACTGATCGTCCGGAAGAGGACGCTCCCGAGTACGATGCTCGCGAGTTGCTCGAGAAGATGGCCGATTGTGCATGGCACTGCGGCGACCCCGGTGTTCAATACGACACGACGATCAACAAGTGGCACACCTGTCCAAACAGCGGTGCAATCAACGCGTCGAACCCATGCAGCGAGTACATGTTCCTTGACGACACCGCTTGCAACTTGGCTTCGATCAACTTGATGAAGTTCGTTGGCAATGACGGTTCGTTTGACGTTGATGGATTCCGCGCAGCGTCTCGCCTCTTCTTCATCGCTCAAGAGATTCTGGTCGACCACGCCAGTTATCCCACCGAGCCGATCGCTCGTAACAGCCATCGTTACCGTCCGTTGGGTCTTGGTTATTCGAACCTCGGCAGTGTCGTCATGACCAACGGGTTGGCTTACGACTCCGACGCGGCTCGCGGCATGTGCGGTTCGTTGACCTCGTTGTTGCACGGTGAAGCAAACCGTACCAGCGGCGAACTTGCCAGCGTCGTCGGTCCGTTTGATGCTTATTCGGAAAACGAAAAGCCGATGCTCAACGTGATGCAAATGCACCGCCAAGCATGTGACGACATCAACGATGAAGGTCCCGCCGAGCTGAAAGAAGCCGCTCAAAAACTTTGGGACGACGTGCTGCAGATCGGTGAGAAGTATGGTTTCCGTAACGCCCAAGCAACCGTTTTGGCGCCGACCGGAACGATCAGCTTCATGATGGACTGCGACACAACCGGTATCGAACCCGATATCGCGCTGGTCAAGTACAAGCAGCTCGCCGGTGGCGGGATGCTCAAGATCGTCAACCGAACCGTTCGCCTCGGACTCGACAAGCTTGGTTACAGCGAGCCCGAGATCGACGTGATCCTGAAGTTCATCGACGAAAACGACACCATTGAAGGTGCACCCGGTTTGAAGACCGAACACCTTAGCGTCTTTGACTGTGCGTTCCAGCCAGCCAACGGTGTTCGCAGCATTCCATGGCAAGCACACGTCACGATGATGGCAGCCGCGCAGCCGTTCCTTTCGGGTGCGATCTCCAAGACGGTCAATATGCCAAACGATGTCACGGCAAAAGATATCGCCGACGCCTACTTCTGGGGTTGGGAACTTGGCCTGAAAGCGATCGCCATCTACCGCGACGGCAGCAAGCAATCACAGCCGCTCAACACGTCGTCCGAAGAAGGCTCTGACTCCAAAGCCGAAACGATCGAAAAGATCGTTTACAAGCCACGTCGCGAACGATTGCCAGACACACGCCAAAGTGTCACGCACAAGTTCACCATTGCTGGTCACGAAGGTTACCTTTGCGTCGGTCTCTACCCGGACGGTCGCCCTGGCGAAATCTTCATCACGATGGCCAAAGAAGGTTCAACGATCGGCGGGATCATGGACAGCTTTGGAACGGCGTTGTCGATCGCGTTGCAGTACGGTGTGCCGCTTGAAGTGCTCGTCAACAAGTTCAGCCATACGCGGTTTGAACCGATGGGACACACGTCCAACAAGGACATCCGAATCGCCAAGAGTGTTGTCGACTACATCGCTCGCTGGCTCGGTTTGACCTTCATGAGTGGCAACACCGACAGCTTGCCACCGGCTCCTTCGGCGGGTGACAAGACGAGCAACGGGAACGCACCTGAAGTGACCGCACCGTCGAGTCCCGTGATGGAAGGCTTGAAGGAAGATGCCGGTGCCGCCGTCGCTCTGGCCGAACGGGCAACACTGCTCGCCAGCCTCAGCGAAGCCTCTTCGTCCAACGGAAACGGCCATTCCAACGGACACGCTGCGACGCCCGATGCCGATTCAAAGGATGGCAATCAAACCGACCAGTTTGCTCGCTTCCAAATCGATGCACCAACCTGTGACAATTGTGGCAGCATCACTGTTCGCAACGGCAACTGCTACCTCTGTCACAACTGTGGTAACAGCATGGGTTGCAGCTGATCGACGATCAGACCTAGTGATTCATTTTTCGAAGCCTCGGCGGGAGTGCCAACCCGTCGGGGCTTTTTTTGTGGAAGAAGAGGTTAACCACGAATGGCACGGATCACACGAATAGGAAACAGAGACGCGCATTTCATTCGTGTGATCCGTGCGATTCGTAGTTCCCTCGGCGCTCCCTGTCTCTCAGCCGCACACTCGTCGCGTCACCTCGGCATACACCTCATCATCGAGCGGGCCTTTCTGGGCCGCCGCAACGTTTGCCGCGAGATGTTCTTTGTTGCAGGTGCCGACAATCGTCGTGTGACAATGCGGATGCGAAAGTGTGTAACGCAGAATCAGTTCCGCACGATCCATCCCGTCAACCAATAGCTCATCAAGTCTCGCTGAATCCCAAACCGCGTTTAGTTTTTCGCGTTGGATTTCGGCGTCGGGGCCTCCCTGTGCGATCCCACCTCGAATGATGATGCCAGCTCCCGTTTCGGCTGCCCGGCAGATTGAATCGTGGTGTTGTCGGTCCAGGCACGAGTAGGGAATTTGAAACGTGTCGAAGACTCCGAGGTCGATCAGTCCGTCAAGATTGGGCAGTTTGCTAGAAACGCCGATATACCGAAGGACTCCTTCGTCTCTCATTTGCATTAAAAGGTCGATCAATCCGGCCGCTTGCAGTGTTTCGGCATCGCCACCATGAAACTGCAGCAAGTCGATCGTGTCGGTTCGCATTCGATCAAGGCTCTGCTGGACGTCACGTTTGACGACGTCCACGCTCCAATCGTGATCGATCTCAAGGTGATCTTCATGTTGCGTGTAGACACACCCACACTTTGTAGCCAAGAAAAACTCGTTGCGACGGCCACTGATGTACTTCCCGATGCGATGCTCGGCGATCCCGTAGACCGGCGCGGTGTCGATAAAGTTGATGCCGGCATCCAAGACCGCATTCAGAAAGACGTCCGCGCCTGCTTCATCGACAACGCGAACACCCCAGGTCCGAGGCCCCCGCAACCCCATACTGCCGTAGCCAAGTTGTGTGACTTCAAGATCGGTTCGCCCAAGTCGTTTTCGAGGCAGCATTTTTTCAATCACTTCGTTGCAAAACTGCACGTTAAAAAAACACTCTCCCTTGGGAGAGTCGGGCTCTAAGGCCCGGAGAGGGTCTGTGTTGTGGCAATGATTCCCTCCCCGGACTTTGCATCCGACCTTCCCGCAAGAGCGAGGGAGATTCGATCACTACCTTGCTACCTCACCACCAAGCATCATCTTCTTGAGTGCGGCTTGAGTTTCCGCAAGCGTACAACGGTTCTCGGCGTCTGTCACGCGATAACCGTCATCGGTCACCGCTATCTCCCTATCCCCGATGACAATGAAACCGGTGCCCCGCATTTCCAACAGGATTTGCACCACCGTCCGTCTTGCTCGATCGTCTTTCGCGTCCGGCAACACGTCGATACACGCCTGGATCGCGGTGTTCTTCTGGACGCGTTCCCAGGGATCGAGATCAAGGTAACCCTCGCCTACCATGATGTCACGAAGGCAACTCTCAATCGACATGTCTGATTCATGTAGCAGGCTCGCGATCTGTCTGAAGAGTTCGGGTTGAGGCTGACTACGTATCGTGTTGATCTGCATCGCGTAACGCCGCAGTCTTGCGTCGGTATGTAGTTTTCGCGACGCGATCAGGTCTCGGAGGGGCAGCGGGTATTTTTCGAGTTGTTCTCGTGTTGCGAGACGCTCTCTGCGAAATAACTCGGCGCCAGTAGGAAAACGCCGGAGCTCGCTCAGTGATTCGGGATCGGCTGGTCGAAGCGATCCTGCGCTAATCGAGACCTTCTTAACGAAAACCTCGCTTGGGGCGGCACCTTTGGCTCCTGTTACTGACGCAAACACGGAAACGTACCGCAGTCTATGGTTGGTTTCACGAGTCACAAACGTCCATCCAGTGGTCCAGTTCCATTTGCCGAGCGTACCCCAAGCGGTTGAAGGTGCACGTGACTGACCCAACAAGTCGTTAAGAGCGGCGAGTGTTTTCGCACTGCGAATCGTCGCTTCGTCCGGCAGTGAATCACGATAGGTGGGCGCGTCAGATGCTATGTGCGACCCGTTGTGCATTCGAGCCAACACGACAGACCCCTGGTGGAGATACCCGTATTCAAGCCGTAAGCCCATGGGGTGATCGTCCTCTCGCCGGATCGTTCCGACCCAGTCATGTTGCAATTTCCCCGGCTTCGTTGTTTGACGGCCTTGCGACTGAAGGGAGATAAGTTGATCGAGGTCAGTGGGTGACTGGCTAAGAGCAACGGCTGGGTGCGCAAAGGCAAACAAAGCGAAGACGATGAAAAACTTCATCTGATCGATACCCCGAACGGTCAGGATTGAAGGCAACCTACACTGCATCCGATTCTATCGTTGCGGTCACAGCCCATGGCTCGGTGCCATTCGTGTTATTTGGTCAATTCGTGGTTTCCGCAGTTCTTGCTTCGGACGCGTCCCTCACCAGTTGGCTGATCGGATCGTGGTGCGGGATTTGTGCGAACTCTTGCAACCTGCTTGTGTCCCTGGGGTGTCAAAACGAGGCGGGGCAAAGGTGCGTGGAGTCGATGATGAACGCGGTTGTATTGATCGGAATTCAAGGTTCGGGGAAATCATCCTTCTATAAGGAACGCTATTTCGCCACCCACGTGCACATTAGCTTGGATCAGATCAAGACTCGGCATCGCGAACGCCGCCTGATCGAGGCATGCATCGAGACGCAGCAACCTTTTGTAGTGGACAACACCAATCCAACGACCGCTGATCGCTGCCGCTACATCGACGCGGCCAGGGCAGCGGGGTACGTCATCGAAGCCTTCTATTTTCGTTCCAAGGTCGATGAGTGTTTGGTGAGAAACGCAGAGCGTGAGCGAGTTGTCCCCGAGGTGGCGATTTTGGCAACAGCGAGCAAGTTGCAGCGGCCTTCGGTTCATGAGGGCTTTGATGAAGTTCACTACGTGCGTTTGACAAAAACTGGTTTTGAAGTGAGTCGGTGGTCCGATGAAGTTTGATGAACTCGACCGAAAGATGCGCGTGTTTGAAACGGCATCGGATACCTGTGTCTTGCCTGGCATTTTCATGGTGGCCCGACTTGATGGTCGAAGTTTCACCCGTTTGACCAAGCAGACGGCTCAGTTCAAGGCACCATTCGACGAGCGGTTTCGCGACCTGATGGTGCAGACCTGCAAGGAGCTGATGCAATGCGGTTTCAATGTTCGATACGCCTACAGCGAAAGTGATGAAATCTCTTTGTTGTTTGACCTCGGCGAATCGGCGTTCGGAAGAAAGCTACGGAAGTTCAACTCGACGCTCGCTGGAGAAGCGAGCGCTGTTTTTTCATTGGCTTTTGGTCAGCGGGCTTGCTTTGATTGCCGCATCTCGCAGTTGCCAAGTGTTGACTTGGTCGTCGACTACTTTCGTTGGCGCAATGAAGATGCATGCCGCAACGCACTCAACGCATGGTGTTATTGGACACTGCGTGATGCGGGGCTCGGGAAAGCGGAAGCGACAAAGCAGGTCGAAGGGAAGTCGGTAGCCGAGAAGAACCAGTTGCTGTTCGATTATGGCGTCAATTTCAATGACTTGCCCGGATGGCAAAAACGCGGCGTCGGCGTCTATTGGCAAACGTACGAGAAATCGGCGGTCAGTCCGAAGACAGGCCGCGAAGTCAAAGCGTCGCGTCGACGCCTTGCCGTCGACTTCGATTTGCCGATGAAGGATGCCTACAGCGAATTCGTGAGGAGACGCTGCTGTGAAAAGCAGGGCACGAACACAAAGTGATTCTCACTCGTGTGAACCGTGCAATTCGTGGTTCCCTATTCAACACGTTCCAAGACGTCCGAGACGACTTCGAGGTCGGTGTAGAACATGGCGCTCGGGTCGATCTTGTGAGCATCCAGGAATTGCTCGCGCTCTTTGACCCTCGGCGACTTGGCGATCGTGGGCAGCACGAAGCCCCAGATCACCACGATCGCGGCGATGGTTCCGAGGAATGTCACGATGCGGTTCTTCTTGGACATGTCGATCTACTTGGCCCAGGTTGCGATGAAGTCTTTGAAGATCACGCCAAACATCAAGTAGGCCATCAGCAGCGTGAGGACCAGGTTTAATGATTGCCCGCAAACGTAGAGCACCAATGGCTTGCCACCTTTGAAGTAGGGAGCCAGGTCTTTGAATCGTGTCTCCAGACCAATGCAAACGAAGGCGAGGCAGAAGAACCAGCCCCGCATCGTCTTGGAAGATCCTTTCATGGCGTCAACGACTTCGGGGCCGCCGTCCATCAATGCATGGATGATCGAGAAGACGATCGAAGCCAGGATGAATCCGATCACAAACTTGGGAAAACGTTTCCAGATCTCAGAGACCTGTGGCTTGGTTGATCCTTCGGTGCGTTCGACACTGGTGACCCAGTAGGTTGCGATGCCAAATGCCGACACGCCGATCAGGATGTTTTGGATCATTTTGACGGTCGCTGCGATTTCGAGCGGCCGTTCACCGGGCAACGTCGCACCGGCCACCGCAACCGCTCCCGTCGCATCGATGGTCCCGCCGAGCCAAGCGGCTCCGACATCAAGATCCATTCCCGTGATGCGAATCACTTGGGGCAAAACGATCATCATCACGACGGTAAACGAAAGGGACATGCCGATCGCGAGCGAAAGCTCTTCCTTTTTCGCCCGACAAGCCGCCGCAGCAGCGATGGCGGCCGACACACCGCAGACCGACATGTCGGCCGAGATGACCATGTTGAGTGTTCGAGACTTCATCTTCAGCACCTTTTGCCCAAACGCATAGGTGCTGATCAAAACGATCGGTGTCACGACCCAGGCGACGAAGATGCCAGGCACGCCGAGGGCCAGCAGTCGAGACATCAAGACTTCCGCACCCAAAAGCACGAGGCCAGTCTTGATGAAAAACTCGGTCACAACGGCCGGTTTGACCCAACCGGGCGTTCCCAACGTGTTCGAAATGATCAGGCCGATCCCTAACGCCCAAAGCGCGTACTCGAGGTTGTAGGCCTTCACGACGGTTTGCGACGCAAGCACATAGGCCACCGTTGCAAGCAGGAAGACGACGACAAATCCCGGCAAGAACTTTGCTGGCGAGTTGTCAGGGCTCTTGAGCGGCATCGCAATGCAAAGCAACACCGCCAGGATCGCAAAGACGCCGAGGCAACCTACCAGCGGTCCCCAGTCGGTACTGCCATCTTCTTGTGGCGCGCCGAAGGCATCGATCGGACTTTCCGTCCACTTGGTCGGTTTGGCGACGTAGGCCTTGAGTGGATTGGTGGCCTCGATTGTGGCAGGTGCTTCCTCTGTCGCAGGCGTGGTGGTTGTGTTGGCGAGGACCGCGCCGAAGGAAACGATCAGCAGCGTCCACGCACACAGGACCGCCAAGAGGTCTTCCGAGATTCGCCCCTTCGTTGGTGCGTCGGACTTTGGTGCGTCGGACGGTTCACTGTTGGGTGCGTCGGTCATCGGAGGGCTCGGGGGGAGGGGAAGAAAGCTCTAATCTGCTCGTCTCAACACTCTCCCTTGGGAGAGTCGGGCTCTCAGGCCTGGAGAGGGTCTTTCTGTTGGGGGTGATTCCCTCCCTGGGCTTTAGCGTCCGACCCTCCCGTAAGTGGGAGGGTGTTTGCTGCCAGTTCGTAGTACCGAGCTCTAGCCGGAATCTTCTCGCATTCCGCCTAAAGGCGGGACTACAAACGATTGTGGAGGGTGGTTCAGCAGTGCATCGCCACAAACGCCGTCGTCTACGACAGCAGGCTTGCCGACAGTTCTTTCTCGCATGCACCGACAACTTGACCGATCAATGTGTCGGCCTCTTTGCCGCTCAGGGTCGCATCGTGCTTTTGCAGTTCGACGGTCAATAGGATCCGTTTGCGGTCCGGTCCGTCTTTCTTTTCGTCTCGGTAGGTTTCGCGGTAGGTCACGCCGGCAAGTTCGCTGCCAACTGCCGCTCGGACGACGTTTTCCATTTCTGCCCAAGCCACCGACTCGGCGACGACAAAGTTCAGGTCGCGTTGCATCGACGGGAACGTGCTGACGCTCTTTTGTTGTGGGACCAACTGTGAGACTTCAAGCAGGACGGGGAGCGACAACTCGGCGGCCACGGTTGCGTTTGGCAACTTGTGCGCTTTGAGCACGGAGCCATCGACAATCCCCAGGTACCCGAGAACGCGGTCGTCGATCTTCAACTCGACGACGCCGCCCTTGGCGAATCCGTCACGGTCTACCTTTTCGACATGGATCTGTGATTCGATTCCCATGCGATTGCAAAGGGTCTCGAGGATGCCTTTGAGTTCAAAGTACTCACAGCCAGCGACGATGCCGAGTGAGTACTGTTCGCTTGGCAGTGTGTCGCCCTTGTCGCTGGGCAAATAGATATGAGCAATCTCGAAGAGGTCAGCTTCGATACTGGCTTTGGCCCAGTTGAGCGCGCGGCCTTCGATCAAGCTTGGGATCAATGAACGTCGGATGCGCCGCGATCCTTCGAGCATCGCGGTTTGCGTTTGCAGGGCGGGCCGGTCCGTCCAAGGGCTGATCGATTCGTCGAGCTTTTTGACAACCACACTCGGTGTCATCGCTTCGCTGAGGCCGACGGAGGTCAAAACACCTCGCACCCGTTCCATCGCGACATCGAAGGGACGCTTTACACTTGGGGCAACGGGGACCGGCGAATCCTCGGGGATTTGGTCGTAGCCATGAATCCGCGCGACCTCTTCGATCAAGTCGGCTTCGCGTGTCAGGTCATGGCGCCAAGTTGGCGGGATGTAGTTGGTTGCATCAGCCGAAGCTGCATCGGCACTGCAACCGAGTTCCTTCAAGATGCGTTCGACTTCCGCTGGCTCGATCTTGATACCGAGGATGCGTTCGAGCTGTGACAGGCGAAGGACGATCCGTTCCCGTGGTGGGATCGTCGCCGCGGTGTCGATCACGCCATCGACGACTTCACCGCCAGCAATGTCGGTGATGATGTCGCAAACGCGTTGGCTGGCCCAGTCGACACCGACCGGATCAACTTTGCGCTCGAACCGGTACGACGAAGGGCTATGCAGTTTCAATCGACGGGCGGTGCGTCGTACAAAGAGTGGTGTGAAGATTGCGGCCTCGATCACCAAGTCGGTGGTCGATTCGGAAACTTCCGAGTTCGCACCGCCCATCACACCCGCAACGGCTTCGGCATGGTTGGCATCGGCGATCACGCACATCGACTCATCAAGTTCGTAGTCTTTGTGGTCGATCGCTTTGATCTTCTCGCCCTTTTGGCCCGGGCGGACGACGATTTTCTGGTCGGCGATTTTCGAGTGGTCAAACGCGTGCAGCGGTTGGCCGCATTCCATCAACACATAGTTGGTTGCATCGACGATGTTGTTGACCGGTTGGAAGTGTTTGATCTTGCCATCTTTTTCCTTCCAGAACACCGATCGCAGTGCTTCGACCATCCAATCAGGGCTCGGGCCAACTTTGACGCCTTGAATGACGCGAGCGGTATAGCGAGGGCAAGCTTCGAGGAACTGGTTCTCTACGCTCAGCATCGAGTCGATCGACGTGCCGTTGGTCTTCAGGTTGACTGCGGGTTTGTTGAGTTGTTCGCCGTAGAGGACGCTGATCTCGCGAGCGACGCCGATGTGGCCCAGGCAGTCACCGCGATTACTGGTCACTTCCAAATCGATCACGATATCGTCATCGATCTCGGTCGTGCCTTCGTGGTTGAGTCCCGTCAGGCTCAATCGCAATGCCAACTCTTCATGAGTCACAGGCACTTTGACGTACTTGGACAACCATTTCAGCGAGACAAGCATGGTGTGACACCAACGTGTTGGATGAACTTTGAGCGGTGGAGAGCTGGACTAGAACTGGCGCAGGAAGCGGAGGTCGCCGCTGTACAAATCGCGGATGTCTTTGATGCCGTGGCGACGCATGCAGAGCCTTTCGATGCCGAGGCCGAACGCGAAGCCGCTGTACTGTTCGGGATCGTAGCCAACCGCTTGGAAGACGGCCGGGTCGACCATGCCTGCGCCACCGAATTCAATCCATTCGCCATCCCAGAAGAAGTCGACTTCGACGCTTGGTTCAGTGAATGGGAAGAAGGAAGGGCGGAATCGAATTTCGACGTCGTCGCCCAAATAATTGGTTGCGAAGACGCGGAGGACGGTCTTTAAGTTGGCCATCGTCACATTTCTGTCGACCAACAAACCTTCCATCTGATGGAACATCGGAAAGTGGGTGCGGTCGGCTTCGTCCGGCCGATAGACGCGGCCGAGCGAAATGACACGAATCGGTGGCTCGCGGTTTTCCATCACCCGAATTTGAACCGTGCTCGTCTGGCTGCGAAGCAACTGGGTTCCTTCGACGCTGCGATCGTTCGCTGCGGCAGCGGTTGCCAGGTAGAAGTTGTCCAGCGGGTCGCGAGCCGGATGGTCCTCGGGAATGTTGAGTGCGACGAAGTTGTGGTGAGGGTCTTCGACCTCGGGGCCTTCGGCCGCTTCGAATCCCATCCGTCCCATGATCTCCATCAGGTGGTTGATCGTTTGGGTGATCGGATGGATGTGTCCCATGTTGGGACGAACACCAGGAAGCGTTGGGTCGAAGTGGGGATCAACGCCGCCGTCATCGCTACCGCCGAGTCGCGACTGGGACGCTTCGAAAGCGGCTTGGATCGTTGATCGGAATGCGTTGAGCCGTTTGCCAGCCTCGGGACGCTCGCTTTTGTCGAGCGCGCCCATTTGCTTCGACACGTCGCGAAGGGCGCCCTTCTTTTGTCCCAGGTATTGAACGCGAGCCGCTTCAAGCGAATCGGCATCGCCAGCTGATTCGAATGCCGACGACGCTTCTTCCTGAAGTGAATCGAGCGTCGCAAGAAAATCCTGCAGAGTCATGACCGCCACATGGGTTGCGTTGTTGGCGATTGAAAGAACGGTGGTTCACTCAGATGCGAACGCGTTTTTGAGCCACCGTCGGACTCGCTGCTGAGGTTTGACTCATCGAGCAAGTCCGGTGACGGTTCGCGTTTCGATGAACCGCAAACTATGCCGTAGGAGCAGCTTCCAAGGCTTCTTTGGCCTTGTCGCAAACGTCCTTAAAGCCAGCTTCGTCGTGGATCGCCATTTCCGACAGCGTCTTGCGGTCAAGTTCAATGCCAGCGAGCTTGAGGCCGTGGATGAACTGGCTGTATCGCAGGCCATGCTGACGAGCAGCGGCGTTGATACGGGTGATCCAGAGTTTGCGGAAATCACGTTTTCGGACACGTCGATCGCGGAAGGCGTATGCACCACTGCGAAGCAACGACTCTTTGACGGTTCGCGTCAGTTTGCTGCGGCCGCCGCGGTAACCCTTGGCGCGCTTAAAGAGACGTTTTTTGGACTTATTACGGGCTGAACCGGTAGTGGTACGCATCGCGCTGTTCCTATCGCAATCGTGGTGATGTGTGTCTTTCGTATTTCCGGCTCAGGCCCCGTGGCAGCTATCGGCCACGATGTTTTGCCCAACCGAATGGAAACGTGATGTTCCTGGAAAGAATGGGGAGTGATGAATCGGTTTGAGTCGAAGTCGCCTCCTGTGGAAGCGACCCATCGGCTCAATAGCTGTTGCCGTTCAGGGCCGCGTGAATCGTCGGCTCCATGCACGGATCGACCGCTGTGGTTCCACGCAGGTTGCGACGGCGCTTCTTGCTCAGACCCTGAGCCAAGTGGCTGGTACCACTGCTGCGATGCATCGCTTTGCCCTTTGCGGACAAACGAAATCGCTTTTTGGTGCCTTTGTGGGTCTTAACTTTGGACTTTCCTTTAGCCATCGTTCTTCAATCTGTGTTGGATCTATTCGTAAAAAAGCAGGCTGAATCTCTATGATCGGCCGCAGGTCGAATTGAGTTGAATCGCGGAGAATACCGCACGAGCGGGTGTTTGGGAAGTGCTAATTCACAGTTCGACGTGCGTCAGCAAGCGTTTTAACACTCTCCCTTGGGAGAGTCGGGCTCTCAGGCCCGGAGAGGGTTTGTTTTGTAGCGATTATTCCCTCCCCGGACTTTGCGTCCGACCCTCCCACAAGCGGGAGGGTGTTTGCTCGGCTCACCCCAAAACCGCGTTCATTTCGTCGGTTGCCGCTGCCACGGCGTCTTGCCAGCGGTCGTCGCCGAACTTTTCCTTAAACTCGTCGCGGGCGTGGGCGAAAATGATGTGCCGGGAACTATTTACGACTGCCCCCAGGCCATCGGCGTCAAAACCGGCCTTCACGTCATCGGCCGAACCCCCTTGAGCCCCGAAGCCAGGAATCAGGATCCAGCTTGTCGGCATCGCCGCCCGCATCTCGGAGAGCTGTTCGGGGTAGGTGGCTCCAACCACCGCACCGACGGGGCCGTATCCCGATTGGCCTTTGCGTGTCGAATTCAGCTCGGCGATCAGGTCGGCGACAGCGGCATAGACTGTTTGCCCTTCCGTCGTCCGGTCTTGCAGCAGACCACCACCCGGATTCGAGGTTTTTACAAGCACAAAGATGCCGGCATCGCGCGCGTCGCAGACTTCGACAAAGGGTTCCAGACTATCGCGTCCCAAGTAGGGCGAAACGGTCAGCGAGTCGCTGCCCCACGGGCTCGACGAACCGGCACCGAGGTAGGCGTCCGCATAGGCGGTTGCGGTACTGCCGATGTCGTTGCGTTTTCCGTCCGTGATGACTAGCAGCCCTTTTCGGTTGGCGTACTTGATCACTTCGCCCAGTGCGACCATGCCGGCCGGCCCGAGCTGTTCGAAAAAGGCCGCTTGCGGTTTCAAGCACGGGACTTTGTCAGCGACGACGTCAATGATCTCGGTGCAAAACTGGGTGTAGGCTGCCGCCCACGCATCGCCCGAATCGTTGGCAACCGAGTCTCGCAGCGGTGCTGGCAGTTGTTTCTTGCGAGGATCGAGGCCGACACAGGTGACCGATCCTGTTTTTTTCACGGCAGCAGCAAGTCGATCAGCAAATGACATCGAGGCAAATCCTTTTCCAGCCCAAGCAGATAGCGGGGCAGCAAAGAGCGAGGCTTCAAAGAGCAAACGGGGCAACGAACAAGCAACAGTTTGCCCGCAACCGTTTCCATGACAAGCCCTCTGGCAAGGCACGGGGCTTTGGAAAGAGGCCAAGCAATGGACTCGCTGGTCTACGTACCGAAGCGACTGCGGAATTGGGCGAAGTCGAACAGTTCGATCGCTCCGTTGCCGTTGGAGTCGAAGCCTGCGTCAAAGTTAGGGTTGCCACTGCTTGTTCCGTAGGCGGCGCGAAAGGCTGCAAAGTCGAATAGATTCACGCTGCGATCGCCCGTGATGTCACCAAACTTGCGGAAGAAGGTGTCGGCCGCTTCGTCTCCGAATCGATAGTCATTCGTCATTGCTGCACCGCCTCCAGCAAGTTGCACCTGCGAGCTGTCGATAACAAGTTCGTACTCGCCGTCGTAAAGCGAGTTGGGGGCATTGGGGAATTCGTGGACGCCGACACCCGGATTGAATTCAATCACGCTCACCGTTCGACCATCCACGACGCTGGATTGGACGTCGAGACTTGCGACAGTCTCGCCCGTTCCTCGATTGGTCACCGCGAAGGCGGACGCCGGCGCCGTGACTTCTTGGTCAAAGTGGACGGTCAACCGCGAAACGGTCGAGCGTTGTCCAAGGCCATCGTTGATCAAGATGCTGTCGACCACCTCGGGATTGCTGATCGAGACGCGGTAGTCTTCGACCTCGCCATCGGCAGCCAACCCGCTGGGGCCAAGACCACCGCTGCTACTGACCCGAACGCGCGCGATGACGTCGGCGGGGTCGAGGCTTGCCGGAAGGTTGTAGTTCAAAGTTTGTAGGCCAGCAGTCAGCGCAACCGCGTCGAGGATCTTTTCGTCGGCTTGGAAAACACCGTCGCCATCAAAGTCGATCCATGCATCGGCAAAACCGGTACTCGTCCCTTGCAAGTCAAGGTTGACTCCGGCCATGGCGCTACCAGCGTTGATTTCTCCAAACAGAACACCGTCTTCGTCAGTTCCGTCTCCGGAGGCATCGGCTGTGGGTTGCCCATCCGGTTCGGTGTCGCGGCTGTCGCCCAGCCGCGGTCCGCGATCGGCGTGTCGCGCGCCGTCTTCGGAATGCAACGTCGCAAACGTGTTGGGCGCATCGCCGTAGTCAAAGCCGATGTCATCGGTGCGAGTGATGGAGAGTCGCGTCCATGCCCAACCCGGTGTCGCGTCGGTATCGTCGCCACTGTCAGCGATCTCGAGGTTGAGCACGCCATCGATGACTGCGATGTTGCTGCCCGACGCATAGGGGAATGAACCTGCAGCGGCATCGACATCAGCGGCCAGTACAACGCCTTCGGCGCGCAGGGACATGTTGTCACGCAGCGTAATGCCACCGCCGAGGTTGGTGGTGATGTTGTAGTAGCCGTTGGGGACGTTGAGGTTGAGCGTTCGTGTTTGGGTGCTGGTCGCGTAGTCGCGGTTGATGTCGTTATTGTTGACTTCGGGGTGGTAACCCGAGTCGACACCGCCGGTCCACCAAACGTCGCCATGAGTCCGAGGCGTGATTCCGATCCAGCCAGGCTGCACGGGCGATTCGAACGTTCCGATGTCGAAGTTGAACTGCGTTTGCGCTGGGTCAAGGACGGTCGGCAGGTCACGGGTTCGTATCAACGTGAGTCGAGTCCACGCCCAACCTGGAGTTGCCTCGGCTTCGTCACCGGTGTCACTTATCTCAAGCTGCATCAATCCGTCCTCGACCAAGAGGTCGGTGCCGGAGGCATAAGGGAACGAGCCTGCCGGAGCGTCGACATCGGAGGCCAATACGACGTCTTGGGCGCGGAGGACCATGTTGTCTCGAAGGGCGATGCCACCGCCGAGGTTGGTGGTGACGGTGTAATAGCCGTTGGGCACGCGCAGGTTGAGCGTCCGCGTTTGCGTGCTCGTGATGTAGTCGCGATTGATGTTGTTGTTATTGACTTCGGGGTGGTACGCGGCATCAACATCCCCGCTCCACCAGACGTCGCCTTCAATTTCGTCGTGGATGCGTGTCCAGCCAGGGTGCACCGGTGATTCGGTCGTGCCCAGATCAAAGTCGAATCGGTTTTGATCTTGATTGAGATACAGTGGCGCTTCGCCTGTTTTCCGGATGATGATTCGCGTGATGTTCGCCGAGAAACCACGAGTGGCAATGTCGAGATTCAGTTCGCCATCGGTCACCGTCACATCATTGAGCGTGTAGTTGGTGAAGGTCTGCGGGGAGTGTCCTTGCGTGCGTAGCGTGACTGCTGCTTCCGCAGTCAAGTCCATCGAGTCGGTGTTTTCGGTCGCATCACCAACGGTCAACATGATTTGGTAGACACCACTGGCAAGCTTGTGCGAAAACGTCGACGGCGAACGCAACCGGATGTGGTCGCGGTTCATGGCGTTGACACCAGAGATCGACCCACGGTCGCGCGACTCGACATCGTTGGGGCCGCTGGACTCAAAGCCCAAGTCGCCGAACGTTTGGTCGGACAAACGTTGGTAGTCGTCGCTTGGATGGACGAACAGCGGTGAAGTCGCTGTGCCTACGTCGTAGAAGTAGGCCGATTGGCTCAGGTTGATCGTGGTTGGCGCATTGACCGTGATGTGCACCGCGCCCCATTCCTGCGCGCCGGCAGTGTCAATGACGTTGTAGTGGAAGAAGTCGTCGCCATTGAATCCGGCAGGCGGTGTGTAGACCAATTCATTGCGCCCGCCAGGGCCCGTTCCAGCCGAAAGCGAGATCGTGCCACCACGGTAGCTGACCGTGTCGCGCAGGCGGGCATCCAAGACGTCGTTGTTGGCGTCAAAGTCATTGGCGACGACATCAATCGTGGTTGCTCCGCCGTTGGTCGTCACAATGTCAACGTTGCCAAACGGTTTGATGTTGCCCGGGTTGGCAATGAGGTCGCCGTGTCCCTGTTTGCCTTGCAGTACGCCGAAGACTTGGTTTGCCTCGCCTGATGACATGCGGCCGATGTTGTGTGTCCCGCTACCGTGCATAATGCTGATGAAGTTCCCGCTGCCGCCCGAAGCCGCACCGTTGCTTCGCGGCCGGTACTCATAAAACGATGGCGAACGCGTGCTTGGGACGTGACCCAAACTCCACGAGTGCCCGAACTCATGCACGAGCGTTCCGTCAGCCCAACTCGATGGACCGTTGCTCGCAGAGAGTGCATAACGCGAGCCGGTGCCGACCGTGTTGACGTAGGCGAGCCCCGAAGGTGCGCCACGGACGTGGTAAACCGCCAGGTCGTGGGTCGAGCCAACTTCACCAGGGTTCGCATTCCAATAGTTTCGAAACGCGCTAAGCCCACCACTGTGGTTGCCATGTGAGACGGTGAATGGATCTTCGGCCGAACTCTGCCGAATGATGATCGTTCCAAGCCTGTGTTTGGCACCGGTCGCGTGCAAGTAGCGTCGGTCCATGTTGGCCGGGATCTTGCCAACTTCAGCCATCACGTTGGCGACACGTTGCTCGGTGGTTGAGCCGGAGTAGTTGTTCAGAAAGGCCGCTGAACCGATTTCTACGCCAACCTCGAATTCGTAAACACCCATCACGCGCGAGGGAGCAAGCGTTGCCGTGGAGCTTGCCGCGATGTCCGAGGCAGCGGAATCGACGTTGGTCGTTTCGATGGGGCCTTCCGAAGCTGCAGTGACTGTCGCGCCCGCGGCCGCGACACAATTCGGGCAACAGCAACCGTTGCCATGACCCGCATGATGGGTTTGTTCCAGAGCGTGATCCTCCGGGGCGTGATCGGGGATCCCGTCGCCATCATGGTCGTGCGGGACTGCAGCCACCGGGGCAATGAACTCGACGGCGTGCAAACGGTCTGAGCCGTCGACCGGAGTGATCAACGCGTCACTTCGACCGGGCCGGGTGATGGTGGCAGTCAGTCGGCTGCCATCAAGCCATGCGTAAACTTCATAGCTCGAGTTCTCGGCAACACCTCCGATGTAGGAACGGTCTTTTCCTTTTGCGAACTCAACCAGTTCGCCCGATCCGTCGTCCAAAAGGAATCGAGTGTTGCCGCCGTAGACCGAGTGTTTCTCGAGCTCGAGTGTCAACGACTGGCCATCGACGACGACCGTAACCGAGAAGGTGGTCGGTAGGTTGCTCGGGAGATCAAGCGTTTGTTGCCCCGACGTCGAGTTGCCAAGAAAGCGTGCACTGGACGCGACCTCCGATGCGTTTTCGTCTGCCGAGTTCCATGCCAAGTCATCGGCACTCGCATTGACGACCGGGCCACCCAAGAGGTCGGCAGCCAACAACTTGCGCTGCTCCAAACGCTCGAGCCCCAGCATGCGGCGTTTGCGGCTCTCTCGATCGATCCTTAGTTCCTTTGCGCATCGATAGGAACGTCGAACCTTGGATCGCAACTTTGCCATCGTGAAAACACCGGAATGATAAGAAGAGTAATCGCACTCTTGCCGAGGCGGGGTGTGTAGGGGCCATCAATCCCCTCCGCTAGCAGCAAGGTATCGGCGCGCACATACATCGTTTCAATACTGCCGAAGGGACGAGATTCGGACAAGAGAATTGTGCGAAAGTAGCGATTTCCGAGGAAACTTGGCGTCTGTCGCCGTTTGTAGTCCCGCCTTCAGGCGGAATGCGTGAAGATTCCGGCGAAAGCTCGGTACTACAAACTGCATTTTCCGCGCCCGTAGCTACCTTCGCCAGAAGGTGGTCCGCGTTGGTTGGGCTGTCCTAAGAGCCTGCACAAAGTGGCGAGCGTAGCGCCGTTCGTAGTCCCGCCTTTAGGCGGAAAGCGTGAAGATTCCGGCTAAAGCTCGGTACTACAAACTGCTTTTCCGCGCCTGTAGCGTAGCTACGGCGCAAGTGTTCAGCGCGAACCGGTGCCATGCAGAGCATGACCTACGGTGTTTCGGCGGCGGGTGCTGGTGCGGTCTCGGTCTTGGTGAGACGACTCGACGGCGTGGCGTCTGCTTCGACGTCGCCAAGCGCGTATTGAATACCATCGACGTAATGCTGCAGGATCGGCGGATGCCAGAACGTCGAGTTGTTGTGACCAAAGTTCGAGTAGAAAACACGCCCCTGACCAAATGTGTGAATCCACGCGACCGGACGCACCGTCTCCTGTTGAGCCAATGGTTTTTGCTTCGGGTGCAGCTCCTTCGCTTCGCGGTTGTGTGGTTGATCCGCATCGAGGCTGATCAACACCCGCGAGTGGTCGCGCGAATGACTGCCGTCACGATAAGCATAGATCTCATCGCGATGCCAAAAGCCTTTGTTGTCGAAGGAAAGATTGAGCGGATGTGCCGGCGACTCGAGTTGAAACGCCCATGTCCCGGCCGGAAGCCACGGGTGACACCAAAACACACCATTGATCAGACGTCTACCTTCCTGCCAGCCGCGTGAACTGTCGGCGGCGGCGTGAATCCCAATCAATCCACCGCCGCCACGAACGTAGTCGAGGATCGCTTTTTGTCCCGCGGCGCCGACCGTAACGTCAAAGTTGGTCGTGTTGTTTAGCAGCAGCGCGTCATACTTCGCTAGATTCTCGAGATTGATGTCGGCTGGGTCATCGGTAAGTGTCGGCTCGTAGGCACCGGTTTGAAGACCGATCTGGTCAAAGGCCAAGCACCCGGTCGCGATCGAAGCGTGCGGGTATTGGCAGCGATAGAAGACCAGCAGCTTGCGTTTCTTGGCCGGTCGTCGACTCTTCAAAGTGGAAACGGCTTCACTCACCATCCGCGTTTCAACATCGGTCGGACCATAGAACCCAAAGAGCACTTCTCGCTTTTCTTTCCACTCGAAACTCGGCCAACCGTTTGGTGCGCGCGACCGGGGCGATCCGTACGTTCGCACTTGCTCCGAAATGACCGGGTCTTCAGCGCAGGCTGGACCGCAGAAGGATGCAAAGACGAGCATCGCTGCGGAGAACATTAGGGCGTTGATTCGTCGAGTTCGCATCATGGATGACGCTCCGATGGCAAGTCGATTGATGAAACGAAAGATTGGACGAGCCGGAGCGCTATTGCTGTTCGCCCTTGACGATCACTTCAGCAAGTCCGAGCGTCGTTTTCTTGGCGATTGCTTTGATGCGAACCCATCGTCCCGAAACTTCTTCGTCGACAGTCGAAAAGGCCAACAAGTCTTGCGTTTTGAACTCGGGCGACGAAGGCTTGAACCGTCGTGTCCAAACGACGCTGCCATCGTTGTCGAGAACGCTGACCGCGAGGTTGGTCGGTTTTCGATCGTTATCGTCGGTCTGGAAATGGATTTCAAATCCGTCAATGCGGCAGGTCGCTTGTAGGTCGACTTGCCACCAGGGGCTCATCTCTTCGACCGTCATGGCGGCCTGTTCCATCGCGCCGATTCCTTCGGTCACTCCATCGACTGCGATTTCGGCGCGCGGGCGAGCACGCATGTCGATCACCGGTGGACCCGTGCTTGATTGGGTCGCAGGTTTGTAGAACGCAAGGTTCTTTGACACGTCATATTGAAAACCCCAGTTGTCTCCCGCTTCGGTCAGGTCGGCCGGCTTGTCCCATTCACGAGCCACTTCGGCAAGACGCTTGGAAACGTTGTCGTCGAGTCGTCCGTTCGGACCCGGAGAGATGTTTAGCACGTAAACGGAGTTGTGCGAGTTGTAGCTGTCGAGCTGCTTGAGGATGTATTCCTTCGACTTGGGAACGCGGTATCGAGGGATGTCGTCCCACCACCAATCGCCTTGTGACGTGTCAGAAGCTGCCGAGGGACGCATGTAGTCAGGATGGTATGGGTAGGCTCGGCCCGCCGCGTCGGCGAAGGGAACGTCGGCGTGGGCCAGGTTCGACTCGTAGGTGTGGCTAATGATCAGGCACTCGGGCTGTAGCGATTTGACATGTCGATAAAGCTCGCCGTAGTGCACATCATCGAAATCGGGAAGTGTCGGCCACGTGCTCCAACCATCGAAGTTCATGTAGTCGATCGGGCCATAGTTGGTCAAAAGCTCCGTGAGTTGATCCTTCATGAAGTCGATCTTATCGCGGGTGACCGTTCCGTTTTCGATCCCGTGGTGGTAATCGAGGATTGAATAGTAGAAACCAATCTTCAGTCCTCGTTTGCGGAACACCTTGACGAATTCGGCAACGACGTCTGTCTTCACTGGCGACGACGCAACGTCATAGTCGGTGTGCTCGCTATCCCAGATACAAAAGCCGCCGTGGTGTTTGGTCGTCAACCAACCGCCTGCCATCTTTGCGTCAATGCAAACCTGTGCCCATTGATCGCAATCGAGCCCCGAGGGGTTCCACCACTCAACCGGTTCGCGACCGCTGCATCGACCAGAGTGGGTTTCTTCGTTCACGTTCCGAAACGTGCAAAGGTTGTAGTGGAAGTAGGCTTGATACCGAGTGTTCACAAAATCGAGCAGAGCATCCTTGGAAAGGGTCTGGCCGTGGGCGACGCCAGTGAGTGGCAGCGCGAAGAACAAACAGGTGGGCAGTGCGAGTCGAATCCACGCAGAAAAGCGATGAGGGCTCATAGGGGAGTTTGGGCTTGTCACTTGGTTGTCTCGGGCGTCCTAGAGGGTTGGCATGGTGACGGCTGATCGAGCGCCAGCAGAGTCCATCGGAAAATGCGGTGGTTCGAATTCAGCAAGAAAGGAGGGCGAGTGCTGACAACACGAAGCTGCGGTCCGTGTCGTCCCAGGGTGGGGTTTCTCTACCCGGATACTGCCTGCCACGGGCATTTCAGTCGCAAAAAAGGGGATTCTTTTCCCTCTTTTTGCCAGAGACCGACACAAAGTTTGAATTCAATTTCTCTGCTGAGCCGTCAAATAAGTCGGCATCGCCGGCAAATTGGTTGCGGCAATGCGAAAGAGACGACCGTGGCAGAGACGAGTAGATTGAAGTCCCCACTTCTTAGGCTATAGAGAAGGGGTGGGCTTTAGGGGCGTTGGGGAAGCCGACTATCCTATCTGGCCGATCACCTGGCGGACTCCAGCCAAGATGGCACCAAGAGAAACCATGAGACACGCGCGTTCCAGCAGAAATTCGAGCGGCCTTAGTCGTCGCAGTTGTCTGGCCACCATGGGGGCTGGATTTTCGCTGCCCTTCTTCGAATCCGTTACCCGCCCCGCGGCGGCGTCGACCCCTTCAGAGAAACCGACCTCGAGCGAGAAACCGACCTCGAGTGACGCGCGGTTGGTTTGCTTGGGCGTCTCGTTAAGCATGTACCCGCGCGAGTGGAATCCTGAGCAGACTGGTTACGACTACAAAGCTCCGAAGCTGATCGAACCGCTCGAATCGCTAAGAGACGACTTCACGTTGATCTCGAATACGGATCATCCTGGCGTCAGTGGCGGGCACAACGGAACGGCTGCATTCCTTTCTGGTGTCTACGAGCCCGAGATGGTTGGCCAGTCGATTGTGATTCGCAACCAAGTCACGTTCGATCAGCTCGCCGCAAACAAGCTCAACGCCGACACGCGATACCGCTCACTCCAGTTGGCCGTTGCGCCGCTGGAACAAAACGACACGATCTCGTGGAACGACAAGGGCGTGCCTCTGCCGGCGATTTCCGATCCGCTGGAGGTCTACCGACAACTCTTTGTTGATGATGAAACACCCGAGCGAACCGCGCGCGCGCTCAAACAAGGCCAGAGTGTCCTGGATGTGATGCGAGAGGAAGCACGGGCACTACAAACACGCTTGTCTGGATCGGACCGCAACCGGTTTGAGCAGTTTCAAGATTCGGTGCGTGATGTCGAGAACGGGATCCGCCGCGAATTGGAATGGCTGGCAACACCAAAACCAGGTGCGCCGCCCGTGACGCAGCGACCAACCTCGTATCATCGCAACCTCGATCTACAGCTCGAGCTCACCGCTCTTGCGCTTCAAACCGATTCGACACGTGTCGTCTCGGTTGGCTTGCCCGGAAAAGGCATGCCCATTCACGTCGGCAATCGAAAAGCCAACGGCTATCACGCCGAATCTCACCACGGCAAAGATCCAAAGGTTGTTGATCGGCTTGTCGAAATCGAACTCGAGCACACCCGCTCGTTGGCCAAATTCTTGAATCGGATCAAGTCGATTGAAACCGATACCGGTTCGCTGCTCGATTGCACTCAGGTGCTCTTCGGAAGTGGACTTGGCAATGGCAGTTCCCATTCCAATCGCGACTTGCCAATCTTGCTCGCCGGTGGTGGCTTTAAACATGGGCGTCACTTGAAGCTCGACGAAGGCACTCCGCTTTCGAACCTGTTTGTCACCATGATGCAGCAGATGGGGCTCGACACCGATTCGTTTGCCGGCAGCAACGGTGCCATCGATGAGCTACTGGGATAGTCATCGATGAAGTTACTTACTGCACCGAAGTCGGTGCTATCGCTGTTGCTGTCGTTTGTTTGGGTGTTGGATTGCGCTGCCGACGATGAGTTTTCGGTGACCGTTGATCGCTTCACCCAGAAGCACTGCGCCGAGTGTCACGACGCACGCGAAGGTGAGGGAGATTTTCGTGTCGACCTTCTGCCCCGTTCACTCGGGAGTGCCAAAAATGTGGTCGATTGGCAGATGGCACTCGACCTGGTCAAAGCGGGCGAGATGCCGCCCGAGGAAAGTGATCGCCCCACCGTAGACGAAGTTCGTGAATTCACCGAGGCGGTTGAAAACGAAGTTCGAAAATTTGCCCAGTCCAGCAGCGATAGCGATGTTCCCGAGTTTCGTCGGCTGAGTCGGACCGAATTGGACAACACGGTGCGCGACCTGCTGGGGACACGGCTCAAGCTTTCGAGAAACCTTCCGTCCGACCCGGTGGTGGGTGGTTTTGACAGCATTGCCGCGACGATGGGGCAGTCGACCGAGCATATCCGCGTCCTGCAGCGAAACGCTCGAGCGATCGCAAGTGACGTCGTCATCGATGGCGACAATCCGAATACTGACCGCCACTATCCAAGACGGCGACTCCGCCACGGCTATTCCGTCAAACGCCAGCGCGACGAGTTGGTGCTATGGAGTAGCCGCAATCGCACCTATGTCGCATGGCCTGATGGTTTCGTCGCCCAGCGCACGGGAGTCTATCGCGTTTCCATCACGGCGTACCAAGTCAACAACATCTACGAGCTTCGTCGCCAAGGCAAAACGATCGAAGCCAAGGATGACATCGTTAAGAATGCACTGAGAAGGCCGCTCCCGGAAGACCGCCTCCGCCAGGTGGCGATCTCTGCGATGCAGGCCCCCGTCAATGGAAACGATGCAGCGACGGTCGGTGGTCGCCAAGTGGGAATTACCGAGGTTGGCACGACGATGTCGACCGTGTCGATCGATTGTGAATTGGTTGCCGGCGAAGGCATCTTTGTCAATCCAGTCGACTGCCCGCGGCTGGTGAGTCGACCGATTGCCGATGTCGACTCCGAGCGAATGTATGTCGGCGAGATGCTCCATCTCAAAGAGGTTCGCGTTGAGGGTCCGCTGGTCGAATGGCCATCACGCGTGACTTCGATTCTGCTCGACCAACAGGGAGAACTGTCGACCAAGGGGCTCGGCGAGTTCTTGTCGCGCGCGTTCCGCCAGCCGGTTGGCGACGATGTGGTTACTCTTTACGAGTCATTGTTTCGATCGGTGACGCAATCGGGCGGATCGGTAAACGACGCGTTGCGACAGGTGGTCGAAGCGGTCTTGTGCTCGCCTCGTTTTCTTTATGTCCGCAGCGGCATCGGCGGAGTCGATGAAGCCGATCAAGCCTGGACGCTCGCTTCTCGATTGTCCTACTTTCTGTGGAACACGTTGCCCGATGACGAGCTGCGCGAGCTTGCCGCAAAGGGTGACCTGCTGCGTGAGGATGTGTTGCGCGGGCAAGTGGCGAGGATGATTGCGGATCCCAGGTCCGATGGCTTTGTGATTGATTTTGCGGGGCAATGGTTGGGACTTCGACGTGTTGGCGCGATGATGCCCGACCCGAAGCTCTACCCGGACTACGACTCCGAGTTGGAACGTGCGATCCGGCAAGAATCCGAAGAACTGTTTCGCCACCTTTTGACCAACAATTCGAAGATCACGGACTTCATTGATCCGGGATACGCGATGCTGAACGAGCGTTTGGCTCGCCACTACGGTGTCGACGACGTGTCGGGCACTGACTTTCGAAAGGTGGTTTTGCCAGAGGGGCATCCGCGCGGTGGACTGCTCGGCCACGCGAGCATGTTGACCACCACTTCCAATGGAACGCGCACGTCACCGGTGATCCGTGGAGTTTGGATCCTCGAAAACTTGCTTCATTCGCCACCACCGCCCCCACCGGCGGACGTCGAGCCGATCGAACCGGACACGCGCGGTGCGAGCAGCATTCGTGAGATGCTGGCCAAACACCGTGACGTCGATTCGTGTCGCGAATGCCATCGTCGCATCGATCCTTGGGGGTTCGGCCTCGAGAATTTCAATGCCGTCGGTGCCTGGCGCGAGCACTACGGCAAGGGTGGCAAGGGCAAGGCGGTCGATGCAACGGGACGCATGGCGAGTGGCGAATCGTTCGACGGCGTCGTTGAAATGCGTGGGCTTTTGATGCAGCAGGAAGAACGTTTCACGCACGCGCTCGCATCGAAATTGCTCGCCTACGCACTAGGCCATCCGGCGACGGTGAAAGAGCGTGTTGCGATCGACGAAATCGTTTCTGCCAACGCGCATTCGGGCGGCCGCTTCGCTGACCTGATCACCGAGATCTGCACAAGCCAAGTCTTTCGCGGCAGCAAATAGCCTCGCACCTGTTTCTCTTGCGTCTGTCTTTGGGCTCGTCTGTGACCGCGCGATGTGCGGCCGTGTAACCGTTCGTCACATGCGTGAGCCGAACGTCTTGGCATTCACTAGACTGCATGGGTGCACTTCACGCTGTTCTTTCAACGGCAATGAGACGAATCAATACGCGGGATCGGTGCCTTTGCACTGCAGGAACATGAACCAGCTTCCGTTTCAATCCTTGGCCGCATGTCTCGGATTGGCGTTTGCCTTTACGTTGCCCTCTTCCTCGGCACTGGATTGCTCGGCACTGGCAAGCGATGGTGTTGTCACAACACGCGACGAGATCTATTCGACGGAGCGTTTGCTCGATATTCGGATCGAGGTCGCACCCAAAGATTGGGATCAATTGCGGCACCAAACGCGTTCGCTCGTCGGATCGCTCGCCGAGGACCGTGACTGGGATTCTCCGTTTGAGTACGTGCCTGCGGACGTGACCATTGACGGTCGGTTAATCGTGAATGTCGGGATTCGAAAAAAAGGATTCCTGGGATCTCTCGATAGCGAACGGCCGTCCTTGAAGATTCGCTTTGACAAGTACGAAGACCAAGCGCCGTTTGGGGACCTGGACCGTCTGACGCTCAACAACAACAAACAGGATCCTTCACGACTCAGCCAATACCTTTCCTACCGCATGTTTGCGCAGGCTGGGGTCGCTTGCTCGCGGTGTAATTTCGCCAAGGTTTCAGTCAACGGAAAAGCATTGGGGGTCTATTCGAACGTCGAGGCGATCAAGCCGCCGATGTTGGCGCGAGCCTTTGGCGATGGCAGTGGCATGCTCTATGAAGGGACCGTGGCCGACTTCGTGCCGGGCACGACCAAACGTTTCGAGGCCAAGACGAAGCGAAGCAAAATGGAACCGTTGGATCAGCTTGCTGATTTGCTGAACCAAGAACATTTTGACTTGAAGGAACTCGATGAGTTGGTCGACGTCGAATCGTTTCTGCGTTTTTGGGCCATGGAAAGTTTGATTGGTTTCTGGGATGGATACACCCACAACCAAAACAACTTTTATCTCTATCGCAACCCCGCGAACTCCAAGTTCTATTTCCTGCCCTGGGGGACCGATTCCGCGTTCACGAATTTTGTTCCGCCAATCATCGACAAAATTGCAAATCGATCGTTCCATGCCAACGCAACCCTTCCCAACCGGCTCTACCGAACGCGCGAGTCGCGACGGAGGTATCTACAAACCATGCGTGGTCTCCTTGCCGACCAGTGGGTTGAGGAAGACCTTTCGGCGGAAATCGATCAAGTCCGGTTGCTCCTGGAAGATTCAGTGCTCGACAAGGCAGGGTTCAGAAAGTCAGTCGAAGGAGTGCGGGCGTTCATTCACGCGCGACGTTCCTCGATCGAATCGGAACTGAGGCGATGGCCAATTCCAATTCGCCATGGCCCACGACGTCCGGGGTACACTCGACTGCTGGGGGAAGTCACCGCCAGTTTTGAGACTCGATGGTCAACCCCTTTGGTCTTCCAGAGTGGATACCTGGGCGAAGCCGATATCAACCTGACGATGAACGGCAGTCCCGTTGCGTTGAGTGGCGCGACCGCCTCGGCCACACCGGACAAACAGAAAACGCCAACCCTTACCTTGTCTGCGACGCGCGAAAGCGACAAGACACCCTTGGCCTTTTCACTCAACGTCGCTCCGTCAGACTTTCACGCCGCTGAAGCTCCCGTGGCTGTCACCGGACTTTTTAGGGAAGGTAGCATGATCACTTTCCTTACAATGATGTCTGCCAATCCGGCTGCCATCAAATTAATCGACGGTACGGTAAAGCTCGAAGAGGCGTCGACTGAGACAGACGGGCACGTTCGTGGGGTTGCGAGATTTCGCATCATGCAATTTGCCGGTGGGCAAAAGCCAGAAGTCGCCTGGGAAGAGTAGGTCATGCTGTGCATGACACCTGCAGACTGTCATGCGAA
Organism: Rubripirellula sp.; assembly: GCA_965216875.1. Classification (GTDB taxonomy): domain Bacteria; phylum Planctomycetota; class Planctomycetia; order Pirellulales; family Pirellulaceae; genus CBDCUW01. Next base: position 1,000,932 of record OZ244207.1, read on the forward strand.
GCATGACCTACGGGTCTACGGGTCTAAAAGACTGACAGAAAATATGACCAAGCAAACACGCACTTTATTGCTAATGCTGATTGTGCTAACTGCGCAAATGTGTGGTGCAGAGGACGGGTCCAGGAAACCCAAGGTCGGGGCGAAGGATCAATTGTCGCCGAACACACTATTGTTCCGCGCGTTGTGCCTGCAAGAGTTTCCCAAGGAGGTGATTGAAACGGTTTACGGAATGCACGGTCAAGAATGGGTCGCACGGAAGCTGGGCATGGACAATCAAACTCCAATTTACCTTTCGACCGGTTTGTCGAATGAGTTTCGTACGTGGCGCGCGCCTTCGCCAGAGTTGATTAACGCCATCGGTTCGAAGCGAGTCCGATCAGTGAACGATGCACCCGCTGACGGCATCATCGTCATCGTGGAGGATGTGGATTGGGAGTCGGCCAATGAGGTGTCGCTCGACATTGGCACCTATCACAAGGACTTGGGACGGATCCATGGCTCAATGGACCTTCACCTCGTGTTCAACGATGGAAAATGGGAAATTGCATTCCAGGGCGGGTGCTATACCCGCAAAGTATCCGACGCCGATTAGTCATTTTGGCCGACGAAAGTACCATCGGACTTCTTGATTCTCAGATAGTCCAGACCAAACATGTAAGCTTTTACTGCATTTCGGTTTGCTCCGAGGATCTGAACGTTCAACGCGTGGCGTTTGCCTTCGACCGAGACATTCGGGAATGAAAGGACACCGGTGGTGATCACGCCGTTGTTGTACAAATCGATCTGTGGTCCAAAAGGTTGGTCGTCAAGTGACAATTGAACGATGCCGTAGTCGCGAGCACAGGTCATGACAACTTCAACATCAACGGTGCCGGAGAAGTCGGGCAGCGCTAGCGACAGCGAATCACCCGGTTTCGCTTGCGTCCACCACAATTGCGACGAGTTACTCCAGTGATCGCCCGTGAAGTTGGCCAGGTCTTGACGCGATGTTTGACCGCCGGTTGGCTCGCCAGAAAGCGTTTCGCCTTCGATGGCATCGGCGACGTGACCGACAGCTTGATCGATCTTTGACTTTGGTCCTCGGAGCTGTTTCGCACCGTAAACCTTGGGCAATTTCGGGCCGGTGTAGAGCTTCGGCTGAGCCGCTTCGAATTCGGATTGACTGACTTTCCTCACATGCTGTGTCAACACATGTGCCCCCAGCATGCCGCCAACAACGATGTCAGGCAGTGCGTCGTTGTTCACGTCTGCGATCGATACCTGGCGACCAATCCCCGCTTCACCATCTGCCTTGTAGGGAATCCAATCCACGCCCTCTTTGCCGCGAACGAGCTTAAACCAATAGACCACTGCACCCGCGTCCCACTGAGGGCTTTGGCGGTGATGCGACCAATAGGTCTTGCCGGTGATGATGTCTTTGAGGCCGTCGCCATCCATGTCGGCCAACGCGACCGAGTGCAGTTCGCTAAACACAACTCCGTATCGATTTTCCGAAGGGTGTTCATTCATGATCAAGTGATGCTTGAACGCGGGTTCGTTCTCGTTGCTGCCAGGAATCTGTTCATACCAAGCGAGTCCGAAATCATGGGCACGATGACTCGTGATGATGTCGTTGTCACCGTCACCATCGACATCGTAGGCGTGCATCTCTGCTCCGCCGTAGCCTTCGCTCAGCGAAACCTCATGCGGAATCCAACGTGACGTCAACTGATGATCCGATGGCTGTTCGAACCATCCGCTTGCGTGAATGATGTCCTTTCGACCGTCGCCATTGACATCGCCGATACCGAGCCCGTGGCCGTATCTCTTCGAGGCGATCTGCTGCGAGACGGGATGGAACTCCCAAGCCTCAAACGGCTGGTCCCAGTCAACCATTGCGAAACCGAAGAACCCGTCGCGCGTGCAAATCAACTCCGGTCGATCATCGCCGACAACGTCAATCAACTGAGGCGACTCATTGGAAACCCAATCAAACACCTGGTGTTTGGTCCAGAGGTTTGCGTATCCATCTTCCCCCGGATTCTGGTAGACATACGCTGGAGTCCCTGGGAATCCGACCACAAAGACGTCTTTTCGTCCGTCCCCATCGAAGTCGTACAACCAATTAAAGAAATTGTTGGCGTAGCGATCCCGATTCTGTGGGACGGGCTTGTAGATTTCGTGCTTCGTCGAAAACTCTGGACCTTCAAACCAATAGGGGCCATAAACAACATCCGACACACCATCTCCATTGACGTCAGCTGCGTTCGCGCCCTCGGAGTAGTAGGTGTCGGTTAGTTGCAGCCGTTTGAACGAATGCACAACCCGCTGGTCGGCGAAGGTCGACGCTGTGACGAACAGACTGGCGACAAGAATGACTCGTTGAATCAGCATGGCGAGATCTCGGCAACTCGTTGTAATGGTTGAGGTAACATCACACGGAAAGACTTGTCAGTGGATTCATGGACGGAAAGGTTCAATGATCGAATCGGTCGTGGTCAGGCCAATCGCTGACGTTGTCGATAGCACGCTCGAGTTCAGGAAGGACCGCGCTCACCACGCGTGAGACGCGTGCGCTAATCCGGGTATTGAACAAAAGGGCCACGTTTCGCCCGTCGGGGCGACGAATGAGGATGGTGTTGGTGCCCGGCAACGATCCGCCGTGCGAGGCAGTCGACTCGCCTGAGTCATTGACGGTGACGGACCATCCGAGCCCGTAGTATCGGGGCTTTTCAGACCCATCTTTGCCGTATCCCGCCAATCCATCAGGGCGGGCAAACATCTCGGCGATCCGATCCTGCGAGAGGATTGGGCTCTCGCTCGATACGTCGAAAGCGCTTGCAAATCGGACCAAGTCGCTCGCCGAAGCAATCCATGCGCCATGAGAGTCCATGGCTTCCAGGTGCCACGCGCCGTACGGTTGGGGCACCGGCAAATTCAAGTCGTTCGCAAAAACGGAATCACCCAAGCGAGGATCGTAGTAGCGAACCTCGTTCCGTTGTCGCCCATTCAACCGTGTTGCCCCGACGCTCATTGACTTGATGCCAAGCGGCTCAAGGACATGCTGTTTGACGTACGCTTCGTATCCTTGGCCGGACACCTTTTCGATGACCCGGCCGAGCAGGCAGTAGCCGTAGTTCGAGTACGCGTAACGCTGACCGGGATCGAAATCCAATGGTTTCCCGAGCATCACACGGATGACCGTGTCCGGAGTCGCAGGCGGTTCGACACCAAGCGTTTCAGAAAACTCGCTTGACTTGAACATCGCATCGAACGATTTGTTGCGATCCCAACCGCCGCGATGTTGCAACAAGTGACGAATCGTGATGTTGTGATGCCGCTCGTCGAATGCTGCCTTCTCATCCAAGTGCGGTTCGTACTCAAGCAATTCAAAGACCTTATCCTCAAGCGAGAGCTTGCGTTGATCAACAAGGTTTAGGATCGCGACGGCGGTGATCGGCTTCGAAATGCTGGCGATGCGAAACAGGCTTTCGGGGCTCGCCGACTCTCGTTTGCCTACGTCGGCGTAACCGAATCCGCGAGCGTAAACCAATCGCCCTTGATCCGTGATCGCCAATGACGCGCCGGGGATCTTCTGGTCACGAATGAACGTTTGCAAGACCTCATCGACTTCTGCCATTGCCGTGACAGGATGTCCGGTGGTCACCGAGTGCGGTGCTTTGGATTCGTCGTAACCGGGCCCTCGCAATACTCGCCCAGGACGCTTGCCGGTGAGTTTGCCATCGGCGAACACGATCTCGCCATTGACAATCACGTGCTGCATGCCCTCCGACAAAACGTTGGGGTCTTTGAAGTTGGCTTTGTCCGTGAGCTTGTCGTAGTCAAACACGATCACATCCGCAGCCAACCCTTCGGCAATGCGACCTCGATCGTAAATCATCACGCTGTTTCCGGCGGCCGCACTGGCCTGAGCGACGGCGCGCTCCATGGAAACAACGCCAAGTTCACGGACGTACCGGGAGAGCATCCTGGGAAACGAGCCGAAAGAACGAGGGTGGGAAGCACTGCGGCTGCCGCCGGCTGGTCCCACATCCGTGCAGAAGGAGATGAACTCTTGCTGCATCGCCAAGATCTTGTTCGCGTCACTCATCGTTTCAGGGCATGCGAAGGATCCGGCGATACAGAGCGTGAAAAACGTGTCCCAAACGTCATCGCCGGTCGCCTTGGCAATCGCCGCGACGGACTGTCCTGCGTATTGACGGTAGCGCGGCTCGTTGGTCTGGCCGACGACGATGCGATCCCAATCCGATCCCGCGTGGCGGTACCAGTTTTCCCAACCCGATGTGGTTTCGATTTCGCGACGTACCTGGTCGCGCAGTTCGGTATCGCGTTTGAGTCGGTTCAGGAAGCTCGCGCGGCCTCCCCCAAAATGCTGTGGGTGAATGAGAGCGTCGATGCCCAAGCCGTTGTTGACGTAGGGATAGATGTCGGCCGTCACTTGATGACCTTCGGCGCGCGCAGCCTTGATGCGCGCGATGGCAAGTTGCATTTTTCCCCAGTTCTGTTTGCCGGCTGCTTTGAGGTGAAAAATATGTACGGGAGTGTTTCCGAGGCGACCGATCTCCAGTGCTTCGTCGATCGCATCAAGGAGTTGATCTCCTTCGTTGCGCATGTGAGTGTAGTAGCGACCTCCGTACTGGCCTGCGACTGCGGCCAACGCCCCAATCTCTTCGGTCGTGGCATAGACGGCGGGCGGGTAGATCAAAGCGGTTGACACCCCAATGGCTCCGGCCTGCATTGCCTCGTGGACATGTTGCTTCATCGCTTCCAGTTCATCATCACTGCAGCGGCGATTGTCTTCGCCCATCACCAGACGTCGGACCTGTGTGTGCCCAACCGTTTGGACGACGTTGACGGGCATGCCTTTGAGATCGAGCAGTTGAAAGTACTCGGCCATGTTCTGCCAGCCGAGTTTCGCGGCAGTGTCCTCGTCAACGGGTGCTGCAGACGAGCCTTCACCGGCGTTGATGGTGGTGATCCCTTGGGTCAAGAGGTTGATTGCCGTTGATGGATCTCGCAGCATCGGTGTGGCGGTTTGACCCATCATGTCAATGAAGCCCGGCGCCACGATCAATCCTGTTGCATCGATTGACACCTTGCCGGCTTGCGAGTCGATGCGTCCGATCTTGACAATTTTCCCGTCGCGAATTCCCAGGTCGGCTTCGAACCATGGTGCGCCCGTGCCATCGACGATGCGTCCATTGGTGACGACAAGATCAAATTTGGGCTGAGGATCGTCGGCACGCACGCCGATCGGGTCATGAGCCACAACCAAGATGATGAGCGAGATAAGAATGAAGTTTCGCACTGGCGTACCTGCGCTGTGTCTTGGGGTGGGAGAGGAGCCGGTGAAGGGCGATTCGATTGAAGTGAACGCGGTGGTGTCGGTCGAGATCGAGGCGAACGCGACTGCCTCCAAGGGGGCAGCTCAAAGTTGAAGGGGTGTGATGAAACGAAACGCGTTCGTTTGGCAACGCACTCGAGTGCAATGGGCTTACGCGATTGAGTTGCGTGGCGGCATACGTAAGCGATGGCACTCGACTGAGTTGGCTGGCGCGACGAACATCGTCGCTGATTGGCCTACGAACGTTTGATCTGCCCTCGGGTAGGCGGGTGAGGTGGGACCATGATGCTACCAGCTCGCCAAGGCAACGGCCAGTTTTTAGCCCAGGAAAGGGAAGTGGTGGCCATGGAACAGCCACGGGCCCGTCCGTCGAAAGTGGCGTGAGTTCGACTGGAGAGCTCGACTTCGATGAACGGTAGCTTTTTGCGAGGGTTTTTCGACTGTTTCCGGCTGCGCAAACCTTTCCGGCAAGTTTGCTCGGTGAACGTGGGTGTTGCAGCAGACTCGTCCAGAAAATTCGTCAAAACAGAGAATTCGTCGGCTCGCGTCGCAAGTAAGTCCGACACTTTCGTAGTGACGGTGGAAGGGATTCACGCCCCAGCAATTTCGACAGTCGGCAGAGATGTCCATGCAGTTCCGTGGCAAGGAAAAGCTACTGGTAACCCTTTTGCGAATGGTCGCTCTGTGCGTTTGTGCTGGGCCCTCTTTTGCATCTGCGCAAGGTGTTCAGCAGACCGGATCTTCCAGCTCCATTCGCGGCAACTACGTTCCGCCAAAGCTCTTTCAAAACCCGAACATCAATGTCACCGAGCTCACCAGCCCACCGCGTCTCGAGCCGGTCAACACAGACCCGTACCACGCTTTCAAGCAGCGTCTCTCCGAAAACTATGGCATCGACTACCTGTTCGCCTACGCGCCTCTGTTTCAAGTCGGCGAGGGCGGACGCGAATACATCGATGCAGAATTGGATTTCGGGTTCATCTGGAATCTGACTGACAACGGGCATTCCAAAGGCAACCTGCTCGCCTACATGCTTTGGGTGCAGACATTTTCGACCAACCCGACTGGCGAATTTCTCGCACCCTATGGTGTCGTCACTCAGGCGAACTCTGGCGGCACGGACCCGAATCAGGGGACGACGCAGCTGAACCTATTTGCTTGGGAACAGACGTGGCATGACGAAGCGATCAGCCTTCGTTTCGGCCAACTTCGGAATGACTTCTTCTTCGGCACCAACAAGTATCACAACGACGATCGGTTCGTCTTTTTGCATAGCGTGCTTTCCGGTTTGCAGGGCATCAATTGGGCCGCAACCGGAAAAGGGATCGGTGGGATGGTTGATGTGCGTGGCGAACGTTTCTACACGACATTGGGCTTTGCCGACGCCAAGGCTCGCCAAACCTATCCCGAGGTGCAGAGCTTCTTTGACGGTCGCTACCACTACCTGGGTGAGGTTGGATGGACGCCAACGTTTGGCTGCAACAGCGAAGGCGAGTACAAGGCGACGATGAGCTACACCGCGCGAACCGGTGATCCCAACAATGTCGGCTAGCGAGAGGGATACGGTTTGATTCTCAGTGCGCGTCAGGACTTCCATGAAAGGTTCGGCGTCGCGGCGCGATGGAACAAATCGTTCGAGCGATACAACGCGGGCCTACGTGAATCGCTCGTGGCCAGTTGCACGATGACGGGCGTCGGCCGATACAAAGATGATTGGATCAGCCTCGGGTTTTTCTATGGCAAGCCCATCGACCGGTCACTCCAGGAAGAAAGTGGAATGGAGATCTACTGGAGGGCTCAGATCACCAAAACGATCGAGTTCACCCCCGACTTTCTGATGTACTTTGATCGAGCTCGGCAGAGTGGACCCGCCTTCTTCGGTGCCTTTCGAATCCGAATCCTGCTTTGAGTCACGATCGATCATGGCTGTGGCCAAAGTTGCAGAGATTGTGAGACTTGAGATGCCCTCGACTTCCCCGCGGATTGGATTTACGTTGCCATGAGGTGAAGTGCTTGCCCCCGTTATCGCGCACGCCAACAAACACCCTCCCGCTTACGGGAGGGTCGGACGCAAGGTCCGGGGAGGGAGAGCCAGAGGATTTGCTGGCTGCGATTGGTGCGATCGATCCAAGTGCTATCGCGTTGGGGACGTTTTGGCACCATGAATCCGTTTCGCTGGCCGCGGGGGGCGGATGACGATTCGGCGCGCACCGGATCACGGCGTCGCGCGACGACTCATTGAAAACCGACTCGCCGTGCCCGTTGGCGGCAGTCGTGATCAGGCGAACCAGATCAAGGCTCTAACCTAATGATGCAACTATTCGAACGATTTGCCGCCGATGTCGCAGCTCAACCGCAATGGCTTCAGGTGTGGGGGAATGTCCTGGGGCCCGTCACATTGCTATCGATGGTCTTGTTTCTGTTTCGGCGCAATCTAATCCCCGTTGCATTGCTCACGTTCCTCGTGCTGCCGTCAATGCTGCTACTCTACCATTACTTCGGATATAGCCGAATCCTCGGCCTTGCCCACATTGTTTTCTGGACGCCAGCCGTCGTCTACCTGCTTAGAATCAGACCCAGTTGGCGAGCGAAAGAAACTTGGCTCGGCAAATGGATCATCATCGCATTGGCAGTGATGCTCATATCACTCGCCTTCGACTATGTAGATCTGGCTCGCTGGCTGATGGGGGATCGCGGGCGTGTTAATTGATGACGACGCGGTCCGATTTGTTCGCATGCGATGTCGGATTACAGGTCACGCATTGGAGCACCGTGGCTCCTAGATGGCATCAACACGCCAACACAATGCAAGCCTACTTTTTCTTCTTTCTCGCGACGACGAAATAGCTCGTCGCTCCTTTGCTGATTTTTTCAGCTTCAATCGTTTGGAAACCAACACTTGCGATTAGATCGTCTAACTCGAAGCTTCTAAGTCGCCTGATGGAAATGGGGATGATTCCAGTTTTAGTCAGAAGCCGGACAAGCTGAATTTGCACGCCAACCCCAAACGACATTTTCTCTTTCAGGCAAGGCGTCACCGAGATCATTTTTCCGTTCGGTTTCAGCAGGTCGTGAATCCTCCGCATGACGTCATCCACATTCCCAACGGTGTGCAGCATATTGAAGGCCAGAATCACATCAAACGATTCTTTTTGGTAGCGATTGTCGAATATATCCGTTTGCACGAAGTGTGCATTTTCAATCGAGATTGCTAATGCCTTCTGTTTCGCCAGTTCAATCATCTTCGACGATGTGTCGATCGCATGAATCTCTTTCGCCAAACCGGCGAATTCGCAGGTTGTTGTTCCGGTCCCGCATCCGTAGTCTAAGACGATATCTTCAGAACTCAGGTGTTTTCTCGTGTTGTCTCTGCACTTGCTGTGAATGTACTCAAACCGTTCCTCTGTCTTGTCGTAGTTTTTCGAGGCCTTGTCCCAGAACGTTTGCGATTTGTTCATTCTTATCTTCACGCCTTCGATGGCAACATAACGTCCGCCGCAGCTGTGCACGCCATGCGTCAGTTCGTGGACTCGTTTAGACGTCGCAGTGCCATATTTCGGGCGAATGGTACTTGCTGAGATCACTGCGCTGAAGGCATCCCCTGGCCGATTCCTCTGATTCAAACGGCCCGTCAATGATCATTCTGTGCCGGCCCCTGTTGTGCGCAGTCATCGCGTCGATGTCGGGCGGCTGCCGATCGGAGATGAACCCTTCGCAAATGTAGTATTTGCCGGTCTCGGGCTCGATGTCTTTGTATTCCTTTGTCATTACAACCCCCATCAACTTGTGCGCGAAGCAGTACGCAGTTTCGTGTATTGAATAGAGAGCCACGCGATCGGAAGTGGGTTGACCGCGTGGCTCCAAAGGCACGAGACCTCTTCAAGAATCGGTGACGCCGAATGCGTTCATGCCCCGAGTACGCGATCAGCGTGCCGATGAATCATTTGTAGAGACGGCGCCAATACGCGGCAACAGTGAACGCCCGTAGTTTTCCGAAGTGCGAACCGAGGTTCGCCGATGCGAATTCGCAACACCTGCGATAGTCGGTTTCCGCGTTACTGCACTAGGCGAGTTTGCAATCACATTGTCAGAGCAACGGGTCGTAGATAATGACGATGTGTGAAGAGTCCTCATCGTCGGCTCGAGAAACAACGATGTTGAGGTGGTATGACCTTGTCCGTTGTACAAGGCATTCTAGACGCACCGACCTCAATGACTTTGGGAAGTCTCCTGATTCGGGTCTCGAGTTGTCGCGTACAAACACCTGTGAGGAGGCGTTTGCACCGCCCAACGCAAGGTGCCCTGATGCCTTCATTTTTGCCAGGCGTTCTGCAGGATCTGCCACCTTCTTGAATTGCAATCGTTGGACATAGTACTTCACTACATTTTCGAAAGGTTCGGGAGTGGACCAAAGCCCGACTTGAGGATTGTGTATCTCAATTCCGCGGTCGGACGTTGCGCCTCCTGACGAAACCTTGCTATGTAACTTCGAGTTTGGAAACGCGAATTCCTCCAACAAGGGTGGTTGTTCGGCGTCTCCTACGATGTGGTTGACCGTCCGATCGATGGCGAGGAGTTCCACGTGGCGTTGTGCGACAAGGCCGGCGCAAAACGCGAGCCCGATCACAGAAAATGCGGAAATCGCAACGAGTATGAACTTTCGCAATGGTCCCTCGCACTTGTGTCTTTTCCGTTCGCCAATGGCCGGCATCGTGCGCGAGTGCATGGAGCGGTACGTCGGCAATCGTAGAGGCCGCTTTGGCGAAATCCATCGTCTCGCTAGTTGCTAACGACCTTCGGGGCGCAGCGACTCAAGAAGCTCAACAATCTTGTCGTGATTCTTGGAGTGTGTTGAGATCACGACCGACGCGTTCTGTGGATACGGAGCCATCGTTGAGACTGTGCGTCCCGAATCCCAGTCCGGAACGGAAACCTGGATCAATCGCATCAATACCGATGGATCGTATTTCCCATCGGAGGTCCATACAGGAAGGTCAGAAACCCGGTAGGTTTTCACAACGGTTGTTTGGTCTCGCTTGACCTCATCGTCTTCGGCAAACGCACCGTGATGGCCGACGAATACCGTCATGCCGATCACCAGAATTGACGACGCTAGAACACCGAACAGTCTCATGATTCAATCCTTGGTTTATGTGCGAGGAATCGATTCAAAGCCAAGGTATCGCATGCCCCCCGCATCACCAATAGTGATCCGGCCGCATGGGTATTGCGCATTGCGAACCACGATCGGCGTGCGCTTCGATCGCGCAAGGCTCATGCAGAAACGCATCGGGCAGTCTGCCACTTCGGCTTAATCGGCCTTCGCTGCAGCATGCAGTGCCCCAGCCTGCGGATTGATGGCTTTTAGAACGTCGGTCCACTGAGTGCGCTGCTTCTCATGTGGATCAAGAAAGCCATTCTCGTTGCGAGGCGAGTCACCTCGTTCGGCCTCGTCCCACTGCTGGATATATCCACAGTGATGCCAGCCGATGTAGTAACTGGTCGACATCATGCCACGCAACATTTCCTCATACATGCCAGCGACCTCTTCCAGAGTCTTCGCACCAGTGCGGAATCCCTTCACTCCCCATTCTTGTTGATTGGGGCTTGCGAGGCCAAAGCAACCGTCGCCATTGAAAATCGGTTTGCCCGTTGCCTGATAGATCATGTCGGATAGCTTCTTGTCCTTTTCCCACGGCCCATAGGCTTGCACGCAGACAACATCAACGTGCTTCTTAATCGAAGGAAGCAGAAAATCGTAGTGCCACATGACCATGTTCTTGTCACCAAGGATCAAGTGATTGGGGTCGTACTTGCGAATGAGTCCTTCGTGCAGCGCGTACCACTTTTCGGCGATGACCGGCATGAAGGACAGCATGTCGTTTTTCGCGGAGGCGACGTCGGCGGGGTCGGTCCAATCCACTTGCCGAGCCATCTCTGCCCAGGAGATTCCGTAGGTCGGACTGACCGGGAGGCCCCACACCTTGGCCGCCGCCTTCGCATTTGGGTAACGCTCCTTCAAGTGATCCAACCATCGCAACTTGCCAGGCGAGGATTCCCCGAGCTGCAGAATCGCATTGATCCATGGATAGATCATCGTCGTGTCGTTTCGTTCCATCTGCTCTGCACGACCCATGATCCAGCTGGGGACATCGGTGTAGAGGTAGCCGATTAGGTTGCGTTGATCCTTGTGAAGCTCAGTGACCTGCCTGACGCGTGTTTCCACAAAGTCATGGAAGTCGCGTGAAAACACATCAGGCTGCGGCCCGCGACCGCGCCGCTGCTGCCAACCGGCATCGCCAATAAAGTAGCGATGAATGACTTACTCATGTTTACCGGATTCGCCGGTGTCGTAGGGCACCGAGAGCGTTGGCCGCTGACCAGGATCATGCATCCTGCCGTGCCAGGGGCCGCCGATAAAGATGGTTTCTTGATTCGCCATGCCCATCATCACAGCGTCCGCAACACAGCAGGAAGTGGGGTGACTGCGAGCGGTTGCGAACCGCTCAAGTCCAAGCACACTTAGCGAAGGCGGCACTGCCTTGTCGTCTTGCACCCAAAACCGTATGCGATGGTGTTGGGTGCTTTTTTACGCGCCGGCGTCAACAAAAAAGCCACGCGACCGGGCTGAATGATCACGTGGCCACGGACGGGAGTGTGTTGTGTCCGTGGCCAAAATTGTTTCAAGCTTTTCGGCACGATCAATGAGAAACTATAGCACGGACGTGACCTGTATGATCGTGCAATGCGTCCGCAGCATTCATGCCAGCGTTTCGAGGTGGTTCGAAGTGTCTCATTTGACGATGCGTCTATCCGCAAAAGTCGAATGAGTTTCGATTCGTGACCTATGTTTGAGTGGGCAACTCTCTATCTCGGGCCGAAAAACCTTCCATGAATTCGTTTGCAGTTGAAAGGGCGTATCGTGAGATCGCCGCCTTTAGTGACGGCATCGATAGGCTTGGGGGGCGAGAGCAGATGATCAAAGCAAGCGATTGCAACCTATTGCTGCGAGTTGCGATTGATGTCTTTCGGTGGGTCGCACACGCTGACGAATGCCTGCGAAGGGACTTCTACGAAGGTCGCGGGGTCGATGATGACGTCTTGTTTAGTGAAGCCATTGGACACCTTTATTGTTCTTGGCTAGTCGTCGCTGATCGCATGGGAGGAGCTATTCTTCGGCACAAACTCAGTCCGCTCAGTAACGAACGCCAGTTCCAAAGCTGCTATGCATCAGCCAAGCGATGGGCTGAAACCATGATGGGGAATGAGACCGGTATCACACCGCATACTGACCACTGAGCAGTCGATCTGGCATCAACTCGAGTGAACGCATCACACGACAACGCCCGGTGCCTCTTTCGGGTATCCAGTGAATTCTCTCAGCGACGCTTCGGAGGCCGCTGCGTAGTAGTGATTCCCCAACGGTGTGAACCAAGTCATAACGTAAACCGTTCCATTACTAAACGCCAAGGAACGCTCCTTGTCCGACGCCCACTTTACAGGCGTGCCTTGCTGGATGAGATAAGCCGCCCATTGCTCTACCGTCATGCCTGATTCCTTGTGTGGGTCACGCGTGACTACAGCACCGGCTTGGTCTGACGATTCAGTGAATGGCACTGTCTGAACGACTACTTCGTCGCCGTTGCCCCTCAACTCGTCCGCCAGCGAGGTGGCATCAAATTCGTATTCAAACGCGGCGCGCGCTCTACCGGAAACCAGGACGACCCAGACTTCGTTCATGAACTGCCCCGTTCAAGACCATGATCTGACGTGTTTGAAAATGGCCACGTGATCGGGCTGAATGACCACGCAGCTCAGTCAGGCACGAAACCAGACGTAGCGTGACAAGAAAAGCCGCACGACCAAGTGGGTGATCGTGCGGCTCCAAGGCGCGAGACCTCTTCGAAGGATCGGATAGCATCAACAGCGGCGTTGCCCCTTCGAACGCTAGCGATGGCGGCCGATGCTCCAATGGTTTCTACGCAGCGCGGTGGAAATCAATCAACGCCGATTTTCCGGGATTTTCTTCCGAGAGAACGGATTTTCGGAATCGCGAATCGAATGAATGTGCCTGCCCAGGCGCGGGGCATGTGCGCCTGAGCAGGCCCGGATAACTGCCATAGGCAGTCACCTTCACTCGCTCATCGCGGGGCAAGGCGGCAAGCGAGTGTTCGGTCTCTAACCTAATCGATGCCTTTTGCGGCAGTCCGTCCGACACGTGCGGGGTGCCGCAGGCGCGAGAATCGGCCGCAACGCTTCAGTTCTTTTCCGAGAAGAGAAACACGCGGGGTGTTTGCGAAGTGGAAAGATGCCGCCCAGGGGTGTTGAGGTAGGTGTCCCTGGGCGGCAAGAGCCCCGATGGGAAATTGGCAATCCCATCGGAATCAGTGGTCGGTAGATAAGGCCGCCGGGGAAAGTGGCGAACATCCCCGGCGGCCCGCACAACAACACGCTGCACCTCCATTACGTAAAATGCAACGCATCGTCTCTTCTCATCGGCAACACCACGCAAGGCAAATATTAAGATCCGCAACGGTCCGCAAGAAAGTTGAACGACCGTCGGCCACCGATGACAATCGCAGCATGACTGTTCGAGATGTTGTGTTCGTTCTGGTTGCGTTGACCGCAATCTTGCTGACGGCCCTTGCGGCGCGATTCATGTATGGCGTGCTCGGTTTCGGTTAGTTGCACCGGCCGCAAACAGCAACAAAAAGGGTTGCTCACCAACGGAGGCACACCATGCCAAACCTGAATCGAATCAGCATTGTCATCTTCTTCGCAATACTAGCTGTGTCGCATTACGTCAGTATCCGCGTAGCCAAGGACAACACCTGGCAAGAGTAGGGTCACCTCAGGTTGTTCGGTAATCGCACGCTATTTTCGGTATTAAGATCCACCTACCTCCTGGGCGGATTCTCAAAATCTCATCGGAAGTCAAGTGCCACTCGGCCATCGCGATGTTACCCGGGTCAAGCGGGTGTTCGCCCTTCCAGAAGTACCCCCAGCCGTGCAACAAGTGCATCGCGTTCCCCACCTGGGTTTCCCCGTGCCCCGCAAAGTCAGTTCGCATTGAATCGGTCGTATCGCTCATCCGGGATTGGCCATAAAGGTTTCCGAAAGCTGCGGTTTTTGTGGATTGACATCCAGCTCGACGTTACTACCGAGCAACGCTTGACTGGCTGCAATGTTTCAACACCACCGTGCAGCGACTCACATAACATCGGGGCAGAGTATGTTCGGGAAGAAAAAAGACTGTGAAGCACCTTCGAAGGAACGATCAGACGCAGAGCTACTGGTAGACGCGTTTGGTCGTTCGCAAGCCATCATCGAGTTCAAACCAAGTGGTGAAATACTCAATGCAAATGGCAACTTCTTGGCAGCTGTCGGGTATTCGCTAAATGAGATTCAAGGGCAGCACCACCGCCTCTTCATGGATCCGTCCGAGGCTTCCAGTACCGAATACAGTAGGTTTTGGCGCGACCTCGCTGCGGGCACCTTCAAATCGGGCGAATTCAAGCGTGTCACAAAAGCAGGCAAGAGGATCTGGATCGCAGCCTCCTACAATCCCGTCATTGACGAATCTGGAAGCGTGACCAAGGTCGTGAAAATTGCTTCGGATATCACAGCAACGAAGCAACGCTCACTGGATCAGCTCGCAGTTCTTGCTGCCGTTGATCGTTCGCAGGCGAGAATTGAGTTCACTCCGGACGGCCACATACTCACGGCAAACGATAACTTCCTTGGTGCATTGGGTTACTTACTTGACGAAATCGTCGGAGGGCATCACAGGATGTTCTGTGACCGCGACTATGCGCGTTCGAATGAATACGAGCAGTTTTGGCATGACCTTGCCAGCGGCAAGCACTTCGCTGGTAGGTTTCGACGGGTGGACAAGAACGGCAAAGATATCTGGATTCAGGCATCATACAATCCGGTCATTGATACCGAAGGCAAAGTATCGAAGGTCGTGAAATTCGCGTCCGACATCACCGAGGAAGTTGCTGCCGAGCAACTGCGTACACGCGATGCTGCTCAAGTTGCCGAATCTGTTGCGGTGAGCACTAGCGAAGTGACATCTACAATCCAAGAAATAAGTGCAACCATCAGCCGGACGGCATCTATCGCACAGAACTCCGAGGCGGCGTCCAAGAATGCAGTTGAGTCGATTAAGCATCTGGAGACTCGTAGTAAGGACATCGGTAAGGTCGTAGACCTAATTCAAGACCTTGCTGAGCAAACTAACCTCTTGGCCCTCAACGCAACGATCGAGGCAGCACGTGCTGGCGATGCGGGGCGTGGATTTGCCGTTGTCGCAACCGAGGTGAAGGAGCTAGCTCAGAAAACAAGTAACGCGACAGGGAGCATCGAAAAGTCCGTGGCGGACATTTGGGAAGGCGTACGAGAATGCACAAGCATGACTGAGCAAATCGGCGAGTCTGTTGCTGATGTGCGTGGTCAGACGCAAACCATCGCAGCAGCCATCGAAGAGCAAACCGTCACAATGTCTCACTTGAGCGAGATTGCATCGCGTCTGAGGTGCTAGCCAGGCAAAGGCATTGGAGTCCAATCATGCACGCTTGGATTCCGATCACCAGCTGTCCGGAATGTTGCGAGACAGATTCCCGCGGGAACCTGCAAATCTCAAAGTCAGGGTGTCTCATAATCATCTACCCGCAGGTTGACGACGATCAGAAAACACGCACGGCACCGTGCTGTTGCTAGGGTCGCCGGATTTCGCTCACAATCCTCCGGCGGCCTTTCTCTCACGCGGCCACGGGTTATGGCGTGGCTTATTCTCCCCGGTCGGGCTCTTCCGCTCAGGAAAGCGAATCTCGCAGGGGCTTTGGATCGAGGCCTGCTGGTTGCTTTCGAACGGAGTTCGTATGCTCACGACTTCATCCTGAGAATGAACGACGGTCTCGCTGTGTCAGTGTAGTTCGCTCCGCCGAATGCAACCAATCGCGAGCCCCATTCTGCTCTGAGGGCGCGAGATCCTGTCGTCATTCAGCGGAGCGAACCGCACTAAAGGTTGGTCACGGGGCGGCACGAGTGAATCGGTGACTTTGGAAATGCCCAAATAGTCTTGGGGATTCGCTAGGTGCAACCAAGACACATGCACCAACTGATTGTCTTGTCCCTTGGTTTGCGAATAGTTTCTAAGAAATCTCCGTTTTTTGAGAAACTTCGCAGCAAGTGGCGGACTTGCGTAATGGGCAAACGCGGGATCGCGTCAATCCATGCGTCCACATTCATTACCCCTTCCCATTTCCTTAGATGCCAACAGACGACCAAACGCACGGAAACCTGGTCGCGTTGTTGACGAGACACCAGGGTGAGCTAATGGCATTCATACTCTCCGCTATTGGTGACTTCACACACGCTAGCGATATTCTGCAGCGGACGAACCTGAGAATCTGGGAGAACGCGGGCAAGTTTCGAGAGGAAGGCGCTTTCCTTCCATGGGCGTTTACTATTGCCCGTTTCGAGGTTCTTAGTTTCTATCGAGACAGAAGCAGAGAACGGTCGCGAGTCGCGTTCCATCCAGATGTCGCCGAACTGCTAATGGACACATCAAACGAGACCCTAGACGTGAATCAAGATCGTGAAGAAGCGCTCGGTAGATGTTTCAAACGGCTGAGCGAGGGGCAAGTCGACATGTTGCGACTTCGCTATTTTGAGGACCGGTCACTGGCGGTTATCGCCGAGGAAACGGGACGGTCGATCCAAGGAGTTAAGAACATGTTGCTGCGACTTCGGGAAAAACTCCGAGATTGCATTCGGATTCAATTACAGCAAAACGACCTCGATGCCATGTAGAAGAGCTCGACGATGGCAAATCAGAATAGAGAAGAACGAACGCAAGAGCTTCTGATGCTTGTCATGGCGCGGTCAGCAAGCGACGAAGAACGCAATGAATTGAACGAGCTACTTCGTGGTGACGATCAGTTGCGTCGCATCGTGGTCGATTCGCTGTCCATTGACGCGATGATCCTGAATCAGTTTCGCATTCGAGAGTCTCCTGACGCTGCGGATACTGAAGAAGGCAGGCGCGCCGCAGCACTGGGACTAAATGAAGTAGAGCCTCCGGTGCCGTACAGAGGTGCTCTTCTGGTAGCGGCGCTGGTATCAGCGACCGTCATCTTTGTCATCGCCTCACTGCTCTTTGAGGGCAGCAGCAACGAAGGGCAAGAGAGTGAGAATCGCCTCGAGGCTCGATTTGAGGGCGGTTCATCTAGCCGTTCATCGGACGGTCTGGCCATAGGCGCTATAACCTTTACGCTGAATGCGAAGTGGCATCCGAGCAAAACACTCGGTGACGTGATCAAGAAAGAAGAACTGCACTTAACAGAAGGCGTGGGCAGGATCCACCTTTCAAACGGTGTTGTCCTCGTAGCGGACGCAACCACTCAGCCAGTAAAAATGCGTTTTAGGGAGGATGACGCATTGGTTGTTATGCAAGGTCGGCTGATAGCCGATGTGCCTGAGGAGGAGCTTGGCTTTACCGTTCTTACTCCAACGGCACATGTCGTTGATATAGGAACAAGGTTCGGAGTCGCCGTCGATGCGAATGGTTCGGCGCAAGACGCATCCAGAATCACTGTGTACGAGGGGACAGTCTCGTGCAGGTCTCTGGCCAAACTGTCGCCCCGAAACCCGAATGAAATGCTGCTTGGGAACGCGTTTGAGTTTCAAAGCGGGAGCCTAAATCCTGGTATGCAGATACAACCAGACGAGGCGTCTGACAGGGCGGAAACGATTTTGGATAAGATCGAGCTTCATGAACGAGATTCGGACCTGTGGCTTCACGCTTGTGAAAAGTTTCAGATTCCGGTTGGCGATCCTGGTCGATCTGATTTGGGAATAGGTTGGGATGGCCCTTGGTTCCGAGCGGACCCCCGCGTCAGAAACGCGGTCGCGGTCGTTCGCAGCGGTGAGTTCTTGTCTTCTCTGCCATGGCTAAATCGCGATGATAAAAAGTACCTTGTCGTTCCATCGGCTTCAATTTGCTCGCGTGCGTTTTCCGATCCCATAAGCCTGGACCAGAATCGCGATGTCTTCGTCAGTTTCTTTGTTCGGCGCCGTTCCGTCGCATCAGCGGACGAATGGTCTGCCACGAAAAATCCGACGTCGGTTGGAGTCGGCTTCCGGGGCTCCGACTCACTTAGCGCGAAACCAGCTGAGTTGACGCACAACAATCTGAAATTCCTGTTCTCGTTAGGAAAAGACGAACTCATTGCTGTGGAGTCTAGGGGAAAGCAAGGGGCACCCGGTGGGAAGGGGGCAGCTGGGAAGACTCACTTTGTGGTAATTCAGCTAGGCATCCGAAGTGACGAGCCCGACTTCATTCGGGCAAAGCTCTTCTCCGAAAACGATACTCCGCAAGTGGTCGCCCCCGAGAACTGGAACTGCACTGCCAAGTCTATTAACCATTCTGGCTACTTGCGAACGGTCAATCTTTGGTCAAACGAGAACGCAATTGCGGCTTTCGATGACCTAAGAATTGGTGACTCGTGGCAGTCGGTCATCCCAATTCGCAATTGAAGTGAGTTTTGCATTTATCGATGCCGATTCTGGCAGCAGGTTCGTGTTCTACCTCTTTTCCCACGCCCTTCCACTTTTCGAGCGACTCTGCTTAGAGCAGCGGGACCATAGGCTGTTGGCTAGGCGTGATTCCGGACAGCGGATTCGATCGCTCCAGTCAATTGCGCTGTCGTGAACGGTTACCGCAGTACTACTGCTCCTATTGCCTCATTAGTTGGCAAACCGCTTATGATGACAACAGGAATTCTCACGCCAGCTTCTCGCAACTTGCCAAGGCATTCGATTCCCGATAGACGCGGCATGTCCACCGGGCGATTCCGTTTTCTATGTCTCGTCTAGGTTGCTCGACATCCTTGACCGCGACACTGAAGCGGCTGGCATTCCGAAGGTTGATTCAGAGAGGTACGTGGTTCACGTCCACGCACTACGGCACTCGTTCGGGATGCACCTTTCCCGCGCTGGAGTCGCACCGCGCGTAGCCCAGGCAGCTATGAGGCATTCGTCGATCGATTTGACGATGAACACGTACACGGATGTTCGCTTGCTCGGGACTGCAGAGGCGGTTGAATCATTACCCTCGTTTGATGCCGATCGAACCGTTGCACCAAACCTAGGCCAAGAGGGTCACACAGGGTCACTTTCTGGCAATTTGGACAAGGTTGACGACGCGACAACGCACGAAAAAACGCCGGATTCCCAAGGAAACACGGCGTTTTTCGAAGTCGGGCCGACTGGATTTGAACCAGCGATCTCTACACCCCCAGTGTAGCGCGTTACCAGACTACGCCACGGCCCGTGTTGGTTTTGGAAACGAGTTCCAGCCAACGCGGTAGATGCTACTGCCTCGCGCTGGCTCTGTACAGACGACATCTTTTGGCTGTCAGAGGTTCGCCCCTGGTCGACGGGAAGCCTGCCTCGGGAGTGCGGAAAAAACGGGGAAAGTCGATTGGCAAGATTGGCGTGAATCGTTTTTTTGAAGCGGTTATTTTGCTTTCCGGCCGCTGATCGGGTCGGCCATCTTCGCTCGCCATTGTGCGTGCAGCTTCGTCATCGACTTGACGCGTTCCGGGTACTTGGCGGCGACGTCAGTCGTTTCGCCGGGGTCGTCAGCCAAGTTGTAGAGGTGCGTGCCAGCCGGAATCGGGATTTTGAGAAACTCGGAATCAACTAAACCCGACTCATCGAGCTGGTACATCAGGTAGTCTCGCGCGGTTTCGCGAAACACCAATTTCCAGTCGCCTTGCATGGTGATCCAGGTGGGTGTCTTGTTCCCACAATCCCAAAACAGGGGTTCGGTGTGTACGGTCTTGGCTTTGCCCTCAAGCAACGGCAGGAAACTCTTGCCGTCGATCTCTTGTGCCGGTTCGATTTCAAGGATTTCAGCCAGACTTGCAAAGACATCTCGATGGGTCACAACCGCATCGTGTGTCGAGTTCATCGCGACACGCGCTGGCCACGACAAGATCATCGGGACTTTAATCCCGCCATCCATCAAGCAGTATTTGTAGGCGTTGAGATCGCCATTGTTGGCATAGGATTGATTCGACCCGCCATTGTCGGATGAGAAGACGATGATCGTGTGTTCTCTCAGGCCGTTGTGCTCTAGCGTCTCGACGAGTTGGCCGATCACGGTATCCATCAGTTCAAGGTGTGCGAGATAAATCTTGCGGCCGTAAGGGTCGGCGATACCAAGATGGCACGTTTGGTCATACCACTCTTTGAAACTAGGCTGCGCGATGGGATCCCAAATCGGATAAGCCCATTGATTGGCGTTGCGATCAAACGTTCGGTCAGGGATGCCATACTTTTTCCTCAATTGTTCCGGTGCATGTGTAAGCGGAGTATGGACAGCGTTGAATTCGAGTTGCAAATAGAACGGCTTCTCGCTCTTTCGGGAGACAAACGCGTTTGATTCGCGGCCGAACACTTCGGTGGTTGTCGTGTTTTCGAAAGACTCGGCCTGTTTGCCATCTCGGATCAGCGGCCCGAATGGCGCTTGAGTCGACTTCTTTGCACTGCCGGGACTGCGACGTTCGTAGGCGGCGACGTCCTTTTCGCTCAACATGTGGTAGTGCCACGAATGATGCGTGAATGCCAGCGATTGATCAAAGCCATGTTCGATTGGCTCTTCTTTAGGGCCGCCGTTGAGATGTGTTTTACCGATTTTCATTGTTCGATAGCCTGCGCCACGAAACATTTCAGCCATCGTTTGTTCGGTCGTCGGCAATCCACCCTGGCCGTAGTAGTAAGCGCCCCAACGCTGTGCGTATCGGCCCGTGGAAAGCGCCAATCGCGAGTTGCTGCAAACGGGCGAGGCGGCGTAGGCATTGCGGAATATAGCGCCTGATTCGGCAAGACGATCGAGATTAGGCGTGCTGGCGTCTTGGCTGGTAACGTCGTGAAATCCGACGTCGGCATAACCGAGATCGTCGGCGAGGATGACGATCACGTTGGGCTTGTTGAAAGCGCGAGCGGATCGATTGGGTTGGGTCTTTATTTTTCGATAGGCGGCGCGTTGCTCTTGCGTGAGCAGTGCCAGTGCATCGGATTGGAACTGTTTGTTTCCATGGTGTGTTTCGCGAAATGCCGCAGCCTGCTGTGCGTTCAGACCGGCGTGCTGCTGGACGTGACTCCAAAGTGCATCATCCTTGAGGTTGAGTTGTTTCGCTTTCGAGAACGCTTTGTCGCGGGCTTTGACTAGTTCCTTGGTGATGCCTGCATGTTGGCGGAGCGCGTGGACCTTTTCACGATGCTTGACGCTCAGTGCATCCAGTTCCGCCATTTGATCGGGCGTTGCACCAATTCGATTAAACTTTTCCTCGGCGCGTCGGGTGACCAGCAGATGTCGTGGCGGTTGAGTGATTCCCGTTTCTTGCGATCGGAGTGCTTGGGTCTCTGCGGTGATTGGCACGAGAGCGGTGATGAACAGAAGTCGACGCAGGACAGGATTCATTTGCATGAGCTTTTGTTCCAAGCTGGGCAGCAGTGAAGTGTCTGGGCAGCAGTGAAGAGCAATCGGCGCGGGCGGTCACGGGCCTGTTTTGCCGCGAGCCCATATCAACCTATTCCCGAATCACCGTCGGTCTGACGCATGGAATGGCGATTTTGCCCGATTTTTGCGGGCTACCGAGAGGCGTCGCGCCGCGCGTTGGGGTATTTGGTACGCTTTGAATGGGAAGCGAGATGGAGGGGGCTGCAACGCGATGGCTGGTGACAATTCACTTGGTACGGGCGCTTACTACCGCAAGGAAGACTACGCGGGATTTCTGCGGCGTCTCATTGTTATCTTTGTAGATAGCGCCTTGTTGGTTGCGTTTGGATCGGGTCTTTGGGTTGCATTAATACTTGCCGCCTGGGCCGTCCGCCCGAACTACGATCCCTCGTTTATCTTCTTGGCGGTTTGGCTGTCCTTCGCATGGACCTATTTGGTCCTGATGAAGCGTTCTCGCATCCGCACGGTTGGGTACCAACTGGTCGGGGTCAAGATCGTCTCGACCAAGGCGGAACGACCGTCCGTTTGGGCGATGACATTTCGGATGATGCTGTGGATCTTTGGACCGATCAACATGCTGTTTGATTTGCTTTGGCTTGGTGCCGATAGCGAGAATCAATCACTCCGAGATTGTTTCGCAGGGACTTACGTCGTGCGAAAAAACGCCGAGCCAATTGGTTTTGCGCCGATGCACCTGACGCGGTACGCTGGCGCTGGTCTGTTCCTTTCCTACCCTCGCGTCTGTAGGCCCGCGGTTGACGACGGCGACAGCTTCACCAGCGAGCGGCAATGAGATCAATGTGTCAACCTTTGACTGGGCGTCTACCAGAGCCATTCAATGGCTGTCACGCAACGAGATGTAAACGTAGTAGGCTGCCGTTTCAGAATCATCGTCTGAAATGAGGGTCGCTTTCAGTCGCTGTAGTCCTGTCGTTAAGTCGACGGCGAAGACCGCTTGTTGGTCCTCTTGGGCCACGCGAACCGTTCGATCGAAATCGCCCACCTGCAATTGCACCTGTGCAACTTCAATCGCTTGGCTTGGCAAATTCATCGTCTTGTTGTTTTCGTCGTGTTTTGACTCGTCGATTGGATGTCCCAGCGTCGTGTCTGAGAGTGAACAATCGACTTCGCGCGGCCATCGACGGACGACGAATTCGTATTGCCCCGATTGTTTGACGTCGATCCAAGTCCAAGCTTCGGGGATGGGCATTGCGTTTCGGACATGATGCTGGCTGTAGGCGACTCTCGCACCGAGCAGATTTTGTGAGCTAATGGTTGTTGTTGCTTGTTGGTTTGGATCGATTTCAAATGCGTTTGGCTTGCCGAAGTTCTTGGAAACGCTGTCCCACCAATGCTCGTAGGCTTGACGCATTTGTTTGCATTTGTGCGCGTGTTGTGACGCAATGTCATGATGCTGACCAGGATCTTGCCGAAGGTCGAACAGTTGCGAACCGACTAATCGCCAAGGACCTGACATCACTGCAAAGTCTTTGCCGTGGATGGGCATCCCATCGCCAATCGGCTTTGCAAAACGACCTTGGTGGTGGACGACCATTGTTCGCTGTGGCACACGCTGTCTCGGCTGCTTCAGTACTGCTGCGAGCGAGATACCGTCGAATTCGATTTCATGCGGCAGCGACAGCCCACACAAGTCGATCAGAGTCGGCATCAAATCAAGATGGGCAGTCAAGCCACTGACGTCCTTACCGCCGTTGATGTTGCCGCCTGGCCAATGGATGAAGCAGGCAGCCCGGTGCCCACCTTCGTAGGCCGACGCTTTGCGGCCACGCATTCCTGAATTGAACCCGCCCGTCTTCGTTGTCGACTCAACCCAGCCATTGCGGTCCGGTTTGCCGTTGTTCGTGAGCGTGACCCCGTGTCCCGTGCCGTTATCGTTAAGGAATACGAGGAGGGTGTCGCGATCAAGATTCAACGCGGCAAGGTCGGCACGCAGCTGTTTCAGGTTCTCGTCGATGCAGGCAATCATGCCATAAAAGTGTGCGCGCGAATGCGGTATGGCTGGGTTGTTGAGCAGCGGTGTGACGAATTTTTCGGGAACGTGCAGCGGCCCATGAGGCGCGTTGGTGGGTAGATAGAGAAAGAACGGGCGGTCGCGGTTGCGTCTGACAAATTCCCTGGCTTCGCGGAACCAAACGTCGGTGCAATACCCTTGCACCTGTTCGGGTTCGTTATTGCGAAAGTAAACGTCGTCGTAATAATCGTTGTTCCAATGGTCCGGCGTTTCGCCGATCATCCCACCCCCATGAATCAATGCTTCGTCGAACCCGCGGTCGGTAGGGCGAAACGGATAGTTATCGCCAAGGTGCCACTTGCCAAAGATCGCAGTGCGGTAGCCGTTGTCTCGAAACGCATTGGCGAGCGTCGTTTCGTCACGTTGAAGATGGTGTCGGCTCCCATACGTCAGCCAGACGCCGACGCGGGATGAATAACGACCGGTTAGCAGAGCCGCGCGAGTGGGCGAACAGGTTGGATCGACATGAAAGTCGGTCAAACGAACTGAATCGCGGTGCAGTGAGTCGATGGCTGGAGTTTGAATGTAAGGGTTGCCGTGACAAGACATGTCGCCGTGTCCCTGGTCGTCGGTAAGAATGACGATCACGTTCGGCTTTGGGGATGCTTGGTCGGCGGCGCTGGCACTACCTGCAGCGGCAAACGTCAGCAACGCGAGGGCAAGACTCTGGTGGAATAGGGGATGACTGTTTGGGATCTGCATGATCACGTTCGTTGAATTTGAGCTGGCTTCGAGGTACACGCCAGTCCTGACGCGTCCCTCTTTAGATACCGTATCCCGCAAAGATCTGCCGCAGAATCTACATCATTTTGGCAACGGCAACGGTCATCAGTACTTTCACGGAAAGGCAAAGTTGATTGTGCCCGTTCGTAGTACCGGCTTCAGCCGGAATCTTCTGGCTCTTCCGCCTAAAGGCGCCTAAAGGCGGGATTACGAACGATGTGAGCCGAACGCGCTAGCGTCGGGCCTTGCGTTCGATTTTTTGTCATGCGGAGCATGACCTACAATTGCTTGTCATGCCGAGCATGACCTACGAACGACGCTAGTGATTGGTTTGTTTGACCAATTCGACGTAGAGTCGATCGAGTAGCTCGTTTGCCGAGAAGGGTTTTCGGATTGGAGCACAGGCTTCTGGATCGATGTGGTGAAACCTGAGTCGATCGTCGGTGTAACCGGTCAAATAAACGACTGGGACGTCGCAGCCCATGGAACGCGCTCTGTCGGCGAAAGCTGGACCATTCATTTCCGGCATGATGATGTCTGAAAGCACGAGGTCGAAGCTTCGGTCTTGTACCTTCGCAAGGGCCTCGACGCCGTCGCCGGTTGAGACGACCAGCATTTCTTCGGTTTCCAAGATGCCGGTGATCAAGTTGCGAATGCGCGGGTCATCTTCGACCACCAAGATTTGGGTTCCTCGAAGGGTTTGCCTGCGCTGATCGATCAAGTTGTCGCCGGTGGATACCATCACCACTTCACCCGGATCGTGTAGTGGAAACAGCAAGTCGATCGTTGTGCCCCGATCAAGTTCGCTATCGATCTGAACCGAACCTCCCGCTTCGCGCATGATTTTGCAAACCGATGCCAAGCCGAGTCCGGTGCCAGCTCCGGCCGCTTTGGTGGTGAAAAATGGCTCGAACGCTTTCTCTTGCGTTTCGTAACTCATCCCAGACCCCGTATCCGAAAACGAAACCTTGGCTTGGTTTTCTTGAGTGACCGTAACGGATAGGTCAATGCGTCCGCCGTTTGGCATCGCGTCTCGGGAATTCGACGCCAGGTTCAGCAAGACGAGTTCGACGTTGCCGATTTCCGTTTGGATCCAAAGTGGCGTGTCGGGCCCGGTGTATTTGAGGGCAACGTCTTCGCCAACGAGCTTTTGAGCCAAGGGCAAGGTCGAGCGAATCGATTCGGTCAAATCGAGTCGCACCAATTGGCCACGATCTTTTCGGCTAACGGAAAGGAGTTTTCGAATCAATGATGCCGCGAGTGCTCCGGCGCGGTTGATTTCCAAAGCCCAATGGCGCCACTCGGAATGATCTTTGAGCACATCGGCAAGTAACCCCGAGTAGGTGATGATCGGAGCGAGCGTGTTGTTGAAGTCGTGTGCGATGCCGCTGGTAAGATTCCCGAGCACGTTCATCTTTTGCGCGTGCCGGACTTGTTTCTCGAGGTCCTTTTGTTCGCTCAGCTCGCGCCACGCGATGTGCAACATCGGTTCGCCGTCGGCAACGATTTCGGTCAAAAGGACTTCGACCGGGAACTCCTCGCCGTCGGACCGCCGGTGCACCCACTCGAAACGCTGGTTGCCAGCTTCACGGCTCAGGGCAAGTATCTCGTTGGCTTTGTCAAACGATCGCTTGCCATCGGGTTGATAGACGGGCGAAATCTTGGATGGATGACACTGTAGCAATGA
The DNA here is from genome assembly GCA_965216875.1 of Rubripirellula sp. Lineage (GTDB taxonomy): Bacteria > Planctomycetota > Planctomycetia > Pirellulales > Pirellulaceae > CBDCUW01. The sequence continues at coordinate 1,027,252 of OZ244207.1, forward strand.
CTGTTTGTCGGCGAACCGAAGCATGTCGACAGCCGCCTGGTTGCAGTCCACGAAGCGATCGCCTTTGATGATAAGCATCGCATCCGCAGATTTTTCAAACAGGGCGCGGTATCGATCGCTCTCGGTGTCGTCGGAATTCATCGCTTTACATGTCCAGGGTACCGGTAGCGATTGATGGAGTAGCAAGTGGGTGTTCTCGTTTTCCCCCACCAGGATTTTAGCAGGTCTCGGTCCTGCCATGAGCGTCGAGAGACCGGTCGCCCTGTCGGCAATAGGCTCGATTTTGGTGCTGGAATGGCCATTGTGGAGCATGGTTGAATACAATCGTTACTCAACCACATAATCCCGACACACTTGATCCATCCAATCACCCAATCGTCCGACTCGCCGATGAGACTCATACCCGTCCTTTTCTTCGTTTTGATGTCCGCCCTTACATCGGAGCTGCCCGCCAACGACGCGGGTGCGTGGCCCGAACTGAGTGGCGATGGTGTCACCGCCGCGGTGGACGGAAGAACGCTCACGCTTGAGCTTGATGCGGACACGGTCAAAGAAGGGAAGGTGGTCTTGCCGCGGTTATGCGCCACGATCCGCTCGGTACAGTGGCGGGGACATGCCGACGCGAAGATCGAGATTCGGCCTGAACAAACGGAGTGGACCTTCACCTGGAAATCAGCGCCAGCAGATGCATCTGTGATCGAAATTGTGTTTGATACAGCGCCCTTGTTTCCAAAGGATTGCCCGATCGCGACCGCGCTTGGCGATGGTTCGGTCATGCTTCATGCTTGGCAAGCCGAAACGTTTGGCGACAAGATCCTGTTTGAACCCCAGTGGTACAAGAACACCGTTGGCTATTGGGTCGACGACAAGGCCTATGCGACTTGGGATCTCGAGGTGGAACAGCCGGGAACCTATTCGATCGCCGTGTTGCAAGGTTGTGGCAAAGGTCAGGGCGGCAGCGATGCCGTCGTGACCCTGAGCAAGGATGGTAAGGCAAAGGCGACGCTGCCGTTTCGAACGCTCGACACCGGGCACTTCCAGAACTTTCGCTGGATTCACCTGGGCATGATTGAGCTCTCCGAAGCAGGGGCCTACGAGTTGCGCATCAGTGTCAAGAAGATTGCCAAGGTCGCACTGTTTGATGTGCGGAACATCCACCTTGTGCGACAAGCTCAGCCATAGTCGAGCGACGCAGACCGCTCATTTCGTTCGGAAGACCTCGCTGTCTACTAAGTCAGCGATGAGGTCGCCGAACTTCAGGTTGTTGTCTTTGGCTGCATCAACGATGTCAGCAACGATTTTTCTTTCGCGGTAGTTGAGCGAACGCCCGGTTGCATAGGTCAATAACTTCTCGCTCAGGCAACAAGCAAATCGCGTAGGGTGATCGGTCAGGTATTTCTTCAGGTCGGTGACGTCACGCAGCTCTTCGCCGCTGGGGAGTGTGCCCGTTGCATCGATCGGGGATCCATCCTTGCGTTTGCTGCTTCCCTCTTGATCGAAGTATGCGGGGTACGTTTCTCTCCAGCGACCGATGGGGTCGAAGTTCTCGAGCACAAAGCCAAGCGGATCGATTTCGCGATGGCATGCGGCGCAGGATTGTTCGGCCATGTGTGTGGCCAATCTGGCTTTGGGAGTCGTTGCGCCGCCAATGTCAGGGGTGAGTGCCGGAACGGCCTTAGGCGGCTCTGGCGGCGGTGAGCCCAAGATGTTTTCGAGCAACCAAACTCCTCGAAGCACCGGTTGGGTATCAACGCCGTTTGCCGTCGCCATCATGACTGCCGGCATCCCCAACAATCCGCCCACGCGACCTGATGGGTCGATGGCCACTTGCCGCATGCCCTTTTTGGCTTTCTGTTTCGCCTTTTTCGACCCCGCTTTCAGGCTTGGCAACTGGTAGATGTCTTTGCCGATCACCTCATCGGTGAAAACGAAATCTGGCGTGATGAGATCGGTCACGTCTTGGTTGTTGTCCAACACATGGCGAAAGGTAAGCACGACTTCTTGCTGCATGCCCTGTCGATGCGCGGCGGTGAAGTTGCGAATCAAGCGTGCGTCGGGCATCAGTCGGTCGACCGCATCGAGGCCGAGCCACTGGTGCGTGAAGTCGGTGGCGAAGGTGTTGGAGTTCTTGAGCAGGCGTCGCGTTTGTTTTCGCAGTTCGCTTGGAGTCGATAGTTTTCCTGATGCGGCCAACTTCATCAAAGTCGCATCGGGCGGTCCCGACGTCAAGAAATAGGAGAGCCGGCTTGCGAGTTCGTGGCTAGAAAGCTCTCCAGCCCCAATGCTGCGATAGAGGAACGCTGGCGAAATCAATGCGGTGCGAATTGCCAAGTGCATTCCGGCGTCGAGCGAGCCGTTCGCTTGCCGCTCGTTGTCGACAAGTCGAACGTAGCTGTCGACTTCCGCTTCGGTTGCTGCGCGACGGAAAGTCGTACTTAGAAACTTGGTGAAGAAGCGTTTCAAAGCAGTTTGATCCGACTCTGGCGAGAGCTCGCCAAGGAACTGTTTGCGTTGTCGGTCCCGACGCTGTTGATCTCGGTCATCGTAGGGTTCGATAGGACCGATGATCTTGATGTTTTCGATCGCGATGTAAGGTCCTTCTTCAAAGAACTTGTAGACCAGCGTCTCACCGCTGGACACCGCGTTCTTTGAGACCGATTTGACAGCCTGTTGGAGTGCATCGCTGTCGGGTTGAAATTGCGAGACTTCGAGATCGTCATCGGCCATGACCTGTTTGAGTCGCTCCCATCCGCTACCGCCGCGGGCTGGCGAACCGAGCTTTTTCCAGGCAGCCGCGATCTGAGGTTCTCGCAAAAACAGCGACTCTAAAAACTCAGGGTAGGCCGCTTTGTCTTCGTAGTTGAACGGCCCGTTGGAATAACGCGCGCGAACCGTTGCGCCAGCATCGAGGCCGATTTCAAACTCGAAGGTTCGTGTGCCGCCCGGCTCGATGGACAATGCCTTCTGACGCGGCGCCGTGCCAGTCATTTGGCTCGATTCGACCAGTAATTCCGGCACGTGACCCGATGCCTTTCTTGGATCGAAACTCGATGCCGTGATTGCGACTCGGTAGCGACCACTCGCCGGTGCCTCGAACTTGGTGGGCCAAGTTGCATGGCGTACGGCGTTGCTGCCGGACGATGCAAGCCGCATGGCTCCATCAATCAAGCAAGCGGACGAATAGCTAATGACAAGTTCTGGGGCCGGGACGTCAAATGTCTTGACCGCGGTCGGCTTCGTTTCGGGCGGGAAGAACTGGTCCGCGATTTCGGTTGCGGCGTCGGCGAGCGCTTCCAAGTGCGAAGCGGCAATCACGAGAGCTTCGCCTTGGTTGTCGAATCCGTGTTGTTCGTTGTCGGGCGGGAAGCCATCTGGGAGCGAATAGTTTTCCAGTCCGAAGATTTCTGAGACGGTGTTGGCGTATTCACGTCCGCTCAAACGACGAAGCGGCGTGCCGCCGATCGGGCTGTTTTCAATCAAAGCTCTGTCGAGCCAATCGAGAACCACTTTCCGCTGACGCTCGCTGGGTTGGTCCATGTCGGCAGGCGGCATGATCTTTTTTACGATCATGGTGTGGGCGAGTTCAAGCGACGAGATGACGTTGGCGTCATCCCAGTCCGGAGACGCAACCGGCAGGACAAAGTCGCCTTCTGCTGCCACGTTGTCATGGCAATCCATGCAGTATTGGCGCAGGACCTTTACCCCGTCCTCGATGCCGCTCTCTTCGGCCTGGCATTGAACCAGAGGCCACAGCGTTGATGCGGCAATGAGAACAAAAACGCAACTACGCCCAATCATTGATACCACGGCTTGTGCCCGAGAACGTTTCGATGGGGGAACCAAGTTGCTTGAGGATCGAGACGAACACGTCGCCAAGTTTCAAGGCATTTGAATCTTTGGCGTCCGTCGCAAGGTGCCGGCCGTGTTGGAATCCGCCGCCCGCGACAAGGGTTGGCAGGTCACGATTGGAATGTCGGCTTGCATCGCCCATCCCCGTGCCAAACATAACGACGGTGGTGTCGAGCAACGGACGGCCATCGGCGTCCGTTTTCTGTTTGAGTTGTGTCAAGAACCTTGCAAGGCACTTCATGTGTTCGGTTTCCACTCGAACCAAGTCCCGGATCAAATCGGGGTCGTTGCCATGATGCGACAACGCATGGTATCCCGCGCGTAGCGTTTGGCCATCGAGCGTGAAGACTTGACCGAGTCCGGCGATAAACAGAGTTGCGACTCGAGTCGAATCCGTTTGCAGTGCCAACGCCATCAAGTCGAACATGATGCGTTCGCATTCAAGCATCAAGGTCGGCGCCACTGGATCATAGGCTGGCAATTCGTAATCGACCTGAACGGCATCGTCGGCCAGGTGATTGAGCTGTCGGCTCATCCGTTGTTCGAGTTCACGAAGCGACGTGAAATACTCTGACAGTTTTTGCTTGTCGTCCTTGTTGACCGAACGCTCGAGTTGTTTGGCGTCTTCTCGAACCACATCGAGAGCGCTTCTTCCGCTCTTGAGCAAGTACTCCGTTCGTGCCCGGTCATCGGCGCTCGCAAACAGCTTTTTGTAAACCACGCTGGGCCGATTGATCATCGGCAACGGAACGCCTTGTCGCGTGAAAACCATGCGTTGTTTGGGGATGCCGCCGGCGCACAGTTGTAAGGATTCGAATCGCGTCGATCTGCCGATGGTTTCGGCGGCGATCTGGTCGAGCGTGACATCGCCAACCCGCTGCCCACATAAAAAGTTGTCCCAGTTACGATGTCCGTTGGCGGCGCGATGATCGAAACCAGAGAAGACCGTGAAGTCATCGCGGTGCTGCTCAAGTGGTTCAAGGAGCGTGGTGGTTTTGTAGTTTTTGCCCGCTTGGTCGGGATAGAAAGCCTTGCGATACAAACCAAGGTTCGAGCCGACGCAGATCAGGCGTTTGGCTTTGCCTTCGTTCTCGCCGCCGTTTTCCGCCTCGTTTCGTTCCGAGGCGACGGCGCGTGGAGCCGACTGAAGCATCGGCAATGTCAGCGTCAGCCCAGCGGACTTGAGCACGGAACGGCGGTCGTTGTTGCTTGGTTTCATGAGCATCCAACGCGATGAGGGGATTTGCGGCCAGTGGGCCAAGGTGGGACGCCTGAGTGAATGCTCTTCGAAGGAGTGGTTTCGACTCTGGCGGGAGCGAGACATCCAGGCTTTGAGGGGACCGTCAGCATACCCAAGACGTTCGGTCGAAGCAAAGTGAATTCGTCCACCAAGCCGTCGATCGATCGTCATGAACAATGAGCTGAATCGCAGGCGTTTTTTTCGGCAGTTTGGGGCGATACGCCAAATAAGCTTTGGGCCGAATTCGATTCAATCGCAAGCCCCTTGCTTTCTTCTCGACTTCTACAGATTGATCTCAATGCGATCACGACCACTTCGACTCTCGCTGCTTTGTGTGTTGCTGGCTTGTGCGGCGTTCGGCAAGACGCACGCTGAGAATCCGACCTTCGTTTTGTCTCTGTCTGGCGAGCGAAAGCTTGTCTCATACAGTATCAGCTCCGACGGTAAGCTCTCGCGGATGACGGAAACTTCGTTGGAGGCCAGTCCAGGAAATTTCTGCGTTGATGCAACCGGACAACACCTCTATGTCGCTGGCAGCATTCCCGATTCGATTCATGTCTTGCGTTCGGGGCGCGACGGATTGAGGCCACTGCAATCGATTCCTGCGCCGGCCAAAGCAGCGTATCTATCGGTGTCACCATCGGGTCAATTCTTGCTGGGGGCGTACTACAAGACCGGGCAAGTGACCGTTCATCGGATTGTTGGCGAGGGAAGAACGTCGACCGACCCGTTACAGGTTCTTGATGTTGCGCCACGCGCGCACTGCATCGTCACCGATCCGAGCGGACGATACGCATTCGTTCCCCATACGAGCGCCAATCGAATCTCGCTATTCAAGTTTGATTCTACCAACGGCATACTCTCCCCCAACGAACCCGAGGCGTTGCCGCGCGGCGAAAAAACAGGGCCGCGTCATCTCTGGTTCCACCCGTCCCGCGAGTATGCCTTTGGCAGCGACGAGCAAGGGCGGTCGTTGAGTCTGTATAAGCTGGATGAAGAATCGGGGAAGCTTAAGATCCTGCAGACCGTTTCCTCCGTGCCCAGTGACTACGAAGGCAAAGGCACAACATCGCATGTCGAATCGGGGCCATTGGGCAAGCACGTTTACATTGCCAACCGTGGGCACGGCTCGATCGGCGTCTTTAAGTTCAATCGAAAGAGAGAATCGCTGACGCTGCAACAGCATGTTGAGGTTGCAAAAAACGTACGTGGGTTCGCCGTTTCTTCGGACGGGCAATTCTTGGTCGCTGCTGGACAATCCTCCAATCAACTGATTTGCTTTCGCGTTGGTCGCGATGGCAATCTGACGATGACCGATAAGCAATCATGTGGCAAAACGCCTTGGTGGCTTCGTTTCTTGCCAAACCAGGCGGCCGCGGACGGAACTTTGGTCGACTACGATGCGATCGATCGATCGTTAACGCTCGGGCAAGGCACGATGGCCGGAGAAGTGACCGCTTCGAGCGCGCTGTTGCAAACGCGATTGACAAAGGGCAGTCAGCTCGATCGCGATGGTGGGATTCCCGGTGGCGACGGCATCGTGAGGTTTCAATGGTCTCTTGATGACGACTTTTCCGATGCGGCAACGACGCCGTTTCAAGTGACCGGTCCTTTAAGCGACTTCATCGCGCGTGCAAAGATCGATGGGTTGAAACCCGGAACACGCTATTTCTATCGAGCCCACTACGGTCACACGAAAGAAACGACCAAGGCAGGACCAACCTGTAGCTTCAAGACGTTGCCGGGATCGGATTCCGAACGCGACGTCACATTCATCGTGGGAAGCTGTATGAACTACATCAAATTCATGCATGGGCGACGCGGCAATGCAGGCGGTCCGTTGACGGCGACGCCCGAAGACAAGCGGCTCGGCTTTCCGGCATTCGCTTCGATGCGATCATTGCATCCCGAGTTCTTCATTGGTACCGGAGACATCGTCTACTACGACAATCCGTACCGCGTCGCACGTACCGTTTCTCAACTTCGTAAGTGTTGGCAAGAACAGTTTCGGTTTCCTCGGATGGTTCAGTTCTTTGCCGACGTGCCGACCTATTGGTCCAAAGACGACCATGACTTTCGCTTCAATGATTCCGATAACGAAACCAATCGCATCCCGCTGCCTAAGACGGGGATCGATATGTTCCGCGAGCAGTTGCCGATCGCGGAAAGTGGCGTGTTCGATACGCCAAACTATCGGACCTTCCGCGTTTCAAAACATCTGCAGATCTGGTTGACCGAAGGACGCGATCATCGATCGGCCAACAACGATCCGGATGGTCCGGAAAAGACGATGTGGGGAAAAGAACAGCTTCAGTGGCTCAAGACGACACTGGTTGAAAGTGATGCGACATGGAAAGTGATGGTCAACCCAACGCCAATGGTCGGCCCGGACGACGCCTACAAAAGCGACAATCATGCGAATCTGTTGGGCTTCCGACACGAGGCGGACGCCTTCTTTGATTGGACGCGTCAAAAGGGAATCGAGAACTTGTTCTTGGTCTGTGGTGATCGTCATTGGCAATACCACAGCATCCATCCGCTCGGCATCAACGAATTCGCATGCGGGGCGCTTAACGACGAGAACTCGCGGATGGGGGTTCCGCCGGGAGCCGATTACGGAAGCGATCCTGATGGCAAAGTCAAACAGCCCTACACGTCGTCCGAGCCAAGTGGTGGCTTCTTGCGCATTGAGGCTGGGAAGCGTCTACGGATGACGCACTTTAGCGACGACGGTGATCAGCTCTATCAGGCCGTTTTTCCGTCAGATGTTGGGGGCTCGTGAAGAGGGAACCACGAATGGTACGAATCGAACGAATGAAGATCGCGTACCGCCTTTCGTGCGGAATCCAAGTGAGCCGCTGGCCGTCAGGCCTCGGGCCCTTTGGCGCGCGTAGGAGTGTGAGGCCCGACGCAAGCGCGCTGGGCTCATTGAAGGGCCGTTTGTCATTGACTGACTCTCGCGTCTAGAATCATGACATTGGTTCGAGCGTACGGAGTGGAACGATGACGACACTGTTTGCGAATCCTTATGAGGCGCCCAATACCGAGTCACTTGTGGACGTTCACCCGACGCGTGAACGGTTTGCGATGCTGCCGCGGCTCGATTGGTTCACCGGTTCGGTGCTTGCCTCGAGTTTCGCAAGTGCGATTGGAATCTATCTCTATTTCACCCAAGGAATCTCGTCGATTGGTGACCCAATCTTAGCTCCCCTCGCGGCGCAAACGATCGTGTGGATTCCCATCTACCGGATGGCCACACCGGCACTCGTGCTTTTCATGCCGCAAACGAGCCGCCGTGCGTTTGGTCTGTTTCACCTCGTCATTAGCATCGGCGCGTGCGTGAATGATTTTGGTGGCGTCTATTTTGGGGAATGGGTGTTCGTATCGGCCATTGGACTCATCCCTAGCTTCCTGTTTTGTGTGACGCTGGGGATTGCTGTCTTTGCCTACGAGCTCTGGAAGGCCGAGCGTCGTACCCAGGTGATCGTGCATGGCTTTGGCTGGCTTGCAATCACCCTTGGTTTGCAAACGATGTTCTGGATGATCGGGATGGCCGCGTAGCGGTTCGTCAACGCCAGCTGCAAGACCCGGCCGCTTACGCGATCACGGCTGACTGGTTTCGTTCGAGGTGCCAAACTTTCGCATCAACGAAAGTCAGCGAACAACACGTCAGGGCCGCTGGTCGGTTTCTTCTTGGCGACCTTTTCGGTCTGGGCTGATACCTGTTTGATCAATCCAGGTTCGGCATCGCCCAATTCGGCATCGCCCAGTCCGGCATCGCCCAGTCCGGCGACTGCGGATTCGCTGCCCATCGCATGATCGCCCATCGCTTTGTCACTCAGGGTCAGGCTGCAGCTTCCGTCGGCACAGGCGGCACCGTCGGTTCCCGCTTTGCTGAATGGGTTTGGCAAAGGCGTGTCGAGGGATCGGCATCCAGCGAATGTGAAGCTGGTGATTAGAGCAACGGTCGCGGCCAGAATTTTTGGTGTTTGGGAGAAACGCATGTGGGATATCCCGGGTATTGGTTTGGAGGACGGCAAAGCGATGGAGTGTGGAGGCGATTTGGTCTGATCTATCGGTTTTTTGTCCCTCAAGGCAATGTGAGATCGTCAACAACTTGCGGGAAAAACGTTGTGTTTTTGAAGTCAAAGCGTTTTAAACGGTTTGTGGCGGGCTTAGCTGACAGATGTCCATTAAAGAGTTGCACGGACCGTCTGAGCGGTCGCAGGATCCGTCCGCAGGCTGCCCTTCACAAAGTCTTAACACGGCCAACGCCCGCTCGACGTCGAATCTTCATGACTCCCAAAAGGCAATTGACCCCGTGATTCACTCTTCGCATCAAGCCCCATCAAATCGCATCGCATCGATCAACATGGAATCATCAGAGGGGTCAAGCGGAGTCGAGCACAGCTGGCTGGCTCGACGAAATCCACTATTCAGCTCGCTCTATCCGCAGCAAGTGAGCGAGATTGAGTCGGCGATCAGTTACCGTGACTTTTCAAAGGGCTCGGCAATCTATTCGCCTGGCGATCAAGCCGATCACCTTTGCTTGTTGGAACGTGGGCGGGTGAAGCTCTGTAGCACTTCGGCCAGTGGGAAGCAGGCGATTCTGCGTTTCGTTGAGTCGGGTGAGATTTTTGGTGAGCTCGCCATCGTTGGGCAAACGCAGCGTGAAGAAATCGCAGAAGCGGCCGCCGACACGCGTGTCGCACTGTTGCCGGTTCAGCGACTGCGCCCCGTGGTGCGATCCAACTCAGATTTTGCTTTCATGTTGATGGAGTTGATTGCGACTCGCCGACGTGCTGCAGAACGCCGGGTCAAATCATTGCTGTTTCACAGCAGTCGCGATCGCTTGATCCATCTGCTGACGGAACTCGCGCAGCAGTACGGTGCCGTCGAGGGCGGTGCTGAGAACCCGATTCGGATGTCGCACCTTGATGTAGCCAGCATCATTGGCAGCACCCGTGAAACCGTGACGACGTTGCTGGGCGAATTGCAACTGCAAGGTTTGATACGTGTGAAACGTCAGCGTATCGAGATTTTGGATTACAAGGCCCTTACGGCCGAGGCCGCACTTCCAGCGTGATTCGAATCACGCTGGCCGCATTTTGGCGGCGGCTGTGTCGAACCAAGCGTCATTGAAAGTTCCCCTGGCGACGATCCCTCCGAAATGGTTATGGGATGGTTGTCGCCAGAAGTAGGAACTCTCTGACGCTCAACCCTTTACGGATATCGACACAATGATTCGTGCATTTCGTGTGGCATTGCTTGTGCCCACCCTCGCTGTAATCACTCTCGCTTCAGCAAGTCGCGCTCAAGCTGAAACCAGCTGGCACACGACGCCCAAAGCGGCCTTCGATGCGGCCCAAGCGAGCGGCAAGCCGATCTTGGTCTTTGCCAGTGCAACTTGGTGTGGCCCGTGTCAAAAAATGAAAAAGGACACCTGGGCCGATGCAACGGTTGAAGCCGTTGTTGCCGGGAACTTTGAGATGCTGAAGCTGGATGGGGACAAACACCGCAAGCTGCTCAAGAAGATGAAGGTGAGCGCTTTCCCAACCACGTTGCTCTATTCGCCTGGCGGCCACTACGCCGACATGCATGAAGGGTACGCCGCGCCGCTGAAGTTGTTGACGTGGCTCAAGCAACAGCAGCCGTAGGTGATCGTCGCCTTCGTTGGAAGGTGATTTGTTTCGCCGGACCGGTCTCTGTTGTCCCACGCTCTGGCGAGCGTAGCTACGGTGGCTCCTAGTGCGTAGCTACCTTCGCCAGAAGGTGGTTTGTTGCGCTGGACCGGTCTCTGTTGCCCCACGCTCTGGCGAGCGTAGGTACGAAGAGAAGCCCGGCAGCTGACGTGATTGCGGCTCACTGATTGGCCGATTCCTTTGCGGCGCGTTCGATTGCGGCGATCGTTTCGGGCGAGGGCTTGAAGGAACCGGGGCGATAGCCTTGGGCAATCTTCTTGGGTGTCCAGCCGTGTTTGTTCTTGTGGTTCCACGTCTCGGGATCGGCACCAAGGTCGGCCAGGAAATCAACGACGTCGGGAAAGGTTCGATAGGCTGCGCCATGCATCGGCGTTTCGAGATTCTTGTCGACCGTGTTCACATCGCCGCCACGATCGACCAACCACTGAATGGTTGCGATCACTTCGGCCGGCGTTCCCGGGTGTTCGTCAACTGCGGTCACACCCACACCGGCGGCAGCCATCAAGGGCGTGCAGCCATCTTTGTTGGGGCGATGCAGGTCCGCACCCAATTCCTCAAGTAATTCCATGAGCTGTAAGTCGCACCGTTTGGCGGCAAACAAGAAGGGCGTGCCACCCTGTGGATGCAGTCCGGCTTTGCCAGCCGAGCCGCGTCGCAATTGCAGGTTCACATCCGCGCCGTTGGCGACCATCACTCGTACAAACTCAAGGCTCGTCAGTTTGCCTGAACCACGTGGTGGTGGATCGCCATCGACCCCGTCACCGCGGTTGGCTCGTCGTACCCAAGCGAGCGCATGAAGTGGTCCGTAGCCGCTGCGCTGATCATTCGGGTCAGCACCGGCTTTGACTAATTCCACCGCCATTTCGAAGTGTCCACTTTCGACGGCCAACAACAATGCGGACATTCGACTTCGCGGATTGCGGCCACTGGTGTTGGCTGGCTTCATCGCGTCGTTGACATCGACCCCCGCTTCGAGCAGTCGTTTGACTGCGCCGATGCGACCATGACGCGCCGCGAACAGGGTCGCGGTGAAGCCCGATTTGATCGACAGGTTTGGGTCGGCACCCGCGTCAAGTAATGCATCCACCGCGTCGACGTTTCCTTCGGCGGCTGCCCACATCAACGCGGTTTGGCCACGATGATCTTTGGCATCGAGTTCAGCGCCGCCGTCAATCAGGTATTGGACTGCCTTCCGCTCGCCTGTGCGGCTGGCTGTCATCAAGGGTGTTTCGTTACCGGGCAAACGGTGGTCAAGTTTTGCACCGGCATCGACCAAAAGCTTTACCAATGCCGCGTCGCCGCTGGTGCAGGCGATCGACAGCGGTGTGACCTTGTAAGCCGTTTCGGCATTCACATCGGCGTTTGCGCTAACAAGCTTTTGGGCCGCATCGGAATTGCCCCAGTAGACGGCCCAGTGCAGCGCCGTCATTCCGTCCGGCTGCGTTGCATTGATGTTGGACTTCGAATCGAGTAGCTGTCCGAGAGCCGCCCAATCCTTGTTCTCGCTCGCATCGGCCAGCAACGGCGTCAAGTCGGCAGCGATGACATGCGGGCAGGCAAACAGAGAAACCAACAGAGCAATGGCGACGCTGCGGCTGCTAACAAACTGAATCATGGATCGAACGCAGGATTGGGCTACAGCGAGACGGGGTCAAAAAGGTCTTCCACGCGCCCACTGGCGTCGGCGAACGTTTCGATTGGCACACCCGCTTTGTTCAGCAGCGTGAGGTGCAAATTGGCCAACGGTGTTGGATCCTTGTATCGAATGTGTTGGCCGCCGCGCATGTTTCCAGCGGCGCCGCCAGCAACCAAGATTGGCAGGTTCGAGTGGTCATGAGCGTCGGGATCGCCCATGCCACTGCCATACATGTAAATCGAATGATCGAGGAGCGATCCATCGGCTTCGGGCGTGGCGGCCATCTTCTCGAGGAAGTAGGCGAATAGCGAAACGTGGAACTGGTTGATTTTGGCAACCTTGGCGAGCTTTTCAGGATTGTTGCCGTGGTGAGTCACCGGGTGATGCGGTTCGGGCACTCCGATTTCGGGATAGGTCCGTGTGCTTGCTTCGCGAGCCAGTTGGAAAGAAACGACACGAGTGATGTCGGCTTGGAAGGCGAGGACTTGAAGATCGAACATCAACTTGGCGTGCTCTTCGTAGGCGGCCGGCACACCCACGGGACGATCCAAGTCGGGAAGCGGGTTGTCTTTGACGCTCGCTTCGGCCTTTTGGATGCGGCGCTCGACTTCGCGGATCGACGTGAAGTACGAATCAACCTTCTCGCGATCGTTTGCGCCGAGTTGGTTCTTCAGACGCTTCATTTCGTTGGTGACCGAATCGAGCAAACTTGCACGTTTCTTGAGTGCCGCCTCACGCTCGGTCGCCGAACCCCCTTCGCCGAACAGCGACTCAAAGACGATGCGCGGATGTGCTTCGGAAGGCAGGGGCGTGGTTGGCGAAGACCAAGACAGGTTGTTCTGGTAAACGCAGGCGTAACCGTTGTCGCATTGGCCAACGGTCGTCAGGAGGTCCATCGAAAGTTCGAGTGATGGCAATTGTGTGTCTTGGCCGATCTTTCGCGCTGCGATCTGGTCGACCGTTGTGCCAAGGTAATAGTCCGAGCTTTCGGTGAGTTTGGCTCGCGCGGCACTCAAGAAGGCCGAGTTCGAAGTGGCGTGGGAGCCGGGGTAGGCGTTTTGCAGGTCCATGCCCGTCAGCACGGTCACTTGGTCTTTGACCGATTCAAGCGGCTTGAGACTCGATGGCAATTGATCGAGCGTATTGTCTTTAGGAATCCACTCGGCGGGATTGAATCCCATCGGGATGTAGATGTACCCGAGGCGTCGCAGATTGTTGGGCGCCGCGACGGTGTTGGCCGAAGCGGTCATCGCGGGGATCATTGCATCGAGAAGCGGCAGGGCCAAGGCCGCGCCGGTTCCACGCAAAACGGTTCGTCGTGACAGTGCTTTCCGTGATACGATCAATTTGCTGTCCTCTTTTGAAACGGCGTGCTTTCGACAATTCCTAGCACGATCGACGAAAATCGATAGTCGTTGTCCCTGGCGTTGCGAACGATGTTTCGCACCGCGGGCCCATCATAAGATTCTATTCCGCGCCCGAGTGCGTACACGAGCAGTTTTTCCGTGAGAGCTTGGACAAACAGGTCCGGATTCCCCAAAATCGCACGTTCCAGATCATCTACCCCTGCGACTTCGCTGCCATCGGGAAGGATTCCCGAGACATCAATGGTCTGATCATCCTCAAACTCACGCCATCGACCGACGGCGTCAAAGTTGTCGAGAGCAAAACCGACCGGGTCGATCAAGTCGTGGCAGCTCGCACAGGCTGGGTTCGCTCGATGTTGCGCGAGGCGATCGCGAAACGACAAGGCGACCTGCTCGTTCTTCTCTTTCAGCGTTGGAACATTGGGCGGGGGTGGCGGTGGCGGCGTGCCAAGGATGTTTTCCAGAATCCAATTGCCACGGATGGTGGGCGCCGTGCGGGTGGCGTAGGAGGTCACCGTCAAAATGCTGCCGTGACGCAGGATGCCGCCGCGGTGACTCGCCGGGGCGACTTTGACCCTTCGAAAGTGGCTTCCGAAAACGTGTGGGATGTCATAGTGCCTTGCAAGTCGCTCGTTGAGAAACGTTTCGTCCGACGCGATCAATGTCATCACGTTACGGTCTTCTCGCATCACGCTTTCAAACAACAGCTCGGTCTCACGCCGAAACGCGTTGCGAAGGTTGTCGTCAAAGTCGGGGAAACGCCGCAAGTCGGGCGTGACCGAATCGAGGTTTCGCAAGTAAAGCCATTGGGACGCAAAGTTATCGACAAGCGATTCGCTCTTGGGATCTTGCAAAATTCGCACGACTTGACGCTCGAGAACGTCGGGAGATCGCAACCGCCCGGCGATCGCTTCGCCAAGCAATTCGTCATCCGGAATGCTGCTCCAGAGGAAGAATGACAGCCGCGAGGCGAGTTCGACGTCGCTGATTAAGTAGTCGTCGCCAAGTTGCGTCCCCTCTGGCTCGACCTCGACGCGAAGCAAAAAGCTGGGGTTGACCAAGATCGCTGCGATCGCCGCTTCGATTCCCGCGTCGAATTTCTTGCCGCCATCGGAGTGCTCGTCAAAAAACTGCATCGGGCCATCGATGTCTCGATCAGAAACTGGCCGTCGATAGGCTCGGCGCGCGAGTTTTTCAACGATGCCGCGAGCCCGTTCTCGAGACGGCGCCGATGAGTTCATGTCTGAAAAGATCCGTCGACGGCTTGGCGTCGCACCTGGTCCTTCGGGATCAAAGGGGCCAACGATCGAGATCTCGAAGATCGCCGGGTTTTGCCGTGGATGACGATGCCGGTTGTAGGCGGCGTCAAAAGGCTGACGCTTGATTTCGAGCAGCGACGATGAAGTGTTCGGAAACGTTGCCGCCACTTTGTGCGGTCCAGCTTTGACTGCGATTCGCACCTTCAGATTGGCGTCGATCATCGTGTCATCGCGTTTTTCGTAGCTGTTCTTGCCCGAGGGGGCTTCCACCACGAACTGATGCACGCGTTTTCGATCGACAAGCAAGTCGATGGGGTGTTTGCCACGCAGGCCTTCGATGTTTTCGTCGCGGTCACGTGTGAGCCGCAACTGGAATTCATAGATTCCGTCTTGCTCGAAGTTGTGCTCGACCAATCCGCCACCGCGTGTACCGAGCGGCAGCCCTTCGATGTGAGACTCTTGGGTCAAATCAGCCGGCAGACGGAAGTTCACTCCGCCAGGTGTTCGTTGTCTGCCGCCAATGGCGATGCGGCTGATGTGCTGTGCCGCCGTGATGTAGCGACTCAACAAGACTGGCGACAACTCGCTGACCGTCACGTTGTCAAAGCCATGACTCGATTCATCAGCAGGTAACATCTTTTGAACGTCGACATCGATTGCCAAAAGGTCGCGAACCGCATTCTGGTATTCCCGACGAGTCAAACGCCGAATCGACTCCGTTCGACCTGGTCGAGGGTGTTTGGCAGCGTGCTTGTCGAGCGCTGCAACCAACGCGCTGATCGCTGCGCGGTATTCCTTTTCGTCGGGACGGTCAGCATCAGCCGGTGGCATCTGACGCGATTGAATCCGTCGAAGCAGTTTTTCCCAGTGGGTGCTGTCCCATGTCGCACCTGCCGAAGCGATTTCGGTGACATCGAAACCGTCAAGGTCGAGGTTGCCCACCTTGTCGGCATCGTTGTGACAATCAAGGCAATAGCTTTGGACGAAGTCAGATAGGCCATCGAGATCGGCTTGACCATCGAGGTCTTGCCCAAAGG
The DNA here is from genome assembly GCA_965216875.1 of Rubripirellula sp. Classification (GTDB taxonomy): domain Bacteria; phylum Planctomycetota; class Planctomycetia; order Pirellulales; family Pirellulaceae; genus CBDCUW01. The sequence continues at coordinate 1,043,342 of OZ244207.1, forward strand.
TGGCCGCTGATGAAGTGACGAGAATCAGCAGGGAGAGAAGAAAGGATGCGCGCACGGATGACGTCGAATTGCGTGAGGAATAAGGAAGGTCTTCTGTAGGTGGGCCGCCGCGTACCCAATTGTAGCGTGGAGGCTGCGAATTCCCAATTCGGAAGTGGCACGTCCGCCGATTCATGCCGCCCGAAATAGACCCACCTGACACAGAATCCCTCTGTGCGCGAAAGACCAGCGTCAAAACCAACACCGGCCAATGCAAATCGGCTCGGCGTTGCCGGTTTGACTGCCTCGGCGTTTCCGGCTTTTCGGGCGGTCGACCTGCTTCAGCCCGTTTGGAAGGTAGGAAAGATATCTTGACATATCGTGACGTCGCGATATGTTTAAGTAACCAGGAGTGACGTGCCGATCCATGAACAAGAAAAAGAAACCTGCCAAGTCTGCTGACACGACCAAGCCGGTTGGAAGCGTCCAAGCGTTTGTCGATGCGGCCGAATGCCTCAAAGCACTCGCCCATCCAGTCAGGCTGCGGATTGTCCAGTTGCTGCTCCACGGCCAGTTCACCGTGGGGGAGATCGCCGAGGATTGCGAGATTCCTGACAATGTCGCGTCGGAACACCTTCGGTTGCTGCAGCGTTGTGGGTTTTTGATCAGCGAGCGCCAAGGACGCCGGGTCTACTACCAAGTGGCGGAACCGCATTTGGAGCAAATGATGGCTTGTATCGAAGGTCGATTTTTGGCCAGCGGCGCCTGAGCGTCTCTCTTATTTTGAACGATATATCGTCACCTCACGAGATAACGACAGCTGACTTCAAGCAAACTTGAAAGGAAGAAAGTGATGAACACCATCTCGCCAAAACGGCTCGCAGACACCAACGCATCGTCGCCCGTTGAGTTGATCGACGTACGGACGCCGGTGGAGTATCGCGAGGTTCATGCAACGCCAGCGCGCAACGTTCCTCTCGACACGCTCGATCCTGAGGCGCTGATGGGTGGCCGCAATGGGAATGCCGGTGAGCCGCTTTATGTGATTTGCAAATCGGGCGGTCGCTCGACTCAGGCTTGCCAAAAGCTGATCGCCGCCGGACATGACAACATCGTCAACGTCGAAGGAGGCACAGACGCATGGGTTGATGCGGGGTTGCCGGTGCAGCGTGGAAAGAAAGCGATGGCACTGGAGCGGCAGGTACGCATTGCCGCTGGAGCGTTGGTCCTGATTGGCGTCGCACTCTCCTTCTTCAATCCTTACTTCCTGGGCCTCTCCGCCTTTGTCGGTGCAGGGTTGGTCTTTGCCGGTGTCACAAACACCTGTGGCATGGGAATGCTGCTGGCCAAGATGCCATGGAATCAGGTGAGAGGCTGCGACAACGGATCATGCTCGGTTTAGCCCCGTACTCGTGCTCGTAATCGGCCTGAGCAATTTCGGCCGGATTGATAACGAGTACCGCAATGCTGAGCACGAATTCGTAGGGTGTGTGCTTGCACGCACCAACACGAGATTGATGCGCGAAAGCACACGAAAGAGAGACGTGAGACGAGTGGACGCGAAGAACCGCTCTGGTATCGCCGACGCACTCGTCCCACATCGCAGTGACCAAGGAGGGAGTCGAACCCCCAAATTCACGAGCCTCTCATGCTCGCCGCTTTGCCGGTTTGCGTACTTGGTCGCAAGAAGTAGTGTCCTGATGGCGCAACAAAAAAGGCTCGATGCCAGTGACATCGAGCCGCTACGAATTGCATTCGTTTTGCCGATCTCACACGGGCCTATCGCCTCCGCTCTCACCACATGAGAGTGAATCAAGCGAGCAGGAGGTGCAGTTGTATGGATAACGGCTATTCATGATTCAATGCGATTCTTGGGGGTCTGTTGAAAGGTAAAGACAATCGCCCCTCGCGAAGGTTCACGCATAAAAGCAGCGTAGGGTGTGTGCTTGCACGCACCGATCGCGTGACATTGGTGCGTGCACGCACACACCCTACGAAAGAACGCCTGGACAATTATCCGTCAAACGCGGATGGCGACGCGCAGTTTGGCGCTTCGCGAGCGTGGGTTCTCGGCGACTTCGCGATCGCTCGGTCGAAGCGGTTTCTTGGTCATCACTTGCCAGCGTTCATCGTCGCTAAATGCATTCTTGACGATGCGGTCTTCGAGCGAATGAAAACTGATCACCGCAACGCGGGCACCGCTTGAAAGCCAATCGGGCGCCGACTTGAGTGTGCGTTGCAGGATATCAAGTTCTTCATTCACCTTGATTCGCAGCGCTTGAAAGGTACGCGTTGCCGGGTGAATGTCATGATTCTTGCTGCGTGGAACACAGCGTCGGCAAATGTCGACCAAGTCGTTGACCGTTCGCACCGGACTTTCGTTACGCCGCTGGGCAACGATTTCGCGGGCGATCCGGCGACTGTAGCGTTCTTCGCCATATTGATAGATCACGTCGGCGATCGCTTGCTCTTTGTTCCAGGCGAGCCAATCAGCAGCACTGCAACCATTGTCGGGATCAAACCGCAAGTCGAGCGGGCCATCTTCGGTGAAACTAAACCCACGCGAGCGATCGGCAAGCTGATCACTCGAAAGGCCGAGATCCAGCACGAGTGCGTCGGCCGCTTCCAGCTCTGTCGCCGCCAACGCTCGCGGTGCCGCTTCGTAGCTTCCCAAGAAAAGGCTGAGTCTCGGGTCGTGTGTTTCGGTCTCGAAACGCTCGGTGACGGCGGGATCGCGATCGAGCGCAATCAAGTGCTTGAGGTGATCGCCCAGTGTGTCGATCAGTCGTTTCGAATGTCCGCCGCCGCCGTAGGTGCCGTCGACGACGATTTTGGGCAGGGCGATGCCATCACCAATGTCTTCCGCGACCCAATGAACGATTTCATCGGGCATGACCGAAACGTGACAACTTTGTGTCATCCAAAGACGCTCTTGACTGTCTTGCTGCAGTGAAGGGCTTTTTCCAAGTTCCCGCTGACCTCTTTGAGGCGATTGAGGTCGCCCCCGCCAACTTCGGCGGCGAGCCAACCGGTGAACTTGATGTCCTGCAACGCCTTCTCGACTTCAGGCCAATTGATATCCCCTTCGGTGATCTTGGCCCAGCCTTGTTTGGCGCGCGAGTAACCCTTGATGTCCAATTTTTTGATACGAGGACCAAGCGTGCGAATCCAGCCCGCCGGGTCACCGTACTTCCAATGGTTGCCGATATCGAACTGGACGCCAACCCAGGGCGAATCGAAGGCATCGACAAACTGAGCCAACTTGTCGGCGGTTTGGTCGTCGCTGCCATCGTGGTCGTACAAAAAATGGTTCCAGACGTTTTCGATCAAAATCGAAACACCGTGCTTTTCGGCATCCGGAAGCGCTTCGCGAATGCCCGCCATCGATCGTTCGAAGACTTCGGCTTCGGAGCCGTCCTTGCCGTGGCCTGGGACAAGCAGCATGGTGTCGGCGCCAACCGCTGCCGTTTCGGCGATCCCTTGTTTGAGCCGCTTGAGTGCATCGGCGCGGACTTTGGGATCGGGATCGCTATGTCGCACGCCCCAGTGATAGCCGCCAACCGTACCATCGATGATCAAGCCACTCGCTGCTGCGGCCGCCTTGGCTTGTTCCACATTGATTCCGGGCGTGTTGAGTTCGACCCCTTCGAATCCCGCTTCTTTGGCAGCTTTGAACTTGGCAACCAAGTCTCCCTCGACCCGGATCATGCCGATCTTGAGCGTCTTGCGCAGCCAGGGCAGTTCTTCTGCTGGCAGGGGATGCTCTTTGCCCCAAAGTTGACTTGTCGCTGGCAGCGTCAACGCAGCCGCCGTCGCGCCTGCCATCGAGCGAACAAATTGACGTCGAGATTGTTCAGGTCGCATGTTTCTATTCTGTGGGTTGTTCATTTGTTTCGCACTCAAACTTGTTCAGGACCCAAGCAAACCAATTCTTCGCCAACGCGAATCAACAAGCGTCCTTGCGAATAAGCGGGAGTTGCACCGACTGGGGCTCCCAAATCGACTTCACCGAGTTTCTCGAATGTGTCACTTGCCTTCAGCAGCGTTGCTTTTCCATCAAGGCTGATCAGCAACAGCGTTTGTCCAACAAGGATGGGTGACGCACCAAAGTTCCCTCCGATCCGCTTTTGCCAAACGCTCTCGCCTGTCTTTGCGTTGATGCAAGAGGCGATGCCTTTGTCATCGACCATGAAAAGGCGATCACCGCTGACGACGGACGTCGGAACATAGGGGGCACCGCGATCGATGCGGTAAACCGATTCGGGTTTGTCGGAGGATGACTTGGGGATCTTTACGGCGACAAGGTGATTGCCGCCCCCGCCGCTGCCGCTTGATCCGATCACCAGATCACCAACGATCAATGGTGAACTGCAGCATCGCATTTCGAACACCTTCAAGTTCCAAAGCATCTTTCCAGTCTTTGCGTCGAGTGCGAACATGCCGTTGCCGGTATTGGCGTCGATGATTTGCGTTGTTCCATCGGCTGCTTCGTAGATTGCGGGAATGCCGTAGCACGAGCGCGTCGTCTCGAGCGGTGTTTCCCAAACGGTGTCGCCGGTCTTGCGATCGACAGCGATCATGCGGCTTTGCCCTGGGGCATCACCCGGCTTGATTTGGTCGGCTTGTTGAGAATTGAAAAGCAGGACCATCGAACCAAAGATCCGTGGCGAGGTTCCGAATCCGTGTTGACTTTGCCAGCTTCCAAAATCGCGTTTCCAGACCACGTTGCCGGCATGGTCAAGGCAGACGAGGAAGGTGTGATTCGGATCGCTCCAAGCGACGAAGACGTTTTCTGCGTCGACCGCCGGCGTGCTTGAGGCGTAAGTATTGCGACGGTGTTGGTGATGGCCCGCCTGATCAAATTCTTTTGACCAGTTCAAATCGCCCGAGACCAGATCGATGGATTCGACCGCGATCTTTTGTTCGTTGGGTTTGGACACCATCAGGAAGACGCTCTGGTCGTGTACCACGGGCGAACCGACATCGCGCGAACCCAAGTTGCGGCGCCAAACATAGTCGCTCTCGTTCCAACCGAGTGGCATGTGGCCCGTCGCCACACCATGAGCGTTGTCGCCGTGGAATTCGGACCAACCACTGGGGCTTTTGGCAGACGCCTCGGTTGCCGCAGAAAGGACCAACGCCAAGGCGGCCAACACAGCGAGGGCCGATGCTGGGGACGACAGGAATGCAGGGCGCAACAGGGATGCAGGGCGCAGGAGCCCGTGCAGCCGGATGGATCGCTTCATCTTTGGATTGATCTCGTAAAGGTGATGTTCAACGCCCGCCCAGGCATTCGGGCCGAGGTTTTTGGGCACCCGCAATGCAAACGGCAAGTGACCGGCAGTGGATGGATCGGGAAGGCGGGTGGGGACGCGAGGCGGGATGGAATCGGGGGTGGGATTGAATCGATTTGGACAATCGCAACGGGCAACGTCGACTCAACCTCTGTGCATTGTAAGCGCTCGACGCCAATGTCGCTCGTCTGATCACACCTGCGTCCTAAGTTTTCTCGACCACTTTCTCACCGTTCACGACGCACCGGCAAGTCCCGCACCACCATGTTCCGGATCGAAATCAGCCAAGATATCCAGTCGCTTTTTGCCGACGAAGATTGCTGGAACAAGCTCGCGGGGGGCGTGCCCTTTCGTGAAACGTCATGGCTTCGGCCCTGGTGGAACCACTTCGGAACGCCGGGCGAGGCGTATGTGGTGATCGCCAAAGATGACGATGGCGTCACTCGAGGGATCCTTCCGCTATTTCGATCTGCCGATTGCCATCGTCACCTTGAAGTTGTCGGTGGCGGGCAAGCGTGCAGCGACCACGCATCGATTCTGGTTCAGCGCGACGATGTTGCCGAAGTCGCTCGTTCGATGGCCGAATACCTTGCCGATCATGCAAGCGATTCACAATGGGGATGGGACACGATCAGCATTGATGGTGTTGTTGACGGCGACCAGCCGATGGCGGAGTTTTCCAAAGCCATTGAAGAAGCCGGCGCCGCGCTTCATGCCCAGTCTCGAATGAGTACCTGGTTTAAGCCGAGCGATGACTCGTGGGATGAGCACCTGAAACATTTTGGGAAGACGCAACGCCGTAAGATGCGCCGTTGGAGCGAACGGATCGACAAGACCGATGGTCTCGAAAAATCAATTGTCGATAGGTTAGACGATGTGCAAGATGCTCTCGATTCACTGATCGACATGCATCAACGACGATGGAACGCCGAAGGCGAACCGGGCAGCTATGCCGATGCCGAGTTTGCCGCGTTCGTCCGCGATAGCGCTGATGACTTTTTCCGCCGCGGTCGACTTTATCTTCCAACGCTTTCGATGGATGACAAAGTGATCGGTGGTGAGCTTCATTTCATCGGTGGCGACAACCGCCTGTATTGCTACAGCAGTGGCTACGACATCGATTCGGCGGAACTGGAGCCAGGCCGGATTCTTTGCGTTGAAACGCTGTTGGAGCTTTATCGACGCGACCTCGCAGGTATCGATTACCTGCGCGGCGATGAACCGTACAAGAAACGTATGGCGGCAACGCCAACACGTATCTTTCATTTGCGTGTGATTGCACCAACGTTGTTGCCGAGGTTGCGGCACGCAGCGTGGTGTGCTGGGTTTGAACTCAAGCAATGGGTCCGCCGCCACACAGGACGCAAGCCAATCGAAGTGGCCAGCACGCTCGCGTAGGCGTGTGCGGGCATGCAGGTATTTCGTTAGTCAGTTTGTAGTCCCGCCTTTAGGCGGAAACGCACGAAGATTCCGGCTAAAGCTCGGTACTACGAACCTACTCGTCGTTTCGGCTCAGGTCTTTGACGGACTCGACGAGTGCAATGACGTGTTCGACGGGGGTTTCTTTCAAGACGCCGTGGCCGAGATTGAAGATGTGGCCGGGCCGTCCGGCAACCGATTTGAGTAGTTTGTCGGCCGCGTCACGAATGACTTCGGGTTCGGCTAGCAAGACGGCAGGGTCGAGGTTTCCTTGTACCGAACAATCGTGGCCAATCCTCTGCCAAGCAACGTCGAGAGGGATTCTCCAATCGACACCCACGACGGTGCGTCGATCACCACGCAGCAGCGGCAATAATTCCGGGTTTCCCGTCGCGAAGTTGATCACGGGGACGCCCGGTGTGATGCCGGCAATGATTTGCTTCATCCAAGGCAACACGTGCTCGGTGTAGTCAGCTGGCGACAGGCAACCGGCCCAGCTGTCAAAGATCTGGACACACTGAGCACCCGCGGCGATCTGATGATTGAGGTAGATCGTGATCGTTGCGGACAAGCGATCCATGAGGGCGTGCCACGCGCCACCGTCGGCGTGCATCAGTTTTTTAGTGTTCGTGTATTGGCGGCTGCCGCCTCCTTCGATGGCATAGCTTGCCAGAGTAAATGGCGCGCCGGCAAAGCCGATCACCGGAATGTCTTCAGGCAAATCGGCTCGCGTCTGTCGAACCGTTTCAAAGACGAAATCGAGTTCACTGTGGTCGTGTAGATCCTTGACGCGATCAATGTCGTCAAACGAGCGAATCGGGTTATGGATCACAGGTCCGTCGCCCGCAACGAATTCCAAGTCGAAACCCATCGGCACGAGGATCGGGAGCAGGTCGGAAAAGATAATTGCAGCATCGACGCCAAGTCGGTCGACGGCGGTGCACATCACTTCGCTACACAGTTTCGGATTTCGACAGAGTTCGAGGAACGATTGTTTCGCTCGAACCTCTCGGTACTCGGCCATGTAACGTCCTGCTTGACGCATCAACCAGATCGGTGTCCGCTCGGTGGCTTCACCGCGGCAGGCTCGGATAAACAAACTGTCGTTGGATGGGTGGTCAGACACAGTATTGGGAGTCGATGGGCTCGAAACTTGTAAGCGTTGTTTGGCCGCCACCATTGACCCGCAGCGTTTGGCAGATTCGGTGACGAGGTGCCCCATCTTGGGATGGGTGGGTTCCATGTCAACGTGGATGTCACACTCTTCCAACATTTGACTTGTGGTCGGTCCGATCGATGCAATGACCGTTCGGTGCAAACCGGCACGCAACTGATCGACCATGTTGAGTCGTTCAGCCATGCGCAACATGTTGACGACTTGATGGGCACTGGTAAGAAGTAGTACGTCGCGTTGACCCGCGGCCAGTGCGCGTACGTTTTGTTCCAGCGGGTCGGTGTCTTCAGGGAATTCCCAGCCGTAAACGCGGACCGATTCGACCGTCGCGCCGCGCGCTTCCAAGCCGGCTACGAGCGAGGCGTTAGTGACACCGTATTCTTGCAGTCCGACTGTTTGATTGGCGACCGGAACGAATTCGTCGATCGTTTGCAGTAGTTCACGCCAAGTGTTCGGTTCGGGCACCTTATAGGATGGCGTCACCCCGACCTCACGCATGGCCGCAGCCGGCTTGGGACCGCGACACACAGTGATGATGTCTGAGAGCGAATCGAGAAACCGCTGCTTGTCCATGTGCGGTTCGATGGCACGAAGCAGGTATCGGAAGCCGACGCCCGTCATCAGGATCACGACGCTGACGTGGCCCGTCATCAAGCGATAGGCAAAGTCGATCGCGGGCCGGTTGGGTTCGATGGGGACCTCGCGCATCGAAGGACTGACGTGCGCGGCACCGCCAAACTTTTGGATCATCCGTTCCATGTCGGCCGCGCGGCGGCTTTCCAATGAGGCGATTCGTAGTCCGTCAAAATCAGCTTCCGGCTGTGCCATCGTCGCAGCAAACTCTCAGATACCGGGGGGTGGGCATTCAATTTGCCTCCGTGACTCGGGTCGAGCCGACTCAGGTCAGCGGGGCATTTCTCAAAGGACGTTCTCGTCGGGGCTTCGATTCCTCGACGACGTGTCATTGTAGGGAATTGTTGCGAAGTTACGATGAGTCCAAATTGTGCTCAAAAGCGATCGATTCAATCCAAGCCCTACTCTAGCCCCCGTTTACCTGTGCCCCGCAGTCCCGTCAAAGCACCGCCGTCCGATCTCGATTTGACTCGCTATCTGCGAACCATCCCACAGTTGCCCGAACAACTGAGTAGCCAGTCACTTTTTGGCAATGATCGTCCACTTGAAGTCGAAGTCGGTTCGGGCAAAGGGCTCTTCCTGTCAGCGACCGCCCCGGCCAATCCCAAGCACAATTTTCTCGGGATTGAGATCATGGCCAAGTATGCGACGCATTCGGCGGGTCGGATCGCAAAGACGGGCGTCGATAATGCGATGATGATTTCTGGGGACGCTGGCCCGCTGTTTGACGATAGGATCGGCGACGACAGCTTGGAGGCGGTGCACGTCTACTTTCCCGATCCTTGGTGGAAAAAGCGGCATCGAAAGCGTCGCGTTGTGAACGAAAAAAGCGTGCGTCACTTTTCACGCGTGATCCGAAGCGGCGGACGGTTTCATTTCTGGACCGACGTGCTCGACTACTTCGAAAACACCGTCGAGATGATCGCCGAGATTGCCCCGGAGTTTGGTGTGCCGATCCCCGAAGAAGAAATCGAAGCGACCCACGAACTCGACTACCGAACGCACTTTGAGCGGCGCAGCCGGCAACACAACATTCCCGTCTACCGCGTGCGCTACGAACGGGCCTAGCGATCCGTTTTGTGAGCCGTACGCGCAAGCGTCGGGCCCTTCGAGTTGCGTGAGAGATGGCAAGGCCCGACGCTAGCGCGTTCGGCTCACGGGGGCGGTTCGTAGTACCGTCTTTAGACGGAATCTTTAGGCCCTTCCGCGCGTTCGGTCCACGAGTATGAGCGCGGGACAAGACACCTGCGTGCTCGGATTAGGGGCGGGGACGCGGAGCGTCCGAAGAGTGCGTTACCACGCCGGAGCGTGGTAACGAGGACAGAGGACACGATTCATTTCGCTGGTTTGGGAACGACCCCTTTCGCAGTTCGATCACCGACGACGAAATAGCCCAGCGGGTTGTCGGTTTGATCGGCGATCATCCAGACCGCTCCTGGGCGTGTTGATTGCCGCTTGCGCCAGCCCGCTTCGAGTGTTCCGTACGGCCGCGGCTTGCCGCTGCGGTCCATCCAATAGACTTTCACCCCTTGTTGCCGCTCGTTGATCAAAACGATCTCGAATTTGTTTCCGTCGGGCCGCGAAGGCGGAACGTTTCCCTTGTTGATCGTTCGAAACTCGAGTGTCGCGAGTGCTTTGTCGCTTGGTGCGACGAAAGGCTTGAACGAGGTCGGAGCCACATCCCGAAAGTGTTGTAGACGTGCGGCATGTTCGGAAGCACCAGCAAGGTTGTTCCATTCGTACCGGTCCCGCAGGACGTTGTAGAGTTCTTCGCCACCGTCGTCGTAGCGGATGTAACGCCAATCTTTGCCGCTGATGCTGTAGTTGCCGGGGCGATTGAGGTGGGTGACGGAAGGATGCGGCCAATCCGCGTTTGCGTTTTGCAGCAGTGGCAAAAGACTCGGCCCGTCATGAACCTTTCTCGCGGGCAATCCAGCCAGTTCGGCCAGTGTCGGAAAGAGACTGAGCAGGTTGACGGGCTGGTCACATCGGGTGCCACTTTGAGTACCGGCGGGCAAACCCGGCGTCTGTTTGGGGACACGGACGATTAGCGGAACACGCGTGCAAACTCGCCAGCCGGTGTACTTTTGCCAGTGTTGCTTTTCGCCCAAATGCCATCCGTGATCGCTCCACAACACGACGATCGTGTTGTCGCGATTGGGGCCTGATTCGAGCGCATCCAAGACGCGCCCAATCATCGCATCGGCGAATGAGATGGAGGCGAGGTAACCTTGGATCGCCTGTCGCCATTGGCCGTGATTGCGAATGTGGGCAAAGTACCGATTGGCGCCGCGGCGTTTTCCTGCGGTCGGCAAATCGTCCAGGTCGCCCTCGAGATACCCGGGTGGCAACTTGATTTCGTCGATTGGGAACGCATCAAAGTACTTTTGCGGGACAAACCATGGCTCGTGGGGCCGGTAGATGCCGCAGGCTAAAAAGAATGGTTTGTCATGCTGGCGACTCAGTTGTTTACCAACCCAGTCCGAGACCAAATAATCGCCGCCGAATTCTTCGTCCGTTGCATCCAGTGCGGCCCAGTCCGTTTCGATGTATTGCCATGGCCCACCGCGCGGAAGGTTGACGGGGCGTTGCTTGGGGTACAGCGTGCGCGGAAACGGGTCTTCGGTCTCTTTGGACGGATAGTACTCGTCCCAGGATTGCGCGTCGATGAAGTAGTGCAGGATCTTTCCCGAGCCGGCTGACCAGTAACCCTGGCGCGAAAAGAACTTTGGCATCAGCTCGGCGCCGGGCAGGATTTCACGCATCGATTGGCGATTGTCGTAAACCCCCGAAACGTGCGGAGAGATGCCCGTCATGATTGCAGTGCGCGACGGATTACAAGCGGGAGCGGGGCAGTGCGCGTTGGTGAAGAGGACACCACTCTCGGCCAGCCGATCGATATTGGGTGTTCGCGTTTGTGGATGACCGCCCATGCACCCAATCCAGTCGTTCAAGTCATCAACCGAGATGAACAAGATGTTGGGCGCCCGGTGCGCCGTCGGGCTTTCAGCGCTGCTGGGCGTTTGGAAGAGAAGTCCGACCGAGAGAATTGCGGCAGCGCAAATGAGTTTGGATCGGGGCATCTTAAGCTTGCATGGTGAGGTGTGGTGGGCCGTCGCATTATAGACCAGCGTCTGCCGTGAAATGAGCGACTCGTTGCGATGCAGCCTGATTGCACATCGGTGCCCGACGATTGTGTTACATTTTTAGCCCCACCCCATTCCTTCTCGGCATCTTTGCAGCGATGTTTGTCTTTGACGCCCACCTCGATCTCAGCCTCAATGCGCTCGAGTACAACCGCGATTTGCGGATGACGATCGAGGCGATTCGCGCTGACGAAGAGGGCATGGACGATTTAGCGGGACGTGGCAAAGGAACCGTTTCCTTCCCCGAGATGCGGAAAGCAGGAGTTGGACTCTGCGTCGCGACGCAACTTGCCGGCTGTATGAAACCACCCGGACCGGTCGGCGCGTGGAATTCCCCCGATCAAGCGTGGGCGATGACGCAGGGGCAATTGGCTTGGTACCGCGCGATGGAAGCGGACGGCCAACTGCGCCCGATTCGCAATGAAACGGAGTTAAGCGAGCATCTTTCAAATTGGAAGGCGTCGCCTGAATCGACACCGATCGGCTACATCCTGAGTCTCGAAGGAGCCGATTCGCTGAGAACGCTCGATGACCTGCAGGAGTCCTATGATCAAGGTCTGAGGGCGCTTGGGCCGGCGCATTACGGGATCGGCAGGTATGCGCTCGGACACGACAAACAAGGTGGTGTCACTCAAGCCGGCCGCGAGCTGCTTGCCGAAATGGATCGGTTGAACCTGATCCTCGATGCGACTCACTTGGCCGAGCAAACGTTTTGGGACGCCCTCGAGCTGCACGCAGGGCCCGTCTGGGCAAGTCACCATAATTGTCGAGCCATCGTGGATGACCCGCGACAACTCGCGGATGATCAAATCAAGGCGCTCGCCGCCCGCGATGCCGTAATCGGCGTTGCGTTGGATGTGTGGATGGTCGCCCCCGGCTGGGTGCGCAAAAAGACAACGCACCCGCATCACCCCAATGCAAACTTGCAAACACTGGCCGATCATGTGGACCACGTCTGCCAACTGCTCGGTACAACAGAACATACGGGGATTGGAACCGATCTCGATGGTGGATTCGGATTCGAGCAGACGCCGGCCGACTTCAATACCATCGCTGACCTATCCAAGTTCTTCGAGATCCTTCGATCGCGTGGTTATACCGACGACGATGTCGAAGCGATCAGTCATCAAAACTTCGTCCGCTTCTTAAAAAGGGCCTGGGCCGGAACATGAACGATCTGCGTTTCGAATTTCCACTCATCAACCCGGACGACGTCCTGTCGCCTGCGTTGATGGTTGATCCGGATCGGATCGCGCGAAACATCAGAACGATGATTGAGATCGTTGGGGGCGTTGATCAGATCGAGCGTTTGCGCCCTCACGTCAAGACGCATAAGATGCCCGAAGTGGTTGAGATGCAAGTCGCGGCCGGCGTGACCAAGTTCAAAGCCGCCACACTTCGCGAGGCGGAGATGGTTGCTGATTCGGGCGGCCAAGACGTGGTGCTCGCCTACCAGCCAGTCGGGCCGGGCGCGAAGCGGTTCGCGCATCTTGTTAAACACTTTCCTGACACGACCTTTTCTGCGGTCGTCGATGACCCCAACATTGTTGCGCTCCTGAGTCGGTTGCATGGCGATTCGACACAGCCTCTGACACTTTTTATTGACGTCGATTGCGGGATGCATCGGACGGGGATCGAGCTTGGTGCAGGACTGGACGCACTGCGGACTCAAATTGAAGCGGATCCTCATCTCGAGTTCGGTGGGTTGCACGTTTATGACGGGCACATCCACGACCCGCAGCTCAATACTCGAACCGATGCCGCCCGCGCGATCATCGAAAAGATCGCCGCTTACGACCAGCAGAACGCTTCGCCGAACATCATCGGCGGCGGATCGCCGACGTTTGCGATATGGGCAAACGAAACGGCTTGGCAATGCAGCCCCGGCACACCGCTGCTTTGGGACTGGGGCTATGGCGCGTCGCATCCCGACCTCGACTTTTCCGTTGCTGCCGCTTTGTTGACGCGAGTGGTCAGTCGGCCAGGCGGAAACCGACTTTGTCTCGATCTCGGTCATAAAGCGGTTGCCTCAGAAATGCCACTTGAGCAACGCGCGTTGATTCCTGAAATCAAGGACGCCGTCGCTGTTTCGCACAGTGAAGAGCATTATGTGATTGAGACAGAGAGTGCCGCTTCGATCGCGGTAGGCCAAGAGTTCATTGCGATCCCCCGTCACATTTGCCCGACCGTCGCGTTGCACGAGTTCGCAATCGTCGTGCGAGACGGTCGTGCGACTGGCGAGCGTTGGCGCGTGACGGCGCGAAACCGACTGTGATGTTCAACCCGAGTGAAGTCGACCCCATGTCTCAACCCGATCGCGACGGCGAAGAACTCGATCCGCTCTACCTCAGCTCGCTCAAAGAACTGAGGTGGATTCTGGGCGTCTGGGCGGTTTCTTTTTTGTGGGTCATTGGGATCAGTCGGTGGTTGGGCTACCGCGCCGAAAATGCAGACCAGATTCAGCTCGTCCTCGGTATGCCGCTTTGGGTTTTCTGGGGTGTCTTTGTGCCCTGGATTGCTGTGACTCTGTGGGTCACCTGGTTTGCAATGTGCAAGATGGAAGACCATCCACTTGAGGATGCGAACGAGGTTGAAGGTCGTGCTCGAGATGATTCGTCCAGCGAGGAAGTGACGGATGAATGAGGGGGCCAGTTGGGCGCTGCTTACGTTCGGCATCTACACGGCCGCCGTTTTTGTCCTTGCCGTGCTCTCCAACCGCGCGGCGAAATCGAAACAGGAGTTTGTGTCTGAGTACTTCTTGGGCAGTCGCAGTTTCGGGATTTGGGCATTCGCACTGACGTTTGCGGCAACCAATTCCTCCGGCGGCAGCTTCATGGGGTTTCCGGCATTGATCTATACCCATGGTTGGACGCTGGCACTCTGGATCGCCGGCTTCATGCTCAGCCCATTGGTCGCGATGGGACTACTCGGCAAACGACTCAACCAGGTCGCCCGCAAGTGCAACGCGCTGACGATTCCGGAAGTCCTCGGTGGTCGCTTTGAAAGTCGCGCGGTCGGTCTCACTGCGACGGTGCTGCTGATCTTCTTTATGTTTTTTTACTTGATGGCGAACTTCAAAGCGGGCGGCGAAATCTTGAGCACGCTGCTTGCCGATGAGCCGATCTATCGTTCCGCCGTCGCCAAAGTCGAAGCGTTGGCTAGCGGCATCCCCTGGGTGAGCAGTGCCGATCCGAACTACCTTGTTTGCCTGTTGGTTTTTTCGATCGCCGTGATCGTCTACGTCGTCTACGGCGGATTCCGTGCTGTCGTTTGGACCGACGTCATGCAAGGCATCGTCATGTTCCTCGGCGTGATCCTGATGCTCGGGCTTGCGCTCTGGCAAGTCGGCGGGCTTTCCAATGCAACACGCAAGTTGGCTGAAATGACACCTCCCGAACTTGGGACAGCAATTGTCGAGTGCGCCGAACCGGCTGATTCGGACATTGTGTTCCCCAAGGGAGCGTGGATCAAACAAGACGGACAAACCTATCGACTTGGCCAGCAGGCGACGATCAACCGGTCATCAACGCGAAGCGAACCGATCAAGGTGCTGCGGTTGACCAGTGGCGCAGAGGCGGTCCTGCCGGACGAATTGCCAATCGCCGTCAGGCTTCAGGACTGTGAACTCGAGCCTTATCAATATGGTGCTGCGAGCAAGGGTGTTTACGTCACCAATCCTGGACCGAGCAATTCCAGTTCACTCGGTTTTCTTGCACTCGGTACGGCGATCAGTTTCTTTATCTTTTGGCCATTCTCGGGGGCGGGGCAGCCGGGCAATATGGTTCGCTTGATGTCGTTCAAAGACACGCGAACGCTGCGCTACTCGATCGTCACGGTCGGTTTTTACTATGCCGTGATCTATTTCTCGCTTGTCGTCATCTGTTGTTGCGGTCGAGTTTTGCTTCCCGGCATGGAAGTGCATCCTGACCGCACGATGCCAGAACTCGCGACGAAACTGACCGAAAACGCGGGCGTTCCGTGGTTGGCCGGGTTGCTTGTCGCTGCTCCGTTCGCTGCAGTCATGTCGAGTGTCGACAGTTTCTTGTTGATGGTTTCCTCGGGCGTTGTGCGAGACGTCTATCAAGGGCACGTGCGTCCGGACGCCAGTCAATCGACGCTCAAACGTTTGAGTTACCTCGTGACGGTGGCGGTCGGGATCTTGGCGTTCCTGTTTGTGCTTAACCCGCCCGAGTACCTGCAGGACTTGATCGTCTTTGCCAGCGGCGGACTTGGTGCTTGTTTCTTCATGCCGATGGTCCTGGCACTCTATTGGCGGCGAATGACTGCGGCAGCAACGGTGGCAGGCATGATCGCCGGGACGCTCACCCACGTAGGCTTGACCGCATGGGGCTACTACGAGCGCGGGCGTTTCGAAGCCTACGGCTTCCTTGGCTTGAATCCCTTTATCTGGGATCTGTTGGTTGCGACAATCGCATGCGTGTTGGTCGCGAAGTTGACCAAGGTCGACGAAAAACTGGTGAGAAGATTTTTCTACCGGTAAGTCACCCCGTTCGTAGTACCGCCTTCAGGCGGAATCTTCAGGCTCTACCGCCTAAAGGCGGGACTACAAACGGCGGCTGAATGTCGCCTTTCGCTCCGCGAAAGCAGCGCAAATAAACGCAACTTTTGCGGAGCAAAAGGCGACGATGCGCCTACGCGACGAGTGTCGGCAAAATCTTCTCGATCGCGGCGGGCATTGCTGCGCACTCTTGTTCAAACACGCGTGCCGCGAGCGTATCGGCGGTGTCGTCGTCGGTCACTTCGCACGTGCGTTGCAAGATGATCGGGCCATGGTCGTATTGGTTATCGACAAAGTGCACCGTGCAACCGCTGACTTTCACGCCGCGATCGATGGCAGCTTGGTGAACGTTGTGCCCGTACATGCCCTCGCCGCCGAACGCCGGCAAAAGCGACGGATGAATGTTGATGACGCGGCCAACAAAATCGTCAGGGATCAACACGTGTTTCAAGAAACCCGCCATCACGACGAGCTTTGCACCACACTCGCGACAGGGATCAAACATCGCACGCGAATAGTCATCGGGATCGGAGTGAGCCGATTTGAGGACGGTTTGCGCTTCGATTCCGGCGTCGCGGGCGATCTGAACGCCTTTCACCTTGCTACTGCTACTGAGCACCAGTCGCACGTCGATGGGCAGACCGTGTTGGTCGCGATGCATCAACAAGTTGCTCAGTGTTCGACCGGATCCGCTTAGGAAAACGGCGACCGGAAGCGGCGACGGGTTCATCAGCTGCCCACCTTTTTGACAAAGATCTGACCAAACTCCGTCTCAACCGCGTCAGCGCCGTCGATTGCTGAAAGGACGAGCGTCAAGTCGCCCGTGTCCGGATTCTCGGCCAGCGTTTCGCTGCAGATTGATTCGCGATGTTCTTCGATCGCTCGCGTCACTTCTTCGTCTGTCGTCACAACGCCAACTTCGATGCGATCGCTGTATTCGCATCCGATCGTCTTGCGTTGGTTTTGGATGCCACGAATCAAGTCTTTCGAAATGCCCTCGCGGCGCAGCTCGTCGGTGACTTGCGTGTTCAGCACCACCACGCTGCCAGGGCCTTGAGCAGCGGCCCAGCCGTCTCGCGCTTTGAGGCGAACTTCGATGTCTTCGTTATCGAGTTTGAGTGGGCCGTCGGGTAGGTCGATCGTGACAAAGCCAGAGCTTTGGAGATCGTTCAGCAGCGCGTTGCCGTCCGCTTTGGCCAGTGCCGCTTTGACCGCCGGAACCTGTTTGCCGACTTTGGGCCCGAGGCGTTTGAAGTTGGGGACAACGGTGTATTGAACGTATTCGTCCGCCTCGGTGGTGTAGTCGACCGCTTTCACATTCAGTTCATCGCGGACGAGTTGATCGTGGTCACGAAGCCATTCGATTTCGCTGTCGTCGGCCAGGACGACTTCGACCTTCGAAAGGGGCAGTCGAACCTTCAGCTTTGCTTCGGCACGCGCCGACCGTCCAAGAGATGCGATCTCACGAAGCAGCTTCATCGACTGCGAAAGTTTGGCGTCGACCCGTGCTTCGTTGACGACCGGGTAATCGCAAAGGTGAACGCTTTCGAACGCCTTGCCGGCAAACGGCTGCGTCAATCGCTGCCACAACGTTTCGGCCAAGAAGGGCACGAAGGGAGCGACGACCTTGGTCACTTCCAGCAACGTTTCATACAGCGTCCAGTAGGCGTCCGCTTTGTCTTGCGGGTCCGCGACCTCTTTCTTGGCCCAGAAACGATTGCGGTTTCGACGCACATACCAATTGCTGAGCGCATCGACTAATGCATTGATCGATTGGCATGCCCCGTAGTTGTCCAATCCGTCCATCTTTTCGACGACTTCGCCCACGGTGCGATTGAGTTCGGAAAGGATCCAGCGGTCGATTTCGCAGCGCTCAGACGCCGGGCGATACGACGGTGCGGATGCGAGCGACTCGGGTGAGAGGTTGCCGTCAACCTCTGCCTCGGTCGGGTCAAAACCATCTTCGACAGCGTAGTTGGTGAAGAAGGTAAAGACGTTCCAAAGCCGCAACAGGAATTCAGGGATCGAATCCTTGATCGATTGTTCGGCATAGATGATCGAATTCCACGGCGCTTGGTTGGCAAAGAAGTACCAACGCAAAGCATCAGCGCCGTAGCGATCAAAGATCTCTTCGGGGCTACGGTAGTTGCGAAGCGACTTCGACATTTTGCCGACCTTCTTCGCAAACTTTTCGTCAGGCGAGGCCGAGGTTTCGGACTCGTCCAGGACGATGTGCGCTTTGCCGTCAGCCGTTTCCGATTGCCACCACTGCGAGAGCATCAAGCCAAGGACGATGCAGTTTGCGAACGGGTGCGGGTAGACCGCGTCGGCAAACGCGTCGTTGGCGTTGGTGTTGTCGTTTTCAGAGATCGACGCACCTTCACCAAACAACATCGTGCTGATCGCAAGTTGGCTGTAGAACCAACCGCGTGTCTGATCGAGTGCTTCGCTGATAAAGTCGGCTGGGAATTGGTCCTTGAACCGGTCGTCGTTCTGGTGAGGCCAACCCCATTGCGCGAAGGGCATCGCGCCGGAATCGTACCAGCAATCGATCACTTCGGTGACGCGTTTCATCCTCGCCCCGTCGGCGAAAGGTGACGCGTAGGTGACCTCGTCGATGTACGGTTTGTGAACACGCAGGTCGTCGGCAAGTTCGGGGTTGGCTGCTTTCGCGTTTTCCCAAACTTCGGTGCCCTGCACGTCGGGTTTGGCAAGCAGTTCTTCGTAGCTGGAGATCGCTTCCATCTTGCCGGTTTCTTGGCAGACCCAGATCGGCAGTGGCGTTCCCCAGTAGCGTTCGCGTGAAAGCGCCCAGTCAACGTTCGACTCGAGGAAGTTGCCGAACCGACCGTCGCGGATGTGCTCAGGTTGCCAACCAATTTTTGAGTTGTTCTTGAGCATCAAGTCGCGGAACTTGGTCGTGCGAATGAACCAGCTGCGCCGCGGGTATTGGATCAGCGGGTCTTGTTCGGCACGCCAACAGAATGGGTAGTCGTGCAAGTACTGTTCTTGATGCAGCAGTCGGCCAGCTTCGCGTAGGGTTCGCGTGATGGGTTTGTCGGCGTCTTTGACCCAAGTGCCCTTCATCTCCGAAAACTCGTCGGTGAACTTGCCGTCAGGGCCAACGGCACACAGCAGTTCAGGACGCTCGCCTTCGACGAATCGCTTCTGCTCGGCGACCAACACGTCATGGTCGACTTCACCAAACGCGGGGGCTTGGTGGACGATGCCACTGCCCGATTCGGTGGTCACAAAGTCGGCAGCAACCACGCGCCAAAAATGGTGTTCGGTCCCGCCGCCGACGAGCGTTCCGGTGGGGTCACCAGTCGATGTTTTGTAATTGGCAAACGGGGGTTCGTAACGTTGCCCAATGAGCGAATCGGCCGAAACCTCTTCGATCACTTTGAGTTCACGTTTTAACTTGCCAGCGATCGTTTCGACGAGCGCCGAAGCCATCACCAGTTCTTCGCCCGAGTCTTCGTCACGCACGACGCTGTAGGAAACGTTCGTCGGGTGAACGGCTGCGTAAACATTGCTCGGCAGCGTCCATGGCGTCGTTGTCCAAACGACCAAGGAACGACCGGGGTGATCGACGAGTGGAAACAGGACGTAAACACTTGGGTCGGCAACTTCACGATAGCCTTGACCGACTTCGCCCGAGGAAAGTGCCGTGCCACCCTGTGCCCACCACCAAACGATTTTGTGACCTTGGTAGAGCAGTCCGCGATCAAACAGATTCTTCAGGCTCCACCAAACACTCTCGACATAACTTTGGTGGTAGGTGACATACGCTTCGTTCAAGTCGACCCAAAACCCGAGTCGCTTGGTCAGCGTTTCCCATTCTTTCATGTAGCGCCAAACGCTTTGTTGGCACTTTTGGATGAACGGCTCGATGCCGTACTCTTCGATCTCTTCTTTGCTGTGGATGCCAAGCGACTTGCCGACTTCGACTTCGACGGGCAAACCGTGTGTGTCCCAACCAGCCTTGCGCTCGCACCGATAGCCGCGCATCGTCTTGTAACGAGGGAACACATCCTTGATCGATCGCGTCAGGCAGTGTCCTGGGTGGGGCATGCCGTTGGCGGTCGGTGGGCCCTCGTAGAAGACAAACGACGGACTGTCCGATCGTCGTTCGAGCGATTGATCATAGATGTTGTGTTGTTCCCAAAACTCCAGAATGTCCTTTTCGAGTTTGGGGAAACTGGGGCTGCCGTCGACAGAACGAAAGGGGCTGACAGAAGCGGACATGGGCCTTAACGCAGCGGAATGTGGTTGCGAAACGGATCGCTTTAAAAGTTTGCAGCTGAATCTTCAGCAAAGTCGACCTGTGGGTAAACATCGATCCATTGAATGTTTGACACCGATTGCGTGGTTCAGTTCAGGTCGATTGACTCGGTGCGGCGGCGGGGCGACTTACGTGTGAGCTGGAACGGAGGGGTAAATCCGTTCCTGGGAATCGGACGACGGCGGGTCAGTTGCCGACTATTTGACGTTGTCGAAGTCGTCGAATTCGTCCAGACCGTCGTCTTCTTCGTCATCACTATCATCGCCGGTGGTCAAACCGAACTCGGCGCTAATCTCATCGTCGATTTCAATCTCGTAGTCGTCTTCGAGTTCTTCTTCGAAATCGTCATCAAAGTCATCGTCGAAGTCGTCTTCGTCGATGTCATCAAACTCGTCGATGTCGTCGTCGTCATCCAGGTCGTCGCCGAAGCCGCCGTCGCCATCACCGAAGCCAGGGTTTTCCTCGTCGTCGTCGCCGCCTTCTGCGTCGTCGCCCTCATCATCCACGCCATCGTCGTCGTCCAGGTCGTCCGACATTTCGGGCTTCGAGTCCGTTGGTGTGCCCACCACGGTCGGACGCTCGCCAGCGGGGCTGGTAACTGCCGTGGGAATAAGGGTTTCGGTCAATTCAGATGGTGCGGGAGCGACCAGGGTCATAGGAAAACTATCTTCGGGTTGATATCGGGGGTGGCCGGAGGCCTGAGGTTTCGCTGTGGAGTAGCTGAGAATGATAGAAAGAGCAGCCGAAAAACTCTACCTACCTACCGCGAATCCCCGCCAACTGTTCCTGCGGAGTGCCGCTAACCGCCCTCGGCGACCGCAATTTGGCCGTTGAAGTCGTGGTTTGTGGCTAGCCGCGATCATTTATGGGGCCGTAGCTTTGCTCGCCCGGGCGAGGCGAGTTCGTAGCTACGCTCGCTAGAGCGTGGTGAGTTCGTAGCTACGCTCGCTAGAGCGTGGTGAGTTCGTAGCTACGCTCGCTAGAGCGTGGTGAGTTCGTAGCTACGCTCGCTAGAGCGTGGTGAGTTCGTAGCTACGCTCGCTAGAGCGTGGTGAGTTCGTAGCTACGCTCGCTAGAGCGTGGTGAGTTCGTAGTCCCGAGCTTTAGCCGGAATCTTCTCGCAATACGCCCATCGACTGGGACGACAAGCTTCGTAGCTACGCTCGCCAGAGCGTGGTGAGTTCGTAGTCCCGAGCTTTAGCCGGAATCTTTTCGCAATACGCCCATCGACTGGGACGACAAGCTTCGTAGCTACGCTCGCCAGAGCGTGGTGAGAGTGAAAATCAACTTCTGGCGAAGGTAGCTACGTTCCGGGAAGGTGGCTACGGTCCGCGAAGGGGACGCGGAGCGTCCAAGAGTCCGTTCCCACGCGGAGCGTGGGAACGAGGGGGAACGAGTGGAGGGGATTCGGCAGTAGCGGTTCTTGGGTGTTTGGGAAGGCCGGGGCGACCAGGCAAAGCGTCGCAAGTTTGGCGTAGAAGTCTCTTTTCCGAACGAACACCGAGCCCGTTTTCCGATGCGATGAAAGCGGAAGTGTGGCCAAACCGCCGTTGACGTGAGGCCGCAATTATCCGATTCCCCGGTGTGGCGATTCCTGCAAATCGATTTCTGATTGCTAGCAATCTCCCGCTCGACCCACGACCCGAACCGCACGGAAGATCATGAACGTCCGATCGACGACATTCTGCGCCGCACTCCTGACCCTGCTTGCCGCTGGCTGTGCAGGCCGCCAATACGGACACCTGCTTGCGACCGACGACAAGGACATGGTGGGCAGTCACGCAGCGGGTGCCGCCACTTGGAATCCACTGATCGACGAAGCGGTTGCGAAGTTGCTTTCGAGGTGTCCGCCGCCGGTTCAGCCGGTTGTCTTTGATCAGGCTGCGGGCGATGCGCCGCTTGACATGCAAACGATTGGATCCGCGCTTGCGGGTGGTCGCGCTTCGGTCTGTTTCGTGGGTGTCGAGAACGCCAGTGCCGAAGAACTCGCCGACTTCAAAGAAGAACTCTACGAACGCATTGACGCGCAGCTCAGTTCGTCCGACGCCTTCCGTCCGATGAGTCGTAGGGTTGTTGATGCCGCATTGCTTGAAACGCGCATGCGTCCCGATTCACTTTTCTTGCCCGCCAACCAGCAAGTCTTTGCCAGTGTGTTGAACAAGCAAGGCAACCCGCTTGACTACTTGATGTTCGCCAAAGTCACCACGGGGACAACGGACCGCAACAAGAGTAGCCAGCGCGACTACACCTTGACCCTTGAACTTGTGAATCTGCATACCCAAGAATCGCTGAAAGAGAACGCAACGATTCGCAAGGGTTATTCCAAGACGCGCGGTGGAAAGTGGTGGAACTACGGTCCATTCGATCAAGCGGACGGTTAAGCCGAGTTGATGGTCATGCCACACGCAGTGCGAGCCGCGGCGGCGCTGCTTTGTCCCGTTTCGTTTGTGGTTGCAAGCTTCGTTCTTGTCGCCAGTTCGGGATGCGCGCGTTCACAGCTATCGATCGATTCGGCTCGCCAGTCGTACGCACTCGGCGAGCTTTCGGTAGCGCGAGAAGGCCTCACGGAAATACACGACAGAGATCGCAAGCTTGCTCGTGCGGTCTCGCTTGACCTTGCGATGGTCGAACTGGCGGCAGGTGATCGGGAGTCGGCGCAAGGTCGACTGCGTCAGTTGCGAGATCAGTTCGACGCTCAACCGAAGCTCTCGCTTGCCCATGAAGCGACGGCGATCCTGACCGACGACAACGCACGCGTTTTTCGCCCGGCAGGTTATGAAGAAGTGATGATCCGCGCGATGCTCGCGGTTTGTTCGCTTGCTGGTGATGGATCGGATGCCGAAGCGTATTCGCTGCAGGCTTCGATGAAGCAAAGTGAATTGGCACGTCAAGCGGAACAACGCGGTTTGCTTGATGCCGCTGATGTTTATCAGCCGCTTGCCCTCGCGCCCTACTTGCGAGGCATCTTGCGCGAAGCGACGCACCGTGACTATGACGATGCGGCGCGAGCCTATCAGCTGGTCAGTGCCGCGCGTCCGCAATTCGCGCCGGCTCAGGAAGATATCGCACGTGCCAGCGGAGGTGTTCACAGCGCAGCCGGCAATGGGGTGTTGTATGTGATCGGCTGCGTCGGACGGGGTCCTGTGCTGCAGGAAACGACGGCACCTACGACCTCAGCTGCGCTTAGTATTGCGTCGGCCGTTTTGAATGCTGAGACAAACGAGGACGATGACGACGGCGACGAAGTTGTGCTGCCAAACATTGCTCAAGTGAAGATTCCGACGGTCGTTGTACCGGAATCATCGATCGCTGCGATCGGAACACGGATCAATGGGGAGCTTTTTGGTGCAACGCAAACGTTGACGGACGTCACGGAACTGGCCGTCCGCCAAACGGAAGCCGAACAGCCCTACACGATCGCTCGCGCCGTCGTTCGGCGAGTGACCAAAGAAGCGACCGTTGCAGAAGTGGGAGATTCTCTTGGTCTCGAAGGTTCGGCCGGGTCGCTTTTTCATTTTGCAGCCGCGTCGGCATGGAGCGGCGCCGAAAAGGCGGACACGCGATGCTGGGGGCTGTTGCCTCGAGAGATTCAGGTGCTGCGAGCCGAGCTGCCTGCGGGAAGACATCACGTCGCGTTGGAGCCGCTTGATTTCCAAGGGCAGCCGACCGCGGCCGCTCGCCAGTTGACGGTCGAGATCGAAAACGGACGCAATCGTTACATCGTTGCGATCGCACCCGATCGATACATCTACCTTGCCAACGAGTGACCCCGCTGGCCGTGAGGCCTCGGGCCCTTGCCCATAAGATGCCAGCGTTTGATGCCCGGCCGCTTACGCGCTTACGGCTCACTGGTGATAGGCGTTTTCGAGCAGGTTTTTCATTCGCTGCGTCGTCGGAAGTTGCACGACGATGCCCAACAAACAAATACCCACGATGGCGAGGTGAATCATCATTTGGTTGTCGAGCATCATGAGCACGAGATTCACAATCCCCGCGCCTTCCAGGCAAGCTTGGCTTGTGATCGTCGATCCGCGGTAGACGCCCAGTAGTCGGGATGCCGCACGGTTGGGCGTGCGGTCAATGTCGATCGGGGGCTGCATCTTCTCGTTGCTGCTGCGGTAGTCGTGAACCGCCTTGGCTCGCAACAGCAGCGGTAGCAAGATCGCCGTCGAGATCATCAGGATTGCTGCGCCGCCACCGATGTAAAGAAACAACGGGTCTTCGTCTGGCTCGCCGTCGATTCCAAGCACGAACAACATGATCGCGGCGGTTGCGATCAACCCCTGGGCCAACCCAAACGTGATGAACATGCCGGCGCGGGCTTGCACCCGGATCGATTCACCGTCGCCAAGATTGCCAAAGTCATCATCTTGGGGCTCGGGTGAGAGGTAGGGATTTTCAATCGGATGCATGAGCTTGCTGGAATCGGTCGTCGGTGATCGGGTGGGTGTTTAGCTTAGGCTGAAATGCACGTGATTTGGGGCGCGAACCTCGTTTGGAGACAACGTCTACGAGGAATACACTCGGTCTACGAGGAATACACTCGCGAAAGTGCGTACATGAAGATGGAGCTGGCGGCCGAGACGTTCAGAGAATCGGTACCGAGGCTCATCGGAATCGAAACACGATGCGTTGCCGTCTGTTGAATCGCCTCGGGAATCCCTTCCGATTCGTGGCCGGCGATGATCAGCAAACCGCTGGGCCGTTGGTTGGAACAACGCAAAGCATACTCATCGAGCGGAATCGAATCCTCGGCGAGGGTCGTCGCGAGACTGTCGATCCCCTTCTGCTGCGAGAGTGTTTCGATCTGCTGCTCAGGCGTGTCCCAATGGTAGAGGCGTTGTTTGAAAAGGTTCCCCATGCTGACTCTTAGGACGCGGCGAGCGAAGGGATCGATTGTTCCCGGGCCAATGAGCACGTGTCGAATTCCAAACGCGGCGGCCGATCGCATGATCCCACCGACGTTGGCCGGATCGTAAATGCCAACCAAGCCGATCGCGATGGGCAGGTCGTGGGGGTCAAACTCGAAAGCATCCATCGATCGAAGCGGTTGGCGCTCAGCGAGTGCCATCACGCCGCGGTGAAAGTCGAATCCGACCAGCGACTTCAACTGCTCCGGCGGCAGCGAGTACACGGGAATCTCGACCGGCAAGAGCGAGGCGAATTCGTTTTCGTGCCCGTGCGTGACCAACAGCGAGACGATGTTGTATTGGCTCGCGATCAAACGTTCGACGAGCAATCTGCCCTCGGCGACGAAATACTTACCGCGAGGCCGCGCGGTGTCGTGGCGCAGATCGATAAACGGCTCAAGTCGCTCGTCGGTTGGATCGTCAAGCACAATGACGGGCATGGTTCAAGGGAGTCGCTCGAGTGAGTCTTGGGAATCTTTGAGAGTCGATGGATTGTCGTACCGAGCCTTCGCAAGAATCTTCTGCCCGATGGCTTAGGCATCAACAGCAGTGCGAAGCCATTGCGCGTTGTTCATTCGGCATCGTCGATACAACCCGACGTGATACACCGCCGCGACCCAAGCTGAAAAGCGGTCGGCGTAGGGGAAACCCTTACTTTCGTGGCAATTTTGCGAACATTGAGCACCGTTTGCGAATCAGGTGCTACTTTTGAGCGTTACCAGTGAAAAGGCGACATATCGACGGCCTGAGGACGTTCTCAGCAACATGGGGCATTGGGGCTTGTTGAGGAATGTCCTCGGCCGTCGAAAATTCTTTCCTGTCGCTTCGCGCCTTTCATGTCGCGTAATCGCTACGCTTTGCGCAGCACGAACCGCCACGCTGCTCAGTTGCGACTATCGCTCGTTTTTCGACCGCGTGATTCAATCGACGTGCGACGTTTAAGTTGTCGATCGACCGCAAGTGAAAGGCATCTCCCGTCGGGCATCGCTGATGTTCATCGTTTTGATAACGGGAAAAGTCTGATCTTCGTCTTCGACGGCCGTGATTGGGGCTAACAAATGGTCACGGCGATCCCACCCAACGATCGCGAAGCAAACGGGGCATTTGCTTTGCAGCCCCAACCTTTGACAGTCGCCCAATGCCCATCCGCGTTTTAATCATTGATTCGCACGAGATCGTTCGTGCGGGAATCAAGATGGCTTGCGAAACCCGCAGCGATCTTCAGTTTGTTGGCGAGGCAAGCACGCTCGAGGGTGCGACATCGCTCGCCATCGAATCCTCTGCGGATGTCGTCGTCGTCGACCCCACCGTGTCGGGTCCGGAAGGTTTGATTGAGCTTCAGCAATTGCATCTACAATTGCCCACCCTTCGCATCCTTGCCTTTACCAATGACGACGGCCCCGAGTTTGCCCAGGCCGTGATTGCAGCCGGCGCGTCGGGCTACCTCATCAAGGACGCATCGATCGATGAGATGGCGGTCGCGATTGGGTGCGTGCATCAGGGACGCGTCTTTATCAGTCATTCACATGCAGCGTCGCACTCACCAGCCAGCGTGGTCAACGTGGCGTCCGAAGTCGCAACAACGGACGCGGCCGAGTACTTGCAATCACCTCCACAGCTCTCGGGGCGCGAATCAGAAGTTTTGTCGCTGCTTGCCGATGGTTTGACCAACAAGCAAGCGGCCGAACGTTTGTTCTTGAGTGTGAAAACAGTCGAAACCTATCGCTCTCGGATTATGAAGAAACATGGACTGCGTGACCGGGCGGAGCTTGTGCAATTTGCCAAGCATGCCGCCCGTGTCGCGTCCCCTTCTTGGGGCGGTTGAGAATTAAAAGTCGGCTTGTCGACCGAGCATTGCCAGCGAGAGGTTCAGCCGTAATGATGCAGGCCTCATGATGACGCCCCGCAAGACGACAAGGTGACTTTGGCATGTCGGATCAACTGCAGCCTGGCAAAAAGCGAATCGGAATCCTAACGTCCGGCGGCGATTGCCCCGGCCTGAACGCCGTCATCCGCGCGGTCTCCAAGGCGGGCTTCTGGCTTGGTTACGAAGTGGTCGGATTTGAAGATGGCTTTGAAGGCCTCGCCGATCCCGTTCGTTACCGAGTGCTAACGCCTCAGAACACGGCGGGAATCCTTGTCCAGGGCGGCACGATTCTTGGCTCAACCAACAAGGGACGCTTCGGCGCTCGCGTCGGCGCGTCGGGGCGAGCGGAGATTGATCCCGCGCTGGTCAAGCAGGTTGGCAAGACCTTTGACGACTTGAATCTCGAGGGGTTGATCGTCGTTGGGGGTGATGGCTCGCTTTCGACGGCGCTTCAGTTCCACGAAGCCGGTTTGCCCGTGGTGGGTGTTCCCAAGACCATCGACAACGATTTGTCGGCAACCGCTTTTACCTTTGGTTTCAACAGTGCCGTGCTCTGCTGTGCCGATGCGCTCGATCGGTTACACACCACCGCCGCCAGTCACGGCCGCGTGATGGTCTTGGAAGTGATGGGGCGGCATACCGGTTGGATCGCCTTGCATGGTGGCATCGCAGGCGGTGGCGATGTGATCTTGATTCCCGAGATTCATTGGACCTACGAAAATATCGTGGCCAAAATCGAAGAGCGAACAAAACTCGGCAAGAACTTTACCTTGGTGGTCGTTGCCGAAGGGGCTCATTTGCCTGACGGTTCGCTGGTGACCGACGATGAGAAGCAAATCAACTTGCAAGCCAAGCTGGGTGGCATCGGGCAAGTCGTCACCCAGGAGCTTGGGCAGCGCATCGACCAAGAAACTCGCTGCGTGGTGCTCGGTCACCTGCAACGTGGCGGAGGTCCAACAACCTTCGACCGCGTGCTCTCAAGCCAATATGGCGCGCACGCTGTGCGCTTAATTGTTGAAAAACAATTCGGCCACATGGTTTGTTGTGACCCGCCGAACATCTTGAGCGTGCCGATCGAGCATGCGGTGAGTCATTTGCGAACAGTCGATCCTCGTGGTTCGGCCGTTGTCACCGCACGAGCAATGGGAATTAGCTTGGGCGACACACCGGGCTATCAGAATCCGTTCCATACTGCGTAGGCCGGATCAAGGAGCCACAGCGACGCCGATCCGGCAAGCTCACTCATCTTTTTGACGCTGTGAGCCGTACGCGCGAGCGTCGGGCTTTTGGAGTCGGGCCTTTCGACATTGGCCGTTGGAGTCGGGCAACCGATTGTAGGGCCCGACGCTAGCGCGTTCGGCTCACAGAAATCGGCAAAGGGATGCGACCCAACAAAAAAAGTGGTGTGACTACACGCCCAAGCGTAGCCACACCGCCTTTAATTCAAATCCGCGAGAGTAAGTTGCCGAGTTGCAACGACGATTCCCACATGTCGTCCGCATCTTGTTCAGTTGAGTCGACTCACCTGAATTCAATACGGCACAACAATTCGCCGTTCTCGACGACCCGCTCCGATAGTTGAGCGTCGGATCGACCCACTCAGTCGATCCTCGCCGGTAGGGTTATGCATCGGCTAGCAAACGCTCAGATTGCGACGGTAAACCGAGTTTGATTCCGAAAGAGCTGTCGGACGTGCAAGCGAAACCGGTTGTACCGATTGTTCCGGTTGTCACAGTCGCAGCGGCACTGCGAGTCGGCTGATCGCATTTACCTGCGATTGCCCGCAAGGCATTCGATTGCGTTGACCCGCGTTCAGCTGAAAGGTAGATCCATCTGGACGTTTCTTCGCATTTATTGGAATCGAGTGTCATGTTTCGCCGACTCGCCGTTACCGCATTGTTGATCTGTTTTCTGGCCGCTTCGGGTTCGGCGGCTTCGCCGTCTGGTTTTTGGCGCGGCTCTTGGACGAGCCAAACGACGGGACACCGCGGACCTCTCAAGGCACACATTCGCCAAACGGCTCCCGACACCTATCGGGCTGTTTTTGTGGGACGATTCGCGGGCGTGGTTCCGTTTGTCTATCCGGCCAAGTTGGAACGCGCTGCGGGCAGCTGCGACTGCTACACCTCAAGTCAACGACTGCCGCTGCTAGGCACCTACAAAATGTCGGCCCACATCGACGCCAACCAATTCAACGCCACGTTCCGCGGTCGCAAGGACCGCGGAACGTTTCGAATGTCGCGTTAACACTTTGGCAGGGTGCTTGCACGCAACCGCTTCCACCTCAAAAGGCTGATGGCCACCGCGGCTGCACGAACCACCTTCTGGCGAAGGTAGCTACGACCGTGTCATCAAGCCGTGGTTAGGACGCAGGTGCTTCGGGGACTTGTGGCGGCGGACCATAAATGTCTCGGTAAAGCACGAATGTCGCTGCGAACGAAATCGGCATGAATAGGATGGCCGGCACGTAGCACATCATCGCGAGCAGGATCGACAAGAACATGATCACGATCAGGAAGCCGAAGACGCCCCACAAGTTTTCCCGCACGCCTCGGTAACTGAGCTTCACCGCGCTGACGCCATCGAGTTTTCGATCAGCGATCAGTTGGAAGGTGAACATGAAGGGTAGGTAGGCGAAGAGGTTGATAAAAAGGATCAGGATGTAGCCCAGGATGAGCATCAAGAAGAAGGCCGGCGGCGGCTCTTGTTGCTGATCCATCATCAAGACCATTGGCAGGAAGATCAGAAGCCCGATCAAGAGCATGCCGACCAACACGGCGCAGATGGTAAATGCGAAGATGCAAAGCCACGCAATCAACGACTCCTTGAAGTATTCGAAGCCTTTGAAGAGTGTGGAAAGTTCTACCTTTCGCCCCGATTCTTGATCGATGTAGCAAAAGTAGAGGCCAACAAGCATGGGGCCAAAGATGATTCCCATTGGTACGGCCGAGCCGATCAGAATCGAGATGAACGCGATTCCGAGAAACAGCCAGTAGTTGCCGGCAATCAACCCTCTGCCGCGTTCAATCAATTCAAACGGCTTGACTTTGACCTTGTTCACACCGAGGGGCTGTTCGGGGATCGCGGTCGTCGGCTGATAGGGATTCTCTGAACTCACCGTGCATTCCTGCAAACGAGAACGATGCTGCAAATCAATGGAGCATCAAGTTTACAGCAATCCGCACGGCGATTGGACGTCGAGCCGATGCCGTTAGAACAAATCTCGCAAGACGCGCAGGTTGATCACGTCCCAATCTTCGCCGGTTTCTTCGTCGGTTCCCTTTTCCGTTTCGAGATAACCTGGAATCTCGCCGAGCATGTCGTCAGCAAAAAGGAAGCGAAAGGCATCGACGCCCAATTCGCCGCGGCCAATGTGTTCGTGACGATCAACACGACTCCCGCAAGGTTTCTTGCTGTCGTTCAAATGCAAGGCACTCACGCAACCTGCCGGTAACAGATCATCGAGTTCTTGCCGCCAGTCGGCAAACCCTTGCGCCGTGTTGATCTCGTAGCCGGCTGCGAAGGCGTGACAGGTATCCAGGCACACCCCGACGCGATCATCGTCGGCAATTCCGTCGAGCATCTGCGCAAGTTGTTCGTTGGTGTGACCGAGACACGTGCCTTGGCCAGCGGTGTTCTCGAGCAATAGTCGGCATGAACCTGCCGGGACGCGATCGATGACTTCGGCAACGGCGTCGATGATTCGGTTGATGCCGTCTTCTTCGCAACTCTTGGTGAAGGCGCCGGGGTGCACGACCAGACCGTCGAGGTCCAAAACGTTGCCTCGTTCGAGTTCGATCACCAACGCATCGACTGACTTTTGAAAAAGCGCGTCATCCGGTGTCGCCATGTTGATCAGGTAGGACGCGTGCGCGACACGACCGCGCATGCCCGACGACTCGTAAGCCGACTTCCAGTTTTCGATGACTTCGTCGGTCAGCGGTTTCGCTTTCCACTGGTTGTTATTCTTGGTGAACACCTGGATCGCCTCACAACCAACCTCGAGGGCGCGGGCGACCCCTTTGTCGAGTCCACCGGCTACGGAAACATGGGAACCGAGAATTGGCATGGGTGCTCCAACGATTGCGACGAAGTATGCGTGACACGAGCGGGGTTGATCTCGCGACGATCGTATCGAGTGCACCGCGAATGACAAACCGGAGAGAGATATCGATGCTGTTGGCGAATCTGCCCTGCCACCGCCCACGCAGCCGGATCGCCCGCGCAGTCAGATCACCCAGGGGGCTGATTCATACGGGCTGATTTCACGGCAGAAACCATGAATCGCTGGAAAAACCGATTCTCCGCGCGACGTTTTGCCCGCGGGACGCCCATTTTGGACCGGAAATGAGCCCGATTTGCAGTACCGTATAGATTAGCGATCCCGCACAACAGCACCGAAACCCCGCCCCCGACGGTGGGTTCCATCAATATGAATACTGCAAGAATCTTTGCCTGCGTGGCCCTGACGATCCTCACGGCAACCACCGTTTCGGCTCAGCGAGGCGGTGGTGGAGATCGCGGTGACCGCGGCGGTGATCGTGGCGGCGGTGGATTTCGCGGTGGTCCCGGTGGTGGCGGCCCTGGCGGCGGTTCCCGAGGTGGTCCTGGTGGTTTCCGGGGCGGGGGCGGACGAGGCGGATTCGACCCAACCGAAATGCTCAAACGACTCGACACCAACGGAAACGGTGTCCTCGATCCCGACGAACAGCAGGGGCCAGCCCAATTCATGATCGGCCGCATGGCCCAGGCGGACCCAAGTATCAAGGTGGGCTCGCCGATCTCGCTCAAGAAGATCAGCGAAGGCTTCGAGAAGATGCGCGCCGAACGTGAGGGACGCGATTCGGGCGGTTCATCAAGTCGGACTCGAACCAACTCCACCGACGAAGCTGCCCTGATGGCCGAGTTGTTGGTGCCTGGGTTTGGCAACGAAGAAGAACCAACACCGCTGCTCGGTTTTGGTGCGACCGCTGCGATGATGGATGTCACCGTGACCGACGCCGATCGTCGAGAGGCGTCCGAACGGATGCGCCAGTTCGATCGCAACCGAGATGGATTCTTGACCAAAGAAGAACTGTCGAGGTTCTCTGGCAACCCAATGGACTTTGACCGCAACCGTGACGGAAAACTGTCGGAGAGCGAGTTGACCGTGCGGTACGCTCGTCGCCGTGAAGGCCGAGAAGAGGCTCAGGCGAACGACGACCGAAATCGTCGACGTGACGATGATCGAAAACGCAAGTCAGATCCGCCAGACGTGTTTGGCGATCGTAAGTCGTATCGTTCAACGCCACGATCTTTGCCAGAGGGATTGCCGCGGTTCTTTGAAGACAAAGATGGCGATCGTGATGGCCAGGTCACGATGACGGAGTATGCCACGGAGTGGAATGAGGATGTGATCGCGGCTTTCTTTCGCAATGACCTAAACGGTGATGGAATCATCACCGTTGCCGAGGCCATGCGTGCACTCGAAATGGGCGACGGAGCATCAGGCTCCACCTACACATCGTCATCCGCATCGTCTGGTTCCGACTCAGGCTCTTCGTCAAGTGACGCGTCGACCGGTTCATCCGTGCCCTCGGACGTCAAACCTGATCCCAAGCTTGTGACGTATGCAAAGCGAATCATCACACGCTATGACAAGAACAACGACAGCCAGCTGACGCCGGCCGAGTGGGAAAGCATGTTGATCAGCCCCGCAAAGGCTGATGCCAACGGCGATGGTCGCGTGACCGTTGAAGAGTACGCGATCTGGTTGACCCTGAGATCGCGAAAGTAGTTGGATCGTCGCCTTTCGCTCCGCGAAAGCAGCGCCGGCATACGCAACTTTCGCGGAGCGATAGGCGGCAATGTGCCATCACTTACTGCTGTTC
The DNA here is from genome assembly GCA_965216875.1 of Rubripirellula sp. GTDB lineage: Bacteria > Planctomycetota > Planctomycetia > Pirellulales > Pirellulaceae > CBDCUW01. Next base: position 1,076,438 of record OZ244207.1, read on the forward strand.
GCTTTCTAGGCGTTCAGCTTCAATCATTGCCTGTTCGGCGAGCTCAGACGCCTCGATCGATTTTTGAATCAACGGCATCACGACGTTACGATAGATTTCTGCCGCGAAGGGATAACGTTTCATTTGTTGAAACGCCTCGTACGCCGATTCGCCTTCCGCCGCTGACATGTCGACCGATTGCGTTCGACCCTCCGCGTCGACCAGCACCGATTGGTAGCGAACCTTTCCGTCGTCACCCTCAACGCGTTGGACATCGTGCAGTTGTGCTGTCTGATGATCAAACGCACCTTCAGGTTCTTGCTCAGCCGGTTCGGCGCCCGCCTCGAGTCCGAGCGTGTTGGCGATCGATGAGGTGACTTCCGCCACCGACTCCTCGTTCGAAATCGCTTCGAGTCGCTGCAGGTTCTTTTCCAGCTCTGAGAGCTTTCGCTCGTCGGGCAGTTTTTCGAATTGCTCGATCTGGGATTCGATCGAAGCTTCAAGTTGGTCCGCTGGCACATCGGGAGCCGGAGCTGGCTTGGGAAGGTCGGGCGGGGGGGACGTTCGGGCTGGCTCGGAGGCCGCGCCGCTGGCGATCGCGAATTCGTTCGGATGGCTGGCTTCTTCTCGCTGCGGCAAGTACCAGGCAAAGAGGACGATCGCCAATCCAATGTGGAAGACGATCGAAATGATGATCGCGCGACGTCGCCAAGTTTGCCTCGTGTCCATAACGTCCATTCTAATTCTTCCGTAGTGGACGAGGCCACGAGTCCCCAGCTCCTTGATTTCGAAACTCTTCAATCTTGAAACTCTTGGGTCTCGAGAGCAGCGATCGAGGGACTCGTTGCCTCGTCCACTACGACAAAATTGCCCAGTTTCACGGTGATTCGTCTTACGTCGGTGTCCCCAATCGCGGTATGGTTCGCAAAACAAGGACCTCAGCGGTATTGCTCGCCCACTTTCACAAGCGGACTCAGACAGGATGTCGGACCTCTATTTCGCGAAAGTACCTCTCCGAAACACCTACTTGCGGGTGAAGAATCGGATCTCGAAAGGCAACGAATACTCCGATTTGATGCGGCGATATGACATCAACTTGGTGTTTGATGTCGGTGCAAACAAAGGCCAATACGGCCGAGAATTGATCTCGAGCGGCTACCGCGGACGCATTGTGTCGTTCGAGCCCCTCCCGTCAGCCTTTGCCAAACTCAAGCTGAATCGCTGGAGCTTTTCGTCGTGGCAAGTCGAATCGTTTGCACTTGGTGCCGAAGAGAGCACGGCAACGCTGAACGTCTCCGCCAACTCACAAAGCAGTTCGCTGCAACCGATGTTACAAGCACATGTCGATGCGGCCCCCGAAGCGGCCTACATTTCGACCTGTGACGTTCCGGTTCGTCGGCTCGATCAGGTGTTCGACAACTATTATCGCCCTGGCGATCGTTGTTATTTGAAGCTCGATGTTCAAGGTCACGAGCACCATGTGTTGGCCGGCGCCTCGGAGTGTCTCGACAAGATCATCGCGGTTCAAGCCGAGTTGTCGATTTCGCCGCTCTATGAGGGCGCCCAGACTTGGCGCGATGCGATCGATTCGATGGAATCGCTCGGTTATCGTTTGATGCTTCTGACCCCCGGCTTTCGTGATCGCGACACGGGCGAAATGATGCAAGCCGATGGCGTGTTCGTACGCAACGACGCAGTCGAAAGCGTGCGAAGGGCCGCCTAAGTCGAGTGCTGCGGATTGCAATCTTGGTGCCACCAGAGCAACTTCTTGCGCAGTTTGGGCTGCGCCCGTGAGCCGCTGGCCGTCAGGCCTCGGGCCCTTGCCGACGCGCACTAAGGTTGAAGGCGAGAAAGGCCCGGCCGCTTACGCGATCGCGGCTCAGTTGTGTGAACTTCGGCAAGGATTTCTGCTGATGGAAGCGCAATCGCAATCTCGAGCACTAGCGAGCCTTTTGTGATTGAGCGTCACGGTTGCCCTGCTGGTGAGGGCTAGGCATGACTTGCAAGTTTGCCTGCTCTTGTAGGCTGGGCAAGTGTTCCGGAAGGTCGAACACGAGCTCGTGACGGCGAATCGAAACCTCTTTCGGCGCTTCGATTGAAAGTGTGACGCGGCGGCCACGAATTCGCTGGATTGCGATTCGTGTGTTCCCGTCGATCACCAATTCTTCTCCAATTTTCCTTGTCAGCACCAACATCCGTTTTCTCCAATTCCGTTGGATTCCAGTTGCTTGCATTTCGCAATCAATGCAGCGGTTTGTTTGCCCTCCCTGTCTCTACGCGGAAATGTTCGCTTCCGCCCGCAGTCCGCCTGTGCCAGATCGAGTGTGCGGAAAACCGCGATTGGCTGCAGGCAATCAGATGCTCTTCCGCCTCGAGGGCCCTTTTTGGTAAATCGCATACTTACGTTTTTGGTAAGCGTTTCCCCAACCAAGAAGTCACGGATGTCTTCTGCCATGTTCCAACGTTGTTTGCTCGGACTTTGTTTGTTGACGGTCACTTCGAGTGTGACCTTTGCGGACACCCCTAGCTTGTTGAAGATTTTTGGTCGCACAGCAAAGGCGAAGCCGATTGCTGATGCAAACTCGTTCAAGCTGAGTGCAGAAGACGGGCCTTGGTTGATTTTGGCCGCGACCTTTGTCGGCAACGACGCAAAGCAGCGTGCACAAAAGCTGGCCACCGAAATCCGCAGTGAAATGCGGTTGCCAGCCTATATCTACAACGAGAAGTTTGACTTCACTGGCAAGTTGAATTCACCCGATCGCAACGCCCCTAAGATGCGTTACGCCAACCAATACGAATACGAAGCCTACGCCGTTCTGGTTGGTGAATACGATTCGGTCGAAAACAAGAATCTCGAAAAAGACCTCGCATCGATTCGTACCGCATCGCCTTCAGTCTTTGACAAAAAGAACCAGGAAGTCGCCGATCCCGACAAGCCTGTCACCATGCTCAGCGCGATCAAAGACAAATTGACTCGCGCCAAGAAGGGCAAAGGACCGATGGCGTCTGCGTTTGTCACTCGCAACCCATTGCTTCCCAAAGAGTACTTTGATGCACCTGAGGTCGACTCGTTCGTCCACGCGCTCAACAAAGATTTCCCATCGAACAATCTGTTGCAAAACAAAGGCAAGTTCACGGTGATCGTTCGTACGTTCCAGGGACTCGAGACCGTTGTCGATGGACGCAACGACAAAAAGTTCTTGCCGAACCTGCGTCGTTTGGATCAATTCGCCGAAGACGCTGAAAAGATGACGGCCAAGCTTCGCGCTGACGGAGTCGAGGCTTACCAATTCCACGACCGCTTCAAATCGATTGTGACAATTGGTAGCTTTGACGAACTGGGACGCGAATTGCCCGATGGTCGTTTCGAATACTCGCCCGAGATTCGACGCGTGATGAAGAAGTACAGCGCGCTAAATGACCAAGTGGCTCGTGTGATTCCACAACAAGGGATTGCAGCGAATCACATCGACAAGATTCCGTTTGACGTCAAGCCAACGCCAATCGCGGTCCCGAAACCGTCCAAACGCAGCCTCTACAGCTCGGCTTTCGGCCGTCGATAATCATGTTTGATCTTGTCCTGGGAACCAACAACGCAAAAAAGCTCGTTGAACTTCGCTTGTTGCTTCCCGCGGATCGGATCAAGCTGACACCTCTTTGCGAGATTCCCGAGTCATTTGACGTCGAGGAAACCGGCACAACGTTCACCGAAAACGCCGCGCTCAAAGCGACCGAGCAAGCCAAACACCTCGGCCGCTGGGTGCTTGCCGAAGACAGCGGTCTGTCGGTTGATGCACTCAAAGGTGAACCGGGTGTCTATTCCGCTCGTTACGCCGGGACACACGGTGATGACGAGGCGAACAACGACAAACTGTTGGAATCGCTTGCCGGAGTGCCCGAAGAAAAACGGGGGGCGCAATACAACTGCTACCTCTGTCTTTCCGATCCTGAAGGCAACGTTCGCATCCAAGCCAATGCTAAGTGCGGCGGTAGGATCGCGACCGAGCGAACCGGAACGGCTGGGTTTGGTTATGACCCACTGTTCATCATCCGCGAATACCATCGCACCTTCGGCGAGCTTGATCTGGCTGTCAAACGAGCGATCAGCCATCGGTCGCGAGCATTACGCGTGTTCATTCCAAAGCTGTTGCGACTGGTCGAACAGGAATCGTAAGGCCACACGAGCTTCTGGTATCGCGATTGTCGCCTTTCGCTCCGCGAAAGTATCGCTCAGAAACGCAACTTTCGCGGAGCGAAAGGCGACGATGTACCGCCGATATTTCTATCAGCGGCCTTACCATCTCGAGAAGCCTGCGAGCACGACCGTAATCGCTTGCTTTCGCTTTCTTGCTCGGTGGCGTCTTCTAGTCGTCTTTGGCTTCGCGCAATAGTTCTGCCATTCTTGGACGATCCTGTTGAATCTGCTCGAGATCGACGGGCATTCCGATCGCGCGACCGATTCCGGTGTAGAAACCGGCTAGACCATCGGACCATTCACCTGAAACGACATCGACGACGGTTTCGCCGCGATCATTCTCGACCGCCGGCGTCGCTCCTTGTTCGAGGAGCAATCGAACCACTTCTTCGCGACACATGAAGGCGGCGACGTGCAGCGGCGTGTTTCCATCTTCGTTGCCCCTCGATACGCGGGCACCTTTGTCGATCAGGTACTTCACCATCTCGACGTTGCCACGCAGAGCCGCGTTGCTGAGCGCCGTCGAACCTTCTCGCGGTCGTCTTCCGTTGATGTTGGCACCGGCCGCCAACGCCCGCTCAACTGCATCGCGATCGCCTCGGTTGACGGCATCGCTGAGTGCGATTTGCTGGTTGGTTCGACGCGCGTTGATGCGTTGTTTCAATTCGCGTGCGTCATCAGCGTTGTCGACGATGTGAAAGATAAAGTCGTTGCTGAATTGACCACTCGGGTTTTGCAATTGAATCAAATGCATCCCTTTCTCGGGAAGTGTTTCAAGCGTGATGGTTAGCGTTTCGCCATCGATCGAGACGCTTCCATCGGTGCGGCGTCCATTGACGACGATGTTGGGGGCTTCACTGACATGCCGTCCACTAACGGTCATTTGACGTTTGCCTGGGTGGAGCACGGGGAAGTCTTGATGTCCGCGTTGTTGCTCGATGGGGCCGAGTGTCCAAATGGCTGGTTGAGGATGATCGACGTCGGCCGCGTTTCCGTGCCGGGCTGAGAAGGTGCCAACAAAAGATTTGGTTGATGCCATCGCGAGCAAGCGTTCAGTCGGGTAGGCCGTTCGCGTTTCGTTGCAAACGTAACTTCCCGAGCCGTCGTACTTCAGTGAGACGCTTGTCGAGTTGTTGTCGCCTAGTAGGACACCATCCACTTCAAGGACGACCGCACCTTCCTCGGCCGCCTGTTCGAGCTCGTGCAGCAGTTCGACCGTCGCGGTGTCATCCGCTGTCGCGGGGTCAAGCGTCAATTGACGAGCGAATGCGCCCGAGTATCCCGTACTGCCTTCCAAGACCATGTCCCAAACGGGATCAAATCGTCTTCGGCCGGCCCAAGAGAATTGCCACAAGCGTCGTTCGGGGATACCAAGTTCGGTGATGCTGCGGAAAAAGTCAAAGCTGATGATGTTCAACCGACCCTGAGGCAGAATCAGCCATCGGTCATACGCACCTCGCCAGGTCGGCGCGTCCATTCCCGAGCCCGGCGTGTTGGTGCTGACCCAATAGGGCATGCGATGACAGTCACCGCATACGTTGGGAGTCGGGCCGCCTTGATGGTCACCGTCGATATGAAACAGCTTGAACCCATCGAGCGCGCGATCGGAAACGGTATTGGTGTAGGCACGGCGCTGCGCAGGCGGGTAGGGGACGCTCAACAAAAAGGTCGCCATGTCATCGCGTTGCTGCGCGCTGAGTCGACCAGACTTTCCTTCGTCGTTCTTACCCTCGTGACCGACCATCGCCATGGTGGAGGCGAGCCCGCCGTCGATCAGGTTCCGAGTGGTGCTTTCGGGAACGTCAAGTTCAGCATTGGGTTCGACATTGCCATGCACGTTGGCACTGTTATTGCCACCATAGGGATCGCCCGGGATGCCGTCCCAATGAAACGGCGCCGTGTCACGGAGTCCACGAATCGGCATCGTGGAGCGGGGCATGATTTGGTCGCCACCGGTCACGATCGGAGTTTTCAATACCCAGAGCAATTGATCGGTGTGGCCGTCTGGGTGACAACTTGCACAGGAAAACGTCTCGGTCGTCGAAGCCGCTGCGGTGTTGAATGCGATGCGTCCTCGTTTGACGACAGGATGCGTGGGGTCGTCGAGGGCGATCCGTTTTTTGACCACGGGATGGGAGCGATCGGACAGGTCGAGCGATACAACTGAGTTTTCGACTGCATTGAAAACCCAGCCGCCCTTTAGTTGCCCATCGTTGTCATGAATTAGCGCCAAGCCACGAGGGACAGCGTCTACCCTGACGCTTCCAAGTACGTTTCCGGTCGCGGTGTCGACCGTGAAGACCTTGTCGGAACCGGCCGCGGTGGCGACGAGTGTTGAGTCGTCCTCGGAAACCTGTATCGCAAAGGGCGTCGCCAAGGCCGTTCCCGGTTCAGGGTGTTCGGGGGGCAACGGTTCAAGCTCAATCCGTGTTGGTTTCTGGTACTTTCCGTTGGCAAAGGGTACCGCCGTGATCTGATTGAGAAAGGCGCGGTTTTCGAGTTGAGCCAGGCCGTGCTTTTTCGTGCCGCTTCGTCCGTTGACTTCGTTTCGAGCGTCGGTCTGTGCGACGTAGACGTTGCCTTGGGAGTCGACTGTGAGGCCGTAAAGGAGTGTGCCCAGGTCCTCGACCACCTGGACGATTTTGTCCGTGCTGGTGTCGTAAACATAAAGGTCACGATCAGGAACTTCGGGGTGTTTGATGATGTCGACAACCGCACCAAGGGAAAGCACGTTGTTGTTGGCGACCGAATGCTGGTGCGCATCGAACGTCACAAGGTCTCCATCCATCGGGGGCTGCCCGCCAGAGAGTTGGGTGCGATTGTTCGATTCAAAGGGAATGACGTAGAGCCTGTCACCTCGGACCACGATGTCGCGTGGGTCTTGAGCGGTCAGGAACAGACGCTTGGTGACCTTGCGAGCCGCGACATCGATGACAGCGATGCGATTTTCGGACGACAACGCAACGTACGCCTTGGTGTTGTTTGCGAAAGCGATTCCAACGGGCTCGTCAAATCGCGTCGCCTTTGTTTCCGGATCGATGTCTTGAATGGTCGCGATCACATGCAGGTAAGTGCGGCTCGCGGGGACGACGTCAATCACCGACACCGTGTCGGAGACATGGTTTGAAACCCATACCTCGTTGCCATCGGGACGGACGGCGACCGACACAGGGTCAACGCCGACCGGAATGCGATGGACGATCCGGTTGGATGCAATCGCAATGACATCGACCGTGTCGGACGGCGTGTTGACGACAAAGACGTGATCACCGGTGATCGCGATGGGCGAGGCGTGGGGGCTCAGGAAGGTCGGGTGTCCCACTTCAGGCAAGTCGGCGCGAACACTCTGCTGATCACGACGACGTTCTAATTCGTTTGCGCTACTGACAGTCGGAAACCACAGAATCGCTACCGCAGTGGTCAGCGCGATGGCTCTGTTCATTGCCTAAAGCACCTGCTGGAGAAGATGTTGCGAAAGTCGAAACATCGATTGTCGCGCTGAGGTTGGCATTTCCGCTAGAGTCGCGGAAAAAAAGTTACAGTCGGAAACAGAGCTGATTCCGCGGTGTCACGCTTCGGTTACAAACCGTCACCCAGGTGCGCTATGATGAAGGCTCGGCTTGGAAAGACGAAACGCGACGCACGTGAGGATTCAAATGAGCTCATTTCGAACGCTACTGCTGAGTGCGATCGTCCTCGCCACATGTCCCACTTTCGCTGACGATCCTTCGTCGGTTGATGTGTTTCAAGGCCCGATGAGACTCGGTGAATCGGGGTTATCCAATGAAGACTTTTTCTCGTTCACGTCGATTGGCCAGTGGCGTCTCGAAGTGGATGGCAAACCAGTCATTGTTTCGGTGTATCACGACTTGGCAAAACGTTTGGGCGGGCAATGGATCGATGAACATGGCATTCTCGATCTCAGCAACGTTAGCTTCCGCGACAAGCGTTTGCGTTTTGTGTCGATACCGACCGGCGATCGGCAACTTCAATGGCGGCTAGCGGGATCCACCGTTGACGACGAGCTTGTTGGTACGGCGTCGAATGATCGTGATGGCGCAAGCTATGTCGAAGGAAATCGGATTCGTGAAACGCCGCCTGAGGTGGGGCGTTGGAGCGTCGGCTTTCGAGAACGACGTGTGAACCGCAGCCTGCAAATTTCGATGCTTGATGATGGACGGTTGGTCGCCGGTTTCCGGTTGAATGACGGGATGGAACCGATCGACGTTCACATCGCGGACGGAAAGTTTGAATTCGAATTGGGCGGTGCGGACTTTCGCGGTGCACTACGTTCGACGAATGTCTTTGATGGAAAGCTTGAAACGGCCAGGGCCGAAGCGAGCATGGCCTTCATGCGTATCGGTCGCCCAATCATCGGCTACTGGCAATGTGACTTGTCGGATTCGGGCAGCGATCAAAGGCTGGTCATCATGCCTGACTTCAGCGGTTGGTTTGGTCCCTACAAAATCACCGAGATCGAATGCGATGATCTCGAAACTTACGCGCAGGTTTTTGGTGGCGAGGAATTGAAGCAAGCGTCCCTCTCTTTTTCCTACACCGATGCAAAGGGAGTCGAGCACAGCTTCATCGGAGAGGTCACGGGGGAGCAAATGGCGGGAAAAATCGATTCCGGTACCGAGATGACCGCCAGACGCCGGCACAAATGGTGGGCAGCGACGAAGTTTCGAAAGTAGCTCGGCGCCCGCGTTCTCTTGGAAGCGACCCTACATACACCTCAATTCGGGGGGCGGTTTTGCCGTTTTTTTCGGTTGTGGCGTGAGGTGGTGCCGGCTGAGGTCGCGGTCGGGCCCGGGAAGTCCTAACTCCGGGGCGTTTATGCTTGGTTCTGGGCATATCGGGGAGTATCATTGGGCCTGACGGAAGTCTGCCGCGACCCTGGGGAAGCGGGCTGGTGACCTCGTTTGGTCATTTGCTCGTTGGGTGTCAGGCTGACCCGCCTCATCCGTCGACCGAGTTGTTCTGCTGTTTTTGCCCAGAGAATGGGGCGACAGCAGGTGGAATCCCAAGAATCAAAGCCAGCTAAATGTACTCGTCCCGCTGGCGAGGCGAACCTGCTTCAAAAGGAACCTATCTGTGATCACCCGAATCGCATTGTCCGTTGCAGCCGTTTTTGCAATTTCAATGTCAGTTCCCGCTCACGCTGACAACATCGACGAAGCAGCAGCGCTCAACGTCGGCTTGTTTGAAGCGATGGATGCTGGCCAGGTGGATGTGAAATTCATCCCCCAAGATGCAAAGAAAGCAAACGTCCTGATTAAGAACCTGACCGACAAGCCTCTTCACCTGCGGCTTCCCAACGCGTTCGCCAGCGTCCCTGTTCTTGCCCAAGGCATGATGGGCGGCATGGGCGGCATGGGTGGCGGCGGCATGGGCGGCGGAGGCATGGGTATGGGCGGCGGTGGCCAAGCTGGCGGCGGCGGTATGGGTGGCATGGGCGGCGGCGGCATGGGCGGCATGGGCGGCGGCGGCATGATGGGCGGCGGCGGCGGATTCATGCGAGTCCCACCAGAACGTATGAAAAAGTTTTCGGTCAACACCGTTTGCCTCGAACATGGCAAGCCCGACCCAAATCCGAAAATGCCTTACAAGATCGTTCCAATCGAACAGTTCACCGATAATCCGCGCGTTCGCGTCATCTGCGAAGCACTCGGTTACAACCAAGTCACTCAGAACACGGCTCAAGCTGCAGCGTGGCACATCATGGACAAGATGAGCTGGCAAGAATTGGCTGCTAAGAACCGCGTCGAGAGCAAGTACGTCGGTAACATTCGCTGGTTCTCGCCGATCGAACTGCGAACAGCAGCTGCGGTTGTCAACGAAGCGACCCGCATCGCCAAAGCACGCAGCGACAGCGATTCGAGCAGCAGCGAGTCGAGCGAAGCCGATTACGAAGGCTGAGCCGCCAAGCGATTCGCTTTGAAAAACACGTAACCGCACCAGTCGATCTGGTGCGGTTCTTTTTTTGGCATGACCGATGCAATCGTCACGTCAACCCGATCGGTCATTGCCCAAATCCTAGGTCGACAACAGCCCAAAGAAACCACTGCCGATACTCAGACGGTGGGTTTTTTCCATGACATTTCAATGGGGCTGGGCATGTCGACTGCGGGGAATTTGATGTCCTTTGACGAAGCGGGTCTGAAAAAGGCCGCCGTCCTATTGATGAGTCTACCGACCAAGACGGCCGCCACCGTCTTGGGCCAGCTGCCGCCGCGATACATCGAGGCGATCAGCATCCATATTGCGCAGACCGAATCGGTTGGCGGGGATGACCAAGAGATCGTCATCGCCGAATTCCTGACCAGTAAGGCAAGCTCGCTGTACGCGAGTCCCGGTGGTCTCGAACGCGCCAAGGAACTGATCAAGGAAGCGCTCGGTCGCGACGCAACCGAGCTGATCGGCAATCTGCAACAGACCATCGAGGCGATGCCATTCGGCTTCATCAAGAAGGTCGATTCGCAAACGCTGCTTCAATTCATCGGTGACGAACACCCGCAAACGATCGCTCTTCTCTTGAGTCACGTACCCGGGCACTACGCCGCAGAAGTGCTCGCGGGACTCGAGCCGGACAAGCAGCTTGACGTGATTCGGCGAGTGGCATCGATTGGACGCACGAGTCCCGAGGCTGTCAACGAACTGGAATACGGCCTCGAAATGCGTCTCAGTAGCATGGTCAACCAGCAACACAGCAACGCCGGCGGCGTCGAAAGTGTGGCTGAGATTCTGAACGTCTGCGAACGTTCGATCGAACGGACCATCATGGAATCGCTTGGTCGCGAAGATCCGGAGCTATCCGATGACATTCGTCGCCTGATGTTTGTCTTCGAGGACATTTCGAAACTTGCAGACCGCGACATTCAAGCGCTGCTGAAGAATGTCGAAACGGCTCAGTGGGCCATGTCGCTCAAAGGTGCCAGCCAAGGGCTGCAGGAAAAGGTGATGCGCAACATGAGTTCGCGTGCTGCGGACAACCTTCGCGAGGAAATGGAGTACCTCGGAAGTGTCCGCGTTAGCGAGGTCGAATCGGTCCAACAGAAGATCGTCGACATTGTGCGCCACCTCGAAGACACGGGCGAAATCTCGCGACCAAGCGGCGAGGAAGAAGAAGAGTACGTGACCTAGTCACGACGTAGGTCATGCTCCGCATGACAAACCTGGGCTCGCCGTAGGTCATGCTCCGCATAACAAGACGACCGATGTCATGCACAGCATGACCTACAATTCGCCTTCCATTTCCGCTAGTTCGCGGTCGTACAATGCGCGGATTTCGTCAAGGTCGACTTCGGGATCTGGCATTTGCGGGTTCATCTTCTTCAGCGTGCGGTGCACGATTCCCGCGACCGCTGCGTCGCGGTACCACTTATGGTCGGCAGGGATGATGAACCACGGCGCTTCCTTTCGGTTGCACTTGTTGATGACATCGTCATACGCCTTGCGGTAATCGTCCCAGCGATCGCGAGCTGAATAGTCGGCGACATTCAACTTCCAGTGCTTTTCGGGATTGTCGAGGCGTTTGCGAAAACGCTCGAGTTGTTCGCGGGGGCTGATGTGCAGGTAGAACTTAAGGATCTTCGTGCCATTGAGCGCCAGCGCAGATTCGAATTGGTTGATGACCTCGTAGCGAGCGTTCCAAACTTTCTTCGGAACGATGTCCTCGACTCTTACCACCAACACGTCTTCGTAGTGCGATCGGTTGAAGATCGAAACCTTGCCTTTGCCTGGCGTGCATTTGTGGATCCGCCATAGAAAGTCGTGGGCCGCTTCTTCCTTGCTCGGCACTTTGAAGGGATACGTCCGGCAACCCTGCGGATTCATCTGACCAAGCACTTTCCGAATCACGCCGTCTTTGCCAGCGGCATCTGGCGCTTGAAGGACGATCAGCAGCGATTGTTTGTGTTCGCTGTAAAGTTTGTATTGCAGGTCCCGAATCTGCCCGACCATTTCAGCCGTGTAGGCCTGCGCGTCTTCCTTGCCATCGAACGGGCCAGTGACCTTGGTTTCGAGATTCTTGAGTCGGACCTTTTCGTCAAGCGGCACGCGGTGTTCTTTTGCGAAATCGATCATCGTTTGTTCCGTTGCCATTGAATTGGATTGCGACAAGATTCTAGCAGCTCTGCCGAACAGGCTTGGGATGACATTTTCACTGTGGCTCCCACAGGCCATGACCGGCACGCAAGCTCGCGTTCGGGTGAGCCATTACGGCACCGGTCGATCGAGCGACAAACGTTAAAAAATGGCGTAGGGGGAGCGAAGGTTTTGCGAACCCGCCGAGCCGCGGCAATCATAATGTTCCGTGAACGTTCGCGACCTGCTATCCACAGCGGCATCAGCTGTGAATACTGTTTCTGCTCAGCCTTCAAGACGCGTTGGCTGGGCGTTGGTCCTGTAAGTTTGTTTCTGCCTTTGCACTGATGTCAGGCGGACCTTTGCCCGATCATCCCCTTCCATCTGACGACGACGCCGAAGCGGATCAACTGATTGACCCGCCAACGCTACCTCCTCGCTCGGCAGCAGAGGTTGAGACCAGCGAAGCCGATACGGTGCCTCCCGACGAACCGCTCGAGTGCAAAACGATTCCGCCTGACGGACCGGTGTACTCGGATGAGGCCTCGGATTCTAAGTCAGATTCGGCCACAACCGATTTGGGGCAGTTCTTCGGAGACTACGAGTTGCTTGAAGAGGTTGCTCGGGGTGGCATGGGGGTCGTCTACAAGGCACGACAGATTTCGCTCAATCGCGTCGTGGCGCTCAAGATGATCCTTGCAGGTCAACTCGCGAGTGAAGAAGACGTCCAACGTTTTCACAGTGAAGCCGAGGCCGCTGCAAATCTGGATCATCCCGGCATCGTGCCGATCTTTGAGATTGGTCAGGTCGACGGCCAGCATTATTTTTCGATGGGTTACGTCGACGGTCAAAACCTCGGTGACAAAATCGCGTCCAGACCGATGGCGCCCACGGAAGCCGCGGAGCTCGTGTTGAAGGTTTGCGATGCGATGGTCTACGCACACAGCCATGGTGTGATCCATCGCGATTTGAAACCAGCCAACATCCTGATTGATTCAACCGGGCAACCGAAGGTTACCGACTTTGGCATCGCTCGCAACACCTCGGCGACAAGCGAACTGACCGGCACGGGGCAAATCCTGGGGACGCCAAACTACATGCCGCCCGAGCAGGCGTCGGGTAAATCGGAACAGATCGGAGCGGCATCGGACGTTTACTCGCTCGGTGCGATTCTCTACTGCTTGTTAACAGGTCGCCCGCCGTTTCAGGCGGCGAGCGTGATGGACACCTTGCTACAGGTGTTGGAGCAGGAGCCGGTATCACCCAGGCAATTGAACAACCGCGTCACGCGTGATCTTGAAACGATCACGTTGAAGTGTTTGCACAAGAAACGGACACGACGCTACGCGACCGCTTCAGCACTTTCGGAAGAACTGCATCGCTTCCTTGATGGACGTCCGATCAGCGCGCGTCCGATCACCGCGACCGAAAGGACACTGCGGTGGATCGCACGTCATCCGTGGAAAGCTTCGACGGCGATCACTCTGTTGCTTGTCTTCGTTTTGCTCGCTGGTGGTGCACCCGCCGTTGCCATTCGCGAAAACTATTTGCGTAATCAAGTCGACAGTGAACTGTATGCAAGTCGCGTTCAATTGGCCGAACGCGAGCATCGGACCGGCCAAGTTGCGGCGGCGATTGTCGCGTTGGACGAATGCCCGCTCGAGTTGCGAGGCTGGGAATGGAACTACGTTTCACGCCTCTGCCGAATGGGGCCGATCACGGCCGAGCATCACCAAAGGCCGGTGCATGCGGTTGCCTACAACTCAATTGGGAATCAAATCGCATCGGGCGACTCAAGCGGGACCGTTGTCCTTTGGGACAGTCGCACGGCTTCAGTCACACAGAGCAAGGCGGCGCATGCAAACGCGGTCACAAGCATTTGCTACACCCCGGATGATCGCTACTTGGTTTCGTCGGATCGCGGCGGAGTCATTAAGGTTTGGAAGCTTGGTCCGAGTCTTGGCGAACCGATGCACGTGCTGGATCAACATACCGCTGCGGTCAATGCATTGTCGGTCAGCCCAGATGGTCGCTACGTCGCATCGGCAAGCGACGATCAAACGGTGAAGGTGTGGGACGTCGACTCAGGTTCCTGCGTGGCAACGATTGCGGATCAGGTCGGACGCATCTATGACGTGGCGTTTCATCCGAATGGCGAGGCCATCGCAACCGCTGGCGAAGACATGATGCTTCGACTCTGGGATTGGCAGAACGAACATCAACTGCTCGTCTTTTCTGGCTTGCACCATGGCGTGCGGTCTGTTGACTTCAGCCCGCTCGGCGACCGGTTGGTGTCGGCGGGAAATGACAAACTTCTCAGTGTTTGGGACGCCGCGTCGGGACGGCTGTTGCAACGCATGCGTGGTCATCGCGGACCAATTCATCGCGCCGTGTTTGCCCCCAATGGTCGCGAAGTGCTTTCCGCAAGTGAGGATCAAACGATTCGACTTTGGGATGTTTCCTCCGGCGATCCCATTCGAGTTTTTCGCGGGCACAGTTGGGCGGTTGAATCGGTGTGTTTCAGTCCCAATGGTTCGCGTTTTGCATCGGTCTCGCAAGACCAATCGTTGCGGTTATGGGAGGCAAAACACTCGCCCGAGATTTTGTCGATCCCCGCGGATAAGGATGGCGTGACTGCTTTCGCCCCCTACCAAGAGATACTGTTGACGGGTGGAATGAATAACACGATCCATGCATGGCACATCACCTCCGCGGCTCCGGCCGCGCCGGAAGTGCGGTTTCATTCTCAACCGATCCGATGCATCGAAGCGTCGCCCGGCGGCCAGTGGATCGCTAGTAGTGGTGACGACGGGGTGATCAGGGTATGGAAGCCGAGTGCGATGGAACTTGAAGCGACGCTTGCCGGTCACGTCGGGCCTGTTCAGTCGTTGCGATTCAGTCAGGACGGCCAACGTTTGGTCTCATGTGGCGATGATGGTACCGCTCGACTGTGGAATTTGGAGACAGGCGAGAGTGTCGCGCTGCAACACCAAAGCAAGGTGGTTGACGCCGTCTTCGATGCAACGGGTCAAACGTTCTTCACGGTGACGCAGGCGGGAACGGTGACGAAATGGACCGCTGATTTTGGGCAAAGGGTCCAATCGGCTTCGTGGGATTTTCCGATCACTTCCGTCACGCTCAATCCGACAAAGCGTGAGGTTTGGATTGGTGATCTGAAAGGCAATCTGGTCGCCCTCAGTAGCGATCAATTGACGTTGAATTGGCAACGTCAAGACGCTCATTCCTCGCCAATCACCACAATGACCACCAAAGTCGACGGCAGACGCATTGCAACGGCTGACGCGGCGGGAACCCTTAAGGTTTGGCATCCAACCGAAACGGCTCCGTTGCTTTCGCTGCGTGAGCATCGTGATGCAATCACTGAAATCCGGTTTTGCTTTGACGATCGTTGGTTGGTGACAGCGAGTCTCGATGGCAAGGTCAACATTCTTGATTCCGCTCTGCCGACTCGGCAACAGCGACGTGCGAAATGGTTGGTCGAATCGTTGACGGCGATCGGATCAGGCGGTGACGCGATCGACGAGCAAATCGCGACTTTGTGTGGCGAGAATGCACAGCTGGCTGCCGATGCACGCCGTTACTTTGCCGGACACGGCGCGACCCCCGAACAGTGGCTCGCCGAAGCGGCCGAAACCGTTTCTTGGCCCGGAGCTTCAATGCGAGTCTACGCGCATGCACTTGGGCAAGTCCAACGAGTGCACGCGATTCGAAAGGCGACGCCCCGAAGTCTCGAAGTCCTTGCCACCGCGCAATTTCGAATCGGCGAACTCGACGCAGCACGCCAATCGCTTGTTCGTCGAACCGAACTGATTGACGCGACAAACAATGGGGCTGAAACCGTCGACGATTGGCCAGACTCCGGCATGTCATTGCCCATCGAAGCGATCGTGGCCCACGGACTGGGCGACTCCGAACTTGCGATCAAGAAACTCACCGGGGTGTGGGGAGCGCGGAACGGTTTGTCATGGCGGCAAGATGAGATGGCTGCCATGCAGTCTCGCCGAATGTTTGAAGAGGCAAAGCGAGTGATCTTTGGACAATGGGTGGACGAAGTCGAAGCGTTGCTTGAGATCAAGGGGATGCCAAGCTCAGCAGGACCAGTGGTATTGAACGCCAAATCACTGCTGCATGCCGACGAAACACGCTCAGAGACTTCAAAAAAAGTGCTGCCCTATCTGGTTGCCGATCATTTGGTCGATGCCTTAGGGCGTCAGTGGATGGTCCCGCATCGTATGGTCAAGGCACTTGAAGACAACGAAGAACTCGACGAACGCGTTCGCGAGATTGCGCTCGAGATGACGTCTCAATACAGGGCTGAACCACAGGTCTTGTTCGATGCGAGTTTGCGAGTCCTCACGACGCCTGGCTTGACTGCAAACGAGTACCGCCTGGCTGCTGATCAAGCCGAAGAATTGAAACGCGTCCTCGCAACGTCGCCTCGAGAATCGTATCCAACAACCATCGTCGACACTCTGTTTGGCTGTGCTCAGTTTCGCATCGGCGATGTCGATGGCTCAATTGTCACGTTGGAAGCAACACTTGGAACGACCGATGCAATGAGTGCGATTCGATTGGCGTTTTTGGCAATGGCTTATCGTGCCAAGGGTAACGTCGAACGGGGGGCATTCTATTTTGAGCGAATCAAACAGGTTGAGTCGCGGATTTCGCCGATCGCGTCGCTGTCGGAGTTGATTTCCGAAGTGAAAGGCGAGTTTGGCAATCCCGACGATGTCGGTTTGGACGTCCACGGGCGACCGCTGTGAATCGATGGCAAGCTGGAAGGCCAACTGTTACCAGGCACTCAGAGAACTTACACTTTTCTTGCTGTCGTCCCTGGTTGTTTGGGATGACAGGACAACCGCAAAACGAATCGCTTGATTGAGTTGTGAAATGCAGCGTGAACTTCTTGTCGTTTCTGGTCCAGAAAAAGGTCGCCGCTTCCCGCTTGAAGATGGGCAGACATTGACGATTGGACGTGGGCAGGCGAGCGGTACCCAACTCAACGATCCGCGAATGTCTCGCGTGCATTGTCGAGTGATCGTCGATGGTGCATCAACATTGCTCGTCGATGCGGAAAGCACGGGGGGAACGCATGTCGCGGGAAATCGAATCGATCAACACGCGTTGCAACCAGGTGAGGTTTTCAAGGTCGGTGACTCCGAGATTCGCTACACGCTCGATGGAGCCGGTGAACAGGTCACACTCGGCGCAACTTCACAAGCATCGCCGACGCCATCGAAGCCCAAGCCGGCGATGCGGCAGCTACAGGATTTGGTCGGTGAGATGTTCACGGACTTTCGCGCCGACTCGATCATCACCATGGGGACCTCCGGCATGGTGTTCAAAGGGACAGACACCGAACGCAACCGCCCTGTCGCAATCAAAGTGTTATCGCCCGATTTCACCAACAGCGAAGAGCAGAAAGAGCGGTTTGTCCGCGCTATGAAAACGATGATGCCGATCAAGCATCCCAACATCGTGCAGCTCTATCGGGCCGGAAAGAAAGGGCCGTTTTGTTGGGCTGCGATGGAGTACATCGAGGGTGAAAGCATCACGCAAGTGATCGACCGAATCGGAATCGAGGGAATGCTCGATTGGCGCGCCGTTTGGCGCGTCGGCGTTCATATTGGTCGAGCGCTCGACGCAGCTCATCGAAACCAAATCATCCACCGGAACGTGACGCCCAACAACTTGTTGCAGCGCAAATCGGACAAGGTTTGTTTGCTCGGCGATCTGGCGCTTGCCAAGGCGCTCGAAGGCACCTTGGCCAAGCAGGTCACACAACCAGGCCAATTGATCGGCGACGTTCCTTACATGTCACCGGAACGCACTCGCGATAGCGCCGGCGCCGATCATCGTAGCGACTTGTACGGGCTCGGAGCCACGTTGTACGCGTTGCTGACAGGACGCCCGCCATTTGAAAGCGATTCATTGCCAGAACTTGTCAAGCAAGTCCGCGATGCAGAACCGAAGCGGCCTCGTGAATACCAACTGGCCATCAACGAGTTGTTCCAAGACGTGGTCATCCAATTGTTGGCCAAGGAACCGGATGATCGCTACGCGACTCCGCGAGATCTACTGAACGACTTGGAGCGAATCGGCAAGTTCAACAATCTCAACGCCGACGAAAACTCCTGATCGGTAAGCCCGCATTCCCCATGAGCCGAACGCGCTGGATAGGGCCTTGCTGGATAGGGCCTTGCTGGTTTGGGATTGTTCGAAAAAGACATTCCCTCCCCGGACTTTGCGTCCGACCCTCCCGCAGGCGGGAGGGTGTTTGTACTACCGAGCTTTAGCCGGAATCTTCTCACCTTCCGACTAGCGGCCGGACTACAAACAATGCGTCTTGCGGGCGTTTGCAAACCGACAAGAGAACTACGATCGAAATCGCTTGCGGTACTTTAGCGGGGTCAAACCAGTCGACGACTTAAAGTGTCGATTGAAATGACTCTGATCGTAGAAGCCACAATCGGTGGCGATCTGCGAGATGCCGTTGTCACTACTTTCAAGCAAGTGCCGCGCAACGCCGATTCGAACTTCGCGCAAGTATCGGATGGGTGTGATTCCAAAGTAGGCAGAAAACTCTCGTTGCAACTGACTGATCGAAAGGTGCACATGCTCGGCCATGTCGGTCACTTCGATCGGGGCACTGTAGTTCTCGGTCACAAATGCAACCACACTCATTAGCCTGCTGTGGCCGGATGATCCATCGTCGGATAATTCATAGGGCCGCTTGATGCCTGCGATCCCGGCAATCTTGCCATCGGACCCTTCGAGCGGAATCTTGCTGCACAGGCAAACACGCGGCACACCGTTTTGTCCGGGGACGAGCCAGACTTGATTGGAAAGCGGTTGCCCGGTTGCGATCACACGCTGGTCTTCGGCAACGTATTGAGCCGCGATCGCTGGTGGAAAGAAGTCAAAGTCCGTTTTGCCGATCAGCGCATCGGGATCGGTTTCCCCGACAACCTCGCAAACGACGCGATTGGCACGTACAAAACGACTCTGGTCGTCTTTGATGTACATGTAGACGCCAGGGATGAAATCGAACAGATCGAGCAGGTTCCTGGGGCGGGCTAGCCGCCGAAAAAAGTCATCCTGCCACTGCTGCGGCGAGCTTTGCGATTCGGGCATGCGGCAAACGTACAATTTTTCGCGTCGATCTTGCAATCCCCCGGCAGCGTTTTTGACGATAATTTCATCCATCAAGCTTGAGGCTCGGAAGCGGTTCCCACCTACATACCGCGGAAAACCCGAGTCGACATCGCCGAACGATTGGCGGTCCATCCTTTCTGTGTCAGCTCGCCAGCGAGTTCGAACAGTCACCCAATTGATACCCGAAAGAAGAGAACCATCACGGAATCCCGTGAAACCACTGAGATGAAAATCGACCTCACTTCGGACGCTGCGGAACGAATTGTCGCAGCCGCCATTGCGAAATCGGACGAGCTGGGCGTGAAAATGAACGTCGCCGTCGTCGACGCAGGAGCGAACCTGAAAGCCTTTCGACGTATGGATGGTGCTTGGCTAGGCAGCATCGATATCGCTTGCAAGAAAGCCAAAACCGCCCGGTATTTTGACATGCCGACCGGACAAATCGGGGAGATCTCGCAACCAGGATCTTCGTTGTTCAACATCGAGCACTCGAACGACGGTTTGATCACCTTTCCAGGTGGATTGCCTGTCACCAACGATGATGGCATGGTCATCGGCGCTGTTGGTGTTTCAGGCTCGACCGTCGAAAACGATCACCTTGTCGCTCAAGCGGGCGTCGATGCGATCACCGCAAGTGTGGGCGCCTAGCGTCTGTCACAGATCGTCGCAGCGACTGACTTTCTTTTGGTCCGAAGCGACAGGAAAATAGGATGTCTGTGTCGTCAACCGACGACACGCATCGCACTTGAATGTTGCTGTTGGTTTCGCGTTGCCTGTGCGACGCGGCCGGCGGCTTCCAACCCGCCCCCTCTCTATTTGCAAAGCACATACGATGCGACATGCCGTCCTTGGTTGCCTCGTTAGTTTCTCGCTGATCTCTCCTTTGATCGCCGAAGAGCCCGACTCGGTCGACTTCACCCGCGATGTTCTGCCGATCCTCGCGGATCGCTGCTATGCGTGCCACGGTGTGGATGCCGAGGCCCGCGAAGCTGACCTGCGGCTCGATGTCCGCGAGGACGCAATCGACTTTGGAGCGATCGTTGCCGGTGAACCCGACGACAGTGAACTGATCGCTCGCGTCTTCACCGATGACGAAGACCTCATCATGCCTCCCAAAGAGCTCAAGAAGCCATTGAGCGAGGAGGAGAAAGAGACGCTACGCCGATGGGTTGCCGAAGGTGCAACCTACAAGTCGCATTGGGCGTTTGATGCACCGACCAAGCCCGAACTGCCGGAGGTGAGCGATGCCTCTTGGGCAAAGAACGAAATCGATCACTTCGTTTTGAAACAGCTCGATGACGAAGGGCTCGTGCCAGCCCCGCCAGCCGATGCCGCGTCACTGTTTCGTCGCATTCATCTCGACATCACAGGTTTGCCGCCGGCACCCAAGGATGTCCAACAATTCATCGCCGACTTCGACCACGATCCGGATCAGGCGGTTTCGCAGTGGATTGATCGCTTGATGGAGCTTCCGGCATGGGGCGAACACCGTGCACGCTATTGGCTTGACGCGGCTCGTTACGGCGACACTCACGGTTTGCATTTTGATAACTACCGCGAAATGTGGCTCTACCGCGACTGGGTCATTCGGTCGTTTAATAACAACCAGACCTTTGACCAGTTCACGATTGAGCAGCTTGCTGGTGATTTGCTCGAGAATCCGACGACTGACCAATTGGTTGCGACCGGTTTTCAGCGTTGCAACATCACCACCAACGAAGGCGGCACGATCGCCGAAGAGAACCTTGCCAACTACGCGTCGGACCGCGTGCAAACCTTTGGCTGGGTCTACCTTGGGCTGACAACCAATTGTTGTCAGTGCCACGATCACAAGTTTGACCCGTTGACCATGCGAGACTATTACTCGCTGGCAGCCTACTTCCGAAACACGACGCAAGGAAGCCACGACGGTAACTCAAAGGATGGGCGTGGTCCTGTCATTCGTGTTCCGACACCTGAAGACAAGGCGATCCTTGACAAGTTGCCTGGTCAAATCGATGCAGCAAAAGGACTGGTCGCAAAGCTACGCAAAGAGGCCGAGCCGGAATTCAAAGCATGGCTAAGCAACGCGAGCGTCGAAAGCTTGCAGATTCCTGTCGACGATCTCGCTTTTCATTTGCCGCTTGCTGAAGGTCAAGGCAAGACGCTCGTTGCAGAGGTTGGCGCCGATGCCGCAATCGAACTGAAAAACGAAGTCAAGTGGAGCGACGACGGGCTGATCGGTCCCAGCGTGAAGATTCACTCCGGCGGTATCCTCACGCTTGGCGATTACCTGAACGTGGACCGCGGTGACTCGTTCAGCGTCGGTGCCTGGATTCGCGCCGACAATCAACGTTCCACTGGCGTCATCGCCCGAATGGATGTCGAAAACAACTTTCGAGGTTGGGACATTTTTCAACAGGGTAACGAGATCGCCTGTCACTTGATTGACAGTTGGCCCGACAACGCACTGAAAGTGACCACCACCGGAAAAGCGTTGAAGGTCAAGAAATGGCAACACGTCTTGGTGACCTACAACGGCTCGGGAAAAGCCGACGGCATCAAGATCTATGTTGACGGCAAGCCTCAGAAAACGCGTGTCGAGAACAAAACACTCAAACCAGACGCGACCTTCAAGAGCGATGTGCCTTTGAAGTTGGGACAACGCAGTAGTGGTCCAATCTTTGACGGCGGATCCATCCAGGACTTGAGGTTCTATTCGGCCGTCCTTTCCCAACAGAGCGTTGGGCAGTTGGCCGAAAACGGAAACCTCGTCAAGTTGCTTTCCAAACCGGCTGACAAACGCTCGGACAAAGATCGGGATGTGCTTAAAAACCACTACCTGACAAGCAATAGCGAAGCTTTTCGCACAGCCACAGCGAAGCTTGATGCGTTGAACGGACGGCGCGACGAGATCAATAAACGCAGTCCCGTCACTCATGTGCAAAAAGAGAAGATGGATTCGTCCGCGATGGCGAACATTCTGATGCGTGGCCAGTACGACAAGGTTGGCGACGAAGTCAGCGCGGGGACACCGGAAATGTTGCACCCGATCGCCGAGAACGCTCCCAAGAATCGACTTGGACTCGCAAGGTGGGTCGTCGATCCAGCCAACCCGCTGACAACCCGTGTGACGGTCAACCGATTTTGGCAAGAAGTCTTTGGCAAAGGCATCGTCACCACCCCAGAAGATTTTGGTGTGATGGGCGCATCCCCGTCGCATCCCGAGTTGCTTGATTGGCTCGCGGTCGACTTTCGTGAAAATGGTTGGGATGTCAAACGTCTGTTCAAGCAAATGATGACCAGTGCGACTTACCGCCAAGCCGCCATCAACACGGACGCAAAGGACGCGGCCGATCGCGACAATGCGTTGCTGTCCCGCGGTCCTCGCTTCCGCATGGATGGCGAAATGATTCGTGATTCGGCGCTCTCTGCGAGTGGGCTCCTTTCGGAAAAGATGTATGGTCCGGGTGTGCGTCCCTACCAACCCGACAACATTTGGAACATCGTAGGCTTGCCCGGTGGCGACACCCGCAACTACAAGCAAGACACCGGTGAAAACCTGTACCGACGAACCATTTATTCGTTCTGGAAACGAATGGCTCCGCCACCCAACATGGAAACCTTTAACGCTCCTAGTCGTGAGGTGTGTGCGGTCAGTCGAGAGCGAACCAACACGCCTCTACAGGCGCTGGTGACACTCAATGACCCGCAGTTCGTCGAGGCAGCTCGCGTCTTGGCGGAAAAGGCGATTGCTTCGGACGACACCTTTGAAGCACGCGTCGACTTCGCCGCTCAACGGTTAATCGGTCGGTCGTTCAAACCGATTGAAATGGCGATCTTGCGAGCGTCGTTTGATGAGTTGTCGAGCGTTTACGATGAGGACGCCGAAGCAGCTCAGAAACTGATCGCCGTCGGCGCAACCGAAGCCAGCAAAGACGTTGCGCCAGCGGAACTCGCAGCGTGGACGATGCTGGTCAACCAATTGATGAACCTTGACGAAAACCTTAACAAATAGCCACCGGATAAGTTCGATGAATGATCTTGCACAACAGTCGCGACGCGCATTCTTTGCACGCGGTGGAAGCCTGGTTGGCAGCGCCGCAATCTCCTCGCTGATGGCACAAAACGCTGTCGGACGCGAAGGGCTCGATTCCCTGCCTCACTTTGCGCCCAAGGCAAAGCGAGTGATCTATTTGCACATGGTCGGCGGCCCATCGCAGATGGACCTGTTCGACTACAAGCCAAAGATGCAGGAGTGGTACGACAAGGACCTGCCCGAGTCGATTCGCAATGGTCAACGTTTGACGACGATGACCAGCAAGCAGGCCCGTTTTCCCATCGCGCCGTCGAAATACAAATTCGGCGCAGCGGGCGAGTGTGGCATGATGATGAACACCGAGTTGCTTCCTAACTTGGCCAAGAAAGCCGACGAAATCTGTTGGATGCGATCGCTTCACACCGAAGCGATCAATCACGAGCCCGCCATCACTGCGATGCAAACAGGCAACCAAGTGACGGGACGACCATGTCTCGGATCATGGGCCTCTTATGGGCTCGGTTCAGAAAATGACAACCTGCCCGCGTTTGTGGTCCTTGTCGCAAAGCCGACGAACCAAGAGCAGGAGCAAGCAATCTCGGCGCGGCTTTGGAGCGCCGGTTACCTTTCCGGCGAACACGCGGGCGTTTCGTTCCGAAGTCAGGGCGATCCGATCCTCTACATCAACAATCCGCCAGGCGTTTCGGACCAAGTTCGACGCAAAACGATCGATAGCCTGAACAAGCTCAACGAGTTGAACTATCAATCGCTACGCGACCGCGAAACACTGACGCGAATGCAGCAATACGAGATGGCATTTCGTATGCAATCGAGTGTCCCGGAACTCACCGATTTTGCGTCCGAGTCCGAGTCGACCTTCGAGCTTTATGGCGAAGAGGCTCGCAAGCCAGGGACGTTTGCCAATTCGGCACTCATGGCTCGGCGGCTCGCGGAACGCGGTGTCCGCTTTATCCAGGTCTATCACAACAACTGGGACCATCACGCCAACGTCAACGCTCGGATGCCTTCACAATGCAAGGACGTCGATCGAGCCTGCTACGGGCTGCTCGAGGACTTGAAGCAACGCGGCATGTTGGACGAAACGCTGGTCATCTGGGGCGGCGAATTTGGGCGAACCATCTATTCGCAGGGTAATCTCAGCAAGACCAACTACGGTCGCGACCATCATCCACGTTGTTTCAGTATGTGGATGGCTGGCGGCGGTGCACGTGGTGGAACGATCTACGGCGAGACGGATGACTTCAGTTACAACATCGTCGACAAACCGCTGCACATTCGCGACTTCCATGCCACGGTGCTCCACTTGCTCGGCATCGACCACGAGCGGTTCACGTTCAAGTTCCAAGGCCTCGACCAACGATTAACCGGCGTCGAAAAGGCACACGTGATCCCCGAGTTGATCGTCTAATTGAAGCCGGTCTTAACAAACGTCCTGAGCGGTGCTCGCGCAAGCGTCGGGCTTGGGAAGAGGCGAACCACGAATTGCACGGATCAAACGGATAAGAGATCCACAGTCCGTGAGCGGCAATGGCGCTAGCCGCCGGTCTTTCCAAACCACACGAGCCGTGCTCGCGCAAGCGGCCGGGCTTGGGAAGAGGCGAACCACGAATTGCACGGATCAAACGGATAAGAGATCCACATTCCGTGAGCGGCAATGGCGTTAGCCGCCGGTGTCAAACTTCACGCATCTATTTCAGCTTGATTTGCCAGGTTGAGATTTCGGTATCGATTGCAGGTAGTTCGCGATCAGTGGACCAGCAGATCGCGTTGACCAACATGCGAGTGAAATCGAGTTCCGCAAAATCGTCAACATGACCCAGTGTGGTTGAAAAGACTCTTGCATTGAATTCGTTCGTCCATGTCCAGGCGATCACGTCGGCTTCGGATTCGTTGATTTGCACGACACCAAATGGCCGTTCGATTAACCGGGGACGTCCAGTGCCCTTCCCGACGAGCAACGGCCGGCAACCTGGCGCGAGTCGGGTCAAATAGAGCTTGGCCGATGATTTCCACGGCTCGCGCGACAGCCCTTTCAATATCGGATGCTCGTCGTACTTTCTGACAATGCCAACTTCGGTCTTGCTCGCTTGATGCGCGATGTAGGGTGTTCCCAACACTCGCTCGCCAAACCCGTCGTTCCATTCATGACGTGGATGGGTGTCTGGGTACAGGAACGAGTGATTGGCGGTCCGCAATCCGATGACAGGCTTGCCCGAGCGAAGGTAACTTTCGATGTGTTCCCATTCGGAATCTGGGAGCTGAAGGAAACGCATGAAAAAGAGGGTCACGTCCGCATCTGCAATCTGCTCGATGCCTGGCAGCACATCTTCCCTGCGTTTTTCGGGGTCGCTCTTGGGCATCACTAGCGTCGTCGGGAAGCCCAGCCGCCGCAGTTCTTCGGCGAACAGAGGCATCGACTTGTGCGGCGAATAATGGTGAGTTCCAACAACGATCGCCACATGTGGCTTGTCATTGTCCGCAACAACGGTGCAGCTCAGCGCGAGCAGCAAGAACGAGCAAAAGCCAAGGCGTCGAAGCATGAGAGACTCACTGTCAGCAGCATCAGGAGAGGACGCTGCTCATTGTACCCTGAAGCCTGAATACGCTCGGTTGGAAGCGATCGAAGGAGGAGCAAACCACGGATAACGCGGATCACACGGATAAGAGATCCACAGCCGGTGAGTGGCAATAGTGCTAGCCGCCGGTCTTATAGGACCAAATGAGCCGTGATCGCGTAAGCGGCCGGGCCTGGGAGGAAGCGAACCACGAATTGCACGGATCAAACGAATAAGAGATCCATAGCGGTGAGCGGCAATAATGATAGCCGCCGGTCTTACAGGATCACATGAGCGGCCGGGCCTTGAATGCGACCACTTGCACGTGGGGCAAGGGCTCGAGACCTCACTGCCGGCGGCTCACGAGCCGCTAGCACATTCTCTATTCGGCTGGAGCCGTCTCGACCGGAACTGCGTCTTGAACAGGGATCAAATCGGCTGTCGTCAGTTGCTTGTCGCCCACGGTGAAGATCACGAACAGAGCGACAAAGAAGAACGAGCCGAAGAAGATGAAGACGTTGAACGGTTTGTCGAATGCAAGGTGCATGAAGAAGAACGCAACCAAGGCAGCCTTGAGCGTTGCGATCAACATCACGACAGCCACATCCCAGCTGCCCAGATCGAAGCTGGCTTGGCCAACCGTGATAAGGGTCAACACAACCAATGCGACAAACACGCCCAGCAGCATTGGGATTGGCATGGGGTGAGCGAAATCGTGACCGTCTTCGGAGTGACCGTGATCAGACATAGGAAAAACCGATTACAAAATGTTCGTTAGTTCGAAAGGGTGACGCCTGCCGCTGATTCTGCGGGCTATCGGATCAAGTACATCAGCGGGAACAGGTAAATCCAAATCAAGTCGACAAGGTGCCAGTACAATCCGACGTAGTCGACGGGGCCGAAGTACTGTCGGTTAAAGTCCTTGCGAACCGAGCGGATCAGCAACCAAACCATGACGATGATACCGCCGATGATGTGGATCGCGTGGACACCGGTCATGCAGTAGTAAATTCCAAAGAAGACACCGGCGCGACTCGGGGTCAGCACGTCTTCGTCAATCCGAGAGATCGCACCTGAGATTTCGTCCTTGTTGTAGACGATCGATCCACTTGCGTTGGCAGCTTGACGCTCAAGTGCGGCAATCTCGCTTTGAAGGCCGGAGTTGGTCGCTTCGCCAGCCAAGCGTTCTTTCACGGCAAAGTCGACTCCACCCGCTGCGGCTGCAGGCGCCGCTGCGTGTTCGGTCGCGTGCCCAGAGTCGTCATCGGCGTGACTTTCTTCCGATGCGTGTTCGTGGTCACCGTCATCGTCATGAGCGTGGCCATCGCCATCAGCATGTCCATCGCCATCCACGTGAGCGTGTTCAGCACCGTGAGCCGCGTGACCTTCGTCACCGCCGCTTTCGAGAACCATGCCGAGCCCAACGCCAACAAAGAAGCAAAGGGCGACGACCGTCAGAGGCTTGGCACACTCTTGGTGAAACTTGTTGCCGTTGATGTAGGAAACAACGAGCCAAATGATGGTGCCAATCGCAACCAAGGCAAACGGTATGCAGATGTAGGTCAGGAAAGGCGGCCCGTCCGTCGGATGCGGGTTTGCTGGGTTGTAGGAGAACAGACCAGCAGGCAGCAGACCCATGGTCCACTTGTGCGAGTATTCGATGGCTTTGACACCGAGGAAGATCATCGCACACGAGAGGGTCGTGGCGAGCATCGCGGTGGTGACCTTGTGCTGTTCGAGCTGCGAACTGCGTACGGCCCACGCCATGGTCAGCGAGCTGAACAGCAGGACCCCGGTGTTGATCGCACCGAGTTTGGTGTTCAAGAACTCACTGCAACCTTCGAACACGTCTGGACGCATCATGCGGAAGATCGCGTAGGCGCAAAACATGCCACTGAAGAACAAAACTTCCGTGACGAGGAACAACCAGATCCCCAGCTTTCCACTATCAAACTGTTGTTCGGGAGTGTCAAAGTGGTGAGCGAGCCACTCGGGATGATCGTGATGATCATCGTGGCTGTCGTGAGCTTGGGTATCCGCGCTGGCTTCGGTCGTGGCCATGGATGTCAAAGTTACTGAAAGGAAAACGTTTAGTTCAATAAAGGCGATTGCTCGCCAGATTCTCTATCTGCTTAGCTGTCTGAATCAGCGTGAGCTGGCTGTTCGGCCGGCTGCTCTTCAGGAGCGATCTTGCGCTCGGGTTCCACGAAGACGTAGCGTTCGTTTTCGTTGTCCCAAAGCAGGTCATCAAAGTCGTACGGGTCGCCCACTGCAGGTGCACGTTCGAAATTGTAGAACGGCGGAGGACTGGTGCAGTGCCACTCGAGCGTTGCACCACCCCATGGGTTGGCAGGAGCCTTTTTGCCGCGTAGCAGCGATTGGATCAACACGATCAGTGCCACAAGCAGGCCAACACCGAGGGTGAACGCGCCCCAGGAGCTGATCACGTGCAGGGTCTGGAATTCGGGGTCATAGGTCGCATATCGGCGAGGCATCCCGCGGCTTCCCAGAAGGAACTGTGGCAGGAAGGTCATGTTGAATCCGATGAACACGATCACAGCCGAGACACGGCCGCCAAATTCGCTGTACATCTTGCCGAACATCTTCGGCCACCAGTGGAAGACGCCACCAAGGAAGGCGACGAGGGTTCCGCCGACCATCACGTAGTGGAAGTGAGCCACAACAAAGTAGGTGTCGTGCAGGTGCATGTCGGTCGCAAGCGTACCGAGGTGCAAGCCGGTCAAACCACCGATCGTGAACAGGAAGATGAACGAGATGGTGTAGCACATCGGCGTCGTCAGACTGATCGAGCCTTTGTACATCGTTGCGATCCAGTTAAACACCTTGATCGCCGACGGCACCGAAACGGTAAAGGTCAAAGCACTGAAGATCAAAGTCGTCAGAGTGCCCATGCCAGCGGTGAACATGTGGTGGCCCCAAACCAGGAAGCCAAGCAATGCAATCGCAAGCGAAGAGTAGGCGATGAAGCGGTATCCGAAGATGTGCTTGTGACTGTGGACGCTGACCAAGTCACTGATCACACCAAAGGCCGGCAGAATCATGATGTACACAGCGGGGTGACTGTAGAACCAGAAGAAGTGCTGGAACGTCACCGGGTCGCCGTTGAATTCAGGATCGAAGATCCCGATGTGCATCGTTCGCTCTGCGATCAAGAGCAGAAGCGTGATACCCAAAACAGGTGTTGCGAGGATCTGGATGATGCTGGTCGAGTAGGTCGCCCACAAGAACAGTGGCATGCGGAACCAGGTCATTCCTGGCGGACGCATGGTGTTGATCGTCACAACGAAGTTCAGGCCGGTGAAGATCGAGCTGAATCCGAGGATGAACGCACCCAAGGTCGCGGCAATCACCGACGTGTCGGTCGTCGTACTGTACGGCGTGTAGAACGTCCAACCCGTATCGAGGCTACTTGCGAACAGGGCGGCAACAAAGAAGATCGCCCCGAACATCCAGAGGTAGAAACTACATAAGTTCAACCTCGGAAAGGCGACGTCCTTGGCCCCGAGCATCACCGGCACCAAGAAGTTACCCAAAGCTGCGGGAATACTTGGAATGATGAACAGGAACACCATGATCGCACCGTGCAATGTAAAGACACGGTTGTAGGCGTCGTTGGACATCGGTCCATCGGGCTGCATCAATTGCAGACGAATGCCGAGTGCCAGCAAGCCAGCGAATGCGAACGCCGAAGTCACACCGATCAGGTACATGACTCCGATTCGCTTATGGTCAAGCGTGAACATCCAACTGAGGAACCCTTTCGAGTTCGTCAGGTAGTTTTCGCTTGCGGTCGGATAACCGGGATCACGAATGGTCGCATTCGAGGGTAGGGATCCGGCAGACATTTTGATCAACCTCTATAAGAACGCGTGATGCGTCAGTATGTACGTTTTCTTTGGTGTTGTTTTGTATTTACTCGGCCGACTCGTCTTCGGTCGATTCTGCTTCCGCTTCGGCATCGCCGTCAGCTTCGTCACCTTCGCTGTCGCCTTTGGCGTCACTGGCTTTCTCGCGATCGGACTTTGGCGTCTTGTCCGAAATCGACTTCAGGAATTCGACGAGGCAGTGCAGGTCGTCATCGCTGAGCTGTCCCTTGAAGCTAGGCATCACAGGGGCGAATCCGGCGTGGACTTTGGCTTTCGGATAGATGATCGATTCGCGGACGTAGTTTTCGTCAACGGTAACCGACTCACCGGTATCGAGAGCGTGAGTGCTGCCGAACAAGTTTTCAAACGAGGGGCCGGTACGTTTTTCGCCATCGAGTGAGTGGCAACCACCACAACCGCGACGCTCGTACAGCAGCTTGCCGTATTCGGACGGTTCCATGCCGTCGGGACGTACGCTGTAGGCCTTGATCCATGCGTTCAAGTCTTCGAGAGTCTCGTGAACGACCACAACCGTTTGCATGATCGAGTGGTCTTTGCCGCAGTACTCGGCACAGTAGAGATCGTAGAAACGATAGCCATCCGGGGTGAATTGGTGGAGATCGTAGTTCCACGACAAGCCCGTTTCTTTCGTCCAAGCTTTCCCTTCAATACTCTTCTGCCAGTCAACGGCCTCTTTGACCTGTTCGTCACTGACCTTTTCGTTCGCCTTGGTCGGTTTGAACCACATGTAGTTGTAGCGGCCGGGGACGACGTCACGCTTTGCGCGGAATGCGGGAACGTAAAGGCTGTGGAGCACGTCGCTCGACTGCATCGTCAACTTGGTTGGTTCATTGACCAAGATGTGCAATTCGGGGTGGATCGTGCCACGACCGTAGTCCATCGCCCAGCTCCATTTTTGAGCTTTGACTTGAACTTCGTTCGCTCCATCAGGAATGGTGCGAATGTCAAGGAAGGCGTTGGCACCGAAGATGAACATCAGGATCAAGATCAGCGAAGGGCCGATCGACCATGCGAGTTCGAGTGGCGTGTTGTGCGAAACGTTACTTTCTGCCTTCTCTCCCTTCGGCTTCTTGTACTTCACTGCGAAGTAGAACAAGCAAACCGCGATTGGGATGAAGAAGATGATCCCGACGATCGAGATGAAGTAGTAGAGCCAATCGATATCTTTGGCAAACGACGACGCAGCCTCTGGAAAGGACGCGAACGGGTCGTTGGTCGTTTCACCTGTGGTGGTGTAATCACCGAGCAGCGAGAAAGCGTTAGGAAACAAAGCAAACATGTTCCGAAATCGATAAAAGGTTTCGCAAAAGTTGAATGGGTCTTTGGAAATGCGTTAGGCGACACCGGGCGAGGACGTCGCCTCGGGGGAGTTCTCCCCTGGATCGTCGCCAACAGCGTCTTCCGCTAGTTGGTTGGATCCCGGTGCACCTTTGCGGCCGATCCAGTAGGGCACCAGGCAGGCCAATACAATTCCAATCGTTGCTGCTCCGCCGAGCCGCATCAGTTTCCATGCGACCAGCGAGTAGCTGTTTGTTGATTCGTCAAAAGTCGAGCACCACAGTATGAACTGGTCGACTGCGGTGCCTACGTTGCCATCGCCCGCTTCGACAAGTGCTTTACGCATTTGTTCGGGAGGGAAATCGACAGCGAGTGAATATCGGGTGATCACGCCTTCGGGTGAGACGAATGCCAACATCGCAGGATGGTAGTATTCGCCCGATTGGCGATCGTATCGGTAACGGAAGCCGAGTGAATCGGTCAGCTTGGTGATGATGGGTTGCTTTGCAGTGCAAAACTCCCAGGCGTCATCGATGCCAGGCTGATCTTTTCGAAGCAGGTCCGTGTATTTCTTTTTGGTTTTGAGCGCCTTGTCGGGCGTTTCGCGCGGGTCGATGCTGACGCTTAGCATTTGGAAGTCTTCGCCCGCTTTCAGCTCGAGCTTGTGCAGCGAGATCGCCAAGTTGTCGAGCTGGACGCTGCACAACATTGGGCAATCGCTGTAGTTGAGCGTCACGATTGTGGGACGTTTGCCGTCGAAGTAGTAACCCGTTTTGACTGGCCGTCCCTTCGAGTCCTTCATCGGAAGGTTCAGAGGGATTTGGCCGCCGAGCTTTTGTTCAACGGTGACATTTTTGAGTTTGTAAGGAACCGTGTTGCTAAGAGCGACGCCTTCGCTTGACGTTGGTAGTGGCCCTTGAGCCAAAGCGCAGCGATTGCTGTCACCGGCAATCGCAACGATTGCAAGCGTGAGAGAAAAGAGCAGTGTCCGGGATTTCCCGGTCGACAGCTCAAGTTTCATCAGCGTGCTCTTCGGTTTCGTTGTGGTCATGATCTTGGCCAGCATCATCTGCCAGCAACTTGATCGCTTGGTCAATTGGAATCGTGATGTTGCCGGTGTCGGCATCGACGCCATAGCTGGAAATCGACGCTTGCTGCTCGCTCAGGTACAGGTTTTGGCGTTGGTAGTTGCTTTGAGCCGATTTGGCTTCGTCCTGCCATTGGAGCATCGAATACGACACCACTTGAACCGCCAAAGCGGTCACTGCGACAACAACGACCGAGATGATCCCGGCGATGAAGATTCCTTTGACGTTTAGGTCGTCGTAAGCTGCCATGGTTTCAGTTTGGTTTCAGTTCGCAAAATGACGGTATAGACGCGTTTCCGCGGCCTTTTAAATGTTCTCAAACGCGATCGATTCGCCCAGGCGTGGGTCGCGAACGGCGATCACCTTGGTTTGTGTGGCCAGTCGTAGGATCAGACCAATCATCAGGGTGGCCATCCCCCCCGCACAAACGATTGCGGCTAGGAAACCGATCACCCCACCTGCGGTGGCGTGCACCTTTCCAAGCGAACCGCGTGCTTCGGGCATGATCATCCAGTAGACGTCCACAAAGTGCATTACAAGGATGTAGAGTCCAAAGCCAGCGACCAATGCGGGTTTTCGTCGCACGGTTCGGCTCATCGTTCCCATGAAGGGCAGCATCCAGTGCAGGAAGATCAGGACCAGGCCGAGTTTGCCCCAAACGGCAAGTTGGCGGTTGTAGATCCATTCGGTCTCTTCGGGGATGTTGCCGTACCAAATCAGCATGTATTGGCTGTACGAGATGTAGGTCCAGAACAGGATGAACCCGAACATGTACTTGCCGAGGTCGTGGTAGTGTTCGACGGTCACTTCGTCCTTGATCGCACCGTTCTTCTGCAGCACGAATGCGGAGACCGCGATCAGGCAGTGAGCCGACAGGATCCCGCCAGCAAACATGTAGACACCGAACATGGTTGAGAACCACATTGGCGAAAGGCTCATCACCCAGTCAAAGGCGGCGAGAGTCATGCTGCCAGAGAACAAGAAGATTGCTGGACCGCTCCAGTATTGCATCCGCTCGGTTGTGGCTCGTTCACCCGTTTCGTCTTGTTCGGTGCTTCCACGATAGAAGTAAAGTGCCAAGCCGATCCAGATTGCGAAGTAAATGATCGCTCGAAACGCGAACCAGTACTGGTTGAGCCAACGTGATTTTTCGCCCCAAGCGTCTTCGGGCAGATGGTTTTCGGCCATGTAGGTTGCGCCAGCGGCGCCGCTGTCCCAACGATAGAGCGTGCCATCGCCAAACAACAAGGTCGCGATCACTGGCAGGAACAGGACGGCAAGTGGGATCACCATCATCATTGCCAATTCAGCAAGACGACGAACCACGGCACTCCAGCCGGCTCGCGACACGTGTTGGATCAACACGAAGAACAGCGAACCAAGTGCGATCGTCAAGCAATAGATGAACGCAACAAGGTAGACCGACATGCCAAAGTTCATGTCTCTGCCTTTGGCCACGAAGCAAGCCATCAGCCAGCCAAGTACCAAGGCAGCACCGCCTCCGATACAGAGTGGCTTCCAAAGCTTCGCTAGGTTTTCGGGCAGCTTAAAGGCTGGGTCATCAGCCGGTTTAATCGCCGGTGCACCGTGTTCAGACATTTTCGTTAAGCAAAAAGTTGTTCAATAAAATGGATGTATGGTTTGCCGTAGGCAGCGTCGCCAATCACTTGGCTTCGGCAGCGGCCTGTTCGGCTTTCTTGGCTTCTTCTTCGATCTGTTGCTTGATCTCAGTTTGCTTGGCTTCGATCTCAGCTCGCTGACCTTCTGGAACCAGTTCCAAGTCGGCGTTTTGGCTCAGCTGCAACGCTCGCACGTAGGCGACGATGGCCCAGCGATCTTTGGCCTCGATCTGGCTGGCATAGCCCGGCATCTTGCGAATCCCTTTGCTGATCGTGTTGAACAGCTTGCCATCGGGATACTTGTCGGCGTGCAGCGTTTCTTCGTAAATCTTCGAAGGCGTGATCCAAGTCGAAGCGAGGATCTTTTGAGCTCGTTGGTTCACCAAACCGTTGCCGCCACCGTTCATGCCGTGGCAGACGGAACAGTAGATGCCGAAATACTTTTGCCCGCGGCGAAGTAATTCTTCGTCAACGTCGAGCGGGTTTTCGGTCAGCCATGGAGTGGTGTCCATGACGCTTGGTTGTTTGGCGGGTGCTGCAGGTTCAGCTTCAGCGGTGGCGTCACCTTCGTCTTGTAATTTTGCGACTAGCATTTCGGCACGGGGTGCGTCGACAGCCGCAAGTTGTTCCATGTCGATTCCGGTCAGGAAGTCGAGGTCACCATTCATTTGGCCGCGGGCAACCGTACCGGCAACATCAGGACGCATTGCACGTCCATCGGCAAACAACGTGGTGCTCATCTGCATGTCTTTTGCAGGTGAGAAATCCATGTCGGGGAAGATATGGAAACGTGGTGACGAACTGTTGGTCACGCGCATCTTGGCGACGATCAGCAGGGGCACGACCGAAAGTGCTGCCAAGGTTCCGATGGTGAGAAACGCGGCCTTCGGCACTTTGTCGCAAGTTTCGTCGTCGACAACGGTCGAGACGTATTCGCTGCCGGTTTCGCCGAGCAACTTCTCGACATCGGCTTGGTTGTACTTTGAATCGTCGGCATCGATGTACAAGAAGAACTTGTCATCGGTGGCACGATCGAACCGCGGATCCGTAAAGATCGGGTTGCTGAACTTGGGCAACTTGTTGAGTGCCCACATTCCGAAGAAGGCTCCGAACGAAGCGAACAGGACCGTCAGCTCGAAGGCGACCGGGATAAACGCCGGCAGCGACAAGACAAAAGGCTTGCCCGAGATGATGTAGGGGTAGTTGATCGCGTTCATCCAGATCTGCATCACCAACGCGGTGGCGGTACCGGTCAATCCGGCACCCAGGCAGATAAAGGGTAACTTCGTCGGCTTGATGCCGAGTGCCTTATCGATTCCGTGAACAGGGAATGGCGTGTACGCATCCGTTTTTTCGTAGCCCGCCTCGCGGACTTTGTTGCATGCGTCCAGCAGTGTGTCGACCGAGTCAAACTCGGCGACCATTCCGTGAACTTTCTTTTCGTTGCTATCTTCTGACATGGTTACTCTCTAGGCCGCAAAGCCGTCGATCTTCTTTGCTCGCTAGTGATCAGTGGTCGTTGTGTGCCATGTGGTACTGTTTCGCCAACGTTGCCTTGGTTTCCGCCATGTTGATCACCGGCATCAGTCGGCAGAACAACAGGAACAGCGTGAAGAACAAGCCGAACGAACCGATCAACATCGACCAGTCGACCCAGGTTGGCGAGAAGTAGGCCCAAGCGCTCGGCAGGTAATCACGCGACAAGCTGGTGATCACAATCACAAAGCGTTCGAACCACATCCCGATGTTCACGAAGATCGAGATCACCACGATGATCCAAGGTGTGGTGCGGAACTTCTTGATCCAGAACAACTGGGGACTGATGACGTTACAGGTGATCATCGTCCAGTACGCCCACCAGTAAGGTCCGAACGCACGGTTGATGAAGGCAAACTTTTCAGCAGGGACTTGGCCGTACCAAGCGATGAAGAACTCGGTGCCGTAAGCAAGACCGACGATCGAGCCGGTGGCCAAGATGATTTTGCACATGTTGTCCAAGTGCCGAATCGTGATCAGCTTCTCGAGATTCAGCATCTTGCGGGCTGGAATCATTAGGGTCAGCACCATCGCGAAACCGCTGAAGATCGCCCCGGCCACAAAGTAAGGCGGGAAGATCGTGGTGTGCCAACCTGGAACTTGCGAAACGGCAAAGTCAAACGAAACGATCGTA
The DNA here is from genome assembly GCA_965216875.1 of Rubripirellula sp. Lineage (GTDB taxonomy): Bacteria > Planctomycetota > Planctomycetia > Pirellulales > Pirellulaceae > CBDCUW01. The sequence goes on from OZ244207.1 coordinate 1,112,530, forward strand.
TGCACCGAAAGAACCAGAGGTGCAGCCAGTGCGGCCAGGATCGCGTAAGCCTTTTCGTATCGCATCCAGTGTCGTGAGGAACCCGACCATCCAAGCGACAGGATGCCGTAGGCCATCCGACGCCATTTGTTTGTTGATCGATCGCGGAAGGTCGCCAAGTCAGGCACCATGCCCATGTACCAGAACAAGAGCGAAACCGTGCCGTAGGTGCTGACCGCAAAAACGTCCCAAAGCAATGGGCTGCGGAATTGAGGCCACATCCAAAGATTCAAACTTGGATAGGGTGCCAACCAGAAGGCAAGCCAAGCTCGGCCGACGTGAATCCCGGGGAAAGTACCGGCACAGGCGACCGCGAAAATCGTCATCGCCTCGGCAGCGCGGTTGATACTTGTTCGCCATTCTTGTCGGAACAGGAACAAAATCGCACTAATCAGCGTCCCCGCGTGACCGATACCGACCCAAAACACGAAGTTGACAATCGGCCAACCCCAGAAGATCGGTGAACGGTTACCCCAAACACCGACACCTGTGTAAATCAGGTAGGCGATGCAGAGGCCGAGCCATTGCAGCAACAGGAACGAGACCAAGAATCCAAACACCCAACCTTTGCTGGGCTTTCGCTCGGCTACCTGACAAACCGCCTCGGTGATGTCGTGATACGTCGTATCACCCAACACCAGCGGAGCGCGTTCGCCCGGGCGTTCGGAGGAGTTATCCAATCCGTTGGGAATGGCAAGGGACATAGTTTTTAGTGCTTAGAAAACTTGAAAGGTAAAAGTTTGTATTGGTGTGCGACGTCAAAGCCTGAGTGCTTCAAACTCAGTGCTTTGCGTCCTGCTCTTTGTCGGCGTGGCCGTCATCGTGGCCATGGCCGCCGTCATGACCGTGCTCGTCATTGTGACCATGATCGCCATCGCCGTGATCACCATGATCGTGATGGTGAGGGGCTTTGACTTTCTTGAGGTCGTCCAACTGGAAGCTGGTCATCAAGCGTTTGTGCGGGTTGCGAACGCGAGCGAGGTACTCGGTGCGTGGCTTAAGGTTGAGTTGGCTGAGCATGCCGTAGGCGCGAACATCAGCGTGCTTCTTCGAAACGGCCGATTCGGGATCCGCAAGGTTGCCGAACTCAATGGCGTTGGTTGGGCAAGCGGCTTGGCAAGCGGTGACCACATCGCCGTCGCGAATCGCACGTCCACCATCTTTGCGAGCGTTGATCTTGGCTTGCTCGACGCGTTGGACGCAGTAGGTGCACTTTTCCATCACACCGCGACCGCGAACGGTGACGTCGGGGTTAAGGACGAGTGATTGGAGCTTGCGATTCGCTTTTTCGATCGCACCGGGGTAAGCCTTCACGCCGTAGCCAACACCGACTTCTTCGTTGTAGTTGAAGTAGTTGAAGCGACGCACTTTGAACGGGCAGTTGTTGGCACAGTAACGTGTACCGATACAGCGGTTGTAGGCCATCGCGTTGATGCCTTCGTTGGTGTGCACGGTCGCGGCGACCGGACAAACCTGTTCGCAAGGTGCCGTTTCGCAGTGCTGGCACATCATCGGCTCTTGCACGATCTCGGCGTTGTTTTCGTCACCTTGGAAGTAACGGTCGATTCGCAGCCAGTGCATTTCGCGACTGTTGAGGACTTGTTCGCGGCCCACGATCGGCACGTTGTTTTCGCTTTGGCAAGCGATCACACAGCCGTTGCAGCCGAAGCACTTGCTCAAGTCGATCGCCATGCCCCATTGAGGCACGTTTGAACCGGCTTCTTTCTCCTCTGCTTGGATCACTTGCATTGGCTCGTGCCAAGGCGATCCATGCGCTCCGACCGAAGGAACGTGAGGAGCCTTGGGCGAGCCGTTGGCGAACTCAGGAACCTTTTTCATCAGTTCCGTGGTGCCCTCGCGGACGAGCGAGAAGCTGCGGCTCTGATTTTCATCTTTGCCCAGGTCATCGATCGCCCAGTGATCCTGGGTCGTTGCGACACCGTATTGTTCGAACATCGGGCGAGCGGCAACTTTGGCCACGTGCATCGAGTCGCTGGTGCGAATCGGCGAGACATCAAAGCCGACCACATCGACATCTTTTTCCGGCATGCCGCCGACCATCCCGACTCGCTTGCGGCCGTAACCGATGGCGACGGTGACGACGCCAGGAGCACAGCCAGGCATTTCGTAAACGGGTAAGTCAATTCGGACGTCGCCGTTGACCAAGCCGATCTTTAAGCCGTGTTTGACGCCAAGTGCCTTGGCGGTCGCTGGTGCGATCACAGCGGCGTTGTCCCAAGTCATCTTGGTCAACGACTGAGGCATCTCTTGAAGCCAACCGTTGTTGGCGAATCGGCCGTCGTACAATCCGTCGGCGGGAACAAAGATGACTTCAAAGTCATCGCGATCGAGTTCGCCACCAGTCTTCGGTGCGGCGCCGGTCAGTTCCTTGGCTTCGCCTTGAACGGCAAGTGTTTCGCTTTCGACGGTGATCTCTTTCGAGTAGCCGTCGTGCAAGAGTGAACGCCATTGATGCTGGCCCAGTTTTCCGCCAGCCACTTCGTCGGCGGTTGCACGCACGATGGAAGCGGAGTCTTGTTTTGCTTCGCCGAGGACAACTGCAAGCACTTCGGCCGAAGTGCGTCCGCCCATCAAAGGCAGAATGTTTGGCTGACAAACGCCATAGTGTCCGTTGTCGTCGACACAGTCGCTCCACGATTCGAGTGGGTGAGCCAAAGGCAGCGACCACTCACTGACCAGTGCGGTTTCGTCGTCGTATTCGCCTAGGTAGACGCTGTGTTCCACTTTGCTGATGGCGGTTGCAACGTCGATGTCGCCAGGAGCCGTGACGACGGGGTTTCCGCCCAGAACGAGCAGCGAGTCGACGGCACCGTTGTTGATATTGCCGACCAATTCGCCGAGCGAAACGGTGTCGCCAAGCGACTTGTCGTTTTCGGTGACAAAAGTTTGCAGTTTGCCGAGCGAGCCGATCTTTTCGTTGAATCGGATGCCAGCGGCAACGGCTTCGGCACCGAGGTGTTCGCCAACGACAACGACAGCTTTGTCGCCATGCTCGGCAAAGTCGTGAGCCAACACGTCGAGGAAACGCTCAAGGCGGTCTTCCGGTGGAAGCTTGTCGTAAGGGATGGCTTCGTCGTCGTGATTGTGCTTTTCACCGCCAACGAGTGCTTCGACGCGGCGACCAAGCTCGGCCAGGAAGGCTGGCATTTCACTTGGGCGAAGGGCCAATCGCGAATCGGCCATGCTGCCGGTCAAGGTGAAGCCACCTTCGACGACGTACAGACGGCTCATGTCGCCAGCGACCGCATCACGGTGCTTGGCAAATCCAGCCGAGTTGCTGACGGAGTTGCGATGTTGTCCGAGGATGTCGGATTGAAGCGTGAGGATGATTTCGGCATCGTCGAGCTTCAAAACTTCCTTGGCGGCTTTGCCAAAGACTTGTGAAGTCGCGTCCCGCATGACATCGTCACCGACACTGTCGTATCGGCAAATCGTTGCGTTGGGCAAACGCTCTTTCAGCTTGGCGAGCATTCGCAACGTCGATGGCGACGAAGTTGGGTCCATCAACACGGCAAAGCCGGAGCCATTGTTGTGGCTTACAGCGGTCTTGAGCCATGCTGCGCCGAACGATTCGAACTCGGGCCAATCGGTGGCAACGCGTCGCTTTTCGCCTTTGCGGATCAAGAAGCCGCGTTTTCCGCGCGAGCGATCAGGGTCGTAGAGACCGAGGATGCTTGCTTGCGAGTAAGCATCCGTGCCACCACCACTTGGGTGATCGGTGTTTGGTTCGATCTTGATCGGACGACCGTCAAAACAGGTGACCAGCAAACTGTAGACGCGGCCAGCCAATTCGATATTTGTCGCACGCGAATAGGTTTCGCCAGGCACTCGGCCTTCTGGGCGAAGCACAAACGGTTCAATCGTCTCTTCGGGGTAGCGGCAACCGGCGACGCCAGCCAGCGCGAACGATGCACCCATCAATTGCATCCAGCGACGGCGCGAAACTCCCTCTGGGAACTCCGAGGCGGCAACCGGAAACTCACGGTGCAGGTAATCCTGAAACTCTTCCTGCTGATTCAATTCAGCAAGGCTGCGCCAATAACGTGGCTTTGTCTCTTCAGTGGACAGAGCGTCTGTGTTTGACGGGGCCGATTCGCTGGAAGTCATATCGAAAACGGACGTTGAATTGATAAACGAATGTAATGAACGGTTAACGAAAGGTGCGTTGCGGCTTTAGCGGTGACAGACCGCACAGTGCACTTTCGGGTTGATTCCCTTTTCCTCGCGAGCTTGTTTCGCGAAAGCCTCTTGGTCCCAATCCTCTGGTGGTTCCCAATCGAGCTTGGTCACGTTTTCGACTTCGCGAAGGTGAGGGTCGGGGTTGCGGTGACAGGTAATGCACCATGCCATCGAGAGTTCTTCGTGCTGGTAAACCACTTCCATTTGGTCGATTCGACCGTGGCAGGTTTTGCAGCTCACGCCCGAGTTCACATGTGCGGCGTGGTTGAAGTAAACGAACTCAGGAAGGTTATGGACGCGTTTCCACGCCATGCTCTTGCCCGTTTCCCAACTCTTGTGGATCGGTGCAAGCTTTTGGCTTTCCGGATGCACGGCCGCCAGCGCGGTCAGGCCTTGATCGTTTGCCGGACTGTGACAATTGACACAGGTCGCCGTCGGCGGAATCGCCGCGTGAGCTGCGTCGAAGACGGTGTTGTGGCAATACCGACAATCCATCTTCAACTGCCCTGCGTGAATCGCATGACTAAACGGCACCGGCTGCTCAGGCTGGTAACCAATGTTCAACGTCTTGGGGTCTGTGATCAAACCGCCCATCGCCAATGCGTAGACGCCTCCGCCTAAGGCTGCAATTGCCAATAGACCAAGGAATGGATTGACCCACCGAGGAAACAGAAACCGTTGCATGATGAAGTTTGGCCTTCGCTTGGGCGCGGCCCGAAGTAGCACATGAGAAATAGGAGAACGTGTGACGATCCGGCTCACACGCGCGTCAGTATGGCAATGCAACGTCTAAACTGGCAATGGTGCCCAGCGTCCGAGCGACATTGTGTCGCATTCATAAACGCCGTGTTTTGCCGGTCGAAACGATTCACGCCAAAACAGCGACATTGTGCCGCACATCAACTGGCGAGCATGACTGGAAAGATAGGCAGTTTGAGTGCGCACCTTACACACACTCTGCTACCTTCAGTCCCCCCAAGAACCGTTCGCGATGTTCAAGAATCAACATCGCGCGACTTGCATTCTTAACCGCGCCACCAATTTCCATCATCGGTGACCGCGACTGCGGGACAGCGCATCGAATCGAGTGCCGATGCGACCTCGCTGACTGCCCAGTCCATATCGTCCACCTCAAGTCGGTACTCCGGCCATTCCCATCCTGCGGGCCACATTTGATGAGGTGCAGGCCAGCTTGTATCGGGTGTGGCGTATTGAATTCGAGCGACCAAACGCGGTACGCAGCGCTGCTCGATCTTCATTTCGTCGTTAAGGGGCAATGGAGGCACGTAAGCTGCCACCCAAGGGGCGTCGCCTGCGACTTCGAGTGGTGGCGCATCGATTTGAGGTGTGGTCGCGCCGGACGAACCCTTTTCTTTTTCACGAAGTGCTGCAGGTGCGTTGCCGACCACGGCCATCGGTTCTGCAAGCGGCGGCGCATCAAATGTACGAATGCCGTACTCTGCGGTCAGCCTTTGACAAAGTGTTTCGCGTGTCGATTCGTCGCCACCAACCAACGCCATCGATGCGGCACCAAGTGACAGGTGGTCGGCGAGTCGTTGGAGTGTCCAGTCGAAACGCGGGTCACGATAATGGGCGGCGACGTCACAGGCGGGTTGCAAAACGAATTGCCGAGCGGTGTAGCGAGGATGGGGGACGATCAATCCCGTGCCTCCACCAACCAATTCGCCATGCAGAACGACATCAAGGTCGATCGATCGCGCGTCCCAGCGCCGCTTGCGCTGTCGGCCGAGGTCGTTTTCGATCCCTTGCAATAGATCGAGGATGTCTCGTGCAGAAGCTTGTGTTTCAAACGCGGCAACGGCATTGAGGAAGGGTTCTTGGCCGCCTGGGCCGCCGATCGGCGGGGTTTCAAACAGTCGGCTGGCTCGAAATCCCTCGACCATTTCGCTGGTCTGGACCCGAATGGCCGCTTCGGCGATCACCTGTTCGCGCGTTCCGAGGTTGCTGCCGAAGCTGATCAAGCATTGGGAGACAAGTGGCTCGGACTTCGGGGGGCGGGCTTTGGCGCAAGAGGACCATTCGTGATCGTGAGGCATCGTTTTCAGGCCGACTGTCCGACTTGGACGAGTTTGGAGGCAAGCATTTGTGTGTAAGCGTCACAGATTTCGCGTCGGCACGACAAGATCGCCATCTGGCCCTGGCGTCTTGAGTGAATCAAATCCGCGGCGGCGAGTTCTTTTAAATGGTGTGAAATCGTCGCTTGAGTGATCGAAAACTCGGCGACCAACTGCTTGCACGGAACTTCATCTTGCTGAGCGATGAAAGCGAGGATCGCAAATCGTTGAGGGTCGGCGAGCGCTTTGGCGATTCGCTGGATCTGGTCTCCAGTCAGCTGAAATTCCGGATGGCTCATTTGTCGACCCACTAAAACGAATACGGTCACCTCTGCAGTGAAACGTTTTCCCCAACCACCCAGTATCTGCTGAGGAATGTCAGAATGCGAGGCCCAAAGCTGAGATCGTCCAATCAATCGGACTGCAACCCAAAACCAAGCACAACACAATGCAGACGCGGACTCAGCGGCGGCGACTAGAATCATCCTTTCGCGTTCATCCCTCATTAGAGGCAGCGAAAAGCATTGGCCGGTGGTAAGATCCCGACCTTCCCATCCTGTCACGACCGAGCCCCACCGCACCTGCTCCACCGGCTTCCTTCCACCGCACCCTTAGTGCAACGATCATGGATCAACCCGACGAAATCACCGAGCAAACCCCTGACGACGTCTTCCTGACGGCGGTTGTGTTCGAATCAGCGTTGGGGGTGCTGGCGCTTTTGCTGGGGTGGATGCTTGGTCCCGATCCTCGTGCAATGATTCCTGAGCTCGATTGGGAAAACCTTCAACCGATCGTATCGGGCGTTCTTTACGGTCTGCTTGCCGCGGTGCCGATCCTGGGCGTGATCGAAATTGTTCGCCGTCTTCCACTGGAAGCCGTCCGAAAGCTCGAGGCGCTCAGCGACGACACGCTCATCAAGACGCTGCTGCAGCTACGTAAGAGCGAGTTGATCGTGATCAGTCTGTGTGCGGGCATTGGCGAAGAGTTATTGTTCCGCGGTTGGATGTTGTATTGGTTTGCGGGCGCAACCGGCGAAGCAACGCCCGGTGTTTTCGAATTCGCAATCGCGTTGGTGGGTTCGTCGATCGCTTTCGGCTTGATGCACCCCATCACCAAACTCTACGTCTTCCTCGCTGCCTTGATGGGCATCTACTTTGGACTGTTGGTTCTGTTGACCGGAAACTTGCTCATTCCAATCGTTGCGCACGCTGCCTACGACGCCGTCCAGCTTCTTTGGACCGGCCACCGAAAAGAAGCGACCGCATAGTCGCGTAGCCACGCTCGCCAGTTCGTAGTACCGAGCTTTAGCCGGAATCTTCTTGTGAGCCGCCAGCAGGCGGGACGACAAACGCTGCTTCTTGTGAGCCGAACGCGCTAGCGTCGGGCCTTACACTCCTTTTCATCTCGCAGGGGCCCGATGCTAGCGCGTTCGGCTCAGGCCAATCGCGAAAGGCGACTCACTGGAGGGAGGATGAGCTAGCGTTTTTTGAGATGCTGGCCGGTCGCGCTCTTTTTGCATTTGGCGACTTCTTCGGGGGTGCCGGTTGCCATGATCTCTCCACCGCCCACACCGCCCGTGGGGCCGAGGTCCACGATCCAATCGCATGCCGCCAACAGGTCGAGGTTGTGTTCGATCACAAGCACCGTGTTTCCGGCGTCGACAAGTTTCTGCAACACTCCGACTAGCCGTTCGACGTCTGCGAAATGCAAACCCGTTGTCGGCTCATCGAGCAGATAGAGTGTGTTGCCGGTCGATCGCCTCGCGAGTTCGGTACCGAGTTTGATGCGTTGCGCCTCGCCGCCGCTAAGCGTCGTGCTGGCTTGCCCAAGATGCAAATAACCAAGTCCAACTGCCTGGAGCGATTGCAGAAGATGGTGAGGTCGTGGCACGTTCACAAAGAACTCACACGCTTCGTCGACGGTCATGTCCAACACATCAGCGATGCTCGCACCTTTGAATCGAACCTGCAAGGTTTGCCGATTGAACCGTTTGCCACCACATCGCGAGCAAGTCACAAACAAGTCACTCAGGAAATTCATCTCGACGCGTTCGACGCCGTGCCCTTTACAGAGTTCGCATTGGCCAGCGGATGAATTGAAGCTGAATCGCGACGGAGTGAACCCGCGTGTTTTCGATTCTCGCGTGGTTGCATACACCTTGCGGATTTCGTCGAGCACGCCGGCGTAGGTCGCCGGGCAACTTCGCGGACTTCGGCCAATTGGACTCTGGTCGATCGGAATCAACTTGTCGAAGTGGTCGGCGCCCTCCAGGGAATCGTGGGGGCCAGCGGGCGGGGCAGCCAAACCGAGATTTGTCGCCAGCGCTGGATAGAGCGTGTCGTTGACGAGGGAACTCTTTCCGCTTCCTGAAACGCCAGAGATACCGGTCAGCAATCCGACCGGAAACTTGGCGGTGACACGTTTGAGGTTGTGTGTCGTGGCGTGTTTGATCGTCAGCCAACGATCCTTGTCTGGTTCGCGGCGTTGCGCTCGGACGGGAACGCGGCGGCGACCACTTAGGTAATCGCCGGTCAGACTGTTCTTGTCCGCAGCAACTTGCTTGGGCGTTCCGCGGCTGATGATCTTGCCGCCGTGCGGACCGGCGCCCGGTCCGATGTCGACAAGCAAGTCGGCGGCCATCATCGTTGCTTCGTCATGTTCGACGATGACGACCGAATTGCCTTGGCGTTGTAGCTGACGAACGCAATCGATCAGCCGTTCATGGTCCGCTGGATGTAGACCGATCGATGGTTCATCAAGAACGTAGCAAACGCCAACCAGCCCGCTGCCGATACTGGTCGCCAAGCGAACGCGCTGCAACTCTCCGCCGCTCAGTGTGTCGGCTGGACGGTCCAGCGTCAGGTAGCTGACGCCAACACGCTCGAGGAATTCCAAACGTCGTACCACTTCGGCTTGGATAGGCGCTGCAACCTTGGCATGCAACGGTGCAAGCCCTTCATGCAGTTTTCGCATCCACTGAGTTGCTTCGCCGAGTGGCATTGCGGCCAATTGATGAATCGCGACGTTGTGAATGGTGACTCGCAGCGCTTCGGCGCGCAGCCGACCGCCCTCGCAATCCTCGCACGTTCGCTGGTCTTGGTCTTTGCCAATGCGTCCGAGTCCATCGCATGTTGGGCAAGCACCGTAGGGACTGTTGAAGCTGAACGTTCGCGGTTCGATTTCTTCAAAGCTCGCGCCGCACGACGCGCAAGCCATCGCCGTGTTGTAGATCGATTCTTCCCATTGGCCCCCTTTGGGTTGTCGCAGCGTCGTTATCAATCCTTCGCCAAGACGCAATGCGAGCGCGACCGATTCGCTGAGTCGCGTTTCGATACCTTCTCGGATGCCCAGCCGATCGACCACCGCTTCGATGGTGTGGTTCTTGCGCGGGGCGAGTTCTGGGATGTCCTCGAGCAAATGAACTTCGCCGTCGACACGAGCTCGAATCAATCCAGCCTTCCGAATCGATTCAAAGACTTCTCGGTGGGCTCCTCGTCGGCCGCGGACCAGCGGCGCCATGACGATCAGTTTGGTGCCTTCGGTAAGGGCGGCCAGGCTTTGACAAACGTCATCGGGCGATTGTTGCGAGATCGAGCTTCCGCATTCAGCACAATGGGGGACGCCGATCCGAGCATAAAGGAGCCGCAGGTAGTCGTAGACTTCGGTAATCGTGGCGACCGTGCTGCGCCCGCCGGTCGAGCCTGGTTTTTGGTCAATCGCAAGCGTCGGGGCCAAGCCGTCAATGGAATCGACATCGGGCCGCGGAATTTGATCGAGGAACTGGCGGGCGTAGGCCGAGAGGCTGTCGATGTATTGTCGCTGGCCTTCGGCGTAGAGCGTGTCAAACGCGAGCGAGCTCTTGCCGCTGCCCGAGACTCCTGTGATCACGGTGACCGCATCGCGAGGAATATCGAGATCGACGCCTTGCAAATTGTGGACTCGGGCGCCGCGAATGCGGATCTGTCCCCCGCTGCGGCCACTTTTGGGGCGGCGAGCCGACGTTTTGCTTCGTGCTTTCGTCGACGAAGTTCGCTTCGATTTGGTTTCCGCCAAGCCTGATCGGTCCGGATGAGCAATAATGGGGTAGACTTCCGCATCAAAAACGGCACACACTCCACCTAATCAATAGGTAGACGTTCTGGTTCACGGTAGATGACCGGGCAATCTTTGAAAATCCATGACCATAACCGACTTGTCCGTGGAACGTGAAAACATGCTGCTCGCATCGTACGCGATGCACAGCGACGAAACGCGCGGTCGCATTCACGACGAACCGCCGCATCCCTACCGCGGTCCTTTTGCGCGCGACCGTGATCGCATCCTGCACAGCAGTGCGTTTCGACGCCTGAGTGGTAAAATGCAGGTTTTTACCGGCGAGATGGGAGTCTATCACCGCACACGACTAACACACACGTTCGAAGTCGCGTCGGTCGCGCGGACGCTGGCCAGAACGCTGCGATTAAACGAAGACCTTACCGAAGCCCTCGCGCTGATGCACGACATTGGCCATCCACCCTACGGGCATTGCGGCGAGGATGCGCTGAGTGAGTGTATGCAGGATGTTGGTGGGTTTTCGCACAACGGTTTTGCCTTGGTGATCGTCACCGAGCTGGAACAACGTTACACCGGGTTCCCCGGTTTGAATCTATCTCGAGAAACACTGGCCGGCCAAGACGTCCGCGCACACAAGGCCGAAGCCGCGATCGGACACTCACCGCTCTTGGAAGTCCAGCTTGTCGATGCCGCCGATTCGATCGCTTACGACGCACACGACGTCGATGATGCGCTGCAGATGGGGCTGCTTTCGATCGACGAACTTGCCGAATTGTCGATCGTGCGACGTTCCCTCGATTTGGTTCGAGAAAAACATGGGATGCTGCCGACCAGTCAGCTGCGTCAATCATTGGTGCATGAGTTGATTGATTTGCAGGTTGGTGATTTGGTGACGATTGCCCAGTCGCAACTTGCTGCCGTCGACGGATTGAGTTGCTTCGAGGTTTGTCGCCAGGGGGTACGGTTCCAGCACAGCGAGCAGATTGCTCGCGAACGGGCCGAGCTCGAGGCGTTTCTATTCGAAGCGGTCTATCGCCATTCGCGTTTGATCCCCGTCCGCGAAGCCGCGGCCGAGCGATTGAGGGTTCTGTTTGAAACGATCTTGGCCGATCCGAACCGTTTGCCACTGCGTTTTCGCCAACGTGCTGAACGGGTGCATATCGAACGGGTCGTGGGCGAGTACATCGCCGGCATGACCGACTCGCTCTGCGATGCCCAGTCCGAACAAATCGCCCACTCCAGCGGTCCACTTGCCGATTGGTAGGGTTTCTGAGTACGCAGGGCAAATGAACCCGTTTCATCCAAACCCGAATGACCACCGAGGCGTCCATGCACGCCGCATTTCACCTTCTGGCCAAGGCAGTTCCCTCCCAGCTAGCGGATGATCGTCGCTGCGGGGCCGTCTGTTCGGAATAGACCGATTTTGACGCCTCCATTCGCTCTCTCGAGCCAGAATGCGGTTTCCACTCCCCTGGGGTGCGCGGTGAGGCTCATTTACACTGGATCAGAATGATTTTGTTGTGGCGTCGTTGTTGGCAATTGCCTGGGCACGCCCGGTGGGACTTTCCTACTTTTGAAACCTAAAGAAGGGGCAACCATCTGATGGCCCTCATTATTCTTCGCTGCATCTTCCTGCTTTGTGCAGGCGGTGTTTCGGTCATCATCAATTCGTCGCTGACCGACGCGTCGACCGCCGCACCCTATTTGATCTTTGCAGGGATCATGTCGTTCGCGCTCACCGTTGTCGTGGCCGACATCTACGCTCCGCGAAAACGAATCGACACCATTTCGTCAATCTATTTCGGTGTGCTGATCGGTGTGCTCCTTAGTTATGTGCTTTGGGTCGCGGTCGAACCGATCGTGCTGCAGTCACTGAACGGCCAGGCCGTCCGATTGATCTTGGCCGTTGTGCTTTGTTACATCTGTACGAGCGTTTTGCTGCAAACCAAAGACGACTTCCGGTTCCTAATTCCTTATGTGGAATTCGTCCGCGAAGTTAAAGGATTCAAACCCTTGGTGCTCGACACGAGCGTCGTGATCGATGGCCGCATCGCCGACCTGGTCGCAACCGGTGTCTTTGACAACCAATTGATCATGCCCCGCTTCGCACTTAGCGAACTGCAGGCGATTGCCGACAGCGGCGACAAACTCCGGCGCACCCGCGGCCGACGCGGGCTCGATGTGCTCAATCGAATGCGTGCCGACGACAACGTCGATTTGATGATTTTTGATCGCGAGCTTCCTGAATTGGCCGGTCAAACCGTCGACTTGAAATTGGTGCTGCTTGCCAAACACCTCGAAGGCAAAGTGGTCACGGGCGACTTTAACCTCAATAAAGTTGCCAAGCTTCACAACGTTCCCGTGATCAACCTGAACGAGATCAGCAATTCGCTACGCCCCGTCTTCCTGCCCGACGAAACGTTCAAGATCAAAGTGATCAAGGCTGGCGAAGGTCCTGAGCAAGGGATCGGCTACCTCGATGACGGTACCATGGTTGTGATCGAAGGCGGTCGCAATCGTATTGGCGAAGAGCTTGATGTGCGCGTCACGAGCACGCTGCAAACGAACGCTGGGAAGATGATCTTCAGCAAATGTGAAGCTCGTTAGACGGGTGCATGTGAGCTGCGTCAATGACTCGCCGCATGGGGCGTATGGGAGTTGCCGGATCTGTGTCGCTGTCGCTCCTTGATCCGGCCTACTCGGCAAGCAGACGATGAACGAAATCAATCCAGCCTTCTTGCTGCTGATCCCTGTCGCCTGGTGCCTGATTTCTCTTTCAATGTCACGCATGTCAGGCTGGTCGCGCCTGGCTCGCGAGTTTCCCTGTGGCGATGCACCCGAAGTGACGGGCGATTTGGAAATCGCTCGCATGCGAACCGGGCGTGTCGGCGTGATCAATTACTACTCGTGTCTGACCTTCAAGGCGACTGAGCAAGGGTTGTACGTTTCGGTGGCCCCGTTTTTACGATTGGGGCACAAGCCGTTCTATATCCCGTGGAATCAGTTTCATCATATTGCTGAACACGATCTGCTCTATTCGCAACGGGTGAAGATGTCCGTCGGCAAACCGACCATCAACCGGTTCCTCTTTCCGGGCTGGGTGAAGTACCACCTTCCCTACGAAATGCGCCCCGACGTTGATTGAGCGGCGTGATCGTTCTGTTCGTAGTACCGCCTTCAGGCGGAATCTTCACGAGGATTCCGCCTAAAGGCGGGACTACGAACGCACCGAACGGTGTGTCATGCGGAGCATGACCTACAACTACAACCTCCTGCGAAACTTCTGCCCCAATCACGGGTTATAACAGGGACTCTTCCCACCTCCCTTCCCTCGCATCAGGTTGCTCGCGATGCCTCGATCCATGCTCTTTTGTGCACTGGCTTGCTTGATTCCTCTTTCTCCGGCGGCCGCAGAGAATTGGGGCCACTGGCGTGGGCCGACCGGTAACGGAACGTCGCCCGACGCAAAGCCACCCACTCAGTGGAGTGAAACCGAGAATGTGAAATGGAAGGTGCCGATCGCAGGCCGTGGCTCGGGAAGTCCCGTGGTTTGGGATGACCGTGTCTTTGTCGTCACGGCTGTGCCTACCAGCGGCGAAGCGACATCAGCTGCACCCCAGCAAGCTCGCCCCAGCCTGCGACCACAAACGCGACGCCGGGGAGGCGGACGTTTTTCACGTGGCGGAGGCGGCGGGGGTCACGCGATCACGCAGCTCGAATTCAAGATTCTTTGCTTCGCCCGAAACAGTGGCGGTCTGCTTTGGGAAAAGACCTCGGTCACAGCAACGCCACACCAAGCGACCCATTCCACCAACGGATTCGCGTCGGCTTCTCCTTGCACCGATGGCCAGCATGTTTACGCCCACTTCGGTTCGCGTGGCTTGTACTGCTACACGATGGATGGCCAATTGAAATGGAAACGCGACGACTTTCCAAACATGAACACTCGCAACGATTTTGGCGAAGGCAGTTCGCCAACCATCATCGGCGACAAGATCCTGGTCCCCTGGGATCATGAAGGTCCCTCTGCGCTTTATGCACTCAACAAGCTTACTGGCGACACGATTTGGACAGCCGAGCGAAATGACGAGCCGACTTGTTGGGCGACACCGCTGGTGATCCCTTACGAGGGCGGAAAACAGGTTGTGATGAATGGCCAAACCTGTGCCCGCGGTTATGACCTTGAAAGCGGTAAGGAACTTTGGCGTTGTGGCGGGCAGACTCAACGTCCCGTCGCCACTCCCGTTGCAGCGGACGGTTTGGTTTTTGTCGGCAGCGGCTTCCGCGGCGAGTTCCTTGCTGCCTTTCGTCCCAATGGAAGCGGCGACATTGAAGGAACAACGCACGTTGCGTGGACTACGGAACGCGATACACCCGATATCGCGTCTCCGTTGCTCTCAGGTGATCGGCTCTACTTTCACAAGGGCAAGTCGGGAATCTTGACCTGTTTGAAAGCCGACACCGGTCAGCCGTACTACACCGCAACGCGAGTGCCAGGCATCAATAGCACGTACGCGTCGCCGATCGCGGCCGGTGGCCATGTCTATTTGACCGGACGAAGCGGCACGACCGTTGTGATTTCGGATGGCGAAAAGATGAATGTCGTTGCGACCAACTCGGTCGGTGAAGGCGTCGATGCGACGCCAGCGGCGGTCGATGACGAGCTATTCATCCGCGGTGAAAAACACCTCTTCTGTATTGCTGAGTGATTCCTGCCCTCAGAAGAACGCACGAAGTACTGCCACGACGAAATGGGACAACTGTGAAATGAAGAACGCACGCACTTTCCTTTTGGTCGGACTGCTCGCCACGGTTGCCGTTGGAACGAGCGTCTTTGCTCAGCGTCGCGGTCGCCGCGGCGGGGGAGCAGCGGCACTCGCTCAGCCTTATAAGGGCGTGATTGCAGACGGCAAGGTCGAGAAAGGACTCTTCAAGATCGAATCGACGGGCGTGACGACAGAACCGGTTGTTGCCTCAGCCAACAAGTTCATTGCTTCGCTTAACGACGACCAGAAGGGACGCACGCTTTATCCCGTTGATGACCTCGAATGGCGGAAATGGGACAACCGGCATTTCTACAAGCGCCAAGGCGTTGGTTTTGATGAAATGACGAAGAGTCAACGCGAGCTTGCGTTCGGGTTGATGAAATCGAGTCTCAGCGCGAAAGGACTGAAGCTTTCCAAAGACATCATGAAGCTCAACGGCACGCTCGCCGAACTGGCCAACAACTTCGAAGAATACGGTGAGTGGCTGTACTGGATCACGATCATGGGTGAGCCATCATCCTCCCAGCCGTGGGGCTGGCAAATCGACGGGCACCATCTCGTGATCAATTACTTTGTCCTCGGTGATCAAGTCGTGATGTCACCCGTGTTCATCGGCAGCGAACCGATTCATGCAACCGGTGGCAAGTTCAAAGGCACGATCGTGATGCAAGAGGAACAAGATCTCGGATTGAAGTTTGCCCAGTCGCTTGATGACGAACAACGCAAGCTCGCGGTGATTGCTCAAGCGAAAGAGGGCAACAACGCTGTCGCCCAGGCGTACCAAGACAACATCGATCTCGACTACTCAGGTCTCCCGGCCGTGATGTTGAATGACAAACAGCGCGACATGCTACTCGGCGTTGTCGAGGCCTACGTTGGCAACATGGACGATGGCCACGCGAAGGTAAAGATGGATGAAGTCAAAGAGCACCTCGATCGAACCTACTTTGCGTGGGTCGGCGACACCAAAGACGACAGCGTTTTCTACTACCGGATTCACTCGCCAGTGATCCTGATCGAGTTTGATCATCAACGCCGCGTGGCACCCTTCCGGTCAGCGTCACCGACGCGCGAGCACATTCACGCGGTCGTGCGAACACCAAATGGAAACGACTACGGTAAGGATTTACTGCGTCAACACATCGAGCGAGATCACGATTCCGACGCCGGTCGGTGACCCGTGCGAGGTGCAGATGGTCTAAAATCGGAGGGAAACAACCATTCGCCCCATCCCCATGGAAGAACCATGTCGCGTGCATTGCTAGTGATCGACGTTCAAAACGAATACTTCACCGGCGCGTTGCCGATCACGCACCCCGTTGGGCATCTCGAGTCGATCACCCGCACGATGGATGTGGCAAAAGAGAGTGGTGTTCCGACCGTGGTGATTCGTCACCACATGGCCGATCCCGCTTCGCCGATTTTTCGTAAGGATTCGCCCGAGTGGCAATTGCACGATGAAGTTGCCGATCGTGAGCATCAGAAGCTGATCGACAAACAATTGCCAGGCAGCTTCACCAACACCGACCTCGAGCCTTGGCTGAAAGACAAGGGAATCGACACAGTCACGATTGCGGGCTACATGACGCACATGTGCTGCGACACGACTGCCCGCCAAGCGGCTCACCTCGGCTTGAAAGTCGAGTT
The DNA here is from genome assembly GCA_965216875.1 of Rubripirellula sp. Lineage (GTDB taxonomy): Bacteria > Planctomycetota > Planctomycetia > Pirellulales > Pirellulaceae > CBDCUW01. The sequence continues at coordinate 1,129,310 of OZ244207.1, forward strand.
TCTTTCGGATGCTTCGGGAACGCTGCCGCTCGCCAATGAAGCGGGGGAAGTCACCGCGGAAGAACTCCAACGCTCGATCTTGTGCGCTCAACAGATGTTGATCAGCGAGGTACTGCCGTCAGAAAAGTGGTTTGAACGCTTGTAAGTCGCGCTTGGCTCAGTTTTCTACCTGCCGGCGGGCCCTTCGGATCAAAAGTGCAAAGGGAAGCTGCGCCACGAACACGCCCACGAAGGCGTAGACGAACCACAACGCGCCGACGATCAAGGTCGATCGCCAATCACCAATGGCGTAAAGGATGGGATCAAGCCAGTGCGTTCCGACGTAGCCTGTCTGAGGGCAAAAGTTGTCCCAGCGATAAAAGGTGCTGATGTAAACCAACGTGATTGCGACAATGCCCGCACCCGTTGGCAACGCAAAGAGTGCTCCATGCTGATTGATCCCTTTGCGCTCTGCCGTTGTGGATGGCTGGGTGTCGGTGGCAGGTCCAACATCCGTCGCAGGTTCAAAGGGATTGTCGCTGTTTTGCATACGGTTGGTTTACGGTGGCTAGTTCGCACTTCGAACCTTTGACGATCAGCGACTCGATCGAAGCCGAGGATCGTCCGTTCGTGCAAGTTCTTCATCAAGCCGCTTTCGCAGACGCTTCTTGACCGAGTCATAATCTGCTTCGTGCGCGACGTTTGTCAGCTGCGCGGGATCCTTGCGGAGGTCGTAAAGTTCTTCGTCAGGCCGTTTGCCGAAAGTGAGTTCCGCGAAGCGAGCAGTTTTCGGTTCCGTGCGGTGGAGTCGCAGCCATTGCTTTGAGGGTGAAGGGTCGACGTTGTGCGAGAAGGCACCCTGATCGGTCGGCCACGGATTAGTCGAGAAATCATACGCCGGAGGATTGCCAGGTTTCGCGCCGGTCGGCCAGTTCTCGACACCAAAGTTTCGGATGTACAGATAGTCGGGCGTGCGAATCGCACGAGACGGATTCAAATAGACGTGCTTTTCCATTCCGGTAAAAACGGCGTCGCGTGTGGCATCGATTTGTCCGGATCGCTTTGAAAAGAGGATCGGCAACAAACTGTTGCCGGTCATTTGCGAGGAGCGTTTCAAGCCAGCTGATTCGAGGAACGTTGGCGCCAAATCACACAAGCTGACAAAGTCATCAACGATCCGTCCGCTTGGGACGCGTGATCCCCATCGGATGGCAAGTGGCACACGTGTTCCCATGTCGTAAAGTGTCGCTTTGCAGCGTGGAAAGGGCATTCCGTTGTCGCCACTGACTACCACGATCGTTTGATCCAGTTCACCCATCGATTCGAGATGCTCGAGGATCTGCCCCACTTCACGGTCAAATCGCTGGACTTCCCAAAGGTAGTCGGCGACGTCCGATCGAACGGCGTCAACATTGGGCAGGCAGTCGGGGACTTTGACCTTGTCGATATCGATGCCGCTGTTTGCACCGACGCCTTGTTCGTAGGGGCGATGGGGATCCTGGCCACCGTGCCAATAACAAAAGGGCTCGCCTTTCTTTCGGTCCTTCAAGAAGGCTTCAAAGGAGCGGTATCGCTGGCCGAACGAATCCCGATTGCGGAACGTGTGTTTGCTTGGCCAGACGCCTTTGCCGAACCTGCCAATCCGGTAACCCGCTTTTTGAAGCAGTTCGGTGTAGACATTGTAGTTCTCGCGAAGCGAACCACCGAGACTTGCGCCCTCCTTGAGCCGCCAGTGATGCTGGCCCGTCAACACGCTCAAGCGACTTGGCGTGCATGAGGGTGTCGACACGAACGCGTTCGAGAACAGCACACCCTCGTTGGCGACGCGGTCAAAGTGAGGCGTTTTGACAACTGGGTCGCCGAGGATGCTCGCATGCGGCCAAGACCAATCGTCGGCCATGCAAAACACAATGTTTGGGCGTCCGGCTGATAGAGCATTTGGTCGGCGCTCGGCGGACGCGGGAACTTGCCGAGGTGGCGGCAGCGTGGCCCACATCTGTTGGCTGAGTTTGGTGAGCGTTTGTTTGTTCTCGGCTCGACCCGCGAGGTTTGTGGTCTCTTGAGGATCCTTGCGGTGGTCGTACAGTTCGGTTTCGACGGTCTTTCCCGTTCGCCGATCCTGCCATTCGACGTAGCGAAAACGGTCGGTCCGCATCGCGTAGCCCATCAAGGTGACTCGACCTCTTCTACGTTGAAACTGGCTAAATGCCGCCGTTTTCCACGGTTGGTTTGGTGTGGAAAGGAGCGGCAGCATACTGCGACCTTCGAGCAGACTTGGGGTAGGCAGGCCTGACAAATCGCAAAGGGTTGGGAAGAGGTCGACTAGTTCGACCAACGCGCTGCTCGACTGGCCGTTTCCCTTGGCTTGCGGGGCTCGAATGATCAACGGCACGCGCGTGTCGATCTCGTAGTTGGTTTGTTTGCACCAGCTGTTGTGTTCGCCCAGCTTCCAACCATGGTCGCTCCAGAGCACCACGATTGTGTTGTCGTGGAGCCCTAGTGTTTGCAACTCTTCAAGCAGTAGACCGACTTGGGCATCGATGAAGCTGACCGCAGCGTAGTAGCCGTGACGCAAACGCCGTTGTTGTGCTTCGGATAGCGAACCGACATCGGGGCGCGGCGTGCCATAGAAATCCATGTAGTCGCGCAGTTCGTACATCGTGTTCATCGCCAGCGGTGGCGCACCGACGGGAAGGGCGCGGTTGTCGGCGAGCGGGATCTCGTCGCGGTCATACATCTCCCAATATTTGCGAGGCACAACAAAGGGAAGGTGCGGCCGAACAAACCCGGCGGCCAGAAAGAACGGCTGATCTTGTTCTGCCAGTTCCTTCATCGCTCGAAGGGTTTGTTGAGTGATCCCGCCGTCGATGTGCTGGTGGTCTTCGAGGTCGACAATCTCAGTCGCCGGGGCTCGCATCCGGTTAATCTGTTGCGGAGTCTTGCCGTCCGTTCGCATCCCATCCTTGAAGTCTCTGAGTCGTTTCTGGGCGGACCTCGACCAAAGCCGCGTTCCCTGGGGCCATTGATGTGGCTGACTCCAAGATTGGTTGTCTGGCCACGGATTGTGAAAAATCTTGCCAAACGAAACCGCCCGGTAGCCGTTCTGTTTGAAGTGCGCCGGCAGGGTGAGCGTGTCGGGCATCGTTTCACGAAATCGCGTTCGCAGGTCCCAGACCTTGGTTGTGTCAGGACGCAGTCCGGTCAGCACGCTGACTCGCGAGGGATTGCAAACGGCAAGTTGGCAATAGGCTCGTTCGAATCTCACTCCGCTCGAAGCCAAGCGATCAATCGCCGGAGTCTTGATCGCGTCGACGCCGTAGCATCCCAATTCGGGACGCAGGTCATCGATCGCGATGAAGAGCACGTTGGGCCGTACGAGATCGGCACCGACACAGCTTGTCGATTGATGAGTGATCGCCGCTGGCAGCAGCGCCGCGGCAAAGAAGAAGGCGTTTAGTCTCATCGACGCAAACATCCCGAAGGGCGGGGCGGGGAAGGGGCGAGACTTCCCAGCTTAACCGATGCGGGCTGCGACGATTGCGTTACGCCAATCAATACCCTTGGATCAATACTCCTCGATCACTTCCTTGCCATTGCGGGTGGCGAGCGCATCGTAGACTTCGGCGTCAATGTTCTCTGTGATTGCTCGAACCGATCCATCGCAGAGAACAAACTGGCAAAGTCCCGAGTGCGGAGCGGAAAGGCCTTTGTCGTCGCCATCAAGTTGGTTCGGACGGAACTGTGTTTCGAACAGAACCATGTGGCCGTGGTCATCGGTGTACTCGGTGACTTCACGTACCGCGGCGATCCAAGCGTTTTCGAATTCCGAGTGTCCGCCTGCCGTGGTTGTGCTTGAGGGGATGGGGCCGTTGTGACGTTCGCCGAACGCGAGCGTATTGGAAAGTCCGTCCATCACCGCCGAGACTCGGGTGAAGCTGTTTCGGTAAAACACACCGCGGCTCTGGGTCGGAGTCGCGTCGAGGTTGATCGTGTCGTCAGCCGGCCCCCAGTTTGCTGCGTACGTCGAACAAGCGTAGCGTTCGATGGGCGTGACCGAATCGTCGCGGACGACATACCAGTTGGGCGAGTAGGTATCGCTGGGGCAAAGGAAGACGGGAAGGTGGACCTCTCGAACCGCTCGGTTGGCATCGTGCCAAATCGGGACTTCGAAGTTGATCTGTTCGTAAAGTCCGCCTTCCTCAAGTTGCGGAAGCATGGCCGCGCCCCAAGCCAAGCCCATATGGTTGGCTTGCTCTTCGGCGGACCCAGCTGGCCCATACTTATGAAGGTAGCCAGCAGGGAAATGTTTGAAGGCCGACTCGTAATTGTGCAACGCGAGTCCAATTTGCTTCATGTTGTTTTGGCACGACATGCGACGCGCCGCTTCGCGGGCAGCGCCGACGGCCGGAAGTAGCAGGGCGACCAGGATGCCGATAATGGAGATCACGACAAGGATTTCGACGAGTGTGAACCCACTCGCTCGCTTTTTCGATCGGGCGATCGTTCGGTGGTTTAGTTGATCAATCATGGGGTCATCCAGTTGGAATCAGAATCCGAGATAAGTTCAGTCTTTGCGTACGATGAATTCAAAATTATGGGTGCCTTCCCCGAGCGCTACCTTCGAAACGGCAACGCGAAATCCGCCTGCGGCTGAGAGCGAATCTGGGATTGAAGCTTTGAAGGTTGCCGAATTGTTTTCGTGCTGAGCGACAAAGGTCACGGCGACCGGTTGATCTTCCTCATTCTCAGTACGCGAAATCAGCCCATTGATTTCCGCCGCGGGAATGGGGAATTCGGTCCAGGCGCCTTCGCTCGTTTCGGTGAGCAGGTGAAAGGTGATCGTGCCATCGGAGATCGGCATGACTTCGGCGTGAAACAGTTGCTCGCCTGTTTGATGAGTGGTGTGGCCGATCGCTACGATCTGGCCTCCGTGAGGCGCGTCGGCATGCCGATGCCCATGATCATGTGGGTGCGAGTGCGCTCCCTCAAAGTCGTCGTGCTCGTGGTCATGAGCGACACCGTCGGCATGAACATGACGGTGCTGGTGTTCGACATCCTCTTGCGTGTTGATGCTTTGATTCAAACGCGTTTCGTGGGGCGAGCGGTCTTGATCGCGGTAGGACCGAACCCAACGTGTATTGGTTTTCAGCAGGTCGGAAACGAGGGCTCGCGTCGCCTCGATGTCGACCGGGTCATGCGCAAGTTCGTGTTCGAGGGCTTCAAGCTTCTTGCGAATCAAATAGCCCTGCATCCGTTGATAGGGTCTCAATTCACCGCGTCGAATGAGCGTTCCAACCTCGAGTCGACGGCTCCATTCGTCCCAAATCGGAATCCAGAACATTGCATGTTCAGCGTTGCCGCTATTGGCGGCCGAGAGCGTTTCTGCGCGTGCAACCTTGATCTCTTCGAGCGATTCCTCGGCCGACGGATAAAACGCATAGCACATTACGATGCTGAGCGCAATCAGGCCGACGAGCATCGTGGCGCCAACGGCTTGCGGCCCAACGTTCCTGTCAAACGAACCGACGCGTCCTGCATCTTTTCCGGCCGATGCGTTCCAGGATTCCAGCTTGGCCTCGTCGAGTCCGAATGCTCGAAACAGAAGCCCCAACACGACCAACAACGCCATCGCGCTCAACGCAACGGCCTCACCGATGTCGATGTCCTTTTTGAGCTTGTCAGTGATGAGTCTCGACGAAAGTGTATCGAGGTTGTGAACCGGGTTGGTGTAGATATCGAACGCGTGCGTGTGGTCAAACGGTTCGGCACCGGGTGGGAAAAGAGGTTTGTTGATGGCGTAGGCGATGCCGACGACGATCAGCAATAGCGAGCCTAGCCAGATGCCGACGGAGCGACCGCCGAAGGTCTTGCCGAACCATATGAGGGTTGCAAGGTTGGCGCCGGTGCCAAGTACCAACAAAACGAATGCCGCCCCTGGCGAATTGGCGTGTTGGAACATCATGCCAAGCTGACTCATTGCCAACATCGGCGTTGCGTAGGCTGGCAGAGCAACCGCGGTCATCTTGGCCGGCGCGAGCCAGTCGTCGCGATTGACTTCACTTTGCAGCGTTCCCCACGGAAGCACGGCGGCAAGGAGCACCAATCCCAGGAGCCCCACGATTGCCCAGCCGCCTGATCGACCAGCCAATTCGCGTGTGATTTGGACGAGAATTGCGAGCAGGCGTGTGACGCCAATCACCTCGCTGTCTTTCACGTCGTCGGCCCGATCGTCTTCGGATTGGGATACACGCCGGTCCCATACGACGCCGACCAAAGTCACAACGATCAATGATCCGAATGCAAAGAAAAGGATCACGTAGGGTCGCGCCAGCGTCAGCCCATAAAGCAGCGACAGCGGATTGAACAGCGGTGCGGCGAGTGCGAACGCACTCATTGCACCCGGCTTGATGCGACAGCGCCGCATCTCAAAAAGGATGGGCAGAACACCGATCGAGCAGACGGGCAACAGCATGCCGACTGCCCAAGATTGCGGCAGGCTTCGCAAAGAATCACCGCCAAACAGCTTACGCGTGCCCTCTTTGCCGAGGTAGTAGCGAAGGACAGCGGCGATCAGCAAACCGACCAGCAAGGTTGGCGTTGCTGAGATTGCGCCTTCGAGCAGACGGATGAATCCGCCCACGGTCGCTTTGGTCAACCAATCGCTCATGAATCACCCTCGACTTTGTCGCTAGGGTGCTCGTGGTCATCATGGTCGTGGTCGTGGCCATGATCGTGATCACCGTGCGCATGATCATGATCATGATCATGATCATGCCCGTGTCCGTGCTCGCCGTGATCATGCCCGTGCTCGCCGTGGGGATGTCCATGCTCGTGCGAATGCCCATGGTCGTGATCGTGCCCATGGTCGCCGTGATCATGCCCATGCCCATGATCGTGATCATGATGATGGTGCCCGTGAGGCTGGAACCGACCGGCCCGTCGTTCGTCCTCCGGCAATTGGCTCCATGCAGCGTCGATCAACACACATAGGCTCTCGGCCTTTTGAACGCTCTCGTCGTCCCAAGTGCCATCGTTGTCGAGCAGACGAAGTCTCAACGATTCGCTTGCTTGGTAGATCGGATCCCACTGCTTTTCGGGCATGCTTGTGTCGGCTGCAAACTCAGGCGTCCACGAAACCAAGTCAACCAACTCGGAGGCCGCTTCTTCGCTCTTGAGGTTCGCGAGCCGCCGGCGGATCTTTGTTGACGTGTCACCAAGGCTCTCGGGCCAATGATGAGGAGTGTCGTGGCTGTGATCGTGCAGCGATGTCTTCTCTGGGTCGCTCGAGCACCCGCCGGCGCAGACGGCGATCGCAACCGAAAAAACGATCGCGAGATTCAAAGGGAAAGATGTTCGATTGCTGGGCATCATCGGTACTCTGGTACTGGTACGTCGTCCATGATCTTTGAGATGACGCTCTCGACGTCGCCGCCTGTGGTGAGCAATCGGACGGACAAGACGGGACGGGCGACATGTGCAATGTCGCTGGGCGTGACAAAATCTCGCTGATTCACGACGGCCCAAGCTTGGGCGATGCGTTGCCAGTGCAGCATGCCACGGGGACTGACGCCAAGTTGAATCGAAGAGTCGTTGCGTGTCGCTTCGACGAGATCGACAAGGTATTCGCGAACGCGCGGGTGGACGGTGATTCGCGAGCTGTGTTGTTGCAGCCGAGCAAGCTCATCAAGCGGCAACACAGGTTCGAGGTCCAAGTTGTCGTGCGTGCCGCTCGCGGCAGACTCCAAAATCTCGAGCTGAGCGGAGCGATCGGGATAGCCAATTTCGAGCTTGATGGAGAAGCGATCGAGCTGGGCCTCGGGCAACGGGTAAGCGCCGTGCGAGTCGATTGGGTTCTGTGTCGCGATGACAAAGAAGGTGTCGGCAAGCGTGTGCGGCACAGCGTCAATGGTGACTTGCCGTTCGGCCATCGCTTCGAGCAACGCACTTTGCGTTCGCGGGGTGGTGCGATTCAGCTCGTCGGCCAGCATCACATCAGCAAAGACAGGGCCCGGGTGAAACTCGAACTCGCGAGATTTTTGGTTAAACAGGTTGAACCCCGTCACGTCCGTTGGAAGCAAGTCGGGCGTGCACTGGATTCGTGCTAAACGGCCACCGAGACAGGCCGCCAACGCCTTGGCCAGCGTCGTTTTTCCTGTTCCGGGAAGGTCATCAAGCAAGAGGTGACCACGAGCGAGCAAGCAGGCGATCACGAGGTCGATTTGATCCGATTTGCCTAGCAGGACACGTCCGAGTTGCTGGCGGAGTGCGGCGAGGTGGTTTTCCAAGTCTTGCGCTTGAACTGGGATCGGCGTTTCTTGTTCTTTTGTCATAGCGTTCATGCGCGGACTCCTTGTTGCGAAATCTCCTCAAATGTGCCCCGCGAGATGTAGCGAGTCGTGATCTGTCGGACGAGCAGATTGGCTGGGGCGGACCAGTCTGCGACGACCTTGCCGCCAAAGACGAGACGGTCAGCGGCGTTGCAGCATTCAACAGCGCTCGCGGCGAGTTGATCGTCGCTCCGTGTAAGCAAAAGCAACCAGTCGCGCTGAGGCATTCCCGTACGTCTAGGTTTACCCGCCAAGACCGCGCGCCATTGCAGGATTCCAAGCAGCACTCGAACACGTTGTCGATCCGGAAGCACCCGACCGAACAACCATGCACTTCGAGCGGCAAGTTCAAACCAAAGGACGCGGGTGAAGTAGACAAACACGATCAACAATGCGATCGACAGAGCTTCTTTCCAATGTGCTGCGGCATACCGTTTGGCCAACAACCAATTTGATGGATGGTATTTCGGTTGCCGATAACCCGGGGTTGGCTCGACTTCCATCCAGCGTCCGTCTTTCAGTTGAACCTCGGTCCAAGTGTGGACGTCTTCGGCGACAACCGAGGCATGGCCCTGGCCAACATCGAGGGCGCTGGGGCGAACATAGAAACCAGAGACCAGTCGTGTGTTCAAGCCGATGGCTCGTCCCATTTCGGCCGCTGCCGTGGCGAACAGGTGGTCGCCACCACGTTTGGATACGAAGAAACGTTCAAGCGGGTCGTCGCTATCGGAGTCGGCTTGACGATCAAATTCAAACTCGTCGCGAAGGTGTTCGACGATCGCCTGCAATTGCCGGTACTCGTTCGTTTCGCCGGCGGTCAGCTCCTTTGCCAACTTAGCAGCCAGAAGGCGGCCTGCGGTTTCCGTTTTTTGATCGACCGGTTCTTGGTTTCGATTCAAGCGGCGAATCTTCGGAAGCGATTCGACTTGCTTCAAGTAGGCTTGGCGATCAGCCAACGCATTCTCTTCGAGCAAGTCATCTTCCATCACCTTCGATGCCGCCATGTGAATGATCGTCAGTGGCGGGATCTTGACGCGGCCCGGCATGTAAAGTGAACCGTCGTCTTCGATGCCAAAGAAGTCACGTCGCTGGATATCCTTGATGTAGACACCGCCGGTCATCATCGGAGCCGGAATGCGGGTCGAATCGAGACGCATGACCTTGAGGATGCCGCCATGGCGAAAGAGTTCCTTGCCCTTGGCGAGTCGGCTGGCTTGTTCTGGGGAAAAAAACCAATCCTCTTCGCCGAGCTTCACGAGCTTCAACTGTTCTCGTTTCCAACTCCTGTCTTGCGACCAAAGGACGCCATCAAAGGTGTCGTAGCGATTCATTGCCAACCGAATGCCGGTCGGACCGATCCATTGCACGACAGCGGGCTCTTTGGCGTCACTGAGGTGTTGGTGGGGAATCGGTTTGTCGCGCGACGTCGAAAAGGAACTGCCGCCACGCTCGCTCTTTGCAGTACGCTGGTGCGCCTCGATGATCTTCTCGGGCGTCATCCCCTGACGTTTTTCCCAGATCTGTTTCAGCTTGGGTTGTCCGAGCGAATCACTGAACATGTCGTAGAGTGTCGATTCGGTCGACTCCAAGAAGAGTTCCGATTCAACGGCGCCAAACGACTCGGCGTGGTCCTTGGCAGCGATCGCCGCATCGCCACTCCCAACGCCCGATCGAGCGGCGGGGTCGGACCAGCTTGAGCCACCACTGGCTGGCATGATGCCCCAGGTGAATCGATCGGCTTTGGAAGCGCGACCATGGATCATCCAGCCGCCAAACACGAACACCGCGAGTCCAATGAGCACGGTCAACGGTTGAACTCGAACGCTTCGTCGCACTTGATCGGGCGTGCATGACGAAACGCGTTCCCAATGATTGGCGACCATGTGCCAAAGGCAAAACGTGATCCACAGGAGCGCGGGCGTCAGTGCTCGATTGCTGTCCGAAATCATTGCCGTGAACAGAATCAGGAACCCACTGGTGACCACCGAGAGGGCCAGGTTGCGACGTGAACGAGCACAGAGTGCAAGTGCGAGTGAGCCGACGCCCAGTGTGGCGATCGCCGACATTTCAAATGGAATCGGCGAGCCGAGTTGGCGGGCAACGACCGCAAAGAACAGCGGTGTGCCGAGCGATCCGGCAATGCAACCCGTCCGAAGCCGACTCGGCTTGTTGTAGAGAAAGATGAGAGCGATGGTGAACGCAGCAATCGATATCAGCTCGGCTGCACACCACGCTCGTGATTCGAATGTAAAACGAAGTAGCCAAACGCCGCCGAGTCCAATGAAAGCGAGCACGGCGCATTCGATTGCGCGTCGAAGGTCGCCGACGCTCCCATCGCTTGCACTGCCAACACTTGCGCGCTCGACGCGGCTTGCCGTGACCGTCGATTCGGTCTCGGTGGCGTTGGGTTCGCTTTCTGGACTGCGTTCAGGCAGCGATTGGGACATAGCCAAACTCCTGCCAGAACGGACTAAGTTGTTTTCCAAGCGGCTCGTCGCATCGAATCAAAATGCGACGAGAGGTGCTGGATGAACGGGACGTGGCATTGGGGTCGATGATGTCGACCGCGACGAGATCGCCGGTTTGGCCACCCCGTATTTCGATTGCGATTCGTTGTCGCGACGGTGTTTGCGTTGTTGTTTCGTCAACGCCATCAACAGGCACGCGGGCCAGTGCGTCAAGCAACTGGCGGCGACCAAGGTGCCCCGACGCTTGCCGAACGGCTTGGTCGCCAATGGAAACTCGCATCGGTATGTGTGCACCTTGTAAGTGACACACGATACTCGCGGCGACGCGAATACGATCGGCAAGCGAGTCTCTGGTTTCTCCTTTTCCCACGCTGGGGTCGACGTGCAGATCGATTTCAACGTTCTGTGGACCGCCACGTTCGGTCACGATGATCTTTTCGGTTCGAGCCGTCTGGGCCCAGTTGATTTGTCTCGGCGAATCGCCACGTCGAAAGTCGCGAACGCCGACAAAGTCTCCGCTTCGGCCACCACGCTCGCCGTCACCGATTTCGGCGTTCACCTTTCCGGTCAACGGGCAGGCACCAGCAATGTCGTGGACTTCCGGCCAAACGGTCATCGGTTTGACCGAGCGCAGCTCGCGACGAGCCGTCCAGATTCCGAAGGGAAACGAGCAGGCGATCTTGGGCGTTTGAACGGGATAGTGCCCACGCAGCGAAGGCTGCACGGTGATCGCGTAATCGGCAACACAGATCGGCGGCACATGGGAAAGAGCCACGACGGGAAGGGACTCGTCACCTTCACAATCGAGGTAGCCCTCAACGGCCAGGCCCCAAAGCGGCACCGGGATTCGGTTTCTTACCGAGAAGATCATTCGGCACGACGTGTTCTCGTGGACCGCGTCGACTTCGGGATGCAACTCACAGCTCGAGGCCCAAACCGCAATCAGCGGCCAGACCATTCCCACCACAATCACGCCGGCGAGCGCAGCAGCGATCGTCCAGCCAATGGGATTGGCGTACATCCCAACGATCACGCTTGCGGCCGTCGCAAGCACGAACCAACCAATGGGTTCTTTCAACCAATAAACAAATCGATTTGCCCAGGGACAGAAGTCGGTGGTCAGCATTCGAGCTAACCAACTCTGCTTCTGGTGGGCATCGCAAACCGTTGCCATCACACACCTCAACAAGAAATCCGAAAAGGGGCGCACACGGGCTCAAGGTAGATCTGCGTTCAACAAGGAACGTCAGCAAGGGAGCTTCAAATGTGCGCAGCCGATAGATTTCAGGCGCAAGGTGGTCCGCGCGAAGAAAGCGCCGACAAGAAGACTTGCTCCGGCGCAACGTCCGAGCAAGGAAGGGTGGTTTCGAGCGTTTCGAGTGGTTGCCAGAAGAGGGTGGGGGTCGCCGCTAGCGAACCTGCGCGAGTGGCGAAGAAGCTCTGGCAAATCGAGCAGCTGTCGCTGTCATGATCGTGACCATGCTCGACCGGGGATTCTTCGTGCCCTGATTCGGAAGCTTCCGTCGAATCGCAGTGATGATGGTGACTACAGCACTGATGTTCATGCTCCTCTTCAACGGGAGCCAAATCGCCCACATGAGCCGCGTGTGGATGGTCACAGCCATGGTGCCCAACGTGCATCCAGCCAGCCGCGTTGCCCACCAAAAGGGCCGCAATAGCAAGGAAACTCGTTAGTTTTGAGGCGTGGCGCACAGGCAAAAGCTAGAAAGACCGATCAATACCGCTAAGTTGGATTCTTGGCAGCATTTACGTGGATGTCAACAATGTTGTTCGCGCGGCGGGGCGAATTCACACAGACTGAACATTTGACAACCCGTAAAGAGTCTCTCAACGCAAGATTTTGCCGATTGCCATTAGTCTCCGTGGGGGGGAGGCCCGTAGGCCGGATCAAGGAGCGACAGCGACACAGATCCGGCATTCTCGAACGTCCCCTGTAGTTTTCGCCGCTCTCCCCCTTCGCTGCGGTTGCAATCCATCCACCAACTCCGACCCTGGTGAAGCCACCGAGAGCACAGGGTTCACCGAGAGATTGAGTTGACCTGGAAGCGCGTTGGCAAGGGCCCGAGGCCTCACGGCCGGCGGCTCACTGGTAGGCCGGATCAAGGAGCGACAGCGACACAGATCCGGCATTCTCGCACGTCCCCTGTAGTTTTCGCCGCTCACCCGCCCTTCGCTGCGATCGCAATTCATCCACCAAGTCTGCCCCTGCTGAAGCCACAGAGAGCACAGGGTTCACCGAGAGATTGACCGCCGCATGCTCTTCTCCGTGAACGCTGTGCTCTCTGTGGCTCGCCTTCTCTTGATCTCCCCATGTGACGCCTCCCCCATGTGACGCCTGTTGGGTACCAGCGTCGATCGCGAAACCCCGGGTCAGCACCAGGTCCATTTCGGATCTTCATAGATTAGGCAACGGAAACCGAACACGGACAGCCAGTAGGAGCGATGAGCGACACCCGGTCCCTCGGTCTTAGCCGCATGGTCGCAGGCGACGACGAGCGGGCAGGGCACCGCGGGGCCACCGACGTAGAACCATGGATCGTCGAGTTGTTCGGGGCGGTTCAGCTCGACGGGATCAAAATCAAACCGATTGACCGCTCGGTTGGGCGATGCGGCGGCAAGTGTTGCTCCCATTTTTCCGGCAAGTTCGGATTGAAGAGTATGGCTGGTCAAAGCGGTCACGATCCAGAGTGTCAAGTAGGTCGTGGCGAGTGCGACAGCTGCGTAGGCATTGCGACGCATGGAAACGTGCATCGCCGCTGCGAAGCTGAGGTGGATCAGAGAGAACGCGATTCCAATCATGCCTTCCATCAATACCATCGCCACCACGATGGCAACGCCAATGGATGTGAGAAGGAACGAACGGAGCGAGAAACGCGATCCGATGGGACGATCGTTGCTCGATGCGGCGTTACTCTGATTCATCGTCTACCGAGGTTCATCATTTGCCGTGTTGTGTTCCACGCTAAGGCGTTGCTTCATTCAAACGCGATGTTGTTCACAACGGGGCGGTGATGTTCAAAACCGGGCGGTGATCGGAAAGCGGTGTAGTCTCATCTAAAGAATGTCAGCGATCACACGGCAGCGACGAGCGATCATCTTTATCATTTTTGTCGATTTCGCCACCCGTAGTGCACGACATGGTTAAACAGGCGCACCTTGCTCATATACTCGCCTCCCGCACGTGCGAGTGCCTCGTCCACTTCTGTGAACGCGGCATGTGCCAGTTCGGTATCGGAAAGGTCAGCGGCGTCTGCGGACAGCGTCGGTGTGATTGTAGTCATCGCTTTCGGCGGTTGTCCTCGTTCCTGCTCATGGAGCGAGCATCCGATGAGTGCAGCGAAAGAAGCGGCAGTCTGGATCGAGCCATCGTTTCGGTCGGGTAACACGGATCAGCGGGGATGGGCGAAAGACGTATAGGCAGAAGAAAAAACGGACCAGCTGTTCTCCGTGTGCATCCGTTGGTTCGTCGATTTCTTCGTGTGCAACAGACTCTACGTCGTTTTCGGATTGGATTTGAGTTGAGAAATCACTCCCGTCCGCCACATGTGTTTTGCAGATGGTGATGCAAATTCCGGGAACGACGCTTTTGCAATGTCCTTGAAGTATTGTCCGACCCAATGCCAAGCTTGGTAGGACTCGCTATCGCAGTAGAAGCCCCACGATGGATTGAGCAAGTCGATCATGAGATCCAGAGTGTCATCACCAGCGCGGAGTTGAATCGCAAAATCCTGCCCCGAGGGCAGGCGTTGAAAAATTGGATTCCCGTTGTAGAACGCGCGTGGTTCGTTCGCAGCGGCTCGGATCAAATCCAGATTTTTCGCGGTCAGTGGCGTTCCGGTAGCAAGGATCGTTGCGTCCGAGAGTGGACCATGTGAGCGTTTGCTGATGATGAAAGTTTCGCCATTCGTTGCGCTGTTTACGATGCGGCGCGTACGCGGGCCAAGTACAGAATCGATATCAAAATCGGGCGATCCGAACTCAAAGACAATTGTGCCTGAATCAGACAAGTCAACGCTCCTGGTGCACACGTTTAATCTGTGCGGCGGACGAACCGCGTCACCGGGGCCCGCGAGTCGAGTTTCCATTAATAGATCCGAAACAGTCGGCTTCCGTGCGCACGTGATGGTTCCGCCATTCTACACGCAGCAGAAGCGAGCGAAGGCAGTGGACATTATTCTAACGCGGTGGCGACGGACCAACGATATCGCACGAGCTCATCACATCGAAAGCATCGTTAACGGCTCCCCAAGCGTGCGGTGAAACCCCGTCGATGACAACAGCACGCACAGCATCGTGTGTCAGCATTCCCGCTTCCGGCCCAGGTTCGTCAAACGTTAGCGGTACAGAATCCTGCGTGTGACAAGATGACCAATGATTGCGTCTCCCCGTTTGATGCAAACGCCCGACGTGCCCGAGAGTGGATTGCGATCATCGATCGAGCATTCGTATTCTCAGACCTGGTCACCGTCGCTCAAGAGTGTCCTTAGACGCTACCAGTCAGACTGGACCGCTCCCCAGTCACGGTTGCAATCTTCCTGCGAAAGTTGGGATGAGAGAATGAGCCACGAGTAGTCCATACATGTTCGCTCTGTTGATGGAACGTTACGAAGCACACGGCGCCGACCGATACCGTGAACTCAAATCGAAACCAATTTCGCCGCTCGTGGGCATTCGGTCGTTATCGGGTATTCGGCAATCCGTCAGCCCTGCGTCCAATCGTCATCGTGGGGTTCAAAGTCTCCTGGTTGCCGTCCTTCGGTGCACGACACAACCATCCGTGACGGATCGTTGGACGCAGGCGGGGCATCCTCTGTCATGAGTGCTCCTCTTTCGTAGAACCTCCACAATCACCCGGCACGCGTGATTGAGAATCAAGTTGAAAATGCGTGCGCGAGCAGATTGGGTTGTTATCGGATTTTCGGGTGGATTAGGATCAGCTTGCTGCGAAAATGAAATGCGCGGCCAGCGTAAATTGTTTTTGCAGGTGTGTCGGCAGGGTAGCGAGGACTGCCCGAGAATTCGCCAGTTTCATATGCGAGCACTTCGAACTCGCGTCCTAAGAAACGAGCTGCAAGCTCAGACCGCGTGGGTTTTTGGCTCGGATCGACGGCTTCGGCGAAGGCGTCGTAGTTTGGCCGGAACGGGATTGCATTGCGACTAAAATAGTCGATATCAAAGTCCATTCTGATCGGCGTGGAGATAGGCTGATTGTCAACTCGAGTGACGAGGACACGGTAGTCGTCATCGGAATCGGTCATCTTGTTGTTGGGGTTAGTGACGAGCTTGCACGTTATCGGTGCGACGTACCCAAGAGGCTTACCGAGCTTTCCCGTAACGCTCTCGCCGGTGAGCGACCGTACGTCAATCTTGTCCTGTTCAGCTGTCTGCGCAATCGAGAGCCTCGGAATAAGTAACCCCAGCAGTAAGCCGACAAACGTTTTGAGAATCGTGTCCTGCATTGGCTTCATCCGATAACGATCGGGATCACACGGGAATCAAAACGAACCACTGCCGCTCCGCAACATCGCATGCTTCGCAACACACTTTACGGACCAGCATCAGCGAAGCAATACAAGTCATCTTCATCTGTGACAACTTTGTATTCGACGACACCGGACCAGTCGTACGTTTGCGCAAGATGCCGATCGGAATCGAGTGGAAGTCCGGTGCGAAGGGCAGTGTTGATGTGGCTGATGAAAGCGTCCGCAGCTTCAGCGTGTGCGGTTGCGTCTGAGTCGCCGCATGATTCCAGCCAGAAGATTAGGCTAAATGCGGCCATCATGGTTGCGCGCAGGCTTGAAGCCGGCGCGGTATCACCGATTGGCAGGTCAAGATCGTTCGACCCGTAGTGAACATCATCAAAAAGAGCATTCGTCGCATTGGCGCCATCAAGAACTCGCTTGCGTAGGGATGGGTCGATGTTCTGCTTCGCCGACAGTTCGGCTGCGGCGAGCAGCGCATTATGGATGCGCTGCAGATTGTTGCGCTGTCGTTTCAGTCTGCGAATAGGGTTGCATTGCCTCAGTGAACGCTGGGACGCGCGAATCGCAAGAAACAGACGAAGAGGCCAGTCATCCATTTGTTATGCGTGTCTCTACTGGCGAACGGCAGTCATCACCGAGCACTCGGGAGTTGAGCATCCAATGCGTGAACACCGACCACCGGTCCTCCGTGACATCCGATGGTTATCGGCCGTTCTGTTCTAGGACGTGAGCTCAACCGTTCCGCCTGTGTCGCTCGGCGGATCACCCAAATGATACCCATTCTCTGGTGGTGCCGCAGTGTAGTCGATCCCGGCTCTATGCAGCGCCGACATTGCACGAAACGCGATGTCGGCCCAACGCTGCCTGGCGAACGGCCGTGATCAGCGGGCACGGCCCATGTGGTCAACATTTGTAACAGCCCCATGCCGTGCTCCGTTGCATCGCATGGTTCTGCGGTTTTCACTTCCGTGTCGTAGCGTCAATCCGCCCGAACTCAAATTCATCTTCGTGGCAGTAAAACACCAACCAATTGTGGTCGAGCGACAAGATCAAGGCGTCATCACGGCCAGGGCATAAGACGTCACGCCAATGGGTGAGGATGAATTCGACCGACGTGTCGAACACAGAGTCCAGCCCAAAAATGATACGCAATTCCGTTCCAGCGCACCGATCAGCAAGCCATTGATCGACTAAGTCGGAATCACCTGCCGCATCGCATTGCTCAATCTGAGTAACGGATGCGTCGTTCAATCCATAGCGATTTGTTGACGACTGTCCAATCTGCGATTCATACGCGTTCGCGGCGTTATCCGGTGACAGCCACCGAATCGAGTCACCGAAGTGTTCGTACTGGTCGCGGCGAAAGTTCATGTTGTCGAGGAGTTACATCCAAACAATCGCAGAACGACCGCGATAACCGAGTCGCGGCGATTGATTTTCCATTGTCAAAAACGAGGACTCCGCGACTTCGGTTCATCGCATGGTTCCCCGCCACTATTTGGTTCGTTCGCCGAAGCAGCGTTCCATTTGATTGACTATATCAGAAGGAATAGCTGAGCCGTGAAGAAAGGAAAGCTCAAGGTAACCGTTGCCGTTCGCAAGAATATAGTTTTGCTCTGTGATACCCCAGTAGGGTCCTTGCCAGCGGTACGGTTTCGCAGGCGGTTCTTTGGTATGCTGGACAACGTCAATCACAATCCCGTTCGACTTCGGTCCAACGACCGCGACCGTATCGTGACCGTATTCTCCATCTTCAAGTTCGGGGTGCAACTGAAACTCCCGACTTCGGCTACGAATTGATAACGAGGTGTCGTTGATTTCAATCGTATCCAATGGCATGTCGTGAGACGTCATGAATTTCTCGAGTCGTTGTTTCAAGTCTACCAACCCATTGACGCGTCCCTTCACCGCCATTTTATCAACCGGACCGTTCCAGTCATTGATGTCTGCCTCGCCTTGCATGTTGACATAGACATGCTTTTTTGAACCATCAGAGCACCCGTAGAAAATGTTCCATGCTCCACCTTTGCCGTCACCCTCGGCGTTGCCGTACAAACTAACGCCAATTGGATAGTATCGTGACGCGTCATCCGCCAGAAGTGACTCGCCCTTCTCCAATGCGGCTGCAAGCGTCACGGGCGGGCGGTTAGTATTGACCCAACGGTAGAGCGATCCGTATGCGATCGCGGAAACGAGAGACAGTGCGGCAGCGATTGCGAGTCTGGTTTTCAGCATGGCTTTAGTCGGGGAACTTATTTATCAGCTGGTGAACGGGTGAGAATACGGCGTGCTGGGTGTTCTCGCCGAGTGGACCTTCGGTACGGTCGGTGACACGCGCCTTGATCCTCGTATTCTCACTGGTCGCTCCAGTATTCTCACCGGTTAGGTGGTAACCACTCTGGGGGTATTCTCGCCGTTGACATTTGGGTTGTCAAATTGTTGGATCGCGCCGGGCTCACTCTTATTGGGCAATGATTGGCCACGAACAACGCGGGAAGAAACGCATAAGGATTCTTGCGCTCGGCTTGTTGTGTTTTTTTGTGTTTCTTGTGGCTCACTCATCCATTAGGCGAAAAGGACGAACCACGAATTGGTCGAATGACACGAATGAAGAACTGTTGCGCGAGTGCTATTGGTGAGGTTCTCTCGGGAAGGCTGCCACGAGAAACACGAGAAGGCACAAAGAGATAGGAAGGCCCGGCCGCTTACGCGTTCACGGCTCAGTGGAGTTCGTTCATGTTCTGGCGAAGGTTGCTGCGGATGCGTGAGTAAGTGTCCGTCGGCTCATGGTTGGGTTCGGTCGTGCCGGATCTGTGTCGCTGTCGCTCCTTGATGCCGGCCTACGAGAATGGATGCGTGAGTAAGTGTGGGCCCGCGGCTAGCGCCGTCGGCTCAGGGTTGGGTTCGGTCGTGCCGGATCTGTGTCGCTGTCGCTCCTTGATGCCGGCCTACGAGAATGGATGCGTGAGCAAGTGTAGGGCCCGCGGCTAGCGCCGTCGGCTCACGGGGTGGGTTCGGACGCACGTGTTGGCTAAAACGCTATGTCGGTTACGACGGGGCGGTGGTCTGATAGTTGCGTGTCGATCGCTTGGTAGTTGTTGAAAGTCCATGTGTCGGGGATGACGATCCAGTCGATCAATTGATGCGGGCTTTCGGACGTGAAAGTGAGCTGTGGCTCGCTCGGAGCCTCGATTGGCCGGCGAAGAAACGCTTCCGACTTGTCGATGAGCTCGATCGCGTTTCGTCCCGCTTCGTCTTTCTGGTGATTGGGAAAACCTTCGGGCGTCGAGTTGAAGTCTCCTGCAAAGATGACTGGCAAACCAGAGTTCTTTGCCAATGTCGTCAAGATCTCGATCGATTCACAACGAATCGTTTCGCTCCGATGTGAGAGATGGATCGGGACGATTCGAAAGGGCTGCTTGGGGTGGTGGACAACGCAAACCATCCCCCGTTTGCGACCAGCGATGAACGATTCGACCGCAGAAACGGGCGGGTACTCGAGCGGCTGCAACTCTCTTAGTGGGTAACGTGACAGGACTGCGTTGCCAAAGTTCCAGGTCCAACCTAGAAAACGTGCTTCCACATTTCGCTGCCGCGCCACGTAGGGGTATCCGGCCTTCAGCGCGATCTGTTCGGCTTGATCAACGTGATGACTCCAGCTGCAATCGAAGTCGACTTCGTTGAGAACCACAACGTCAGCATCGGTTTCGGTTAGAAGCTCGGCGATTCGGTCGATCCTGGCGAGTCGTGTGACGGCCGGTTCGCCGTTCCAATTCTTCGGAACAAGGCCTCGTGTATGCGCGATGTTGTAACAAACCAAACGCAATCCCTCGTGTCGGCCCGGTTTGGCATGAGGCGCGTTGACCGAGAGCTGATCAACGCGATTGAAGAGACTTCGGGCTCGAGACCAGAGTGTGGGCAGGGCGACGAGGAACAGGATTGCCAGGATGCAAAGTAGGATTCGCTTCGGTCGCATGCGCCAGCCCTAAGAGTATTCCTTTAGCTCAAGATGTCGTGGACAACGTGACCGTGAACGTCGGTCAAGCGGAATTGCCGTCCTTGGAAGCGATAGGTCAGTTTCTCGTGATCGATTCCGGTCAAATGCAACAGGGTTGCTTGGAAGTCGTGAACGTGGACAGGGTTTTCAACAACGTTGATGCCGAGGTCGTCGGTTGCGCCGTAGGTGTAGCCCGGTTTGACACCCGCACCGGCCATCCACGAGGTGTAGGCATAAGGATGGTGGTCGCGCCCCCAACGTTTTCGATTGTTGATGTCGCCTTGAAGGAACGGCGTGCGGCCAAACTCGCCACCCCAAATCACCAGAGTGTCTTCAAGCAGTCCGCGTTGTTTGAGATCTTGCACAAGTGCAGCGCTCGGTTGGTCGGTCGCTTTGCATTGACCATAAAATTCAGTCGTCAAGTTGTTGTGTTGGTCCCAGCCCGCGTGCATCAGTTGAACGTACCGACAACCCCGTTCGACCAATCGACGAGCGAGCAAGCAGTTGTGCGCGTACGATCCCGGTTTTTCGACATCCGGTCCGTACATTTCGAGCGTCTCTTTCGATTCGGTGCTCAGATCAGCAAGCTCGGGGACGCTTCGTTGCATCTTGAAGCTCATTTCGTATTGAGCGATTCGCGTTGCAATCTCGGGGTCGCCAAACTCTTGCAGCTTCATTTCGTTGATCGCAGCAACATCGTCTAACCAACCTCGCCGCATCTGGCGACTCATCCCGTCTGGGTTGGAGACGTAGAGGACGGGGTCGCCGCTGCCGCGAAATTTGACACCCTGGAAACGAGACGGCAAAAAACCGCTGCCCCAGTAAAAGTCGTAGAAGATTTGTCCGCAGCTTGTGTTAGGCGTGATGCTTGTCATCACCACAAACGACGGAAGCTCGTCCGTTTCGCTGCCGAGTCCGTAGGTCAACCACGCGCCAACCGTTGGGCGTCCTGGCATTTCGCCACCGCTGAGTGCAAAGGTGATTGCGGGCGCATGATTGACTTGTTCGGTGTGGAGGCTTTTGACGAAACAGAGGTCGTCGGCAACCTTGGCGGTGTAGGGCATCATTTCGCTAACCCAAGCACCACTTTCGCCGCGTTGCTTGAAGGGTTCGATTGGTGCCAGCAGCAGCTTGCCGTCAGCTTTTCCCGTCATGGTCGAGAAACGCCGATCGCCGATGTAGGAAAGAGGCACCGGTTCTTTGTGCATCTTTTCGAGGTTGGGCTTCCAGTCGAAGAGGTCGACGTGCGTGGGCGCTCCATTTTGGAACATGTAGATCACGCGTTTGGCTTTTGGCGAAAAGTGCGGCAAGCCTGGAAGTCCGCCGAAACGCTGCTGGTGCGTTTTCGCCTCGCCAGCCAAACCGTCTTTGGCCATTAGCGAGGCGAGTGCCGCGGTGCCGATGCCGGAAGCGGATCGGCCAAAGAAATGACGGCGACTTAGGTGCAGGTTGTTTTGGGTAAGCGGATCCATGGCTCTATTCCCGGGTCAAGGTTTCGTCAAAGTTGAGCACGGCCAAACAGAGCGCCGTCCAGCTGGCATGGTCGACAGCGTCAAGCGATGCGTCACGTTCCGACTCGCCCATCGAAAGCAGCGCGGTCGCTTCTTCGGCGTCGCTGTTGAATTCCGTTCGTGTTCGCTCCAGGCCCGCTTTCAATACTTCGAATTCGTTGTCGGAGGCTGGGCGTGCAATCATCCGCTGCAACACAAAGTTCACTCGTTCACGGTCAGAGTCCAGCTCTTGTTGCAGCGTCAGTTGTGCCAGAGCGCGTGCCGCTTCGACGTAAGCGACATTGTTCAGGGTTTGCAAAGCGTGCAGCGGCGTGTTGGTGCGACTCACTTTCACAGTGCAAGCTTGACGCGAGGCGCTGTCAAAGAACATGGTCGGCGCAATGATGCGTCGCCAGAAGGTGTAGAGACTGCGGCGGTAGAGTTTTTCGCCGCCGTCGAGCTTGTACTTTTTCTTGCCAAACGACGCCTCTTCCCAAACGCCGGGCGGTTGGTAGGTGTTGACGGCTGGCCCCGAGTTGGCTGCAGATAGCAGGCCGCTTGCCGCGAGCGCTTGGTCGCGAATCATCCAAGACGGCATACGGTAACGAGCACCGCGAGCGAGGTAGCGGTTTTGGGGGTCGGATTCAAACACCGCGGGGCTGGCGATTTTGGACGACTGGCGATACGTGTGACTGGTAACGATCAGACGCACCAAGTGCTTGACGTCCCAACCACTTTCGCGGAATTCGGCCGACAGCCAATTCAACAAGTCCATGTGGACCGGGATTTCGCCTTGCGCCCCGAAGTCTTCGGTCGTCTTGACCAGACCGATTCCAAAAATCTGCTGCCAGAATCGGTTGACCGTCACGCGCGCGGTCAGCGGATTGTCATCAGCAACGAGCCAGCGAGCCAAGGTGAGCCGGTTTGCATCGTCCGCATCATTGGGTGCGGGCAAAAAGTCGGGGAACCTCGAAAAGACTTCGGTCTCCGTCGGCTTGTTGTAAAGTCCACGCGAGAGAATGAAGGTCTTGCGCGGTTTGGCCATGTCTTCCATTGTCATGACCTTGGGGATTTGCTTGTCGATGTTTTCGCGTTCTTTGACACTGCTGTCGCGATCGTTCAAGAGTTTGACGTAGTCACTTGAGGTGCGTCGATGAGCGTCAGCGAGCAGTTTCTTCTGTTCGTTGTTGCGTTCGTCGGGCGTTGTGCGCAAAGCGACAATGAGCTTTTCGTTTGGCGCGGCCATCTCGACGTCTTCACGCTCGGTAAGCGAGATACGAAAGCGGCCAAGGTTGTGCTGAGCGAAACGTGAGTCGTGGCTGAGCGTCAGTGTGACTTCGGCGTCTTGCATTCCCGTGAGCGGCTTGTCAAAGGCAAACACGGCGGTGTGTTCGCGGTCGACCGTTCTTCCCTCGTGGACGGCCCAGCCCGATTTGGGGTCATCGTCAAAGACGTTTTCGATTTTGAAACCGTTTTGCTCGTAGGTTGCTTTTCCGCGAGCAATCTTGATTGGTTCCGACTCGTCCGCGTCTTTCCTTTTGACCTCAATCTTGAGCGAGGTGAGGACAAAGTTGCCACTATCGCTGCGTGCCAAGCCGTTCTTGGTCATCGTCTTGTGACGCAACGCTTCGATACGCAATGCCGAGACCTGGTCGAGATTCGATTGAGCGACGTAGGTGTAGGTATCGTTCGGTGGGCTCCAGCCAGCGGCAAGTACGGAGTTGTCGTCAAGAATCTTGAGGTTCGCGTTCTTGGCGAATGCGGTTTGAGGTTTGAGTGGTTTCCAGGCCAGGTCGGCCGTGACTTTATCAAGTTCAGCGATCTCCCAATCACGCTGCGTCTTGGCAAACTCGTCGGCGATCATCTTCATTTGACCGTCAAGCTTGGCGATCTTTTCATCAAGCTCGGCCAAGCGGTTTGTTTGTTCGGTACTTGGTGCGTCGATGAAGGGTGCGGTCTGCGGGTTGCCGCCCGCCCCGGTCACAGGCGTTTGGTTGAAGAATGAAAAGAGCTCGTAGTATTCTTGGTTGGTGATCGGGTCGTACTTGTGGTCGTGGCATCGACAGCAGTTCAGCGTCATGCCCAACCAGACCGTTCCCATCGTCTCGGTCATGTCCATGACATATTCGACGCGGTTTTCTTCGGCGATGCGGCCACCTTCGCCATTGATCATGTGGTTGCGACAAAAGCCGGTCGCCATCTTTTGTTGGTTGGTTGCGTCGGGCAACAAGTCGCCAGCCAATTGCCAAACCGTGAACTTGTCGTAGGGCAAGTTGTCGTTGAACGATTGGACAACCCAGTCGCGCCACGGCCACATCGTCCGTTCGTTATCGCCTTGGTAGCCGTTGGTGTCAGCGTAGCGAGCTGCGTCGAGCCAGTCCCAAGCCATGCGTTGTCCATAGGCAGGCGACTTGAGCAAGCGATCAACCAATCGTTCGTAGGCAAGCGGTTGGTTGTCCGCGAGAAAGGCATCGACTTGTTCGGGTGTGGGGGGCAGCCCCGTCAGGTCGAGCGAAAGGCGGCGGATCAATGTGCGTTTGTTTGCTTCGTGCGATGGTGCCATCGCACGCGAAACAAGTTGCTGTTGAACGAACGCGTCAATCGGGTTTTTTCGCAGTGGCAGCCAATCGGGTTGGGCAGCAGGTTCTTCGGGGCGCTCAATGGGACGAAAGGCCCAGTGTTGGTCCCACTGGGCACCTTCATCGATCCAGAGACCAATCAATTCAATCTGCTCGGGGGTGAGCGAACGATTCGAATCGACCGGTGGCATCCGAATGTCTTCGTCATCGGTGGTGAGTCGATCAAACAACTCGCTCGCGTGACGGTCTGATGCTTCGATCACGGCGGCGATCCCGTCGGCGGTATCGACGCGGAGGTCGGCGGCTCGATTTGCGGCATCTGGGCCATGACAGAAGGCACAATTCTCAGAGAGGATTGGGCGAATGTCACGGACAAAGTCGACTGGATCCTCGGCAAAGCAGGTAGCAACCAGCCCGAGGCTCAAAAAGACTGAAGAAAGGTTTCGATACACGATTTGCGGAGAGCAAGGGGGAGGGAGGGGCGTAGATCCTATTCTACTTCAATTCCGCAGTAGTCTCGTGGTGGGGGGCAAGACGAGATTCTATACAAGCCCGCAGTGCAAGCAAGTGAGATTTGCGGGTGGTTGTTTGTTGTCCCGCGTTTTGGCGGGCGTAGCTACCTTCGCCAGAAGGTGGGGCCCGTCGGTAGACCGCGTTCTGTTGTCACCACGCTCTGGCGAGCGTAGCACGTTGGGTCATGCGCGATGGGAGTCGGGTGTAGGGCCCGACGCTAGCGCGTTCGGCTCACTGTTTGTTGTGCTTATGCGGAAGGGCGTAGCTACCTTCGCCAGAAGGTGGGCGTGTGAGGAGGCCGCTTTCTGTTGTCACCACGCTCTGGCGAGCGTAGCTACGTTGGGTCATGCGCGATGGGAGTCGAGTGTCGGGTGTAGGGCCCGACGCTTGCGCGTTCGGCTCACTGTTTGTTGTGCTTAGGCGGAAGGACGTAGCTACCTTCGCCAGAAGGTGGATCGTGTCGGTAGACCGCACTCTGGTGTCACCACGCTCTGGCGAGCGTAGCTACGAAGATCAGGTCCGGCCGCTTGCGTGATCGTGGGTTATGTATCGGCTCGCGCCTCTTCGGTGGGGCCTTGGGCTGTCAAGACAACCGTTGACCTTGGTTGGACTTTGTAGCTGGTTCGCTTGCCAATGCCGGTCGGATCGCCGATGTCGTTGGGAGATTCAAGCGACGTATCGATCACGCGCATCCATGGTTCGAAACCATCGGGGAGATTGGGAATCTCGAACGCAATTTCTTGCCAGTAGGCATTGAAGATCAGGTGGTACCACTTGTCACTATTTTCAACCGTGAAGGCGACCGAGTGCGATGCGTGCCCCCAATCGGGTTGCTCGAGTTTGGCGCCGTGCCAGCGAACTTGGGAACGCGAAATCACTTCATCGAGACTGAGTCCCGGATCGTGGCGATCGGGTAAGCCCTTGCGGTATTCGATCAAACACCGGACAAACCGCAGCAGGTCCTCATGCTGCTTAACGAGTTTCCAATCAAACCAACTGATGTCGTTGTCTTGGCAATAGGCGTTGTTGTTTCCCTTTTGCGTGCGTCGTACTTCGTCGCCCATCACGGTCATCGGCACACCCAAGGCAAGCACGTTGATGGTGAACAGGTTTTTCATCTGCTTGACACGCAAGCGTTCGATTTCGACGTCGTCGGTTGGTCCTTCGACGCCGCAATTCCAGCTGATGTTTTCGTTGTGGCCGTCGCGGTTGTCTTCGCCATTGTCGAGATTGCGTTTTTCGGTGTACGACACCAAATCGTTCATCGTGAACCCGTCATGTGAGGTGACGAAATTGATGCTTTGTTCGGGTTCGCGATTGCGATGTCCGTAAATGTCGGGGCTGGCCAAGAACCGTTTGGCAAAGGTACCGGCGTGGCCTTCATCTCCTTTGACGAACGCACGGACGTCGTCTCGGAAGCGGCCGTTCCATTCTTTCCAGTGGTCGCCAAAGAAATTGCCCACTTGGTACAGCCCGGCCGCGTCCCATGCTTCGGCGATGAGTTTCGTTCCACTCAGGACAGGGTCGGTTTCGATGTCCCAAAGGATTGGCGGATTGGCTTGCGGGTGACCATTGATGTCCCGGGAAAGGACCGATGCGAGGTCGAACCGAAAACCGTCGACATGCATTTCCGTCACCCAGTAGCGAAGGCTATCCAAGATCAGGCGTCGAACGACTGCGTGGTTCCCGTTAAGTGTGTTACCGCAACCACTGAAGTTTGCATAGTGACTTCCGTTGCGCCGGTTTTTCAGATCGTTTTCGAGAATGTAGTAGGCCGAGTTTTCGAGACCCTTGAAGCAAAACGTTGGTCCGACCTCGTTGCCTTCCGCGGTATGGTTGTAGACCACGTCCAACAACACTTCGATGCCCGCTTTGTGAAGTGCTTTGACCATGTCGCGAAATTCATTCAAGACTTCCAATGGGTCGCCGCTCGATGAGTAACCGTGGTGCGGTGCAAAGAACGAAACGGGGTTGTATCCCCAGTAGTTGGTCAGGCCCGCGTGGGCTTCTTGCGGGTCGAATTGAAAAACGGGCAGCAGCTCAACGGCGGTGATGCCGAGTTCTTTTAGATAGGGGATCTTTTTTGCCAAGCCACGGAAGGTGCCGCGATCCTTTTTGAGAATCCGTGAACTGGCGTGCCGCGTGAAGCCGCCGACATGCATCTCGTAGATGATTGTGTCGCGAAAGGGGCGGTACAGAGGCTCGTCCCCTTCCCAGTCGTAGGTTGATAGATCGGCAACCACGCTCTTCATGGCAAAGGCACAGTTGTCGCCCGGTTCCGCACCGGCTTGGCGATCAAATCGATCGGGAACGGCTACCGCGCGTCCATAGGGATCGAGCAGCACTTTGCTGGAGTCGTAGCGCAATCCGTCATTGGGCTGGAAAGGACCGCGAGCCCGATAGGCGTAAACCTGGCCCGCTTTGAGTCCAGGGACCTTCACATGCCAATAATGAAACGTGCGATGATTGGTCGCATCAAGGGCGATGGTGCGCGATGGTTTGGCGTCGTTGGCATCGTCAAACAGCAGAAGCTCGAGCGAATCGCAGCTCTTGGAGTGGACGCTGAAGTTGACACCGTCTGCTTGTAAGGTCGCCCCGAGAGGGAACGTGTTACCGGGAGTCACTTTGGGCATCTGTAAAAATCCAAGTCGAGCATCACTGGGCTGTCGTCGGTAGTTTAACCTGGATGCCTACGCGAGAGTGAGTGCTGAGCGAATGTTGGCGGCGTTTCCCGATCCCATTATCGAGTGGTTTGATCATTTCGGTTGGCAGACGATTACGGTCGTCTCGGTGTTCGTCGTTTTGTTGCATGCCCTGGCCATCACATCGGCGCTGCACGCGATCAGCAATGTCCGCACTTCGCAGGCGGCGGTCGGTTGGACGGTCGGGTTATTGACGCTGCCGATGATGACGCTCCCGCTGTATTGGGTTTTCGCACGCCACCGGTTTTACGGTTATCGCGAGGCGATTCGAGACGTCGGACGCCGGCATCGTGAGTCGGTGACGGCCGTCCAGAAGGCACTGCTCACACCGCGAAACATCAGCACGGCCGAACACGAGCGCTCGATCGATCGTGTCGCCGATGTGTTGGACACGCCTGTCTCGACCGGCAATCAGTTCGAAGTGCTTGTTGACGGCGAAGCCTCGTTTGATGAAATCTTGGCGTCGATTCAGTCGGCCGAGCACTACGTGTACATCGCGTTTTTTATCATTCGCGACGATGCTCTTGGAAACCGCTTTGCCGATGCGCTGATCGAGCGTGGTCGCGCTGGCGTGACCGTTCGATTGCTTTATGACGAAGTCGGTTCGATCCGTCTGCCGAAACGCTACTGCAAACGTTTGGTGGATGCGGGAGTCGAGGTTCGCTCGTTCAATACGCGACAAGGTTTCGTCAACCGATTCCAAATCAACTTTCGCAATCATCGAAAGATCGTTGTGATTGATGGCAAGACCGCGATCGTCGGCGGATTGAACGTTGGCGACGAATACCTGGGCGAAACGGCTGGGCTTGAATCTTGGCGAGACACGGCGGTGGTCGCGCGCGGTCCGATCGCCAAACAAGTGCAGGCCGTTTTTGCAGCCGACTATTACTGGGCCGCACGTTGTGATTTGCCCGAAGCGGATTGGCAGCTTGCCCAAGATGTCGATCGCGAACCGTCGTGCAGTGGTCGGGGGGAGGTCTGTGCAACCGGACCGGCAGACAAGCGGCCGCGCGCTTCGATGATGTTTTCGGCCGCTGCCGCTGCCGCCAAGAAACGGTTGTGGATCAGTACGCCGTATCTGGTTCCCGATGAAGCTGTCATGATCGCACTTCATATGGCTCGTGCACGCGGCGTGGACGTTCGAATCTTGATTCCGAACAAGGCCGATCACTTTGCCGTATACCTGGCAGGCTTTCACTACGAACAAGAGTTGGGTGAGGTGGGGATTGAGGTGTATCGCTATGAATCGGGGTTTCTGCATCAAAAGTGCGTGTTGGTTGACGATGACCTTGCGCTGATCGGGTCGACCAACTTGGACAATCGTTCGTTGCACCTTAACTTTGAATTAATGGTCGCGTTTGAGGAGACCGATGCGGTTGCCGAGGTCTTTACGATGCTGCAAAACGATTTTGAAAAGGCATCCCGAAGCGTCGGCGAGCACAAGCCAGTGCGTCGTTGGTTCGAGCGGGCAGGAACGGCAGTCGCGAGACTTTTTAGCCCCGTCCTGTGAGTTGCAAAACGAATCTGCTTGAAATCGCGTGGTTTGCAGTTCACATTGATCCACGGTTTTCCTACGGACGCGACGAGGCTGTTTCAATGGCGATGGCGGCAAACATGACGCTCTTGGCAAGACTCGGTAGGACGAGCGAACTGCAAGGCAAAAAAATCACTGTCTCGCTGCCAAGATGATCGGCTGGCTGACGAAACACCCATCTGATTGACAACATAGGAATCGGTTCACTGGAAGAAGTTGCCAACTTATCGAGCGTTTCAAAGCACTACGGCAACGTCGCCGCATTGCGAGAGGTATCGCTGCGCATCCCAACCGGGGTGACGGGGCTGCTCGGGCCAAACGGCTCCGGCAAGAGCACGCTGATCAAATCGTTGCTTGGATTGGTGGCCACCCAGTCGGGCAGCGGTTCGGTTCTCGGCCACGCTTGGCCGGTCGAGGCGAGGGCGATTCGTGACGATGTCGGCTATCTGCCCGAAGATGATTGCTACATCGCTGGGCTTTCCGGCGTCGATTCGATTGCCTTTATGGCACAACTCTCGGGGCTGCCCGGTACCGAAGCGCTTCGCCGCGCTCATGAGATTGCTGACTTTTGCGACATCGCCGAAGAACGGTATCGCGAAATCGAGACGTATTCGACCGGCATGCGTCAGAAACTCAAGTTTGCCCAGGCACTGGTTCACGACCCGCCGCTGTTGATTCTTGACGAGCCGACCACGGGGCTCGACCCCGATCAACGCGCCTCGATGCTTAGCCGGATCAAGACGCTGGCGACCCAGTACGGCAAGTCGGTGATTCTCTCGACCCATATCTTGCCCGATGTGCGCCAAGTCTGTGACTACGTGATCATGCTTGTCGGTGGACAGGTTCGTATCTCGGACACGCTTGATAACCTGAGTCGACCTGCTGAGCCGACTTTACATGTTTCGGTGCTGGGGGAGAGTCATGCGTTTCAACGTCGCTTGATTGAAAACCGGCACAACGTGACCGAAGAGGCCGATGGGGCACTTCGCATCGAAGGCATTGACGAATCTCAAATCGCTTTGGTTTGGCAGTGGGCGGCGGAGACCGAAACGTCCATTCGTCGATTGCAGCCCGCCCAGAATTCGCTGGACAAGATCTTTTTCGAAGCGGCCTCGTCCGCGGTTGCGGAGGGCGCCCATGCCAGTTCATGATCTTGGCTACCGCCGCTGGGATGGCGACCGTATGCCGCGCATCCTGCGGCCGCTTGACGTTGCTCGCAGTGGTATCTCGCTGATTTGGAAAAAGCGTGCGCTGCGTTTGATGCTGATGCTCTCTTGGCTTCCGGTGTTGCTTCCGGCAATGGCGATTTTCGCGTTCGAGTACTCGACCACAAGTCGTGAAGCGAGCACGTTCATGCGGGGAATGCTTGGCAATCCCTTCGTTGGTCAGTACGACCTTGCGGCGATGGCGTCACAGGACCCATCGAGTGCGCGTCATGATGTTTGGGCGACGTTGATCCTTTTCTTTTTCCGGTACCCGCAGCTCAGTGTGATGGTCCTGTTGGTAGGGCTTATCGCACCGGCATTGATCTCTTATGACCTGCGTACCAAGGCCTACTTGCTTTACTTTTCGCGGCCGCTGACACCCCTTGAATACATCCTTGGCAAGTCGGCTGTGATTTGGTTTTTCCTTTTCATGGTTGTGACGCTGCCGGCGATAGGTGCCTATTTTGTTGGCGTGATGCTGTCGCCTGACTTGTCGGTGGTGGCTGATACCTGGGATATACCGCTGCGCATTTTGGGGGCGACCGTTGTCTTGGTCGTGCCTGCCACCGCGATTGCTCTTTGCTATTCTGCGTTCACTGGCGAAAGTCGTTACGCCATGTTCGCATGGTTTGCGACTTGGGTCATGGGTTTCGTTTCGTATCAGATCTTGACCTTTGCTGGAGCCCGTCGACCGAGGCCTGGGCCCCGCGGTCCGCGAGGTCGCCGTGGTCCGCCTGAAGAATTTCGTTGGGAAGACATCGGTGTCGATCTTGATCGGTTTCGACTGCTCTCGCCCTATCACACGTTGGGCAAGGTCGAAGCGTGGATCTTTGGGCTCGATCCGACACCCGGCAGTGTGGTGCCTGGGATGATCGTGCTCGTTGTCTTGACGGTTGCCGGTTACTGGATCGTTCGTCGACGCATCATCGCGAGGTTGAGTGTCTGATGATGATGCAGCTTTCCAATGTCACGCGGCTCTACAAGAACGTGATTGGCGTCAACGATTTGAACATTGAGCTCCCCGCGGGCGCTTACGGACTGGTCGGGCCGAATGGTTCGGGAAAAACGACGTTGATCAACCTGTTGACTGGGCAGCTCAAGCCGACGATCGGGGCGGTTTCGGTTTTTGGCCGAACGCCTTGGAAGCACCGCGAACTGCTTCGCAACATGGGGCTTTGTCCTGCGACCGACGTGCTCTATCCCAACGTGTCGGCGCGTGAATGGGTGCGGTACCAGGTTCGACTGCATGGGTTTTCGCACGCCGAAAGTCGGCAGATGGCAGACGAAGCGCTCGAGATCGTCGGGATGAGTGATCGCATGCACCGTCCGATGGGAACGTATTCGCTGGGGATGCGGCAACGGGCCAAGATTGCCCAGGCGATCGCACACCGCCCCGACTTGTTGATTCTTGACGAGCCGTACAACGGACTGGATCCGGTCGGCCGCTACGAGATGACCGAACTGCTCAAGACATGGACAAAGGAAGGCAAGAGTTTGCTGTTTGCGAGTCACGTGTTGCACGAAATCGAGGCGATCACTTCATCGTTTCTGTTGATCTTTGGCGGACGGCTGCTCGCATCGGGGACGGCAAGTGAAATCGAAGGCATCCTCGCCGACACGCCGCAGGAAATCGCCTTGATCGGTCCCGACGTTCCGAAACTGATTCATCGACTGGCCGAGGAAACTTGGGTCGACTCGCTGCAGCTGCAAGAGAACCGAACGTTGTTGAAGGTGGCACTTCGCGATCCTTCGCAATTGTTTAGCCGATTGGCAGGCTGGATTACGGAAGACAACTTGCAGATCGATCGCTTTCAAACTGCCGATGGAAACTTGACGGCACTGTTTGAATCGTTGCTGCGGCATCATCGAGGAGAGACGCTATGAATCCTGCCTTGATGCTTGACGTGGTTCGTTTTGAACTTGCCCGTTCATTGACGGTTGGCCGCATCGCGATTTGGTTCGTGTTGACCGCGTTTCCGATTTTTCTGTCGGCCGGCATCCGTGTGATCGCGCAAGTCGCTCAGGCCAATGGCGGGCAAATCCATCCCGAGGAGTGGGGGCTGACCCTCTACTTCATGACCGAGGTGATCTGTTTGCTAAGTTTGCTGCTGTGGGCGACGCCGGTGATCAGCACCGAAATCGAAGGGCAAACGTGGATCTATCTGGCGATGCGTCGTTCCGGTCGATCGATGGTGCTGCTGGGTAAGTACCTGACCGCAATCATTTGGACGCTCGCCGCGACCCTCATATCAGTCACGGTATGCAGCCTCATCATGGCCCCGTTTGGCGGGTTTCGACTGTGGTCGGTGATGTGCATCGTCACCACTCTTTCTGTCGTTTCGCATGCAGCGCTTTATCTGCTGATCGGAACGCTGTTTTTCAAACGCACGATGGTGACTGCGGTTTTCTACACGCTGACGATCGAGTGGGGGATGTCGTTCGTGCCAGCGCTGGCTAACAAGATCACGATCAACTATCGGCTTCGCGGACTCCTCGCCGACTGGATGAATTGGGAAGAGGTGCGATCTCAGGCCGAAACGATCTTTGGCAATGAGCCCGCCTGGACGCATCTGTTGGTCCTCTTCGCCATTACGGTCACCTTGATCGGTGTCGCTCTGTTCCGCATGGGGCACAGCGAATTCCCGACCGTGCAAGAGGCGTAGGCTGCCTTGACCTGGTAGGCCGGATCAAGGAGCGACAGCGACGCGGATCCGGCATGACCTACACGTTCGTAGCTACCTTCGCCAGAAGGTGGGTGTGTTGGTTGAGTGTGTTCCGCTGCTCCACGCTCTGGCGAGCGTAGCTACGTTGGGTCATGCGCGATTGGAGTCGAGTGTAGGGCCCGACGCTAG
The DNA here is from genome assembly GCA_965216875.1 of Rubripirellula sp. GTDB lineage: Bacteria > Planctomycetota > Planctomycetia > Pirellulales > Pirellulaceae > CBDCUW01. Next base: position 1,162,460 of record OZ244207.1, read on the forward strand.
CGCGTTCGGCTCACTGTTTGTTGTGCCTAGGCGAAGGTAGCTACGTCTACGGGCTCTTCCGCCTAAAGGCGGGACTACGAACGCGGCTCACTGGGGACTAGACGCTTGCGGCAGCTGAGCCGAGGCCGAATGCGAACAGGGTTTGACGCAGGCTTTCTTCGGCGGCATCTTCCAGCGGGGTCATTGGCAAACGCAATTCGCCGGTATCGCGGCCGACCATCTTCATGGCAGCTTTGACTGGGATGGGGTTGGTTGCCAAGCCGAGCATGTTGTTGCACAGTGCAAACAAACGGTGGTGCAGCTCGCGAGCCTTTTCGAAATCGCCGGCGGCGGCCGCTTGGACCAGTTCCAACATCGGTGCGGGGACCAAGTTGGCAACGACCGAAATCACACCCTCGGCTCCGACACTCATCATCGGCAGGGTGAGGGAATCGTCACCGCTGAGGACGGTCAAGTCCGTTGTGCCGGCGATGGCTGAGCATTGATCAAGTTTGCCGGTCGCTTCTTTGACCATGGTGATGCCGGGAACATCGGCAAGTCGCTGGATCGTGGCGACATCGATTTCTTTTCCGGTGCGTCCGGGAATGTTGTAAACACAAACCGGAATGTCGACCGCTTCGGCAACCGCTTTGAAGTGTTGGTAAAAACCTTCTTGGGTTGGCTTGTTGTAGTAGGGAGCGACTTGCAACGTTGCATCTGCACCTTCGGCTGCGGCTCGTTTGGTCAGCCGCAATGCTTCTGCGGTGCTGTTGCTGCCGGTACCGGCCATCACTTTCGCACGACCTGCAACCGACTGGATCACTTCGGCGATTACTTTGTCGTGTTCGTCGTGCGATAGGGCGGGGGATTCGCCCGTGGTCCCAACTGGAACGATGCAGTTGGTGCCAGCAGCGATTTGAAATTCGATTTGTTCGCGGAGGCGAGCGTAGTCGACTTCGCCGTCGGCAAATGGAGTGATGATCGCGACCGATAGTCCGGCAAAATCGGAACCCTTGCGTTGGGCCATGTCTCGTTCTCTATTCGGGTTGGCTTGCGTTTCCACGGTATTCTACGGATTCGAGCGTTTCTCACCAGCGGGTGGCTGCCCGCCCGCAGCGACTCGGACGTCCTGTCAGCTCTATCCAGACCTGACTTGTCGCGGCCAGGTTCGATGTTTGTGGCATGAGACACCGATTCACACGCCGCAACGGTGCCCAGGTGCAATGTTGTTGCCACGGTTGTCCCCATGATGGTTGTGTCCCGGTTGTTCCCCTAGCGCGAAGGGCGGAACAAGGACTGCCGGGGTCGTAAGACCCCGGGCCTGGATTCGAATATTGACTCAGCCCGGAGGGCGGCACAATTCGAATCTGTCGCCCTCCGGGCTGAATCGATTCTTGTTCGTATTCCGGTGGCTCACGCCACCGGCAGGCATATGTCGGCCTCCGGCCTAGGTACTCCACTACGCCGACCAGTGGCGTGAGTTGCCGTGGCATTTTGACGGCCCCGCGGGCGTGACGCGCCAGCTCGTTCGGCAATGGTATGGCTGACAAGCTAAGATGACTCCCCGACACATCCACCACCGCCATGGGAGCCTGCCTGATGCCCAAACCATTGTTCCTTTGCGTTGCCCTGCTGCTTACGTCCGTTTGCTCGGGCGATGACGTTCCTGAATTCAAATGGCGAACGCAGGAGATCGACAAGATCTCCATCGGCTATGGATTGCAAATGGCCGACGTCAACGGTGACGGCAAGACGGACATCGTGTTGGCTGATAAGAAAACCATCCAGTGGTATGAGAGCCCAACGTGGGAAAAGCATGTAATCGTGTCTGACTTGACCAAGCGCGACAACGTTTGCATCACTGCCCGAGATATTGATGGCGACGGTAAATGCGAAATCGCAGTTGGCGGCCAGTGGAACTTTCGAGAAACAATCAAAGACGGCGCGGTTTTCTATCTGATTCCTCCTGAAGACCGAACGCAGAAGTGGACGCCCGTCGAACTGCATCACGAACCGAGCGTTCATCGCATGCATTGGGTCAAGTCGCCGACCGATTTCAAACTCGTCGTCAAACCACTTCGAGGGCGAGGCAGTGTGGATGGAGACGGGGCTGGCATTCGCGTTCTGGAATACCACGTCCCCGAGAATCAAAAGGGAGATTGGAAATACGATGTGATCTGTGAGTTCATGCACTTGTCACACAATTTCCACCCGGTGAATTGGGACGACGATCCTGAAGAGGAGTTGATCATCGCCGGCAAAGAGGGCGTTTGGCATTTCGATCGCGATCAGGGCAAGGGGGATTGGATCGCGACGCAATTGACCGATGAGTTCGCCGGTGAGATTCGCGACGGCAAACTTCCCAACGGCAAACGTTTCATCGTGACCATCGAGCCGATGCACGGCTTCAAGTCGGCCGTCTATGTCCAGCCTGACAACAAAGGCGACCGCTGGCAGCTCGTGAAAGTGCTTGACGAGCAATTGAAAGATGGGCACGCGATTGCAGTGGCCGATTATCTCGGTGTCGGCAGCGATCAGATCGTGGTTGGTTGGCGAGCGATGAACGCGCCCGGCGTTCCCGGCGTCAAGCTCTTCGCACCACTCGATTCGAATGGGGCGAAGTGGCGTCCGACGCAGCTGTCGGCGGAGGAAGTCGCGGTCGAAGACATCAAAGCCGCGGACTTGAACGGCGACGGAAAAGTGGACATCGTCGCCGCGGCAAGACAGACCAAGAATTTGGTCGTGTTCTTTAACGAGACGGAGTAGGGCGTCGACATTGGGTGCGTGCTCGCACGCACCCAACGCAATCGTTGCTCGCTACTCGATTGGGCGTTCTTCGCCTTTGTTGTTTCGCAAGAAGGGATCGCGTTCCTGTTCGCCTTCGGCTGCCTTGAATTCGCGGAGCCAAATGTTTCGGAAACGCACAGGGTTGCCGTGATCCTGGAGCGAGATTGGGCCCGTTTCGCCATGCTTGCTGTACGCAGGAGGTCGGTTGTAGGGCGTGTCCCCTTTGAGCTCGAAGTGATTCAAGATCAAGACGCCGTTGTGAACCGCAGTGATGTAGGCGGGTGATTTGAGCGAGCCATCTTCGTTGAATCGCGGTGCAGTCCAAAAGATGTCGTAGGTGTTCCAGTCGCCCGGTTTGCGCATCGCATTGACCGCTGGTGGCGTTTGCTTGTAGATCGCGCCCGCTTGGCCATCAAAGTAGGTTTGGTTGTCGTACGAATCGAGCACTTGGATTTCGTAACGCCCCATCAAGAAGACACCGCTGTTGCCGCGTCCTTGGCCGTTGCCTTTGACGGGCACGGGGGCTGACCATTCAATGTGCAGTTGGCAGTCGCCAAATTGGTCTTTGGTGACGACCTGGCCCTTGCCGCTACTGACGATGCCATCTTTGACCGGCCAGTTTTCGCCGTTCTTCCACTTCGACATGTCAGTGCCGTCAAAAAGGATGATGGCATCCGATGGTGGCGAGGCGTTCGATTCGCCTGGATCGACGACGGCGGGTTCTTTCCATTTGATTCCGTTGAGGTATTCGTCTGCGGTGGCAGTGCTGACGACGGCTGTAAAGCAGGCAGTCATGATCGCAATCGTAAAGTGGCGGGCCGACATCGATAGGAAACCTTGGCTAAGGGGTGTTGAGGTCATGGGCAGGCGCGAGCGGAGGTCGCATTCCGCTAACGAAGTGGGGAAGTATGATTGGCCCGCGCACGCCGATCAAGCATGCCCCACACCAAACGATTTCAGCGCCATCGATCTGCGGCCAAGAATCACGCCTGGGACGGACCATCGGAGTGCGAGCCGGGGCTTTTTGCAATTGCGATTGCGATTCCACCAATCACGGCCAAATTGGCTGCTAGTAATCCAGCGATGACCGATGGCACTTTGGACACGCCGTAGCTGTGGATTTCAGTCGCATACGACGACGCCAAAACATACGAAAGTGCGATCATCCAAAACGCGACTGCGGCGACGGCACCGCCGCGAACCGATTGCCCAGCGGATGGACGGGATTGTGGCGGCATACTCAAAACCCACAAACCCGAAAGTGCGAGCGTGACGAGCGCGAACCCTTCACGAGGATCCCACCGCCAAGGTTGTCCCCAGCTGAATTGTGCCCACACGCATCCAAGCAGAACGCCGACTGCATAGAACGCGATCGCGCCTCGCAGCAAACGCCTTTCCCAGCGGCGGCAAGACAATTCCAACGCCGCCCTTCGCAATGAGCCAAGCAACGCAATCTGTGCCAACAGGTAAGCCAGCACCATACCAAGCAAGCCGCCAAGCAAAGCAAAAACGTGAAGCATCAACAGAAAACGCATCGGGCCGCTGACCAAACCCTCGATGCCGACGTCGGTCGTAGCGGGCGCTTCGACATCGACGTTGGACCTGCTGTAGTCGTTGGCGATGTTGGCCCAAGCCGATGTCTGTGATCCAAGCAGCAAACAAAAGAACAACATCGAGGCGGCGATCGAAACGAGCATCCGGAGTTTCCAAGAACGCACTGCTGGAGATGGCACCGTCGAATGGACGCTAGGGGCAGCGCGGGACAGTCGTCTTGCGATTTCGGCACAGGCTTGATCGGTTGGCATGGACGACAGCATGACATGAAGTGCATTGGAAACGGAGGCATCAAGTTCATCGCGGTACTTCACAGGATTGGAGTGATTCACTTTAAGCCTCTCGGTTTTCGGAGAACTCATGCGCGAGTGACTCGCGCAGATTGTTTCGTGCCTTGTAGAGCGCGGTCGAAACGGCGCTCTCGGAGATCTCGAGATAGGTCGCAATTCTCGCGTTGGACATGCCTTCGATGTGTCGTAACGCAAAGCACCTTGCTTGACGGTCAGGCAAGGCAGCGATCGCGGCTTGCATGATCGCAATTTGTTCGTCCACTTCGATGGAGCTGGAAAGGGGCGTTTCGACGGGATGTTGGTTTACATCAAGGGGTGACGGCGTCTTGCGGCGACGCAATTGATCGATCGCCCGAAGTGTCGTCATGTGACTCAGCAATCCAATCTCGGGAAGTTGATCGCTTTTCTGGGAATGCCGGTAAGCTTCGAGCAGCACTTCTTGGGTGATGTCCTCAGCCTCGGCGGCATCGTGCAGGATTCGGTAGGCCGCTCGGAATAGCTGTTTGCTGTGGTTCGATACGAGCTGCTGCCATGTCACGGGTGGGCGCCAAGGAGTCGAGTGTTTCAGTGGGCGGTTCAAAAGAGAATCGAGCGCCGACGACGAATGTCACCCCAAAACGAGAAAAAAGCGTGACGCAGCGTCGCGCTTCGATCAAATCGACGCGTGCACCTCGCGTCAGTCTGGAACGATCATCACGATCTTGCGTTGCCGATGATTGCTCCGGCAGTCGAGTGGTGTGCAGCGACGATGGTTGTTTTCAGAGCGTCAGAATGGAGTTTGACGTGTCGTTTTGGGGCGGATGGATCGTTAGATATGGCTGGGTCTCGTTACCACTGGTTGTTGTTTGCATGCGGCATCGCGAGCCTGATCGTGCCGGCGTCGAAGTTGCAAGCCGGCGATGCGTCGGGCAACGTATCGATGGCATCGATCTGCGACGGGTATTCGTTTGGGTCCTGGCAGCTTCCCGCGCAAACCCCGGCCACCGCCCAAACTCTGCCGCAAGCCGCCATCGCCGCTCGCGCTGAACCTGCCATGGAGCGTCCTGTTTTGACGAAGCGGCTCAACCCGGTCACGCGTCGTTGGCGAGCAAACGCCGGATTCGAGTTTGGTTGGTTGCAGCCTCGCTTTTCTGAAAACGTTGCCGCCATCGTGACGAGGCCAACGGGGAATCGAGTCCTCGCGTATGACTTTGAACACGAATTGACGCCGCGCGTTTGGGTTGGCATTGAAAACTGCAATCGGGTCGGGCTCCGAGCCGGCTACTGGTACTTTGAAACCGACGCACCCACTGGCGTGTATCAGGCCACGGCTGGCTACGCCCCCATCTCACGCACGATCGTTGGTGCATCGGGAGGACTGAGCCGAATGGCGGTTGCCAACGTCGGTGATGCGATGACGACCAACCATCATCTCGAAGCAAAAACGATCGAGCTTGAACTGACCAAACGGATCGTTCATCGGCGCGGCGATTGGACAGCAGCGCTGGGGCTACAGTACGCAAAGGTCGATCAGCGATCCCATGCGGTTGCGACCGACGGTGTCGGAGCACTCACCGAACTCGTTTGTCAGGACATCCTGATCGACGGTTTCGGGCCAACGCTGGCAGCTGCGTGCAACCACCGCCTGTTTTGTTGCGATGGTCCGCTTCGCGGATTGGGCATTTACGGCCACGGACGAACGTCACTGTTGTTTGGACGGACGGAACAGGAGATCGTGTTGGTGACAGGGGGCGGAGCAGGGTTGGCCGAAGACGATCATCAGCAGGATAGTTTCCTGCCAATCATTTCGGTCGGCGGCGGCCTGCGTTGGATGAGTCAACCGCGTGGGTTTGGATCGATTGAGTTGAAGACCGGTTATCGCGGCGAAAGTTGGTTCAGTGTTGGCGGACCTTCCGATTTCGACAGCAACCTCGGATTCCACGGCGTCACCTTTTCGATCGCCTGGTGGCGCGCCTAGCAGCGCACGACCACGCTCCGCGTCGTTCGTAGGTCATGCTCTGCATGACGGCCGTTGGTATTGCGTGTTGGAGTGTGCAAGGGCCGGCCGCTTACGCGTTCGGCTCACCGTAACTACAGCCTCTGCCCGTAGCTACCTTCGCCAGAAGGTGGTTCGTGACGGCAGACCGCTATCCCTTTTCCCACGCTCTGGCGAGCGTAGCTACGAGAGATCTGCAAGGCCCGACGCTAGCGCGTTCGGCTCACTTTAAGTCGACTTTGCGCTCGAATCGCTCCACGCTCTTTGCTCGGCCTTCGTCGTTGGATTCAACGAGCGCTCCGCAAAGACGCACGTCCCCTGTGGCGACATGGAAATGACAGGGCTCAAACGTGCGTGTCGTGTGAGTGACCCGTTCAATGTCGCGACCGATGATGCTGTAGTACGGGCCGCACATCCCGACGTCACATTGAAAGGCTGTCCCGCCGGGAAGCACGCAGGTGTCTGCCGTCGGGACGTGAGTGTGCGTTCCAAAGACCGCGGTCACTTTGCCGTCGAGGTACCGACCGATCACTTGTTTGTCGCTCGTTGCCTCGGCGTGGATGTCGACGAGCACGTGATCGGTTTGGTCGCCAATCTCTTCGAGCGCTCGATCGACCGCGTCAAAGGGACAATCGACGGGCCGCATGTAGACACGTCCGAGCAGTGAGATGACCGCGATTGGCCCGGCGGGAGTGTCGACCATCGCCCACGTTCTTCCTGAGGCCTGGCTGGGGTAGTTTGCCGGTTTGACGATTCGCGAGTCTTTTTCGAGCACGCTGACGATTTCTTTGCGACGGTAGATGTGATCGCCCAGCGTGACCGCATCAACACCGACTTCCATCAGACGCTGGAATTGGCGTGGCATTAGGCCGGAGCCGTCGGATGCGTTTTCTGCGTTGACCACCAATGCGTCAAGCTTCAATTCGTCGCGCAGAGGCTGCGCTTCGCGAAGCACTGCGCTGTAGCCAGGTTTGCCGACGATGTCGCCGAGGAAGAGAATCCGCATTCGAAATGACGGGTTGGAAAAGGGAATAAGAAGAGAGTGTGAAGCAGTGTAGGGGATGGCAGGCGGTTGGGCGACGCCGTTTGGGGGACTATACGAAAGTAGTGCCCAACTGGGGGAGATGAACTTTGGTCGACTAAAATGTGTCTGTTTCCCGCTCGGTTTCACGCCAAGAATCAGCCCGCGAGCAATCGCGGGGCAAGATCACCGTTGACCCCTGAAGGTCGTTTATCGAGAATCGGACCGAGTCTTCGTATATTGCCATAATTGCCCTCCGTTCCCCAATCCGACTGCGAATGTCCACCACTGTCACCGAAGCCAACTTGGAATCCTATTGCCGCGAAACCGCCGAGGCGGCCAAGGAGGCTTCGTATGAATTGGCAATGCTGGACGCAAGCGTCAAGAACGCTTGGCTCGATGCGTCAGCCGCTGCGTTGATCGAAGCGACCGATGCCATTTTGGAAGCCAATGCGAAAGACATCGAGATGGCGCCCCAGTACGGTTTGACCGATGCGATGGTCGATCGGCTGAGACTTGATCCGGAACGCATCAAGGGGATCGCCCAGGCGCTGAACGAAATTGCACTTCTGCCGGACCCCGTTGGCGAAGTGATGGATGGGTTCACACGACCGGGTGGTTTGCAGATTCAAAAGAAACGCGTGCCGCTTGGCGTTGTGTTTTTCATCTATGAGAGCCGGCCAAACGTTACCGCCGATGCGGCTGCGATCTGCGTCAAGAGTGGCAACGCCGTCATCCTGAGAGGTGGCAAAGAGGCGATCCACAGCAGTCAAGCGATCGTCAATGTTCTGAGTGCGACCGCAAAACAATACGGTGTTCCCGAAGCGGCCGTGCAGCTTGTGGCGACCACCGACCGAGCCGCGGTTGGGCAATTCTTGGAAATGAACGATCTGATTGACGTCACGATCCCACGAGGTGGCGAGGGCCTAATTCGCCGCGTCACTGCCGACGCGACCATGCCCGTGATCAAACACTACGACGGCAACTGTCACGTGTACGTTGACCAATCCGCCGACGTGGCGATGGCTGCGACCGTGATTGAAAATGCGAAGTGCCAACGGATGGGCGTCTGCAACGCGTGCGAATCGCTTCTGGTACACAAAGCGATCGCTGCCGACGCATTGCCAGCGATCGCCGCCAAGCTACGCGAGCAAGGGATCGAGATGCGTGGTGACGATCAAGTCACTTCGATCCTGGATGACGCACTACCCGCGACCGACGAAGATTGGTCCGCTGAATACCTTGGTCCGACGATCAGCATCGCGGTTGTCGATTCGTTGCAGGACGCTGCGAAACACATCAACCGATATGGTTCCCACCACACCGATGCGATTGTGACGGCTGACCTAAAGGCCGCCGATCAATTCACGCGGTTGGTGGACAGTTCGGCGGTCATGGTCAACGCGAGCACGCGGTTCAACGACGGCGGTGTGTTTGGCCTCGGAGCCGAGATCGGCATTTCAACGGATAAATTTCACGCTCGCGGGCCATGCGGTTTGCGCGAGTTGACGACGTACAAGTTCATTGTTCACGGGGACGGTCACGTACGTAGCTAGTCTGCACAAGAGCGTACGGCCGCCAATCCAAGGATAGGGGAGCGGGACAAAGGATATGTCCGAAGAATCACTTAGCCAGAACCAGGTCGAAAGTCTGCTCAAGGCGATGGAATCGGTCGAGGGTGCGCCACCCAAGCCCGATCCGCCCAAGTTTTCGGCTGAAAAAAGCCCAACCGCCCAGCGGGCGCCCAGCAGCATTGCACCGGCCGGCAGCCGAGTCACCGCATACGACTTCAAACGGCCTGAGCGGGTCGGTAAGGACCAAATGCGGGCGATGCACTCGTTGCACGAAGCACTCGCCCGGAACTTTGGCGCGTCGATCTCGGGCATGCTGCGGACGATGATCGAAGTCAAACTGCTTAGCGTCGATCAATTGACCTACAGCGAGTTCGTTTTTAGCCTGGACAATCCCAGTTACTTCAACGTGCTCAAGCCCGCGCCGCTTGAAGGCAACTGGATCCTGGACATCGCACCGACGCTATCGTACGCAGTGATTGACCGTATGCTCGGGGGCGATCCCAATCCGAACGATACGGTGCGTCGGCCGCTCACGGAAATCGAAAACCGTTTGATGGGGCGTGTCGTCGAAATCTTCCTGACGCAATTGCATAGCGCCTGGGAGAACATCATCGATCTGGAGCTTGAAGTGGAAAGCGTCGAAAGCAATCCACAGCTCGTACAGATCGTTCCGCCCAACGAAGTCGTGATCCTGGTTGGCTTCGAAGTTTTGCTGGGCAAGAATCGCGGGATGATGAATCTTTGTATTCCGTTCAACACGATCGAGAATTTCAACTCACAGTTGTCACGCAACGGATGGGTCGGTTACGGCAAAGGCAAACCGACTGAGGAGAGTCGCGAACAAATCAGTTCCAACATCGATCAGGCTCCGGTCGACATTGTCGTGACCCTTGCACGATCAACGATTCGCACCCGTGACCTGCTTGATCTTTCGGTGGGCGATGTGATCACGACCGAAAAGGAAGTGACTGAACCTTTGGAATTAGCGGTGCAAGACGTGCACAAGTTTGACGCGCGAGCTGGCGCGTTCAAAGGAAAGAAAGCCGTGCAGATCGAAACGATCGTCGAGAACCCAAAGAAGGGTTAATGTGGCACGGATGACCTTTCGGTGAAGGTCGGGCGACGAACAATCGTCGAGATTGAGAAAGTCGATGCGACGCTAGCTTGTAGATGAGTCCACAAGCTAGCGCCCAAGCGACAATGCGTGATTGCAATGATCTCGCTGGCAAACGCCTTAGATCATTTCCTTGAGGCCCTTGAGCGGGCGAATCGCGAGCTTCTTGGTAGCTGGCTTTGGCTTCAGCCAGATTTCCGAACCGTCGGCTGGGTTGCGGCCCTTACGCTTCGGCTTGGCGGGAACGTCCTTGAGGACGATCTTGCAAAGTCCGGGGATTGCGAACTGACCAGGACCGCCCTTGGCCAACGCTTTGGCGATTTCCTCGGCCAAAGCATCAAACACAGCTGCGACATCCTTTTTGGACAGCTCGGTTTCTTCCGCGATGTTGGCCAGGATCTGAGTCTTGGTCGGAGCCTTTAGCGGAGCTTTTGCCATTTTGCGACAACCTTTTTTCGTTGAGTTTGTAAGTGAATTCTGGGCCTGCGGCATCGATGCCCATCAATGGTATGGGCAAAGTGTTATGTGCGTGGCGTAATCCATGCAACCCGGCTTAGGCCAAAAAAGCCCACGTTTTTCGGGGTTTTTTGCTCAAAACGCACTCTTCGCACCTCGGCTCGGCGCTACGAGGGCCTCTAGGAGGCGTCTTGCCGCGGTCGGACGGCACCTTCATCACCCCCTGTAACTGCCGTGGTCGTCGTCGCTGGGGGCGTTTCTGCGTTGCTACTGAGCAGATTTTCGCGGCCGTTTTCGCAATCGTTCGTGCTGGTCAAACGAAAAAAGTCGCCGCGATTTGCGACGACTTTTATACGGTTAAAAAATGGAAAAACGGGCGCCACTGGCCACGCCAAAATCGGATCAATCGATGTTCGACGCCAACACTTCATCGATGGCCAATGCATCGAGTTGTTTTTCATCTTCCAGATCGTCGGCACTCGATTGGGCAACCGAAAGTTGGGGAGCGACATCGGTGAGCGCGGTGTCGACCGAATCGGCCACGCCAACCTTCTCTTCCGAGTTCTCACCAAGCCACAGGTCGCCCGAGTTCGTTGGCAGCACGACAGCATCGGATCGCGAGTTGCCGTCATCGGTCACGGGGACAAAGACATCGGCAACCGAGGTGCTCTGCACGACCAGTTCGCCCTCAGGCTGTCGTTCGCCGACCGTGATTTCAGGCGTTGTGCCTGAGGCTGCTGCACTCGGGTTCGGCGCTGGAACGAATTGCGATTCAATGAACTCGGGGGAAGCATTGGTCGAAGGCGTTGTCACCGCTTCGAAGGACACGTCGTCATCTTCAACGCTGACCCGGTAGAGTTTCGCACCATTCGCTTCGCCACGCAGTTGAACGCGTGAATCGGAAGTCGGAATTGTCGCTTGGATGTCATCGCCGGCATCGTCTTTGCCGCGGATGACAATGTTCTCGCCAGACGGGTCAAGTGAAACGGCCGGTTCGGAAACCGTGTCCGTTGCCTCGGTCGGTTCGGCAAACAATTGATCGCCACTATCGTTGACAGCGACAAGGATCGATTTGGTTGGCGTCGAACCGAGGAAGTCTTGCAACGTGATGTATCGTGGCAGCAGCGAACCGAGGTCGGTATCGATCGTCATGTCGCCGTCGTCGGCTTCACTGACCACTGGAATCGACTGGGCAGTTTGCGCTTTCGCTAAGAACGGAATCGCTGGGATTTCGAGTGTGTATGACCCAGGAAGTAGGTCTTCGAAGCGACCCGCACTGCTGTCATAAACCAGTGGCAGATCAACCGAATCACCAAGATCGTTGGTGCCTCGTAGGCGGATGCCGTCAACCGGTGTAAAGGAATCAGGGAAGTCAACGACAATGTTTCGTACCGTGAAGTCGGTGACGTCGACGGTCACAGTCGCGGTGCTGACCGAACCTTGAGTTCCGTCGTGGATTTCGACCGTGAAGGTGTCCGTTCCTGTGAAGTCGCCCGAAGGTGGTGTGTAGAAGATGCGCTGTGTGGTTGCATCGATGCGGACCGTACCACCTGCGGATGTCGTTCCTAGATTCTCAAACGTGAGCGTTTCGCCGGCGTCAACGTTTTGCGGCAGATCCGCAAGGCTGAAGACTTCCGTTTCACCACTTGCGCGATTGACCGTTCGATCGGGGTTCGTGACCGGCGGTGCGTCATTGATTGCGTTGACCGTGAAGGTCACGGTGCCGACCGAAAGTCCACCACCGGTGTCGCGAATGGTGTAAGGAACGGTCGCTGTGCCGTTGAAGTCGGCTGCAGGCGTGTAGAAGAACTGCGTGCCATCGTTGCTGATCCGAGCGGTGCCGCCATCACTTGGCGTGCCCACGGAGTCGATGACAAAGGTTTGGTCGTCGACGTCACGGTCGTCGTTCGTTGTGACGTCGAACTCGGCTTCGGCATCGTCTTCGTCGATCGTGAATGCATCGTCGTTTGCCGTCGGAGGATTGTCGGCCGGGGCAACGGTGACGGTGACCGTGGTTTGTTGTTCGAGTGCTCCGTCGCTGACGGTGTACGTGAACGTCTCGGTGCCTGTGAATCCTGAAGCCGGTGTGTAACTGATGTCGGCGCCGTTGTTGGTGATCGTGACCGTACCACCTTGGTCGGTCGTGCCAACGGAGACCACGGTCAGCGTGTCGGCATCGATGTCGGAATCGTTATCAAGCACATCGAGCGTGTTGCCGGTGGAGTCTTGGTCGACGTTGAATGTGTCCGCAACGGCGACTGGCGAATCGTTGACGGGAGTGACCGAGACCGTCACGGTTGCGTCTTCCTGAATCCCATTGGTGTCGGAAACACGGTAGGTGAAGGTCAGGTCGCCGTTAAAGTCGGCACTTGGTGTGAATTTGACTTCACCGCCATCGAGGACGACGTTGCCGCCGGTGGTTGGCTGAGTCACCGAGACGACGCTTAGTGAAACATTGCTTCCCGCGACGATCGCATCATTGGCCAAGACGTTGAAGGTCGTTTCGCCGGAGTCTTCAGCGACGTCAAAGGTGTCGTCGGCGATGACGAAACTTTGGCCAACGGCGAGCGAGGCGCTACCGTATTCGATCTGGTCGGAAGTGACCAAGTCATCCAGGCCATACAGCAAGACTTCGCTGTCAACTTCATCCGCGGGTTCGCTGCGAATGTTGACAGATCCTGTACCGAGGGCTTCGAAGCGTACTGTCGCAATCAAGCTCTCTTCTTCGGCACTCGCGACGGTGCGATCCGACGCCGCACCGAGTTCGTTGATCAAGCCCGATGAGAAGGCGCCTTTGTTGACCGCTGGGAAGCGGTCAGCGTAGTCGATGGACGATCCTTGGACGGGACGTACAAGGCTGCTGTCAAACAAGATGTCCGCGAATGCCGCGAAGACCCCGTCACGTTGGAAAGAGAATTCACGTAGGTCGACGCCGATGAAGTTCATCAAGAACTCTTGTCCGACGGCGATGGAATCGATGGGCGTTCCCTGCAGGTCGGTCAATTCAATCTTGATGCCAACCAGCGGTTCGTTGGCGACATCGATACTGAAGTTCTCGGTGCGTGTGTTGCCGGCAAGGTCTGTCACTTCCAGAACAAACGCGTTCGTTCCCGCTTGGCTGGAGGTTGGCGTCCACGTGATCACACCGGTCGTTGGGTCGACCACGGCGCCGGTGGGCGAGGTCGTGAACGCATAGGTCAGGCCGCTGCCTTCTTCGCTGTTGATCAAGTCGGTTTCAAACGCACGGCCGACATTGGCTTGCGATGGAATCGTCGAGATCACCGAATCCGGGTCGGTCGAATCGTAGACAACGGTCAGACGAGCGGTCGAGATTTCGCTAGTGCTCGAGCCATCGCGTTGCCGGGCGGCGATTTCGTAGGTTCCGTCGCCGAGTGCGGCTAGGTTTGCAGTGGTGATCGTCGCGGTCGTTCCCGAAGCGAGTCCGGTTCCGATGACCGTGTTGCTGCCGGCCAACAAGAGTTCGACCGTCGCGCCATCGTCGACACCGGTCACCGTGAAGGTAAGGCTGCCAGCCGAGGTGACGTTGTCGATGTTGCTCGAGCCCGTGTCGCTTCCGGTTTCGAGATCGATACCGGTCGGCTGAGACAGGACGCCGCCCGAGAATGTGAAGGCGACGATTTGCGAGTCAAAGTCATTCGACGGCGTGGTTGGCTCGACACCGACTTGCACATTGATGACTCCTTCGAAGCCAGCCGCCGGTGTGACGGTCACCAAGCCGGTGGTTGGGTTCACCGTCGCCGTTCCGCTTGCGGGACTCGACACCGATTGTGCGAAATAGCGAACGGCATCCCCTTCAACATCGATGCTGCTCAGTTGCAGGGTGGCTGGTGTGTCGTTGGGGAACGCAGCAGGGTCGGCGATCTCGTTCAAGAACGGCTGTGTGTTTGCATTGTCGGCGACAACATTCAACTGGAACGTTTCGTTGTGTGTGTTGCCATCTTGATCGCGAACCGTCACGGTCACGTTGGTCGAACCGGTCCGCAGTCCTCGCATCATGATCACTGAGTTCTCGGTGTCGTTGAAGACATCGATCGACTCGATCACCACGTCGTTATCAGGACGCTGAGAGGAACCGGCATTGCGCGACTCGGGAGTGCTTGTTGAACTGATCGCTTCCCGAACGTCTTCCCCCTCGACCAGTTGACCAAAGATCGAGTGGTTGCCATCGAGGAACCGTGCGGGGCCTTCGGTGACGAAGAACTGCGAGTTGTTTGTGTCGTCGCTCGATTTGGCAAACGACAAGACCCCGGATCGATTGTGTTGTAGGTCGGGATGGAATTGGTCGTCAAAGTTGCCCAGGTTCGATCCGCTCGTTCCCGTTCCCGTTGGGTCACCGGCCTGAATCACAAAGTCAGAAGTGACTCGGTGAAAGATGATTCCGTTGTAAAAGTCAGCGTCGGCCAGGTCGGCGACACGCTCGCTCGGTCGCGGTGCGCGTTGCTCGAACAATTCAAAGACCATGTCGCCATAGCCGGCCATGTTGATCCGAATCGATCGATTTCCTGACAGCACCGTCGCTTCTGCGATCGTTGGATCGTCGATCGAAACGGTGACCGTCAGTGGGCCGCCATTGGGGTCGTAAGCGTCAACGGGTATGTGAAACGGCGATTCGAGTCGAATCGTTGTGTCGCCAATCGTCTCAAAGGTTGGGTCTTCACTTTCTGGGATCGCCACACCACTGCGTTGGCTCAACTCCTGGAGCGAGAGAACTCCTGTTTCGCGGCTCTGGTCGGGAAAGACCCACGTCGGGAACTGCGTGATGTTGTTGGCCGAGCCGATCGAGTTGAGCGTTCGATCCGGATTGGTCACCTCGATGAAGGGCAAGTTGTCTTTGCCGTCCGCAAAAAGTTCCTTTTGCTCGGTACAGGCGGGGCACCAGTGCGCACCGAAGAACTGAGTTCCCGAATCAGTCAGTCGCTTGGCGAATTCGACCAAGTCAGGAGCCGCTTCTCCTTCGGCCTGGCGAGTGCTTTGCAAGATGTTGGTTTCGGCAGCCGTCGATTGATCAGCAACGTCGCTGGTGCCGTCGGTGAATAGCAATTCGACGTCGCCAGCCAGCATTTGCCGCGATTCCAGTGTTTCCAGCAGCAAACTTCCTCGCTGAGGATCATTTTCCTGGCGTTTTTCGCCAATGATGGAATCCAACAAGCGGCGGAAATGCGAACGCGAGGATGGGGAAGGTTGCTTGGGGGAAGAAGGCATTAGTGGGTCTCGGGGTCTCTGTCGGGAAATGCTTTCTGCTTTTTGGCGGAATCACGCCACCGGCCACGATGAACGAGCCAGAACTCTGCCATCGTCATAGGGTCGGCATGAAAAGACGTCGGGACGAAAATATTCCGTACAACCCGCACGGCTTAACAGGACGGAAAAGACAGGCCAATCACACACCTTTTCGTGCTCAGAACTGCCCTTTGTCACCCTTTGCAGGCAAAAGCGGCCATTTCACCGCCAAGGCGAAAGTGCGACATCTGCCCCATCCGCGAGATTTCACAACCCTGAAACTTCGCTGTCGCTGTCAACTGCGTCATTCCAGTGTCCCCTCGGCCAGATCGGGTGGTCAGTCGTGAGACGCGTGCAAATTAATGCGTGTTCCCCCCAATATAGCCAGAGTTGCTGATTTCCCCGGTTCGGTAATCCAAAACCTCTAGAGAGACCTGCGGGAGTGACACGGTTGGGCCGTCTGTCCCACTTTTAATAGCCTGGGCCCAATTTCATGTTTCGCGAAATCAACAGCTCACGCTATTGCGATTGGCCCGGAAGAGGGGCAACGCAGGGGCGAGGCGACGTCCGTGGGCCGCTTTTCTGTTCTAAGGAGGCCCGTTTCTTTTCGGGAGGATCGTTTCTTCTACGGAGGATCGTAGCCACTTCCGCCAAAGGGATTACACCGCAGGATGCGTTTGGCTGCGCGCCAGCCACCGCGAATCGGCCCATCTTTGCGGATCACTTCGATCGCATATTGGCTGCAGGTCGGTGTGTACCGGCAACTCGCCGGAAGCATCGGGCTGATCCCGATTTGATAGAAGCGAACCAGTTTGATCATCACCCAAGCGATAGATCGACGGATCATGTTTGTCCCTTCGCTCACACCCATTGCCGCGCCTCCACCAACATAATCGCCGCCGGCGACTTTTCGCCATGCCCGTGCATTCAGCACCTCTTCGTAGGTCATGCTCCGCATGACGGTCATGTAAGGCCCGACGCTAGCGCGTTCGGCTCACGTGGTGATCGATTGTCATACAATCACGAGACGGAGTTTTTTGTTGAGAAGACCGCAGCGGCGGTACGGTGTCTCGATCGCTTGGATGAATCAAATGACCGCTCTGACTGACCAGCAGTTGTCTGACTACCGGCGTGATGGCTATCTCTTTGAGCGGCATCTGTTTTCGGCTGATGAGATTGCGGCTCTCGCCGAGACGGCTCGCAATGATCATGCGATGGACAAGGCGTCGGCCTTACGTGACGACGGTTTGGGAAACGACGTCCGCTTGTCGCTTTGGAATCATCCGGGTGAGGGAATCTATGGCATGTTCGCCCGATGTTGCCGGATGGTTGATCGCGTCGAGTCGATCCTGGGCGATGAGGCCTATCACTACCATTCGAAAATGATCTTGAAAGACGCCAAGGTGGGTGGCGCTTGGGCTTGGCACCAAGACTATGGCTACTGGTACCAAAACGGTTTGCTCTATCCCAATCTCTGCAGCGTCATGATTGCGGTCGACGATGCGACGATCGAAAACGGGTGCCTTCAAGTGCTCAAAGCATCGCATCACATGGGGCGAGTCAACCATGTCCTCTCAGGTGACCAAGCCGGTGCGGACATGGAGCGGGTGACGGAAGCGAAGAAGTCTCTTGAGCTCGTGCACTGCGAGATGAAAGCGGGCGACGTGCTTTTCTTTCACGCGAACCTTTTGCACTGTTCGGCAGCCAACCACTCCGATCATGCTCGATGGGCGCTGATCTGCTGCTACAACGCCAGGTCGAACAACCCCTACAAAGAGTCGCATCACCCGGCCTACACGAAGCTTGACAAAGTTGATGATTCGAAGGTGCTGGCAATTGGACGCGACGACGCGCGGCGGTCGTCGGTGCAATTCGCGGATCTTGTGAACCGCGATCGTAGCGCCAAGAGCTTGGCCGAAGAGTGATACTGAGCCGAACGCGCTAGCGTCGGGCCCTTTGCGTCGGGGTTGTTGTGGCGAATACCGGCGGCTAGTGCCTTGCCGCTCAGCTGTGTGCCGTGATCGCGTAAGCGGCCGGGCTTTGATCGTCCTCACACTCGCCGCGCGTCAGCAAGGGCCCGAGGCCTGACGGCCTGCGGCTCACGGGCACTGCCCAATCTGCACAAGATGTTGCTCTGGTGGCACCAAGATTGCAATCCGCAGCACAATCGCCTTGCCGCTCATGAGCCGCGATCATGTGATCGCGGCTTCAAAGAGAATCACTCGCGCTAGTTGCGGGACGGGAAGGTACCGATGAGTGCGATGATGTAATTCAATCCGAGGAACGGTTGACGGTTGCTGAACGAAGTGTTGTTGCCAGTGTTGAGAACCGTAACACCGCCTGTCAGCGCTCGCAGTGACGCGTCGGTAGCCGCCGTGCTGTAGATGTCTTCTGGCGAAAGACCCAACGCGTTGCCCGACGGATCATCTGAGTTGCCGTTATCTGTCACGTGACAGGGAACTGCCAAGGTCGATGTCGCTGTGTGGGTGTGGGCCGGCAGGTTGTTGACGTTCAGCGTTGTGTCAGCGTTACCTGACCTTTCACCAAGGGCGACATTTTGAAGACCAGGGCCTTGACCTTCGTGCACGGCCACGCGGCCTCGAAGTTCGGGCAACCCAAAGGTTGTTCGTCCATCGCCGCCGTAGGTTGTCCCTAGGATCGCAAATAGGGCTTGATTCTCACTGATTGCTAAGAGCTGACCATCACATAGTGCCCAGCCGCGAGGGGCGAAGTTGCCCGCGAATAAAATGATTTGACCAATAAACGGTTCCATGACCTATCTCGCTGTTAAGTGTTTTTGCGGGTGATGCTTAGCTTCGACTTGGGAAAATGCCAGTCAACGCAATGATGTAGTTCAATCCCAGGAAGGGCTGCATGTTCGAAAACGAGGTTCCGTTGCCAGTGTTCGCAAGCGTGACGCCGCCGGTGAGTGCACGCAGCGATGCATCGGTTGCCGCGCTGGAGTAGATGTCTTCGGGTGACAAACCCAGCGCGTTTCCAGACGGGTCGTCCGAATTGCCGTTGTCGGTGACGTGACACGGCACTGCCAAAGTGGACGTTGCCGTGTGTGTGTGCGACGGCATGTTATTGATATTTAGCGTTGTGCTTGCGTTGCCAGCCTTCTCACCCAAGGCGACCGGTGGCAGGCCAGGTCCGTTGCCTGGGTGCACCGGCACTCGCCCACGCAATTCAGGCAGCGCGAAGTTGGTACGTCCATTACCGCCGTAGGTTGTGCCGAGAATCGAAAACAACGCGCTGTGCGAAGCGATGTCCAGGAGCTGGCCATCGCAAAATGCCCAACCGCGCGGGGCAAAATTGCCCGCAAACAAAATGATCTGTCCAATAAAGGGCTCCATCGCGATGACCTCTGCAAGAAGTTGATGAGTGAATCAAGGGGGACTGTGTTCATCGAAGAGCACTTTGCCCACCACGAATTGGTTAGCGACCAGCTGCGAATCGCAGCGCGATCGCCGGTGGCAGTGCAACCATGTTAGTGTCTCGGCGCCCCCATGAACAAAGATGAACAGGCGTGCCGTGCTTCAAGAATAGCGCGATGGCTGCCACGTTTGGTCTGCACGCCCGCGCACCGTGTATGGGACACTTGGCATTTAGAAACGCATACTAAGGTGTCTGCTGTGCGACGCGGCTGAACTGCTGTTCAGGAACGTGACGAATTCTGTTCGACCGAACGACGGAAACCTGGTGGTGTTTCGTTCAGATAGAAAAATTCAGGTTCCGCTGAATCAATTGCTACAGACTTGGTTGCGTCCGAGCGATTTGGCTTGATAGAGCGCTTTGTCGGCTCGAACAAACGCGGAGTCCCAAGTCTCATCCTGTCCGACCAGCGTTACACCGGCACTTGCCGTTACGGTCAAACAAGTCGATTCGAAGCGTAGGTCGCATCCTTGAAGTTTGCGCAGAATTTGAGCAACGATCTCGCAGGCATCCTTGACGCCCGATCCAGGCAGGATCAAAGCGAACTCTTCGCCCCCAAACCGCGCTGCAAATGAGCCCTGGGGTGCTTGCGCGACGAGTAACTTTGCGATTGACCGTAAGACAGCGTCCCCTACAAAGTGTCCGTGTTGGTCGTTGACTCGCTTGAAGTGATCGATGTCGACCAGCGCCAATGACAGCGGAGTCTCGTTTTGGACGCTCTCGTTCAAGAGGTGTTTGAACTGAGACTCGAGCGGCCGTCTGTTCGGCATTTCGGTAAGCGGGTCGGTATCGGCCGTCGCTTGGATCCCGAGCACCTTGCGTTGTCTCGCGATCGCGTATCGGATGGCTCGCAGAAGTGATTGACGCGTGACATCGCCTTTGGCAAGAAAGTCCTGAGCACCCGTTTCGATTGCCGTGAGCCCAAGCTGTTCATCGTCGCTTCCGGTGACCACGACAACGGGCAACCGCGCATCAAGGGAACGAATCTGGTCAAGTGAATCGAGACCCTCTGAGTCGGGCAAACTCAAATCCAACATGGCGACGTCGTAGTCGGTTTCCTGCAGTCGCTCGATTGCGTCTTTCAGATAGGCAACCTGCTCGACTTCAAAGTTCACCTCACCACTGGCTTGCAACAATCGTCGAACGAAGATCGCGTCGACATCACTGTCTTCGATCATGAGGACTCGAATCGATTGATAGGCGCCGTTG
Organism: Rubripirellula sp.; assembly: GCA_965216875.1. Classification (GTDB taxonomy): domain Bacteria; phylum Planctomycetota; class Planctomycetia; order Pirellulales; family Pirellulaceae; genus CBDCUW01. The sequence goes on from OZ244207.1 coordinate 1,183,095, forward strand.
GTCATGTCGAGGGGGCGTTGGGCGATTGGCCTGCGATGGGAGAGTGACGGTCTTGAATGAGAGCAGACATCGTGGCGCACAAGTGATGCCATTGGCAATGGCGATTCATTCTCTCTGAGTCAGTGTTTTTTCGAATTGGGCCGTTTTTTCAACCTCGTCAATGCTTTTGGGCGCCGTCCACCAGCTCGACTTCTCTCTCGCGAAGCGTATTCGATGGTGTCGCGGGCCCAAGGAACGGGATGTTTCCAAACGCAACTCTAGCGGCTGCGGGTTCATAGACGATTGTAGTGGCCCGTTAATCGTTACAGGTCGCGCAGTCAAAAAGGTCCGCGTGACCGACCAGGAAAGCTGGTCCGGCTAGCGAAAAACTACAGGTTTGCAACGAGTGATTGAGGTCGAGGGTCGATAGCAGTTGTGCACGCCCAGAGTTTGGGCGTGGCGTCGCGCCGCCACACGCCGATCGACCACTTTGGAACCTCCCATGGAACCTAGGCCTGGTCAGATCGGGGCGAAGCTTCGAGAAGGGCTGATGGCCGCTCGGACGTGTTGCGGCTCAGGCGCTGGCAATGAACCTTCCCAAGTACCCAAGTCCATGGAGATCTCACGATGCGTCGTGTAATCGTTCCTGCGTTGTTTGCAATCGCAATGGTTGCAGGCAGCTCGGTCAACGCCAGTGCGTTTGGCCTCTTTGACAAACTCTGTAAGAAGAGTTGTGACACCTGCTGTGACGTCGAACCGGCGTGCGGCTGTGAAGCACCTTGCGAACCCGCTTGTGGCTGCGAAGCTCCTTGCGAGCCAGCTTGCGGTTGCGAAGCTCCTTGTGAGCCCGCATGCGGCTGCGAAGCACCTTGCTGCGACAGCGGCTGCGGCTGCAAGAGCAAAGGCCTGTTGCACCGCTTGTTCCACAAGCACCGCCGAAGCAGCTGCTGCGAGCCAGCATGCGGTTGCGAACCAGCTCCTTGCTGCGAGCCAGCTTGCGGTTGCGAGCCAGCCCCTTGCTGCGAACCAGCATGCGGCTGCGAAGTCGTCGACCCTTGCTGCTGCCCACCACGTCACAGCTGCAACATCAAAGGCTTCTTCTCGAAGTTGTTCAAGAAGCGTAGCAGCTGCTGCGATCCTTGCTGCGACGTCGAGCCAGCCTGCGGTTGCGAAGCTCCTTGCGAGCCAGCTTGCGGTTGCGAGCCAACTTGCGGCTGCAACTAATTCAAGTTGCGAAGACAACATCGGATAGAACTCGGCAACACCACCTGAAACAGCGACGCGATCTATCGTCAATGAACCAACCGAGAAGCGAGCCTCGTAAGCCCGCTCTCCATTGATCAACTTTCGCATCTCGATCAGCCGCCGAATTCGGTCCTCGACAAATATGACAATCCCCGACGATTCCTTCATTGGATCGTCGGGGATTTTTTCGTAGATGGACCGTGTCTATTAACCGAACGTAACAGGGGTGGGTGTTAGCCACGTTTGCACGTCCGCTCGGCTCATGCCGGATCTGCGTCGCTGTCGCTCCTTGATCCGGCCTACGTGAAACTGGCATTTGGAAGGCATGACCTACTCGGCATCATTTCTTTTCTCTTGATGCTGCTCGGTTGGCTCAACCTTCATGCCAACATCCTGATACGTCCGATTGAAATGGTCGACAAAGTCGTCAGGGCGCTCTTCAGGCAAGTAGACCGGACCGATTGGTTGGCCATCTTTGACGACCACACCATTGCTCGGTGGAATCTCTCTTTGACTGCTGCTCATGTTTGCAGGACTTGTTGGCTCAATTGGACTTGAGGGCGCGCGATGACCTACCCGCGGTAAACGACGGATGGATGGGGAAAGCCCAATCGTTTGTCGACGCGATTGTAGGGCTCTTGCCCAGCGAGAAATCGTTTCAGGTTGATGCAAGCCAATTCGGTCGCATCATCATTGCGACGATACGATTGAGCACCAACGTGCGGAGTGATGATCACTTTGGGGTCGTCCCACAGTAGGCTCGATTCCGCAAGCGGTTCCACTTCGGTCACGTCCAGGCCCGCTCCCTTGAGGTGTCCCGAGGCGAGTGCGTCGACCAATGCCGATTCGACCACCACCGAACCGCGAGCGACATTGATCAGGTAGCTGCCCTTTTTCATTTTGGCGATTTGATCGGCATCGAAAATGCCACGAGTGTCTGCGTTGAGCGGCAGAGTGAGAATCACGATGTCACTTGCGGCCAGAACCTCGTCCATTTTTTCCGGCGGCAACAGTTCGTCGACTTCGTCTGGTTTATCGATTGGGTAGTAGTCAGTCGCCAAAACGCGAACGTCCCACGGAGCCAGGATTCTTGAAATCATCCGGCCATTGCCGCCAAGCCCAATGATTCCGACGGTCTTGCCACGAAGGTCGTCGGTGGGGCGACGAGTGAAGTCGCGATTTGCTTCGGCGCGAAAAAAGACGGGCAAACTCCTTAGCAATCCAAAGAGCAGTGCACAGGTTTGTTCGGCGACTTGAACGGCAAAGAGTCCCGATGCGCTGCTTACGACGATGTCCGACTCAATCACGCCGGGAACGAGACAATGATCGAGCCCTGCGGCGGACGATTGAATCCAGCGAAGTTTGCCGGCATCGAGGACACGATCCCAATCAACCGGAACTTTGGCGTGGCCAATGTAGACGTCCGCGGTCGGCAGCAATTCGTCGATCCTTTCTTGTCCGGCATCAACCACTTCGGCGTCGGGCGCGGCTTGTTGGATCAGTTCAAACTGCCCCTGAGTGACGGGGTAACAAAGGACGATTCGCATCAGCCTATTCTGCGGTAAACTTTGTGCATTGGATGAAAGAACAAAAGAGAATGTATCGAGTGGGGCGATGATCGCGAAGTCGGCGTCTTTTGGGGCAGTTTGTTTGTTGTCGTCGTTGCTGTTGTCTCAGGCGGTTGCCGAGCAACCCTCCGCTTTGTCACCGACGCGGATTCGAGACGCCTTTGCGGCGACCCATCAGGGGTTCAGCAGTGACGAAGTGTTGATTCAGCCCGATCTCCGTGACGCGTTCCTGAAGTCGCTTTACTCTGGCGAAGAGATCAGTGTTGATCGGGAACGCGAGGCCCTGCTGGCTTTACTTCGGCTCCGCAAAGCGGGCAAACTTGAGGTGCCGACGACCCGCCGGGGGCAAGCAGCAAACGCGAGTGTTCAAGCCGTTGCTGAAATTGCGGCACGTGTGGTGACCGATCGACACCGTGTGACATCCGACCGAATGTTGGCGGACCGGGAGCTGCGCGACGAATTTGTCAAAGAAGCAGCCAAACTCTCGAAGGGATTGGTTGAGAGCGAATTGTCCAAGGCAGTCCTCTCGCTAAGAAAGAAGCGCGCCTTGAGGCCAGAGTTGGTCTTGCAAGTCGCCACGTGGAATCGAACCCTTACGACGCATTCCTTGTCCGAGCTTCAATCGCTACTTGTTGCCGACGGAGTCTCGACCGGTCCGGGAGTCTATCTGTTTCGATCGCGGGACGAGTACCTTTACATCGGAGAAGCCGACAACCTGAGCAGGCGGTTGAATGAACACGTCGGCCAAAGCGATCGTCTTTCGCTTGCGAAATACCTTTCTGGCCCCCAAGCAAACGAAGTGACGGTCGAGTTGCACATCTTTCCTGACGACTCACCTGCCGCGAAGACGACGGTGCGGCGCGCGTACGAGAGCGAGTTGATCCGAAGCAGGAATCCGAAGTTCAACGTTCGCCCATGATTCGGATTCAAGGTTGGGGCATGATTTCGCTAGCGCGAGCAAGTGCACGCGTTTTGCGAAGTGCCGGATGCTTCGCAAGTAGAAGCGGCAACATTGGCAAAGTCGCATATTCCAACGCAGCAAAGTCATCTTCGCTGACGCCCTTGCCGCTGCGGGCGTTAAACAGGGTCCGATTCAGCTCGGCGCCAAACGGTCCGTAGGGATAGGCGGCAAGCGTTTCTTCGCGTGCCCGCCAATACTGATCGGCAGTCTTGATAAACTCGGAATTGATCGAGGGAAGTAAGTCGGCAGCTTCTTGGTAACGCTGGCTTTCTTCGTACAGGTCGATCAATAGACCGACGGCGAGAACATCCGACTCGTGCCGCTGATTGAGTCGTATCGCTTCGCGTAGTGCTTTTTCGGTGTTGCCGGAATACCACCAGTTTCTTGCACGATCAACTTTAGCAACTAACGACCAAGGGTTGAGTTGCGTGGCTTCGCGCAACGACTTGGATGCTTCGTTGTGTTTGCCCAACGTCATTTGAAGCAGCCCGAATTGATGTTTGACCTGCCAGCGATTGGGCGCGATCATTGAGAGCTCGCGGAACCGACTTTCGGCTTGGGCATAGCGATTGGTGATTTGCCAATCAAGCATCGCTTCGGCCAATCGGGCGTCAATTAGCGACGGCTTGATCTTCAATGCGTCTGCGACTTTTTCTTGAGCATTGACCACCAGTTCGAGTGACTCCGCCGCATCGGCTTGGGCAGCCAAGGTGATGGAGGTCAATGCGATGCCGGCAATGGGCTCTGCAAACCGATCGTCAACTTCGTGGGCGTGTTGGAAACAGGCAAGCGCTTTCTGCATGCCGACGACACTGTCTGGGTCGGACCGTGCCGCTCCGTCCACCATGCAGCTAAAGGATTGGGCATCGGGGGTGACCCGATCTTCGGAAGTCGACTTCAATCGTCGGCCAAGCGCCGATGCGATCTTGGATGCAAGTTGACTTTGGTCAAGAAGTTCTTGCGACTGGTCGGTTTGGATCAATGTGTTCCAAAGTTTCTCGCCCGTCTTGGCATCGACCAATCGAACGTCGATCACCATGAATTGTCGGCCGCTTGCTGCAGCTTGCGAGGCAAGGGAGCCAAACAAGAAGGCATCGACACCAAGTTCGGATTGGAGCTGTTGAAGGTCTCCAAGGGTGCTCGGGCGGATCGGGCGAAACTGTGGCACGCTCAGGTCCGACAAGCGTGTCAGTTCGTGGACCAACATTGCAGCGAGTTGTTCCCCCTGGCTAAGTTTTCGCTCGCCTAGCGGACGCGGCATCCCGAGGGAATCGGTTTCGATCTCATTGTCCGTAGCGTCATCGGCAAAACTCAAGACGGCGATCGAATCGATGTGTCGAAGGGAACCACTGCCTTGCGTCATCCACCAGATCCCCAGCGCACCGAGAGCGGTCGCACCGGTTGCCGCCGCAATCGCGGTACGACGCGAGATCGTCTTCGTTCCGCAAGGCGTTGTTGCGACGGGAATGCCAGCCGGTTTGACTGGCTTTCGCAACTGCGACGCGATCCAAGCCGCTGATTTGGGTCGCGCGGCCGGATCCTTTTGCAAACATTGCTCAATCAGGTCGGCGAGCGTGACATCCGTACGGCGAATGGTTGCATCGGTGTCGGGATCGTCTTCAATCGTCGATCGAAAACGGGCCACCGTACTGGTGCCGTCGAAGGCTCGCTTGCCATAAAAGGCTTCGTGTAGCACACAGCCAAGCGAAAAGATGTCGGCGGAATTCGTCACTGATTCGCCGCGTGCCTGTTCGGGAGCCATGTATCCAGGCGTTCCCAAAATGATGCCTTCGCCAGTTTCGGTGGCGCCGGTCGGATCACCGCTAGGGGAGCGCGACAGGCCAAAGTCGAATAACTTGATGACGGTCGATTCGAGGTTCGCTTCATCATCGCCCCCTTTGTTGCAGTTGGACGATGCGTCGCCGCCCTGGCGACGTACAAGCATGATGTTGTGTGGCTTGAGATCTCGATGGACGACGTCACCCTTGTGGGCCGCTGCGAGGGCGTCGGCGACTTGAGCACCGAGTCGCCGAACGTCGTAAGGGCACATCGGACCCGATTTGAATCGTTGGTCAAGCAACTCGCCGTCAAGGAATTCCATCACGGCATAAGGCAAACCGTTGTAGGTGCCGATGTCGAACAGTTCGACAATGTTCGGATGGCTTAATGCGGCAACGGCTTTGGCTTCGCGGCGAAAGCGTTCGGACAGGTCGCGTCGTTTGTCCGAGTCGACGGCCAAGACCTTGATCGCGACCGCACGGTCAAGCCGTTGGTCGACTGCTTGGTAAACGACTCCCATGCCACCGCGACCAAGCGAGTCGCCGATCTCGTAGGGGCCAACGACATCACCCGATGTTGGCAGGGCAATGCCGCTGGGGATCATTCCGAACCCAACCGTCTCGGCGGCTGCAGCGCCTTGTGCTGGTGTTTCTTGAAGCTCGGCGCGGATCGCGATCAACTCGGTGCGAAGCAAATCGCCGTTTTGGCCGCCATGCTCGGCGACCCAAGATTCAATTTCGGGGTCATCGCCCGAACGCAACGCCGATTCGAAATTCAGGCAGATCGAATCGAGACGCGCCAATTCGCTTGCGGGCAGGTCGCCAAGGTTCATCGGCTCGATTGCTTAGGTAGTGAGGAACGAATCAATCGACACAATGGAAATGCTCATCCAGCCTCGGCGTCCGTTTCGGCCGCCTCGCTCCACGTTTTACGGATCAACTGCAAGCGTCGTTCAACTGCCCGTTTGCTCAATTCTAAGGCTTGAGCAATCTCGTCCACCAGAAAGCCGTCCATCCGCATGACGGCAATCTGCCTGAGTTGTTCGTCGGGCAATTGGTCGAGCAGCGAATCGCAGGCTTCAGCCAATTCGGCGTGGAGATCTGGCGATCCGGAATCGCCAGTGATTCCGCCGATTCCCCCGCCGCGGGCGTCACCTTTGGTGTCGATAAAGACCGACTCGCCTCGCACACTGCCGCCGCCACGTTTCTGTCGGGTTTGGTGTCGCAAGTGCGCGTGGACTTTGCGACCGGTCAACGTGATCAGCAAGCCCCAAAGGTTGTCTGGCCCACTGAGGTCAGGGAATTGGTCGCGGCGTATGCCAGCGATGAAACTATGAAACGCCGAGAGTGCGATGTCTTCTTCGTCACCCACCCGGCGCAGATTTGCCGGCAATCGCTTGGCCGCGATCCGAACGAGACGCTGAAAGTACTCTTCCCACAACTGCTCGGTCGCTTTGTCGTCGCCGGCACGGACCTCTTCAAGCAGGGTGGCAAACTCTTCTGGGGAATGTTGCATAACGTCAATGATGGCCGATATCGCTGCCGTTGGGAACGGAGGTTCTTTAGAGCAATGTGCCCGTCACCTCAGCGGTAAACGGTGTGCCGGTCAATTCGTCGGTTCCCGAGGCTTCGGCGCCGGGCTCGAAATGGCTGCGGCGTGCAAACCCCAGAGCGATGGTTTTTCCATTTTCGTCGGTCGCCACACTCGTCAGACGTCCGACCTTCTTTTCGTCGGCGGTCAGGATGGCACCCGTTGCGGGGGTGAAGCCTTCGATCAACCAACGTACGAGCTTTTTTTGCACCTGTCCCAAGGCATCGAGTCGGGCGACCGTTTCCTGCCCCAGGTAGCATCCTTTGGTCAAGCAAATCGCAACCGCATCACGATCTGCTTCTTGAGGCAGATTCGATTCATCCAGATCGACACCATGCCAGGGAAAGCCGGCTGCCACCCTTTTGGTGTGAAACGAGGTTTCTGACTCGATTCCCGTCGGATTGCCCCGCTCGGCGCGGAACACGTCGACGTCGCCACCGGGAACGATGATGGCAGTTGAATCGGGGCCAAGCCACGTGAGAGCGTACTTCTCATAGGGAGTCTCGACTGCTGATTCACTGACGAAAACCTGAAAGTCCGCATCTCGGATGGTCGTCGTCACGTCTTCGCGAATCGTGTAGCGGTCGACATGCGTCGCAATCGCTTCGGATTGGCCCGGTGCGCCGATCAGGCGACATCCGTCCTGGGTACGAAAGGCAAAGACATGGCCGAGTGTTTTGCCGCGCACGTCCGTGACAAAGGTTTCGCAACCTGACCCCACCTCAAGCGACTTGACGTCGTTGGTCGTCAGATTGTTAAGGATCGCGATGGCATCGGCGCCAGCAAGATCGATGATCGAGGCCGCATCGATCGCAAAGAGTGTTTGGTCATTCATACCACGAGGATAGCGAAACGGAGCCGCATCCCCTAGGGAGCACCGAAACCCTTCAAGATCACTCGATGCTTCCTTCGGCCTTGTACAGCGGCATGTGCCGGTAATAGACCTCGAGGCAATAGAGCGACAAACAGGTTGTATAGAGCCGTCCCGAGTTACGCCCCCAGCGATCTTGTTGCGGCGACCAACTGCCGTCCTCTTGTCCACCAATCACTTGCGCTTTGGGCAATTGGACGCGCATCCGTTCGTTCCATTCTCGCCACGGCGAACCGCCAAAATGATGCATCGCTTGGGTCGCGTAATACCAGTAGTAGACATCGCGATCGTTGATATCGAACGGTGCATCCAGCAGCAGCGCGTTCAGTCCGCGGAACATCGCGGGGTGATTGCGATCCCAACTGATGTACTGTCGACAAAGGATTCCTTCCGCGGTCATCGCGGGACTCGGTTCACCATGAGCTTGGTAGCCATAGGCTGCTTTTTCATAGGAAGAAGCCGAATCGAGGTAGGAGTCGACGAAACGGAAAATGGAATCGTTGACCACCAATCCGCCGGAACGTGCACTTTGCAGTGCCATCACAAACCATCCGGTTACCGACGTGTCCGAATCGAATTTTGGTTCATAGCGCCAGCCGCCCTCTTCGGACTGTGATTCGTGGGCAAAATCGACTGCAAGCTGAGCTCGAGGTCGCAACCACGAATCTTTGGTCATCGCGTACAGTTCGCAGATCGCGATGGTCGCTTGCGCTTGCGCGTACATCTTTTCATGTTCGCGAGCCTGCTTGGCAAAGAATCCGGATCGGTCTTGTTTGCTGATCAGATACTGAATCCCTTTGTCGACCTGTTCCTGGTAGTCGCCGCTCTTGTGAGTGTTGCCGTCACCCAAGAATGCGAGCAACGCCATCGCCGTCGCAGCAACGGTGTTCTCAGTAACGCCACCATCGTCGTAAGGTCCACGCATGCTCCAGCTGCCGTCACGGCGCTGGTTTCGTTTGAGCCACTCGAGCCCACGTGCGACTGCGTTCTGAGTTTCGGGAGTGCCGCCGTAAATCGCCAGCAACGCTTGCCGCATGGCACCGGTACGACCGTTGAACATCGGTTTGACGACCGCCAGCTCACCGGCGCCCATGTCGACGGGTTCAACTTCCAGCGACTGTTCCATCAGCGTCGACTCGAGCATCGTCGGGATGTCGACATCGACTTCGGCGTCTTCGAGTGATTCGGCATCGTCGACGGAGATCTGCGAGATGACGTCAAAATCGGTGAACTTGGATTCGTCTTGTTTGTCGGCATGCCCGATCGTCAGCATCATCTTGCCCAGGTCGGTTCCGACCGGCGTGCCCATCAAAGCAAGCACAAGCAGAAGGACGAGGTGAAAGACCATACTGACCAACCAAGGTGGAGCTTCACGCGTGATCTTTTCGTTCAGCTCGTCTTCGTCTTCCTGGTCGGACGGGACGGCAGCTCGGTTGGTTGTTGCCGAAGTTCGAGTTCTCGCCTTTTTGCCTTGTTCCTTTTCGACTTCTTTGTCGACACCCGCTAGCTCGCCACGCCAACGGACCCCCTTTGCCGAACCGACTCCGGTCGGCGTGGCACCCGCGGTTTGCCCGCCGTCGGAACGTGCACCCGGCTGCCTTGGCTGAGGTGCTGGGCGGACAGGTGGCTTGGTCGCTTGCGGAGGAGGTGGTGGCGGAACAACACCAGAAGGGATTTGGGGCGCCGAGTTCGGAGCCGGCGGTTTGTTCGCACCAGGGGGCGGTGGTGGTGGAACTTGGTTCGGCGGAGGCGGCGGTACGGAGGTGCCGTCACTAGCCGGAATCGCGGCGGATGATGAGGAGTCGGAATGGAAGTCAGCTTGAGACATCTTTCTCGAGCAATCCGATTGGCGGCTGGGTTGTGGAACCGTCAGCGGCGTCGCTTGGCGCCGGAATCTTTGGAAAAGTTGTCCTAATCGCAACTCGATCCGTCATCGAACGTTCCAGGCACCATTGGAACGCGGGGCAATAACGAGTCGCACCTGATCGAAAGTGAACGCTTTTTCCAATCAAGCGACGCGACCGGGACTGATACAGGATATCGCGTTTTTAAAGAAGATGCGAACCTTTTTGTCGCAGCCACGTCCAAGTTGCTGCAGAGGCGAGAGGAAAATCCGGCAAAATCCTTTCCTGTTCGGCAAAAAGGCCCGTTGACAGTACGACGCTGATTTCCGATAACCCTGCCTCACCGCTGAGAAGGCGGCGAAAAAATACCGCGGGATGGAGCAGCCCGGTAGCTCGCGAGGCTCATAACCTCGAGGTCGTCGGTTCGAATCCGGCTCCCGCAACTTAACTTTCTCGCATCATCCGCTCTGATGTGCGAGGCAACGAATTGGCTGGTGATTGCAAACGCAATCACCAGCCTTTTTTCGTTTCAAGGCGTCCGTTTGATTCCTGGTCGAACCTTGGCAATCAAAAAAAAAGAGTGCGCCACGAGAAACACGAAAAGGCACAAAAAGCGAAGAAGCTCGCCAGGAGCCTCGCCCTCTCGGTGGTTCATTCGTGCGATTCGTTTGATTCGTGGTTGTCTCTACTTCGCCTGCAATTCGCTTCTGTGTTTGCCGCCGTTGTCTTGCAGGTACTGGGCGAGTTTTTTGTGTTCGGTTTTGCCGACGACTCCGGTGCAGTAGTCCAGTGGTGTGTAGCCTTTGCCTTCTCCGGGCCAACCGTCGTCTCTGGTATCGTTGACGTCGGCGCCGAGTTCGATGAGTAACTTGGTCGCTGGCAGGTTCCCTGCGATGGCACAGTGATAAAGGCCTTCGATTCGACAGCCCTTCCCAACCAGATAGCGAATCACCTTTTCGTAATCCCAGTGGCGATAGGCATGCTGCCAGATCGCGTTGCTTAGGGGCGCGTCTCCGCCGGCGTGAATATCGCCTCCGAATTCAACCAACGCTCGAAAGACCTCGTAAGAGCAATATTGCTCCGATGCCATTTCGAGAGCCGTGTAGCCTTCGGAGGTTTCGAGGTTGACGTTCATCCCCTGTTGAACGAGGACACGGATCAGCTCGGCCGAGTTGCATTTGAGTGCCAGGTGCAATGGCGTGTCGCAGTAGGCACCCTCGAGGCGTTCATGGATGACGTTGGGATCGTTCTTGGCCAGTTGGATGGCCTCTTGCGTTTGTTTGAGCACGATCGCGGTCATGAATGGCGATCCCGCAGCTCCGTTGGCGACGGCGACTTCTCGCAGCGCCTTGCTGCCGGACGTGATGTAGGCACTGTCTCGGCGAACGTCGGCGCCGTGGTCGATCAACAGTTGAGCGATCGCGTTGCAGCGTTTGGGGACGTACATCAACGGTGTGTGACACGAATCGGCCTTGGCACCGTGGGGCAAGGCGTCAGGATCGGCGCCGCCATCAAGCAATGCTCGAACCGAACGCAGGTCGCCCGCGATCACCGCATAGTGCAGCGGCGTCAATCCGCAATAGGGAAGGTCGTTGTAGAAACCGCGATCACCGGTCGGGTCAGCCAATCGAATGCTTCCTTGTGAAGGATCCGATTCGAGGATGGCTTTGACCGCCTTGGAATCGCGTCGCCAGATCGCGTGAAAGATCGGCTGCTCGCAAACGCCTGCCAAAATCATCGCTTCGACAAGCTGGTTGCGATCGGCTGCTTTGAGTCCGTCGCGACGAACGATCATTTTGACTGGCCAGTCGTCACTGTGGTTCATGACGAAAACATTGGCGCCAAGTTCAATCAGTACCTTGGCCGTTTCGATTTGCTCTTTGCCAAGCGCCTTGATGAGCGGGCAATTGATATTGCTGTCCGTGATATTAAGGAGCGACTTGTCATCGGTGACGAGTTTCAAAACGAGCTTGGTGTCGCCAGCTTTGGCTGCGCGATAAACCGGTTCGTATTTTGGGTCGCCGTCACTCACTTGTTCACCTCTTTGCTGAGCACATCATAAGCGAATGCACGCATTTCGTTGCTCGCTTGGGGGGCCTGAATCGTGACCTAAGCTTGCTCGAAGCATTTTCAAAAGGTATGCCCAAATCGGACGCAAGCTGATGCGCACTGTCAAAATCGTTCTTATCGTACTCGTCGCTGTCTTTGTCATGATTCCAATGACTGGAATCGTGTTGCTTACGGCAATTGCAGCGGTCGGAGCGAACGCAAACGAGAAGTTCGAAGAGATCAATGCAACTCTGGTCACTGCGAGTTCACCTGAGCTGACAGGGCCAAGAACCACGGTTGGGAACGTCACGCTTGTCAGCGATGCGTCGATTCCCGAGTTTCAAGTCAAGCAAGTGGCCGAAACGTTGGCGTCGAAACTGCTGCTTGGCTCAAGCGAGATGGACCATCTCTACCGCATGTCGGCCAATCGAAACGGATACCGACTGACAAACCTCACGCGTATGGCGACCGAAGGCTGCGAGCAGTTTCGACCGATCAACGAGTTCGTTGCGACGATCCTTAGTTTTGAGTGTTTTGATGGCGGTCAAGTCGAAGTCGTTTCGCTGCCGAACAACGGAGCGGGCGAATTCGTTTCGACCAAGCGAGCTGACGTGGTTACTTGTTGGGTCGATGAGATCAGTAGCGTCTTTTTTGGCCAAGAAGAGACCGAGGAAACAATCGCAAACGTGGTCGCGACCATTCGCTCGACCGGTTTGCTCGAGGATGGCCAACAACCAAAACACTTCTTCTTGCGACGAAGCGATCAAGGCGGCGAGATTTCATTTGTGAGTGCTGCCGCGGCGGTGGATCAAATCGATCCCGAAGTGCTTAAGGCAACGATGCGTGAACGTGCGTTGATGTTGAGTTTGACGTTGTTCGATGGTGCGCCTTGCAAGTTCTCGCTGACCGGTATTGGCTTTGACGAACTGGCATCTTTCGAGCACGATCCGCCGTTCCAGGCTCGATGTGCGTCGCGAAACGGATGCATGTTGGTCTTGTCTGACGGCACGGTGTCGCTCGAAGCAGTCGAGGCAATCGCCGCCAAACTAATGAACTTTCCAGGACGTGAACTAAAGATGGATCTTTGGGTCCGCAGCGTTGACGGCAAGAACACCGTGTTGGTGCCACTGCTGCGCGGCGACAAGCTTGACGCCGAAACCTTCCAGATACTGGAACATGTCAACGGCATGACCATCAAAGGAGAATTGCCGCTTGACCAATCTCTGGAGATGGTTTGCTGCGACCTGGAGTTCAAAGAGTATCGATCGTTTTCGGTTGAAGACTACGTGGGGCCGACGATCATTCGAAACAACAATCGGCTTCACTATTGGTACCCGTTCGAGGAACCCTTTGCCAACGAAGTCGCCGACTACCTTGAACGCGAAGGCGTCTTTACGGACCAGCAATCGTTTCGATTCGAAATTTTCGGCTCAGAAGATCCTGCAGAACCACCGATGATTCAGGTCTACATTGACCCTCAAACGCTCGATGCCAAAGGGTACGAGATCTTCGAAACCTTCGGCAGAAAGATGATGGCCGACCTTTTCGCTGAGCAAACGGTTCGGTTTCGGATTGTCGATATGCTTGGCCAGACCGTGAAGTCGTTCACTCAGGAAGGCATCGCCCCGGCCGAGTAAAACGGTCGGTCGCGCGGTCGCCTCAACTTCGCTGCTAGACGAAAAGCGACTGGAAGACGACCCAGCGTGCGGTGAGCAGCGTCAACAAGAGACAGCACCACCACGAGGCCATTTGAGCGACGGGGCGACGGTGCAGGCAATAGAGAATGCTGATCGACGTTCCGGTAACGACAAACTTGAAGAGTGTCAGCTGCGCCGGGTCGGTGATCAACTTGCTTCCAAGTGGATTCAGTTCACGCATTGCCCCGGCCTGTGTCGCGGCAATCGTCCAGACGAGGTCGACGCACGACAAGAGTGCGATGATGACCAACGATTTCACGACGATGGGACGCGCCGCGTTTTCTTCGTCAGAGTCGATGCCAGGCCGATGATTCAATAGATGACCAAATCCAAACACCACCACAATCATTGCAAAGATGGTCAGTGGGTACGAGAGTTTGGAAAGCAGCTGATTCGCTGAGGCGATCTCGTACCCTGCGGCTTCCGCCGCATCGGCTTCGGCAAGTTCGGCTTCAGCACGCGTTGTGAATTCGAGGTCTGGCTCGAATTCGGCAATGAGTCGATTCCAAGATGCTTGATGGCTGGTCGAGAAAGTGATTGGGGGATCGACGTGTCGAGCCTCGACAAGTGCGGTAAGGAGAGCTTCGCCGCCGTGGTTGGGGTACAGCACCATTGGTTCGCTGTCTTTGAAGAGAACGACCAGCGCGCCAACATTGGCTTGTTCGAGCAAGTCTTGCATCCGGACCATCGCGATGTCGTCGCGCGAGCGTCCACGTCGCCGACCCATTCCTGGTCGACGTCCTTGACCCGCACCGGGGCCAAAGTCGCGTTCCTGCCCGGGACCGGGACCGAAGCCGCGTTCGATTGCGGTGTCACCTCCTTCTTGCTGTGCGCGACGCAGCGAAACGCGAGCGATATCGACGTCCGACACCTCAGCGGTCGACCCGAGGTACTTGGTGGAATAGGTCTTGGCGTTGATTTTGAAGTTCTTGGCGTTGACCTGCAGGTCGTAGGGAGCACTGATGTACTTGCCGTCGATAAACAGATAGCCCGGTTGCATGGTGTTCACGTAGGGACCCTGCGCGACCGACGCGCTTTGTCCAGACGCAAGAAAGGCGACAGCTGTTGTTGCGATGATGCAGAGTGCGCGAGTCACGTTGTTTCCATTTATGCGCATGCGAAGCTCCAATAATTCTCAACCATGTTGACCCGCGCTCATGTCCGTTTTGAACCCAATAGTGACGCCCGAGTTTCGGGCGTGGGTTGCAAATTTGCGCGTCCCAGGTGGCGTGGTCGGCATCCCCAAAGAGTGGGCGCCCTCACTGACGAGGGCGAAAAGTGCCTGGCTGGATTTTGCAGCCGAAACCACGTCTCGCGAAACGACGTTCCCCTATGTGATGGAAACGCGTTTGCGATCAAAAGATCGACAGGAAAATCGGAAATCGGAGCGATTTTTCGCTAAGGGGTGGCTAGATCGCGTTCCCTGTCCGATTTCGGCGTTTTCTACTACGATTTCAGAGGACGAATCTCAGGCTAATTCGCTTCCTGCCGCGATCGATAGCCGACAACGCGTTTTGCGGTCGCTTCCCCAGCTTCTGCGGCTGGCCACACCTCACAACCAACAAAAATGAAACAGATACGCAATTTTTGCATTATCGCTCACATCGACCATGGCAAGTCGACCTTGGCGGACCGCCTCATCCTTGCCTGTGGCGGCATCACCGAGCGCGAGTTTCAGGACCAGATTCTCGATTCGATGGACATCGAACGCGAACGCGGCATCACGATCAAGAGCAACACGGTGACTTTGAATTACAAGTCACAGGATGGCACCGAGTACCAGTTCAACTTGATCGATACGCCCGGTCACGTCGATTTTTCTCACGAAGTGCGCCGTTCGTTAATGGCGTGTGAAGGTGCCTTGATGGTGGTCGATTCGACCCAGGGGGTCGAAGCACAAACGGTGGCCAACCTTTACCTGGCTCTCGAATACGATCTCGAGTTGTTGCCGGTGATCAATAAGGTCGACTTGCCCGCCGCCGATGTCGAACGGGTGCGCGAAGAGATCGACGAAGACTTGGGACTCGATCCGTTTGCGGCGATCCCCACGTCGGCGAAGACTGGACTCGGAATCGAGGATGTCCTGGAAGGGATTGCAAAACACTTGCCGCCACCCGAAGGCGATCCCAAGGCGCCGCTGAAAGCGCTGATCTTTGACGCGTACTTTGACAAGTATCGCGGGGTGATCCTGCAGTGTCGCATCATGGACGGCACTTTGCGTCCGCGTGACACCATTCACTTCATGCACGCCGACCGCGATTTCAAGGTCGACGAAATTGGCTACAACCAATTCAAACTCAATCCAACCAAGTCGCTCACCGCTGGTGAAGTCGGATACATCGTGGCGGGTGTGAAGAGTGTCCAAGACATCGAGATTGGAGACACGATCACGCTGGCCGACAAGCCGGCCGACGAACCGATACCAGGTTACCAACCCGCAAAACCGGTTGTCTTTTCGTCGATCTACCCGATGAGCACGGATGAGTACCAAGATCTGACCAAAGCGCTCGAAAAGCTGTCTATCAACGACGCGGCACTGACCTTTGAAAAAGACAGTTCGGCGGCACTCGGGTTTGGTTTTCGCTGCGGCTTCCTCGGTTTGTTGCATCTCGATGTGATTCAGGAACGCTTGCAGCGCGAGTTCGATATTGGACTTGTGATCTCGGCGCCGTCGGTCAAGTACAAAATGGACTTGAAAGACGGCACGTCGATCGACGTTGATAATCCAAGCTATTGGCCTGATCCAACCAACATCGACATGATTTCCGAACCGTACATCAAAGCTCAGATCTTGACGCCCGAAGAATACGTCGGGCCGGTGATGGAGTTGTGTCGCGAGCATCGCAGCGAGAGTCAAACGATGAACTACTTGTCGGCTGGGCGAGTCGAAGTGACAAGTGAAATGCCGCTCGGTGAAGTTCTCTTTGACTTCTATGGCAAGCTGAAGATGATCACTCGAGGCTACGGTTCGTTCGACTATGTGCCGATCGAATACCGAAAGACGGACGTTGTGAAGGTTGACATTTTGGTCAACAAAGAACCGGTCGACGCGCTCGCCTACTTGGTGCATCGCGACAAGTCGCGTGCCCGCGCGTTGCACTACTGCGAACAGCTCGCCGAAGCGATCCCGCGGCACCAGTTCAAAATTCCCATTCAAGGTGCGATTGGCGGAACGATCATCGCACGAGCGACGATTCAGCCTTACCGCAAAGATGTGACGGCCAAGCTCTACGGTGGCGACGTGACCCGCAAGAAGAAGCTGCTCGAAAAGCAGAAGAAGGGTAAGGCCAAGATGAAGCAGTTTGGCAGCGTCAACATTCCTCAGAAAGCATTCGTTTCGGTGCTGCGAGCCGACAAGGACTGAGTGCAACGGAGTGTCGCTTTGACCATCGGCTGGCGACGGTCGCACATGAATACAACCGTCGCTAGGGATCGACACTGATGGATGAAACTTCAAATGAACCCGAGGTCGTGTTTCAATCACGAACCAAAGGTCCCTGTATGGAGGCACGTTTCGTTCTCGAGTCGGTTGGCATTCGCGCCCAGTCGATGCGGCTCGATGGGCAGTGGTGTTTGCTTGTGCCGCCCGACCAAGCAAGCGAGGCGCTTCGTGAGCTTGCAGGTTATCAACGCGATCTCGAACAAGAGGCCTTGCCACCGCCCGCACCGGTCAAGACCTACCAAGGCGCCGTGTTCGGTGTCGTCGGGTACGTTGCGATCCTGATTGCGGTGGCTGCTGTTTCGTCCGATCCCGAAACGCGTCAAACGTGGGTTTCCGCGGGCAAGATGTTGGCCGGCGAAGTGATGGCGGGGCAATGGTCGCGAAGCGTCACTGCGCTGACCCTGCATGCCGATGTGGGGCATCTTTTGTCGAATGTTGGTTATGGTGCCGTGTTCGGGTTACTCGTCGGCCGAGTCCTGGGTGGCGGCGTTGGCTGGCTGACGATCCTTGTTGCCGGCGCACTGGGCAATACGATCAATGCGTTTTTTCGCGATGCTGACCACGGATCGATCGGAGCGTCGACAGCCGTTTTCGCGGCGCTCGGGGTGCTGGTCTCACACGCCCTGCGTCCTCGCAGTCATGCGCAAGAGAAGTTGATGAAACGGTGGGCACCTTTGATTGGCGGCGTCCTACTGATGGCCTTTACAGGTATCAGTGGTGAACGCACGGATGTTGGAGCGCATACGGCAGGATTCATCGCCGGGATGGCACTCGGTTACATTGCCTGTCGAACGCCTGAGCGATTACTGGGCAACTTGCGAGTGCAGGCGATATGCGGCTTCGTTGCTTTCGCAATCGTTGTATTCGCTTGGGTCGTCGCAGTTGTTAATGTCGCCTAACAAGAGAATCGCTGGTTTCCGCGGGTAGAAAGCAGGTTTTGGCCGCTGGTGATTTTTGGGCTGTGCTCCCTATCCGCTCTCTAGTGTCGGATGGTTCGCCCTTTTCTAATGCGCGTGCGGAGGTTGGTCGCAGCCTCTTTCTTCAGCAGTCTGACACCGCTAAGTTGTTGAGGTTAGGCGGCGATGGCAGCGAGACTCGTTGCCCTGAATCATCGTTTCCCGAATCTAGAATCGTGAACGCAGAGCGACGCCATGCCAGATTTTTATCAACATGAACTCATTACAACGATTCATGATCTGAGAACGGGTCAAATTGACCGGTTGGAAGACATGCTTCGCAAGTCGACGCAGCAGTCCAAGATTGGCTTGGTGCTGCCCGTGACCGCATCGGACATGCGGGCCGAGCCGTTCGAGCGGATTGTTGGCGAATTGGTCGAGGCCGATTATGTCCATACGATCGTCGTTACGTTAGGCGTTGCACCAGACAAATCGGACTACGAGGAAACGGTTGCCAAAGTCGCGCCGCTTGGTGGTCGTGCTCGCGTGCTCTGGACCGACGGGCCCGAGATTCAATCGCTGTATCAAGAGTTGATCGATAGCGGCATCCCTGTCTCGACACCTGGCAAGGGACGCAGCGTTTGGACCGCCTTCGGTTACTTGTTGGCAGATCCCGACATCGACAACTTCGTACTGCATGATTGCGACATCGTCGATTACGACCGCTATCTGTTGGCTCGGCTTTGCCTGCCAATGGTTCACCCGGCTCTCGATTTTGAGTTTTGCAAAGCCTACTACGCTCGTGTGACCGACCGGATGCACGGCCGCGTGGTCCGTTTGTTGGTCGCCCCTCTGATCCGCGCGTTGATGCAGATCTTTCCAACAAGTCGATTCATTCAATTCCTATCGAATTTTCGATACCCGCTGTCGGGTGAGTTTTCTTTGACGCGAAACTTGGCTCGTACCAACCGCATTCCGAGTGATTGGGGATTAGAAGTTGGCACACTCGCCGAAGTCTTCCGCAACACTTCACTCAAACGCGTCTGTCAAACGGACCTTTGCAGGCTCTACGAACACAAGCACCAAGTGCTGTCGTTGGAAGACAAGAATGCGGGCCTGATCAAGATGGCCAACGACATCCTGACGACGATCTATCGCACGCTCGCCAGCCAAGGCGTTGTACTGAGCGATTCGACTTTCATTTCGTTGCGATCCTCCTATTTGCGAATCGCCCAAGATTGCATTCGCCAATACGCAGCCGATGCGCTGGTGAACGATTTGATTTACGATCGCCACGCCGAAGAGGCGGCAATTGATGCATTCGCGCAGTGTGTCACCGAAGCGGGAGACGTCTTCCGAGCCGATCCCAACGGAGCCGAGGCGATTCCTAACTGGACGCGTGTCCGAGCAGCGTTCCCCGACTTCACCGAGCGACTGCGTGAAGCAACGTAGCGCCGTTCCGTCGGAAGAGCGAACCACGAATGGAACGAATCACACGAATAAGTTCTCGGCAGGGCGAGGCTCCCGCCGAGCTTCTTCGCTTGCGAAACTGATTGGCCACAAAAAACACAAGAACGCACAAAAAGAAGCGATCCAATCGTGCCCTGAATTTTTGTGTCTTCTTGTGTTTCTCGTGGCCCACTCTTCAAAAATGCCAGGGACCACGAACCAACCGCATTGCTCACAAAAAGACGCGATCCAATCGAACGCTGGATTATTGTGCGGTTTCGTGTTTTTGTGGCTCACCCTTCTTCATGACCGAACACGGATTCTGCGTCGCGGACCATCTCGGCCAGCGGCTGAGGCGATCCGCGGGTGGGTTCAATCACGCATCCTACAACGGCTTGTTGAAACGAGACCTAAAGTCGGCAAAGTCAAACAACGTTGCGTTGGTGTCGTCGTCCATGTCGAACACTTCAAGGAGGGTTTGATTGGTGAAATAGTCGCGGAACTTGGCAAAGTCGAACAAGTTGACGGTTTCACCACCATCGGCATCACCGAAGAGCCGGAAAAAGTTGTCGACTTTATCGACGCCGGACTCGGTTCCGTTGGCATCAATCCCGAGTTTTGCTCCATCGATGGTCAATCGGTAGCGACCATCTTCAATGGTAGGAAGGATCCCTGGTTGGTTTTCCGACTTGTCTTCGATCAGCGTTGTTCCGGTGAACCCAAGGATCACGATTTGTTTGCCATTGACCACCTGCGAGCTCAAGACACTCAGCCCCACTTGCGTACCCGGCGAAACGGTCGTCGATTCGACAATGAAACTATCGTCAGTGATGGGGCCAACCGGCACACTTACCGGGCCTGTGAAGGTCACTTCGATTTGCCGAATGATCGATCGTTGCCCTGTGGAATCAGGTGATAAGTCTGCTTCCGCGTTGGCGTTCTTGTTGAAGTAGATGATGCTCTCTACCTCGGGCGTCGATGGAGTGTCATCGTTTTCGATCAAGCCATCAGCAGTGCTGATGTCCAGCAAGAGTGGACTTGTCGGGTTGCTCAACGTCACGGTAAAGCCTTCATCTGGCTCGACGGTGGCGTCGCCTACGACATCAATCGTCAGTACCGTACTCGTCTGTCCCGCTGGGATCGTGACCTGTCCCGAGGGAAGGATCCCATCGTCAAAGTCGTCGGCGTCCGCGGGATCGCTGCCGCTTCCGGTGACGGCGAAATCAGCTGTCACTGGATCGGTTGTGGGACCTGTGCGCGAAACGGTAAAGGTAAAGGCGATGGTTGCCGAATCACCTTCGTCTTTGGACGCATCGAGCGGAGATATCGAAATCAAATTCGCTTCGAACGCTCCAATGTCAACGCGAACGCCGTTCAATCGGGCAAACCCGCTGCCTCGCTGATCCGAGGTTGGGATCGCAGCCGTATCGCCTGCATCCAAGGCTGGGCTTGTCGCCTCGAGCGCGTGCGTGTCGGTCAACCCACCATTGTTGGCAAGCGGTAGCAGCCCAGGGGCGGTGACACCGTTTTGGTCCGTCGTGAGATTGAAAACGCTTGCGGCATTACCCGTTCCGATGAGGTTGAATCCATTCGAAGTGAACGTGTTTGTGCCAGAACCCGCAAGCAGGTTGTCGACATCGCTATTGGCGTTGCCGGAGATGATGCTTGAGAGAACCTGCAGGTCGGAGACGTAGGTTCCATTGTTGTTGCCCGCGACCCCACTCCCAAATCCGTCCGGGGCGACGTTGCCGGTGATCGTGCTGTGACGGATGTGCGTCGTACCCTGGAAGATTGAAATACCACCACCGTTGCCGATCGATGTCGTGTTACCTGAAATGGTTGAGTTGGAGATGGTCATCGAATTCGTCGTTGACCCGAACAAGACGCCACCGCCACGGACACCGGCGGAGTTGCCGGAAATGGTCGTGCCCGAGATCGTTGTTTCGCCGCCTGAGGAAACGACACCACCGCCGAGCCCACCAACGGCAGAGTTACGCGATATCGTGCTGTCTTCGATCTGAAGCGAACCTTCAATCACAAACAGTCCGCCGCCGATGCCTTGCCCCGAGGACGGATCGGTGGCGTTTTGATCAATCAGGCTTCGGCGAATTTCGACGTTAGCGTTTTCGGCGTAGATGCCACCTGAAAATGCGTTGAATCCGGTAGCGCTGTTGTTGGCGATTACCGAATCTTCGATGACCAGTGCTTCGGATCCTGATCCGAATAAGAAGACGCCACCACCATTGGCTGAGCCGCCCGATACGTGATTGTTAATGAGGTTCACGTCACGGAGGGTCAAGTCGCCTGTCGAATTGATCGCACCACCCGATCCAGGATGCACCGTTCTGGATGAGTGGCCGCCAGTGAGGGTGAGTCCTTCGAGCTCGACAAAGAGCGAGCCACTCAAGTCGTGTAACTCGAACACTCGGAAGCTACCGTTGGCGTCGATGGTCATGTTCGATGCACCGGGGCCAGAAATGATCAAGTCGTCGGTCACCGAGAGCTGCTCGATTTGCAAGGTGATCGCGCCACCAGAAAGTGCTGGGGCGAAGACAATTTGGTCGGTGCCAGGACGCGTATTGGCCAGGTCGATCGCCTCACGAAGCGACAGGTCGTTTGCCGAGTAGTCACCGTCAATCTCGTCGGTCAAGGTATCGACGATGAATGGGTCGGCGGTCACGATTGCGACGCGATGGTCTTCGACTTCGCCATTGGGTGCGAATCCAATGACGCCTAGCCCGCCGCCTGTGCTGACTCGGAATCTGGCAAAGGAGTAACCGTTTTCAACATTGGCTCCGGTGTCTTGGGGAACCGAAAAAGTGAGTGTTTGAACGCCGTCGGTTGTCCCAAGATCGAAGTTCGCAAAGATCTGTTCACCTGGGTCCGACCAATCTCCATCGCGATTAAAGTCAATCCAAGCATCAAGCCGGTTGGCAGTCGCGTTTGCATTGCTCAGCTGGACTTCCACCGAGGCCGTGCTCGCGCCCGTTGGCGAAGCGATGATCGGCGAAAGGAAAGTGACGCCGTCTTCGTCATCAGAGCCGTTGTCGTCGTCAAAGGACGCGTCGACAGAATTGACTCCGTCTAACTCTGCTTCACGGGACAGACCGAGGACGGGGCCCGTGTTTGTGTGGCGCGCTCCATTGTCGCTGAGCGTTACCGGATAGGTTGCGGCGAAACCACTTTGACTACTGCTTGCGGCATCGCCGAAATCAAGCGTTGCCGCGCCGTCATTGTCGGTGATCAACACATCTTCGGTCGCGTAAAGCGGTTTCACGCCTGTATTGATTTTCGTCACGCGAAGGTCGCCGCCGCCGCCGGCCAGGACAAGCAGGTCGCCATCGTCGGTGACAACCGATCCGACTGGGCCTTGGCCGTTTGAATTGCCAGCAGAGAAGGTGAGGATGCCGTCGCCGTCGAAACTCGTGTCGAGCGACCCATCCGAATTCAATCTCGTGACGGCGATTTCGTTGCCAAGCGTAAAGTCGAGGTTGTATCCAACCGCAAGTAGCTTTCCGTCGGCTTGGAATTGGACGGAGGTGACGAGTTGGTCGACCGCCGGTGCGAGGTCGACGTTGACGATGCCATCGCTGTCAAACGTCGTGTCGACGAGTCCGTCGGGCGTCAACATCGCGACGGCAAAATCGTTGGCGGTCGTGCCTTGAAGAAACGTCGAACCAGCCAGGGCGATTCGACCATCAACATCAACGGCGATTGAATGGACAGCGCCATGATCGCCATCAAAGACGACTCGGGTCGAGCCCGACGACCCGAAGGAAGTATCGAGCGTACCATCGGCATTGGCGCGGATGATCGTGCTCCGGTCACCTGCGTTACCGACCAGCAAGAGTTGATTGTTTGCAAGCACTTTGATGGCTGAGGGTGTCGCATCAAACTCGTCAAAGCGTTTCAGCCCATTGCTGCCGAACGTATTGTCGAACAGACCGTCAGCTCGCAGTCGCAAGGCATACATCTCTGGACGTCCAAAGACCTGCGCGGCTACCAATACTTTGCCATCGGCTGCGACATCGATCTGTTCGATTGTATTGACTGGGCTTGATGAGAAATCGACCAAGCCACCGACGCCGAAACTTGTGTCAAGTGAACCATCGTCATTGAGTCGGGCAAGAAACGGGGCGGAACTACCAGAGAAGGTATCGCCAGCGACCAAAATTTTGCCGTCGTCCTGAAGAGCAATGCTCTTGGGCGACACACCGTTTGCGATCGTAATAAAGGTCAGACCACCGGTTCCGAACGAAGCATCGGGTGTGCCGTCGGCGTTCAGACGCTCCAACAGGAACTGACTGGAGTTGAAGCCCGAGGAGGCAGCCAGGATCTTTCCATCGGGTTGGACGAGCAGGTTCTTCGCGCCAATCGACGCCGTGTTCAACTGTGTTGCTGCTTGCCCTGAAGTGCCAAAGGTCGTGTCGATACCGGTCGAGCCATTGGTCGTTCCGCCAGCGACCGTCGCCTTGATCGTGACCAGCTGATCGCCATCGGCCGCCGTATCGTCGATGGCATCCAAATCGACAGTGACTGAGGACTGCCCAGCGGGAATGGTGACCATTGCCGGGACGGTTGCTTCGGTTGAATCGCTGCTGGTAAGGATTAGATCGAGTGCGTTGGATGTGTCCGTTCCGCGTGTGATCGTGACGGTGGTTGCGGCAGGTCCATCGGCTTCCGAAAGCGTATTTTCATCGAGGGTTACGGCAAGATCGGGTGCTGGGGGCGATAATTCACGAATCGCAAGGCCTCCGACGCCGTAGAACGAGTTGCTCGTTACATCAATGACGATTTGGCCGCTCGCAGTGGGGGTTATCGTTTCGGCAAACGATTCCAACGTCTGCGCGCTACTGCCGATCGCTCCGTTGACCAGCAGCGTGTTTGGCGGATAGTTCTGAGCGAACGTAACGGGTGCCCCCGCTCCGGTGATGGTGACATTTTGGTTGTTGGTGAAGTTATCAAGTCCGAAAACGTAAACTTCGTAGTCGCGTGTTGGATCCAGGTCACTCCAGGTCATGGTTGCGGTGTTGTTGCTTCCAAAAAAGTTGCCGTCAACGCCGCTGAGCGATTGGGTGTGGATGGGCAATTGGGAAGCTGGCGGAGACCCAGTCGAGACGCCACCAAAGCCAGCGACCGATAGATCAAAGGCGGTGCTGTTGCCTTGTTCGTCGATCAAGTTCGTCAGCGTTGTGTTGAAATCGGTATTGAGCGTCCAGTTGGTGGGTGAAGGCCCGCTATTGGCAAAGTCAACGCCGACCAGAACAGACGATCCTGGTGGCGGTGGCGGGGCCAGTTCGCGGATCGCGAGTCCACCCACTCCTAGGAAGGATCCACTTGTCACATCGATGCTGATTTGGCCCGTTGCGGATGGCGTGATGATTTCGGCGTACGATCCGAGTGTTTGTGTGTCGCTGCCGAAAACTCCGTTGACCAGCAGCGTGTTCGAGGGGTAATTCTGATCGAACGTGACTGGAGTTCCTGATCCGGTGATGGTGACACTTTGATTGTTATTGAATGAGTCGAGGCCAAAGACATAGACCTCGTAATTGCGACTCGGATCTAAGTCGCTCCACGTCATGGTCGCAGTAGTGTTACTGGCGAAGAAGTTTCCGGCGATGTCAACAAGCGATTGGGAATGCGCTGGCAGCTGAGTGCTGAGCGGCGTCCCGCTTGCGGCTCCACTAAACCCACTGACCGAGAGATCGAAGGGCGTGCTGTTGCCCTCTTCGTTGATCAGGTCGGTCAGGGTTGTGTTGAAAACCGTATTCAATGTCCAGTTGATGGGTGACGGTCCGCTGCTGCCGAAGTCGACCCCGACGAGCGAAGTTGATCCAGCTTCGTCGTCAAGGATATCGATCGTGTCTGAGCCATCGCTAAAGCCGGTCGCACTCGCAGTGATTTGGACCGCCTGAGTTCCGTCGCTGATGGCGTCATCGACCGCTGAGATGGTGAAGGTGGCCGAATCGAATCCGTCGGCAATGGTGACGGAGTTCGGGACGGTCGCTTCGCTGGTGTCGTCACTCGACAGATTCACCGTCAAGTTTCCAGTCATTCCAGTGCTTCGCGTAACGGTTGCTGTTGATGTGCCGCCGTTCTCACTGATCGAATCGGAATCGATCGTTACCGTCAGAATGTCACCAGCGTTGCCGGTCGCTTGGATGGCGAGGCCAGCAAGCCCATAGCCGTCGACGCCCGCAGAAGCTTCGATTTCGATCTCGATCTCTCCGGCTGCATCGGCAATGATGAGTTCAGCGTAATTCGAGAGGTCTTGCGCGCTGGAGCCGACCGATCCGTTGATGTAAAGATCGTTGTTGTCGACCGCCTGTGTGAATGAGACCGAATTCAGGCCGGTGATCGTAACGTCGTTACTGTGTTCGTCGACAAAGTCGTCGGCGATACCAAAGACGTAAACTCGATACTCGGCGAACGCGTCCAGGTCACTAAAAGTTGCTGTGTACGAGGTTCCTGTATTGCCGTCTCCAACAGTTCCAATTCCCAAGAGAGACTGTGTGTGTTGCGGGACGCTTGATGCTGTAGGCGACAAGCCTCGAGTCCCCGTCGAACTGCCAGTGAAATTGGTCGTCAGATCAACGGTCGTTGCAATGCCGTCTTCGCCAATCAAGTTCGACGGGCCTGCGGAAAACAGCGAACTGAGCGTCGTCCAATTGGTTGGCGAGGAAGCCCCACCTTCGATATCGATGCCGATCAGCGGACCGAGGCTAGACACCGAAGGGCCAGATTGCGCGACAGCCAGTTCGGCCGGGGCAACGGCTTGGTCCCAGATTTCATTTGGCGGTGTGTCGATGATGGACACCGCCAACAAGCGTCTATCCTCGAGTCTTTCAAGTTGATGTCGGGCCGCGCGTAACCTGCTTCGTCGACGATTGCGTCGTTTCTGTGACATGCGTGAATACCTTCAGATGATGGATCAAATAATGGCATGGGCACAATCCGCAGAACAAAGAATCAAGGAATGGGCGGATCGTTTCAGCGGGGTTTTGGAACACGAACTGAGAGACGGATGGGTTCGATAAAAGAGATCCCCCGTCCGCTCCAAATGCCCCAATTTGAGAGACGTAGTTTACCCCCCGCCGCTGTCGCATGCGACTCATTCGCACATGCGTATACATATGGGCAGTGCCTATGGGGTGACCGGCCGCCGAGCTAGTGCTACAGGTTGCAATTGCGATTCCACCAAGCTTCGAAAACACTCTCCCTTGGGAGAGTCGGGCTCTAAGGCCCGGAGAGGGTCTTTTGCAACGGTTATTCCCTCCCCGGACTTTGCGTCCGACCCTCCCACAAGCGGGAGGGTGATTGTTGGAACGCACGTTAGCCTGGGCAAGCACTGCACCTCATGGCACCGTAACTCCAATCCGCGGCACTAGCCGGATGCAAAGAGAATTTCGCGCGATGCGCGCAAGCGGCTAGAGCGACAACACTTCGGTCGCTTCGTGGCGATCAGCGGCGATGATTGGAAAGCTCTTTCCTAGCACTCGTCGGTGCGCATCGATTGCGTGCTCGGGCGTGTTGCTCTCTTCCGACAAGTGCGAAAGGCAAACCCATTGCATGTCGTTGGACGCCGTTCGATAGAGCAGTTCGGCGGCGTCGTGATTGGAAATGTGCCCCTGCGGACTTGCGATGCGTCGTTTGACCGATTCGGGATAGAACGAGCCGGCGAGCATTTCGACATCGTGATTACTTTCAAGCAACACGCCGTCGAGTGTCGGAATGACCTCGTCAAGTTCGTCGAACACATGACCAAGGTCAGTCAATATGCCAAGCCGATGCTTACCATCGTCAACGACAAACGCCACGCCGTCGGCAGCATCGTGGGGGGTTGCGATCGTCTCGACCAATACGTCGCCAAAGACGAGTGTGTTGCCCGCGTTGAAGTAGTGGACGTCGCTGAGTTGGCCGATCTTGATTTTCCGTCGCGCCATTGCCAACGTGTCGGGAGTGACGTGAATCGGCATCCCAAACTTGCGCTGATAGACTCCCATCGCACTGGCGTGGTCGCGATGATCGTGTGAAATCACGAGGGCGTCGACGTCGCAGATGTCTCGACCGACTGCCGCCAAACGCTGCTGAGCGCGTCGGCCAGAGATGCCAGCGTCAAAAAGGAGACGCTTTCCCGCGGTTTCTACATAAATAGAATTTCCGCTGCTTCCAGATTGCAGGGCGATGACTTCCATAATCGGAAATCGTAACGCACACCGCCACAAATCACCATCCCATCCAGTAGGGTGTGTGCTTGCACGGACCAAACGATTGTGACCCCTTGTGTGCTTGCACGCCCCAAACCTTTCGACTTTTCCCCACCACCACCAACATCCACCATGCGATCTCGACTTCTGCTCGCGTTTGTCTTCGCATTCATGCTTTCAATCCAGGCACGCAGTTTTGCAGAAGAAATTGTCTTTCGGCCGCGGGCAGCCGACGGCCCTTTGGACAATCCGCTCAAGGGATGGTGTCCCTACACCGACGCTGGCGAAATCCACCAGCCCTATTCGATGGTGTTTCAATATGTCGCCTGGAACCAGCTCGAGCCGAGCGAGGGTGACTACCGTTTTGATCAATGGGAAAAGAGCTGGGACACCGGCCGTGGGAAAGGAAAGCACATTCTGTTTCGCGTCTATGTTGACTATCCGAGTCTCGCGTCGGGGATGCCTGATTGGCTTCGCAAAGCAGGGGTGAAGGAGACGAAGTATTCGGCGCATGGCGGCGGTCAGTCGCCCGACTACGACGATCCAAAACTCATTGCTGCGATGGAGCGGTTCATTGCGGCGCTTGGGCGTCGTTACGATTCCCATCCACGTGTCGCATTCATTCAATTGGGTTTGCTCGGGCATTGGGGTGAGTGGCATACATGGCCTCAAGAGCAGATGTATGCGTCGACCAAGACCGAGCAACGCGTGATCGAGGCCTACCGAAAGGCATTTCCAACGAAGTCGTTGATGGTCCGGTACGCGCGCGACCATGCAGGCAAGCAAGATTGGATCGGATTCCATGATGACATGTTTCCCGAAGACACCGACAACGGCAAGGATTGGAGTTTTCTGTCTGGTCTTCGTTCGTCCGGCCGCACGGAAAATTGGAAGGCGGCAATCGTCGGTGGCGAGATG
The DNA here is from genome assembly GCA_965216875.1 of Rubripirellula sp. Lineage (GTDB taxonomy): Bacteria > Planctomycetota > Planctomycetia > Pirellulales > Pirellulaceae > CBDCUW01. The sequence continues at coordinate 1,211,590 of OZ244207.1, forward strand.
GTGCCCAACCAAGGCAAGCGTTGGCTTGGGAAAGATTACGCGACGACGGTGACCATGCTGGGACGTGCACACTTCAGTTGGGTGGGACCCTACTGTCCGGCGCTTGAGAAGTCGAAAGATGAGACCTATTTGGGAAACTGCCAACAGCTCATACGCAAGATGGGATACGAGTTCGAATTGGACGAGCTACGACATCCGTCCGAGGTGTCGACGGGCGAGCCACTTACCATTCGATTGCGCGGAAGCAACAACGGCGTCGCTCCGTTTTACTACAACTGGCCTGTTGAGTTGGCTCTACTTGACGATACAGATTCCGTCGTGGCAAGGGCGCGCACGACGTGGGACATAAGGAAGTGGCAACCGGGAAGTTTCAGCGAAACAGCCGATGTCGCGTTCGATGTGGCTCCTGGCACCTACCGTCTTGCCATTGGAATTCGTGATCCTTGGCAGGATCGACCCGCCATCGGTTTTGCGAACGACTTGCCGACTGCAAACCGATGGACTGTCTTTTCAAAGTTGAACATTCAAAACCGCGATTCTTCTCGCAGCCGATGATGAAACGGGTGCCGGCTGGCAGTTCGAAAGTTAACTCGCATTTCAATTTCAAACCTCGCGCCCGGCAATTCTATCGAAAGTAGTGAGGTTGGTCCGTCGAGTCGCTTTCTGGGTTCTCATTGACGAGTAGACTGCGGCGACGCACGCTTCGTTTCGACGACCAAAGGAATCGATCTCTTGCTTTATCAACCGAGGCTTTTTGTTGTTGTCTTAGCAGTGGCATGTCCACTTTTCGCTCTCGCTCAAGAGAGTGAAAAGCCAAGCGGCCCGTTTTTTGTTGATGGCCAAGACCCTAAACCTGCGGGTATGGCTTGGACGCCCGTTGAATCACTGAGTGACGAATTCAATGGCGACAGCATTGATCTCGGCAAATGGCAGACGGATCCGATGCAAAACGGATGGGGTTGGATCGGGCGCCCGCCGGGACTGTTTCGTGCCGAGAACGTCGTGGTTGCAGACGGCAACATGAACGTCACGGTCAGCAAGCTGCCACGTCCCCGCCAAGTTCGACGCAGCCGATTCGTTTACCAAGGCGCGATCGTTCGTTCGCTCGAGCCGGGGCACGTTGGCTGGTACTACGAGACTCGGATGAAGGCCAACAAGACGGCGATGTCATCGACTTTTTGGTTGAACACGAAATCACGTCGGCCGATGGGGCAAGAGTTGGACATCCAGGAATGCGTCGGTTCAACGAACGAAAAGACTGAGTCGTGGGCCAAGACGTGGGACCAAGTCTTTCATTCGAACTTGATTCGTTGGCAGAGCTTCGAGCCGCGACGCACTCAGAACCAGGGGAGTGTTGCAACACCGACCAAGAATCACGAAAGGTTCTACGTCTATGCGGCGTGGTGGAAATCACCCGACGAAGTTCAGTTCTTTCTCGATGGCCAATACAAGTATTCGATCAAACCGAGCGCCAAATGGAATCTGCCGGCGCACATTCATATGGCGATCGAGACCTACGACTGGAACCCCGTCCCGGATGACGGAGGCCTTGTCGCCCGCGGGACCTGGGAAGAACGCACCACGAAATACGATTGGGTGCGTGTCTGGAAGCTGAAGTAGCGGAGTGGACACACGGACGTCGACGTTTGATTCGAGTTCATCTGCGGTCTCCCGTTTCAAACGATGTAGGGTGTGTGCTTGCACGCACAGGATCTCCCGACTCTAACAATGGCGATGAGCAACCGCAGATGAACGCAAATGGACGCAGATCGAGTTTCATAACCTGCAATCATGATCATCCAACGACGTACTCACGCAGGGACCAATGATCTGCGTTCATCAAAGTCCATCTGCGGTGCCCCATAGTCGCCTTTCGCTCCGTCGAAAGTTGCGTCCCCACTCTCCCCGCAATTTCCGTGGCGTCTGTGCTCGCACGCGCAAACTCTGCCCCCTGGGTAATGGCTGACAAATACCCACCGCATCGCCACTCACTTTTTCAGGTCAGTGACATCCGCCCAGTAGAGGTGGTGCTCCGTTAGAACGCCTGCTCGAAAGCCCTTGGGGTGTGGCAAGATCTGTTTCACTTCAGGGGCACGCCCCGCAGTCACATTGAACGCTTGAACTCGGCTCCCCCCGGCGTTGAAGACGATCAGTGGAAGCTCATGACTATTGGCATAGATGAGTCTTGCGCGGACATCGACTGCGATTGCTGCGGGGTAGGCGCCGGATTCGATCGAGATTGCGGGGATCGAAAAGTCGTTGGTCTTAAAGATGTAGGTGCCGTACCTCAGCCTTGGCAACGTTCCTGCTTGCGAATTACCGCCGCCGCTCGGCGCGGCAACCAAACGAGAGTTGGAGCTGACAACGATCGGTGACCGCCGTCCTGATCGAATTCGGGGCGTTGATTCCTCAACGACGATGCGATCTTGATCGACTCGCAATCGAATGAGTGCTTCGATTCCACCTTCGATAAACAAGTACTTACCGTCCGGGGACGCGACCAGCGTCTCTGGTTTGAACATTTGCACACGCAGATTTCCTGCGTCCGGTTCGATGGTTGCGATCGACTTGCCTCGCGCGAGGTCGATTTGATGGATTAACAGTTGGCGAACACCCGTTGCAACGTACGCGACTGAGGTTTGCGCTGAGCACGCGATGGACGTTAGCCCAGCGACTTGGATGCTCCGCTTGATTTCCAGCGTTTGTTCATCAATCACAACTGCCCTCTGCACGCTGGTCATGACGGCAACCAATCCAACTTGGCTTCGAGTGAGTTGGCCACACGCTCCTTCGAGTTTGGTTTCGGCAATCAGCTCGCGACTCTCAACCGAGTATTTTTTGAGTGATCCAGATTTCGATAGCGTGTAGGCGGCCGCCCCGTCACTTGACCAACAAAATGAACTAACCAAATCCTCAGGTGATTCGTTGAAGGATTTCAATCCGCCTACATTCTCAGCGCCCGCATTCAAAACGCCCCCGCTCGAAACGCCCGGCCCGCGTTTCGGCATGCTAGGCAAAGGGTTTGGACGCGATGGATGCGGATCGGTACTCGGTGGTTGCGTGCCAGGGACGCGTCCGCTCGCGATGTGAGGATCTTGTTCGGCAGGGCGTTTTACGACGGCCTTGGTGGCTTTGCCTCGGTAGATCACGAGAGCTTGGCCGATTTCGGGAAGGTCGATCGAGGTTGGAATGGACCAACGCTCCGACCCATCCAGCATTGTTAGACGATGTTGCAGGATGACTTTCGCACCATGCTTTCGACGCCATAGGACGGTGGCAATTCGAGCATTGCCATCGATACGCAGGTCCGTACTCATCGCGTTTGGCGCTTTGACTTGTTCCCATTGTCCCTGGTCGTTGGGTGTCGGTGGCAAAGTGGGCGCACTGGCAATGTGAAGGTCGATGTTTTTCACCAGCGACATGGGGTCATGAAGCATCGTGCGAACTTCCAATTGCATTTTGTTGCTGGCGTTTCTGCCGCGCACGAGCAACATTGGGCCGGCTTGCCCCTTCAGCAACGCGTTGAGTTGATCAACGGGAATCGCCATCCCGATTTGCGTGCCGCTCACTTTGGCAACGGCAATCCCAATGAGCTTGCCGTCCGCCCCGACAATTGGGCCACCCGAGTTACCAGGATTGATGCTGCCATCAATTTGAATGGCGGCGACGCGACGCGCATCGTCCCGCCGAATGCTCGATACCGTGCCGCGCGACACGGTGATCGCCGGTCCCCGTGCACCTGCTGACAATGCCTCGCCAAACGGAAAACCCGCGATGTAGACAGGCAATGTTTCATACAAATCGGTCTCGTTCATCGAAGGGATGGTTTCAGGCAACGCATCCGATTCGACTTTGACAATCGCTAAGTCTCGAAGCGGTTCGCTGGTGACCACCTCACCAACGACTTCAAACTCTTCGGGTTGGCCGCTATTGAAAACAACAATGGTCTTACCTGGCTTTCCTCCATCCAGCGTTACGACGTGTGAGTTCGTTACGACAAAGCCGACCTCGCCCTCTTTCCGCAATAGGAATCCCGAACCCGTTTGCGCTTCATCGCCCCCTTCGAGTCGAATGAAAACGGTCGATTTCTTGAGGCGTTCGATCCCTGCACGATCAAGCCGACCCGAATCTTGAGCGAGTGTGATGGTTGGAATCGCCAACGTCACAGCGATTGCGCCAAGAAGAATCGGCGCCCACAGATGACGAAGAATTGGTTTCATATCGTGGCTTTGCTCAGGTCGAACAACGGTGGCCCTTTGAGCAAGCCAGTTTAGCCGAAACTTGTGGCGTTGGTTCCACAGGGACAAAGTAGGCTCCACCGCAAATTCTTGCGCACTTGGGCCAATGTCCGTACGGCGCTGGCTGTGAGGCCTCGGGCCCTTGCCCGAGCGTAGTCGGGTTCAGGCCTGCGGAACTCGTCACCCGTCAGTCACAGCGGCCTTTATCCGCGTTGTCGGGCATAGTGTTTGGCGAGTTCGTCTTTCGAGATACTGCCGTCGCGATCAAAATCGGAAAGGTTCATTAGCGTCCTAGGCAGCTGTCCCGGTTTAGCCGGCGAAAACAATTCGGTGGCTTCGATCGCATTGCTGCGGTTTGTGTCGTGGCGTCGAAACATGGCCTGTGCTTTTCGATAGTCTTGATCTTCATAGCCTTTTTCTTTTCGTTGCTCGGCGATGGCAATCTCGACTTCCTTCCGCGTGACAACACCGTCTTTGTCGGTGTCATAGTCGGTCATTTCCGGCGAACGTGTCGCTTCAAAACCGGCGCCTTCACGAGCCTCGATGCGGCCGTCGGCATTCCAGTCCTGTCTCGAGAAGAGGGAATTGATCTTTTGTTGATCCGAAATCGTAAGTCCGAGTTGGCGGCGGTGCTTGGAAAGCATTGTTTCCAATTCAACGATAGTAAGTTTGCCGTTTGAGTCTTCATCAAAGTCGGCCAGCCTACTAGGCAAATACGTTTTTGCCGTTTCTTCGTCGTCCAATTCGCCGTCCTTGTTCGTGTCGAATTTCTGGATGAGACGACCGGCTCCGGAATGATCTACACCTTCGATGCCCAGTTCGCGGCGCAGACCTCTTGCGAAGGCGAAATGACGAGTGAGTTCGCCCAGCGTTACGATGCCGTCATGATTTCGGTCGTAGTCGTCTGGCGGGCCGTTTGGCCAACCTCGTTCGATCTCTTCTTCATCCAGCTGCCCGTTCTTGTTTTTGTCGAAACGGCGTAGCTTTGTTTTGGCACTGTTGACATCGAGCGCCGTGATTCCAACATCATCACGCAGTTTGGCTTGGTGGACCGCAAACTCGAGATGCGAGAGTTTGCCGTCGCGATTGAAGTCGAAGTCCTTGGCATCGTCGCGCCAAGGAATGCGAGACATTTCTCCGTTGTCGACAAAACCGTCTTCGTCCAAATCGTAAACGGTCATCAGATTGGTCGCGTCGCGCAGGTCTTCGGCGATCAGGACAAGTGTGATCGGGTCCTTCGGGGACTCTTCCTCCTGAGCGTCCACAGCCCACGGAGAGCAAACCTGAAGGACAAATAACGCAACGAGACACAGCAACGCATTTCTGCTCATCGAGGTTGCCTTGGTAAGCGGGTGAGGATGCTAATCACTTGCAGGATGACGGGATCAAGGTCATGGCCAACACCCAAATCCTGAATCCCCGTCTCCTTGATCATACCCTTCCGCTTTCACGAATGCTTGTAGCGTGTGTGCTCGCACGCACAAGCTTCGTCATCTCGGTAAGCGGCGATGAGTAACCGCGGATGAACGCAAATAGACGCAGATGGAGCTAAAGAACCTGCAATCAAGGCCGTCACATAATCTGTGTGCATCGGAGTCCATCTGCGGTTGCCACTCGCGCGCCCATAGTCGCCTTTCGCTCCGTCGAAAGTAGCGTCCCAAACTCCCCGCAATTTCCGTAGCTTGTGTGCTCGCACGCACAGACTTCGCCACCTCGGGCAACGGCGATGAGTAACCGCAGATGAACGCAAATAGACACAGATAAATCTTCCGAACCTGCAAAAATGATCATCCAACGACGAACTCACACAGAGACCTATCATCTGCGTGCATCTGAGTCCATCTGCGGTTCCCCCTCACGCACACATAGTCGCCTTTCGCTCCGCCGAAAGTAGCGTCCCCAAGACACAAACAGTCCCGTGGTGTATGCCCACGCGCTACGACAACAGCACCGCTGAACGTCCTGAGGCCCATTCGAGGTACAAGCGAATGCGAAGGATGTACTTGCGGCCGCGAAGCAGACGTACGTTGATCCGCGCGTTGAGTCCGGTGCCGCTATCATCGTCGCCAGCAACGACTTCTTGTTCACCGTTGACGTCTTGTGACAGCACGATGAGCGTGTCGGAACGTCCGAACGTTTGAATGGTGTAGTCTCCAGTGAACTCGGGCTCGATGACAAAGTTTTTTTGTTCACCGGCGGCAATGTCGAGGAATTCGGTTTGCAGAGGTAACAACTGCTTGAATTGGCGGTCGTCGATTTTGGGGTACAACTTACGCGCTTCCGATTTGTCGACGTCGGTAAGGCCGTCGGTGGGGCGCAAGCCGTTGCGAAACCGTGCCGGTTCGACAATCAATCCAGCTCCAAAGCCGTAGTGCATGATGGAGTTCGGGTCCCAGTTGGAGCCTTCGACCTCTCGCCGCGAGAGCTTGCGGAGAATGTTGTGAAAGACCTGTTGCCGCGTCCAATTGTTGGGTGGCCCCGTGAACTCGTCGTACACGGCGTCCTCATCCCAGACGATGCCTGAGAACGGGTTTTGATGCTCGTGCGGAAAGCCGAGTGTATGCCCGATTTCGTGGATCGGTGTGTCGAGTCCTCCGCCTCGTGGATCACGTGTCAGGTCCCAACCAAAATTCATCGTACGTTCAAAACGACCTGGGAAATCGATGACATCGCGACCAACGTAAGACCACGACCCGTCGCCCCGAAGGAATCCAATGCGAATCTGAGCGTCATTGATGTTGTTGGTCTCCTCGAACTCAATTCCAATCCCCACGTCTTCCCAGGCTTCGAAACCTCGTCGCACTAAATCTTCGTTGCTAGGCTCGCCTTTGAAGGGACCTTGCGAAAACATGTAGTACTTGAGTTTGGTGCCGCTCAGCCACTTCTTTTCCATGTAGCGTATCAGCCCGAGTCGTCGGTCCGAGACGCCAGGGTCGACCGGGCGCACAGGCGTTTCGGGCAGGTTGCACGTTCCCAAGCCGAAGTGATTGACGTTCGGTTTCTTACGTGGCCCGTCGTCTGATTTGCAGTGAGAATCGCAATCGTCAGAGTAGCCTTGTTCGTTGTTTTCGAGTTTGTCGAGACGGCGTGAAATTGCGTCCAGCTGTTTCTCGATCGTTTTGAGTGCTTTGTCTTTGTCGGCCACAGTAATCCTCCTCAATCGTATTGGAACCTAACGCGGCGATGTCGATGGGAAGAGTTCCGGCCGCCGTGTCGTCGAACACAATTCATGATGCGGCTGCAGATCGATTTGACTACGGAGCGCGTTTGGAAACGCGGGGGAAGCGATGTGGAATGCCGGCGGCTCTACCGGTTCAACTTCGTTCACTGTCCTCCTGTTCAGGAACCTATTGGTCGCGGACGACGCGATGCTCCACCCCTGTTCCACTGATTCCGGCGTGTGTTCCTATGGCTATGCTTTTACCCACAACGAATACTCGCGAGTCTGAGGCGCAGACTAGTTTTGTCGCAACTCAACTGCCGTTTCCATCGCAGTGGCCATCGCCTCTCTACGAAGTCCTAGCGTCTTCAATCTGCTATACAGAACGATAGCTGTTGGCGAGTAGGATTTGCCGACCGAGGCCGAGCGTGCTTATACCTTCCCGGCGTTACTGAAAAGTTGTTGGCACTATTGACTACGAGAATTGAGAAGTTGGCCCGAATGCACAGTATGTTCGCGATGCTCCTGGTCACGCTCGCAATCCTCTCAGCCGGATGTCGTGAGCAAACGACTCTGAAGCCGCAAGTGTCGAACGTCAAGGCTGACGAAGAGATTCTGTTCTTCCCTACATACGGCCAGATTGATCCGGAAGCGGACGTTTGGCGGTTCGACGTTCATGGAAAAGCGTTCGAACCCGAAATGAGCTCAACGAAGCGTGCAGCATTGATTGAAATGTTGCAATTATCTGCGGACGCGGGGGACGCTGCATTTCTTGATGAACGGATTCGCCCGTTTGTCGTCGATAATGAACGTGGAAAGACGGTGGTGATTAGGACGGGCGGCGAACAATTCGTTGCCGGAACGTCCAAGTCAAACGGGCACTTTGACAGTTCGTTGACCGCCAAAACAAATTCATCGGCGCTAAGCGAAGGTCGGAACCCGATTCTACGTTTCGAGGCTGTTTTGCGCGACGGCGACAAGCGAGCGTTTAAGGGCCGTGTGCACCTCATTGCTCGGCAGGGCATTTCGGTCATCTCGGACATCGATGACACGATCAAGCATTCGCAAGTGACGGACAAGTCGGAGTTGTTGCAAAACACGTTTCTGCGTGAATTTCGCGCAATCGACGGAATGCCTGAGTTGTATAGCGATCTGAACGCTTCGGGCGTGTCATTTCACTACGTTTCCGGCAGCCCTTGGCAGCTCTATGAATCGCTCCAAGCATTCATGTCCGACGTTGGTTTTCCGGAGGGCACCTTTCACCTGAAGCATTTCCGACTCAAGGATTCGAGCGCGCTGGACCTGCTTTCATCGCAGGAGCAAACGAAACTTGCGGCGATCACGCCGCTGCTTGAAGCGTTCCCTCAACGTCGCTTCATTTTTATCGGCGATTCGGGGGAGCAGGACCCGGAGATCTACGGTCAACTTGCACGAAAGTATTCTGATCAGATCGTCGGCATCTTCATTCGTAACGCAACCGGCGAAAAGAAACCTGATCAGCGGTTTGCTGACGCTTTTCGGGACCTGCCCGATGATCACTGGATCCTCTTTGATGAAGTGGCCGAAATCACGGAGCGGATCAACACGCTGGCAAGTCAAATGCCCCGATAACCCTTCGTCAGCTCTGTCATCATCCCCTAGCTCTGTCATCATCCCCTAGTGATGATCAAATTGAGAGGTGATTCAGCCGGGCGAAGAGCCCGGCTACATCGCGCGACTGTAGCCAGAAGACTCAAGGCACCGGTCCGTTACCAACTCGCCCAGTTACTTTTTCGTGCGTGCCCGTACAAGCAGAAAGGCTTGCTTGTCGCTTGGCGTCGGAAGCTCGACGAGATAGACTTCGCCATCGTCCCATCGGAACGCAGTCTCTAGGGCTTGCTTGCCAATCACAGGACGGCCGATCGGTACATCGACTCCGGAAATCAAACGAGTTCCATCGGTCGTTCCGACCAACATGGTCAATTCCACCGAGACCTTCAGTTCACCGTCGTCGGTTGTCGCCAAGACTCCGATCCGTGTCCCCAGTGGACTATCCGGCTCAAACGACTTGATCGACAACCTGTCGTCTCCGGTCTTTTCGAGATACTCAATCGGCCCCCGCGTCGTCGTTTCGACCGTCGCCTGACGCCCCGATGTCACGATCACATTTGGCGCCGAGATCACCTTTGCGCCAGGAATGTTTTTCCAGATATCCCAGTCCACTCCCGAGTCGACCAAGCTTTTCGAATCGCTTTCCCACAACCCTTCGCGCACTTCGACAATCCGCATCTCGATATGAACCACCGGTCCCGTTGGTTCGGCCAAAGACTTCGGTGCGGGCTCATCGGCCAACCCGATGGATCCACACAGGACCAAACCGAACAAAAGAAACATTCGCATCACATTCTCCTTGTCAAAAACAATCATCCATGAAACTTAGCGATCGAGATCGAACCGACAGATTCGATCTCGACCACTAGAAATCGGTCAACGCTAGTTGATTGGCAGTGCTGAAAGAATCATTGAGGGCAGACGATACTCCGTCATCGCTGACAACACGCCAATTCATTTGGTCATTGCCAAACAGTCGTGCCCGCGGTGTGGGCGTCGCGGTAAGAGGATCCACTGTCATCCGCTGCTCACCGGCGGCCGGTGGTACATGGTTCACGACAGCCAATCCGTCGGACCTAGCGTCCTGTCCGCCACCGACCATGCCACGCACCCCGTAGCCCACCCATCCAGACACAACCGCGACGATCAGGAACGCAACGGGCTGCAATCGGAATCTTGCCCCGTTTCCGCGCTGATAGCCGGCGATCACATCGCCTACTCTTTCATCCAAGTGCGACGAAGGCTCAGGTTGCGCGCGAGCGGCGATTCGTTGTTCCAAGTCATCCATTTGCGCTGGCCCTTAGGTGTTGTCTCAGCTTGACCAAAGCCCTGCGGTATCGCGTCGCGACAGTCTGCAGCGGTGTGCCCGTGACCTCTCCGATCTCCCGGAAAGAAAGCCCGGTCTTCAAATGCAAATCCAATAGTTCTCTCGCTTCCGCAGTCAAGGAGGCGAGTGCTTCGTCGATCGCGTCATCTACAAAATCGCCGTCCGCCGTCGCTGTTTGTTCGACTGCCCACGATTGCTCCCAATCGGATTGGTCCAGCGACACGCTTCCTGGCCCCCGTCCTTCCTTGCGAGCCAGGTCGATCGCGGCGTTTCGAACCACACGAAACGCATACAGCCTGGGATCCTGCGGAGCAGATTGACGACGTGATAGCTGCACGAAAGCGTTGTGCACAGCATCCTCGGCAAGCTCCCGCCGACGCAGGACGTTCCACGCAACGGAAAACAGTGCTTGGCGGTTTTGCCAATACAGTTGTGCAAGCCAGTTTGATTCGTCCATCCATCCAATCCGTGGGTTCTATTGGTATCCACGAAGCCCACCCGAAGGATTATTCACCATCGAATCAATTTTGGGAAATTGGTCCCGCGCGGCCACAGCCAGTTCGCGCTGCTTGGTCCTGATTTTGAGCACTCATGCTTCACGCCAGGCCGGGCAATCTTCGACTTGGGGCTGGCTGCGAGCGTCTCTTCGTGCATTGGGTCATGAAAGGATTGACCAGGCATTTCACTGGTTGAATTGAATGGAGGGGCTCACGACATCCCAAGGAATCTGCATGATCGTTTCGTCATCGTCATCTCCATCCCCATCCCCATCGGTAGCAACGAACGCATAGAGAGGCGTGTCGTAGGGTGAGCCGGTTCCGTTGGTCACGATCAGCCGCACGTCAAACAGCACCATAGGCGGGTCGCTGTCAAACGGCTGGGGCAATGTGCGCCGGCGCATTGGTCGATAGGCGTCATCACGCAGCAATTCCAACACCTCTTTCTCCGCAGGTTGCGTTGGTCCTGTCGAATAGATCTGCCCCAGCTTCTTTGCCGTTTTGCCGAGTTTGTGTTGAGTCCATACGTCGCTGTTGTCAAACGTACCGAGCACAAGCCCGATGTTCTCACTTGAGATGACTCCGTGGCAGATGATCGGCTTGAGCAGTTCGGGATGCTTTCGGTACCGCGACTTCCGTTGGCGAATCGGCTGCAACGTGAGCGCGGCAACGATGAAACCGAACCCCGTGCGAGCCCATTTGATCGTCAAGACAATAATGATGCCGGCAACCAGGGTCACGAAGCAGACAAAGATCGCAAGTAGAAAAGAGATCTCGTGCTGTGCGAGCATCGCTTTCGCACGCGGTGACCGCAAGTATTCGGAAACCTCTTTTTCAAGCCGGAATTGATCAACGGTGATCAAAGGCTTCGCATTTTCAAAATCAGCAGACATAGGTCAGTCGCGTCTCACAAGCCAAGGAACCAACAAGGAGAGACAGGTTACCGGGTTAACCCCGATGACTGAAAGCGGGTGCCACCAAAACTCCCGAAGATTGGAATCACAGACACCGTGGCGACTTCGGCGTCGAAGGCAGCGAAGCAAAGACTGGCGCCAAATGACCTCCGCGTCATCTGCGTCCATTCGTGTCCATCTGCGGTTTCACCAGGGGCAACAAAACGCGGCAATGAGGCAACAACAATTGAGCCGCGATCGCGTAAGCGACCGGGCCTTAGTCGCCTTCACACTCGCTGCGCGTCGGCAAAGGCCCGAGGCCTCACGGCCAGCGGCTCACGGAAATTCCTGTGGCGTCGGTCGCGATCTGTGTTGGCCTACACTGAGGGATTTTCATTGCGGCCACGCAAAAGGTGTCTGACACCTTTTTCCGCTGTCCTGTGGCACGCCCCATTGCGAAGCCGTCATCTCCGGGCTTGGTCGCTACTACGTGCTATGTGATGACTGCTGCAAGACCGCACTGTCAGCATTGCCCGGGCTACGCACAAGATAGCGGGAACCACCGCGGGGACCGGCCGCCAAGACTCCCAACGTTGCGAGGCACAGATGGACGCCAAATGACCTCCGCGTCATCTGCGTCCATTCGTGTCCATCTGCGGTTTCACCAGGGGCAACAAAACGCGGTAATGAGGCAACAACGGAGCCGCGATCGCGTAAGCGGCCGGGCCTTAATCGCCTTCACCCTAGCTGCGCGTCGGCAAGGGCCCGAGGCCTCACGGCCAGCGGCTCACGGAGATTCATGTGGCGCGGCCGCGATCTGTGTTGGCCTACGCTGAGGCATTTTCTTTGCGAATTGCCTTCACTTTCTCATCGACTTCGTTGTAGGCGACTTGGTGGGGCGGAGCGTTCGTCTTGCTGGCGATCGCAGCAGTGACTCCCGCATACTCGCCCATCGCAACGGCGTTTCCGGTCACTCGGTAGCTTGAATGGGCCACGAAGTCGCCACTGATGCACCGCCCCGCCATCATGAGATTGTCAACGTTGGCAGCAAGCATTGCACCGAGCGGAATGTCAAACGGCTTCGCCTTGATTCCACGATTGCCGTAGCCGCCATCGCTTTTCTTGAGTGCGTGAATGTCGACGCAGAACTCCGAGGTGCAAACACTCTCGGCACTCTTCTTGCCGGCAACAACATCGGCCATCGTAACACGCTCGCGCCCCTTCAAACGTCTGCCATCTCGCACGCCGATCTGCTCGCTCGTCGTCACCAGCCGAAGGTCTTTCCATTCCGGCAGCGTCTGCAATCCTCGCACGATCATGTTCAGTTCGTTTCTCGCACGAAACGTTGCGGCCGTAATCGCCGCGGCGTCGTCGGGACGCACGCCGTATTCATGGTTCATCATCACGGACGCGATCGAACCTCCCATGTGGAAAATCGTGGGCTTGGTGTAACTCGGTTTGTAACCGCCTCGTTCGATTTCGGCTCGGAAACGATCTTTGTGCTTTCCGTCGCTGCTTCCTGTTCGCGTGAATGGCTTGATCAACTCCGGCGGTGCCGAGATCACTCCCATCAGCGACATCGGCTGACACGGACAATTCTCTGCGTCCGCATTTTCACCAATCTCAAACTCGCACCCTGCAAGCGCGCCAACATCGCCATCGCCGGTCGCGTCAATGACCACATCCGCTTTCCAAGCTTGGCGCCCTGACTTCGATTCGGTCATCACACCACGAATGCGGTTCGCAGAATCGACATCGACGCCGACAACGCGCGTATGAATCTGAACACCAATGCGAAGTTCGGTGACAAGCGTTTCCAATACCCACTTCATCGTCTCGACATCATACATGTAGGACAGCCAAGACTGTGGACGCAAAGGTACATGACCATACTGATTGTTTGCATCGTCCAGACGCCGAATCAATTCCGTGTTGAAACCCGGTTTGTCGGCATCGATCACGTATGACAGCATGCCGCTGGTCCAGACGCCCCCGAGACAACCATGGCATTCGAGGATTTGGACCGAAGCCCCTGCACGGGCCGCCGCGATCGCAGCACTGACTCCGGCCGGGCCACCACCGCAAACCAGCACGTCACATCGCCGTGCGATTGGAGTCTGCCGGGTGGGTTCGTTGACTGAATCTGGCGAAGCCGCCCCCGTCTCCTCAGCAAGGACCGACTGGATGCTACCGGAACCAAGAACCGCGGCCGTCCCAGCAAGCAAGTGACGTCGTTGAATAGGCATGGTCTTCCTTTGAAATCTCTCGTCGGCAGTATCGGCAGACGTACTTGGTTCACAATGATACCTCAGTGATTCGCGATTCAGTGTCGACGCGCTCCGGCGGCCGATGCCAGAACATTTGATTACCGTTCGGCCGGACAAGACACCGATCTAGATTCGGCCGCGACCGCGCAAGCAGCCGGGCCTTGATCGTGCGCGTTGGCAAAGGCCCGAGGCCTCACGGCCAGCGGCTCACCGGTAGCTTCGTTTCGAATGGGGCATTCCCTGGCTGCGGATTGGGATGCAAAAAAAAAAGCCCGGTTGACCGTTGGTTGGTCGACCGGGCTTTTTCGGTTGCAGTACACCCCAGAGGATTCGAATGCGCTCGACGATTCGCGATGCGATGATTCGCACGACGCGAATAAGGGAGCGGAAAAGGGGACACCGGCTATTGAAGAGAGTGAATCGATAGTGTTGACCCGCGCTTGGGAAGTCGACATCGTGCACATTGTCCAGGCACTTTCTGATAGCGCGCTGTGCGATCTCCTGGCCGTCGCGCGAGGGCTTCTTCGAACTGAGGAAACGTCCAACGACTAAGTGTCCATCCCACCACGGTTTCGGGTGTCTGCCACGGTGGCACACTCTTGATCATGCTTGAAATGCCGCCAGAACCATCGAGATAGAGCCATGAACAACCCCTACGAGATATCAACCAGCGATCACCGCCGACAACGAAACGCCTATACGGGCCGTCAGATGTTCGTGTCGTTCCTGGGTGGCACCATCTTGGGACTGGTCATCGCGGTCCTGGGCTTCATCATCCTGATCTTGTGGTCCGCTCTTCAGACGTATCAGATCGGCGTCTAGTGATCGTGACCGTAGCCTGAGAGGTTGGTATCCATCCCGAGCGCCTTGCCGAGCCGGTTCATTCGACCGTATTCCTCGTCCATCCTGAAGATGTGGTCGTCGTCCACGTAGGCACGAAGCCAATTGACGCCTCTTCCCAACGGACCTGGACTGTTCTCCGCCCAGTACCCTGTGAGCTGTCCTCTAGTTGCGCCCTTCTCGCGCAATGCAGTGTAGAGCTCTTCGCCTTTGAGCCCTTCGTCGAGCAACTTGTTGATCAACGGTCCGAGTTCTTCCTCCACTGGTCGACCAAATTCGTCCCGCTCAATCAAGTCCGGCTCAAACGATCCCATGCCCAACGCCTTCGCCAACCGGCTCGTGTATGGACGAGCCATCTGAGGATTCGACTCGATCACCCCCGGGAGTAATGCCTCCATCAAACTCTGACGCCGTCCTTCAGGCGACAAACTCTGTTGCAACGCATCCAGTTTCGCTGAGGCGAGTTCACCTTCCCGCTCGGCGGTCGCTCGCTGGATTGCAAGCTCCTGCTGCCGGAGCCCAAGTGCACCCTCGTTCGCCGCGGCCTGTTGTTGAGCCCCAAACATCTGAACAGCGAGTTCTGGGCGATACGCCATCAATGCCTGCATAAACCGGCTGGGCCGTTGGTTGGTCGATGCAATTCGCTGAGCCTGCTGCTGAGCACGGTGGGTGGGCCTGTTTGCAAGGCGACTCGCCCGACGCGCTCGACCACGATCGCGATTTGCTTGAGCAGCTGGGGACAGCGGGCGTCGACCTCCCATGTTTAGAGCTGTTGCCAAACGGCCCGGTGGAGCTTGAAACCCTGGCCGCATTGGAGTGGCGTCCACATAGCCTTGCAAAGGTGCTCCAACCACACTCACGCGACCATCGGCGCCAACTGTTCGCTCGTAGGTCTCGGTCTTCGCAGGTTGGACCGGACCTCGTCTATGGACGTACGCGAGATTGCTATTGGGAGTCCCTGGAGAGGTGTCGCCAGCAATGTTTGGGAGTGACGGCGAGGGCGTGTAGCTCCCGTTGCGGCCACGCGTGACGCCGTAGCCGGCGTCACGGTTTACGTTTTGCCCTATCCCGAGCAGGGAACCCAGACGCGACTGTGGTCTCGAGCTGCGACTGCCCATTCCCAGTGCGGCTCCCAGTCGTGACTGTTGTCTGCGCGGTGGTGCAGAGCTGCTCAGCAGTGATTGGCGACCTGTTGTAGTAGTCGTATCAAAGTATGGCATCGTCTTGTCCCTCTTGTTTTTTGGACGCCCATGTTTGGAACATTGAGTAGAGCTCTTCACCTCGATCGCTGGGCTGATCGGCATCACCAAGCTGCGATTCGAGTTCGGCGATCTCCTCGGGTGTGCTATTGATCATTTTGAAGCAGGTTGATTTCTCGAATGGAACACCCATCATCGATTCGTTGCTCCACGACTCCAATGCCCTTGAGAGACGATGGAAGAACATCCGCGTCTGTTCATCACCATTGCGTACCATTTCGACCACTCCATGTTTTGTGTTTCGACTGATCTCATTCTCAAGAGTTGTTGTCTGCGATCAAGCCTTCAGTTCCTATCTGTTGTTGATTTCTTGAAGTTGTCGTTTGGAAGTGTGCCACAGTAGCAGAGTCTGTGGCGGGAGGTTGGCAAGCGCACCTTCGATTCGGTAACAGCGCACATCCACAGCGAGCATTGACCATGAACGAGACCACCCACGAAATTGAAACAGGGGATCGACCTGAGCCGGATCGAACGTATTCGGAACCTCATCGCACCTGCCGTTGGTGCAACACATCGAAGCCGATAACGGAGTACCGCATCCAGTCGCGCGAGCCTGACGGCAGGGCTTATCGTTCGCACCAGTGCCGCCAGTGCCACAATCGTGTCGAGCGAGAGCGTTCAAGACGCAAACGAAAGGATCAAAGAGACCGTCGCATCCACTCCAAGTTGGCCCTCGTCGCCCGCGCCAAGTCCCAGCGCCGTTGTGTTGCCGCCCTGGCCGAGTCACTCCTCGAAGGCTTCGGGGGCGTTGAAGGCTTTGCAAAGGCTTGGACCGAAGCCATCACAGAAGCCACCGCTTGTAAGCGGATCCGAGCTGGTGAGGCTCTCGTCGTTTTCCTTCAATGGCTCGAAGAGCATCCCGAGGTAACCATGGATATCAGGACAGCGTCGGATGAGGAGCTCGAACGAGCCTACAGGGACGCGCTTGCAGCCGCTTTTATCGAGTTTCTGCGTGATCATCGGGGAATCGCGACCCGACTGCTCGCTCAGTCAGGATTCGTTGAGGCTGAACCGTCAAACGTCGTGGAATAGCGACACGTCAATGAGAGCTCTCCGGCAACCATTGGGAGCCGCTTGGCTCTATGTGAATCGGCACCACGTCCAGCCGTGAGAGTACCTCCCGTTTCCCTCTCAATTGTGGTGACGTCGCCAAGCTCCTGGGCTTGAGGCAACCGCACTGTGCCACAGTGGCACTTTCGCTGCCCCCTCTGCTTGGAGGGTGTTGCCGGAGGGTCCAGCGATAATCTAAGAGGAGCCAGGTGTGCTCCAAAGAGCTTATTCACAAACCGGAGTTTCACCGTGCCCACGCAAGACAGTCATGACGCCTTCGCCAAGCTAAACGCCGAAATCAAGGCGGCAGAGCATATCCTGAACAGGCTGCCTGGTAGCCGTTCCCAGAAGTGCTACGTTGAGGTTTGGGAGCAAGCGTACCTTCAATACGGCGACGGTTGTGACGAAATCGAGACCAAGTTTTCGACCGAGTGCCTTTACGTTTTCGACGAGGGCAACAGGACGGCTGTTCCGCTACGTGAGCTTCCGATCCTGAGCCGCGTCGCCGCAACGGAGCATGTCCCTCGCTTGTTTGATCGCGCGGTCGAGTTTGAGCAGGACGTAGCCGACCGAGCAAGCGAGGCCACATCCAAGCTCGCGGTTGCCAACCGCAAACGCAGGTCGAGTGACCTCAGAAGTACTGTTTGATTGCAACTGTAACGCAACCTGACTGTGCACTCGGACATTACCTACCTCGTTTCTAAAGCCGCGGCCTAGGCTAGCTACCGAAATCCACTTGCCCGGTGGGTGGCCGCCCTTTTTCTCTCGGGCAACTCGCATTGGGCATGCATATGTTCTCTATAACCGAACGCGATCGGCGTTGCCAAAGTACACCCCCTGACCCGTCGCGAAGACTCGCTCACTTTCGGTGCGCCGTAGCTCCGTACTCAACCGGCCTCTTGAGGTTGGAGCAATGAGGCATGATCAGTTTGAAGAGTGGATCACGTCGCTCGTTTCGGAAGTTCGAAGGATTCACCGCCTTCTTGCCGATAGTGTTTCGCCAGGAATTGAGGTAGCGAGAGCAGAACGCGCTGAGGATGACCTCTGCGGTCAGGCCCTGGCTCTCTTCAGGCTGCTTTCGAGGCACCGACGCAAACTCTCGTTTGATGAGGTCGCCAAGCTCTCAGACGCCTTTCGCAACCCCTACCCAAAGCATGAAACGATCAGGCGCGCGCTCGAACGTCTTTCGGTCCAGCTTGCAGACCATGGATTCCACGTTCGTCTCTCCCGCGGGACCGCTATCCTCGTCGACCTGACCGACAAAATTCCCGACAAACTCACCGGTGTCCATTCCGAGACATCCCAGGAACAATCAGACCACTCCATAGGAGACTCACGTCATGAGTGCTGAGGCAACGCTGCTCCCCGTAACTGAACTCGAGGTCCGACAAGAGATCGCGGCGAAACTCCGCGAGCTGAAGGCGCTACGGAAGATCGCCAGGGCTCTTGGGGAATTCGAGGAGGAGAGTCATCACGCTGCACGGTCTCGTGCACTGCTCAGTGAGGTAGCCGATTAGTGCCACTGTGGCACTTTAATAGATCCATCTGTGGTCGAGCAGGCCCACCGGAGATCCGACAATGCCCCAAAAAAAAGGGGGCTGCGCGAGATGGTTAGCGCAGCCCCCGAGCAGTTTGATCCGACAATGCTGATACCGGAGTTTCAAATGATTATGGGTTGTGACGCAAAAGATTCAAGCCTTGCTCCCAACTCGAGCAGCCAACTTGAATCCGAACCGGCGAAGGCCTATCAAAGGCTCAAGGTCGAGCCTGAAGGAGCTCCAGTTGGACATCATGTTGCAGTTCATCGCGACCTGCTTGATTGGATGGAAGACCACGTACAGAACGATGACGTGCGCCATGAGCTTACGCTCTGCTTTCAGACCTACATGAGAGAAGGACAATTCCTGATCAACCAAAAGCGGTTTGGCCACGGTTTTGGCGGTACGGCGACGAAGGCTCTTCGGACAGCTCTTGGCAAGTGCCCCTTCGTCGAACGCTTGTCCGAAGGGATCCCGGGAGTATGCTCGAGCGAATACCGATTCCGGCTTCGAGCGATTTCCCGCAATTTGCGGGGCAAAACGTGGTCACCAGATAACGGTATCCTCCTGTTCTCGGTTCCTCCCGGATATTGCCGGTTGGTGCGGGTGCCTTCTGACTGGATGGCCCATCGAGCGTCTAGATGGGTTCAGTTCTGTGCTAAGCGTGGTCTTCCTCTTCCGGCTGATTTGCGTGCCGACTCCCCGCTTGCATCGGCTACCTTCGATGCGATCCGGCGCATTTGTGTTCCCGCCGTCGTCGATGCTACGGGCGTCGTGTGTGCCGAAAAGATTTCTTTCCTTCTTGAATTTCATAAGTCATTGCTTACGAAGAGGGTTCGTCGCAAGTACTGCGCCAAGGACGGCAGGACCTATCACGCGATAACCAATTGTCCAAGGGTTCTCAGACGTCAGCTGCTCCTAAATGGCGAGCCGTTGCGTGAGGCTGACCTAAGCTGCTCGCACTTCTACCTATTGGCGACCCAGATAGCTGATGTCGATGAGCGAGACCGACTGCTAGAACTCATCCGTTCGGGGCGCTTTTACGAGACCGTCGCGGAACTCTCGGGTGAAGAGTTCGTAGATCGAGCGGAACTGAAGCAGGAAATGCAACGACAGTGTTTGTTTGGGCGAGACGGGCGAATCTCGTCGCGACCTTTGTGGCCTGCTCTACGGAAGGTCTCGCGGCAGCTCTGTAGCCTAATCCTTCGCTTAAGGCGGGGCTTCGCCAAGAAGAACGCCTCTAACTTTGCCAAGCTAATTCAACGGCTAGAGGGCCGTTTAATGGATGATGCCCACTACAAACTGATTGAAGAAGGCATTGATGGTATTCGGCTCCACGACGGGTTTCTTGTCGCTGAAAGCAGTATCGATCGCGTTGCCCAAATCATTAGAGATGCTGGCGTGAAGGTCTTCGGCGCAGAGCCCAGAATTGGGATCAAGACCGGAGATTGAACCGCAAATGCTCCGGAGGAATACCGCGTCTGCGTTCCCTTGCGCGTAGCCGCGGACGCCGACGAGCGGGGCAAGAAGCCACAGCGAGCATCATCACCGACGTTCGCGACGAGATCCTCTGAACGCCCAAGGTGGCCGCGGAGACGTCTCCGATAACCTATGTGCTGTGGCGATGAACACGCCAGGAAAATCAGGGTATGCAAATTTGCATACCCAAACACCGAAGTTACACCGACCCACGATTCATTAATGACACTTTCAGACACGATTCCAGACAAGATGTTTCGACGAAACCTGGGAACTCTGCATCTCCAGCAGCTTGCGCGGCTTGGTATTGGCTCGCACAGTTTGACGACAAGGGACTGGCCGACAAGTCGATCGGGATTCTCTCCGGGAGCCTAGAGGCGATGACCACATCCCCCTTCAACAAGTGCCGAGAGTCGCTGATGAACTCCCGAGCGAACAAAAGGAAGCTCACTAACGATGCCCAGCTCAAACTCCTTTGGTCGGCCTGGGAGAAAGCGAAGGCCGGTAAGACCGTGAAGGCACTTCGGCCTGTAAAGCAGATCGCATGTTGCGACGCAGCCTATTACGCCTTAAAGAGGATCCGAGATCGATGATCAACGTTGTCCACCCAGGCAAAGTAGCCCGCCTCAAGCAGCTCGAAGGCGTCGTCGAACGAGGCAAAAAGACGTTCGTGAAAGTCGGCAACGCCTTGAAAGAGATCCGCGACCAGGAGCTGTACAAGGTCACGCACAGGAGCTTCGCAGCGTACGTGGAAGATCGGTTCGGATTTAAGCGACACAACGCGTATCACCTGATTCAGGCTGCTGAGGCTAGCGATTCTGTTAAACACGTTCAACATATTGAGAATGCTCGCCAGGCGGCTGAAGTCGCGAAGGCTCCCGCCGAGCACCGCGATGCGGTTGTCGAGCGAGCAGCCGAGATCGCTAGCGAACGCGACACCAAGCCAACAGCCAAGATCATCGCCGAGGCACGCGACGAGATCATCGGCGCCAAGCAGGGCTCACCGATCGAAGCTGCACCGCGAACCGACCCGGTAGAGGCCCTGGCGGCGATCGTTCGAACGCTTGAAACCGATCAACTCGTTGCCATGCGGAATCTGATTGATTCAGTCCTGGGCGAGGTGAACTCAAGCGGAGGGAAGTGCTGAAGGTCGACAGTGGTCTTCTAGGCTTCCAGCCAAACTAGTTTGTGCCACTGTGGCACTTTAGCATCACCATCCACTAACCAAGGAACCACGATGGACTCAACCGACAGCAGCCAGATCCGACTCGTTCGGGTCAAGGGCTACGCAAACCTTGTGATGCAGCAATACCTCGACGGGCAGTGGCGAAACATCCCTGTCGTTGAATTGTCGGGCAAAGAGATTGACGTTCCCAAGGACATCCCGCGCAAGCCACGCAAGAAGAAGGCTGCGGCGAAGCCAAAGCCGAAGAACAAACCAATGTCCAGACGCAGCCGCGTTCCAGCCGGCGGCAGCAATACGCCTCTTGGGCGGAGAAGGCTCGCGTAACGGGGCTGCACGCAATTTGATGGAATCGATCGGTTGAAGGGATAGTTCGTGCATTCGGTTACGGGCATACTCAAATAGTGGCTGGCACGGAAATACCTGATACAATCTTGGCGTGAAATCGTACTACCATTCGTCCTAGAGGAAGAATCGATGCCGAGATTAAACTTGAGGATCAAGCACAAGAAAATCAATTCAGAAGATCGAGGATTTCACATCAAGATTGTCGGCCCATTTAAGGCTGCCAAGGGCGTTCACTTCGAGTCAACCAATGGTACTTCTTCCATGAGGCTGCAACGATTTCGATTGGAAGAGGGCGTTCTTGAAATCAAGAGCAAGTTGCACTGCAATGTGAAGTATCTCGGTGTTTGGGTCCCCCCCTTCTCTAAGCACACGATTACGAAGGGAGGAAAAGACGTCGCAAGCTTTGAATAGAGCTAACCAGTATTGGAGTTAAAGGCGATTGGAGGGGCCTGTTTTTCCTGATTGAGATCGACCGGAATCAATGCTCCATGTTGGTTCCGCGGAAATTGCTCAAGAGATTCTGCCTGGACCTTCTGTAGCTCCCGTGCGGCTCTCTGAATTGGCTAGTATTGGACAGAAGTGCCAGCAGCTAGTACCGGAATGACTGAAGTGAATCTGGCCTGCTGCTCTTCATGTGCACTAATACACGACTCTATTCATCGGACCATTGGTGGCCGAGAGAATGTGCAGCATGCTTTATGATTGTGAGAAAAGGGGAGTCCAAGATGCAATCGAAGACCACGGGCCCGAAAGGGCAGATGCAGCTCTACGAACACTGGAGTGAGAGCGCGAGCGGCCATGTCGAGACCACCGAGATTGCGGAGCTGACCGTCGTGGACGGCAACGTCGTGCTCATCGTATCTTCGCGCACCGAGAAGTTCATTCCGGGCTCGGTTGGCGCTGCGTGGAAGAAAGAGTTCACGATCGGCGGACGGCAGTTGGCGGAATTGATTCAGAACAACACGTAACGAGGGCAAGTATGGGCACGTATCCCATCCAAATTCCAGTGAAGTCTTACGGTGGGAAAGACCCCAAACTCATCCGCGAATACCGCGTTTGCGGCCAGGCCGCGAACGATATTCAGGCATGCCTGAACGAACAGGCAAGGTAGCCAGCGACATACCTTTACAAACCACCAGATCGCCTAGGCAACGTAACGGAATCACATTTTTCCGCGAAGAGCCTTTGATAGGAGCCAAAATATGAGCCGCAAATGGAAACAGGTCACCGGCAAGGTGCGCGTCCAAAACGAAGAAGGGAATGAACTGGAGTGGGATGTTGTCCACGAGTTTTCCGAGTGCAAGACCATGCACGGCACGAGCGTATCAAAAAGCAGGCTGAAGGATGTGCGGAGCCCGGATGGAAGGGCGATCTACTCCCGCGATGAGGGTGAGTTTTTTTTCGCGGATGAGCCGAACTCCATCTATCGTGTGGTGGAGGAGTGGGAACTCTAGTCAACTAACGATTGCGGGGGAAAGCTAGGACATCACTCTACGCGTTGCATTATCACTGATTCATCCGGCGCCGCGGCGGACACATCGACCCAATGCAGTACGCCGCTCCGTAGCGAAAGGGAGGTTTTGACGATCATGGTCCAAGCAAAACTCATCCAGGGCCACCTCTATTACGACTGCGGCATTCGTCAGGTCGAGGAATCGGATCCACACGTTATTGACGTTTGCACCTGGAGATACGACGGATTAATGAGAGGCGAGCGCACGTCACCAGATTGTGATCAGCCATATCACTACCATCAGTTCACTGAGTACCGGTCCTATTTGTATGGTCGCAACAAGCCTGATTCGGAACGGCGTTATACATCCATTAGGTTTCCTTCAGAGGAGAAGGCCTTGGATCGAATGTTGGACTCCAATGCGTTCTACGTAGAGCTAACTGGTGCCTTCGAAGAGCTTGGCTTTATGGAGACATTAGCAAAGGACGACACCTGCATGTCCTGTGGCACGCCCCATTGCGAAGCGGTCATTTCCGGGCTCGGTCACTACTACGTGCTATGTGACGACTGCTGCAAGACCGCGCTTTCAGCATTGCCCGGCCTGCGCACAGGGTAGAGCTTCACCTTGCGACTCACGCCCATCCTGCGGCTAGTGGTCTTATCGGCGATCGTCCGGGCGTTTGAGGCTGACCAGCCGGTGTAAACCAGGCTGCGATTGGAGCCGACGTCCCAGCCAAGAAGCCGATCTCGACTTTGCGTGCCACTGTGGCACATATGTACCGACCGTACCTCCTCCAAGGCCCAGTCACGACGAAGTTTGCGGCATAGCCACTGCCACGTTCAGTTTGGACGAACCGACACGCTTCTAGGGCGTCGACGCTCCGCTTAGCTACTGTGCCCGAACTTGCCAGGTGAATCTCTTCACCGCCTTGATGGCCAAACGCCGAACAGTAGGATGCTCGCTCCAGCGCCGCTGTTGCGAGGGCGCCAGGTCAATCCTGTGCAGATTCCCTTCCTTTGGTGATGTCCCAGCCGAGATAATCCGAAAGCGAGTCCACTGTGGCATCAATCTCGTCGTTTGCAACACCAGCATGATGAGCCGCGGCCTCTATATGTTCACGTGCCACCGGCTGGGAGACGTCCCTTTGAGAGATCCAATAGAATTGGCGATCAAAATCGTCCAAAAAGACGAAGCCTCCAAACGCCGAGTGGTTAGCGGCGGTAGCCACCCAAATACTGTTGGGGACATTGGGCAACGATGGTTCTTCTTGCAACTCTTTGCTGAACGCGCGCGTTAGCGATCCAGTTAACCCCGATTGGTAATTCCAACTTCCCATGAATCCCTTAAACCAATCTCGCCAGCCCTGAGATTTGCAGTGCTCGAAAGCTAGGCCTCTTGCATGTCGGAGGAAGCCCATGATCACCGCTCCACGAAGCTCATGACTTCGTTCAAAGGGGACGAAAAGGCGGTTCGCTGCTGGTTCCGGAGCTAGCGTGCCGTAGACATCGATCTTCGCAGAAAGGCCCAAGTCCGGGAGCCACTCTTGTCGCGTTGTACCCATGACTGCATCCCACGTATGAAGACCACCGGGTGCTTCGATACCAAACAACGAAAGCTGATACGACGACAGCATATTCGGCAGGTGGTCGCTCTGATCTAGGCAGCCTCGTTGACGCCAATGATCGAAGAGCTCCTGGAGACTGGCGTGCTGCAGTTTCGCGACTTCCTCTCGATCGTCGAACCAGAATCCTCTTGGGGCAGGCTGACTAGAAGCTACAGTCTCTATCGCCAAGTCAAGGTCGCCCTTTGCGAGGACTTCAAAATCGGAAGGTTGGACGTAATCGTCTTCATGTTGGTCTCTATTAAACGCGTCAAGAATCGTTTCTAGACTGTCGCTAGAGTCTCGCACCTTTTCCAGCAAGACGACTAGTTCGTCTTTGTCTTTCGGAAAGGCTGGAGGCGAAACAACTCGAACGCCGTCGACGTTGCCTTCATGACATTGAGTGAATTTGCTGCTAACCAGGAGATTCCCATCCACGTCACTGGACCTGACGTGATACCTCGCGAGCTATCACCAAGACGATGGGCGCATGAGCCACCATCGTTCGAATTTGAACCTTTTGTTGAGCGGAAGCCAGCATGGACGTACTGTCTAACGTCCTCTGTGTTCGACCTTTCCCGTTACCACGAGAACCTTCGTGGGCAGGGGGCAATCTACTTCTTGTCCGGCGAAAACGGTAAGCCCGCAATAGCAACTGGAAACCTATACCTTCGGGGAGGACGCATCCAACAATCACATTTCATCTACTCGTTGCGCAACATCATCCATCACAAGAAAGACGGTAACTTTGGTCCCAGAATAACTCGGTGGCGAATCGGACTCAGGATCTTTAGGAGAGCAATATGCTGGAAACTCCACCAAGTCAGCTTCAGGGAGTTCCTCGATTACGAAGTATTTTGACGCGCCTTCAATCGTCATACGTAGCGGTCTGGAACCGTACTGAAATGTTTCGACAACAATTCGGTCGCCGCCGAGGAAGCAGGAAAGGAACCCAATCCCAAACTGCGAGCAGGCCTCTAGATGAATGCCCATCTCCTCCAAACGCTCGCACTCAGCCGAAAACTCAGGAGAGCGATAGAAACTCTTTCCGACTTGCATGAAGAAGTTCTCGACCTGATCAAGGGACATTCCAATCCCGTTGTCGCGAAACTCGATTCGTGGGCCCTCGTCTGGATTGCTAGCCACATGGGGCAAGCCGCTGCCGTCCCAGACTTGGATCCGCGGTACGTAATTGACCGGCTTCCCCTGATGGGAATGTGCCTCCGCCCGCGCTTGCTGGTAGCGGCAGGCGTCGAGCGAGTTTTGGAGCAGCTCCCGTAGGAACATCGTCTCGTCCGGGTAGAGACTCTTGTCCATCAAGAGCTTCATAATCCGTTCGTAGTCCAGCTGGAATCGGAACCCTCCTGCGACGAATCGAGGGTCGGCCATATTCACTTGGTAGCGATCAACGATGGGCGCGAGCCTCAACTGGTACCGATCCGCCATTTCGTTTGGGAGCTCCCGAACGAGCCTAGTTGCGTCCTGCAATTCGCGGTCGACCCAATCGAGATAGGCGTGGACCGCAACATAGTCTTCCGGAGTCTCGCAGTCAGCGATGAACTCGATCCTTTCGGTAGTAACATTGACGCCTTTGATGCTTAGGTGTTTGTTCCATTCGGCAATCGAGATCGACTCGGTGAAGTGAATTGAGTGAAAGGCCGAGCATGGAGTGCGAGTGCGATCGAAATCTAGGATGTCACCTAGGCGTAGGCAGCAAGCAAGATATCGAAGATTGATGCGTGTATTGCCCAAGTGGTCCGCGTTGCGCATCCGCAATACGCATTGCTCTGGCTTTCGTGGATCTCGAGACTGGCGTACGCCCCAATTGTGGCTTTCGCAAAGGATGCCGATGTCCAGCGTCAATGTCGCTCCCCGAAAACGTAATCTCTCCGCAAGATGCGACTGGATGAATCTGTGTACTCGCTCTGCATGGCGTTGACGAATGAACTCAGCGAAGACCGCGTCGCGAACGCAATCTGCTTTGACCGTCTCGCCATTCCTTTCTGCCTGGTCGGCGTCATCAAGACGCCCGCGATTGTGCCGGCAATGCGACTTGTACTCGTCAGAGTCGAGGATCGCCTGTTTTTCATCAGCCTCGGATACGAACATTCCCACATCGTGGAGCAAGATCGACAACCACTGAAAAGCTAGCTCAATCGCGTTGAGTTGGATCGACTCTGGCTCATGGCTCTGACGAGGCAGAAAGTCGTGGACATGACCAGCAACGTTGAGCAAGTGGTCGAGGTCGTGCTTTGTGTACTGTCTGAACGTATGTTGAATTCGGTCGATGAAAGGCTCCACGACGTCCGAAACCTCGAGCACTAGGCCCTGAAGCTGCTTGACCTCCGCTCGAGTCACCTCTTCATAGTCGTGAAGGTTGTTGAACTGCTGAAAGAGCCTGTGACTCTCGATCGAATCTCGGAAACCCATGCCCGCCCCTGACGCTGCTCTCGGTGTTGCAAGTCCCGGTGGGACTGCTCGTGGGAGTATTCTACGGAATGGTTTCTGCGCTGTCGTGGTGCCGCGGCTTGGGCCGGTGAAATGTGTGCCACAGTGGCACTATTGGGCCGGAGGTAAATGAACGGTCGGTCGATGCAAACGACTTGAGTTCAGGGAGAGCCAAATTCCCGTCGGTGTCACCAACCAGGGAAATTCAGTGATTCGGCGTCGGCCATCGGAGCATCGAATCGACAGTTGGTAAGTCGCTTAAAAACTGCCCTACATATGGCATTCAACCATTGATGCGTCGTTCCGGCTTCGCTGCCGGACGGGCTCCCCTCGGCTTGGGCCGAGGCTTCGCTACGCTCGGCCTCCACACCGGCTGCATCCATGTCCCGAAGGCACATTCGCGGCGACCATCCATGAGTCGCCGTGCCTTACGGAATTTCGTCACTCGATGCGTAGGGCGTCACCGCCCGCGCTCGCTCCGACGTGAGACATCGTCTTTTACTTAGTTGACATTCTGCGGGAATTTTGACGTGATCTCCGCTGCTCATTGGAACATCTACCGAAGTTCCGGCGGCGTGGCGACATCTTCTCCTTTGGCAACGGTTTCTACGCCCCCGCTATCCGGCACCTGCTGAGGCAGAATCAAAAATGAAGCGCAAGTGTGGCGTTCGTTTACAAATTCCGATTCACGTAAAACGCTACTGCGGGGGAAGCCGAACACGAGAATCTCCAATACAATGCACTTTGCATACGACCAAACGTGAATTGAAAGCACATCTAGTGACCAGGGCTGACCGAGTATGGCCGAAACCTCGAAGCAGAAATGTGGGGTCCTTTGGCAATCTTGAACTCTACGCTGGAACTCTGTTTCTCGCGGAATCAGAGGGGACAATCACACAATCCACACTCACGTCTGATGAGAAAGGGCTAGGCCAGCGCCTACGCGGCTTACTTTTGGTTCAACGCGTGACGCCCACGACTGCGGGTGATTTGATTACTGAGCTTCAAGCTTACGAGTGGATTCAGCGTCAAGACACTTTTCCAAGAAGCTATTCATTGACACCCGATGGTGTCGCTGCAGCCCAAATTGCGAAGACTGATCGACACGGTTTCCGGCGGTTGTTGCTCATGAAAATGCAACAACGCTTTGTAGTGCCAGGCTGGTTCGTCGATCGTTTGCACACGATAAACCCGCACGGTGGTGATGTTGTCCTTCCAGGACCACGCCCTGGTTGGCGGCCAGCAGTATGCCAACTTGCAGACGATAAATGGCGAGAAAGTCTTGAGAGTGAGGTTGCAATATCTCATGAACACAATACTGCGACGATTGATAACGCATTCCCGGTACCGCTTGACCGATGGATACGAGAGGTGAAGCGCGAGTGGGCTGATTTCAAAATTACCCGATCAAAAAGCACGACGTATGCGCCTCGTGGACGACTTGCAAGAGCAATGAGAAGAGCCGCAATTCAGTTGCTCTTCAACAATAAACCGTTTGGATGCAGCTATCACACTTCAGATCAGTCAATGCATCCTGTTCCACCACGATCGTTCCAGTCGTGGTGCCCGCTACTGGATGCACTGGAACTGATCGGCTACACCGACGCACATCCGGATATCATGGGACGGCTTATTTTTCCATGTGCCGCCTTTCGGCGTACCGTGAATGCAGAGGAATTTGAGCGAACGGAAATTAGATCACCGGACGCCAAAGTGTTGGTTATAAACCAACCCAAATGGTCCGAGAACATGGCTGGAGTCTTCAACAATACGCTTTGGAACGTTTATTCTCGTTTCGCAAAGAAAGTTCGGACGAGATACATTTCAGTTCAAGATGTGCGTGACGAAGTCTGCAGACAGCTGAGATTAAGCTCACTTCTGTTTGACACATTTCTTGAAAAAACCGTTCGCCATACAGCAACTCGCAAGGACGAGACCGGAGGTATTATGATTGCACTTGAAAGTGATTTACAACCAAAGCAACAAACTGGTAGCGGTCTCCTGCGGCGTCCGGTCTACATGGATGGAATTGCTCACTCCTTGATATCAGTATCTGTAACCCAATAACAACCAAGCGAAGACCATGACAAATCCGTTGCTGCGACGTGGCAAGGAAATGCCGATTGACAAGTCTGCTCGCTACGCGAAGCTTGGACTTACCGATAACCCGTTTCCTGCAGAACCGACCGTCTCGCCAGATCATCCTGATCCACGTCGGAATGGGAGCATATATTGCGAGACACTTCACGAAGATAAAATGCAGAGTTTTGAATCTCTGCTTATCGCACGATCCGAAGGTCCAACGGTTCGACCTCTCGTTTTTCTGATGGATCACACCACGGCACGAGGCCGCGGAATTGGAAAAACTGCGTTTCTAAATAGACGACAGAATGAAATTTTGCGGGACTTTGGAAGCGCGGCTTCGCGAGGCGACGAAGTTGTGTTCGCCGTTCACATCATTCCTCCGGTGAATCCAGAATGCAGAAAGTTTTGGGAACTCACTCGCCTAATCTGCGATCGCTTGATTGATCGAAATGTCATTCTTCAAGCAGTGTGCCGTCTTCGGGCCACATATCCCAAGATGCCAGAAACCGTTTTTGAGGAAGTTGGTGAAATAGATGAGTGGCCAGAGACTATTGGAAGCGATGACTGGCTGCGAGAACGTCGAGTTGACCGACATGAGCTAAATCGCCACGTTAGACAGCAACTCTACAAGGCGGGCGTGCGTGACATGGTTGCTGACAAAATAGCCGCCAACGGAAACAATCGTGCGGTACTACGGTCATGGTTGTTCTCGAGCATGAAAATCACGACCTGGCGCAAGGAGGGGCCGCAAATCGTATTTGACGACTTTGTTAAAGTATTCCGAGCTGCTGGCTTTA
The DNA here is from genome assembly GCA_965216875.1 of Rubripirellula sp. Lineage (GTDB taxonomy): Bacteria > Planctomycetota > Planctomycetia > Pirellulales > Pirellulaceae > CBDCUW01. Next base: position 1,241,643 of record OZ244207.1, read on the forward strand.
CGCGAGGATTGCTGTTGATCGACGAAATGGAGAAGATCGTAAGGCCGCAGAACTCGACGGAACGGCGCAATTTTGTGGAAAGCCTAAGGTACTTTCTAATTGATGGAGACTGTGAAGCAGCCCGAACTGGGTTTTACGGAACCGTACTGACGATTCACCCAGGAATCCAAGAGCTCTTACTTCAGCATTGGCAGGTCACGGGCCTGGATCGGTCCGCTCCACTTCATGAGCCAGACGTAAAACAGAATGAGATTTCATTTGGTCCATTGAGTCGTGAGCATGCAGATTTGTTAGTACAGGAATATTTAGGCCATTATGGAAAAGATACTGCATCGACGGGAGTATCGCCTTTCACGAAGGAGGCAATTGACGCTGCACTAGTTAAGTCTCGGCACGTGCCTGGGCCGATGCTGAACCTCTTGTTCAATGCAATAGAAAGAGCGGCAGAAAGAGGTGTCGAGAGTATTGACGGGCCTTTTATTGAACAGCTTTACGACGAACGAAATCAGCATGGAGAAGCCCTCGTTCAGCCCGATCAGCTTCCTGCTCCACAGACACTCCTGATGGATGAAGAAGATTGACTGACGAAGGATCGCCACTTGATTTTAGATTGCTGTCAGAGCGGGCCGTGACCGATTCTTTGATCGAATCGAAAGACGCCGATTCGTATGGATCGCTGCGAGTTTGTCCTATTGGTCGCCTACTTTTTGTCGTCGAAGGAATAAGAAAAAGCGCAAACACTGCATCCGGGTTAAACGAAATACGAGAAGGGCGGACCGACTTTCACAGCATTCAAGCGTCTGGCGGCTTGTTGGTTGCTGGCGTGACCTCTCAGGATGTTTGCGATCAAATGTTTCAGCCCGAAGACGACTATGAATCCTGCAGTATATCCGAGAAAGTCTTTGGACGCGGTCTCTCTCCAGATGTAACGACCGATTTGCTCGCACTCGCATCGTTTGATCGAAAATTCGACGCGGAAACGACGCGTCAATACGAAGAGGCTAGTGATGCGTGACCTAGTTTTCGATGCGGATCATCTGCCTGAGCTTCTTGGCCAGTATTTTGATCCCACCGGCGTTAACAGAGGATATGGAGCATTCGCCCCCTCAGACGCGTTTTCAAGGCCGCTCGCTGTTGCACTAAATCAAATATTGGCGGACTGGCGAACGTGTATTTCCACTGACACCCTACCTTCTTCGCTAGTCGTTATATCCACATTCGCTTTTATTGAGCTTGGCAGAAAGTGGGACCAGATGGTTGACGGGCGATTTAGTCCGAGCCAGTGTCGTGCTTTCACGGCTCAGCCGCCAACGTGGGTGAGTATCGCTCCGCTCGATGAGGATTTGCTACCTAGTTATTGTGACGTACCTCAGGCCGTCACACTCGGCAACGGAGATACCGTTCCAATTGAATGGACAGACGCCGTCCACGTAGCAACAGTTCTTTCAAGGGAAGAGAGCACACTCTTGATCTCTGGCGATCAAAGGCTCTCGTGTATTCCAGATATTGCACATCGAGTAATGACATAGACCTACATATAGACTCACGGCTCTTTTGCGAACGAGAAGGATGCCTCACAATTTCAGACGGGAATCCCAGCTGCGTTTCCCCCTGTCTACCATTCCGGTCCATTGTTTCAGTTGAGGTTTATTGCTACGAAGATCGACTTTGAACGATCGCCGCAATGATTTCTTTGGTCGCTTCGTCCAGAGTGGATCACGACTGCGAAACGATGCGTAAAGAGGCATCCAAGTCGTCCGCCGAGCGGGCAGCGCCACTTATCGCCGGGCAAAACTGCATGATTCCCAACGATTCAGAAGATTGTATCGTTTCCGTCGGGTGACGAACCTATCGCTGCGGTGACAAATGCTCCGGTGGCCGACACCGAAGCGAGTTCGCCAGAAGCCGATATGACTTCGGCTGGACAAACCGAAGCAGTCACTCATGCCGCTGAATCACGTGCCACTGTGGCACAGAATCGACCGAGCCAGCCTCATCGTGTCGCGGCCAGCGCGTCAATCACTTGATCCGGACGGAACCTCCTGCAGGTGCCGATTTTGATCGACGGGACCTCCTCATTGCGGACGAGCTGTTGGAGCTTCGACCCACTAATCCCAAGCCGTCTAGCCATCTCATCAGCGTCAACGAGGAAGTGCTCATCTGGCTCCCGGGCGTCGGTCTGGTCGCGCCGTCGCTCGATCTCGTCGCAGACCATTGAGACGAACTGGTCGATCTCGACGCCCTGAAGGAAGATCTGCTGTCCTGTTGCCATCACTAGCTCCTTGGTACACGGTGGCTCGTACTTGCACCGACCGATCAAGCGATGATCTCACAGTGTCGTTGCAGGTAGTTTATCGGTGAAGCCTCCGTACCGGCCGGGAAATCAGATTGGATGGTGGGGCTTGGCCGAGGCAACCGTGCCACAGTGGCACGGATTGAAGTTGCGGGGACCTCCTCTCAACTACCCGAGCCGTTTTTGGTGTTGCGCTCTCGATGGGGAATGTAAATCAAGAAGCGATCGCGAATTGGGTCCCCACCCCCATGTCGCCACAAGTTTTTCCTCATGCACTGAGATGCTGCCCGCGTAGCATTCCCGCGACCAGATGGTCAGCGACTTATAGGATCTGCTACGCAACACTTTGCGCTGAGCCCGATCGAGCTAAGGATTTTGGTTGTCGTCCTCTTGGACAGCTGCAGCCGCAACCTCCAGAGAGTAGCAGCTCTGTGGCAACCTCGGGTGATGCGAGTCATGGAGAGAGCCCAGGATGAATGTTGACGCACGCACGTTTGGAGAGCAGTTTTGGTCGTTGTTCGAATCGGAGGACATCGACGCCGCAACCTGCCGGTTCGCGGTACAGCGAGCTCTGATTCACGCCGCGGAAGGATTGGCCGAACTGGATTGTTTCCTACAGGAGGCGTACCGTTGTTTCGAAGCGACTGGAGACAAAACCCGCGCCCACGATGTTGGGACGATCGTTGAGGCGATCCTGCTTGGTTGTCGAGCGTATGAGCACGGCAGCACCGAGATCGAAGGGACCAACCTACTGGTCCTGAAGACGATGCTGTCGGTTGGCCGCAAGGCCACTGGTGGAAACGCCTGTGTGGATGAACTCAGCGACGCGCTTGACCACCGTCAAGACGAAGCTGTGGCATCAGCATAGGTTGTGCTGCTGAGGTCCCGCCGTTTCACGCGGCGGGGCCATTTGGCCTACGCGTGTGCGAAAGAGGAGGGTCCGGAGGCTCCATCGATAACCTTTGCAGGAGGAACACCGCATGGCCTATCTTGAACACATCAATAGCTCTGGCAAATTACGATTCCGGCTTGTCTTTCGCTTCGAAGGCAAGCGCAAGAGCGTCTCGCTGACGGGCTTCGACGAACCTGCCGCGGAAGTGGCGAAGGAGCACGTTGAGCATCTGATCGCCCAGCACGCTCTACAACGGCCCCCCGCAGCCTCGACGATGCAGTGGCTGTCTCAGCTGTCGATCAAGCTGCATGACCGACTCGCCGCGATCGGGCTGGTGGAGTCCCGCAAACACAGCGACATGCCTCGCATGGTCGTCGCCTACATGCGGGCGTACATCAAGGACCGAACCGATTGGAGGAAACCCGAGAACTACCGGCAAGCTGTCGACAAGCTCGAGGAGTACCTTAAACGCGATCGGCCCCTCCGCGCGCTTACCAAAGGTGATGCCGATCGATTCCACCGTTGGATGATCGATACGTTAGGTATGTCGAGAAACACTGCCGGCCAGCACGTCAAACGCTGCCGACAGATGATTCGACACGCCGTTGATGATGACCTGGTTACGTTCAACCCGTTTGTCGGTATCAAGATCGACCTCAAGAGCGATCGATCCAAGAATCGCTACATCACGGGCGTCGAGGCGAATGCAATCCTCGAGGCGTGTCCAGATCAGGAGTGGAGGGCGATCGTCGCCTTAAGCCGGTTTGCGGGCCTGCGCTGCCCGTCTGAAGTGCTCAACCTGAAATGGGAGGATATCGTCTGGGACCGCGATCGCTTCAAGGTGAGGGCTCGCAAGACGGAACGCTATGGGACCGGTGAGAGGATTGTTCCGCTGTTTCCTGAGGTTCGGCGAGAGCTAGCGGACCTCCAGGAGGTTGCCGGGAAAGGTGCCTACGTGGTCAATACCTATCGATCCGGTGAGGCCAACCTGAGGACGACCTTCCTCAAGATCGTCGATCGCGCGGGTGTCGATCGCTTTCCCAAACCCTTCAACAACCTCCGCGCCAGTTGTCGCCGGGACCTGAAGGTCCACTGCATTCGTGAGGGCATAGACGAGGCTGCAGTCACCCAGTGGCTTGGTCACAGCAAGCAGGTCGGTGAAGAGTACTACGACCGTGTAACCGAGGAGGACTACCGCGCCGCAGTTGGAGCCAGTGTGTGTCCCGTCAATTCAGAAAAGGGGGCAAAAAAGGGGACGCACAGAGTGGTGCTGGACAACACACGCAAACAAGGCTCGCGAAAGTCACGAAAAAAGCCATCACAAACGGCGGTGTGCTCGTCTGCGATGGCTTCAAGGTACACCCCAGAGGATTCGAACCTCTAACCTTCGGTTCCGTAGACCGATGCTCTATCCAATTGAGCTAGGGGTGCGTCGTGTTGTGTGGCGTGATTTTAGCGTCGGGTCCGCGTTTCGCAAGGCGGTCCTTTTAGGACTGGTTTCTTCTCTCGCGGGTTCGCGGTATCTGCCCCGTTTTGCGGGCTGATTCGTGTCTGGGGCCGGTTGCACAGTCACGATTGCGCCCGTGGCGGTGGCTAGGCGGCGTCGCTCTGGGGGGCGGTTGTGATCGCGTGCAGCGTACTGCACATCCCGTCGAGCACTTCGTCACGAACCGGTAATCGGCGACCGCACCAGGCTCGGTTGAGCAGAACTTCGATCCCGATGTAATTCCGTCCCGAAAACTCCGACCGCATCGTTCGCGTGATGCTGTCGCACGTCCCCCGGCGCGGATAATTCCGACGAACCCGCAACATCGGCACTTCTTCGTACATCTCGTCGATCCAGTCGAGACACAAGTCGACTTCGTCATCGGCCGACGGGTCGTACAACAACCCCACATCGGCTCGGCGCAGTTTCCCTTTTTCATAAAGTGGGAACGTGCGGACCGACAAATGGATCACGTAGGAAAAATGCCGAAACAATTGTTCGATCGACGCTCGAACGCGGTCCCGATAAGGCGCGTGAATCAAGTCGATCAACTGTTGCCGATCCTCACTGCCAAAGTCGCGCGTCAGTGGTGAGAAGAGTTGGCGATGGTGCAGCGATCGCGACACATCAATCAACTCGTTGGCATAACCATTAAAAACGAGTGGAGCGTAGAGCTTTTCCGACATCCGCTTGGCCGCGTAGGTCGCCGCCTCGTCGGTCGTCCATTTGTAGGGCTCGTCGTCGCTTCCGCGGCGTTTGGTTTTCTTTTGCTTGGCCGCCGTTGCCGAATTGATGAGCGCACGTAGCTGCGGCGGGACACTGTGGCCCCCAACTTCGCAGCTGACCAAGACACTCATCCGACTTCCTTTCGGTGATTCCTCAATAGGGCGAGTGTTTCCGTTGACACTCGGACGCACATTCTATGGATCGGGACGGCGGGGGGTAAATGTCGATTTGGTTGATAGCATTGGGGTTGGTGGTGGGAGGTTGGCCACGAGAAATTGGCCACGAGAAACACGAGAAGGCACAAAAAGGATTCGGGGTGGAGTGATGGAGGGGTAAGGGAGTTTGGGGGCTGGCCACGGAGGGCACGGAGGGTCGGGTGGGGATGGGTTGGAACCGCACGCTATCGCGTTGCGGCTGATGGTAGGGCCCGACGCTAGCGCGTTCGGCTCACGATGGGAGAGTTTTGCGTGGATAGATGCGGCAGATGGTTCATTGCGAAGGGCCCGACGCTGGAGGGAATGATTGTAATAATCAGCCCCTCTCCGGGCCTTAGAGCCCGACTCTCCCAAGGGAGAGTGTTTGAGGTGCAGTCGCGGTCGCGGCTCACGGGCGGTCTTTGGGGAAATCTTGTCTTGTGCTGGAGGGGAAAAGTTGGCTATCGACCGTGGTGAGTTTGATCGTTAGAAGACCTCAAGTCCCCCAGGAAGCTGCGCACGATGCCTTTGCTTCAACGACTCCTTTGCGTCAGTTTGGCCTTTTTTGCCACCACTTCGGCTCTGTCCGCTGTCGCTCAAAGTGACCTATCGTCTGAACCGTACGTCGTTTTTGTCGCCGAAGACAGCGCCTACGCTCGTTGTGGTCCGGCTGGTGATTACTACCGCACCGATCCGCTGCGGCACGGTCAGGCTCTTGAGGTGTACGCGGAAACCGACGACGGTTGGCTCGGTATCCGTCCGCCCGAAGAGAGCTTTTGCTGGGTGATCGCGGAAACCATTGAGCTGAATTCCAATGGCGATTTCGGCACGATCATCGAAGACAAAACGGTCGCTTGGATCGGCACCCACTTGGGCCGCGCCAAAAAATATCGCTGGCAGGTCCAACTGGCCAAAGGCGAAGAGATCACGATCATCGGCCGCAGTGAACGCGAAGGACCCGACGGGCCTCAGCTTTGGTATCGCATCGTTCCGCCATCGGGTGAGTTCCGCTGGGTTCACCGCGATCAAGTCGTTGAAACTTCTGAAGACCTTGTGGCGAGCGTTCGCAAAACAAAAAGCACAACTGAATTCTTACCGGCCGCACCCGCTCGCAAACCGAGTTCAACGGAAGCTCGCACCGCCAGCACTCAGCGCCGCACGCAACCCTCGGATGATGCGAATCGTCCCTCGGTCAACAAGATCGCCAAAGCAAACGACGGCCCCCAATCGTCTCGTCGCAATTCACCCAAACCGGGCGCACGTTCGATCTTGGTGAAAGATTCCGAGACCATCGGTAGTTCGCCGATTGGCAGCGGTTTGAAAGACGACTGGAAAGAACAAGACCAGGCGAAGCCGGTTGAAGAAACGGCCAAGACATCACCTGCTCGTTCACTGACCGAAGTCGTCAAGCAAGGTGCACTCGCGTCGATTGAATTCTTGACGCAGCCACGGATGACTGAAATTGGCTTGAACGAAACGCCGAACATCGCTGACACAGCGGGCGAAGACAATTGGGTCGCTGGCGCACAGCCTCCGGTTGGTGCTTCGGGCGTTCAAGTCGCCGCCGCCAACTTGGCTCCACCTATCGGCGCCGTACCAGCCAGCGTTCCACCGCAAACATCACCCCTTCAACCGGTGTCGGCCAACGTGCCACTGGCGCCGGCACCCGTCGTCGTTTCGCCCGAGCAGATCGCTCGCGTGCAACGCGAAGTGCAAGGAGCCAATGTCGATCAGCTGAGTTTGATCTTGTCGCGTTTGATGGCTGAACGTGCCAGTGCTCAAGAAGTCCAACCGGTTGTTCAAGCGGCGAGCTCGCTTGCGGTTGCAAACGTCGACGATGTCACTGCCGGACGAGCTCGGATGTTGGCAGATCGTTCCATGCAGTACCAACGCGTGGCTCAGCGTCGCGGTGCAACCGTGACGCCAAACGGTGGCGCCGTTGCACAGGCCAACGTGCAGCAAGCAGTCGGTTCGCCGACTCAGTACTTGAACACGGGCGTGATGCAGGTCTCGGCGGTCAACGATCCGCATTCTTCGGTGACTCAGGAAGGTTACCTGGTGCAGGTCTATTCGGTTCGTCCGAACAGTCCACCTTTTGCACTGACCGACAACGCTGGTCGAACGCTGGCGTACGTGACGCCTTCGCCAGGCATCAACATCCGCTCCCATTTGAATAGTCATGTTCGAGTGCGAGGAACTCAAGGGTTCCTGAGAGGATTGAACACGCCCCATATCTTGGTGCGATCGGCATCGCGGGTCGTTCAGTAGGTTTTGGTTTGCAGTCGTTGGGCGGGTGGCCTGAAGATTCCGGCTAAAGCTCGGTACTACGAACGGGCGAGGCCGTGAGACCATGGGGCCTCGAAATGGGTGTTGAAGAGTTCATTGCCCGGCCGCTTACGCGATCGCGGCTCATGAGATCTGCCGCCGAGCGCTAGCTCGCGGTTCCTGCTTGGTCGACGGTTTGTGGGAACCGCACGCTATCGCGTTGCGGCTGATTGTAAGGCCCGACGCTAGCGCGTTCGGCTCACGGTGGGAGAAAGGGGCGTTGAAGAGTTCGTGCCCGGCCGCTTACGCGATCGCGGCTCATGAGATTACCGGGTCTCGGGCGTCCATCAGACGGCTGATCGTTGCCCCTGGTGACCTGGGGGCTCAGCCGCTACGATTTTGTCTATGAACAGCGACAAATTGGCCAAGCGACGTACATTGCTGCGGAACATCGTGGTGATGGCTTTTGCAGACGGTTCCCTCGGTGAACGCGAGGTGAATCTGGTCGCTGATCGCTGCGCCGAGCTTGGGCTCGATGGCTACGACATGCGGAAAGCGGTCGAGTTCGCTCTTAGTGATGAAGCCAAGTTGGAGCTGCCAACCGATCCAGAAGAACGCATGGAATTGATGCGGGATCTGATTCGGATGATGGCGGCCGACGGTATCTTGGCCGAAGGTGAGAAACGGTTGTTCGCGCTGGCTGCTGCGAAGATGGAAATCGGAGCGGCAGAGGTCGAACAGTTGCTTGACGAAATGCTCGAGTAGAGGCCGTGGCTCGAATTCTGATCACATCGGGCCCCACGCGTCAGTACCTCGACCCTGTGCGCTACCTGACCAACGCATCGAGCGGACGGATGGGCGCGGCGCTGGCCGAATCGGCACTCGAGCTAGGCCACGAAGTGGTGATCATCTCGGGCCCCGTCTCGATCGAGTACCCGTCGGCCGCTGAAATCGTTCCGGTTGAAACGACCGACGACATGTTGGAAGCGGCGGTGAGAGTTTTTGAAGATTGCCAGGGTGCGATCGGAGCAGCGGCGCCATGCGATTACATGCCGCGGTTTGTCCAGCAGTCGAAGATTGCCAAAACGGGCGAGCCACTGAAACTTGAACTTGTCGAAACGGCCGATGTGGTCGCGACCCTTGGCCAACGCAAACGAAGCGACCAATGGGTCGTCGGCTTTGCTCTCGAAACCGAAGACCATCGCTTTCGTGCGATCGCAAAACTAGAACGCAAACATTGTGACTTGATGGTCAGTAATGGACCGTCGGCGATCGATGCGATGGACAATGATGTTGAATTATTGGATCCCGAAGGCAACGTGCTCGCTCACGTGATCGGATCCAAAGCAACGGTCGCTCAGCGATTGTTGCAAGAGATTGACCGGAGACTTGTGAACTGATGGACCTTTCTGTTTCGCTCGGACGACTCACGCTAAAGAACCCAATCATGGTTGCCTCGGGCACCTTTGGGTATGCACGTGAAATGGAAGGCATCGTCGATGTCTCACAACTCGGCGGCGTTTTGCCAAAGACGATCACTCAGGAGCCACGGATTGGCAACGCCCCGTGGCGAACCGTCGAAACGTCGGCCGGATTGCTCAATGCGATCGGGTTGGATAACGACGGTGTCGATGCATTCCTCGAGCACCACTTGCCCTATTTGAAGGACGTTGGCACGGCGATCGTTGTGAGTGTTGCCGGGCGAACGGAAGAGGAGTTCGTTTCGCTGGCCCAGCGAGTTGGCGGCCAAGAAGGTGTCTCGGCGATTGAACTCAATTTGTCCTGCCCCAACGTTTCGGGCGGGATCGATTTTGGAACCAACGCCGAGTCGTGTCGCAAAGTGGTGGCTGCCGCCCGCGAGCGATGCGACGTTCCGGTTCTTGCAAAGCTAACACCCAACGTGACGAAGATTGCCGACATCGCCAAAGGTGCTGAAGATGGCGGCGCGGATGCGGTTTGTTTGATCAACACGGTGCTCGGCATGTCAGTCGATTGGCGGCGACGCAAACCGATGCTCGGCAATGTGGTTGGCGGGTTGAGTGGACCGGCGATCAAACCGATTGCGTTGCGATGCGTGCATCAAGTGGCGTGTGCGACCAACATTCCAATCATAGGGATTGGGGGCATCGCAACGATCGACGATGTGATGCAGTTTCTAGTGACCGGTGCGAGCGCGGTTCAAATTGGAACGGCGAACTATTACGACCCAACGGTTTCGGCACGGTTGGTCGAAGAGTTGCCAGCGGCACTGGGTGAACTCGGTGTCGGTTCGGTCAGTGAGTGCGTTCGGTCGCTGCAAGTTTGACAAAACAAACCCTCTCCGGGCCTTAGCGCCCGGCTCTCCCAAGGGAGAGTGTTCTGATGTACTGCGCATCAGCAATCACCCTCTCGCATGCGGGGTTTTCCTGACAGGGTTTGTCAGGTGGGGGGCGAGAGATGAGCATTGATTTTGTGATTTTTTTGCACCCCCTCTGATTTGTGTACTAGGTTTGCAGTGTGACGTAGGGAAAAACCGCATCGGACAGCGCGGTACCTGACGTCATTGTTTTTTGGGGCAGACCTATGTGGCTATGCTTTGACCTGGTGGATGATGGATTCATCACTTCTGACCAGGCGATGAAAATTCTCCGTCAACAAATGTCATGTCGAACGCCAATTGGGCAGATCGCAGTTGAAAGCAGCGTGATGACCATGGGGCAGGTGTTCGATGTGCTGGCGAAGCAATTTGAGTCTGAACTTCCCTTTGGCGAACTCGCCATTGAGATGGGTTACCTGAGTCGTGAGCAACTGGGGGATCTGATTTTGAAACAACTCGACAGTGTTCCATCACAAGCCGAGTTGTTGACTAAATCAGGCATGCTCACGGAGGAAGATCTAGGCAGAGCAGTTCAAGCCAGACGCCACCGTCGGATGGGCGCACCACAGGAGCTCGATTTACTCGAGGCTTCTTAGGGATTCGCCGGTGGTTTCGTTCATCGCATGTGGCGAGCGTTCGGTTTTGGGGCCGACGCTCGCCACGCGATGAACCAAATTTGTGCTTTCGAAAAACGTGGGCTGAAGATTCCGACGCCCCGCGATGAAACGACGAGCGTTGTCAAACGCTGCGCCGTTTCTTTCTAGGTAAAGCGGCCGTGCAACATCCAGGCATGAGGCTTGGCGGTTGTGGTTTGAGGTGTACGAGCTTTTGAAGCGAGTTGCCGAAAGATCCACCACCATCCGCGATCCGTTTCCACGCGATAGTAGTCGCGGCCAATGGCAGGGCCTTTCCACCAACCCGTCTCAATCCGTTCGGGCCCCCAATAGCGAACGACTCGATAGAGAACTCCGTCGAGCCGAAAGCGATCAGGAGGTTGGTGGCCGCCAGTGGCGTCGTCGAATTCGACAACCAACGGAATCGGTCGCGACAACAAAGACAGCGGACGACGCATGGCATCGTGAGGCGAGACAGTAGGTCGACCAGCCACATGCTTGCGTGACATTTCCAAAGCAGAAACATCCTTGCGAGGTGAGCTCTGGTCTAAAAACGATACCGACACATTTGAATGAGGGGCGTTCGTCGTTCGGCTTGTTGGACTTGACGCTTGTTGTGAGGCAACCCTCTTTCGTTTCGTTGTCTGTTGCAGCGGGGATTTCTTCAAACCACCTGTCAACGACTCGACGTGAAAGGCCTTTTCGGGAAGCGGATCACTGCAAAGCGTGACTCCAACCACCGCATCTCGCCCCAAGCGACCACTTAACGAGTCGACCAATCGAGAGATTCCGCCGCCACTGGTCCAATCAGCATCACGCTCGAACAACGATGTTTGATTGCTTCGCAGTGGTCCGGTCAAGTTAATCTCGATCGTCAATTTCACCACCGACGATGGCAAACGTTTGTTTTCGATCTGATTGGTGACCAAGCCGTAAAGGTGAGTGACATCGGACGTGGGCGCGAACAACCCGACCTCGAAGGTCAGTGGCGGGTGGATCGCAAGGTCCAGGTGACATGTCAATCGCAGTGCCCCACGGTTACATGTCACCAAGCCCGCCCTGGCTTTTTCAAGCAATTGGCGAACACGATCAAACAGAATCTCTTGGTCACTGGTCGGGTATTCCAGTTCCATTGCAAATGAATGTTCGGCCGGTAATCGGTGCACGACCAACGCTTCGTCCATTTCTCCCGTCGTCTGCTTGATGCGGTGCAGTAACGTTTCACCCAAGCGAGCAGCCAGACCACTGCGAGGCAATTCGAACAACTGGGCGTTCGTTTCGATACCCAAGCGATGCAACGTCGCGACCGTCGACGAATCCAACCGCAGCGATTCGACTGGTAACGGTTCGATGGAATGCATGGTTTGCTCGGTCGGAGCGATCGTTTCGCGATCCGGAGCACAATGAGCCAACGCCCAAGCCGCTCCGACGCTATCGGCGATCGCCATTCGGGCCACCAATCGATGTGACTTTAGGAGTTCGCGGACCGCGTCGAGCACACCCTGCTCGCCGCCAAACAGGTGAGCGAGCCCAGCGATGTCACACAACAACGATTCGGGATGATGCAACGCACAGCTTGCCCACAAGTAATCATCAAGCGATTCGATAGCCACTAGCGGACAGATCGTCATCGCAAACTGGTTGGCCAACTGATCAAGCGCTTCGCGATCGGCGAGCGCGTCGTGCTGCAGGACTTGCAATCCACCGGTGACCGCTTGAGCGATTTCGGTCGCGCCGGCAACGGGAGTTCCCAAACGCACACCAAGCTTGCGGCAGGCGGGGCAACACGCCGCAACCAACCGACCGCGGCGAGGATCTTCGTGCCAAAGCAAGGTCGCCCCCGTTTCATCAGGCGCGGCGTTGTTTTCTTGGCTTCGCAGACGCTGGATGGGCCAGTTCGGAAGCCAAACGCATAGTAGCCGTTTCATGACGAGCGGTTGAGATCGATGGAAGCGAAACGTTGCCTTGATGGGGCGAACTTGGATGGGGTTGAATCTGAGCTTGCGAATCAATGAAAAGAGAAACGCTTTGACCGATCGGACCGCCACGACAACGATCAAGCGTGACTTCGAGATCTCGTTGATTGGTTTGCAAAGGGGGGGCGTGTGCATCGCTTGCCCGAGCAACATGGTTTGCTTGATGAGCAACATGGTGTGCCCGGTGAGCGACATGAAAGCGGATGTCTGTAAAGCTTGGGCAGCCGCGTACGGACAAAGGGCGAATGAAAAGTCCGGGCGTGTTTCCGGTTTCGGAGGCAAGTTGAAAACGCCTTGCATCGCGATCATCAAGGTTCGGGCCGACATGCGCCCAGACGGCCGCGACGGCTGGACATCGCAGCGCTTGATCGATTGCCCAAACCACGTCGGCAAGTTTGTCCGGACGCACCCAAATGATTCTCTCGGCCGCGATTCCGAGTGCGATGGCGGCCGGTGGGTAAAACGTGTCCGCACCGCCAACGATCACCAGCGGACCCACCGATTGTTGCAGTCGCACGCGAGCGGCCAGGATTGCCAGTGAGGCTGCGCCACTGCCGTCGGAATCGGCAACCCATTCGGTGATCGCATCGGTGCGCAAACCTTGGTTGGGTAACAACGCATCAAGGGTGCTCGAGCCGGTTGAAAAGAGTTTGTCGTCCGCGTCATCGGTTCGCGCGGTGGTCACGCAACCCACTTGGGCTCTGAGTCGGCGGAGGGTGTCGTCGCGCGAGTCGCTTGAACTGCACGACTCGTTCGAGGTTGACGACGCTGACTTGTCGTTTGCGGTTTGCGTTTTGGTAACGACCGATTCGACGACCGACTTGGAAATCCTTTTCGTGGTTGTCGCTGTTTGGGATGCTCGGCGATGGGGTGTGCGAAGGCGTTGGTTGTGGCGGGTGGATGAGGGCGCAGGCGAATCGGCAATCGCAGTCGCGGTGGGCGAGCGGGTGGACGGTTCGTCGAAAAGAAAGGTTTGCTGAGTCGCCATCGTCATGCTGGTCGTCAGAAAGGTGGCAAACAGAGGCAATTCGATTGCAAAGGTCGCCGCGAGTGGTCCGCCATGGGTTACAGTCAAAAGGGGCGGGCAGCGTCAGTTGCTAGCATTGCATGTTCTTTTGTACAGTATCTCTTCGGCGAGGGAAACGAATTGGTCCAGAAAATCCGCTGGGTGCTTCTTGTTTTGGCGATCGTCACGGCGCTTGCGGTGGCGATCCAGAACAACGATTCGACTGAAATTCAGCTCTTTTTCTTTAAGCGTTCCCTGCCGTTGTCGGTCTTGGTTCTCTCCACCACTGCGGTCGGCTTCCTGATGGGGGCACTGACCACGGTGTTGATGTTGAGGCGATCGGAAAAGGCAAAAAAGGCGGCTTCCAAGCCCTCACCGGCCGAAGCAGGGTCATCGGAAGCCGCCGCCGAGTCGAACGCGTAGGGCCGTGGTGCTTGAATTACCCTCCCACTTGTGGGAGGGTCGGGCGCTAAAGCCCGGGGAGGGCCATTCGCGGTGCCCCTCTCCGGGCCTGAGAGCCCGACTCTCCCAAGGGAGAGTCATGACACCTAGCCTTTAGGCGGAACGTGTGAAGATTCCGGCTAAAGCTCGTTACTACGAACGACTCGATACCAACTATTTGGCTCGGGCTGCCCGGCGTGCTGCCATTTGCTGGCGTCGTTTGGCGACCAGGTCGTATCGCAGCAGTACCAGGCGGGCCAAATCGCCCATGTGGTTGAGGCCACTTTCGTGATCCAGGGCCGCTGCAATATTCTTTGGCTCGTCAACCGTCTCAGCTGCAGTGTTTGCTGCCACAGCGTTGTCGGCTGGTGCTGGCATCACGGCAGTGCTGGTGCTGGCGGTGGGGGCGTCGAAGAGAAGCATTTGAGTCATCGGGTTGTCTCCGTCGAAAGAGCGGCCTGTCGCCTGAGCAATCCATGTCTCACTCAGGTAGGAGCATTCTTCGCGGGGCCGGTGACACGTTAGGTCAGGGGCTAAAAAGAAAAACGAAAAGCTGCCAAAACGCCGTAAAACACCGTGAAAAAGCAGGCGTCCCCGTAGCTACCTTCGCCAGAAGGTGGAAGTATTGGCAAACGCTTCACCACCGGATCACGCTCTGCGAGCGTCGCGACGAGCAGACGAAGGCTCACAACAAACCACCTATGCAACAGATCAAATTCCGCGGCTATCGCCTCCACCACCGAAACCGCGAGGCGACTGAATCGATGATTCGCCAAAGCGAGCAGTTCGCCGCCTTTTTCAATCCTGCCGACGACCGGCCATTGATCATCGACTGTGGCGCCAACATCGGCGTCACCGTGCTCGATTGGAAAAGCCGTTGGCCGGGAGCACGAATCGTCTGCTTCGAACCTGACCCGTTCGCCTTTGAACTGTTGCAAAAGAACATCGACGCCAACGACATTCCCGACGTGCGCTGCATCAACGCGGCCGTCGCGGGCGAAGAGGGCACGACAACGCTCTTCGGTGACATCTCACGCGATGGCGATGCACGCGGCAATTCGATCGATCCAAACTGGGGCGACCGGGGCGACAGCGGCCAAGTTGTGGTCGCCTGCAAACGATTGTCACGCTTCCTGACCGAACGCGTCGACTTTCTAAAACTTGATGTTGAAGGAGTCGAGCAGCAAGTGATTGATGAAATCACCGATCAGCTCCGTCTCGTCCACGCGATGTACATCGAAGTGCACGAGACGCAGGCAGGTGACAATGGTGAGGCAGCCATTCGCCGTCAAGTCGAAACCGCAGGATTCAAAATCGAATCGGAACCACGCTACAAACCCCACGCACTGCCCGAACACTTGGCGGATTGGGCCGAGTCGGTCGGAGCTAGGCAAAGCCAATTGTTGTGTTGGCGATAGTAGGGTGCCGTGCTTGCACGCACCACATCTACTTGCGGTACCGTGCGCGTTACGGAAGCTTCAGTCGATAGTGAACGACACCGTCGTTGCCTACCAACCGAATGTCCGAAATCTCGATTCTCCCGGGGCCGCGCGATGGATCGATCCGTACCGCGACGAGCGGGCTCGTAGTTTCAAACGCAATGGCATACTGATGCGGCTTGCCATCGTTCGTGACTTTAAAGGATTGACTGCGGTCGATTTTGAAGGGCCCGCCATCGAGCTGCTGCCAATAGAGTTGACCGCTTCCCGAACAACGGGAGGTCATCGTGAACTGCAACGTAAAGGATGTTTGATCGATCGGCCTGGGCATTTGGTGGCTGAGGTAGGGATCTTTGCCCGAACTGTTGACCTGCAACGCTCCGTTGGACGCCGACAAGGTACACGTGCCTCCAGGTTGCCATCCGGCGACTGCTTTACCACGCGGCTTAGCGCCCGATTTCTTTTGTCCCCTGGCACCTCCTTTTAAGCTGGCTTTGCCCTCTTGTGAGATGTCGTATTTCGACGAATCAAACCTCGGATTGGGTAGGGGCCGAACTGCGTCGGTCGCGACCAGGTGTTCTTCGATCAGGGCGTCGAGATGTTGCACGCGATCGGCGAAGTGGTCAGCAAGATTGTGTTGCTCGCCAATGTCGTCTTTGAGATTGAACAGCTTGTATCGATGGGCTCCATCGTCACCACCGTGGAAGATGCGGATCAGTTTCCAGTCGCCTTGATGCACGCTGGCCGCCGGGGGTAACCAGTCTGGCACACCGGGCGCGTGAGGGAAGTAAGTGAAGATGGCTTTGCGTGTGAGTGGCCGACCTTTCAACGCAGGAACGATGCTGGTGCCATCGAAGGTTTGATTGGGCTGGGCGTCGATCGACAACATTTCGAGTAGCGTTGGATAAAAATCGCTGCTTTGGATGATCTCATCGCATGTGGAACCTTCATCGATCGATCCTGGTTGTACCACGATCGCCGGTCCACGCACGCCTCCTTCGTACATCGTTGCTTTGCCGCCACGAAGTGGTGTGTTACTTGTCGCGGTCCCGCCGTCGACAAGGTTGTACATGTTTCCCCCATTGTCGGACGCAAAGATGATGATGGTGTTGTCAGCGATCTTTAGGCGATCGAGTGTGTCGAGCAGCGTCCCAACGGCATCGTCCATGCTCTCGATCATCGCCGCATAGGTTGGACTGCGTTGCGGCTGATTGGGATCGATCCGTTTCTTGTATTTGTCGATCAGCGATTGCTTGGCATCAAACGGAGCATGAACGCTGAACATCCAATAGTTCAAAAAGAACGATTCGTCTTTGTGTTGTTCCATGAAGGCAACGGCTTCCTTTGCCATCCGGTCTTCGATGTGTTCGTCAGGAATGTCGGGATCGTGATCAAAGTCCTTGAAACGCCACGGTGCCACATAACTGCCCGCCGGCCCAGGGCCAGGGTGATGGGGGACATCGACATCAAAGCCGTGCTCGAGTGGTGAATAGGGTTCGGCACCTAGATGCCACTTGCCAAAATGCCCCGTCGCATAGCCGTTGTCCTTGAACATCTCGGCGAGCGTGTAGTAGCGGGTATCAAGTCGCGTGACCGAAGCTGGTACGGTCGAAAACTTGTTGGGCGGTGCAATGGTTGAGGGGCTAGCTTGTAAAACCACCTTGGGCAGATGGCATGTCGGAGAGGTGATGCCGTGACGCGCGGGGCTGAGGCCGGTGAGAAGACTCGCCCGGGTCGGTGAACAGAGCGGGCTCGAGGAATAGGCTCGACGGAAAGTCATCCCACGCTTTGCCAGTCGCTCGATATTCGGAGTTTGGTAAAGCGTGGTTGTGCCGTAGAGCGTTGTGTCGCTCCAGCCGAGATCGTCGGCAAGAATCAAGACGACGTTGGGTTTGTGTTCGTCGGCGACGAGAGGCACGCAGGGAATCGCGGCGACAAACAGAGACAACAACAAAGGTTTTACAAAGTGAAGCATGGTGCAGAGAGCGTGTGGTGGATGGTAGGGAATCAAGATTGTAGTCCCGAAAACGCCCAGCTGTGTTCAATCGGTGAGCCGCGATCGCGGCAGCGGCCGGGCCCCTGTTCGAATGATTCCCGTAGCTACGCTCGCCAGAGCGTGGGGCGTCACAGCGTGACCAACCAAAACGATCCACACTGCGCCGCCATAGATCTCGACGCACGGAATGTGTCATGCGGAGCATGGCCTACTTTTCGATTGGCACGCCGTCTTCCTTGCCCCACTGCGACCAACCGCGAACGTAGACCTTGACTTTGGGATATCCAGCGAGCTCTAGAGCGAAAGCCTCGACCGAGGCTCGACCACCCGACTGTCAGTAACAGACCGTGGTCTGTTCGGGCTCAATCCGGTATTCGCGAAAGAGTGCGTCGAGCTGTTTGCGAGACTTGAATCGGCCGTCGTCGGCAATCAAGTGCGTCCACTCAAGGTGAGTCGACTTGGGCACACGCCCCGCTTTGAATTCGCCATCACTGCGAGTGTCGACGACATGGAATTCATCACTCGTGTGCGATGCGTTGACTTCATCCAAATCGGCGACACGATCCGTTTGGAATTCGACGACAAATTCGGTCGCTGCAACGGTTGGGGTTTTCGGTTCGATTCGTAGGTTCGCCTTGGTCCAATGATCCCAGCCACCATCGAGCAGTGCGACGTTCTTGACACCGACGTATTTCAGTAGCCACCAGATGCGCGCCGAGTTTGAGATGTTGTCGCCATAAACCACGACGCGACTGGTGGAGGTCACGCCAATTTCACCAACAAGTTTGGACCAATTTGCCGAATCGTTGAGCCCGTTTGGAGAAGTTGCCAAGCCTTTCCAGACGCCGATGTCAACTCGATGGGCACCAGGGACATGCCCCTCGCGGTAGTTATCCTCACTACGAACATCGAGCACAACCAAGTCGCCCGAACCGAGTGACTGAGAAAGTTGCTGAACCGATACGAGCATTTTTCCTCGGTCTTGTGAAGGTGCTTGCGCAAACGTCAGCCCCTGGGTGAAGAGCAAAGTCACAGCGGCAAAGGGAAAAAGTAGTTGATGTGGATTCATGTCGAAGCCGGAGTTCGTTGGGCGTTCCGATGGGATGATCTCTGTCGCACCACACGTTTCCATTGGAGTTTGGGCTTGCTGAAGTTTATCAACATCCCGAGCGTCAGACCGGTGACTTTGAGATAATTGAGCATCTTTCCAATGTCTTGGTCGCCGATCGTTTTGATCGTCTTCGTGTCTACAACGATGGCGTCAAAACAGATCAGGTCAGGGATGAAGTCGCCGACCTTCACGGACTTGTATTCGACAGGGTAGTGTTGCTGTTGGACGTGACGGACATTTCGGAGCCCAAACTCGACAACGAGAGCGTTCTCGTAGATCTTTTCGTGGAAGCCGTGCCCGAGTTCGTTCAGCACCTCCATCGAACTTCCGATGATCTGGTGCGTTTCGTTGCGATAGAGTTCCTCTTGATCAGCCATCATTGCCCCTTTGAGTAGCTGGTTCGCAGATGCGGCCAAGACCGCGTTCACCTGAATTGTAGCCGGACATTGCAGCGTCGTTAGACGCACGGCTCGAGGACTTGTCTTTGCCCGCAGGTAGGACCAGTGGTGGTGGACCGCAGATGGACGCAAATGAACGCAGATGAATGCGATGCCGAGGGGGAGTGAATCGAGCAAGGAGGTCGATAAGAGGATCGCCGTTCGCACCCTTCTTGGCAGTTTTTTTGACACCATCTGCGTGTATCTGAGTTCATTTGCGGTCTGGTGTCTCGTTAGACGGACAGGTGTTCAACCGCAGATAGACGCAAATGAACGCAGATAAAATGCGAAGCCGAGAGGGAGTGAATCGAGCAAGGAATTCGATGAAAGGATCGCCGTTCGCACCCTTCTTGACAGTTTTTTTGACACCATCTGCGTGTATCTGAGTTCATTTGCGGTCTGGTGTCTCGTTAGACGGACAGGTGTTCAACCGCAGATAGACGCAAATGAACGCAGATAAAATGCGAAGCCGAGAGGGAGTGAATCGAGCAAGGAATTCGATGAAAGGATCGTCGTTCGCGTCCTTCTTGGCAGTTTCTTTGACACCATCTGCGTGCATCTGAGTTCATCTGCGGTCTGGTGTCTCGTTGGAGCGAAGGTCGGTGGACCGCAGATAGACGCAGATTAACGCAGATGAATGTGAAGCCGAGAGGGAGTGAATCGAGCAAGGAATTCGATGAAACGATCGCCGTTCGTGCCCTTATTGGTAGTTTTTTGACACCATCTGCGTGCATCTGAGTTCATCTGCGGTCCCGGTGTCTCGTTAGACCGACAGTTGGTGAACCGCAGATGGACGCAAATGGATGCGATGCCGAGAGGAATTGAATCGAACCAAGAGATCGAGAGCAAACGCATTTCATGTTCTCATTCTTGAATCATTCGATTTGATCTGCGTCTATCTGAGTTCATCAGCGGTCGCACTTCTCGCCAGTTCATCAGTCCAGCTCCCTGCAAGTGACTGACTCTATTTTGCAGAAGGTGTTGGCTTTTTTCTGGGGCGCTTCCGAGGCGCTGGGACGGGCGGTCTGGTTGGGAGGGCATCGAGCGGGTCGAAGAACCTCATGTTTGTGCCAACCCTGTCGTAATCGCCCAGGTCTTCACGCATCGATTCGGCAAGCCCCAGTAATCTTGAAACCACTTGCGGGTTGTCTTTGGCCACGTTGGTCGTCTCACCGAGGTCGTTATGAAGGTCGACTAGAAACGGTTTTGCAAAACCAACACGGTCCGCGGGAGCAATGTGCGTGTTCCGGCTGAAGGGGGCGGCTCCCTTCGGCTCCTTTTCTCTTGGTAGATGCAATTTCCATTTCCCCTGACGAACGGCTTGCAAATGCACGCGAAGGTAATAGAAGTAAGCCTTGTCTGCGTCGGCCTTCTCGAACTCGCCGTGGAAAAGGTGGCGAATGTCGTCGCCGTCAATCGTTCGATCGGCCGGCACGTCAGCGCCAGCAAGTCCTGCGAACGTTGGCAGGATGTCCATCGTCGTGGCAATCGATTCGCATGTCGTCTTTGCAGGGACACGACCGGGCGCCCATAGGATCGTGGGCACACGCACGCCACCTTCAAAGGTCGATACCTTGCCGCTTCGAAGCGGGCCCGCCGATCCGCCATGGTCGGTAGGCAAGTGGCCGTCCTTGTGGTTTTTGTTCTTGATCAACCATGGGCCGTTGTCACTGGTGAACAGCACGTACGTGTTCTCAGACAACTCGAGTTCGTTGAGCGTATCGAGGATTCTGCCCACGTTGTGGTCGATCTCTTCAATGACGTCGCCGTAGAGACCACGCTTGCTCTTGCCTTTGAATTTCGCCGAAGCATCCAGACGCGTGTGTGGCATCGTGTGCGGGATGTAGACGAAGAACGGTGCTTGCTGGTTCTTCTTGATGAAGGCGATCGCTTCATCGGTGTAGCGCTCCGTCAATGTTGCCATGTTTGCGGCAGGTTCGATCAGCTCTTCGTTTCGGTAGAGATTGGCCAGTCGATCGTTGCTGGTGGGGGTGCCGAAGAAGTAGTCAAATCCTTGACGGGTAGGAAACAGATCGATGAAGAATCCTGATTGAGCATGTTTGGCCAAGTCCCATTTCCCGAAGCAGGCCGTTGCATACCCTTGCGTTTTGAGGACTTCGGCGACCGTGATTTCATCTTCGTGCAGGACGGGATGAATCTGTTTGGTGTGCCCACGTTCCGCCACACGCATCGGATAGCAACCTGTCATCAGCGCCGCTCGCGACGGCCCACAAACTGGCTGAGCATAGAAGCTCGTGAACTTCATGCCTTGTCTTGCCATCGCATCGAGTCGCGGCGTGCGAATGTCGGGCGAGCCGAAGCAACCGACGTCTTGGTACCCTTGGTCATCGGTGAAGATAATGACGAAGTTGGGCTTTTCGGCAGCAACGCAATCGTTAGTTATCGGAATGCCGACAAGAGCGAGGACGATCCATGACGCGAGTGAGCGATTCATCTAATTGCCTGCGAGTTTTAGTTTTCCAACTTGAACGGCAGCACCCATGTTGGCGATCCCGGGACCAACATAGTCTTTTCCGAACGGCAGGATCATCGGTTCCTCGTAGGGCCGATGCGGCACCATCGCAGCAAGCTCGTCGAGGCGAGCGAGGAGATCTTGCGGCAACGGGCCTTTTTCGACGGCTGCAACGCTTGCTTCGAGGTGTTCAACCGTTTTGCAGCCGATCGGGATGGTTGAAACCGCGGGATTCGACAGCGCGAATCGGAGGCACATTTCGTAAGCTGGCATCCCACTCTGGTCGAGCAGATCGTAATAGCCGAGCAGTTGTTTTCGTCGTGATTCAGCAAGCCAAATCGGTTTCGCGCGGACCTCGTCGTCGGCGCGGCGAGTGAGAAAACCCTGTCCAAAGGCCGATCCGAGGACGATCCCCATGTCTCGTTCGACGGCAGCAGGGATCACAGTCGCAGCAGCTTCGCGAAAGAGCACGTTGTAGTTGAAGGCGGTCAACACAACGTCAAACAGATCGCTCTGGACCAACGAGGTCATCTCGGTAACGGTGGTTCCAGCCAATCCGGTGTAGCGGATTTTGCCCTCTGTTTTCAGTTCGGACATGAGCTCCAATGCTGGACCGCCAAGCGGATCGTAGCTCGTCCACCACGGGTACTGTTGAGGTCGGTCAGGTTCGTGGACCATCAGGATGTCGATGTGATCGCGTCCAAGTAGCCGCAGACTTTCATCCACGGATTGACGTAGGCCGTCGATGTCCTGGGGGTCGAAGGGCTGAGGGCGTCCGCCGAGTTTGGTTGTAATGATCAACGGAGCATCGAGACCTTTGATCGCCTCGCCAACTGTTTTTTCGCTGTCGGCATAGGCCGGAGCGGTATCAATCGCGTTGATCCCCAGCTCAATTGCCTTTCGCATGATGCGACTGGTTTCGCGAGTGCCTCCAGCGAGCGAGGAGGTGTAGAGACCGCCGATGGAAAGGAGACTGATATCGAGGTTCGTCCGGCCAAGTCGTCTTGTTTCCATCGTTCCCTGTCCCTTTCCGAGCGTCGAACCGCAGCCAGCTCATAGCCACAGCGGCATTGATGTTGGAGCCAGCCCTATTGTTGCCGCTGCAGCTGGCATGTCGAGAATAGAATGCGACATGGCATTAATGGTTTGCGACACAACGGCAAACGCATTGCCACGCGAACGCAGCGGTACGGTTTGGCCGCAGGTGTTCGGAAGCGTTACACTCGGCTAGAGAAAGCTGGCGAACGATCGTCGGCGAACCAGCAAAACAAGGATGACGCCGCCCGTCATCTGGCAAAAGCAAGGCGACGATCAGCATGAAGTTGGCGTGTATCCATTCCAGTTCCGACCGAGCGAAGACCACCTACGAGCAGCTCTCGCGAAAGATCGATTTTGTCGATGCGAACGAGGCTGATGTGATCCTCGCCTTGGGCGGTGATGGACTGATGCTGCATGCGTTGCACAAGTTCCTCGATTTGGACACGCCGATTTATGGGCTCAACTGCGGGACAGTTGGCTTCTTGATGAATCAGCAAAGCGAGGAAGACCTCGTCGAGCGAGTTCGTGCGGCGGAGGCTTCGTCTCTGTTTCCACTGCGAACGGAAGTGACGACCGTGAGCGGCGAAACTCACGAACAACTTGCGTTCAATGAGGTTTCGGTCATACGCCATAGTGGTCAAACGGCGAACCTTCGCCTCGCAATCAATGGTGTCCAACGCATGGAAAAACTTGCATGTGATGGGCTGTTGGTGGCGACCCCGATGGGCAGCACGGCCTACAACCTGTCGGCTCACGGCCCGATCATTCCGTTGGGATCGAATGTCCTCGCGCTCACGCCGGTAAGTCCCTTTCGGCCGCGACGTTGGCGCGGCGCGTTGTTGCCTTGCACGTCTGTGGTTGAGTTGACGAACCTCGACCCCGCAAAACGCCCACTCGGGGCTTCCGCTGACTTTCATGAAGTCCGCGACGTCGTCTCCCTAAGTGTTCGGCAAGACCGTTCCAGGCCATTTCACATCCTGTTCGACCCCAATCAATCGCTGGAAGAACGGATCTTTCGAGAACAGTTTGCCCACTGAGATTCTGCATGGGCAATGTCGTGACGGATCTGGTTCCTCAACGAATGATGGTTACTCGATCAACTCGGGATCACCTGGTTGCCAGGTTTTGTCGAACCAGGGCGGGAGCGGGCCGTAGACGCGCCAGAGCATGTTCCACCCTTTACCCGGAATCGTTTGCACCCAGTTGTTCTCTTTTCCTTCTGGGGCCTCGGGGCCAAAGTAGATGTCCCAAGAGCCATCGGCGTTCTGGATCATGCCAGGTTTGTTGTTGTCGATGCCCGGAAACCGCTCGTCGGTCTGCAACATCGATCGCGTCTGGTTGTCGTACAAAGTGAACGACCAGAAATCTTTGGCTGGAGGCTTCGGGGGTACGTGCACTTTGTAGGTCTTACTGCCGTCGAGGAAGTCCCCCTCGGCATCGGTGTAGGCGATGGCGTACTTTGACCCTTTGCCAATGATCTTGAACGTCATGGCGGGCGTGATTCCGGTCGCATAAAAGTGGAAGCCGGCCCGTGCGTCCAGCTGCATCGCGCCATCGACGAGGAACTCGTGATTGCCCTTGGTCGCTTCGAAAGGATTTGTCCAAACCTTACTCTTGCCTGGATACAAGTAGAACTCTTGATTGCGCGGCTTGGAGATGATCGTGCGAACGGCAACCGCGCCAACGTCAGCAGCTTCCGAGAGGATTTCCTTCATCCGTGCGTCGGGCGCAAACTTCTTTCCCTTTTTGATCCCGATGGCGGAAAGCGTGCCCAGGATTTCAGGGTTTTGCCCGTCGCTCGGTTCAAGCTGGACGACCTCATTGATCTCGTTGAAGATTTCGAAATCCATCCGGTGGATGGTGTTGAAGGATTCACCGGAAACGTTCACAAAGTTCATCTTCGGTGGATTGTTCTTTTGCGAAAGTGGATAGACGCGGACGAGTTTCTTTGTCGTCTCGACCGCTGGCTTGGTCGAACCGTCGACCTGGAAGCCTCGCCAGATCACCCAGTTGCCATAGGTATTGCTCTTGGCCACGAGATAGCCTTCGGGAACATCCCCTTCGTAGCCCGGAGGAAGAATCAGAAACTTGCCGCCCTTGTTTTTGTCGGGCCCCAATCGACCGAAGTCGGTGACGTATTTGAACCAGTGGTCATCGATAATGCCGAGCACGTCGGGCGGCGTTTCGACGACCATCGGTTCGCCCGGCTTCATCTCGAGCCAAAGCATCATGTAGACGCTTGTTGTGTTTGCGGTCAGGAACAACGCCTTTGAGTCCATCAGTTCCTCGAAAACGAGCGCTGTCTGATTTGGCGGCCCGAACTCGAGCAGCCCCCTACGAATAGCGCTCATCGACGCGATTTGAATGCCGTTGAGGTAGGCTTGGACGCCGTTGTGGAAATCCAAATAGTCGTAGATGTTCTCGATGGAGTCCGGATCGGGAATGCCGTCCTTGAGAGCAAAGTTTCCGACGCGGGTTTCGACTTTGTCCGCAGTAGCGATTCCTTCCGGAATCTCAGTCGTCATCTTCAGTTTCGGTGGTTCTGCGGCCACCGCATTGCCGGCTACCAGCACGACGGCCAGGGCTCCCATTGTCATCATGCGTTTCATCTCAGTTCTCCCTGGAGGTCGTGTTTTGGGTGTTGGCTGGCTGGTTGATGTTTCGGATGAGATTCACTGTCTCTCTGCAAACAATCATAGACAGAAGTTCAAGGCCAGCGTCACTTTCGAGGCATCGAGCCTGCAGGCCAAACACAAACAAAAAAAGGCTGCTCGCAGTTGATGCAAGCAGCCTTTTGAAGATGGAGGCGGCGGGAATCGAACCCGCGTCCCGCGATGCGTCCACGATGGCGTCTACGTGTGTAGTCGAGCTATTTTGGCTTCCGAGGAAACCGATTCACTCACCACGGCGCTGCCCGACAGGCTCCGCCGCTCGCTAACTCGAATCTTGGTTTAGCCGGCCGCGTCTCGAGTAGGACGGTCGACGATCCAGAATTGCGACGGACATTCAGGCGACTCTGGCGATCCCCATCAGTCCGGGCTACCTGTTCTTAGGCGGCCAGCTGAAGATTTTCATCTGCAACTAAAAGTTTCGATCAGATTTTTACGTGGCCTTCTGATCAACCACGACACGCAACCATCGCTTCATGTCATCCGGTCGAATCCAGATCGCCCCCGGATTCAACGGCCTGCCTTCGTCACAAACGCTTCAGTTTGAAACGCTTCGGTCGAAAGCTTATGGCGATGTTGAGTTCCCATTTTCTCGGCAAAACAGACACGCTTTGCCCACAAAATGTTCACTCCTATCTTAGGCAGCCACCCAACCCCGGTAAATGCCCAAGAATTCGAGTCGCATCGGCCTGGGCGGACCGGTTGCCAGGGAGCGGGGAAGTGCCCGCGGCCTCACGGCCAGCGGCTCACGACCGTATTGGGTGTTTGTCGCACGAATGGTTGGCCATCCTGCCGATTGGCCATCTGGCCGGTGGAGCCGAATCGGTTACAACGTCTGACGAAATCCAATATGCCGCGACAACTGCCCGCCCAATGACCCAACTGGACGTTCTCTACGAAGACAATCACTTGCTGGTGATCAACAAGCAGGCTGAGATCGCCACGATGGGCACGCCCGAAGGGCCCACGATCCATTCGATCGCTGCCGATTACATCAAGGAAAAATACAACAAGCCTGGCAACGTTTACGTCGGTATCGTCAGTCGGCTTGATGCGATGACCACTGGTGTCCTGGTGCTTGCTAGAACGAGTAAGGCGGCCGGAAGATTGACGACCCAGTTTTCGGGCAAATCAAAACAATCGGGCGCGGCCAAGATTTACCTCGCCGCTTTCGAGGGCCAACTCGACCGGCCTTCGGGAGAACTCGAAGATTACATTCGCAAGAACGATCACGCCAAACGGAGCAAGATCGTTGGGCCAGAAAGGGAAGGTGCGAAACTCGCGCGGCTTCGGTACATGACGGTAGGCCAAACCGACGACGAGACACTTGTTGCCATTCAGTTAATGACCGGACGCAAACATCAAATTCGTGTTCAGTTTGCGGATCGACGCAATCCCGTGGTTGGCGATCGCAAGTATGGCGCACGATCGGTGTTCCCAGCGGGGATCGCGCTGCATAGTTGGCGACTGAGAATCGAACATCCAACACGCAAGGAAGACATGTGGTTTGAAGCGGCGTTGCCACGCAGTTGGAAACGGTTTTCGCGTTTGTTGACACCGGCTAAGGTAGATGAAATCGAATCCGCATTTGAGTTTGAAGCGGACGGGGCATCGTGACCGAAGGGGCAACGTGACAAAAAACGAGGGCAGTTCGAATTCCTTTGTTCCCCAGCGGATCGTTTCGGGAGGGCAGACCGGAGTCGATCGCGGAGCGCTCGAAGTGGCGATCGCTTTGGGAATCGAACATGGTGGCTGGTGCCCCGCGGGCCGGCTCTCCGAAGATGGTTCGATTCCGAGTCGCTATGAATTGGTCGAGTGCGATTCGGCCGACTACCGCGTTCGCACCGAACAGAATGTGGTCGACAGTGATGCGACGTTGATCCTCTACCGTGGTCGACTCAAAGGAGGCACGTTGCTGACGCGGAATCTTGCCGACCGGCATCGGCGCCCCTTTTTGACCGTTCGCATGGAACGAGATGATCCGGCGATCGTCCACGCTTGGCTCGATAAGACCAAACCGCAAACGTTGAACATTGCCGGGCCGAGGGAAAGTACCTGCCCTGGGATTTTTGACGAATCGATCGTGTATCTACTTCCGTGTCTTGGGAGTGCGTCGTAGCTCACGTGCCAAGCAGGCTTTGTGCATGGGTTTGTAACGAGCGGATTGCTGATGGATCCATCTATCTTCTCAGATGGGTGGCAACGGCAGATGGAAGAGATTGTCATGCGGAGCATGACCTACGGATGACGCGACATCGTACCCTGGGAATTGCGGTATTTTCACTCGTCCAGCGGGGTTCGGGTGTGCTGTCCGAGAAGTCCGCACAACCGGAACGCAAGTCGGGAATCCGCACTGAATTCCTAGTTGCGAAAGCAAGCCCGACTCGCAAGGTCGCCGATACGTTGCCATGTTCCGCTAACCCTAAAAGCTGTTCGCGTTCGACAATACGCGAAACCTGGTTGGCGTGAAACACACACTTCCCAACCCACCCGCCACGCAGCGTCCCAAGTGGAAAACCAACGAACACACATTATCTAGGCACCGTGTTCAAGGATGGTCGGACGTTTGCATTCAGGAGGAACTTCATCCATGTGTCTCCCTCTTTCTCTGATGATTCGTCGTGCTTGTTTTGCTCTTCTCGCAGCACTCACCAGCCTTGCAATCTCTCCCATCGTTGTCGCCGAACAAATCGATTGCGGCAATGAATTCCAAGGCTGCGAACCAGTGATGTCGTCCTGCGAGTTTGAATTGCAGCAGAGCGAAACGGCAAACGAATTTGAAGATGAACTTTGTGGTTGGGCCACGCACGATTCGTGTCCCGTACCACGTGTCGCCATGGCGTCGCGAACGTCCTCGACATTCCAGCTGTATCCCGACGCGCTCGCTTGGCCCATCGAAGAAACCGAGCCGCAACCCAGCAACACCTTCGAAGAATCGCTGGCGACCGCCGCCGCAACCGCCTGTGCATCGGCGGGGATTTCGGTCGAGCAGATCATTGAACCGTTTGCGATGGTCGGCCCCAACATGCCGCACACCCTTGAGCAAGTCAAACGTTTCCAGCAATGGTGGGCGGACGCGTTTGAAAAAGCAAAAGCGGAAGCGGAACGGGCAGCGGACGAGGAGGAAGCTGATGAAGCGTCCGAGCCAGCCGTCGAAGCCACCGCGGTTGAAGAAGTGATTGATGAGGCCGGCGTGATTGCTGCGGTAGAAGCGTTTCCCGCACCAACCGTTGACGAAGTACTCGATTCGATCGCGGAGGCAGTTGGGCTAAGTGCTGACAAGAATGCTGCGGAGGATGCCGAGGCTGTCGATGTCGTTGCCGGACCAATTGACGCTGATGCCGAAGCAAGCGAGTTTGCGGAACCTTCGGTCGATCCGGCGTGGGAACTACTCGCCTCGGAGGACGCAACGGAAACATCCCCCTCGGACCTGGAACAATGGGGGCCAAGCGTCGTGATCTTTGTTGAGACCGAAGTGGTCGAAGAAACGGAAAAGGCGGACGCTGAACCGAGCAGCGAAGTGCCTAGCCCCGCGGTTTCTCAGGTTGGTTCGTCACCCATCATCGTGACGTTGGAAGAAGCCTACATGCCCTACGATTTGGCGGCTCGCGATCTTCGCGTGTGGAGTGTGTTCCCGATGGTGACCGACCCGTATTGCTCGCGAGGCCGTTCGGAATGTGACCCGATTTGGACGGCCACCGAAGCTGCGCCAGCGGCAGTAGCAAACGAATCCGAAGAGAACCAACCTGAAGAGAAGGTTGCTGAGGCACCGGTCGACGAAGCAGACTTGGCGGTCGTTGAGGAAGTCGACGCCAATGAAGCGAGTGTCGAGGTTGTTGCAGAAGAGGCGGCAGCAGCCGAGGTTGCATTCACACTCAACACCTCGCCCGATTGTTTGCTTGATGATCTGATTTGGCGTGTCGATAGTGTGGCGATTGACTACGCCGATTGGGCACAGTTGACCACGTACGGCGATACCCTGGTGCGGGTGTCGGTGCGAAGTAGCCGGGTACGAGAATCAGCCGTGTCGCAACTTGCCTCGGTCTGGCCGCTACCTTCGAAGATCGTTCCGCCGGTCAAAGAAACAGCAGGGGCGGCACTGTTGGCTCGAGCTGGTGCGGTGGTCGAAAGTGATGTCTGCCTGGAACCGTTTGAGCAACCTGAGTCGTTCGAGTTGGGCGAACCCGGCGACGTTATCGTCAACGACGCGGTTCAGATCGCCGAGGCACCCGCGGAGTCGACCCTGCGGTAGGTCGCGTTTCGGTCGAACGCAGAACGACCACGTCGACTCATCTGGCGGGATACAGTCGACGTGGTTGGGGTATGCGTCATCGTCGCCGCGGACCACTTGCTAACGTCGGTCGCGCCAAACCGCGCCCGTTGGAAATTCGTGGTCGCGCAGCGAATCTTCGAGCATCGTGATGCTGTAGCCCGGCTTGGTCGGCAAGCGGTACTTTGCCTTTTCGACTCGTAGGCGATCGACGAAGTGTTCGTGCAGGTGATCCGAAAACTCGAGCACCACTCCGTCGAGCGACGGCGAGATGGCGATGTAGTTGACCGCCGAAAGGTGTTGGATGTAGTTGCATAAGCCAACGCCGCCGGCATGGGGGCAAACGGGGATTTCGAATTTGGCGGCCATCAGCATGATCGCCAAGAGTTCGTTGACCCCACCGACGCGACACGAATCGATCTGGCAATACTGCATCGCGCCCGCTTGCATGAACTGTTTGAACATCACACGGTTTGCGATGGCTTCACCCGTTGCCACACCGATCGGAGCGATGTCTTTCGAGATGCGAGCGTGTGCGAGGACATCATCAGGCGAGGTGGGTTCTTCGATCCAGACGGGATTGAATTTCGCGAGCTTGCCCATCTGATCGACCGCTTCAGCGGCGTCCCAAACTTGGTTGGCGTCCATCATCAGATGTCGATCCTCGCCAATTTCTTCGCGAATGATTGCGGCTCGGTGCAGGTCGTCGTCGAGATTGGCCCCCACTTTCATTTTGAACCAGTCGAAACCGAGGTCGAGATACTTGCGGCAGAGTTCCCGACGATGGTCGTCGCTATACCCCATCCACCCGGCGCTTGACGTGTAGCAGGGCAAACCGCCTGCGAGCAGTTCTTCTTCGCGTTCAGCTTTGGTTGACTCGTTCTGTTTCAGGATGGCGATCGCTTCGTCAGGAGTCAGCGCATCGGTGATGTGGTGAAAGTCAATGCAGGAAACCAACTGCTCGGGCGACATGTCCGAAAGCAGCTTCCATACAGGTTTGCCCTGTTGTTTGGCGTAGAGGTCCCAGAGAGCATTCACGACGGCCGCGAACGAGGTGTGGATCAAACCTCGTTCGGGCCCCAGCCAACGCAATTGACTTTCGTTACAGGTGTCGTGCCAAAATGCGGCGAAGTCATCGGTGATCGACTCGAGCGTGCGGCCGACGACGAACCGCTTGAGTGTTTTGATCGCTGCGACGCAGAGCTCGGTGCCGCGGCCGAGTGTGAAAGTAATTCCATGTCCTTCAAGCCCGTCGACGTCGGTGGTCAATGTGACGTAGGCACAGGAATAATCGGGGTCGACGTGAATCGCATCCGATCCGTGCAGTGCGTCGGATGTGGGAAAACGGATGTCGCGTACATCGAGATCGGTAATCTTGGTTGGCATTGTGGTGGCGAAACGAGGTGGGAGCGGCAGCGCGAGGGATGCGTCGGACGCTTGGGGAAGGAGTGGAGTAGAAAATGGAGAATGCCGGTGATCAATACAACAATAACGCTGCGTCGCTCGCCAACAGGGTGCAGCATACCTGAGTCCAGGCTGCGACTTCAGTGGGCTCGAGATCGGAATCGACCGGCGCATCACCGACGGCAAGCAGGGCCGACGCATCGTCACGCGATCCTTGATAACGCCCGGTCATGAATTCAATCAAAGATTGGACCACACCGAGCTCACGATCATTGGCATTGCGACAAGCGATCCATTGATAAAGCTGGTTGATCCTCGCTTCATCGTCGGAGTGCGTTTTGATCAAACGCTGGGCAAGCGATCGAGCCATTTCAATTCGTTGGATTTCGTTCAATAGGCCAAGCGATTGAAGTGGCGTGTTGGTTCGCGAGCGACGAACACAGCTTGATTCGCGATCGGGCGCATCGAAAAGCGTCATCATTGGATGGGGGCTTGTGCGTTTCCAATAGACGTACAGGCTTCGCCGATAAACTTGTTGCCCTTCGTCGCGAACGTATTTCTTGGTGTTGCTCGCCGGATGCGCCAGGGCCATCCACATGCCAGCCGGTTGGTAGGGACGAAACCCTTCGCCGCCCATATGATCATCAAGCAGGCCGCTGGTTAGTAGCCCGATGTCGCGAAGGACTTCTGCATCGAGTCGGTAGCTTGATGCACGAGCGTAGAGATGGTTTTCGGGATCGTCGATGTCGCGTCGCCAAACACTGCTTTGGCGAAACGTTCGGCTGGTCACCATTTGCCGCAAGAGTTGTTTCAGGTTCCAACCGTTCTCTTGCAACTCGACCGCCAACCAATCAAGCAATTCCGGATGAGTCGGTTGCATTCCTTGCAGCCCAAAGTCCTCGGGCGTGCGGACCAACCCAAAACCGAACGTTCGCTGCCAGATTCGATTGACCAGGACACGCGAGACCAACGGGTTCTCTGACGACGTGAGCCAAGCCGCCAACCCAAGTCGGTTGCGCGGCGCATCATCAGGCAAGTCGCCCAAAACGCTGAGGATGCCTGGTGTGAGGGGTTCGCCAACGGGCAAGTCGTACTCGCCGCGATTGAGCATTCGCGTTTGCCGAGGTTTCGCAAGCTCTCGTGCAACCAGGGTGGTCGTGAAACTGTTTTGTGCTTCGGTGATTTCACGCGATAGCTGGGCAGCTCGAACTTGTAGGTCTCCCGAGCCGAAGGGACCGGCCGCGTCGGCGATCATCGCCATCTGGTCGTTGCGATCACACTTCGCCCAGTCGCCGGTTTTGGCCAACGCATCCCACGGATTGGAAACTTGCAATTCAAGTTGCGCCATTCCGCCGAACCCAACGACTCGGACTTCGAGATTGTGTTGGCCCTCAGACAACGAGATAGGAACTGTCAGTCGGGGCTCGTGATTGTCTTTGGTAACGAGAGGCTCGGGCTTACCGTCGACGTACACCGCAGTGCCGGCTGCACCCGAGAGTGTCAATTGAAGGTGCTGGTCCGTACCGACCTTGGCTTGAAAGGCGATCGAAACGGATTGGTCCTTGCCGGGGAGTTTGTTGCGAGCTTGTTTACCCGAAATGGTTCCAGGCAGTCCGACCGCTTTCTGCCATTGATCGCTCGGTGAGGCACTTGAGTCGTAGGGTTGTGAGATCCGCCAATTGAAGGTGCGCCATTTGCTCCGGGCTCGAGAAAACTCGACGTGCGCATTCCCGTCGCCAACTCGGACGCTCGCTTCATCAAGCAAGGCGTCACGACGTTGTTCCATTTCGTTCCACCGCATCCATGCCGCTTGTCCATCGGGAACATTGACGGTCGGCCCGTAGGTGTAAGAGTTTCCATCGAGCGCTGGTTCGGCAGTGTTGTTGAAGAACGCCAGAAGTTGGTAGTACTCCGACTGCGGAATGGGGTCGTATTTGTGCGTGTGGCATCGCGCGCAGGTGAGTGACAATCCAAGAAAAACAGTTCCGAGAGTTTCGACTCGGTCAAAGTTGTTTTTCATTTGAAACTCGGCGGGAATGGCGCCGCCTTCACCCGTGCTCGGGTTAAGCCGCACATAGCCCGTTGCCACCCGTTGTGCGAGTGTTGGATTTGGCATCAAGTCGCCGGCAATTTGCCAGGTGATGAACTTGTCGAGCGGAAGGTTCTGGTTCAGGGCGCCAACGACCCAATCACGATACGGGTAGATGCCGCGTCGGTTATCCAAATGCAATCCGTGGGTGTCACCGTAGCGAACGGCGTCGAGCCAGTAGCGGGCTTGATGTTCGCCAAACCGCGCACTCTCGAGCAACGAATCGACGAGACGTTCATAGGCACCTTCGGAATCATCCTGCAAGAACGTTGCCAATTGCTCGGCCGTTGGTGGCAGGCCGGTGAGTACCAGTGCGACGCGCCGAGCAAGGACAGACTTGTCGGCTTCCGGCGCGAACGAAACCTTGGCCTCGCGTAATCCATGTTCGATGTACCAATCGATGGCGGACACATCGCTTGGCAGGCCTGGCTGTTTTTGCGGTGGTACGAAAGCCCAATGCGTTGCGTATTGGCCTCCCGATTCAATCCACCGTTTCAACAGCGCTCGCTCGTCCTCGGTCAGCTGTTTCTCAGCACCCTCGGGCGGCATGGGGTCGTCTTCGGAAAAGATCCTCGACAACAATTCACTTTGCGCTGGCGCCTCTGGATCGATTGCTTTGTAACCGCCAAGGTCGGTGGTCGCCGCTTCAAGCGAATCGAGTCTCAGGTCGGATTGATCGTCCGAATCGGGCCCGTGGCAAACGAAACACTTGTCGGAAAGGATCGGCAGGATCTGTTTGGCAAAATCGACCTTGGTCGATGAAGAAGTTGTCGAGTCGTCGGGCTGAGCCGCTGCGGACTGCGCTTTGACCTGTGCGAGGGGGGCGACGGCAAGCAGCGCAACCAAGGCTGCGCGAAGGAATCGAGGTTTGCACATGTCGGACTTGCTCGTTCTCCCTTTGCGACCCGTTTGGCGGGATTGGAACAGGTCGCGATCGACTATGGGTTGGCGTTGCCCAAAGGTGGTTCAGGCAAACTCCAACCAAGATACCGAAGGCCTGAGCTCTATCGGCGCTCGATCCAGGGATTTTCTTCGTCACTGACGACGATATTCGAGTTGACGAAACTGACGATGGCTTGAATGACACCGGAGCTCTGTTCGTTAACAAGGCGAACTCCACCCAACGAAGTGTTGGGCATCACCAAATCGAAACCATCGGCGGTTCCGCGCCCGAGCCGTTTCTTGACGCTTTCGATACGCTTGGCGATTCGTCGAGCCTCGTCGGCCTCGTCGTGCGTTTTTCCTGCTGCAATCATGATTGGCAGGCGGACCAAGTTGGGGTCGTTCAGGGCTGGGTCAAGCGCGACACCTTTGATTTGCTTTTCCGGAGAAATCAAAACGAGTGCTTTGACGTCTTGACCTTGCTTGACGCGCCCGATGCTTTGAAATTGCCAATCGCGTTGTGCCCATCGGGCTGCCATCACACAGCCTTCGCCGACACCAACGACCACGAGTGCGTTGAGGTTAAGCGATTCGTCGTTGTTTTCATCTTTCAAGAACGCCTTGGCCTTTTCCAAGTCGAACGAGATGATGTTTTCGATGTCGCGTTTGGACATCTGTTCGACGTTGAATTCTTTGGTTTCGCCCGCTCGGTTGGTGTATTCCTTGCTTGTGCCGTGACCGCGATAGTTTGGCGCCAGAACGGCACAGCCCGCTTTGTTCAGGGCGATCACCAGCTTGGCGTAGGCACCCGCTTGTCCTTTCCATTCATGCACCAGCAATACGGTGGTGGCATCTTTGCCTCGATCCGAAGGGAAATAGAACGCGCTCAACTTCACACCATCTTTGGTTTTGAGCGTTACCGGTCGCGGTTTCGGCTTGTCGTCACTGCGTTTGCGGTTGGATTGTGCCATCGCCGATGAGGCGACCGCGACGACCATCAAAAAGATGAACGTCATCACGAGACGTTGTCGAATGGTCTTGGCTCTTTCGTCTTTTGCTGCAGCGACTGCTCGCATCGAGTATCCCCTCTTTCTGTGCATCATTGCTTGAGTGGTGAATCTGGTCATTGCGTCCGCAATGACCGAAGCCGTGAGCCAAGGCCATTCTTGAGGCCCGAGCCGAGACTACATTGGGGTGGTATCGTCAGTGGAGAGGAGCCAAATTTCGTCTCTTCCTCAACACTGAACTTCATTTTAGAGGTTAGACGCCATCTTGAGTGGGGTCAAACTCGCATTTCGCCTTGTTGGACAACCTCAAGACGCGTGCTCCATCTATAATCCTCAGTCCCGCCAAGAAGATTCTCACCTCATTCCTGCTCGCCCAAGGTCTATCGGCCGTGATGCCATCGCTTACCCCCCGACTTGTCCCGTTCATGGTCGTTGTTGGGCTAGTCGCCTACCCCGTCTCGGCTTTCGCGCAGCGCGATTTGACCGAGATTCCGAAGCCTGATCCGGTGGCCGAGTTGGCCGCGATGAAGGTCGACCCTGCGGCGGCCGCAAATCTGTACGCAGCCGATCCTGACATTCGCAAGCCGATTCAGATGAATTTTGATTCGGCGGGCGGTCTTTGGATCGCGAGCAGCGAGGTTTATCCGCAAATCCAACCGGGGGAAAAGGCAAACGACAAAATCATCGTCTTGCGCGACACCAACGGCGATGGAACCGGTGACAAGGCGACCGTTTTCGCGGATGGACTTTTGATTCCGACCGGAGTCCTGCCCGATGGCCCCAATGCCGCTTACGTTGCTGAAAGCACGCGGCTGATTTACTTGCAGGACACCGACGGAGACGGCAAGGCGGATCGTGGGCGCGTCGTTTTGAGTGGGTTCGGTACCGAAGACACACACCACCTGGTCCACACTTTGCGCTGGGGGCCAGACGGATGTTTGTACTTCAATCAATCGATCTACATCCACAGTCACGTTGATACGCCGTACGGCAGTCGCCATCTCGATGGCGGTGGCATTTGGCGATATCGCCCCGACACCGGCCAACTCGAAGTCTTCTGCAAGGGTTTTGTGAATCCTTGGGGACACGTGTTTGATTCGGTGGGCGAGTCGTTTGCTACGGACGGTGCCTACTTTGAAGGAATCAACTACGTCTTTCCCGACTCCGTGTTTGTCACTTCGCCTGGCGCGACCCGCTGGCTCAAGGGGATGAATCCTGGAAGTCCCAAACACTGTGGCCTCGAGATACTGTCTGGCAAACACATTCCGGAAAGTTGGGCTGGCGATTTTGTGACGAACGATTTTCGTTCGCACCGTGTTTGTCGTTTCACTGTGCGACCAGCCGGTAGTGGCTACATCGGGCGCCAACAACCCGAGATCATCACAACACCGCACGTTGCGTTTCGCCCGATTGATGCGCGGATGGGGCCCGATGGAGCGATCTACGTTGCCGATTGGTACAACCCAATCATCCAACATGGCGAAGTCGATTTTCGTGATGATCGTCGCGATCGAAAGCATGGCCGCATCTGGCGCGTTTCCTTCCCGTCGCGTCCCCTCGACCGTTGGCCGAATTTCGAATCACTCGACGACGATCAGTTGATTGACGCTTTGGAAGCCGATGCGCTCGCCGTTCGCCAATTTGCACGCCAAGAGCTTTGGGGCCGCGCCAAGGCGGCGCCGGAAGCAGTGATGAAAAAACTGCGATCGTGGCGCGACCGTTCGCCGTCACCACAGCGCGGGCTTGAAGTGCTGTGGATGAATGAAGTGCTCAGTCAAGTGTCGCTGTCCGACGCCCAAAAAGCGATTGCGCTGGCCGACGCTGGCGGGGCAAAGGCGACCCGAACGGTGCTGCGAAGTGTTTGGCGGTTACGGTTAAACGCCGACGCGGGCTCGACCCTGCGAAATCAATTGAGCGAGTTGGTTGTTTCCCGGACCAACGACGAAGACCCGCGCGTCCGATTGGAGGCGGTCGTCAGCAACGGACAACGAACCGGTGCCGAGGCAGCCTCCTTGGTCGCTGCGGCCGTGTCAAAACCGGTGGATCCGAACTTGGATTTTGCGATTTGGCAATCGCTTCGAAGTCTCGACCAAACCACCGACGGGTCGGTCTTGGCGAAGATTGATTGGAACAATCGTTGGGGCGAGCTTGCGTTTGCCGTTGGAGCGATTGGGACACCCGCGGCTGCTCAGACAGCCGTGGATGTGGTCGTTGCCCAGCAATCGAGCGATCTACCTGCCGGTTTGGTTTCGGCAGTTGCCAGTGCCGGTAACGCCAATCAGCTTGGCGCTGTTCTCGCGCACGTGGTGGCGAAAAAGGGCAAGGACTTGCAGCGGTCTGACTTGCAGTCGTTAATTGATCGTACGGCGCGCGACAAAACCGTTCCCGCGGACGCAGCGAATCGATTGTCGCAGCTGGCCAAGCAACACAGTGACGCATTGACCTCGAGTCCCGCGTTGATGGATGCGCTCGCGGCTGCCGCGGCGGCGTGGAATGCCAACGCGCTGGAAGCGACCTTCATCCAGCTGCTTCCCGACGCAAAGGGTGAAACGAAGGCGGATTTGATCGCTGCGATGGGGCGATTCAATTCACAATCCGCACGACAAACCATCGATCGCTTGTCTCGTGATCAAGATTTGGCGACGCGTGTTGCCGCGACACGAGCGATTGCGTCCAACCGTCCTCGTGCTGCGATCAACGCGGTGGTGAACCTTTCGAAGGAAGACGCGACCGGTGACGCGGGCGATGACCTTGTTGTGCAGTTGATGAAACGCAAAGACCTGCCGGCGTTGATTGCCAAGCGAATCGAAAGTGAAACGTTGGGAGCCGACCGCGCCCGGCACTTGCTGCGGCGAGTGCGAACCGCTGGCGGTAATGGTGCATTGGAGGCGGCGATCACCAAAGCTGGAAAGCTGAGCGACGCGTCATGGAAATTGACGCCCGAACTTTCAAAGCAGCTTGAATCGCTCGTCAAAGCGGAAGGAAACGCCGCCCGAGGCGAAGCGATCTATCGCCGAGCCAACCTGCAATGCATCAATTGCCATGCGATCGGAACAGCGGGTGGATTGGTCGGGCCGAACTTGATCAGTATGGGAGGAAGTTCGCAAGTGGATTACATCATCGAATCGCTTCTTGCTCCGAATGCCAAGCTGAAAGAAGGATTCACGACCCTGAGTGTGTTGACCGAAGATGGCGAAGCGATCAATGGAATTGTGGTCGGCAAATCAGACGAGTCCGTTCGCTTGCGGCTTGCCGATGGGAAGTACCGCGAGATTGATACCGAAGAGATCACGGGGCAAAAGCCAGGCCGCTCTTTGATGCCCGATGGGACGATGGATGGACTCAGCAAGCGTGAACTTGTTGATCTGATTACTTTTCTATCCGAGTTGGGTCGAACCTCTGCGTTTACCGTGTCGACTCAACCGGTCGTGCGTAGCTACGAGACACTGATTTATAGCAATGAAGCCAATCGCCGATTGAATCGCACGAGCACCGACACGGTCGCAAGTGATGATCCAGCAATGCAGTGGCGCGTCATCACATCCAAGGTTGACGGTTCGTTGCCGCTTGGTGAACTCGATCAATTCAAACAGCATCGGCAGACGCCACCAACCTCGTTTGTTCGGTTTGTGATCGAATTGCCAAGCAAAGGCGCAGCGGGGCTTGAGTTGCCAAACGAAGGGATCGAAGCCTGGGTCGACGGCAAGCCGACACCTGTCTGGAAACTAAAAGAGATTGTGCTCGAGCAAGGCAAACATACTGTGGTTGTTGCCATCGATCGATCCGAAGTGAATGAAGATTTGTTGGTCTCGCTGACAGCCGACGCAACCAACTAGCGCAGTTCCCGTGAGCCGCTGGCCGTCAGGCCTCGGGCTCTTGCCGACGCGCATCGAGTGTGAAGGCGAGTAGGGCCCGGCCGCTCACGCGATCGCGGCTCATTGCGATCTGTAGCACGCCGGATCAGCGTCGCTGTTGCTCCTTGATCCGGCCTACCATTGTCGCCTTTCGCTCCGCGAAAGTAGCTTTGGTGCTCGCGGCTTTCGCGGAGCGAAAGGCGACTATGGATCACTTGGTGAGTGTGATCTGTGATTCGCCAATTTCGACATCGATCGAGCCGGGAAGGGTGAACCTTGAATCGGTTTGAGCTTCACGAATCGCATCCGCTACGCGCAACCAGTGTTCACGCGACATTTCGCCGAGCGGCCAGCGTTGCGAATGCCAAAGTTCTTTCATGGCTGCGACGACAACCGGCGTAGCAACCTCCGCGTCTTTTCGAACTTGGATCGGGCGATCACCGACCAGGTTTCGACTGAGCCAAACTCGAGCTTGTTCGTTAACAAAATCGTCGAGGTCGCCGATCGATGCCGAAGCGCGCAGGATCGCGTCGGAGGCGTTGGGGAATTGCGACTGGATGATTGGGACCAGCTCGTTGCGAATCCAATTGCGCGTGTATTGCGATTGAGCGTTGCTCGAGTCTTCACGCCACGTTTGGCCGATCGACCGCAGCGCATTGCGAATCAATTGTCGTCGCGTCTGTAAAAGGGGGCGGATCAAGACAAGGTCGTCACCGAGTGGACGATGCTTGGGGATGCCAGTTAGCCCACTCGGGCCGGTGCCGCGAAAAAGGTGATGCAAAACTGTTTCGACGGTGTCGTCGGCGGAATGAGCGACAGTGATATAGCGAGAACCGGTTTCGGCCGCGACCTGTCGCAGAAAATCCAGTCGGGATCGCCGCAATGACGACTCGTCATGCGCCTGGTCGGACGCGGATTGCGAGATGAATGGGAATTTGAGGTCGTTGGCGAGCTCTCTGACAAACGCTTCGTCGGCATCCGATTCGGCACCACGAAGACGATGGTTGAAATGCGCGAGCGTTACAAAACCCTGTACGAATGTGACTGCGAAAGACCGCAGACGATGCATCGCGATTGCGAGGGCCACGCTGTCGGCACCGCCGCTGCAGCCGATCACGACGCCTACGTTTTGCCAACGCCGCAGAGGCCAGGCGGCTTCGAATTCACGGAGCAATCGATCAAAAGTGTCTTCGATTTCCCGATCTGCGGGCACGTTGATTTCCCCGTCTGCGGGCATGTTGTGGCCTAGTATTTCACCGCGTGGTTGTTTCGCCGCGGTCCGCGAGGTGGTAATCTCTTTAACACAGTCTGAACAAACTCTTGCTCAACTGTCGACGTGAACAACAAAGATTAACAACTCCATCGGACAACAAAATCACCCGGCTTTGCCAGCTCCTGCCCGTGTTGCGTTGAATCTCTTTTCGAATCGACAAAACGCATTGCTGCATTGACTCGGCGTTGTCTCCCTTGCCTTCGCCCTTTTCCCATCATGTGGATTTTACTTTGCGTGTTGATTCGGCTCGCCGACAGTTGTCGGAAGGGTCGATTCTTCGCCGCGGTCGCTCACGGCGATTCGCTGGTTGCGAAGCAAAACCATGATTGGAATTTGATGGTACAAGGCCAACGGCGAACGTCTCCGCAAAGCCCCGTGCTCGCCACCTCTCTTGTCGAGCCAACGCACCTTTCGCGTAAACAAACGCGAGTTTCAGCGATGATGCTGCGCTCGTGCGCGTTGGGGGTACGGTTTTGGAGTCCTCTGGATCGAGGACGGATAGATGACAGCGACTATCGCACTGTACTGCCTGATTTCACTGATCGTGGGATTGGCCGCATCCTTTGGCTTTTTCAAATGGACCGAAAAAGGCCGACAGGCCAAGCTTCAGGAAGAGGCTAACCAAGTACTCAATAACGCTCGCGAGTCGGCCGAAACGGAACGGGGCCAGCTTCTACTGGCGGCGAAAGAGTCCGCTCTGTCGATCAAGGCCGAGGCGGAATCGGAAATCGCTGATGGCCGCAAGAGTCATCTGGTCCGCGAAAAGAAACTCGATCGACGTGACGAGCTGCTGCAACAGCAAGAAGATGCTCTGCGAAAACAGCAACGAGGTCTCGAGAGCAGCCAAAATCGCCTGGCAACCCAAATGCGCGCGATCAACGACCAGCGGGTAAAGCTTGATGCAGTGCTGAAGAAGCAGCAGGAGGTGCTTGAATCGGCCAGTGGCATGACGCGCGAAGAAGCCGGTCAGCGGCTCATGGAAGCTTTGGAACAAGACCTTCAACATGAACGCGGGTCGGCATTGCTGAAGCACCAAAAGCAGCTCGAAGAGTTGGTCGACCAGCAAGGTCGCGAAATGTTGCTGACTGCGATCCAGCGTTATGCGTCGACCTATACGGCTGAGACGACAACCAGCACCGTCGATGTTCCGACCGATGACATGAAAGGTCGCATCATCGGCCGCGAAGGACGAAACATTCGCGCTTTCGAAAAAGCGACGGGGGTCGACGTGATCATCGATGACACACCGGGCGTGGTGATCGTCAGTGGCTTTGATCCCGTTCGCCGTGAGATTGCACGCCAAGCATTGGACGCGCTGATTAGCGATGGACGGATTCACCCCTCACGAATTGAGGAAGTCGTCGGTGAGACGGAGAAGAAGATCGACGGCTTCATTCTGCAAAAGGGGCGTGAAGCGGCCGACGAAGTGAACGTTCCAGGCTTGAACGACAAAGTGATTCGGATGCTTGGGCGTTTGCATTTTCGAACGTCCTACAGCCAAAACGTTTTGCGACACAGTATTGAAGTGGCGTTCATTTCGGGGTTGGTTGCCGAGATGTTGGGGATGGACGCTGATCTCGCACGTCGCTGCGGGTTGCTGCACGACATCGGCAAGGCGGCGGATCACGAGCTCGAGGGCGGGCATCCGAAGATCGGCGCGGATCTTCTGCGGCGCAATGGCGAAGGCGCCGAAGTCGTGCATGCTGCGTTTGGCCATCACGATGAAATTGTTGTGGAGCACCCGTATACAATGCTCGTCGCGATCGGCGACGCTTGCAGCGCGAGCCGACCCGGCGCTCGTCGTGAATCGCTTGAACGCTACGTCAAACGGATGGAAGAGCTCGAGGCGATCGCAACGCGATTCGAAGGAGTCCGTCAAGCGTTTGCCATCAGCGCTGGCCGTGAGTTGCGAGTGATCGTCGGTAGTGAAAAGACGACCGATGAAGACGCCGCTGCGATCTGTCGCGATATCGCGAAGGCCTTTGAACAAGAATTGACTTACCCCGGTGAGATCAAAGTCACGGTATTGCGCGAATCGCGATTCGTCGAAACGGCAAAGTAGCTCTCACTGATTGACCATTGCTGACGTTTGTCCCGCCGGCGTCACCTTCAAAAATATTCCCGCCTACAAGAGTTTGTGATGAACTTCCTTTGCCGCTGCAGTGTGCTGTCGATGATGCTCAGCACGTTCGCGTTTGCTGTGGAACCGACCAAGACCGATTGGCCCAATTGGCGCGGCCCGCGGCACGATGGAACGGCAGAGGCCGATCAGAATCCACCGCTGCAATGGAGCGAGACTGAAAACGTGTTGTGGCGAGCCAAAGTGGCTGGCCGCGGTCATGGATCAGCAATGGTGCTTGGTGACCATGTATATCTTGTTACCGCAGACGCAAGCCGTGAGGTTCAGGTCTTGCTCTGTTTCGATCGCGCAAGCGGCACACAGCAATGGGAAGCGATCGTTCATGAGGGCGGGTTCAAGGTCAAGGGAAAGAAACAGCCAAATGAAAAGGCGTCGCTCGCTTCTTCGACACCCGCCACCGACGGTGAATTGATTTATGTGACCTTTTACAACGACCACGCCGTCTGGGTAACGGCGCTCAGCTTGGGTGGCGACATCGTTTGGCAAAAGAAAGTCAGCGACTACATCGTCCATCAAGGGTTCGCCGCTTCGCCATTGCTTTACGGGGATTTGGTGATCGCGTCAGCGGACAACAAAGGCGGCGGCGCGATTGTCGGTTTCGATAAGAAAACGGGTGGCGAGGTTTGGCGGCACAAGCGACCGGAGTTACCCAACTATCCCTCGCCGATCGTGATCGATGCCGCAGGCCGCACGCAGCTTGTCATGACCGGTTGCGAACGGGTGACCTCGCTCGATCCGACGACGGGGAAAGTGATTTGGGAGATCGAAGGTTCGACGACCGAATGTGTGACCACAGCGGTGTCCGATGGCACGCATGTCTTTACAAGCGGAGGTTACCCCAAGAACCACATGTCCGCAGTGAAGGCCGATGGATCAGGCACCGTCGTTTGGGAAAACAACC
This sequence comes from Rubripirellula sp., assembly GCA_965216875.1. Taxonomy (GTDB): domain Bacteria; phylum Planctomycetota; class Planctomycetia; order Pirellulales; family Pirellulaceae; genus CBDCUW01. The sequence continues at coordinate 1,284,875 of OZ244207.1, forward strand.
TGCGCAACTACGTTCCCTCGATGGTCGAACACGATGGTTATTTGTTCTTGACGCTCGATGCCGGGATTGCGAGCTGCTTTCGCTGTGACGATGGCGAACAGGTTTGGAAAGCGCGGCTGGGGGGCACCTTCAGCAGTTCACCCGTGCTTGTTGGCAATCGTATCTACGCAACCAACGAGGATGGTGAGACCTTTGTTTTTGAAGCCAACACCGAGGAATTCAAACAGCTTGGAAAGAGCAAGCTGGGAACAAGCGTCTTTGCTACGCCCACCATTTGCGGTGGTCAGATCTTTGCACGCGTCGCCAAGATGAATGGCGACGTTCGAGAAGAGTACCTGTATTGCCTAGGCAACAAGTAGCGGGGCGTCCGTGAGCCGAACACGCAAGCGTCGGGCCGTGAAAAACCGAACCGTCGTAGCTACCTTCGCCAGAAGGTGGATGAGCTGGCGAGCCGCGTCGTGAGAAAATCCCACGCTCTGGCGATAGCTGTGAGCCGAACGCGCTAGCGTCGGGCCCCGAGAAGACAGACCGTTGTAGCTACCTTCGCCAGAAGGTGGCCGCGCTCGCAAGCTGCGTAATAAAGATATTCCCACGCTCTGGCGATGGCTGTGAGCCGAACGCGCTATCTAGCGTCGGGCCTCGAGGAATCAAACCGTCGTAGGTGCCTACCCCAGTCGAGGTTCCTGCGAGTCGGCTATCGAATTCCCACGCTCTGGCGAGCGTAGTTACGGAGAAGAGTAGGGCCCGACGCTAGCGCGTACGGCTCACAGGTAGAAGGTGGTGAACCGGGTAAAAAATAAAAAACCACGCTCTGGTGAGCGTGGCTATGGGGATGGTCGGGTTGTCATGCGGAGCACGACCTACTTCGTCATGCGGAGCATGACCTACTGGTTGCCGGTTGGCTCGCCGCTGCCGAGTTGGGCGAGGACTTGCAGCACACCATTGAGGTGAGCGAGGCGAGGTCCGAAGCGATCGACAAATTCGTTCAGCATGTACTCACCTTCCATGAGGTGGTCTTCGCTGTCTTGGATCTCTTCGGTCAAGCTGTCGAGGAATTGCGTTTGCACGCGTGAAAGCGTTTCAGCGGCACTGCGGCAGGAACGGGCCAAATCAGGATTGGCGTTCTTCCATTGCTGCAGCTCGTTGACGCGTTGCTTGTGCGCCGCGGCTTGCTGTTGAACCATGTCTTCAAGCAATCGGTTTTGCTGTTGTTGGCCAGCCACCAATGCACGCAGCAACTCAATCACCACCCGTTCGTTTGATGCAGGCGTTGCTTCCGAGTCTGCTTCCGCCGAAACATCAATGCGAAACATGGGAGAGATAGGTTCCTGTTCGTACGACATAACTTGCACTTCCGATTACTTCTTTGCTGACAACACCAAGCGGTACGCTGAGTATAACCAACGAAAATTCGCATTGTGCGGCAATCGAAAAACGAGGCACACTTTTTTGCGTTGATCTTTGATTTCTTCGAAAGATTCCTAAAGTTTTCGCTTGTTTTCCATGTGTTGGCATAACCGGAGTAACCGTTAAAGTCCGCGCAGACCGGCGCCGATGAACAGAACGTACGTCCGCCGGACGTAGGTAGAGAGTTTCTGCAATGAGGTTGCCTGTTGGTGTTTCCCAAGCGGGGGTGCGTCAACAAATTGACGGCAGTTGTCGTCGGTTTCACGCCAACTTTTTTTGCATGCAATGGTGAGCTCTCTTGCCTCTGCGTCACCTCCCAATTGATTGACCAACGACGACTCGCAAGTGGCTGATAAATCGGATCAAACAACTCTTGGTTATTACACGGTTGTCCAGGACGATCACACCGGATGGACTGGCGGGCTACTGCTGCTTAATCGCGCAGGACGACCGCTTGAGTTTCAGTGCACGCTTCCAGTGCGACCGACCAAAGCACACGAGATTCTGTTTGGGCCGACACTGCGAGATCATTTGATTGGTGAAGTGATTGGCCCGTTGTTGGTGAAACGTTGCCGATTGCCGATCGCAATGTTGTGCTGTGACCAACCCGAAGCGCTTCAATTGGAAACTCGCATTCAAGTTCCGATCGCGTTGGTTTCGGAAGCGGCTGAGGGTGACGAAGGTCCAGTGACCGGAGACATGTTGACGGGGGCATCGAGTATCGAGCTTGCCGGCGCAACGCTGTGTGTACCGATGGAGGTTGCGGATCGAGCACGCGATATCGCGGGACGATTCGGCGACTTGCCTGATGCGGTCGAGCCTTTCGAGCGGATCCGCGAAGCGATTGCCGAGGCTCATTCGCAGCTTGCGCGGGCCCAAACGGCTCGCGCAGCTTAGCGCTGGTTGCATCCGTCGATTGCGAGGCAAACGCATGTGGCATCAAAAAGCTCCCAACTCAAGCAGCACTCAGGCTCAGCGGACCCTTACGGCCGAAATCGATCAATCGCACAGCTGGTGCGTTGACGACTTTGTGCCTGAGGATGTTGTCACGCTGCCGCTTGAAAAACTCGAGCCAAAGTCGCTTCCGATTCGGTTACCGAAGCTGAAGCCGCAAACCACAGGCTTCCTCTTTCCCGAAGCCAACCAGTGGGTGCCGCCCAAACCGCCAGCGCCGCCCAAGAAGGCAACCGCCGCTGAAAAGAAGAAGCGTCGCGAACAGATGAAGGAACTGTCGCGGCATCGAATCAAGCCACCCAACGACGTGGTCAAACTCCAGGACCGGTTGTATTACCTCTTGCAGCCACCGCTCGGCGTCTTGGTTGGTAGCGGGCAATTGAATTTTCCGTTCAACCCGTTTCCCTACCAATTGGACGGGATCGCCTTTATGTTCCCGCGTTACTCGGCCATCCTCGCTGATGAGATGGGGTTGGGTAAAACGATGCAGTGCATCAGCACGATTCGTTTGTTGCTCTGTAGCGGCGAGATCCGCAGTGTGCTTTTGGTCTGTCCCAAACCGCTGGTCACCAACTGGCTGCGCGAATTTTCCGTTTGGGCGCCCGAGATTCCGATTGCTGCGATCGAGGGCAATGCGAGTAAACGTGAATTCGCTTGGCGTTCGCCCGATGTTCCTGTGAAGGTCGCCAACTATGAGCTCTTGATGCGCGACAAGGACATCGTTCTTGATAGTGGGTTGCACTTCGATTTGGTGGCGTTGGACGAAGCCCAGCGAATCAAGAACCGCAATAGCACGACGAGTGAAATTGTGCGCTCGATTCCACGGACGCGATCATGGGCATTGACGGGAACGCCCGTCGAAAATTCGCCGGACGACTTGGTGGGAATCTTTGACTTCCTGTCGCCAGGCTACTTGCGTACGGGGATGCCGATGGCCGAGATGGCCAAGCAGTCGCGCGACTACATCATTCGCCGTACCAAAGACATGGTGCTTGATGACATGCCACCCAAGCTCTACCGCGATGCCGAACTCGACCTGACGCCCGAGCAATGGGCGACGTACGAATCGGCCGAAAAGGAAGGAGTGATTCAGCTCGAGGAGTTGGACCAAGAGTTGACGATCCAGCACGTCTTTGAACTCGTTCTGCGGTTGAAGCAGATCTGCAATTTTGATCCCGCGACCGGTTCGAGCGCGAAGCTGGAACGGTTGGTTGCAGATATGGAAGAGGTGGCCGCAAGTGGCAAGAAGGCGATTGTTTTCAGCCAGTGGGTGGCAAGCGTCGAAAAGATGCGCCCGGCGCTCGAGCGATTCGGGCCGTTGGAATACCACGGAAAGGTGCCTCACAAGAAACGCGACGGTGTGATTGATCGGTTCAAGAACGATCCCGATTGCAGCGTGATTCTGATGAGTTACGGCGCGGGCAGCGTTGGATTGAACCTTCAGTTCTGTGAGTACGTATTCTTGTTCGATCGCTGGTGGAACCCCGCGATTGAAGATCAAGCAATCAATCGTGCTCATCGGATCGGCGCCGCCGGTGCCGTGACGGTGACGCGTATGTTGGCAATGAATACGATCGAACAGCGGATCGCGTCAGTGTTGGATCAGAAACGCGAAATGTTCGACGCTCTCTTTTCAGAAACGGGAGACGGCCCGGCGGCGGGTGGACTAAGTCGTGACGAAATCTTCGGACTCTTCGACTTGCGTGCACCAGGCGGGAAGAAAGTCGCCTAGGCCCGATCCGGCTCTCTCGATAGTCGCCTTTCGCGCTGCGAAAGTAGCGTCCCTATACGCCTCGGTCGCGAAGCAAGAAGCGACTCGAGCGAAACTCGACGCCAAAAGCCCCCTGTCTCTTTGCGAGGCCGGACTCTGCGGGCGATCGATACCTCGAATGTCTGCTGAGTCGCGTACCGAAGCGCGAAAAAACTTCTCTGCCGAAGGTTTTCCGAGGTGGCAATGCACCCCCACCTTGTTTGGTTTCGGCTAAGATTAACCGAGTCATTTCTTGGACCCGACAGGACGTAAAAGCTGCTGATGAGTAACACCGTAGAATCGATGCAGGCCCAAGCCGAAGAGTTTCGCGACCGATACACAGCTGTCCGCGACATGATTGGACGTGTGATCGTTGGTCACGACGACATTGTGCACGGTGTGTTGACGGCCATGCTTTGCGGCGGACACTGTTTGCTCGAAGGTGTACCGGGCCTCGGCAAGACGATGTTGGTTCGCACGCTGGCTGAGGTGATGGATTTGAATTTCAATCGGATTCAGTTCACGCCCGACTTGATGCCGGCTGACATCCTGGGAACCAACATGATCGTCGAAGACGAAGATGGTCGACGCCGGTTCGAATTCCAACAGGGACCTGTCTTCACCCAGATCCTGCTTGCTGACGAAATCAACCGAGCGACGCCCAAGACTCAGTCGGCGATGCTCGAAACGATGCAAGAAGGAACGGTCACTGCGGCGGGGACTCGCTTCGAACTCGATAAGCCGTTCTTTGTGCTGGCGACCCAGAACCCCATTGAGCAAGAGGGGACTTACCCGCTGCCCGAGGCGCAACTTGACCGCTTCCTGTTCAAGCTTGTCGTGGGCTACAGCAGTCGTGAAGACTTGAATACGATCGTCGATCGCACCACGCGTGGTGAAAAGATCGAGCTCGAAAAAGTGATGGAAGGCAACGAGATCCTTAAGTGGCAAGCCTTGGTGCGTGAAGTCATCCTTGCGCCGCACGTGCAAGATTATTTGGTGCGGCTGAATCTGGGGACCCATCCTGATGGGCCTCATTCGGTTGATGCCACCAACAAGTACGTGCGTTGGGGGGCCAGTCCTCGTGGTGCTCAAACGTTGGCGCTCGCATCGAAGGTGCGTGCACTCTTGGAAGGACGCTACAACGTCAGTTTCGAAGATGTGCGTCGGGTCTTCCTGCCAGCGATGCGACATCGTGTCTTGCTCAATTTTGAGGCTCAGGCTGAAGGCGTTGATCCAGATCAAGTGTTGCTAGACATCCTCGAAAAGGTCCCTGAAAAGGCGGACTGAGTTTTTTCTTGGCAATCAACAGTAGATGCATCGTGCTTGTGAGAGCGAAGAGGTGCGTTTACGAGCGGGAATGAGGCTTGAAGTGAAGGTCCGCTCGACCTAGATTGAATCTTGTCGATCGAAATGCTCGCCTTATTCAAGTGGGAAGGTTGTGGCAACTTCAGATGCTGGGCATCCGTTGAGTTTCGTCGGGGTGGGCACCGAAGAGCTGCTTACCACGCTGATCAATTCAGCGAACCATCTCGTTTGGTGCACTTCACTCGACGGCCAAACGCTGCTCTACACGAACCCCGTTGCCGAACGCATCTACGGGCGTCCTCTCTCGGACTTGCTCAGCCAAAAGGATTACTGGATTGAAGCGATTCATCCTGATGATCGGCATGCGGTGATCGAGAATCTCAAGTCGCTCGGCAAACAACAGCAGATTGAGCACGAGTACCGTATCGTCCGTCCCGACGGTTCGGTGGCATGGCTTCACGATCGAATCAGTATCGTTTGTGATGCCGGTGGCAACGCGATCTATGTTGGTGGGATCGGTACCGACATCACCGCCATTCGTGAATCCGAGGCTCGGTACAGTTCTCTTGTCGAAAACCTGCCGCTGCATGTGTTGCGCAAAGATCGTGACGGCAAAGTTTTGTTTGGGAACCAACGCTATTGCGAAGCAATCGGGTTGCCGCTCGAGGAGTTGGTTGGCAAGACCGATTTTGATCTCTTCCCTAACGACCTTGCGAGTAAATATCGCGACGACGATTTGAGAGTGATCGAAACGGGACGCGTTTTCAACGACGTTGAAGCGCATCAGACACCGGATGGTCGACGCGTGTACGTCGAAATATTCAAAGGTCCGATCAAAGACTCGTTTGGCAACAATGTCGGCGTCCAGGTGATGTATTGGGATGTGACGCGGCGCAAGCAAGCTGAAGAGGAAGTGCGTCACGCCAAAGAGCTGGCTGAGGCAGCGAATGAAGCGAAAGGCCAGTTCTTGGCGAACATGAGCCATGAAATCCGGACGCCGATGAACGGGATCGTCGGGATGACCGAGTTGCTTCTTGCGACGCAGCCGACCGACGAGCAGCGCAACTACATGATGATGGTGAAACAGTCCGCTGATTCGCTGTTGCGATTGCTAAACGATATCCTCGATTTTTCAAAGATTGAAGCGGGCAAGCTCGATCTCGAACAAACCGTTTTCAGCCTCCGCGACTGTATCGGTCAAACACTGAGGACGTTGGGACAACGTGCGGGTGAAAAAGGAATCGAACTTGTCTACGACGTTGCTTCCGAGTTACCCGACGTGTTGTCCGGAGACGCCGGACGGCTTGGTCAAATCTTGCTGAACCTGGCTGGCAACGCGGTCAAGTTTACCGAGCGCGGCGAGATCGCGATTGATGTTCGGCCCCAACAGATCGATGGCAAGTCGGTTTGTCTGCACGTTTCTGTTCGCGATACGGGAATTGGGATTCCTGAATCGAAACGGGAGCACATTTTTGAATCGTTTAGTCAAGTCGATGCGTCGACGACGCGTCGCTTCGGTGGTTCGGGGCTCGGATTGGCGATTTCAAGCCAGCTCGTTCAGTTGATGGGCGGCAGCATCTGGGTAGAAAGTCGTGTTGGGGTTGGGACGACGTTTCATTTCACCGCCGAGTTTGTCGTCGCTGATGAAGGACACCATGATTCGGTGGATAGCGACCGCCTCGATCAGTTTCGCGTGCTTGTTGTTGATGACCACCCGCAAAGCCGCATCAACCTCTCTCGGTTGTTGTCGGATTGGGGATTCAACGTTGTGGCCGTCGAGTGTGCGGGCCAAGCACTTGGGATGCTTCGAGAGAGTGCCAATGCCAACCGAGCGTTCGATGTGGTTTTGATCGATCGCTGGATGCCGGATGTCGACGGACTCGATCTGGCTGGCCAGATTCGCAGTGATGCGCAGATTGCCGGATGCAAGCTGGTGGTGCTTTCGATGGGCACCTCTGTCGGTGACATGGAAGTTTGTCGTCAGCTTGAGATTGGACGGTACCTTCAAAAACCGGTCGTTCACCACGAGTTGCATGAGACACTGTTGCAATTGCTCGGGCTGCGCCCTGACTCGAACGCGACGTGGGATGGATCAGATGAGCGTCGCAGCGTTCCGCTAAAGATTCTGCTTGCCGAAGATGGCGAGGTGAATCAGCAGGTGGCGGTCGGTCTTCTGGAGCAGCGTGGGCATCAGGTGGTGGTTGCCTGTGACGGTGCAGCCGCGGTCGACGCGTATGAATCAGGTCAATTCGATCTGGTGCTGATGGATGTTCAAATGCCAACGATGGATGGTTTCGCCGCAACGGAGCGAATCCGGCAACTGGAACAGCAACAGGGCAACCGGACACCAATCATTGCCATGACGGCAAGTGCCATGAAAGGTGATCGCCAGCGATGTCTCGAGGCTGGCATGGACGATTATGTCTCCAAGCCGGTTCGACCCGCGAAGTTGTTTGATGCGATTGGGCGTTGCGTGTTTAACAGCACGGTTTCGCATCCGCAATCACAAGAGGAGCGACCGAGTGAGACGCACGATCTTGACGAGACGGTCGAGTCCGATGACGTGCTCGATCTCGTCGCAGCACGTGAGTTATGTGGTAACAATGATTCTCGCCTGCAACTGTTAGCTGAGACGCTGCTGAGCGAGGCGAGTGAAATCGTTCCACAGATCAAGGAAGCGATGGCCGACCAGGACTGGCCCGTTGTCCAGCGTTTGTCCCACACCTTGAAGGGTTCTGCAGCGGTCTTCGGCGCACAACGCGTTGTCGACGCATCGTGGGAATTGGAACATCATTGCCAGAGCAGCCCGGCCGAAAATGATGAGCGATTCGTGGAACTTGAAATCGCGGCTGACCGTTTGGTCAAAGCGCTCGCGCTCCTGGTGCGATGAGTCCAGCGGCGCGATGGATCGCGTTCTCACACTCTCCTTTGGGAGAGTCGGGCTCTAAGGCCCGGAGAGGGGCTTTTGCAACGGTTATTCCCTTCCCCGGACTTTGCGTCCGACCCTCCCGCAAGCGGGAGGGTGATTGATGGTGGGAACGAAACTCCAATCAGCGGCACTCGTCGGCTGCAAGATCCGCTCGATAGCGTCGACCTCGTTCGACATAGCTATTGGCTGCGTGTCGAATCATAGCGATCTGCTCGTCCGTGACCTCGGCGACGACCTTTGCCGGGCTACCAAGGATCAAGGATCCTGCGGGGAACGATTTGCCTTCGGTCACCAACGCACCGGCGCCAACAATTGAATTCTTTCCGATCGAGGCGCCGTTGAGCACGATTGCTTGCATGCCGATAAGGGTGTCTTCGTCGATCGAGCAGCCGTGAAGGGTCGCTTGGTGGCCGACGGTCACGCGTGCTCCGAGGGTCATCGGATAACCCGGATCGGTGTGAAGGACGGCGTTGTCCTGGACGTTTGCTCGGGCGCCGATTTCAATCAATTCATTGTCGCCACGAATGACAGCACCAAACCAAACACTGCTTTCGGGGCCAAGTGTGACGTTGCCGATGATGGTCGCAGTGTCAGCAATGTAACAGTCCTTATCAACGCGGGGACTCTGGTCGCCAAGTTTGTACAGCGACATGTCGGATTCCGTTTCGGTGAGTGGGTTGGTCGGTCGTCAGGTCGGATAGAATGTCGCTGACGTTCAATGAAGAGGATCGAAAGATGAAGCAAATCATACTGGCTGTTGGAATCTTTTTCGCCCTACTGGTTCCCGGCGCTGCCCAAGCCCAATTCAGTCAAAAACAACTTGGCCAATGGTTGAAGCGTTTTCCTCAGGCCGACACCAACGGCGATGGAAAACTATCCGCCCAGGAAGCCAACGCGTTTCGCAAGAAGCTGTCTGGCAATCGACAGCGTGGCGGAGGAGTGCCACGGGAGTTTCCTGTCGATCCGGGCTGGGATGCCGATGCGTTCCCAGAGCACGCGATTTGTTATCTCGATCCCGAGGAGATCGCAAACGCGTTTGGATGGGTGAAACGCGGCAATGAAATGGCCATCACCCGGTACGACAAACCAGCGGACGATTCATTGCGTATCGTTGCGACGGGCCATAGTTTCATGGCGCCTGGTTTCGCGACCTTTCCAAAAATTGCAAAGGCGGCTGGTCTGCAACAACCGCCACTGTTGACGCATACTGGCGGCGGCATCACCGGAAGTGCTCGCTACAAGTGGGAACAAGAGAACGGCATCTTTCAGTTCGATAAGAGGCCCACGCCAAAGTTGCTCGCGTCGATCTGCAATGCTCATTGGGACGCGATGATGTGGGGCCCCTACTACAAGGACCGACCCGAATACTATGCGTGTTGGATTGACTTCTGTTTGAAGTACAACCCCGACATGAAGTTCTATTTGGCCGATGCGTGGCCTCAACTCGAGCAACTTGCGTCGACACCGAGCGACGAATCGGAATTGACGACCGAGGTCGTTGCGCGTCTCGGGCAGGAGCGGTTTGCAGAAAACGAAAAGCTCATCAATACACTGAACGAGAAATATCCGGATCGCGTCTTTGTGCTGCCAACTTGCGAAGCCATGGTTTTAGCTGTGGACTACTACCATCAGGGCAAGCTGCCAGGAATAGAAGGAATCCATACAGCGGTTGGCAAAAAGCAACGATCACTTTGGCGAGACCGGCTCGGCCATCTTGGCCCAGGTTTGGGACAGCTCGAGGGCTACGTCTTTTACGCAACGATGTATGGGCGCTCGCCTGAATTGATCGGTGACGAGATCGAGTTCTCACGATCAGGTTACCCAAGCCCTGATCTTGATCGGGTGTTTCGTAAGATTGCGTGGGAAGCGGTGCTGAAGAACCCGCTTTCGGGTGTCACGGACGAAGATGGAAATCAGATCGGTGATCGTTTTGAAGATTGATTGACCGAAAGTGTAGGCATGGATGTAGAAAGACTGCGCGGTGAAACGCCGGCGACGTCAGCTTTGGTTCATTTGAACAATGCCGGGGCATCCCTGATGCCTCAGCCGGTCGTGGACGAAGTGACCAGCTACCTCCGTCTCGAAAGTGAAATCGGCGGTTACGAAGCTGCAGCGTTTCGAGCGGCCGATATACGCGTTGCCTATCGTCAAGTTGCGAATCTGATTGGAGCCCAGCCGCATAACGTCGCGTTCACTGAAAATGCCACCGTTTCGACGGCACAAGTGCTGTCGGCGATTCGGTGGAACCGAGGCGATACGATTGTCACAACGCGGAACGACTACGCGTCGAATCAGATTCAGTTCCTCGCGTTGCAAAAGCGTTTCGGTATCCGCGTTTTGCGGGCCGAGGATCGAGCGACTGGTGGCGTTGATGTTTCATCGCTTGACGACTTGGTCGCAAAGCACCGTCCCAAGCTTGTTTGCGTGACGCACATTCCGACAAACACCGGAATGGTTCAGGATGTGGTGGGGGCCGGTCAAATATGCAAACACCATGACGTTCCGCTGTTGGTCGATGCATGCCAATCGATTGGCCAAATGCCAGTTGTGGTCGGCGAGATTGGCTGCGATTTTCTTTCTGCCAGCTCGCGGAAGTTTCTACGAGGACCACGCGGCTGCGGCTTTCTTTACGTTTCCGACCGCGCCCTTGAAGCGGGTCTCGAGCCGTTGTTCATCGACATGCACGGAGCAAATTGGGTCGATGCGGATCGATACGAACCTACGGCCGATGCGAGTCGTTTCGAGAATTGGGAGTTCGCTTGGGCATTGGTGTTGGGGACGGGAGTGGCGGCAGACTATGCCACTTCGATTGGGCTCGATGCCATCGAAGGCCGGATTCGGTTGCTTTCGCAATACCTGCGCAAGGAGTTAGATCAATTTCCACGAGTACGGTTGCTGGATCGAGGCGAACGTTTGTCGTCCGTGGTTTCGATCGAGGTTGAAGGAGTCGACCCAGATTGGTTGGTGACGCGGTTGCGCACAGAGAAGATCAACACGTCAGCGCAAAAAAGGGTCTACGCCGTGATTGATTTTGATGCCAAAGGTGTCGAAAAGTCGTTGCGTCTCTCACCACACTACTTCAACACGGTTGAGGAGATCGATCGGGTGGTTGCAGTGCTGAAGCAAGCGTGATGGTCTTCGTGAGGGTGAGGCTTCCGCCGAACTGGGGCTCGGCAACCGCCGAACTGGCTGCCGGCTCCGCAGGAGCGTCGCCCGCCCGCTATGGCGACACCGTTTCTTCGGCGACACCTTCGTTTGCGTTGCGGGGGTCGCGAAAACGGTATCCGATTCCGCGAACCGTTTCGACGAGGCCAGCGTTGTCTCCGAGCTTCTTTCGAATCGCTCGGATGTGAACATCGATGGTTCGCTCGAGGACGATTGCATCGCCGAGTGCTGCATCGATGAGCTCGCTGCGGCTGAAGGCGCGACCAGGTTGGCGAATCATGGTATCGAGTAATGCAAATTCGCTCAGCGTCAGGTCGAGCGTTTCTTCGCCAGCTGTGACGCAGTGACGACCGCGGTCAATGACAATGCCTTGGCAGGCAACAACGCTGCGAGCATCGGCGGCGGTAGAACGCCGTCGCAACAAGGCTTTGATTCGTTCGAGCAGAACTTTGACGCTGAAGGGTTTGGTGACGTAATCGTCTGCCCCCATGGCGAGTCCAACGACTTGGTCGGTCTCTTCCGATTTGGCGGTCAGCATGATGACCAGCACGTCGCTTTTGGCCGGATTGGCACGCAGGCGGCGGCAGACTTCCAAGCCATCGATGACGGGAAGCATGAGGTCGAGAACGATGACATCGGGAGTTTTGTGTTGGGCTTGGTTGAGTCCGTCTTGTCCGTCGTGCGCGACCGAGACGTTGTAACCAGCCTGTTCCAAATTGTACGAGAGGACTTCCGACAACGAACGGTCGTCCTCGATGATCAAAACGTTTTGCTTGGCCATGGTTATTGTTTATTGGACGACGGCGTCCAGATCGTGTTTGTGGCGAGCGATTTCGCCGTCGACGAGATAGATCACGTCTTCGGCGATATTGGTTGCGTGGTCGGCAATCCGTTCGACATAGCGGGATGCGGAAAACAGGTACATCGCTGCTTCCACAAGTTCAGGCTGAGTCTTCATGACCTGCTGGACTTGTTCGATGACTTCGCGGTTGAGTGCGTCCACTTCTTCGTCACGCATGCGTACCGCGCCGGCCGTTTCGACATCCATACTTACCAGGGCATCCAAAGCCGCCTGCACCATGGCAACCGTGACTTCAACCATGCGGTCAAACGTTTCTGGCACCAACAAGCCGGCGTGGCCTGAGAGGCTGCTTGCACGTTCGGCCACATTGACGGCCAAGTCTGCGATTCGTTCGAGGTCGTTGTTGATTTTCAGGATCGTCACCACCCGTCGCAGGTTGATTGCAACGGGTTGGTGAAGGGCGAGGATCTTGAGGCATTCCTCTTCGATTTGCACTTCTTGTTCATCGACGATGGTTTCGTGCTGCATGACGTCCGAGACAAGCTCGGGTCGCATTTCGCGAATCGCGAGGCACGCCTTCTGGATCATCTCTTCGACAATCGAAGCTTGCGAAAGAACTTGTCGTTCGAGCGTTTCGAGGTCGCGTACGAAGTGTTTGCTCATCGTTATCCAAATCTGCCCGTGATGTAATCTTCGGTTTGTTTTTGGGTGGGCGCGGTAAACAGCTGATTGGTTGGACCGGCCTCCACCAGACGTCCTTCGAAAAAGAAGGCGGTTTGATCCGAAACACGCGCCGCTTGCTGCATGTTGTGGGTAACGATCACGATCGTGTAGTTGTCACGCAATTCAAAAATCAGGTCTTCGATACGAGCGGTCGACGCGGGGTCAAGCGCCGAAGCGGGTTCGTCCATCAACAGAACATCAGGATTGGTCGCCAACGCGCGGGCAATGCAAAGCCGTTGCTGCTGGCCGCCGGACAACCGAAGTGCTGAGTCGTGGAGTCGATCTTTGACTTCATCAAGCAATGCGGCTCGCTCAAGTGAATGCTCGACAATCTCCAGCAGGGCGGCGCGATTGCGAATGCCGCCCAGGCGAGGACCATAGGCGACGTTTTCGAATATCGATTTTGGGAAGGGGTTCGACTTTTGAAACACCATTCCGACGCGTTTGCGAAGCTCAACCACGTCGGTTTGCGGGTGGTAGATGTCTTCGTTGTCCAGAAGCACGTCACCCTCAACGCGAGTGTTGTCGATCATGTCGTTCATTCGATTGAGGCAGCGAAGGAACGTCGACTTGCCGCATCCAGAGGGACCGATGAACGCGGTCACAAGCTTTTCGGGGATACGCAGTGAGACATCTTTGAGGGCGAGGCTGTGGCCGTAGTAGAACGACAGGTGATCGGCTCGGATCTTTGGATGGATCCCGGCAAGATCCTCGGCCGTTGAGGGCGCTCCGCTGCGTTCGACTTTGGGAGCCGAAAGCGATGGCGTGCCGCTGTCGACGCGAGACGATTCAGCGGTATCTGTCGACATGGGTTGCGGTTCCATTCGGGAGGGCTCGGTGGTTTTCTTTTGGATGGTCAAATTCATCGTCATCAACTCGAATATCTCTTGTGGGACGAGGTTTTACCAGCGAATTCGTTTGGCGTACTTTTGTCGAAGGAATACGGCGATCGCGTTCATGCAGATCAGGACGACGAGCAGCACGATGATTCCACCCGCTGCGACGCTGTGGAATTCAGCCTGAGGGCGTGACGTCCAGTTGAAAATCTGAATCGGGAGTGCCGTGAACTGATCCATCGGACCTTGGGGCGTAAACGGCACAAAGGCAGCTGCACCCACGGCGATCAATGGTGCGGCTTCCCCAATGGCTCGCGACAAGGCAATGATCACTCCAGTCATGATGCCGGGCATCGCCGCCGGCAAAACCTGACAGCGGACCGTTTGCCATTTCGTTGCTCCCAATGCGTACGATCCGTGGCGAATCGAATCGGGCACGGCTCGCAGTGCTTCTTGCGTGGCAAGAATGATGATCGGCAAGACAACCAGCGAAAGGGTAAGGGCACCCGAGAGCAAACTGCGACCCATCGACAGCGTTTGGACAAACAGCCCCAAGCCCAAGATGCCGTAGACAATCGAGGGCACGCCCGCCAAGTTGGCGATGTTGATTTGGATCAGCTTGCGCCAACGTGATGCACGAGCATACTCTTCCAGGTAGATCGCGGCGCCAACGCCCGCTGGCAGCGAAATCATGGCGGTCATCACCGTCAACCAAATGCTTCCGGCAAGTGCCGATTTGATTCCGGCCTTGTCTGCGTGCCGCGATGGGAAACTCGTCAGAAAGTCAAAGCTGACGTACTGTGAGCCGTGCGAAAAGATGTTGACCAGGAGGAACACCAAGGTCGCTACGCAAAGCAAGGTTGCCCCAAGGCAGGCAAACTTAAACAGGTTCGCAGCGATTTGAATATTGCCTCCGGTGCGACGGAGTCCACCGGAACTCATTCGTATTTCTCCCTCATGATGCTGACAACAAACTGTGCCAACAGATTCATGGCCATCGTGAAGATAAACAGCGTTAGCCCCACTGCGAAGATTGTGCGGTATTCAGGGGTGCCTGCAGGCGTGTCGCCGAGGCTGACCTGAACAATGTAGGCCGTCATGGCCTGGATGCTCTCGAGTGGATTGAGCGTCAGGTTGGGTGTCGCACCGGCGACGAGTGTGACCGCCATCGTTTCGCCGATCGCTCGTGAAATCGCGAGCAGGAACGAGGCGATGATTCCAGAGATCGCTGCGGGCACCACGATTTGGACCGTCACATGGAATTTCGTGGCACCCAATGCGTAGCCCCCTTCGCGGAGCGAATTGGGGACCGATCGAAGGGCGTCTTCACTCAGCGAGATGATCATCGGCAGGATCATGATGCCGACCACGATGCAAGCACTTGCTGCATTGAAGACTCCGGCACCTGGAAAGATCCAGCGAATGATTGGCGAGATAAAGACCAGGCCCACGTATCCGTAAACGACCGATGGTATTCCTGCCAAAACCTCAAGCACAGGTTTGACGATGTCGCGGAACCACGGCGATGCATATTCGCTTAAGAAGATTGCCGTTCCGAGTCCGAGCGGGACAGCAACCAGTGCTGCCCCCGTCGCGACCAGGACGGTGCCGCAAACCAAAGGCATGATGCCAAAGTGTTGCGGCTTAAAAAGTGGTGTCCACTTGGTGTCCGTCAGGAACTCGACGATCGAAACGTCAAAGAAGAACTGAACGGACTCGTAAAGCAGAATGACGACAATGCCGATCGTGGTCAGCACCGAGATCGCAGCACAACCTACCAGGAAGATATGCACTCCCGATTCGATCCACTGGCGAATCCGCGTTTCGTTCGATTGCGAACGCAACTGAGACAGCGGCCTTGCAGTCGTTGGATTTGAGCTCACTCGCGGTGATCCTGTTTATTGGCTTGTCGTCGCCACTTCCAAATGCGGCCGAGCACTCAACCTCGGCCCGAAGGCTCAGCCTGAAGTTGCCGAAGAGTAAGCCTCTTCGTTCTTTTTGGCTGCGTCGTCCGAGATGGCAACGTAGCCGACCTCCGAGGCGAGGTCACCACAGTTGTCCAAGTAGAACCGAACGAACTGTTGCACGTCCTCGCGATCCTTCAAAGCGTCTTTGCGGACGTAGATGAAGATCGGACGCGACAGTGGTTGGTAAGTGCCGTCACGAACGGTTTCTTCCGATGGGGTCATCGGGCCATCGCCACCATCAACACCCATTAGCTTTAGGCGACCTTTGTTTTCGATGTAGTAAGCGAAGCCAAAGTAACCCATTGCGAACTTGTCTTCTTGAACACCGGTGACCAAGACATTGTCGTCTTCGCTGGCGGTGTAATCGGCTCGCGAAGCACCTTCTTCGCCGTTGATTGCTTTGGTGAAGTAATCAAAGGTGCCCGAATCGGTACCAGGTCCGTAGAGGTGAATTTCCTCTTCTGGCCATTCAGGGTTGATGTCGCTCCACTTCTTGACGCCACTTTCGGGACGCCAGATTTCTTTGAGTTGCTCGACCGTTAACGAGTCGCACCAGTCGTTCTCGGGGTTGAGGACAACGGCCAAGCCATCAAAGGCGACTTCAAGCTGGATGTATTCAACACCAGCGGCTTCACACTTCTCTTTTTCGCTGTCCTTGATCGGACGCGATGCACCGCAGATCTCGATCGAGCCGTCGATGAATTTCTTGAATCCACCACCGGTTCCTGAGAACCCGGCCGTGACGCGGATGCTTTGGGTGGTCTTTTGGAACTCCTCAGCGACTGCTTCGGTGACCGGGTAGACCGTGCTCGATCCGTCGATCTGAATCGTCGTGGTCGATGCTGTCTCGCTCGAGCATCCCACACAAAGTGCCATCGCTGCGGTGGCGGCAACGGTTCCCATGCGTCCTAGAAACATGCGTTTTTCCATTTTCTTTCGTGTTTCGCTGTAAAAAGCAGGTTGGCATCCGTTTGCTAGCTAGGCAAGGCAGGGGCCTGCAGGCTAGCAGAAATTGAGGGCAGATCCGCGAAAGGTCACGGCCTCGAAGAAGGTTGAAATCCGCCTCTGGATGAGTGCCCGAAAGCTAAACCAGAAATGTGAAGACTTCATTAAGAGTTTGTGAATGCAAGCTTTTTAGATCCGCGGGAGTCTTACGGTGAAAGTGGTTCCCCTTCCGGGCTCACTTTCGACATCCACGCGCCCATTAAAAGACTGGGTCAGATGCTTCACAATCGACAGGCCGAGACCGGTCCCGCCCAATTCTCGTGACCGGGCTTTGTCCACGCGATAGAACCGCTCGAAAAGGCGGGGCAGGTGTTGCGCAGGGATGCCGATACCGGAATCGCGAACTTCGATCACACCATACTCGGCTTCACCCTTCCAGGCTACCGTGATCGATCCCCCTTCGGGAGTGTACTTGATCGCGTTGTTGATCAAGTTGTTGAGGATTTGCCGAACGCCTTCCTCGTCAGCAACGACATTCAGATTGGGCGTGTGGGCATCGCTGTTGATGGTCAGCCGCTTGGCCGCAACCTGAGCCTGTTGTTGTTTCAAGCAGGAGGTCACCACCTCTTGAACATCGACCGTTCCGATATCGAACGCTTGCTGGCCGGATTCGATTCGGGCCAGCGATAGGAGGTCGAGAATCAGTTGATGAAGCCGTTCGGCTTGGTCTTCGATGTTCTGGACGAACCGGAGTCGATTGTCTCGGTCGTCCAATGCGCCCTGACTGAGCGTTTCTGCGTAGGCTTTGATCGCGCTAAGGGGTGTCTTCAGCTCGTGCGAGACGTTGGCAACGAACTCTTGTCGCATCGATTCGAGTCGACGCAGTTCGGTAACGTCTTGAATCACGAGAATGAATCGTGTGGTCGGTTCTTCGGTAAGCAGATTGGCGTAGACGCTCAAAGCGCGCGGTTCTTGATCGCCCATTTCGATTTCGACGCGACGCGATTCTTGATCGGCTTGGCACTCGACAAGCGCAGCGTGAAGCTTGTGACTTCGAACGACTTCGAGCAGTGGTCGGCCCTGTGCGTCCGAGGGCGAAAAACTCATCAATCGGCCCGCTGCTGCGTTGGCCAGCACGACGCGTTGTCGATCGTCCAGCGAGATCACGCCCTCAGCCATCCCTTCCAGGACGGTGGTCAGGCGTTGGCCGCTTTCGCGCAGCTCCATTTCGCGTGAAGAGAGTTGGTCGCTCATGCGGTTGAAGCCTCGCGCCAACACGCCAAGTTCATCATGCGAGCGAATGTAGACGCGTTCTCGGTAGTCACCATCAGCGATACTCTCGGCCGCCGACGTCAGCCTCGTGACGGGCCGAGCGACCGTTGCAGCAACGAAATAGCTGAGGAAAACGACACCTAGGCTAACCAAGGCTCCGACCAGCCAGATCAATCGCTTGATCGAGGCCACCTCGGCGCGAATGTCGTCCGTTTGCATCGCAGTCCGAACCAAACCGACCGGTTTCTCGTTGAGGTCGGCCCGAATGGCGACGTAAAGCATCGAGCTTTTGAGGGTCGGGCTGATGCGTTCAGAGGTCCCAAACCCGAGCTCTCGAGCGCGCACGAGTTCGACGCGTTGGTGATGGTTTTCCATCGCTTGGACTTCTGCCAGACCGTCGCGTGACGAATCGGCAAGGACCACACCTTCCATGTCGACCAGCGTGATTCGCGTTTCGACCTCACTGCCGAGATGCTTGACCTGTTGCTGCAGTGTGTCGTTGCTGCCATCAGGCAGTGCATCGATGAAGTTGCTTCGCACGAGCCTTGCCGTCGAAGCGAGCTGTTGCTGCAGCAATGCCTCGACCTGTGACTCCTGCCATCCGCTGACGATCACGACAAACATCACCGTTGCTGCGAGATTCAGCGCGGCGTAGGTGATGAACAGTTTCCAAAAGAGTCGCGATGACCACACGATAGACATCCAGGCAACGAGTCAACTTAGCGTCTGTCGCCTACCTTATTGGATCGGACTGCTACCAGCAATCGGCAGCACACCCCGTTCACGCAAAGATCATCAATGCACTCATGCTAAGAACATCGACGCCATGACAACGAACGCGATGATCAGCGGCACGACGATGATTCCCGTGATCGCATGTGCCAACAGCCCACTTTCGATCGAAGTGTTCGGTTCGGCATCTTCGGTCTTCGGCTCGTTCGTTTCGCCCGGTGGGCGATAGGGGTTTGCTTCTTCGGCCATGGGGGCCTCGACCAGGTTTTGGAAAGAGGGGGCGTTGAAACACGCGTTAAAGAGTTTGGCGTGTGGCAGCACACGCAAGGATTGGTGCGTGCAAGCTCACACAAGAATTGGTGCGTGCAAGCACACACCCTACCAAAAGGCTTGGGCTAGGCTGGAGTGGGAGCCAAAGATTTGGTGGGGTCGACGATGTCACGATCGATGCCAACGTAGTCGGCGTCGCTTTCATCGACACGTGGCCGTACCGTTCCAAAGTACAGCAGGCAGGTCACCGCAACACCAATGCTGACCACGATCCACATCGGTTGATACGCCGGTCCGGCATCGGTCGAACGCAAGAAGAGCGATGCGCCCTCCCATTGGCTCGAGGCGATGCGTTCCATCGAAACGGAAAGGGCATTGTTGGTGAAGTGAATCAAGATGCCCGGCAACACACTTCCTGTTCGCAGGGCAATCCAGCCGAGCAAGACACCCATCACCGTCGCGGCGATCGATTGCTGGAGCACGCCGTGAGAAACACCAAACAGGATGGCGGTGATCAAGACGGCACGAAGGCGTCCGCGTTCTCGAACCAAGCCACCAAAAATGAAGCCGCGGAAGGCAAGTTCTTCACAGATCGCAGGGACGAACGCCATCAGGAACAGGACGCTCAACCAAGGTGCGGTCGAGATCTTTTCTGCAAATGGCCGCATCGCTGCCGCGGCTTGCTCGCTAATCGGGTAGGTGTAGCTGATCCATTCGGCAAGCAGGACATACATCGGATGCAGGGTCACACCGAGCAAAACCGCAAGCGGCAAGGTTGTCCAGTGCGGCATGCGGATTCGCAAGCTTTGACGCAGTGAGGTGGTCAGTACCGTGGCCATCAACAAAGCAGGAGCCAGGATCAAGCCGATTTGCGGCAGCAGGACCATTTGAGCAATCCCACCAAAGCCATCTGGCATCTCGGTCACGGCCAACTTGCCAAAGAAGAGGCCGACCAAGATGATCGCACCACAGACAAAGGCTTGCGTCGGTGTCGCGGCAATCTGACGATCACGCCAAAGGTGTTTGACCCAGCTGCTGAGTTCCCATTGGTCGCCGCCGCCGAAGAGGACTTTTTCTTCTTCGAATTGACGTCGGGCCCAAGAGACGGCCAGCCACAAGCATCCCGTTGTCACGCCAGCGACGATTGGCAGGTGCCACAGGGCCAAGCCGTACTGGCCTTCGACCAGAGCGCGAACCAAAAGGAACATTCCCGTGACAGGAATCAGGCTGGTTCCGGCAGTCAACGTTGTGCCAGGTAGCATCGGTAGCAGTACCAACGGCAACGTGACCATCATCAATGGCATCAAGTAGTATTGACCTTCCTTGCTACTTCGGGCCATCGCGGCAACCGAAAGTGCCAGAGCACTGAAGAGTGCCGATAGGGGCACCAGTGCAACGAGCAACCAAAGCATCGGAGCGATGGGTGGAGCGCCGATGCCGCCTTCGCCCCCAACGCCCATCTGTCGAAAGACGAACGAACTGGTGACGAGCATGCTGCTGGCGTTTAGCAATGCCGTCAACATGCTGAAGGTGGTTACGGCACCAAGCTTGCCCCAAACGATTTCGCTGCGTAGGGCAGGGCTGCAAAGAAGTGTTTCGAGTGTCCCGCGTTCTTTTTCGCCAGCAACCAAGTCGATGGCTGGATAGAACGCTCCGGTCATCGCCCAAACGAGCATGATGAACGGAAGGAGTTTGCTCCAGAAAGCGGCTTCGCGCGTTTGATTGGGCGCGATGTCGATGTCGCTCAGCTTGAAGGGCTCGAGCATTTCAATGTCGATGCCCGAGTTGGTCAAGCGATCTTGAATCCAGCCATTACGCCATTGACTCAATAATCGCCCAACGCGGTCTCGTGCGACCATCGATTGGTCGGATGCCACGTTGTAAAGCAGTTGGACCGATGCGGCTTCGTCTGTCAGACGTGCATCGACATCGGTGAATTTGGGCGGCACGATCACGACCGCGTCAAACGTTCCTTCGCGAACCCACTGCGACGTTTGTTCTTCAATATTGCCTTTCCTGAACTCGTCCCATCGATGGGTGATCAGTTCAAGCGGGTCGGTCTCGCCCAAGCTGCTGGCAAACCGATCGTCTTCGATCAGGATGGGAGCATTGGTCAGGTGTTCGGTTCCGACAACACAAACCGAAGTGGGGTGTTGCCGAGTGAATTGAGCGATTTGTAGCAGGAGCGTTCCAACCAGCGGGTACAGCAAGATTGGAAGCACAGCGATCGTGAACAGCGTTCGGCGATCACGCAATTGATCGCGCATTTCTCGCAGGTAGATCAACCAGATCGCTGACAATCTTGGCTTGCCAGACTGGCGTGCCAGGCGTCGCTTCTCTTCGGAGGACAAGCTCATTGGGCACCTCCAGATAGTAGAAGTGCCTCTTCGCTTTCCATCGTGTGTTCGTCTTCTGCCAATTCGTGGCGACTGAGCAATCCGAAGAACAGCTCTTCAAAGTCGCGTTCGCTGTGGCGTGAGCGGAGTTCGGTGAGTGTTCCGCTATCGAGGATTCGGCCGCGATACATGATGGCGATGCGGTCGCAAAGTCGTTCGACTTCGCTCATGATGTGCGTCGAAAAGATCAAGCACTTGCCGGCTTCGCGAAGTGATCGAATCACGGAAAGCAAGTTACGTGCAACAAGGACATCGAGGCCGAGTGTGGCTTCGTCAAAGACGAGCACCGGTGGGTCGTGTACCAAGGCGCGGGCGATGGAAACCTTTTGTTTCATCCCGGTCGACATCTTCGAACCGGGCACGTCGCGAAAGTCGTTCATTCGCAACTGGTCAAACAGGTTTTCAAGTCTGTCTTTGAGGTGCTTGGCGGACATGCCATGCAGGCGACCAAAGTATTCGACCAGTTCCCAGGCCGTCATGCGGTCGTAGATGGCTGTGTTGTTGGAGACGAATCCGATGCGTCGTCGTACTTCTGCGGGGTCTGTGACGACGTCGTAGCCACCCACGGTTGCGATGCCGCTGGTTGGCGAAAGCACGGTGCTCAAGATTCGTAGCACGGTTGTCTTTCCCGCGCCATTGGGGCCAAGCAGGCCAAAGATCTCACCGGGCCGAACGGTGAAGGAAATGCGATCGACAGCGACGAAGGGTCCTCGTTGGACGTCCTCGTAGGTCTTCGTCAGATGTTGAACTTGAATCATGCCGTCGTGCTTGGTGTGGGCCGCTTCGTCAGAGACGCGCCACCACATACCACGTGCGCCGGTTGTTCCGGTAATGTGGGCGCATCGGAAGCGATCTCTATCGGACACTAGCCCGCCATTAGGCCCCAGGCGGGTCGCACGACTAAAGAACTGGAGGAAACCAGCAGAGGGGACCGGACTAACCGGCAATCGCTGCAAATCTTTGCGAGCGACGAAGTTTTCGAGGTCGTTTGCTAATCTTTGACTCGCAATCGCACGACTTCGCCACTAACGGCTTCAAGCTGCTGGATCTCTTCGGTCGCTGCTTTGGCCGCGCCATCGGTTGCTTCGTGAGTCATGACGACCAGCGGAACCAGGCCTTCGTTGTCGCCTGATCCGGTGCTCTCATGTTGAATCACCGAAGCGATGGAAATGCGATGTTTGGCCAGGACGGCGGTGATGGCGGCGAGCGTGCCGGGGTGGTTGGCTACCTTCAAACGGAAGTAGAAACGACCTTTCAGTGTGTCGGCGTCACGCAGGATGACGCGTGGCGGCTGGTCGCTCGAAAAATACTCGAGCGTTTCGAACGTCAATCGTGTTCGGCCCACCGCGGTGTCGATCAAATCAGCGACGACGGCAGAGGCGGTCGGCATTTGGCCGGCACCGAGTCCGTGATAAAAGACCGGGCCTACCGCGTCACCGACGGCGCGAATGGCATTGAACGCGTCGCGGACTTCGGCGAGTGGTGTCCCGATGGGAACAAGCGTCGGAGCGACCGACAATTCGAGACCGTCCTCGGCAAGTTCGGCGACGGCGAGCAGCTTGATGCGATAGTCGAGTTCACGAGCGTAACGCAAATCGCTCGGGTCCAGATTGTCGATCCCTTGCCGCGGGATTTCGGACCAATCGGCGGTGGCGCCGAATGCCAAGTGCGCAAGGATCGCAAGTTTTTGAGCAGCATCGGTGCCGTCAACGTCCATGGTCGGATCGGCTTCGGCATAGCCGAGTTCTTGGGCGAGGCGAACGACGTCGGCGTACTCGGCGCCCTTTTCATCCATCTGTGAGACGATGAAGTTGCTTGTTCCGTTGAGGATCCCTTCGAGCGAAACGATCTGATTCGCAGACAGGCATTGGCTGATGTTGGCGATGATCGGAATCCCACCTGCGACCGATGCTTCGAAGGCGATGGTGCGGCCGAGTTGTCGTGCTCGGGTAAAGAGCTCGGGGCCGTGTTCGGCGAGCAACGCCTTGTTGGCGGTCACGATGTCTTTGCCCGATTCGAGCAACTGGAGCATGATCGACCGGGCTGGTTCGAGGCCGCCAATCAGCTGGGCGACCACAGTGATGTCGTCATCGTTGATGACATCTTCGACCGACTCGGTCAGGACGCCCTCGGGGACGTCAACGTCCCGCGGCTTGTTGAGGTCGCGCACGACGGCCTTTTTCAGCCACATCGTCCGCCCAGCATGTCGGGCGGTGCGGTCGCCATGATCAAGCAATAACTTGGCAACGCCCGTTCCGACGGTGCCCATTCCCACGATAGCTACGTTTGTCTTTTCCATGACGGAGAATCGTAGCTGGAACGATTGAAAAGGACGAGGTGGGTGGGGGCATTTTCACAGCCGCCAGCCACGCGGCGGGCCAGATCGGCCAAACGCCACGAATCGAGTCGGTGGGCCAAAAGGACGGCCCCCGCCGGTAGGCGCAATTCGGCCATGCCGGTCGGCAGTATCAGGAAGAGCCGTTAGGCAGCGCGGCGTGTTTGGTGGATTCGGCGACTTGCTGCTTCGACCCGTTCTCGGACCATCGCGTGAGGCCCGATTTCGGTGGTGCCTGCGTTGGCGTACCACGCTCGTTGATCGATCGACTGCAAGACTTGTTCGGCGACGGCGACGGCTCGCGCTCCCGAGGCACCATCGACGGTCGGCGAAATCCCTGTTTGAATGCTGATCACAAAATCATGCAGTTCGTCCAGGATCGCGTTTCGAGGTTCGAGCTCGAGTGTCTCGCAGCGAAGTCGGCTGCTAAAGAGTTGGTCCTTGTAACTCAGCGGATCATCCGTATCGCTGGTCAGGTCGAACGAACGATCGACAACCGTTTCGCATGGACGCACGACCGACAGCGCTGGGGCTCCGAAGTCGATATCGGCAAAGCCGTTGCTGCCGAACACCTGCATCTGACGCGCTGGCGCGGGGCTGACGCGGGATGCTTTGAGGTTGGCGACCATGCCGCATTCGAATTCGATCCGCGTCTCGGCTAGGTCGTCGTGGCTGCTGATCAATGCCACACCGCTGCTTGAGATCGACTTGACGGAAGCATCGGTCATCGAAAGAACGAGGTCGATGTCGTGAATCATCAAGTCCATCACGACGCCAACGTCCAGGCAGCGTCCCGGGAAGCTTGAGGCGCGAACGGCTTCGACGTACTTGACGTCGACGGCCAGTTCTTCGAGTGCCGTGAAGGCTGGATTGAAGCGTTCGACGTGGCCCACTTGAAGTGTGAGCTGCCGAGATGCCGCAAGCATCGCGATGCGCTGTGCATCGGCCGCGGCAACGGTCAACGGCTTTTCAACAAGCAAGTGCTTGCCAGCTTTGATCAATGTTTTGGCGATGTCGGCGTGGTAATCCGTTGGTGCGGCAATGATCGCTGCGTCAATGTCGTCGATGCAATCACGGTAGTCCGCATGCGTTGGCACCGAAAAGAGTTTTGCAGCATTGTCACGGGCTGCTTCGACGGGGTCGCTGATGGCGACCAGTTCCGCACCATCAACTTGCCCGAGTAGTTTGGCGTGGATACGACCGAGGTGGCCGGCACCGATGACTGCGATTTTGAGACGGCTCATGCTGCGTTCCTCCGATCACGTCCGCGACCGTGGCGACCACCGCTGGTGTGATCAATGAAGTCGAACAAATGTTTCAATACGGGGCGGATCGGACCGCTTTCCAGTAGTTCTTGTCGTGCTGCTTGGACACCAACGCGTGCTCGGTAAAGAAGCTTGTAGGCTTTCGAGACCGCTTGTACGTCGTCGTGTGGGAAGTCGTGGCGTTTGAGCCCGACGACGTTTGCTGCACGAGGTTTGGCGGGTTGGCCGTCAACAATCATGTAGGGAGGCACGTCGTGAAGCACGCGACTCATTGCGCTGATGAACGCCAATTGGCCGATCGATGCGAAATGGTGAACGCCGACGCCGCCGGCGATGGTGACGTCGTTGGCGATATGGACGTGTCCGCCGAGCATGCCGTTGTTGGCCATCACAATGCGGTCGCCGAGGTGGCAATCATGCGCGATGTGGCCACCGACCATGAAGTAGTTGTTGTCGCCGATTCGGGTGACGCCCTCTTCCTTTTCTGTGCCGCGATGGACGGTACAGTTTTCTCGGAAGGTGTTGCAGTCACCGATTTCGACACGCGTGGGAGCGTCGCGGTAGCCCGTGTCCTGAGGATGGGCACCGATCACGCAACCTGGAAATAGGTGGTTGTTGCAGCCGATCGAGGTGATACCTGAGATGACGACGTGATCTTCGATGATCGTGTCGTCGCCGATGGTGGCGTCAGGTCCGATCACGCAGAAGTGACCGATGCGAACGTTGTTGCCGATGTTGGCCCGAGGGTCGACAACGGCGGTCTGTGCAATGGCAGGATTACTCATGATGTCTCCGGCAAAACAGTGCGGGGGTGTTTTTGCCAAAAAAGGGACAGACACTTTTTCCGAGGAAAAGGAGTCGTGGCACCTTTTTCGTCACGCGGCTCTTCGAGACTGGCTCGAGTGAGTCGCGTTGGTTGTTTGGTTGGCGGCGAGTTCGGCAAGGTGGCTGGCCATCTTGCCGTTCAATTTGTGTCCGCCTCGAAACGAAACAAAATTTCCGACCAGGTCGATTCCCGCCAGCGCGAGGTCACCGATCAAGTCGAGCGTTTTGTGTCTTGCGCACTCGTTGGTGTAACGGTATTCGTTATCAATCGGTCCTTCCGGTCCGATCACCAGCAAGTCTTGGTTGGATACGTGACTGGCAAC
Source organism: Rubripirellula sp. (assembly GCA_965216875.1). GTDB lineage: Bacteria > Planctomycetota > Planctomycetia > Pirellulales > Pirellulaceae > CBDCUW01. Next base: position 1,311,076 of record OZ244207.1, read on the forward strand.
GCCGGTGGCGCGAATCTCGTTGGCTTGCGCCTCGGTCACGAAGGTGCGTGCTGGAGCGACTTCGCGCGAAAACCTTCGCGGTGTCAGCTCGACGCGGTAATTCTGGTTTGGGATGGGCGACGGCCCATCGAAGCTCAGTTGGTATTCGAAGGTGGAGCGATTGCCACGCAGCGGGCTCGCTTCGATCCACCCGTCGACGCCACCGATGCGAATGTTTTGTTGGATGAACAAGGTCGGTCGCGACTTGGCTTGCACGATCAGACCAGCGTGGCGAAGCGCATCGACAATGGCTTTGCTGCTGCCGTCGAGTCCTGGAAGCTCCTCGCCATCGATTTCGACAATGCAGTTGTCGATTTCGAGTGCGTACAGAGCGGCCATCAGGTGTTCGACCATCTGGAATTGTGCGTCGCCGCTATGAAGGTTGGTTCGCAGCGAAGCGTCTTGTCGCTGAGAAACATGTGCGGCGCATTCGGGCGAACCGTCGAGATCGGTTCGCACGAGTTTGACTCCCGTGCCACTTTGGGCGGGATGAATCGCAACGCTGACTTCTTGGCCAGTCCAATACCCTTTTCCTGAGAAAGAGCACGAAGCTGCGATCGTGTGTTCGTTGCGTGAAGTGATCACGCTGCGGCCTCCCTGCCGTCCAGCCGACAAATCCTTCTGTCGGCATTGTGATGCGTGAACGTCTCGGTCAATCGGACCAGGACATAAATTGGATAGGTTTCGCCGCAGAATGCGGCGTCACAGACAAGTCCGTAACGCCGCGATGAGATCTGGAGCGGATCGGATTGGCAATTATTTGCGAGCGGGAGTTCCGCCAGCAACCTCGACACCCTTCATGGTTTGGTCAAGGTATTGCATCACGCCTTTGGTCATGTCCAGGGCGTCGTCGTGATAAACGACACTCTTCATCACGCCACGGATCACCGTGTCGCCTTGATCACGATCCATTTCTTCGCTGTTGTAACGAAGAACCAGATTGATCTTGTAGTGTTGAGCCAAGAACTTCACACCGGAAGCGATGCGTTGGTAGTTCTCGAAGTAGATCTTGGCTTCTGCGTCGCCAAGTTCTTTGCGTTTTCGGTTCATGTCCAAACGCAACTTCGATTCCATCGAAGCGACCAACTCTTCTTGTTGTGAGTAGGCGGCGGTGCCTACTTTCAACGTTTTCAGTTGAGCTGCCGCGTCTTGAAGTTCCTGACGCTTCTTCGTCAACTCGGCGTCGTAAGCCTTCAGCTCGGATTCGACCTTGCTGACCTGGGCTTTGATGCCGGGATGGTTCTTGAAGATGTAGGCAACGTCGACAACCGCTACTCGGTGATAGTCTTCAGCCGATGCAGTGACGGGTGCCAGTGCAGATAGAGTAACCAAGGCCATACCAATGGCCACTTTGCCGATAAATCGCACGTCCGCTCTCCTTGCGTAATGGGTGCGCTTCCAATCTCTGACGATCATGCGTTCAAGTCGAACATTCGGCGTCCGTCGCCGAAATCCAAGGCATGTTTCGCCGTCACCGGAGGTTGCTCCGATGACTCGATCGCTCGGGATTGTGTCACCACTTGGCGTGGGCGTAAAGGTTGATCATGACCGAACACGGTGCTCGGTAAAAACTTTTCGGAAAAACATGGTCCCCGGCGGCTAGCCGCTTGTTGGCACAACGATTCGTTATCGAAACGCCAACATGTCTAGGGTCGTTCTTCCAATTCCACCGTGATTTGCTTGGTCGTTCCGTCGCGAAGAAATTCAATCGAGAGGCTTTCACCAGGGTTTTTACCCCGCATGAAATCCAGGACATCCGTCGAGGATGCAACGCTTTTCTTGCCCAGTTTGACCAGCTGGTCGCCGGTGCGCAGTCCGCTTCGCTCGGCAGGTCCGTCAGGGGTCAGGCCCGAGATCGTCACCTTGTTGTCGTCATCCGAGAGGGTTACCCCAATGAAAGCCGTCATTTGACGGCGAATTTTGACGCGATTCTCGGTCTGTGCGTACGTTGGACGCTCCGCTTGGATCGCCAGCTCATGCGCGACTGCAGAAACTGTATCGGTTATGCGGGCCATGCCACCAAAATCGATTTTGTCGAAATCATCGGTTGGGCGGTGATAATCGTTGTGGAGCCCAGTAAAGAAGAACAGGACCGGCACGCCAGCTTCGTAAAACGATTGGTGATCACTCGGCCCGTAGCCCGTTGCAACCTTCATCAAATTGAATTGCCCAATCTGGTTGGAGCGATCAACCAGCTCATCAAATCCGGTGGCCGAACCCGTTCCGTAGACCGTCAATTCGTTGTCACGGATTCGGCCAACCATGTCCAAGTTGATCATGGCCACCGTCGATTCGATCGGGAAACGCGGGTTGCGGACATAGTGTTTGCTGCCCAACAGCCCCCGTTCTTCGCCGGTGAAGGCAATGAAAACGAATCGGCGATGCGAATCGACGTTGCGCAACCCATCAACCATGTTTCGAGCGATTGCTAGCATCGCCGAGGTGCCGCTCGCATTGTCGTCTGCGCCGTTGTGGATCGCGATCGTTCCCGGGGCGAGCGACCCGTAGCCTCCCATGCCGACATGGTCATAGTGAGCGCCGACGACGACCGTTTCATCGGCGAGGTCACCTTTGCCGGCAAGCGTGCCGATCACATTGCTGCTGGCGGCGTTGGTTGGTTTCAGTTCGATCTTGAGCGTGCAGTCGATGCCCATCAAATCAGCGCTGGCCGGTTTGGTGGCCTTGTCGATTTGTTGTTCGAGTTCTTCGAGGGATTTACCTGTTGAGCTCTTGAGGAGACTGCTTGCGAGTTGGCGGGAAATCGTCGCAACGGGAATGGAGTCGCGATTGCCAATCCGACGACCAGCTTCCCCGACCTCAAGCAGGCCTTTCTGTGCACGATTCAAATCGGTTTGGAGTGATCGAATCATGTTGTCGATATCGTTGATTCGACGAGCAAACGTACGGCGATTGTTTTTGGCTTCGGCTGGCAGTTGCTCAATCTCTTTTTGAATCTTTGCTTTGCGTTGCTGCTCGCGAAAGATCTTGCTGCGTTCGTTTTGAACGCCTGCTAGAACGCTGGTCGGGTCGTTGATGATGATGATCGCCGAGGCGCCATGTTTGATTGCGTTGGCGATTTTGGAGGCAAAGTAAGCGTGCGGCGTGTTGCGAGTCCCATTGAACTTGCTTGAAGGCACGTTCATGCCTGGTTCTTTGCGGATCACCATGACCACTTTGCCCTTGGCGTCGACGCCCGAATAGTCGTCGTAGCCGAACTCAGGTGCCGTGATTCCGTAACCTGCGAAAAGGACTCCACCGCTTACCGTGCCTGACGCTGATCCGATGGCGAGCGGGTTCATTGCTTCATCGAACTTGGCAGTGATCGGTTCGTCGTCGGTCAATTCGAATTTCAGGAAGTTGTTCTCGGGCAATCCGGCCCGTGCACCCAGGCTGATGCTCAGTTCTTGCATAGGCGAGCCATCGAACAGGTCGGTGTTGAGTCCGATTTCTTGCATCCGTGTGGCGACATAGTCGGCCGCAACGTGAATGGAATCGTCGACCGAGCTGCGTCCCTTCAGTTCGTCGCTGGCAAGGTGCTGCAGGTCTGCGCGAAGTTGAGTTTGAGTCTTTCGAGAGAACTCGCTGCTACGAGGACGTTCGGCCAGTCCCGTGGCGGTTACGGAAAGAGCGATCAGGCAAAAGGAAAGCATGCGCATGATCAATGTCGAGACTCCGGAATCGGTTGGGATCTTGATTTCGCGTTGGCCGTGTTCGGCAAGGCGGCCGTGCCACCTCGCGACACAAGTGCGAGAGCGGTTCATCGAGACCTCAGCATAGTGGACTGCAAAGAGACGCCACAGTGTCGGCGGGCGACGATTTGCAAATCAGAGGCCGGATTGTGGGGCTCGAAACATCGCCGTCAGCCCTTTTCGGAAAAGTCTTCCAAACCGGAAGGGTCTGGGCGAAAGTCGCGACATATCTGATCAGGTTCACGGGCCCCGGAGCTCCATTGCGGGGTGAATTTCGCTAATTGGACGCCACGGTTGGGGATCGGCTAGGATAGACGGGACCTTTTCAAATCCCGACCCCACCTACAAGCCACCACGGTCGGCCCTTTTCAGCGATTGCGATGGCTTGTTGGCATGCGACCGATGCCATGAATGCAGACGATCTACACGACCTGTACAAAATGTTGCGCGGCAGCCGTTCCGCGTTGATGGTTCTTGATGCTCGCGGCCTTTTCATGGATCGCCAATATGAAAAAGCGCTCGCGCTGTTGGTCGAGTCTCGAGATGCCTTCGCGGAAAGTCGCACTCGGTTGATGAAGCAGGATGCCGAAGCTGAAGGTGCAAAGACCAAGGGAAAAGACAAGGCAAAGAACAAGGAAGCTGAGCGGGCGGCGCGTCGCATCAAACGAAAGCAAGACAAGGTGAAGGAGATTCTTGACACCTTCGATGAACTTGTGCCACAAGTTGAAAAGCTCGCTAAACGGCGCGCCGACCGACAACCGACCGAGAAGGTGGACGCGGCACCCGAGGCTGCGGAGCCAAGCGAAGCTGCGGAGTCGAATGCCGAATCGATCGGGCAGTCGGGTGGTGGATCCGGACGCCAAGTATTGGACTTGCCAAGAACGTCTTCGATCCCAGCTCGGCCGAGTGAAGTGACCCGTGAGTTTTCCGAGGCCTTCCGCGCTTCTTCGGGTGATCAACAGCTGGGGGTCATCAGCCAGTTTTTTGGCTTTTGCGAAGTGCAGTCTGAAAGTGACATTCATGCCGACGCGCTCTACTACATTCGCAGCGGCGAGAAGAGTTTCTTGATTCGTACGCTAGCGGATGCTTCGGTCGCCGGCGAAATCACGATGGCGACCGCGATCGATTCCAAACCGATGAAGCCGTTCAAGCCGAAGGCGTTTTTGAAGCTCGGCAAGAAACGAAAGATGGTGCTTCTGACATCGCGATCGCGAACCGACGCGGGCGACGCCGCCGCGGAGTACGATACTCAGTACGACACCGATTTTGACACCGACTTTGACCTCTAGCTCGGATTCGGCATGACGACCGCAGAGGAAAGCGAACCCACTGAAGATCAGCTCGCGATTCGCAGCTACTTCGAATCGGATCGATTTCACGCGGGGCGAGTGATCCAGCATGCAAAATTGCCGCGGCGGCCGATGGATTCGCTGCCCGTTTTCGCCGCAAGCGGGATTCCCAGCTTGGTGATGGGCATCTTTGGATTGGCGGCGTTGACCTGCGTGTTTGGCGCGGCGTTGCCGATGGTGATGCATTTCATCGAGGAATCCAACATCGGCAGGCCAAGCTATCTCTGGATGATGGTGCTCGTACAGTCGGTCCTCTACCCGCCGCTGCTCGCGTTTGCGTTTTCGATCACTGCCCCGATGTTCCATCACATTGCGCTCAGCGCGCGGTGTCTGCTCTCAGCGCTTGCGACGCTGCCGGGTTGTTTTTGCTTTCTGATTTCGATCGAGTTCTTTGAAGGGCATCGCAACAGTATTTGGTACGACTTCTTCATTGTGATGTCCGCCTGTTTCGTCGCGGTGGCAAGTGTCGCGGTGATCATTCAGCTGTTCACCCCTTGGACGGCGACCCATTTGCTAAGGCGAGGTCAGTCGTTGCCGCAAACGGGCTTGCGATCGTTGATCGAATTGACCGCGATTGCGGCGGCCGCTTGTGCCGTGATCATGGCCAACAATTTCATGGAATACTGGGAAGGAGTCCTTCTGTTTGCTGGGGTGGGTCTGATCCTTTCCTTCACAATCATCTCGGTGATGATGGCGTTCTTGCGGCCGCGGGGGATTAACCCGTGGGCGATCGTGATCGGCATGTGTTTTACGTTTGCTGCCGCGTTTTTCGTCTCGGGCTTCTTTGCCGCCCTCGAATTCGGCTGGGACGCGATCGGCCAGGACGCCCTCTATGTTGGCGTTGCCGCGTTTTACGGTTCGATCGTTATCACCCTGGTGATGGCGATGTGCATTGTTTGGCTTCGCTCATGCGGTTGGAGTTGTATCCATCGGCGTGAGTACCAGAAAGCGATCGAGTCCGAGTTGGGAGACGAAGATTTCCAGTGAGCCGTGATCGCGTAAGCGGCCGGGCTTTGTTTGTTGTGCGATACTGCCGGATCTGCGTCGCTGTCGCTCCTTGATCCGGCCTACTTTGCAAATAACTGACTCCGGTCCTTGAACGCTTTGAATTCGAGCGCGTTGCCGGATGGGTCGAGAAAGAACATGGTGGCTTGTTCGCCCACTTCCCCTTTGAAGCGAACGTAGGGTTCGATCACAAACTCGATCCCCTTCGCTTTGAGTCTCTCGGCCAGCTGTTGCCACTGTTGCATTTCGAGCACAACACCAAAGTGCGGCACGGGGACATCGTGGCCATCGACGGCGTTGTGGTGATTGCGCGCTGCGTCGACTTGCATGTTCGGTTTTTCGTGGGCGACGATTTGATGTCCAAACAGGTCATAGTCGACCCAGGTCGTGTCGCTGCGCCCTTCGGGCAGTCCAAGCACGTCACCGTAAAACTCTCTCGCCACGCCAATGTCGTGAACCGGGAACGCATGATGAAACGGGGTAAGGTTTGGCATCGATTCAATCCTTGGGGTGGCTCGTTCCAGCGACGACGCGATGGTTTTCGGAGTCGCCGACAAAGTAGCCATGCTCGGGGTGGAAGGAAATCCCGTGCGGCCGTTTCAAGGCCGTGGTTCTGTCCGATTGATTTCCGCCCATCGCGGTTTCGACCGTCCCCTGCTGGAGGTTGATGCGCCGGATGGCATGGTTCTCGGTGTCGACAACAAGCAGTCTTCCTCGCGAGGACATCACCAAACCCTTGGGGCCAGCGAACGTTGCATCCAGCGCCTTGCCCCCGTCCCCCGTGTATCCTTTCTTTCCGGTTCCCGCGACGCGGTGCAGTTTGTCGGTGGACCGGTCAATGCGCCAGATACTGTTCCCTTCGCGGAGCGCGATCCAGATCGAGTCCTCGTCGACCGCAAGTGAGCGTGGACCAAACAACGGCGCACCGAGCGCGTCCTGGCCGTCGATTGGCATTTTGCGTTTGCCCGTTCCTGAGATCGTCGTCACGATTCCCGTTTTGAGGTCGATGCGACGCAAGCGGTGATTGCCCGTGTCGGCAACAAGCAATCCGCCGGACGGGTCAAGCACCACGCTGTGAGGCTGTTTGAACTGAACATCCGTGCCCGACTTACCGTCGCCGGCGAAACCAGGTTTGCCGTTTCCGGCCAGGGTGGTGACGACGCCGGACTTTGCGTCGATGAATCGAATCACATGGTTGCGAGTGTCTGCGACGTACAAATTGCCCGACGGGTCGATCCGAACTTCGTGTGGCCAATTGAAGGCGGCCTCGGTTGCCGGGCCGCCGTCGCCGGTGTAGCCAAGTGTTCCGTTGCCAGCGATGCGCCGCAGCTTTTTGCCGGTGACATCGGTTTTCCAAACGCATTGGTCGTCAACGGTGGTCAGCCACACGTCGTTGCCAATGATCTCGACTCCAAAGGGGTTGCCAAGCTTGATTGCCGTCGCGGGGCCGTTGGGTTGGTCCGCTTCGTAGGGGGACGATCGTTTGTTCGGTTGGCCCGATCCGGCGAAAGGACGAACGTCGTCGGCCAAGACGGAGCACGCGAAGGAGGCAAGAAAGAGAGGCAGGCAGTGACACGCAAACGAGCGAAGCATAGGAAGTTTGTCAGAGGTGGGTGGGGTTGGTGGGAGCCCGTTCAATTTAGCGAGCCGAATCTCGTTTTTCAGCAGGGAGGCGGTTTTTCGGCAGGGAGGTGAACTGGCTGCCTGAATCACGGTACGATCATGGCTTCAAATCCACCGTCGGGGAAAACGAATTCGTGCAAAAAGTCGAAGTCAGCGTTTGGGAAGGAAAGACGGAGCTTTGGACCGGGATTTCGAAGACACCGCTTGAGATTGGTCGCCAGCAAGAGGGCGATTCGGGCCCGCTCGAGTTGCAGGATCTCGGTGCCAGTCAGCGTTTGGTGATCGCACCCGTGTCGGCACGCTCGATTCCGCGCCAAGCATTGCGCGTCGAATCCCCCAATGAACGCACGATTCGAGTCGCGAACATCCATCCGCGGCTTTCGTTTTATGTTGGAACCGAAGCGAAGCCACTCGGACCCGGCGAATCGTTTGAAGCCGGTGACGAGATTGTCGTATCGCTCCCAGAAAACCGAACGGTGCGCGTCCAGTCCTGCGGAGTCGACAGTGGGGTTGCGCCCGCGAGCAGTGGTATGGACGCATTGGCGACCAACTACCGGACGCTGTCAGCACCGCTTGAATCGACCTTCGAAAAAGATTCGCCCGTTCGTTTTAACGAGCTGTTTGGCGAAAAGAACCGTGAAGACCAAGGTCGCGTCGCTGTCGAGTTGGTGCGTTCGGCACTGACCGTTGTCCAGCAGGCGGCAGGATCGAACGAGTTTTATGACTCGGCGGTGCGTAGTGTTGCAACGATGGTCGAACTCGATCGCGCGCTCGTGTTGGAACGCATCGGTGATCGCTGGAAAGTTCGCTCGGCCTACTCCAATTCGATGGCCAGTTCGATCGATACGGAATCGGAAGAGCCGTCGTACAGCCGCTCGTTGCTACAGCGTGTGTTGCGCACTGGAAAGACGATCATCTACGATCCGGCCAACTACATGCACACTCAAGATTCGTCGATGATGATCTTGGATCGTGCGGTCGCTGCGCCGATCGTTGATGAAAAGGGAAACGTGATCGCTGCCCTGTATGGTGACCGCAAATACGGATCAGGCAACCAAGACACACCTATCGGCGATCTTGAAGCGGCGCTGTTGGACGTGATGGCCAGTGCCGTTGCATCGGGCATCAATCGCCAACGTCAAGAAGCGATTCGTTCTAACCTGACGCAATTCTTTTCACATGAGATCGCGGCGCGGCTTGAGAAAGATGACGGCACGTTGCTTGAAGGACGCGATGCTGAAGTCAGCGTTCTGTTTTGTGACATTCGAGGATTCAGCGCGATCTCCGAGCGTGTTGGAGCGAGGCGAACGATCGAATGGATCAACGACGTTTTAACCGAACTGAGTCATTGCGTGATCCGACAGCATGGCGTGTTGGTCGATTATGTGGGCGACGAAGTGATGGCGATGTGGGGCGCGCCCGATGATCAGCCCGATCATGCGGTCCGCGCCTGTCGCGCCGCCGTTGAAATGCTTAGCTTTATCGAACCGCTGCGCGAACGCTGGAAGGAAATCACGCCCGACAAGTTTGGCTTTGGGATCGGGATCAGCACCGGAGTTGCCCGCGTTGGCAACACCGGGTCGAAGGTGAAGTTCAAGTATGGACCACTCGGCCCGACGGTGAACCTGGCCAGTCGAGTTCAAGGCATTACCAAGAAGCTGGGTGTGGCCGGCCTGATCACCGATTCGACCGCCGAGGCAGTCGGTCGCGCGTTTGACCATCGACGACTTGCGGTGGTGCGCCCGGTCGGTTTCACCGAACCGGTTGGGCTTCATGAACTGAAAGAAGGTGCCAACGAAGACTGGCGCCAAATGGCTCACCGATATGAATCGGCGCTTGCATCATTCGACAGCGGGGACCTCACTGGTGCGGCCCGTCAGCTTGCATCTCTTGTCCATGACCACCCCGAAGACAATCCGAGCGTCGTTCTCTTGGGACGTGTGGTCGACGCGCTGACGCGGAAAGAAGAACGGGTCGATCCCGTTTGGGTGATGGACAGCAAGTGATCCAAAAGATTGTCGCCTTTCGCTCCGCGAAAGCAACGCTGTTAAACGCAACTTTCGCGGAGCGAAAGGCGACTCTATCGAAGCTCGACTTCAAGAAAGTCAGCTCGAATTGAATGCCCGGCCGCTTACGCGATCACGGCTCAATGTTCTGGTGCCGCGTTTTCGCCTCAGTCATTCGACTTGATTGCCCAGCGCCTACTTGTTTTGCGGTGCGGCGGGTTGCTGTGCCATCTGTGGATTCGTTGGCATGTAGGGATTGCGGTGCACCTTCCAGTTGGCTGGTGGCTTTTGGGGGATGAAGTTCTTCAGGAAGCTGTTCATCACTCCGGCAATGATGCCGTTTCGTTTGACGTCGGTGAACTCGTAATGATCCCACTCGGCCGCGGTCTTGGCGTTGAAGTTCGGCGGGTAAAGGATCAGCGCGTGTGGCAGGAACGTCTTCTTATTCAAAGCGATCTGAACCAGTTTGTATTGTGCACGGTCTTCTTGGGTCTTTGGCCAAGCTTCGACCATGTAGACGTCGGTTCCTTCAGGAGCTTTGACCTGACGGATCCAGTAACGCTGCTTGATTTTCGCAGCATCAAGATTGAAGACGAACGGCAGCGGACTGTTGAAGATTTCTTTGCCGCGAAGGTTTGGCGGCAGGTCTTGGATGTTGCACTCTTCTTTATTGCGATCGTATTCGATGATCTTCTCGCCGTCGCAAACCCAGTATTCGCCGTGAGTGTTGAGCCGAGTCTTGGGGTTCACCTTGGGGGCGAATTGAGGTTTGCCTTCTTGCATGTGCGTGAAGTAGAGCAAGCTGTCGACACGGAATAGTCCGCGGTCAGGTGCGGCATACTTGATCGCTCCTTCGGCATACCGGGCGTGAACACCCGCGGGAGCGGCAAGCATGTCAAAGTGCCAGCGTTTAAAGCCGCACTCGAGCGTTTTGGTACCCTTGCTCTGCATTTCCCAACTGGCCAGCAGTTGATTGAGCTGTGCTTCGGCTGCAGCATTGAGCGGTGGAAAGGGTGCGGCCGCCTGAGCAGGTGCTGCCGTTCGTGCCTGTCCCTGTGCGGCTGCCAGTGGCTGTCGAGCGGTTTGACCCTGCTGGGCAGGTTGCGTCTGAGTGCGTGCGTCCTGGACGTATTGCTGTGCGGTGTTGGCTCCGCTTTGACCGGCATTGGCTCCACCACGTGCGTAGCTAGGAGTTCCCGCTTGTTGGGCAAGAGCGGGAGCCGAGATTAGTGCGGCGAAAATTGTGGCCCATGTCAGTCGCATCATCCGTGACGCCTGTTAGGTGCGAGGTGCAATGAACGTCGAGTTTCGCTGCGCATCCGAACGGCAGCGTGGGCGGATCGTAGCAACGACGGTCGATGAGGCGAAAGAGGAATCTCGCAGGACGCTGCGGAGAGGCGTCGGTTTGTGAACTGCGCTTATTAACACTCTCCCTTGGGAGAGTCGGGCTCTAAGGCCCGGAGAGGGTTTGTTTATCGGAATCAATCCCTCCTCGGACTTTGCGTCCGACCCTCCCGCAAGCGGGAGGGTGATTTGCACGTTGCACCGCGTGAAACTTGCCGGGCGGACGTTGCAAACACATCGAACTCGCGATTGTGTCATCACTCTGATGGTCAAATCGGCCCGTGAAACTCACCTCGCTAATATTTTGCGATTTGAGAAGCTCTACGGGTCATGACGATTCGGCGGAGTGCCGATGTTTGACGAAGAGAGGCGATGCGCGTCAACGAGCCGACGTGCGCGCCAATGTTTGGGGGACAACGGGATGCCGATACATTTTCCACGACGGAGCTTTTTGGCCACTGCTGCAGCGTTTGCAATTCCAACGCTCGCGCAAGGCCAAGAGCCAGAAACGATCATTGCATTGCGTGAAACGACGGGCGAGACCTTTCCTGTTTCGTGCCATGCCGTTCGGCTTGGCGGTCGACGCAGCGAATTGGGCGTGGTGATCACTGCGGTGGCCCTGCATCCCTCGGGAGATGCCATCGCGGTCGCTGGCGACGACCATGTGATTCGGATATTGCACACCGATTCGCTTTCGGAAGTCGCCAAGTTGGAAGCGCACCGAGACTTGGTGCCGACCCTCGCGTTCGATCCTTCGGGCCGACGATTGCTTTCGGCCGGGAACGACGGCCAACTGATCATCTGGGAAAAGGACGCGACGCGCTCCCTGGGATCGTACAAAGTCGATCAAAGAATGACCGGTACGCCGGCAATCACCTGCGTGGCCTTTTCAAACGCGGGCGACACCTTTGCGGCTGTTGGCTTTAGCAACGTCGTTTACGTCAGCAGTCGCACCGGAACGTCGAAGCTCTCTTTCGAGTGCGACTGCAATGATCTGCGAGCGGTCACTTATCGTGATGACGATGGTGTCTTGGCCGTCGCAGGGCGGTCCGGACACATTCATCTCTTCGATCCCGCCACCGGGAAGATGCTTGCCGAGTCTTTGATTCACGAAGGTCGCGTGCATCAAATTGCATTCCATCGCGATTCGGGATTGGCGGTGAGTGTTGGCGATGATGGATGCGTCTGTGCCTACGACAGCGAAACGCGCCGGCTCGTCAATCGAACCAAAGTGACCCGTGGCAAGTTGTTTGCCGTCACCGTAGTTGATCGCGAGCGCGTTGCGGTGGCCGGTTCGGACAACAAGGTTCACGTTGTGAATACCAAAGACGCGGTGATCGAAGTGAGCTTGGCAGGGCATCAAGGTTCCGTCTCGGCGCTTGCTGCCGGCGGCGCCAGCGTTTACTCCGGCGGCTATGACGCATCGCTTCGTCGCTGGGCGATCGATCTTGGTTCGGAACGTATCGCGGAAGTCCCCGAGATCGATCGCTGACCGACGCCTCAGCACAACGACACACGGCAACGTACGACTACGAATGAGACGGCACACGGAGGTGCCAAAGCGTGATTTGGAAATCGAAACGCCAGCGAAACCAAGTTCGAGAAAACAACGATCCGGTGCGGCGACGAAGGTCGCGAGCGCCCGAGCGACTCGAGGGTCGACGGCTCTTGGCTGCAGACCCGATTCACGTCGGTGTCGTTTATCTCGAAACCGATTACCTGGAGAGTGACCAGGATGTCGGTAGCGATTCGCGCGGCGACCGCTTCATCTTGTCCTTTACCGGTGGTGCTGCAGACACCGAATTGAATCAGATTCGGATCAGCACCGACAAGGATGGTGATGGAATCTCGGTCGGTGATCCCATTTACGACACAGCCACTGGCGGGCGGGGCAAGCAGGGGGCGCACAACTTCCAGGTCTTGCGAATTGAAACCACCGAGCCTGGACGCACACCCAGTGTGACGGCGGAAGTTGCCGACGGCGGCCAATTGTTGGTGCTGAACCTCTCGGATTTCAAAGCGGGCGACCGTCTTGAATTTAGCATCGATGTTGACGAAGTGCTTCGCAATGCGCTCGATCTCGCGATCTTCAACGATCGTCTTGACGTGATCACATCGGGACAGGAATTCCAAGATTCCATTCTCGAAGCAACTTTCGACGCGCCGCATTACGAAACGGCTCAGGCTGACGCAATTTTCTTGAACGACTATGGTGATCCCGCAAGTTTGCTCGGGATCGATTTGCCTCCTGACGAAGGGGATGATCCGTCAAGCCGCCCCGACCGATCGGCGGCCGCCGTGGCGTCAACCACGCAAACGCCGAAGCCCATTTCGATCAGCGGGCACGTCTGGGTCGACAACGACTTGGATCTGCTTCGCGAAGCCAGCGAAGCGACCATCGGCGGAGTGCAAGTCGCTCTTTGGAAGTTTGATTCCGAAGCCAACCAATACGTCGACACGGGGCACCGCGCGACAACGGGCGTGACCGGCAGGTACGAGTTCGGCACTGGGCTTGGACTGATGCCCGGCACGTATCGGGTGGTCGAGTCACAGCCTGGCGGCTATTTCAGCGTCGGCGCCGTCACAGGAAATGTAGCGGGAAGCTCGACAGGGTCGATCGAATCCGTTGATGTGCTGACCGGAATCCACATTCCGCTCGGCGGAACCGCAGCCGAGAACTATGACTTTGCGGAAGCGGATCCAACATCGATCAGCGGTTTCGTTTATCGCGACCTTGATAACGATGGCGTGCGAGACGCTGGAGAATCGGGGATTGCAGGTGTCGAAGTGCGCCTGGTTCCGATCAATGCGCCATCGCAATCGTCGTTGACCGTTCGGACGGGTAGTGATGGTTCGTATCGATTCACTGGTCTTGCGCCGGGCAAGTACGAAGTCATCGAAGTGAATCAGCCAGCTGGGCTTGGCGACGGTAAAGACACACCCGGGACAGTGCGTGGCGCGACGGTTGGCATCGCCGATCAACCGGGGGATCGCATTACGGCGATCATGCTCGCCGGAGGTGATGATGGGATCGAGTACAACTTCGGTGAGTTGCCACTAAGTGCTCTGTCGGGCTACGTCTTCCTCGCGGCGCCCGGCCACGACTGCGAACCAACCCACGGGCCCGATGGCAACATTCCGCTCGCCGACGTTCGAGTCGCCATCCAGGACGAACAAGGGCAAACCGTTGCCGAAGTCCGAACGGGCAGCGACGGTGGTTATCGATTCGAGAACCTGACGCCGGGTACTTATCAAATCATTCAGTACACGCCGGATGGGTTGCTCGACGGATCAGCTCATCCAGGACGCATTGAGGGCGTGCGCGTTGGTACGGTTACCGTCGATGGGTTGATCCAGGACATTCGACTCAGCAATGCTGATGGCGTTGACTACAACTTTTGTGAAATCGCACCTGCAAGTGTCAGCGGATACGTCTACCACGACCAAAGCAACGACGGGCAACGCGATCAAGGCGAGGCGGGGATTGCCAACACAACGATCGATTTGGTCGACCAGAGTGGCGCGACTGTTGCAACCACCACCACCGACGCAAATGGCCGCTACGAGTTTGCAGGACTGGAGCCAGGACGCTACAGCATCCGAGAAACGCAGCCCAATGGCTACTTTGATGGGATCGATTCGGTTGGAAACATCCGCGGCAGCCAAGTTGGGCAGGCCAACGCAAACGACCAATTGTCGTCGATTGAACTGAAACAGGGTGATGCGGGCGTCGAATACAACTTCGGTGAATTGGCTCCAGCGAGTATCGCTGGCCAAGTTCACGTCGATTTGAACGACAATTGTTTGGTGGATCCGGGCGAAGAGACTCTCGCCGACGTTGTGATTCGGTTGCTCGACGCGCAAGGCAGCGAAGTGGCTCGCACAACAACCAATTCCGATGGCCGCTATGAATTTGCGAACTTGGCTCCTGGCACCTACACGCTCGTCCAACAACAGCCAAGCGGCGTGATCGATGGCAATGCGATGCCCGGCAACGTCGGTGGTACGGCAAATTCATCCAACGTGATCGATGACGTGGTGCTTACCTCGGGCGCTGTTGGCGTTGATTACGATTTTTGCGAGAAAGCACCAGCAGCAATCGTTGGAAACGTGTTCGGTGACCTTGACGGCGATTGCGTTCGAGACGCTGGCGAAGCGGGCATCGAGAATGTCACGATCGAGCTCTACGACGCATCGGGCCGACTGGTTGCAACGACAACAACCGACGCCGCCGGTGATTACCGCTTTGAAGGTTTGTCCGCCGGACAATACACGGTCCGCGAGCTGCAACCGACAGGTTGGTTGCAAGGCAGCCAGCACGCCGGTTCAGGTGGTGGCGACGACTCGGTTCAGGACACCATCTCGCAGATCCAACTCGGGTGGGGACAGCGACTGACGAACTACGACTTCTGCGAGTTGCCGACATCGTCGATCACCGGAATCGTTTTCGTCGACGGAAACGGAAACTGCGTTCACGACAGTTCGGAGCAGCTCGTTGCGGGTGTGACCATTGAACTGCGCGACGCGTCGGGACATCTCGTAGCGACAACAACGACCGATGGAGCAGGACGCTATCGCTTCGATGGTCTCGCAGCCGGTGAATACCAGATCATTGAACGGCAACCCGGTGAACTGTTTGACGGGAATGAGATGCCTGGCACTGGTAACGGATTTGTCCTTGGCGATGATGCGTTGGGAGTCCAGCTGCTGACCGGACAAAATGTGGTCGATTACAACTTCTGCGAACTCGCACCGGCAACGCTGATCGGTTGCGTGTGGGAAGACACCACGGCGAACAACCAGTTTGATGCGGGCGAAGTTCCTGTCGCCGGCGTGATTATTGAGCTGCTTGACGCTGACGGCAACGTTGTTGCGCAGACGGTGACCGACCATGCTGGGAAATACCGTTTCGAATCACTGCGTCCTGGAACCTATAGCGTTCGCGAAACGCAACCGGTCGACCTGTTCCATGGTGGCCAACTTGTTGGAAGCGAAGGTGGTGTGGTTGCTGGGCAAGACGTCATCGCCAACATCAAATTGCGAAGCGGAGTCGTCGCCGACGGGTATGACTTCCCCGAGATTCCGCCGGCCACGATCTCGGGCTATGTCTTCCAGGATGGCGACGAGATCGAAGTTTCCGAGATTCCTGACGCAACCGAGTTGCGCGAGTTTTCGGATGGCCTGTTGACCGGCGACGACACGCCGATCGCTGGGGTCACGCTGTCGTTGCGTACGGCCGACGGCGAAGTCGTTCCGGTCTCGATGGCGATCAATGGCATCTATTTCGGCGATGGTGTTTCGGTCACAACAGACGCCGATGGATATTACCAATTCAGCGGTTTGCGACCGGGCGTTTACCACGTCTTCCAATCGCATCCCGATGGCTTTGTCGATGGTCTTGATTCTCCGGGCACGACCGGTGGCTTGGCCGTGAACGCCGCGGATGATTACAGCGAATCGGACCAGCGATTCGTCGATTCACTGGGGCTTTCGGATCACTACGACGCCATCTTGAGTGTTGGCGTCGTCGGTGGCCAGCACTCGCAGCACAACAACTTCAGTGAACTTGTGATTGTGCAGGTCGATGATCCATTGATTCCAATTTTGCCACCGCCGACGGTGGTGACGCCGGAGTCCGAGTTTGCACCGATCGAGACTTTCCTGCAGCAAACGCAATCACTGATTCGCGCAACGGCTTTGGTCGACACCGACTACCAGCCGCCATTCATCTACGCCAACAGTGACTGGAACATGTCATGGCACTTGAGCGTGATCAATGCCGGCTTCCCTCGCGGTCCCGTTGAAGCTGGCAGTTCGGTGATTCGAAGTGTGAGTGTGCGAAGCGGTGCCGTCTCATGGCGTGATGGTCAACACACAAAGGGATCGTGGTCGCTCGTCAACGATGGTCGGCTGCAAACGATGGATGGGCTGACATTGGGTGAAGACTCAGCGGTGCCGCTGAGTGGTGACTTCAATGGTGACAACCGTGACGAAGTCGCGATCTACGTCAACGGAAACTGGTACGTCGATCTCAACGGCAACGGGCGCTGGGATGCCGGGGACCTGTGGATTGGACTCGGCACCGAAATGGATCGACCAGTCGTGGGTGACTGGGACGGCGATGGCAAAGATGACATCGGAATCTTTGGACCGCAATGGATGCGCGATCGGCTGCGCATTCCGCGCGATCCCGGTTTGCCTGATAAGCAAAACCAGCGGCGGCGAGACTATGAGTCGTACGACTACGCGGCTGATGAGAATGTGAAAGAGGAAGAGAAGCGTGAACTCAGGCATGCCGCACTCGGTGACAAGTCGCGCGCCGATGCCGTGGATCATGTGTTCCGCTATGGCGATCAGGTCGACACGCCCATCTCGGGCGATTGGAACAGCGACGGGATTGATCAGATCGGTATCTTCCGCGAGGGACAATGGGTCCTCGACGTCGACGGCGATGGACGCTGGACCGGTCTGGATGAGTACGCCGAATTTGGTCAACCAGGTGATGTGCCTGTGGTCGGTGACTTCAACGGCGATCGCATCGACGAAATCGCTGTGGTTCGTGGCAACACTTGGATCATCGATAGCGATGGCGATCGCAAGATCACCGCCAACGACAAGCGGATCGAAGTGCCACGGCCAAGCGAAGATAGCCAACCGATTGTTGGTGACTTTGATGGCGACGGAAAAGACGAGCCAGGCTACTACGACGAGGCTGCTTAGCGGCCAGGCACCGGTTGCTTGTTACGCGCTGGCCGGGCCCGAAGCCTGACGGCCAGCGGCTCACGAAGGCACGTGAGCCGCGATCGCGTAAGCGGCCGGGCATTTTGTACACGCTGGAACGCCCAAGGCCTCACGGCCAGCGGCTCAACGCTGTAATCCTCATCGCGATCGAACTGCAAAAAGCGGCCGTTTTTGCTGCTAGCGGCACTTGACTGGCCGAGTGACTCTCTCTAAAATGCAAATGCTATTGATTCTCAATAGCAGAAAAATCGACGACGCAGCAAGCCACGGGGCCGCCCATTCTTGGGCGGGCTCCTTTCGCCAGCCACGCTCGGTTCTGACTTCGGTTCAACGTGAACCGAGGCTGATTCCCTTCGTGTGCTTTCGAAATGAGGAGCCACAACGTGACCCGTCACACATCACCGCTGCGCGCACTGGGCCGCAGTGCGAACCGCAGCGCTTTCACTCTTGTTGAGCTGTTGGTTGTCATCGCAATCATTGGCATTTTGGTTGCCCTGCTTTTGCCCGCCGTTCAAGCTGCCCGCGGCAGCGCACGGCGCATGAGTTGCACCAACAACATGCGTCAGATCGGATTGGCACTTCACAATTACCACGCCACCTTCAAGGAATTCCCCGAAGGCTCTCGGCAAAGCAACTTCATTGGCCCACTTGCTTCCGTATTGCCTTATCTCGAAGAGGGGAGCACGTACCAACAGTTCGATTTCAGCAAGCGCTACTCGGACCCTTACAACCAGGAAGTTGCCGGTCAAACGATTGCGACCTACTTGTGTCCTTCGATGCCATTGCCGCGCGAAGTCCCACTCGTTTCCGCTGGCGAAACGGGAGGACCTTCGAGTTATCTCGGAAACGAGGGAACGGCTTCGTACATGCGCACCAACGATGGCATGTTCGGTCTGAACTGGCCGACTTACGGTTTCAGGAATCCCGCGACGAAGTTTCGTAACTTCACCGACGGTACAAGCACGACGTTTGCGTACGGCGAAACCACGTATGACATGCTCGACTATACGTGGCGTCCGCCTTCGCCATTGGCAGGCGAGGTCAAATGGGGAACGGGACGATGGGTGCTTGGTTATCCCGCGATCTCGCTTGGCACGACGCTCAAGGAAATGAATGTTCACAACGCGGCCAACAACGGCGGTTTTCAAAGCATGCATCCCGGCGGCGTTCATTTCTTGTTTGTCGATGGCAGTGTTCGGTACTTGAACGAGTCGTTGGATCGAGAAACCTACAATGCGATGGCGACCCGCAATGGGCATGAAACGATCGAGGTGGTTGAATGAGACCGCTGAATCTTTTGATTGCGGGTCTTGTTGTTGCCATCGCAAACGGTTGCAGCCGCGAGCCCGAGCCAACGCGCGTCGCCGTCCGCGGGACGTTGCAGTTGTCGGGCCGACCTCTGTCTGACGTCACGGTCAGCTTTGTGCCAAAGAAGCAGGGTGTCAGTGCGACAGCAAACGTTGTCGCTGGCCAGTTTGAGATTTCGGCGGAGCAGGGCCCCAGTCCAGGCGAGCATTTCGTTGTCGTACGACCGAAATTCCCCGAGTTTGACCAAGCGATGGAGCAAATCGAAGCGGGCAAACGTGATCCGCTTAACGTTGCTGCTGTCCCGCTCGCCTATCAAAAGCCGGGCCGATTGAAGGCAACACTCGAAGAACAATCGGACAATGAGCTCACCTTCGAGCTCTCGTCACACTGATACAATCAACCAAAACTCCCATTCAATAAGCGAAGCTATGCAAACCCATTCCACCATGATTCGATCGGCGATGCTTTCGATCGTTTTTGCGGCCCTCGTGACGAGCGGTCCCGTCCTCGCACACTTTCCGTGGCTCTGTGTCCAAGACGACGCAGCGGTTCTCTTTTTCGGCGAAGACATCACTGACCGAACCTACCAACTGCCCAAGTCGCTCCAGGCGTTCCCGTTGCAGCTCGCCTCCGCTGGCGGAGCTTCGGTCTCGCTCGAAACCGTCGCGGTCGACACTGACAAACTTGTCGGCTTGCGCGTCGTAAACAAAGAGTTGCCGTCATCGGGCCTGATTCATGGTCAAGCGACCTACGGCGTTTATCATGGCACCAAGCTGACCTATTACGTTCAACACGCTCTCGATCTGTCCAACGAGTCGTTGCAAGCCAAGAGTTCCAACGAGCTTCAAGCACGTTTGTCCAAGATTCCCGAAGGTGTCAGAGTCGTCGTGATGCGACAGGGCAAGCCGCTCGGCGACTCGACGGTCAAGCTCTACTGCGACGAAGGCCATTTGGAGGCGGAACACAAGACTGACAGCGACGGGGCGTGTGAATTCACCACAAGCGAATTGGAAGGTGGATTGAATGCGATTGTTGTTGGCGCAAAAGAAGAGGATGCGGTCGGCAAAGTTGGCGATATCCCCTACACATCTGAAACACACTATTTGACGGCCACCTTCGTTTGGGGCGAAGAGAAGCGTGATGATTCTGTCGACGTCTCGGCCTCAGGCGTTGCCGACTTGCCGTTGGAATTGACCAGCTTTGGGGGTGCGGTCCACGACGGACGCCTTTTTGTTTACGGCGGGCATACAGGGTCCGCTCATTCCTATTCAACCGCCGAGCAATCGAATCAGTTTTTCTCGATTGATGCTCAGGGAGCCAAGCAATGGACGGAGCATCCCGCGGGGCCAAGACTTCAAGGCTTGGCTCTCGTTTCGACGCCGCGCGGTCTCTATCGCATCGGCGGTTTCACTGCGATGAACGAAGAAGGTGAAGAGCACGATCTGCATTCTCAGGCTACCGTGTCGCGTTTTGATGCGGAGAAGAACCAGTGGGTTGAGGCGCCCGCCCTGCCAGAACCTCGGTCATCTTTCGAAGCGTGCTGTGTCGGAACCGAGATCTTCGTTGTCGGCGGGTGGTCGCTAAACGGGAGCGATGATTCCTCGTGGCATTCAACGGCGTGGCGGATGGACGTTGCCGCTGACAATCCCAAGTGGGTCCCCATCGCCGATCCGCCATTCCAGCGTCGTGCGCTCGCCGTGTTGGCTCACGAAGGCAAGGTTCACGCGATTGGTGGGATGGCCAAGCAGGGAGGCCCCACAACACGGACCGATGTCTATGATCCCAAGACGGACACCTGGACCAAGGGCGCCAATTTACAAGGCGCTCCGATGTCGGGTTTTGGTTGCAACGGCGATTCGATGGGCGGACGTTTGGTGATCACCACCGTGACAGGCGAAGTCCAAGTCTTGTCCGAAGATGACAAAACATGGCAGGTCCAAGGCAAACTCAAGCCAGGTCGCTTTTTCCATTTTGTCGCGCCGGTCAATGACGACACGCTGCTGTTGGTCGGCGGAGCGAACATGTCGATTGGTAAGTTCACCGAAGTGCAGAAAGTTACTCTAGGGCAAGCCAACTAGCATGAAAGGGCAAGCCACGGCGGGAGCGTGAGGCTCCCGCCGCGGACTTGATCTCTTGAAGCCGGCGTTTGCTACGCCGAAGTCACTGGCATCTCGAGTGTACGAATCGCAAAGTCACCGAGGGTTGCAGACAGGCTTTGCTGCTTTCCTTCAGCGACGTAGCGGACCAGCGTTTCACTCGCCAAGACTGCCGACAGGATGGCGAGGTTCCGGGCGAGCGGGTACTCACAAACGTCGCCTTCGACGTCGTTTGGCACTCGGTATTGGTCGTCCCAGACGACTTCACAGTAGTCTTCGAAAAGACCAACGTGCAGACACGGCATGTCAACCTTGCGTACGTGCCGCTGGACCCTTTGGCGAGATTGCGAGTTGTCAAAGGCATCAACGACGATGTCAGCCTGCTTCAAGAGCGACTTGACGTTACGATCATCAAGCTTTTTGGCGCTCGCTTCGATTTCAAGACCGACCGAGCGAAACAGCTTGGCACGCAAGATATCGACCTTGCGCGCACCAACGTCTGCGACATCGTACAACTGAGTGCTGATGTTGTGCTCTTCGACACGGTCAAAGTCGATCACGCGCAGACGCCGAAACCCTTGGCGTAGCAAGTTGTCGACGAGGTTGGAACCGATCGCGCCGGCACCACAGACCACAACCAATGGCTGGGCAAGGTTAGCCAGGGCCTCTTCACCTCGGTAAAGTTCTTCGTGCATCAGTGGTTTCATGTCTATGCCTGTTTTGTTTGGAACCGGACAACTCAAAAAAACGTATCGAGGCGGTCTCGCTAACGCGCCCGTTGGTCGTACCGCCCAGGAGCGGAATGACCGGCCTTCCAAGGTCGATACGACCAACGGTGTCGCGTACCGAAAAAATGAACGCTAGCGGCGGCGAGGTTGGTTTCGGCGAGGATGAATCCGCCAGTATTCCTCTTCGCTCATGCCTTCGTTTTCATCGCCAATTGCCAGCAGCGAACCGTCGTCAGAGCCTTCACGAAGGACACCGACGAGGCTTCCAAGGTCGAACTTGTGATCCTCGCCACTGAGGCAGATGCCTGCGACATGCAACGACAAGTCGCTCTTGGCGACCGACGACGTGTACCGTGCACCGTCAACGTTGAACGTGACACGGTAGCTATCGTTGCGTTCCATGTAGTCGACCAATTCGGCGCCCGCGTGGGACAACGATTCGTACAACCTTTGCTGATGCATGTCCGCGAAATGGAGTTCGTTCCTTTCCTGTGTTTCCACACGGAATTCGGAGCGACGTCCCGGTCGGTCACGCGTCCGGTTGGGTTGAGTCAGCCCCAAGTAGTTCCACTCGTATGCCGCCCGCTGCGCGGCGGTCAGTCCTGGCCGATCGAGCTCCTTGGGTGGCGTTCGCTCCAGCAGGTGTTCGCGCAGCGCCGCCGGCGCGGCCAAGTCGCCTCGCAGGACCAGCTCGTCATACCAGAATCGAACGCCGTCAAAACGGACCGAGATCGAATCGAACAACTGCACGTCTTGGCAAAGTGCAATGGGAACGAGCCCTTGGACGTGAATGCGACGATCGCCTTGGTGGGCAAGCGTCGCCAGCCACTGGCCCGCTTGGGTTTGGGCGTCACGCCCGACAGCCTTTTGGGTCAGGATCATCTGCAGTCGCGGGAAAAGATCGAGGTAGCTGCGTCGCTGCATGAGCGAAGCTTCACGCACCAGAACCGCTTCCCGGTGTGACAATGGCGAAAAGACGCCCCAGCCTTCGAAGTCATCGGGGGCAACCGCTAGCGTGCACATCACGCCGGCGATGCGGACGCGCACAACGCCCCCGGCTGCGACCGGCGCAAGAAACTCGCTCTGCAAGAATTGATTTTCCTGCTCAGCGAGTCGCTTCATCTTTTCGAAGAGGCTGGTGTTTCGCTTCATTGGAGTGGGGGTGCTTTGAGGGTTAACCACGTAGGCCGGATCAAGGAGCGACAGCGACGCAGATCCGGCACGGTCTGGTCCTACGACAGCGACGCTTCAATGCACAGCTGCGCCGTCAATTCCGTCGTCGTGACGGCACTTTGCAGCGTTGCGAAGTCAAACGAATCATCATCGACTCCGGCCTGATCGAGCACCTTCGTGATCGAGTCGTCGTTTAAACGCATGCCCGCTCGCAGGAAGTCACCGCCCGTCTTCTGGTAATGACGGGCCTGGGGCACACGGGTTCGCTTGAGCCAAAGGTGACTGATCACGTGATACACGTTGCCCGCGCCCCACGCGAATCGGGCGGAGACGACCGGAGCCTGGTACTTGAGCATCAACTCGTGGCTCGCCGCTTCGACTTCCACCTTGTCGTGGTCGAGCACCGCGATGGGGTAGCTTGCAGCTTCAAGCCACCATTGCGGGTCGGCGCCAAGAACAACCACGCCGCTCCACAGGCTGTCGTTGTTGGGTTCAACCCCGACTACTTCGTCAGCGCTACTGTGCCCCTTGCTGTGCGCGATCGTTCCGGGAAACGACGGCTGCACAACGGTTCTCAAGGACCAGTCGGTCGAAATGAGCCAGCCGCCGTCACGAACAAAGGGTTCCGCGTTCTTCTTCAACGCGTGACTTGCGCTACTGGAACAGTTAGCAAACAGGATCTTTGCCTTGGCGAGGCCCTTGGCACTGACTCCGGTCCGGTGCGGCACCTTGAGACGCTTGAGCACTTCTTCCGCACTGTCGTAGGTGCCCGGGTTGACGGAGACATCGTCCGCTTGCAATCGACACAACGCCTCGTGACGTTGTGGCGTTTGCAGGGCGAGTCGCTCGCGAACGGCAATTGCGGCAAGGTCATACGCCCGAGCCATCTTGTTCATGATCTGTAGTTTCCTTTTTGTTTGATTGTTGGGTTAGGGTCTGAGGGCTCACAGACATTCTTCTTCCTCGTTCCCAAGCTCTGCGTGGAAACGCACTCTCGGACGCTCCGCGTCCCCTTAGGCGTGCGGGCCGCAGAGCGGCAAGTCGTCTGTTCCCACGCGGAGCGAGGGAACAAGAGCCGTGAGCCTGAACTCGGAACGCCCGTCATGCGGAGCATGACCTACGAAAAGGCGCTCAAAAGTGCCGCTGCCCGATTCGTTTGAAAGGGGCAGCGGCATCGTGTTGCTCATGCACTTGCTCGCTCACGCACTCTTTCGAGCGGGAAGCGGGAAGTCCATGATTTCCATCAACAGCTCGAGCTTGCTTGGTCGCGAGAGCATTGGGATCAAGTTCGGCAACGAGTAGTAGTCGCCCGAGAACTGGAAGATGTCGATCGGGATCTTTTCCCGTCCGCACAACTTTTCCAGGTAGCTGCTGCCACCCGGCGTACGAACGATAAAGAGCGACGGATCGCACTTCATGGTTTCTCGGTATTCACGCAATGCCGTCACGAAGGGCGGCGGCGTGTTCTCTTCCTCGTCGGTGATCATGATGATCTGCTCAACATAGATCTCCTTCATCGTCAGTGCCTTGATGGCAACGCCACACGACGTGCATCCGCCTGCGGTGATGCCTTCCATCGCACGTTCCCAATCAGCCAAGCTCTGACCTTCCGGAACGATCGGGTAGGGCACGGTATCGAAGGCGAACGTGTAAAGCTCGCTTTCGCAAACGGCCGAGATCATCGCACCGATCCGCTTACCCAACTCGATTGCCTGTTCCATCGAAGACGACTTGTCGATCAACAGCGCCGTTGGACGCTTGATTCGACCCTTCGCCTTGACTTGTGCATCGGCAACTTCGTCAAGTTGGTCACGGAGTGCACCGTCGACGCCCGTCGCTTCGATTGCCTTCTTGGCCTTGAAAGCACTCACACGACTTGCGTTCTTGGCGTCACCCAGCTTTGCCTCAACCAATTCCTTGATCTCGGGGACATTCATTGCGCCTCGACGCTTGAGCATTCCCAGGTTGTTGATCAATTCCTGTGGGCTCATCTGATCGACGAGTGCCAACAGGACCGTTGGCGTCATCTGGTGAATCACCGTCGACGCGATTCGGTAAGGAATTCGGTGCTGAACGATGGCCTCCGCCTGTTCGGCTGGACTCTTGGCTTGCGCGAGAACGCGCAGCGCGTAGAGTCGGCTGTCAGGAGGTGGTTGATCGTCGAACAGAATCTGCTGAGCGCGGTCGCCAGGCTTGATGTGCAGCAAAGCGTAAAGACGCTTCATTGCCTTTCGAGCTGCCAGCACGCTACCATCGAACCAATCGTCGTCCGCTTCACGTTCTCGCAAGTAACGCGTGATTTCGGTCTTCATTGCGCGCGGAACGTTACGGAACAGTCCGAATTGCTCGGTGATCGTTTCGGCATCGCTCGGCTTTGCCTTAGACTTCGTTGAAGCCTTGGCAGTCGTGCCGAGGACTTGACGTGCGACATCGCGACGCCCCTTGCGGGAAGCCTGTGCAAGGGCCTTGGCCTTTTCACCCTTGCGAATCTTGCGCGTCTTCTTGACACCCGAGATGAAGTTGACAACGCGAATCACCTGGTAAGGAGGCAGTTCACGCAACATCGCCAAACCGACTTCGCGGTGTCCCGAGAAGTCCGAAAGGACCAAGTTGATGATGAACATTTCCTTGTGGTCGCGCACGTCGCCACTCTCGCTGTACCAAGCACCAAGACGCACGTAGAAACGCGGGTCCTTGGTGATCAGGTCCGAGTGGACTTGCCAAATCGATTCGAGGTCTCGGTGGGGCGTCGTCAACAGGGTGTTGAGGATGCCAAGTCGAAGATCCTGTTCCGTCGTTACCATTGCTGCGATTCATCTCCTGGGAAGAAAGGGGATCGCGGTCATGCAACGTGCAATGCAACGCACCACCATGAGTCGGCAGAGTTACCGACGCAAATGAAGTGTTTCGTGCGTGCGCGACCGCGTTGAAAAACGATGCGGGTCAAGCCGAGTCGCGCTGGGACTCAAAGAGAACGAGTGACTCAAAGAGAATAATGTGCGCCGTGTGATCGACTCTTGCCGCGACCGAGGGCCGCAAAATCGATTGACGGCCGTCGAGTCAAGCTAAGAGAAATTGTCCGTACAAGTTGCGAGAGCCATGACTCTCCCAGGGTGTTTCATTCTTGAAAGCGGGAGAGGAAGGATTCGAACCTTCGACAGGAGTTTCCCCCAGTCTTGCCGTTTGTATGCTCGTACCATTGGGTACGGACAATGGGTTGGTATTGGATGCAGCGGCGGTGGTTTTTGAATCGATCATTGAATTGCTGCTGCCTCCTAAACTGATAGAGACGCGTGTGCTAGGAAATCGAACCAAGAAAAATTCCCGTACAAGTCACCAAAGCGATCAAAACAAAGTGCTCTGCCAATTGAGCTACTGGCCGTTTGGGTTGCCGAATTGCAACGGCGAGTCGGCCAGGAAGGATTCGAACCCTCAACCACTCCATTAACAATGGTTAGTTTGTAAGCTTCTGTCGTTGGGTACGGGATGGATCAAGGATCTCTTTGTGTGGTTTGGTGTTGAAACGTTCGAGGTGCCGTACAAGTCGCTCAAGCGCGAAACTAAGTGCTCTGCCAACTGAGCTACAACGGCGGCGTTATCGTGAAGCGCCGTTGGCGGGACTCGAACCCGCGGCCTCTTCCTTCAGAGGGAGTTGTTTGTAGGCTTGTTTCGTTGGGTACGGCCCAAGAACGAATTCGCTTTGCCGGAAAGACGTTTCGTTAACCGAAGACGGCTTCCGGACGCAGAGTCAAATTGCCTGTTTGATGTCGGTCGACAACGTAATGGACAAACTTGGCCTGCGCAACGTCCAGGTAAGTCGCCAATGCTGACTTGACATCTTGGTCGCTTGACATTGTTCCAACGTCAAGGTCGGCCATGGGGATGTCCCAGCTTCGGCCATCAAACCGGACGTGAAGGACCGGTGCATTTTGAGTTGCTGCAACCATGATCACCTCCAAACTTGAAAAAACTTCAACAACGTGATGCGTTGTTTGTTGAAGTAAAAGACAGGGCTGGGCAAAGGAGGTTCGCGAGAATTGTGGTGGTGCGACTTGCCAGTTTGTAGTACCGGCTTCAGCCGGATTGGCCTGAAGATTCCGGCTGAAGCCGGTACTACGAACGGCGCTTCGCTACGGTCGCGTTGCGACGGCGTCGTGAATCACCTTCAAGATTCGCTCGCGTTCTTCGCCCACCAGCGGCATTCGTGGCGCTCGCACTCGCTCGCTACCGAACCCGAGTTCGCTGCAAGTGAGTTTGATGTACTGAACCAGTTTGGGGTGGCTGTCAAAGTGCAGCAGTGGCATGTACCAACGGTAAACCGCGAGCGCTTTGGCGTAGTCACCTGCCATTGCAGCGTCCCACAGCAGGCGGTTTTCGCGTGGGAACGCATCGACGAGTCCAGAAATCCAACCGGTGCAACCAAGCAGGATGCTCTCGAGGGCAACATCGTCTAAGCCCGAAAAGATGAGGTAGCGATCTCCGAGCGCGTTGAACAAATCGGTGATGCGCCGGACGTCGCCCGATGCTTCTTTGATGCAAACGATGTTTTCGACATCGGCCATTTCCTGGAACATTTCTGGCGTGATGTCGACGCGATAGACGGGCGGGTTGTTGTAGCACATGATCGGCAAACGGGTTGAGTTTGCGACCGTGCGAAAATGATTGACGGTCTCTCGGCCGTCGGAGTTGTAGACCATGCCCGGCATGACCATCAAACCGTCAAGGCCAACCTCTTGGCAAACGGCCGCGGTTTCGCATGCGTTCTTTGTCGTGAACTCAGCCACGCCGCTGAGGATAGGAACCTTGCCACCGGCAACGTCGACTGTTGTCTTGAGGACTTCACGTTTTTCGTCGAGCGAGAGCGAGCAGTTTTCGCCGATCGTTCCGAGCATGACCAAACCGTGGACTCCACCATCAAGCAGGGCTTCGACGTGTTGGGCGGTCGCTTCAAGATCGAGTGAGAAATCGTCTTTGAATTGCGTGGGGACGGCGGGGAAAACTCCCTGCCAATCAACTTGCATGGGCATGAGGATGTCTCGAGCGTGGTGGATGGAAGGTTGGCGATGGAAAGAGAATGCCGACTGGCATCTTCGAGGCGGGAAGGGCAATAGTCTAGCTCTTCGTTTCGCCGGGGCGAACCCTGGGTGCCGCATCAACGCGAACGCGAGATTTCTGCGCCTTTTGATCACTCCAGCGGGCGACAACATTGAACTAGAATGGACGTCCCGACCTAAGTCCATGCCGGAAAAGGAACTCAAGTTGCTCGACTACTTTGCGCTCATTGTGCTCGTTGTTTTGTTTGCAGCCGCCATTGCGATATGGGTGGTACTTGGCATGATGCCTGGCAAGATCGCTCGAAGTCGCAATCACCCTCAAGCCGACGCGATCAACGTGTGCGGATGGTGGGGTGTGCTGACGATGGGGATCCTGTGCCCACTGGCTTTCATCTGGGCCTACAGCAGACCGATCAATGTGGTCGCAACCAAGCCTAAAGATGACTCGGGCGAATGCGATGACGCGCGCGAAGAAGGAGCCGAGGGATGATTGTCTTTTTGACGCTCTGCTATGTCGGGTTGTTGGCTCTCGCGATCAAGATCGGCGTGATCAGACTCACACTGTTTTGGAAGCTGTCGCCTGCGCTCTGGATGGTGCTCCTGTTCGTGGTGTTGTTTCTGCCGATGCAATGGGGCGCGCCTGGTGGCAACGTCAACGTTTATCAATATGTGATTGAGATCATACCGAATGTCAGCGGCGAGGTGGTCGAAGTTCCCGTCAAACCTCTCGTTCCGATCAAGAAGGGGGAGGTTCTGTTTCGAATCGATCCTGTGCCGTTTCAAGCAAAGGTTGATCAATTGACGGCTCAACTTGAATCAACGGTCCAGAACGTCGAGCGGCTGAAAGCGGCTGCGGAGGCTGCGGATGCGACCGTGCTCAAGACGCAAGAGCAGGTCTCCGTCAAAGAGGCAGAAATCGCGGCATCGGCCGCTTCAGTCGACGTCGCTGTACAGGACGTCAAAACTGCTGAAACGACTTTGGATCGAAACACCAAGCTGGTCGCCGACGCGAAGGTGCAAGAAGCTGCGGCGCGTCGTGAACGTGATCGCCAAAAGCAGCTGCTGGTACAAAATGCGGGTTCCCAATCCGACACCGACAAAGCGGAGCTTGATTTGGCGGCGATGGTTGCCCAGTTGAACACAGCCGAAGCAGACCTGCTGACGGCTGCTCAAGGAGTGGAGTCGGCAGCTGCGAGTCAACGTTCGGCTGAATCACTCCTGAAGAAGGCGGAGTTGGAACTTAAGCAACTTGTCGATGCCGAGATGCCGCGCGTCAAGGCGAACGCTCGTGAAGCAAAGATCGCGGCCGAGGCGACCATCGATGGCGAGCACGTTTCGATCGCCGAAGTTCGGGCGCAACTTGAAGCGGCTCAGTTCGACCTCGAGCAAACTGTTGTTCGCGCTCCGTCCGATGGCCACGTTACCTTGTTGACGCTACGCCCAGGCCAACGGGTTGCGAATTTTCCGGTGCGTTCTTGGATGGCGTTTGTTGACCATGAACAGACGACCGTTGCGGTGGAAGTCGAACAATACGCGATGCGGCATATCGAAGTGGGGCAACAGGCCGAGGTCACCTTCAAGATGAAGCCTGGAAGGGTCTTTGCCGGCACGGTGGATCGGATCAATCGCAGCACATCGGACGGTCAAATACAACCGTCCGGGCAAATCGTCCAAGGGCCTCAATCTGCATCGGGCCAAGCATTGGGTGTGGTTGTCAAGATTGACCCCGATCAAGGTATCGAGCCAAACCAGCTCGCGGGTGGTGCACGCGGGTCAGCCGCCGTTTACACCGACTCGGTCAAAGGCACACACATTATTCGTCGCGTCATGATTCGAATGGATGCATGGATGAATTATCTTGTTCCGTGAATCACAGAGGTTGTCAGCGGCCCGTTGGTTGCGTGTTCTTACGTGAGCCGCTCGCGCTAGCGTCGGGTATGCTTGCGTAGCTACGCTCGCCAGAGCGTGGTGCAGTGGAAAACGGCCAACCCGACCACCTTCTGGCGAAGGTAGCTACGATGTTCTTTGTTTGCCGCACGCGCTAAAGTCGGGCATGTTCTGTGAAAGGACGGTGGAACCAACGCTGTGAACACAAAAAAGATCAACCCCTACGCGCCGCAAGACCATCGTGACGAGTCGGGGCAGCCCAGTGGCGTCGACCACGAAGCAAGCCTTACGTTGCCCCGATTATCGCTTCGCGTCGACAAGATCACGCGTTCGCTCAATCGCGACGCGGCGGTCGAACTTGCATCGCGTTGTACGCCTGTGCCCGATCCGACCGGACGCAACATTGGCCAACGTTCGTCGCGTTTGGTATTGGTCACGGCGATCTTTGGAGCTCTGGCTCTTTCGATGTATCTGTTCACTTCCGATGACGAAGTCGCTCCGACGCAAGGGCCGACAACGGATGTGTTTGGTCAGGCACTCCTGGTGCTAACGGGTGTCGTTGCGCCTTTGGTTGCTGGTGGCTTGGTCGCTGCGCTCTTTATCGTGCATCGCGACCGAAATCCTGACAGTAAGACGCCGCTTTATGGTGACTTGTGTTTTGATTTGCACCCCGATTGGATCGAAGTGAAGTGCGAGCTGTTTGAGGGCGCCAGTGAAAAGGTGTTTGTGTCATGGAGTGATCTTGTACCAAGTCATTCGGAGGATGCATGGCTTCTGGCAGCACCCGGATTGAGGCCCATCCTTTTGAAGAAGGATTGGTTCGTTGATGCCGATGGATTCGACAGGTTTGTGGGCACACTTGCGCAGTGGCAGAACGATCGAATTTTGCTTGAAGCCGAGGGAGAATGGGATAGCAGCGTCGTGCCACGAGTGGCATTTCCGAGCGGGAGTCCGTTTCGCTTGACCGCTGGTGAAGAGATGGTCTACCGGCTCAAGCAAGCAGACCATTTGAGAGCCATCCTGCCCAAGTACACGACCAATCCGATCGGATTGCTGCGGCCGCGATTTTGGCTTGTTGGATCAGGAGTGCTTGTTGTGGTTGGGCTGATCTGTCCGATTTACCACAACTTGCAGTTCGGTGGTTACGTCTCGGCCTCCAAATACTTTTCTGTCGCAAGCGGTCTCATCACCGGAATCATTTGGTTCTCACTTGGCAACAGCATTAAGACCATGCTGGCGATTGAGTTCAAAGGAGTACTCAATCAGCAGGAGTTGTGGACCGAACGGTTTGGTAGCAGGATTCGCTACCGCATCGACGAGATGAAGACACGCATCCCGCTCGATGACGGATTCGCGATTGGCGATGCCGAAGGGGAATTCGTGATTGCAATCGGCAAGGACGCGTTCGAACAGGACGACGCATTCGACAGCTTGGTCGCCTCGGTTTGCGTGCAAGAGCGGCCGAGCACGAGCTGACCCGGCCCGCGTTATGCGAGGCCACCTGCATACGGATATTGCGGGGCCCCAGAATTAGCAGCAATCAATCCGTCAGCGTGTTTGCGGATTGCGGCGTCCGAGACTGCGTATCCCCAATTGATCAATTGGTCTTGTCGGCTTTCCGGTAACCGTTTCAATCGTGTCGGCGTATCGGCAATGCGAATCGAATCACGGAACGGGGCATCGAGTGCTGTCGACAGGGAATAGTTCTCGATGTTCGTGCGAATGCCCCAGTAGGTGCCTCTGCGCGTTTTCGAGATGAAGTCACCAATCAGCTCGCGTTTGCGAAGCGAACGAACTTGGTTATCGACGATTTCGAGAATGCGTTTGCTGTGTTGGGCCCAATCACCGGCAGGTTCTCCTTCCGGCATCATTTTTCCACCGCCGTCACTCACCAGGATCGTCTTGAATCGTTTGCAAGTCTCTAGGCCGAGGTTGTCGTACACGCCACCGTCGGTCAACACGAGCGTGTCCGTGTAGGGTTCGCTTTGTAAATCACATTTGGGATCGCGTTCAAAATCGCTCGGGTCGACATCAATTTCCGCTGGCGAAAGGAACGGTGGGAATGCCGAGGATGCCGCGACCGCTTCGGCAAGTTGGATTTCGGAGTTCCGGATCATCCCAACGCGAAAATCAGCGACGTAGGGTTTCGAGAAGCGAACCAATGCACCTGATTGCACGCTCGTTGCGTTGATGACAAAACGAGGGCCTTGATCGTCGGTTGGTAAATCTTGCAACGTTGCATTCGAAAAGAGGATGTCGTTGTAGTGTCCCACGATTCGATCACTCACGCTGCCCGGCAGCAGCACGCCGCCCAAGATCGATCCGCGATCAATGGTCTCGCTCGCCATGCGACGAATGGGATCAATCAGCATGGTGTCGAGGTTGGTGCACGATCCGCTGTCGTCGAATTGCAGGCGGCGCCAATTCATGCCGAGCACTGCAGCCGTGATCGATCCGCCCGACACGCTTGAGATCCGAGCGAGCTTTGGTAAGAGTCCTAGTTCGTTGATGCGAACGATCGCGCCGACGTGGAACAACATCGCGCGGTAACCGCCACCAGAGAGGCAGAGTGCAATGCCATCTTCTAAGACCGAGCGAGATTGATCGCCATCGGGGTCCGCTGCTGAGGAGACCGGGTGATTTGGTTGACCAGACATGGATACCCCATCGCTGTTAAACTGCCTTGCTAATGATCCTACGTAGGGTTTGATTCTAGCATTCTTGTGAGTTGGTTTTAGGTGGATGTCGCGATGAGTCGTTTGTACAGGTTGTTGTTCACGA
The DNA here is from genome assembly GCA_965216875.1 of Rubripirellula sp. GTDB lineage: Bacteria > Planctomycetota > Planctomycetia > Pirellulales > Pirellulaceae > CBDCUW01. The sequence goes on from OZ244207.1 coordinate 1,343,899, forward strand.
TTGTGTTGGGCGTCGCAACGGCACTGCCCTCGATCGCCGAGGAGAATTCGAGTTCGCCCGAAATTGCCGTCAAGCAAGTGAGTGATCAGAACGTTCGGCTTGAGCCGTATGGAATCATTTCGGTTCCGGCAGCTGGCTATGAGTGGAAAGTTGAAGCGACACGGCCTCCCTCGTTCGCGTGTCGCCGAGACGGAAGCAACGAGTCGATCGAAATGGTGGTGCTCGGCTCGGTCGGCGAGGATGAAGCGTCAAGGGAGGCGTTCAATCGCCAGCAGAAAGAGACTGCGGTCAAAGCGTTTGAAGAACGCGGGCTCGAAATCTTTACCGTGATTGACGAAACGACAGATGCCATGATCAAAGACAGCATCGGTTTCGAAGTGGTGGCGCTCGAGGGTGATCGGCGAATTCAATTAGCGGTCAAGCATCTGTTTCGCAGAGACAAGACGATTGCCTTTCGTTCCGAAACGAAAGCTGAGTCGCCGCTGACGGCGACCTTCGCCGGAACGGTTCGGTTCTTTCTGGCCGATGAGGATGCCGCAAAACAATCGAAATCGAAAGTGCCCGATGCTGCGCGCAAGGCGATTGAAAAAGAAATCAAAGTGTTTCTCAAACTGCTCGAGATGAAGACTACCGAGGATGTTGAGAAATTTGTTCGGTACGCGATGTCCGATGCCCAGTTCGAACAGATCAAGTCGTCTGGGAATTTTGGGCCGATGAGTGAATACGTGATGAACGAGACAGGACCGATCTTGTTGAATTCGTTCAAGGCGATCGATTGGAATCGTGCGATCTACACGCCCGGAAATCGCACGATTGCGTTTCCAGTTCCTCCCCACGGGATTCGCTTCACCCAGCGAGGTGGAAAGTGGAAGTTGCGGCTCCAGTGAGTCTAGGCTGGGTCAATCCGCAGCCAATTCCTGGCCTCGGTTTCTTCGGTGAAAAAAGCGACCGGCGCTCCGCGATTGTTGGCGACGTTTTCAAAGAAGCGTTCATCGTCCACCGATGCGTCGTGGTGCAGCACGAAGGCGATGACAAGTTGCCGCCGTGCAACTTCTTTTGCCATTTCGAACATCTGCATTCGAGTGAGTTTGACCTTGGTGGTCGTGCCCCGAACAAGAACCTTTTGAGAGCCCGCCTCTTGGCAGGCTGCAGAGATTTCGATCAGCTTGTTCTGTTGTTCTGACCAATGAACTTCGTAGTCGGGTGGATCGACGATAAGGACGTGATCTTTTTCAATCCGAATGCTGTACGGATCGTCCATCTGCTCCCCCTACGATCGCGCTGCCCTACGAGAGGGAGTTTGAATCAATCAGTTTCGGATCGAAGCCATGTTTGTGCGTCCGATTCACTCTCAAAAAATGCCACGGGGGCCCCACGATTGCTCGCGACGTTTCCAAAAAACTGAGCGTCCGTTTCCGTTGCATCATGTTGGCTCACGATTGCAACGGTGAGCTGAAGTCGTGCTACCTCTTTGGCCATCTCAAAAAGCTCGAGTTGCGACATTTCGATTTTTGTCGTCGAGCCAAGAATCAGAACGCGTGACGTTTGAGCTTTTTGGCATGCCTCGACCGTTTCGGCCAGCATTTCTTTTTGGTCGGGCCAGCGAACGACATAGTTGGGCGCTTCGTTTACGATTACACATCCCGGCTCGATATGGATCGCGCAACCCGAGTCGTTCATCTGCTGCTCCTTACCAAAGTCCGACCAATAAAAGAGTATAAGGATTGTTTGCCAAACAACGCAGCAGGCGCTGAAAAAATGTGACGTCCTCAATTCGATACCGGTTGATGAATCTTGATCGATCGACGAATTTGATTGCATTCTAATTCGAGTCAGTAAAAAAACTCATTCGAGACCAACGATCTCACCATGCCTTCACTCAAGTCACTTCGCCAAGAGCTCAGCGAGAAAGCGGATCCCGCGATTGCTGAACACTCGCAGCGTTTTTTCAAGTCCGGCCCAGGGGAATATGGGGAAGGTGATCAGTTCATTGGGGTGCGCGTCCCGGTTTTGCGAGACGTTGCCAAGCGTTACCGCGAATTGACGCTCAAGAGCACTGTCACGTTGCTGCATTCTCCGGTTCATGAAGAACGATTGACAGCATTGCTTATTCTGGTTTCGAAATTTGAACGGGGAAGCGAAGCCGAGCAGAAGGAGGTGTACGATTGTTACGTTGGCAACCGGGGCCCGATCAACAATTGGGACTTGGTGGATTGTTCGGCGCACAAAATTGTCGGTCCCTACTTGCGCGATCGGAGCCGACGTGTTCTTTACCGCTGGGCGAAGTCAAAGAGTATGTGGGACCGGCGCATCGCAGTGATGGCGACCTTTGCGTTCATCCGTGAACATGATTTTGACGACACGCTGGAACTGAGCGAGATGTTGTTGAATGATCCCGAGGACTTGATCCACAAGATGGTTGGTTGGATGTTGCGCGAAGTGGGTAAACGGGACCTGGCACTCGAAGAGGCCTTCCTAAAGATCCACTACAAAGAGATGCCGCGAACGATGCTGCGTTACGCGATCGAAAAGTTCCCCGAAGCGAAACGCAAACGGTATCTCAACGGCAAGGTTTGAGCGCCACTGTATGTTGTACCGCCCGTTTGGAGCACCGCCTTCAGGCGGAGTCTTCCTTGTCGCCTGCCTAGGAGCGAGACGCCAAGCGGCGCATAGCTGAACGCCAGGCCCTGAGAAATGATTGACTCACTCGCAAGACCTGGCGTCTCAACTACCATACAACAATTGAATCCGTGCAGTCGCATGTGGTTGCGACTGCGTTCTTTTTAGTTGAGGGCGAGCAACGCTTCGGCGGTAGTGCTCAGCCCAGACATCACAACCGATTGCTCTTCCACCGATGCAGCGACGCTCTCGGTGTTGGTGCTCACTTCGGTGATACCGGTGGTGATTTCGTGGATCGACGAAACGACTTCGGTGATGTTGCCGTGAATCGTGTCGACGCTCGAACGAATGTCATTGATTGCGTCGCCAGTTTGGTTGGCGAGGGCTTTCACTTCACTTGCAACCACGGCGAATCCGCGACCGGCGTCACCGGCACGAGCAGCTTCGATAGTGGCGTTCAAAGCGAGCAGGTTGGTTTGATCGGCAAGGTTTTGGATCAGGTTGATCACCTTGCTGATGCTTGCACTGCTGCGGTTGAGTTCATCAACGATTCCGTTGGCGCGTTCGGCCGAGCCTTCGGCATCTTTAGCCAAGTCCGCGGTGCAAACGACGCGTCGGGAGATTTCTTCGATCGCTTGCGACATTTCGTTGACGCTGACGGCGATCGAGGAACCGATTTCGCCGGCATGCTGTTTTGCGTGGACCTGGTCAGTGATGTTGGCGACACCCTTGATCACGCGAACAACGTTGCCGTTGATGTCAAAGACGGGGTTGTAGGCACCTTGGAGCCAGAGTTCGGAACCGTCTTTTTTGACGCGACGAAACTCACCTTGGCGGTATTCACCGCGTCCCAAACGTTCCCAAAATGTCTTGTAGTCGTTGGTCTCGGCGTCATCTTCACGCATGAACATGCGGTGATGGCGGCCCTTGATCTCGTCAAGCGAGTAGCCGACGGTTCCGAGGAACAGGTCGTTGGCGTGAATGATCGTTCCATCGGGCTCGAACTCGATGATGGCTTGCGAGCGGTTTTGAATCTCGGCTTGCGATTGCTTTTGGCGAGTGATGTCGGTCGCGAACTTGATGATCTTGACGACCTGGCCTGCTTCGTCAAAGACAGGGTTGTAGGTCGCTTGGATCCAGATTTCCTTGCCGCCCTTGCCAAAGCGTTGAAACTCGGCACTTTGGAATTCGCCACGATTGAGCGCAGCCCAGAACTCGCGGTACTTTTCCGATTGCCCGTAGATCGGGTCAACAAACATGCGGTGATGCTTGCCAGCGATTTCGGGCAACATGTATCCGACGGCGCCCAAGAAATTGTCGTTGGCGCGAATGATCGTTCCGTCAGGATCGAACTCGATCACGGCTTGCGATCGCTCAAGCGATTTCATGATCCGGTCGAGGTTTTGATTGATCTTCGCGTTCGCTGATTGCGATGGATCGACGTTGTTCGTATTTGCGGTTTGGTTGGTGTCCGCCTTCCACAATTTCATCTGCTGCCCCAGTAATGGATTCGTGTTGCGCTGGTTCGCGAACGGAAACCGCCGCGATCGGTGTTCCCTAAAACATTGCCGACAGCGCGCACTTGTCAAAATCGTTCACCTCAATGTGTGACAATTTCGCTCAGTGGCACGATGGACCGGGTGCAGAAATGCCCGTGTTTTGCGGCTACTACGAAGGCAAGCTGATTTCCATGGGGGAAACCCTTATGGAAAGATTCGCACAGGAGAAAGCCCTTTCTCAAATCAACGAGGCTGGTCGGTCTCCGTCATTGGAGTGGGGCATATTGCGGAGCTTGCTGATTATTCGGAGCGGGGTAGTTTTGATAGTCGCCCGGAGCGTATTGGCCTTGGGGTTGTCCCTGCGCTGGGTAACCTTGGCCCGGCCCGTATTGCGGTTGAGGCTGGGGTTGCCACTGAGGTTGATGAGCGATTTGTTCATCGGGGCCATAGGCATTGTTGTAACCTGGACGATAGTCGCCCGGTTGAGGTTGACCGCCGTACTGGTTGGGACTCGCATACTGTTGGTTGTAATCAGCCGCTGGCGGGTAACCTTGATTGGGACCATAGCCCTGCTGCTCGTAACCCTGGTCGGGGTAGGCATTCTGTTGGGCTTGTTGATGCTGATCGAGATATTGGCGGCCCCGGTCGATCGCGCGGCGCGTGTCTTGGCGGATTTCGGAGCGATTGATTTCGATCGTTGTGCGGTCACCGTCGCGATTGACGGTGAACCATCCTGCCATGAAAGCGCCGCCAACCATCAGGCCAATGATGAACAGGTTTCTCATCGTGCGATCCGTGAACTTGTGGGCCAGTCCGTGAAATAGGGGTGGTGTCGGAATTGGCCGATCGTTGCGGCGTTCCACACTCTTAGCGGCGATCTTAGAGAGAGGGGGCAGGATGGCGGAAGCTCGATTTGCCCCGCTTCTGATAGCAAACTTTGAGCCGTCCGGGGTTTGGGGGCCGATCGAACCCGTTGCCGCCCCGTGAGCGGTGGGCGGGGGAACGGCCGAAAAGGGCCGTTTTTCCGACAATTGCGGATTCTCGGTCGGTTCGATCTAATCTAGCGACCGTTTTGCGAAGCGATTCCACGAGCCCAATTGATCACCTTGGCAAAGAGCCCCTCACTACAACTGCCGGTTGTTTCTGACACGACCACGCCCGAGCCTCGAACCCATGGTGATGACGGATCGCCCCATCGGGGACGGTATGCCGTCGTCAGCTTGGGGTGTCCCAAGAATTTGGTCGACACCGAACAGATGCTTGGGCGATTGGATGAAGACGGTTACCAGATGGTCGACTCGGTCGACTCGGCCGATTTTGTTGTCGTCAACACATGTGGCTTCATCGACTCGGCGCGTGACGAATCGCTCGGCGCGATCGATGAAATGCTCGACCTGAAGCGGCAAGGGAAAATCCGCAACGTCGTGGTGACCGGTTGTTTGGCCGAACGCCAACAGGGCAAGTTGCTTGAATCGCGACCCGAGATCGACGCGATGGTCGGCGTTTTCGGTCGTAACGAGATTGTCTCGGTCATCGACCGACTGCAATCGGGCGTCGAAGAACAACAAAAGCTGTTTCGTCCTGCTGCGGTACGACCGCTAAGTGACGCGGTGCGCAGCGCAGTGACGCCACGCCACTTTGCCTACCTCAAGATCAGCGAAGGGTGCGATCGACTGTGCACGTTTTGCGCGATCCCCAAAATGCGCGGCAAGCACTACAGCAAACCGATCGAGCAAGTGGTCGATGAAGCCAAACGGCTTGGCGATGCGGGCGTGCGCGAGATTGTGATCGTCGCCCAAGACACGACCTACTATGGCAAAGACCTGTATGGCGAGCCGCGATTGACGGAGCTGCTGGGCAAGCTTGATGAAATTGAATCGATCGATTGGATTCGTCTGATGTATTTCTATCCGATGTACATCGACGACGCGTTGATCGACACGATCGCGGGTGCCCGCCGAGTGCTGCCTTACATCGACATGCCGCTGCAGCATGCCAGCGACACGATGCTGCGAAGGATGTCGCGTAAGACGACTCGGTCGAGCCAAGAAGAAATCATGGGGCGACTGCGCGAAAGGATTGATCGCCTTGTGATGCGCACCACGATGATCACCGGTTTTCCTGGGGAGACCGACGAGGACTTTGCGGCGCTCATGGAGTTTGCCGCACAGCAGCGTTTCGAACACCTCGGCGTCTTTACCTACTCGGTCGAAGAAGACACCCCTGCAGCGCGGTTGCCCAATCGCGTGCCTGAGCAGGTTGCTCAGCGTCGCCACGATGAACTGATGGCGCTGCAGCAACAGGTGGCGTTTGAGTGGAACGAGAGCCGCGTTGGAACTCAAGAAACCGTGATCGTGGACGCGCCGCTGGAGGGCCAGGAAGGCGTTTGGATTGGACGCAGCCGAGGTGAGGCCCCGGACATCGACGGAGTGGTCTACCTCTCTGGCCTGGAAGACCCCAACTCGGTTTCGGTGGGCGATATGGTCGAGTGTGAAGTCGTCGCATCGGACGGTTACGATCTCGTGGCCGCGCCACTGTAGGCCGGATCAAGGAGCGACAGCGTCTCCGATCCGGCATGGGCCAGCGCCATGAAGTCGTCACAAGTGAGCCGCGATCGCGTAAGCGGCCGGGCCTTGATCGCCTTCACACTCGCTGCGCGTCGGCAAGGGCCCGAGGCCTGACGGCCAGCGGCTCACGGGCATTGCCAGCGCCACTGTAGGCCGGATCAAGGAGCGACAGCGTCACCGATCCGGCATGAGTCCATTACCGAGCACACCATTGGGGTGGCATGGTATACTCACAGGAGTCTTTTTCGTTCTTAATCAGCCTTTCTCATCATGGCCTCGTCTGAGCCAAAATTTGATTTCCTCGATCCACCGTCTGAGCAGGGGGATCTTGGAACGCTCAGTCATTACCGCGTGATCGATGAACTCGGACGCGGAGGTATGGGGTTTGTCTTTCGCGCTGAAGACAAAAAACTAAAACGTGAAGTCGCCTTGAAGGTGATGAATCAGAAGGTTGCCGGAACGCCCCACAGTCGGCGGCGTTTCTTGCGTGAGGCGCGCGCGATGGCGGCCATTCATCACGACAACGTGGCGACCATTTTTGAAGTGGGCGAGAACGACGGCACGACCTTCATGGCAATGGAAATGCTTGAAGGCGAAACGTTAGAAGCGTTCAACGATCGCGGCGAACGATTGGAGTTCTCCCAGATCATTGATTACGCCAGGCAGATTGCCAGTGGCTTGTCGGCGGCTCATGAAAAGGGGATCGTGCACCGCGACATCAAGCCAGCGAACATTTGGATCGAAACGAGTAAGGGGCGGATCAAGATTCTCGATTTCGGGTTGGCTCTTGCGTCGACGCCGGTCGACCAACTTGCGGGACGCGGCGCGGTGATCGGAACGCCGGGATACCTTTCACCTGAACAAGCCCGTACGGAACCACTTGACGATCGAAGCGACTTGTACAGTTTGGGAGTGGTGTTGTATGAGCTGGCAACGGGAAAACTGCCGCTCCATGCCAACAACGTTGCTGGCCAATTGATCTCGATTTTGGCGCATCGGCCTCAGCCGATTCCCGAGGCCAATCCGGAGGTTCCCGTGCCTCTTGCGGACTTGATTCACCGGCTGTTGTTCAAGGAACCGCGCGCACGGGTACGTTCGGCCAAGGTGCTGCTGGAAGAACTCGATCGGGTCGAAAACGAAAGCCACGCAAAGAGTGAAGTGGCCCAGACGATCAATCGACTGCAGGCGGGACTTGCCGAAGTGGTCAGCAAACGGCAAACCGTCGAACCGGTCATCGAGCAACCTGTGCTCGATCCGTTCGCGGCCATCCCCGATACACCCGCCGCTGAGGTGGCAAGCGATGCGTCGGGCGTGAACCCAGCACTTGGTCCCGCTGCAGCCCTGGCGCCGCCCGCGTACCAGCGCCCCGTTGCAGCGAAGTCTGACACCGGTTCAACCAACTTTCAAAAGTACATCCCGATCGCTGCCATCGTGGCGCTCGTAATGATCGCTCTGCCGGTCATGACGTTCATGTTTAGCAGTCGTGATGCCAACAACACGCCGATCGTGGTTGTGACCGATCTGCCCAACGGACCTGGCCAAACCGCCGCATCCGTTGTGCCCGCAGCATCGAGCAACCAAGGTCAACGCAATAGCTCGCAAAACGCCAACGCACAGCAGCAGGGTCATAAGAACAACGGCGCGAACACTGGGAACCGCCAGCGCGCAGGGAACCAAAACTCAGGCAACCAAAACTCAGGCAACCAAAACTCGGGGAACCGAAACTCGGGCAAACAAAACAATGCGAACCGCCAGGCCGGCAATCAAGCGAATCGGCCGAACCAAAACAAGCGGCCGGCAAACAACGGGAACAAGGCGAACAAGAATCGCGGCAACAACCAAAAACAGGGCGGCAATCGAAAGAACCAACAACCGGCGATGGCAGCGGCGGACAAAACAAACGCAAAGCCCGTCCGCAATTCAAACCCGAGTGGTACGGGCGGAAACAAACAGGCAGCTGAAAACCGAAATCGACCCAACTCGCAATCGCCAACGGTTGCGATGAATCAAAGTCAACGTAACCTCAATCCCGATTCCATTGGACAAACCGGACGGCCCAACGTGTCACCTCCTGAATCGATCGAGCCGCCAAAGGAACTGGAGTGGACCAATCTTTCGATCCAAACGGGTCGCGGGGCCGACGCCATGGTTCAAATTGGAACGAGCCAGAAGCGTGGCTTGAAGGCAACCATCGGTGTGCACACGCGCGGCAAAATCGAAAGCCACCACAGTTACCTTCGGTTTGACTTGGCCGAAATTGCCGATGTGCGTGGCGAGGTCGAAGCGGCCGACTTGATGCTGACGTGTGTTGGCAAGACACGTCCAGTCGGCGCGAAACTACGTCTGTACGGGATTCCCAGTGAAGGCCTGCCGCTTTGGCCAGAAGACGGGCCGCGGTCGTTGACCTGGGCAAACACGCCATCAAAAGTGGGGCTCGATTCGTTGTCGTTGCTGGCAACGTTGGAGGTCCAAGCGGGTGATGATCCTGCGTTGAAGCTTGGCGGAGCCGAGCTGGCCAAGTTTTTGCGTGAGAAGGCCGACGCGACGGTGACGCTCGTGGTGGCCGGTAAAGGTCCCAGCGCGGGCCCGCTCCTTTTCGTCAGTCGTCAGGGTGACCCCGCCAAGTCGCCGCGACTCCTCGTGCAGGCCCCCCGCGAGCCGACCCAGCGGAATTCCCAGCAAAATCGTTCGCAGCGTCGCTAGTGCCGCTAACGCGCGTTCAAACCATCACCCTCCCGCTTGCGGGAGGGTCGAACGCAAAGTCCGGGGAGGGAACAAGCCGAACAAACCCTCTCCGGGCCTTAGAGCCCGACTCTCCCGAGGGAGCGTGCTCCCGAAAACGGCGCGTCGGGCGGTTTTGCGACACTTTTTTCTAAGGATCGATCAGCACGGTCGTTTTAACCTCTGCAAGGACGAACATCCTTCTGCAGACAGCGGTGATGAACGAATCAATTTCCACCTGTGTAATGAGTGACCAGGAATCTCCGGCCAGTGCATGCGCCGACGCGATGTCGGATCAGGCATGGTTGGGGTGGGTTTTTCGCGAGCACGAAGTCGCGCTGATGGGCTATGCGACCCACTTGATGGGCGATGCCGAACGGGCCAGTGACGTCGTGCAGGATACGTTCATGCGCCTCTGTCGTCAGCAGCGGTCGGAAGTGGAAAGCCACGTCCGCCGCTGGCTGTACACAGTTTGTCGAAACCGTGCCCTCGACATTTTGAAAAAGGACAAGCGGATGAAGACCCTTGATGACGCCCGCGCCTCGCAGCATCCCAGTCGGGACGCCGATCCGCAGATGCAGGCCCAACATCATGACTCGGCCGCCCGGGCGGGAAGTTTGATGCAGGATCTGCCCGATCGCCAACAAGAAGTGATTCGACTCAAGGTGCAAAGCGGACTTAGCTACCGCGAGATTGCAGAAATCACTGGCTTGAGTGTCAGCAACGTCGGCTACTTGCTGCACACCGGATTGAAATCAATACGCACTCGATTGGCCGCAATCGAATAGCTGCCGTATCCCACCTAGCGACCTACCGAACAACTGACAATCATTCCACCGAGAATCACGATGTCCGATTCAACCACCGACACGCGAGCAACCGCCTACCTCTTTGGTGAACTTAGCACTGAAGAAGCCTTGCGATTTGAGCAAGAGTTGGAAGCGTCGCCTAATTTGCAGGAAGAGGTCGCGCAATTGCGTGAAGCGTTGTCGGCGATCACCGATGAGTTTGATGGGCAATCGATGGGAGTCTCCGAAGCGACGCGCCAGGAAATTGAACGGGCGATCGATCAAGCGGGTGTCGCTCCCGTCCCATCGTCATCGAACAAGCGATTCGTTTGGGTGGTTGTCGCGACCGCAGCGACGGTGCTGATTTTGGCGAGCCTGGCGTTGCCCGCGGTGTGGCAGGGCGGGCAGGAAATTGACACCACTGCGATGAACACCGTGACCCTGCAAGAGCAACTCGCTGGCGAAGGTCAAACCACCGGCGTCGAGTTGCGAGAGGCTGTGGAAGAACGACGGATTCTCGAAGAGGAAGCACTCGCCCATGACGCCTGGGTTGCCGAAACGGAAGTTCTGAATGAGCAGATTGCGAGCGTTGAACTTCAAATTCAAGCTCACAAGGACAAGATCGAGAGTCTCAGTAAACAAACCAAAGGGTTCGCTGGCCAAGGCCTTTCGGCACAGCCGCTAACGGCGTCACCGAGTCTTGAGGGAAAGGTTGAACCGAGCCAGCTTGAGCTTCTGCGAGAAACGAAAAGCCTAAGCGACTCAGTGCAGCGATTGGTCGAATTAAAGAAACGCATCCCGCAAAAAACGGACGGTGAAGTTCGCGCCGCGCTGCGTCCGGTCAAACCAGCCGATCCACTCGCGGGGCCGGCACTTTCAAAGTTGACAGAGCTGAGCGATGCCGAGTTCGGTGATGGGGACGAGGATGCGTTGATGCTCATGGTCACGCCCAGGGTGAGGGTCGGGGAAGAGGAAGAGCCACTCGCTCGGCAATTCAGTTTGCCGGGAAAAAAGAGTCCCCGAGATGGGGCAGAGATGATGATGGATGAGATGATGATGATGGAAGAAGAAGAAATGATGGGCATGGGCGGCCTGGGGATGGAAGCCGAGCAGGTCGTTGCAGGCTTCGCAATGATGGGTGATAGAGATGATGCCTACTTCGAAACTGACGGGTTGGTTGGAGCCGATTCCACCGAAGACGAGTTTGCGATGGCAGTGGAAAACGGGGACGCCGAGATGTTGGCGGACTTGATGGGCGTCGAGACGCCTCACGAAGAGGGTCGTTCGCGAGACCGTTTCGAACCCATCGATGATAATCCGTTCATGACAGCTGCACGGCAGTCGCTTTCGACCTTTTCGATTGACGTCGATACGGCTGCCTATGCCAAGGTCCGTTCGTTTTTGATGCAACAGCACACAAAGGTCAGGCCTTCGGCCGTTCGAATTGAAGAGTTGGTCAATTACTTCCCCTACAGTTACGAACCGCCGAAAACGGACGAACACCCCTTTGCCGCAACGATGGATATCGCCGGATGCCCATGGAACGAAGACCATCGTTTGGCGCGAATCGGAATCAAAGGCAAGGTGCTTGATGAGAATCGGCCGCCGAGCAATTTGGTCTTCTTGCTCGATGTCTCCGGGTCGATGGACGAACCGAACAAGTTGCCGCTTGTGATCGAAGGCATGAAGATGTTGACCGACCAGCTTTCCGAAAACGATTCGGTGGCAATCGTTGTCTATGCCGGATCATCGGGGGTTGTCCTTGATTCGGCTCGTGGCGACCAGAAGCACATCATTCATGATGCACTTTCACGATTGAAAGCGGGTGGCAGCACCAACGGTGGTGAGGGCATCGTGCGAGCCTATGATTTGGCCCGAGATCACTTCATTGCTGGCGGTACCAACCGGGTGATTCTTTGCACCGACGGAGACTTCAACGTCGGGGTTACGGGAACGGATCAGTTGTTGGAGATTGTGAAAAAGAATGCCCAAGGCAACATCTATCTTTCGGTCCTCGGCTTTGGAATGGGCAACCACAACGATGCGATGTTGGAGAAGGTTTCCAATCAAGGCAACGGCAACTATGCGTTTATTGACAGTCGTGCCGAGGCGCAAAAGGTGCTTGTCGAAGAGATGGGCGGGACTCTGGTGACGATCGCCAAGGATGTCAAAATCCAAATCGAGTTCAATCCGAAAGAGATCAAAGCCTATCGCTTGATTGGATACGAAAACCGCGTGATGGCTGCCCAGGACTTTAATGACGATACGAAAGACGCGGGTGAGATTGGTGCTGGGCATACCGTTACAGCGCTCTATGAGTTGATACCCGCTGATTCCGTCTCCGAGCTGAGCGTCCCAGAAACGGACGAACTGCTGTACCAAAAGAAGGCGAGGCTTAGCAAAAAGGCTCATAGCGGTGAGGCGTTGACGCTCAAGCTTCGATACAAGTCGCCAGAGGCATTGCCGGGTGACAAGAGCACGCTTCTATCGGTGCCAGTGACCGATCGGGGAAAATCATTCGACGAAATGGACGATGATTTTCAATTCGCAGCCGCAGTTGCATCGTTTGGTATGCAGCTTCGCCAGTCGCCCCACCAAGGTGACACGTCGCTTGCAGCAGTCGAGGAAATCGCCAACGCGTGCTTGTCCCAGGACCCAAGTGGATTGCGAGCCGAATTTGTTGCGATGGTGCAGACCGCCCAGACCATTTACGGCCAGCCCTAGTCACGCCTGTTGCCAGAAGGCGACGCGGGAGCTTCGCCAAGAAGCCCGGCCGCCCGCGCGGTCGCGGCTCACCATCTACAGCTCGACCGCACGATGTGTCTTGGCGGACTTGTAACATGCTTCGACAAGTTGCATCGTCTTGAGGTTGTCTTGTCCGTTCATGCTGGGCTCGTTGCCTTGTTCAAGTGCGCACAACAGTTCGCACATCGGGCCAAGAAACGCGTCTGGGAACCAGACTTTTTTCCAGCGGGGCTTGTGCCATCGCTTGGAGGCAACCGTCGTGAAATCGATCGTGCTCGGAGTGCGTTTCGGGTAGTCGGGCCAGCCGATCGTGCCTCGAGCCATTCCCTTGGTGCCTTCGACTCGCCAGCGGATTCCCAGGTCGGCGGCGGCCCCTTCACGCCCGGGGCCTGCCCAGACATCGTCACAGATCATGCACCTTAGCCCTGACTCGTATTCGAGTGTGTAGAGGCCGATGCCGTCGACGTGTGGGAACGAGGTGCGCGGGTCTTTTCCGAAACTTGCAAACACGCGTGTTGGTTCGCCGAACCAATAACGCATCACATCAAGGTGATGGATCGACATGATTCGACACGTCAACCATCCGAGTCGTTTTTGCCACGGCATCCAATGTGGGATGGCTCGCATGTCGATCGTTGCGAGTACTGGCTTGCCAAGGTACTTCCGCTTTAGAACGGACTTGCACGCTCGGATCGATTGGTCGTAGCGCATGTTCTGATTGACGCACAAAGTGACTCCCGCCTTTTCGCACATGGCGACGATGCGTTTGGCTTCGGACACGTTGAGTCCGAGCGGCTTTTGCGCCAGGATCCCGCGGATGTGTTTGCGACGTACCGCTTCGCGGACGACCTCGATCAACACATCGGGCGGGACGGCAATGTCAACGACTTCGATCTGTTCATCATCCAGCAAATGTTGGTACGACCCGTAGACTCGGTCGATCTGATGACGCTTGGCGACCGTTTTCGCGTTTTGGATCTGCTTTGAGGTAATGGCGATTGGGTTCAGATTGGCCTGGCGGTAAGCGACCAAATGGCAGTCGGCCATGATGAAACCGCTCCCGATACAGCCGATCGCGGTGCTCCGATTCTTCGGCAGTTTGGGCAGGTAGTCGAGCTTGGATGAAACTTGCATCGATCACGTGGTGCGAGAGAATTCATTCTGGCTGCGGGCGGGACAGTTGTTATACATTGTCGACCACGGCCGCATACAACACGGGAACCGAATTGACAGACGAACCAACGCTGGCGAAGACGACAAGCGACCGACCCATGTTCAAGACGAACGTGATGGTGGGCAGCAGCGTTGTCGTGTTGACCGCTCTGGTGTTGAATCAACTTGGCCGTGTTTGGTGGTGTAAATGTGGATCACCCGTTCCATGGGCGTGGGACATTTGGTCGACCCACAATTCACAGCACGCGATCGACCCTTACACCTTCACACACATCTTGCACGGTGTGATTCTGTGCGGGCTCGTCTATTTGCCCAGCAGTGGGATGCTGCGGCGATACGGTCTGGCGATCAGTCTGGTGCTTGAAGCTTGTTGGGAAGTGCTCGAGAACTCGCCGTTCATCATCGAGCGGTATCGAGAGGCAACGATCTCACTGGATTACTTTGGCGATTCGATCATCAACTCGTTGTTTGACATCGTTGCTTGTGGATTCGGTTACTTGCTGGCGCGGCGACTCGGTTGGAAATGGTCGATCGTGCTCGTTGTAGCAACCGAGTGTCTTTTGCTCGTTTGGATTCGCGACAGTTTGCTACTTAACATCATCATGTTGGTTGCGCCCAACGATGCTATCCTGCGTTGGCAGATGGGTGGTTGATCATCTTGCAAGCAGACACCAAGTCTGATGTGAACGTCCGCCCTACTGAATGAATTGCCCACTGTTTTGCACGTCAAGGAGACACTTTCTATGAGCATTGCGCAATCACTCTTGCCTGAATACGATCACGAATTTGCCGGGACGCGGCGTGTCCTCTCGGCTGTGACGAACGAGATCTTGGATTGGTCGGCGCATGAGAAATCAAACACGGTTGGATGGGTGGCTTCGCATCTTGCTGACATACCAAGTTGGACGGACGTTTGCATCAATCAAGATTCCTACGATGTTGCACCCCCTGGGGGTGAACCAGACACGGTGACGGTCCTTGGTAGCGTTGATGAGATCTTGGCGAGCCTGGACAAGAATGTCGCCGAGGCACGCACGGTCATTGAAGCTGCGACCGATGAGCAGTTCATGAAGCCTTGGTCACTTCTTAATGGTGGCGAGGTGGTGATGACGATGTCACGGATTGCGATTGTTCGTAGCTTTATCATGAGCCACAACATCCACCATCGGGCACATCTTTGCGTCTACCTGCGGCTCAATGACTTGCCAGTGCCCGGTCTCTATGGGCCCTCGGCTGACGATGACACGCTATAGGTGAGAACCAAATAAAAAAGCCAGCTTGGACAAGCTGGCTTTGGTTTTGATTCGACGTGAAGTCGATGGTCAAGCTTTGGCGACCGCTTTCTGTTTTCGGCGGCGATACACGACGCATCCGGTGCAAGCCATCACGCCCCAGATTACAACCGAGCTCGGTTCGGGAATGACGCCGCCCGCGATGGTGATGGTCACTGTGTCGGAGATGGTTGGGTCAAAGATGGTTGCTAAGTCACCACCGACGGTGCCGCTAAATCCAGCGCCCAAATCAGCGGACGTCAGTGAAATCGAGCTTCCCGCAGCCCCGGTAATGTTAAATACGAACTGGCCGACAAGCACGTCACCACCGCCAGGGGCGACCGCTAAGCCACCAACACCTATGTTCTGAGTGATTCCGGCGAGGTTAGTGAATCCAGCTGGAGCGGCGTTTGGAAAAGCCATGTCGAACGGGAGGGAGCCGCCCGTCCCATCGCCTTGCCCAATGGTGTTTGCGAAAGCAAGATTACCGGTGATGTCACTGGCCCCAATCGTTGCGGACGCTGATGCGCTGTTGTTACTAAGGATGACACCTGAGGCACTGAAAAGTCCGCCTGCGCCCGCAATCGTGCCGTCATCACGAAGTGTCATGGTGATCGTAACATCGTCACCCGAATTGATGAGTGTTGCCGATGAGTCCAAGTCGAGCGTTAGCCCGGCCTGCACCGCAACGGATGACGCGGTAACGAACAACAGAGCAAGGAGAGAGCGAATGAAAACCATCGAGATCTTACCTGGTGTGTTGTGTGTTGATCCTGTGAGTTGGCTTGCCGCAAGGACATCCAATCGGACGAATCTCACAGGCAATCATCATCGATCGAGAGAGTGAAGTCCAGCGAACTAGTGCCCATTTTTGCGTGGAATTCAAAGAAAACGAGTCAACAAAAAGCCACTGAAACCATCTGTTCATCATCGATTTGAATTCGGTCCAAGCACTCGTTGATCGATGACCAAAACTCGACTCCGAGTCTGGTGGTTTTCGGGGTGAAAAAATCGTGTGCGACCGGACGCTTGTCCACCTCCACGCTGGCCTATCGAGGCCATGACTGTATCAGCGTGTTGCACACCGGCTTGCGATGCTGTTTCCGCAAGCACGGTGTGTCCGCTGATTTGACGCTACGGCAGGATCGTGAAGAAGCGGCCGCGGAATTGTGCGAAGTCGAGCAACGGCGTGTTCGGGTTATCGTCGAAATCGAACAAGTAGTCGCCATTACCGTTGGTGAAGTAGTCACGGAATCGTGCGAAGTCGAACAAGTCAACATCTTCGTCTCCATCCTGGTCGCCAAAGAACCTGAAGAAGTCGTCGACAGCGTTGACACCTGGTGCGGGACCGTTGGCATCGGTTCCAAGTTTCGCGCCGTCGATGAGAAGTCGATACCGGCCATCTTCCAGCATCGGCAAAATACCGGGCTGGTTCTCCGAAAGATCTTCGATCAATACCGTTCCCGTGAAGCCAAGCACGACGACTTGCTTGCCACCAACGACCTGTGAGCTGAGAACGGTCAGCCCAACCTGAGTTCCTGGTGAGACCGATGTCGATTCGACAAGGAAGCTACCGTCGGTGACTGGACCGGTTGGGATATTGATCGGGCCACTAAAGACGACTTCGATTTGGCGAATGATTGAGCGTTGCCCAGTATTGCCTGGCGAGTGATTGCTTTCGGTTGTTGGATCATGGTTGAAGTAGACGATGCTTTCGACAATGGGCGTCGGTGCAGCGTCGTCGTTGACGATTGTTCCGACACCTTGGGAATCTGCAAAGGCAACGTCTCGTCCAAGTGCATTCAAATTGCTGAGATCGGCAAAGAAGTCTTCATCGGGTTCCACATCCGTGTCGCCGTTGATCGTGACGGTGAATGTTTGCGTTTCGCCAGCGTTTCCTGCAAAGTTGAGTGTTGCTGCGTTGACAACATAGTCGTTGTTTGCAGTGGTCGCTGTGCCATCGGCGGTATCGGCATCGACCGAGATAGCGACATCGACTTCGGCGTCGAGCGTCACGGTGAACGTGAAGAGTGTGTCTCCAAGATCGCCTTCCTCGAGCACAACGTCGTCGATCGAGATGGTGGCCGAATCGTCATTGACGATGGTTCCTTCGCCCGTCGGGTCGACGATCGAAGCTGCGCGTCCGAGGTTGGTAAGGTTGCCGATCGTAACGAAGAAGTTTTCATCAAGTTCAACCTTTTCGTCACCGTTGACATCGACTGTGATCGTGCCTGAGGTATCGCCGGCCGTGATGTTGAGCGTTCCCGATGTTTGTGTGTAGTCACTATCGGACGAGGTTGCGGATCCCGCGGAGCTCAAGAAGAACATCGAAATATCGACGTCAATCGGGTTGGTCAGCGTGACTGGGAACACAAAAGGCTTGCTGGCCGTATCACCTTCCTCGTCAACCACATTGCCGATCGAGATCGTTGATGCGTCGTCGTTGGTAATCGTTCCGGTCGCGCTATCCGTTGCGGAAACGTTGTAGCCCGCACCCGATGCGACGGACAATGTCACGGTCTCGTTCAACTCAACCGTTGAGTCAACGGTTGGGTCCACAGTGACGACCGTGGTTGATTGGCCCGCCGCGAAGGTGATGGTTCCGGCGTCGGACGCGGTGTAGTCGGTTCCGCTGGTTGCCGTTCCGGTGGTGTCGAAGTTGATGGTCAGCGGAGGTGATTGTGCGCCAGCGTTACTTCGGGTGAAGGTGTAGGTGAGCACACCGGCAGCATCTTCGAGAATCGAATCTGGATTCACGGCGACCGAGACATCTGAAATATCATCGTTGAGGATCGTACCCGTTGCTGCGTCAGCGCTGCCGATGTTGTAGCCGGCACCCGCCGCAACGGTCAGGGTTACGCTTTCGTCAGGTTCGACTTCGGCGTCAACGGTTGGGTCGACGGTCACGACCGTGGTCGATTGACCCGCCGCGAAGGTGACTGTTCCGGCGTCGGACGGCGTGTAGTCGGTTCCGCTGGTTGCCGTTCCGGTGGTGTCGAAGTTGATGGTCAGTTGCGGCGATTGTGCGCCAGCGTTACTGCGCGTGAAGGTGTAGGTGAGCACACCGGCAGCATCTTCAAGAATCGAATCTGGATCGACGGCGACCGAGATATCTGAAATATCATCGTTAAGGATCGTTCCCGTTGCTGCGTCCGCGCTGCCGATGTTGTATCCCGCACCCGCCGCAACTGTCAGCGTGACGCTTTCGTCAGGTTCGACTTCGGCGTCAACGGTTGGGTCGACGGTCACGACCGTGGTTGATTGGCCCGCCGCGAAGGTGACGGTTCCGGCGTCAGACGCGGTGTAGTCGGTTCCACTGGTTGCCGTTCCGGTGGTGTCGAAGTTGATCGTCAGCTGCGGCGATTGTGCGCCAGCGTTACTGCGCGTGAAGGTGTAGGTGAGCACACCGGCAGCATCTTCGAGAATCGAATCTGGATCGACGGCGACCGTGACGTCTGAAATATCATCGTTCAGGATCGTTCCCGTTGCTGCGTCCGCGCTGCCGATGTTGTAGCCGGCACCCGCCGCAACGGTCAGGGTTACGCTTTCGTCAGGTTCGACTTCGGAGTCAACGGTTGGATCCACGGTGACGACCGTGGTCGATTGCCCCACCGCGAAGGTGACTGTACCGGCGTCGGACGCGGTGTAGTCGGTTCCACTGGTTGCCGTTCCGGTGGTGTCGAAGTTGATCGTCAGTTGCGGTGATTGTGCGCCGGCGTTGCTGCGTGTGAAGGTGTAGGTGAGCACACCGGCAGCATCTTCGAGAATCGAATCTGGATCCACGGCGACCGAGACGTCCGAAATGTCGTCGTTGGTGATCGTACCTGTTGCCGAATCAACGCCGCCCACGTCGTAGCCAGCACCGGCAGCGACGGTCAGGATCACGGTTTCGTCCGGTTCGACTTCCGTGTCGGCAGTTGGGTCGATTGTGATGGTTGCCGTCGACTGTCCGGCTGCGAAGCTGAGGGTCGCAGCGTTCCCGGAGTAATCCGTTCCGGCGGTCGCCGTTCCCGTTGTGTCAACGTTGATTGTCAAACCGGGCGATTCGCCAGACGTATTACTTCGTGTGAAGGTGTAGGTCAGGACATCGGAGCCGTCTTCGAGAACGGATGTTGGGTCGACGGTAACGGTAACGTCAGAAACATCGTCATTGGTGATGAGGCCGGTTGCCGAGTTAGGTCCGCCCACGCTGTAGCCTGTTCCCGACAAGACACTCAAGATGACGGATTCATCGGCTTCGACAATCGCGTCAGGCGTTGGGTCGATCGTGACGGTGGCGGTCGATTCACCCGTTGCGAAGGTAAGGGTTCCGGAGTCGCTTGCTGAATAGTCAACGGCCGCGGTTGCCGAGCCTGCGGTGGCAAAGTTAATTGTCAGCGGCGGTGTTTCAGCCGTGGTGTCGCTTCGCGTGAAGGTGTAGGTAAGTGCGCCGGATGCGTCTTCGAGAATGGAGCTTGGGTCAACGGTGACATTCACGCTCGATTCATCATCATTGAGAATCGTACCCGTCGCTGATGAAGGTGCGCCGATGTTGTAACCCGCTCCAGCGAGAACCGTTAGCACAACGGTTTCATCGGGTTCGACGTCGGTGTCGGCCGTCGGGTCGATCGAGACTTGAGCGGTACTCGATCCAGGTGCGAAACTGACGATGGTGCCGGCCGTGTTGACGTAGTCACCTGCCGATGCCGTTCCGCCAGTGCCGAAGTTGACCGAAAGCGGTATGCCAATGTCGCCGGTGCGAGTGAAAGTAAAGACCAGATCCTCGGTGCCATCTTCGTCAACTGCGATTGGGTCAACAGCGACCGAGACAAGCGACACATCATCATCATTCAAGATCGTGCCCACTGCTGAATCAGGCGAACCGACGTTGTAGCCGGCGCCAGCAGTCACCGTAAACTCCACCGTTTCATCTGGTTCGACGGTTGCGTCTGGCGTTGGGTCGACGGTCACCACGGCGGTCGATTCACCTGCGGCGAAGGTGACGCTGCCGGTCGCGCTGGCGGCATAGTCCGTTCCGGCCGTCGCTGTTCCGTCGGTTGTAAAGGTCGCTGTCAATGTCGGCGTTTGTGCTCCGACATTGCTGCGCGTGAAGGTGTAGGTCAGCAGGCCTGCGGCGTCTTCCGCGATCGATGCTGGGTCGACCGAGACGGAAACTTCACTGACATCGTCGTTAACGATTGTGGCCGTTGCACTTCCATTGGTGCCGATGGAGTAGCCACCGCCAGCGATCAGAGAGATGGTGACCGATTCGTCAGGCTCAACCAATGCATCCGCGGTCGGGTTCACGGTCACAGTCGCTGTGTCAGCACCCTGGGCAAACACGACAGAGCCACTGGGGCTGGTCGTGTAGTCGGAACCATCGGAAGCGGTTCCGGAGTTGCTGATGTTTGCCACCAACGCGGGCGTTTCGGCACTGACGTTCGTTCGCGTGAGCGTGTAGGTCAACACACCTGCTGCGTCTTCGTCAATTGATGTTGCGTCGACGGTGATTTCGACAGTGCTTGAGTCATCATTAAGAATCGTGCCGGTAGCTGAGTTCGGGCTGCCGACGTCGTAGTTCGAGCCGTCGGAGATTGTCAGGATGACGGTTTCGTTCGGTTCGACAATTGCATCATCATTCGGCGAGACGGTGACGGTTGCCGTGTTCGCACCGACGTCGAAGGTCACTGTGCCCGAGATGTCAATGGTGTAGTCGGTTCCCGCGGTTGCCGTTCCGCCGGTGGTGTACGACACGGTCAATGCGGGCGTTTCGCTGGTCACATCGGTGCGCGAGAAGACATAGGTAATGTCCGTGCCTGAGTTTTCGAGCACAGCTCCACTGCCAAAGGTTGAAACGGTGACGGTGCTGGTGTCGTCGTTTGTGATCGTTCCCGTTGCCACCGCCGTTCCGCCGACGACATAGCCCGATCCTGCGACCACGGTAAGGATCACGGTTTCGTCGGGTTCAACATTTGCATCTGCGGTTGGGTCTACCGTGACAATTGCGGTTGCTGAGCCAGGGGCGAAGTTGACCGTGCCAGTGACCGTTTGTGTAAAGTCACCGGCTGACGCCGTGCCGGTTGTCGTGAAGTCAACCGCCAGCGGGCCGGTTAGGTCACCGTTTCGCGTGAAGGTGTAAACCAGATTGTCCGTGCCGTCCTCGGTGACACTCGTCGGCGCCACATCGACAGTGACTTCAATCAGCGAATCGTCATCGATGATGGTGCCGGTGGCGCTCTGGTTGGGGCCGGGAAGGAATTCGGTCCCTGGGTCGAGGGTGATGATGACGGTTTCGTCGGGTTCGATCAGCGTGTCGACTGTTGGGTCGATTTCGATCGTCGCCGAGTTTTCGCCAGCGGCAAAGGTCACCGATCCGGTTGCCGTCGATGAATAGTCCGTTCCCAATGTCGCTGAACCTGTAATGAGAAGGTCCACGGCGAGCGACGGTGTTTCTGGTCCGACGCTGTCTCGAGTGACCGTGTAGACCATCACCCCGTCGGCGTCCTCGATGATGGAAGTCGGGTCCACGGAAATGTTGACCGTACTGCGGTCATCATTGACGATCGTGCCAGTAGCACTGTCGGTTGGATCAATGTTGTAGCCAGTGCCGGGTGCTGCTGAAGCGATAACCGTTTCATCGGGTTCGACGAGCGCATCCGCGGTTGGGTCAACACTGAGGATGACGGTTCGTTGACCTGCGCCGAAGGTGAGCGTCGCAGGCGACGGAGCGCTATAGTCGTTTGCGGGATTGGCTGTGCCAGCCAACGAGAAATTGAAAGTGAGTTCAGGCGATTCGAGGCTGAAATTGTCGCGCGAGAATTCGAACTCCAAATTGCCGGGATCGTCTTCGGTGGCCAGACTGGACACGACCTGAACAATCACCGTGCTTTGGTCATCGTTTTCGATGGTGCCATCGGCGGCCGCAGTCGAAATGGTTGCCGGGGCCGAAGCGTTGCTGAGTGTTACCGTAAACGTCTCGTCAAACTCGACGATCGGATCGTCAGAAACGCTGACCGTGATGACCTGGCTCGTCTCGCCATCAGCAAAGTTGACGGTGCCAGTGGGAAGGACGCTGCCGACAAAATCACTGGCGTTCGCTGGGTTTGCCCCGCTGCCAGTGACCGCAAAGTCAACGCTTGTGCTGCCGACGGTATCGCCTGTTCGAGTGACGGTGAAAGTGAAGTCCGTTTGACCAAGTCCACCTGCACCTTCCTCCTGAACCGCGTTGGTCGGCGCAATTGCAAGTTGGGTGCCAACCGGCGCGGTGTTCGAATCACCTGGCGTGGCCAGGATGCCGCCGCCACCAATCGTGTTGTGGTCAACGATGTTCGCGATGTCACCATCGGGGCTCAGTGCACGAGATGTTCCGTCGGTGTCATTGCCAAAATCGAGGACGGCGCCGAGTCGTGTCGCGGTTGATGAGAATCCAACGTAGTCTCCAGCGGGCGGAGCCTCAGGTGTGTCGGTTGCATTGCCGTTGTAGATCGCCTGGATGTACTGGTCGGCCGCTGGGTCGTAGACAACAAGGTTGTCGCCACCGTTGCTAAGCGAAAGGTTCCCGCCAGCAGAAAAGGCATGGCTACCACTCGGGACGCTTGGCAAGACTCCCGTACCGTCAATGTTCGCCACGACAACCACGAAACCATTGGCGCCCAAAGTGGTCGACGCGGGCACGGTGAAATAGTTGTCGCTGTCTTCGTCCCAGAATTGCAGGCCGCTGATGTCGAGCGGAGCTCCGGTTGTGTTGTAGAGTTCCAGGAACTCATCGTCGGTTTCGGCGGTCCCGTCGCCATCAGTGTCAAAATTCAATGAGCCACTGTTCGGGTCTGGAAGCACTTCGTTGAAGACAAGTGAACCCAGCACACTCTGGGCAAGTCCGACACCGGTGACGTCAAAGTTGTAGGGGTTTTCGTCGGCATCGTCGTTGACCAGTTCGATCGTTGCATTTCGAACCCCATCGGCCGAAGGGTCGAACGTGACGGTAAAGGTCGCCGAAGCGCCGACTGCGATCGGCGCGGAGCTGAACCCGCTGACGACAAAGTCGCCTGCGTTGGCCCCTGTCACATTGGCTGCGGTGACATTCAAAGGGGCGGTGCCGAGGTTTTGAATCGTGAAGACATTTGCGACGCTGCCGCCCGCTGTGAGTCTCGAGCCAAAGTCGGTGCCGTCGGCAAGCGAAGGCGTGACATCTCCGTCGACAATGTCCGTCGCCGGCGTACCACCTTGGACGTTGATCTCGGGGATGGCCAGCACCGTGCCATTGCCCGTTACGGCAAAGTCATACGGGTTTTCGTCGGCGTCATCGCTGGCGATGTTGATCGTTGCGTTGCGGACGCCATTGCCTGATGGGTCAAAGGTGACCGTGAAGGTGGCCGTTGAACCGATGGCAATGTTGCCGGGGGTGAAACCGCCAACCACAAAGTCGGCAGCGTTGGTTCCTGTGACCGTGATTCCGGTCACGTCCAACGGTCCTGTGCCCAGATTCTCAATCGTAAAGGTGTGGACGTCCGATGCACCGGCAGTCAGCACGTCACCAAAATCGGTGTCGTCAAGTGTGGACGGTGTGGTGTCGCCATCGACGATATCGAGACCACCGCCTTGGACGTTGATTTCGGGTGTCGGCACGCCCGCAAAGGTCGGGTTGGTTTGGCCGAGATGGTTGGTGATGACCTCGCCAGGCAAGTACGCCGGGTTGGTCGCAGAGACGATCTCGAAATCGGTGAGCGGACTGAGGGGGGCCGTTTGGAACGCAACCCAATCTGCCGGATCTGATCCTGTGGTGTCGCCCACTCGCATGACGTGATTGATGTTGTCTGCACCGAATCCGGTGTCAATCACGACGCCGCCCGCTTCGACAATTCCATCGGCATCGCCAGAGAAAGCGATGGTCGAGTAGGCGCGATCGGTGGCGCCCCCGTCGAGCACACCGACGCTGTCAAGAATGGTCCAACCCGTGGGCAAGGCGTCGAGTCCGTTATCGTCGGCGTCCAAGTCCTGGCCTCCGACTGGAGCGACTCCACCAGCGGCGGTGTCAACGTGGACGATCACGGCCGTGTACGACGCGTTTTCGACATCCAAACCTGGGACGCTCAATACCGTAGCTGCGGGATCAATCGTGTAAGGATGACTCGTTGCCCCATCGTCATCGACGATTGCGAGGAAGCCATTACTGCCAAGCGACGTGCCAGAGAGGTCAACAACATGATTGGTGTTGATTGTGCCAAGATTGGAGCCCGAGTCGCCTTCGAGGAAGACAACAAACACATCATCTAGCGATTGGTTTGCTTCGCCACGAAGCTCGACGTATTCGTTTGGATTATCGGGTGCACCGTCAAGGTCGACGACGACTTCGTTTAGATAAACTTCCGGCGGCGCAGTGACGCCAGATCCAGCGAGAATCGTCGACGCATCGCCAAACGTCCAAGCACCACGCCCAAGTGTTCCGGCGACCAATACATCGTCGGTGGCGTTATAGATCAGGTCGTACACCAGCACGTTAGGAAGGTTGTTTCCAACTTCGGCCCACTGACCCAGATTGTCCAACTTGGAAATGAACGTGCCTTGATTGGCTCCGACCGCGATCGCACCAACCGTTCCTGGAATGAAGGTGATCGATTGCAATGCCGCACCGGCGATGGACATCAGATTGCCGGTGATGTCCGTCCAGATGCCGCCAGCGTCGGTCGTTTGGAAGACCGAGTTGTTGTCGATCGCAAACGCGTTGGCCCAATCATCCGAATTCATGATCACATCACGAATGTCGGAGGATGAGCTGGAGTCGGGGTCGGAAAAGGTGACGGGACCACCACCGGTGGTTCGGATCGCAATGTCGTCTCTTTGGGCCGCGTAGAAAACATCGGCGTTAGGTGTTCCGCTTTGGAATCCGCCGTACGCGACGCCGTCTTGCAAGAACCCAAGGAACGAAGAGGCGACTTGGCCCATGGTGTCGCCTTGGTTGAACGATTCGTAGATGCCATTGTCGCCAAGGATCAGGAGGCGATTGGGATCGACCGCATTGAGTTCAACCGGTGTCTTGAAGGCGGGGTCAAAGGCGGATCCGCTGGTGACCGTACGCGATGGGAAATCGGTGTTGATCAGATTGTTGTTGGCATCCCAAGTGGTTCGGCGGAAGCCACCGAGGTTCTGTGAACTGCTGTATCGAATCGATTGGTTGTTGGCTGCAAGCGAAACGGTATCGACAACCACATCGCCGCCGTCACCCCCGGAAAGGAAATCCCATTCTTTGTTGCCGGGCGATTGTTGGAAATGCGTACCGTTGTCTTGCGTACCACCAATCAG
This sequence comes from Rubripirellula sp., assembly GCA_965216875.1. Lineage (GTDB taxonomy): Bacteria > Planctomycetota > Planctomycetia > Pirellulales > Pirellulaceae > CBDCUW01. The sequence goes on from OZ244207.1 coordinate 1,369,560, forward strand.
GATGTTGGACGTGCTGTCGTAAGCGACGTCGTGGAATTCGATGACGCCCAGTGTGCCTGCTTTGCTGAACCAGTCGCCCGTGTTGTCTCGCGGACTGGTGCGAATGTAGATGCCACCGTCATCGACTTCGACCAGATTACCGTTAGCGTCGAACGTGATCTCACGCGAGTCGGCGTGTGGTGCCGTTCCGTTGGCCGTACCACCTTGCGGGTCCATGGGGACGATGTCATGGGTGAGGTGGTCCCATTGGGGTGATGGTGCAACGTTGGGGTTGCGTGCGATCGATGCGTCGCCTCGGAAGACGGCGCCACCGAAGGTACTGTCGCCAATGGGGTTGTTGGGTTGATCCTGGCGGTCACCACCGATGTAAACGATGTCGTCATTGGTCGGATCAACAGCGATCGAGAAGTGGATGCGTCCCTGAGCCCCGGTTTCGTCAATGTCCTTGGGTCTTGGGTTGGGCCCGGTGACACGGGTCCATGTGCCGCCACCGGCGTAGTTGCCGTTGCCCGAGCTATCAACCAATTCGAAGGTGTCGTTGGAGAGCCGGGTGATTCGGAAAAAGCCATTGGCGGCTGTGTTGCCAAGCACGCCGTCGACAACAACAAAGTTCCCGGTGGAAAGTCCGTGTCCTGGTGAGGTGATGACAATCGGTGACGAGTTGCTGGCGCCAGTAACGCCGATGCCACCGGTACCCAATGGCAACACGGGAACATCCATTTGCGTCCAAGTGGGTGTCGCTGCGGTCGGATCCGAGGTGTGGAAGACACCGCGTGGTTGGCCGCTGACAAGGGTCGCTGCAAACAGGCGACCGGATTGAGGCGAGATCGCCATTTCGACATTGTTCGATGAATCGAGCAAATCGCCGATCGCAGCAGTAAACGAATTGGCGATTTCATTCCACGTTGCGCCGAAGTCGTCGGACCGATAGATGCCGCCGGAACCACCGAAACCAGGACTGACCGCATACAGTCTTTGTCCGGTTGGATCGGTTGGGTCTTCGACTAAATCCGAAAAGTCATCGTTCGGTGAAACGAAACCTGGCCCCGAGACGGCACTGAAGTTGGCTCCGCCATCGGTGCTGCGGAAGATGCCACCGAAGTTGCCCGACGAACTCACTACGATCGTGTTGCCACGTGCGGCGATGCCCGAGATGTTTTCGCCAACGGTTCGAAGGCCATTGCTGGGCAGTTGAATCCAGTTTGCCCCACCGTCGGTCGTTCGATAGACCGGGCCACGGATACCGCCAAAGCCTGCGAAACTACTGTATTTTCCCGTTCCTGCGACAAGTGTCTCGGAGTTCGGGTCGGTTGGATCGAACGCCATTGCACCAATTGCGAGCGACTCGAGGAAGTCGGTCTGCGGTTCCCAATCAGGCAACACGTCGGTGAAGTTATTGGTTCTCCAGATACCGCCGTTAACGCCGCCGATGTACGCGATGTCGGGATCCGATGGATGGGCAAGGACCGTATGGATTGCACCGGTCACCCGACGGTCGGGAGTCGTGTTGGCTTCAAGCTGGCCATTGATGGTCCCGTGCGGACCTTGCTCGGTCCACACACCCGGCGTGGAGATTTGGATCGCGTAATCTTCAACTTCGCCGTTGCTCGCCAGGCCCGTCACGCCAAGCGAGGTGGTTCCGTTGTGCAAACGAATTCGGGCATACGTGACACCCGGCAGTGCGTCGGCTGGGACGTTGAAATCGATCGTGTTGATTCCGTTGGCGACAGGCCCCGAGAAAACTTGTTCCCCCGGATCATCCCAGTCACCGTCCTGGTTGAAGTCGATCCAACCGTCGCCAAATGGATTTGCGACACCGGCCGTGTTGGTCACCAAGACTTCGGCCGTTGCGACGCCACCGATGGGGACGGAAGTGATGAAGCTCACGCCATCTTCGTCGTCAACGTTAAGGGAGTCGTCGTCGAGCGCGCCCACGCTTGGACGTCCATCCGGTTCGACGTCGATTTCCAACCCAAGCTGGAACCCAGGGAGTGGTGTGTGCCGCGCGCCGTTGTCGGCAAGCGTTGTGGGGTAGCTGTTTGCGAAACCTGATTGAGCTGCGGTGGGCGCGTCGCCAAAGTCCTCGGTGCCGGCGGCAGTTACATCAAAGACGCGCGTAAAGATGTTGTTCGCTTCGTTGCTCTCAGTGATCTGATTCAGCGTGTCGACGCGAAATTCAACCGTGTGCGTTCCAGCCGCTAGCGTCCCAACGTTGACATCACCAAAGAAAAAGCCACTACCCGGCTGCGTATCTGGGATATTCGAATTCTGAACGATGAGTATGCCGTCAAGGAAACCTTGGACTCGATAGGTCCCACCGGTGGGCATGGTGCCAGCGTTAAGCCAGCCGAAGTCGAAGTAGACGGTGTCGTCGACGGTGATCGGGTCCGACGTGAACGTTCCGGGGCGTGATGCAATCACAATCGGGCTGTCCCAGCCGCCGAATGCAAACGGTGTCAAGTCAGAGGCAAGCAAGACGCGCTGTTCAAACAACTCCGTCTGCAAGCGTCGGCGGGAACTGCGACGTTGGGCGTTGCGGCTTCTCGCCGAACGGTCTTGAAGACGACGTTTCGAAAGGTCGGTCAATTCACGGAGTTTCTTCGAAACGATGGACATGAGTGCGACTCGCCAGTAATGAAGCAATGCAAATGAAACAGGTGCAACCTTCGGAAAACGCTTGCGTCTTTCATCAACAAGACGTTCCGCTGCTTGTCACGGCGACAACGCAGATTCACCAAAGGGCGCAGAATGGTCGTTCGACATGATCGTGAAATCGAAACCCGCTTGCCACTAACCTGGCGGCGATTTCCCAAAAATTTCGCAATTGGACGGAACCAATGGGGGCGAGGTTGCAGCATGGCCATTCGTATAGGAAACGATCGTTCACCAAGCCGAGGTTGTCGCACAGACATGCCAGCAGCGCCGCTTAATCGACGTCAGGCCGCGCAACCGAGGGCATGTTTTTTCTTGCGCCATGACACCAATTCTTTCCCGTGTTGAATCGATGTCGTGTGAATGAGCGACGATCATGTGCGGTGGTCGCACGGCGTTTGAGATTCCTTCGCCGTGGCTGAGGTTTTCAACATTTCGTGGCGTGCTCGCGTTAGACTAGATGCCCTCTTCACGTAGCAGCCACCATTTCTTCATCTAATCACAACACGAAGGGCGAGCCTCGCGGCCGCGCGAAGCTCGTGTTTAGCGATGCCTTTTTTGAAACTGTTTTCTGGCGGACTGCCGGAAGCATCGGAGTGTGTCAAAAAGCGGCGGCGCTTGAGCATGCAACTGCTCGAGCCGCGACGCGTTCTTGCAGGGCATCCAATCATCACCGAGTTTATGGCGGACAATCAATCGACATTGATTGACGGCTTCGGTGAAGACCCCGATTGGATCGAAATCCACAACCCAACGGATCAGCCAATCGACTTGTTGGGATACCACTTGACCGATCAACCATCGAGTCCGTCGAAGTGGGAGTTCACCGCATCGACCGTCCTACAACCGCTGGACTATTTGGTTGTCTTCGCTTCGTCGCGCAACACCACTGACCCGCAAGGGAACTGGCATACCGACTTTACGCTCGATGCGGATGGCGATTACATCGCGTTGACCGCACCGGACCTAAGTGTGGTGAGTGAGTTCGATGCTCTTGGAACTGATTATTCGCCGCAAGTCACGGATGTCTCCTACGGATTGCCCGGATCGGTGTTGGTCAACGGTCAATCCGCGGCACATTACCTCGTTCCCTCCAGCGATGCTCTTGGCGAAAGTTGGACGAGCATTGCCTTTGATGCCGATGCCGCTGGGTTTTCGCTGGGACGCGCGGCGATTGGATACGAAAACAGTGGTGGAAGCTCGACCAGCTATTTGGACGTTTTTGAAACCGAGGTACCCAGCGGTACGACCAACACCTACGTGAGAATGCCGTTTGACATTCCAGACGCGTCGCAAGTGTCGGACTTGCAGCTGCACCTGAAGTTCGATGATGGCGTGGTGGTTTACCTGAATGGTTCGCGACTGTTTGGTGTGAATGATCCGACGCCGCTTTCTTACAACACTCCCGCAACACAGAACCATCCCGACGGAACCGCGCTCGCTGGGATCGACTATGACCTGACCACGCATGTCGGATTGCTGCAGAGCGGCGAGAACGTCTTGGCGATTCACGCGCTCAATCGCCCAAACAGTAGCGATTTCCTGATGGTTCCGACGCTGTCATCAAACTCCGTGCATTCAGAAGCTGGCTATTTGTTGACGCCGACACCGGGCAGCATCAATGGTGTCGCACGTGAACTTGGACCGATGGTGACGGATGTGGATCACCAACCGGGCGTGGCGATTGCGGGGCAGACAATCCTGGTCACAGCGGAGATCGAATCCTTTGCGGCACCCGTGGATCCGACGACCGTGCGTTTGCATTACCGGATCATGTATGGCGCCGAGTCGACGCTGACGATGTTTGATGATGGTGTTGGCGGCGATGCGGTTGCTGGCGACGGCACGTTTTCGGCGTTGATCCCGGGGGCGTCGCTGCAAGCCGGTGAATTGGTCCGCTGGTACGTCACCGTGTCAGACACCCAAGGCATTGAGACGCGAGCACCGCGTTTCCTCGATCCGCTCGACTCAGCCGAGTACTTTGGCACCGTGGTCGCTGATCCTGCGATCACGACCGACTTGCCTTTGATTCAATGGTTCATTGCCAACCCCGAAGCGGCCAAGACGACCGCGGGCAGCTCAGCGAGTCTCTTTATCGACGGCGAGCTTTATGACAACATTCACGTCGACAATCACGGTCAATCAACGCGCGGGTCGGCGTTTCCGAAAAAGTCCTACGACTTTGATGCCAATTCTGGCCAGAAGTTCAAATTGCGCTCCGATCTCGCTCGGGTCAGCGACTTCAACTTGTTGACCAACTATGCCGACCAAACCAAGCTCCGCAACACCCTGACCTACGATTTGTTTGCACAGGGCGACTACGCGCACCATTTTGCCTTTCCGGTGATGATCTACCAAAACGGATCATTCAACGGGCTGTACGACATCGTTGAAGAGGGCGATACCGAGTATCTCGATCGACTAGGTGTCGACGACGAAAACGCACTCTACAAAGTCAACAATCGACTCGACCACGTCTTCAACAACGTCGAAAAGAAATCTCGCAAGTTTGAGGACCGGACCGATTTCGCGGCCGTCGTCGATGCTGCCCAAAACTTAACCGACGGCGCGGCGCTTGATTGGGACTATGACAACCTCGACATCGCCGACATGGTCAATATCCAGGCGATTCATAGCGTTGTGGCGAGCAATGACTTTGGCCACAAGAACATGTACTGGTACCGCGACTCAACGGGGACCGCTTTGTGGTCGGTCTATCCTTGGGACCAAGACTTGTCGCTCGGGCACCAGTGGGACCGCAACGTCTCGCCACCCTACTTTAAAGACGACCTGGTGACCCAGGCGAATATCTATCGCGGCGGCAATCCGATCTTTCAGCGTCTTTTTGCTGATGCAACCTTTGTGGAGATGTTTCATCGCCGAGTACGGACGCTTACCGACGAGTTTTACGGCGCTCCGGGAACGTCGACCAGTGAGAGTTACCTTGCGCAAAAGATCGTTTCGCTCGAGGCTTCGATTGCGGATGAAGCGATTCAGAACACAGCGGTGTGGGGGATTCACCCGAACTTTAGTCACACGCCCGCCCAAGCAGCACAGCAGTTGCTGGATGAGTTCATCCCCCAGCGCCGCGCCTATTTGAACAACCACAACAACGTTCCTGGTTCTCAGATTGCGGCGCCGAATGTCTTCTTCGATCACGTCGACTACGATGCCGAGCCCATTTCAGGATTGCAGGCCGAAGAGTACGTGCGTCTAAACAACCCCAACGGGTTCGCGGTCGATATCTCGGGGTGGCGCATCGACGGCGGCATCGACCATACCTTCAAAGGTGGAACGGTCATTCCCGCCGGCGGCACGCTTTATGTCGTCAAGGATGTGGCTGCGTTTCAAAACCGAGCAACGGGGCCCGGGGCCGGGCAACGCCTCTTGATCCAGGGCAACTACAAGGGCCAACTTGGCTACACCGGCGAAGTGGTCAACTTGATTGATCCTGGCGGACGGATTGCCGACACCCTGTTCACACCAAGTGGGACGCCAACGCCGAACCAACAGTACCTTCGGGTTTCCGAGGTGCAGTACAACCCAAGTGCCACCGACGCCGAATTCATCGAATTGATGAACGTCAGCAGTGGTGCCAATGCCACGACACTTGATCTGTCGGGCGTTTCAATCACCGACGGTCCGAGTGTGCCGTTCGTTTTTCCGGCCCAGACGTTCATGCCCTCGGGTGAGCGATGGGTGATCGTCCAAGACACTGCAGCATTTCGTTTGGCTCATCCCGATGTGCCGCTTGCCCGAATTGCGGGCCAGTATGTCGGCAAGCTTTCCAATAGCGGTGAACGAATCAAGGTCGTTGATTCGGGTGGCGAAACCATTGTTGACTTCACTTATTCCGATGGTGATCCTTGGCCCATCGCCGCTGACGGAAGCGGAGCGTCATTGGAGTTGATTGACGAAGCGGGAACGCCCACAAACCGAATGGACAAGCCGTACAGTTGGCGAGCGTCAACAACGGTTGGCGGTTCACCTGGCGAAGCCCAATCGCCTGTGGCATCGGTGCTGATCACCGAGATTTTGTCGCACACTGACGCGCCGCAAGTCGACACGATCGAGCTGCACAATCCGACCGCGCTGCCTGTCGACATTGGTGGTTGGTTCCTGAGCGATTCGCAAAACAACTTGCTGAAGTTTCAGGTTCCGGTCGGGACCACCATCGACGCGGGTGGCTACGCGATTTTTGACGAAGGTGATTTCAATCCCACTCCGCTGACCCCTGGCCCCAACCACTTTGCGCTCAGCGGTTCACATGGCGATTCCGTTTGGCTGTCCATTGCCAATGCTGGTTTGACGGCAGCGATGACCATTGTCGACGCGGTTGATTTTGGCGCCACGCTCAACGGTGTGTCTCTCGGTCGCTTGCCGGATAGTAGCGGTCGTCTGACGCCGTTGGCCGCCTCCAGCCTTGGATCCGAAAACGGATCGCATCGCGTTTCGGATGTTGTGATTACGGAAGTCCATTACCATCCCGAACTGCCGTCGCCCGCGGCACTCGCGATCGATCCCGAGCTTGATCGGAGCGATCTCGAGTTCATCGAAATTCATAATCGGGCCGATGCATTGATCGATCTTGATCGCTGGCGCATTCGGGGCGATGGCGACTATGACTTTTTACTGACGGCGATCGGAGCCGGTGAAACGATCTTGGTTCTACCGTTCAATCCCGACAATCCAGAGAACGCGAGCCGGCTTTCCGCGTTTCGTACCCACCACGGACTCGGAACGGGCGTACGGCTTTTCGGTCCGCTTTCTGGAACCTTAAGTAACAGCTACGGACGCGTGCGATTGCAATTGCCAGACGAAGCGCCGGTTGATGAACCAACCGTGATGCCGATGGTGCTTGTGGACGAAGTGGTCTATGACGACTTGCCCGCCTGGCAAACCGCTGCGGATGGGCAAGGCTCATCGTTGCAGCGCGTCAGCACGCGTTTGCTCGGTAATTTACCCACAACCTGGCGCGCCGACCCGCCCACACCTGGCTCGGTGGCGTTTGAGCCACGCATCGAGTCGATCATCGTCAATGGCGGCGATGCCACCCGATCTGAACTCACGCAAGTAGACGTTGTTTTTGACACGGCGGTGAACCTCGCTCCATCGGTATTCACTTTGACGAATGTTGATGACAACACCGAAGTCACTTCCCTGCAAACATCATCGTCGCTGCAAAATGGAAACACCGTCGCGACGCTCACGTTTGCGCCAGGCCCTTCGGTGATCTCGCGATTGACCGGCGGCAATACGTTGGATGACGGGACCTACGAATTGCACTTGCTCGGTTCGGGGATCACGGCGCAAGCGGGTGGGTTGAGCATGTCCGAAGATGTCCGTTTCGGTGCCGATGCAGCGGACGCATTCTTCCGCAAGTTCGGCGACCAGAATGGCGACAACGTCATCAACCTATTCGACTTCGCACAATTCCGATCGGCGTTTGGCTATTGGCCTGCTCACCCGAGCTACCAAAGTGATTTCGACAGTGATGGCAACGACATCATCAACCTGTTCGATTTCGCAGCGTTCCGCGCGAACTTTAGCAGCTGAGTTGTCGACTACAGCGATTTAAGAACGCTGGCCGCGGCATCAATCGTTTCATCGATCATCGCTTCGGTATGCGTTGCGCTGAAGAACAGTGCTTCGAATTGGCTGCAAGGCATGTAAACGCCTTTGGAAATCAGACCCCAGAAATAGCGGGCGAACTGTTCTTTGTCGCATTGGTCTGCGCCGCCCGTCCATTGCGAGACTGGGTTGGGATTGAAGAACAAGGTCATCATGCTGCCGACACGTTGGACATGGTGGTCGATGCCAGCGTCGGTTGCGGCCCGACCAAGTCCATCGGCCAATCTCGCTCCCAAGGCCTCAAGGTAGTCGTACGGCGGATGTTCTTTGAGCAGTCGAAGCGTCGTGCTGCCGGCGGCAACAGCGACGGGGTTGCCGCTGAGCGTACCGGCTTGAAAGACTTTTCCTGCCGGAAGCACTTGATCCATGATGTCGGCGCGTCCACCGTACGCTCCTAATGGCATCCCGCCACCGACAATCTTGCCAAGCGTGGTCATGTCGGGAGTGACGCCGTAACGTTCCTGTGCGCCCCCAAGAGAAACACGGAAACCTGTCATGACTTCGTCGAAGATCAAGATTGACGAGTCGGCCGAAGTGACCTGACGCAGCAACTGCAGGAAGTCGTCGGTTGGCGGCACGCATCCCATGTTGCCGACGACCGGTTCGAGAATGACCGCTGCGATTTCGCCAGGGTATTGAGCAAAGGCTGCCTTCACTGCTTCGCAATCGTTGTACTCGAGCACGATCGTGTCGCCGCCGGTTCCCTTGGTCACACCGGGCGAATCGGGCACACCGAGCGTTGCCGCGGCGCTGCCAGCGGCAACCAACAAACTGTCAACGTGACCGTGATAGTTTCCAGCAAACTTGATGACCTTGTCCCGCCCGGTCACTCCGCGAGCCACACGCAACGCACTCATTGTGGCTTCAGTGCCACTGTTAACCAATCGGAGCTTTTCGATGCTCGGTACAGCCTCGATGATCTGCTCAGCGAGATGGGATTCTGCCTCAGTTGGCGCACCGAAACTCGATCCACGCTGCGCTGCGTGTGTCACCGCTTCGACCACTTCGGGGTGAGCATGACCGAGAATCATCGGTCCCCAAGATCCGATGTAGTCGATGAATTCGCGTCCATCGATGTCGTACAGATGGGGGCCCTCGGCTCGGTCGATAAAGAGAGGGCTACCACCGACGGCGCCAAAGGCCCGCGCTGGACTGTTCACACCACCCGGCATGAGCTGCCGAGCGCGTTGAAAGGCTTCAGTGCTTTTGGGGCCAACATCGTGATTTACATCGGTCGACAACTTATCGATCCTTCGCTCGGCGAGACTCATGGACGGGGGACAACCCAATTTTCGCCCCTCTGGATCGAATTGGATAGTGGGGACGTCGCGGGTGCGCGCCAGTTTGTAGTCCCGAGCTTTAGCCGGAATCTTTATTCGGTCCGCCTGAACGCGGTCCTACGAATCGCGTTTCCTCAGAGTCGCACGGTCATCAAAACCAGGATGCTGGTTTCGGCTGACTTGGTGCCAACCAAGCTTGGCTCGCCAGGTGCAACGAGCTGCGTTGTCTGAAGTTCGATTTGACTAATCGGACCGCGCCGATCTTCGTCTTCCGATTTGAGCAACCTCGAGGAGTCGTAATCGATTTCGAGAACAATCTTGTCACCCTGCGGACGGCCTTGGAATCGAATGTGAGTTCCGGTTTCAATCGTTTCGGTCCGTTTGGTGACGACGCCGCGACTGGAGGAGACACCGGTGACAACGTCTTCCAAACGACCGATTTGAACGCTCGCCTGTGTGTCACTGAGCGCGTTGAATCGAAACGTTTCGACCGAGGTGATGGAGGACGGGTTGGACTTGGTCAACATCGCGATCAATTCAGCGTCCGATTTGGTGGCATCAATCTTGCCTGTCATTCGATACTCAGCGACCTGGACGCTGTACATCACCATGGGGCGTTCAGATTCATCGGCCTCGGCGACCGTATGAGGGGCGACAGTCAAAGCAATGGCAGCAAGGAAGATCACGGCACGCATAGGGTCACCCGTTTTGATGTTGTGGACTCGATGGGTTCAAGAACCGAAACGTCTAGTTTACCGCTGTCCAAGACGGCATGTCTAACATGGCGTCGGCATCTCGGAAAACTTTTTCTTCAACTCGCGTAACGCCCTCGAAATCGGCTGCGTATACCAAGTAGAGCCGCGAGAAGATGGATTGAGTCCCTTTCGCTGGCGACTAAATGATGAACCACACAACCAAAGTTTCACGGAGTCCTTACCTTGTTTCATCGATGGTTTCCTTCGGTTTCGCGTCGGGCAAGCCTTGTCGCAACTCAATTGAGTTGCGCTGCGGTCGCTTCCATCCTGCTGGCGACCGCTGCCGCGCCCGCACGTGCAGCCGAATTCAGTGTTGAAGTCGAGACGGAGGGGGCGGTTGCAATCAGTGTCGACGTCGCACGCTTCGCCAGTACGAAGATGGGCGGATTGTTGATCGACGCTGGGACCAAACTGGCCGCTCAGCAGATGGAAAAGGATCCCGATGAAGCGATCGAAGCGCTTGTGAAATCGCTCGGCTTCGATCCATTGAAAGAGGGCATCCAAGTTCAAGCGATCGTCCAGGACATCGAGGATCCAATCGCCGGTTTGCAAGTTTCCCTTCGACTTGACAATACGACCGGAAACCTTGAGGGACTGTTGTTGGCCGCTCCTGAGTACTCTGCGATTCAGGAAGGTGGCCAAACGATTCACAAAGTTTCCTTGGATGACGCACCGATCTTCATTGCCTTTACCACCGACAGTGGAGGTAAAAAACACGTCTTCGCTGCTGGGAACAAGCAAGATGTTGTGCATTTGATCGAAAACGTTGACAAGGGCGGTCCGCAGGTCGCTCTCAATGTCGACGAACGCGAATTTGCAGTTTTGGAAATCTTGTCGCTGCCCGAAGATGTCGCCGAAGAGCCCCCCATCAGCAACATTAGCCAGTTGGTCAAGCAGGCGTCGCTGCGTTTAGGTGAATCCGAAAGCGATCTCGTGATCCGAGCCGAGCTTCGTACAGAGAACGAAGAACAAGCGACTCAGTTGCAGCAGTTGACCCAAGGCGTGGTTGCGATGGTCGGGTTGTTCAAAGAAGAGATTCGTAGTGAACTCGGGGATGAGGAAACGGCGAAAATGGTTTTGCCGATCCTTGAAAAGATCATGGTCAACCGCGAGGGTAAAAAGATCTCAGTTGAGATTGCCATTCCCGAGCAACTCGTGATCCAATTCCTACGTGAGGAAGCTGACCTTCCACTGTGACCACCCGGGACACGCGTATGATTGGCACTTGCGAGGTAGCAAGTTCAACGGCTGACGAGGCAGCGGCTTTCGAGTCGCTGTTTCGTTATTTTCATCCCAGGCTCGTTCGCTTTCTGGCGAAGCTGCTGGATGGATCATCGATTGACCCCGAAGACGTCGCCCAGGAATCGATGGTCAAAGCGTGGCGGAAACGCGATCAATACGACGATCGCTTTCAATATTCGACCTGGGTATACACGATCGCACGTCGGACAGCGGCCGACCATCTTCGAAAGCGATCAAGTAATCCGGCCGAATCGTTCGACGAATTCGATCAGCTTCCATCGCGCGAAGTCAATGCAGAAGAAATGCTTGACTGCGAGGAATCGTCTCGCGATCTGTGGTCGAGGGCTCAGGACCATTTGACCGAATCGCAATACGCTGCCTTGTGGCTGCGGTACGGAGAAGAGTTGTCGGTAAAAGAGGTCGCTTGCGTCCTTTCCAAGTCGACCGTATCAACACGCGTGCTCCTCTATCGAGCGCGCGTTGCACTCGGATCAGCAATCACCACAGAAGAAACAGGAACGGATTCTTGGGGAGGCCAACGCCATGAATCCTAAAATTGCAAAACGACTCGCTGCTTTGGTGATCGATCAATGGCCGCTTCCGCGGTGGTTGTCTAGGAGAATCGCAGGTCACCCCGAAGTCGCGCGTGAGCTGGAGCGTTGGGAATCGGTTGCGGCCGAACTGCGTGGACAAGCGAATGCGACCGCCGACTCGGGACGCCCCAAGGCGCTCCGTGAACTCAATCGGAGCGATGAATCTGGTATAGCGGTCCGTGCTGGACGAACTTGGGCAGTCGCCATCGCCGCTTCGGTGTTGGTTGCAGTGACCGCTTGGCAGTTTTTGCCTGGCAAGTTGAATCAGCAGCAAGAGGCCGCAGTACAACCGAATGAGAATGAGACCGATGCCATGGTGGACGTTGACATTCGACCCGTGTTGGCCAGCCTCGAGGTTGGTCAGGAAGTTGCGGTGGATGTTCGAGAAGGGCTCGCCGCGCTTGGTGGCAAACTTGCTCGAGCCGGTCGTAGCATCGGAAGCGATTTCACGCTGCCTCGATTGCAGCGTGAATCGTCGTCCGAGTCGATTCCTCAGTAGTGGTTGTATTCTGGCTAGACGACACGTTTTAGAATCGCGATTGAAAAATCTCCCGGTAGCCAGTGAGACTTAGATGGACGAGTTTGGGCACATCACGTTCCTGCGCGAGCAATACGACTTTGACGAGTGCAAAGCAACCTTTCATTCGAACCGGATCTCTTTCGAATGCATCGGGCCAGACATCTATTTTGCCTTCTCGAAACTTCGCATTCGAGACGCCTCCGATGCGTCGGTCTACCAGGACGCGGTCGTGTCGAGTGAAACCGACGATGGAGACCTTGGTGACTACGCCAGTTTCCGCTTTTTCGACGAAGAGGTCGAATTCGACGATCCATGGGAAGTTCGATGTCTCGACGCGAAACCCGAGAAAGGTTTCATGTCATTTGAATGGCAATTTGCCGTGCGATACGGAAGCGGCCGCATTCCCAAGCGAAAAAGGATGCGCGGTGTCGCGAGATGCTCGCTAACACCTTGATCGTATTCGTGCTCACAGGCTGTGGTTTTATTAAAGTCGCCTTTCGCTCCGCGAAAGTAGCCTCTTCAAACGCAACTTTTGCGGAGCAAAAGGCGACAATCGTCACGCCGTTTGGCTCATAATGGTGGGCCTGTGGAGTGCTGCAATGCTTCCGTTAGCGCATGGTGGGAGAGGAAACGATGATCCGATATTTGTTGGCAATGGTCTTGCTTGGCCAAACTGCTTGTTTGGCGCAAGACTCCGCGAAGAAGTCGCCACTGACCGGAATCGTTGTTGACGATGAGGGCAAGCCCGTTGCGGACGCCAATGTTTTGGTGCGAGTTCCACGTTCCTTGCGCACCAAGACGGATGCCGAGGGGAAGTTCCACTACAAAGACGTTGCGCATGGAACCTATCTGGTCTACGCAAGTAAAGGGCACACCATTGCTCGACTGAAGAGTTTTGAGCACAAGCAAGAGGGCGACGCGGCCAAATTGACATTGAGTCGTGGGATCGAAGTCGAAATCACTGCAATCTCCGAATCGACGGGCGAGGCGGTGGCTGACGCGATTGTTCGGCTTCGTTATCCGTTTCGACGTGAGATCAAGACCAACGCACAAGGCATCGCGAAGGTTGGCGGACTCTTGCCATCGTTGACCGAGTTTCGTCTCTACAAGAAAGGGTTGGCTCGGGCAGTCCGCGAGGTGCCCTTGGACCAAACATCAGCACCCAAAGCGTTCACGTTGAAGATGAAAGAAGGGGGCGTGCTGAACGGAAAAGTGGTCGACGAAAAGGGAGAGCCGATCCAGAAGGCGATGGTTTACTTTCGTTTGCTTGACTACCAAACCGGAACCTACGACACGTCACCCTACACTGACGAAGAAGGGAAGTTCCGCAACCGATACCTTCCGCTTGGTGTTCCGATCGAAGTCGACGCGAGTGCCGATGGGTACGTGTCAGTAGACAAAGAGTTTTCCATCAGTCCTGACACCAGACAACGCGATGTGGTGATCACGCTCAAACGCAAGCCGCATGGCGGCACCGTGTTGGGCACGGTTCGCGATGAAGCTGGGAATCCCATCGCGGGTGCGAAGGCAATCAACAGCGGCCGGCGGTTTTCGCAACGGCGCGAAGCGGTCACCGACCAAGACGGCAAGTTTCAGCTCGACGAACTGTATGGCAAATACTCGGGCTTCGAAGTCGTTGTGGGGGCAAAAGGGTATGCCGCGGCTCGCCTGAACATCGAGCCAAACAAAGAGGGTACGCCGGTTCAGCGTGATGTCGTTCTGAAAAAGGGACACACACTCAAAGGACGCCTCGTCACAGAGCAGGGCAAGCCGATTTCACAGGCTTGGATCACTTCGCGGGACGCCATTTCTGCCGACTCGATTGGTGTCCGAGGTCGTTCGAATGCGGACGGCTATTTTGAGATCGATTCGTTGCCCGAGTCGTGCAAGTTCGAAGTTTCTGCGGCGGGCTTTTCCGATATCGTCCCTACAAAATGGGAATTTGATACCGAAGAGCCGATCGAAATCGTGATGAAGCCGATGGGGATTTTGCGCGGTCAAGTCACCGACAAAATTTCCGGGATGCCGATCGAGAGCTTCCGTGTGCAAATTGGCTTTTCCGAAATTCGGCAACCTGACGATGTTCGTGGTTCCTATTCATCGCGATTGGGCAATCCCGGCGTCGACTTCGATTCGAAAGACGGTGTCTTCAGCATCGATCAACTCAATCACGGGATGCCTTTCGAAGTGCGCATCTTTGCCGACGGTTATCAGCGTGAAGTGGTGCGGCGGATGGTTGCGACCAACGACCAGGACGCGCCGATGCCGAAGATCGAGCTGACGAAGATGGATCCCGCGTCGCAGTACACCCTGCGCGGCACCATGCTGGACTTTGAGCAAAAGCCGATTGTCGGCGCACAGTTGCGATTGATTGTGACCGACGAGTTTGTCGGAGACTCGAACGATTTCAATTGGATTCTGGTGTTGACCGGTCAGATCGCGCGCCGTGGTCGCTGCGAACAATTCTTGATTGGGGTGACCGATTCCAAAGGTAAGTTCGAATTCAAGGGCATCTTGCCAGACAAGTATCTGCAGCTAGCGATTTGGGGGGACAAGACACCGCGTGGCCGCTATTTCCTTGATGATCCTTCCAAGGCTGGGGAAACCTACGAGTTAACGGCAACGCTGCCAGAACCATCAACGATTAAAGTGTCTGTCGATGAAGAGGCGATTGCGAACCTCGGCGGCGTTGCGTTGGATATCAAGGATCAATCGTGGCATCGATATGAAATCAACGCAGCGAAAGGGCAAAGCGAGTTCTTGTTCGAAACGCTCCCACCCGGCGAGTACTCGGTCGCGCTGCAAGGGAAGCCCGAACGAGCGGGGGAGAACAGCTACCGAGTCAAATCGTTGGGCCAAAAGAACATCACCGTCTTTCCAGGTGATGCTCACGAGATCAAGTTTTCCAAAGCCGACCTCGTTGCTCAAGAGGAGTGATCTTTGCGCGATAACGCCTGTTCGGACGCCCGCGTCTTCTTCGTAGGTCATGCTTCGCATGACAAAGCGTTCGCATAGCGGGCTGTTGAGTGCAAGGCTCGACGCTAGTGCTACGGATTGCAATTGCGATACCACCAGCAGGAATCCTTGCCCAAGTTCACGCAACTGAGCCGCGATCGCGTAAGCGGCCGGGCCCTAATCACCTTCACTCGCTGCGCGTCGGCAAGGGCCCGAGGCCTGACGGCCAGCGGCTCACGGGCATTGCCCAAACGGCGCAAGAAGTTGCTAAGGCCCAACGCTAGCGCGTGCGTCTCACGAAGAATCGGCCTCTCCGCGTTGTAAACGCGGCATCAGGCACGGAGAAACCGCAGCGGAAAGTGCAGTTTTCTTGGGAAAAGTTCTCGTCAGCTTGCCGGAGGGGCAACGCATATCGATCAACGCCTGAACCGTGCTTTCGCTATCACCGTCGTCGTCGGCCACGCGAATCGATTTGGCCGTCGCCATCTCGGTCTTCGCCGTAGGGGACTGCGCCTTCGAAATAGACGCCTTGCCGACGACCTTTGTCGACATGCTGTGAGTAGACTTTCTTGGCTGTCGTCGATGCGAAGGTGCGGTTTGCTTTCAGCAGCGTCTTGGTGATCTCGTCGCCGCTTGCGTCCAAGGAAATTTGGTGCATGACTTCACCCTTGAGTCCGAACTCGCCGGGTCGAATCACGACGATGCTCGGTTCTGATTTTGCTCCTTTGATTTGCGTTGTCCATTTCCTCTCGGTTTCGAAGTCGATGTGAAACCGTCCGACGATCGCTGGATTGTTGGCGACTTGCTTGAAGGATTCTCGTAACTCGTCTTCGTTGTCGGGGGCATGCACAAGCACGAGGACACGTTGGTCGGCCGACGCGACATTGAGTGCTTGCCGGAAGCTATGGAAATCTTGAACCAAAGCCTCGCGTTGATCGTCGGTCGTTGGATAACGCAATGCCAATTGGTTGAGTGCATTGATCGCCGAGCTGGTACGTCGACCGAAGAGGTGCTCGGGACCGCGATGCGCGCTTGACAACCAATCTTGGCCGTCGGGTGACAGCAACACAAAGACGCTGTTTTCGAATCGACCGTTCAGGAAAGTGCGAACGTACTTTTGATACGTTTCACTTTCATAGGAATCGATGCGGACGCATACGAAATCACGTGTGGCGTTGATGAATTCTTTCGTCGCGAACAGACCGTTCTGCGTGGCGGTGTAGCCGGGTCAGAAGACTCCCGAGATTCCGTGGCACTGCGTGGCGGCGGCAACAAACATGATCGGTCGTCCGCTACGTTTCGCTTCGGCAAGTCCCGTCTCCCAGGTCGTGTACCATTTGATTCCGGGAGCACCCAACGCGAGTTTTGAGGCTCCAAGATCGGACGGGCGCGGACCTTGAGCCGACACGCTTGTGGCGGTCAAAAGGAGCCCCAAGAGGGCGAGTCCTGTTGGAAATCGATAAAACACGCTATTCTCCCGGCGCAATTGGATTTCTCGTCTCCCATTTAACACGTGGTGACCATCGAGGTTTCCACAGGTAGCAGCGAGATTTTGCAAAAAATGCGGGCAAGCGTCCCTTCATCCGATACGTGTGAGACCGACTGAGTGGAAGCCCTGATCTTTGATTGCGATGGTACGTTGACCGACTCGATGCGAGCCCACTGGGTCGCGTGGCGAGACGCACTTCGCCGACAAAACATGGAATTGGACGAGCAGAGTTTTTATCAACACTCGGGCACGCCCTCCAAACGCGTGATCCCAATGTTGGCGGCCGAGCAGGGAGTGACGGTGGAGTTTGAGCGCGCGCTTGCTGATAAAGAAGAGTTCTTTCTTCAGTCGCTCGAACTCCTGGAACCGATTCCGCGTGTTGTTGAAATCGCTGATGCTCATCGCGGAAAAACAAAGATGGCGGTTGCCAGTGGTGGCACGCGGCGTCTGGTCCATCACCAACTCAAGCAAGTGGGCATCTTCGACTGGTTCGACACCATCGTGACCTGCGAAGACACTGAGAAGCACAAACCCGATCCTGATGTTTTTCTCGAAGCAGCGCGGCGATTGGAAGCCAAGCCGCAACACTGCCGAGTCTACGAAGATGGATTGCCGGGTTTCGAAGCCGCGCGGCGAGCCGGCATGGAGTGCATCGACGTCAGAACGATGACGGTGATCACGCCGTAGGTCATGCTCTGCATCGTCGCCTTTCGCTCCGAGGCGGTTGTAGGGCCTGACGCTAGCGGTTCGTAGTACCGCCTTCAGGCGGATTGCATAAGAATTCCCGTGAGGCGAACGCGCTAGCGTCGCGGATTGGAGTTACGGTGACATGAGGTAAAGTGCTTGCCCTGGTTAACGCGTGCTCCAACAATCACCCTCCCGCTTGCGGGAGGGTCGGACGCAAAGTCCGGGGAGGGAATGAACCGTTGCAAAAGACCCTCTCCGGGCCTTAGAGCCCGACTCTCCCAAGGGAGAGTGTTAACGTGCGTAAGTAGTTGCTCTGGTGGCACCAAGATTGCAATCCGCGGCCCTAGCGTCGGGCTCTTGGCCACCTGCTGAAGCGTTCAAGGCTCTGCCGGTGACGCGATCGCGGCTCAATTACTTCATCACCTTGCGCATCCATGCCATGGCTGCTTTGGCGATCCTTGGCTGCAGGATGTCGGGGTGGCCGGCCATCATCGTTTGGGTCGCGTAGATCTTGCCTTCTGGCGATTGAACGACCAAACGCACGTCACCGCCGGGCTGAGGATGATCGGGCGTTGGTACCAGGGACGGGTACTCGTCGATCATGAGTAGCCAGTCGCTTTGTAGCTTTTCGCGGAACCATGTGAGCGCCTCCGCTTCGTCAGCACTGCCGGTAATCCGAGTCACATCTTCGGCGGTCGCCAGCGAAACTCCACCTCGAAATGCGGGGGTGTCTCCGAGTGCGGCGAACCAGTCACCAAGTGGTGCGGCGTGGCCGAGTTCGATCAACGACATGGTTTGCTGGCGATCGATCAGTGTTTTTTCGATGGCGTGTTGCTGTTCAAAACCTTCACCGTCGCCAAAATGCAAATCGCCGACGCGCTCGAGAATCTCCTGGCGAGTTTCCTCGATCATCCGTTCACATTGCACGTCCGATTCGGCGATCGCGGTGATTCGCAGCGAAATCGTTGCGGCGCTCACCGTGATTCCCACTCGCGGTTGACGGTCTCGGGCGATCATCGTGCCGAGCCGCTGTTCCATGTCACTTTCGCCGGTCCCAAAGAACTTCATCACGAGGTGTTGGATACAGCTTGCACCTCCGGTTTGATCGAGCACGCGATGCATGACGGTGTCGTCAAACATCCGCTTCATTTCCGCGGGCACACCGGGAAGTGCATAGATATGACACTCGGGTTGGTTCTCGCGCGGTACGGCAAGATCAACCCCCGGGGCCGTGCCCTGAGGATTGAAAATCTCGTCGCTACCTTCGGGGAACATCGCCTGGGCCTTATTCCGCTCAGGCATTTCGCGATTGCGTCGCGAAAAGATCTGTTCGATGTGAGCAAGCGCCGACTGACGCAAGACCAGCGGACGATCGACCATTGCGGCGAGCGCTTCGCGGGTCAGGTCGTCGCGCGTCGGACCGAGTCCTCCGGTCGAAACGACAACGTCGACGCGCCGCGCTGCGGTGCGAAAGACTTCGATGTTGTCGGCAAGCGTGTCTGCGACCGTTGTGTGATGCGTGACCACCACGCCCAGTTCGCCCAGTCGCCGACTGAGCCATTGGCCGTTGGTGTCTAGTCTTGCACCGCTGGTCATTTCGTCGCCGATTGAAATGACTTCAGCGGTCAGATTCCGTCTGTTCGACTCGCTCATCGTTTTCTTGTTCTTGATACAAAGAGGCATGGGGCTGCCGGATTGTAAGGGTCAAGGCACGTTTTGGCACTTGCCCCAAGATCAAGACACGATTGAGTTGATGATCGTTGCGATCAAACAGGACGCGATGTTCCATCCAATTCGGCCGCTGACGATCAGCTGGCTCGATTTCGAAGTACCACCAAACATGCGAGCGTTTGTTTTCGCGGCCCACCCAGTGGTACGTCACCAGTCCGTCTTGGTCCTTTCGTGTCTTGGCTTTGTCGACACGAAAAGTCTGCCGCAGGTAATCGATCACCCACTTTGAATCTTCACGTTTGTTGGCCAGTTCACCTCGGAGCCGTTGTTCATCAAGCGGCCCAAGCCGCATTGCGACTTCGAGTCGGTTGGTTCTTCGGTTCCATTCGACTTCGGTGTAGGTCTCGTGGACCGGATGCATCAGGAGCGATGTGAGAAGCAGAGCAAGCATTCGACGTCACTCCTTGTCTTCGCTGTCGTCGTCGCCAGATGTCGCAGGCTCAGGCTCTTGGTCGGAGGGTTCTTTGTCTGCCGGCTCTTTGTCCTCCGTCTGATTATCGGAGGGCTTTTCTGGCGTCTCAGGCTTCTCTTTCGAATCCGATTTTGGTTCAGGCTTGTCTTCGGATTGATCGTCTTTGTCGCTGTCCTGTTTTGACGGCTTCTTTTCGTTGTTCTTGTCGTCGTCGGAAGCCACTTTCTTTTTGATGGCTTCTTCCTTGGTCGTGAATCCGCCTTTTTCTTTTTTCTTGCCGAGGCCGGCACGCTGCATTTCGTTGGAGCCCTTACCACTCTTGTAGAGCTTGAATCGGCTTGGGACCAATCGCGGCGGCCAATGGTTGTTGGAGACCTCGGTATCGGCGGTTTGGCGTTTGGGATCGATTTCGATGCGAGTGATTTCTTTGTCCGTGATGATCAATCGGCTCGCTTTGGAGCTGTCATGACGCCAGATCTGTACCGGAAAGGTCATCATTTCGCTTGTGCTGTCGGCATAGTGAACGCGGATGATGATCGGCATCACCAAGCCGCCGACGTTGCGAAAGCGAACGACATAGAAATTCGTTGACCGCCGCAGCAAAGCATGTTGCTCGTCGTCGAGTCCGTCGAGGTATTTTTGGTAGGCCTTGCGAGCCGACTCTTCAACCTTGCTTGGGTCGTAGTCGTCGCTGTTGTAGTAATCCTTCAGACCGGGTTGCCAGTCGATGCGTTTGGGCAATTCCGCATTGCGTTCTTTGGTGACGGTGTCATCGCGGGCTTCTTTGTCTTTGCGTTTTCGCTCGGCGGCTTCATCAGGATCGCTGTTGTCGATTTGGTAGAGCTTCACTTCATCGATCGCGATGTCGACGTGATCGGTGCTGTAGAACCAACCACGCCAAAACCAGTCGAGGTCGACACCTGAGGCATCTTCCATCGTGCGAAAGAAATCGGATGGAGTAGGCCGTTTGAACTTCCAACGCAGCGCGTACTCACGAAAGGCAAAGTCAAACAGTTCGCGCCCCAGAATGGTTTCACGAAGAATGTTGAGCGCCGTGGCCGGTTTTGAATAGGCGTTTGGTCCAAACTGCAAAATCTCTTCGCTGCCCGTCATGATCGGGCGTTGGTTGCCGCCGCGCATGTATCCGACAATGTTTTCGGGATCGCCGCGGCGAGAGGGATAATCTTCTTCCCACTCCTGTTCGGCCAAGTATTGAAGGAACGTGTTCAGACCTTCGTCCATCCATGTCCACTGCCGTTCGTCGCTGTTGACGATCATGGGATAGAAGTTGTGGCCGACCTCGTGAATGATGACCGAGATCAAACCGTACTTGGTTGCTTTGGAATACGTTCCGTCCGATTCGGGACGCGGGCCATTGAAGCAGATCATCGGGTATTCCATCCCGTAGATTGGCCCGTTGACGCTGATGGCGACTGGATAGGGATAGTCGAACGAATACCTTCCATACACTTCCAAGGTGTGGGCGACCGCCTCGGTCGAATACTGACTCCACAGCGGTTCGCCTTCGTTAGGCCAAAACGACATTGCCAGGACTTTCTTGCCGGCAACGTCGACGCCCATCGAGTCCCAGATGAACTTTCGACTGGCTGCGAAAGCAAAGTCACGAACGTTTTCGGCGTGGAAGATCCACGTCTTGGTCTCGTCACTCCGTTTGGATTCGTTCGCTTTTGCCTCTTCGGGAGTAATCACGAAGACGGGCTTCTTGGCCTTTTTTGACTCGGCGAGCCGCTGGATCCATTTGGGATCCAGGACCTCTTTTTCGTTTTGCAGTTCGCCGGTTGCGCTGACGACCATATTCTTGGGCGCCGTGATGCGAACTTCATAGTCACCAAGTTCGAGAGTGAATTCGCCGCGGCCGAGGAATTGCTTGTGTTGCCATCCGGTGTAGTCGGTGTAGGCGACGATTCGCGGAAACCACTGAGCGATTTCGTAGAGATAGTTCTTGTCTTCTTCGAAGTACTCGTAGCCCGCGCGTCCGCCGATCAGCTTGGCGTCGATGATGTTGTACCAGAAGTCGATGTTGATCTCGGTTGAATCGCCGGGGGGAAGTGGACGATCCAAGTCCAACCGCATCATCGTTTTGACGGTGACATGTTCGATGGGGTCGCCATCGCGGTCGGTGACCGATTCGATCTTGAATCCACCGTCGAATGTTTCGCGAGCCAAGATTGACCGAAGCGAGTTGAACGAAACGCGCGACGACAAATTGGGTGCGGCTGACGTGCGAGCTGCATCGGAGTCGGGTCGGAAGCGGTTTTGATCAAGCTGGATCCACAAGTACTTCAGCGTGTGTGGCGAGTGATTGTGGTACGTGATCTTTTCGCTGCCCTTGAGTCGCTGATGTTTGTCATCGAGCGTAACGTCGATCACATAGTCCGCGCGTTGTTGCCAATAGGCCGGACCGGGGGCGCCTGATGCGGTGCGGAACGAGTTGGGCGTCGGGAGCCATGATTCGATCTGATAGAAGCGGTCGATCGAATCGGTATGTTTCGAGTTTGTAAGCGGCTGGGCGCTGGCGACCGAGCATAGTGAGGCCAAGCAAGTGAGGTAGGACAGGAGAGCAAGAGCGGCACGGGAGGTGTTGCGAATCACCAGTGGGTTGCCTTTGGAGCGAGAGCGAAAACAGAAAGGTCAGGTGGGGCGTCACGTCACTGTTTCCAGCGGATGACGGTTGGAGGCGATGAGGGGGTGATTCTCGATGCCTCGGGAATGAATAGGTCACAGTGTAGTCCGCCCGTTGCCAATCCTGGGAAATCGCACCATCCTGTAGGCTAGGGAACACACTTTTTTTCTACCCACCACCGTCTGTGACGAATTTGACTCGCCCCGCCCGCTCCATCGGTTATTGCACCAACGTCCACGCTGGCGTTGACCTTCCCGCAATTCGCGAAAACCTGCTTGAATTCGCGGTCCCTGCTCGCTCACTTGTCGTTGACAACGACATGGATCCCCTGGGGGTCGGCTTATGGTTGCCTGCCGAGGCGGCTCGCCAGCTTTCCTCCGGTGGCGAAGCTTCGAGCCTTGCCGATTTCCTGCGTCAGAACCGCTTGCGTCCCTACACGATCAACGGCTTCCCTTACGACAACTTTCATCAAGACGTCGTCAAGCTCCAGGTCTACAAGCCGACTTGGTGGGAAAGCGAGCGACTTGAATACACCAAACAGCTCGCCGATGTGCTCGAGGGATTGCTCCGTGGCGAGGACGAATCGGCAGTCGGTTCGATCAGCACACTGCCGATCGGATGGCCGGACGCGGAGGCGACCGCCGAGAACCTTGACCAAGCGGGCGCCAATCTAAGATCGCTTGCCGATCATCTACGACAGATCGAAGCCAAGACGGGTCGCCGAATCGTTGTTGCGATCGAGCCTGAACCGGGGTGCATTCTCGACACCACCGCAGACGTGATGGATTGGTTTGAGAAGCACTTGCCCGAGACGCATCACCGAAAGTACTTAACGGTCTGCCACGACATCTGTCACTCAGCGGTGATGATGGAACCGCAACCGACGGTATTGCGGCAACTTGCCGACGCTGGGATCACGATTGGCAAGGTCCAAGTCAGTAGCGCGATTGTTGTTGATTTCGCGAGCGGTGACGCGTCTGACAAATCAGCAAAGGTCGACCAGCTTCGCGCCTTTGCCGAGGATCGCTACATGCATCAAACCGGGCGTCTTAAACTTGATGGTTCCTTCGAACTTTGTGATGACCTGCCCGAGTTGATCGTCGATTTCGATCGGGACGGTGAATCGAGGAGCGACCAGCGCTGGGTCGTCCACTTCCATGTGCCGATTTTCCTTCAGCAGTTCGGTGCGCTGGCCACCAGTCAGCAGGATGTGCTCGAATGTCTGCGAACCCTATCCGGCGACGACGGCTCTAACCAATCAGCGATCGACTTCACGGGACATCTCGAGATCGAAACCTACGCCTGGACCGTTCTTCCTGAGCCTATGCGACAGCGGGGCCTCGCGGCCGATATCGCTGCCGAGTTCCAATGGCTCGATGGGGTGCTTCGCGGGATGGTCTAGGCGACGAGATCGCCAAGCCGACCGAGCGGTGGAGCTCGCTGCAAATCGGAGCTCTACAACAATTCGACGATTCCGAGTACAACGCTGGTCCGAGCCTTATTAACCACACCTGAAAGAGAACCCTTCGATCGATGATTGAACTAGGCGTCAACATTGACCACGTTGCCACTTTGCGACAAGCGCGCCGAACCTACGAGCCTGATCCCGTGATCGCAGCGGCGATGGCCGAGCAGGGTGGGGCCGATGGGATCACCTTTCACCTCCGCGAAGACCGCCGACACATTCAAGAACGTGACGTCGAATTGCTCGTTCAAACAGTGACAGTCAAAACGAACTTTGAAATCGCCTGCGCAGACGACGTGGTTTCGATTGCTTGCCGAGTCAAACCAGACTGGGCGTTGCTCGTCCCCGAAAGTCGCGAAGAAGTGACGACTGAAGGTGGACTCGATGTGGCCGCTGACAAAGGTCGTGTTGCAGACGCAATCAAACGACTTCAGGACGCCGGTATTCTGGTCAGTCTTTTTGTTGATCCCGATGTACACCAAGTCGAAGCGTCAGCCGAACTCGGTGTCGACGCCGTCGAACTGCATACGGGACCCTACGCGCTCGCTCGACGCGATGATCGGACCAATGAGCTGGCACGCTTGATCGAATCGGGTCGGGTGGCCAATGCCGCGGGCATGCGTCTCCATGCAGGCCACGGACTCAATTACGTCAACGTCCGGGATGTTGCCGCAATTCCGAACATGGTCGAGTTGAACATTGGGCACTCGATTGTGAGTCGTGCGGTGATGGTAGGGATGCGCGACGCAGTCTCTGAGATGCGGCGAATTCTGGATTTAGCTTGAACGTCGGCCTGCATCTGGTTTGAACGTCAGCTTGCGCCGGAGCGTTCTGGTTCCCAGCGTATCCAAATAGGTGGACCTTTGCGCAGTTGCCCCTGCTGTGCACAACGTAGAATGGAGCCATTGGCACGACGGGCACCATTCACGGGGAGGTTTGTGTGGGATGGCTGGGCACAAGGCAGGCGCCAAGCGAACACCGCATACGATTCCAAGTAAGTCGCAAGGTGAAGGCAAGCAAACACTTCAGCTTTTGACTGCGATCAGCGCATTGTTTCAGACGGTCATCGCGATCGTCCTTGGAATCTTTTCGATCTATCTTATTGTCGCGATCGAAGCGAGCGAGAAGCGGATTCAGGAGCAACTCAGCACGATCGAGCTCAATGTAGCCTCGAGTACGCGCATGTCGCCAACGCGCCAGCTGACCATTACCGATTTGGGACCGGCGAGCGATCCTAACAGCCGCGCCTATCGGGTTCGTTTTGAGTATGAGTTTGTTAACAACAGCGACAAAAAGGTTGAGGTTTCTTACGCAATCGTTCATGCGTTGATGGCAGAAACCCCCGAGCTAACCGCCGGAACGGTGATTAACCTGAAACAGTCGGGCGGCGACCTGGCATGGGTCAACGTTCTGAACCAAGGCAACTATTTCAAACCGAATTGGACCAGCGCAAAGAAGGTAACCTGTCCAGACGGTAAGAAGATGCAATTGGCCAAGGGGGGCGGTGGGACCGGGATTTTGCATTCGGGCGAAACTTCGGCAGGTATGGCCGATTTTGTACTCGTCGGCAAACCAGGTGATGCGATTGCCGTGAAGGCCGCCTTTGGATTCGACGACAACCAGGAACACGCAGAGCACTGGAAAGCGACGCTATCGGACATTCTTCCAAACCCTGAGACTTAGTTGGGCACATGATGTTTCGCAGGACCCTTGTCACACTGTTCGTTGGTTGCGCGTCGCTGATCCTAAGTTCAGACGCCGATGCCGGGATCTTTTTTCGCGGACGAGTCTGTCGTTCGAAACAGGTGAGTTGCCTGCAGCATTCGCGATGCGCACTTGCTTGTCGTGTCCCTGCCTGTCGAGCCGTCGTTCCCTGTCGTCCGACCTATCGATCGAGTTTATGGCGATGTCGCCGCTGGTCGAGTGGTTGGCGCTCGGGCGGTTGGCGATCGAGTGGATGGAGTTCGGGCGGATGGCCTTCCGGTGGTTCGTCAACGAGCGGTTGGCCAACTCATGCATCACCGATCGGCCCGCCCGTCGTCGCGCCGGATGGTGGTGGAACTTCGAGTGCCGAGGTCGTGCGGCCAGACATCGGAAATGATAATGAGAGCCCCTTTGAGGCTGGCGGCGGATCAGAAGGCGGCGGCGGTAGCGATGGCGGGGGCGGTAGCGATGGTGGGGGTGAAGGGTAGGTCTTGAGCCTGGCCGGATCTTTGGAAAGCGGCGTTGCTTTCGCCGCGCGCGTCGACGAGGTAGCATGATTGGCGTGCCGGCATCCCTGCTCGGCTTCTCACCATCCTCTCCCGCCTTCCCATTCCCACCCCCAGATCCCAGAGTTGATCGATGCGCAGTGCCTTTTTTGCATGCTTGTGGATGTTTCTCGCCGTCAGTCAACTCGAAGCGGCGGAACCAAGCGGGGATTGGCCTCGCTTTCGTGGCCCCGAAGGGACAGGGGTTGTGGTGGGACAAGGCCTGCCGACCCACATCGCGGCTGGCCAAGTGCAGTGGAGCGTTGACTTGCCGGTTCGGGGCCATTCGTCGCCGATCCTCTATGGCGACCAGATCTTTTTGACCGGTTCATCCGGTGGGGCCGACGGTGTCCGAAGGCATCTTTTCGCAGTCGACCGCAAGAGTGGAAAGGTCCAATGGAATGAAGTTGTCGCAACAGGTGAAGGCGAAAAGCTTCACAAAATGAATAGCTGGGCGACACCAAGTTGTGCTAGCGATGGCGAGCGTGTTGTTGCGTTCTTTGGCGACGGTGGATTGCATTGCTTCAGCGTTGACGGCAAGCCGATGTGGTCGCGCGATTTAGGGAAGTTTCCAGGTGCATGGGGCGTTGGCGCGTCGCCGATCTTTTATGGAGACACCATCATTCAAAACTGCGATGCGGAAGGCGACTCCGCATTGATCGCCGTCAACAAAGAAACTGGCAAGGCAGTCTGGCAAACTCCCCGCAAGCCAAAGCCCAAGGGAGGTTGGAGCACTCCGATTTTGATTCAGACAAAGTCGCGCGAAGAGCTGGTGGTTAACGGCGAATATGGCGTGCAGTCCTACGATCCAGCCTCCGGCAAACCGTTTTGGAGTTGCACAAGCTTTAATGGACGCGGCACACCCGTTCCCGCATGGGATGGCGAGCAGCTTTACGTCGTCAACGGCAAAACGGGCGATGTCTATTGTGTCAAACCGACCGGGACTGGCGACGTTACGCAAACGCATATGACTTGGCACACAGCGCGACGCGGTGGACGCGACTTACCTTCGCCAGTCATTTGCGGCGACGTCCTGTTTGTGGTCAGCATGGGAGGGATCGCCACTGGCTACGACACCAAGACGGGAGCTGAGCTTTGGAAAGAACGATTGGGCGGAAACTACTCTGGCTCGCCCATCGTGGCTGGCGAGTACGTTTACATCGTGTCGGAAGAGGGGGACCTCTCCGTGCTGCGGCCCGCCAAGAAGCTTCAACGGGTTTCAAAGCTCTCGTTGCAAACCGGCGAAGAGATCTTTCGTAGTTCGATTGGTGTTAGCGACGGGCAGTTGTTCGTTCGCAGTGACAAGCGTCTCTATTGCATCGGCGAGTAGAGCTTTCACGAGTACTTAGGTTGCGAATGGTGCGTGCAAGCACAGCACCCTACTCTTGACGCTAGCGAGTAGGGTGTGTGCTTGCACGCACCATCCTTTGCAATACAGGTTTGCAATTTCGGTGCCTGCAATCAACGACTCGGTTTCAGATAGCGCACCTTGTAGTCTTTCGGCAAGGGAGTGACGTTGTGATCGGCGGCCCAGCGTTCCCATTTCGCAACCAGCTCGTTGAGTTTCGGAGCGTTCGAGACAGCCAAGTCATTCAATTCGGTGGGGTCGTTTTGCAGGTCGTACAGCTCCCACGGCTCGTCTTTCACGGCGACCGCTTTGAATCGGCCGTCGGTGACCGCGCGGTTGCTTTCGTGTTCGAAAAAGAGGTCGCGTGATTCAATTGACTGCCCCTTAAAGAGCGGTCGCAAACTCTCGCCTGCGAGTTCGTGCGCACCTTTGTAGGGTGTACCGGTGACATCCGTGATGGTCGGCAGCAAATCGATGATGTGCGTGGGCGTTGAGTTCAACTTGCCTTGCATGGACGGTTTGATGCCAGCGGGCCAGTGAACGATACAGGGTGAAAGGATTCCACCTTCGTGGTTGAAGTGTTTGTAAAGTCGAAACGGTGTGTTGGAGACATTTGCCCAGCCACTGCCCGCACTGTGAAACGTTCCCGGCTCGCCCATTGCGTCGATTTGATCAGCTCGATGCAGGATGTTGTTGGGTGACGAACGGATGTCGAATCCCCATGGATCCCATTCGGCACATGCGCCGTTGTCGGACAAAAAGACGAGTAGCGTGTTTTCGAATTGATTGGTTTGCTTTAGATGCTGGATGAGTCGTCCGATGTTTTGATCCATCGAGTCAACCATTGCGGCATAGATCGCCATACGACGCGCGAGATCCAGGCGGCGGTCTTGTTCGATGCTTTTCCAAGCCGGATTGACTCCGGTGTTGACTTCCCCGTAGTCCCAATAACGTGATCGTGGTGACAGTTTGGTATTTGGCGGCACCACTCCCAGGCGTTTCATGCGATCGAGTCGCGACTGGCGCAGTTCGTCCCAACCGACGTGATAGTGATCGACGTATTTCTGAATGTCCTGCTTCTTCGCATGCAGTGGGAAATGGGGCGCGTTGTATGCAAGGTAAAGGAACCAAGGTTTGTCCGGCGTCTGCTGGGCTTGTCGGACAAAGTCGATCGCGTGGTCGGTGACGGCATCGGTGCCATAGAACTCTCCGGGCGGATAAACGCGTTTTTGACGATCTGCCGGCAAGCGGATGAAATGATCCGGGTCGAAGAACCGTTTCGCACTCACCAGCGTCCCATAAAACTCTTCGAAACCATGTTGTGTCGGATCGTCCGTACCAAGGTGCCATTTGCCAGAGATGAATGAGCGATAGCGATTTCCTTCAAGCACTTGCGCTATGGTGACCGCGTCGGCGGAGAAGCGGCCGCGGTAACCGTCGCGGTCAAGGCTGCCGGTGGTCATGTGCCCAAGGTCGACGCGATGTGGGTATTGCCCAGAAAGGATCGAAGCCCGCGAGGGACAACATCGACCTGTGTTGTAAAACCGCGTCAATCGCAGCCCCGATGCAGCCAGTCGGTCAAGATTGGGAGTCTCGATTTCGCCGCCATAGCAGCCGAGGTCGCTGTATCCGAGGTCATCGGCAACGATCAAAACGACGTTGGGCGAGTCTTTTGCAAACGCGGCCGAATCGAATGTGCCGACGACCAGTAAGAAGCAGAGGCAAACCAATAATCGCGACTCAATCATTCATGCATTCCACAAGTTGCCGACCTGAAATTGCAAACGGAAAACCAGAGTTTAACCCCGCGATGTGCTGCGATGGCCCGGTCGGTGTCGAGGACGCAGATGCAATCGAAAAACTCGGGTGATACGCGCCGCTGATACGTCTCTCCAGGTTGCTCGAATGGGTTTGCGATCTTAACCTTACATCGCTCTTCAAACAAAAACGTCTCTTTGCAAAACCACGGAATCCGACATGCTGCCAGGAATCAAACTCTTTGATATGACCGACCACGTCGCCATTGTGACAGGTGGCTCAAAAGGTCTTGGCAAAGCGATGGGAGCCGCATTGGCTTCGGCGGGTTGTCGTGTTGTCCTTGTCAGTCGCAATCAAGAGGAAGCAGATGCGGCGGCGGCGGAGATCAAGGCCGACCATGGCGTCGAGGTGATTGGTGCTCAGGTCGAGGTGACCGATACGGAAGCGGTCGAAAAGCTTGTTGCTGATACCATCGAGCGTTTCGGCCGAATCGATACGCTGGTCAACAGCGCCGGAATCAACATTCGCGGGCCGATCGATGAACTGACGCTCGAGCAATTCCGCGAAGTCCAGCAGATCAACGTCGATGGGATTTGGATTGCGGCACGCGCGGTTGCACCGCAGATGAAGAAGCAAGGGCGGGGCCGCATCATCAACATGGCCAGCACGCTCGGGCTCGTGGGTCTCGCCAACCGAACACCCTACGCGACAAGCAAGGGGGCGGTTGTGCAATTGACCAGAGCATTGGGGCTCGAGTTCGCCGAGAACAATATCACGGTCAATGCCATCTGCCCTGGGCCTTTTCTTACACCGATGAACGAGCCGATCGCAGAAACGGAAGAAGCAAAGAAGTTTATCGTTGGCGCGGTTGCGATGAACCGCTGGGGCAAACTCGAAGAAATCCAAGGTGCCGCACTCTACCTGGCAAGCGACGCTGGAAGTTACACCACTGGAAGCATGCTCGTCGTCGACGGCGGCTGGACCGCGCGATAGCGCGTTCGCATGGCGATCCTGACTTGGGTTTAAAACCCTCCCGCCGGGAGGGTCGGGCGCGGTAGCGGCCGGGGAGGGCCGAACCTAGAAGACCCTCTCCGGCCCTTAGAGGCCGACTCTCCCAGAGGGAGAGTGAAACTGGAAAACCGGACGACCTCAAAGCGAGCGTGTGATTGTTGGTGCGCGACCCATCGCTACTTCACAAAACGTTTGCGGTAGGCAGTTGGTGTCATTCCGGTGACTTCGCGGAAGCGTTTGGTGAGGTGGCTCTGGTCGGTGTAGCCGACGGCCATTGCGATGTCGGCGGGACTACGCGAGGTGGTGGTCAGCAACTTTTGCGCTGCCTGAATCCGGACGCTACGTAGGTACTGCATCGGGGTCATTCGTAGCAATTGGCGAAAGCGACGATTGAAGTGCGTTGACGAGAGTCCGGTGAGCTCTGCCATCTCGGCCATCGAAACCGGCTTGGCATAATGTCGTTCGATGTACCGCGCTGCGGGCATGATCTCTTGCAGGAATTTTTTCAGCTCTTCGCGGTGCTCAATGCGGTACATCGCGCCTGCGATTCCAATCACCTCGGCGTTGCGATTGAACATTGGCGTCTTGGTTGAGACGTACCAACGGGGCGCGCGGCGGCGATGCATCACGAGCCACGTTTGTCCCGGCAAGGGCTGTCGACTGGCCATGACCCGTCGATCTTCTTCGATGTACGCTTCGGCCATGACAGGCGGATGAAAATCGTGGTCCGTCCTGCCAATCGCTTCGTACTGGTCCGTCAGGCCATGGTTTTCTAGGAATTGTTGGTTCACCCGCACAAAACGACTTTTCGTGTCTTTGGCGTAAAAGTAGGTGTGCGGCAATGCGTCAAAGAGCCCGATGACCGATTCGGCCAGCGGGTTTTGACGAAAAAATTGGTCTTGGAATTCACGAGGGTCTAAAGCAGGCATGGTCAAAATGTACAAACAAACGCGTGCGTTGTCCAAGACGCTGCGGTAGGATTGATGTATTTTCTGACCATCCCACCATGGCATTCCGGTTCACCACCCTGATGTTCGCTGCAAGCTTCTCGCGTTTTGCTAACCGAGTTCAAGCGGAATTCAAGTTCTCTCACTCCTGCCCCTCGAACTGATGTCGCGTCTGTTTTACCCGTGCGCAGCCATGTTGCTGGTTGCCGCTGCCGCTTGCGGTGACGAACCGATTGATTTTGGCCGCGATATTCGGCCCATACTCTCGGACAAGTGTTTTCACTGTCATGGCCCCGATGCGGAAACGCGCGAAGCCGACTTGCGTTTGGACAACGAAGAGGGGGCGACCGAGTGGGCCATTGTTCCCGGCAACATTGACGAGAGCGAGGTGATTGCGCGGGTGTTGACCGACGATCCTGACTCGGTGATGCCGCCACCGTCAACGAACAAGAAACTGACTGCTGAAGAAGTCGACTTACTTAAGCGTTGGGTCGAAGAGGGAGCTGTCTATCAACAGCATTGGGCGTTTGTTGGTCCGCAGCGGCCTGACATCCCCGCCGTGTCCAAAGAGCATTGGATCCACAATCCGATCGACGCCTTTGTCCTGCGTCGCCTCGACAAGGAAGCGTTGCAGCCGTCGGACGACGCGGATCGCATCACCTGGTTGCGTCGACTGTCGCTCGACTTGATCGGTCTGCCCCCAACGATCGAAGAAATTGATGCGTTTCTGTTGGATGAATCGGCCGACGCGGATCAGAACCAGATCGAACGCTTGTTGTTGTCTCCGCATTTTGGAGAACGTTGGGCGCGCGTTTGGCTTGATGCTGCACGTTACGCCGATTCCGACGGGTACGAAAAGGACAAGCCACGCTCGGTTTGGTTTTATCGCGACTGGGTGGTCGATGCCTTCAATCGCGATTTGCCTTACGACCAGTTCGTGATCGAGCAGATTGCGGGTGACCTGATCGAAGAGAACGAACAAAGCAAGCTTGTCGCGACGGGCTTTCTTCGGAATTCGATGGTCAACGAAGAAGGAGGCGCGGATCCCGAGCAATTCCGAATGGAAGCGATGTTTGATCGCATGGACGCCATTGGCAAGAGCGTCCTCGGGCTCACGATTCAGTGCAGCCAATGTCATAGCCACAAATATGACCCGCTGACACAGCACGATTACTATCGCATGTTTGCGTTCTTGAACAGCACGCACGACGCGATTGTGCCGGTCTACGACAATGAAAGCTCTGAACAGCGCGCGCGTGTCCTCGCGGAGATCGATGCCATCGAAAGGCAGCTCAAAACGGACATGCCGAATTGGCGTGAGGAAATGGCGCGTTGGGAACAGGAGAGTGCATCGCAAATCGGCAACTGGGAAGTCGTCGAGCCGTTCGATCTGCCGTTTGAAGGGCAAAAATTCCGAGTGCTTGACGACCATTCGATTGTCAGCGAAAGCTACGCGCCGACGAACTCGAAACCTCGCTTCGCTGCCAAAACTTCCACTCGTGGAATCACGGGTGTGAGAGTGGAGTTGTTGACCCATCCCCAACTGCCTTTGCGCGGGCCTGGACGATCGATTCGCGGAACGGCTGCGTTGACCGAAATGAAGGTTCATTTTCGGCCAACCGATGGATCGGAAAAGGAAGCGACGGCGAAAATCGTCTCGGCGACTGCCGATGTGAACCCGCTCAAGCGTGATCAGCCGGACTTCCTAAAGAAGCGTGACAAAGCCAAGGACAAGCGTGTCACCGGCGGCATCGATTTCGCCTTTGATGGTGACGCCAATACCGCGTGGACGACTGACAACGACCCTGGTCGCCGGAACCAAGACCGCAAAGCAGTTTTTGTGTTCGACCAGCCCATTGATTTTGAAGGTGGAACGACGCTCGTCTTTAATCCTGAGATGAGCCATGGCGGATGGAACAGTGATGACAATCACAACTGCCTCATGGGGCGTTACCGGTTCTCAGTCACAACCGACGAGAACCCTGTGGCAGACCCTGTTCCAGCAAGCGTTCGCGAAATCTTGAAGATCGCAGTCGATTCGCGGACTGAGTCACAGCAAGCAGCGGTCTTTAGCATTTGGCGAACCACCGTCGACGCGTGGAAAGACGCCAACGAAAGGATCGAAGAGCTGTGGGGCCAGCATCCCGAAGGGGCGACGCAATTGGT
This sequence comes from Rubripirellula sp., assembly GCA_965216875.1. Lineage (GTDB taxonomy): Bacteria > Planctomycetota > Planctomycetia > Pirellulales > Pirellulaceae > CBDCUW01. The sequence continues at coordinate 1,403,095 of OZ244207.1, forward strand.
TCTCGAAGAGCGGTCGCGTAAACGGGAAACGCATCTTCTAAATCGTGGTGACTTTCTGAGTCCTGTGGAAGCAGTTTCGCCAGGCGTGCCCGAGTTTCTACATGATCTCCCTGAATCAGCGGACGATTCGCGACTCACTTTTGCTCGGTGGCTGGTCGATCGCCGTTCGCCAACGACTGCACGTTCGATTGTGAATCGCATTTGGCAATCGTATTTTGGCATTGGCCTCGTCGAAACCAGCGATGATCTCGGCTCCCAGAGCTCGCCTCCTTCTCATCCCGAGTTGCTCGATTGGCTTGCCGTCGAGCTGATGGAAAACGACTGGAGTCTCAAGCACATTCACCGGCTGATCGTTTCCTCGGCTACCTATCGTCAATCGTCTCGGGTGTCGGAGTCGTTGCAACAACGAGATCCGTACAACCGATTGCTGGCTCGTGGCCCCCGGTTTCGCGTCGATGCCGAAATCGTTCGCGACATCACCCTCGCGGCGAGTGGTTTGCTTTCGGATTCGATTGGCGGACCGCCTGCGTATCCGCCTGCACCCCGTTTTTTGTTCGAGCCTCCCGCAAGCTACGGCCCAAAGACTTGGAACGAAGCAACGGGCAACGATCGTTACCGCCGCGGTCTTTACACTTTTCGATTTCGCAGCGTTCCCTACCCGATGCTTGAAACGTTCGATTCGGTGCCAGGAAACGTTTCGTGCGTTCGTCGCAACCGATCCAACACGCCGCTCCAGGCACTGACCTCGTTAAACGAGCCGTTGGCGATGGAATGTGCGCGTGCGTTGGCGGCACGAACACTCGCCCAGGAGGGATCGAGTGATGGGGAACGACTGACGTTTGCGATGAAGTGTTGCGTTGGCCGAGGACCATCCGAGGATGAGTTGTTGACGTTGACCAATCTGTTGGAGAAGCAACGCCAACGCATCGCGAACAAGGAAATTGATCCAGCCGAAATCGCGGGCGACACAAACGGTGAAGGGGAATCCGAAGCGTCGGATCGCGACAAGCAAGCAGCGTGGACGATTGTCTGTCGCGTGCTTTTGAATTTGGACGAGACCATTACAAAGGAATAGTCGAATCGGCTCGCTCGCAAGCGTCCGTTATCTCAATACGATGACAAAACAACCAATGACACCGAATTCACTCACACGCCGCTGGTTCATGAAAGAATGCGGCGTCGGGCTTGGCGCCATTGCGGCCGCCGATTTGATGGGCGCCGGCCATGCGTCCGGAGCGGATGTGCTCGCGCCAAAGTCTGGTCATTTTCCGGGCAAGGCCAAGAACGTGATCTTCCTGTTCATGGCAGGCGCGCCAAGTCACTTGGAGATGTTCGACTACAAGCCGCAGCTTGAGAAATACGACGGAACACTTCCTCCCGCCGAATTGCTCGACGGGTATCGCGCTGCGTTCATCAACCCCAACTCGAAGCTGCTTGGTCCCAAATACAAATTCTCAAAACATGGTGAGTGTGGCGCTGAAATCTCTGAGCTGTTGCCGCACACGGCGTCGATCGTTGACGATATTTCCATCGTCAAGTCGATGAAAACAGACGCGTTCAATCATGCTCCCGCGCAAATCATGATGAACACCGGCTCGCAGTTATTTGGCAAGCCGAGTCTTGGGGCATGGACCCTGTACGGCCTCGGTAGCGAGTCGCAAGAGCTTCCAGGGTTCGTCGTTTTCAGTTCTGGAACGAAGGGACCGAGTGGTGGCACGAGTAATTGGGGCAGTGGCTTTTTGCCAACGGTGTATCAGGGGGTCCAACTGCGTAGCGTCGGCGACCCTGTTCTTTATCTGTCGAATCCTCCGGGCATCGATGACACGACACAACGAGATTCGCTCGATGCGATCAACGCTCTGAATCAAAAGCGATTGGAGGTTACCGGGGATCCTGAAATCGCGACTCGGATCAATTCCTTCGAAATGGCCTACCGGATGCAGGCGAGTGGTCCCGAATTGATGGACCTCTCCTCAGAGCCGCAGCACGTACTTGATCTCTATGGGGTCGATCCGGACAAGCCGTCTTTTGCCAAGAATTGTCTGTTGGCGAGGCGACTCGTTGAACGCGGCACACGGTTTGTACAGCTATTTCATGAAGCGTGGGATCAACATGGCAACCTGACCAAAGCGATCAAGAACAATTGCAACGCCACCGATCAAGGTTGTGCTGCCTTGATCAAGGATCTAAAGCAACGGGGCATGCTCGACGACACGTTGGTGATCTGGGGTGGCGAATTCGGACGCACGCCGATGGTTCAAGGCGGCGGAGATGATGGGCGCGATCACCATCCTAACGCGTTCACGATGTGGATGGCTGGTGGCGGAGTCAAACCAGGGATGACCTATGGTGAAACCGATGAATTTGGTTTCAACACGACGTTGAATGATGTTCACGTTCGCGACCTTCACGCAACGATCCTGCACTTGTTGGGATTCGACCATCATCGGCTATCAGTGAAATTCCAAGGTCTCGATCAGCGTTTGACGGGCGTGGAACCCGCGCATGTCGTTCACGACATCCTGGCCTAGTTGGTGTCTAATACTTAGCCGCTCACAATTGTGCTCGTGCTCAGCCTCGCGGTGCTCGTGCTCGAACGCGTACAAGACACTCAGTGGAGTCGGTGGGCGGTGAAGCAACGGCGGGCAGGGTAGGCACCTGCTAGCGTTCCTGGACACGCGTTCGAATTGTTGGGAACACTGACCGACGCTGGTCGACACTAGTTAAAGAGTTGGGTGAGCCGGGGCAGGCCACGTGTTAGAGTTGGTGCGTGCAAGCACACACCCTACGGATACTAATTATTGAGTTGCGCGGGCTTGCTAGGGCCCGAGTCCTCACGACCAGCGGCTCATGTGCCTGCGCCGGTTGGGCCGTGAGTGCGGGCGGATTCGTTTTCTGCCGGATCTGCATCGCTGTCGCTCTTTGATCCGGCCTGCTTTTGCTACTGCAGATGCCGGTTGATTTCCAGAATCTGCTCGTTGAAGTCGGGTAGCTCGATCACTTCGATGCCTTGGTCTTGAAGTGTCGCGATCCCTTTGCAATCGACAAAGGTTGCCGGTTCACGTACTCCGAAGACTACGCGTTTGATGTTCCGAGCGATAATGTGTGTGCAGCAGGCGGTCTTTCCTGATTTGCGAATGCTGCACGGTTCCATCGTCGAATAGAGAACAAGTCCGTCTGTTGGCGTCGCTGGCGGCAACTTGTCCAACGCCACTTCTTCTGCATGGATGCTGTCGTTGATTTCGCGACTGTAGCCTTCCGCGAGAATGGTTCCTTCGGCATCGGTAATGATGCAGCCAACTGAAAAGGCCGTTGTCGAACGCGGGCACTTCCGCGATAGCTCGACCGCCTTTTTCATGATTTTCTGGTCAAGGTCGCTGGCATTCATGGTTTTCTTTCGAGCGTCAAAACGGCGGTGCCGCCGACGTCCTCGCATTTGACAAGCTGAAACCGGTGGCCAAACGGTTCTGCGACTGGGCCGGTCACGAAACGAGGGGCTGATTCGTCGCCGATGATGATTGGGGCAATCGCCAGGCGGATCTGATCCACCACTTGTTCGGTGATTGCGGCTGTGATGACGTGCTGGCCACCTTCAACCATCACCCGACGATGCCCGTTGGCTGAGAGATCGCAAAGGATGGAGGTGAGCGTCAACTCATCGAGTGCTCGAACCGCCGCTCGGTCGCCGACGGTCTGGGCGAGTGACGTGGCGGCCGTTTTATTGCAATAGACAACCTTCTCTCCGTCTCCCCATTGAAAGAATTTAGCGTCGGGGTTGAGCTCGCCTGAGGCCGTCACGGTGACCTTTGTCGGATCGGCCGGCTTACCGGCGTCGAGCCTTTTTTGTGCAAGTTCGTCGTCGAGCGTGATCAGACGCGGGTCGTCTTTGCGGATCGTGCCCGCGCCGACAATCACGGCGTCACAGGTTGCTCGAAGAGCGTAGACGGCCGCGAAATCTTGATCGCTTGAAAGGACGCGTCGTTTCGCTGATGCATCGTCAATGTAGCCATCCAACGACATCGCAAAGGAAAGGATGACATGGGGACGAGACATGGGGCCGGTTGATTAGAAGTCTGTTGTGTGAAGCAATGCAGACATCCTAGTTGATGGCGCAAAAAGAGACCACGGCAGGAACCGTGCCCCGGTTTCCCGGTTGTCACCTGCCGTGGTATCCCATTCGCTGCTCAGGTGGCGAGCAGACGAAAATCGATTGCAGCCTTTCGGCTAGTCCCAGAAGCGAATCCAGTTGAACAACCATGCGAACTTGCGTTCACGACCTGAGCGAGGCCCAACGAAATCGGTGTTGGAATAGGTGCTCTGCCAACTGTCGCTGTCGCCATCGCTGCCGACCAGTTCGAGTCCACCGCCGTAGGGGTCAACCTGAGCGTACGTGTCTTCGGACCAGCTGTAGGAGTGGTCGGTCACTTCGGAGCCTGTGACCGTTGCTTCAGGAGATCCTAGACCGCCGCCATACGGGTCGTTGGGAGTGGTGATCGTCGTCGTGTAGTTGTAGTTCAGGTCAGCATCGGCGAACCCGTTGCCAACCACTCGCCACGTCGCGTTATCACCCAAGTCCCAAGCTTCGCGGAAGCTATCGTAGCTGTCGCCCCAATCGAGAAGGGTCCCTGTCAGGACGGCTCCATTGGAATCAATCGTGGTGAGGTAATTGTCGTCGTAGTACCAGTCGCCGGTATTCACCTGCGTTGAGTCATAGTCACTGTATTCGTGATAGTTGGTCGAGTACCAATCGTTCTCGCCCTCCATTTCCGATTTGTTGTCACGATGCGTTTCGCCGATTTCATTGACATCGTACGTTCGGCTTCCGTTCGAATTGAACGTCGCCAAGCTATCGGCCGTGCCAATCACGAAATCCTCGTCCCATTCGTCGAGAGATTCATGATGATAAGTGACTTTGGTTGCACCGGCCGGATCCCAGGTATAGTCCGACTCGTACCACCTGTATTCGTCACGGCCACCGTTTTGGTGATCGTCTTGATGCAGGATGTAGAGCGTCGGTGTCCGGGTGATGCCGCCGTCAATCGTGTCAGCGTCGAGGTCGGGATCGAAAATGTCGGTTTCGATGGTACCGACACGGCCCGTGATGTTGCCGTTGGCGTTGCGATCGACGGTGGTTTCATTGCTATACCAGTAAACCCAATCGTCCTGGCGACGTGCCGTGCCTGCGCCGAACCAAGGTTCAAGGTGCGGGACGCCACCATTGTTGAGCCAGTCCCAGTAGGGAACGCCGCCAACCGTGCCCGGGTTTGCGCCGTCGGACCTGGTCACTTCGTATGTCCAATCATCGACATCGCTGTGTGCGGCCCAGTGGTAGTAGTTGTCTGCCGAACGAGTCCAGAAGCCGTCTGCTTCACCTTCTTCGTCGATGACTTCGGTTGTCCCACCGTTGGAATGGTAAGTGGTGACCTCGTCAAAGATGAATCGGTAGTAGTCCTCCAGGTCTTCGGCCCAAAAATCCTTTTGGGTTTGGTCGTCGATGGTGTAGTTCACGGTCGAACCTGATCCGGTCATGTCGAGATCACCATCCATCTCGAGACGCCTGAGCAACCAAGCGTCGCCATCTTCGGTGAAGTCACCCGTTCGACCCGTTTCAATTCCTGACGTCGTCAAGGTCTGTGTCGTTTGGTCGTCGTAAGTGCTGCCGACGCGCATTGTCACATCGACGATCACTTCGGGAGCAATGTGGACGTTCGGATCGGAATGGTCGCGTGTTTCTTCGTAGAAGTAGATGTCACGAATCAAACCGTTGCCGGTATCTCGGTGTTCGTGCCAATCGAGATAGTGGCGTCCCTCGGTCCAGTAGTCACCGTCGACCGTTCCTTGTGTGTCGTTGATGACGGTGGTTGATCCTGAGGCGTAAGTGATTTGCCGATCAAAAGTCTCCGTAAAGGTCATGTCGGCTTCTTCGTCCCAGTACTCATCGCGCACCGCCGTGTCGTAGGTGTTCGATGTTTGGTCGTCCATCCGGTCGTGGTAGTCGAGGTGACCGGTATGGTCCATCACGTACGTGCTATCGTCATCGCCCCATTCGTGGCGGGTGCCGATCTTGTCCTCGCCGTTACCGCCTCCATTGGGAACGAGTTCACCGCTGCCGGTGTAATCGAGCGTGCTCGGATTGGTCGGCGCAACGGTGAGCAGCTCGTCGAGAGTCGAGTACTCGTAAAGGTCAATGAAGGATGACTCCACGCCCGTGACATCGATGTCCCAAGTCGTTGTGATGATGTTGTCGAAGTAGCCGTGCCAGGAAAGGCTTCCGCTTTCGGTGTAGGTCTTGTTGGTGCTACCGCCACCACCTCCACCGCCGCCATAGCCTCCACCATATCCGCCGCCACCACCACCGTACGGGTCGCCGGCTGGCATGGTGATGTCGATCAAGTCATTTTGGGTACGCGTTGCCGTGGCGAAGTAGTCGTAGGTGTGGACCTCGGTTTCGAATGGCAGCGTGTGTGGGTCAAAGTTTTCGTCAAACGTGTCGGTGTAACCGTCGGCGTAGGTGTCTTCAAAACTGTAGTGATCGACGTCCGACCCTGAGCCATCGCTCTCAAACCGGAACGTGTAGTTGCCCGACTGAACGAGGTCACGATCGATCAGGCCCGGTTCGGTCAGTGGTGGCGGCGTCGCGGTGGCAAGCGCGGCATCAAAGAGACCGCCCGAATAGGGATCCCAATAAGGATGTTCAGGGCCGTAGCCGTTGGCGGGATCCGCGGGAACGTAGCCGTAAGGCTCAAACGCAAAGTCCCACTCCGTTGTGATGTTAAATCCGGTCAACACAAGTTCTTCGGAGTAATCCCAATCGCTTCCGGTCGTTGTGTAAGTGACCGTCAACGTCCAGGGGAGCGTGTAAGTAATCGTTTTTCCGGTGGCAACGTTATCCACAACGCTGACGGTCCCGGAGGTGACTGTGGTGCCTGTCGAGCCACTTGGCACGAACTGGTCGGGATAATCGCCCCAACCTTCAATTTGTGGGAAGTGATCTTTGATGTCTTCGGGATCGAAGAACCATTCCGTCAAATCGTAGTCATCGGCCATTCGGCCATACGACTCAGGAAACGGCACATCAATGGGCTCTGTCGGTTCGTACGTACCGATTGGGTCCATGCCGTCGCGCGCATAATGGCCAACGGGAGTCTGATACGCGGGCGATGGCGTGTCGGGCCACTGTGAGCTCGATCCCCACCCCCACGAATAATAGGCGCCGGCTTGCGGGCCGTAATCAAGGTCCAGTGTGTCCAAGTCGGGAATCCGAGCGGTGTAATCCCAACCTTCAGGAAGTTGGTCCGTATCGGGTGTCAGCTCGTTTCCGCGGTTGTCTTCGATTTCGCGAAAATGCTTCGCGTAATCACTGTTGTTGAAGAAGTCGCGGTCATATTGCACATGCTCGTGCAACTCATAACCGCGTTCCAAATCGATGTGGTTGACTTCCGATCCGACCGGATTGTAGGGAATGCCTTCGGCACTCAATACTCGGCGGTTTTCCAGGACTTGAACCGTCAGGTTCCTGCGCCGTTTCCTGCGATGCAAAGCGGAGAGCTTTGAAGAATGACGGCTACCACGATCACTTCCACGCATGACAAATGCCCCTTGTCATTGGAGAGAACAGATGGAGAGGAGAAGTTGGTTTGATGCAACGGACGTCGCAAGTCGGACAACCAACTCCGATTAGCTTGGGTGAGTTATTGCGTACCTAGCAGGGTGCGTCAAGAAAATTGTTTTGTGATTTGCAAATCCAATAGGTTTGCATTCGGACGCCGCGAAGCCCTGTTATGCAATTTCGAGCATGGACATCATGTCTGATATAGCGCGTTGTTTGCTTTCGCCAAGGAAGCTGAGATACCGCTTCGAGAAATTGGCAGCCGTTTTACGTGCCGCATCGCTAAGTGCACGCTGAACAGCGTCTTCAACTCGGTCCATCGTTTGCGGGAAAATGGAAAGAGCCAGTCGGTGTTGATGCATACAGTGAGCGTGCACACGTTGCTCGAGAAATAAAGGGAAACCAATCACTGGGATACCCAGCGACAACATTCGAATACTCATGCCATGATTGCTATTGGTCAAAGCAAACGAGCATTCTCTTGCTGCCATAGACAGATCGACTGAACCCTTTTGAAGTAATACTCTTGGGCCAAGTTCATGAACCCAATGCGAGGGGATGCCGTCCGCAACCAGGGCAACGTTGCATTGCATTGCAGCAAGCCGCGCGAGCACCTGCCTAAGTGCCGGAAAGGGTTTCAGGTAGGCGATCACTTTGGGACCTGGCTGCTCTGGCCAGACCGGGGCCAGACCACCACCCGTTTCAATGGTTCCCAAGTAGTTTGGTGTCGCACGAAGGAGCTGGTTGCGCGCAACTGCATAAGGATCGAGCTCAGGGACCGTTGCCAACAGGGTCTTACCAGACTCTCCGATGGCTTCGGCAAAGCTCGTTAGCTCATTGACACCCCAGTGGCGAATGGAGGCGTTGATCATCGCAAGCACCTCCGCTTCTTTCGACGGACTGGACGACGAGTCTGACGGCGCGTGATGGGCTAGCTGCGTAAGCGGCGTGGTTTCGGGTGGACATTCGAAGCCGGTTCCGATTCGCAGCCGACGAAGTCCCAGGGTCTTCGCGGCAATTGATGCGGCGAGTCCATAGTCGCTCACCACCGCATCGATCGACTCTTGCTGCAGTATGTGGCGATAGGCGGCGACGAGTCCATGGACACGCCCCGGTGTGTCGTAGCCAAGATTCCAAGCAAGTTCGGCAATGGTAGGTGGGGATTGGATGACGGCCGCAACGGTCGCTGTCAGAGTTGGCGATTGATAAATCGCGTCCGCCTGATCGCCAAAGATCGAGTGAACATTCGAAAGGTCGCGCGATGCGACGACAACGCGGTGTCCTTTCTTGCGCAGGTGTTCGGCCAGCGGGCGAAAACGCAGGAGATGGGAGACACCGGCGCCCCATTCCCACGCAAAAAGAACGTTCATCGAGCGGTTTGCCCCAAAGCTTGTTGCCAGAACCTGGTTGGATGCCACGCCAATCATCAGTGTCGGCGCGTTTCAAAACGCAACAGCACAATCCACGCACACGCGGGTGCTCAACTGTTATGCGCTATTTCGAACACCCAATCGATAGGGTTCCGAGTCGCGTCGGTGGATTTCCACCAAGTAGCCCTCTTCGAGCAGGCCCGCGAGAAGCGCTTGGGCAATTTCGCCTTCCATCGCATGTTGCTTGACTTCCGCGACACGAATTGCCGGCTGTCCATTCTGATCGCGAATGCCGTGAACGAGCAGTCCGCAACTGTCCGGCCGCATCACTTCACCGCCCGGCCGCTTTCCCCAGCCATCGGAAAGGTACATGCATTCAAAGCGACGGCAGACGTCGGGACGTGCCTCGTATTGGCCACAGCCATATTCGGCCAAGTGCACACAGTTCTCGTACTGGGACTTTCCCAGCTCGTCGATTGCCATGACGAGACAACACGCGGTGCAGCTGCCACATTGATTGAAGATTGGCAATGAACGGTTCATGTTGAAGTGCCCACTTCCGCATTACTGTTGATAGGAGACGCGGCATTGTGACAATCATTGCCTCTTGGCGACAGTGCAATGTTCTTGCGTGTTATTTGAGCGACATCAAGTACATCAAAAGTTCGATGCGTTCGCGGTCGCTCAGCTGCTTCAGCAATTCCTCGGGCATGAACGAATTTTTCGAGACCATCACTCGATCAATCTCCTCTTTTGCGATCGTTTCGGTCGCCGTCGCAGTACGGATGGTCATGGCGCTTTCATTTTCGCTCAGGATGACGCCTGTGACGACGAGGCCATCAAACGTCAAAATGTTACGAGCCTGGAAGTCTTTTCCAATCACGGCATTCGGATCGATGATGTTCTCGACGATGTACTCGATGCCCTTTGCGCCGCTGCCTTCGAGCTTCGGCCCGATTCGATTTGCAGCTTCGGTCGGTGCGTGGCAATTGGCGCACAGCTTTTTGAAGTGTGCGGCACCTGCGTTGCGGTTGTAGGCCCATAGCGGAGCAGACTGGTACTTCCCAACCAACTCCGCGATCGCCGCTTTGGCTTGCGCATTGGTTTGGCCGATTTCACCCCACTGCGTGGCGAGCCTCGCATCAACATCGTCATCACCGAGGCTGGCCATCTGTCGCGCATAGTATCCAGTGAGTTTGCTCTCATCGGCAGCGTCATCAGCGAGTGCGTCGAGCAGTTGAAGCGACCATAACGCGCGACTGCAAAGCGTTTCCATGGCCGCGTCGCTCGCTGGTTGTGAAAAGTTCGGAAGCCTATCCACGATGGCGCTCCCAATCTCGTCAGCTTGGTAGTTCTTGAGTTGTCGAATGGCTTGAACTTGCAAGTTGGGATCGTCGATAAGCGGCAGCAAGGCGGCGACATTTGCTTGGTCACGGTCATTGGCCAGTACCGAGAGGGCGTGTTGTTTCTGCTTGATCGTTGATTCACGGTTTCCGAGTACGGCTCGCATCCGGTCCATCAACCGCGCGTCGCCGAACGAAGCCCCAATCGTTTCAGCGGCAGCACGGGTGGTGGCATCGGCGTAGAGGCTTGCGGCGATGGTTGACCAGTTTTCGGGTGGCTGAATGCCACGTTGGTTGGCAACGGCATCGGCGAGCAGCTGAGCCAACTGGTTGCGTTTTGTTCCCTTTGCTGCGTCGATCCGTGCGACAAGTCGCTGGCGGCCGCGATCGGAAACCTGGGCGGCGTACCAAAGGAGGTTGTGTCGAAGCGAAGGTATTGGTGTCTTCTCGGAGAGTCTTAGCCCCCGTTCGAGGTCCGATTCGAGCAACTGTGCGAGCGAGTGCCAGAGCAACTTGGGAAGATTGCGGTCCTCTTCGATCGTGGGTGAAGCCGCCAAGGTCTCCGTCACCATCCAGGCCGACTCTTGAGGGAGGTGCGGGATCGCGGATGCCAAACAGGTTTGAACAAAGAGCGATTTTTCGTCCCGTGCGATCTGAGTGATCAAGCGGTTTGCATTTAGCGATGGCTCGTCGTTGGAAAGGAGTTGTACTAACCAACCTCGAACATATTCACTCGAGTCGGACGCGAGTCTTGATGCCAAGTTGTCGCCCATTGCGCCGATCGCGTGCAGCGTCCACATTGCACGAAGTCGTCGAGTTTCATCGTCATGTTCGATGGCCAGTTTGGAAAGTTGGTCAATGACTTCGTGAAGGTCGGCGCCCGTGCTCGCGCGCTCGGCCAACACCAATCGAGCGGTTCGGACATGCCAATCGTTTGTGTGCAGATGGGCGTCGACAAGCTCCTGGGTCGATGCGTTCCAATAATCGACGGTCGATGGCGAGTATCCATCATATTGGATTCGATAAAGACGCCCGTTTCCTCGTTGCCACTGTTCGGTGTGTGGGCTGTGGCAATGCCGTGTGTCGTACCAGTCGCTTACGTAGACCGCGCCGTCGGGGCCATATTGAAGGTCCACGCCGATGTAGCTCGGATCACTGCAGTAAAAGACGTCGACGCCTGAATGAACAGTGTTGTAGCCGCCGCCGGCACGCACGTTGACTTGATGGTTGATGCGGTGGCCGTGCAGGTTGTGGGTGAAGAGATGGTCGCGCAGCGAACTGGGCCAGTTGTCGCCGAGGTAAATCATCGTGCCAACATGTGAGTGGCCGCCATAAAGGGCGCGCGAGCCGCGTTTGCCTGCTCCGCCTTCGCCATGGCCGTACCGCGCCGAAGCGAGCAAGTAGTTTTTCATCGATGCGATGCCAGCGATTGGCCGCGACGAAATGAAGCGAGCGTAGTTGCTGTTGGTCTGGTTCCAATAATGACCGCCACGCAAGACGTGTGTTGTTGGTCCCCCACCAAAGTGGCTCCGACAATGTGTCATGAAGCATTGGCCTCGATCGTCAAAGTCCAAGCCCCATTGGTTGCTGCCGCCGTGTGCGAAAACTTCAAAGACATGTTTGGTTGGATGGTAACGCCAAACACCGGCTGCGAATTCAGTGCGATTCGAGTCAACCGCCCCCGGTTTGCCGACATTGGATCGATTGAAGACGCCTTGGTTGCCATAGAGCCATCCGTCCGGGCCCCAGATGAAACTGTTCAACGTTTCGTGCGTGTCGGCATAGCCGAACCCATCAAGCAGGACCACAGGGTCGGAATCGGGAACGTCATCGCGATTGCGGTCGGGGATGAACAGTAAGTCGGGTGCCGCACCGACCCAAACGCCGCCGTGGCCGACCTGCAATCCGCTGACAAGGTTAAGGCCTTCGGCGAAGACTTTGCGCGACTCAAAGGATCCATCGCCATCCTTGTCGGCAAAGATCAGGATGCGATCGATCCCCTCGCCAACAGGTCGTTTGGTGGGATAGCAGTGACCTTCGACAACCCAAAGACGCCCCTTTGGATCAAAACAGAAAGCCATCGGTTGAAAAACGTCCGGTTCGGCTGCGATGGTGTCTACCGAAAAACCCTCGGGCAGGTGCATTCGTCGTAGCGTTTCCGAGGCCGCGGATTCGTCGGCGACCGCTTTGTTCTCTTTGAGGGTATGCAGCAGCGGATGGTGAGTCGGATCGTCCGCTTCGGCGCCAGGGAAACGCGGCCGCGTCTTGTGAACGCGAAAGTCATCAAAATTCAGGTGCCCCCAACCTCCTGACGATTCGTCAACGAGCCGCACAAACACCTCTTTGCCTACATGATCGCTCAGGTCGACGATGACCCGGCGCATTTGTTCGCGGCGGTCGCCAACCGCCGTGCCGATCACCTTCTCTGCGCCCGACGCGTCAACCGTTAAGACATCGACGCGGGTCGATGGTTGATTCCCTCCCGCGATCAAAAAGCTTGCGAAGGGATGCTGCAACTTGAATTTGGCGGAAGTCAGTGTGCCCTGCGCCTGGTCGCTCTTTGAAATTTCATAGCCACCGATGAAGAATCGGCCTTGCTTGCCGCTCTCTTGGCCACGCCAGCGGCTCGCGATCGTATCACTCTCTACCGGCTGGCCTTGAAAGGCCTTGCCCGTTGGCGTCCAGCCCGAGAGGTCACCCTTTTCGAACCCAAAGTTGATTTCGTTGCCCTGGCTGTCTTGCGGGAAAACGCCGATCGCTGAAGTGGTTTGCTCGGGCTCCTGCTCCTCGCGGAATGAAAGCTGTTTCAGTCGAGTGTCATCGGCACCGAGGGGTTCAATCGTGATGTTGCGAAAGGCGACACGCGTTTCGGGGCCACTGTGCAGCTGAAAGGCGAGCGCCCCTTCCGCGTCGGCTTGTCCCGTTTGCCGGTCGTCAAGTTCAGCGAAGAGTGTGCCATTAACAAAGACAGAAACTCGCGAGCCGACGGCGACGATCCGATAGTCGTTCCATTCGTTTTCGCGAAAGATTGCCGCGAAGGCTTGGGGCTTTGCGTAAGCTTCCGCTGAGCGTTTGCCCGCGGCGTCGATCTTGACTCGGCTACCGCGCTCGACCAGGAGGGCTCGTCCATGTTCGTCATAGATTCGCCCAAGCCAAACGGCACCCATGTCGAGGTCGGCTTGGTAACCGGAAACATGGCGCGGGTTGTCGGCTTGGCAACGAAACTGAATGCCTGAGTTTGCCGCTGCGGCACCTTCAAGCTTGCACTGAAGTCGCAAGTCAAAGTCGCGCAGCGTCTCGCCGCGCCAGATCATCCAACTGTTGTGGTCGAGCCGCTCGCCCTTGGGAATTTCACCAACGATCGAGCCCTCTTCGACACGCCAAAGATCCGCTTCGTATTCCCAGCCCTCAAGTGATTTCCCATCGAACGGTTCGGTCGCGTGGGCGTGTTGCGTGACCGCCTGAGCATCTGAGATGCCAACAAAACAGTAAGCCAGAACGACAAAGACGAAGGAACGGCACACGATAGCGGCTCGCAAGTGGGATAGATCGATGGGTGAAGTAGACCAAGGCGGGAGCTACCATTCTGACGTCCAATCCCAACCAAACCCATGATATTCTGCGCCATCCCCTTGAGATATTTTCCCTCTCCTTCGGTCGCATCTGGGATAGTGGGCAAGAAAGTGAGGCAAAAAAATGGAGGGCAAAAAGATGGGGAAGTGAAGCACCAGGCAAAGCAAACGTGTCGTTTGAGGGCAAGTGCAGGCGGCCGCGTTGTTCTCCGTTCGCCATTGTGTTTTTGAACTGCGCAAGTGGGGTATGAAATGCCAGTTGAAACTAGCGTTCCAGTACGAGAATTCTCCCAACTCGAGTTTGGTTCAGTGGCTTACGAGGTGGTGGCGCATGCGTTCGACGTACACCGCCGTTACGGGAGCATGTTCGATGAAGCTGTCTACAGGAAAGGACTTTTGCATTTGCTTGATGGACGCGCGATTGGCGAGGTTAGGGTCGAGCTGTCACACCGAGACTTTAGGAAGGACTACTTCTTGGATCTGTTGGTAGATTCGGGTTGCCCTTTCGAATTGAAGGTCGCAGAGCGCATTCATGCAACACACCGCAAGCAACTGATTCAGTACTTGATGCTCACAGATCTGCGCCACGGGAAGCTGATCAATTTTGGAGCGGGTCGAGTGGAACATGAGTTTGTCAACTGCCACATGACCCTTGAAGATCGTAGGCGGTTCACCGTTGAAAGAGATTCTCATCTCTGCTCCCCGTCTACTCCATTCGATTCGTTTCAACAATCCTTGCTTGAGCTACTGCGGGATTGGGGAACAGGTTTGGAGCGTTGTCTGTATTTGGAAGCAATGACCTTCTTCCTAGGAGGAAGAGATTCTGTGCGTCATAAGGTTGCGACGCTTTGGCATGATAAGACGATTGGTGAACAAACGGCAAACTTGCTGGCCCCTGGTGTTGCATTCGAAATCAGCTGTTTGCAGAAGGGAGTTGACTGCTACGAAAAGGGGTTGCGTCAGTTCCTGTCGAGTACGACCCTTGACCAAATCCTTTGGGCGAACGTTGTACCTGGGAACGTGCGCTTTCGGCTTTTGCATCCCCATTGATTACCATTCGCTATGTTCAGCATCGTGGATTTCTTTTTCTGCCAATCATTTTTCTGCCTTTTCTTTCTTTTGCTTCCCTCAAAACGCGTGCATAGGCCTACGGGCCGCGTGATCGCCATGTGAATCTGGGAGCAGAATGAAACGAGCGTCCTAAAAGTCGGCTCAAGACAGGCAATAAGCAGTCCAATCAAGACATGGGAGCTTTCACTTGCGATCGATGATTGCTTTGATCATGCCGTGGTTCTCCATGCATTCGACCACGGCTGGTGGCACATCGGCTTTCCAAGCGTCGACACCGCGACGAATCTTGTCGCGAATGGATGACGCGGTCAGCGACTTATCGAAATCTTCGAGCAGGACCTCTACGGTGTATCCAAGTTCACGAAGCAGATTCACTTTCTTTTCATTCCACGGTTCGCGGACCGTGGTCAGGATCGGGATCTCGGTCGGAAGAAACTCGCCAAGGAGTTGTGGACGCTCGATCGGAAAGGGGGAAACGGAGACTCGCTGCAAATCAACGCCGTCCCCCTGGAACGCTGCCCGAACCATCATGGCACGTTGGTAGAACGAAAGCGGGTTGTTCTCGGGCCGTGTCCGATGGTCTGAGGTGGGACTTTGAGTGCTGGTTGGCTCTATTGTCAGTGGAGCGACGCCCGTGATTCCGACAATCAAGTGATCGCATCGAGCCAGCGCGCTGCGAAGGTAGTCCAAGTGTTCGTGGTGAAAGACTTGGAATCGACCATGTGCTGATGCGATCGCGTGTGGTTTCGTCATCCTTGAATTCACCGTTATTGATCGAGCACCGATTACGCGCCAGCTCCAGCAGCCCCGCCGCCAGCTCCACCATCAGCCCCGCCGCCGCCACCATCACCCGGTGGTCCCGGATGCACGCGGTCGCGCGAACCGAGCAGGTAGCCGGCGATTGTACCAAGCAGTCCGATCACGGGCGTGATCTGCTCTTGGCTGTACCCTGTGACGACCAGAAAGATCGCAGAGACGACAATCAGTGGAACGCAGAATGCCCGCAACACACCGCGCGGGTCACAGTCTTTGTAGATCAGGTAGGCCATGATCCCGATGATGGCTAGGCCGAAAAGTAAGATCGAAAGGCTCAACCAAATCACTAACCCGCTCGTCCAGCCGCTGGCCGGTGGTGTCGTGGCTGCGGCATCGATCGATTGCTGGACGGCTTGGGCAGAAGCGTCGAGTTGCGCTTGCATTTCTCGGAGGTCGTCGTTCACTTTTTCGTACCATTTTCGAGCTGTTTTTCGAGCGCTTTGATGTATGCGTTCTGCATCACGATGTGTTTCTGGAGTTGCGTGACGAGTTTGCGAAGTTGTTGGACTTCGCCAGTCCCGCCGCCAATGACACCTGGCGTCACAGCGGGGCCGTGTTCGGGCACGACGCCCTGCAAGCCAGGCGAGATCCCGCCCATTCCGTAGTTTGGCGGGATCCAAATGTGGTACTGCGGTTGGTCGATGCCGTACAAACCTTTGCCATAGGAGGCTTTCGGTTGGACCACCTTTTGTTCCGTTCGAAAGGTACCATCGCTTGGTCCGGTCAGGATGATCGAATCCCAACCGTTTTTGTCAGCCCATTTTTCAATCAGCTGCAAGCGATCCGCGTTCGGGAGCAGCTGGTTGGTGTCCTCATCGCCAGCTTCCGCGATGACAACGGCGGGCTTCTGATTTCCCCGCGTTGAATGGTCGTCCTGCTGCGGTAACTCCGCAGCGAAGGACGCCACGACGAAGACAACAAGGTTGATGTTCGCAAAGAGAGATGCGCGCATGCACAGAGAAAAGGGTTTCATTCTTCAAGCCTCCGACGAAAGTGCACCCAATCTGGCCGAATGAACGATGCGTGTGGACCCTATTCTAAGTCGGCTGCGCAAAGAAGCTTAGCAGCGATTTTTTGAAGAACGCGATTTCTTGAAGGATTCCCAACAGGGGCATGAGCAGATGTCCAGCTCCACCTGATGTCGTTGGGCAGCAAGGGTCTTGTGGCAGAAGAGCTTCGACATCGAGCTGGCGAAGCTAGTCAGCCTGCTTGTGAAGTCCGGGTGGGCCTTCGAGCAGTTGTTCGAGATTGGTAGCCAGGTCGACAAGCGATTCCCAATTTGTCGCGACGATGTCTTGCGCGTGGGCAAGGTCATTGCGAAGTCGCTGCATCTTCTTGGCGGCAATCATCACTTGTCGCTGCGTATCGATACGAGTGTTCGCGCGCAGCGTCGGTTCTTTGGCAACGATTTGAGCTTTGTCGCCGAACTGTAAGCAATCGACCAATCCGAGGTCTTGGTTTCGCCTCGCCCGCTCGGCCAACAATGATTCCGCTTTTTCGAGTCGAGCGGCCGATAGGTGCTGGCGCCAATCGATTTGCGATTCTTCGATCATGCGGGTCATACGCATCTCAACCAGCGTGACCATACCAAATAGCCACATGCGAACGGCCGGTTTCTGTAGATCGCTGCGCGTGACAATGCCGCCGATCGCGCCAAAGACCGACACGAAAAGACGCGGTGACTCGTTCAGGCCCAGCACAACGTCAGCGAGTGGCGCGGTGTCAAAGATCACCTGTTCGTCAACGAATGGAAGGCGGTGATCTTCGCAAACGCCCGAGTTGAGATCATCGCGTTGGACGTAGCCAACGACCCGACCGCCACTGGTGACGCCAACAACGTCGAGGTGCCTCTCGGCCATGAAGTCGCGGACTTCGATGGCGTCGACAGAGCCCTCAATCGAAAGCAGAGCTTCGGTGATGTCGTGGGCAGAAAAGTTCTGCTGGAAAATCCGCTGCAAACTCTGCAGCGTTGATTGGGTTGATGGCATCGGTTGCTTTTACTCGGCTGATCTGATTGCGAGTTGCCTGATTTCCTTGCGAGTTGCCTGGGGTCTATTGCGAGTCTGCTTCAGCTGCGACGCGACGGCTTAGCTCGTTCTTGCGAGCTTCTTCGAACTCATCGCCTGCATTCCAGCTTGGCATTTCGTTTCCGTTTGCAACCATCAGCCCAACGTTGAACAGGAGTTGGAAGTCTTCGACCGCGCCCGAGAGATCCCAATCTTCACGGTACTCGTCGCTGGGTTGGTGATAAATGTTCTGTACCCAATCGTTGAGTTTCGCTTTGCCATAGCCTTCGGGTTTGCCAATCACATCGACGCCACTGTGCAGGTAGACGCCGGGCACGCCGACTTTGGCGAGACTGAATTGATCGCTGCGGTAGTAGTAGCCGCGATCCGGGAAATGATCAGGGGTGACGATTCGTTTTTGCGATTTCGCAACTTTCGCGACAAGGTTGTCGAGGTTCGACTTGCCGTGGCCGATCACGTTCACGTCACGGGTGCGGCCGATGATATTGGCGCCGTCCATGTTGATGACGGCTGCCATGTAACCAGGCAACAAGGGTGGGTGTTGTGCAAAGTACTTGGATCCGAGCAATCCTTGTTCTTCAGCGCCGACGGCTGCAAACAAGATCGATCGCCGCGGACCTTCGGGCAGATTGGCAAAGGCTTTGACCATCGCGAGCAAGCCAGCGGTTCCGGCAGCATTGTCGACCGCTCCGTTGTAGATGTTGTCACCACGTTCATCGCGTTGGGCCGAGAGGCCAAGATGGTCATGGTGTGCCATGAAGACAACGACCTCATCTTTGAGAGCGGGGTCGGAACCTTCGAGATAGGCGAGCACGTTGGCCGTGTCTTTTTCGCGGACTCTTGCGGTCAGGTTGAGTGAGAGTGTTGTTCCGAGCGAAACCGGAACAAAGTCGCGGCTCTCCGCGGCGGCGCGAAGTTGATCGAGATCGCGACTACCAAGTGAAACGAGCCGCTTGGCACCCTCTTCGGTCGTCCAGGACTTGAGCGCCATCTTCGGGCCTGTGCCGCCGCGAAGCTCAAACTCTTCGCCACTCCAAGACGTCTGCACGACCTGCCACGGATAGCCGGCCGAGGGAGTCGTGTGAATGATGATCGCGCCAACGGCGCCTTGCCGCGCAGCCGATTCGTATTTGTAGTCCCATCTTCCGTAGTAGAGCCGACGATTGCCTTCGAAGAGATCATGATCGCCTGAGGGATCATTGTTCATGATCAACAGCACCTTCCCGGCGAGGTCGACATCCTTGAAATCGTCCCAGTCATATTCTGGAGCTTGGATGCCGTAGCCGACAAAGACAACTTCGGCATCACGTATCGCGACACGCTCGGTCGCGTGCCCACAGGTCGCAACAAAGTCGTCCAGCGGACGCAGACGCAGCGATTGCTCGCCATTGATGAATTCGACGTACTCGGGTTGGCGAGTATGAACGCCAACCAGCGGGACCGGTTGTAGCCAATCACCATTGGGTGCCGCGGGCGTCAGACCCATGGATTGGAAATACGTCGACAAATAGAGCTGCGTTTGTTGATCGCCGCGTGAACCGGGACCGCGACCTTCAAGGAGATCGTCGGCGAGGTAGCGGATATGGCCTCGAAGCGTTGCTTGATCGATGCGTTCTTGTTGGCTCCACGCATTCTTTGCGGCAACCAAAGCAACCAGACATGTTGCGAGGACGAGGTGAAAACGAACGTACATTGGATGGGAACTCTTCCGGTTGGATGCGTCTAGACTTTGGTTCGCTTGCGATGGCGGTTGACTGATGGTGGTTGACTACCGGGGCATAGTTTACAGCCGATTCGCTCTCGCCGCGTTGGCCTTCACGGTCCGTACAGCGTTGCTCCGCAATCGGTGGCTTGTTTCGCAGAGCGATCGGATTTTAGCGAAACGTGTTCGTCCTACTTGCGTTCACCGTTGATTCCAGTGAAACTCAGATGGAACAGCAGTTCTGTTTTCCTGCCTATATTCCTTTCCTACCTCCTACAAACAGGCAATGTGATGTCGCGCGTGGTCTACTCGTTCTTGTTTGCGTTTTGCGTTTCTCTCTTTTCTTTCTCAACCGTCGGCTGTGGTGCCAAAAACGAAGTGATCGTTGACACTCGGCCCGAAGCTGAATTGCAGAAAGAGGAAGAGGAATACGAAAAGATGATGTCCGAATCTGGGGATGACGTATCGCAGTAGTCTGCCATCACAGTTGGTTTCGAAAGCGCACGGCGTTTCACGATGGCTCGACGCAAGGTTCAGTCGCACACTACCCGTCAAACGCCCACAACCAGCGCAGTTGATGCTGCGGATGGGGCGGCGAAAAGTCGTCTTACCTTTCCGAATCTGTTAGCGAGCATTTGCGTGCTCGCTTTTTTTCTGCGATTCCTGCACGTTTTGCAGACGATTGAAGTTCCCACTGTCGTTGCATTGCTTGGAGACGCCCGGGGGTACTTTGACTGGGCAGAGAAGATCAGCGAGGGCGATTGGTATGGGACCGACACCTTCTATCAGGCCCCACTTTACCCCTACTTTCTAGCCGTTCTGATGACGATCTTCGGACCCAGTGTCACGTTGATCCGGTTCGTTCAGATGGCACTTGGTGTTGCGGGTGTCGCGCTGATCGGCCTTACCGGTCGCAAACTCTTTTCCGATCGCGTTGGGTTGGTTTCCGCGTTCATGCTGGCCACCTATCCGCCCGCCATCTTTTACGATGGGATCATCCAGAAAGCGGCTCTGGCCACTTTCTTGCTGTGTCTACTGACCACGGCATGCGCCTATCTGCAGAGTGAGAAGCTTCGGCGGTATGCACTGTTAACCGGTGTGTCGCTTGGACTCCTCGTACTCGCGCGCGAGAACGCCTTGCTTTGGACACCCGTCATCCCGCTCTGGATCCTGCTGGGGATTCATGACAGCTTGCGAAAGCGATTGGCGCTGGTCGGATGCTACTTCGGTGGTGTTGCTTTGATTTTGATGCCCGTCGCTGCGCGAAATGCCTCCCTGGGAGGGGAATGGTCGCCGACGACATTCCAGGCTGGCCCCAATTTCTACATCGGCAACAACCTACTGGCCAACGGGATCTACGTGCCTTTGGTTCCTGGTCGCGGAACGCCAATGTACGAGCGAGCCGACGCCGAACGACTGGCTGAGCATGCCGTCGGCCATGAGCTGTCGGCTCGCGAAGTCTCCAAGTATTGGATGTCGCGAGCTTGGGAAGAAATTGGCCAGTCACCGGGACGCTGGGTACAGCTCATGGTTGCGAAGACTTTCATGGTCTTTAATCGCTATGAAGTACCTGACGTCGAGAATTTGTACATCTTTCGGGAAAGTTCCGTTCCCCTGATGCTGAGTCGCGTTTGGCATTTTGGCACGCTTTGCCCATTGGCAATCTGGGGCGTGATGGCAACTTGGGGCGACAGGCGGCGGTTGTGGTTGTTCTATGTACTGTTGCTAACGATGATCGCCGCGGTGGTTCTGTTTTTCATTTTGGGGCGTTATCGCAATCCGGTAGCGATTCTGTTGATTCCGTTTGCTGCCGCAGGTTTGGTCGATCTGATCGGACGGGTAAGAGAACGAACCGGACGGTCGTTGTGGATCGCAGGCACGGTTCTGTTGCTGGCAGCAATCCTTTGCAACATTCGTGTTCACGAAGAACAGTCCCTTCAAGCAAGCTGCTACATGAACACAGGGATTGCGGCGTGTAAGGCAGGCAACCTTCCCGCTGGAATCCAACTCTTGGAAAAGGCAGTCGCCGAATTCCCCGAAATGGCCGAAGGCTATGTCAATCTTGGGCGAGCGCGCATGTTGAATCAACAACCGGCGCGCGCTATGAGAAATTTTCAGATCGCCTTGGCTCTCGATCCAAGACTCATGGGTGTGCGCTCTCAGCTTGCAGAGGCGCTTGAGTATTTGGGTGATCAGCAACAAGCGATCTTGATGTACGAGCAAGAGCTCGAAATCAATCCATCGGATAGACGCGCCTTGAATGCGCTAAGCCGAATGCGCTCGTGATAAAAATCACAAAGTGCATTTCGGTTTGGGTTGTTCTGCGCAAGATGATCAAGATGTGCGGTCTTCTCTGACACACAATGACACACGCCGAAACCTTTAGTGCTTTTTCGTTTGCAAAAGCCCATTCATCAGGGGGATCGGTATGCACGTCAACAAGGTTAGTAGTGGTGTTAGAACTGCATGCAAACTCGCCGACCACGTTGGAGCAAAAGTTACATTTGGCTGCACTATTTTTCGTGCATTCATTTTGAGACGTTGTCGCATAATCAACGCGAGTTTTTCTCATTCAAAAAAAGGTTGTTTGTTTGGGATTCTGGCTTCGCATTGTGGGGCACGTAATGGGTAAGCTAGGAGCGAGCGCTATTTTTTATGCACTGTCTTTTCCTTGTTCAGGAGTCTTAAATGCAAAGAGTACGTGCCTCGCGATTAGGTTTCACCTTAGTGGAACTGTTAGTCGTCATTGCCATCATTGGTGTTCTTGTTGGCCTCTTGTTGCCGGCTGTTCAAGCAGCCCGCGAAGCAGCACGCCGAATGTCGTGCAGTAACAATTTCAAACAGATCGGTCTTGGGATCCACAACTACCACAGCGCGTTCAAGCAGCTACCGACCAACGGTACGGGGACTGCGCGAACGACTGGTACTGCCAATCCATCGAACGACTGTAACCGACTGTTCTTGAGCTACTTGGTTGCCTCGCTCCCGTATGTCGAACAACAGGCACTATGGGAGGAGATTTCACAGCCGAGCCAGAATGTGACACCAGGTCAAACCATCAACGCGACGGGTGGGACTTGGTTCGCAATGGGACCGTGCCCGTGGAACACTCGGTACGTTCCTTGGGTGACTCAGGTTCCGACCTTCCGTTGTCCTAGTGATCCGGGTAAAGCGCTAGCGCCCGGGCAACTAGCGCGGACCAACTATGCCTGTAACCTCGGCGATGCTGTTGACCGAAGTCACAACGGTGGCCGCAATGATTATGGGTTCTTTGGAAACCGAAGCGACGCGGATGAAAACTGGGCAGTCGAACGTGCTCGTGCCGCGCAGCGTGGTTTCTTCTGGAATCGAAACGAAATGAAGTTCCGTGACATTCTGGACGGACTTTCCAACACGATTGCCTGTGGCGAAGTTTGCACTTCGGGCGGCAAGCGTGAGGTCAAAGCGGACTTTGTTCGAAACATCACCGCGATGCGGGTCACGAACGACACGTTTTTGGTTCCTGCTCGGTGCAAAACCGGACCTCATATTGATCCAGAGCGTCCCGGTTTCTACGCACTCACGGCAACGGTTAGTTCATCGCTATCGCAGGCCAAGCATAGCCGCTGGGCCGATTCGCGAGCGTATTACACTGCGATTCACACCATCCTGCCACCTAACAATCCGAGTTGCGTGGACAACGACAGCGACGGTAACCGATCGGGTGTGATTTCAACGGTTGGTAGTCGCCATCCCGGTGGAGCGCACGTGCTGATGGGCGATGGTTCTGTGATCTTCCTTTCTGACAGTATCGAAGCTGGAGATCCTGAACTGCCAACAGTCTGTGTGCAAAGAGCTGCAACGATCTTCCCAATCTCAGGCATGCCTGGAAGCGAAAGCAACTACGGCTTGTGGGGTGCATTGGGTACGCGTGATGCAAACGAAACGATCGAGGAAGAGCTGAACCAATAAGGTCCAGCAAACCATTGATCCACGTCGACTCGCCCGCATTTCGCGGGCGAGTCTTTTTTTGCGCGGTGCACTGATTGCCTGCATCGTTGCGGCCAAGGGTATGGCCCAGTTGGCAACCGCATTTGAGCGTCGTGCGACCGGTTTGCTACTTTGCCAGGTGCGCTTCGGTCGCTTGCTTGTCGACGCGAATCAGATGATCGCGAAGCGGAGGGAAAACATCCCCGTCGACACTTTCCAGACGCAACGTTTCGGTTGGCCGCCGGGGCATGTGACAGTCAATGCAGTTCTCGGCAAAGTTGATTCCTTCTTGCGGGAAGAAACCACAATCACTTTCACTCTGGTGGCAGTTCATGCATCGACTGGAAAACAGCTTTTGACTTCCGCGTTCATTGTGGTGCGGGTCGTGGCAATCGGTGCAGGTCATTTTCGATTGCTGAAAGCAGACGCTTTGTGCCAGCCGATTGAGTTGGTTGCTGGTGTGAACGCTGTTCTTGACGTCCTGCTTGGTGTTGGGCGGAAGGTAGTGCTCGTCCAGTTGATCGCCAGGACGGAATTGCAAAGCCTCGCCCTTGAGCGACCTTGAACCGGTGTGACACTGGCCGCAGATTTCCATCTGCAGTTGCCGATCGAGGTCGGTTAAATTGGAGATCCCGACGGCGTCCTGCGCATCGTCGTGTTCAAGGTGATAGTCAACATGGTTTTGTGCAGGGCCGTGACAGCGTTCGCAGGTCACTCCGAGAATCAACGAGCCTGGCGTGTAGCGGTTTTTTCTTCCGCGGAAATCGAAATACGTAGCGTGGCAGTCCATGCAACGCTGCGGAATCGGTCTTGCGTACGCGGCGTCGCCATCGATGTATCCGGGACTGTTGATCCACTGATCTCCATCGGTGATGTGCGTGACGTTGTGTTGGTAGAGGCCGTCTTTGTGCCAGTACAGATAGGTTTGTGCCATTTTGGAAGATCCCATGATGATCTCCATCGGCACGTCGAAACTCCAATCGAAAAAGTGAGCCCTCTGAAGGAACTGATTCCCTTTGCGAATCATCTCGAAACTGACGTTGGGATCGGAAGTCAGGAACGTGTTGGTGCCGGGCTCGAAGTTGCCGTCGATCGTCGTTTCGTTGACCGGACGACTGGTTTTGAAATGAGCTGTCGCCAGGAACGATTCGTAGAGATCGCTATGGCATTGCTGACATGTCTCTGGTCCCACAAACCCAGGGTTTTCGTTTTTCGGGGTCGTGTCGGTGCTCTTGCGCGGCAACGAACCGGGGCGGAAAGGGATTTCAACACCGCCGCCGCCTTCGTGTTTTCCAACGAACCAGATGTTCTCGTCAGGAATCGGCGCGACGACCATGTCGCTTGGCGGCGCGGTGGGTCCGGTCGTCTTCGGTTCGTCTTTTTTCTGAGGCTGACGCTGCGCTTTGAGCAGACCTTGAAGCTGTTTGTCTTGCATTGGCCCACGACGCGCATCAAAGACAATCCAAAGGACGATCGCACCGACCGACAGCAACGCGAGCCAACGTTTAAGATTCAAGACGCTTTCTCTCCAGAAGCTTGAAGCATTCAACAGCACTCAAATTGGACCAGGGGTTCTTCGACCAAGCAAGCGAAAGTCACAAAAGACGTCGCCATCGCAATGGACCGAATCGTCAACGCTAGCGTTTTCCGTAAACCTTTTGGTTGTTGCGATCACCGCCGCTCATCAGGTAGGCCAGCAAATCGCGAAGCTCTTCGGCATTGAGTCCGTCGATCAAGCCCTTGGGCATTTGAGAAAGCGATGAAGGACGAATCAACTCGACGTCCTCTTCGTCCAGTGTGATCGGGTCGGACTTGAGGTCACTGGGGTAGATCACGACTTGGCCCTCCGACTCGGAAACGAGCCCGGTGTAGGTACTGCCGCTGGCCGTCAGGACCGATTTCGATTGGTATTGGTCCGAGATGACTTTGCTGGGTTCGATGATGTGTTCGATCACATAGCTGACATCGAACTTGCGCGGGATCGTTGTCAGGTCAGGGCCGATGTTTCCGCCTAGTCCGGCGAAACGGTGGCATTTGCCACAGCTGGTCGCAAAGTACAGGCTGCGGCCATTCTCGAAATCCGCTTTTCGGAATTGGCTGGCCGCTTGGGAACGAGCTTCGGCAAGCGTCCAAGTTCGACCAGGTCCTTGGATCGGTTTGATCTCGAAATCGGGCACGGGATCATATTGTTCGCCGGTCAAGTCTTGCAACGCGACGCGTTCGGCATCGCTGCAATTGCCGAGTGCTTCGTCGCGAATGTTGCGCATGAAGCCAGGGAAGCTCGCGCCGCCCGATTTCTTTGCGGCTTCGTTGAGGAAGGCGAAATACTCGCGCCGCTGCTCAAGCGTCCAACCATCGCGCACGGTGCGAAGCATGAGCGCGTATCCGATTTCCCGACTCGGTGGATGATTGTCGAGGACCTTCTGTACCGTGCCTCCGTAGCCAGCGTTTCGCGATGCGAGTTCCGACCAGTCCGGTGGTTGCGGGGCCTTGCGATTGCGAATCAATTCCATTGTCTTGGCAACGACATTGGGTGACTCAAGATAGACGAGCAATCGCACAAGCTCGGTGTTCACGTCATCGTCTTGATGAGGCAGCATTGCATCCAGCGAAGCAAGTAGCTTTGCACTCTGCGAATCTACGGGGCGTCCCATGCGAGTGAATGCCAACGCATAGGCGCGTAGCAGCCCAAGAAGCTGAGCGTTGTCGAGCGAGTCGGCATCAATCTGCATCAGACCGTCTATGATCGCTGCTTGCCGATGTTTGCCGCCCACGCGTGCGAGTGCAATCGAGGCAGTGATCTTGGCTTGTGGGTCAGTCTCGGTGACCGCGCGTCCAGCCCATAGTTGTGAGGGCTGGGATTCGAGGACGACGCGCGCGGCGGCTCGCAAGAATCGGTCGTCGCTTGAAAGTGAAGGCCACGCCAATTCGATGGCTTTCGCAGCCTCTTTGGGCTCAAGGGGCTTTCCATGATGGGCTTCGAGCTGTTTGCGAAGCGCACGCGCCGCTTGGACGTCGTTGGGAAGCGAAGCTGTGACTGTTTCCGTTGGTGCATCGCCTTCGTAGCGAATGCGATAGAGCGCCGATTGTGTGCCGCGCCCGCCGACGGTGAAGTAGAGATGGCCGTCGCTACCCACCGCCGCGTCGGTCACTGGGAGCGGTGATCCCGTCACAAATGGTTCGCTCGATGCGGTGTAACCAGCTCCTTTGGCTTCGAGGTGAATCGCGTAGATCGTGCCAAAGGTCCAATCGAGTGCAAAGATTGCCTCTTGGTACTTGGCGGGGAACGCCGCGCCGATTCCCGCGACGACGCCGGTTGGTGATCCGGGGCCAATTTCGACCACTGGCGGTAAGCTGTCTTCGTAATAGGTCGGCCACTTGCCGGTTCCGCTGCGCCAACCGTAGTCCGCGCCGCTGACCACTTGGCAGATCCGTGTTGGTCGGTACCAAGGCGCACCCAAGTCCCATTCCATGTCGGCGTCGTAGGTAAACATGTCGCCGTGACGATTCAGTGCGACATCGTATTGGTTGCGAAAACCGATGCTGACGAGTTCTTGTTTCATCGTTTGGGGATCAAGCCGTGTGACCCAACCGCCGGGTGCGAGGCGTCCGCGTGCATGTCCGTTAGCATCCCACATGCGCGGCAGCAACAGGTCTTCATTCCATGTCGTGACGCGTTGTCGCTGCACATCGGCCAGTGGTGCATGGTTGCCGCCAACCATGTTAATCGCCTCACCATCTTCGCTTAGGATCAAAGCGTGATTGCCATGTTCGCCGCCGCCAGTTTGGCTGGGCAGCTGTTCGACCTCATCCAGTGTTCCATCACCGCTGGAGTCTTTGACGCGGTAGAGGTGCCCACCATTTCGGTGAACCCAGAGAGCGTCGAATGCCCAAAGGAGGCCTTGCGCACCACTTAGCTTGCGTGGCGAGCCGGGCTGGTTGACGTCGATGCGAGCCACATCGGCTTGAGGACCGTCGTCAGTCTCCGAAACGGCAATCCAGTACAGTCCTTTGTCGCCTTGGTCACTTGCGACCAACTTTCCGTTGGGACCTCGTGAGAGTGCGACCCATGATCCCTGCTGGTCGCGGGGAACGGTGTAAACGTGATCGACAACAAACCCGCTTGGCACGTTGATGTCGGCAACATCTATGACACTGCCACTTGAACGTCGTCCGCCGGTACCCGGTACGCCCCAGGGTTGCACACCGAGTTTGCCGAGAGACCTGAGTTTGCCCTGCCACGCGCTGGAATCGAACGCGACTTGGTTCCATTTTGCCGATGGTTTTTCATCCGACATCTTCCACGACGCGTCAGAAACAACGGTCGTTTTTTTGCCGTTTTCGTGTTCGACAATCAGCTTGAATACGAACGCAGCGACGCCTCCTTCGTTGCTTGCCTGGACCGCGATGACGTTGTTGCCAACAACCAAGTGTTTTTTGATGTCGGTAACGATCGGACGCGACCACTCGGTTTCGTGACCGACTTCTTTGCCATTGATCCAGAGCGTCATCCGGTTATCACAGCTTGTGTACATCTTTGCCGATTTGATCGGGCTTGCGATGTCAAGCTCTTTGCGCAAGTAGATACGTTGGTTGTTGAATGTACGGTCGGCACTCCAGATCCAATCGGGTTTGGGTTGTTGTGTGAACGGCCGTGTGCCTTGAGCGATCGCGAATTGGCACGTCGATGCGAAGGTGACGAAGAGACCGAGTGAGATTCCGGCAAGTGCGCGCTGAATTGAGTGCATTCCAGTGCGAGTCCTGTGAGGGAAGGTGGGGAGTGGTGGGGGATTCGGTCGCGCTGGCCTTGGTTTGCAATTCAGCAATCAGTGCTGCGAACGATCAAAGCGAACCGACCGACGAGCCTTTGGTGGGCAATGCATAGGATAGTCGATGGCCAACCGTCGAAGGATCATTCGAGTGGGTCAATTCGCAGCAGCCCAAAAAGAATGCCCCGCGAAAAACTCGCGGGGCATCGAAGTTGACTGAGAGGTGCACGCCGATTGGTGCAGTAAAGCTGGGCGACTAGAGCTTTGGCACGGGTCGCGATGGAGCTTTCTTCAACATCCGCTTTTGGTCGTCACGTGGAGGACGTGGGTTGTTGTTATTGTTGTTGCCCGGACGATTCGGACGCGGTGGTGACAGGTCCGTGAATTCCTCTCGCCATTTCCATCCGATTGGCACCTTCAGTTCGTTGCTGGCCAGCAGTGCCCAAGGCGTGCCATCGTGTTCGCTGACCACCGACTTGAGCAATTCACGAGCAGTGTCGGCTTCGCGAGCCCACTTACTGCCGACGGAAATCTCATCGCTCGGTTCGAGCACCCACGTGTTGTTCTTTTCTTTCTCGAACGGCATGCCGCGTTTGGCTTTGGCCAACATGGCGTTGTAGGTTTCGGTTCGGACCTTTTGAGCCAACACGCGGCCCATTGCCAAGTCGTACCCGGCTTTCCACCGCAAACTTGATTCCTGTTCGCGGAACTTCAATCCTGGGTCGAGCGTTTGAGCCATGCGAACCAACATCGGCTCGAGCTTGGCCGCTTGTTGTTGTGCTCGGGTCAGGTCGCCAGCCAGTTGGGCTTCTTCACGCTTGACGAATTTTAGTTGCGGTCGAGCAACGCCCTGTGCCGGACGCATTTGCGCGGCAGCTACCAACGATTGGCGAAGCGGACTCGCTTTGACTTTGTTGACGTAATCGGTTTGCGAAAGGTAGTCGGGGCGATACCGCGACATCTTCAACGGGTCGAAGAAGTACTCGAGGTTAGCCGAGTAGGCTTCGACTTCGCCACGACGTACGCGGCGGTTCACGTTTCGGTTGGGGTGAACGGTGAAGTAGATGCCACCGGTTTCGTAGCACAGACGCGTCAGAGCGTACGGTCCGAAACCGCTGTCGATCACAGGTTCCTGCTGGAAATTGCCTGTGAAGCCAACTTGAACGCGTTCAGGCAGGAACGTCTCGGGGCCTTGGTCGACTTGCGCCCATCGAGGTGTTTGGTCGTACTTTGGATCGGGATCAACGTATTTGACCAACGTGTTTTGGCGACCGAAGGGAGCAGGAACGCCAATGACGTAGACGGGAATGCCCCATTTTCGGCAGCCTTGAATCGACGTCTCAAGCAATTGAGCGTCGTCGCCTTTTTCGTCAGTCACGACCACAAACAACACGTTGCGTTGTGGCCCGTTGCCGCCACGACTGCGACGCATCGATTTGAATTGTTCCGTGGCCGAAGCGATTGCGGTGAAGACGCGTTCTTCGCCCGTCGAGTCGACTTCGATGTTGTCGACGACCGACTTGATCTCGGCCAAGTCGTCGGTCGGTTCCTCGGTGTACAGAGTCACGTTGCCACCGAAGCCAACCACGGAGGTCAGCAGCGGTGCGTCGTTCTTGTGTTGCTTGAAGACCTCGGCGCCACTTCGTTGGGCGATACCTAGTTCTTCGTAGATGCGATCGAAGCGATCACGAATCTCTTGTCGTTGACGATGAAGCGAGCCACTTTGATCGAACAACCAAACGACCAGTGTTGGACGCTCTTCCATCGCTTGCAAGATTTCGAACGTGATTCGATCGACGGCTCCCGAGGCGCCCGCTGTTCCTTGGCCGACGTTTCCTTTCTGGTTGGTCAGCTTGTCCAGTGGTGCGACGGCTTCGACAAAGACCTTGTTGACCATGATCTGGCCAAGGTCGGTAACTTCCATTTCAAGCGGGTTGGGAATCTCGGCGACTTCCATGAAAGTCTCGGCCGAGGCTTCTGCCATTTCCGTGTCGGCCATGCTGTTGGCACCGACTTCAGTTTGCGGGACTTCGCTGTAAGTGACTTGGTCGATCAATTCGACTTTGTCTTGGACGTATTCCGGCGGTGGCGAAACGAGCACGACCGCTTCGTCGTCGTTTCGGGATGTGAGTGGCACGAGGGCAAGCGCCAGGATGATCGTCAGATGGACAAGCATGCTGCCGATCAAAGCCGTGGTTTCGCTGTTCTCAAGCAGCGACTCATCCTCGAGTTCTTCTTCGCTCCAAGCGTCGACCTCGGTGCTAGCATCAGAGACCGGCGGGTCATTGACGACCGCGGCACTGAGCGTTTCTTCGATTGAGGGAGGAGTGATTAGAGTGGACATCCAGCGCCATTCCGTAAAAAGTAGATCAACCAAGTGGCCATTCTTGGCCACCTGACGCGGAAAAGACCCATATAGACAGTTTCGCCCAACACCCGCAAACTTTCAACGTGAAAGGCCTGTCTTGAGATCGAATCTCGCTCCTTTTGAACGTCGGTCATAACGGTTCGTACCCCTGTATTCCTAGCAAAACGCTGGCAAATCAGGGGTTTTTATTGAATATCGGCGGCCAATCGGTTTGTCCTAGGAGTGTTTTAGGCGGAAAAGTCGTCTTTTCAGCCCTTTCGATGCGTTTGACCCGTTCTAAGGATGGTCTAAGGCGACGGGATGAGACAGTACTGTTGGGGGGATTGCCCCGCTTTTTGACGGAACGATGGCGTGACTGAGAGTGAGCGACTGATTGCGATTGGCGACATCCATGGGTGCCGGCCTGCGCTGGAAGCGGTTTTGGAGGCGATATCGCCTCGAGCTAGCGATATCGTCGTCACACTCGGCGACTACATTGACCGCGGAGCCGATTCGCGGGGGGTTATCGATTGCTTGATCGACCTGAAGCGGCGGACCCGAATGGTTGGGCTCTTGGGCAATCACGAAGAGATGATGCTGCAGGTCCTCAGAGGCGAGCAGCCGCATCACAGCTGGCTTCGCTACGGTGGCCTCGAGACGTTAGAAAGCTACGACTTTGACGGCGATCTCGACTTTTTGCCGCCCGATCACGTTGAGTTTTTTGACAACCTAGGCGACTACTTCACCTTCGGTGATTTCTTTTTCACGCACGCTGCCTACGACCCCGTCATCCCGCTCGAGCATCAACCGCCTGATATGTTGCGCTGGTACTCGCTTACCGACGGTTTGCCGGCCCCGCATCAAAGTGGCAAAACCGCGGTCGTCGGGCATACCGCCAATCGGGATGGCGAGATTCTTGATATCGGGCATCTCAAATGCATCGACACCTTCTGCTACGGCGGCGGTTGGTTGACCGCGATCGAACTCAACTCGGGGCAGGTTTGGCAAGCTTCGCAAGAAGGGCAAATTCGCCAGCCCGGATTGCCTCCAGCCTGATCTTCGCCACGGGGGCTGAGGTTGCCGAGAATCTGTGTGCCGCGATCGCGTAAGCGGCCGGGCATTTGTTTTCTATCCCCAAAGTCGAAGGCCCAAGGCCCAAAGGCCGGGGACTCTCCAAAACGCCCGAATAATCGGCACAACCGTCAAAGCTTGCCAAATTTGTTCAACCGGAATAACCGGTATGACCGAAAACTGAGATCAGGCTTCCATTGCGCTACTTTGCAATCGATTCCAAAATCTCACTTTGTCGGAACCCAACGATGCCGTCGCTGCGCAACCTTTCGAAATCACACCGTCACGCTGTCGCTACGCTCGCCCGAGCGTGGGTGCGATCAAAAACCGACACCCATCGAGTTTCACCGTCTGACGACGGGCGCTACGGAAAGACCAGACTGCGGTTGCTGACCTTGGCTGCCGGACTTGCCGCCAGTACGGCGTTTGCAGTCGCCCCAGCCTCGGCACAAGTTCGCACCAAAAAACCTGATCGCGGAACCTATCAATCGCCGCGCATCGAAAATCCAATGCGTCGTGAGGCGACCGCACAACCGGAGCAAAGAGAGGCCGCAGAGGATGCGCCAAAGCTTGCCGAGTTTTTGCGAGCGTCGGATCTACAGGAAAGCTCGACAAGTCGATCGGGTGTCAGGCAAGCCGCAGCGGTCGTCAAGAAGCCCAAACGCGCGCTCGTGGATGTCCCATTGACCTACGCGCCGAGCGATTCGAGTGACAAGAAAGCGGAAAGAACAACTCGTCGAACCGCTGGAAAGCGTTCTTCAAAACTGCGCCAGGTAGCGCACCAGGACGTTCGTTTGATTTCGCCCGAGCAGTCGAAGATTGTCGATAGCGGAACGCTCGCCGCACCGATTCGCGACGAACCCATTCGAAGTGCACCGATTCAACATGAAGCTGTCGGCAGTGCGGTGACCTACGAGCCCTCGGGAGTGATTCTCGATGGAGGCTGTGATTCCTGTCTCGATTGTGACTCATGTGATTCCATGGGTTGCGATTCGATGGGCTGCTGCCAAAGTTCGTGGTGGCGTCGTTGGTCCAACGGCTCGCTTTCGATGAACCAAGATCAATGGTTCGGCAGTGTCGAGCTATTGTTGATGTGGCGAAAAGGTGATCACCTGCCACCGTTGGTGACCACCGGTCCCGATACCGATCCCGATACTGCGGGCGAGCTTGGCCAGCCAGGTACGACGATTCTTGTTGGACCGGGCAATGCGGTTTTGAAGGACATGACTGCGGGCGGCCGATTCACTGTGGGAACTTTCCTTGATCGGCACCAATGTCGCAGTTTGGTGTTGCGAGGCTGGTTTGCTGGCGAAGAGAAGTTTGGCTTTTCGGCCAACGACACCACCGTTCCAGTGATCGCACGACCCTTCTTGAATGTCAGCGACAACCAAGCGGCCGCTCAAGACACGCAACTCGTCGCGTTTCCCAATCGTGCATCGGGTTCGATCCGTGTGAACGCAACGAGCAATGTTTACGGTGGGGATCTTTCGGTCCGGCAATTCGCCTACTGCCGCTATGGGGCAACGATCGATGTCCTTTACGGTTACCAGCACATGCGGCTCAAAGAAAACCTGTTGATCGAAGCACCGGGCACGACTTCGCTCGACGCAGGGTTCGCACCGGTCGGTTCGGTCATCGCAGTGACCGATTCGTTTCGCACCGAAAGCGAATTTCACGGAGCCCAAATCGGCATGGCATCTCGCTATCGCGAAGGATGTTGGTCGTTCAACAGTTTGCTCAAACTTGGTTTCGGTTCACTGCGTCGACAGGCGACGTTGTCGGGTTTGACCGTCACCAGCAATGGCGGCAACACCGCGGTCGACAATCAAGGTTTGCTGGTTCGCAACACAAACAGCGGCGTGACCAAAGACGACACCTTCGGCTGGATTCCCGAGCTTGACTTGTCACTCAGTTGGCAAAAATACCCATGCTTTGACCTGACCTTTGGTTATCACATCATCGCGATGACCGATGCACTGCAGGCGTCGGGTGCGATCGACCCTAACTTGGCTGTCAACCTTTCGACTCCGCCGACCGGCCAACAGCGGCCTGCAGCCAACTTGCGGTACCGCACGTACTACGTCCAAGGCCTGCACTTCGGTTTGTCGTACATCTACTAGCGCAATCTTGTAGTGGACGAGGCAACGAGTCCCCCGCGACCTGTTTATCGACGTAGCCAGGCTATTTCGACGTAGCCAGGGGGCGACGTAATCAGGGGGCGACGTATTCAGGGGGCGACGTGGTCAGGGGGCGACGTGGTCAGGGACTCGTGGCCTCGTCCACTACGAAGAATGCCGCTGACCGAACCCGCTTGCACTGTTTGTGTCCCATCAGAACGAACCATTCCTTCGTCCTGGTGGAATCAACAGTGCGTTTTTTCGTTAGCAACCTTCTCTTTGGCACCTTCGCATCGGGTCGCTTCTGCGACAATCGAGCCGCGATATCTTTCGGCGCCTGAAGCTAGCGGCAAGACACTCGGCGGCACGATTCCTTTTGTGCTGCGACCTTCGTGACTCATTTGTTCGAGTCGCCTTCTTCGTCTTTTCGCACGCTCATTCTGTGCGCTTTCTTCGGACCAATGTTGGTCACTGACGAACCCGAGTGACCGTTCTTCTAGATCCACACCTGCGGAACGAGCAGGGCAGTGCGCACCTGTGTGCGCGCTACGAACAATTGTTTTGAACGAATATGACCAACCTACAACAACTCCGGAACATTGGCGTCTCGGCACATATCGATGCTGGCAAGACAACCCTTACCGAACGAATGCTCTACTTCAGCGGCCGCATCCATAAGGCGGGTGAAGTTCACGACGGGAACGCAACGATGGATAGCGGCGCAATCGAGCGTCGACGTGGCATCACAATTTCGTCAGCTGCGACGCAAATCCCTTGGGACGATCACACAATCAACATCATCGACACGCCTGGCCACGTCGACTTTACCGTCGAAGTGGAACGTTCGTTGCGCGTGCTCGATGGAGCGGTGTTGGTGCTGTGCGCCGTTGGTGGTGTGCAGAGTCAAACGCGCACCGTCGATCGACAAATGCGCCGGCATGGTGTTCCACGCATCGCGTTGATCAACAAGATGGATCGCGCCGGCGCCGACCCGGGCCGCGTTTTCGAGCAACTGCACGAGCGGTTGGGCGCCAATCCTGTTGCGATACAACTTCCGATTGGAAGGGAAGGTTCGTTCTGTGGCGTTGTCGATTTGGTCGAGATGGACGCAGTCTTTTTCGAGGGTGTCGACGGCAAAGCGGTTCGGCGAGCTGAGATTCCAGCGGAACTCTTGGACGCAGCGGAGACCGCTCGCCAGCAGATGCTTGAATCACTCGCGATGTTGGACGACTGCATCATGAAGCGTGTGCTTGAACATGAAACGCCAACCAACGAGGACGTCTACCGGGTGCTCAGTAACGCCACGATTGAGCGGCAGATCACTCCGGTGCTTTACGCAAGTGCGTTCAAGAACATTGGCGTTCAAGCACTGCTTGATGCCGTTTGTCGATACTTGCCGCGCCCAACGAATCGAGTGATCGAGATCGCGGATCAGGCCAGTGATCAGCAATCGGAACTTGACCCTGACTCACTTGTTGCGATGGCGTTCAAGACGACGATCGAATCGTTTGGTCAGTTGACCTACCTGAGGCTATATCAGGGCAGGCTGTCCAAGGGAGCGACCGTTTGGTTGGCACATTCGCAGCGTAAGGTGCGGGTCGGGCGTTTGGTTCGCATGTTTGCAGATCGCCGTGAAGAGGTGGGGTCAGCGTCGGCGGGCGAGATTGTTGGGATCGTTGGATTGGATTGTCCTTCGGGCGAAACGATCACTTCCGATCCGACGACGCTACGGCTTGAAGGGATCGTTGCCGCCGAGCCTGTGGTTCAGCGTTCCATTGTTCCTGTGGATCGCGGCGATTCAATCCGCTTGGCGAAACAGCTCGACCGTTTTCGGCGAGATGATCCGACCTTTCGTGTGATGTCAGACCCTGAATCGGGAGAGACGCTGATCGCTGGTATGGGACAACTGCACTTAGAAGTCTACGTCGAACGATTGCAAACTGAGTTTGGAATCAAATGCGAGACGGGGCCGCCAAGGGTTGCCTACCGGATGCGTCCGACACGCCCGGTTGAGTTTGATCATCGACTGAAAAAGCAGTCGGGCGGATCGGGCGAGTACGCGCACTTGGTTGGAATGCTTGAACCAACGGTACAGGAAGAGGCTGATTTTGAGTTCGAAAGCCAAATCACGGGCGGTCGAATTTCGTCACGCTTCGTCCACGCCGCTTGTGACGGCTTCAAGCTGGCGTTCGAAAAAGGTCCTCGCGATGGCTATCCCGTCACCGGAGTTCGTATCAAGCTTTGTGACGGCGGCGAACATGAAAAGGACTCTTCGGAGTTGGCGTTTCGAAAGTGTGCCGACGAAGCCGTGCGCGATGTGATTCTCCCCATGGCAAACCTCGAAGTCCTTGAGCCGGTGATGCTGGTCCGCATCGATGTGCCGGTGGACTACCAAGGTGCGGTGACGGGCCAATTGCTGCAGCTGCGTGGGACCGTTTCAACGACCGAAACGTCGGCGACGCACTGCGAAATCACTGCCGAAGTCCCGCTGGCCAACATGTTTGACTTTTCAAGTCAGCTGCGATCGTTGACCAAGGGCGAGGGAGACTTTTCGATGCAGCCACATGTTTATCGGCCTTGTCCGCGAGAGCATGTGCGCTAGCGGACGTCATCGCCATTTGACCTTGCTTCGGCTCACGTGGTCGGAGCAAGGTTTTTTCATTCACATTTGCACGGCGTCGGCGCGTTGGAGCCGCTCTGATATTCTCGATGCGCACTTCTCTCTGTTCTGCGAAATCCAATGGCTGACGAAACTTCAATCGAATCACTCGACCGACGGCATTTGCTGCATCCCTATTCATCGTTGACCGCGGGCGATCAGGTTCATGTGGTCGAACATGCGGAAGGCGTGCGTTTGCATTTGAGCAACGGCCGCGTGATCGTTGATGGGATGTCCTCGTGGTGGGCGGCAATTCATGGCTACAACCATCCTCGACTGCGTCAGGCTGCACTGGACCAATTAAATGATTTTTCGCACGTCATGTTTGGTGGCCTGACGCATCAGCCTGCCGCGCGTCTCGGGCAACAATTGCTCGAAGTTGCCGACCCATCACTGGAAGTGATTTTCTATTGCGATTCCGGTTCGGTCAGTGTCGAAGTTGCGGTGAAGATGGCACTGCAATATTGGACATCACAGGGACGTCCGCAGAAGGACACGATCGCGACTGTCAACGGCGGCTACCATGGCGACACGATGGGAGTGATCGCCCTGTGTGATCCCGGCAATGGGATGCACAAAGCGTTCAATTTTCGACCGTTTCCAACGCTCTTTTGCGGCCTTCCGCCAGCGGAATCGGTAAGCGTTCAAGATGCCATCGATCGACTCGAAGCTGCACTGAAGCGTTCCGCGGATTCGATCGCAGCCTTTGTCATTGAGCCCATCGTTCAAAATGCGGGCGGTCTGCATTTCTACAGCCCCGCGTATTTGAAAGCAGCCCGGCAGTTGTGCGACGAGTACGAGGTGTTGTTGATTACCGATGAGATCGCAACCGGTTTTGGACGTACCGGCAAAATGTTCGCCTGTGAACACGCCGGCGTCGCGCCCGATATTCAATGCGTTGGCAAAGCGCTCAGCGGCGGCATGGTCTCGTTGGCGGCGACGATGACCACACGCAAGATTGCGGAAGGGATTTCGGGAACGGACAACAGACCGTTTATGCACGGCCCCACTTACATGGGCAATCCGCTCGCCTGTGCGATCGCTGCCGAGAACATCGCGTTGCTGCGGTCGTATAACTGGCACGCGACCATTCAGGATTTGCAAAGTTGGCTCCGCATCGGACTGGAACCATGCCGCGCTTTGTCGCAGGTCGCGGATGTGCGTGTCCTTGGTGCAATCGGTGTCGTACAAACAGTGGATCCAGTGGACACGGCGGTTTTGCAATCTCGTTTTGTGGATGCAGGCGTTTGGGTGCGACCGTTTCGTGATTTGATCTACATCACTCCGCCGTACATTTCGACTCAGGCCGACATCGAATTGTTGACCGCGGCGATCGGTGACGTTGTGGCCAACGATCTTTGATCGTCAGACGGAGACGCTTTTGGGGGAAGCGAACCATGGACCAGCCAGCGTACAAACTTCCCAGTGGCCCCAAGGGGAAATGGCGGACAACGCTCAAGTTGATTCGCAGCCCACGTGATGCGTTCGCCGAGTGGACCGACAAGTATGGCGACCCGTTTTACTTTCATGCCTTGAACGGGCCGGTCGTCGTCACGGGCCGCGCCGAGTTGATTCGTGAGATCTTTGCTCACGACCCAATGGAATTTGACGCCTTTGCACAGGAGGCCCTGCGGCCGATGCTCGGTGCGGGGTCGATGTTGATGCTCTCGGGCGAAACGCATCGACGCGAACGCAAATTGATCATGCCAATGTTCCACGGCGATCGGATGCGCGCCTACGCCGAGATCATTCGTGATGCGACGAGGCAATGTTTGGCGTACCAGCCGAGCGGGCAAACGTTCGAGATGCTCGACGTGACCACTCAGATTTCGCTGCGAGTGATCGTCCAAGCGATCTTCGGCGGAGAAAACCGAGCGACGGTTGAGCGGTTGCTTGACCTGGCGAGAAACGTTGTGCGTTACAGTGCGCCGATTCTCTTCTTTTCTCCAAAGCTCCACCGCAGCTTTTTGGGAATCAGCCCTTGGGACAAGTTCGTCCGGGCTCAGTCAAACTTGAGAGACGCGATCGAAGAAGAGATCGCACGTCGCAAAGCGGATCCGGCTGATCGCGAGGACATCCTGACCCTCCTGCTCGACGCTCGCTATGAAGATGGAACGGGGATCGATCCCGAGCATGCCTTTGACGAACTTGGGACCTTTCTGTTTGCGGGGCACGAGACGTCGGCCCTGGCGATGGCATGGGCCGTTTATCACCTACTGCGAAACCCGGACAAGCTTGAAGCACTCTGTCAGGAGCTTGATGCGGCGGGGGATGTTTCAGCAGAGGAGATGGCAAAGTTGCCGTACTTGAAGGCGGTGGTTCAAGAGACGCTGCGGTTGCATCCCATTGTGACCGAAGTGTTGCGGCTCCTGAAATCGCCGATGAAGCTTGGTGAATACTATTTGCCGGCCGGTGTCGCGGTTGCTCCGGCTGCCGTCATGGCACACTACAACGAAGACAATTTTGAATCGGCCGAAACCTTCCGCCCCGAGCGTTTCCTTGGCCAGTCCTACACGCCCGCCCAGTACATGCCATTTGGTGGCGGGCATCGCAGATGCGCCGGGGCAGCGTTCGCTTCTTATGAGATTGCGATTGCACTCGGGACCATGTTCCAAGACTACAGGTTTGAGTTAAGGGAGCCCAAGCCCGTTGTGCCCAAACGAGGCAACATCACGATGGGCCCCTCGACGGGAATTCGCGTCAGTGGTGTGCGACGCGACTAGTTCTCGACGCCAAGCAAGTTGAAAAGTTTTTTTAGACTTCTCCCGACCCAACCACCGGCCTGGGGCGTATTGCCTCCTACATCTTATCTTTTCTTTTAGACGATGGCGGTTTAGTGATGGCTAAACGGGTCCTTGTTCTTTCATCTGTTTCGATTGGCGTCGTTGTACTCTTCTTCATCGTCGCCGCCTTTGTGGAACGTCGTTCCGATCGTGTCGAGCCGAATCGTCGGCCGACGCCTTCTCAACTCGTCGAATACACCCGCTCACTGAACGACCTGGAGGGCTCGCCGCGATCCGGCGAACTCAACAGACCGGCAGGCTAATTCAGGGTAACAAGTGGGGGGATCGTCGGCTCGCGCGCCATTCGGAACGCTGCGAGCTGATGATCGGTTGCTACCAGCAGGGAGAAGTTGGATGAATCGTGGTCTTCGAAAATATGGTTTGGCTTGGGTCGAAGCCGTGTTTGTGGTTGGCATTGTGGGAATCGGATTGGCATTCCTACTTCCCGGGTTACAAGCGGGGCGCGAAGCGGCTCGGCGGAGGGCGTGCAGCAATAACTTCAAGAACATCGGACTCGCGATCCATGACTATCATTCGACGCACAAGATGATGCCAATGCATGGCACGGGGCCAGCGAACGAATTGAATGATGATTGTTGTGGAAGTGCCATTCGTCCTGGGCACGGGATGATTGCGGTTGCATCAGCACGACACCAGTTGAGTTTCCTAGTTGGGATACTGCCGTTTGCAAACCAACAGGAACTTTGGAACAAGATCTCGATTGGACACACCGACAAGCGAGGCGCGCGTTGGCCGGCGTTTGGGCCAGCACCCTACACTGCGATTTACGACCCCTGGAATTCTGAAATCCCACTGTACCGTTGCCCAAGCGACCCCGGCGAAGGTTGGCCAGCCCTTGGACGCACGAACTACGCTGCTTGTGTTGGCGACAGTGCGTTTCGAACGGACGATGAAAGCTGGTCCTACTTCAAAGGATCGTCCTGGAGGTATGGCGGCAGCAACGCGTTTCGTGCTCGGCAAGTCAAAGCGTCGGTGCGTGGTGCATTCGTGCCACGACGGGTGATGAAGTTCCGGGATGTGTTGGACGGTCTTGCCAATACGATAATGGCCGGCGAAATCGCGACGGACCTCGGTGATCGTGACTTCCGAACGGTTGGCTCTCAAGGCAATGGACGCAATAACGTCTTGGAGAATCCAAAGTTCTGCGCCGACTCCGAACAGATCGACGAAGAGAAGCCAACGTTTTGGGCAAGTGGAGAGAACGATCGCGCGCCGAACTTGACCGTCGACGCGACCTCACGTGGTGCACGGTGGGCCGACTTTCGCCCGCTCTACACGCAGGTCAACACCATCCTGCCGCCAAACGCTGAAGTTTGTTTGCAAGGTTCGCATCGGCAAGATGGGATTGTGCCGCCAAGTAGTCGACACCCAGGCGGTGCGCATATCCTGATGGGTGACGGGGCCGTGATTTTCATTACCGACTCGATCGAAGCGGGGGATCAACGGGCTCCGGTCGTCTACTATCGCAACAGCCAGAATCTTTGTTGCGTCGGCGAGGTGAGTCCGTATGGACTTTGGGGGGCACTCGGAACGCGGGCGTCAAAAGAGGTGCTTGAAGAAGAGCTTTACTGACGACACTCTCCCGCTCACGGTCGTGAGCAACGTAAGGTGGCATTGGTCGCATCATTCTAGGAGCGGTCAGGGGGAAACATTGAAGCGTTAGCTTAGGTGAGTGATGTGACGGAGTCCTGGATACTCGCGTCGTCAGGCCCTTCGGCAGCGGGCGAGTAACCAAGCTATAATCGCCGCTCCTACCGCTCCTTTCCTACCCCCTACGGACAACAAGCATGCGCCGAGCCACCACGGGACGCTTTTTCGGTTTCTCAATCCTTCTTTTGAGTCTTCTCTGCGCCAATGCCAGCGCCGCAGACGCGCCAAACATGATCTTTATCCTCGCTGATGATCAGGGGTTTGGGGATGTGTCGGCTTTGAACCCAGAGTCGAAGATTCCGACGCCCAACATTGATCGCATCGCCAAGGAGGGAATGATCTTTGAGGACGGGCATTCGTCATCAGCGGTGTGCACACCGACGCGTTACAGCGTTTTGACAGGACGCTATCATTGGCGCACCCATTTGCAAAAAGGTGTCTTGGGGGGCTTTTCCAAGCCGTTGATTTCGCAGGGACGCATGACGATCGCGTCGATGCTGAAAGACAAGGGCTACCGCACAGGATGCATCGGCAAATGGCATTTGGGTTGGAACTGGCCTCTCAAGGATGGTGGCACAGCCGACGACAAGGGCAACTTTTCGGGCGGTTTCAAGAAGGGTTGGGACGTCGACTACACCGGCGAGATTGTTGATGGGCCCAACGACGTCGGCTTTGACTACTTTTTTGGGATCAGTGCATCGCTCGATATGCCACCCTATGTCTTCGTTCGCAACCGCGTGCCTACCGAACCTGCAACGGTCGAGAAAGCATTTCATCGCAAAGGCCCTGCTGGCAAGAACTTCGAAGCCGTCGATGTCCTGCCAACCATCACCGAAGAAGCGGTGAAGTTCATCAATCAGTCGGCCAACAAAGAAAAGCCCTTCTATCTTTACTTTCCCTTGAACGCGCCGCATACGCCCATTGTTCCTGCAGGTGAGTGGCAAGGAAAAAGCGGAATCAACAAGTACGCAGACTTCACGATGCAAGTCGATTGGACGGTCGGTCAAGTCCTGAGGGCTCTCGACGAAAACCGAATTGCTGACAACACCATCGTCTTGTTCACGACGGATAACGGTTGTTCACCACAAGCGAAGATTCCCGAGCTTGAAGCGGCCGGGCACGACCACAACTACATCTATCGCGGACACAAGGCGGACATCTACGAAGGCGGCCATCGGGTTCCGTTCGTGTTGCGTTGGCCGAACGGAGTTGCCGCAGGTTCACGGACCAAGCAAATGGTTGGCCAGTGGGACTTTGTGGCCACGGCGGCTGAGATTGTCGGTGCGGAGATTCCTGAGGATGCCGCCGAAGACAGCGTGTCGTTCTTGCCCGTGATGAAGGGATCGACCGAGCCGATCCGAAACTCAATTGTGTCGCAGTCGATTGGTGGACAATTTGCGATTCGCGATGGCAATTGGAAGCTTTGCCTTTGCCCGGGATCGGGTGGCTGGAGCGCGCCACGGCCCGGCCGAGTCGATATGAGCAAGAACCCACCGATGCAGTTGTTTGACCTCGAAGCCGATCCCGGTGAGACAATCAATTTGGCACCCGATCAGCCCGAACGCGTCGAGAAGATGTCCGCAATGCTTCGCTCGGTGATCGATCGCGGTCGCTCGACCGATGGACCTGGACTTAAGAACGACGTGGACATCGTGATGGTCAAGCCGATCCCTAAGCCAAGGGTAAGAAACAACAAGAAGTAGGCAGCCGAGTGTTCAACCGACCCGTTGGCGTTGTAAGTTGTGCGTCCTGAAGACACTCAACTTGACCCTTCTGCCCAGCGGCAACGTGATGAATCACCCTGCTTCGACTCTTGCCTCACGCGTTGATTCTCTCGAACCCGAGGGGGCGTACCGAG
Organism: Rubripirellula sp.; assembly: GCA_965216875.1. Taxonomy (GTDB): domain Bacteria; phylum Planctomycetota; class Planctomycetia; order Pirellulales; family Pirellulaceae; genus CBDCUW01. The sequence continues at coordinate 1,445,849 of OZ244207.1, forward strand.
TGCTTGCCAAGGCGCAGGAGCTCGAGCGGCAAGGCAAGAGCATCATCCATTTGGAAATCGGCGAGCCCGATTTCCAGACCGACCCTGCCATTTGCGACGCCGGCATTGCCGCGATATCGGGCGGGCAAACACGTTACAACCCGACGGCTGGGATCCCATCGTTGCGGCAGGCGATCGCTGATGACTTGCGCGATCGTCGAGGCGTCAACGTTTCGGTCGAGAACGTTGTGGTCGGGCCGGGCGCTAAACCACACCTGTTTTTTCCAACTCTCGCGATCGTTTCGCCTGGCAATGAGGTTCTGTATCCCGATCCTGGGTTTCCAACCTATGAGGCGATGATTCGAGTCGCCGGTGGCACGCCGGTTCCGGTCCCGCTGAGTGAAGAGGCTGGGTTTTCGTTCGATCTGCAAGAGCTAGAACGGCTCGTTTCGCCACGCACTCGGATGATCATTATCAACTCGCCAAGCAACCCAACCGGCGGCGTGATGCCGATCGAGGACCTCGAGCGTGTTGCTGAGTTAGCCAAGCGGAATGATTGCTGGGTGTTGTCGGACGAAATCTATCAGCGGATGTGCTACGACGATGCGGTCGCGCCTAGCATCGCTGCGATTGACGGAATGCTCGAGCGAACCATCTTGGTCGATGGGTTTTCCAAGACCTACGCGATGACGGGATGGCGGCTTGGATATGGCGTGATGCCGACGGTTTTGGCCGAGAAAGTGAGTCTGTTGCTCGTGCACGCGATTGGTTGCACAGCCCACTTCACCCAGATCGCGGGCGAAGCGGCATTGGTTGCCTCACAAAGCCACGTCGATGCGACATTTGCCGAGTACAAGTCGCGGCGTGACGTGCTGGTCGCCGGTCTGAACTCGATCGACGGTGTCGAATGTCAGACGCCAGTTGGGGCGTTCTACGTGTTTCCAAACGTCAAGGCATTTGGGATCACCAGCGATGAACTTGCAGAACGGATTCTGCAAGAAGCGGGAGTCGCATTGTTGCCTGGCACCGCGTTTGGAAGTGGCGGTGAAGGCTATCTGCGTCTTTGCTATGCCAATTCGTTGGCCAACATCGAATCCGCGATTGAAAGATTGCGTGTCTTCTTTAAGCAGCTCTAGTGGCAGCAGGAAACGCGGGCGGAGTCGACGTTAGACTTACTTGGCACGAACGTAGATCTGTAACTTCTTTGTGGTGTAGTTCTTCGCGTTGCCGGAAAACGTCCAGTCGCGGTTGCTTCCCGAACTGTTACCGATTCCGATGTCTGCGTTGCCTTCGGCGGACCAGTGGTTGATCGCAAGAACCGTTTCTTTGGCACCATGATTGTGAATCTGCATGCATCCGTACCCGTCGACTGGATCGGAGGGCTGGTCGCCGAAATCGTAAGCGCCCGAGGAAGCGCCAGGGATCTTGGCACCGTTTTGTTGGCCGTAATTGTTGGGCCAAAACTCAATGTTGCCAGTTGAAATCGAGTTGCCTTCGGTCACAGCCGCAGTGTTGCTTAGCACATCAAGGTTATTGACCTTGGTCCGAAAGTGAGCCTGACTGGCGGCAACGGGGATTCCGATCTTCTTGATGTCGTCGGTAAACGCATCCATCGAAACGAAGACTCGCTGATCACCTCGATCCGCCGATTCAAGGTGCAGTAGATACCCGACCCGATCAAAACGGTCGACGTTGGCGCTCTTGTTGACGTCGTACTTGATCTTGCTGCCGAGATTGGCCAAGTCAAGTTCATAGACGAGTTGATAGTCACGGTCGACATCGATCAGGCTTAGGAAGTCGGGTTCGTTGCCACCGCGACAGGCTCCAACGGGTAGGCCCGTGCCGCCGGTCAAGTTCGGCTCAGCTAGTTTGTGCCAAGCGAAGCGAAAACCACTCGGCTCGGTCGCTTGGTCCGAATGCAAGACAACGCTGTCGCCGTCGATTTTGGCCTCGGCTTTGACAAAACCTCGCGAACCCTTGCCAATCACTTCAAAGTGAGTTGGTGGTTTGCCATCGCGGGTCTTTAGTCCGCCTGCGGTTTTGGCAAAGGTGACGCGCAATTGGTTACCACTTGGTTCAACCGATTTGACCGTGGGGTATTCGGCGACCACGTCGTCGCGTCCGTAGTCCCGTTTGAGTGCCCAAAGGGCAAGGCGGTTACCGACGTCTTGTTTGTTTGGCGGGTGAATATCGTTAAGCGTTGCGATGTCGTTGATCACGACCATCGCCGTGTTGGGAACCTGTTCGACGGCTGCTTGTGCTTCCCAGAAACGCGCCAGGACAGTGGGGTCTTCGTTGCCGTATTGGTACGGCGCGATTTGTACGTAGTAGAAAGGAAAGTCACCCTGTCCCCAGAGCTTGCGCCATCCGCCGATCAGGGCTTTCTTCTTTTCGAAGTAGAGCATTCCTTCGCCATGGTTGGACTCGCCTTGGTACCAAATGGCACCTCGGATCGGGAAGCCAACGATTGCGTGCAGCATGCCGTTGTACAACATCGTCGGGTCTTGATGGCTTTTGTAGGGCTGCATGGAACTTGGGAACGTCGGGCTTGCTGCGACGGTCGTTGAGTTCTCTAACGAGGTTCGTGCCTTTTCCAACCACGCCGACGTCGCGTTGATGTGGTCGCCGAGGCTTTTGCGATAAGCGTCTGTACCAGGCGTTCGCCCCAAGATCGAAGAGTGGATGCTTGAAAGCGCTTCGACCGATTGGAAGCCAATCGGTGGCGTCCACGGTTCAACTCGCGTCCCGCCCCAAGATGCGTTCACGAGTCCGATGGGAACGCCCAGGTCTTTTTGCAACCGCCGAGCCATGAAGTATCCGACGGCCGTGAAGTTGGCGACGGTGTCGGGCGAGCAAACTTGCCACTCCGCTTCAAACTCGTTCAGTGGAACGGTCGACGGACGCCGTGGAACTTTGATGTGGCGGATCAGTGGTTGGTCACCATCGGCGATTTCTGCTTTGGCGTTGCTGCTGCTGCGAACCGACCATTCCATGTTCGATTGTCCCGAACACAGCCAAACTTCACCGATCAGGACATCGTTGATTTTGACGGTGCTGTTACCGGCGATGACAAGCTCGTGAGACTTGTCACTCGCATCCAATGCGGGTAGCTCGACGCGCCATTTTCCGTCCTCGTCAGTGGTCGTTGTGGCCGAAGCTTGTCCAAGCGTGACCTGGACATGTTCCTGTGCGTCGGCCCAACCCCAGATGACAATGGGCTTCTTCTGTTGAAGCACCATGTGGTCGCCAAAAACGGACGCAACACGGACGTCGGCGTGAGCGACGGAGGTGATGCCGAATGTAGCCAGGAGAGTCAGCAGAAGGTGGACGGCGCTACGCTTGCGCAGTGTTAGACAGAGACGAGCCATGTTGGGGCGCTCCGGTAAGCAAGAGAGAAAGGGAGTTGCAGGCGGGTGTATCTAGGGGAAGGAGGATTATTCTAGCTACCCATTCGCCGCGTTGGTGCGCTCGCGGAGTTGGCGATCAATAAGAAGCCAATCTAAAGACAATGAATCTAAAATGGTTTTGGCGAAGAGGACCGTGACCGTAGATAAGATTTTATGTCTGTGTCGAAAGCCATAGCGAATCCTTTTGACTTCCGATTCCGAATCGCCCTAAGGGCGTATGCGCATCGCCAGCGCTGATGACCTTGGTTTGGTCTTTTTACTAGTCAGGGGGTCCAAGCTTCTTGACAGGGGGAAGTAGCGGCGCTATTCTAGTTACATGCTGACACGGAAGAGATTCCTGTGATCAGTACTGCAAATCACATGCGGGCAAAATGGAATGTGATCGGCAAATTGGGCACGCATAATAACGCGTGCCTTTTTTTATGATGCCGACTGTTCCTGATGAATCTAATCGACTCATCAATAAACAAAATTGCCACGCCATCGGGACGAGAATTCCATTGGGGCACTATGGAGTCCGACTCATCCTTGATGGCGTGGCTTTTTTTGTTTTATCTCTCTGCCATTCACACTCACCAAATGTTGGTTAGTCGTTTCGGCTCGTTCTTGCCACAGTCGTTGTCCTCTTTCTTTTCATGAAAGCTGGCAAGCCTGTTCTTCGAAGAACTCACTCAACCTTAAGTGGACAACTAAGCTGCCGGTGCGCCACGACTTTCGCGTCAGTGGTTTTGTGGAGGGTGAACCCTGTTCACCACGCGTCACCACAGCGGAAAACACGAGGTTTTCTGTCGCGTCACAATGTGATGATAGCGACTAAAAAGATCGGATTCAATCCTTAGGTCATTTAGGAAAATCTCGCTGGTTTGCTGGTGGGGGTCGGCCAGTGCCACCCGTTTCAGCTATTTCGTTTTGGTACTAGCTAGTGGTAGGGGGCTCTGCTTTCCGCTGTTGGCGCAATGAGGCGAACGCTCCTCAATCTGGGGAGCCGTTTGGGAGCGCGGCGCAAGAGTCGTCTGACCCTCAGAAAAAACTTTGTCGCGGACTCGCTCACCAAAGTGTCCAGCCCGATGCACCGATGGGAGCCAGCCCCGTTCGGCTTGCCCGATCCGTCTTGGCAATCTGAAGAAGCGGGCACGAGTCCTGGCAGCTCGCATCTGAAAAGGGGCCATCAACGAATCGAACGCTCCGGACTGGGATGCGCACCTTCGCAATTTGCCAGTCATTTTCCCGGCATCGCGTCGCCTCCTCAGATTTGCCCTCGTCACGTAAGCTGTGGTTCGATCGAGGCGGGTCGGTGCACAAAATAAGAGGAAAGTAGTTCGATGGCACACACAATCGTGATTTTCGGTGCGTCTGGTGACCTGACCAGCCGGAAGTTGATCCCCGCCCTTTACCGTCTTTTCATCAAGGGACGGCTTCCCGAGGGATCCCGGATTGTGGGTGTCTCACGAAGCGCTTACGAGCATCAGCAATGGCGTGATTCGCTTCGCGAAACCACCGCGAAGTTCAGCGGCGATGCGTTTGACAACGCTTCGTGGGACCGATTCAGCGAAAACATCTACTACCAACCGGGTGACATTAAAGCGCCCGAGGACTTCAAGAAGCTGGCTGAATTCCTTGAGGGAATTGAGACCGAAGCGAGCGCTGGGCGCGTTTACTATCTCTCGACCATGCCTCAGCTGTACGAGGAGGCGATCAAGCAGCTTGGTGCAGCGGGGCTCGCTGATGACTGCAACGGATATCGCCGGGTCATCATCGAAAAACCATTCGGCACGGACCTGAAAACGGCCCAAGCGTTGAATCAGTCGATTCACACGGTATTCCGCGAAGATCAGATCTACCGTATCGACCACTATTTGGGCAAAGAAACGGTTCAGAACATCTTTGCATTGCGGTTTGCCAACAGCATTTTTGAGCCGATTTGGAACCGCAACTTCGTCGATCACGTCCAGATCACGGTTGCCGAAGAAGTCGAAATCGGCCGCCGTGCAGGCTATTACGATACGTCGGGAATCCTGCGAGATATGTTCCAAAACCACATCTTGCAATTGATGATGATTACCGCGATGGAGCCGCCCGCCCGGTACGACGCATCGTTGGTTCGGGACGAGAAGGTGAAGGTGCTGCACAGCATTCGCCAGATGACCGGCGGCGATTTCGCCTCGGACACCGTTCGCGGCCAATACGCAGGCTACCTTGAAGAGGAAGGGGTGCCGGAGGGAAGCGAGACCGCGACGTTCGCAATCTTGAAGTTGTATTGTGACAACTGGCGTTGGCAGGGTGTTCCGTTCTACCTGCGAAGCGGCAAGGGGATGTCTTGTCGGACGACGCAAATCGTCATTCAGTTCAAGCAGGTTCCGCATCTCTTGTTTGCCGACCGCGCTCAGGAACCGCTCGGCAATCGGCTGGTGATTCAGGTTCAGCCCGCCGAAGGCATTCAAATGCACTTCGAAACCAAGGTGCCCGATTCAGGAATGGACACGCGAACGAGTACGCTCGACTTTTCGTTCCAAACCTCATCGGGCGAATCGATGCCGGATGCCTACCAACGTCTGCTGCTCGATTCGATGCAAGGTGACGCGAGCTTGTTCGCCCGTAGCGACGAAGTCGAATTGGCCTGGGGAATCATTGACCCGATCATCGCCGCCTGGCGAAGCCCAGCCGCTCCGTCGTTGTTTCAATACCAATCGGGCTTGTGGGGACCGACTGAGGCAACGGATTGGATGCGTCAGCAAGGTCGTGAATGGTTCGACGTCTGCCCAGTGATTCGTTAGGGCGTCGTGATTTCTTGTTCGGTGTGTGCACGCATCGCCGCGAAATTGGTGCGTGCAAGCACACACCCTACGCACGCACCGATGGAATCCGCTTGCTTCAGAAATCTCGGAACGGCCCTCTCGGGTCAGCGTTCTCCATCTCGGCGAGCCAATCGTCGTAGCGAGATTTGACCATCTTCAGCACTTCGGGGCGTTCCTTTGACAAGTCATTGGTTTCGCCGATGTCATTGTCGAGGTCAAACAGGCCGCCCGACTCGCCCATGGAAACCCATTTCCAGTTTCGCACGCGTGCGCCGAGTTGATCTTTGCGTTTCCAGAACATCTCGTCGCGCGGTGACTCGGTTTTTCCACGCAGCGTCGACCACCAATCGTAGCCATCAAGCACGACGTCGGCACGTGTCAGCGAACCGGTTGCAGCGGCAAAGCTGGGGAAGAGTTCGAGGCTCGAAAGGAATGCGTCGTTGACCGCGCCGGCAGGAATTTGACCGGCTGGCCAACGAATGATGCAGGGCACGCGGACGCCGCCCTCCCAGGTTTGTCCTTTGCGTCCGTGCAACGGCGTGTTGTCTGCTCCGCCGCTGCCGCCGTTATCAGAAAAGAAAACAACGATCGTGTTTTCCAGTTCGCCTTTCTTCTCAAGTGCATCAAGCATCTTGCCAATCGCCGCATCCATGCACGTCACAGCCGCGCGGTAATCACGTTTCTTAGCTTGCGAAGTGACGACCTTTGCGTTCTCGGCGTACCTAAACTTGTTCACTGTTCGGTATTCAGGGGATACGTCTGGGTACATCTTTTTGAATTCGTCAGGAGCCTGGACGGTGGATCGTATCTCTGGTTCCAGAGCCGACGAACCGTGCGGCGCATTGAAGGGAACGTACAAAAAGAATGGCGAAGTCCCGGCGTGGTTTTCGATGAACTTCAACGCCTCACGCTGAAACAAGTAAGTGCAATACGTTCCTTTGTCGGCTTCCGTTTGATTGAAGCCTCGATACATGCTCGGCACGCCGTAACGCTCATGCGTGTAGTAGTCGATGCCGGTATTGACGAAACCGTAAAACTCATCGAAGCCACGTGAGGTTGGCAAAAAACGTCTCAGCGTCCCCAGGTCCCACTTGCCGAAGATTCCACTGACGTATCCTTCGCGTTTGAGCATGCGTGGGAGGATCACTTCGCGTAAGTCCATTCCGCCGATACGCTCGAACGATACCTGGTATTCAGCGTGCGAGTACTTGTGGCCATAGTCGGGCGCTTCGTTCCGGATCATGTCATAGATCCCGTTTCGCTGCGGGTAGCGCCCGGTAAGGAGTGATGCCCGTGATGGCGTGCATGCAGGCCATGCGACGTAAAAGTTGGTCAGTCGCGTTCCCTCATTGGCGAGGCGATCGAGTGCCGGGGTGATGATTCCATTGCCAAGCACGCCAAGGTCGTTGTAGCCCTGGTCATCGGAAACAATCAACAAGATGTTCGGCTTGTCGGCAGCGAGGGACGCTTGGCTGAAGCATGCCGAAGCAATGATCGTGAAAGCAAAGATCAGTCGAGGTAGGTTCATGTCAGTCGTTGCTGTGGTGAGGGAGTTGCCGTAGCTACCTTCGCCAGGAGGTGGTTCCATCGGTGGGCCGTTTTTCAAGATTTCCACGCTCTGGCGGGCGTAGTTACAGGCCCGACGCTAGCGCGTTCGGCTCATGGATTGATTCAAGCGTGGCTACGGGGCCCAGCCCTTCGTTTTTGTCTTTCGCCGATAGATTTTGTCGCCGGCGGCGACGTAAAGGTATGACAAACCTTCGCCCGCAAAAGCGACGCTGACGATCGGCTGGTCGCTCGGCTTTGCGATCACGCCGCCCATACGCCCGGTCGGATCAAACATTTGAATCCCAACGGCTGTGGTGACGTAGTACCGTCCGACTGCGTCTGTCGTCATTCCATCACCCTTGCTTGGCGCATCCGGGGCGGGAGTCCTTAGCGTGATGTAGGGCTGACGGAAACTCAGTGCCCCTGATGATTCGATGCGCCACACCCAGGTGTGCTTGCCGCCATGGTCGGAGACAGCGAGTGTTCCAAAGTCGGGCGTCAGCGCGATGCCGTTTGGCCGAATCGGTCCCTGGTATTCTCCGCTTTCTGATTTCTCTGATAGGGAGGCAACCGAAACCGTTCCCGTTGGCGAGACACGTACGACGCGCTTTTTGGGCGTTTCGGTGAAATAGATGTCGCCGCTGGGGGCCGCAACCAGATCATTGGGGCGAAAGCCTTCAGCGAGTGTGGTCGCTGTGCCTGATTCCAATTCGATCGACAGGATGCGACCAAAATCACCGCCTTGGCAGGCGTAGAGCTTTCCGTTGCTTCCCAAATGCAGCCCACTGATTCGGGGAACGTCAACGACAACATCTGCGATTTTTCCAGCGGGTGTTATTCGGTGGATCGTTGTGCCACCGAGGACATCGGCAAAGTAGAGGTTTCCTGCTTTGTCGACCGCCAGGCCATCGGTAAAGCGATGTCCTTCTGAGACAACTTGCCAATTCTCGCCATCGACAAGGACTTGGCTAAGGGGCATGTCTTGGGCGAAGGAAGCGTGGGCGATCAACCCGATCAGGAACACGAACGCAAAACGGTTCACTTGGCAGCTCCTTTTTTCACGCCGGGGTAATCCCGCCAAAGCCATCGCAACATGTCGGGCAAGAGCGCTCCGCCATGTTGGCCATTGTGCCCGCCATCGCCCATTTCAAAACGATAGTCATAGTTTGCGAATTTGAGCGCGGCAGCCATCTGGCGGTTGGCCAGCGGCCAACTTCCATGCAGATTGTCGAGGTCGTTTTCACCATCCTGCAGGAAGACGCGAATCGGTTTCTTCTCGGTCTTGCGAATCAATGCTGGATAGACGTGCCCGCCGCGAATATTCGTGAAGCTGCCGACATAGCTGATCACCTTTCGAAACGCATCGGGCCGTTCCCATGCGACGGTAAAAGCGCAGATCCCACCCGAGCTGATCCCACAAATGGCTCGGCCTTGAACGTCGTCGGTCAGGTTGTAGTCCTTGCCGACGGCGGGCAAGATTTCATCGATCAGAAAGCGGGCATATTGGTCGCTGAGTGTGTCGTATTCGAAGCTTCGGTTCTTGCGAGGCTTGCCACCCTCTTTCGCTGGTGGAACGACGCCGGGACTGATAAAGATCCCAATGGTGACTGGCATCTCACCACGATGGATCAAGTTGTCAAAAACGATCGGCACGCGGCTGTGACCCTTTTCGCTCACGTACCACTGGCCATCCTGAAACACCATCACGCAGGCCGGTTTTTCGGGATCGTATTGGGCCGGAACGTAAACCCAGTAGTCACGCTCTGTCCCGGGGTAGACCTTGCTCTCGGTCCAGCGGTGTTGGGTGACTTTCCCCTGTGGGACGCCGTCTTGGCGTTTTGAGTCGGCGGTCAAGGGATAGTCTGCGACAGCAGACAGATTCAAGAACAATGCGACGACCACACTTGCCGTCACGTGCAAACACTTCATCTTTTTACCTCGCTGTTGGTGGCAGCGAAGCACTATAGCTCAATCAGACGCGCGGTGTGGTCGCGGGGCACGTTGTCGTGGCCTACGTTGTCGGGGGGCACGGTTCACAAGAACAAACTCTCCAGTCGCTCACCCGGTTCAACTTCGAGGGGGAAGCGTTCCGAAAACTCGTGTGTTTCAATTCCGGCAAACCGGCGCAGCGCGTCGTGGATGTGTTCGGGGCGAACACGAATGCCGCTCTCGCTGTCGGTTTCGAGTGTATCGGGCTTGATTGGCACCAGGAACTGTCCCTGGTCGGTGGCGCCGACGACGCGATCGCCAACAATTCCGCTTCCCAGGAACATGATGGACCCAACAGACCAGTGGTCTTTGCCGTTTCCTTTGTTGTAGTAGGGAGTTCGCCCCATTTCGCTCTGAATGACAACGACGAGTTTGTCGCGGAGATGCAGTTCTTCTGCTCGTCGCAGCAGATAGTCGACGCCAGCGAGAAACTCGGGAATCAACTTCATTTGGTCGCGATCGTTGTTGGCGTGACTATCGAATTGGCCGATAGTGAAGTTCGCCGAAACACAGACTCCCGCTTTGAAAGATGCGAGCGCAATGTCGGCTTGCCGTCCAAGACGCGTCTTGACGGGCTTGGGGGGAACAAACTCGGTGACGCGTTCCAAAGCTTTGGAATTGGCTTGAGCTGCATAGAGCATGCTTTGTGAACGTTCGACACGTGGCAATCGCAAAGAGTCGACACGTGCTTGCATCTGGTCTGCGAGCGCCCGTTCAATGCGATCGTTGACGAAGTCGTCGTGATAGTTCCAGTCCGAGCGTCCTTCGACGCCGTCGGCGTTTGCGAGTCGGTTGAGAGAGTTCAGGTAAGGTACCCGTGACATCGGGACCAAGTTGCCAGTAGCGGAGTAGTTGCCAAAGGTGAGAAACGACAGCGGGACTCCACCGCCCTGGCAAGCTGCGACAAGTGCGGCAAACGTAGGGTAGGCGAGACTATCGAGTTTGCCGGTCGCCATGTACCTGGAACAAGGCGAATGATTGTTTACCGAATAGTCGAGTCCGTTGAGCACGAGAAGGTCGTTGCCGTACCTTTCGAAAAACGACTCATTGGAAAGGCCATCGGCGAGATGCTTCTGCGTTGGCGCAAACGTGTGGTTCCCATGTGTTTGAATGTCAGCCTCGCGATAGAGCCGGTTGATCTCTTCGTTTCCTTTGGGATCCATGAGGTACGTGGTGTCCCAACCACCTGATGCATTGAAGACCGCATAGTAAGGCCCCTCGTAGCTGGGTAACTCTTGCGCCTTCTTGGCTGGATCCACGGCGCGCAAAAGGGTCTGCGCCGAAATCGGAATGGAGAAACCGAGCCCGGAAGCGGCGCAGGTTGCTAGGAAATCGCGTCGTCGCATTCCCACGGTCCTATTCGTATAAGAATGAATGTTGCCGCAACAAATAGGTCACGACCGCTCGCCACGCGCGAAGGGTGTAGTGCGGGTCGGGATCAGGTGGCGAGGTATCCTTTTCCGTTTGGCACGAGTAGTGTTCACGAGGGCTGATTCCCTCGCGCGACTTCGCATCCTCAACGATCCCGACAAAAAGTGTGAACGTTCGCTCAACTTCGGGTGCATCCAAGCTCGCTTCCGTCCCAAGCACCAAGTGGTGTAGGTGCACTATCGCTTGGCGGATGGCTTGGTCCGCTTGGGGGCTGGCACCAGGGACGACGTCGGGCTCAATTTCGGGAAACAATCGCCGCTGCTGGGGTGGAAGCGAAAAGTCATGAGCGACGTGGCGACAAGAGATTTCGTTCGCCAAGATGCGTTGGATGGCTCCCATAGCGCCGCTCGGATCGAGGTTGCGCTCGGTGACTTCTTTCGAATCGATGCCACCGTAAAGAATGTTCAACTTTGCTTCGCGATCGGTCAGCCGATTCCAAGATTTGCCGTTCCTCGATCCGAAGATGGCGTGGATTTTGCGTTCGAGTTGCTCGGGAGACAGTAGCCGGACCACACCCAAGTCATCAAGTTCGGCGATCCGCTGGGCGTCGATTGACCCAGTTGAGATCCCGTCAACGCGGTACAGTTTGGATAGAGCAAGCTCTTCAAATGCGATTCGCAAATTGAATTGACCTTCGATCAATTTGCTCGCCACTCGCTCCATTTCGTCGCGTTGCACTTGGTACGCACGCCGCTTGGCGTCAAAGAGCGGGTCATCGATATCATCCGGAGGCAATGGCGGGCGTCGACCAGTCAGCGTGTACCAAACATGCGACACCATGGCAGTTGCAAATCTCGGATCGGCCGCGGTTCGTTCGCCAAGCCATTGCACGCTGCGCCATCGCTCTGCTTCGGGAAGTCGTTCGTCTTTCCAGCCAGCGGCAAAGATGTCTTTGTACCAACCCTCTTTGCGCGGGCCAAAAATGCCCTGCCCATCAACCATGTAGTAGTCCTGATAAAGGCCGGCGATGGGGTCGATGACTTTGTGGCAGACCACACAATCGGATGCCTGCATGGTCGGCACTTCATATTGAGCGGTGACGGCGGCCGCGTCATTGACTCGTGGCGCCAATTCCATAACGTCGATCCCCAAGAAGTGCAGGAAAACCATTCGCACTCGTAGGCGATTGCGATTGGTTTCGGTGGTTGGGTAGCGTTTGAGGTATTGAAAGGAGGTCAACAACCCCGAGTGTGGGTAGTCGCCCGTTTTTGACTCCTGTTGACGACCGCTTCGATCGACCAAGGCGGGAAGGGTGACCGGGATAAACTCGAACGGATCGTCCGGGTCTTTGAATTGGTCCTTCAATTCCTCGAACATTCCGTAGCCGCGAGCTGTGTAGGGAGACAGCATGGTGTAGTTCGCGGTGACCAGTTCAGTGATGGGTCGCTGGTTGCGAACAAGATACGAAACCAGTTCGGTTGGTTCGCGGCGCATCGCTTCGCGATAGTCGTTGACCCGCTTGTAATGTTCTTTCATCAATGGGTGCGAGTATTTGAGACGTTCGTCTCCCTTCCGCCCCTTATTGGGATCGAGCTCCTGGTACCAAAGCCGTGACTTGAAATGCTCATAGGAAAGTGCACCTTCGGCGACGCCGTCGTAACCACGTGTCAGCAAGATGTCGTTGAAAGACTCGCTTAGTCGCTCATAAAACGCATCCTCATCCATCACACCGCGAAGCACCTCGCGAACGGCATCAAGTCCACGTTGAGTCACCGCGTCTTGTTCTTCAGGTGTGGGCAGGCGGCCAGCAAGAGAAAGGGTCAATCGTCGAAGCAGCCGCTTCGGTGGCGACATCTCAACGCCATCAAAGAAATCGGATGTGTCGATCGGGTCGTTTCGTTCGTCGATTTGCGTCCGCTGGTCGAGTCGCGATCGAAACCGTTTCAGAACTTTCCAGCCGGTCGATTGGGGCTCGAGGACTTGGCCACCGCCATGGTCGACATCGCCAAGGACTTTTTGTAGCAGCAGCGACGCTCCGTCGTTTTCTTTGAGCGCAACACGCGCGAACTGTGCGCGATTGTGGCGGTGCGATTCGTCTCGCGACCTCCAGTCCTCGGAAGGGTCGCGGAGGACAAACCCCGACTCGGCTGCATCACCACCAGCCTGATGACAATTCAGACAGACGCGGTTTCCAACTTTGACCCACACTTCATCCTTGAAAAAGCGATCGACGGCCAAACAAACACGTCCCGTCAGTTGGCCTTGTGCGCGCTCAGTTGAAACTTGCTTGGTCGACACTTCGCTGCCCGGATCGGTCTGCTGGGCAACCACAGTTACCGGCAACGACAGGACGAGAACGATCAGAAGGTGGGGGCGGTTCATGGCAAGGGGCACGCGAACGCGTTTGGGCACTCATGCATCATGGCGAGTGTGGCATCGCGGCGGGGGTGGCATCATGGTGGGTGTGGCGACAGGGAAGTATGTCACCTTAACGCCATAGCATAACGCTCCCGAACGAGTCGCATTGAATCAAAGTTCGGTTTTGTGATCTCAGCGCCGAAACCGACTGCGAAACAGATCGATCAAAGAATCAAAACCATCGAGGGCAGCTGCGATCTGTTAAGATGCCACACCGTTTGAGGCCGTCTTCGTCCACGCCTGCATTGGTTTTTCCACGTCCTCAACGAAGAAACGACAACCATTGAGACCGAAAATGTTAAAGCTCCCACCACAGCGATCACTTGCGCCTTTGTTGTTTTTTGCATCTGCCATCCTTTCAACATTTGCGGAAAACCGAACACTCTTCGCCGAGCAAACGCGCACACCCAACATCATTTACATCATGACCGATGATCTCGGTTACGGTGACCTCGGTTGCTATGGGCAAGAGATTGTTCAGACCCCAAACATCGACCAAATGGCTGCCGAGGGGATGCGTTTTACGGACCATTACGCAGGGCACACTGTCTGCCGTCCTTCGCGGCTTGTGCTCTGGACCGGTATGCACGTGGGCCACACTGGCTTGACTGGCAATCGAGCCTTTAGCATTTCCGGTACTGAAGCGACCGTGGCACGCCAATTGAAGGAAGCGGGTTACGCCACCGGTGGCGTCGGAAAGTGGGCGCTTGGCAACGTTGATGTTCCTTCAGAAATCAATAACCCAGGGCATCCAAACAACAACGGTTTTGACTACTGGTTTGGATACATGAACCAGGGCACTGCACACAATTTCTACCCGCCGTTCCTTTGGGAAAACAAAACGCAGGTCCCGTTGCCCGGCAACGTGCTGAGTACGGATCCGAAAGCGCGCGGCCGGGTGTCGAAGAGTAAGGTCACTTATTCACATGACATGATGACCGATGCGGCCTTTCGGTTCATTCGTGAAAACAAAGACAATCGCTTCTTGCTTCATATCCATTGGACGATCCCTCACGCCAACAACGAAGGCGGGCGTGTCGAGGGCGACGGTATGGAGATTCCCGACTACGGCGACTACGGAGCGAAAGAGTGGCCTAACCCCGAAAAGGGATTTGCGGCGATGGTGTCGCGGATGGACGGTGACGTTGGCAGACTCTTTCAGCTGCTCAAAGACCTTGAAATCGACAACGACACCATTGTGTTCTTTACCTCGGACAATGGTCCTCACAAAGAAGGGGGCCACGATCACGAGTTTTTCGATTCCAACGGAAAACTCAACGGATACAAACGTTCGATGCATGACGGAGGCATTCGCGTACCAATGATCGTGCGTTGGCCAGGCAAGATCGCTTCGGACACAACGTCGGATCATCCTTCGGCGTTTTGGGATTTCCTGGCTACCGCGTGTGACCTCGCCAAGGTGGACGCGCCCAAGAGCGATGGGATTTCGTATTTGCCAACGCTAGTGGGCAATGCGGACGCTCAAGACAAGCACGAGTACCTTTATTGGGCGAGCCAAGAAGGTGCAACGAGCGTTGGAGTCCGCTACGGCGATTGGAAGCTGGTTCAGTACCGCGGAAAAAAGAAACGCGGTCAGCCAGCGCCCGAAAACTCGAACGACTGGCGTCTTTACGACCTTCGCGAAGACATTGGCGAGGCGAATGATGTTGCGGCAAAGCATCCCGAGATCGTGAAATTGATCAAAGGTTTACTTCGCCGCGACGGGTTGCTGTAGAAGTCTTTCCCTACGCCTAGAAATCGATCCGTTCCATGCCTGCGATCGTTAGTAGGCGATGGAAAAGGTTCGCCCCCATGTCGACGGGATAGTCGACGACCGCGCCGTCGGCTTTGAGAACCTTGAATTGGCCATCGTCGTCGACGTGCAGTCCTTTGAACGGATTGTCGTGGTCGACTTCCCAATCGGCCGGCTTGGTCCAAGGTACAGCCGATTCTGCGTCCGTTGCGACGACCATCACCGAATTGGAGAGCCCGTCCAAGATGTCGCGAAAGCGTGTGGGGTCATGCACATCGTTGAACATCAATCCTTCGCCCGTTGGCACTTGATAGACCGTTTTGCCGCCTTCCGTTTTGATGCGAGGGTGACGGTAGACCGCAGGCATGCGATCGAGCAATTTGATGTTGTGGTCGCTGTCCCAAGGTTCGTCCAACCGAAACTCTTCGTACAACGCTTGCTCTTCGACGAACGGCAACACTTTGACGCGCCAACTTAACAAGGGTGTTCCATCATCGCTTTTGATTCCTTGGCGCGGCATGGCTCGATAGGCCGAATGATGATTGTGCATCGCAAGGCCCAGCATCCGCAGGTTGTTTGTAACCCGTGACCTTGGCATCGCAAGCTCCGCTCGCTGGACCACCGGTGCCATCAAACCCATCACCATGAACGAGTCGTAAGACATAAGGTCGTTTAGCGAATAGTTGATGGTCAAGCGGCGTCCTTCTCGCTTTGGCGTCAGCTGCGTGACCATGCGGTCAGCCATGCGGTTTACATATTTCTTCATCGCCTGGGGGACGGCACCCTCCTGCATGTCGAGCTGCATCTCCATCGGTGCGACCGCCATCATCCGGCCCATGGTCAGTCCATCTCGGAGGATTTCTTCGAGAGTGTTTGCCGACACCTCGTCCTTAGCGAGCAGGACGAGATTGATTCCTGTGTCGAGATCGTTGACGTCCAACCGTACCAAGATCGCATCGAGGTGATCGGGGATCGAAGTGAATGGCATGAAGGGAGGCGGAATCTGAGGCCCGATCGATTGCAACAATCCGTTGACGATTGGCCGCACAGGTTCCACAGCGATCAGGATCGCCAGCTGGCCGTTATGGGTGACCACCTTGGCATACTTTTGCAACGCGGCATCGTTCCCCCCGTCCGCCGAACGCAAGACGCTGTCGATGTATTTGGACGAAGCCAAAACGAGCGTGTCGTCGGCAAGTTGATGAGCGACCACACCCGGATCAGCAAATTGGATGCAAGCGTGACCATCGATATCGACTTTCTTCATTTCGCCGCCGAACAGGGCGGGATTGAATTTCTCGATATCGACCTTTTCCGTGAATTTGACGACGAGTCCGAACAACGCGTCGCTTGGCCCAGGCGTGCCAACCACAATTCGCGCCGACTCAACTTTCGAAACAGGGACGCCGACGGTCTCGATACACCACGCATCCACGATCTCGCGAGGCATGTATTCGAGGTTTGGGCTTTCGAGGACTTCGATTGGATTCAAAACCGCGGTGGCGAATCCATCGATCGGAATGTATTGGCTGCCTAACTTACGTTGCTCTTGCCCGTGCAACGAAAGGGGCGAAACCGCGAAAACGCAGATCAAACCAATAACAGCTCGCAAATGAACTCGAATCATGACAACGTCAGCCTTTGCCCAGGGTTGGAATTTGAGTCGTAGCGTCTGATTCTAGCACAGGTCGACACCTCGGTGAGTGCTGGTCGCCTCCGTCGCGAGTAAACGTTTGTCGCCTTTCGCGCCGCGGAAAGTCGCTTAGCCCAACGTTGTGGGGGAGGCACCATCAACGTCCGAAGGCGACCAACGAAAAAGGCCACAGGCCGACGGTGACGTCGGGCCTGTGGCCATCGTTGATCATGGTTTCCAAGGAGGTCGAACTCTTGGAAGGAATTGGCGAACTAGACTTCGCGGCTCTTGCGGCTCATCAAGGCGTTTGCTTCATCGTCGTCGATGAACTGTTCGGCCTTTGGATCCCATTTCAACTCGCGGCCCAACATCACAGCGATGTTGCACATGTGACACGAGGTCATTGTGCGATGGTGGGACCAGACATCTGAGATCGGTTTGCTGCGATCTTCGATGCACTCAAAGAAGTTTCGCATGTGACCGCGAGGCTGTTTGCCTTTGCAGAGTTTGACGATGGCTTCGTTGATTTCCTTTTTGTCTTCTTCGGTCAAGTCATTGACCGGGCGACCTTCGAGTTTGCCGCGGTTGACAAAAATGCGTCCCTTTTCGCCTTCGAAAAGAATGCCGTTTCCAAAGTCGACATTGTCGCCTTCGCGTTTGTAGTGATTGTTGACGCTCAGAACCGAGCCGTTTTCGAACGTCAAATCAATGTGGAACTGCGTCAACGTGTTGTAGCCGTTGGGCAACGAAGCTTCGCCATCAAGGAAAGCGTTCCAGTTGAAATCGCTTGGTACGATGCCGGGGAACTTGCCTTCGCCTTTGGCTTTGATCGGTCCGGTTTCGCCGGGAGCAAGAGCCCACTGAGCGATATCGATGTGGTGAGCACCCCAATCGGTCATCTTGCCGCCTGAGTATTCGAAATACCAACGGAACATGCGACGACGTTCTTCGCAGTACTTCGCTTCAGGAGCCGGCCCGACCCACATGTTCCAATCGATGTCTTCTGGAGCTTCGGTTGATTCGAAAGGTCCGCCGCCAGGTGCGCCGCCGATGGCGACGTAAGCATTGACGTTCTTTCCGAGTCGGCCGCTTTGCACAATCGCGATCGCGGTCAGGAACTTGTCAACGGTGCTTCGTTGTTGCGTGCCAACCTGGAAGACCTTGCCGGTTTCTTCGACAACCTTGCGAATCTGCTTGCCTTCTTCGATGGTCAGCGTCAACGGCTTTTCGCAGTAGACGTCACAGCCGGCGCGAAGTGCAGCGATTGCGATCGGCACGTGCCAGTGGTCCGGAGTACCGATGGTGACAACATCGAGATTCTCTTTCTCGAGCATTTCACGGTAGTCGGTGTATTCGTTCAGCTTGCCGCCGAAGTGCTTTTCGCTGAATTCTTTGGTGTGCAATTTATCGACGTCGCAAACGGCAACCATGTTGGCGAAATTCGATGCTTCGCGTGCAATCGCGCCGCCGCGGTTGTATCGCCCACGGCTACCGCCGACTCCGATGGAACCGAGGCGTAGTTTTTTCGAATCTTCTTGCGCGAGTGCGGGGGCGCAGGCTACGGCAGCCGATCCAGCTGCGGTCGTTTTCAAGAATCCACGACGTGAGGATTTCATCGACAAGTCCCTTTGAAAGGCGAGTGGGAGGGGGAGGTGTAAGGTTGCCACATGATACATAGGACTCACCGCGACGTGTCGCGCGGTGTTCCACAATCCGGTCACATCCTGGCGGGCGGTGGTTAATTATCCGGGTTGTTGGTTCAGAATCGTATTGGCGTTCCAACAAACACCCTCCCGCTTGCGGGAGGGTCGGACGCTAAAGTCCGGGGAGGGATTGATCGTTACAAAACCGACCCTCACCGGGCCTTTGAGCCCGACTCTCCCAAGGACCCAAGGGAGAGTGTCAACGCAAAACTCAGCTATCTAGAATCCGCCGGGGCTGCTGAATTCGGCGTAGTCGTCGAATTCGCTGTGGCGTTCGGCGGCGCGGTCGCTGAACCGTGTGAAGTCGGCTTCCCAAGTCAGTTCGACATCGCCCACGGGACCGTTACGCTGTTTGGCGATGATGATCTCGGCTTGCCCTGCATACTGAGCTCGATCTTCGCCGCGATGGTAATACTCTTCGCGGTGCACAAACATCACCACGTCAGCATCTTGCTCGATCGCACCCGACTCACGCAGGTGACTCAACTTTGGTTTGTGGTCTTTGCTGTCTTCAGCCTGGCGATTGAGCTGTGAAAGGCAAAGCAACGGGACTTCCAATTCACGCGCTACCCCTTTCAAGCGACGCGCGATCTTTGCCACTTGTTCCTGACGCGGATCACGCGAGTTGTCCGGTTCGATCAATTGCAGGTAGTCGATCACAATCATCCCAAGCGCATCTTCGCGCCGTTTGATCCGACGCGCGGCCGCTGCGATTTCACTGACCGTGCGGCTCGGCGAATCATCGACGAACAGTGGTGCTTGGCTGATTTCGTTGGCTTTGTTGACCAACCGCATGCGGTCATCGCCCGAGATCGTTCCATTGCGAAGCCGGTGACCGTTGACGCGAGCAAGAGAACAGAGCATACGGTCGGCGAGCTCGATGCCGGACATTTCCAAGCTGACAAACAAAACGGGCGCGCGTTGTTCGATCGAAACGTGCTCGGCAATGTTCATCGCGAGCGCGGTTTTGCCCATCGATGGCCGAGCGGCCAGAATGATCAGTTCGCCGTTATGCAAACCACCGGTCATTTCATCAAAACGCGATAGTCCTGTCTCGGCACCGCCGTCGACATATTCGTCGCGCAGTCGAGCTTCCATTCGGTCCATCGCTTGATGCAGCACATCGCTGATCGAATGGACGCTTTGGCCACCGCGCCCATCCATGATGGCGAAGACCTTTTGTTCCGCTTGAGCGCAGAGTTCTTTGGCGGTTGAGTGTTGATCGTAAGCATCACGCAGGATGTCGGTGCTCGATTCGATCAGCTTCCGATAGACCGCCTTCTCCATCACGATGCTGGAATAGAAGACGGCGTGCGCCGCATTGGGGACCGCACCGGACAAACGTGCAAGGTAGGGCGCGCCCCCAATCTTTTCGTAGTCGCCAGCCGTTCGCAGACGCGCGACCAACAAGGTCACGTCGATCTTTTCGCCCGTATCATGCATCTCCCGCAATTGATGATAGATCTTGCGGTTGGCATCGTCGTAAAAATCATCAGCCTTGAGCGATGCGATTTCGTCACAGACCTCGGGCATCAACAAGATACTTCCGATCACGCCCATTTCGGCTTCGAGGTCAAACGGCGGCTGGCGCTGAAGGACTTCGGTGATGCTGGCTTCGCGTTTCTTCTTGCCGCGAAAGTTTGAATTGTCTTCAGAGATCAAGGCTGGATTCCGGTCCGTGGAATGGAAACGTCAAGTTTGAGTTTACAGCGCGAAGGCGGTTTGGGCAGCCGCCTTTTCGAGTCAGACAGGGAAGGAGGGCTGCTTTGGATTCCGCGCGTCTGAGCGTTGGCTTTCGCGGGGAAATCAACCACTTCGTAGCAGCGATTCGACCCGGTCGATCGCCTGTTGGACGGTCATGGCCGTTCCGGCTCGACCAATCGGTTTGCCGTTATCACGCCACTTTTCGACGTTTTTTCCGGCTGCGATCGCCGTGCTGTGTGAACGCCCCCCAAAGTGCCCGGCAATCTCACTGTAGGCCGCGGAAGTCAGTTGTCGCGACAGGTACATTGCGAGCATGCGTGGTTCCGAAACCGCTCGAGTTTGAGCCGCGCCCCGAAGCGAATCGTCGGGCAAATTGAACGCGCGACAGACGGCTGATTCGATCGTGCGGAGTGTCGCGACCGGCTGAGCTGCGCGGAGGAGGTCGCCACAATATTGGTGGATTTCGTCGATCGACGGCATCCGTGCAAACATGCGCTGCAATGTACCGATCATGTTGGCAACACCTTGCAGCACGCGGCCGTCACCAGCCAGCAGCGGAACCAGGTACTCGACGACACTCTCGGGCACTTCCAATGGGCAACGGCCCGCAAAGGTCCGGGCCAAAAGCTCATGTCGGGTCGCGGGGTCGAGTGGTTCGAGCGGGCAGAGTAATCCGCCCGAAAGTCGACCGGCGAGTTCGCGATTGAGACCTGGGATTTCGGTTGGCGACTGGTTGCCGCTAAAGATCATCGGGCATCCACTCTCGAGCAACGTCTCGACCGTGTAGAGCATCTCGCGAAGCGTGGCGCTTTTTGATCCGAGGAATTGAACGTCGTCAACCAGTAACGCGTCGACTTCGCGATAGCGACGGCGGAAAGATGCGATGCCGCTGTTACCGACCGAAGTAATGAAATCGTTCGTGAATTGCTCTGCCGACATTTGGATGACACGCCGCATGCGATGACGACGTCGAAACTGTTCAGCGATCGCGGTCAACAAATGCGTTTTGCCAGATCCCGTCGGACCGGAGACGAATAACGGGCTCGCGGTCGTGGGCACTTGAATGGTCATCACCATGGCGGTGTGCGCCAAACGATTGCAG
The DNA here is from genome assembly GCA_965216875.1 of Rubripirellula sp. GTDB lineage: Bacteria > Planctomycetota > Planctomycetia > Pirellulales > Pirellulaceae > CBDCUW01. Next base: position 1,467,251 of record OZ244207.1, read on the forward strand.
CTTCCTTGAATGAAGGCTGCCGCGTTCATTTCGGATCGACGTTGGTTCGAATCCGCTTCGCCGCCCTTTGCCTGAGCCTCATTTGCGTCAAGTTCTGGCAGATCAGGCTGGACCAAGCTTTCGGTTTGCGCTGACTTGACGGGACGATCGACTCGCCGTGTCGTGACCTTTGCCGGACGCGATCCGGTCGCGCCTTGAACCAATTGACCGATGCTGGTCGTTTTGTTGCGCCCGCCTCGTCCACGCGTTGTCTTGGTCGGTCGACGTTTGGAGCCAGTTGTGGCGGTCGCAGCCGCGCTCGAGTTGGTCTTGTCGGTTGGGGTTGCCGTGACGTCCGCAGTTGCCGTGACATCTGGGGTTTTTGGGGCGTCCGCGTCGAAAGGCAACGCCTTCTGAACGGGCACGGTCTCGTCCAGCTGGATCACCAGCTCGGTTTTGGGACCTGCAACTTGCACCGCAGCGGCACGCAACTCGCGAACAAAGTTCTTGCGAAGCCGTTCGATTGCAAACGGACTTTGAACCATGACAAGAACCTTGCCACCACTGGCATCCGAAGCGGTCTGCGACGAAGGCGACGCCGATGCCTGGAAAGCAAAGGTGACTCCGCGCGTAAACCACATCCGATACCGGTCTGCACCGATGCGTTGTTCAACTGCTTCCTTGAAGGTTTCGACAACGTCCTTGTCGTCGATGCAGCCTTGCGGTGCAGACATACTGGTAGCGCAATCCTCCGTCATGGATGTTTCGCGATGCAACCAAGACAACGATCCAGCGAGCCCCATTGGCAATGGCCGAGTCGTTGTACTCCTTCGTGCGTGTGATGGGTCAGGCCGCCGAAGCGTTGGCAATGAAATCTGGTCGCCAACCTAGCTCCGCTGGGCGGCAACGTGGCCTCCCAACACGCGTTTTCTCGCCTCCGATGAATAGGTTTCCTTTCAGCGAGGGAAGAGATTCTAGGGTTGCTAGCATTCAAGTCAAACACCCTCTCCTCGCTCCCTGACAAGATTCCAGTTCGGCCTACGCACAGGTGTTAAAAGCGACGCGATTGGCGCTCTTTTGGACCTGGGCCACCGACGTCCAAGCGGGCATCGGCGAGATGGGAAGACTGTACCATGCGGTGGAAAACCTGTCGGCAACAGAAAGCTCATCGAAACTTCATTTCGAGCTAATTGCCGTAAGCGATGAGGTCACAACGGGTTAGGAAAGATGTGTCGGCGCGGTTGGCGTTTTCAGGGCCGTTGGAGGCAAAGTCCCTTTTGCGGCCCCCCGATTAGAACAACTTCGATGAGCCTCTGTCTGTGAGCAATGAGCCGTTGGCCGTGAGGCCTCGGGCCCTTGGTACTCACGCAGGTTGCTCGAAGGCCCGGCCGCTGCCGCGATCACGGCTCACTTGTGTGGACTCGCGTAGGCCGGATCAAGGAGCGTTAGCGACGCTGATCCGGCAGACTCTTGGTTTGCGTTCAACCATCCGGGCACTCGCTTCATGCTGCTTGGCCGACCCGTTTGACCCAGACCGACTCGGAGAGCACGGGGGCGAAGCCGAGTTGGTGGTAGATGCGGCGCGCCCAGTGATTTGCCTGATCCACTGCCATGATCATTTGCTCGGCGCCCAACTCACCGGCACGTTGCATTGCCAATCGAACCAACTCGCGGCCGATCCCATGCCCGCGCGCCTCGGGCAGCACGCCCATGTAGACGAGCTCAATCACCGACGAAGCCGACTCGCGACGATGTTGTGCCAGGATCAAGACACCGGCCAGGCGATCGTTGGTAGTGTCTCGGATTCGAAACCACAGCTCGGGCGCAAAAGAACCTGACGCGCGATATCCACAAAGTGTCTGTTCTGTCCGGCGGTATTTCGCGAGATCGGGACAATCCGCCGTCTCGCGATAGGTTTGTTCAACGATCTCGACCAACGCCTTCCACTGAGACGTGTCGTCGAGCTCGATCGGTTCCAGAACGACCTGTGACGTGGACGCGGGTTCGGTGTTCTCGGCAAGCGAGCCACTCAGGTATTCGAGTTGTGCGATGTGTTCAAAACCGCACGCTCGATACCAACTGGATGAGGCTTCGATTGAATCGGGGTTCGGGTCGGAGGCCCATTGTAGGAATTCGACACCTTGGTTGGCGAGTTCTCTGTCTAGAAAATCGTTGAGCACACGTTGTGCGTTGGAAAGGAGTGGGGCATCGAGTGACGCGACGCTGCCGATATGCACAACGGTCGCCGCCGACGCCGCTTCTTCGTTGCCTGGTGTTGGCGACGTCCTGATCACTACGGCTGCGGCAACGGGCTTTTGCTGTTCGTCCACCACGGTGGCTACGAAGACAAGGCCTGGGTCGGCGGAGATCGCGAGGCGGATCTGATCGACTGCAATCTGCCCACGGGCGATTGAGAGGTCGGAAAGCAGCAGAGGCAAGAGGGCCTGCAGGTTCGACAAGGGCGTGGCATGAACACTAAATGGCATTAGCGGGACACTCTCCCTCGCTGTCCAAGGTGTCTTGCCCGAGCGGGCGACCAACAAAAGTGATCGCGCGTCGGCTCGACATCAAATGGAACGTGATTTCGACATATCTGGTGTATTCCACCACGTGTAAATGACCAACTGTGGAGCGCTTGCGACGCGATGCCGCCGCTTTTCTAACGTGGCACTTCGTTCTTATGATAAGGGCACTATGATAAGGGTTGGTACCGCATCAACGGACAGCCCTTTTTGAGCCCTTCCCATTACGGACAACTAAAATGTCTCGCCGATTCGTCACGAGCGTGCTCGCTGCAACCGCCGCATTCTGCATTGCTGGAGAGGTGCACCGACAAGCGGATGCACAGGGACTGTTGCGTCGCATTCGAAGCCGAATCGAGTCGCGGATCGTGGCACCTCCGGCCGGGCCACTGAGTCAGCAAGCTGGGGCACCTAATCAAGCGGCGCCAAATCCAAACGCTCGGCCAACACCTGCCGGTGCACGTGTTTCTCCAATTGGCGGCTCGCCAAACGGTGCGCCCGAGCAAACGGGCTCGCAGACGACCAGCCGCTATGGTGGCTCCATCTTGGCTCCCAATGCTCCCAAAGGCGGCCGCCCTTCGCTTGGCGTGCTTGTCCACGAAGCGGCCACCCCCGGCCCCAATGCTCAGCCTGGATTGGAGGTTGCCGAATTCCAGAACCAATCGCAAGCAGATGAGGCCGGTTTGAAAAAGGGCGACATCATCGTTGCCATCGATGGGCGTCCGACTCCGACAACGAGTGCCGTCTCAACAATTTTGATTGGCAAACGCTTCGGGCAAACCGTTAATGCGCAGGTTGTGCGTGACGCGCGGCCAATCGTCGTTCGCGTCCCACTGGTCGGTTCACAAACGGTGGCCGCAAATGAAGTCGCGGGCAGCCAGATTGCGGGCAGCCAGATCGCTGGAGTGCCGCCGGCGGTTCGGCAGTCGGGACAGAGCATCCTGCTCAAACCAGATGTCAAGCAGAGCGATTCTGACGACGCCACGGCGAGCAACGTTCGCGTTGACAATCAAGTCGTAAGCGATTTTGGCCTGGAAGTGGAAGACGCTGAATCGGCGCGGGGTGCGATTGTCAAGACGGTTCAACAAAAGAGTGCGGCGCAGTCCGCGGGACTCAAGCCGGGCGACCGTGTGGTTTCGATCGATGGAACACTCATCGACGGTGCCGATGCGGTCGCCGATGTACTTGCCAAGAAGAAAGACGAAGACGCCTTTACCCTGCGTTTGGTCCGTGGCGGAAAACTGATCAACGCGGACGCAAGCTTCGCAGCCAAGACGGGCGCAGCCACATCGAAGGCAAAGGAGGCCGCCGAGGCCTTGCCGTCACTCGAAGGCATTGGGTCAGCCCTCGGTGGACTCTTCGGTAGCAACGACGGAGCAAAGAAGAACGAAGAGAAGTCGAAAGTTCGCCAGGTCGATTTTGAAGAGGCAGCAGAGAAGCCGGCTCAAGACGATGCCGGTTCGAAACTTGAAAACGACCCGCCCTCGCTGGAATCGCTCGAACCGCCGTCTGCCGAGCCGGTTGATCGCGATCTTGATGAATCGAGCGAATCGGAAATTCTTCGCAGGAAGATTCGAGAGCTCGAAGATCGCCTCAAACAAATCCAAGAAGACAACCAGAAATAGCGGGGATCGCGAAGTCTCTTGTCGACGTGATACAACATTGGTGACATGAAAAGATACGTTGCCTGTTCATCTCTGCCTGTTTCCGTCGAAGAAGCGTTCCAATATCACGAGCGTCCAGGGGCGCTCGTTCGATTGATCCCACCATGGGAATCGGCCACGGTTGAGTCGAGTGACGGTTCGCTTGAAGTCGGTAGTCGCGTTGTGGTATCGACGCGAATTTTCGGCATCCCCTTTCGCTGGCGCGCCGAACACACTCTGTATGAGCCGCCGAATTGTTTTGCAGACAAGCAGGTTTCCGGGCCCTTCAAGTCTTGGAATCATGTTCACCGGTTTGAAGCATCAGGCCAGTACACGTTGTTGCGAGATTCGATCGAGTATGAGCTTCCATTGGGTTTGCCCGGCCGAGTGCTGGGGGACGGCAAGGCACTCAAAACGATAGAGGCAATGTTTGCTTTTCGGCATCGCGTGACGCGCGATGACCTTACCCTTGCCGCGGATCATCCCTCGGAGCCATTGAAGATTGCCGTTAGCGGCAGCACCGGACTTGTAGGCAGTCAGTTCTGTTCGCTCATGACCTTGCTCGGCCACGAGATCTTTCCGATTGTGCGTTCGAAGTCAACGGATCCGAAATCGATCGCGGCTTGGGATGGCGAGCATGAGAAGCTCTCGGAGGTTGATGCGGTGGTTCATTTGGCGGGCAAACCGATCGCCGGACGTTGGAACGACCAATTCAAACAAGAAGTTTTTGAAAGTCGCGTCCCCAAGACTCGGGAGCTTTGCGAAAAGCTTGCGAGTCTTTCAAGCAAACCTAAGACGCTTCTATGTGCTTCGGCGACAGGCGTCTACGGAGACCGCGGCGACGAGGAATTGACCGAAGACTCTGCCCGCGGCGACAACTTTTTGGCCGATGTTGCGTCGCAGTGGGAACAAGCTTGCTCCCCCGCGTCGGATGCGGGCATTCGAGTGGTCAATGCACGGTTTGGAATGATCCTTTCACCCAAAGACGGCGCGCTCAAGAAAATGTTACTGCCAGCCAAGTTCTGTGGCGGCGCGCTTGGAAATGGAAAGCAGTGGTGGGGCTGGATTGCGTTGGAAGATGCGATCGGCGCGATTTACCACGTGTTGCAAACGCCCTCGCTTTCCGGGCCCGTCAACTTTGTCGCCCCTGATCCATGCACCAATCGCCAGTTCGCCGCGACGCTCGGTTCGGTCGTTCGCAGGCCTGCTCTGTTCCCAGCACCTAAGTTTGGGCTTCGAATCGCGTTGGGCGAAATGGCCGATTCGTTGTTGTTTGCCAGCACGCGGGTGACGCCAACCCGTTTGCAACAATCGCGGTACCGGTATCGATTCACCGACCTGGGCGATGCCCTCAGCTTCTACCTTGGCCGGCCACGATTGGCCTCGGCCGAATGAATGGTTGTCAAAACACTCTCCCTTGGGAGAGTCGGGCTCTAAGGCCCGGAGAGGGTTTGTTTTGTCTCGATCATTCCCTCCCCGGACTTTAGCGTCCGACCCTCCCGCAAGCGGGAGGGTGATATTTGGAACGCGCGTTAACTCGGGCAAGCACTTCTAAGGGGGCACGCCACTGCTGATGGGGGATCGGGAATGGGCACGTGTCGATCTGTCCAGCAGTTGGGTGGCCCCCTCGTTCTTGATTGATCAACAGAGTGCTTGGTCAATTGCATCTGGTCGTCAGCCGAGCCATCCTATACGGATCGACGCTGTTCGAACGAATCGCCTCCGTAGAGTCCTCTTTGGTTTTTATTCAACATGGCGATTTGGATTGGCGGGCACATGGTGCGCCCCAACAAGCGTCCGATCGTGCCTAGACGTCGCACGCCTTCCGCAGAGTCGTCGACAATTTGCTGAACTTATTCTTAACACTTTGAAATGGATAAACCGATGCGCCGCGCCAAACGCTTCCTGTTGGTCGTACCCCTCCTTTCCGGTCTGCTCGTACCGTCGTTTGCACTAGGTGACACCTGGACTGACGTCTCGGGCAAGCACACCATTGAAGCCAAATTCCTGAGCGTCGCTGGTGGCAAGGTCTATCTCGAAAAGGCGGACGGCACTCGTATTGCTGTACCAATCAAACAGCTTTCGCCAGAGAGTTTGGCTCAGGCGAAGGCCGCCTATGAAGCTTCCAAGGGTGCAAGTTCGACAGCGGTCGTGCCACGCGATGCCTCGATGAAGGCAGCTTCGGCGCCATCCGGAAAAAGCAAGCTTGGGTCAAATCCGACGGCTCGCGAAACGGCCGAAGCTCTTACCGCTGCCGTGGCCGAATTTGACATGGTGACAATGTGGGATGCCTTCCCACCGAAGTACCAGGACGACATCACCGGCACGATCCAACTCGCCGCAAAATCGATCGACTCGTCGATGTGGAACAGCGTCACCGGTCTGCTGAAGAAGGCAAGCCGCCTCGTGTCGGAGAAGAAAGAGTTTTTCATGGGCAACGCGATGATCGGCCAACAGATGCCGCCAGGTCCTGAGACCGATAAGGTTTGGGATGCAAGTGCCGCCCTGCTTGCCGCCTACGTGAACTCGAGCATCACCAACCAAAACACAATGAAGAGTTTTGATATGGATAACTTCATTGCCAAGGACGTGCCGAAGCTTCGCGCAGCTTACACCGAGCTACAAGCGTTGACCGAAGACCTTGATGATTCGCCTTTCGGCCAGATCTCGGAAGTCCCGACCATCGAAGTCGTTTCCGAAAGCTCCGACAAAGCAGTCTTCAAGGTCACGACCAACGGCGAGACCGAGGAGCAAACGGTCGTCAAAGTTGACAACCGCTGGCTACCCGAGGATATGGTTCGCGACTGGGACAAAGAAATCCAAAAGGCCCATGAGAGCCTGAAGCAACTTGCTACGCCTGAAGGACAGCAGGGAATGATGCAAGCACAAATGATGCTTGGCATGGTGGGTGGTCCCATTGACCAAATGCTCGCCGCAAATTCGCAACAGGAATTTGACAACGTGATCAACGGCATCATGCAGATGGCGATGGGCATGATGGGTGGCATGGGCGGACCCGGAGGCCCAGGTGGTTTTGGACCTGGCGGTCCCGGTGGCTTCGGACCAGGCGGCCCCGGTGGCGGACCACCTCCAGGATTTGGTGGCGACGCGTTTCCCGATGACTTTTAAATAACGCTGATTCTCGAGCGATACCAACGTCGCGTGGCGATCAATCGATTGATTCGCTACGCGACGTTAACCGGTTTCCGCTACCTCCAACGCCCGTTCGACCTGTCTTTTAAGGCGTTGAAGCAAGTCCCGAGGCGCAAGGATTCGTACTGTTGCTCCCGGCCCCTCATCTATCGGGTACACGCCAAGTTGAGCAGCCGGATACTCTGAAGCGGTTGCCTTGAGAATTGGCCCAATCTTGCCTTCGCCCATATCAGTGCGTATCTCCAGTTTCTCGAATTGGGAGGGGCCCAGGCCGTGGGACTTGGAAAGCGAGAGCAAGAACTTTTCGATCATCGGATTCAGCTCGCGAGGAATTCCTGGAAAGGCGCTGACATTGCCAATCGTAAAGCCTGGCGCCGCGCCCATGATGTTTTCGATAACGACAGCACCTTCCGGGAGCAAAGCCATTTTTAGACGATGCTCGTTCAGTTCTAGTTTGGTTGGATCTTTCCCCTCCTTTCTTGCTGTGGCTTGGCGGCGTTCATAGAACGATTGCAACTGCCGAACTGCTTCAGGATGTTCGAGCCGTTTTACGCAGAACGCGTCCGCAATGCACTCGGCAGTGATGTCATCGTGAGTTGGTCCAAGTCCTCCGCTCACGATGACATGTTCATAACGCTCCCGAAGGTGATCGACAGCCGAAACGATTTCATTGTGGACATCCTCGACGACCCTAGCCTCGATGATCCTCGCATCGTAGGGACTTAGATGCCGTGCAACGTTCTGTAAGTTGGCATCCCGAGTGTTGCCGTTAAGTACCTCATTAGCGACAACCAGCATCGCCCATCTTCTTACCGGAGAAGCCGTCATCGGTTTGTATCCTTGACCTGTTCAAACAACTTGATGAACTCGCGTCTCGTTACGTCCGCGAGTTTGCTTGGTTTGATGTCTTTCGACTTAAGCAACAATCGGAGCAATGTGTCGGCAAGCTGGGGTGAGTACTTTATGTAGTTCTTGATCTTCGACCGTTCGATCACCTTCGCTTCTCTGGTATCCAGTTCATCGATGGTGAGGTTCGACAGCGGAACGTCAAACTCGAGTTTGCCTTCACTTGACGGCAAGCGGCAAACTGGGATGCCAATACCTCGACGGAAACGCGAGATTTCAGCGTTGGGCGAGGTGAGGTAGTTCAGGATTTTGCATCCAACTTCAGCAGTGCCTTGAGCCACATTAGGGGGAATGGCTAGATACCATTGGCCTGCCGTAGTGATGCGACCTGGCAGATTACGCGCCTTTAAGTTCACGTTTTCAAGATCCTGGGACAGGTCGTTGGCAAGCTTGTCCGAAAGATCTTGAGCCGTGGAAAACCACTGCCTCCATACGGTGGCGGTGCGGTCGACTTGAAACGCCTCTGGGTCAGGTGAACCGGCGGCAAGCAGCTTCGAGTAACGCCGACTCTCAAAGGACTTGCGCAGTAGTCTGCAAAAAACGGTTCCCGACGCGATGGCCACTTCGTGATGATTCCCTTTCTTGTTCATGTCCGGAATTGACCATGCGTAGTGGTCCCCTCGAGCATCGTGTTTGAAAAAATCGTCGCCCATCTGATAAGCGAAGATCTCAAGGAACAGTGAATTAATGTTCTCCACAACGCCAAAAGGGCAGTCAAATCTGATCGAGGGGTTTACCTTGTCGGCCTCGCGTGCCATCGCTTCCCAAGGGTTGGGATCTGAATAGATTTTTTTGAGTGTTCCGCTACCATCATCGCGATAGCACAAGAACGAAATGTTGTCATAGAAGGGAACAGCAGTGAACTCCTTTGAGGAGTTTAACCAGACTTGGCGGCTGATTCGTTTTGGCAGGCTTTGGATTGCGCCACCGAATGCCGATTGTGGAAGTCGTTTGCTAAGCGTGCTCTCGGGGGTTCGCTTCCAATCTTGCTCGAGAGTCGCAGGTTGTTTTATTCTCGTTCGACCGGCCTTACGAATCTCTGAGACCTGAAAGGAGTCCAAGGCGACGATGGGAAGTCCGGGAAGCGCCGAATCGTGACTCGCTTCAAAGGCGAAGAATGCGGCATCGCGGTCAAGCGACCGGACGGTAACTTCAGGAGCTAGCGTCGACGTGAGCACTTCCTTTTGATTGTTCAGATAGTCATCCATGCGATAGCTTTCAAGTGGAACGACGAGTCGAACAGGCTCTTCTTGCACCCTACCGGACAGGTCCGTCGCAAGCATTCGCTCAAGGGGTTGAGTTGCCAGGCCTGACTCCGACTCTGGTATCAATTCAACTGATTCCCATCGGTGACTCATCCTCGGCGTTTTGGTTACCCGAAGTAACATACGACGACGCCCGAGAAGTTCTTTCGGCTCAATTTCCAGCAACATGTCGGCGGCTTCATGGATCGCTCTGCAAATGCTGGACGACTGCAAGTCTTCGACTTTGCGATCCGTTGCAAGGATTGCAACCTGTCGGCGGCGAAACCAACGAATCAGTGATGGCCCGAAGTCTGGTTCAAGATCCAGTAGTGGGCTGAGGTGGCTCCATTCCGTCGGCGCATCGAGCAACACTCGATCGATGATCGTTCCGTCATCTCTTGCCTGTTCCCAGACATCTTCCAGGTGTTTAAATAGCTCCCCCGCACTTCCAAAGCCCGGTTTCAGCTTGAGCGTGTCGATCTGTTTCTGCAGATAAATGTTACCGCGTGATAGAAACGTATTCTCATCAGGCGCTAGCTCCTGCGCTCGATACAAGAGGTTGTTTCGAATCGCGCGTTTGACCGACTTGGACGCTAATCGATGATCGATCTCTGATTGCTCAAATCGCATGCTCACAACGAGTCCTTTGCGATTGAGATTGTCGGATCGCGATCCAGAGGGCAGCAGCTTTTTTGATTGCTGAGTTGTTCGCCGCACCGCTGGGTCACAAAAATCTTGCTGGTTGAGCCAACTGGCGAAGGCTAGGCCCAAGTGCGTTTTGAACGTCCCAATCGGACCTGAAACCAAGATCAGATCACCCTGCCGCACGGACTTTTCGCCCAAGTGACGATCCAAGCTTGGCAGTCCAAAGTAGCCATCAGAGCTTCCGTCGCTCGGCAAGGATCTTACGACTCGTACGCTATCGATCGAATCGATCGCAGCAGCAGTGAGCGAGATACGGATGCCCTCACCGGATCGGATCGCAAAAAACTGCTGCCCACGAATCTCACGCTGGAATCGGGATTTCGTGACAGCCAAACTGCGTTTGGTGTAGTCACCTGCTTTTTGGTAACCCAGTCGAATCACAGTATCGGCGATGTCTTCGCCGAAACCGAGCCAACGCTCGTCGTCCTCTTCTGCAACGAGCACAACGTTCGCGCCTGTGTCGCAAGCCTTGCGGAGTGCAGCGTACATCAGCCGCCGCGGCTTGGATCGCTCTGGATCGCTCTCGGCCTGGTCGTCCAGAAGTAACGCATTGACCGGATCAATAAAGATCGCTCGCGGGCCATCGGGAACCATGTTTTCCGAAACAGCCTTAAGAGCGTCCAGTACGGTTTCAAGCGGCATCGGAGCATTGGCGGTGTCCTTCTTCGCGCCGTTGCCTGAAGCCTTTTCTTCCGTGTCCGTGTCATCGCTGTCCTGAACTTGGTGAGTCAGCGCACACAAAACGCCGAGTGACTTAGGCGATGAGACCACTTCGTTGGGATCGTTTTCACGCGTCTGGTAAGCTGCAACGCGTGAGGCTTCGAGTCGGAATCGTCGATCGATTGAATCGGGAGACATCGATTCCAACATGTATCGAACGTCTCGCGCGGTCAGTTCTAATCCGAAATACCAAGCGGTTCCGCCCTTGGCCGCAACCTCTGCAGCGAGTTGCAATGAGAGAAGAGACTTCCCCGTGCCGTAGCCACCGCGTACCAAAACGACGCGGCCCCGTGGGATATTGGTCTCATGGGTGGTGTAGAACGCAGGTGTGTCGCAAAAATTGATGCCGCCACCACCAAACAGATCGTCGAAACCCGGGATCATGGTGGGGAGGCCAAACAGGTTTGAGATCATGTACTCAAGATCGATCTCAACCGGCACGAATCGAAACCTGCCCTGACGAGAATGTGTCGTGATGTATTTGCACAACAGGCAAGTTGCAATGAAACCATGACTTTCGGGGGTCAAGCCGTCACTGCGTCTGACCCTACCAGCTTTCCGCAACCGAGTCGAAAGATCTTCATAGAGCACGGTCCGCGATCGATGGTTTTTGTGAGGAATGATGTCCTCTAGCGAATGTGCAAACGTTCGGAACGTTTCCAACGCATCGACTTCGCTATTGATGCCGTACATGCGGCGAATCGTCCGGCGAAGCCAGTAGTTGCGAACTGCGGGTTCGACGGAATCGCCGAAGACCAGTTCGCCCACTTCGTGAAGACTGAAAAAAAGGAAGTGCGAATCTCGTTTCTGCCGATCAAGCTTGCGAGACACAAGCTCTGCGCCAAGGCAGCTGACAAGCTCTTCGGTCTGCTTGGAGTCCAGCCCGAGTCGCTTGCTCGTCAGGAACGCGGCGAGTACGGATGTGTTTCTATCGGTCCTCCATTTCGCTGCTTTGATTGTTGCGTCGATTTCAGCGCTGTGCCGTTCGAGCCACTGTTCAAGTTCGCCGTATTTCTTTTTGTCGGTCGAGTAGCGTTTCAGCAAGGCCGCGAGGTGCGGAAAGTCGTCATTGCCAATTCGTGACCGCAACTTTGGCAAACACTCGACAAGCTCCAGATAGCCCACGACCTCCTTGGAGACGTCTTCCACAATGCTCTTGGAACTTTGGTGTTGCGCGCGATCTTTTGCTTTATGTATCGACTCGAGTGCTCGGTTGAGATGCTTGTGCGAATTGAAAAGGCGGTTGAGTGTGACGCCCTGTTCGGCGTCGCAATCCCACTGAGCGAGCACAAACACGGTCGTGAATCGAGCCATCGACTCAAAGTCGTCGCCAACGTGTTTTCGAACAAACGCTTGGAGCGGAGAAGCTGTCATCGAGCCGAATTCCTACGGAGGCCAATACGTTCTTGAAAGCCAGTTTTTTTCGCAGGAAGCGCCTTGAGAGAAAGCCGCAAGTCGTATTGTTTGTTCATGATTGCGTTGGCAGGCGCTGCGGTTAGGACTTCAGGGCGGTGTGCAGGCGAATGTTCCACCGCAATAGCAAACGCAGCTGGCTCAACCACTTCAGTATTGAAAACGGTTTCGTCTTGCGATTCTTCGATGGGGGCTTCGTCCGCTAGCTCAACCGGTTGTGGCAGTGCATTGACTTCCTCGTCGCATCTCCCCTGGTCATCGCAACCGAATACCTTGCCGCCATGTTTGAGTGTGAGTGCGAGTGAATTGAAATAGATAACAGCTGTCCGCAAAACATCGCTTGGTGAGGGCACGTGGTCATGTTTGTCCTTCATGTGTGCCTTGATGACTGCAATCAGGTTCGCGTGCCTTGGTTGTTTCGCGATTAGCAAGTTCTTTGTGAATCCGCCCGTCTGATCGTTCGAGCTCATTGCGAGCGATTTGATCGGCGATGCCACGTAGTAGGTTTCGCTTTGGTCAGAGTTTGAAACCAACAGTTGCTTTTCGCGATCGATTTCAAGAAGGCGGCGCAATAGATCAAGCGCTATACACAGCGATTCCGGGCGACCTTTGTTTCCATGCAGCTCGCGTGATATCAGGCAAAAGCTGTCTCGATCACTCTCGTGCAGTCGAAAGGAAAAGCGTTCCTTGGATTTTTTTTCAGACATTGTCTTGCCTATCGTTGACCCTACTCTTCAAACGTAAGATTCGTTCCGATCACTTTTGTGAGCTCTTTTCTTGCTTCATCCGTGAGGATTGATCCAGGGGGACGCTTCAGCGTGCGTTCGATATCTCGGAGACAACGTCCGACCACTTCGCAAAAGATTGGATTCAAGTCGTCCCACGTGTTCCCGCCGATGTGACGTGTCACGAGGACATCGGGCAGGACTTCATTTAGTAGGACTTGGACGGCAGCACCCTCCTCTTTCTCGGTGCCAGCCTCTTTGTCTTCTTCGTCTTCGTCACGGACTAAATGGTCGACGCTCCGATGCGTCAACCCACCGCTCATCTCGGGACAAAGTCGGAGCAGCGGATGCCTTTCCGCGAGCACCGTTGGGTTGTTTTCGCATCGCGCGTCGAGCAAGTCAGATGCCGCGCGAATGACCTTTTTCGAGACGGCCTCAGCGACATCGTGTTCGTTCCATATCGCGTGTCTTGCGACGTTGATCAACAGCGGCAACGGGCCCTGATCACTACCCATTGCGGAAATCAACTCCTCGTTGACGACTCCCAAAGTGTTTTGGGCTTCCTTGAGGTGAATGGACACGATGTCGCGATTGTTGACGGCGGCCGAGAGTGTTTTGCAGGCCGTGATCCAGATGGCCTTGCCATTGGAAGACCTGAATTTGCATTCCAACGTGGTGTCGTCGTCGTTGTGTTCAACGTACTCCAAACTCCAGTTTCCCCAGCCGGTCGATTTCCGAACAAAGACGACCAGGTGTTCAAGGATCTGGGTCTCGTTCATGTTTTCGTATTTGTAGTGGAATCCAGAAAAACGATTCACTCCACAGATCACAAGACGCTGGAACAGAACGTTCACCTGGTTGCCCATCCCAAGAAATGACCAACTTTTTGAAGCGAGGCGACGACTCTGTTCCAGTCCGAAGACAAGAAAGTGGGGAAACTCCGTTTCGTCTCGGTGAGCGGTATACGCCATTCCCCGCGCGTTGGTCGTCAGCGGTCGAAACGCTTCCATGGCAAACCAGAGGGTCAAATCGACGACCGCCTCACTATTGGTCGTGACCGTGGCTGCATGAGCGTGGGAATTGTCCGGCCTTGCCTGGGCTTTGAGGCTTGGCTTGAGTCCAACCGAGAGCGAACCCAGGACAAGGGGCACGGCTGGATCTCGCTGAAGACCAGCTATGTAATCGCCAAGGTTGTTCCCACCGGTTGTAGGCCTTGAAATAATACACGTAGCATTTGCGATCGCCTCTTGATCGTCAGAGCTGTAGTTGGCGCTGGAACTCTCTTGGATTTGATAGAGCCTGATGTTGTCGTTCGCGTTTAGTTTCCGCAAAACGCGCAGCCCAGCGAGCAGTCCAGAGATACCGTTATTCAACGGAGCCGAATCAAGCGAGCCGGTCACATTAAAGGGGACCGACAACGGCAGTACGACGACTAATGGAGGTTTCTCTTGCATGTGCCCCGTGGACCCGCGTGCCTCGTGTCTCAACTCCGGTTGCAGGGTGAGAATAGGAACGCCCGCATGCAACCTTTCGCCTCCAGCCAGGAAAGCTAGAACGAATATAGTAGCTACGCGAATTCGGTCATCAATTGGACAAAAGACCATCTTGTATGCCAATTTCGGGAGGTGCTCGATGTGTATGCACTCCTAATGACACACAGTAGCAAGTCTGGTTCATAACGCCAATATAATTCGCGGATAATGCGACAGAGCGTCGTGCCTCCGTGATAGAATAGTGGTAGGTCAACCGCGAGCTTGGCGTTAAAGACACACGGGATTGCCTGGATTGACATACAAAGAAGCGAGGGCCTTACTTGACGTCAAGAGCCTGTTTCAAGGGGCAGGTCTTATCCAAGTCCCGCTCGCTTCGATAACCGTCGAGTAGATGTTTCGATCGCTGCGCCAGCATTCGGCGCACTTCTCGGCGTTTCCCCTTCACGCGGGGGATCTTCATGTTGTCGTACGCGGTCGTCTGATGACGCATCCAAGCGATCACGGCCGCTTCCGCACGCTTTTCGACCGGGATGCGTTTGGTGCGAGCAACCGTGCCGCTGCCAACGGGCGTCGCATGCTTGGTCACTGCACGAGCAAGCTTTTCCGCGATGTCGTGGTGGGCCGGATGAAAGTCGAGGTAGCCGAGCACCTCGCCATAGAACTCGTCGACATATTCCGTTTGGACCTTTTGGCGACGTTTGGCGTCGGAGGCTTTTCGTTTTGCGTAGGCATCAGTCGATCGCTCGGCATCCAAGTCTGCGCGAATCTGGTTGATCGTTTCGGCGGGCGCCCAAACGCCTTTGGAAAAGGTGCGACGCCCTTTCTTTTCCTGGACCACCCAATGCTCGCCAGCCGCCTTCACTCGCCGCGTCATTCCTGCATCTCCCGGTGGCAATAAAGCCCAGCCCTTCGGGACGGAGATGACCTTCCCCTTCGAATCACGAACGGTTGAATCGGTGGGGCCCGGTGAGAAAGCATCTTTTGTCATGAATGTTCGCAACTCCTTGCATTTCAATTGCGACAAACCCTACACGGCGGCGCGTGCACAAAGCAACCTGATCACAAAACTTGATTGCCCGCTGGCCAAACACTACCATTAGACGTTGTGTCTAATAATGCGTTTTCCGCGAGGAAGTCTTTGATGTTCACGGCCCGCCTGTCACTTGTCTTGTCGATGGTTTTCGGCAGCACGTTGGTCGCAAACGCACAACAATCGGACGAAACGCCGACAGAAGAGGTGCGCAAGTTATGGATGCAGCGGTATGCGCACGATGCAGCGGCCTATGAGATGTTTCGCCTTGGTGAAAACAAAGAATTGCTCGACTTGGTCAAGACGCCGCTACTGACGTTCACCAATCCGATTCGTATTCGCGACACTCATGGTGCTGCGTACGTTTGGACGAGCGATGGTCGACCCGAAATTGTAGGCGCAATCTGGTCGGTGATTAGTCCACAAGATGCCGAGCGACGGCACGTCTCGCACGAGTTTCATTCGTTGTCGCTGGCGCCGATTGTTTCTGCGCATGAGCCGCGAACCAGCCAGCGCGGGGTGGTCCCCGATTGGAATGCCGGTGAAGCGGGCATTGAGCGCAAAGACATCCCCCAAGCGGATCGTCCCGTTCCGTCGCCTCTGCGGAGGCTAACGCAGATGCGCCGGCTTGCCCGGCGATTTGTCGCCCATATCCCGGAGGGCACGCCCGATGGTGCGGGCTCGCTTCGGTTATTGGCTCAGCCTCTCTATCGATACGACAGTGACAAGCACGGCGTCATTGACGGCGCCCTGTTCGCCTACGTGATGGGAACCGACCCCGAATTGATCTTGTTGATTGAAGCGGTCGGGGATGACCAGGATGCGAAGTGGACCTTTTCGGCGGCGCCGTTGAGTAACTTGCCGATGTTCCTAACGGTCGACGAGAACCGGGTTTGGGAATGCCCACGCGCACAGCCGTTTGTAGGTCATCTACCCCATTTCATGTACTGGGGCGTCTCGTTGCACGGCAAGAAGCCAACAATCCCGACCGAGTAGGTCATGCTCCGCATGACAGAAGGAGATCCGCAAGGCTGAAGCTAAAGACTTCGTAGCTACCTTCGCCAGAAGGTGGGCGCGTTGGTTTTGCGGTGTCCACCACACCACGCTCTGGCGAGCGTAGCTACGGTGCGTTTGGAAGCCACAGAGTTCACGGAGAGCGAATTCCGATTCTTTCGTAGCTACCTTCGCCAGAAGGTGGTTGCGTTGGTATTGCGGTCTCCGCTACCCCACGCTCTGGCGAGCGTCGCTACTACTCTTTCTCGATTGGCTTTCGCTGAGCCATCAAATAGGCCAGCAAGTCGGCTGCGCTTTGCGGCGTCATTCCGGACAAGAGTTGTTCTGGCATCGCCGATTTGTCGGCCAGTCGCATCATCTCGATATCGTCTTTGTCGATGGTGTGTTTCTTGCCTTTTGCGTCGGCAACAATCACCTGCTCGTCGTCTTCTGACACGATGATGCCACTAAGGACTTCACCGTCAAAGGTGAGCACTTGTTTCGACTGAAACTTCTGGTCGATCTTTTCGGAGGGACGGACAATGCTTGCCAACAACTCAGCTGGCTTTTGTTGCAATCCTATCGAACTCAAATCAGGGCCAATCGCTTGACCGACTTTGCCGATTTGATGACACGAGCGACAGCTGACATCTTTGGCCGTTTCGAACAACGCTCGACCACGTTCGACGTCTCCTGCGATGGCCAACAGTTCCTTTTCGTTGATGCTCGCGCCAAGGCGTTTGATACGTTGTTCCTCGGGCAGATAGTGCTCGAACAGATCTCGCACCATCGCTTCGGGGTGACTGACCGCAACTTTGATGATTGCGTCTTTGGTCGGCGAATCGATTTCACCGTGAGCACAGGCCAAAGAGAGTGCCATGGCACCCGGCAATGAACCAAGCAACGAGTCGACGCTGTCAACGTTCCCCTGTTTGATTTCGGCGATGGCGGCATTGAAGTGCGATTCGTCGGTCGTGCTTGAGCCAAGTGATTCAACCCAATCGGACATCAATTCGACACCTTGGTAGTCAATCGTGCTCGATCCAAACTGCGGCATATGCCCTCGCCCAGCTTTGAGCATGCGATACAGAAGGACGCTTCGATACTTGTCTCCCTTGGCGACGACGCAGGCGTCTTTGAGGCCGAACGTTCCTTGTCCGGGCGGTGCATCGAGGAATCCGTTCACCTCGAGGGATTCGGTAATGTCGAAGCTGAAGTTCGCTGTGCCGCCGCCGAGTTTTCGGTGGCAACTGGAGCAGTTCAAAGACAGATAAGAGCGTGCACGATCTTCGAGTGATCGCGTTGGGTCGTGGGGCGACGCGATGGTTTGGGGGCGTGGCAATTCTTCGCCGAACAGACCGACTGCCGTGATCCGATCAAGTTGGTTCGTACCGTCAATGTTGATGTTGAGTTGTTCGGGCCAAAAGCCGTGGACCGTGCCGGCCGACCAAATATGGCATAGCAAACATTCACTGCGACTGGCGTGACGCCAAGTTTGTGTTCGCGTACCACCGGGGAAGGTCGCATCTTGGATGGTGAGTTTCGATTCGACCGCGTCATCCGGCTGCAAAATCGCGTCGGTTTGCTCTTCATTCCAGATGTAATTGTAGGCCCGCCATTCTTCATTGAACTTGTGAAGCAATTGCGTTTCGATGTGCCGTTGTGAAGAGGGGTCACCGGCGCGGGTAAAGTAGCTGACCGTTTTCGCCACCACCGTATCGATCGGAAAGACAAAGCGTCCTTTCGATTGCCCGGTCTTCCAATCGGCCGTTTTGAACAACGTCAGCTGCTCGGAGCCAGGGACACCGATCCATTGCCGCGAGTGTGTGCCGTCGCCCCAGTGATGCGCACTGATGTCGTACTCGACGACACCCTCGGCCGGTTGTTGGGCGGCAACATTGGCAAACAAACCGGTCTCGCTCAGCTTGCTTGGGAAAGGCAGGTCGGATTTCGTTTGGACGTTCGGGTCCAATCGCAAGATGGTTCCGTCGTAGGCCACGATGTAGACCTCGCCGTCTGGACCTTCCATGAAGCTAATGACGCGATGCGGCGTATCGACCAGCTCCTGTTGCCAAACGACTTCGTCCCCTTCGTATCTCAGTCCCCACACCTTTCCGGTCATCCAGTCGCCGTACAGGTAAGCTCCCTTCAATTCGGGGATGCGATCGCTTTGCCAGAAGTAGCCGCCAGAGATCGATCGCGAGTCGAGGTGGTTGTGTTCGAACAGTGGTGGTGTGATCGGTACCGGTGGCACTTCGTCAGGTTTCACCTGTTGACTGCCCTCCATGATGCTCCAACCGTGATTGCGTCCTTTGAGCACACGGTGGATCAGCTCGCGTTGTTCCCAGCCCACGTCGGCGGCGAGCAAATCGCCTGTGTTTGGATCAAAGGCAATCTTCCATGGATTGCGAAAACCGAATGCCCAGATCTCGGGGCGCACCCCTTCTTGGCCGACAAACGGGTTGTCATCAGGGACACGGTACGGCTGGTCCTCGGTGGGATCGTCAACGTCGATACGCAAGATGGACGAACGCAGGTCACTGCGATCCTGGCCCGTGTTGTCACCATCGGGTGGGTAGGGAGGTTGACCGTCACCAATCGAGACATAGAGCATCCCATCAGGACCAAACTGCATGCTCGAGCCCACGTGTCCGGGGCTCTTCCAGCGAGCGAGGATCGTCATGCTTTCGCGATCGAATGTTGGAACGGTTGGGTCCAACACGCGCAGCCGTCCAAGGTGATGGCCTTTACCCGCTTGCTGCTGGTTGGTGAAGACGAAGAAACACCAGGGTTGGTTTTTTTGGTCGTAATGAAACTTGGTCGTGTACGCCGTTCCGACTCGTTCGGAGTGAACGTCGCTAAGGTGCATCAGGTGGGTCGCGACCGCGTTTTCAGGATCGTTGTCAAACGAAACGATGTGCCCGCCCGCGTGGTTGGCAATCCACTTTTTCGCATCAGGCAACCAAGTGATGTCGGTTGGATGATTGAGTTCGACTTTCGAAAAAACGCGAGTCGTTTTGTAGGGCAGCGGTGGCTCGGGGCTTCCGGTCACTCGCGACGCCGTCCAAGGTGTGACGCGCGACGAAGGCGCTTGGCCGCACGCGGTCGCCGTGACAACAACCAGAAGCGCTAATAGAGATAGACGCAGTCTGCCTGCCAAACGAGATTGGTTCATGTTGTGATCGATTTCGAAAAGGGTGAGCTGCCAAGGCTCAAGAGTATGGCAATGAGAAGCTGATATTCTAATCAGCAGCCACCCGGTTTCGGAACGTCACGGTGGTCAAGAGCCGGCTCAAGTGATGCGTGATTTGCGGTCACCATTCTAGCACTCGCGTCAAATTCTTAACTTGCCAGCAGCGTGGGCGAAACCATGAGCCGAACGCGTTAGCGTCGGGCCTTACGCGATTCAAAGCAAGGTGTAGGGCCCGACGCTAGCGCGTTCGGCTGACGGCGGTTCGCGTTTTCTTGCTACGCGAAGCGACTGCTTTGAACGGGGGAGGTTTCCCATGCGATTTCACGCATCCCTCCCGAGAGAGGGAAGCGGCCAAGCGCATCGATCAGTTCGTCAGAAAGCTCTGCTGGCGATGACTCCTCGCCCTCAAGTTCGCCTGGATCAAACGGCTCACTTGCCAACAGCTCATCGGCAATCACCTCGATGGGGCGATCATCTGGATCGGAATACGTGGGTTCCTCCGACTCGGAATCAGCACGCATCTGTGAGTCCCAAGGAGACGTGTTGTACTGGTGCAAGAAGGTGACGACGTCGGGCGCGATCGGACACGACCGGACCCAGCAGTGTGCATGTGAATAGAGCAACTGCCCAGGCCGTCGCAGTCGCAAGGATTCGTAGGGTTCTAAATCGGCTGCCGAAAGATCGTAGGCAACGATCAACGAGTCTTCGGCGTCTGATTTGCCGTCCCAACTTTGCGAAGGTAGCCCGAGTGTTTTGGCAATGGCGGCCGCCAAGATCTCTGACGACCGATCCTCGATGGCGAGCACTTGCTTGAATTCAAGTCCCTTGCGTCCGACGATTCGTACCAACTGGTTGATACCATCGTGGACGACGGACGCGTTGTCTTGGACGAAGGCGTAGCGACCGTTCATCGGTTCGGGATAACCGTAGGGCGACAGGTGTGTGAGCAGTCCGCCCGTGATGACGTAATGCCAACCGCGAAGGTCCTGCAGATCAAGCTGGCAAGCATTGCGGACTTGATCGAATCGCTTCACGAACCGGCCGATACGCTCGACCATGGATCGCGCGTCCTCGCTTTCATCGGCGAGCTCGGGCAGTTTGACGAATTGCTGGCGGCTAAGCTCCATGTCTCCCGACATCACACCGTTAAACGCCAAGTGATAGGCCAGCAGGAAATCCTCGTCAGCCATGTCGGCGTAAGTTTGCAGCAGTGCGACGGCGTCCCCACAGCGGTTCATGTTTTCTAGGCACATGACCAATTCGGAAATGATCGCTGGTTGACCGGGGGCCAAGTGGTCGGCGCGTGACAGAACCGTTGCGGCGATGCCGAACAGTCCTTCTTCGTAAAGCATGTAACCCAAGTCGTAACTCGCCTGGATGTCACCAGGACGCTCGGCGACGGCGCGTATCTTTTCTACGAACTCGTCGGGTGCGAAATGGGTGGCGATAGTCGAAAAGATCTCGATCGCCTCGACAAATTGACGCTCTGAGCCGTCGAGGTAGTCCGAGCCGTACTCGAGGACCCAGCGAAATTGTTGGTACGCGTCATCATGCTTGCCCTGTTCCAACGCCTTGAGCGTCTCGGCGTGGATTTCCTCGTAGCTTTCCATCTTCTTCCCAACTTGTCGCAACCGGATCGATTTTCGAATGTCCTTGTGACACGTTGAGAGTGTAACGAGTTCGGCGGCGCGTCAGTTGCGAACGTTCAAACCGGTTACATGGAACGTTTGTGTTGCCTTTGCCTTGACTTCGATGGGGGTCACGCGATGGGTGATGTCGCCAGGCGATGGGAAACCGTCTCCGTCCATGTCGGCAACGACCGTCAGGAAGTACCGTCCTGGATGCAGGTAGGTGAAGGTGAACTGATCCGTTTTGCTACTGATTTCGGGAAAGGACAGCAGCCCATCAAGGAGATCCATTCGCACGTAGCCACCTTGCGTGATGAATCTTCCTTTCGCGTCGGTGAGGGCTTCTCGCGACAAATACATGTGCAACTTTTTGCCGCGAGTCGCGGCGGTCCGGTCCACCGAAACGGTCAACTGGGATAGGTGAGGCATCTGATCGATTCGATAGGGATCCTTGGCAATCTTGCCAAGCTCGACCAGCGATTTTCCCTTTACTTCCGACACGTAGCTCGCGGACGTCAACGGAACATCGTCCGGCCAGTTCGGTTTGGGGAGTCCCTCCGCAAAACTGCGATCGACCACATTCTTGGGAAAGCCCACGATCCGGGCAGCTTCGCGAGCAAGTTCTTTGTGGCGACGTTTCGCCTTGAACGCCATGTGTGGTTTCGGCTCGGTCAATCCGAAGCGACTCGTGTAGGCGTTGAACTCAAGTGTCTCGCCGTAGAAGGTCAGATCCATCCACATGATGTCGCTTCCGCCGTGGGCATCGACCAATCGATAGTAGGCCCAGTTGTTGCCGTATTGGACATCGTCCAAGACGAAATAGCTTGTGCGGTAGATTCCGTTTAGCAACCCGCCGTTGCGCGCCATGATGGTGCGAGTTCCCTTGAAATCGGTCACAAAAAACGAGGTGAACAGATTGCCGATTGTCCCACCTTCGAAGATTCCGTGAACATGTGAGGGGGCGATTGCTCGATAGTCAAAGGCCATCCAGTCCATTTCTTGGCCCATCAGATTCATCGATCCGATCCAGTGGCCCTGCATCGATTCAAGGAGTTCAAAGCCCTGCTTGTTGATGTCGATCGGAACGATTTCTGGCGGCGTAAAGTCTGCGTACTTTTTCGCTGGTTTTCCCTGCATCGCTTTCCCCTTGTTGACGTATCCACCCTCGGCCCAAGAACGAAACATGTGCCGCATGTAGTTTGGCATCAGTCCACTCGGTGGCATCGGTTCGTCAGCATCGACGATGCGGGCGAGCAGTTTGCCTTTCTCGGTATGCTTCCGCACGTCCTCGTAGCGAGTCAAAACAAACTCGCCTTCGGGATCGTCCCCCGCATGGCACGTGGTGCAAAAGTTTCGCACGATCGGTTCGATATCGTTCGTGTAGGAAACTTCGTTTTGGATCGACCGCGAGCCTGATTGTGCGGCGGCTGGTGTAACGCCCGCCAGCAACGCGAATACTGCGGACCAGACTGCCGAACGCATGGAAAAGTTGGGCATGGTTGCCTCCTGAGTAGATTGTCACCCTTGCAAATCTACGGCGGGTGTTGTAAATTGTCAACTGTGACAAACAACTTTTCCGGGGATTCATGATGGGACGCCCTGATCTTACTCAGATTCGCAAGGCTGAAATCCTTGATGCGTTCGAGGTTTGCGTTGCACGTTTCGGACTCGACGGCAGCTCGGCCGAACGCATTGCCGAGCAAGCGGGGATGAAACGAAGCATCCTCAGGCATTACATCGGTAATCGCGATGACCTCGTCATCGCGCTGGCCGAACGCGTTGTTGGCAAGTATCAACAGGAGCTCGACAAGCTGATTGAAGGACTTTGCCCGGAGCATCGCGTCGGCGGTTTGATCGAGTTTTTCTTTCCCGCAAAGTCTTCCGGTAGCACCGCAGACGTGCTGGTGCTCGAAGCGTTGATCGCGGCGAGCGAAACCTACCCCGAGGTGCGCGAGCTGGTGTATGGGTATATCGATGGACTGGTGCAGGCGGTGGCGAAGCAACTTTCGCTTGCCTTCCCGAAAGCAAAGAAGACGGAATGTTGGAGCGTTGCGTACGGGGTGATCTCGATTTGCTTCAATCAGGAGTCACTCACACCGATGGGGCTGCCACCGAAATACCTCAAAGCAGCCAGGTCAACGGCACAGGTTCTCGTCGACTCGCTGGACCGTGAATGATCGGCCAAAGCACGATCGGCTGTTAAAGGATCGTCGCCATGCCGTCGCCAACTCGAGCGTAGAGTTCGACTTGCTTGGCCGAGTTTTCGACTAGGTCATTGTCGAATCGAACGCGGCCCGGTTCAAAAAGAGTGATCGTTGATGATCCACCAAATCGGAAATAGCCTTTCTCGGATCCTTTGTCGACGGTGGTACCAGCTTCATAGGTTTGGCAGATGCCACCAACACAAGTCGCACCAATCTCGAGCAGCAGCACACGTCCCACATTCTCAGTTTCAAGGATCGAAACGGTGCGTTTGTTCTTGGCGAGAATGTGAATGTCTTGGCAGAGCGCGATTGGATTGACCGAGTAGAGCGGGCCATTGATCAGCCGTGTGGGGCCCGCTTGTCCCTTGGCTGGGAAGTGAAAGCGGTGATAGTCGACGGGGCAGAGACGCGAGAGCAGGAGCGATCCGTTGGCATAGCGCCGCGAGAGCTCGGTGTCGCCAAGCAGCGTTTCGAGATCGAACATTTCGCCTTTGACGAACAGCCCCTCGGTCTGTGAAAGATCGGGGATACAAAGGTGGCGACCGTCAGCAGGAAAGACAACGCGGTCCGAAGCTTGTTCAACTGGACGAGCTTCTGGCTTGAGTTTGCGGAAAAAGAACTCGTTGAACGTTTGAAACTCCGACGCGTCGTTGGCGAATTCACCGGAGTCGAGTTGGTATTGATCGATGAATGGCAAGATCTTTTCACGCGACGCCGGCTGATCCATTCTCCATCCGTACCAGCGCGAAAACCATAGTCGCTTGACGAGAGTTTCGAGCGTTAGCTTGCCTGTCGTTGTGGTGTAGATCCAGCGGAGGTAGGCGTCGCCATAAACTTGCTCGACACAAGTTTTTTGTTGGTAACGGTCAAAGTACTCGATGGGTTGCACGTCGCGGCAATGCTACTCGGGTGGGAAGGCGTGTCGGCAAAGCCTAGCAAGGTCGAGGGCCTTCGCGAAGCGGGCTGAAGGTGTCGGTGCTTGTCGTGCTGCAAGAGATGCAATTAGGAACCCAGCAGAGGGCCAAGGACGTTGGCCAAGAGTTTGATTTGCGTCTCGCTTAGCGCGGTGTCAAACAATGCCAGTTCGTCGATTCGGCCATGCCAGTAACCGGGGTTTGTCAGATTGGGCGCTGTGCCTTCGGCGTTCAATTTCGCGCCGATTCCCATGGTGGATGGGCCATCGATCGCCAAGCCATTGCAAACCGCAGCATCGACGAGCATGCCGTTTCGATACATGCGAACTTTGGATCCGTCCACGACGAACGCAACATGATGCCAGCGGCCAATCGGCAGCGGAACGTTCTCTCGCAGCTTCACGATCCGTCCTTCGGTGTCGCGAACTTGCAACTCAAGATCGCCGCTATCTTCGTGAAGGCCAAAGTGAAATTGCCCACCGGCGCCTGAGTAGGAGGTGCGATCCTCGGTGAATTCAAGCGACCAGTGTTTGGCGATCGCTGCCCAGCGTGGGCGGCTATCGGCACGCACCCAGACGCAAAGGGTCATCGCGCCGCCTTCAAAAGGCCTGTAGTTAGAGACGTGTGCATAGGATCCCGAACTTGGGCCTCCCAGGTGCAGGCTGCTGCCAACACGACCCGCCTTGAACGAAGAATGGTCTTTCTTGCCAGCGAACAGTGTGGCGTCGTTGCGGTTGGAGCCTCGGTCGGCAAGCGTGATCCCGTCGACAGCCGGTGGCATTCGGAACCACATCCGCGGCTGCAGTGATGCGAGGAGTTTGGCGTAACCAGCTTGCTCTCCAATCGGCTCGCTCAATTGTCGCACAAACCGCGCGTGGTCGATGTCGATTCCTTCGGGGATGCCGCTTTCGCCGCGAATTCGAGTCGCCTGGTTAGCCGTGAGTCTCAGGTCGTCTGATTCAGCACGAGCGAACTTGGGACGCACCGTCACTTCGCCATCGAACACGTGAACTTCGCTTCCCACTTCTTGCGAGACATCGATGCAGAATTCGGTGCCGTGATCCACCAAACGCGCCGAAGGAGTTTCAACTGCGAACCCTCTGCCTTCGGGAGCAACCCGCGCGGACAACTTGCCCTGATGGACAACGACCAGCATGGGCGAATCGATTTCGAATTCCGCCGGAGACTCAACGACCATTCGGACGCCGCTTTGCAGATTCAGTTCAGCAAATCCGGATTTGAGACGGTAGTACCCTGTTCGCAATTGGTCCGTTTCGCCCAAAGGTGGTTTGAGTCCCTCGGCACCGAGAGACGCCCCGCGAAGATGCGAGACCGTTCCGACGACGTCGCGGTCCTGCCATGCGACGTTGCTGCTTTTGGTTGAGGGGGAGCTGCCTTTTTGCAACGCGAACTCTCGCTGTGTCTGACGATCGTTCATTGCTGCAAGCGTCATCCAGCAGACGGTCACCACCAACAGCAGGGAGGCTGCCAGTGCGACAAGCCGCCAGCGGCGAATGATGAGCAGCAAGTCACGAGGGTCACGTTGTGTTTCGGCGGGGAACTCTTCGAATGACATCGCATCAATTGCACCATGCTCCCACGCCAACATGGCGTGCATCTGGCACATCTCGATGAAGAACGCTTGTGCTTCGTCATCATTGCGGATCAACTCAGCGACCCGTTGCTTTTGATCAAGGGGCGACTGTGCATCGATTCCGGCATCAAAAAGTTCGATTATCTCCCTGCGTGTTGCCTCGGTCATGTCGCTGCCTCCTTGGGCATGTCCGAATGCACGCAGCGATGTAACGCATTGCGCGCACGATACAGAAGCTGTTTGACGGCGTTCGATTTTAGGTTCATGTCCGCTGCGATCGCGTCGAGATTGGCTCCAGCGTCATAACGTCGTTGGACGCATTCGCGTTGTCGCTGACTGAGCTTGTCGAGGCACTTGCGAAGCTGGCGCTGTTTGGATTCGAACGCCGCGTCGCTTTCAGATGCCGCCGATGCGATGCTTCCAAGCAAGGTGTCATCAAAAACCAACCGATCGCGCTGTTGCTTTTTGCGATGAGCGAGAACTTGGAAATAGGCAATACGAAAAGACCAGGCAACAAAATTGGTGCCGATTTCGAACTCGGAAGATTTTTCCCAGAGGACTGCGTTGGTCTGCTGCAAAATATCGTCAGCCTGGTCCGCATCAAAGACGAGCGAATAGATGTAGGCGTAGATCCGGCTCTGGCTTCCGGTCAGCAATTGAATGAACTCTGGGGTCGACATTCCCGAAACTCTGTGTGATTTGGTTTCGTCCGTAATTCCGCCGTCCACACTAGCAGCAGAAAGCAAATAGCCCACCCCTCACGTTGGTTACGCTTGTTGTTGGGCCGGTATTCCGCTCGCCGTAGCTACGCTCGCCAGAGCGTGGGGTAGTGGCGGGTGGTCTGCGGGCGCGTCCACCTTCTGGCGAAGGTAGCTACGGCTCGTTCGTCGTACCGAGCTTTGGTCGGAATCCTCGGCTCTTCCGCCTGAAGGCGGGACTACAAACGGTGATCACCCGATTGGCTTTTCCAAAAAAACGATCTTCCCCCGTAACCGCGGCGATTCACCTGCTATTTGCAAACACTCCCGCTCACCAACGCCCAGCTCTTCTCCTCCATGCAAGCGTTCCTCACCCGCTTTGTGCCGCTGTTTTCCGTCGCACGTTACAGTTGCCTGATCGCGATTCTGATTTCGCTGACCGCGATTGCGGATTCAGCCCAGCGTCCGAACGTTCTGCTGATTGTGTGCGATGACCTGAACACGCACGTGTCGACCTCGGGCTACGACCAAATTCAGACGCCTGCCTTTGATCGATTGGCTGCCGAAGGGGTTACGTTTGAGCGCGCGTATTGTCAGTATCCGGTTTGCGGTCCGTCGCGGGCGTCCTTCCTGCACGGGCTCTATCCCGAGTCGACCGGTGTGTTGGACAACAAGGCGGACATTCGCCAGACGCGGCCCGGTACCGTTTCGATGCCACAGTATTTCAAGCAGCACGGCTATTGGACGGCGAGTGTCGGCAAGGTCTTTCATTCACCGCGTCACGAGCATGGTGAAGTTGCCTGGCATGAGCACGAGCGTTTCGAGAACGATGAGCTTCCGATCGTCGCAGTGGCCAAGCGAGCGTTCGAAGCGCAACGGGGTTCGATCGACTTGCCGAAGAATCGTCGCCTTTGGCGTGACGCGCGAAAAGCGGCGATCGCACCCTTGAATGCGCAGACTCCGCCGGGACATGGTCCCAGTGGACTCAGTGATCACCAACATCGTGATGGCAAGAACGTTCGCCAAGTGGTCGATTGGCTGAAGCAGGGAAGACCAGGTGACAAGCCGTTCTTTATCGCGCTCGGAATCCAAAAGCCGCACGTCCCATTTCTGGCTCCCCAAAAGTATTTCGATCTCTATCCTGCTGAGAAGATCGAGTTCTTTCGCGATCGTCCCAACCTGTGGGATTCGATCCCGCGCGATGCAATCAACGGTCGCTACCGTGAGTTCGGATTTGAGCTTGGTGTGGAAAACGAATCGCGTCGGCGCGAGTTCATGCAGGCTTACCATGCTTGCGTCTCGTTCATCGATGCACAGATCTCAATCGTGCTCGAACATTTGAAGGTTGCGGGGCTGGATGACAACACGATCGTCGTCCTCACTTCCGACCACGGCTATCACTTGGGCGACCATTTCCTTTGGGGCAAGGTGACGCTCTTCGACATCGGAGCCAAAGTGCCGCTGGTGATCCGCGTTCCGGATAGCAGCGCTCGTGGACAACGCTGCGAAGCGATGGCCGAATTGGTTGACCTCTTTCCAACCCTCACGGATCTGGCTGGATTACCTGCGCCCGAACACTTGCAGGGTGTTTCGCTGGCACCCTTGCTGGACGATCCTGCGGCAGAACACGAGAAATCGGACGCCTACAGTGTCGTGACTTGGCGTGGGCAACTTGGTTACGCGATTCGAAATCAGAATTGGCGTTATGCCAAATGGCCCGGGGGCGAAGAGCTTTATGACCTCCGCCGCGACCCAAGTGAGCGTCATAACCTCGCCGCCAACCCAAAACATGTTGATCACCTCGAGCGTTTTCGCGCTACGCTAGAACTTCGGCAATCACAAGCGCGCGCCCATTCCCCGACCCCTCATGATTGAACGGATGAGAATGCCAAACTCGTGCCAAGCATCCACCACAGCACTGTTTTTGGCATTCTTATCACTTTGGTGCCACCATGATGCCAGCAGCCAATCGCTCGATAAGGTCGATTGCACGACGCTGCGGGGCAAAGTCATGTGTGGCTACCAAGGCTGGTTCAATTGTGAGGGGGACGGGATGGCTCGAGGCTGGACGCATTGGGCTCGACGTCGAAGCCAGCCCTTTGGCCCAGGCAATGTAACGGTCGACCTTTGGCCCGATCTTTCCGAGTTCGATGATGATGAAAAGTTTCCGACGCTATTCCGTCACGCCGATGGCAGCGTCGCAAACGTCTTCAGTAGCGCCAAACGCAAAACGGTGATGCGTCACTTTCAGTGGATGCAGCAGTACGGTATCGACGGTGCGATGGTGCAACGCTTTACCAATCGCATTCACCATGCCGATGACCAGGCGCAAAAGAACCGCGTGCTGCGCCACTGCCAGGCCGCAGCGGAAAAGTATGGACGCGCTTTTGCCGTGATGTATGACCTGTCGGGCATGAAACGTGGTTCAATCGATCGCGTGATTAACGACTGGGACGAATTGCATCGCAAGTGGCGCATCACGCGAAGCCGCTCGTACCTCCACCACGAAAGGCGACCTTTGGTCGCGGTTTGGGGAATCGGTTTCAAGGAGCGGCATGACCAACAGGGCAGCTACAGCCTTGCGGAATGCGAGAAGCTTGTCGACGCTTTGAAGGCTTCCAATTGCAGCGTGATGGTTGGCATTCCCACTTTCTGGCGTGAACAAACACGTGACAGCGTCGACGATCAAACCTTCCATCGCATCCTCGAAAAGTGTGACGTCATCAGCCCCTGGACGGTGGGACGCTACCGCAACGAGCAGCAAGTCAGGCGTCATGCCACCGAAGTGATGGAGCCTGATTTGGCGTGGGCGCGACAACATCGAATTGACTATCTGCCCGTGGTGTTTCCCGGTTTCAGTTGGCATAACCTTTCTGAAGGTCGCGATCCACTCGGGCAAATTCCGCGTGACGGGGGTCAGTTCTTGTGGTCGCAATTTGTTGCAGCCAAACGATCAGGGGCGGGGATGGTTTACGTCGCGATGTTTGACGAAGTTGACGAGGCGACGGCGATTTTCAAATGCACCAATTCGCCCCCGGTCGGCGAGAACGTCCAATTCCTGACCTACGACGGTCTGCCCAGCGATCACTACCTTCGAATCACCGGAAAAGCCGGCCAGCTCTTTCGCGATGAAATTCCGCCGACCGACACGTTGCCGCTAAAAACAGCCGGTTCAAATTCAGCTGAGTGATCGCAATGATTGGTATGACGCTGCGATTTCCCCTACAAAGGAGTCGCGTGTGGGGAGAGCGTCCATCCTCCTCAATGATTCCGTTCTTGTTTGCTCTTGGAAATCGTTATGCTCTCATTCTTGTCCCGCCCGCTGTTGCTGATCGCGCCGCTATGGTTGGTTACTTCAACGGCAATTTGTGAAGAGCTCGCGCTCAACGATGAACTTCGTAAAGAGATTTCGCCGTTGGTTTCAGATTTTCACGCGATCTATGCTGGCGAAAAGCACCGTGATATCGACGAACTGATTGCCGAAGACGCACTTTTTGAAGAAGCCGATTCTCCGCTCCGCGAGTACTTGCAGCGTGTTGAAAATGGGAGAAAGAAGCACCCCTTCGACGATGTGCTCAATGGCGACAAGGCAAAGGAATTGACGCCCGAGGTCCGAGCCTTGCTTGAAAAGGCGCGGCGTGAGCAGATGGCGAAAAAGAAGCAACCGGCGGCTTCGGAAGGGAAACTGTACTGGGGTCGGGTTGCGGAGTCGCAACTGCTCCGGCCGCTTCGCGTGTACCCGCGATTGAAACCTGAAGACGCAATCATCGTGACGCGAGAACTCGACCGAAAGCCGGGAAAGATGAAGGCCCTCGGCTGTGTCCTGCAGCGATTCGACGGCGTTTGGAAGATCGTTTTTGTGCTTGAAGGTTGGGGGCCTGAGGAACAGATCATCGACAAGTCGGTTCCGTTCGAGCTGCACAGCGGCAAAGGGTGATCTTCGCTCGGCAGGTTGAAGATTTGTAGCCCACGGTGTGGCATCTGCGCCGACCAGCTCAAACGCCATCACCCGAACAATCCGATCCGGGATTCCCTGATTCCCCCTCGGATAACTTCGTCTGGCCCCTAATGCGAACCCCCAGGTGACGCATGTTTGTTCGTGGCATTGTCCATTGAATTAACGTGAGGGGCACTATGGAAGACGAAGATCAACTCGACGTCGAAGCCACTGGCGAAGCGATCGAAACGGCCGTCGATCCGCTCGATCAGTGTGCCGAAGCGATGAACGTCATCGCGGGCGACATTACCGAGATGCAGCAGTCGACAGAAGAGGCTGCGCTCAAGATCGGCGGGTTGCTGAATGAAATCGTTCGCCTTGCTACCGAAGGCAATCGCGAGGCTCAAGAGGCGCTGGCCTCGGCAACGGGCATCAGCGATGATTCGTCGAGTTCCGTGGCAATCAATGATTTGGTTCATCGCCAGTTGGAAACAATGTCGTCCTTTATGGAACAGACAAGCGAGTTCTTTGCCAAGCATCGCAAGTTGGCAGATCGCGCGACCGAAGCCTGTCAGACCATTGAGTCGTGCGCCAACAACGTCGCCGAGTTGACCAAGACGAGTCAGGTGCTGGCCATCAACCTGCGACTCGAAGCGATGAAGCTTGGCGAAGAGGGGCGTGGGTTCAACGTCCTTGGCGAGAACGTTCAAGAGTTTGCTGATTGCGTTGGCACCGCCGCCGAGCAGATCGAACAGATTGTTGCTCCGTTCTCAGTTGCATTGCCTTCGATGAACAGGGAAGCAACGGAAATCGGCGAACACATGAGCTCGCTAACGAACCGCTTTTCGTCGGAGATGGATCGGATCGAACGAAAGAGCAACCACCTCGCCCACTCGATGGAAGTTGTGCGGGAACACATCGAATCAGCAAATAGCGAAATCCTGGACTACTCCAATCGAACGCTTTCGCATTTGAGCTTTCAGGATCCGATGAGTCAGGGACTGAAAAAGGTTGAGCACGAGATCGAGCAATTGCACAACCTACTCAAAGGTGAACCAGCCGTTTTTTGGTCCGAACAGCATAGTGACGAAGAAGAGACCGACGTCGCGGCGGGTGAAGTCGATCTCTTTTAGCGGAATCAATCGGATTCGTTTTGGGAACGCGAGTTTGATGCCGATCGCTGGCCACCAACAACCATCTCAATGATCGGCCCAACCGATTCAGGATGCACGTAGCCGGCGAAGAGGTGTGTGTCGCCCGGGCCTGTCTCAAGCTGCTGGGTCTCGCGGTAGAGAACGAGCGTCACCCGCTTGCCTTGGTTCTCATTCAAGAACCTGAGTAACCTCGGACCAGAGATCCCGAAGATACCGCGTTGCTTGCTGCGCGGGATTTCAAACCGTCCCAGCAGTACTCCGTCGTCAATGCTCGGCGCCTCGTCCCAGACGACGCCCGACTTCCATTGCTGAAGCTTTTCGTCGGCGATTCCGTAGATTCGAAAGTGGCAAGTTTCGGGCAGTCGCAGCGAGAATCCCGCTGTTCCAGGCACCAGGTTCACGCGGAAGCTTGCCGATTCGATCGGTGCGTCCTCGAAATCGGGAAGGTCAAAGGCGAGTAGCGAGTAGTGATCGAATCGTCCGCCCGGAGCCTTTCTGGCCGAGAGCATGTTCGACTTCAAAATATTTGAGTGCCATTTTCGGTGGCGGTTTTGATTCTTGAGAACCGACGAAAGGATGTCTGCTTGCAGCCGCACGCGTTGCTCACGATCGGACGCGCTTGGCACTCGGGTTGGAGATTCGTTTCGCTTGGCCGACCCTGCAAACAACGTGTCGTCTACGATCGTCGCGGCATCACGCTTTTTTGACAGTCGCAGTTCTTCGCCCGACCCTGGGTGATGAACCGAGATCTCGCCTTCGATCAACTCGAAATCTGATTTCTCTTTTTCAGCATCAACAAGGACGGCAAACTTGGTGCCGTAGTCAACGGCATAGCCGTCCGGGGTTTCGATCACAAAGCCGATCGCAGAGTCGGGGACGTCGATCACTGCGGCACCGTGGTTGATTCGTCCGCGCATCGGATCAATCAGCTCGAGCTGCGCGGGCGCTTCAAGAGAAACCTTCACGCCAGACCGGAACAGGATTGTGGCGACGCCCGCTTTCAAGGTGAGCGTGCCGGCGGATAGTTCGGACCCGACCGCGGTTGGTAGAGCGCTTTCCCAGGCGGCATCTTCGCGTGAGAGGATCTTGGCGATGACCGGTTCGGATTCGCCATGCGGCGCCGCATTTCTGGAGACGATCCAAGTCATGCCAATCGCCACCAGGATTCCAGCGGCAAGTGCTGAAAACGCAGCCGCTAGCGCGGCACTCTTGCGTGTCAGCAGCGTGTTGGTCGCTGCAAGCGTTCGCGCTGCCGATAAATCAGAAACACTTTCGGCCACATCATCGGCGACGGCGACGGAAAGGAGGCCGTGCAAGGTCGCCTCGCGCGAGAAGAGCTTCCTTGCCTCTTTCGATTGACGCAGCAATTCGTTGAGTTCGTCCGATTCACTGTCGGAGATTTCGCCATCGCGCCAACGGCTAATCAAGTGTTCAAGGCGTTCGGTGTTCAAGATGTCCTCCCCAACGATGTTTCCAAGCAATTGCGCAGTGCTTGCCGTGCGCGCGTGAGGGCAACACGCACGGCATTGACGCTCCATCCTACTTCACTTGCAATTTCCTCAGGCATCTTGGCCGTGTGGTAACGCAGTGAGATCATTTGTTTCGCTTTGGGTGCGAGCCGGTTGAGGCATCCGCGAAGGGCCGACACCTGCTCTTGAAATCCAGCAAAATCTTCTTCGATGTCGTCGGCCAACAGCTCCGCAACATCATCGGCCAATTGGAATCGTCGCCTACCGCGATCACGTTGGTAACTCAACGTTGTGTAACGCGCAACGGCAAAGGTCCAGGCCAGAAAGTTGGTGCCTTGCGTCCAAGTGCAAGCCTTCTGGCTCACCTTCAAGAAGGTTTCTTGAACGATTTCCTCGGCTTCGTTGATTCCCGGTTCAAGTGACAAGACATAGGCGAGCACCGCCTGGCGGTGTTCGACAAAGAGACGCTGGACTTGCAGCTTGTGATCGTCGAGTGTTTCTTGATCATCGACCATGAGTCAACCATCGTCTTCCGAACCAGCATCTTGTATCGATGCTTCGACCGCGGCTTTGAAGTCAGCGATTTCCTTTTCCGTTGCATCATCGAAGGCATGTTTAGGCTTGGGTTTGCCGCATCCCGCGCAAGCCATCAGCAGAGCGCAACATCCTATCGCAATCCAGTTTTTCATTCTTGAATCTCAGTTTTGGGGTGATTCGTACCGGCACACGCGGGTGCAACGACACCCGCGTGCCCTTGAGTGCCGGCCGGTCTAGAGGGATTCTTGGATCGTTTCTTTGTTCGCCTTGGTGCCAAGGGAACCCCAAAGTCCATACGGGCTTTGCCGACCAGGTGCCTGTAGCCCAGTGCCGCCCAGCCAAACCATGCCGGCCGTTGAATCGCCCGCCTCGATCGAATCGGTGATGAAGACCACTGCGCCGTCGCTCATCAAAATGTGGCAACCTCCCATATGGCGGCTCGAAGGCGGAACGACTTGGACCAGCCTCGTGTTGTTGTGACTGCACACGGTTTGGTTGGGGGGTAGGATCGTGTTCATGCCGGTGTACATCGCCGAATGGAATGCCCAGCGGTAGCCGCGTCCATCGGCAACGCCCTGCGTCGCTTGGCCAGGCATCCAAAAAAGTGGACGTTCTGGATCAACCAGTGGCATGCAAAGTGATGGGTTATCCCGCAACTCCTCACGGCTGAATCCCGGACGCCGGGCGACGATGGTTCGTTTGTCGCGGTCGCCCAAGTCGGTCGCGATCTCGCCCATCATGATCGTGTTGGAAAGACCGTCGAGAATGTCCCGGAACTTGGTCTCGGTGTAAGTCACAAACGCGCCGCGGCTTGCTGCGCGCGACTCGGGTTGGCGAGGAAACGGATGCGCGTTCACACGTCCGCCATTGGTCGGGCCATCGGCAAGGCGATCGCCCGAGTCAACGGTGCAAGCGGCGTAGTTGGTCCGCGCGAACGCCGGTAACCCCTGGCCTGGATCACTGGGGCAACGCAGCGTCGGAATCTCAGTGAGCCAAGGGCGATAGTCGGTGTTTTGAAGTGACGGGCCCATGGCGGGAAAGTCAATCGTGCCGTCGGAGTCAAAATCGTTCGGGTTGGAGACCTGTTCCCAAACCGCTTGTTGCTCATAGAAGGGCGATAGCGGAACCAGCATCGACAGCTGCAACATGTTGCCGTTGGGCGTGACGTTGAACGAGCGACGAAACGCCGTGTCGCTGGTGCCGCCGCCGTGCTGGGGAAGCTGTTTGTATGCCGAATGATAGTTGTGAATCGCCAACCCAAGTTGCTTGAAGTTGTTGCTGCAGCTCATCCGTCGCGCGGCTTCGCGTGCTGCCTGGACTGCTGGCAAGAGCAAGCCGACCAAAACTCCAATGATTGCGATCACCACGAGCAATTCGACCAGGGTGAATCCCTTTTGCGATTTCCTCATCAATGTGCCTTTTAGAATGCAGGAAAAGAAAAAACTCGGCCTACAAATCCAAAAAGGGGAGGGTGGCTTCGGTCCGCCATGGAACGTTTGCACACTCACCACGAGAATCACGAATCTGGTGGCCGCTGAGTGTTATTCCGCAGACACTTCGAGAATTAGCAACGACCTCGCGATTTTTTTGCCGCCGGCCCTGCGCTCGATTCACGATTTCGCGATTCACCGTTTCGCGACGTCGCTGCGTTTCGGCAGCGGCGTTCAGACGTCAAATGTGTGACTCACTCCTCTTCAAAGACGATGATGTCACCCGGTTGGCACTCCAGGATTCGGCACAGTGCATCGAGCGTCGAAAAGCGAACCGCTTTCGCCTTGCCGGTCTTGAGAATGGAAAGGTTGGCCAGCGTGATGCCAACTTCGTCAGCCAATTCGGTCAACGAGATCTCGTTCTCTTTCATCACCTCGGCGAGGTTGATTTTGATGGTCATCTGTGCCCCTATACCGTCAATGCCTGTTCTTCACGCAGGATCGCGCCGTGCCGAAAAACTTCCGACAGGACGATCACCGTGCAACCGACAATCAACAATCCCCAGCTGACTTCGATGCGACCGTTGAGATCGAATCCGGCTGGCTTGACCATCGTGTCGGCATACCCTGACATCGCCAGACGCCCGATCGATTCGAGAATCACGTAGGCCACAATCAAGCCGCCGATGATTCTTGCTCGCCGCGCGTTTTCGGCATCAAACGGATTCCCTTGATCGACGGTGCGGACAATGTCACGCAGCTGTTTGACGAAATAGAGGTTGGCCAGAAAGAAGGGAATCACGAGCAAGACTGAAATGACTTTGTGTCCCGCCTTCAATTGCCGGTCTCCCTCCTCGTTGGGCAGCAAGAGCTTGAGACGAACCGGATCCTCAAACTCAACCTTCAGCTCCGTTCCATGTCGGTCGACTGCCGACAGCGACTCGGTGCTCACGCCGCTCGCATAGCCGGTCATGGCAAAATCAACATCGGTCGGCTCGGCAGCCGCCAAAAAGACCAGGGTGGCAATCCCGCCAACGATCAGACCCCACCACCAAATCGCCAGAAACCCCTTCAGCGCCAACAGCGATACAGGTTTTTCGGTCGTTTCCATTAGTTGCTCCCGCGAATCACAAAAGTACGATTTATCGTTTTTCAATAAACACCCTGTCGCCCAGGTGGTCAAGCTGAATTTATCGTTTTTCGATAATTTGTCTCTTGGTTCGTAGTCCCGCCTTTAGGCGGAAGAGCCAACAGAATCCGGCTAAAGCCGGTACTACGAACGATCCACATTGGCACGTTCGGCTCACGGGCGTGGATGCAGAGCCAGTGGCGACAATAAAAAGATCACAACCTAGAATCTTGCGCATGCCACGTCGTTCTCCTCCAACAACCGATCCACGCTCTGGTCGTAGCGAGCAACAGGAAGCGTTTTTTGCGCGGATGGTGCCGGGCTCGTTCACGGCGCTGTTCGCCGGCCTCGAAGGTGTCACCTTTTTTATTAAGGACGACGAAGGTCGGTTCATGGGCTTCAGTCCCAGTCTCCGGCAGGGGCTCGACTTCGGATTGGAGCAAGACATTCTTGGCCTAACCGATCGTGACCTCTATCCGGTGAGCGTGGCGAAACGCGTGATCGCCGATGACAAGCAGGTGATGGAGTCACGCCAGCCGTTGCTCAATATCGTTGAGTTATTGGTCAACCCAACGCACAATGCGATCGGCTGGTACGTTACCAACAAGTTTCCAGTCGTTGATCAGGACGACAAGGTGATCGGGATCATGGGCACTGTTCAGCACTACGAGGGAAGGCGACGTCGGTTACTGGCTGGCACTCGACTTGATGAAGTGGTCGAGCGTATTCGGCGCAACCCCGAAGCGCGGCACAAAGTGGATGACCTTGCTCGGCTTGCTGCGATGTCGCCACGCCAACTTGGGCGGCATTTTCAATCGGTCCTCGGAATGTCACCGCGTGATTTCATGATGCTTTGTCGCATGCAAACCGCTTGCGAATTGCTCATTCAGCCGGAGAGTTCGATTTGTGACATCGCGTTGGCAACAGGCTTCTGTGACCAAAGTGCTTTCGCCCACCAATTTCGCCGCAGCATTGGGATGGCTCCGCTCGAATACCGAAGGCGCTACCAAAACGCCGCCAACGCGCAAATCGGTCGTTAGTGCCACAACCACTCATCAGTCTTCGTGAGCCTCACGGCCGGCGGCTCACGGCCATTGCCTGAGTTGCACAAGAAAACGCGAGGAGTAAAGAGGTGTGTCCGAAAGTTGCCCAAAACTGTCGGATACCTTCAAGATTTTGCGTCTTTTCTCGAGTAGCCTTGTCCCAATCGCACAAAACGCGATTCCCACCACGGCTCTGCTGTCACTGCTACTCCCTCTCTCCGAAAGCGAAGAATGAAGACCGACGTCCGGCAACTTGAAACCGTCACCACAAACGTCAAAGGGATCGCCGAATCAGCACTCGAGGCTGGCGGCGGACTTTTGCGTCTCGCGCCGAACTGGGTTCCACGGTCTTTTCTTCAGCCCGGCCTGCGTCTGAAACTCCACCCCGACGATACCTATGCGTTTGGTCTCGATCGAGGTGGGATCGATGAGCGCTGGTTTGGCTCGACAACCGAGGCGGCCAACGAAGGTCGCGTTCATGACGAGGGCCTTTCCTACTGCGTTCATGATGGTCAGCAATTCCTTCTTCGCGATGTCGTGTCCGAACTGCAGGGAACCATCATTGGTGATTCGATTTGGGACACCTACGGCAAGTGGCCCGTCTACTCGAAGTTCTTTGACAACATGGGGCCGATTCCTCATCACATGCACCAGAACGCCGAACAGGCCGCGTTGGTTGGTCAAGAAGGAAAGCCCGAGTCGTATTACTTTCCACCGCAGCACAACAACGTTGGCAACAATTTTCCGTACACGTTCATGGGACTCGAGCCGGGTACCACACGCGCCCAGTTGCGACGTTGCATCGAGGACTGGAACAAGGGTGACAACGGGATTCGCTATTTGACGCGCGCCTACATGCTCAAGCCGGGAACCGGTTGGTTGATCCCACCCTGTGTGTTGCACGCACCGGGTTCACTTTGCACCTATGAACCGCAATGGGGCAGCGATGTCTTTGGGATGTATCAAAACCTTGTCGAGGGCCGCGAAGTTCCTTGGTCGTTGCTCGTTAAAGACATGCCTGAGGAGAAACACCAGGATATCGATTTCATCATCGACCAACTTGATTGGGAGCGGAACCTCGACCCGAACTTTAAAGACAATCACTACCTTGAACCGATCGTCGACACCGAAGACGACGCTCATGCGGATCGCTGGATTGTCTACGGTCGCATTGAATCACGCCAATACTTCTCGGCCAAAGAGTTGACCGTTCGCCCCGGCGGCTCCGTGACGATTCACGACAAGGGTGCAAGCTCGATCATCGTGACCCAAGGCAAAGGGCGAATCAACGACATGGTGTTGACTTGCCCGCGCCTGATTCGATTCAACGATTTGACGCAAGACGAAGTCTTCGTGACCGCGGCTGCAGCCACGGCTGGTGTGACTTATGAAAACACATCAGACACCGAAGACCTGGTTTTGCTTCGCTATTTCGGACCCGAGGTTAACCCGAACGCACCCGAAGTGGGAAGCTACGCAAGGTAACGACCCTCGTCGCCCGGCGCTCCGTTGAAAGTCGCGTTTCCGGCAACACTGTCGCTCGTGCGATCGTAGCGGACACTCACGAGAAGGCATGCTGACGCTACTTTCGCGGAGCGAAAGGCGACGTTCACAACCTCGGAACGAAGGGCGACATCATTGCTACGAAGGAGATAGGAAGATGATCCGTTTGGGCTTTCTCGCAATCGTTGCCTTTGTGTCTGTTCTCGGAGCGACCGAGAGCTTTGCGGAACCCGATACGCTGCCGCCGATCGAGAAAGCTCCCTCGAGCTATACCGAGCTATGGGCTGGCTTTGATCCGCGCGCTGAGCCACTTGAAACCGAAGTGCTTGGGCAGTGGGAAGAAGACGGCGTCGTCTTGAGAGTGGTGCGGTTTCGCATCGGCGTGTTCAAAGGGCAAAAGGCGACGCTTGCGGGCGTCTATGGCCATCCGAAAGATGGCACGCGACTTCCCGGGTTGTTGCAAATCCATGGGGGTGGCCAATACGCCGACGCGAAGGCTTGCCTTCTGAATGCCAAACGTGGCTACGCAACTTTGTCGATCGCCTGGGCTGGCCGCATCAGTTCCTCGAAGTATCGGCTTGGTCCCAACGAAGTGAAGTTGTTTTGGGAAGGTGATCGCGACAATCCCAACTATCGGGCGACGACGGATTGGGGCGCCGTCGATGGTTATCACGCTCCGTCACGCAACCCAGGAAACGTCTTCCCAAGTGCGAAGGCGGCGCCGTGGACGATCGACGAAATTGAATCAGCGCGAAATAGCGGCTGGTTTCTTTGCGCATTGGCCGCGCGCCGTGCGTTGACTTTCTTGGAACAGCAGCCCGAAGTCGATCGAGATCGACTCGGCGTCTACGGCCATTCGATGGGCGGTAAGTTAACGGTGATGACGGCGCCCGATCCTCGGGTCAAAGTCGCAGCACCCTCATGCGGTGGGATTAGCGATCGGTACAACGAGAGTGAGATCTTTCGCGCAGGGCTCGGTGATGACGTGAGCTTGAAGGAGATCACCTGCCCAATCATTTTCTTGAGCCCAGCGAACGATTTTCACGGACGACTGGGCGACCTCCCGAAAGCGATCGCGGAAATTCAAAGCAGCCAATGGCGCGTCACCTGCTCGCCCCACCACAATCACCAAGACACCGCCGAATACGAGGCGGCAACGATGGTTTGGTTTGATCACTACCTCAAAGGTTCCGGCGCCATCCCCCAGGCACCCGAACTGACCATCCGTTTCGAGCAGCAGGCCGGCCTCGAGCCGGCTGTCGCGACACCCGTCGCGACGATCAAAATCGACGATCGTTTGCCCATCGAATCGGTCGACCTCTTCTACAGCCAAGACGGCAAGGACAACGAGCAGCCGTCCGATCGTGACGACGTGGTTCACCGGTTTTGGCATCACGCTTCGGCTACATTGCAAGATGGACGTTGGCAAGGTTCGTTGCCGGACGTGGCGAGTGATCGCCCGCTTTGGGTTTACGCGAATGTCGTTTACGAACTTTCCGAACCGGTCTCGGGCGCCGGCTACTATTACCGGCCCTACGTCACCGACACGTTCAACCTTTCGTCACTCCTTGTTTCGATTTCGCCTGACGCACTCGAAAAGGCGAAGGTGCAACCGTCAATTGCCGCGACACGATTGATCGATGACTTCGAAGGGGATTGGCGCAAAGAATGGTTCAGCTACCGGCCCGACGATTGGGCGCTCACAACAAATAAACCGAACACAATTCCCTTTCGCGCGGGCGACGCGGACGCGTTGGTGTTGGAAACACGATCCGAGCAAGCCAATGCCTTCGTCGTGGTGTCGGGAGATTTTGCCGCCGAGGTGCAATTGGTAGGTGGCAACGAGTGGCAGCGTGTGAAGCTGTCGGCGGATGACTTTCGGAACATCGATGACGAGCCGCTTGGAGATTTAGAATCTGTCAGGCAGGTTAAGTTTTGCGCGAGCCATCGTTTGAGGTCGAAGGGTGGGGGACGCAATGAAACCAAACTTGTCGGAGGCCAGTGGAATGGGCCTCCACCCGAGTACCGTCAATTGCGATGGGAGTGAGTGGGACTTGACGGTTGCACAACCTCCACCACTCCTATCGCCTTCGAAGGGAATGCACGACAATCTGAGTCTCTTCAAAGTTCAACGACCTGACTCGGATGGCGCTTCTTGACGATGTGTTCCTTCAATCGGCTTCCAACGTTCTTGTTGTGTTTGATTTGGGTTGGCGCGGCCTGCAATGTTACATCGGCCGAGAAAATCGCTCCGCTCGCAGCGAGTCGTCCGAACATCATTTTGGTGATGACCGACGACACGAGCCCCGCCGAGTATTCGTGTTATGCGACCGATGCTTACCCGGCGGCAAATAAGACACCGTTCATCGACCAAATGGCGTCGGAAGGGATTCGCTTCGACTCGTGTTGGGCGACGCCGGTTTGCACTTCAACACGTGCGATGCTGCTGACGGGGAAATTCGGAAGTCGCACGGGGGTTTATGGCCTT
Organism: Rubripirellula sp.; assembly: GCA_965216875.1. Taxonomy (GTDB): domain Bacteria; phylum Planctomycetota; class Planctomycetia; order Pirellulales; family Pirellulaceae; genus CBDCUW01. Next base: position 1,508,698 of record OZ244207.1, read on the forward strand.
GGCATTCGTCATGTGAGCCGTGGTTTTGCGGCCAAACACACGCCCATTTCGAAGCATCTCGCAGACGCCGGGTATGCGACCGCGTTTTCAGGCAAGTGGCACCTTCCCGGTTCTCCTGCCCAACCAACGTACGGCTTCGACACCTATTCAGCACTCGGCGGCTACTTGAATACGTCGGGACCGAACGTCCAATGGGACGGTGACTGGTTTTCGTGGGACAAGCCTGCCGAGCAGATTCAAGGATCGGGCGTGATCGGTAAGCGGCATGGGTGGTACCCGTCGCTGTATTGGAATGGATGCGTTGTCGAAGATGGCCAAGTGGTGCCGAGTGATGCGGACACATACGGGCCCGATTTGAATCAAGCGTTCGTTCTTGACTTCATTGACGATCAAACTTCCGACCAACCCTTTTTCGTGTACTACGCGTCCGTGTTGACTCACATGCCTTGGGTTGAGACGCCAAGCGTTGACGATCCAAGTGTACGAGTTGGACCGGGAATCAAGCCCCAGGTTGCCCTTGTCGATAAGCACATGCGACAGCTCGTCGAGCGACTCAAACGCAAGGGGCTGTATGAAAACACGATCATCTTCTTTTGCAGCGACAACCCAACGCAAGGTTACGGCAAGGAGGCGTTTTCGGAGTTCGGCGCACGCGTTCCGTTGATCGTCTGCGGTGGTCCCATTGCGGCGCGTCGGCCGTCGACAGCGCTGGTGAGTTTGGCCGACTTCTTTCCCACCTTCGTTGAGTTGGCAACGGGTTCAAAACAGCAGGACGAGACGATCGACGGTGTCAGCATGTTGGGCGTGCTCGAAGGAGACACCGACTCGGCCCGGGAGTGGTGTTTTAGTTTTTGTGACTATGCACGGATGATTCGGACTCAGAGTCACAGCCTCGATGGCCGCGGCGGCGTTTGGAAAACGCATCCGTCGGGAGACATGCGCGACTATGAACCACTTTCCGAAAACGCCCAAACGGCAGCCATTCGGCAACGGCTGACCGCCTTGATGGCTCATTTGCCAGAGCCCACCATTCCAGTCGAGAAAGCTCGTCGCGCTCGTTGGTCCAAATGGGACGGACCACCGACGATCGATCAAAACACGTTGCGTTTGATCCGATGGGGGAACGATTGGATGAACGATCCCCGTCGCCTTGAGCCCTGATGCCCAGTGCCGGAAGCTTTGGCGTCCGCTATCTCGAAACTGGTAACAGATCTCAGAGGGCTCGCCGCGTCTTCTCATAGCCCTGTTGATGATTGACGTTAGGATGGGCCTGCGAAGGTCTTGGTAGAGACGATCGCAAAGCACGTCACACGAGTCGGAGGTCTTGGAATGGATCGGTGTTTACTTCTTTTGGCAATCGTTGCACTTGCGCCGAGTCTGCCAAAGGCCACCGCGGCGGAGCGTCCCAATGTGGTCATCATCATGGCCGACGATATGGGTTACTCCGATATTGGATGCTACGGTGGTGAGATTCAGACGCCGAACCTGGATCGTCTTGCCGCGAACGGATTGAGGTTCACTCAGTTCTACAATACGGCTCGTTGTTGCCCGACGCGAGCGGCGTTGTTGACCGGATTGCATCAGCATCAAACCGGCATCGGCGCGATGACCGAAACGCCCAAGGGGCCACGCGACGATGCTCGGCCAGCGTACCAGGGCTATTTGAATCGCAACTGTGTGACGATGGCCGAAGTGCTCGGCGCATCGGGGTATCACACTTACATGGCGGGCAAGTGGCACCTTGGATACCACGGCAAAGAAAAGTGGCCGCGGCAACGTGGGTTTGATCGCTTCTACGGCGCGATCGCTGGCGCGACCAGTTACTTCATACCTCAAGGTGGCCGAGGCGTCACGCTTGACAACCAGAATCTCGAACCGCCGACCGATCCCGACTACTACACGACCGACGCCTTCACCGATTATGCGATCGAATTCTTGGGCGAGCAAAGTGATGATCGCCCCTTCTTCCTTTACCTCGCTTACACCGCTCCTCATTGGCCGCTTCACGCTCGCGAGGCAGAGATCGCCAAGTACGTTGGCAGCTACCGCGATATCGGATGGGACAAGCTGCGCGAGCAACGGCTGAGACGGCAAAAGCAACTGGGCATCGTCGATGATTCCGTTGAATTGCCCACCCGCGACGAGGGTGCGCGGCCATGGGTTGAATTGAACGACAAGCAAAAGGACCAGCTCGACTATCGCATGGCCGTCTACGCCGCGATGGTGGACCGGATGGACCAGAACATTGGCCGCGTCGTCCAATGGCTACAAGAACACGATCAGCTCGATAACACACTTCTGCTGTTCCTCAGTGACAACGGCGGTTGCGCCGAGCCCTACAAGGACCTTGGTGGCGGCAAGTTTTCCGACATCAACAATCCAAACCAATCAGGCGCCATCAGTTACGGACAGGGCTGGGCCAACGCCAGCAACACGCCCTTTCGCAAGTTCAAAGTCTTTAGTCACGAAGGTGGTATTTCGACGCCGTTGATTGCTCACTGGCCAGCTGGGCTCAAATCCAATCCGGGTGCAATCACCAGCGCGCCTGCTCAATTGATTGACTTGATGCCAACGGTCCTTGATGCGTGTGGCGCGAGTTATCCGAAAACGTTTGCTGGGCACAAGATTCACCCTTTGGAAGGTGTGAGCCTTGGGACAACCCTTGCGGGCAAAAAACGGAAGCAAGCTGAATGGATGTATTGGGAACACGCGGGGCATGCCGCAGTCCGCCATGGCGATTTCAAAGCACTCCTGCCGAGACGAACCAAGGCATGGCAACTCTACGATCTAGCCATCGATCGCCAGGAACAAAACGACCTTGCTTCCGAAAAGCCGGAGTTGACGAAAACGATGGCCGCGCAATGGGAACGTTGGGCAAAAACGCACGGCGTCAAGTAACGTGTGTGCTTGCACGCACTGAGCCAGAGCCAGTTGCCGATCTCGAAACGGAGCCGATCTCAGCAGGGGGCTTGCGAGTTGAGTGTCGCCGGTTCGACTGAAAAGTAGTTGATCAGGTACACCCGGTCATTGCCGGCAAACGCCTCTACCTACGCGAGCAGGACCAATTGCATTGCTACGACATCTCGGCAGCGCCATAGAATCGGTCGCGAGCGAGGCATGCGTCTTAGCAGAGGGCGGCTTCGCGTTCGGTTGCCACTGGATCACTGAACTCGTTTTCAATTTCCAGGATGGTGTCCAGCGCGGCGACAAATGCATCGACGACGTGAGGGTCGAAATGACTTCCCGCGTCGTTTTGGATGATGCCGATCGATTTTTCGATCGAGAATGGCTGTTTGTACGGGCGCTCGCTGCGCAGGGCATCGTAAACGTCGGCAACGGCAACGATGCGGCCAACCAAGGGGATTGCTTGTCCAGCCAAACCGTTCGGGTATCCCTGGCCGTTCCATTTTTCGTGATGAGAGGCCGCAATGGTTGCGGCAAGCTCAACGACTGGATTCGCGATTTGACCGCGTGCACTTACGCCCAAGCCTGGCGCGCAGCCTGCGGCGACACTCGAGAACCGACATGGATCCGTGAGAATCGCGACACCAATGTCACAGTGGGAGCGCATCACCGACCACTGCTCGTCGGAGAGTTTTCCCGGTTTGAGTAGGACGGAGTCAGGAATACCGATCTTTCCGATGTCATGTAGCGGCGCGGCCAAGAAAAGGTCATCAGCCAGCGATTGCTCGAGGCCCATCTCTTCGGCGATCACTTTCGCGTAGCTTCCCACGCGAACGACGTGGTTCCCGGTTTCTTCGTCCCGATATTCGGCCGCTTTCCCAAGCCGCCAAATGATGTCGATCTGTGAGAACGCGAGCTCGGCGGTTCGTTCTTTCACCCGGCGCTCGAGAATCTGGTTGTGGTCTTTGAGTTGGTCCAAGCAGTCCTTGAGCCTCAGCGAAGAGCGGATGCGGGCGACAAGTTCGTCAATGTCGACTGGCTTGTTCAGCAAATCGTCGGCGCTTCGATCAAGGGCTCGGCGTTTGAGTTCGCGGTCCGCTTCGCCAGTCACGATCACAAAAGGAATGTCAGCCGTCTTTGGATTGTTCTTAACTGCTTCAAGAAGCTCCAATCCCGTCATGCCCGGCATTCGGACATCAGAGATGATTGTGTCATAGGCGGTTTGGCGAATCTGCTCGAGTGCATCGATGGGGCAGCTGCAAAAATCGAGCTGCCATTTTTGTCGAAACTCACGAAGTGATCGCTCATAGGCTTTCAGCACATTGGGTTCGTCATCAACAAAAAGAATGCGTTTGCGGTTGATCATGCGTTGACTGGCTCAAGGTTACTCGGATTTCGAATCGTTCGAACCAAGATTGGTTCACGCACGCCGCTGGCGGATTGCCTGACAACCTGCAATTTCTGTAGCATCGCTTCATGGACTTCGTTGCCCGCAGCGACAAGGACACGTCCTTCCTGGTCTTCCACATGCGATTCCAAGACCATGCCAACTTTCAGGTCGGCAACGGCGACCTCGACAACGTCTTCGGGTTCCGAAGTTACCTCTTTCAGAGCGGCCAATACCTGTGGATCGTATGCCGGGTCATTGCTCAGGTGCTCGATCGCCATTTCGTTGGTCCATTTCACAACCAAACGCTGGTAGTCGCCGACTGCCTTCAGGATGCGTGACGCAATGGGCGTCTCTTCTGTGGGGGCTGCGTTTTGCTTTGCAATGATCTCTGCGACGGGCTTAAGACGGGGAATGGCTGCGATCAGCTCGCTGCCCGAACTGGGCGTACTGCCGACAAGGTCAGCCTCTTCGTCACTAAGGGGTTCGTTGCGCAAATAACGAACGAGCAAGTCTTGGGGGACAGAAACACAGCCGAGCCGCATCAGCATCGATGCCATTTCGATCTGCCACGCCGGTCCAACGCCGATGCGCGTTGCGATATCGGTCGTCAAGCGACGTGTTTCTTGGCACATGCCAAAGGCTTCGGGGATTGCCAAAGATAGAACCTGTGTCAGCACCTGGACGCTACCGGCAAGAGTGCTGTTGAGCAGCTCGGCCTCGGCGGTGATCAGTCGGTACTGTTCCAATCCGGCATCAATCGCTTGGGCGAGTGCTTCGGGTGGGCAGGGTTTGTTCAGGAATCGAAAGATGTTTCCTTCGTTAACGGCATCGACTGCAGTTTTTTGATCCGCGTTGCCGGTGAGCATCATGCGCACGGTTTGCGGGGATCGTTCTCGAACCTTTAAAAGCAATTCGACGCCAGACATTTCGGGCATTTGCATGTCCGATACGACCACGGCGAAAGGCCCGCCTGTGTTGAGAGCTTCCAGCGCTTCGTGGCCACCCACGGCGAGCGTCAGGTCAAACCGTTTGCGCAGATGACGCTTGAAACCTTTGAGGACATTGGGTTCGTCATCGACGAGCAAGATCTTTGGCGTCATCCCGCAGCCTCCGCAACGAGTTCGTCCCATGTTTCAAAATCGGTCTTCAACGAAAGCGATTGAAGGTATTCGCGATCGGGGCTCGGACGGTCGACACGTGCTTCGTCTGGCAGTCGGTGAGAGTGAATGACATTGGCGACGTGCACGGCCGTCAATGGACTGAAGTCGGTGCCCTTTGCGGCTGATGGTTGATGGTGAAAAGCAACGGCTTCAACGATCGGATTGGGAAATCCCCAAAGTCCAAGCAGGTGTGCGCCCACCTCTGCGTGCGTTGTCCCGAACTCATCGCGTTCGGCGTCGGAGACGGAAATGGATTCGGCTTGGGCACGGGTTACCGCTTGGCAATACCGCTCGGGCAGATTCGCGGCAAGCACCAACTTGCCGAGGTCATGGATCATGCCTGCGATGAAGGCGTCGTCGACGAGCTGTGAGTCGCTTGCTTCCGCTTCAGCAATCGCCTTTGCTGTTGTGGCAACTGCGAGACCATGATCGAGTGATGCTCGCAGCGAATAGCATTCGAGTTCCGGTTCTTTGAACGCGGCGAACGCGTTGGCTGTGAGGACCAAGGGTTGGATCACGTTGATGCCAAGTAGCGTCACTGCATGCTGAGGACAGGTTACATGTTGCGGCAACCCAAAGAATGACGAATTCACCAATTGCAGCACCTTTGCGGTCATCGCAAGGTCCGCGCTGATGATCTCGCCGACCGTCTCGATCGACGGTTCATGCGAGTTCAACTCAGCCAAAAGCTCTTTGTAAACGCACGGTAAACTTGGCAATGAATTGATTTGTGACGTCAGCCCCTTGACGGCCGGATCGTCGAGTTGGGCACGCAACTCACAAGCTCTTTCGATCGTGCTGACCAAGACATCGGGTTCACATGGCTTGGACAGGAATTGATGCGCTGGGCCCACGGCGCGCATGATCTTCTCATGCTCGGATTGGCCGCTCAGAACAAGGCGAACCGTGTGAGGGTAGAGATCGGACACTCTACCGAGCAACTCAGCGCCGTCGATTCCGGGCATCCGCATGTCGCTGACGACGACGTCAAACGACTCAGTTTCCATCAAATCAAGTGCAGCGGCGCCGCCATTGGCGAACTGCATCTCCCAAACCTTTCTCTGGCCACGCAGCATGCGCCGCAATCCAGAGAGCACGTTTGCTTCGTCATCAACAAATAGGACTTTTGTCTTCGCTGTCATCGCTTTCACCTCGCCTTCTTAGCCCTCATTTCTGACCAACGCCGTGTCACTCACCCCGGCATTACTCACCCCGGCATTACTCACCGCTGCGTCTCGCTCTTGCGATTCGGTCTCTTGCACGAGCGGAATGCAGATCACGAAGGTCGTTCCGACGCCGAGTTCGGTTTCGACATTGATTGTGCCGCCATGCTTTTCGACGATCACGCTATGTGCGATCGCAAGTCCTTGACCCGTTCCACGGCCCGCCGCTTTGGTTGTAAAGAATGGCCTGAAGATTCGGTCAAGGTGTTCTTCAGGGATGCCAGTTCCGCTGTCGCTTATCCGCAATTCGGCGTGTGAGCCAACTGTGCGAGCGGAGACCTTGATCCTCCCTTTCGATTCAGGGGATTCGCCCAACCGCGTCCCGATGGCGTGTGCCGCATTGACCACCATGTTCAAGATGACCTGATTCAGTTCACCTGGCAGGCACGGGACGAGCGGAAGTGACTCGTCGAAATCGGTTTCGAGGTCGGCGACATACTTCCATTCATTTCGGGCGACCATGAGAGTGTTTTCAATCGCACGCGGAAGATCGATTGGCGTCATCTCGGCGGCGCCGGGATGTGCGAACTCTTTCATTGCTCGGACGATGTTCGTCACTCGCGTGATCCCCTCGAGGCTCTGTTCGATCGCGTTGGGTATTTCCTCGGACAGGTACTCAAGATCAGCGTTTTCCACTGCGTCACGAAGTGTTTTAGTCTGCTCGCCCAGCGGATGCGTTCCCTCGGTGGCCGTAAGTAAGTCTTGGCAACATGTCAGCACTTCCGAAAGGTCTTCGCACGCTTCCTGGATGAAACGAGTGTTGTCACCGACGTATTGAATGGGCGTGTTGATCTCGTGCGCAATTCCCGCCGCAAGCTCGCCAATCGATTCGAGCTTTTGTGCTTGAGCAAGTTGCGACTGCAGGTCACCGACGCGTCGAGCGACCTCCAGCTTTGAACGCAGTTGCGAGCGCGTCACCTTGCCGGTGATCGCATCATCAAATCCTTGTTCCGTCCAATCAACGTCACAGTCGCCACACCCACAGGCTGCAATGATCCAGGTTGCTCTTGGTCGCAGTTCCTTTGCGGACGTGCTGGCCTTTTCGATATCGGTGCAATCACTTTGAATCAGTGCGAAACCGGCAGTGCGTTGGTCTCCATGAACGTTCAGTTCGTCCAGGCTGGCCGCGGCAACCGGTTCGACGTTTAGTTCAGAAAGGGATTGGGCAATCTCCTTTCGGCGTTGGGCGTCACTGTCAATCAGAATGCTTAGCATGATGCCGCCCCTTCTTTTTGAGGTTGATGGGTCAGCGGAAGTCGAACAATGATGGTTGTTCCGGTGTCTGACGACTGCACTTGGATCGATCCGTCATGTTTGTCAACGACGACGTCGTAGACGAACGCCAGGCCCTGGCCCGTTCCCTTACCGACTTCTTTGGTCGTAAAGAACGGGTCGAAAACGCGCTCCTGAATGTCAGGCGGAATACCTGGTCCGTTGTCACTGACTCGGATTTCGATCGCGTCGCCATCGGTCGCTGTTTCAATGCTGACGACGCCAGCCCTCGTGTTGCCGTGCTTTTCTTGTATGGCTTCTGCGGCGTTGGTCAACACATTCAACAGCGCTTGGTTCATTTGCCCGGGCAAACAAAGGACTTGCGGTAATGCCGAGTCGAATTTAGGAACGACTTCCGCGACGTCTCGAAACAGGTTTGCGGAAACGGTGATGACATTGTCGAGTGTTCGATTGAGGTCGACCGATGCTTTTGATTCGGCGGCCGGTTGCGAGAATTCTTTCATCGCTCGGACAATCGAGGACACGCGCTCGATCCCTTCGACCGACTGCTTGATCGCATCGGGAAGCTCTTCGCGGAGAAACGGCAAATCTGCCAATTCGCTCTGCTCGTCGATTTGATCCAGGATCTTGTCGTCGGCCGTTCCGCTTTGAACGGAATGACGCAACGACTCATAAAGCTCCAGCAAATTGGTCAAGTCGTCAAAAGCTCCTTCCAGGAAGGAAACGTTATCTCCGACGAACTGAATTGGCGTGTTGATTTCGTGTGCGATGCCCGCCGCGAGCTGGCCGATCGATTCCATTTTTTGCGCTTGCGATAACCTCGCTTCGAGCTTCTTGCGTCGTGAGAGGTCGCGCACCAACATCGTGAATGAAGTTGCACCTTGACGGTCGACTCGGCTGATCGCGACTTCCGCGACGAAGGTCTTGCCCGTTGATCGGAAGGCGTTGATTTCGACGGGATCGCGGCCTTCGGGTTCCGTGTCGGCCTCTTCGTCGAGTTCGATGTCAAGGTCGGGAACCCTGTCGGGAAACAGCAGCGGCTCGTGACTCTGTTTTTTCGAAAAGAGATCCCTCACATTTGCCACCGAATCGATGCCGAACCGGAAGATTCGGGCAGCCGATGGATTCATCGAGTCGATCTCGCCGGACTCGCCATAGGTGATGATGCCTTCAGCGGCGCCATCAAAAATGGCTTTGTACGACTCTGCCTGTTCGCCCAGCCGATCCGCCATTTCTTTGAGGTTGAGGTTGGCGTGATAGACTTCGCGAGTTTTCTCTTCGAGCAATTGTTCCGCCTGCTTGCGAGCTGCTCGTTCCCTTGCGCAGCGGCGCTTGAGCAGTTCTACGTCGTCGGACATGCTGCTGTCTCTTCAGGTGCGTTGGCAGCCGACCGAGGACACAATGCAAAACGCGCTTCGGTGCCGTTTTGCTCACCAAGGTCTTCGCGTGCAACGTCAAGGTCATCATCGAAATAGTCGACGGCTGCACGAACCAAGCCTTCGGCCAAGTCGGCGAATGGGCGTTTGGACCGATAGGTCATTTCGAGTGTGCCATCGCCCTCGACGCAATCGAAGCTTGGTAGTTCGGCGTCGGGGTAGAGCTTACGAACCTCGACGTGGATGTAACTTTCCACGAGCGGCAAGAACTTGAGTGCGGAGTCAATGCCTTGGAAAAACTGTGGATAGAGTTTTGAGAACTGGGTGAAGAGGTGCCGCCCAAAGGTTTGCACGAGCTCGGCAACCGGAATTCCTGTCTCCTTGCTCAGCGACACGACCAGCTTGATCAGTTCACCGTGGTCGTAGGTTCCCACGGCCGTGTAGGCGCCATCTTCTTTGGTCTGCGCTCCGGCGATCATGCGGTCAGCGATCTCCAAACCGAGATCCTCTTCGACCATTTCGATCAGCTCTGTAAAAACGATCCCTTTCATCAGTCTGCCCCTTTCATTTGTGACGGGTTGTTTTTGCGGAGGACTTAGCCCCGCGTTTGTTGTTGTTTCAGTTCACTGAGTCTGTCATCCCGGCGCTGCAGCGGAATGAACCGTTGCACTTCGCTGGCCAGTTCTTCTGGCGACACTGGTTTCTCAAGGAAACCACTTGCCCCAGCATCGATTGCCTCTGCATGTGTGTGAGGGCCGCCGTTACCGGTCAGAATGATCAGCGGGATGTCACGCACCGATTGGTTGTTGCGCATCCAGCTGAGCATTTCGATGCCTTGAACGCCTGGCATCTTGACGTCGCAGATCACCAGGTCAGGCTTTCGATTCGTGATTCTGCGAAAAGCTTGAATCGCGTTGTAGCAACTGGCGAAGCGAACAACGTACTTGCGAAAATAGCGGTGAAGCCCGCTGATAAAGTTTGGGTCGTCGTCGACGCACAGCACCCAGGGCGCATCAGCAAACGCAATTTCAGTATTCATCGGATTCTGCCTCCCCGCGACTAGCAGTTCGCCTCTTGCGACTGACAACTTCGACGCCAACGACCACGGCGAAAACCATCGAGAATGCGACGCATTCGGCGCGAGTCGCCTTCCAGGTCAACGAACGTGCGTCCGTCAAAGAAGTCAACAAAGCCCGGCAACGTTTCGACAGTCGATGCATCGCTTACAAAGCCCATGCTCCATTGTCCGAAGTTGCGTTGCTCAATCTCTTCTTCAACCAACATCAGCACGGATGTGTGACGCTGGTCCTGAGAGATCTTTTCGAAAAGCGATTCAACGACGCTTCGCTCACCTTCAAGGACTTGAAAGAACGTTGCGTCTTTGAAAAGCAAGACTCCGGTTACGCCCAGTCGCGTGTTGTTTTCTCGAGCTGCGTCAAGAAGGTTTGCAAGTTCCGCATCACTCATCGATACGGTTGCCGCGCTGGCGTAGACCAACTGAATCAGATCCCCGCCTGTGCCCAACTGGTTCGACATCATCGAACTCCGGTCGAGGTAGAAACTGCCCTCAACGACCAAGAAAGAGTCGTTGCCCCTGGCTCAAAAAAGAGCCTTATCCACTGGAAGCGTTGGTCGCGGCAGACAGGCTGGCAACGCGATGTGCGACGAAGTCTCACGGTTTGCCGCAAGCGAATCCGTGACCTTCTCGGTTGCACCGGTCGCACCGTTTGTGCCGCGGCAAGCAAGGCCAATTCGGAGAGCAAGGGCCAAAAAGCAAGGGAAAGAAAAGATCGGTTTCTTGGTTTCGGTTCGTGGCGCGCACGGCGGCGTTCGGTCCTTGCTTTGTAACCCCGCTGCACGGGTTGTCGATAAACGGATGCGGCAGGCAGCGAGCCAAGCACACACCAATCTTTCTAAGGTTGCGCCATGAGTCGTCGTAAGAAACGTCGAGCGGTTTTCGTTGAATGTCTCGAAGCACGTCGCTGCCTCACAGCGAGTTTCGGATGGGACGGGCCAGGGCAGGGATCTGCCGAGTTGTCCTATCACATCGGCCAGGCGCCCTCGGGATTGTCACAGGGCCAATACGAACAAGCGATCGAATCCGCGCTTGAGGCCTGGAGCGACGTCGTCGACGTGACCTTCACCCGAACGGAAGTGCCGAACCAACGCGACGCCATCGACTTTCGGGTACGACCGATCGATGGCGCTGGCGGAACGCTCGCGCAAGCCTACCTGCCCGACGATGTGAATCCGGCCCGAATCGCCGGCGATGTCGAATTTGACGCTGCCGAAACTTGGGAGATTGGGAATGATCTCGGCAATCGAGCGTTCGATTTACTTCATGTGGCCGTTCACGAAATTGGTCACGCGCTAGGCATCGAACATCTTGATCATCACGACAGTGTCTTGGCACCGTTCGTCAACGCGGCACAAAGTTTTACGGCCTTGTCTGCGCATGACATCGATGCCGCGCTCGCACTCTATGCACCCGCTGATCCTGCCATTGAGCAACCGAATGAGGGGCTTGATCACGATAGTCATTCGCACGAAGACCATGAGCATGGCGAAGACGTCGTCGATGAGACAACACCGGCCGAAGAGGATGCATCCGACGAACCGCAAGACACGGACTCCACGTCGAACCAACCAAGACGGTATTGGCGTCCGTGGTTCGGTTTCTTTGCGCGATGGCGGGGCGGATGGCCTTGGTTCCGCGCAGGAGCAAATGCGACACCAGCCCATAACGCGGACAATCCGGCAGACGTTGATGGGGACGGAGAGATTTCGTCACGTGACGCCCTCTCGGTGCTTGTCCATCTTGTTGATCCGAACGCAACCGAAGGCATGATGACGGATGCGAACGGCGACGGCATCACCTCCCTTGCGGACGCACTCGTGGTCATCAATGCAATGCGTCAAGAAGCAGCCTCGGATGAGATGGAAGGTGCTGACATCGAAGACGATGAGAATGAGACGGCCGACCAACCTGAGGACTTCGATGAGACCGAGGGGCCTCTCGATGATCACGCTGATGAATCAGACGACGAGCCTGAGCCCAAGATAGATGATGATCCAGTGATCGACGAGGAGGACGACGATGATGACGAGTCAGAGGACGACCTCGATGGAAGCGGTGAACCAGACGTCGCTGGCGGCGGAACCGACGAGGAAGAGGATGATTCAGAAGATGAGGAGGACGACCTCGAAGAGGATCTAGACGAGGACAACGAGGACAACGAGGACAACGAGGTTGAACTCGACGAATACGGATGCCCGTTAGCCTAGTGCTGCGTCTAGCCTTGTAGGCCGGATCAAGGAGCGACAGCGACGCAGATCCGGCGTATGTGAGCTGAACGCGCTACCCCGATTACGTTTTCCGCTGCTACTCCTTCCAGCGGATGTCGCCTTTGCGTTGACGGATCTTCCATTTTTCGATCCCTGGTTCGCGGCGGACCGGGTTGTCTTGATCGGCTCGGAAATAGAGCGTCGTCCCGGTGATGCGTTGCAGGTTTTCCAAGGCAAACGCACGAACGGCCATCGAAGAGGAGTCGAGATACGCGACAAGTTCTTTATCGCCGCCCGCTTTGAGTTGTTGTTGTGAGTAACCAACAAGCATGCGTTGCAAATCGCGCGCATGGGCTGAATCGAGGTTCACGATCGCTCGGTTGATCGATTCGGCGCTGACCGAATTGAGGTCGATTGCGTCAAGAAGCGATTGGAAATGGCTTCCCCAATAGAGTCTTTGTTTGGGTTGGTTCATGATCCCATCACCGCCGAAATAGATATCCGCCCGACCCATCAGCAGGAGAGTTCGTGCGGCGAGGGCAGCGACTTCGGATCGACGAAACGATGTTGCTTCGGTGAGTGCGAGCTCAAGCGACGGCGCGCCCTGCAAGACAGCGAGCAATCCATCGCGCGCACTCGACTCAATCGACACCACACCGCTGGCCGGCGGATCGATCCATGGCAAGATCGAATCAACAGGGCTTGTCTCTTCGGACGAGTCGCCTTTTCGGATCCATTGCACTCCTGTCGCGAGTTCATGTTCTTTGCTTTCGCTTGTGATGGTGAGCGGACCCTGTACGGCCAACGCTGCCATGAAGCGAGTGCGATTCTTCACGACGAGAGGATCCAGGCCTGGTGGTCGACTGAATTTCACACTCGCTGCGGCAGTTGCTCCCGCATCTTTAAATTGAAATTTAACGGGATGCCCTCCGAGGATGACCGTCATGTTGACACCCGGTTCATTGGCCTTGATGAGCACGCGACCGAATTGAACGTCGACGGTGAGTTGGCCACCATCGTCCTTGAGCACTAAACGACTGGCGCCGACCGAAGTGATTTCGGTGTTGTTGCTTGCTTGGAACGTCGCGCGGAAGGTCGGTGCAACAACAAGCGGCGTCCCGTCGCCGATCGCGGCGCCCGGTTTCAACCGCGTCCAATTGCCGCCGGATTGGCCTGTGACAATCAATGTTGGCCCATCGCCAAGCTTGGCAATTTCGACGGCTGGCGGTTTGGCCAAGTCATCGGGGTCGACGGGGGCCTCTTGCCCATTGGGATCATCAACGGGGGGTGGAGGCACAGGGGCGCCGGCTTCGCCAACCGTTGGTGGCACCGGCGGCGCGTCATTGGAAGCTGAATCCAACTTGTCGAGCGGAATCAATTCCATCTCGCCGATCGGCTTGACCTCTTCGCTAACCTCAACCGAAGCGGGAGCCCCGTTGGGATTGGGATCGACCGCAACGGGAATGGATTCGCCCGTGTCTTTGTCTGGGGCAGGCATCGGCAATGCATCGCCACCCGGAACTGGCGGCGCGAGATCATCAACATCGATCATGGCTTCTTCGATGTCCACGGATGCTTCGCCGCTGTTTTCGTCGTTTTCGTTGTCGACGGCGGCCGGCAGTACATCCGCTTGTTCGACCGGTTCCTGACCTTCGTCAACCGCGGGCGCCGGAATCACTTCCGCCCCCTCAGACGTTCCGATCTCTTCTGGGTTTGCATTCGTTTGATCGGTCGCGCCATTCGTTTGGTCGGATTCTGGCTCACCATCGGCTTGTTGGTTGTTTTCAACGATGGGGGAAAGATCGCCGTCCGCCTCGGCCAGCTTGCCATTGTCCAACAACGGGTAGAAGATTCGCGCGAGCGCAAAGAGGGTCACCGCGGTAAGGGCGAGGGTGACCAGCCAAGGTGTGATTCGTGAGGTTCGAACCGTTCCCCCGTAGAGAGAAGTTTCATCGGTCGCTCGCGGTTTAGTCCCGGCGATGGCGGGACCGGTTCCCGCGTTTGAAAGCGCATCATCGACCACGCCTGCTTCGCGCAGACGCGTTGGTGCGTCGGACACACCGGAATCTGCGATGCCAACCGGTTTGACGTCGCTTGGAGGTTCAGCCGCATTGGCATCGGCGGTCAGGATGTCGTCCTGCGAAGGGCCTAGATCGGGGCTTTCGGGAATGGAGACTGCCGAAAAGCTGCCAGAGGGCGTTGCGATCGATTCGATATTCTTTTCCGGGAGTTCGTAAATTCGTTGTCGCAGTTCGGGCGAAACCTCTGCCGACTTTCCCAGAATCAGAGTCAAAATTTGGTGACACGCGGCAGCCTCGGCCAGATGCGTGTCGGATTCCAAGCAGGCACGCTCGATTTCCGCAACCTGCTCGGGGGTCAACGTGCTGTCTAAGTACTCGCTGATCACATTGGCGTCTTCAACCGGGCCAACTGAATCGGGAGTCGGCGCGGAAAGTTCTCCATTGACCAAGCTTTGGCGAATGCGTTGAACGAGCGTTGTCGCAAATCCACTCTCGGACAGCTTGTCACGCAATGCGCTGGCATCATCGGGGTCAAGCGTGTTGTCGAGATAAGCCAGCAGCGTACGCAGAGTCAATCGCATTGGTTCAGTCTCATCGGAGCGGAAAAACGTGCCGTTTCTCTATTTGTGTCCAATGCCCGACCAACCCGTGCGAGATTTTGCAGTTTTTGCAAAAAGAGTTTGAAATTGCAGGCGATCGTCGATGCGAAGCGATCTCTCTGAATCGTCACAAAAACACCTGTGGGCAACGGGGTAGGGTGCACCGACCATCACCCAACTCGGTTACACTCTATGCATGTCAGCATCCACTGAATCCATTCCATTGTTGTCACCCGATTTGCTCGCTCGGCTCGAACGTCTTGAGTTGGTGTCGCGCAAAGTGTTCCGCGGTCGCATGAAAGGTGAACGACGCAGTCGACGGAAAGGTCAAAGCGTCGAGTTTGCCGACTTTCGAAACTATGTTGCCGGTGATGACCTGCGGTTGATCGACTGGAATCTGTACGCGCGACTTGATCAGCTCTTCCTAAAGCTCTTTTTGGAAGAGGAAGACCTGCACTTTTATGGCATCTTCGATTGCAGCGAATCGATGAACTTTGGTGATCCCACCAAGTTGCATGTTGCCAAGCAGCTTGCCGCGGCACTGGGATACGTCGGCCTTTGTCGCGCGGACCGAGTGAGTGTGTCGGCGCTTGGGCCTCAGGGGCGGACCGCACCGGTGCTTCGCGGCCGAGCGAGCCTTTGGAAGATGCTCAACTACCTCGAGTCGGTCGAAGCTGGCGGGAACGTTTCCCTTTACGACGGCGTACGCGATTTTTCGATTCGCAACTCGGGAACGGGGATCGCCGTTTTGCTGACTGACTTGATGGACAAAACGGGGTACGAATCAGCGCTGCGGATGCTCGTCGGGCGTCGCATGGATGTTTTTGTCATGCATATCCTTTCGCCCGAGGAAATCGATCCGCCGCTGCGTGGCGATCGCAAGCTGATCGATGTCGAAGACGCCGACGAAGCTGAGATCACGATCAACGCCTACGTGTTGGAAAAGTACAAGGAAACGCTGCAGTCTTTCATCGGATCGGTCAAGACTTTCTGCAGTCGACGTTCGATTGTCTACATTCCGGTGAGAACGGACACGTCGGTCGAGACCATTGTGACTCACTATCTTCGTGAACGTGGGGTGGTGCGATGAGTTGGATTTCGGCACTCCAACCCTGGCAGTGGGCTCTGCTTTCTGCGATTCCGGTTGGAATCATCCTGCTTTACTTTCTGAAACTTCGACGCGAGCCGGTTCAGGTCCCGAGTACCTACCTCTGGTCTCGAACGATCGAGGATCTGCACGTCAACAGTTTGTTGCAACGTTTGCGCCGCAACATTCTGCTGCTGTTGCAACTGTTGGCTGTGGCCTTTGCCGCAATCGCACTGATGCGTCCGGGGATTCGTGGCGAAGACAAAGACCAACGTCGGATCGTGTTCTTGCTTGACACGTCGGCCAGCATGCAGGCGACCGATGTCGAAGACGATAAGAGTCGGTTCGAGCAGGCCAAGCGAATGATTCGCGAACGCATCGACTCGATCAGTGCAAACGAAAGTTTGATGTTGGTGACTTTCAGCGATCGCGCCGAAGTGTTGCAGTCGTTCACGACCGACCGATCTCGCCTCCGTGACGCGCTCAATCGCGCGAGCGTGACCAACCATCCCACCGATATACTTGGCGCACTCAAGGCCGCCGACGGGTTAGCGAACCCACGCCGCTCTTCGGAAGTTGGCGATGTGAATGACGTGCAGGTTGCTGATGCGCTGCCGGCAGACTTGCTCATCTACAGTGATGGCGGCTTTCAGAGTGTTACTGAATTTGACCTTGGTAACCTGATCCCGCAGTACATCGCGGTCGGTGAGAAGACCGTCACCAACTTGGCGATCACTGCATTTTCAGCCGAGCGGAATGTCGAGAATCCCTCTGAGGTGCAGGCGTTTGCGACGATTGTGAATCTCGGGACCGTCGATGCCACTGCCGTGGCGACGCTCACACGCGAAAGCAGTGAAGAGGATCTTGAGGGCGCCGAACGCGTTTCGCTTGAACCGGGTGAACAGGTGGGGATCGAATTCAGTTTGGACAGCGAAGACGCGGTGTCCCTGAAATTGAAGCTGACCAACGAAGGCTCGGACGATTTGTACGACGACGACCTTGCCATCGATAACGTTGCCTTTGCAGGTTTGACGCCGATGCGAACGGTTTCGGTGTTGGTGATCACCGACGGCAACACGCCGCTTCGGCTTGGAACCAGTACGGACAAGGCGGCCAAGATTTGCGATGCCGAATTCAAATTGACGTCCTACCTCGATACGGATGAATACGCCCAACGTGCCAGGACCGGCAACGATGATTTGATCATCTACGATCGATGCTCACCGTCGCAGATGCCGCTCACCAACACGTTCTTCATCGGTGCGCTTCCGCCCGATCCCGATAGCGTTGATGACGAATCGGAAAGTGAGTCACCGCCCGAGGCAGAGGAATCGGAGACGGCGTCCACCGACGAAGGGGCAACCAACACCGGTGTTCCCGGCAAATGGGAATGGGCAACCGAACGGTCCGGCGTGGTTCTGATTGATATGGATCGCACGCATCCGATCATGCGCTTCATCGAAGTCTTTTCGCTGCTGATTTTTGACGGACGCGCGATCACGGGGCCTCCCGGATCGAGCGAGTTGGTGGGGGCTGACATTGGACCAATGATGGTCATCGCACCTCGCGATGGTTTTCAAGACATGGTGCTTGGCTTCGATATCGTGGCCGAAATGGACGGCAGCCTGCAGGCCAACACGAACTGGTATGCCGAGCGGTCGTGGCCCGTGTTTGTTCTTAATGTGCTTCGTTACCTGGCCGGTGCGGCCGAATCGAGCGGTGCCCCTTCGTTCCAGCCTGGCCAGGTCGTGCAACTGCGTCTGGAAAGTGCCATCACCGATGCGGAGTATTCACGGATCGGAGGTAAGAAGGAGAAGGTGCAGCCTGGTGCCAGCGGCATTGTTGAGGTTGTCGAGACCGAAGAGGTGGGCAACTACCGCGTGGAGGCGGGCGGCCAGCTTGCCGACTTGTTTACGGTGAATCTATTCGATGGCGTCGAGAGCCAACTCGCGGTCGCCGAAAGCGTCGACTTGGGCTACGAAAAGGTTACTGCCGTGACAGCCGGGATCGAACAACGTGTCGAGTATTGGCGGTTAGTCCTGCTGGTGATGCTTCTTCTTCTGGCTGGCGAATGGTGGCTCTACACTCGTCGCGTTGCCTAGCTCGCGTTGGGTGCGAACCAGCCGCTGTGTGAGGTTTCGGAATCGGGGCCGACGCGCGGCCGAGATTTGGCTTACAATGGGCATCCCTCCAAGATCCCACCTATTTCCGCCGTTGGCTCGCAGCCAACTCAAGCGATATGAAAAGCCAACCTACGAGTGCGCGGGCACGAAACGCATCGATCGGATGTGTTTCACTTGTACTCTCAATGCTTTTCGCCGTGCCCTCGCGCGGCGATCAGAACGAAGACTTATTCGAAATCCATGTTCGTCCTGTTTTTGTCTCCAAATGCATTCGATGCCATGGACCAGAGAAAGCGGAGAGTGGACTCGACCTGACAACCCTCGACGGACTGCTTGAAGGGGGCGATTCGGGGGCCGCGATCGAACGCGGCCAGCCCGAAGCGAGCTTGCTGATCGAAGCACTTCGGTACGAGTCCTTCGAAATGCCTCCCGATGGGGAGCTCGAGAAGAAGACGATTGCTGGGATCGCAAAATGGATCGAGGGTGGCGCGACCTGGCCACAGGGAACCGTCCTAAAGGCTGGGCCGAAGATCAGCGAAGAAGATCGCCAGTGGTGGTGTTACCAGCCGATTCAAGATCCGATTCTTCCCGCTGTTTCGACAACCGATTGGCCACGCGGCGGCATCGATCACTTCATCTTCGCGAAACTCGCGGAGAATGAAATCGCTCCGGCGGACCAGGCCGACATGTTGGCATTGGTGCGACGCGTTCATTTTGCGGTCACCGGTCTGCCGCCGTCGAATGAGGTTTGTGACGAGGCGCGGAAGCCAGGCTTCGACTACGAGGCCTTTGTGGATCGCTTGCTTGGTAGTGAGAGCTACGGAGAAAACCAAGCTCGCTATTGGCTTGATCTGGTGCGCTACGCCGAATCCGATGGGTATCGGGCCGACCATGCTCGCCCCGAGGCGTATCGCTACCGCGACTATGTGATCAAGGCGTTCAACGACGACAAGCCTTACGATCAATTCATTCGCGAACAGATTGCCGGGGATGAAATTGCGCCCGGCAACCGCGAGGCGCTCACTGCAACGATGTACTTGCGTCACTGGATCTACGAACACAATCAGCGTGACGTCGAAACTCAGTGGCACGAAATCTTGAGCGACATCACGGAAACCACCGGTGATGTCTTCTTGGCCCAGGGACTCAAGTGTGCACGCTGCCACGACCACAAGTTCGATCCGATCTTGCAAAAGGACTATTTTCGCATCAAGGCGTTTTTTGCTGCGTTTCAACCGGACGAGGCGCATCCTGTTGCGGACGTCGAAACGTTAGCCAAATACCACGCCGAATACAAAGTTTGGGAAGAGGCGACCGAGTCGACTCGGAAAGAGCTTCGTGAACTCGAACAGCCAGTCCTGCTTGAACATGCGACCCGCGAAGGTTTTGCCAAGTTCATTCCGAAGATCAAAGAGATGATTCGGGCCAGGCCGGTCGATCGCTCTCCCTATGAACATCAAATCGCTTCCCTTGCGTCGCGGCAGTTCGATCTGCCGCATGACAAGATCGAAGAATGGCTAAGCGACGAGCAGAAAGAAAAACGGAAACGGTTGCGCGAGAAGCTGGCAGAGCTTGATTCGCTCAAGCCCGAGCCGCTGCCAACGATGAAGTTTGTCGCCAGCGACATTGGGCCAATTGCGCCCGCGACCTTTATCCCAGACGACGAAACCAAAACGGAGATTTCACCGGGCTACCTCACGCTGCTGGACCCTCGCGATGCGGAGATCGTTGACGTTCCCGCCGCGCTTCGGTCGACCGGACGACGCACGACACTTGCGAATTGGATTGCCAGTGACGCGAATCCCCTGACCGCTCGAGTGATCGTCAACCGAATCTGGCAACAACACTTTGGCGTGGGACTCGTCGACACCTCGAGTGACTTTGGCCATCTTGGCACTCCCCCAAGCCACCCGCAGTTGTTGGACTGGCTTGCGACGCGTTTCATGAAGGATGGCTGGAGTTTGAAAAAGCTCCATCGGCGCATTCTGTTGTCAGCAACGTATCGGCAAACGTCGCATCGTCTCGCTGACGAGAACCTTGCAAAGCTTGATCCGGCCAATCGCTTGCTGTGGAAGATGAACCCGCGACGGCTTTCAGGTGAAGAAATCCATGACGCTATCGTGTCGGCAAGTGGGGAAACCAAGAAACTCAAACGCGCGATCTACAAGCCTGTTAGGCGAAACAGTCGTGATCCGTTGCTCGCTGCCTTTGACGGTTCGGATCGCATTCGCAGCACGGGTAAGCGGCATCGGACGACGACTTCGACCCAAGCATTGCTGCTAGCCAACGGTTCTTGGGCGCACGAAAGGGCCGAAGCGATTCGCAAACGTTTCGGACCGTCGGCCACCGACAACGGCGTGTTTGTTCGAAATGCGTACCGCGCAATGTTCGGGCGTCAGCCGTCCACAGAGGAAGTCGCTTTGGCCAACGAGTTTGTATCGCAATATGAACAAGCGACTCCACAACCCAAGCCAGCGAAAGATTCCTTACTTGTGCAAATGCCGGGGACAAAGGGGAACTCCATCGATTTGGATCCGAAGCGTCCGACGTCAGTAAAGATTCCCGCGGCCGACACGTTGCCTGATGGAGACTTTACGGTTGAGGCTGTTGTGTTGCTTCGATCGCTGTACCCTGACGCTACGGTGCGCACCATCGTTTCGCATTGGGATGGCGACCGAAAGCACACGGGTTGGGCCTTCGGTGTGACGTCGACCAAGAGTGCATTCAAGCCACGCAATCTGATTTTTCAGTTTGTGGGGCGAAAGAAGAAGGGTGATGCGCTTCAATACGAAGTGGTGCCGTCAAATCTACGTCCCGAACTCAATAAGCCGTACTACCTGGCCGCACGCGTCAAACTTGATGATCCTTCCACTGCGGGTGTCACCTTCTACATGAAGGACCTATCGGACAAAAAGGCAAAACTGCAAACAGCGTCTGCGAAGCATAGCGTCGTGCGAGACATCCGTCCGTCAAATGAACTGATGGTTGGCGGACGCAAAGGCAAACATCTCTGGGATGGGCTGATTGACTCGGTCCGCATCGAGGCGGCGGCGCGCGACTTGGAAGTACCTGTCACTCAATCGCCTGAGCCGGCGGAATACGTAGTCGATCTGCAATTTGATTCGAAAGAGCAACTTGGCCAGGACGCTTCGACCTACGGCAACCATGCGGAAATCTCGTTCAAGACCAATCCGGTGATCACGCCACGCGAACGGGCGCAAACGGCATTGGTCCATGCACTGCTAAATTCAAACGAATTGATCTATGTCGACTAGCCGCAAGCGAAATACCAATCGATCGCTTCTTTCGCGCCGTGCCATGCTCGCCCAAACCGGCACCGGTTTCGGCGCGCTCGCACTGGCTGGAATGGCTGGTCGTAAGAGTGTGGCTTCCACCCCCGCTCCGTCTCCCTTGGCATCCAAACTGACGCATCACCCGGCGTCGGCAAAAAGCGTGATCTTCCTGTTTATGGAAGGCGGGCCAAGCCATGTGGATACGTTCGACCCCAAGCCCGAGCTGCAAAAACTCGCTGGTAAACCGCTCCCGGACAGTTTCGGACGGGTGATCACCGCGATGGGCGAATTCGATTCGCCCGTGCTCGAATCGAAACGGAAATGGAAACAGCATGGCGAAAGCGGGCTTTGGATTTCTGATTGGTTGCCACACATGGCAACGAGGGCAGACGATCTTGCTGTCGTCCGTTCCTGTTGGACCAACGGGATCAATCATTCCGGCGGTGTCTGCCAAATGAACACCGGCAGCCAGTTTGCTGGGCGACCATCGCTTGGAAGCTGGGTCACGTACGGTCTAGGAACCGAAAACGAGAATCTGCCCGCATTCGTTGTGATGCAAGACAAGGGAACGGTCGTCAACGGTCCGCGCAATTGGAGCACCGGGTTCATGCCCGCGGTCTACCAAGGGACGGCGATGGCAGCCGAGGGGATGCCGTTTGCAAATTTGCAAGGTCCCAAGTTCGTGCGTGACGAACAACAAAGGATGTCGCTCGATTACCTTGCGCAAATCAACCAGCGGCACTTTGAAACGCGAAGCGACAACAACGAGCTTGAAGCGCGGATCCGCAGTTACGAACTTGCCTACCAGATGCAGAGTCACGCTCCCGACGCGGTCGACCTATCGCAAGAATCTGCTGAGACTAAGTCGCTTTACGGGCTCGATGAAAAAGAAACGGCCGTGATGGGACGCAACTGTTTGCTTGCCCGCCGAATGGTCGAACGCGGGGTTCGCTTCGTTCAGGTCTATCATGGGGCAGGAAGCAAATGGGACGCACACAGCAAGATCGAGTCGAACCACACGAAGATGTGCCGCGAAATGGACAAGCCCGTCGCCGGTCTGTTAACTGACTTGGCACGACGAGGTCTGCTCGATGAGACGTTGGTGGTGTGGGGCGGCGAATTCGGCCGCACGCCAATGAGCGAAAAAGGGGATGGCCGAGATCACAATCCAACGGGGTTCACGATGGTGATGGCTGGCGGAGGCGTCCGAGCTGGCCAAGCTTACGGTTCAACCGACGAAGTGGGGCTGCACGCGGTCGAGGATCGAATCCACGTCCACGACTTTCATTCGACCATTCTGCACTTGATGGGACTCGACCATCGTGAACTGATCTACCTACACAAAGGTCGCCCCGAGAGAATCGATATGAATGAAGGGCACGTCTACAAGGACGTCATCAGCTAGAACGCGTTAGCGTCATCCCAGCAAGCACCCTCCCGGGTGCGGGGAGGGGTGGCGCTAAGTCCGGAGGCTACTTTCGCGGAGCGAAAGGCGACATTCAACCGCGAAGATTGCTCCGCTTCACTGGGTGACTGGGAGCTTGTAGCAGACGGCTTCTTGCGAGTTCCTCAGGTAGAGGCGATCTCCAACGACCACTGGGTGGCTCCACGATTTGCCGTCGATCGCCTTGAACTTACCGAGCTCGACGTGTTCGTTGCGATCTGCTTTTAGCAACACCAAGTCTCCCTTTTCCGCTGCAACGAGAAGCAACTTGCTTGCTTCGAGCAAAAGGACTTGCCCTTTGCCATAACGGCCTCGCTTCCATTTGGCGTCGCCCGATTCAAGTTCAATGCACGTGAAGATCGTGCCGTCGAAACCGAACAGGTGCTGATCGTAGACAACATAATCGTTGAAGTCGGATTTGAGGCGTCGTGATGTCCAAACTTCGTCCGCTTGCCAAACACCTTCGTCGTCAATCGAAACTTCGATCAAGCGTGTCCCCATTCCCATGCCGGTGGGAATGACGATTTGCTTGTTGTTGACAATCTGTGGTTGAAGCGAGCGGTAGCCGCTGAAGGGCCACTCATAGCTCAGCAGCATTGTGCCTTCGCTTGGGTCGATGATGTCGATGCCTTGATTGGTCAACATCATCGCGACAACCACACCATTGAGCACACCGGGTTGAACGGAACTATACGAGTCTTTTCCAGCAGGGAGCGACCACTGCAGTTCGCCAGACCTTGCGTCGAAGGCGAGCGTTCCCTTGTCGCCTTTTCCGCCTGCCCAAACCAACACCTTGCCATCGACCACCAAAGGCGATGATGAAAAGCCCCAAACTGGGACATCGCGATCGGCGACTTCTCGAAGATCTTGCGACCAAATCTCCTGACCGGTTTGAAGGTCGAGCCGCGCAAGTTGCCCCTTGGCACCGAGCACAAACAATCCGTTGTCGGCGATTGTTGGCGTTGCACGTGGACCTGGGCCGCCAAGTGGGTCGTCAAAGCGAGTTTCGTTCACCCGCGTCCAAAGCTCTTCGCCAGAGTCAGCGAGATAACAAACAACCGTTTCAAGTTCACCACGTTGCTCGAGTGTGAACAGCAAGTTGCCTGAGACGGCAAAGGAGGACCAGCCGGGGCCAACGGGGATTTTCCATACGAGTTCGGGAGGTGTTGGATCCCAGGTGGACGCAATGACTGAGTCGCCGTTGCGCCCTTTCATGGCGGGGCCTCGGAACTGCGGCCATTCTGGGGACGCGAGCCATTCGTTTAGTTGCTCACTTGTTGCCGAGGCTTGTGTTGCTGTGCCGTCCGCCTTTGCTGCGAGCATCACGTCCTCGGGCGATGGCGCGAAACGCCAATGAAGGCCGAGTGCAAAGTTGCCCCAGAATCCATCCGACCGAAAGAGGATTGAGACGGAGAATCCAAGCAGGGCGGCAAGTGACAAGAGCCAGGTTCGTCGCGCCGAAAGCGTGCGCGAGAAGACAGCTGCCATCACCGCCATCGCTGCGAATCCCATCGGAATGGTCATCACCATCGTGCCGGGCCCCCGCATGGTTGGATGCAGACAAGCGACGACCGCGATCAATCCCGCAAACACGACCACCGCGCCCAGCAGTCGCTCACGCCATGTTGCACGACTAAAGGCAAGCCACCAGATCAAGATCAAGACCGAGCAGAGGAGCGGGCCGAATGCGGAGGACATCCAAAGGTAGGCCGGTCCATCTTCAATCAGCGATGGCAACGCTCGAAGAATCATCATGCCGACGACGAGCAGCAGGGCGGGCCATACTCGCAGGGGGCGGAATGAACTGGGGGCCGCTTCGTCGGCGGGATTCTTCGCCTCCTGGTCCGAATCGAGCTCGGTTTGCTCGCCGCCGTGTTCTTGATCGCTCATCGCTTTCGCTACCTCCTGATCCGCCAGAAATACCGCGTGAAGTTTCTTTGAACGACAGGTGTTGTCGCTTTTTGTGCGTGCGGGGGTCGCACATAGGTCCGCGGCGCGGCACTGTGATCAGGGCCGATCGCAGGTTTTCTTCGCTCCGCACGACCGTCATGATCGCTTCTTAGGGGGGCGAATTGACGACCTAAAGGTTGCATCCTAGGCAACTGGAAGCACGTTTTTCAAGTAGCACGACCGAGCACTTGCAGCCGAATTGCAACCGCGTACGATTTGTGGTTGCAGCTTCACCGAAATTTCATTCTTTCCCGCGGGCGACCTTTCCCGCGGCGGTCCCAACCCATAGCGTTGGGCCTCGCACTTCATGTACCTCACTCTGCTTGTTGTCTACTGCGTTCTGATCGTTGCCGGCTCGGTAGCCGGTGGTTGGTTGCCTGCGCTGGTCCGAATGACCCACCTACGCACGCAGTTGTTGATGAGCTTCGTGGCGGGGTTGATGCTCGGGATCGCGCTGCTGCACATGTTGCCCCACGCGTCTCACACGATGACGTCACAAGCTGCGACCGGCGGGGCCGTCTTGTTCGGCATCATTGCGATGTTCCTTTTGATGCGTGCCTTCCACACCCACGCTCACGGTGACATCGACGATCACCATCACCATCATGGCGACGATCATCACGATCACGACGATCAGCACGGTCACGAACAGGGTGAACATGATCATGAACATCATCACGATCATGACCATTCCAAGGGGCTCGGTTGGGTTGGCATGCTTTTGGGGTTGGGTTTGCACACATTGATGGACGGCGTAGCGCTCGCTGCAAGTGTTGCCGCCGATGCCAATCATTCGCCCTGGCTTGGGCTCGCTGGGTTCGGAACCTTCCTGGCGGTCGTGCTGCACAAACCGCTCGACGCTTTTGCGATCACTTCGGTGATGAAAAAGGACGGTTGGACGCCGGCTCAGCAAACCTTGGTGAACCTGACCTTTTCGTTCGCCTGTCCGGTGGGTGCACTCCTTTTTTACTTCGGCGCGACTCACTTTGCCGACGACGGCCAAGTGCTGGGCCTCGGGCTCGCGGTGTCGGCCGGTTTCTTCATCTGCATTGCGCTCGCCGACCTGCTTCCCGAAGTCGCGTTCCATGATCACGATCGAATGAAATTAACCACGGCGCTGCTTGTTGGCGTCGGCCTTGCCGTGGTGATCGAGAACCTGCCGGGGCACCAGCACGCCACCCCAGTGGCGCCTCCGACCGAACAGGTTGAACCACCGGTTTGATCGATTGGCCCAGCGTGAACGGGCAGGTCGCGTTGGGTGAAAACAGGCGGACCGGAGAGGCGAAATCGGTTTGTTGACCGAGAGCGTTGCGTCAACGAAAATGTGCCTCCCCCGTTGCCTCCCTATGATCGAGGCATCCCCCAGCCACCTCTTGGTCATGATTCTGGCCAACTCTTTGAAAGGAAAGACCTTGATCTTCTTTCGACGCCACCACACCACCACAAAACCTCTTGCGCTCATCGCAGTAGCATTCCTCGCTGCGATTTGCCTGGCTCAGCGCCCGGTCCAAGCAAACACGGACCGCCCCAACATCCTGTGGATCACGAGCGAGGACAACAGCGTCAACTGGGTCAGCTGTTACGGAGGCACGAATGCCCAGACACCTGCGATCGACCAATTGGCCAAGGAAGGTTTTCGCTATACCCACTGTTTCGACAACGCGGCTGTTTGCGCACCGACGCGATCGTGCTGGATCACCGGGATGTTCGCGATCTCGAACGGTACCCAACCGATGCGGAGCCGAAACCTGATCCCACATGACCGGATCAAGTACTATCCCGACCTGTTACGTGCGGCCGGTTATCACACATCGAATCCGAGCAAGACCGACTACAACATCGGAGGGCGCGAGGACAAAGCTTGTTGGGACTACGCGGGTAAGAAACCGAAAACCCAATACGGTTGGCGTTTGCGAAAAGAAGGACAGCCGTTTTTTGCGATCGTCAATATCACGGAAAGTCACGAAAGTCGCGCTCATGGCGACGTCGAAAATCCCGGCAAAGACCCGGCCAAGATGACGCTCGCATCGTATCACCCCGATCTGCCCGCGATTCGGAAGAACTACGCCAAGTACGCGACCGCCGTCGAGCGAATGGATCGAAGGGTCCAAGATGCGATCGATGCGCTCAAGGCCGACGGACTGTATGACGACACGATCATCATCTACAACTCGGACCATGGTGGGGTCATGGCGCGAAGCAAACGATTTGTTTACGCCAGCGGAATCCATTGTCCGCTTGTTGTGCGCATTCCTGAAAAGCTCAAGCACCTTTACCCAGCGGACAAGCCGGGGACGACAGTTGACCGTATCGTCAGCTTCGTAGACATGCCCAAAACCTGGCTCAGTCTTGCCGGTGCCGAGATCCCCGAAACGTTTCAAGGCACTGTCTTCTTGGGCAAGAACGCGGAACCAGCACCGCAATACCATTTCGGATTTCGGGAGCGAGCCGACGAACGATTGGATAGTGTTCGGATGGTTCGTGACGAGCGATTTGCCTATCACAAGAATTACATGCCCTACGCCCCTGCCGGGCAACACTTGGCCTACCTTTGGAAAGCTCCCGCGACGCCCGCTTGGGAACAGCACCACCGTGAGGGGAAGACAAACGATATCACGGGCCGTTTCTTTCGTCCCCGCGTCAGTGAAGAGTTTTACGACAACGACGCCGACTTTGATAACGTTCACAACCTGATCAACAAGGCCGAGCATCAAGCCAAGATCGCTGAACTGAAAGCGGAGATGCGGCGCCAGCAGCTTGAGCTCTACGACTCGGGTCTGCTGCCGGAGAAGATGCGAGAGCGACGAGCCGCCGAAAATGACATGACGATCTACGACATGATTCGTGATCCATCGCTCTACCCGCTCGCGAAATACCTCGATGCAGCCGATTTGGCCCTCGAACGCGATTCGAAGCACTTGGCCACCTTCACTCAATGGCTCTCTGACGACGACGCCGGCATGCGATGGTGGGGGGTCGTTGGGCTTCATCTTCTCGAAGGCGATTCGGCCGCGTCAAAAGCTCAGCTTACCGAAGCTCTCGATGACTCGGCGCATGAAATTCGGATGATGGCTGCGTGGACGTTGATCAAACTCGGCGAGAAAGAAAAGGCACTGGCTTGCTTGGACAATCTGCTGTTTGAAGGGACGCACAACGAAATCATGTTGCAGAACGTAATTGATTGGATGGGCGAGCCTGGATTGCCGTTGGTCAAGAAGTTCGTCGAAAGCGGCCAGACGCGAAAAGGTAAATACGGCATCAGCATCTTTGGCCGTATCGCCGAGCTTCAAGGCTGGTAAAGGCGAGGCCGGATCTAGGAGCGACAGCGACGCAGCTCCGGCAATCAACACAAAAACGTCCCCCATGCTGGATCAGCGTCGCTGCGCTCCTTGATCCGGCCTACGGCCCCGCGGCCGAGTCATCTCCAGCGCCCCTGCTCGGCCGGGGGACACTTGTGCATCATATAGATTCATGATGTCTTGGCGGTCGCAATGGCGTACCATCAATGCTTGCTGGCCTCTCCTCAAGGTCGCCCAAACACATCAAGCATGGTTGCCATTATCTATCCAAAATTCTGAGACACGAGATTAGCGAGCTGAACCCCGAGGAGATCCGCTGCCACGTCTGAAGCCCGACACACCACTTTGTGAGGTTCTGGAAGATGAGAGTGCATCGATCGAGAAACGCGTTCACGTTGGTCGAACTGTTGGTTGTGATTGCAATCATTGGGGTCTTGGTTGGGTTGCTTTTGCCTGCCGTTCAGGCGGCTCGCGAAGCAGCCCGACGAATGAGTTGCAGCAACAACTTCAAGCAAATTGGCTTGGCGCTTCACAACTATCATTCGACCTACAAGCAGATCCCAAAGCACGGCACTGGCACAAATCCCACGCCCGCCGATGCTTGGTTTCGACCCTCTGACCTCGGCAACCGCTTTCGCCTGGGCGCTCTTGTTTCGATGACTCCATTCATTGAACAACAAGCACTTTGGGAACAGATCGTTTTCCAAAACGCAGCGCGCACCGACGGCGGCGTTCAAAACCCACCCTGGCCTGCGATGGGGCCGACACCTGACCGAATCCAGTACATTCCCTGGGTGAATGAGATTCCGACCTACCGATGTCCAAGCGATCCGGGCGTCGGGCTTCCAGCGTTGGGGCGAACGAATTACGCCGCCTGTTTGGGAGATTCGATGTGGTTGTTGCACGTTGCGCCCTACAACAACAATCGAACGAGGATCACAAACGGACGGTACCGTCACGCCAGGGCGGCGCACCGCGGCTTCTTCCAGCCGTTCCAAGATGGCAGGTTCCGCGATGTTCTTGATGGACTCTCGACCACCATCGCGATGGGCGAAATCATCACCGCACTTCAGGATGGCGACAAACGCGGCAACGGTGTGGCAACCAACGGGGGCAACTCGGGGCCGTTCGGGTTTGCTGCTCTTCGCAACAATCCCTCGCTTTGTGAAGACAATGGCTATATCGACCCAGAACGCCCGCAGTTTTGGTTGCCTCAATGGCAACAGCAAAATCGGCGGAATTTCGCACGAGGGCATCGCTGGGCAAGCGTTTATCCGATCATGACCGGCGTCCTCACCATTTTGCCACCGAATCGAGAAACATGTGGTCGGTACAATGCGTTGGGAACCACACTTGTCGCTCCGCCTTCGAGCCGGCATCAAGGTGGCGCCCATGTTTTGATGGGCGACGGCGCAGTGATCTTCATCTCCGATTCGATCGAAGCGGGCAACTCACGCGCTCCAATGGTTTGGCTCAATGGCACCGGCGATGCGGCACCAGGCGCGCCAAGTCCGTATGGGCTCTGGGGTGCATTGGGAACACGTGATGGCAAAGAAACGATTGAAGAGGAGCTGAACCAATGAAACGCTTGAGCACGCTTGTTCTGATCAGCTTCGTCCTGGCGTTGGGTTGCGGTCGCAAAGAGAATCCGCTCGCAACCGACGGCGCGACTGCGGAAGACTTTGCCAAGTACGAAGCCGAGCTCGCCGCGGTCTCTGGCGGCGATAGCTACGAAGATGCCGAAGGAGGCGACGACGAAGTGGAGTGACGGTTCTGCTGTAGGCCGGATCAAGGAGCGCAGCGACGCTGATCCGGCACGCAACACGAACTCGCTCACGATGCCGGATCAGCATCGCTGCGCTCCTTGATCCGGCCTACGGTTCACCCCAGTCGTCGTCGAGGCCGGTCAGCGCCTTCCCTCCCCAGTCGATGTCATATTGCCCTTGTTCGACAAACCGATGAAACGACGACCAATTCCAGTCGCGTACGCGCTCGACGAGCTGGTGTCTCCGGGGATTCCAATGAATGTAGTCGGCACAGCGTTCAAGATCTTCTTCGTCGGCGACGGTGTGTTCCCAGAATCGCGGCTGCCAGATGCCGCGTTCCCCACGGACACGCTGGGACTGGGTAACTTGTGGTTCCGCTAATCCAGAATCGAGCCATTGCCTCGTGAACTCAGATTTGATCTGTCGCAGCCGCAACGAATAGCGATCGTCGCCCGGTGGCAATTGCATAATCAGATGCCAATGATCTGGCAGCAGCACGGTTGCCACGAGGGCGAAGGGATGACGCTGCTTTACCGACACAATGGCTTTGTGGAGGAACAGGCGGCCAGATGCTGTCGTGAGGATTCTTCGCCGTCCGTAGATCACCAACGTGAAGAAGTATGTACCGCCTGGTACGAAGTACCTGCGAAAGTCTGACATGATCGGGTGCCCCGTTGCGTACGCCATGCCGTCAATAGCATCCCCAATATAGCTGGAATCGCCGTAGGCCGGATCAAGGAGCGCAGCGACGCTGATCCGGCACGCAGAAAAGTGGATTTGGAAATGCCGGATCAGCGTCGCTGCGCTCCTTGATCCGGCCTACCTTGCTATGTTGCTTGGATGTTGGGCGGGATTACATTCTCGAAGTCGTTCGCCGCCGCTTCATTCTCATCTCCCCTTTCTAAAACGTCATGATGACCGAGCCACATCCAGCGGAACCTGCAGACGAACTTCGCGACGCCATCGAAGCTGCTGACGCCGAGGCCGCGGAATCGTGCCTCGAGGAAATCTCGTCCAGCGAGTCTGCGCTGGCAGTGACAAGACTTGACGACAAGAGCCAAACGGAACTTCTCACAATGCTGCCTGCTGAAAGTGCGGCCCAATTGCTTGAGGAGTTACCCGAATCGGAGTCAGCGGAAATCGTTCGGCACCTACCTTCGGACGATGCGGCCGAGATTCTGGATGTCGTTCGAAGCGATGCGCAAGCCGATATTCTTGGGCGACTGCCCGAAACGGAAGCGGAAGCCATTCTCAATGAGATGTCGCCCGAGCATGCAGAGGATGCGCGGCAGCTCATGCAGTATGATCCGCAAACGGCCGGCGGGCTGATGGTGCGCGAGTACCTGCACTACCGCAAGGAGGAGACGGTCAACGACGTGTTTACCGATCTGCGCGGTAACGCCGATCGTTACCGATCCTACGACGTACAGTATGGCTACGTGCTGTCATCGGACGATCACCTCGTTGGCGTACTGCGTCTGCGAGATATGTTACTGGCCGACGGCGACGATCAACTCGCGAATTTGATGATCGAAGCTCCCTTGCATGTCGCGACGAACGATGACCTCAGCAGTCTTAGCGCGTTTTTCGATCGTTACGATTTTCTTGGTGTGCCGGTCGTCGATGACCAGCGACGAATCGTTGGCGTGCTCCGCCAGAGCGATGTTCGGGAAGCGGTTGCCGAATCAGCTGACCGAACCCTCTTGAAGTTGACCGGTATTTCAGGTGGCGAGGAATTGCGCACCATGCCGCTTCGCGCCCGAAGCACCCGGCGACTCTCTTGGCTTAGTATCAACATCGTGTTGAATATCATCGCCGCCAGTGTGATCGCAATGTATCAAGAGACACTTGAGGCTGTGATCGCGTTGGCCGTCTTTCTGCCGATCATTTCTGATATGAGCGGCTGCAGTGGCAACCAAGCGGTCGCAGTCAGCATGCGAGAACTTTCACTCGGGCTCATTCGTCCAAACGAATACTTGCGCGTGCTCTGGAAAGAATCGGCAGTCGGGATCGTCAACGGCATCGCCCTCGGCCTGTTGCTTGGGACCGTGGCGATCCTTTGGAAAGGTATCCCGGCGCTGGGATTGGTTGTGGCGTTGGCGCTGATGGGCAACACAATCATCGCCGTTTGTATCGGCGGCAGCGTTCCACTTTTGCTCAAAGGGTTGAATCAGGATCCTGCGCTTGCTTCGGGGCCGATCCTTACCACGGTGACCGATATGTGCGGATTCTTCTTGGTGCTTTCTCTCGCGACATTGATGCTGCCGATGTTGACCTAGCCAGGTGTTGACCGGAGGCTGGCAGCTATGGCGAAGCGCCGGAGGGTCCTGAAGACTTTCGACGCGGCCAGACCACCAACGCGAAAGCAAACGCAGCCAACATTCCAAGCGAAACCGCGCCTATTGTTTTCGCAGAATACGACGAACTGGTATCGGCCGACGGGGCCGGATCAGGCGACGGGGCCGGATCAGGCGACGGGGCCAGATCGGTCGAGTCCGCGTCGCCGCCACTTGGGATCGCTAGAAGTTGCGGATCGGTGATGGCCATCGATTCGGCAACCACCACGTGATCACCGAGCAACTGTTGCCAGTTCGCGGCGATCATGACATCGATTCCTGGGTTAAGCGATTTGACGCTGCAACTGCATTCTTCAAACAGGTAGCTGCAGACGGAAACGACGGATGCTTCGCTGAATTCGGATTGCGACAGAGGTTCGATCATGCGTCCTCGGCCGAAAATGGGTATTGCAAAGGGTGGACGCGTGTCGCCGGCGATCCCGTCGGCCATTGCTTTGAGTGCGAGTTCGTTTGGATCATCGTTGCGAAGAACCACGGTCGCAAATTTGACTTGCAAAGGAATGTCGCAGCGCAGCACATCGTCCATCGAAGCCGACGGGTCTTCTTGCAGAACGCGGGCTGCGTCCTGCCGTTTGATCGCGCCCGCCGGGATGGAAAGCTGCGACTCTGCCTTGGCAAGGGCTTGGTTGAGACGCGAGCGGAATTGATTGTTCTCGGAAGGATCAGGCCCCTCGATGACGACCCAAACCGCAGAAGCACCTGACCCAAGTTCGGCGACAATTTGCTCCCGCACAGGAGACGATTGCCAGCGCCGAATGTTGCTGGTGGTCAAATCGCCCGTCCAGCAAATCTGTCGTTGCTTTGCGTCATTCTCGGGATAAAAGACTTGCAGCATCGGCGCGTCGTCGGTGCTGGCCAAGCCCTCGACCGACCAAAGTTCGGCATCGGTCAGCTTTGCAAGGTCGATCACCTCAACATTGACGTTAAGGCGTCGGCGGTCGATCGCCTCAAGCTCTCGTAGCGCGACTTGGACGCTTTCGCTTGGCTCGCCGTTGACGATCGCGACCATGCTGTAGTTGTCAGCGGGCCACCGCTCAAGCGCGTAGCGAAAGACCGGGATCTTGCAGGCATGCGCGATACTCAAGGAAACGAGCCAGGTGCCTAGTAGAACGGAAAGGAAAAGGGAAGAACGTTTCATCATCGAGCCGAAAACGCGTAGATGTGCCCCTGGCCCGTGCTCACAAAAAGCATCTCTTGGGCGACGGCTAATCCGTGGGCGACCCCTTCGACATCGTGACGCCATTGCAATTTGCCACTTTCGGCATCGTAGGCACGCACTTCGTGGTTGAGTCCGACGATGATCGAGTTTGCTGTCTTGATCAATCCACTCGGTGGTGGGCAGGCAACTTCCCATCGCCACGCGGCGGCTTGTCTCTTCGTCGCCTCGTTGAGTGCCGCTTGCGCTTTCTCTTTAATGTTGCCGTCGGTCACCTTTTTGTCCCCGAGGATCTGACGGTTCGTCGCTGCATCGATTTGGGCTTGAACGTATTGAGACCGACTGAGGCGTTTCAACTGGTCGGCGATCGGCACCCACGCATCATCACCGTCGACGAGGATTCGGTTGGCACCACTAAAGGTTGCAACGTGTTGCCGATCGTCGGCGGTTGCGACGCGCACTTGTTCGTCATTGGCCCGTTGGTGTTGCGGTCCCGCCAAAAGCATTTCATCCTCGGTCAACACACAGAAGACTCCGCCCGCTTCACCGATCGCACCAAGAGGTTTTCCATTGTCGATGTCAAACGTGAGCGGCGCGGCACGGCCCTGAGGCACGTAGATGCGTTTCGATGAAGCAAGGAGAGCGCCCTGCAGCGTGACGCCCGATAGATCTCGCTGGAAGCAACCATCACCGTCGACGCTGCCGTCACTCGCATCGACACTCCACAGATACGAGGGTTCCCACGGAACGAGTGAAGCTGCAAACGATGCCGTTCCGCCGCGCAGCATCACTGTCGTCCGTACCGGCCACATCGAAATGATCTTACGGTTGCTGGTGATGTGGCGGTTGTTGGGCGACGCGCTGCGTTTCCAAACAACGTTGCCGGTTTGTTGGTCGCAACAGTAGACGTGCCCGTCGTCGGACCCAAAATAGGCGCGGCCCGAATCCAACGTGGGTGGCAAACGTACCGCTGAATCAGTGAAGCAGACCCATTGTTCGTCACCGGTTGCCGCATCGAGTGCATGAACTGCGTCGTCGACTGAAGAACCGAAAAAGACGAGCCCATTTTCTGCGGTGACATAAAAACAGGGATCAAAGTTCCGCATCGACTGCAGACCGCTGTTCGTCGAATAGGCATCCCACTTGGCAGGCCCCGTCCATGCCATTTGCGGTCGGTGTTTTGAACGCCGGACCCAAGTTTGTCGCAGCGGGAAATCGAGACGGTCGGTCGTCACGCCGCTGCGACGATTGTCGTGGCGATAGGTCGGCCAATCTTCAGCGAGTGATGCATTGCACGCGACCAACGAAGCGAAAAGTGCGAACAGGATGCCTCGATTTCGCTGCATCATTTTTCACTCCCTTCGAGGTCCGGCATCGGAGCGAAACCAATCGATGTTTCCATCCAGCCACCGCAAGAACATCCGCCGCCCCCTTCGGGCGAAAAGAGCATGCCTTGGGCAGGGACTGTACTGAGCCAACAACTGGGACGTAACCGTGCGAACTCGCTGCGGCTATCATTCTTGAGCGACCAGAGACTGAGTGGTCCCGATCCGCCGCGATAGATGATTGAATTTCCCGCACCGATTGGCGTTGCGCATCCGCGACGTTTGCCGAGCGTTCCCGATTTGACGATTTGGCCGTTGGTCGCATCAAGGATGTGAGGCTGAACAAAGAGCTGCCCATTCATCAAGACGGCGTGTTGAACGTGAGCGCCGTGATGGTCCTCAGGCCAGGCGACTGACCGAGTCCACCGCGGCTGGCCTGAATCGGCTGTCATCGAGACGAAGTGAAAAGCGTTCTTGCCGGAGGTCTGCAAAATGAACTGTTCGTCATCTGCGATCCCAAAGCTAACGATTGCCTCGTGATCTTGCGGCGGTACTTTGGCTTTCCATAACTCTTCACCAGTCGTGAGGTCGAGGCAAACGACCGATGCGGCGTGCCAGAGCTTGGCGTTCTCGAGTTTTGACGATTCGAGTTCTCGCAGTGACGGGTCGTCGATCTGGACGAAGTAGATCTTGTTGCCGTTGATGGTGATTGTGGAGTTCACGATCGCATCGGCGGCATGCTGCCACTCAATACTGCCGTACGCTTTGTCGTATCCGACGACGAGGTTGCTGCAAACCTTGGCGGTTGCTGCATCGTCTTTGCCATCGTACCACGCCGCTTTGTTCCAAAAGGTCGAATACGCGCTCCCCTGCTTGACCGCTGTTCCCACCACGCGATCGTCTGTCACCGCGACATAACCCCACTGATACCCTTGTTGCCGTTCCTCGGGCAAATACAAAGTCCGCTCGACGTTTCCATTGGCGGCATCGATCATCCATAGCTTGTCTCGAACCGCAGCAAAAACGTTCGTTTCATCGGCGCACCAATTGGCTGAATCACGGGGGATGTTGACGCGTCGCAGGTCTGGTATTTCGAGCGACCACAGCACCGCACCGTTGAAAGCGTCGAGTGCGATCACCCGGTTCATGCCTTGGTGGAACAGCCGACCACCGACGGCCAGCGGCGCGGGCATGCGCGGGTTACGATCAATTCCAAAGTCAGCGCCCGGTTTACCAAGCCACTTGACCTTCAGTTCACTCGCATCATCAACACCGCCCAACGTCTCGCCCGAATAGGACGTGTTGGCAGCCGAGCCATATTGGTGGCCCCAAGCGGGCAGGGAAGGAGGATCAGAACGTGTACCGACTTGCCCTTGGCTCGGTGAGACTCCCGCGATCTCGACCCATTCGAATCCCGCGTCGTGTGGCGGGCTGCCCAGGGAAATGACTTTGCCCAGCGGCGCAAGAAGATCGGCGACTTTCGCAATGTCATCCTTCGGCGCGACCAAGATATTTGCAAAGGATTTTGGCAGTGCATCGAGTCGCTTGACATTCAACCGGATGCCGTAATCCTCGTCGGCGTACCAGGAGGCTCGAAGCGACTGCTGAAGTGATTCATCGTTGGTCGCATAGACGACCGTCATCGAGGTTTCCGATGCGATCAATTTGGCCCAGTCTGGATTGACGCCATCGACCACAACAGCGAACCCACCTCGTTGAGGTAAGTGTTTGACAATGGCGCGAGGAACGCTGGCGTTTACCTTTGTCTTGACTACGGGTGGCGCATAATTCATCGCACCTTCGAGTTGAAAGATATCACTAAACAAGCGCGTGCTGTCGCGCCGAATTCCGAAGCGGTACCAATAGTCTTTGCCCGGAATCAGTTGGTCAACGATGACGGTGTGAACGGTGTCCTTCGATTTCGAAACGGCAAGCATGCCCATTCTGCGCGTCGGCCCATAAGCGAGGACCGATGGTCCCGGCGCGTCGGTTTCCCATCGAAACTCGGCCGATGTGGGGGTGAGAAAGCGGACGCTCGGATTGACCTGCAACGATTCGGATTGAGAATTGCTTCGCTTGGGCTCGGGGGACTCATCGGCAAACAACGGGCACCACGCAACGAGCGAGCCTATCGCAAAAAGAAAGGTGCTCGTTGCTGCACGAAAGTTATCGTGGGACCTTCGAAACCTGGCGGGCACAACAAGCCTTTCTGGTCAGAGACAGACAACGGAACACAGGGGAGGGCGCCGCAGCTGCGCTCGCCATCACGATGGGTGGGACTGCCCTTTCGGGCAAATGGCAGCAACGCCCTTTCGGGGAAAAGGCAGCAACGAGGACAGCTACGGAGGGGATGCGAATATTCTAGCAGATCACGATCACGAAGGACGCGTCGATGATCTGATGGGACCCTTGAACCGAGCGGGCTATCGTTCGCCATTCGGGTCGATTCTGAAGTCGAGTCGATCGATTTCAACGATGTCGTTGCCGTCACCTGAAAGGAGAATGTTACTTGCACCGCTGTGTTGGGATCGGAAAAGGATGTCCTGCGCGGGTCCACTCATGTCGTGGCCAGCACCGCCCTCCAGGAATCGGTTTTCACGAACCAGCAGGTCGCTACCGGCCTCGCCCAGGACGATGTCGTTGCCAGCTCCGCCAAACAGGATGCCATCGGGCTTTGCGTGCGGTCCACCACCGGGTCCAGGGGCCGTGATGATAGTGAGCGCCGCATCGACGGATTGAGCATCAAGTGCCGTCACATTTGCACTGGATGACGAATGATTAGCAACGATTTTCTGGACCGCGGGAAGGAGCAATTGAGCCTCGCTGGGCTCGGCGACCAATTGGGGAGCTTCGCCAATGTCGGCTGCCATCAAGCGGCGGTCTTCACAGCGTTCCAAATTCAGTTTGCGAGGTGCGGGGCGATGTGGCGCGGTTTTCTTTGTTGATCGAAACATGGTCTTGCCTTCAGGAATTGCGTGCTTGGCGTGCCAGCCGTTTTGCTGGCCATCGAAAGCAGGTACGACGGCCAAGAGAAAACCTTTCAGAGAAATGTGAAAACTTCCGAAAGGCCGTAATTCCCGGGGCTAGAGCAATCTTTGAGGGAAACGCTGGAGAGAAAAAACGACTAGAATTGGGATCTCGTTCCCTTTCCATTCCGCGAGCGGCCGGCGATTGACCTCGAATTTGCCATGACGGACCAAATGCAAACTCGGGCGTCGTTGCTACTCAAGCTACGTGATCCCGACGACGAACAAGCTTGGTCGGACTTTGTCACCCTCTACGCCCCACTGATCCACGCGTACTTACGGAAACGGGGTGTTCAAGATGCGGATGCTGCTGACTTGACCCAGGAGGTTTTGCAAACGGTCTCGCAGCAAGCGCATGCCTTTGATTACGACAGCGCCAAAGGCAAGTTTCGGGGGTGGTTGTTCACGATCACGCTCAACAAACTTCGCGACTTTTCTCAGCGACGCAAACGCCAGGCTTCGGCTTCGGGAAAGACGGAGGTGGTTGAGTTGCTACACGACCTTCCCGAACGTGAAGCCGAAGACCTCTGGGACAAAGAGTATCAGTGGCGGCTGTTCCATTGGGCGGCTGATCGGGCTCGGCCTGATTTTCGAGGCAACACGTGGGATGCCTTTTGGAAGACGGCGGTCGAGGATCTCCCCGTTAAAGCCGTTGCCGAGGAACTAGGGATGTCTGTTGGCGCCGTCTACATTGCCAAGAGTCGGGGGCTGTCGCGAATTCGCCAAATCATCGAGGAAGTCGCCGATGAGTGAGGCGCAGAGCAGAAACGATTCGGGAGATGCACAAGATTGCCCAACCGAATCCGAGTTCAGCAAGCTTCTCACTGGAGACTTGTCGCCGGTCGACGAACGCAAATTCGAAGAGCACATCAGTGGCTGCGAGGCGTGTCAATCAAGGCTTGAACGCCAACTCGATTCGGTTCACACCATTCCTCCGGATGCTCAGCTTGGTTTCCAGCCTCCCAGTTCAGGCGAACTGGAAAGGGTGATGCAGGCGCTCAAAGGCGACCAGACTCGGCCCCAGTCCAAGCGAGCCTCAACCACAGAAGTCGTTGGTCGGCTGTTGACCGAATCGCCGAATCGTGACGCCCTTGGACGGCTCGGTGATTACGACGTCCTTGAAGTGCTTGGCCAAGGTGGCATGGGAATCGTTTTCAGGGCTCAAGACTTGACGCTCGATCGGATCGTCGCGGTCAAAGCGTTATTGCCCGCCTTTGCCGCAGATTCCTCGGCGCGTGATCGTTTCGTGCGCGAGGCGAAAGCGGCGGCATCGATTCAACATCCGAACGTGGTCACGATGTTTGCGGTGGGTGAAAGCTTGCAGACGCCGCTGTTGGCGATGGAATATGTCGAAGGCGAAACGCTTGCGGATCGAATCGAACGTGGCAGTCTTGAAAGTGAAGAACTGCTGCGAGTCTCGCTTGACCTCGCATCGGCGTTGGAGGCGGCGCATGGGCGAAACCTGATTCATCGCGACATCAAACCCTCAAACGTTTTGGTCGATTCATCAACAGGTCGGGCAAAGATCTCCGATTTCGGCTTGGTCAAAGCAGTTGATGATTCGTCGCAGTTGACCGTTAGCGGTGCGGTCATGGGCACGCCTGAGTTCATGTCGCCCGAGCAAGCCGGTGCATTGGTGCCTCTGGATGAACGCAGTGATCTTTTTAGCTTGGGCGTTCTGCTTTATGCCGCAGCAACAGGCAGCTCGCCATTCCGTGGCGCATCCATGGTGGCCACTCTTCGGCGCGTTTGCGACCACCACCCACAACCACTCGCGTCGGTCGCGCCGAACCTGCCCGGTTGGTATTGCCAATTGGTTGATCGCCTGTTGCAGAAGTCTCCGAGCGATCGAATTCAAAGTGCACAAGAGCTTTCCGAGGCACTCAATCGCCGATCGCTCTCCGAATCCGCGGAGGTCAAACAGACGATGGGGCGGCGCGCTGCCATCGCAGGCGCCATGGCGACGGCCGCTTTGGGTATGGGCTATCTGCTAACAAGACCCGGTAAGGAGGAGGCGACCGATGAGCTTCCCGAAGGGTTTTATACCGCTGGAAATCGGCGGCATGACGACCTCGTTGCTGCGATCGAATCAGCCGAGGATGGAGACACGATCGTCGTTCGCAGTAACGATGAGCACGCGTTCGAAAGTGTGCGATTGGAAACCAAAAGGCTGACGATTCAGGCCGGCAAAGGGTACATGCCCGTCTTTGTAGGAGGCGACGATCATGGCCAGCCCGCGTTTCACACCGATTCGGATTTGAAGGTCGAAGGTTGCGTTTTCAAGTGGTCAGTCTCCGATTCGGACGGGATTGGTCTCGAACGCGCGGTCATCGTCGGCGACGGTGGATCGCTCACGATTCGCAATTGCGAGTTCGAGATTGCTGGGCGGTTTAGCGCCGTCGCTTCACGCGGCGAAGCGTCGATCGAGAACTGTGTTTTCCGCGCGCCCGAGGGAGCAGCCGTCACGCTGTTTACTTCCGACGCCGGAAGACTGAACGTCGACAACACTCGATTCGATGGACGCGTCGCGTTGGTTCTGTTTGCGGAACAAGCCGAGCGTCCGACGACCGCAAAACTGACCGGGTGTTTGTTTCAAACTGCCAGCGCGATGGAAATCCGGCAATGGCCCACGGAAGGACATTGCCTGGACATCGACGCGTCATCGTGCACATTCGCCGTATCGTCGCATGTGCTTGGCGACGAAAATTTGTTTGGGTTCGCCGATCGCGGCGATGTGATGAAGCGACTTGCCCAGCACTTCAGTTGGGTCACGGACCGAGCGAACCGTTACGTCGGAATCAACCATTTCGTTCTGTTGAAACGACGCCGCGGTCGTTTCTCGTTCTCCATCGACGCCGTCAACGACTGGAATGATCTTTGGCAGATCGACAATGAAGCAATGCTGATGCCGAGGGATGAAGCGGTGTTGGCCGTGGAGGACCCACAATGCCTTGGCCCTGGGGCCCGCTTTGATACTTGGCGGTCACAGTCCACGGCTAGACCTTAGCAAACAACTGGCTTTTCTGTCGCTGCGTAATCTGCGCCACGCAGTGACGGCGGCTTGTTTGCATTTCTACATGTGGCCTTCACACTCCCGGCTGCGCTTTCTGATAGATTTCAATGAGTGAATGCAGGAACCGGTGGCGGCTGATACCGCGTCGGCTCGTCGACGCTCCTGCTGCTGATTGATCTGTTTCAGAGCGAAAGGAGCTCTTCAATGTCGGTAGAAATCGTCGAAGATGTTGCCGGAAAGCTGCTCACCATTCAAGTCAGTGGCAAGCTATCAGCGGAGGACTACGAAACGCTGGAGCCCCGTGTTGACGCCATGATGGAGTCTTGTGGGCGAATCAACATCCTGTTCTTGATGCACGATTTTCACGGATGGGAACTCGGTGCGGTTTGGGAAGACATCAAGTTTGCGACCAAGCATTGCAGCGATATCAACAAGGTCGCGATGGTTGGCGAAAAGTCCTGGGAAAAGTGGATGGCTACCATCTGCAAGCCATTCACCAAATCGTCGATCAAATATTTCGACGCTGATGACAGCGATGCGGCACGCGAATGGGTAAACTCGGAATGACGCTCCATCACCGGTCCATTAGATAAGAAGGGTCTTGGCATGTCGAAACTCTCTCGCCGATCGCTCCTCGCCGCCGCTGCTGCAACCACCGCCGCAAGTTCCTCCAAACTGGGGTTGGCTCAAGAACGCAAAGTCATCCAAGGATTCGATCAAACGGCGACCGAGATTGACGCGACGCAAACGTGGCAGCCGTTTAGTGATCGCAAAGTGCGTGTGGGGATCGTCGGTCACGGTGTTTGCAAGTTTGGCTTGAAGTTCGACTTGCAACAGCACCCGAATGTTGAACTGGTTGCTGTCAGCGATTTGTTTCCTGATCGGTGTGCTGAGATGGCGCGACTGGCAAACTGTGACAAGACGTATCCATCGCTCGAAGAAATGGTCAAGGACGACACAATCGAAGCGATTTTCTGCGCGACCGATGCACCGTCTCACGCGAAACACGCCATCCTGTGTATGGAACACGGCAAGCATGTCGCAACGGCTGTTCCCGCGTTCTATGGCGACATCGATGATGCGGAACGG
Source organism: Rubripirellula sp. (assembly GCA_965216875.1). Taxonomy (GTDB): domain Bacteria; phylum Planctomycetota; class Planctomycetia; order Pirellulales; family Pirellulaceae; genus CBDCUW01. The sequence goes on from OZ244207.1 coordinate 1,550,817, forward strand.
CTGCTGGCGTGTTGCAAGAAGAACAAAGGGCTTGTCTATGCAATGTTCGAAACGTCCTGTTTCCGCGACGATCTATATGCGATGGAAAAACTCTACGCGGCCAACGTCTTTGGCCGAATCGTTTATTCCGAAGGCGAGTACTGTCACCCACATGTGCTTGGGACGCCCCCGCTTGGGTCGCACAAAGACTGGCGCGCAAACGGTTGCCCGATGTGGTACCCGACCCATGCTACCGCCTATTACGTGGGTGTCACCCACCAACCGCTGCTCGACGTGACCTGCCGGGGAACGGCTCCGTTTGAGAAAGAGCTGCGCGTGCCCAACGAGAATGGAAACACGTTCAATTCGGAAGTCGGGCTTTTCCGCACGGCCGAGGGCGGCATGTCGCGAATGATCGTCTGTCATTCGCAGGGCGAGTTTCTTGAAGCCGGACGAGTACGTGGCGAGCACGCTGGGTATGACAAGTCGTTTGTCGCCAAGCAAGTCGGCAAGCAACGTTATCGCGACGCAGTCGATGGTGGGCTGCGGCTAAAGAAATACGCGTTGCCACCAGGAGTCCGGCCGGGAGGTCACGGCGGTTCACACGGTTATCTGGCGGAAGACTTCATCGATTCGATCTTGCGAAGCCGCAAACCTCGAGTCGACATTATCGATGCGCTCAACATGACCGTCCCCGGCTACTACGCCCATCTGTCATCGATCAAGGACGGAGAAACGATGACCATCCCGCAGTATTCGATTGCATGATGCGTTTCACCCGAAAGTGGGAGGATTTCCAAACGTTATCGGCGGCGGCGCTGAGCGGGTGGTTGCTGGGCGGGGATGAACCGGAACTGGCCGTTCTTTGACGCGGCGATGTTCTGCATCAAACTCTTGGAGCTGTTGCTCTCAAGGGCGATTGTGTTGACAACAATTTCGGGCGCATAGGTGTCGAGAGCCTGTTTGGGAAACACCGTTCGCGGATTCATCGGACGCAACGCACTCGGTCGTGCGGACCCAAAGCCGGTCAAGAAGTCGCCGAACGGATCGATCGCGCCCTCGTAAACGAATTCGCCGTCAGACAAGAAGAAGACGGCATCGGGCTTCAGGGCTCCGGCGATCATCAATGCGTTGCCTGGCATCGTGCCGCCTTGCGGACGTACGACGCGAATCCAGTTTGCGACACGACGCTTGTTTTCCGCCGTCGCCGGAATCAAACGGGGCGAGTCGTTTGCTCCAAACATCTTGATTGTGTAGCTGCTGTACAGCACCACGTAAAACGAGTGATCCTCGGTCAACTGCTGGATCGCTCGGATTGCTTCTTCGCGAGCACGTCGCAACCTTCTTCCGCTTCCAGCCGCCATGCTGCCTGACACGTCCAGTACGAACACAAAGCGATTGCCGTAGCCATGTGTTCCAAAGAAGGAAATGTCAGGCTTGTTCTCTGCGTTCGGGTCACCTTTTGCGCCGCCTTGGGCACCACCTGCTTCGCCGGAGGGTGGGCCGTCAATGGACAGCAATTCCGGTGTCTCAACGGCATCCAGATCGAGCGATTCCATCGCCAGGAGGTCAAGCTCTGCTGCTTGATCAAATTCGGATTCGGCTGCGTCGGGTTCGAGCAAGGAAAAATCGAACGCATCGAATTCGCTCGCTGGTTCGTCCGACGATGGAGCCGCGGAGAGTTCAATCAGCTGACGCTTGTGCGGTTGGTACATCAAAAGCGCGAGAATGACCAGCAACAACAAGTGCACGGTGAGTGACGCCAAGAAGCCAACGGTGGGCCGAAACCATCCTTCGTTGGCATCGTCGTGCGATCGACTCTTCCGATCGTCGCGCACATTGACCCCCAATTCGTTCGCTTGGGGAGCAACGGGTGGCGCAGACAACGTGGGCGTTGGGTGCGTCTCGATTGGAGGCGGAACGATCAAGTGGCACTCGGGGAAAAGATGGGCGACACCACAGCCTGATCGTGCTGGCGATAAGTCCCTTGAGCCAACACAGCTCTTTCAGGGTATCACCTCGATGCCCAATGGACAAATCAAATCGGGGTGCCGCGTTCGTTGGGCCATGGTCTTGATCGGGGTGGGCAGTGCCCGTGAGCCGCTGGCCGTCAGGCCTCGGGCCCTTGCCACCGCGCAGCGAGTGTGAAGTCGATCAAGGCCCGGCCGCTTACGCGATCGCGGCTCCGTTGTGTGAACTTGGGCAAGGATTTCCGTTGTTGGAAGCGTAGTTGCAATCCGCAGCACTAGTTTAAGTCCAACAGCGCCGTCGCGACGAGGAAACGGTCACAACCGACTTGGCGGAGACGACGAATGTCTTCGGTGTCGCGTATGCCGCCGCCTGAATAGATCGTCATCTCAGGTGCAAATTGACGGTAGCGACGACAGAGTTCAATTGTCGAAGCCCCTCGGCCAGTCCCAACTGAGGCGATGTCCAGGACAATTGCCCCGGACACCCGGGCTTCTGCAATTGCCGCAAACCAGTCGGCTTCGGCGGCATCGAGTTGCTGAAGCAACACGCCGTCTCGGTAGTCCAGACTCGCGACGGTGTTCTCGGCCCCAACACATTGGGCCAAGCGACTTGGGGCGTCCAAGACGACAGCCGATTCCGATGCAGCGACGAATCGAGCCTGAGGGAACTGTCTTGAGATCGATTCGAGGGTGTCGCGGTTGGTTGCCGCTTCGTCGCCGCGCCAGCCGATGTCCAAGATCACCTGAGCTCCGCCAAAACCCGATGTGATTTCACAAATCAGATCGCGCTGCAGCGGCTTTCCACGGATGGCATCGAGGTCGGCGAGGTAGAGAGAAGTCAGCCCAAGGTCACGATAGTAGCGAGCTAGCTTGGGTGCATCGCCGATGTTTCGAATGTCATCGACTGGAAACTCGATGGGTTGATACTGATCGCGGTTTCCCGCAACCGCGTGAACGGCAAAACCGTTTTTTAGGTCAATCACACCGACAAGAGAATCGATGTGGTCAGGTTCGAGCAGTCGCGATCTTGGGCGACTCAATCGTCGTCGCCTGATCCGGGAAGCGAAAAGAGCGACTCGACTTTGACGATCGCGTAGTCGTCTGGGAACGTGTGGATGGCTTGGATCAGCATCGACTTTTGGCGTGTCTCGACGTTGACATAGCTCATCGCACCGAGCGCCATTCGGCCGCTCGCATCGAAGGTGTGCAATAGGCCTTCCATGGGCCCCGTGCCGAGTTGCTGTTGGACCATCCAGAACATTTTGGGTTCAACAGGTTCAAGCTGAAAACTTGTGCGGTACTCGATACCGCCGTGACAGCTCGCTCGCTCGGTGCGGCTTCCCTTGAGTGGCTGGGAAATCAAGCAGCGGCGTTTGGGGAGCGGCTGGTGGGCACTGGTGGCAACTTCACAGAGAGTTACCCCCCCTGCTTTCCAAGTGATCACATGCCCACAATTGGTGATGTCGATTTGTGCTTCGTAGGTACCACGTTTGATCTGTCGGCTCTTGTGCAACCGGTAAAGCTCCGGATGCAGCGAGCGACTAAAAACGTGAAACGCCAATTCGGCGACTTTGGGGCGAACCGAAAGCACAGGGCGAGGTCCAATCACGAACGTGTATCTATGATCCGAACGTCGTTCGGGTATTGTTTGCTGGTAAATCGAGGCCGCACAACGCGAGCCAAGATGCAGTCAGCTGTGTCAGGCCCATTATACGCAACGCCTCGAAACTGGCTAAAGACCGTTTACGGTAAGAGGCAAGAAGAATATCTTTTTTGGCTCACCCACAAAATTCCCATTGACATTGGCTGACGAGATTGCCCCATGGTCGTCGTGATCGACAACTACGACTCGTTTACATACAACTTGGTCCAACGGCTCGGCGAAATTGATGCGTCGCAAGACATTCGTGTCTTTCGCAATGACGAATTGTCGGTTGCGCAACTTGCCGAACTTTCGCCATCACGTGTGCTTGTTTCACCAGGCCCTTGCACGCCAAACGAAGCTGGAATCAGCGTCGAGTGCGTGAAACATTTCGCAGGAAAGGTTCCGCTGCTCGGAGTTTGCCTTGGTCATCAGTCGATCGGGCAGGCGTTTGGTGGCAACATCATTCGCGCTCCCGAGCTGATGCATGGCAAGACCGACGAGATCGTGCATGACGACAGCGGATTGTTCGCCGGCATCACGTCCCCGTTCGTCGCAACGCGCTATCACAGTCTCGTGATCGAACCGGAATCGCTTCCCTCTGAACTGAGCGTGTCGGCTTGGACAGACACGGGTGGAACGCGTCAGATCATGGGGGTCAGGCACAACGAGTACAAACTCGAAGGTTGGCAGTTCCACCCCGAGAGTTTTTTGACCGAACCGGGCATTGAGCTGCTGACGCGATTCCTTCAGTGGTGAAAGAAAAACGCGCGCGATAGCGCCACGGCTCGTGACGCAACAACTGAGCCGCGATCGCGTAAGCGGCCGGGCCTTAGTCGCCTTCGCCCTAGCTGCGCGTCGGCAAATGCCCGAGGCCTGACGGCCAGCGGCTCACGGGCACTGCCCAAACTGCGCAAGAAGTTGCTCTGGTGGCACCAAGATTGCAATCCGCAGTACTAGAGCACGCGAGCTGGTGCGGCTGACTGTTCTTTGACCAATCGAGCGATCAAGTCATCAACCGTGATGCCGTCCGCTTCGGCGGCGAAAGTGGGCACGATTCGGTGACGCAAGACGGGATGGGCCAACACTTCCACATCTTCGATCGTGACATGCGGTCGGCCATGAATGAGGGCTCTCGCTTTGGCCGCGAGCACGAGTTGTTGGCTAGCTCGAGGACCGGGGCCCCATTCGATCAGTTCTTTTGCCCAAGGCTTGCTCGATTCGTCTCGTGGACGCACCGCGCGAACCGCATCGAGTACCCAATCTTTGACATGTTGCGGCAACGGAACGCGGCGCACCGTCTTTTGGTATTCGATGATTTCATCGCCCGAGACCACCGCCTCGACGGTGCTGTCGAACGTTCCCGTGGTACGGTCAACGATTTCTTCCTCTTGGTCGCGTGACGGATAGTCGACCACAACGTGGAAGAGGAAGCGGTCTCGCTGCGCCTCGGGAAGCGGGTAGGTGCCTTCCTGTTCAATCGGGTTCTGGGTCGCCAGTACGAAAAACGGCTCGTCCAAGTGATAGGTTTTTCCGGCTGCGGTTACCTCGTGTTCTTGCATCGCTTCGAGCAACGCAGCTTGAGTTTTCGGTGGCGTCCGATTGATTTCGTCGGCCAGCAGCATTTGGGTAAAGACAGGGCCTTTTTCGAAGACGAATTGACGGTGCCCCGTCTGCGGGTCTTCTTGGATGATTTCTGTTCCCGTGATGTCACCAGGCATCAAGTCGGGCGTGAACTGGATACGGCGAAACGTCAGGTGCATCGACTCGGCGAGCGTTCGAACCATCAGGGTCTTGGCCAGTCCTGGCACGCCCTCGAGCAAACAGTGGCCGCTAGCCAAAATCGCGATGAGGAGTTGCTCGATCACATCGTCTTGGCCGACAACGACTCGACCGACTTGTTGGCGGATCGCATCGCAAGCCGCAACTAGTTTTTCGGCTGCGACAGAGTCCTCGTTGGCAGCGGGATTCGAATCGGACAAAGCGGGATCCTCTGTGTTCGGTCGTTCTGGCGGGTGGCTGGGGCGGGAGCAATCGAAGGCAAGACTCGAAAAGCGATCCGGTTGGTGAATCGCGCCAGAGAATGAACGTGCGCGGTCCCAACTTGGACTCCGGTTTTGCAAAGTTTTTCGCAAGCCGATTGGCAATGAGCCATAGCCTTTTTGCAGCGAGCCTTGCTGATTGCCACTTCAGTTTAATCAGTTCGGGCGGGCTTGGGGGCCACCTGTGATCGCGCTGCTGCCTGTCGTATGCTAGTGACTTGCTCAGCTCCCTCGCCTCCTTTGTGATCCTTTTTCAATGGCCTCGCTTTTTGTCGTTCGTGGCAGAGACCAAGGAAAGCACTTTCAGCTTTCTGCGGCCGTCCAGAAAATTGGGCGTGAGGCGTCAAGTGAGATTCAACTTTTCGATTCGGAGGCCTCTCGCAGTCACGCCGAAGTCCGCATCAGCGACGATGGCAAATGCGAGCTGGTCGACCTGGGCAGCAGCAATGGCACACGGATCAACGGCAAGCGGGTCGTGCAACATGCGCTTGCCAGTGGCGATCGAATTGAAATTGGCACGACGCTGCTGATCTTCACCGGCACGGGGCCACCAAGCGCACTCGATGCGGCTCATGGTGTCGATATCGTTCTGAAGAGTCAGGACGAACTTGATGGTAGCCGAATCGTTTCGTCGCTTTCTCAATCAGGCGCTGGGCATGCGATCACGGGAGTGCAGTCGCAAAGCGACGCGGACCGATCGTTGGAAGTGATGTATCTGACCGCGCTCGCCGTGGGGCGAACGGACGATCTTGATGAAGTGCTCGATCGCGTGCTGCACCTTGTCTTTGACTGGGTCGAAGCCGATCGTGGCTGTGTGATGCTACGCGACAACGAGACGGGGCAATTGCAGCCAGCAGCCCGTTGCGACCGCGAGGGCAGCCAGGCTGGCGAAAGTCGGCAGATGTCGATCAGCCGTACGATCCTTGATTATGTGATTTCGCACAAGGAAGGCGTGCGAACCAGCGATGCAAAGGATGACTCGCGTTTTGATGCGGCCGCGTCCATTGTTCACGCCGGTGTTCGTGAAGCGCTTTGTGTGCCGCTGCAAGGTCGCTACGACATCGTCGGCACGCTCTACATCGACACGTACACGCCGCCAGGACAGCTCATCGCAACGGGAAACCATCAACGTTTTACCGACGACCACCTGCGGCTGATCACCGCGATCGGACATCAAGCGGCGCTCGCCATTGAAGACACGTTCTACTATTCAGCCGTTGTGCAAAGCGAGCGGCTCGCGGCGATGGGGCAAACGATCGCAACGCTTTCTCATCACGTCAAAAACATCCTCCAAGGTATTCGCGGCGGCAGTTACCTGATCGAAGCGGGGCTTGATCGCGGCGACACCAATGCCGTGCGCAAAGGCTGGGGAATTGTCGATCGCAACCAGGATCGTATTTCGAACCTCGTGATGGACATGTTGACCTTTTCAAAGGAGCGTGAGCCCGAAAAGGTCGAAGCGGACCTCAATGAGACGGTTGGCGATGTCGTTGAGCTCATGCAGACACGCGCCGAAGAAATGGACGTCGAACTTGGCGCTGGACTCGACGAAAAGCTCCCTGCAGCACACTTCGACCCCGAGGCAATGCATCGAGCAATTCTGAACTTGGTTACCAATGCGATTGACGCTGCATCGGGCACCATGAACGTCGAAACCGAATTCGAAACCATTGATTCGGAAGCACCCGAAGAGGAACCGACGCCGGGGAAAGTGTTTGTCACCACGCGGTTTGATCACCAATCGGGTTGGCAAATCGATGTGGTCGACAATGGACCCGGAGTTTCCGAGGAAGATCGCGAAAAAATCTTCTCGTTGTTTGAGTCGCGGAAAGGCGCGCGAGGTACGGGATTGGGATTGCCTGTGAGTGCCAAAATCATGCGAGAACATGGCGGCAGCATTCAGATCTTGGACGCGCCGCACGGACGCGGGTGCTGCTTCCGTCTGTTGCTACCGCTTTCGGGTAGCGACACTTCCGATGTGATCAGCTTGGAAACGATCCTCTAGGCGGCAAACGCTTCCGGGAGTTGGCCGCTGTATCGCGCACCCGCGTATTGCCGATACCACTGAGCGATCGATCGCAGTTGAGGCTCGTTGTCGCGTTGGTTTTCGGCCGCTTGCTCAATCCGCGCCGCGAATTGATGGAGCGTTTCGGAGCGATTCCGAATCAACCGTTGTTTTCGTGTCAGGCGGTCGACCCGTCGCAGCATCTTTCGGCTTTGAATTTCGAGTGGGTCGTCGCCGCCTCGTTTGGCTCGGTGACGACGGTACCAAAGCAATCCGACCAGCCCAAAAAAGAGTGGCAGTTGTAGGTAACGGAAGATCACAACCAATGGGTCGGTCGCACGTTGTGACGAGATCCAGCCCCAGATGTATCCAAACAGCGTATCCGACTCGTCGAGATCATCGGCCGCTTCGATGTCGGAATCAACGGTCTCATCTTCGTCAACGCCAAAGGGATCGATCGTCGAGTAGGTTCGCCCCGGTGTGGATTCGACAGGAAACCACTGGCCCGTTTCATCGTCAAAGGCTTCCACCCAGGCGTGAGCGTCACCGTTGCGTGCCAGCCAGCGTTCGTTTTCGTCGTTGTATTCGTCAGCAACGTAACCGGTCACATAACGCGTCGGGATTCCTTCGTGCCTTAACAGCAACGCCGTCGCAGTGGCGAAGTATTCACAGTGGGCCGGGTGTGGTTGGTCTAAGAACGCGGCGATCGGGTCGACGCCGCGCGGAGCGCGAGTTCGTTGCAGCGTGTAGCCGTAGTTCGCCTGGAAATAGTCCTCGCAAGCGACTGCTTTTTCGCGTGGTGAATCGTCAGGATCAAAGATCACCAGCGCCTTCCTTGCGACCGCATCAGCGCATCTTCGTGGAATGACTGTCGCAGCCTGACGTCGCAATCCCGTTACTTGTTTGCGAGTGACTTCGGTGGCGACGCCGGCAACGTAGGGATACCGTGGGTCGACCCCCATCCGAATCACGTCATGGTGACCAACGATCAATTCTCCACTGCGTGCCTCGAGCCAGTCGGTCGCAAGCGGCAGGAATATTCGGTTTCCTTTTTGCGGGTCGAGAATGACTTCGATCGGCACGGTGGGTCGACGATTGACTCGATTCAAATCAAACCGACTAAGTTCACTGCGGTTGGCCTGTTCAAGAGGCGTCTGTGCGTCGCCAACCGACCGCAGGATGCGATCAGAAAACGCTTGGTCGCTGATGTTTGCCGAGTTACGCGTCGTTTTCCACACACTTGAACGGTAGAGGTCGAAGACCTTTCCGCGTAGATAGCCAGGTGCTCGGTCACTATAGACGCGAAGGGCGATTCCTTGCGGGTCGCCTTCGAGATGCCGTCGCACATCGCCAAGATTGCTGCCGTTCACATAGCGTGTTCCGCTGATCGTCGATTGTTGTGCGATGGGATCGAAACGTGACTTGAGCTGCTCTTGCAAGATGTCGCGCACACCTGGCAGGACTTCGTTTGTGCCGCGAGCGACAGCGCTTGTCGCGATCATGATCAACGAAAGTGCCAGCAACGAGTAGAGTTGACCCGTTCCCGCAAACAATGACTTGAACGTGAAGGGTTGAGCACCGGCGTGGCTGATCCTTTCGCTTTCCGTTTCGCCGTTCTTTTGGCGATAGCGCGCCGACAGCACGATTTGTGATGCAATCGCAAAGCCGATTGCCGTGGTGATCCCAACGACCGTTTGAGCGCCGAGGTATTGGCTGACACCACCGGCCGCGACGCAACAGAGCAAGACGCAGAGTCCAAGGCCGAGCATTGCTGGATGTCCCACTTTGGGTCGCATCGCCCAAAGCAGCAACACCCCGAAAACGCAGGAGTGGGCAAGCATGTCGATGCCGAAGGACAAGATGTTGATCGTTTCGCTGAAGTGGGCCGTGAGTCGCCAAGACGAGACCGCAGCAACAAGCCCGATTACCCCTAACGCGGTCATCGCCCAGCGTTGCCATCGAGGGCGAATCTTCTTGGGCTCAACCACCGTTCGACGACTGCGCCACAGGACCAAAAGGAATGACAGAGCCGCGATTCCGCCGGTCATTGACCAGGTCTCAAACGTCGCACAAACGAATAGAACCAAGCAAGCGACGAGCAAGGCCAAAACGCGTGTCTCGGTAACTCTCACGACACACCTCCAGCCAACGCGGAAGGTCGACGTTGGTGGTGCGCCGAGTTCGGATCGGAAGACACTTGAGGTGCGAGGTTCGGTTTCGGAGGCGACGCATGTGCGCTATCCGCCCTGAGGATGGAGACTTGGTGACCGCGGCCATCCCAAATGTCGTCGTCCGGGCGCAGCGTCAACACAAGCACTGGGGTGGAGCCAACACTCTCGAAGAGTTTTTCCAACGCCAAGTCTGCTTCACCGGCGGAAACATCGTGAGCCATCGCGAGACGAATCAAGTACGTCTCGCGATCGCCGGATGCGGTTGCAACCGAGACGCCGTCCGTATGGTCGCCCGGCTGGGAACTTAAAAACATCTGCAGTCGCACCATCTTTGCCGTTAGCTCGGTTACCGCGCTGGCAGCGAAGGACAAAAGGCGTTCCAGGTCTTCGCGGTGCGCTGCATCGCAAACGGTATCCACAACCAGCACGACCGTTTGAACGGATGGTGATTGAAACTCACGCACGATCGGTTTTCCGAGTCGAGCCCACGACGCAAAATCCCATCGTCGAACAGGCATCCCCTGTTGGTACTCGCGACTTCCGGTGTAATCGAGCGCATCGCCCGAGAGCAATCGCCGTGACCAAGCACCCAGTGCGGACAACATCCCCATGGCAGCTGCGTCGTCACCGTCTAGAAGGCGAGGAGTGATTGCGATCGTTGCGTCACTCGCGATCTTCTGGCGGTTTCGAAACAAATGAAAAGGAAACATCGAATCAACGAGCACGGCTGGGATCGAATGCAAACCGCGGTGATGAAAGAGCAGCGTCGTTCTTACAGAAACGTTCTCCTGATGGGCGATGTAGCTAATTGCCCGAGACGTTTCGTCGCTTTCGTAGAGTGGCAGCTTGCCCTTGGCACGCATGCGTTTGACCGACCTGGGATGGGCGAAACGCGAAAAGCGAACGAACATATCAATGGCAGGAAGCGGACTGCGATTGGCGACATGCATGGTTACCGAAAACGGTTCGCCAGCGGGCGCACTATTGGGGAGCGTGTGGGTGACACGCAGCCTGGGGCTCATGAACCGATTGGAGAGCCACCCAATGGCGAGCAGCGAAACGGACGCCGAGAAGATTCCCATCCAGGGATAGCCCCAGACGATGTTGAGTGAGATGATCGCGACAAGCAGCAAGCCGACGGACGCCGTTGTCATCGATTGACGAAAAGAAAGCAGAAGTCGCAGCGGCCAAATCGCCAAAGCGAAGATCAGCTTGATCGATCGCAAACCGAATCGAAACGCGGCGTTCAAACCGGAACCTCCACTTGCTGTACCAGTTCTTCGATGACCATCGTTGTTTCGCTGGCCTTCGCCGAAACGCTCCGCGCTGCGACGCGATGGGCAAGTGTCGCGACCGCGAGTGCTTGGATATCGTCTGGCATGACAAAGTCGCGACCGTCGAGCGTTGCTTTGGCTTGAGCGGCTCGCAGTAGCATTTTTGAGCCGCGCGGGCTGCATCCAACACGTAATCGAGTGTCGCGCCGCGTCGCGTTGACGAGTTCAACAAGGTAGTGTGCAACATTCCGCTCGACCTTGACGTGCCGAACCAGGTTTTGAAGTGCGACCAGGTCGTCGCCGTGCATCACCGGCTGCAAGGTTGAATGAGGGTCGTTTGCCGCCTGGTCAAGCAGCAGGTCGACTTCGCTTTCGGCGTCCGGGTAGTTCATCGACAAACGCAACAAGAAGCGGTCAAGCTGCGACTCGGGTAGCGGAAACGTCCCCTCAAAGCCACTCGGGTTTTGTGTGGCGATGACAACAAAGGGTTGTCGTAAATCACGACCGACACCATCGATCGTGACTTGAGCCTCGGCCATCGCCTCGAGCAGTGCACTTTGCGTCCGCGGAGACGCACGATTGATCTCGTCGGCAATCAAGAGGTTGCAAAAGATCGGGCCAGGACGGAATTCAAAGGTCCCACTTGAAGGCTGAAAGATCGAGCTCCCCAAAATGTCCGCCGGCAAAAGGTCGGGCGTGCACTGCACTCTCTGGAAGTCGAGGTCGATCAATGCGGCTAGCGATTTTGCCAAAGTCGTTTTGCCAACTCCAGGAACATCTTCCAACAGCACAGAGCCTTCGGCGAGCATCGCGGTCAAGACGAGATCAATCACCTCCTCTTTGCCGCGGATCACCGTTTGAATCTTCTGACGTACGGTTTCGATCTGGGCCAGTAGCTCGGGGGCGCGTGCTCGTGCGCGATCACTGGCTTCGCGGTCGTTGGCTTCGTCGGGGTGTTCTTCCACTGCCGATTCCATGTCGCTGGCTCTAGCATCCATCAATACATCTTCCCTGCCGATCGAGTTATCGCGAAGCCTCGCCAATGCACACCTTGGGCTCTCACGCGCTGAAGGTTTTCCTCAGCGGTGACAAGTTGCATCGACGAAGACAACACATCGCGTCGCCTCAGGTATGCAAGATACCCACAGTCGCGAACGATGTGACGAGTGTTGGTTGAAAAAACTGCGACGAGTGATGAAAAGGTTGGCGTCGAAAGCGGATCGATGATGGATGTGAAGAAGCAATGAATGAAAATCGATCGGCGACGTGAAGACAGCAAGCCGTTGGTGAATCCGAATTCAGATTCGACGACTCGTCTGCCTCCCTTGACGCAACGCAAGTAGTTTACATTGGGCGGATCGAATTGGTTCACGTTGAAACCGCGATTTTTTTGGCCTGCGTGCTTTCGAGAGTCACTTCCATTCTGTTGAAGTTTGCGGCGCCTCCTTTTTTGAACCTTGTGTCCTTTTCTTGAACCTTGCGTCCTCATCATCCGCATCGCGAGCAGTTGCCAGTCGGCCATCGGTCGCTCGAAATCCAAGTCACCGACGATGGCTCGCGGACATTGATCGATACGAGCCAATTCGAGCCCTTCCATGCGACAGGGGTGGCATTCCACAGTGCCTCGGGAGCGCTCGCCGAAACCAAACACGTTTACCTTTCCAACAGCGGCGTCGCCCGTCGACTTGAATCTGGCCAGCAGACTTCGGTCCTTGAGGTTGGTCTCGGCACTGCAATGGGCATGCTTGTGACGGTTGATTTGGCGGTCACCAATGGGGCTTCTGTTAACTATCTCGCACTTGAACGGCAATGGCTTTCGGCCGACGTCATCCGCCAACTGCAGATTGGTCATTGGGTCGTCAATCAAGCGATCGCCGAAAGCTATTTGCACTGGCGGTCGACATTGCCCGAGTCGGTGCCTGAGGGCGTCTATCAATGGTCGCCGACGGACGAAGTGTCGGTGGCGGTCCAGGTCGGTGACGCATTGGATTGGCGTCCGGAACAAGAGGGTTGTTTTGACGCGATCTATTTCGATCCGTTCGCGCCCGAGGAGAATGCCGAGCTTTGGACATGCGACTATCTCAGACGCATGCGTGCGGCGTTGGCGGACGACGGCAAGCTCACGACTTACTGCGTCAGTCGGTTGGTGCGCGACAACCTCGTCGCTGCGGGCTTATCGGTCGACGTGGTTGCTGGACCTCCCGGCGGCAAACGGAATGTTCTGATTGCCCAGAGGGAATCGGCGGCAGGGTGAACTAATCGCTGGTGAGTTAGTCGCCGGTAAATTCTGCGACCTTGTCGGCAACCTCGGTGAATCTGTTCATCGGCAGGGCATCGTTGTGCCCCATACCGTCGACAAGGATCCAATGCTTGGGCTGGCAGGTGGCCAATTCGTACAAACTGCGCCCTCGTTCGGTCGGCACCACGCGGTCGGGAGTTCCATGGACAACCACAAGCGGTCCGTCGTATTGCTGCAAACGCTGCGCAGAATTGAAACGATTACGCATCAAGGTGCGAACCGGGACGATCGGGAATTTGGTCGCAGCCACCTCGGGCAGACTGTCAAAGGTGCGTTCCATGACCAATGCCTTTGCACCACCATCAGCCGCAACCGCCGCGGCGCAACCACCACCCAACGACCGTCCATAAAGGATCAGGTCGGTCGGTGCCACATTGTGACGCTCGCACAAGTAGTCTCTTGCAGCCAAGCAGTCGGCGATGATCGCATCTTCGCTCGGAGATCCTTCTTCGCGAAAACCGCGGTATTCGACGAGCAGGACCGACGCGTCGAACGCCTCGGAGAGTTTACGTGCGAGCGGATCGAGCCAGATGGCTTTACTCGCATTGCCATGAAAGAACATGACGTTGCGATCGGTGCGTTCATGGATCAGTAGGCGTCCGGTGACCTCGACGCCGTCGGCGGCGGTGTAGGTGACATCCTCGATACGTCGATCGAGCATCGACTCGGGCAACGCTCGCGAGCCATCACTCATGTAGGCTCCGGGGAAGACTAGTCGCGATTCCATCATCACGAGTGAGACTAAGATGGTGACGTAAGAAACGATGGCCAAGCGAACCATCGCTACGCCCGCACGCGCAGGCAAGGAGCGGTGGCGGCGAGCTGGCTTGGCCTTGCTGCCCCTTGTCACATTCTCGTCGTCTGAGTTTTGGTTGTCCTTTTCTGTCACGTTCGCGTACCCTGGTGCCAGAAGGTTTGCCAAGTCTGTCACGGCAAGCGTCATCAAAGCAAAGTTCTACGTCCGAGTCAAAACCCTTGTCCGAACCGAATTCCCAACCTGACGCTTCCGAAGGCGAGTCCGACGCGAGTGGCCAAGCGGTACGACCGATGCGAGAGATCAACTTTGAACACAGTTCAAAGTTCGTGCCGATTTTGCAGCACCTCGGTGTGTCGTTGCTCGTGTCGACCTACGCAGCGGGAAAAGTGGCTTGCGTTGGCACTGGCCCTGACGGATTGCGTCTCGGCTTTTCGAACTTTCAGCGTGCGATGGGGATGGCGATCGATCAAAACCGGCTCGCCATTGGTGGTCCCAATTTGATTTGGCTGATGCGAGACGCCGAGCAACTTGCGTCCCAAATCGGCCCGCCCGGCCGACACGATCGCGCCTTCCTTGCTCGCGAGTCGTTTGTCACCGGCAACATTTCGATTCATGAAATGGGCTGGGGCAGCGAGGGAGAGCTTTGGGTCGTCAACACGCTCTTTTCGACCCTCTGCACGCTGCACGAAGATTTCAATTTTGTTCCCCGCTGGCAGCCGCCCTTTATCGACGCACTGGCACCCGAGGACCGGTGCCATATGAATGGCATGTTGATGGTCGATGGCAAGCCGAGGTACGTCACGGCGTTGGGAACGAGCAACGAAGCGCGCGGATGGCGAGAGAAGAAAGCCAACGGCGGAGTGCTGATCGACATTGAAAGTGGCGAGCAGGTCGCGAGCGGATTCTGCATGCCGCACTCACCGCGAATGCACCAAGGAAAGCTGTTCCTGCTCGACAGCGGCCATGGCAGATTGGTTGTTGTTGACCCTCAAAGTGGCAGCTACGAGATGGTGACCGAGTACCCGGGCTACGGTCGCGGGATGGCACTTCATGGTCAGTTTGCGTTCATCGGGATGAGCAAAGCACGCGAAACCTCCGTCTTTGGGGGGGTGCCGATTTGCGCGGATCGATCGAAAATGCGTTGCGGAGTGGTTGTCGTCGATTTAGTCTCGGGTAGTTGTGTCGCTTATTTGGAATTCAAGACGGGAGTCGAGGAACTCTTTGACGTCCAGGTCGTCAGTGCTCAGAGCCCGGTGATTTGTGGCCCCTATCCAGTTGAAGATGAGCAGCCACCCGTTTGGGTCATTCCGCCCCACTCGCAAACTAACGCGCTGCTTGCCAATTCTTCCGGTAGGACCGTTCGCAGGAAACCTACGGCTTAGTTTTCCCACCCCATCGTTGGATTCTGTACACTAAGCCACCACAAAGGTGCTCCCACCTTACTTTTCCATCTTATCTATTCGGTACTGCTTTTCTGAGACGTCCCAATATGCTGCGCTCCTCAAAGGTCTCAACCGATCACAAGTCGCGGTCCAAAACCACTCGTGGCCGCAAAGCACGCAACAAAGCAAAACGCCAACGTCGACAACTCACCGCTTCAATGGAAGCGCTTGAGCCTCGGCATCTGCTTGCCTTTTCATCCGCCTTGCTCGGGGACATCAATCAATTCGGCGTCTCGCCGTTGATTGATACGATGATCGAATACAACAACCAGGCCTTGTTTGTTGCCGACGACGGGCAAACGGGCGCCGAGTTGTGGATCAGTGACGGAACCGAAGGTGGCACCGTCCAGGTTGCTGACATCCTTCCCGGCCAAGATGGCTCACAACCAAGCAATCTTACGATCGTGGGCAGCGAAGTTTTCTTCACCGCGCTCGATGCTGATGATGAGTTTGATTTGTGGAAAACGGATGGCACAACCCTTGGCACGGTGAAAGTGTTTGATGCCGATGCCAACGGAGTCTATTACCCCAATCATTTGACCGAGTCGGGCGGCAAGCTTTTCTTCACCGCATACGAATACGCAAGCGGCTACGAGCTATGGGCAAGTGATGGTTCAAGTTCCGGCACGCTGTTGTTGGCCGACATCAACCCGGTCCAGGACATTGGTGAAGGGCCGCGCGAGCTGACCGACGTCAACGGAACGTTGTTCTTTTCGCAGTACACCAATGGCTACGACAACCGCGAGCTGTTCAAGAGCGATGGGACTCCAGCCGGTACGGTGCTTGTCCGAAACATCGACGGGGACGCTTACGATAGTTCGTATCCCGAAAACCTGACCAACGTCGGTGGCGTTTTGTACTTCACGGCGACGACACCTACCGATGGCGTCGAGCTGTACAAGAGTGACGGAACGGAACTCGGAACGGTTCAAGTCCAAGACTTGAATCCAGCTGGCGATTCCTATCCGCGCGAATTGACCGAGTTCAATGGGCAAGTGTTGTTCTCGGCCGACGCCGGATTGGGACGTCAACTTTATCGAAGTGACGGAACCACCATCACGTTGGTCGCCGATACGACTGGGGTTGGCGATCCATCCGATCCGACTGAATTGACGGTCGTCGGAAACGAGCTGTTCTTTTCGTCCTTTGGCGGGGGAATCCCTGGTCCGACGTCCGCCATCTCGCCAACGCTCAACCCTTCACCAAATAGCAACTCACGAAACTCAAGTGGCCGCGCAGGCGTTGTGCACTCGGTCTCGACCGATGGTTCAGGCTACGCCAATGAAGGCGTGTTGCGGACCGCGACCTCGCTAAGCAACTTCACAACCATCACCGGCGGTGCCGGCAAGATCGGAGCACCTGGAGTTGGGTTGACCCATTTGGAGCCTGGCGATCTGTACCTCCAGGACATTGATGCGGGGGAATTGCAGGTTCACGCTTGGGATTGGGAAATCAGTGACCCAGCCGGTTTGACCAATATCGATTTTTCTGGGTTCATCTCAGGCAACGAGTTCTTCCGCCTGCAAAACGATCCAGCAGGTCCTGAGGGTGCGATCTTTGAGCTCTTCTTGAATGGTTCCACGAACCCAACGACGACACTCCTCATCGAAGGCAATGCTCTCGATGATTTCAACGGCACTCGCGATAGTGGCAATCTGTCGATTTCAAATGCGGGTGGCCCCGCAATCACTTCGGCGGCCGTTCGGATGACGCTGATCGGGTCCGGTGTCAATGGTGGTGATGAAGCACTTGTCGTTGGCGCCCAATTGACTGCCACCGGTGGTAGTTCTCGGACCGCGGATCGCGAACTTCATAAAACCGACAACACGTTCGCCACAACTTTGGTGAAGAACATCGTTGAGGTCGGACCTTCGAACCCAAGCAATCTAACGGACGTCGGTGGCACGCTTTTCTTCACCGCGCATGATCCAATCACCAGCGGACGCGAGCTGTGGACCAGTGATGGAACCGAAGCGGGGACAACGCTCGTTGAAGACATCCGAACCGGGACCGATGCCTATGGCGCGCCCCTGAGTAGCGACCCTCAATACCTGACCGAGGTCAACGGGCAACTCTTCTTCACTGCACTTGATGACCAGAATGATCGCGAACTTTGGTCCAGCGACGGTACTGAGGCTGGAACGGATCAGATCAAGAACATCAACGAAGGGTCGCAAGGTTCCAACATCCAGCAAGTCACTCAAGTTGGCAATCGCGTTTTCTTTGTTGCCGATGACGGTATCAATGGCGAAGCGGTCTACGTGGCGGACCCAGGGGCGGGGACGGTATCCCTTGCTGCCGACCTGACACTTTCGAATGTCGACAAGATCAGTGGACTGGCGGCGTTCGACGGCGGCGTGGTCTTTTTCCATGACTCGCTTGGCATCCATCACACCGATGGGACAACGACAACAGCGATTTCGACTTTGAATCCGGTCACTCTGGACGAAGAGGGAACCCACTTTGTCCAAGCGAACAATCGAATCTTCTTCGTTACCGTTGATCCGACCTTTGGCGAAGAGTTGTTCAGCTTCACACCAGGCGGCAGCCCGGCGCTTGTGACCGATTTGAACGAAGGTAATAGCGGTGCCGACAGCAGCGAGCCGCGCGAGTTGGTCGAATTCAACGGTTTGCTCTACTTCACGGCACACTTTGTCAACGCCTTTACGGATTCCGGTCGCGAGCTAATTCGAACGGACGGAACGGTGGGCGGCACAACGGTCGTGGCGAACATCAACATCGACACTCCTGTCATGGGGGCCCCGATCGATAACGGTTCGGATCCGCAGCATTTGACCGTGAGCGGCTCTCGACTGTTCTTCTCGGCCGATGACGGCACCACGGGTGGCAACGGTCGAGAATTGTTTAGCACGACAGGCGTTGGTGCTTCACTCGCCTCGGATATCAACACGGGCGCGTCGGGGTCGAATCCTCACAATTTAACCGACGTTCAAGGTGTGCTTTACTTCGCAGCTGACGATGGCACGAACGGTATCGAGCCCTTCATGTCCGACGGCACGGGCGCAGGCACTGCGTTGGTTGCCAACGTCAACGGCGGTGGTTCCGATTCGAACCCAAACCACTTCTTCCAGGTTGGACCGACGGTCTATTTTGCCGCGACCGAGTCGGGCACTGGAACTGAACTTTGGAAGACGGACGGAACCCCTGGTGGAACACTGATTGTCGAGGACCAGCAACCGGGAATCCTCAGCAGTGACCCGGTCCCTGTTGCTGATGCCGGCATGGACCGCGTCCTTGTGGCCGCGACGGGTGTCGGGACTTTGGACCGCGAACTCTGGATCACTGGCGGACCGGTCCCAGACTTGCAAATGGCGTTGGACATCAATCCGGGGCCAGCCTTTGGCGGACATCCACGCGACTTCCTCCCGGTCGGTTCCGATCTCGTCTTCGTGGCTGATGATGGTTTCTCGGGCGAAGAACTCTTCACGCTCGAAGAAGTCGTTCCCGAACTCAGCGAGGTTGTCATCAGTGGCGGGCAAGCGCAACGCTCGTCTCTCGAAACCGTCCGCGTGGAATTCAACTCTTTGGTTGAAATCAATGGCGACGCATTCCTATTCGAAAACGTATCCAACGGAAATGCCGAGGCGGTTGATGTACCCGTGGTGACTCAGGTCAATGGCAAGACGTTTGTCGAATTTACCTTCCTGCCTGGTGCGACGGTCAACGCCAATGGCCAGCTACTTGATGGCCAATACTTGCTGACCATCGACACGACGATGATCGGTTCCTTTGGTCTTCAGATGACGGGTGACAACACGTTTGGCGACGAACCAGCCGTCGACAAGTTCTTCCGCAAGTTTGGTGATGGTGATGGCAGCAACTTCGTGAACCTGTTCGACTTTGCTGCCTTCCGAGGAAGCTTCAATAAGTCGGAAGGGGACCTCGGCTACAACGAGGCGTTTGACAACGACGGAAACAACATCGTGAACCTGTTTGATTTCGCAGCGTTCCGCAATAACTATCTTTCTTGAGCCAAAGTTAGCGACGAAACATTGTTTGGGTTGTGTCGGTCTTTCCGGCACAGCCCTTTTTTTGTGCACCTCGCAAGTGCCCATCGCTCGCTTCAAATCCGTCCCCGCTGCTGGCGGAGTGGTAGGTTTGTTCTGCAACCTTCCACTTTGTGAGCAGTCGCAATGCTACGTCTCGATGCCACCTCCAACCCCGAACAAGATGCCGCCAAAATCTGTCGTTGGCGTTGTGGACGCATCGTCATGCGCGACGGCAAATTGGTCGAGGTCCAGCAGCGGCTGTTGACCGGTTCCGTTTCGGTTGCGCAAGTTTGGTGGCAGGCACGCTACGGACGTAGTGACGATGAGGTGTGTTGGCTTGACTATCACCAACCTTTGGGCATGCCCCAGTTCCTAACCCTTGACTACATCCGCAGCGGCAAGCGAGCCGGGTACAAGACCTTTGTTGGGGCCTGCAAAGTGCTCGACGACATCGCCAGGATTCGATCGGCGATGGCGATTGTTGCCCATGTGACCAATTCGTCCATCAGCGATCGTTTGCTCGAAAGATTGGGGTGGCAGCAACACATGGAAAAATGGAAAGGGCGTCATTGGATTCGCCGATTCTACGACGGATACCCCGATTCATCGCTTCACCGCTACCTCGACCGCGCTTCTGGCGACATAATGGTCGACCATGTCCAGCCTTGTTGAAAAAGCGGAAGCGTTTGCAACCGATGCTCACGCAAGCATCGATCAGCGTCGAAAGTACTCTGACGAGCCCTACATCGTTCATCCACGCGCAGTCGCCGCGACCGTTGCTTCGGTCACCGACGATGAGGCGATGATCGCGGCCGCTTGGCTTCACGATGTCGTCGAGGATACTCCTGTTACAAACGACGAAATCAGAGCAGCGTTCGGCGATGATGTTGCCGATCTTGTGTCTCAAGTCACGAACGTTTCGAAGTTGAGTGATGGGAACCGTGCGACACGCAAGGCAATCGATCGTAAGCACGTAGCAGCCGCGAGCCCACGTGGCAAGACGATCAAGCTTGCCGACTTGATCGATAATCTCGATGGCATCACCTCGGAAAACCGCGGGTATGCACCGAAGTACCTCGCTGAGAAACGCGAGCAATTGACCGTTCTCGGCGAAGGGGACCGAAGCCTCTACCAACGAGTCGAGCAAATCATCGAAAACGAGTATGCCCAACTTTCCCAGTGAGCCGAATGCGCTTGCATCGGGCCTCACACTCCTCACTCTTCGCGCTTTCACTCTACTCGTGGCCAAGGGCCCGAGGCCTCACTGTCAGCGACTCAAACGCACGGTATTCCGCTCATCCAGAGCGACCGTCCACTTGCGTTTTTTCCCAAGAAACGCACGAGCCGTTAAGATTAAGGGAGACGATTTATCGCGACGCGGACTCAAAAGTCAAATGCTTCAATTCAGTCCGCGTCTAGCCATCTCTTGGATCGGTGGGGCAGTATGCATCAACTCTCTTTCTCACGCTTC
Organism: Rubripirellula sp.; assembly: GCA_965216875.1. Lineage (GTDB taxonomy): Bacteria > Planctomycetota > Planctomycetia > Pirellulales > Pirellulaceae > CBDCUW01. The sequence continues at coordinate 1,571,879 of OZ244207.1, forward strand.
GCCCTTCTGTTGGGCCTTTTGGTCGGGATGGCCGCACCGGCTGCGGCGGATATGGTGCTGTACACCGTTCCCGGATCGAATCTCACCTTTGTGTTGATGGGAAAGGCATCGGTCAATCCTGGTGGAACGGTGTCGCTCAAGCATGCACGGGGGCTGCTCCATTTCGGGATGCGTGATTGCCGTATCGTTAAGACGCAAACGAAGCTACAGCTATACGGAATCGAAGCGTCGGAAGCTCGACGCGATGCGACGGCTGAGAGTTACCTCGATTTGGCGCTTTGGTGTGTTGAAAACGGAATGCTCAAACAGGCTGACGATGCGCTTGCATCGGCGTGGCGGACGGATGCGAGTCACGATCGCGTGAAGCTGATGGCCAAGCTTGTTCAATTTCGTCGAGCTACCGTGCCTGCATCGTCGAGCGTCGAGGAAGAGATGCGGGCCTTCGTGAAGAAAGATGACATGCAGTTTCTACGCAGTCGTCATTTTGCACTCCTGCACGACACGTCGGATCAAGTCGAACCAAAGTACAACAAAACGGTTGCCCAGCATCGTCTCGACCTGCTCGAACAAGTCTACGACAGTTTCTTTATGAAGTACGCACTTGAGGGTTACCCGCTGAAAGTGCCTCGTGAGCCGATGCGTGTTGTTTTGTTCGATGATCATGCCGACTATCTGAATTTCGTCAAGCTTCTTGATCCGGCGCTCAAGCGTGCGGCTGGCTTCTATTCGCCAGAAGAGAATATCGCAATCTTCTATCGTCAGAAAACGGACGAAGCGTTCAAGGGGGCAAACCAACTCGTCGAACTGCTGCGAGATTTGCGGGATACCGCCCGGCGGACGCGCGCCGCGGGGGCTGGCGAACTGATTCGATTTGCAAAAACGCTCGAGCTGATCATCGACATCGAGGGCGAGAATCAAGAAATCGAAGTGGTCACTCACGAGGCGACGCATCAACTGGCTGCCAACAGCGGGTTGCTCGAGCGCGAACGCTTTTTTGTTCGCTGGGCACACGAGGGACTTGCCAGCTATTTCGAGTCGCCCAAAGAAGCGACTTGGGCTGGCATCGGCGCAGTCAACGCACAGCGACTCGGTTTCTACCGAATTCTCGAACGTGACCCGGAGCATTCGAGTATCGAGTTTGTCGTGACTGACAAGATTTTCGACTTTGCGGGATCGAGTTTCAGCGTGCAAGCGGCGTACGGTCAAGCGTGGGCGCTCACCCACTTCCTAATGGACAAGCATCTTGAAGAGCTGATGGAGTTCTACAAGTTGATGGCCAAGGATGATTTCGAGACGGAGCGAAACGAAGCGTGGCGTCAAAAAACACTCGCAACCTTCCGTGAGTGTTTTGGCGACCTCGGAACACTCGAACGAGAATGGCGTTCGTACATGCGAACGCTCAAGACCGACATGGAACAGCTCGCCGACAAGATTTAGACGCAAACACGCGTACTAGCAATCACCCTCCCGCGTGCGGGAGGGTCGGACGCAAAGTCCGGGGAGGGAACGAGTTTTCAAAACGAACCCTCTCCGGGCCTTAGAGCCCGACTCTCCCAAGGGAGAGTGTTTGAACTCGCTGTCTTGAGGCCTAGTGGAAGCCCATTCCGTAACGCTAGCTGACTACTTTGCCTTGATCTCTTTCAAGCGGTCACGCTCAGGGCGTTTCTTGTAGAACGGATCGAGTGGGTAACAACCGCTGACCATGCCATTGCGTGGCGCGGTGGTACAGTCACTGAATGTTCGACAAATCTTCTTTCTGGCCATGACAGAGCCGTCCAAAACGTCGGCTGGCAGGTCAGGGTAAGACAAAACCATTCGGCCGAGACCGACGCTGTCCACTTTGCCGGCCGCAACCACCGCCTGGGCCACGCCCGGTAGCCAATCCTGCAGATAGCTATAGCCGGACCCAACGAAGAGCATTTCCGGGTGGAGCTTCTTCAGCTCGGCTGTTGCGTTCACTTGACGTGCGACGCCCACGAGCGGGTCTTCAGGCGGCTGATACCCGTCACTGGGTGGAAAGAATGCTGGACGCTGGATGTGTGGATTGTAGTACGGACTGCCGGCTGTCGTGCAAACCAGTCTGATCCCGAGGCTCTTCATCAGCTCCATCAACTTGGACGGTTCGGTCAGGTCGATCCCTTGCCCCGTGCCATCGCCACCGAAGGCCAACCTTGGATCGGCATCGGGTTCTGGCTGACCGATCGAATCGTCGCCCATCCGGTACGGAACAAAATCAAACGCACTGACTCGAACGCCGATCATCAGGCCTGGGGCGTTTGCATGAATCCCCGCGACGATCTCTCGCAAGAACCGAGTGCGGTTTTCGAAACTGCCGCCGAATTCGCCTTCGCGATCAAATCCGGTCAACAGCTCGTGTCCGAGATATCCATGACAATGCTTGACGTCGACAAAACGGTAGCCCGCCTTCTGGGCGAGGACGGCAGCGGCAACAAAGTCATCAATTAATTGCTTCAAGTCATCGTCGGACAGCAATGCGTTGTCGCCGTCGATCCCGAGTCGTTTGTCCAACACGGCGTTGCGCTGCGCCGTCCTCGGTTCGGACTTTGTCTTTTCGTTTGGACGTGCGAAGCGGCCTGAATGAGTTAGCTGCAATCCAACAAACAGATCATCAACTGTCGAGAAGCGTTCTTGGTGAGCGTCAACCAAGATCTGACGCAGCCGCATGAGGTCACCGAGGTTCGCTTCATTGATCATCAACTGATTCGGGTTCGCACGACCATCGGGACGCACGGCAACGGCTTCACCACCCCAAATGAGTTTCGCGCCGGAGATTCCAAAGTTCTTCCAGCGGTATTCGGTCAAGTCGGTTGGACGTCCGTCACGCGTGCCGTCCCAACCTTCCATCGGCAGGATGCAGAACCGATTTCCGATCGTCTGGTCATCGATCGTAAGTGATTGGCCGAGCACACTTTCATTTCCGGTGCCGATTTCAGCATCGCATGGTAAGTCGATGCCAAGCGAACGGACATGTTCACAGAATGTCTCGTGAGTCTTAAGTGTTGCGATTCGAGGAAAACTCATGCTCGCGCCTCCTTCATCAAGCGATCAAGGTCGCTCGCGATCGTCTGCAGCACATCAATATCGGCTTCTGGCCGACAGGGCGATTCGGGATGCGTGTGATTGGTTGAAATCATTCCGCGCAACTTCAAGAACATTGCTGCGGAGTGTTTGTAGGCCGGCGCCGGTGCGCGAAAAGTGAAAGCTCCGAGGTATTGAAGCAAATCGTTAAGTTCGTGAAAGGCACAGTCCCCCGCGTTCCACATGGCATCACGAGCGGCGAAAGCATCGGGTGCAAAGGTGCTCAGCCCAAGCAAGTAATCGCTGCCATACATCACCATGTCGATCGCCAGGTCGTTGCCGGTGAACACTTTGAATTCGGGACGCACACGATCACGCAAGGCTAACCGTTGCCATTCCGGCTCGCGACGAAGCGACGAGTGTTTGGCACCGATCACGTTCGGGATTTGCATAAGCCGTTCGTAGAGTCCAAGCGAATAGATGTTCCCGAAGGGGGCGAAGACCTTGCCCAGCTCAAAAAAGAGGAAGCCTTCGCATTCCTTGCCGAGTTCGGAGTAGGCGGCGACGATTTGGTCTTCTGAGGATTGGATCAGCCCGTACGACTGAAAGAAGATCGGCGTACCGCCGTGGTCGACGATTTGACGCAACCCAACGCGGTAGCCGTCGATGTTCAAGCCATCGCTCGGCGCGTCTTTGACGAAGACGCCCGCAACGTACATCGATCCGTTGCATAGTGATTGGGTACGCTCGAGCACTTCCTGACGCACTTCGGGCGAGATCAGGTTGGCGTAGCCCGTGTCCATGTTTACCGCCGGAATCAGCCCCGCGTCGAGGGTGCGCCTGACGTGTGCGTCAAAGTCGTTCCAATCGACCTTCGAGTCCTCGGCGTAGGGCAAAAGAATCGCTGAGATGCCGGTGATCTTGCGCCGTGGCTTGAGAAGCGACGGCGGATCAATGTTGCGGGTCGACATGATGGACCTAAAGGGGAATTGGAATAGCCCGGGGAGGGCGTATTGATTTGGATCCGAGCAGCATAACGGCAGAGCCATGAGGTTGCTTTGAAGATCAGGTTTGCAAATCGGGCAGATCACCGGCGGTGCGGGCTGCAACAGCCTGGGATCACGGTCAATACGCCGGAGGGGTGACGATGTCATCGTGGCACCGGCTGTGCGGTTTCGGTATCATTTCGCGAGTGGATCGCTCAAAAGAAGAATCGCGAGCGATTTGTGCGAATGAGCTGTGATGACTGCCCACTAAGGAGATCTCGAGATGGCAAAGAAGGCAAAGGCCCCGGCGAAGAAGAAAAATCGACTCTCGGCCGATGATGCTCTGAAAAAGTTGAAGGATGGAAACCAGCGTTTTCTCAAGCATGGCCCGATCTGCTATCCGAATGCAGACGATCGTGCCGATTTTTCCAACGGCCAAAAACCATACGCTGCGATTCTCTCGTGTGCCGACAGTCGCGTTTCGCCGGAGATCATGTTTAACGCAGGTCTGGACGAAGTCTTCGTCATTCGGGTTGCGGGCAACGTTGCCGACACGACCTCGATTGCGAGTATCGAGTACGCGGTTTCACAGCTCAACACAAACCTCGTCGTCGTGATGGGGCATGAGGCTTGCGGCGCTGTCGGTGCGGCACTTGCCAATGCGGAAAAGACGATCGACCTCGGCTACAACCTCAACACTCTTGTTGCGCACATCACGCCAGCCGTTGCGGCGGCTCAAAAGAAGAAGACGTTTGAAAAGGACCCACTCGCAGCTACGGTCAAGGAAAATGCAAAGCTAGTGGCCAAAGAACTGAGGACACGTTCGCCAATCATCGCAAACCAGCGCGGTGTGAAGATTGTTTCTGGCTACTACCATTTGATCACTGGCAAAGTCGACTTTTCCGAGCCGTCCTAAACGGTTCGAAACGCGCACTCAAAGACCTCACTTTGTTTTAGGTCCGACCGGTGAAGCAGCTGCAACGGCGTCGCATGCAATTTAATCTTTCGAAGATGCTTTGCGCGCCATTCCTGTTCTTGCCGATGTTCGTCGGGGTCTCGCTGGCAACAAACCCGTCTGAAGATGGCGCCATTTCTGATGAGATGGCGCTTCAGTTCTGTGTCGCGTTCGTCACGTACACGGTCGTGTTTTGTTGGCTCGTGGTTCGAAACCTCGACCGAATCAACGCGTTCCGGCGTTTTCCCTTTCGAGGCTCTTTCCTGCTCGGGGGTATTGCCGGTTGCACCTTTGCGGTGCTGTTCGTGTTTGGATTGGTGCCGGCGGCGGTGTTGAATCACAACCGAACCATGGTCACCGAAATTTCGTGGCGCGACCTCGTTCTGTGGCTCGCGGTCACGATTCTTTATGCAACCGCGATTTGCGCACTTGCCGGGTTCTACATGGGCATGCTTGCCGGTGGAATCTATTGCGGTTTGCGACACTTGGTGCCGTCAAAGAGCCAAGTGGTCCCGCACTCACGACGTCCGCACGCGTGGCGCCTTGAACGCGAAAAGCGCGATTGAACCAAAGCGCAACCGAAGTGTGTTTCCTAAGGGCGAACGATCACTGTACGCACTATCAGGTAACCGTATCGATTTGTGGTCGACGCGCGTGTGCGCGCCGAAAGCGACTATTCTGGTAGTCCCGCGACCAAACAACATGCGACGTTCCAACAGAGGGCACACTGATGGCTGCAGGCGAATCGGCAATACCAGGTCATGACCGCTTTCTAGAAGACTGCCTATTCCGCAGCATGGGCAGCGAGCGCTACACGCAAAACTCGCCAATCATGCCTGGTGTTTGGATGCAGTATCGAAACGCGGGTAGCGAAAACGTCGAGCTTCTTTTTACAGCACACCGAGACAGCAATCCCGGCGAGCTCGCGCGGATTATTCGTCAGCGTTTGCAAACCTTCCGGACACGGAACGGGGAAAAGAAGCCTTCGACACCGGTGATCGCCTACAACGAGACTTCGGTTGTGGCGGAAATGTCCTTTGACGAAATGATCCTCGTCGCTCTGCCACTTTCAAAATGGTGGGCGAAGTACGTTTTCCCAAGCGCTGAAGCGAAACAGAGTTTCGAGGAACACGTTGACCAGTATCGAGACGATCTCGTTGCCGCACTGGAGGCGATCCGTCTGCAAATGTACGAGGGCGAGCGGCCAACCAAAAGCAAGACTTCAAAAGATCAATCGTCGTCCGAGACCAATGTGATTTCAGCCAACCTCACTTGGATGACGCTCATGGTGGGTGTCATTCGAGCAGGAATGCCATCGGGTTCGAATTGGGACGAGGCCTACTCGGGGACGATCGCGGACAGTTTTCTCGAGCTGATGAGAGAACATCTCGCAGACTCAGAATCGACGGGCTACCTGCTTTGGAGCATCAATCCGAATCGCCGGAGCGAACCGACGCTGTATCGTTCTGTCAAAACGGTCAAGGCGGACGCGACCCAAACGTTGTTCGATGTGCGCGGCGAGAGGATACGCTGGGCGGTGATCGATAGTGGCATCGACGCGCGACATTTTGCGTTCCGAAAAAGGGACCACAAGGGACGTGCCCTTGGGCCCAAGATCAACGGCCGCACTGCCGCGGCCGAGTTCAGTGATTTTGGGATGCCTCTGTTTGCGCCCGAAGATGAGAAGTTGCAGGGCGCGTTCGTTAAGAAATCACGGACTCGCTGGACGAACCAAACACGTATCGTTCGGTCGTTCGACTTTCAACGAATGCGTGAAATCCTGAGCGCGTCGAGTCCGACCGAGTTGCCTGAAGGATTGGAAAAGAAAGCGAAGAAAGCTGGGATTCGTCAAGAACTCAAACTCGCTCTTAAACACAACCGAGTGCTTGATTGGGAATTGCTTGAGCCGCTGCTTGAAATCACTCACGACGATGAATACGAGCCGCCGACCCATCATCACGGCACACATGTTGCCGGGATCATTGGCGCAGATTGGCGCGAAGGCGAACATTCGCAAAGTCCAGAGGGCACGCGCTCTGGCGTGGCACCTGCGATCGAGATCTATGACCTCAGAGCACTCGATCAGAATGGCGTGGGCGACGAGTTTTCGATTCTCGCCGCGATGCAGTACGTGCGTAGCTTGAACGCTCGCAACAATCAAATGCAGATTCATGGAGTCAATATCAGCATCTCGATTCTGCACGCGGTTGCCGCCTACGGATGCGGACGCACGCCCATTTGCAACGAAGCCGAACGGCTGGTCGGTTCCGGCGTGGTTGTGGTCGCTGCGGCCGGCAACCGTGGACGCAGCATCTACACAACCACCGCAAATACTCAAGATGAAGGCTACCGCGATATCAGCATCACCGACCCAGGAAATGCCGAAGCGGTGATTACGGTTGGTTCAACCCATCGATACAAACCTCATAGCTACGGCGTCAGCTACTTTTCCAGTCGCGGTCCGACGGGCGATGGGCGCATCAAACCCGACCTCGTTGCACCAGGCGAAAAGATCTACTCGACCATTCCAAACAACGACGAGAAAGAGCTCGACGGGACAAGCATGGCCGCGCCGCATGTCAGTGGTGCGGCCGCCTTGCTGATGCAGCGTCACAACGAGCTGATCGGCCAACCGGAACGCATCAAAGAGATCCTGTGCGACTCCGCGACCGACTTGGGACGCGAACGCTATTTCCAAGGTGCCGGCATGCTCGACATCTTACGTGCGTTGCAATCCGTCTGAGCCTATCTCGAACAATCATCTCACTCGCAGAACAATTGGGGAGTTCTAACATGGTCTTCAAACTCGAAGCGGTCTATGCGTTTCATGGCGACTCGCTGCTTTTGCACTATGGGTCTGACGATCCGCATCCAAGCTTGATCATGATCGACGGCGGCGCTAGGGGAACGTATCGCAACTTTCTCAAGCCGCGACTTGAGGAACTGCAAGATCAGTGGGACGTCGATACCTTGCCGATGAAGATGATCATGGTGAGCCACACCGATTCGGATCACATCGCCGGCGTGCTCGATCTTTTTAAGGAACTGAAAAACAACGATGGCGAACCGCCAATCTGTCAAGCGGAAACACTGTGGCACAATGCATTTGATGACGTGATCGGGAACGACGACGAGGAGTTGATTTCGAATTTGGTCGCTGATCCAGGCGATGTCGATCACGATGAGCGACCCGATCATGAGATTGAGGCGGTTGTCGCAAGCGTCAAGCAGGGGCGGGATCTGCGGATCGACGCGTCAACCTTGGCGATGAATATTAATCACCCTTTCACCAAACCTGATGGGACGGCGGGGCTCGTTCTGGCAAAGAATGCCCTCATCGACCAAGGCGAAGAGCTGACGTTTCAAGTCCTTGGGCCAAACGAAAAGTTGGTCGCCAAGTACCAAGAAAAGTGGAACAAGTTTCTCAAAGACAAAGGACTCGCCGAAGCTCAGGCGGCATCGTTCAAGGACCCTTCGGCTTTCAATTTGGCCAGCATCGTCGTGCTTGCCAAACTCAACAATCGAACGATGTTGTTGACCGGTGATGCACGGGGAGACTTTATCGTCAACGGTCTCGTAGACGCCGGGCTGCTTGAGGAGGAATCGCGGTATCCGCTCAAAGAAGACCACGGTCGACGTTGGCGAGCCAAGGTTCGCGAAGCTGAAGCACGCGAGATCACCAAGCCGCTTCACGTTGACCTGATGAAGATGCCGCACCATGGCAGTGCGAACAATGTTGAGCGTGGCTTCTTCAAGCGAGTCACCGCCGATCATTATCTCTTTTCGGGAAATGGAAATCATCACAATCCCGATCCCGCAACGTTGCGGATGATCGCAGCCGCTCGCGGCGAGGATAAGTACACGGTTCATTTCACGGTCGCAAAGGACCAGCACGAGACAGAACGCAACGACAAGTTTGCTCGCGCGTTGGAAGAGCTGCGTCACTGGGTCACCGACGAGAAACCGGACAATTGCACGGTCAAGTATCGTGGCAAGCACCAACGCTCGATCACGGTTGATCTTTCCGACGACGAATGATCCTAGGCGGTGGCATTTGCGTGTCGGGCCCGCGACAATGGCGGGCCCACCCTCAATGCAAAGCTCAGGTCTGTGATGCTGCTTTGCTTGAACGTACACCCACCTTCCAAGGATTCACTTCGTGCGCCAGCTTCTTGTTCTGTCCTTAGTCATTTGCTTCGCCGCCCAAGCCTATGCCGACTCGGCGGGGCGCCCCAACGTCGTCATCATCTACACCGACGACCAGGGCAGTCTCGATTTGAATTGCTACGGTTCCAAGGATTTGGCTACCCCGCACCTGGATCGGCTAGCAAGTGAAGGTGTGCGAATGACGAAAATGTATTCGCCTTCAGCGATCTGCTCGGCATCACGCGCGGGGTTGATGACTGGACGATTCCCGGCACGCGCGGGTGTTCCCGGCAATGTCTCTTCGGCTCATGGCCATGCGGGGATGCCGGCAAGCGAAATCACCATCGCGGAACTATTGAAGTCAGCCGGCTACGCCACCGGGCATGTTGGCAAATGGCATCTTGGCTACACCCCCGAAACGATGCCAAACGGTCAAGGATTCGACGAATCATTTGGACACATGGGTGGCTGTATCGACAACTTCTCACACTTCTTCTATTGGAACGGTCCGAATCGGCATGATCTTTGGCGAAACGGCAAAGAGGTCTTTATGGACGGACGCTTCTTCCTTGACTTGATGGTGGAAGAGGGGCATCGGTTCATCAAGGACAACCAGGACAAGCCGTTCTTTTTGTATTGGGCCATCAATGCACCCCACTACCCGATGCAGGGAACATCAAAGTGGCGCCAGCACTACAAGGACTTGCCCTCTCCGAGACGCCAGTACGCTGAATTCGTTTCGACCGTGGATGAAAAGGTCGGTGCACTCGTTGGCAAGCTTGATGAACTTGGACTGCGCGAGAACACGCTGATCATATTCCAGTCTGACCATGGGCATTCTACGGAAGAACGCGCCTTTTGGGGTGGCGGCAATGCGGGGCCCTATCGCGGCGCCAAGGCTTGCCTTTTCGAAGGCGGATTGCGTGTTCCTTCGATCGCATCCATGCCCGGAACGATTCCGCAGGGGCAAGTACGTGATCAATTGGCTACCGGCTGCGATTGGTATCCCACCATCGCAAAACTCTGTGGCGTCGATTTGCCCTCGCGAACCTACGATGGCCGTGACCTCACCGATGTGCTCAAGTCTGCGAAAGCGGAAACGCCTCACGACCACTTCTTTTGGCTCATGGGGCATGGAAAGAACGCACAATGGGCCGTTCAGCAAGGCGATTGGAAATTGCTGGGCAATCCAGTCGATCGAACAGACCGGCGCAAGAATGTCAAACTCGACAAAGTGTTTCTTGCAAACCTCTCGAGCGATATTGGCGAAACAACCAACGTTGCCACCAAGAATCCCGAAGTTGTGCAGCGATTGCAGGCGATCGCCGACTCACATCGCAGCGGTATTGATTCAGCGCATGATTGAAATGGCAGTTGAGACGGCCACGGGAGTGCGTGGGATGCGTGGGAAATAACGATCGAGTGCTGGTAGAGAACCGCAGGCTATCGCGTTCCGGCTGATGTTTGAGGTGTTGCCACTTAATCTGCACGCTATCGCGTTTCGGCTGATGTTTGAGGTGTTACTGATTGAACATCGCGTCGAAGCGTTGCTGCATTTCCTCGCGCGAAACTGACTCGATTTGATGCCCCAATAGCCATTCGTGCCCGAACGGGTCACGAAGCCGGGCGGTACGTTCGCCGTAGAATTGGTCTTTTGGTGGTGCGAGTACGGTGGCGCCGGCCGATTCGGCACGCGCCGCGACTGCATCAACATCATCGACGTGCAGATGGATCGCACTGCCGGTCGGTCGGTCAGGATTGGGCGCGTGAATGCCATACTCGGGGTAGGCGTCTGAAACCATGACCGTTGTGTCGCCAAACTTGAGTTCCGCATGACCCACTCGGCCGCTTGGCTCGGAGAGCCGAAAGTCTTCGACGGCTCCAAACGCTGCTGCGTAGAACTTGATTGCCTCATTGGCGTCCCGTGTTCGCAGATAGGGAAACACCTCGCGAACGTTCACGTTGTTGGGAGTGTCCATCAGGAAAGCCCGAGTTTTCGCTTCAAGAGAGTAGGGTGCGGTTCGACGACCGCTATTGTATGCAGCCGGGACAACGTGCTGTTGGGTAGAATAGGGCGGCTCTTCCACGTACCGGAATCAAGTCGTGAGCAAACCTTTGTGATCTTCCCCGTTTCCCTTTGCCGTGTCCGACGACGAGGCGGCAATGGTCAAGGCGATCGTCGGCAGTGAATCTCCGCTGGACGCTCATCGCTCGCGCTTGATCTACGCCGATTGGCTCGAAGACCAGGGTGATGGGCGCGCGGAATACTTGCACGCTGAGTGCACGGTCGCCGAGATGCTTCGAGGTAAACGCTCTTCCAACGAGCAGGGGGAAATCTACGCAAAGGCAATCGAGCAGGTGATCCGGCAAACGGAGATTGCCAGCCCCGAATGGATCGAGCACGTTGGCGGGAGGTTTGATCCAACCCTGTTCGAATTGGACGAACGCAGGGTCCACGCGTGCCGTGCTTGGATCACCATGACCGGCGCCACGCTAATGAAGGCGAAGCAGTCGGTCGAGACTGCGCCCACCAAGGTCAAGTCGGCCGTCACGCTACCGGAAGCACTGCGAGTCTGCAGCCAGTTTGACGTTGAAGTCGGTTTAGGGCACTGCAAAATCGTTCTCGCGGAAGAGGGCGCGATCACGGCGCCTCCGGACAGTTTCGAGCACCCCAAGCGTTTTGGCCTGGTACTTGAGAAACACACCTCACGCTACATCGACGCTGTGACCGCTTTGGTTGACCGTGCAAACTTGAGCCCTGAGAAAGCGCATAAGGTGATTCGATCCGTTCCCTCTGTCGTCAAATCAGGCCTTGATCGTGACGCTGTCGAGCGGTTTGCCAATAGTATTCGAAACGGTCTTCGCGGCCCCCGGATTTGTTTCCTCTATTCCGTTGACGAATAACGTTGTTTCAATTCGATCAATCAACGTATGGAACATTGCCGTGAGCACTACAGGTATTGTGGAAGCTGCAAGCCTTCACGTTGAGCCCAAATGTTGACGACCCGAAGTTCAGACGTCTTGGGCAAACGATTACCCCGCCCCCGTACCTGGCGAATACGTTGCGTGCGGTTACAGACTTCGATGGTGAGTACACGTCGGCGGCGATCTTCTCTCTGGACTCCCACCGACCAAATCGACGTCGCACCTCCCGCGCAAGCACGGTCATAAGACGCCACACAGTGGCGCAGTGCCTGGCCCTCGACGTGCAGTTCTTGCGACGACAACAGTTCGACGATACTCCAATGTTCGGTCTCGCCGGTGATTGGGTCCGTTTCGCAATGTTCGACCGGTTCAATCCCGGTCGGCTGCCAAGCCAAACGGCCGTTCGTTTTGCTCTTGCGCAAGTCGCCGTGCCACTGATTCATTTTGCGCAAAAGGCCCGATGCCGTTCGTCCTTCCATCGTGAACGCTTTTCCGGTCACCTCGTTCTCCGGGAAACGTTCCGCTTCGAATCGACGCATGCGGAGGTAATCAAGCAGCGGTGATACCTGCCCCGGATCAAACATCGGTGCGGCAGCAAGAAGGGACCAAACGGTATCCCAAAAGTCATCGTTCGCAAAATCGGTTGCGGCACAGGAACCAAGCACGTCACGAGCCGTGCGATTGGAGCACCCGGCACCTCGAAGTTGTCCCCAACGCAACGCAGAAAGGACGGTGTAGTCTTCCGGTGCGCTCAGGAAGTAACGTGTCCCTTTGCGCGTTAGCTTTGCAGGTAGATCGAGCTTGCGCAAACTCTCGCCCGCGCCGATTCGTATCATCAACCGCTGCAATCGCATCGCCATATCGTCGTTGGGCTCGAACCAAACGGAATCAAGGAACGCGGGTGTGGGGTACTTTGCGAAGAGGTGCTGAGAGAGCGAGCGGAACTGACGTTTCACGTTACGAGAGTCAACGCGCCAATCGTTTAGGGGACGCAACCATTCGGCGTGATGTTGTGCGATTCGAGCGAGCGCCGCGACGTAATGGTTGTTTGGCTCGTGCGGCAGGCCTGGATGCACTTGGTGCGTTGAAATGAGACTCCCACGCGGCCGCGATTGGCTCCGTAGACACCGAAGCAGCAATTGCTCGAATGCACTCTTGGTCGTGGGGCAGGCGATACGATTAGCATATTGCCTGACCGCAATCAGATGGGGCGAGGAGAGAGCCTCCTCGGAAATGTCGCCTGCGAAGATTTGGCGAATTGTGTCTCGCGGGTGTTTTGATTGGCGTTTCTTGTTGGCCAATCGTGAGCCGATGTTGGTTTGTGATGCAGCGTAGCGTTCTTTGCATCGGCTGCGCCAGTGCTTCTTGACCTTCGGACTGAAGCCGTGGTCGATGCACCAGCGAATGTATTGGTCAATCGTTTCGAGCCCTAACGCTTCGAGGTGCGGTCGAAGTTCAGGGTCACGTTGAAGCAGATCAGTTTGTTCTTCTTGAGAGAGAGTTTCGGTAGGCATCAAGGCACTGCGTCATCGAGTTTGCTTGTTTGAGAATTCGTTGAGAGCGGATGACGACACGGGAACAGAGTGATTGGTTGTAGGAGTGCATGACTACGATCCAGGTAAGAGGCCGGGGGTTGATGAGATGCCGATTGCTTGAGCGTCAGGCGGAAAAGCAGGTTGGTTGCGGGCAATCTGACCCGTTGACGCCGGTGTGCTGTGGCGGCTGGGGCCTATCGCAAGCGGGGCGATGGCTCGCTCTGACAGACACCTCATTGGCTGGCAGGTTCGGAACTAGCGGAGGAGCGAGAACTTTTTTCGGATCGTTGACTTGTCAATCGGAACGTTCGCGCTTTAATGCCCTGAATGTTTCGAACGCATCTGGCCAGAGTTCGTCAACCGTACACCTTCCGACTGAATTCCAAAACTCAGAGATTTGAGGTCTTTCCCAAATGTTTCGTTCCATGAAATGGATGGCTCTCTCGGCGGCCGCGGCCCTGGTGCTGACCGCCAACACATCGAAAGCTGCTGACAACGATATCGTGACCACGGCAGTCGAGGCCGGCTCGTTCAAGACGCTCGCAGCGGCACTGCAAGCTGCGGATCTCGTCGACGCATTGAAAGGCGATGGGCCTTTCACCGTTTTCGCTCCAACTGATGACGCGTTCGCGAAGCTTCCAGAAGGCACCGTGGCCACGCTGTTGAAGCCCGAGAACAAAGATCAACTGACAGCTGTCTTGACCTACCACGTCGTTAAGGGCCGCGTTCCAGCGAGTGCGGTTGTGAAGGTATCCGGAGCCAAGACGCTTAACGGTCAGCAAGCGGATGTCAAAGTCGAAGCTGGCAAAGTCTTCGTCGACAACGCTCAAGTGGTGAAGACCGATATCGAATGCTCCAACGGAATCATTCACGTCATCGATAGCGTGATCCTTCCAGCGAGCGATGATATCCCGACGACCGCGACGAAGGCTGGTTCGTTCGGCACCTTGATCGCCGCCGCGAAGGCCGCAGGACTCGTCGGTGCCCTCTCGGGTGAAGGCCCGCTCACTGTGTTCGCTCCGACCGACGAAGCTTTTGCGAAGCTTCCAAAGGGAACAGTTGAGTCGCTTTTGAAGCCCGAGAACAAGGGCAAGTTGGCAGCGATTTTGAAGTACCACGTGGTCGCTGGTCGCATCTACTCGGGCGACGCACTTAGCGCCGGCTCAGCTAAAACGTTGCAGGGTGATGCCGTGAGCATCGGAATCAAGAACGGCGCTGCGATGGTGAATGACGCGAAGCTCGTCGCGACCGACATCGATGCGAGCAACGGCGTGATCCACGTCATCGACTCGGTCATCTTGCCACCGCAAGATAAGCAGGGCAACGTTCATCCCAAGAAGATGATCGAAGTCGCTATCGGCAAGGGGGCTCCCTTGTACAACAGCGGTCATCATTCGGCATGTGCCGACGTGTACATGACGACGGCAAAGGAGCTTGTCTCCAGCGAGTCAGCCCACCTGTCTTCGCACTCACGCCAGATGCTCACCACAGCGCTGTCGTCCGCCAAGCACACTTCATGCATGTCGACTCGAGCATGGACACTGCGTACGGCCTTGGACAACGCCTACGCATCGATGAAATAGCTGAAGCCTTCGGGTCTCTGCTATCTGCCCCGCTCAGCCTCGGACTCAATATCCGAGGCTGTTTTTCGTTTGGGGTGTTTACTTATCTGTGCTGGGGCGAATCAGAACCATCACGTTCTGGTCGATTTCGATGCCCTCGCCACGTTTGAAGCCACGGCCAACGTAAGGGAGCTTGTTCAATACTGGCACGCGTTTTTCACTTGCAACATGACGCTTGTGGCCGACATAGGGGTCGAGCAACAAGACTTGGTCTTCGCCGAGCGTCCTCGAAACGCTGACCGACTTGATCAAGTGATAGGGGATCTGCACCTTGGCAGGTTGTGCATCGAATCCGAAAACGGGCTCCGACTTTACATCCAGGATCGATTGCCAAGAGATTTGGCCCTTCAACTCAATGCGTGTGGGTGTATCAGGTTTCCACTCGGCGAGTGAGCCTTCAAAGTGGATCTGCGTTCCTTCTTCGAACACTTCAACAATCGGTGATGTTGCGCCAGCGGTGGTCTTCACACCAACGACAAACGGGCGTTGAGCCATGTCGTTGTAGTTTGCCGATTGACCGTCAAGCAAAATGAGGCTTGGTGACATTGCGACTGATGAATGTTCAGCCGCTGCGACCAGGCCCAGGATTTTGCTGGTCAAGTTGTGGTCGATCACCCCGGTCGAGACGACTGAGGTTGTGTTGATGTTTCGGTAAGAGCTCGTGTGTTCGTCGGGCGTTTGCGATGCCGTCTCGGCGGGAGCGAGTGGGACGCGGGTGTGGTTGGTGGTGATTGCTTCGTGACCCACCAGATCGTAAATCGCCTTACGAGTTTCTGCGTCCACCGACAGGAAGGTGGCGGTGACTCGTATCTGCGCACCGCGTGATGCTTCCAGTCGGGCGGCGATGATCCCCGCGCTACTGCCAACCGACGAAGCTTGCTGGACAGCCTGGGTGGGCTGTGGAAGTTCGACGCGCAGCTGTGCCGAGGCGGGAGCGGCGGCGAGGCCGACAAACAGGGCGCAAAGCACCGCAAAAATGGTTTCGATCCGTCGCATGCCAGTGGTCCGTCCGATGGGGGTGAAGCGGGAAAAAGAGTTTCACGACAGTTGGCATAGCAAAATCGGCAATGTGGAGTCAACGCGAACTCCCCGCTGCTTGCGATTCAGCCTGAAAGTTAGGGGAAACCACGAGTCAAACGAATCGCACGAATGGGATTCCACTGTGAACTGCACGTCTAAACACTCTCCCTTGGGAGAGTCGGGCTCTAAGGCCCGGAGAGGGTCTGTTTTTGAGAGTCATTTCCTACCCGGGCTTTGCGTCCGACCTTCCCGCAAGCGGGAGGGTGATTGCTGTTAGGCAACGACGAATCACACCGAATGGGATCGTGGCGGCGCAATTTGAAACTGAGTCAAACCTTCATTATCTTTGGTGAGCACTCCCAAGCATGCGGTCGGCCTGCTTCGACGGGACGGCGGTTTGGGCACTGGTATTGAGGCTGATGGATGTTCGTGATCATTGGTACAGATGCGCCTCTGTATCACTTTCCGTTCGTGACGATCTTGATCGTTGCCATCAATTGCATTCTGCATTGGTCGATCACGATGTTCGGGCTCGATGCCACGCCCTACTACCTTTACTTTGGCGATGGCTTGCATCCTCTGCAGTGGTTGACACACAACTTTCTGCATGGCGGTCCGCTCAATGGATGGCCGCACCTTCTTTTCAACATGATCTTTCTGTGGCCATTCGGAATGATCATTGAAGGCAAGATCGGATGGTGGCGCATGATCTTGCTTTACCTCGCAATCTGCTGTGCGCAAGGATTCACACAACAAGCGTTGATGCTCGGCTCTGATCCGCAAAACCAAGCGGCGGACTTGGTCCGGTTGCTTGATGATCCCGAAAACCCGATGGAAGAGGACGAGAAAGCGGAGCTGAAGGAGCAGTTTCGAAAGGACATGCTGCGAACGGGCGTTTGTTCCCTCGGTTCGAGCGCCGCGATCTTTGGCATGATGGCGATCTGTGCCATCTGGGCTCCAGTCAACGAGTTCGAATCGTACTTTCGTTGGAGCGCTGTGATCCGCGCTTCGGGGGACGGTATGCGCGATTGGACCGTGGGAACGGTCTGTGGCATGTTCGTTGCTAAAGAGTTTGGGATGTTCTTTCTGCAAGGCGGGGCGATCAGTAGCGCCGCGCTCCATCTCAATGGCTGCATCGTTGGCGGGGCGATCGGTTTGGCGATGCTCTACTTTGGCATGGTCGACTGTGAAGGCTTCGATGCGATCTCGGTGCTGACAGACGAGCCGTTCAAGGCCAAGCGAACGCTCAAGCGGGAACGGGCAGAACGCATGGCTGCTGCCGAAGCCGCTCGGCCCAAGGGGCCGCCGCAAGCCGTCGTGCCGCAAATGGCTCATGTTGTCAGCAACCAATTGCGTGCCGAGATGCCTCCGCCCGAAATGATCGAGGAAGCGATCCCGGTAAGCGAAACGCAAATGCCCGCGCCGGTCATCCCGTTGCAACCAGTCGATGCTTCGGAGCAGAGTTTCGCTGATGCTGCGCTGCCAGAGTTTGACGATGGGGTGGTGGTGATTGACGAGTCGGGCGAGAAACGCACGGAGCTTGAGCAAATGGTTGCTCATGGAAACTTCACCGCTGCGGTACGGGGATTGGCAACGCAGCGGAAAAGCGATCGCAGGTTTGTTCTGTCGGCTGCTTCGATGGGCAAGCTTGCCGAAGGGCTGATCGCTGGCGAACACACCAAGCCAGCGATGACCGTGCTTCGAATCGCCGCCGACGCCTACCCAGCGTACGCGCCAAGGTGGAAGATTCGCGCCGCTTCGATCGAATTGGCGGTCAACCGCGACGCAATCGCCGCAATCAAACTACTGCAACAGGTCGACAAGGAAATGCTCGACCGCACGACTCGCGATCAATACGTCAAGATTGCCAAGAAAGCAAAAGAGATGGCGCAGATGTAGTCGCTACATCGAGATGGGTGTGCAAATCTCAATCAGAAGTCCGTCCGGTGCTCGAACGTAGGCGACCGTTTGTCCCCATGGCTTCTGTTTCGCTGGGACAAGCAATTCGCCACCCGCTTCGACCGCTTGTTTGATCGCGGCGTCGACATCCTCGGTGACGATGGCGAGTTCGAAGGCGACCGGCTGGTCACCGTCGAGCTTGCGGTAGCTACCGGGCAAATTCGATTCGGCAAGTTGATGGGAAGCGAATGCGAGAACGGTTTCGCCGGTGGCAAGTTCGCCATAGGCGCTGCCGTCCTCTTCGTTGAAGAAGCGTCTCTCGAAACCGAAGGCCGATTCAAAGAAGGTCAAGCTGGCGTTGACGTCGGCGACGTAGGCAATGGTGTAGCCGAATTTCATTCGGAACTCCTGATTGAGGGAAACCAACGTGTGTCGGTTGTGCAGCCGACGAGCGAGGCATCAACTTGACCCGGCATTTGGTCATCGACTCAGTCGGCTTCGGCGCGCGGGTACGATCCGAGGATGGTGAGGAATTGAGTTTGCGCTTCGAGTGCAGCAACGCATTGGGCGACGGACGCGTCGTCGCGATGCCCGGTCAATTCGGCGAAAAACAGGTATTCGTTTTTTGTCTCGGGCGCAGGGAACGATTCGATCCAAGTCAGGTTCAAGTCGTTCTCTTTGAAGAGCGTCATCGCATCGGCAAGTGCGCCCGGTTTATGGCTGACTTGAAAGAGCAGGGCCGTTTTGTCATCGCCTGACGCTGGCGGTGTCTCCTTTCCAAGCACGGCGAATCGGGTGACGTTGTTGGGGTTGTCTTCGATGTTGGCATCGATCACGTCGAGTCCATATTGGCGTCCCGCCTCGAGGCTGGCGACGGCAGCGACCCCTTTTTGACTCGCCGCGTTCTTGGCGGCGAAGGCGGTGCTGCTGACTTCGACCAGCCGGGCCGATGGCAATTGATTTGCCAGCCAGCCGCGGCATTGCGACAGCGCTTGTGGCTTACTTTGAACTTCGGTGATCTCATCTCGCGGCGTGCAAGACAGCAAGTTGTGGTGAATGGGCATCACGACTTCGCCGCAAATGTTCATTTCACGATTGCGGACGAACATCCCGAGCGTGTCGACAACACGGCCATCGGTACTGTTTTCAATCGGGACCACGCCGCAGGCCGAATCGCCTCGCGTGACTGCATCGAAGACGGCGGGAATCGATGCGACCGGAACGAGATCGGTGGCATCGCCAAAGTACTTGAGCGTTGCCAGGTGACTGTAGCTGTGAAGCGGACCCAGGTAGGCGACGCGCATCGAGTGGATCGTCTGTAGGCAGACACTCGAGATGTGTCGGAGGACGTCGCCTTTGGCCTCAAGTGAAATGGGGTCGTCATCATCAACGGCATCGAGCAAATGAAAGATCTGCTGTGACGCGGTTGCGACGCGACCGACAAGTCCGTCACCGTCACCTCGACAGAGGTCGCGAACGAGCTGTCCGCGTCGAGAAAGGAGCTCAAGAATTTGACGGTCGATGGCGTCGATGTCGGATGCCGTCGGCGGTTGTGGATTGGGATCTGAATCGGCCATTTCGAAGGCAGCACGCGTTAATCAATTGAATAGGTTGTGCGTCATCGTAGCCCTATGCAGCCCTTTCGAATACGCGGGCAAGCGATCGTTGCAGTCTCCGGCGCCCGTTTTCTTCTTACTCGATCGAGTCGTTGCCGCGAAAAGTCTGTCATTTTGACACGCGGGGGGAACGTGGTAATTGGGGGGATTTTTCGGCCTGTCAAAAATGCGGTTTCCAGACCGAATGGTCGGAAGTCAAAATGCTGGAAATGCCGTAATTCACGGTCTGTTTGCGATGGCAGGTCAATTCAGCAGGGAATTATTCACAACATTTCGCGTTCTCTGGCACGGCCTTTGCCAAGTTATCGATCGTCCTCGGAAATCTGACCAAACAGACAGTTTCGAGGCTGAACCGGGCTAACCAAAAACACAGACAACTCGCGGCAAACGATCGCCCTAGAAACAGAGGCCAGCCGCGGTATCCATACAAACTGTAAGTCTTAGCGAAGGAGAAATTGAGAGATGGCGCAAGGCGAAAAGATTATCGGAATCGACTTGGGAACCACCAACAGCGTTGTCGCTGTGATGGAAGGTAGCGAACCAAAGGTGATTCCCAACCCGGAAGGAAACCGACTGACGCCAAGCGTTGTCGCGTTCACGGACAAAGAAGATACGATCGTCGGCGAACCTGCACGTCGCCAAGCGGTGACCAATCCAAAACGCACGGTCTATTCGGCCAAACGCTTCATGGGACGTCGTCATCATGAAGTCGAATCCGAAGAAAAGATGGTGCCGTATGGCGTCGCCGGTGCGGCCGACGAATACGTCAAGATCGAAATCGGTGACAGCAGCTACACGCCGCAAGAGATTTCGGCAAAGGTACTCCGCAAGCTCAAAGAGTCCGCCGAGTCGTACCTTGGCCACACGGTCAACAAGGCTGTGATCACCGTGCCTGCGTACTTCAACGATGCTCAGCGCCAAGCCACCAAAGATGCTGGCCAAATCGCTGGTCTGGAAGTCGCGCGTATCATCAACGAGCCAACTGCGGCGGCACTCGCCTATGGCTTGGATAAGAAGAACAACGAAAAGATCATCGTGTTTGACCTCGGTGGTGGTACCTTTGACGTTTCCGTTCTTGAAGTGGACCCGGGTGACGAAGATCAAGAAAGCCGCGTCTTTCAAGTGATCAGTACCTCCGGTGACACGCATCTTGGTGGTGACGACTTTGACGAAGCGTTGATTCACTACGTTGCCGAGGAGTTCAAGAAGGACAACGCGATTGACCTCCGCAACGACCCCATGGCGCTGCAACGTTTGCAGGAAGCTTGCGAGAAGGCCAAGAAAGAACTCAGCTCATTGCCTGAGACCGACATCAACTTGCCCTTCATCACGATGGACCAATCGGGTCCAAAGCACTTGACGATGAAGATCACGCGCAGCAAGTTCGAAGAGTTGATCGACGACTTGGTCGAGCGTTGTCGCAAGCCGGTTCTTCAAGCACTCGAAGATGCCGGTTTGAAGCCAAGCGAGATCGACGAGATTGTCTTGGTCGGTGGTAGCACACGCGTTCCCAAAGTTCGCGAAGTGGTCAAAGCCATCTTCGGCAAAGAGCCTCACCAAGGTGTGAACCCTGACGAAGTCGTTGCCGTTGGTGCCGCGATCCAAGGAAGCGTCTTGGCTGGCGATCGCACCGATGTGTTGCTGCTTGACGTCACCCCGTTGACTCTCGGTATCGAGACCGAAGGTGGTGTGATGACGGCATTGGTCGAACGTAACACGACGATTCCGGCAGAAAAGAAGAACGTCTTCAGTACGGCTGCGGACAATCAAACGGCGGTGACCGTTCGGGTGTTCCAGGGTGAGCGCAAAATGGCATCGAGCAATCGATTGCTGGGCGAATTCAACCTCGAAGGTATCCCGCCGCAACCGCGTGGTGTTCCTCAGATCGAAGTCAAGTTTGATATCGACCAGAACGGCATCTTGAGTGTCTCGGCCAAGGAGCTGAAGACAGGCAAAGAAGCTTCGGTCGAGATCAAAGAGGCCGGCGGTTTGAGCGAAGATGAAATCGATCAAATGCGCAAAGACGCCGAATCGAACGCGGACGATGATCGCAAGCAATTTGAACTTGCCGAAGCTCGCAACAAGGGCAACCAGCAAGTGCATGAGCTTGAAAAGCTGATGAAGGAGCACGATGACAAGTTGTCCGATGATGACAAGGCTCCAATGACGCAGGCGATCGAAAAGGTTCGCAAGGCCGTCGAGACTGACGATGCCGAGTCGATCAATCAAGCGACCGCTGAACTCGAAACTGCCGCACAGGCCTTTAGCAAAGTGCTTTATGAAAAGAACGAAGCGGCCGGCGGTGCGGACGCTGCCGGTGGTGACGCCGCCGGCGCTGCTGCCGATTCAGACGACGACGATGCGATCGACGCCGACTTTGAAGTGAAGAACTAGTTGGTTTCTCCCAGCTGATCCAATCGCGAAAAGGCGGGTGATTTTCACCCGCCTTTTTTGTTGCACAAACACCTCGGTGGCGCGCGAGTTGCATCGTTACTAGGAACAAAGGAGAAGACTGCCATGCCATTCCGATTCGACAAACTGACAACCAAAGCGCAATCCTTGGTCGCTGAAGCTCAAGGCCGCGCCGCGTCTGCGGGGAATCCCGAGATCACGCCGTTGCATCTGATGGGAGCAATGCTTGATGAGAGTGATGGGATCACACGCCCGTTGCTTGAAAAGATGAGTGTAGACGCCGCGAAACTGGCCGAGCTCGTCGCGAGTGAGGCAGAGCGACTACCGAGCGTTTCTGGTGGGCGGCAGCCGAGCATTGCGGCCGCGCTGCAAAAGACCTTTGATGCAGCCGCGGAAGCCGCAGAGACGTTGGGTGACGAATACGTGAGCACCGAGCATCTGCTGCTTGGCCTCGCCCGAGCAGACAGCAAAGCGAACAGCTTGCTAAAGATGCTGGGCGTTGATGACAACGATGTGCTGCAAGCGATGAGTGAAGTGCGCGGATCGGCACGGGTGACCGACCAAAACGCCGAGGCGACCTATCAGGCGCTTCAGAAATTCGGCGTCGATCTAACGGAACTTGCGTCCCAGGGTAAGCTCGATCCTGTGATTGGCCGCGATGGCGAAATCAGGCGAGTGGTCCAAGTCCTCTCTCGACGTACCAAGAACAATCCCGTTTTGATTGGGCAGCCAGGCGTCGGTAAAACGGCGATTGCCGAGGGTCTCGCTCTGCGTATCTTTGAAGGCGACATTCCACAGAGTCTCAAAGGCAAACGGGTGATTGCGCTCGACATGGGCGCCCTCGTTGCCGGTGCGAAATTCCGCGGTGATTTCGAAGAACGCCTCAAAGCGGTGCTGCGCGAAGTCAAAGACTCCAACGGGCAAGTGATCCTCTTTATTGATGAATTGCATCTGGTCGTCGGTGCCGGGAAAGCCGAAGGCGCTGCCGATGCAGCGAACCTTCTCAAGCCCGAGTTGGCTCGCGGTTCGTTGCGTTGTATCGGCGCAACGACCTTGGATGAATACCGACAACACATCGAAAAGGACGCCGCGCTTGAGCGTCGATTCCAGCCCGTCTACGTTGGTGAGCCCGCGGTTGAAGACACGATCGCGATTCTTCGCGGTTTGAAGAGTCGCTATGAGTCGCATCATGGTGTGCGGATCACTGATAGCGCGCTGGTTGCTGCAGCCACCCTCTCGAATCGCTACATCGCCGACCGTTTCTTGCCAGACAAGGCGATCGATTTGGTCGATGAAGCGGCAAGCCGGTTGGCGATGGAAAAGGAAAGTGTTCCTGAGCCAATCGACCAGATTCAACGGCGTCTTCGGCAGCTCGAACTCGCGCACCGTCAGCTTGCTGATGAAGAAGAAGCTTCGGCCGTTTCTCGACGCGAAGAGGTCGAAGAGGAAATGGAAACGCTTGGGCGTGAGCTCGCGAACCTGCGCGAACAGTGGGAAGCCGAAAAGATCGGTTTGGATGACGTGCAAACCATTCGTCAAGAAGCGGACCAGTTACAGCATCGATTCGCGACGCTTGACGCCGAAGCGAAAGAGATGCAGCTGCGCGGCGAAAGCCCCGAGAAGCTGTATCAGGAGATGCTTGATGTTCGGGCACGACAAGGCGAACTGGAGAAGAAACTGGAAGAGGCCGAGCGACACGATGATTCTGCAAAGGGAGCCACTGAGGATGACAAGCGACGTTTGTTGCGTCGCGATGTGACCGAAGACGAAATCGCGGAAGTGGTCAGTCTTTGGACCGGCGTTCCCGTGACACGGATGCTAGAAACCGAACGAGCCAAATTGCTGGTGATGGAGGAACGGTTGCATCAACGTGTCGTTGGGCAACATGAGGCGGTTGAAGCAGTTGCCGATGCCGTGCGTCGCAGCCGAAGCGGATTGCAAGATCCGCAGCGACCGATCGGTTCGTTCCTGTTCCTGGGGCCCACCGGTGTCGGAAAGACCGAACTGTGCAAAGCGCTCGCCGAAGTCATGTTTGATGATGAGTCGGCGATGGTCCGCATCGACATGAGTGAGTTCATGGAACGGCACAGTGTGTCGCGTTTGATCGGGGCGCCTCCGGGATACGTTGGCTACGAAGAAGGTGGCAAGCTGACCGAAGCGGTTCGTCGACGCCCCTATGCTGTGCTATTGCTTGACGAGATGGAGAAGGCACATCCCGACGTCTTTAACATTCTGTTGCAGGTCCTTGATGATGGGCGTTTGACCGACGGCCACGGCCGAACGGTCGATTTCACCAACACGGTCATCGTGATGACCAGTAACGCCGGAAGTCAGGTGATCCAACAAGTGACCGAGCAGGGCGGTGACGAGGAGGAGATTCGCGATGCGGTGCACGAATCGCTCAAGGCCAGGTTCTTGCCCGAGTTCCTTAACCGTATCGATGACATCGTGATCTTCCACCCACTCAACCGCGAGGAGATTCGAGAGATTGTTGCGTTGCAGCTCGAGGGGCTCGCGAAACGTCTGGAAGAAAACGGATTGCAGATGTCGGTGAGTGAATCTGCGATCGATGCAATTGCTAATGTCGGATACGACCCAACCTACGGTGCTCGACCGCTCAAGCGGGCGATCCAGCGCGAGATCCAGAATCAGCTGGCAACCGCGCTGTTGAAGGGGGCCTATGAGGAAGGGACCACGATCTATGTCGACCACGCCGGCGACGCGTTCACGTTTTCGGATAAACCGCCCGCGCAGGCAACGGTGTAGAGGCGGCGGGAAGGCGAATGGTTGGATTTGTCGGGCGGGCGGCTAACGCTGCAGTCTCGAAACCTATTCGTGTAATTCGATCGATTCGTAGTTGTTTTTCGCTCCTTTAGGAGCGGCGGCCTTTCGCGCAGCAAGTGGGCTCAATGTTTCGAACGATCCGATAGATAGGCATGAAGTATTCTTGCATATTGCTGCTACGAATGAGGTGTTAGATGGCAGCATCGTGAACGTTCTGGCCCCATGTCGTTCTCCGAATCTGTCGCCCTGCGGGCTGAGGTCTATTTTGCTTGTACTCCGGTGGCTCACGCCACCGGCAGAAATATGCCGGCCTCCGGCCTAAACGCTACTCGCGCGGCAGCGAGCGCGTTCCATCTAGGCCGGCGGGCGGAATAAGAACTGCCGGGGTCGTAAGACCTTGGACCCCGATGGTCAAAAACCTGGACGTTCCTCGGGGGCAGGGTACCGGCGTAACCGCAGATGCACACTGACAAACGCAGATAGCAATAACGCTGATCTGCGTCCACTTGCGTTCATCTGCGGTTTCCTCGCCTCCGCAAAGCGAGTAACACAACCCTGTTGCCTCTCGAATTCGCAAACTCATTCGTGTCATTCGATCAATTCGTGGTTGTCTTTCACACGTGTAGCGACGGCAGCTAGCCGCTCACATGCGCGTTCGGGAGGGTGACGCTCACGCAGAGCCGATGGCTATTGGCCAAAATTGTTTCGGAACGCTGCGAAATCAAAGAGGTTGATCGTTTGGTTGTTGTCGGCATCGAGACTGTCGACATAACCAAGGTCGTTGGCTGACTTGGCGTAGGAGTTACGGAAGGCAGCGAAATCGAAGAGGTTGACGATGTCGTTTCCGTCTTGATCGCCATACTTGCGGAAGAAACCGTCGGCTTCGGTAGCGCCAAAATGATATTGGCCCCCCGCTATTCCATCGCCGTCGCCATCAAGCGGGGTGCCGTCCAAGTGGACAAGCGCCGAATCGATGGTCAGTTGGTAGCTGCCGTCTGCGAGTGATCCTCCTGCCAAAACGGAAGGGCCTTGGGCAAAGGTGAATCGCACTCGAGTCTTGCCATCATCGTGAGTGATGACGGGGACGTCGGTCACTTGCTCGAGCGTATCGAGGTTGACGAACTGAAACGCGTCGTTGCCGGGGCTTTGATCGATTTCGACTTCGAAGTTGAAAAGCAATTCAACTTCCTTGAGCGATGACCTTTGTGCATCGCCTCCGTTGATGATCACCGAATCGACGGCCGGTGGTGCGGGCGGAGCCTCGAAAGCTCCAATGTCGACGATTGGTGTTCCTGTTCGGTTTCCGTCAACAACGCGTTGAAAGCCGATACCGCGCTGGTCGGTTGTGAGTGGGCCGCCACTTGGGTCGGTCGCCAATTCCGTGAGGCCCGAGTCGACTGCAGGAGAACTTGGCATCAAACGATGCGTTTGCGTTGGGCCCCCATTTTCGGCGAGCGGCACCAGCAACGGATCGAAGCCGACGAGATTGCCGTCGACGCCATCGGTGATGCCGCCCGATGTTGCTGCGTCCCAAACCAAGTTGTGCTGGGCATCGATTAGGTTCGAGGCGTTGATTTCCCATGATGCACCGGACAAACCGCTGAGGTTTCCGGCAATAAGACTGTTGTAGGCGGTAAGTTGGTTGGTATTAATTCCACCGCCATTGCCGCTGCCATTTCCATCGCTGTCACCGTGATTGAAGGCGAGGGTCACGTTGCGAAGCTTGGTAACAAAACTTGAGATACCAGCACCATGTGTAGCAGCGGAATTGCCTGAGATGGTCGAGTTAAAGACGTTGACGGTCCCGCCAGTTGAGACGCCACCACCTTGACCCAAAGTAACATTGTCATGGATGGCACTGTCGATAACGTTGATCGGTCCGAAGCGTGAATAGATTCCGCCGCCGGCTGAATCTGCGGTATTGCCGACGATCGACGTTCGTTCGAGAGTGAGCGTGTTGGTCGCGTTGATGGCGCCTCCGTTGGTCCCGCTGCTGTTGCGGATCACGCTGTCACGAACGGTCAATGTGGTTGGACTCAGGATCGCGCTATCGTCCGCGTCGCGCAGCGTAAGTCCGGATAGCACAGTGCCGGAGTACGTGTTGTGAAAGATGCGCGACGAGCCATTGCCGCTGATTGTGATTTGGTCGGCGCCGGGCCCCAAAATCGAAATCGAGGTGCTGATCGTTGGCAAGACGCTTGCGAGTGTGATCGTTTCGCCAAAGATCGTCGGGTCGAAGACGATCTCGTCGTGGCCGCCTCGGGCGTTTGCCGCGTTGATGAGTTCTCGGAGTGAATCGCCCGTACCCAATCCGAGTCCACCATCATCTTCATCAGCGATGGTGGTCACTGCATTGCCAACAAAATCGTGCTCGTATGCGCCGATGTCGTAGTTGGGTTGTCGATACCGCTGCAAATAATCCGTTCCGGGGGCATCGTTCGTCGTTCCAGCATCATTGATGGAAGACGCTGGATCTTGCTGATAGAGCGTCCCAAGCAAGAACAATGGATCGACGCTGATGTTTTGCTCGGCGTCGGATGCTGTGCCGTTTGCGTTGGTTGCGGATGACGAGCCGAAGTCCGCGGGGTAGTTGCCCCAGTTGCCGCCGGCGTTCTGAAAAACGTTATTGAATCCGATTTGACCAAGGTTGGGAGTGAACGCGGCGGTGGCTTCGA
The DNA here is from genome assembly GCA_965216875.1 of Rubripirellula sp. Classification (GTDB taxonomy): domain Bacteria; phylum Planctomycetota; class Planctomycetia; order Pirellulales; family Pirellulaceae; genus CBDCUW01. The sequence continues at coordinate 1,599,493 of OZ244207.1, forward strand.
TGCCGAGTCCATTGAACGCAATGTTGTTGTTTCGGATTTCAAGGTTGGTGTCACCGGTGGCACCTTGTGTAGTGTGGGAAAGGGCCGTGCCGACATTGTTGACGATGGTGTTGTTGAGGAGGTCGGAAAACTGTGTGGTCGGCCCGCTATGGCTGATTTCAACCCCCGTCGTGTTTTGTTCGATGATGTTGTTGACGATCAAGGCCCCATTGGACGCACCAAACGGCGCGCTGCCGCCCCCTTCGCTAGCACGCATCTTGATGCCGATGTCGTTGCCGTGGATATGATTCCGAAGCACATTCGGACTTGTCGCACTCGTTTTGGCCGTGCCGAAGCTGATGGCATAGCTTGCAACGATGTGCAGTCCGCTGATTGTGTTGTTGTAGAATTCATTGTCATGAATGCGTGCGCTAACGCGGGTTGTTGCCCCTGTTCCTCCCGCCGAATGCATGGTCAAGCCATCTTCGCCGTTGTTGTAGAACTTGCTGTTCTGAACAGTCACGTCACTGAGCGTGATGAAATCGCCTCGGCCGGCTCGAATCATCATGCCGTCGTAGAGGTTGTCGTGGAATTCGGAGTTGGAAACCTCGACCGAAGGGCTGTCGATGTACGAAAGATTCAATCCGTAGAGGCCGTAGGCGATGTCTACAAACCGGAACTCGCTGAGTGATTCGTTTTCAGCGTTGTAATCGATTCCCACCCAATCTCCTGCCGTGGGAGTCGCCGCAGCACTTGTGAAAACGATCGGGTCGGTTTGTGTACCGATCGCTTCAACGGACCCATTGATCAGCAGTTGCGTATCGGTTTCGAACAGAAGGTTGGAGCCCGGTTCGATCTGCCAATGTTCTCCTGCGTCAACGACCACGTCGAACGTTACGGTGTAGTCGTTGCTTGGAAGCAAGCCTTCGAAATGACCGCCAATCGTTCGATTTCCGGCGGTATCATCGTTGGTGACTTCGAGTGTGGCGGTATCGCTAAGGAAGCCAGTGGCCGAGGCCGTGAGATCCGTTGATTGAGTGGCATCGACGAAATAGTCGTTGTGCGTCGAAACATCAACGGTGACAAACGACTGCGTCGCAGGAATGGTGACGACAGATGGGAGGGTTGCCGCGGTCGTGTCTGATGACACAAGTGTGACATCCAATGCTGCGCTCAGGTCGCCATTTCGGGTGATCGTGAGCGTCGTTGCCGCGATTCCATCGGTCTCGTTTACCGTGGCCGAGGCAAGGTCGACCAAGAGGGTTGCTGGGTCCGTGCCACTGGTAGGTATCGCTGATGGGGTGGATTCGGTTTGTGGTGTTGAAGCGTTAACCGACGCGTCGACGCCGCTCGTGGGTGAATCAAATATCCAGGGGCCGATCGGTGAGGAATCGCTTTCGGGACCAGGCAAGTAGGGAACGCGAGTGGCGTTTGCCAGATCAGTAACGTCTGTGCTTGGGGTCAGGGGGAACGCAACAGCTAGCACACGGCGGTGCTCGAGTATTTCGACTGCAAGCCTGCGCCGTTGCCGATGGGTTCGCGTGAGCGAGGATTGGGAAGGTTTGCGATGCCGCCTGGCACCCGAATGGTGATTCATCTCAACGTTCCGTATGCCCCGGGGATCGAAAGTGACCAAACATTTGGGCCAACGCAGTCGGTCGCGGGTTGCACGTGTATGTCGAGGCAACGATGCGGCCAGCACGCTGGGCATGACTATAAAAAGGGGCAAAGGCAAAATGTTCAGGGCGCTTTAAAAAACACGAAAAAGTGATCCATTTGAGACGCCGCCCACTGTTCGTTTGAGCAGCAAAAACGCGTGATTCAGCCGCAGAGTGACTCGATCGCAATCAAACGTGATCGGTTCGGTGAGCCTGTTCAGGCTAAACTGGTTGCCTGCCTTACCCCATAAGGTTGCCCGCCCTTTTTCCTGCCGAAGATACCGACTCTTTCGAAGTTTGATTCATGCGCATTGTTGCTTGTTTGTTGCTGACGTCATGCGTCCTCGCGCTGCCCGCGATCGGGCACGATACGACCCGCATCGATTGGAAGACTCTCCAACTGAGCGACGAGTTCTACAGCGAAGGTGCCACGGTTGGTGACTTCAATCAGGACGGCACGCTCGACGTGGCTTCCGGTCCCTTCTGGTACCAAGGGCCTGACTTCAAGCAGTCGCATCGGTTCTACGCCCAGGATGCCTATGACCCGCACGGCTACTCGAACAACTTCTTTGCCTTCACCGAAGACTTCAACCAAGACGGTTGGGATGACATTCTTGTCTACGGTTTCCCAGGGCAAGACGCGTCGTGGTTTGAAAACCCAAAGGGAGCCGATCGCTTTTGGCCGCGTCACAAAGTGCTGGATGTGGTCGACAACGAGTCACCGCATTTTGTTGACCTTACTGGCGACGGCCATCGCGAGATCGTCTGTAGCAGTGGCGGGTTTTTCGGATTCGCCGAAGTCAATCGGCAGGCTCCCGAGGCACCTTGGAAGTTCCGTCGCCTGTCGGACCAATCGGCAGGTGGGCGATTCACACACGGGCTTGGTGTTGGCGATATCAATGGCGATGGTCGCAATGACCTGATCACGACAAGCGGTTGGTGGGAGCAGCCTGAATCACTCGATGGGGACCCGCAATGGAAAAAACACCCGTTTGCGTTCAGTCCGAGTTCGTCACAAATGTTTGCCTACGACATTGATGACGACGGCGACAGCGACGTGATCTGTTGCCAGAACGCACATGGCTTTGGGTTGACCTGGTTCGAACAGACGCAGTCCGACGCTGGCGATGTCACATTCAAGAAGCATGTGATCATGGGATCCAAGCCGTCGGAAAACGAGTTCGGCGTCGTCTTTTCTCAACTGCACGCGGTTGAGTTGGTCGACATCAACGGCGATGGACTCAAAGACATCCTGACGGGCAAACGCCACTGGGCACACGGCCCTCGCGGCGATACTCAGCCGAACCATCCCGCCGTGGTGTACTGGTTCGAGCTAACACGAACCGACAAGGGAGTCCGTTGGATCCCACATTTGATTGACGATGCCTCGGGTGTTGGAACGGAAGTTGACTTCGCCGACATCAACAAAGATGGCGCGGTCGATGTGGTGGTGGGGAACAAAAAGGGAACCTTCGTTCACCTGCAAAATCGCAAAACGGTTTCGATGCACGAGGGGCATCGAGATCGGTTGGTCGATCAGGCAACCAAAGCCAAGGCAGTGAGCACTGGCTTGCCGCCGAACGCGGGGCTGACACCTGAGGAAGCGGCCAAAGCGATCACGGTACCTGACGGGTTTAGCGTTCAGCTTGCCGCGGGTGAACCGATGATTCATCAACCGATCGCAATGACATTTGATCACCGTGGTCGGCTTTGGGTCGCCGAAGCGCATACCTATCCGATTCGAGCCGAAGAGGGTGGCGGTGAAGACAAGATCATCATCCTTGAAGACACCGACCAAGATGGCGACTTTGATAAACGCACTGTTTTTACAGAAGGTTTGAACCTCGTCAGCGGACTTGAAGTCGGCTTCGGTGGCGTTTGGGTTGGCGCGGCACCTTATCTCATGTTCATCCCAGATCGCGACAGTGATGATCGTCCCGATGGGGAACCTGAAATACTGCTTGATGGATTCGGATACCAAGACACCCACGAAACGCTCAACGCATTCATCTGGGGACCTGACGGTTGGCTGTACGGGTGTCATGGCGTCTTCACTCATTCAAAAGTTGGCAAGCCGGGGACACCCGACGAAGAACGCGTGCCAATGAATTGCGCGGTTTGGCGTTATCACCCGATCCGGCATGAGTTCGATATCTTTTCGCGAGGAACGAGCAATCCGTGGGGCGTCGACTTCAACGACTACGGGCAAGCCTTCATCACCGCGTGTGTGATTCCACACATGTACCACGTGATACAAGGGGCTCGTTATCAGCGTCAGGGCGGCCGGCACTTTAACCCCCATATCTACGAAGACATCAAGACGATTGCCGACCATGCTCACTACGCGGGCAACATCCGCGATCACGCGTGGTGGGGCAGAAACGAATCAGTCGAGTCGCACGGTACGCACGAAGCGGGCGGTGGCCACGCACACTGTGGCGCGATGGTCTATTTGGGAAACAACTGGCCGCGCGAATATCGAAACTCGATCTTCATGACCAATCTGCTTGGCAACCGCATCAACAACGAAAAGCTGCGCCGCGTCGGGAGTGGCTATGTCGCCTCACATGGAAACGATCTGCTATTTGCCAACGACCTTTGGTTTCGATGCATCAATCAAAAGTACGCTCCCGACGGAAGCGTCTACATGATCGACTGGTACGACAAGAATGCCTGCCATCGACGCGACAAGGAACTGTGGGACCGAACCAACGGACGTGTCTACCAAGTGCGCTACGGCACGCCAAACACGATTTCGGTCGACCTGTCGTCTTTGACCGATGCCGAGCTTGTTGAATTTCAGCTACACGAGAACGAATGGCAAGTTCGAATGGCGCGTCGCATCCTGCAAGAACGCGCCGCGGCTGGAAAGATCAACCGCGACGCGGTTGCCAAACGGTTACGGCAGATCGCACATGATCATGAGGATGTTCCGCAGCGGCTTCGGGGCGTGTGGGCATTACACGCTTGTGATTTGCTGAGTGACTCGGATATCGCCAAGCTCTTGGAAGCGAAGGGGCACAAGTCGGAATACTTGCGTGCTTGGGCGATCCAGTTGGACATGGAAGATGGGTCCACCGAAGAAGGCGAAACGTACGTCGCCCTTGCTAACCGCGATCAATCGCAACTGGTTCGTTTGTACCTTGCGTCGGCACTGCAACGTTTGCCGATCGCAGAACGTTGGCAGCTAGCGTCGGCACTGCTGAGGCACGGCGATGACGCGGGCGATCACAACTTGCCGCTGATGTACTGGTACGGAATCGAACCGATGGTGGTTGCCGACACGGATCGGGCATTGCAGTTGGCTGCAAAATCAGCGGTACCGAAAGTGCGGCAGTTCATCTACCGACGGGCTGCCGCCGATTCTCAAGCGATTGATCGCTTGTTGGTGGGACTCGGTCAAGTTGCGGACGATTCGCTGCGCAAAGTGATTCTCGGCGAAATCACGGCGGCAATCAGCAAACAGGGGCGGTTGAAGATGCCCAAGGAATGGCCAGGCGTGTATCAGACGTTGGCCTCGAGCGGTGACGAAACGGTTCGCCAACAAGCTCAGTTGATCACGGTGAAATTCGGTGACTCTTCGATCTTTCCGACACTGCGAACGATCGTTGGCGACAAAGGCGGCAAACTTGCTGCTCGGCAAAGTGCACTCGAGGCATTGCTTGCCGGACGTGATGGTGAGCTTGTTCCGACGCTATTGGATTTGCTCGAGGAGCCGGCACTTCGATCGCAGGCATTGCGAGGCTTGGCCAACTACTCCGACGAGCGAGTTGGCCGACGGATCTTGGCAGGTTATGGATCGTTTACTGACGAGCAGAAGGAAGATGCCGTTGCGACTTTGACATCCCGCGCGAGCTATGCCAATGAGTTGTTGGACGCGATTGAAAAGAAAGAAGTTGCGCAAAGCGACCTGTCTGCGTTTCATGTCCGCCAGCTTTCTTTGTTGAACGATCCCACCTTGGTGGAAAAGGTCAATCGTGTGTGGGGATTGATGAGGCGTACCCCGGATGAAAAACGCAAGCATATCGCCCAGCTGAAGGGGCGTCTCGGTCCCAAGGCGATGGTATCAGCCGATCTGTCGCATGGCCGGGTGATCTATGAAAAGACTTGTGGCAAGTGCCACAAGTTGTTCGGGGCAGGTGGTGATATCGGCCCGGACATTACCGGGTCGAATCGGGCGGATCTCGATTACACGCTCCAGAACATCATCGATCCAAACGCATTGATCGGCAAAGAGTACCAGTCGACCCAGATCCTGACGTTCGATGGACGAGTGATCACCGGTTTGTTGAAGGAAGAGAACGACTCAGCTGTGGTGATCCAGACGGCCAACGAGAAACTTGTCGTCGACAAAGAGGACATTGAACAACGGCGGCTTTCAAAGACCTCGGTGATGCCGGAAGGGCAGATCGATCAAATGAAGCCGAAAGAAGTTCGCGATCTGATTGCCTATTTAGCAAGTCCATCGCAGGTGCCGTTGCCAGGAGCGGGACCGGTGATGAACAGCAATGGTCAAGTCAACGGCGGGATCGAAGGCGAGTCGCTGAAGGCGATTGGCAAGGTCGCCGGTAACGCACGTCCACAAGGAATGCAGAACTTTTCTGGTGGCAAATGGAGCGGGGGAACGCATCTTTGGTGGACGGGTGCCAAGGTCGGTGACAAGCTGAGTCTTGCTGTGCCCGTGGACGAACCGGGCGAATACGAGGTCTTCGTGGGGCTGACCAAAGCCCGCGACTATGGCATGGTTTCGATGACCGTCAACGGTGCTGGCTCGGGCGTTCCGGTCGACCTGTATGACCCAGAAGTCGTCACCACCGGACCGATTTCACTGGGGACGCACTCACTAAGTAAGGGCGACAATCGATTGGTCATCGAGATCACAGGAGCCAATTCGAAGGCGGTCAAGGCCTACATGTTTGGGCTCGACTACGTCTATTTGGGCACCGCGAAGCGATAGTATTTGGGCACGCCGAGCACTAGGTCGCAATGCGGAGATCGACCCCAATGAAGGGCCCTAGCGTGGCTTGAGCCTCCTGCGCTGAGGATGTGAAACGCGCGGAGGGCCAGGATGGGACGATTTGTGCGATATTCTCGGGCTATCAAGGGCCCGTTCGTCATTGACCGCAGCGGCATCGACAAATACATTTAGCCGCGAAAAGACGTGTATTTGGGTCTGCCTGTGTTATCAAACATCAAAGTGGCGGACCTCTTTTCGCGTGATTGACCAGTTTGTTGCCGCCGCGACCCTGGCGAGTCTTTGCAGGGTTGGCCGAGCCAATGCCTACCTGTACAGCTTGTCCAAGGGCAACAAGGTCACGACCACGTTTGGGTGGACGACTGTCTTGGCAGGGGTTTTCGACCGAGATTGAATCGGGTTCGAAGACCGCACTGCACCGCATTGGTAACCGTACCGGGCGGAGAGAGTTCGCACTTAGCACGCTTTTCCAGTGAACAATCCATTACCCATCACAAATCAAACGGTGTCCTAGAGAGCGACCATGGCCAAGAAAGCTGCTGCCGCAAAGATGGTTTATTACTTCGGTAAGACCAAGACCGAAGGCAAAGGAAAAGAAAAAGCCCTGCTGGGCGGTAAAGGTGTCAACCTTGCCGAAATGACCAGCATCGGACTCCCTGTCCCTCCCGGATTCACGATCACAACCGAAGTCTGTGACGCCTACTACAAGTCGGGCAAGAAACTGCCCAAGGGCTTGATGGATGAAGTCAACAAAGCAGTCGCAACGCTCGAGAAAGAGCTCAAGAAGAATTTCAGCGACGACTCGAACCCACTGTTGGTGAGTGTTCGATCGGGTGCAGCTGTCAGCATGCCTGGCATGATGAACACGATCCTGAACCTCGGCCTGAACGACAAGTCGACTGCGGGCTTGGCAAAGGCAACCAAGAACGAGCGTTTTGCTTACGACGCCTACCGTCGTTTGATCAACATGTTCGGTGACGTGGTTGCAGGCGTGGATCACCACGAATTCGAAAAGGCCTTCGACAAGATCAAGAAGAAGTACAAGGTCACCGAAGACACTGATGTCCCTGCGGAAGGACTCAAGCAACTTTGCGAAGACTACAAGGCGGTTTACAAGAAGCACGCCAAGGCAGACTTCCCGCAAAACCCGATCAAGCAACTTGAGCTTTCGATCGAAGCCGTCTTCGGTTCGTGGAACACCACGCGTGCGGTTCAATACCGTGAAATCGAAGGCATCCGTGGCTTGCTTGGAACCGCCGTCAACGTCCAGTCAATGGTTTACGGCAACATGGGCGACGACTCGGGAACGGGTGTTGCCTTCACGCGTAACCCCAACACCGGCGAAAACAAGTTCTTTGGCGAGTTCTTGATCAACGCTCAAGGTGAAGACGTTGTTGCTGGTATTCGTACTCCACAACACGTTTCGGAGATGCCCAAGTGGAACCGCAAGGTTCACAAAGAGCTTCTGGGTATTAAGAAGACGCTCGAGGATCACTACGCCGAAATGCAGGACATCGAGTTCACGATTGAACGCGGTACCCTCTACATGCTGCAAACGCGTACCGGTAAGCGAACCGGTATCGCCGCAGTGAAGATCGCCTGCGACATGGTCAAGGAAAAGCTGATCGACACCAAAGAGGCTGTCCTTCGCGTTCCTGCAAACGACTTGACCCAGTTGTTGCTGCCTAGCTTCAAGCCAACCGCTCGCAACGCCGCCGACGTGCTGACTCGCGGTTTGAATGCCTCACCAGGTGCTGCGGTTGGTAAGCTCGCCTTCAGTGCTGACGAAGCTCAAGAGCGAGCTGCCGAAGGCGAATCCGTCATCTTGGTTCGTAAAGAAACGAGTCCAGAAGACGTTGCTGGTATGCACGCTGCCTCGGGCATTTTGACCAGCACCGGTGGTGCAACCAGCCACGCTGCTGTGGTTGCTCGCGGTTGGGGCAAGTGCTGCGTCGCGGGTGCCGGAGCGATCCAAATCAACGAAAAAGGTCGCAAGATCACCGTTGATGGTCGTACCTTTGGACCCAATGACACGATCAGCCTTGATGGCACGACCGGTGACGTGATGGTCGGTTCGGTCGAAACACAAGAAGCCAAGCTGGGCGGCGACTTCGCCAAGCTGATGAAGTGGGCCGATGAATTCCGTCGCCTCGATGTTCGCACCAACGCGGAATCGCCAGCCGACTCAAAGCGTGCTCGCGACTTCGGTGCTCAAGGTATCGGCCTTTGCCGTACTGAGCACATGTTCTTCGAGGAAGGCCGCATCATTCACATGCGTGCAATGATCCTTGCCGAAAACGAGAAGGATCGCCGTGCCGCACTGAAGAAGTTGTTGCCGATCCAGCGCAAAGACTTCGAAGGCATCTTCAAAGCCATGAACGGTCTGCCTGTGACCATTCGTTTGTTGGATCCACCACTTCACGAGTTCTTGCCACACGACAAGGCTTCGCAGAAGGAATTGGCGGAAGAGCTTGGCGTCAAGGTTGCCGAAATCGACAAGCGTTCAAAGGCTCTGCACGAGTCGAACCCAATGCTTGGTCACCGTGGTTGCCGCCTGAGCGTGACGTACCCTGAAATCCTCGAGATGCAGGTTCGTGCGATCGTCGAAGCCGCAATCAATTGCTCGAAGAAGAAGATCAAGGCTCAGCCTGAGATCATGATTCCATTGGTCGGTACTGCTGCCGAACTCGAATTGCTCCGTGGCAAGGTTGAGGAAACCATCGAGGAAGTCAAGACTGCCAAGAAGCACACTGGCAAGTTGGACATCCTGATCGGAACGATGATTGAGATTCCACGTGCTGCGTTGACCGCAGACGAAGTGGCTGAACACGCCGACTTCTTCAGCTTCGGCACGAACGACTTGACTCAGATGGCGTTTGGCTACAGCCGTGACGACATCAACACGTTCTTGCCTGACTACTTGGCACAGGACATCTTGCACGTTGACCCGTTCCAATCGCTTGACCAAACCGGTGTTGGTCAACTGGTCGAGATGGGCGTCCAAAAGGGCCGCAGCACCAAGCCGAAGCTCAAGATCGGTATCTGCGGCGAACACGGCGGCGAGCCAAACTCGGTCGACTTCTGTCACCGAGTCGGATTGGACTACGTCAGCTGCAGTCCGTTCCGCGTGCCAATCGCCCGCTTGGCTGCTGCACAAGCCGCATTGCGAAAGTAGCAACGGCTGTGCTGCGTTGCACGTAGCACGCTGAATTCACTTATTGCGACGAATCAAAGCGGGCACCGTGAAAACTGTTGAGAGACGGTTTTCGGTGCCCGCTCGTTCGTAGCAACCCAACTTCTTACAAAGACATCCAGCTGGCCCCAAACGATTCGTCTGTCTAAGGGGGCGGCAAAATCAACGGCGAAAGCGATGGCTGAGATTCACGTCAAATACAACGAAGTCGAAAAACTGATCGACGACGAGAAGTTCGAGGAAGCGATTGAGGGGCTCAAGGCCATCGTCGAAGAAGATGCCAGCTACGTTCTGGCACACCTCGCTCTTGCTCGTGTTTACACAAAAACGGGCGAACACGATCTTGCGATCACGCACGGCGAAAAGGCTTGTGAGCTCGAGCCGACTGATCCGTTCAACTTCACCGCGATGAGTGTTACCTATCAACGTGCTTGGGCGGGTACTCAAGAGCAGCAGTACATTGCCAAGGCGGAAGAGGCGATGGCGCGAGCTCAGATGCTGCAGTCGCAGCAGTAGCGATACGGGAAACCGTACCCGAGTGGCTCGAAGGAGTGCGGCTATCGGTCGCAACTCCTGTGCACTCGAGGGTTTACGGCTCCCCCGTGAAGGCTGGTTTGAGGCCTGCAGAGGCTACTTTTACATCCCTATTACATAGCTTGGCCTTGCTTGAGACAGAGCAAATCGCTTAGTCCCCTAAACTTTGGACGTCCATTCGGCAGAGGATGCCGAAGACGCAACACTTCAAAACTGGAATTCGCAAATGGCGTCCGTCGTCGACAACCCAAGTCACAGTCCCAACAAGCATTCCGATCGTCGATCGCGAAAACTTGCTGACAAGCCGAATAACGAACAACCAGCTGAGTCCAAGAAGAAAAAGGACGTAGGCCCGCTGACGTCGGAGCGGAAACGCTTCAGCAACATCAGCTACTGGGCGATCGGTTGGTTGACCATGGCTCACCTTGTCGTGTTGGCTGCACCGTTCACGTTCACCTGGACTGGACTGATCGTTGCTTTGGGCCTGCACTGGATGACCGGAAGCCTCGGCATCTGTCTTGGCTACCACCGCTTGCTGACCCATACCGGAATGAAGACTTACGGTTGGGTGCGATACTTCTTTACTTCGATTGGCGTTCTGGCTGGCGAAGGTTCGCCGCTCGATTGGGTTGCCGACCACCGCAAGCATCACGCTTGTAGCGACCAAGATGGCGACCCGCACTCGCCTCGCGATGGCAGCTTCTGGAGCCACATGTTCTGGCTCGCCTACCACACTCACAACGGTGATCGTAAGGCCTACCTCCAGAAGTGGGCTCCCGACCTGTACAAAGAACGCGGCATGCGTTTGATGGATTTCCTGTTCCTGCCGATGCACATTGCATGTGGATGCGTTCTCTTCGCAATCGGATACTACGCCAGCGGGATGGAAATGGCCGTGTCACTTGTGGTCTGGGGCATGTTCGTGCGTCTGGTGACCGTGCTTCACGCAACGTGGATGGTAAACAGTGCCTCGCACATGTTTGGTTACCGCAACTATGAAACGACCGACGACAGCCGCAACAACTGGTTGGTCGCGATCGTTGCTTACGGCGAAGGTTGGCACAACAACCACCACGCCTATCCCCGTATGGCCAAGCACGGCCACAAGTGGTGGGAGTTTGACATCACCTGGCAAGCCATTCGTTTGCTTCGTGCAACAGGCTTGGTCTGGGATGTGGTCGACTACCGCAACGCGGCTGAAAAGAAAGCGATGCAAGACAAAAACTCGGATAGCGATGAGCAACAAGCGACAGCCGCCTAGTTGCGAGGCAATTTGAATTTGACTTTCAAAACGCGGTTGGGACTCCCAACCGCGTTTTTCTTTGCGCTGGTGAATTCAGTGACCGAGTCCAACCCCTACACACCGCCCAACGAGATTGAGGCCGAATCGGACGATCAGACGGTAAGCGCATTGGGCGATGCGCGTGAAGAGATGACTCGGCTTGAGAGGTTGATTGGGAACATCGTCGTGTCAGCGATGATCGGTTCGCTCTACGTCGCCGTGGCCGCTCTCTTTGTTCACGGTGGTTGGGTCGGCGCCGTTGCCGTTGCGGTCTTTTTGCCAATCGTGGTTGGGATCACGATCTACCTGATGGTCTCATTGCGAGCGCTGCGACGCTGAATGGTCTCGCCGGATAATTGGGACAGATCACTGTATCTTTCGCACTTGCGCGTCTATCGTTTTACTGCTCGCCACACCCTACACGTCCCGCCCCAAAATCCGCCCTGGATGTCTCGATGAATTCGATTCGAATTGTCTTCTGTGTTTGCGTCCTGTTGATCGCCAACACGTGTTGTTTGCCGGTTGTCGCCGTTGCAGCGGATAACGATTCCAAGACGATTGTCTATCGTTTGGTGGGCGATACCGAGTTGAAGCTTGATCTGTTTCTTCCGGACGAGCCTGCGGTGGCTGCCCCCTGCGTCGTTTTCATTCATGGCGGCGGTTGGCTTAACGGGAACCGCGGCAGCGGAAAGAAGAACGCGGCTTGGTTAACGCAGCATGGGTTTGCGGTCGCGAGTATCGACTATCGTTTGACGGATGTTGCACAATGGCCAGCGCAAATCGACGATTGCTACAGTGCCGTTGCCTGGGTTCGCGAGCATGGTGGTGACTTTGGGATCGATCCAAAGCGGATCGGCGTGTTTGGGACCTCGGCCGGAGCACATTTGGCGGCGTTGGTGGGGACACGGCGAAACCCGAAGGTTGGCGGCGTGTCAACGAAGGTCCAGGCGGTGTGTGATTTCTTTGGGCCGGCCGACTTGCTTTCCATGCCACCCAACAACGTTGGCAATGGGCGGACTGCCGAGCAGGTTGCCAAGTCAAACGGCGCAAAGCTCCTTGGAGCCACGGTTCGAGATGTGCCGAAGCTCGCCCGTGACGCAAGTGCGCTCTGTCAGGTTTCGCGCGACGATGCGCCTTTTTTGATCGTTCACGGTTCAGAAGACCCAGGTGTTCCGTTGGCACAGAGTCAAAGGCTGCACGCGGCGTTGGTTCACGAAGGCGTGCCATCTCGATTGCATGTGCTGGCAGGTGCCAAGCATGGCGGAAAGGAATTCAAAACGGAGCAAGTCCAAGCTGTCGTGGCAGACTTCTTTTCACGCAATCTGAAACGCGTCTGGAACCAAGGTGCCGGTGGGCAAGGGGATTTTCGTCGTCGTGATCTCTCGTCGCCAACCGACTGGAGTGTGGTGCGAGATGAGAACATTCGTTGGCGCAAAAGGTTGCCCGAAACGGGGCAGAGCACGGTTGCCGTTTGGGAGAACCGAGTCTTCTTTTCGACCATGGAGAAGGTCGACGCTGACGCTCAGCTTGGCAGCAACATTGTCGCTTGGTGCTGCGACGCGGATACCGGCGAAACCAATTGGAAACGTGATGTTCCTGCAGATCACCCGCTTCGCCTGTCAGGGTGTTTTAGTGATTCGACGGGGCCGCCACCGGTTACCGATGGCAAACATGTCGTCTTTTTCAATGCCTCGGGAGCGATCGTCTGTTTTGATTTCGATGGCGACGTGATCTGGCAAAAAGAGTTGATGGCGGTGGGGCGCAGCCAGCCGGTTTTGTTGGATGGGCAAGTCGTCTTCATCAAGCAAACGTACATGCCGGACGATGGCGGTCATTTCACGCACGATCACAAAGACGCGCCGCTTGATCAATGGACTCAGCTACAAGCGGTTGACATCAAGACCGGGGATCCGACCTGGCACACGACATGTGGCGTCAACATGGGGTGCGTTCCGCTTCCAATGACTTTGAGCGACGGTCGGCGGGTGATGGTGGTGGGACGCGGCGGCGGTCATTCACCACCTGAGAAGCCCGAGGGGATTTCGATGATCGATCTCGTCGATGGCAGCACGCTGTGGACGCTCGAACTACCTCGCTTCATGAGCACAATGACGTTCCCTGTTTTCAGAGACGAAGTGCTTGTGTTTGACCGCGATGAGCATCTGTGGATCGATGCGTTCACTGGCAAGATCACGCGGCGTGTGAATTATCTTGCCGATGTGGTGGTTCATGCTCGCAAGCAGGGCAAGGACATCGCGGGCACTCAATCATTAAAGCTAGGTAAGAAAACCAGGGCACTGATCCAGCAGTCGAATCTACTTGTCGGCAAATATCATTTCTTTCGCAGCTACACACAGCCTTGGTTGGGCCGCGTCAATGTCGAATCGGGTGACGTTGAATACCTGCAGTTGCCTGTCCAGGTCGAAGTGACGGAAACCAACCGTCGAGAACTTTGGAGCGACGAAGGCATGTCGCCCAAGCTGATCGAGTCGCTCAAGAACGCTGCTCGCAAACGACCATCACGGTTGCCGGTCCAGCAATGGTGTTTTCGCCCCAATGAGATGAAGAATAGCCGCGGGCATGTTGTGATGGGTGATGCACGCTCGATGGGAAACGGTTGGGGGCATCACGCTTCCCAAGTTCCGACGGTTGTTGGTAAGCATCTTTACGTGCCAACGATGAGCGGCATTGTTTACGTGATTGATTGGAACGCGGATCGCCTGGACCGGAACGCTGTGATTGCGATCAATGATTTGGGTGAGTTGGGCCAATCTTGGTGCAGGGCCAGTTTGAGTGCGGTGGATGGCCGACTCTATGCTCACACGATCGCAGACTTGATATGTATTGAAGCAGAGTAGACAACGAACGGCTCAGTGATGATTGGTTGGAAGGGTGATTGGTTGGAAGGTGTTGATCATGCCGGATCTGAGTCGCTGTCGCACCTTGATTCGGCCTACTGAATGACCATCATGTGTCGGCGGTAACTATACTGGTGCGAAAACAGGCTTACGGCAGACTTCGATAGCGACGGCATGAACGACACGAAACGGCAAGGATGGTTGGCTTACGTCGCGCCAATGGCCGTGTTCCTCGCGCTGGTCGAGATATCGAGTCGTTTTTTTGAGATCGACCAGCTCGGCTTGTTGGCTCTTCGGGTAGTGCTTCCCGCGGCGGTACTTGCATTCTTTTTCTATCGAGGTGCCTACAAAGAGTTACGGCCACGATGGACAGCAATGACGCTCGTCGATGTTGGGTTGGGTGTGGTGCTCGCGGCGCTTTGGGTGCGCCCCTATCTTCTCTTTCCGTCCATTCGGCCCGAATCGGTTGACGCCTTTGACCGGACGATGGCAGGTGGATCGATGGTGGCTGCGGTTTTGGCGATTCGCATGGTCGGCTATGCAGTCGTCACTCCGGTGATGGAAGAGCTGTTCATGCGAAGCTTCCTGATGCGGATGGTGGACAGCTACGACTCCGAAAAAGAGTTCGACGAGCTTCCGGTTGGGGCGTTCTCGTGGCGAAACTTTGTCGTGGTGACGGTTGTCTTTCTGGCGACACACGCGATGTGGGAGTGGTGGGTGATGCTGCCGTGGGCGGTCTTGACCAACCTATGGTTTTACTACCGCAAAGACCTGTTCGCGCTGGTGATGCTTCATGGTGCGACCAATGCCTCGATTCTGATCGCCGCGATCGTAATGGGAGACCGGTATTCGCTGTGGTTCTTGGTTTGATCGGTTCCGCCTGTTGGCTGGCCGAATCGGGCTTCTTGGCGGTCGGCAGCCGCGTTCGCTCGACGAGCCAATTTCGGCTGCTACAATCGGGACATTAAACCGCTCACAGAAAACAGCGTCTGGGTTGTTTGCACGATATGAAGATTAAATGTCCCGGCTGTTCGTCGGTTTTGAACGTTCCCGAATCGGCAGCTGGCAAGGTCGTCAAATGCCCTTGTGGCAAGCAGCTGCGCGCTCCCGGTGGCTCTGCCAGAGCGGGTGCAGCGCAAGCACCCCAGCAGCGGCCTACAACGCCTCAACCACAACAAGCCCGCCCACAGCAGCGGCCCGCCCAACCGACTCAGCGCCCGCCACAACCACAAGCCTCGGGCGGTGGAGGTGGCTTGGGGCTCGACCCAGACATTTTTGATGAATTGACTGACGGCGACATGCAGCCAGTTCAAGCGGTCGTGCGCCCTGGGCAACAAACGAATCCGTACGCGACGACTGCGAGCTCAGACCAGATGCTCAATCAGTATGCGTCGGAGGATGTTCGCAGCACAGGTTCTGGTGACGGTCGTGGCCGCAAGCCAGGATTGTTGTATTTCTTGGGCGTGATCAACATTCTCTGGTCGCTCGGGTTTTTCTTGATCACGCTGCTGCTGGTCGGCCTGGTCACGATGTTTGCTGATATCGACGAGCTGTTTCAGGCGGACGAAGTTTCACTTGCCGCTGTCGTCGCGGCAACGGTGACGATGGGACTGATTTCGGCGGCAACGGCCGTTGCTTGTTTCTGGCCAGCAAAGGGTTGTTGGTACATTTTGCTGTTCAGCTACGGTTACGGCTTTGCGGACCGAATCTTCGGCGCCATCGGTTCAGCGATGGAGGAAGAAGGGGGCAGTCGCTTGATCGGCGCCGGTATCGGGATTCTGGTGGGTCTCAGTTTCTGGGCCTTCATGCATGGCGACGAAGTGCGGGCGCACTATCGCACGCGAAATGCGGGAATCGGCGGCGTTGTGGTTGCCGATGTGCTCGGTGTGCTCGTTGGCTGTGGGCTCGGAGCAGCGGTCGTCTTTATGTAGGCACGCGACGACGAACTCACGTGTCCACCCGGTTGACCAACCGTGTCATTTGATGGCGTAATCTAGGTTCCATCAAAGAGAGATGCCATTGCTGGCGTCTCCTTTTCCAGGTGGCAATGACCCTCGCAATAACAGGACGATCGCGGTGGCACGGAACGAGCAGCTGATTCGACAACACAAACTTCTTCAACTCCTTGAGTATTCGAGGTTTGGACGGACCCTTGATGAACTGCGAGGCGATCTGATCGCCGACCTTGGGCTGACCAATTTGCATGAACGGACCGTTCGACGCGACATCGAGGCGCTTCAAGCTGCTGGTTTTGACATTCAAAGCGATACGGTCGAGCGGGGTAAGGTCTACAAGCTTGGTCAAAACAACACCGGCGTTCACGAAATCGGAATCTCCTCGACCGAGTTGATCGCACTTTCCATTGGACGCGAATTGCTCTATCCGCTGCTGGGAACTCAATACTGGCGCGGGATCGAGACGTTCTGGAACAAAGTGCAAGAAACCGTTCCCAATGGAGTCTTCGATCACTACGCACGGTTTCGCAAGACGCTGCACGTCTTCGGCACGCCGAGTAAGACCTACGAGCACCACGAAGGGATGCTGAAAACGATCAACCGCGCGATCCTCGAACACCGTGTGGTTGAGATTGAATACGAGTCGGTTGGTAAACCCGCATCGACAAGGCGGATCGAACCGTACGGATTGGCGGTCTATCAAAGCAGCATCTACGTCATCGCTGCCGCCGAAGAGATCTCTGATCCAAGTGAACGTTTAAGGAACTGGAAGCTCGATCGCTTTCGACACGCGACGGCACTGGACGAGTACTTCAAGCCCAATCCGAACATCGACGTTTCGGATCATCTTTCAAAAAGCATTGGGATCTTTTCCGGCGAGACGTCGACGCTGGTCAAGATTCGCCTCGGACAACGTGCGGCAGCTTGGGTCGGCGAGGACCCCTGGCATCCCGACCAACAACTCGAGTCGCAAGAGGACGGTTCGGCGATTTTGACCGTGCCCGCATCGCATCCGCGAGAAGTGCTGCCTAAGGTATTGTCACTGGGTAGTGATGCGGAAGTCTTGGGGCCCGAGCCGTTTCGCAAAGCGGTGGCCGAAGCGGTCGCTAACATGGCAGCAAGTTACGAGAGCTAGGCCAGACGCTCTTCTGTCAAGGTGCACGACATATTGAATCCCCTTCCGTTTGACCCCAAGGCTCGCAAGATGCGTTTGTTGTTCTTTGCCTTTCTCGTTGCACTGTTTGTTGCGCCGCTTCAGGCCATTGAGCCACAGAAGGTCGATGTATCGAAAACGGTCTTCTATCCCCAACGCTGGAAGGCGGCGGAGATCGATTTCGAGATGTTGGCTTGGCAAGGCGACAAGGTCACGCTTTTGACCAAGCAGGGTGAATATGATCGCGAAAAGCTCACTGCATTTGTCAGTGTGCTCGATCAAGGCTGGAAGACCCAGCTTGACCTCGTCGGTGTTGCCCCGCGGACGTTTCGGCAGCTTGACGGGCGTGCAACGATCTGTGCGTTACCTCAAGCGAATTTGTCTTGCGGGTATGGCTGTGGTTATGTCGGCGCCACAGGGATTGAGGTAGCAGGTTTCTACAACAAGGATTGGCCAAACTTCCAATCCGACCCGAAGAGTTTTGCCCACTATTATTTTTACGAGATGGGGCGAAACTACTTTGTCTTCGGCGATCGGCATTCGCTCTTTACGACCGGGTACGCGGTCTTCATTCGCTACGTCTGCATGGACAAAGTCGGAGTGATGGACCGCGATCTGAAGACTCGCGAAACGATCGAGAGCTGTGAGCAGATCTATGCCGATTCGGAGGTCAAGTTCTATGACGCCTTCACGAATCTCGGTACAGGCGAAAAGCGAAACCGCCTCAAAGATGCAAGTGGACGCACCATCGCGCCAAGTGACCAGCCGGTGATGTATGCGACCGCCATGTTGAAATTGCGCCGCGACCACGGGGGGGACCAATGGACCAAATCGTTCTTGCACCATTTGCGTAGTTGTCGACCGTACAAAGCCCGCACCATCGAAGAGGCGGACGGCCAGTGCATGAATTGGCTCGTCTGTGCCTCGGCGGCAGCGGGCGAGAATCTGTGTGGCGTGTTTGTCGACCGCTGGCGGATGCCGCTGTCCGACAAGCAACGCGAGATCATGGAGTCGATCGATTGGGAAAAGGTCGACGTTCCAGCGACCGTCGACCGGTTGCTCGCCGCGAGCGGTTCGTAGTCGGAACCCGCGTGAGCCGTCGGCCGTGAGGCCTCAGGCCTTGATCACGCAACAGAGTGTAGGGCCCGATGCTAGCGCGTTCGGCTCACAGGGAATCACAATTCGTAGCTACCTTCGCCAGAAGGTGGTTCGCTATGCAGGATCGGTCCCTGCCAACCCACGCTCTGGCGAACGTAGCTACGAAGAGGCGTTCGTCGTACCGCCTTCAGGCGGAATGGGCTAATGGGACTACAAACCGGTCGCGTCTCCGATCGAATCCTTGTGCTGGGTTCGATAGCGCCCGGGTGTCAGTCCCGTTTCTCGTTTGAAGACGGCACTGAGCCGCTCTTTGTGTGAGTAGCCTGCGATGGGAGTGATCGCTTCGAGGGTGAGCTCGGTTTCTCGAAGGAGCTGTTTCACCTTGGCGACTTGCGTCGCTGTGATCTCGTCATGCGGCGTTCGGCCGAGGTGTTCCCGAAATCGACGTTCGAGTTGACGGCGCGAAAGCTTACTGAACTGCACGACGTCACCAACATCGATACCTTCACAGGCTTGTTGTCGGATGAAGCGGCACGCTGCAGCGACTTCGCGATCTTCGACCGCGGTGACTTGAGTTGACAATCGCTGCACGACACCGCTCGGCAGAACCTGTGGGACCGATTCGGGTGCCGGTTGACCATTCATCATTTGGTCGAGCGTTTCGGCTGCGACGTAACCGATCCGTTCGGCGTTGGGGCGTACGCTCGAAAGCGGCGGGTCACTGAGAGGGCAGATCGTGTCGTCATCATCCACGCCAACAACGCCGATATCGTCTGGCACCGAGATGGCAAGGTTTCGACACGCGTTCAAGACCTGTTGCCCACGAATGTCATTGCAGACCAACATGCCAGTGGGGCGTTGTTGCTCCGTCAGCCATTGCGAGAGCTGTTCTTGGTCGGCGAATCCGGCTCGTTCGATACTGGTGAGTGAAGCGCGCGAGTCGCTGTCCGTTTCGTAGACTGAAAGTGGGCATCCGGCAGCCTGGACGATTTGACGAAAGGGTTCGAGGCGATGGACAGAGAAGTGGGCACCTCGGTAGCCGCAGAACGCAAATCGACGAAAGCCGCACTCGTAAAGATGTTCGAACGCCAGCCTCGCGACCACGCGATCATCCGTTTCGACCTGAGGGACCGACGGATACGTTCGGCGGCATCGCACGTCGATGATGGGTACATTGAGGCTGCGAAACAGATCGATCGAATGAGCGTCGACGCGAGCGATGATTCCGTCGACATCCGCATTTTTCAACCAATCGGGTGGTTGGGCGTCGATGGTCATCTCTTCGTGCAGAAGCAGCCAATTCCCTTGGGTTCGCGAGAATCGAGCGACACCGCGCAGCAGGTTTCGCCCGTAAGATCGGGACGACTCAATGATCAACGCGACTTTGCGGCGGGGTTTCAGTTTCATCGGTCGCAGATTTGGGGGGGGACTCGCCGTGACGCAAATCGTTAACGGCGGTGACGCAAATGATCCTCGACTTGGACTCCATTGCCACGTATCGTATGGGAAGATCGAGTTTGATCAATCGTCGCATATCATTCAACGGGATCGTTCTTGATGATTGCCCTGCCGCTCGGCGGCTTGAGGACGAGGTTCATCGTGACGGCATTGATGCTGTCGAGCTTGTCCACAACGCTTGCTGCCGACACCCCGCCTACCTCCGAACAACTTGAGTACTTTGAAAGGCAGGTTCGTCCGCTTTTGGTCGACCACTGCTACAGCTGCCATAGCGCGGATGCGAAGAAGCTTCAAGCGAGTCTTTATGTTGACAGTCGCGCTGCGTTATTGCGCGGCGGTGATTCTGGCGAGGCGATCGTTCCCGGCGATGTCGATGGCAGTCTGTTCATGGAAGCGGTTCGGTACGAGTCGTACGAGATGCCGCCCAAGGGCAAGCTGTCAGATGCGCAGATCGATGTTTTCGCCAAGTGGATCGAAATGGGGGCGCCCTGGCCGGCTGGTGAAGAAAGCGAAGCGGCCAATCAGCCCGAGTTTGATCTTCGCCAGCGTGCAAAAGACCATTGGGTTTGGCAGCCGATCGACAATCCAACGGTACCTGAGGTCGCCGATGACCGATGGCCGAAGAACGCTATTGACCGTTTTATTCTTTCCGACCTCGAGGGTAACGGTTTGGCGCCTGCAGGAGATGCCGAACACCTAGCTATCTTGCGGCGCCTTTATCTCGACTTGATTGGTCTGCCCCCGACGGCTCAGCAGGTCGAAGCCTTCCTTGCTGATTCCTCGGGAAAGGCGATCGAGAACGTCGTCGACCAGCTTCTCGAGTCGCCACATTTCGGCGAACGTTGGGGGCGGCATTGGTTAGACCTCGTTCGCTACGCCGAGTCGCGTGGTCACGAGTTTGATAACGACACACCCAACGCGTTTCAATATCGCGACTACATCATTCGCGCGCTCAATGCGGATGTCTCGTACGACCAACTCGTACGTGAGCACTTGGCGGGGGACCTGCTTTCGAATCCGCGGTTGCATCCGACGGAAGATTTCAACGAGTCGATTCTTGGAACGGGCTTTTGGTTTTTGGGTGAATGGGTTCACTCGCCGGTCGACATTCGCAAGGACGAAGCGGATCGCTTTGACAACATGATCGACGTGATGTCGAAAACGTTTCTCGGTGTGACCGTTTCGTGTGCTCGGTGTCATGACCACAAGTTCGACGCGATTTCGACTGCCGACTATTACTCCCTTTCAGGCTTTCTGCAAAGCAGCGACTATCGCTTGGCGCGATTCGAATCGATGCAGCAAAACGGCAAGGTCGCCGATGAGATCGCCGCGGTCGATGCGAAATACCAGCAACGGATCGTTGAACTGCTGTCGCGTCGCGGGCTTGAGTTGCCTGCCCGATCGATGCTTGACGATCCGTCGATCGTGTTTGACGCCGACTCTGTCGCCGCGGGTGATTTCCGCCAAGATGGCTACATCTTCGGCAAAGGCACGCGCAAAGCTGGCCAGGCATTTCTTACGGAAGATGGGAGCGTATCGGTAGCGACGCATTCGTCAGCGATCAATGACCCCATTTGGCACGGTTTGGAATCGGTGACCGAGGGGCAAATGCAGGACCGCAATGCGCTCGCAAAGATCCCCACTAGTGGTCGCACATTGCGGTTGCCAACCTTCGAGCTGAAAGAAGGTCGCGTTTCGTGTTTGGTGAGCGGAGCAGGGCACATCATTGCGGTCGTCGATTCGCATCGCTTGATCAGCGGTCCACTTCATGGCCAAACCATCCGCCAGGTCAAAGGGGGCGAGCGATGGGTGACGTTGAATCTTGGCCGTTATGTCGGTCATCGGTTGCACCTTGAATTTGTGCCCGCCAAGAACGAGCAACTCTCAGTACAGCTGGTGACTCAAGGTCTTGATGACGGCGAACTACGGGCACTCGACAAGAAAATCGAAAGCCGAGATCGCGAATTCCGAGCTTATGCCGAAAAGGCAAGTCAGTTGTTCGCGACCCAAGTCAGCTATGACGAAGTGATGTTTGCCGACTTCGAGTCGGGGACCTACGAAGGTTGGACCGCAACCGGAAAGGCGTTCGGAAGCGGTCCGCAAACGCTTGAGACGATCCCCGACTACCAGGGAAAGATCAACCGACGCGGCAAATTTTTTGTCAATTCACACGACACGCGCCCTGGGGGCGATATGATGCGTGGCGATGATCTCGTTGGCAAGCTGACCTCGCGTGAGTTCTTGATTGACTTTGATGAGGTCCAGTTTTTGATCGGCGGTGGCTCGCACGCGGGCAAGACGTGCATGAATCTGCTGGTCGACGGAAAAGTCGTGCGGAGTGCGACCGGTCGAAATAACAATCAAATGTTCGTGACTCGCTGGGATGTCAGCGAGTTTCGCGGGAAGAACGCGATCCTTGAGGTGGTGGATGACCATCGCGGCGGTTGGGGCAATGTTGGCGTTGACCATGTTGTCTTCCGCGCAAAGGTCGGGCCAACCCGTTCGGCGGACAAGGAAGCTTCAGAGCTAGCGGGTCGTTGGCATGACGAACGTCAGCGTCTGTCTCAAAAACTGAAACGCCGTTCACGAGTCGCAATGGCGATGGTGGACGGTTCCGGCGAGGACGGCCACGTCTTGATTCGCGGCAATTCATCGAAACCTGGAAAGCTTGAGCCGAGGCATTTTTTGACGGCGATCACAGGCGACGATCCAATGTCGATCGCGTCCGGAAGTGGACGGCTTGAACTCGCTGGGCAGATCAACTCGCCGACGAACCCGCTCACCAAACGCGTGATCGCCAACCGCGTTTGGCACTACTTGATGGGACGAGGGATCGTACCAACGACGGACGATTTCGGTGTATTGGGACAACGCCCCACGAACCCGGCATTGCTCGATCACTTAGCGGTTCGGTTTGATCAAGAAGGTCAAAGTATCAAGCGACTGATTCGCTACATCGTGCTTTCCCGCACCTATCAAATGACGAGCGTGGCCGGCAACAAGGGACTTGCAGCTGATCCGAAGAACTTGCTGTGGCACTATCGACCGCCCAAGCGGCTCGAAGGCGAAGTGATTCGCGACCAACTTCTACAGTTATCGGGGGAACTCGATTCGAAGATGTTCGGACCGGCCGTGCCGATTCACTTGACCGATTTCATGACCGGACGTGGACGTCCTGGTAAGAGCGGTCCGCTCGATGGCGCCGGTCGACGCTCGATCTATGTCAGTGTGCGTCGCAACTTTTTGTCGCCGTTCATGTTGGCTTTTGACACGCCGGTTCCGTTCAGCACGATGGGGCGCCGCAACGTTTCGAATGTCCCCTCACAAGCGTTGATCTTGATGAATGATCCCTTCGTCAGTCAGCAGGCCAAGGGGTGGGCGAGTCGAGTGCTTGATCAGCATTCCGATCAACGCAATCGAATCGAGTCGATGTATTTGGACGCGTTCGGACGCAAGCCGACGGATTCCGAATGGACCGTTGCCAACGGATACATCGGTGGTTCGAGCGAACTTGATGTGTGGGCCGACTTTGCCCACGCTCTGATCAACACCAAAGAATTCATTTTTGTTAGGTGAGCTTGCACGTGCACAACCCATTTCCATGTCAACGTTACCAAACGGCTCCGCTTTCGCGTCGCGAGATGTTGCGTCGCAGTGCAAGTGGGTTTGGTGCGGTTGCACTTGCGGCACTCGCGCGCGACCGTGCGTTCGCTGGATCAAGCGACGAGGGGTTTGCCGGTCACGGTCCGCATCACAAAGTGCGAGCCAAGAACGTCATCTTTCTGTATATGGACGGTGGGCCGTCTCAGGTTGACACGTTTGATCCCAAGCCGTTGTTGACCAAGTACGACGGCAAGGATCCAGGGAGCCTTTTCAAGGTTGAGCCAACGCAGTTCGATAACAACGGCAAGGTGTTGCGAAGTCCGTGGGAGTTCAAGCCATACGGTGAGTCCGGCATCCCTGTCAGTTCGCTGTTTCCACATGTTGCCGAGTGCGTTGACGAGCTTGCCGTCGTGCGCTCGATGGTTTCGGAGTTCCCAGAACACACGTTTGCGAACTACTTCCTTCACACCGGCAGCGGTTTGCAGGGGCGGCCAAGTATGGGGGCTTGGGTGAACTATGGTTTGGGGAGCGTCAACCAGAACCTGCCCGGTTTTGTTGTGCTCAATGGCGGCTTGATCCCACCCGGCGGTCTCGATTGTTTCGGTAGCGGCTTTTTGCCAGCGAGTTATCAGGGAAGCGTTTTCAAGCCGTCGGGGACGGGCGTTGCCAACATCAAGCCGCTCGAGTCGAGTGCCGAGCGACAGCGGAACAAGCTTGATTTGGTGCGTCAGCTCGATGGTTTTGCAGAGATGCAATTTGGCAAGCACGACGCACTTGAGTCAGCGATCCGCAACTATGAACTTGCCTATGCGATGCAGATGGAAGTTCCTGAGGTGATGTCGCTCGAGGATGAATCGGCGCAAACGAAAGAGATGTATGGTTTGAACGCTGAATATGGCGCGACGAAGACGTACGCAGCTCAATGTTTGATCGCGCGTCGTATGATCGAAAGTGGTGTTCGGTTTATCGAGTTGACTTGTCCGTCGGTGGGCGGCGATCGCTGGGATCAACACAATAATCTGAAGCAAGGTCATGAGAACAATGCTCGTGCCGTCGACCAGCCGATCGCGGCCCTGTTGAAAGATCTGCGGCAACGCGGGTTGCTTGACGAAACGCTTGTTGTTTGGGCAGGCGAGTTCGGACGCACGCCCTTTGCGCAAGGCAAGAACGGCCGCGATCACAATCAGTTTGGTTTCACGATCTGGATGGCGGGCGGCGGCGTCAAAGGGGGCACGGTCTACGGCGCAACCGACGAATTCGGCTACAAAGCGATCGAAAACCGGCTCGAAATCCACGACCTGCACGCAACGATGTTGCACTTGATGGGAGTCGACCACACACGCAGTACGTTTCGATTTGGTGGCCGCGACATGCGATTGACGGATGTCAAAGGTCACGTGATTCACGATTTGGTCGCTTAACCGAATTGGCTACGCGAAGTCTCGAAGCAGCTTCTCGGGGACTCCGATCCCAATCACCTCGATGTCTCCGAGCCACGGTTTTGCGGCGGCTGCGGCAAAGCCGATTTTCGACGCCACAAAGGTCAAGGTTAGCTCAGCGTGAAAGGTTGGATCGGCAGCCGATCCGGTATCGCAATCCAACCCCGACGGAATGTCGATCGCGACGCGATTTGCATCGCTGTGGTTTGTGATGTGGATTGCTTCCGCATAAAGACCGCGCGGTGCGCCTTTTGCACCGGTTCCCAGTAAGCAGTCGACGATGACATCGGCTCCCGAAACTGCGTTCTTGATCTCTGCTTCGCAGGTTGCAACGGAAATCGGAATCTCGGCTTGTCGAGCGATGGTGGCGTTGGTGGCGGCATCGCCTGTGAGTTTGTCTTGGGGAACGAGCGAGACGATTTTCACATTGTGGCCTTTCAGTTGCAGATGCCTGCCAATCACATAACCATCGCCGCCGTTGTTTCCCGGCCCACAAAGCAGCGTGACTCGCGCGGTATGCCAGTGAAGATCGATTGCCTCGGCGGCCCCGCGACCAGCGTTCTCCATCAAGACAATGCCGGGGATCTTGTATTGGTCGATCGCAATTCGGTCGACGCTGCGAACTTGATCGCGGGAGAGCGGTGGCAATTTGAGGTTGGGAGTACGCATCGGCTGGCAAAACTCTGGGGCGAAGCAATAATGGAAGACAAGACCTTATCGAAACACGGAATCAATCATGCCGCTTTACGAATACGAATGCCAGTCCTGTCACGCCGTCACGGAGGCTTTGATTCGCAACGACGACGAGCACAAGGAACAAGAGTCGGACGCTTGCCCGTCGTGCGGAAAGAAAAAGCTCTCGCGGACGCTTAGCGTGACCGCCAGTCCAGCGATGAAGGGCGGTGGTTTGCCGATGGCAAGCGAGGGTTGCGGTGCGCCACGCTGTTGTGGTGGCGGCTGCGACATGTAGCGTCGTGCAACCGCGCTAAACCGAACCGTCGCGTGTTCGGGCAGGCTGGCTGCGGTTGATGTCGTTTTCCATCGGGGGTGCGTTGGTGACGTGCCCAATGGAATAGGCGAGGCGACCAATCATCGCAAAATAGATGAAGGTTGCCGCGATGCTCAGGAAGATCGTGATGATCGCGGAAATCTGAATGTTCGCCAAAGCGGTGATGAACATGAACATCAGGAACAGGCCGACGAAGAGCATTCCGGATGAGAAGTAGAAACCGCCCCAGGCTTCTTCGCACTTGGTGAAGCTTCGTGCGACTTCTGCCGAGAAGGGAATGAAGGGACTTTGCATGTCCAACATCGACAGCAGAACGATCGGGAACAAGCTGTAGATCGAGAACATCGTCAAGCCGACGCCGATCAAGCTGCCCTTGAAAATGAACTGCGTAATCACGAGTGCTGGCACCGCAGCGACAAACGCTGCGGAGAATACGCCGAACAACTGTGAAATCCAGCCATAGACGTCAAAGACTGGCCATTCCGAAACGGTGTCTTCTTCGTTGGCAACCGATTGCAGGATCGCAAATCCGCAACTGACCACGATCGTGCCAAGGAAGAATCCGGCGGGGAATAGGCCTAGCATCAAGATGGGCGATTCAAATCCCAACGCAAAATAGGTTGGCAAGCCCGCAAAAGTACTCAGGATTAGCCAATGGGCTAACACGCCGGGGTCAAGAAAAATCCCGAAGACGCGCGACGCCCATTCCTTCACGCTTGGCGTGTCGGTGTAGATCGCGTCGTCATTGTCGTCATCTTCGCGGGCGGCTTCTTCGAGCAAATCGTCCGCCGAACGTTGAAAGGGATCCTTGCGTTCGGCGGCGTCGCGCGCTTCAAGGGCGAAGGTTTGCGCATCTTCCGGATCGAGGTCAGGTTTTGTTTTCTCTTTGGGCGGCGGTGGCACGATGATGGGTGAATGGCAATCAGAGCACTTGATCGTTGCACCGGTTTGAGCTGGCTTGACGTAGGTGAACGTTCCACAAAGGTGGCAGCGGACTCGGTACTCGCTTGATGTTCGAGCCGGTTTTGCGGGGGTGGCGGGACGAGCGGGAGCGGGGCCACCCATCATCGCTGCCATGCCCGAGGACTGTGGTGGTGGCGGCTCGAGCGGTTTCGCAGCCGGCGGTGGTGCATCAATCTCGGCGGTGAATTCGTCGAGATCCTGGGTAAACTCTGACAGAACCGCTTGGTCCTCGGCGCTCAAATTGGGGGCGGCTGGTGGTGGATTGGTCGGCGTACCGGTTGGAGCGGCGGGCTGCGCAGGATTTGGTTGGGCTGGTTCATCTTTGAGCGTCAGCCAGTCGTCATCGTCGTTTTTTGACGTGGCGACACCTGGTGCAACAAACGCCTGATCACAGTGTGGGCACTGCACGCGTTGGCCAGCCGCACTTTCGTCGACGGTGACCGATCCATTGCATCGTGGACACTGAAGCGATTGTGGCATGACTCTCCGGCCGTGATGAGAAGTGGCGTCCTATCGTGGTGGGTGTCGGCGTGCACAACACCCATCCTCAGGATAACGGATTGGCGGCCTCCGGAAAACTTCGGGCAAATCGCCACAGGCTGTTTTTTGGCCGCGAAGTCCATGTGTCAAGCAGATTGCTGTTTCGCAAAATCCGTGCTCCTTGTCGAATCAACCGGCGAGGGCCAAGATGTCTTTGGGGTCTCTTACTTGTCGCCGAACGCTGGCTTGTCGAAAAAACAACGAAATGGCACTGCTTGTCAACGCTTACAGCACGCTCAATGAAACGCCGACGCCTGATTTCGATCATCAGGAGATCAACCATCGCGATCGGTCCGATCCGGAGCTCCTTCAGCACCTTGGCGAATTCATCGGTTTTGTTCTTGGTGATGAAGATCGTCCGATGACGCCGTCACTTTACGGTGTGATGCGACATCTTCAACGCGTCAAGCACCAGTTCAGCTTCACGATCGATGAGTCACGCGTCGAAGACATCAGCGATTGGGGAGAAGCCTCGAACTCGATCTTTTTCCTGCCGGATGCTTCGGTGCGAGATCCGCTGGGCCGCGTCTTGGTCGATCCAAAGTCAGGGCTTAGCGAAAAGGGGGCCGCCTTGCCCTATCCGTCCGAGGCGTGGGGCCGATTGAAGCGTACGCATCAACAACTGAACAACCTTGAGATTCCTTTCAGCGAGGATTTGCCGCCAGTGGTCGGCGAATCCGAGGCGATGCTTCGGGATGCTGACGATGTTGCCTGGCGCGCCTTGGCGTTGTTTGTGGTTGCTGTGCGGGCGGAATCCGTGGCGTCGAAAAACCCAATTCCGTCAAACAAGCTGCGCGAAAAGTCGCCGATGGCGTTTCAAGCGTTGACTGCCGAAGAGCAAGCCTTTTTGAAAGATGATTCGCCCGACCCGCAAGCGACGATCAATTTCGCTTGGCGTTACGAAGCGCTCTACGTGTTGCAGTGGGCGCTTGGAATGCACGACGAATTGAAGTTTGCCGACGACATCTGCGATGTGCCTGCGGTTGCCCAAGCCATGGTTGATCGTGACGACAAAGAGACGGTCACCGATGCCAAGCTACGGCCGGTGGAGGAAATCCTGGATGCGTTGGACATGAACACGCGGCTGTTCTGGCACGCGCGCCAATCAGTCATGGAAAAATCCGAGCCCGCTCGGCGGCTCGATGGCGGCGTGCTGAGTGAACGGCAGACAGCGCTGAACTGGTTGACGCTCTTCGAAGGTGCGCCCTGGGATCAAGTCGATACTCCGACGTAGGTGTGCGCACGAACATGCTCGTGACGGCGATTCCTTCGAGAAGCCCGTTAGTAGTACCGAGCTTTAGCCGGAATCTTGATGCTTTTCCGCCTGAAGGCGGTACTACAAACGACCACTCCGCCTCAATTCGGTACGACGAACGACCACTCCGTCTCAAGGCGGTACTGCGAACGTCTAGTTTGCCAGGACGCGGTACGATGAAAGGAAAACTGGTCTCGATTGCCTCGGATGGTTGCGGTCAAATACCGTAGTTCAACACCAGCGGCGAATGAACACCAAGGATGCAAGGCATGAGTGATGAAACGGGCACATTGGACGAGTCAAGCCTCGGCGACGCGAACAGTGCAAACGGTTCGGAGACGGGGCAGGGTGCGAACGAGCAGCAGAGCGACGCGAAAGTGTCGGCTGGCTTCAAAGACCTGATTCGCCTGCTGTTTTACACAAGGTATAGCCTCGTCTTCGGTGGCTTGCTTTTGGTGCTTGCCGCCCTTCCTCACTTGACCGATTTTCCCGCAGTTAGGTCGGTCTACATTCTCGACACATGGCAACGGATTCTGACCACCACGGCGATTTCGGTATTGGCCGCGGCGATGACCGTTCAGACGTTTCGCGTGACGATTTGCAATGCCAAAGGACGCTTTGAGGACCTTGGCGTCTATCGCTTTTGGGACAAGCCGCCGGAATGGCTGTGGAAGCTTCGCTCGGTGAGCGTTTGGCTCATCGGTTTGCCCCTTCCAATCACCTGTGTGTTGATCACGTTGACGGCCTACGAGCATCGCTGGAGCGACGCTGACCAGATGACACTGCTGAGCTGTTGGTTGCCAGTGCTCGGCGGGATGATTGTCGCGACAACGATCCTTTGTTTTTTGGACATCGTGAACCGCTGGGTGCTGACACCCAACCTGCATGACCCGCGGTTGTTTGTGCTCGACCATCGCTTTCTGCTTGGTCGCCGAGATAACCCAAGGCGTTGGAAACGCAATCGGCATAACGAGAAGGCCAAGGCCTGTCCGCTCACTGCGTCGCGAAAGACTAGGTGGAAGTACTCGATCGCCGTGATGAAGTTCCTGCGATTGACGCACGGGTACCTTCACACGATCGAAGTATGGGTTGCGCCCGAGGATGATGCCGACGAGCCGCATCTTGAAAAGTGGGAAACGCTGCTGCCGGGGCACGTGATGATGTCCGTGATGGCCGCGTTCCTGGTCATCGTGTACGGGATCTCGTACGGTGTCGTGATGATGTACGACATGATCCCGGACGAAGGGGGAATGTACGGGACTCTCTTCTATCTGGTTGGACTCGTCATGATCGTCTGCGGGTCGCTTCCCGCGTTGGCTTTCTACTTTGACCGCTATCGAGTTTCGCCCGTCATCGTCGTACTCGTCTTCTTATTCACTGTGACAACCGTTTTTCCGAAGACGGCCGAGCATCGGTTTGAAACCAACGCTTCGCCCAAGCACTTCGCCGCGGTCTCCGATGAACAGACTCAGTGGCAAGATGACGGCACGTACCTTGACCGTCCGATCAGCGTTCGCGAATTGGTCGAGGGTTGGGAAAAGCGGCAAGTCGCGATTGCGAATCGTCATGGGATTCCCCAGAACCGAGTTTTTGTTGTTGTCACCGCAACGGGCGGCGGGATTCAAGCATCGGCCTGGACCAGCATGGTGTTGACGGGGATTCATCGCGATCGAATCATCGCCAAGCGACCGGAAAACATGCCCAACTCGATCACGGCCGACGCGATTGCTGCGCAACAACTGACCGGCGCGATTGGAATGATCAGCTGTGTCTCGGGTGGAAGTGTTGGCACGTTGCAGTACGTCGCCAAGTATCCCGAAGTTTTGCAGAGCGAGTTGCCTGATGAACAGGTTGCTGCATTGGACCATATCCACGCGTTGGCCGGTCGATCGAGTTTGGAGGCTGCGGCTTGGGGACTTTTCTTTCCTGATGCCATGCGTTTGATTGGCATCAACCGCAGTCGCACGGACGATCGTGGGCTCGTCCAGGAAGGGCTTTGGGCGTCGCGAATGCAGGCACCAATGACGCCCCAGGAGATTGGCCGCCACAAGTACTTCCCCGCTGACACGGCGTCACTTCGCGCGTTGTTTGACCCGGAGGCCGAGACGAAAAACCGCGCGGCGATCGAGGCACACGCCGCATCAATTACCGGGCGAGACGATTGGCGGCTCGGCCATCTTGCGTTTCGAGTCAAGGAGGGGACGCTGCCGGCAGTGATTTTCAACAGCTATCTGGTCAACACGGGCCAGCGCGTGATGATCGCGCCGTTCAGCTTTTCACCCAATGACGATCGATTCCGAAAACGTGATACGTTCGACGCCTTGGAGTATGCATCGTCGATGGGAATGGGACTACGTTTGGCCACGGCGGCGCGTTTGTCGGCGACCTTTCCCTATGTGTCGCCAACAGCCGTTTCCGACATGCCGCTCACCGATGTCGAAAGAAGCGGCGATGAGCTACCGCGAAGCGAAATCCTACTCCGCGAGGCACACTACGCTGATGGTGGTTACACCGACAACGAGGGTCTGTTGGGCGCGATCCAATTGATCGAAACCTTGCGTGCGGAATACGACGGCGATCCCAATCGCCCCTTCGACAAGATCGTGCTGCTTCGCGTGCTGCCTTTTCCGTTGGTCAAATCGGCATCGGACGTGAGCCTTGGGAAACAAACCAAACTTCGGCGCGATCCTACCTGGAAGCAAAGCTTCCTTGGTCCAATGATCGCAATGTTCAACGGGCGATCAGTTGCACAGCAGGAACGCGGCGCGATGGACCTGGAGGAATTGCTGCACGTTGAAACCGGCGGCTACAACAATGCCATCCTCAAAGGGCAAAGCAGCAAGGCGATCGAATATCAGCAACTCAACGGATCGCATTTCATTGAGACGCCGATCCAGTTTGAATACATCAACATCGGATTCCGATACGAGGGAGATCCCGATCGGTCACCACCTTTGTCATGGAAACTCAGCGAAGCAGAGAAACACGATATCGACAAAGCTTGGCGTGCTTGGAGCGACGAGTTGGTCAACGACTTTTCGGTCGAATCAAATCTCGACTACCTCTATCGCGTATTGCGCATGGCAGCGAGATAGTAGGGTGCGTGCTTGCACGCACCACAGAGGCGATTGATGCTGGATATCGGGGTTGGTGCGTGCAAGCACACACCCTACGTAGTCGAAGCAGGCATTGAATTACCGCGGCGTGTTGTGTCCATTCTGCCCCGTCGTGCGACAGAGCGGCGGAAGCGATAACGAGCAGCTGTAGGGTGCGTGCTTGCACGCACCACTTAAGCTACCGCTGGATTCCGAGGTTGGTGCGTGCGAGCACACACCCTGCGTCACGGACTTTAGCGCGAATCGCCCAGGCCTGGATCGACGTTCGGTTCGAACGGAAGTTCGTCGAGATGTTCGACGTACTCGAGCGGGTCGAATGGCAGGTCCTTTAGGTTCATCGCTGGGTTGGCCAATGCTTTGAGCTCAGGCGACGCATTCTCAATGCCTTGCCATGGAATGCCGTGGCGTTCAGGCAGGTCCGGGTACTTCTTCTTCCACAGTTCGTGGCGTAGACGCATTCGATTGAATGGGCTTTTGAGGTGAATCAGATTCACGAGCATCGGAGTCTTTTCGCGGGTGTCGGATGGCAGGAAATAGAAACCCGCTGGGATGCCGCTTGCCTCTCCAACTGGATCGGGAGAGATCCAGTGGCGCTTGTAATTCCCTTTCACGGTTGCTCCGAGATTGGGTCCGGCGTAGATGAAGACGTAGTCGCGACGACTATGGGTGTCGCCGTTGAAAAGCAACGAGGTTTGGTCGATGCCATCGATCACACAATCGCGCGGAATCGTTTTGGAGGCCTGGCCAAGTCGTGCAAAGGTGGTGAAGAGATCGACTTCATGAATGATGTCGCCGACAATTTGTCCGGGCTCGATTGTTCCTGGCCACCAAGCTTGGGAAGGGACACGAACGCCGCCTTCAAGAAAGTCACCTTTTCCGCCACGGAAGATTGTTTCGGTGAAACCGCATCCCGGAGGCGGGTTGTGGGCCATCGGTCCATTGTCGGCATTGCAAACAAGCAACGTGTTCTCGGCGATGCCCAGTTCACGAAGCTTTGCCATCACCTTGCCAACAAACGGGTCGACGTTGCCTTGCAGGCCGTCCTGTAGAAGGCTGCGTCCCTGTGAGATCTTTTCGGGGCTTGGTAGGAACGAAGCCATGTTTGGCCAGTTGGCAACGAAGAAAGGTTTGCCTGCTTTCGCGTTTCGTTCGATGAAGTCAAGCGTCCGCCGCTGTGCCTCGGCGTCCATCTTCAGGTAGGTGTCGTGACTGTTGTCGCCCCATTGTCGCGCTGCGCCGCCCTTGGTTCCTTCCAATGCCAGGACCCAGCCCTTGGTGATAAAGGTGTCATCAAGTTTGTAGGGATCCTCGGGAAGCATGTCTTCATGCAAGCCGATGGTGGCGTTGGCGGCTTCGCCCTTCTTGGACCACAGCGAGAGGATTTGGTTGTAGCCGGTAAAAAAGGCTTCATCGAAGCCTTGGTTGTGGGCATAGCTTTCCTCGATATCGCCGAGGTGCCATTTGCCATGGAAGGCAGTCGCGTAGCCAGCTTCAGAAAGAACTTCGGCAATGGTGACTTCGGATTTTCGAAGTCCATGCGATTCGCGAAGCATCCCGATGTTGTACATGCTGTTACGGACCGGATGACGGCCGGTCATGCAAGCGGCGCGGCTCGGCGTGCAGCCGACTTCGGTATAGAAGCGCGTGAAGAGGATGCCTTCACTCGCCATCGCATTGAGGTTGGGCGTTTCGAACCCGCGTACTTTTTGGATTGCTGGGATGCCGACATCGCCATAGGCCGTGTCGTCCCACATGATGTGGACGATGTTCGGGGGGGCGCCGTACTTTTCCCGCAATTCCGCCAGACGCTGGTCGAGGGCTTTGTCCTCGGCGTCCCAACGCTGCCCATTTTGGGCCTCGAGGACGTAGTATTCGGCATCATGAACGATCGGGTCGGCGGCACCGACCGGAAAGGCTGCTGCAGTCACAGCAGCCAACAACGCAAGTGTGATTAGTGGACGTGACAAGATGATTCTCCCTCGTGCGTTTGTTTGCGAGTCGCGAGTGATTGAGCATCCAGCGTGGGCATTGTTCCGCCAACGCTGTCTCGGTTCGACCGCGTGCCCCCAGGATAGGCCGTCGGCAAGCGATTGCCACCGCAGACTAGTCGACATTGTTACAGCTTCTTGAAAACGAAGCCGTAGGCAGAATTGCGGAAAACTGACCGTCGATCGAACATCGGTGGGAACTCAACCGCGGGAAAAGTATACTCATTCCACGCTCAGACGTTCGAAACGCACCAGCGGGGTGCCGTCCAAGCTGAGCGGGTATTCGACATCTCATGATTTTTGTTATTTGGGTTCAGGATGAAGCGGAATCGGAGTCGCGGTCGACGGCGAGGACTAGCAGTTGAATCGCTCGAACGACGTGAGTTGCTTGCGGCACGCATCAGTGAAGTAATGGTTGATCCGCTGTTCGGTGACAATGACAGGGAGCAATACATCGAGCTGCGCGGTGAACCTCATCAGACGCTCAATGACGGAACGTATTTGGTTGTCGTCAGTGAACGGTCGCCTTCCCCCGGAAAGATTCATGGGATTTTCGATCTTAGCGGACAGGCCTTTGGTAGTAATGGCTACCTCGTCTTGCTGCAGATGGATCATCCCTACGACATCGCCGAGGGAGCCAACGCGCTGGTTTCTGAGGAGGTTGGCTTCGGCGGACTGCCGGGAGACATTTATTCCGATAGCCATTCGTTGTCAGAACGAATTGACTTCATCATCGGTGCCAATACCTACATGCTGATTCAATCAGATGTTGCGCCGATTTTGGAGCAGAATATTGACGGCGACGAGGACGGCCAAATCGATGCCAATGTTTTGGCAGATTGGACCATCCATGATTCCATTTCTTTGCATCCGTTTGTCGGTCGTGGCCCTCACGCCTATGGTCAGATCGTGTTTGCGGAAATCGGCACTGGGCCGGGCGACATTGCCGTCGGCGAAGGGGTCGAGTTGATTCACACCGAAGGCTTTGGCTACGCCGGTCGAGTCGGTGAATCATTTGGAAGCAGCAGTGAAGAATGGATTGCCAGTACCGCGCAGAACGAGAATCTGCACACCGAACTGCCACCGAAATGGGCGCTGGCGGACAATCTGTTTGGCGAACCAAGCCAATATCCTTATGCCGGTCGAGACCTGGACCATGTCGGCGAAGCCAATTTTGTTGGTGGCGTCCGAGGCACGGTTACGGATCAATCAGGTGCCGTCGTTGAAAACGCGAAAGTGTTTGCCGATGTTGACGGCAACGGCATCCACAATTCGATCACGCATTATGTTGATGCCGATGGATTAATCGATCCACTCGATCCATTGCGTGACGAGAAAGAATACCCGCTGATCAATGCCTTCCCTGGAGTGACGGTTACGAACTTTGCGCTTGATTCGTTTCCAGCGCATGCGGTGACGGGTGAAAAGGAAAGTGACTTCCCCAATACCCTTGAGAACCGCATTTTTGCCAAGGGAGGCATTGATTGGTTCAGCAACGGGGGCGTCTTGCGTTTTGATTTCTATCGCCCGGTCAGCGCCGTTTCGATTGTTGCTATTGGTAACGACAACCCACTTTCGAAAGTCTACGGAAAGCTGGAAGCCTACGACGCAGAAGGTGAACTCATTGACGAAGACCTGAGCGGTCTGCTCGTTGACAGCGACCGTCAAAGAATCTCAGTCGCCAGCGGTCAAGACAACATTGCCTACGTCTTCGCGTATGCGGATGAGAATCATGAAGACGGCGGGCCGTTTGGACGCTTCGACGACATGGCGTTCACGCAACTCGAACCATCGGCGTTTACCGACGAGGAGGGATACTATGAGATTCGCCATCTTTTCCCTGAAACCTACGAAGTCCAGGTGGAATCAGGGTTCTTGGTAAGTCCTGTGCGAACCGCTGAAGTGACGCGGTACGAGAATTATGAATTCGACTTCGGCCTCGCACCTAACAAGTCGCCGATTGCCTCGCCGGCCAACTACACCGTCAGTGAAAACCCATCGGGGCGCGTTGTGGTTGGGAGCGTGATTGCGTCGGATCCCGACGGGCACGAGCTCTCTTATTCGATCAGTGGCGCCGAAAGTGGGCTCTTCCGAATCGACTCGGAAACCGGTTGGATGACCACCGAGTCGGACGCTGATCTCAATTTTGAGGAAAAGTCATCCTATTCATTTACGGCAACGGTGACGGACGAACTGGGTGCGTTTGTCAACGTGGATGTCAACATCACCGTTGGGGATCTGAACGAAGTACCACAGGCCTTCAGTGACACCTTTAGCATTCTCGAGACGGCTGAGGTCGCTTCGGAGGTTGGTACTGTCGACGCAATGGACCCCGACAATAACCAGCAACTCACCTACACGATTGTTGGCGGAAGCGGGCAGGGTAACTTCCATCTGAACTCATCGACCGGTGAGATCACCGTGCTGCGTCCCCTTTCGGTGATCGACGACGTGACGCAAACGTTGCTTGTCCGTGTTCGCGACAACGGGACGCCTTCGTTGACGACAACGACCAACATCAACATCATCGTGGGCGATGTGAACCAGCCGCCGCTGATGCCCTCACGGACCTTCAACGTGCCTGAGTCGCAGACGGGCTTTTCGTTTGTTGGTGCCATTGCGGCAAGTGATCCGGACGTGGGTCAGACGATAACGTACGCGCAAGAGAACGCTCAAACGAGCCTCTTTGAAGTTGACGCATCCAACGGCAACGTCTTTTTGAAAGCCGGCGTGGACCTCGATTTCGAGTCAACCAAACAGTACACGATTCGCGTCACGGCGACCGACAATGGTGATCCGGCACGGTCGACCACGACGGAACACACCATTAACGTCTCTGACATCAACGAGGCACCTGAGCTTGGCGAAGCAACGTTGACATTGTCTGAGGACGCCCAACAGGGTGATGAAGTTGGCATCGTCCCCGCGGGCGACCCCGATACGGAAGCTGATCAATCGTTGTCGTTCGAGATCGTCGGTGGCTCGGGTTCGGGCATCTTCGAGATTGAGGAAACAACGGGACTCGTCAAGGTTGCGGATTCCAGTCAGCTCGATTTTGAGACCACCGAGAGCTACACAATCGACGTCACCGTGACCGACGACGGTGTTCCTTCTCGCTCAGACAGCAACCGGTTCACCATTTCGATTGAAAATGTCAACGAACCGCCCAATCTGGTCACTCAGGAAATCAGCGTCCCTGAAGATAGTTCCGGCGAGATTGCTCAGCTTGTGGTGAGCGATCCCGAGCCAGGTCAGACGCATACCTATGAGCTCATTGGTGGAACTGCCGACGACATTGTCAGCGTGTCGCCGTCCGGTATTGTGACTTTGTTGCAGCCGCTCGATTTCGAAACGACGTCGTCCTACGCGATGGAGATTCGGGTCACCGACAACGGGGACCCGTCCGCTTCGACAACCACCACGATTCCTCTGAATGTGGCCGATGTTGACGAAGCACCGGAGTTTGTATCGGAGTGGACACCGCCCAACGCGATGACGGGCGAGATGTTCGAATTTGGACTCGGGGAGGAGCCGGTTGATGATCAAGACGGCGACGACTGGGTGATCGAAGCGTCGATCGCGGGTGAGAATCTTCCCGATTGGTTGACGTTCGACGAGGCGAGCTGGACATTCACGGGGATACCATCGTCGTTCTTTGCAGGCACCTTCACGGTCACGCTCACCGCGTTCGATCCAGACACGCCCGACAATTCGACGTCGATCACGCTCAGCTGGATCGTTGATGTCAGCGAGAATCCGCTGCACAACTCTGTCAATCCACACGACGTCAATAACGACAACCGGATCAGCGCAGGCGATGCACTGCGGATCATCAACGCCCTGAACTTCGAGGAACTTGCAGGTGAGATCGATCAAACGATCCGCAATCTGCAATTCTACGACGTCACCGGCGACAACAAGGTTACCGCGCGCGATGCGCTCGTCGTGATCAACCGGATGGCCCAGCTTCCACCGGTCGGCGAGCAAGTGTTGCTCGACACGCCTGTCGATGAAGAACGCAACGATGCAGCGTTGATTGATCTATTAGCAGAGTCGACGCTGTTTTAGGGGCAAACCACACACGGCGCTAATCCTGTGGGAACACGCGATAGGGCCACCAGGCACCACGTTTGAAACGCAGGATGGCGACCAGCCGTCCTGACGCATTGATTGCCCCCGCTTCTTCTCCGGTGATCCCTGCCTCTTCTCCGGAAATGTTGGGGCATTCGATCGGGCGCCCGTTTCCTAGCAGCTCTTCTTGCTGCGCATCGACGCTCACCTGGGGAAGATCTGCCACCGCGAACTGCGCTGGCAAGATTTTGTCTGAGAACTGGTTCGCCTTGAGTTGCTCAAACTCAACCGCGTCCTCGATCTTGAACGGGCCGATCGCGGTCCGTTTCAAATAGGACATCACGGACTTGGTGCCGACGGCTTCGGCGAGGTCCATGCCGAGAGTCCGGACATAGGTGCCTGAACCACAAACGATATCGAGATCGACTTCGGGATATTCGTATCGCGTGACGCTCATCGAGTGCACGACCACTGTCCGTTTAGGCATTTCGACCTGCTGGCCGGCCCGTACGCGTTTGTAGGCGCGGCGTCCGTCGACTTTCACTGCCGAATGTGCAGGGGGAGTCTGTTCGATTTCACCAACAAATCTGGTAGCCGCGTTTTGAAGTTGCTCGAGCGTCGGTTCAGGGTCGTCTTCGTGGAAGACGACTTCGTCCTCAAGGTCACCTGAAACCGTTGATTGCGCTAACCGGAATGTCGCTTGGTAGTGCTTGGCTTGATTTTGGACATAGGGCACGAGTCGTACGGCGCGACCAACACCGACAACAAGAACACCTTCGGCCAACGGGTCGAGCGTTCCCGCGTGACCTGCTTTTGCCGGTCGCACGCGGTTTTGAACGACGTTCACGATGTCACGCGAGGTGACTCCGGACGGTTTGTTACAGCAGAGGAATCCAAACATGCTTTGCAAACGGGCGACGCAAATCGGATGCGCGCTGGGTCAGGGAATCGAAATGGAAACGACGCAACTTGCCACCGTCGATGGTTTTGAGCAAGTCCCCAGGGTTGGGTTCCCCAGGATGAGGCAACCAACGAGTGGCGAGCATAGCGGTCGCTTCAGGCGTGCGGTTTCGCAAGAGCCGGAATCGGGGTAGCTTAGCGATCGACGATGAAAGACTCCACGAACGACTCACAGGAACGCAGGTTTTTCGATGAACTCGGCGGAATCTGAAGACGAAAAGGTGCTGTTGCAAGGAGCACGTTTCAATGTGCACCAAATCAATCTCACTGGTTCAGACGGCAAATCCTATCCACGTGAGGTTGTGCGGCACCCTGGCGCCGTTGTCCTGCTGCCGCTGATAGATACCGATACGGTGGTTTTGATTAAGAACACGCGCAAAACCGTTGACGAGACGCTGCTTGAATTGCCGGCCGGTACGCGTGAAGAGGGCGAGCCTGCTGAGGCGACCGCGGCTCGTGAGCTGATCGAGGAAACGGGTTACAAAGCGGGGCATCTCAAGAAACTTCACGAGTTCTATTCTGCGCCGGGCATCTGCGACGAACTGATGCATTTTTATGTTGCGACCCACTTGGAACTTGGCGATCACGCGCGTGAAGCGACCGAGCAGATCGTCAACCACGTTGCGACCCGAGATGAAGTGGTCGAAATGATCGCCAACGGAGAAATTCGTGACGCGAAGACGCTGGTTGGCCTCTACGCATTCTTGTATTCTCCAGCAATCACGACTCCGGCACGGTAGCAGCAGCCGGGCTTTTGGAGGTTAGCGGACCCAAGAAAAGCAAGACGACCGATGCAAGAACCTCTATCGAGACGATGTTTGGCAGAGTTCATCAGCACCTTCATTTTGGTGTTGATCGGCTGCGGCGCAATGGCCGTCGATTTTCGGACCGGATTGTTGACACATGTCGGTGTGGCAACAGTGTGGGGGCTTGTCGTGATGGTCATGATCTACACGGTCGGCGATCTGAGCGGAGCCCACATGAACCCCGCCGTCTCCATCGCGATGGTTGTCCTTCGGCGGATGAAGGCTGTTGATGCGGGGGCCTACATTGTCGCGCAGTGTGCCGGTGCGCTCGCCGGTGCGGCCGCCATCCGTGCTGTGTTGGGTGTCGATGAAATGTTGCTTGGATCGACCAACACAAAGCTTGAGCTGCCTGTCGGCATGATGGTCGAAATGATGATGACGGCAATTCTGTTGTTTGTCGTCATCGGTGTTTCGACCGGTGCAAAAGAAGAAGGCGTGACGGCGGGGCTGGCCGTCGGTGCCACGATCGCCATGGAGGCGTTTGTAGCGGGGCCATTGACCAAAGCGTCGATGAATCCAGCCCGTAGTCTCGGACCCGCCGTCGTCGCGGGGGATGTCAGTCAACTTTGGATCTACATCGTTGGTCCGATTTTGGGCGGGATCATCGGAGCCCTCATCCACACCGCCCTGCGTCCAAAGACGGACTAATCCGTAAGACGAGCTACGTCGGGGTGTGTGCTCGCACGGACCACAGCGCCAGTTTTCGTGAGCCGAACGCGCTAGCGGCGTCAGGCCTTCGACCTTCGTAGCTACGCTCGCCAGAGCGTGGGGTGATGGGGAGTTGCATTGACATTGCGGGCCACCTTCTGGCGGAGGTGGCTACGGCTGGGACGGGACGCGGAGCGTCCGAGAGTTCGTTACCACGCGGAGCGTGGTAACGAGGTTGGTAGGGTGTGTGCTTGCACGCACCACACCGCCAATTTTCGTGAGCCGAACGTGCTAGCGGCGTCGGGCCTTCCACCTCCGTAGCTACGCTCGCCAGCGTGGCGTGATGGGGAGTTACCTGACATTGCGGACCACCTTCTGGCGAAGGTAGCTACGTCTGGGACGGGACGCGGAGCGTCCGAGTGTTCGTTACCACGCGGAGCGTGGTAACGAGGTTGGTAGGGTGTGTGCTTGCACGGACCTTTCGTGAGCCGAACGCGCTAGCGGCGTCGGGCCTTCCACCTTCGTAGCTACGCTCGCCAGAGTGTGGGGTGATGGGGAGCCGCTTGACATTGCGGACCACCTTCTGGCGAAGGTAGTTACGTCTGGGAAGGGACGCGGAGCGTCCGAGAGTTCGTTACCACGCGGAGCGTGGTAACGAGGTCGGTAGGGTGTGTGATTGCACGGACCACACCGCCAGTTTTCGTGAGCCGAACGCGCTAGCGGCGTCGGGCCTTCCACCTCCGTAGCTACGCTCGCCAGAGCGTGGGGGGATGGGGAGTTGCATTGACATTGCGGACCACCTTCAGGTGAAGGTAGCTACGTCTGGGAAGGGACACGGAGCGCTCGAGAGTTCGTTACCACGCGTAGCGTGGTAACGAGGTCGGTAGTGGTATTTCGCGAACCGCGATCGCGTGAGCGACCAGGCCTTGCACTCAATTACACGAAATGCGAACGCGTCAGGCGGAGCATGACCTATAAAGAGGTCTGGTTGTAGCGGTATCAAGGCTTGCGCCTGTCGTGAGGTGAAACGGACTTCGATTTGATTGGGCATGTTTCATGGGTCGATCAAAAAAGACGAGCTGCATTCTCGTTTTGCTGCAGCGACCTCCCAATCAACCCGAAGCACGCCCATGTCGAGCGACACCGTCGAGGAAGATGTGCAAGAGCGCACGCCAAATCTGGCGCGCGACGTCTCTGCGATCGCTCTTGCTGCGCTCACGCTGTTTCTCACGATCGCGGTGGTCACGCGGAGTGCTGCAGATCCGATCGCCGAGCCGCTTTGGCCGCTGAGCAGTTTGTATAGCCCGGACGTTGTGACTTTTCCGGCCAACGATTCGA
This sequence comes from Rubripirellula sp., assembly GCA_965216875.1. Classification (GTDB taxonomy): domain Bacteria; phylum Planctomycetota; class Planctomycetia; order Pirellulales; family Pirellulaceae; genus CBDCUW01. The sequence continues at coordinate 1,641,372 of OZ244207.1, forward strand.
TCACCAATGCCTGTGGTTATTGGGGCGCGTTGATCAGTTCGGCGATGTTTGATGGTCTCGGCATTGCCACCGCACTGGTGATCGCGGCTCTGGGCGGGTGTGCGGTCGCGCTGCTCTTTCGAGGCGAGATTCAGGCCCCTGTCTTGCGTTCGCTTGGTGGAACGGTCCTCGTGGTCGCAGTGGCGACGGCCGCTGGGCTGACGCAGATTCCGATTGAAGGGATGCCCGTCGTCGGCAACGGCGGGTACCTCGGTTCGATGACTTCGGGTTGGCTGCTCGAACATTTTGCGCCGGCAGGTGCGTGGATTCTGACGCTTAGCGTGTTGGCGGTCGGCCTTTTGATGACCACCGACTACGCACTTCTGTACGCCGGACGCGCGATTGTCGCCGGCGGCGCCAATGCGTCCAAACGGGGCATGGCCAAGGCCAAGGGGGCGCTACCAGCACGACGACGTCGCGAGCCATTTACCGACCTTGAGCAACCGATCACGATCGATGGCGACCAAGAAGGCGAGGACGCAGACGAGGTTGACGGCGACGACGAAGAGGAAGCGGTTGAAAGCGAACCAATGATCAAGGTCCGCCAACCACGACGTCCAAAGTCCGAGGAAGAGCTCTCGGACGAAGGTGACGAGGCTGCACTCGAGGAGGAGGAAGAATACGACGCCGAAGCGGAATACGACGAAGACGTCGAGGACTTTGAAGAAGACGAGGACGAACCGTCAGTTGTTCGCGAACTGGAAGTCGACGAAGAGCAGGTCACGCTCCGCAAAGACGCCGGCCATGAAGTGCGTCAACCTCGCGTCAAAGCACCACGCCAAAAGGCTAAGCCTGATCCTCGCGATGAACTCTATGACAACGTGCGCGAGGCGGCACCGGCTGGTAGCGAAGACTATCAACTTCCAAGTATCGAGTTATTAACCCCAAGCGATGACATCTGCTATGAGGAACAGCTGAGTGAGGTTCGTCGCAAGGCTCACATTTTGGAAGAGACGTTCAAGAATTTTGGTTTCAACATTCGCGTCGTTGAAATTGAAACAGGCCCTGTGATCGCACAGTACGAAGTCGAGCTCGAAGCCGGCTTGCGTCTGAGTAAGATCACGGGCTTGGCCGATGACCTTGCGATCGCGCTGCGCGTGCCAAGTGTTCGGATCGTCGCACCGATTCCGGGAAAGAATACCGTTGGGATCGAAGTTCCAAACGAAACACGCCAAGTTGTTCGGCTGCGCGATGTGATCGAAGAGTCTGATACCAAGACTGCGAAGATGAACATTCCGGTCTTTCTGGGCAAGGACGTCTCGGGCAATCCGATGGTCGTCGACCTGGCCAAAATGCCTCACCTCTTGATCGCTGGTCGAACCGGTACCGGTAAGAGTGTTTGTTTGAACGCGATCATCACATCGGTATTGATGTGCTGCCGACCCGACGAAGTGCGGATGTTGATGATCGACCCCAAGATGGTCGAACTGAGTGGCTACGGTCGATTGCCTCACTTGATGCACCCAGTCATCACTGACATGAAGAAGGCCGAGGCGATCCTCGCGTGGGCTGTCGAAAAGATGGAAGAACGCTATTCGCTCTTGGCGAAAGTGGGCGTGCGGCACATCAACAGCTTCAACGACTTGGGTCGCGAGGAGATCCTTCGCCGGCTCGAAGTTGACGAAGAAGATGGACCTTCCGACGTTCCCGACAAGCTTCCCTTTATTGTCATCGTTGCCGACGAAATGGCTGACTTGATGATGACGGCCGGCAAAGACGTCGAGCAGCACATCATTCGATTGGCTCAAAAGAGTCGTGCGGTCGGGATTCACTTGATCCTTGCGACGCAGAAACCGACGGTCGATGTCATCACGGGCCTGATCAAGAGTAACCTTCCCGCGCGTTTGAGTTTTCAGGTCGCAAGTAAAACCGATAGTCGCGTCGTGCTCGATGAAAATGGTGCCGACAAGTTGCTTGGCAATGGCGACATGCTCTTCCTCTGGCCGGGAACGAGCACGCTGATTCGCGGGCAGGGCACGTTCCTGTCGGATGAAGAAATCGACACCGTGGTCGATCGCTGCAGCATCGGCGAGCAGAACTTTGTCGGCGAGCTGATGAACTTGAAAGTCACCGAGGAAGGTGAAGGTGGTGATGGCACCACGATGGAGCAGATCAAGAAACGCGATGAACTGTACGACAGTGCCATTGAGGTTGTGATTCGCGAAGGTCGTGGGTCCTGTTCATTGCTGCAACGGTGCCTCGGCATCGGTTACGGTCGCGCCGCGAAATTGATCGATTTCATGGCCGAGGATGGAATCGTCGGGCAATACAACGGCAGCAAGGCGCGCGAAGTGTTGATGACCATGGCCCAATGGCAAACGATGCAGGGGCTCGAAGTCGACGAGGAAGAAGAGGAGGGCGAGGAGGCTGTCGTCGACGCGCCCGAACCGCCAGCTCCGCCGCCACCCAAGGCGAAGGCGCCCAAGCCAATCAAGGCGGCTGTAAAGGCAGCACCCGTTGTAGAGGAAGTGGTCGACGACGAAGAGGAGTACGAAGAAGAAGAATACGAAGAGGAAGAGTACGAGGAAGAAGATCCGAACGCCGAGTACGAAGAGGAAGACTACGACGACGAGGAGTATGAAGACTACGAAGAGTACGAGGACGCAACGTAGGCCAGATCAAAGAGCGACAGCGTAGGCCGGATCAAGGAGCGACAGCGTAGGCCAGATCAAAGAGCGACAGCGTAGGCCGGATCAAGGAGCGACAGCGACGCAGATCCGGCGTCTGAACACGTTGGCCTCAACGTAGCTACCTTCGCCAGAAGGTGGGCGCTCTTGTGACCGGTCCTCAAACATCCACGCTCTGGCGAGCGTAGCTACGGGTCCGGTCCTCGGTGCATTTTGAGTCCGCAGCTACGGCAATCGTCTACCGACCTTCTCTGAGGCGGTAGCCAAGAAAATTGTCGAGTTCCGGTTCGGCCTCGATCTTGGCGACGACCGATTCGATGTCGTATTCCACGCGACGGTATTCGACCGTTTGCTCGTTGTAAATCACGTAGCAGCTTCGAGGATCGCCGTCTCGCGGCTGCCCGACGCTGCCGACATTGATCATCAGCTTTTGGCTGGCGTCTGAAACGTCGTAGCCGCTACCGGTGTCGACAGGCCGCACGAAACGCAGGTCCGGCGTGAAAACGCCCGGCACGTGGGTGTGGCCTTGGAAGCAGATGTGCGGCACCATTGAGAAGAGCTTTTCGATCTTCTTGCCGTTCTGGGTGTCTTCGGGAAAGACGTATTCGTTGGTAGGTCCGCGTGGCGACCCGTGCACGAACAGGACACTTCCTTCACGAGTCATGCGTGGCAAGCTGCAGATAAACTCCATACGCTTTCGACTCGCCTCGGGACCGTCACGACCGCATTCGAGTTGTGATCGCGTCCAAAAGATCGCCTGCTCAGCAGCCACGTTGAATCCTTCTGGATCAAACAGGGCGCTGCTGTCGTGGTTGCCGAGGATGCAAAAATCGAATTCCATCACCTTGTCTAAACAAGCACAAGGGTCGGGACCGTAACCGATCACGTCGCCGAGGCAGACGATTCGGTCAACGGATTGCGCGGCAATGTCTGCCAACACCGCTTCGAGGGCGGTCAGGTTGCCGTGAATATCACTGATGATGGCGATGCGCGTCACGCCGAAAGCCCGACGAAAGAAAGGGAACGATTAGCGTCCGTGTTTTAGCCGATCGCCCAGCCCGTCCGAAAGGTCGGGGACGTCGTAAATCTTTTGAGCAGTCTTGTCACGGTCATAATCGACACGTCGATAGGTGATCGTCTTGGCATCCATATCCAAAACGACATAGCAAGAACGATTGTCTTCATCGCGCGGTTGACCAACGCTACCGACGTTGACCAACACCTTCTCGCTGCCAAGCTGATAGAAGCTGTCACATTCTTCGGGCGACAGGAACTCGCAATCGGTCGTGAAGACACCTGGCAGGTGTGTGTGGCCCATGAAGCAATACTGCTGGACCTTGCCGAACAAGATTTCCATCTTGCGTTGATCGAACACGTACTCGGGGAAGACGTATTCGTTGGTGGGATCTCGCGGCGATCCATGCACAAACTTGAAGTCGCCCTCGTCGACGTAGCGTGGGAGTTCGCCCAAGAAGTCCCAGCGTTTGTTGACTTGGACGGGGGTTCCCGGTCCGTTGTCGAGTTGATCGCGAGTCCAGTAGATCGCTTGCAACGCCATCGGGTTGAAGCCATCCGGATCAAACAGAGCGGCCTGGTCGTGGTTGCCAAGGATGGTGACCCGGGCGTTCTTCATCACCTCATCCAGGCACTCGCACGGATTGGGGCCATAACCGATGATGTCGCCGAGGCAATAAATGTCGTCGACTTCTTGACTGCGAGCATCATCCAGCACTGCCAAAAGCGCCTCGAGGTTGCCATGGATGTCGCTGATCAACGCTCGCTTCACAGGAAGATTCCTAAATTGGACGGCCGCTAGACCGCAATCTTTTCGAGGGGAACAATATCGGATCACCTAGACCTGCAACGGCGGAAGACCATACTTGTCCACCTGAGTGTTGCCCGGTTCACGCGTCCGTTGAGGTCGAATTGTAAGGGGAATCAAAAATTCACAGCAATCCCACGAAACCAGAAGATTCCGTGATCCAGCCTCCTGCCCTTACTCAGGATACAGTCCACCTGGCGTTGGAGACGACCGGACGGACTGGTTCTGTCGCACTTTTCAAGGGTGAGACGGTATTGCGTCAAGCCGTTTTGGACGGATCAACGCGCACCGCAGCCTCTTTGGGGCCGGAAATCGACCAAACCCTCAGGTGGTGCGGCGATTCGGGGCACCAGCTTGCTTTCCTGAGCGTTGCCGATGGTCCAGGCTCGTTCACCGGACTACGAATCGGTGTGACGACGGCAAAGACTTTAAGTTATGCGCTCGGTTTGCCTTTGATTGGCGTCGATTCGCTCGCCGCAATCGCCGCAACCGCCCTCCAAAGTCGTCCCGAGCTGGGTTCGATCGAAGTTGTCACCAACGCCTACCGCGGTCAAGTTTTCTACGGCAGCTTCGAACGTGAAACACTTCTGCCCGCCGCCGGCGCCGACTCAATTCCCAGCGGTTGGACTGCCTACCCCGAATCAGTACGGGTACTCGACAAGGACCAGTGGCAGGAAAAAAGGCAGGCGATCGATGGTGGCCCGATGGCCGGTGATGCTGCGCCGCTTGGCGATCTTGCCGATCGTTTGATTGTTCGTGAGTGTGACGCGGTCGGCGTGGGGCTGCTCGGATGGCGAGCGGCCTGGGCTGGGCAGTGGGCCGACGCTTTCGAGATGGTCCCGCGATACCTCAAGCCAAGTGCTGCCGAAGAGAAGGCTGCCGAGAAAGCGTAGGCTCTGGCCAACGCGCCTCGACCGTAAGCGACTGTCGGTCGAGGCTGGCAGGAGTGGAGCACATGCAGAGCTGAGCGCTCTGGCTGGGTCAACGTGCCCCTGGAGAATCAAACCCGTCGTCGATTAGGCCGCAGCCGCTTCGACAGGGGCTTGCATGGAAATCGAAACGCTTTCGCGCCGAATTCCGTCGCTTCCGTAGTAGATCAGCGTGTTCTTGGTGAAGTCGCAAATTGCGGTCAGTTTGACACTACGAGGTCCGTGAACGCAAAAGTAGACGCCACAGGCTTTACCGCCGCGGATCACTTCTCGTTGTGTCATGGGGAATTGTTGAGGTTCGAGGTGGCCGAGTTCGCATAAGCGTTTTTCGACCTTGTGGCATAGGGTATGAAAATCGATTTTCCGTGGTGCCAAAGCGATCATAAGCATCCGTGAAAAATACGCCAAAGCTGGGTCGCTGGGTCGCGCGCAGGGGTTGCCGCATGGACTGCAGGGGTGCAAGTCTCGTTCGGCCTAAAACATCAACCCATGGAAAGCGTTTGACTTGGAAACAGGGGTTGGCAAATCAAGAATTTCAAGCGCCGACAACATCCTCTTGTCGCGCCGGCCAGGCAATTGCGGTTGCCCGGCTGTGTGGATATCGGAAACCTTGCCGCCGAAAATTAGTTCCCTAAAAAGTCTATAGTTCGCAAACTGACATTCTTGGCAAGGCGTACCGGTTTTGCGGCTTCGACTTACTGGGAAAGCAATTCCTAAAGTCCATCCAAGTAGGGTGTGTGCTCGCACGCACCAATTTGCAAGGAAGGCCCGCGCGTGCGAGCACGCGTTAAATACGAGAGCCTGTGGGTGCGAGCACGCGCAAAAAGAAGAGCCCATGCGTGCGAGCACGCGCCAATGGAAGAGCTGGTGCGTGCAAGCACGCACCCTACGTTAGTGCTTGAGCAGCGGTTTGCGGTCGGCTTTGGTGATCCGCTCGAAGATGTCGGTCAGGATCGCTTGTTCAAGGGAAGCGTCCCGGCCGAGCGGGATCCAGCCGAGGGTTTGTGGTGAATCCTTGGGGCCATCGTCACGGCGCAAGAGCGTGCCGTCGTGGCGCCGTGCCGAGCTGTATTCCGTCGCATATTGACTGCGATCGGTGTCCTCGAGATCTTTCTGAACGATCACCTCAACCGTATAGGCTGCGCCCATCGGTCGCACGGTCACGATCGCTCGGCGGCGAATCGATTGCAGGGTGCTTTGAAGCCGTTCAAATCCCTTGGTGCTGTCTTTGCGCCAAGGTTCCGCCAGCGACGCACCGGGCAAGTAAACGGTTTCGATTCGGCCATCCAGTAGGATGCCGTCCGAATTCTGAACCGGCTGCTCTTTGGCGATGCGAAAGTAATCGTCAACGGTGTCGACGACTTGAGACCAAACGAAGTCGTCGGGAAGCGGTGGTAGCTCAAGCGGGTTGGGAACGAAATGCTCGGGGGCGCGATTCTTGAGCCGGTAGCGTAATTGCCCGCAGCCCATCGTTCCCAGTAACGTCGACGACAAACAAACGGCCGTTGCAAAGAAGGCGCGGCGATTGGATCGTCGCTTGTTCATCTTTGAATCATCACCTTCTTTGGGATTCGGCATCATTGCAGACGTTCGCATGGCCGCGGTTTGCGGGACAACCGATCCTAGCGCAGGTTGCGACCTGGACCGGAGGCAATCTGTGGAAGCGGTTTTGCGTTAGGGACGTCTTTGGGATAGAGCGACCAAACTGGAATGCGCTCACGCATCGTTTCCATCACTTCAGTGCGTGACTTCGCGATTTTGTCATTGCGAATCTTGGTTCGAATTTCGTCCTGGACTTGGCTGCGTGGTGTCAGGCCAGCTTCTTCGCGGTCGAGCACGCGGATGATGTGCAGTCCTTGTTCGTCTTCAATGATCTCGCTCATTGCGTTCAGTTCGATCGAAAAGATTTCGCGGTCCAAGACATCCGAGGCGAGTGCTCCTTGCTCGGTCCAATCGTGAAGACCACCTTGGCGTGCCATCGGTTCTTGGCTCTTCTCCCGTGCGACCGCTTGCATGTTGCCGCCGAAATAGGCTTCTCGTCCCATGTCTGCGATCAATCGTTGTGCTTCCTGGCGGTCCGGCACCTTGCTGAACAGAACACTAAGCTGTTCCCAACGAGCACGGGTTGGGTGCGAAAACTCATCAGGATTCGAAGCGTAGTATTCGACGATTTCTGCAATCGAAACACTCGGGTCTTGGTTCACTTTGCTGCGGATGTACAAGTGGCCGAGCATCGCATCAATGAACTCTCTTTGCCGTGCAGCCAGGGAGGTCCCCTTTTCGCGGAGCTTCTCATCGAGTTTCGACAAGGACTCGGTTTCGTATTGTTTCTTTAGCTCGGGCACTTCGGATTCGAAGAACATCTGACGAGCACGCGATTGAAGGGTAGCGTCTGCTTCGGCGCGTTTGTCGGCGGCTGCCGTTCCCACTTGATCGAGCAGGAACGATTCACGAAGCATCTTGTTTTGAATCAGCTCGGCGAGCATACCCCGGGTCAGATTGAGCCGAGCGTAATGGAGTTGGTCTTCGGGGATCTTTTGCTTGGTTTTGGCCAAAACATCGGCGATCCTCGCTTCGACTTTCGGCGTCAGGTCGCCAAGCAAGATCGGTGTGCTGCCGACCACGGCAACCACAGCAGCCGGATCTTCCGGCAGAGCTTGAGCTTGGGCCTGGTCGACTTGGTTACGAGTCGGTACCTGGGCGTTGACCGCTGAGTGAAAGGTAATCAACGTCAGTGTGGTGACGGCAATCGTTGATAGACGGGACAGCATGCGTTGCACAAAAAATCGAAGGAAGAATTGGCAATGGTTCTGTCGGCTTGTAGCTACCGCCAGTCCGGCAACACAAGGTCAAAATGCACACACTCTTCCCAGCAACCGACGAGTGAGCAGCCCGTTCGAATTAGGGGGGCGGGCCCGTGAGTCGAACGCGCTTGCGTCGGGCCCCTTTTATCGTTCATGGCTGGAAGTGGACCACCTTCTGGCGAAGATAGCTACGAACTGTTCGGAGTTCGACTAGCCGAGCTTGCGCAGCGGGACGGTTGCGGCACTATCTGGCCGCGGCTGAGGCGATTCGAGATAGCTTGCGAGCGTTTCGGTTGCGGCGTTGGTGGATTGGGCGTGCTGGGCAAACTGCCCGGCGCTGCCAAAGTAGGTGCCCACGCCGTGGAAAAGATCTGGATCACAACCAATCGTCTGTTCAACCAGGTCGATTGCTTTCAAACGTTGCGTCTCCGACAACTCCACCGGTTCTTCGCTTCGGTCGGATAAGAAGTAGAAGCCTTCGATCTCGACTTGTTCGATCCAGCCGAATCGATCTGCTAGCACCTGACCTGAGACCTCGCCCGAAACACCGTTGAGGAGGATTTCATCAATGAGGAAAGCGCGGCGCACGAAGAACGACCCGAATGAGCAAGGGAAGGGTGGATGCCCAATGGAATGCTAGCATTGGCGATTCGGCGAAGCAACAAAAACCTGCCGCTAGAAGGGCTCTTCGTTGGTTTCAGGCGTTGCGTCGAGCACGACCCGAGTGCGCAGCAGTGTGTCGTGGATGCTCTGGCCGGACCGAAGGAGCAGGCTGATGACCTCGGCCGAGAGCAGTGCGATGACCGACCATCGCACCGCCGCGCCGATGGAGTCGAGAAAGAGCCAAGCGAGCGGGCCATTGATGAGGAGCATTGCCCATGCCCAGCTGAACTGAAACGCCGACCTGGCGGCGAGGATTCGGCGTCGAGGCTTCAATCCGTGCGCGTCGACGATGACAACTTGAAGGAAGCGTTTGCCGGTCGTGCTTCCCCACTGTGCTTGAAGTAGGCCCAATCCCGCCAAGAAGGCGCTCGAAACGGCAAAGAAAAGCATCGATGAGAGCAGGCTGATTTGCAGGACGATGCCGTGTGCCTTGGGACCATCAGGATAGATCGCTTGGTCGACCGAGTAGGCGGCAACTTCCAAAACGATGAGCACGATTCCGATGATCACCGTATCGAGAAGCCAGGCCATGCCGCGGACGACCGGGTTGGCCGTTGGCATGTTGACCGGTTGGACTTTGCGGAGATCAAACTCGAGATGTGCAAAACTTGGATAACGTTTCGACGGATCTTTTTCGAGTAAGTTGGCGAGGATCGTTTGCCAAGCCTCAGGCAACTCAGCTGGCCAACGTTCCGGGAACTCGACCGGTGCCTCGCGGTGGGCGCGAAGCCGCGTGGAAAGATCGCAACCTTCGTCGAGTGTGTAGGGCAAGCGATCAAACGTCATTTGAAACAGAGTGACCCCAAGTGCGTACATGTCGCCGCGGTGGTCAATCGACGCTCCACGTGTTGCTTCCGGAGGCATGTAGTCGGGCGTGCCGGAGATTTTGGATGACGCTTCGGTGGCTGCCGAGTGGCGCCGCGCGAGACCGAAGTCCGAAAGCTTGCTGTTGCGATCGTCGACCAACAAAACGTTGCTCGGCTTGATGTCGCCATGCACGATGTCAAATTCGGCGGCGCATCGTAGAGCACGTGTGATTTGAACCGCAAAGCGAACGAGTTCAAGAAAGTCGAGTTTGCCGGAGTGCATTCGATCGGCAAGCGTCCCGCAACCGACCAGTTCCATCGCGAGGAAAGGCGTTTCGCGATCCGTTCCCACGTAGTAGACATGAACGACGTTGGGATGATTGACCCGGGCTTGAGCACGCGCTTCTTGGAACAGGCGATCCAGGTCGGCGTCAGCTTCATCGGCGTTGCTGTGAATCACTTTCAATGCGACGTATCGCTGCAATGATTCGTCCAACGCGTGGTAGACGGCACCCATTCCGCCGTCGCCAATGCGGGAAAGGATGCGAAAGTGTTCGAGATTCTGCCCAATAAGTGGATCGTGGTCGGGGTGGGTGACCAGTCGTGCTGGGAGATGATCCGAGTCGATGCTGACCGTATCGGCGCCGGCTGAATCGAGAACATGGGGATCGTATTGTCTTCCGCATTCGAGACACTGGATCGTCTCGTCGTGCACCTCGACGTTTGCGCCGCAAACACAGCGATAGATGGCGACAGGTTCGTCGCGCCGGTCATCTATTTCGCTGTGAGTCATGCGGGAACGGTTTCTTGATCGTGCGTGTGATGCGCGGCTGTGCGTAGGCCGGAGTTTGTTGATCCCATAATCCTGGTGTGCGGCAAGACGAAGGCCGCCGGTTTTTGCGGCTCGTGCCGATCTTATTCCACGCCGAAACGAGCCACCAAATCACCCCAAGGGTCCATCGAAATTGTAGCGTGCGATTCGGGGTAACGATCGTTCGACTTTTGCGACTGCAACCATTACAACCGGTATCATCCGGCGATCGTGTCTGATGGCGGTGACGAATGGAGTGGCCGCGACGGTCATCACGGTCACAAGCGGAAGGCACCTCATGAGTGAGATGAATTTGAAGTTGGGCGCCCTGCAATTTGATCTTCGCCAAACGAGCTTCCTTGTTGTCGTCGTTGCGGTGATCACGTTGGGTGGTTGTCATCGCGACGACCTCACTCCGATCGACACCAAACCAGTCGATCCAGTAACAGCTATCAACGCAGATTTTGCGATCACTTGGCCGCCTTCCGAACTCGATCTGCGTCTTGGGAAATCGACCAGCGGTTCGGCGGCAACGCAGGGCATTACGCCACTCCTTTATGGCAATGTCCGGCATGAGTTTCTCGAACCAGACTCCGTTGCCCTTTGGGTCGAGATTGTTCGTCCAGATGACACGGCGTCCCGATTGCGGTGGAACAAGACCCTAGCGTTTCCCGAGTACGATTGGATGTCAAAGGTGCGGGTTTGGGATAGCGATCACGACTGGCTATGGCCGAATCTGCCGTACCTGTTGACCGCACATGGCACCGAACGCGTTGATCGCTATGGAGGTGTCGATCCGGGCAAAGGAGTCGACAACGATTTTGCAGGTGTCGTCATTCGACCGCATGACTCTGACGTTGTCCCCGGAACTTGGCCGCTGCTTTCGACTCAGTGGCATGCCGATGGGTCGCTGACATCAAACGGGCACACGGACGACTTGACTGCGGTCGTTCATCGATCGCACTCGGATCGATTTGCGGTCAAGGTCACCGAAGCCGACCAAACGACGCGATTCGGTGTTTGGGTGATCTATGCTGACTTCCTTGATGCTTCGCTCCCTCGCGAGTGGCCCGCTGAACCCGAGTACGACGGTGGGATTCTCGCTTACTGTGTCGTCAGCATCGAGGGTACCGAACTCTCCGTCTTGGCAACTGTGCCGCCCACAAGTACCGGTGTCGATTGGGAAGCTTGGCGGCTAAAGAAGCGATTGACTGTGTCGGGCGACTAGGAGTCCGTAGCCGTATATACTTGGCGTTCGCGATGGGCAAAGGAAACCATCGCCGGATGCCTCGTAGGGCGGTTGTTTGAGTTGAGTGAGCGAGTCTTGAGCGTGCCTGTCATTCGGTTTCTATCCGCGGCTTCATACGCATTTCTCTGTGCGTTGTTGTTTGCCACCGGATGCGGCAAGTCCGAAAGCGACACGGCAACGGGCAACTCTCGTCCGGCCCAATCGAGTGTCAGCGACACTCAAGGATCTTCGGGATTTGAATCGGAGGCCGCGCAGGATGAAACGCCGTCTCGTTCCGATGCGTTGGTCAATCGAAGTCGCGAGGACTTAATCAAACGTTTTGCATCCTTAAAGGCGGCTGGCCAAGAGGAGGCCGCGGTCGAAGTGCTGAACGTGATGTTGGTTCAGGATCCCAAGGACCACGAAGCACTCTTTCAACTCGCCGGCCACTACGCTGATACGGAGCAAGTTGGTCAGGCAATTGAAATGCTTGCCGGAATACCGCGCGATGCACCCAAGGTGGGTGCTGCCGCCGGCCGTTTTGCCGTTACGCTCTTGCTTCGACAGCAGCGATATGACGAAGCAGAGGACCGTCTCAACCAGCTGTTGGAAGACCAGGCGACTGCGTCCTTTGCAAGGCTCGAGCTTGCGACGCTCTTGAACCGCCAGGGGCGACGGCACGAAGCGAATCGCTTCGCGCGGCAAAACTGCCTCACCGGAAATCTGCCCCTGGAACAATTGCGTGGGCTGCTCTTCGAGTCGGACGCGGTCTATCCCCCGAAAACCAAGAGTTCGTCGGGAACCAAGGGTGCGCCGGGCGATCCCAAAGCGATCTATTCAATTGGACGTGGCGGAAAGGCGAGGTTTCTTTGGACGCATTCCTATTTTGAAGAGGCCGCTGAACAGTTGGAGGAGTCGGTCGCCGATGGAACGGCAGTCGATTCCCATGTGGCACTTTATGGTGCCGCGATCGCCGAATCGCAGCAGGACGACAAACTGGTTCGCTGGCTCGACACGACGAGCGAGAGCACGCAAGTGTTTCCTGAGTATTGGTCGGCGCTTGGTACTTACCTTTTGTCGCAAAGTGAATTCGAGCCTGCGGTGAGGTGTTTTGCCGAATCGATTTCACGTGATCCGACAGACCTGCGTTCGATGCGTCGGATGATCAAATCTCTGCGATCGGTCGGCGATGATGACGCCGCTGAAAAGTGGGATGCACGCTATCGAATGCTTGCGAAGACGCTCGACGCACGCCCGGTCGATTCTCTTGGCAACCCGACCGGTGTGACCAGCGTGGCGACATTGTCCAAACAACTTTCTGCACTTGGACGCGACCTCGAAGCGTTGCATTGGGAAATTGTTCAGGTCATGCAATCAGGTTCAGCGTCGAGTGAATCGCGTGCCCGGCTCCAAGCGATGTCCCGCCGCGGCCAACAGATCGTGCAATCCGGTGCACCGTTTGGAACCAAAGAGGAGGTTCTTTGCGGTCTCGACCTCGATCGATTCCCGTTGCCTGATCTTTCCGCCGTCTCGACTCAGCGTTCTCGTCTGCCCGCCGAAATCAAACTCGCCGATCCTACCGTAGCGGCAACGTTCTCAAACGTGACCGAATCCATCGGTCTGCGTCACACGTTTCGTGTCAGCGACACGGCGCGAGAAATGGCATTTGCCATTTATGAAACGTTTGGTGGCGGTGTTGCCGCGATCGACTATGACCTGAATGGCTACCCCGACCTGTACTTTTGCCAAGGACACGCGAAGGGGCCTGACTTCAACGCTATGTCGTCGGACCAACTCTATCGCAATCAATCTGCGATCGACAAACCAGCGATTGCCGACGTGACGGATTCGGCGCGCTTGACGGAGAACGCGTACACGTTGGGTGTGACCGCTGGGGATTGGAACCAAGATGGGTTTCCAGACTTGGTGGTCACGAATATCGGCCCGGACGTCTTGTTGATCAATCAAGGCGATGGAACGTTTCGACGCGAAGTTCTGAACCCCAACGATTCGCGCCATCGCCTTAGCACTTCCGTCGCAATGGGCGATTTGAACGGCGATCGTCTGCCCGACCTTTTTTGTCTCGGCTATTTAGACGACTCGTCGATATCCAAACGCCCTCCGCTAGATGCCCAGGGGCGACCGAAAGCAACGGTCAATCCTTTGTCATTTCGGCCGTCGCTTGATGGAGTGTATTGGAACGATGGATCGGGTGGTTGGAAACGAGAGCAAGTTGGACGCGCGGGGGACGAGAGTACTGGATTGGGTGTTGTGCTCTGTGATTTGAATCCAACTCGCCCGGGCAATGAAGTCTTCGTTGCTAACGACGAACGCGCCGACCAGCTCTGGTCGTTTGCGTCCGACGAAGGCCGATGGAACGAGTATGCGCGGATCGTTGGTTGTGCTTTTGGAAGCCTCGGTTTCCCGGTGGGATCGATGGGTGTGGCCGCGGCCGACTTTGACCGCAACGGAACACTCGACTTGCACGTCACGACATTCTTTGGCGAACCGAGCTGTCACTTTCTTAGCACCGGCAGTCTTTATGTTGACAAAAACGTCCGCTTCGGACTCGATCGCGAAAGCTCGTCCTACTTGGGCTTCGGTGCTCAGGCGGTCGACTACGCCAATCGCGGAGCGTTGGACCTCGTGGTTCTCAATGGATTCGTCGAGGATTTGCAACACACGGGCCGTCCGTTCCGACAACCGACTCAATTGCTGGCCAATCATGGAGCCAAATATCGGAGTGTTCCGGTGAATGATGACTCGGGGTATTGGAATGGAAATCATCTGGGACGCTCGCTTGCGAAACTCGACTTTGATCGCGATGGCAAGCAAGACTTGGTCGCAACCGACATGATCGAGCCGAGCGTCTTGTTGCTCAACGAAACCGAGTCGACGAATCACTGGATCGGACTCGAGCTTGTCGGGACTGCCTCCGAGCGAGATGCGGTTGGTGCGAAAGTGACTATGAGAAGTGGTGAGCAGACGTGGACAAATTGGGTAACGGCTGGTGACGGCTATCTCTGCAAAAACGACCACGTGCTCCATTTTGGACTCGGCAAATCGACGTCGATCGACAGCATCGAAGTCGACTGGCCAACGGGCGAGAATCAAACGGTCGTCAATCCCGTCGTTGATGTGGTGAACTTGGTCATCGAGGACGTGGCCGAGAGTTTTGTGGTTGGGCGATAATTCGTAGTGGACGAGGCTACGAGTCCCAGCCGCAGTCGGGTACCGTCCCCAGTTGGCATGGCTCTCGTTCGAGGAACTCGTGGCCTCGTCCACTACGGGTGCGCTTGATGGGGTAGCCACAAAAAACAGGAGAAGGCACATAAAGAAGAAAAGCGGCGAAGGTGGCAAGTGCTCGGAATTGTTGCGTGATGAATTGAACTCTCAGTAGCGAATTCACAGGCGTGCCTTTATGTGGCCTTTTGTGTTTTTCGTGGCCAGTCTCTTCGGCATCGGTTGTCAGGAGGTTGACCTGCGGAGGGACTCGTGGCCTCGTCCACTACGGGGGAGATTCCCCACCGGCAGATGTGGCGATCCACCCGGCCGCGTAGCGCATTGGCAAACGCCAGATTTTTTGCCGAGAAGTTGGTCATGACTTCGTGTCGCCAGCGTCACAGAGGGAGCTGTGCGAAAAACTATCCATGGCAGCCTTCTCAGCGACGAACTAGACTGAAGGCCTCGTCGTTTAACCCCACCTCAGGATCTTCTCGATGTCGTCCGTGCGTTTCTTGGCCGTTGTTGCTCTGTTGGTCTCCGTCTGCACCGCTGCAGATGCTCAGGTTGTTTACACCGAAGTCGCCGATGGGGAACTTTCTGGTGACAGTACCACGCCGACCGATTTGGGGATTCTTCTGCCAGGATCCAATACGGTGACGGGGCAGGTGACTGCAATTGGTGATGGTGGATTCAACGGGACTGCCGACGTCTTCACGTTTGAGATCGGCGCTGGTGAGCAACTTGACTCGATTGTGCTGGACAGTTTTTCGACCACTTCGGGCTCGGCCGTCTTCATTGCACTCGACGATGGCCCAACGTTTGGTTTCACAGCTGAAGAGATCAACGATCAGTTCTTGCTACCCGACTTGACTCAAATCATGGGTGGCACCATCGCGGGTACGGCAAACGTGGGAACTGACGTGCTGGACGACTTGCAAAACGCCGTCAATTTTGGAAACGGCAGTGCCTTCACAACGCCGCTGACCACGGGGCAATACTCGTTTTACATCCAAGAAACGAGTCCTTCGTCGGACTACACCTTTGCATTTAACGTGTCGAGTGCCGCCGCCGTGCCGGAGCCGTCGACCTTTGCGGCTCTTGGTGTCATGGGGCTCGCTTTTGCATGGCGCCAGCGACGCCGCAAGAACGCACCCAAGGCGTGATGTTCTGATCACACGTTCGTAGTACCGGCTTTAGCCGGAATCTTCTCACAATCGGCCCTGAGCCGCACTCGCTAGCGTCGGCCCTTTTTCAACGTAGCTACGCTCGCCAGAGCGTGGTCAGGGTAGATCACCTTACTCGGCACAGTCCACCTTCTGGCGAAGGTAGCTACGGATGCGCACTCTCGTGAGCCGACGATTGTCCCTCTTTGTCTGGTCCCGGTGAGTAGTTCAGTAGTAGCGCGGGTAGGAACAGCAAGTCGGCGAAGAGCGCGCTGCCGATCGTGAGGATTCCCATCATTGCAAAGATGCGGTGGTCACGAGCGTCACTGATCAGAGCGGTCGCAAATCCAATGACCAGCACCACGGTGGTCATGATCAATGCCGTTCCCACACCCACAAAGGCTCGTCGAATCGCTTCTCGTCGATCGCCAGTCAATTCAAGCTCTTCTTGAAACCGCGTTAGGAAGTGAATGGTGTCGTCGACCGCAATTCCCAAGCAGACGGTGAAGGCGCACACGGTGACGATCTCGAGGTATTGCCCCACGCTCCAGAGCAAGAAACCGGTTGCCGCGAGTGGAAACATGTTGGGGATGATCGAGATCAAACCAAGCCGGAGCGAACGATAGACAAACGTTAACACGACAAAGATGATCAAACTTGCAGTGCCAAGACTCTTGGCCAAGTCGACAACGATCTGATAGAGGTTCTCCCAGCGCCAAACCGCGTCGCCGCGAAGAGCCAGGGTGAAGTTCGGGTGTTCTTGCATGACCTCGCTAAGTCGCTCGTTCACGCGTTCAAAGACTGGGCCATATTTCGCGATGCCAATGTCTTGCAAACGAAACTTGACTTCCGCCGTGTTCCATTCGGGTGTGTAATAGGCGCGTTTGAGCGGCGGCGGCAAGAGCTCAAGCAGCGACATCCGCGTCGAGGCGTCGCCTTCGCCGGGTAACGCATCAATCAGGCTGCAGATCGAGATGGGATGTCCGATCAACGGTTCTTGCCGAAGTGCAGCATCGGCCTTCTGAACGACGGTGGCGATTTCACCATCGTCGGACGCTACTTTGTCATTCCATTCGACGTGAATGCGTGCGGTGTCCATGCCGCCCATGGCTCTATCAATGTGGGCCAGCGCTGATGCGGGTTCACTATTGGCCGGCAAACTACTCGTTCGGCGTTCGTCGGGACGAAGTTGGGCGGTGAAGATGGCGAGCACGATCGTTGCTGCGATGGCAATCCAACCCATCGTGCGTGAATTCGCCAAAACAAAGTCGATCACGCCGGCGATTCGACTTAGGTTCTTATCCACGAGGTTGCGACCGTAGCCAGAGTGCACACGCCGACCCAAGAAACTGGAACAGGCCAAGGGGATGATGGTGATCACTGAAATGAAGGTCAGTAGGACGCCGATCACGCAGCAGTATCCGAATTCACGTACCACTTCGTGACGCGCCAGCACGAGTGACCCAAAACCGATGGCTGTGGTCAACGAGGTAAGCCAGCAGGCCAGCCCGACTTCACGGATCGATTGTTTGGCGGCCGCGGCCGGTGCGAGCCCAGCGGCGCGATGCCGTCGGATTTGAACCATCATGTGCACGCCGTCTGTAAAGCCGACCATGCAAAGCAGAACGGGAACGATGACCGTGTTGAACGGATTGTCGTTCAATCCCAGGAAATGAAGCATTCCCAGCGTCCAAAAAACACCGAACGCAGGTGCCATCGCAACGATCACGACCGACGACAATCCGCGAAACAGGATGAACGCGATGATCAGCGCAATCGAATACCCGATGGCTTGGTACTTAATCTCGTTCTCACGGTTGCTACGTGAACTGTTGATTTCGATCGGCACTTCACCCGTGACTTGGAACTCGATCTCGGCATTCGCAAACTCGCCGGCAGCCCCGGCCGCCGTATCACGCAACAGGTCGGTGCAATCGAGGTCGTCGTTGACGTATAAGAAATCGATGTCGACCATCAACAACATCGTCTTCGCATCGGTCGACAAGAGTTGGCCGACGATCAAAGGGTGGGCAAGCGCTCGTTCCTTTGCCGCTTCGAATCTGGCGGGTGACGCATTGCGGCGAGGAAGGATTGGTTCGGGCAAACCGAAGATGTTCATCATCGGGGCCATGTCCATCCACAACACGCTGGTCACGTGTGGAAGCGCTTCTAACTCTTCGACCACCGACCGCATGGCGTCGGCGCCGTCTGGCGTGAAGAAGTTCTCGCTTTGAGCAACCAAAATCGAATGGCCGCTGGCGACGCGAATCGGTTGAACGTTGGGCGGACGTTCCGGTTCAGCTTCTTCCGTGGTTGTGACTTCGGTTTGTGCCTCCGGTTCCTTTTCCTTTTCGGGAACGGGCTCGGGCAGGATCAAGTAGGGATCAATGTGCCCGACCGTCATGAGACCGGTGAAGATCACGAGCACGAAGGTTGTGATCCAGCGGTGATCGACAATCGCGTCGGCCAGCAATCCAAAACGTTGAAACACAAGATGTCCGTCGATCGAGGTGGGCTAGAGAAACGTCCCGCAGGAACAGAGGTTGAGCAGCGTATCGGCCGCTGCGGCTAGCGAGACTTGTGATAGCGGTTTTGAAGCCGCCAATGCTGCTCTTCAACCAACTCGTGGCGACTCACTTCACCGTCCCGATTGTGGTCGAGATAGCTGTAACGCTGGACAACACGAGGCAATTCGAGAGTCGTCACCCGTCCGTCACCGTTTTTGTCAAATCGTTTGATGTAGGCGTCTGCGAAGGCTTCCGCTTCGACGAGGAGTTCGAGGTCGATCCGGCGCATCTCTTCGACGGCTTCCTTGGACCGTTTGGCGTTTTCAATGGAGGCCGATTTTTGGCGTGGTTCAGCGACGGCTAGAAAGGCAACGGCCATTTCCTGCCACGTTTGGTCGCCCCAGGTCACATACTCGGTTGGGTCAGGGTTGGTCGGGTTGTCAGCCGAATTGTCGAACACGGCGGTAAAGTCGATTGCTTCGACGGAAGATAACTCCATCGGCTCGACGAATTGGTAGTTGTGTTGCCAGTTGAAATCGTACTGAGGGACGCTGAGGAGTTTTTGGTTCGTTCCGTCCTGCGAGCGAGCCGTCATTTCAAACGATTTGCCGCGAACATGCATGTGGGGTGTGATCGACAACAGAAAACCGTCTTTGGGAAACCAGCCGACATCGGCCGAAACGCGATGAGCCTTGTCATGAGGCTCAATCTCAAACTCTTGCTCGATCCCTGCGATTGCAAACACCTCATGCGTGACGTTGGCGTCGTCCTCGAACAGCAGTCCGATCTTGGTGATGTCCGACTCGGGTTTTCCGGTCGGCGTGTAATGCATCTGGAAAACGAATTTCGAGCCTGCGCGAACGCGCGTAGCGAATCCCTCGGGAAGCGTCGGCTGACGTTGGCCTGGCACGTAGCCGGCAAGTAGACCGATGTCGCGAAAGTCGGACCCGTCGGGCGGCCGAACAAAGGTGATGCAATGATGGACGACCGCGCGGTTGCCGGGGATGACTTCCGCTCCACGAATCCAAACGTCTTTTTTGAATTTGGGGTCAACGACAAAGTACTGGTATTCGACTGTGCCCGTCGCAGGAACATCAAAGGGCGTGTCGCTCATCTTGAGGACGAGATCAGGATCTCGCTCCAGCTGCCAGCCTTTGACGTATTGCTTTGCAGCGGGTAGATCTGCAGCGTCGCCGTAGGGCATCCCGGCATCGACCCAGGCAGTGAGTGTCCTTTTCTCGGTGTCGGTCATGTGACGGGTGTTTGCGAACTCGCCATGGTTCGGATCGGCGTGCCAGGGCGGCATCCGCCCTTGTTCGATCACCTCGAGCGACATGTCGGCCCAACCGACAATTTCGTCGTACTCGTCCAAATGGAAGGGACCAATTTCGCCTTCACGGTGACATTCGACACAGTGTTTTTGCAGAATCCGCGCGACCTGATTGCAGTAGGTGATGTCGTTACTGGCAGAGCCGACGCTTCTGGGCATTGCGATCAAACATCCGACCGGTTCGGTTTGCCGGACTTCGATCTTCTTTCCGGCAAGCGACGCGTCGATTGCATCACGCAAGTGGTGAACGCTCGGCTTGGGGCGTGCCACGCCCGGAAGGTATTGGTCATCAATTCGGCCGCGGTAGACGACGGTGCCGGCGCGATCGAGCACGATCACTTCTGGCGTGCGCGTGGCACCAAGTGCTTTGGCAATGGATCGGTCGTAGTCCTTGACGACCGGAAACTTCACTTGGTGCGCCTCGACGTAAGCACTCAGGTCGTCTTTCGAATCTTGCACGTTGCTGTTGACGCCAACAAAACGCACTCCGTCCGAGGCATAGCGAGTCGCCATTTCCTGAAGTCGTGGGCCGTACAGTTTCGCGAGCGGGCATTCCGTACCGAGGATGCAGATGACGTGCAGCTTAGTGCCCACTTCGCTAAGGAAGAGAGGGTGCGCGTTGCCATCGGCGTCGGTGAGTGAGACATCCAACGCAGCCGTTTCGATCGATGCGATTTCGGCGGCGGCACATGGGTGAAGTCCCTGCGGCAAGACCGAAAGTGCGAGCAGCAGGACAATCAGCTTCAGTTTCATTTTCAAAACATTGAAAAGGCAGTTGGGCGATCAGAATGCGTTTGGGGAACGCCGATCGGTCGTTTGCATATTGTCGCCGCAAATCATTCAGGGGACAATCGCGTTCTGTCATCCGCTTGGCCAAAGTTTTTCGTTGTAGTGGCATCGGATGCTCCGGGAGACCGTGAATCTTGAGTGACGCCAACCAGCTATTTGTTGCGGGCACACAAAAAGGTGGCACATCGTCGCTTTTTCGTTGCTTGATCAGCCATCCGGAGATTTCGCCCGCGACTCGCCCGGGCACGGATCAACTTGTCAAAGAGATGCATTTTTTCGGCAAGCATTGGGGCGAAGGGGTTGCGTGGTATCGCTCACACTACGGTGGCGACGGGGGTTTTCATCTCGATGCGACGCCCAACTATCTGTGCACGCCCAACGCACACGGCCGCATGCACGGTCTTTTTCCAGACGCACGCATCATCCTCTCCCTGCGCAATCCTGTGGATCGCGCTTTCAGTCAATACAATCACTACATGCAAGATATGCCTGAATCGCGCTCGTGGGATTGGCAATGCCCAGGCGATCGATTCATTGACAACCTCGAAGCGGAAATCGAGTCGCCGAAACCCAAGTGGTACGGCATGTTGCAACGAGGCTTTTACATTGACCAGATCGAACACCTGACCGCCTACTATCGTCGCGACCAAATTCACGTCATGGTGCTCGAGCAGTGGGCGACAAGCGTCCCCGCGATGCTAGACGGCATTGCGAGTTTCTTGGACATTGATTCAGCGCCAATGCAACAATGCGTTTCGCACGTTCGCGATTACACGGTCATGCCGATGGAGCGTGAGATCCGCGAACGGCTCGGCTCGATCTATCGCCCCTACAATCGGCGTCTGTTTGAATGGCTTGGTTGCGAGATCCCCGAGTGGCAGTAGCTTGACCATGCGATTGAAAATGAAGTCGTTCTCGATTCGCGCGCTTCTGGTGCTAACGCTATTGGTCGCGATCGTCCTCGCGTTCCCGGTCAAGAAAGCGAGGAAGCAAAAGCGCGGTCGGCAATGGGTCGCCGATCAACGCGGTCACGTCTACTTTGAATATGGACTTGACCACGCCACCGGCGACTATGCGATTCCCGTGATCCCACAGTCCGTCGTGCGCTTGCTGGGGGTCGATCTATTCAACCCCGTGCGGACGGTTGTGTTTGATTGCGAAGAACTTGTCGAACTTGAACCGATCACGGACATGCCGTCGCTGGAAACGGTCGTCATCAATATCGAGATGGCCGACTCGATTGATCTTTCGCCCCTGAAAGAGCTGCCTGAGCTAAAGGAATTGCACTTGAGCGAATGGTCTCGTGCGTCGGCCGAACAAGTCGCTGAGTTGCGAGTCTGGATGCCGCAGGTCAAGATCATGTCGGATACCCATGGCGACGGTGGATAGAGCTTTTCTTGCCGGCCGCGTTATCGATAAGCCCTGCGATCAGCGAGTGAGAAACTGTCGTGCGCCTATGCTTGGATCGAATTGAAGCCGCATCGAGAGAAATCTCGCCGCTCTTTTGTCAGACGCCACAATTTGAATGTGAGCCGCTGTCGAATGCCCTGGGGTGTTCGGTGACGTTGAAGGTCGAAACGATCAATCCGATTCGATGTTTCAAGGGTCGCGGGACGGAAGTCGCCGTTTCTCGAGCAATTGGCCAAGGTGCCGATTCGGTGGTGTGCGCGAGTGCCGGGAATCTTGGACAAGCGGTTGCCTACAGTTCACGCCGCCTTCACATCCGATCAACCGTCGTTGCTTCTCGGTCCGCCGCCAGATTCAAACTTGACCGAATTACGAGTCTTGGAGCAACGCTTGAATTAGTCGATGGGGATATTGAACAGGCCAGGGATGTGGCACGCCGCATTTCGCAAGAAGAGGGAGCCTATTTGATCGAGGACAGCGAAAACATCGGCACTTGTGAAGGAGCAGCAACGATTGGGATGGAGCTTACCGAGGATGCGCGAAGCGGTGAGCTGGACCATGTGTTGGTTGCACTTGGGGGTGGCGCGATGGCCTCGGGGGTTGGCGTCGTTTTCAAAGACCGTTCGCCTGAGACGCAGGTTGTTTGCGTGCAGCCGACCGGCGCGCCGGCGATGACGCTGTCATGGCGAGCCAAAAAGGTCGTTCAGACCGATGAGATCAATACGATCGCAGATGGCGTGGCGGGGCGTTTTCCAATTCCTGAAGTGCTCGACGATCTGCTCGAGGTGGTTGATGACGCGTTGCTCGTTGACGAGTCGAGCATTGTCGAGGCGATGAGGCTGTTGTATCGGCACGCAGGCCTGGTGACCGAGCCGTCCGCCGCGCTCGGTGTCGCCGCTCTGCTCGAAAACCGCGATCGTTTCGAGGGTCGCCGCGTCGCATCCATCATCTGCGGCGCCAACGTTTGTCCCAAGCAATTCAGTCATTGGATCCAGCAGCCGTGAGCCGAACGCGCTAGCGCGTTCGGCTCATGTCAGGGCCATTGAACGCCATCGCCATTGCTGACCAATAATTCAAATCCGTCGAGGGATGGGTCGGATGCGTAATGATAGGTCCAGGCCGAGATGGGCTTGTCGCTGCCGAAGAGCAGCACGTCGATTTGAACGCGCAGGTAAAGGTCGGGCTGGCCAGGTTGGTTGGTGCCCTCGATTTCATCGAGTCGGTCGAGGACGCGAGTCATGTCGTCAGGGTCAAACATCCACAGTTCGCCGTGGACTTGATCATCACCCGATGTCATCGCGGGATAGTCGGGGCGACCATAGAGTTGCCCTTGGGAGTGCGCGGGCTGGATCGAAAGTGGTCGCGCAGGCCAGAGCGAAGCGCGGCATTGACCTCGCTTGAGCGTTCCGTAAGCAAATACTGCGTTGGTCATCGCAAACCGTCCCGACTCACCGGCTGAATTTGTCAGAATCGTTTCATCGGGCTTCCCAATCGGGGAAGACTCCATCATTATCTCCTTTTCGCCAACTCTGCCTATCGGTTTTGCTCCCCGACCCTTCGCCAATGTCACTTGATCCCGAATTCGTCGCGGCCCTTCAGCGTCACTCGATGGAAATCGACGAGCAAATTGCGCTTCGGCTTCAGGAGTATGCACAGCTGCTGTGGCAGTGGAACGAGAAACTCAATTTAACGCGTCACACCACCTGGGACCTCTTTGTCGGTCGTGATTTGCGTGACTGCTTGCAGTTGGCACCGTTGCTCAAGGAAGGCGAAGAAGTACTGGATTTGGGCAGCGGCAACGGCGTCCCTGGGATTCCACTTGCGATCCTACGCCCTGATTTCGACATGGCATTGGCTGAATCGGTGGCAAAACGAGCTGCTGCACTTGGCGAAATCGTTGCGGAGCTTGACCTGCCGGTGCCCGTTTACGGTGCTCGCGGCGAAGATTTGCTCGAAGATTTCCGGTTCTCTTCGGTCGTCAGCCGAGCGGTAGGAAGCATCTCGAAATTTTGCCGCTGGATCGAACCTCATTGGACCAATGTGGATCGTTTGCTGTTGATCAAAGGCCCAAAATGGGTCGAGGAACGGGGGGAAGCGAGGCACTTGGGTGTTTTGGCCAACCTGCAGGTGCGCAAAGTGGCTGCCTACTCGCTGGGAAGCGAAGACGACTCCGAGGGCGTGATTTTGCAAATCTGGCCCAAGGGTGTCGACGAATCACGGTTTAATTAGGCGAAATCGTGGTGTTAGGCCGCTCCAGACGCTTGATTCGTCTGGTCAGTTTCGGCCAGCCCTCTATACTCCACCTCAAATTTGGTGCCCCAATTGGGTCCCGGCAAGTGCCGACCCGACGCGCAGACAGATTTGAAACCGGATCGCTCCACCCGCAACTAAGCGACGCCCCTCGTTTGGGCTGTCTGGAGCTGGTTTCGGTGAAATTGCTGGCTCTGAAAGCCGAACCCCAATGCGAACTGCAACCCAGACGCATCAACACGATAAGACAGGAAGATGTCGGACTACAGCCTTACCCACCTCAAGCAGCTTGAAGCGGAAAGCATCCATATCATCCGCGAAGTGGTCGCCGAGTTTCAAAAGCCTGTGATGCTCTATAGCGTCGGCAAAGACTCTGCCGTCCTTGTCCACCTGGCTCGCAAAGCGTTTTACCCAGCCAAGCCGCCATTCCCTTTGTTGCATGTCGACACGACTTGGAAGTTTCGCGAGATGATTGAGTTTCGCGACAACTACGCCAAGAACGAGCTTGGCCTCGACCTGCTTGTGCACATCAACAAAGAGGGCCTCAAGCACGGGATCAAACCTTGGGAAGACAGCGAGCGTCACACCGAGTTGATGAAGACGGACTCGTTGAAGGCCGCGCTTGATCATTACCAATTCGACGCCGCTTTTGGCGGTGCACGTCGCGACGAAGAGAAGAGTCGTGCGAAGGAGCGGGTTTTCAGTTTTCGCGACAAGTCGCATCGTTGGGACCCCAAGAACCAACGCCCCGAGCTTTGGAACATCTACAACGGCCGGGTCAACAAAGGCGAATCGATTCGCGTCTTTCCAATGAGCAATTGGACGGAACTTGACGTTTGGCAATACATCCACCTGGAACAAATCCCAATCGTCCCTCTCTACTTGGCGGCACCGCGAAAAGTGGTCAACCGCGACGGCATTTTATTGATGCTTGATGACGATCGGATGCCACTGCTTCCTGGTGAAAAAGAAGAAACACGCATGGTTCGCTTCCGAACGCTCGGTTGTTACCCGCTGTCGGGTGCCGTCGAAAGTGAAGCGACCACCCTTCCCGAAGTGATCCAAGAGATGTTGCTCGCCACGACGAGCGAACGCCAAGGCCGCATCATCGACCAAGACGAAGGTGGAGCCGGAATGGAAGCCAAGAAAGTACGCGGTTACTTCTAAGGGCTTCGGCATCCACCATCGATCGTTGCCACGTGAACCAAATCCGCGGCAATCTCACACAGCACCCGAATACTCCTAGCGTTTCGCAAACACACGTTCCATGAGCCACAAGTCTGACCTGATCGCCACCGACATCGAGGCCTACCTCAAGCAACACGAGCAAAAGCAACTGTTGCGGTTCATCACGTGCGGTAGCGTTGATGATGGTAAGAGCACACTGATTGGCCGTTTGCTGTACGACAGCAAGATGATCTACGAAGACGACATGAAGCGTCTTGAAGCGGATTCGAAGGTCGTAGGCACCACGGGCGGCAACTTTGACCCCGCGCTGTTGACCGACGGTCTGAAGGCCGAACGCGAACAAGGCATCACGATTGATGTTGCGTATCGCTACTTCAGCACGGCGAAACGCAAGTTCATCATTGCGGACACGCCCGGGCATGAGCAATACACCCGCAACATGGCGACCGGCGCCAGTTCGGCCGATTTGGCGGTGATCTTGATCGACGCCCGCCACGGTGTTTTGACGCAAACCAAACGCCACAGCTTCATCGTTTCGTTGCTTGGGATTCGTCACGTTGTTGTCGCCGTCAACAAAATGGACTTGGCCGATTTCGCCGAAGAACGTTTTGACGAGATTTGTGATGACTACCGTAAGTTCGCGGCGCGACTTGACCTGCCCGACTTGCACTTCATTCCGATCAGTGCACTCAATGGTGACAACGTCGTCGATCGCAGCGACAAGATGCCGTGGTACACCGGCAGCACGCTGATGAACTTCCTGGAAACGGTCTACATCGGTAGCGACCGAAACCTGCAAGACTTCCGCATGCCAGTTCAGTACGTGAACCGGCCCAACCTCGACTTCCGAGGATTCTGTGGCACGATCGCATCCGGCATCATTCGCCCCGGCGAAGAGATCATGGTGCTTCCGAGTCGTCAAACTTCCAAAGTCAAAGAGGTGGTAACCTTTGACGGTGCGCTTGAAGAAGCCTACGCGCCGCTTTCGGTGACACTGACGCTCGAAGATGAAATCGACGCCAGTCGCGGTGACATGATCGTTCGTTCGGGTAACGTCCCCAAGAGTCGCGATCAGATCGAAGCGATGCTCGTCTGGATGGATGGCGAGAAGATGGTGCCGGGCAAAACGTACCTGTTCAAACACACGTCGCAGACCTTGCCGGGCACAATCGACACGCTCAAGTACCGCGTCGATGTGAACACGTTGCACCGAGCACCGGCTCCGCAACTCGAATTGAACGAAATCGGCCGAGTCAGCATCTCGTTGACCGGACCGTTGCATTTCGACGCCTATCGCCGCAACCGCAGCACGGGTGCGTTTATCGTTGTCGATCGCATCACCAACGCGACGGTAGCATCGGGAATGATCCTGGACAAATCAGGAGACGGTTCGCCCAAGTCGGTTTGGGATGACGAAGTGGCGGCCGATTCAAGCAAAGATCCAAACACCGTCGACACGGTCAGTGCTGATGATCGAGCGGCTCGTTTCGGGCAAAAGGCGGTGACGGTTCTGCTTACCGGTTTAACTGGCAGCGGCAAGTCGGCGATTGGACATGCGGTCGAGCGAAAGCTGTTCGATCAAGGTCGAGCCGTTTCGATGATCGATGGTGAACAGGTTCGCCGCGGACTCAGTCTCGACCTCGGCTACACCGCCGACGACCGCAGTGAAAACCTGCGCCGCAGTGCCCACTTGGCTGAAACGCTTAACAACGCTGGTCTGATCTGCATCGCTTCGTTTGTTGCACCGTCGGCGGACGTTCGCGGTAAAGTTGGCCAATTGCTCGGCGAAGAGCGTTTCTTGACCGTTCACGTTGCGACGCCGGTGGACGTTTGCCGCCAGCGTGATCAGAAAGGCCAATACGCAAAGGCAGACGCAGGTGAATTGCCAAACTTCCCTGGTGTGACAGCCGATTACGAAACGCCCGAGTCGCCCGATCTGGTTGTCGACGCGTCGGAAAAGTCAGTCGGCGAATGTGCTGACGCCGTGATCGCATTGCTACGAGACAAGGGCATGATCAAGTAGCGTAGCTACCTTCGCCAGAAGGTGGTGGCGTTTCTTTACGCGTTCTCTCAGCGTGAGTTGCCATGAGCCGTGAACGCGTAAGCGGCCGGGCTTACGTTCATGCGCGCGCTTGGCAAAGGCCCGAGGCCTTACGGCCAGCGGCTCACGGCAATGTGTCCGGAGAGGGTCTGTTTTGCAACGGTCATTCCCTCCCCGGGCTTTAGCGCCCGACCCTCCCGCAAGCGGGAGGGTGATTGTTGGATCGTACGTTATGGGTGCGAGGCCAATTCGGCAGGTCCTGGTGGGATCGGATAGAGTATTGCAACTCCTTCCTTTCGCGTCCCACCACCACGGCTACCGTCATGACCCGACGAATTCTCTGGGCGACTCTCTCGTTCATCCTTCTTGCTTTCCCGTGCTTTGGCGAGACGGCGTCGGCTCAAAAACCGAACGTCCTGTTCATCGCGATCGACGACTTGAATGATTGGGTCGGATGCTTGGGGCGACACCCGAATGCGAAGACTCCAAACATTGACCGTTTAGCAGCGCGCGGCGTGTTGTTTTCCAACGCTCATTGCCAGGCACCGATCTGTGGGCCGAGTCGCGCGAGCCTGTTCACGGGGTTGCTGCCGACAACTTCGGGAATCTACGCACAGATCTCCGACAGGCAGATTCCCAAGGCGAGCGCAGCGGCCTCGAAAGCAACGCTGTTGCCCAAATACTTCGAGCAAAATGGTTACCAGACCTTTGCCTGCGGAAAACTCTTTCACAACGGCGACAAAGCGAAGGTGTTTCAAGATTACGGAGGGCACTCGAGCTTTGGGCCGAAACCCAAGAAACGATTCAAATACGATCCCGCTTGGTTCCCGGAAAAGATTGGTGGCACGCAGACGGATTGGGGGGCGTTTCCCGAAACGGATGCCGAGATGCCTGATTTCAAGATCGCTGCCTATGGTGTCAAGCAACTCGAGGCAAAGCACGACAAGCCATTTTTCTTGGCGGTGGGTTTCATGAGGCCACACGTCCCTTGGTACGTGCCTCAAAAATGGTTCGACATGCATCCGGTGGAAAGCGTTGCGTTGCCCCCGTATCTGGCGAACGATTTCGATGACATCCCGGAGATGTCGGCCAAGGTCAACGAGCTACCAGCGATGCCAAGTACCGAGTGGGCCAAGAAAACGGGAGAATGGAAAAACATGGTGCAGAGCTACCTTGCCTGCACCTCGTTTGTCGACGCACAAGTCGGCAAAGTGCTCGACGCACTCGACGCGAGTCCGTACCGAGACAACACGATCGTGATGCTTTGGTCGGATCACGGCTATCACCTTGGCGAGAAGAATCGATTCGCAAAGCAAGCACTGTGGGATCGCGCCAATCGCATCCCGCTGATCATCTCGGCTGCTGGAACGAAGCCTGGTGTCTGCAATCAGCCGGTCGGACTCATCGATCTTTACCCGACGCTTGTTGATCTGTGCGATTTACCGGCAAACCCTTCGAATGACGGACATTCGATCGTTCCGCTGCTTGAGGATCCGAAATCGAATTGGGAGCATCCGACGCTCACCAGTTACGGGCCGGACAATCATGCCGTGCAAACCGAACGCTACCGGTTCTATCAGTACGAGGATGGTTCGATGGAGCTGTACGATCACGAGCGTGATCCGAACGAATGGAAAAACCTCGCCGCATCAAAACCTGAAATCGTCAAGCAGCATCGCGCGATGTTGCCGATTCAGCCCGCCGAGTCAGCCAAAGAGAACAAATACCCGACCAATCAGTACTTTCTTGATCGGTTTTGACTGGTGGTGTGGTCGACCGCGGCGATGCTCCGCAGCGTTCGGTACCACGTCAAACGGTCAACGGAGGTTGCTCACCTGAACCGTGCGGGTCCACAGGCGCGATGGGAGTCGGGGGCGCTGCGTCCGAGAATGGCCACGGCGGTGAGGGTGGTAAGACGTCGACATTGCCGAGTGCATGCATCGCTTGCCCGAAGCGGTGATTCGAAAATCGTAAGGTCGCTCGAACGTGCTCCCGTTCGATGGGCATTGTTTCGCAGCCGAGAAGCTGGCATTGCTCGCCGATCAAGTCGCAATGTCGCTGGTAGATGATCGCGAGGTCTGCGTCGTCCCAATCAAAGTGCTCGCAGCAAAAGGAACCGGTGGCGTTCACTTCGTCGACATCTTTCTCCATGTTCTTTGCGATGTCATCGACACTGGTTTCGATCGCCAAACGATTGCTAAGTAGGGTCGTCAACGAATAGAACCGATCCCGATTGCAGTGGCCGACGCAGAGCACGCTCTGTCGATCAGGACTTAAGTACGCTTGCACTTCGATGAGGAGCGGTTCTGGCTTGAGTAGGAATGAGTTGACACTCTCGAAACCTAGCGACTCGGCTCGTTCGCCGACTTCATTCACACAGGCACGACCCGACTCATCCATTTGGTTGAACGCAATGGTCTCCATCAGGGCAGGGCGGTGGACCCTCGAGAAACGCTTCCAAAACCTGCTTGATTGATACTCTTGCCAAACGGTCGCGATGAACAACAAGGGGACAAAGGGACCGATCAGCAGGAACGCGGCGCTGATTGCGCCCGCGTAGGCCACCGCCGCGAAGCGTTCTTTTTGTTTGGCCGTTTCCCAAAGATTCTCACGCCACTGATCGTCATCGCTGCACAGCACGACGGCCGCAGCAAGGCCAAGGTACGCGACGCCCAGGTAGACACAGATTGTGATCGCCAACCAACTCATGCCAAGCTCAAGTCGAGAGAACAATAGTTGCGTTTTTCCCGCCCTCGAAAGCAAGGTTACGTCGTCCCCGCCAGCGAATGGTCATCGCCGGTCAAATGGTTTGGCAAGCGACCAGTTGGGAACGGGTTGCAGCGGTAAGAGCGATTTTGAGTTGACGTTTGTCGATCCGAACTGTCCAAGGTTAACCGACGCTCCAACAAACACCCTCCCGCATGCGGGAGGGTCGGACGCAAAGTCCGGGGAGGGAATCGCTTTTTGAAACAAGCCCTCTCCGGGCCTTAGAGCCCGACTCTCTCACGGGAGAGTGCTAATACGCGCATTTTCGAAGCCTATTGGAATCGCAATTGCAACCTGTGGCGCTCGCGTCGGGCCTTTCACCGTTCGTGTGTTGGCTGGGCATTGAGTAAACCGCATGTGGGATGAAGGGCCCGAGGCCTCACGGCCAACGGCTCACGGGCGCGGTGCAAAAGGCGGCATTTTGAAGATCACACCTGGACTTCGATTGTCCCATCCACGACGCGGATGGCTCTTGTCTTGACGTTGAATTGAGGCATGTCTTGGTCGACATACTTGCCCGTTTTGATGTCGAAGCCCCAGTGGTGAATACGGCATCGAACAACGCCATCACATACCTCGCCGTGTGCAAGCGATGCGCCGGCGTGCGGGCAGTCGTTGTCGAGTGCGAAGATTTCTCCGCCCAGCCGATAGAGGCCGATTCGAATGTCTCCGATCACGAACGTTTTCGATCCGCCTTCCTCGATCTCGGTCTCCCCACAAACCGGTAGGTATTGAAGCTCGCTTTCATTCATCGCAAAATCACTTTCTCTTCGGCTCGTTGTTCGACCAACGAGCCGAGAATCGGATAGAATCCTGAAAGATCCAGTGGCATCACCTTCATGGAATCACCGTCATGTCATTCATGATCGAGCTTCATTTTAGTGAGCAGCATCGTACCGAGGCACTCGACTATTTCTGGAGTCATGGGGCCTGTCACTACGAGGGCAAGGTTTCGATCAAGGGGCTTTGGGTCGCATCAGGTGACCGAATTGCCTATGCACTTGTCAACGCAGACAATCGCGATGAGGTTGATCGCGCCTGTAGGCCACTGCGGGAATTTGGCGAAGTGTATGCTCGGCCCGTCGCCAGCTCGGATGAACTCTAAACGTGCGGACCGAACTCGGCGAATTCGGGTTCATTCACTTGTCGTTCGCACCTTTACGCACGGAGAACCTGTCATGCATCGATTGACATTGTCTACGCTCATTCTTTTCGCCGGTACGTTAGTTGGCGGCGCCACGCTGGTGGCTCAAGATCCTGCAGCCCCATCATCAGGCACCCAAGCGCCCGACAACCAGAAGCCTGCTTCCGACGCTGCAGTGAAGGCGGAGCCCACCGAGCGTGAGTCGAAGCTTGCTTCCTACTTGAGCGGGGCCAAGTTTGTGGGCAAATTCACGATCGACGGAAAAGAAGAGGCCGATCCGAAGACCGAAGAGTACACGATCAGCAAATGTGAAAAGCTTGCTGCCGAGGACATGTACCGTCTGACGGCGCGCATCAAGTATGGCGACGTCGACAGTGAAGTGCCGCTGGACCTCAAGATCGTTTGGTCAGGCAGCACCCCCGTGATCACGCTCGACAACTTCTGGATCCCCGGAATGGGAACGTTTGGTGCTCGTGTTTTGATCCACTCGGACCGTTACGCGGGTACCTGGCAACATGATGCCGTCGGCGGTCACATGTACGGCAAGATCGTTGCTGAAAAGAAGTGAGTTGTTGTGTGGCTTTGGGCCGGGAGATCTGCGGAAGAGTGCCCGGCCGCTTGCGCGATCACGGCTCAATTCTCTGGTCGCGTTCTGGCGGGACCACGAACGGGCTTGCTGAGTGCGCATGAAAAAACGCTCGGTGCCCCCCGGCTTCCGAGCGTTTTTGCCTTTCCTCGTGTCCTGGTGCGGACCTGATCAAGTCGTCCTGCCGTCGCTAACAAACATCACCGGCTCCCAGTAGCAGCTGGACGGGTTGATCAGTCGACACCGACTAGTCGAAGGACGCGAGGAATTGGCGTTTCGAGAGGAAGGCGTTGAGTTCAACAAAGTTGAAGTCAGTCGCACTTGTCTCGGCAGCCAAGGCAATTTGTGAGAAGACATTGTCTGCGGCGGTGGCGGTTGCGCCAGTTCCGACCACTTCGGATCCGTTTCGGAATCCATTGGGCTGGGTTTGGGTCACTTCGTAGGTACCGCCAGCAAGGTTCTCGAACAGATAGTCACCGTTGGCATCGGTGGTCGTGTTGAGACTGACGTTGTTTCCTTGCGAATCGGTGCCGGTCAAAGCAATCTGAACGCCCGCGATCGCCTCTTCCCCAGCGTCTTGAATCTCGTCGCCATCAAGGTCGACAAAGACGCGACCGCCGAAGCTTGAGGTTCGAGGGTCAATCGTCACGGTTGTCGAGGAAGCGTCGCCGTTGCTGTCAGGGTCGTTCACATCGGACGAAACCGAGACATTGTTGACTTGTGCTCCACTGGTACCGGCATCAACGGTCGCGTTGATGACGATATCAAAGGTGCCGTCGTTGGCGAGGTCACCGGCATCGTAAGTCACGACACCGTTGGTCGCTGACAAGGCTTCGCCGTTGCGACCGGTACCGTTGAGGAACGTCAGTCCGGCGGGAAGCGTGTTGGTGACGGTAATGTTGGTTGCTGTCGATGGACCATCGTTGTCAACCGTGATGGTGTAAGTGATCGTCTGGCCGGGTTGAGCTTCGGTTGGCGCGACCTGGGTCGTTACCGAAAGGTTGGCCTGTGGCGTGACCGTGATTTCCTCATCGACCGAGTTGTTGGTCGCGTCGGTTTCACCAGCTGCGGTTAGATCGGGGACACTTGCGGTGTTGATCACACTTCCATCGGCCGTGATATCGATGGTGAAGACGAGCGTTGCTGTCTCCGTAGCACCGCTGTCGATGGTGATCGCTGGGAAGGAAACGTCCGAGCCGCTCTGCGTTGCACTTTGACCGTTTAAAGTGCCGCTAACAAAGGTCAGGCCGGTTGGTACGGTGTCGCTTAGAACAACGCCGGTTGCCGTACTTGGGCCCGAATTGGTGACATCGATCGTGTAAGTGATCGTGTCGGTTGGCCCAGGGGTAAGGTTGTCGGCGAGCTTGGTCAAGCTGATGTCAAACTGAGGCGTCAGGGTGATTTGATCGCCTGTGCCATCGTCCGTGTTGTCCGACGGTTCAAGCTCCGTACCAGTCGAAGCGACCGACACAGGGTTAGAAATCGTGCCGGTTGCGTCTTCGTCAACGTCGACCGTTACGGTGAACACGCGTTGTTCGCCGATCGGCAGGGAGTTGTAATCAACGGTCACGGTACCGTTGGTAAAGTCCGTATCGTCGGAGCCTGGAGCCGAGATCACCGCACCTGTCAGGCCGGCTGGTAATGCGTTGGTGACGACCACGTCCGCCGCATCACTTGAACTATTCGGACCATGCGAAACGGTGAAGGTGTAGACCACTTGATCTTGCCCTGGCACGGCGGTCGTCGGGCTGACCGATTGAGTGATGATCAAGTCGACTTCGCGGAGCACAGCGACGTTTTCGGTGTCGACATCGTTGGTCGAGTCACTGTCGGTATCCGTCGTGGATACGGTCGCCGTGTTCGCAACTGTGCCGGTTGCGGACGGAGCGATCGAGACATCGAATGAGAATGTTGCGTTTGCACCGGCGACCAGATCACCAATGTCAAAGGACAAGTCTTGGCCGTTTTCGGTCAGGACGGCGCCCGATGTGCCTGGATCGAAACTGCCCGTGACCAGCGATAATTCGCTTACGAGCGTGTCGGTCACCGTGACGCCGCGTGCGTCACTCGGACCGTTGTTGGTCACCACGACCGTGTAAGTGATGTCTTCACCCGCAACGGGGCTGCCCGTGACGGACTTGTCAATTTCCAGGTCGACGGTTCTCTGAACGGTGGTGTCGACGCTGCTGGAGTTGTTCGTTGCATCGGGGTCCGTGTTCGGATTGGCCGAAACGGTTGCCGTATTGCTGAGTGGACTTGGAGCGTCGCTGTCGACAGCCACGATGATGGTAACGGTCGATGTGGCCTGGTTGGCAAGCGGCCCGATCACCGCGGTGATGTCGCCCGACAGGGAGTCGAAGGTCACCAGGTTCGCATTGCCATCGACGTCGCCACTGACGAAGGTCACGTTGGCTGGCAGCGGGTCGGTAACGGTCACACCCGTTGCTGCATCGGGACCATCGTTGGTAACGGTGATGGTGTAGGTGAGGTTGTCACCAGCGTTGACCGGGTCGGTGACATCGGTCTTGGTGATGCTCAGGTCCGATTCGACGAGATCGAGCAGTTCACTTTCGGAGTTGTCGGCTGGGTTTTGGTCCACTTCCGTCGAGCTTGCCACGGCCGTGTTGTTGACGTCGGCGGTCAGATTGTTGGCAATGTCCAACAAAATCTGGAAGTTACCCGAGGTTCCTTCGGCGATCGTGCCCATCGAAACTTCGAGCGTCGTGCCGTTTTGGTTCGTCGTGAACGAGCCCGATTCATTGGCAAGTCCGGTGAAGGTCAAGCCGATTGGAATGTCGTACTCGAGCAGCACGCTCGTGGCGTCAAGCGGTCCATCGTTTTGAACAACAACGTCAAAGACCACGTTGCCGCCAGCGATCACGTCCGAACCTGCCACGTTCAGCGACAGGGTGGTGACCAAGTCGACTTCGGGGAAGAAGCCAAAGTCGAGAGTGCTGTTGGTATTGGCATCGTCACCATCACTGGTGGGTTCACTGTTGGAAACCAATGTGATCGTTCCGGTGACGACGTCGCCCGAAACAAGTGTGGTGCCGTTATCGTCATCATCGACATCGTCGTCGGGGTCACTTGCCGGGTCGTTACCTGTGCTATTTGCAAACCCGAACAACGTGGCGCCACTTTGGAATGCCGTGTTGGGTACGACGACTGCATAGTGTCCTGGATCAAGGCCAGGGAAACTGTAGACGCCGCCAGCGCCGGTGGTGGTTGAAGTGAGCGGCACTTGGTTGTCGGGATCGACCGCGTCACCAGCGTTGGTCAGCTGGTAAAGGTCGAGCGGTATGCCGGTCACACCCGCTTCGGTTCCCTGGCGAATCCCATCATTTTGTCCGCCGCCGGTATCGGTGTCGATGAAGAGTTGTCCGCCAAGGGTGATCGGCAAGATGTTCGCGATGTCAGCTGTCACGATGTCAGGGCGACGCGATTCTGCGATCGAGATCACCACGTCGGTGTCTGAGGACAACGAAAGCGAAGCCTCGATCGCTCCCACGTCGTTGAAGTCAGCACCCGATCCGAGCGAGGTTGTGAAGCTCGAGAAAAGGACAAACGTTTCTTCGGTCGATGCCGCATTTTGCGGTACGGTCACACTGACGGTCGATGCGTTCGATGCATCGGTATAGACAGTGATGAAGAGTGTCTCGCCAGCCTGGTCGGCGCGAGTTTCGACGATCAAGCCAGCACCTGGGTCGAGCGTCGATCCTGGTGTGCCGCCAGCCAGGGAAACACCGCCCAAACCAGAAGCACTCAGCGTCGGAACACCGTCGTTCCCGTCATATTGGATAAGTGCTGTTCCTTCGGCGGTTCCAAGCGAACCAATCGAAAGCGTGTCGGCCGAGCTGTCGACGAAGACGGTCACTTGACCAATCGAGTTGGTGTTGGTGACCTGAATGTCACGGGCACCACCGATCGCCTCACTTGCACTAGCCGTATCGGAATTGGTCGGTGTGCCTGCATCGGCCGTCACCGTTTGTGACGTCAGTGAGTAGTCGTCGATCAGTGCCGTCTGGATCCCGTTGACCACCGTCACATCGACAGGAATCGCTGATGGCGTGTTGAGTTGAGGCACCGCTTGCTGTTCGATGAAGTACCGACCCGCAGTCAGACCATCGAAGCGATAGTTGCCGTTAAGGTCGGTGATGTCGGTGCCAATCAGCAGGTCGTTGACGTCAAAGACGGTGTCGCCGTTGGTGTCTTCGAACAACTGAATCTGGATCCCTTGGGCGCCCGGTGTTCCCGGGGTCACCAAATCGCCTCCAGCGTCCACAAGGACGGGGGGATCACCGGCCGAGGAGCCGTCGCCTGCTTCGTCGATAAAGGCGACGCCTGCGATCGCTCCCAAGTCAGAAGCAAGCAGCTCGCGGCGTGTCAGCGATTCGACCAAGAGCCGACGTTGGCGGCGAGATGCAGCTTTTTTGGATGTGCGGTCGGCTCGGCGAATCAATCGTTGGAAGACCATCTTCGGTAGCTCTTCGTTGGTTCATTTGTTCCCTCGTGCCGCCATGTCAAGCTAGAGCGACCAGAGGAAAATTGAGGATGGGATGATTGTGGCCGTCAGCGAAGACGGCGCAACCCTGGTGGAAGTTATCGGTTTTTCAACCCCGGTAACTTGACCGCGGGTTGAAATCTGCACTGTCCTCAAATTGAGGACTACCAGCGATACTCGCCACCGAAGTTGATCCCTTGGGCCCAGTAGTCGGTCGTGTCAAAGGTGAACCCCGGTCGGTTTGCTCCGCCATTTCCGTTTGGTGGAGGAAACAGGTTGGGATTCAAGTCACGATCGATTTGGAGTCCCGGTCGGACAACGTTCGACCAGTAAAGGAAGGTGTATCCGAGGGTCACTTTGAAGTGGTCTGTCAGCTGGTAGCCAGCCCCGAGTGTGAACTCGGGCACAACCGCGAACTCGTTTTGGCGGTAGACGCCAATGTTCGAGGATTGGGCCAGGAATCCGCCCTGCTGCGTCGTTGGAGGTGGGTTGGTCAGGTCGTTGATCGTGGTTTGACCAGCGATCGAGACCGATTGACGTGTATTTCCAATCCCGAGTCGCAACGTTGCGTCACAAGTCCAGAAACCGCGGGTCCGGCGATATGACCATCCGACGTCAAAACCGTTGAATTGGTTCCGCACGTTAAATCGGTCGGTGATATCGAGGGTGCCTGGAAAGCGTGGATCGGTGCTGACCGTTTGCTCGTTCATGAAGATCCCTTCTTCGAGCTCAAGGTAGCGGTATCCGACCAGCAACTCAGTTCGACTACAGAAATGTTCTGGGCATCCGCAGAACAACCATTTGCTGCAGCCTTCGTTGCAGCATCGCAGGCGGCGGACGTGAAATGCGGCTCCTGAAAGGCGGCTTTCGACCGAAGCGACGACGCTTCCCGTGTCGGCACCTGGGTAGGAAATCAACCCCGAGTCCTCTTCGCCGGTCAGGATGTTGAAGAACGGACGAGCAAGAATCGGATCACCACTGCTGGTGGCGTTGAAGCCCGAGCGTTTGGTGCTGAATTCGAAAAGCTCTGCACCGACACCCCACGTATGATTGCTGTCCAACCAGACGCCGAACTTGAGTCGGCCGCCGTCGAGGTTCTTCTTCAGGATGTCGCCACCGCCAAACAGGATGCGTGTGTTGGGGTCGGTCAAAACACCTGCATCGTCACGTGGAACGGTTGGATCGACACTGGTTGTGATCAATGGTGGCAGGGAAACGCCATCTTGCCACCAGCTAAGTAGTTCGAAGTTGAGCCATCCGTCTTGCGGCAAGCAGAGCGTTACGCATGGACGCCAAGCTCGTGGACTGCACAGCTCACCACACATGCTGCAGCCCTCGCCCGAGCATGAACCGCAAGCTGCCGAGAACATGTCGTCGCAGCCACCCGAGCAAACGGCTGAACCACAGCCGCATTCGGACGACGGAAGCGCGTCACAGGCGACCGACGAATCGTGCAGCGGTGCAAGATCGACTTTGCCATCGAGCGATTCCGCGGTCACGGGCGGTGCGGGCGCGTCTGCGGCCGCATCGGCGACAGGTGTTGGTGCGGCAAGCGACTCAACCTCTTCGTGGTGATCGACACGACGAAGGCGGCCAGATTCCTTTGCCGACTCTTCCGAGCTGACAGGACGGACGGGACGCCATGCTGCACGAGCGCTGCTTTCGCTTTTGCGAATCGCTGCTCGTCGCAGTGATTGTGCCGAGGCGGGAAGTGCCAGGCACGCAAACAAGACTGTGAAACATAGGGAGTAACGGAAGGTACGCACTGGTTCACCAATGGATGATGGGATGTTGTGCCGAGCTGATGGCTCCGGCTCCATGCCGGACCTTGCTATCAACTCGTTGGTTACCCCCCCGGGTAAAGGACTCGGAATGCGTCCATCTCGGTCGCAGACCATCCTTTCAACAGCTGTATCGTCGAATTCGAGCTGGATCATCGATCCAATTTCGGAAAATTCGGAAAAATCCAAAAACTCGACCTAACCCGCAAACTTTGACACCCTGGCGGCCTCTGAGTCCAGGATTTGCGCGTAGCCACCTTCGCCAGAAGGTGGTTTGCAGCCGTTCGTCGTACCGCCTTCAGGCGGAAGTGGCGGATTCGATGGTTGAGCCACCCCGCTGCCCAAAAACTTGACTCCTTCCAACCACCCCAAAAGAATGACAGGAAACCCGGTCCGGCTTTGATCCAGGGTCCAGCATGATCGAGCCCAAACGTGCGCCCGTTCGGCCGCATATCACTTCGCCGCAAACCAACCAGCCCGTGTTGCTGGAGGACTACGTTGCCACTCGCATGCAATGTGGTGCCCCTTTCTATCTGCGGCTTTGCGGATCGAGCGGCTCGGGTAAACGAACAGCGCTTTGTCACCTCGCCGCATCCGAGCTCCCCTATCGACCGAAGTTGGTCGTCGGCAAAGAGCAGGTGAAGGGCGGGGCAGCGGGTGAATTTGATCAGCGTTTCGTGATCGAGGCCTCCAACGACATGCTGATCGGCGAATCGCTCAAGTCGGTGCGCCGCGGTGAAACAATCGTCTTGCGTCCGTGGAACATCGACGACCTGATCGAGTATTTGCTCTCAAACAACAGCAGTGAGGTTGGTCGCATCGTCGCCCAGTGCAAACGCCTCGACGTGATTGGCGAGACGATGGGGCGGCCAAGCGTCTGTCGTCTGGTGATGGACGAGCTGATGATCGACCGAACGCACCGGAGCCTTTCGGAGTGCATTCGCGGGGCGATTCGTCGCCAGTTCCCGAATCGAAAGAGGTACTTGAAAGCGATTCGAGCGTCGATCGCTGGTCGGCCGAGCCGCAGGTTGCCGCAGCATCTACAAGAATGCGTGAAGGTTCGTCGTGTCCAGCGGGCCCTTGCCGCTGACCTCGCTGTCGCTTGGATCAAGAATCAGGACTCGCATCGGACCGACGCCAGTCAGCTTGAGAGTTTCGAGTTGCTTGACGAAATCGTCGACTTGGCGTTCAACGACAGCGCACTTCAAGAGCGTCTGCAGGTCTATAGCGGAAAGCACATTGCGCTCGTCGCGAGTGTTCTTCATGCCCTCGACGGCGCTTGGCGTCCCGACACGGCGAAGGTCACGGACATCAAGGGTGGGCAATTCCGAGGCGCCATGTGGCCGAAGGTCGATTGGTCGGACATTGACGTTCGCAAAACCAACCTGTCCTACAGCAACCTTTCATCGGGCCAAGGCGAGGACACTTCGTTCGCTGAGGCCGATTTGAGTGATGCGGAATTGGTCGATTGCAAGTTCAATAGGGTGAGTTTTCGCGAAGCGGATTTGCAGCATGCGAGTTTGCGGTATTCGAGTTTCGTCGCCTGCCGGTTCTTTAGTGCCCATCTGGAGGAAGCGAATTTCTCGGGGGCCAATTTGAACGATGTTTGTTTTCTTGGCTGCGACCTGAGCGATGCCAAATTTAGCGAAACGACGCTTCGCAAGGCATCGTTCCTTCAAGCGAGGTTAGATCGGATTGACTTCGAAAACAGCTGTGCCGTCGCCTGCACGTTCAATGCCCAGGACCTACACGCAGCCAACTGGTCCCATTCGGCGTGGTCCGAGACGCATTTCAAGGATTGTGATTTTGAATTTGCTCGCGTTGTCGGCGCGAGCTTTTTGCAGTGTGACTTTTACGGTTCAGACTTTACCAGCAGCGTGATGCGAGGCGTGAGTTTGGCAGGTTCGAACCTGTGTGCGTGCGGCTTGGCCGACGTTGATTGGCAGGGTGTCGATTTGCGAGACGCCGATTTGCGCGGCTGTGCGTTTCATCTTGGCTCCTCACGAAGTGGTCTGGTGGGGAGCCCTTATCCTGGGCATGGAAGCAAGACAGGGTTTTACACCAACGAATTTGACGACATTTGGCACCGCCCGCCCGAAGAGATTCGTCGGGCGAATCTCGTTGGCGCCGACCTGCGCGGTGCCGACGTGCGTCAAGCGGATTTCTATCTGGTCGATCTACGCGAAGCGGTCTATTCACTCGACCAAGAGCAGCACTTTCGCCGCTGCGACGCAATCCTATCCGACCGCCACGGTTGAGCCCTTCCGGTAGCTACGCTCGCCAGAGCGTGGGAGAGTGGTGAACGCCTGCCAACAGATACCACCGTCTGGCGACGGTAGCTACATGACACTGCCACGTATGAGCTCTTCCGGTAGCTACGCTCGCCAGAGCGTGGGAGAGTGGTGAACGCCTGCCAGCATATTCCACCGTCTGGCGACGGTAGCTACATGACACTGCCACGTATGAGCTCTTCCGGTAGCTACGCTCGCCAGAGCGTGGGAGAGTGGTGAACGCCTGCCAGCACATTCCACCGTCTGGCGACGGTAGCTACATGACACTGCCACGTTTGAGCCCTTCCGGTAGCTACGCTCGCCAGAGCGTGGGAGAGTGGTGAACGCCTGCCAGCACATTCCACCGTCTGGCGACGGTAGCTACGTGCGGGCTGAACGTTCCGAACCTGATTGGCTCGACTTGTGTCGCAACCCGACATCGGCGCACCATTGCGTTTCTTCTTTTTTTGCGATTGGTGCAACCATGGGCACATCACACGGAAACTTTGTCAAATACCCCCGAACGCCGCACCTGTTTGGCGCGAGAGGGACAGACGATGACAAACGCCTGGGCGAAAAACCGTCTCTCAAGCTAATCAGTGACGACTCGCTGATTGTTGAAGAGAAGATCGATGGTACGAATGTTGGCATTCACTTTGCCGACAATGGCGATCTCGTTTTGCAGTGTCGCGGACATCTGATCACCGAAGGCATGCACCCGCAGTACGATTTGTTCAAACAGTGGGCCAATGCGAAACGCTTCGATTTGGAACAGTGTCTTGAGAATAAATTCATTCTGTTTGGCGAATGGGTGTATGCGAAACACTCAATACGTTATCGAAAACTCTCTCACTACTTTTTCGAGTTTGATATCTACAACAAAGAGTCCGAGTTGTTCCTGACGCTCGATGATCGGCTTGAACTACTCGAGGATACTGGCATCGAAACCGTTCCCATTGTGCATCGCGGCGCGATTGGTCGCGATGCACTGCAGTCACTGATCGGGCCGTCTCAGTTTTCAAGCGAGTTCGATAACCCCACGACCGGTCAAGTCGACCATCTGATGGAAGGGCTCTATGTGCGTACGGAATGCGACGGTTGCGTTTCGGCACGTGCCAAAATGGTACGACCCGAGTTTGTAGAAAAAGTCAAACAAAGCAACCATTGGCAGCACGAGGCGATGGTTCCCAATGAACTCGCCGAGGGCGTGGATATCTGGACATGAATTGGCAACAGCTAAGTCGATTGAGCCTTGACGGCGTCATTGATTGGTGCGAATCGCAAGATTGGTGCCAAGCGATGTCGTCGTGCGCTCAGGATACGGCTTGGCATGCCGAGGGGGACGTCTGGACTCACACCAAGATGGTCTTTCGGCAGTTGAGTGAGCTTGAGGGCTGGAGGGAACTTCCTGAGACGCATCAGACGATCCTGACCTTTACAGCCCTCTTTCACGATTCAGCCAAACCGGCGACGAGCCAGGTTGATCCGGAAACGGGCAAGATTCGATCACCCAACCACGCCGTCCGGGGTGAGCAGCTGGCACGGAACGAATTGCGGCGTCTGGAATGTGACCTTTCCACGCGGGAGCAGATCGCGAAGCTGGTTCGTTTTCATGGTCGGCCCGTCTTTTTACAGGAGCGGAGTGAACCGTCTCATGAAGTTGCCCGGATGTCGTGTTACGTTTCGAATCGACTGCTGCATCTCTTTGCGCTGGCTGATCACCGCGGGCGCACCACCGCGTCTTCTGACCGCTCCGAAGAAAACCTGGCTTACTGGTTGCTGCTAGCCGAGGAGCTTGGCTGTGCAGATGATGTGTTTGCTTTTGCGAATGACCACGCGCGGTTCTCGTTTTTCCGCCAGCAAGAACCGAACCTGCACTACGCTCCGTATGCTGCGCGGTCTTGCCGCGTCACGATGATGGCAGGCGTTCCTGGGACGGGAAAAGACACTTACCTGACCCGAAACCACGAGGACTTGCCGGTCGTTTCGCTTGACAACATTCGCCGCGAGATGAAAGTTGATCCGACCGACGAACAAGGTGCGGTGATTCAGACCGCTCGTGAGCAGTGTCGCGAGTACCTACGCGGAAAGAGGTCGTTCGCGTTTAACGCGACGAACCTGTTGAAGGTGACCCGAGCGCGTTGGATTGACCTCTTCGCCGATTACGACGCCGAGATCGAGATCATCTATCTCGAGCCACCGCTGCATCGAATCCTGACACAAAACAAGAATCGGGATCACTCTGTGCCCGAGTCGGTGGTTCGCAAGATGTTAGGGCGGGTCGAGCCGCCAACGATTGCAGAAGCGCACCGAGTGAGATGGATCGCGCAATAAACGGTCGGTTCGCGCCAAGTTGCCGACTGATTTCATCAACCGGGAAACGCGCCCGTCGCAAACCGCACGAGCTGGATGACCCACGCGACACTTAGCGTCAGCATCCAGGCGTGTAACCAGCGTGACGAAAGGGCAATGCGTTTTTTTCGAAACGGCGAAACGATGATGGCGCCGACCGTTGCTAGAAGCAGCCCCAACATCGGCAAGGCCAACGGGTTCCAAGCCAACGAGGCTTGCCAGTCTCCCGCGGCCATTGCTGTGATCGCGCGCGTTCCCCCGGTCGTCGGGCAGGGCAAACCAGTGATCGACAACCACAACGATGGCGCGAGCTGGTTCATCACGAGGTGCAACGCGTTCCATCCGGCGTAGACGACCAAGCACGCAGCGGCAGCGCATTTCAATGCGGATGTCTGCCGCTCGCTCGGTCGGTCGGAATGCGCTGTCGTGCTCACGCTACAGTTCGCCTGAGGATGGTGGGCGTAGTGGAACAGGTTTTGCCCGTCGTTCCTGGGCGCCGAAACTGGGCGTCGATGTTCGATGGCCCAGTTGGGTCAAGGACGGGCTGGTTCAAATCCCTAGCTCTTCGGCGCGGCTTTCGTGGAATCAAGAACGAAAGGAAGCCAGCACAACGGCAGGCAAACGAAGATCAGAATGATGAAGACGATGACGCCCGATTGATTGAGTCCAAGAAAGACTTCTTCACCTTGTGGCATGGGGATTCTCCTGAAGAGTTGAAAGCGTTTGTCAGCCTAATAGGTCCTATTGTGCGCGAAATGGGGCGCGCAAATGTGCTCGCCGTGCATTTG
The DNA here is from genome assembly GCA_965216875.1 of Rubripirellula sp. Classification (GTDB taxonomy): domain Bacteria; phylum Planctomycetota; class Planctomycetia; order Pirellulales; family Pirellulaceae; genus CBDCUW01. The sequence continues at coordinate 1,685,189 of OZ244207.1, forward strand.
GGTGGTAGGGATCTCGCCATTGGTTGTGTTCATGCGTACAATCCCCGCTCGGTTTGTTAACACTTGATGAGGAATGGGAAAGATGGCGAAAAAGATCGACTGGAGCTATCACCGCAAGGGCTGAACGTCCTGCACTCGCGCGCAAGAGTTTCTTGCGCCCCGCAGCGTGTCCACCAAGGAAGAGGTGGATGCAAGAAAAGTTCGCATGGCAGGTGACGAGGCACTTGGGCTGCTCGAAGGGATGAGCAAACTCGTGGTTGCCAAAGGGAAAAAGGTTACCACGGTGAGTCTGAAAAAGGACCGCCCTGAGGATGACGAGTTGATCAAAATGATGCTCGGCCCAACAGGCAACCTTCGCGCCCCTACAATGAAGGTCGGCAAAACCGTCCTGGTGGGTTTCAACGATGATCTCTACCAGGAAGTGTTTGGTTGAGCCCCATCTCTTAATATGTCGTCAGCTGCTCCCAAAGCTGACACGTGGATACAGCCTGTCTGGCTGGGCCGTCGACATTCGGACGCGTCGACTTTAGCCAATCCGCATCTATCTGAGCGAATTACTAGGTAGGCCTTGCAAAGGGTTAATACTTTCCTGGCACACTCCGACCACTGGATTTCGGGTCGCGTGTGGCCGATGAGTAATTAACGCACAATCGTCATGTTCCCTACCCTTGGCACAGCTTGCGTGTTTTAAAGTCAGCAATAGCCGTGGGGCCCCACGCTCCGAAAACTAAGATGTCGACAAATACTACACGATCGCCCTCGTTTGCTCAGCCTGTCTTATCGGTTGAGAGTGAGCAGCAAATGAACATTCCAGCACAGCGCATTCCATGGCTGAATTATTGCGAGACGGTTCGTGGCTGTTATGGGGGCGATGCCGTCGACTTAGAGCGTCAAATTGCCGTTGCCTTGCAGCAACTGTCGCATCATTCCTGCACCGAAACCATCATGGAAGTAAGAGCGTTATTGCGAGTCCGTTTGGCTCTGGCATCCACGCTGCAGGAACGTGCGCGGTTACGTAAGTTGTATGGCAGCTATTTGATCTTGTGGCCGGAACTGATGGAGCCAGTTGACGGATGCGCGAGCTTGCTTGGTGACGTGACGAGTGAAGTGTCGGATCATGCCACGCGTTTGCTCAGCCCCCACGGGACTAACTAGATTGGTTCGCTCGGCGATTCTCACCATATTTTTGAGCGAGTTCGTGCATTCGCCGGGCGCCCAAGCGAGTGGCGATGTCCCAGAGGTTTCTTGAGATTACGATCTCTTTGCTCAGGATCTCTCGTCTGCACATCGAAAGCGGAGACCGTACACGGTTGGCCAAAGGGTCAATTTGGAATTCGGACCAACGTCGTGTTCTCTTGCCTTTGAGTGTTGCGGAGAAAATGATACTTCCCTGAAAGCTCTTGCCATCCAGATCACGAAACGTATGCACGCGACGGTTTTCGTGTGAATCCGGGATGATCGTTTCAAAATAGTGGGCAACGTGTTCACAAATCAGCAGCAACTCGTCAGTTGCCGCACCTGGATGGGGTGTCGCGCGCGCGGGTTCAACATTTTCAAAAGCTTGATTGATCAACGCGCTTTCCGGTCGCCTGTCGAGCAGGCGTGTCCGAGCATGGAAGTCTACAAATACTGCGAAGGCGCGATCGACTTCGCTGTGATGCATGTCCTCAAATTTTGTCATTGCGTGCCGTGCAGCATGTTCGAATAAGTCCGAACAGTTATGATCGACAATTCTCTCCTGAAGAATGTAGTGACGTCGAAAATACTTTCTGAACCAGCGGTAGCAGTCTTTTTGCAGGTCTCCCAGGTCGCGTGTGTCCGTGGGGAAAACGTTCCCTAAAGCACGTTGCCGCACACTATCCCAAGAGCTTGCGTTGATGAGTTCGTCGTAGGGGACGTTGTGCATCACTTGTGACACGTAATAGGTCGCGATGAACACCGTAACATAGGTTTCGAGAGCAGCATAAAACAGGTCTCTTGGATGATTGCGATTGGCATAGGGACTGAGAGACAGCTCTGCAAATGTGACACGCCAAAATAGTCTCCAGTCGCCCTTGAAAACGAACAAGAGCACCATGCATTGAACGAAAAGCTCTTCTTGGCGACTCCAAAGCGCGAGTTGTTGGCTGCGCGTTAGATCTGCGGCCGAGTTAGGGAGTCCGCGTGGTGTTCCGTAGCATTCCGACACCGTGTGAAAGCCTTCATGCAAGCATTCCAGGTAGCCGAACCCGTTGAAGAGGGTAGAAAAGTCGAGGCGGACACGAGTCAAACTTGGATAGGGGGCATCCTCGGGGGTTCGCGGGCGTCGACGCATTTGACTGCAGATCACGCTTCGCGAGAGCAGCGTTCGAGGATTTTCAGACAGCTCCAAAATGCCCCCAAGACGCGATCGAACGTAACGCTGATCCAATGCGCGAACGACGCCTATTGAACACTTTAGTGCCGAGTCGGCACAGCGAATGTACTTTGCACAATTGGTTTGCCAGCCATATCGCGAGGCGTCGCTTGAGGAATGCGGATAGATCCGACTTCGAAGCGTTTGCCAGAACGCTGCGATATTGACTTGCAACTCTTCGACTATCAACTCTTCCGAGAAAGCGCTCCGTTGGTTGGGAGTTAGCTGGTCAACCCAGGCCATCAGGTCGACAGTGAGGATCTCGTAAAAGGTCGCCAGCCCGTCGTACATGTCGACCACTTGATGCGCGACGCTATGATCAGAAATCAGCAACGCGTATTCTTCAAAAAACGAGATGATCGCGCGTCGCAACGTACGCGGTAGTTGTAGCTTCTTCAACGACAGAGAGAGTTTCGACAGCTCGAAACCGGGGGAATCATCAGGCAGTGCGCGATCGTAGCTGAACAAACCTTGCCCAATCTCCCAATAGTATTTCAGCAACTCCGGAGAATCGCCGCCGGACGGTACTTGATGCTGGCCCAAGAGCGACTCGACGTACTCGCGTTGCGTCAAAGGGATTGGAACGGGCAAACTCAAGACGCTATTGAGCCCTAAGACTCCCGTCTCACTGGCGCCATCCTGGATCGGATGACCATTCGGATAGAGTCCAAGCTGGCGATAGGCTGCGCTGCTCAGATGGATCAAACTCCGAGTCGGCATGAATGTTCGTTGGACATAAGAGCCGTGATCGCCCTCTCGTTCACCGTCACGCTCTCGTCGGCTACGTGGCCAAGTGAAGATCAAATCACGAGCACCAACCGTGCAGACGGCATAGTCTTTGCCGGTATTGAGATTGATTAGATCCGGGCGATTGACTGCGTCGCTTTTGACTAACTGGTGATGGACTCGGTTGATTTCTTGGTAAGCGCCAGGCACAAGTGACACGTCAACGCGCGAGTCGACAACACCTTGCACTTCAGATTGATCCGCATCGGCAGTGAACACTTCTGGTGAAACGCCCATGGTTGTATGCGTCGCGCTAAGCAATTGCGCATTACCGAGCTGAGAGATCGCTCCTGCTTGGCCTAGCTCGGAATCGTCGACGTACTTCTGGCCAAATGGCGACGCACGAATCATGTCGTCAAGCGGAAGGAATGGACGTAGGTCAGTCAATCGCAACTGGCGCAGGGCGAGCAGGACGGATGCAATAACCGAATAATTGCGTCCGAAGAACACCATTGCGATGTCTGTGTCACCCTGGCCGTGCAGCAGAGCGATCTTATTCGAGTGGTTGACCGTGCTGGTCGCCGGTAACGCAACCGAGTCAAATTCCTTCTCTAATGCGATGAGCGTCTTTGCTGTCGAGACGGCAATCAGCTTCGTGATCGCTTCGGTCATTCGCTGCCCGCCTAGGTGTTCTGCGACTCCAGACAGGTTGATTTCAGCGACTGCAGCGAGCGGAAGTCCAGTTCGTGATAAGGAGGTTTCGTTGGCACCAGGACTGAACAAAGATCTGAAGTCGCAAAAGACCGACAGGCGGCCTAGTTCGGTTGATGTCAGAAGGTCTTTGAGGGATTCTCGTATGCTATCGACCCGAGGACAGAACCCGAGAATGTGCTTGTCGCAGTTTGCGTTGGCCTTAATCCCTATCGTTGTTGCCGCGTCGACTTCATCTACCAGACAAAGTCCGATTGCATCCGAGTTTCCAAAAACGGAAAAGTAGCAGGGGCGATAAAGATAGTCGTCAAAGCGAGTTTCGGCCTCTGTATATTCGATCCCGTGTTTCTTTTGCTCCGCGATGAACTGATCCTGGCGATCGACCAGTGTTGCTCGGTACGCTGCGATCGACTCAGAAAATCGGCTTGGTCCGCTTCCAACAAAGGGATCGTACTTATTCGTCTTTCCCCTTAACCGCACCGATGTTGCGTCACTGAACCACGTAATCAGTGCAGCGTAGTCCTCGTATTGAAGATTCATTCAGGGCAGTCGCAAGTGAGGGTGATTGTGGGACGCGGACTACGGATCCAAATCTTCACTATCAGAAAACTGAACGTCTTCAAATTCCTCTGGGTGTAGCCCAGGAATACCCTCCGAAATCACTCCACCAAGTGCGCCAAGCACAGGAACATCGCCAACGCTCGGAGTCACTGCGGTGGGGATGGGTGGCCAGCTTGACGGTGATGAAGTGTTCGCGAGCTCGGTATTGAATGCGGCGACCGCCGAATCGAATTCAGAATCGCCCGACCTGACATCCTCATAGTCATCGAGCCAAACTTTCAGGTCTCGCGAAATCACTGCAGGCAGCTGGTGTTCATTCGCCATTACGGCAGAGGCGTAGGCAAATGCGACGTGGTCAGAGAGTTGGGCGTCGGCATAGGCAAGCTGGCGCAGTCGCCGAAGTGTTGCTAGCACAGCCAAGAGTGTGTTTGTCGTCAGGCCACCCCGAGCAAGCAACTTGTTCGCCGCTTTAATGACAGCATCAACTAGCGGCATGAGTTGGGGGGGCACCACGAGTGTTTCCTCAGACGAAAAGCTGGAGTATATCATTTCGATCGCGTTTCATGTCCTTTAGACACTCTTCGTAGTTGTCGCTGTCATTGCATTTTTTGATTTGTTTTCCGTATTGTTGGATTTGACGCAAAAAACCGTCAAACGTAACACCGAGCTCCGTGATCAGCTTACACAGGTTTTTTACCTGAGTCTTGGTCGTCTTCTTAGGATTATCCGGTGTCGTCGCGACAAGCGTGGTCAGTTGTTTCACCGCATCCATGAACTTTTCCACAAGGATAGGCCCGGGCGGGATAGGCTCGGACCCATCTGTAATGAGGCGCTCGATGATTTCCCATTTGCGCAGATTGGCGTCTTCAACGTCAAGATCGCCCAGCAACGCGGTGATTCGTGTGTCCCATTGGTTGAGCGCGTTTTTCAGGACAATGAAGGGTACGTCTGAATCCATCTGGGACTTGAGATACTGCGTGGCTGTGGTGTGGACGGAATTCAAGACACTTGCTAATTCAACCATCAACGCCATGTCATTGATGACCGCCTGTTTGACCTCCAGTTTTTCCTTCATCACTTGAGCGACTTGGTCAAGTCCCAGGGTGTGGTTGGGGGCCACCGTCTCAAAATTGCCCAAAAAGCCTTCTGAGACGCGGCGGATGGGAACAACGTCAACCCGTTGACCGTTTAGTTCACAAACCATCCCAACGACCGAATCGTTGCTGGCGTCGATGACGGGCGTGCCAACGACAAGGTCGCCATCGACAGCATCGAGCCTGAGAGAGAAAATCCCAGAACCGAATTGCGAGTCGATACCCATCTCTGGCCGTTCTAGGACCCTGTTATGAAGCTTGCCATCACGCAGTACGTAGCAGTACAGATCGCCTTCTTCTGGAACGTTTGCAGTCTTGAGCTCGCTGATCGCTTGCGTTTCGCCATTGTCACCGATTCGGCGTAGCAAGCAGTAGTCGAGGCTGTTGTCGCGTGCTGCTACCCAGTCGACCAGCTCAAAACTTCCTAGGTCGCCGTTGTTGCCCCGCACCTGGAATTCGCCATAGGGAGGTTTGTCGGCGAGTTCACGTAGATGTCCAGCAACCGAGATCAGATGCGTGTCGTTGACAAAAAAGCCGAGCGCCTGGACCGGATTGGCGTGGACGCTCTTTTCCTCGACAACGACCGGTGTGCCACAATTTCCCATTCGTCAGATGCCCGCAAATTTCAAGCGACTACTTCATGTTGTCACCCCGCATTGCACACAAAATCGCCGCGTCATTTGGGGGCTGCCAACAAGTTTACGCAATCACAAAAACGCCGCAAGCATCATTGGCGATGACGAGAGGGAAGTAGGGCAACTTGGGCCTGAATCGCGCGGAGCTCCTCTTTATACATTCGTACACTCTCCAGGTCCGTCCGGATCGCTACGGCCAACTTCGCATAGGGCTCAAAGATGATTGGATCTCGGATTTGGCCCGCTTCCTCAGGTCCCAGTCGACGATGCACGTAATGTGCAATCGTGCGATGCTTCTCGCTGGGCCGAAAATGCCGGCCTATTTCGTCCATTGGCGACCGATACGTATTGATGCATAACACCGTGATCGCCTGTGAAAGTTGGGGCCAGTTATCGAGTTCGATGCAATCTGCGGGGATCGGTGCGTTTCTTATGACATCTGCAAGTGCCCTTCGCTCCTCAAGTAGCCGCCAAGCTTTACTATCTTCGAAAGTAGCAGCGACTTGCTGGGGGCCGGCAACCTGTTCCAACAATCTGCTGATCATTTCATCTTCCTCGGCATCGCTCCCAAATAACTCGGTCGTCAATGACTCAAAGTTTGCAATCGCCGCTTCAATGCGGCGATGATTCCAAACTAAGAAGTCAAGGCTTCGCTTGATAGAGTCAGCTGTGCGTTGTTTGCGCAGGAGGCCCTCGACCAGCCAGATGGCGGCGGCAAGTTGCAACAACGCGACGGCAGCACTTGGCGCGTAGGCCAGTAATGCATCGGTGGCCGTCATGCACGAATGGATCACATCTGCAACGATCAATCCGAGGGCCACAAGCAGTAGCAGTGCGACCGTCCACAGCAGCCAAGGCTCGCGCACCCCATTGGACCAAGAAAGCCGCTTCGGTCGAGATTCTGGCTTGCCTGATTCTGTTTGAGTTGACACTGAACACCCGGTCTCTTTGGTCATTTGCGACCTTTGGAGCCAAAACTGAGCGCGCGAGAGGAGAAAATCGCTACTCTTTACGTTTTGGCAGTTGGCGGAGCCATGATACCGGAATCAGGGTGCCACTACTCCCGGAGCTTGATGATTATGGATTCCCAATCAACACGACGACGCCAGTTTGTCGCGGCCGAGAACCGCGTGCAAGCGATTCGCAAGTTCAAACAGAAGTATCCCGTCCTGAATGATCTCTACGATCCGGGCCCCAACCAAGACGGCAAAGCAGGCTGGGTCAACGCCATCAAGGATCAACACGAATCGGCCTATCGGTTGATCTTCTATCTTGACCGACTTCCGCTCGGCAAAGAGCATCAAGATCAGGAAGCCTACGAGATCATCTTTGGCCAAGTTGGCGAAACAGACCAGCCGAACTACCCTCGCGTTCTATTTACGACCACCGGCGCGGTGAACCTGGTTCCCGATTCCATCCCGGACACGCCTTTCCCGGTTGCTGTAAAAACGGACTCGCTCGAAATCGTTCCGGTGGCGTTTGACCGAGATTACTTGACCGCACAGCTGATCAAGAGCGGCTACGCCTATGTGTGCCTCTACGATGGTGAAGCGGACGCATTGAGGATCCTTGATTTGGCGGACTACACCGAAGTGATGGTGGTCGACCATCGCCGCGAAGTTCAAGTGAGAACCGAAGAAGAGATGGTGGTGGGAGATGCAACCTTCATTCGGCCATTCTTCCTCAAGTACCGGGTCAAAGAGATCGCGTCCGCCGATGATCCCAAACAGGCGGCGATCGAGTTTCTAAGCAAAATGTAGATCGCTCGAGCAGCGTTTTGCGATGCTCAACCGCGAGCGGTCTTTGGTTCAATCGGGGCTCGCTTCCTCGAGTTTCTGACGCAACATTGGCAGTTCCGAGGAATGGAATCGATCAATTGGCAGGCTGATCGTCCGGCCGCGCGGAGTTTGCAACACAAAGGTCTTTCTTGACTTGTTGATCCGCACCAGTCGTGCCTGCATCGACTTACCCGTCTTGAGACGCCAACTCGTTTTGTTTTGAAACGCAATGGCTTGATCGAGGCTATTGAGTGTTTGTGATCCCGGGGTCGTTTCGTTGCTGTTGGCGGCTGCGGAGGAATCGGCTGTTTCGCGATTCGACATTTCATCGTCGGAACTTGACCGGTAGTCGCTGTAGTAGTCGTCCGATCGGTCGTAGTTTTCCAAGAACCGCAGCGACTTCGGATCGTAGGGAGGCCGTGCGAGCGAATCGTAGTTGATGATTAATTCAGGTTGTTTGCCCGATAGCTCAAAGGCGAGTGCGAGCCCGGTATCGCCGTAGCGTTTGAAATTGCGACCGTCGTAAGAAAGCCCCGTCAGTTTTCCTTTTTCGAGACTGAGTCCCCATCCGGTCCAAATGCCGGCGCCGAAGAGGCTAAGCTTCGAATCCTGGACGCCGATGCCAGTGAGCTTGACGGACAACCCTCCCGCTTTCGAGTCATACATGTAAAGCGCGAGGTTTCGTGACGGGAGTGATCCGGTAAACGAGGCGATGTCATTGGCATGCCCAAACAGATCATTTTCTGCGTAGTAGACGAACGTCGAACCGGTCAGGTCATACTGGCTATCGAAACGAAACGTTTGCTTTGCGTTCGACCCAACCAGTTCAAAGTCGACTTCGACATCCACTTTGCCAAGCGACGCTTTGCACTGAACAAGATTGGGTGAGAGTTTGACCGGCTTTCCGAAGCCGTCTCGGTCACTGCGTGAGAGAACGTAGGTTGTTCCGCGTGAAATCAAGACGGGGTCGACCGACCAAGTCGTTTCCTCGAAACGGTGCTCATGATCGTGGTAGCGAAACAAGCCGCCGTAGGGAACGAGCCCATTCTCGCGAATGCCACCGTTGATCACGATGGTGGTGGTCGCGTTCTTCAGGCGGATACTTCCGGGCAGGTCGGTTCCTTGCCGCATCTTTGCTTGGCCAAAGGCGACCGACGTCAAACAACACACCATGATTGCTAACAAGCAGACTCGCGACATCACCGCGTCCTCCCTCCGTCAAATTGACTGAAACGCTAGACGCCATGTTAGCAACAACCTTCGGGGCGAGCGGGACGCAAAATTGCTAAACAACTCCGCTCACTTCCTTTTTGCCTTCGCTCCTACCCGAAGAAAACATCCGCCGAACACCACGAGTTTCAACAAGTCGCGGGATTAGGCGACAGATCGGCTCCAAGTCCCAGGTCTGCTCAATCGACCGGCTCAGTCAGTCTTGCCTCCAGTTTGTTGTACTGCCCTTTGGACAGGAAAACTCTGTAGAGACCGTTGGTGAGGTGGACCTCAACCTTGGACTTCTCTTCGATGCCCCAGCTCACGATTTGCCGTGAGTAGGGATCGATATCGATAAAGTAGTAGAGCTTGTCGGGGTTTGAGCGAGCCTTGGCCATGATCGCCTACGCCTCTGCGGGTTCGCCTTGGGGTTCTGGTTTGGCCGACTCGGCTAGGTTGATGCCGAGCAGTTCCACCATCACGCCAATCAAAGCCGGAAGGACAAAGAGCGTCATCACCGTTCCAAGAGAAAGGCCGACGACAATCACCGTCGCCAAACCTTTGAACAATGGGCCTTGCCCGATCATCAGCGGCAACAGTCCACCGACGGTCGTCAGGGTTGTCATCAAAATCGGCATCAACCGCATGTTGCCCGCTTCGGCCAAAGCGGAATAGAACGTTTCGCGATTCAGGCCGCTGTAGGATTTTTCACCCTCTTTGGGCAGACCTTCACCCGAGGCGATCTTTTCGGAGATCAACCTTTGGGAGAAGTCGACCATCAAAATTGCTGCGCTGAGTGTGATGCCAAAGAGAGCGAGGAAACCGAGCGTCTCCATGAATCCAAGTGGCAAGTCCATCATCCAAAGCCCGACCAAGCCACCCATCGCTGCGAGCGGAATCGTCAACAGGATCATCAACGGCTTGACGAATGAGTTGTATTGGATGATCAGGCAGAGAAAGATCAGTACACCGGTGATGGCGAGCGATGCACCATTTTGCCGCTCGCCTTTCCCCGACTCTTCGTCGACTCCGCCGAGTTCGAGACGATAGCCGGGCGGTAGCTCAGCTTTGATCTTTGCCATCTCGGCTTGAACGATTGGATGTCCCAGCACTTCGCTGGCTTCCAGTCCGCTCTCGGGTTGTGCGAGCACACGAATCGTGCGTTCACGTTGATACCTGGTGATTTTGACCGGCTTCTGTTTCCACTCTAATCGTGTCACGGCATCCAGCGGTACTTTGCCCGTGTAGCCTTGAACGTACGCATTCTGGATTTCGTCGAGCGTGCCACGTTGGTTAGGCGGTAAACGCAATTGAATCGGAACTTGATGGTCACCTTCGCGATAGGTCGTCAGGTGTTGCCCGGTGTAGTAGGCGTTGAGTGTGTTGGCGACCGTCTCGTTGGTCACACCGGCCATGTTCGCTTGGACGCCAAGTACGTCAACGTCCAATTGATTGCCGAGCTCTCCCCAACTGTCATGCACATCCCAAGCAACGCCACTGTCAAGCAACGCTTCCTTGAGTCGCTCCGAGAAATGACGCAGCACGCGCTCACTAGCCAATCGTGGCCCCAAGACGCGAATGTCGACCGGAGACATCACGGGCGTTCCCATCACAAGACGCTTGGGGACCACGCGCGCGCCAGCAACGGGAGGGACGTAGTCCTCGGAATCTGGATCGCCCACGCCCTTCATCGCGGCGACGCGCAGGTCGGCAACGTATTGCGGCACGACCGGACTACTGGCCGCATTGATTTGGATGATTCCATAGCTGCCCGCGTCAGGTTTGGGATCGAGTCCCATGTAGAAACGTGGCCCGCCCAAACCGACGTAAACGGCCATGTTTTCGAGTCGATCCTCGGGCAACTCGACCCAGTTCCCATCCTGGTAAGTCTTGCGGCTTAACGCTTGAACCAGTTTTTCGAGTCCCGAGATGGTTTCGTTCGTGCGCGCGATCGGCGCACCGTCCGGCAGGAAGACTTCGATCACGCATTGGCGGCTATCGGCCATCGGAAAGAAGGCCGACTTGACCGGCAACAACGTTGATGCAAAGAGCAAGCCAACCGCGAGCACGACGGTGACATACTTGGCGCGGACCGCCAACAAACAAAGGCTGATGTAGGGTGACGAAGCTTTCCCATCGTCTTGCGACTCATCCGCCTTCTTGCCTTTGCGAAACAACCCGCCCAACAAACCAAAGATGGCAAAGATCGGCGCAGGTGACGAACTTGGCCGTAAGATCCAACGAGCCATGATGACGGTCATCGTCATGGCAAAGATCCAGCCGCCGCCCAGTGCCAAGGAGATGACGACGGGCAAACTGAACACGTATTCCTTGGATCCGCCAGTGAGGCAGAATGTCATCGGGATAAAGGCGGCAAGGATCGACAAGGTAGCGATCAGAATGGGGAACGCGATTTGATTCGGTCCCTTCACCGCGGCCTCGTCCGGCGCGTCGCCTTCGCGAAGGAAGCGGTTTGTGTTGTCGCAGACCTGGATCGCGTTGTCGACCAACATGCCAAGGGCAATGATCAACGCGGCAAGCGAAACCTGTTCAATCTGACAGCCCCAAAGTCGCATCGCGCCGACGGCGATCAACATGATCATTGGAATGGCGAGGGCACAAACGGTCGCGACTCGAAAACCGCTCAGAAGCACCAACACTACCAAGACGATCAAAACGGAATCGACGAGATTGTCGACCACTTCCGAGATCTTTTTGTCGACCATTTCCGGTTTGTCGGAAACCTTTTCAACGCGAATGTCTTTAGGCAGGAAAGTATCGTTGGCGGTGGCAAGCATCGCTTCGACCGCCTTGCCCATTTCGCTAACGTTTTGACCTGGCTTCAAATAGAAGGCGAGCACAATCGCTTCGGCCGAGAAGTCGCGGTTGGCTAATCGCACGAGTCCAGGCGAAGGGTTTTGGTAGTCCCGAATCACATTCAGGCCAAGGTCGCTCAGGTAGACGGGCACCGCTTGCGCTGTCGGACGCGGCCCGCCCGCTTCGAGGCCAGCACCGATGTTGCGAGCAAGTTCATTGATCGTCTGTCGGCCTGGCGATTCCATCCCGGTGGCGACACGCCCGACCACCACGTTGTTGACTTCGAATGCAGCATCGAAGTTGCCGGTCAATCGCGTCGTCACGCGGTCAACGTTCGTATCGATCGCCCCAGCCGGAGCGATCACATTCCGCTGCGACAACACTTCGCGAAGGTGTTCTGCCGTGAGGTTCAGCTTGCTCCAGTTTCCCAGGTCGGTCTCGAGGTAGATGACCTCGGGCTGGACGCCGACCATTTCGAGGCGAGCCACATAAGAAGGTGCCACCGAATTTGGATTCAACGTTCCATCGGACGATTCGATCAAAGGCCGCAAATCGAGTACACGGTCGCGCAGTCGTTTGGCAAAGATCTCGAGTTCGCGCGAGGTGTAGGGGCGAACTTCGGCGCTGTCCGGATCCTGATACATCGCCAAGACCATTGCGGCGGTGTCACCGAATTTGTCGTTGACCGCCGGCTGCCGGCAACCTTCCGGTAGCGCGCCTTCGATCAGTTTTAGTTCCGCACGGACCTTGTCCCAAACGGCATCCACATCCGAAACCGCATCGATGGTCGTGACTTGAACGACGGAGCGTCCGGCATAGCTTGTCGATTGCAAGCGGCGGACCTGTTTGATGTCCGCCATCGCCACTTCGATGCGGTCGGTGACGAGCTTTTCGACCTGTTCGGCCGTTGCGCCTGGCCATTCGGTGTTGATCACCGCTTCACGAATCACATACTCGGGGTCTTCCGAACGCGGTGCGGTCAGGAAGACGTTGAGTCCATTAAAGACCAGGATCGCGACAATGGCGATCACGACCGGTTTGTGTTTGAGTGCGAATTGAGGCAGGTTCATAGGGCCACCTCGATTTCTTCGAACGCGTTGACATCGTCACCGTCTCGCAAATAGTGGGCGCCATCGACGATGATTTTCGATCCCGTCTCGAGGGCGTTCTCCTCGACCGGCTCGATGCGGCGAAAGTCACCAATCAAGTCACTCACTTCGACTTCGACCTTTTTGGCCGACTCGCTTCCACTGTCGGATTCCGCGGCGACAAACACGAAATGCTTGCCGTCGCTTCTCAAGATAGCCGGCCGCGGAACGTAGAAACCGGGACTCACTGCTTGCCCCTTTAGGTCCACGCTGACGAGCTGACCGGGCCGTAGGAGCCATTCTTTGCGAGACAGGAAAACCTTGTCGCCATCCTTGACGCCCTCGGGCATGGCACCGGCGATCAGGTCTTTCGACGGATCGAGTCCGCCGAGGTCGGTCAGTTCACGGCCCACGAAAAGTTGAAGTACCGGAAGCGTCTTCTCACCCAGTTCGACGTAGACCTTTTTGACGGTAAAAACGGGGCTGAAATCCTTTTCCAGGTCGGAACGCGTCAGCCCCTCGACCTTCCAGACGTACGTTCGGCCATCGGCTTCTCGGTGAAGCGTTCGCTCTTCGGCATAGAACGGTGCGTTACCATCGGCCGACTCGGATTCCAACGAATACAATTCGGTTGTGCGGGCGAGGCCTTCGGGGTCGATGTCATCGGGCAACTGCAATTCGACTCGGCGGTTGCGAATCAGGACAGTGATATTGAACGTTCGCGTCGCCGCATCGGCCACCGTGTCTTTCAAATAGACAAAACCGGTGATCGGTTCGTCTTCGTTGTCGAGGTAGACCTTCAACTGGTCGTTGTAACGGAGACGCCGGTCGGTCTCTTGCGAAACGGCAAGTTCCACTTTGACCGGGTCCATCATCTGAACCGTGACCGCTGGCATGCCGGCATCAAGGTAGCTGCCGGCGATCGCGTGAACCTTGGACACCTGACCCGAGAAGGGCGAATAGAGTTTGCAGTCTTTCAGATTCAGTTCGGCCTGGTTACGTGTCTGTCTGGCTTGGCGAAGTTCCGCTTTGAGTGCATTGAGTTCTGCCGTCTTGGTCGCTTCACGGATTCGGGCTTGGGCGAGTTGGGCTTCCGATTGCTTGGCCCAATTCTCGGCTTCCTCGTACTCGCTTCTCGAGGTGGCGTTTTGATCCATCAGTTTGCTTTGCCGCTCAAACTGACTCTTTCGTCGATCGCGTTCGGCCGTCGCTTCCTTGATCTGCTCAGGGACTTCCTGGGTGAGTTCGGTCTCGGCCTGGGCGACCCGTGCTTCCATCAGTTCCACGCGCGCCGCGGCGTCCTCGCGCTGTAGCTCAAGCCGATCGGTATCAAGTCGGCCGAGCAGCGTTCCCGTTTCTTTGGTGTTGCCTTCGTCGTCCAAGACCGCACCTTCGATCGTGAGTCCCGGCTCGATCACATCCGAGATTCGCCCGTTGACTCGAAACGACAACATCTCCTTTTTCCAAGAGTCGACCGAACCGGTCAGCCGCGTCTGTCTGGCCGGATCCGATTCCTTCAACTGCAAGAAAGTCACGGGACGGGCCGGTTTCTCAGCGACAGGGGCTTCGTCATCACAGCCGGCGAAGAGGGGCAGCAATAGGAGTACCGCAGACCAACGCTTGTGGGGACGCATGGGTGGTTTCTCTTGGAGTGGAGTCGAGCTTAGGCCGTTGATCATACCCCAGTCGAATATGGGAAAGGTTCACCCACCGATTGGTGGTGTCGCTGCGAGAGACAACCGTCCACTGGATGCTGATAAAGGCAGGGAAAATGACCCCGAACATGGAACGGACCACTGTGCAAAACTCGACCGGCCGTGGTGTGGTGCCGAGGGTATCGCGTTGCCAGGTTGCCCCCTTCCACGACGAGCGATTCGATTGTCAACTGTGCGCATTCAGGCCCAGGTTCACGGTCAAACCCTAAATTCGAAATAATCCGCAAAGATGCCGCAAACTGCCCCTTTTAACGCTCTCCGGTACAACCTTGATCACGTTGGCGACCTCTCCAATGTCATCGCGCCACCCTACGACGTGATTGATCCCGAGCTGCAGGACCAGCTCTACAAGCAACATCCGGCCAACGTCATTCGCATCATCTTGAACCGCGCCGAGCCTGGCGACAGTGGTGACGAAAAGTACGACCGAGCTGCGAAGTTCGTCGAGCAGTGGGTCAGCGAAGGGGTGCTGATGCGAGAAGAGCAGCCCGCATACTACGTCTACCACCAGGAGTTTGAAGCGGACGGCAAGACCTACAACCGTCGCGGCTTCATGGGACGCGTTCGTATCCAGCCATTTGGCGAAGGCAACATCTACCCACACGAAGAGACGCACCCCAAGGCCAAGGTCGATCGATTGAAGTTGACCACCGCCACCAAGCAAAACAACAGCCAGATCTTTGGCCTCTATCCCGACCCCGAAAACGAAGTCATCACGCTGCTCGACAAAGCGACCGAGGGAGTGACTCCGCTTGAAGCGACCGATCACCTTGGCGTCAAGCACATCATCTGGCCTGTGACCGACGAAGCGGTGACGGCCAAGGTCAGTGAATTGATGGAAGAGCGGCCCATGTTCGTTGCCGACGGTCACCACCGCTATGAGACTGCCTCGAACTATCGCGCACAAATGATGGAAGAGACCGGCGGTCTGTCGCCCGACCACCCAGCCAACTTCGTGATGACGATGCTGGTTGGAATGAGTGATCCCGGGATGATTGTGCTGCCAACCCACCGCTTGCTTCGCGAGACGGCTGAATTCAGTGCGGCCGAGATCATTGAGAAGCTCGGCGATTGCTTCGACTGTGAACAGGTCGACGGCGGCGTTGGTGGCGCCGAAGCTGCTTGGGCCAAAATGGAAGCCGCGGATGAACAAGGTTTGGTCGCTCTGTACGCCAAGACAGACGATTGCTGGTTGCTTTGCAAGGCAACTGCGGCTGCGGGCGAAAAAATGAAAGAGCTAGCTGGCGAGCAAAGTGACGACTGGCGCGGACTCGGGGTTTCGATCCTGCACCGACTCGTGATCGACGAGCTTCTCGGTTGCAAAGGGCATCCCAAACCGACCTATGTGCACGAGGTTTCGGAAACGATCGACGGGATCAAGGGTGAAGGTAGCCAGGCCGAAAGCGATGGCGACCAGCCCTACACCCTGGCTGCGTTGGTGATGCCTGCGAAGCTGGGGCATGTCGAGGCGATCAGCCTTCACAAAGAGCGAATGCCCGCGAAAAGCACGTATTTTTACCCCAAATTGCTGAGCGGATTGACGTTCAACCCTCTCAGCTAGGTCTTGGGCCTGATCGGTGCCGCGTAGGCCGGATCAAGGAGCGACAGCGACACAGATCCGGCATGATCGCTGTGACTTGGCTGACGTTCTCTCTTGTTTTGCTCTTGCGATTATTCGTACGGTACGCTCTCAGCCGGTGGGCATCGGCTGCGGGATCACTGGGCAGTGCAACGCAATCGCAAGAGGAACGAGCCATGCGTCGTCAGATCGCAAACTTGATTTACACCGGCCGCTTTCGCACCACCGCGGCGACTCAGCGCAAGGGCAAGCCCGAGATTCTGCGTAAGCAGCCGTCACTCGAGATCCACAATTACCTCGAGATGGCTCTCGCTCAGGAGCAGGTCGATCACTCGCAATTCTTTTTCGTTCAAATCGGCGCATTCGACGGCCGTGAAGGCGATCATCTGAACCAATTGATCCGCAAGCATGGCTGGCGCGGCGTTTTGGTCGAGCCTCAGCCGCACGCCTACGAGGCACTGCAAAAGACGTACGCCGATCAACCGCAATTGAAGCTGGTCAACGTCGCGATTGGTCCTCAGGAAGGAACGCTGACCCTTTACACCCGAAAAAGCGGCAGCGTGCCGATCGCAAGTGTCTCGAAGCGTCTATTGATCAAGCCGGGGCACTCGAGCGACGAAGTGGTGGCGATGGACGTCCCTTGCTGGACCTTTTCGCGATTGGTCGAAGAGGCGCAGGTTCCTGGGAAGATCGATTTGGTCCAGATCGATACCGAAGGCTTCGACTTCGAGATTATCAAGTCGATTCCGCTCGGGGAGATTCGCCCTACTGTGATCCGCTATGAGCACGCGTTGTTGTCGGAAAAGGACCGCAACGCCTGCATCGAGCTGCTGTGCAGCCACGGTTATCGCATTCTGCTGGAAGATCGAGACACCATGGCAATCCAGCGAGTGGCTGCGAAGGCCGCGTAGTTGCTGCAACTCGTGAGCCGCCGGCCGTAAGGCCTCGGGCCTTCGCCCATGCGCCATGTCTCGAACGTAGCTACCTTCGCCAGAAGGTGGCATGAGCCGCTCGAACGCTCGCCATCACCCCACGCTCTGGTGAGCGTAGCTACGGCCCGTCGTGTGTGATCAGTTCGTAGCTGCCTTCGCCAGAAGGTGGTCTGTGCCGCTAGACCGCTCTCCATCACCCCACGCTCTGGCGAGCGTAGCTACTGATTCGGTGGGATGGCCCAGGGGCTTGGCGGAAGATCTTGTGTCAAGGTCAGTTTCTTGTGAAACCAGTCTTGTTTCACTCACTGGGATTCCCCTACTTTCCCACCAAGTGAGCTCGATCCACAGATTTTGCGATCCAGAGATATTGGACGGTGGGAAGGATTCTTTGCGTGGTGAACCAGAAAGGCGGAGTGGGCAAGACGACCACTGCAGTCAACCTTTCTGCCGCATTGTCGCTAGCAGGGGAAAGAACCTTGCTGGTTGATATGGACCCGCAATGCAATGCCACCACTGCTCTTGGAGTCGAGCCGAGTGACGGGCACGCCTTGGTCAATGAAATGCCGCTTGCTGAACACATCGTCGAAACGGAGCTCGATCGCCTGTCGATTGTTCCGGGCAGTCGAAGTTTTCACGATGTCGACAAACTGGCAACCGCAGGCAGTGACCAGGCAACCCGCGTACGAGAACATTTTGATTCGGTGATCGACGACTACCATTTCGTCCTGATTGACTGCCCGCCAAGTGTGGGTGCGTTGACCCAATCGGCTTTGGCGGCCAGCACCGAAGTCCTGATGCCCATCCAGTGCGAGTACTTCGCAATGGAAGGGCTGACCCAACTGATTCACACCATTAAAAAGGTCATTGTTTCTTCTGACCGAAGACTGACCTTTGGCGGGATCCTACTGACCATGTACGATCCCTACTTAGAACTCACACGCGAAGTTGACGAGGAAGTAAGAGACTTCTTTGGCGACATCGTTTTTGACTGTGTCGTGCCACGGGATGTTTCGCTTTGCGAGGCTCCAAGCCACGGCAAATCCGTGTTTGAGTACGCACCGCGATCACGCGGCGCGTTCGCCTATACCCAGCTGTGCATGGAGGTGCTTCAGCGTGACTAGTGCAACGACCAAGGACCGACGTTTGGGAAAAGGGCTGGCTGCCCTTTTGGGAACACCCGTCGACGAGGACGGCAATCCCATTCCTGACGCCGAAGGGAATCGCGGCATCGAAACGCTCGAGTTGGCCGTCGACCAAATCGAAAATAACCCGTTCCAGCCGCGTCGCGAATTCAATCCCGAAGAAATCGCGTCGCTCGCCGAGAGCCTGAAAAACCATCAGCAACTGCAGCCTATTTTGGTTCGCATCGTCGATGGCAAGTACCAGCTGATCAGTGGCGAACGGAGACTGCGTGCCACGATCCACGCTGGTCTCAAGACCATTCGCGCGGAAGTCCGAGAAGCCGACGATCGTTTGGTTGCCGAGTTGGCGATCATCGAGAACTTGCAACGCAAGGACTTGAATCCGATCGAAAAGGCGATGTCCTTCAAACGGTACATCGAAGAACATAAGTGCAAGCAGGACGACTTGGCTCGCCGGCTGAGTATCGATCGCAGCACGATTGCAAACCTCATGCGCCTACTAGAGCTGCCCCAGCAAATCCTCGATTGGTTGACCGCGGGCGAGGTCAGCGCTGGCCACGCGCGAGCCTTGCTGCCGATCGGAGACGAGGAAGTGCAGGTTCGAACGGCGCAAAAAATCATGGAAGAACGGTGGAGCGTTCGAGCGACGGAATCGCATGTCGCCGAGATGCTAAAGGCCGAAGAAGACACCGAGACCGGAAAGAAGATCATCAACGCGACGCGTCAGAAGCGTCGCCAGATCTCGCCGCAAATCGAAGCGATGCAGCAAGAGATGCGGATGGTTTTCGGGACCAAGGTCGAAATCAAGAGCTCGGCTCGAGGACGTGGAAAGATCACGATCCACTTTACCGACCCAGACGAATTCGATCGTCTTCGTTCGATCTTGTCGGACGCCGGTCGCCCACAACTGAAGATTGCTGGCTAGTCATTTCCTAGTACAGCTTTGTTTCACAGGTCGCGTTTCACGTGGCCTGTTTTTTTATGCGCCGAGGGGAGGGTTGGGCTTGCGCGGGCGGCAAGGCCATTCTCTTCTGTAGCTACGCTCGCCAGAGCGTGGGGCGATGGCATGCGTCGGGGCAGCACAGACCACCTTCTGGCGAAGGTAGCTACAGTGTGCGAGGACCCGAGCGCGTTTGCCTCCGATGGTGAGATTTGCAGGGGACCACTACGATGGTTCGCCATGTTCCGTCTCTTTGGCAATCCCCGACCTCCGCTCTCGACCTTCCAGCGGCTCGACATCGAGCTGTTGCTGCGCAAGTCGATTGACGTTTGGGGGGCCGATCGAGTGAGATCGGTTGAACTCGTGGGCTCTATCGATGAGCTTCCGATCGACAAGTCTTCGCCAGCGACGATTGCCGATTCGTCGTCGCAGATTGTTGCCGAGTGGTTTGACTTGGCTCGCAGCCCGTTGCCTGTTTCGATCAAGGAATGGCAGGAGCTCGGCTACAATTCGGTCTACAAGGATTCGGAGGGTGAACCGTCGATCGTGTTGGCCGACACCATCGCCCGCGATCCGCTCCGTGCAGTGATCGAAACGGCCTATCAATATTCGTTGCACTATTGGAAAGGTCAGGCGAGTGATTCGCCGCTCGATACCGATCCACGGACCACCAATTTGCTGCCGATCTGTTTGGGGCTTGGGATCCTCGCCAGCGACGCAAGTCTGTACGACGAGCAGTGGAAGCAGGCTGGTTTCCAAGGTTGGAGCGTGTCGCGCTCGGGCTACTACAACACGGTCGAGCTGGGGTATGTGCTCGCGTTGTTTGCGCGTTTTCGAGGCGAGTCTTCTCCCGCTTGGTTCCGCAATCTTCGACTTGATTCGAAGGTCACTGCCAAGAAGGCCCAGCAGTATTTTGCTGACCATGAAAAGCAGGGCCACCAACTGCTGTTTGACGCTGACAAGATTCCGCGTTCCGACATGGAGCCCGGGCAGCTTGCGAACTGGCTCGCAGGGGATGATCCGGCGTTTGCGTTGGCGGCGGCATTTGCGCTCGTCAAGCAGGATGAGTTCCCGCCGCTTGTGATTGACGCCGCGCTCAAGGCGACGAATCGAAACGACCCCGATCTAACTCCCGTCGCCGTTCGGTTACTTGCCGGTGCTCGTCATGACAGCGAAGAAGTTGCTCAGCGCGTCCGCGGGTTCATTCGAAAAGGGACGCCAGCCACGTCGGTTGCAGCTGTAGAAACCGCGCACGCGATTGGCTTGGACCTGAATCCCTTTCAAAATCGGATCTCTCATCTTCTCGATGCAAACGCCGATGACGCGTACGGTCTGTTAAAGGTGATCGGCGATCAAGGTTCCAAGTTTGGCAAGTTTGACATTCAGATTTGCCACCACATTGTCGAGGCGATCCGTTTGCTCGATGAAGATCTGGTGAAGGCAAATATCGATTGCCTACGGCGCGTAAGTGAAGATCCCGAGGCGACCCTGCGCAAGAATGTGCGCAACGCCGAGCTGCTAAGCGAAGCCCTCGACGCGCTGCGCGCCTAGGGCGACTCAGCCGAAAAGCCCATGCGTAGTGGACGAGGCTACGAGTCGCCTCTACCAACAACCACCCTCCCGCTTGCGGGAGGGTTTTCTTAATAGACGGCTACCAGAGAGGTCGGCGTGTTTTGGGGAATCCCCAGCTTTCCGCTAAAGCGTCGGCAGCCTTTTCGCGATCAGTAATGTCGCCCCAACCGCCATTTCGCAAAAAGGCGTGAGCGAGTTCATGTGCGATCACATAGAACGCGAAAGCTTCATCGCAGGTTGCGAGTTTCGGCCGTAGGATCACACAGCGACTCGCACTTCCGTCCGGCTTGGGTAGGGACATGTAGAGTGTGAAACCGCGGCCTGGTTCGTAGGTCTCCGGGGCGATGCGAAAGGTCGGGTCGCTCAGGAAGTCCGAACGAACCTCATCGGGAAGCTGCTCAATCACACAAAGGACGCGCGCACGAAGACGGGGGTCGTTGTCGAGCGATTCGATCTTGCTTGCGAAGAGGAGTTCGATTTCGGCGGCCATTTCAAATGCTCACGCGCCTGGCCAATCGGGAAGGTCGTCCAGGACCGCATCCCAGGTTTTTGAGTTTCGCAAGACTTCGACCACACTCGGCAATGGCTTGGCAAAAACGCCGGGCACATCACATTCTCCAGGAAGCTCCGTTGCAAAGGCAAGTTGTTCCTGCGGAGGACAAAACTGGGCATCGACATCTTCGCGATTTCCGCGCGGGTCGACGCGGTACCAACCGAGGTTTCGCAAATGGACCGCGCAAAGACCGTGCAAGCAGTACGGGGTGTCGGGACCATCGACATGCAATCGTTGGTATGCCAACCCACTGGGAACGCCGCAAGCGCGAAGGAGCGCACAGAGCAGGTGACTCTTGGCGTAGCAATATCCGGTTCGGTGCTCCAACACTTCCGATGCCGCGCAGGTGACGGGGTTGAGTTTGTAGTCGCTGCTATGGCGTATCTCGTCGCGCACCCACTCGAAACACCGAAGTGCGGCCGTTTCATCCCCCAGGCCGACGCCACCCAGCTCGAGTGCAAGCGACTTGATCGAAGGGTGCCTCCAGTCGATCACGTCGCAAGTACCCAGGAATTCTCGCGGGTCCGCGTCGCCGTCGTCCGAAGCTGCTGTGTGGTGAAATGTCAACGAAGTCCTCGATTCCGATTGCAATGTCTACCCACTAGACGTTGACCCGCCTTGTGGGCCAGATGGCAAGTAGCAGGCTTGAAAAGAAGACGCCGATCATCGCGCCGGCAACAGCGCCGATGGCGAGCCCTGTGTTTGACGACGTTGGAGGCTTGGACGGTCGAAGTTGGTTATTGAACTTTGAAATCAATCACCCGGACTTTGTCGAGAACGGGCGAAAGGATGTCAACGAACTTCATGTGTTCGTCGTGGGGAAGGTAGGCGTTGCGGTCGGCTTCGTTTGCAAAGGTGACGAGGAAGCAGTGCGTGAAGCCGTCGTCCTTCATTTCGGGGCTGTTGTTGATGCCGAATTCGAAGCCTTTGATCAGATCGATTTTGCCTTTGAGGGCCGCGAACTCCTGTTCGACCTGCTTGATTTGTTCGGGGGTGGCGTCGTCGTTGAACTTGAAGAAGACGACGTGCTGGATTGCGTCCTCAAGTTCTTCGCTATCCGGCGTCGCCCAGTAGTCGATCACAAAGACCTTTTTCATTTGGGGGCGTAAAACATCCGCAAACTCGCCGGAGTGGGCTGGATGCGGGATGTAGTCGTCGCGGTCCTTTTCCGACGCGAAACTGAGGATGAAGCAGTGGGTGAATCCGTCGTCGAATCCTTCGGTGCTATTGTTGGTTCCCCACTCAAACTTGGTGATCGTGTCGATCTTCTCTGGCAAGGACGCGAAGGCGTCGGCCACACCTTGGACCTCTTCCTCGCTCGATTCGTCTTTGAATTGGAAAATCACAACGTGTCGCAGCACTTGGCCGGTGCGATCGACAGGTTCGGTCGCTTCCGTGGTCACGGTGGTCTCCGTCGTTTCGGGGGTCGTTTCGTTGCTGACCGATGTCGTCGATTTGCCGCAACCGAAAACGAGCATCAGGCCGACCAGTGTTGTGCCGACCAGTGCGGCGAAAGGCTGGGTGCGAATCATCATTGTGTAAGCCGTCGGTAGGAGGGATGGGGCAGGAACTAGTTTAGGGGATCGTCCGAGGCAGGGTCAGGTGCCTGGATGGCCCCAACGCTCGCTTGGGCAGACTAATCTCTCAAACCCGCACACTTTTTCCACACCGGTTCCCTTCGCTGTCCATTGCCATCGGACACGATTTTTGCCGAGTGAAACAGCAATTGACGCTCAGACGCTTCACCTGTTGCTAGCGCGTGTTTAACGTACTTGCACCTGTTCGACGACGCTTCTTCTTTCGCGATGGATGCCGATGACCGCTGACGACTCCTTTGAAGTCCCTACTGACACCGAAGACGAAACCAAGACTGAAACAACCGAAGAGCCCCAGGCCGAAGCGGCCGCAAGCGAACCTGAATCGCCTACGATCGACGACGTCGCTTTTGAAGATAACGAGGAGCTGATCGAGCTCGCTCAACCCTTTGTGGGTCAGTGGAACACGCTGATCTCGAAAACCAACTGGGAAAAGGGCCGGATCATTTCAGAGTGGCGTGCTGCCTTGATTGAATCGGGTGCCGACGTGACTCAATACTCGGATGACGCGTGGGCTCGACGCGTCGGCGGGGTCACCGCACCTCACGTCGGTCGTTTGCGTCGCGTCTTCGATCGATTTGAATCGACTTTCGAGTCGTACGATGGCCTGTTCTGGAGTCACTTCCTTGCCGCGCTCGATTGGGACGACGCCCCCCTTTGGCTCGAAGGGGCTTCGAAAGAAAGCTGGAGCGTTTCGGGGATGCGCGAGCAGCGCTGGCAGGCACACGGTGCCGTCGATTCCCAACGTCCGACCAACAGCCAGATCGTCGAAGTGGACACAGACGAAGACGTGACGTTGCCCGCCCAAGGCGGTGGTCGCACCAAAGAATATGGTGACGAACCGAGTGACGTCGCGAGCGGACCACGGCACGAAGACCCCGACTTTGGCGACGAAGAAGAACTCTCGTCGATGGGAAGTGCCGCTCCCACCGCAACCGCCGGCAATCCCGTTGCCGAAGCCGAGGACCAAGAGGTCGCTGCGTCGCCGGTGCAACCCTTCGCGGGGCTGCCGGAACTACCCGATGACTTGGCCGACGCCGTCGAAGCGATCAAGCTCTCGATCTTGCGTCACAAGACAGGCGGCTGGGAATCGACTGACGCCGAGACGATTCAAGAGTACCTCGACGCGATCGGCGTCCTGCTGCGAAGCTAGGTTGCCCGCCCGCAAGAAACCCTCGTTCCCACGGTCCCCGTGGGAACGCACTCTTGGGACGCTCCGCGTCCTCCTTGTAGGTCATGCTCCGCACGGCACGCACATCCGCGTGTAAGGCCCGAAATGTAAGGCCCGACGCTAGCGCGTTCGGCTCACTGGCGCGTTTCAACACTCTCCCAAGGGAGAGCCGGGCTCTAAGGCCCGGAGAGGGTTTGTTCTTTGCAGACTTTTCCCTCCCCGGACTTTGCGTCCGACCCTCCCGCAAGCGGGAGGGTGATTGTTGGAGCTAGCGCGTTCGGCTCACTGCGTCGCGGTGGCGTTCACTTGGCGACTTATCGGGGCCGATCACTACCGTGTTTCGGCACAACGGTGGGCCTTCGCGATCACATCGATCTGCCTCCAGGGGGCCCCTCGTCAATTTTGCTGCGGTTGGCTATTGTCTAGCATCAGCGAGAGACCAACCCCTTTCCCTGTGGTTCACTAATATGACTCAAGCAAAACTTGCTCTTGAAGACGGGACTGTCTACACCGGCGAGGCGTTTGGAGCCGAAGGTGAAGTGACCGGCGAGGTGGTATTCAATACCGCCATGACCGGGTACCAAGAAATCCTGACCGACCCCAGTTACTGTGGCCAGATCGTCACGATGACGTATCCGGAAATCGGCAACTACGGCGTCAACTCGATCGACGTCGAACACGAAGCCCCCTCACTTTCGGGCTTCATCGTACGCGAAGAAAGTCGCATCTACAGCAACTACCGTGCTGAAGGCGACCTCAGCAGCTACCTCAAAAAACACAACATCCTGGCGCTTGCGGGGATCGACACCCGAGCCCTCGTTCGACGGATTCGCACTCAGGGTGCGATGCGCGGAGTGATTTCGACGATCGAGCAGTCGGACGAAAGCCTCATTCAAAAGGCCAAGGACTCACCAGGCTTGGTCGGGCGTGACCTCGTTCGCGAGGTGATGTCCAAGGAGATTCGCCAATGGGACGAATCACTCGACGAGTGGACCGAGGCAGAGATTGGAGGAGCCGCAGCGGCCGGTAACGGTGCTCATGTGGTTTGCATCGATTTCGGCATGAAGTGGAACATTCCACGTCACTTCGCCAGTCGGGGAAATCGGGTCACGATCGTACCGGGTGACTGTTCAGCCGATGATATCCTTGGCTTGGAACCCGATGGGGTCTTCCTTTCCAATGGTCCTGGCGACCCCGAGCCGCTCGACTACGCTCACAAGACCATCGCATCACTGATTGGCAAAGCACCGATCTTTGGGATCTGTCTCGGCCATCAGTTGTTGTCTTTGGCATGCGGTGCCAAGACCTTCAAGCTCAAGTTTGGTCACCGCGGCGTCAATCAGCCTGTGCTTGAATTGGCCACCGGCAAGATCGAGATCACCACCCAGAATCATGGTTTCGCAGTCGAAGAAGACTCGCTTCCTGATTGCCTCGAAGTGACTCATCGAAACCTCAATGATGACACGGTCGCTGGTGTTCGCCATCGCAGTGAGAACGCTTTCGGGGTTCAGTATCACCCCGAAGCTGCATCGGGACCGCACGACAGCCACTATCTGTTCAAGCAATTCCAAGAGCAGATGAAGCTGACGGTCTAAGGGCCGGTTTAACGTGAGCCGAACGCGCTTGCGTCGGGCCCCATCAGCAGTAGCTACGCTCGCCAGAGCGTGGTGTTTTAGAGGACGACCTTCTAACGCATTCCACCTTCTGGCGAAGGTAGCTACGCAGGTATCACGCTACTTTCGCGGAGCGAAAGGCGACAGACACTGAGCCGAACGCGCTAGCGTCGGGCCTTACACGCGGATGATCGTGTCATGCGAAGCATGACCTACGGGGAAGACGCGGAGCGTCTGAAGAGTGCGTTCCCACGGAGACCGTGGGAACGAGGAACGCGGGGAGGCGTCGATCAGGTGTCGATCAAATCTTCGGGGGACAAGATCGGGACTTCGTTTTCTTCAGTCTCTTGCTTCTCGCGCCACGCTTCGTTTTTGCGATAGCTTTCGAGTTCAAGCTCAAGCTGATCGAGTTGGTTGTGTTCTTCCTGTTTGCCAAGCTCGACCGCTTTCTCACTCCATTTGACCGCGTTCTCGAAATCGCCGGTTTCGGCGTAACCTGCCGCAAGCGTGCTGAGGATGTGAGCTTCCTTGAACTCCGTCAATTCAGCTGCTTTCTGACCCAATTCAAGCGCCCGTTTGCCGTCGCGAACAGAATCGTTGGGTGAGGTCGACAGGACCCATGCAAGGTTGTTGAGGATGCCAGCCAAGTCGACGGCGTCTTTCCTTGCTTCGTCGTTGAAGTCTTCGACGGTCTTGATGGCACGTTCGTAATCGGAAATCGCCTTCTGGTGGTCGCCAACACTCAACAGGGCGTCACCCCGCGATCGCAGCACGTTCGGGTTGTTCGGGTTGCGATCGAGCATTGAGGAATAGACATCGATCGCTTTCCTTGGACGTTCGTCGCGAAGATAAAGATTCGCAAGCTGGATGCTCCGCGCCTCGTTGTTGGGGTCTCGTGAAACGAGCAGGTTCATGTCGTTGATGGCGTCTGCCATGCGACCTTCTTCGACCGCGATCAGGCAACGCACAAAGATCGCTTGGTCGCCATTTCCGATGTTCGGATCGAGTTTGATCGCTTCTCGTAGATCGCGTTTGGCCGACTTGATGTCTTCGCGGAAAAGGGAGATCTCGGCTCGCTGAAGCAGCGAATGAGAGTCCTTGGGTTGCAGTGCCAGCGCCTTGTTCAGGTCGCCCAGAGCCTCTTCCTCTTTGCCTTCCATGCGGTACAGGATCGCTCGCAAGCGATACAAGCCTTCGCTTGGCTTCTTCTCGATTGTCTTGGTCATCAACTCGAGTGCTTCGGGCACATGATTGAGGTCGACCAGCTGACGGACGGCAACTTCAGCAACGCGCGTGTTGTTGGGGTCTTGAGTGAGGACGTGCTGCAAGTCGGCGACTGCACCATCAACATCGCTGTTCTTCAGGCGTAGAGCCGCACGCGCTTGGTAGGCCTCGAGATTCGTTGCATCCTTTTCGGCTGCGGCGGTGAGGTCGGCCATCCGACTCTCGTCATCTTCACGCGTTAGTGCGCGAAGCACGTAGGCGGCGCTTTGTTCGGACGGGTCATCTTCAAGAAGTTCGATTGCCTTGGTGGTTGCTTCTTTGATCGCTTCCATGTCGCCGCCGGGCAGCAGATTCAATCGTGCGATCAGGAGGTATGCGTCGACCAGGTTGGGGTCGTTGGAAATCGCCTTGTCCAAATTGCTAAGTGCTTCGTCTCGACGGCGCAGCTGTTCGCGGCCACCAACGGTCAGCATCGATCCGGCAATCTGTTTGGCTCGCTGAAGCCGGACGCTTCCGAGCATCTTCTTGGCGAACGAACTGTTCTCGTCGTCGAGTCCCTTCTTGATTGCGGATTCCAATAACGCCGCCACCGATTCGAGTTGATCTAGCGACTTGGCGTCGATTCGTTGAATCACTGCCGAATCAAGGTCGGCTTGGCCCTCGTTGGACGATTCGGTTTTTTCGGCTGCTTCCGAGTCAGCCTGTTGTGCAAACAGGACAGGGGCGGGGGCAAGCAGCAGGCAGGCGACCACTGCGGATGGAAGGATTTTGGCGACACGCATGGGTTGAACTCGTTGCGGTAGAAGGCTTCCGTGTTGGGCAGGCTCTCACATCCGCGTCCATACGTACGGGAGCCAAGGGTGGATCGGCCTGAACCGAACACCGTCGTCTATTATGACGATAGCGGTTGGAAAAGCGTAGATGAGTTCAGCGAGGGCTGAGAAGACGCAAAAACCGGGAAATCACACGATCGGTAGGGTGTGTGCTTGCACGCACCAAGGCCATTGCCGGGCCATTGTCCGATCGTTTACCGGTTTGCGGTTGATGACGAGGGAGTTGGTGCGTGCGAGCACACACCCTACTTTCTAGGAGTGAACCGGTTCACGTAGCGATTCGATTTCGGCCTTGAGAGCCGCGTTTTCTTCTTCAAGGGCGCGGTATTTGTCGAGCACGACGTTGAAGTCGTCGGCAGCTTCCTGCCAGAAGTCACCCGTTCGGAACTTGATCTTGGTGGGCAGGTCTCCCTCGGTGATCGACTTGATCGCCATCCGCAATCGATACATCGGCCCGGCGAATCGGTTGCTGAGCTTCAAGGTGTCGCGGAGGAACAGCGGCATCAGCAGGAACATCACGCCGAGCGTCTTGGTCTGACTCATCGCAGCCGCTTTGATCGCTTGGCCGAACGACATTTGGCCAGCAGCCATCAGCAGCGCGACCATGATGTTGATCGCAACCAGGCAAACCAGCAGGAGGGTCCAATGCCCGATGATCCGACCAGCAATGGACCACTGCACGGCTGGATCGACGAGGATTTTGGATCGCTTCGACATTTGAATATCGCTTTAGGAGAAGGGCACCACAGAAAACCGTCCTCGAAAACTTAGCTCGAGTTCTTCGGGGGGGCCGCAAGTATCAAAATGGTTTTGGCCGATTCTCGGTGCACCGTCCAGCGCGACGATGCGGCCTCCCTCACAATCGATACAACCCGACAAATCAATCCAATTCGGTCTCGAGCGTTCCAGCGCGTCTCAATGTGCCGATTGAATCACTTGCATGAGGATGCACGGTTTTTGCGACCTTGGTGAATAACGGAATTGGTGATGACTTCCCGCTTGATGAAACGTCGTTTGATCGCAGTAGCAGCTGCTGCTGTGGTCGCAGCAAGTGGTTCGGCAACCAGCTTTGCGGCAGATGTGCACGGCAGCGTCAATCAACTTGGTCGTCTGTTTGGCGCCGGATGGGGTGATGGCTATCACGCCTGCGAGAGCTCCGGCTTCCGACTTGGCGCTGACCTGCCGCCAAAATCGTATTCTCAGCGCAATCGAGGTCCGTCCCGAATCAAACGCGCCGCCCAAACCTTCTACGACCACTTCGATGCGGGCCGCAGCTACCGGCCGTGCGACGATGTTTCCTGTGATTCGGCGCCGCTGATCATCAACGGATCCCAGGTGATTCAGCAGCCGAAGGGGTGGACGCCGAGCCAGGTGACCGAAGACCCGGGCGCACCGAGTGTTCCGACGCCAGCACCGCGCCCTGTTCCCGCGCAGCCGGAACGAATCGAGATTCCGTCGCCTGTCGTTCCACCGGCGCCTGAACTCGATCAGGCGACCAAGAACGTGGATCAACCGCCGCGTTCGGTCAGCCAACCGGAGCGTCGACGGGGCCGGCTGCCGAGAGTCACCAAGAAGACTGAAACGCCGCCAGCTGTCGTCGCCACGGCAAAGCCCGTCCGCCCCGCTGCACCGGTCACCGCGCCACGTCCGGAATTTGAGTTGATCGAAGCGGTCGCCGCTGCGGCGCGCCACCGTCAACTCGATGTGGATCGCTACGGACCCGACGGGACGCTGATCTCGACCACGCCTCACGACATCGATCCGGTCCATCCAGGCTATGACTACGCCAGTCGCACGCAACGATTGCTTCGTGAGGCACTCGGCGACAACTTCGTGATGCCCAAGCGAGCCAAACGGACGCGGGTGGCCACTGAGCCTCGCACACCGTCGCAGGCCCCCGCGCGGAGGTCGGCATCGAACGCGCAGAGGTCGGCATCGATCGAGTCGCCGTCGAAACCGGCCGACGCTTTGGTGATGCCAGGCTTCGCCGTCACTCAAAACCCACCCTCGGTCAAGCCAGAGTCAGTGAAACGCAGGCCCGAGTCAGTAAAGCGACCGGCGTCAGCGGTGGTGCGGATCGAGGAGGTTGTGGACCGCCGGCCTTCGTATGCGAGGCAGTTGCCTGAATTCACCGTCAAACGCGAAGCTGGATCCTCAGCCGCCGGCTCCTATGCCGAAACGCCGCTCGCTTTTGATTTGCCCGCGCCCGACGAAGCGATTCGAATCGCTACCTCCGATGCACATCGTCATGCGAACGATCGAGTTTCGAGCGGCCAATCGCTTCCTCGGCCCGCCGTTGAACTGGCTGAACGTCCGCCGCGAGCCGGTTCGCCGGTCATCCGTCAGCCGCACTAGCTCAAGCTTCTCCGCCCAAAGGCGAGACGACGAATCCGAGCTCTCGCCGGGACCCGAGCGCCCTTCCGCGCGGAGGCGGGGCAGCGATCACGCACGCTCTGAACGCGTCGCAGTTTTGCGCTGGTCTTGACAGTTTTCGCCGACCACGTCATCACTCTGGCGAAATCAGTCTTCTGACAAACAAACTACTCGCGGCCAAAGGGTCGCAGATCGACTTTGGGTCGATCGAACCGAAGGAGTTCCGCAGCCATGCAACGTACACTCGTCTTGCTCAAGCCCGATTGTGTTCAACGCCGCTTGATGGGTGAGATCATCTCGCGTTTTGAAACCAAGGGTTTGAACATCGTCGCCATGAAGATGTTGCAAGTGACACCCGAATTGTCCAAGCAGCACTACGCCGAGCACGTCGAAAAGCCGTTTTATCCGAGCCTGGAGAGCTTCATCACCTCGGCACCTGTAGTCGCCATGGCAATCGAAGGCCTCGAAGCGATCTCGGTCGTCCGCGACATGCTTGGTGCCACCAGTGGTTTGAAAGCCGCCGCGGGAACGATTCGTGGTGACTACAGCAGCAGTCGACAAATGAACTTGGTGCATGCCAGCGATGGCGAAGAGGCGGCTGCGAGAGAGTTGCAGCTCTACTTCAATGACAACGAGTTCTGTGATATCGATCTCGTCCTGACGCCATTTATGCGAGCAGGCGACGAATCCTAGAATCGTCGCCTGATGGTTGGCGTGTTTTGAAGCATGTGCCTGACCAGATGCTGGCGTCGCGCTCGGCGACGTCAGCCGTCACAGGCAAGATGAGAAGTCGGCCTAGCGGCGATTCTTCTTCTCTTCGGCCGCTGCAGCACGTTGGGCGGCTGCTTCCAGCGGAAGCTTGAATTCAGGTCCCGAAGGATAGTACTGAATGTCATCCTGCAAGTAGTACGGACTTGGCAGGGTCTGACCATTGACCGAAACTTGGCAACCGGTTGCGGAAACCAAGCAACATCCAGCGGTCAGTGCTAACGCAGTTACTTTGATCGTGCGTCGAAGGTTTGGTTTGCGGCTCATCGTTGGTTGCCTTCGCAGTTCGGCTGCTTTTTCCGATAGTGATCTGGGTGCAGAAAGAGTCGTACTGGGCGACTCTTGACTGTCGTCACAAACGGTATCGACCGAACAACCGTTACATCTTCACTCGCGAGCCAATTTTTTTGCAGAAGAGCTTTCCAGTGGGGAAGCCCGCAAATGCTAGCGAGCGGTTGTCCGGACTCAGATTCACTACTCGGCGGGGCTATCGATCGCCATTGCTTGCAGCTTTTCCATGGCACGCTTTTCGAGCTGGCGGACGCGTTCCTTGGAAACACCAAGCCGGTCAGCGAGCGATTGCAGGGTTCGCACCCGACGGTGGGATCCCAAAGCAAAACGGGCGCGGATGATCAGCTTTTCGCGGCGGTCGAGCTTGTCGAGCATGGTCGCCAGTTTGCCTCGAAGCAGGTTCCAGCGTTTTTCGCTAATCGCGGACGTGCGGGTTTCATCGCTGACATCAATCTCCATCTCCTGCAGACCGCCGACCACACGCTGGCGTTCCTGCTGTTTCACGACGACGGCACGATACGAGTTACGCCGTACAACCTGGGTTGCATAGGTGCTGAAGCGGAAACCACGGTCGAAGTCGAACTTTTCAACTGCCCGCATCAAACCCACGATCCCGTCACTAAGCAGGTCTTCGAAGCTGTTGTTTGGATTGACGAACTTCTTCACGATCGAGAAGACGAGCCGAAGGTTGGCCTCAACCAATCGATCGCGGTGCCACTTCGCGAGCGCCTCGAGGGTCTGAATCAGATCCAAGCGGACGCGAGAGGGTCGTTGAACATTTAGCATCGAACGGTGACGGGCTGCCTGCTGCATCAGGAAGTTCATGCGTTGGAAGAGCATTTTTTCCTGCTGGGGTGTCAGCAGGGGAGCCTCGCAGAGCCGGCTTAGGTGAATGGGCATGTCTGCCCCCGAGCGCCGGATGGCGGCAAGGCCGAGGGCCTCTTCGCGAGGTCTCAGCTCTAAAGACTCAGCAAAGATCTCGTTGCCTTTGCTAGCGTCATCGAACGCCTCGTTGCTGATCCAGCTGAATTCTCGCTGAATCCAAGAGCGAGTCATTTCTCGCAGCTGGTTGGAATCGAGGGAATCAACATCAACAAGCTCGTCGGCAACCGCCGCAGTGGCTTCGTTCAGCTCGTTGCTTCGGAGCCAAGCGGAGCGGCGAGCAGGAAAGCTTGACGCGGCATCAGGAGCTTGTTTGACCGTTTTGACTTGAGCGGTGGAAACTGCCATGGCTAGGAAACCTAAGTTTTTGGCGTGAAAAAAGGCGGCCGGCCCCGTGCTCGACCCTGCGTGAACGTTTTGGATGTCGAAAACGTTCACTTACTATATACGCGTATCGACGAACTGATTCAACGCGCCAGACTGCATTTTTCGAACTTTTCGCGTTTTTTCTCGAATTGATTCCGATTTTCGCTTCAAAACACCTGCCAGATCGGCTGATCTCTAGCGTATGATAAAGACTCGATAAACGTTCATTTCGTTCAAAACGTTCATGTTATGGTCGCAAAACAGCCACGTTTTTCTCCGAAGCAGGTCGCCCAGGCGCTCGAGGTCAGTGAGTCGTCGGTCAAGCGCTGGTGCGACAAGGGCTCGATCGTCACGATCAAGACGATGGGCGGGCACCGCCGGATCACACTCGACGCACTCCAGCAGTTCGTGAGTGATTCAGGTCGGGAACTGCGCTTGCCCCATCTGCTCGGCTTGCCGCAGCTCGCAAACTCGCGGACCACCGAGATCGTTGGTGAGGAAGACCCGCTACTGTTCCAGTTCCGCAATTGTTTGGCGATTGGCAACGAATCAGGTTGTCGGCAGGTTCTGAAGCAGGCAATCGAGGAGTCGGGATCGACCATTCAAGCCTGCGAGCGGATGATTGCTGACGCGATGCGAGGGATTGGGGCGGCCTGGGAACACAACAGTCTCGACGTCTACCAAGAGCGGCGCGGATGCGAGATCTGTGTGCGGCTGATCAACCAGCTTCGCACTGAATTGCCTGCAATTCCTCCGTCGGCCCCGATCGCGTTTGGTGGAACGCCCGAGGGTGACCCGTATCAATTGGCCAGCGCTCTGGTCGAGCTGGGGTTACGTGAAGCGGGATGGAACGCAACCAACCTCGGGAGCAATTTGCCGCTTGAGAGCTTTTTGCAAGCGGCACACGATACGCCACCTCGGCTGGTTTGGATGAGCGTTTCGGCAATCCCCAATCGGCCCGTCTTTGTTGCGCGGCAAAACCGTCTGGCCGAGTTGCTATCGGATGACGTCAGTCTGCTCGTTGGCGGACGCGCGATCACGCCTGAGTTGCAGCAACGGTTGAGCTACACCGCGATTTGCAAAAGCGTCGCCCAGCTCGTCGAAATTGCCGAAGCAATGCACGGCCCGGTGTGAGGGCAGGGCCTTGTACTAGGCATCTAAACTGCGGCCATCAAACAAACACTTTCCCTTGGGAGAGTCGGGCTCTAAGGCCCGGAGAGGGTTTGTTCGTTGCAGAGTATTCCCTCCCCGGACTTTGCGTCCGACCCTCCCGCAAGCGGGAGGGTGATTGTTGGCGCATACGATGACCTGGGCAAACACATCTGCTCATGGCACTGCGAATCGAATCCGCGGTGCCCGCCGTGAGGCCTCGGGCCCTTGCTCAGGTGGAGTAACGCTCAGGTGCAGTGGCCCGGCCGCTTACGCGATCACAGCTCAAATGGCTGGGGACGCGGAGCGTCCGCGGAGTCCGTTCCCACGGGGACCGTGGGAACGAGGTCGGAGGTTGGGCAAGAGTTGCGTTTGCAGCGCTACTTTCGCGGAGCGAAAGGCGACACTCAATTCCCGAAGGGATTGGGGTCGGCACCGAACGGGTTGTCACCACCGGCATCGCCGAAGGGATTGCCACCGTCCATGTTGTTGTCGCCGAATGGATTGTCGGCTGGAGCGGCATCGCCAAACGGATTCGGATTGCCGGCACCGAACGGGTTGTCCGGAGTCGCAGGAGCCTGTGGGGCAGCCGGTTTGACCTCTTCTTCCTTGATCTCGATGTCAGGACGTTGGGTGAACGAAGGCAACTCGTGACCCTCGGGACGCAGGCACTGCACGGCTCCCCCGTCGCTGACCATGTACAGTCGATCCGAGTGAATGTTGATCAGCAAACGACCGGGACGCACCGAATCGTAGGTGCGGATGCGCTCGCCTGTTTTCAGATTCAACACAGCAAGCGAACCGCTGAGCGTGCGGACGTAGAGGTTGTCGCCAATCGCACCAATCAGCTCGTCGATGCTGGGGGCACTGCTGGCCCAGGTTGATTTGCCCGAATCGACCGCGAGCGAATAGAGGTTGCCGTAGGTGGACCGGATGAG
The DNA here is from genome assembly GCA_965216875.1 of Rubripirellula sp. Classification (GTDB taxonomy): domain Bacteria; phylum Planctomycetota; class Planctomycetia; order Pirellulales; family Pirellulaceae; genus CBDCUW01. The sequence continues at coordinate 1,719,839 of OZ244207.1, forward strand.
AACTTGCGAGCCGACGACCATCGGTGCGTTGTAGAACGGTTCGCCGAACGGGACGCTCCAGAGGACCTTGCCGATCCGAGTCGCGCGAATCGCGTAGACCTGGCCAGCTTCACTTCCGAAGAAAAATCGATTTCCGTCGGCCGCAGCGATGCGTCCGCTTACGATCCCGTCGGTGTCCAAGCGGAAAAGGACCGACGGTTCGCCTGACATTTCCATGACGTAGACGTAGCCTTTGGAGGTGCCCCAGGCGACGCGTGTGGTGTCGTCACCGGGCGCGATCGTGGGCAACGTGAGCGCGATGCCATTGACCACTTCCATGAACGGGTCGATGGTTGGATCCCGCATGGGGTAGCCTTCGACTCCATCACGAATGGTCGGAACCATCGCAAAGTTCCCTGCATGAACAGCGCCATGCAGCGGAGTGCCCATCATCCGAACTTCTTCCATCGTTTCGCCATTGCTGGCGTCAAGCTGAATCAAGTTAGGGCCGTTGATCACGGACACGTGATCTTCGCTGACACCGAGCGCGAAGTAGGAAAGGTTTCGGTCGCCGACCCGCGTCATCCAGATCGGTTCGCCCGTTTCGGCGTCGCGGCATTCGCACGTTCCATCATTGCCCAACGTGTAAAGGTGAACGCGCGGAACGACGCGTGTGGTGACCACGGGGGCAAAGCCACGACGCTTTAGCCGCAGCACTTCGTGAAGCGCCAGTCGCTCGGCTTCCTTTTTGCCAATCGGCTCACCGGCAGCGTTGAGTTGGTCCGTTGCGATTCGCAACCAGACGCGATTCCGCTCACCACGCTCGTAGGCGGGAGTCCCTTCGGGCACAGGTGCCGAAACTTCGACGTACTCGTGGGGGTTCTCGCTGTTGACGTACAGCTGTTGATCGATGATCGAATCCGCGCCCGCAGGGACGGGCAGGTAGCGTTTCCAGACTTCCTCCATGCCAAGTTGCGACGCAACGGAATGGGGGAAGAGGTCACCTGCATGGGTGGACTGGAACGTGCACAGTGCGGCGACGGCAAGCAATCCGATCGTTCGTTTCATGTCAGAAAACGCGGGTGCGTCGAGAAAGTTAGGCTGCAGAAAAGGAGGGGGCAGGAATCCAAATTTTCAAGGCTCGCACCTCGCCTGCACCAAGTAGCTACTCACCCACTCAGTCTAATCAAACCGCCCCAAACTGGCGAACTTTTCGCCAAAAACGCCCCCGTAATCGCCATCGGGCACGCCCGCACCGGTGAATTGAGGAGCCGCAGCGGTGGGGTCGTAGCGGCTCTAGCGATTGCAAGGTGCCCAGAAGCCACTCCCCGTGAGCCGAACGCGCTAGCGTCGGGCCTCTGAGTTCTTGTTTCGAGACGCTACGCTCGCCAGAGCGTGGGACGGACTGTGTAATAGTCGCCTTTTGCTCCGCAAAAGTTGCGTTTGCGGACGCTGCTTTCGCGGAGCGAAAGGCGACATTCCAAGAATCACTCTAGCCGAGCAGTTCCATGAAGGCTCGCATCCAGGCGGGGTGGGCTGGCCACGCCGGTGCGGTCACCAAATTGCCGTCGACGTGTGCCGAATCCATGGTTTCCGCTGGCGGAACGTAGGTACCACCTGCTGCGCCCACTTCGTAGCTGACTGCGGGATAGCAACTGCATTGGCGATCTGCCAACACACCGGCAGCCGCCAGGATCTGGGGGCCGTGGCAGATCGCGGCGATCGGCTTCTTGGCCGACGCGAAGTGTTGGACCACCTCGAGCACGCGGGCGTTGAGTCGCAGGTATTCCGGGGCTCGCCCGCCGGGAATCACCAGTGCGTCGAAACTCGCAGGGTCGATCGTGGCAAAGTCGCCTGAGATCGCGAAGCGGTGACCCGGCTTTTCGGAGTAGGTCTGATGGCCTTCAAAGTCGTGGATCGCGGTCGCGACCGTGTCGCCAGGCTCTTTGTCTGGACAGACGGTGATCACGCTGTGGCCGGCGCACATCAGGATCTGCAGTGGCACCATTGCCTCGTAATCCTCGACAAAGTCCCCGACGATCATCAGGATTTTCTTACCAGGCATGGATCACTCTCTATTCTTGGTCTGAATGCTGTGGTTTCGAATCAATGTAGCGAGCGGATCGCAAAAGCGTTAGCGGCCCACTCGGAACTGGGACTAGGCTCGTATGGTCGGTCGGTTGCTAATCGCGTCGTCCAGACCAACGCAACATTTGATGTTCGAGGTCAAGCGGGTAGCTGACCGTGACGTCCGTGATATCGCCATCGGCATTGCGCGTTGCGGTGAGCTCTGGCATCACAAATCCGGTGAACGCGGGTTGGTCGAGCGCTTCGAACCGCTCAAGGACTTCGTCGCGCAACTCGGTGTCGATGTGAATCCCGTAGGTTTCAAAGAGCTTCATCGCGGCTGGACGGTCGGCTTCGGATTTGATTCGTTGAACTTCGGCTAACAGTTGTCCAACGCCGCGATGCCAGGTTTCAACATCCGCAACGCGAAGATAGGTCTTGCCGTCGCGCCGAACCTTGTCGATCGCATCGGTGTTTTTCATCAACCAGTGCACGATCATTTGGCGATTGCGCATATGGTCTTCTTCAATCGTGGTGCCGGTCTTGATGCGCCGCAGCTGCATCATTGCGTTTCGTGTGTAGTGCTCGTAGGCGGCTCGTTGGATCGTTTTGAGGTCCTTTGCGTCGACCAAGCCCAGTTCAACCAGCTTTTCGTCGCCGAGGAACCAGAGGGCAACCAGGTCGGCGCGACCTTCCTCGAGCGCCGAGTAATATTCCTTGATGACGTCCTCGGGATTCAATTCGAGGTGTGGCGCCATCTGGCCCGACGCGTGTCCAATCACCTCGTGCATGTTGACTTCGAGTGCGAGTGCTTGGCTCTTCCACTTCATGCGTGCCGCCTCTTCCTCGTCAAAACAGAACTCGTTTCGCGCTGCTTTGGAACTCGACAGGTCATACGCTTCCATCACATTCGAAAGCGAAACCGACTTGCTGCCGTATTGCTCGCGGATGTCGCCAGGGTTGGGCAAGTTGATGCCAATCGGAGTCACGGGGCCTGAGTCGCCCGTTTCCATCACGGCTTGGATAGCCTTTGCCGAGATGCCTCGGACCTCCGGTTTTCGGAATTGCCGCCCGTAGGGCATATGGTCTTCGAACCACTGCGCATTGTCGGCGAACTTACGAATCATCTTGGTCTTTTCGGGATCGTCGAAATAGACAACGGCTTCCCAAGCCCCTTTCTGACCGCGTGCATCGAGATACACCTCGATAAACCCGTTGATCGTGTCGACGGGCGAATCGTCATCGGCGACCCAGGTGATGTTGTATTCGCGAAAATCGATCGCCTCGCCGGTGCGGTAGTAGTGGACGAGAGCCCCCAGTGCCCGTGCCATCTTGGGTGTTGCAAACTCAATCGCTGCCTCGAGGTGCTTGATGACCGACGAAAGTTCGTCGGCATACAACCCGGGCGCAATCAGCTCGTCAAAACCCGCACGATAGATCTGTTCCTCGAGCGTTCCGTCAGGCAGTTTGCGCAGTCGCGAATTCAGCGGGTAGCGCTCCTCAAACCCTTTCAAGTCCTCCATCGAGACGTTCTCGTAGAGATTGTTGGCACTCGCGATCAGAATGTCGGCGCCCTCTTTGGGCGACTTGTTGGTTGCATGCGAATCGTGCTCGGGATCAAACAACACCGGCTTCAGACGCTGCAAGAATTCGTCGATCGATTCATCTTCATGGACCGGAATCTTTGCACCGTTGATCGCGGCAACTTTGACAGCCATGACAAAGTCATCAAAGGAGCATTCCAAGACATTCTTTTGCCCGGTGATCGGATTGTGTGGCCCGTTGCCGATCCAAAACAACTTGGCGTATTTGCGGATCTTGGCCAACACAGCTGGATCCACATCCTCGCCCCCAAGCAGCGTCTCTTCGATCAAGTCGCGAATCACCAGTGAATGTTCGTACTTTTGATCGATAAAGATGTCGCGTCCCGCGACGGCGGCGTTGGACAGGTGATAGATCAGAGTCTTGTCACGCAGCGAAAGTTGGTCAAAACCGTCTACGTAAAGTTGGACGACTGCCATGTCGTCGATCCGTTCAAGCAAATACTTGCGTTTCGACTCTTCGGTCGGGTCCTGCGCGCCAACGTGGTTTCCACAAAGCACCACGAGCAAGGTTGCCGCAATCAATCCACCACGCATCAAGCAAACACATCCACGCATCGAACACCAATCTCCGTAAGGGCTTCCATTGAGAAGCGACCGTTTTACACGATGGCCGTGTTGTAGGTGATGCTCCCCAGGGCAATTTGCAGGCGGCGTGCAATGTGTGACTTGAGACGGCGTCGAATTCCCAAGAAAGGCAACATTTTTCTTACCACCGCTTGGATTCGGTTTGTGATTTGCAATATTCGATAGTCACGTCGCGGTATGCCATCTTGGCAGCTGGGGCGGCTGCGCCGAATCATTCGCACATGGAGGCTGAATCGCGGCGTTTTTCGATACAAAAACACTTACAAACTGCAGATATACGTGGCAGAAGACCTTTACCAGATCCTTGGCGTTGCTCGCGACGCCTCCCAGGCTGACATCAAGAAGGCTCATCGGAAGCTTGCGCTGAAGTTCCACCCGGACAAAAACCCAGATGATGATGTCGCCAAGGAGAAGTTCAAACGAGTTCAGGAGGCCTATGACGTTCTAAGCGACGACGAAAAGCGTGCTGCTTATGACCGGTACGGAGCCGATTTCGAGCGGATTCGCAGTACGGGCTACCACCCGGGTGCGGGCGCCGGTGGCTTTGATGGACTCGACTTGGAGCAGATCTTTGGTGGTCGAGGTGCCCAGTTCGAAGGAGGCTTTTCCGATTTCTTCGAGCAGATGATGGGCGGTGGCGGCGCAGGTCCCCGCGGCGCGGGCGGAGGGCGCCGGCAACGACGCCAGCCGGCTCCGCAACGTGGTTCCAACATTCGACACGAACTCGAGATTCCCCTGGCGACTGCCGTTTTGGGAAACAAGACCGAGTTCTACCTGACGCGCAGTGGGCAAAGCGAAAAGCTTTCGGTCACCATCCCGCCAGGTGTCGAAACCGGTTCAAAAATCCGACTCCGCGAACAGGGCCAACCCTCGCCCAACGGTGGACCACGCGGCGACCTGATCTTGTTGATCAAAGTCTCGGATCATCCCAACTTTCGCCGAATCGGACGGAACCTCGAACTCAAGCTTCCTGTCTCTCTCTCGGAGGCTGCACTGGGCGCCAAAATCGACGTTCCCACTCCGGCCGGTACGGTGACACTGACGATTCCACCGGCGACGAGCAGTGGAAAACGCCTGAGGCTTAAAGGGCAGGGCGTGAAGCAACGTGATGGAAGCGCGGGCGACTTGATTGTTGAGGTCGAGATTCAGCTTCCCGATCAGATCGATGATTCGTCGAAACAACTGATCGAACAGTTTGCAGAAAACAACCCGATGAACTTGCGTCACGATTTGTCGTTTTGACGCCAGCGAAATGAATGGCATTGACCGAGTCCTTTTCGAAGACCGACCGCATCGTCAGCAGCGACGACTTTACCGTTGCGCTGCGAGCTGGCCACTGCGCGGCTGATGGAACCCTGGTCGTCTTCGCCGTGGCATCAGGCGAACAACGGACTCGGATCGGGATCACCATCCCCAAGCGAACGGGATGCGCTGTGGTGCGCAATCGCTGGAAGCGTTTGATTCGTGAGTCCTTTCGAACGCAGCGTGGACGGATCCCGACCGGCTTCGATTTCGTTGTACGGCCCAAGAAGGGTGCCGAGCCTGATTGGGAAGCGGTCAAAAAGTCGCTGCCAAAGATGGCCCAAAAGGCCGCCAAGCGAGCCCAGGCGTAGATAGGGCGTGGAGGCTACTTTCGCGGAGCGAAAGGCGACTTTCAGAAATCCAAAGCCTACGGCTGCAGGCAGTGCCGATTCGCCATGCTGATGCCGCTGACGATCGCACCGACGATTCCCACGAAACCTTGATCGGTTCCGCAGAGGAATACGTTCGGTAGGTGCGTCGTCCCATCGAGTTGCTTGTCGGGCGCACCGTAGACCGCACCGTTGTCATGCCAGGTGAACCGGCGAATGGTTTTTGGCGTGAAGACATCGGTGTCGATCACGTATTGCCGAAAGTCTGGCATAAAACGCACAGCAGATTCGACCGCATCGTCATACTCGACGACCTTGGCGGCGCGATACTTTTCCTCTTCGAGGTCGCACCAGCGATCGTGATTGGCAAGCGTCGTGATCCGTACGACTCCGTCGGGCAAGTCGCCATCTTCGGGATCATAAACGTAGTTGTTGGGCGAACAGATGACGCCGGTTCGAGCATCACAGAGTGATTCGTCCGGACGTTCCCAATGGAACTTCTCGCTATCGTTGTAAAAGACGATCGTGCGATCGAACCCGAAATCGCTTGGCTTGCGGTCGAGAACGGAGATCGATTCGATGAACGAGAGTTGGCCTGCACGAGCGACATCGACTTCGGTGATGTCGTCACACATTCGCATCGTTTCGACATTACCAGCGGACGACAAAATGCGAGCTCCTTCGAGCTCCGTTCCGTCGTCGAGCACAACGCCGGTGGCTCGGCCATCTTCGACGTGGATCTTTGCAACACCACTGCGCAATTTCAACTCGCCGCCGAGACCGCGGAACTTGCGAACCAAGTTCTTCAGGATCACTCGCACGCCTTTGAATGGGCGACCGAATCCTTCCAGGTAACAGGCGCGGAACATGATGCAGAACTGGCCGAAGTCCATGTCGTTCTGGCGAGCGTTTCCGTACCACATCAGCGGACAGATCAACATCTCGATCAGCAGCGGATCGCTCAGGTGTTCCGCCATGACTTCGCGCGCCGAACGCATGAAGCTCGGGTCGTCACCATCCATGTCGGTGTAATCCAACAGCGATGCACAGAGCGAACGAAAACCATCGATTTGGTCTGGGAAGTGGCTGGCGATTTCACTTTCAAGCAACTTGATGTCGTTGGTGAAGTCGAGCGTCACATCGGGAAACCGAATGGACGAACCAACCTGCTCGGCCAAGTTGAAGTCTTCCCAGCGAAATCGGAGCTGGCGAATCAGCTTGGCCAGTGGACCCTTCTTGGTACCTTTGCGGGCGAAGTTGGTCATCGCATGCAAACCAACGTCGTAGTCACGACCGCCCATCCGATAAAACGAATTGAGTCCGCCGATCGTGTAGTGCTTTTCCAGAATGCAGACACGCTGGTCGAAGTGGGCCAAGCGAATGCCTGCAGCCAGTCCGCTCATCCCCGCACCGATAATGATCGTGTCGTAACGAGCGGTCATGACTGGCTAATGAATCGGGCCGACTGTTCGACGCGAGGTCTCAGTCAACGCCCTAGGAACTCTTTGGTACGAAGCGAATTGCAAACAGGATAGTTCGCTTCGCCCTATGGTAAATGCCGCGGTGACCTTTCGATCCAAAGCGGCCTTGGCCTAAAGGTCCTTCATTTTGGGTTCCAGGTACGTGACCGTGGAACTCATGCTGGCGAGGTTGGGGTAGTCTTCCTCGGGGATCTGGACTCGGTGACGCTTACGAAGTTCCATCACGATGTCCAAGAAATCCATGCTATCCAGTTCCAACTGGTCGCGGAACGCCTTGTCATCGTCGAGATTGTCGAGATCCTCGTCGGGCGAGATGTCCTCGAGGATATCCTTGATTTCGTCTCGAATTTCAGCAGGCGTCATTGATTCCGTCACTCCGTGATTTTGATTTCGCCAACGACGTGGCGATGTGGATTGTGTTGTATTGGTATTCGGGTTTTTTTGCTTCGTTTGGCGAGCGATTAGACGCGGCCGATGATCACGACCGAGTTGATTCCGAGCATGCCAAACGAGTTGTTCAGGATGTAGTCGACCGACTTTTCTTCACGCGGCTCATTGAGGACAAGTCCGGGAAGTTCACACTCGGGATCGAGCTGATCGACGTTGATCGTAGGGTGAACCACGCGATCGCGGAAGGACTGTAGGTTGCCGGCCAGTTCCAGCGAACCTGCTGCACCCATCGCGTGGCCGATGTAGCTTTTCGTGTTGTTGATTCGCACGTTGGTGCATTCGCCAAAGACACGACGCAGTGCCGTGCATTCTTGAGCGTCGCCACTTGAGGTGCCAGTCGCGTGCGTGCTGACGATGTCAATCTGGTCGGGCTCAAGCCCTGCGCGTCCGAGCGCCATTTGCACGCACTCGGCTTGGCGGTCGGGGTTGGGCAAAACAAAATCGGTCGCGTCGGTGTTCATCGCGTATCCGACAAGTTCGCCGTAGATCTCGGCACCACGAGCTTTCGCATCGCTCAAGCGTTCAAGCGTGTAAAGGCAACCGCCTTCAGCAACAACAATGCCGTTGCGAGAAACGTCGAACGGGCGTGATGCTTGGGTTGGGTCATCGTGTGTCGCGAGCGCGTTTTGACTGTTGAAACTCGCGAAGATTCCAAAGGTGTGAATGCTTTCGCTTGTTCCACCTGCGATCGCCAAGTCACATTCGCCCAGTCGCAGCATCTGTGCACCCTGGATGATGCCGGCGTTTCCGGCGGCACAAGCAGCGCCGATTGTGTAGTGCGGCCCAGTGATCCCAAGGTTGAGTGCAATTTCGCCCGCAGGGTTGTTGGCGACCGTTCTTGGATTGTGGTGATGCGACCAACAGCTTGTGTCGTAGTCAAAGCCTTTGATCACATAGATCTCGTTTTCGGTTTCGACGTTGCCATGTTCGGTAACGCCGACATAGATACCCACGCGCGACTTGTCGGTGTTCTCCAGGTCGATGCCGCTATGTTTGATCGCTTCGTTGGCGGTGTAGACGCCGACACTGCCTGCGCGAGTCCCTCGGCGGACCTCTTTCTTCTTCTGGTATCGCGTGGTGTCGAAATCACAGACACCAGCGAGGGTTTTGCCGAAGTAGCGGATTTCGTAAGGCTGAACGCCACTCTTCTTTTCCAACAGCGCCGTGCGGAATGAGTCCCAATCGTTTCCGTTGGGAGCGGTCAGGCCGATGCCGGTGATGACAATTCGCTGGTCATCGGGCAACGCAGAAGCACGGTTTGGGGCAATCACGTCGGAGTTTCGGGCGTGAGAGTCACGAAAAAAACGGCTGAGTCACCCTCGCCGCACAAACGAAGTTTCGAGCCCGATCCCCGGGTCCGAAACAGCCCCAAAAGCTAACAATTCAGCTCGAAACTGACAACGCCCTAGCAGGGCAAGTTTTGACGGCAGCATCGCCACCCTCCCGCTTGTGGGAGGGGAGGCCTCGAATCTCCCAAAGAGGCTATGCAGAATTCGAGAAAACGCCCAGGTCTTGGTAAGCATGCCGGATCAGCGTTGCTGTCGCTCCTTGATCCGGCCTACGGCTCCCCGATCCGGCCTACGAGGCTCCTCGGTCCTGCCAGCTGCGACGGAGTGATTCGAGCCCCTCGTCCATCGAGATTCGAATCCGGTAACCCAGTCGAGACTTGGCCGCGGAGATGTCGAAATAGTGATCGCGGGCCAGCTGAGCGGCGACGAATCGCGTCATTGGGGGCTCTATTTGCTGGCCTGTGATCCGATAGCCCCACTCGAGAATGGCACCGATTCGATAAGCCGCGTTGTAGCTGATCGACTTAGCTGGCGGCGTGACCGAGCCTATTTCGCAGACCTGGCGAATCCAATCCCAACAATTGACCGGCTCGTCTTGGGCGATGAAGTAGGCTCGCCCCCCAGCTTCCTGCGGTCGATCCAACAGGGCATCGAGGGCGTCCAAGTGGGCTCCCGCTGCATTGATGACATGCACGGTGTCCACTTTGTTGGATCCGTCACCAACAATCCGCAATCTCCCGGACCGAGCGCGATCGAGCAGACGAGGCAAGATGTGCGGGTCGTCATCGCCCCAAATCAGATGGGGCCGAAGGGCGAGCGTGTGCAACTTGCCGGGAACGTGATGCTTCAGGATGGCCTGTTCGGCGAGCGCCTTGGTGTGCGGGTAGTGGCACATCCACTGGTTCGGGTAGGGCTCGCTTTCGTCGACGCCGCTTTGATCGGCGCCGCTGAAGGTCACGCTCGGGCTGCTGGTGAACACCAACGTTTGGATCCCGGCCGACTCAGTTCCCTCGATCACGTATTCGGTGGCAAGCGTGTTGGTCGCAAAAAAGTGTTCCCATTTTCCCCAGACGCCAGCAACCGCCGCGGTATGAATGACCGCATCGACGTTTGCCTTGGCAATCGCCGCGATGGTCGAGCCGCGATCGGTCAGATCGACCTGCTGGTGCTCCATCCCCAATTCCCGCAGCTTGGGGTACTGGCCGCGCGAGAGCCCGACGACCGAATCGCCGCGATCGATCAACTGGCGAACAATCTCGCTTCCTAGGAAACCGCCACATCCAGTCACCAGCACACGCATTGATTGAGACTTCTTTCGCCTTGGGGCACAGAAAACGAGTTGAGAATCACTGGGCGCGTGCGTTGTAAAATATTGGACGCGTCTTCGGAATCCTACTCGATCTGGCTGCCTTGAGATGACAAGCAATCCTCTGTGCCGAAGTTTCCCCCGACCGTTGGTCCACGGGCTGGCCAAACCGATGGTCCACGCGATGGCCAGCTTGTTGATCCTCTTGGCATCAGCTGGGACGACTTTGGGACAGGGCGATTCGCCGGCTAAACCATTGAAGGCCAAGGAGTCAAAGGCGCAAACATGGACGGTCGATCGCCTGCGAACGGAGGTCGAGGCATCGATCAAGCGGTTCGAGACCGTGTCGCTCGAAGCAACCTACACCCATGTGCGGAATGTCAATCGCTTCAGCGGGAAAGAGCCCTTGCTCATGAATGCTGCTGGTTCCGTTGTCTATCGCGGAGATGGCGAACGATGGTACATGCGCGACGATGGATACAGCTTCCGCGCTGGCATCGCGAAACCGACGCCTTCGGTTTCCATCACGGGCAATACGGGCAAGCTTCATTACACGGGCAACCAACGCAAACTCACTCTGGCCGAGAAGGGGTCGCGTCGACGAGGCCGGCCCCGCAGCATTTTCTGGGAACCGATTCTGACCTACACCTATCTCGAGACGGCGTTGTCGCAAGACGATGCTGAGATCACTTTTGTTGGCCAGGACGATGGTGTCTCGGTGGTGGAACTGACTTCGGCATGGGGCAGTGATGACAACCGTTGGAGTTTGGTCGTTCGTTTTGACATCGAACGCTCGCTCATGCCGCTCACACAAAAGCTCGACTACAACGGCAAACTCTATGCCGACAGCAAGGCGTCGCAGTTTGCCCGCGACGCACTTACGGGACTCGCGTACCCGTCAATCGTCGAAACCAAGTATCACCAAGAGGCACTTGGGATCGTTGAGCAGACATTTGCGATCGCGAAACTCGAGTTACCCGAAAGCCATAAAGCCGAAGCCTTTGACTACCAAGCGCGTCTTGGTGCAGACATTGTCGACCGGCGCAGCAACCTTGCCTGGCATGAAGATCCGTGGTGGGAAACGATGATGCCTTGGCTCATCAAAGAACTCGGGTTTCCGCGATACAGCTACCAGTACCTAAAAGGTTTTAGCAGCACGGGCGATGTCTCCATCGACGGCCAGGATGCTCCGCCCATCGAAGCGAGTGGTTGGCTTGGCCAGCCGCGGGAAGGTTGGGATCGTCCGGGGCGGAGGTTTAGCGTGTTGTTCTTTTGGGGCGACGCCAGTTACATCGGCACTCCGGGCAACTATTGGATCACCGAACTGGGGCAACTCCATTCGTTGATCGAGCCGTTCGGGGGCGAAGTGATTGGGATCGCCAGCCACCGAACCAGCGCGGATGCACTTCGAAAAACCGCCGACGAATTGATGATTCAGATTCCGTTTGCGATCGACGTCAAGGACGACGACTACGGTATGACGCATTCAGCGTACAAACTCAACCACTACTACAGCGTGCTTGTGGTCGACGATGCGGGCAAAGTGTTGGTGCTAGACAAGAACGACCAGCAACCGCTTCTGTCAGCGATCGGCAAAGTGCTTCCAAAGGACGAAATGGAAGCACTTTTGAGTGTGATCCACACCGACCCAGCGATGACGCGCGCCGAACATGATGCGATTCAATCGCACTGGATCAAGAAACGCAAGGCAACCCAAGGCGCCTCGCGTATCGAAGGAAATGTTGGCAAGCCGGGCGCAACACTGACCCTGCGCCCGCAAATGAAAATGCTGATCGCGACCACACCAGGTGCCTATATGCTGTTCTATGATCGGCAAGGCGTCATTCGCTTGCAGGCGGATGAAGTCACGGGCGATTATTCGTTTGATGACCTACCACGCGGTTTGTACGAGTTGAGTGTTCGTGTCCCAACTGGCGAGAAAGACCAGACGTCGATCACGATTCCGGATGACGAAACGGTTCATGTCCATTCCTTTTGGCCAGCGAAAGATTGATCGAGAATCAATTCGATTTTCGTTTGCCCAGCGCGTTGACACTTAGTCGTGTCCTCAAAACTTGTCGGGTTTCTCTTGACCTATCTTCGATAAACAACTAGTTGTGGAATTCAGGCACTCACAAACCTTCCTATAGACTCGAGAGAAGGATATGGAGCCTGAAGAGCAAGAACAGGACACCGCCAAGACCTCCGCCTTGGGACGCTTTCTGAGTGGAATCAGCGAGTGTGTCTTCCATTCCAAACTTGGCGTGGCGGACGTGCAGATGGTCGACTACCTCAGCGACATGCTGGTTCGCTTTACGCGCGTTGAATCTCTGCACCGTGTCCGCAAATCCAATGGGCGACCTGTGACCGAGGTTTTCCAAATGCTCTCGGAAGCTGAGCAGCGGATTGGTTTGGCTCGGCGCGAAGTTCATCGTCACATCGGCGACTTCACTCTCTTTTGGTCGGGCATGTATCCCGAAAGTTTGCGGCGAGCACGGTCGTTGGCCCCGTTCGAAACGTATTGTCAGCAGGGCAAGCGAGCCTATGCGATTGCGGCCGAGATCGAAGGAGGAGCGGATCGTCCGCCTTGCGAGCTTCTGCAGCGGTTGAGCGCCGAGTTTGAAATGTGCGCCTACGGCCTTCGAGAAGTCCGCCGAGAATGGGAAGAGAACGAAGGCGACAATCAGGGATTGTTGCTGTCGTGAACTAGGTACCGCCCGTAGGCCGGATCAAGGAGCGACAGCGACGCAGATCCGGCGCTGGCATCTTATGGGCACTAATCCTCTGCCCGGCCGCTTACGCAATCACGGCTCACTTGAAGAGCTGGAATCGAACTGCAGAGGCTTGGCCTTGCGGCGTGACGTTTGCCGAAATGAAGCTGTCGCCTGCTGCGACGCCACTCTCGAGAACTGCGTTGATCGGGCACTGCGGGTCGAGAGAATCGCAGTTGCGAATGGCAAATAGGTCTCCGCCAAGCGCCTTCAAACTCGCAACCGCTTCGACCATGCCGCTGCCGGCACTGAGGTTGCCGAAGTGCCCCTTTGCGGTGGTGACTGGGGGTTGGTCGGCGGGAGCGCCGAAGACATCGGCAATCGCTTGGGCTTCGTATTTGTCGCAGTCTTGCGTCGCCAAGCCATGAGCGTGAATGTGCCCGATCGACTTTGGATCGGCGTCGCCCAGCGCCTTTCGCAGGACGTTTGCAAAGGCCGTCTTCAGGAAGTCTTCGCCAGCCAGTGGGCCGACAGCGCTGGTTCCGGATCCGACAAGTTCGGCGAGGATCGTTGCGCCGCGCGCCTCGGCGTGCTCAAGCGTTTCGCAAACCAACGCTGCAGCGCCTTCGGAAACGGTGCTGCCGTCCCGATCGCTGTTGAACGGGCGGCTCATCGTTGTTGGGTCATCACGATCGGCAGCCAGGTCTTCCTGCATCACCGTGTGCGTGGTGCGAAGCGTGTGAATCCGCGAACCGGTTGATCCAACCACCAGGGCGTCGGCGTGACCGCGACTGATCGTCGAATAGGCTTCGGCAAGCGCTGCGCCAGCCGAGGCTTCACGAACGGTGATCGAATTGTTCGGGCCACGCAGGTCGTTGTAGATTGCGATGTGACTTGCCGGCATGTTGGGCAAGTATTTCAGCAGCCAAAGCGGGTTGACTTCCGGACGCCCGGTCCCGCCCCATTTTTCGAAAACGAAGTCGCCGTTTTCGTCGAGGCATTTGCCGATTCCGGCCGCGAACTCTTCCGGCAGCGACATGATGTAGTCACAGCCATAGACGACACCCGTGCGATCTCGATTGCGGGCTTCTTCGGTCAGACCAGCGTCGTTCATTGCCAGTTGCGCGACGGCGACACCCATTTCAATTTCGCGGCACATCACCTTGCTTCCCTTGCGAATCGTGCGTTGCAAGGGTTTTTCAAGGGGACCGTAATCGGAAATGTGGCCAGTGAAATCGACCGCTTCACCGCCAGCTTTGATGGGCAGGGTTTCGCTGTTGACTCGCGTCAGTGGCCGAATGCCACTTTCGCCGGCTCGCAGTTTCTCGAGCATGCTGTCTGGGTCGTTCCCTAAAGGGCTAACGACGCCCACTCCGGTAACGACAACACGACGCGACGAAGAATTATCCATGAACTGTTGGGCCAGGAATGATGCGAATCAGGAAATCAGCGAGCCAAAAGGGAGGGCGTGGCTCGACGGCTGGCCAGAAATCTCAACCTAAACCGGCCGGTTTGCCAAGGTGACCTCGGCAATTGAATCGGCATTCTATCGGGGGCTCGCCCTGTTTTTCAGGGGGGATGTGGGAATCTGAAGTTCGGCACGGGGAGCGATGGTCCGCTTTTGACACCCAGATGCCGTCATGCCATCGCACGAGGGGGAAAGCAACCACTACCGAGCGAAATTCAGTTTCAGTAGCGGCCGCGACTCAGGGCTGATGGCACCACGGTTCCGCGTTAGGATTCCCCGCGGCACACATTAGTAGCGCCCGCGACTAGGAGCGCTGCTGGTTCCAGCTGCGACCTGCGGCGGTACTGAACGGGTGGCAAGGTTCTGCGAGGCACGGCCGCGGTATTCGATGAACATCAGCGCGTCGGCTCGACCCGCTGTCGTCCCGGTCAACATGCTCATGTTCAAAAGTGGCACGGCTTCTTGTGGACGCTCGGGGCTTGCAACAACGCCGCACGACAAGACAAGCACCATGTCGGACGGCCATCGAAAGCGTTCGTGTAGACGCCAGCTGACCACCTGGGGCACATCGATTTGAGTGCGATGGATCTGTTGATTGGGCAGAGGCAATTCGAGCGTCACGTGGTTCAGTTTGTCGACTTGATCGATTTCGGCTTTGATCACGCAATCGATCGCCGAGCGATCAACGCTAAGCAGCGGGCTGATCGACAATTTGTAGCCTTCGTGGATCTCGCCCGTTTCAGGTTCGTACGGTGGCCATCCAGTTGGTGCCGGTCGGACGTTGCGAACGTAGTTGCGTCCGCGCGTGCTAGCCAGTTGTTCGGTTTGTCCGTTGTGAAGAACCAAGTTGACATCTTGGATTTGTCGAGCATCGGTGCGTTGACGCAGCATGTTCAACACGATCGCTGCGTTCTCTTTGCTGAGCAGCCATGCTTGCACGCCGGGCGAATCGACCGGTACGTGTTGCATCAACATATGGGCGCGACTGCGCCAGTTTGGGCTGCCAACCGTCATCACGCGCAAGTTCATCACTTGCGGGTCTTTTTCGCCAGCAACGAATCGGTCAACCACGCCAGCGACCAGTTCATGCATCTCACGAGTGTGGTAGACCGACAGTGAAGAACCATTGGCGTTCATGAACCCGAAGGGCTCGCCAAACCAAACGTCACTACCTGTTTCGCGAAGAATCCAATCGATGATCGCCTGTTCTGGATGATCGTGCTTGGTCAGGTACCCGGTGTAGGGTGTCAGGTCGTAAACCCGATGCTCTTGACCGGCGGTTCGTGGGAGTTTGCCGCCACCGGTGACTTGGCCGGAGTTGACCGGCGGTGTCGATGGATTACTGCGCAGACTTGGAGGCACCGGTGCGGCCGGGGCACCACCAATGTTGGTGACGGCGGTATTGGCCTGACTCGGCAATCCGCCCGACGGTAACGCCATGCCCTGAGCCAGCAGCGACTGGCTGACACAGGTTGAAAGCAAAAGGGTTGTGGCAACGACGAACAAACGACAAGGCATCGCAAGGCTTCCTGGCGAAGAGTGTGAAAGATCTAAATGGGGCTATACCGGCTTTTTCACTCATCAAGCAAGGGGAATCTGCCGAGCCCGCCAGGGGACAGGCACCTGTGGGGAGACGGGGAACAGGCACGCAAACGTCGTCTTGGACGAGGCCACGAGTCCTGCATACGTCGTAGTGGACGAGGCCACGAGTCCCTGAATCACGGATTCTCTCCAGGCTCCGCAGGGGACAGGCACCTGTTTCTGAGGGGCCAGGGCATGGCGTACAGATTGGCGGGGTGCCGAGAGGGACTCGTAGCCTCGTCCACTACGTGGAAATACGGGGGAGGAAATACAGGGGACAGGCACCTGGGCGTTCAGATTCGAAGTGTGCGGAGGGGGACTCGTAGCCTCGTCCACTACGGGAGGCGGACGGGGACTCGTGGTGCGGTTCGCTAGCGGATACGATGAATCTTCACATTGCTTTCAAACCAGATTGGGGCAGAACGATTAGGATCTGGTGCAGCACATGAGTTCTACAAATCAACCTGACGATGCTCTGGGGTCGGCTTCCGCTGACGACCAGAGACGACGCCTCGAGCTCGAGCTGATCAAAGTTCGTAGCGAAGCGCAGGCGGCGCGACTCGAAGCAAAAGCAGCCGAGATTGAGCTGATCCTTCGTGAGTGCGGTGAGCGTACGTCCGTGGCGGAAACCGCCGCGCAAATCGTTCGCGTCGATTCTGCTGCAACCAAAATTTCGAAGTCCGGTTTCAATGACTGGGCTGCAGTCCGCGCTGTGATGCCAGCGGTCGCCGAGATTCATGATCGCAACGGCGCCGAAACGGCTTCTTCTGGTGGCGATGATGTTTCTGACGCCCAACCGCTTTCGGCGCCAACATCGCTCGATGACGATTCAGCGTCGGACAGCGAAACGGACGCGACGAATCGCGCAACCCCCGCGGTAGCACGCATCGACGGCGGTCATTCGCGTTTGCGCCGACCCCACTTCGATAACGACGATTCCGATTCGGCCTCGGCTGAAGGGGAGCCCGATCGGCCAGTTGATGTGGGGATCAAGACAGATGACGGCTCGGCCCCGAAAGTCCGCTTGGCAGCTGGGGAACTCGATTCCTTTTCAACGGACGAAGAGGAGCTCGAAACACGTCGGCGGCCCGCGGCGTTTGTGGTGAGTGTTGCGGTCCACGTTGCGATTCTGCTGCTGCTCGCCTTTGTCACGTTGCAAACGCACCGTCCCAAGGACCAGGTCGCGTTATCCGCTTCGGCGCCCGAGGCGAGCGAGGTTGCGATGGAGACCTTTGAAATCGAATCGAGCGAACCTGAGTCGGAGCCAACCGAGGTGACGCCGGCTGAGACCGAATATGAAATCAGTGATGTCGGCACGTTCACGACTTCCGACATCAAGCCCGATAAGCCTCCAACGGAAGTCGCTGCACCGACGGAGTCGTTCTCAACCGATTCAGCCGCCAGTGCGATGTCGCTCAGCTCGGACTCGGACGCCAAGATTCAGTTTTGCGGCGTCGAAGGAGGCGGGAACCATTTTGTGTACCTCGTCGATAGCTCCAAGAGCATGGACGAAGGTTTTCAATCGGCCCGCGATGAACTGCTGCATTCAATCGATTTCCTCAAGCCGGATCAGCGTTTTTATGTCGTGTTCTTTGACGCGGACTCGTCCTACATGCGATTGACCAACGCGAATCAGGATGAGCCACGCAGCATGTACGCGACGCCTCAGAACAAAGCAGCACTGAAGCGCTGGGCAATGCGAATCGCAATGGACCGCGGCAAGGCTCCCTACGACGCGCTGCGGTTCGCGTTAAAGCTTCGTCCCGACGCGATTTTCCTGCTCTCTGACGGTCAATTCCCACAGGGGATCGAGGACCTGCTCAAGGAAGAGAACAAGGTTGAGAATCTGTTTGGTGATAGCGGGCCGATCAGTATCGTGCACACGATCAGCTACCACAGCAAGGAAGGCGAGAGCCGAATGCGGCGCATCGCCGAACAGAACAAAGGCAAATATCGCCACGTCGCGAAGCAGTGAGTCTTTCGCGTTCAGGCCTGGCGGCGTCCGCGTTGGATTGTGCGGGCGTCGAAGCGTACGGCTTTAGACCGCGAGTTGGTTGCCACCGCTGCGTTTGGCTTCGCCGAGTCGTTCATCCGATTCCTTGAGCATCTCTTGAGATGACCCCAATGCTTCGGTTGACGGGGCGCTCATTCCAATGCTGATTGTCGCTTTGATGCTGCGCCGCGTCGTTTCGATCGGGCTCGATTCGACGGCAATGCGACAGCGTTGGGCAATCTCGGCTGAGTTTTCGAAGTTGGATTCAACGACCAAGATCGCGAACTTATCACCTTCAATTCGGGCGACCACATCATCGCGACGCAGTGCGTCTTGAATCCGCTGGGCGATGCTTCGAAGCACTTGGTCGCCAGTGATGCGACCATGTTTATCGTTGATCGTTTGCATTTGATCGACATCAAACATGATCAACGCGATCGGACGACTGTGGCGTTTGCACCGAGCCACTTCGCGATCAAGGGTTTCGATCAAGTAGCGTTGGTTGTAGACGCCCGTCAGGCCGTCACGCGTCATCATCGAATAGACGGTCTCTTGGTACTGTGATTCGATGTCATCGTCAGCCAAGAAACGAAAGACGCGATTGCCGAGCTGGATGCGATCGCCAGAAACGAGTGACGATTCGGTGCAAGGTTTCCCGTTGACGACGACCCCGTTCGTGCTGCCAAGGTCGGCGATTACAGTGCCGCCGGCCGCAACACGAATCTCGGCGTGACGCCGCGAGACCGATTCATCGTTGATTGCCAAGTCACAATCGGGGCTGCGCCCAATGACGACATGTTCGCCAAGCGAGACGGGGCCGGTTTCGAGGTCGAGCGGGTGGAGCTGGACGAGTGACCGCTTTGCGACCTCTTGGCTCGCGAGTCGCGAAAGGCTGGCGAGAGTGCTTTGGCTGCTGTTGCGTCGCATGAAGGATCGTTCGTCGGATGGCGTGGTCGGGTGGCCCTCTTTGTTTGGCCATCACAAACCTTTCTCACCACCGACGGCTCGCCCAAGAAAACTGTCTTCGAGCCAACATCCGCTTCGTAGCGGCGGGTGAACTAGAACGAATGTATCGATTCTGATGACGCCACCGACGGAACCTCGTCGCGAATGCCCGGATTGGTTGGGCGGTGGTCGATGTGGTAGCGGTGACAATCGACGCAACGGTCGCCGGCAGCTTTGGGTGTGTGGCAGGCCGCGCACGATTGACGCGTCATTGCTTTGAACTCGCCTGAATCAACCATTCCCAGTCCATGGCTATCACCCGCGGCGGGTGTGACCTGGTGGCAATGCGAACAATCGGCAAGCTGGGCGATATTGAGGTGCGGGCCATGCGAGAATTTCGTGAACTCTTGCTTGCCGCCGACCAACGGCCAGCTTTTCCATGAAGCCAAGCCAAGGTGACGCGTTGCCAGCGAAGGCGGCGCGTCGATTGCGGCTTGGTGACACTCCACACATGCTTTGACCGATGCTTGGGAAAGCAGACGTTTGCGTACGGGATCCGACGGCGAAAGCTCGGCGATCATCTCGACGATGGATCGCATGACGGGGTCGGCGTGCCCTGCTGCTCGATAGCGAATCGCGAGTCGGATGTCGTCGCGATACCAACCGCCTGAAGGCAGCATTCGCTCGGAGTCAAATCGCTCGGGTCGCTTTGACGTCGGGGCTTCTGCCGAGAGCAAGCTTGGACTCCCAAGAGGATCGCTGAGCAGGTCATCATCCTGCTCGAGGAGAGCATCGCTTCCGATCAAGTCGTCTTCGTCTAGCGAATCATCGAGTCCAAGCAGGTCATCACCACCGAGAAGTTCATCACCTTGGTCGCCGAACAGTCTTTCGCTTAGTGGCTCGCGTTCGGAGCCGAGATCGTTGATGACTGAATCGTTCGGGTCGGTGTCTGCTTCTTTTCGGTTGAACCAACGTTTCGAAGCATCTTGCAGTAACTGAGGCGGCAGCGTTCGCAGGATCTCTTTCGCAAGGTTAGGTGAAACGCCAGCACGCTTGGTCCGCCGCTCAATGGCTTGCCCGCCGCTGTTGGCGATGTCTTGCACCAGTTCGAAATGGGCGTCGGCCACCGTTTGGCTCGCGGTCGCGCTGCGTTGATCGTTGGGGTCGAGTTTCGAAAAGTCTCGATTGGGAATGGTGCGAATCGCGGCGGCAACATCTCGGTTGCTTCTCAACAACAATTCGGTCAGCGGTGCAATCGAACCGTCGACCAGACCGGTGGCGGATTCCGGCCAACGATAGCGGCCATTGTCCTGCTCGAACCGTTCCGCCACCTCGTCTGGAAGCGACGGCAATGCCAACAGTTCGATACCATCGGCACCGACCGTTTGGATCGATTCCGCATGACACGATGCGCAACCACGCTCGAAGGACACTCCACGGGTCAGTTCCCCGTCGACCGTTCGAGTGTGGCACTGTGCACATTCGAAACCTTTTGAGAATCGAGCTTCCTTAGATGCGGGGAAATGTTTTCCTGCATGAGAAGCGTGGTCGAACGAGATCGCTCCGCCACGACCGTAGGGCCAGCCGTGCCAATCGGGATGCGAATCGGCAAAACTTCCAAACCGTTCGCTGTGGCACGATTGGCATTGCGCGTCGCTCACGGCGAGCAGATTCCCGCCGAGTCCCTGGTGTTCTTTGTGGCAGGCCGAGCAGGCAACGTTGGTCTGATCGATTGCGGTAGCCGGCAGGAGGTTTCGCCAGTCTTCGTTGTCGGAGGTGCTGAGTCGATCGCGACCGCCCAGTGACGCAAACCTCATTTGGGCCAATGCGGTTGCAGGCAGGTTGTGCGCAAACGCGGAGGTCTCGGGGGCAATGGTGGCGTGGTGGCAATCCATGCACCGATCCGAGAGGCTGACGCCTCGATGACCTTCGCTGCCTGCTTGAAAGAAGTCGGCGGGTGTGGTGGCGGCGGCAGGGTGGCAGGATGCACAACGATTGGAGGTTAAGGTGCCGCTTAGGATCTGGGCGTGAGGCGAAGAGAGTTCACCCGGTTTGTAAACAGTCGGGGCCGCCGAGGGGAAAAGTGATGCGAGCAGGGCCACGGCCGCAAGGGCGACAACGCCTGTGACGATGCGTTTTCGGTGATAGGTCCAAGTGGGTGTCGGCTGACAGGCTTCCGCAAGCGGGCATTGGCCGGCACCATCGGGTCCTTGCGAACAAGCGTCTTTACCATGGCGTGCACACATCCAGCGATCGCTCGGGCGATCATTGGCGGGCGGTTGTGGCAGGTCGATTTCTTCGCGTCGCATGTTGGGTTAGGTCTCGGTTCGGAATCCGTTCCGTTTTTTGCCCGGGCGATTCCGCACCTAGGATGCAAATCGCCAGGCAAGGCATCCGTGGACGATCGCACCGGCCAAGAGCACGATCGAGAACGAGCTGTGGATCACCAGCCACAATCGCAATCGCATTTGCAACGCAAATTGGTAGTCCAGGTCATCACGCCGGCGAACCAGAGCGGCTAGTCGTCCCGATGTCTCGCGCCCTTCCGATTCGAGGTAACGGTCAAGTTCCTTCAAGCCGTTGAGCAGTCGGCGACGTCGAGCCCCCGAAGGAGCGAGAACGTAGGCGAAATTGGGTTGAGCTGCAAAGTAGGGACGCAGGTATTGATCGTAAAAGCCGCCCAAGACGCGAACCGCAGATTGTTCACTCATCTCGTCGAGCAATCCTTGTGCGGCGTCAGAGATTTGATCTCGGTGCCAACCGACGCGGTCGAACCGATGCTGGCCTTCGACAGCCGAAAGCCGGCGCGGCAAGGTGCGACTTGCGTAAACGCCATACACACCGCTTGCAGAGACCAAGAGAAACACCAGCGACAACGCAAACTCAAAGACACCGCCGCCCACCAAAGTCGGGACGTGCATCACATAAACGCCCAAACAAAAGAGGCCGGTGTAGAGATGCACCTGTGTCCAAGTGCTGGCGTTTCCAAGCGGTAAGATTGGCAACCGACGGCGAACACCGAGCAAAGCTAACAGCACCAATGCCCCCAACGTCGTTGATCCGGTGAAAAAGGCGACATGCGCGAGTCGGCCCTCTTGGATCCAGGCAATGACCCAAACGACCAACAAAGCAATTGCGGTCACGGCGAGCGACACGCGGCGTCGCATGCGAAACGAAAGCTGCGACATCGCCTAACTCCTACGATCGAGCCACTGGGCAAGTGGCTTGGAACTACTCAAGTCGATTCTCACCAACGCATCGTGCGGGCAAGCGGAGGCGCAGGCCGGTCCATTCGGCTGGCTGCTGCAAAGATCGCATTTGGTCGCTTTCACGATCGGCTTGCCGGTTTGCATGTCGGTAAAGGGACGACCTTGGTGATCATGGACCTGGGCCATGCGAATGTTCTCGTAGGGGCACGACGCCGCACAGGTCCCACAACCAACGCAAATCGGTTCGTGGATTTCAACTACCCCCGTTGCCTCGTCGCGCGCAATTGAGCCGGTCGGACAACCGATCATGCAAACGGGGTCGCTGCAATGCATACAGGCCTGGACGAACTGGATTCGCTCGTGCGCGATCCCTTGCCGTACGAATCGAGGATTGCCATCGTGTGCGGCGGCGCAGGCTTTCACGCAATCATCGCATCGTGTGCAGCGATGGAGGTCGACCACCATCGCTTGTTGCCCATTGTTTAAACGGTGTTGAACAATGAACTCCAACAAACCGGTCGGCTGGAAGCTGTGCCCGGTTTCACTGGGGAGGTCTTCCCAACCACCCTGGTTGCGTTGCTCGCTGCGGTCGGATCTTCGGCGATCGGGTCCCTGATGGTTCGTGTCTTGCGCGTCAGCAACGTTGGCGTCCGAACGGACGAGCAATTCAGCCGCTGTCTTGGGAAGTTCACTCCGACGCACGTGCGGCAGGATCTCTTCGGCGAACGTTTCGGCCGGAATCAACAGGGCGTCCAAAAAGCCTACTGCCCGCAATGCGTGTTGAAGCGTCTTTGCAGCCGAACCTTCGGGACGCAGTGCGTTGTAGGCTAACTCTTCAAGCCCGTAGACGTGTCCTTTGCCTAGGTAGGCTGTTGTTCGGTTGGATGCGCCATAGTGTTGGCAAAGCCGTCCGAAACCGCTGCGAACGACGATCAAGTCGGTCGGGATGCGGCCCTCTTCCGCAACCAACGGCTCCGATTCAATCTGCTCGGCCGGTTGTAGTTTGCGTTGCCGCCGATAGTCGGCATTCCATTCCATCTTGCCAAACGAACGCATCTGCGTCGCCTCGGCAACGCGGTTCAAACTTGCCTCGGGCAGATGCCTTAGCAGCGGAAGTTCGCGCAGGTGAACGGGCAACCAATGAGTGCGGTAGTGATGGTCGAGCGAATCGGCAAAACCACGATCGCGTCTCAAAACACGCAATCCCTGCCAGCGTATTTCGAGTAGCGTCGCTTCGTTTTCGGCGATCACCGTGGCCGTTCGTGGTGACCGGTACATCGCTGCCACTTCGCCAAAAAGTTCCCCCGGCCCAAGCGAAACCGATTCGCTGTCGCGAAGAACGATGTCAAAGTCTTGCAAAAAGATGGCGGGACGATCATCAACACTGCGCAACGTGCTGCCGACGCCATCCTCGGAACTCGTCGTGACTTCGTGAGGGTGTCGCGCTTCCCGAATGCCTGGGCGTTTCATGAATCGCCGCAATGCTTCGCCCCAGGTCAGCTTTTCTTTGGGGGCCCGTCCCAGTTTCTCGGGGGAGAGCGAATCGACCATCACCGCAACGCTGCCGGCGAGCACCAGGAAGGCGCTGTTGCCATAATCGCCTTCGCGGACGATCACTTCGCCCGGTTCGCAACGCCGAATGCGACAATCGTTGCGAAGAATCCCATCGAGCGGAATCGAGCGAGGAAACGATTTCGGATCCATCCCCGAAAACGGTTCGCGCGAGCGCAGCCAACAAACGTCGGCATCACTCATTGACGCGTCCATCGGCTCGCTCCACCGCTGTGGGCGACGCACGGCTATCGTTTCACCCGTTTCCATCGCTAGCGGTCCGTACCAAATCCGAACCGCCAGCCTCAAGGCGAAACCATTTGCAAGCAAAGCGGGGCGAGTAGCTACGCTCGCCAGAGCGCGGAGGGAAGCGAGTTCACTAGTTCGTAGTACCGAGCTTTAGCCGGAATCTTCAGGCCCTTCCGCCTAAAGGCGGGACCACGAACCGATCGTGAGCCGCACGCGCTAGCGTCGGGCCTTTCATGACTCAACGCATTCCACCTTCTGGCGAAGGTAGCTACGCAGGTATCACGCTATTTTCGCGGAGCGAAAGGCGACGATTTACTTTCGCTTGAGGACGAACAAGGCGTCGGTGAGGTCGTTGTCGAAATCGCGGGGTTCATCGATGTCATAATCGAAATCGAAGATCTCGGCGATTTCGAACACGTCGTTCACCTTGGCCAGCAGTCGCTTGGCTTGTGCGGGGGTATAGATCCGCAGCGGAAACTCACTCTTGATGCGTTCGACCTTGCCCGAGCGTTTCTCGGCTTTCACCGAGACGCGCAGCATCTCTTGTCGGGCTTTGCGATCAAAATCGATCACCTTCAGTGTCACGTTGACTTTTGTGCCACCATGTTTTGCCGTCCAACGTTCCGTGCACTCGGGATCGGCATCCATCGGAATCAAGTGAAAGCCGAGGATGTAGATCCCACCCTGTCGCAGATTGTCGGCGACGCTGCGCAGGTGGGCGATCGCGTCGTCTTCCTCGATCAGGTGCCGAAAGGTGTTGAAGGTGCAAAAGACGGCATCAAATTTTGTTTTGAAGCTCATCCGCGTCATGTCGCCACAAACCAACTCGGCATCGAGGCCGCGGCGGTCGAGTCGTCGGCGGAGGTACTTGAGCATCGGCTCGCTGAGATCAAGCGCGGTGACGTCGTAGCCCTTTGCCGCCATTTCAGCGACGAGGCGGCCACTGCCGCAGCCCGGTTCAAAAACGCGTTTCACCCTGCCCTTGGTAAAGCGATCGAACGCCAATTCAAAGAAACGGATCTCGGCCGCGGTTTCGTCGCGAAAGACCATGTCAAAGTACTGGGGGTGGTCATACCAGGAAGCCATGCGGTGGTCCGAGTCGCTGTCGAGTGGGCGTTGAGCAGTTCAGGTGAGGCAAAATGTAGTGCCTCAAGCGGCCACAATCGAGATGGGCGCCGGCAATCTCAACCTCCGATGCGCCCGAGCCAAGTCGTTTACGCGTAAACTCAGGTCGTAGGTGCCGGTATTCATGCCACCCTTTTGAGTCCACGTTCGAGCCGAATTCGATGTCTGCAAGCCGCCTTTTGATTCTGATCGCGATCGCCGTGTTCGCGTTGCCAACCCTGCCGCCGGCTTCGGCCCAGCGCGGGGCATTGATCGAAGATTTGTTTCGGACGATTGCCGAAGCGCAGCTTGAGCGTGAACAGCGAAAACGCGTCGAAGCCGAACAAGCCGCCGCAGAAGCTCGCCGAGTCAAGCCGATTGAATCGAACTTGAATGTGCCGCCACGAGCCGTGGGACCGGGGCGTGGGCGACCGGGCGAAATCAATGTTCGCAGTCGTGAGGCAGCCGTTTTTGCACAAGATCTGGTCAACTTCAGTGCTGGGGTTTCGCCGCTTGTCGATGATCTTCGTTCAGCGGCGGGAACAAACCCAACGATCCGTGCACTGCTGCCCGACGCCTACCAGGTCGCCGCCGACACGCGCGCGTTGTTGCATCAATGCGACGGGTTGGCCGCAGTCCAACCAATCGTTCCGGCATATTCGGATCTTGATGCTCGTTGGCGTCGGCTTTCGTTTTCATTGCGTGGCATCGAAGGATTGAGCGATCGCTGCACGTCGACGATCCGCAGTTGTGACCAGCTTGTTGGTTCGATGGCGAATCATCTAGGGATCCAACCGCAATTTGATCGCCATGGCTTGCACGATCTGATGATCATCGCGGCGACTCATATGGAGACGCTGATGGATGACTTGCAAATGGCGTCCATTTCGCATCGCGAAGCGGCGCGATTGACGCACGAGTGTCGCTTGTTGCGTCAGCGCCTGCTGGGCGAGGCCGACCACGTTGATCGTATCAGCTACGATCAAGTTGTGTCGCGTTTCAATGAGTTTGTCACTCGCTGGCGATCGTATGCGTCGCAGGTGTACGACATTCCTGACCCCTATTTGCATCGACGCTTGAACCGAATCGCCGAGGTTGGCGACGAAACCTATGCGTTGCTGTGGATGCCTCCGCCGTTTGATGCCGGGTTGCTGCTCGAATCGGCGCATCGGCTTGAACGCAACTGCGACCAGCTGCTGGACCAGCTCACCTTGCGAACGCTTGGCGGGCTCCCGCGTCAGGACCAAATGGCGATCCTCGAATCGAGTCGATCAGTTCACCAGCTCTCTCGGCAGCTTGAAGATGCGGCCGCGCGCGGTCTGCCGCGAAACGAGCTGCAGGCAACGTTCCGAAAAATCGACCGCGATTGGGGCTCGTTGCGCCAGACCTACACGCGACTTCCCGGTATCAACAATGCTTCGATCTCGGGAATCGACCACGAATGCGGGACACTTCGGCGGGCGCTCGGTGTTACCTCGTCGGTCGTTCCTGCGGTTGACCTACGAGGGTTGACGCAACTCGCAGCGGCCATCGAAAGCGGCGCAGCTTACCTCGATGCTGATATTCAACGTTATCAACGCAACATGCAGCCGCAGTCGTATCGTCGCTCAATCGTCGAGTCCTCGCGCGAGTTTTACCGGCATGCAAAGCAACTGCATTCGCTCGTGGAGCGGCAATCCGAATTGCGTGTTCTTCAGCGAGAAGCGGAGCAGATGCTTGATGGTTGGCAACAGTTGACCAAGGACATCGGCGTTGCGCATTCGCGCGGTCTGAGCGATAGTCGTGCGGGCGTCCTGCAAGAGGCGCATCGTGAACTTGCGCCGCTTGTGGCTCAAGCGGTTGCCGCCCTGCTCGACCGCTAGTTCGTGAGCTATCCTATTGGGTGTGCTGCAGCAAAAGTACACGGATTATCCACACAAGCCCCACAATTGATCGGCAAAACCGGCGTTTTTGGTCGTCATCTATGAGCATCACCCGCAATCCCACTCGCGCGGTTCGCATCGGCAATCTTTCAATTGGTGCCGACAATCCGATTGCCGTCCAAAGCATGACGGCTACGAAGACGCAGAATATCGATGCCACTTCGGCCCAGGCTGAAGCCCTTCGTGAGCGGGGGGCCGGCGTGGTTCGCGTCGCCGTCGATAGCACCAAAGATGCCGAAGCCCTCGCCGAGATTCGCAAGAACACCACGGCCAATCTCGCCGTCGACCTGCAAGAGAATTTCAAGCTGGCCGAGGCCGTCGCGCCGTTTGTGGACAAGATCCGATACAACCCAGGACACCTCTACCATCATCAGAAAGAGAAGCCCTGGCAGGACAAAGTTCGCTTCATCATCCAGCAGGCGATCGATCATGATTGCGCTGTGCGAATTGGCGTGAACTGCGGTAGTGTGGATCCGGCAAAGAAAGAGAAGTACGACCCCGAAGATTCGATCACGCCAATGCTCGAGAGTGCACTCGAGCACTGCGAGTTTGTCGACTCACTCGGTTTTCACCGCTTTGCCGTCTCACTCAAAGATAGTGACCCGGCGAAGGTGATCGAGGTCAACAAGCGGTTTGCGGAACAACGCCCCGACGTTCCGCTTCATCTCGGTGTGACCGAAGCCGGAATGCCACCGGATGGCATCATCAAAACGCGCATCGCATTCGAGCAGTTGATCGGGCGCGGGATTGGTGACACTGTTCGCGTTTCGTTGACCCTTCCCAACGACCGCAAACCGGAAGAGATCGAGGCTGGCCAAGGAATCATCGATGACATCTACGCGGGCCGTGTTCGTAGCGTCGTTCAGTTGAACGACAAAGCGCTGAACATCATCAGTTGCCCGAGTTGTTCACGCGTCGAGAACGAGGCGTTCATCGATTTGGCCGCGAGCGTCAAGGAGATGACCGAATACGCCAAAGACTACGAGATCACGATTGCCGTGATGGGTTGCCGGGTGAATGGCCCCGGTGAAACCGACGACGCGGATTTGGGACTTTGGTGCGGCCCGGCAAAGGTGAATCTAAAGCGAGGCCCCGAAGCACTCGGAGCCTTCGGCTACGACGAGATCCTACCGCGACTCAAAACCGAGCTCGATGAGTTGATCGCGAAAAAGAAGGTGTAGGTCATGCTCCGCATGACACCCACAACTTTCGCGGAGCGAAAGGCGACATATAGACTGAGCCGAACGCGCTAGCGTCGGGCCTCATCAGCCGTAGCTACGCTCGCCAGAGCGTGGTGCTTTAGCGGGCGACCATCCAGCACATTCCACCTTCTGGCGAAGGTAGCTACGAACAGGGATCACGCAACTTCCGCGGAGCGAAAGGCGACAAACATGTGAGCCGAACGCGCTAGCCCGAATTATTCATCAGAGTTGAACGAAAAGAGCCTTTCGTGCGTCCAAGTTGGTATCTGACATCAACTTACGACCCACAAAAAGGCTCGCCCCAATGGTACACGATTTACAGCCAGCGTTGTTCGACTTTTTCCCGGGGCGAACGATTGAAGTTCGGCAAGTTGACGAACATGTCAGTTGCGATGGTGGCCTCGTGGTGTTCCGTGAACTCGACGATAAGCTCGGGCTGACTGAATCGTTTTCTGATTGCATCGGCGAAGTCAGACGCAAGCCGACTCATTCTCTCTTAAGCGTTATTCGACAGCGCGTTTTTGGAATCATCGCTGGCTACGAAGACCAGGACGATCACGACACGTTGCGCTCGGATCCTATCTTCAAGTTGATCGCTGGGCGTACGGTTCAAGAGGGGGATTTGGCGAGTCAGCCCACCATCTCCAGAATTGAAAATGGGATCACCCCGAGAGATCTGCTGGCTCTGGAGGACTGGTTCATCAAGGCATTCGTCGAGTCGTTTGACGAGCCACCCTCCGAGGTCACCCTTGATATCGACACCTTTGCCGACGCCACGCACGGCGCCCAGCAACTAACCTTCTTCAACGGGTTCTACCGTCAGCACATGTACCAGGAGCGTGTGATCACTTGTGCTGAAAACCAACAGGTGGTTCTCCCTGTTTTGCTGTATGGGACGGCCAATGTTGCATTGGCCGCTGACGATGACCTGCTTCGAATCATCGACGCGTTGCGTCAGAAGTTCCCGGATGTTCGGGTGCATGTGCGAGCCGACAACGGCTTCGCCACACCCTACATCTACGAGGCACTGGAATCTCGCTCCGGAGTGACGTACAGCATCGGTTACCAAATGAACCGGTTAATGCGGAGATTTACGGACGAATTGAAGTGTGTTGCCGAGTTGGCATTCGAGTCGTCCGGACAGGAGCAGTGTCGGTTCATGCACCGCAAACATCAAGCTGGAACCTGGAAACGGGAACGTGACTTGGTCTTTAAATGTGAAGTGACCAGCGAAGGAACCAACCGACGTGTCGTGGTGACCAATCGTCCAGGCGCCGAGCAATACCCCGACGGAGTCTATCAAGAGTATGGGGATCGGGGCGAAAGTGAAAACCGAAACAAAGAATTGAGTGTGGACCTCTGCGCTGACCGCCTGAGCGACCACCGCTACATGGCGAATCTGTTCCGGATGATGTTGCACTGTGTCTCTTACAACTTGCTGGCGAGACTACGGAGGATCGTTGCGAGCCCACTGGATGAACCGGTCGATCCGTCGACCCACCTTCCATTCGAGGCGTTGCCAACACCTCAAAAGCAGCGGCACCGAAGTCGCAATCGCCGACACGATCCATTGGGTCGCGGGCAGGCGATGACTTGGCGAACGCTGGTCGTGAAAGTGGCAGCGCGAGTTGAACTGCTTAGCCGCAAGGTGCGTCTTCTCGTTCCAACTTCTTGGCCTCACTGGCGACACCTACACCGAGTCACTGTCGCACTGGCGGCCTACCATGCCAGCGACTAATCGCCCCCATCGAAGCGCTCGCTAGTCGCTCGTGGCCAATCAGGTCATTGGGGTAAGGGGCCCTCCGCGCCGACTTCGGCACAGCCCCCGAAAAACAACTTCTATCACGCCAGCAACTCCAAACCTCAAAACCCATGAATAATCCGGGCTAGCGTCGGGCCTCATCAGCCGTAGCTACGCTCGCCAGAGCGTGGTGCTTTAGCGGGCGACCATCCAGCACATTCCACCTTCTGGCGAAGGTAGCTACGGATGCGATCGCGTTTGCGACGCCTTTACGGCCGCGTGTCATGCAGAGCATGACCTACATGTAGGCCATTACAGCGTCGTGCTGCTCTTGAGCACCGGTACGAGTAGCGCCAACACGACGCCCAGTACGAGGATGGCCATGATCAACAACATGATCGGTTCGAGCAGTCGTACGAACAGGTCCAAACGACGGAACGTCACCTTCTCCAGCGAATCGGCGATGTCCGGAAGCACGGTGTCGAGTGAGTTGCTCTCTTCGCCGATGCTGATCATTTCCACCACCGATGGTGGGAAATGACCCGATGCACGTAGCGGCGATGCCAAGCTTTCACCACTTCGGATGTTTTCACTTGCGTCAGTGACAGACTTGGAAAGCAAGCGGTTGCCGGTCGCCGTGCCGCTGATGTCGAGCGACTTGAGGATCGGAACGCCGTTGCCCAGCAGCGTTCCGAGAACGCGACAGAAACGTGCGACAGCCAGGTTCATCAAGATGCCGCCGAGGATTGGAATCTTGAGTTTGGCGCGATCAAAGAACTCTAGTCCTTGTTCGGTCTTCAGTTTCATTCGTATCGCGACACCAGCGAATAATATGGCGAACAGGATGAGGATCCCGTAGTCTTGCAGCATGTTGCTGAACGCGAGCAGTGCTTTGGTCGGCAGAGGCATCTCGCCCTTTTCGTCGAGCCTTGCGAAAAGCATCTCGAACTTGGGAACGAAGAAGACCAACAGCACGGTCACGACGACCGATCCAACGCAAAACAGGAACGCGGGATAGGCAAGTGCGCTGACGGTACGCCCTTTGAGGTCTTCTTGCAGTTCGGTGAACGCGCCAACGCGTTCGAGGGCGTCTTCAAGGAACCCGCCTTCAGTGCCCGCGCGGACCATATTACAGCCCATGTCGCTGAAGACACCGGGGTAGCGCGCCATGGCGTTACCAAGCGGTTCACCATCTTCGACACGCGTTTTGATCTCGGCGATCACTTCCTTGAGTACCTCGTCGGAGGTTTGGTCCGAGAGGACGTTGAGCGTGCGGATCATCGGGACGCCGGCGCGCAATAGCGCTGCCATTTGGCCATAAAAAATGGCCATCGTTTGGGCTTTGACCTTTTTGCGTTTGCCAAAGAGTCGGATGCCAGCACCCGATTGTCCGACATCTTCGACCGAGACGGGAAAGAGTGAACGTTCCGCAAGGATTGCGGTCACTTCGCGCTGGCCGGCTGCCTCGAGCGTCCCATTGATCTGTTTGCCCGTCATATCGCGGGCGGTGTATGCAAACGTTGGCATGTCTTCTACAGCGCCTCGCCCTTGGTGACACGAAGCACTTCGTCGATGGTCGTGTTGCCGGCGACCACTTTGTCCCATGCGTCCATTCGCAGAGTCCGCATGCCCTCTTTGACCGCTTGTTTGCGTACGTCCCAGCTACTTGAACGAGCAAGGGTCATGTCTTTGATCGACTCCGTCGTCGTCAGCAGTTCGTAGATACCCATTCGACCTGCGTATCCGACGTTGCGACATTCGCGACAGCCTGTGCTGCGGTAGATCTTGTTGTTGCCAAGGTCATCCCAAGGAAAGTCGGCGGGCACGTCGTCACGGCTTGGCACATAGGCTTCTTTGCAGTGGTTGCAAACTCGCCGCAACAATCGCTGGGCCATCACACCTTCGACCGTACCTGAAACAAGGAAGGGCTCCACGCCCATGTCAGCCATACGTGTGTAAGCACCTGCGGCGTCGTTGGTGTGCAACGTACTGAAGACCAAGTGACCGGTCAGTGATGCTTGAATCGCATTTTCAGCCGTCTCCAAGTCGCGAATCTCGCCAACCAGGACGATGTCGGGGTCGTGACGCAAGATGCTCCGCAGCGAATGAGCAAAGGTCAAACCAATCTTGCTGTGGACTTGAATCTGGTTGATTCCGTCAAGTTGGTATTCAACCGGATCCTCTGTCGTGATGATCTTGGTCTCGGGACTCCGTATCTCGAGCAGCGAGCTATAAAGCGTCGTCGTCTTTCCGGAACCGGTCGGCCCGGTGACCAGAACGATCCCGTGAGGCAAGCGAATGAGTTGCTGGAACGTTTGATAGACTTGCTGGGACATCCCCAGGCCCTTCAAGTCAAACACCATGGCTGACTTGTCGAGCACACGCATCACCAAGCCTTCGCCATGGATCATCGGAATCACGCTCAGGCGGATGTCGACTTCCCGGCCGTGAACGCGAAGCTTGATTCGCCCGTCTTGCGGTAGGCGTTTTTCAGCGATGTTCAGTCTCGCCATGATTTTCAAGCGGCTGATGATCGCTGCTTGAAAGCGATTGATTTCCGGAGGCACCGGTTGAGGATGCAGGATGCCGTCGATTCGGTAGCGAATCACGATCCCGTCGGATTGCGATTCGATGTGAACGTCGCTGGCGCGCGTTTCGATCGCCTCGAGCAAGATTTCGTTGACCAAGCGAACGACCGACGCTTCCTGAGCCATTTCGCTCAGTTCGCTGCCGTCCGATTCGATCTGGTCGAGCAGTTCGACTTCTTCTTCCTCGGCCGATGCCAACAGGCCTTCGACCGTTTCACTACCGACGCCGAGGTGCCGGTTCATCAGACGCTGGATCTCCGCTCGCTCGGCGACGACGGGGATAATGTTCTTGCCGGTTGCAGCGCTTGCTTCATCAAGCGGGTAAAGGTCAAGCGGGTCTGACGTTGCGACCACGATCGAGTCGTCTTCGAAACGGACCGGAAAGAGCGATTGGCGATAGATCAGTTTCTGTGGAAAGCCAGCCAGCGCATCGAGGTCGATCTCGGTTTCGCGCAGGTCGACATATTCGAGGCCGACCTCTTCGGCGAGCGCTTTCAGTGCTTCGCGTTCGTTGACGTAGCCGAGCGAAATCGCAGCTTGCACGACGCTTGGCGAGTCACTGTTGCGGCTTTGTTCCAATTGCTCATCGCTCAACAAGCCGCGACGACGAAGGATTTCACCAGCATGCATGATCATGAAACTTTGCGCTCTCTCCACATTGCTACGCCGTCAGGTGGGATCGACCGGCGTGCGTGACGGTGCTGATGAATCGGGCGTCGAACCATCGACACCACCGCCACTTCTATTGATGTTAGTTGATTGTCGAGGAAGCTGTTGGATTTCCAAGCCAACACAGTGCCAGTTGCGACAATCGACGTTCTTTTTGGGCTAGCGTCCTCCAGGACCGCGGCCACCGCCGCCTCCGGGACCGCCACGTCCGCCGCCTCCGGGACCGCCACGTCCGCCTCCGCCCGGTCCGCCGCCAACGCCGCCGCGACCGCCGCCAAACGGCCCACCACCGCCAAACCCTCCGGCTCGCAGTCGATTGAACAGTTCTTGGCGTCGCTGGATTTCGGATGACGATGTGTTTGCGCCGCTGCTGCCCGATTCGTTGGAGGAATTCGAGCTCGAAGCGCCGTCGCCGGTCGTGTTGACTTGAGTTCCCAAGATCGACTCGAGGGCAACACGCAGGACTTCAGGATTGAGCGAGCCGTCGACGCCGATCGTCACGACAACCTCTTCGTTTTCTTTGCCACCAAAGTCCAATGCATTGACCAGAGCTTCGACCTCAGCGAAGTCTTGCGGTGTCGCGGTGACCACGAGCGAATTGCTCTTCTCGTCAACGGCGATGCTGATCTTCTGGGGCTCGCTGGTTGGCGTGCTGCCTCGGCCGCCGCGTCCACCACCACGCAGTGCGTTGATGAAATCTTGAGGTGAAGGTTGTCCACCACCACGGCCGCCACCGCCACCGGCGTTGTTGGCTGCGGCACCCTCGATGCGCGTTCCAAAGATCTTTTTGACCACTTCGGAAACGTCGTTGGCATCCTGGTAAATCACAGGAATCAGTTTGGGCTTGGCCGTCGTTTCGATGTCTTCGGGGCTTTCTTGACGATCAACCTTTTCCAAGATCATCTCGATCATCTGCAGGTCAATCGAATTGGCGTGCACGATCAAGCAATTCAATCGCATGTCGGGAACGATGTTGACCGAACCGGTCGGAGTCAAAATTGACTTGGCCGATGACGTTCCGCCACCGCCGCCGCCGCCTCCGCCTGCAGCGCCAAGAAACCCGAGCATGCCCGAGAGCCCGCCACCGGTGACGCTGTCGACGGCTGAGGTGAGCGTGCTTTCGCTTCCACCTAGAACGCTGGCAATTAGCTCGGCGGTGATGTCCGCCTTGGCGTACTTGAGCCAAAAGATGGTTGGTAAATCGGATGCTTGCGAGGTGGGCGAGGCCACTGATTCCATGAGCGTTTGGAATGCGTCGAGCGCCTCGGTGTCTTCCGAGGCGATGATCATGCCTGCTGGCGTGAACTGAACGACGATGTCCGAACCACCGAGATTCAGTTTGACGGTGTCGTCGGCGGCTTGGGCGAGAGTCTTTTGAGCGTTGGCGTCTTCATTTCGCTCGTTGATCAAGTAGTACTTTTTTGGGGCAGCGACGCTCGCCTCGGTTGTCACCGGACTGACCTCGCGTTTGCGAGGTTGGTTGTTTGCATCGGGTTCGCGAATCACACGGCGCTCTGGGATCCCGCCTCCACCGCCATTTCCGCGCGACGGCGTGCTGGTGCGAATACGGTTCGGGCGACCCATCACCTCCCAAATGTCTTTGACCTGATAGAGTGCGTCTTCAGCGGCGCGTCCGGTGTAGGGAAGGATACGAACTTTGTCGCCCAAGCCGCTCAACGCATCTTCGCCCTCAAGTTCCGCGATCAGCTTTTCGACCAACGCGATTTCCTCGGGTGTGCCTCGAACCCAGAGCCGACCGGTAAGCGGGTCGCCGTCGACGGTTGGACTTTCGCCACCTTCTTCGGTGACGCCAAAGAACTTGTTGATGGTCAACAACGCTTGCGACGGGTCGAGGCGTTTCAGGTTCAAGACTTTGAAATCTTGCCCGCGACCTTCCATTTGAGCGAGCGTCTTTTCAATCAGCTCTTGGGTTTCGGGGCGAGCCCGAGCGATGATCGCTTTAGTGTTCGGATCGATGCCAATGCGAACATCGGGAATGTCGGCCAGCATCGTTTGCAGGACGTCGAACACGGTGGCGACATCAGCGGTGGCCACGAAGTGGCTTTTGAAGACGGGAAGCGCCGCGTCGCCCTCTTCGGTGGTTTGGAGTTCGGGTAGCGGCTTGTCGCGTTTTTCAACGATTGCCTCGAGCAATTTGAGTTTGCCCGGCTCGCCGGTCGCCATGATCAGGTCACCGTAGAGGCTGACCGAAATTCGAATGTCGTCACTTGTGTTTTCACCGGGCTCGAGCCCCAACAGCGGGCGGGCGAGTTCGAGCAACTCTTCGGCACCGCGATACTCAAGTTCCATTTCGATCACTTGCGAATCGGCCGATGCTGCCTGGTCCAAGACGGTGCGGATCGCGCGAAGCTTTCCGGCGGTCTCGGTCACTTTGACTTGACGCGCTGAATCGAGCACAACGATTCGGCCCCAAGGCCCCTTCATCAATGTCAGCTCGTCGCGGGCAGCGTCGGGCGTCATGCTGCCAAGTGAGAAGACACAACTCACGATGTCGCTTTCGCCACGATCGTCGAGTTGTTCAGGAGTGACCAGCTCGGCAATCTCGCTAATCAGCTCTTCCGCGTTTTCCGCTTCGAGGTCGATGATCTGCAGCGTTCGTCCGCGGCGCACGATCGCGAATCCACGCTTCATCATTCCCAAATTCAGAATGTCGAGCGATTCAGAGATCGTGTAGGCCTTGGTCGGATCGGAGTAGGTAAAGCTTCCCGCTGGCAACAAGTCGTACTCGAGCGACATTTCAGCTTGGTCGGAGAACCACTCCAGAACCGCTTGCCAGTTGGTGCGGGCAAAGTTGAAACGAACGAAGCGATCGTCGGCTGGCGTTTTCTCGGCTGCTGGCGGCGCTGGTTTTGCCGGGGCGACTTGAACGTCGGCGGGACTCGCTGGCTCGGCTGGCTCAGCGTTGACACCTGATTCCGATTCGTCGGCTGCATCCGCAGGTTTCTCGGGCGCCGATTCGGGCGAAGTGGGCGCGTCTGAGACGGCTTTCTCGGTGCCCGCAGACTCGTCGGCTGATTGTTGTGCCCAGGCTGGGGCAACCAGCAGGACAAGCACCAATTGGGGCAGAAAAAGGGATCTGAAATTCGTTTTCATGCCAGAAGATTGTCGTCTGAATTCAGGAAATAGAACTTTCGACCATCTTAGTCAGCGTCACAAGATTCGCTTTTGATGGTCGGTTTTCACGTCGAAAAGCTGCTCTTTTGAGCCCCCACATTGCTTGTAACCCCTCCATATGTCAGGAGTTCTGCTAGATCGCTCGTACTTTTGCCGCAATTGGGCCCGCCAGGCGGTGCGACCCTGAGGCTGCCGAAGCCCCACTTTCGCTGCAACTGAACGCTCATTTCGCTGCAACTCTGGCCTCAAAATGCCCGCCGGAGCACCTTCCACTGACGGTCAAGGCTCAAACGTGCATTAAACAGAGCGGCCCAAAACCGCGACCCAAACAGAGCGACGCTCCTGAAAAGGACGCGACCCAATGCAAATGGAGTGACTGGGGAGAATATTCGTATGACTTGGGGGGAATCTTGCCAGACGCTACGATAAAGCAAGCGGCGGAGCCCGAACTATTCCCAATTGGCGAGGAAAACCGGGGCAAACCGCGTGGAAACAGACCGGGGCAATTCCGCCGTGCCACGCCAACGCTCAAACTCGACTGTCGATCCCATTATCGAGGTCGCTTTTCGATGAAATAATCGAGCGTCCATTCCCAACGAATGACCGAGTTGGGACATACTGTCACACAACCTGACCGCTACCCAAATCCCGCAAAAGAAACGGCGGCAACCGAGAAACGATCGTGATGCTGAAGAAGCAAAAAAAGTTGATCCTGAATTCCGAACAGCAAGACTCGATGCGGCGTGCCGGTCGAGTCAACGCACAGTTGATGGACTACCTGCGCCCTCACGTGAAAGCGGGAATCACGACGGGGCAGATCGATGAAATGGTTCATTCCTGGACGATGGATCACGGTCACAAACCTGCCACCCTCGGCTACCAAAACTACCCCAAGAGTTGCTGCACGAGTATCAACGACGTCATTTGCCACGGCATCCCTGACGACTACGAGCTCAAGCCGGGTGACATCGTCAACGTCGACATCACGACAGTGGTGGACGGCTGGCACGGTGACCAAAGCGAGACGTTTTTGGTTGACGAAGTGACCGAAGAAAAACGGGCGGTCACACAGTGCGCATTCGACTGTCTCTACCTTGCCATCGAGGCGTTGACCCCTGGATGTCGCGTCAGCACGATTGGTGAAACGGTTGTCCCCGAAGCACACAAACGCGGTTTCACTGTCGTACGCGAATACGTTGGGCATGGCTTGGGACGACAATTTCACCTCGACCCGTCGATTCCCCACTTCCCGAATCGGCAGAGCCGAATCGATCGCCTTTACCCCGGCATGTGCTTTACCGTCGAACCAATGATCAATGCAGGGTCGCGGTACACGCGCAGTGACAAAGTCGACGGATGGACCGTCCGCACAAAAGACAGTCGACCATCGGCGCAGTTCGAACATTCGCTGCTGATGACGGAAGAAGGCCCCGAGATCCTCACGCTCACTCAGAACGGCCCGCGACGAGGGCATCAGTTCTAAGCCGACCTCGGTCGCTTTTTCGCGGTTCTCCATTCGCGCTGCGCTGGTGACGGGTATGCCAAGCCAGCATGTTTCTCCCTCCCTTCCCGCCTGCCTAGCTCATGATGCAACTCGGATTTGTAAGCGCCATCGTTCCCGACTTGACGCTTGAAGAAGTCTTCTCGACGGCAGCTGAGATTGGATACGACTGTGTGGAAGTGATGTGTTGGCCGATGGGCAAAGCCACTCGTCGCTATGCCGGTATCACACACATTGACGTCGCCAGCCTCGATGATGCTGCTGTCGAGCAGATCCATGCACTGCAAGAGAAGTATGGCGTTTCGATCAGTGGCCTTGGCTACTATCCCAACGCACTCTCGGGCGACCAAGCGGAAGCCGATGCGGCTGCGGCACACATCAAAGCGGTAATCGCTGCAACGTCAAAGCTTGGCCTCACCCGGATGAACACGTTCATTGGTCGCGATTGGACCAAGAGCGTCGATGACAATTGGCCAAGATTCCTGGAAACATGGCGGCCGATCATCAAACACGCCGAAGATCACGGCGTGAACGTGGGGATCGAGAACTGCCCGATGTTGTTCACTGCTGACGAATGGCCCGGTGGTAAGAACTTGGCCAGCAGTCCGGCGATCTGGCGGCGGATGTTTGAGGACATTCCGAGTGATCATTTTGGGCTCAACTACGACCCGTCTCACATGATTTTCCAGCACATGGATTATCTCAAGCCGATGCGCGACTTTGCGTCGCGGCTATTCCATGTTCATGCAAAAGATGTGCGAGTGGACCAGCATCGGTTGGATGACGTCGGGATTCTGGCTTTCCCGAACGACTACCACACGCCGAAGTTGCCCGGCATGGGTGGTGTGAATTGGGGCGACTTCTTTTCGACGCTCACATCGATCGGCTACCAAGGTCCTGTGTGCGTCGAAGTCGAAGACCGCGCCTACGAGGGATCTGTCGAGTCGTGCAAGAAGGCGTTGGTGCAAAGCCACACCTTCCTGAGGAATTACATCCCCTGAGTTGAACCACGCTGGTCGCGGCTACCGCCCTCGTTACGTCCTCGTTCCCACGGTCCCCGTGGTAACGCACTCTTCGACGCTCCGCGTCTCTTTTATGCACTGCCGCGTTGTCGGCGGAAGCACGAGAAGATCCCGGCTAAAGCTCGGTACTACGAACGCTACCGCCCTCGTTCCCACGGTCCCCGTGGTAACGCACTCTTTGACGCTCCGCGTCTCTTTTATGCACTGCCGCGTTGTCGCCAGAAGCGCGCGAAGGTTCCGGCTAAAGCTCGGTACTACGAACTCTACTGACCGTAGCTACCTTCGCCAGAAGGTGGATTGCGCTGGTGTTCCGCTCTCTAAAACTCCACGCTCTGGCGAGCGTAGCTGCTGCTGAAGGGCCCGACGCTAGCGCGTTCGGCTCACGAAGGCAAAAGGCGACGATGGCGAACTACGCTCGCAGGGGCAGCGGGCTTTCGCTCAACGCTTGCAGCCGTTCTGTCAGGTCTGACTGAGCGAGTTGGCCCGTTGGAGCGAACACAAACCAAGGGCGCGCTTTCCGGATCACGCCCTTTTCTAAAAACTCGCCGAACAACCGAAGTCGCAGGCGGCTGTCATCGGAAAGGTCGGACGTGAAGGGGCGATCGTGCGGACCGAGCAGGACCGCGACGCTTCCACCTCCTGGAGTGTCGCTTGCAATCGTTATCGGGGCTGAACCCGACGAAGCTTCATCCACCCGCTCGATCGACGTCGACATGACATCGATATCGAGTGTGGGGTGGGTGTCGAGTCGATCGGTTTGAATCGCAATTGTCGTCTCAAGGACAA
This sequence comes from Rubripirellula sp., assembly GCA_965216875.1. Taxonomy (GTDB): domain Bacteria; phylum Planctomycetota; class Planctomycetia; order Pirellulales; family Pirellulaceae; genus CBDCUW01. Next base: position 1,759,608 of record OZ244207.1, read on the forward strand.
ACGACTGGTCGCAACTCTCGATCACTCGATAGACGACGCGCAACTCGTAGATGCCGTCGCCTTGCGGGTAGTAGACGTGGTACTCGTCGCCACGAACGAAGGCTTCGCTCGCAGACCCCAACGCTTGTTGATCGACCGCAGAAAGGGACAACAAGCGTTTTGAGTTTGAATCCGAGGCGTTCTGTGGTCGACCAGACATCACGGCGATCCCGTTGGAACCGCCACGCGCGTCGAGAAACCAGGAAGCGTCATCGCCCGGGACGCTCTCGCCCGAGTCGCTCTCGCTCCAGGCGGCCAATCCGAGTTCTTTGGTCGTCCACATAAGGTTGCCTGATCTAGCCAGCGTATTCGGCGCTGAAGAACTCTTTGCTCTTTTCAACTTCGGGCTTGATCGTGCGAGCGCCTTCTTGCCAGTTGGCTGGGCAAACTTCGCCGTGCTCTTGGTGGTAGTTCAGAGCCTTGACCATGCGAAGTGCTTCATCAACGCTGCGGCCGAGTGGCAAGTTGTTGATCACTTGATGTTGAACGTCGCCGTTTTCGTCGATCAGGAACAGGCCGCGAAGCGCGACACCGTCGTCAAGCAACACGTCGTAGTCGCGTGCGATCTGCTTGTTCAGGTCCGAAACCAACGGGTATTCGACTTTGCCAATGCCACCTTCGTTACGAGCTTGTTGCGTCCAAGCCAAGTGGGTGAAGTGGCTGTCGACCGAAACGCCAAGCACTTGTGCGCCGAGTGCTTCGAAATCAGCGGCACGGTCACTGAAGGCGATGATTTCGGTTGGGCAAACGAACGTGAAATCGAGTGGCCAGAAGAACAAGACGACTTTCTTGCCGCGGTAATCTGCCAGCGACAACTCTTTGAACGAACCGTCGGGCATGACGGCTTGAGCTTTGAATCCAGGAGCTTGTTGAGCAACCAAAACACTCATGAGGTTTCTTTCTTGCTGAGTTAGATGTTTTGCAAAATGGAATCGGCCGACCGGGGGATCCGGGACCGTCTTTGGTGGAGGTCGTTGGGAAGCGTCGTGTCCTCGTGAGACCCAATGAGTTCCCCCGGAGAGGGCTCAAACCCAACCCGGTCGAAAGGTCAGCGGTAGGCTTCCGCCAAGAGCCGATCCAGCGAGGTCAAAACGCTTCAAACACTATCGAGGGATTTGCGAATTCGGGCAAGCGGGTGCAACCGAATTGACTACTCGATTCGGGCCGATGGATCGATCTTTTTGCCCTCCCAATAGAAACCATCACTACGTTTTTCCAGGATTCTCGCTCTGCTGCCCGGTGCCAGCGGCTTTTCCTCCTTGGGCAACCAGCGGCTTAAACGTGCGATGACGGGCGCATACTCGATTCGGTCCACGTCGCGAGCCAGCAGATTGTGCTGCTCGAAACGATCGGCGGCTCGATCGTAAAGTTCCTCGCCGCCGTCGGCATAACGGATGTAACGCCATCGCGTGTCGCAAACGCTGTGGTTTCCAGCGTTGTGTGAACAAATCGCCGGCTTTTCTCGCGTCGCGGCGGGATCGCGGATCTGCGGTCCCAGACTGATCCCCTCGAGCACATCGTTTGGCTCGAGTCGCGCGAGCTCGATCAGAGTTGGGTACAGATCGAGTAGTTCGACCGGCTGACCACAGCGTGTCGATTGGGGAATCCCTGGACCCGCCACGATAAGTGGCACACGCGTCGAATGTGTCCACAGGCTGTTCTTGCCCGAAATCGCTTTCTCCCCAAGATGGTACCCGTGGTCGCTCCACAGCACGACGATCGTGTTGTCGGCGTACGGCGAATTCTCCAACGCATCGAGCACACGCCCAACCTGGCTGTCCACAAAGCTGACACATGCGAGGTAGGATCGAACAAGAGGCACGAGCTGGTTGTTTTCTTCGAGCCAACTTGTTCGCGGTTCGGGCAACTTCCAATGCACGTACCAAGAGGAATCGGGAGTGTCACTCCGATCGTCCTGCAAGATCGGTGGCATCGCGAAGCTGCCCTCGGGATACAAGTCAAACCACTTCTGTGTTGCAAAGCACGGAACGTGTGGAAGGAAGAACCCAACCGACAAAAAGAATGGTTTGTCATCGGGCATGTTGTTGATTTCGTCGACCGCCCACGAGGCAACTTGCCAATCGCCTTTGTCCTCATCGCGGTGCGGAAAGGTTCCCCAGTCCATCAGCGGATGGTTGCCGCCTGGAGTTGGTGGAATCAGTTTCTGCTTGGGCCGAACACCAACCTTTGCCGGTGGTCCCAGTACGTCGCATTCACCTCTTCCTTGATTCGCTCGACCGTTGCCCCCGTGGTAGATCTTGCCACCGATGAGTGTTCGGTAACCCGCTTGATGAAAATGCTGCGGCATCGTGACGAGGTCGGCAAGTTCGGGCACGTTGCGGAGCCAAGGCGACAGTCCATAAACGCCTGTACTCGTCGGCCGCAAACCAGTCATCAACGATGTTCGTGACGGGTTGCAAAGCGGCGCCTGGCAATGCGCATTGGTGAAGGTCATCCCACGCGCCGCCAATTGTTTCATTGCTGGCGTCTTGACGTCGGGATGGCCGCCCAAGGGTTCGACCCAATCATTCAAGTCATCGATCGCGATCATCAAGACGTTGGGACGCTCGTCGGCCTGAAGGCGACCGTGCGAGTAGGCGGTCAAAGCGATTGCGATCGCTGCAGTGAGGAGAGTTTTGCACATAAGAGGGGCGGCATGGTGGGAAGCGAGTGGTGGGCAGAGAGGGAACAAAAATCGTAACCGAAATCGCTAGGACCTGCACATTCACCACAATCGTCAACAATGCCGACGCAACCAACATGCTCGGCAATCACGGGTTTGTCACGGGGCGCAAGCGTCGATGTCGTGGGCTAGACCTAAATGAGTCTCGGTCTACTCGCACCACGGTCACGCTGGAATACCATCGACATGTCACCGCTTCATCGAGCCGCACTTGCCGCCCGAGCCACGCTCACCGCGCCTGCCCGTTCAAGGCGTCTGCAGCGAATGTGCGACCAAAACCATGCGCCGATGTCCGTGTTGTTCTATCACCGCGTTGCGGACGATCATCCGAATAGCTGGAGCATCAGTCGAAGCGATTTTCAAAAGCACATCGAGTACTGCCAGGACAACTTCGAACTGATCGCACTCGATGAACTTCAACGCCGCGTGCGCAGCGGTGAATCTCCGCGAGCCACCGTCTCGATCACGTTCGATGATGGCTACGCCGATAACTGCGACTTTGCGTTTCCGCTAATGATCGAGCGCAACGTTCCCTGTACGTATTTCGTGACGACGACGCACATTCTTAAGGGCGAGTCGTTTCCGCACGATGTCGAGGCGGGCGTGCCCCTGCAGCCGAATACCGTTGCGCAACTTCGCGAAGCAGCCGATGCCGGGATCGAGATCGGACTCCATACGCGAGACCACGTCGATTTCTCTCGCATCCATGATCCTGATGTCGTTCACGCCGAGATCGTTGAAGCAAAAGACGTCTTGGAGCAAATGATCGGACGGGCCGTCCGCTACTTTGCCTTTCCCTACGGAATGCCTTGGCAATTGACTCAGCAAGCCATTGAAGCGGTGCACGAAGCTGGACTGCTCGGCTTCTGTAGTGCCTATGGCGCGTACAACCTAGCCAGCACAACGGAAACTCAACGCGACCCGTTTCATATTCGTCGCTGTCATGGCGATGCCGAACTTTCAAGGCTCCGCAATTGGTTGACGTTTGATCCGGCAAAGGTGCGTACGGAACCGGATGTGCGATACAGCTTGCCTTTGAGCAATGACGCTAGCGAATCCCTGAGCGGCAAGACGCGAGTGCCGGAGCTCGGAGTTACTGTGCCATGAGTTGAAGTGCCTGCCCAAGATATTGCCAACAGTCATCCTCTCGCTTGCGGCATGGTCGGACGCAAAGTTCGGAGAGGGAAAGGTTTTCGCAGAACAAACCCTCTCCGGGCCTTAGAGCCCGACCCTCCCAAGGGAGAGTGTTGATTTCAAAAAGCGTACTCGTCCACGACCGACAATACCAACCCGTTTCACTCCGCCCTTCCATCCAACCGAGTCACGTTCATGCTTTTCACACGCAAGAGGTTTTGGCGAACCGTCCCGCCTCGCGCCGAGGCAGGGCCGCTGCGGTGTCTGTTCTTGATCACGAGCATGCCGGTTGGAGGTGCCGAAACGTTGTTGGTCAACATGATTCGGCGGTTCGATCGGTCCAAAATCGATCCTCAAGTGGTTTGCCTGAAAGAAGCGGGGCCGCTTGGCGAGAAGATTGCTGAAGAGTATCCGGTTCATACGCATCTTCTGGCCGGCAAATGGGATCTCCGTGTTCTGCCTCGTCTGTGTCGCTTGATGCACAAGCAACGCGCTGATGTGGTCGTCACGGTTGGCGCAGGCGACAAGATGTTTTGGGGGCGATTGGCGGCGCATCTGGCGGGCGTTCCCGTGATCGCCTCGGCGCTCCATTCGACCGGTTGGCCCGATGGCGTGGGCCGGCTCAATCGGATGCTCACTGGCATGACCGACGCGTTCATTGCCGTCGCCGATTCGCATGGTCAGTTTCTGGGTGACTTTGAGCGGTTCCCAAAAGACAAAGTGCATGTCATTCGCAACGGAGTGGACTGCGATCGCTTCCAACCGAATGCCGGCGCTCCGGCTTGGCTGCGCAATGAGCTCGGCCTTTCGGGCGATTGCCAACTGGCTGGAATCGTCGCTGCGTTGCGCTCGGAAAAGAACCATACCCTATTGGTTCAGGCAGCTGCCGAATTGCGTGATCGGTGCCCCCTCCTTCATTGGGTTATCGTCGGCGATGGTCCCGAGCGAGAAACGATCGAAGAGGCTGCGAGAGACCGAGGTGTCGCTGACCGCATTCATCTGCTGGGCACACGCCACGATACCGATCGAATCGTGGCGGGACTCGACCTCTTCGCACTTTGCTCGTTGAACGAAGCGTCGCCCGTTTCGATTTTGGAAGCACTCGCCTGCCAGGTACCCGTGGTGGCAACGGACGTTGGGTCGGTGTCTGAGTCGATTCGCGAAGGTGAAACGGGGTACTTGGTCGAATCCGAGGACGCCAGCGCGCTCGCCGACCGAGTCGCGAAGTTGATTGAGAATCCGCAACAGCGTTTGGCTTTTGGTCAAGCAGGACGTGAGCTCGTGCTGAGGACTGGATCACTTGCTTCGATGGTTGACGGCTACACGCACCTAGCGACCAGTCTTTACGATCGCTTCCAAACGGCATCTCTTCGCCAACCCGATTCGTCGCCGGTCCGCAGGGCGACCCCCGCCAAACAATAACCCCGTAGGGTGTGTGCCTGCACGCGCCAAAACTCTCTCGGTGCATTTTTGCTGCGCCACAATTGCACGGCTCACTTCCCTTCGCAAAGGCTCTGGCGGCGGTTAGACTTCACTTTATGACGCTAACCAGCCATGTGATCGTCGTTTTGGCAAAGCTTTTTAGCGGGTTTACGGTGCGTTGGGTCGATTGCCAGCCCGATACGTGCCAGCGAATCTACTTTGCCAATCACACCAGCCACCTCGACGCCGTCGTGTTGTGGTCGGCTCTGCCGCGCGAATTGCGAAACGTCACGCGTCCGGTCGCAGCGAAGGACTATTGGACGAGCGGTTGGTTCAAGCAACATATCGCGAGCAGTTTTAACGCGTTGCTGATCGATCGCAAGGAAATCAAGGTCCACAAAAGCCCGATCGACAGCATGTTGTCGCAGATGGGGGACGTCTACTCGTTGATTGTCTTTCCCGAGGGTGGGCGATCGTCGGGCGAGGAAATGTCCGACTTCAAGAGTGGGCTCTACTACATCGGCAAGAAGCGTCCCGACCTCGAACTGGTGCCGGTTTACATCGACAACGTCAATCGCATTTTGCCGCGTGGCGAAGTGTTACCTGTGCCGCTGCTCAGTTGCATCACGATCGGCCCACCGATCTTCCTCGAGTCGGGCGAACCAAAGAATGAGTTCCTCAAGCGAGCACGCGAGTCGGTGCAAGCGTTGAAAGAGATGTAATTGTGTCGAACTGGGACGCTCAGCATTACTTGCGGTATGACGATGAGCGTTCACGTGCGGCTGACGATTTGATCGCCCGCATCAAGCTCGCCGCACCCAAGACGATCACGGATCTCGGCTGCGGTCCGGGCAACAGCACAAAGCTCCTTCGCGGCCGTTGGCCAGACGCGAGGATCGTCGGTGTCGACAACTCGGCAGAGATGCTCGAAAAGGCCAAGACACAGTGGCCCGACGAGCCGTGGAGCCTCGAAGATATCGGGTCCTGGCAACCCGAGTCCCCGCAAGAGCTGGTCTTTTCGAACGCTGCGATTCAGTGGCTCGGCGACCATCGAACACTGTTGCGGCGGCTTGCCAGCTTCGTTGCACCACACGGAGCCATTGCGTTTCAGATTCCAAGTAGTACCTATGCAACCATCCGCACTCTGATTCACGACGTCTCACGCGACCCGCGGTGGACGAACCGGATGGTCGGAGCTCGTGAGATCCTGACGATGGAGCCGCCCGAGTTCTACTACGACGTCTTTGCCGATCTCGGATGGCGCATCGATCTATGGGAAACGGAGTATTGCCACGTCCTCGAGTCACCTGCAGCGGTAATCGATTGGATATCGAGCACAGGCCTACGTCCCTTTCTTGATGCGATTGAATCGGACAATGAGCGTGACGAGTTCATGGGAAGACTGCAGCAGCTCGCGGTGGATGCGTATCCGCGGCGCGTCGATGGTCGTGTGCTCTTCCCTTTTCGGCGCACGTTCCTCGTCGCCTACCAGTGATGACCCTCCCGCTTGCGGGAGTATCGGACGCAAAGTCCGGGGAGGGATTGATCTTTTCAAATCAAACACTCTCCAGGCCTTGCGAGATGCACAAGAGAATGAAAGGCCCGACGCTAGCGCGTACGGCTCATGGAGGTGTTGTCACGCGAACCAAAATGCGTCTATTCACTTCCGATGATCGTCCGGCTCATGGTTCCCATACCTTTGCATCTTCGGCTCCTTCGACCGAGACGCATTGAACCACTTTCCTCTCTTTCTGACACACTGCCACGAGGTACATCCTTGAATGCTCGCGGCAGTTGCCTCGATAGAAACGTGAGGCAATCAAGAAGACGGCACTTCGTTCGTCATCGATCTCGCCGATGAACTCGGACGATCGCAGGACACCGAGGTTGCTGCCGGCGGCAATCAGGCCTTCGTCGATATCTGGTTCCGCAACTCTCGCAATGAACCCCAATGCAATCTCACGCAATCGACTACGACGCATGCTTGGTGCGATGTGCAAGTAGATCGAAAACAAAAGCAACAACACCGTGAATGCAAACGCGTACTGCATGATTTACCCCAGAGGATTCAAGTCGCAGCTTGGTATCGAGGTGGTCACCCGCCGAGCATGACACCCCAACCATCAAGGATTCCGCCGAGTGGTTCAACGACCTCACGTACTTCACTTTGAACGCGCATCAAGTCGTTGTAATCAGGAACCATTTTGACGCCGACGTAGACGGTCCAAGCCGGACCAAATTCTTCGTCATCGGGATCGATTTCACCCTCCTCGTCAGGTTCTCCTTCGTCAAATTCGACGGTTGCTTGGTACCCAGCCGACTCAAGTGCCGCTTTTGTGTCGTTGGCGCTCGCCTCGTCAGCAACGTCGATGGTGAACTCAAACGCAAGCGGTTGACTCATGTCGACGCCAGATGCAGCAATTTGCTCGAGCACTTGGCCGTCCGCGTCGTCAGGGTAATCTGTCATTCATTTTCTCCTAGGCGTGCAGTCGGCACGTTGGTGTCCGACGGCGTTCATCATACGCGAAGCCAGTCTATGAACTGGCTTCACGCAACAGGGCATTGGTGATCCACACCAAAGTGTAAGGTCTGGCCGCTTGTGCGATGGCGGCACAAAGGATTTCGGTCTTGAAGCAAGGGACGCCTATTTGCGTCGCACGATTGATTCGACTTCGCCTTTTTGCAAACATGTTCGGATCACATCGCCATCGTTCAGCCTCTCCGCGTCACTGGCGGCTTTGCCGTCTGGGCCGATCGTGACGCTGTAACCACGCGACAAAACATCAAGTGGTGAAAGTGCCGAAAGTGCAGCTGCGGATGCGGCAAGTTTCGCTCGGCTGCCATTGACGTGTCCGCGGATCGCGACCCGTGCTCGATGGTCAAGCCCGTCAAGCACACGTGATCGGTCGTGGATCATTTCGTGAGGGCGGCTGATGACGGTGCGTTGGGCGATCGATTCAAGCCGCGCACGTCGCGTCTGCATCGCATGTTGCATGGCGCGTTTGAGCCGCAAACGTAATTCGGCGGTGGATCGATCAATCAGCTCATGGTCCGGCAAGATCCTGGTTGCCCCATCCGTTGGCGTCAAAGCGCGAACGTCCGCCGCCAGGTCGCAAAGGGTTACGTCGACTTCATGGCCGACTGCGGACACCGTGGGCACCTCTGATTCAGCCACCGCCCGGACCACCGGTTCTTCGTTGAAACACCAAAGGTCTTCCAGGCTGCCACCGCCGCGAGTCAACAGGATCACGTCGGGTTCGAGTTGTCGCGCTGCTCGCATCGCGCGCACAATCGAACGAGATGCCGTTTCGCCTTGCACCACTGCTGGAACGATCGTGATCCTCGTCCCTTGCCAGCGGTTCGCGGCTGCTTTGAGAAAGTCTCGGATCGCAGCGCCGCTTGGACTCGTGACGACCGCGACATGTTTCGGAAACGACGGGAGATGCTTTTTGCGTTCCGCTGCAAACAACCCTTCGGCGTGAAGCTTTGCTTGAAGCTTTTGAAAGGCAAGCTGAAGCGAGCCAATCCCTTGCGCTTGGATTTTACGAATCACCAACTGGTACGTGCCACGTGCAGCGTAGACTTCGAGACCGCCGAAGCAGAAGACGGATTGCCCATCTTTGAGCTCTTCCTTGAGCTGCTGGGCAGTGCTGCGCCAAATGATGCCGCGAATCTGTGCAACATCATCTTTGAGCGTCAGGTAGATATGGCCGCTACGAGCGCGAACAAGGTCCGAGATCTCGCCAGAGACCCACATCATCGGAAACGTCTCTTCGACGACCGCTTTGATATGCCCAGTTAGCTCGCCGACTGAAATCGCGTCGACCGGTTCTTCCATCCCGTTGCTCCGATTTCGTTTAGCCGAGTGGTGGTGACAAGTGAGCCGCTGGCCGTGAGGCCTCGGGGCCCTTGTCACCATCGACAGTCAATGCCACCGATTGACCTCCCGCAAGCGGGAGGGTGATTTTAAGGCCCGGCCGCTTAGCCTATGGCGGCTGAGTTGTTGAGTCACCATTCAGGCGTTGAGATCCCAGTTGCCGGAAAAGACCTCTGACGCCCCGCCGGTCATCATCACGTGGTTAGTGGCTTCGTCCCACTCAAGGATCAAGTCACCGCCAAGTAAATGGTTCAGGATCCGCCGCTCAGTGCGACCAGTCAAAACACCCGCCACGCAGACCGCCGATGCGCCGGTACCGCAGGCCCACGTCTCGCCCGATCCACGTTCCCAAGTGCGCTGCCTGACCTCGGTTGGCGAGATCACTTCGATGAACTCGATGTTGGTGCGTTGTGGAAAGCGCGGGTCGTTTTCAATCTTGGGACCGATGCCGAGGACCAAATCATCGTCCGCCCTATCGACGAACACGATGCAGTGCGGGTTACCCATCGAAACGCATGTCGCTTCAAAGGCACGTCCGGCAAACTCGACTTTGTGATTGATGACTTGCCCACTTTCGACAAGCGTGGTGGGGATGCGAGATGCTTCCAGCTCAGGCTCACCCATGTCGACGGTGACTTGCGAAACCAGGTCGGTGCCGCCCGTTTCGAGGCTCAGGTCAAGAACACCCGCGCCGGTTTCAATCCGCAGTTCCGGTTTCTTGGCAATCCCGTGATCGTAAACGTACTTCGCAACACAACGAATCCCGTTGCCGCACATCTCTGCTTCGCTGCCATCAGCGTTCAGCATTTGCATCCGGGCGTCGGCGACTTCGCTGGGACGAATCAAAATCAGGCCGTCACCGCCAACGCCAAAGTGGCGGTGTGAAATCTTTTGGGCGAGCGACGCAATGTCGTCGGGCAACTCTTCTTCAAAACAGTTGACGTAGACGTAGTCGTTGCCGGCACCATGCATTTTTGTGAATCTCATGGCGGACATGCTATCGACAATTGAGGATCTGGGGAACCTTTGGAGGGGGATGCGGCCACGAAGTGACGACACTTCTGCTGCCCGTTCGGTTCAGGCAAAGTTTCGCGAGTGAGCCAGTTCGTAGTACCGAGCTTTAGCCGGAATTCTTACTACCCGTGAGCCAAAAGCGCCTCAACACTCTCCCGCGGGATAGTCGGGCTCTCAGGCCCGGAGAGGGTCCGTTCTTCAAAGGTCATTCCCTCCCCGGACTTTGCGTCCGACCCTCCCGCAAGCGGGAGGGTGATCGTTGGTGCGCGAACCACGTGACCATGTGAGCGAACCTCACCGGCTTGATTGGGGGGATTGAGGCAACACCGCACAAAGTTGCTCTGCAGTGGCTGGTCGATGGCGTGTTCTGCGCCCACCCAGTGGCATCAGGGTGACCTAACCGGCGCTGTCGCAAGATGGCGACTTAAGTTGGGCAAGTTGACAACGTTTCCCTACACAGAATCTTCAACAGCTTTCGCTGACTAATTTGAAAAAACGCTTGCAAATACCGCAAATCACTCGAGGTCTTCGATATCATTTTCGCGTAGTCCCAAGTACCGACGCCTCATCCATTTGGAGCCATTGATGGTCACTACGTTGCGCGCGGCGACGTGTTTTAGTTTCGTCCTTATTGCGACGTCATTCATTGTTGGTTGCAACAAAGAAAACACAGTCGTTCAACCTACTGAAGATTTCCAGCCGACGGCGGAGCAGGCTGCTTTCGAACAGGAACAGAACGAGCTGCGTGAGCAACGAAATCAGATCGATCAATAGCGTCGAACTTTATCCGCACTTTCCTTATTCCAACGGACCTTTGTCATGAAGCACAAGAAACCCGTTAACGGCTTTACGCTCGTAGAGCTTCTCGTTGTGATCGCTATTATTGGCGTCTTGGTCGGACTGCTGTTGCCAGCTGTCCAGGCTGCACGTGAAGCGGCCCGTCGCATGAGTTGCAGCAACAACTTTAAGCAGATCGGCTTGGCCATTCACAACTACCACTCGGCGTACAAACAATTGCCGATGCACCTCGGTGGTACAGGCGATGACCTGCAAGGTGCGGATCGCTATTACTTGGCGTCGGACCGTACCAATAATCGTCAGCTCAGCATTTTCGTTGGCTTGACCCCATTCTTCGAACAACAAGCACTCTGGGAACAGATTGCTAACCCCAACACGGTTGACCTTTCTAACCCCGGTACGCCGCGTAGTCCTGCTTGGCCGCCGATGGGGCCGACACCAACCGACGAAGACAACATCGGGCCTTCGACCAACACGCGTAACACGGCCTACCAGCCTTGGATGACGGAAATTCCAACACTTCGTTGCCCGAGCGATCCTGGACGTGGTACGCCAGCAATGGGCCGTACGAATTACGCCGCTTGCTTGGGCGATGCCAATCGCTTCCATGACGCTGGGCCTTACTCCAGCCGATTGGTGCTCGACAGCTACCGTGCTCAAGAGATTCGTGCTTCCGGACGCGGTGTCTTTGTTTCGCGAACGGAATCAAAGTTCCGCGATGTACTTGATGGTATGTCCAACACGATCATGGCGGCCGAGATCGCCACGGACTTGGGTGACCGCAACATTCGCACGCGGCCAAACAGTTCACCCAGCCCAACAGACATTCAAGACTTGCCGACCTTCTGTCGTCCTGACATTGATCCGGAACGACCTCAGTTTTGGGCTCCCGGCGTTTCGACGTTGGTCGCCGAGAACCAATGCCGCGGTTATCGCTGGGCGAGCGGCAACGCGCCCTTTTCGATGATGAACACCATTTTGCCGCCCAACAAAGAGGTTTGCCTTGCCTTCGGCGCAACTGGGCTCGGAATTGCTCCTCCAAGCAGCCAGCATCAAGGTGGCGTTCACGTCTTGATGGCGGATGCAGCGGTGATCTTCATTTCCGATTCGATCGAAGCCGGCAACTCAGATCAGGGTACCGTTCGACGAAGCCGCACTGGCCCACGTGCTCCTGGTCAAGTCAGTCCTTATGGCTTGTGGGGCGCACTTGGCACCAAGGCGAGCAAAGAGACCATTTCCGAAGAACTCAACCAGTAGTCTTCGTTGCAAAAAGAGTAAAACGGCGGCCCTCATGGCCGCCGTTTTTTTGTGTCCCCATTGAACGATTGCTTGTGCGATGGCGGGTGAAATGTCTCGCCGCCCATCACCAAGTGACTCGCCTTTCTCGCTCCATAGGATCTCGATCGATGACCGCTCGACTATTTGCCGCTTCCTACCTAGCGTTGGTTTCTATCAGCTTCCTCGCCGCCGACGAGATTAAGGTTGGGCAAGCGGCACCTGATTTCGAGGTGACAGGCATCGACGGCAAGAGCTTCAAACTCTCCGACAAAACGAAAGCGGGCAAGCACGTGGCATTGATGTTTAGCCGCGCTCACTGGTGACCCCATTGCATGAGGCAACTGGTCGAGTTGCAACGACATGCCGATGAATTCAAAGCACTCGGAGCTGAGCTGGTCTTTGTCTTCCGCGAAGAGGCCGATGGAGTCGATGGGCTTACGAAGATTCGAGAACGTAGCAAAACGAAGTTCACTCTCGCATTCGAACCCGGCAAGAAATCAACCAAGTTGTACAGCCCGAAGCGGATGACGTTCGACAACTATGTGATTGACGCTTCAGGTAACGTGCGAGCGATCATCGATGGCACGCTACGCGATCGAGCCACGGCCGCAGAACTCCTCAAGGCGCTGAAGTCCATCGAGTAGACATGCTGTGTCAGGACCGAGCCGCAGAGGCATCCAGCTCGGCGGCGTCAAAAAGATTCTTCTGTCGCCGATTTTGGTAGGCGGCAATGATGCGATCGCCACCCACGATCGCGACAACCATCGCCAATGCGAACGAAGCTGCTAAACCGTGGCCTGGGCCAACGGCTGGAGCGATGACGCCAATCAAACCGGCGATGATCGTATTGGGGACCAAGGCACAGATGAAGACGAAATAGGCGATCGCGAGTTGATTGATGCTATTGCGCACCAGCGCCCATGGGATCCAAAGGAATCGGATTCCAACCCCAATCGCAATGCCGCTTGCGATGGCGACGAGAACGTCCTCGCTTGGTTTGGAAAGCCAGATCATTAGCGCCCCGGACGGAAACACGATCAGTGACATGAGGAACAGGTCATCAGCGACGCCACGTAGGCTGATGCGCATCAAGGCACTGAAGTTGACAAGCCCCGTGTTCATCAATGTCACGCCCTTGGTCATTGCATAGGTCGATGTAAAGCCGACGATAAAGCAGGCGTTTGCGAATTGAAGCGGACGGGGAATGTTTGCGAGTACGTTCATTGCATCCGTTGCGGTCATGGCCAGGGTCAAGAAGAGGGCGGCCGCAACCGCGAACCATCGACATCGGCGCCATTGGGACGCTGGCAAAAACTCAGAAGGTTTGGGCGTTCTGATCTCGCGTCGGATCCGCCTTCGCAACGGTTCAACTTGCTGCTCGTTTTGGCAGTCTTTTTGCTGTGGGTTCACGAAGTTCAAGTTGCCCAGGATGGGCTGATCACGGTCAGGCAGATTTCGCCGCGCCTCTGAGAGACGTCGCAGATAGAGAGGCGATGGTCGGACACACCGTACCGCGAGAAGTTTCGAGGAGAGCACGGCGATGCCTAGCGGCAGGCGCGCGTCGCCTGTCAATTCGATCAGCCACGTTGGGACGGCTGCCAATAGAACGGACGGAGTCGCGACAAAGACGGCGAAATGAAAGTCGCCAATCAGCGGCAGACCATGGAGCGCAACAAAGAGTAGGGAGATTTCCACCCAGAAGAAAACAACGAACACTCGGCTCAGCCGTCCACTGCGCACAAGCGCCCATCGTCCGACCGACAACGCAATGCCAATCATCATCCATTGCCACACGAGGTTTGCCAGGACGGTCAACAATGGTGCTCGCGACGCCAGGGCCAAGCACGCGATCGCAGCGACCAACACCACGGCGCACACCCCATAGCTGCGCTGGCGATTGACGATCTCTCGGACCAGATCACTGTGGCGGACGGGGATATTCAACTGCAATCGGCGCATCCGCGTTTGCGTCGGCACAACAGCCGGTCCGACGACCATCAACGTCAACGCCTGGATGATGACGCCACCAATACTTGCCAACGCTTCGATTGGACGAGCGATCGGATCTTTGGCGACCAACCAGAGCAAAAAGCCAAAGAACGCCGCCAGGAAAATGCCAACCACGGCGATCGCCAGACGATCGGCTTGCGATGATTCCTTTCGCGTCACCGTAAGGCGTCCTCTTGCGCGACGGCAGCGGTCAACCCGCGAACGATGGCCGCCAGTTGTTCGTCACGCATGTCGACGCGATCGACAATTCCGTGGGCCGGACCGTCATAAGCCAGGTGAGTGTCATGAATCACAAGCACTTGGTCTGCAAGTCGCGCCGCATGTGCAGGCCACTGACTTGTGAAGACAACCGTGCCACCCCGCGCGACCTGCTTGCCTATCTGGTCTTCAAGCACTTCGATTCCTTGAGCGTCGAGGCCCCATTGGTGCGGTTCATCAAGAAACCAAATCGGCGGCGCGACGACGAATAGTGTCGCGAGCCAAAGTTTCATCGCCTCCCCACGCGAGAAACGTTCCTTGTTGCTGGTCTTGGCCGCTAAACGAAAATGGTCCAGCCACTTCTCCACCTCGTCCTCAACGCCAACCTCATCGCGACCGTACATGGACAGCACGCGGCCGACATGTTTTGCCGCCGATTGTGTGACGAGCGGCAAATCGGGCTCGAGAAACATGAACTGCTTGCGAAGACCAAAGGTGCCCAAACGTATTTTTCGGCCGTCGTATTGGACCGATCCTTCGGTGGGCCGCAGGTTCCCCGCGATGGCTTTCAAGAGCGTGGTTTTGCCGGCGCCGTTTGCGCCGAGGATGCAAACGCTGGTTCCCGGATCGATCGTGGTCGAGATCTCGTGCAGTACCCAGTGGGTCGAAAAGATCCGCCCAAAACGATCAAGTTCAATCTTCACCAACAACTCCCTGTTTCTGTCCATCTGTTGGGCACAAAACAGTCAGGCCTTGGGCGCGCAGGGACGCATTGATTTTGCAACGGTCTGCTCTTGAAATGTGGGTTGATGCCGACACCATTGTGCACGACATTGTCCGCCCATTCTTTTCGCCTCGTTCCCATCACCCTACGCATGCCCGCAACCGAGAAGACACCGTCGTTCAGTTTGAAGGATGAACTATTCAATCGCGAACGGATCAAGTTCCTTGCATCCTGCTTCGGCGGAAGTGATGCAAGTTTCGACGAAGCACGGTTTGTGCGCACTTCGATGAAAGGCCTCAAGGCTCTCGAATTGAAACAGCGGATCGTCCACATCTCGAAGTGCCTTGACGGGCAACTTGATGATCGTTTTCCAGTGGCGGCCAAACAAATCGTTGCCGCTCTTCCGGCGCCACTCGATCCAACCAAGTCAGATGACGACTTTGGGGATTTCATTATCGCACCGCTCGGTGATTACGTGGTCCGCCATGGGCTAACGAAGAAGCACCTGGCAACTTCGCTGCGGACACTCAAGCAATTGACGATGCGTTTCTCGATGGAAGATGCAATTCGCTACTTCATCAACGCGTTCCCCAGCGAGACGCTCGAGACGCTTGGGAAATGGTCACGCGACAAGAACTATCACGTTCACCGGTTGGTAAGTGAAGGCACGCGTCCCAAGCTGCCTTGGTCGGGTCGAGTTTCAATCGACCCCGCCGTGCCCTTGCCGCTGTTGGACACGCTACACAGCGACCCGACACGTTACGTCACGCGATCAGTGGCCAACCACTTGAATGACATCGCCAAAGACGATCCGGCCACGGTCATCAAAACGCTTCGTGGATGGAAACAGGCGAAACGGCAGGATGCGGTGGAATTGCAGTGGATGACCGGGCACGCACTCCGGACCCTTGTGAAACGCGGCGATCGTGATGCTTTGAAGCTGCTGGGGTTTCGTGACAATCCCAAGATCTCGGTTAGCAATTTCTCGCTTGCGCCCGCGTCGGTCCGGCCGGGAGAGGCGATCGAATTTGAATTTGACATCAGCGCGCAGCGCAATGAATCGCTGCTCATTGATTACCAAGTCTTTTTTGTGAAGGCCAACGGCACGTTGGCGCCCAAAGTCCACAAGCTGCGGACGCTCGAACTGGGCAAGGGCGACACCGTGACTGTCAAAAAGCGGCATCCTTTTCGGGCAAACGCGACGACCTACACGCTCTATCCCGGCACACACAAGATCGTATTGCAGATCAACGGCAAAGCATTTGGCGAGTTGGCGTTTGAGATGACTTGATCGAGTTGTGACGGGGCGTTTGCTTCATCAGTGTGCGTTTCACTACAATTCGGCCTGTCACTCTTCGATAAACACCACTTTTGTTCATGCTCGAACCATGCTCGATCCTTCAATCAGTCACGTTTTGGTTCGAGCAATTCAATATGGGCTGTGTGGCATGGTCGTCGCCCTGGCCATGCGTGCGATCCATCGCGATCAAAAAGAGCCGAGCCTCGGTCAGTCGGCGGCGGTCGGATTCTTGATTGGCGCCAGCTGGGGCGCCTTTGTCGGGATCTTTCAAGCGTTGACCAAGTGAATGATTGGTCGCGGCTCGATCTTATTGCTGGTTCAGATCGATTAAGCCTTCCCCGGCCAGACGCACCGATTGCATTTGCACCGTCAGCACACGGTCGCGAGCGGCTTCGCGGCGAGCAAGATCCTCTTCGAGCTCGACGATGCGTTGTTTGATGCGGTTGAGCTCCTTGCGTCGGTTTTGAATCGATTCGTCGTAGCGTTTTTGGAATGCTTCTTGAACGTAAAGCATCAGTGTTGCTTTGACGTCCTGGTCTTTCGCTTCTCGCAGTTTGCGAATCGCTTGCTTGAGTCCCCGGCGAAATTGAGATTCGGCAGCCGAACTTGGCATCCCTCCCATCATCCCGGGCCCGCCCATCTCCATGCCCATCTCCATTTCCATGCCGTAGCCTTCGGCACCCATGCCGCCATCATCGTAGGTATCTTCGCCCATCATCATGCCCATCATGTCCATTCCGCCCATCATTGCCTCGGACGGTTGCGGCTTGAAGGGATTGGGAACCTTCGGATTGGGAATGTTTTGATTCGTTTTGGGAGCTTGGTTTGCGTTGGCAGGCGCAGCATCGTAGACAGCGACCCCAAACTCGTCGGCGGCGATTGCGGCCTCGCCGAATTCTGCTCCGAAGCCAGGTGTCGATGCGCTACCGGGTTGCGTTCCGATCGATTGTGATTGGGCCGTCGCAAGCGGTACGACGACAAAGACGAGAAGGAAAAGGTGTCGAGTCATGGTTCCCACCGTTTGAGAGAAAAGGGTTTAGTTTTGGAGCACGAACGGACTTGGCGTCGACTCGAGTCGTTTGACGGACCGTTGAAGACGAAGAAGTTCGGTGTCGAAGCTAGTGAAATCAGGTTCCGAGACCACAAACGGGGCATCATTGACGTTCAGCCCGTCGATTCGGTTGCGGAGGTTTGCGGCTTCCTGTCGAAGTCGCGGGAAGGCTGATCGCAAGTCGAGACGGTTCGGTTGCACGCCGACTTGGTGTAGCGACTGATCAATGCGGCGGACGTCTTGCCTGAATTGGGCTTCGCCCGCACCACTGCTGGTTGCGAGTTGGATCGAAACGCGATCGGCGTATTGTTCAAGCTGCTTCGAGTTCGAACGGCCGGCCTCGGAAGCGGAAGGACCACGGAAACCTTGGCTCATTGAGATTCCTGCGATCGCAATCAGTAGGGTCCCGGCAATGGCCACAGCCGTTTTTCGCCAACGCGGGTGATGGAAGAAACGCACACTCTTTCCCTGTTCGTGTTCACGAATGGAGCGGGCAATTTGGTCGCTGACATCTTGGCAATCTTTCGGCCTTCGGTCGGGCGATTTGGACAATAGCCGGCGCACGAGAGAGACAAAGCTCGGCGGGAGGTCGGTGCGGTGATCCTGCAGCGGTTTCGCCGGTGCGTTGGCCACGGCGTGCAGCACGGCAAGCGTGCTGTCAGCGTCGAAGGGGGCTTTGCCAGTGGAAAGGAAGTAGAGCAACGCGCCGAGACTGAAGAGGTCGCTGCGATGGTCCACCGAGTCGCCGCGGATTTGTTCGGGACTCATGTAGTGGGGCGTCCCCGCGATCACACCCGTGCGAGTCAACATGGTGCTATCGGCTGCTTGTGCGAGACCAAAATCGGTGATCCATACCCGTTCGATGTTTTCACCGACCAAGACATTGCCCGGCTTGATGTCTCGATGAACGAGCCCGCGGCGATGGGCTGCGGCCAGTCCTTCGGCAAGTTGACCCGCAACACGCAAGATGGTTGAAACATCGGGATGGCCATTCCGTTGCACCCAGCGGTCAAGCGTTAGACCAGGGACGTAGCGCATGACCAAGTAGGGGAGGTTTGCCGTTGCTTCGACGTTGTAGATCGGGATCACGTTGTCATGCGAAACGCTCGCGGCCGCTTTGGCCTCGCGGGCGAAGCGACGACGCGCCGATTCCGAAGCCGCCCAACAAGGGGCCATGACCTTGATCGCAACCGTGCGGTGAAGGTCGACGTCGTGGCCACGAAGCACGATGCCCATCCCACCATTGCCGATCACTCCTTCGACGTCGTACTTGCCGATGCGGCCAAGCATTTCGGGATGAGACGGCTCGTCAAGGAAACTCAAATCAATCGGAAGCGGGATCGGCTGATCCACGTCGGTGTCCTCGTCACCCGACAACCACGTACGAGCCTCTTGCCACCAATCAGGTTGGCCACCGATTTCAGCAAGCGCGTCTCGGCACTGCGGGCAATGCTCGAGGTGATCGGCAATGGCATCACATTCGCTGCCAGGGTCTTTCCCTTGAGTGACCAATTGCGTTAGAGCGGCGACATCGCACTTCATGAATCGCTCCTTGAATCGGTTGTCGGCGCACTCGACTCGGACTCCGTCCCAATCCAAGCCTGCACTTCTTTTCGTAAACGCGACATCACACGGCTTCGCGCGACGTACACCATGCCTTCTCGCCAGCCGAGAGTCTTTGCGACGTCTTGTGTGGACTGGCCTTCCACTGCCGTCATGTGAAACGCGTCCCAAGTTCTCGGCTGCACTTGCGATTGCACACGTTTGGCCGCCCAGCGGTAGACCTGTTGCTTCTGTTCAAAATCCCAGACGCTCTCCGAGGAACAGGGCGACGCTTGCTGATCGAGCCATTGATGAACGTCGCTGTCGCCGCTGCCTCGCTGTCGGAAACCGCGACTGGAAAGATGGTCGGCGAGCCTCCGTCGTGCGATGGTGGCGAGCCAACCGCGAAACGCGCCCTCGTGTTCGCGCTCGAAGCGGCCTACCGATTTTGAGACGGCGATGAGCGTCTCTTGCACGATTTCGCTGGCGTCGGAGTCTTGCAATCCCCACCGTCGTGCCAGTTGCAACAACATCGGTTGGTAGATTTCCAGAAACTCGGCCCAGGCTAATTCATCAACGGGGTCACCCAACCGAAGGATCAGGCTGTCGCGAGTATCAGGGTTTATGGCCAAAGTTCACCTCCGCCAAGTTCTTCCGGGCGCTGAGAGTTCATCCGACTGATTTCGACAATCTTGCACGCCAAGCCTTCATTTTGACGAAAAAGTCGCGAACGGTCTTCGTTCGTAGTCCCAGCCATAGCCGAAATCTCGAGTCTTCGTTCGTAGTACCGGCTTCAGCCGGAATCTTCCGCACGCTCCGCTAGAAGCCGGGCGACAAACCGTTTACCGCTCATCGCGATTTCCGCTCAATTGGTCGGCGATTTTTCCGGCTAGGTATTCTGCGTCTCGCCCGACACCGTAAAGCAAGTGAGACCCGACGCTGTGCTGGAACTTGAGGCCAAGGAAATAGAGTCCCTTTCGCGCCGTGACGCCGCGCTGATGTCGCGGTTGCCCAAGTAGCGGTCGCTCGTCATCAAACACGTCACTGCGACGCTCGATTTGGATCCAGTCATAGCGAGGACGAAAGCCGGTGCACCAGATGATTTGCAGGTCATCCAACGGGATCTTGTTTCCACATTTTGCGACCAGGTGATTGTCGTTTTGTCCCTCAATGCGCTCAGTCAGACGCACGCCGAACTGCTTTGCGAGTGCCTCGGGTGATGGAGCCATTGCAATGTCACCCCGGCTGGGATCAAACCCCAGTCGTTTCCAAAGTAGGGAACCACGCCGCACATTGAAGACGCCGGTGATCCGCGAAAGAACACCGATCGGTATTCCCGCAACGCGCCATGGCAGCACTTTGTTTCCGCTCGTTGCCAACCAAACGTTCTCGAAGCGGTTGGAACGAACGAGGTCTTCGCAAATCTGAATCCCGCTACTGCCGCTACCAACGACCATCACATTGCGAGCTTCGATTTGGTGAGCGTTTCGGAATTGAGACGAGTGAAGCTGTAGCGTCTGCGAAGGAAGGTCGTTTGCGAACGTAGGAATCTTGGGATGCGAAGCAATTCCCGTGCAGGCGACGACGGCGCGAACATGAAAAACGCCCGCTGTTGTTTCGCACTTCCAGCCATCGTCTGATTCGGTGACGCGATGAACATTCACTCCTTCCCGAATGGGAAAACTGCCGCCAGCGAGATAGCGATCGAGATAGTTGAGCACTGCTTTGCGATCGGCAATGTCGTACCAACGTTGGTCCGGTGCAAAACGGGCATCGCAGCCCGCGAGTTGGTTCATCCAGTTCGCCGTGTTCATTCGGAATGAATCCCAACGACCGTGCCATGCACTGAATGCACGATCTCGCTCCAACACCGCGTGATCGATCCCGGCTCGGCTCAGGAAATGGCTCAGCGAAAGTCCCGCTTGCCCGCCGCCCACGATCGCGACGTCATGACGGTGTTCAACGATATCTGAATCACTCACGGTTGCTTCGGCGCGGCTTGGATAGGGAACTCATCGCGACCAAATGATGGGAAAGAACCCGATTTGTCCTTCATCATCAGCATGCGGTTGAGCGGCCCATTTGCAAGGAGGCGTATGCCCCACCAGGAGGGTTCTAGTGCGGAAATCGAACATTTTCCGGACAAATCGGAGGTGATTCTTTGCTTGCGCCTGCATTCAGCTTGAAGGCGCTAATTCACGTCACAATAATCATTTCTTAACAAACCACGACCTTTTCAAGACATTCTAGCCACCGAGTTACGTGGGTTTGTTCAACCTCGGTTGGCGATGACGTGCATTGATCTTCCCCTCCGGATTTATGCCCAGCCTTATCCAATCGAGTCGAACGGAACTCAAATTCTCGATTAGCGAGCAGACCGCTGCTGGTATCAAGCAGTATTTGGGTTCGTCATTGCGCAGGGACGCAAATGGGACGGGGCACGGCCCCGAAGGCTATCCGGTGTGTAGTGTCTATTTGGACAGCAATGACGCACGTTTGTACGGACAAACCATCGGCGGCAATCGCAACCGCTTCAAGTTGCGGGTGCGAATCTATGACGACGACCCGAATCATCCGGCGTTCGCGGAAATCAAACGTCGCGATGGCCAAGTGATCAAAAAGCAGCGGGCGGCCGTCACTCGATCAGCGGCGTCGGCATTGTTGCGCGGCAGTCATCCGACTCACGATTTGTTGGCTCCTCAGGCATCCAAATCGGGTTCCGATTTCAACGCCCTCCAGGAGTTTTGCCGGCTTCGAGACAAGATCGGTGCGATCGGAACGACCTACGTTTCCTACCTACGCGATGCTTATGTATCGCCAGATGGCAACGATTGGCGTGCCACCTTTGATCGTCGATTGTGCACGATGCCCTATCGATGCGGCGAGGAGATCACGATCCCTGCGACGCCGTTGCATACCAAACATTACGACACGGTTGTGTTCGAATTGAAGTTCACAGATCGCTTTCCACAGTGGATGGTGGAGTTGGTCCGGACTTTCAACCTCCAACCGGTGTCGTTTCCGAAGTACGTCAACTGTTTTGACTCGCTAACCCAGCGACATTCGGCCGCAAATCCTCGGCTGCGCAACTATTCTAGACAGTACTCGGTATAGTCGCCCTTTCCCCTCCTTTTCTCGTTCGGTGTGTTCGCAATGGTTCAGTGGATCGATGCATTTATGCAAACGGATCGATCCTATTCCGGAGAAACGTTGGCGTCGGTTCTGTTCACGTTTCTTCTCGCCTTTGTGATTGGCCAGATTGTCGGCTGGGTCTACCAGCGGACTCACCGAGGACTTTCCTATTCGCAATCGTTCGCCGCCAGCATGGTCGTGCTGCCGGTTTTGGTGGCGATGATGATGTTGTTGATGGCTGACAACTTCACGATCGCATTCGGCTTGCTTGCCGTTTTCGCCGTCGTTCGATTTCGCAACGTCCTCAAAGACACGCGCGACACAATCTACGTGCTGTGGGCCATCATCGAAGGGATGGCGGCAGGCACCGGCAAATCATCCCTTGCGGTCGTTGGCGTTGTCATCGTTGCCGTGATCATGTTTTATCTTTCGGCAACCCGCTACGGTGCTCGGCGACAGTACGACACGATCGTCTCGCTGTTTTGTGTCGGAGGCCGCAGTGGATTGACCGACGTGGTCCAGCAGGTCCTGGCAAGGCATTGTCTGACAACCCAGCTTGCGTCGATCCAGGAGTTGGGTGGCGAGAGCTTTGACATGTCCTACCGACTCGCACTGCGCGACCCGAATCGTCGTGGCGAGTTGGAATCGGAACTGCGTGAACTCGATTCAGTCGAACGCGTTTCGGTCTTTGCCCATGATGACGAATCGGAGGTCTAGCCGATGGCGTCATCAAACAAGAAAGTCGCAATCCCGATTGGCGTTCGAGTACGCTACCTCACGACACGTTGGCTCAAAGGCTTGCTGTTTGTCGCCAGTGTCGCCGCCCTCGGTTTTCTTTGGATGCGGCGCAGTCCTGGGATTGTCATTCGCGGCAAGGTCGAAGCGATCACCTTTACGGTGCCGGCCAGTGGTGACGGGATCTTGCTTGCCATCGATTCGCCTCCCGCGCCCTTTGATCGCGTCGAAAAGAACGAAAGCCTGATCGCTCGTTTGGACGTCACCAACGAGTTGATGGAAATGCAGGTCCTGACGGAAGAACGCGCACGCTTGCAGGCGGTCGTCGATGCCGAAGCCCAGCGTCTTGAATTGCAGACATGGCAAACGAGTCTCGATTTGCGCGGCCAAGAACTGACCTTTCAACGTAACCTCACGTCCATTCGCGGGCAGCTCGATCAGTTGCAACGCGAGCAGAACGATTTGCGTCAACGGCAACGTTCAGCCGAAATACGCAAGGCCGAGATCGAAACGGTGATCGCCTCGCTTGAAGTCGATGCGAAGCATTTAAGGAACGAGAAGGATCGACTCGTCGATTTGGCGTCACGACGATTGACGCCGGGTTACCGGGTCGATCAGGTTGCCGATCAGATTACCGCCAAAGAACTCGAAGTCGCTGATCAACGCCGACTGATTCAGCGGATCGACCAGCAATTGTCTGAAATTGTCGGCGAGTCAAATGAGGTTGCTGGTCGACATGCGGCACTGGTCACCTCGCTTCAAGCTCTCCAGCAGCGGCCGACATTGGACGTTTCGATCGACCAACCAAAATCGGATCTCGATATCTCTCTTGCCCCACTCCTAAACGCATTGAAGGTGCACGATTCCAAGGTTCGACAGCTTGCAACGCGGATCGCAGCCAACGAAATCGTCGCCCCGGTGTCGGGAATGATCTCTCAAGTTCATTTCCCGCCCGGGACCTTCGTGCGCAGTGGGGATCCAATCGTGACCATTTCGTCGGACCAATCGGAATGGATCGTCGCCTATGTCGAACCGAGCCTGACAGGGCAGCTTCAACCCGGTGCACCTTTGAAGGTTCGTATTGCCCGCGACAAGCCTCTTATTGTGGATGCGTCGGTCAAAGAGCTGGGCACGCAAGTCGAATTGATGCCCGAGCCGCTGCGGCGCAACGCGGAAGTGTTGCAATGGGGGTTGCCGGTCAAGGTCGCCATTCCTGAGGGCGTGAACCTCTTGCCGGGCGAGATGGTCGACCTGCTTGTGCCGGGAACGCAACAAGAATTGTTCTAGCCGCGCCGGCAGACGATTCCTGCAACCAGAGGCTTCGCATCCTAACACTCTCCCATGGGAGAGTCGGGCTCTCAGGCCCGGAGAGGGTTTGTCTAGACTGTTCCCTCCCCGGACTTTGCGTCCGACCCTCCCGCACGCAGGAGGGTGATTGTTTGAGTGCACGTTAACCTGGGCAAACATTGCACCTCATGGCCCGTAACTCCAAGCCGCGACACGGTGCTCTATCGACGGTGCTTTAGCCGCGCGAATTGGTACGCGAGTTCGAGCTCGTCGCTCAGACGTTGTGCGATGGCAATTTCGAGACGCAGGGCTTGCTGGCCGGTAAGAAGCTGTTGGTTCCTTTCGTCCGCAAGAAAGGTGCGTTGTGTGAGCACAAACGGGTCTTCGCGGTATTGCGAGATCTGCGCGGCCAGCACAGTAAGCTCTTGATGTCGGCGGCGAGCGAGCGCCGCGATTTCAGAACGCAACCGCTGCGACTCCTGGCGTCTGCCCTTGAGCAGCGCTGCCGATTCCGCAATCTGGCCTTGCCGCTTATCGTGGACCGGCAAGTCGGTCTGAAACCGCGCACCAATAAAGTCGTCGTCTTCGCCGAGCCGGTCCTGATAGAGCGGCCCGATTTCTTTTTCGACGCGAATCGCTCGCTGCAATCGGTAGTCCCAACATCTCACGTCGACCTCGGCGTTCGCTGCAGCCAGGTTGAGAGACTGTGCAATCGCAGTTTGAACCATCTCCTCTTCCGTTGGAAGGTCGAGCTCAAGTTGGTCGAAATCAAATGCGACGGTCGGGGCGTGCGGGAAGTTGATGGCGATAGCAAGTCGTGATTGGGCGGCGATCAACGCACGTTCGGTTTCGAATCTCGCGGCGATGGCGTCTTGGGTCTCGAGTTGAGCGGCAACATGGTCGACAACATTGGCGCCCGGCTCACCCTCGACCAGCTCGGGGCGGGTCTGTTCGATTCGGCGCTCAGCCAATTGTTCGACGTGCTTTTGGAGTTCCAGTCGTCGTTGCAGGTAGGCGACTTCGATCCCGGCAAGCATCGCCTCGTCCGTTGCCCGCTCGACCGCAGCGGCGAACGTGAGTTGTGCCTGAGTGATCGCCATTCGCGCGGTTTGGCAGCGGATCGACCGAGCGCGAGACGTTCCGAATGGGAACGTGAGGCGAGTCGAGATTTCGGTCGGGTCGTTGCGATCATAGATCGGCGTTTCCACATCGAAAACGAACTCGGGGTTCTCTTTTGTCTGGGCCGCGATCAGTTGCGCGCGTGCAACGTCGATCTGTTGTTGCGCCGCAATCACCTGAGGGTCATGGTCTTGCGCAAAGGCAACGATTTCTTGCAGCGTGTATGCGGACGACTCGATAACGTCGATCGGCGCTGCGTCTGCGGGTTCCATGCGTTCTGGTGCAGAAACATCCGTCTGCCCAAAATTCGCTGCGACTGGATTTGCTGCGACTGGATTTGAAGAGTCGCCCGCGGCTAGCGGATCGGCGCTGGCGATGAGATCGGCAAAGGCGGAACCAAGCGACTCATCCGCTTGCTGGTCGTTCGTTGGTCCTTCACTGATTTCGGAGTCGCCCAATGCGGCTGCCACGTCAACCAACTCGCCAGTGTCTGTGGTCGCCACTTCTTCAACGACTGCGGGCTGTGCTGATTCGGTCACGCCCAGTTGGCTGGCGGTGAACAGCGTTGCCATGCACCCAGGCGCACTGATGCTTAGCGCAGCAAGCAACACGAGCAGCGGCGTCGGTTTCGATCTATGTGGGCGGTGCGAGTTCGGCATCGGGAGGCGGCGTGTCTAGAATCTCAATGTGCCGGTTAACCAATTGAGAAGTCCGCCGTCAAGCCGAATTGAGTTTCACGCTTCTTGTGGGCGATGAGTTTGGTCGCGAGCGTAAAGTCGGGGTGGAAATTCGATCGACCAACCAGTAGCGAGCGACCGTCCCATCCGGGTTCGCATGCAACTGTTCCATGCGACGTGGGAATGATCTGACTGCAATCGTGCCGTAGCTACGCTCGCCAGAGCGTGGTGTGCGGAGTGCGGTCGTCTAAAGCGTCACCACCTCAGGCGAAAGTAGCTGCGTGTAAGGACACGCTACTTTCGCGGAGCGAAAGGCGACAAACAATGAACGGGTAACAATCCAGGCACCTCGCCTGACTCATTGCTGTTGTTCCTGTGGAGCGATTGGGTTCAGCATTGCTTGACGGCGGTGCGTGTTGCCGCGTGCGAAAACGGGTGAATTGGCGGCTACGCATTCATGCCGTTGTTACGTGCCTTGCAAAGGGAGGTCGCCGTGATCGAGGTCGTAGGCTTGCACATTTTTGACAGCTTGAACGATGTTCGATCCGTGTGCAACTAGCTCTTCCATGCCAGAAGCCGCTAACACATTCTCTTTGTGCATGAGGATCGCAGTGCCATGGTCTAAATCCCAACCGGTTTGGAACTCGAAAGAGCTGAATCCGCAATCGTCGAGACCGTCGTCGACGAGCCCGATACGGACTAGTTTGTACAAATGGTCTACTGCAGTGGCGTCATTCCAATCGATGTCGTCCTGGATCTTCTTCCAGTAGTTCTGTGTGCGACGATCGGTCGGCAGGTCCTCGTCGAGGAACTGTTGCAGAGCCTTCTTGTGCTGCGCGAACAGTTTTCGGCGTAGATTTGTTTCGAGAATTGCGGTGTTCTCAAGGAGGAAATGCCAGCTTTGCTCTTGGATTTCGCAAAACCCATTTCCTGCGCTCGAGTACATGACGACTTCAACGCAGTCGCTTACATCTCGGGCCGAAGGGCAGCTCGGGTCGCACGAGGGTTGTTTTCGCTCCAACTTCAGTTTGGAGTAATGCGGGTACGGTGGGGCGTGCGAAACAATTGCTTCTCGCAACAGTGGTTTCTCCGTCCGCCACAATCGCCTGAAGTCGGACATGTCAGGATCAGGATCTGGCTGGAATCGTTCGTGAAACGCATTCATCGACTGATCTCTGACAAAACTAAAAATAGGTGGCGATGAAGTTGACGGCAACGTGCACGAGCATGATGTAAACAATACTTCCGGTCCATTGCCGAATGATTCCCATAAGGCAGGCACCCAAAAAGGTGTACGCCAATTGGAACCAAATGAATGATCCGATTCCGTAGGCAACTCCGGGGATGTGCCAGATTGAAAAACACGATGCGGTCAGCAGGATGCATCGATTGATCTTGATCGACTCAGTGATTGTCCCCGGAAAATGAATGGAGAACCAGCGATACAGGTAGCCAGCGAAAAATAGATCCTGCGCCGGCGGCGATATCAACCAAATCGCAATCGGCCCGCCGCTGAATGGTTTGGACGGCAAGAACGGGTAAACGAGGGCCGTTATACCGATCGGTGTGACGCATAACCCCAACAATCGGGGCCACTTTTTCCGGAGGTTGTCACCCAGGCGTAGCCCATATCCGGTCGGGTCATGAGCGACAAGAGCGATCGCGAAAATCAGGAACAGCAGTTGCTCCGAATTGACAGTGCCGAGCGTCTTAACCAATGGCCACTCGAAGTACTTAGCCATACCAACAAGCCAAGCTGGCAGCGCGTGCGACGAGAACACAAGCACGATCGCCAAGGTTAGAAAACCGACCGGTTGCCTTTGTGGTACCTCTTTCAGCACTTTGCTTCCCTGCAAATCGAAACATTTTGGCCAAACGGTAGGTGTCACCGACGCCCGCGAGTTGAGCATACCCGATCAAGTCTTGTCACGTTGTGAGCGAATGTTCAATTTCGGGAAAGTCGGTTTGGGAACACAGGCAAAGGTACTACGATGAATCTTCATCAACGGGAAGCTGATTGAACAGTTCGGTATCCCTGTAGCGAAACGCATGACAACAGTTTGATGCCTGGTACGCAATGGTGCAAGAAAGCTCACCCGGACCGCCGATCGGGGGCAATTGATCGTTATGTGGCTCTGAGTCCATAAAGCGTGTTGCCGCGTTTGCTGACAATCGTATCGATCTGGCCAGCCGCTAAAAGGAGGCGAAGGCGTTTGTCGATCTGGCTCGTGTTCCAATTTGCAAGTGATTCGAATCCTTTTCTTTTTGCGCCCCAATTGCGAATTCGCGGTGCGTTGAAGAACTGTCCGTAATACCGTTCAAAGAACTCCATTATCTTCTGAGACAACTCATCCTCAAGCATCACGCTTTCTGCGTCTCGGCGCGTGACCTCAGTTGGTGCAGATCCACTCGCATGCTTGAGTTCCGCTACCGCATTCTTGAGTTCCTCTACTTGGAGCTCCAGCGGTGCGAGGACTGCGTTGTGTTCTCTGTTTTGTTCCGCGAGCGCATCCTGAAACTCAACGGGCCCAACTTTGGAAAACACGCGAGCCACTCGAAGCCACGGAATGTTGACGAATAGGATCGCGATGATCGACCAAAAGGCAATGGAATCGAGACCGAGATTGTGGATGTGTTCGGCGTCCTCCGGTCTTTGATACGCCGCTTTGTAAATGGGGATCGCTGCGGACACAAAAAAGATGGCGAAAACCACACTGACGATGGCGCGAATCGGAGCGGATAAGATCGCTAGATTCGACTGGTTGTTGAGTTGGTCTTCTTGCGTTCCGTCCATCGCCCTACTCCTAGCGGCCCACGTGAGCGCGGCCTGTGAGTTGAAGATTCACGATTGAAGAAGTGGGCAAGTTGCCCGTTTCTCGTTCACGCATCCCAATTGTGGACTTCGTCCGGATGGCATGAGTCGCAGACGTAATCGACTCCGGAATCGTGCAATCGTCATCAGGGAATCGGGATGAAGATGGTTTAATGTCCCGAATTGGCGATCGTACCGCAAGTCATTAGCGTTTGCTCCCTTTCGGGTACGGGCAGCGATCACGCGCAGCTTAGGAGAACAAACCTTCAACTCAAAGTGAATGGCGCTGCTACCACGGTAGCAGCTACTCATTTCGGATCAAAGCTTCAATATCCATCGCCGATGCGACATAGACTGGCGGTTTTTCGTCCGTCCCCCGATCAATTGGGTTGTAGTTTCGATACGTGCGGATGCGCCACTGCTCAATGAGTTGCTTTTCGTTCTCGGGGAGGCTTTGCCAGTTCTCCCTGATCACAGCATTGTGCCATTCGTGAATCGGTTTCGCGTTGTCGCGGGAATTCAATCCTCGCCAAGTTGGCACGTCATATGGCCAGTATGGCAAAAACTCAAAGGCCACGCACGGTTCATGGGTTACGGAAACCCAAAGACCGTCGCACGTGGTGCAGCGTTTGATTTCGTTCCAATTGCCAGTTTCAACCTCATCCAACTTGGGGAGTTTGCCGAAGGTCCAAAGCAGCCGCTGAGGTGCTTGGCAGTTGCTACAGCTCATGATCTTGGTGTCCGACTCTTGAGGCATAACGGCGGCAAGGAAATCGTGTAACGAATCATTGACCAGTTCCGGGGCTACTGAGCCAAATGGGTCATGTCCGCACTGGAGCTGACGCAGTGGTCCAGCCACGATCGTTGCCAACCATTTGACTTCAGCGATCGAGGATTAGATTTTGAGCGCCATCTAGGTATTCTCTGAAGACTGTGCGGATTCCTTTCTTCGCCGAGAGGCTGGCTACGTGAGTTTGTTTGCAGCTTCCGTTTGTCTCAAAACAAATAAAGTAATACCGGTGGCGGGTTTTTGTGGTTGCAGCCTACCATGTTACAGACCTTCAGAAAACGAAAAGTCCGGCTCGGCGTATTCATCAACGTCCGGTCTGCAAAATGCAAAGTGATCGGAGAGGCCTTCGATCAGTCGCGTACTGAATCGCAAGACTCGCATCCTCGAACCTTGCGGCGTTGCCTCTTCGCGAACCGTTATTGAGTGATTGGCGTCATGCGCCCAGGAGCGGGTGACCACGCGGCCATCACAATGATAGGCGAGGTCTCCGACAACGTGGATTGTGCGGTCGTCAAGGATCGACCAATGGAAGGACCAGGCGTTGCACAGAACTGGATTGTGAAAGTCGAGTCGCCCCTTCCCGTCTTCGAAGAAGATCAGCACGTCATCCGACTGCGCGCCTGGGCCGTACATGGCATCGGCACTCCAAAGACCAACCAAGTCGGAGGGAATCAACGTCACGATCTTTGTTGCTCTCGTTGGTGGAACGACGTCAGCACGCCACGGTCACGTGCTTCGGTTCTTGTGATGGTTCTCGCATGTTACAAGAACGGATCTGTTAGGGGCGAAGATCCCGTTCCTCGATGCAATGCAGTTTTGGGACGTCCGAGATTTCGATGACGTACGACCAGCGATTTGTGCGATCGTAGTCGAACGCATGTCCCTTGATCGTTGCTTTTCGGCCAACGTATTGCGACATTGAACCATTCTTGGCAGCAACTACGACCGCGTCACCTAATTCGTAGGCTGGAAGCACGCCCATGGAACGCCCCCAGTCAAGCGGCTCAATAGAAAGGAAGATGTCGCGAACGCCTTCGAGCGGAGCTTGGGATTGCACGTTGACGTGGGCGAAATCGTCGTGCTCACTCCAGTCATCACCGATTGTTTGCTGCAGAGATTGAAAAGCCTCGGTCGGGTGGTTACGCGGCGAAAAGGCCCAACGGTACTCGTCAATCCCCGGGATCTTTGCGTAGTTGAATCCGTTCAGCCAGCTGATCCCCGCGGGTGGATCCGATACAAAGTAAGGAAGCCGCTCATAGGCTCCGTCCTCGTAGTCCTTGTAGAGTCGGAACAACGCATCTGAATCAGAAAACGCAAGGTGATCGGCAAGTTGCTGAAACTCGTCCGATGGCGCATCTAGATCGCTGTCAATCGCTGAAACTAACAACCGTGCGGCCAACTGTTTCTCATTCCGCGCGAATTCCCACAGCATGTAATTGTTCTCAACGGAGCATTCGACAAACACGGGCGTTCGATCGATAAACCAATGTTTGAGGACACCGAAGTAATGGGGTCCCGTGCCAGCTCGCTCGAGCACCGGGACGAAGCAAGGAGGGAATGCTCGCTCGTCGTTCAGTTGACTGTAGCTATCGGCCACGGCGGGATGACCATCGACGGGTAGACGCTGAATCCAGCTGGCGAATCCGAGATCGTTAAGTACGCCGGGATATGGGTTCATATTCATTGCAAATTGCAGCCAAAATTATCGGGTTGCCGCCAGGGAAGCTGATTGCAGATTTGGCCTGTCCGGCATTTTCGGTGCATTTCTTTGTTATGCCGATTCTGGTTGACCGTGACAGTCTTCAATTGGCCCCGGCCAGAACAGGCCGCTGAACTGAAACACCCAATACTTTGAAGTGCAATGCAGGCAATGGAACAGAGACGTTGCTGGGAGAGTCAGGTTTCCAATTGAAAAAACACGCAAGCCCGGCTGCGTGTGAATGCGGTGGTTATCCGCCGTCTGTTGTTGACGGCAAAGACTCGATTGCATGTTGAATCCGTGCTCCGTAGCGTCGAATGTATTCGCGATCTGAATCAATGGCAATGGATGCAGCAAGCTCAAGTCTGTCAGGCGAGAATCGAATCGCCATCGAAAGCTGGTCAAAGAACTGTTCGTAGAAGTACCCGCCCAGCAAACGGTCAACTATTGCACCGACTAGTCGGTCGCAGTCGTCGGGTGAGGGAGGGTGGTTCTTGAAATGACGGCAAAGTTTCGCACGAGCGCGGTTGTGCCAGTAACCGAAGCTCTCTGCGGTCACAAAGAAAATCGAGCGAGAGATCGCGTCACCATCGCCCCGTTTCACGTCAGCGATCAAACATTCGAGATCGGTCTTGGAAAGTGACCGAATCCAAATTGAGGCGTACGAGGGTCGTATCGTCGTCATTCGAGCAACAGGGTTTCAGACGGATAAAGGTGGCCAAAACCAGGATCGCCCAATGTGTTATCTACTTGGAACCGCGTCATGGCGATCTCCCGGGCAATTCATGGTTCGTCGACGTTTGGGCGCGAAGCTCCACTCTCGATCTGCACCAAGGGCGATTCAAGCACACCGACAACTGATCTTACACTTTTCATGAGCGCCAGATTGTTACGTTGTTCAACCGCAGATCGGGCGACGACAAAACTCAACTTACTCGATCGAACACATAATGGCACTTGGCCGTTTGAGTCAATGAGGCGGTTAGCGGGAACGACGACTAGATCTGCCTTGGGCGAGATAGTGCCTAGGTCATCTCCATCAATGATGTCTCCAGGGCCTAACACCTGGGCAACTCGAACATCTACATGCCCGAAGTGTTCACGAAACGACTCCAGTTGTTCTCGCTTAAGGAACGCAACGATGCATGCATCCCGCTTACCCAAGTAACCCCCGGCAAAACATGCGTCCGCGATCTCTCTACCTAGACCCTCGTCATTTGCAATGAAGAAGACACCTCGCCGAAGTCTTCGCTCGCGATTTTCGGATCGCACGGCCTCGACCGCTTCCTCGAACGGGTAATATCCGAGTTGCTTGAGTTCGTCACTCTTCGGTCTCTCGTTGTGTAACCGTTGACCTCGCCAACGAGCGAACACTCGGTAGTCGCTGGAGTAAAACAGGTCAATGTGCACCATATTGATATCAGGTGATGAACCATCATCTGAAATGATGAGCGGTCCCTCAGATTTGTCGTCGAACTCAATGGGCGGGATTTCGATTGACCTTCTGTTCGGTACCATGACTCGGGTTGCGTCGCGGTCGACACGCGACGGGTCTTCGCCACGTTCGGTGGCGCGAAAGTCATCAGCGATTTTGCGCCGGGTTGTCAGGACGTAATCCCGAATATTCGCTATCTGTTGGGCGTGAGTGAAGTCGCCTTGATCGACGGCAATCGTTTCCAATCGATTGAGCACGCGGTCAACGCTTCCGGCGGTGATCCCATACAGAAACCGATTTGAATTGACCAAGTGAACTCCAACGCCAGCGAACGCGCGCAGGTACCGCACGTCGGCTTCGGCTGATAGCCGATGAGAACGACTCAACACAAGCGTTCCCAAATCGCGAAGCGACGATTCAGAAATGGTTGCGCCGCCTCCGATCGCATCGATCTGAAAAAACATCTCCTCCACGATCGTACGGAACTGGTTCGGACTTACGGGCTTGCTCGCGAAATCGGCAAGATCAGCGGGCACTGAACTTGGAAACACCAAGCTGAACTCGGTAGGCCACGGTTCATCCGGCGCCGTGCAGAATGGTCGGGCGTTACCATGTTCCAACGCCTCGATGGCGCCGATGTCGATTTCGCTTGTGCCGATCGGTTTCGCGTCGCGAGTGAGAATGACTGCCTTCCCGTAAAGCGGCAACGCGTTGCCCGGTTCTTGACTTGCCCACGCGTCTGCAGCCGTCAGCGCGATGGTCGTGTCAGAGCTTTCCAACAGCGCCGCCCATGCCGCAATCAGGCCAGGGTCATGAGATACCGCTTTGAGTAACGACGACTCGAACGCGTTGGTAGCGTCATCAACCGATACTTCTTTCGCACGCTGTTCGATCCGTTTGCCGATCGTCTCTGCGCAGCTTCGCATATTGCGCAGTTTCCTTCGAACGGACGGATCGGAAATCTCGGATTCGGCAAGCGGGGGATTGGACAGTGTTTTAAGAGTCTCCGTCAATTGACTGAAAACCTGCGCTCGATTTGACGCGTAGACGCCGAATCTCCCTCGCCAGTAGGCAACTCTCGCCGAATTGGGAAAAGCAGTCTCGGCTTTCCTGAATGCTGTGTGAACATCAGCGGTCTTGCCCGAACCGAGGTCGACCAACGACCAAATTGCTTCGGCAATCAGTTGATCCTCGGAAATGTCAGCGGATGTCGACTCACTTGCCTCCTGAGCGAGGATAGACGTTTGAAGAAGCGAAATCACAAGGATCGCTATGCTTCGCCGAAAAGCGGCCACTTAAGTTCTCCGTCGAGAGTTGGTATTACCCTTCACTCGGCCCGATTTAGAGCATCATGGGGCGCCCGCGGCGTCGAAGCTCGCGGAATGTCGATCGACGAACGGACGAAATCACGGGAGCGGGCGAACGACTTGCAAGCAGACGAGAAAACGAACGACCCGTCCTCCCGTTCATTTCATGGTTCGCCGGTCTTCTTACGGTCAGATGAAGTTACCGTGTGAGTATCAGAACAACTTCGGCTGCATCACAAATCACTGGCTGAGATTGTGCCGAAGCCATACTGAGACGGCCTCGTCAATTGAGTCAAACCATCTCCCCGGCGGGACAAGCCCGGCTCCGTGTGAATGCGGTGGTTATCCGCCGTCTGTTGTTGGCGGCAAAGACTCGATTGCATGTTGAATCCGTGCTCCGTAGCGTCGAACGTATTCGCGATCTGAATCAATGGCAATGGATGCAGCAAGCTCAAGTCTGTCAGGCGAGAATCGAATCGCCATCGAAAGCTGGTCAAAGAACTGTTCGTAGAAGTACCCGCCCAGCAAACGGTTAACTATTGCAACGACTAGTCGGTCGCAGTCATCGGGTGAGGGAGGGTGGTTCTTGAAATGACGGCAAAGTTTCGCACGAGCGCGGTTGTGCCAGTAACCGAAGCTCTCTGCGGTCACAAAGAAAATCGAGCGAGAGATCGCGTCACCATCGCCCCGTTTCACGTCAGCGATCAAACATTCGAGATCGGTCTTGGAGAGTGACCGAATCCAAATAGAGGCGTACGAGGGTCGTATCGTCGTCATTCGAGCAACAGGGTTTCAGTCGGATAACGGTGGCCACAGCCAGGATCGCCCAATGTGTTGTCGACTTGGAACCGCGCCATGGCGATTTCCGGTTCATGGTATGGTTATGTGGCCTGTGTCAGCACATTTCGTGATTGCCCTTGATGCTACCGCATTCATCGCATTTGTACACGTATGGGCCACCACAGCCTTAGCGCGACTTCGGTTCAGCGCATTGTTCTGTCGTCTTTGTTTGAACGCTGAATACACCGCCCGAGTAATTGATGTTTAGGTCTGCGGCTGAATCGTTTGGTGTCCAGCCCGAGAGCAATGCGAATTCGATTGCACTGCGCACAAATGACGGAGTAACAGTATTGGGGCCTCGCGTCTCATCAGATCGGTGATCGGGCTCGCACCAGTCAATCCAGCCCCAGTCTACAACTAAGCGTTGACCACGCCGACTTGTATCAGCTTCCGCGAGTACGTGAAGTTTTCCATCGAATCGCCATCGGAATTTGTCCGGGCCAATGGTGATCGGGGAGAAGCGGCGTTTCTTGGCAGGTCGGGCCATTTGCTTCCAACCGTTTGTCTTGACTAGTGATCGCTACGCTGAAGCACAATGGGCTCAGGGCTATCGCTTGTGACGAACGAATGTGTGTTGATCCGCTTAGTTGCGATAACGTCGGTCCTCACCGAGGACGGCCAAAGTGGTTTCAATCTGTAACAGCGTCATGCGGTCCTGCGGACTGCGACATTGTTACGCGGACTTTCCAAAGTAGTCGATGCGAAAGTTGAGCCAATCATCAAGGTAATCGAAATCCCCTGCTTCCTTGCATACGCGAATATAGTCGACGGCGTCGGATGCGTCAGGGTCGTTGTTCTGAGTCAAATACTCAATGGTTGCGTCGACACCTGCACCAACCAGAAACTGAATGTCGAAAGAGCAACCAGTGTCGAAGTCGGTGTGTTTCGCTCTCCACATTGGTAGGACGTCGCCTAAGTCAGCGAGTTGATAGAGCAGCAAGGCGCACCAAAACAGATTCTCAAAATAGTCATCGTGGGTCGGCGAGGAATCATACACACGATAGACACACTCGATCGGAAGCAGTTGGCGTAGAAGTCGACCGTCAGCATCGGTCGGTCGCGGGTGCAATGATGCGTAGATCTCGTCACGGGTAACAGAATCCGCTAACTCCGCGTCATCGAACACAGTGCCCTCGCGTGAACGCCGGACAATTTCCTTGGCATCTATTGCTCTAAGTCCTTAGGCGTAACGATACCGATCACCGATCACCGACAGTTGAGTTTCCATTGCCAGAACGCGACGCCCGGTCCTTCGACGCATCGGATGGTTCTGCCAAGACGTCGGGCGCGTCTTTGGCAGCACTCTTTTTCGCCAGTTCGGTCATGTACTCGCACATGTCGATGTACCCTTGGTACAGAGTCGAAGGCATCAGGTCACGAAACTCGTCTTCTGTCAAGCGATTGTATGCAAACCACTCTAGGAACGATACGTTGATCGCTTTCTGCAGCTCGTTCTTGGAACGGCAATAAAATGAGTCAACGAACTCAAAGCAGTCTCTGATCTCTGGCAATTTGCGTTCAAGGCAAAGGTCGACCGCGTATCGATACAATGCCTCCATCGAGCAGTAAATGCCTTCGTCTTCGGTCCACGGCAACTCGGGGTATCTCTTCACAAGTTCGCATCGAAACTCCGAAATCAACTTCGCGTCAGAAACGTTCGGATTCAATTCTGGAGTATTCAACAAACCCTTCGTTACAAGAATGAGGTGGTGTTAAAGCCAGAACGGTACAGATCACGCGGTCGCCGCGAGCGATCCTTCACTTCAACAACCGCGACTCGGCGACTCGTCTTGCATCCGATGGTTACCCGCCCTTGGAAACCGGCAGCCCGTTGCGAGCGATATCAACGTATTCGTCAGACAAGACAAATGCAACAATCTCATCGCGAGTCCGTTCGAGCAGGTGGTCATCGTCGGCAACCGCCAGAGCCTCGAGGGCGGCAGAGTCCATTGGCAAGTTTCGCGCGAGTCGACGCAGGTCTTCCAGGTCAAGTAAGGAAATTGAGGCGTCTTTTAGGAGGGCAATCAAACGTTCTTCCTCGGATGAACGCACTTCGATCAGAGAATCGTTGAAAAATAAACGTCCGGGTGAAATGTCCGCGTTGAGGGAACTCGCCCGCGATCGCATGCTGATTCAGCCGGATTGAGCAAAGATATCCCTCATTGGTAACTGCACCTAATGTTGACGTTCCTCCATCAAGCGTGAATTCCCAGGTGACAAGCGTAATGGTGTTGACGTCGTTGAGCTCAACGGATTGCGTTGACCGGTAATACGGTACTTCAGGCGCACAGCCAATGAAGAGCGGAATGCAGGCGACGGCAGACACGAGAAGCTTCATCTTTGATCGGGTAACGTTACGGATCACGGAGCGGCGGGAGCTCCGTCGCCATTTGAAAAAGCTGTCCACCGTTGCTTCGTGTGCATCTGATGGTTATCCGCCGTTTTGAGTAGCAGTGGTATCAGAACCAAACTTCGTCCAGTATGGCGGATCAGTTGCGTGCCGCACAACAAAACGACTCTCCGGTTGAACTCGGTCCGCGAATCCAATCCAAAACGGTGGCCCAGATTCGTCTGGCAGCCATCCAGTTGCGAGCGCAAATCTTATCGCGTCTGGAACTTCGTCGTCGGTGATGCGCCCGTAGGGATCGACCATCAATTTTGAGCCAGTGCCAGTCGCTAGCTGAATCGTCACGACGCCACGTCCATTGTCACCACGAGAGCCCTTGACCCAGTGAAAGTGGACGCCATCGATATGAGCATTTCGGCGATTGCGTTTGGGGAGCGACATAGTGCTGAGCAAAGTTAGAACGCGATCACCAATCAGTCGGGTGCCGTCCGCAATCACCGGGCCGCGACGAGCAATTGTCTATTTGAAAACGGCCGGCTTCGCAACTCCGGTGCATTGCATCGTTGTGCGACGATTCTCCGTGACGGGACGCCGGTATCAATTTACGCTTGATTGATCGGACCTGCTGGTATTGCTGCCACATTCGTAAGATTGCTCGTTTCCGTCCTCGTCGATCCAAGTAGCGATGCGATCTTCGTAGTCGTAATTGAACTGTCGCTTTTCTGCCAGGTGCCACGAGTAGCTGTGCAGGAGGTTTCCCACGATCGCGATCGCAAATGGAACGACGAGCAGCCAAAGCATGCTCAAAGCGAAGCGGCCGCGAATGCCCACATAGACGAGGTAGATGGGAATGCCAAGCAGCAAGATGATCGCGTTCAAGTCGATCAGGTCCGAAATCACATGAAGCGCATATCCGGCTGGCGTGCACCTTTGCTTGCCAATTCTTTGGGATTCGTTGTCCCACATCGGGTTGATGAACATGAGACGAGAGGCGTGCCGCAATGGCTTAGTGGCGTATCGGCCCGCGTCACCGAGGCCCCTGAGTTGACATTCCATTTGTGAAGACGAACCAACGGGCCTCCGCGTGCACGCGATGGTTATGCCTCATATTGAGCCGCGGCTGTGGTCAATTTCGGAAAACGCGCCGCCAAATCT
Source organism: Rubripirellula sp. (assembly GCA_965216875.1). Classification (GTDB taxonomy): domain Bacteria; phylum Planctomycetota; class Planctomycetia; order Pirellulales; family Pirellulaceae; genus CBDCUW01. The sequence goes on from OZ244207.1 coordinate 1,798,013, forward strand.
TCGTAGTGCCACTTATCTCCGACTGGGGAGTTGGGGTGTTGAAATGTCATTAGCCCAGTATCATCGTCCAGTATCTCTTTTTCATTCAATACTTGATCGGCGACATATCCAAACTCTTCAAATTGAGTGCACTCAATGCCAGGAGCGAAAGCAACCTCAGCAAGCGATTCGGCATCAGCTAGTGCGGCATCAAATACCGTTCTTCCCATTGAGATGAGCCAATATCGAAAGTCCGTAAAACCGTCGTCGCTGCAACCACCTTCGATGATGTAACCAGCGGCCCATAAATCCCAGCGGTAGGCACTGTGATGCAATTCCGAAAACCGGTTGGAGAAAGCACGCAGGTCACAAGGTTCAAGTTGGGAAAGAACCGTCCTGAGACGTGCAAGTTGCGCGGACATGTTTCCATCGCGAATCGTGTTCGGACGCGAAGGATCGAAGTCGGACCGCGACTCCTCAATGATCGACCAGAAGCGATCGAGTTCCATCAACATTGGACGTTCAATTTTTCAGTGGCGTAACGGCAGTGATCAGCGGGGACGGGCGTACGACTTGCAAGCAGGCGAGAACATGGACCACCCGTCCTCCGTTGCATCACATGGTTCTGCCCTCGTCTACGATTTAGTTGAGCGCCCAGGCAATTAGCGAACTTATAGCAACGATTAGAGCCCCGATCATTCCGGACGCAATCCAATTGCACCACCAGCCTTTAACTGGGGCTCTACCGCTTCCAATCAGTTGGCCATCAGCGAAAAGACTGTAACCGCCGTCACGGACTCCCCGTCGCTCGAATCGCCCAACGGTTTCAACGTCTTGATGCGTAAACTTGAACTCAAAGTGTTCCCGAACACGCAGCTTCATCGACGTGAAAGTTTCGTTGTTGTCAATCGTCACGTAGTAGGCGATAGCAAGCCACATGAAGTTAGGTAACGCCTTTGCTCGCACCACAAACAAGCGGTCGTCCCAAATGTGTTCGCTCGAACCGTGTGACACTGGAGCAATGCGATGTTCCAGTGGCGAAGGCTGATAAGGGTTCATGCTATCGGCGAACATTGCTGTCAATAATGGCAGAACGGCGGACGGACAAAAGACTCTCCACTTCCACAACCGTGCAAGCCGTCCTCCCGTGCATGTTTTTGTTCTGCTTTCTTCTCAGCGGCCCATTGTTGATGTGATGGAGGGACATCGTCCGCCCACCGAGGATCATTGCGTTCGTGCAGCGAAGGTGAATCAGATATCGCGTAGGCGTAAGCCGCGACCAATTTATCGTAATCGGCCTTGGTTTCGTATCCCGGCTCTAGCTTTGAGTTTAGTACCCGAAGTTCAGCGACGACTTGATCCACGTTGCCGTTCTCCAACTCCGCAATTGTGTTCTCGATCAAGTCCTTGGATGCGGCACCGTACCAAGCGTTCGCGTTCCAAATTTGAAATGATCCAGCAACACTGCCCGCGATCCAGGCGACACCGAATGACATCGCCAGCGATGCGACTCCAAGACCAATCCGAACAATCCTTCGCGGCTGAAACTCGGACGCGAGCCATGCAAGCGAAGTAAAAAAAACAACGATGCCGACAAGTCCAACCATTGGTGTGAGGATCATGTGTAGTTGATCTGGGGATGGTCAGTTGCAGAACGGTAGGCATCACCGAGCACGGCCCATGTGGTAACCATTTGCAAACGCCCCATGCCGTGCTTCGAGTGCATGCCATGGTTATCTGGCTACTACGTGTAATTGTACAGTTCAGCATCACCATGAGTGTAGGTGATTCCGTGCCAGGTCATGGAGTCTTGGTCAGGCCGAATCATCGGCGTTGATTGTCGCGTTCCCAGCAAGATCTGTTCGATACCCTCCGCGAATGTGTTGGCCTGAAAGCCCATCGCATCATGCACCAAGCTGCGAACAAAAAGTCGTCCGTCACCCGCAATTGATATCGCACCATGTGAATGGTGATACTCTGCAATACATACAAGCGGTGATCCTAGCAGTTTAGACCAGCTTGAAATCGTGGTGATTGATTCAATTGGACGATGGCGAAGATCTCCAAGTTCTGACAGGCGTCGAAATTCGATATCGCTGGGTACGGTAACGCCATCCGAATCTGGCGGCACAACATGAAGCCCTCTAAACTGCTCAAGTATGTAGACCGCAGGATGAAGAGTTCGATCCGAATCGGCGATCTGCCCACGTTGCCAACCAGCATCATGAAAGAACTGCATTACAGAATCGGTCGGCGTTAGGTTCATAGGATAGGAACGAATCAGATCCAGATAACGCTACACATCACCGAGCACGCGGAGTTGATGTGCCATTGTTGAAACGCCCAGACCGCGTGCTTCGGTGCATGTGATGGTTATCTGACCGTGCGCTACATCGGTCCAACGCCAGCAATTTTCGCTCCCTCTATCACAATATCCCAAATGTGTTCCTGATCCCAAGAAACGCTTGCGCGTAATTTGATGTGGTTTAGGCTCAAATCAACGTGAAGCATTGGCAGCAACGACCACTCGATTTCGGGGAGTTCATCGATGCCTGGAAGTTGGTCGATTAACTCGAATTCAGCTTCTGCAGGCATCACCCGTTCGAGTTCAGTGGCGATCGATTCTTGGTCGTCAGCAAAACGCTCGACTAATGCGTAGTGGCTGTCCTTGACCCCGGACTTGGCGAAATCGCGGAACTCGACTTCAAGGTCACCGAACGCATTCGTTGCAAGCGGCTTCCCGGCGCGCCAGTGACTCGTGCTATCGTCCCACGTAATTTCCCCAAGGTCCAGCATTACGATGGTCTTTCAGATAACGGCGACAATCACCGAGGACGGACGGTGGACTGTCCACCTGAAAAACCTCGCAAGCCGTCCTTCGGTGCATTGTATTGTTCTGTGTCTTTACACTCGCGAGAGGTTCAATGAAGTCAAGCACCCGTCCGCACCAACGCACCGTCGCTATCATACCGCAAAACCTCAACATCGACGTTTGGTGCCTGCTCACGAAACTCAATTGCAGTTGAAAGCAGTTCGGTGACACGGTTAGCGTGATCGCGACGATAGGTCGGTTCGAGCCAGACCGATTTCAGTTGGTTAAAATTGTGTAAATGATCGAACACGCGCGGATCGATATCACCAACTAATTTGATCATCGTAACGCGGCGACAGATGTCAAATCCGTAGAATGAACCGAGCGCTGGGCCGGTCTGCTGGAGCCAAATGACGCCACCGTCTGTCTGGTAGGTTACACCTGGTTCGGAAACAATCGTCTGTCCAGGCCCGGAAAGTCCAACGATAGCTTCGATGCTCTTAATTTCTTTCGCGCGAGTATTCGCGTTGTATGTATAGACACTGAATCCCAGAGCAGTCAGCACTGTGACGAAAAGTAGGAAGCGAATAGAGAATCGACGCTTCATGCTGTTCTTGCTGGTACACAGAACGTTAACGATCACGTGGTCGCCGCGAACGACTCACCACTTCAATAAACTCAACTCGGCGACTCACGTGCATCGTCTGGTTCGCCGCGATTCTGCAATTGACGTTCGAGTTCGTCAACAATGTCGTTCAACGATTGCCGCATGCAGCCCAATGAGCACCAGAATATATTGAATTGCCCGCCGCGAATATTGTCCACAATCATATTCCGCTGCTCGACGAACCTGCCGTCGATTGTCTCTTGCACAAAGGTCATCAGGTAACCGGCGAGTCGGTCGGATGGCCCTCCGGATCGTCGGTCCTCGGACATGAGGTGTGCCCCGCCCTGAAGTGAAATCAAGCCGTCGACTTCGGCAGTATCCCGTCCGCAAGAAGGACAGACCGAGACAAAGCAGTCGTCGTCACCGGCAGCTATGGGAAATTCAGTTGGCATTTCGGTTGATGACATTTCAGTCGGCGAACGTCAGACATCACGGGGGACGGAGGGTGGACTATCCATTGCGAAAACGCCGCAAGCCGTCCTCCCGTGCATGTCATTGTTCTGTCATTTCTTCGATTGGTGAAATATCGGGAGCCCATCGTTGCATCGTGTCCAGACGCAACAAGGTGTACTCATCCTCGACGCCCCAGTTGCTGAATTCTATTGTCACGCCACAAGGCATGTCAAAACTTCGCCACGTTGGGTTGGGGCCCGCATCTATGAATTCGATCTCACGAGCGTCGGCCAGAAAGTCGTCATACAGGTCTACAAGACGGGTGCCGGGTAGAAATGGGCCGAGCGCTACGTCAAACCGCGAGTCAGGCCAGTCGTATAGCATCTTGTTCCAGCTATGCTGTGCGTTTTCGCGCCAGCGTTCGTACGGTAGGTGGAAAAGTTCAGCGTGTTGAAATGCGAAGCTGACGCGAAGCCGAAACTCCGGATCAAGGATGTCGTCATCAACAATTTCGAAACCGACGCAACCGTAGCCGTACATTCCAGGGTAAGTCACCCACGAGTCTGACGTGCCCAATCTGGAAAGAACAGTTTCGCGACGCGTATTGCGATCAAAAACGCCAAAGCGACCGTTGGTTACAAAGTCGGTGAGGTCAACGCGGAACGGTGGCATCGCTTATTGACAGAACGGCACGGATCACGCGGTCGGCGCGAGTGATCTTCCACTTCAATAACGACGGCTCGCCGACTCGTCGTGCATCCGATTGTTATGTCGTCTCAGAATCGATTCTCGTGCAGGATCAGAGCAACGCGTTTGGAAGAGTCGTGGCACACCAAGAACAAATCGACAAGCTCAGCATGCTCGTATCCATACTCTGGAGTTGCGTACCAAACAGCGGAATCAAAATCGGGTTTAGTCCATGCGGAGGGCCTCGATTGGACCAGTAGATCAGCCATGGGGTGAGAGCCATCTACTAACACGAGCGATTGAGTCGCAATCAATCGATTGATGAAATCATCATCGTCAAGAACCAGCGTGATCGACCGTTGATCCAATATGCGGTCGAGGGCACACACGGTAATGCCATCGTTGGGAGTCGCAGAATCACCCATGAGCTCGAGGAAGGGTTTTGGCCATAGCGCTGGATCGTTAACAGGGCCTGCATTTGAGAACATGGGAGCAGAAAGAACCCATGCGACCGCCAGACAGGGTAGGAGTGAAGCAAACCCAATCAAGACGAGCAAGTTGACGATGGGTTTCTTAGACCTGGGCGGCGAACCTTCGAACGGCTTGGAGTTGCTATTCGACATAACGTCCAGCATAACCGAGTGGCGACGATTAGCTAACCATTGTAAAACCGCATGCTTCGCCACTTCGGTTCATGCGTTTGTTATGTGTCTTTTTTTTGGGCATCGAACTCCGGTGCCCATTTTTCATAGTCCATTTGATGTACGGAAATTGTATCGTTTGTCGAGTGCGAGACCATCACCGTAAGTTTTGAATCGTGAGGTTTGGTCCACCGTGGAACACCGTCATCACCATCATCCGGCACATAAATAATTTCTAAGAACGCAGGGATTCCGCAGCCAACATCTAAATAAATGCCAGTTGGCGCATTTGCGACGACGTGACCGCCAATTATTGCATCGTCCGCAGGCGGATCGGTCCGACGACATTGCGCGAAGTGCGATTCAACGCGTTGCTGCCAGTCTTCATCAACGTGATTAATGGCGTTGGGTTCCACAATTGCAAAGACACATAACGGTAGCGATGTGCGGGCGGCGGGAAATGATTTTCCATTTGAGAACGGCGACCACCGCCGCTCCGTCACCATCGCATGGTTATCCCGGATTTTCGCCAAGGTTGGAATCAAGGTGAGCGTAGATCGCTTCATGTGCATCAGCAACAACATCCGTATAAGTCGTCGACTGATTCAAGCCGAGCAAAAAATCTGCAAGCTGTCCCGCCATCGCCCAAAATCGAGCGTTGATTGTAACCGCGTTTTCGAGGTGCGCTTCAGCGATATAGACAATCGCATCGAGCGCCAATTCTGGTTCGTTGTGATCGATGAAATGATCTAACGTGTGAAAACCGTGTTCACCTGCCAATCTGTTTGGGGTATCGCCGGGAAGCAACGTCTTCAGTTGCTCCAAGGTTGCAATAGCATTCATGTCAACGGATCAAGGCAGTGGGATGTAGGTCATGCTTATGGTTGCGCATCTACAAGGGATAACGGTAGTGATCAGCGGGGACGGGCGAACGACATGCAAGCAGACGAGAAAACTGACCACCCGTCCTCCGTTGCATCACATGGTTACCCGCCGTTTTGAACCCAATCAGCGATCCGTTCACCGGGTTTCAATTCCTCACGGGCGTAATAGTACACCATCCCTTCGGCGAGCGCAATTTCGCGCGCAGCAACGTAGTAGCGATGGCCATGGAGAGCTGGATCGTGGTGAATCTCGAACAAAGTCTCGTCCGCATCGAGTTCAATGTGCGAGTACGATTGTCGTATCGGGTCGCCAGCAATCGAAAATACGGGCGAGTCAAGTCCGCAGGTCGGCAGTTCGATGTAAACGACACCGCGAAAGTGAACCTCAAACTCGTGGTAGTAGCAGTGGTCAAAGCTGCCAGTAAGCAGCAGCGTATCTCGTGCATACGAATACACGACGAGATCGGTCGCGTTTGTCGTTTGCACGATCTCGTTAATGCGATCAAGTGTTGGTTGCATTTCGAGCGTCAACGATGTTCGATCTTTGTCGGGTAACGACCGCGATAACCGAGTCGCGGCGATTGATTTTCCATTGTTAAAACCGACGACTCCGCGACTTCGGTTCATCGCATGGTTCGTCGGTCATCAGTTGTACCAATTCTGAATGTGCACATCCGGTCTTGCGGCGTGAAATCTGGCGATGCCCTGCGGCGTGACTTCGGATTGAAAAACGTCAACCACTCGCAGTGATTTCAAGGGAACCAGGGAGAGTAAGCCTTGGTCAGCGATATTGGTGCCGCCGAAACCAATCAGTTCGATCGATGTGCTCGTATGCAGGCGTCGAAAGGAATCGCGATCTATGGTTGAACGATCGAAGGATACGACACGTAAGTTTGGCATGGCCAGCAACGCGTCGATCGTCCGACTGTCAATTTTAGAGTCTCCAGAGAAACATGCTGCCGCGACATCACCAAGTGATTCAGGTTTGTCATCGGAGAGAGCTACCGAAATGTTCGCATTTGTGTCGAACCAAACATCGTCAGCAATGTAGAGCTCAGCCTCGCTGCGACCGAGCGCCGTCTCGTAGCTAAACTCGCGAATTGTCCAGCCGGCGATCAGGCCAAACACCGGGCACGCGATCAAAAGTGCTTTGAGGCTGAGCTTCACGCTTTCAATCCGACGAACGGTACGGATCACGCGGTCGCCGCGAGTGATCAACCACTTCAAAAACCACGACTCGGCGACTCGTCGTGCATCCGATGGTTATCCGACGTTCCCAGTACGATTACCATCGGCCACAAAGCTGTTGTCGATTGTATCATCGTCGTGCCATCCAAGGTGCAGTGTTGCAATTCCAATCATTTGGCGAAGTTCGGAACGGTCTCGCGAAAACAGCGTGATCGTATTACCGTCAGTCTGATGAAGAACAGTCCAGTGATGCGACGCTAATGCCTTGTGAATGTCGAATAGATCGTTGCGCGGTGGCGGAACAAGCGGAAGCTCAACCGACACGCTCATTTGCGCAGAACGCACAAAGTCGATTACAAAAGGCTGTTGTGCGCAAGTGAGTCGAAGCACAGGCTGGGTCTGGCCGTTGAGGAATGCGGTGATGTCGTCTGGCGAAATCTGTGCAGTCATTGCTTTGCCTGGGTTTGCGAATCCTCATTCGGATAACGGTGGCAATCACCGAGCGGGCGCGAGAATCACTGTCTTCACCAAAAACGCCACCACGCCCGCTTCGGTGCATTGCTTGGTTCGCCGATCTCGATAAGTGACGCCGAGTTCGGATTAGCGTAAAACGCCAATTGGTCCATTGTATACGTAACATCGATGCCAAGTGCACGAGCGATTCCGAGTACTCGTTGCTGTTCATCTGGCAATTCCAATGAATCGCGTTCCCCAGGCAACGCGGTGCCATCGTCTCTCACTACGATCCCTTTGTGGTAAGTCGGGTCTTCGACGACGTATTCACGGGTGATCGCACCATGGGAAAAGTACCGAAAATCGAAAGAGTGATCACAATCGCCTACCGAACACTGATAGATGTCATGATCACATGAGAGTTCTATAAGGGAGTCCCTGGTCGACGGGGCATGCCAGAGCGTGTATGACCAATCGTCAGCAAGATGCAACCAGTTGGGTTCCCTACGTACGACCACGTGATTGCGGAGTTTGGGAGGCGAAGATACGAGTTCGTAGTCACCGATTGTGAGTCGCTCCAACAACGAGCGATCGGTCAATTCGTCCGATGGGTTTCGGATGAAAATGAAATGGGGAGCGTGAAGTCTGCCGTCTATGATTCGAGGCATGCTTGATACGGCGAACGGTGGAAATCACCCGGTCGCGACGAAAGATTGTCAATTGTCAAAACGCCTGACTTCGCGACTCGGGTGCATTTTTTTGTTATCCCGCGTTTGGTGTTTAGGTCAATACTGCGATTCCATTTCTTCACGATACCGTTGTGTGGTCCAAATGTCAGTGTCCCAAAAGTCCCTGACAATCAGATTGTAGTCGGCGTCATGATCGAGCGCCCAATGATAGTGATTAATGGGCAACGCACTATCGTCGAAGCCAATGCGAACGCACCGACCAACGATTTTCCATTCTTGGCATGCGTTCCAAAACGCTTCGGCATTGCCGGCAACTGGTTCTGGCAACGATTCGTTGAGTAGGTCATTGAATGTTGCAACGAACTGAAGAGCACGAGTTTGGACAATATCATCGACCTGCCAAACGTATTCAGGTTCGGCAAAGAATGCGGATCCACCAACTGCCATCGCATACAGTACTACTGATTCGCGAAGCGCAGCCAGCACCACCGAATCGCGTGACAATGCCGCCAACGCAACCAACGAAAACTCGTCAGAACGCAAGGCGTGTTCATATGCGGTGTTTGTCAGATTGTCGATCGTCCAATCTGGGAACGTATCTTTCAACGCCACGGACAACGAGTCCTCGCCAACAGACAGCAAGGAATCGCCGTCGAAAGGGGGGCCAAAGAGCGGCGATTCGGTGACCTGCTTCAGCCGCGTAAACTGATGCACAGATTGCAATTCGGAATCACGATGCTTGGGCACTTTCTGGAGTGCCCGAACAACACGAAAGTACTCTGTGAGTTCTTCGTCTTCTGAGTAGTACCCCTCGATAGGTACGTCCGCCGGTTCGACACACAACGCGTTAGCGGTTGCACGAGCGCACAGTAACAACTCGCCGCGTTCGTGCGTCTTCATTGCCTCGCGGTAAAGTTCGTCGAGACCGAGTAAGAATGTGCGATTGTCTACGACTCGATGTTCGATTGTCATACGAGTTGTTGAGTGGGATAACGGTAGCGATGTGCGGGCGGCGGGAGTTGATTGTCCAATTGCGAGCGGCGACCACCGCCGTTCCGTCACGATCGCATGGTTATCGCGGGTGAACTCGTTTGGGCAGCGATCGACGGTCTACCTCGGTGACATTCGAATCGAGCCGGCACCTCACCAGCCTCAGACTCAGTTAACATGCTAACAGGCCGCCGGCCAAAGTGGCTGTTCGATCGGCGCTCCTTCGATCCAACCTCGGCAATCGAAGCGAAAGACGAAGCCGATCGTAGCGACGTTCTAGCAACAGAGCGATAACGGTCGAAATCACCGGGCCGGGTGTAAACGTGACCGAGCGCAGCGAGCCAGCCCGGCTGTTCCGGCTCCGGTGCATTTCTTGGTTCTGCGTTTCTAAGCGGCTTCGATCAGCGTACACGATCCCATATTACATTTCCTTCGGCGTCGTACCAGTCTTGTGGCGTGTGGCCGATAAATTCTTCGTAGTCATTGCCGCATGGAGTTGTCACAGCGTCGTCTTGCATCCACTTCAGACGATCGTGGAAGCAAATCAAATCTTTGCCATCGCATATCGGAATGGCACAGTCGATGAACTGGATTACAGCAGCACGCACCCGTCTGTTGCCATTATCGGTGAGCATGCCAAGTGTTGCGGGTATGTCGTAGTTGTTTGATTGGCGAACGAACGCTTCCATGAGCGCGTTGCCCACCTGTTCGCGAGCCTCCGAATCGAAGACCTCGCCATGATCGTCGCCAATCTGCTCAAGCGCGGTCAACAGCTCAACGAGGCATACACGAATCGGATTCATCAACGCAGACTCCTATCGCAGAACGTTCGCGGATAACCGGGGACGAGCGGAACTGTAACCATCACCAAACGGCCACGCGAGTCCTCCGGTTCATCCGGTTGTTATTGGATTCTCGGCTATTTCCAAGTTAGTACGAAGTCATCGTCAATGTCTATCGGGCCAACGTATGATCCGCTCAACGCGGAAACCCTTAAGTGAATTTTCACTTCATCTTGGTCAATGTGGTTGATCGTCACTTCAGCAAAAGCTTTGCCCATGGGATCGACCCAGTCCGTTATCGGATTTGCAAACTGGCATGCTGTGAATTCTCCAACACAGAGCCGCGAAATCGTATCGTCATTCACATCGATCTCGTAAATAGTGCGTGGTTCGGCGTTGGGAGACAGACGGACTTTCTGGCCCGCGGTTAGATCTTCCGGCAGCTGAAGTCCGATCGAGTAATGCGATGAACCGTCAGTCATCGGTAGGGCGAGTCTGTCGCGGAAAAGATAGAGGTACGTTCCAGTTCCAGCCTCAACTCCGTGGTGCTGCCAATCGGTGTCATCAACCTTCCGGATCAGTCCGGTGGCGTTCCGATACGCTGCGAGCTCTACGACTGCGAGTGAAGACGTTTCTTGATTCAACGCCGCGACAATGACAAAAACCACGGCTGCAAGTGCCGTCAAAGCAAGGAGATACGTTATCGAAAATCGAACGAACAACTCACATTCCAATAACGGTTGCGTTGACCGGGCCGCGGCCAACCAACTTTGATTTCAGAAACCGCGCGGCCCGCGGCTCCGTGCCCAACGCTTTGTTCTGCCGTTTTCGTTTAGTCGTGCTTTAGCAAACCTTTATCTTCGAGTTGCTTTGTTTGGTGGCTGTTTTCTCGCCAGTTCGACCAAACAAACATAACGAAGCAGGCACCAATCATCCACGGCAGTATGGGGGTGAATGAATTGCGAGGGACGAACAGAAGAATAAGCGACGTCCACCCACCTATCATCGCTACACCACGCACTCCAGCCGCTGTGCGTTCCACGGAATCCTCACCGCCACTACCCGTGGCGGCGATCCACAGATTCATTGCGCCAGGCATTATGACCGCAAAGATGTATGTCGCGATCATGACTGCGGCGCCGAAGTTCAGGTCAAACGGGATACCGACCACAAAGACAAACGCCGCGAGCACTACAATCACGACGAATGCCACGACGCTGAAGATCAACAGTTCAAATGTCATGATTCGTAGCAAGCATCAAAGGCAGAACGGTAGGCATAACCGGGCGACCGTAATCCGGTTTCTAACTACCCAAGAACACGATCGGTCGCTCCGTGTTCATGCCATGGTTATGCGGCACTAAATTGGGTTCTGCGCGTCGAGGCGTTTCGCGAGTTGTTTGAATTCACGAAATGTCATCGGGAAGTGCAGACGCAGTCCCTTAAAAATGTTCTGTTGGTTATCGCGTTTGCCGGACGGGCGAAAACGCAGATGCAAGTAAAGTGCGTCAGGTCCAGAGCGAATAGCGTCAGCGAGTCCATCGAGGTACTCCCGATACTCGCGTGACAACGAGGGAGACCGTCGATTACGTGATTCTATCGCCGATGCGATTGCGGCAAGGGCATCAGGCGCAAATGCGGGGTCACAATTTAGAGTAGTTGTCCACCATTCTTGGATCCGTGCTTGCCGTTCTTCAAGTTCTTGCATCTGGGTTACGGATGGCCGCCCCATCATTACCAATTGCAAGGTGGATGGTGAATGACCGTCTGGTATCGCGACACAATTACCAGCGTTGCCGAGCCGAACAAATTCTTCTGGCGTGGTGCAGTAAGTAACGTATTCGTCACAGACATTGCAGTGCCGAACACCGTTCGTATCAGTGTGTTCAAGTGACTCCCATGATTTGGGACAGAGGTTCTGAAATGCATGATCGCAATTCCAGACTTGAGAGATGTCAAGGATAGTTAGTTGAGGTTTCGACATCGCATTGGATCAAAGGACAACGCCGCATAACGGTAGCGATAACCGAGTCGCGGCGGTTGATTCTCAATTGTCAAAAACGGCGACTCCGCGACTTCGGTTCATCGCATGGTTCTGCCCGATAGCATTTGGGTTCTGGGCAATCAGCAATCTAGCAATTCGTTACGCAAAACACCAGTTTCCAAGCACCACTCAATCACTGATCGAACAAAACCTGGGGTGACCTCAAAAGCCGAAATCAGTCCTAGTTCCCAGCATCGTCGCATCCCCATTGGTGCGAACGCTGACGTTCGTTCAACACGTGTCTCGTCCTCCAGCGTGATTGGTGTAGTTGGAACCGGAATGTTGTAACCGCTGGACGTGAGACGTGACACGAAGGAGTGATGCTCCCCGCGTCCCATCGGGTACCAGAAGTGGAGTCTCTTGTCATTCGAGACGACAAGTAGACCGGCCTCATGATCGCCGGGCCTGTGCGGCTGCACCTGCCAGTAAAACGTTTCGTCACCGACTTTGATTGCAGTCTTTCGTCGCTTGGCTACAGACAAAACTAGGCCACGAGGTTGAGGTGCATTTGTTGGCAGAACGGCGGCCATCACCGAGGACGGCCAATGTGGTTTCCATTTTTGAACGCGACATGCCGTCCTTCGGTGGATGGCATGGTTATGTGCTCACTGGGATTACCGGAGCGGCCAAGTTAATCATAGCAACGATCCGCAACCAAAGAAATGATTGATCGTTCGTTGGTTTGTGAGCAGTGAAAAATGAGATCGGAATCGCCATCACTGCGTAGCCCCATGCGGCAATGAGAAACAGCATTGGCACGAACGAATCGCCAACCGACAAGTTGACACCCATTGCGTCGAGCAGCAGCGAAACCATGACGTAGAGCCACGCGACAATCGGCACGAAGCAAGCTGGATACGCGATCACGTAGGAAGCGAATCTCGCTCGGTCTCTCTCGTTTGGTGCGGAAGACCACGACTTGCGAAACAGCAAGAGCTGCACGCCGCAAATTGCTGTCCATCCTGCGAGCGCAAGTTGCACACGAAATCCAGTGCGCGGCCAGAGTTGAATTGCGAGTGCAACTCCAGTTGTCAAAAGCAGAAGATCAATGATTCGTAGTTGATACGGACGTCGCATTCATGTCATGCACATAACGTTTAGCGTAACCGGGTGGCGACGGTTGACGTTGATTTCAAGTTCGGCGTGAATCGCCACTCCGGTTCACGCTGTTGTTATGCGGCTGGCGACGACTCAGGCTAAAACTTGGAATGGCTCAGGGTCGTCAGTCTGAACATCCATGTCGTGCCGAAATCCGACTAAGAGGCGTCCAAGTTCAGCCGTGAGATCGTAAACGTAATCCGCTCCGGTGTCAGCTCTTTGCTGCTCCGTAAGGCGGGCCAATATTTCATTAGCAACCGCAGGAACATCGCCATTCATTGCGGGTTGCTTTGCGGTGTCATTACAATCGTATTGGATTGACCACGCTTCATGACCGTTTTCAAATCCTACGATTTCTGTTGCCATCACGGTATCGGAGCACCAGAAGTAGATCGTTGAAGCACCGTGTTTCGAAAGCTCTTGTGCGTCCGACGCCTCAAGGTCAGCAAAGTGGTCGGACCCGTCTGCAATTAGCACGACCCACGCATGTGCTTCTGGGTTTGGTAACTCGAGAAGATACCAACCGGTATCAGGAAAGTCGTGTCGCTCGCCAGTGATTGCTCGTTTGGATACTGCAAGCAGCTGATCCGTCGCGACTCCAGCTTGTGCTATCCAAGAAACGCGGAATCCCATGTGAAGCTCCGTAGTTGCCGCATAACGGTACCGATCACCGAGGACCGGCGGACGAGTTTCCGTTGTCAATTGACGACGCACGGTCCTTCGGTGCATCGGATGGTTCGTCGTCTTGTCCTGTTCGGTCGGGATTGGATAGCGAAGTCCTAACCAGAGCAAACAACAACTCCGGGTCATAGGACGGGAGGAAAAAGTAAAGGCGAGAGCAATAGAATGATCAGCACGATCGCGATGAGAACTCTCATCGCCGCGCCGGGCCTAGTGAGGACAATCGATGCCACAAACAAAACTGTGAACAGCACGAGAAGTGCCCCAGCGAAAATGCCATATCCGTAGAAAACGGAACCCACACGCATACCCGAAGCGATAAGTCCCGCACTTACACCAAACAGGGTCGTCGTCAAGAGCAGATGGCGTAGCCCGAAGCGAACTCGATCCATCTGTGCATTTGGATTGGTCAATGGATATGCCCAAAATCCCAGATTGGATGTCCGTGCATCTGTCCACCGATTCCACCGTGGCGATGCCAAATCGGAAGACAGCCGACTACGAAAAGTGAAACAATCGAGGTCACGAATATGAACGAACGAAGGGAAAACTGAAATTGCGGGTTGCGGTTCACAACAGAAGCCACATTTCTCATCGACGAACGTTAGCCGTCACCGGGGACGGCGGGTTGGTATTCCGTTTGTGACGACCGCATGCCGTCCTCCGTGTGAACGGCATTGTTCTGCTCTTGTATTGTGAAGCGCATGCACAGATCCCAGATTGCTTCGTTTGAGTGCAAGAAGACAGCGGTGTCCCATGATGCATAGTCCTTGTACTCGATACGCACACGCTTCGGAGGGGCGTCATCAACGGCGAAATATATCTGCACGCCGTCGTCAATATAGACGCGTTTGCCATCAATGAGGCAATCGAATACTACGCCCTCACCGAAACTTCGGTCATCAAGCCATGCAGGATATTCGCTTGGCTGTCGATATACCGGACCGGGATCGTGTTCCGCTGAAGTAGCACGGTGAAGCACAACTACGCGAGCACGCTTGTCGTGAAAACAGATTGCGTTCGTGACCGGGTATCCGTTCGACCGCGTTCCGAGGCGGACATCCCCTTGGATGTTGGACGCGGCCGTGATTCTCCACAGCAATGGTGTCCCAAACGCAACAGCGATCGCTGCTAACGCGACGACGCTCAATAGTGTCCGAAGGGTAAATCGCATTCTGTAGCAGAACGTTAACGATCACGTGGTCGCCGCGAACGACTCACCACTTCAATAAACTCAACTCGGCGACTCACGTGCATCGTCTGGTTCGCCGCGATTCTGCAATTGACGTTCGAGTTCGTCAACAATGTCGTTCAACGATTGCCGCATGCAGCCCAATGAGCACCAGAATATATTGAATTGCCCGCCGCGAATATTGTCCACAATCATATTCCGCTGCTCGACGAACCTGCCGTCGATTGTCTCTTGCACAAAGGTCATCAGGTAACCGGCGAGTCGGTCGGATGGCCCTCCGGATCGTCGGTCCTCGGACATGAGGTGTGCCCCGCCCTGAAGTGAAATCAAGCCGTCGACTTCGGCAGTATCCCGTCCGCAAGAAGGACAGACCGAGACAAAGCAGTCGTCGTCACCGGCAGCTATGGGAAATTCAGTTGGCATTTCGGTTGATGACATTTCAGTCGGCGAACGAAAGAAATCACGGGGGACGGGCGAAAGGCTTGCAAGCAGACTAAAAAACGCGACTCCCGTCCTCCCGTGCATTTCATGGTTCGCCAGTTCAGTAACGCTAGAGTCTCAGGGACGACCTGAGAATCTCAGCAGTGAAGAAGGATAGTGTATCAGCGACAACATTCGGCGTCGAAGGATTGCTTGTATTCAGGGACAAGCCGTACACCGGCGGGTCGTCAGTCCCGTCTGCGGAAAAGTAGTAGTTGTCCTCTGCACCGGGGGCAACCGCAAAGATCACGTCACTCGGAGAGAGTGTCCAGATCGTACCGCGATGGAAGTCGTCGGGTGCAGTCCGTGTCCACTCGTGCAATTCGGAAACAGGGACGAAGATTTCAGTGTTGTAGAGGCGATATGCGTCAAGCAGCATCATGTCGCGATATAACTGCGGTAGTGATACCGCTAGCTGATTCTCAACGGCGTCAAGTTCGTCTACCGAACAACCACGGTGTTGAGGCAACTCGCGGAAGAAATCGAGCACATCTTGTGTCGACAATCGATGTTCGGTCATCAATCGCAGTTTGAGGCTTTGTGTTGGCGAACGGCACGGTTCAGCGGGCCGGGGGAGTTGATTGTCCATTTGAGAAAGCGCGCAAGCCCGGCTCCGTTGCAACCGATGGTTCCCCGCCGTTTGGGTCGCTCCGCTACGAGTCGGCGCGCGCCGCCAAGCGACGTTCCATTTCGGGATCCGATTTCTCCGGCAGGTCAATCAGTTCCAATTCGTAGACCAACAATGCGTTGGCTGGAAGTTCAGGGTATGTCTTGCGTTCATCATAGGTCAAGTTGGGCGGCGCGATGACGGTCCGTCGTCCGCCAGAGCGCATCCCCAGCAATCCGTATTCAATGCCAGCGTAGCAGTCACGTCCGCCAACTCGGATTGGATATGGGGAGTCGGTATCAGAGGCAAACAGCACATCGCCTTTGCGTCGCGTACAAACGCATTGGCAGAGAGCGAGGTCACCCGGCACGCATGGCCGTCCAGAACCGATTTTGTGGTCCGTAAACTTGAGGCTACGTGGCGGCTTCATTCTTCAGTCGGGGAACTTATTTATCAGCTGTTGAACGGGTGAGAATAGGGCGTGCTGGCTGTTCTCACTGGGTGGACCTTCGGTAGGGTCGGTGACACGCGCCTTGATCCTCGTATTCTCACTGGTCGCTCCAGTATTCTCACCGGGTAGGTGACAACCACTCTGGGGGTATTCTCGCCGTTGGCTTTCAGGTTGTCAAATTTCGAATCGTTTCCAGTGAATAGGGTTATCGCGGATTACCGCAGTTATGTGAACAAGTGTTGACTGTACCTTTGGAGGGGGTCATAAAGCCTGGGTATTGGAGTCAATCACCGCGAACGGGGCAGGGTTTTCTCATGCCGTTTTTTGAGCGAAAGGGGCGCAGGGATCGCGACTCAAAATGGGCGAAGATTTGGTTTGGCAAGCTCGCGAAGTTCCACAACGAGAAAGAGAGTCCTTTGTGGGAGTTTTCGCGAGAGCAGGTGATCGCGTTCCTGCGCGATCGGCTCGCTGCCGGATACCCTGCGTGGAAGCGACAGAGCATCGTCAAAGGTTTGATTGCTTATCGGCGTGACATTCAATGCCAACCCTACGACGATCTGCTTGATCTTCAAGACACACTTCGAGAGCTCGCGGTTAAGGAACGAGTGAGGGATCAGGGTGTGAAGGACATTGAGGATCTGGTTGGCAAGATCAATCCCAATGAACCGGACATCATCCAAGACTTGCGGCGAAAATTGCGGCGCGAAGGCAAGGCGTATGCAACTGAGCGAGCCTACGTTGGTAAGTTGAAAGCGTTCATGCAGGCGCGCGGGTTAAAATGCCGCTCCGATTTTGCCACGATTTCAGGGGCCGATGTGGAGGCACATTTGACCGATCTCGCGGTTGACGGCAACGTTGCTCCATCGACTCAAAACCAGGCGTTCCATGCTTTGTTGTTTTTGTTCGAGCATGTGCTTAAGCGAGACATCGGTCGAATCCAGGCGATTCGCGCGTCCAAGGGCAAACAGATTCCGACGGTCTTGAGTGCATCAGAAGTGGAGAAGGTGTTCTCGCATTTGACCGGCGTCCATTTGACCATCGCCAAGTTGCTTTACGGTTGTGGCATGCGGATCGGGGAAGCGATGCGGCTTCGTGTGAAAGACATCGATTTTGAAAACGGACGGATTGAAATCCACCAGTCCAAAGGGGGCAAGAGCCGATTGGTCGGGCTGCCCTTGGACTTGATTGAGCCGCTCAAGCGTGCGTTGCGCTCAAGGCGAGTCCTCTATGAAAACGATGTCGCGGATGGGACGGCATCAGTATGGCTGCCATACGCGCTTTGGCGCAAGTATCCGAACGCGGCCAAAGATTGGCGCTGGCAATTCGTATTTGCATCCGATCGACTCTCTCGCGATCCACAAACCAATCAATTGCACCGACATCATCTGCATAAGGATACTTTCTCGACTCACTTGAGGTGTGCCGTCGAACGCTCCGCTGTTGAAAAGGCGGTAAGTACTCATACATTCCGTCATTCATTTGCGACTCACCTGCTGAAACAGGGGACTGATCTTCGCGTGATTCAGGAATTATTGGGGCATCAGGATATTGCAACGACAACGATCTACACTCACGTCTTCGATGATGAGCGGGTTCGATTTGTGAGTCCCCTTGACCGGATCCCCAAAAAGTCACCCGTAAAGGAAATGGCCGGATCGTGTGATGATCAGCAAGCGGAACGCAAGTCGCAAAGCGGTGTTGCGAAGTTCCTGGAGTTATCGACCCGTCTCTTTGCGTGGAGCGAGATTCTGAGAGAACGCAAGCTGCAAAAACGTGCCGATGTCGAGCAGATTGTCGCGCCGAGGTGAATCGCATCGCGGTGGATTTCGTTAACTCGGGAGGGCGAGGCTCGTGCAGAGAGTCTTGGGGAATGGGTGGCCACGAAAAACACGAGAAGACACAAAAGGGAGAACGATGCGATTGGTGTGTACTGAGCTTCTTGTGCCTTTTCGTGTTTCTTGTGGCTGATGCTTTGGGCGGAAAAGGGGGAACCACGAATTGAACGAATGACACGAATGGGGTTGGCGGGAGGGCGAGGCTCGTGCAGAGAGTGCTGAGGATTGTTTGGCCACGAAAAACGCGAGAAGACACAAAAGGGTGATGGGTAGGGCCCGGCCGCTTGCGCGTTCACGGCTCACTGGGAATCGACCTCCTTCTGGCGAAGGTAGCTACGGATGCGCGAGGGGAAGTAGGGCCCGCGGCTAGCGCCGTCGGCTCAGGAGTGTGGGAAAAAAGTGGGTGGAGCCCGGCCGCTTACGCGTTCGCGGCTCACTGGGATTCGACCACCTTCTGGCGAAGGTAGCTACGGATGCGCGAGGGGAAGTAGGGCCCGCGGCTAGCGCCGTCGGCTCAGGAGTGTGGCGGTTGGGGGGGAGAGCGTGGTGA
Organism: Rubripirellula sp.; assembly: GCA_965216875.1. GTDB lineage: Bacteria > Planctomycetota > Planctomycetia > Pirellulales > Pirellulaceae > CBDCUW01. The sequence continues at coordinate 1,817,116 of OZ244207.1, forward strand.
GGTGATTGTGCCGGATCTGTGTCGCTGTCGCTCCTTGATCCGGCCTACGGGCGCGCAGGGTGCGTCGTCGGCTCAGGGGTTAGAGGGCGGCGCCTTGTCCTGAGAGGTCGAAGCGGTAGCCGATGTCTCGGATGGTGATGATCCAGCGTGGATTGCGCGGGTCTTCTTCGATTTTTGCGCGCAGCGTTGTGATGCAACGATCAACGCTGCGTGTGGTCACGATGACGTTGTTTCCCCACACCTGATTAAGAATCTCACCGCGTGTTAACGCGCGCCCCGGGCGATTGACAAACAGAGCCAGAAGACCGAATTCTTTGGTCGTTAGCTCGACGGCTTGGCCAGCTCGCTGCAACACATGCGCATCGAGGTCAAGCTGGCAATCTCCAAATCGCACGATCGTTTCGTCGGGCGTTGAGGTTCGTCTTGAAAGGGCCCCCACGCGGGCGACAAGTTCACGAATGCTGAACGGTTTGGTGACATAATCGTCAGCGCCGAGATCGAGGCCGCGGATGATATCGTCTTCGTGGTCTTTTGCGGTCAGCATGACGATCGGTGTTTCGATTCCAGCCTTGCGGATCGATTGACAGATTTCGAAACCATTTCGGTTAGGCAACATGATGTCAAGCAAGATCATGTCGAACGATTCGCTTGCCGCCGTCTGCATCGCTTGATCACCTTCGGTTGCGACAATTACGTCGTAACCGCGCGCGACAAAACAGTCGGTCAGGACGCGCACGAGAGCGTCGTCGTCTTCGATAATCAAAATGCGCTTCAACGGATTCATTCCTCTATCGTGGGCGCGGGAGCGTGACGGTAACGGTCGTGCCAACGCCCAACTCGGATTCCATTGCAACGTGTCCGCCATGAGCCTTGACGATTGTGTGGACGAGGCTCAGACCAAGACCGCATCCGCCTCGATGTTCGTCCAGGCCACGGTGCGATTGGTAGTACTTGCGATGGACCCGTTTGGTTTCGGATTGCGTCATGCCGATCCCATGATCCGTGACGGTGATCGACGTTTGGTCCGGGGTCGTTTGGCAATCGACATTAATCTTCTTGGAGGTGTCGCTGAACTTGATTGCGTTGTCAATCAAATTGGTCAAAACGATGACCATCGCATCCTCGTCGGCGCGTATGTCTGGGGCATCGGTAAAGCCAGAGGGGGTGAGTTCGCATTGTTGATTCTTAATGCGCTGGCCCAGTGCATTGATCGTTCGTTGGTAGATCGTTGCCGGGGAAGTGTCCGCCATGACGAAGCCCTGACCTCTTTCGGCACGCGACAGGGTGAGCACATCTTCGACGAGCCGGGAGAGTCGCGCGTTCTCGCCGGCAATTAGATGTAGGTATTCGTTCTTTTGTTCGTCGCCGAGCGCGGTCTCGTCGTCGAGCATTAGGTCGACCATGGCACGCATGGACGCAAGTGGAGTGCGCAATTCGTGAGCGACGATTGCGGCGAGGTCATTCTTCAAACGCGCCGTGTTGAGTTGCCTGCGGACAATGCTCGCAAGGACAATCGCAAGGAGCGAGGCAATCAAAATGGTGGTGATGCCGGCGGTTGAGTAAAGCGCAGACTGGGACGCCTCGGCGTCAGGAAAACGGGCCGCATCGGGAATGGCAACGAGGTCGTAGTGGGGCGCGGAGAGCAACGGTGTCGAGTATGCATTCTCAGAGGCAGCTTGGAGTGGATTTGCGACCGCGTGGTCCGATTTTGGTTTCAGCTGAAATTCAACTCCGTCGTCAAAGCCTGCAGATAACAACAACTTCTTCGTAGACGTTTCGAGCGATCCAGGCGAAAACAGCAACACAATGCCTGACTCGCGGAGCAGAACCGTGGCCATTTCGTCCGAAGGCCCATTCCGCAAGCCCTCTCGCAGGTCCTCGCGGGATGTAAAGCGGACCGCTAAGCGTTCGGAGGCTTCGGTTGCAAACGGTTTGCACGCTGGGGCAAATTGCCGAAGCAGGCTCATCGCCATCAAACGCTGCTCGGATGGGAGCCTAAGTTCGTAATTGGAAAGATGCTGATGAAATGAGGAGGCGAACGCGGGCAATTCATCCGACTGGATCTCCTTCATCCATTGTGCAACGGCGAGGTGTGCATCAACCCAGATCTGCCTTTGAGTCAAAGAGTAGGCTTCGTTTGGAAGAGTCTCAAATTGACTCCTCAGTGCGTGGATTGCATCAGCGATTCGTCCGCTCTTGTGAAGGCATCGGGCGTGCGCTTGCCATGCCAACGCTTCCTCGCGAGGATCGTCTTCGACCAGCGCGATTGCTTTGTAGGCGTCCGCGGCAACAGCGAATTCCTGTTCGGCATACTCAAGCCGACTCGCATCTTGCCATGCACGTTGGTTCATTCGCAGCGGAGTTCCGGTGCGGTCAGTCGCGCTGGTGCTTGTGGTTGGGTAGGCAACTTCGCCGCTTGGGTGAAGCACGATGGCGCTATCGGCGATGCCTGAGGCGACGATGGTTGCGAAACGTTTTTGCGGAGACACTTGCTTTGTGTCGCGAGCAAGGGACAGGTCGAGTTGCTGCCAATGGTTGTCAACGTGCGCCCCAGCGAGACGCAGCGTTTGGTGGACGAGATTCTCTTGGCGGTTACCAATCGCATCTCGCTCGTTACGTACCGCTTCCGCTGTCAGCCAAAGCACGGTGGCTGAAGGAACAAGGACAACGGCGGACAAGGTCGCGACGAGCAGAAATTGCCCGTCGCGACCACTCTTCCAGAATCTCAACGTTCGGGATCTCTACTTTTGGTCACCAAACTGTTCAAGTGCTTTCGCGATCGCTTGATCGTCGAACTCGACTTCCGACTTGCCGAACGTCTCCAGTTCGGTGCGGTACTGATTGAACTGTTCGATCTGTTCATCGGTCGACTCGACTCGGCAGTTGTCACTCGGATCGACTCCCCAGCGGTCATCGTCGGTTGCCCCGACGGGCTTTTCTAAGTAGGCGCCGCTTGGCAAATAGAAGCGAGCCGTTGTCAGCGTGATGGCTCCGCCGCTATCGAGTGGGAAGAGCCGCTGGACGGTACCTTTGCCAAACGTACGACCACCGACCACGATCGCTCGCTGGCGATCCTTCAATGCGCCGGCAAGGATCTCGGCCGACGAGGCGGTGTTGCGATTGACCAAAACGGCAATCGGAACTCCTTCGAGCGTGACGCTGGCGTCGGAGGTGAACGATTGGTCTTTGTCGCGTCCTTTGACGTCAAGGAGTTTGCCGTCGGCCAGGAACATGTCGGCGATATCGAGCGACGTGTCCAGGATCCCGCCACCGTTGTTACGAAGGTCGATGATCAAGCCGCTGAGTTTGCGATTGGCCAGCGTGTTGAGGGCGACGCGGAAATCGTTCTTGGTTGACTGATTGAATTGAGCGATGCGAATGTAGCCAACGTCATCATGGTCGCGTAGCACGAACTGCCATTGTCCGTCTTCGGATTTTGAGACGCCGGTAACGCTTGTTAGATGAATCTCGTCCCTGCGGACGGTGACTTGAAACGGAGGTTGCTCGCCGCGCTCGATGGTCAAAACCACATCGGTTCCCTTCTTGCCTCGAATCGCTTTGATGGCGGCGGCCACGCGCGACGGCTGGGGCAATGGTTCGATCGCCGTCTCGCCAATCGCGGCGATGGTGTCGTTGGCCACTAAGCCCGCTTTGGCTGCGGGCGAACCGGCGAGGGGCGCTTTGACCTTTACCTTGCCATCGGCCAAATCGAGAATGACCCCGATGCCAACGAGCTTTCCGGTGGTGTTGATTGTGAGCGATTCGTATTGCTCGGGATTCATATAGTTGGAATAGGCATCCAAGTTCCCAAGCACGCCTTGCAGCGCGGCTTCGTTGAGTGCCGTGTCACTTTCGAATTCGTCAACATAATGCTGCTGGATGTGCTCGATGACCTGGCCAAGCATTGGCGGGGCATCGCCCTGCAGTTGACGTTGGATGTTCAACTTTTGCGGGTAGGTGTCGGCGAGTTGACGCAGCACCTTGGTCGCTTCTTGCTGTTTGCCCTTCTTGAGAAGGATCAGTCCGACGCGAAGTTTGGCCTCGCTCGCGACTTGGTTAGTTTCGGCGTTGGTGCGGATGATCTGTCGGTACGTTGCTAAAGCAGCGTCAAGATCACCCAGCGCGTTTTCTTGATAGATTCCTTTCTCAAGAAGTTCGGCGACGGTCGGTTTTTGCGCCGCAGCTGGTAAGACGAGCATGCCGGCACAGAGGATGGCGGGTAGTGAGTAACGAGCAATTCGGCTCATGTCCTAGCTCCTTCGTAATGGGATAGAGTTGCCAATTCATGGAAACTCTAGCCGGCTGATGTTACCCGCATGTTACCTGTGCGCAACCAGTCTGTCCGATTTGTTGTTTTGTGGGTGGCGTTCGTTGTCCGCTCTTAGGCGGAAGGGGGATGAAGATTCCGGCTGCCTTGTCGCTCTGAGTGTCGCCTTTCGCTCCGCGAAAGTTGCGTTGGTTTGGCGCTGCTTTCGCGGAGCGAAAGGCGACTATGGGCGTTCGTAGTCCCGCCTTTGGGCGGACGGTGGATGAAGATTCCGGCTGAACCTCGGTACTACGAACGGGTGACTCGGTTGAAGCTCGATGTTGAGAGGACGGGAGATTCAGCTCGCAGAGCCGATGCGTTAACATGGCGACTGTGCACCGCCGGATTCCTCTTTTGTAAGCTCGTGTCGTTCGATGTTGACGGTTTTTTTGTTCACATCTGCTCTCGTCATCATGTGCGTGTTCGTGCATTACGAGGTGCTCGTCTCTGTGGCGAAACTGCGGCGAAAATTTGGGATCACCCACCGCCGCTGGATCATCAACTTGATCCTTTGCGCGCTGATCGCCCATGTCTTCGAGATTTCAATTTTTGCATTGGGCTATTCGATCATGGACCCAATGGCAGAGCTGGGGCATCTGATCGACAAGAGTGGTGCCGACTCGACCGATTACTGGTACTTTTCGGCCGTCACTTACACCTCGCTCGGGTTCGGTGACATTACGCCGGACGGCCCGATGCGTTTTGCCGTTGGCGTCGAAACGCTCACCGGTCTCGTCTTGATCGCTTGGACTTCGTCGATGGTTTTCGTGGAGATGCAGAATTCCTGGAAGGATCAGGATTCATAGGGGCGACGCTGTCGATCGGTACGCGATTATTTCGTGGTGGCGTTGGAGGGTGGGGACTCGTGGCCTCGTCCACTACGAAGAAAGCGTCGACCACGAAGAAATGTAGCTACCTTCGCCAGAAGGTGGATTGGGTTGGCTGGTTTGCTTTCGGAAAAGAGGAGCAGGCTCTGGTGTGCGTTGATAGTGGAGAGGAAAGGTGGGTGGGGACTCGTGGCCTCGTCCACTACGGAGAGAGTTGGACGTTGCTTCGAGTTTTGCGAACGGCTGCTTTAGGTTTCGGCTGTCGTCGGGAAGATCGGTTCTTTGGGCAAGCGGCCGGCCATGATGTCGGCGACGGGGCGCGTCATTTCGATGCGTTCGAGGATGATCTTTAGTCCCGCCATGATCGGTGTTGCGAGGAACATGCCGACGATCCCCCACATCATTCCCCAAAACATGAGCGCGAGCAAAATGGTCACTGGGTGGAGATCGGACGAGTCCCCCATGATCTTGGGTTCGACAATGTTGCCACTGATCAATTGAATCGAACAGGTGACGGCGATGACTGAGATCATCCAGCCAACGGAGCCTGATGGGTCGAGAAGGATAAGTGGAATGGGCAGCAGGCTCGCCACCAGCGGGCCGACATTCGGGATGAAATTCAACAGGAATGCGAGGACGCCAAAGGTGAGTGCCATCGGCACGCCAAAGAGACGCAGTGACAGCCCGAACGCAAATCCGGTGAAGATCGAGATGATGGTTTTGAGCGTCAGGTAGGATCGGATTTGATGGTCGACTTCGCGCCACGTTCCCGACGAGTTTAGGTCGGAAGGGGTGCCCAACAGCAGGAAGAAGACATAAATCAAGACCACGACACTTGTTGAAACGAGCGAGATCATCGTTTGGGAAACGACCGCGATGCCCTCGCTAATGAAGCGATCGACAAATTCGGCAACCTTCTCGTGGCTTTTTGGGCGAATGGTTGGGACGACGGGATTGGGCGTCGGAGCGATTGGGGCAACAATCGGGCTCCTCTCAGGGCGCTGTTGCGTGGTTGAAACCACCGACTGCGGCGGCTCGGTTTGGTCTGTCGCGGTGGCACCTGGTTCGCGATCTCCACCATCGGCGCCGCCTTGTGTCGCCTCTGTTACGGACTTGTCGTCGTCGTTGCTTGGGGGGACTAACGCTTGCGGCTCTTCCCCATCGCTGGGCTCTTCCGCTGTGTCCGCCTCAGCTGCGCCAGTAGCGGATTGTTGTTTGTCGCTCTTGGTTTGATCGGTGGCGGGATTGCTTCGTGCATCCTTTTCGCTTTCAGAAGGAGCGTCTTCGCGCCGCATCATGTCGGCGTCTTTCAAAGACAACTCCATGGGGAACATGTTCTCAACCCTGTCGACCAATTCTTTGACACGCGCGCGGTAGCGATCCGAGTTGTTGGAAAGGTCGAGCACGGACACCCAAAGTGAACAGCCAAAGACAACAAGGACTGCCAGTCCCGCGATGAAAGTCAGGACGGCCGCCACAAGTCGTGAGACGCCGAGGCGAACTTCGAGCGTCTTCAAAATCGGACCGACACCGCTGACCACGAACACAGCCACGACCAAAGGGACGAGGACCGGTCGCAGCCAATAGATCATGTAGGTGGCGATCGCTGCCGTCAGGACGACAAGGCAAATGGTTTGGGTGTTTGAGCGTGATTCGGCAGTTTGCATGGCGTGCCAAAGCGTGATGATTGGTTGGCGATAGGATGTGAGGGATCACCCATTTTCGGGGTGAGTATAGAGCAACCTCCGGTTGGCGGCACCAGCAATGGTACGATGGCCCACTGGCAAGTCGAGATTCTTTCGCTGAAACCGCTCGGTCAAGCAACGGGTAGCTAGGGGTATGCGATTGAAAAGGGGCGACCAACAGACAACCAAGAGGACAACGAATGTTGATTCATGCTTCCGCACTTGTGCTGGCTTTGACGGTACTTGCCGAAGGTGCGGCCGAGCCACTTCTTGAGTACGACATCCGTGAGAAAATCGTCTACAGCACGGTCGACGATCGCGAGTTGCTGTTGGATGCCTTTGTGCCGAAAGAGGAAGGTGAGTTTCCGGCGGTTCTGGTGGTCCATGGTGGGGCCTGGCGAATGGGTGATCGCTACCAGCTTCGGGGGTACGCCAAGGAGCTTACCAAGCGAGGCTTCGTCTGCTTTTTGATTGATTATCGATTGGCACCCAAGCACAAGTTTCCAGCGCAGATCGAAGATTGCCGAGCCGCGGTGAAGTGGATTCGCGAAAACGCTACCGAGTACAAAGCGGACGCCGATCGGTTGGGCGCAATCGGCTACTCCGCTGGCGGTCACCTTGTCTCGTTGCTGGGGACGACCGGCCAAGGACCGAGCAAAGACAACGGAAATGTTGATATGCGGATCCAAGCGGTGGTGGCGGGCGGCGCGCCTACCGATTTTCGTTGGTTTCCCGACAAGGGCAATTGGGCCGAGTATTGGATGGGCGGCAATCTCGACACGGTTCCCGACAAGTTTCGCGATGCATCCTCGGCTGCGTTCGCGGACAAAAGCGACCCGCCGATGTTCTTCTTTAACGGCACGAAAGATGAACTTGTGCCAGTGACGTGGACGTTGTCTTGCGTCAACGCACTCAAAGCATGCGGCGTCCAATGTGAGTTGTACGAAATCGAAGACGCCGATCACATGGGCGCGGCCGCCGACCAAACCGCACTTCGCAAAGCCTACGAGTTTCTGCAATCGGAGTTGAAGCCGCCCAAAGATAAGGACTGATTGGAATTCGCGCGCCCCGGCACGCGCCCGAGAATGCCACTAAACTGATCTTTCTGTCGGCGCTTGGTCCGGCGAATCAGTTTCATCGAAGTAGGCAACGTGAAAGATGGCGGAAGCAGCGCAGAAGTCGGGAAGCAAAAAGGTACTCGGTTGCTTGTTGATTGTGCTGGGGCTGCCAGTCCTACTTTGCTGTGGGTTGGCAACGACATGGTTTGTCCGCGAGTCGTCGGCCAGGGCTGAAGTTGACCGCATGCTCAGCGAACTGGAAGAGCGTGGACAGCCGATTGGGAACGAATCGTTGACGCGTTATCGCGCGTCGCTGTCCAGTGATGAAAACGCGGCTCGGTGGATGGCCCTTTTGGAGCGGATTGGTGCCAAGCCGTTTCAAGACACCACGCGTGGCGTCCCCTTTGTTGGCGTGGTCCCTGATGCAGCGACGGAGTATCCGGTCCGGGGCGAGGTTTGGATCTACGAGGACGCTGCAAGAGAGTTTTTGGAACAGAGTGCGTCATTGCGGGCGGAGATGCACGATGTGGTTGAGGGGACTGGCCCCATTCGTACAAAACTCGAGTTCGATTCCTACAACACGTTGCTTCCGTACGTCCAAAACACTCGCGATGCGGCGCGGATCGTGATGTTGGAAAACCGAGTCGCAGTCCAAGATGGTGATGCCGAGGGTTCGCTGCACGCGATCTTGGCAATGCTTGGGATCGCGCGATCGATCGAGCATGAGCCATTGATTGTGTCGCAGTTGGTCTATTCGGCGGTCGTTGCCATGGCAGCCAAGGAAATCGGGCACGCTTTGGAAAACGATCTACTTGATGAGGATCAACTGAATGCCATCGGCAAAGAGCTTGAACATTTCGGTGACTACAAGCGATCGTATCAAGTCGGGATGTCGGGTGAACGCGCCATGGTGATGGCCGTATTTGGTGGTGGCGAATCGACGATCGAGGCGGGACCGCCCATTCGGAGTTCGCGTGATCAGTTGGCGTCACTTGAGCTGTTCGAAACGGCCGAAAAGGCAATCGAGGAAGCGACGATGGCTGACTTTCTAGAACGACTTGATCAGCACGATTCGTTGATCACTCAACGCATTTCGAGCGGTAACCTTTTGACTCAGTTTGACACGATGCTGACAGGACTATTGATGCCGGCGATTCGCCCTTTCGGGCAAGCGTGTGCCGAGACGGCTCAAGAGGTCCGAATGGCGAAAATCGCGATCGCGCTACGGCAATTCGAACGCAAGTTCGATCGTTGGCCTCAAGACTTGAGTGAATTGACAAAGGTTGGTGTCGATTCGGGCAGCGCGGATTTTGTTCCGTTTGGCGGGAAGCCATTCGGTTACAAGGTCGTGGATAACGAGGTCGAACTCTGGGCGTTTCCAATCAGTTCGGGGGTTCGCGAAACTCCCGCAGAACCCAAGCTTTTGTCGTCTCTTGAAGAACGCGAGGCCGAACAATGGGGACGATGGCAATGGAAGCTGCAACGCGATTGATGTTATCGTTGCCACAAGTTCTCTTACGGCTGTCGCATCATTGACGTTTGATGCAATAGAGCCGCTTGGTGGTCCGGATCAATAGCCGGTCCCCGACGATCGCGGGTGTTGCCATGGCCATATCGTCGTCACCGAGAGAATTCGTTTCAAGTTGCTCGAATTCGGTCCCGGCTTTGAAGACCAACGTCTCGCCGTCTTCGTTGAGGCAAAAGATCTTGCCGTTATAGGCCCACGGCGAAGAAGTGAATCCGGACTTTCCGATCCTTCGCTTTTTGATCACCCCCGTGCCGTCGTTTGCATTATAGGCGGCAAAGAAACCAAAGTCGTAGAGGACGTAAACGATTCCTTCGTAGCCGATGGTTGTCGGGTTGTAGGGGGCTCCCTTTGGTTGGCTCCAAGCGATGAATTCGTTGCTTGTTGAATCGTCCTTCAAGGAAACATCACCGGAGGCACCGGGACGAATCGCGTACAGAGGGCGCGTTTGGTCGCCAACGTAGCCGGAGCTGACGATCAGCAAGTCGTTGTGTACATAGGGAGTGGCAATCGTGATGCTCGACATCCCTTCAATTGACCAAAGTTCGTTGCCATCGAGATCGTACGATCGGATGCGTCCGGTACCCGGAGTGACGATTTCGGTTCGTTGTTTGTTGCGCCAAATGAAAGGTGATGCCCAATTGCTCTTTTCCTCGCGCGGAGTCCGCCAGATCTGTTGCCCCGTCGTTTTGTCGAGAGCGAGCAAGTAGGAGTCGTCTTCGTTGTCGTTAACGATGTAGAGGCGATCTTCATGAAGGACTGGCGACGCCGCGTAACCCCAACCGTAGCGAGTTGAACGTGGCTTGATGGGGCGATCCCAAATCTGATCACCAGCAAGGTCAAAGCAATAGACGCCCAGGCCGCCGAATAACACATACAGATGTTCGCCGTCGGTCACGGGCGTTTCCGATGCGTAGCTGCTCTTGATATGGATGGCTGTCTTCGGAAGACCTTCGTGAACCATCTTCTTCCAGATCACATTTCCCGATTCGAGATCAAGGCAATAGACCCACCACTGATGGTTGGACTCGGGTGGTTTGGGGCGATTACCACCGAAGTAAAGTCCCTTCTTCGCAGGTTCGGTTTCACCGTCGCTGGTGACGGTCGTTATGAACACTCGCTTGCTGACGACGATCGGCGATGACCAACCGCGACCAGGTAAATCGGTTTTCCAGGCAATGTTGGTATCGCTCGACCAAGTTTCGGGAAGTTGGTTGTTGGTCGCCACCACACCCGACGCGTTTGCACCTCGAAACTGATTCCAGCTCGAACTCGGTTCGTTGGCTTGCAACCAGGAGCAAAGCACTAGCGATGTCAACAGACCGCAGTGGCTTGCAAGGGAACGTTGGAAGATGCGATCGCGTGAAGTTTGGTGCATCGAAAGTTCTCCGCGTGGGTGGGCCAATTGAATTTCAGTGTGCTAATTGTCGGCTTTGAAGCCGCATTGGGAAAGGATCTTTTCAATGTCACTTTGCGTAACGGTTTTGGGCGACAATTCAATCATCGCTGTCAGTTGCATCGCGTTCTCGGCGATGTTGGACCGAGTGCTGTTATTGTTGCTCAGGTCGGCTGCCGAGCGCGGTAGCCCGAGGGCGCCACTGAGTGCTTCAATGAATTCGATCGTCGCGTCGATAGCGTCTGATTCCGACAGCTTCGACGCTCCGTCGATCCCAAGCAGCTCAGCCAGTTTCCCGATCCGCTTTGCTCGAGTGTCGCTCCAAAAGCGCAAAACGTGCGGCAAGACCAGGGCCATCGCCTGGCCGTATTTGCAGCTACATTGAGAGCGAATCGCGTTTGCCAACGCGTGTGTGAGTGAACGACCGCAGTTGGCCGCTGCTGACCCAGCGAGTGATGCGCCGAGTCCGAGACTTGTTCGGCTTGCCAGGTGGTCGGGGTCTTGGGCAACGCTCTTGAAACTCGGTCCGATGAGTGAGATCGCGCGCTCGGCATAGAGGTCGCCAAGGGGATGATTCCCTTCAAAAGGCAGGCCAGAATCGAGGTCTTCGGGGAACTGAAAAAAGTTGGTAGCGAGATACGCTTCGATCGCAGAAGCCAACGCCGTCATTCCACTTGCTGCGGTTACCTCCTCGGGGCAAGTCAACGCCAGCTGTGGATCGACGAATGCCGCGATGGGGCGAAGTGGTTCGCCCAAAATCATCTTTGGAAGGGAGGCGGCGGATGTTCTGATCTGGGCTGCGTCCGTTGCTTCGCTGCCACTGCCCGCGGTCGTTGGGATCGCAATCGTTGGGATTGATTGGTGACTCGGCGGGATCCGCAGGAGTGCTGTCGAATTTATATCAGCGAACAACTGTGTCGTTGTTGCTTCGTCATTGGCTGCGAACAGCGAAACGGTTTTCGCGAGATCGAGATTGCTGCCACCACCAAGGCCAATGAGCAGGTCGGCGCCAAATTCAGATGCTGCGTCGGCAATGTCCTTTGCCGTTTCGATCGTTGGCGATTCGCTTCCCCCAGTGTTGATCATCGATTGAGCGTTGCTTTGGTCGATCGCCGTTTGCAACATCTGTGTCGCAGCGTTCTTCTCGAGTCGCAAATCGGTCACGACCAAGACGCGATTGAATTTGTGTCGGTTGATCCATCCACCGACCGCACCTATCGATCCCGGTCCAAAACAAAGTTGGTTCGACGCAACGAAGTTCCAGGTTGTGCGGCGAATGTTCATCATGGCATGTGGTCCATTGTCTTTTTAGGTCGCTGTTGGCATTGCGCCGTTGGAGACCGAGGTGCAACGCGATCGCCATGATGTGTCGTTGTGTATCAGAACTGTTTCAGTTGCGTAACGTCGCTCGGGTCGTTTTCGCAAGAACGAAAGGTTTTCACTTGGGGGGAAAGCTTGACGCTGTTTTTGAGCGACAAAATAATCGCTCCCGATGCTTCCAGGTTGCTTGTGAAGGGGCGACGCACTCGAGTCGACGTGAAGGTATCGAACCCTTTGATCGCTGTCATGCGGTCATTGCCTTATCTGCCTAATCTCCTTTTCACCTGACGAGTAAGAGACTTGCCAGCGACCAAAGAAGAGACGAAGGATTCGTTGTTGTTTCGATCGGGCGACCCCGATTTCATGACCTCGCTTGCTCGCGGGTTGGAAGTGCTGCGAGCGTTTTCCCAGAGCGAAGGTCAACTCACGACGGTTCAAATCTGCAAGATGACCGGCTTGTCACGAGCCGTTGTCCGACGCTGTTTGTACACGCTTTCCGAAGCGGGGTATGTGGTTTCGGGTAAGTCGGGTTTCCGGCTCAAAGCCAAGGTGCTTTCGCTCTCGCAGCCCTACTACCTGGCGTCGGATTCGTTGCCGGCGCTCGCACAGCCATTGATGGAACGCGTCAGCGAAGAGACGGGTGAATGCTGTGGATTGGGAATCTTAGAAGGGAGTGACGTTGTCTACGTTGCGCGTACCGCACCGCGGCGATTGCCAGCCGCGTCGCTTACCGTGGGGAGTCGATTGCCAGCCCCTTACACGTCACTCGGACGCGTGTTGTTGTCCCAATTGACGGAAGAAGAATTGGAAGACGCACTCGAACGGTTTGCTTTCACGCGTCATACACAGCTTTCGATCGTATCGCCCGGTGACCTGGCACGAGCGATTGATCAGGCACGCCAACGTGGTTCGGCCATTGTCGATCAGGAATTGGAGACGGGTGTTCGGGCGGTTGCCGTTCCCGTTCTCGATCCGAATACCGGCCAGTGCATTGCCGCGATGAACGTCTGCGTCGAAGCGGGGCGAGTGACCGTCGATGACTTGCAACATCGAATCATGCCACGTTTAAGAACGGCAACCATGCAACTGACTGAATCCCTGGCCGATTAGAAAACGTTAGTTGCCGGCTGGCGGAAGCAGGAAACAGATCGCTTGACGATCGTTTCGAACCAACAAGTGGCGTCCGGCGATCGTCGGGACGTTCCAGGTTTTCGAATCCATCGCGTCGATTCGAAGAATCTCTTCGTAACGATCGGGCGTGACCGAGACGAAGGCGACATCGCCATCCTCGGCTTGACCGATGATCACATCGTCGGCGAGGAGGATCTGGCCCTGTTGAAAACGACTCCGTCGCGGCTGTGACCAGAGCCGTTTGCCCTGTTCAAGATCGACAGCTTCCAGCGATCCATTGCTGATCGCGTAGGCGATGTTGCCAACAACACAAGCGTGCGTGAATTTCGTTTTGAGTATGTTGCTCTTGGCCCAAACCGCTTCTGCCTGCATCTCGCCCCCTTGAAGAGTCACTTCAACAAGTGCACTTCCGCCACCATAGCCTTTGCCCACTAAGAATCGATTCTCGCCTGCGGGGACAACGCTCGCACAATTTGCGTTCGCGTTCGATTTGCCTAGCCATTCGAAACTCCAGAGTTGTTTCCCTGTATCAATCGCGTGGCCAGAAATGGTGACTTCGTTGACAATCACGATTTGCTTTTGCCCGGCCAATGTCATCACCGTTGGCGAGGCATAACTGATGTTGTCTTCACCGGCGGTCCAAACGACGTCACCGGTTTCGGCGTCGAGAGCGATCAAGCTGCGGCCGGTGAGTTCATTGCCAAGCGGGCCGCCATACGGCAGGACGCAGAGTTTGCGATCGCCACTGTCGACGATCGCAGGCGATCCGGAGCGTCCCCATGTGATCAAAGCCTCGGATTGCAGTTGGGTCCAACCGGCGCTGTCGAGGAGGTCGTGCGTCCAGCGGGTTTCACCCGTTTCAAGGTTGACCGACCAAACGTAACCGGTGGCACTTTGTGCGTAGACAATTCCATCATCAATCGTTGGCGTTGATCTCGGACCGATGCCGCCAAGCGTGTCCTCGTGACGCGCCTCGATGCTTTGCTTCCACAACATTTCGCCGTCCGCGAGGCGATAGCAGCTGAGCCATTCTTCGTCGTCGCGTTGTTCGAGCGTGACGGCCCGGTTCGATTCAACGGCAAACGAGGACCACCCTTCACCAATTCCCTGGTTCCAAAGCACTTGGATTTCATCTTGAGATGTTGGGATCGCAAAACGACGCGATGAGTCGACGCCGCGACGATTCGAACCGAGAAAACCAGCCGAGCTTGCGGTGGACGTTGCCGCATCGGGGGCAAAATCGGATTCCGTGTCTTCGTTGGTCGCAGTGTCGCTGACTGAGCGGGGTTTCAAGTTGTCGCCCCGAAAACGAAAGCGAAACTGAGGGAACATCTCACCGCTGAAACCCTGAAATTGGAAACAGACGACGAGTCCTGCAACGGTCGCCAGGGTGACCGCAGGGACGACACGTTGCGAGCCCGCGCGGCTGGCGAGTCGATGGACCTGGAAAACGGCAACCAGGACACCGATGAATCCGATCGCGAACGATGCCATGTTGGCGTACTGGTGGTCCGTGGCGGGGGCGACGAGTTGGGCCAGCACAATTAACCCGATTGTCGTTGCGGATGTGATGGCCAGACGTCGCATGATGGGTGGAGAGCCTGCCGCAACCGGCACGATGGGCTCGCCCGACGGCGCGTCCGGGATTTCATTGGCCTCGGCCAGCACAGGGTTTTCTTTCCCATCCTGGGGTGGTTGGTCACCTGGCTGAGGAGATGATTGCTCGTTGTTGGCCACGGGTTTCGGTCTCAATCCCTAAGAGTGCGGGTGTGGTGTGCTATCGCAATTCGTTAATTGGTCGCCGATCTTGCGGACATTTTGTTACAAAGTAGACCCTCTACTGTACCGTGGTGTCGATAACGCTGCGGCCGAGGAATCGTTCGGTCTGCCGCGCGTGGCGTATGGAGAACTGCAGAAGTCGATGATTGAACAATTGCCCAGCGCAACGGACATCCGCCGATTGACGTTCATTTCGGATCTTCATCTGTTTAGCAGTCGAAGCAACGCGGGCGAGCATCGCGAGATGATTCGACGGGCGATCGAACGATCCGACCTTTGCGTTTGGGGTGGCGACCTTTTCGATTTTCGCTGGAGTCGCGTGGGGAACGAACAAGCCACGATCGATCACGCGCTCGAATGGTTACAGCAGTGGCACGACGAGTTTCCGGAAAAGTCGTTTGTCTTTCTTGACGGGAACCATGACGCCCACGCCGAGTTTTCGAACCAACTCAATGATTGGGCGAACCAACACCGGCGGTTTCAATGTGGCTTAAATTGCATTCGAGTTCGCGACACGTTGCTGTTGCACGGCGACGTGATTGAAGGTGGCGGTACGCCAGATGCTTTTGCCGATTATCGTGATCGCTGGAGTGACAAGCCGACGGCGTCGAATATGGCCAGCGGTGTCTACGACTTGGCAATTGCGACCAGGGTGCATCGGGCCGCTGCGATTGCAGTTCACCGCCGACGTGCGACCTGTTTGCGGCTGATGCGATGGATGCATCGCCAACCGGCCGAATCGGTCGAAGGCGTCCAGCGAATCGTCTTTGGGCACACTCATCGCAAGATTAGCGGCTACCGCGTTCAAGGAATCGAATTCCACAATGGAGGGGCGGCGATCCGGCATGTCCCCTTTGCCCCCGTTCACGTCGAGTTTCCTCGTCCCGGCTCGTGAACGAGATGAGGCAAGGGATTCATTTTGCGGACTCTGGAATCACGCACCCGTTCTTCCGCAGGGCGGCCCGTGCGGATAAGATGTGAGCGGTCAACCAAATCCCTTTTCTTACTCCTCGTTGCAGTTGGTCGCCCATGTCGCAGGAAGCGTTCGAAACGTCGCGTTTGCTGCGTGAAAATATTCAAAAGGTGGTCTTGGGCAAACCGGACGTCGTGCAACTGTTGGTTGTGTCGATGTTGGCCGGTGAACATGTGTTGCTTGAGGACGTGCCGGGCGTCGGTAAAACGCTCGCCGCCAAAGCCCTCGCACAAAGTATCGACGGTCGCTTTTCAAGACTGCAATTCACTCCTGACCTGCTTCCCAGTGACATCACCGGGAGCATGATCTACCGCACTGATACGCAAGAGTTTGAATTTAGCGCGGGGCCGATTTTCGCCAATGTCGTTTTGGCTGACGAAATCAATCGCGCTCCGCCACGGACGCAGTCCGCGCTACTCGAGGCGATGAGCGAGCGGCAGGTTTCCATCGATGGCAAGACTCACGAGCTGCCGGAACCGTTCATCGTCGTCGCAACGCAAAACCCGTTTGAGTTCGAGGGTACGTATGCGTTGCCGGAAAGCCAGTTGGACAGGTTCTTGTTGCGGACATCCATTGGGTACCCGGACCGTTCGGTCGAACAGCAGGTGATGCTGACGCACCGCCAGGGTGAACCCGTCGACAAGCTCGCCTCGGTGGTGTCGGTCGATCAAGTACGGGCGGCTCAGGAGTTTGTTCGGAACGTCAAGTTCGATGCAACTTTGGTGGAATACCTATTGGACATCGTCGAAGCGACACGACAGCACGATGGATTCCAGGTCGGCGTAAGTACTCGAGGTGCATTGAGCTTTTACCGCGGTTGTCAGGCTCGAGCCGTGACCGAGTCGCGCGACTTTGTGACGCCCGATGACGTCAAATCGCTCGCTGTTGCAGCGTTGGCACACCGCGTACTCCCTGAAGGCATCTTCCAAGGGGCAAGTCGAGAAGCAGTCGAAACACAGATTGCCGACTTGCTTCAACAGATTCCGGTGCCGGTGTAAGCCCAGCTCTGGGCTCATCGGTCAACGCGTTGCCTTTCAAGAGCAAACTTGAATGAGCAAATATAGGCAAAAAGAGACCCGCCGCTCCCACCGCTTAACCCGGTTGGGCTTTCATTTTTTGTTTGTCGGTACGTTCGCGATGCTTGGCGGCGCACTTCGCGGATTCAACCTGCTATTGGTGCTAGCCGGGTTGATGGTCGGCGCGTTGATCATGCAATGGCGCTGGTCGCGGCGAAGTGTCGAGTCGGTCTCGGTCCAGCGCCGGTTGCCAACCGAAGCCTTTGCCGGACGCCCGTTTCGGGTGCGCTACCGACTGCACAACCATGGACGGCTGATGCCGGTTTGGATGATGCGGGTCGAGGAAAAGATCGAGCGAGCGGAGTCGTCGGACAACGCGATCGCGATCTGTGGTGCGGGAACGATCGCGCCGCAGCAGACCGTTGTTCCGCATTTCGACTGTACTGTGCATCACCGCGGCGTCTACTTGATTGGAAACGCAACGCTGCAGACGACGTTTCCTTTTGCGCTGTTCACTTCCCGCCAAATCGTTGAAGGCGTCGAGGAGATGTGTGTCTTTCCTCGTCTGTTGACGTTGAAGTCGCGTTGGCAACGTCAATTGACCAGTCGGACGGGCGGCGTCACGGTCACCGCGCGCCGAAGTGGCCCGACCGAGGGTGACTTTTTCGGATTGCGCGAATGGCAAACGGGCGATAGTCCAAAATGGATCCATTGGCGCACCACTGCAAGAATTGGGGAACCCGCGGTTCGACAATTTGAACAACAACGGCGATTTGACACCTGTGTGCTTCTTGATGGATTTGCGGGGCCATCTCTCGCGGCCGGTTCCAAGGTCGGCGATGTTGAAACGGCAATCAGCCTCGCGGCGACGTTTCTGATTCACTTGGTAGGGTCACCATCGAATCGCGTGGTCTTGGCGATCGGTGCGACCGAAGCGAATGCGGTGATCGGCGGTGGTTCACAAGAAGGCAAACGCCGGATGCTTTCGTTGCTTGCGGAATTGGTTCCCTGCGTGAACCCTGAGCTAGCCGATGCGGCAAACCAAGTATTGCATATGGTTGGACGCACACAGGATTTAATTGTGGTGAGCCCGCGGTCGATGAAACAGGTCCTTGAATCGGACACAAAATTCGCCGAGACCATCCAGCCGTGGTTGCGTCGTGGGGCTGTGCGTTGGATCGACGTCGGGTCTGCCGAGCTTGATCGATGGGTGGTCCGAGATGCCAGTGGCGACCCGCAAGTGTCCGAGCAAGGAGATGCGCAGCGGCGAACGGGAGTCAACGAAGCGGCGCCGGCTGAAACGTTAGCCGTTGAGGTGAACGATGGCTGAGTCACGCATCATTAGCGAAGAATATGCGCGATTGGCGTCTCGTTTGAAACTCTATTTCGCGATCTTGACCTGTCTGAGCGGGCTTGTCCTGTCCACAGGGAGCGATGGTGACTCGATTCGTTTCGTCGCTATCTTTTTCGCTATCTTCGGTTACCTCTTTGTGGATCGGCTTGAGCTCTTTGCGTTGCCGCCGATTGCC
Organism: Rubripirellula sp.; assembly: GCA_965216875.1. Classification (GTDB taxonomy): domain Bacteria; phylum Planctomycetota; class Planctomycetia; order Pirellulales; family Pirellulaceae; genus CBDCUW01. The sequence continues at coordinate 1,835,661 of OZ244207.1, forward strand.
GCGTACGCTGCGATGGCGGTCGCGGCGTTCTATTGTGTCGGGAATTTTTCCGATTTGGATTCACCCGGCAATCGTCAAATGACAGCGGTTGCCGAGTTACTTGTGTTTGTTCAGGCGATCCTGATGTTGCAGCGCAAGTCTCGACGGATCTTTGAACAGCTGGGCGTGTTCTGTTTGCTTGAACTTGTTGTCGCCGCTGTTTTTAACGATGCGATCAACTATGGGTTGTTGTTGGTTCCCATTGCGATCATTGGCGCGTGGGCGATGAGTCTGCTTGCTGCTGTCGCAGCGCTCGATGGAGTAGGTGAGAGTCAGTTTCTGCGGAGCGATGAAACGGCGACTTCCTCGCGGCCGCGCAAACAGGCCATCGAGGTCTCTTCCGAGTCGACGGTGTCTTCATTCGTTCGCTCATCACGGCGGTTGCCCAAGATTGCCTTGTTCACCTTGGCGCCATCCGTTGTCCTGGTGGGGGCAATCTTCTTCTATGCGTTGCCGCGCACGACCAATGCAGCGCGTGTTTCCGGCGGTGGAAATGTAATGGTCGGTTTTGCCGATACGCTGCAGCTCGGCCAAATTGGCCGGATGCTGGAGAGTTCTGAATCGGTACTGCGGATCGACATGAAACGTCAAGGCACCGGCGAAATCTATCGTGCCAAGGATGGGATCTACTTGCGCGGACGCGCGCTCGAAAGTTACCAATCGCAGCAAGGGGCAGGTGGCGGAACGAGCAGTTGGACGGGAATGCCAAGCGTATTGCGAACGCGTCGTAATCTGCCGCCTGAGTTTGTCGGCGGTTCTAGTGGTGGCGATTCGTACGACCCCATCAATGTCGAAGTCACTTGTGAAACGATGTCAACACCGACGTTGTTTGCAATCTCGCCCTATTATCGCACCACGGTTGAAACGGCGATCTCGCATCAAGCGGATCGCTGGACTTTGGAACGGCGTGACAAGGAGTCGCAATCGTTTGGACGGATCACCTATCGGTTTTCGACAAACGCGTTCCTGAATGGCTTCCAAACCGATCTGTTGTGTCGCACGACCGAGGATGAATGGAATGCGTTTCAGACACCACGGTTCAGCACAGGTTTCCGAGATTACGAGGAATCTTTGCTGAAGTACGACGTCGACTCCATCCCCCATGCTCGTGACATCGCCGATGATGTGTCAAGCAGATTGTCCGAAGGCGAGTACCGAGATTATCGGTTAGCGAAGGCTCTCGAACGCAAACTTGCGCTGAGCGGCGAATACCGTTACACGCTCGACTTGACCTTCAAGAGACTGCCGGGCGTTGACCCTATCGAGCAATTCCTTTCGGTGGACAAAGCTGGACACTGTCAGTTCTTTGCATCGGCCCTGGCAATGATGTTGCGCAGCCAAGGGATCCCTGCGCGGCTGGTGGTGGGGTATCGAACCGAAGAGTTCAACGAGTTGGGGAACTACCATATTGCCCGCCAGTCACATGCCCATGTTTGGGTTGAAGCTTTGTTTGACAAAGATTCACTGCCCGGGGCAAAACAGCTCGATGGCCAGTTTCCAAGCAAGCAATATTGGGTGCGGCTTGATCCAACACCCGGTGGGGGTGGTGTCGGAGATCGTGATGCGGGGCGGGTCGAGCAATTGATTCATCTCACTAAGAACATGTGGGATGACTACGTCGTCGATATGGATGGCGAGCGTCAGGAGAATGCTTTGCTGAGTACACCGGGGGCGACTCCGATGACCGAATCTTACGGACGTTTCGTTGAAATGATCACGGACAAGATCAGGTTGATCCGGGCAGGCGAGCTTGGTGGTGGTTCGCTTGCCTCGGGGAACGTCTTTTCCTGGCAAGCGGCTGTGGTATTCGTGATGTTTGCGATGGTCGTGTTTGCACTGATGAAAATGCGCACCCCCGGCTGGATCAAAAAGCGACTTAAGGCGAAGATGTCGGGAGAAACCGAGCGACCAGACGTTTCCTATTACGCTGCGGCGCTTGATCAACTGGCGCGGGTTGGAATCTCACGTCGATCCGCCCAGACGCCGGCCGAATTGGCCGTTGATGCCACCGAAAAGCTTAGCCACCCTATGATTCCATCGATTGAAATGCCACTCGATCTCTTAACGAGGGCTTTCTACAACGAACGCTTCGGTTCGAAATCCGCGACCGAAGGCCTGCAAGGTCCTGGCGATATTGAGCAGGCCTTGGGCGACTTGACCAAGAGTATCGATTTGACGCTGGCCGGAAGTGAGCAATCGTCCGAGGCATCGAATCGAGTTGGCAAAGCGGAAGCCCAGCGAGCTGGGGAGTCCGACTCGTGATCGTTACGATTGATGGACCCGCCGGCGCTGGCAAGAGTAGTATTGCGAGACAGGTCGCCCAACAGCTCGGATTTGAGTTCTTGGATACGGGAGCGATGTATCGTGCGGTGACGCTCGCAGCAATACGGGCGCAGATTGAATGGGATGACCACGATGCTCTGATCAAGCTGGCCTCGGGGCTCACCATCAAGTGGAAAGGTGACGATCTTTTGGTCAACGGTGACGACGTGACCAACGAGATTCGATCACCCACCGTGACCGGAGCGATTCATTTTGTTGCGGATTTGGTCGAGATTCGAAGAATCTTGTCCGAGCAACAGCGTCGGATCGCACGAGGACGTGACATTGTCACGGAGGGGCGTGACCAAGGCTCGGAAGTGTTCCCTGATGCCGAGTGCAAGATCTTTCTGACTGCTTCGTCGGAAGAACGTGCCCGTCGCAGGCAACAGCAGTTGACCAAGCAAGGACGTCCGTTGCCCTTGGAAGATATTCTTCAAGCACAGAATCGGCGGGACGAAGAAGACCGCAGTCGTCCGATGGGGGCGCTACGGCCTGCCGAGGACGCGGTCGTGTTGGAAAGTGACGGAATGACTCCTGACGAAGTTCTGCAGCGAGCGGTCGAGATCGTTAAACAATCGCAAGTGGCCAGCAGCGGTTGAACTGGCCTCGCTTACACTTGTAACGCTCGCTTGGCGGAGGTTGTCCCTTTTGCACGTGGACATTCACTCACGATGACATCAAGCGACCGCTTTGGACTGGCTGACCTCATCTCGCTTGTCGCAGCCTTTGCGGTCGCCTTCGCCGTTTGTCTGTTCATGTTTCGGCAATGGAATCGCTTGGAACCAGAATGGGATGTGGTCAACACGCTTAGCGTTGGTTGGTCCTTTGCGCAATACACGCTCCTCGTCATGACCTTCTACTGCGGAGCGATGATTCTTCGCCGCCGTCCTTCGCGTTCAGCGATCGTGCAGTCGCGCGGGCAAGCTTGCGCGTTGGCCATCTGTGTCGCTGCGTTGACCGCGATTCCGACCCATTGGAATGCAATTTTTCACACCGCGCTTCCGTACTATGTCCTGTTGGTGACGATGCCGCTTTCGCTCGCATCGGATCCGTTGGTTGGAGCCAGTGTTGCAATCTGTACATGGTTGACGTTGAAGCTTGCTGACGTGCCGACTGCAAAGCCGACTTGGCTTGACCGACTCGGCAAATCGCTGAGCGTGGTATGGCTCCTTTTTGCCTGTGTTCAACCGATCCTCGATTTTGAAGTGTTGCGGGCGCTCGGCGTTCAGTGGTGAATCGGTTCGTCGGACTCAATCATTCCAGTCGTGTTGTTCGCTCTGTTGCACTGTGTCAATTGGCGACCGATCATGCACCCGTAAGTTGAATGCGTTCCAGCAACGGCGTCACTGGCAAGGATTTCGGGGACTTCGAAAATATTCCGAAGTCAGCAAGAACGATCAAGCGACATAAACTCGAGCTGCGTAAGATCCTCGTATGACCGAGCCAAATTTTGAATCCAATCGTCACCGCATGCTGCGAGTCCAGTTGTACATCGAGGCGAACCTTGATGGTGATCTGTCACTCGAGCGGTTGTCTGAAGTCGCCCACCTTTCGCAGTATCACTTTCACCGCGTCTTTCGAGCGACGGTTGGCGAGGGTGTTGCCGAATACGTTCGCAGAGTGCGTTTGGAAGCAGCGGCCATTGCGCTGCGAGCCACTTCCACCTCGGTGACCAACGTTGCGTTTGATGCTGGCTACGGTTCTCACGAAGCGTTCACGCGAGCGTTTCGGCGTCAGTTCGGAATTTCTCCGTCTGATTTTCGATCCGGGCACCTAGCCAAACTTGAAACGAAGGAACCTACCATGACCTCCGAAACGAAAGAACGCGAAGTAAGAACAGAAATGCATCCGGCAAGGCAAGTCGCCTTCCTTCGGCATACCGGTCCGTACAATGAATGTGGTCCAACCTTCCAGAAAATGATGGGGTGGGCCTTTTCAAAAGGGCTCTTCAACGCGGAAACCAAAATCCTCAGCATTTGCCACGACGATCCCGAGGTCACACCCGCCGATAAGATTCGACTTGATTGCTGCATTACCGTCGATGACAGTTTCGTCGCCCAAGATGACGTTGAGGTTCAAACGCTCGCGGAAGGCGAATACGTTGTTTTGACGCATCGAGGATCGTACAAGGGACTGGCCGACTCTTACTGTTGGCTTTATGGAGAGTGGCTTGCGACGAGTGGTCGCGAGTTTGCCAACCGCCCACCGTTCGAAATCTATGTGAACAACCCGAACGAGACGCCAGAGGAAGAATTGATCACCGAAATCTGTGTCTTGTTGCAACCATGAACGTTGAAGGATAAGCGGGTTTTCACACTGTAGCCCGGAGGGCGAAATATCCTTGCCGGTGGCGTTAGCCACCGGACCTGAGGCCCCACTTGGTTAAGCCCGGAGGGCGCTACATCAACTTCACGCTTTGCAGAATCTGTCGCCCTCCGGGCTTCGCAGCGAGCGAGCCAGGATACCGGCGGCTGACGCCGCCGGCAGAGATTTACCGCCCTCCGGGCTAAACGGGCCTTTGAAACTGTAGCCCGGAGGGCGAAATATCCTTGCCGGTGGCGTTAGCCACCGGAGCTGAGGCCACACTTAGCTAAGCCCGGAGGGCGCTACATCGACTTCATGCTTTGCAGAATCTGTCGCCCTCCGGGCTTCGCAGCGAGCGAGCCAGGATACCGGCGGCTGACGCCGCCGGCAGAGATTTACCGCCCTCCGGGCTAAGGCATACCGGCGGCTTAAATCTGCCGCCCTCCGGGCTAAGCAGCGTTTTGAAACTGCAGCCCGGAGGGCGAAATATCCTTGCCGGTGGCGTTAGCCACCGGGCTTGCGGCCACACTTAGTTAAGCCCGGAGGGCGTTACATCAACTTCATGCTTTGCAAAATTCTGTCGCCCTCCGGGCTTCGCAGCGAGCGAGCCAGGATACCGGCGGCTGACGCCGCCGGCAGTGATTTACCGCCCTTCGGGCTAAGGCATACCGGCGGCTTAAATTTGCCGCCCTTCGGGCCAAGCGTGCTTTGAAACTGTAGCCCGCAGGCGAAATATCCTTGCCGGTGGTGTTAGCCACCGGACTTGAGACTCTATTCAGCAGATCGACGCACCGATTACTTTTTCACATAGCCCTTGTTCAGTTTGCTTTTCACGAGCTTTTCGTACGCGGCTTCGGCTTTCTCGCGGGTCTCGTAGGTCTTTGTTGAGGATCGACCCTTCGAATCGACTCTTCCCCAAGTCGTGGTGATTTCGCAATCGACAAGTTGAATCTGCCAAAACTTGCTCGCTTTGTCGTCGGTCAATTCGTAGCGCTGCGTGCGAGTGGCAGATTTCTTTGCTGACTTCGATTTTGTGCCCTTCGAAGTTTTGAGTGGGGACGGTTTTCGCAGTGCGAGTTGTTCGAGAATCCTCGGGTCTTGAATCTCACCATCGTTTGCGAGCAGCAACACTTTCGACAAGACTTCTGCGGTTCTTGGGTCATCATCGGCGAACGGCAAGAAAAGCCGACCGCGGTGTTGAGCGTGGACGGGCAAGATCGACAGGGCGCCACCAGGAATGCGGTGAACGGAGCCACTGCCGAGGTGGATCGAATACTCGCTGTGTTGGCCGTCAATCAACGCGTGGGAAGACTTGATTTTGACATTCTTGATTTTCATCAACGCGATGGTTTCGGCAATCAGATTTGCCCGCATTTCGACGGTCGATGCACTTGCTTCGGGATCGACCTCGCCGCGATGAGCGACACTGACGACAAGGTCAATGTCACGCATCACTTCGCTAAAAAGGATGGGCGGTATGGAAGAAAGTTTGGTCGGCTTGAATTCATCGCGTTTTCGGAATTGAACGGTCTCCAGAGTGAGGCCTTCCACATCGGCCGCAGTGCCGTAATTCCATTGAAAGCCGACTTCGGCATTGAGTGTCTGGTCATGGAAGGTTTTGAAAACTTCGTCTCGCGTGTTCCATCCGCGACTGTTCCAAAGCGCCATCGCTTGCCGCGGGTTGATTTGTTGGCCCGCAAAACGAGACGATTGCGTTGTCGTGCGTTCCTGTTTGGTGACGACATAAAGTTCGCGAAAGACCTGTTTGAACGGTTGCACCCGTTCGGCTTGGAAACACTCGCGTTGCCACTTTGCCCACTTCTTGGTGCGAAGCAAGTCGTGGGGATGGGCAATCCGCAAAGACTCGGTTTTCTTGACCGGCTCGAGGTGCCCAGCAAAGTCGCGCAGGGCCCGACCGCGTTTGTCTGGGTAGCCCAGGATCCCTTCGCCAATCAGCACCAACCGAGATAGCTGGGGTGCTAGGATCGCGTGATCCATCAGTTGCATGAGTTCGGCGCCCGAAATGGAATCGCCCCGGCACATCGCCTCTTCAAGCGAGCCTTTGATGCGGCTCGCTTTGGTCCGCAATTCCTTGGCCCGAGCGGCGAGGTCGCGGATGGCTGCGTGTTTCTTCCTCGTTGCGGCCGGAACAGATTTCAGCTTTCGATCGCCACGCGCGACGGTCAGTTTCGGTGTTGCGGCTTCATCCAGCGAGAGTGTGACGGTGACTCCGTCCTTGGTCATGCTGATGGGGCCTTTGGAGAGATCCTTGACCGACTCGGCCTCCATCGCCCACTCCAGCCGAAGAGGATCTCGATAGCCTGCCAGCCGTGCGAGGTTTGCCATTCCAACTTCGAGTGCACGGAAGGCTTCTGGCTTGGTGAGTCCGGAAAGTCCGCGTGCGTATTTCTTGTAGGCTTGCAGGACTTCGTAGCGATCGACGAGATCTTTGCTCCGTCGAGTGCCTTTGGCCAGTGGAAGCAGTCCGAGGTAGCGGACATGGTCTTTGAGGTTGCGTTTCTTGATGCCGTCAACGAGAACCTTTTTGTCAGTGTTGCCCAGCAGCACATCGGCCAGGAATTGAGCCTTCTTGGCTTGCGTCGAGTTTGCGGAAAAGCGAGCCGCCGACGCAAGTCCTTGCCAGCGTTTGCTCCCCAGCGTTTCCCAAGTGCGGTGGAACCAAGCAACATCGACGGCACCTTCGTAGCGATCGCGCTCGGTCAACGGTGTGCGTTCGACGACAAGTCGTTCCCATGCCGAGAGCGGCCGCGGTTTCTTGAACGGTTCATCCTCGCTTGAGTCATCAAAGTCGTCATCGAATTCGTCGTAGTCATCGTAGCTTTCGTATTCGGGATCATCTTCGAGGCCCTCGGCTTCCGCAGCGGCCTCGCGAGCCGAATCGTCCCAGTTGCTCATATGTGCGAGGAACCAATAGAGACCTTCGTCAAAGCCATCCCACTTGAGATGAGCTTGCACGTACTTGGTCCATTGTGGAGCAAGGAAGGCGAGTTCAAGGAGTCGGGTTTCGTCGCAATAGCCGGCGGCGATCGCTGCATTGACGGCTTTCGAGAACTGGGCCTCGGTATCGCTTTCACGCGGGTAGGTGTCGGCGATCAATTGGGTCAGCGTCGCAGCGCGATTGTCTCGCGCTTCACTGCGCCATCCACGCAGCACTTTGAACTTGTGCTTGCCGAGTGCCGCCATGATTTGCATGAGCATGTCGACGCCGTGATAGCTCGAGAAGGCGAGCGCGACGTCCGACGCAACGGTCTTGGCTTCACCACGTTGAAGTTCAATTTCGAGAACTCGCTGTCTGACTTTGTCGAGCCACTCGCTAAGCCCTTTGGTTTGCTCGGCGATCTCGCGGTACTCTTTGGGTGCCGACGGATCGGTCAACGTTGCTAATGCGTGGTAATCACCGCCCCAGCGATTGGGGCGCTGTCCGAGCAGGACGTCTGTGAGATCATCGAAAGTGGCGAGCCGCTTGTTATGCCACTGGGCAATCTCGGTGAGATCGACCCGCATTCGCTTGGCACCAGGCACCGGTTCGTCGCGAAAACGTCTGAGTTGCCAAATGCGTTTTTCTTGCGTCTTGGTTGTCTTGATGTTCGTGCGACGAAGAAAACGAGTCAGCGTGGACGACCACAGGCAAAAGATCTCATCATGCCGCCAATCGTTCTCGTCGTCATCGTAATCATCTTCACTTGCTCCCGGCGCGGGAATCAGTTTTTCGTGCCATTCGGAGGGGACGAGGGCATAACTGTTCTCGACGCCGTTCAAAAGGTAATCGACGCAACCCTTGGGGATCTCGTAGAAGAACAGCCATTCGATGATGTCGCTGAGGACACCTTCGTATCGCAATCGGGGAGCTGAAACCTCGCCCAAGATGTTTCCGGCAAGCTTCTTGTTGGTTCCCTTGCGCATCCAGAAACGAATTTCTTCGCTTTCGTATCCATACATGTACTCGAGTGCAACGGTAGCACGAAGTAGTTCCAGGCCATCCTTGTCTTTGAGCTTCGCCGGACGGCCCTTCTTCCATTTCTCCCAAATCTCGATGAGCGGGAACTTGTCCCGCTGAGGGCGGAGCGGCTTTTTCAAGTTCAGCGAAGGGAGGGAACTGTAAGCCTCGCCAAGCGGAACGTCTTTAATGCCGTCCCATGAACGGACGGTGACGATCTCTTTGCGATGCTTATGAATCAGGTCGTCGAGGTCTTTCAAGCAGGCCAGCGAAGCTTTGGAGATTGCCGTGAACCGTTTCTGTGGCTCAGGCGTGACCAAGGGCGAGCGAGCGTCATTGTCGAGGAAACCGAACCCATCATCAGCTGTATAGCGAGTGCGATCGGCGTCTTCGATTGACTTGAGTTGACGTTCTTCTTCTTTGGAGATGCGTTTGCGTTGGGCACGGTATTGCTCTGCGCGCGAGCGGCAAAACGCGCGGACGTCGTCGGGGCCGAGTTGTGTCGGTTGCGTTTTCTTCGTCTTCGTCTTCGTCTTCGTTTGCTTCTCTACCTTGATCGATTCTTCGGCAGCGGATTCGGCAAGTTGTCGTAGCATTTCGAGTCCGGCCAAACGTCGCTTCTTTTTGCCATCTTGCAACAGACGGTCGGCGCTCTCACAAACATGGTGCGATTCGCCTTGGCATAGAAGTTGGATCGCTTTAAGACGAAGGTCAGCGGACGTTCGACTCAAGTAAGCTTCGATCTGCTTCCTTTCGTCCACCGTTAATGTCGCTTTTACGAGACGGTCAAAGGCTGAATCTCGCACGGACGAAGAAGCGTGCCCGAAGAGATCGACCAAAGTCGATCGAGTGAGCGGATCCCAAGTCTTTTGCTGTGCCAAGTAGTCGATGACGCTCGAGATTTGCCAGGAATCGAAGTCCTTGAGGAATGGAATCAGTTTGGTTGGCTTCTGGTCGCCAATTTCCGCAAGCAAACAGGTTGCCACCATGCTTCGTTCGACCTTCCGCTCGGTCCAAGGCCAGACGATCGGTTTGAGGGTCGTCGATTTGACCGGCAGCCTCGCGTAAAGTCGTTCGAGCCGAGCAAAGGTCGTCGCATCGCTCGATTCGGAATCGTTCTCGGCGAACAATTGACAAAAGTCATCATGGACGGAGATGCCCGTGTTTTGGACCGCTGCGAGCATTGCGACTTGCAGGTTCTCGTCGTCGATTGCAACCGAGCGTGCTTTCAGGCCTGTGTCGAGGCCAATCACCGTGAGTACCCAGGTGGCGACAAAGCGAATATCGTCAGAAGAGTGGTTGAGTAGCTTCGCCGCGACAGGCACGGTGGCTGGGGCGTCTTCATAGGCCATCGCCCAAAGAGCGCGATAAACGGTTTCGGCATTGTCGCTAGCGAGCGCCTTCTTTCTGGCGGCTTGTGACTCGAGCAGGGCAAGGATCGATTCGACATTCTCGACCATTGTCTTGGTGCTCGCGGAATCCCAGAGCAATCCGAACCAAGTGTTGACGGCGCGGCAGACGCTGCTGAAACGCACAAGATTGTTTTCGAGTATCAGGCGCAGCAGGCGTCGAAAGGCTTCCGGATGCGACAGCGGTGCGCCTTCAAGGATCGATTGACGCAAGCCTTCTTGGCGTTGTGCGGCAAGCAGCGTCTTTTCGATAAGCTCCCAGCCTTCCTTGCGGGAGGAGCCGAGCAGCCCTCCGATCACATGCGCACCCATGATGCCAATTTCATGCTCACGGGTCGCCGATTGACGCAGGATTTCAAAAAGCTCGTCGCTCTGTTTCGATTTTGTGCTCAACACCGATGCAAACAGAGGGGCGACGCAATCGGTCGACCATGCAAACGCGTGAGGCGCCCACTGGGCCAACCAAGACAAGGTGACCACGCCCGGGTCAAATTCGGCGATGACCCGCGCAAAACTCGAAAGCCAGTCGATGCGGGTATCGAACGTGCCGTTTGCGTGCTTGGGGGCACGAAAGGGCCGCTGCGAGTAGCCGACTCGGTAGGGAGACGACTTGAGATGTTGCCAGGTGTGTTCGACCTCTTTGGCAAGCTTGGGTGCAAAACATGCGAATATCTTCTTGCGGTTGGCCGCCGAGATGGTGTCCAGCTTGGCACGCGAGCGGACGAGTTTGGCGTTTTCCTTCTTCCAAAGCTCAGGATGATCCCATTGGTCTGGAATCTCTTTGCCTGAGGCGTCGAGTTCGAAGAGTGCAAAGATGATGGTGCGGAGCTCCTTGGGGAGCCGCTTGATCTTTGGCATAAAGACTTCCACATCCTCGTCGATGCATGACTCGTTATCGAGATTGTCGTCGTCTAGAAAAACATCATCGTCAAGTTGTTCGTCGCTGTTGTGTTTTCGCGAAGGGATGCGAAATTGATCAAGCTGTTTTTGCAGGAGCTCGTCGCGTGCCATCAAGGTTCTCCGTCAATTGATGCTTTTCGTTATCCACCGGTCAGCATGGTCAGCCGAATGAAGGTGATTTGACTGTCGTCGGTTAAGAAAACTTGTGAATCCAAATCGGTTTGGCGTTGCTCGTCGATCACGACAAGGTAGATCCCATCCTCAAAAGCTTGCAGCGCTTGGTGTACGGCCTCATCGATGTCGACCTCTTGCGGGGAGATATCACTGCCGCCCATCGTGATTTTGCCAGTCTCCGCAGCCTGCTCGATTTCGAGGTTGGTCAGTGCGCGGACGAACTGTGCGTCTTGTTGGCGTTTCTTGAAGGCTTGGACTTGTTCGCGAACAATCCGTTCGATCAAATCTCGGAGCGTCAGCCCTCCGTCACCATCTCCGTCATCTTTGCTTTCCGGAGGGATCGGAATGGACCAGTCGGCAAACAATTTTTTGCGGCTGCCGAGTGACTTACCAGTGACAATCATGAAGCCTGCCAGACGCGATCGTGCCGAAGAGAGAACGAGTTGAGAAGGTAAAATACCAAACGCCGGCGCGCCGAACCAGCAATTCCGGCAGGCTCAAAAGTCACTGAACCCTTGTCTCATAATAGGTGTCCGAGACAAACAGGCTCGGTGGCGCCTGTTGGTTGGCGCTCCCTTTTCTGCCAATTGGGAGTTGAATCCGTTTCGTCGACTTCGTAGGAAACAAGCCAGTGTGTGATTCTATCCCCGCGCATCTGCATACTGTCCGGCGAAAACCTTACGCGATCACATCAGTCACATGCCGCAGAAAATTACAGTTCACGCTTATTCCACCGCTCTGTTTTCGACGTGGGTCTTCATCGAGGAAATGGGGCTATTGTTCGACTGTGGTGATGGGTTTACCAGCTCGCTGTTGCAAAAATCACGCAAGGTTCAGCACGCGTTTATTTCGCACGCAGATCGTGATCATGTGACTGGGTTGATTCAATTCAATCAGTTGAACGGCCGCGATGGACTGTCGATCCATTACCCCAAAGATGCGGGATCGTTTCCGGCAATGGCAGGTTTCACGGAAAAGTTCGATCCCCATGTATCGGGAACAGCTTGGGCTCCGCTGGGCGATGGCGATCGGGTTGATTTGGGCAACGGACGAAGCGTTCGCACGATGAGGAACCGGCACGTTGCGGTCGAGCCGCCGACCATCAAGAGTCTGTCCTACGTTGTCGAACAACAACGTCGGAAGCTCAAGCCGGAGCTCGCCAAGCTCGCAGGCCATCAGATCGCGCAGCTTCGAAAAGAACGCGATGAAGATGAGTTGTTTGATTTGAGCAGAGAGATCGAATTCATCTACTCGGGTGACACGCCCGTTGAAACGGATGGCCGCTATCAGAATGCGCGAATTCTGTTCCATGAAGCGACATTCATGAAACGTGAGGACGTGGAGAGCGACAACGTGAAACGCAACGGGCACAGCTCACTTGATGCTGTGATGGAAATGGTTGCCGATGCGAACGTCCAGCAGCTCGTTCTCGGGCACTTTTCATCACGTTATTCGATCGAGCAAATCGATGACGCGATTGCTCGAGAGAAGGCGCGATGCGGCATCAAGCATCCCGTGTACGTGATCTATCCTGGCCAAGTCGCAAAATTCGAAATCTAACGCGGCTGGGCTTCAGCCCATGCGCGCGAGTCAAGCGAATTGCACGAAAGTTGTGCTAGCCGGTCGTTCGAAGTCCGGCAGCGATGCCCTGGATGGACAGACGCGCGAGGTCGATCAAGTCGGATTCGGGGTCGTCGCTTCGGAGCCGTCCGAGTAAGTGGATTTGGCAAAGGTTGAGTGGATCGACGTAAGGATTTCGTTCGGCGACGGAGGCACGCAACCAATTGATGTCGGCGAGCAACTCACGGGCTTCCTTGATCATCAGGATGGCTCCGCGGCTACGATCAAATTCTTCGCTGATCATCTTCCAAACTTCCATGCTCGATTCTTCGCTGACCAGCGTCGCGTAGGACCGAGCGATTTGCATGTCGGCTTTCGCCAAAGCCAGTTCCGCGTTGTCGATCATGGCGGTGAACATCGGCCAGCTCGCGTACATCGCACGGAGGACTTCCCAATTGGAATCGTTCTGGTCGACGTAATCTCGCACTGCAGTGCCGAGACCAAACCAAGCGGGCAGCAGGTGACGCGACTGAGTCCACGCAAACGTCCAAGGGATTGCTCTCAGTTCGCTCAGAGCTCGGCGTTGTCCGCGCCGTGCTGGACGCGAGCCAATTGGCAGTGTTTCGATCTCGCTAATCGGTGTCGCGCGGTCAAAGTAATGAAGGAAGCCCTCGTGTTCGACCAAGCGGCGATAATGTCCGAATGATTGCTTTGAGAGCTGGTCCATCGCTTCGTCCCAGGTTGGGGCGTGCGAATCGTCACTCGCTTCGCTCACAATCAACGTTGCGTTGATGATCTGTTCCAAATGGCGATGAGCGATCAATGGGTCGTCATACCGTTCCGACAGGACTTCGCCTTGCTCGGTGACGCGGAGTCGGCCGTCAACCGCCTTGTGTGGCAGCGACCGAATTGCGCGAGCTGCTGGTCCGCCGCCGCGACCCAGCGAACCGCCACGGCCATGAAAGACGGTGAGTCGAACATGATGTTGCTGGGCGACGTCGGCCAACTTGACTTGCGCTTGATGCAATTCCCAGCAAGCCGATAGGTAGCCGCCGTCTTTGGTGCTGTCGGAATAACCGACCATCACCATCTGTTCCAAGCTGCTGTTGGCCGCAAGGTAATCTTGATAGGTCGGGTTTGCCAACAATGAATTCAGAATTGAGCTCGCACTGCGAAGGTCATCGATCGTTTCAAAGAGCGGAACGATCGGGATGAGCGGTGGTTTGGATTCGTCATTGGAATCGTTCGCGTTTTGCGCCCATGCTGTCTTCCAAAGCCACAGGACCGTCATCACGTCGATCGCGGAATGCGTCATGCTGATGATGTAACCGCCGACCGGAGCGCTGCCCCATGTCTTATGCTCTTCGGCAAGCAGCAAGAAGGTTTCATAGACTTCGCGGGAGGCGTCGGTCAACTTTGTGACGTCGATCGAACCGGGACGCTCGTTGCGGTTGAGTAGCGCCTCGAGGTCGCTGCCGTCGGTTTCGACACCTTGAAGCGCGAGCACTTCCAGCAGACATGTGCGGTGTGCTTCGGAGTTTTGTCGAATGTCGAGACAAGCGAAGTGGAATCCAAAGGTGTTGACCAAATCGATCCACGGTTGCAAATACTGGGCGTCGATCCGTTTTCCACGATTCTCTTGAACGCTGCGTTGCAACAGTTGCAGGTCGCCTTGAAATTCGTCGATGGAATCAAAGGCACCGTCGAGCTGCGTTGGGGTCTCAATGGACCCAAGGGTTCGCTCAAGGCGAAACTCGAGCGTTCTAATGAATCGACGATAAGTTTCGGAGTGTGAAACCGGTGCCAGACGTTGTTCGAGTTCCGGCCAACGCTTGCAGAGGTCTTCAAGACGTTCTTTGATTTGCGGATCCGACGGAACCTGTTGGTCCGAAACCACCATCTGGTTGTGTAGCATTCGGCATTCAGACAGGTGACCTTCGATTGCCGCACGCCGTAGACGCGCAAAGGTCTTTTTTGTGATTTCGGCAGTCACGAACGGATGCCCATCTCGGTCGCCACCGATCCAAGTTCCAAACGAAAGGAATGGCGGGATCTCGAAATGATGTTGCGGGTAGGCTCGCTGCAATGCCTCGCGCATTTCGCCGTAGACCTGAGGGACAACATCCCAAAGTGTCGCCGCGAAATAGACCCCTCGGCTCACCTCGCTCATCACAGGAGGTCGGTCAGGGCGAACCAAGTCGCTTTGCCAGAGCACGGTCAAACTTGCAAGCAGTTCGTTCTCTGCCTGGCGCTTGCCGTTGCTGATGTCGGCAAGCAACTGACGAATGCGGCGAAGCAGCTGCCGCGTTGTTCGGCGTTTCGCTTCGGACGGGTGGGCGGTAAAGACCGGTTCAATGACAAAGCGATCGAGGCGACGTTGCATTTCCGATGCGGTCAAACCCTGTGATTGCAGCTCGGCGACGGCGGCTGCGATCGATTCACCTTTGGGGATTCCGTCGGCGATCGCTTGTTCGTGACGCCCGCGCAGGACGGCCACGCGGCGGCGCTCTTCCACAACGTTGGCCAGATCAAAAAACAGACTCAACCAGCGAATCACCGCCCGCATTTCCGCCGGCGTCAAACGCGTTAGTTCGTCCATCAACCGATCTTCAGCCTCAGGCAGTCCGGCGCGGCGTTCGATCGCCAAACGGCGAATGCGCTGCATGGTATCGGCGAGCGATTCGCCAACCTGTTCGCGGACCACAACGTCAAGCCGTTCGATGAGTCGATCCAAGCTCGTTTCGGATGGAAGGGTGTTGGAGGCCAAGCGTGTGTACCTTTCGAATTTGCTTCGTGCTTGAGAATGCGCGCTGGTGACGCGACTATTTGGGTTCCGCGATCAATTTCAGGAGATCGCCGATGTTGCGGTGCGACTCGATAGGGTGACGCAGCGCAACCTTTTTGTGAATGCGGTAGCGATTTTGCCTACCGACACGCTCGCGTTCGATAAAGCCTTCCTCTTCCAGGTCCTGTACGATCCGCTGGACAGCTCGCTCGGTAATGCCCACTTCGACGGCGACCTCACGCAAAACCCTGTCTGGGTGAGCATGCAACACGGCCAGAACGTGCGTGTGGTTGGTCATGAACGTCCAGCCATTTGCGGGCTTCACATTCGCTTCATCAACGGAACTTCGCTTGCGAGCTTGTTTCGTCATGGTTCGATTTGCCTGGAAATGTGTCGGAAAAGGGGTCTCTTTTTGCGTGAAACGGGCCGGCTGCTTGACCTTTTGCGAAAGTGTAGCACTTTTGGTTAAATTTGCGACCCCGAAAACGCGAAAAAGAATTGACGAAAACAATGTCGTGTAATATTGTTCGTGTGACGCCACGGTCTGCTTGAACGGAATTGGCAGCTTTTGTCGATGTTTTCAATGGAGAGATTCGATGGAACCGAACGCGCCTGACGGAAATTCACGCCCTAGTGACTCTGCCATTCTCGGCTTGCTTACCCGAGTGGGGATGGCGCTTGGTGTTGTGGTGGAACCAAGTGACGTCGTGCGCGGCGCGGAAGAGCGCGTCGATGAACAGGATTCGCTCGCTTGGTTTTTCGCTAGCGCCGAGCACGCTGGGATCTTCGTCAAAGAGGTTGCGTTTTCGGGCGTTGCCGATGCCTACGCCTTTTTGGATGACGGGTATCCGCTGATCGTGGCGCACCGAAGTGGCGACTTCACGATTGTCGAACCGACTTCGGGGGCGACTTTTGAGCTCACAACGCTAAGTGACGGACTCACGCAAAAGACGGTGCGGGCACGTGGGCTCGGGAACTTGCTCACCGAGGAGGGGGCACGTGTCTTGGTTGCCAAGCGCGAGCTGGAATGTGAGACGATCGCGTCAGCACTGAACGCGGGTGGCGCTGGCCACGGCGGTCACGAGCATCTGCCTCCGCTCAAGCGGTTCATTGCACTCCTCGATCTCGATCGCCGCGACATCCTGACCGTCGGTTTGTTTGCGTTTGTCTCCGGTGTGTTGACCTTGGCGACGCCGCTGGCGGTTGAGGCTCTGGTCAACGTGGTCAGCTGGGGGATCTACCTTCAACCCATCATCGTGCTTGGCGGGATGCTGCTTGCTTGTTTGGCGATTGCTGGATTCTTGCGGCTGCTGCAAACGGTTGTGGTTGAATTGGTTCAAAGGCGTCAGTTCGTCCGCATTGTCAGCGACCTTGCGCACCGTTTCCCGAGAGCGAGCCGACACGGATTGGAAGGTCACTATCCGCGCGAGCTTGCCAACCGCGTCTTCGACATCATGACGATTCAGAAAGCAACCGCCGTGCTGTTGCTGGACGGTGTTTCGATTGTATTGACGACGGCGATCGGTTTGGTGCTGCTGGCCTTTTATCACCCTTTCCTGTTGGGCTTCGATTTGGTCCTGGTCCTCGCGATGATCTCAGTGACCTGGATGCTCGGTCGCGGCGGGATTTCGACAGCAATCGAGGAGTCCATCACGAAATATCGGGTCGCCCATTGGCTGCAGGATGTGCTCTCGTTTCCGAGTGCGTTCAAGACCGGTGGCGGCGAAGGCTTGGCGATTCAGCGGGCGAATCAACTCACGGCACAGTACCTGCAAGCGCGACGTCGACAGTTTCGCGTGATCGTACGCCAGGTCGCCTTTGCCATCACCTTGCAGGTGGTCGCATCGACTGTCCTGCTCGCGCTCGGCGGGTGGTTGGTGATCGAGGGGCAGTTGACCTTGGGCCAATTGGTTGCGAGCGAATTGGTGGTGACGGTGGTTGTGGGAGCGTTCGCGAAGGCCGGCAAGTCTTTGGAAAAGTTTTACGACTTGATGGCGGGCATCGATAAGGTCGGACATCTCATCGACCTCGTTGTCGATCCACGTCATCGCATCGGCGAACTTGAAGACGCCCCGGTGAATCTGCGGTGGACGCAACTTGAGTTTTCGAGCAACGTGACCGGTGAAACGGTTGAGCCAAATGAGGTGGAACCAGGCAGCAAGGTGTTGATCACCGGGAGCGATTTAGCCGGACGCGATGCTCTGACCGAGTCGATTGCCGGTCTGCGAACGCCCGACCGAGGTGTCGTGCAGGTTGGCGAAGTTGACAGCTTGCATGCTGCGACGACCTATGGGGGAGCGCTGATTGGATTTGCCGGCACAAACGATGTGTTCCATGCGTCGGTGCGCGAGAACATTGACCTCGGTCGAGCCGGAATTGGATCGGCGAAGGTTCGCGAAACACTGGCCCGCGTTGGTTTGACCGACACACTGTTGAAGCTGCCCAACGGGTTGGAGGCAAAGCTGCAAACCGGTGGCCATCCGTTGGCCGAGCATGAAGTGGCACGTCTGATGATTGCGCGTGCGATCATCGGGAATCCCAAGCTATTGGTGATCGATCGCACGCTTGATCGTGTGTCTGATCGTGACCGCCAACAGATCATTGAGTTATTGACCAACGACGCGGCCCCCTGGACGCTCATTGTGTCGACCGATCGTGATGACCTTGGGAATGAGTTTGACCGAGTCATCGAACTGGGACCGAGCCCCGCGATGCCCGAAGGAGCCAAGGCATGATTGAGGATCTTCGAACTGCTGATGAGTTTCCGGCTTTGCAAATGGTGCGAACCGGCCGTTTCATCAAACAATGTGGCCGCTTGACCTTTGTTGGGCTTGTCTTGACGATCGTTGCGATGGCCTTTGTCCCTTGGCGCCAAACCGCACCCGGCGTGGGAATGGTGGTTGCACTTGACCCTCAAGAACGCCCTCAACCGGTTCGCAGTCCGTCCAAAGGGGTGATCAGCCACGTCAAGGCAGGGTTGCGCGAAGGTTCGTTTGTGGCCAAAGGAGAGTTGGTACTGCGTTTGACCCCCTTTGCATCCCAGGGTGTTTCCCAACTGGACACTCAGATTGTTGCGATGGAGTCCAAAGAGGCAGCGGCGATGTCAAGCCTTGAGGTTGCCAAGCAAGCGGCCACGTTGCAGAAGAGTAGCGGCGAGAACCTTGCCGAGGCACTCAAGCAGGAATTCGAGGTTGCTCGTGAAAAATGGGAGCAGTCAAAGAACGAAGTGACTTCGCTTGAGGCAGCTCTTGACGACAAACGCAATCAACTTCGAATCGCTGAAGAGGTCGCCGAACGTGGGCTGGTGTCGAAGGAAGAGCTCTATTCGAAACGCCAAGCCGTTGAGTCGGCCAAGGCGTACGTGCTGAAAGCAGAAAACGCGGTCCAGGAAGTTTACGCTGCGTTGCTTGCCAAAGAAGATGAGATTGAATCGAAGCGACAGGAGATCGACATCAAGAACCGCAATGCGAACCAGAAGGTTCTTGAGGTCATGCAGAAGATCAATACGATCGAAAAAGAGATCCTTGATCTTCGCAACAAACGCAACGAGTTGGACCGGCTAGAAATTCACGCACCGCGTGCTGGACGGATTCAGCAATGGTTCGGGCTCGAAGGCAGCGATACGGTCAAAGAGGGTGATCAGTTGTTTGTGATCGTTCCTGAAACGGACGAATTGGCGGTCGAAATGAAGATTAGCGGTAACGACATGCCGTTGGTCAAAGAGGGGGACCGCGTGCGTTTGCAATTTGAAGGTTGGCCGGCCGTTCAGTTTGTTGGCTGGCCTTCCGTCGCCGTCGGGACGTTTGGCGGAAAGGTCAACCGAGTCTTTCCTACCGACGACGGACGCGGCAACTTTCGGGTGGTTGTTACGCCTGACAACCATTTCGCGCGCGAGGATGGTTGGCCAGATCAGCAGTTTTTGCGACAGGGAGTCCGAGCCAACGGTTGGGTCCTGCTTCGGCGGGTGCCGCTCGGAAAAGAGATTTGGCGTCAGCTCAACGGGTTTCCCCCGTCCGTTTCACAGAGCGAGCCGAAGGAGAAGGCGCCCAAGGTGAACCTTCCCAAGAGCTAGGATTGGCGGTTGCAATTGCGATTCCGCTAGGCTTCGAAACTGCGTGTTTTAAAACTCTCCCTTGGGAGAGTCGGGCTCTAAGGCCCGGAGAGGGTTTGTATAGCTGGGATGATTCCCTCCCCGGACTTTGCGTCCGACCCTCCCGCAAGCGGTAGGGTGATTGTTGGAGCACGCGTTAACCTGGGCAAGCACTTTACCTCATGGCACCGTAGCTCCGATCCGCGGCACTCGTGGGCGGTGCGTGCAAGCACACACCCTACGTTCGCTATGGTTTCTCAGCTCACTGATTGTGATTTGGGCGGCAATCTTCATGGATTTTGTTGCCTTGGTTGGTCGATCCTAGCAGAGTGCGCCGTGACCTTTTAAGGATGACCCTAGCCACGGAATCGGCTGTGATTTCAACTTCCAACGCCCTCTGCCGGGCGATCATCTGCCTTGCCGCCATCGGTCTGGTTTCGACCGTCCGGCCGCGGGGCTGTGTTGCGCAGACGGCAGAGCTGCCCGCACCCATGCCTGAGCCAATGCGGGCCGACGAGGGATTGATCGAGGCGCCAGCCGAACCGATCGTTCCGCCGGCGCCGCAGCAGGATACGTTGACGGTTTCGGACGTGGTCGCCAGCGTCTACCGTTCGTTTCCCGAGATCAATCAAGCTCGGCAAGAGTTCCTGAGGGCCAACGGGCAATTGTTGTCGGCCCACGGCGCGTATGACACGAAACTGAAAGCAGGCACACTGTCGGAGCCAACTGGGTTCTATCGCAATTACCGACACGGCATCGGTGCGGCTCGCCAAACATGGTGGGGTGGCAATATCAGCGCAGGATATCGGCTGGGACGCGGGATCTATCAACCTTGGTATCTCGAACGTGAAACCGAAAAGGGTGGCGAGTTTTCGGTCGCTTGGGTGCAACCGCTGCTGCAAGGTCGGGCGATTGACCCGCAACGTTTTGCCGTGTTCAACGCTGCTTTGGAACGCCAAGCTGCGGACCCGATTTTGCAGGAAGCGATTCTGCAAACGTCACGTGAAGCGGTGATCGCCTATTGGAATTGGGTTGCGACCGGAGCGATGCTTCAAGCACAGCGGAGTCTTCTGCAGCTCGCCGAACGCCGAGGCGAGCAATACCAGGCCGGGTTTGATGCTGGTAAGTTCGCAGAGATCGATGTGATTTTGAACAACCAATTGATCGCCGAACGGCGCGCGGCTGCGATCGATGCGCGTCGAGAGTATCTCGAGAGCGGTTTCAAGCTGTCGCTCTATGTCCGCAATGATTCCGGACAACCGATGGTACCCGCCGACGATTGGCTACCCATCGGGTTTCCGGGCATCGGGCCATTGCCTGAGTTCGATATCGAGGAAGAGGTTTCGGTTGCCCTTGAGCGTCGACCGGAACCCAATCAATTGAGGATTGATCTGCAGCAATTGAGGCTGGGCCGCCAACTCGCGCAAAACGACATGTTGCCTCGATTCGATTTTGTCATCGAGGGCTCGCAAGATGTTGGTGACCCAGGAACCTCGTCGGATGACAAGGGCCGATTTGAGTTGGTCGTGGGTGCGGTCGGTGAAGTTCCGATTCAACGACGCAAGGCTCGCGGTAAGCGGCAAGAGCTTGCAGCAAAGATCGTTCAGACATCGGAAAAGCTGCGTTTGCAACGCGACAAGATCAGCGTCGAAGTTCGAACGGCACTGACAAGTCTCGGGCTATCGACGGACGTCGTGCAGCAGGCCAAAGTGGCATTCGACACCGCGCTGGACACTCTCGATCGATACCGCTTTGCATTCGAACGTGGGAAAATTGACCTGATCTATTTGAACCTGCTCGAGACGAAAGCCAACGAGGCGGAGATCAAGTTGATCGAGGCACAGCGACTCTGGTTCGAAGAGCTCGCCGACTTCCAAGCGGCCGTCGGACTCGATCCGTTCGAACAGGCCGGGTTCGTTTCTGAGTTGCCCCCGGCCGAGCAAGTACGCACGGACAACGGTGATCAACCGCGAGACGCGGAAGCGTTAGAGGCCGACTGGAATCGGCGAATTGGCACTCCTCAATAGACCCGTCGGAATGGTTGGCCGACGGGTCTTATGGAGCAAGCAGCGACTGGCTAGTCGCGTGACCGTTTGTTTTTCGGCTTAAAACGCTTTTTGCCGCCCGCGTTCTTCTTCTTGTGTTTGGGCTTGCCCTTGCCTTTGTACGGTCGTTCGGAACGTTCGTCGGGGTGGCGATCGGGACGAATCTGCAATTGTTTGCCGGAGACCCACGTGCGTTGCAACGTGCGGTAAATGTCTTTGGGCATCCCCTCGGGGAGATCGACCGTGCTGAAGTGCGGGTAGATCTTGATCGGCCCGATGAACTCGCTTTCGATTCCCGCTTCATTGGCTACCGCACCTACGATGTTTCGTGGTGCCACCCCATCGTTGCGACCGACTTCGATGCGGTAGCGCGTCATGCCGGGTTCAGGCGGACCGAGTTTGCGGTGTTGCTTCTTTGAGTCGTTGAATGACTTCTCGCCTTTGCGATTGTGTGGCCGATCGAAGTCACGATCCTTGCCGCGTTCGCGCGGCTCTTTGGTCTTGGTTGGGCGTTCTTTCAAGAGGAAGGGACGCCCCTTTTGTCCGATGTGGATCAACGCGGCAGCGACTGTTTCCATCGACAGTTCGGAGGTCTTGACCTGGTCAATCACCAACTCTTTGAACAGCTGTAAGTCGGTATTCGCAGCCGTCTCGGTGATCTGTTGCTTGAGTCGTTCGACACGTCGCGCGTTGATCATGTCGGCTGTTGGTGCTTCGACGATTTCGATTGTGCGTTTGGTGGCACGTTCGATGATCTTCAACTTTCGACGTTGTGCCGGTGTCAGGAAGATGATCGCGTTGCCTTCGCGTCCCGCACGTCCTGTGCGGCCGATGCGGTGAATGTAGGATTCACTGTCGTGGGGGAAGTCAAAGTTAAAGACATGACTGACACGTTTGACGTCGAGGCCGCGAGCGGCGACGTCGGTAGCAACCAGAATGTCAAGGTTGCCCGCTTTGAGTTGTTCGACGGTGCGCTCGCGAACCTTTTGCGGCATATCGCCGTTGAGTGCTGCGGCAGAGAAGCCGTTTCGGCCAAGTTGCTCGGCCAAGCGGACGGTCGCGTCTTTGGTTTTTGTGAAAACGATGACACCGTCGATCGGTTCGTGCTCGAGGAATTTGCCGAGGACAAAGGCTTTGTCTTTTGGTGGCACGATGACAGCGCGTTGCGTGATCGATTCGGCGGTCATCTGTTTTCGCTTCACGCGCACGGTCGCCGGATCGACAAGGTAGTTGTCAGCGATGTCGCGGATTGGACCGGGCATGGTTGCCGACAGCATGGTGACCTGTCGGGTCTCGGGCATTTGGGCGACAACAAATTCGACGTCTTCAAGGAAGCCCATGTTCAACATTTCGTCGGCTTCATCCAAAACCAGGCACTCGATGTCGTCGAGTTTCAGGTTGCCGCGTTTGATGTGATCAATGACGCGTCCTGGAGTGCCAACGACGACCTGCGAGCCGCGCTCGAGTGCACGTCGTTGAGGCAAGTAGTCTTGGCCCCCGTAGACGGCCAACACCTCACAGCGTTTTTGCTTGACGGCGTATTTTTCGAAAGCTTCGGCAACCTGAATGGCCAGCTCGCGAGTCGGCGTCAACACCAACGCCCGGACGCTGCGTTGGTCCATGTCGATCGACGAAAGGATCGGAAGCGCAAAGGCAGCGGTCTTGCCCGAGCCTGTTTGCGATTGAGCGATGACGTCGCGGCCCTCAAGCATCAAAGGGATCACCTTGGCTTGCACTTCGCTCGGCGCGTCATAGCCCGCTTTCTTGACCGCTTTGACAAGCTTGGGATGAATGCCCAATCGTTTCCACGGGTTTTCCGTTTCTTCCGCTTCTTGGGTTGCCGCTTCGACGACCTCGTCCGCCCGTTCCGACTGAATGTCCGCAGGCACCGACGGAACGTCCGCTTCGGTTTCCGAAACGACCGTTGTTTCTTCGGCAGTGGGTTCTTCGTTCACAGTCACCTGGACTTCTGTAGGTTGCGGCTGCGCGCCCTCGTCTTCGACCGGCTCGACGACGGTGTCTTCGGCTACAGAGTCGGCATCAACGACTTCTTCGACGACGACGTCTTCGACAGACGAGACGGCATCGACCAGAGATTGGGTTGGAGGCACTTCTGCGATTGGCTCAGCGTGAGCTTGAGGTGCTTGCTCGGATTGGCTGGTCGGTTCGGTCTGAACATCAGCATCCGATTCGACAATGGTGTCGCCTTGGATTTCCATGGATCGCATCTATTGGGCGGTGGTTCTGTTGAGCAATTGCGATATCAGGTCCAAGTGGGTGGACGACACCGACCAAGACGCCGACAGTGGCTGGCCGAATTGCCGAGAAACCACGTCAGCAGAGGGGGCGAAAACGCTTGATTGCAGATTGTGACGCGTCAGGAAGGATTGGATCCTGCGCGAAGATGGTTCGAGACTAACGCGAATGGCGGGTTTCGGGCAGGGCTTAACTGCCCAGAATCAGAAAAGGTTTTGCGAGAGGGCCGCAATGTGAGGTTGAGGGCCTTTGCGGTCAGGCTAGGGGGCTGGGGAACGAGCCGGATCACATCGACGGAATGTCATAATCGCGGAAACCGTTGCGCGAATTTCCGGCGATACAGCTGCGAAATCCAAAAATCCCGCTGACGAATAGGAAGCCGAGCATGCTCCAACCGTTGGCATCATGGGCCGTTGCGAAGGAGTAGAAGGCGGCATAGATCGGGCCACAAACCAGCAGAACCGCGAGCAGGTAGAGTTTGAATGTCTTCAAGAATCACCTCATTGTTGCTTGTTCATTCAGGGCAAGCCTAGGCGTCGCATCGAGGTGGGAGGGGCGCTGGCGGATCGAAAAAGGAGCAGTCGATCCCTGCGGGTGACGCTCGGGGTGTGATTGCAACGGTTGTAGCGTTTCGCGTGCTGGCGTCGCTGTGAGCTGCTCGGAGGCAAAGCGCTAGTGCTATAGGCTGCCGTTTTGCATCCAACAGACTTCGAAAATGCGCACGTTAACACTCTCCCTTGGGAGAGTCGGGCTCTAAGGCCCGGAGAGGGTTTATTCTTTGATGCGTTTTTCCCTCCCCGAACTTTGCGTCCGACCCTCCCGCAAGCGGGAGGGTGATTGTTGGAGCTCGCGTTATCCTGTGATTGAACAGATCGAACCTGCAGGGCCCGACGCTAGCGCGTTCGGCTCACGTGCCAACGCAAACTAGCCTTCATTCGACACCGGACTCCGATACGACTAATTTATTCTTGTGTCAGACGACACCCCGCCTCCCTCTGCCCACCTTTGGAGTTCATATGAGTCGCACGCTCAGCAAGGCCTTGTTTGCGTTCGTTTTGGTAGGAACATGCTTGCCCGTCGTTGGTGAAGAGTCGAAGCCGGTGCGTTTCGAGCAAAGCGAGGGCACGGTCAAGGTTTTTGTGGGTGAAGATCACTTCACTACCTTTGATCATTCCAACTACGACAAGCCGATCCTGTATCCGATCCTTGGGCCAGGCCAAATCGGGATGACTCGCAATTGGCCGATGAAGCAGGATGTTGAAGGGGAAGCTCACGATCACCCGCATCACAAGTCGATGTGGATATCCCATGAAATCTCGGGGGTCGATTTTTGGGCCGAGCGAGGTGGTCGCGTCGAAACGGAGTCGGTTGCAACCGATTTTTCGGGAAGTGGCGACAACGCTTTTCGAGCAGCGTCGCGTTGGATCAAGAAGAGCGACGAGTCACAGTTGCTTAGCGATCAAACCGATTATCGATTCGGAGGCAATGATGACAGTCGCTGGATCGATTGCACCATCACTTACCATGCCAACCGTGGTGAAGTGGTTTTCGACGACACCAAAGAGGGATTGTTTGCAATTCGCACTCACCCCGATTTGCGTTTGACGCCGCGGCCAAAGGATGGCGTGAAGGAGGTCTTCGGCAAAGCCACAAACAGTGAAGGCATCAGTGGGAAGGCGATCTGGGGCAAGCAGGCGCGCTGGCTTCTGTACCAAGGTCCCATTGATGGCGAGCCGATGAGTATTGCAATGTATGACCATCCAACGAATCTGCGACACCCGACCACGTGGCATGCTCGCGATTACGGACTCGTGACGGCAAACCCATTCGGGCTTCACCATTTCCTCGGAAAAGCAAAAGGGGAGGGCGCCTACAAACTTGGCAAAGGCGAGTCCTTGACGTTGCGATACCGGGTTGAGTTCTTCAAGGGGCTGGTTTCGGCCGCAGAGGTTGAACGTCGTTTTCGCGACTTCTCGGACTCCAGTCGATAAGTCGGCCGCCACGCAAATTCAGGGATGCGGATCTTTGGTTTGCGCTTAGGATCGTAGTTACGGTGCCATTAGGCGAAGTGCTTGCCCAGGTGAATGCGCGCACCAGCAATCACCCTCCCGCTTGCGGGAGGGTCGGACGCAAAGTCCGGGAGGGATCGTGATAAAACCAACCCTCTCCGGGCCTTAGAGCCCGACTCTCCCAAGGGAGAGTGTTCTTTAGACGCTCAGTTTCGAAGGCTAATGGAAGGGCAATTGCAATCCGTAGCTCCAGCGCCCGAAGTGATTCCATTCTCGGCCTGCAATTTCGTTAGGATGGTTGCCAATGATGTGTCGGCGGTTGCGAATACGATGTTCCTTGGCTGGCATAAGGTAGGCGAACTACCGGTACGGATCTCTTCTGGGTGCAATAAGATTGGAAAACGTCGAAGCTGGTTCCGAAAACGCAAGCGTTGCGAACGCGGAGGCTGCGAGCGAAGTCGCCGAGCCTGGCGACGCTCAGCCCGAGGCAATGCCACACGGGGAATACGAGATTGATCTGAGCTGGATTGGGCTCACGCGGCTAGTCAATGGGATCTTTTTCGCCGTGCTGGTACTGGTTCTGACCGGCGGTGGTGTTGCGCTGATGTTTGCCGTTTCCGGGCTCGCTAAGGTGGCGATCGTCGTCGCTTGGTTGATTCTTGTTGGCATTGCGTTGGTGCATGTCACGGTCTGGCCCAGGTACGAACATCGGTGGTGGAGCTACGAGGTGGCTCCGGAAGTGCTTCGAATTCGCCACGGCGTGGTGTGGCGATCGACGGTTGCGATCCCAATCGCTCGCATCCAGCACGTTGATATCCACCGCGGCCCGCTGGAACGAAAATGGGGGCTGGCGTCCCTCAAGATTCACACCGCGGGCACACGAGATGCTGTGCACACGATTCCTGGCTTGACCGCCGAGGTGGCCGAGCGACTTCGCGACCGACTGATTGAAACCGCGGCTCGCATCATTCGCAAACCCAACGAGGTATCGGCGAATGACGAGTGACGGGGAACCAAAAGCTGACGCCAATGAGGCCTCTTTCCAGCAACCGGAACGCTCTGCCCCCGATGGCACATCGACGACGGCCGAGACGCCAAATGATGGGGCCGCAATTGCCGAGGACATCTTGGATGACGCGGCGGTCGCTGGGAGTACGGAGACAGCTGAGCGCGTCGCAACGAGCAGCGCGCACAGCGAGGTCTTCGATAGGCTTCATTGGTCGACCGTTGTCTTGCCGGTCGCTCAAAACTGCATGCGCATGCTTTTCTTTGCGCTTGCTGCTACCTTCTTCGCTAACGCGATTGGCGTTCTGATCGGTGCGGCTTGCTACGTTGGCATCACTTTCATCAGCTACACAATCCGATTCTTAACGGTTCGGTTCATGACGACCAACGATGAATTGGTCATTCGTTCCGGACTGATTGAAAAGAACGAGCGGAAGATTCCGTATTCACGCGTGCAAGAGACGCGATTGCATCAGGGGATACTTCACCGGCTATTCGGTTTGGTGCGACTGGAAATCAAGACAGCAGGCAGTGACCAGCAAGAGGCAGTGCTAGATGTCATCACCAAGCAACAGGCCGAGCGATTGCGATTGGCAGTTGATGGCCGGCACGTTGAAACGAGAGACGAAGAATCGTCATCGATTGCCGAGCCCCAAGAATCGGATTTTCGCACCCACGTTCCGCTGCGAACACTTGCGCTCGGTGGGCTGACCTCCAATATCGTTGCCTCGATCGGCGGCATGATCGGCATTCTGTTTTACTTTCAAGGGGCCGCTTGGTTTGGAGACCGTTGGACGAAGATTGATGCACAAATTGAAGAGCGGATTAACGAGCGGGTAAACGATCGGATGCCGTGGTCGGATCTTGAATCCAAGCTGCCTGACTACGCGCCGATCAACTATGCGGTTGATTTCTATTTCGAAGAGACGCTCGGCAAAGGGCTTGTCCTGGCACTGTTTGGTCTGGTCGTCTCGGTGACCGTTTATGTGGTTCGGTACTACGGCTTCACGCTTACCAGAACCGGGCGGCTGCTTGGATCGAGTTATGGCTTGCTTACGCTTCAAGAAGGCACGCTATCGCGCGACCGAATTCAGACGTTGAAGATTGAGGAAGGATTGTTGCGGCGGCCATTCGGGTTGGCATCGGTGCGTGTCGATAGTGCTGGTGACCAACACGAAGTTGATGAAGCAAAGAATCGCGCAACTTTGGTCCCGGTGGCAAAGAAGGCATCGATTTTTGAGGTCGCACGACAAGCCATTCCGGGCTTGGATGACCTCGAACCTGAGTGGCGACGGATTTCGCCGATCGCGATCATGCGGGGGTCGCGCAAGGGGTGGCTAGTCGTGCTGCTCTGTATGATCCAAACTTGGTTTCTGGCCGGCTGGTTCACACTCGCTTGGTTGCCGGCGTTCGCGCTGGTCTATTTCTTGAACCTGCGTTGGTATCAAAACACGGGCTACTGGCAGGGAGACGATCATTTCCTCAGCCGTAGGGGCTGGTTGAATCGGTCGACAACCTGTTTGCCAATCAAGAACATTCAGAACATCACCCTGCGGCAGAACTTCTTTGACCGACGTCTCGGGCTCGCGTCACTGTCGATCGATACAGCGGGACAGTCAAACACAGGCGGCGGGCCAGTGATTCGGCACTTGCCTTTGGTCGAGGCGCAACGAATGCAAGATGAGTTGGCCATGATTGTGGGAAGCACGCAATCGGCGTGGTAGCGTCAGTTGGTGTTTCTTGCTTTCGCAATGATCGCCGCATGGGGCTCTGGGATGGGTCGCATTTGCTGGTCGACTTTCTTGCCCTGTTTATCTATCGCGTCCGGGTCGGCGCCGGCGGCAAGGAGTTGGTCGAGAACGTTTAGGCTCGCTTGCATCCAGGATTCTGGGTCGCGGGGCAAGAACGATTGATACGCATTGTCTCGCCAGAAGACTGAAAAGAGAGGTGTCCTTCCATATCGGTCGCTGACGTTGGGGTCGGCGCCACGTTCAAGCAGCATCGTCACCAACGGGACATCGAATTGCTCGGTCGCGTGATGCAGCGGCGTTTTGCCATCGTGGTCCTGTTCGTTGATATTGCCGCCACGCTCAAGGAGTCTTGTGATCTGTTGGAGTTGGCCGTTCTTGGCCGCGGAACAGAGGATGCCAACGTTTTCGTTGAGGTCTGGGGTAACGCCTTGGCCGGTGAGGTAGCGACAAAAGCCGAATAGGTTCGAACCTGCAGCCAGTCGATAGTAATCGTCTTCGTTCTTGAGTCGGCCGTTGGCAGACAATGATCGTTCGGCAAGGAAAATGCAGAGATCCAGTCGATCGGTTTGGTCTCCCCAACGGCGCGTGCCAGAAATCGCCGATGCGAGCGGGGTTTGGCCACGCGATGACTTGGCCAAAGGATCGGCCCCGAAATGGAGCAGGGATTTGCAAATCTCAAAATTTCCAGCCCTCGCATGCAAGTGAAGCGGAGTTTGATTCAGCGCATCAGTGATTGCCGTCCAATCTTTGTTGCGGGTCGCGGCGACGGCGGCGAGCATCGGGAACATCTTGGGCCGGCCAGCGTCGACATTCCTCGTCGATCCATTTCCTGACCGAGTGGAAATGTGCAACGCGGTATCGCCGCCATAGTACGGCCGCGAATCAGATTGACGCAGCGGATCTGCGCCTGCCGCCAAGAGCATTTGCACGCACCGCGATGCACTGAAACGAACCGCTTCGTGCAAAACTGTGAAACCGCGTCGGTTTGCCGAGTTGATCTCGAGCAATCGCTGGCCACTTTCATTTTCGAAACCGTGTTCGAGAAAGAGTTCAAGCACATCCCAATGGTCGTTGTAAACCGCCGCATAGAGCGGGCTGTTGCCATGCAGAAAGTACTCGGTGTTGGAGTCGTACTCGTACGAGTCGAAAGCAATCGGTTGCCAGAGGTCTTCAGCAGGAAAGGTCTCTAGCAGGTACTTGCAATATTCGTAGTCGCCGCAGAGCGCTGCATGGTAAAGCGGGTGCGCATAGTCATGGTCGTTGTTGTACCCGGCACTTGTATCGAATGCATCGGGATAGGTGTCCGGAAGGCCGCATGCAATCGCAAGATCAAGGAGTTCTCGATCGGCGCGCTGATGATAGAGTCTTCGTAAAAGGGCGTGGTCAGCGTCACGGTCGACCTTCAGCTCCGCGCCCTGCTCGACGATGCGCTTGCAGAGTTGAAAGTTGCCGCCCCCAAAGGCCGCACGAAGCAACACGTCGTCATAAACAATTGGCTTGGCGGCTTCGATCAAGCGAAAGAGTTCAAGATGACCAGCACTCGCCGCGACCCGCTCCGGCTGACCTACCGGATACAGACTCTTGAGAGTAGCGCCTGCTTCGATGAGTCGCTTGACGATTGCGAGTCGGGTGGATCGGTCGGAAGTTTGAGCCTGTGAAGCGTAGATAAAGGATTGAATCGCGTGCCCCATAGGCTTGAAATCGTCGAGCGGAGCGCCGGCGTCGATGACCTTGTTGACCATGTCAAGCTGTCCCGATCCGACAGCCAAGTAAAGAAACGCAGGCTCTTGCTTGCTGATTGAATTGAATGCCGCTCCGCGTTCGACCAACAAATCGACTGTCTCGGTGGAACCTGACCTGATCGCGAGATGGATGGGGCGCATCTGCGAATTGTCATACATCGGCTGCGAAGGATCGAAGCCTTGATCGAGCAGATAAACACAAATCTCGGGATTCCCGGCATCTGCTGCCGCATGAAGCAGATTGCGTTGGCGCATTTTGGCTTCGAGATCGGCACCGGCTGCGACAAGACGCTGAAGCTCTCGTAGGTTGCCGCGTTGGACAGCAGCGAATAGCGACTCGGTCGTTCGTCGTTCCTTCGGACGTGCTGCTTCAACGCGCTTGACGATCCGCGGTTCTGGGCAACAGGCGAGCAAGTCGCTCAGCGAAAACCGAATCGGGGTGAGTTCGGGAAAAGGTGCCTCAGGGATTTCACGGTCGCATTCAACAACCTTGTCAACCAAACGAAATTGATCGTGGTAGAGGGTTTTGTCAAACGGGATCTTGGCGTCGTTGGCCAACAACAATTCAAAAACATCGAGCGAACCCGATTCGATTGCGCCGATAATCGGCGTCTTTGCGCTGGTGTTTTGATGATTGGGGTTGCAGCCAGACTGCAGCAGGAGCGAAACGATGCGCTCGTTCCCCGACCGAGCCGCAACGTAGAGTGGCGTTTGGCTCCACCGGTTCTTGCCTGAGTAGGGAGCGTAGAGCGGAGGGATGATGTGAACGCCTCGTGTGATGAGCAACTCGACGAGGTCGGCCTGTCCTGTGCGAATCGCGGTGAAAACGATCGGCTCGCCACCGTCGTTCCAATTCACGTCGAGCGTCTCTGCGGTGGCCAACTGGTAGGCAATCGGGTCTTCACGCTCGATGGCGTCTCTAAGTTCAGCGATGCTGCGATCCTGCTGAAAAGGAAGACCGTACGTCGGAAACTGGTCGCGAAGCACGGCCATCGCTTCTGTATCAAGAAGCCAGGGGTTGCTGGGGCGTTTTGCCGGGGGCGTTGGTAATTCGTCTGTTGCGACCGCGACCTCGCGAGGCCGGGGACGCTCGTTGGTGCGATTGAAATACACCAACGAAGCAGCAATCAATACGATCAAAAAGACAGCGGCAAGTAGAATGGTTGCGTTTTTCAACGTAGACACCTCGCAATGATTAACACCACGATAGCGGCGATCTCGATTCGATGCTCAAAATTTGCGCCTAGGTCGCCTTAGAATGGTGCCTTGAGTTTTGGCGACCTGCGGCGATGCGGGGCGAAACGACACCAGATGAAACAACGGTGGGATGAAAATGGAAGTGTTGGGATTTACGTTTGGAATGGCGGGAATGACCTTTGGGCTGCTCGGCTTCGTCTTGGCTGTCAACGCCGGTGCGAAAGTCGATGCGTTGGAGGCGAAGCTACGAGATGCCGATTCGGGTGCGTCAAGCTAGTGCTACAGATTGCAACAACGCTTCCATCAGCAGAAAACCTTGCCAAAGTTCACGCGACGGAGCCGCGACTCGCGTGTAAGCAACCGGGCCCTACTCGCTTTCACCCTGGCTGCGCATCGGCAAGGGCCCGAGGCATCACGGCCAACGGTTCACGGGCACTGCCCAAACCGCTCAAGATGTGGCTTCCTCGACCGGTTCCGATCAGCGACCTGACTTGTCATTGGGAAGCTTTTTCCGTGGGTAGCTCCAACAGACGCGCGATCGGATAGCGTCGGTACTCTGGTTCATTGTGCTTGGATCTCTCGTAAAGAAACCGCAGTTGGGCATCGCGATCGTTGGCGAAATCGGCGTCGGTCTCTCTTTTGGTTTCAAAGTCTTTCCGCAAACTGGAGTCCTCGGTCAGCATCTTTTCTGCGGTCTCTTCGAACACGTAGCCCGAAAAGTATTCCTTGCGCTGGAGAATGGAGTCGAACTCGTTCCAGCGGAAGAGCGAATCGCTCGCTTCCGGTTCGAGAGTCTCAACGATGTAGCGGCTGCGCCACTGATCGAGTGGAACGATGACATCGCTCGCCATCACATTGACCTGACAACGGTTCGCTTCCACCGAGACGTTGTCGTGAAAATAGTGCCCCTCGTAGGGTGAGGTCCGCGAGCTAAAGTCAGTGATCGAATAGACCTCGGCGCTGAGTGAGGTCTCCTCCTTCGCCACGATCATCGCGACGCCATTGGTTTTCAGCCGATCGATGACTCGACGCCAGCCGCGCGGGACGAGGTAGCCTCGCGGCAACTCGACAGTGGTTGCGGGAATGTAATGATTGTGAAACGGGATCGATCGAACGAATGGCTTTGCGCGATCATAGAAAAGCCGTTTGCCAGTTGTAACACTGCTGTCGACATACGAAGCGGCGAAGCCATGAAACATCAGATCCGTCTTGACTGAACGGTCGAGTTTCCATTGCAGTGTCGCCTGTTTCTGTCCTTGGTAGGCGGTCCGATCGCGTGACTGAAGCAGATCGATTGCCTTGCGGTGGCGGACGAGAAGATCGGCGGCTTCTTCCAAGAAAGCGAGGGTCGCTCGAACCCGCGTTGGGAATGGCTTGAGCATATGCGTTTCGGTCATGAACCCAATGGTCTGGAACAGAGCCGCGTAACCTGTTGAATAGCGCGGCGTGTCCAGGAACTGGCTGTATCCTTGCTCGGGAGGCTTGCCGCCAGAGTTCACATAGGGAACGGTTGGGAAGCCACGTTGGTTCATGCGTTCAAACAGCTGCGGCTGAAACGTTCCGTCAAGAAACTGGCCCAGTTCGAATCCAAGCTTGTCTTTCTGGCTGTGGGCCGTCGTCATCACATGTTGGTAATCGGCTCCGTTGGAAACATGGGTGTCGATCAACAAGTCCGGTTGTAGCAACTGAAAGAGCGCCGCAAAGCTGCGCGCGTTTTCCGTGTCGCACTTGATAAAGTCTCGATTCAAGTCGAAGTTGCGCGCGTTGCCGCGAAAGCCATAGCGTGCTGGTCCATTTTGGTTCGCGCGTGAATGCTCATTCCGATTCAGCGCCCCGCCAATGTTGTAAACCGGAATGATGGCGACCACCAACGCATCGAGCAGCTTTGCGTTTTCGGGTTGAGTCGCGAGGTCCCGTGCGAACGCCATCGACGCATCGATCCCATCGGGTTCACCCGGATGGATCGCATTGTTGATCAACAGAACCGAACGATCGAGCGACGCGATCTGAGCAAGCGAACGCGGAGCATCGGAAACCAGCACGACACGCAAGGGCTCGCCCGAATCGGTCAAACCAAACGTCTGGATCGAGACACCTTGGTGAGCCTCTGCAAGTCCTTCGTAAAATGCGATCGTCGAGTGATAGTCCGAAGAGACGCGTCCGTCACTCGATTCGAAGGGAGTGATCAGCGTGTCGGCGGCGCGGCTCGGATTGGGCTGCTGAGCGGGAGCTGGTTGCTGTTTTGGCGCCGCTTGCTGGGAGAACGCGATGGGGTGACCGATCAGGCTGACGCCGAGAATCGAGACTACAAGTCGGCTCAATCGCTGAAGATTCATGCTGTTGACTACTCATCGTTCCGTTTAGAGGAACAAGAGTATAGCGGCCCATTTGAGCGAGTCGGGAATCGCTCGTGTGCTGGCGGTGGCGAGCGTCGTCAATCACCGCATGAGGGTATGGTTCACGCGACCTAGGGGGCGATTTTGTAACGCTTCGTGTCCGATGCGGCGGGACGAAGTGAAAGTGCCAAAATCTTGAGTACCTGGCCCGGGGCAGATCGGTTATTCGATCGCACCACCCTGTCCGTAATCGACGGGAATCAATTCAACATCTTCTTCGGGCGCAAACGACTCGATCTCAGGAGATTCTGGTTCATCCCCTGACGCATATCGAATGAGCTCAGCATGTTCCTTGTCCGACTTGCGGTACATGTTGCCACTAAACAGGAACAGTTGACCAACATTCAGTTGTTGGAAGTGTTGAATCTCTAGCATGTGTGATGATCGCAGTACAAACTAAAACGACCTCCTGTCGCTCCACAGACGAGTCTGAGTGAGTCTATATGACGGATCCGAGGCGATAGAATGATTCGGGCTTCAGTTGCGGTAAACCGCAACGGGTGTTGCGTAAGCGACTACCGACTCGGGGAGAGGTATTGCAGCAGATCCGCCATTTGGCCTACGTTAATGTCCTTTTCGACGCCCTCAGGCATCATCGAAGCATCACTCAGGCGGATCGTCTGAATTTCTGAGCGGCCAATCGTGCGCGTCTTTCCCTGTGCCATTTTGACGACAACGGAGTCGTCGGTTTCGCTGACAATCAGCCCGTGAAAGACTTCACCATCGAGAGTCAAAACGGAATAGGCTGAGAACCTCGGTTCGACTTTGGCGTTGGGATCGAGGATGTCAAAAAGCAATGCGGCTCGGGACCGATTTCGCACATCACTGAGGTCGGGGCCAGCTTCGTAGCCAATGTCACCAAGTCGATGACATGACGAACAAACCCGCTTAAACACCTCTTGGCCTCGGTGAGCGGAACCGTCGATCTGAAGCGCTTTCTGGTAGCGTCTTGCCACGGCTTGTCGATCAGATGACACCGCGCCGCCGAAGAGTCGGTTGGCGTGGGCTCGTATCTCGGAATCGGAGTGTTTGAGCAGTCGAACGCGTTGGTCAATGCTCAATGCCGAGCGCTGAATCTCCCCCTTTCCCATTGCCTCAAGCAGGGCTTTGATCGAATCGGAACGCCTCAACAACATCGCCATGGCGGGTGCGCGAACTGCAGGCCCCAGTTCGCTCCACTGATCGATCACGATCTGAGCCGAGCGTTGAGGTGTCGAGCGGGAAAGAGCGTCCATCGCTGCGAGTTGAATTTCGACAGGATTCTGCGTGCTAATCAATGAGCCTAGAACATTTGCCGTCCGCTCGATTGGCAGATGAGCCAACAGTTTGACGGCGGCAGCTCGCGAAACGGTGTTGCCGTTGGTATCAGCTGCGATTGCTAATTGCGCGTCGAGAATCGAATCAAGCACCTCCGAAAAATCCTGTAGTGACTCGGGAGGTGCGGAACTCAGTCGGGATAGGGTCAGCCGCCCAAGCGATCCCTTGTAGCGTGGCATCCCGTTGGCGAGTCCCGTAGTGATTGCGGCAGCGAACCAATCGCCAGCATCCTGTTGGGACAACAAACGAGCGGCGGTTTTCAGTTCATCAACGTCGCCGCGTGCTCCGACAACGGTGGCGAGTGCTTCGACCAGCGCGATCCGGTTAGGATTGTCAGCATGAATGAAGGAAGCCGTGTGTGCAATTCGCTCAAGGATGGCTGCCGAACGTTGCTTGGTACTGGTTAGCAGCCCGTCGACGAAATCGCGATCGTCTCCGTCGGAAATCGCAAGATCGCCAAGCAAGCGTGTTGCGCCAGGGCCGTTGGCGTCGGCAAGCGTGAGTGCCAATCGAAACCGGACTTGTTGATTTGGATCGCGTACCAGTCGTTGGGCATGCGTTTGAAACCAGTCATCGTCGACCCACCGTCTGGCAAGTTGAAGTCCCGCCGCTCTCAGTTCCGGCTGGTCGTCTTGAAGGAGCCGTTCGACGTCCTGGGCGGTGAGTGCTTCCAAGCCGTCAAGAGTCCAAGCGGAATGTAGCTTGGTTGTTGGGGATGCCGTGCCCTTTAGTAATTGGCGAAGGCTGGCGACCATATCGCGGCGATTGTTTTCGACAATGAGTCGCTGGGCAAGGAATCGCCGCCAGCCGTTGTCGTGATTCAACAGCGAGGTGAGTGAAGCGACATCGTCGGTTTGGGGAAGTGGTTCGTCGGGCTTATGTCCCTTTGGCGTGATTCGGTAGATACGTCCACGATCTTCGCCCGCTCGCCAATCAAGTTTGGCGGCAATTTCAGCCGGCAAGAACTTGGGATGCTCAACCCAGAGCCGGTACATATCGGCCAGGTAGAGTGCGCCATCGGGGCCACTCGCCAGACTTGATGGTCGGAACCAAGTATCTGTTGATGCCAGAAAATCAGCATTCGGCCTGGCACGGTTTGCCACTAGCTTCACGCCGTCCGGTTTGACAACCGACCGCGTGACCAAGTGTCCGATCGGCTCACAGACAAAGACGCTCCGGTTCAACTCAGCACTTCCTGCACCGCCGATGTAGGCAGTCGTCCCGCATGCTGCCGTGTGCGTTCCGGCGTGCGAGAGATAGTTGCTCTTCATCTGGATGCGTGGAAACACCTTGCTTTGGCCGCCTGAGGGAGCGACGTCGTAGGCAGGTTTGGTGACAACGTGATACGGGTTCTTGGCAAGTTGGTTGGGCGGCAGCAGCGTGGTGATGATCGGATTGCGATTGGTGCAATAGAAGCGATTGCCCCATCGGTCGATCGTGTTTCCGTACTGTCCTAGCCCGCTGTCTGATTCAAACTCGAGCGTTTTTGGATTGAATCGAAAATCTTTGCGTGGGAGCTTTCGCCGCTCGGCATCCGTTTTCGAGGCAACCTCGCCCGGCCCGTAGTTGAGGTAGATCCAATTGTCGATTCCCCACCGAGGCATTCCGATTTGCATCTGAGGATGCGCGGGAGTGAAGCCGTCGAACATCACTTCACTTTGATCGGCAACGTCGTCGCCATCGGTGTCCCGCAGCCACAGCAGCTTGGTTTTGGCTCCAACGAGAAAACCATCGCGATAGGGCATCAAACTGTGTGCGAAGTCGAGTCCGTCGGCGAAGACAACACGACGATCGGCGAGGTTGTCGGCATCGGTGTCTTCGAGCATCACAATGCGTGATAGCGGTTTTTCGCCTTCGGTTGGTCCAATGGGATAGTCGCCATATTCGGCGACAAACATTCTGCCGCGTTGGTCGAACGCCATTGCCACAGGATCCATGACGAGCGGTTCGGCTGCGAATAAGCTGAGCTCGTAACCGGGTTCGATCTCGAACGATTTCAATGACTGTGATGGCGTTTTTGGTGGGGCGGTTTTCTGATCCACCCAATGCCGACCGCCGCGAGTGGATTCGATGACCTCGATGGCCTTGGTTGGTTTGGCGAGCAGTGCTACGGGTTTCACTTTGTCGCCAAGGAAGCCAGGGCCGCGTTGGCCAGTTCCCTTGATGCCTTTGTCACCGAGCTCGTTACGAACCTCGATTGCATGCGTCATCAGTTCGGCGACGAGCTGTGGATGCTGTGAAGCCACATTTGTGTCGCAGCCAATGTCACTCACTACGTCAAACAGAAGCGGCTCACGTTTTCCCTTGCGAGGATAGTGCGGATGCGTGGCTGATTCGATCGGCAAGAAGAGTTTCCAACGCCCTCTACGAATCGCTTGCAGTTGATCGCGATCGTAGTAGTAAAAGTACTCGTGCGGCGAGGTCGCTCCGGGGTTTCCAAGCAGCAGTGGTGTGATGTCGTGGCCGTCGAGTTTGTTCTCGCGAGGTCGATCAGCATCCGCAATGCGGGCGAAGGTCGGTAGCAGGTCGATCGTTGATGCAAGTTCGGTGCACACCGTGTTGGCGGGTACCTTGCCGGGTTGCCATGCGATCATCGGAACGCGAAAAGCACCTTCACTGGTCGTATAGCCGCGGCCATGCAACGGTTGATTGGAACCACGCGACAAATCACGTTCGTCTCGGTTAATGGGTGCGCCGTTGTCTGAAGTCCAGATCACCAGCGTGCGATCATCAATCTCAAGTTCTTCAAGGTGATCGAGTAACCTTCCGATCGACCAATCGAGTTCCTCGACCGAGTCGCCCCAGGGACCATTTGCACTCTTGCCTTTGAACTCGGGGCTTGCGAAGGGCGTTTTCGTGCTTCCGGGCATGGCTTGGGGAAAGTAGAGGAAAAACGGTTCGTCATGATGTTCCGTGATCCACTCAAGGGCCTTTTCCGTATAGCGTTTGGTCAATCCATCGCGATCACAAGGTGCCTCAATGACCTCTTCGTTTTCCATGAGCGGTAGCGGCGGCCACTTTGAACCGTCTTTGTCCCAAACGCGTTGCGTCATATCGTCGGAATAGGGCACACCGTAAAACCAATCGAAGCCTTGGCGCGTGGGCAGGAAACGCGGTTGGTCCCCCAAATGCCATTTGCCGATAATCGCAGTTGCATAGCCGACCGACTTGAGCGTTTCGGCGATGGTGACTTCATCAGGCGCGAGCCCATACGGCGAAACCGGACGCAGCACCCAACCGTCGCGCGGGTTGTTGTGCATGCCGAGGCGTTGCGCGTAGCAGCCTGTCATCAGGCTGGCGCGCGAAGGGGTGCAGACGCCGGCCGTCACGCA
Source organism: Rubripirellula sp. (assembly GCA_965216875.1). Taxonomy (GTDB): domain Bacteria; phylum Planctomycetota; class Planctomycetia; order Pirellulales; family Pirellulaceae; genus CBDCUW01. Next base: position 1,874,252 of record OZ244207.1, read on the forward strand.
AAAGTGTGTGAACTTGCGTCCCTCTCGCGCCATGCGATTGAGGTTTGGCGTGCGATGCAGGGTTGATCCGAATGGCTCGATGTCGCCGTAGCCAAGATTATCACAGTAGACGACGATAAAGTTGGTGGGCTGGTCATCGCCAAAGGCATCGACAACAGCGATGGCAAGGTTGGTCACGAACAAGAACGAGAGCACTAGCCTGAGCATGTTGGATGCGACCGAATGCGGAGGGGAGGGCGGGGCAAGGGGAGGGAACCCTAGGATACCAGCTCGACGCGGCAACGATGTGTGAACCCTGGCCGGGTGCAGCTCGTAGTGAAGCAAGTCATGTTTCCGGAGACTTTGGTAGTCGCTGGGCGAATAGGGAATCGCGATCAAAGGGAGACAGGAAATGGCGGGTGATTTGCAGGGAATTGCCAGCGACGCTGAGCCGATCGACGCTGAGCTGATCGAGTCGATACCGGGCCGGGAGCTCTTTGCGATGGCAGCCTGGACGGCCTTGGCGGACCTGCTGATCTTTCGCGGGTCGGGTTTCCTTGGCCCAGCTGTCTTTCTGGCGATGACCCCGATCTTGTTTTGGGTTGTGAGTGCCGGCTCCCAGAACACGCGGCTCATGGGAGGCTGGGTTCGGCGCATTGTTGTTGCACTCTGCGCGTTGGTTGCGTTGCGTCTGGGTTGGTCCGGCTCTCCCCTCGCCGTCTTCTCTGGAGTTGTCCTCGTTGTCGCGCTTTCGATGGCGTCGGCGGGCTACGTGCCCTACGTGCTCGAAGGCATGGTCTTGGCGATGCGATCAGCGTTTGATGGCATCTACCGACTTGCAAAGATCCGGCTTACACGCTGGGCTGCACCTTCGGTACCTCAGAGCAACCCTACCGGCGGCCAGCCGTCGGACGCGGAATCGGTCGAGATGTCCGACGTTGACGCTTCCAGTCATCGTGACGTCGGGATCGAGACGGCGACCGCTGGCGGCTCGGGATTGGTGGCCTATGTGTTGCCAATGGTAGCCATGACCGTCTTCGGCGCCATTTTCGTTTTTGCCAACCCGAACCTTTTTGATTGGGTCTCGACACGCCTCGAGACGTTCGTGCTTGAAATTCAATCGTTTGTGCTTGGGATGTCGATTTGGGAAATACCGTTCTGCATCCTTGCCCTGGTTGTTGGCGCCGGATTGCTGCGCCCCATGCTACCGCTAGCACGCATCGGTCCTGAGGCGTCCGCGGTGCCATTGGCTTCGGTCCATCATGCGTCGCGTTTCTATGCCGCGTATCGCAACACGCTGGTCACGCTGATCGGATTGTTTGCCGCCTATCTTGCGTTCGAATTCGTGACGCTCTGGAAACGAGACTTCCCGGACGGATTCTACTACGCCGGCTACGCTCACCAAGGCGCGGCGTGGTTGACATACGCGTTGGCTCTGGCGACAGCGCTGCTGTCACTCATCTTTGGCGGTTCGATGTTGCGAGACCAACGCGAACCGGCGCTGCGAAAGTTGGCCTGGGTTTGGTCAGCGCAAAACCTTCTGCTTGCTGCAGCGGTTTACAACCGTTTGATGATTTACGTCGGCTACAACGGCCTGACTCGTCTGCGTATGGTCGGTTTCTTCGGCATCACGCTGGTCGTGATCGGATTTGTGTTGGTGCTTTACAAGATCAAAACGCGGCGCAGTTTTTGGTGGTTGATTCGGTCTCAGTTGGTCGCGTTTGTCTTGACCGTGATCGCTTACAGCATTGTGCCGATCGACTATGTCGTGAATCGCTACAACGTCGCGGTTGTTCAATCGGGCTACCTGCACCCCGTGGTGATGATCGCCGTCAAGCCGACTCAGGACGAGGGCGTCTATCCAGTGCTTGACTTGGTTGACCACAACGACCCGGTGATCCGCGACGGTATTCGGGCTTTGATCGCCGAGCGGCAGGTTCGCATCGAAGACAATGCGCCGAATCATTGGACCGAGTATCAACTTTCCACCTGGTTGCTCGATCGCCGTTTGAAGCAAGAGGAACAAGCGTGGATCGAATTTTGGGACCCCGTCAAACGCAAGATCGCGCTCGACAAGTTCAAAGAACACGCGATGCAGTGGTATTGAGTGACATTCTTGCGTGCCAGCACACGCGACGATGCAGTAGCGTGTGTGCTTGTAAGCACCAAGACCAAGCGACCAGCTTGTTACAGAATCGGGGCAAAGAGACGTGCGAAGCTCGAGCCGACGCGTTGAATGGTTGTGCGGCTCGCAAGTTGCTCTTCAGTGATTTCGGTCGACTTCTCGAAATCGCGTTTCAGCATCTCCTTGACGTCGACACTGAAATCGGGGTCGATGGTCAGAACGGAGACTTCAAAGTTTAGGCGAAACGAACGGTTGTCGAAGTTGGCAGTGCCGATCACTGAGACTTGATCGTCCAGCAGCATGACCTTTTGGTGCATGAACCCGTCACCGTATTCGAAGATCTTCACGCCAGCACGCACGGCCTCTTCGACGTACGCCATTGCTGCCATCTTGATGAATGCCTTGTCGGCCAACCCTGGGATGATGACTCGAACGTCGACTCCACGAAACGCGGCCAGCATGAGCGCGGTCATGATGCCTTCGTCGGGGACAAAGTAGGGCGTCGCGATCCAGATCCGTTCCGATGCGGAGTTGATCGCGTGGGTGAAGAAGAAACCGCAAGTTTCGTATTCGTCGGCAGGCCCGCTGGGTAGGACAAACACCGTTTGATCGCCTTCCTGGGCGGCGACCGGTTCCCAGTCAATGTCAGGCATCTGTTCGGTCGCCCAATGCCAATCTTCGACGAAGGCCAGTTGCGCGGCGATCACAGCGGGGCCCTCGATCGACATGTGCGTGTCGCGCCAGGGCGTCAAGCGACGGTCCAAGCCGAGGTATTCGTCGCCGACGTTGTGGCCGCCAATGAAGCCGACCTTGCCATCGACGATGACAATCTTTCGATGGTTGCGGAAATTGAGTTGGAATCGGTTCCAACGGCCACGGGTTGTGTTCATTCCGGTGACTGCGACGCCCGCCTCGGTCAGGTCGCGCACATACCGGCGGGTCATGTGAGCTGATCCGATGTTGTCGTAAAGGACAGAGACATCCACTCCAGCCTTGGATCGCCGGATCAGGCAATCTTTGAGTCGTTTGCCTAGTTCGTCGTCGTTGATGATAAAGAACTCGACGAGCACATAGTTCTCGGCTTTTTCGATTGCCTCGAAGATTGCCTCAAACGTTTCGTTTCCATCGACAAGCAAACCGACTCGGTTGCCGCTCAAGAACCTCATCCGGGCGAGCTTCTCGACGGCGCGAGCTTCGCCGAACTTGCTGCCGATGTCGTCCATGTAGGGTTGTACCTTCGGACGCAATTCTGCGAGCACCGAAAAGACGCCATCAATGCGTTGTCGCCGAGCAGTCACGTACCCGTGAAATCGATTGCGGCCCAAGATCCAATAGGCAGGGACAGCCAGGTACGGCAACGTGAGCAAACAAACGACCCAAGCAATCGCACCTTGTGACGTGCGAGCTGTCAGCACGGCTTGGATCGCGGACAAGATTCCCAGCCCGGTAAAGACCAGCATGAGGGCGCCGATCAAGCCAAGTTCTTGTGCCGAGAAATCAATCATGCCGAAAGTCTATCACTTTCAATGTCTCTGTCAGACGTCCGTCCTTGCCAAACGTTTGTTATTGGTAAACGTCTGAAGCGGACGACTACGACGACCCGTAAAGTAAATCCAAAAAGGTGACACACAGGGTCATCGTGTTGAGGACCATGTGGACGGTCAATGGAACGAGAAAACGGCCGGTCTGGCGATAAAGGTATCCGATGGCGAGCGAGAAGAAGAACAGCGGGATGTAGGCGGCGCCCTGTCCGTAGTGAAGCATCGCGAAGATGAGACTCGTCACGATCAATGGCCAATCAGAACGCGGTACCCAACGCCCCTGTTCATCATCACGGTCGGCCATCGATTGGAGTCCACCTTGCAGTAACAGTCGAAATCCGAACTCTTCCAAGAAGGGCCCGACAAAGGCGGTCGTGACAAGCATCGTCGCAAACAGCGAGAGGCTCGGTGAATCCTTGAGGTCATCCAAGACAGGGTGGTGGTAGGGCGCCACGTAGGACGCCGCCAGGTTGATCAAGAGGACTGGTGGAATGATCAAAATCGAAGCGAACAGCCCCATGCGAATGTCTTCGCTACGGAATCGAAGGCCGAGATCGCCAATCCAGTCTGGAGTCCTGCGTCGAAGCCAAGCAAGGGTCAGGACCACCGCACCGAGTCCAGCAATCGACGCGGCAACTCGCATTCCCATCATCGACCAGATGCCGTCAATGACTTTTCGCGTGGAGGTGGAAGTCAGTTGAGAATCAGCAAGCGTGTCTGTTTCGACAAACGTGATCCAACCTTGGGCCACAAAGTACTGCTGGGCAACCAGCATCAGCATCAGCTGTAGGCCAAGGAAGACAAGGAAGTCAGAGGCACGCCAAAAGGGGCGTCGTCTCGGCACCGGTTCGACAAGCGGGTTGTTCGGCGACTGACGATAGCGGGCCAACACCCACAACCATCCGGCAATGCAGGGTAAAAGCAACACCGCAAGCAGGAGTACCTCGATGGTTTGCGGCATGCTTGTTCGTTCCTCGAGAAAATCGCAAGCCCTGGCCGCAACGCCCGGATCGGGTCAAACGGGACTATTCAGCTTCTTGCGAATCAGGCTGATCGCGCATCAAACGGGCTGCGGCGACGGCATAGTCGTAACCGGAATAGATCGTCAGCACAATCGCCGACCAAAGCAGGACTTGGGTCGTGATCGCAAGCCAGGTCGCAACGGGATCGGTGATCAGGCTTAGCAGAACCGAAACGACAGCCGCACACTGCAAAACCATCTTCCATTTACCGAGCTGGCTCGCTGAAAAATCGCCGCCCGAGCCCTCAATCATTCCTCGCAGGCTCGTCACGAGTAACTCACGGCCGACGACGATGGTTGCCATCCAAGAAGCGACGCCACTTCCGGCAACTTCGACCAAAGCGATGAAAGTCCCACAAATGATGATCTTGTCGACGAATGGATCAAAAATCCGTCCGAGCTTGGTGACTTGACCGTACTTTCGAGCCCAATAGCCATCCATCCAATCGGTCGACGCAGCGATCAGGAAAACGACCAGTGCGGACAAGTAGTAGCCAAACGGGATCAGCGCCATGACCGCGATCGCTAGTGCAAAACGAATGCTCGTGAGGGCATTGGGAACGTTGTAGACAGAACCTGACGTGGTGCTCATTACGGTCGTCATGACAAAGTCGGGGGGCTACAGTGACGTCGAGTGTGCGTCGTCTCGCTGGTCACTTAGTGAAAGGTTAGTCGATTTCGACACCTTTGGAGAGCCCACGAGGCCGGTTCGACAGCGCGAAACTGCGTTCCGTCGCTAACTTTATTGGGCAAGTTCGCAGGCAACCATCGCCTTTTTGCGGATGTGCCCCCATCGATATTGGCCAATCACGCCTGTTTCGCGAATCACCCGGTGGCAGGGAATCAGGTAGCCGATTCGGTTGCGCCCGACCGCGGTGCCAACGGCACGCGTCGCTTTTTCGTTGCCGATCTGATTGGCAATCTCACCGTAGGTCGCAAGGCCGCCAAGGGGGATCTCCAAGAGCGCCTTCCAAACTCGCAATTGAAACGTCGTTCCTTTGACGAAGCACCGCAGCGACTGTTTTCCAGATTGGGAGTGAGAGTGGTTGAAGATTTCAGTAACGCGCTGGGTCGCCATCGCAGGGTTCCACTGGATCGTCGCATTGGGCCAATCTGCGTGCACTTGATCAGTGGCCGCATCCTGATCCGTATCGTCGACGAACGCGAGAAAACAGATTCCTCGTGGTGATTCCGCCAACACACAGTTGCCAAAGGGTGTTTTGGCAACGCCAACGTCAATGTTCCAGCCGCGACCGCCCGCCTTGATCTCTCCGGGTGAGGCAGCGTCGAGCGACACGGTCAACTCATGGAGCCGGCCGGGACCAGAGAGACCGGAATCAAGGGAGGCCTGCAAAACAGATGCTCCCGCTCGCAGGCGATCCTTGGCTGCCTTGGCGGTTAAGCATTGGACGAACTTCTTAGGTGAGACGCCGGCCCAACTGTTGAACAGGCGTTGGAAATGATGGGGGCTCAAGTCGACCAACGTAGCAAGCTCGTCGAGCGACGGTTGGTCTCGGTGGTTCTCGCTCAAGTAGGCGATCACCTTGGCAATGCGTTCGTAATCAGTCATGCCTGCAATCGTAGCGTCACCGACGAGGCGATCCACCCGATTCTTGCGATCGGATTCGAATGTCGAATTGGAGCTCGCGTTAACCTGGGCAAGCACTTTGCCTCATGGCGTCGTAGCCCCAATCCGCAGTACTCGCCAAATCGCTATTCTGAGATTCGGTACAGCGCGTCGGCGGTACGCATGATGATCGCATTTCCGGCAACGGCGGGCGAAGCAAGCGTGCGTTCGCCCAGATCACAGGTCGCAATCTCGTCGTACTCATCTCCGATCGCAACCACCGTTGTCTTGCCCGCTTCGTTGGTCAGATAGATTCGATCGTTGACCAGAATGGGCGAGGCGGAGTAGTTGCCACCAAGACGTTGACGGTAAACGATGTCACCCGTTTCGGCGTCGACGTTGGTCATGATACCGTTGTCGCTTACCGAATAGATACGTCCCTCGTGCGCGATCATCGAGGGGGTCTTGGGGACAAATTTCTTGTGTTGCCAATCGATGTGCGTGTCGGTAACGACCCCTGTTCCCGTTGGATCGATCGCCAAGATGCTTGCGGTATTGAATCCTGTGGAAAGGTACAGGCGTCCCCGATGAAAAACAGGTTTGGGGACGACCGAGTATCCATCGTACCGCACATCCCAAATCACTTTTCCATCGCTCGGTGCAAGTGCGAGAACACAATCGCTGCCGGGGGCGATGATTTGTTGGACGCCGTCAACTTCAATCAGCGTTGGGGTGCAAAAGGAAAACGTGCGACTCGCATCGACCGGGCGTGGCGTTTCCCAAACGATCTTGCCCGAGTTCGCGTCGAGTGCGACCACTTTCGGTTCTTTGTCGCCATCGCATGTGAAAACGAGTTTGCCGTCGATCAACAAGGGCGTGCCCCCGTTGCCATGTGTGGGCTTAAAGAAGAGGTCGCGGTTTTTCCACACCACCTCGCCACTGCGTTTGAGGCAGGCCGTTCCTTGATAACCAAAATGCACGTAGATGCGATCGCCGTCCAAGATGGGCGTTGGACTCGCATGACTGTTCTTCTGGTGAATATCGTGCCACCGCTCGCCGGTTTGACGCATGATGGATACCGATTCGAGGATCGAACCGGTCGTAGCGTCAATGATGATCAACGACAAGTCGAACGAATCCTCTTCCTGTTCGACGGGGATCGCAGCCGAAACAAAGATCTTGCCGTCGCCGACGACTGGCGAGGACCAGCCTTGGCCGGGAAGTTCGCGTCGCCAATCAATGTTCTTGTCTTGCGACCACTCTGAAGGGACTTCGGACTCGAGCGCGATCCCGTCACCCGATGGGCCGCGAAAGGTTGGCCAAGCGTCGGATGCCATGGCAGCGTTTGTGAACAGGGTCACAAAGACGAAGCCCGCGAGAGTGGATCGGAATTCAAGCATCGATCGACCTTGAAGTTGGAGAGAGGATATTGAGTGAGGAAAGCCCGCTGGAGAGAATGCGTCAACGTTGCCTTGGACACAAACCCCCGATGGCAAGAAACAGACCGGTGCTAGTCTTGGGAGCGAACAAACCAGAACCAGATCAAGCCAATTCCGCCGAGCCAAATTACCAGCGTGACGACGGCGATCACCATCGAGATCATGGCGGGACTTTGCTAATCGCGTGAGGAAAGAAGAACGGAAATGCGGTCGTCCGTTGGTCCGGCAAGCATTCTCGGGGCGATCGAAGGTTGCTGGAACGGCGACTCAGCGGTTGCCCAACGCTTGGTCGGATGCCAACAGCTCCAGCCAATCTTCGTCGTCATCTTCGTTCTGGTCAATCGGTGCGACAACGGGTCCGGCGACCGGATCGCCCCCAGCCTTGTCGGCGACGTGCTCCCCCTGAGCCTTGTTGGAATTTCGTGTCAGCTGGTTGATCACGAGTAGGGCATCGCGCGCTGTCAGCCGGTAGTCGCCACTGACGTCCCAATAGGAACCATTGGGTTGCTCGAGGGATGGGTCGAGTATCGTATCGCCGTCCCGACGCCCTACTTCATTGATCACCCGTAGGGCATCGTTGGCTGTCACCGCACTGTTGTTGTTCACGTCGAAGGGATTCGAAGCGTTTTGAAATGCTGGAGATTCGTCGTCGATCAGTGCAACAGATCCGCTACCCGACTCGTAACCCGGCGCAGTGATGGTGAAGGTTGCGTCGGCGGGCGCTTGAGAGAGTTTGTCATCCACCGGGACGAGGGTGTACAGCAAGACCCGGCTATTGGCTGGGATGGTCAACGTCGACGGCAGCTCGAGGCGACCGGGAATCCCGCCGCTAACGTTCACGGTGAGCGGATCGGGTGACGTATTGCTTCGGAGCAGATGGAGTCGGGTCAACTGTGAATTCGTTTCATCAACGGTTGGATTGGTGAAGGAAACGACCAAGCTCTCGGCGTCCGTGACAGCAAGGTGGGTCGTGCCCGAGACGAGCCCCTCACCGGTCGCGGTCAGGCCAACATTGATCGTCCCGTCAAGTTCTTGGTCGTCGACAATGGACAACGGGACTTCTGCCGAGGATTCACCAGCTGCAATGACGATGGAGGATTGGACTTGCACCTCGGTTGGATCGTTTGAAGACAGCAAAACCGTACGCGTCGAGTCACTTGGCGCGCCAGAGAGTGTGACCGTCAAAACGGCTCCGCCAAGTCCAGCATCTTCGCTTACCGAGGACTGCGATAACGAAAGCGATATCTCTGGCATGGGGTGAACCGTGACGCGAAAGCTTCGGCTTGCTTGTCCGCCGTCATCATCGGTGACGGATACTTGGACCGTGTAAGTTCCGGTCGACTCGTATTGATGGAGTCCGTTGAAGGATGCAGTCGTCTCGGCGCCTGTTTGAATGTTCCCATGTGCATCGATCGTCGCCGCCGCCGAGTCAATGGTCCCATCTCCCCAGTTGATCGAATATTCGAACGTCTCGGCAGTGGCTGGCGACGCAGCGCTGTTGCGCGTTCCAGGGTCGGTGATGATTCCGAGGTCTGTCAGCGAAAGGGTTTGTCCCACCGTGATCGCTTGGTTGCCAACCACGGTCAAGGTTGGATTGACGTTGGTCACGTTCGCAGTGGTGACTTGGTGAACCGTTTCGCCACCGCGACTGCCGCGCAGAACCACTTCGACCGGATAAAGCCCATCGTCCGCGTAGCGATGTTGCGCGGTGACCGAGGTGTTCATGTTGACCACGTCCCAACCGATGTCGTCCATCGCTGCGAAGTCAAGCGTTGAAAAGAGCTCACGACCACCGGGGTTGATGAAAGGCGTCATCGCAGTCGGCTGCGCGGTATTTTGGGCCCAATGGTCGCCTGAGCTCTGCAGAGGAACGTTTCCATTGCCTTGATAGGCAGCCCGAGCCTTGGCACCGGTGAACGAGTTTCCGCTTACGAGACGATCCCAGGAAGATGTTACACCGGTTCGAGAGATACCGAAGCCAAGGACATGAGCGATCTCATGACTGGCGATGGTAACAAAGTCGGTTTGGTCAGCGGCGATATTCGAAGCGTCGAGTCCGAAGTACCAATTGGCGTTCGTGTCGAAACTTACCGAACCGCCCCAGGGGGCAACATCCGTTTGCGGGCTCGTGGTTGCTCCAGGCTCGCCACGACCCAAGGCGGTTTGGCGAAACGCTTCAATCTGTGCGAGTTCTTGCGGCGTTAGGTTGCTTGCAGCTGGAAAGAAAACACTTCCGGTGCCGCCAACGCCGTGTGTGCTTCCGGGCAGATCGCGCGCACCTGCGAAGATCACGATCTCGTTTGCTGCGACACGCATGTTCTTGGTGACGTTGACCAACGATCCGGCAATCGAATTGCTCGGGCCACTGGACGGGTGAAAGACGGCTGGTTGCCACTCCGCTTTTCCCGCCGGCGTGATGGCGTCGAGATCATCGGTGAACCGCTTGATGATCGAGTCGGCTGCGAACTGAAGCAACGCGCGTCGAGACTGGTTGGCGCCGCCAAAGAAGTTATTGGTGTCGAGCGAGTAGTCGAATCGGATTCGAAGTGGCCCAGTCGCGTTGCCACCAACGACGGTATCGGCTGGGGTGACATTGCCATCGTTCCAGCGGACCTGGGCCGAGACGTCACCAGAGAGACCGGCGGCGCTGAGGGTCGAATTGATCTGAAACAGATCGCCTTCAGCAACAAGCAACCTGCGCACCTCGAGCCTTTCGCAGGAGAGCGTTCTCGAGCGATGGGGGCAGCGCAAAGGCCGCGCACCAGTCTTTGGTTGCTTGAATCTGCGCACGCGATACCGAGATTTGATAAGTCGATGCGGGTTGCGTTCTCGCTAGTAGCGAAGAAAAGTCATCGCCCGCAACGGAGATTAGGCCACCGTAGGGTGGTTCCCTATCTTAGCATCGGCTTCGCAAGGAACGACCCTCAGGTTTTTGAAGGCCGTTTTTTGCTGAAAAGTGTCACAGTTCGCAATCAGGAAGCTGCTTTCGCGAGCGAACCCACAGACCAAATGGGCATTTGCGGGTTCAAGACGCTATTGGGCCAAAGTAACGGCCAAATCGCCAGCGGCTCAGTCCTTTTCGGGGCGTCGGAAAACCGCAACGATATCGTCGACCGGAACGACAAATAGCTGGTTGTCGTGTTCGAGATCGACGGGGATCGCGTTTTTAGGGTGAAAAAGGATCTTGTCGTACTGACGAAGCGGCAGCTCTTCGTCATTTTCGACGACAGCGCTGATGGTCACGATGCGACCTGTGATCGTTGGGATCTCAGCTGCATCGGGCAGTGCGATCCCCCCACGGGTCTCTCGTTTTGGTTCGTCTTTGCGTACCAAGACACGGTCGCCAATTGGCTCGACGTGCTCAAAGGTAGCCGCTGCCTTCTTCTTTCCCATCTCCGCTCCGCAGGCTCGCTTCGTAAAGTCAAACGAGCATTGTCGTCATCCGAGGGCGAATCGTCGAGGCGGCATGACGCACGAAATTCGAACTTCGCCCAACGCGAAAAGACGCTTCCAAACTAGGAGGCGACAAAACTGCGGGCATGTGCCTCGCGCTGAGCCAGTTCGTAGTCGTGCTGGGTCATGATGCGAGCAAGTTCTTCAAGATCGGTCTTGGCCGTCCAGCCGAGTTTGTCTTTTGCCTTCGATGCGTCGCCCAAGAGCAAGTCGACCTCGGCCGGGCGGAAGTAGCGAGGGTCAATTTCGACGTAGTCTTCGTAGTTCAGATCGAGCTGTTCAAAGACCAGTCGGCAGAAGTCGCGAACCGATTCGGTGCGGCCGGTCGCCAAAACGAAGTCATCGGGTTCGTCATGCTGGAGGATTCGCCACATGCCTTCGACGTAGTCCTTGGCGTAGCCCCAGTCCCGTTTCGCGTCGAGGTTGCCGAGATAGAGTTTCGATTGAATCCCCATCTTGATCCTACCTGCCGCACGTGTGATCTTTCGCGTGACAAAGGTTTCGCCACGGCGCTCCGATTCGTGATTGAAAAGGATGCCATTGGACGCGAACAAGTCATAACCGCGTCGGTAGTTCACGGTTTGGTGATAGGCGTAAACTTTCGCGCACGCGTAGGGCGACTGTGGATTGAAGGGCGTTGTTTCCTTTTGCGGTGTTTCGAGAACCTCGCCAAACATCTCACTGCTACTTGCTTGGTAGACGCGAACCGGTTTGGTTTGATTCAGAATCCTCGCCGCTTCAAGAACGTTGAGGGCACCGACGCCGACCGTTTGCAACGTGTAGACCGGTTGGTCATACGAAACACGAACGTGGCTTTGTGCGCCAAGGTTGTAGATTTCATCGGGTTCGATATCGAGCACCAGATTGGTCAGTGCCTGGCCATCGGTTAGGTCACCGTAGTGCAAACGCAGACGCGGCTCGTCATGCAAGTCTTGGTAAAGGTGATCAATTCGCTCGGTCGAAAAGGTACTGCTTCGACGGACCAAGCCGTGAACAAGGTAATCTTTTTCCAACAGCAACTCGGCGAGGTAACTGCCGTCTTGACCGGTGATGCCGGTGATCAATGCTGACTTACTCATGGCGATAACACACCAACGTGCGTAGTAAATTGGGACGATAAAGTGAGGAAACGGATTGTTGCGTTCCGAAAGGGTTTGGCATTCATGCCGAACGCAGTTGGCCTGCGCCCGTTTCGGAAAGAAACGATTGATAGGTTTGATGGAGCCCGTCGGCAAGGTCGACTTGGTGCTTCCAGCCGAGCGAATGAATTTTCGAGACGTCGCTACATTTGATTGGCGTTCCATCCGGACGCGATGGATCCGTGATGATGTGTCCTTGGAAACCAACCGTTTGCGCGACCAGATGTGCGAGCTCGAGGATCGTTTGATCGATGCCGGTTCCAACATTGACCCAATCGGGCGGATCACTCAGGCCAAGCAGGTGAACGACCGCATCGGCAAGGTCATCAACGAACAGGAACTCGCGGCGCGGTGAACCGGTTCCCCAGATTTGGACCGAATCGGCCCCTGATTGTTTTGCGTCGTGGAAGCGACGGATCAGCGCCGGCAGGACATGGCTGTGTTCGGGATGGTAGTTATCGCCGGGTCCGTAAAGGTTGGTAGGCATGGCGCTGTGGAACAGAACGCCATGCTGACGACGGTAGTATTGGCAAAGTTTCAGCCCGCTGATCTTGGCCAGCGCGTAGGCTTCGTTGGTCGGCTCGAGTGAACCGGACAATAACGCTTCTTCCTGGATCGGTTGCTCGCTGTCACGTGGATAGATGCACGTGCTGCCGAGAAAAAGAAAGCGCTCGGCGCCAATGCGGAAAGCCGCGTTGATCGAGTTGATCGCCATCAACAGGTTTTCGGTCAGGAACTCGACCGGATAGGTGTTGTTGGCGACGATGCCGCCGACACGAGCTGCAGCAAAAACGACGATGTTGGGGCGGTGGGCTTCAAAAAAGGCCTCGGTCGCTCGCTGATCGCAAAGGTCAAGCTCCTGGCGCGTCGCCGTGATGACCTCGCACGATTGACCGTCCAAACGGCGGCAGAGTGCCGAGCCGACCATCCCGCGGTGGCCGGAAATGTAGATCTTTTTGCCTTCCATTGGCGAAATTGCACCTTCCATAGCGGAGAGCCTAGTCGAATTCAGCGTCATCGTCTGCGCGAGCTTTTTCGATCCGAAGGCCCAGCCGATGTTCAAGCTGGGTACGAGCAGTTATCGGTTATACAGGATTTTCCGGTTAGGGGGCCATTGCCGCTTGGGGGAGGCGGGTAACTTCCAGTTGATCAGTGCGAATTTGCCGCCGATGCATAACAACAGCGGCCAAAATCGATTGGGACAGTCTTGATCGATGGGGCAAAGCTCATGTTTCTGAAAACTGTGCTGAGAAAGCGGCCAATGAATGGTTCCGCTTTCCGTCACAGCGAAACACGTCGGATTTGCGTCCTAGACCCGTACACCCTCGACAACGTGTCGATGGCGTTCACCTCCCCCATTCGGTGATCGTCGTTCGGCTCATTGTCATACCAGATACGCAAGTACGGGCAGAGTCAAATAGCCCGCAACGCAACCGGCAGAGCTGGCCGCTCCGCAGGCAATGTTCATGGAAGAATCGTAAATGCGCAAGGAAGTAATACGCTCGCTCATCTATTGGCCCGCGGTTGTTTCGGCAACCGTGGTCGGTGTTGCATGGCTATCCGCCCCCGATGGGCCAAGCACACAGTGGCTATTGACCGCGATTGAATCGATCGAGTTTGAATCGGAAACGGGGCGCAGTTGGCCGCAGCGACCGGTGGTGTTCAACGAAGCCGAGTTAGCGGCCTGGCCCGTCCCCGATGAATCGGGCCCCGCATCACTTTCCGATCTCGAAGTGCCGAGTGTCGATTTCAAGGTGCTCGAGCGCGAACAAGCACACTCGCTCGAACTGCCTGCCCGACTCGCTGGTGCTCGCAAGCAATCGCTTGAATCGAAAGCTAACGAAAACGAAGCCAAAGCAAAGACCATCAAGGCTCCCGTGCGCAATGAGCGGCAAGAAATCGCTGGTCTGATTTTGCAAGAGCCGCGACTCCCTGGCCTCGATCTGACACCGCTGGTCGAGTCGCTTCGTGAATCTTCCGAAGCAGAAACGAACGACGACCAGCAAGTTCAGGACGCGCGAGAGGGTTCCGATGATTTCGTCGGCCCGCCGCGCCCCGAATATGTCGTGATCGAAGAGGAGATTGAAAGCTCGTCGATTCTTCCGAAGTCCGTTTCGGCACTGGGCAACCTTGTCGAACCTGACGTCGAGGCGATTGATCAAGACGAAAGCCAAATCACCCTTGCGTTGCCGACGGAACTTGAGGCTACAGGTGAGCCCGCCGTCGATGCTGAGAAAGAGGTGGTTGAAGATGAGGTTCAATCGGCAAGCGATTCGCTGACACTTTCGCAGGCAGAGGTCGAGCCTGAAGCTGTGCCTCCTATTCCAGTGATTGTGGAAACGGAACAGCAAACCGATGCGTTGCCAGAAGTGATCAAGGCAGAACCAGCACTTCCAGAAACAGCCAACGTTGTGCGCACCGAAACACCCCAGCGCCCGGAAATCCGCGTTGGACCGGCCGCTTGGCCCGTGACCAATGCGCTCGACTTGTCGCTCAAGTCGCTTGAAGGTACCGCGGCATCGGAGTGGGCCGAAAAGGTTTCCCAGCAGTTGACGGCACTTCGCCAATTGGCTCGGATCGGCGCGCCTGAATCGGGTCAATTGCTTGACGAACTGGACGAACTCGCAACGCAAGGCCTCGAGAGTGCGGAGGAGATCTCCGATCGGGATGTCCAGATCCAATGGCTCCGTACGGCGTTCGCCGTCAAACGACGTGTCGCTGTTTGGAATCCGATTTGGTCTGTCGCGAGCGACGAGGATCCGACTTGGATGGTCAGCGATCAAGATTCGCTGGTCAGCGAGGAGATTGACCAAGTCATCGCAAGCGTCCGCAACGACCTTGAAGAAACCGGCGATCAGGCCGCTTGGTCGCGCTACCTGATGCTCGATCAAGTCGCCAATATGAGCGAAACGACTGAGTACCGCCAACGCCAGGTGATTGCTCAGCGTTTGTTGTCTCGTTTGCAGTGGCATGGCCTGGATGACGAACATCTGCGTTGGCTAAACCGTGATTCGGTGGCTGACTTGGCAGAAACGATTCGTCCTTGGGCTCGCAGCGCCGTCGACTACGCACAACTGATGCAGCAGATGGAACGCCGCGAATCGGATGCGATCGATTTGGCCGCCATCGATATCGCCGGCGTGGTGCAGACGCTTCGATTTGCGGAGAGCCAAAAGGCGACCTCGGTAGCCACAGCACTCGATACCTACTACCGCAACGCAAACGTTCGTACTGCGATTAGCGATACGCTGCTACAGCGTTTCTTGCCAACGGTCGAGACGCAGGTGAAGCCGGTTCGGGAACGCATGTTTGGCAGTAACATTCGTGGCACAAGCCAAATCGACAGCGACTTGCAGATTGCGTTGTCGCCTTCGCCAGACCGTTGGAACATTTGTCTGAAAACGCTCGGCGATGTTCGGACCAACTCGACCGGCTACAACGGTCCGGTTGCGCTGCGAACGCGTGGCCAATCACGATTCGTCGCCGAGACGCCGATTGTTGTCACCCGCAAAGGAGCCACCATCGGGAACTCGGTGGTCAACGCCACAGGCACGACGCGACTGCGCGGCATTCGGACTGACTATGACGGCTGGCCGCTGATCGGGTCGCTCACGAAGAGCTATGCCGAGAGCCAGTACCAGGCGATCGCTGCGAAGTCGAATCGCGTGGCCAACCGCAAGATTCAAAAGCAGGTTGGTGACGAAATTGACACGCGTTTGACTCAATCGGTCAACGAGTCCTCGGAGAAACTGAGTGACTTGGTGCTCGGCCCGCTTGGCCGCTTGCAGCTCGATCCGAAAGTGGTTGACATGCAAACGACCGAGTCGAGGATTTTGGCACGCTATCGATTGGCCGGTGACTGGCAGCTCGCTGCATTCACCCCGCGGCCACGAGCTCCTCGCTCGAGTTTGATGAGCGTTCAGGTGCATCAGTCGGCAATCAACAACACGCTTGAGCAGCTTGTACCCAAGGACGAGCCAAAGTTGATTCAGGAGATCTTTAGCGATTCGTTGGTGTTGTTCGGAAGCGACGAGCGTGAATTGCCGGACGACATGCCCGATGACGTCAGCGTGCAATTTGCAAAGACACGTCCGATCACGATCGAAGTCGAAGACGGCAGTCTTTGGGTGACGCTTCGCGTGATGAAGCTGACGCGTGGCAAGAAGCTGAATCTAAAACGATTCATCGTCCGTGCACGTTACTTGCCACAATACGACGGTTTGAATGCGTCGCTCGTTCGCGAAGGCCATCTCAGTATCAGCGGTCCGCGAATGTCGATGCGTGACCGGCTGCCGCTGCGAGCGATCTTCAACAAGGTGCTCTCGCCAAATCGACCGCTGCAACTCACTTTGCCTCGCTTGGTCGAACATCCAGCAGCCGAAGGGTTGGCGATTAGCCAGCTGGAACTGCGTGACGGTTGGATCGCACTTGCCGTTAGTGAAGCGGCGGCACCAAAGATCGCCATTCGTCGTCCCGCCGACCTGCAGCCATCAACAGTGCTGCGGTAAAAGTCCCGGCGACTGTCCGTTCGCGACGGCTTCGGTCTTGGCTGCAGATGCGGTGCATTCTCCTCTTGCATCTGCAGCCCGCGATTGACCGACGCCTAGGAGTCGATCCCCGCAAGTTCGCAAAGATGCGCCTGAGCCACTGGCTGTGGGCAACTCCAAACTAGAAAAAACAAAGCCTCCCGGCACCAACGACCAACCGCATGTCCTTCCAAGAATCCAGCACCCTTTGCCGCAGTCAACGCCGCTTGGGTGGTGCGCAACACAAGCCGATTCGCATTGCCGCGGATGTTCGACGCGTCGCAGGCGGCGTCACCGGCGGCCGCGCGCAGCAGCGTTTCTTCAAGCTGGCGAACATCGGCGTCCAGCTGAGACACCGCCATACGCAAGTCATCTCTTCGGCTGGCTTCTTGCTGCAGGAAGTGCATCGCAGCTTTGGAAAGCCCGATCGCGAGTGTGGAGGTTTGCAAGCCGCCGGTGCCCGCGCCGACTCCGGTGCGCATCACGTTTTCGATCGGTCCGGCAAGGATCATCTCTTGGTCGACATGAACGTTGTCGAATTCGAGGCGGTCAGTGCAGCTGGCGGTCAACGAGACGAGAGCCGCACCAGGACCTGGACGCACTCCCTCAGTCTCTCGCTCGACGGCCGCAAGGATTTCGCGTCCGTCGTCGAGTGTCGCTCCCACGACGTAAAGATCGCCGTGCGGGACTCCGGTGACCCAGGGCGAGAGCCCGTTAAGCAAGAATCCGCTCTCGGTAGGCTCCGATTGAAGAGCCGGCTTGCCCAGATGGCGGCTACTGGTCGTCAGGTGACTGATACCGACGGTCGCGAACGAGCTTCCCGAAACGAGGGGCTCAAGCCATCGGTCGGCGACGGCTCGGTTCTCGCTTCCCGCGATGCGACGAATCGCACCCATGTACTGCGTGATCACGAATGTCGTGTTCAGATCGGCTTGTGCCAGTCGGAGGTAGCCGCGAGTCTGATCTCGATCGGACCATCCGTAGCCGCCGACTTCGGCTCCCAAAAACCAGCGGTAAACTCCCGCTTGTCCGCACAACCGAAGCGTCTCGCTCGGCCACGCCGCCACGGAGTTTTCACCCGAGACCGACTCGGCGATTCGCTCACAGAGCTGGTCAAGTTCAGGACTATCGGGCGTCTCGACCGGCATTACTCGGTTCATAAGGGCTTCCAATGGGCCCAGGCCGTGGCTGGGCGGGTTCGGTGCAGCGGGCGAGATTTCGATGCGCGTTCTCGGCGCCCGCCTACGCGTGATCATCTAAGAACCGTGCACGATGGTTCACTGCCGAAGTATTGGGCCTCGCGTCCGATTCGGCAAGAAGACGATCCCCCTTGCCGCCCTTCTTACCAGTTTTGCCAGAAGGCTCCGAGCAAACCGCCGCGAAGCCCTGGTTTGCGAGAGAAGTGCCGCACGGAGCCTAGTTTCTGGTTCTGTTTTGGTGAGGAAATCGTTATCTTTCTGGGGCACACGTGAGCATCCCGGTGCGAGGATCGCCCACGGCGAAGAGAGATCGTCGTAGGAAATGGAATGATTGACGGATGACTTGGTGGTCGGCACCCGAATTGCCGTTCACCTCCACGAACTAACCTAAAGAGTATCAGCGAGCTTTCATGAGCCAGACCGAACTTCCCCCGCCTGTCTCGCCGACATCGCCCCTTTTGACCCCCGATCCGGCCCACCATCACGCCGACGACTTGTATGGCAAGTTGTGGGCATTGGCAAACAACCTGTGGTGGAGTTGGCATCCGGAATGCGATCAGTTGTTTCGCGACATCGACCCGATTCGATGGCGACAGCTCGACCACAACCCGGTTGCTTTGTTGCGCGAATTGACCCCGGAACAACTTGCCGAACGTGCCAGCGAATTGGTTTTGCATAGCCGAATCAATTACGCCTACCGAAGACTGCAAGAGTACTTGGCGAGTAACTCAAGTTGGGCGGCAACCAACGCAGGCGTCTTGGGCGCAAAGCCGGTTGCCTATTTCTCGGCCGAGTTTGGTATCCATGAGTCGGTACCGATCTACAGTGGCGGTCTTGGCGTTCTCGCGGGCGACCATATCAAGAGTGCCTCTGGATTGGGCGTGCCACTGGTTGGCGTTGGTCTGTATTACTCGCAAGGCTACTTCCGCCAGTACCTGGACGAAGAAGGCTATCAGCGCGAAGACTATTTGGTCACGCAAATCGACAACCTGCCAATGCAACCAGCGTTGGACAAAGATGGCAAGCCGATCACGGTTTCGATCGATACCCGAAACGGCCAATTGCTCGCCAAGGTTTGGCTGATGCATGTGGGGCGCGTCCGCCTTTACCTGCTCGATTGCAATGTCGAAGGCAACAAACCCGAAGACCGTGAATTGACCAGCCGCCTTTACGGTGGTGACCAACGCACTCGGATTCGCCAAGAGCTTGTGCTTGGCGTTGGTGGCGTCAAAGCACTCAGCGCTTTGGGAATCGATCCAGGCGTCTATCACCTCAATGAAGGCCACTCGGCGTTTGGTGCTCTGCAAGTCATCAATAAGTTGATGCAAGAAGATGGGATGACGTTTGCCGAAGCACAGCATCAAGCGGCACGCATGACTTGCTTCACCACGCACACGCCCGTTCCCGCTGGCCACGACCGTTTCCCGCCAGAATTGGTTGAAGAACACCTGGGGCCGCTGCGTGACTCTCTTGGCATTTCCGAAAAGGATTTGCTCGGACTCGGACGCGTCGATGTCAACAACGACTCCGAGACGTTCTGCATGACCGTGATCGGATTCAAGATGAGCCGCTACGCCAATGCGGTGAGTAACTTGCACGGCGTTGTGTCACGCAAAATGTGGGCTCACATGTTCCCCGATCGCCCCGAAGATGATGTGCCGATTGGACACATCACCAACGGCGTTCACGTTCCGTCATGGTTGGCTGGCCAAATGGCACAGCTGTATGACAAGCATTTCCCCAGCGACTGGAAGAGTCGAATCTACGACCCCGAGGCGTGGAGTTCGATTCACTCGGTCGATCCGGGCGAGCTTTGGGAGACGCACAACGCGCTGAAGAACAATCTGCTCTCGTTCGTTCGACGACGAGTCAGTCGGCAGTGTCGTCGTCGCGGCGAAAGTGACACCGTGGTCGAAGCAGCCCGCCGCGTGCTTGATCCACGCGTGCTGACGATCGGTTTCGGGCGTCGCTTTGCTACCTACAAGCGTGCAAACCTGTTGTTCAGCGAAATCGATCGTATCGCCGGGATCTTGCAGGATACCGACCGTCCCGTGCAGCTGATTTACGCCGGAAAGGCTCACCCGAAAGACGAACCGGGCAAACGCTTTATCCAAGAGATTTCGAACCTTCGTCACGACCCACGTTTCCAAGGGCGTGTGGCCTTTATTGAGGACTACGACATCAACGTTTGTCGTCACTTGATTCAGGGCGTCGACGTTTGGCTGAACAATCCACGTCGCCCGCTTGAGGCCAGTGGTACCAGTGGCCAAAAGGTTGTGCTCAACGGCGGACTCAATTGCAGCATCCTCGATGGTTGGTGGGGCGAAGCCTACAACGGTGTCAATGGTTTCGCGATCGGACAGGGGCGAAGTCATCGTGATGACGAGATCACGGATGCTCGCGATGCCGAAGCACTGTACGACACGATCGAGAATCAGGTGATTCCCTGTTACTACGATCGCGATGCCGATGGCCTTCCCAAGGCATGGATCAACCGCATGATGCACAGCATCAGCACGCTGGCTTGGCGATTTAGTAGTCACCGAATGGTGGCCGACTATACCGTCCACGGTTACCTTTGGGCGGCCGGCGGCGTGACCTGCGACATGCGGTATCGCTAGGCAATAGGTAGGTCATGCTGTGCATGACAACGCGTGAATTGTCATGCGGAGCATGACCTACGGAATGACACCGCATGAATTGTCATGCGAAGCATGATCTACAGGATCCCGAGCACCTCACCAACTTTCTTAGTCATGGCTTGACCGAGGACGTTGGTTTGATCGGCCGTGAGGTGCACACCATCTTCGTCGCTGGTTGTGATCACGCTTCCAGCATCGAAGAATTCGCAATCATTCGCATGGGCGATGTTCCGATAGGCTTCGGCAAGCCCCACTGATTTCTTGTCGCCACCGGTGAATTTCGGTGTGATGAAACCTCGTGGTGGTTTTAACGCTGGCGGGGCCATCACCATGATCTTCGGAACACCCATGGTCGGTTCGATCGGCGCTGATCGAACCGCCGTGATCAACGTTTGAATACCGAGCGCGGACAAGTCGGCGTTGTAGGCATGCATCGACTGAAAGTCATTCACTCCAAGTGCGATGATCACCATCGCGAGAGGCGTGTTGACCTCGATCCGTTGTTGAAGTCCGATCAATCCGTTGCGGCCCTCTTTGAAGGGATCTTCAAGGACCGTGCGCCGACCGTTCAAGCAGTCCTCGATCATTCTCACGTTGGGGCTGCCCGCGTTCAAATTGGCTTCGACGATGCCGGGCCAACGTTGCTCGAAAGGCAGGCGTTCGCGAGTGCCCGGAATGATTCCCCAGGTCAGTGAATCGCCATAGACAAGGATTTGTTTCACGTCATGTGCCTCTGCAGGTATCCGGATGTGACGCACTGTTGAAACAAAAAACGGATCGCATTTCAAGCGGGCGTGTTTGTGGCCGTGAGCCGCTGGCCGTCAGGCCTCGGGCCCTTGCCGACGCGCAGCGAGCGTGAAGGCGATCAAGGCCCGGCCGCTTACGCGATCGCGGCTCAGTTGTGTGAACTTGGCGAGGGTTTCTGCTGGTGGAAGCGCAATTCAATCCATAGCACTAGCGGGCATGCACGACGGTGTTCCCACGCTCGACCACATAGGCAAAGTCGAGTTCGCCCTCGTGAGATTTTGGGTGCTTGGCCGTATAGGGAGACCAAGTGTGAAGTTGCCCGCGGTCCGCAAAGTGGTAGTAGAGGACGTGCTTCAAGAACCGTTCGTCGAAACAGTACATGTACCAATGAGAACCCCAGCCAAATGCGTGTTTTCCGATTGGACGGTTGTAGGGAGTGGGGAGCTCTTCCTTTGAATAGGCCCAGCGCCGTTCACTCATTGCGCCTTGTCGACGATACGCCATGAATCCTCGCATCGTCGATTTCATGTCAACGTCGAATCGAGCCGGACACGCAACAATGCGACTCGCCAGGATGGTTGCGTAGTTTTTCGCATCGTTCCTTCCGGAGGAGACGCGGTAGCCGTTGTTGCAATAGAAACCGCCCAGACGCCCCAGCACAGATCTGTCATCGTGCGTGAATGAACTGACGATCAATTTCTTTCGCCTGAGTGGTTCATCAATGTCGGCAACCAAAACGGTTTCCAAGCTGCGGTCGTCAAAGGCAAGGAACCGCCAAAGGGCTCCGGGGCTCGCGCCGATGGTATTGTTGCGCATCCGCAACAACTCAATCTGCTGATGGTTGCCAAAGGATTCGCACGCATCACGCCACAACTTGGGTTCAACGTAGAGTCTCAATTTCCAGTCGGGCCAAGATCGCAATTCAGCGACGCGTGCGTGCAACGCTTGCCAGTATTTTTCGCGCCACTTGGCATCGTCCACGTCGGATTCGTTTTCTGACGTGTTGTCAGGGTGGCACTTGAAGAGACTTGCCGAGATGCAACGCGTGTGGGGCCTTAGTCGATCGATGTCGTATTCATACGGATCGCAGGTGAGTTCGCCCGATTCGATGAACGCTTCTTGAAAAGCATCCTGCAAGTCTTCGCTGCAAAGCGTGTCAACGCTGACGGGCGGATACATCTGGGTGATGCAACCCGGTTTCGACTTGGGGTTGCCCCTTTTCTCGGAACTCAGCGTCGTGGCGGAACGCCCATTGATCTTTTTCGAAAGTTCGTCAAGTACTTGAAAGCTGAAGGCCTCGTGAGCGAGACCTGGGTGATAGCGGTTTTCTGTTGAAGGCTGCGGCGTCGAATCGTAGTGAGAGTCTTCGAGCTTGAATTTGTCGTTCACTCGGTGTTGGAAGATGACGTGACCACGGTAGTCCCGCTGCAGGATGCAGTGGGATTGAAAATGAGACTCAGGCCACATGCGACCATAGGGCGTTCCCGTTCGTTGCCAGGCGAAGGGGAACGTGTCTTTGTCGCCCCAGATGTATCGATAGGAGATGTCGGCCGCTTCGTTATAGAAGCCCGCCAATCGTAGTTGTTTCCAGCAACGCTCGCGGTCCACCATCAGTTGTCCCGACTCGGCGAGCCGTCCGGTTGGCGGATCGATTTCGAACAGGTTGCAATTGGCCGTGTTGATCTTGGTCGGCGACGTCTTGAGGTCAGGCCAGATCACGGCGCCGTGGTCGCGAAAACCGCTCCACTCGAAAAGGTAGTTTGGTTCCTTGACGGGAAAGCAGTCAGCATCAAGCAGTAGGACTTCGCGAAAACGTGAATTGAGTAGCGCATAAGACTTTAGCTGCCACCCTTTCCACCAATGCCAATCAAGGAAGCGAAACGGAGCTGTTTCTCTTAGCCGGTCGGCATTGACGAAGGTGACGTCGTACGCGGAAATCTCGTTCCCGATGGCCTCGTCAATTTCGCCATCGAAATGCCAAACCTCAATCGGTAGGTTGCAGCCGAGTTTGCGAATCACACGGACCGAAACATAAACCGAGGGCAAATAGGGCCCGCCGCCCACAATCACGATTCCGCGATCGGCTTCGATGCGAGGCTCGACGGATGTGTCGTTGATGCGTCGCTGGACGGCGAGTTGGAAACCTTCAACGACATTGGGCCAAAGCCACCAGGGCCCACCCTCGCGTGGCTGCGCAGGTTGACTCAAGGTCGACGCTACCTCTTGCGGCGTCGAAGCCCGCGTGATTGCTGAAGTCGTGAGGCCGAGCAATGCGAAGAGCTCCCGATTGCAGTTTTTCCCATTGGATGTAACCCCGTGCCCTAGCTACCAAGTGCCCGACTACCCCGTGCCCGGCTACCCCGTGCCCGGCTACCCCGTGGTAGGAATGCTCAGACAGGAAATCGGTGCTAAGGTTTCCGCCTTGATGGCGTGACTACTTGGGGGTCACCACGACGACTCCGGGGATCGACGCACCCGGTGGGACGGCGCGAGAACTGACGTCGGCAAACTCCGCAACATTCATCGGGTTCCAGCCTTGGTCGATGCGGTAGGTGATCACAGTGGCGCCGGATGTCGAGAAGACCAATTTCGCCCTGCCAGTCTTCTTGCAGAGGATCAATTCGAGAGTCGCTTCGCCCCCTCCGTCACGCCAGACTGACAGGTTGTCGTTGTCGTTGCCCGTGTCGACCTGCAGGCTCCATTTTCCGCCGAAGACGGAAAGTTCCGACGAGAACCCGTTCGCTTCGACTTCATAGCTCAACGGCACATGCATCGCTGCGGACGAACGTGCGATTTCCATCGATGACTGTCCCGAGTTGCCACTGCCGCAGTAGGTTTCGTCAGAGCACTCGCCGATGAAAGTGGTTGAGTAGTTTCCACCAACTGGATTCCCCAATTCGTCGTAGAAGCAAACGGTGAGGTCGTTGCTTGGATCGGGGCCGGACCCACCACATTCCGCATTAGGAATGGAGTCGAGTTGCCAACTTCCGTCGTTTTGGTCGACTGTTCCCGAAACCGTAGCACCGCCATTGCAGCTTCCCTCGACGGTCGCTGGGTAATTGTTTCCAGATGCCGGCGCATTGCCGTACGCACAGATCACCCCTGTCGTGCTGCCGCCGGTCACTTTCACCGGGTAGGGTTGCCCCGCCAAGGGCGCCTTGATGACCGATGCCACACCGAATTTGCCGGTGCCGGGATGGCAAATCTGCTCACAGTCCTGCTGTTGGGTCGATACGACTTCTACCGAGCTTCCGTCGGTAGGAATCGAAATGTCTAGTCGGATCTTGATTCGCTTGCTCGACCCCATGACGTTCACTCCACGTTGATTCTAAACTGGGACAGGATGATTGAAGCGTCGTCGATGTAGAATCCGAAGTCACCCTCCGAGTGCATGCTGTCGAGAATCTCGTTGTCAGGAACGAGCGAATCCATCGCTCGGCCGTCCCAGGTGCATGACTCAAGGCGGTAATTTCGGAAATACATCACCCAATCTTTCTTGGCGAAACCTGGGTGGGGAATTTGTGCAGACGCAACTTGCTGGGCACCATGGTAGTCGAAGTTCTCATTCAGTTTGACGATTGAGCGCACAAGCCAAAAAGAATTCTGGTTCGGTCGTTCGGTGCGTCTCAACAGTTCGATCATCTGACATTGGTATCCATCTGCAACACGATGTAAGCCGAAGTAAAAGGCAAAGTCGCCGGCCCATCTTTGTTGGTCGACACTCATCATGATCTTGCAGTCGGGCTCGGTGATTAGGCCGATGTCGATAAACGCCCGTCCATGTATGATCGCATGTAACTCTTCCATTTCAGGGTTGGCGACAAGCCTTGATCCGGTCTCTTCGCCCGGCATGAGCCGCTTGACA
The DNA here is from genome assembly GCA_965216875.1 of Rubripirellula sp. Classification (GTDB taxonomy): domain Bacteria; phylum Planctomycetota; class Planctomycetia; order Pirellulales; family Pirellulaceae; genus CBDCUW01. The sequence continues at coordinate 1,899,495 of OZ244207.1, forward strand.
ACGCCACCACTAAGCAGCTTGGTCCATTTGCCTTTGGCGTAGTCGCGAATCGGCTCGAGCTCGGCGCTGACTTGTTCACCCCCATCGCTGTCGGAGCGTCCAATTGTGTTGTTGGCCATCGCGAGCAGCCCAACCACGACCGCGAATAGGAGCAGCGAGACGAGCAGACGAAGTGAGCCCTGGCCTTCGGAACGCGCGGGGGCGGAGGTCTCGTTCTGGTATTGGGCAAGCGCGTCACGCAGCGCGCCGGCCGTTGCGAACCTTTCGTCTATCCGCTTGGCCAGGCACTTTCGGACAATCGCGTCGAGTTCATCGGAAATCTCTTCGTTGGCCAGTTGCAACGCGGGAGGTTCGCGATTGCAGACTTCATCGGCCACTTGCTCCTTGCTGCCGCGAAAAGGACGCCTGCCGCCAAGCAATTCGTAAAGAATGACGCCCAAAGCCCAGACATCGGCCCGCCCATCCAGATACTGCGACTCGCCTCGAACCTGTTCGGGCGCCATGTATTCGACCGTTCCGGCAAATTCGCCGCGGCGTTCGAACTGCGTCGATTCTTCGATCGCCAAGCCAAAATCCGAGACGAACGGAACACCTTCGCTGCTGATAAGGATGTTTGCGGGTTTCAGGTCGCGATGAACAAACCCAGCCCGGTGTGCAGAATGCACTGCATCGGCAACCGTGCGAATCATTTCAACCGAATCATCGATCGATAGCGGTTCCTTTTTGGCCGCGGCTCGCAAGGTCGGCCCGTCGATCCAATCCAAGATCAGATAGACGTCGCCGTTGAGTGTTTGGTCTGCACCCAAAACACGCACAATGTTGGGGTGCCGCAACTTTGCCATCGTGCGCGCCTCGCGCAGCATCATCTCGGTGGTCTTTTCGCTCGAGCGATGGCGAGAGACCTTGATGGCTACGTTGCACGAGAGTTTTTCATCGTATGCTTGGTAGACGACGCCAAACGCACCTTCACCGACCGGGCGAATCACACGGTATTTGCCGATGCTCTTGGGAGCCTCGGTGAACTGGGCGGGCGTTTCTCTTGCATAGACAGTGGTTGCCGACGCCGACGATGGTTCATCGAAAAGGGCGCAACCGCACTTGGGGCAACGCGTCGAATGGACCTGATCAACGCTTGTGACTGCTGAACATTTGTAACAGGTAACTTGCATTGACGTTGATCACACGATGCTTTGGTGTGCCCCTATAAATCCGAACACCAATCAGGTTATCAGCTACCCCATGCCCCAGCAATTTGTTCTGCGATCACAGCAGGTAATTTCGCAGAAACAAGAACACGTCTCACTCAGAAAGAATGCGCTGCCAATAACCAACGTCGATCCAGCGGTCGAACTTGAAACCGACTTGGCGGTAGTAGGCAGCTCGTTGCATTCCAAACTTTTCATGCAACACGACACTCGCTGGATTCGGTAGCGCGACGCCGCCAATGATGGTGTGGATTCCTTTGGCGGTAAGTCGATCGATTAGATCAGCGTAAAGCGCCGAGCCGATGCCACGTCCGGTGTGGTTGGGTGACAAATAGACCGTGATTTCCGCAGAGAATCGGTAGGCGGCACGTTGGTGCCATTGTGCAGCATAGGCGTAGCCGGCGACCTCCTCGTCATCAACGACCGCAACCAACCATGGAAAACCATGCTCGATCACCCTGTCATAGCGAGACCTCATCTCGTCGGCCGATACCGGGTCGACTTCAAACGTGACAACGGTCTCGCTGATGTAATGGTTGTAAATCTCTGCAATCGCGACGAAATCGTCGGCGATCGCTTCACGGACTGCTACCTCGGCACTCATTGCCAGTTACTTGGCCTCTTTTGATGAAAGGGAAAAGATCTGGACGTCATCAACGACGGCGCGCTTAGGCACAGCGAGCCGAAGGGTACGTTTGGTTGGATGCGCGATCCCTTCGGAAGCAAACTTGGCAACCTCATCGCCGTCGATCTGCACTGCCAGTGTGTCGCCCTTGACCGTGACGACAAGGTCATGCCACGTCCCAGGCTTCAATTGGTGAGGGAAGCGTTTCTCGTTGCGTTTGATTCTCTCTTTGGCTTCCTCGGTCAGTTGGTCTGCAAGCCGCATCTGACGTGTCTTCAAGTCCATGCGTCCCATCTTTAAGTCAGAAAGCTGGACGGACTTGGTCGCGATCTTGGCGACAAACAAATGACCCGCGTGAACCTTTTTGTATTTGAGGTCAGCGAAGTTGAGCCCCAAGCTGTCTTGATCGCGCGGCAGCATGAACCGAAGTCGCACCTGACCGTCGCGAAACTCTGCAGGATGCGTCACTGAGACTGCGTGGTCGGCGGTTGGGTGCATTTCGATGTGCATCGTTCCGTCACGCAAGTCGACTTGCTTGTTTCCGCCGGCACGCTTGGCACTGTTGGTTCCCCAGCCTTGTCCAAGTTCCTCTTTGGCGTCATCCGACTCGGACCGTTCGAATTTGTCTTCGAAAAGAAGGGTGGCATTTCGGTGGGTGCTGTCGTCGGCAAATGCGGTAACCGAAACGGCGAACAGACACAGTGCAGATAGGATTCGATTCATGGTTGTGGTGGCTCAATCGAAGGAGGGATGGTGAGGGTCTGGATTGTAGCTCATGCAGCAGGGAATACAGTACCGGTGCCTGATTCGGCGTGGCAGCTGGTCTAGAATACCTGCCCGCGTCGTATTGGTTCTTTAGTTTTCATTGGCGTCCTCAAAATGCACCGCAAGCCGCGATCTCTCGCTTTGTTTCTGCTGTTGGCGATTTCGGTCAAAGCGTACGCGGTTCCTCCCAACGTGGTTGTCGTGTTGACGGACGATCAAGGTTGGGGCGATTTGGAGATCAATGGGAACACCAATCTGAAAACGCCGAATATTGATTCGCTTGCTCATGACGGAACGACGGTCGAACACTTTTATGTTTGCCAGGTTTGCGCGCCGACACGTGCCGAGTTTTTTACGGGCCGCTACTACCCGCGTACGGGCGTCAGCGGTGTCAGCCGTGGGGAAGAAAGGCTCAACGCAGACGAAACAACCATCGCCGAAGTGTTTCGAGCGTCCGGTTATCGTACGGGTGCGTTTGGTAAATGGCACAACGGCACGCAATCCCCACTCCACCCAAATGACAAAGGCTTCGATGAGTTCTACGGATTCACTTCGGGGCATTGGGGACACTATTTCAGTCCACCGCTGGACCACAACGGAACCATGGTGCGCGGTAATGGATTTGTAGTCGATGACTTTACGGATCACGCGATCGACTTTATTCGAGAGCACCGATCGAAACCCTTCTTCTGCTACCTGCCGCTAAACACGCCCCATTCGCCGATGATGATCGACGATCGGTTCTACAACAAATTCAAAGACCAACCGATTGGGATGACTCATCGCGACCCCAAACGCGAGGACGTCATGATGACGCGCGCGGCGCTGGCGATGGTCGAAAACATTGATTGGAACGTCGGCCGGCTCCTGGCGTCGATCGACGAGCTTGGGTTGCGGGAAAACACGATTGTCGTCTTCTTTTCAGACAATGGTCCGAATTCGTATCGGTGGAACGGAGGCATGAAGGGGCGAAAAGGCGCGATTGACGAAGGAGGTTTGAGGTCGCCATTGATGATTCGTTGGCCAGGCAAAATCAAACACGCCCGACGTTTGCGACCGATTCAGGGCGCAATCGATCTCCTTCCGACACTTTGCGATCTGTGCGGCGTTGACTTGGAAAGCCGCAAGCCGCTCGACGGCGTTAGCTTTGCGCCCAATCTGCTGGGTAGGCAAACAACCAAATCCGATCGATTGCTCTTCGCAGTCAAGGGAAAGAACGTAAGCGTGCGCAGTCAGAACTTCCGGCTCGATGCGACGGGGAAGCTTTTTCATATTGAGAGCGATCCCGGACAAACGAAGGACGTTTCCAAACAATATCCGGAACGGTTCGCCGAACTCAGCAAGGCGGCCCGAAGCCACTTGTTGGCGATGCAAAAGGAGTTCGAGGCGAATTCGGATCGGCCATTCCATGTCGGATTCGGAAAACATGGAACGTTGCCGGCCCGGGATGCCATTCCCCATGGATCGATTGAGCGGTCGTCGAAAGCACCAAACAACTCTTTCTTGGTCAATTGGACCTCGAGTGACGACGCAATCACATGGGATGTCGATGTTGCCAAGCCTGGGCTTTACGACGTGACTTTGCGTTACACATGTCGCGAGGGAAACGAGAACGCGGTCGTTCAGTTGGCGTCCGATGCTGGCGGGACTGTCAAAGCCAAAATCAAGGAGGTCTTTGATCCGCCGCTGTATGACAAATCAAAAGAACGTGTGGAGAAGTCCCACTACTTTGTCAAAGACTTTCGGCCAATCGATCTGGGCTCTATCAAGTTGTCAGGTGGACGGCAGACGTTGACCCTGCGGGCGATCGAGATCCCTGGCAAGGGCGTCGTGGACGTTCATTCAATCGACGTCGCCTTCACCAAGCCGTGATTTCATTCGCTCGTAACCGTTTGCTCATCGACGAGCTTTTGAAACTGCTGCCAATGGTCCGAAGACGCGAACATTTGCGGCTTTGCGATGATCAACTGCCGAACGCCTGAGCGTTGCAGCGAGATTCGATCGTCCGAATTCTCGATGCAACGGATTTGCATCCAAGGGACAAAGGTCGTTGTTACGGCGTAGTCGGCCGTAATTCCCTTGTCGGTCGCAAAGGCAACAACATAAAGCACGCTGTGCTGCGACGCCCCGCCAGACCAATGGTTTCGTGCTGCCCGATAGAGCCCGAGGCTCAAGAAAAGCGTGACGGTCACTGCAACGAAAGTGTTGCCAAGAGGTTGAGCGATGCCTAACGCAATTGACGCGCCAAAAAAAGCCAACCCAACGAGAACGAGCTTTGCACGTCGGGGTCGGTTTCGCCAACGGGAGTGAGCGCGACGGGGCAAGTCGGCACGTGTGATGCTGCCTCGGAATGTGATTGCCGAGTCGGGGCCATCCACGCTTGGATCACGCTTTCGACGCAAGAGTCCGCGGACGTCATATTTGCGGTAGTTGGTCGTGCCGAAATCGGTATTGGGGTCATGCAGCATCTCTGCAACTTCTTTGACCCGATCCCAATCACTCAGGCTTGAGAGCATGGAAGCGGCGACAAGCAGAGGTTCGTGGTTGTGAAGAGAGGGCCGAAAAGCAATCGCTTGTTCGCCAATGATCGCATCGTCGAACCAATCCCAGCGAAACGATTGTGCGACACCGTCTCGAGTGAGTGATACCCCTTGGGCATCAATGGTGCCGGCGCAAGGCTTGTAGCAGTCGGGATTGGCTCTGTTGAAGACAGCCAGCCGGTAGGGAAGTGTTGACGTGATCGCGGCGATCAGTGCGATTCCCAGATAGCCGATCGAGATCGGCAAACCTTCCCAGCCGAGAAACAGATGCGGAATGATTGCAAACGGAGTCGCAAGTAGCAGGATCAGGAGCATCGACCGAACGTCAACATGGTCGTAGTGCCGCAAGTAGTCGCGCACGTTTTCGACCGAGAGCGAACCGGTGAATGGGACCGGATCGGCCAGCAGTGTCGGTAGGTCGTTGCCACTGCCGGTTGGTTCGACATGCGCCGGAGGAGCGTACGGATTTGACTCGACGATATCGGAGTCAGCGTTATTGTTGGACATTCAGGGGCATCGGCAGTCGCGTCTACGCTTCTTCGATCGGTTCGAGATCGGCAACCACATACCAATTGGTGACCTTGGTTTCGGTGCACTCAACAAAGAATCGCCATTCCGAGCTTGTGTAGTCCCACGACATGTCCTTGATGTCGCCGTCGTGGAAGGACTCTGGCAGATTGACGCGAACATGGTCAAACAAAATCATTTCCGGTGGATAGATTTGTTCCGGGTGTGGATTCATTGCTGTCAGCAGCGTTGTGATCGCGAGCCGCAAATTCTTGATTTGGCACTCAGTGGCGTCGTTGATTGATTCTTTGCCAGAGGGACGATGGACCACTTTGATCGCAGCGGATTCCGATCCGTCCGAAGGTGTGAAGACGTGGACAGCGAGATCGTCTGCGCGAAGTTGCACTTGATTGTTTCCCTAGACGAGGCGGTTCAAACAGGCCTCTGATTGTATCGCGCAAACGGTGAGCAAGAAGACGGTTCCCGCCGGTGAGCCGCAGGCCCCGATCGGTCGAGGCCCTGATACGTAGAGGCCCTGATGAGTTGAGGCATAGGGCCCTTTGGATGCGTAGGGCCCGCTCACTAGCGCGATCGCGGCTCATCGGAAACCGCAGTGGTTATCCCAATGACGGCGGAAGCGATTCCGCAATCGGACTGAGGTAAAGCGTTTCGGCATGATGCTTTTCCGCTTTTGGCCGCAGGAGAGCTGCCGCGGCGGCCAGCAAATCGCGGCGGCTGACTTGGCCGATCAGTTTACCGTTTTCAAGGACGGGAAGTCGGCGATAAGGAGTCGTTAGGAACATTTGAGCGACGGACAGGATATCGTCACCCATCGCGATCGTCTGAGCATTGCTGTCCATAAAACGATCAATCGAGGAGAGCGTTGATGCCTTCATGAGCCGTTCGTCCGCCGTGCCGTTTTCAATCTTGGTCGACACGTCTTTGGCGACGCGGAGCTCGGCACGTAGCACATCGCGCCGAGAGACTTGGCCAGCGAGCAGATCGCCACGCAGGATCGGTAATCGCCGATAAGGCGTCTGTTGGAACTTGTGAGCAAGATCCAAAAGATTGGTGTCTTCGCCGAAAATCCGTTGCCGGTCTGTATTCATATACGACCCAACGTTCGATCCGGGAAGTTGGTCGTAGGCAGCCGCCAACAGCACACGCATTGCCGTCTTTTCTGAAAAGATCCCGAGGAAGCGGCCCGATGCATCGACTACGGGCGCACCCGATACTCGCTTTGCGAGGATGTCATCGATCGCTTCAAAAACGTCAAGCTCAGGACAGAGGGTCGTCAAGCTGCTGGTCATGATTTCGCGCGCTCGAACGATATGCATGCCAACTTCATCGCCAAGTTCAACGGTGTCGGTCAACGCGTTGATGGAACACTTCTCTGAAAAGACACCGAGGAAGGTTCCTGCAGCATCCACAACGGGCGCGCCAGAAATGTTGCTTCGCAACAGGCGGTCGATACCGTCGAGAACACAGGTTTGCGGTTCCAGAGTCACAAGCTGTCGCCGCATGAAGTCTTGTGCGATTTGCATTGTTGCCATGGCAAGTGTCCGTTTGAACGAAGGGATAAGCACCGCCAAAGCGCACCTGCAAGAAACCGCCTTGACGAATAAGACAAAGTGAAATCCTTGTCACCAACGTTCCAAAGCTAAACGTGCAAAAGTTTCAAGTCAAACTTTTTGAGCCTCTTTGTCTTGTGAAACAATGCACAACCTAAGCGACAAGTAAGCGCAGCTGCGGTTGTGTGAAAACAGATAAACTCCGCAAGGTAGTTTGTGACACTGTGCACAAACTCATTTGGTTTTCTTGCTTGGTTTAAGACGCGACTCGTATTCCCAACGATGTTGCCACTGTTCGAAGTAAGGTTTGTACTCATCAACTTCGGTCCAAAAGCGTGGCGTCGGTTCGTCGTCGTTGACTTTACCTTCGGGATAGTCGAGCCCGTTGACGCTTGCTTCGACTGTCGTGTGCCATGCAACAAGTTGATCACGAAGTTTTGCGAAACGTTTCGGGTGAGCATTGGCGATGTTGGTTGATTCGCTCACATCATCGACAAGATCGAACATCTCGAACTTCTTGTTCTTGATGCGATTGGCGACCACTTTGTAGCGATTGTCGATGATGGCGCCGCGGCCTTGGAACCGGAAGGTAAGAGGTGTGGGCCGATCGCCGATTTCCGCAGCAAACAGTTTGCGAAGCGATAGCCCGTCAATCGGGCGCTGATCCTTCAGCTCGATCCCCGTGATGTCGAGAATCGTTGGCAACATGTCGACCACGCCCGCGGGATAGCTCGTGATCCGTGGCTTGATGACGGCGGGCCATTCGACGATGCCAGGAACGCGAAGTCCACCCTCGTAGACAGTGCCTTTGTTTCCACGTAGCTGGCCAACACTCGACGGATTGATTTTTGGAAGCCCGCCGTTGTCGCTACAAAACCAGATAATGGTGTTGTCAGCGATGCCGGCCTCACGCAGCCCTTTGCGCAAAGTGCCGATACTGCGATCCATCGCAACGAGTTCGCCGTAGTGGTTCGCCGATGACGGATCCAAGCGTTCAAAGCCTCGCATGTCTTCTTCCGTCGCCTTGAAGGGATGGTGTGGCGTTCCGTACCAGATGACAGAGAACGAGGGTTGGTCGGCTTGGGCCCTTGCCTTGATGAACGCTAACGCGAGGTCGACGATGATCTCCGAAGAATCCCCGGTATGTTCCTCGAACTTGCCCATGCGGCTCATGATTGGATCGCGGTCAAAGAAGTTGGTGACCGAAATCCATTTGTCGAATCCGAAATGGCCTGGGTTATGATCGTCGGATGCGAGGATGGGCACGCCGGGGCCGCGCAATCCGTTGAGGTGCCACTTCCCAAAATGCCCCGTCGCATAGCCCGCTTGTCGCAAATAGTTCGGCAGCGTGATTTCTTGGCGGCGAAGCGCATGACCATGACTGGGGACGCCGGTGCGATCATTGGCGCGACCTGTCAACACACTTGCCCGGGTTGGCGAACAGACGGGAGCACCCGCATAAAACCGATCGAAGCGAAGTCCGTTGCCGGCCATCGCATCGAGGTTGGGTGTCTTCAACACGGGATGGTTGTAGTAGCCGGTCTGGGCCCATCCCTGATCGTCAGCCATCACCAATACGATGTTCGGTCGTGTGTTTGCCTCGTTGGCCAAACCAAGGTCTGTGAAAGCGAAGACAAAAACGATCGCTGCAAACAATGCGAGCGCAAGGTGACGGAAGTGCATTCGGTAGCTCATGAAGGTGGGGCGGAACGCGAAACCAATAGCTCACACGTTCGGTGGGATGTGGTGACTGTCGTTCACAGAATAGCAAGCAGCGATCTGCAAGTGTGGTCGAGCTTACGAATTCGCGATGATCGGCGCTTCCTTGTGCGGGAATTGTAGGAAGACGTTTCCGCCGCTATTTTGGCCTCATGTCTAGTCAACTCAAAGAAGCGCCGACAGCGTTTGGCCAGCAGCTAAAAATGTGGCGTCGTCAACGGGGGCTCAGCCAGCTTCAACTTGCCAGTGCCGCATCGACAACTCCGCGGCATCTATCGTTCATCGAGTCGGGTCGGTCGCGGCCCGGACGCGACTTGATCTTGCGACTAGCCCAATGCCTTGATCTCTCGATACGCAACCAGAACTCGCTCCTTATTTCAGCGGGTTTGCCGCCCGAATTTGCTCAGCGCGAACTTGAATCACCCGAGGTCTCTCCTTACCGTGCCGCACTCGATTTGATCCTGGATCGCCACAATCCCTATCCCGCGTGTGCGTTCAATTCGCTCGGAAAGGTGCTGCGGTGCAACGAGGCGCACCGAAAATTCGCGCCGGGCTGTGAGGAGATGACACCTGAGGAATCGATCGATACTTGGCTCGGTCCCGGCCCGAATCGAAAGTTCATCGACAACTTTTCAGAGGTCGCATGGGCCTGGATTGATCGCAAGATTCACGAGGCTGCCCAACACGGCGATCCCGAATTGACCGCTCTGGTGGAACGTGCGCTGAATCATCTTGCGGATACACCACGCCCCAACGCACCGACCGAAGGCTACCCCGATGTGGTGTCACCGAGATTTCGCGTTGGCGACAAGATCATTCGAACCTTTGCAACCGTGATGCGGTTCGAATCGGCGAGAGAAGTCACGTTGAGTGAGCTACGCGTGGAACTGATCTTCCCACTCGACGATGAAAGCGATCAGTTCTTTCGGGATCTGTGCACGTGAGCCGAACGCGCTAGCGTCGGGCCCTTGGCGGCAACAGCTTGCTAAGACAGTGCCCGGCCTCTTATGCGCTAGCGGCTTGCCGAAATAGGCAATTTCGCTGACGAGCTTGTTCGAGCCGCCCGGTTGCAATCAAGTGCAAAAATCTTTCTCCGCGCTTCCTCAATCAGGAATCGGATTGAGACTCCTCGGTCTCTAAAGTTCCTGAAGTGCTTGTGCCCGCATACCGTTTGCAAACAATTGAGAGGAATCCAATGAGTCGTTTTGACCACGACATCATCGTCGACGCGAGTGCCGAACGTGTGTGGCAAGTCTTGGGACTACAGTTTGGTGACATTGGTCAGTGGACAAGCGTCGTTGCGAGTACATCGATCTCGGGTGAACTAGGCGTCGGCGCAAAGCGAGTCTGTCACTTATCCCCCTCTTCGACCGTGTCGGAGGAGCTGACTGAGTATTCTCCCGAGACGATGAGCTATGCCTACCGAGCCGGCGCTGGAGTACCCGGTTGGGTCAAAGAGGCTTCGAATCACTGGACGATTCAGCCCATCGACGAAAAACACTGCCGGGTCTTGATCCGACCTACCATCCGCCTTTCCTGGTGGGCAAACCCAATCAAACCGTTCTGCGTCTGGTCGACGCGAAGATTGCTTGTCCGCGTTGGCGAAGAGCTCAAGCATTACGTCGAGAAGGGTGAGGTTCACCCGCGCAAAATCGAGCAAACTGCAAAGCTCGCCGCTTCGGCTGCATAACGCTTCGCCGCCTGATGCTGTGGCATATCCATCAAAGAACAACGGAGATCCCAATTGAATTGTGCTGCATTGATCCAGTCCGTGCTGAAACAAAACATCGCTTCGACGTTACCACTGATCCTCGACATGCGTGATGCGCCGATGACATTCCCCACGGTCAACGGCGGAAACCATCCGGTCTGGATTTTGGGGCACCTCGCCTATTCGGCCGAAGAGCTTTGTTTCGAAGTCATGCGTGGTCAGGAAAACCCACTTGCCGGCTGGAAAGAGTTGTTCGGTTACGGATCCACCCCGACCAGTGATTCGTCTCAGTACCCCGACTTTGATGATGTGCTCGCCGAGTGCACGCGAATTCACGACCGAATCGGCGCCGAATTGTTAGAGATCGACGAGGAGGGTTTGGACCGAGTGAGCAAAGGGTGTCCCGAGTCGTACGCGGATCGATTCGGTACCTACGGGCTTTGCTACATGGCAGCGGCCAATCATTGGCTGATGCATCGCGGCCAAATCGCCGATTGCCGCCGGGCTGCCGGTCGAAAGCCGCTGATTGCTTGAATCTCCGTTCAAGCGATGATGCGTTAGTACGTGATTCGAAACCCGTTTGTCCGATCGAGCGACGGGAACTCGTCGATGAGCGTCGAGTCGATGCGGCCTGACATTGCCGTTTTGACTCGACGGACCAGTTCCTTCAATTCGGCTTTGGATCCATCGACGTCGACAAGCACACTCCCGTCGGGCTCGTTGCGAACGAAGCCATGCAAATCGAGTCCGCGTGCGACTGAAATCGTGGTTGCGCGGAACCCGACGCCTTGGACATGGCCCGAGTAGCGAATCACATTCCGAACCTTCCCTGAAGAAGTCATCGCTCAATTGCCGTCGGTGTCAAATGCCGTCTTGATGGAGTCGTCGTCGACCGTGTCGTGAATGGCCTGACGCGTCTCGGCCGCACTCTTGACTCGTTCGATGGCGACAAGGCACATGTCATCAAATGGCGGAGCGGATCCCACATGGGACAGGACGGATTGGATAATCCGGTCCTTGATCGCTTCGGCGTTGCCACCTTCGGCAGTCAGTTTGCGGACCCGTTCCATCCCGAACTCTTCGTCGGCTGCGTTCATCGCTTCGTTGACACCGTCGGTGTACATCACCGCAACATCGCCGACGTCGAAGGGCATTTCAACGGCTTCGTAGTCCATGCCATCCATGATGGCGATCGGCAATCCCGATTCTTCCTCGCCTGGCTCGGAGATGGAGCCGTCTTTGCGCCGGACAATGGGTGCCATGTGTCCTGCGTTGACGATGGTTGCTGTTTCACTTGTTGGATCGATGACCAACAGAAGGAAGGTGATGAAGCGTTCAACCTGCAGCTTGCTCATTCGATCGTTTAGTTTGACGATCGCTTTGGAGACGTCAGGTTCACTGGCCAGACAGAAACGCGTCTCGGCCGACAGTTTGGCCATGAACATCGCCGCCGCAACGCCGTGACCAACGACATCGGCGACGACGACGCCAATTCGACCATCGGCGAGATGGATGTAGTCGAAGTAGTCACCGCCAATGTGGTTCGCCGCTTGATAGAAACTGGTCACGTCGAAGCCGGAAGCCTCAGGTGGCGTCTGTGGCAAGAAGGCCTGTTGAACTTCCGTGGCGAGCTTCAAGTCTTGTTCAACTTCTTTTTGCACGAGGGCCTGTTCGTGCATTTGAGCATTGTTGATCACAATGCCAGCTTGGGCTGCGACGCCAGAGAGCAGGTCGGTGTCTTCCTCGCGAAATTGTCCGCGTCCCTTGGTCGAGTCGATCTGCAAAGCCCCAAAGGTGTTCCCATCACCGTCGGTTAGTGGCGCACAAATCATGGATCGAATCGAAAAGTCGGCAATCGACTGGCTACTGTCAAAGCGACTGTCCTCGGCCGCATCGAGGGAAAGGATCGCTTCACCCTTTGACATCACTTCGCGAATGATCGTGCGACTGATACGAACGGTCTCGGTTTCGTCTTGAGCGGTTCGGTTCTTGACCCAGCGAGGAACGATGTTTCCTTCCTCGTCGACCATGACGACAAACCCGCGATCGGCCGCAGGAAAGATATCGAATAGGCTCGAGAGGACTTTTGGCAGGACTTCATCAATCGCAAGCGTGTTGCTTAGGTTGCGATTGATCCGCATCAAGGCTTCGAGTTTCGCCTCAGGCGTGGCGACCATCTTGAGGCCATCGGCCGAGCTGCGGAATTCGACTTTTGAATTGCTGCTGAGTTGTTCGGTTTCGTTGTCTTCGACAATTCGAAAATTTGCACCGTCAAAAGTGACGGCACTACTTTGAGCGAACTCAGGAACTTCGCCAAAGTGAAAAACGAATTCAATCTCGCTGATCCGAATTCGGTCGCCTTCGCGCAGCACCTCGGGTTTGGCCAGCAGTTGTCCGTTCAGGAAGGTGCCGTTGCGGCTCTTGGAGTCTTCGACGACGAATTCGTCGTTTTGCTGGACGATTTTGGCGTGGAATCGGCTCACTGCGCCCGCATCGACGACAATCCCACATTCGGGATGTCGGCCGATGGAGGTTTCGCCGGGACCGAGATCAAATCTGCTTGCCCCATCCTCTCCGTTGGAGTTGGTCGACAAAAACGCCATCACTGCACCAATAACTACATCATGAATTGAACGCCCTGATTGTATGTCGAGGTCGTCGCGGCAACAACGAAGGGGTTGACGCCGCGGCAAAAAACGTTCGCACCACCCGGCGAAGCCATGCGAACGGTTCCCATTCGGCATTACGGAGTCACATCGAACCTAAAACCCTTGACGCGGCAAAAGAGTGTACCTACGTTTCAGTAGCTCTCTCACATCGAGAGCGCTGGCCGCGCAAAACAAACTGCCCGATGGTGTAATTGGCAACACTGCGGATTCTGGTTCCGTCATTCTAGGTTCAAGTCCTAGTCGGGCAGCTGAATAATTCTTCAAGTCCCCTTCGCATTCGATCTGCTGAAGTGACGCTGATCGGATTTATGTCAGGGTGGGGTGCCGTCGGCTTGGTCAGGGCTTTGATGCGCTTCGGCGTCCTTGTTGCTGGCTTTCTCTTCGCGAACGTTGCAAATGAATAGCCAAACGCCGTAGAGAAAGAAGGCGAGGCCAATCGCCGAACCCACTCGCCAAAAGCCGCCAGACCCAAAAAGCAGGACCGCGAACACTCCCGTCATCCAGATCCCAATTGGCGAATAGCCGCCGCCAAGTTCCTCCTCGCCAATTGACTCGTCAACTTCGTTGGGCGGTTCGTATGGCTTCATGATGACTGCATCGATACCCAGAGTGGCATTGGTTTTCTTGGTAAACGAGCATCAAGAGAGTCGCCTATTGCTCCGCAAGAGTTCCGTTTGCGGACGCTACTTTCGCGGAGCGAAAGGCGACATTTATTGAATCAGACCCTATAAGAAAATTGATCACCGAGTAAGCGATAAGTGACGCGTTCAAGTCTTAGTGGGACGCCGTGCCACACCAACTCTGCCATTGGCGGTCGATCCATTTGGGGTCGGGGGCTTCGTCGGTGACGAGGAAACGGTAGCGAACTGTGTGCGGGTGGTCTCGGTCAATGGTGAAGTTTTCTTCGACGCAGGGAGCGAAACAGAAATAGGGTTTGGTCGGATGCAGCCGCGCCGTTTGCGGAGCTCGAAAGTTCTCTTTGTGGCACAGCACAGCGATTGAAGCAGCCTTTCCATCAAGTGTCCCCGTCAATGCCACCCACCTCGCTTTTTGGTGGTTCCCTTGCTGGCGGTCAGAACCCAAATCATTCAAGAACGCACTTTTCTCGCGGACGGCATCGGGATGCTGACGGGCCCAACCATCTTTCTCGGTGAGCCACCGGGTGGGCCCGCGAAACGCCAACCCGCCGTAGCGGTGTTTTTCGACAACGAGTGGCTTGTCGGTCAGCGCCCGCTGTGTGCTTTCCAAATCGAAGCAGTAATAGTCGCTGTCAGTTGAGTAGACAGTGATCTTCCAGCGTTCACGCAGGATGTCGACCGGAGGATTTGTCTTGCGGTGCAGCAGGTCCACCTTAAATCCAATGGCATCTGGAGATTCAAAGGTTTCAATCACGCTCTCGTGCAAAACACGCCCACTGCCTCGAGCCAGATTCCAAAAATCGACAGGTTGGCCATCGTAGTTTGTGTTGACCCAAGCCGAAAAAATCCCCTGTTGATGAGGGTGGTCGGCAGGAAACGATTGCGTGAGCGTCGTGCCAGACGGTGACCAAACCGGATGAAGAAACCCACTTCTTTCATAGACCGCGTCGATGTCCGGCGGGGCTGAGGGTGAGACCTTGTTGTAGGTAAGCACGTCGCGGTCGCCGCGACGTACGGTGATCTCGTCGTCGTTTTCAATCAGCTGCAAGGACTGTGCAGTTGCGCGATCGGGCGACATGCAAAGCAGAATCGCGCTCGCTAAAAACAACGTTCGGCAGAGAAGACGCATTCGGTTAACCCAGTAGGGTGTGTGCTTGCACGCACCAAGGGAACTTACTTAAAGACTGTTTTCCAATCGTTTTTCATGTCGACGACAATCCAACCTCTTTGAGACGCTTCGTCGAGGCCGCGAGAGAGTTTTCCAACATGCGATTCTCTGTCGTAGGCATACTCGCGCTCGGCATCGGTATGGTGAACGATCAGACCGAGACGCGAACCGTCACCCGTCGTCGTCCATTCAAGCATCTCGAAGTCGCCGTCGGAATTTCCAAAAGCGAGGATCGGGCGACGGCCAATTTGGTTGTTGATCCCGATTGGTTTGCCAGACTTGTCGTCAACAAAGTCAATCTCGGGCAGTCGCATGATGGTCGGCTTGCCATCAACGAGTTTGTATTCGGTCTTGAGCCGTGAGCCGATCACTTGTTCTGGCGGAATGCCATAGACCGCTTCGGTCCATGGACGCATGAATTCGATTCCACCGCCAGAGACGATGTAGGTCTTGAAGCCATGGGCTCGCAGGTGATTGAGTACTTCCAACATCGGTTCGTAAACCATGTCGGTGTATTTTGATCCGGTTTTTGGATGCCGCGCGGTTTCGAGCCACGCTTTGACAGCGTCACCGAAAGCTTCCGTCGAGAGGTTGGCATGCGTCGCCATCGCGATGGCGACTAGCCCGCGCTCGTCGCTTGCAAGAGCCGCATCGGCTTTGCCGGAGAGGACCGATGCGAAGGGTTCTTGCGTTTTCCATTCGGGATGATCGGGGGCGAGTTGCTTGACTCGATCGAGCATGAAGGCCACTTGCACGTAAAAGGGCTTTTCGCACCATAGCGTGCCATCGTTGTCAAACACGGCAATCCGCTCGTTGGCCGGCACAAAGTGGGGCGAACTTTCGTCGGTGACTTGGTCAACGAAACGAAGGATCGCTGCCTTCGACGGTGTGTCGTTCCAGGAAGCAAGCGGCTGGTCGGCGATTGCCTGATGGGCCGCGACGAGAATCAAGCAGATGGCGAAGAGACGTGAGAACATGGCGTGGATCCCGAAGCATGACGTTTGTTGCGGAGCATTTTAGCTGTTTCTGTGGTTGGTGTTGGAGGGCTGGGGATAGCAATCGATTGGCAATGAGGCGACTGGTCAATCAGGTGATTGGGGAACCACGAATGACACAAATAGCACGAATGTGAGGAGTGTGGATGGGCGCGGGGTTGATCGCCCACTGGTGAGCGTAGCTTCGGTTGTGAGGGGACGATCAGTGGTTTTTTGACATGGGATCGTTGATCGACGAAGATGGAGATCCCGCCTTGAATAAGCGCCCTTCGCATTGAAGACGATCGGGGGCACGTCCCTCAGCTGTCCAAATCGGTGTCGTTCCGAACACCGCAGGATCCCACCTCATGATGAAACGTTGCAGGATCGCAGTTTGCATTGTCGTTTGGATCTGCGCGAGCCAATCGTCCGACGCGTCAGACGGACAATTTCAAAAAGACGTTCTCCCGATCCTGCAAACGCACTGCGTTCGCTGTCACAACCCCGGTAATGCCAAAGGCGATGTTTCGGTCGCTACTCTCGAAGGGTTGGCTGATTACATCGAAGCGGGTGACTCCGAGAACAGCTATTTGGTTGAGCTGGTACAAGGTTCGGATGATGAGCCGCCGGAGATGCCGAAAGAGGGCAAGCCGCTTTCATGGGGCGAAGTTGAATCAATCGCAAATTGGATCGACGCGGGGGCGCATTGGCCCGAGGAGGTTGTGGTTCGCGAGAAACCGAAAGCGGATGCCTCTTGGTGGTCCATTCAACCCTTGGAAACCGATTTCGAAGGGGCGGCCTCCATTGATGATTTCGTTATCAACAAGCTGGACGAAGCTGGTCTCGAGCAAAACGCGCCCGCTGATCGGCGAACCCTGATTCGACGGGCAACGTTTGATTTGATCGGTTTGCCTCCGACACCCGAAGAAGTCGAAGCGTTTGTTAACGACCCTGATCCGTACGCCTACGAACAGTTGATCGATCGACTGCTTGCTTCGCCACACTATGGCCAACGTTGGGGCCGGCACTGGTTGGACGTGGTGCGTTTTGGCGAAAGCAATGGGTTCGAGCGCAACGTGATCATCAATGATTTGTGGCCCTTCCGCGACTACGTCATTCGATCGATCAACGAAGACAAGCCGTTTGACGAATTCATTCGTGAGCACCTTGCGGGGGACGTGCTGGGCAAGAACGATCCCGGTCGCGAAATCGGCTCGGCATTCCTTGTTGCCGGTCCCTACGACAACGTGGGCAACCAAGACCCCGTTGCAGCTGCGCAGATTCGAGCCAATACGATTGACGAGATGATCCGTGCATCGGGAGAGGCGTTCCTTGGGCTAACGATGGGATGTGCGCGTTGCCACGACCACAAGTTTGATCCGATCAGCCAGGAGGACTACTACGGTTGGTATTCAACGTTTGCTGGGGTTCGCCATGGGTCGCGAACGTGGGCAACCAAGGAGCAAATTGCCGGGCGCGACGCAAAGGTAAAGCCGCTTCAGAAGCAGCGCGCAACGCTTGTGGCGCGACAAAACGAATTGAACAGTGCAATCACCAAGCGACTTTGGGACCGTGAGTGGAATCGTCCGGCGGTCAGCGCGAAAAAGAACGTTGAGACTTTCGAGCCTGTCGATGCCAAGTTCGTGAGGTTTTCGGTCCAACGATCGAGCACAAGTCAGCCTTGTGTTGACGAAATCGAAATCTATTCCGTGGGCGACGACGCGAACGTAGCGCTAGCAGCCAATGGAACGAAAGCGACAGCATCGTCACTCCTTCCTGGTTATGCGATTCACCAGATCGAACACATTAACGACGGCAAAGCGGGGAACGAAAACAGCTGGATCTCCAAAGAGTCGACCGGTTGGGTTCAGTTGGCATTTCCGTCGCTTAAAAAAATCGACCGTGTGGTTTGGGGCCGGGACCGCGACGGCCGATTTCGCGATCGCGTTCCGACCGAATACACGATCGAAGTTTCGGTTGATGGTAAGCAATGGCAACGCGTTGTTGACGGAAGCGACCGCAAACCGTTCGACGAAGCTCAGTTACTTGCCCGCTGGAAACAGGAGGGGGTGTCTGAGATTGAGCAGCGTTGGGTTCGCGCTGCAGTCGATCGGCGAGAAACGGAGGAACGTTTTGAGCCGGTGAGAGCGAAGTTCGTCCGTCTTGTTTGTGAGGCTCAGGATATCAACCCGGCGTCGAGTTCAGGATTTCGCATCGACGAGATGGAAGTCTGGACGAATGGAGAAAAATCGCAAAACGTGGCGCTGCAAAAGCACGGAGGGAAAGCGACGGGGCGTTCACGCGAAATCAAAGACTTTGCTGGAGCCTATGGTGCGCACTTGGCAAATGACGGCAAGGCAGGCGAGCGGTTCATCGCAACGGGCAATGATTTGACGATTGAATTGTCGGAGCCCGTCAGTATTGATCGAATGGTCTTTTCGAGTGCACGTGGTGAGTCGACTCCAGAGCACCGCAAGTTCGTCTTCGTTGCCGACTACCGGATTGAAGTCTCGCTTGACGGGAAACAATGGAATGAGGTGGCCAACGGTCGCGACCGAAAGCCCGTCAATGATGCTCATCGCAATCATCGCATTGCAAAGCTAACGGGATCGCAGTCGGAAGAGCAGCAAGAGCTCGAGCGGGTCGGACAGCAAATTGCCAAGGCCGATCGTCAGATCGCTCAGGCCAACAAGTTGCCAACGGCTTGGCTGGGATCTCGGCAGAAGGCTGACGGACCTTTCCACGTCTTTCTCGGCGGCAGCCCACAGAAAAAGGGTGCGGAGGTGACGCCCAAGAGCCTTTCGGCGATGGCAACGACCGCGCCAGTCTATTCGGCAGGTGGTGGCGCTGACGAAAAGGACCGACGTATCGAACTCGCCAATTGGATCACCGACGACAACAACCCTCTGACGGCTCGTGTCTTGGCGAATCGGATTTGGCAGCACCATTTCGGCACCGGGATTGTCGATACGCCCAATGATCTCGGATACATGGGCGGTCGACCCACGCATCCAAAGTTACTCGACTTCCTGGCGAGCGAATTGGTTCGTGGCGGTTGGCGGCTCAAGTCGATGCATCGATCGATCATGCTGACCAAGACCTACCAACAATCTTCGCGTTGGCATGAAAAGGCCGCGAAGATGGACGGCGATAGTCGATTGCTTTGGCGATTCCCGCCGCGTCGACTTTCGGCCGAGGAAGTTCGCGATTCGGTGTTGCAGGTATCGGGCAAACTTGAACGGTCAAGCGGCGATGGCACCGTTGACGGAGGCCCAGGCTTTCGCCTGTACGAGTACCAACAGGACAACGTTGCGACGTACGTGCCACTCGACGCGCACGGACCTGAAACGTACCGCAGAGCGGTGTATCACCAGAACGCTCGTGCGTCGGTGATTGACTTGATGACCGAGTTTGACCAGCCCGATTGCGCTTTTTCGGAACCGCGCCGCGCGAGCACGACGACGCCACTTCAAGCCCTGACGCTACTCAACCACCGCTTTACCGTTGACATGGCCAAAGCGTTTGCCGATCGGCTTGCCGCCGAATCGCAAAGCGACGTCAGCGCGCAAATCGACAACGCCTACCAGCACTGCTACGGCCGGCATGCAACGAAAGATGAGCTGTCACTGGCGAGTGACTTTGTCGAAAAGAACTCGTTGGCGGCGTTTTGCCGAGTTCTGTTTAACACGAGCGAACTGATTTATGTCCGATAGAGCATCGATTCTTGAGTATTTGTCGCGACGTGGCTTCTTGGGGAATGTCTCGTCCGGTTTGGGCGCGATTGGCTTGATGCAATTGCTTTCGGCGCCGGCATCTGCCAAGAGTCCAAACGCGTCGGGCGACGCCCAGAAGACGCACTTTCCTGGCAAAGCGAAGCGTGTTCTGCAGATCTTTTGCCCCGGGGCGGCGTCCCACATCGATTTGTGGGAGCACAAGCCGTCGCTTGAGAAGCATCATGGGCAACCGTTGCCTGGCGAGGAAGAGTTCTTTTCGTTTCAAGGAAAGAACGGAAACTTGATGAAGAGCCCTTGGGCGTTTGCCCCAGGCGGTGAAAGCGGCAAGATGATCAGTTCGATGTTGCCGCACATGAGTGAACACGTCGATGACATCGCGTTCTTGCACGCGATGCATAGCAAGACGAATACTCATGGGCCTGGTTGCGTGTTCATGAATACGGGACATGACACGGAGGGGTTTCCGAGTGCCGGTGCGTGGACAAGTTATGCGCTCGGCAGCGAGAACGAAGACCTTCCGGCCTACGTTGCCATCACCGACATCCGAGGTGAACCACCGAACGGCAAAGCGAACTGGGCGAACGGATTCCTGCCCGCGCGTCATCAAGCGATCATGATGAGCGATCAAAAGCCGATTCGTAATTTGAGAACGCCGCAATCGATTTCGACTGAGCAGGAAAAGGAATCGTTGCAGCTGTTGGAGAGCCTCAATAAACGCTTTGCCGCCGATCATCCTGCGGAAACGGAATTGCAGGCGCGGGTAGCGGCCTACCAGCTCGCGGCGAAGATGCAGCTTTCGGCGCCAGAAGTGTCGGACCTGTCGCGCGAATCGGCGACCACTCACAAGGCGTATGGCACCGGTGACGAGAACCGACTGAAGGCCGCCTACGCGCGGAATTGTTTGCTTGCTCGACGATTGCTCGAGCGAGGTGTTCGGTACGTCAACCTTTACTGTTCGTCACGCGCCTCTGGCGTTGACGGGCTGCTTAACTGGGACGCGCACAAGACGCTCAAGGCAGATTACGAGCGTCATTGTCCGATCTTTGATCAACCAACCGCGGCGTTGTTGGCCGACTTGAAAGCATCCGGTTTGCTGGAAGACACGCTGGTTTTGTGGACCACGGAATTCGGACGCATGCCGACGCATCAAGCCGGAACGGCGGGCCGCGATCACAACCCCGATGGATTCACTTGCTGGATGATGGGAGCGGGGGTGAAGGGAGGCGTTTCCTACGGAGCGACGGACGAGTTTGGGCGTCGGGCTCAGGAGCATCCGACAACCGTATGGGATTTCTACGCGACGGTATTACACCTACTTGGCTTCGACCATGAAAAACTGACCTGGTACCACAACGGACTCGATCGCAGACTGACCGATGTCCATGGCCACGTCATCGACAATGTCCTGGCGTAACGCAGTGTGAGCCGCTGGCCGTGAGGCCGCGGGCCCTTGTAGGCGCAGCTGGTGAATGCGATGAAGGCCCGGCCGCTTACGCGATCGCGGCTCACGAGTGTTGCCTAGGCTGGTCTGGTGGAACCGTTCTTAGTGTCTGCAACACTAATCTTCGGTCCCGAGCTGACGCTTCGGGTCGGCGATGCAATAGAGATGCTTGGAACCACGCAAGATCATTCGTCCATTGGCGACCGCGGGGGTTCCCCAAAAGACTTCATCGTCTTCAGTCACCTCGTTGACGCCGATCAGCTTTGTTCGTTCGGATGAAATGTCGAAGACGAACATCTGGCCACTGGCGCATTGAAAAAACAGCCGGTCGTCGGCAATGACCGGAGAAGCGTAGTCGAGCGAGCCGAATCGATCGTTTCCCATCCTTCTTGCGCCACGCAAACGCAGCTGCTCGATGCGTTCGCCCGATTCGGAATCAAGCACCGACAGGACACCGCGAGAAACGACATAAACTCTGTCGTTGTGGAAGAGCGGCGAAGCGTAGGTTGCGTTGACCGACGACGTCCAAGCGAAAGACTTTGTCGATGCGGTTGGGTTGTCGAGGTCGATTGCTACCGTGCCTCCGCCTTGCCCGGTACTGGCAAACAGACGGTTCCCGCTGGCGAGTACGCAAGTGTAGGCCTGGGACGAGCCAATCGGCTCGCTGCGCCAAAGTCGCTTACCGTTGTTTGGATCGAGTCCCCAAATTTGGTTGGCGACCAACAATGCGACGTCCGTACGATCGGAGGTGACTGGGACAAGCGTCGGCGTGGCCCATGTGCCATCAAGCTCCTTTGACTTGAACTGCCATTCTTGTTTGCCAGTCGCGGCATTGAAACCGAAGATCGATTGACTCTCCGCAGACGCGGTCACAATGAGCGTTTGGTTGTGCAAGACAGGGCTCGATGACGATCCCCAGCGTGGCGGATCAGAGCCTTTGCCGACCTTTGCGTTCCAAAGTTTGTTCCCGTTCAGGTCAAACGTGTGAACGCCACTCTTGCCAAAGAAACAATAGATGCGTTGGCCGTCTGAGATGGGGGTGTGCGAAGCGTAGCCGTGAGACGAGACGCCTGATTGATCATAGAGGTCTTCCGGAAGTTCCGCAGCGACGGCTTTCGACCAAATGACGTCTCCGGATCGAAGGTCAATGCAGGTCAGGTTGCGTTTCAGGTTCTTGATGTCGCCAGGTGCTTCGCGGTCGAGGCCGTAACCAGAGTAGCTCGTCACGTAGACGCGGTCGTCAATGATGATGGGGCTTGAAGCGCCGGGACCTGGCAGCTCGGTTTTCCAAGCGACGTTCTCGGTGGCGGACCACTGGGCAGGGACACCTTGCGGGGACTGGGCAACACCGCCGGCAGCTGGGCCGCGAAAGCGAGGCCACTGATCCGCCGAAGCGGTCTGCAGCAAGGTTGACGCCAACGCAATCGCCGCGATGACCGCATTGGAAATGGGATTTCGAATCGTTGTGGTGACCGATTTCAAACTGGCCTCAGATGTTCGCGTTCAACTTCTGCTAAATCATAGAGGCAGAATCAAGCGGAATGTCGATGCAGAGCCGCTAGTAGTCCTCGAGGGCGCGCTGGATTGCATCGAGCAGACGTTCGTTGTCGAGCGGTTTGGGTAGAACATCGAGCGCACCGGTGTCGAACGCGCGAGATTGGACACTTTCGTCGGCGAAAGCAGAAATAAAGACGATCGGGATCGCGTCTAACATTTCGGTCAGTCTGTCTTGCAGTTCCAGACCACTGAGGCCGGGTAAGTGAACGTCAAGAATCAGGCAGCTTGGACGGTCATCAACGGGCCGCTCAAGAAAGGCCTCGGCCGATTCATACGCATCAGCATCGTACCCGGCGGCGTGGATCAGCCGAGTGAGCGCTTTGCGAACGGATGGGTCGTCATCAACCACAGCGATGACGGCCTTGCCTTCATGCATGAGGACGTGTGAGTTGTCAGAGGGGGTAGCTGTCGACCCATTGGGCAAGGAACAGGCGAAGGGAACCTAGCATCCAAAGAGACGCACCGAGTATAGGCCTTCGAGTGTAGTGGGCTATTAGACTTTGGTCGTATGGGGTGTTGGCAGCGGATACGAAATGACACATTCGGATTCAGTCGCCGATCGAGTTCGGAGCGAAACTTTTTGAATTAGCGCGTTATCGGAGCCTGCGAGCGGACAATAACCTGTTGAACATGAACGACTCCACTCGCAACATCATCGAGCGCGTATTGGCGGGCGACCTGAGCCAGTATGGTGTCATCATCCGCACATTCGAGGCGGATGTTTTCAGGCTTGCTGCGCCGGTTTTGGGAAGCCGCAGCGCGGCCGAGGATGTGACACAGGAAGTTTTCATCACAGCCTACCGTCGGCTCGATTCGTTTGATCTGTCACAGCCGTTTCGCCCTTGGCTCTTGGGGATCGCTGCGAACTTGGTGCGGAACGAGATTCGACGCCGTTTTCGCGAAGATCGTCGGATGGAAATGTACTCTCAATATCTTGACGCGATGACTTGTGGGGAATCTTCGCCCGAAGCCTCCGATGCCATTGTCGACGCTCTCGGCAAGTGTCGGGAGCGTTTGGCAAAGACTGCGTCTGCCGCGATCCGTGGCCGTTACGAGGAAGGGCTTGGGCTCGAAGCGCTTGCTGATCGGTTGGAAAGATCGGTCACCGCAACCAGACAGCTCCTGTACCGGACCCGGCTGTCGCTTCGCGATTGCATCGAAGCGCAGCTTGCACCGGAGGGAGGGGACGGATGAAGCGAATCGATGCACTCACCTTGATGTTGCTCGATGGAACGATCGAAGACGAAGCGCTGACGGAACTCGCTGAGCTCACGCAAACATCGGAGGGGCGGGAGTCTCTGGCGAAGCTGATGGAGCTTGAGTCGTACCTTCAGGCATCGGCTCAAGGTTCGGTCGCAAGTCAAGTGCTGGATCAAATTCAAAAAGAGCGTTGCGATCGAGTCGAGGCTGGCGTGATGCGGGCCGTTGGTGAACCCGATGGGGCAGTGCCGTCGGTTCGAACTCCTGGTCGGGCGAGTCGCGTTCTGCGGCTCTCTCTATTAGTTGTCAGCATCGCTGCTTGCCTCTTCTTCGTCCTCGTTCTGTTTGATCGTGGGGATCGCGAGGACGACTCGATCGCTCTTTTGAATTTGCATGGGGCCAACGTCACTCTTGTCGACGTTGGCGGAAGCCGTCGATTGATTCCTCCGAGCGACAAACCGATAGCGGTACTTAGGAATGAAACGATCGAGACTTCCGAGACGCTCGAGTCAGCCGAAGTTCTGTACGCCGATGGAACGACGCTCCAACTGCATGGCGAAACCAGCATGCAATTGACGGAAACCGCATTGGGAGCGAAGCAAATCACGATCCTGGCGGGCCTTGTCCAGGCGGATGTGACACCGCAACCGGATGGACGTCCGCTGCGAATTGTCACCCAAGCGGCGACGCTGGAGGTGTTGGGAACGACTCTGGGCGTCGAAGTCCGTCCAGCATCGACTCAGCTTGGCGTTGCAACGGGGCGTGTTGCAATGACGCGAAAGTCAGATGGTCAGCGGGTGGAAGTTGAGGCGGGGAAATTCGCGACGGCCACTGCGTCGACATCAGAGCCACTTCAAGCTCTGCCGTTTCCCGATTTGCCGCTCGATTGGTCGGAAGACTTCGAGAGTGGTCTCCCCGCCGGGTGGCGAACGGGCAAGATTGTCGAGCATTCCGGCAGCAGCGCGGTTTCGACCATGCAATCCGAACGGAGTGACAACGGGCATTTCGTGATGACCACACACAATGCGTGGCAAGAAGGTGATCACGCGTTATGCCGGATCAACGCCGACTCGGTTTTGCACTTAAGATTCCGACAGAAGGCGTTTGCTCGAATCACCATTATGGTTGGCTCGCGGTCCTACCCGCCTGCGACAGGACGGACCGGTACCAATCTTTTCTACACCAAGAAGGCTTGGAACGAGGATTTGGAAGTCGAGACGTGGAAGACGATTTCCGTGCCATTGAAAGAGGTCGCCTGGCAGATGAAGCAGGGTGTGAGAGTGAATGGAGCGGCGGACTTGCAGGGCCTCGCAGCCTACCTCATCCACGTTTCAACGATGGAAAAGGATGCTGGACTGGCAATTGACCGGATGTGGATCACCAACGAACCGAAGGAGCGTCAACCATGATGTTCCATTGGAGACTCCAAACGTGTCTCTGTGCAGTCGTTTTGTTTGTGTGCGTCAACCAGCTTCAGGCGGATGACGTCAATGCGCTGCTGCAGCAATACTGCATCGACTGCCACGGAGCACCGGATGAATCACCTGAAGCTGAGTTCAGCTTGTCTTACGAATTTGGCTCAACGTCGCTTCACGAAACTGGACGCACCTTGAAGCGGGCGCTCGATGCGATCGAAGGGCATGAGATGCCTCCGGATGACAGCGAACAGATCACCGAAGATCACCGCAGGCAACTGGCCGCCGGCATCAGGGAACTGCTGGCGATGCCGTCGGTAGGCGGCCAGCACGACCCAGGTACGCCAGTTCTGAGGCGGCTCACGAGGCTCGAATACAACAATACGGTCCGCGACTTGCTGGGACTGAAGACGGATGTCTTTATGTTTTCGGAGCGTTTGCCGTTTGAACGCGGACACTATCAACCGCAATCAAAGAGAATGCCCGATCGGGTCGCGATGGCGGCACGCGAATATGGTGCGAAGTACCCCGTGCTTCTGCGCGAGACAAGCATGCCGGGGGACAGTCGAGCCGAAAACGGTTTCACGAACCGTGGCGATGCTCAGAGCCTTTCCGCGGTCAGGTTGCAACAATACGTGCGCACCGCCGGAGAGATCGCGTTCCATCCCGACTTGCTTAGCCAAGCCGAACGAGCAGAGGAGCTTTTTCCCAACGCACGGTTCCGTCAACCGCCAACCGGAGCTTCGTCCAAATCGAAGCCGCTTTCGGGAAGCAGCCTTCAGCTGGCATCCAATGGCAATGTGGCGCGCTCTGCGGAGGGAAGCGCATCGAGCCTTGATGCGTTTCGAGAACGCATCGAATCAGCTTTCGCCGAAGACCGCGGGGGCGTCTTCAGTGGAGAAGAGTTAAGCAATACGAAGATTGCCGGGAAGGGAGGGATCGTTCGCATCGCGTACGGCAAGAACGCGATTCGGACGTTTGCGATCAATCCCAACGAAGATTGGTGGTTTGCTGCCTTCGCAACCGCGGACGAGAGTAGTGGCGACACGCTGCTGGCGAATTACAAGAAGGGACAGCGGCAGTATGAGTTGACCTTTCAATCAACCGCTGGTGGAAGATTTGAGGGCATTGCCGAAGTTGGATTGGTGCTTTTGAGTCGTCGTGGCCAGGAGGGGCAAGTGCGTTTGAAGGTGACCGAGGATGACGACGCGACCCAAGAATTGACGGTGCGACTTGATCCAGGTGCGGGGGTCGGTAATACGTTTGCTTCGTTTGCGGCGCGGCAGGGACATTCCATCAAGCGACTCTTGATCGACGGCAGCGCGTTCTCGGGTGACTATGTTCTGATCGACGATCTTGCGTTCATCACCCGTGACGAGCCGAACCTTCAACCCTTGGTGCAGGCGGAAGCACCAATCGAAATTGAAGCCCCGGAAGAGGACTCAACACGAGAAGCAATCAATCGCGACCTTGCAAAGCAAGCGGCCGAAATACGCATCCGTCACTTGATGCGACGTGCGTTTCGGCGACCCGTTGAAGACGCGGAAGTAGCGGTGTACCTCGGCATCCACCGCGACGTGATGGAGCATGGAGGCAGCGATGAGAAAGCGATGCGAACTGCGATGCAAGCGATCCTTGCGTCGCCCAGCTTTCTCTATCTCGTTCCTCGAGAGAGCAGAGGCGATTCGGCCGCTCACGATGCGGTTGCGCCGGTCTCAGGCGACGAGCTTGCGTCTCGTTTGAGTTACTTTCTTTGGAGCAGCATGCCAGATGACGAACTCTTTGAGCTCGCCGATCAGGGAAGGCTTCAAGATGACGAGGTGCTCGAAGCTCAGGTTCGCCGAATGCTCAGCGACAAACGTTCGATCGAGCTCTCGGAGAGTTTTTTCGTGCAGTGGTTGCGACTTCCGGAATTGTGGACAGCGCAACCCGACAGACGGCAATTCCCCGACTTCTATTCGGGAGCCTTGGGTAAGCGGACACTCGCTCAGGACATGTTTGGGGAGGTCTTGTTGCAGTTCCAAACGATGCTTGTCGAAGATCGACCGATTACTGAATTCCTCGACGCCGAATACACGTTCGTGAACGGCAAGCTGATGGAGTACTACGGTCGCAAGCCGGGCACGCTTAAGAGTTTTGGCGATGGTTCAGCGGTTTTTGGGGACGATCAGAAGAGCGACAGAATTTGGAACCGCGTGAGAAAGTTTGACGGTCGTCGAGGTGGCATGCTAACAAGCCCTGCTGTGCTGACCCTGACCTCGTTTCCTCACCGGACCAGTTCCATTCGCCGCGGGGTTTGGGTGCTTGATACCGTGTTCAATCGGCACCCACCCGCTCCAAAGGTGGCTGTCGCTGACATTGATCAACAAGACGAGTTTGCTTCGCTAACGACCCGCGAGAAGGTCCAGCGACATCGCCAGGATTCGGCGTGTGCGGTTTGTCATAATCGGATCGATCCGCCCGGTTTCGCGCTCGAGAACTTTGACGCCATCGGTCGGTGGCGAGACAGGGATGGAGACGAAGTGATTGACGCATCCGGTGAGTTGCCCGGACTAGGCAAATTCGAAACGCCGAAGGAGTTTCGCGATCGATTGGTTTCGCAAAAACGCCGTTTCGTGCAGGGCTTTGCCGAGCATCTACTGAGCTACGCGTTGTCGCGGAAACTCGAATACCACGACGTCCCCGTTGTGGAGAGCATCGTCAACCGCACGATTGAAGACGACTATCGTCTCTCTCGTTTGATCCTGGAAATCGCGAAGAGCTATCCCTTTCGCCACGCGAGAGTGTCTGTGAATGAGAATGAAAACTAAAACAACCGGATTCCGAAACCGTGCTTTGTCGCGTCGCACTTTGCTCCGGGGAACCGGTGTCGCTTTGGCGCTGCCCTGGCTTGACGCGATGCGGCCTGCGATTGCAGGTCCGAGGGGCGGCGAAACGCCGAAGCGTTTTGCTTGGGTCTACATTCCCAATGGAGTCGTCCAAGACGCGTGGCATCCGTCGAAGGTTGGAGCCGACTGGCAGATGACGCCATCGCTGGAGCCACTGGCTCCGTTCCGCGAGCAACTGAACGTTTTCACCGGCCTTGATCGAGAGTTCCGCGGTGGCACCGGAGTGCACGCGCAAGCCGGGTGTTGTTGGCTAACGAGTTCGCCGCCGACACAGGCGCTCGATGGTGGGTTTCCCGTCAACACATCGCTTGATCAGCTGATCGCTCGGCAGGTTGGGCAAGACACGCTTTTGCCTTCGCTCGAACTTAGTTGCAATGATCACGCCAACCAAAAAGAGACGCGGTACTTCGAAAATATTTCTTGGTATGGACCTGGCTATGCAGCCAGTGTTCAGAAAAGCCCGCGTCATGTATTCGATCGACTCTTCGGGAAACCTGATCCACGTGTCCAAAGTGTGTTGGATGCCGCATTGAGTGACGCGCGACGTCTGGAACAGACACTCGGCAGTGCTGACAAAGCGAGACTTGGTGAATACCTCGAGTCGGTACGTTCGGTGGAAAAACAGATTGAGAAGGCCCAGCGACACTCCTCAAATACGACACTGCTCCGGTTCGAGCGACCAAGTGGCAAGCCAGATGATCGCGGCGAGTACCTGCGATTGATGATGGATCTGATTGTGATCGCCTTTCAGCAAGACCTTACGCGCGTTGCCACACTCGTCATCGATCCTGAACGCTGGGACACTCCGCGAATGTATCACGGCGTTTTCGAGAATGCCCAGAATCACCATGTCCTAACCCATACGAAGGGAGACGAGGCCAAAGAGAAGCTAAAGAAGATTGATCACTTCCATGTCTCACAGTTCGCCTATTTGTTGAAACGCATGAGCGAGATTTCCGAAGGTGAGGGGAGTTTGCTTGATAACTCTCTGCTGACGTTCGGCAGTGGTATGGGGAACGGAACGGTGCACGATTACAACGACCTGCCGATTTTGACTGCGGGCGGACTTGGCGGAGCGTTTAAAACGGGGCGACATCATCGCTTTGAAAAGACTCCGGTGGCGAATCTCTGGCTCACCGTCGCCCAATCGGCTGGGATCGAGACTGACGCATTCGCGGACAGCTCCGGAAACCTCTCCGAGGTGGTCTCATGAGGCCGCTAGTTTGTTGTCTCACACTGTTGTTGCCAACAATCCTTTTTGCGGGACCGCCGGCGGCGGAACAGCAGGCCCTTGCGCACGCCATGGGTGACAAGGTTCAGCGATTTGAGATGTGGACGGATGATGATGGCAACGTCACGGGGCTGATTTTCATCAATCACCAAACACTGACAGAGTCCGCCGGCGAGAGGCCAGGCATCACCGACGCCGACCTTCAGCAACTCGTTCAGTTTCCGAAGCTCGCTGCCGTCAGTTTCGAGGCTCAACCGATCGGGGACGCAGGACTTTCTGTCTTGAGTGAGTTTCCAAGTTTGAAGCAGGTCGGATTTCATTACATGGCGAAGGCCGAGGGAGCGGATGCTTCACCCGATTTCATCACCGCGATCGAAGGTATGCGCGACCTTGAAATCATCGAGATCAAGCACAACTTCAGGATGAAAGCGATTCACGTCGACAAGCTGCGGACACCGTTTCCGAAAGTCTGGCGGCTCGTGCTCGACACGCCGCTTACTGCCGAACAGACGATGCATATGATCCGACTTTGTCCGAACGTGACGGAGTTACAATTGCACCGCACCGATGTGACCGTCGAGCAGCTGGTAGAGATTGGCCGGTTGTTACCAAAGCTCGCCGTCTTTTGGCTCAAACCGAGACAGGGCGTTCAATCGGCGCACCTGGGAGCGCTACGCAGTTACTCGAGTTTGCGAGTTTTCAGCCCTCAGGTGGTCAAACGGCCTGTCACTTTTGCCGACGGTTGGTCGAGTCTGGGCGCACTTCCACATCTCGAGCGGATCGAGATTTCCGCAGCCGCACTCAAGTTGAATGCCGAGGCAATCAAGCAACTCCAGCAACAACGACCGGAACTTGCCGTCGAGACCCGTCTGACCCGATCCCGAAACTACCAAGGGCTTTGAGTCATGAGGGAATTGCTGCGAGATGCTTTTGATCTGCACGTGCATTGTTCGCCCGACGTTGTGCCGCGCGCTCAGGATGTGTTTGATCTCGCTCAAGCTGCAAGCGAAGCGGGGATGGCGGGTGTCGGCCTGAAGGACCATACGACGTCGACCGTAGGGCGGTGTCACACATTGAACCGCATGTATCCGAATGGTCCGCGTTTTTTTAGCTCGATTTCGCTGAATCCACCCGTCGGCGGTCTCAATGTAAGTGCGGTTGAATCAGGTCTGTTGACTGGGGTCGACATCGTGTACTTCCCCACCTACTCGGCGGCTCATCATATCGACCAGCTCGGCGAAGAGGTTACCCCGGTCCCGCATCCCATGGCGGGGGCACAGCGACTATCGGTCTTTGAAGATGACCACAACCTGACCGATGCGGCTCAGAGCATTGTTGAACTGATTGCACAACACGACGCTGTCCTTGCGACGGGGCATCTCTCACCCAAAGAATGCCTTGCGTTGATTGAGTTCGCCAGCATGAAAGGAGTCACGCGAATGGTTGTCACGCACGCTTCGCTGGCCGTACCGAACATGACGGTCGAGGATCAGCGGACCTGCGTTGCGCTTGGTGCACTGATCGAGCACTGTTTTCACGCAGTGACTGAGTGTTGCCCAAGAACGATCTCGCTTGAATCGATCGCGGACCAGATCCGTGTCGTTGGTGCCGAGCACGTGGTTTTGTCGTCTGACTTTGGGCAGACGCAAAACGGGCCACCAATCGAAGCTTTTGGCTTGCACGCAGAGCGTTTGCTTGGGTTGGGGTTTGGCGAGACCGAGTTGCGACGGATGTTGAGTGAGAACCCGCGCCGACTGATAACGGACCGAGGGAGGTCAAAGGGCAAATGAAGCGACGTGATTTTGTAAAGCATGCGGCACTCGCAACGATCGCAAGCCAAGTCAAGCTTGCCCAAGGCGAGCCAATCAAGGATCGCGACCATCGCGCTGCGCCAATGGTTGGTGTGCAGATTGCGCCGGTGTCGCTGTTGGATGAGGGGATCCCGCAGTGTCTCGATACACTTCAAGAGAAAGCTGGCGTCAATGCCGTCTTCATCTATTCGCAGACCTACCATGCGGGAATCAAACCAAAGAATGTTCTGGCGACCGACCATGGTGTGCCCGTACGGGATTTTTTCAAGAGCGAGTTGCCGAATCTTTGGGTGCGCCATCGCGGAAATGCGTTCGCAGGCAAAGTCGTTCAGCATGAAAAGCCGAACGCGAATCTCGAATACGGTCGACGTGACCTGTTCGATGAAATTCAGAGACCCGCGGAAGCACGCGGGGTCAAGATCTACGCGAGGATTCTTGAAGCGGATGCCCGCCGGCAAGCTCGCATTCCTGGGTACGCCGATGTGCTCACGATCGATCATGAGGGTAAGCGGGGACACGGCCCATGCTGGAACAATCCGCATTACC
Source organism: Rubripirellula sp. (assembly GCA_965216875.1). Taxonomy (GTDB): domain Bacteria; phylum Planctomycetota; class Planctomycetia; order Pirellulales; family Pirellulaceae; genus CBDCUW01. The sequence goes on from OZ244207.1 coordinate 1,931,410, forward strand.
GCGAGTGGGTTTACACAACGATTCGCGAATTGGTCTCAAACTACAGACTCGACGGGCTGCAGTATGGCGCGGAACGGACGGGGCCACTGTCACACGTGCTCTATCGCGGAGTCACACCGACTTGTTTCTGTCAGCACTGCGTGGGTCGCAATCAAGAATTGGGTATCAATCCGACGCGTGCGAAAGAAGGCTATTCGAAACTCTATGACCTGATCAAATCGATCGAAACATCCGCCGTTGGAGGAAACCACCTAAGGGATCGTTCCAAGACGATTGATGGTGTGCTCTCTGCGGTGTTGCGGGTGATCTACCGCTATCCGGAAGTGTTGAGCTGGGACTATCAGTGGTTTCAATCCGACGAAGAGATTTGCTCTGAAGTTCATCGGATTGCGAAGAGTATTCGGCCTGACATCGATTCCGGGCGGCACGTTGATCATCAGCGTTCGAGCTGGGACTTTTTCTATCGTAGTGCGATGAGCTACGACCAGATGGCCAAAAACGCTGATTACATCAAGCCTATCGTATACCACGAATCAATGGGGCCGCGACTGCGCTCGTGGGTTCTCGATCGTGCGAAGGATCGCTTCCTGCATGATCTCTCACTGCAACAATCGCTTCAGTTGTACTACAGCCTATTTGGTCATGACGCATCGAAGCAGCCCGGCGTTGAAGAACTCGACCGCAAGGGACTAGGGCCCGAGTATGTTTATCGCGAAGTGCTCCGCTGCAAGCAAACCGTGGGTGAACAAGCGAAGGTTTATGCGGGAATTGGAATCGACATTCCGTGGTATTTGCCGCGTGGAATGGAGCGGCGGCCCAGCGACCACACGCAGCTCACAAATGCCGTGAGCCGCGCCTTTGACGCAGGAGCCGATGGAGTGCTGGCGTCACGAGAGTACAACGAGATGCGGTTGTCCAGTCTAGAAGCATTCGGACAAGGCGTTGGTTGATGCCGAGCCTCCATTTGCCCAAGTCGGTCCCGAAAACCCACGGCGAGCGGCATCCTTTGAGCGATGTGCGAAACACATTTCATGTCTACGTCAATGAGTTGTTGGAGCTAATTGCATGATTCAGGTGGACTCACGCAGCTGGCTTCTCGGCTGGGCATTGAGCGCCGGGACAATCCTTTCCGGTGCAATCGTTTCCGGGACGGTTGTTGGCGAGGACCGTGGTTTGCTTCTGGATCGACTTGAATCCCATTGCGTTGAATGCCATAGCGACGACGTCACGGAAGGCGAATTCAACCTGCAGTCCCTTTTGGAATCAACGGCTGGTCCCGAGGAGGCAGCTCGAGCGTTGGAACGAATTCGCCGTCGAGTCGCAGCAGGAGAAATGCCGCCCGAAGAAGCGGAGAGTCTCAGTGAAGAGGACCGGAGCAATCTCGTAGTCTTGGTTGACGGCCAGCTTGAACATCTTTCGGAGCGTCTCCGTGACGATCCAGGTGACGTGGCAATGCCGCGTTTGGCGCCCTACGAATATCGCAACGTGATACGCGACTTGAGCGGTGGCGTTGTCATCGCGGGCGGACGACTGCTCCCCAACGAAGGTGGCGCGGGCGAGGGATTTGCCAATGTCGGTTCGGCCCAGGTGATGACCCCAACGCAATACGAAAAGTACATTGATGCGGCAAAGGACGTTCTCAGGCATTTGAGGACGTACCCAACGGCTGACGATCGAATTGGCAAAGTCTGGAAATCGTATCCGCGAGAGGCTGTCGATTCGCCCGTCGCGGCACGAAAAGAAGTCGTCGACGAGATCATTGCTTGGTACATCGGCCAACAACAGAAGTGGGGCGCTGAGCACCGCGAAGACCTTCAACAGAAGCTTGGGTTCGTGCACGCCGCCTATCTCGAGGCGGCATGGCATTTCCACCATCGCGATGACCGCGCCACTGACATCGAAACGCATGCATCGGTTGCTGGCGAAGGCCCACTGTCCGAACGCGTCAAGTTGGCGCCGGCTGCAATGAAAAAGTGGTGCCAGATCCTTCACAGCGACAGTGCAAGTTCGCCCCACGCGGAATGGGCTGCAAAGTGGAAAGAGCTGGCAAGCGAAAACGACTTGAAACCGGCCGAAGTAAGGAAACGCTGCGTTTCGATCGTTGCCGGAAACAATGACATCGTTGTGGAAACGGAAGATTATGCCCCGGCATATGAAATCAGCTTTCACGAAGCCAAAGAAGAAGTGCTCGAAGCGGCCAGGAGCCACGGACACTGGCCCTTTCGTATCGAGATCGGCGATGCCAAGGAGCTTTTTCTGGTGGTTACCGATGCAGGCGATGGCAATCGGGGCGAATACGCTGTTTGGCGAAATGGTCGGTTTGTGTTTCGCGATGGCAGCTCGAGGGCCTGGCAGGACGTCGTCACGATTCGTGGGGCGAGGAGCGGTAAAGAGTACGCATTCGGATTTGATGGCGAAAAGTCGAAGGTACTCAGCGACGACGCTGTGGGGGCAAAGCCTCCGGGAACGCTCAAATTTGCTGTGCCCGAAAACGCGATCGTCTTCGAGGTTGAACTGACGCTCGATGAGAAGCGAACGAAGCTCGCCAGCATTCAGGCACTCGTGTTGAGGGAGAAGCCGGAATCGTCAAGTTACATCCCAGGGCGATTTGTGTTTGGCGGTAAGAAACGACCAATCACCGCGGGTGCCAAGCTCAAGCAGGCTCAAGAACGCGCACTTCGAAAACGCAACCTCTCGGAAGCGAACAAGACAAAGATCGGCCTCAATGCCGAGCGAAACGTGTTCGCACTTTGGAACCGGTCGCCACTGGAGTCGATTGGTGGCCCATGGCCGAGCCAGGAAGCGGAAAAGTACGAAGCAAACTTTCCCTATCACTACACCGTTTCCGAGGTGCTGCTCAATGCAAGCGATGCGGATCTCGCCGAGTTAAGACGACTGGAGGATCGACTTGCCTGCCTTGCCCGAGTGCCGGACGAAAGTCGCTTGCGCAGACAAGCCGAGAGTTTTGTCAGTCGTTTTGCAAGTCAGGCTTGGCGGCGAGACATCGCGCCGACGGAACGGCGGTCGCTAATGGCGTTGTACGACAATGCGCGTGGCCAGGGATTGAGCTTCGATCGTTCGGTCAAATCGTCGCTGCTCCTCGTGCTCTCCTCGCCGCATTTCCTTTACAAGCTCTATCCAACTGTTGGGCGAACCCGTGAAGTGTCCAACGTGGCGGTTGTACCGCTATCGAGTCAGGCGTTGGCGACGCGGCTGTCGTTCTTCTTATGGGGCAGTCTGCCGGATGAACGATTGCTTGAATTGGCTCGCGCCGACCAACTTGGCGATCTGGCAATCCTGAAACGCGAGGCTCAGCGCATGTTACACGACGGGCGTGGCCGATCGCTGGCCGCAGATTTTGGTGGCCAGCTGTGGGACTTTTCGGAATTCGGGACCTTCGATAACCCTGACCAGGACCGCTATCCAGAATTCATTCCCGCATTGCGGGCGGCGATGATCTTTGAAGTGGAGTATTTCTTAGCAGATCTGTTTCAAAACGATCGTCCACTCACGAACATCTTGAGCGCGGACTATACGTTTGCCAACGAGATTTTGGCCGCCCACTACGGACTTGATGTGGGGGAGCTCGATGGAACTCAACGCGTTGGGCTGTCCCGCGACCGAGGCGGGTTAGCAACAATGGGCTTGTTCCTGACGAAGAAGTCGCTGCCGCTTCGAACGAGCCCCGTCCAGCGCGGCGTCTGGGTGATGGAGAACCTGTTGGGACGACAGCTACCCAATCCGCCCGCGGATGTTCCTGCACTTTCCGAAGATGACACCGATCAAGCTGGGTTGAGCATCCGCGAGCAGTTGGAACGCCATCGCGCTCAAGCGTCTTGCGCGAGTTGTCACGACAAGATCGACCCGCTTGGTCTCAGCCTCGAAAGCTTTGACGCAATTGGGCGCCAGAGAGATTCGCATCGCGATGGCTCGGCAATCGCGATAGAGGCACAATCGCATGATGGATATACGCTCCGTGGCAGTTCCAGCTTACAAGAGTACCTAGTGAAGCATCGAGACGAGTTTGTTGACCATTTTGTTCGCAAGCTCGTCGGATACGCACTTGGTAGGTCGGTTCAAATTGGTGACCGAGCACTAATGGATCGAATGCGCCAACGTCTTGAAAAGAACCAGTACCGCTTCTCGGTGCTGATTGACGAAATTGTCGTGAGTCCGCAATTCAGAATGAGGAGGTCACCGAGTGAATAGGTTTGCGAGAAGAACGGTTCTGCAAGGACTCGGCGCAACATTGACACTGCCGTGGATGGAATCATTGACTTGGGCGACGGATCACCGGTCGTCTGAGAAGCCGCCCGTTCGGTTTGGGACTTTGGTGTTTGCGAACGGTGTTAATCCCTATCAATGGTGGGCCAAGGGCGAAGGCAAAGACATGGAGCTGTCCTCGACGCTTCAGCCGCTTGCGCCACACAAATCTGACATTACGGTCCTGCAAGGTTTGCATGTGTTTAACAACACCAGTGGCCCGCATTGGCCGCTGTTTAGCAACATGCTTAGTGGGGCTCAGTTCAAGCCGACGCTTATGCCGGAGGGGGCTGAGTCGATCGATCAGGTCATCGCCCGGCGCAGCGGACGGCAGACAGCCGTTCCCAGTCTTGTACTCGCGGTTGAGCCAGCCGAGAGCGGATTGCGAGGCGGCGTGCCCAGTATCTACTACGGCACGGTGAGCTGGAGTTCCAAAAAGACGCCGATCCCGCCCGAGATTTATCCACGCGCCGTGTTTGACCGACTGTTCGATACAAGTGGATTGCTTAGAGACCGTAGCGTGCTCGATGCTGTGTTGGACCAGACGAAACGCATCGAGCACAATCTGTCGGGTGGCGATCGCCAGAAGCTTGATGAGTTCGCGACGAGTGTTCGAGAGTTGGAGAAAAGAATCGAGCGAGCTTCGTCCGATGCGCGTCTGGAGGGCTGGAGACCCTCTTTGGAAAGTCCTGACATGGTTCGTCCCCCAGAGTCGTTGCCACAGGACGTTCGTGATCACATGCTGATGATGCTCGATCTACTCCTGCTGGCATGGCGGATGGACAAGACCCGAGTCGCCACGTTGATCTTCAACCGTGACGTTTCTCACATGAAGTTTGGTTTTCTTGATGGGGTTGTTAACGATCAGCTTCATGGGATTTCACATCACAAAGAAGATCCTCAAAAGCTCGCTTCGTACCAAAAGATCAATCGATTCCATGTCGAGCAACTGGCATACCTGCTGTCCCGTATGAAGAAGATCGATGAAGGCGGGGGGACGACACTGCTGGACAATGTCCTGCTACTGTTCGGTTCAAACATGTTCAACGGCGACAGTCATGACGGTCGTCAGCTGCCGCTTGTGCTCGCTGGACATGGTGGCGGGCAGATTGCGGGCGGTAAGGTTCTCGATGTTTCGCACGAGCCAGAGGAACAGCAGCGAGCGTGCAATCTCTATTTGTCGATTGCAAAGATGATGGGTGTTCCACTGACTCAGTTTGGTGACAGCGTCGGCCCTCTGGAAGGGCTTGTTTGATTCTCGGTTCGTTCGACGAACTGCTAATCAAAGAGTTGCGCTCGTTCGCACAATTGCGCAAGTTTGGCCAGTGAGTCGACTCCGGTTTTTTCCATCATTCGGCCCGTGAGCCGCTGGCCGTGAGGCCTCGGGCACCTACCGCCTCCGCGAACGTCGTTGCCCGCGTATCGTCGTGTGGAATGCCCGGCCGCTTACGCGATCGCGGCTCAATGGTGTGGACCTGCGGTCGTTCGAGTGCAAACGCAATCTGTAACGCTAGCCGCCGGTATTGCATGCTCTGCTCAAGCAGTGCCCGTGAGCCGCTGGCCGTGAGGCGTCGGGCACCTACCGCATCCGCGAACGTCGTTGCCCAAATATCGTCGCGTAGAATGTCCGGCCGCTTACGCGATGGAGGCTCAATGGTGTGGATCTGCGGAAGTATTCGTTCGAGTGTAAACGCAATTGCAATCTGTAGCGCTCGTAGCCGGTATTCACACCCGTTACTGGGCAGGAGCAGGAGGAAGAGAGAACCACGGATCACACGAATCGCACGGATGGGATGAACCACCAAGTGAGCGGCAAGACGCTAGCCGTCGGTATTAACACTCGCTACTCGGCAGCTTTTCGTGCCGAGAGGGGCGCCACTAGAATCTTGAGTTGAGGAAGTTGCGATGCATTTCGATTTCGCCTTGCGTTTGCGGTAGCTTGATCTTGCAGTTTGGCAGCTGCTTTTGGAGCTCTTTCGCGGCGGTGCCGTATTTGGCAACCTTCGTTCGAGAAAGGTCGAGCTCTTTGAGCGAAGTAAGCTTGTGGAAGTGAATCAGGCTTTGGTCGGAGATCGGGCCGCTGGCCCTGAGCGTTTCGAGATTCTCGAAGGACGTGATGACCGGGACCGATGCGTCCGTGAGTTTGCCGAGAGTGTAATAGGGAACGAGTTCGAGTGTTTGAAGATCGCCAAAATCCTTGAGATGCTCGATGTGTTCGTCGGTAAGCTGCCAATGGAGTGCGCCAAAGTGTTTCAAGTTGGGAAGCGTTGCTGCGTGTTGCAAAGCGTTGCCGGAGATTTGCTGGCTGCCAATCTTCAGCCGACGCAAGTTTTTCATCGTGCAAAGGGTGGCGTAACCGTCATCGGTAAAGTGGGTGTGATAGAGGGTAAGGCTTTCGAGGTGTTGGGCGGCAGCGAGCGCGTTTGCGTCGTCGTCTTTGGGCCATTGTTTTTGTTCCCGATCACCAACGGTCGTGCCGTTGATTCGGCAAACCAGCTTGAATGATCGCAGGTCTTCTAGTTGAGGCAGTGCGGCGAGCGATTCGGTCGTCACGAGGCCATCGAGTGACAGTTCGACAAGTCCAGAGGGCAAGGTCGCAATCTGTTCGGCCGTGTAAGGAGTTTCCTGGTTCAGCCAAAGCGTTTCGAGTTGCGTGAGTTTTCCAAGCAGTGCGTAGTCGTCGGGAGAACGGTTCGGGCCGTTGAGGCTGAGCGCACGTAGGTCGGGGAGATCTTGAAGCAGACGACCAAGGATTGCGAACCGCGATTTCTCGTCGTCGGTGTTCTCGGTGACAAAGACACGCTCGACGGTGTCGAACCAATGTGGCCCGAGCCGCTCGCGAAGCCAAATCGGACCCTTAGGCGCAAGCGGTACATTCGGGTCACTGTCGGGACCACGTATCTGCCAGTCGTACGACACTTGCCCCGAAACAGCCTCGATGGCTTCGACAGCCACTTTTTGTCGGTGCACACGATTGAAGACCAGTGCGAACCAAACTGCGGCGCAAGCGACCATGACGAGAAGGCCGCGAAGCGAGAAACGCAACCATTTCCGATCACGTTTGCCACCAACCTCATCTGGGGCAACTGCGGCGTTCATCGTGGCTTCGGCGGCATTTTGCGAGTCGCTCAACTCTTCGGCGTCACTCGTTGATGATCAAGCCGCGCGCCCGCAACATCCGCTGTTCGGCACATTGGCGGCAATTTGCATGGCGGTCACAGCAAAAACGACTCGCGAAAAGGAGTGACGCCGAGAGCGATTTCATCTCTTTTGATTGAGGACGATTGGAAGAAGTTTTCGGCGTGAACTCGTACGAATCGAGAAACTTGTCCTTGGATTCGCCTTCGATTTCTTCGTCCGCTGGTCGGTGTGTGAAGCGGCCATCCATCATCGTGTAGTCGACGCCAATCTCAGCGATTTCAGTCGGCTTGACGTCAAAGGGATTGTTGTCGAGCACGACGATGTCGGCGAGCTTGCCAACTTCGAGGCTGCCGATCTTGTCATCCATGGCCAGTTGCCAGGCGGCGTCAATCGTGACAGCGCGAATCGCTTGCTGGACCGTCAGCGGTGTACGGGTTTCCGGAAATGGCTTCGACTCGCCAGGACGCGTCGGGTCCATCAGAGTTGAAGCGCCTTCGACACAGAACAGCGGAGCTTGCATGGTCGGCTGGGTGCTTGGCACATCGGCCGCGAGACTCACCCTGACGCCATCGCCTGGAAGTTCGGTGTAGAGTCCAAATTGGGATTCCGTACGGTCGCGTCCGAGCAAACGATAGGCGTCTTCGCGTTGATTCGACCAATCGTTGTAGAAGTTGGGGGTCGCGTTGGCCGGAATCTTGTATTCGACGACACGTTTGTAGTCGTCGGGGTGGATCCAAGTGAAATGGTGAATCGCGTTTCGCTGGTCAAAACCAGCTTCTTTTGCTGCGACGCAGGCGTCGACTGCGGCGCGGCCGGTGGCACTTCCGTCGGTATGAATGATCGCATTCAATCCCGCTTTGTTCGCAGAGAGGGTGACATCCATGATGGTTTCTGGATTGATGTTGAATGCCCCGTTCTTTCCGGTTGTGTAGGGCTCGAGGTGAGGCGAGACCTGGGCGTTCCAATTGCCATCGGGATGAATCTTGACGAAGTCGCAGCGAATCATGTCCCCCTGGTATTTCTGTTGCATCCGCGAAGCGAAGGCGACAAATTTCTGAGGGTCTGCTTTGGCATTCTTGAAGAACGGAAGAGCCTGGACTCGCAACTTGAGTGTGCCCGCTTGTTCGAGTTCACTCAGCAATTCGAGCGACGCTTCAAAGTCGCGTTCCATGCCACCGTGGGTGTCTTTCACATTGGGCGTCACGATGCCAGGATTCAGAATCGTGGTTGTTCCATTTTGGGCAGCGATCGTAAAGAGCTGCTCACAGCTTTGGCGGACCATTGTTTCGGCGTCCCACGCGCCCATATCGATGTAGGCCTGCATCCACTGGATTTCGATTGCCGCGCCCAGCGGATTCCCTTCGTCGTCGCGAACCCAGTAGGTGACACCCGGCAACGTATCGGGCGTCTCTTTGGTGATGTTGGCTGCCTTGAGTGCCGCCGAATTGAGCCACGCGTCGTGAATGGTGAAGTCCAGCAGAATCGCGGGGCGATTGGGAACGACAGTGTCGAGCTCTTTCGCGGTGGGATGCCCACCTAGCTTGTCGGCAACCCAGCCGATTCCGCGGATCACCTTTTCATCGGGATGGGCTTCGGCGTACTCCTTGATCAGCCTGAGCGTTTCGGCTTTGTCTTTGGCGTCATAAAGGTTGACGCCAAGTGCCGTCCAGCTTGAAGCAATCAAGTGATCGTGTGCACTGACGAAACCGGGCATCACCGTTTTGCCAGAGCAGTCGATGACATTGGTCGAGTCGCCGATGTGCCGCTTTACATCGTCTGCAGTTCCAACAAAAAGGATCTTGTTGGCTTTGACCGCGACCGCTTCCGCCCAAGGCTGAGATTCGTCAACCGTGTAGACCTTGCCACCGGTAAAGACGGTGTCGGCAATCTGGGCAACGACCGGTGTAGCGGACAAACAGACCATTAGTAGGGCGAGTAGGCTCACGCGCGACATCGGTCGACACTCCGTAGAAAAGGCTTGCGGTCTCGAGAGGGTCACGAGATTGATACCGAGTGGGCATTGAACGTACAAATGATCGTACCCTGTTTCGTATCATGATGCGACTTTTGGGATGCGCATTCCACCTTCTGGCGAAGGTAGCTACGGTCAGCAGTGTTCGTAGTACCGAGCTTTAGCCAGGTAGCCGGGTAGGCCGGATCAAGGAGCGACAGCGACTCGGATCCGGCAGTCAGAGCCAAGGCATCGGGGTCGCTCACTCAGCGGGTGCTCGGCAGCTTGTAAGCGTTTCGCTCAATGGGTCCCCAGACTGTGCCCTTACGGTCATGCATGCGCAGAGTGGTTACAATGTGCGTACTCTCTTGTTGAAAAAGATACTCGGTTCGATCGATTTGTTCATGCAGTGGCCTCCCTTGCCAGATTACGGTTGCATTCTTCGCTGGCCTGAAGACGGTCAAGCCTTCATTCATCCCGAGGATGTTGCCGTTGCGACGCGCTGTTTTCCGAGTGGTCGCGTGTTGCGTCGCGAGGCGTTCGATGGGGTTTACTATCACTACAGCTACGGTGCACTGCGGTTTCGCTTGCGGCCGATGATGTGGTTGCCCGTGCGAAGCGAAGGGTTCGACGTGGGCGATACGGTCGAAACGACGGGGGTTGGTTTCGAACGCGAGCTGTTTGTTGCTCAGGTTTGGGGGATGCATTACGTTCCCCGCAAAGGATGCATCTTGTACCGCTTGCGACGGCGGGACACGAACGTTCCGAACTTGTTTCATGCCGATCAAATCCGCTTGCTGTCGGACAAATCCAAGGTTCGCGACGGTGACATCGGGTACCCCGAGCCGAAGTGGAACGGTGATCAAACCGATCGTCTGGAAGGTGTGGAGCTTTAGGCCCGGCAGCGGTAGAATCGGCGGCGAACTAATGTCCCGCCTGCGTCGCTCGCATTCTCACTTCTCGCTCGTTTCGCCACCATGTCAAAGCTCAACGCTGCCGTTGTCGGCACAGGTTTCATCGGTCCCGTTCACGTCGAAGCCTTGCAGCGTGCTGGCGTCACGGTCACTGGCATTCTTGGGTCGCGTCCCGAGAAGTCCACGGCAGCTCAGCAGACGCTCGGCTTGGAAAAGGCGTACGGGTCGCTCGACGAGCTGTTGTCCGATGATTCTGTCGATGTGGTTCATGTGACGTCGCCCAACCAGCATCACTTTGCTCAAGTGACGGCGGCCATCGAGTCGGGCAAACACGTCCTGTGTGAAAAGCCGCTTGCGATGACGCCCGACGAATCAGCAAAGCTTGTCGAGCTGGCGGATGCGAAAGGGATCGCCGCTGGTGTCAACTACAACATCCGCTACTACCCGCTTTGCATCGAGGCGGCACGGCGCGTTGCCAGTGGGAAATCGGGACGCGTTTTTCATGTCACGGGCAGCTATGTTCAAGATTGGTTGTTCCACCCCAGTGATTTCAATTGGCGGGTGCTGAAAGAGGAAGGCGGAGCGTTGCGTGCGGTCGCCGACATTGGGACGCATTGGCTCGACCTGATTCAACACGTCGTGGGGCAAAAGGTGGTTTCGGTCTGTGCCGATTTGGGAACCGTTTTCGCCGAGCGGACGCGACCGCTCGGTGGCGTCGAAACCTTTTCAGGCAAGGTCAACGCCGATCAAGCAACGGAGACGGTTGCAGTCGATACGGAAGATTTTGGCAGCGCGATGCTCGAATTCGCCGACGGTTGTCGCGGCACCCTGTTTGTCTCGCAAGTCACCGCGGGACGCAAGAATTGTTTACGATTCGAAATCGCAGCGGGCAACGAATCGCTCGCTTGGAACAGCGAAACGCCCAATGAGATTTGGCTGGGGCAGCGTGACACGCCCAATCAGGTGTTACTGAAAGACCCGGCGCTTGTCGATTCAACAGCAGCGAGCGCGATGTCCTATCCGGGCGGGCACAACGAGGGCTTCCCGGATACTTTCAAGCAACTGTTTGTTGACTTCTATCGCGCGATCGAGACCGGCAGCTACAAGGACTCGCCGACATTCCCCACATTTGCTGATGGGCACCACGAGATCTTGGTTTGCGATGCAATCTTGAAGAGTCATCAACAACGCAAGTGGGTGAGCGTCGATGTCTGAGCCGACGCGTGTCAAGCAAGTGATCGTGATGCGTCACGATTTGAAAATGCGGCGTGGAAAACAGATCGCCCAAGGATCACACGCATCGATGGCGTTTCTGAGTCGGCGGTTGCAGCAGAAGGGAACGCTTGCCCTAGACGACTTTGACGATGCGAAACGAGAGTGGATCGAAAGCGGTTTCGCCAAGATTTGTTGCCGCGTCGATAGCGAAGAAGAGTTGTTAGCGATTCGCGACGCTGCAGATCAAGCGGGGCTCGAAGTCCACTTGATCACCGATAGTGGCAAGACCGAATTTCATGGAGTGCCCACCAACACCTGCTTAGCGATTGGCCCCGACACCGTCGAAAGAATCGACGCAATCACCGCCGATCTGAAACTGCTTTGAGAGTTTGTAGGGTGTGTGCTTGCACGCACCACGGTCAAAGTTGGTTTGGCAAACATTGGTGCGTGCAAGCACGGCACCCTACGGGTTCATTCGTGGACTTTCTGTTCCAACCGTTGGACCAAACGTGTCTACACGCCAGTGACAATGTAATACGACAAGTCGGTCAAGCACTGTGCGAGGGCCGATGGGAACGGGTTATGTTGAGCGTGGGAATATGAATTGGTTCCTCTTGCCCAGTCAGATTTCCGGCTTGCGGATGGACTGGGCGCATCATCGTTGGATTGGCGGATTCACACGATCAAAACATACTCCTCACAGGGCACTTTTCGGGGGAATTGATTCGATGGCATGCACTTATCTTTGGCAAGCTCCTGCATTGACGTTTCTTGGTGGTCCAGTCAGCCGCGAAGGTTTGGTTGACCGAGTAACACTCTTCTAAGTTGCAAACGCGGTGCGTCTGCATTGCATCCATTGATGCCACTCTCAGTGGCTCATGGGATTTCCGCTTTGATTTCTTGATAGCAGTATGCGGTCGCTGATTCGGCAGCGGTTGCTGATGGGGCCGTGCTGCGCACCTTTTCTGGAGACTCGACAATGAGTTTTAGGTTTTTGTTCGCGGTGTTCGTGCTGGCTGCGTCGGCCAGGTTTGCGGACCCAATCTCGGCGCAGTCCATCACGTTGCAGACACCAACAGGCATTGGTTCGTCCAGCATCGTTAAGGGCACGCTGAACGCAGGCTACACCGCGTCGGACGCATTTGACGAAACCGATAGCGGCGATTTCGGTTCTGACGCACACGCCAATCGTTCGATCCAAGGGTTCCCGATGGCTAGCACTAGTGTTGCAGCCGAATCAAGTGGCGATGTGCTGCCTTTGGAGGTGACATCCACAAGCAATACGCTGATTGGATGGTCTGTTTTTGATCCCTCTTCGATCTCTGCCGTTGGCTTGCAGAACAATGGAATGGCCGGTCCCCTTGCTTCGACCAATGCGCACGGACGGTATCAAGTCAATGGTCCTGCCGGGGGCCTTGCGCCTGATGAGGTGCTGATCCTTTACGGCACGTACAACGTTTCGACGTTTGCTGCCGGGGGTGATGCCGGTCTGCTGACTTTCGGAGGGCCGCCTAGCTGTTCGGTCGTACTCGAGGGCCCGGGAACGATCCTGAATGCTTCCTCGGACATGCCGATGATCACTGGACAAGTGCACGATGTGCTCAATGGAGTCACCACCAATCTCATGCTTTTTGGTGCCAGCAGCACATCGGGAACTTGGTCTCGTATCGTCGCTGATGGTCAAGGGTTTACGTGTGCCAGCAACACGAGCGTATCACATCAGGGCGACGCGATTGCATTCTTGGCTGGCTCGGAAGGTGCCAATGGAATCGCAACGGGCACCGTTTCGTTCAATGTGATGGTTCGAAATTTGAGCACCAACCCACTGCCGAATATGACGACGGTGGATGAATTCGGCGAAGGTCCTCCCGGTGGTGGAGATCCTGGTGGAGATCCTGGTGGAGATCCTGGTGGCGGTGGATCAGGCAACCCGTACTACGACGAGTATGGACCCTAGTTGACGCCTCGAATCTTGATTCGATCGTTCCCACGGTACTCAGTGCCGTGGGAACTTTCCTTGACCTAAGCACCGCCGATCCGAACCTGCTCTGAGAGTTTGTAGGGTGTGCTTGCACGCACCATGGTCAAAGTTGGTTTGGCAAACATTGGTGCGTGCAAGCACGGCACCCTACTATCTTGCGTCTTGTGCCCAGTCCTTGGTGTGGACGCCGCTGCGGATGCGCCATTCACGTAATTCATCGAGTAGCCGTTTCTTGTGCGCGATGGCGGTGGGGTCGTCCCATAAGTTGGACAGTTCGTCGGGGTCGGCGACGAGATCGTAGAGCTGTCCATCGGGCTGATCGAGGTAATGCACAAGCTTGTGCGTTTGGTCTCGAACCATCGTCATGAACTCGGTACCGGTAAGCACGGCGTCTTTGACCTGCTCACAGTAAACGTATTCACGGCCCGAGAAGTCCGCATCGGGTTCAAGGGCGGGCGACAACGTGGTCGCTTCCCAGTCATCCGGAACGTCGATCTTTGCCCAATCGAGGATGGTCGGACCGAGGTCCATCTGCTGGACCAACCGATCGACTTGGCGGGCAGCCCCGAAACGCTGCGGAGCCCAAACGATGAGAGGAACACGTGTGATCTGTTCAAACATCGTCCACTTTTGGCTGTGTCCATGGTCCGAAAGGCAATCGCCGTGGTCGCTGGTGAAAATCACGATCGAGTTTTCGAGGTAGCCGTTGGTTTCGAGCGCCGACATGATCTCGCCAACTTTTTCGTCGACCATGGTGACGTTGGCAAGATAGAACGCGCGTTGCCGATGACGCTGCTCGTGCGTTGGATTCAGATCCATCACCACCGAGTCATGATCAACATCTTGGTTGTGCTGTCGAAGTTCTTTCAGCGCGGCCGGTTGGGCGGCGAGTTCTTCGGCGGTGACTGGCAGAAGTGGAAGGTCACGATTCAAGTAAGGTTCGGTGTAGCGGGGCACCGGGTCGTAAGGTGGATGGGGGCCTGGGAATCCGATCTGCAGAAAGAGCGGTTTCATTTTGGGTTTGTTGTTGATCCACCACGTCGCCATGTCGCCGACGAAAAAGTCGGGATGAGTCTCCTCGGGTAGTTCCCAGTGAAAGGCTCCGAGCGCCGAGCGGTAATCGTCGCGTTTGCGATAGAACTCACGTTGCTGCTTGACCAGTCCACGATAGCGCAGCGCCCGATCCCATTCGTCGAAGAAGTACCGGCCTTCGAGGTAGCGGTCCTTGTTCTCAACGACAAAGCGTTCGTGAAACCCGAGTTCCGTTTGGAAAGGCCACGTGTGCATCTTGCCGATGTTGGTGCAGTAGTAACCTGAATCGTTCAGCAGTTCGATCCAGCTTCGCCGCCATCGATCCGCATTTTTCAAGATTCCGGTCGTGTGCGGGTAGTAGCCTTTGAAAAGGCTCGCCCGCGCCGCGGCGCAGGATGCAGCGGTCACATGACACTGAGTGAAGCTGATGCCTTCGGTGACAAGTCGGTCGAGGTTGGGCGTGTCGACGTGCGGGTAGCCCAACGCAGCGATCGTGTCGAATCGCTGCTGGTCAGTGATGATGAAAATGATGTTGGGGCGATCATCGTTTTCGCCAAAGGGATTGGGCTTTTGCTCGCGCATCGTTTTGCTGGCTGAGTTTGGAATGATTTGCAAGCAACAAAATACCAGTCCGCTGGCCAGCATCGTAGGGCGCCTGCTTGTACGCACCGCGACCACAAATAGAGATCAACCGCGTTTGCCTCCCAGCCGCTCCCATGGTGGTGGAACCGCAGATTGATGCAGATGAACACAGATGGAGGTAATTGGCGACGAGACAAATAGAGTCCTTTTTCACATTAGGTGGGCCGGGTCGTTCTCGATTTCTCATCTCGATCTACGTCGATTTGAGTTCATCTGCGGTTTCCATTTCTTGGCGCTCCCGTGGTCGAGGAACCGCAGATTGACGCAGATGAACGCAGATGGAGGTGGTTGGTGACGAGACGAATAGGGTCATTGTCAAAGAGGTGGGCCGGGTGGTTTTCCAGTTTTCATCTTCATTTGCGTTGATGTGTGTTTATCAGCGGTTTCCCTTTCTGCCCTCTCTGGGTGTGGTGGAACCGCAGATTGACGCAGATGAACGCAGATGGAGGTGCTTGGTGACGAGACGGATAGAGTTAATGTCCGAGAGGTGGGCCGGGTGGTTTTCCAGTTCTCATCTTCATCTGCGTTGACGTGTGTTTATCTGTGGTCTCCTTTTCTGGCCTCTCTAGGTGTTGTGGAACCGCAGATTGACGCAGATGAACACAGATGGAGGTGGTTGGCGACGAGACGAACAGCGTCATTACCAGAGAGGTGCCGGGTGGTTTTCCAGTTTTCATCTTTATCTGCGTTGATGTGTGTTCATCTGCGGTTTTCCCTTCTTGGCGTTCCAGTAGTGGTGGAATCGCAGCTTGACGCCCATGAACGCAGCTGGAGGTCATTTGGTGTCGATTTGAGTACTGCCGTGAACGCGGTGCAGGTCGGCGGATGAGAAACGCATACCCCTCCGTTCAAAAAGCGGCACGACGAACCGCTTGGTTTGGCAAAAATGACCTGGAAATGGGGGGCCCCTTTTGAGTAGGGTCCGGCGAGTCAGTGGATTTCGGCGGTAGCAAAGGTGAAATTTGCTCGCCGGAGCCTGCCATCATCATGAATACCTCAGCGCGGTCGAGTCACGGAGGACAGTCGTGCAAACGCTTAAAACAGCGGCCATCGTCGTTTTACTAATGACGATTATTTATGGCGCCTACGTTTCACTCACCACACCCCCTGAACCACTTCCACCTGAAGTGGAGGGCATGTTGGTGATGACCGAGGACGATGCGTTCTCGATTGACGACGGTTTGCCTGGTTCGCTTCCCGGCTTGGACGCGGGACAGCCAGCGGGGGCCGATTCGCTTTCGTCGCTTGATTTGCCGTCTATCGGTGAGCCTTCGGTTGGACCAGCGGCAATGTTGCCGATGGCTTCTGAAAACGAAAACGCGGTTGTCGGCACACTCAGCGATCATTCCGCATCACTGGTTGGCGGAAACGATCCTCAGCCGAGCGATCTGGCCGCTGGAGCCTTTGCGTCCTCGCCAGTTCCTTCTGCTGACGTACCGTCGGCCGATGTGGCACCCAAGGCCGCGCTCGCAGCACCGAGTGTGGACGTCGCCGTTGGCGGTGCTGACGATGATTATCCAAGCACAGGAAAAGAGTTTGCGTTGCCTGACATGAAGGGCATGGATGTCAAATTTCAGACCGCTTCGTCGGTAAAGCCATCACTGCCGAATCTCGAAGGGACACCGTTGCCGGGGATCGCTCCGGTCGAATCGGCTGCTTCGGCAAGTCAATTCAACGCGGGTGTCGCCAACGCGATTCGCACCGCCGATGCTCAGTTTGCACAAGACAAAATGAAAGAGGCGCTTGCCACACTAAGTCTCTTTTACCACTCACCAAGTCTGTCGGGCGAACAGCGCAGCGATTTGTTGTCGCGGCTCGACCCGCTTGCTCGCGAGGTGGTCTACTCGAAACGCCATCTGCTCGAGCAACCTTATCGCGTCGGCCAAAGTGAAACGTTGATGCAAGTCGCAGCTCGCTTCGAAGTCCCCTGGCAGCTGTTAGCAAACATCAATCAGATCAAAGACCCGGTGACTGTGTTGCCGGGAACTGAATTGAAAGTGGTTCGTGGACCCTTCCGAGCGGAGGTGAACCTCGAGCAGCAGGAGTTGACCCTTTTCTTGGGTGATCTTTACGCCGGACGTTTTCCAGTCGCTGTTGGTAGCGATCCTGCACCGCGTCCAGGAACCTTTACGGTCCAGGACAAGCAGACTGCTCGCACGTATTACGATCCAAGCGGGTCACCAGTTCCGGCGGGGAGTGCGGATAACCCGTACGGCGACGTTTGGATCGACCTTGGCGGCCAGCTTTGCATCCACGGAAGCCCAAGCACCACGCGTCCAAACGACAAGGGATGCATCAGTTTGGCGGGCGACTTGGCCACCGACTTGTACGGCATTTTGTCCCAGGGTTCTTCTGTCACGATTCGTTAGTTAAGAATGTTGGGCGAGGCGTTCCGTTTGGGAACGCCGATTCCCAGCAAACGACTCTTATCCGACGGACCTGACGAACATGTCGTACGATCGCGACGCCCTTTTGGAATTGATTCAAAGCGAGGCACTTCAGCGAGGCCAATTCACGCTGGCAAGCGGAAAACAGGCCTCGTACTACCTCGATTGCCGAAAGATCACGCTCCACCCGAAAGGTGCCAACGTGATTGCCGCTGGCATGATCGACGTGATTCAATCGCTGGGCGATCTTCCCGATGCGGTTGGTGGCATGGCGATTGGTGCTGACCCGATCACGGCCTCGATCATCACGCTGGCCGGTCAGCGTGATTTGCCAATGAAGGGTTTCATGGTTCGCAAAGAACCCAAGGGACACGGAACTGGCAAACAGGTCGAAGGTCCCGTTGAACCAGGTCAGCGCGTTGTGATCGTCGAAGACGTGATCACCAGCGGTGGCAGCGCGTTGAAAGCAGTCGACGCGGCTCGCGAGTTTGGACTTGAGGTCGACTGCGTTGTCGCCATCATCGATCGTTTGGCTGGCGGCGAAGAAGCATTCAAAGCAAAGGGTTTGCCGCTGCACACCCTGACCACGATTCGCGATTTCGGAATCGAACCCGAATAGAGATCGCCAACAGGAGTGAACCACGGATGGAAACATCGCTCCACCAGCAATTGAAACTTTGCTACGCCGCCGACGTTACCGATACCGAGGTGATGGTTGGCCGCTATCGGATTGATGCGGTTCGCGAAGACGAACTTGTTGAAGTGCAATGTGCGTCCCTTTCGGCGATTCGCGACAAGTGCCGAAACTTACTCAAACGACACCAGTTGCGGGTCGTCAAGCCAGTGATCGCTCGCACGCGCATCGTCAAAATCAAAGCCGCCGATGGTCCCGTGCTGTCGCGGCGTTTTAGTCCGAAACGCGGGACGCCGATCGATGTTTTCGAAGACCTGATCTATTTCACCAACGTCTTCCCACATCCGAATTTGACCATCGAAATCCCGTCGGTCATCATCGAGCAGTTTCGGATCCCTTCCAAGAAGAAGCGTCGGCGGTGGCGCGACAAAGGATACAAGGTGCATGATGTGTGCCTTGAGTCGATTGAGCAGCACGTCGAATTGAAGACGCCCGAGGATTTGTGGGATCTGGTGGGCTACGAGACCAATGGTGAGCCGTTCAATACAGCTGACCTTGCAAAAACGATCGATCGACCACGTTGGGTGGCCCAGAAAGTGGCCTATGTATTGCGCAACACCGGTGCGATCGAAGCATCGGGGCGGGATCGCAGCGGGGTTGTTTACCGCCGCGCAGCGTGAAAGTCTTTCGGTCAGTTGTCCGACTGCGGCCTCAGGTGCCCAAACTTCTTGGCAATCTCCCGTTCTCTCACTTGGATGATCCGTTTGCCTCTTTTGATAACGTCATTTGCCGTCATTCCATGGACGCGGTTGCGGACGCCATAGTCTTGGTCAGCGGCATCTTGCTTGTTACCAACTGCACGCGATTCCTTCGCGATCTCGGTAAGCCCGGTCTCGAAAGCGGCAAGTTCGTCGCTCGAAAGCGTTGCTTTGATTTTGGTTAGTGATGCTTGATAGGTCTTAGGCGTGGTGGCATCGATTCGCTCAGCTCGAAAGAAGATGTACCCGATCAAGCCAATCGTGCCGAACGTGACTGCAAAGATCGCTTTGTATTCTCGGGGGAGCTCAAGAGGATTCAGGCTCATCGGGCGTTCCTATGTAGGGGCAATTTCATCGCCCGATTCTATCGGTGCCTGGTTTGTCGCAAGGTTTTTTCGCGGAAGCTTCGCTCAACACACACGTTTGGATCACGCAATCTTGCCGCCGGCTTAACAAAACCCGCTGAGTCGTTGTGCGCGCTTGGTAGACCGGAGTAGGCAGGTGGTGCAGCCGGCGCTCTACGGCCAAAACCATTTGGGCACAATTTGGTTGTCGCCGTAGGCTGAACTCGCCCAGGCATCGGATGCCCATTGCTTGGTGCCGTCGCGACCGTGCAAGGC
This sequence comes from Rubripirellula sp., assembly GCA_965216875.1. Taxonomy (GTDB): domain Bacteria; phylum Planctomycetota; class Planctomycetia; order Pirellulales; family Pirellulaceae; genus CBDCUW01. The sequence goes on from OZ244207.1 coordinate 1,950,948, forward strand.
GATGGCGTCGATTTCATTCCAGCCCGGCACGTTGGCGCTATCGAGATAGATTTTGATGCGTCGTGTTCGTGTCGACGGCGCGATGGGAACGATCGAACTTCCCATTGCCACGGTGGCCGGCGTCGGATCTTTACCTTTCCAAAGCTCTCGCTCAATGCCCGCCGCATTGACGCTGCAGATGCGCCGCAAGGCACCAGGGTTGTAGGTTTCGACCACCTCGACCTTGACCAATTGGGTTGCTCTGGGGAATTCCGCGATGATCCATTCCTGACCACCATCTTGGCTGGCGGAAGCCCAGGCGGTCGCGCGATCACCGGCTGCTGGCGTGTTGGGCGGCCCGAGCACCTGTCGGATGCTCCAGCTTGTTCGTGCCCCACCGGTCCGAATCGCGATCTCTTCGAGCATTTGAGTGTGGTCGCGATACCAAGTCATCAGGATCGCAGCGAGAACACAGATCCAGAAGAGGTCGCGCAAATACAGACGAGGGCGACAACGCCACAGGAATGAGATCGTTCGACGGGGGAAACTGCGCGACGGTTTTGCACGATCAGGTTTCGGGGGCTGTTCCGTCGAGGCCGGCTCCTGAGGCGAGGGTTCGAGTGGGATTTCAACTGAGATTTGGGCCGGGGTTTCGACGTCGTTCGGCTCGTGCGTCTTGCTACCGTTCATCGCATTCTTGGTGGGAGTGGGATGGCGATTGGTGACGATGCCCCAGGCGAATTGCGGCCGCTGCGATTGTTCCACGCGTTGTAAACGGAACGCAAGAATTGCGGATTTCGGTTTTCTTGTTCGACGTGTCGGAATTCGCTCGCCAGACTCCATTTAAAAGGTAAGTAGGTAGTTGGTGCAAATATTTGCGTTCCGTTGTCAGTTCCTTACCAAGTCTTGCCGTTGTTGCCTAGGGTTTGGTAAGAGCTGTCATTCAACTCGGAGGCAAGCGACATGACGGCCCAGCAACAGCTTTCACACAACGCTCGGATCATTAAAAACATCCGCTCGGTGCTTAGCGTTCATCAAGATCTCTGCCCCTATGCGTCGGGCATCGAGGTCTCTTTCCAGGACAGTGCTCTGGTGGTTCAAGGCGACCTGCCCAGTGCCGACTTGAAGAGCGCCCTGGTTGCCGCGATTCGTCAGGCGGGCGTCCTCTGTCGGGTCAACAACCTGGTTCAGGTGCGTCAGGCGGCCTAAGCCTATTTGCGTTTCTCGCAGAATTCGCTGATTGCAGCGAGCTGTCGTTGGTGCTGCTGTTGATCCTGCGCTTTGACTTCGGCCGAAAGCACCCCTTCCATCGTTTCACTGGCTCGTTTGGCCAACCGCTCGTCTTCGGTATCGGCGGTCTCCTTCAATTGCGGTAACACCTTCTTTGCGAGTGAGCCGTACGTTGCAAGCGCACCGGCTGCGTTTAAACGCACCCAGTTTTCGTCATCGTTCAGCATCGACGCGACGCGGTGCATCGACTCTTCACAGTGCGGGTCCAGGCTCGCGAGTCGCCCGCAGGCCCAACCGCGGACGGAAGTGTCCGTGCTCGATAACGCTTCGGCGTAGCGAGCCTTGAGTTCGGAGAGCTCGATCACGTCGACGCCCTCGGGAATCTCCAACTGACTCAGTTGAATGGTGTCGCCGATGTAGACGTACATGATTGGGTGCTTGGGCCAGACGTTGTGTCCTTTGTCACTTTTGGAAAGGTGCCCCGCGATTCCACCGACGAGGTGCAGGTGCCAGTTGTAAGCAACCGTCTTTTCCTGATTGAACGTTGACGTCTCGGTTGGGCCAGGGCGTATCACGATCTCGAGTTTGTCCGAGGTCACCTTCGCATATTCTTGCAACGCCTCGTTCAGCGCGATGGTGTCGCCTCGAAAGAAGAACTTTTCATTCCCATTGACCCAGAACCGGTAGACGCGATGAGTGTTGTTGAGCACGTCGATCAGGCCGGGATGCCCTTCGTAGTTCACGCCGTTGACCGGTTTGTTGCCGAGTTCCTCTTCGCCTAGGCCCCATAGCGGAGGCAAGGCAATGGAGAACGCAAACAGACATGCAAGCGAGGGGCGATGCAGAGCAGCAGGACTGAGTGTCGACATCAGGGTCTCTCACGCGGGGAAGCTGTCGTTTTTCGGTGAGCCGAACACGTTAGTGTCGGGCCCCGATATGGGTTGGCACTTTGGTAGCTACGCTCGCCAGAGCGTGGAGGAGGTCAAACAACCCCGACCTCTTTTGCGCAAAGTTCGCCATAACATGAAATCCATTGTATCGCCCTCGATGGGCGCATCGGCGGCGAACAAATTCACCGTTGATATGTGGTAAAACGATTCTCTTCGGTGTTTGTTAGGTGAGAATCAGAGTTTGTTCTCGAGTTGGTTTTGTCCTGCTTTGTTGAGAGACCGCCCCCAATGAGTTGTCGCACCCTTGTTTTTGCCGTCGTGGTTTGGGGCTTGGTCCCGCTTGGTGTGCTCGATGCAGGCGAGCCGGAACCACGTTGGTGGAAAGGCAACCTGCACACCCACTCGCTTTGGAGCGATGGCGACGACTTTCCCGAAATGATCGCGGATTGGTATCGCAGCCACGGATACAACTTCCTCGCCCTTTCGGATCACAACGTCCTCAGCGAAGGCATTCGCTGGATGCCAGTGAAGGAAGTCGTTCGGCGTGCCGACGACAAGGCACTTGAGAAATACGTTGCACGGTTCGGCCAATCGTGGGTCGAGACACGTGGAGAGCAGGGGAGTAATGACTATCAAGTGCGGCTAAAACCGCTCGTCGAATTTCGCGCGTTGCTCGAACGCAGTGACGAGTTCATCATGATTCAAGGCGAAGAGATCAGCGATCGCGCCGAGGGCAAGCCAGTCCACATCAACGCGTCGAACGTCGCAGACGTAATTGAACCGGCGGGTGGTGCAACCGTTCGCGAAGCGATGCAGAACAACCTGCGGGCGATCATCGAGCATGAAAAAGAACATGGCCGCCAAGTCCTGCCGCACTTGAACCATCCCAATTTTGGCTATGCCGTCACAGCCGACGACCTTGCAGCCGTCGTTGCCGAACGGTTTTTCGAAGTCTACAACGGCCACCCCGGCGTCAATCATTTGGGTGACGATGACCATCCCTCAGTCGAACGTATCTGGGATCTGGTCAACGCGATCCGCCGAACCGATATCAGTGTTCCGCCGATGATGGGGATCGCCACCGATGACAGCCACGAATACCACGGCAAACCAGGGTCGCGACCCGGGCGCGGTTGGGTGATGGTGCGAAGCAAGTTCCTGACACCCGAGCACTTGATTCGTGCGATGAAGGCCGGCGATTTTTATGCGTCAAGTGGCGTGACCTTGAAGGACGTCCATTTCAACTCCACGACGCGCGAGCTGGCCCTGGAAATCGATGCGGACAAAGGAGCAAGCTACCGTACCGACTTTATTGCGACCCTCAAGAAACAACCGCAGTCCACAGCGGATGTGGATCGGATCGGTGTCGTCGTTGATTCGCAAACGGGGCTTTCACCAAAATACAAGCTCAAGTCCGATCAACTCTACGTGCGCGCCGTTGTCTACAGCGACGCTCCGCCGACCGACCCTTCCTTTAAAGGTCAAGTTCAACAAGCGTGGACACAACCTGTTGGTTGGCGCTAAACGGCCATCGGTCTAAATCCGTTAAGACTGCAACGTGTTGCCCGGATCAAGGAGCGACTGCGACAGGGATCTGGCATGGTCGCCCTGCGCGTCAAACGTTGCTAAAGGTTCGTGAGGTACTGAACCCCTGCGGTGATCTCTTCGAGGCTTGAGTTGTCTCGCCCGACCACGTAGCGGCCGCGGTACTGAACGTCTTCGAGCATCCCGATCAGCTCAGGGAAATCCGCGGTGCCTTGCCCGAGCGGAACCGACAGCCCGCGACCAGCGGCGAGGTCCAAAACGCCGTCAACTGCGCAGACCAGCTGGATCCTCTCTCTTAATGCGGCCAACGACTCTTGGACGTTCAGCCGGTTGATGATCAATTGACCTGGATTGAAAGCAACCGCGATGAACCCATCGTCGCTTGTTGATAGCAAGCTACTGAGAACTTCGCCTTCTTCAGTTCCAGTCTCAGCGGCAAGGAAGGCGCCGACCTTCGCTCCGTAGCGTCCCAGGTCGTCAATGACGGTCTGAATCGAGTCCCAAGCAGGTGTATCGGAGGGGGGGATCATTCCGATTTGATTGACGACGACAGGGGCCCCCAACCGGTAAGCCAGATGCATCGTTTGCTTGGTCGCGTCGACACGGCGGTCCAGGTCCTGCGGGTTGTCGTAGCCACGACGGGTTTGAAAGCGTAACGCAGCAACCTTCAGCCCCAAGTCATCGAGCATTTTTCGCAATTGTCGCAGTCCTGTGTCCGACAATTGAGAAGGGTGGATCTCGGTGCGCGCATTGAGATGGACGGAGGTGGCACCCATTTGGGCGGCCGCCTGAAGGGCCTGCCGGAGAGGCAGTTTCATCGAATCGGTTCGCACCCCGATGTTCAATTGAGCCAAGATTGTTGTCCCGACGAGTGATCATGTTGCCAACTAATCGCAAAACGCCCCGAATTCGCCCAGCGGTGATGCGACCGTTGAGCTTGGCGTTTGCGGGGCGCATCTTAAGGCGTGGCGCGAGATCCGCAAACATGGCGGCTTTGGGCCGGTTGGCCATTTTGGCGTTGTGTTTGGTTTTCGGCGTCGACGCCTCGGCTCAGCGCAAAAAGGAAACGCCCCAGGTCGATGAGATCACCGGCTTGCAGGGCGTCCACTGGGATTTTGGCCGCGACACCGATGCAAATTCCAACAAGTGGCCCGACGGTTGGCAGCGCCACGCGGGTGTTGGTTACCCGCTGTACGTTGACATCAAGATCGCGCCTCGCGATCCCGAGATCGAAAAGCAATTCAAAAAGCTTGATACGGCCTTCATCCGCTCATGGCCAACAATTCGCAAGCAGTTCCCTGACCTTCCCGCGTCCCCGCCCGCGTTTCCCGACTCGATGGTCGATCGAATGATTGACCGGTTCTTGCGCGTCGAGCTTGATGGGGGACAGGCGAAGGTCCAGACGACTCAGGTCAAAGTCAGCCGCTTGTACCAATATCGCTTCACTTGTGACATCATGACGCAAGGATTGCGACACGACACGGCGTTTGCCGAACTGGTGTTCTTGGACGAAACGGGGCAAGTCGTTGCGAGCTATCCGACCAAGCATGTTGGCGGCACGAGTGATTGGACGACCGTCGCGGTGGATCGGCTACAGCCACCGGTCGAAGCGGTTTCGATGTTGGCTCGATTGAATGTGCAACGCTCCGAAGAAGGGCTCGAGGACATCAAGGGAGTCATCGGGTTCGACAATGTTCGGATTGATCAATACCCGCAATTGCAAGTGGCGACCGACGATCCGCTTGGCGTCTATGTGGTGGGGCAACCGATCGAAGCGACAGCGCGTGTGATGGGGTTGCCGATTGGCGCGTCCAAGGTGCGTTTTCGACTCTATTCGAGCGAACATGAACTGGTTGCCCAACGCGTGGTTTCGGTGGTCCGGCCACGCGAGCCGCGGAACGATTTGCCGGCGTCGAGCAACAAGGAATCAATCAGTTCGGAATTGAGTTGGCGTGTTCCGCGACTCGATCCGGGCTACTATCGGGTGACCGCCGCACTCGAAGGCAACGACACCGTCTCGCTTGCGACCGATTCGACGCTCGCCGTCGTCGATCGGCTCGTTGATGGGCCTCCGCATGGTTCGTTTGGCTGGACACTCCCCAAAGGGAATCAAGGGATCGATCCGCGCGAGATTGCGCCTTGGCTGGCAAAACTGGGCGTGGCCTGGGTCAAGTATCCCTGTTGGCTCGCGCCAACCGATAATGCGTCTGCCGAGGATGTGGCGACGATCTTTAGCAAGCTACAAGATTCCGGCATCCAAACGGTCGGGATGCTCGACCTGCCGCCAACCGACCAGGTTCCCAACTACAACCTGCGAGGTCGTCGCGACTTGGTTGCCGCTCAGTTGTTTCGAGATATCGCCGTTTGGCAACCGCTTCTCGAACCAGTGATGACCCGGCTGACGCTCAAGGTGCGGACCTGGCAATTAGGTGGCGACCGTGACCACAGCTTCTTGGGGCGGCCACGACTGCGCGACTCGATTCGACAAATTTCAACCGGCTTGCAGGGGTTTGGGCAACCGATCGATGTTGCCATTTCCTGGCCTTGGCTCGAAGAAGAGCTGGGGCCTGGCGAATCCTCTTGGCAGGCGATTTGTCGAAGTAGCGACCCACCGCTCGGAGCGGACGAACTGGATGCTTACCTGACGCTGGGTGAAACGGGCTCGCGCGCTGAGGGGCCAAGGACCTGGCTTCTGCTCGACCCGGCTTCCAAGACGGGGTACGACCGCGAAGCGCGGATTCGGGATCTGGTACTGCGTATGGCCACCGTGCGAAGCCATCGTGTGCAAGCAGCATTTGTGAGTCGACCACGCGACCCAGAACACGGTCTGTTGCGGCCAGACGGACGCCCCGATGATCTGCTGCTTCCTTGGCGAACGACTTCGCGGTTGATCGGAAACTTGCGTCACGTTGGTTCGCTGCAGCTACGCAGCGGTGCACAGAACCAGGTTTTTGCGGGCAGCGATCGCGCCGTGCTGATGGTCTGGTCGGCCGAGCCAACCGAAGAAGTCATCTACCTGGGTAAAGAAGTCAGCGCGGTTGACGTTTGGGGACGCGTCACCAAGCTCAAGAATGAACAACAAAACGGTCAGACGGTTCAACGCGTCAAGATCGGACGTACGCCCACGTTCATTGTCGGCGCCGACCCAACCTTGTTGGCGTTTCGCATGTCTGTCGCCTTGGACCGATCAAGTCTGGACAGTTTGCTCGGCCAAGTCCAAAAACTCGGCGTGACATTCACCAATCCCACGCGAGATGGTCTGGCTGGGGAAATGGCCGTCGTGCAGCCGCAGTCGTGGACCATCCAACGTGGACGTCGAGGATGGGAAGCACTCGGCGGTCGCAATCAGACACAGAAGTTCAATGTGATTCTGGGCAACAGCACGACGATTGGGCGTTACGAGATTCCGATCCGATTCGAATTACAAACTGTCCCGAACAAACGCATCACCGTTTATCGCTGGGTGAACGTCGGGCCAGAAGGTCTTGATCTCAAGGTCGACACACGACTCCAAGCCGGCGACGAACTTCGCGTCCGAGTCGAGATGACCAATCGGTCTCTGCGAACGCAACAATACGACTGTATGCTGTTCCCACCGGGCGAACGCCAGTACCAACGCCGGTTCATCAAGATCAAGCCGGGCGAAACGATTCGCACGACGTTCTATTGGGCCAACGGTAGCGAGCTCATTGGGAAACGCATGTTGTTACGCGCCGTCGAGCAAGAAGGACGGCGCGTCGTCAACTATGCCATCGATGTCAATCGATAGCGACTTGCTTGGTAATCCAGTCGCCAACCGTTTTGAGTGCGATGGGGGCGATCGTCTCCTCGATCGTCCCATACTCACTGACGGCGCCCGTTTCGGCCGTCTGCAAAAGATGGTTGAGGTCTTCCAGTGGAACCACGGTCACCTGTTCGTTGCCTCCCGAAAGCACCGAAGCCTTGATGCCGGCGAGATTGTCGTCGCAGGCGACTTGAAGGTCCTTTTTGCCGCAAATTGCCAGGACGGGACAGGCGACTTTCTTAAGTGCTGGGGCAGGGTCAATTGCAAGAAGCTCGCGAAACCAAGGGCTGGTCACCATTTTGACTTGCTGGTCAGCACTCTGGCCCATCTTCTCGGCCGCTTCACGCTGATCCTTCGGCAATTGCTCGATCGCATCGTTGATGATCGCTTTGATTTGTTCCTGAAGGTCTGAAGCGTCACCCTGCTGCAACACGAGATCGAAGATTTTGGTCTGCGTTTCCCGTTGGCGATCGAGCGCTTCTTGGTCGGCCCCCATGACTTTCAAAATATCAGTCCCCTGTTGTGTGAGCAGCTGTTTCATTGGCACGCCTACCCCAGCGAGCATCACGATGAAGGCCACGTCGTCATCTTTGGATGCAATCTGTGGCGCGAGGATGCCGCCTTCGCTGTGTCCAACCAGCCCGACACGATTGGCGTCGATCTCTTCCCGTGTGCGCAGAAAGTCAAAGGCTGCTTGAGCATCCGATTCGAGATCGGTGACGGTTGCTTTTGAGAATCGGCCTTCTGACTTCCCGACACCCCGATCGTCGTATCGCAGGACAGCAATTCCTGCTCGAGTCAGATGATCGGCCCAGACCAGGAATGGCCGATGCCCCATGATCGCTTCGTCACGGTCTTGAGGTCCAGAACCGGTGATCATCACCACGGCCGGGTGAGGACCTTTTGATTTGGGAAGGGTGAGTGTGCCGGCAAGTGAGATGTCGGCGCCCTGGTTTTTGAACGTGACGTCGATTGATTCGTACGGAAAGGGTGGCTTGGGATCTTGCGGTCGGCTCGTGTCTGGCGTTTTCTCCAGCCGACGCATCGTCAGGTCAACGTTGGTCCCCCCCTGCTTCCACGTCCCGACGATTTCGGAACCGTCATCGCTGAGCTTGCCCTCGTAACTTCCGCCAATTTTTTTGATCTCTAGTTTGACTGTCTTGTCGTCAAGTGAGATCGCGTTGATCGGAATGTTGAGTGCGTTTTGGTCGAGGCTGTCCATCGTGCCCGTGAGCGTGTCCCCATCCTCTTTGATTTTCATCAAGATCCTGAGTTGAAACGCTTGGACTTGCAGCGAGCCTTGCCATGCGCCGGCAAGTCCCTCGCCGGGCACTCCCTTGCTAGGCGTTTCACCTTCTTTTTCGGTTCGCTTGCCGCGATTCAGCTCAAAGGGGAACGTCGCGCCCGACTGGGTAAAGTCGCCCGAGATTTTCTTTCCATCTTCGGAACATTCGCCCTGAAATTTCGGGTCACCCGGAATGCCCTCGAGTGTGAACGAAACCTTTTTCCCATCTTGGGAGAGATCGCCAAGTTTGAAGCCACGCAAACCCTGGACCGGGATGTCGATCGTTCCTTGCAGAGCATCTTCGTTCGATTCCAAGTCGATCTTGATACCGAGTTTTGTGCCTGGCAGCGCGATGTGGCCATCCCAATGACCGGCAATGGTTGGATTGGAATTGTCCCCGCGGACGAGCGCGGGTGGAGCACAAAAGGCACTGGCGGCAACGAGGCCAACGAGGAGGAGAGATCGCATACGAGGTTTCCCAGTTGTTTTGAAGGACGAGTTCAGTCGTTGAACTAGTGACCGTCCATTCGACATTTCTTACAAGATCTTGCCAATCATCTGTCCCGGCCCAAAAACCGCAAGTCCGGGGCGCGCCCCGTTTATTCGCTGAGCGGCAAGACGCTAGACACCTCAGCATGCGTTCTAATACTCTCCCGCAAGCGGGAGGGTGATTGCTGGAACGCACGTCGCCAGTTCAACTTGCTTGACGTGGGTGATCGCGGCGGGAAACAAGAGGGCAATGTGACCGAAATCGACTCAGAGAGACTTGCACAGATTGAGCGAATCAACGTGATAGGCACGTCCGGCAGTGGCAAGTCGACGTTTGGCCGGCAACTGGGCGCGACGCTCGGTATCCCGTTCATCGAAATGGACAGCGTTTATTGGGGCAAGAGTTGGACAGAACCTTCCGATGACGTATTCATCCCGCAGATCAAGGAGATCACGGAGCGTTCTCGCTGGGTGCTTGACGGCAATTACTCTCGAACCACACCGGTCAAATGGCGTTTGGTCCAGTTGGTCGTTTGGCTTGACATGTCGTTTGCCCGAACCATCACACGTGTCACATCGCGAAGTTTGAAACGGTCGCTCGACGATACCGAGATATGGCCCGGCACCGGCAATCGAGAAACGTTTGGGAGGGCGTTTCTCTCACGAGAGTCGGTCATTCTTTGGGCGATCACGAGCTACCGGCGAAACCGTCAACGATATGCGATGATGATGAACGCAGAAGAGTATCGCCACATATGGTTTGTGCGATTGAAGTCGCCCCGTGAAGTCGAGGCCTTCCTTCAGTCCGCCCAAGAGGCTGCTGAGATATGAAATGCTGCGTAGGTGCGTTATGTTTAGATTGTTGGATCGAAGATGCTAAGTCGACTTAACGAAGCTGGCGGTACGACGTTGGTCCTTGCCGAGGGCGATGACCTCAGTTCCGTTCCCACTTCGCATCGGGACCTGATTAACAATTCGATCCGCCAGGCCTTTTGCGACCCAATGCAGTACTTTGCGACGATCGCAGAACGCATTCAGATTGCGAGCTTGCAAAGGTATCTCGGCAGGTTTGTTGCAGACGGAAATTGGTCGCTGGTGTTGGCAGACACCTACATGGTCGAGCGCGCTACGATTGCTGCGTTTCAGTGGTTTCACGCGGATCAACGCTCTTGCATGTTTGGTCTGCCAACCGGGGATTGTGATGACGTGCGCTTCGCGCCCATTTACGAGCTCTTTTCGTTGGTGCATTGGGAATCGGTTGGATTCGGCGGAGGGATCGTGCCGTATCGTGACCATCTCGCCGTCGCCGATTACTCCGCGGCGTCAATAAACCCCGCATTTCCTGCTGATTCCACGACCGTGTTTGGTACCTCTGCGTGCGGTGATATGATGGTCTGCAACGCTTCAGGTGATGCCGGGTATTTGTCTCACGACCAGGGAACGTCCTACGTTGTCGGTTCGTTATCTGAAATGCTTGATTGGGTCTTCGGCGAGCTCATCCGGGGGCGGACGCCAGAGATGGACCCCGTTCGGTACCGATAGTTAGCGTTTCGCAGATGACATGCGCCTGGGGCGTTGGTGTGTTGTCGGCGTCTTTCGAGCGAGGTTAGGATGAGTCCGCTAGCGACAATTGATGCGGTAGTCGAAGTCACTCCATGGGATGATTTGCAGTATTGGCCCGACGCCGAGATCGATTGGTATTTCGTTGACGATCGCACTCCGTTTCGGTTTCGTGTTGCCGGCCAAATCATTATTGATGGGATGTTCATTGGTCTGCACGGGCCCGTGCAAAGCGGCCCCGAACGATATTCAAATCTCCTTTGCAGCATTACCATTCGAGACATGGCAGACTGGCGCACTGAATCGGAAGGTAGCGCAAACTTCAAGGTGGCGCCGACCGTTGTGAAACGCGCAGACGATTATGATCCTGCGATTCACGGTGGCTTTCCGTTCTACAGACACCCGGAAGGACTTCGCGCAAAGGGGTTTCCGCGGAGTTCCCGATTTGCCGGCGTCTCGGTCGTCTGTAGCCCTGGTTGAGCGAGCCAAAACGCTGACCGCGTTATCGGCATTAGGGAATGTCGTGAAGAAGGCATGCGCCAATGGACGAGAGCGGTTTTGTTGTGGTACGCTTCTCTCACTTCCTGATGTGGAGATCACATTGGCGGAGTTCTTGATCTCCGATGGCAGGCGGCTCGATCGATTCTATGTTTGGCTGGTTTAAAGCGCGGTGCCCCGTCGATGTCGCTGCAAAGCAGTGGATTGAAAACCGTCTCCATTGGCTTTCGGATCAGTTTGGTCGGCACACTTTCACACGCCGCGCCGTCATCCTGCCGACAAATGAATTCTTTCCCGATCCGATGGATGGGACCGAAGCGAGCGTTCGGAATCTGTTGGACCAGGTATGCCGGTACATGGAGGTCGACCCAAGGCTTGTGGCGCTTGAGATCTTTACCAATACGAACGAGCTTTGGTTGGTCAACGACGATGGCAAGTACCTTCCCACGGGGGCAGCGGGCCTTTACGAGCAGCGGGTTGGGAAAACGATCATTCACATCGAAACATCGGAGTTGATGAACCTTCCCGGGCTTGTGGGCACGATGGCCCATGAGCTAGCTCACCTGCGGTTGATCGGCGAAGGGCGAGTGACGGGGCACGAATTCGACAATGAACTGCTCACCGATTTAACGGCCGTCTTTCATGGGTTTGGCATTTTCCTCGGTAATTCGCCGCGAAATTGGGATAGCCAATACAGCCGTTGGCCGGGAACGGAGCTCAAACGCCCCGAATACATGACGCTGCCGATGTTCGCCTATGCACTCGCTCATGCGGCTTGGTTTCGCGGGCAACGCAAACCAGACTGGTACCCGTTTTTATCCTTCGATCTCAAGCCTTGTTTCAAACAGGGATTGCGTTACTTGATCGAGTCAGAAGACTCCATATTTCATCCTGGATGACGCGGCCTAACCCCTTTTTCCGAACAAACAAAAAATGCTGCAGCTGGTTCTTTTCTTCGTGGTTGCGTTTCCCTTTGCTTGGCTCGTGTCGGAGTTCTATGAAAACCGGAGAGTTCGAATCGGGCTCGGCGTTTGTTCGCTCGCAATGTCATTTGGTGTCGCGTGGCTCGTTGGTTCGCTCGACCGGCTTGGATCCAATATCTACTTTTCCGAAGCGACGAAGGATCTGATACAAAACACGATTGTCGAACTTGAGAACGAGCGTACCGACATTGTGCTGAGGGAGTTGAAGGTCCTCCGCACCGATTTTCGACCGACCTACGAGACACGCGACGAATATGATGTTTTGGTCGACCGATACATCCACGCGATCGCTGCGTCCCCGATCGAGCATGAAGGCGGTGATCCGCTCTGGTCCCACGAGCATGTTGAGCCGACAAGCGGTGATGATGGAAGCTCGCGTTGAACCGAAAGCGGCGGCGAGTTTCCTTAGGTCAGGTGTGCAGTGTTGAATCAGAGTTCCAACAATTGGGGGCTACAGAGATGGTTGATTCCGATTCACCGAGAGCCCAATTGCATCGGCAGAACACGCTAGATTGGGAGGCTGGTCCAAGTGAAGAAGGATGAGGCCATTGACCGATTACGCGACGGTGGCGGTCGATTTGGCAAGCAACCCTACAAGACGGTTGCGCTGGTGTGTGGGGTCGTCTGGTCGATCGTTGTCGCGATGATTGCGATACCGATCGCTTGCCTGTGTGTCCTACTTCTACTAGCGCCCTTCTTTCTTTGCGAGCGACTAGGAAAGTTCCGATGGCTTCCGTTGACGTCTGCGGTGCATTTGGTGGCCGTCGTGTTGATCGCAAACGTTCTATTCGGAGCAACGATTGCGATTTGTGTCGGTGTCCTGATCTTGGGGAACTTGCTTTCGACGCTCTCGATCTTTCCGCGGCCGCGCGTGTTGCGCGCGGTTTGCAACGCAGTCGACAATTTGCAAGGGCCGATGGGCAAGAAACTGTTTTACCGACGCATTCGAGTTCACAATGTGACGTCAGAATACTGCGATCTCGAGCTTGAATTGCGTGAATTCACGATCCCACCGCTATCTGAATGTTGTCGGGTCTACGACGCCTCCGGAATGGTTGGAGAGATTCCGATCGACGAGTACCCCTATCCGTGCCCTAATCCGTTTATCTAAACACTTGGCAGATGGCCAACTGTTTGCCTCTTAGTCGTGGCTGCGGAAAGGGAACTACTGGGGAATTCAGAGTGAGTACTGATTCAGTGATTGTCTTTGTTGGTGAGGGTGGCCAGACTTGTACGGTGAACTACTCCCTTGCGCGGAAACAAACCATGCGATACGCATCCACTCTTTTGGCGATCCTATTTTTCGGCAGTCACGCCGATGCTCAACTCATTGTGGTCAAGGGCAAGCACATGACGGTTGAGGTGGCATCGGATGTCCCGCCGGAACTGCGCGGTGATGTGACGCTGTCATTCAGAGCCCTCGATACGTTCTTTGACGGTGGTTCGCAGGGAGCGGATTTCCGAATCAATGGCCAGAGCAAGTTGCTGCTCTTCTTTCCGCATGTTAGATATTGGACGGCTGACGCACGGGAGAAACAGACGCAACCGGTCGGCGTGCTCAAAAGGCGCGACGGAAAGCAAGTGCTCGTGGAGATCAAGCCGAGTTCGAAGTTCAATTCGCGGGTCGCCGACTTGATTGACGCTGACGTTTCCTCCGGCAGTCATTCCGCTGAAGAGGTCGCGACGCTCAAACGCGTGGCGAAGAGCGTTCGAAAGCGGACGGTGCTCAAAGAGATCGCCGATCGTATGGACCCCAGCACGGGCGAGCTCAAGAAGGTCGACCCGTCTGATTGAGATCAGCGGTGAAGAGGCTGGTCGTGTGGTCGTGGCATCGCCGGGCTAGGTCGTAGCTACCTTCGCCAGAAGGTGGATTGGTAGCGTGGTTGCCTTCCACTTGGTCCACGCATTGCGCGAGAATCGTTTTGGTTGGTGTGTCACGAGGTAAAGTGCTTGCTCAGGTTAACGCGAGCTCCAACAATCACCCTCCCGCTTGCGGGAGGGTCGGACGCAAAGTCCGGGGAGGGAGTGGTCGATACAGAATAAACCCTCTCCGGGCCTTAGAGCCCGACTCTCCCAAGGGAGAGTGTTAGCATATGTAGCACTAACGCTACGGATTGCAATTGTGCTTCCACTAGCAGAAATCCCGGACCGAGTTCACGCTAAATGAGCCGCGATCGAGTAAGCGGCCGGGCCTTGGTCGCCTTCACACTCGCGGCGCGTCGGCAAGGCCCGAGGCCTGACGGCCAGCGGCTCAGGCACGCAGCCCACGCTCTGCGAGCGTGGGCGCATCGTTGTTGCCGCTCGGTTTTTCGCTACACGTCTGAGCCGGCGGGCACTTCGAAGCCGGAACGGTATTCTCGGGAAAGCATTTCGTTGGCTTTGTCGTTGTTGGTGAACTTCTCGGACTTGGCATCAAACTTGAGCATCGGTCCGAGGGCCAGTGGCGTGGCGCCCAAGTCGACCCCATTCGACTCGAGATGCGAGACGGTTCGTTCGAGCGTCAGTGCGTTGTCGTCCAGGCTCTTGATCCCCGAAATCGCCTCTGCGATCTCGGATGGCTTCGCGCGATTCTGTTCGCCGAGGTAGTAGGAGATGTTCCCCAGGTGACTTACCGCTGCCGAAAGGTGACCGCACATCGCGTCGGCATTGAGCGAACTGTAGTCACGTGACACGCAGGCATCGATAAAGTTTTTGAAGTGCGCGTCGCCGACACCGCTGGTCTTGAACTCGTAGGTCAATTTCATGTCCTTGTCGAAGACGCGACAGTAGTCGTAGCGCGTTTGGGCAACATAGCCTTTGGTGCCATAGAAAATGACGCCAATCTTGTTGCCGCGGCCTTTGCCAAACATCGCGTCGACTTCGGGACCAGCTGATTGCGAGACGTCCAAGCCGCGAGTTTCAAAGACGATGCACTTATCGCCGTAATCGTAAATCGAGACTTCGGTGTTTGCGGTGTCGCCGGCGTCAACGTACTTGGGGTCTTTGCGCTCGGCCTGATAACCAAGTCTGCCACCGTAACTGATCACCGAATCGGGATGGCGATCGAGGCCGAGGCCCCAGCGTGCGATATCGGTCTGATGAGGTCCTTGGTTGCCGAGGTCACCGTTGCCGTAGTGGCGTTGCCAGTGCCAATCGTAATGGAACTTTGCTCGCGTCAACTTGGGGTCGGTATAGGTCGCCGGGCCGCTCCAGAGATTAAAGTCGACATGGCCGGGAATCTCGTAGTCCCCTTTGGCCCCAATCGATTTGCGTCGCTTGTAACAGAGGCCACGTGCAAACTTGACGTCGCCGATGCCGCCATCAGCGATGAATTTGACGGCTTCCTGGCAGGCGCTACTGCTGCGGCTTTGCGTGCCCGTTTGGAACATGCGGCCGTACTTCTTTGCCGCTTCGACCAGTGCGCGGCCCTCGTGAATATTGTGACTGATCGGCTTTTCAATGTAGACGTCTTTGCCAGCTTGCATTGCCCAGACGCCCATCAATGCGTGCCAGTGGTTGGGCGTTGCGCAGGTGAGGATATCGATCCCCTTCATGTCGAGTGCTCGACGAACATCTTTAAAGACCTCGGGACGACTGCCCTGCAGGTCAGCGATCTTGTCGGCGCGACTTTGCCCGACCTTTTCGTCAATGTCGACGATCGCCCGAATCTCCGTTCGCGAGTCTTTGTTGAAACCGCGAATGTGCTCGCCACCACGGCTGTTGACACCCGCGATGCAAACTCCAAGTTTTTCGTTGGGACTTTGAGCGTGTGAAGTGCGAAGTGAGGCGGCAGCGAGAGCGGCTGCGGATGCAGCCGTGAATTGACGGCGATTGAGTTTCGACATGTGTGGTGAGTTCCCAGAACGGGTTGGGGGGAAGGCAAGTTGGAGGCCACATTATGGTGGTTCAACGAGCGGGTGTGTCAAGCGCCGCGACCGGTTGGTCATCTTCGTCTTCGACGAGGACCAAATAGCACGAAAAAAGGGCCGCTGAAGAGATGCACGAATGACGCGATTTGCACGAATCGAAGAGTGCCACGGCAAAGAAGGGCAGTGCCAAGGGTGTCTTTGCGAGGAAAGGCACGAATCGAGCGTGGCGGCTCACATTTTGCGTCGGACGCTGAATTCGGCGATGGCCACAAGCGACTGCTTCGCTTCGCTCTCTTCGAGTCCCGACAAACTCGCCAACGCCTTTTCGCGATATTCTTCGGCTCGCCGACGGGTGTACTCCTTGGCGTCGCTTTGCGCCAGTAGGTCACGCACTTGCTCAAGCCGGCCCTCGGCTGGGCCCTGCAGGATCGACAGCAGCTTTTCTTTGTCGTTGCCGCCTGAAGTTTCAAGCAATCGAATCAGAGGCAACGTCATCTTGCCCTGTTGAAGATCCGTTCCGAGCGTCTTGCCAACGGTGTCGTCGTCTCCCCAGAGGTCGAGATAGTCATCGGCAATTTGGAAAGCGATACCAACGGCATCGCCAAACGTCGCGAGGTTCGTGGCGGTCGATTCATTGGCGCCGGCGTATTGGGCACCCAGTCCACAAGCAACACGGCACAACTCGGCTGTCTTGCCGCGAATCATTTCGACGTAGCTTTCTTCGTCGAGGTCGTGCACATCGCGCGAGAGGATCTGACGCATCTCGCCTTCGCAAACCAGTCGCGAGGCTTCACCGATTTGGCGGCATGCTTCGGTCGACGACAATGTTGCAGCTAAGCGAAAACTCTGAGCAAACAAGTAGTCGCCGAGCAGGATGCTGGTGTGGTTGTCCCACCGCGCGTTGACCGTTGGCACATGGCGACGCGTCTCTGCTTCGTCCAGCACGTCGTCATGGATGAGTGTTGCCGTATGAACCATCTCGATGACCGTACCCAAGACGACATGGTCTTCGGTGACTTTTCCGGAAGCGGCGGCCGAGAGTAACAACATTGCCGGACGCAATCGTTTGCCGCCAAGCTGCGTGCCGTGACGCAGCAGCGGAACGAGTGATTCGTAGGGGCTTTGCAGTTCGCTGTTCAGGCGACGTTCGACCGCAGCAAGCGGCTTCAATATCGGTGCGTAAAGCTGAGCGAGCTTTTCACGTGCGTCACCAGAGACACGACGCTCGGATTCATGAGATTCATTGGCGACACGACGATCCGATTCGGTTCGCGTTTGATAAGGATGAGCAGTTGAGGTCGAATCCATCTCGAGATCCAAAGTGATCTTCGTCAAATCGAGCCGTCGCATGATTGGGGTGCCAACGGCGCGGATTGAACGTCAGTATTAGGTCGTCCAGGCAAAGCTTGGTGACGCCGGTCGCCTGGCAAGACCGTCCATTCGACGCGAATTTGCCATCAACCGAGTTTTGTCTGGGCTGATTACAGCCGATTAACCGTTTTTTCACACCCCCACGTAACGGTGGCAGCAGCAAAAACGGCTGGGAATCATCTCCAAAATGGAGTTCGTGAGGCTGCTAAGGAGTGCAAACCCCCCTTGAGCCCACGAAACGGACCATCCACAAGCCCAGCAAATGGATCACCCCTCCCGTTTGAATGTCCCCGATTTTCCGCCCGATTTTTCCAGCAGCAACACCGGCCCGATCGAAACCTCGCGATCGACCGACTTGACCATGTCATAGACGGTCAGGCAACCGACTGAGGCCGCGGTCATGGCTTCCATTTCCACGCCGGTCTTTCCCGTAGTCGCCACAGTGACGACGCACCGCAGCGTTTCCGACTCGGGCCAATCGAATTCGACCTCGACCGATTCAATCGGGATCGAGTGGCAAAGCGGAATCAGTTGCTGAGTGAGCTTGGTTGCGGAAATGGCCGCAAGTCGCGCAACGGCAAGCACGTCGCCCTTCTTGGTGCCGCCCTCACGAATCATCTCTGCGGTTGCGGCCAACATGCTGACATTGCCTGAGGCGACGGCTCGTCGAGCTGTGGAAGCTTTGGCGGAGACGTCGACCATCCGCGCGTTGCCGGCCGAGTCAAAGTGAGTGGAGTCAGACATGCGTGTGATTCTAATCGCCTTCGTAAACGAAAAAAGGCGTCTCGTACTGCGGGGTACGAGACGCCTGTTCGACGAGGCATTCAGGATCTTTGTCGTGAAACGCCAGAGTGTCTCTGGCAGTTTCGACTAGACCAGCTCTTTCTTGGCACCGACGAGCGTTCGGAGACGTTCGGCCAACAGGTGGGCGTCAAACGGCTTCTTGAACGTTTCGTTGATGCTGCTGCGATCGAAGCTCATTGGTTGGCCATCATCTGGCAGCAACGCAATGAGGATGATATCGGTAAAGTCGATGTTCTTGCGCAGGTTTTGGCAAATCTGCACCGCTTCGATCTTACCGATCGAGAAGTCGACGATGATACAATCGGGGTTGAAGCTTTCAGCTTGGATTCCCGCCTCGAAGCCGCTGGCAGCAACAGCCACCTTGAACGCCTTTTCTGGGGGAAGCTCGCGCTTCAGGTTTTCGATGAGCACTTGGTCTTGGGCGACGATCAGGCATTTAGCCATTGCTTCGTCTTCCAAGTCACCCAAGGGCATGCCGTGCTCTTTGAGAAACTTGATCAAGTATTCTCGTGGAATACGGCGGTCCTGTGATCCAGGAATGCGGTAGCCTTTCAAGCGCCCCGAATCGAACCATTTGCTTACGGTTCGGGGTGCTACTTTACAGATCTTGGCGACCTGTCCAGTTGTGAAGACCTTCATATTAGGTTCTCCATAACGCCTCGTTGAATATTCCCTCGAACAATGGTGCGTCGGTAACCATTGCTCTAGCGGCCCTTCGTCGTTGATCCTCGGCGACACACTCAACCGGTCCTGATCGGCTGTGTTTTGCAGTGATGTGGGTCACGACAAAACGGGTGCTGTGAAGTTCTACGCTGGGTCGGGGCCAGCCGGTTTGCATCTTGCGACGCTCTCCGAACGGGTTTTTCTCGCGGTTTGGTTATTAAACGTGACACAAAGTCATGTGGGTGCATGACCGTCGGGGGTAGATGCTGCGAATCTCCGGCGGACAATGCCCAACGCTCCCTCACTCGATACGCGTCATGCGTTTGAGTCAGGATCGTTCGGCTATGCTCGCCGAGTCGCTGCCGGTCGCCAGCGAACAGTTAGAAACTGATCGCAGACGCTCAGATGCGTATCCCAGAATCCCCCCTGGGTGAACTTTGGTCGAGAATCGCCACCGGTTCGCCTTTCTTTCAGCACTTTCGTGCCTCTGGTCTGGCGAACCCGATTCGTGAGACCTCCGTCCGAGAGTTAGTGTCGAGAAAAACCGGGCTAACTCTTTAGTGCGTTTGAATGCGAACAAGCACTATCAACGGTTTTCGCGCACCCTGTCGCTCTGCTTGTCGCATTCAAAACGGTCTGCCGAAACGGAAATCCCCGTGATTCCCAGACAATTGGACGCCTTGGGCCCTCACTAGAGTGCCCTCGCGGGTGGTGGAAAAGTTGGAAAACTTTTTTTCGGGAAAGCTTCGCGACTCCGTTTTCCCTGGGTGATCGACGCATACCCAACGACTAGTATTCGACCGCAAATCCAGCACGTTCGTTGTTTTCACTAAAGACGTCACGCGGTGGTCGTATGAGGGCGCCGGTGTGTGAGCTGGCGGCGTAGCTACCTTCGCCAGAAGGTGCTTGGTAGTCCGTCTTCCACCGCACCACGCTCTGGCGAGCGTAGCTACATCAAGCGCAATCGCGCGCTTGCGTTGCGATGCATCTTTCGCGACGGGCCGAGAAGGAGTAACGTTCGGACTGTTGCTGTTCCTTTCAACGCTTTCAAGGTGATCCCATGGACGAAACCTCGCGCAGCTTCTTCCGCAAAGCAATTGAGACACCGAGCCCGTCAGGTTTTGAAGAGTTTATCCAGCAACTTGTGCGAGATTACATCACTCCGCATGCAAGCGATGTGCAAACCGATATCCATGGCAATGTGATCGCGACGGCTGGTGATCCCAGCGGGCCACGCTTGATGTTCGCCGGTCACTGCGACCAAATCGGAATGCTCGTCAACCATATCGACGACAACGGGTTCTTGTACGCCAAGACCATCGGCGGATGGGACCCCCAGCAATTGATTGGCCAAGCGATGACAGTGTGGACCGAGAAAGGTCCCTTGGCTGCATCGATCAGTCGAAAGCCGATCCACTTGCTTAGCCCCGCCGAGCGAAAGCAAGTGGTGGAACTGGATCAACTTTGGCTCGATATCGGTGCCAAGAACAAAGCGGATGCGGCGCAGCGTGTTTCGGTTGGTGATCCGGTAACCCTCGAACTGAAAATGCGTGAGCTGCTAGGCGGCTTGGTCAGCGGCCCGGGTATGGATAACAAGTCGGGAATGTGGACCGTCGTTGAAGCTCTGCGCCGAGCGGTGGCAGCAAACGACCCGCTGCAGTGCCACTTGCACAGCGTGACAACTGTACAGGAAGAGATTGGGCTCCGCGGTGCAAAGACCGCTGCGGGAAGTATCAATCCTGATGTTGCGATTGCCGTCGACGTCACGCACGCCTCCGATTGCCCAACGATTGATAAAAACGTGCACGGCGACATCTCGGTCGGCGGCGGACCGGTGATCTACCGTGGACCCAACATCAATCGAAAGGTTTCGGCTCGGCTAATCGAGCTGTGCGAAACAAACTCGATCCCCTTCCAATTGGCTGCGGTCGGTCGGGCAACGTCCAATGATGCCAACGTGCTACAGATTCACGGCGGCGGCGTCGCAACAGGCCTCGTCGCTGTTCCCAATCGCTATATGCATTCAGCGGTCGAAGTGATCTCGACGGACGACATTGACCATGTTGCCCAGCTTCTGTCACTGTTCGCCCAATCGCTTAGCCCGAGCGACGATTTCACGCCAAGCATTTAGTCTCGGCAAAAACCTGCTGCCCTTTTTGTTTTGGGCCCTTCAATGCGTGAGAAATCTGGCGAAAGGCCGGGCTGTGATCGCGTCCACGCGATTCCAACCGTTGCTGGTGAGAAACGTGTAAGATAGTTGGGTCGAGACCGTGTTGATGAGGAAGGGGCGCGGACAAAACTCTCATCAACCACTACCAACTAAGGTGCGCAACACGATGGCAAAAGTACTTCTTGTCGAAGATAGCCCCACCCAGGCTGTGGAAATTCGCATGTTGTTGGAAGAGGGGGCGCACGAGGTCAGGCATGTTGCCAACGGGAAAGTGGCCTTGGCGACGCTCGCCGAAGAAATGCTTGACTTGGTTGTCACCGACCTGGAAATGCCCGAAGTCAACGGGCTGCAATTGGTCGAGGCGATGCGGCTTGACTACCCGCATATCCCCGCCGTGCTGGTGACCGCACGTGGCAGCGAGGATCTTGCCAGTGAGGCGCTTCAAAAAGGAGCGGCTGGGTATGTTCCCAAGAACCACCTGCAATCTCTGCTCAACGACACGATCACCGATGTGCTAGGAGTCATACGCACCGACGCCAGTTTCGCGAAACTGATTTCGATGCTCAAGAAGAACGTCTTCGTTTTCGACATGCCCAACGATGCCGATCTTATTTCGCCACTGGTCGGACTGTTGATGCAAGTCGTTTCCGGGATGGAACTGTTGGGTGGAACCGACATGGTACGTCTTGGTGTTGCAGTCGAACACGCGCTGATGAACGCAATGTACCGTGGCAACCTGGAACTCGGTCCTTCGGTCACGCCAGCGCACCGGGCAATCATTTACGACGATGCCACCAGTGACTTGATCGAACGCCGGAAAACCCAGTCGCCATATATGGAACGATCGGTCCATGTTGAAGCGATCGCGTCGGCGGATGAGATTCGCATCTTGGTCCGGGACCAGGGCAAGGGCTTCGATTTGAACAAAGTCCCGGACGCCGTCACCGCCGATTCGCTCGATTCCGAATCGGGTCGGGGCCTGCTGTTGATGAAGAGTTTCAGCGATGAGCTGATCTTCAACGATCAAGGTAACGAAGTGACCATCATCAAAAAGGTGCGCTGAGCGAAGGCGCAATTCAGACCGACAAGAGCCCGTAGCTACGCTCGCCAGAGCGTGGTCCATCGGATCGCGTCGATGGACAGTCCCACCGTCTGGCGACGGTAGCTACGTTGGGAGTTCAAGAGCCCGTAGCTACGCTCGCCAGAGCGCGGTTTTGTTGCTGGCATCGTCCGCGTATGCCCCACCGTCTGGCGACGGTAGCTACGTTGGAGTTCGATAGCTCGTAGCTACGCTCGCCAGAGCGTGGTCCATCGGATCGCGTCGATGGACAGTCCCACCGTCTGGCGACGGTAGCTACGTTGGAGTTCAATAGCTCGTAGCTACGCTCGTCAGAGCGTGGTTCTGTTGCTGGCATCGTCCTGCAAAACCGGCCTGGATGTCCAAAACGGCTCGCTGCGTTAGGATACGTGCTGCGGCCAAACCACGCCGCAGCCACGGTTCTTCCCAAATAAGGACATTTACGGAATGCGGCTCCTTCCCCTCTTTCTATTGGCAGTGATCGCTGTCACCTCTGGATCGGCAGCCTTTGCACAAGACTCAGCCGAAACCTCCACCAAGATTTCCGGAATCGACCAGTCGCTGTTTAGTGAGTCCGTCGACCCTGGTGACAACTTTTACACCTACGCCAACCAGAAATGGCTCGATGCCACCGAGATCCCATCGGACAAATCGAATTATGGCGTTTTCAATATGCTCGCCGATTCGGCGCGCGAAAGTGTGAGGGAACTGATCGAGACGGCCGCCAACCAAGAGAGCGAGCCCGATTCGGCTGCCCAAAAAGTGGGTGACCTCTATGAGTCGGTCCTGAATGTGGACGGGCGAAATGAAGCGGGCATTTCTCCGATCCGAAGCCTTTTGATCGTCATCAACAACGTGACCTCTCGCCGAACTGCCGCTGCCGCGATGGGGACGTTGCAACGTAGCGGAGTCTACGGCCCGCTAGACGGATCCGTCGGCATCGATACCAAGAAGAGTGACCAATACGCAATCTATCTGACTCAAGGTGGCTTGACGCTTCCCGATCGCGACTACTACCTCGAAGACGACGAGCGGTATGTCAAGTTGCGTGGCGAATTGAAAGCGTACATTGCCGACATGCTTGGGGAACTTGGCGTTGATGACCCAGCGGGTGCGGCCGAAGCGATCTTCAATATTGAATCGCAACTCGCCCAGTCGCAGTGGACCAAGACCAAGAATCGAGATCCCAACGCGACTTACAACCTGCACACGGTTGACGAGATCACCGAGCGTCTGGACGGATTCGACTGGGCGGCCTTCTCTGACACGACGGGCTATTCGGGTAATGAGTCGTTCATCGTCAAACAGCCCTCCTTTGCGGGTGACTTTGCCAAACTCTTTGCATCCGTTGATGTCGAAACCTGGAAAAACTACATGCGGTTTCGTGTCATCGACGCCTATGCTTCGAGCTTGTCCGAATCACTCGAGCAAAAACACTTTGCCTTCCACAGCACGGCGATCTCTGGCATCAGCGAGCAAAAGGAACTTTGGAAACGCGGCGTCGATGTTACCGGTAGCGTTCTGGGCGAACTCGTCGGACAACTTTACGTCGAAAAGAACTTCAAGCCAGCTGCCAAAGCGCGGATGCTCGAATTGGTCGAGAACCTCAAAAAAGCGTTCGCTGCTCGCATCAAGACACGCGAGTGGATGGGAGAAGGGACCAAAAAAGAGGCGCTCAAAAAGCTTGAGCTGTTCACAGCCAAGATTGCCTATCCCGACAAGTGGAAAGACTATTCCAATCTCCGCATCGAATCGGATTTGCCGTCGGTCAACCTTATCGCCGCTGCTGAATTCGAATACTCACGTGACCTCGCTAAGTTGGGCGGTCCGATCGATCGCACCGAATGGTTGATGACGCCGCAAACGGTCAACGCCTACTACTACCCGCCAATGAACGAGATCGTGTTTCCGGCGGCGATTTTGCAGCCACCCTTTTTCAACATCGCTGCGGACGACGCAGTCAACTACGGCGGCATCGGTGCCGTGATCGGTCACGAACTCAGTCACGGATTCGACGACAAAGGAAGCCAATACGATGGCAAGGGGAATCTTCGCAAATGGTGGACGGAAGAAGACCGGGCCGAGTTTGAGAGTCGGTCCAAGGCGCTCGTCGAACAATACAACCTATTCGAACCACTCGAAGGCAGCTTCGTAAACGGTGAATTCACACTCGGGGAAAACATTGGTGACCTCGGCGGACTCAATGTTGCCTACGAAGCCTACAAGATCTCGCTTGGTGGCGAACCAGCGCCTGTGATTGATGGTTTGACCGGTGACCAACGCTTTTTCTTGAATTGGTCCCAAATCTGGCGCAGGTTGTACCGGAAATCGGAAATGCTCAAGCGTTTGGTTGATGACCCGCACAGCCCAAGTGAGTTTCGCGTCAACGGCATCGTGCGAAACATGGACGCTTGGTACGAAGCGTTCGGAATTAAGCCGAGCAGCAAGTTGTTCCTTCCGCCAGATCAGCGTGTGCGAATCTGGTAACCGAGGTCGATGGGGAAGCGAAGATGATTGAAACCAAAAAGGCAACGGACGTTCGCGTTCGAGATGTTTCGCTGCACTACTTGCCAGTCGAAATGCGAATGCCCTTGAAGTTTGGCAAAGAGTCGGTCAAGTCAGTGACCTGTGCTCGAGTTGCTGTGACGGTCGAGGATCAATCGGGTCGCAGTGCAACTGGTTGGGGCGAGACGCCGTTGTCAGTCACTTGGGCAT
Source organism: Rubripirellula sp. (assembly GCA_965216875.1). Lineage (GTDB taxonomy): Bacteria > Planctomycetota > Planctomycetia > Pirellulales > Pirellulaceae > CBDCUW01. The sequence goes on from OZ244207.1 coordinate 1,975,840, forward strand.
GGCCATCGGCGACGCTCTCGTACGCTCAGCGCTACGAAGCAATGACCCAGTTCTGCCATTGGCTTGCCGAAGCCTGGGCCAATTCACAAGCATCGGGGCATCCGATCGAGATTGGCCACTTCGTGATCAACGAATCGCTGCCGAAGATGCTCGACCAATTCAATGCTGACCGCGGCGAGGATGGCATTCCGCATCTAGCCGCGTTGATCGTGTTGAGCGCTTTTGACATTGCGACGCACGACGCCTACGGAAATCTTCATGACGTCGACATCTACGAAACTTACAACTCCGAGTACATGAACCTGGATCTGGATAGCTTCCTGACTCCAGCCGAGCACACCGACATATGCTTCAAGGGGAAGTATCCGGCCGACTACATGGTCGCCCACGCTCCCACCGAGATGCCCGTTTGGCACCTCGTTGGCGGGCTTGATCCACTCGATGATCGCGACATCACGGGGGATGTTCCGGATGATGACTACCCGGTCACGCTCCGAGACTGGATCGATCGGGACGGACTCAAATGTTTGAAGATCAAACTCCGAGGCAACGATGAAGTCTGGGATTACCACCGCTTGATCGAGATTGGGAAGATGTCGATCGAAACCGGAGTCACTTCTCTGTCAGCCGACTTCAATTGCACGGTGACCGACCCGCAATACGTCAACGGCATCCTTGATCGTGTCATCACCGAACACCCTGCGATCTCGGAATTGGTCCTCTACGTCGAACAGCCGTTTCCTTACGACTTGGAAAAGAACCAAATCGACGTAAGCAGTGTCTCGGCGCGCAAACCGCTGTTCCTGGACGAGAGTGCTCATGATTGGCGTTTTGTCGCGCTGGGGCGAAAGCTTGGTTGGAGCGGTGTCGCGCTGAAGACTTGCAAGACACAGACCGGGGCATTGCTGAGTATGTGTTGGGCCAAAGCGCACGGCATGCCATTGATGGTTCAAGACCTTACCAATCCGATGCTCGCGCAAATCCCGCACGTTCGTCTGGCCGCTCACGCCGGCACGATCATGGGGGTCGAGTCGAATGGGATGCAATTCTATCCCGCGGCTTCGGCGCCCGAAGAACAGGTGCATCCGGGGATTTATTGTCGGCGAAACGGAGTGCTCGACCTGTCGACGCTTCATGGACCGGGATTCGGTTATCGCGTCGGCGAAATGGTTCGCGAACTCCCCCATGGTGAAGCATTCCATCGCGCCCCGTAGGTGTGGCGAGGATTTATGCACCCGTAGCAACGCTCGCCAGAATGCCGAGCTTCAACATCGTCGCCTTTCGCTCCGCGAAAGTTGCGCCCGAAAACGCTACTTTCGCGGAGCGAAAGGCGACGATGGTTTTTGTGGCGTCGACAGAGAATGCTCGCGTCATTTCTATTTGGCGTGCAAAAACATCCCGCACGAAGCTTGGACGTCGAATCCGACCCTCGGAATGACGCGAACGCGTGAGTTGGGGAGTCGACGGCGATAGACCTCGGCGCAACGTTCGATCACCGATTCGTTCGGTTCGCGTCCGTGTCGTACAGGATCAAGCGGGTTGTAACGCACGATGTTGATGTGCACCATCAATTTGCGGTTTTCAATCTCGTCGCAGATCGCGTGCACATCTTCGATGCGATCATTCTCACCTTCGATGAACGCGTAGTGAAGCTTGCAGATCTTGTAGGTCGCGCGCTGATAGCTGGCCAACCGGTCCAACGCGTCACCATAGTGCATTGCCTTGGGAAGCCACTTGCGTCGAAATGCGTTTTCAACGCTGTAGATCGAATAATAGATCTCGGGGTGGTAGGTGAGGAAGATGTCCTCGAGCCTTCGATCACCGAGTGTTTTGGGCATAATCGTCGAAACGAGGTAGCGCGGGCGCACATTAAGGTGTTTGGCGCGCGCCGCGAGTCCGCCCAGAATCTCATCGGCGGAATCCAAAACGACTCGGCTTGCGAGTGCCTCGCCGCGTGCCATGAAATTGAAGTGGACCGATTCCGCAGTTGGCGTCTCGGTTGCGTAGTAGTCAAGCACCACGTCTGCTTGATGCAGTAATTCGGTAACGCTCACATCGCGGGTTTGCGTCTGTTTGCTCGCGGTCAGGTGACACATTCGGCAACCGCGGTCACACCCAGTTTGCGAGGAAAGGTAAACTACGAAATAATCCTCGCGTCGGCGAACGTACCGCGCTTCGATACTGCCAACGTCGGCTGCAAACTCCCAATTGACTGAGGCGTCTTGTTCGCTGACAAAACGGCGTGCGTCTTCCAAGTCGGCCATCGAATCCGAAACGTGCGTCATCCCAATCTCCCAATGCGAAACACTTGTCACAAGATAGTGTGGTGCGACTAAAACGACAAACTGTCAGCGACTCGGTTCGGCATCAAGTGCTTGAGGGGGCGCTTGCGCGATTGGTGCAGGTGCAGACGAGCCATCCTTACGTCTTGCGGGGTGGCATGTTGTTGCGGCACTGGTTCACCACGGTCGAGCGTCCCTCGACCGATATCGATTTGGTTTCACTCGACGAATTCGACGTCCAACGTGCGACGGAGGCACTCACGCCGTTGCTGCATGTGGACCGGATCGATGACGGTGTTCAATTCGACACCGAGCGATGGCGAGTGCAACCGATTTGGATGGATACCGATTTTCCTGGGATCAGAATGATCGCATTGGCCACAGTCGACGCCCAACAGGTTGCATTCAGCGTTGACATTACGTTCGGTGAATCGCTGGTGCCGGAGCCGATGTTCGAGAAGCTTGAATCAGCCGCTGCGGGCCCGATCGAAATCCTGGCTTGTCGGCCCGAAGCGATCTTGGCTCGCAAACTGCAAGCGTTGAGCGATATGGCACTGCAACATTGGCGACCCAAAGACCTCAACGACATTTGGCATTTGCTTGAGTCGCGGCAACTTGATCGCCGTGACGTCGTCGATGCCATCCATTATTCATTCAACAGTCGAGGGTCGAGTGCCGGCGCCGCCCGCGATATGTTTGGGGAAGACTCTTGGTGGAAAACCCAGACCGCGAAGGCGCGATGGCGTGACTTTTGTGTTGCCAACCGGCATTGCGCCGGCACCGCGTTGTCGCAAATCGTATCGGATGTCGCCCAGCAACTTGTGCCAGTACTAGGACAACTTTGATGCCATCTGCAGAGCAACAGGCTTTGGTCGCCGCCATCAATGAACAGCCAGACGACGATACGCCGCGTCTGATTTATGCCGACTGGCTCGAGGAATCTGGCGACCTTAATCGGGCTGAGTTCATTCGCGTTCAGATCGCAATTGCCAAGCTTGAACACTGGGATTCGGAGTTTCTGCCGCTGTACGTGCGCGAAAAGACGCTCACGAAGAAGTGTGGCAAGCAGTGGCGAAGCGAGCTGCCAATCATTCCAGGTGTCGAGTGGGGAAGCTTTCGTCGGGGCATGATGGCGACAGCCACGATCATTGAGTCAGCGACGCTTTCAACCAAGGCAGACCAAGCTCGCGAGCACGCGCCTCTGGAAGCACTCACCATCGGTTGGCCCGATTCTCGGCGCAGTTTTGATGATCCCGCTCCGATTCCTGGAATTCGTGAACTGCATATTCACGAGGCACCCTACCTCGGACCTGAAGACATCTCGATGCTCGCCTGGTCGCCGATTCTTGGTGGCATCGAAACACTTGCGATTGGAGATTCGAATTTAGGTTCGGATGGCGTGCGACGGTTGCTCGAGGGCACCGGGCTCGCGTTCCTCAAAAGGTTGCGACTGTTCAACAACGCGATTGGCAATGAAGGACTCGATGCGATTTTGGGAGCGTTTGCCGGTTTGGAGGAGCTTGATTTGTCGGAACCGGACAGCTACGGGCGGTACGAAGAGGATCCTGCAATCAACGCCGATGGTATGCGTGCACTCGCCGACTGGCCGCAAATGAAATCGCTCCGCCGTCTTGCGATTTCCGGGAATGCGATCGGGTCGGAGGGGCTTTACGCGCTCGTTCAATCGGAACACCTGGGGAACCTCAAAGAACTGGTCGCTCGCAACACCGACCTGTCGGGTTCGTCAATGGAAGCCTTTACGCGCGCAAACCGAGACATCAAGTTCGAGTTCATCGATGTCGGCGAGAACTACATCACTGACGTCGGAGCTCAATTCATCTCGCTCGGGGAAAGCCTCGACCAGCTCAAGGGGCTTCGCGTTGATCGGTGCGAAATTGATCGTATTGGGGGACTGGCTTTGGCCGATTCCGCAATGGTCCACTCGCTCACCAAGCTCGATTGCAACGACAACTTGCTCGGGGACGAGCCCGTTGTAGCACTCATCGAACGAGACCCTGCTCAGCTGAGCACCTTGCAACTTGCAAACAACGGGTTGGGCAGAGCAGCGGTCGAAGCGATTGTAAAGAGTGACTGTGGCGCGCGACTGCAGGCACTCGACCTCCGCGGCAACCGACTTGTCGACGATGACGTAACGCCCATATTCGAGGCGGGGGCGCTGCCAGGGCTGCTTGCAATGCGACTCGGTTCGAACCGAATGAACCATCCCGAAAAGATCGTCGAGACCGATCTCGGAAAACGACTTCTCGACGCGGCCGACTACGACCCGGCATCTGCTGTCCCCTTTTTCGCTCCCTATGACCTATGAACCGCTTGCTTGGTCAAGCTAGTTGATGACTGACCGCGCCTACTTAAACCATCGCGTCGCGTTTGCCGTTGGGACGGGGCGATGCGGGACGACCCTGCTTTGCGAACTCTTGCGACAAGAGCCATCAGTCGCGTCGTCGCATGAGCGCGCTCGACTGCGCACGAACTTTCATATGTTCTGCAAATGGCACGGGATCGAAGTCGATCCCGAGGGATTCTTGCGGGCGAGACAACGCGAAATTGAAAGCGACTTTGAATCGCATCAGCACTCGTTTGAAAGTAGCGCTCTACTGTCGCACTCGATCGACGAGCTTGCCGATCGGTTTGCGGCAAAGTTTATCTGGCTCGTGCGCCATCCGGCAGCGACTGTTGCGTCGTTTGCGGCGCGGGGGTGGTTCCGAGAAATTCAGTCACGGAGCAACCCACATTTGCCGCCTACCTACGAAGGACGCGATGGCGAAAAGGCGCGTCACTTTTTTGGACGCATCATTCCCAATGGCGATGAATTCACCACGTTCGAGAAGATGACGCCGATTGGGCGCATCGCATGGTTCTGGCAAGCAAGGAACCGCGCGATTTCAGAGCAACTTCAGCGGCTTCCGCGATCGCAGTGGAAGCTGCAGAGAATCGAAGATCTCGATTTCCAAGCGTACCGCGAACTTACAGAGTTCATCGGATTCACTCCGAGTCTCAGCGAAGCGACGTTTGAGCAACTGGCATCCGCCAAAATCAATACAGGGCCCGAGCCAACAACGGTTGATGCATGGAGCGAACAGGAAAAGGCGGAGTTCGAAGGGCAAGTCGCGGCGATGTCCGAGACACTGGCCTACAGTCTGTAATGTCGTCGAACCGTAGGGTGTGTGCTTGCACGCACCAAGACACTCAGGTGAAGGCCGCGGAGCGGCGAAGAGTGTGTTCCCACGGGGACCGTGGGAACAAGGTTGATGTAGGGTGTGTGCTTGCACGCACCAACTCGGCTAGAGCGCGGCTGGCTTGTCTGTTTCGCTTTCGATCGGAACGATCCGTCTGCCGTCGGCGGGAATTCCAATTCGCTCACGCAGCTCGGCCTGCAGTCGCGCGCCTTCCAATTTCAAGTATTGAATGCGTGCAAGATTTCGCCGTTCCGAAAGAGGATGCGTCGCGCTGACGATCTGTAGCGCCGTGTTGTTTGAAGGCAAAAGCTCTTGAGCTGCCTTGGTTTCGGCCAGATTCACTTTCAGACGATTGAACAGACTTTGAATCGCGCTATCGCGATGTTCGGCGTCTTCTGTTTGCTCATCGCTTGAATTGGACCTCGCTGCTTCCTGAGCCCATTCGAGTGTCATTTCCCAATCGAGGTTCTTCCGGCCGGTGGCATTCGCAGAAGGACGCACATCGGCGGCGGTTGAGTCATTCGCTGGCGACGATGGTGTTGCAGGTTGAGCAACCGGCTGAGGTTTCGACTCGATTAGGTTGATCAAACGCTTGACATCAGCGTGCAGAGCGGCGACTTCTTCCCGCAATTGATTCAGCGACGCGTCATTGCCCTTTTGGGGCCGGACGCTGGATTCCTTGGGAGACTCGGTAGCTTTCTTTGCCGAAACGATAGAGATGTCGTTGATCACGCGAGGGCAATAGTCTTCGGCGACGCAGACAACGACGAGTGCTGTGCGTTCATCCAGGTTTCCACGCAGGATGACCGATGAGTTCAATTCCCTAACAACGATTTCATCGTTGGGGAAGAGTTCATCGATTGCCGCTTTGAGTCGACGAAAAGCATCCGAGACCGGTTCTTCTGCCGCGTTGGACCTGACCTCATCGCTTCGGCCTCCGGCGAATTTTCCCATCAACAAGAGATTGGTTTGGGAGCCACGCGAGGTGACGCGCGCATTGTCAACTTTGATACCAGGAACTTTGGCAACGGCCTCAAGTACCGAGGGCACCTGTTTGGCGTCCCTGACGACGATTGCGATTTCAAAGACATCCTCAGTGAGCGAGATGTCCTGCACTTCGCCATCGAACGAATCCTTCACAGCCTTTTCGAGCTGTTGCAGCCTGCCCATGAAACTGTCGTAGTATTCATAGGCGGTCAGTTGGATATCAAAATCAGTTTCAGGATCGATTGCCACTGGTTTGGGTGGCTGAGGCACGCGGGCAACCAACGTGGGTTTGATGAGCACGACAAGCGACTGGTCGACGCGTGTGTGCGCCTGGAGACCGATCGTTTGATCGGGGTGAATGCTCAGCATCGTCTCAATGTCGATAACGTCAATCGAAGGGAAATCGACTCCATCAATAACGCGTTTTCGATCTTTGCTTATCGACGACTGATCAATTCGCAAACTCAGTTGAATTTCATCACCAACCAGTTCGGGTAAGCAATTAAGAGAGAGTCCGATCTCCTGGTCCCGCATCTTCCCTTTCTCGGTGTCATCTGGAACGCTTACGACTTGGCCAACTTGAATGCGGGCTGGTACGCCTGCCAGGGTCATCACCTTGGGCCGCGAGAGGACGGTCGCAATTCCTTCAGGAGTTGTCAGTTTTTTCAATACGCGTCCGGTGGCATCTGCGCCTCCTACCAACACCGACGACTGCCCCGGTTCGCCATCAGGCAGTGCTTCTTTCAAGACGCGAGCCAACTCGGCGCTCTTGCCTGCGTTGGATTCGATAATGGCCATGTCGATATGGATCATCGGTTTGGTCAAATCGCCCGCCGCCAACTGCGGGGCCGGAACCACTTTGGCGACCGGGATCGCTTTGGCGGCCGGAGGTGGCGCTGGAATTGCCACCGTTTTCGGTCTGGCTTTGAGAGCTTTCAATGACGGAACTTGGGCGAGTACCAAGTCGGGTGTCGCCAACATCATCCACGCGATCGCGATGGTAATCGTCGAGCTAACATTCAAACGTTTCATCATTCCCACTCCTTTGATTGCTTCGATTTGAACACTTCGAACTGTTTTGAAATTTGTTGAGAACGTCGCTGAATGGATTCAGCAGCGTTGTTGAGTTGAGCGTCGCTGTGGCCGTCCAACAGAGCGGTCAATCTGGCGATGTCCTGGTTCATCCGTTCGATCTGTTCATCAAGAGAACTTGGCGAGGCTGGGGTTTGAGCGCCTGCCCATGCGGAACTGGCAAGCTCGTCAGCCTCCGCTGGCCAGTACCGCACCACCGGCGCTGCCACCATCACGCCGCCAAAACCAAGGACGACCAGGAGTGTGAATGCGAGCCTGCGGACCAAATTCCAGTGTGATGGGATTGCTTGCGCGCTCACCAGTTCTTCGACCCTGCGGATGAGGACCGCCGCGTTACCCGTCGCTGGCGCTGCTGCCACTCGTGGAGCCGCGTGCCGGCTTGCCATACTGATCTCGGCGACTCGCGTGAGCGTTTCGGCCAGGCGATGTCTGGCAACGCCTTGTCCAACTGCCCACCGATCGCTCAAGAACTCAGCGCTCTGTTCGATGCGTCGTGACGCGCACCAATTCAAAGGCTGCAGCGGAAAGAGGCGACAAAGGACGCGTGCCAGCGACATCCAAAAAAGATCGGCTCGAACAATGTGCGCTACTTCATGACCGATCAAGGCGCGTAGTTGTGAATCAGTCAGTTCGTTTTCAATGCCTTGGGGAAGCACGATCGTCGGACGAAGGATCCCAAAAGCAAAAGGCGGTATCGATGGTGGCCCTTGCAGAAGTGCGATCGAGCGTTTGGTTGCGGTTTGCTTGAGAATCTGGGCCAACAGCTTTGCGCATTTTCTCGATTCAACCGCATCGTAGGCCGACAGCCGTTTCCAGCAGCTCCAAATTCTGTGAACTTCGAGCAGCAGGATGGCGAGCCAAAACGCAACGACGGTTGCCGCACCAACGGAAACCCAGGCGTCGTCTCTTAGAAGGTCAGCTGCAAATGCAACGCGTTCTTTGCCTCCGGCTTGGATCGTTGAGGTCCGTGGTGCGACGGCCGTTGGTTCGTTGGCTTTCGTGTCTGAAATGACATGGGGTGACTCGACGGAGACGGTCACTTTCCAGTCGCTTTGTTTTTCCACGTCGCTCGCGGGACGTATTGGCTGAGGAACGTCGGTTTTCAGGGGCTTTTGGCGGACCAGCGGTTGGTTGAGATCCGGTTCGGCCATCGCGAGCTGAACCGTCGCTGTCAAACAGCCAGAGACCATTGCTGCCTTCCACAGACGGTTGGTTAAGAGATGACGTCGTCGCCCAAACAGGACAAGCAAGACAGCTGTGCACCCAAGGATCACCGTTGAGTGCACCGCATAGGTTGCTACCCAAGAAACGAGGCAATGCGCGGCCATGTTCCAATCAAACATCTTCCGCCTCCTGTTCGCGCTGACGAATGAGACGTCGAAGTTCTGCAAGGTCCGCTGCAGTCAGGTCGTTTGCGTCAAGCAGTTGACACACCATCTGTTTGACATCGCCGCCGAAGAGACGGTTGGTCAGGTCGTTGACCATCGATTGATTGACTTGATCCTGGCGAATCACGGCCCGATAGACGTTGACCCTGCCTTCGCTGCGATGCCGGACTTGGCCGTTTTCTTCCATTTTGGCCAGCATCGTGCCGACCGTTGTGTGGGCGAGCTTTCGATCCGGCTCGAGCTCCTTTCGGACTTCGGCAACGGTCGCATTCCCGCGACGCCAAAGTACCTGCATGATCGCAAGCTGCAATTCGGCCAAGCGATGTTTCTTCGCCATCCAATCCATCCCCCGTGACAGCAACTACTAATCGATTAGTAGTCAGTCTACTACCGAAGTAGGAGACGTGTCAACAGCGGTGGTCGAAACGAGAGGTGTTGCAGGTGATCGCAGGCACTAGAGTGCAGCGACAAACGTTTCGATGATCGGCAGCAACGGAATCGACGTGACAGCCAGCAAGATCAGAGCCGCGGCAACCATGATCGATTGCCGAATCCGTCGCGGCCTATTCGCGATTGGGGTAGGGTCCTCTGAGTCACGATGCAGACGATCGATCTTTTCCGGTGCATCGCGGCTGGTGAAAGCCAAGCCTGCTTGGAACCCTTGATCGTCTTCGGTTTTCCAGACGGTCGTTGCCGCGACCACGATTTCGTCGTCGTCGGGTGTCTCGACGCGAATACGAAGACGCACGTTTTCCGGAATCTCGTGCTGCGAATAGACCTTCATTCCACCGGGTGAATAGTCGACGATCGAGATGTCGATTTCGCCAGGTTGCAGTTCCCAGCTCATTTGAGCGGGATGTTCCCAGACGACGCGCTCGTCATTTCGTCGATTCACGACACCTTCACCGGCAAGGTCCTCAAGGACATCGGCCGGGATCGGATCATCGAGCTGACATCCAAGAATGGTTTGACCGCCCACCCAAGGTTGAACGCGTCGCACTTTGCCGCCGTAGACGCCGTGCGACCGGTTAGTCATCAATTCAACCGCAAAGCTTTGACCAGGTTCAAATTGGCCTTTGCACAGCAGTCGCATTCCGGTTGCCGAGATGTCGATCACCGAGCCTTGGCTAAGGCTCTTTTCTCCAACGGCCGCATCGCAAGCAAGCGTGCTGCCGTCACAGATCTTGAAGCGAGGTTCCTTGCGTTTACTGATTTGTGGCAAATCGGCCATGGCGGAAAGGTCAGGAATCATGGGGAAAGGGCGCGCAGCAACACACAACGAGCGCGCAGACTCAATGGAGATCTAGCTTTTTCCCAATGCCATCGCCTCATTGAACCGACGCAGATTCGGAATCAGCGCAAGGGGCAACGTTGATCGAGAGCGTGTTGCGCCGGTTTTGTCGATTATGCAACCTGTCGAGGGTCACCTGACGAGTCAGGCTCCCGCCGGATGGATCGTCTGGCTATTCAAAGACGGTGATCGTTTTGCGTTTCTCTAGCGGGTACCACTGGCCGATCTTCTCCGACAACCGTCCAACGACGGACGGATGATCCTTGGCGACATTCTGAGTTTCGTGCGGATCGGTGCTCAGATTGAAAAGCTGAGGGCGACGTTCGGATCGCGGATGACTCGACTGATAACGGTTTACCTCACCATCGTAGGTCAGCAGCAATTTCCAATCGCCTTCAATACACCAGCGATAAAGCAAAGAGGCTTCGGGGTCTTCGATATCGGCGATGTCGTGCGCAAAGCCTTCGCCGAAAATCGTGTCACGTTTGATTGGCTCGCCTGATTGGAGTGCCTCGGTAAGGTCGAGGCCGGGCAGCCCTTCTGGGATCTTTGCACCAGCAGCTGACAAGATTGTTGGCACGATATCAATGCTGCTGGTCAGGTCACTGCGCGTCGCCGGTTTCCATTTTCCGGGCCAGCGGTACATGATCGGCGTCCGCACGCCTCCCTCGTAGGGAGTCTGTTTTGATTTGGGTGCATAACCATTCTTCGTTGGGTTTTGAATCCAACCATTGTCGGTGACGTAGACGATGATGGTGTTGTCAGCCAAACCTCGATCGTCGATCATTCCAATCAGCTGGCCACAGGTTTCGTCAAACCAGTCGCACATCGCATAGTATTTTGCGATGGTGATGGGCCGCCCTTCTTGCGTGTATTTGTCGAGGAGACGCTGGGGAGGCGTGTGGGGTGTGTGCGGCAGGAAGGGCGCGTACCAAATGAAGAAGGGTTTATCGCGTGCGACTGCATCGTCGACGAAACGCTTAATTGGCTCCATTCCCTGACGTCCGATTTTCAGCCCGTCGTCTCCGTGCCGGCCGCCGGGCTTTGGGAATCCACGCGTCATCCCATGAGTGAAGCCGCAATTCTGGTAGCTGCCTTCCCACAGTTTCCCGCTTTGGTGACTCAGGTAGCCCAGGTCTCCGAGGACTTTGGGAACCGTTTCAAAGCGGTCGAGATACGAAATCAATTGTGCACAACGTTCGTTGTAGAGCGCTGACCCGCGATCGGCGTACTTCGGCGAAGGGTCATTCCCTGTCACACCGTGCACCGAGGCATAGTGCCCAGTCAGCAACGTGACCAACGATGGGCGGCAGAGTGCTGTCGGCACATAGCCGCGTCGAAACGTCACTGACTCACGTGCGAGTTGATCAAGATGCGGAGTCTTGATGTCAGGATGTCCCATGAACCCGTAGTCAGTCCATGCTTGGTCGTCCGAGATGATCAAGACAACGTTTGGCGGGCCTTGCTCGGCGCGGACAACGTCAGCGCTGCAAATGGCCAAGAGGATCGCGCAGAAGGCGGGGGCGCGGAATGGATGGGTCTTCATACGGCAAGCTTACCAACCGCGCCGGCAAAATCCAACTCTTGGATTGAACGCAGGGGGTGATCCGCGATTGGGGATGTGGGTGGGCTCTGGGTTCTTTGCAACGCGTCTCTTGTTGAGGGGGATGCCGGATCAGCGTCGCTGTCGCTCCTTGATCCGGCCTACTCATCCAATCAGCCGCGCTAGTGCTTTTCTGCGATTGCGATGGGGACGGTTGGCTGCGGCGCGGTTGGAGGCGCGACCATCGTTTCGAGGAACGCAACCAATGCGTGGCGATCTTCGACAGGCAGGTTCAGGAAACGGTCTCGCGTTCCTGCAGCCTCTCCTTCGTGCATCGCGATCGCTTCGAGCAATGTTCCGGCGCGACCATCGTGCAGGTAGGGCGCCGAATCCTTGACGCCCCAAAGCGGCGGTGTACGCCACTCTTGGTTGAACTTTGTTTGCTCGTAGTGCACGTAGGCAACGGTGGTCTCTTGAACGGTACGCCGGATCGTCCTTTTCGTTGTCGTTTCGCCAACCTGGCGTCCAACCGTTTTGTTGGTTCGACGGTCGACGATCTCGCGATCGATGTCCTGGGTGTCGGTTTTGACAACCGGCTTCAAACGTCTCGTCTGAGTGCCTAGCGTGATCTGCCGTCCCTTGGGCGGCATGGTGGGTGCGATGAATCGAAAACCTGCACGCGTCAAGAAACCGGGCCTCTCACGACCTGAACTTGACGATCCGACGCCAGCGACGCTGGTCTGGTTAGACGACATCATTGACGAGCCGCCGTAGTAGCCGGTTGTGTTCGTATTCCTTTCTGTTTGAACGTTCGTCGAGGATCCGGTAACGAACTTGCGTGTGGAAACGCCCACCCGGTAGGGTTCAGCGGGGTTCAAGTCGAACGACTCAGGGCCCATGTCGTGTAGCAGAAGATCCGAGTAGAGTCCCTGAGCGGGCCCCAAGTTCGGGACATGGCATACGGCGCAACCGACCGAGCCGAAAACGTGTTCGCCTCGCAACACCTCATTGCGAAGGTCGGAATCCTCGGGGATTTGACGCACAGGTGCGGGAAGCGCAGCAACAAAGGAGGTCATGGTCCGAATTTGCACGTCCGAAATATCGTCTCCAGGATTTCGATATCTCGGCACCGTTGGATCGGCTGGCTGATTCATGCGAGCCGTTTCCAGGCCAACTTCGTTCGCGCAGGCTTGGTCGTTGAACTCCAGTAGACTGCCAACGTTGCCGCGCCAGCCAAATTTGCCAACGCGTCCGTCATCAAGGGTCGAAGGTCGTCCGCTAATCTCGGGATGCCTCTTTTGTACGCGAGCCTGATGTTCAATCACCGCGTCGGGCACTCGGTCGATCACTCCACTTCCAAACAGCGAGGTCGTGTTGCGCTGGAAGAGTCTGGCACGTACGGAAACGTCATAGAGTCCAACGCGTTTTTGGAAATCGATCGGACCGTTGTTCGCACTTCGAATCTCCTCGGCTGACGTTGGGCCGCCAAGCTCACTGAACTCAGCCGGGATGTTGGCCAGAAACTTTTCACTCGCTTGCCGATAAGTTGCCGTACCGCCGTGGTGTGCAAGGGGTGCGGTATTGACCATCACTCCATTACGTACAAAGCCAGGGTGAAAGGCGTTGAGCACGGTGGCAAGGACATCGTTATCGACGCGCCGGTGGCCCGTCGGACGGATGTTCATCGTTTCGATGGCAACGGTCTGTGCATTGAAGCGTGAATCGCCTCCGCCCCCGATGCCGCCTTGGTGATGACAGGCGACGCAACTTCTCGCGTTAAAGAGGGGCCCCAGTCCATCGCTGCCAGCGACGGGATCACGCGGCGACCAGTCTTGTTCGAAGAGTACTTGGCCTTGTTGAATGGAATTTGGTGATGCGGCATCGGTACGACCGCCAATCACTGACACCGCCACAGCGGCTGCCAAAAACATTCTGCCCATCGAAAAAGTCCCCGCAGAGAGAAAACACAAAGAGTTGTTTTTTGCGGGTGGGGCTACGTCGATTTTAGCGCAAGCAACGTTTGGAAGTCAAATACATTTCTGGCGTTCATGCGAACGTGGCAAAATCCATGTTCGTGCGTGCAAGCACACACGCTACATCACCTCGTGCTCGTGCTCGTGCTCGAATGAGGCGGGGTGTTTCGACAAGCCCTGGAACCTTGCCACAGGGCGGTGCGAGTACCGCGTTGCTGAGCAGGAGCGCTCGCACGCTCCACTGCATCTTGTGCCTCGTGCGTGCAAGCACGCACGCTACTTAAATGGGGTGCACCCTACTTGGGATCACTCCACGGCGGCGATGGGCACGGTTGGCTGCGGAGCGGACGGTGGAGCGACCATGGTTTCCAAGAAGGCGACCAACGCGTGTCGATCTTCAACGGAAAGGTTCAAGAAACGATCGCGTGTTCCCGCGGCTTCCCCTTCGTGTAGCGTAATCGCTTCGAGCAACGTTCCTGCTCGCCCGTCGTGCATGTAAGGAGCGGAGTCGGCGACGCCCCAAAGTGGCGGCGTGCGCCACTCCTGGGTAATCGTGGTCGGTTCGAAGTAGACCACGGCCGTACCGCCCTCGTCTTTGCGACTGAGAGTGGTCCGCGTTGTTCTTCGTTCACCAGAACGAGTTCCAACGGCACGCCGCGTACGGCGGTTGATGATCGTTTGCTCAACCGCTTCGGTCGACGATTCGACGTTCCGCTCCAGGTGCGTCACGCGCGTTCCCAAGTCGATCACTTTTGATTTGCCGGGCCGAGTCGGGGCATTAAAGAGATAAGCTGACCGGGCAACACCCCTAGCGCCTACTCGCTGGGCATCTCGGGCGGGACCAGCGCTACGATCAGCCATCGAGCGATTGTCGGCGACGCTTCCCGTCGACATGGTCGCCGAACCACCGTAGTAGCCCGTCGTGTTTTGGCTCATCTCGGTGCGGGTGGATGTCGTGTCACGCGCCACATATTTCTGAACGGCAAACCCAATTCGATACGGTTCTGCTGGGTTCAGGTCGAATGATTCGGGGCCCATATCGTGAAGCAACAAATCCGAATACACGCCGAGGGCTGGACCCATGTTCGGGACGTGGCAAACGGCACAACCGACCGACGCAAACACGTGCTCGCCGCGTTCCACTTCGGCTCGAAGTTCGGAATCTTCGGGGATGCGACGCATGGGTGCGGGCAGGGCCGCGACGAACGAGGTCATCGTTCGGATTTGATTGTCCGAAATGTCATGGCCGGGGTTTCGGTAACCGGGGACCGTTGGGTCACCAGGCTGCGTCATACGAGCCGTTTCGAGACCGACTTCGTTGGCACATGCTTGATCATTGAATTCAACCAAGCTTGCAACATTGCCACGCCAACCAAATTTGCCGACACGGCCATCGTTCAAAGTCGAAGGACGCCCAGAAATCTCGGCGTGATGCTTTTGAGCGCGAGCTTGTTGTTCAATCAGCTTTTCTGGTACCTGATCGATCAGGCCACTGCCAAACAGTGACGTGGTGTTTCGTTGAAATAGCCTCGCACGCACGGCAACATCGAAGTGCCCAACGGTCTTTTGAAAGTCGATCGGTCCGTTGTTTGCTTTCCGCGTTTCCTCGGATGTTGTTGGTCCGCCAAACTCGCTGAATGTGGCCGGAATGTTTGCCAGGAATTTCTTGCTCGCCTCGCGATAGGCAACGGTTCCACCGTGGTGTACCAGCGGCGCCGTGTTGACCATCAACCCGTTGCGAACGAAGCCTGGATGGAAGGCGTTCAAAACCCGAGCGACGACGTCGTCATCGACCCTGCCAAGTGCTTTCGGCACAATCGACATGTGCTCGATCGCCACCGTTTGTGCGTTGAACCGAGAATCGCCACCACCGCCGATGCCACCCTGATGATGACAGGCAACGCAGCTTCGAGCGTTAAAGAGTGGCCCTAGGCCATCACTACCCACGGTCGGATTCCGTGATGACCACTCTTGCTCGAAAAGAGCTTGGCCCTGTTGGATTGACGCCGGCGAAGTGGCCCATAGGTTCGCACCCATAGCCGTAGCAGCCATTGCGACCGCTAATGTCAACGTGCGCATAGATTGTCCCCGAGAAAGCATGTAGAGAAGATGTTTGTGCGAAAGGGGCCACCTAAATGGTACCCCAACGCACTCCCCCAAGTCAAATCGTATTCAGTCGGTCGCGCTTTGTTGTCGACTGGGCTGCGAGTTTTGCTTCCGAGATTGGTTGGGCCGGGTGTTGGTGGAGGGCGAGAGTTTGGGGACTCGTGGCCTCGTCCACTACGAAGAGAGTTGGGGAAAGTCTTAATCGAAACAGTTGGCGCGGCGGGCCGAATACTCGAATCCGACGTACCCGTATTGTGGCCGAGTGTAGGGGCTGGAATAGAGATTGGAGTGGGCTGGGAACGCGGTGCGGTAGAGGTAACTGGTTCGATACGGGTAGCTCGCTCGCGTTGGTGCGCCCGTTCGGTACGCGTAAATACTCTGCTGACACTGACCCATCGGATACTTCTCATAGGGATGAAAGGTTCTCAGGTCGAACGGCTCTGACCTCCAAATGCTCATCGGGCGTCGCTCGAGTTGTCGACGCAAATCACTCTTTCCAACTTCACTCCGGAAAGGTCGCAGTCGTCGCTCTTGGCGCCGAAAATCAATCTCTGCATTCAACAGCGCAACTTCACTTGGGTGGCGGGGAAGCCGAGCCAGTGATTCTTGGACGATCGTGGATTCGATGTAGGGATAGATCACGCTTCGCCGACTCAGCAATGCGTCGCCTTCCACGATTCCGGAGAGGCCCATTGCAAGTGACACCGCAGTCGTCTGAACCACACGACTTCCGTCCCACGCCGTCCACGATGCCACGCGACGACCACGCTGGTCGACCACCCATCGCGGCGGCGCTTGGTGCTGAGCCTGTAGCTGGGCGAGAAAGCGTATCGATGCATCTGACGCAGCGTCGATTCGCTGGGCAGCCGACGCGGCGGCCTCTCGTACGTCCTCGCAACGTTCGCCCAGTCGCACCAGCTCAAGTGGTGGGCGTGCCGAAGAAGGCAAAGCTGCAATCCTCTCACGCCTCGACTTGAGATAATCAAGCTCAGCCTGGACGCTCTCTTTTACGGCGACCGAATCGATACGTTGAAATTGAAGGTCGACCCAGTGACGCAAGATGGCAGGCGATCTCAAATAGTGAGACGGAAGCTGGACGCTTGTGCCGAAGTTTGATGGTTGTTCGGCAACCGACGCCGCGCCGACCACCATCGTTCCAGGTCGCAGTAGCGCAGGGCCTACATCCGTACTCTTCGCCCGTTCCAGTTGCTCTTGCAACCTCGAAATGCGGACCTGCAAATGTGAAGCGTATTGGTGATTCGCAATGACGAGATCATGCTCGGCCTTCGCCCGAGCGAGTTGGAGATCGGCGCGTGTTCGCCAAACCGAATCGAGACCACTCTTGTCATAGACGGCGATTCGTCGACGTGCGTTGTCGAGTTTTTGTGCGGACTGTTCGATGGTTCCTTCAAGCAACCCTTCGCGCTGTTGTTCTAAGTCGATGATCGCCTGACGAAGCAGTGCCGGCGACGCAACGGTCGACGGAATCCAGGCGACCACGTTGGAGGCATTGTGATCGAGACGGACGATCGCTTCGTTGATGTTCTCACCAATGGTTGTCTCGGGTGAATTGAGTTTGGTTATGCGGCGCTCAAGATCACGCAGGATCTCAAGCCTTGCGTTGAGAGCATGCAGTTCGCTTTCACTCTTGTTGAGCGCGACGCGTTGTTCGGCGAGCTCCGACCATGACGCATGTCCCTCGCCTTTAAGGTGGCCGAGTTGATCGAGGCGGAAGCGGTGCTCGGCTACCGCCGCCTTGGCCAATGCCGCTTTCGCTCTCGCGCTCTGGAGCCGCACCGTAATTCCCGGGCTCGAAGGGGGCTCGTCCGACAGCAGAGACGCGGTGACACTCGAACAGATGACGAGCAAGGCAACAAAGCGGATGAACATAGAAATACAGGGGTAATCGCGGTGGATGAAGGTTGCTTCCAACCGTAGATACGCCCTCAATATCTGTCAAATCACGGCCACCAAACGGCCCGAGTCGCGTCTGGTCGTTGCGGCAAGCGATGAATCAGCGACAATCTTGGGTGAAACACCACCACGCTACCCGAGTTAATTGTCCCATCATGAAACCTCTTCGCGCGCTCCTCTGCTTTGCTTTGGTTGCGGTTACGGCGCATAACGCCGTAGCCGACCGACCCAACATCCTGTTCATCATGTCTGATGACCACGCTTGCAACGCGATCAGTGCGTACGGCGGGCGGTTGGCCCAGGTCGCCCCCACCCCCAATATCGATCGCCTCGCCAAGGAAGGTGTGCGATTCGACAAGTGCTTCGTCACCAACTCGATTTGTACGCCAAGTCGAGCGGTGATATTGTCCGGACAGCACTCGCATCTCAACACCGTTCGAACACTCAATGACGCATTCCCTGGACCAGAATCGGGCACGCCCAACGTAGCTGACATTTTGCGACGCTCGGGCTACGAAACCGCATTGATTGGCAAGTGGCACCTGCGATCCGCACCTTGGGGATTTGACTACTGGAAAGTGGGGCCTGGGCAAGGCAAGTATCACGATCCGGTGTTCATCACTTCCACCGATGGCGTCGAATATTCCTCGCGACCTCGAGCGCGGTCCAAGCGAACGCCAGGGTATTACACCGACCTGATCACCGACGATGCGATTGAGTGGTTGCGAACGCGTGATGACGACAAGCCCTTCTTTTTAATGCTGCACCACAAGGCTCCGCACGGAAAGTGGGAGCCGGCTGAGCGACACAAGGACTACCTAGCGGATGTCGAAATCCCTGAACCTGCCACCCTGTGGGAAGACTTTTCGCATCGTTCGGATGCCACGCGAGAGATGGGAACCTCGATCACCAATCGACTAGCGCCGCGGCGAACAATGGTCGCGGATGTGCAGAAGTCAGATTGGCCCGCGGGCTCGGTCGACATGACCGGGATGACACAAACCGAAAAGAACAGAGCCGCTTACCAGAAGTACCTTCACGATTACCTTGGCTGCGTGAAAGCCGTTGACGAAAACGTCGGCCGAGTACTGGACCATCTCGACCAATCGGGCCTGAGCGACAACACGCTCGTCGTTTACACCTCCGACCAAGGCATGTTCCTGGGTGAACATGATTACTTTGACAAGCGTTGGATCTATGAGGAATGTTTGCGGATGCCATTGCTGTTGCGTTTGCCGGGGAAGATCGCTCCGGGCTCGGTCAACAGCACCCACCTGGTATCGAACCTTGATTTTGCGCAAACCCTTCTCGATGTTGCCGGCGTGCAAGACGCGCCTGAGTTGTCGGTGATGCAAGGCGAGAGTTTCAAGCCTCTGCTCCACGGACAAACGCCCAAGCAGTGGCGCACTGCCGTCTACTATCGCTACTGGATGCATCTTGCACATCACAACATCCCGGCACATTACGGTATCCGCGATGCACGCTACAAACTCGTCTTCTTTTATGCATTGCCACTGGATGCGAATCTCGGTAGAGGTAACTTCGGCCCGACCACGCCGGGATGGGAGCTTTACGATTTGCAAAAGGACCCAAACGAAATCAACAACGTCTACGGGAACTCCGAATACAAAGAAGTTGTCATGCGTTTGAAGGAACAGCTCCAGGGGCTTAAGCAGACTTACGGCGACACCGACGATGCCTATCCCAAGTTGCTCGAGCGACTCAAAAAGTAGGGTGTGTGCTTGCACGCACCAGTGCTGCCATCGTCCCGACTTTTGGGCGATCCTGCACGAAGAATCCGGCTCAAGCTCGGAACTGGCGGCAGAAGCGAACCATCCCTGGAAAGATGGCGGAAAGCACCTTAGGACTTTTTAAGGGATTCTATTTGCCCTTTGGTGGACATCGACCTAGAATAGAGTGCAGGCGGGGAAGAGGCGAATTCGGCTCGGTTTTCCGCTTCTTCTTTGCTGCCGCGTCCTGCCACTCCTTATCTCTCGCAGGTCGCAATCATATGCAGGGGATCATTATTGGCTGATTCGAGCCGACAGCCCACCGGCGGCGTCGCCGACTGGTGAACATTTAGGTCCGAATCAAGCAGCTTTTTGAAGCCCTTTTTTAAGGTCATCGCTGGAGTTGCGCGCTTTCGGCCGCTCACCACGACTCGCCACGCTTCCGTAAGGGATTGGACGCCTCGTCAACGTTTGACAGGTGCCAGGTTCACGGATGAATGCTCCGCTTCAAACAGGGAGTCGGCTGATGAGTCAGGTCATCCATCCGCAACAACGCAACCGATTCGCTCAACGTGCATCCTCGCAGCACGCTCAAGCGAGCGACCAGCCTAAAGGTATTGAATCGTTTCGTGATCTGCCAGCGTTCGCGCTTTTGCAGCATGCTGCGGAAGCGTTGCCTGATCGCGAGGCAGTCGTGTATGGCGACAAACAATGGACCTTTAGCGACATCAACGATCAAAGCGTCAAGTGTGCGGCAATGCTGCAACAACTTGGCATTCGATATGGCGATCGTGTCGGTTTGTTGTTGCCAAACGTTCCTGAATACATCATCGCAGCCAATGGCGTATGGCGTGCGGGCGGTGTCGCGATCGCAATCAGTCCGTTGATGGTTGCTGAAGAGGTGGAAGCACTCCTGGCAAGCACTCAATGTCGAACGGTCGTTTGTCTCGACATGCTTTCGCACTTGGTGCCTGATGAACCGCGTTACCAGAAGCTGTTGGTTTCGATCCGCGATCACCTCCCTGCACTGCATCAAATCGGATACCTCTGGGCTAGGCATAGTCGCACTGGTTCGTGGACGCTTCCGGAGTCCGAGCGAACACTTTGGTTCTGGGAGAACATGAAACGCGTCGAGCGCAACTGGCAGCCGATCACGCTTCGCCCGGCAACCGATCCGGCCTACATCATTCCGACTGGCGGGACGACCGCGGCCCCGAAAGCGGTCACGCTTAGCCACGAAAACTTGGTTGCAAACGCTTGGCAACAATACGAATGGACCGAACGTTCCTTTGGCGAAGAGAAGATGGTCGGCGTCTTGCCGTTCTTCCACAGTTATGGGATGTCGGCGACGGTGATGGCAGGAACAGCGATGGGAGCAACGCTGCTGCTACATCATCGCTTTAACACTCGACAGACGATTCGGATGATCGCCGAGCATCGTCCAACGGTGTTTCATGCCGTTCCTGCGATGCTTGACGCGATGAACCAACGCTTACGCTCGCACCCCTGTGACCTAAGCAGTTTGCGATGGGTGATTTCCGGTGGCGCTCCGCTTGACGAAGCCATTGGGGCTGAGTTCGCCGAGCACACTGGCGCTTTGGTCGTCGAAGGCTATGGACTCTCAGAAGCCTCGCCCGTGACCCACGTTGGCCATCTGTTTCGTAGCCCCAGCTACGGATCGATCGGTATGGCTTTGCCGAAAACCGATTGCCGCATCGTTGACCAGTCGAACGAATCACATGCCGTTGACGTGCCTCGAGGCGAGGTCGGTGAACTAATCGTACGCGGGCCTCAGGTCATGCTCGGCTATTGGAACAACGAACAAGCGACCAAAGGCGCGATACGCGACGGCTGGCTGCACACCGGTGACTTGGCGATTCGACGCGGTGATCACTACGAGATCGTTGGTCGCAAAAAGGACTTGATCATCACGTCGGGCTTCAATGTCTATCCCTGCGAAGTTGAGTCTGTCTTGCGTGACTGCGAACTCGTTCTCGACGCGGCGGTGGTCGGTTTGCCGGATCGTCGTCGCGGAGAACTGGTCAAGGCATTTGTCGTTCTGCGTCCCGGAGCCACCTGGGATGAGGAGCAGTTGCATGCACATTGCTGCCAGCATCTTTCCAAGCACAAACGACCCAAGTTATTCGAACGTTGCGAAGGTGACTTGCCTCGTAATTTCCTGGGCAAGGTGATTCGACGTCGCCTGCGAGAACAACAACCCGAACCCACCACGGACATGAAGAAGGAGGACAAGTGATGAGTCAAAAAAAACGTATAGCTGTGGTGACGGGGACTCGGACGCCACAAACAAAGGCATTCACATCGCAAGCCACATTGTCGGCGGTCGACCTTGGCGCGCACGTTGTTGAGGAGGTGATCAAAAAGGCCGGGCTCGCCAAGGCCGACGTCGACGAAGTGATCATGGGTAACGTTTCGGGGCCACCGGATGCCGCAAACGTCGCTCGCGTCATCGCACTGACGGCGGGGATTCCCGAAGACAAGGTCGCACACACCGTCAACCGTAACTGCGCCTCAGGGATGGAGTCGCTGTTGGGCGGTTGGCAATCGATTTCGAGTGGACGCGCAGACATCGTCGTCGCGGGTGGCTCCGAATCGATGTCGAACATTCCGCTACTGTTCAACAAGGAGGCGACTGCGCTGTGGCTAAAACTCGCTCGCGCAAAAACGATGGGACAGCGACTGGGCATCATCGCATCGATGCGCCCTCGACACTTCAAGCCGGTCATCGGAGTTGAACTGGGCCTGACCGATCCGGTCTCAGGTCTCAACATGGGCGAAACAGCCGAAGTGCTCGCTACCGATTTTGGCATCACCCGTGGGCAACAGGATCAATTTGCCCTCGAGAGTCACCAGAAAGGCGAAGCGGCTCAAAAGAAGTGTTTTCTGTCAGGCGAGATTTCGCCGATCGAAGTTCGTGGCGAAACGATCGATAAGGACAACGCCGTTCGCTACGGCCAGACACTCGAAGCGCTGGCGAAGCTGCGCCCGATTTTCAAACGCGATGGCACGGTAACGCCCGGCAACAGCTGCCCGTTGACCGACGGAGCAGCAGCAGTCGTGCTTGCCAAGGAAGAACATCTGGATCGGTTTCAGTTGCCGCCGATGGGCTACATCTCAAGCTACGCGATTGCGGGTTGTGATCCCAAACGCATGGGTCTCGGTCCGGTCTATGCGACCGCCAAACTCCTCAAGCAGACAGGGATGACGATCGATGATTTTGACTTGATCGAAATCAACGAAGCATTCGCCGCTCAGGTCATTGCCTGCGCCCGAGCGATGGAATCGAAGTCGTTCGCACAAGAGCATCTCGGTCAATCGGAACCTGTGGGCTCGATGCCGATGGACCGTGTGAACGTTCACGGCGGTGCAATCGCTCTCGGTCATCCGGTTGGGACGACCGGTACACGACTGATCCTGACATTGATGCGTGCGCTAAAAGCAAACGGCAAGCAACGCGGGTTAGCAACGCTCTGCGTTGGTGGTGGCCAGGGCGTTGCGATGGTGGTCGAGGTGGAATGAAAAGGAACGAGGCAAAGAAGATGAATCAGAAAACCTATACCAATTTCGAATTGGTCGTCGATCTACGCGGTGTGATGACGGTAACACTCGATGTTCCCGGACGCCCGATGAACGTCCTTGATCACGATGTGATGAAGGAACTGCAACAGATCATCCACGACTTGGAAGAAAGCGATGAAATCAAGTTAGTGGTGTTTCGCAGTGGCAAGGAAAGTGGCTTCTTGGCTGGTGCCGACGTGAGCGTCATTGCATCGATCGAATCGGGAAAGGAAGCAGGCCAATTGATCGAGCAAGGCCAACTCTTGTTCCAACGTATCGAGTGGTTGCCCATGCCGACGCTTGCCGTCATCCATGGGCCTTGTATGGGTGGTGGTTTGGAATGGTCACTCTCATGCACTCACCGGGTCGCACATGACAACGAATCGACAAAATTAGCGTTGCCCGAGATCAAACTTGGTTTGATTCCTGGGTGGGGCGGAACTCAACGTTTGCCAAAACGCGTCGGGTTGTCCCAAGCGTTGCCGATGATCTTGTCCGGAAAGCCCGCCGATGCCAAACGCGCCGAGCGAATTGGTTTGATCGATCGCGCCCTCGCACCAGAGCATTGGGACGAGCAGCTCTCGCAGGTGATTGACACCATCCTCGCAGGCCGCGACCCAGCGAAGTCCGCGACGAAAAAGGGGATCGTCAAGCGGCTTCTCGACCAAACGCCGATTGGACGTGCGCTGGTTTTCCGAACCGCCGAGAAATCGATTCGAAAGAAGCGTGACCAATACCCCGCGCTTGATTCGGCGCTCAAAGCGATCCGCGAAGGTTACATGCCCGGACCAGGCGGCTACTCCTGCGAACGCATCGAGTTTGTCAAGTTGCTCGCGACGCCCACCTGCCGGCATCTCCTCGATCTGTTTTTCTCACGCGAACGTGCTCGACGCCTCAAGACGTGGGCCACCGACGGTGCGCAAATTGCGCACGATGCGCCGACTCAGCGAATGGGTGTGATCGGTGCCGGCGCAATGGGCGCCGGCATCGGTCAACTTGCGGCCGTGCGGGGCTTCGACGTCATTATTAAAGAGGTCAACGAGGACACTGCAGCTGCAGGTCGACACCGTATTGAAAAACTGATCGGCGATCTCGCCAAACGAAAGCGCTGGAGCGAGAGACAGCGTGAGGCGATGCTCGCGAAAGTCGATTTGACGATTGAGGATGAACGTCTCGCCGACTGCGATCTCGTGGTCGAGGCGGTTGTTGAACGCCCCGATGTCAAAGAGTCGGTTTTCGCGATGCTTGATGCGGTCACGAAACCATCAGCCATCCTCGCCAGCAACACTTCGTCGCTGTCTGTCTCGCAGATGGCGAAAGCGACAAAACGCAAAACGTTGGTGGCCGGTCTGCACTTTTTCAACCCAGTGCACCGCATGGAACTGGTCGAAGTCGTGCGGGCCAAAGAGACAAGTCCCGAAACGGTCGCCCGCTTGGTCGCTTTCGTTCGCGCCTTGGGTAAGACGCCCGTGGTCACTTCAGACTCTCCGGGTTTCTTAGTCAACCGAGTCCTGTTTCCCTACTTGGGTGAAGCGGTGTTGATGGTGATGGAAGGCCACGACGTTGCGACGATTGACCAGGAAGTGCGCCGCTTCGGAATGCCGATGGGGCCGCTTGAGTTACTCGATCAAGTAGGAATTGATGTTGGTTTGCATGTCGCCGGGACGCTTGACGGCATCCTGCCGGGACTCGCGCCCGTTGCCGCCTACTTGGAAACGATGGTCGAGGCGGGCCAGATCGGCAGAAAGTCTGGCAAAGGCTTCTATGAGTACGTGAAAGGCAAAAAGGGGAAGGTAGCCGATCTGCCGGTCCATCAGACGCAAGTCGAATCGTCAAATCGAATCCGTTTCGACGACGACGGGCTGACCCACGTCCAACGACGTCTCGTCTACCCGATGCTCTGTGAATCAGTTCGCTGCCTCGAAGAGGACGTCGTGACGCAACCTTGGGCCATTGATTTGGCCATGGTGCTCGGAACCGGATTCGCACCGCATCATGGCGGTCCGTTGCACCTGATCGATCTGATTGGTCTTCGTACCGTTGTTGAAAACGTCGACCGCCTGCGTCTCGATCTGGGGGATCGATTCGCGTGTCCCGAGCAACTGCTGCGGATGGCCGATCGCGGCCAAACGTTTTTTGGTGACGGCTCGGGCGCTACACAGCTCAGTGAATCGAAATGACGCGCCGCCATCCCACGCCCAATCACCCGCTCGAAAAGGAGATTGTTATGAGTCTTGATGTTGATCTTCGTAAGAACGACGACGAACGAAAGCCGGAAAAGCCGCAAGCGGTTCCTTCACAGGAAACAAGGACAGACGACAACCAATCGTTTGCTGAAGTTGCGCTGCGTCTCGGAGGAGCGTCAGCGGATGAAGCGAAACGAACCGGAGTGGTCGACACCGCTGACGATCAAGTCGAGAGTCTTTTTGCGCCTCAATACAAGACCGTCAACAGTCCTGCGCATCGCGCTGTCTGGGACCACGCGGTTCCGAGTGAACTTTTCTATTGTGCTCCAGCTACGCCATCGAAGGTGATCGCGGGAGTTGTCAACAAGTCACTTGACGTGGTCCGAAGTCATCGGGATCGCGGCACGCTCCTGAATAACCATGGCAAGATTGACGATCAAGTCATTGCCGAATTAGGCGCTGCTGGCTACTGGGGAATGCTTGTGGATGCCGAGTACGGCGGGAGCGGCGCGTCGATGCGACACTTTTCGAGAATGATCACGCAGATGGCGACGATCGATCCGACGGTGGCAGGGTTGGCCTCGGTGCACGGTTGCATCGGCGCGGTTGATCCCGTGCGTTCGTTCGGATCGGCGGAACAGCGACGTCGCTTCTTGCCAAAGCTTGCTGACGGCACAAAACTCTCGGCATTCGCGTTGACCGAACCGGGGGCTGGTAGCGACTTGACCGCGCTCAAGACGACGGCAGTGCTCGATGGCGATCACTACGTCGTTAATGGTGAAAAACTCTTTATCACCAACGCGATTCCGGGCCGAACGATCGGTTTGGTTTGCAAAATCGACGGAAAGCCAAGCGTGTTGGTTGTCGATTTGCCCGAGGTTGAAAACGAGAACTTCCATCTCAACCGTTACGGGCTCTACGCACTGCGCCGAGCTCATAACAACGGGCTTGTCTTCAACAACTTTCGCGTGCCAAAAGAGAACTTGCTTACCCCGGCACTCGGCGATGGTTTGACGATTGCCTACCACGGATTGAACCTCGGACGCGTCGCGTTGTGCGCAAACGCAGCGGGAACGATGCGTTGGATGTTGGCTGAAATGTTGCCTTGGGCCGAATACCGCGAGACCTATGGCCAAGCGATTGACAAACGGGAACTGGTGCGGCGACGCGTCGGACGACTTGCTGGCCTGATCGTCGCTTGCGACGCACTCACTCAATGGTGCGCCGGCCTGATTGACCAAGGCTACCGCGGCGAGATGGAGTGCATCATTGCCAAAATCTTTGGCAGCGAAGCCCAGAAAGAGGCTGCAATCGAGCTGTTCATGAAAACGCATGGCGGGCGATCCTTTCTTGAAGGTCACTTGTTTGGTGACAACGTTCATGAATTCCTTGCGCCGTGCATTTACGAAGGAGAAGGTGAAATGCTGGGGATGGCGTTCTTCAAATCGCTCGTCAAGCAGCATGGCAAGGATTATTTCGAACCGATCGGGCGAACCTTGTCGGAGCTGGAGGTGCGAAAGCCAAATCTGGCAAACCCAGCGCACCTATGGGCGCTGCGCAAACCGATGGCTCGCTACGGCACCTGGTTCGCCAAACAGATCGTCGTTGGATCGAGTTGGACGTCGCTGCCCAACATGCCTTCTGAATTGAAGGTCCATGCCAGGTTCGCGCAAAAGCAACTCTCCAAATCGGCGATGTCGGTCAGTGGAACGATGCGCAAGCATCAGCTCAAACTTGCGGATCGCCAGTGCCGAATGTCCGAAATCTCAACGACGCTGCAGAACGCGATCGTCATGTTAGTGACCAGTCTCTATGCCGCGGAATCGGATGACCCCATCACGATCGCAGCGGCTGATGTCGTTTGCCGCGAACTTCGAGGGAAGATGACCGGCGAAAAGATGACCGACGCAGACTACCGAAAGGTCACCGAGCTTGGCGGCATGATTGCGGACGAGTCTTGGAGTGAACTGCGAGACGTCACCTCAACAGAAATCCTGATGCCCTACAAATGAGTTTCCTGATCGAGTTGTTCAAGGATATTCCACACGATGTTGCTAACAGAACTATTCACTTTTTCGAAGGCTGCCCAAGTTGAGCCAGTTTCGCGTCAGCGTCGCGCATCGATCGCGCTCGGCGGCGGAGGCGCTCGCGGACTTGCACACTTGGGCGTCATGCAAGCGATCGGCGAGTCAGGAGTTCAAACCGAGCAAATCGTTGGCGTCAGCATGGGAAGTCTGGTCGGCGCACTCTGTGCCGTCGAGTCAGATTTCCAACGCGTGCAGGCGAAAGCGATTGAACTTCTGCGCTCGCCGATCTTCCAACTCAAGCAGGAGATGCTATTCGGCGCCGAGATGCCAACTGAAGACGCCGAAGCGTCGGGAAGCTATTTTGCGTGGTATGGGCGTATCAAGAAGTACTTGGCGACACATCGAAAGCTTTCGCGAGCCGTCACAAGTCCCGCGTTGATGAGCGATCTGCCGCTTGTCGAAGCCGTTGACTACTTATTGCCCGACATTCAGATTCAAGAGACAGCGACCCCGCTGGCGATTGTTGCGATCGATCTCTACAGCGGTCATCGCGTTGTTTTAGAACATGGATCGCTACGCGATGCCGTGCGGGCGTCGATCGCGATTCCTGGGTTTTTCCCGCCCGTACCATGGGGCGACATGTTGTTGTGCGACATCGGCGTCTTTGATGCGCTACCCGCTGAGCTCGCAAGAACCTATGCGAGTGACCTCACGATTGGTGTCGATGTGGGACAGGAGCATACGTCGATCAATCAATGTGCAACGGCGCTCGATGTGATGACGCGGATGCAAGATCTCGGGGAACTGATGCTCCGACGGCATACGCTGCAAGCTGCCGACCTGATCATACGCCCCGACGTGGGCAACGTCGCTTGGTTCGATTTTCGCGAACCCGAACGATTGATTGAAGCCGGTCGCAAGTCCGCACATCGCGCACTCGCACGCTTTCTGGTTGAGGAGACTCACGCGGCCTAGAGACCGCTTGGTTCAACAAACGTAGGGTGTGTGCTTGCACGCACCAGCAACAAGTTTCGAGTCGACGGCTGGAGGTTTGGTGCGTGCAAGCACACACCCTACGCAAACAGCGTGTCGTGGTACTACCAACCGAAGTAGATCCGGTCGGCAACCCAAATCGTCACCAGCGGCGCGGCGGCGATCGACGCAAGCGAGAGTGTCATCAGCCTGGACCACCACGGAAGCGGACCCGCGAATGTCACGAAGGCACCATGGCTCAGGATGGTGACGCCTGCGAGAATTGGGTTTCGCAGCACCAACGCAAATTGGGTCGGACCCGCACAGTTCCCGCAGGAGCTGGTCAAGACTCCGCTTGTGATGTCGGGGATCAGAAGAGCGGCCCAAAGGAGAAGCACCATTTGCATCGTACCGAACCATGACAGCATGGTCGGCATCGGAACATCAAGCTGCGTCTCTTTAAGAGTGCCCCTGTCATCGGGCCGCTGCGCCATGTCTCAAACCCCAAGAAAGGTGTCAGGACCAATTCTCATTGTAGGGTGTGTGCTCGCACGCACCAGCAACCGATTTGGAAGCGATCGTTGGGATTTGGTGCGTGCAAGCACACACCCTACGAAGTGGACCAGAAACAAGGGTGCCAGCTTCTCTACGCGTTGAGAAAGTCCCACAATCGCAGCGACACTCGGTCGGAATCTTCGGATAGGTGTTGCCTGAGGACAGATTTCCATTCATCGAGAGATTCGGGGGTGTACCCAACCGGAGCGGTGGTCATCGAATGCCATCTGCCTGTGAAGAAGCCACGATCGAGTGGCGGAAAATCGATCAAGATGAGATCGCGGTTTCCAAATGGGAGTATTCTTCGAACCTTTCTTGTACCGCGTTTCATTTGCCATGCGCGGCCGACTCGAAAGTGGCAATCGCCGAGTCTCGAGCGCAGTTTCCAAGAGCCCCAGGTGAGTTCGAGGTGCGAATTCGCGAAGGCGACGACCGGCAATGAACTGCGGTTTGCCAGCAGCAGCGGTCCCTGCTTCCAAAGCTCAAAAAGGTGTTCCGGTATGGATTCAACGATCTTAATCTGCCGGGCCGGTCGTTCGCTCAAAATGGTTGCTCCCAATGAACAGTAATAGTCACCCATTAGGCACATTCGAGTCCGCAAGGCGGCGCCCTTTTCTGTAGGGTGTGTGCTCGCACGCACCAGCAACAGTTTTCGATTCGACTGCAGGAGGTCTTGGTGCGTGCAAGCACACACCCTACGCAAGTCAGATCTGTATGGCCCATCCGGCGTCGCTGACACTCTCGTTCTTGTCCAGCGTCAAGCACAACGCGAAGCCGCCACCACCACGCGTGTGCGGCTTGCCAACGAAGAAAAAGTAGGTGAGCTGCTCTTGTCCGTCTGGGCCGTGACGGCCCGAATAGTCACTGCTTCCGAGCACGCCGACGATTTGGGACTTGGTCGTGCCAATGAGAGATTCAAGCTCCGGCCGCGAAAAGTCCTGAGGGTAGCTCCCTTCTGGCAAGAGGCGGATCGATTCAAGCGTCTCGTGTAGTTCGGTCAACAGCGGGTTCATGAGCAAAGGGGTATGTTCTTGTGTTTGCCGGAAATGAACGTTGGTGGGTCTATTCAATCCAAAAAGCGTGTCAGGACTCAGTCCCGACGTAGGGTGTGTGCTCGCACGCACCAGCAACAAGATTCGATTCCACCACGAGAAATTTTGTGCGTGCAAGCACACCCACGTCGCGAAGCCTAAATGAGGCCTCACAACCCTTCTACTAGTCGTTAGGGGTGAAGTCGAGCTGTACAAACGGGCGAGGCTTCTCTTCTGAGAAGGGCTGCAGGATTTTGGCCGGCTTGTCATCAACGGAGCGAAAAACATCGGGCAACGGCAGTAGCTCATCAAGGTATTCGAGTGCCACTTTTCCATGCAGCGCCTTCACGTCGCCGTTTCGAGCCCATGTGCCGCATGTTCCGCAGAGGGTTACCATCGAGGACGGTTTGCCCGGCCGCTTGATCGTTACAGCATAGGCGGGGCTGTGTCCACAAAAGGGTACGTTTGGATCGTCTGCTAGCTCCTTGCGTAAGATTTTCTTCAGTTTCGCCGCCTCGGCAACGTTTAGCCGACGCATCCCCAGAATGTCTGCTTCCCTCTTTTGCCATTGGGTCGACATCGTCGTTTCGTCCTCGATCGCACCGCGTGGATCGAGCAAATGAATGACAACGCGCTCAGGCTCACCTGCTCCGACAGAAGCGACGATGGCTATTGTGAAAAGGGCAACGAAACTTCGCATGACATTGACCTGCAAATTCAAGTATTCAATCGAGCTCGAGGAGGTTTGGTGCGTGCAAGCATACGCCCTACGGGGTTATGAAGCGTCTAATCATCCATGGTGGCGTTGACGTTGAATGGTTTTGAAAACCACACCAAGACTCCGATGGCGATGAACAGTCCCGACAGGATGAAGGTCAAGATGCGCATATAAATGTGCAAACCTCCCACCGCTCGCACACGCGCTTCGACCGAATAGTCGGGCATCGCATACTCGGCTTGAAATGCCTCAACCTGTTGTTGGTCGATCAAGCGATAGGTGCTGAATTCATGCACGGTGGCAATCGCATGCGCGTCGTGAATCCCCATGATAAGCAGCGGCAAAAACCAGGAAAGGACGGTGCCGAAGATGCAAAGCATGAGCAGAGTTTTTCGATGCTTCATGCTTTCCATTGTAGCGTGTGTGCTTGCACGCACGAATCCTACAAAACCGAACGTGGTCCTTAGATTGGTGCGTGCGAGCACACACCCTACGAAAGGTTTTGCGGTTTCATTGCGTCGACGATTTCGCGGAGCACGTCTTGGTCGGCTTCCTGTTGACGCCGTTGATTCAACAGCCTGACGCAGGTCTCGTTGCCAATGCGACCGAGTGCCCATGCCGATGCGGATCTCACGACCGGTTCGTCGTCTTGGAGTCCTTTGGCGAGTGCTTCGATCGCGGAGGTATCACGTTGATTGCCCAGGACGATCGCGGCGTTTCGCAACACACCCCGACGACGGGTGCGCCAAAGTGGTGTCTTTCGAAAGCGAGCGCGGAATTCGTCGTCGTCAATCTCGAAGAGTTCTTTCAGCGACAGCGACTCGAATTCCGTTTCTGGCATCGCGGCCTTTTTGGTCGACTTGCGGTTCCAAGGACACACCTCTTGGCAGACATCACAGCCGAAAAGCCAATCGCCGATCCCTTCGCGAAGTTCCACCGGCATCGGGCCCCGATGTTCGATCGTCAGGTAGCTGATGCATTTCGATGCATCGAGCACATTGGGTGCTGGAAAGGCATCGGTCGGACATGCATCAAGGCATGCCGTGCAGGTTCCGCAATGCGCCGACTCATGGGGCATGTCGGCCGGCAGGTCGAGGTCAGTCAACAGGCAAGCAAGAAAGAAATAGCTGCCGAGTTGTTTGTTGAGCAGCAGTGTGTTTTTCCCTCGCCAACCGAGACCGGCCAACTGAGCGAATTCGCGTTCCATCAACGGTGCGGTATCAACAATCCCTCGAAAGTTGGCGTCAGGGCAATCCGCTTTGAGCGTTCGCGCGATTGACTTGAGTTTGGGATGGATCACATCGTGGTAGTCGATCCCCGACCAAACGTATCGCGCGACGCGTCCGTGACCCTGAGCTGCCGTACCCGATTGAGCGGCCGAATAGGGATAAGCGAGTACGACGATACTTTTTGCCGACGGGAGCACACCGCTGGGATGCCGATAGGCGTCTTGCCGATTCTTGAAATAGTCCATCTCGGCCGCATAGCCTGATTCAATCCAACGAACCAAGTCGGCGTAGCCCTTCGAATCGACCGCCGGCGCTATACCGCACAGTACAAAACCTTGGTCGCTTGCACTTTGGCGTATCAGGTCAAGCATGTTGTTGGAGCGGTGCCTGTATCAAAACGGGAGCCATCGTCGCCGTTCGCGCTGAGGGAATAGTCGCCTTTCGCTCCGCGAAAGTAGCGTTTGTGTGCGCAACTTTCGCGGAGCGAAAGGCGACATTGAGAAGACATTGATTATCGACGGTAGATGCCGTCGGTTCCAGCCGCCTCGGGCTGAGCGGCAATGCGGCTGTCGTTGTCACGAATGGCGTGGCGGTAATAGGATTCGAGGCAGAGTGTCGCCATTGAGGTTGTGTAAACCGTTCCGCCGTAGCGTCCCCAAACGGTGTCGGTCGACCAGCTTCCATCGCTCCGCTGCGTCGCGAGCAGGCGCTGTTGCAGCGCCTCATTCCATCGTTTCCAGCCGTCGTCTTGAAGCTGATGAAGCGCTAGCGTCGCGTAGTACCAATAGTAGTAGTTGTCTTGTCCCGATCCGGGAGGCTGCTGCAAGATGAACCGTTGCGCCTCATCGATCTCGGCCTGCGTCACCGTTTCGCCGATCAGCAGTCGTGTCGCCAAGGCTTCGGCGGTCATCGTACGACTGGGGCGTTCCTCAGGACGATAGCTTGCCAAACCGCCCGATCGACCTTTTCGCACGGTACGCAAGAAACGGCCAATTCCAGATACCGCGCGACCATCAATAGGGATCCGTGCGCGATGTCCCGCGTCGAGCACCATCGCTTGCCAACCGAGTTGGCTGAGGTCACCGGGGTCACCGGCGGTGTAACGCCATCCGCCCGTGGTTGGATGTTGTTGCGAAGTGGTGTAGCTGATCGCTCGTCGCGCCGATTCGATCGCAGAGGGGTCCTTCGTGATCGCGGCGCATTCGCACATCGCAAGCGCTGCCATGCCGTGACTGTATGTGGCCGCATAGGGCTGAGCCTTTCCGGCGAGCGAGCCGTTGGGCTGCTGGATTCGAATCAAATAGGCCAGCCCACGAAAAACGTTATCAGCGTATTCACCCTCGAGATGCGTTTGCCCCGCTCCCATCAGTGTGAGCAACGCGAGTCCGGTGATTGCTGATTCGGCGCGTGATCCGGTACCAGGGCGTGCAACCCCTAAGATCTTTCGACCTTCGCGGCCGGCACCCGAAGCGAGCGGATCCCATGCGCCATCAGCGCGTTGGGCTTGGACTAAGAAACGGAGCGCAGCTTGCACGGCAGCTTCGGTTTCGACGCTACCGCCCGTTTGCATGAGCGCCAACTCTTTCGCTTTACCGACTCGGTTTGCAAAATCGTTTTCGAGCGCGCCCGGCACATGTTGCTTCGGCGCCGATGCGGTCGGGCGAGGCTGGGCCCTAGCAGTGTTCGAGGTTTGCGGCTGTTGCGAGGCAGTCTTTTTTGACGGTGTTGACACTGCCACGGCAGGTGTGCCGCTCGCAACGGGAGCCTCGGGTGCAAACGCCTCACTCAGCATGTTGCTCAGTTCTTCGTCAACCGAATCGACCTCGGGCATTCCGAGTTCGGCCACCGATTGAAAGATTTCAGGCAGGTCTTCTTGAACGGTTTCCGCTTCAACTGTATCGCTCTCTTCCGCATCGGCAACCGCTTCGCTTTCAACAGGCGTGACCGGTTCCTCGAGCAGTTCGTTTAGCTCGGCCACTGGCAATGGCGCGACCACGGCCTCTTGTTCATCACCGGCCGCTTCGTCCGACTGTAGATCTGGATCAAAACTCGAGAACTCGACAGTGTTTGCTCCGCTGTCCGCAACCGTTTCATCGGCCGCTTTCGCGCCTCCGCCGGTTTGCGGAAGCAGGGGAACGAGAAAGATGAGGGCGGCATGGAGGATGATCGAGACCATCAAACAGATCACCGCGGCTTGACGACCCTGTCGCTGCCGGCGACCGAATAGCCATAGTGTGATCAACAGCAACGCGACGGCGGCTGCAGCGACGGTGTAGACGAGCCGAGGATCGGCCCAAAGTTGGGCGGGTTGGTTCACCGCCGCATCCTTGTCGAGATTCCGATTTGGTCAACGCCGCTACTTCGAACGGCATGCAACACTTCCACCGTTTGCTGGTTGGTTCCATTCGCATCGGCCCGAACAGCGACTCGCATCGCCGGATAGCTTTGATGCTGCTCGCGAAGGGTTGCGGTCAGCTCAGGGATCGTCATCGGTTGCCCGTCGAGCGAGATCGTTCCGTCGACCTCGATCGCAACGATTCGTTCATCGGGAACTCGCGTGATCGAACGCATGTCACCGACGGTCGGAACGTTCACTTTGATCCGGCTTTCGGCTTCGCTGAACTTGCTGCCGACCATGAAGAAGATCACCAACAGGAACACGACGTCGATCATCGGCGTCAGGTTGATCGTCGCGTCTTCGGATCGTTCTCTTCGAGCAGTCATGGGATTCCCTACCTTTGCGGTTCACTTTCTAAGCAGCGCGACGCTTGCGTGAACCGCGCGAGTTTGAGTTGTTTTCGAGCCCTTCGGCCGAGATGCAATCGACGACACGTTGGCACAGCTTGTCGATTTCATTGAGGTAGCTGTCCGACTTGCTGCTGAAATACATGTAGGCCAGGTAGGCGGGAATCGCGACGCTCAAGCCACCCGCGGTCGTCATCAAGGCGACACTAATGCCTGATGCGAGTGCTTCGGGTCGGCCGATCGATTCCTGTGTGCTGATCACGTCGAAGGCTTGGATCATTCCGATCACCGTCCCAAGCAGACCGAGTAGGGGGGCGACGTTCGAGATCGCATGAAAGACTCTCAAGAAGCGGCGCAACCGTTCGGAAACTCGGTCTCCTGCGTCCATCACGGCTTGTTCAATTTCGAACATGGGGCGGCCCCACCGGCGCACTGCGGCGCGGAACACCTCGGCGACCGGGCAATCGAACTCTTCGCAGATCTCTGCCGCTTCGTCGTAACTGAGCTGGCCGTCTTCAACGCATTCGGTAAAGCGACGGACAAACGGGCGTGGGATCACGCGCCGACGTCGTAGGGCGATCATCCTTTCGAGTGAAAGTGTCAAAACGACGAGCGAACAGATCCCGAGTGGAATCATCAACCATCCGCCCTGGGCGATTTTGGTGATGAAGGCTGGCATCTGCCACGGCTCGGCCGCTTCCGCTTGTCCAGCGGCTGGAGCGTTGGGATCGCCCTGAGGTCCGGTCATTGCGGCGGACGGAATGGTTGGAATGGCTGAGGGTTGCCCGAGACTCTGACCAGCGGTTGTTGGTCGCGCCGTCGTGGGGGCGAACTGTGGTTGCTGGGCGATGCGGACCGAAGGCTGCGGAGCCTGATTGAATTGGGGTGGCTGGAACTG
Source organism: Rubripirellula sp. (assembly GCA_965216875.1). Lineage (GTDB taxonomy): Bacteria > Planctomycetota > Planctomycetia > Pirellulales > Pirellulaceae > CBDCUW01. The sequence continues at coordinate 2,011,283 of OZ244207.1, forward strand.
CCCATGCGCTTGTTGCATCGATCCAGCGAGCCAGATGGCACCGCCACAGAGCACCAGTGCAGGAACGATTCTCGACAGCAAGCCAGGCAAGTGATTCCGGCGCGATGGCGATTCGATCAACCGGGTTCGGCGAGCGACGGGACGTTTTCGTGAATCGTTCATCTTCTCAATATCGGATCGGATTGTTGTTGATTCGGAACGTTTTCGGGTGCAATTGCGGCTAATCGCCGACGGGCCAACGCGGCATGCGGGCTGTTGGCAAATCGGTTCACAAGCCCCAAGTAGCAAACTGCGGCTTCGCGTGTCCGCCCCAATTGTTCAAAAGACTTGCCGGCCTGGACGAGCGACACCGCAGCAAACGCGCCCCCAGGGTCGATACCTTCGACGTGACGATAGGCCTCGATCGCCGAAGGGAAGTTTTGTTGCAAGTAGAAGGTCTCGCCGATCAACCATTGAGCACGCCCGCGAAGGGAAGCGTCGGTGTCGGTTGTTCGAACGACCTTTTCGAGGTGCCCGCGAGCCTGATCGAACTCGATGCGCCGAATCGCGAGCTCGGCATCAAGGAGGCTCACAAGCGAAAGGTGAAACACGTCTTCGCCAGCAGCTTGTCGAGCAGCGTCCACACGGCGCTGCGCAAGTTGCGCATCTTCGCCAGTCGACGTTTCCGTCTCTGCACAACGCAAGAGGGTTGCAAAATCATTGACATTGCGTTGCTCAATCAAATGATTCCACCACGGCCGCGCGTCGGCTGGCCGTCCTGTTTGCATCAGCGCTTCGGCAAACAAGCGTTCCACGGAAGCGGTTCGCGACCGAGAGGGGTTGTCGATCGATTCGGTTTCTGAAGCGAGGGCCAGCATCGCCCAATGTTGTTGGCGTCCTGCCCAGCGACAGGCCGCCTCGCGTGCACCCTTCGTGATCGCGAGTTCCGCCGTGGGGGCGATAAAGCTAGCTGCGATTCGTTCGGCAAGCGATTGTTTTTTCGATGCGATCAGAGCTTGTAGTAGGTCCGACGTGAATTGGCCCGACTTGTCCATCGCCGCCAACCGTCGCGTGAATCGGTCAAAGGAATCGTCGTCGGCGGCGCCGGCTGCTGCGATGACTCCCCACTGAATGCGTCGTGCGTCAAGCAAGTCAAACCTTGCGGAAGCTGCATCCGACAGCAACCAGGCTTCGATTTCTTCCGGAACCTGTTCGAGGGAATGGTTGTTCGCCCGATTCTGAACCATCTGAAATGCAGAATCGGAATCGGGCCATCGCGACAGCAGGTCCGCTCGCATTCGTGATGCATCGTCCTTGCGTCCAGCCTGCTGCAAGCACTCGGCGCACGCCCGAGCTGCTCGCGGTGCATCGGCGTGGCTAGGAAACTCTTGAACGAATCGTGCCAGGTGCCGCGCCGCCTCTTCGGGACGATCGCCCATCAGTGCCAGTGCCCAGGCGGCACCGAGTGCGGGCAACGCGCGGGCATCGCCATCAGTATTGGCGCCGGCGAGCGTGTAGGCCTTGTAGGCTGTGTGGTTATCTTGCAGTGCAAAAGCAGCGCTACCAATTCGCAGGCACAGTTTTACTGCCATGCTTCGTTGCGTGCCCTCTTGGTCACCCGTCCCGTCCTGAGCGAGGAGTGGCATCAGGACCTCAAACGCTTCTGCGACCTGCTTGGTTTGCAGGAGCGACGAGCAGGCGGCAAGTCGAATGAGGTTGACCTTCTTGGCCGCCAGTTGTGTTGAGCCGCCCTGTTTCTCAGAAGCGCGAAGGCTCAGTCGGTAGAACTCGGCGGCTTGCTCTAGCTTGCCTACCTTTTCGAAAGCTTGTGCAAGTCTCGCGATGGGCAAGGTGGCTTCCGCACCTTCGTCGACCACGGTGCGGGCCAGGTTCGCCGCCGATGTGAGTTTAGAGGCGGCAATAAAGGCATCGATTTCCACGGCGCGCGATGACGCGTCCTCGGTTGCCGATGCAACATTCGTGGTCGGCGATTGGCCATGCGCAAGCGAAGCACAGCAGAGAACGAAGACCACGAGCGACAGTGATCGCACTCGCACCGCGTTGAGGCGGAGCGATCGGCGAGATTGAGTGGTTTGAGAGTTTTTCAGCGTGACGATGATGGGCGATCCATGCCTACAAAGTACGAGCCGTGATTTCGTGAGTCGCGTCAGCGAACGCGACGAAGCTTCATCGCTGACCGCGGCGGCCAAGCGTGCAGACTCACGACCCCGTAAATACCCCAATCGGTAAACCCAACGCAATCCTGGCTTTGCCCTGACCTTGCCAGTGCGATTCCCCTGCCAAGGTGACACGCGGTAGGCAATTTGGAGCCGAAAAAGGACCAGAATCGGTCGATCTGGGGAAAAGAGAGCTAGGCCCCAAAACTTCTTTCATCTACTCTGTAATGATCGAAAATCCCGTGTTTCGCGGCCTTTGACTCGCATTCTGCTGCCGCGGATTCACCCCCCACTTGGTTTGGCTCCGGTTCTAGAACACTTCGCATGCTCAAAGCACTCGAACTGGCCGGATTCAAAAGCTTTGCCGATCGAACCCGGTTCGAATTCCCGGACGGGATCACGGTTGTCGTCGGGCCCAATGGTAGCGGCAAGTCGAACATCGTCGACGCCATCAAGTGGGTCCTCGGCTCCCAAAGCGCCAAGAGCCTTCGCGGCAAAGACATGTCGGACGTGATCTTCAAGGGATCACAAACTCGCGGGCCGGCCGGGACCGCAGAGGCGACGATCATCTTCGACAATTCGACCGGCGACCTGCCCGTCGACGCTCCCGAGGTCCATGTGACTCGGCGAGTCTATCGCAGTGGCGAAGGCGAGTACCTGATCAACAACCAGCCAGTGCGGCTGAAGGACGTCAAGAACCTGATTCGTGGAACGGGTATCGGCATCGACGCCTATTCGTTGATCGAGCAGGGCAAAGTCGACCGCATGCTCCAGGCCAATGCAAAGGATCGTCGCGCGATCTTTGAAGAAGCGGCCGGTATCAGTCGGTTCAAAGCAAAGAAGCTTGAGGCCGAACGCCGCTTGGCCCGCGTGCAATCGAACCTGACACGATTGGGCGATATCGTTGACGAGGTTGCGTCGCGTTTGCGAAGTATCCGCAGCCAGGCGTCGAAGGCTGAAAAATACCGCCAGGCCAGCGAGCGAATGAAGGAGCTTCGTACCCAAGTCGCATGGGCCGACTGGGGCGACCTTTCAACCGAGCTTGATGCGTCACAGCAAGAGCTGACGCAGGCGATCGAGAACCAAAAGCAGCTCGAAACGCTGCGCGAGGAAATGTCGCAGCAGCGTCAGGCGGCCGACATCCAGCTTCAGCAGATCGCCGAAGAGGCACGAGGCGCCGAGCAGCAACGTAGTGAGTGGCTGCAACAGATTGCCCAGCATGCCGGGCGACGCGATGCTGACAAGATGGCGATCAAGGACCTGCGCAAGACGGTCGCAAAGTCGTTGCGGCGAGTTCGGTTGCTGCAAAACCAAGCCGGTTCCGCAGCCGCTGAATTGCGAGGTGCTTCGGAGCGACTGAAGCAATACCAGTTAGAACTTGATTCGGTCAAAGCACGCAGCGCCGAAGCGGAAGCTGAACGGGATCGCGTTCAGGAAGAGGTCACCCAGGTTCGCGAGCGTCGTGACGACATCCAGCAGAAACACCTCGCAACGGTTCGCCGTGTTGCCGACATGGATGCGAGTCGCCAACGCTGCGAACAGCGTGTGGCTGAGACATCGCGGTTGTTGGAAAATCTTGGCAAACGCGAACAGGTCGCCAAAGGCCTTTTGGCCGAAGCTGAAAAAGAAGCCGCCGCCGCGCGTGATCGCGTCGAAACGCTCGACAACAAGATCGCTGCCGCTGCGAAGGAGATTGAGCTCGCCGACGCCAAGCTGGCTGAAAACCGTCGCACGCTCGAGCGTCGCCGCGAAGAAATATCGGCGCTCAAGGTGCGGCTGCAAGGAGTCACCGAGCGACACAACGTCCTCGAAGATCTCGCTCGCCGGCAAGAAGGTGTTTCCGGCGGCGTCCGAACCATTCTTGCCCAGCTGACTGAGTCATCGTCAAATCTGGGTGTGACTTTGCATGGGATGGTGGCCGATTGCTTCGAAGTTGACGTCAAAGTTGCGCCGCTGATCGATGCAGCATTGGGCGAACGCAGCCAATACCTTGTTGCTGCCGACGGATCGCTGCAAAAAGCAATCCTCAGTGGCGAGCTCGAAATCAACAGTCGCGTTGGGTTGATTCGCATCGACGAGCTTCCCTCACGCCGACCTGGCGACCGAATCCGGCTCGACGGGTTGAAGGGAGTCATCGGGCGGGGCGATCGCATGATTCGCTGCGAACCTGAGTTTGAACCTCTCGCTCGCCATCTGCTTAGCAACACTTGGTTGGTCGATTCGCTCGAGACCGCATGGGCCCATCGCAAACTCAGCGGTGCGGGGCTGCGTTTTGTGACCGCTTCGGGCGAATTGCTTGATTCAGATGGGACCACCGTCCTCGGTCCCGCCGGAACATCAACCGGCTTGGTCAGTCGTCGCAGTGAATTGGCGGCAGCGAAACAAGAAATTGAACACTACCGCTTTCAACTCGAGGAAGCGACGCAGGAAACCGAGCGTCTTGATGGTCGCGTCGACGAACAGGCCGCAGACCTGGGCCGCATTGAAACCAAGCATCGTAACCTCATTACTGATCGAGCAGCCTCCGAAGCCGAACGCCGCCACGTTGACGAGAGACTCGGCTCGCAGCAACTGGCCTGTGACGAGATTGCTGGCGAAATCGAATCGACCGCGAAGGTTCGCGAGAATGCCAGCGGCGAACACGAGAGTCTGAATCGACAGATCACCGAAGGCCAACAGCAAGTTGAGACGCTCGAGCTGGAAGCTGCGGAAGTCGATGAGATGCTCTCCGAGACTCAGACGGCCCTGCAGACCGCCACCAGCGGCGTGATGGCGATTTCCGTTGACGTTGCACGCGCCGAACAGAAGCACGAAGCGCTGTCGGCAACGATGGCTCAACAACGTCGCGACCAAGACCAACGCGAGGCGGCAGTTGAAGAAGTGCGCGTCCAAGCTCGCGAAGGGAAAGCCCGCATCAACGAGCTGACCACACGAATCCTTCAAGCGACCGACGAGCTTGCTCAACTGCATTGGGATGCCGATCGAGTCGAGCAGCATCTTAAGACGCTCGCACAGGATGCCGCCAATGTTCGCAGCGAAAATCGAACGATCATGCAGGCGAGCGAACAGGCGATGAAGGATGCAGCGACCGCCAGTGAGACCGTGCATGCGGTGACCTCCCGCCGCGACAATGCAAAGCTACGCCTCGACACATTGGCCGACCGTTTGCTTGAAGATTACGAGATTGATCTTCGCAATAGTGAGCCGCCGGAAGACTACGAGCCGCCTGAGGACCGTGATGCGGCCGAAGAGGAAATCACACGGCTACGTTCGCAATTGCAACGCACCAGCAGTGTGAACATGGAAGCTCTTGAAGAGCTCGAGGGATTGCAGGCTCGCTACGACGAATTGCATGGTCAATACCAAGACTTGACCGCCGCCAAGGATTCCCTGCAACGGATCATCGGCCGCATCAACGCCGACAGTCGGCGACTTTTCTTGGATACCCTCGAAGCGATTCGCCAGAACTTCCAAAAGCTCTATCGCAAATCGTTTGGTGGTGGCCACGCCGACTTGATCTTGGAAGAGAGCGACGACCCGCTCGAAGCCGGCGTCGAGATTGTAGCCACGCCACCGGGGAAACCGAGCTTTAGTAACTCGCTCCTTTCCGGCGGTGAAAAGGCACTCACGGCCGTAGCGCTTTTGATGTCGATTTTCCAGTATCGACCAAGCCCGTTTTGCGTGCTCGATGAAGTCGATGCGCCGTTTGACGAAGCGAACATTGGTCGTTTCGTAACGGTGCTCAATGAGTTTCTCGATCACTCGAAGTTTGTTGTCGTGACTCACAGTAAGAAAACGATGACCGCCGCGACCACGCTCTACGGTGTGACGATGCAAGAATCAGGCGTCAGCAAGCAGGTTTCGATCCGCTTTGAAGACGTCAGCGACGACGGTGAAATCAACGAAGGCGAAGCTGCCTAACGCTACAGGCTTCCTAACACTCTCCCTTTGGAGAGTCGGGCTTTAAGGCCCGGAGAGGGATTGTTTTGTGACACTCATGCCCTCCCCGGACTTCAGCGTCCGACCCTCCCGCGAGCGGGCGGGTGATTGTTGGAACGCGATTCAAAAACACTCTCCCTTGGGGTGATTTTCGGAACGCACGTTTACCTGGGCAAGCACTTCAGCTCATCGTGCCAGTGCTTGAGGTTGAGGACCGGCCATGACGGACGAACCTAAATCAGACGCGAGCTCAGACCAGTTTCCCCCTGGATACTCTCGTCCAACTCGCAAAACGCCTCCGTCTTTTCCTAGACGACTCTCGATCACTCGGCTGATGCAGGCAACGGCCTGTTGTGCGCTCGCATTCGCTGTCGTTCCCTTAGTCTTTGGTCCAGACGCGCTCATCCTGTACACGCTGATCGGCCTTCTTGTTGCGTTGGTAGCCGCGAAACACGGTGGTGCAGATGCGGCAGTGAAAGGTTTTATTGTGGGGCTCTTCTTGGTTCCAGTCGTGTTGGTTGCAGTCGCCCTTTTTGTTGCCATTGTCGCGGCAATCCATCAAGTGGCAGATTCCGTCATGGGCTGGTTCTGAAAACGGTAAACGCGGGAGACGACAACTCACGAGCTCGGCTGGGTTGTGACTGATTGACATCAAAGTTGTTTGCCCAAGGCAACGTGTAGTAACATTGGGCAGAACCCATGTCTTGGCCTACTCACATTCAAATCAATTTAGAGCCTTAGAATGCTACTTGCAGTTCTTTATGTTTCCGTTGCAACCGTAGCGTCAATTGGTCAGTCGGATCGGTCAGCAGAACAAAGCCAACGACTGCTCGAAGGCAGTTGGGAAGCGCACTTGACCGCAAAAGTTTCAGTTTTGATGGAGATCGATGGTGACCAAATCAAGCTCTTTACCGTCCGTGACGGCCAGAAATCTCATTCATGGAATGGGAAACTGTCTGTTTCGAAGTCCGATGCAGAACGACATTTGGATTGGAAAGATCGCGTTTCGATCAACGGCAAGCTGCCAGACAATCAATGCCTCTACCGCCTGCTTGGCGACACGTTGTTGCTGATCGGGGGCGGACCGGATCGTCGTCCCGATCGATTTTTGTCAGGGCACGGAACCGAACCGAAGACCATGATCTTCACCCGTGTCGAAGAAGGCAGAAAGCAATCTCGCAAGAGACGGTGAGACTGTTGGGCCGACGTGCTGTTTGTCTCTCACTCTGTTCGTGAACGAACACCCTGCGCACGAGTTTGGTTGGTGGTCGATCGTGTTTCGAAACTTGTTCATCGATAGGTTTTTGATTCGAGTTCTTGCCATTAATTTGTTGATCGTGGCAGGCTGCAAGATCGAACAAAAACGCTTCGACCCTCAGCCGGACCGGGCTTTTCTGGAGGACAGGTGGAATGGGTACACGTTCGACCGCGTTACGGCGCAATATGCGCTTTCGTTGCAAAAACCTGCGCCAGGGCTAAACCGTCGCTCGGGCCAGAGCATTCCGATCGTTTCGAACCAGCCCGATGCCCCGAGTGATCTGTCGAGCCTGGCCGTTGTTCGACCGACGCACGCACTTGTCTCGCTCGATTTTGTTGCAGGTGTTCCATCGAAATCCAAGGTTACGGTGACGGTTCGCTGGCCAGAAGAATCGATTCCTCCGCCAACCAATTCGTGGACAGAAGAAACATTTGAGTCGAACGTCAGATTTGAAGACGTTTGTGAACTGCTTAATGAAAGCGAGCAGTTTCGCTGTGATGAAGAAGATCCCTACTACCGGCCATTACGACTGAGCGAGATGCCGACACGATTCGGTTCCGGGGAGATGGTTGAACTGCAAATTTCAGGGCCAAACCCAAAGTCTCACTACGAAAGAAGGGTCGAATATCATTCGGGGGCCGTCCTGTGGCGGATTGCGCGACTCGCATGCCCCGATCTAGGTTAGGCGACACGACATGGAAAATTTTCTGTTTGGTCTCGTCGTTGGTTGCTTCCTCACCATTGTCCTCATTCACACGGCACAGTGGTTCGCGATCATGATTCCTTGGCAGCGCGCGATGATGTCGGGCGCGTCTGTAAGCGTGTTCCAGATTCTTCGGATGCGATTGAAAGGCTGTCCGGTTACGTTTCTCGTTGATGCGTACGTTGCCTTCGTACATTCGGGCGAAGAGATCGATCTAGGGCAAGTTGAAGCGTGCTACCTTGCTCGAAAGCACGAGATTCGTGAGGATGACATGGGCGCATTCCTGAAGATGTTGAAAGAATTTGCAAGAACTGGGCAGAGTCCTTGAGCCGCCGGCCGTGAGGCCTCGGGCCCCTCCCAAGGTATGCTGTAAAATTCAATGCCCGGCCGCTTACGCGATCACGGCTCAAGGTTTCTTGCCTGTGAGCGAAGAGACGCGCGCTCCAACAATCACCCTCCCGCTTGCGGGAGGGTCGGACGCAAAGTCCGGGGAGGGAATGAGTTTCGAAAACAAACCCTCTCCGGGCCTTAGAGCCCGACTCTCCCAAGGGAGAGTGTTGACATGTGCAGTTTCGAAGGCCATTGGAGGCGCAATTGCAACCTCTAGCACTCGCCAGCCGGTTCTCAGTTTTCGGTGCATGACAGATGATTCGCAACGCCTACAACGATCAGCTTTACATCGGTGATGCGATCTCCGCTCGTGATCTGAAGCAGGTTTATGATCATCAGTTCGCGGCCGTTTTGGATTTGGCAGCCAATGAGCCGCCAGCCGTACTTGGACGCGACATTATTTATTGTCGCTTCCCACTTTCTGACGACGGTTCGAATCGCGACTCGCTTGTCGCAGCCGCGATCGAAACTTTGTGCTCTCTACTTCGGCGCGAGTACCGTGTGTTGGTCGCGTGCAGCGCCGGGATGAGCCGATCACCTATGATCGCGGCAGCGGCCGTTTCGATCGTGTCAGGGAAATCGCTCGACGCCTCACTTGCGCAGATCGTTGCCAGCGTGCCCCACGATGTATCACCCGCTCTGTATGCATCTGTCGAGCGCGTCCATGCTAGACTGACCGTCACTGATTCATGATGATTGAGATGGCGACTTTCTGAGCCTGCCGGAGATTCAATAGCTGTGCGGACCCTAGCCATTGGCGATATTCATGGTTGCTTTCGATCGCTTGACGCCTTGGCCTCGTTTGCCGCGTTCGAACCGGATGACCGAATCATCACGCTTGGAGATTATGTTGATCGCGGGCCCGATTCACGTCGCGTGATCGAATGGCTGGTTGATCGTCAAGCAACGGGTCGACTGATCCCTTTGCGAGGCAACCACGAGCTGATGATGGTCGCCGCTCGTGGCTCGCAACAGCACCTTCAAGAGTGGCTATCTTGTGGTGGCAATGCGGTGCTCCGCTCCTATGGCACCGATTGTCTTGATGATCTCCCCGAAGAGCATTGGCGTTTCTTGACGAAAGCGTTGCGGTCTCACTACTGCGCGAAGTCGCACTTTTATGTTCACGCCAACGCCTATGCAGAGATTCCGATCGACGAACAGCCTGACTATATGCTTTATTGGGAATCGTTCGGCAATCCCGCGCCGCACGAGTCAGGGTTGACGATGGTTTGCGGTCACACACCCCAGCGCGATGGGGTACCGTTGTCGGTGGGGCACGCCATCTGTATCGACACCTGGGCCTGCAGAGGCGGGTGGTTGACCTGTCTTGATGTCGACTCTGGCGTCTGCTGGCAAGCCAATGAATCTGGCGAAACGCGACGCTTTTGGCTCGAAGAAGGACCGTGACGCGATGATTCGATCGAACGCTCTTGAATTCGACAAAACCGCGTTGTGTGTTCGCAATACATCAGTTCTGGTTTGCCGCTATCCCCGTGATGGATTCCATTTTTTGGTTTGAACACCCATGACCGACTTGAGGCCACGAAGGGAATTCCACTGTTCTCAATGCGGGGAACATCATGAGATTGCGTTGGCGTTCGGGCCCGCTGCGCCGCTCGGCTACTTTCTTGTTCCCGAGCAGGAACGAGAGCTTCGCTGTGAGTTGACACCGGATACCTGCTTGGTGGACGAGCAGTTCTACCTCGTCGGCAATCTTGAATTACCGATTCTTGATCGCGACGAGATCTTTTCGTGGGATGTGTGGGTGTCATTGAGTCATGAAAACATGCAGCGGGTTCATCAGTTGTGGGAAAGTAAGAGTCGAATCGATGAGCCGCCCTACTTTGGCTGGCTAAGTTCAAGCTTGCCAGGTTATCCAGAGACGGTTGGACTAAAGACAAATGTGCATACTCGGGCGGTTGGTCGGCGCCCCTTCATTGAGCTCGAACCAACCGACCATCCCTTGGCACTCGAACAGCGAAACGGGATCGACTGGGAACGAGTCAAGGAAATCGCCCGCATGATCGCCCATCAAGGATCCTAGTCGCTCGAGTGGGCGGCGAAATCCGCGTGTTTGAATTTGCGATCTATCTCAATGCTCACGACACTCAGGCGACGCGCGAGGAGACTCTGCGCATCCAAACGATTGATCGTTAGACTATCGTGTGAATGTGCTGCCCGTTGCCGCGACGAAACACGCGTGTTTTGTCGAAGTCAGGAAGCAGAAGTTTGTTTTCGGAGCAAACGTGACGTTTCGTTTCGCCCCGATGCCGGTTTGACCTTGGAGAATCGACCTGTACCGTGTGACACAAGACATTTTCGTTGGACGTTTTGCGTCGAGTGAACGTCTCGTTTCGTTGCGAGAGTTGGGAGTGACCGACATTCTCAACGTCAGCGACACACCGAGCCAACTCTCTCGAGACGAAGGTCCGTTTCGCTCGGTCACTTGGGTCGACATCGAAGATCGCACGCTGATTCCGGTTGCTTCGGCGCTACGTGCGATCGACACGCTTCATCGTGCACTCCTAGCGAGCGAGGGACGCGTCTACGTCCACTGCATGGCGGGTTGGAATCGATCTCCGACAATCATTTGGCTCTACTTGCTCGCGTGTGGACTTGATCGAGACGATGCCACGCAACGTGTCTGCGCCGAGGCATTCGATGCTGTTCCCGGGCATCCCCTGCTGGTAGATTCCAACTTGATCGCGACCGTTGGGTCACATGGTCGCGACAACTATTTGCCGCACAAGCGACCGAGCGCGATTTCCTCGTGAAGCGAGAGCCAGGGGACGTCCGGACTGTGCAGGAGCTACTTCGTCCGTTCGCTGTGATCTCCTCTTTCCAGCGGCTTTAGCCAGCCCGTTCCACGAATCTGTCCGGCGAAACCGCTGAACGTCCGTAGCCCAGCGTTAGCAGGGAACAGTGTGTACGTAAAGGGAGTGATTTACTCAAACAAGACTCGCCGCAAAATGCAAGAATCAGGACTTCCTCTTTTCAACTTTGCTCGCAGGAGAATCACCATGTCTCGAAACTTTGGTCCACGCATTGTGGCCGTCCTTGCACTCTTTGGTGTTGCCATCGGGATTTGCCAGGACGCCAATGCTCAACAGAAACCCAACATCGTTGTCATCTGGGGCGATGATGTCGGTTGGGGAAACCCCAGTTGCTACAACAGCGGCATGATGGGTTATCGCACGCCCAACATTGACCGGCTCGCTCAAGAAGGTGTGCGAATGACCGACTGGTACGGGCAAAACAGCTGCACCGCAGGTCGCTCGACTTTCATCACTGGCCAAAGTGGGTTCCGTACGGGGCTGTTGAAAGTTGGCTTGCCAGGAGCCAAAGAAGGCATGTCGACTCTCGATCCGACGATTGCGGGCTTGCTTAAGAATCATGGCTACATGACCGCCCAGTACGGCAAAAACCATTTGGGTGATCGCGACGAGCATTTACCGTCGAATCATGGCTTCGACGAGTTCTTCGGGAACTTGTATCACCTGAATGCCGAACAGGAGCCCGAGCACGCGGACTACCCAAAGGATCCCGCATTCCGCGAGAAGTTTGGTCCTCGTGGTGTGATCAAGTCCTCGGCGGATGGTGAGATCAAAGATACCGGACCGCTCACAATCAAGCGTATGGAAACGGTCGACGAAGAGATCACTGCCGGCGCACTCGATTTTATGGATCGCGCGAAGAAGGCCGACAAGCCATTCTTTCTCTGGTGGAACTCAACCCGCATGCACGTTTGGACTCACCTCAAAGATGCGTCAAAAGACAAGACGGGATTTGGAGTGTACGCCGATGGGATGGTCGAACATGACGGGCACGTCGGCCAGGTTCTGGACAAACTCGACGAACTCGGGCTGACGGAAAACACGCTCGTGATGTACTCGACCGACAACGGCGCCGAGTGCTTTACTTGGCCTGATGGGGGCACCACCCCTTTCCGAAACGAAAAGAACTCGAACTGGGAAGGCGCCTACCGCGTTCCTTGCATCATGCGATGGCCTGGCAAAATCAAGCCGGGCACGGTCAATAACAACATTGGCTCGCACGAAGACATGCTGCCAACCATTCTCGCCGCTGCTGGCGAACCGGATGTGAAAGAGAAACTTCTTTCGGGACACCAGGCAATTGGCCGTGACTACAAGGTCCACCTGGACGGTTACAACTTGGTGCCTGGCCTGACCGGCGCGGATGTCGAATGGCCGCGCAAGGAGTTTTTCTATTGGACGGATGGTGGCAGTCTGTGCGCATTGCGATACGGACGCTGGAAAATGGTATTCCAAGAACAGCGGGCGCACGGTTTCGATGTCTGGCAAGAACCTTTCGTGACCTTGCGACTGCCCAAACTCTTCTGCCTCCGCACCGATCCGTTCGAACGGGCCGATCACGAAGCGTATCAATACGACGGCTGGCGATTTGATCGCGCGTTTGCGTTTGTGCCGGCTCAGGCGTTCGTGGCAAAACACCTTGAAACGTACAAGGAATTCCCACCTCGTCAAAAACCTGGCAGTTTTGCGCTCGACGATGTCCTAAGCGCTCTTCAAACGGCTGCGAATCCGAATAAGTAGCCTTCCAATTACGAGCGGTCGTGGTTTGCATCGCGAACCACGGCCGTATTCTCAACGCTCGAGATCGTGTGTTGGCTACAGGCGCATGTTCATTCGCAGGCCGAATGTCGCCTTTCGCTCCGCGAAAGTAGCGTCCACAATCGCAACTTTTGCAGAGCAAAAGGCGAGTGTGCCGAAGCTCGGCACAAAAGCAATCACAGCCTCACTGAGTGGGACCTTCGTTTGAAACCCAGCCCTTTGGTGGCCTGTGGGAAGATGCCGGCTAAAGGTCGGTACTACGGCTTGTAGAATCGGAACTTCACCGTGACCGCGGAATCCTATGCGCGGTCAGTGGGCCCCCGAATCGAAGACACTTTGGTATCATCTGGGGGTCCAATTCGATTCGCCTCTTACCCGCTCACGCCAAGGTGTCGCAATGGTTGAACTCTGGCTGCCAATCCTCGTCACAACGGTCGCACTTTTCTTCGCGAGTTTTCTCTCGTGGATGGTTGTGAAGCTGCACGAGAAGGACTGGGTGAAGATGCCGGATGAAGACAAGGTGATCGATGCCGTTCGCGAGGGTGGGATTCCCGAGGGGAACTACATGTTTCCGGGCGCGAACACGATGAAAGAAATGAACGAGCCGGAATATGTCGCCAAGTACAACGCCGGACCGAGAGGCATCATCACCGTGTTGCCCGCCGCAAACATGGGCAAGAATCTTGCACTGACGATGTTCTACTTCTTCGTTTGCAGCGCGACCTTCGCGTATCTCGCCAGTTTTGCCATCGGTGGCGAAGCGACCGACAAACTGACGGTCTTTCGGTTTGTCGCCACCGTCGCACTACTCACTTTCTGTGCTTCGATTCTGCAACACGCGATTTGGTTCAAGAATCGAGTGGTCGGGCACGTGATTGAATCGATCGTCTACGCTCTGATCGCGGGTGGCATCTTTGCGGGCCTTTGGCCAGCGGCCGCGTAGCCCTCAGCGATTCGTTTACACGCTGCTCTGAAAGAGAACTCTGAGTGCGAAGACCGTTCAAGTCCTGTTTCATTACCGTCACGCTCGTTCTTGCTGGATGCGGTGGTAAGGATCAAGCCAACACACCAAACGCGTCTGCTAAACCGGAAGTGGCGGAGCAGGTCGGGACGCAAGCGAGTGATGGACCCGACGCTTTGCTTCAACAAGCTCGTACCGCGTTGCAATCCGGTGATCGGGTACGGGCAAAGCGAAAGGCCGAGCAGGTTCTGATTGCTCGGCCAAACGACTACGACGCATCCGTGGTTCTGATTTCGGTCGCGGTGCTTGAGGAGGACTTCAAGCAGGCCGTCAGTCTGCTTGTCGACACAGCCGATGTGCACGCCGACAAACGAGCGCAATTGTTGCTGCAAGCCGCTGACTTTATGTTGCGTGACGGTCAGCGCGATCGCGGTATTGGTACGCTGCGCACGTTGGTCGACGAATTCCCCGACGACCTGATGGCGCGACGTCGGCTCGCTCTGGCGCTGAACAATCAGGGGTTCCGATTTGACGCCAATGAATTGCTTCGCGAGTTGATGCGCGAAACGCCACTTTCCGAGGCGGAACTTGTCGGCTTGATGCGGCCCATGCAACCCTGGGCGACCTTTCAATCCAAGCCGTCAGCTAGCGATCATGAACTCGTTGATCGCGTTGGGATCTTAAATGTGGTTGCTGCACTTCAGAGCCGCGGTGATGTTGACGATGCACTTGCGGCACTCGAACCGAGTGAGCTGCTGAAGTCGGGCGACCCTGCAGCGCAAAGTTGCTATGGATGGCTACTGTCGACCAACCAGCGGTTCGACGAACTGTCTCGGTGGGCTGCAACCACCGACGCGCGGCATCAACGTTATCCGGCCTACTGGATTGCAATGGGAAACCTCGCAGTTCACCGGCGCGATCGGTCAGCACGCTTCTGTTTCCTTCAAGCCATGTTGCGCGAACCAAGCTTTTTGGAAGCGATTCAGGGCTTGGCCGCTGCGATGCGTCTTGAAGGTGAAACCGAAGGTGTCGATCGGCTTGAGAAACGCGTGAGCAGGATTCGTTCGACCCAGCGTCTGTTAATGCAAACAGGAAGCGAACCGAATAATTTGAATCTTCGACTCGAGATCGCCGAGCACCTGCGCGTGATGGGACGCGAGCTCGAAGGCGTGCTGTGGCAAGAGATCGTCTTTTTGCAACAACCCGAATCGACTCCGTCACGCATCAAGATCGAGCAGTTTCGACAATCGCTAAGCGGGAGTGATTGGAGTGGTATTTCCGAACCCAGTTTGCTTTGCGGGTTCAAGCTCGAAGGACTTGCAACGCATGATGCGATGTTGGCAACGATCAAGGCGTCCGTCTCCGACACGGTGCCGAATGCAGCACCCCGCGCCGAGACAATCGGTGCTGTTGATACACGGCACCAAATCGTCCTGCACGACGAAGCCTCTGACTTGGGTGTTGCTTTCCAGTATCGAAATGCCAATGTGCCCGTGCAGCGGAATTTTCGACTGTTCGAAGCACTCGGGGCCGGCTGCGTCTGGCTTGATTTTGACCAGGACGGATGGGTTGATCTCTACCTTGGGCAAGCGGCATGCGACCCACAAGCCGAAACATCTTCGACGGTTCAAGAAGATTCGAACCGTCTGTATCGCAATGGCGAGCATGTGTTTACCGACGTCACGCTTGAGTCCTTGACGACTGATTGGAACTACACGCTGGGGATGACATCGGGAGACCTCAACCAAGATGGTTTCCCCGACTTGGTGATTGGAAACGTCGGTGTCAATCGGGTCCTAATCAATCAAGGCGATGGAACCTTTCGCGAACAACCGATCGGCGGGGATTGGAACAGGGGCAAGTTGACGTCGTCACTCGCGATCGCGGACATCACCGGCGACGCTCTACCTGAGGTTATCGAGTCGGCGTATGTCGACGATCCTCAGGTTTTCGACGAAATTGAATTTGATGCTGCCGGGAAAGCGATTTCGCTGCCGAGCCCAAAGCAGGTACGGGCCGCGCGGGCGCGTTACTTTTCTGGAGTTACGGGTGATGATGCGACCACGGAATTGTTCGACACTTCGGCCGAAACGCTCACGACCGGGCTCGGACTGATCGTGACCGACATCGATGGTGATGGTGGCAACGAAGTCTTTTCTGCAAACGACCAAAACCCCAATCATCTATGGAAACGAACAAGCGAAAACAGCAAACCGCCCGCGTGGACCGACTTCGGCATCATCAGCGGCGTAGCGTTCGGGAAAGGGGGAAAACCCTTTGCGTGCATGGGTGTTGCGGTTGCCGATTTTGACCAGAACGGGAAGCTTGACCTGCATATCACCAACTATTCAGGTGAATGCTCCAATCAATACATGCAGCAGACGGGTGAGACGCTGCGCTTTGTTGACCAAGCACTGGTGTATGGGTTGAATGGGCCGACGGTTGGCATGGTCGGGTTTGGCGTTCAGGCGATCGATTTTGACAATGACTCCGATGAGGACTTGGTGATCGCGAACGGCCACATCGATGATTTTGTCGAGCTCGGTTTGGGATTCGAAATGCCAACGCAAGTGCTGTCGCGTGTCGGTGAGACATTCGAGCTTTCGGATGTGGCTGGCGAGCCCAGCTATTGGAAGGCAAGGCATCTCGGACGGGCGATTGGCAAAGCGGATTGGAACCGCGACGGCAAACTTGACTTTGCGGTCACTCATCTCAGACGTCCCGTCGCAGTGATGAGGAACTCGACCGCATCCGACGGCCAGTTCCTGCAGCTGCAACTTGTCGGTTTGCAGTCCGAACGAGATGCGATCGGTGCGACCGTTAAGGTAACGTTTGACGGACGCACGATCGTCAAAGCGATCCAATCTGGCGATGGGTACATGGCCAAGAACGAGTCGGTGTTGTGCTTCGGTCTTGGGAAAGGGAATGAGGCCGAGTCAATCAGCGTCGAATGGCCCAGCGGGCAAGTTCAAGAGTTTCGGGATGTCGGCTCCGGTACGCGTTACTTGGCGATCGAAGGAGAGAACTCGCTTTGGAATCGCTGGGAACGATAAACGGCGATGCATTCCTCATCGCCATCGGGATAACGGCCTAAACTGGTTGTCGCGGATGCGGGCGAGGCGTCCATGCCACCCGCTTCCCTCTGCAGCCGTTTCACCCTGGCTGGGTTAGAAACCGAAACGGCCTGCAATCACACCTCGCATCAATTCATCATCAAGCGGCGACATGTCACCAAAGATCATGTCATCACCGTCATCTCCGTAAAGCAAGTCGCTGCCCAATCCGCCAAAGATGATGTCGGCGTTGGACAAGGCTTGTTGCGGTTCGCCATCATCCGACTCTGCTTCGCCCTCGGCTGTTTCGGCGACAACTTCGATGTTCGGTTCGTCCGATTCTGCGTCTTCGTTGGCGGCTTCAGGTTGCGCTATTGGGGCTTGCTGGTTGGGTGTCGAGTCCGTTGGAACCGGTTCGGCTTCCTCGGTCGTGACTTCGGCTTCAGCATCAACCGTCCCGACATCGCCCTCAGCAGAAGCTTCGAGATCGACCGGCTGGTCCAGCTCAGCTACGGGAGTTGCCTCTTCGCCAACGGGCAGCGGCTCAGGTTCGGCCATGCAAGGCTCGCTGAATTCGATCTCTTCGGGAACCGGTTCCGCGATGACCGCAATCGGGGTCGCCGTTTCCGCATCGCCTACCGCGTCGTCTTCAACGGGCGTTTCGGCAGTCGGGGCATCGGCTTGTTGCGCATCGTTGGCTTCATCGACCTGTTCGTTCTCGACCGAGTCGTTGGTTTCGGTCGACGATTCTGAATTCGATTCATCGGCCGACTGCGACTCGGTGTCTGCTGGCGAATCATCCGTCGTTGGCGCGAGTGAAATTGCAGTATTGACGCCAGGGCCGGCAAAGACTTGGTCGTTGCCACCGCCACCAAGAATCAGGTCGTTACCCGTTCCGCCCAACAGGATATCGTCGCCGCCGCCCCCGAGTAGCACATCATCACCGGCTCCCGCGCGTGCGACGACGCGAACCGAAGTGTCGTTGACCAACAGGTCGTCGCCATCACCGCATTGAAACACAATCTCGTTGACTTGGTCTGCTGCGAACGATGCCGATTGCTCACTCGTTGCAAGTCCAGAGTCGTCGAAGCTGGAGAGATTCACGACCACGGCGCCATTCTCAGAATAGACTTCCGCCGCATCGTGATGATCGGTGCCAGTGATCGCGATCGTTCCGTCGAACATCGCTATGTCACCGGCCATCAACTGACGCGATTCCAAAGCTTGAACAGCCAACCGTTTCGTAACACGCTTCATCGCAATAATCCTCTTGCGAGCCAAAGAACGCTCTGTGACCTGAACCGAACAGACCACAACCGCTCTCGAGAACCATGGAAAAGAGCCAGCAACCTTCACTCGAGAGGCGTGAAACCGTTCACCCGTCTCGCGGTTGCTTTGGCAATGCGTGCTTACGCAGAGAATGTGCCAATCGAATGACTAGCAATTGAAGAATGATCGGACGACCGCGAAAAGGTGCGGCAGACAGGCCGCGAATCGCCGCCAAAAAAATACTTCATCCAATAGCGAGAATCAGATTCGAAACCCGCATTCCCTTTTCAAACAATGTCGAATTTACCGAGCATGGAAGGAATTACAAACCAAACACTCGAGTGAAACTCGATCAATCGAGGGCGAGAACGATGTTGAGTCCATCGGTCTTGCCAGCTTCGATTTTGGTTCGAAGTCCGCTGGTGTAGTAGTCGGCATACTTGCGCGGAACGGTATTGCCGTGTTGATGGTCTTCGGCAGCCAAGTCTTCAGTCAGGACGATCTGAACCACAACGATTTCATACTCGCCAGGTGGCAAGCCGATGGTCCCGTCGGTGCTCTTTAGTCGAAACCGCCCATCCTTGGCAATTCTCGCAGCGTACCGGTCGCCATACGATACGCGTCGGAATTCGATACTGCCCGATTGAACGGGTGTACCATCATCGAACGAAACCTGGCCCATCGCGGTGACAAGGTTCGAGCCGCAACCAGAGAGCGCCAAGCACAGCGACAGGATCGGTAGCGACCAAACAAGACGTCGATCAACTCGGCTCAATGCGTCAGCTCCACAACGCGAGCATCCCGCCGGTTGGCCAATTTGCCGAGCAACTTGGTATCCGTTTCTGGAGAGAAGAAATGAACACTGCCATCGACGAATGCAAAGTGCACGCCGCCCGGATGCCAACTGCCAAAGGAAAACATGTCGGCGAGCACATCACTGGGACTGTGAGCCAATCGCAAACCAGGGCCGGCAAGACGACTGGAGGCGGGAAGGTGGTCACCATCGTAGGCAGGCGAATCTTCAGGAAAGACGCCGAGGCCATTGTGCGGAATGAACTTCTCGCCAAACAGGAACGTGTTGGAGGTTCCGTCGAACACCGAGGCCATTTTGACCCGGTCCATCGGAGTGACTGCTTTTCCATCACTGCAAATGGGGCGGCAACTGATGATCACGCCCGTTCCATTGCCGCCGAAATAAAAGTCGGTTGGATCGCCTGTTGCACCGGGCGTCAAATCGCCGTGGTTGCCGGCGTAGTCGGATAGTGCACCGATAACGTCCAGGTCAACTTCGGTTGGACGCGGTCCCACGGGGCAACCACAAGGCAACGTGCCACCTTCGCCTGACGTCGTCGTGCGAAGATTGCGTTGCCCGATCGGCTGGGTTCCCGAACGACGCGACGGACAAAGGAAGATGTCGGGAATGGTGGTTCGCACTTCTTCCGAGTGCTGGTGCCAGGGTTTGGAGTAGTCCCATTTATCACCCAAGGCGACCTGTTCGATGTACGGCATGACTCGAACCAACCAAGTTGGCGTTTCGAGCCCGCATTGGTTGATCGGGTCAGCATCGGGACGGGTTTCGTACCGGGCTGGTGGAAAATAACCGAGCGCATCGTGGTGCATTTGCGTCGCCAGCGCAAGTTGTCGAACGCGGTTCGCGCAATCGGTCTTCCGTGCCGCTTCTCGCGCCGCTTGTACCGCTGGAAGAAGCAGCCCAACGAGTATTCCGATGATCGTCATCACGACGATGAGTTCGACGAGAGTGAACCCGCGACGAGCACGTTGAGGCTGAGCGAAAGTCGTTTCCATTGGTTTTCCCACCCAAACAGGGTTCATTTGCGAGCACTCATCCTAGATTCTCTGGGGGGGATAATCTACCTACACCACCCGCAATCACTGATCTTAACCGTTCTCAGCCTGTGTCGGAGCACCCTTTTCCGTTTATTCCAGCGGTACGGATGTCGCACCTTCGACGCCCCTTTTGGCTGGCCGGTTCCCAGCCACCGGGAATCAGCGCCCGAGTCAGCTCTCGCCAGGCCACGACTAGCAGCGGTGTCGGCGGATTGAGGCAAGGTTTCAGTGCCGCCAGAGCGGGCATCCGCCGACTTGTGGCGGGCCGCCGCGGGCCCCGCAATTGATGGCGTTTCGCGGTTGCGAAAGTGTTTACTAATTCGCTGCATACGTCGGAATCTTGCCGGCTTCCAGTCCGATAATCTTCGCAGGAAGGAAGGTACCGGCCTGACTTCTGTTGGGGCAGATGCAGCGACCGCCAAACGCTGCCGTGGCCTTGCGGACCTACCCCCCGCAATGCCGCGTCCGGAAAGACCGCTCAGTCATCGACTGGGCGGTCTTTTTTTGTGCATGTGAGCTTCTCGAAGCACACATCTCTTGACCGCTAGGTCACTACTGATATAGTGGCTATATCACAAGTGAGCTAGTGAGGCGGCAAATCCACCGAGGCAACGATGAGCCTGGAACACATCCTCTTGGGCATGCTCCGTACGCCCTCGAGCGGCTACGACCTTCGCCGCGAATTTGCAACGGGCGCGGCGCACTTTTGGGCAGCTGGCTTGAACCAGATCTATCCCACGCTTCAACGCATGGAAGAGAAGCAGTGGCTCAAGAGCAAAGAAGAGCAATCGGAACAGGGGCCGCCGCGGCGTGTCTATCGCCGGACCGCGGCGGGGACACGAGAGCTTCGCAGCTGGCTTGCCTCGGATCCCAAAATGCCAGCGCATCGATTGGCATACATCGGTCAGCTCGTGTTCCTTGGCCAGCTTGATGACCTTGAGGAATCACACCGGTTTGTCACCGAACTACGCGAAGGATTTGTACAGAGCATTGCTGTTTTCGACGCTCCGTTTAACGACGAAACGGACGCCTCCGCCCTTGAGCTGATGAAGCACGCGTTCGAGACGGATGCCACCGCGCTAGGCAACCTCGAGTTTCACTACATGCTCAGCATGCAGCTAGGGCGTGAATCGATTCAAAACAAGATCGCAATTTGTGACTGGATGCTTGAGATGATCAAACGCAAACAAGAGGCGACCGAGAATGCTTAATATGATTCACGACGGGTGGGTTTGGTTGCACATTGCTGTCGGTAGCATTGGCACCGCCGTTTTTTGGGTCGCCGCGTTGTCGAAGAAAGGGGGCCCGCTTCATCGCAAGGCGGGCAAGCTCTTCGTCTGGTCAGCTTACGTTATCGCCGCGACAGCACTTGTCTCATGCACTTGGGGACTAGTTCACACCAAGAGTTTTGTGGAGGGGGCGACGCTGAGCTCGCCACAGCTTGCACAATTCCGTTTGTTCATATCGCTGTTGGGCGTGCTTGCGTTTGTGACCTGTGCGTCGGCGATCTTGGGAATGCGCGTCTTGTGGCACAAGAATGTTCCGGACAAAGTGCTGAGCCGCCCCCTTGCTGTGATCTATTGGCTTCAGGGAACGTCGAGTCTCGGATTGCTCGCGCTGGGTATCGGCTATCTGTCGACAGGATTCCTGCATCCGTTGACTTACGCCGCGACCGTGTTGGGCATCGTGTTCACATTAAATGCCATCGGAGAGTATCGCTACGCAAAGTCACCCCCAAGTGCAGCGAAGGCGTGGCTGGCCAAACACATTGCGTGCATGCTTGGCTGCGGGATTGCGTTTCATACCGCGTTGCTGCTGGCGGGGGCTCGCCGACTACTTGAAGGTTTGCTACCGGGTGCATTGGCCATCGCACCGTGGATTCTGCCCACCATCATCGGCATGATCGCGATCACGGTTTTGACTAATCGCTACGCACCGACACCAAAAGCGCGCGATCATGAGCAGAGTCTCGAGACCGAGTAACGGTCTCAGACAGCTTGCTCTTTGCGCTGAATGTCGCCAAAACTGTCCCACCAACGATGAGCATCTTCGACTGCCCACGGGAATCGGCTTCTCAGCTGGTTCACTTCGTCTTGTAATTCATCAATGGTGACGAAGCGTTGCTCGGGGTCTTTGGCCATGCAGCGCATCACAAAAGCCGTGATCTCTTCGGGCAGCGGTTCGTCCCGATGAATCGACATGCTGATCGGTTCTTGCGTGATGATGAGCGCGAAGAGCGATTCGGGGTCACATTCGATGAAGGGGGGCCGACCGGCAAGCAAAAAGTAGGCAACGCATCCTACAGAATAGATGTCGGATCGGGGATCGGAATTGGCGGGAGCACGAAAACGCTCAGGCGCCATGTACATCGGTGTGCCCGCCCAAACCGCTTCCGAGGTCTGGTAGACGTTCATGTTCTGTTGCAGCGGCTTGGCGAGTCCATAGTCAAACACCACAGCCCAATCACCGACCGAAGGGTCAAACGACAACATGACATTTTGCGGTTTGATATCGCGATGCAGGAGCTGCAAAGAGTGGGCTTCGCTGAGTGCCTCGCACATCTGGGCGATGATCGAGAGCACGCGGCCGATCGGTTGGAAGCCATCGCGGCCGACCACTTCACTTAGGGTCAAGCCCTTAAGCAACTCCATGACGCAGAATGCTTCGCCATCTTCCGAGCGACCGTAGTCATAGATCATTACGCTATGCGGGCTGCTCAATGAAGCCGCCAACCTTGCCTCGCGATCAAAACGCAATCGATCTTCTTTGTTGTGCCGGTCACCTCGGAGCAGTTTCAACGCTGTATCTCGTCCGAGTTGTCGGTGCCGCGCCCGATAGACGACTCCCATGCCTCCGCTTCCAAGTTCGCTGAGCACTTCATAGCGACTTAAGGGATGAACGGCGGCGTGCGCTCGTGCCGACCGGCTGGCGATCATTGCCGCTGCTGCAAATGCGGTCAGAAACAGAATGCTGCCGAGAATCAAGAAGCTGAAGCCGACGATCCGAGTCGGCGCGAAGGCGACATTGACACTTCGCTCGATCACCACACCGATCCGTCGGGTTGAATTCCAGCGCCATGCGCCAACGACTTCTTCGCCAGCGTAGTTGTTGTAGGGCTGGATCCGCACCGCGCTATTGCCGTTGGTGACCGACATCACGCTGACGGTCAGTGGGCTAATGTTGCGATCGAATTGATCAATCACGTCCGCTGAAAGCTTCATCCCTGGATCTGCCACCCGCAGCCGCGCGGCAATGGCATTGGAAGCGACATCAAGAGCACCTTGGTCGGCCAGAACTTTGGCATGACGACTTTCCGAAACCATCACCCCCTGTTTGTTGACCGCATAGGCATCGAGTCCACTTTCGAGCGTGATTTCAACGAGCATCCGATTGAGCTCGTCGTACATATCGAAACCGCGAACCATCAGTGCCGCAATCACTCGGTCGCTGTCATCATCAAGGACTGGCACGATAATCGCCATGATCGGCTGGTCCGTTTCAGGCTGGTAGCCCTCGGTTTCTTCCGTCAGGCGTTCTGGACCAAAGATGACGTTCTCGTTGCGCATCACACGGGCCAAGTTTGCGGCGCGGTCGTGATGTACCGGTGTGCCGACGTCCTCGCCCCCTTCAAGCGAGCTTGCGATGGTCATGTAGGAATCACTCCAGACCACAAACTTGATGTCGTCTGAGTTGGCGAGTGTTCGCAGCGCTTGGTGAATCGTCTTTGAGTGAGGCGCTTTGCGCAGTTCGGCATCGGCCGTATCTGCCTTTGCCAGCTCCACCAAACCGAGGATGGCTTTGCGAATCTCAGGTTGTCGCGACCACGATTGGACAAGTTGAACCTTGTCTTCGAGGAATCGGTCGGTCGCTAGTGAAACCGTATCGGCGACGCCAACCAACTCGTTGTGAACGGTCTGGTTCATCGTCGACTGAACCCGCTGGAAGGTGAACCAACCGACCAGTGCCGTTGGCAGCAACGCAGCCAGCCATAGCCAGCGGGATGTCGTGCGCCGACTTTGGCGCGTTCGTTGAGCCCAAAGCAGAGTACTCGGCGACTTCTTTGGGACCGAGGTGTTGCCATGCTTCGGCGAAGCGTGGGTTCGTTCGGCGCCATGTTTGGTGACTTGAGACGACGGGCGCTTCGTTTGTTGGCTGACGAAGGGCCCTGACTTTTGCTGTCCGGTTTCCGTCGTTTTGTTACCAGCGTTCTGACTGGTTGTGTAATCGCTTGCTGCGAGAGCTTGCTGCAAGGAAGGTGGAGCTAGCGGGACAGCGTTCTCACCCTCGACCTTGGCGGACTCCGGATCGTGCTCAGCCAGCAACGAAATGACTTCGTCATAAAGCTCTTGATCGTCGCCCGCCTTTTCACGGACGAACGACTCGCGCTGTTCCGGCGGCAGCTCATCCGCTTCGAGAAAGATATCTCGCATGCGAGAGTAGCGCGCTGCATCCATTCACTCTGCCTCTGGCGACGCGTCATCCGCAGGCAGATTGTCCGCTTCGGGCGCGTCCTTTTCGGCTGCTTCGCGCTCCGCCGCCTCGGCGTCGTCAACGATTTCACCGCTTCGCAATTCGCGTCGCATCCAAGCGCGGGCCATCGCCCATTCTTTTTCGACCGTTCTCAGACCGAAGTTCATCTCGGTGGCGATCTCTCGCATGGTCATGCCGCCAAAGAACCGCAACTCAACGATTTTGGCCTGGCGTGGGTTCAGATCGGCAAGCGTCTTGAGAAGGTCGTCAAGGGCAACAACATCGCTATCGCGACTGAGTTGAAAGGTGACTTCGTCGGTCAATTGGCGACGATCCCATCCGCCGCCGCGTTTGAGCGAGCGGACTTTGCGAGCGTGGTCGACCAGGATGCGTCGCATCACCGTTGCGCCGATCGCAAAGAAGTGGGTCTTGCCTTGCCAGTTGATCCGCGATTGGTCCACCATCCTCATGTAGGCTTGGTGAACGAGCGACGAGGAACTGAGTCGGTGGCGCATCGGTTCGTTTTGTAGAAAACGTCCCGCCAGACGGCAGAGGTCTTCATACATCAACGAGAAGAGGCGGTCCGTTTCGCCTTCATGTCCGTCGCAGCTACGGCTTACCAGATCTGTGATCGAACTCATGATCAGTTGCGCTCATCCTGTTCATTGTCCACCGAAGCTCACCAAAACGATCGTGTCTTCAATGTGAACTGACGCCAATCGTGGTCGGTTGACGTCGGGTATTCCGCTTCATCGTCGCGGCAAGACAAGGGTCGCAGGGCCTCCATCGACTCCGCATTCCTCCCTCTACTATAACGCCCCGCTGTCATCAATGTAATATTCGCTCGCCAGCCTCACAGTAGCGGCATGGATGTCAACGATGTCGTCTATCTGGGGTGCGTACCCGCCCGCCATCGCAATGGCCAGTGGAATTCGCTCTTCTTGGCACCACCGCAGCACCCGTGCGTCTCTGGCTGCTAGTCCCGCTTTGGTGAGGGAAAGTCGACCAAGTCGATCATTTTGGTAGGGGTCGGCACCGGCCAAATAGATTCCCAGATCAAAGGCACCGGCCTTGGACACTTGCGTCAATGCGTCGTCAAGCTGATCGAGGTAATCCTGATCACAAGTACCGTCTGGCAGCTCGACATCGAGGTCGCTGGGGTGCTTGCGGATGGGGAAGTTCTTTTCGCCATGAATCGAGAGTGTGAAGACGCTTGAATCGCCACAGAAGATCGCAGCCGTTCCATTTCCCTGGTGCACGTCCAAATCGATGATGCAAGCTCGGTCAATGAGCTTCGATTGTTGTAGCACGCGGATCGCGACGGCTGCGTCATTGAAGACACAGTAACCCTCGCCGGCGTCAGCAAACGCGTGGTGCGTGCCGCCGGCCAAATTGACGGCGACTCGTTCGTTGAGTGCGGCCGTCGAGGCGGCGATCGTCGCCCCCACGCTTCTCTGGGATCGCTCCACCATCTTTGTCGACCAAGGGAACCCGATACGGCGAATCTCTTCTTTGGACAGTCCGCCTTGGAAGACGGCGTCAACATACCTTTCCGTATGACAGAGTCTCAGCGAATCGAAATCGGCTGCAGGTGGCACGAGCAGGGTGTCGCCCACATGACAATCGCTCAGCGCGATTCGTTGCCGCAGCAGGCGATACTTGGACATCGGGAACCGATGCTTTGCGGGCAGGGGCAACTCAAAATGGTCGGTGTAAAAGATCTTCACCCAACTCGACTCTTATTGCCATGGAAGCCGACAGACACCCCATTGGCCGTTGTTCTCGTCGACAGCGACTTCGATCCAGTCGAGCGCTTCGCCGAATTGCTCGCGTGTTTGTTCCATCACGCGTTCGGCGATCACTCGGGCGATTTCTTCTGCGGTGGTGTTGATCACCGGCAACAGCACACAGTCTTCGTTGGGAAACACCCAGCGTTTGTCGCGGAAGGTCGCCGTGGTTTCCTTTTCGTCGCTGGTTACGTGGATTTCCGCGTGGCTCTGCGGCAAGATCACGTGGTGGTCCATCGTCATCGTCTCTTTCAGCACTGCATCACGCAGCGCAATGAAATCGACGACGTAACGATTCTCATCAAGCGGACCTTCGACGCTTGCGCGTACGCCGTAATTGTGGCCGTGAATGCGTTCGCAGATGTCACCTGCGAAGGTGATGAAGTGAGCCGCCGAAAAAGTGAATTGTTCTTTGGTGACATCGACTCGGAAGGTCGGCTTGCTCATTCTCGCTCGCTCAGAGATTCGAAGGAGGGTTGGTTCGAACGCAGTAAAACGTACAGTGAGGCGGCAATCAAATCCGCTGTTGTTCCGGGGTTGTAGCGATTGCCGTCTGACCGCAGGAACTGATCCAAGGCAGCAACCTCGGCGGGACATTGGAAGTTCACACCGGACGCACGTCTTTGTACCTCGACGGCAACCTCGCGTCCTTGTTTGCGAATAATCAATGAATCCGGCTCGGCGGCGAGCAATTCCAAATGGGCACAGCCAATACCGGAAAGAAGGTCACCGGTCGCAGCGATACTGCGTCCCACCACAGCGGTGATGTTGTCAATCAGGTCAGCAAACCCGCAAACGAACTGACGGGCAACACGATCATACGAAGAGGCGATTTGCATCGCTGCGATCAAGTCCGCGGGGGCGCCTTCGGAAGCGTGCAAATCCATTTCCTCAGCCTTTCCCAAGCCGCCAGCCATGGCGCTGTTGATCGCATCATAGACGTTGCGCGAGTCTGCTTCGGTCAAGCCTTGCAAGATGCTGGTGATCGCGTCTTTCCAATCGCACGCGGTGCGCTGCTCCGGCGTTTTGCCGCAGGCGAGCATGGATTCATCGGCGGCAACAAGCGGCCCCATCAAGAGCAAGATCCCGAGATTCACATTGGTGCCGGTCTTGGCAACCGTCTCGGAAACGGCTCGCTTGATCGACGCCGAGAACGAAGCATCGCCGGTGTCAAACACCTCGGCTGCGATTTCTGCGGCGAGAACAAAATCGGAATAGTTCAGATCGTCGAAACTGGCTCCGGGATGGACATTGCCTACCTTGGGCGCGGTCGCTTCGAGAACACAGGCCCAACGCAATGCACTCGCACGATCGCCGGCGACCTCTCGAATGCTCTGCAGCGGGTCAGTCATTGGCGTTCACTTGATCCGCCGCATCTTGCCGAGACGTCGCGGCGTTGCGGTTTGCATCGCTTTCTAGAAACTCTTCGATCGCCGCCAACGTTTCCGCAGGGGCATCTTCGATCACATAGTGCCCGGCATCATGGATCTCAACCGATTGGGCATTGGGCCAATGCGATTGGAAACGCCTCAAACACTCGGGACGGAAACACCAATCCTTCATGCCCCAAACGAGCAGGGAAGGGAGGTCCGAAAGTGACTGCAAATCTTCTTCCAGCTTCGTCAACACAGCATGGGTCGGATGCGATGACTTCATCGGAATGTCTTTGACGAAGGCATCGATCGCAACACGGTTTTCCCAGCTGTCATAGGGAGCGAGCAATCCGCTTGCGGCCTCGGGCGACAGGCTTTGTCGCGACATCGCCATGGTGATGGCAGCCTTTGCAAACAGGTTCAGCCCGCGAACGCCGAATGTTCCCAGGACGGGGAAACGACATAGTGAAATTCGAAGGGGAATGTAGGGTGGTGGAAAAGCGCCCGTGTTAAGCAACACGATTCGTTTCAACCGCTCGCGACGTTCGAGCATCGCTGACAATCCGATCGCGCCGCCCCAGTCGTGGGCGACAAGAGTGATGTCGTCGAGATCGAGTTCATCGATCAACCGTACGACGTTATCGCGGTGGGAAGCGAGTGAATAGTTGAACTCGCTGGCATCCGGTTTGTCACTTCGCCCACATCCCATGTGGTCGACGGCAACGACTCGGTGGGTGGGCGAGAATCGCTCGACGACCTTGCGCCAGTAAAAACTCCACGTCGGATTGCCGTGCACGCAAAGGATTGCCCGCTTTTTCCCCTCGGCATCGAGACCACTAGCACCGGAACCACCAACACTGGGGCCTTCGTCAAGGTAACGAAGGGTGTGCGAGCCGATCGACAACGATTTCGACGGATAGGGAAAGATCTCGGAGCTGACGTTTTGCATCCCAAGAGTTTCCAAAAAACGAGGCCGATGCGAAACCCGGTACCTTTCGGTCGACCGATTGGCTCGGCGCGGCATATGATTGAGGGTCGACGTGCGCTATCCTCTGCGGACGATTGAGTCGGTTTCGAACCCCGTTCGCCTGGGAGGGCAGGTAGTCCATGTCACGATCTCTTTTGGTTGCCCTATGTCTCGGCATCACGAGCACGGTCGCATTGGGTGCCGGCGGGACGCTGACGGTAAAAACCGTCGAAAAGGGGACGGATCAGCCCGTGATCACCCGGTTCGAACTCTGGCGGGGCCCGATCGACAGCAAACACGTCCCGGTTCGTCGCACCGTTTCGGCCGGAATGGGCATCGTTCTGGACGAATCGATCGACCTCACGCTGCCCGAGAGTCTCTACACCTTTCGTATGATTCGCGGCCCCGAATATCGCATCGTCACAGGGAATTTCGCGCTCGATAAGACAAGTCTTGACCAGAAGACCGTGCCGCTGACGCGGATGGTCGAAATGCGGAAACTCGGATGGATTTCGGGTGATTGCTGCGTCGTGCCCTCACCGCACCGCCTTGAAATGCGGATGGCGGGCGAGGATCTGCATCTGGCTCGCACGCTCGGAAAGGTTGCCGCCAAGCCAGTGGCGAAACGCAAAGCCGACGAAATGCCAGACCTTGATCCCACATGGATATCGCATGACGTCACCCACCGCGAAGGGCTGGTGTTCTACGGCGATGCCTCCTTTGAAAAGTCGGTCGACGACCCTGGCGATGACAAATTGCCCTCAAGCCGGTTCATTGTTGCGGCCACAAAAGCCGAAGAGCCTCCGAAGATTGCCATCGAGAACCCGTTCGCCTGGGAGTTGCCGGTTTGGATCGCGAGTCAAAAAATCGACGGCTATTTCCTGCTTGGAGATTGGCTCCGACTGGACAAGAAGATCGCAAGGGTTGTCGATGGTCGGCCTCTTCAAGGCATCAACATTGGCGGTGCCAAGAGCGTTGGCCGCCACGCTGAGCGGATCTATTGGAACCTGCTTGAATCGGGACACCGAATCCCGCCTCTGGCCGGGGGCGGTGATCAAAGTGGCAACAACCCGATCGGCTACAACCGGCTGTACACGGCCGAACCGCTTCACATGTCGTCTTCCGCCGATCCAGAACAGACTGTCGGCCGTCCAGCGAGTAAGGGAGCATGGTGGGGAGCGGCGTTTCGCGGGTGCTCAGTTGCAACCAATGGCCCGCTGCTTCGCCCGCGCGTTGACGGTGAACTGCCCGGATTCGTTTTCAAGAGCACGGGCGACCGAACGTTGAACCTCGAGATCACACTCGACCTCGCAGTTCGCGACCCGGTCGAGTACATGGAAGTGATCCACAATGGCCGTGTTCATTACAGCGCGAAACTTGACGAATTCGCGAAGGCGGGCGGTTACATTCCGCCGGTGATCGCCGACGAGAGTGGCTGGATCACCATTCGCGTCGTGACGCTGTACGAAGACCATTTTCGAGCGGCGATGAGTGCACCGTGGTACATCGAATTTGACGGACAGCGTCGAGTGACAGAGCGGAGCGTCGAGTTCTTTCACAAGTGGCTCGATGATTACGAACAACGCTTGCTCAAACTCCCCAAGGACAAGCTGCAAAAGCACGTGCCCTTCGTGCGTGCCGCAAGAAAATACTGGCTCGACAAAGAGAACTCGCCCGGTTTTGTCGCCAAGTAGGTCATGCTCCGCATGACAATGCCTAGCGTAGCTACCTTCGCCAGAAGGTGGTTTGCAGTGGCGGGCACTCTCCATCGCCCCGCGCTCTGGCGAGCGTAGCTACGGGAGTTGACGCAGGACCTACGACGTTGGTCCGGCAGCTCGAATTTCCTCCGATGCGCCGGCCTCGTATTTTTGAAAGTTCTGGATGAACAGGTCGGCAAGTCGACGGCAGCTACTTTCGTATGCCTCTTCATCGGACCAGCTCTCGCGTGGCCAAAGAAGCGTCGATGGCACGTCGGGGCAATGTGTCGGCACCTCGAAGTTGAATACCGGGTCAGTCCGTGTGGTTGCTTCCGACAATTCACCACTATGAATCGCGTCGATGATTCGGCGAGTGTGTTTGAGGCTCATGCGATCACCAATCCCATACGGCCCTCCAGACCAACCGGTGTTGACGAGCCACGCATGGCTGCCATGTTCTCGAATCCTCTCAGCCAATAGCTCAGCGTACTTTGCCGGGTGCCAGACGAGGAAGGCGGCGCCGAAGCAGGCGCTGAAGGTTGCGGTGGGCTCAGTCACGTTCATTTCTGTTCCGGCAACCTTTGCCGTGTAGCCACTGATGAAATGGTACATGGCCTGTTCTGGCGAAAGCTTAGAAACCGGGGGAAGTACGCCGAAGGCATCACAGGTCAAGAAAATGATGTTTTCGGGATGGCCGCCGACACAAGGGATCTTTGCGTTGTCGATGAAGTCGATGGGATAGGCCACTCGTGTGTTTTCGGTGATCGAAGCGTCGTCGTAGTTAACGACATGCGTCGCTTCGTCGAAGACAACGTTCTCGAGTACGGCGCCGTATCGCACCGCATCGTAGATCTCCGGTTCATTCTCCTTCTTCAGGTGAATGACCTTGGCGTAACAACCCCCTTCGATGTTGAAGACGCCGGAATCGGTCCAACAATGCTCATCGTCGCCAATCAACCGCCGCACCGGATCGGTGGAAAGTGTCGTTTTGCCGGTTCCTGACAGACCAAAAAAGAGCGCCACTCGCCCGTCAGCCGATTCATTGGCGCTGCAGTGCATGCTGAGCACGCTTTTCTTCGGCATCAGGTAGTTCATAACGGTGAAGACGCCCTTTTTCATCTCCCCGGCGTACTGGGTCCCTAGAATCACCAACTCACCCAGCTCGATCGACAGGTCGATGCTGGTCGTGCTCGTCATTTGCGCGGTGTAGGGATTGGCCGGAAAGGCACCTGCGTTGAAGATCACAACGTCGGGTTCACCGAAGTTCGCCAGTTCGTCTTCGCTTGGACGAATCAGCATGTTGTGCATGAACAACGCGTGATAGGCGCTCTCGGCGATCACACGGACTTTGATCTGATGTTCTTTGGCCCATCCAGCGAAGCCATCAAATACAAAGGTTCGCGGCCGCGTGTTGAGGTAATCGATGGCCCGTTGTCGATTGATCAAGAAGGACCGCTCGGTGAGCCGTATGTTGACCTCACCCCACCAAATGTCGTCGCTGGTGGTCGGTTGATCGACGATGCGTTTGTCTTTTGGGCTTCGCCCTGTCTTGTCGCCGCTTCGCGTGGCCAGGGCGCCGGAAGCGGCAATCACGGCGTGTTGGTCGATAATCGCGAACTCATAAAGGCGAGCTGGAGTCGCGTTGTGAATCACATCGCTACCGTAGAGCCCGTATTGGGACAAATCGATCGGGTTGACACTCATGCGACGTGATTTCCATCCACTTTTCAAGGGCAACGAATTGTCCTTGAGTCTAGCGCGACCGATCGTCTGGTGCGACACCAATTAGCGATTCGGTCGGTTCCTGGTACACTGCAGCGCGAACCACAAGTCGCGTTCGCACTGATCCTTTGGCGCAAACTTGCAGAGAGCCGCGCGAAATGAAACAGATCGTCACCATCGTCCGACCACACTTGGCCGAACAAGTGCTGGCAAGCTTACGCCGAGCCCCGGTCGAAGCGCTTAGCGTGACAGAGGTGAAGGGCTACGGACGGCAAAAGAGCTACCTAGATGAATACCAGGAGACCGAGTATTCCGAAGCCTTTGTGCCCAAGGTGGAGATCACGCTTTGGGTTGAGGATTCCCGAGCAGAGGAAATCCTTGAGAAGATCGTTTCGGTCGCACGAAGCGGCCGAATCGGCGACGGCAAAATCTTGGTTATGCCTGTGGCTGAGTTTCTTTAGCAGCCTGGTTCTTCTTGCGACGTCGGTAACCGTAGCCACAAACCATCGATCCCATTGCCAACATGATCGCATGTGATGGCTCTGGAGTGCTGACCACTGCGGTGTTGGAGTTGACGGGAATGCCGATTGGGAATACCGAATCAGCCACAGCAAAGGGGGACAAGCCACCAACGGACTGTGCCGTGACGGTGTAACTGGCCGCAGGATTTGCACCAATGTCGTAGGTAACCGAACCGAGCAAGACCGAGTTATCGTTCACGCCATCGGTCGCAGTCGTGGCCCCTGTTTGTCCGAGCCCGTTCAATTCAATCATTGCCAACCGAACCTGCTGGCCCGTGATTTGCGAATTTCCACTCAGGTCGTCTACTAAACCTGGGCCGAACGTAAACGCAGTCGGTGTCAGTTGTGTGCCGCCTGAGGTGACGTCGACCGTAAAATCGGCGAGTGCCACACCAGTCGCGTCGTCCTGAAGCCGAGTCTCGGGAGCGATCTGGGTGAGATAAATCTCAAGGGTGACCGACGTGTTGGGCAAACTGCTGGTTCGGAAAACCGACCCATCACTCGCAACAGCCCCTCCGCGACCAAACTCGAGAACGAAGGACTGTGCTGAAGCGTTCGTCTGCACGACTGCCGCTAAAACGAAAGCGAATGCGACAGATGCAATACGAGATGTTAGGCGAGACATAAGCTTGATGAGATTCTTCACGTTGGAAAGGTAGCGCAAAACACCGTGGTTGTGTGGGCTATCGTAAATGAATGGACGACGGAGTGTGGCCGAAAATCCCCCACGTTCCCCTAAATTTTGCAAACTTTCACAAACCACCCGGCTTGAACCCCTCTGGTGGTGGATCGGTGGTCCCAGGAGGCGCTGGGAAACGAAGCCATCAAGCGTTTGACGGCGCCCGGCAATCAGGCAGGGTAGCGTGGTGCGGCCAGCGACGATGCGTCAAATCCCGTCTCGCCGGTGAACAGACGACCAGCATTAGGGCAAGCTGCCTGATCCGATTCGCTCATATGCTCCACAGCCGTTGTGATGACGAGTGTGACCTGGTCACCCGTTGGCACGAGCGACGGGCAGGTGTTTTGGGGCGAGCCCGGAGTCTGCCAAACGACCTTCAGTTGCCCGGACGCCAAGTCGTACAACCGCGTTTCGCCATACTCTGCGACTTCAGGACGGAACATGGAGACGATCACGCCCGTGTTATCGGGAGTCAGAATTGCGCCATCGGGTACGGCAGGGTCGCCTTCAAAATCAACCACGACCTCGGCCGCGCCGAGTGAGCCGGATGAGATATCGATGGGATAGGAAACGATCGTCCGTGTCGGCGAATCAATGTCGATCAACCGCAGGCTGTCCCCCGAGGAAATCATCGCCTTGCCGTTGCTGCAGATTTGATCGTCACGCAAGCGAATCAACTTTTTGTCGCTACCACGGTAGAGGTACAGTCCTGCCTTCTTTGTCGCAAATTCAAGGTCCTTGGTTCCGAAGATCAAGTTGTCTTCGAAGACCATTCCATCATTGATGATCGTGTTGGTGACATCTTGGTCGACCCCTTCGCAAAAACTCTCGAAGGTTCCACGGCCCGTATCAAAAATCCCGAGCGACCGTTCGCAGCCGACGACAAACCGGCCTTCGGATTCGCAAGGAAACGCGAACCCTGGACGCCCCGGCAAATCGTAGGATTGATTCTCGCCGCTCTTCATGTCGTAGATGTTCAAGCTACCCGAGGTTGCATCGAGTCCATGCTGAATTCCAACCCACGAAAACTTTCGATCGCCCAGTGGATAAGGGCCTTCGGGGAGGAACCGAAGCTCGGCGGACGAGGGAACAGAAAGCGGGGAAGCTTGACGAATCTCGGTCATGAATCACGTCTACTGGTTCAGTATTTCGGCTGGTGAAGGCATCAGTTTGCCATCGAATGGGCGTTGTTGCCACAGCCCTACCGATCGACAAAGTAACGGGTCGCGACCGTCCCCCTGCTGGGCTCCTGTTGCCGATCTCGACAGCCGCCTATCATGGCTTCCGTGTTGGCAATGTAACGCCAGTAAGAAAATCGCTCACTGCAGGAATCGTGTTTTGTCATTAAGCATCATGCGTCGGTTCACCTTCTGTGCAGGCCATCGTCTGGTCGGCCACGAAGGAAAGTGCCAAAACTTGCACGGTCACAACTATGTGGTCGAAATCTATGTCACTGGCGCACAGCAGGACGCAATCGGCCGAATTCTCGACTTCAAGTTGTTGAAGAATCGAGTGAAGGATTGGATCGACGACAATTGGGACCATACTTTCATCCTTTGGAATCAGGATGAAAACGGGCTAGCCGCGATTCGTTCGTCCGAGCCGCATCGGATCTATGAACTCGACGCTAATCCAACGGCCGAGAACATGGCAATTCATCTGCTTGAAGAGATTTGCCCCAAAATCCTTGATGGCACGGGCGCGACAGCGTTCAAGATTCGGCTTTGGGAAAGTGAAGAAACCTGCGCAGAAGTGACCGTCGGCCAAATGCAAACCTACGAGCTAAACCACGTCGCCATTCACGTCGAGAATGTTGAAAAGAGCGTCGAATTCTATCGTGACGCGCTGAAGCTAAAGCCGTTGCCGCGGCCAGACTTTGATTTCCCCGGTGCCTGGTTTCAGCTGGGCACAACCCAAGAACTGCACATCATCGGCGATCGGGATTTGCCGGTGCATTCGCATCACCGTGGCGGCCACTTCGCGCTTATCGTCGATTCTTTGGACGAGTGGGAATCGCACCTCGATGCCTACGGGGCGAAGCGCCTGCAGCGAAAAACACGTCCCGACGGTGCCTTTCAAACCTTCGTCCAAGATCCCGACGGGCATTGGATCGAACTCTGCATGCTCAACCCGTAGGGTGCCGTGCTTGCACGCACCACTGAAGCTGCTAGAGCTGGACTTCGAGGCTGGTGCGTGCAAGCACACACCCTACTAGATCAGGTCTCTTAGCGACGTGATTGCCAGTGGCTCCTTGGTGGCGAACGGTTCGCCGTATTGGCGATTGATCAATCGACCCCAATAGGCTGCGTCGTCGCGGACGCGATCGATCATGGTTGGAGGTTCTGTAGGGCGTCCCGTGATGAACTGACTTTCATAGGCCACGATCGACGCGCGTTTCTTTTCCCATTGATCCGAGATGTCGACGATCCAATCGGGTTGGACGGCAAGCCTTAGGTGGATGCAGAAATAGTAGTAAATGCGTTCCGGGTGAAAACGCTCGCCAGGCATCTCGGTTTTGCTCAGCTTTGACCAAAACCTTGCCGCTTCGATCAATTCGGTTGCCGCGACATGATCGGGGTGCGCATCGACCCAATACGGTGCAAAGATCCATCGCGGCCGCAACATTCGAAAATAACTCGCCAGCAACTCGCGAGCTGATAATGTCGCTTCCAGGCACCGATTGGTCAGGCCAGCATTTCCCCGCCATGTCAACTGCATGATCTCAGTTGCCGTTGCCGTTTCGGCTTGTCGAATCTCATCACTTCCGTGCGGGGTGGGTTCTCCGCTAGTCAAGTCCAGAACACCGACACGAAAGCCTTGTTCGATCATCCGAATGATTGTGCCTCCCATCCCTAGTTCGGCATCATCCGGATGGGGCGCGACCACCAAAAAGTCGAGCGGTTCGGAGATCTCGATTTCAGCTGGCCTACCAAGGGGCGCGGTTAAAGTCACAAATCAATTCCCAGGTCAATGATCACAAAGGGCGTACGGAGTACGGTAAGAAAACCAGAAAATGAACGGCGAGGCAACGCGTCCGCCGATGGCCGGCGTTCGCTTCGGACGCTCGTTGCACAGAGATTGGTTCAAAGCGATTGACGCCTCGACCACTACCGCTGGTAGATCGGGAGGTAGTGGTAGCGAACACTCAAGCTGAGAATTGCCAGGGAGGTCGCGTAGATCGATCCGACGTTTCGTTCTTCGCTGCCCATCGCCAACCAAGAACCGTTGCTCCGCTGGGCATCGAGCAGTAGTTCCGGAACAAGCGTGTCGGCCTTTTTGGCGTACTTGCCGCCCGCTTGGTGCATTCCTTGGGCGTAATAGTAGAGTCCGTAGAAAAAGAACCGTTCGTTTTGACGCGGCGGATGATGCAACAGCCATTCTGCCGCTCCCTTG
Organism: Rubripirellula sp.; assembly: GCA_965216875.1. Taxonomy (GTDB): domain Bacteria; phylum Planctomycetota; class Planctomycetia; order Pirellulales; family Pirellulaceae; genus CBDCUW01. Next base: position 2,048,061 of record OZ244207.1, read on the forward strand.
ACCAAGGGCGAATCATATTGGCCACAAACTTGCATCGCCAACAAACCCGCGGCCGTCATCGTGAACGACGGGTGGTGCGTTCCCGGCGTGTAACTGAAGCCGGACACTTTGTCTCGCGGAACACCGTTTCGATCCATCGGCGACGCATAGGAATAACGTAAGTATTTCAGCGCCTTTTCGATCGCCTCGCCGGGAACATCAAGACCGTCATTTTTTGCCGAACGAAGCGCCATCAGTTGCCAGACGGAAACGGACAGGTCCGCATCTTGGCTGGTGGGTGTGTATCGCCAACCCCCACGCAGTTTTTCTGATTTCCGGACTTGTTGCGCGGCAAGAATCAACTTGATTGACTTGTTGAGCGCCTTGTGAATTCGTTCGTTCTTTTCGGGCGTTGCGGCAGTTCCCAACATTTCGGTCAGCATCAACGTGGTGATGCCGTGGCCGTACATGCGCGATGAATCCCGCCCGCCAAAGTACCCCGTGGTGTCTTGATGCCGCTCGGTGAGCACGAAGTCGATCGCGCGCTGCATCGCTCGGCCCCGTTTCGTTGCGGGATCAGGTTGAATGCCAATCGAGGCCATCGCCATCACGGCAAGCGAGGACATTGCGACCTCATAGCCACGGTCGACGATTGCACCATCCTTACGTTGCGTCTCGATCAAGAAGTTGACGCCGCGCGAGACGGCACGATCAATGTCATCGGTCACGTAAAGTGAGGTCGGAGAATCGTCCGCGAAGCTACGATCGATGAGTGCCCCCGTCAAGAAACCCGAGGCGATCGACGAAAAGAGTTGTCGCCGGTGCATCATTTTGATTTCTCCGACGCACGTTTTGCTACCGCACGAAAATAGGCTTCAATCTCGCGACGATACTGTGGTGGGACAGCATCTTTTCGACTTTCGGTCGCGTCCTCGGTTCGACGCTCACGGAGTTGGCCCCACTCCAAGCCATCACGTGAGATTCCTCGCGTATCGACCTTGCCGCCGTCAGGCATGTCTCCCGAGCCGGAACGTTGGTTCGCCGACGCTGATTCCGACGATTGTTCACTCGATTCGTTTTGTTGTCCCGGTTCCTGTTGGCCAAACTGCTGCTGGCGTTGACGCGCCGATTGCTGCGACTGCTGGTTGAGCGCATTGGAAAGCGTTTGCGAGGCCTGCGCGGCAGACTGCTGAGATGGGTTGGGCTGCCCGCTCTCCTGTTGAGACGACTGCTCGCCTTGCGCCGGATCGCCCTGCGGCTGGTTCCCTTCCTGCGAGTCTTGCCCCGTTTGGTTCTGTTGGCCGGACTCGCTTTGTTGGTCTGATTGTCCTGATGGTTGCTGCGACAATGCGCGGTCGAGTTCGTCAAGCGTTTGAGCTTTCTGCTGCCCCTCGGCGACTTCGCTTGGTGATGCTTGCGATTGGGCCGTTTGCTGTGCCATCTGTTCGGCGGCGTCCTGCATTTGGCCGGCAACCAATTGGGCGAGTTGCTGGGCCGCGTCCGCAATGCTCTGGTTGGCCTCTGCAACGTCTTGGCTTGCTTGTGGCGATTGCGCGGAATCCGAAGCGGCATTCTCGAGTGACTGTTGCGCTTCCTGTGTCGCCTTCATCGCAGACTCGGCGACCATCTCCGCAGCTTGGGCAAGTTGCGATGCGAGTTCTTCGCGTCCTAGGCGTTCTTCATGCCGCGCGGCACGCTCGAGCTGCTCCGCCGCCTCCGCAACATCTTCGCCGATACGTTGTTGGGTTTGGGCGAGCCGTTCGGTGTCTTGCTCGGACGCCTGAAGCTGATCCTGGAATCCGGCCTGCTGACGGACTTCGTCCAGATCCTGAGCCAGCTGATCAAGCGATTCGGCCGTTCGTTCTGCCATTCGCGAGGCAACCTCGGCAGCCGGGTGTTTGCCATTGGGATTTGGCAACGACTGCTTTTGAATTTGCTGCTTGCGTTGTTCCGATTGTTTGCTCTTGTCTCGAGCAAACTCGCGGGTCGATTGGGCAGCTTTGGCGGCTCGCTCTGCCTGCTGACTTCGCTGACGTTGATTTTCAACTTGCCGCTTCAGATTTTCGTCGTTCTTATTGCGATCTTCTGCGAGTAAGTTCTCGGCACGCTTGAGCGCGTTGTCGGCGTCGCGTTTTTCTCTTTCGGCGCGGCGCAGTCGGTTGATTGCATCTCGTTCGATGGCGGCCCAATCACGCTTGTTCGTGTCTTCGGCACGAACCATCTGATCGCGAGCGTTGCGTTCGACCTGCTTGCTTTGATCACGAGCGCGATTGCGTGCGGCGTCGTTACGGTGAACTTCGTCGTCAGCCGAGTTGTTGCTTAGCTGCTGCACTTTGCGCATTGCATCGGCGGCCTTTTCTACCGCTTCGGACATTTCCTGCGATGCCTGCTGCATCTGCGACAACAGCGAATTCTCGGGATCAATTTGGTTGGCAGCTTGCGTTGCCTCGCTCAGGTCCTTGCGGGCACTATCCAAAAAGGCACTCGCTTCCGGATGATGGGGCGACGCAAGGTTGCGTTCGATGCCCTTCATCATCGCCTGATCGAGGGCGTTCGATTTCTTGGCGAGGTTGCGCAGCTGCTGACCGACCAAGCGTTTTTGTTCCTGGAATTTTGGGTCAGAACGCTCCAAGCTTTGATTGAGCGAGTTTTCATCGGTCGCAGCCTGTTCGAGCGTGCGCTGCGCGGCTTCTGCGGCCCGTTGGGCGATATCCGAGAGCTCCTGTTGCATCGGCTGGTTGGATTGCAGTTCACGCTCGAGCTCGGCCAGTGCGTCCTGAGCATCCTGTTGCGCTTGATCAGCCAAGTCGGTGGCGTCGTCGTTACGCTGCATCAGGTCATCGATGTTGGGAATGTCCTCTTGGTCGCGCATCGCTTGACGCGATTCACTCAGGTCTTCGCCCTGTTCCGCTTTCTCGAAATGGTCGGCCGTTTCGCGAAGGGTGTCAGCAAGGTCTTGGAGCGATTCGCTCGCTTGATCTAAATGTTCATCGCGTTGAGCCTTATCTTCGGTTGCCGCAGCGTCGCTCATCTTCTCTTCTGCCTGCTCAACCGCCTCCTGAATGCGGCTGGCAGCGATGTCGGCATCAAGAGAAAGTTCTCGTTGCTCGCGGTCAGTGATATCCGCTGTATTGGCCAGATCAACAAGTGATTCGATTGTGTCGAGGGCCGCTTCCTGAGCTTCGGATTGTTGCTGCTCAAGTGATTGAACCGTCTCGTCCTTGGCATCGGGTCGTTCATCGACCTCTTGCTTGGCTTCCTCCGCTTTTTCAGCTGCTTTGCGTGCTTGCTCAGGCAAGGAAAGCACGTAGGAACGAATCACTTCGCGAGCTTCTTCGACCTTGGGCTCGAAGACTGCCAGACGCGTGGCGAATTCGGATTCAAGTGCTGTGAGTGGGCCGTCTGCGGTTAGGAACGCCTTGTCGCTCCAACGTCGTTGGCCGATGCGTTTGATCGCGTCGTTGTAATCTTGGCTGTAGCGAACTCGATCGAGCGGACCAACGTCCTCCCAGGGCAGATTCAGGTTTTTGAGATAACGCAGTGGCCAGTCCATTTCCGTTTGCCAACGTTCAAGCCACCAAGCGTGGGCGATTTTCGATGTCGCAGCTCCTTCCAACCGGCGTTCCAAAGCCAATAGCGCTTGCACCTCTTTCAAGAGTCGTTCGGCTTGATGATCAGCCTCGATCATCTGGATGGCGTTTGCAATCTTTTGAAAGACTTGCGCTGGAGGCTCGTCTTTGTATGGCGTGTAACCTTCGCTTGTCACGTTCTCGAGTGCCCGATGAACGAGGTTCAGGTCGGAGGCGAATTGCAAATCCACCACAGGGCGACGACGGTGCAGTGTCTCGTGCTCTTCGATTCGAGCCAGCAACAGGGTGACCGCCCGTTGCCAGTCATCACTGGCAAGCTTGTGGTCACGATGAGCGTTTGCCGCGTCCTTTGCGTCATCTTCGCGCTCGGCACTTGCCGCCGCACGATTGACGGCATCACCGATCGCGGGCAATCGTCGAATCTGATCCGCCTCGGGGCCGATGTGGTTCATCACCTCGCGAGTCATGTTCTTCAACTGTTGACCGATCTGATTGTCGACCAACGAGTGGTTGACTTGGTTTTTTAGGTCGCCGTGGAACTGCTTGAGTGACCCCGGAAGCTCACCCGAGCGAAACTCATCGACCATGTCAGACATGCGAGTGGTCCAGGTGTTTGACCATCGTTGCCATGACCCGAAGTGTCGGCGGCTCGATTCTGGAAGCGAGCTCTCGTGGTCAAACATCATTTGAGTGATCGCTTCCAAGCGTCCCATCGCAACCACCACGTAACGCGGTAGCCGCGATTCCGGGATCTTGGCGTCGTCAGCTACCAGCGGCTCGATGCTCTCGGAAAGCGAGATGCCATCCCCGACAACGCCAACGGTGAATTCCAATCCGAATGCCGAACGAACGAGGGAATCGATTCGATTGGCCTGGTTTTCGGCATCACGTGCGACCGCGGCTAGATCTCGGCGAACCTTGTCACGGGTTTTCTTCCAGTCCGCGTCATCGAGTTCGCGCATCTTGCTCCAGCGAGCAAAAAAGCGGCTCAGGTCTTGATCGAGTTTTCCGATCGCGCGCCCGGTCAGCTCCAGGGTCGATGATTGCTGAATGGTTGGACTCGAATCGAGCAGATCGCCAACTTCTTCGAGCAACTGCGGGCTCGTCTTGCAAATCTCTTCCGCACGCTTGCTGAACGCTTCAAAGTCGAGGCTCGCGCCCTTTTTACTGATCGTCGTCAATTCTTTCGACAAGTCCTTGGCCCCGAGTGCCCACGAGCTGACGTTTGCCGTGAAGTCACTCATATGCAGCAGACGTTGATGGCGATCTGCATCAAATCCTTCGGATGTGATCAAGAATTCGATCCAACGAGACTCCCCGCGATTGCCCCGTCGATCTACACCAACGGCTCGCGTGCGTAGGATGTCACCCGGCTTCAACTTTTCGAGGGTCTTGGTCCCGTCTAATCGATTCACGAGGTCCCAATCCCACTCGGCTTGCAATTCTCGTTTGCCCCCTTCCACCTCGATTTCTCGCTGCAGCATCGCATTACTGTTGACCACAAACTCCTGGACGATCATGTCCATCGGAAGGTCATCGCTTGCGGTAGCGGCCAAAGAGACCACATCAAGTGGCGAAACGATGGTGGAATTCGGTTGGTCAACAAATTCGACAACCGGTGGTGCGTCAATGACAGGGTCGATTGCATATTGTGGACTGAAGGGATTGCTTAGCCCTGAGCGTTTGCTTTGCGCGTCGACTTGGTACTGTCCCGGCGTCTTGATGGTGATGGAAGTGACGAAGCTCGTTTCGCTCCCTTCGATTGGCTGCATCGGTACTTCAACACCGTGATTGGCGTACCTCAACACAGCGTTTTCGACCGGTTGATCGAAGCTGACCGTCACGTCGGCGATCGTTCCCACGAGCGCTTTTAAATCGCCATGCTCGGCCTCTTCCACTCGCTCGGGCAGCTTCGTGTAGGCGGGCAGACGGTAGGTTTTGGTGAAACCTGCCGCGCGCGGTCGCGGCAGTGGCGTTAGAGTTTCCCAAAGACTGATCGCATCGCCGGCACGAACCTGGTAGTGAATCGGTACCGATCCGATCGAAACGTTTGCGGCGAAATGATGCTGGTAATCCAGTGTGTTGCCGCGTTGTTCATTGTCTGAGCCACTTGGCGCGACTCGCGGGGTCATTTCGGTTTCCCCGATGCTGCCGTCTTCGGTGCGCCACAGTAGCATCACCGATTCGGCCGGCGCTCCGCCAAGTTCGACGATGATCGCAACGGCGTCCCCTTCGGCGACGTAACCGGTCGCTGGATTCGGAGCGATGATCCGCAACTCGGTCAGCGAAGCCCGCTGGATGGCGATGCCGGGCAACATGGCACGTGCCACCCGCCTTCCAAATTGGATGTTTGGCATCAGCGACAAACAGGCGCACACGATCAAGACCGTGACGCTCAAGATCAACGGCCGTTGGACAAGACCAAACGGTAGAACGCGACCGATGTCAATCACGGCGATGCGATTGCCAACGCGTCGCTGCAGTCGTTGGCGGAAACCTTCGGACCCGTTTTCAAGTTCGGGATCGCCAAGTTCAATGGCCGACAAGAGATCTTGTCGCAATCGTGGTTCGGCCGCTTCAAGTTGTCGAGCGAGCGTTTGCGCGCTGACTGAACTTAGCCGACCGAGTCCCTGCCACCACATCACGGCGAAAACCGATGCATAGCCAATGCAGCTGAGGGTCCAGCGTACAGAGTCGCTTAGGAAGAGAAAGTAATCGCAAGCAACAACGATCACCAACATCACAAAGGTGGCGACCAAACCAGCGGCGAATGCTCGCAGAACGAGCAAGCTACGGCGTCGACGTGCAAATTGCGTCAACGCCTTGGCGGTCGCCGGTTCGACGTTCAAACCGTACGTTGGATCAGGGACTATCGTTGACATCGTTTACACCAACCCTGCGCGTTTGCGAAGCCACCATTCGATTCCAAGCAACAGAATCACTGCGCCGAACCAATAGTATGATTGCCACAAATGTATGTCTGCTTCCTCAAGTCGACCCCTCGAGAGTGGCTTGATTGCCTCGAGGATCTTTTCGGAGGAAGATTCGTGAACGTAGATGCCTGCCCCTGCTTCGGTGAGCTGAAGCAATGCGTCTTGATCGAGACTAATCCGTTGCCGTTCAAGGTTCTCGGCCTGCCCAACCCAAATCGGCGTGCTTGCTTGTAGCGCCGCGGCATCAAACCCACTTGCCCGCACGCGGACTTCGTAAGAACCGGCTCCAAGTGGCGGCGTCTGCCCCTGGTAGGTTCCGCGAGCAGGGTCGTGCAAATTGAGAGGGACGGTGGCAACGATTTTGTCATCGGCGATCAGCAACGCATCGACCGTGGCATCGCCAACGGGTTTGCCAGACGTGTCTTGCAGCCGCACTCGAACGGTCGACGCTTCGCCCGCGTCGTATTCGATCTTGTCGGTTCCGAGTGCAACGTAATTGTCGCTCGCGGCGTAGGGGGGCTGCATCACCGCAGCGACCAATTGGTTCCAGAATCTCGCATGGAAGCGGTCAGCGACTTTGTATCGCCACCGCCACGTTTGGTCGCTTGAAAGATAAAACACGCGTCCTGCACCGTAGAGTCGCGTTGCCAGCCAAGGTGACTGGCGGCCGTCGACGCCAACCGAATTGGCCCAGACTTCGGTACCTTCTTGGGGTTGAACGCGGCTGGCCGTTTGAGGGTTGGGCAATTCCTTCCAGAACTCTGCAAGCTCGTCTTGGTCGCCCCACAGATTCATGACCGGATGGTCGAGGCCCATCGCGGTTGGGCGAACGGTTTGAACTTCGATTGCTGCCTCGCCTTGTTCGTAGCGAACCGGCACGAGATCGGCCAGGAAACCGCGGGCGAGTTCGCGAATTCGATCGTAGCGTCCGTCGACCACGATAAGACCGCCACCGCGCGTCACAAACTCGCGGATCAAGAATGCATCCTGTTCTGTTATTTGATCGGGAGGCACTTCGCCAAGGATGATCGCATCGTACACAGCCATCGCGTCACGCGAATCGGGGAACTCTCCGCGCTTGTCGCCACGATCCAGTGTTGGCATGTCGGTACCGAGTCCGAACAAAACCGTGTCGACCTGCCAGGCTGGGTCTCGCCCGAAGAGGTTGCGCAGATAGCGGGTTTCCCAGCGACTGGATCCATCCAAGATCAAGAGCCGCCGGTCGCGTGTCGATGCCGCGACGCGAAATGCCATTTGGTTGTTTTCTTGGGTCGAATCACCGACAAGCGGTTCGACAACGGCTTTCAAGTCCATCACGACACTGCTGCGTCTTACGCCACGCGGAATGTCGCCCTCCATTTGCTGAACGATCGGTTCGACGTCGAGCTCGAAGGGGATCTCGCGCTGAGCGGCTGCGGTGACCGGAATGGTCTTTTCCCAAAAGGTCTTGCCGCCCGCTTCAATGCGAACTTTCATCTGGTCGCCAACGAGCCCCTGTTGCTTCATGACCAAGGTGCCGGACAAACGTCCGTCAGAAGCAACATTCTCGGGGCGGGAAATGCTGACAACGCCGACGTCGTCTGGTTCGTCGCTTGAGCCAACGCCGATCGCATGCACTTGAACGCCAGCCGCTTTAAGCTGCTCTGCGACCAGCATGGCCGAGTTGCCAGAGTTGTCGCGGCCATCGGTCATCAAGACGATCGCCGCGCGGCTTCCTTGGTCGTCCGCAGGATCACCGAGTTCAACGCTTTCGGTCGATCCGAGCATCGTTTTCAATGCCGCCGCGAGTTCGGTCACTTGGCCATCAGCGACCACTTCCAAAGAATTCGGCGTTTCGGATTCGTCGGTCGAGGACCAAACCGTACTGGGCGAGCCTTGGGAAAAGGCGATCACATCGACCAAGTGCGTTTGGCGGAGCGACTCGAGCCAGCCGACGCTCTGGCCATCACCGGTTAGCTTGCTTGCGGCTCGTTCAATACGAAGGGGACGTGTTTCAGCATCACTGCTGTCGGTCACTCCCATGCTTTGCGATGCGTCGAGTGCAAAAACGACTCTACCGAGCGTCCCGACAACGCGCGTGCGATGGATTACCGGACCGGCCAGCAAAAGAATCGCGAGCGCTACCGCGGACGCACGCAGGGCGGGCAACAGATAGCTGTACGGTAGGTCGAGGCCCCTGGTTTCTTTGGCGTAGACCCACAAAACAAACAACGCGCCCAGCAAGGCAGCCAATGCCACCAGAATGGGCGGGAAATCTCCGGCAAAACGCAATGAACTTGTCGTCACGCTTCACCTCGCTTTGCTCGGCGAACAGCATGTTGTTGCAAGAACAACTCTCCAATCATTCCGACTAACAATCCCAGTAGCAGCCACCGCCAGATCTCACGCCCAAAACGTTGCTCGCGGTCATCGGACATCCACGATGCGACGTCACTGTGAATGTTTGCACCAACGGCTTTGGCTGCCGCCGCCAATTGTCCCGATTCGGCATCGCGAAGCTGCGATTCCGACTTAGGAATCTCGACCACGCGGATCGTTTCGTCAGCGTCGGCTTCAAGTTGTCCATTTTCGATGGTTCGACGGAAGCGATAGACACCGGGAACTTTGCCACTGGCAACGACGAGCTCGTTGGGTGAGCCTGCATCGGGCTCGATCACGGTCTCGGAGCCACCCGGCTCGGTGAGCGTGTAGGTGAAAGTCTTCTCTGCTTGATTTGCCTTGTTGTCTGGATCCTCGTCGGTATCCGGCTCGCCAAATTCGTGCAGCCCAACCGCCAATCGCTGCCCCACGTCATAGGTCGTTTGCGAACGGTTTCCACCCAAGTCGAGCACCAATTGTTGAATCATTGGCAAATAGACGATCCTCATCGGGAACGTCGACCAAGCGGCATCGCAGGGCAGGCCAAACTGTACGACCTGGCCCCTACCGCGACGCGCGGCGACGACAAGTGGATCGCCACCGACCATCGACAGCAGCGTGACCGATGGCGGCAAAGCTTCGCCATCTTCAACAGCGTCGTCGGCCACCGTCAGTTTTCGGTAACGGTAGACCTCGACTTCCGACAACGGTTGCTGATCCTTTGATTCCAACAGAGCCCACGGCGTGAATTGCGGATTGACCGCGCCGATCGTGAAGGGTTTGTCGCGTGTCTCTTTGTCATCGCCGACCGTTTCAGCCAACGTCGCTGAAAGCATCAACTTGCCCGACTCGGATTCCCAGCCCTGATTGTAAGATTCGACGTCGACCGAATCGCCGTCAAAGACAACGAGGGCGCCTCCCTGCAAGACAAAGTCGGAAATCCGTGATGCGTTGTCACCGGGTGATTTCATGTTGGCCAAAACAACGATGTCGGGACGCTTTTCATCAATCGCTTTTGCGAATTGACGCATGGTCACGACGCGTGTCGAAACGGCGTCTGGCAAATCTTCACCGCCAAACGCAAAGGGGCTTAGCGCGATCGCTAGAAAGTCGGATTCCCCCTCGAGTGGCCGACTGCTCGGGCGTCCATCGGCAACGAGTACATGAATCTCGGACGCCACATCGACACCAATGCTCCGCCGATTGTCACTGGAAAGGGCATCCGCAAACTCAACAGCCGCGGTCACCACATGGATGCCCGGTTCGGCGGTGGCGTGTGTCAAGCGATCAGTTGCTGTCGATCGCGGCGGAATCGACATGGTTCTTGCTGGCAGCGGCTTCCCGTCGACCGACCAGACGACTCGCACATCATGTGCAACGCGGTCACTCGCATTTCGGAAGCGAGCCGAGTAACGTGCCGGACGCCCCGCGATCACTGCAGGCGAATCCACCAGAATCGAATCGACCGAAACGTTGCTTAGCGAATCAGAGTCCACACCGTAGTTGAGGAAACTGACGACAGGACTCGGCTTGCTCTCGGCAAGAACGGTCTGCACCCGTTCAAGCGTTTCGAAACTTCGGTTGCACAAGTTCGCGCTTGCAAAATCGGAGACGATCAAGACTTTGCGATTGACGTGTGTGGCCTTGGCACTTGCTTCACCAGCAGCGCGAACAAACTGCCCCAAATCGAGCGGGCCACCATCGGTCTTGAGTTCGCGGATCTTTCGCAACGCATCTTGGGGTCCCATCGTTGCCGGGGGTGAGTCGATTTGACTTGCCGCGAGCAAAATCACTTCGTCGCGTCGCGACAGACGTTTCACGATGTTGGTCAAATCGGCTTTGGCCTGTTCGATTCGTGTCTGTCCAGTTTCATCGCGCGCCGACATGCTGCGACTGTCATCAATCGCAATCACGAGTGTCTGGGGCGCATCGCCAGGCAATGTCTTGAAACCGGTAAGAACCGGTCGCGCCAAACAAAACGCCAACAGGATGGGAATCGCGCAGCGTAGCAACAGCAGCAGCAGGTTCATCAATTGCAACCGTCGCCGATTGATTCGAACGACACTGTCGAGCAGATACATCGCCCCCCAATCGACCGTCGTGAACCGGCTGCGGAACAAGAGGTGAATGACCAACGGAACTGAAAATGCAATCGCACCAAAGGCGAGGATGCCGTTGAGCATCGTCATCGCAACCGCCTCCTGAGCGCCAGGTACTCATGCAAGGCTTCGGCAAGTGGCCGGTCGGTTGTCATCGGTATATGGTCAACGCGGTGTTTGCGACACGACTCACGCAGCTGACTTTGGTGCTGTTCGAGACGTTCCAAATAGGCGTCCCGTAGCGATCGCGTGTCGACCACTTGTTCGTTGGCTGTGTTTTCGAGATCTCGGAATTGAACCCGTCCCGTAAAAGGAAAATCGACTTCGTCCTGATCCAGAATCTGGAAAAACAAGACCTCGTGGTTTTGCGACCGAAACTGAGAGAGCGACCGACTGATCGAGGATACATCGCCCATTGCATCCGAGATGATGATCAACAAACCGCGACGACCAAGCGTTGGCGCAATCTTTCCGAAAACGCCGCCCAAATCGGTCTCTCGTCGCGAGACGTCCTTTGCCAGTGCCGTCATCATCGCCCGCAGGTGCGACGGCCTTGCCTTGACTGGCAAACGATCACGAGGCTCGTCGTCAAACGTGACCAGTCCGACGGCGTCCTGTTGACTCAGCATCAAGTAAGTCAGCGACGCGGCAAGCTGTTGGGCATAGTCAAACTTGCTCTGCTCGCTTTTGGTTCCTTGGTACCGCATCGACCCGCTTCGATCGAAGATCACTGTACAGCGAAGATTGGTTTCCTCTTCGTATTCGCGAATGTACAGTCGGTCACTCTTGGCAAAGACCTTCCAATCGATGTTGCTGATTTCGTCGCCGCGTACGTATTGCCGATGCTCCTTGAACTCGACGCTAAATCCTTTGTGCGGTGAGCGATGTTTTCCGCTACAAAACCCTTCGACCACCTGGCGCGCAAGCAGCTGCAACTTGGCAACCCGAGACAAATCCTTTGGACTCAGCAGGTCGTGAATTCGCATAGAGCAGGCGCTGGCGCAAAAGGAGGGAGAGCAGGAGCGTGGCGGGATGGACTAAAGTATATCCAGATCTCGATAGCTTGCTGCTTGCCAGGAGCTCAGAAACAGCGAAACTTGCGGGTAAAAGCGCCTACCCCGATCGTTTCCTGTGCCAAATCTCCACATGTCGTTGCAGCAAGGCATTTCCACTTTGAACGGCATGCCATATCGCCTTAACCCAAAAAAGTTGTGCAAAGCATGCGATTTCCAAATCTCGCGATCACCTCAACGCTCCTCGCTCCGATGGTTCTCGGCACGATCGGCTGCAACGCCGAAGCCGAAGCAAAGGTCGCTTTGAGAAAGGCAAACTTAGTGACCATCGGCTCAGCCTATGAGGGGTTCGTCCAGGCAAACTCCGCAGCGCCGCAAAGCGAAGAAGAGTTCATCAGCTATTTGCAAGAGAGTCATCCCGACAAGGAAGCGGCCGATGAAGCCGTTGCAAGCTTGCAAGAAGGGAACATCATCGTCATCTGGAAGGGAACCTGGCCGGAGAATGCGGCGCAGTCCTCGACGATCGTTGCGTTTGAGGCAAACGTGCCCGGAAGCGGCGGGTATGCCGTCACCGCCGCCGGTCAAGTCGAACTGGTGACCGCGGGTGCGTTCGCTGAACGCGAGACGCTGGCAACCAAATGACGTGCGCTCCAACAATCACCCTCCCGCTTGCGGGAGGGTGTTAATACACGGAGTTTCGAAGCCTAGTGGAAGCGCAATCGCAACCTGCAGCGTTAACGGCGTTTTAGATCTTCTTCCCGAGTCGCTTGCCAGACTTTGTACGTGTCGGACTTTTCAAAGTCTTCAAATCCGAAGCGTTTGCGTTGGCTCGGAATCGGAACTTCATCGATGAGTTTGCCGAGGAGCGACAGAGACCGGACGGCTTCGACATGATCGCCAGATGCAATTGCGATCGTGAACTTGTCATCAAACGATTCGACCAACCCGACGTCTTTGGGGTCGGCTCGCAGCGTGAGCGCGACAGCCTCGTCGATTTGACCGAGCTTCACCAGCATCACGCCAACACGGAGGTCAAGAAACCCGTCTCCGTGCGTCCACTGTTTCAACGCCAGGTGATACTTGCTCAACAGCTCTGCGTTTTCGAGCGCGTGTCGCGATTGGATGCCGTGGATGCCGAAAAAGGCTGGTGCCCCATGATGGGCAAGGTGCCATCGCAACAATTGCATCCGCTTCGACTCGGTCAAGTTCAAGGTCAACGCCAAACGCAGCGGTGCGTGTGCGAGCTGAACGTGATCGGGCACGGAGTCATAAGCTTTTGCAAATCGTTCTGGATCACTCAAGTAGGCGAGGATCAACTGTTCCTGCATCTTGAGTGAATCGACCGCAAAGGCGGTCCGCTCGGGCAACGCGTCGTGTCCGACGGTACGTGCGTATTGAAGAATCGCTTGATGTGCGGCCTTCCACGCCACGCTCGAGGCGTCGGCTGCGGAGTAGATTTCGGTGGCAACGACCTTCTCGCCCGATCGAGCAAGAGTGACTTGGTGATAGTTCAATTCATCGCCAAGCGATCGAAACACAAGCACAGGCCGTGTTGGATCGTCAGTTTTCATCGTCGCTAATCGATAGGCGACCGATTCGCCCGTTTCGACGCCCCGAATCGTTTCCTTCACGTCATGTTCGGTTTTGATGTGGCGAAAGACTTCCGCTGTCACCAAGCGATCGACGAGCTCGCGGCACCCCTGTTCCAATACAGACTCCCAGTCGACCATCGATTCGATCGCTGCGGAGTCTCCTTTTTCGATCGCGTCTTCCCAAGCGTTGCTCCATGCCTCGACCTCAGAGGGTTCAATCGGCAGTGCGTCCCGGTATTGGTTGCTTGGCAAAACGGCCAGACGCGACGTGATGGCTTCTTCCCAAGACTTGTGGGCTTCAGACGCCAGATAGTCCTCGGCACCCGCGACGGCGCTTAGATCGGCTTCGAGGTGATGCTCGTCCCCTAGCACGACGAGTTGGCGTGTCGCTTCGGCATAGTCGCCGATCGCGATCGCCAGTTGAATCTTTAGCAGCACTGCATCGACACCGGTTACAGTATCAAGATCGACACCTGCGATCATTTGCTTTGCCTGCTCGAAGGATTCTACTTCTGCGAGTTCGGCTGCAAGCACGAGGTTCAAGTAGGGATCGCCGCCAAGCCATTGTTGAAGTTCGTTTCCAGAATTCAGAATGAGTGTTTCATCGGCAAGCAGCACGCCCATGTCGAGCCCGCGTAGTGCCAGTGAGTGACGGGGAAAGTCGGTCGCGGCCAGCTTCTCGTAGGTTTCCAGCGATTCATCGGTTAGACCACGTGACTGGCAAATCTCAAGCCAGCGTGAGAGTCCGGCAGCGGTCTGCTTGGTCTCGTCGCTCATTCGCGAAAACATCTCGGCGGCGCCCTCGACATCGCCGCGGCCAAGCAGTGACCAAACGGCGACCAGTTTGTCGGCGTCTTCCGCGTTCTCCAACATCTCAGGAGGAAGCTTTTCTCGCATTTCCGGATCGCGCGAAAGGAGCGCCGCAAAAACACGGCTATAGGCATCGCGCACCTTGACGCCGCGTTGCAACAAGAACATGGAGTCGAGTTTGACCTCGCCGTCTGCACGAACCAACTTGATCTCGTGATAGTCCAGACCACGCGCAAAGAGAGCTCGCATCACGATGTAGGTTTCATCGCCGCGTTGTTGACTGCGCACAAATTCGTAATGTCCACCTGCGACTTCACGACTGAGCGCCGTGATCAGGCCGCGCGGTACCGCTTCGTAAATGACAGGCCGACCAATCAGATCGGCGATTGCCGCATCGTCTGAGAGCGTGGATGCAAATTCACGTCCAATTTCCTTCCAACGCCCCATCGCGATTGCGGCGTCCGTGTCGTTGTCGCTTACGGCTTTGGACCACCGAACTGCGAATGCTTCCGCTTCTTCGTCGGTGATTGGTGCGAGCGAATCGACTTCAGGTTTCGCGACTGTCGTTTCAGGAGGTGGCGGTGTTGATCCTGGAAGCCGCGGCATCTCGAACGCTGTGCCAGAAACGCTCGGTTGCACGTCGCTTGAAGTGTGTGAAGTAGATGCGGGCACCTGTTGCGGCTGAGCGACAAAGCTTGGCGTCCCGGTTGGCCGGCTGTTGCGATCACTTAGTCGGTTCGTCACAGCGCCCGTGCCTTGGACGCTGTCGTTTTGTAGTGTTGCCCGTTTGCCGGTCGGCGAGGGAGCAGGCAGTTCTTGTTGAGGAGACGGCGCTGACGGTTCAGCCAACTGCGGCGAAGGATCGCTTGTCAGCGCACTGTACGGCCGTTCCGAACGGCAGCCGATCGCACAGAGCAATGTGATCGCTACTAAGACTTTCAATCGATCCCCAAACATCCCTAGCCTTCCAAACGCCTAACCACGTGAGCCAATACAGAGGAATTTTGCTCTGGAATACCCGTTTTGTTCGGTTGAATGCGAGGCCAATTGCGGAGTCGCGCCGATGGTGGGAACCCGTTGAAGGGCGTTTCCGGCCGGGTTTGGGCCCCTTTTGGGAGAAATCGCGAAGACCTACGATTTGAGCAATCGGCGCAAGTTCCCCATCTCACCACAGCGAGCATTCCCTTGTCTCTGACTGACCGCCTTCATCGTTTTGCATCACGATTGATCGACCAAGAGCGGGCCAAGGTCGTTGTGCCACCGAATGATCATTCGACCGGTTTCTGGTTTGGCGGTGGCAACATGATCGAGGATTCGTCGGGCGTTTTCTGGCTGGTCGGTCGCTACCGAAACCACGGCGACTCTCGGACCGGTTTGGGAATGGGCGAACGAGGGCTTGAGTTGGCGATCCTCCGCAGCGAGGACCGAGGGACAAGCTTTGAGAAGGTCGTCAGCTTTCCCAAAAGCGAGCTCGGTGTGGGTGACCGCGACGTCCTTTCGATCGAAGGCTGCGCACTTCGTCACTCTAGCCGAGGCATTGAGCTCTACGTTTCGACCGAAAAATCAGGCATCGGTTATCCCGAAGGGCTTGAATCCTACCTGAAGCCTGGAACGGGCATCTGGACCATCGAGCGGATCGAAGCTGCCAGTCCAGCCGAACTCGCCACGACGAACATCAAAACGATCCTGGAAGCACACGATCCGCAATATGTGCATGTGAAGGACCCCTTCGTTGCAAACCTCGCCGGGCAAGATTATCTGTTGTTCTGTTCGCATCCGTTTAGCTGGAGCAGTTCGAATACCGCGTATGTGCCAATTGACGACAATGGACCACAGCAAGAGCCTTGCTTCGACTTTTTTCCACGCGGGTTTACCTGGGATGTAGCGATCACTCGGGGGACCGCGATCGTCTCATTGCCGGCCAGCTTGGTTCAATCCGACGACGGACAGCCCGTTCACTTGATGTTTTATGACGGCGGGGAGTCGCTGCGCAATCTCGACGAACACAAGTCGGCGGTCTCGAGACCGCGCGGATATTCTTGCGAAGAACTCGGCGGACTCGCGATGATCACCGGCAACGACATCAACAGCATTCAACGGATTTCAACGAACCTGCCGAGTTTCATCTCGCCCTACGGGACGGGCTGCAGCCGATACGTTGATGTGCTCGTTAGTGAGGACGGGTTCTATGCGACATGGCAGCAATCGCAAGATGACCTGTCGCAGCCATTGGTCATGAACCATCTTTCAATGGAAGAGGCGCGCGACCTTCTTGCCTCGTGACGGCCGTTGCGATAGTCAACCACCGGCCGTAGCTACCTTCGCCAGAAGGTGGTTTGTGCTGAGTAACCGTTGTCCATCACCCCACACTCTGGCGAGTGCATCTACGTTGTTCGCGCCGTTTGTAGTAGAGCCTTTAGGCGGTCGTGGGCAGTTGCCTCGTTACCACGCTCTGCGTGGTAACGGACACACGGGACGCTCCGCGTCCCCGATCTTCTTGGCGAGAAGATTCCGGCTAAAGCTCGGTACTACGAACGGTGGCAACTCTGGATCAACGACGTAGCTACCTTCGCCAGAAGGTGGTTTGTGCTGAGTAACCGTTGTCCATCACCCCACGCTCTGGCGAGCGTAGCTACGGCGTAAGCTGTTCTTCTAGACGCACCAACAAGGACTCGTGCGCTACTTGTGAGAGTGGTGCTTGTGCGAGTTGAAACAGATCTGGCTTTCGCCACTTGACCAGGTTTCTGCGAAACGCGGCCAGTGTGTCGTCGTGGATCGAATTTGCGGCCAGCATCGCCAAATCGTTGTGCATGGACTCCGGGAGGAAAACAGCCGACGAGAAAAGCAACGCACGGAAATCGTCAGCGCGTCGGTCGTCCAGACGCATCGCTTCGAGATGAGCTGTGTCAAAGTCGAACCAGCAGGCCTCGTTGGTCGCCATGTCAATCGCGACGTTAATGGCGGTGGCGTCACCATGGCTCGACGGTTCCCGCGATCCACCATGGTGAAGCATGCTCAACGCGTCGATAGCGAGTCGGATCGCTTTGAGTCTATGTGCACTGTCGTTGGTTCGTTCGAGAAACTTCGCGAGAAGCACTGCGTTGGGAAAACTGGGCGAAACGACGTCACCCTCTTCCACAGTCGCTTGTCCCATCCGCTGCTCTCGGGTTTGCCATTGCTGCGCCGTGAGAATGCGAACCTTGCATCCCGCTACTGCGAGAAAGAGATTGGCGCAGAAGACACCGACGGGCGCGAGTCGTGTTCGCCTCTTGCGATAAACAACGCCGCCATTCGCTTCCTCCTTTATCACGCGGTTCAATCGCACACGTGCCAGTCGCATTGCGAGAGCGCGTTTGAATCCGAACGGTATTGAAATCGAAAACGTCACCGACCGCCCCTTTCGGCTCAGCGGATTGTGTCGGTGTAGTGGATTCGCCCGCTTTGGTGCACGATTGCCCAAACGTACTTCAAGAAGGTTTGGGTGTAGCCGAAGGGCAAGCGGTCCATACGACGGCTTGAGGATCGCGCGACGATGCTGCGGTCGTAGATCACTGAACGAGGCGATTCACGGTAGAGTCCCGCGAGGATGGGCCATTCTTCGCCGATTGCTACCTGTTCGTCGAACGGTCCGTGACGGTCAAACGTTTCGGCAGTGCAGAACATTAACGCGGGCATTGCTTTGGCTCGAGCGAGCGGCAGCAGTCGAACCAGATTCCAGAACCGCCACCAGAGTGCGGAGCGAACTCCACCATCAAGTGATCCGAGGCTTGTGATCCCGGCGACCATCTGGCGTCCTTGGCAGTGGTTTGCGATTTGCGTGATGGAATCTTCCGGGATGGTTGTGTCGGCGTCAACGAAGATCAAGACGCGTCCGCTGGCCTGGTGGCGTCCCCGATTCCGGGCACGCGCCGCACCCAGTTCGTCGCGCGAGACCGTAATCACCTCCGACATTGCGTTGTATCGTTCGAGGATATCGCTTGTTCCATCAGTGCTTGCGTTGTCGACTAGCACAAGCTCCCAGGAACGGTTCGGGGACAACGATTCCTCGGGTGTGAATCCGTTCGATTGACGGAAATGCCTGCCCGCCGCAATCACGGAATCAACCGTCTGGCCAATCAGACGTTTTTCGTTCCGAACAGGAATGATGATCGAAACTTCCATCTAATTTCCCGTTTCATCGGCTTCGAGCACGTAAAGGTCGCGGCTGATATGCCGGCACAGGAGCGAAGGTTCTGCTCGCGTTTCGACAACGTTCAGCCTAGCCGAACGAAACAATTCAAGGAGGTCTTTGCGTGTGAAGTAAGTGGCCGGGTGGAGCGTGCACTCTTGAGCCGAGATGAGTCCGGCAAGTTTGGCGGCATAGTACCCGAAGCTGCCACAGAAGAACTCTTGGACTTTCAATAGCTGCCGCGCGATCGAGCCATTGTAGGTCGACTGAAGCACGATGATCTGGCCACTGCACAACCGTCTGGCCTCGACGAGCAACGATTCGGCATCGTTCAGATAGTGAAGCACGTATAGCAAAAGGACCGCTGACTGCGTGTTCGAGTCTCGGCCGATTGCAACATCATCGATAAGAGTGGGCCCCGGACCAACCCAGTGTAAATCAGCCACGTCGAATTCAGCCACATTGCACGCCGTCTGTTGGCGAATCAAGTCCGCATTGTGACCAGTGCCCGAGCCGATATCGCTAATCTCTCCCGAGACGGGCAGAAACTCGTCGATCCGACGGAGGACTCGCCGAGCGCGTCGCGACATAACGAGGTTTGCAAGGCGGATAAGCACAGTGGAAATGCAGTTCTACGTGGGTGGTTTTGCAAGGTCACAAGGAAGCGTTGCCGTGTAGCCTGATTCGAGTAATCGTTGCAGAAGTCTCGAGATGGCTGGCAAGTAGCCGCGTTTTACATCAAGGGGATGGATTGCAGTCGAGGGAACGCGGTTTCGGTTGGACCATTGTGCGACTTCGCCAAGCCAAGCACCAGGTCGGGACGCCCAAGAGACCCATCCCCAGTCGAAGGAACGTGTGGCGAGTCTCTCGAGCAATGCTCCAGTATGGCAGCACTCGATGCGACCGAAGCGAATCAAATAGTCGAATCCGTCAAGTGTCGTCGGGTCAACATTGAGTTGCCAGGCTGGTGGCAACAGTCCTGCAGACCGAACGCCTACGATTGATTCGAAGCACTCTTGGGCTTGGTCAAGTGTTGGTTGGAGTTCTTTGAGGTTCATCCCGCCGAGTTCATCTGATCGGCGGGTCAGCAAGGAAACGAGTCGCGGGCGATGCTCGCGAAAGTGCGTGAGGCCATGAAGCAGCGACTCACCAGACTCGGTGATCAGACGATCGATGGTTCCATTCTTCTTCCAAGGCTCGCCATGCCACTTGGGAACGATCGCGCAGGCAAATCGATCGTCGAGTATCGGTTGGATCGCCTTATGGATTTGCGCAAGCTCGTCGGTGAAACGTGGTGTGACGTCATGAATGATGACCGTGAAAGGGCGGCTTACCATCGAATGCACCTTATCGACGGCTACCAAGGAACGGGCGCAGGTTCGTCCAGTAGCGAGAGTTTCTCGAGACACAGGTCGTGGACCCAGGCCGCCGAACCCAGCGAGACGGGTTTGTTGATTGGCGGAAGTGAGGGGAAATGCAAAGTGAGTTTCGCCGCTGTCCGTTTGTCAGGCCGTGTGAGTTTCGCACAGAGCGGGCACTTCTGAGATGCGAACGAGACGCGGTCGATGTATTCGACTGGGATTTCGGAAAGGGTGACGCGGTGGATGTCAGCAGACACCATGTCTTCGTCAAAGACGAGCGTCAAGAAGTTGTGACGCCAACGCTCGACCAAGTAATTTGGCATTGATGACCAGCGAAGCTCCCAATCATCGTTCATCGCCGACTTTCATCCCATTCCGAATACGGCATCAGTGAAAGCTGAGAGTTGTAGTACTTGCGTTGGTCGGTCACTTCTTCGCCGACCCAGTCAGGTTTTTCGAACGTTTGGTCTTCGCTCTCGAGTTCGATCTCGGCGACGACGAGCCCTTCGTTCACGCCGTGGAACTCATCAATCTCCCAAGTCATGCCGGCGTGTTCGATGATACGACGCGTCTTTTCAATGAGAGGTTGTTCACAAAGCCCCAGTATTTCCTTTGCGTCTTCGATCGGGACTGGGTACTCAAACTCAGCTCGCGACGCGCCTTCTGAGATTCCCTTGACGGTGATGAAGGCCGAGTCACCGCCGATGCGAACGCGAACGGTCCGATGAGGATCTCGGTTGAGGTAGCCCTGTGAATAGGACTTGGCCTCGGCTTCTTGCCAACCTTCGCCCGAGACCAAGAATTTTCGTTCAATTTCGGTCGCCATCGAGGATTCCTTCATCGGTGGTACTCGCGTCATTCGACCGTCCAATCGGCTCAAAATGACCACGACTTACGTTTCTGCGGGAATTCCATAGAATAGCAAATCTTTCTTGTCAGACCTGGCCCGTCGTGGTCACCTCAACATCGTTTTTCTCCCCCGTGAGTTCATGACCCAATCATTCAATATTGTTGTTCTTGGCGGAGACGGCATTGGCCCCGAAGTTTGTGATCAAGCTGTTCGATTGCTTCAAGAGATTGAGCCGCACCTATCGGGAGTTTCGTTCGCATTCGATCAACACAATGTGGGTGCAGGCGAGTATCTAAAGAACGGCGACGCGCTTCCAGAAGCCGCGTTTCAGGCGTCGAAAAACAGCGACGCTGTTTTGCTTGGCGCGATGGGCATTCCCGATGTGCGCTATCCGAACGGCAAGGAGATTGCACCACAGCTTGACCTTCGCGAGCGACTCGAACTCTACGGCGGTATCCGACCGATTCGTCTATACAACGAAGTCGATACTCCCTTGAAAGGCTACGGCAAGGACGACATCGACTTTGTCTTAGTCCGCGAAAGCACCGAAGGATTGTTCTATGGGCGCGACGCAGTTGCCGATGTGACGGCAGATGTCGCTGAGAACGCACTTCGTGTGACCCGTGAAGGTTGCCAGCGTGTGTGTCGATTGGCCTTTGAAACGGCTCGCCAACGCAACAAAGAAAAGCGGGTCACCTTGATTGATAAGGCAAACGTGCTATCGACCATGGTCTACTTCCGCCATGTCTTCGACGAAGTTGCCAAAGACTATCCAGACATCACAGCGGATCATTGCTACGTCGACGCTTCGGCACTTTTCATGGTTCGCAAGCCGAATACGTTCGACGTGATGGTGACCGAAAACATGTTCGGCGACATTCTCAGCGATCTCGCTGCAGGACTCGTTGGCGGAATGGGCATGGCTCCTTCAGCCGATATTGGGGCCGACGCTGCTGTTTTCCAGCCTTCACATGGCTCGGCCCCCGATATCGCTGGCAAGGGCATCGCGAACCCAATCGCGATGATCTTATCGGCCGCGATGATGCTCGAGTGGTTCGACAACGACGAAACCAAGCGAGGTGCGAAAGCACTTTACGAGGCGGTTGCCAACGTACTGGCCGATTCGAACGCTCGCACGCCCGACATGGGCGGGCAAATGTCGACAACGGATATGACCGACGCGATTTCAGCCGAGCTGGCACGCACGAGCCAACCGGTTGGTTGATGCCGATCGGTCTGTGCACAGCGTTGGTCGATTTCTTGGGCCAACTACAATAGGGCAAACCGGTGACCAAGCAGGCCATCGGAATACCTGAATCTCAGGATGCGTCCTTCATGTCTCGTCGAATCAGTCCGGTTTTCGCAGCTCTACTGGCGATTGCCGTTGTCGGGTGCGGGGCGCGCGAGAGGGCGGAAGTTCCACAACCGCAGACGGATCAAAGCGATCGCGACCCCGACGGTCAGCTTCAATCTGCGATTCGAATGCTTGAAGCCGGCGATGAAGAAGAGGCAGTCAAGCAAATTGAACGCTTGGCGCGAAAAAAGGAACCGCATCTTCCGGCGTGTCGGTTTATGGTCAACCGCCTCGTGCGAAGTGGGGCTTACACCGAGGACGTGCAAGAGCTTCAGGAGCTGACGTATTACTTGAAGGTAGTGGCCGATTCGGGGGACGCATCAGCCCGCATCGCTCTCACCCAGATTCTGATAGCCGGCAATCTGCCTGAGCAAGCAATCGAGCAACTTCAACAAGTCGTCTCTCAGCGGCCATCGATGAATCTGCTCTTGGCGCAACTCTTAGAGGCAGAGGGACGTCAACGAGAGGGGCGGCTTGCAGCGCAGCTCGCGGCCGAGCACTTTGACGGTTTGCTGAAGCAGGATTCAGACAACGAGTCGGTTAGGCTCTCGCTCGCTTCGAGTCTGGTTGCCATGGGGCGACTCAAGGCGGCGGCCGATTCGTTGGAGCCAAAGGCGGGTGAAAGTCCGGCGGTGCGAGACGCGTTGATCGTCGTCTTGCTTCGAATGGCCGATTCGGAACGTGGCGACCAAGATCGCCAACTTGAGGCAGTCGCTGCGCTTGCCCGAGCACTCAAATACGACAACGGAAGTATCGGTGCGTGGTCGCGGATTTACCCGCTGAGTAAACAAAACGATGAAGCGGCCAGGGCGGCTCAACGGCTGGTTGCGGCTGCGGAACGGTCCAAGGAAGCCAACGCCGTGCTAAATCTGGTTCGGGGTTCCTATGCGTTCAACGACGGAGATGTCGATCACGCGGTCGAAGCTCTTGAATCGGCTTATGCGTCGTGTCCGGAAAAGGTCGAGATCGCGAACAACTACGCCTGGTATTTGGCTCACTGTGATCCGCCGCGCTACGAGCGTGCCATCGAAGTCGCCAGCACGCTGGTCGATTCGCACCCCGACCGGCTTGAGTTTCGTGAGACGCGAGGTCAGATCCTTGCCTTGATGAATCGCGATGCCGAAGCGATCGAAGACCTGCAGGCGGCACTCAAAGCGATGCCGCGTCATGAGCCGCTGATCGAAACTTTGTTGAAAGTTTACGAGCGGCAGGGCGCGAAAAAGAAAGCGGAGCAACTTCGTGCGTTACCCAATAAGCCGCCACCGATCGAGGTGGAGAATATCTTTGAGCTGCTTGAGCTGGAAGGTTAGGGCAACGGTGTTGTTGTGGCCCGGCGACGATAGCCGATGCCTACGCACAACCCGATCGCCAAGAGTGCGATTGCCATACTTGGTTCGGGTACCGCAGCCACCTGGTTGTAGTGCCAATTGGCCGAATCGTTGAAAAAGATCGATCCAGCTGTTAATTGGATGTCGGCGTGGGCACCGACGCTGATAATAGAACCGCCCGTTTGAGCAGCAGCGAAGTTCGTTTTTGAATTGTCGAAGTCGATCACGATGTCCGCTCCACCAACATCAACCGTTCCGATGTAGTTGAGCTGCAAGGTGTAATCGTCAGCTGTTCCCGCGATACTGTCGATACCCGATTGAGCGTAGCGAAGTCCGGCCACATCGTCGTGTCCAAGTGTGCGCTGGACTTCGTTGTTCGCCGATCCTTGATTGAGCACCGCTTCGGTGTTGTCTGGGATCAGGCCAAGTGTTGACGCGTTCTGCCGACTTGACGTAGCCGAATAGAGATCGCCAGCGGGAAGGTCTGCCAAGTCGCGTGAATAGGTCGTTGAGTCAACCACGGAATCAATCGTAAAGGGATTGTTCTGGTCGGCCGCCGTTCCGGAAGTCCGGAAGTAGTTCAAATTGACGTCGTCTCCACGCACATCGTCTCGCGTTCCGACAACCCCATCCACTCCTGCCGCGAACTCGTAGACATTGTTTGGTCCACGAAGCGAAAAGGTGTAGTCCGAATTCAAGATCGAGTTGGATCCCATATTGGGATGCGCTAGTCCCAGAGCATGCCCCATCTCGTGCAGCAGGACGGTTTCAAAATCAATTGCGCCTACCGGAATGTTGGTGAAGTCTTGAATCAAGTTTCCGGTGGTTGGAACGAGGCGATTCCATGTGTTGACGACGTTTTGGACCGAGGTCGCCATCAGTGCTGTGTTTGAGACGCCTTTGTCCATCGATGTGGCGTCGATGCCAACAGTAACCGTTACGAGGCCGCCGGTCCCGTTGTAACCACGGGGGTGCGCGACAATGTTGGCATCGAGAGTGGAAGCAAAGCTGAAGGCGAATGCGTCAGCCTTGGGAGGATCGATTTGAGTCAGGCAGAACGCCAGACATAGACCCAAAAGGCCCCGCCACGTGCTGTCAGAAAACATGAGAAAAGCTTGAGAAGAGGAGTTGGGCACCGCGACCACGATGATAGTTCGGGACGACCTCAAGTCGATCCAATCACCAATGAATTTGGAGCCGGAACCGGGAGGTGACAATTGTACACGCTTGGTGATGTCGGCGAGAAGCCCTCGGTCCTCTACAATGACGCAGTTGGCGTTCCCTTGGAGCGAGCTAGGGAAACGCCGCGATCCACCGACAGATGGCGTAGGGAGCTCGGGAATCGCCCGATCGTTTGAGCCATTCGTTTCCAACCGAGAAGGATTTGTTGGATTTGACGTACCGACAGCTGATTGCCGTGATTGCTGCGATGGCGTTTGTCATCCCGGCCGGGCGCGTTTTGATTGCGGCCGAGCCGCCTCAGGACAGTGAGGTTGCCCCTGACCCTCAGATTCCTGACCCTCCGATCCGCGACCCGCAGAATGAAGTTGCCGAAACGGGGCAAGGTGACTCCACACGAGCGGTCGCCGGGGGAGACGGCGAACTGCAGTTGCCGCCCAAAACTCGCGTCGAAGCTCCCAGTCACCAGCCGAGTCACTGGGTCAAACAGCTCAATAGCCCTCAGTTCCTCCGTCGCGAACTCGCCAGCCGCAAATTGGTCGAAGCGGGCGCTAAAGGGGTTGCCGCGATCGACGATGCAATGCGATCTGGCGACCTCGAAACGATCGAACGCTGCGTCGATATCCTCACCGAAATCGCTCTGGCGACTCCTCCTGATTCTGACGGTGGTGCGTTCGGATCGCTCGAGGCGACGGCTGAATCCGCAGCGGGAGTCCGCGCGGAGCTGGCGCGACACGCGGTAACGGAGGTGCGTGATCATCGTGCGAAACAGGCCAAGGGTGCGTTGACGGACGCAGGCATCTTTGTGGGCAATGACGAATTCATCGTTCGCGCTGTGAGTCGGATGCGGACCATGATTCAGATCGACACTTCCTGGAATGGCGAGCCTGATTCGTTGCAATGGTTGCGTTGGCTCGAGGAGGTTGAGTTTGCTCGCATCAAAGGAAAGGCAGTCAACCAAAAGGTAATCGAGCGACTCGTTCAGATTCCTGATTTGCGGACCATCGCTTTGGTTGACGCCGAGGTTGACCAAGCCACGCTCGAGCCATTGTTGGAAATGGATCGCATCCACTCACTCGAGTTTCGGTACGTACGACTGACTCCCGAAATGTGTGACTTGATCGCGAAGATGCCGATCCGCGTTTCCTTGAACCTGATGGGTACTGGCGTCTCGACCGAACGGGTCGAGCAGCTTCGGCAGACGCTTCCGGGCCTCTCCATCGAACACCGCCAGGGAGGGTTCTTGGGCGTCACCTGCTATGACGTTGACGAAGAATGCATGATCAATGGCGTCGTACCTGGTGGAGCGGCCGAAGAAGCTGGCTTGATCGAAGGTGATGTCGTGGTTCACATCGCTGGTCATCGGGTGAACCGGTTCAAAGACCTACAAAATGCGATCAACCAGCATCTGCCTGGCGATGAGATCGAGGTGCGATTTCGGCGCGGTATGAAAATCTTGAGCGTCAAGCTAAAACTGCGACGAATGAAACACAAATAGTCGCAGCTTCTTTCGCAACGACGATTGATCAGACGCCATCCCTTCGCGCACGAGTCACAGTTTGCCTTCAGGTCCAGCACTTAAGGAAGTCCCGCAACATAACGCGGCGTGGCAGGACAGTGCGTGGCGTTCGCGCCTGCGACGGCGGCTTCTCGATTGGTTTTCGCAAAACGCACGCGAATTGCCATGGCGCAGCGATCCCAAACCGTATCACGTTTGGATTAGCGAGATCATGTTGCAGCAGACGCAGGTTGCAACGGTCATTCCCTATTTTGAACGGTTCCTGGATCGGTACCCGACGATTTCGGACCTCGCGAAATCGGACGAACAGGAGCTGCTGGCACTTTGGGAAGGGCTTGGGTACTACCGCCGCGCACGATCGATGCACCGTGCGGCACAGGACGTCGTGCGTCTTCACAACGGCGTCTTTCCCGAAACCTACGACGAGGTGCTGGCACTGCCCGGGGTCGGTCGATACACGGCTGGAGCGATCCTTTCGATTTCGCGCAACCAGCGTCTGCCAATCCTGGAAGGTAACACCCAGCGATTGTTTAGTCGCTTGGTCGCCATGCGCGGCAATGTGACCGACAAACCAAACGTCGATCTGTTGTGGCAAATCTCTGAAGCGTTATTGCCCCGATCCAACTCGGGCACGTTCAACCAAGCGGCGATGGAACTGGGCGCGTTGGTCTGCACGCCCAAAAACCCGCGATGCGATACCTGTCCGCTGAAGGCAAGCTGCGCGGCAAGAGCGGCCGGATTGCAGAACGAGATTCCGGGCAAAGTAAAGAAGATCAAGTACGAAACGCGTGATGAGTTTGCGTTCGTCTTTCAAAAGACAATCAAACATCGACAGTGCTTCCTGATGCGAACCTTGCCGCCCGGCGGTCGATGGGCCGGACTCTGGGACTTCCCACGAGCGACAAGCAAGTCGTTCGGCAGTGTCGATGAAGCAAAGGGTGAAATCGAAACTGAATTGGGCGTGTCGATTCAACCAGGCCAGAAACTCAAGACCCTCAAGCACGCGGTCACCAAATACCGCATTTCTCTGCATGTCCACGACGCAACGATCGCCAAGCGGTCACCGCCGATCAAAAAGCCATGGCGCTACGTCAGCATCGAAGACTTTGCCGATTTGCCGATGAGTGTCACCGGACGGAAGATTGCCGAGGCACTGATAACGCAACACGCGTCGAATTGACGAAGCGGCGTTAAGGAATTGCTTTGAACTCAATCATCTCAGCGGCCTTGAATCCGACATTCCACTTTGCGTTGAGTTCAACTTGCCCGACATGGCTGTCTTCGCCCAGTAGCGCCGTCGGCTGTTCGTTGATCACGCCATCGTGATCGACATGAACGTGTATTTGGTACTTTCCCGGTGGCAACCGTTTGGGATGCGTACGTGAATCGGCTTCATGGTCGACGATCATGGACATCGTTCCATTGACAAGATGTCTCGGCGTCACCGTTCCCTGTGTGAAAGCGACAGGGTCAGTGTCAAAGGCTTGAGTCTGGTCATTCCAGCGATGGGCGAAGAGTTGAACGACCGTTCCGACTTTCCAGTCGTCGGGGCACCCTTTCATACGCAGGACCTTTTGGGTCGGCACCCAATGTTGCTGGGGTAGGTCGGAAACGGTTTTGAACTGGCCCTGCTTCGAGGCTGAGTAGTCTGCAATCCAACCAACGATGGCTTTGTAGGATTGGTCATTCAGGTGCATTTTGAGTCCGCCCATGTGCGAAACCGGCAGCGTTGCTGAGGGTTTCGCAAAGGTTCCGTCCTCATTCTTGGGCGGCAGTTTCGAGGTTGGTTTCAGCACAAGCAGACTCATCGACGGTTCCTCGAAGTTGAGCATCGGGAAGTGCTCGTCGCTCTTTTTGCGGCTGCTCGCGATGAGCGATCGCATTGTCGATTCGGGGGTCTTCGCAAAGAGATTCATCTTTGCACCGTACTTTGCAACAAACTCGCGATGACGCTCGGCCGGCTTGCGGTGCATTGGGTTCTTCGGATCGATCTCGTGCGGCGTGTGGCATGGAAAACAACGCATTCGCTGAGACCAAACGTTGCGTGTGAAAGAGGTGACGAGTCGGCTCTTGCGCGTGTGGCGAATCACCTCGTCGGGAACGGACGGGCCGATTGCTTGAATCGCTTCGGGCTTTTGCTCGAGGAGAGCTTCGTCTTTGCAGCAGGCCTCGATCCAAGCCGAAAAGGCGTTGAGTTCTGCGTCGCGATTCTTTTTGTGGATTCGTCGCGCCATCGCATCGCGATCATCGGCCCCCATCTTTATCAAACGCAAGATCTTTGAATCGGCCGGAGAACTCGTGTCGATCAATCCTTGTTTTCGGAGGGATAGGAACGTCTCTGTGCTCGATGGCAGGATGTATTCCTTGAGGTCAACCGACGCGAGGTGGCATTGAACACAGCTGGATGGATTGGGCGACCGGAAAATCGGCATGATGCGTTGCTCAAACACATCCGCAGGAGCGCCATTCTCGGCCCAGGTGGGGCAGGGCAGAGAAGAAAATGACAGTGTCAAAGCGATCGCCAGTGTTGCAATGCGGTTCTTCATCGGGGCTCCCTTCGCAGTGTGGTGGAGCCTTTATTAGACCGCGGCGTCCGCTGGTTTTCCACAGTTTGTCTCAGTTCGATACCGGAACGATGAAACGGCCTGAGCGAGAAAGATGAGGATGAACACGAAGCCGACGACAACGGGCAGCATTGACTCGGGGCCTTTGTAGAGACTGTTGCCAAACGACGTGTCGGAAGTGCGAATGTCGAGAACCAGGTAAAAGGACTGCACGAGCAGCATGCAGCTACTGAAGAGTCTCTGAAATCGGAGCGATTCCACCTGTCCAGCAAGCGTGATCAACAGCCCAATGACCATCATGTCAACAAAATGGAAGAAGATGGCGTTGTGGTAATGGGGTGAATCGAGTGTCGCTTGTGGCAAGCCGAACCTCGACATGTATTGAATGACGTCCTGCAAGAGAACGCTACCGGCCATCAGAACGTACATGATGCCAACAAACCAACATCCGTACTTGAATAGCTTGCTCTTTCGCGTAACCACCGATTGTCCCCGTCGTTGGTGGGCGATTCCTAAAGAATGTCTGGACGGTATTCTCGCGAGCAATGCGTCGCCAAAACAAGTGAAATGCCAATCGATCGTCTGTGGCGGATAGACGCATCGACGTTGACGGTCCGTATGGGTATGCGGCGGGGTTACTTGAGTCGGGACCCGTGCAATGCGAATCAACGGACTTGCAAAACGAGGTGCGAATCATGCGGTGGGTGATGGTTGGCTTGATGCTTGTTTGGTTTTGCAGTTTGGCGCCGCGTTCCCGCGGCGACTCGGGCCAAGATGAACAGCTCGCGGGAATTTGGTTTGGCGAAACGGTTAACGGAGTCCAAGCTCATCGTCTGCGTCAGTCGGTGTTGCTGATTCGCGGCGACAAATTGGTGATGATCGCGGGGACGGGCGTTGCCGTTTCAAGGTATTCCGCTTCCCAAGGCGAGATCAGCATCGAACGATTTGACGGCCGATCGCAACCGGGACTCTACCAACTTGAAGATGGCTTGTTGAAGCTAACGTTGGGCGACGCCGAAGGAGTTCGGCCAACGCATTTGGAACACAAGCCAGGTGACATTCAACTTGCGTTGCCGCGGCACGCCCACTACCGATTCACTCGGTCGCCAACGCGACGAGGACTGGAAGTGTTGAGCGACGCCTTGCAGGACCCGAAGGTCGTTGAATCGATGATGGATGAGGCAGAGATAGGATTGGTCAAGCTCGGGCGCTCTCGAACCCGAGTACAAGTGGGGGATCGCAAGCCATGCGACTGAACTAGGAGCAGAGGATGAGACCTGGGTTCGCACTCTTGGCGAAGCGGTTGAAGTTCTCTTGGAAGAGGGCCGGTGAGCCTGACATACTGCTCGACACTGATGAGTCACCCGCCAAACGAGGTTATGAGATTGCGTATACCTCGAGTCTACCGAAATCAGGGTTCTTGCCATCGGTGAATTTGCTCGGCTGGCCGTTGGTGCCGACGATATAGAGCTGTTTTGCATCGTTTGAAAAACGCATGTCGGTGACGCGGTAACCTGTCTTCAGCGATGCGGAAATCGCTCCGGTCGCCATGTCAAAAAGGGCAACGTTCCATTGGCCGCCTCTTAGGCGACCACCCATTGCAAACTGAGAACCGTCAGGTGCAACGGCGAGTGCTTCCATCAAACCTTCGCCCGATTCACCCTTGTGCGTTTCGTCAAGCTTTTCCGGTTTACCCGATTTCCAGCTCCAACGCTGCCAGAGCTGACGTCCGTTCCCAGCCATCGGGTCGCGCATTTCACCCATGCCAGCAACCAGGAGTTCGTTCGAGTCGGCGGTGAATTCCAACGCGAAGATGCCGCCCAGGAAGCAATGGCTTTTGATGATTCCCCAACTTGTGAAATCGGGTGTCGTCCAGTTGGCAACCCTCTTTCCCGTTTCAATGTCCCAAACACGGACTTCGCCCATCAAATTGCCAGCAGCAACGAAACGGTTGTCGCGACTGAACGCAACCGCTTGCACGGATGGCACGTGAGACAATTCGAGCTTGGTGTCGCCTGTCTGAGCATCGACGACCTTGACCGAAGGTTCCCGCTCGGCGGCAGGCTCGTACTTGTAGCCGCCGGCTAAGTATTGGCCGGTCACCGAAGCAACCCAGCGCTTATCCGGCGAAATCGCCGAATCCCATGACCAGAAATCGTGCAGCTTTGTTCGTCGAACCCGTTCCTGTGCGTTGAGATCGAACCATTGCAGGTGTCCATCGTAGCCTGCGCTGATCACATGATCGTTGGCGATCGCAACACCGCTGACGTAGTTTCCGTGCGAATCAAGTTTCTTGGCCTCGAGCGTGTCGAGACTCACTGCATAGACGCCGTCCATGCAGCCGACAACCATTTGGTCGGCAGCTAGGTCTGACATTGCCAGAATGCCCGTCGGTAGCTTCGCGGATTGCGTCTGCTTCCATTGCGTTTTGGTTTCGCTCACAGCAGAACCTCCGAAATCGGCGCAGCGTCTTCCTCGACCCGTTGAAAGGTCGGCAAACCTGGCAAATCGTATTCTTCGTGGGGATCAATGCCGAGTGCGGAAAAGATGGTGGCGAACAGGTTTCGGTTGTCGACTTCGCCTTCGGTCACTTCGCGTCCGAGTTGGTCGGTTGCTCCATAAACTGTTCCGCCGCGGATGCCGGCGCCCGCCATCGCAAGGCTCCACGCCTTTGAATAGTGATCGCGCCCGCGAGCATCGTTGAGCCACGGTGTGCGACCGAACTCGCCCATCGCGATCACAAGCGTGTCTTCGAGCATGCCGCGCTGCTCAAGATCGGTGATCAACTGATAAAGCACGTTGTCCAACTCGGGGACTAACATTTGGTGCATCTCGTGTTGAAAGACATGATTGTCCCAAGGCATTCCGTTGGCGACCATCACAAAGGTCGATCCATTCTCGATCAGGTGTCGGGCTTGCAAAGTGTGTTGTGCAAACGCACCGGGGCCATACCGCTGCCGATCCTCCTTCGGTAGCGTGTCCAAATCAAACAGAGGCGCGCAGCTCATCAAGCCACGCACTCGCTGAAATGCGGCGTTGTAGGAACCGGCGGCGGCACTTCGGCGATCGTTTTCGTATTTCTTGCTGAGGAATTGTCGAAGCGCCTCGCGGTCGTGGTGATCCGCTTCGGAGATCGTCTCCGGTTTGAGAATGTCGGGGATCGAGTATTCGCCGCCTGCTCGAACTGGCCCATACTCTGCACCGAGCCAGCCAGCCCAATTGCCCGCTTTGAAGGCTTTGAATTCGTTACCTTCCGGGCATGGATCGAGTAGCACAAACTGCGGGACGGGACTGTCGAGTTGTCCGAGTTGCTCGGCAACGACACTTCCCAACAAAGGTCGCACGAAGGGAGGCCTGGGCTTGTCGCCACGCGTCAACACATCGATGCCCTGGAAATGCTCTTTCGGCTCCGTCTTCATTGACCGAATGACCGCCAACTTGTCCATGATTTGGGCACATTGCGGCATCAGCGAACTGATCTGCACGCCAGGAAGGTTGGTGCTCGTTGCTGGGAACGGACCGCTGGTTGCTGTGCCCGGTTTCGGATCCCAAGTTTCAAATTGGCTCGGTGCCCCGCAAAGCCACAACAAAATGCATTTCTTGCCACGCTTTTTGGCTTGGTCCGCAAGGGTCGGAATGGAGAACAACCCGCTGAAGCTTGCAACGGATGCGGTTGCAGCGGACATCGCACCCGAAAGGAACAACCGTCGGTGCACGGTGTGTTCGTCGCTGCCACAATCGTTTCGCTTTGAGGAACTCAAATTCGGAAAGCTCTAATGGTTGAAACGGAACTCTGCGCTGGTGAGCACGGCCCATACAACTTGGTGGAACCGTTCATCACTGACGTTCGAACCAAGGTATTCGGCGAGACGTGATCTCTCGATGCTCGAAGGAGCACGCTGAAATGCGGCCATGAACAATGCATCAACTTGTTGTTCTTGGGAGGGCAAATCGCGAAGACGGGGGACAATGTCATTCGCCTGGTTTGCACCGCGAAGGAACCCCTCGATGGCTTGATTGTTGCTCAGGAACAGCGTTTCTTTGATCGTTGTCGTTGACTCATCCGGTAGCACTTCAGCCATCTGTTGTCGAAGTGGCTTGATGATCTTGGCATCATTTTTGAATTCGCCCCTTACAACGATTTGCATCGATCGAGCATATTGTTCTGCGGTAAGTGGCCGTTCCAAATACCAGGCAAAAAGAGACGGATCATCGTGGCCAGCGGAACGGATGCTCGAGAGTTGGTAGGCGTTGCTGTTTGCGATTGCCTCGATCAAACGGCGAAGATCGAATCCCGAGTCTTGTAGCTCGGATGCGAGAAGATCGAGCAGAGCAGGATGCGATGGTTCGTGGACGCTATCCATTTCGTCAAAGGGATGGACGATACCGCGGGCCATCATCATCGCCCAAATACGGTTGGCGAGTGCACGCGCCACGCGCGGGTGATCGGCAACGACCTGTTCGGCAAAGGCTTCACGGCGTGAAAACTTGGGCTCACGTGGCAGGCCATCTTGTTTGGACGCCAGGTAAAGGTCGTCGCGGTCTTCTTGCTTGGCTTCCTTTTCGGGTCGCTCTTCTGCGATCACGTCTGCATCGATAAAGCTCAGAAGGTTCGGTCGACTGTCTCCAGTCAAATCAGCAAACTCGCTGAAGCCGCCGATGGCAGATTCGCTTACTTGGGGCCCCTTCTTTTCGCTGACGTTCTTGCTGCGATTAAAGAATGCGACCAGTCCCCAGTAATGCTCTTGCAGGATTTCTGCGGCGATTGGATGGTCATGACATTGAGCACACTCGATGCGAAATCCGAAGATGGCGGGCGCAACCGCCTCGGCGATCTGCTGATGCTCATTCTTGCGTTCGTACAGAAACCATTGTGCGCCGTGATCGATTTCATTCGAGGGGCGAGCCAAAACGAGTTCGGTGACGACTTCGTCCCAACGACGATTCTCACGGATCATTCGTTCGAGGTAACCGCGCCACCCATGCTTGTTCCGTTCGTCGTAAACACGCGCGTCACCACGTCCCATCAACAGAGCGTCGAATAGATCCGCGAAATGCTGGACATAGTCTTCACTTTCCAGAAGCGTCTCGATCAAAGCCGCCCGTTTGTCTTTGCGACCGTCGGCCAAGAAGGTCTCGAGTTCAGCGGTCGACGGGATGCGACCGGCAAGATCGAGATAGAGGCGGCGACAAAATTCGCGATCGGTCGCACGAGCCGCGGGCTCAATGCCTGACTCTTGCCAACGCGTTTCGATTTCTTGATTGATCGATGCCGTCAAGCCTTCCGATGACGTCGTCTGCCCATGCACAACGCAAGGCAAAGTAACCAGCGAAATGAAGAAAACGAATCCGACGCGGGACATCTGCGGTGGACAAAGAGCGAGGGTGGGGTGGGTGGTGGGCCTGATTGACCAGGACCCGGGTGGGACCTCTACGTTAATCGATTTGAGCCGGGGTGTGTTAGTTCGATTCGGCTCTTCCAGGCGTTACGACTGGAATAACCCGACTCGCCGTCGGATTCGTGAAAGACGCGGCAGGGTGAACGTTTTGAAAAGGATCAGCGATCCCCCCTGCGGATCTCCGATGACCAATCCCAAGAGACTTTATGGACATTCGACCCCGGCAAGGAGGCATCCGCCGTGCCAACGATCAAAGCCCCCGTTACCGTTTTGGTTATCGCTGCTGCACTTCTCTTGGGCAGCCAACAAAACGCCCAGGCACAACGTGAAGTCGATGTTTATGGCGGGTTGTGGATTCCATTTCTGCCCGACTACAACGCCGGGTCCATTGTTCCCAACGGTGGTGGATCGGTTCAAACTCCGAACATCTTCAATGACAACCAGACCGATGTTGGTGGTCAAATTGGGATTCGGGGTCTCTACCGTTTCTATCCAACCAAGACGATGGTCGAGTTTGACTTGAACATCGCTGGGATCGATTCGATGGGCTCCAACGCTTCCGTCGCTGACCCCGATGCCGCGTCGACCGTTTGGCTGGCCAACCTGACAGGTACAGGGTTCCTCGCAACGGCAAACGGCGCGACTGCTCATTTCTCGCTCGATAGCGATGTGTTGCACTACAGCGAGTTCATTGGGCTACGAGACCGCTTTGATATCTCGCGTTGGGGAATGGGTACCGTCGATCTTGGATGCGGATTTAGCCACCTCGGTTTTCAGCAAGACTTTACGCTGAGCGCGCTGTTTGACGGATCTGGAAACACCGGACGCTACTTCGAGCAGATCGACACCAACTACATCGGTGGAGACATTCGAAGCACATTCAACAAGCAGATTCATGGGCGCATGGTCCGCCTCGATTTGAACTTTGGCATCTATGACATGGATGGCAAATACGATGGACGCAGCGTGTTTCGAAACGCCGGCGGTGCCGTCCTGAACACTTCGAGCGTGGTCGACGAGATCAAGAAGACAGCATTCACCCTTGATGTTGGGCTGAGAATGGACACCAACATTCGCGGTGTCTTGGTGCGTCCCGGTATTCACTTCAAGTACTTTACCGACATGGTTTCGATGAACCATCCGCAAACCATCGTTGCGGCTGATCCGGTAAGGCTGACAACCAAAGACGCCTACGTGCTCGGATTGAACGTCGAAGTGATGCTGTAAAAGGCTCGCTAAATCTGTCGAGCGATGAGGGTTTGGGCAGTGCCCGTGAGCCGCTGGCCGTCAGGCCTCGGGCCCTTGCCGACGCGCGGCTAGTGTGAAGGCGATTAAGGCCCGGCCGCTTACGCGATCGCGGCTCACTTGTGCAGGCAACGGTGCGATCGTCACTCTTGAGACATTCCTGGTTTTTCGAGTGAGAATCCTCGTATTTTCTTCTTCCCGCAGAGTGCCCCTCGGTTGGTGCGAAACTTTGACGGTTCTAGCGGATTGTTCGGCGACGAATACTCGTACCGATGATCCCGGTTAACTTTGGCAGTGCTAGTCGTGCGTGTCGTTCCGATTGCTAGGACGAGGCCACATCTTGGTGGCAAACCCGATTGGTGTCCGATCCCGTGACTGGGTGACCACTTTTGCAGAGTGACGGACATCAACTTTGCCTCGACCCGGAAAAGCAACGTGAAAACCGTCCATCCAGCCCGCCGACGCAAGCTATTGCTAGCAAGTTTGCTTGCGGTATCGGCCAGCAGCAACGCGATCGCCGCAGATTCGACATCGGGCGCCGCGAAGGTCTCGCCCAAGCGGTTACCGGTTGTGACGCACACGGCGACCGACGAGGAACTGCTCAACAAAGTGACTCCCGAAGCAGCCAAGCTCTTTCAGGCATTCCAAAAGAAGCGCGCTGCTGAAGTCCAAAAGAAGGCCGAGCAAGCGCGCAAGCAGTGGTCAGCTCCGGAAACCACGCAGCCCAAAAAGTGGCTGCGATCAAAAAGCTCAGCGGCGTCGGTCGAGGTTTCGCGTCGATTGATCATTCAAGCGACCCACGAGCATTCGGTTGGCGCATGGGCATCGGCTGAAGCATCCGCATGGGAAGCATTGCGTTACGCGGCCGAAGGTGTCGAAATCGCTCACCAGGAATCGGGACGCACCGTCACGCTTGCAGCACTCGATGACTTGCGCGTCGCTCGAACGGCGATGCGAGAGGCACGTGAGTTTGGCGGCATGTATGGCGACATCGACGGTGAAGGCATCGGCCGCATGGCAGCCTCGCACCGCACGACCGTCTTGGATGACCAAGAAACGGGATCGCTCAAAGCGGCCGACGCGATTGATCGCTACTTGGACGAAGCTCGCGTGCGTCTGGCAGGGATTGCGACCGAAAGTGTCGAAGCAGCACAGGCCATGGATCTATTGGCGGCCATCTACCTTGGCCGTGCTGACGCGAAAACACTTCCCAGTTCGA
This sequence comes from Rubripirellula sp., assembly GCA_965216875.1. Classification (GTDB taxonomy): domain Bacteria; phylum Planctomycetota; class Planctomycetia; order Pirellulales; family Pirellulaceae; genus CBDCUW01. The sequence continues at coordinate 2,084,621 of OZ244207.1, forward strand.
CCGCTCTGTGTCTGCGTCGCGCCGCGATGCAAGGACAACCCCGCAATGCAAGCCTCGCGATGCGATTGGGCATGCACCTGGCTGACCTCGGGTTGTACAAAGAAGCTCGTTGGGCACTTCACCATTCGATCAAAATCGATCCAAGTGATGAAGCCGCCCAGGCATTGGTCGCGGTCTTGCGCCGTACGGGTGAACACGATCAGGCGACGCAGCTTGCCGCGGCTCTTCAGCAGCGCCATCAGGCATTGGCAAATGTCGGGAAAACCCGCGTGCCTCGCGTCACTGAGCTGACGCCGGAACAATTTGCGGAGGTTTCCAAACCGGTTAACCAGGGCCGCAGTCTTTTTAAAGGCACCCTGGCGAGTGCCAAAAAGAATATCACGCGCATGAAGGGCATTCTACCAAGTGACGCGGCAAGCGAAAACGCGCGACAGCCAGAGAAGCCTCGTATCGAAGAGGCGGCAGATTCGTCCGCACCGCAGAGCGATGAAGCAGACGCAAAGCCCGGCAAGATTCGTCGGTTCTTCAACGCGTTTGTTCCGGCCTGGTAAATGCTAATTCAAGCCCCGTTAGACCCTGAAGAAGACTTCAAAGAACGACTCATCTGTCAAATGAACTTGAATTTGACCCACCGCGAACAAACCTTGCAGCGACTAGCACTCGCTCTGCTGTGTGTTGTCTGTTTCGCGTTCGATGCTCAAGCGCAACAGCCTCAGGCGGTCGATGGTGGTGCTCTGCCAGTGGCAACGAAAGCCGACCCGTGTGGATGCCGGAACACTCCAGGTGGTTATCCCTGCTTGGGCGGTTGCCAGAACTGCATCATGGGCGTTGATTGCGCCACTTGCGGCGGTGCCGAAGCGCGATGGCAAGACATGCGTCCGATGCCATTTAGTTCCTACGGTCCCGGTGGATATGCTGGCCCGGCCCGAATGGCTCATCTCAGCGAATACCATCTTCGACCGGGTGACCGCATCGAGATGTTGTATTTGATCACGCGTCGTCAAAAGGAAGGGCCTTATCGACTCGCGCCTGGTGATGAACTTCTTATCGAATCGGTCGCTGACGCCGACCTGGCACGCGGGTCGTTGGAAAACGGGCTGGAGATTCAACCCGACGGAACGATCACGTTGCGGCTGCTCGGACAGGTGCACGCCGCCGGCTTGACCGTTGCCCAGCTTCGTGAGGTCCTCGACAAGCAATACAGCAAGTATTACGAAGAACCTGCCATCGACGTCACGCCCGTTCGTACCAACATCTTGGCAGAAGACATTCGTAGCGCCGTGGGTGGTCAGAACGGGTTCACTCAGCAGTCGATCGTGGTGACCGTTTTGCCCGACGGAAAGATCCGTCTGCCAAGCATCGGTGAGATTTGCGTTCAGGGCTTCACGCTCAACCAACTCAAACGAGAAATTAACCTTCGCTACGAAGAGATCGTTGTTGGTTTGGACGTCGAGCCAATCCTCGAGTCGCAGGCCCCCCATTTCGTGCATGTGCTTGGTGAGGTGGCGACACCAGAACGCATCGAGCTGCAAGGGCCAACGACAGTGCTTGGTGCGATCGCCGCAGCGGGTGGAGAACTACCCGGCGGAAACTTGCGTCAGGTCGTTATCCTGCGTCGCGCCGAAGATTGGCGGTTGATCGCAACCATGCTCGACCTGCAAGGCGCCGTGTTTGGTAAGCGGCCGACACCAAGCGACGAGATTTGGCTCCGCGACGGTGATGTCGTGATCGTGCCCGCGAAACCGATCCTGCGGTTGAATAACTGGATCCAGCAAATCTTCACCGACGGCATTTACGGCGTCTATCCTGGCCAGTTCGACTTTACGACCAACAACTAGTGCTTGTGGTTGTCGAGACCATCTGTTCTGTCCGTGACTATCGAGCTTTGATGCGTCCGGAACGTTTGCTCTGTGCAGGCGTTTCACCGGCCGGTCGCAACATTTCGGCGGGCAGGAATGTTAGGCAGAATCCAGATTCAAGCGAATTGAGCACCTGATCCAATTCGCGTTTGCGAAGGCCTTTTTCGAGATCGATCCGCACCGACGAGGCCGCCATTTCGCGCCCCTTGGTGCTAATCCGCTGGGCGACGTTGCCGAAGCTCGAATCGTAATCGACGAGCTCTTGCTCTTTGACCAGTTGGCCCCACATCATCGTTGCGCACTGCGCGAAGCTGACGGTGGTCACGCGTTCGGAGCCCTGGAAGGTGCATTTTTCCATCTCGATGATTTCGGTCATGCAACTCTTCAGCTGGGTGCGTAGCTCTGCCTCATCTGCAGGCCGATACAAACGCGTGAGCATCTGTGGTTCGTCGCAGTCGTCATCTAAGTTGAGGAAGTTGTCGCGCAGGGTTTGAACCAGCGAGATGAGTTTGGCGCGCCCGCCAACTTGGAAAATTGCCTTTGGTCGTCCTTGATGGACTTCGTGACAGGCAACCGCGACAGCTGCCAAATGAGCGGAAAGGAGCTCACGGTCTTTCACGTCTTCATGATGGCTCTCATCGAGCTGCGATCGCAGCTCGCGAATGCGTTGCCAGAGCTTTGCGCACTCGCTACCAATTTGGTCTTCGATCGGATTGATGTCGCGCAGTACGGCGTGACGATAGTGTGCTCGAACATCGCCATTGGCTTCATAGGCCCTGAGCCAGTGTTCCGTCAGTGATTCGTAGGGTTCAAGCTTGGGCAAGAACAGGTGGTCGTGAATCCAACGATCAAAGGAATCGGCGTTGGTCGCTGGTGTCGACCAAATGGCTTCGCTGAAAAGGTCTTCCGTGCTGTAAGATTGTTCTTGGTGGCACGCAAGTCGATAGCCAGTGAGAACGCGGTCTTTGATGACATCGAACATCGGCTGTGTCCGGGTGTCCTCATCCGAAAACTGGGTGTACTCTCGCGCGTCCCAACGCACCAGTTCGCTGCATACACGAGAGGCGATATGGTGGCCAAGGTTTCGGTAGGCAGCCACTTGGTCGTCGGTATAGAACTGGTTCGTTGTCGGTTCATCGGGGAAGGACGGAAACCGATGGCGGATCTGTTGAATGTCGATCGGATCCGATTGGGTGATCGCCATTTGGCAATAGACCAATAATCCCGTCGAACCATCTTCGTAGCGAATCCGCGCGACAATGTAGGGTTGATGGACAACCTTTTCTTCGCTGTTCGACTTGTCAACCGCGAGCCGCCCAAAGTCGATCGGAGCGTCGTGGTCGAGATCGAGAATCTTGACTCCGTATTGGGATGCGGCGGTGGTGCACATCCGCGCAAGCGGTGCCAGCGGGTTGTTGCCCAAGTTGGCTCCCGCGTCGCTGACGATGATCAAACGACATTTCCTGCGGAACAATTCGGTGACGCCGAGATAGTCGTAGAAGCCACCATCGGCTACGTGCCCCATGCTTTCCGTTTGAGCCAGGTTTGCCGCGTAGGCTCGTGGACGCTCGGCTCGTGAGGAGTCGGTGTCGGTGATATCGATTGGCTGAAGGATGGAGCGCAGGAACTGGCAGATGCCCGACCAATGATTCACGCCAACAAAGTAGGCGACCGCAGTAAGCAGAGCGATCAGGAACAGCGAAAAGGTGATGCCGAACCAATACCATCCGAAAAACAGGCTGGCGAACAATCCAGCGCACGCGAACGTTCCAGCGACGGGAGTCGAGCGAATTGCTGCAACGAGGCTGGCTCGCCGTGAGTCTGCGTCTTTACAGCGAATCAACCATTGCCCAAGTCCGTCCCCAAAGAAACTCAAGATAATCGACAGTGCGCGAGTGTCGGTCATCAGTGGCGTCACGGCAGCGCCAGAAATCGTCACCGCATCGCTGACCGTCAGTGGTGTTCGGCCGACTCCAGGCAACTGAATCTTGCTGGTCTCGTAAATCGAATCGACATGGTCACCGTCGCCGCAGTAAACCGGCGAAAAGACAAACGGACGACTGCGCACATGGTAACTGCCTTGGATCACACAAGGCGTCATTCGCGCCGCAAGATAGAGCGGATGGGGCAAGCCATCGCGGGTCGGCTCGAACTCGTGAAGCGGCGTCGACCCGTCATACGCCGCAGATCCCGATTGAGTCGAACTCAGGAACAACCGCGCGATTCGGTCGCGATAGTACGCGTAGATGGTGATCGTTTGATTGCGGACCACACTCAGGCAAACGCCGATGCAAAAGAGGGTCCACCAACCGAGCAACCAACGCCAACGCACCGCTTGGTCGTGTGGTGGAACGATCAATGTACTGGCGACGGTGCGATCTTGAATGACGCCTTCAAAATAGGTTTCTAGTTTCGAGCGACTCGACTCGGCGATCTTGCGTTTGGCGTCAAAATCGTCGCCGCCAAGGGGCTGACGCAGAATCGGCACCGCCGCAAGATCCGCTTTCGAGCTGTCCTTGGATCGATATTGCTCGAGAAAGCCGGGGAAGTCGGGGTGGTGCAGCAGTTCATTGAATGTGTTGAGATAAGCACGATGCAGATTTCGTCTGTGGTGTGCAATCAAATGGTAGTGGCGAATCGTCTGCGCGTCGTGCTTGTCGACATCTTCAAAATAGTCTTTGGCAACGTCGTCGTCGGGCGTGAATCGTGTTCGAAGGTAGGCTTCCGAGCATGCCGCCATCCGACGCCAGAAACTCCACGGTTCAACTTGATCTTTGCCTATACGAGCTTGCTCGGCGGCTGAGACTGGCGACGGAGGGTCCGATTTGGTGTAGGTCGGAACGCCGTCGCGCAGCGGGACCAGCACGTTGACTCGCTGGTGCTGGCTCCAATCATCGCCGTAGTTGATCGGCGCCTTAGCAATGTCGTAATCGACGCTCAGCGTTGGGGCGTCTGGGACACCTGTCGTGTGACTCGCAGCCCAGGCTTCAGGGGCGGCACGATACTGCTCAAATTGGTCCTCGAGGTGGTAGAGCGTTGGCCAGCTTTGGACGTCACCGACGACAAGGTAGGGGCCGCGTTGATCGGCGTAACCACTGATGTCTTCACGAGCCATCCAATGCACCATCGCGAAGCACGCAAAGAAGACGACGCCACTGGTCGAAACTTTCTGAAGCGCTTTTTGCCAGTACTGGGACTCGTCCCGCTCAGAGCGAAACAGTCGGTCACGTCCGACGAAGACGAGCACTTGGATGGTTCCCGCGATAATCGCAAACCACTGCGCGTAGTGGTTTAGTTGGATTTCATCGCCGGTACGTGAGGTATTGGATTTCCCGTTCCCCAAAAAGACTGCAACCGAAACCAAGAGCGAGACAAGAAAGAGCGTTAGCCCAATGCGGCTGATCGTTAGCTGGCGTGGTGATTCGCGGAACCACCCGAAGACGGTTGCCAGCGCCCAGCCAACACCCACAATCAACGGAGGATAGAAAGCGATTGCGAGTTCGCCACCGAAGCGAAAGTCGAGCACGTTGTGCAGCATGATCCGAAACATCGGATCGTCGAAGGAACGCCAAAAGAGCGCGAGGAGTGTTGCGATGAACCCGGCTAAGCCGATGATCACGAGCGCACTTAATAATACGGACCACAGAAAGCTGGGAGCAATCGATATTCGGTTTGCCAAGTAGCGTCCGACGCCGTTGAGCCGGCCGCTGTCCACTTTGCCAGTCTTCGAGCAACGCCCCATCATCCAGCGAGCAAGCGTTCCTTGGCTGGATGTTTCGTCGTCGTGAAAGCCGTCCGACTTGTCACGTGATTCTTGCTTCGCGCGCGTTGCGAGATGGGCAGCGATGTAGCCGCCGCCGGAAACGCTACAAAGGAAGTCGACGTAGCGAAGCAGCCCCGAGTGAGAAAGGCCCTGCAAAAACCCATCATTGAACATGGCGGATCGCAGACCACCGCCAGAAAGCGAGAGTCCCACCAGGTTGTCTGGACGCTGCGTATCGTCCTCGGCCGCTTGCTTTTCTGGGAACGCGTTTGCTCGGCGTTCGTGGACCCGTTTCCACTCCGCTTCGCGGTATTCGTCGGGCAGAGACTCGGTCATGTATTGGCACCCCATCGCGTTGGTAACGTCGACTACCCCCGATGATAGTGACACGGCGCTGGGGCAACCTAGTGTTCAAACGTATTTGGCGAGATGTGACAATTAGGTGAGCCTTGGCGAATAGCGAGTGATGATGCAACCGAAAAGGTTGTGAGCCTCTCGCCGCTGTCGTTTGTAACTCCGGGCATCAGCTGGAATCTTTGCGCAAGCCGCGCAAAGGCTGGGTGACGATCGGCAAGCACCGAACGCCACTCACCATTCGCCCGTTTGGCCAAACTTCTTATGCGTCGCATCGGAGAACGCCTTTGCGGCCGCATTGAGTTTGGCGACGGCCTCGGGCGTCGGAAGCCCCGCGCAGCTGCGGGCTGCGGCGATCACGGTGTTGCATTCGTTCTCGTCCATGAACAACGACGCTTCCAGCAAACGGGCCTCGTCCTCTTCGGGCACAGCGAGGAATCCGTGTTTGTCGGCATGAATCAACTGTCCTGGTTTGATCGTGCGTCCGAAGACTTCGACTTCACAATCCCATCGCACTGGAACAACGTGCGCATGGCCAACCGACAAGCGTTGTGCGAGTGCCTTGAATCCGGCATTGGTCATCTCGTCCACATCGCGAATCGAGCCGTCCGTGATGGTGCCAACACAACCAAGCGCGCGGTGCAAGTTGCTGTTCACTTCACCCCAAAAGGATCCGAGCACTTTGGGTTTGTCCAAATCCTGCACAACGACAATCTTGGGGCCAGGGGCGTTTGCGACGTATTCGCGGTAGGCTGCTCCCGGCTTCTTTTCTTTGTGTGCCGCATTGGACGGTTCGATCACGACGGTCACGGCATAACCGACCATGGGCCCCATCTGAGGCATGAAATCGTTCGTCTCTTCGAGGTTGAATCCGTCGTGGGCGATGTCGCTTGAAGTGATCTGCTCCCAACCGTTGTAGATCGTGGGAGTGTTCCAGCGTTTGAGTTTCAAGAGGTCAGAGTGGGACAGTGGCATCGGAGAGACTTAGGCGGGTGGGGAAAGGAGTGATTTGTCGGCGTATGCATCTCGCAGAATCTGCATCGTGTGACGAACGCCAATGGATTGGTTCGAATCGGAGTTGAGATGGTTGCCAATTTGGGTCAAACAACCGATGTTTCCGGTCGCAACGAGATCGGCGCTGGTCGCGCGAATGCACTCCGCTTTTTGCTGACCAAGTGAGGCTGCGACTTCGGGTTGGTCGATGTTGTAAGTGCCAGCGGAGCCACAACAGAGATGCCCCTGGGCGATCTCGACAACCTCTGCGCCAGGAATCGAAGCGAGCAACCCGCGTGGTTCGCTGCGAACACCTTGCGCATTGGCCAAGTGGCACGCATCGTGATAGGCAATCCGAACAGCTTGGGACTGGGGCGGGATTTCAACGAGCTCACCCAAACGCGCAAGTAGTTGCGAAACGTCGCAGACAAGACTTGCGAACTTCGCCGCTTTTGCTTCGTCCGCTGTTCCCTTCAAAACCAAGCCGTATTCATGCATTCCAGACCCGCAACCCGCAGCGTTGGTGACGATCGCATCGACGTCGAGTGGAAAGGCTTCCAAGTTCTGTCTTGCGAAGGCCTGCGCCTGCTTGAGGTTACCGACGTGCCAAGAAAGCGCGCCGCAACAGCCTTGGGTTCTCGGCACGATCACTTCGACACCATTGCGTGTTAGCACGTCGATCGTTGCCGTGTTGATGTCGGGATCGAGCACACTTTGCGCACAACCGGTCAATAGGGCGACTCTAGCGCGACGTTCGCCCTGCGGTGAATAGGTTTCGTTCCAACTTTGCTTGGCAGGAATGGATTCGGGAAGCAGCGAAAGCATCACTCGCAGTTGCTTGGGCAGCAAACCTGCAAACGGCTTTGCGAGTCTTCCTGACAACGCTGCCATTCGAAAACGGCTTGGGTAGGGCAGGGTGCTTTGGGCGAGGAACCGAACGACTCTTTGGATCAGTGGGCGACGGCGCTGAGGTTCCTGCAAAGCCCGGAAAGGACTGATTAGATCGCGATACGGCACGCCTGAGGGGCAAGCGGGTTCGCACGCCAAGCAGCCGAGGCAGGTGTCGAGGTGGTCCGTCGCTGCGTCGAGCGGCATCGTGCCTTCAAGCACCTCTTTCATCAAGACGATGCGGCCGCGTGGAGTGTCGGTCTCCTGCCCAAGTTCTTGGTAGGTAGGGCAAGCAGCCAGGCAGAACCCGCAGTGCACACAGGTGCTGACTGCGGCGGCCATGTCTTCGCCGAGAGGTCCATGATGTTGCGGATCAATGTCGTGTTGCATCGTATTTTGAATGCTGCCTAAATCGGCAAGAACTTTGCTTGAGGATCGATCGCGTTCTTAATGCCCTTTGCGATCACGCTCTCATTCCGTTTCCCGAGCCAATGAACGTGAGTGTCGCCACGTACAACCAATCCTTGAAGGCCTTCGGCGGCAAGCAATGGATCAAGGTCTTGCAGAGCAGATTCCGTTGAAGTCGCCGCCCAAACCACTGCCCCGCCAACACTCACATGCGTTTGCACGTCACCAAGCGACTCAAGTTTGTCGACAAGCTGCGGAAAACTGGCTGGACTTGACGGAATCTTGACGACGAATGGATCTGCAGCGGCAAAGGAGAGTTCAATGACTTCGTTCCAATAGGCAGCGGCTTCATCGTCAGCAACGGGCGACAAGGTCAACCCGATCTGTTGCTCGACGTCCGCGGCGATCGGCGCGATCGATTCGTGCGGGCCACTGAAGCGCACCATGACCTCTTCGTTGCGGAAGTCGACGGCATCAGGTTCCCAACGGCCGCGTCCGATTTGCTGCATCATGCTCGCGGCAGTTTTTGCGCTGTCGCACCGAATCTTGAAGCTTCGAGAGGCGGGAGCAACGGGGAAAACTTTGAAGGTCAGATCCACGATCAAACCGTAGCGGCCAATCGATCCGACGAGCAGTTTGGGAATATCAAAGCCGGCCGCGTTCTTGACGACTTTACCGCCGACACGCACGAGATGGCCATCGCTGGTAAGCAAGTGTGCACCGAGCAAAAAGTCTCGCAACCCTCCGTATCGAAAGCGACCTGGGCCAGACAATCCAGCGCAAACGGTGCCGGCGAGTGTTGCGCCACCGTCAACCAGCATCGGGTCAAAGGGAAGGTATTGTCCTTTGTCCCGAAGTACGTCGATGACTTCACGAAGCGTCGTACCAGCTTTTGCGGTGAAAGTGAACTCGGAGGGTTCGTATTCGACGATACCTCGGTAGTTACTCGTCGAAACGTAGATCGCGTTGGAATCGCCCGCGTGGCTGAGCGCCGGTTTGGTCCGGTTGCCAACAGGCACGACGACAGTTGATTCAGCGACGATCGACGTGATCGCATCGAGTGAATCGGGTTCCTGCATTTCACTCACGCGAGATCACTCCCGCCTCTTCCAGAGGATGCAATCCCGTCATCGAAAGTGACGGCGCCTCTTTTCCAGGGAACATTTTGCCCGGATTGCCGATTCGCTTGGGGTCGAATGCCAGACGAAGCCGATCCATCAGCGCAATCGTCGGCTCATCAAACATCTCTGGCAAATAGTCGCGTTTTTCCATTCCAACGCCATGTTCGCCTGTGATGGAGCCGCCCATTTCGACGCACATCTTCAGCAACTTGCCAGCGAGCGCTTCGGCGCGATGGAGTGCGCCAGGAATCGTGCCGTCGAACATGATTAACGGGTGCAGGTTTCCATCGCCGGCATGAAACACGTTCGCTACTCGGATGTCGGCTTCACGAGACATCTGTTCGATTCGCTCGAGCGCTTCACCGAGTCGCTTTCGTGGAACGACACCATCTTGAACCAGGAAGTCGGGACTCAGTCTGCCGACTGCTGAAAAGGCCGACTTGCGTCCGCGCCAAATCGAAAGGCGATCTTCGGCGTCGACCGCGACACGCTGGGCAAAGTGGTCGGTTGTGGCAAGGATTTTGGCGAGCTGCTCTTTCTCGTGTTCAATCTTTTCACGTGGACCCTCCAGTTCAACGATCAAGACCGCCGCGGCGCCGGGCGGGTATCCACACGCAACAGCAGCCTCGGCCGCTTCAATCGCGAGCGCGTCCATGATCTCGAGTGCACCCGGCAGCAGACCAGCGTCGATCACTGCCGAGACCGCGTCACCAGCGGCTCGCAAACTCTTATAGCCAACGAGCACCGTGTGGAACATCTCGGGCTTGGGAAGTAGCCGTAGCGTGACTTCGAGGGCGATCCCGAAAAGACCTTCGCTGCCACAAAACAAGCCGGTGTAGTCGGGACCGATCGATTCGACCGAGTCGCCTCCGAAGTTGACCACTTCGCCACTGGCGAGAACAGCTTTGATGCCCAAGACATGGTTCGCGGTCATACCGTACTTCAAGCAGTGTGCGCCGCCGGAGTTGAAGGCGACGTTTCCACCAATAGTGCAGATCGTTTGGCTTGAAGGGTCGGGGGCATAGTACAAACCATGGGGTGACGCCGCATCAGTAACGTGGTTGTTGATCACGCCCGGTTGAACCACGGCGACGCGATCATCAGGATCGACCCGAAGGATCTTGTTCAGTCGGTTGAGTGCGATGACGATGCCACCAGCGACAGGCAAGGAACCTCCCGAGAGACTCGTTCCGCTGCCGCGCGCGACAAAGGGGACTGCGTGATCGTGGCACCAACGTACGGCGGCAACGGTTTCGTCAGCGGTTTCGGGGATCACCACGGCAAGTGGCTTTTCGCGGAACGCCGTTAAACCGTCCGACTCAAATGCAGCACGAAACGCATCGTCTTTGACGAAGCGTTTTGCTGGAAATATCTCGGCCAGACCGCTTAGATCAGTCACTCGTTTCGCTTCAGCTCAAACAATCTTTCAGGGCAGCAAGCAAAGTCGTCACGTTGCGTTTGGTCGCTGAATCGCCCATCAAACCAATCCGCCATGCTTTACCAGCGAAGACGCCCAGTCCGCCACCGATTTCAATGTCGTACTCTTCGAGCAATCGACGTCGCACCGCGGCTTCGTCGATTCCTTCAGGAACGGAGACGCAGTTGAGTGTGCAAAGCGAATTCTTGGGAATGTACTTTAGTCCCAGTTCTTCCAAGCCGGCTCGCAGTAGCTTGTGCATCTCTTCGTGGCGACGCACACGGTTTTCGATGCCCTCTTCGACAATGATCGAAAGCGCCTCGCGGAGTGCATAAACCATGTTGATCGGCGCGGTGTGGTGGTAAGCCCGTCCACCACCGCCGGTGTAATAGTTCTTGAGCATCGAGACGTCCAAGTACCAGCTTTGCACCTTAGTCGTGCGTGCGTCCATCTTTTCGATTGCACGAGGTGAAAAGGAAACGGGGGATAGACCGGGAGGACATGAGAGGCATTTCTGTGTGCCGGAGTAAACGGCGTCGATGCCCCAATCGTCAACTTTGACTTCGTGACCGCCAAGCGAAGTGACCGTATCGACCGCAAGCAACATCCCGGCGTCGTGGACAATCTTTCCAACGTTGGTCAGGTCTTGATGTGCCCCGGTTGAGGTTTCAGCGTGAACGACCCCCAGCACCTTCGCGTTGGGGTGCTTGCCAACTGCGTCGGCGATCATTTCATCGGTAAAGGTTTCGCCCCAAGGGACTTCGACAACGTGCACGGTCGCACCGGCTCGCTCCATGTTGTCTTTCATGCGTCCGCCGAAAACGCCGTTGATGCAGACGATGACTTCATCGCCAGGTTCAACGAGGTTCACGACGATCGTTTCCATGCCCGCCATGCCGGTGCCCGAGACCGGAAAGGTCAATGCGTTCTCCGTCCCGTAAACCTGCCGCATCAATTGGCAAGCTTCGTCCATGTATTCGATGTACTGTGGATCCAGATGTCCCAGTGTTGGCGCGCCGATGGCCCGCAGGATGCGTGCGGGAACGGTACTTGGGCCAGGCCCCATCAAGATGCGCTGGCGTGGATTGAGCGGAGAAACGGTCATAGCGTCTTCGGGTCGTAAGATAAATGGTTCGCGTGGGCTGCTATGCGAGGCAAATCCCCAACAAGCCAGCCACAAGAATGTAATACAGAAAGACAAAAAATGTGATCCGTATCACGTCGCCCTCGCGGCCGATCAGCCCGACGACCGCACAGGCGGCAACAACGTTGTGGACACAAATCACGTTTCCAGCGGCACCGCCCACTGCCTGCAGCGCCACGACCCAGCGAGGGTCGGCACCGATATTCTGGGCAACGCCAAACTGAAAACTGCTGAACAGCATGTTCGAAATCGTGTTGCTGCCTGCGACAAACGCGCCCACACCGCCGATTGCGGGCGACACAGCGGGCCAAGCCTTTCCGACGATTGAGGAGACTCCACTGGCCAATTCTTCGGGCATCGAGGCGAGTCCGGCTGCCCCGTCGCCCGAATTCAGGAAGACCTGCACCATCGGGACGGCAAAGATCAGTGCGACCGACGCCGAAAGGATCATTCGCCAAGATTTGGTGACCGCTCGGCCAACCGAGGGAGCATCCATTCGATGAAGAAGAACGGTCAGAATACAAACGACGATGAAGATGGTGCCGGGGAGGAATAGGATCGATACCGGTTTGATTTCGACCGTCGAACCGAACACCGCAACCGTGGTTTGCGGATCGGTCGGCAAGGCAAAACTTTTTAGCCAATTGCCAATCTCGAGCTGTGGCAGTCGCGTTAGCACCAACAGGGCGGCAATCAAAACGTAGGGCAGCCAGGCTTGCCAAAGCCGCAGGCTACGTTTGGGGGCTTCAAACTTGATCTCGGTTGTACCGCTCCACGAAGCATCCCACTGCGCGGGCTCCGGAAAATCCCAGTGATCATTCTTGGGAAGCAAGAAGCGATTTTGCGCGGCCGGAATGACGATGGCGAGGCCAACAAGTGAGCCGAGCAGTGAAGGAAATTCAGGGCCAAGAGTGTTTGCGATGATCGCGTAGGGGATCGTCATGCAGAGCGAAGCAAACAACGCAAACTTCCAGATCGCAAGTCCATCACGAAAACTCCGATTGGCTCCGAAAAAGCGAGTCATCACGCAGACAACCAACAGCGGAATGAGCGTTCCGCAGGTCGCATGAAGGATCGCGACTTTTCCTCCGATGATCGGTAGTAGTTCGGTCCAGGAGGCCATCCCCAGTCCCTCGGCATAGGCCTCGACCGCAGCGCTATCCTCAAGTCCGCCTTTGACTCCAACAAGGATCGGAGTTCCGACGGCGCCAAACGAAACGGGAGTGCATTGGATGAGCATTCCAGACACAACAGCCGACTTGGCCGGAAATCCGAGGCCGACGAGAAGAGGCACGCAAACAGCAGCGGGAGTGCCGAAGCCTGCGGACCCTTCGATGAAAGAACCAAAAAGCCAAGCGATGATGATCACCTGAACCCGCCGGTCGTCACTGATGTTGGTGAAACCCTGACGTATGACCGAGAGCCCGCCACTCTCGCTGAGCGTGTTCAGCAAAAGGATCGCGCCAAAGATGATGTACAACAGCGTGAAGGTAATGACCAAGCCCTTGACCGAAGCGGCGGCGATTTGGGCATAGCTCAATCTCCAATAAAAAAGCCCAACCAGCAGCGCCGTGACGTACGACAGAGGCATCGCCTTGGAGGCTGGAAAACGAAGGATCACCAGAAAGATCGCAACGACGACGATCGGCGAAAGAGCGACCAATGGAGCGAGCGTTTCGAACATAGTGACCCAATTCTTGAAAAGCGGCTTGCCCGATTCAGGCGGCGTTTTCTAGCGATCAAACTCGGGGTTAACGAGGTTGGGTGGGCGTTCACCTCGACAAGCCGCGAGACAATTCGCAACAGCCATGTTGCCCATCTTGGTGCGTGTCCCGATCGTTGCGCTGCCAAGGTGAGGTGCAACAACCGCGTTTTCTAGCGAATCGAGTTCAGGCTCTAATTGCGGCTCGCGTTCGTACACGTCAAGTCCCGCGCCTCCGTGTGGGTTGGCCTTGAGCCAATCGACGAGTGCTTTTTCATCGATCACCGGGCCGCGAGCCGTGTTGATGATTCGTGCAGTGGGTTTGAGTCGAGCCAGTTCCTCGCGTCCAATCAAATGCGTTGTTTCGTTGGTCAGTGCAACGTGGAGCGAAAGGAAGTCGCTCTCGGCAAGCACGTCGTCGAGCGAAGCGTACGTTGCGTTGCACTCTTGTTCGACAGCTGCGTCAAGCTTGGATCGGCTCCAGTAAATCACGCGCATGTCAAAACCTGCGGCTCGTCGCGCAACCGCTTGTCCGATCCGCCCCATGCCGACGATTCCCAGTGTCGCGCCGCTGATATCAAGACCTAGCAATTGAAGCGGCCCCCATCCTTTCCAACTCTGCGACCTCACCATCCGGTCGCCTTCGACGACGCGGCGTCCAGAGGCGAGCATCAACGCCAAAGCCATGTCTGCCGTTGAATCCGTCAAGACGCCGGGCGTGTTGGTCACGGGAATGGAACGCTGGGTGGCAGCGTCGACGTCGATGTTGTTAAAGCCGACAGCGAAATTCGCGATCACCTTGAGCTGAGGAAGTGCGTCCATCACCTCAGCGTCGATCGTGTCAGTCAATAGGCAAAGCAAGCCATCGGCGTCGCGTGCGCCGTCGATAATCTCTTGCTTTTCAAGGACACGGTCCTCAGCGTTGAATTGCAGGTCACTCGCCTGCTGCAAGCGTTTCATTGACTCGGGAGGGAGTTCACGAGTCAGAAAGATTCGAGGTCTGTCGGACATAAAGTGAGACGAATCAGGCCAGGTGCGGGTCAAACGGACAACATTGTAAGGCTGATCTGGCCGACAATGTTCGGCTGAGCCCGTTTCGAAAGAATCTTCGGCTTCCAGCGCAAGCGGCGCGCTCCTTCACCTCGATTGAATCAAACCCAAGCGACCCGAGAACACAAGACACATTGATGAGCAACGACCCCGCGAATCCATACGCAGCGCCAACGGCTGCAATGGCACCGACCGATATCAGCTCACTCGATCCAGTTGCCCGGGCCAAAGCCGAGGCGATCATCAAGGATGCGAGTCAGTTTTGGCTCGCCATCCTCGTGACACTCTTGTGCAGCTCGCTCGGTGGCCTGATCATCGGTCCCTGGTACTTGGTCCGACTTCTTCAATGGAACTCATTGAAGAAGAGTGAAGCGGAGCTTGCCCAAATCAATCCTCCGCCCGGATCGCTCGCGGCCCAGTTTCAGTCTGCCAAGGTGAAGCTGATCGTCGGGCTTTGCTTCGGAGCGATGATGTTGCTGCTGGGCATCATGGTCTTTTTGCTGATGTTTGTGGGTGCCGTCGTCGCATAACGACCGGCCCGTCCTTCGTAGCTACCTTCGCCAGAAGGTGGTTGTGCGTTGGATGACCGTCTTCCACTGCCCCACGCTCTGGCGAGCGTAGCTACGGTAAGTCACGGGCCGTAGGCCGGATCAAGGAGCGTCAGCGACGCAGATCCGGCACAAACACCTATTTGTCGCACTAGTTGCCTGGGAATCCACCGGGTGCACCGGGAACTTGGAAGTTTGGCAACGTTGGGCCGCCAGCACCGGGCACAGGGCCGGTTGCACCGGGCTTAGCGAACAGTTCTTCGCGGTCGATGCGGAGCTTCGAATAGGTCTCTTCCGAGATGACGTAGTACCAGTCTGCGAAACGTGCATTCAGCTCGGCGACACGACGACGGGCATCCGCCAGTTGATCGTTGCGCTCGTCGATCTTGCGTTGGTTCTCCTTCAAGATCTTCTCACGCTCGGCCTCAAGCAACTCTTGCTTCTCTTCATCCGACATGCTCGCAAAGTCATTCTCTTCGGATGCTTCCTGGCCAGCCTCGTCAGCTTTCACGACTACCTCGGATTCCGGAGCGGGGGCTTCGTCGGTGGTTTCAGGCTCAGCCGATGTTTCGGTTTCATCTTCACCAGCGCCTTCGGCCTCTTTTTCTGTATCGTCGGCTGCGTCCTCAGCGGACTCGTCTTGGCCACCGCCCGAACCTTCGGCTTCGCCGCTTCCGTCGGATTCAGACTCGCCAGAGGCTTCTTCCGATTCGGTTGTTTCTTGAGCTGGTTCACCGCCATCCGCGTCGCCGGCTTCGTCAGTGCTCGCGTCGGTGTTCGCTTCTGCTTCTTCAGTCGTCTCTTCGGATGCTTCCCCCTGACTTTCCTTGGCATCGTTAGGTGCTGGATCATCGGAGGTTGCCGCAGCTTCGGTATCCGATGTGGCCGATACTTCGCCGTTAACCTCGGGCTGTGGAGCCATCATTTTTTCGAGGTCTTCGATCGTCTCTGGTGGCACTTCCAGGGCGGGTGCGGGGAATTTCGATTCGTCAACTTGCGTCATCACCAACAGGTAGCGATTGACGCCGCCTTCGCTTTCTTCGGCGGATTCGGAGTCTGCTCCGTCCGAGACGCCGGCGATGTTGCCAAACCGAAGGACGTACTGAACGCCGTCCTTCAAGCCAACAGTCAATTCACCATTCGCAGACAGTAGTTGGTATTCGGTTCCACGTTGGATGGGATAGAACCCGCGACGGCCAAGTGAACTGATCGCATCTTTGTCAGTCAATAAGTCTTTGTTGGCGCGAAGCGTCGCACTCATACCGTCGGGTTTGCGGTGCACGTCGGCGATTTTGAGATCGTCGAGCGCATTCTTGATTTCGTTAAGCTTGGTGGCGTCGAGCTTTTCGCTTGGAAGTGGATCGACTGGAATGGGCGTCAACGGATCGTTGGCCGCATATTCGGCAAGCGACTCGAGGCTCCATTCCGTACCATCAAGTTTGACCTTCGCATCGTAGTTGCTGGTCAGACTGAATTGTCCGGTAGCCAGCGAAGCGTTGTGGTCGCGAATCTCCATATCCTCGATATCGATGCTGCTCAGTTTCAGCAGGTCATCTTCGATCCACTTGGTGAAGCTGGTCGTCAGGGGGGCGTCGTCAAAGTCAACGACGTAAACGAGGTCCTGGCCAGGCACGCGAACGAAACGCTTGGCTGCATCGTCGCTTGGGCTGCTGCCGATGATCAGCGACGCGAGCGTCTTTTGTGAGTCGTCTTTGAAGGTGACCATTCGTCCGACACCCTCGTCACCGATCTCGAGATCTTCGAGTTTCGGCTCGATCACGCCAAAACCTTCGTGGTCTTCGGCGTTGTCGGATCGAACATCAAGGATCTTCAAGCCAACAAACGCGTTGGCGGCTTCCTTCATCTGTTCAACGGCGTCAGCTGGATAGCTGGCGCGCGATGGAATCGTCCACAAGCCCGATTCACGGTCTTTGCGGACTTCAAACGTTTCCAACTCGCCACGTTCGTCATCAAACGTGACGATCTTCAAGCTTGCAGCGGCAAGTGGATCCGAAAAGGTCTCGAAGAGATCACGGTTGATCAGCGTATCGTTGCTTTGCTCGGACGTTGACGGCCAAGCGACAAAGGCGGCAATGGCAAGCATCACGACAGCGACGCACCAGAAGACGCCTGTTTTGGTACCTTCGTTCATTGGTATGTCCTTTCGTTATTTCAGGCGGCTCTTGCTGATGTTCTCGCGTTCTCGCAAGCGGCGCGAGGCGAACACGACAACGCCAACAATCAGTGGCGGGATACATGGCAGCGCCACTGCGGCCGCCTTGACTTGATTTTGAATGCGCGTGACCTGCTGGGCTGCGACGCGTTCGATCTCTTGAATTTGCGAATCACGGTCCGTTTGCAACTTGGTTCGTTTCACGTCCAATTTGCGTTGCTCGCGTTCCTGTTCGACTTGGAAGCGTTGGATCAGGGCGGTGACCTTGGCTCGGTCAACCTTTCCGCTCTGGCCTTCCTTTTGAAGTTTCTCGATTTGCTCGCGAAGCGACTTCAGCTTTTCGTCCATGCCCTCTTGAGCTTCGCGAATCGCTTCGTCGTATTGCGTTTGGAATCGTTCACTTTCCGTGCGGACACTTCGACGGGCCTCTTCTTCAACCGTGTCGATCATTCGCAGGCTGGTGAAGGTTGGTTGGTGCTTGCGGACGTCGATAAACTCGGTCTCGCCAGTCAACCAATCGATGCAGTTCAAGATGAAGGTGACGTTCTGGAATTGGAATCGAGCTTCTTCGACTTGATTGGGGTCAGCTCGAATCATCAAGAATTCAGGGATCATCAGGTCGGTGTCGGCGACATAGACAGCGCGAATTGCTTTCTTGGTCGCTGCTTCCTCGGCCGTTTCGCCGTCTTCTGAGCCAGCATCCTTTTCCGAATCCACTTCGCCTTCGATCTGCATCGCAATCGTTTGATTCGGTTTGATGTTACCGAGCTCGCGTCGAAGCGCCATCGGATCGTTCATCAGGTTGCGAAGCTTATCGCTGCCGATCAAACCGCTTTCGCGAATCGTTGTCAGCAGCGGAGTGTGTTTGAAGGTCGCATCGTTCAGCGGCTCAACCGCTCCCGAAACGATCGCCAACACTTCCTTCATTCCGGAGGTGATGACACTTTCGTCGCTCAAGCATTCGCCCGGTTGTGCGTTTGGAGCATCTGCATCGACAAAGATCCAAAGCTCGTTCGATTGTTGTTCGAGGTTCGGGTAAGGGTTGTGGGCCTGCCAGACCAAATCAGGCGTGTACATGCCTTGCAGACCTGCTTTGCCTGGGCAGTTGATTTGCAGTGTTTCCCAAAGAGCGCGAATGTCACCTTTGGGTTGAGGGCCACCGCCGCCAAACATTCCGCCAGGTGATTGTTTGGGCATGCCGGTGGGCGTGATGTATCCGGTTCCGACGGGTGCCGGGTCTTCAAAGACGACGGTCGGAACGCCTGCCTTAACCGCGTCGATGAAGCGTTGGAATTGCGGAGGTGCCAGGGACGAAGGCTGGACCGCGATCAAAGCTTCGTACATGTCGGGCGAAACGGGAGCACTCATGTCGACTTCTTCGACTTCGTACTGTTTGCTCAGTTCGTCGATCAGCGGGTGCCGAGGAACCGGCTGGAACGACATTCCCTGCATCACGTTCCCGCCAAACAGGCGTGCGTCGGTGGCGACGATGCCGATTCGTTTGCGAGAACCGGATGCGACCGTGTTGATGGAGCGAACGAGTTCGTACTCGACCGGAATCCCATACTCGAAGACGGGGACAACGACTTTCTCGAGACCTGAACGGAATGCCGCTCCCAAGATCAGTTGTTTCTGTTGGGTGGCACCTTTCTCGCGGACCATTCGGTTGACAGGTTCGATGCCGAACCGTTGTGCGGCCAAGTTCGCATCTTCGCTGAACAGCTCAATTCCGTCGTAAAGGTTGACCGTAATGTCGCGACCTTTCTTCGACGCCTCGCTGCGGAACTCCTTCAAAAGGTTGATCAATTCGTAACGAGTACGTGCGTAGAGCTCGGGGACATCGGCGCTGATGAAGGCGTCGATCACGATCGGGCGGTCGCTATCGAGATTGCGAATCAGGTTCTTGGTCGCAGGAGCAAGCGAGCTGACTTTTCCTTCAGTTGCGTCGTAGCGAACGATGTCCATGTTTCGGAAGAGGACGACCGCGCCGGTGGTTGCAACGATGAGCGCCAGTGTTCTGGCGATGTAGTGCCAAGCCATCGTGTTGCCATCTTTGCCACCGGTCCAGTGGCGACGTCCGATCAACACCATACAGATGTAAAGTGCGACGGTCGCGACAAGCACAAAGTAAAGGACCGACGAACTACTGATCACACCGCGACCGAAGTCGTCAAAGGGACGTGCGATCCCGCTGTTACTAAGCCATTCGGCGAGCTTCCGCCAGGGGCTGACCGAATCGGCAAGCGCGGCAAAGGCAAGCGGGGCGTTGAAGAGCGAGCCCAGAATGAAGCCGACGGTGAGGTTGCCGGTCAGGAAGGACGCGATCATCCCGATCGCGATCATCGTCAACCCGACAAACCAGTAGCCAAGGTAGGTTGTGAAGATCAGTCCGACGTCGATGTCGCCTTCTGTCAGAATCGCAAGTGTTGCAAACGTGCTGATTTGCGAGAACAGCAGCGAAGCGGTGAAAATCGATGCAGCCGCCATGTACTTGCCGATCACGATGTCAAAGTCATCGGCCGGCAGGGTCAACAGAAGTTCGTCCGTTCCCTGTCGCTTTTCCTCCGCCCAGATACTCATCGTGATCGCTGGGATGAAGACCAGCATGATCAACGGGTACCAGTAGTTGAGCTGGTCGAGCGTCGCGAGGTTTTGGTTGAAAAACTCGTAAGGCCAGAAGGCGGCCAGCGACGTGAGGAAGACGAAGATACAGAGGAACACGTATCCCGTTGGATTGCCAAAGTAGCCGATGAAGTTTCTTTTCATCACGGCAAATGCGGCACGTTTGGTGCCGGCGAGCGTGACGACCAGTGCAAGCAGCACAAGCAAAAAGAAGAGGTCAAACAGCAACAGGCTCAGAACTGCCGTGACGACGTTATTCAACATGGTGGATTGAACGCTTTCGAATAGTCAGATGTCGGACAACAACCGAATGGAATCAACAGAGTTGAAGGTGCGAAGAAATCAAACGGTTGCACCATGAGTCAGCTTGTGGAACGCCTTGTCGAGGTCACCATTGCCGTGCTCTCGAAGTTCATCAACCGTGCCGTCAAAGACCAATCGTCCTTCGTTGATCATGACGACGCGGTCGGCCATCGCTTCCACTTCTTGCAGGATGTGCGTGCTGAGCAGGATCGTTTTCGTCTCGCTCAATCGACGCATCGTTTTGCGAACGCCATGAATCTGGTTGGGATCCAAGCCGGCGGTCGGTTCGTCAAGGATCAGCACGTCGGGCTCGTGAAGCAGTGCTTGGCTCATGCCGACACGTTGCTTGAAACCCTTCGAGAGCTTGCTGATGGACTTGTGCAGCACCGACGAGAGGTCGCAGATGTCGATCACCGCATCGATGCGTTCCTGCTTCTTGCTGGCGTTCATTCCACGAGCGTCGGCAAAGAAGTCGAGCATCGACGACGGCGTCATCTCGGGATAGAGCGGGCCGTTTTCGGGAAGGTAGCCGAGGTGGCGACTGCCTTCCAACCGGTCCTCCATCATGTTGTGACCGGCGATCCGGGCCTGACCTTCGCTTGCGGCAATGTAGCCGGTCAGCATTTTCATGGTCGTGCTTTTGCCTGCACCGTTGGGACCCAGGAAAGCAACCAGCTCTCCCTCGCCCACCGTAAAGGTGACATCTCGTGCAGCTGCGAAGGGGCCATAAAACTTGCTCAGCCCAATCGCCTCGATCATCGGGCGCGGCGTTTCTTTCTCGGACGTCATAGGCTCGTGGCGTCTGGTCCAGGGAAGGTGGGGTAGGGGGACGAATGAGTGGCATCAATAGACACTCACTCGCAACGCGGCGAGATTTTCGCACGCTTGGTCTAGATTTCAAGCTACCGGTACGCCCTGAAACAAAGGGCGGTTCGCCGGTATCGAGAATTTTTTGAGAGTTTGGGCCCCGAGCATCAGAGGGCTCGGATTCAAGGGTAGTGGACGAGGCAACGAGTCCCGTTTCGTGACATTCCTGTAAGAGAACGACGAAGCAGTTGTGGCCCCACCCACCACGGGTGGCCCGATGAGTCGGTTTGCCTAGGCGAGCTTTTCGCGCTCGATGATGACATCGGCGCCGGGCGTCAGCTTGCGAAGCTTGCGTACCACTTCGCTCTTGTCCATCGTGCCTTTCTTAGCACGAGCAATCAGGATCGCGGTTTTGCGACGACGAGCGCGGAGACGACGGATTTCGCGGACGCGTTCAATACCAGCCATGTTCGATTCAAACTTTCTGCAGTTGGGTTTGTTTGTTGATCAAGCGAAAAGCCTATCACATTTGCCAGCGACTCGTGTAGGCCATGTTCCCATCGCGTTTTTTGCTCGCTCGCCGTTCGTAGTACCGGCTTTAGCCGGAATCTTCTGCCCCCCTGATCCGATGGCGGGGTCCAAAAGCGGGAACCTTCACAGCACATCCACCTTCTGGCGAAGGTAGCTACGAACAGCACAGCCTACGACTTCTTCTCAGGCACGCCTTTTTTCTTCGCAGTCTTCTTTTTGACGGCTTTCTTCTTTGCGGCCTTCTTTTTGGTTGCCTTTTTCTTAGCCGTCTTTTTCTTCGCAGCCTTCTTTTTGGTTGCTTTCTTCTTTTTCTTCTTCTTGGTCGGCCCCTTTGCGGCGCGAACGGCAAGCAGGTCGAGGGCAGCTTCGAAGGTCAATTCCTTCGGATCGGACCCGCGAGGCAGCGATGCATTGGTTTCGCCATCGGTCACGTACGGTCCATAGCGTCCATCAAGAATCTTCACCTCGCCTTCGGTCACCGGCGACTTGCCCTCATAAACCTTCAGCGGTTCTTTGGGAGCAGCGCGGCCTCGCGTCTTGGGCTGCTTGAGAAGCTCCATCGCTTGTTCGAACGTGACATCAAGCGGAGAGAGATCCGCTGGGAGGGAACGCGTCTCTTTCTCGCATTTGACGTACGGTCCGTAGCGACCGTCGAACGCCTGGACGGGGTTTCCGTTTTCCGGGTGGTCGCCGAGTGTTCGTGGCAGCTCGAGAAGCTTGCAAGCCATTTCGACCGTCAAGTCTTCGGGGGTCATACCACGAAGCAGCGACTGGTTACGTTTCTCTTCGTCGTCCGATTCGCCAAGTTGAATGTAGGGACCGAATCGGCCGACTTTGACGTAAATGGGTTTGCCGTTGTCGGGGTGCGTGCCGATCGGAGCCTGCTGAATCTCGGCTTGTTCAAGCAGCTCGATCGCTTTTGGCAGGTCCATCTCATCGGGCGGCAAGCCGTCGGGGATCGAGGCCGTGCGTTCGCCCTGTTGAATGAACGGATTGTCGCGGCCAACACGCACAAAGACTTCTTCTCGGTGCTCACCCGAGTCGGGAGTGCCAAGGGTGAACTGCGCCGTGGTCCGCGGGTCGATTTCATCAAGTTTGACTTTGACGCGTTCCTTCAATCCGACATTGTGTTTGTCTTGGGATTGGTCGCCAAAGTAGAACTTCTCGAGGTATTGCCGCGCCCCCACTTCCTGACGACTGATCGAGTCAAGGAAATCCTCCATTTCGGCGGTGAACTCGTAGTCAACGAGTGTCGAGAAGTGTTGTTCCATCAAGCGAGTGACACTGAAAGCTCGCCATGTCGGAACGAGGGCAGAGCCTTTCTTGATGATGTAGTTCCGCCGCTCGTCGGTGATGGTTCCGATAATCGACGCATACGTACTCGGACGACCAATACCGCGTTCTTCGAGGGTTCGTGTGAGCGAAGCTTCGGTGTACCGCGCTGGTGGCTGAGTCGTGTGACTCTTTGGCTCAAGCTCTTTGGCGCTAAGCGATTCGTTCTCTTGAACACTTGGCAGGAGCCGTTCTTTATTGGCCAATTCGGCTTCGGGGTTGTCGCTGCCTTCGACGTAGGCTCGTAGAAAACCTTCGAACAAGATGCTTGTTCCGCTAGCCGTGAATTTGGCTCCACCGCCTTCGATCGAGATGCTGATACGTTGCTTTTTCGCATCGGCCATTTGACAGGCGATCGTCCGTTTCCAAATCAACTCATAGAGGCGGAATTGGTCGGAATCGAGTTCGCCTTTGACAGCGCTCGGTTTTCGGAACGACGTACCGGCCGGACGTACCGCTTCGTGAGCTTCTTGGGCGTTTTTGACTTTACCCTTGTAGACCCGCACGTCGGGGTGAAGGAAATCGTCGCCGTATTCACTGCGTACCAAATTTCGAGCGGCGCCGATCGCTTCCTTGCTGAGCGTCGTGCTGTCGGTACGCATGTAGGTGATGTAACCGTTCTCGTACAGCTTCTGGGCGGCACCCATCGTGCGTTTGGCCGAGAAACCGAGTTTGCGGTTGGCTTCCTGTTGCAGCGTACTGGTCGTAAACGGTGCGCGAGGCCTTTCGGTAAAGGGTTTGACTTCGACCGACGTGACCGAGAAATCGGCGTTCATCAAGCGGCCGGCCAATTCGGTCGCCTGCTGCTCGTCCATCTGGTACAGGTCGGCATTCTTGAGCTGACCGGTTGCCGAATCAAAGTCTTTGCCTGAGGGAATCTTGCGCCCGTCGACCGATGCCAGCGTCGCTGTCATCTTTTCCGATTTCTGGGTTTCGAAGATCGCTTCCAGGTCCCAGTAGGTCGAATCGACAAAGGCAATTCGCTCGCGTTCGCGCTGAACGATCAGACGCACTGCGACACTTTGCACACGTCCGGCACTGGTGTTTTTGCCGACACGCCGCCACAACAGCTGGGACATGTCAAAGCCGTAGAGGCGGTCGATAATTCGACGAGTTTCTTGCGCATTGACAAGACCTTCATCGATTTCCCGCGTCGCCTCGAGAGCGTTTGCGATCGCCTCTTTGGTGATTTCGTGGAAAACGAGTCGGTGGACCGGCACTTTTGGCTTGAGGATCTCGAGCAGGTGCCAGCTGATCGCCTCTCCTTCGCGGTCTTCGTCCGTCGCGAGATAGAGCTTGTCACACTCTTTGAGGGCTTTCTTGAGCTTCGTCACCTGCTTTTTCTTTTCATCAGGGACGATGTAGACCGGTTTGAACCCGTCGTTGATGTCAACGCCGAGGTAGGCCCACTCTTCTTTCTTGAACTTCTCCGGACAATCTTTTTTGCCCTCGGGCAGATCGCGGACGTGACCGATACTCGCCTCGACCTGGTATCCGCTCCCAAGGAATTTGGAGATTGTGCGTGCTTTTGCCGGTGATTCGACGATCACCAAGCTCTTGCCCGTGCTTTTGGCCATTCAACGTGCGATGGTTCGAGTCTTGACTTCGGGTCCAGCCGATTTTCCGGCCTTCGAAAAGGATGGTCGGCGCCGACAGTGGTTGTTTATCGGATTGGTTCTACCGTTGTGACAGCAATTCGCCTTGACCCTTGAAAAAGGGGGGCGATACGCTTTCTACTTGGTTGGTGAGCAACTCCAGGTCGAAAGGACGCCCCAGCGGTCGGTCAACTTCCCGAAATGAACACGGGTGGTGACGTTTTGGTCCGCTGTTTGTCCTCAAGCCGCCTAAAGAGGGTTGGGTGATCTGCCATCATTTGTCAAGATGACTGAGGATGACGTTTTGCCGGCTCTTTCAGAGTGCCACCATGGACGGACCCCAATAATTTCACCAATCCCGCGAAAAGAGTACGCAGCCAATTTTCCCTGATTGTCGAACTTCTTCCTCCTCAACATTCACCCTCGGGTGCCAATTTTGGGGATTCTTTCCAGGGAGAGGCCCGGCGGATACAGTTTTGCAAACAAAACGACCACGGTCAGGCAGATTTGAGACTCTGAAAGTTTCCTCCTATGAACAACAGTCCTTTCGAGATTTTCCGGCGCAACCTCAAGCCATTGATGGTGTTGTTGACCGGATTGGCAATGTTCGCATTCGTCGTCCTTCCTGTGATGGACACTTACATGCGGCGTGGAGCGAGTGGCGGCGGTGAAGCCGTTGTCGCCCAATTCGATGGGATCACCCTGACCCAGGCACGTATGGATTCGTTGACTCGCAACCATGCGGCAACTGTCCGGTTCCTTCGCGAACTCGCGGAATTGACGATTGCCGATGGTGGTGTGCCCCGAACCGGCGGTTTTTCCTACGACGCCCAAAATCAACGCATCGAACGAATCGGGATCAACGAAACGGCATCGAACGAATGGACCGTTCGTGCGGTTCAGTGGTCCAACCGAGCCAAGAAAGCTGGCTTCGAGCTTGACGATTTTGCGATCGAAACATGGCTGCAGCAGTACTCGGATGGTCGATTCACGGAGTCGCAGATCATCGGTCTGCTGATGGAGAGCACCGGCAACTCGATGGGCCGGCCACACCTGTACGAACAGCTTCGGTACCAATTGCTGGCCAGCATGTATTCCCAGGCCGCCTACGCAGCTGTACCGAGTGGTCAATTCCCACAGCTGACACCTTCCGAACAGTGGGAGTCGTTCCTGAAGCTCAATCGAAACGCGCGGATCGACGTTTACGGCGTTCCCGTTTCGGAATTCATGGACCAAACCAACGAGAATCCCTCGATGGCTGAAATCCAGAAGATCTTTGACGAAGGCAAAGATCGAAGCGCGAGCGACCAATCGCCCGAACCTGGTTTCTACAAACGTTCGACTGCAAAGTTTGAATACCTGGTCGCCAATTACAAAACATTCCTCGACGCCGAAATCGCAAAGCTGACCGAGGAAGAGTTGCGTGCCGAATACGACAAACGTTTGAGTGGCGGCGAATTCCAATTGCCGACCGGCATGTTCTCGCCCGCCGGTGAGGGTGCTGCTGAGGCTGGAGCGGACGCTGGTGCCGCAGACACAAGCCCAGAGGCCGCAGATTCTGGCGATGCAGCAGCGGAAAAGACGGACGCAGAAGCTTCCGAATCAGCCCCAGGCGACACGGATGCGGCATCGGCAGAGGAGGCTGAAGGCTCGTCAGAAGAAGCAGGTGCGGATGCTTCCGCAGAAGCGGGCGAAGCAACTGCGGAGGATACCGCTGAAGAAGCAGGCGAATCGACAAGCGAAGAAGGCGAAGCTGGCCGGGCCGATCAATCCAGCACCAACGCCGATCGTGCTGTTCGCTTGGTTGCGTTGCAGGACGAATCGCAGTCGACCGAAGAAGCTGCTGCTGAAGCCACCGAAGAGGCTCCAGCATCCGAAGAGTCGGCCGAGACCGCTGAATCGGCTGACGAAGAGGGTGAAGGCGAAGCTGCCGCCGAGAAAACCGCGGCTGCCGACGATTCCAACGCAGAATCAGAAGGTACCGAAGGTTCCGCTGGCGAAGATGCTTCCGCTGAAGCAGCCGCCGAAGAAGCCGAGCCAGCCAAGACGAAAACATTTGAAGAAGTTCGCGATCAGATCGCCGAGGACCTCGCCGGTCCAGAGGCTCGCCGCAAACTAAACGCGGCAGCCGCTGCGGCAGTGCGTGAGATGAAGAGTTACTTCAACAGCCGCGCGATTCACGAGAGCAATGTTGCCAACGGCGACAAGGTTGACCCCCTTGAACCGTTCGACATGAAGGCGCTCGCGAAAAAGCTTGGCCTGGAATACCAAGAGCCGGTTGGTCCCTACGACATTGTTTCGATTGACGATGAGCCGATTGCTCAATCGAGCGAAGAAGGCTTCGAAATGCTACGTCGTGGACCTCCATTTGCCCTGATGATGTATGGCTTCCCCGGCCAGCTTCAGCCACAACAGTTGTACTACCCGTTGCGAACGGTCGACGACCAAGGTGGCCTAACCTACATCTCGTGGAAGACCGAAGAAAAAGAGGCTTACACGCCAACGCTTGACGAAGTCAAAGACGAAGTCATCAAGGCAGCACGCACGATTGAAGCTCGTGATCTTGCACTTGCCGCCGCCCAAGAGATCGCCGAGAAGGTTGATGGCGGATCGTTTGAAGAGGCCATCGGTGAGGACAAGAAGGACTTCCTTGATCTTGGCATCGGTCCCTTCTCGCACCTTCAAATGCAGGGCCGTGGCGGATCGACGATCGGCAACGTGCCAGAACTTGATTCCGTTGGCGACGACTTCATGAAGTCGGTGTTTGCAACCGAGATTGGTGGCGTTGCAGTCGCAATGAACCAGCCCAAGACCGTCGTCTATGTCATCAAACCCGTCGGCTTCGAACCCTCGTTTGAAGAGTTGCAAACACGATTCAAACAGCCAACCGATCGCATGATGGCCGCTTTCTTTGGTGGCAACGACGGCGACGCAATAGTCCAGGGATTCTACGAATCGGTTGACGATCGTTCGAAGTTCCAAACCGCTCTCGACGAAAGCGGAAACTGAGTCGATTGATCCAGTTTGAAGTAGCAAACGCTACTTTGAAGCATCGTTATCGAATCACCCTCCCTCCGGGAGGGTTTCGAGAAACGAGGGGGTTCACAACTGCATCGGAACCTCCCCGGGCTTTAGCGCCCGACCCTCCTTAGAAAGGAGGGTGTTTTCTCCCGTCCCTCCCTCGTTCCCACGGTCTCCGTGGGAACGCACTCTTCGGACGCTCCGCGTCCCGTTCACTCGTCGGACACACACTCGATCGCGAGGCCTGACGCGAGCGCGTTCAGCTCACAGGGCGGACACGATGATCCGGGTGAGACCTTCGCCAGGGGCTAACGTTGGTTTTGTCATTCCTTTACGATCATGCCTTCGGATCGACACGATTGATCCACGTCACGCAACGCAGACCAGTGTGAGCATGCATCGATGAAGGCAGCATTTATTGAGCGAACCGGCGGGCCAGAGGTCATTCAATTTGGCGAGCTGCCTGATCCGCAGTTGGCGGACGGTCAAGTTCGGATTCGAGTGCACGCCGTCTCGGTGAACCCGATCGACACCTATGTGCGCGGCGGTGCTGTCTCATTTGAAACCCCCAAACCGTTCATACCTGGCTGTGATGCGGCCGGCGTAATTGAAGACGTCGCCGACGGGGTGACGCGATGGAAGCCGGGTGATCGCGTTTGGTGCACCAACCAGGGATTGCTTGGGCGTCAGGGCACGTTTGCCGAACAAATCTGCATCGATTCGGATTGGTGTTTTCCCTTGCCTGACGAGGTCGCCTTCGAAGACGCTGCTTCCATCGCACTCGTTGGCGTCACCGCTCACCTTGGCCTTTTCCGCGAAGCCGATTTGCAACCTGGCGAGTCGATCTTGGTCATCGGTGGCACAGGGGGTGTTGGATCCATGGTTGTGCAGATGGCGCGGGCCAAAGGGGCTCGCGTGATCGCAACGGCGGGCAGCGACGAAAAGTGTCAGCGGGCGATCGAGCTAGGGGCCGATGAGGCGATCAACTACAAGAATGAGTCGATTGCCGAAGCCGTCGTCGAAAAGGCTCCCAAGGGTGTGAACGTCTTTTGGGAAACGCGCCGCGAACCTGATTTCGAAACGGCCGTCGAAGTCTTGTCCGAACGCGGGCGAATGGTTTTGATGGCCGGCCGCGATGCGCGACCGGAGTTTCCAGTTGGCCCCTTTTATGTCAAAGAATGCTCCCTGCATGGCTTTGTCATGTTCAAGGCGAGTCCTGTAGAGATGCGGACAGCTGCCGAGGACATCAATCGATGGTTGGCCAGCGGAAAGCTGAAGGCGAACACGGCGACAACGCTGCCATTGGACCAAGCCGCCGAAGCGCATCGCTTGCAAGAAGCGGCGACGTTGCAATGCGAAGGCTCGCTCGCTGGCAAGATCGTATTGACCGTCTAGTGATCCCGTTTGGCTCACCTTCCTCGTTCCCACGGTCCCCGTGGGAACGCACTCTTCGGACGCTCCGCGTCCTGAGCACTACGGGGATCATTTGGCGGTTTGTACATTCGATCGTGAGGCCCGACGCTAGCGCGTTCGGCTCAGTTTTATTTCGACTCTCGGCGACGGTTCTTGTCGCCGCCGCCCCAGGGCGATCTCGGGCGTGTGATCTCGTCGAGCATGCGACCAGGCGGCGAAAGATCAAGAGTTTCGCGATCGTCGTCTGGCAATTCGGTGTAACGCTCCAGCAGCGTCGAATCGTCTTTCCAAACGGGCATTTTTCGACGGACCGATTCCTCGGCCCAGTTGCGAAGCACCAAGTCCTCGACGATCTCGTCGCCTCCAGCAACGACGTCAAGCATGTCGACGGCACTGTTGGGCAAGACCAGGCGGATCATTTCCATTTCGTCGGCATCGAGACCGCGTGAATGCTCGATGAAACTTGGTGGTCGCGGTCCACGCCCACGCCCGCCTCGTCGCATCGCGTCGCCCAACAGAATCATTCCAACCTTGATTGGTTCGCTGTCGCGACCACCCGAAATCTGCTCGGCGAACTTGACCATCTTTTGCATCGATTCATCACCGTCGCTGAGACGTTGACGCAAGATCCGCCGCAGCACGTAGTAGATTCGTTCAACGGTTTCCTCATCGATTTGGCTACGCGATCGCTTTGCGGTTTCGTTTTGAACCAACTCGATCCCTTTGTCGATCGCTTCACGGCGAGTAGGGCCGTCATCCGATTCGATCTCGTCGCGGAGCTGCGGCGGGAGCTGTTCCCGCCAGACCGCGTAGGCCTTCATGGTTTCGAGCAGCATATCGGCGTCGGCTTGCAACTGAACAGCGCTCGCTGTCTTTCGCAATTCCGCGATCTGTTCGGGCTTGAGTCGTGAAAAACGTTCCCAGCGAGAATAGAGGACGCTGCGATTGGCGTGTTCGAGTGACTCCAGCGAAGCTTGCCGCTCTTGAACGGGAGTGTTTGCGATTCTTGACGGTTGAACCGCACCAAAGACACCCACTTCACTGGCTGCTTCGACCATGTTTGCCCATGCCGTATCCGACGCGAGCGAACGCATGAGTTTGAGGTCTTTCCCGTAAAGATAGGCGTCCAAGTTTTCTGCGACGACAAGATCTTCGAGCTGTTGTCGATATTGGCGATCCCGCTGATTCTTGACGTAGAACGCGGCCCCGGCGGCAAAGAATAGGCACGCGATCACGGTCAGCAAGGGCATGCGATAACGGCCCTTGGAGTCCTGTTTGGCGGGAGCCTGTTTGATCACGTCCGCGACGACGAGCTCGAGTGTCGATTCAACGAGCTTCTCATTTGGCGTCGCGTCAGGCAGTTTATCGAGCCAATCCCAACCTTCCTGCAGACGCTGCAATCGCTCGTTGAGCTCTTCGTCGTCGAGCAGGCGATTCATCAACTCGCTCTCTTCGCGAGCACTCAGTTCGCCATCGAGGTAAGCGACAAGCAGCTCATCATCTGGATCGATAGGCGTTTGATCGGAAAGTGTCACGCTCATGGTTCGACCTCCCGAGGAATCAGGCCCGAATCGATGTACGGCTGCAGGATCTCGCGGAGGTTGACGCGTGCCCGACTTAAGAGCGATTTGACCGCCTTGGTCGTCAAATCCATTGTTTCAGCGATCTCGGCGTAACTCATGTTCTCGAAGCGAGACAGCATCAACGCCATTCGCTGCCTTTCACTTAATGCCGAGACGGCGGCGCGAACAATTTCTGCACGCTCGACCCCTTCCGCAAGTCGCGTTGGCATCAAGCCGCTCGCTTCCAATGCGGTTGCAGCCAGCAGTTGCGGTTCGCTTGGCGAATCACCATGTCGCGGCGCGTCGACTTCATTCACCTCGTGTCGTCGCCCAAGCGAACGAGCGGCGTTGCGTGCGACGTTGCCGGCAATGGTGAACAGCCAGGTCGAGAATTTGGCTCCTGGTTCGTACCGCTGACGAGCTCGATAGACTCGCATAAAGGTCTCTTGCACCAAGTCCTCGGCCATATCCTGTCGAGGTCCAATCGTCGACATCAGTCGAACAAGTCTCGGCTGATAGCGGCGAACCAATTCCTCGTACGCCCCCATGTCATCCTCTCGCACGCGCAGCATCAAACGAACGTCCGGGTCGGACTGTTGGTAACGCATTGCGGTTGATTCACTGACGGCCAAGCAAGTCTCTCGTGGGGGGACAATGGTGCGACAGAATACGAACCACAACCAGTTTACTCTTTTGAAACCTTTGCCAAGACCAAAGGTTTCGCACAGGACGCCCGTGAAGGAGGCGACGAGAACGAAAATGCCTATCTTGCGGCTCTTTCAGGCATCAGCACACCGTAAATCTCGATCGTTTTCCCCTCAGCGTCGAAAATCGGTTGTCCGCGAACCAGCAACGACTTGTAATTGCCTCTGGCCCCTTTTTGCCGAACGCGGACCTCGTAGGCTGCACCTGAGCTGAGAGCGTTGTCGATGGTGGTCTTCAGTTTGGGGCGGTCCTCGGGATGGATCAGCTCCATGAATTCTTCGGGAGTGGGCGGTCCTTGCTCAGGATCGCGATCGGCAAGCAGAAACGCCTCTTCACTCCAACTCACACTCTCGGTCCGCACGTCGTACGACCAGGTCGCCAATCCTGCCAGACTTTGCAAGTCACGCAAACGCTGACGGCTCTGATGGAGCTCTGTTTCAGCCTTTTTGCGCTGGGAGATGTCGCGGATCGTCGACACGAGCATGTCCTCACCGCGAACATCCACCACTCGTCCACTGATCAAGACGTCGATCGCATGTCCGTCGGTGTGCAAGAACCTCGCTTCGAAGTTGTCAATTGCTCCGGTTTCTTGAAGCTCTTGGATCATCAGGTTGCGGCGTTCCGGACATGCCCACAGATTCAGCTCCGAGATTTTTCGCCCGGCAACCTCTTTGGCATCGTAACCAAAAAGCTGTTCGTACATTCGGTTGGCTTCGACAACGATCCCCGTCGTCATTTGGATCAGAAGGCCCGCCTCTGGCGATTGCGTAAACAGAGCGGAGTACTTCGACGCCTGGCGATGACCCGAATCGCGTTTGTCTCGTTTGACACGCACATCTGCGGCAGCGTCGCTCTCGCCCAAGCCGGCTGCTTCGTAAATCGAAAGAGCCAAATCCAAGTCGCCACGGCTGGCTGCGGATTCAGCGAACTTCTCTTGCAGCTTTGTGCGAGCGAGGAGCGCGCGTTCGTTTTCTGGCCAAACCTCAATCGCTTCACTGAGAAGTGCGTCGGCGATGCGAAAGTCTTCGTAGTGATTGTCGGCCGTGGCGGCGGTCATCCGTTTGCACGCTCGGCGCACCAAGCGTCCACTTTGGTCATGTTGTCGTTGATGTTCGAGCGCATCGATCATCGCCTCGACACTTTCGTATCGATCCTCGGGATGGGTCGCCATTGCCTTGACGGCGATGTCCATCAACTCACCCTCAACATCCGTTTCGCGTATCTCGTTGCGCGCGGCAGCGCGAATGCAGGCGAGCAAACTTGTGCCGCTGTGTGGCGGGTGTCCGGTCAGAACTTGAAACAGGATTGCGCCCAGTAAATAGACGTCCGTCTGGTAGGTGATGTGACCGCTGGTTGCGAGTTCCGGTGCCATGTACGCCGGCGTGCCGCCAATCGAGTGATGGACCTCTTCGCTCGATTCCGCTTCGCTGTGACTGATCGCAAGTCCCCAGTCCGCGAGCAAAACTTCGCCGAATTTGCCGAGCATGATGTTCTCGGGCTTGATGTCGCGATGAATCAACCCGCGTGAATGGGCATAACGAATCGCATCGGCCACGCGCAACAGTGTGTTGACGTTCTCGGATTCACTCATCTCCGCGATTCGTTGGTCCCAGCTCGTTCCATCGATTCGTTTCATCGAATAGAACAAACCGCCTGCTTCGTCGACACAAACTTCGTGAAGTGCGATGACGTTGGGATGATCGAGACCACCGATTACCCGTGCCTCGGTCAGGAAGCGATCGCGGGAGATTTGGTTTTGGGCGAGTTCGTTCCTTAACACCTTCAACGCCACTTCGCGATCGATCGCGCGTTGGTGAGCTTGGTAAACCACGCCGGTACCGCCACTTCCGAGTCGTCCGATCAGGCGATAGTCGACTTCGTCCTGGCGCCCCTCTCCCAACATCGACACCGAACGTTTGGGAACGAATCCGGCGTCATTGTGGTTGGGAATGAACTCGTGCAGCAATTCCGGCGGAATCTCGATCGTTTCCGCGTCGTCCGGCTGGTTCGATTCGCTTTTCCAATCAGGGTGCGCAAATCGGTCCGTGCCATCGGCTGAGAGCGCGATGGTTTTTTCGTCGGGCGGCATCTCGCCGAGTCGACGTCTGAGTTGAGGGTCGTTCAAGACCGCCTGCAACAATCCCCCGGCTGGCTCGACACCGTCATCTGTTTCGTCGTGCGTCATCTGTTTGCGACAATGCGATTGTCGATCTTTGCGTTACGGCTTGACCGCTTTTTCGTAGTGGTTCTTCAAGAAGGAACGGAGTTTTCTAGATCGGACGTGTTTGGCTTCCGTCAGGTTCAGCGTCACTCGTGCTCTGCGACTGTCAGTCAAGTCGACGGTGCTACCGAGATCAAGGGAGTTAAGTGATTCGAGGTCGACCGCTTCCGGCGGACCTGCCAAAGTGACCTTCAACGATTCAGGGACCTTGGTCTGCACCTCAGCCCACGGTCCATCAACATTTTCCGGGCAAACATCGACTTGATCTGGCGACTCGAACGCGAGCGAACCATCGCCGGCAAACTTTTCCAAGACATTCAACACCTGATCGGCGATTTCGAGCGGCCAATCAGGCTGAGTGTTATCTGGAAAACCTTTACCTAGAGAATGCCAACGCCGGCCCAAAGCCCGCCAGGGGCCATTGGGAGATTTCGTCTTGCCTGCGCTTTTCTTGGCCGTGTGCGGGGCATCCAAGATAAGTTGGACATCGGATGCGGACGTTTCGGCTTGCGAGTGAGGCTTGTTTGAAGTCTTCGCCGAGCGTTGGCTGGACTTCTTCTTTGATCCTGGCTCTATGTCAGATGTTTTTCGAGCCGCTTTCTTCGGCTTGGCTTTGGCGGAAGCGTCCAGAGCTTCCGCGACGAAGGCTGCGGTCGAGGACACGGGGGGAGCGTTCTTCTTTCGCCTACCGCCCTTTGCCGTTGCCGCAAGGTCTTCGGGCGATCCAGTAAAGACAACCGTTCCGCCCTCGGCGCCCGCGCCTGGTCCCATGTCGATGATCCAGTCGGCACACTTGATGACGTCCAAGTTGTGTTCGATGGTAATGACCGTGTTCCCGCGATCGACAAGCTGTTGAATAACGGTCAGCAGTTTGGCGATGTCATCGAAATGCAATCCCGTTGTTGGCTCATCAAGCAAGTAAAGCGTTCGCCCGGTCTGCGGCCGTGCAAGTTCCGACGCAAGCTTAACCCGTTGCGCCTCGCCGCCCGAAAGCGTCGGCGCGGCTTGTCCGAGAGTGATGTAGTCGAGACCGACATCACAAAGAGTTTGCAAAACACGGGCGATTCGTTCGTGATCGCCAAAATGAACGAGCGCTTCACCGCACGACATTTCCAGAACATCGGCAATACTGCGGCCGTGGTACTTCACCTCAAGAACGTCGTCGTTGTAGCGGCGGCCATGACAATCGTCGCAGTCGACCCAGACATCAGGAAGGAAGTGCATCTCGACACAAAGCTGGCCACTGCCTTCACAGGTTTCACAGCGTCCGCCCGGAACATTGAAACTGAACGTTCGGGCCGAGTAGCGTCGTTCTTTCGATTCAGGAAGCTCTGCAAAGAGTGTCCGGACGGGATCGAAAATTCCAGTGTAGGTCGCGGGATTGCTGCTAGGTGAATTGCCGAGTGGTGATTGGTCCACTCGAATGACCTTGTCCAGGTACTTTGAACCGAGCAGTTGTTCGTGTTGTCCCGGACGGGTGCGAGCACGATGGAAGCGACGTGCAAGCACCGGATACAGAATGTCGTCGATGAGCGTGCTTTTGCCGCTTCCTGAAGGTCCTGTGACCGCGGTAAAAACACCAAGCGGAATGTCGACATCGACCGCTCGCAAGTTGTGTTCGCGTGCGCCCTTGATGCTAAGAAAATCAACCAGTGAATTGCCACTTGGGGCCATGACGGGACGTCGCGCATTGGGCACTGCAATGGTTTGTTCGCCATTGATGTAGCCGCCCGTGACCGATGTCGCCTTGGGCTCGATCTTCTTGGGCGGTCCTTGGGCAACGATCCGACCGCCGTTGCGGCCTGCCAAAGGACCAAAATCGTAAAGGTAGTCGCTGCCAGCAATCACATCGCGATCATGCTCGACGACGAGCAGGGTGTTGCCTTGATCACGGAGTCGATGCAACGCCCCGATCAGTCGTTGGTTGTCGCGAGGATGCAGTCCGATCGTCGGTTCATCAAGAACGTACAGCACGCCGCACAGGCCGCTACCGAGTTGTGCAGCCAACCGAATGCGTTGTGCCTCGCCTCCCGACAACGTCGCGGCGCCCCGATGCAAGGTGAGGTAATCCAAACCGACGTCGAGAAGGAAGCTGACCCGAGATTTGATTTCGCGTACCAACTCGCCCGCAATCTTGCGTTCCCGCGCGTCAAGCTTCCAGGCTTTGACCGTTTCGAACAGTCGTACCAACGGCATGTGGACGAGATCACCGATCGTGCGTTCGCGAAACTTAACGGCCGACGAATCATCTCGCAAACGCGATCCATCA
The DNA here is from genome assembly GCA_965216875.1 of Rubripirellula sp. Classification (GTDB taxonomy): domain Bacteria; phylum Planctomycetota; class Planctomycetia; order Pirellulales; family Pirellulaceae; genus CBDCUW01. The sequence goes on from OZ244207.1 coordinate 2,120,422, forward strand.
CAACTCGAGCAATCGATTTCGTCCGTGAACATGTCGAGTTTTCCGCGCAAACTGGGCGACAGACGCGCGGCGGCCTCAAGTGCTGGATAGAACCCCTTGAATTGATAACGAAAGACAACCTTCTTCGATTTCGAGCGGCTACTCGAATCGGCTTCACGGACTTCGATCCATTGATTGCCCAGCCCACGGAACAAGATGCGACGCTGCGAGATCGGCAACTCGGCCAGAGGGATGTCGATCGGAATGCCTGTATGCCGCGACAACGCTCGTAGCATCCACATCGAGATGTCGACGTTCACATCGGGCCAAAGCAGCGTCGCCCCTTCGGCCAACGTCAATTCGCTGGAGTGAATCAGTGCCGCGGGGTTTGTTCCCGTTTGCACGCCAAGCCCTTCGCACTGCGGGCACCATCCGACGGCAGAGTTAAAGGTGAAATGGTGTGGAGTAAGGTCAACGAAGGAACGTCCGCAGTCGCCGCACACGAGGTGCTGGCTGTGCGTGATCACTTTCCAGTTGGGCTCGTCCAAGTCGGGGTTCGCAATGGCGACCTGCAGCACACCGACCCCAAGTGACAAGGCTTGTTCCACGCTATCGCCGATTCGCGAACGCTCGGATTCCTTGACTTCGATTCGGTCCACAACCACCTGGACTTCTTGCCGGCGCCGCGGATCGAGCGACGGGGCAGCATCAAGCGCGACCGTGGCTCCGTCGATGCGGACGCGTTGGTAGCCGGTGCTTCGCAACGATTGCCACGTGTCCTTCGAGGCTTCGCCGGCGGCCACTTCAATTGGCGCGAGCAACAACGCTCGCGTGCCCGATTTCATGGCCATGACTTTGTCGACAATATCGTCTGGCGTTTGAGTGCCGACGCTTGTGTGACACTCCGGACAATGCATCGTGCCGAGACGCGCCAGCAGAATCCGCAGGTAGTCGTAGATTTCGGTGACCGTTCCCACGGTACTTCGCGGTGAATGACCGAGGTTCTTTTGCTCGAGCGCGACTGCAGGCGACAGACCATCGATCCGCTCAACTTGCGGCTTCTGAACTTGGCCGATGAATTGTCGGGCGTAGGAAGAAAGCGATTCGACGTACCGCCGTTGCCCTTCGGCGTAGATGGTATCCATCGCCAACGAACTCTTTCCGCTCCCTGATGGACCGCAAAAAACGGTCATCTGGTCACGCGGAATCGATGCGTCGACCGACTTGAGGTTGTGCTCGCGTGCGGCCTCGACGACCACATGCGTGCGTGCTTTAGGGGGCGATTCGAATGTCTTTGTGGTAGGTGACTTTGCTTTGCGCGCAGCACGGCGTTTGATCCCAAGAGCCTTGGCGATCGCCGCACCTGTAGAACTCTTTGTGCATTTAGCGACCTCGCGCGGACGGCCTGCGATCACGATCTCGCCGCCGCCAACACCGCCCTCGGGACCAAGGTCGATGACCCAGTCGGCGGTTTTGATCACATCGACGTTGTGCTCGACGATGACGATCGTGTTGCCACGATCAGCCAAGCCATGAATGACTTTGAGAAGCAATTCGATGTCGGCGAAGTGCAAACCGGTGGTCGGTTCGTCAAGAACGTAAAGCGTCTTGCCTGTTTCGCGTTTCGAAAGCTCACGGGAAAGCTTGATCCGTTGCGCTTCACCACCAGAGAGCGTCGGTGACGGCTGTCCGAGCTTGAGGTATTCGAGGCCGACGTCGACCAAGGTCTGTAATTTATCGGCAATCTTCGGAATGTTCTCGAAAAGCTTGTGCGCCTGCGAAATGTCGAGGTCCAACACGTCGGCAATCGAGTGGCCCTTGAATTCAACGGCAAGCGTTTCTCGGTTGTAGCGTTTTCCCTGGCAAACGGGGCATGTCACCCAAATGTCAGCCAGGAAATCCATTTCAAGTTTCGATGCGCCGTTGCCGTCGCAAGCGGAACAGCGGCCACCGTCGACATTAAAACTGAAGCGGCTCGCGGTGTACCCGCGCGTTTTGGCTTCGGGCATCTGTGCGAACAGATTGCGAATCTCGTCAAACACTTTGACATAGGTTGCCGGGTTGCTTCGCGGCGTGCGGCCGATCGGCGACTGGTCGATCGCGATCGTTTTGTCGAGGTGTTCGAGCCCTTCGATCAAGTCATGCTCGCCCGGTTCACATTCGGCGCCGTTGAGTTCGTTACGCAGCTTCGGTTCAACGATTCCACCAATCAGCGAACTCTTGCCACTTCCCGAAACCCCCGTCACACAAGTGACTGTGCCCAACGGAATCGAGACATCGACGTTTTTTAGGTTGTGGAAGCGCGCGCCGCGGACGGTCAGCATCGTGTCGTCGTTGATCTCGCGCAATTTCTTGGGCGGATCAATGGATCGCTTCCCCGAAAGGAACTGCCCGGTGACACTTTTCTTCGATTTGCAAACCGTCTCCAAGTCACCATTGGCCACGATCTGGCCTCCTTTGACTCCCGGACCGGGGCCAAAGTCGACGATCTTGTCGGCCGCGCGCATCGTGTCTTCATCGTGCTCGACGACGATCAACGTGTTGCCGGAATCTCGCAGTCGCACCAACGTTTCGATCAACCGATCGTTGTCGCGCGGATGAAGTCCGATCGATGGTTCATCGAGGATGTAGAGGACGCCCACCAAGCCGCTACCAATTTGCCCGGCAAGGCGAATTCGCTGGGATTCGCCTCCGGAAAGTGTCGGTGCTGTTCGCCCTAGGGTCAGGTAATTCAATCCGACACCGAGCAGGAAACCGATACGAGTTTGAATCTCCTTGAACGCTTCGCCCGCAATCATCGCGTCCGTTTCGCTGAGTTTGACAGCGCTGAAAAACTCGGCCAACTCGTCAACTGGCAAATTCGACAATTCGGGCAGCGACATCGATGGCTGCTTGAATCCCTTTGCAGCGGTTGTGATGGTCACCGCGGAAGCTTGCGGGTTCAGGCGGTCGCCATGACAGTCGGGGCAATCGATGGTTGCCATGTGCTTTTCGAGCTGACGCAGTTGCATCTTGTTGCGCGTCGTTCGGTATTTGCCTAGCAGCTCGGGAATGAAGCCCTCGAAGGTTCCAGAGTATTTCTTCGCGCGGCGTCCACCACGCCACGTAAACTCCATTGCATCTTCGGTACCCCACAACCAAATGTGTTTGCACTCTTCCGACAGATCACACCATTTGCCTTCGAGCATCGTGCCCGGTTCAAGCTCGAGTGCTTTGTCGATGGCATCGGCAACGCCGCGATAGATATGGCGTCGATAACGCCCCATGTCTCCCCATTTGCCAAGCAACGAGATCGCACCTTTGCGAACGGAAAGGCGTTCGTTCGGGATCAGCATTTCGGGCACGAAGGTAAACAAGCGTCCGAGTCCATCGCACGCCTCGCACATTCCCTGTGGGCTATTGAAGCTGAACAGTTGTGGCGAAGGAGCGGCAAAACTACGCCCACAGGTTCCGCAAGCGTACTTTGACGAGAAGAGTAGGTCGTCACTCGACGAAGTCGTTCGTTTTGACTTGCCTTTTCCTTTTGACTTCGTCGTCGCCTCGGCCGGCTTTCCTGCCTGTTGGTCATTCGGTCCCGAGAGGGCAACCATCAGCGACGCATCACCAAGTTTCAGTGCAACGTCGACCGCTTCCGAGATGGAACTGCGCTCTCGATCGTCGGGGTGAACTCTTGCAACAACGACTTCGATGTTGTGTCGATGTTGGCGATCAAGATGCGGTGGCTCGGACAGACGGATCGTTTCGCCGTCGACGCGCGCCCGCGTGAAGCCTTGTTTGCGTAGATCTTCGAAGAGGTCTTTGAATTCGCCTTTTTGTTGGCGAACCAACGGAGCCATGATCCAAAGTGCGGCATCCGATGGCAGCGCCAAGATTCGCGAGGTGATCGCGTCGCGGCTTTGCGCGGCGATCGGCGTTTTGCATCCCGGGCAATGACCTGTCCCGACTCGCGCATAAAGGACGCGCAAGAAGTCGTGGATTTCAGTGATCGTGCCGACGGTGCTTCGTGGGTTGGTTCCACTCGATTTTTGGTTGATCGAAATCGATGGGCTTAGCCCGGACACCAAATCGACATCGGGCTTGGGCATCTGCCCCATGAATTGGCGGGCATAGTTGCTCAAACTTTCGACGTAGCGGCGTTGCCCCTCGGCATAGAGCGTATCGAATGCGAGCGACGATTTACCGCTGCCGGAGACTCCCGAGAAGCAGATCAGCTCGCCTCGGGGAAGCGTCAGGTCGACGCCCCTCAGATTGTGCTCGCGAGCCCCCTTGACCTTGATTTCGGTCGTCGCCATCTCATTTGCCCCGAGCTTTTCCAGCTCGGATCCCATCGAATCAAACCCAATGTTGCATCTGGCAATCCCAGCGGCGCCAATTCCTTGCCCCTCACGCTAAGGGCAAGCGGCGCGATTCAAAAGGGGGCGCTGGGATTTTGCGATTCGATTTGGATCGATAATCCTCGGACGTGGCGACGAGATCGCCAGCGGGAGCCACTTACCAACGCAGACCGAAACGTTCACCGCCTGAGTCGCGGTTGTTGCCGCCCTTGAGCGGACCGCTGTGCGTTGCCTTCACGGCAGGCTCACGAGGTGGTTCGACGGTTTCTTCTTCCGCCGGTTTGCTTTCTTCGCCCGCCGGTGGCGATTGAACGGCTTTCATCGACAAGCCGATCTTTTGCGCATCACGATCAAAGTTCACAACCTTGACTTCGACTTCCTGGCCCTCGCTGACCATCGTGTCCACGCGAGAAACGCGGTGATGAGCCAGTTCGCTGATGTGAACCAAACCTTCGACACCCGGACCAAGTTTGACAAAACAACCGAAGGTTGCGATCCGAGTCACCGTTCCTTTGTGAACGCTTCCGATCGCGTATTCGGCTTCGGCCGTATCCCATGGATTGTCCAGCAAGTCGCGATACGAAAGACCAATCTTGCCGGTCTCTTTGTCGACCGTATCGATTTTGACTTTGACCTTCTGGCCGACTTCCAACACTTCGCTTGGATGCTTGACACGTTCCCAGCTCAGCTTGCTGATGTGAATCAAGCCATCGAGCGCTCCAAGGTCGACGAAGGCCCCAAAATCCTTGATGCTTCGGACCGTTCCTTCGAGTTCAACACCAGGCTCGATTTTCGCAAGTTGCTCAGCTTTCTTTTCCTCGCGCTCGCGTTCCAATACCGCACGGCGACTGAGCACGAGGTTGCCTCGATTCATGTTTGCTTCGGTGACGACGCAAACAAACTTCTGGTCAACAAATTCGCTCAGGTCTTCAACGCGGTATTCACTCACTTGGCTGATTGGAATGAATCCACGAACTCCGCCCGCTTTGCATTCCAAACCACCGGTGTTGTGTCCCGTGACGGTGACTTCGATCACCGAACCTTCTTCGAGGTCTTCCCAATCGCTGACATCGACCGTACCGCCTGGAAGCGAAAGCACGTACAAACCATCGTCGGAACTGATGCCTCGAACGATGACTTCGACCGACGAGCCGATTTGAGGTTCTTCTTTGAATTGTTCGAAGGGCACAAAGCCTTCATCAGGCCCGCCCAGACCAAGGAAGACGTTGTCGTCGTGAATCTTTAGAACTTGGGCGTGAACACGAGCACCGTCGGCCAGCGGTTCGCTTCGATCCGCCATCCCAACATTGCCAGACATCATTTGGTCAAAGTCGGCCGCGGCGAGCTCGGCATCCAATTCCGCTTGCAGGTCATCCGCAAGACCGCCACGTCGATTTGGAACCGGGACACGCGGCTTGGGCGCGGGTTTGATCTGAACGCCACGTTTGATTGGGCGATCCTCCGACTCGGCCGATTCCTTGCGCGGCTTGCCTTTGCCACCCTCTTTCTTCTTTTTGGGCTTCGCTCCCTGATCCGCGCCTGGCGAAATTCCAGGTGACGCTGGCTTTGCGACTCCGAGACCACGTGCTGCGAGAGGTCCGCTCGTGCGACCGATCTTGGGGGCAGGTTTGGCAGCGGGCGCGGCTTCTGTCTGCGAAGCTTCCGCTGTCACAGCTTCGGAGCCAGCGGCTTGCGACGCGTCGGAACCGGCATCTTGAGCGGCGGTCGCCTCAGGAGTGGCAGCCGCGTCGGGTGTGGCCGTGTTTTCGGGGGTGGTTGGAGCAGGTTGCTCAGGTTGAGTTTCGTCGCCGACGGTCATCGAAGCAGTTCGTAAATCGCGAGAGGGTGGTTTGCCGGTCAGGGCAGGAGGTGAACACGGGTCTGCCGCAGCAAAGGGGCGGCTATTTGGGACCGGTTCGCAAGTGGGGCAGTCTAGCAATTTGGCACCGCAATCGGTAGCCTTCGCTCCCCAAACAGTAGTCCGAGATTGGCCGACTTAAACTTCCTAAATTGCACGATTTCACCAGGAGAACCCTTCGATGCCTAAGTTGGACGCAGCTCACGCCGATTCCTTCAGCTGCCTGCCCACCGAATTGATCGAGGCGATCGAGGCCGCTCCGATGCCCGGTCTGGGCGAGGGACCGCAGGATTCGGGGATGGCTGACTACCTCTCTTCGGGTTCGGTCCAGCAGGCGCTTTCGGACGCCAGCCGGCCAAACGAATCACTCAGCGGCCTTTGGCTGCTCGCGGGCGATTTGGAGCGGAGCCACTCGATCAGCCAAAGCATCCACAATGCCGAAGGGAGTTTCTGGCACGGCATCATGCACCGCCGAGAAGGAGACTTTGGAAACGCCAAATACTGGTTTCGAAACGTCGGCGATCATCCAGTGGTCGACCAGCTCGCCGACAGCGTCGATGGCTACTCGGACGCGTTTGATTTTGTCGATGACTGCAGCCGCGCGGTTCGTAGCGGAGGTACCGCCTATGAGGACTGCCAACTCACCCAATGGACCGAGTGGCAACTCTTGATGGCGAAGTGTCTTTGCGGTTAGTCGCAAAGTTGGCAGCTTGTTTCATCATTGGCGGAGGTGTGGCCGATATTTTCTCATGTACCGGGGACGAAGGACGCGACGTTGTGTGGGGCAATTGGTTCTTCGATCCTGGAACATACGACCCGGGTTTTCCCAATGATCAATTCGCCTGATCGCTGGGGCAATGAAGATCCGGGTCGTTTTTTTTTGCGCGCACGGAGAATCACAAACGCATTCACCGGTTCTCTTGAAACCGGCAGTGATCGAGCGCGTCTCGACACTCTCCCTTGGGAGAGTCGGGCTCTCAGGCCCGGAGAGGGTCTTTACGAACTGCCTCATCAGACTGCCCGTCTGCCCCTCTCGCAAGCGGGAGGGCCTAATGGCCAGCGGCTCAACCGGTGATTGTGGTCCCGCGCCATTGCCGCTGAAGTGTTGCCAAGTTTCACCGGAAGATTGTTGAAAAAAAGCAACAGTGGCGGCGAAGGCTGCGGTGGCTTCGACGCTCCCCAGGCCCAAAAAGGATCGTGATTCACGGGCATTTCTGGCGATTGGCCAAACGGGCCCTTTCTGTTGGCACAGCGAGTGCAAAAAGGTTCGAGACATCTTCTCAGCTTGTTGTCTCGTTGTTGATGCCCTCTGCCGATGCATTCTGTCCTTCTTGCCGACATCGCCGCGTTAGTTTCACAACACGGTCCTGCGATTCTGTACCGCCGCGAAGCGATCCCCCCTCAAGCGGTCACGAAGTATTGGGCCAGCTCGCGAACGCGGTTTGATCTTTGGCATCAGACACTCGGACGATACCGCGACGCGGAAAAATCGGGCGACTCTCTCAAGCTTCGGCGTTGGTGGCAAGCGAACGTGGTCGTGCTCGAGGAAGTGCTTGTTTCCGAGATCTTGACTCGGGTCATCGCAGCGCTCGCCGCGGGTCTCGATGACGCTGGTGAAACGGATGAAGTTTCACCGGTCACTCACGCGGTCTACCTCACCCATCTCGAGGCGCGCAACCGCGTTCAGCAAATGATGTTGTTTGGACGTGGCAATTCCGTCCAAGACGCCGTTCGACTCAACCGTCTTCGTCAGGGTGTCGAACGCTGGACCGACGCCTTGATCGGCCGCATGTCGGTTCAAAACCCCGACAACATCTCCTACGCGATTAATCATGATCGGGCGACCGAATACATGGATGAAAGCCGTGGTCACGGCCTCGGCGCTGCTCGCGACACAGCGACCTGGTTGATGAACGCTGCGATGCACGACATGCTGCGACGCCGAACTTCCAACTTGACCGCCCTTCCTGATGCCAACCGCAACGTCGCCCAAAGCGTGATGTTGATGCTTCGCCCCGATCTTTTCGACAGCGTCGGCGCGCTCAAGTCGCTTTGGCTTCACCGTTTGCAAGTCGGAACGGATCAAACCGACCGTGTGCTCAACGAGCTCAGTGACAAAGATATCGACAACGCCGAAACGGCCAGCGGGATCGAAATGACCCACGATTCCAATTTCGAACGCTGGTACATGTAAGCTCCAGCGGCCAATCGCCAATCGCCAATCGCCAGTCGGCCGGATCAAGGAGCGACGCCGATCAGGAACGACGATCAAAAGGTTTTGGCGGGCGATCGAGCTAAGGCAAAACCGCATCGCCTACGAAAGAATCTCGCCAATTCGGTCGACCGACGTTCTCAACGACCGGGCAGCCATCTCAAAATTGGTGTGGCCGCTAACCTCCGGTTGAATCTCTTCATAGAGCTCGGTTGCTTTACGAAGCTTTGAGAGTTTCTTCTTGGCCATCTTGAGGTAGGTCTTGGCAACGTCTACTTCATTGATGGGGCCAACCGCCAAGATGAAATCGTAGATGTCACGGACGACATCGCGGAGGTCCTCGTCGTCCTCGGCTTCGTCACAGTGTTTCAAGAACGTCCGCACCATCCAGAGATGCGTGACCTCTTGATCGATCGCACGAACCAAATCCATCGGATCTGGTTCGTCCGTCGTGTGATCGTCGGAAGTCTGCGATTCGCTCGCCATCAGCCTGCGGAATCCGGATCCGTGGGGTTGGGGGTCTCGGCCCCCGAGTTTTCAGCCGGACTCTCGACACTTGCACTCGGTTTGGGTGGTCCGTGCCCATGCGGCGTGTTCATGGCAACAATCACCACGCCGACGACGGTAAGTCCCATGCCGACCCACAGCAAAGGGTTGATGGTGGTGTGACCGTGCAATTTCAGGACGGAAACAAGCGCCGTCACCGACACAGCGCCGCCAAACACGATTGGCATCACGAGCAGCGCGTTGCCGCGACTGGTCATCATGGCCGTGGTCAGGCAGAGCGCCCCAGCGGCACCGAGCGTTCCGGCGAGGAAGCCCCACTTGGCTGGAAGAAAGTGCGTGATTCCAGGCGCGCCGGGTACAGCAGCGCTATAGGAAAAACTGTCACCTTTGACTTTCATCATGACCAAGCCACCAGCCACGGCGATCACCAGATAGGCGATCCCGATAAAGACATAAGGCTTGAAAGGGGTCCAGCCATCGGGTGGCAGCAGCGGTTTGCCGTCGACACGTGGTGTTTGCGCGTTACCGATCGTTGGCCCGTAACACCCCCAAAAGATCGCCGTTCCGATGGCAAAGAGAATTGGGATCAACATTTTGTTCATGGATACCTCAAAGCGGGGGCGGGATAGTCGATAGCGGTGGCTCGGATTTGCGAAACTGCATCAATGCTGGTGGACGGTCGATCGAACGAGTTGTCCGGGCTAGGCGTCATGCCGAAAGTGGCAGATGTCGCCGTCTTGAACCAAGTAGTTTTTGCCTTCCACTCGCAGTTTACCGGCTTGGCGAATCTCTTTCTCACTGCCGTGCGTTTCGAGATCTTCCAGCGTATAAACCTCGACGCGAATAAAACGGCTCTCGAAATCACTATGGATCACTCCAGCCGCCTCAGGACCGGTTGCACCGATCTTGACCGGCCAAGCACGGACTTCCTTTTCGCCAGCCGTGAAATAACTCTGCAAACCGAGTGTACGGTAGGCTTCACGAGCGATCTGAGCCAAAGCGGGCTCTTCGAGTCCAATGTCGGCGAGCATCTCGCCGCGATCTTCTTCGTCAAGTTCCGCGATTTCGGCTTCGATCTTGGCACAAACGCAGACGACGCCGGCGCCCGATTTCGACGCATGCTCGCGAACTTTGCCGACCAACTCATGCTCGCCGGTTAAGTCGTCTTCGCCAACGTTGGCGACATAGAGTACGGGTTTGGCGGTCAGCAGTCCGTAGCTCGAAATGCACTTCTCTTCTGGCTCGGTCAACGAAAGCGTGCGAAGCGGTTTTTCAGCTTCGAGATGTTGGTTGCACTTATCAATTGTTGCCACGCGAAGCTTGGCTTCTTTGTCGCCACTGCGAGCGGTCCGCTGTGCCTTACTCAATGCGTTTTCAAGTGTTTGCAAATCCGCAAACATCAGTTCCGCTTCGATCGTCTCAATATCGGCGATGGGGTCAACTGCTCCGGCGACGTGAATCACGTCGGGGTCTTCAAAGCAACGAACCACCTGCACGATCGCGTCGACTTCACGGATGTGGCTGAGGAATTTGTTGCCCAATCCTTCGCCGTCACTCGCGCCTTTGACGATGCCAGCGATGTCGACCAATTTGATCGCAGCGGGAATGACCTTCTGAGGCTGGATGTATTTGGTGATCCGCTCCAGCCGTGGATCGGGCACGTTGACGATTCCTTCGTTCGGCTCAATCGTGCAGAAAGGATAGTTTTCGCTCTGCGCCGATTGAGAGCTGGTCAATGCATTGAACAGCGTGCTCTTGCCGACGTTGGGCAAACCGACGATTCCGGCTTCCATGGTCTTTGTCAGATTCAAATCGTGAGGGGGAGATAACTTTCAAGCCTCTTCAAACACGTTGGACCGCGGCCGAGGAGGGGAGAAGATCGTATCAGCAACCCGCTTTTCATCGAAGGTGGCTTCCTAAGCCGCGTTTCCCCCATCAAGCCCCACGATCATGAACGCCGACGATTCGGTTGCGCCGGTTGCGGAAGCTTTCCGGCGAGCTTGAGCGAGAATTCGCAGAAACCACAGAAAATCTCGCGGTTTCCCTCGTTTCGGACGGGCGGCCTGCCGATTTCCAGCTCTTGCAAGACGCATTTTTACGTGAATGTTTCAAGGACGAAGCTGGTAGTCGCTCTTTCACCCAGCTTTTCGACCCTGGGTGGAGCGAAGTTCTGATCCTTCCAGCTCCGGGCCCCTCTTTTGAGAACTCTTACCCTTGGCGTGTTGATTGTCACTGGCGGCAGCCTCGCAGCGCTCCCGTTTCGTAAATACCAATCGAGCGTCCCAGAAACCTCCGGCCCTGTTCAAGCAACCGGTCCGACCGAAAGGTCATTGCAACAAACGAAGATTGAATTCCTCGCTCAGGAGCAATCGTCGCCCGATCAAACTGCGCCGCCAGCCGAATTCGGCAAACATCCCCTGCCGCCTTGGCAAGCCGAACCGGTTGTACAAACCCGGCGCCGTCTGCCCGATCAACCACTGACCTACGAAGACCTTGCCGTTCCCATCGCGCAACCCGAGCATCTCCGCGAACGCTTTTCGGCGAGCGTCGCCCAGCAAGAGCAGCGCCAGGCTCAACATCGCGCCACTGGTTTGGTGATGCCCGAAATGGAATCGCTTGCGCTCTCCGAGCGAAATCAGATTGAGGCAATGAGCATCGCGAGACAACCGACTGTCCAGCAACGTACCGTCGTGCAACCTGACGCCCAGCAGAACGACTATCGCGCTGCACTGGTGAGCACGCCCGTTCCCGGCTCGCAAACCGAGCCGTTGCCAGCACCCAGCGTCGTCAGTGTCACTCCCGAGCCGATTGCGCAGCCGCGCCCGAAGCATTGGATCCGCCAACCGTAGGTTTGCGGATGGAAAAACACTCTCCCTTGGGAGAGTGATTGTTGCTAACGACGCCTGATCAAATCATCGCGTTCGATCTTTTCGGACTCGATGATCGGGGCGATCTGACTTAGGAAACGATCCGCATCGACGGGATAACCGGCCGTCGCTTTGAGTGGATCATCGCCTTGATGACGAGCCTGAAAGAACGCATTGAACGATTCCATCGCCCGCTCGCGCAGGTACTTTGCGATCATCGACGAGAACGCCACGGGCGTGAACGAATCGCCTTTGACCGTAAAGTGGACGCGAACAATTCGATCGCCAAGGCCTTGCATCTCATAAACGCTCTGCATCTTCGATTCACTGACCACTCGCACGATCGAGTCGGGAAAATGATGTTGAAGCAGTCCCGCGTAATACCTCCGACCGCCGTGACGGTCACAAAAGACGGTTGCATCTTGTGATCGAGAAGATTGAGCTTCAAGCAGGTCCGCAACAAGCTTGATGGTGGACGCCGAGAGCACTTCCGCCTTGTTCCCATGTTGGCAAAGCGCGTTGAAACGCTTTGCCGGTACGATGTCGACCTGAGTTTGGCACAACGTTGCCCCCTGGCGGTTCCACTCCTTGATGAGGGAGTCGGTTTGCTCGTCGCCAAGCAACGGGGCGGAGTCGGAATCGCGCAGCCAGGGAGTCGCCTTGAGTGTCTGAGCGGCGTTCGAATCAATCGTGTCGATCCAGTCCGAAAGAGATTGTGATTGTGGACTCGACCACCGCGCCGCCGCGCTGGCCACCGCGTGAAGAATCTCGAGCCCACCACCAGGCTTATAGACCGCTTTGGAGTCATTTACCACGACCATTGAATTGCCGCACGCGAGTTTTTGCCGCAGCGGTTCAAAGAAGTGATCGAGTTCATCTTGGGTGAAACCGCTCGAGGGCAACTCCCAGGCGGTTGCAGCGACGACCAATGGCCCAAGTTTTGGTCCGTAGCCCGCTTCGTCTGTCGCAATCAATCGCATCCTTCACCCGTCTCGCTGTGCTGGTCGTAGGGATGATACCGAAGCAAGCTCGACTTGCCACCAGCATGGTGCCGTCTGTGCTCAGTCAATCGCACTCGTTTTCCCGTAGGGCGGGCCGGCATGATCGTGACAACCGGACCAGCTTGAACGTGGAAGTTGCCTGAGGTCCTCGGATGCTCGTGGGCAGTGAATTTTGTCCAGCACACCCCGATAGCGGGACGTAAAGTTTGGCTGATTCTGTGTGCGCAGTCTTCGCAAACACAGGGACTCACGCACTTGCATCGATGCGATCATGTCAACAGATAACAACACTGTCAGTGCAGCTGCCGCATGGCTCGTTCCCGATTCGGCCAGCGAGCACTTAAACGGTGAGGTTGAGCGCCTCGCTGAAGCATTGACCGTCAAATTCGAAGAACTGACGCTGATTCACCAACTCAGTGAACGGCTAACGCTCGACGAAGACTCGGACGTGATCTGCGAAGCCCTCTTGCATGAGCTCGGTCCCTGCATCAATGCCGACACCTTGGCGATCGATCTGGTCTCGGACGACGACTCGCAACAAGCCGCGAAGCTGTATCAAACCGGCGAATCTCGACAGCTCGATTGGTTGCAACGGGTTGCGAGCGAAGCCGTGATCGCGGCGTTCAACGGTGATCACGAATCCGAGAACCGGCGGATCGCAATCTCGAACGATCCCGGAGCGAACGATGTCAAGGTTCGCGCCGTGATCGTACCGATCGAGCGACAGGGCATGCTGCTTGGACGCATGATCGCTGTTCGAACCATCGATCAAGCTGAATTCGGTACCGTCGAAGCCGACTTGATGAAGTCCACCTCGATGATGCTTGGCGCTCACCTGATCAATCAGCGCCAGTACCGCGAAATGCAAAGCATGTTCGAGGGCACGATCCAATCGCTTGTTTCGGCTCTGGATGCAAAAGATGCCTACACATGTGGCCATAGCTCACGCGTCGCGGACCTCGCAGTCGAACTCGCTCAACGTCTCGGGTTTGATGAAGACCACGTTGCCACGATTCGGATGGCGGGCATCCTGCATGACATCGGGAAGATTGGCGTTGAGGATTCCGTGCTTCGCAAGCCGGGACGATTGACCGACGAAGAATTCGAACAGATCAAGCAGCACCCAGTGCTCGGCTACGAAATCCTGCAAGGGATTCGTCAATTCCGCAAGATTCTGCCGGCGGTGCGTCACCATCACGAATCTTGGGATGGCACCGGCTACCCTGATGGTCTGTGCGGCGAATCGATTCCGAGAGACGCACAAGTCCTTGCCGTTGCCGATGCGTTCGACGCCATGACAAGCGACCGTCCCTACCGAACGGGAATGCCGCTCGATAAGGTCATTTCAATCTTCGAGAAGGGACGCGGGACGCAGTGGGCCGCCGATGTGGTTGACGTTTTGCTCTCGTGCCCTGAAGTCATGCACGCCTACGCAAATCACCAATCCGTCGAAAGCGGAAGTGACGGGACGGCTGCTTAAGTGCACCCAGCCACTCACTCTTCGCCACGTTCCTTTCGCAGCGATTGACTCACTCGACCGAGAATCTCTCGGTCTTCTTCACTAAGTGATTCATGTCCCTCTTCGTGAATCCGTGTCAGGATTGCATCCAGCCGCGCGACATCATCTGCCTCGCGCCGCTCTTGCTCCATCGCATGGACCACGCGCCGGCGTTCACCGCGAACCGACATCGCTCGCTTCGCTTTTGCAATCCATCCGATCGGTTCTGCTGGCTGGTCAAGCATCACCGTGGCAAGGCGATCATCTTCGTCTTCCGGGCGAACCTTCCAGACCTGATGGCCCAACATCCATTCACCCAAGTCAGGCGATCGGCACGATGTCCAAAGCAGAATGGCAAGCACGAAAAACATTGGCCACCGTGGTATCGGTGCCGCCGCATCCAGACTGACCAGCGCCGCGGCACCAACCATCGTGACCGCCGCAAGTGCGAACAGCAGTCGTCGAAAAATATCAACTTGTTGAACGGTATCGAGCTTCGGTGAACTGAAGCTGACAATCGATGCCATGATCTGGCGACCGAACGTGCGCTGGAGCGGAAACAGGTGACACAAGACTTGGACCCACAACAACCACGCGCCCACTTTGAGTGTCGAGTCGACAGCGGCAAGTTCGACATTCGGCGCCGAAAGGATGGGCGACTTCGTCGTCTGCTCAACGACCGGCTTTTGAAAATCGCCGGCCGCCCACCAAAGAAACATCCCGCCCAACACGAGCGCCAAGATCGGGAAGACCGCCGTGAAGAAGGAAAGCCCAGCAGGAATTCGCCGAGGCGTCGTGCGAATGCCGATCAGGTTAATCGTTAGCTGCGGAAACCAAATGCCGCAAGCCGAGCCAGCAACCAGCTTGGTCGCCAATTGGATCAACCACCCCATCACCCAGAATCCCAGTCCCATCAGCCCAACGACGGGAAGGTCGGCGTTGGTTTGATTGTCGCTCACCAGCAGGACCACCACGGCGACGACCAAAACGATCGGCATCACCGCCGGCGAAAGATTCAAGCGTGTTCGCCCCAGTCTTCCCAGCGAAAAAGCAAGCGCAGAAGTGATCGGCCTCTCGACCACCGGGGCTGCACAGACCTTGTTGGATCCTGACTTGCCGGGACCAGGTTGCCCAGCCCCAGAATCCATCGTGTTGGCGGCAGGCATCGGAAGCATCAGGGGTGGTGGGATCGATGGGGGACAAAGGGCAAGGAAGGCACTTCCCCCGTTTCGTGCCACTACGGATCAAGGCGTCACAGGGTTCTCGATTTGAACGCGATCCAGGAAAGTCGAATTCTTTCGATTTCGAGGTTGACTCCTTAAGCAAGTCGCGTATCTAATGATTTCGATGTTCGAATTCTTTCGATTCGCTGGAGGCATGTTTTGGCACGGCACACGACGCGGCACCCAACCGACCTGGAACTCGAAATCCTCAAGCGGCTTTGGCAAAGCGAACCGCTCAGCGGAAGGCAGATCCGCGATGCTCTGAATCCGGAACGTGAGTTGACCTACCAGTCGGTCATGACCGTGCTGGGGATCATGGAGGAAAAGGGATACGTCAAGCGGAAGAAGGAAGGCAGCTCGTACCTTTATCGGGCTCGGGTCACCGAACAGGCGACCTCCAAAAACATGCTGGCCGATCTCGTCCAGCGTTTGTTCAACGGATCGGCGACAGCCGCAATGTTGAACCTGCTTGAAACTTCGGACTTGAGCGATGAAGAGCTTTCGAAGTTACGTGATTCGGTCAATCGCAAACACGACCAGGGGGAGTGATCCGATGCAATGGGATTTAGAGTTCTGCACGACGTTGATCAAAGCGTTCGGGCACTTCGTTTGGCAAGCGACCCTAATTGGCGGTTTGTTCGTTGTCGCGATGAACGCACTCCGCCGTTCATCTCCGAGCGCGCGATACAACCTCGGTTTAATGACGCTCGTGCTTCTGGCCCTTTGTGTCCCTGTGACGTTCGTCTACTTGGCCCAAGACACGACGGATGCGGCGCTGCCTGTGGCCGCGGTTGTCACAGATCCGAGTCCCGATCCAACTTTGATGATGCAAAACGCCGATGCTTCAGTTGGCAGTACGCTCGTTCAACAAGCAGACCCCCAACGTGTCTCCGTCCCCGGCGGAATCCTTACACCCAGCGTGAACGCATCGGCCGAGACGGCGAGCTTTGAAATTGTGCATTGGTCGCCTTGGATCATGCTGGTTTACCTTTGCGGGGTCGCATTCTTTGCGCTCCGATTGGCCGTGGGTGTGAGCATCGGTCGACGGCTCCGTCGAGCAGGCGAAGAGGTCAGCGACGCGCGTTTCTTGTCGACAATCGATCGTGCTTGCAGCGCCGTGCGTTTGCGCAGCCGTCCATCGATTCTGTGGTGCAAACGAGCCGTCGTTCCTGCGGTGGTGGGGATCCTCCGTCCTGTCGTTTTATTGCCGATGGCATGCCGCAACGGTTTGACCGCCGAACAACTCGAGCAGATTCTGATTCACGAACTGAATCACATTCGGCGGTTCGACCACATCGTGAACCTTCTTCAAACAACACTTGAGGCGATCCTTTTCTTTCACCCCGTGGTTTGGCTGGTCTCGCGCCGAGTGCGGCTTGAACGCGAGTTTTGTTGCGACGCGGCGGTGCTGAAGTCGGGCGTGCCGACGGTTGACTACGTGAATCTGTTGATTGATGTTGCCGAGCAATGTCGCAACAACGAGAACGCTAAAGTGGTGCTGCAAGTTCCTGCGACCGACAAACAATCAGAACTCGCACTTCGCGTTGAACGCATGTTGGGCAATCATGCGGGTCGCCGCTCGACAGTGGGTGGCGCGAGCTTGTTTACGATCCTTGCGACACTCATCGCATTCCTGACCCTGGCCGTCCAACAGCCTGCAGCGGCCGATCCCGCGATTCCGCAAGAAGCGACTGCGCAACCGGCCGACGACTCCAAACAAGCAAGCGACACGACTCCAAACAACGCGGTGAATACCGAGAAACCTGCGGCTGAAGGCGAGATCGTTGGTGTGGTCATCGATCGCGAGGGCAAGCCGATCGAAGGTGTACTGATCGATGCCTGGACTTGGGCACCTGGATCGGAAACCAAAACCGACAGTCGCGGTCGATTTCGGTTGGATGGTCAGGCGGACAATCGAGAGAAACTGGAGGTCCGTTTCAGCAAGCAGGGCTATTCACCTCACTACATCGTCCAGCAGCCGACCGGTGGGCCAAGTTTGACGATCACCCTCGGACGCCAAACTTACATCGAAGGTCGCGTGCTTGATCCCGACGGCAAACCTGTCGCTGGTGCAACGGTGATCGGTGAGCAGGGGGCGAAACAAGGTGATGGCGTCCATATCAGCAGCGTCAAGACAACCACGCGATCTGGTCAGGACGGCAAGTACCGAATGTACGTCTTTCCCGATGTCTACGAGATGAAGGTTGCGGTCCCTGGATCGGGAGTCGCGCGAATCTCGGACGTGTCGGTCTCCCCCGACGAAGCCAAGACGCTCGACATTCAGCTTGCCAGAGGTGTGCGTTTCGAGGCGAATGTGATTGATGCCGACACGCGTGAGCCGGTCGAAGGGTTCGTACTTTGGTCGTGGCGTCATCGCAATTTCATCGGCAAGTCGGATCCCCGCGGGACGATTGTCATTGACGGGATGTTGCCAGGGAAATTTGAATTCAATGTGGGACATGGCGAACCTCGCAAATACCAAGACATGACCTATTACGACCACGGGGATCTCGGACGGTGGTGGTCGAATGACGCGATCGGCCATGACGAGACACTGACGCTCGAAGAAAGCGGTTGGCAACGCAACTTTGATGATTTGACCTTTGATCTTTCCGTTGGCATGCCGCCCGTCACGATCGAGGTCGAAAAGGGTGTTGTCTTTAAGGGCCGAGTGCTCGATCCAAATGGCAAGCCCGTCGCTGGCGCCACCGTGGCTCCAGCCCACACCGGGACGGGCAACTCATTGACCGGCGACACTCGCTATAGCGTGACGACCCAAGAGGACGGAACCTATCGGGCGGTGATGCCCGCCGGAAACGCTGTCGCGTACAACTTGGTCGCGCACGACGGTAAATACCAACAGTGGCGAAACTGGGCCAACGGCGTCACCCAACCGCGACACACGTCCCCCGGCGAAACGATCGATGGATACGACCTCCAACTCGTGAGGCCGTGCAGTGTGATCGGTAAGGTTGTTGCTAAGGGCGGAAAGCCAGTGAAAGGGTTGCGCGTTCGAGCCCATGCCACCGATCTGTTTGGGAATCGCTATTACGATCCGACGACGCGCACTGATGCGGATGGCAACTTTGAGCTCAAGTTCATCCGCCCAGGTGAACACCATATTCAAGTCGAGCCATTTTGGTTGTCCGGTGGCGATGCCCCTGGAGCGTCGTCAGTCCGAGTGCGACTCGGCGCTGGCGAGGTGCAACAAGGAATCGAGTTGCAGCAGCCCGACGAGCAACCTCAGTTCTTCATTCCAGCGCCCGCCGCGCCCTAAACTGAGCCGAAGGCGCTAGCCTCGGGCCCTACACAGAATCAAGCAACTCTCTGCTCTTTCCAAAACCAAACCACAATCGAAGATCGAAACCGCAAATGAACGTAAATGAACGTAAATGAACGTAAATGAACGTAAATGAACGTAAATGAACGCAGATAACTCAAAACCAATCTGCGTTCATCGGCGTCCATCTGTGGTTGCCTTTCTAGCGCATCCAAACGCCCCGATTCTGAACAACGATTTGCATACTGAGGCGAAGGCGCTAGCCTCGGGCCCTACACAGCCCCAAGCAACTCCCCGCTCTTTCCAAAGTCAATCCGCAATCGAAGATCGAAACCGCGGATAAACGCAAATGAACGCAGATGATCTAAGCCCAATCAGCGTTCATCTGCGTCCATCTGTGGTTGCCTTTCTAGCGCATCCAAACGCCCCGTTCCTGAACAACGATTTGGAAACTGAGCCGAAGACGCTAGCCTCGGGCCCTCCGCAGCCTCAAGCAACTCCCCGCTCATTCCGGAGCCAAATCAAAATCGAAGATCAGAACCGCAGATAAACGCAAATGAACGCAGATAACCCAAAACCAATCTGCGTCCATCTGTGGTCGACGTTCTGCCGAATCAAAACGACAGCTTGCAAGTCCGTAGTACCGCGATTTATCCGGAATCTAATTCCTTTCCGCCTAATGGCGCTACGACAAACGTAGTTATTCGTAAGGAATGAGAATGACGTCCGGGCGCGTGCCGTACACAGCAATCGCTACTCTTCGCTCGCCAGAATGTAGCCGACACCGCGGACCGATTTGATCCGCTGCGGCTTGTTCGGATCATCACCGATCTTCTTGCGAAGACGTGAGATTCGCAGGTCAATGGAGCGGTCGAGACCATCGTAACGCACGTCCAACAGATCTTGATAGATCTGATCGCGTGGCACGACTCGACCGGCATGTTCAGCCAACAGCCATAGCAGGTCAAACTCTGCCGTTGTCAGGTCAACATCGCTGCCAGCAAGGACGACTCGACGGCTTGCCGAGTCGATGGTCAATTCCCCAACCGAAATGCGCGTCGTTTGGCTGGATGACGGCGTCGTGTCGACGCGCCGCAGGTGCATTCGAAGCCTCGCCAGTAGCGCGCGGGGCCGAACCGGTTTGGCCATGTAATCGTCGGCGCCCACTTCCAACGCGACCACTTCATCAATCTCGTCACCACGTGCCGTCAGCATCACGATGGGGCCGAGAAAATCATTGCGCACGGCGCGGCAAATCTCGATGCCGTCCATTCCTGGCAATCCAATGTCCAGAACGAGTCCTTCGAACTCTTCGTCTTGAACTCGTTTGACCGCCGAGACGCCGTTAGCTTCCACCGTCACGACAAACCCGTGTTCACCCAGAAAATCCGCAACCATCGAAGCAAGTTGAGAGTCATCTTCGACCAACAGGAGACGGTAGGGGGCGTTCGATTCGACCAACGGAAAGACCAGGGGTTGCGCGACGTTGAATGAGCAAACGCGGCAAGCAGTGTGCCGCTAGAGAACAAAATACCACTCCTTGGCATCCTTTGCATCATTCAGAAACGAGCCGATACAATCCGCGGCGATCGCAAACGCTAACAAGATAGGGAAACTCAGGAACCGATCGGTTCAAGCGTTTCCCTTTCGACGTTTTCCACATAGCCGTGCGTTTGACAGAAATCTGCCCATTGGCGTTGGATGTTTTCGCGCTCTTCATCGCTCAAGTCGTACCGATTGGTCTGATAACCCTTGGTTAACGACAGATACGATGCGATTCCGTCCCGCGCTTGCTCAAAGTCTTCTAAACTGAGCGTGTCGTAAACGCGTTTGACCTCGGCCATCGGATCGGCGACGAGGTTCTCGTAGTGCACGCAGCAGAATTGGTTTTCGCCCAACGTTGCTTGATCGCGTTGCACCAATCGATGCATCTCGTTGAACTCGTTAATCACAACCTCTTCGAGGCCTTGGTGCGTTGGTACCTGGAGCGATTGTGATTCGTGAATGACTTGCCACAAACGCACGGTCGACGGAAAGACAACCATCGGGTCGCGAACGATGTACACAAACTTGGCGTTCGGGAAGAGTTCCGCCAGATGTTTGATCCGGCAAGTGTGTTGGGGAGACTTCAGGACGATGCGTTTGTTTCGTCGGAAAGTGATCGCCTGAAGGAATTGCCGAAACTGCCACTTCCACTGTGCGATCGTGGCATCGCTCTGGTGATCCAAATCGGGGCTGACCGAATCGTCCCAGTCTTTGTTCGGGAAAGCAAAGCGATGGAACCGCGACGGCATTCCTAAACAACACATCGCCGCCTCATCTTCCTGGGGCCGATCCGTGCCTTGAAGCATTCGATCGGCGAGTCGCTGCTTGGGAAGAATCAGGTTCAACCAGCGTGCAAACCACCTCTCGGTCAGAAGGAAATGGTGCGGCGCAAAGCACTCGTACGTCGTCGGATAAGTGTGTCGCGGGTCGCTGCAGAGAAGTTCTTGAAGCAGGGTGGTGCCGCTTCGATAGTGGCCGATGACAAAAATGGGACCTTCGTTGACTGGGGTCTGTGCGATCTTGCGTCGATACAACAGCGACTGCAACGAGCCCATCACGGAGTTGTTGATGCTGAACAGGGTCACCATCAACGCCATTGGCCAGCGCGACGGCGACACCCGATAGTTGCCCTTGCGCAAGAGCCCAAGCCAAGCACCAAAGTTCATCCCGTGCCAGAGTTTGGGCACAAGGAAACTTTCTTTTGAGTTGACGTCGACTTCGGTCTTAGGACGTTTCATGGGACGTGGCTAGCAATCAGGATGCGAGTGGGGCACGCGCATTTCCGTTGCGTTGCGAGACGGCAGAAGTATCCATCAACGCCTTCAGCTTTGCCGCGAGGGTCGAAACATGCGGTTGCTGCATCATGTTCAAGTGGCCGCCTGGGACTTCATGCAGCTCGATCGTTTCGCAAGATCGTTTCCAATCCTGGAACGGACTGTATTTGGTCTTGCCGATCTTTTGCTCGGCGACCAGCAAGTTCATCTGAGTTTGGATCGGCTTCGGTCGGTAGTCGACAGCCGCACGCATCGTCGACGCAAAAAGCCCCAACACGCGTTCGGTGTGTTCGCGGCTAGCGCCCTTGGTGATCAACATTGCGTCGGTCGCGCCTTTGCGAAACTCTTCGTAGTATTGATCTGCGTGTGATTCGTTGATTCGCGTCAACGCGAGGTTCGAGTTTGGAAAGACCTCGCGAAGCACGGCGATCGAATAGATCGGGCTGCCATCGATGACTGCGAGCAAGGCGACCTCGTCGCCAGAGCGTTCAAGCTGCGAAGCGATTTCATAGCTCACAATTGCGCCGAAGGACCAACCGGCGACCTGATAAGGGCCCTGTGGTTGGACCGTTTTCATTAGCCGGATGTACTCGCTTGCCATTTCGACGACGCTGTCGAGTGGTGTCTCGTTTGGCTCGACGCCGGGTGCGCGAATCCCGTAAAGCGGTTGGTCACTGCCAAGTTCATCGGCAAGGGGCAGGTAGCAGACGACATTGCCGCCACCGGGATGGATGCAGAAGAGTGGTGTTCGATTACCGTTCGGCTGAATCGGAACGAGGCACGAGGTCTGTTCGGCCGCGCCACTGTCGACCAGTTTCGACAGCAGTCGCACCGTCGACGCCGCCAACAACTGACTGACTTCAATTTCGACTCCGAAGCGCTTCTTGACTCCGGTTGTCAGTTCCATCGCTTGCAACGAATCACCGCCTAGACTGAAGAAGGTTTCGTCGAGACCAACCCGCGGTTGATCCAGGATCTGACGAAACAGGGCAGCAACTTGGCTTTGAGTTTCCGTTTGGTAGACCTGATTGAACGCGGCGGGCGCGGCGTCGAAACGCTTGGTAGCCGGCTCGGTGATGCGTTCCGCAGAAAGAAGTTTGCGGTCGATCTTGCCGTTGAGCGTTCGGGGAATCGATTCTCTGGCGACGATCGTATGCGGAATCATGTACGGAGGCAGGCTCTCTGCCGCAAAGGCGCGGAGCTCGTCTTGCGCAGGGACTTTTCCGTTCGCGGGCACGACGAATCCGACGAGAGAGCGTTTGGTACTCGTGTCGTCGCGGACCACCACAACCGCCTCTTTCACCAAGGGATGGCCGCCGATCACGTTCTCGACTTCCTCGACCTCGATGCGATGGCCACGGATCTTGACCTGCCCGTCGCGGCGGCCGAGAAAAATCAAACTGCCATCGGGCAAGCGACGAGCGTAATCGCCCGTCCGGTACATCCGGCTCGGGCCTTCGCTGAAGGGGTCGTCGACAAATCGTTCGGCCGTCAACTGTGGCGCTGCGATGTAGCCCGCAGCGACGCCTGGGCCAGAGACGTAGATTTCACCTTCGTCTCCGTTGTGGACGGGCGAACCATCTTCTTGCAAAACGTGAATCGTTGCGCCGGGAATCGCTTTTCCGATCGGCACGCTCGCATGCTTGTCTTGCGCGAGCACACGGTGGACGGTACACCAGACCGATCCTTCGGTTGGACCGTACTCGTTGTGCAACTGAGTTGTTGGGCAAAGTGAATGGTGTTTGCTCGCCAGACTCGATGTGCACGCTTCACCTGCAACCACCACCGTCTTGAGCGATTCAAGCTCGCTTGCATGATCGTCATCAAGCAGCAAATTCCAAAGCGATGGAATGCAAAGCAGGTGGCTCACCTTCTCGTCGCGAATCATCCGCCGAAGTGCGTGGATGTCCTGCCTCGCCTGAGCGTCGGCCAAGCAAAGCGTCCCGCCACAAGTGAGCGTCCAATAGATTCCGGCCACTGAACTATCAAAAGTGAGCGGCGAGACCAGCAGGAAGGTTTCCACCGGAGCTTGGTAATACTCGTGACGCGCCCACGTCGAGAATCGAAGGTTCTCACGAGTGACGGCGACTCCTTTGGGAGTTCCCGTCGATCCCGATGTGTAAATCACATACGCCAAGTCGCTTGGGCGAGGATCGCAACTTGGCGGCGAAAGAGCGGCTGCGTTGCATGTGAGGTCGACCACGACACTGTGGATGCCTTGGATGCGTTCATCACCGATCTTTGACGATTGAACCACCGCCTTGCAGCCGGTCTGTGCAACCATCAGAGCGAGTCGATCCGCGGGGAGCGCTGGGGAAATCGGGACGTAATGTGCCCCACATCGAAGTGCCGCCAGGAATCCGACGATCGCCTCGAGAGGGCGTGCGGTGTCGACTGCGACGCAATCACCACAAGAGATGCCCGACTCGGTCATGAGTCCCGCGACTCTTTCAACCAACTGGGCCAATCGGGCGTAGGTGAGCTCTTCGTGCGCGGTCTTGAGCGCAACGCGTTCAGGGGTCTCACGACATTGGTCGAGAACCCATTTGCCAATGTCCGCTTTCATATGCCTGCGGAGTAACGAATCAATGCGGTTGTGTTAAGAAAATGCCAAACAGGCAGAATAGACAAGGTGGGGCAAATAGCAAACGCGATAGGGTGGAATGTCTCTCTCACTCGGCCAAAAAACGACATCACCTGCCATCGCGACCGTGATCAGAGAGTGCTAGCGGGGTGGAGAATGCCAACCTTCCACTATTTGGCGTCGGGTAGTGACGATCCGGTTCGTCAACAGAATCCACCGCAGCCTCTGCGGAGGGGGTGACTTGTTGTTCACGCCAATCAAGCAAAACGTTGCACCCGATTGGGGGCACGTTTACACTTCGGCGGGGGTGGAGATCGATGAATGACGAAGCGTCGATGGGCGGGGAAACTAATGAAGACAAAGAGCAAGCAGCGTTGCCGACGTAGATTACGAACGAGGTTTGAGCGTCTCGAAACGCGCTGGCTTCTGTCCGCTGATCTCGGCCATGACGACCACGATCATGATCACGATGATGATGACCATCATGACGACGAGCCGGCGATCGAAACCGAGGGCGGTGGTTTCGTCGACCACCATGCCCACGAAGAGCTTCCCGACTTTTTGGTACCGGAAACCAGCGGCGGCGGCGACATCGCGACGGTGCATCCACAGAGTGTCGGTGAGGTTGGAACCAACGGAGTGAGCGCCAACCTTTGGGTGACCGATGCCTATGTCCGCAACGGTCTCGGCAATGAAATCGCGTCACCCTTTACCGGTCAGATGGTTGCGATTCAATTGCACTACCAAACGCGCGACCTGCCGTTTGGTTCTTCCTACACCGTCCACTACACCGTCAACGGTGTGACGCTCAACAACGGCACGCAAACACTGGGCGCCGGCCGCGGTCTTTCTTCGTGGTATTGGTGGCGCGGTGGTTGGTACGCATCACCGGGTACGCACACGGTCGAAATCCATATCGACCCCTTCAATCAAGTGGTCGAGTCGGATGAAACAGACAACATCATCTCATTTGAGTTTACGACCGAGACTGC
Organism: Rubripirellula sp.; assembly: GCA_965216875.1. Classification (GTDB taxonomy): domain Bacteria; phylum Planctomycetota; class Planctomycetia; order Pirellulales; family Pirellulaceae; genus CBDCUW01. The sequence goes on from OZ244207.1 coordinate 2,145,576, forward strand.
GACCAGTTTTCCGCAGCCATTGATTTGGCCGGTCGAAGGCAACCCGCAAGAGCTCACCGCGTTCACCAACTACGTCGATGTCAATCCGCTAAGCGGCGTGACTGATTTCAATGGTGGTTCCTTTTCCTACAACGGCCACAACGCATGGGACTTTGGGCCTGGTAACTTTTATGCTCAGGACCAAGGGATCGAGATTTACGCTGCTGCCGATGGAACCGTCACCGCGACGCATGACGGCGAGTTCGACCGTCAAGTGGAATGGCTCTCGCCGGCACCGCAGGCAAACTACGTGATCCTTGATCATGGTGGCGGTTGGACGACGATTTACTGGCACCTTCGCCGAGACTCGGTGCGAGTCAATGTGGGCGACGTGGTACAGGCTGGCGACATCCTGGGCTACATGGGCAGTTCCGGAATCTCGTCTGGCTCGCACATCCACTATGGATTGCGTCACCACGGTTTTACGATTGAACCGATGTACGACATTGAGACCTATCTTGATCCGTCGCTCGCGGACATTGGGTATCCAGGCGACGTCAAGACGAAGATGCACAGCGGTGTGACCAACTACACACCCAACTCACATATCCGTGAGCGTCCTTCGGACATCGAAGTCTTTCCACAAACGTCCGGTCAAGTTGCCTACGTTTGGGGATACTTCGCAGGTTTGCAGGTCGGCGACTTGCTGCAGTACGTTTGGAAACGACCCGACGGATCTGTCTTCACAACGACCGGTCGAACGATGACGACGACTTACAGCCAGTCCTGGTGGTGGTGGTCACGCAATATCGGAACGCAGCCGCAGGCGGGAGAATGGACAATCGAGTTTTTCGTCGACGGCAACCTGCTCGGGACGGACAGCTTTGAAGTGGTTCCGGGAGGAGCACCGGAACTGAGGATCGAGTCCGAAGGCAACATCGTGATTGATGAACGATTCACGCCTATCGACCTCGGCGAGATCGAGCAGTTCGGCGGCCAAGCGTTTCAGACCTTCACGGTTCGCAATCACGGTCACGCTCCTGCGAACATCGAGTCTTTGGAGGTCCCCCGGGGATTCAGCATTGCTGACGGTTTGGCGTCGACCATCGGTCCAGGCCAGTCCGATTCCTTCACTCTGATGCTTGACGCTAGTGAAGCAGGCTACTTTGGCGGCGAAGTGCGCATCCAAACCGACGATGCCGATGAAGATCCCTACAACTTCTCGGTCGAAGGGATCGTTACGCCAGGTCCTGGCGCACAAAAACTCTACCTAGGAATCTCGGAACGCAAAACGCTTGAAGGCACCGAGATCGTTGGCAATGTCATCCGATCGGACACCGGCGCTGGTTTGGGGGCACCGCTTGTCGTGACCCTGACCTCAGGTGACACGACCGAGCTGACCGTGCCCGCGACGGTGACAATCCCTGCGGGTCAAACGCGAGCGATCTACATGATCACGGCACTCGACGACGAAGAAAGCGACGGTGATCAACTTGTTGAGGTCATGGCGACATCACCATCAACCGCTCCGGCCTACAACGAACTGATGGTGGTCGATCCGCCATCAGCACCTGTTGTCGCATCGGTGATCATCAATGGCGGTGACGAGCAACGCTCCACCCTCGAACAGTTGCGCGTTGTGTTCGACAAGATCGTCGAAATTGATGATCAAACAGGTCAGCCCTTCGCGATCTCGAATCTCGATACACTTGCCAACGTTGACCACGACACCACGGTGTCCGAGGTCGATGGTCAAACCGTGGTCGACTTCCTGTTCACCTCACAAACCAACGGTTCGGGCTCGCTCGTTGATGGCGACTACCTGCTGCAGATCGATGGCAACTCGATTTCCGCCGACGGCATCGCACTTGATGGCGATGGCGATGACACCCCTGGCGGGACCCATGAGTTTGGACGCGTCGAGGCCGACAACTTTTTTAGAATGTTCGGCGATGGCAACGGCAATGGACGGGTCGAGTTATTCGACTTCGCTGCCTTCCGGTCAACCTACAGTCTCGTCGATGGTGACGCGGGCTACCTGGGGCATTTTGATTCCAACGCAAACGACCGCATCGAACTGTTTGACTTTGCCGCCTTCCGAAACAACTTCGGATAAGCACTCGCTTCAATCCCGTAGCTACCGTCGCCAGACGGTGGTGAGTCTTACGCTCGCTTTCACGAACGTTCACACCACTAAGGCGCCCAATCGGGCATCGGGTTGCTTGCGACATAGCTTGTCGAGTCGGTTGCTTCCTCGGCGTCATCGCTCGAGGCTTCGAGGATTCCCAATCCAAGGAGTGCGACGCCCATCAATGCGTACTGCGTCGTCTTCCATGCAACATTCCGAACCTTCTCACCAGCAGTCGGTTTGATGTCTTTCGGATTGACGCTGCCGAGTTGGGGCTGGTTAGGAAGGAGCGCGTCGTAGCGTTTTCGGTGCATGCGGCAACCGGGACAGACCGCCAGCAGAAACACCATCACCACGATTAGATGAGTCGCTCGAGTTTCACAGCGGGGCATCGCATTCACCCAACGAGAGTTTGCCAGTTCACCGATACCATCCCGTTAGCATGGCTTGTCTGCTCGCGTCAATGCCGCGGAGGCTCGATTGGCAAATTCCTGCGAAGCGGGATGCAAAAGTGCCCTGACAGCTACCAAATCGCATCAAACCGTGACATCATAGGAGCGATCCCCAGATGTCTTCTCGATCGGTTCTGCTGATGCGTCTGGAACATGACTCGCGGAGTTTTCGGTTGTGGCGGTGAACGATTGGGCTTGGTTGCCAACACCTCGTGGAAAGATTCTGGCAACCGCTCGCGAGGCGCTCGAGGAGCGGTTTGTCTATTGTGATGAAATCGCCGATTTGATTTCGGCTGCATTCTACGAGCCGTGCAATCTTTTGCTCTGGGGCCCGGGCGGTCATGGCAAATCCGAAATGGTCATCGCTGCGGTCAAGGCTCTCGGGATAGGCGAAGATGAGATCTTTGTGCAGTCCTTTGGCGAAGGGATGAGTGAAGATCGCTTGTGGGGCGGGCCCGACATGGCCTCGCTTGACACCTGTTTGAGATACGACACCTCTCGTTCGTTCTTGGCGCCGCAATACAAGGTGGTGATCTTTGAAGAACTCTTCGATGCGCCCGCTCAATCGTTGTTGCCTCTGAAGGATGTCCTCACCCGTCGCATGTTCATGAATGGACCAGACCGGGTACCGCTTGCCGCAAAAGTCGTGATCGCCTGCACGAATAAGGATCCTCGCGAGTTTGGCGAAGGGAGCGATGCAGTTCTCGCTTTGATGGAACGCTTCCTGCTTCAAAAGGAAGTTCGCTGGCCTGCGTACGAACAAAAGAACTACACCGAGTTGTTTGCCAAGGTGAGGCCAGCCTCAAGCAAAGCGGGACGTCAGCTACACAAGCATCTCGCGACCGTGATCGCCGGACTGAACGAACATAAATCGTTCATCATGTCGCCAAGAATGGCGCTCCAGTCACTCGAAGTGGTCAGCAATTGCGCTCGCATTCGCGGCGACCACCGAATCACACCGGACGCCTTTCAGTCCATCCGCTTCGTTCAAGGGATGCAATCCTACACGGCGGAATTGTCACGCAAGATTGAGCGTCAACTGCCAGACGACGAAGATTTCTTCATTCAACTCGAAGAAAGTGACTTTGCGTCGACCGATGAAGGGCCGTTGAAGGTACCTCGCAGTAGCATCCCGAAGAAAACCGCCTCCGTTTTGAAATCTCGCTTCATCCACTGCAGCGAGATTTCTCAAGTGCTCACCCATGCGTTCTATCAGCCATGCAACGTCTTGCTTTGGGGCCCTGGCGGGCATGGCAAATCGGAAATGGTGATGACGGCCCTGCGAAATCTGGGCTATCAAGAGGAAGAAATCTTCCTGCAATCCTTTGGCGAAGGGATGAGCGAAGATCGCCTATGGGGAGGCCCGAACATCGCAAAGCTCGACGAATGCCTCGAGTACGACACCGATCGTTCTTTCTTGCCGTACGAAGTCGTGGTACTGGAAGAAATCCTCGATGCCTCGTCGCAGGCGCTGCTGCCGCTTAAGGACGTGCTGACGCGGCGCAGCTTCATGAACGGTGACAAGACGGTCCCCCTGCAATCGAAAGTGATCGTTGCGTGCACCAACAAGGACCCACGCCAGTTCGCCAAGGACAGTGATGCGGTCAAAGCCCTTCTGGAGCGGTTTCCGCTGCAATTGGAAGTACGTTGGCCTTCCTATGAACAGGCCGACTACGAAAAACTGTTCAAAAAGGTGAATCCCGAAGCCAACTCGCATAAACGCAAACTGCACCGCATCTACGCTCACGTCTTGGCTTGCCTCAATGACGATCGCGAGGCCGGATTTAAAGTTTCTCCTCGAATCGCACTTGGCGGATTGCGTTTGGCCGGCAACAGCGTTGGTCGCCATGGGCGCAAGAAAATGATCGTCGAGGACATTTTGACCATTCGCAACGTCCAAGGAATGGAGTCCTATAAACGCGATATCGAAGCGCTCATTCGCGACGCTCTCCTCGAAGGCGGTGTTGAGGTCTTACTGAGCGATATCGACGAACGGGCCGAAGCGTTGCGGGGCAAGATGGATTCGATCAACAAGATCTTTGAATCAGCACGCGATCTCGATGAAGAATCGAGGGGCGAAGTGAACGACGAAGCCATTTCAAAGATGCTCGACCTGATGAGCAGTATGGATGCGCTCAAACACGAACTGACTTACCTGCAAGTTTCCGATCCAAAATTGATCCAATGGCAACAAGCTTCAGAGGCTCGGGTGCAGGAACTCTCGGCCGAAATCGAAGCGGGCACATAGCAGGCTCAACAACCAGATGCCGCTAGGGCTCTTGTGCGGGCCGCGCATTCCATTGATGATTGATGCCCCACCTTACTTAAAAAGACTTTGCACACTTGCGAAGTCGCCGTTTGCCCTCGCACGCAAAATGGATCATGAAACCGATTGTTCAGATATCGCTTGACTTGACCACCATCGATGAAGCGATCGAGACTGCCGAGCTGGCGATTCGAGCGGGCGTTGATTGGTTGGAAGCTGGCACACCGCTGATTTTGGCAGAAGGATTGCATGGTGTTCGGGCGCTTCGTCAGCGTTTTCCGGATGTGCCCATCGTCGCGGATCTCAAGACGATGGACGGCGGGTACCTCGAAGCAGAGATGATGGCCAACGCCGGGGCGACGCACGTTGTGGTCATGGCTCGGGCTCACGAAGAAACGATCAAGTGCGTCGTTCAAGCGGGCAAAGACCATGGCGTAAAAGTCATGGGCGACAACCTCGCTTATGACACGATGGTCGACGGTGCCAAACGTCTTGAAGACCTTGGCTGCGACTTCATCGTGCATCACATCGGCTACGACGAACGTCGTGGCATCGCCGCCGCAGGGAATCGCATGCCGAGCCCCATGGACGATCTTGAGGCGGTTGTTGCCGCCGTTGAGATTCCGGTGCAAGCCGTCGGCGGTCTGTCGCTTGAACAGGCAATCGCGTGTCCTGCGCACGGGGCACCGTTGGTCGTGCTCGGCGCGCCGCTCACCATCGACGCCGATGCCTTCAAGACGGCTGATGGTGACTTGGAGAGTTCATTGCGAATGATCTGTGACAAAGTGCACGCGTATGGAGACTTGGGCTGATGCCAACATCACCTGCTGTTGTCAACTTCGCACCCGAAGCGGGAAGCGTCGAAGTTCGAGAATTTGAGCGACCACAGATCGGCCAGGACGACGTCCTCGTTGAGGTTGCAGCCGTTGGAGTCTGCGGCAGCGACCTTCATCAATGGACCGCTTCGCATAGCTGGCCAGTCAACTACCCCGTCGTGCTCGGGCATGAGTTTGCCGGGGTGGTGGTCGAGACCGGACGCAACGTGACCGCCTGGAAAGATGGCGATCGGATCGCAAGCGAAACGGCGGCAGTCATCGACCTCGATAATCCAATGTCGCGGCAGGGCCTCTACAACCTCGATCCAACACGCAAAGGCTTTGGCTACGGAGTGGACGGGGCGATGACCAACTACGCACGCGTCCCCGCGCGTTGTCTGCACCGAGTGCCCGAAAGTTTGTCGCTCGATCACGCCGCCTTAACCGAGCCCTGTTGTGTCGCCTACAACTCAGTGGTCGGAAACTCCCGAATCAATCCGGGTGACCGGGTTTTGGTGATCGGTCCAGGAACGATCGGGATCCTTTGTGCCGCGATCGCTCGGTTGTCGGGCGGCGACGTCGCAATCCTCGGTCTGGAATCGGACTCAGCCAGATTCGAAATCGCCAAGCAGTACTCTGTGACACCTCTCACGGACGCTCGCGATTGGGCAAGGCAGCGCGATGGTCTTGGTGCGGACGTGATCATTGATGCCGCCGGTGTTTCGGCAACATTGAAGTTGGCCCTCGAGCTTGTCCGCCCGGCGGGTTGGATCACCAAGGTCGGCTGGGGCCCCAAGCCACTTGATTTCTCCATTGACCCTCTCGTTCAAAAGAACGTCACGCTTCAGGGGAGTTTCAGTCACAACTGGCCGATGTGGGAACGTGTTCTTGCGCTGCTCGCCAGCGGGCAACTCGATGTCGATCCAATCATCGGCGGTCGTTGGTCGCTCGGAGAATGGAAGGATGCTTTCGAGAAGATGCACACCGGGCAAATCGTGAAGTCGATCCTGAAACCTTCTCTAAATGCCTAGCACCGGAACGGGCTGATGCCGAAGCTTGCAACTTTTCCGAAACTGTTCATGCATCAGCTGTGCAAAGATGGAACGATGAGCCTTGCGCAGTGGGTCGAGATGGCGAAGGACTTGCCGATCGACGGCTTGGAGTGGTACGCCGGGTTTTTGGAAATGCAGGATCGCACGCAATGGGCGTCGATACGGAGCCTTGTCGAGCAACATGGCTTGGTGATCCCGATGATGTGCTGCTCTCCCGACTTTACTCACCCCGATCCTGAGTTTCGCGCCGAGCAGATTGAGAAGGAAAAGGTCTGGATCGAAATGACGTCTGAGTTAGGTGGCAGTTACTGTCGCGTTCTTTCGGGCCAGCGACGCCCCGAGTTGTCACGCGAGGAAGGTGTACGATTAGCCGCCGAATGTATTGACGCCTGCGCACCGTTTGCCGCCGAACGCGGCGTGACCCTCATCCTCGAGAATCATTACAAAGATGATTTCTGGGCCTATCCCGAATTCGCTCAAATGTCCGATGTCTTTTGCGACCTCGTTCACGCTGTGAAGGCGGATAACTTTGGCGTCAACTACGATCCCAGCAACACAATCCTTGCGGGAGAGGACCCACTCGATCTTCTACGCCGAGTCGCCGATCGCGTTGTGACGATGCATGCCAGCGACCGTTTTCTGCTCGAAGGCACCATCGAGGACTTACGCAACGAAGAAGGCGGGGTCGAGGGCTACGCGAAACGTCTCAGTCATGGCGAAGTCGGAAAGGGGCTAAACGACTTTGACGCGATCTTCTCGATCCTTCGCGATGCAGGCTTCGGCAACAACTGGGTGAGTATCGAGGACGGTGTCGACGGCATGGACCAGATGGCACGAAGCGCCGAGTTCCTCGTCAAGAAATTCGCCGAGTATTGGCCATAGCTCCCTGTCACATCCGAACACTCATCAACAAAATTCGTCTTCCGGGATCAGTGTTCGATTAGCGAAGATCAGTGTTCCAGAATGACAGCTGCTGGATCCACCGTCCGTTGTAGTGATCAAGGTTCGAAAAGAAGGCTGTTGATGTGTGTGGAAAGGGAGAACCACTGATCGAACACTAATCAACAGACCTTACCTTCGTGGATCAGTGTTCAATTAGTGAGAATCAGTGTTCCAATATGACCGACGCCGGAGCTAGGGTCGGTTGAAGTGGTCGAGGATCAAGAAGCAAGGTCTAGAAGCATGTAGAGCGTGTGAACCACTGATCTTCACTCATCGAATACTCATCAACAAAACCTGTCTTCCTAGATCAGTGTTCGATCAGTGTAGTTGAGTGCTCAAATACTCGATTCACTCACTGACTGTCGGAAGTTCGAATTCGATTCGATGTGCTATTCGAACCGATCGCGCCAGTTCGGATCGTATTCTTGGCCTGGTTCTTCTTGCTTTGAAACGACATCCCAGTCCCAGAGGCAGTAAACGAACCCGAGCGACATCAATAGTCGGAGCAGGTTGTGCCAAGCAAATTGTTGGCTCATCATGACGAGTATCATGAGGGCGGAACCTAATGCGTAGAACGCAAAAGCGGACCAGCGAGCCCATTCGTATTTGAGCCAGAGCCCGATGCCAATGGGTAAGAAGAGCGGACAGACGTAGGTGGTGTACCAAGAATCGCCACCGGTGTAGAGAAAGATCCCACCTGCGGCGACGCACAGGATCGATAGAAACGTGATGCCACCACCAGGAGGACGCAGGTCAAACAAACGCGACATGGTGCAAAAGGAATCCCTGACTATGTTTTGAACCGCCTTGGGATCAGGGCGGTCAAGCGACTTCAAAGTCTTTCATCGAAACGGATTGCATCATATCGCGTTGTAGACGCATGTGTGCATCGGCAGGTGAGAAGGCTTCCGAGATTTCGAGGTTCGATTCGGAAACGGCAACCGTTTCGGCATCAGGTGCACCATCAAGTCGAAGAATCGGCGCCGTGTAGTGCACGGTATCGCGACGCACCACCTGAGCCGACTCGCCCGATGATAGTTTGACATGCGTCCCAATCGGGAACATTGAGAGTTGACTCAGAAAGGCGCGCATGACTGTTGAATCAAATCCTTCACGCTGACCTGACATCAACATAAAGGTGATCGCGTCGTGCGGCAGCACCGGTGGACGCCCGGGCCCCGGATGGATCAACGTCAAATAGGCGTCGACAACGCGCACAATTTTTCCCAACGGATGAAGCGCGTGACCAGGCAGCCCTCGCGGAAACCCAGTGCCGTCCGGTTTCTCGTGGACCTGGCTTGAGATCAAGCGGACTTCATCCGAGACCGAACAATCCGCAAGCACTTTGTCGATGAGCAAGGGGTGACGCCGGTACTCCCACTTCTCATTTTCTTCGAGCGTCGATGTGGGGTCTTGCAGCCGCTGCGGTAACAGGAACTGCCCGAGGTCGTGTAGCATCGCAGCTTGGCCGACCAAGTCGATCTCTCGATCAGTGTGTTCTAACTCGATGGCTGTATTGATGGACAGCACTGCCATTTGCGCACAGCGCCGCGCGAGATCGTTGGTCGACGCGTCAGCGTGAAGATTCACCACCATCTGATCGCTATCTTCAACGATCATTTGTGCGATCTCATTAGGAATCGCACACAGCTTCGGCATCGACGCGCCTGTGAGCGACTTCAACGACTTGCCGACGGCGGTCAACAGGTTTGCGATCTTATCCGACTTGGCCGCAAAACGTTTCGAGCGCTCTTGTGAAAGTGGTTCGCTGCGACGATCGACACGGCGTTCAAAAAGCGTTTGAGGTTTCTGAGGCGTCTTTGCCTTAAGCTCGACCGTGATTCCGAGTTCATCGACGTCACTTTGACTGACATAGACGTGCGTGAATCCGCGGCGAACGATCTGTTCGCGAATACTGTCTGAAAACGCCTGGCCGCCGCCGAGCAACAGCAGCCCATCTTCGCTGCGAATGTCCGAGCTACATAGAAACCCAGAATGGATCGCATCAACGGCGATCTTGACGTGTTTCTCTTGTTGCATTGCCCCTTGCCCCGTTTGCTGGGTCTTCTGCCCTCAGATGCAACGCAACCTGCCCGGTCCAGCGATGCATCATTCCGAAGATTGACACCCATCACGCTGTTCCTTGGTGCATTCAGCCCCCCAAGCACCAGGAACTCCCCCTCATGTGGAGGCAGCCAATCCTTCCATGTGGCAGAGTATGGGTCAAGCGGAACTACGTAGAACCCCCGCTCAGTTGCGGCGAGCCGAAGGAGAACTTTGCGGACGGTACGGACTATCCGGGAGTCTTGGCGTCAGTAGAACGAGGGGCAGCAGACGGCATAATCGGTACATGACGTCTTTGCTCGGACCGATTTTTCCTGGCGTCGCGCGTGAATCTCGCATCCGGCGAGCGCAGGAGTCCACCGGCGCGCTTGCCAAAGCGGGACAAAGCCAGCATTCTCTCCTCTCACCACATGACGGCCCGGATTTCCGGATAATAGAAAGCGTCGATGCGCTAACCGCGGCGCTGTTCCTAGCTGATGATGTGAATCCCCGCGATGTTCCCGCGAGACCGACAACCTGAATTGATGGATGACCCGGCATTGCCGGAGGATCAGCATCGACACGCGCTTTCGGGATTGGCGCGACTGAATCGCTTTAGTGGAGTGGCCAGTGCAATGTACAGCCGCTTGGCTCAGTACTTCGACACCCAAAATGGGTGCCTTCGCCTTCTTGACGTTGCCTGTGGTTCAGGTGATCTGCCGATCGCCTGGGCAAAACGGGCCAAGCGCGAGGGAGTCCCCCTGCAAATCACGACGGTCGATATCAGCGAGCTGGCCGCGGAGGAGCAACGACGTCGCGCGGCCGATGCGGGTGTTGAAATTGAGACGTTAGTGCTGGACTGTTTGCACCAGCCGCTTCCAACCGGTTTTGACGTCGTCACCTGCTCACTCTTCATGCACCATCTCGAGCCCCGCGACGTGACTCGTTTGCTGCAGTCGATGCAGGCTGCGACCGAAGGTGCCCTGTTGGTGTGTGACCTCGACCGCGCGATGCATAATCTGGCGATGGTCACGGTCGCAAGCCGGCTACTTACCCGGTCGCGTGTCGTCCATGTTGATGCCGCTCGCAGCATCCGGGCAGCGTACACGCGGAGCGAGTTCAAACAAATTGCCGAGGACGCGCTGCTGCGTCCCGTCAAGGTCCAGCGACTCTTCCCCTGCAGATTCATAGCGTCCGTTGATGACAGGACGGTGCCGCTAGTCAGTCCTGCGTTCGCCTGAACCACGTGGGACACCGCTATCCACCAATGGGAATCGATCGAGCCCCATGAAGTGCATGCCGGGTGCGTCAAATTGCCCGATCCAGCTAGTCAGTTTGGCTGCCATGCGGTCTACTTGTTCTTCCAACTCGGTGCGCGAACCAACATCGCGATGACTGAACGCCTTCATGCAACTTAAGACCAACAGTGAAAAACCCATTGGCCGAAAACACACATAAAGAGAGCTCGCCGGCTGACCTGGAAGTGAAAGACGCGCAGCTGATTTTCAATTCGGTATGGAAACAACTGCTGCGCGAGTATGGCAAAGAGAAGCTCCGCTTCCCGAAGGAGCTGATCTTGTTGGGCGGTGCACCCGGCGCCGGTAAGGGCACCAACACGGACTTCATCCGCAAGGTGCGTGACATCGCCGCCCCGCCAATCATTGTGAGCGAGTTGCTGAGCACGCCCGAGGCGCAAAAGATCAAGGCCGAAGGCGGGATGGTAGGCGACCGTGAAGTGGTCAGTATCATCTTCCGCAAACTGCTCGAACCTCAGCACCAAGGCGGGGCGATCCTCGACGGGTTTCCACGGACCACCGTCCAGGTCGAATGCTTGAAGATGCTGTTTGATCAGATGAATGCCCTCAGGCGTGAGTTCAAGAACTCGCCCGACTTGGTTCATTTCAAACAACCGATCTTCCACATCATGGTGTTGTTTGTCGACGAGGCCGAGAGTATCGCTCGTCAACTCAAACGTGGCCGTCAAGTGATCGCCCACAATGAAGAGGTCAATCGCTCTGGTATCGGCGAGTTGTGGGAGGAACGACCGACCGACTTCAACGAGTCGCTGGCGCGGAACCGGTACCGCGTCTTTAAAGAACGGACCTACGATGCTTTGGTGTCGCTGAAGCAGATCTTCCACTTTCACTTCATCAACGCTCAGGCTCCGCTGCAGCAGGTCCAAGAGAATATCCTGGACGAACTTGAGTACCAAAGTTCGTTGGAGCTTGATCCAAGAACGTACAACACCCTGCACACGATTCCTGTTGCCAGCGACATCGTCTCGCACGCACGTCGTGAACTCGTGAGTCGCTTGGACGAGTACGAGATCGAGCACACCGAATTGTTTCACCGCGTCGTGGACTACATTGAATGCAAGATCATGCCGGTTGTGGTGCGACACGCGATCTCAGGTCACGCCAACTTCAATTCGGAACACCCGCTCCTGCGGGAAGACCTCGCCTTGCCGATGTTGATCGATGTCTTTTCCGAGCGCGGCTACCACGCGACGGTCGACATTCGCAAGCACAATGTTCCGGAACGTTTTGACTTGCAAACCGGCGAGATCATCTACAGCAAGAAGAAGGTGTATCGGATCACGATTCGCTTCAAGGGATCCGAGATTCGCCGCGGCCGCGATACCTAGTGCCATTGTCGCCTTTCGCTCATGACTCATCAGCCGCACGGCGATAGCCCGAGGTTTCTAAATAGTCGCTGCCACGAGAAAACCACACGCTGTCGCGTTGCGGCTGATCGTCGTGCCCGCACGCTCCCGCAACCGAACCAAACGTGGGGCCTTCAAGTTTCCCCGGTTCACAACTGAACACTTGCCGCTAGAATCACGCCCTTCCTCTGAAGCGACCAAACAATCAACTCTGCCACAACAAGGTAATCTCAACATGTCGGAATCTGTGCTGGAAGGAATCGAAGTCGTTGCTCCCCAAGACAACCTCGATGAAGACGGTTTTGTCAGCCTTTGGAGCATCGCTGCGTCGTCGTCCGGCGGCGTCGAGGAGCAGACACGAGCATTGGCAGCACAGTTCCTAGGGTTCCTTTGCAAGCATAAATGCGACTTTGTTGTGGTCAGCACAACCGATGCTCAATACCTGGATGAGTGGTTCGAACGCGACAACAAGCTGCTTTACAACTGGAAATTCGACAGCGAAACGGTTGACGTTCTCAGCCAACACGCCGAAGTTCCTTACGAAGCATTCAAGATGTTCTTGGGCAACTACAAGTTCAACACGGCAGGCAAATACAGCCCCAAGCGCGCCGATCGCGTTGAATGGTTCACCGACATGTGGTCAGTCGGCTAGTGCCATCACACGGGCAAGACAATCGGGTATCCGGTTTCGCCCACAGCCTTCACGATTTCATTGATCGGCGATGTCGGATTGAGTTTCGACATCGCCTTTTTCGTGAGTGGCTCACCATCGAAAACCGATTCGACGACTTCGACAGCAATTTCGGTCTCGTAGTTGTCAGCGAGCCAATCGGAGAACTGCTTCGCCGAGTAGGTGATCGGCTCCAACAAGTCCTGTGATCCGTCACCGTAGTCGTTCTCAGGCAGCTCATACACTCCCCTAGACCACGCCTTGTCGGTGACGAGTCGCCAAAGCGCGAAGGTCGTCGCCTCAGTTTCAAAGGCTGGCTCTTTGAGTGACGAGTTGAATTCCTTGGGGACGCTATCGAGCACGCCAGGATAGACCTGGCGATCTGCGCGAGCGTAGGGCGACATGCTTGATTCATGTGCGAATCCCTTGATGAAACATCCCCGTGTCGTGAAATGCATGAAGACGACGTCGCCACAACCGTTGTCGTATACGGCCATCTGCTGCTTCTTTCTCCAGTTCGGGTCGTATCCGAACTCCGACTCGCCATACTCGATCGACAGGACTGCGGTGATGGCAGCCAACCGCTGCATATGAGTCTTGAGCGATTCGATGTCGGGCATTGTTGAAAGATCGGATGTCGACAGCAACGCATCACTCCTTGGGTTTCGTGTCGCCTTGAGCAACCTCGGGGACTTGGTCACCAACCAACGTGATGATCTTTCCCGCCAACGTATTGACGCTGCCCTTGCCGTCGGGGTGCAGCCGATTGCTCAGGAAGACAAAGATCAGGTCCTTGCCAGGATCGATCCACATCACCGTACCCGTGAACCCTCCGTGTCCGAACGCATGATCTGAAAGCGATTCGCCGCGGTTTCGAGAATAGGGTGATCGGTGATCCCAACCGAGAGCACGGGTGCCTCGTGGAACCTTGTGAGGCTTGGTCATCGTGGCAAAGGTCTCGGAAGTGAACATCGCCTTAGGGGTGGAATGCACACTGGCCAACATCGCTTGCCCGTACCGCACCAGGTCGCTTGGGGTCGAAAACAAACCAGCATGCCCCGCGACACCATCAAGTCGGTAGGCGCGCGGGTCGTGGACTTCGCCGACCATCCATTTGCCGTCTCGCTGCTCCGTTGGTGCGGCGCGATCGCGAAGTTTGGGTCCTGGTTTGTAACCCGTTTCGCGCATTCCAGCGGGAACAAAGATCTGTTCCTTTGCGAACACGTCGAGAGGTTTTCCAGAGACTCTCTCGACCAACTTGCCGAGCACGATGAAGCCGACATCGGTGTAGGCAAACTTCTCGCCGATCGGGGCGATCAGTTTTAGGTCGCAGATGCGCTGCCACGCCAACTCGGGACCCTCGTTGTAGTCGCGCAAATGGTTGTCGGGGATCAGGCCGCCAACATGCAACAGTAGGTCACGAACGGTGATCTGATCCTTGCCATTGGATTCAAACTCGGGAAGGTAATGACTGACGCGCTCGTCAAGATCGACCGCACCCGACTCGACCAATTTCATCACCGACGTCGCCGTTGAGATCGGCTTGGTCAACGAGGCGAGGTCAAAGAGAGTGTCGAGCGTCATCGCCGCTTCGGTTGGCTCCAAACGCTTGTCACCGTAGGCCTGCGCGAAGATCACTTGCTTGGAATCTGCGATCACCACCACCGCCCCTGGAAGATCCCCCTCCCGGATGCTGTTTTCGACCAAGTTGGCCACATTGCCCGCATAGGTCAGCTCACCGCCGGTGGGTACAAGATCGTCACCCATGGCGGCGATGCAAGCAAACACAGCGACGGCGAAACAACCAAACGGTCGAGCAAGTTCGGCAATGGTCATGAATCAGAAATCCGAAAGGAGCATTTGCTAGCGTGAGAGACTCTATTCTGCTTGCAAACGACAGGGAGGCGGGAAAACTCATGGCGGCGAAGCGATGAGTGCAAGTTTGGTAGGCTGATTGCCTATGATATCAACATCAAGGGCAGGCGAGTTTCATCTTGCTGTTTTCACGGCTCGCCGATACCCTTCAACGATGACATTGGCAGGTCGCGGAGGATCCGTTTCCAATTGCCAATCGCCTCAATAGGGACGGACCACCAGGGAGGGTGTGGCGTGTTAAGACGACGGTCGATCCGCACGAAGATCATTGTTGCGTTATCCGTTCTCTCAACGATTGTCCTGCTGCTTGCTGGAAGCAGCTTCTGGGGACTCTACGGCAATCAGGCCACCGCGAACAAAATCTTCGCGCTGTCAACCGAACTGCAAAACGCGAGTTTTCTGGCCAGCAGCGCTGGAGGCCTGATTCAAAGCAATCAAGATTTGATCACCGAACTCAGAGATGAGGGGATGATCGACACCTCAGATGCTTTTTTCGAGAAGCAGAGCTTCAAGTTTCATTTGGAACGCCTCAATGACGTGCTCACCCAATATGAGCAAATGCTGAAGCGTGACGAGAACGCTGACTCCGACGCTTTGCCATCGCGACCTGCGATAACGAAAATGCGACGGCTTTGCGACAACATCACATGGTTGCATGAGTTTCGTCCACAAGTTTCCGGTGAACGCCTCAAGATCGATCAGGAACTCCAAATACTCGAAGCGACTGCGAGTGAGAATGTCAATGCGGTCCAGAGCGAGCTAAGTAGCCTTCGGGGAAAAGTAAAGGCAAGCTATCGAAAATTCGCCACCGTGGCGTGGGGTTGTGCTTTATTGGCGCTCGCATTGGTTGGCGTGCTGCTCTGGTCGCTCAACTCGCTTGTTGTCAAACCGTTTCGAACGCTTCTCGATGGCTCTCGGCTGGTAGCTGGCGGCGAATTTGATCACCGCATTGATCTGGGTACCGGCGACGAGTTAAGTGAACTGGCGGTCGCGATGAACGAAATGACCGACCGTTTTCAGAACGCACTCAACAAGCTTAATGCGGTTTGCAATGACCTCGATCAACAAGTTCGTGACAGAACTCGGGAAGTGATTCGAAACGAACAACTGGCCAGCGTTGGTTTCTTGGCCGCAGGCGTTGCACACGAGATCAACAACCCACTCGCATCGATCGCTTGGAGTGCCGAGTCGCTTGAGTCGCGCATCGGCGAAATCGCACACCTCCCTTCGGGGCAACGTTTGATCGACGACGAACTTTCCGAGGCGCTTGCAAAGAACTTGCGGCGTATCGAGGAAGAAGCGTTTCGCTGCAAAGGCATCACTGAACAACTGCTTGACTTCAGTCGTCTGAGTGAAGTTCGTCGCACACCAACCGACCTGGGTGCCCTCGTCCAAGACGTCGTGACGTTGGTCGGTAATGTTGGCAAGTACCGCTGCAAAACCGTTGAAGTGGTTTGCCCGAGCGATGTGGTGGCGCATGTGAATAGCCAGGAGATTCGCCAAGTGGTTCTTAACCTGGTGACGAACGCACTCGAAAGTGTTGGCACCGATGGTCAAGTCGACGTCCACGTTTCGAGTGACGATTCGTTTGCGGTCGTGCGGATCTCGGACAATGGTTGCGGGATGAGCGACGAAGTGTTGACACACTTGTTCGAACCCTTCTTCACCCGTCGAAAAGATGGCACGGGAACGGGACTCGGTTTGAGCATCACCTATCGAATCGTTTCGCAACATGGCGGATCACTGATTGCCTCGAGTGACGGTGAAGGCTGTGGCGCCACGATGGAAATTCGTTTGCCGCTGCAACCCATTTCGGGTGACCCAACCAAACCAGCATCCGGTGGGCATGTCCGTATTCATGGACAACCTCTGATTGCGTGAATCGGTTCGAGAGGATTCGAATCGAACGACTACGACTGAATGGAATCTCATTTCTATGATTGACAAGACGCAGCCAAGTAAAGCTGGTGCGATGCACATCCTGTTCGCCGATGACGAGCGAAACCTCCAGGAAGTGCTAAAGACAGAAATCCCGCGTATGGGGCACACCGTGACCGTGTGCCCAGACGGGATGACGGCAGTCGCCGCAATGGAGAAAGAACCATTCGATTGCTTGTTGGTCGATCTCGACATGCCCGGCATGAGCGGCATCGAGGTGATCGAGAAAGCTGCGCAAATACGCCCAGACATGGAAGCGGTCATCATGACAGGCAAGCCAAGTCAGGAGACGGCGATTGCGGCGCTGCGGTATCAGGTGTTTGACTATTTGACGAAACCGTGTCGCCTGGCTGATTTGGCAGGGCTTCTAGGGCGCGTCAACGAACGACGGCAAACCAAACGAAAACTCGCAGCACTCAACCATCGCCTCCGACGCGCTGAGGGCGATACCAAGTTGGTTGGGAACGGTGCCGAGATGGACGCGGTCCGAAAGCTCGTTTCCAAAGTCGCCCCCACCGAAAGCACCGTCCTGATTCGCGGCGAAACCGGTTGCGGCAAAGAACTGGTCGCCCGCGCCGTGCACGAAGAGAGCTTGCGCAGCGAACAACCGCTCGTCGCGATCAACTGCGGAGCCCTTCCCGAGAATCTGATTGAAAGCGAGTTATTCGGTCACTGCCGCGGTGCGTTCACGGGTGCCGAAGCAGCGCGGACGGGGCTGTTTGAAGTTGCCGATGGCGGCACGATCTTTTTGGATGAGATTGGAGAACTGCCCCTTTCGATGCAGGCGAAACTGCTGCGTGTGCTCGAGACGGGCGACATTCGTCGGCTCGGTGACAATCAAACGGTCAACGTTGATGTGCGAGTCGTCTGCGCGACCCACCGCGACCTTGAAGCGATGGTCGAAGAAGGTACCTTTCGCGAAGACTTGATGTTCCGGATCAACACGTTTGAGATTCACGTTCCACCACTGCGCAATCGCATCGAAGACCTCCAGCCACTCGCCGAATACCTGTTGCGACGCCATCGAGTCGACGGAACCGAAGGCAACCTCTTCACCTCAGACGCAATGGAACAGTTGAAGGCTCACCGATGGCCCGGAAACGTGCGTGAGCTAGCTAACGTCGTTGAGCACGCGGCGATTCTATGCGAGTCGTTGCCGGTCGACCCGTCAGACCTGCCACAGCATTTTGGCCGAAGGCAACTTCGAAAAGAGCTTCGCGAAAGTGAGCCAATGAGTTTGCGGGAAATCGAGTCGGCCGCGATCGCACGCGCCATCGAACGTCATGAAGGCAACAAAAAAGCCGCGGCAGCCGAGCTGGGTGTTAGCCTCAAGACACTTTACAACAAAGTAAACGCCGCCGAAGAACGCAAAGCAGCTGGCTAAGAGCGCGACGCCCGTACACACATACAGCCCTAAACGCAAAAACAGTGGCCAGGTATTTACCGGGCCACTGTCTTGTGCGAAGGATTGCAGCTGGGTGGGGACTTGTGGTCTACATGCCCGTGCGAACGACACCAACGGCAACACCGATGACCTGAGCTTCTTTCACAAAGATCGGGTCCATTGCGGAATTGGCTGGCTGCAAACGAATGTAATCTCGTTCGGGGTACCAGTACTTGAGGGTTGCTTCACCATCAGGTGTTTGAGCAACCACCATATCACCGGGATCAGCGGTTTCTTGTTTTTCGATGACGACATAGTCACCATCTTTGATGTGTGCATCGATCATCGAGTCGCCCGAGACTTGAAGGATGAATCGATCGTCTTTGAAAAACATCTCGCTGAAATCGACTCGGTCATTCTGTTGGAATGCGAGTGTGGTTTGGCCGGCTGCGACCAAACCGGCCATGGGTAATGAATGGCCGCTGCGATCTGCCGCTTGCGTTAACTCAATCGCTCGCGACTTATTCGGACTTCTCCGAATCAGCCCCTTACGTTCGAGCGCCCGCAAATGACACATCACTCCATTCGGACTCTTGATTCCGAAATGTTCACCAATCTCACGCACCGTCGGGCCGTAGCCACGTTTGACGATGAGCGAGCGGATCATTTCGTAAACATTTTGTTGCCGATCTGTGAGTTGACTTGGCATCTGCTAGGACCCTTTTACAAGGATGTGGCGGGGGGGGTACGTCTAGGCAGTGGGGTCGATTGTACCACACGCTAAACACGCGTCCACACAATTCCCCCGAATCCTGGGGCCCGGGCCAAGAATCCTAGGCCGGGGCCAAAGCACACCCTACGCCAAGTCCAAAGCGAAAAGCACGATCACGGCCAAACCGGCCGGGATGCACCACCATGCGAACCAGTGCAAACGGTCAAGTCGGCTCCATTTTTTGAGCCACACGAGGGCGAAAATCCCGACAAAGAACGAGACAAACGCACCAATTGCGAGTTCCGTCGACGAGTAGGCCATCGGGGTTCCCGCCGCTCTTGATTCGAGCAGGTCCTTGGCCTCGAGCACCGTGGCTCCGAGGATCGCGGGGATCGCCAACAGAAACGAAAAGGTGACGGAATCTTCGTTTTTTAGACCGAGCAGCCGTCCGCCAAGAATCGTCGAACCACTTCGGCTGACGCCCGGCAAGATCGCGAAAGCCTGGAAGCAGCCAATCGCAAAGGCCGACGAGAGCGACAGACTCTGGTAGCTTCCCTCCCGTTTGGTCAGTCGTCCCAACACGATCAACATCCCGCCGGTGACGATCAGCATCGCGCCGGCAAGAATCGGCTCGCGCAAGATCCACTCGAACTGAGTCTTGATCGTCAGTCCTAAAATGACCGCAGGGATCGTTCCGACCACGATCGCCGGAATCACACGGCGGTCGCTCTTGAGCAGATCGAGAATCTGGCGCCAGTAGATCAACAGGATCGAGCCGAGCGTGCCCGCATGAAGAATGATCTCCAGCGTCGGCGATTCACTCAGCTCGCCCATCAAGGCCCCAAGGATCACCAGGTGCCCGGACGAACTGACCGGCAGGAACTCAGCAATCCCCTGGACGATAGCGAGAATCACAACGTCAAGCACTGTGGGGACCGTTTCAAGCGAGACCATTTACTGGGAAAGCAACATTGCCGGAGCGTCATTGTTGCGAGTGTTCTGGCAATCGTCAGGACGCCACACCAAATTTCGTTGGCGTCTGGCACATGCGCATTGGCAATGTATCCTTGGCGTGGATTGGCCATCTTTCCCCCAACACTAGCTTCACTTGAAATCGGATGAGACCCTCGATGGAGTCATCAGAGACCAGTGCGGAAAACGCAGCGTCGAATGAAGGCGTCGATTCGAATATGTCGGTTGCGCCGGTCCGCACAGCCAATCTCGCGGGCGACCTGACCAACGTGATCCGTGGCTTCTGTATGGGAGCAGCGGATACGGTGCCGGGAGTCAGTGGTGGCACCATCGCATTGATTTTGGGCCACTACCAACGGCTCGTCACCGCGATCAGCAAGGTCGACAAACGACTCTTCCAACTCGCATCATCGCGTCAGTTTTCTGAGGCCGCGAACCATATCGACCTCCGTTTTCTGATCGCGCTGGGGATCGGCGTGGTAACGGGAATCGTGACCCTTGCCGGGTTGATGCACGAGCTGCTCGATCACCACACGTTCAAAACATTTGCCGTCTTCTTCGGCTTGATCCTGGCTAGCGTTTGGATTGTCAAAGGCTACATCAAGCAGTGGACCATCGGTCGCGGTGTCGCTTGCGTGATCGGCATCATCGCCGCCGCCGCCATCTCCTTCTTGCCGACCGCATCCGAATCACTCTCGCTGCCCTATCTGTTCTTTGCCGCTTCCATCGCCATTTGCGCGATGATCTTGCCGGGGATCTCGGGCGCCTTTGTGTTGCTTCTTTTCGGGATCTACCATCCGATCACCGGTCTGATCAAGAACGCCGTCAAAGGGGAGATCACGGCCGAAGGACTCATTCAAATCGTCACCTTTGCCTCCGGCTGCTTGTTTGGCCTGCTCGCTTTCTCGCGGCTGCTGCGTTGGCTGCTCGAGCACTACAAAGACACCACGATGGCGTTGCTGATGGGTTTGATGATCGGCAGTATCGCGAAACTCTGGCCACTGCAATCAGCGACATCGGATACGGCGGGACTCGAATTCAAGTTACGCGAATTCCAATACGTCTCGCCCGCCCATTTCGATGGCAGCGTCTTGCTGCTGGTCGCACTGACCGTCGCCTCCGCAGCGATCGTGTTGATCGCCGAATGGATCGCCTCGCGAGGGGCAAGTGAGGAAGGCTAGATAGCCAATCGGAATTCATACAGTTCAACACCCTCCCTCCGGGAGGGTCGCGAGGAACGAGCGGGGAGGGGCATCAGCATCGAAACGAAATCTCCCCTCTTCGTAGGTCATGCTCCGCGTGACGGGCGTGTCCATGACAAGCCAACGGAGTGTAAGGCCCGACGCTAGCCCGTTCGGCTCACGAGTTGGCGAGCGTAGTTACGAAAGGATCAACGCCCTGAAAAGGCTCGTTTCAATTCGTCGAGACTGGACAAGCCTCGGGCCACGGTCAGGACCGCTTCGGCCTGAATGCCTCGATGCCCCTCGCTCTTGGCAATTCGTGCCAGTGATCCCAAGTCTTGCGTTTGCGCCAGTGCGGCGCGCAGCTGATCGCCGGGGGTCAACAATTCAAAGACCGCGATGCGCCCAAAGTAGCCGCGGCCGCCACAGATGTGGCAAGGAATGATCGGCGCGGGACGTCCGTTTTCATCCACCTGCTGTTCGATCGGTGGCGGAATAAACGGTTGGTACAGCATCGCGACGCGTCCGGCAGGAATGCCGAGTTGGCGCAACAACTGCGGTGGTGGCTCGTAACCCAGTTTGCAGTTATCGCAAAGTCGGCGAACCATTCGTTGACTCAAGACCGCGCCGACCTTCTGGATGATTTGCGCCGCGCAACTTGGGTACTGGGCAATCAATTGAACCAGTGCTTCCATCGCACTATTGGCAACCGAACGCATGTAGATCTGTTTCTGCGTCTTCTCGACGTTTTCGACTGCGAGGTTCATCGTTTCCGCATCAGGAAACTCAGGGAACACCATCACGTCAGGCTCCTTGAGCAATGCCTTGCTCAAGACTTCGACTTGCGTCATGCCGGTATCGCCGCCAAAGAAGACGGGGTTGATGTTGATGATTTCCGTTTCGGGGTTGGCCTGATTTTCGAACGACTGAAAATCGCGAACCAAACGGTCGGCTGCATTGACGGCGACCGTCCACGTGGTGCTAAGGCCCTCGCCCTTGGGTGCGGTGATCAGAACGATGTTGCCGGCGCTATCAAGCTGCTGCTTGAACGTCTCGTACATCTTGTCGCGCATTCCAAGGTCTGCCATTTTCTCAAACGGCAGCTTCTTGTTTTCGATTTTTCCGAGGACCCGTTCGCCAGTCGGAACACCCTGAGATTGAATGGTCAATTCAAACTTATCTTTGGCGATCTTTAGATCCATCTTCCCAGTCTGAGCACTCCGGCGATCAGCTGGGTTCATCAAGCAAAGCTGCTTGAGAGCGTAAAGCATCGCGTCGCCCGTTTCGCGATCGATCGGCGGAAGCTGTTCCCAGTTACCGTCGATCTGGTACCGAATGGCGCAGGCATTTTGTGAATAGTCGAGCAAGATGTGCGTGGCGCGCGATTGAATCGCGTGGGCCAATTGACCTCCGGCAACCTGGTAACCAAGCCCCTGTCGTGCGGCGATCAACAGCGACTGAGCTTCGTTGCGCTGCTCGATATGTGGGACAAACTCACAGGGGGCGATGGTTTGCCAAAGCTGTACTTCTTCTTGTTGAGCCATTTGGGCGGGAAGGCCTTGTCGGTGATATGTCTAGATTGTGGAAGGGAAGTGATGACAGCAGGATTGCCGTGACTGGACTGAAGCGCCGTAACGGGGCCAGCCGCGGTGACTAAAGAATACCGGGAGCTTTGACGTCGATTCCTTTGAGAGCCATTTTTAGGGCGTCTTTATTGGGAGCGACCGCAAATGCGGTCGGACGGTCGATCAATTCATCGTCGATCAGTCCCTTCAACGACATCGTAAAGTCTTGCATTCCCTCGTCTTCACCGATGCGAATCGCGTCAGGAAGCTTGTGGTCATCGCCCTCGAGTACCAGCTTTTGGATCATCGTGGTGAACATCATCACCTCGCAGGTGGGGACCCGCGAAACGCCCGGTTTGATACTCTTGAGCAACTTCTGGGCGATAATTCCCTTCATATTGAACGCGATCGCCGCACGAATTGCTCCATGCATTTCTTCGGGGAAGAGGTCGAGAATACGTCCGATCGTCGTCGAGGCACTCGACGCGTGGATCGTTCCGAAGACCAAGTGGCCCGTTTCCGCCGCGTGAATCGCCGTCATAAACGTCTCTTCATCACGAAGCTCACCGACCAGGATGATGTCGGGGTCTTCACGCACCGCATGCTTCATCCCGATCTCGAAATCCTTGACGTCCTGGCCGATTTCACGCTGGTTGATCAGGCACTTGTCTTGGGTATAGATGAACTCGATCGGGTCTTCGAGCGTCAGGATGTGCTTGCGATAGATGCTGTTGATGTAGTTCAGCATCGATCCAATCGTCGTACTTTTACCTGACCCGGTCACGCCGGCAAGCAGCACCATGCCCTGGTCGAAGTGGCAAAGACTCTCGATCGAGTCGGGCAGGAAAAGACCGCGAAAGTCGGGAATCCAGTTGTTCACACGACGTGCAACCAGGCCGATGCTGCCGAGTGCTTTGAGCATGTTGACGCGAAATCGCCACTCAGTCCCGTCGACATCACAGGTGTGCGAAAAGTCGGCGCCCCCTTCTTCTTCGAAAATGTTCAGATTCCGTTCGTCCATCATGGGAATCAACAACTCGACCATTTCTTCGTTCTCAATCGGCGGTCGATTGAGTGCCTTGAGGTCACCGCCCACACGCACCATCGGCGGTTGGCCAACTTTAAGGTGCAAGTCGGAGCCTTCGAGTTTGACCAGCGCGCGAAAGAGCTTGTCGACCTCGAGTTCTTCCTTCTTGTGCAGCAGCTCTGCTTTGAGTCGCGCTTTGACCGCTTCGGGACTCTTGTCCATGTTGGATGGGACGGATGCCACGGTGTGTGGGTGGCCGTGAGCGATCTCGGCGGGCTTATGCGACATATCGATTGCGAACTTGATTAAAGGCTGAAGAGTGAGTGTGCTCGTCCAAAACGGTCGTCAAATCTGACCACGAAACGCGGTCTTTTCTTTACTACCCATTCGGATGCCCGGAGGCTGGATTGGTCGATTCGGCAGGTGGGAACGGCAATTCAGCCGAATTTCCGGAGCGGAGCCGGATCCCAGTCACCGAATCTCCCTGTAGGCGGGCGGTGGTTTCGAACACACATAAGACTCGATTTTAGGCGAACCGTCAGAAGACTCAATGTGCCGAATCGCTGGGGGACCGTTTTGTGGGAAGCGGAGGCGGATTTGACGATTAAAGCGGTCCTGCGGCAGCCCGAAACTGTCGGCGAAACTACCAAGCGAGTGCCGAATCGGTCAACTTGCCCTCGAGCCCGAGCAACGAAAGGAGCAAAAACCCGGTGCCATCGGCCGCGTCGCAGCGATCTTCCCCGGTGTGCCCCCGAAACATTCCCATCCGCTTCACGAAAAGTTCCTCCATCGCTCGTTCGGCGGCCATCCGAGCCAAGTCCTTCAAATCGTCTTGTTCGAACACGTCACCCGCGCGGTCAAGAAAATGAATGGCCCGTCCAAAGTCCTCGGCAAAGACAACCGCCTCGAAGTCTCCCGCGATCTGCTCGGCGATCATCTTGATCCACCGGTCGACCGCTGTCCGGTAAACCGGAGATTCGGTTTCGAGCCAAAGTGACAAACAGGTCTCGGCCATTGGCAACGGAAAGTGACCGCTGGGCCGCACGCCAGCATCGAACGGATCGGCATGCATTGGAGGAACACCGCTGACGCTTTCCTCACGGGAATGCGGTTTTCCTGTTTCTGGCAACAATGCACCAAAGTAGGCGTCGGCGTCGGGATCGTACGCGCGCTCAAGCCAAGCACGCATCGCTTCATCAGCCATGTTCAAGAACTCAACTTGCTCCGTTCGCTCATACGCCCGCACGAGACTCCCCGACCACAGCCCAATCGAGGTTGTCGCCAAATGTCTGCCGCCCAAAGACTCAGCAAGCAACCGTGTCTTTGCATCTCGCGTCCCAAACCGCTGCCGTGCTAGTTCGAGTGCGGATTTGACGAGCGCCGGTTCTACCGGATCACTCTGAACCGCCAGCCAGGTGAGTGAATCGATCACCACCGCATCGTGCGCGATCGAAACGTGATCAGTCGTTGCGCGGTCGAGCCGCCTGTTCGCCATGCCCATGATCGCACGACGCGTCTTTTCGTTGTCAACTTTCCAGAACGTTTCCCAAGCAGGCGTGTGCGGCTGAAGTCCCATCGCGTCGCGCTTCCAAACGAGCTCGTCTTCGGTGACGTCATAGCATCCACGATGCCCCCAACCGAACTCACCCGTCTTCTCGTCGACACACCACTCGAGAAAGTCTCGAATGTACGCATCGGCGGCGTCTTCATAGCAGGCACACCCCGAACGCTGGGCAAGCTTGTAGGCTGCGACGATCGTCGCCTGGTCCCAGTAGAGGTTCGCGTTCCCTCCAGTTGGAGAATCATTGCGCCACCGCGCGTGTTTTGGAGACAACGGCTTTGGCAGTCCATTCGTGCGGACATCAATTGCAGCCAACCACATTGGCGTCTCCTCGTCGCCCAATTGATCGGTCGAATGCTCGGTTAGGTAATCCATGTGTGACTCGATCGCTTGAAAAAACTTCGAAGCCTTCTGAGTCGTTGGTACCAGGATTGGTTCATCCCCCTCGGCCCGACCGCAGGCCACCGCCGCAACGCAGGCGACCACGGCAATGAAAACTGAGAGCGACAGGAGGGACCTGGAATACATGGCAAATTCGTTAGATTCGGAAAGGCGCTGACTTCATTTTCAACGCCATAGCGATCAATGTACCAGCTCCGACGCGGACCATTTTTTGACGACCTGCTTGACGCCGCAGGCGACGGATCTGGATTTGTTAGCTGCTACAACCGTGCGAGCTATACTTTGATGCCGAAGCCCCTGGGGAAAGCGGATAGCGGAAACACCGACGACGACATCATGGCCAAAACATCGAAAAAGTCACGCTCGACCAAAGCGAATAAGTCCAGCAAGACTTCCAAGTCCTCCCGTTCGCAAAAACGAAATTCCAAGTCGACGCGGAGAGTTGCCGAAGGTGACGTGACTGGCGAAAAGACAGGGCACGAGGTCGAAAAGGTCAAAGTCAAGGAGGCCGTTTCGGCGGCGCAGCACTCAAAGATCGAAGCAGTGCGCGACATCGTCGACAAAACACCTCCGCACGACATCCACACGCTCGCCAAGACGCTCGAAGCCATCATCGACGGCGCTTCCCCCGACGATGCGACGATCCTTCGCAACGCGCTTCTCAAGAAAGCGTCCCCGCCGGGCGTCCCGCGCTCGCCGATTGCGGACGAGCAACTCTCGGCGGAATGGCGTGATGGCGGCTACCCCTACCGCAACTTGATGTCGCGCAAGAACTACGAAAAGCAAAAGTACCGCCTCCAGGTAGAACTTCTCAAACTGCAAGCCTGGGTCAAGAAGAACGAACAGAAGCTGGTGATCGTTTTCGAAGGTCGTGACGCCGCAGGGAAGGGGGGCACGATCAAACGGTTCATGGAACACCTGAATCCTCGTGGTGCTCGCGTTGTCGCCCTTGAAAAACCAACCGAGACGGAAAAGGGCCAGTGGTACTTCCAACGCTACGTCCAGCATTTGCCCACCTCGGGCGAGATCGTTTTGTTTGACCGCAGTTGGTACAACCGCGCCGGTGTGGAACGCGTGATGGACTTTTGCACGCCCGACGAATACGCCGAGTTCATGCGTCAGGCTCCCGAGTTTGAACGCAATCTCGTCCGCAGCGGAACGCACCTGGTCAAGTTCTGGTTCTCAGTCAGCCGCAAAGAACAGCGACGTCGATTCAAAGAACGCGAGATCCACCCGCTCAAACAATGGAAGCTGTCGCCAATCGACAAAGCGTCACTCGATAAGTGGAGTGACTACACGCGTGCAAAAGAAGCGATGTTCTTCTATACCGACACCGCCGATTCGCCATGGACGGTCGTGAAGTCCGATTGCAAGAAACGCGCCCGGCTCAATGCCATGCGATACGTCCTGCACGCGATGCCCTACAGCGGCAAAGATATCGAATCGATCGGCCCGGTCGACCCGCTGCTCGTGGGGCGAGCCCATGTCGTCTACGAACGCACTGAAAACGGACGTGTCGGCGAATTGCTCTGAGTCGACGACCTAGTCCTCGCTCGTTTCTTTGGCTGCCGCCGCTTTGGCGATCAAGTTGTTCGATCCAATCAGCAGTCCGACCATCAACATCGGCATAATGATTGGCCAGGGGAACTTGACCGGGCCCGATGCGAACGCGGCAAATCCAAGATGAAACAGGGGCGCGAGAATCATCGCTGCCAACCACAGGATGGTGTTTTGCTTGATGAGTGCCTTTGCGATCGATTCGTGGTCATTGGTCATTTCAAACACTCTCAAGTTTGCCGAGCCAAAAAGGCACGTGCTTGCCGCACGCGTCAATAGCGTCTGAGTATAGCCAACCGCATGCGGCGACAGAACGTTTGATGTCTCGTACCCTGCGTTCAGGCCGCTATTCCATCCAAGCAACTTCTTATGAAACTCATGAAGTGGCCGTGAGCCGCTGGCCGTAAGGCCTCGGACCTTGCCTCACGCGCATTGGTTAGGCCACTTGAACGCCCCGGCCGTGCACACGGTCTCAGCTCAGTTGTCACGAACGCGTGTGCCGATCACTCGGTTCACGTATCCGATGATCTCTTTTTCATACTTTTGTTGATCAAACGCAAGTAGATCGACGTGTGCAGCACCACCGAACAACACGAGCTTTTTGGGCCGGCGCGCAGCATCAAACATTCGACGCGTCTCGTCGGCAGTTGTATGTTCATCTCGCTCGCCCGAAGCGATCAAGATGGGGCATTGGAGTTCTTCGAGTCCGACGATGGGCCGAAGTTGTTCCTGCGTTACATTTAGCCGGGGTTTCAATTGCACAAGCAAACAAGGCGTGAGCACGTGATGAAGCGCGCCTAAACGCATCCGAATCCGATTGTGGACCGCCTCAGTGACTGTTGGATAGACTGATTCCAACACGATCACATCAACGTCAGGATTCGCAAACACGGTCGCTGCGCCGCCGAGAGAACGCCCGATGATGACAATCTTCTGAGTCGCATCGATTCCACGAATGAAATCCACAGCGGCACGTACGTCATGCTTTTCGAGGTGCCCCAAAGTGATGTTCTCGCCAATCGACTCGCCATGGGCTTGAAGATCAATTAGCAGCGTCGAGTAGCCGCGTTGTCTCAGCAGTTTAGCGCGGGAAAGCATCGAACGCCGGTCACCACGAATTGGGTGCAGCAAGATCGCCGTGGCGTTCGAGTTCGGAACTTGCAGGTGCCAGCCGGCCAGCGTCGAACCTGAATCAGAACGGATTTGCACAGACGCAGCAGGAAAGTCAGCAGGTGGACTACCTACGGATCTGTTAGCCGATGCGATTAACGCGCCGCCGACCAACCAAGTGCCCAGCCCCATCACGACGACAGAAACAGTCGCGATGATGATGCACCACTTTCGACGGCGCACCGTCAAGAATTCCCTGTTGGTCATTGATCAGTCCGAAATCGAAACTGTCGAGTTGCGGCATCATCGGCTCTCATCGTCGGCTGTCGATTGCGGAGAAGAGCTGGTATCGCTTGGCAAAGAAACCGAGTCGGCCATTTGGGCGTAGTCGCCTCGAAGCCAACGAGCAAGGATGATGAAAGGGCCGAAAACCCACACGAGCAAGAAGAGCAGGAAGGAAACCAGGTTGGCAATGGCCTCAAAGAGGATTAGCGGCAGCAAAATGAGGTCGAGCATTGGCTACTCACGCAATTCGCGGTGTCTGACCTTCCCGATCGGGCAGTCTACTCCTCTGTTGTAGCCGAATTCTCTGGCTGGCGTCCAAGGATTTTCAACCGTTTGTCGTACTGCTGACTGGGTAGACGCTACTTTCGCGGAGCGAAAGGCGACATTGGTGGCTATCTGCCTTTTTCACTTCCTTCGATCCACTCGGTCGCTTCTGCAAGCACATCGTCAAACACATTCTCGATCTCGACAATCTCGGCGTAACTCATTCCTTTCTGTTCAATCAAGAATTCGACGGCGATCCGGTAGCGCAGGTATTGTGGCGGCAGCATGATCCCATCGTGCAAGTCAACCCATTGAGTGTTGTCTTCGTCCTGATGAGCAACCCGACCCCAGACATGAGAGAGCTGATAATGGGGACGCCGCCGGTCATCTGAGTGGGCAATGTACTCCGCGTAGCCCTCGCGCTTCCATAAAGCAGTTGACGATGCGGAGACCGTTCCGAAACGCTGGTTCTCGATACAATGCGTCATCTCATGAGCGAGCGTTCGAACCAGATTCATGCTCAGTACCGGTCCGACGAGCGTTTTCGATTCCCAGTCGATCGCTGCGTCAAGGAAGATCCGGTTGCCTGACGCCTTCGCCATCACCGGCTTGGCCATCCGATTCTGAATCGCCGCGTAGGTCGTCCCCCTCACTAAGAACACACTCAGCCGAATATCATCGCTCATCAGTTCCGACGTCTCGACAATTGCGTTTGCTTGCTTCAGGACCTCGCCCCAATCCTGAGTGATCGGCTGGTCGGAATAGACGGTGACCGCGCCAAAGTTCTCCGAATACGCGAAGCAGATCTGTGGCGAAACGATGACCGTCGCCAATAAGATGGACGGAATCAGTGCGGCGACGAGACCGGCAAACACGACGCGTCGAAAGAGCCGCTTCGGCTTCATTGCGGGTGAATGCTGGGAATCTGCCATCGCCAAAACGTCTCGCTCGAACGGTGATGTTGCTCATCTTAGCCTGCGTAGGCCGGATCAAGAAGCGACAGCGCCCCAGATCCGGAACGACGCGAGAGTGATGCAACCAAGCAGTCCGCGCACGTAACTTTACCCACACGCAACTCTTGCGGAGCGAAACTCGCCTCCAAGAATCGCAACCTGACCGCGTGGGGAGAATCAATCGCGGCTTTCGCGGAATTGTAATGAGATTCCGGCTGAAGCCGGTACTACGAACGGCAACGAATCTTGCCAGCCACGCTACTCTTGCGACTGGCTGATTTTGATCGCTTGACGCACAAGGTCAACAAACTCCGCTCGGTACCCTTGAGAATCCTCACCAATCGAACGTGAGGCCATTTCGAGTGTTGACTCCAGAGACGCGGCACCCTTGTATTGCGATTGCCGCAACACCATCGCGAATGACGCGACACTCGAGGCGAACTGAAAATCAGTACTTGCGTCCGCGAAGGGACTCACATCGCTTTCGCAGACGAATTCCAGACGCTTGCTCTTGTCGGCGTCCGGTGCCTTGTAGCGAATGGCAAGCGTTGCCAACTCGCCCGACTTTGCTGCTTCGGTCAGCGTCGTGTCGGGCTCGGAAGCGCCCTCAACCTGCTCCTTCGCCGGCAGCGTCGTCGCTTGGTACTTCAACGTTGGCGCGACCGGCGATGCTTTTGCTTGAGCCTCGGGCAACTCGCCGGTCACGAGTTCGTAGAGGGCAGTCACAGTGTGACCAGCACCAATTTCACCGGCGTCTTTGGCGTCGTTGTCAAAATCTTCCGTAGCCAACATCCGGTTCTCGTAGCCAATCAAACGGTACGCTTTGACCTCCGCGGGATTGAACTCAATCTGCAGCTTCACGTCCTTGGCGATCGTCACGAGACTGGACGACATTTGTTCGACCAACACCTTGCGAGCCTCTCGCATGCTATCGATGTAGGCGTAGACGCCGTTGCCGTTGTCAGCCAACTTCTCCATCTTGGAGTCTTTCAAGTTGCCCGTCCCAAAACCGAGCACGGTAAGAAAGACACCCGACTTCGCCTTGGATTCAATCAATTCAACCAACGCTTCGTCATCGGTGATCCCCACATTCAAATCGCCGTCGGTCGCAAGGATCACACGATTGACGCCTCCTTTGATAAAGGTTTCGGTCGCCAATTCGTACGCTCGTTCGATCCCAGCACTCCCATGCGTCGAACCGCCGGAGTTCAGATCCTCGATCACCGTACCAATCTTCCGTTTTTGATCGCCACTGGTCGGCAGCAACCGAACACCCGCGTCGCCAGCATAGGTGACGATCGAGATCCGATCATTCTCTTGCAAGTGCTCAAGCATCATCATCAGGGAACGTTGCAGCAGCGGCAACTTGTCGGCGTCCGACATCGAGCCTGAGACATCAAGCAGGAAAACGAGGTTGCTTGCGGGTCGCTCGGCGCGGTGGATTTCTTTTCCCTTTAGACCGATCCGCAACAGTTGGTTGGCATCGTTCCAGGGGCACTGCGCCAATTCCAGATGAACCGCAAAGGGCACGTCGCCTCGTGGTGTGGGATCGTCATAGCAAAAGTAGTTGATCCATTCTTCGGCGCGAATCGATTCGACGGGCGGAAGCATCCCCTGACGAAGGAACCGACGCATGTTCGAATAGGAAGCTGTATCGACGTCGATCGAAAAGGTCGAGATCGCGTTCTCGCCGGTGGTCTCGGTGAATCCGTTTTCGGTGATCGAATCGTAGGATTCATCCCAAGTGGTAACGTAGTCATCCATCCAGGCGAAATTCTTGGTCACCTGCGCACCGTTGCTGTGATAGTACCGCCAGCCGCCATTGGTTCCATAATCACGCGCGTTCGGCGCAGTGACGTGCCATGTCGTCGCAGGAATACCACGTCCGCTTTGCCGGAAAAGATAACTCTGCTGCTGCGCGACACTCTGTGCCGGCGCATTCTGTATAGCAACTGGCGCAGACTGCTGGGGGACTTGCGGCGTCATGAAGTCGTAGTCAACGACCGCGCCCCAGTTTTCGTTTACGTCAACATCAACGACTCCGTCGCCGTCGCCGTCGTCCTCGAAGAAGACCTGAGTCTCAAGGCCGTTGCTAACAATCGGAGGCACCATCTTTTGGCCAACCGGCGATTGGGCAACCGGCGTTGGATCTGTCTGATTGGCGTACCAACCAGCAATCAGTAGCAAGGTCGCAGCGACCGCAACGGCCGACGCGTAGACCAGTCGTTTCCGGCTCGTCGCGGGCGAGACAAACTCACTCCCCGACAACTCCTCCTCGATTTGGTCGCGAAGGGACGGATTCGAATCAGGAAGATCAGCCCCGATCTCTTGAATCGCATCCTCTTTTATCGCATTGGCGACCAACAGCAGCTCGCGCTCTTCGCTTGACGCCGATTCAAGGTCGTTGGTTCCGCTTAGCAGTTCGTAGAAACGATCGGCATCGGCTTGCGTCTTTTCGGCTTGGTCTTCTGGTTGGTTCATCGTCGGTTTCCCGAAGGAGTGGTCAAACGCTCGTCCATCAGTCGCTGCACGCTTGGGTGCTGGCGGATCTGTTTCAAGCCACGGTGCAGTGCGACGCGCACGGCGCCCTCACTGCGACCGGTGACTTCGGCAATCTCTTGATTGCTAAAACTTTGTGACCAGAGTTCGGCCACTTCGCGTTCACCACGTGGCAGCTGGTCGATCAGTTTCCCGACCAAGCTGACGAGTTCACCTTGTTCCAACTTGCGTCCTGGATCACAAGAATGCCCATTCACATGATCGAGTCGCGTCTCCGTCTCCGACTCACGCAGTGGTTTGTGTCGTCTCCGTTCATCGATTGCTCGATTTCGGCAAACTTGAAACAACCAGGGCGCGAGCCGCTGAGAGACCGTTTGAAGATCTTGCTGACACAGCTTCATGAAGCTGTGCTGGACCACATCCCGCGCCAATTCCATGTCACCATCGAGCAGGCGCAGGGCGTACCGCGTCAGCCGGCACTCGTATTGGTCGAGAGCCGCGAGGACGAATTCACGCTGGCGAGCCGAAGGGTCAGACATGTAAATGCCGTGCGGGACAGTTTCTTGGTTTCCGTTGCTCGGTCAGAAGTAAATACGGACGAGTTGCTGGGGTGTTACGGAAAAGAGTCAGAAAAAGCCGAAAGCGGTATTGGGCGCCGTTGCGCTCGTCAGAGCGTACGTCATCATCCGTAGCTACGCTCGCCAGAGCGTGGGGCGATGGAGAGCGATCTGCCGCCACGAACCACCTTTCGGCGAAGGTAGCGACGAGGAAAAAAGCCTAGGAAACGCGGCCGCCATCGCAGCAGGTCTCGCAGATCGTATGGCATCGACTGCAAACAAGCTTGGTTCGCATCTCCTTGAGACTCCCGCCACACACGGGACAGGCTCCCAAGCCGGTCGAGCATTGCGAACCCTGAGGCTCGGTGGTCTCTTTCTTCGTGTCGTCTTTCATTAGGAATCCCTCCTGCGCATCAAACAGCCAACAAATCCTTCACATCGTACGCCACCGCGACGGCCGGTTGTACCAGGATTCACACCCGGTTTCGGCTCAGTTGCTGGCAACGTTCGAACGCACGTGCACATCAAGCTGTGGGAAAGCGATCTCGATGTCGGCTTCGGCAAACCGTTGATAGATCGCGGTATGGACTTGGTGAATCGTTTCCGTTCGCTCGTCCATGTTTTCGAGATACGCACGAACAACAAAATTCAACGTACTGTCGCCAAACTGTTCAAAGG
The DNA here is from genome assembly GCA_965216875.1 of Rubripirellula sp. Classification (GTDB taxonomy): domain Bacteria; phylum Planctomycetota; class Planctomycetia; order Pirellulales; family Pirellulaceae; genus CBDCUW01. The sequence goes on from OZ244207.1 coordinate 2,179,105, forward strand.
TGATCAGTGGCCGCGGGTCATCCAAGACGTTCGGGTCGTCGGCAAGCAGATCACGCAAGATTTCGCGAGCCTTTTCGGTATCGCTCCCGTAGGCAACGCCAACATTGACCGTGATTCGATTCATGTCGTCCGAAAGCGTCCAGTTGGTGATGCGACCGGTGATCAGTTCTTTGTTCGGAATCACCACTTCTTGCCGATCCCAATTGCGAACGGTTGTCGCCCGCGTCCGGATTCGAATCACAACCCCGGTTGTGTCCCCGAGACTGACAATGTCTCCGACACGGATTGGACGTTCAAACAGCAACAGCACGCCGCAGATAAAGTTCGCCACAATTTCTTGCAGGCCAAAACCAAGTCCCACGCCCATCGCGGCCACCAAGAATTGAACCTGATCCCAGCCAATGCGAACCGCAGCACAGGATGACACGACACCGGCGATCCCAATCAAGTACTGCGAAATCGTCGTGACGGCATAACGAATTGACGATTCGACGCCGAGTCGACCGAGCAACAGAACGTCTACCAAACCTGGCAAGTTTCGCCACGCGATCACGGTCAACGTGATCAGCAGAATCGATGTCGCAAGTGCGCCGATCGTGATCGGTTGCTTGATCCCGTCCTCTTGAAAGAAGGGATTGATCGGCTGCTTCGCGAGCGGTTCCAGTGCCGGATACAACTCGGCGCCAATGATCGCCATCCCGTACGCCGCTGCGATGCAAACCAGGAACGTGATCAAGCGCCGCGTTTGGCGATCCATCGCGACCAAGTCGGTCTCGCCTTCTTTGGCCAAGATCGCATCGAAGTCACTCGCTGCTGATTCTTCACTTGTCCCTGCCGACCGACGTGATTCAATCAACTGAGCCCAGCGGATCTTGCGCCGCTGAATACGAACCGCCCGAAAAAGCACCGCTTGCACCACAATCAAACTGACGATCAACCAAAACGAATAGAGCAAGTCGAGCGTCAATTCGTACGCTGTGTACTGGTACCCAATCGCCGCGAAGACGGCCAACGCGAAAGGCGCGAGGACGGAGACCCATTGCAGCTTCCGCCGGTGCCGGTGCCAGAAAGTCGGTTGGTCACCGTCCGATTCGACGATGCCACGATAAAGTCGCACCAAAGTCCAAGAGACAAGTAGAAGCAGCCCGATCAAACTGATCCGGCCGAGCGAATCACGATATTCAAGCGTTCCATGATGCAAAAAGACGCTCGCGAAGAAGAGCAGCGGTGCGCCCGCAATCACTAAACCCAACAGACACGACTTGAGGGGCGCGCTCTGCAGGCGAGACCAGCCGAAATGACAGACCGCGAGCCCTTTGTATCGCCAAACTTGGCGTAGAAAATCAAGCGTCAACCACCACCAAAAGACGACATAGCCCGCTTCCGAAAAGCCTTGCAGTTGTTCCACCTCAGAATCGGCGATGGCCCAAGCAACAAAAAGGATCGGCAGCGGCCAAGCGAGCGACAGGACCGCGCTCAAAAAGATCGCCCGCATCGTGGGGGATAACTGGCGACAGGAAACACGCGCCGCTTCGTCGCCCATCTGCTCGAGCTTTCGTTTCAGTCTCGATCGCAGGACGAAAATCAACACCACCAGCGTTAGTACCGAAATCGAAAACAGCGGTCGATTTCGGACATTGCGGCGCAACTGGTAAGTCGCCGAGCTTAACGTCTCGCGATTGAACAACCATGCAACCGCATTGCGTGAATCGGCAAGATCACTTGGCCCGAGCGGCCGGGCACTTTTGAGCCAAAACAGACGCCCATCGATGTGCGCACGATAGTCACTAACAATCTCGATCAAGCGTTCTTTGTCGTCTCGAACACCAACACGCAGCCCGTAGTTCCGCTTCATGTCTTTCAGCAGGCTGTCCAGGATCCGCGTTTCCAGGGTCAACAGGCTCGCAAGCTCGGTTTCCAGTGGCTCGGGAAGCGGATCGGGGAACTCACCCAATTGCTGCAGCGTTGTGCTGGCGGCCAACTTCGGATCCGAAAGCAGTGCGCGTCGATCTTCGAGTTCGTACAAACGCTCGCGATAGACATCCAGTTCGCCGTTGAGGCTACGCACGTTCGTGGCAAGGGTTGCTGCCGAAGGAAGCTCCGTCCGTTTACGCACGAGCGTCAGGCCGAATGACTCGGAGGCATCTTCGGAGCGTTTCTTGGTGCGCTCGAAATCCTCTTGCCATCGCACGAGCTCTCGGCTCGCTTCCTCGCGTGCCCGCGCGGCGCGCAGCATCGCTTCGGCGATTTTCTTTCGCAGAGCGGTCAATCCAACGATGGTTTTTGCGAGTGGCTTGAACTCATCGGGGGCTGCTTTCATCGCAGCGTTGGCGTCGTTCTGTTGCTGTGTTGCGTCGCTACGGCGAGCGTCGGTGACCTCTTCGAAAAGCGTCAGGTAATCGGACTCAGTCTGCGCGATTTGAGCCTTCAATTGGTCAATGCGAAGTCGGGGCAGTTCGCCTTGAGCGTCATAGGCGGCTTGCTCGTTCTGCAAGCTTTGGATCAGCGCAACGAGCTGTTGCTTCTGCGCTTGGAGCGACGTTCGCTGTGCGACCGTGACGGCGTCATCGTCAGCAGTTGCCGCTGCGCGAAACAGCTCGTTCACCGAATCGAGATCGTTCTGTGCCTTTGCGATTTCACCAGGGATGCGATCGATCCGCTGGACCCGTCGTTGCGGTTCGGCTTGCGCCTGCTCAAGATCCTGTTTGAGTCCGTTGAGTTGGTTCTCGAGGTCAGACAACTCCTTGGTCAATTCGCCAAGCTTGAGGAATTCGGCCCGCGAGATCTCATAGACCTTGGGCTTCTCTTTGCCTTGAACGATCGTTTCGGTGTCTTGCTCGGCGTTGGCAATCCAACTCTTGTACTTGGCCGACTCCTTAGCGCTCGTGCTGGCTTGTTCGAGCGCTGATTTGGCCTTGGTGTAAGCCTCCTTGACCTGTGCCTTGGTGGCGTCGTCAAGTTCGGTCGCGTCGACCTCTTTCAGGCGAGCGAGCACATCCTCGAGGGAAACCGTCGGTTTGTCCTCGACTTGACTCGACCGCTCCGATTCTTGCGGCTGCGCTGTAGCGACCGCGCAGCAGGCAGAGAGACAAAGCCAGATTCCCAGGGCAGCGACGCGGGGCGAAAAAGACCAACGACAACGCGTTTGCGCAGAGGTGGCGCGCGATGATGACGGTCCAGTGTCCAATACAACGACTCCGATTCGTGATTTGCCCAAAAGGCTTACGCAATGACAGCTAGGTGGCGCAGTGCGGCCAGTCTAGCGATTCATCGCAAATCTGCGAATGGAGGTGCGATTCTGAGGGTTCGTAGTACCGAGCTTTAGCCGGAATCTTCAGTCTCTTCCGCCTAAAGGCGGTACTACGAACAAGTCTCTTCCGCCTAAAGGGGGTACCACGAACCGGTACTTCGTCCCAAAGGGCGGAGACACGGTCTTCGCTGCCAGCGTCAACTACGTGAGTTTCGTCTTACCCGGAACCGCGTGGCCCGAGTCGGGACGGGCCGCCTTAACGTCGAATTCAGCAGGCCAAAGGTCCAGCTTCGACTCGTTGGTGGCAAAGTCCCAGGTGACCCGCTTTCCGGTGTAGGCGGCCATCCGGCCAAGCACCGCCGTCATCGAACTCTCTGCGGTCGCTTTGAGCTCGACGATCGGTTCGCCATTTCGAATCGAGGCGACTAAGTCCACATGTTCCTGTTCATAGGCCGCGCCGATATTGCCTTTCATCGACCAGGTTTCTGCACCCGATTTGCCGACGATCGAAGCGCCGCGGTTGGACCCATAAATCGTGCACGTTCCCTCGCTCCCGTAAACGACGTTGGAAACATCGCCTTGAGTTCCCGGGATCTGACGACACATGAACGAAACCGATCGATTGCCGGGATAGAGGTAGTCAACCGAAACGTTGTCCCACATTTCACTATCGTCTGGACGAGTGAAACGGCCACCGGAACCAAACGCTGACTCAGGTGGTCCGCCCATGATCCAGTTGATCGTGTCGATGTTGTGAACGGCTTGTTCGGCGATCTGGTCCCCCGAAAGCCAAACGAAGTGCATCCAGTTATGGATCTGGTACTCCGTGTCACTCATACCATCGCGACGTGTCCGGTACCAAATTCCGGTCGAACAATAGCGAGCGGTCGCGCCGATGATGTCGCCAATCGCGCCATCATGGATCAAGCGAATCGCTTCCATGTAGTTGGTCTGACGCCGGTATTGAGTGCCGGTCACGATCGCGGTTTTGTTTGCGATCGCCTTGTCGTGAGCTTCCAAGCAGATTCGATAGCCTGCCGGATCAACACAGGTCGGCTTCTCGGCAAACACATGCTTGCCCGCTTCGACGGCATCCAATACATAGCGTGGTCGAAATCCAGGCGGTGTCGCAAAGAGGACGAGGTCCACATCCGAATCATCGAGGATGCGTTTGTAGGCATCGATGCCACTGTGCATTTTGTTGTCGGGTACGTCAACTTTGTCTTCGTAGCCTTTCTTGAGTCGCTGTCGTAGCGAACCTAGTTTGCCTTCGTCGATGTCGGCCAACGCAACCAACTTCACATACTCGTTTGCGGTGAGTGTGTTGTTGAGCGCTCCGCCCCCACGGCCACCGCAGCCCACCAAGGCGATTCGAACGAGATCGCGAGAGTCGTCTTGAGGTTCTGCGCCTCGTACAGCGCCTGTCAGCGCCGACGTCGTCGCCAATCCAGCGGTTGCAGCAGAACTTGTCTGAATGAAGCGGCGTCGCGTTTGCGAAGGCGCGTGGGTGTCCGCATCGTGAGATCTGGGTTTCATAAGTGAACCTGAGTGGTCGCATGGGTGCGCAGCCAAGTCGACGAGAGCTGCTACACGGGGAGGGGGAAACAGGCAGGCGTTCGTGCTGACCACGAACGGGCTAAACATATTAGCTGCTTCGACCGCGCCGTGGGCAACAAGTCGCAATCTTGGTGCCACCAGAGCAACTTCTCGCGCAGTTTGGACACTGCCCGTGAGCCGCTGGCCGTCAGGCCTCGGGCCCTTGCTGACGCGCGGCGAGTGTGATGGCGATTAAGGCCCGGCCGCTTACGCGATCGCGGCTCAGTTGGCTGAACTTGAGCAAGGATTCCTGATGCAGGAAGCGCATTTGCAATCCATCGCAATCGCGTGCTTTGCAATCACCCTCCCGCTTGCGGGAGGGTCGGACGCAAAGTCCGGGAAGGGAATGATTTCCGTAAAGCGAGCTAGAGCACAGATGACGGCCGCCTTCAGTGGAAGCTTGGGAAGAACCGGCAAGATGGCGAGCCGGACCATGTTTCACTACCGCTTTGCCTAACAAAATCCTTTGTGAATCGTTGAGAGGGAGACGGAAATTTCGGCGCCAAAAAGGCTCTAAAAATCTGCCCCGTTTCCTAGACATCGCGTCTGTGCACTGTGTTACGATGACCTCGTACACCAACCCCCCATGGAGGTATCCAATGCGATCGATCCTGTGTGTTGTGGCTTTTGTCTCTTCTGCAACCTTCTTTGCAGCGTCCACCGTCGACGCATCGTCACCCAAGAGCATTGACGAGCTTTCGACGCATCATCAATCGGCTGTCATCGAAATCGATGATGACAGCGACATGAAGATCAACGCCTTTTGCCTCGATGCAAAAGGGCACATTGTTGCCGCGGTTGGCAATGGTCCTGGCGGAGTACGAGTGGTTGACGATTCCGGCAAAGTATTGGCGACTTGGGATTTGGATATCAAACCCGAATCGATCAATGTGACCGACTCGGGCGACATTCTGGTCGGTGGCGAGGGAAAACTTTATCGCTTCAGCGACAAAGGCGCACTTTTGCAAGAAGCGACGTCACCCCATGCGGAACGTTTGAAGAACAGCAAGGAAGCGCTTCGCAAAATGGCGATTCAAAACCTTGAACGTCGCCGTCATCCCTACCGGTCTCAGATTCAATCCTACGAATCGATCATCGCGCAACTCGAGGAACGAGCCAAAACCACCGAGTTGAACGCAAACGAAAAACAAACGCTCGAAATCTTGCCGAATACGCTCGAGCGAATCAAAGAGATGCAGAAAGCGCGTAAGGCAGCCGCTGGCGGCGACGAAGAAGAGGACGAAGAAAAAGGGCCGAGCGAACAAGAGATTGAATCGCAAATCGCGAGCCTGATGAAATCCAAAATGCGCATCTCGTCGATCAGCAGTAGTGGCGATAAGGTCTTCGTCACAACGCGTGGCGTCGAAGGCTATGGCTATGACGTCTGGAAAACGGACACGAAATTCACAAGTTCGGAAGTGATCATCACGGGTCTCCGTGGATGCTGTGGACAAATGGACGTTCAATGCTGCGAACAAGGCATTTTCGTCGCCGAGAATTCAGCGGATCGCGTGGTTCACTACGACTTTGACGGAAAGGAAATCATTCATTGGGGAAAATCGGACCGCACGGGGATCGATGGCTTCGCGAGTTGTTGCAACCCAATGAACGTTTGCTTTGACCAGAAAGGCTATGTCTACACCGCCGAAGCAAGTGTCGGTCGAATCAAGCAATTTGATTCCGAGGGCAAGTTGATCGCCTACATCGGCGACGTCGATCTTGTCCCTGGATGCAAGAACGTGTCGATCGCGGTTTCGCCCGTTTCGGACAGCATCTACATGCTCGACCTGACACGAAACCACATCAAAATGATGAAACCCAAACCGCCCGAAGCCGAAGGCGATGATGAAGCTCCCGCTGAAGCCGCACCTGATGCGGCAGCGGAACAAGCTTCCATTACAAAGGCACTCCTGAGTCTGTTTACAAACGAACTCTCCAAGTAGTGCCTGCCCAGAGCTCTTGTGAGCAACCATCTGTGGTATCGCCTTTAGGCGGATGAGCAGATTCCGTCCAAAGGCTGGTGCTGCAAACGATCGCCCGCCCTCCCTGCAACGGAGGGCGTTGAAATGAGAATGCCACGACATGCGTTGTCGTTGTTGTGCCAAGCATGACCCAGCGGAGAAAAAGAACCATGTTAAAGATGCGATTCCTCGCCGGATTGTTTGTTCTTGTTGGATGCGGCGTCTTGAGTGCGGCCGAACCGCGGCCGACGCTGTCGCTGGTTGTCATGGATCCACTTGCGGCACCGCTGTCCTGCCCCTGTGTCGAGGGCTACGCGCAGCGGGACTACAAAGTTCTTGCAGAACACCTCAGCGAGAAGCTCGGACGAAAGGTCACGGTTCACTTTGGTGAGACGTTGGCAGCGGCCAAGAAAAAGGCTGGCGGAAAGGCTGACATCCTGATCGGCAAAAACTCAGTCGTCATCTTCGACGCCAAAGAAGAAGGGCTCTCGATTGAGGCCGTCGGACGGTTGACCGACAAGACAGGGTCGGTCGATCAATACGGAATGATTGTTGTCAACAAAGACGACCCGGCCGAAAAGGTCACGGATCTGAATGGTTACACCGTCATTTTTGGTCCCGCCGAAGCGGACGAAAAGCATGCCGCCGCCTTGCAGCTGTTGGATGAGGCGGGGATCGTAATTCCCAAGGACCGCCGCAAAATGGATGATGCCTGCAGCGACGGCGCATGCAAGGTGATTGACCTTGGCCCAAAATCCAAAACGGCTGCGGTCATCAGCAGCTATGCCCAACCGTTGCTCGAAGGTTGCGGAACGATCAAGAAAGGCGACCTTCGTGTTGTTGGCAAAACGGCTCCGGTCCCGTTCATTACCGCATTTGTTTCCGCTGACCTATCCGGCGAAGATCGTGAAGCGATCGAAACCGCATTGGCGGGCGTTGCCTTGGAGCCGACCGTGATCAGCGCGCTTGAGTCGCTGGTCGGGTTCCTGCCTGTTGATGCTTCCTCCAGCCAATCGCTGGTCTCAAAAAAAAAGTAGCCACTGAACCTTCGGGATGGCCTGGATGGCGGGGTCGTCATCGTGATGGCCGCACCGCTTGGCTACCTGATTCTCTGCCAAAATCTCCCAACATCGTTTGGGAGATTCCGCTGACCGACAATGGTCTTGGCGGCATTGCTGCCATCGACGAGGTTGTGATCTTTGGCGACCGCGACTTGCCCGACTTTCACGATGTGTTTCGCTGTGTCGAAGCCGACTCGGGTGAAACCCGCTGGGAAGTTCCGCGTCTGGCCATTGCGGGGCTCGACTACGGCAATTCCCCGCGCGCTACGCCGCTGATTGTTGGCGACAACGTGATTTGCCAAGGCGCACATGGCCATCTGCTGTGCATCGAAATCGCCACGGGCCGCGTCGTTTGGGAAAAAAACTTTCGTGATGACTTTCCAATCAACGAAGAGCTTCCCTGGGGTTATTGTGGCTCGCCGCTCTTGGTCGACGGCAAAATCATCGTCGCTCCCGGGTCAAGCGATGCATCGCTTCTCGCTCTCGATCCCCATTCGGGAGAGATCGTTTGGCAGAGCCCCGGAATCTTGCCCTCCTACGGCTCGCTGAATGCAGCGACGCTTGGTGGCGTGCTGCAAATCGTCGGTCACGACGCAAAGACAATCGGTGGCTGGGATGTAAAGACTGGCGAACGCCTGTGGACGATCCTTCCGGCATCCGATGGCGACTTTAACGTACCGACGCCTATCATCCTCGACGGCAAAATGTTCGTTGTCACCGAGAACAATGGAGCACGGCTGTTTGAATTTGGCGCGGGTGGCCAAATCAAACCGGATCCCATCGCCGTGAATCCCAAGCTCCGCTCCGACATGACCACGCCCGTTGTCGTTGGCAACCACCTCTACTGCGTCAAGGGATTCCTCTATTGCCTGGACATTGACGATGATCTTTCCGAGCAATGGCGTTTGCGCGACAAGAGCCTGGGAGACTACGCGTCGCTGATCAGTTCATCGGATCACGTTTTGGTCATGGGCAAGGGTGAGTTGCTTCTGTTCGATGCCGATGGCACCAAGAAAGTGAAATCGCGGCTACGCGTTTTTGACCAGCGCAGCGACCACTATGCTCATCCGGCAATTGTGGGCGATCGACTTTACCTACGCGGCGAGAACCGCTTGGTTTGTTTGCAGCTTTGATGCGCAACAAAAGAGCCAACGAGTTGAAAACCCGCTGGCTCGACGTTGGATTCAAATTCGAAGTGATTCGAAACTATTCGCCTTCTGGCTTGTCACCACCGGCGGCTTCCGCTTCATCGCCACCAGTAGCCTCTGCTTCGTCAGCGCCAGCCGATGCGTCTGCATCGTCGTCGCCTTCAGCGTGATCGTCGGCGCCATCTTCATCATGGTCGTGACCATCTTCGTCATGATCGCCGTCTTCGTCGTGATCGTGGCCATCGCCGTCAGCCGTTTCAGCTGTGTCGGCACTATCAGTCGTTGTGGTGGTGGATGATTTGTCACAACCCACTGCGAAAAGCACGATGCTAAAAAGTGCTGCGAACAGAGAGGTGTGACTGAGGAAACGTTTCATCGATTCCGCCCATAAGATCGAGTTAGATTGAATGCCGGCCAAGCCCACGCCTTAACCGGTCCTTAACATTAAGTTGAATCCATTTTGCCCTCTTGTGCTATGTGCCAAACGTGGCGAGCGTCAGTTTTTTGAATAAGTTCGCGTTCGTTCACAATGGCGAGTTTAGGAAGCATCGCGACAATCAGGTTGTTGGTACGAGTAGATGAGCCAAAATCCATACCAAGCACCGACGGAGACCGTCGAGGAATCCGAGGAGGTCGATTGGTCGCAGGCGACCGAGCTTCCGAAACTCCTCTTTGGCTTGCAGATGATTCAATGGGCTTGGAATAGCACTGCCGTGGTGCTGGGCATCCTGATCCTTGGCCCAATGCTGGGCAGCTTTCACTTCACCCAATGGCTGGCCGGCGGCGTGACGGCCCTTTGCGGATTGCTGGTTGCCTGCTCACCGTTTGCCTTGACAATGGCTGGCAATCGATTCGGAAACCAAAAACATGCGGTCATGGCTTGTATCGCGGGGATCGCTTCATTGGGATTGGCCATCGCGATCTGGGTATTCTTTGATGTTCAACGAAGCGAAATTGGCTTCTTGCAGAATGGTGTCTTTCTAGCGTTCACCTTCCTGATCGGTGCCGCCTGCTCCATCGTCCAATACCAGCGAGAGTTTTGCTCGTTCGTCGGTTTCGTGGACATTGGTCGCCGTTGCAAGCGTCTGATTTGGTTCATTATTGCCTTTTGGATCACTGGCAGCGTTTCGCTCTACGGAGTTCAGTGGATGCCAAGATGGCTTGCGCCATGGCTCGTCGTTGGCTGTGCTTTTTCAGGAGTCTTCTTCTTGGTCGAATTTGGCGGGCTGCCCGGAGTCATCGTCAAAGCTGCGAAACGGCGTCAACGCATGGGGAATCGTCTCTACGAGATTTGAACCGTCGGTGTCATGTCGCTGCCTCGTCGCATCCTGGCGCCTACGGGGCTCGTCTATAATCTCTTGTCAAATGGGCACACTTGACGGCTTCAACCGAAATGCATCCCACCTAAGAATCCCGCCATGCGAACATCGACGCTTCTGGCAAGCCTTCTGCTTGCTTGTCTCTACATTGCGATCCAACCGACGTCCTCACTCGGTAACGATCGTTGGCAAATGTCAGGTTACCTGTTGGTTCCCAACGAGCGCGTGCCTGAAGACTTCGGGGGCGGCTTCTCGATGTACGTCGCTGCCTGGCCGCTACTGGACAAGTATCCGAGCAACCGATTTCAAACCGGTTTGTTTGGAACATGGATGCACCCACACTACGACAACAAACCCGAAGAAAAACTTTACACCGACATCGAAGGTGGCCTGGGGTGGTGGCGTGACACGCGATTCGCGACCGAGACCCCCAAGTTCATCATGGGTGGCGTCGCACTCAACTTCAGTATGTGGGCTAATGGTCCAGGCGCCGGCAAGGGTCGTGATTGGGATCGCCCCAATGGCAAGTACGCCGTGGTGCAGCTGAGCCCGAATGTGCTATGGCCGCCGGATGGATTGAACCTCAAGCAAGGCACCTCTGGACAACTCTTTGGCTACGGCTACTTGCCTCTGCCGTTGACAGAACCAAAGGCCAGCACGGCTGGCAAGGACGTTCCGACCGGAAACCAATGCTGGACATTGTTTATCAATTCCGGAAACTACAAAGGACCACTCACGTTCTTTGCGCCCTACTTCTGGACCAAGGCAAGTGTTGAGCGTCCAGAACTGTCGGGCATGTTCCTTGACTCGCGACCGTCGAAAGCCAACCGCGCCCTTCAGATGGAAACTCAGTATGTCCCGGCCGCTCAGTACGAAGACGAGAGCGGCAACCGATTCGCACGCGTTGCGCCAACGCTTTTTCCAATCGACGAAAATGGTGACACCGTCGTCGTCCACCAAATTCGGTCCTACCGAAAGGACGCGCTGTGGAACGACGTGGAAGCTTGGTTCCAAGGTGGAACTGCCGCAACAGGGACCATCGATCCAAACCAGTCGATCGTTCATAAGTTTCCAGGTCGCGGGGGCGCAACATGGCAAATCTACGAGCAAGGGTCCGAGCGGAGCGACCGCTCGCCACTCGCTTGGGACTCTTTTGCCAAACCAACCGCTCTCGCTGACGATACGTTCGGGTACCAATGGGACAAAGATCTGGTCAATCGGCGGCAATACAAGGACAAGCCCTACGTGTCGTTGCCCGAATTCTACAAGCTGACCAAAAACGATCGCGGACGTAGTCGTTGGCAACCCGTGACAAAAGAGAACGCGCCCAACCCTGAGCGGTTGCCGCTCGATCGTCCTGGCCGCGCCGAGCAGCGTCCCTATGTCACTCCCGAGCAAGCCAACTCAAGCTGGAAAACGCCTGGACCTGCTGCGGGTCCATTCAAGGCCTACCCGGGCGATGGCAGCGAGGTGACCTATTACTGGTACCGATTTGCCGACCAACCTGCTTTGCTGAACGCGGACCTGACAAAGCAAGAACGCGAGGCACTTCAAGCGCGAGCCGAATTGATCCATCGCAATTGGGGGCAGGACCGCGACTACTTGCCGCCCTCGCGAATCGGAGAGCTCGCCGAGCTCGATCCAAACTTGATTGTCACGCCGCCGAAAGGACTCGAATTTGGCTACGTCCCAATCGTCACGCGCCAGGGAACAGCCAAAATCAAATAGGGGTCATGAGAATGAATCCTTACCAAAGTCCTGCTGAACCAGGCATCGACGACAATGCCGATGACGACAGGATCCCGGCAGAGGAACTGGGAAAGATTCTCCTTGGCTTCCGATTCTTGAACCTTGCTTGGCTCACCTTAGCCGTGGCGGTCCTTGCACTGTTGGCCATTAGTGTGTTCTTTGATTCGATCGTGATGGTGAGTCGCGCAGCTGGCCTGATCTTGCTCGTCGCTCTCGTGCTTGTGGGCGCGTCGCCAATCGCACTTCTGAGCGCGGGCAATCGGCACGGAAACCGCCGCTACGCTGCGGGCGCCTGTGTTGGGTTGGTAGCTTCGTTACTGTTCGCTCTTGTCGCTTGGCTGACGGACACGGGGGCGATTGTGTTCCTGGGTTTCAGTTGCCTTTGCGCCGGCGCTGCCTGCCTGGCCGAATACCAACGTCGTTTTTGCGTCGCGTTTGGATTGCGCGAGCTTACGCGGCGATGCAACCGTCTTCGATTCCTGATCTTCTTATTTTGGGCCGGTTCAGGACTATTGGTGATCGGACGCATATGGACGGCCGAAGAAACGACAATTCGACTGATAGTGGTCTCGGGCTTTTGTGCCTGTTTTGGCCTGATGGACCTCGGAGGCATTCCCGAACAGATCATCCAAGCCGTCCGTCGTCGAGAGCGTCTTGCCGACCGGATCGATGCATAGACGCTAGGCTGTTCGCCTTGCTGGTCTAGCCGCGGCGTCGCTGCGAGCGGCCAAACAGCGGATCCAGCAGCTGGCGGCATTAGCAACGCCCAGTTTTGGCCAGCCTCCGATCAACGGAATCCAGCCAGCTCGCAAACGGCTAGGCTTGCCGAAACTCGGTGGTTCCGGTAGGCTGCCGCACCTTGTGGCACCCTGGTAGGCGGGGTGTCCGTACCATTTCCCTACTTCCACTGCACTGGGACGAAGGGCGAGAAGCACGTGTTTTCCGTGTTCGATGCCCTGGAATCGGTCCATTTTTGGCCGTTCTCTCGGAGCCCGCTGGTGGAGAAAGACGAGGATTTTGTCCTATGGCAAACCCGATTGTTCAACAGATGATCGAAGCTGGTGTTCACTTTGGACACCGCACCAGTCTCTGGAACCCGAAGATGGCTCCTTACATCTTCGGTCGTAAGAACCAGATCCACATCATGGACATCCGCGAGACGCTTCGCGGGATGTTGAGTGCCAAAAAATACCTCAGCCAAGTTGCTGCCGGCGGTAGCTTGATCCTTTTCGTCGGAACCAAGCGTCAGGCTGGCGAAGCGGTCGAAAACCACGCACTTCGCTGCGGCATGCCCTTTGTCAGCGAACGATGGCTCGGAGGAACACTGACCAACTTCCGCACCATTCGCAGCCGACTGGGTCGATTGGAAGAACTCGAAGAGCTTCGCGGCAGCGACAAGATCAACGACTACAGCAAGAAGATGCAGTCGTCGCTGAATCGCGAATACCGCAAAATGTACCGCAACCTGAACGGTTTGCGAACGATGAACCGATTGCCAGAGTGCCTGTTCATTGTTGACCCAGGCAAAGAACGCAACGCTGTTCGTGAAGCGAAGCGATTGGGCATCACCACCGTCGCTCTGATCGATACCGACAGCGACCCAAGCCAAATCGACCTGCCGATTCCAGGCAACGACGATGGTATCCGCAGTGTCGAATTGATCATGCGTCATCTCGCCGATGCTGTGATCCAGGGCAAGGGCCAAGCAGCGATGCAACAAGGCAAAGACGCTTCCGAAGCTGTCGCACAACCTGCGGCCGCCGCAGCAGCTGCCGACCAGCCCGCTGCTGCTGAGGCGACTGCCGAAGCATCGGCTGAAGGCTAGGTCCCGACGGGGATCGGAAGTGGCGGTGATCACACCGCCACGTGCCTCGCGGCGCCATTGCCGCTCCGATCGCGCGAACACCACAAATTCGCAACGCGTCTTACAAATCATCGGCTCGGTGCAACCGTACCGAGCCCGCGGCCAAATCAGTTGGTTTGGCTGGCAAGAACCCGCAAGTGCCAACCACCTCCCCCTTTGTCGCTTGCACCCCCAATACAACGAACCATTCCAAATTCAGGAGTAGTCAAAGAAAGACAATGTCTATCTCAGCAAAAGATGTTGCCGAACTCAGGAAAGCCACCGGCGCGGGGATGATGGACTGCAAGGAGGCACTGAAAGAGTCTGGCGGAGACTTGGACGGTGCTCTGGAGTTCCTCCGCAAAAAGGGCCAAAAGGTTGCCGCCAAGCGTGCTGACCGCGAAGCCAACGAAGGCGTCGTCGTCGCACTGCTCGATGAAGCTGGCAACAAAGGTATCTTGGTTGCACTGAGCTGCGAAACCGACTTCGTCGCCAAGAACGACGACTTCATCGCGCTCACCAACAACATTGCCAAGCTGGCGATGGAAAACGGTATCGACTCCAAAGACGCTCTGAATGCAATGCCATTCGAGGGTTCGACCGTTGCTGAAAAGCTGGTCGAGCAAACGGGTGTCATCGGTGAGAAAATCGAGGTCTCGGACTTCCAAGTCATCGAAGGCGACAACCTAACCACCTACATCCACGCTGGCAGCAAGATCGGCACGATCGTCTCGTACAAGGATGGCGGTGCCGACAACGCGGGCGACTTCTTCCGCGGTGTTGCAATGCACATCGCCGCAATGAGCCCATCGATCCTGCACCCATCGGAATTCGATGAAGAGCTTGTGATCAAGGAAACCGAGTCGCTTCAGAGCCAGATCCAAATCGAGAACGAAGACCGTGCTCGTTTGGGCAAGGCACTCAAGACCGTTCCTCAGTACTCGAGCGCCCGACAATTGACTCCTGAAGTCATGGCGGCTGCCGAGGAAAAGATCAAGGAAGAGCTCAAAGCCGAGGGCAAGCCCGAGAAGATCTGGGACAAAATCATCCCCGGAAAGCTCGAGCGTTTTGTCGCTGACAACACGCTGCTTGACCAAGAGCGTTGCTTGCTGAGCCAGTTCTTTGCTCTTGACGACACCAAAACCGTCGAAGCTGCCGTCGCCGGTTTGGCCGACGGAGCTGAAATCCTTGGATTCAAACGCGTCGCGGTCGGTTAGTCGCGAGCGATTCGACGAATCGTCACAATCACGAAACCTTGCCGGTCCCCCAATGGGATCGGCGAGGTTTTTTCGTATCATATGCAGTCGCCCAGCTTACTACACGCGCGACAGCCAGCCACTGGAAGGTCATGACTGACGAAAACCCCCCGCCATCGAAATTGCGGTACCGCCGCGTCATCTTAAAACTTAGCGGCGAAAGCCTGGCCGATTCGGGAGGCCGCGGGATTAGCGGTGAAGAGGCCGGCGACATCGCTCGCCAAATTCAGCAGGCCCACGCGACCGGCTGTCAGATCGCTGTCGTCATTGGAGGCGGCAACATCCTTCGTGGCGCCCAGTTCTCGGGACGCAACGCCTTGGTCCAGGACGCGACCGCCCATTACATGGGCATGATGGCGACGCTAATCAACTCGCTCGCGCTTCAGGATGCGCTTGAGTCGCAGGGGTTGCAGACCCGTGTGATGTCGGCCATTCCCGTGGACAAGATTGCCGAGACTTTCATTCGTCGACGAGCGCTGCGGCATCTCGAAAAACGACGGATCGTGATTCTGGCATCGGGAATTGGCAACCCATTTGTTACAACCGACACTGCGGCCGCCCAACGCGCGCTTGAGCTCGATGCCGATGTCGTGTTGAAAGCGACGCGAGTCGATGGGGTGTTCAATGATGACCCCGAAAAGAACCCGCACGCCGTGCTGTACGATTCGCTAACCTACAGCGACGTACAACAAAAGAATCTCAAGGTGATGGATGCGACCGCAATCGCTCTATGCCATGAGCACAACAAGCCCATCCTCGTCTTCAATTTCAAGAAAGATGGCAACATTGTTCGCGCGATCTCGGGCGACACCGTTGGCACCTGGATTGGCAATCAAGAATAACACAACCACCATCGTTCACCCTTCCCAAGGACGCTCAATATGACCGCCGAAGAAACTCTTCTTGACGCAGAAGACCGCATGGAAAAGGCCGTTTCAGTGCTGGCAAATAACTTGTCAGGGATTCGCACCGGTCGCGCAACCCCCGGACTTGTCGACTCGATCAAAGTCGAAGTCTACGGTTCATTGACACCGCTGAAACAACTCGCGTCGATCGGTACTCCCGAACCACAACAAATCGTCATCCGCCCCTATGACGCTGGCACGATCAAAGAAATCGAAAAAGCAATCGTCGCTGGCGACCTCGGATTGAACCCACAGAACGACGGACGATTGATCCGTTTGAACGTGCCACCACTTTCGACCGAAGTGCGAAAGAAGATGGTCTCGCGCATCAAAGAGCTTGCCGAAGAGGCTCGAATCTCGATTCGCAACATTCGCCGGGACGCAAACAAGGCTGCCGATGCAGCTGAAAAAGCGAAAGAAGTAAGTGAGGACGATCGCGACAAGCTCAAAGACGAAGTCCAAGAACTGACCAAGAAGTTCGAGACTCAAGTCGGCGAGATGGCCAAAACTCGCGAAGCCGAAGTCACCGAAGAATAGCCGCTTCTTTGGCGTCGGCTCTGGCGACCGAGTCTTTCAAAAAACGTTGTAGCTACATTCGCAGCCCAATCAGATGCGTGGATCCACCTTCTGGCGAAGGTAGCTACGACCTAGGCGACTATTTCTTTCACCACGTTCCCGTGGACGGCCGTCAGCCGGAAATCAAATCCTTTGAAGCGGTATGTCAACCGCTTGTGGTTGATGCCGAGCAGGTGCAGCACTGTGGCGTGAAAGTCGTGCACGTGAAACGGGTCGCGTGCGGCCGTGAAGCCGAAATCGTCGGTTTCGCCGTAGCTTGCCCCTTTCTTGATTCCGCCACCAGCAAACCAAACAACGCCACTTTTTGTATGGTGGTCGCGGCCACTTCCACCCTGTGACATGGGTGTACGCCCAAACTCGCCGCCCCAAATGACGAGCGTGTCGTCAAGCAAGCCGCGTTGCCGAAGATCTTTTAACAATGCGGCGCAACCCTGGTCCGTTTCCTTGGCACGGGACGTCACGCCGCTGACAACGCTGCCGTGGTGGTCCCACTTGGTGTGGTAGAGCTGGACGAACCGCACACCACGCTCGACCATCCTCCGGGCCATCAGACAGTTCGCCGCAAAGCTTCCGTTCGGTTTGTCCCCGACCCCGTAAATCTTTTTTGTGTCTGCGGTCTCGCTGGAAAAATCAGCTAGGTCAGGCACGCTCGTTTGCATCTTGAAGGCGAGTTCATACTGATTGATTCGCGTCGCAATCTCGGGATCAATCGCGTCGCGTTGATGAATCGCATTCAATCGATTGATTGCCTCAATCGTTCCCTGCTGACCATGAGGCGAAACGCCCGGCGGCGACTGCAAGTAGTTCAAGGGGGATTGGCTGCTATAGAACTCAACGCCTTGGTGCTTTCCTGGCAAAAAGCCATTGTGCCAGGCCGTGGTCGGGATCGGCTGGCCGAGTTGCCCTGATCGCATCACAACAAACGCGGGCAGGTCTTTGGCTTCGCTTCCGAGACCATACGACAGCCACGACCCCATACTTGGTCGTCCCGCAATGCTGAAGCCCGTATTCATGAATGTATGAGCCGGGTCGTGATTGACTTGATCGGTTTGCAGGGTGCGCACGACGCACATTTCGTCCGCAACGGACTGCAAGTGTGGGAACAGATTGGAAACCGATTGCCCCGATTCGCCACACTTCTTGAAGCCCACGTCGGTCCCAAAGCACTTCAGCGCCTCGAACTGCAGAAACGCGAGCTTCACTCCATTGGTCAACGATTTGGGGATCGGCTTGCCATGCAACTTACGCAGCATCGGCTTGTCGTCGAACGTTTCGAACTGACTTGGCCCACCCGACATGTACAAGTAGATCACTCGCTTCGCTTTGGGGGCGAAGTTCGGAAAGCTATCCGCGGCCTGGTCGCCCATCGCATCGCGCGCCAGCAGCGAGCCGAGCGCCGCGCTGCCGATGCCAGCGGCTGACTGTCCAAAAAAGTGGCGACGAGTCGTTTGTGTGATGTGGTCGTTGTTCATTGCCGTGTCAGAAACTCGTGTAAGTTCAATACGCTTCGCGCGACAGCCGTCCAGGCCGCGATCTCCGCCGCTGCATCGGATTCGACTGTGGTTGATTGGCCAATCGAAACCAATTCGATCGCCATCTCCGGATGCTCGGCATAGTATCGCAACTGATCGTCCAAAAGCGATTCAAGCACCTCAACTTCAGCAGGTTGCGGCTTTCGCTGCAGTGTTCGCGAATAGAGTTCGTCCAGCCGCTCAGCCTTCGAGGTGGCCGCGTCGCAAACCCGCTGTGCAAGCACGCGCCCCGCTTCGACGAACATCGGATCGTTCAACAATGCGAGGGCTTGGCCAGGTGTATTGGTGACGTTCCGCTTGGCGGTGCATTCTTGTCGTGTTGGTGCATCAAATGCCAACATCGTCGGATGAATGTTCTGTCGCTTCCAAAAGGTGTAGAGGGTACGCGTGTATTGCGAAACCTCGGGACTGGTTGCCCAGACCATGTGCCGACTGCCATACATGACTTTGTCCGACCGTGTCCAATAAGCGGACGGCTGGTACGGAAAGAAACTGTCGACCGGAATCTCGTTTGTCGCCTGAAGCAACCCAGCCGAACGCAATGCCGTGTCACGAATCTGTTCGGCAGTCATCCGAAACCGACCTTGCCGGGCGTGCCACCGGTTTCCTGGGTCACGTTCGGCGAGTTCTTCACTTGGCGTCGAACTCATTTGGTAAGCCTTTGCCGAAGTCAGGATGCGAATCACGTGGTTGCGATCCCAACCACTCTCGCGAAACTCACACGCCAACCAGTCGAGCAGCTGAAGGTGTGATGGCCAATCACCTTGCGTGCCGGCGTCTTCGAGCGATTCGCTGATTCCACGTCCGTAATACTGGTGCCATAAACGATTCACCATCACGCGCGCGACCAAACCCTTAGCATCTTCAAAAAGCCAATTGGCAAGATCGAGCCGATTACCCACAGGCTTCGACGAATCGTCAGCAGCCGTCAGGAACTCCGGATAGGCCGCAAAAAGCAATGGGCCAGACTCATCTTGGTAGTCACCGCGATTCAACAAACGCGTTTGCTTCGGTTTGTCGGACACGCGAGAGACCAACACCGGCAGCGCCCGCGCTCGATGTTCAAACAGCTCCGACTCGAGTGCACGTAAACGCTCAACCTTCCCAGGCTGACTCCACTCAGCCAAAGCGCGACCAACAAGCTCTTGCTCGAGCGAATCGCGCGAACCAGCGCTTTTGCGAATCGCCGAGGCAACGTATCCATCTCGTCTTTGGAAAAACTGGCGATTGACCGGAGTTTCCCACCATGCACGCGTCGCAATCTCCGCCAGGCGAAGCGACATCGCCCGACTCACTGTCGCTTCCAACCCGCTATCGGCCCATTCGACGCGACCACCAACATGCATCCAAGCCATGCCGACCTTTTCGAACGCTTGGCTCTTGTCGGGAGCGATCAGTTCATGATGAGGAATCCGTAACCGCACCCAACCGTTTTCCTCCGGCAGGTCCCCCAGACGCTTCACGCGTTTTGCGTTCGACCAAGGATATGATTGACCAAGAATCGATTCGCTGTCCTCTCCCCAGTAGTAGGTTTCGTAGTTCCCCGTCTTCCAACCGAGGCGGCCGTATTTCCCGTTCGAAATCTGCACGGCGATCATTTCGGGGCGTTGTTCCTTGTCGAGCCAAATGTCGACAAACCACGCATCTTTGGTTTCCTCTTTGCTCTTGGAGACTGACAAGTAGCCCGTCATGACTTCCGCAGCATGGTGCCGAGCCAACTTGCCGTCGCTCGCCGTCGTCACACGCACGTCGCGGCCCTCACGCTGACTCCTGTCGAAATCTCCCTCGAGAATCCGCATCGCAGGCAAGCGGCCAGCAAGCCAAACAAACTCTTCACGATTGGCCTTGTCACCCAATGCTTTCTTGACGTCTGCAATGAGCGTCTCGCGTTTCGCATCATCCAGCGATTGAATCCCCGCATCGATCTCTTTTTGAAGCGACGTGATCTCGGCTGCGATACGTCGATCGAGCTGTCGGACAGTTTCGTCGTTGTGGACGTAGTGCAATGGCTCGCGTCGATCACCGGGCGTGTAGACGCCTGTTTCAACAAGGTCATCAAAAAACGCTGCCAAACTGTAGTAGTCTCGAGCCGAGAAGGGATCAAACTTGTGATCGTGGCACTCGGCGCACCCCGTTGTCATTCCCAGCCAAACCGTCCCAAAGGCCCGGACGTGCTCACCTTTGAGCTTGTAGAGTTGCTCAGCCTCAATGCCACCCGCCTCGCAATTCGTATTCACGATCCGGTTGTATCCCGACGCAACATATTGATCGTCCGTAGGGTTCGGCTGTAAATCACCAGCGAGCTGATCACGCGTGAATTGATCGAACGGCATGTTGTTGCGGAAGGCGCGAATCACCCAAGCACGGTACGCGCCCGATGCAATCGGCTCGTCACTGACGAACCCGCTCGTATCAGCCCAACGGACCAGGTCAAGCCATCGTACAGCTTGGTGCTCGGCAAACGACAACTCCTTCATCCAACGGTCTCGGAACGCAAAGAACGCTTCATCCGAAGAATCGTGCTGAAAACGATCGACCTCGTCTTGCGACGGCGGGAAGCCCCGCAAATCGAGACTCAATCGGCGCAATCGTTGACGCGGTGTGGCTAGCCCAACAGGCTCGGCGTCGTTTGCGATCCAACCGTCACGCAAGAACGCGTCGATCGGCGAATCCGAATCGAGAAAAGAGATGTCCGGCGGGGTTGGACGTGTCAAAGGACTCCAAGCCCAATGTTCTTGATACTTTGCACCTTGCTCGATCCACCGCCGCACAAGCTCCTTCTCTTTCTTCGACAATTGCTTTTCAGATGATGGCGGCGGCATCACCAGATCGGGATCGTCGCTCAACATACGTTCGAGGACTTCCGATTCATCAGGCTTGCCGGGCACGATAGCGTATTCCGTGGCCGCCTCGAACGTGTCGAGTCGCAAGTCCGCTTCACGGTGTCCTTCATCGAATCCGTGACAGTAGAAGCAGTTGTTGCTAAGTATCGGACGGATGTCGCGATTGAACTCGATCTCGTCCGCCTGTATGGGCCGCGTTGCGCTGGCAGCAAGAGCGCTCGCCAGCAGAAGGAAACACAATGTCCTTAGAGTCATTTCTTTTTCGTTGCATGAAACACGTTGCAAGCGTCGGAATCCCTACGTCGATGTTCGCCTTGAAAGCGTCCGTCCACCTGCAATCTCGTTGGTGCTAAGAGAATGATTGTCCGGTGTCGTTATGTCTTGGACGCCCTCCATTTCCCTTTGTACATTTTGACCATTTCGACCGCCTTTCTAACGCAAAAACACGCAATTCACGAGAAAACCCAGGCCGCACGTTTTTGCGACCTGGGTCCTCATCACACCACCGGAGAACACACGCAAGGTGGGTCTACTTGTCGGATTTCTTGACCGCCACGAACCGCGACATCTCTTTGTCGCGAACCCGCAGCAGGACGGTCTCGCCCTCCGCAGCGTCCACCTGATCGCGGTAGTCGCTTTCTGAGGTGACGGCTTGCCGATTCACTTCCGTGATCACCATGCCTGGCCGCAATCCGGCCTGTGCTGCCGATGAGCCAGGATCGACCGAAGCAATCACGACGCCATCTCCACTGCCCACACCCAACTTCTCTGCTTCTTGAGCGTTCAGACTTCGAACGCTCAAGCCGAGTCGACTTTTGGCAGCGATGTTGGTGGTGGAGGCGAGCGTGACTTCCGAATCAAGTTTTCCAAGGGTGACACTCAAGTCAATTTCCTTTCCATCACGCAAAACCGTGATCGGCACACTCACCTCGGGCTCCGTCGCCGCTACGCGGTTACGGAAAGCGCCAACCCTTTCGACCGACTTGCCATTGAACTCGACGATCACGTCGCCCGCTTCAAGACCAGCTTGCCGAGCCGGAGAATTGGCTGTGACATCGCCAACCAGCACACCTTGCTTTCCAGCGAGTCCGAACGAATCCGCAAGCTCGGGGGTCAACTGCTGAATAGCAATGCCCAAAAACCCGCGCGTGACCGATCCGTTGTTGACGATCTGTTGGTAAATGTTCCCTGCCATGTCGATCGGAATCGCGAACCCAATCCCGTTGTAGGTTCCGCTCCGACTCGCGATCGCCGTATTGATCCCGATCACCTCACCACGAAGATTCAAAAGCGGGCCACCCGAGTTCCCGGGGTTGATGGCTGCATCGGTTTGGATGAAGTTCTCGTAATCGACAATCCCAACCCGGCTGCGTCCCTTCGCGCTGACGATGCCGGAAGTGACGGATCCAGACAGGCCGAATGGACTTCCGACTGCCAAAACCCATTGGCCCACTTTCAGATCATCCGAGCTACCCATTTCCAACGTTGGCAGATCGTCCGCCTCAATCCGAATGACAGCGACATCGCTTCGCGGATCTGTTCCGACAACAGTAGCATCGAATTTTCGTCCATCCGAAAGCGTGACCCGCACCTTTTCGGCGTCGCTGACAACATGGTTGTTGGTCAAAATGTATCCGTCGTCGGAAACGATAAACCCTGAACCCTGACCGACCGTACGCGGCATGCTGCCCCCTTGGTTGCGTGGTCTTTGCAGTTCGGGCAACTTGTCACCAAAGAAACGCTTCAACATTTCCTCATCAAGACCGCCAGGAAGTTGGCCGTTGCCAGCAACAGGCATCACGGTCTTTTCCACCTGAATAAAGACCACCGCGGGGCTGACTCGCTCGGTCACCTCAACGAACGCTTGACTGGTCGCTTCCAACCGAGCCATCGCCGCACTCGGTGCCGCAGTATTGTTTTGGCCAGTGCCTGCAATCGCAGCTGCACCAAGCCCGCCAGCTGAAAGTAACGCGACGGTCAGAAGCCCGAGCCGTCGGCGCATTGGTTTTCGAGTGTTGGTTTGAATCCTCATCTAGCTCTCCTTTACCGGGTCGTGCGAAAAGCGAATGCCACGGTCGTGTACTCGCCGAAGAGCTCCATTTGCAACAACTATGCCAAACGAAAAGTAGGGTGTGTGCTTGCACGCACAAAATCGCCTCATGTCTTCGTAGCTACGCTCGCCAGAGCGTGGAAGACACACCCAACCACCTTCTGGCGAAGGTAGCTACGAAACGCGTCGTTTGAGTTGAATACCAGACGGAAAGCGCCATATCGATCACGGTTGGGGCACGTTGCAGCGCGCGGGGCAGAATGCCCCATCCTTTAACAGAACTAAACCGGCGCAATTCGGCGGATTCAATCCACGCCGTATTGCTTCAGTTTTCGATACAGCGTTTTTCGATCGAGTCCGAGCCGTCGGGCCGCGTTCGTTTTGTTGCCGTCAACGGCATCGAGGACGTGCAGGATGTACCGGCGCTCGACCTCCTCGAGCGGCAACAATTCATTTGGGTCCTCGCCCGCAATCACAACCCGCTTGCCCGAATACTGACTGATCTTCTCTGGCAAATCATCGATCGCAAGCTTGTCATAGCGAGCGAGCGCCACGGCGCGTTCGATCACATTGCGAAGCTCTCGAACATTTCCTGGCCAACGATAGCCAAGTAACTTGTCAGCAAAGCCTTCCGAGAGTCCGCTGATCTGCTTGTTGTCCCGAACGGCGAAAAACTCCGCGAAATGTTGTGCAAGCAGCAGGATGTCCGTGCCACGAGATCGCAGCGGCGGAAGATCAATCTGAATCACGTTGATCCGAAAGAAAAGATCCTCACGGAACCGCTCCTCCTCGACGGCAGCTTGCAGATCCCGATTGGTCGCGGTCAGCAACCGAACGTCAAAATCAATTTCGCGATCGCCACCCACAGGACGCAGCTTGCGTTCCTCGAGGGCTCGCAAAAGCTTCACTTGCATCGACATCGGCATGTCGCCGATTTCATCCAGAAACAACGTTCCTCCGTCAGCTTGCTGGAACAACCCCTTGCGTCCTGACCGCGCGTCCGTGAAGGCTCCTTTGGCGTGCCCAAACAGCTCGCTCTCCATCAATTGCTCGGGAATCGCGGCGCAATTCACGGCGACAAAGGGGGCCTGGTGACGTTTGCTGCTGCGATGGATCGCTTTGGCAACAACTTCCTTGCCCGTGCCGCTTTCGCCGTAGACCAGGACCGAGGTTTCCGTGGCAGCGATTCGCTCAAGTTGGTCATAGAGTTTCTGCATCGCAGGACTCGCGCCGATCAACTCATCAAAACGCTCGCTCTTCTTGACGACGTCGCTCAACACGCGAACTTGCTTCTGCAGTGCATGATGTGCAACGGCCCGTTTTAGCGTCAGATTGATTGCCTCCATTTCGACCGGCTTGGTCACGAAATCGTAGGCTCCGGCGCGAATCGCTTGGACTGCCGTCTCCATGCTCCCGAATGCGGTCATCACCACAACAGGAATGTCGGAACGATTGGCGACAATCTGTTTGCACAACTCGATGCCGTCCATCACCGGCATCTTCAGATCCGTCAAGACGGCATCAAGTTCGAGTTCTTTGGCAGCATCGAGCGCCTCGACCGGATTGGTGAAGGCCACCACATCGTACCCGCGGGTCGCGAGTGCCGACTGCAACAACTCGCTCATCGCAGCGTCGTCGTCAACGACCAAGATACGCCCTTCGCTCATCCCGCGCCTCCTTCGATCGGCAAATACGCTGTGAACACACTGCCTCGCCCTACTTGCGAATCAACATCGATCCATCCGCCATGTTCCTGTGCGATACCAAACGCGATCGACAAACCAAGCCCCGTTCCACTACCGACTTCTTTGGTCGTAAAAAAGGGCTCGAACACTTGTGCCAGGTCAGACTCAGCAATTCCCGCGCCGTGGTCGATGACAGCGATGGAAGCAAACGCGCCCGGGTGCTGCGTCTGTTGATCGAACTCAGCCCGCGCGACTTCCATCGATACCTTTGAACCGTTGTCACTCGCATGAATGGCATTGATCACCAAGTTGGTCAACAGCTGCTGAATCTGGCCGAAATCGACATCGCAAAAGAGTGCGTCGCCCAAATCAACCTCGATCATTACGCCCTGCTTCTCACCCAGGGGGCGAAGCAGTTCTGCGGTTTGAAGAGCGATCTGGCGAAGGTCGATGTTGGTTCGATTGGGTCGATCGCGGCGCGCGAAATCGAGCAATTGTCGTATCGTCGATGCAATGCGATCCGATTCCGCTTTGATGATCTTGGCATTCTCCTTCGTCTGCTCTGACGAGAGTTCGCCGGTCGCAATCATGTCCGCACGGCCGCCAACAACGTTAAGGGGCGTCCCGATTTCATGAGCGATCCCGGATGCCAAACGCCCGACGGTCCTCAGCCGATCGGCGTGGCGCAGTTCCTCGATTGCCTGGATGCGCGCGGTGGTTTCGGTTTCGACCTTTTCGTTCGCCTCGGACAATTGATCACACATCGAGTTGATGGCTGTGGCGAGTTCACCGAATTCATCTCGCCGACTCATCTCGATCGGTCCCGACAAATCGCCCGTACCCACACGACGCGTTTTCTCAATCAGGACTTCAAGCGGCCTGCCAACCATTTCGCGACCCAGCAGCACGACCATGCCAACGCCAAGCATGGCAGTCAAGCTCGCCAACAATACAGTGCGGCTGGTGAATCGTTTCATCCTGTCGCCCGAGTGCCGATCCTGCTCGGTCACTTCCAATGCGCCGGGCGAAGCTTCACCAGTAGAGACCTTGGTGTAGGTCACCATCGACTCGCCACCTTCGTCGCGACGTTTGATCGATGTCGTTTCACCGGCAATGACTCGCCGCAGCTGCGAATTGTCGGCGATCGGGCGTCGCTGGGGCGCATCGGGCTCTTCGAGTAGGACCCAGCGGACCGTCATCGACTTGGTCTCGCCGCTTGCAACACTTTCTCGCTCGTTGAACGCCTGCAGGAATTGCTCAACCTGCTTGTGGCCGCCCTGTTTCCACTGCTCGGCAACGAGCGGACCGAGCGTTTCGGATAGCTGTCTGGCATCGCGCTGCATGTCTTGGTCCATCGCGCCAATGTCGCGATGCAGGTCCAAGTAGCCGTCGACAATCAACAACAGCACGATGCCGACAAGCAGCAGCGAAGTGAATTTGGCAGCAAGTTTCATGGTGAAATTCTGGCGTCCGAATCAAAACTGCAATCTTATCGCAGCGTTGTACGGCAAACCTCATGCCAACGCGAGCCGAGCCGACTTTCCACCAATTCCACTCGGTTCCAATCAAGCGTTTTATGGCTTTCCGACCAGGAAACTCCACATTCGCTTGGACTCAACGCGCCAGCTGATCCAATCACTTCCAGTTTGCGACTGTGCCGTCGTTACCCGATGCCCGCCGTCCTTGAGCATTTTTGCCGCCGCCTGCGATTGCCCGGCCATGTCCCAGTTCTCTGACGGATTGCGAAAATCGTAGTCACTCCACTGGACCAAGACGTCGCAACGGTCCTTGGGGATATTCGCGAGCTGGTTGATCACTGGATGCAACATCTCAAACGCAAAGGGCGAGAAACAGCCGATCTTCCCGACTTGATCACTCGACGGAAGCGTCGCCATCAACGACAGCGTCGCTCCAAACCCACCACTCATACTTGCGCGGTCCACCCGATTCTTCGAAATCCGATAGTCCTTTTCGATCTTCGGCAACAACTCTCCGGCAAACATCTCGGCGTAACCGGCCGGAGGGATCATCGGATAGAACCTGTAGCCAACAAAAACGACGACCGCAGGACGAATCTGCTTGGCCTGGATCAAATGATCGACGACAGACACCTGATGCCCCGATTCGATCGCAACATCGCCGTCATGCACATACACAACCGGATACTCGTCGTCCGATTCGTCATAA
Organism: Rubripirellula sp.; assembly: GCA_965216875.1. Classification (GTDB taxonomy): domain Bacteria; phylum Planctomycetota; class Planctomycetia; order Pirellulales; family Pirellulaceae; genus CBDCUW01. The sequence goes on from OZ244207.1 coordinate 2,206,066, forward strand.
CCAGGCGGAAGGTAGACGGACACGCCCACGTTGCGGTTCATTTTCTCGCTCTTCAGGTCCCACTTCTCGAGACGCCCGGCAAGCTTTTGTCTCTGTGAATCAACAAACTGTTCGTCGCTCGCAACAACATTCCCTTTATCGAACCACGACATCATCAAAACGTCCGCTGGCCCCAAGAAATTCGGCTCCATCTCTCCGGTAAGGATCGAGCTCTTCACCTGATTCGGGTTCGTCGGGTCAATTTGCGGCTTGTAGTCTGCGTAGAAGGTGTAGGACAACCGTGTGCTCTTGGGCACTTCGATTCCGAAGTAGAAGAGGTTGGTCCCCTCAACACGATTCATCGCCCGTTCCTGACGCACCCCAAACCACTCGCACCCTAATGCTACGTCTTGGTGATCACCTTGGAAAACGAAGTGCACATAGTCGCCCTCAATCAAAGGGGTCTGTTGGTTGGCGAGGAAAGCGTCAATCAGCTCCTGTTTGTCCTCTGCGGCTTCGACCTTCTTGATGAAAGCGGCGAACTTGGGTCCAAGTACAGAGTCATTGGCAGCGACTTTCGATTCGCCACCACCGGGCGCAACGTCGACACGCGCGATCGCACCGAGACTGCGCAAGTAGACCGAGCGCCCTGCAATCGTCGGGAGCGCCCAGAGCAATCCATCCGAATCATCACCTTTGGTTTCAAACACTTCGGTTGCCGCAACTTCAGCAAAACCATCCTCATTGACGTCGCCGATATGCAACGAACCGTCCATCGTTGCGGAAACCAAACGCCCAGCCATGGTTGCAAGAAAGCCGTTTCCTGGTTTCCGAGTTCGCCACAACCGATCTCCGGTCTCTGGATCAACGGCAACGAGAAAACGGGACGAATACGAACAGAGCAGGCCGCCGGAAACGACAGGCACGCAATAGGTGTTGCGAATATCACGGGTCGACCATTTTTCCGTGTAACCGTCACCTGCAACGGAATAGATTGTCGAACCATCTTCGCGATCGTTCAAAAAGACCTCGTTCTTGGAAACGGGTACCGGGATCGCGACCCAACCACCGATTCCCTCAGCACCCCCATGCGATTGTTGCCAAAGGATCTTCCCTGCCTTGTGATCAATCGCGATGGTTTGCGTGTTGCCGGTAGCAAGCAGGCCCGGCCTTCCATCGAACTCGTACGGAATGACGGTTTGAAACGCCGCCGTGTCGCTTCCAAGTTTCCATTTCAGATCGCCGCTACTGGCATCGTAGGCAACAATCGCAGCTTCAGGTGCACCCGCCGCAACCACCACCATCCCGTCATGAACGATCGGCGATGCCCCGAACCCGTAGAAGTTCGGCTGCGAACCCAATTCTTTCTGTAAGTTGTGATGCCACACATCGGCACCGTCACCGAGAGAAAACGCGTTCAAGTCACCAAAGGGCGAAAGATGGAAAACGAGATCTCCGCTAACGGCGGGGGTCGCTATTGGTCCATCAAATGAACCATTGGCACCCTTCATCATCTTGCCTGTCTTTGCACGCCAGACTTCGTCGCCTGTCTTTGCATCGAGCGCTACGACGTATTCAGTTTCGGAGGGCACATCGGCCATTGCCGAGATGACCTTGTCGCCCGCTGTGACCACACCCGAATAGCCGCTCCCAAAATCACGTTTCCAGACGACCTTCAGCTCGAGCGGCCCCGAGCCAAGTGCGGAATCGGTGACCGACGCAGAACCATCAAACCTTGGCCCGCGAATCGACTGCCATTCCTCTCCAGAGCACTGCGCCGATACGAATGACGCAACCGAAAGAACCGTCAACAGAATCTTCTTGTTCATGGATGCAACCGCTTTGAAGAGTGAGTCAAGCAGAAAGAGAAGCGCCAGCTCGAAACCACAGTCCGAGCCGGAAGCGTATTCTTGCCTCAAGTGGGCAAACGCACAACGACACTCGCTACCGCGAACGGTCGTTTGTTCAAAAGAACACAAAGGGTTTCGCATCCGCAGTGAATCACGCCACGAAACGCGATCTGTCGGAGCGTGATTCAGTCCTTGGTTGCAGTGTAGGCGTATCGGTTATTGACCGACGGATCGAAAAGCCCCGCGTTGTTCCACGGTTTCATTTCCTCTGCAACCGCCTCAACAATGCGATCAGACGAATCTCGCGAACGAAGCAACTTGCAACACCGCTGCACAGCACCAACAAAAGCTTCATCATCGGCGTTCCAAAGATGGCTCGGTTCATCGCCGACAAGGATCCTCTCCTCGCATGCAATGGCACCCGCAAAGTAGATCATGCAGCTGGCCGTAAAGCGTTTAAAGTCATCCATCGTCTCGTACGCAGTAGCGACCAATCGGTCGAGCAAACGAGACTCCTCGGCGATTGCGTTACGATAACCTGCAATCTCAGGTTCGCCGCCTGCATCAAGCACAAGCTTCGCCACGCGTGACACACCGGATAGTGCATGCGCGATCCCTGTGCTGTGAAGTGGATCGATGGTCACGGCCGCCGTTGGCAACATGATGGCTCGGTTGTGAACCACCGGGTCATAGAGACGCTGCAATCGCGTCGTCACCCTCGGTTCATCTCTGGGAAAGACAACCGAGGCGTTCTCAAATAGCGTCCTAAGCGACGGGAATCGATCAAAGTCAAGCGACAGCGGCACGTCATTTGCCGAAGTCATCCCCACGCTCGTGATGTTGTTATCAAGACGAAGCATCCAAATCCAACTGCGGTCGCCGATGAGATGATGCTGCGCCGCCGCGTCGCAATCAAATGGGTCTGATGCAGTATCGATTCCCGCTCCCGCGAGGGCTTCCCGCCATGATCCAAGATTCTCGTAGTGCGCGAAAACGGAACGTGTGTTGGTTTCCAACTCAAGTTGCAGCCGGCCAGCAAGTCGAGCCATCACGTTCCCTTGCCCGGACGCATCGATGATCCAATCGGCCGCGATCTTTTCCGTTCCTTCGGTCCTGTTCTCAAGACGCAAGCGGTTTTCTCCGATCGACGAGTCCTCATCGACGCACCAGCCCGACCAATCGATCGCACCGGCCGAAATCGCCTGATCAAACAGCCAATGGTCCACCTCACTTCGATACCAATGTGTATCCGAAGATTCCTGCGAGGCACTCGCTGCCACCAACAAACTGCTGCAATGTTCGGCGCTATCGTCAAAAGGCTTGCCAGGTGCGTGTACGAAATAGCTGAACCCGCGTTTTGCGCCACACGTGATGTTTGGCAAGTCACGTTTCCAACGCCCGTACGTCGCCATCGAAACGAGTTCGTCGATGCCGTATTGCTGACCAAGCCGGCGCAACATCAAATCCGCGATCGGCGTGGACGACTCTCCGATTGCAAATCGCGGATGGTGCTGGGCATCGATCAAAGCAACGCGGCGGCCTTTTTTCGCAAGGATCCAAGCCAATATCGATCCAGAGAAACCCGAGCCAATGATCGCGATGTCAAACACTTTCGACATGCCTAGTGGGTCCCTTGCGTGACGTTGCGACGCTTCACTTGCTCAAGCAAGGCGGTGTTTCCGTCGTTCGAAGCAATATCCCAAACATCTACCGTCACAAAGCAGCGTCCACGCATTTCAATTTGGCAATCGACTTGCAACTGTGCCAGTTCTTCAAGGGACACTTCGGGAAGCTCTGCGGCGCGGCCGTTCCAACCGTGACCCGCCCTTGCTGGAATCAAACTGACGTGGCGCGCGCCCATTGCCGCCGCATGCCGCACCGAAACTTTGGCCCAGCGAACGGACGCGTCAACGCTCTGGCCAGGCATGCCGACGATCAGGAAGACGCGTAACGCAATCGCTTCACTTTGCAGCCATTTGGCGAACTGATCAAAGTCATCCCGAGTCATTTTCTTCGCGAGCCGGGAAAGCCAACGGGGTTGAACCGTCTCCAGCCCGACCGCGATCTCCAACGGCGCTTCGATCATGTCACGAAACCCCAGGATCAAATCGCGGCCAATCTTGGGATGGTTCTCGACCACGATTCGGCCAAATCCTTGGCAAAATTGAGCAATCGCTGCGTAGTCGCGAGGCGGAATACTTCGTGGATCGAAAAAGTTGCCACTGTTGTAGAGTTTCAACCAATTAGCCGATCGGCTCGCCAACTCGGCTGCTTCCAATTGCCGCGGCACGGCCCCTGCGGGAGTTGAATCCTCAAGGGTATGCTGCCACAGATCGCACATATTGCATCCGATCGGGCACTCCGACACGGTCAAAAAGACGGTCGTCGCGGCAACACCGTCGGCTGTCCCATCCGGCTCCCGTTCGTCAATCACCGCGTAGGGGCGATCGGCCGAAAGTGTGCGTCGGGCAGGCGGATTTTTCGGCGGCATTGTGCTAACATCATGCAACATCAAGAATTGGCGGGACCCTCGTTCCCGCAGCCTCTCATCATTCTGTTTGCTTCCCGTTTTCGCAACATCATGACGTACTTCTCAAGTTTCCGAAACTTGCTTCTTATCGGCTTTTGCGTTTGTCTGCAGGCCTTGGCGGTCGCCGACGAAGGTCCACTCGTCTTTCAGGGCGATCGCGGCCCCGGCGTCGGAAAGCATATCGTCTTTCTCGCTGGCGATCACGAATACCGCTCGGAAGAAGCACTTCCCGCGCTGGCGCGATTGATTGCCAAGCACCACGGTTTCAAATGCACCGTCTTGTTCACGGTCGATCCCAAAACGGGCGTGATCGTTCCTGGCAACAACCACATGCCACACACCGATTCGATCCGTTCTGCGGACCTCTTGGTCTTTGGCCTTCGGTTTCAAGATTTCCCAGCCGAGCAAATGCAACCGATCGTCGACTACCTCGACATGGGTGGTCCCGTTGTCGGCACGCGCACCAGCACACACGCGTTCAAGATCCCTGCCGATTCCAAGTTCGCTCGCTTTGATCACAAGTATGCGGGCGCTGAAATGAAAGGTGGTTTTGGCCGTCAAATCCTTGGTGAAACTTGGGTCAGTCACTACGGCAAGAACCACGTCATGAGTACGCGGCTCGATATCGTCGCATCACAAAAGGAACACCCTGTGCTTTGCGGCGTCAAAGATCCTTGGGTGGAAGCTGGCGGCTACTGGGTCGACCCGATGCCCAACAGCATCGTTCTTGCCAACGCGCAACCGTTGCTCGGAATGAAACCCGACTCGCCCGTCGCACCCGACAAAGATCCTTGTCCCGGTGCTTGGGTCCGCACCTACAAGAGCACGAGCGGAAAGAACGGCCGTGTCTTCACCACCACCTATGGCGCATCAGAAGATCTCCGCAATGACGGCTTTCGACGGATGATGGTCAACGCATGCTTCTGGGCCATCGGCCTTGAATCAAAGATTGAGGCCGACTTGAACATCGCGTTTGTGGGCGACTACAACCCTTCGACCTTCTCCTTCGGCGGCCACAAGCTGGGCGTCAAGCCGCTCGACATGGCAGGCTGGGAATCGCCCATCATGGAGCCGTCCAAACCCAACGGCACGCGTCCCAAGAAGAAGGAAAAGAAAGCCAATCGAGCATCGTCCACCGGCGGCTGATCTGGAAGCGGACTTCAGCGAGCTCTGATTTCCTGCAGCTTGGCGCGAAGGTCGCAGGCCCGCTCGGGGCAACGAGTCAGTCCTTCCTCAGCCAGTTCGTTTGCACGCTTCGCGTCGCCAAGATGCACCGCTAGCCGCGCGAGTGTAAGCAACTCGATGGGATGCACCGAACACTCATCAACTTCGGCAATCAGAGTTGAAAAATCATCAGGGTAGTGGCTGTATCGCTCATAGAACGGGTACCCGAATTTGGGCCAGTGATCACAGATTGAGGAAACCGACTCCTGCATTTCTGCTTCGGTTGTTCCGTATGCCCAACCGGTCGCTGGGCCCGTAGGCGGCTCCAAACGCCCGCGAAACACGCACTCGTATTCCTTCAGTTTCTTCGCATCGGGCGTCGAGCCAGCAGGCGTCGGCAAGAACATTAGATGTGCGCCCATATTCAAATAGCACGAAGTTCCACCGGAAGATCCTTGAACATTGAACACATGGACCACCGGATCGTCGTAGCGGCGCAGTGTCGCACCGGAACCTCGAAAGCCTTCCGACCGGAGGAGCGGATAGAAACGCTTTGACAACAACTTGCTAAACGCTTTGAGGTCCATCGCTATCCTATCGAAAAACGCCTACGCGTCCGCGCCGGCCGCTTTGTCCGGCACGCAACGATCGCAGTATCATCCCACAAATCGCCACTCGGCAGCCGCACCAACTCGATGCAAGCACGTGGAATCGCATAGAAATCGGTTGTAGCGATAAGCCGTATCACCTGGTCCTGCTTCGCGTAGTTGAAAAAACCATCCGTGCCAACCAGAAGCGTGCCCTCGAGCGGACCGTGCCAGAAGGGGGCGGGCTTGGCTGACTTCGAGCCAAGGAGTGGCTTGCGAACTTGCGTGCGTGTTAGGTCAGTGACATTGGGCCCATCAACCACCCATGCGCAGCTGTCGCCAACGCTTGCACCAAGGATCCGGTCAGCATGAATGTCGACGATCACAGCGGTGGTCTCACCATGCGTCACCGTGAAGTCGACTTGAGCTAGAAATTTCGACCAACCGGTCGATTCATTGATCGAGGCGTACCGCAATCGTGTCTCACGAAGCAGCATTTCGGCAGCAAGATGTCCGTCACCGGTTCCACCAGCGCCATCGGCGACCACGATCAAAGTGCGGTCACCATCAACGATCACTTCAACGCGATCTTCGCAGATCTCCCGATACGCTTCGACAACCTTTGCAGTTTCAATTGATGTCACCATTGGTATTCCAGGTTGGACGTTCAGGTGAGCGGCATCGACTCAGTTTGCAATCGTCCGCACCACCGTCATTTAGCGGAGGATCGCAACTCGCGTCGTTAGTCATCGTCTTCAGCTTTGCCGTCTTCTTCGTAGGTCATCCTCCGCATGACGGGCCATCAGCCTCCCATTTGACACGTCTCCATGCCGCCCCTACCTCGAACAGTCGAGCGTTACGACGTCACAAGGATCGGTTTCATGGCGTCCCTATCAACAATCAGCGTCCATCTGAGTTCATCTGCGGTAGTCGAGAATGAGCACCGAACGACGCGTCCAACCGCAAAAGTCACTGCGGGGTCCGTTGCTACTTCGCGTAAGCCCGATTCTTGCGACAGGTACTCCATTTCAAAAGGTAGATGCAATCGGGACCTCCGCTTCCACGCGTGATCGGAGTCGGTTCCATGGCGACTCCGGTCGTGGACGCAGATTGACGCTCTCAATCGAAATCAAAAACAATCCCATGCGAGGGACCATTTTTTGCGCTCGCGATAGACAGCGGCAGTACCGTCATGGCCCCATTGAAAGTTTGCTTTGCTCTCACTGCCAATTTGGATTGCATAGCCACGGTAATTTAAACCGTTCTGGCACGAACAGGGCCATCCGCCCACCTTGGTTCTTGGATTGGAACTGTAATGCCGCTCCAACACGGTTGCCCAATCACTCAACGTCCAGAAACGTTCTTGCTTGGCATCATCGACCAAACCAATGAAATCGGGGTAGGAAGTGATTTCGTTGGTCACCTTTTCCCACTCAATCCGGCACGGCTTAAGGTTCGATTCGAACGGTTTGAACATCTCACTTAATCCACGCAAGCTGGGATAGGTACGCACAACCACTCCATCGCCTTCGGCGTCCAAAGGATAAACCCTTGAACCTTCGGGATTGCTACCACACGGATAGAAAACCTGAATCAGCGCAATCCCGGCGAGCTCTTTTGGACAATAGGGCAGGTCTTTCGTCCGCACCTGAAGCAAGCCTTCGAGCGGTTCGCCATCACCGTTTTCAGGCCAGGTCGACTCCTTGCGGCCAGCGAAGACGCCACCGAAACAAGATTCAGTCGGAAGGGTTTGTTTACGACGTTTGAGTACCGCGATGGATGCCGGCAAAAGATGACGGTCGAGCTCCGCAAAATAGTCCTCGATAATCTGCTTGCGTTCAGTCGCCGATACTGCCCTCTTCTTCATGATGCAAAGGACTCCACCGAGTGATCAGGAGCGATACGACGGCCACAAGAAACACAAAAGGGCACAAGAGAGAAACAGTGGATTTGGTGCGTGCAAGCACACACCCTACTCGGATCAATGGAGTTTATATCGAGGATTGATCGGCGACTTTGCCGATGGATTCAGCCACAATTGAGAATGTCGGGGCATCGGCCGTCGATCGTCACCGTCCATACTTAGCCGGCGTGGGAATGCCGTTTTCGGCGATATCAATGTAACGTTCCGAGTTAACGAAATCGATGATTGAGTTGCGAAGCCGATCGACCTCGCCACGGTCATCCTTCACGGACAACCCTTCGAGATCCGCCTGGGTGACCCTGCTCAGCTTTTGGATTTTTCGTACGTCATCAAGACTCAGCGGAGTCACGTCTGCTGCCTGCAAGAGCTCAATCAACTGAACTTCGTCCGTTGAGCGTACTGGAATCAGGCGTTCATTAAAGCACAATCGCCCGGGGGAGTCGGGAACATTGAGAACATATTCGCCGGTTAGCTTGATTTGGTTCAGTCGCACAACACAACGATGCCCCGAACCACTGACACCATAAATTTCAATTGTTCCACCGTCCTGATAGTAGGCGCCGGCAACGAGCGACAGTGAGCGAACGTCCGCGATATCGAGCGCTTCATGGTGCCAAGGATCCGAAGTCTCGCTGGGCGAATCGGAACACCCAACGAAACAAAGGGTAAAACCAACGAAGAGGAGGACAGTACACGTCTCCACACTGGCGCCACGTCGTTGGCTAGTCGCTTCGAAATTCATCGCTTGTGGGTCGCCAAAGGTTGCAAAATGGCAGGTAGGGTGTGTGCTTGCACGCACCATCGCCGGCGCGTTCGAGCTGCCAATGCGTAAATGGGCATGAATTCGACGGCCGTGCGTGCAAGCACAAACCCTACCAAAATGACCAAACGCCCAGACCGTTTGACGTGACATTCTTGTCTTGGCTCGGCATCAATCGCTAGACTCTTGCGTTTCCCGCCCGCTTTTCGAATGCCCACCGAGCCGATTGATGAAAATTGTCAGCGCTGATGAAGTTCATGCCGCTTTGCGTTTCCCCGACCTCGTTGACGCACTCCAGGACGCGTTCTCGAAAGACTTCACAATGCCACCGCGCAAAGTCTTTTTGTTGGACGAAAAGGACGACAATCACGATGCGTTCGCACTGCTGCCGTCCTGGAATGACAAGGTGATCGGCGTCAAAGCGTTTACCTATTTCCCAAGTCCCGCCGAAGGCTATCAGTCACTCTATTCAAAGATCATGCTGTTTGATCGCGAACATGGCCAGCCACTGGCTCTCGTTGATGGGACGACCGTCACCTTCTGGCGCACCGCTGGGATCTCTGGGCTCGCTTCGCGGCTGCTTTCGCGCGAGGACTCCGAAACTCTCTTGCTCTTGGGAACCGGAAACCTGTCCACGTACATCATTCGAGCCCAGGCGAGTGTGCGCTCGCTCAAACGCGTCATGATCTGGGGCCGAACACCTAGCAAGGCTGCAGCGGTCGCTGAAACGATGCGGAGCGAATTGCCCGAGATTGAATTCGCCACCGTTGAAGATGTCGAGGCAGCGTGCGGCGAGGCAGACATCGTCGTTGCGGCCACAGGATCTCATGAGCCTGTCGTCAAAGGCGACTGGATCAAACCGGGAACTCACACCGACTTCATCGGCAACCATCACGCCACCAAACGTGAGTGTGACACGGCACTTGTTGCCAAATCAAAACTCTATGCAGACAGCCGCGACAACTGTTTTCGTGAAGCGGGTGAGATTCTTGTGCCGATTTCTGAGGGTGTCATTAGCGAAGAATCGGTGGTCGGCCAGTTGACCGAGATGTGCACTGCAGCGGTGCCGCTTCGCGAATCGGCCGACGAGATCACGCTATTCAAATCGATCGGCATGGCGCTGAGTGACCTTGTTGGTGCAAGCTGCGTGTACGATTCGGTCAAATAGATCAACGCTCACGTTTTAAAACTCTCCCTTGTGCCCTTGAGAGAGCTGCGCACTCAGGCCCGGAGAGGGTTTGACTGTCTGGGGATCATTCCCTCCCCGGACTTTGCGTCCGACCCTCCTGAAAGGAGGTCGTCCGGTTTTCCAATTTCACTCTCCCTCTGGGAGAGTCGGCCTCTAAGGGCCGGAGAGGGTCTTCTAGGTTCGGCCCTCCCCGGCCGCTACCGCGTCCGACCCTCCCGGCGGGAGGGTGATTGTCGGAACGCACGTTAACCTAGGAAAACACTTCACCGCGACTCTATTCCGCGGCATTCGCTAAGGCAGGTCCCGTCGAAAGCCGGCGATCAAGATCCCGGCTGAAATGCTTGTCGCAAGAATGACGCCAACAGAAACGACCGTCAAATCACCGAACACATAGGCCGGTAGCGCGGTGAACACGAAGTAGACGACCAAAACGGCGACGGCAACGCGACGGTAGCTCTTGCGGTCAACTTCCCAGTTCCGGGACCGATACCGAAACAACGCACCGCCGAGTGGGAAACCAAGAAAATAGCCAACTGGTTCCCACGGGGTGGAGTGACGTGTCGCGAAGCTGACGGAAAAAAAGAACCAAGCGATTCCGGCCAGCAGCAGATAGAGGGTGGGTCCAATTTTTCGTGTCCGATGATCAGCCGAAAGGATCGGCTTGTACGGAGCGGTCTCTACTTCAACCTCAAGATCAGAAAAGAACCGTTTGGCATGGTTCGACTGGACGCCTGCCGACTGCAGGCCGGTGTCGTACAGTCGCAGCACCATCATGACGAACGCAAACCCGCCAATTGCGATCACGTAACCGGTGACTTGGGCGATCGCGCACAGAAACGCTGCCGCGACCGACCACATGATCAAATTTCGAATCGAGAATCTCATTCGCCGTTTGAGCCCCCACCCTCTGCCACGCTCGCCTCTATCCTACAACATCGCTGTGCCGCAGGAACGGCGAACCCGCTACACTGACGCATTATCGATGTCGACCACTCACACCCACCTAGGACGCTGAACGTGAAAATTCGACGTGCATTGTCGTTGGCTATCGCTGGAGCAATCACGATGGCGACACCAAGCTTTGCTCAAGACTCTGGAGACGAACAGGAAGTGAAATCCGAATCCGCAATGTTGCAACCTTGGACCGGCCCCTACGGCGGCGTTCCGCCGTGGAACCTCGTTCGAAGCGACGAATTTGTTGACGCCTTTGACACGGCCATCAAGGTTGCTAAAGACGAAGTCGATGCCATCGCAAACAATTCCGCCGCACCGACTTTCGAAAACACCATCATCGCATACGAAGACTCCGGTCGCGCGCTCGATCGTTTGCAAACGCTCTTCTTCGTGCATGCGTCAAACCTGAACGTTGGGCCAATCCCCGATATCGAGAAAGTGGTCGTGCCGAAGCTGTCCGAGTTTTCGGATAGCGTCTACCAGAACGAGAAACTGTTCCAACGCATCGCTGCAATCTATGAAAGCGACGCGATGAAGAACAAAGAGTTCGATCTGGCACAGCGTCGCCTCGTCGAAGATCTTTACAAGACCTTCCTGCGTCGCGGCGCCAAGCTCGACGCGGGCGACAAAGCACGTCTGTCACAAATCAACACGCGATTGGCGCGTCTGTTTACCGACTTCAGCCAGAACGTGCTCGAGGACGAAAAAGGTTACGTCACCTGGATTGACGATCAAGACAAGCTCGCGGGGTTGCCTGAAAGCGTTGTTTCGGCAATGGAAAGTGCAGCGTCCGAACGAGGCAACAAGGGTGGCAAATGGGCGATCACCAACACTCGATCGTCAATGGATCCGTTCTTGACTTACGCCGACAACCGGGCGCTTCGCGAAGTCGTTTGGCGCAATTATTACAACCGTGGTGACAACGGCGATGACCATGACAACAACAAAATCATTGCCGAAATCCTGAAGCTGCGAGCCGCTCGCGCCAAGCTATTAGGCTACGAGACCCATGCCCACTGGCGCATGGAGCCCACCATGGCCAAGAAGCCGGAAGCGGCGATGGAATTGATGGAGAAGGTGTGGCCCAAGGCAGTCGCCCGGGTACGTGAGGAAGTGGCCGACATGCAAAAGGTCGCTGACGACGAAGGCGCCGACATCACCATCAAGCCGTGGGACTACCGTTACTACGCCGAGAAGGTCCGCAAGGCAAAGTACGACCTCGACTTTTCGGAAGTCAAACCCTACATGCAGCTCGAGAAACTGCGAGAGGGAATGATGTGGGCTGCGGGCGAGCTTTATGGCATGCAGTTCAAGCAGGTTTCAGGCCTGCCGGTGTTCCATCCCGACGTCCGTGTCTGGGAAGTCACCGACAAACAAGGCAATCACATCGGCCTTTGGTACCTCGACCCCTACGCTCGCGAAGGCAAACGTAGCGGCGCGTGGATGAACGCCTACCGTGGCCAGGAAGACTTGGGTGCGCCCATCACGCCGATCGTGTCGAACAATTCGAACTTCGTCAAAGGTGCCGAAGGCGAAGTCGTGCTGATTTCTTGGGATGACGCCGTCACGTTGTTCCACGAGTTCGGGCACGCACTTCATGGACTCAACTCCAAGGTCAAGTATCCGTCACAGGCGGGAACGTCCGTCGCCCGCGACTATGTCGAGTTTCCGTCGCAGATCAACGAGCATTGGCTTGAAACGCCCGAAATCCTAAACCGGTTTGCCGTGCACTTTGAAACGGGCAAACCGATGCCAAAGGAATTGCTCGAGAAGATTGATCGCGCACGCACGTTCAATCAAGGGTTTGCCACCGTCGAGTATCTGGCAAGCGCCCTGATTGACATGAAGCTGCATCTTGCCGGCGACGCCGACATCGATCCCGACAAGTTCGAACGCGAAACGCTCGCCGCTCTAGGCATGCCAGACGAATTGCCCATGCGTCACCGCACGCCGCAATTCATGCACATCTTCAGCAGCGATAGTTACTCGGCGGGCTACTACAGCTACCTCTGGTCCGATGCCTTGACCGCAGATGCTGCCGAAGTCTTTGAAGAGGCGGGCAGCTACTACGATCCCGAGATTGCGAAGCGATTGCACGACAGCGTCATGAGTGTCGGCGACACCATTGATCCGATGGATGGCTTCCGTCAGTTTCGCGGTCGCGATGTCGACACCGGCGCCCTGCTGCGCAAACGTGGTTTCCAGGTTGATTGATGAATGATTCGGCCAGCAACGCTGCTGGTAAACCGACCCATGCCAAGCAACTTGCCAACGCAATCCAACAGCGTTGGCAAGTGCTTGTCGTCGTCATCTGTCAGGCGACCACCGTTTGGCTCACCTGGCCGCTTTGGCAAGTAAGGGAGACGCCGCCCAACCTTCCAATCGCCGAGTCTCTTCCGAGTGTATCGATGGGCATTCCGATGCTCGTCACACTCGTGATCGCCATTCGTTGGCCACGAGTCGGCGCTGCGAGCCACTGGTTGGTTCTGGTGCTCGCCTGTGCGATGGACCAGTTCCGAGTGTCGCCACAATTCTTTGGGCTGGCGGTCCTTCTGTTGGCTGGCACTGGAAATCTCGGCCGCCGTTTCTGTCGGCTTCACTTGGCGTCGATGTGGACTTGGGCCGGCCTACACAAACTCTTTTCAGTTGATTGGACAGGGCACGCAAGCTGGTCGCTTGTGAGTCGCACTGGTTTGGACCCCGAAGGAATCCACCTGCAAGCTGCTTACGTGGTTGCTTTCACCGAGCTTGCACTGGGCCTGATGGCGTTGATAACGCCGCGCATCGCTTCATGGTTGTGCGTCGCCATTCACGGCGGCATCGTCCTCTTTCTTTCGCCGCTGGTTGCCGACATGAACCAAAGCGTGATCGCCTGGAACGTCGCCATCGTGGTCATCGGATTCTGGGTCTTGCAAAACTCCAAGTCAATCCTCAGTCGACCACAGCAAACGGGTGAGGGTGGCGAAGCGACGTCATGGCGCGAGTTTTCGCTACTCGCCTTGATGCTGACGCTACCACTGGGTTTCTACGGAGGCTGGGTCGATCGCTGTTTTTGTCACGTGCTCTACAGTGACAACCTTCCTCGGGGCATGATCTCGACGAAAAGCGGCGCAAAACAGGTTCGCGGCTGGGGTGATCTCGAAGTCCCCTTTCCGAGCGAACGTCGCAACTACATCAGCTACTTTGCCCGAGTTGCAAACGAAGGTGACAAGCTGCACGTGTACGACCCACGACCGTCACTGCCCGATCTCTTTTTTGAGTTCCGAAACAGTCAGGCTGTCGCGATCAGCGAAGATGAGTTTCTGATGTTCAACGACAAGGAGATTCTTGGCGTCGCATTGGACCGACGTCGATCCATTTTCGAGCTCACGCGTGCTGGTGCCACGCTTGTCCGCGAAGGCAAGCAGGCGATGGTCTATGCAGCGGTGATCGAACCAGACCGCTACGATCCCGAACTTCTCGACGCATTGAACGGGCTGAAAAACCTGACCCAAGTCGATTTGTCGGGCACGAAAGTTACAGATGACGATTTGGCAAAGTTGGTCAACAACCGAATGCTACTGGGGATCGGATTGAACCACACTGACATCACCGATGCGGGTTTGCAGGCTCTCGACGACCTTCCCTACTTGAATTACGTCGAAGCTGAAGGAACGTCGATCAAGTCGCCACTTCGTAGCGTCGACTAAACGTGTTGACTCAGCAAACTCGCGCCCGTGCCATGACCCTGTTCGGGAAATTGGCAGTCGCCACGAGTTACCCGCACGCCGGTCGCAATGTCTTCGGCCAAAAGTGCCGCACCATCCATATCGACATAGTCCAAAAGCGGAAGCAACTGTGCGATCGCCGAAATGCCTATCGTCGACTCAGTCATGCAGCCAACCATGACCTTGAGTCCGAGCGATCTTGCGTTTTCGATCATTCGACGAGCTGGAGTGAGGCCACCACACTTGACCAGTTTGATGTTCACGGCATCGAATCGTCCCGAACAACGCTCGACGTCACCTTCCTGCTGACAGCTTTCGTCCGCAACGAGCGGCAGTTGCGATTCTTTTCGCAACCGTTCCATTTCACGCCACGACTCGGCTGGCAAGGGCTGCTCGATAAACTCGACACCAAGGCCTTTGAGTTCGATTGAATTGGCAATGGTTTCATCGGGTGTCCAACCACAATTGGCATCGACCCGAAACAGGGCGTCGGTGTGCTTGCGGAGTTGCCGAACGAGCTCCAAATCATGATCGGTGCCAAGCTTGATTTTGTAGATCGGCCATCCGGAAGCGGCGGCCAGCTTTTGGACCATCTTTTCGACGCTGTCGATTCCAATCGTGTAATTGCTTTGTGGAACGCGCGTGCTATCTAGCCCCCAAAGCTCATACAGCGGCTTGCCTTGCAGTTTGCCCCAGAGATCGTTGACTGCTTGGTCGAGAGCACATTGAGCGAAACGGTTGCCGGCTAATTGTGGATCAAACCGCTGCCAGAGTTCGTCAGGGTTGTCACATGCGGACGCGCTGAGTTCAGCCTCGATCGACTTGAGGGCTGCGGACATGCTTTCGATGGTTGCGCCGTAATAGGGATTCGTCGTCGCTTCGCCATAGCCACGCTGGCCGTCCTGTTCCAGTTCGACAATCAGAGTCGGTTGGACATCCCTCGATTCACGTGAAATCGTGAACGTGTCCTTGAGTTGCAAGTCAAACGACCGAAGTGTCAGCTTCATCGTTCGCTACTCCTTCCAGGTACCTGCTGCATGAAACTCAACCACGGCATCCGCCAGTTTTGCTGGCCCATCGCGAATCACATCAACGACGGGCAAACCAAACAAATCGCCAACGCGTTTCCGCTCCGCTTCCGCCGCTGCGGCATCAAGCGTTCTCGAATTCATCGAAACGGCAATGAACTGGCTGGGGAATTGCACCTGGGCAATCGATTCAATCACCGCTTTGACCTGCTGGAGGGGAGGAAGCGGGACCTGTTCCATATGATTCACATTCTCGCGCCCAGCCTCGTAGCAGAGGATGAGTCCTTGAGGCATACAGCCGTGTAATAGCCCCGTAGTGACTGCGGAATAGCGTGGATGAACGACGCTGCCTTGGCCTTCAACAACAATCACATCGTGGTGCTGGTTCTTCAGCACAAGCTCTTCCGCC
This sequence comes from Rubripirellula sp., assembly GCA_965216875.1. Taxonomy (GTDB): domain Bacteria; phylum Planctomycetota; class Planctomycetia; order Pirellulales; family Pirellulaceae; genus CBDCUW01. The sequence goes on from OZ244207.1 coordinate 2,222,147, forward strand.
GCTCCGTTGACAAAGTCAGAGACAACACAATCGATCGGGCAACCGTCGCCTTCGATCATGATTCCGGTCTGGCCGGTCGCCACAAACTTTGCTGAAAGGTCGCGCCCATCGAGTTCACGTGCAAGCTCGAGCGACGTCACCATCTTTCCAACATTGCAATCATTGCCGACGGTATGGACACGCAAACACTCGTCGCGAATGCCCTCTCGATTGGCAACGTTTCGGAAACGGTTCTTACGAACGTCAAAAAGCGTCCGCCCGGCCGCCTGCGCCGCCGACGCAAACTCTTCATCGTCGCTTAGGAATTGATGCAGTCCTGACGTCACGTTCATGCCCGAGGCGAGCGCTTCGAGAATCGTCGTCCGCCACGCGTCGGGAATCCGTCCGCCTTGGGGCGCGATGCCAAGGACGAGTTCATTGGCGTCATTCGCCTCAGAGAGATTTCCAACAAACGGAATCCCCTTTCCGACACCAAGCACGGAGTGGCAATCGTTGCCAACCTGGGTCGAATCAAGGACAGCAACCACCTCGTCCCCTCGATATCGCATCACACTGCAGGCGGTCTTTGCCGTCAATGGATCGGAGTGCCCCTCGGTCAAAATGACCATGCGTCGTGCCATCTGCAATGCCTTTCTCGTTACGCGAACCGTGTGACAAGCAGGCATGTTAGGGGATTGCGCAGGGCATCTCTACCAGACACCCAGCGCACTGTGAAGAAGAATGGTTTGCCCGCAAAAAGCACAAGGAAACTCGAAAAATGCGCAGCGCAATGAACGATGACAAGTGTCAAGGATTCGCCTAGGCGGCCGCGCCCCGACTGAAAATGAAGTTGGCGCAGGAGCGCGAGGCATTACGGCCAGCGTCTCACGAAGCGAGGCAACGAATGGTAGCATCGCTACGGCTTCCATTCACAGCATCACAATCGAGCTTGAACCGTGATTGTGACTCTTCGATGATTCGCACCAATCCCCATCGAAACGCGGCAAGCCGCCAATTCGCCGCCCAACGCCGCTAAGGGCAAGTTAACGCGACTTCTGCGACCGATAAGGGACACGAGAGCGACGTCACCGCACAAGCAAATTGCCCTGCGGGATCTCTTTCTAGAAAACGCTAATTCTACTAGAGTCGCGAGTACGCTTTGGTCTGAATAACAAACCCGTCAGGTTTGCGGTAAAGAGGCAAGAGTCGCTCGCGACTGGTCGATACCGTTACTAAACAGGACGCAAACAGTCATCGACGATTGCGGAATGGCAATGGCGGAAACTCAAACCCACGACGAAGCCATGATCGAGACAACGGCTCAAACGTCACCGTGTGGCAATCGGCCCAGCGAGCCCTTGCCATGGTTGCTGAAGAACCTGCAAGAGAAGCAGCAGTCTCAATCGAATCAAACGCCGCGTTCCACGAACGCGACTTCTACGAATCAAGCTGATTCAACATCCACAACGTAGGGTGTGCTTGCACGCACCAGATCCCGTGACAGTGCCGGATCCGTGTCGCTGTCGCTCCTTGATCCGGCCTACAAACATCGTAGGGTGTGTGCTTGCACGCACCAAAACCCACAGCAATGCCGGATTTGCGTCGCTGTCGCTCCTTGATCCGGCCTACGAGCTACCCAACTTTCGCTGGCATTCGCTTTAGCCACATCCAGGCCGCGCCACCGAGCACTACTTCGACGGCCAGGAAAAGGACACGCGCGGCGATCGCGGCCAGGAGCGCGTGAGTCGCCCCCAGCGAAACGCCGAGGATGATTGCCAATACAAGTTCGCGGACGCCGGCCCCGCCGGGCAACAGCGATGCGAAACCGGCAACCATCGCCATCCCGATGGCTGCGGTAGCCGTCGCGTAAAGCTCAAAATCGCTTGGCAACGCATTACTGGTAGGGATCGCCAAGATCAAAGCGGTGAACGCGCCACCGATCAGCAGCCAAGCGAGCAGCGAATAGAACCAGCCGGCAAGAAAGACCGTCAGCGGTCGCAGTTGGGCGACCTGCTGTTGTGACTTGGCGACTTTGGCAGCGACCAGCTTCAAGATCGGTGGCGACGTCGGGATCGATGCGCACAGTGCCATCATCAAGGCCATGGCAACAATCCAACTTGGAACAGGCAGCCAACAAACCACGACGCCCGCAACGGCCGCACCGACGGCCATCATCAAGAATGTTTCGACGAAGACACTCACCGTCGCAGGCAGCACTTTCACGCCATCACGGGCCAATGCGGACGATCTCAGCACGACCACCATCGCTTTTCCAGGAACATATTTCCCCAGGTGACCAATGAGCTGGGCTGCGATCGCGGTCGACAGTCGAGGATTGCCTCCCAACGCCCGGCTCGCTTGGTGCAGCAAGAATCCCGGGGGGATCAGCGAGCAGCTGTAGCAGAAGAACGCAACGGCGATCCAATTCCAGCGCAAGTTGGACAGGCGTGGAATGGTTGCTTGAAGTTCTCGCTTCTCCGCTTCCAGAGCGCCCCGCTGGGAATCCGATTGTGCCTTCGCAATGGCCGCATCGAGATTGGCAATCTCTGACGTGAGCCTCTTTGTTTCCGTCTGCCAACCCTCCACTGCTGACCGCAAAGCGAGCACTAACCCTACGACCACGATGATTGCGATCAACCACTTGGCGACACGAATGATCACCTTTCGCCTGGGCAACGTTGCTCTCGAAACCTCTTCATCCTTCTCGGACGAAGCCGATTCGCTCTGGTCGTTTTGGTTGTCGGAAGAATTCACGAAGACTCTCGAATCAACTTTCTGGCTTCTCCACTCGATCCTGTTCGCCCCACCGCTGGCACGCTGACTGCCGATGAACGAAAATCCCACGGTCGCTCATCACCGAGTCGGTCGTCGAATCGTCGATCAATCGTACTTGTCCTCTTTTTTTCAATCTTGATCTGAGCAAAGCAATGGCAAATCGCCGTCGAAAACGCAAGTCCAGCGAATCGAAATCGGCATCCGATGACGCGAGCTTGCCGAACGAGCAGGAAGGCTCGATCCAAGGGAACGAAGGGGAACGGCAGGATGAGGGCAGGGGATCCAAGCGGCGCAAACGCGATCGCGCGGAAAAACACAATCCGCGATTGCAAGATGATAAGCCAAAGGAGCCGCTGTTCCCACGGCTCCCCTCGCTCTCGCGAGTGATGTCGGTCGTGATGTTGATGATCGGGATTCTTGCGATCGGAGCCCTCTTCTATAAAGTCATGGCGGGCTTCTTCGTGCCATTGTTCCTGGCCACATTGTTGGTTGTCATTTTCCGACCCGTCCACCTCTGGATCTACGAAAAGGTGGGCCAGCGGCCTCGGGTTGCAGCGCTAACGACAACCACGTTAATCCTCATGATCGTGCTGTTGCCGATCGGAGCTGTCCTTTCCGTGGCGACGACACAGTTCACCGCTTTGGTGAGCCACACGAACCTTTCAGACCTCAACAGAGCGATTGACCGAGCTCGAGACCAGCTTTCGATCTCGTTGCCGCACGCGGCGCAGTTCCGCCGTCTGGATGCCCTCAGCAATGCGATGGACGCCCCCGAGCAACCGGAACTCGTCCTGCAAAATATCCACGAAGCCGAAAAACTCGTCGCCTTTTTGCAAGAGCGAGTCGAAGGCCCAGCGATCGCCGAAGAACATGCCGAGATCGCCCTGCAACGACTAGGCGAATTTGACGAGGTCGTCTCGCAGCGAATTGCACACAACGAGTCGGACGACATGATCGAGAAGATCAACGCTCAAGAACGTTTCCACAGCCAAAGCGTCGTCGCGTCGGCCGCGATTCGACGCTGGATGCGGACGCTCTTGGGTGGCACGGTACGTAGCCAAGCCAAGTTGATCGCGAATCCAAGTGAAGCCGACTTTGCTGCTCTGCTGAAAAAGGGCCGCGAAGCGCTCCAACCTCGTTTCGTTGCCTTCACCAGCGCCACTGGCATGTATGTCGCCGGAGGTCTGGCGGGTCTGTTGATTCTTGTCGTGGCCGTTTACTTCTTTCTGCTGGACGGCCCCAGCATGATCCGAACGCTAATGCGTCTAAGCCCCATGGATGACAACTACGAACGGCGGCTGTTGATGGAGTTTGATCGTACAAGTCGTGCCGTTGTGCTTGCGAGTGTGATCAGCGCTCTGGTGCAAGGCGTGCTCGCGGCGATCGCGTTCTGGTTCTTTGGTTTCCACAGCGTCATCTTGCTGTTTCTCCTCACCTCCATCATGGCACTCGTCCCCTTCCTCGGTGCCGCATCGGTCTGGGTACCGTGCGCACTCTGGCTCGGCGCCGTTGAACAACGCTGGACCGCAGCAATCATTTTGGCGATCTATGGCGCGACGATCGTTTCCTCGATCGATAACTTCATCAAAATGTACGTGTTGCACGGTCGATCGACGTTACATCCCCTGTTCGCGCTGCTAAGCGTTTTTGGTGGCGTCAAGGTCTTTGGTCCCATCGGAGTGTTGGTCGGCCCGATGGTCGTTGTCTTTCTGCAAACGCTGCTCGAGATTTTGAATCACGAGTTGATTTCGACCGATACCGACCGCGCTCAGGCCGAAAAGGCCGCCGAAGAAGCGGCCCAAGTCGAAACGTAGCTTCCGGGCTTCAACATTGTCGCCCTTTGCTCCGCAAAAGTTGTGTTCCTGGGCGCTACTTTCGCGGAGCGAAAGGCGACATTAAGCAATCGAATTTCGATGCGTCCTTGCACGTGCCTTGGGGGAATGTCACGATTCATGGCCTCTATTCACTTCGATTCTTTACTGGGCAGGGATGAACCATGGCAGTCGACCAAACACTTTTTGACGCAACATGCCAACATGCTCGCCAAGCCATGTTGCTCCACTCCGCCGCCGACACGCTCGAATGGGACGAGCGTACCGGGATGCCCATTGCCGCGGGTGATTATCGCGCCGAACAGGTTTCAATCCTTCGCGCTCAAACGCACAAACTGCGTACCGAGGCCAAATTTGGCGAGCATCTCGCTCAACTGTCCGAACAAATTGGCGACGAGGACCCGAGTGAAGATGTGGCCAGCACCGTTCGCGAGCTAAGACGCGATTTCGAGCGAAACTCGAAACTCCCAACGGAACTGGTTGAACGGATCTCGAAAGCAACAGTCGTGGGGCAACAGACTTGGGACGCAGCGCGCCAGGCCGACGATTTCTCTCAATTTCGTGACTGCCTCGCTCAGATCATCGAACTCAAACGCGAAGAGGGCGAGCGACTTGCCGAGGGGACTGAGCTTTCCACCTACGATGCCCTGCTTGATGAATATGAACCTGGCGCGCGTGCGGATGAACTGCAAGTCGTGTTCGATGACTTGCGTAAGCCGCTGGTCGATTTGATCAATCGCATCGCTGAGTCTCCGGTCGAAATCGACACGTCCCTTTTGACCAAGGTCTTTGGCATCGATGAACAACGCGACTTCAGCCACCAGGTTGCCGATGCCATCGGTTTTGATTTTGAACGAGGCCGCCTCGACGAAACATCCCATCCTTTCTGTACGACGCTTGGGCCGGACGATTGCCGCATCCTGACGCGGTTCGATCCCCATTGGTTGCCAGCAGGATTGTTCGGAACGATGCACGAAGCTGGACACGGGATGTACGAACAGGGGTTGCGTCGCGAATGGTTCGGCTTGCCACCGGGAAGCTTCGCATCACTCGGTGTCCACGAATCTCAATCGCGACTCTGGGAGAACCAGGTTGGCCGAAGCAAGCCATTCTGGGATTGGCTTTTCCTCGACGCCCAACACCAATTCGCACCGCAATTGCAAGGTGTGACGCCGGAGACTTTCTACGCGGCGGTGAATTCCGTCACACCGAGTTTGATTCGCGTCGAAGCGGACGAGGCGACTTACAACTTGCACATCATCATTCGTTTCGATTTGGAACAACAACTGATCTCAGGGAGCCTCGGTGTTGATGAGTTGCCGGATGCCTGGCACGCGCGCTACGAAAGCGACCTCGGCGTGCGAGCCCCTTCGGATGCAGACGGCGTTCTTCAGGATGTGCACTGGAGCGCTGGCCTGTTCGGCTACTTCCCGACCTACACGCTCGGAAACCTGATCGGCGCCCAGCTCTTTGATGCTGCGTCCGAACGCATTGGAGACCTCGAGACACTGATCGGGCAAGGTGAGTTCAGACCATTGCTCGATTGGCTTCGCACTCATGTGCATTACTACGGCCAGAACTTGGGAACGAAGGGACTTGTCGAGCACGCCACCGGGAAACCGCTGTCCGCCGATCATTTGATCAATTACCTCAAGGCAAAACTCGAACCGCTCTACAAGCTGTAGAGGTATTCCGTGAGCTATGATGGGGCAGGGCCGCTCGACGCTCGCCAGAGCTTGGGGGTTTCAAAAAAACGCCCAGCCGATTCGGACCCACCTTCTGGCGAAAGGTAACTACCGATTGCCGCTGAATTGGGAACGCTTGGCCGCCTTGGTTCCCCCCAATTGATGCCCGATTCACATCAGCGAATCGATCCCCTGGCCGATTCCTTGTGTGCTCAAACACTGGGCCGATTCCGGTTACAATCTGGGCAGTTCCGGAAATCGGCTGCAATCCCGTTTCATTGCTGTCGAGCCCGTCGAACCAAGCCTAATGGACGCGTATCCAACCGATATTCGGTTGTGCCCCAGCGCCAAGCCGAATTGAAAGCCACCTGGTGAGCCCATCGTGAGTGGCCGTGGGACGCGGTTTAGGACGACTTATCTTCGAAGGACTGCCATGATTGTTGCCAATTGCCCGCGATGCGATGAATCGTTTCGACTCCCCTCAGGGCAGTTGCCGGACGACGCGTTTGCACACTGCCCCTGGTGCCGCGAGTCGTTTCCGCTCTCGGATGTCATCAGCCGCTTGCCACCGATCTTGGAGATCACCGGTGCCGACGGCCAACCGCTTGCGCTTCAGCCGGAGGCCGAATTGGTGGCTACCGGTGCGGCCGTGAGCACGACAGCAGATACCGTAGTGTCGCCTTTGCCGGCCGACACCGAAGACATCTCGGGGTTATCGATTGACGAAGAAATCGATCCGTCATCAATCAAGACGGTCACCGACGAGACCATTCATGAGTCTTGGAACGAGACCGCATCAACCACTGGAAATGACGCCGCTGACTTTGACGTCGAAGATCCCAACGACACTTGGGAACCGAACACATCGCAAAATGCTGCACCCGACGCGGCCGCTGATCCCATCGCGCCGATGCACGTCACGCCAGCACCAACGCCGCAGCTGAGAAACAAAAAGAAGGGCTCGAGCTTTCGCACCTTACTCAGCATTGTGCTGGGCGGTTTGGCGGCAGGTCCGCTTGCCGTTGCCTTGCTTTACATCCTCACACTCTTTGGAGTGCACGTCGATCTCGGTTTCTGGCCGCTCGACGGAAGCAACACCAGCAGCACGGGTCAACAACGCGCCGCGGCGACTCCGGTCGACCTTGCCAACCGACAACCACTCGCCCCGCCACCTGCGCCTTCTCCAGGGCGGTCCCTTACCGAAGGGACGGACTTCGACGCGCAGGATGATACCGCCGAGGCAGCGGAAACCGCAGCACTCAATGCGATCCTTCAAGGCGGATCGACGGAGCAAGTCGATGGGGCAGCAGACCTCACCGAGAATGAAACGGAAGATCAAAACCTCCTTGCCTCCGACCCGATTGACGACGCGTCCCAACCCGACCTCGTACCGCCACTTAATGACGATGACGCGCAAATCACAGCAGCAGCGGCCCCCAAAGAAGACCCGTTGCAAGCCGGTGATGTGATCGATGACCTGTTGAATGAAGAACCCGTCATCGAGATGCCCGAGAATCTTGTCGACGATGCTTCGGAAGCTAGTCCAAAGATCGCGATCCCCGAAAGCAGTGAAATTCATTCTCTGGCGAGTAACCCTCAGCCGCTTTCGGATGACAAACCAACACCCGATGTTGCTGAAGACGATCCCGAGTTGATCCTCCCGACCAACCCCAAAACGGTCGACTTGCTCAACCCTGAAGTTGCGACCGAACCACCGACCAAGCTCGAACTGCCTGAAACGGGAAACATTGAAGTCGTTGACATCGGAAGCGACACCACTGAAGTCGCTCAGCCGGAAATCGACGCTTCGGAGGGGACCGAATCGACCGAGCCAGCAAAAGACATTGAAATGCCATTGGTCGAGGACGCCGCGCAACCCAGCCTTGACCCCGAACCGTTACCCAACGAGGCAGCCGAGGTCGTCTCGAAGGTCGACGCGCCGATCGAAAACGGCTTGCGGATGGAGACGGAACCGGCCGAACCGGAACCCATCAAAGAAGCTCCTGAGTTGATTGCGGCAACCAAAACCGCCATCGAAAAACTCGATGCAATGTCGTCCTATGATCGCTCGGATACGGCCCAACAAGGACAACTCGCACGAACCTACCTCGCGGTGGCCGAGGCCGCTGCGGAAGTCGAGGGCAACAGCAAGTCGGCTCGACAGCTTCTAGACAAGCTGAAAACATCACCGCTGCTACCGCATTTGACCAACGCAGTACCAAGCTGGCTGAACTATTCGAGCCGACCGACCGACGGTGTCCTCGCGATCGGAGATGTGCAGGAAGGGAAGATGGTGGTTGCCGACGGTACTTCGATCGCCGTCTCAGGCGCAGAACTTCCTCCAGGCGACAAACTCATTGCGCTCGGCCGGATTGTGGAATCGGGCGACCAGAAGACGATCGAAATCGCGGTCGCAGACGTGGTCGAGTAAACGTCTAAACTCTGCCGCGTTGACGAGCATGAACCGAATGGGTGCAAGATGAAGCAGCTCTTGGGGCTATTGTGTGTCCTTTCGGTCTCTTCGGCGGTTGAAGCACAACAGACGGCATCGCTGTCGATGCGTTTTCTTTTGGACAACGCCCCACCGCCGACCGAAGCCATCGACGGCTCTCCCGACTTCTCACCCGAACGTATCGCAATTCCTGACGAACGTTTGATTGTGGATGCGGAGACAAAGGCAATCGGAAATGTGATTGTCTATCTCGAAGCACGAAACAAGGGGGACAAGCCCAAACAATCACCCTATCAGCCGCAGACGCACACGATCACCACTGCCGAGGGACGGTTCGCTCCACGAGTCTCCATCGTTCGCGCGGGTGACACGCTCGAGTTTGCTTCCGGTGACGCTGTCCAATACGCGCCTGCAGTCGCACTCTTTCGATCACCGCCTCAAGGTACAGCCTTGCCACCGAATCGGATCGTGATCTCTCAACCCGAACCGGCCCCCGTTCCGATCACGTGTCACATTCACAAATGGATGCGGGCCTACGTCCTCGTGCTCGATCATTCATTTGCACAATCGTCCGACCTTGACGGTCGTATTGAGATCGCTGGCTTGCCTGCGATGACCACGGTGTCGATGCGAGTCTTTCACGAGCAACTGGAATTTGACAAAGTCATGATCGGCGGAAAGGAAACGCGGTGGCAAAGGGGCCGCTTCGATTTGCATCTCGAGCCCGGAGAAAACGCGTTGGGCGACATCATCGTTCCACTCGCGTCGGCAGCACACCAATAGAACGTCTGTACCGAGTTACGCATGAGAAAATCAGCGAGCAAACCGCTCGTGCTAAAATGAAGACTCACCTTCGCACAATCCGAGGGCATGATGGTTGCGACCCAAACACTTGATCCGCTAGTCGCCATTAAGCACGAATCGGATTGCGACGTCCACTCGGTGGTGGAATTCCTAATTCTCCATTCACTCCATCATGGTGCTAATCGTCTGGAATTCCGAACGATCGAAGGTGAATTTCGTGTTGCACAACTGTTCGACGAAGGAGTTTCCGAATGGCCGGAGCCAACAGAAGACCTGCGACAGCGAATCATTGACTCGCTACGAGCGTTCTTTTCAATGAATGAGGGACAAAGGGAACGTGAGCAAGTCCTACGTGTCGGCGAGTCAACTGGCCCGGTCGCATGCCGAATCACAAAGGACGATTCAGACGCGATCCTTGAGTTCACCGAACCGCTTCAGCCTGCAATCGACTTGCAACCTGTTCTTGCTGAATACTGGCGTGCAAGAGCTGCAAAGCAAGGGAGACTCTCGTTGATCCGACACCATATGCAACACATGTGGTGGGATATCGAAGATTGGTTCAAGAGCGTGCTTAGTCAGAAGCGTTGATCAAGCGGCACCTCAGAACGTAGAACGCGATTCCGGCCGAGCACCCCGTATCCACACCATGATGCTCATCACATGAAGTACGGATTCGCATTTACACTTCTGGCCGCTTTGCTGGCGATCTATGCGGCACGCCAAGGAGATTGGTTCTGGCTTCTCCTGTGGCCCTCCTTTTCGTTCGCGTTGGTGGGTGCAGCCTATCTTGGATTTGGCACGACGATCTTCGGCAAGCAACCAACCGGCTTGCTCTCACCAACACGCACGCTCATGCTCGCTCCGTTCCACGTTTACGTGATCCTTGTGTGGCATGCCGTGCGCCACCTTTCGCGTGAACCGGCTTGGAACCGACTCACCGAATCGCTTTACATTGGCCGACGCCTCCTTTCAAACGAGCGCGCCGAAGAATTCGACCACATCGTCGACTTGACGTGCGAATTCAACGAACCCGCCGCCATGCGCGAATCGGGGTACATCAGCTTCCCGACGCTAGACGGTCACACTCCTTCGAGAGAAGAACTGCTGAGGCGCGTCTCTCTCGTCGCTGATCTCGAAGGCACTGTCTACATTCACTGTGCTCAAGGGCACGGACGAACTGCAACATTGGCCGTTGCGTACTTGTTGCACGAAAAGAACGCCAGCTCAGTTGATGACGCGGTTGACTTTCTACTTCAGAGGCGACCGGCAGCTCACCTGAACCGAGCGCAACGAAAACTGCTCGACGATGTCTATGGTGCAATCGAAGACTCGGACGTTTAGCGTCATGCACAGCATGACCTACTGCTTTACTGAACGTTCCACGTTTGCGTTAGTTCGCGATCTTCGATGCTGCCTGAACCGCGGAGCCAATAGAGCGGAATCTGACAGAACGCCGTTTCATACTCGCCGAAGAAGATCGTGTCCAACTTGACCTGCGTGTCGATGTGAAGCGTGATGAAGTTGCCAGGGTCATTGCCGAAGTACTGCAACCTTTGCTCTGTCCGGTCGTGAAGAATTGCCGAGGACACATCGACGGGGACCCAACCAACGCCCTGGGCGTAGAATTCGGCGATCACGTGGTACTTGTGATAGGGTTGTCCGTCGACCGTTTCGTTCTCTTGCGCTGACTCAGCCCAGCGTCCCACCAACGTCCGCGCGGGAATCCCCTCGCTTCGCATCGCGGTCACAAAGAGTGTCGAGAGCCCACCGCAATCGGTGCGGTTGGTTTTGATCAACTCGGTCGCACTGCGATTCTGGCCTGGCACGTAATGGTATCCGTAGGTCGTCACGAGCGTTCCAAACACCCGTTGGCCAAACTTGATTTCACCTTCCCGTTTCTGACGAGTCAGATCGGACTTCGATTTCCACTGCTGAAATCCTGGCTCGGTGTAGTCGGTATCGACTGCTGGACGCAGGTACAGTTGCTTGTCCTCCTCTTTTAAAGGAGCTGCAGCCGCCTTGCCGCGTGCATTGCGGCCGAAAGCGAGCTTTCGGTTGTAGATTTGAAATGCATAGTTGCACTGAAACTTGCCAACGTGCGCGTCGTCGGACCAGCGCAATTCGACGCGACTGCGTTGGATCTCTCGCCGCATCTCGGTGAGGTCCACGATCGTGTCTGAATTGGGCACCGTTTCGGTCAATAGAACGTCTTGCCCATCCGTCTGCGGCGGTTTGGGCATAGCAAACACCCATGCCTTGGTCTCAAACGACGGTACGTTGACCATGATCCCAAGTTGGGCGAGCGTCTTCTTATGCTTGCTCCGCTTTATGCCAAATCCCCGATTGAGATTGGCGGGGACCCTCGGCAATGCCCTGATCGCCGCGATTTGATGGTCGGTCAGTCGCCGTGCCGATTGCAGATCTTGCGCATTCGTTCGGTTACCGGACGGCGCACAGAATGCTGATCCGAAAACCAGCATTAGGGTTGCGAGAATCACTCTCTGACAACCGATCAATCTGAAAGCGGGGCGCATCGTCGATGGACCTGGAGGTTGGGAATCGTCTATCTTTTCCAATCAGCCAGCATTTTACTTGACCAGATCAATGCGCAGGATGTTGAACCTCGTCAAATCCGTTCCGTGGTACCGCACCAGCGTTGCTTCCACTCTCGCGCTGCTGATCCTCGTTGGCTGTGGAGGCAAAGAGGATAACGAGGTTGGTCAGTCGCCTTCGCCAGCGAAGCTTGATTCGGGCGCGGCACGCGACCCTCTCACGACAATCCGAACTCACGTAGCCTCGGGTGATCTCGAACAAGCAGCGCGGCGCGTCCGTGGCCACCTCGTCACGCATCCCGAAGACATTGAAGCCGTGATGTTGGCTGCCGAGATCGAGGTCGCTCGAACTCAATACAGTGCCGCGGCGGACCTTTATGCCTCGGTTCCCTTGGACCATCCCCATCATGGAACGACCGCGGCCCTGGCGTGCGTTCGACAGCTGGTTGCCGGTGACAGACTTTGGGATGCCAGGACTCACGCTGACGCGGCCATCGACAAGCTGCCTAACATGACAGATTTGCGGTACGCTCGGTTTGACGCGTTGATGCACTTGGGAATGATCCGCAGCGCCGCAGCCGACGTCGACTTCATCGCGACGCGCGACATGCTCAACCGCGAAAAGCTCGAGTTGTTGGTGGGCCGCAGCCGAGTGCTGACGATGAATCATCCTGAACTAGTCGACGCCGAAACGGGCGAAACGCTTCCGCTCGTCGCCGCATTGACGTTGGCGGTTGCACAAGCAAATCAACGGGACTACGAAAAGGCAATCACCGCTCTGAACAAAGAAAGGGAAGGGCAGTTCTCGTCATTCGAATCGGCTGGGCTCTTCGGACGCTTGCTCGTTCGCGCTGAGCGATTCGAAGAAATGGCCGAATGGCACGCGCGATGCCCCAAGGACATCGGAAAATCATCGGACTACTGGGTGGCACTCGGGGGACTTTTCAAGCGAAACCAAATCCATCTTGCCGCAGTAGGAGCGTTGCTTCGCGCGATCGCTCTGGATAACAATGACGAACAATCCTATCGATGGCTTTCCGAATCCCTCGCTGCGCTGGGCCATGATGACGCAGCAGCTCAAGCCTTGTACCGCTCTGAGAATCTCGAGAAATTCAACAACGCGTTTTCTCGATACCTCCGTAACCAAGACCATGCGGGATTTCAAAAAGAGGTCGCGCAACGTTTACGACTGCTGAACCGCCCTATCGAAGCTTGGCATTGGGATGCGGCGTTCGCTGGCAAACCCGCACAACGAGATGATCTCCTTCAACTGGTCGCAAAGGTGAGCCAGCGACGTGAGGACCCTCTGCTTGGCCTTTCCCTTGCCGACTTCCCCTACGAGGACAAGCTCGCAAGCACGCTCGGCGCGATCGCAGCCTCCTCGCAAACGGTTCGCCCCAAACATCCGGGGGTCACCGCCGAACCGGTCTTGAAAGATGTCGCGGCGCAAGTGGGACTCGACTTTTGGTATCACAACCGCAGTGAACTCAATTTCGACTACGTTCAACTTCATGAGTCACTCGGGGGCGGCATTGGCATCCTTGATTTTGATCGCGACGGTTGGCCTGACCTCTACCTTGCCCAAGGCTCCGCCGACCCACCCGATTTCATCGGGACCAAAAGCAATGTCTTGCTGCGAAACCTTGACGGTCGATTCATCGAAGCAACCAACAAGGCGGGAACGGCGAACCATGACTATTCGCTTGGCGTTGCAGTCGGGGACATCAACCAAGACGGTTTCCCGGATATCTACGTCGGGAACCTTGGAACGAATCAGTTGCTCATCAACAACGGTGATGGCACCTTTTCCGACGCAAGTGACCGCTTGCATGATCGATCTGGCAACATCGACCGTTCCGCGTTCTTTTCGTCATCCGTCGCGATCGCCGACATCGACGGAGATGGCGTGGTAGACCTTTTTGAAGGGAACTACATCGATTGCTCAGACACCTACGACGTGCCGAAAACGAGCGGCGGCGTGGGTCTACCCGAACCTTCACCGCTGTCACATCCAGCTCAACCCGATCGCATTTTTCGCGGCACGCGTGATGGTCGATTCATCGAATTCGTCGTCGACTCGTCGATCACCAAGGCGGGATCGACGCTCGGAGTCGTCGTCAGCCAGTTCGACCGAAGCGGTCGCAACAAGGTCTTTATCGGCAACGACGTGCGTCCCAACCATTACCTCGGTTTCGCCGGCGGAAAGTTCGTCAATCTTTCGGCGGTCAAGGGAAACGCCAATGGCAGCGACGGTTCGCCAAAGGGTTGTATGGGCATTGCGACAGGCGACTTTGATCGCGACGGGCGTCTCGATTTGCAAATTGCAAATTTCGAAAACGAATCAGCGAACCTCTATCTACAAAACCTCGATGGCGGTTTTCGAGATGTTGCGGCGCGATACGGACTCGACCAGCTGACGCGACCGATGGTCGGATTCGGAACCAAGGCACACGATTTTGACCGCAACGGTTGGCTCGACTTCATCATCACCAACGGCCATATCTTTGACCACAACGATCATCAGCGTCCCTTCCGAATGCCTCCGCAAGTGCTGATGAGCCGAGCCGACCAACGAGCAGGCCACGCCGGTGATTTCGGCGGCTACGAATCGGTTGCTCTGCAAGGCAACCCCTACTTCGATGGAACGTATCTAGGACGCACCATTGCGAAGATCGATTTTGATCGCGACGGATCGATCGATTTTGTCGTCAATCACTTGGATCGAAAAGTCGCGCTGTTGAAAAACGAAACGAGCACCACAGGCAACTGGGTCCAGCTCGAACTGGTTGGAACGGAGAGCCCGGTGGATGTAACCGGCGCACAGGTTACCGTCGTCTGTAACGGCGAGGAGTTTCATGAATGGGTGACCGCTGGTGACGGCTACCTGTGCAGTGACCAGCCGCTCATCGATGTTGGACTCGGCGAGTATGACGAGATTGATCGAGTCGACGTGGCGTGGCCCAACGGGAAAGTGCAATCCTTCGACGCGATCAAAGTCGGCACGAGGGTCCTGCTGGTCGAAGGTGACGACGAAGCGTTTGAGCGCACGCTCAGTCCCTGACTGGATCCTCGGTCGCCTTTCGCTCCGCGAAAGTTGCGTCCGTTCTTAGTACCGCCTACAGGCGGAAAGCCGCCGCAAGGGCTCGAGGCCTCACGGCCGGCGGCTGGGCACTGCTTGAAGTGCCGCTCACGATGTGCCGCAACTTCCAGAGAGCGCGCAGGACGCGCATCCGCCTGTCGAGCAACCAGCGCCTTCTTCCGTTCCGCATCCCGGTCCGCATCCTGCTTCGAGCAGCTCAGCGAACTCGCGAGTTTTCGCAACCGATTCGTATCGCTTTGTGATGTCGCGGGTGATTGCCTGAGCCGTTTCATCGATTGGGCCAAGGAAATGCATCACGAGCGTTCCCCCGTCAAACAGATGATCAACATCAAGCAGCACCGATTTCGAACCACGATCGACCAATTCCGCTCGACACGCTTCGACCGCATCGGCCTTGTGTCTGCACAGCCGCTTGATCAGAAGCTCATCTTCGGGAGTGACTCGCCGGAGAACACGGCAGGGGGGTGCATCGGGGCCAGTCTTGCGTGGGTCGGCGGGCCCAATGATCTCGCCTTCCTCAACACCGCGCTGCGTCCGCATAATCACTCGTTGTCCTCGCTCGAGCGGTGAGTCGCTCTGAGCACGGCGGACTTCGGAAAGGGCACCAATTCGGGCAAAAAAGAGGGGCATCGATAGAAAAGCAATTTTGAGACGACTTGCCGAATCCGGCTACCACGTGCAACATGGTGGTCAATTGGCTGTGAAATCGCAAACTCTATCGCCCGACAGCCACCCTGAAGGCGGAATACGGAACCCAACGCGAGTGAACATGACGACCCAATCTTTGGAAAACCCTGCCGAGATCAATGTCGACCGGTATCAGAAAATGGCTGACAAAGTCCTGGCTGGCGAGTCGATCACCCGTGAGGAGGCGGTTTCAATCCTTGCCGCCCCCGACATCGACGTTTTGTCGATTCTTTCAGCCGGATTCCGAATTCGAAACCAACATTTCGGACGCACCGTTCAGCTCTATTTCTTGATGAACGCCAAGAGCGGTTTGTGCCCCGAAGATTGTCACTACTGCAGCCAATCGAAAGTCTCCGACGCCGAAATCCCAAAATACAACATCCTCAAACGCGACAAGCTGATGGATGCCGCCAAATTGGCGGCCGAGCGTGGCGCGAAAACCTACTGCCTGGTGATTTCGGCTCGAGGGCCGAATGAACGGGAAATGGCAGCAGTCGAACAGATCGTGCCCGAAATCAAGCAAAAGTATGGCTTGGACATTTGTGCCTGCCTCGGGCTGTTGTCCAAGGATCAAGCCGATCGCTTGAAGGCCTGCGGCGTCGACCGGGTCAATCACAACTTGAACACCAGTGAAGACCACTACGCCGACATCTGCACAACGCACACGTACGCTGACCGAGTCCAGACCCTCCGGCACGTTCGCGACGCCGGCATGGAAATGTGCAGCGGCGGCATTATCGGAATGGGCGAAAAGCACGAAGACATCGTCTCGATGGCATTCGACCTACAAGAGCTTGGCGTTCAATCGATTCCGCTGAACTTCTTGAATGCGATCGAAGGGACGCCGCTCGAACGCACAAGCGAACTGACTGCGAACGATTGCTTGCGAGCGTTGGCAATGTTCCGTTTTGTGAACCCTGACCGCGAGCTTCGTATTTCGGGCGGCCGAGAAATCCACTTGCGGTCCCTTCAGCCACTCGGCCTCTATGTCGCCAACAGTCTTTTCGTCGGCGATTACCTGACAACCAAAGGCCAGGCACCGCAAGAAGATTACGACATGATTCGGGACCTCGGGTTTGAAGTCACCGGTTCGGTGTGTGAACCCGCATAGCGAATCTCCTGGCCAGAGTCGCCTTTCGCTCCGCGAAAGTTGCGTTCGTCGTCGCAACGTCAGCGGTTCGGCGGGAGCCTCACCCTCCCAAATGGTTGCGCCCGTTCGTAGTACCGCCTTCAGGCGGAATGAATACCGTCGGCTATGGCGCGAGTTGGAGTTACGGTGCCATGAGGTAGAGTGCTTGCCCAGGCTAACGCGCGCTCCAACAATCACCCTCCCGCTTGCGGGAGGGTCGGACGCAAAGTCCGGGGAGGGAATAATCCCCAGACCAACAAACCCTCTCCGGGCCTGAGAGCCCGACTCTCCCAAGGGAGAGTGTTAAGCGCCTTGCTGCTCATCTTTTGCAGCGCTCAGCCGCCGATGCATTACCGGCGGCGAGCGTCGTTGTTGTCACCCTACTTGTTGCGTCCTGCGGTGACTCCGGGCCAGTCGTCCGTTCGGAACGGCGTCAGAGGTAAACCGGCAGTGCTTTGCACATTGCAAATGGGGTTGTCTGCCCAGGCGTACCGGACAGCCACGGGGTTGGCGACTGCGTCACTCGAAACGACGACTTGGTCAAACTTTCGGTCACCATCCGAATCAACAAGCTTCGCGTTCGCGTTGACGAACTTGCGATCCTCGCCTGCAATCGCAAAACCGATTGGCTCACGAACATCGAAGGTGTCGAGTCCACCGCCGAGATGATCAAAGGTCAGCGTCGCGCGGCTGCCTTTGACTTCCATCGACTTGTAGGCGGGACTGCGGTACGGGATCTCGTAGCCGTATTGATTGGCCAATGCCCAACGAGCCAAGCGTTTCGCAACGTCTTGCTTGTTCTTTGGATGAATATCGGCTGCTTCGCCGAGGTTCAAAATGACCGCTTCGCCTGTATTGGCGAGCTTGTCCATGGTCATCGTTTGCGCCTCACGCAATTCGGCCCAATCGCTTTCGGCAGGTTCATCCACGTAGGCGCGGAAATCAGCAAGTTGAACCCAATAGAAAGGAAAGTCGCCTTGTCCCCATTCGTCGCGCCAGCTTTGGATCATCAATGGGAATAGATCACGGTACTGATAGGCTCGTCCTGAATTTGACTCGCCTTGGTACCAGATTGCCCCGTTGATTGTGTAGCCAATCGTTGGCTTGAGGACTCCGTTGTACAAGTTCGCTGGTCGATGTTGTCCGACCAGTTGATTACGTGGTGCCCTCGGACGATTCCCTTTTTTCTCCTTCTCCCATTTCGCCACGCGTGCTTTCCACTTCTTCATTTCGGCTTCATGGTCGTAGGTTTCCGCCAAGGCATCCCACTTCTCTAGCAATTCTTCGTAATTCCCGTCTGCTTCCAATCGTTCGCGGCTGACCCACGCTTCGGCTGCGCTGCCACCCCATGCGTTGTCGATCAATCCGACGGGAACATCGAGGGTGGTGTGAAGTTGTCGACCAAAAAAGTAGCCGACCGCAGAGAACGATTTGACCGATTCAGGCGTGCAGGCTTGCCAGGAACCGTTGAAATCATTTTGCGGCTCCTGTGTGCCGACTTGCGGGACCGAGATCAGGCGGATGTTGGGGTAGTTCGCAGAAAGCGATTCGAGGTCCGGATCGTTGGCCGCCGAGACGCTCCAAGCCATATTCGATTGACCGCTGCAAACCCAAACTTCGCCCACAAGCACATCTTTAAAGGTCTTTGTTTCGTCGGCTTCGATCACCAGCTCATAAGGTCCGCCTGCTTCAAACTCGGGTAGCTCGACATCAAACCGACCATCCTCGCCAGCGGTGCCCTTGACCGATTGGTCGCCAAGTTTAACGGTGACTTCGGTGTCGGCTTTGGTCCAGCCCCAAACCTTGATCGGCTTGCCACGTTGAACGACCATTGAATCGCCAAAGATCGACGAAAGGGTCAGTTCCGCGTGAGCGTCGCTGACCAAAGCAAGCGACAGCATCAGTGTCAAAGCGTAAAGGAACGTCCAGCGAATTCGGTGGTTCATGAGCGAAGATCTCGATGTGGGAGGGAGTGATTGAGGGAGATAGATGATAGCCGAACCGAGACACGGGTGGGTGAAGATCGCGCCGACCAAACTGCTCTATAATTGCGACCGATCGCAAGGATCGATTCCTTCGCCGAGACATCGCATCCAAAGACCGAGCCACCACATCAACCGAATTTCACCGGCCGAATCGCAACGGCCATATCGAGAGCCAAGCCCAATGCCCATGCCAAGCCGAAAAGTCACGAGCCACTCGTTGGGTTACTGCATCGCAATGCTCGCTGTTGCTGCGACGCTGACGCTCAGCCCCTCAGCGAAGGCCGAAGGAAAGCAGCCCAATGTGCTGATTGCCATCTCCGACGATCAATCCTTTCCCCATGCCTCGGCCTATGGCGATCCGGTCGTTCAAACGCCCGGTTTTGACCGCGTGGCCAAGGCCGGCGTCCTGTTCAACAATGCCTTCACGCCGGCTCCGGGTTGTAGCCCAATGCGAGCAGCCTTTTTGACGGGCCGCGAAATCTGGCAGAACGAACATGCCGGAACCCATGCGAGTTTCTTTCCGACGCACTTGCCCGTGTTCACCAACCAACTCGCCCAAGCCGGCTACCACGTTGGTATGACCGGCAAGGGATGGGGCCCCGGCCGTCATCCTGGCTGGGAACACAATCCCGCTGGCAAATCGTATAGCGGCGCAAAGTCAAAAGCACCGAAGGGGATTTCAGGCAACAACTACGCCGCGAACTTCGACCGGTTTCTTGAGTCCAAACCCGACGACCGTCCTTTCTGTTTTTGGTTTGGTAGCCACGAACCTCATCGCTCCTATGACAAGGGAATTGGCAAACGCAGCGGCATGGACCTGAGCAAGGTGCAGGTGCCCCCGTTTCTTCCAGACACCGACGAGGTGCGTTCGGACATCGCCGATTACCTTTACGAGATTCAGTGGTTCGACCAGCACTTGCAGCGGATGCTCGATCGGTTGAGTGAAGCTGGCGAACTGGACAACACGCTCGTGATCGTAACAAGCGACAACGGCATGCCCTTTCCGCGAGCGAAAGCGAACGTGTACGAGTATGGCATTCACATGCCGCTGGCGATCTCCTGGCCACAGCGTATTCGCGGCGGCCAAACAACCGATGACCTTGTCAGTTTGATCGATGTCACCAAAACGATTTTCGCTGCAGCGGAAGTGACCCCACAGAAATCGGAGCAGATGCCTGGCGTGAGCCTCTTGGGCCGCTACTCAGATCAAGCTGGCAAAGTCGCTCCACCACGGCGTGAAGTTTTTAGTGGTCGCGAACGGCATTCGTCTTCGCGGTTCAACAGTCTCGGCTATCCCTGTCGTTGCATTCGCACCAAGACCCATTTGTACATTCGCAATTTCAAGCCCCAACGTTGGCCGGCTGGAACGCCACAGAAATACGATCGTGCAACCTATGATGACTCGGGCAAGTTGGTCGACTCGCGGCTGGGCGGCGCCCATGGCGGCTATCACGACATCGACAACGGGCCCACGCTGCAACACATGATCGCTCGACGAAACGAGTCGCGTTTCAAACCACTGTTTGATTTTGCCGTCGCCCTGCGTCCCGTCGAGGAACTTTACAACATCGTCGACGACCCGGGTTGTCTCAACAATCTTGCCACGTCACCGGCGAGCAATGCGATCAAGACCGACCTGTCCAATCGTTTGACGAACTACTTGGTTCGCACTGGGGATTTGCGTCAAACCGACCCGAAACAGGCGGACGTCTGGGAAACCTACCCGAGGGTGAGTGGTCTGCGTTGGTTCCCGACGCCGGAATGGGCAGAAGCAAGCCCCGAACTTGTTCCCGATCAGCCGTGGCTCGAGGAACGTCGTCCACGAAAGAAGAACGACTGACACCGTATGACTCGAGTTATCAATGACTGAGGCGGAATACGAACCAGTCGATCGGCGTCCCATTCAAAGCCGCGACACTCGTTGGGCCAATCGTATTGCCCAGCTCCTTGTGCGGTTGGGGCTGTCGCCCAATTCGATTTCTCTCATTGGTATGTTCGCAGCGATTGCCGGCGGAGTTCTGTTCGGACTGACAAGCCAAACGGAAGCAGCGACTCAGCGAATCCTTTGGCTTTGCGCTGGATTGCTATGCCAGGTGCGTTTGCTGTGCAATCTATTCGACGGGATGGTTGCCGTCGCGCAAGGAATCGCATCCCCGAAGGGTGAACTCTATAACGAAGTCCCTGATCGCATCTCCGACGCCGCTATTTTCATCGGGATCGGGTATGCCGCAGGTGGCAGCCCTGAAATTGGATTCACCGCAGCGTTGCTTGCCGTCTTTGTTGCGTATGTCCGAGCAATGGCAAAGTCGATTGGCGCACCCAATGATTTTTGCGGTCCAATGGCAAAGCCGCAGCGGATGGCGTTGGCGACATCACTTTCCGCCTACATGGCGTTTTCGCCTCAGGGATGGCGACTCGAATTTGGCGAAGCGACCTTGATTCTCGGTCTTGTCGCGATCGGTTGCATGGTCACGGCCATCCGTCGGCTAAGCCGCGCATCGAAGCATCTCTCGGCCGCGGAGTCCTCGCAGCCTTAAAGCACAGGGCTATGCTCAGGCTTGCACGCTTTGACGTGCAATGGGCAGCCATTTGGGGTAAAATGGAGGCGTGCACGCTGACTGCGCTGCATCCCGCCTTGCCACCCACCTGACGCAATCTCATGCTGCGTTCGCTCTCGCTTCTAACAGCCGTTTTGCTCCTTCCCTGCGCCTTGTTTGCGTCGGATGGTGAAGACTTTTTCGAACGTCGTGTGCGTCCCATCCTTGTCGAGCGATGCTACGAGTGCCACAGCGAAAAGGAAGGCGAACAACAGGGCGGGCTCCTGCTTGATCGTCAGAGCGGTTGGCTGCAAGGCGGTGAAATGGGTAAAGCGGTTGTACCGGGCAACCTGCAGGCATCACTCTTGGTCGCTGCGATCAACTACGATCGCGATGACTTGCAGATGCCTCCCGACGCACGCTTGCCCGAGGACGAAATCAGCATCCTCCTGGACTGGATTCAGCATGGTGCCAACGCGCCAGAAGATGATCTTGGCGAAACGGATTTTTCCCGGCTGGGCGATCAAGAGTATTTGTTCAGCGAAGCCAAATCGCACTGGGCCTTTCAACCTGTCACGGCCACCGATCCACCGAACGTTCGCGCGGAAGCTTGGAATCAAAACGCGATCGATCGATTTGTTTTCGCTCGCATGGTCGACAACGGCCTTCGTCCCTCAGCCGCTGCGTCGCACGAAACGATGGCGCGTCGGTTGAGTTTTGTCCTGACAGGTCTGCCACCCCAACACAAGGACGTCGAACGATTTCGAAAACGCGCAGAAGAAGAGGGGATCGTGGCGGCAACCACGGCGCAAGTCGATCATCTGCTAAACACCTCTGCCTATGGCCAGCACATCGGACGAATGTGGCTCGATGTCGCGCGCTATGCCGACACGGATAGTGCCTATCGCCCTGATACGCGGACGCCACACTATTTCCCCTTCGCGTTCACGTATCGCGACTACGTTGTCGACGCCTACAACGAAGACAAACCGTACGATCAATTCGTGATCGAACAATTGGCTGCGGATCTAACCGACACCTCTGCCGGTGCCGACAAACTGGCTGCGCTTGGCTTTCTCGGAATCGCACCCCACGCCAACCGATCTCAAGCCGAGGCACTCGACGACTGGATCGACGTGACGACACGTGGCTTGATGGGTTTGACCGCCGCGTGCGCTCGCTGCCACGATCACAAATTCGAGCCGGTGCCAACTGCGGACTACTATTCGCTTCGCGGCGTCTTTGCTGGCCTCGTTCGTCCCAGCCCGCTCGACGAGACCAAGCAACCGGTTCTGGCAAGCTACCAGGCCAATGCGGCGGACCGCGCCGACTACGAAAAACAGCGAGCTGAAATTGAAAAGAAGATCAAAGCGGGGGCTGGCAAGAAGGTCGGCAACAACGCTGTACCCGAAAAGATCCGTGAGACCGAGCTGGCCAAGCTCCTCGCGTTTCACCCTGGGGCCCCGGCACGGGCAATGGTGATCGAAGAAAAGAAGCGAATCCCGCCGACGTATGTCTTTCTACGTGGCGATGCAAGGAACCGTGGCAAGCAAGTTCCTCGCCGCTTCTTAGAAATCCTCGATCCCGATCAAACGGCGTTCAGTGACGCAAACAGTGGACGCTATGAACTCGCTCGCAGCATCGTTTCTCATGACAATCCGCTGACCGCGCGCGTTTACGTCAATCGCGTTTGGGGACATGTGATGGGTTCCTATCTCGTTCGCACGCCCTCCGATTTTGGCTTACAAGGCGAGCGACCGACGCATCCGCAATTACTCGATTGGCTCACCGCCGACTTTGTCCAGCACGGATGGTCGACCAAGCATCTGGTTCGAAGGATCGTGAACACGGCGACCTTTCGCCAAGCCGTCCGTCACCAGGATGAAAAAGCGTTGCTTGACCCCGAGAATCGATTTCTCTGGCGAGCCAATCGCCGACACCTTTCGATTGAGTCGATTCGAGACAGCCTGCTTTTCGTTTCCGGGACACTCGATCGTCGAATGCGAGGCCGTCCTGGGCAATTGTGGGACGAAAACTACACCCACCGCCGCGCGATCTACGGATTTGTGAATCGATTCAACCTCGATCCGACTCTTCGTGCTTTCGATTTTGCCAACCCAATGCAAAGTCAACCCAAACGTGGCGAGAGTATCGTCGCACCTCAGGCACTGTTCACATTGAACGCAAAGATTGTGGTCGACCAGGCAGCCGCGCTCGTGGACGCGGACGAATTTACGTCGCTCGAGTCCGACGACGCAAGAATCACGTCCATCTTCCGCAAGGTGTTACAACGCGATCCTGCAGACCAAGAAATGGCGCGCGTCAAAAAGTTCGTTGCGTTTCAAGAACGGTTCAAAAAGCCATCCACACGGTTTATCGATTCACCATGGCCACTGGTCGCGCAGTCGTTGATGATGAGTAATGAGTTTCAGTATGTCGACTAAACCAGCTTCCCATCCCGATCTGTCGCGACGTCAACTGTTGCGTTCAACGAGCCTCGGGGCCGTTGCGCTTTCAACGCTGCTTGGCGAGCAACAGTCAAATGCTGCAAACCTCGACGAATCGCCTCTTGCGGCGCGTCCCCCCGCGTTTGCCCCACGCGCGAAACGCGTCATTCACCTTTTTATGAATGGCGGGCCCTCCCAGATCGACACCTTTGACCCAAAACCTGAGCTCAACCGACTCGATGGCCAGAAACTGCCCGATTCCGTTAAGAAGCAGTTGCAGCCGACGCAGCGAAATCGCGCCGGCACCATCTTTGGTTCGCCATTCAAGTTTTCGCGTCACGGCGAAAGCGGATTGCCGGTCAGCGAACTGTTTCCCAAGGTCGCCAAACACGCAGATGACTTGTGTGTGATCCGATCAATGCAGGGCGAGATCGCCAACCACACGCCGGGTCTGCTGCTGACCAACTGTGGGAACTCGACGATTGCACGGCCGAGCATTGGATCATGGTTGCTTTACGGGCTGGGAAGCGAAAGCGACGAATTACCAGGGTTCGTCGTGTTGTGCCCCAAGGGACTTCCTACCGCACAATCACGAAATTGGACGAGCGCATTCATGCCAGGTGTGTATCAAGGGACGCACATCGATATGGAAACGTCGGGCAAGCAGATCGTTCCGAATCTTACGCGCAAGGACATTCGCGTTGGTTCGCAGCGTGCGCAGGTTGCGCTAACCCAATACCTCAATGCGAGGCACAGTGCCCAGCGGCCAGGTGACCAGCGGCTTGAAAGTCGCATCCATTCGATGGAACTCGCCTTTCGAATGCAGAGCGCCGGCACGGACGTGTTTGATCTCTCGCGTGAACCTCAGTCGGTGCGTGAAATGTACGGCAACACGATCCAAGGTCGCAGCATGCTCGTCGCCCGACGCCTCGTCGAACGTGGTGTGCGGTACGTCCAGTGCTATCACGGCGCGGGCCAACCTTGGGATAGTCACGGATCGATCGTCAAAAACCATCGTCGTCTGTGCAATGAAGCCGACCAACCCATCGCGGCTCTTCTAAGCGACCTTAAACAGCGCGGAATGCTCGACGAAACCTTGGTGATCTGGGGCGGTGAAATGGGACGCACTCCAACCATTCAAAAGGTCAAGGATCCATCAAAAGTAGGCCGCGACCATCACATCGACGGCTACACCGTTTGGCTAGCCGGTGGAGGCTTCCGAGGCGGAATGCACTATGGCGCAACCGATGATCTGGGGATGGCGGTGACCGAAAACAAGGTTACGCTACACGACCTGCATGCCACCATTTTGAATCAAATGGGTTTCGATCACCGCGAACTCACTTATCGCTACTCAGGTAGAGACTTTCGACTCACGGACGTCCACGGACGAGTGATCAGCGACATCGTCAGTTGACCGGGTTGTGAACGAGTAAGCGATCTTGACAAAACAATGATGCCAGGGGGACTCGTTGCCTCGTCCACTACTGGAACTGCTTGGGGCCATTTTTGACCATGCTGAACACCGCAGACTTTTTGAAGCAGATCAAAACGTCTGATGACCACATCGGTGCACGTTTGATTTACGCCGATTGGCTCGAAGAGCAGGGGGATCCGCAAGGCGAGTTCATCCGAATTCAGTGCGAGCTGTACACCCGCCGCAACGAGGTGGTTTCGCCTGAAATTCGTTCGCTGCGGCTTCGCGAACGCGAGTTACTCGATGCCAACTTTCGCTACTGGGCCCACGGCCTACTCGAGGAAGGTATTGAGCACGCAGACATCCATTTTCGATTTGGCACCGTCGACAGTGTCACCTTGGGCGAAAACGACTTTCATCGCTTTCGAGATCGCCTGAGTGAACTCGCTCCGATGCTAAGGGGTTTGCGTTTGGACGGCGCCCACAACTACCTTCCCCGTCTCGAAAGCTGGCCATTGCTTTCATCCATGAAGCAGTTGACCTTCACTCACCTCGGATCGGATGAGGCTGACATACGCTATCTCTTCCGCTTTCTGCGGCGGTTGCCGGGGCTTGAATCGCTTTGCCTCTACTACACCGACCAGGGTGACCCTGTCGCCCGAATGCTCGCTGTCCCCGACGGCTTTCCCCGACTCATCGCCCTCGACCTATCAAGCATTGGAATCACCGAAGTCGGGGTCGAACAGCTCACACTGAACCAGGCGCTGATGAAACGCTTGCGTTGGCTCAACCTTTCGCACAATCGTCTGGACGACACGGCGATCGGTCACTTGGTCAACGTAGGAATGGACAGCCTCGAAAACCTCAGGCTGCTTGGCTCAAGCGTTTCGTACGATATGCACGAAAAGCTCGAGCAGCAATTTGGCGCCCGGTGCGACATTTCTCGGATCCGCAATCGATGGCACGCTCAATGACGCAGAGTTGGTTTTTCAACCACGTGTTTGATCACCTTTGCGTCCGGATGGCGGAAGACACGCGGATCGAAAATGTCATCACTAACGTACCAGGGTGTGCCGTCCTTGCGCCGATACATTCGATCAGCCTCCGCACGACTCAACGGCCGCGCACCAACTCGACCAAACACCGCGATCTGATTGCCGCTTTCGTCAACAGCGCGGTCGCGGTCCATCCCGCGACTGATCGCAAGGGCGTGCCCCTCTTTCGGTAGCTTGTAGCTAGCAACCAAGTAAGGCATCGGACGTGGGCTGAACCCATCGTTGCCGGGAACTTCGGGGCTCGTGAGTTGAATCACTCGCAGCCCATTCTTTCCATCGGCGACATACGCAAACTGACTCACGTTCGTGATCCCGAGTTTGACGTCGTGGGCGTCATTGATGCATCCGTTCGCATCATAGATCTGATCGACGTAGGCAGCTTGCGGGTTCTCAATATCAAGAATCGCCAAGCCGTGCTTGCCGGCCGCAACGTAGGCATACGTTCGTGCAAGGTAAATTCCGTGGGCATCATGCAGCGGAACATGATGAACCACACGCGGGTGAGCCAAATCGGTTGTATCGAGTACCGTCACGCCTTCCTCGTCGGTCACAAATCCGTATCGGAATTGAACCGCCACTTTGTGCGGATGGTGCAGCTCGTCTTGCCCGATCACTTCGGTGACGTGGGGGCAAGTCGGATCGCTGATGTCGACGACCACGAGCCCCGCTTTTGCGCAGATATAGGCGTAGGTCCCAACAATCGTGATCGATTCAGCACCACACAAAATCCCGTCAGGATTGAAAGTGAGGGCGCGTTCGAGATAGTTGTTCAGCGGGTTGCCGTCGAGAAGCGTTCCGGCGCCGACCAAGATCAGCCCTTCCTCGCGGTCAGTGACATAGATGTAGGCATACATCGAGTGAACCGCTGGCTCCTCGTTCCGAGGGTCCTGAACGCGCGTTGGATCGGGAGCAATCGTTGTGGGTGCGGCAACTCCCGTCGCATACTTCGATCGAACGTAGAAACGTTGACCAACAGGCGATACCGGCGCCGTCGTGATTCGCTCACTAAACGCTTTGTGATCGATAAACGCGATGTCAAAGACTCGCAAACCGCCCTTGCCACAAGCCGCATAGAGGTATTCGCCACGATGTTGAAGATCGAGCACCTCGGGCTTGCGGAATCGCAACGAGAGTGCTTCGATAATGTCGCGCCCCGGATGCTCGTGGCTATGCTCGAGCTTTCGGCCGTGCTTGACGTGTTCTTTGTAGTTGTCAGGGTAAGCAATCTTGTGCAATGAACTTCCGATCACAGCCTGCGGCTCGGTGTTTTCGGTGACCACCACAGCTTCAAAGCCATGCTCACCCGCCGCCACGTAGCAATACTTCCCAATGAAGTTTGTGAATCCGGTACCTTGCATCAAAAGCTGCGCCATCAGAGCGTTGTTGTCTTCGTTGATCGAGAGGTGACAATCGCTGCAGCTCTTCGTTTCGTAGACGCCGGGCATTCCGTGCGCAGATTCATTGCTCCAGCCGGCACCACCGCGAACGGTATGCGGGACGTTGGTGCTGAAGGCAATCCCGCTCATCCCATCCCCAGAGATCGTCTGCTGTTGGGTATAGATGGATTGCCGCTTGGCATCGAGACTGCTGACGTGAATCGCACAGCTACTGCGAGCTGGGCCGATTCGATTTCCTGTCACATTTCCATCGCGAGCTAACATAAAGACGTCGTCGCGAAGCGTCTGGAAGTTGTAGCTGGTCCGGTTTCGCGTCACGTCACCGTTGTTGTGCAACTCGGGTGACTTGATGTTCGCTTTTTGCGTCAGGTGACAACCAAAGCAACTCGGATTCCACGAACTATGGCATGAGATGCATGACATGTTCTCGTTACGGTGTGCACATGCGAGAACGGCGTCTTTGTCGGATCCGCCCCAAGTGAGTTTGCCGTCGTCGGCCATGCGAACCGTTTTGGCTGCATGCGAACGCGGGTTGTATTCCGAGCTTCCTGGACGAATAGTGTTGGCCGTTTGGCTGACGACCCAATACTTATCCGGTTCGACCGTACTGCGTTGAATCAGCTGCGGCTCCTTGCCTGGCTCGCGAAGAATCTCGAAGCGAGGCGTGTCGAAGGTTGTGCGCAGTGCGAGCAGGTTCGTCCCATTCGTTGGCGCGGCGGGACCAGTCGTCGGTAGCCTTGGTGCTTGGCCATTGGCAATTTGACGTTCCACTTTCTCGACAAGCGTTTCGTCAGCCGTACCATGGCAGTCGATGCACTGAATTTCAATCGCCGCACGCACTTCGGCATACAGGTTCGTGTTGCCGTGACTGTCTTGATAGAAGTGACAATCGGTGCAATGCATCCCCTTTTCCATGTGGATGTCCATCAGATGGACGGGCGCATCAGGACGACATTTCCCAGCGTCCGTCTGCTCTTTCTCTGTTGGCGGTGCCACAGCAGCTTGAAGCTGTTCGTTGCTCGCTTCGCCAATCTTGTCATTCTTCCAATCGAGTAGGTTCCCTTTGCGGTCCTTCTTGAACACCGCTCGGAACACCCAGCCGTGCCCGTGGAAATCAGCAAACTGAGTGTGGCGCAAATGTGGATTCAGGTCGCTCACGTTGGCCAGGAACTCGGGATCGCTCCAGTGTCCGCGTGCCGCCGCTTCGTTCGGGTTCGATTCGGTTGCACGAATGTAGTCTTCGGCGGTGAGGTGCTTTTGCTTGGTCGGGTACATCAACTCGCCGTCGGTTTCGTTGTCCCACCACATGTAACCGAGGTAGCTATTGATCACGTTCGTGCCTGGGTGCACATGGCAAACCATGCACTGGCTCGTCGGCATCCGAAGTTCGAACTTGTGCTGGATTGGATGGCCCGGTTGATCCTTCCGGATCATTGGGTCAATGAACTGCACCCATTCATCGCGTTCCGCCGCCGCTGTACCCCGGTTGCCGTATTTGGCAAGGAAGCCACTTGCAACAGGACTACGATCATTGGCGTAAAGCACGTGACAGGCACTACAGCCGCTGCTTCGGTAGTCACCCGGGTGATCGTTCGTCCCCAAGAAGTTGAGCGTGGGGTCGAGCAATCTTGTTTTGGCAAGGCCGACGTAGACGGGGTCGGTTCGGTTCTCGGTCCCGAGGCCACGGTTGCTGAGCCGTTCACGTGGTCGCCCGGGTTCTTCAAGGATTTCAGGAATGCCGACTTCAGCGCGAAAACGGCCACCGCGTTCAAAGATTCTTAGCACGTTGCCCGGCTGGCTGACCTGGTAGGGCAACAAGGGCTGCAGATAGGGAACGATGCCTTTATTGCGCGTCTCTTCGGGCGTCGGCAAGGGTACGTTCTGCAGGATCTGAGGCGCTCCGTGCATGCTGTACGATTCGCCGTATTGGGCGTACTTTTTGTCGGTCGATCCGTTGTTGTAAAGAGCCGCGCCCCAAAGCATGCAACCGTGCGTCATCATGCTTTTGCGAAGCTGCAAAACTTCGTTGGGGTGACACTGTCCACAGGCAATGTGCGCAACACGCAGGTCACCCGGATTCATGAACCGAATGAACTCAGGATCCTCATGATTGAGGATGGTGTAACTGCGAACCGGATTGGCGCTGTCCTTCCAGGCTGGCGCGAAACGAGGCCAGACGTGTGCGCCTTTGATATTGAAGCAAGTCGCATCGCCACCGTGACAATCGGTGCATCCGATTTGGACGGAGTTGATCGGGTGCATGTGCCCGACGTCGGTATGACAGTGAATGCAACTTTCACTCTTCAAGTAGGCATCGCCCGACGTTTGCCGCGCCAGGTCGTCGTGACGCAGATTCTCTGGAATCGGATAGGACGGGTTGTCGGCAATGCCCAAGCGACGCGCGACGTCCCAAGGGTCATCACTGCGGCGGCCAATCCCTGACTCGGTGGCTCCCAATGAATCGGAGGCAGCGCGTCCGTGATAAGTACGTGGCAAAGGAATCTTCTGCTCAGGCACAACAACGCCCTCGGGCAGATCAGGGCGTGACGCCACGCGAATTTTTGGTTGAGCCGAGGCTCTTGGCAATGGCTTGGGCGCGGTGTCAAGTTGGTCCGAAAGACGCATCGTAAACGGCTCGGGCGCATGGTCGGCCGGGTTACCCGATTCACGTTGCTCGTTCGAATCGTTGCTACCTGCGGGTTCCACGTGCGACACCGGTTTGACTTGCGCCTGTGAACGCAACAAGTCTTTCAGCTTTGCCGTTCGCTGACTCGGTGTTTGCGCCTGCGCATCGGAAACGCAGACGGCAACGACGACCAACGCTAGTAGTTGTTTGATGAATCCGTTCATATCATTTAGCCAACGGGGGCAGACGATTGAGGGGCATCGCTTTGACATCCCTCATGTGGCGTCTGCTTTCGCTAGTACTCGAGGATGAGCTCCATGAATCCCGCGACGTGATTTCGGGTGTCGCCGTTTAGGTTTTGAAACAGGTCTTTGAATCCGCCACCTGGGATCAGCGTTGCGATCCCCCCTTCGATCAGCACGTTGTTGTTATGCAGCGGGCGGTATTCGATGCCTGAACTGAGGTCGACGCCGATGAACTCGCGCACGTCGCCAACAAACAGGTAAGTTTCCAGCACTTCCGTTTTGTCAAACCAAAGGAAGTTACAGTTATTGATGGTCTTCAGCCGGGGCGTGATGTCGGCATCGATCCCAAGGTTGAACAGGTGCAGGCCAGGATTGACGAAATTGGTTTGCCCCTGAAACTTCGTGTTTCGAAGGCTAGGTGTGAGTGCTTCGCGATTGACCAACTCAACGCCGAATAGCCGAATTCCCTGGCGTCCCCAATAGCTGAATTCCTGGCCTGCAAAGTTCGGTTCGGCAAAGATCGCATCGAAACCGGTCGCCCGGCTGTCGTTCGGATCACTGTCACCGGAACTATAGAAGTAAGACGTTCGGAAACGCACCCAGTCACGGTCGTAGGAAAGCTCGAGTGCCGCCATGTAGGCACTGATATCGACCTCACGCCCCGCGATGGGGTTCAAGTCGTCGCGTCCGAGCACGTAGTAAAACGCACTGCTCACGTTGATCCGTTCAATGTGCCCATTGCTCGCCGTTCCGAAGTAGTACGACTTGACGTCATGTGGAACAGCAACCCCAACGGGGTCGGGCCGAACGAGGAAGTTGTTTTTATCAAACTCCATCGACGGCTTGTCGTGGTTGTAGTGGAACGAGAAGGTGACGTCGTATCCGGGATAGAGAAAATCCTGGCGATAGTAGTTGGCAATCCAAGTGTTCTGATGGCGGTCTTCATTCAGACGGTTCAACAGACTGTTGGTGTCCTTTTCCGTTTGATCAAACCAGATCACGTTGAATTCATCGCGGTTGCTGTTCCGCGTACCGAACAAGCGAACGGCGCGGTTGATGTCGTTGAAAATGAACCCGCGGAAATCACTAACGAAGATTTGGCTGCCCGCTCGAACGGACGCGAAGTCGTAGTAGGGACTGGTGTCAGCAAGCTTGGCTTCGAAAAACCATTCTTCCAAGGCAAAGTCTTTGCGAAACCGTTGCGTTCCAGCGCGAACGTCTGGATTCACAACCGCAAGCTCATCAGCCACGAAGTTGTTGATGTTGAAAATCATGTCGACTTTCACACGCCAGTCGACCGGCTTGAAGAACGTGTTGCCGTGGAACAGATCAAACGCGAGTTGCATTTGATTCACGACCGTGAACGAATCGGGATCGCCAAAGAAGGCAGCAGCGCCCGGATTTCGTGTTGCTTCGAAGGGAGTCGTCGGCGTCGGAAGCTGGCGTCCCTCAAGAAGCGTCAGGTTGATTCCGGTGATATTCAGGAAGGTGTGTTGCCCGATGATCGGGTAGTCACCTTTGAGAACGTTTTGGTTGTAGGGGTCCCACCAGGCACCTTTGACACCTGGATAGTCATCCATGATCGGGTGCCCTTTGCCATAACGGTCTGAGTCAGGCAGCCCCAACCGCCAACGATCTTCGAGCGGAATGAAGTGGCTGCTTGTTTGCGATTCCGTTGGTAGAACACCGCTCGGGCCGGTGAAGCCGTATGGATGGCCCTTGCCGCCCGCGACAACCAGGGGATTGGTGTGGTCTTCGAGCGGACCGATTGCAGGGAGTCGCTGCTGCGGTTCGTCGGCTGGCCTCAAAACCTTCGGGCGAATCTCGGATTCCGCTTGGACCAACTGGATCGCCGACAGTTGCTCTGCAATCGTCGAACCGTTTTTGATGGGCGTGCTTGGATCACCGGACCTTAGATCGAACAGCGCTTCGTCCACCGGAGTGCTTAGCAGATCGGCTTGAAGCTCGATGCCTGGACCGAGCTGAAGCAGATCACCCAGGGCGCGGGTCTGAGCGCGCACCGTCGACGTGCTGCACATTGCAGTCAGCGTCAAAACGATGATCGCGATCCGAACCATACGCATGGGGTGGTGGTCTCTTGTCGCTGTTTTGCCCGTCTTGCCTTAATGGGCCTTTGAATCAAAGCGTTTCTCGAGCAGCTTCACTGTCCGAGAGTCACAGAACCGCTGCATCCGCCCGGGGCTTTTGGAAGCCCCTCGCCGGGAGCACAAAGAGCATCTTTGTGGCCTACCTTTGTCCCGGTTGGGGTTTGATGGCCCCAAACTGCGGTTTCAGGTTGTATCGGTTGGGGGACAACTGACACTGATAACGAAGAATCCAATAAATCCAATTTTTCAGTCTC
This sequence comes from Rubripirellula sp., assembly GCA_965216875.1. GTDB lineage: Bacteria > Planctomycetota > Planctomycetia > Pirellulales > Pirellulaceae > CBDCUW01. Next base: position 2,255,213 of record OZ244207.1, read on the forward strand.
CTCTGCCACTTTCCCGGGTTTAGCTCGTCAAACCTGGCAATTGAAGTAGCATGGGGAGACCCCCGAGTTCGGTGGCCCTCCGGTTGAAAGGTGGAGGGTGCCAAAACGCGTACCGGAATCCTCGATGAGCAAACGTTCACGACGCCCCCGCTCCAGAAGGTTGGCCGCAGAATCGCTTGAACGCAGGCAAATGCTTGCGGGCGATGTCTGCATGCACAACCTCGATATGCCGACCGACGTCAACGGGGACGGTCACGTGACATCCAGCGACGCGTTAGCAGTCGTTAACCACATGACCCGGCTGCGCAGCGCCGAGGGCGATTCGCCAGCGGTTCCCACGGTAACGCCAAAGATGGTCGACGTTGACAACAACGGCGACGTTACCGCGCGCGACGCATTGATGGTGATCAACGACCTTCGCATCGAAGCGGAGATCATTCCTGCTGACACCCCTCGACCACCCGAACTTGATTACGACCTCATCGCTCGCCCAGCAGATGTCGATGACGATGGGATCGTTGAAGGCGACGACATCAACGCCAAAGATTCGACCTTCAAAGTCCTCAAGAACTTCAAGTCACTCGACCCTGGCAATCCAGACTTTGAGTACGCATCACAGTTCAACAAAGCGTTTCGTCGCGATGGCGCGTTGAACTTGTTGACCACTGACGACGTCGAAACGCTGCTCGACCGCGCCTCGGCGGCAACCAAGAGCGATGATGCAATCATTGTTGTTGTGGATCGCAACGGAACGATGCTCGGAGTGCGCGTTGAAGAGGGTGTGAGCCTAAGTCCGACGGGCGATGCCGACCTGGACGCCAAGAAGCTTGCCTACGCCATTGATGGTGCTGCCGCGAAAGCGCGAACGGCTGCTTTCTTCAGCAACAACGCAGCCCCCATCACTAGCCGAACGATTCGATCACTGAGTCAGTCGACGATGGTGCAACGTGTCGTCGAAGCATCACCAGTTGACCTACGTGGACAAGAGTATGTCGGCCCCGGTTTTGTGGCGCCGATTGGCGTCGGCGGCAAGTTTCCACCCGAAGTTGATTTCACTCCTCAGGTAGACCTGTTCGCGATCGAGCACCAAAGTCGTGACAGCCAACGTCATCCGGGTGCTGACCAGATCAAAGGAAATGAGGACGATTTCTACCTGCGGACGCGATTCAACAGCGATCCAACTTTCGTTCCGGACAACACCGAATCGTTCTCACAGAGCTGGCCTGAAGCGTATGGGATTCAGGTCGATCGCTTCTTTGACTCGCAATCGCGTGGGATCGCGACACTTCCCGGCGGCGTTCCTCTTTACAAACTAGTAACTGAAGATGGCGGAGGCCCCGTTTCGGCTGGCACACCGCTGAGCGAACGGATCAACCTTGTCGGAGGCATTGGCGTCTTTTTCCCTGGTGAAGAGGGCGATGCAACGTTTGAGCAGGGTTTCGTGCACGGCGTTGGCCAATCCGAAAAGTCGCGCACGAACGCACCGAAAGTGCTCGAGGCCGAATTCGCAGCCGTGATCGCCTCGGCTGGCGGTGGCTTGTTCAATCCGTTCCAATCGGCCTTCGTTCGCAATCTGTCCGCCTTCAACTCCGAGCTGCCTCCGCTTCCCAATTTCATTCTGCCAACAGGCCGAATTGATTTGGTTGGCATCACGCTTGAGATCTTCGGCCCCAATCCAGATCGTTCGTTCCGAAAGCCCGGTATCGATCGATTGATCGCGGTCGGTTCCGCGACATTCGGTGGTGCTGGATTCATTTCCGGCGACTTGGTTCCAATCAACAAAGATGGCGACCTGCTGCAACCTGGTAAGCCAGTCCCCGAGGGCTGGTTGGTCGCGCCACACGATTCCGCCTTGCCCGGCGGATTGTCGGCCGAAGACGTTGACAAAATCATCGCCGAAGGTGTCGACGAGGCGCTAAAGACGCGGGCTGCCATTCGCTTGGACATCGACGGTGGATTCAAAGCGGGTGTTCCAACCGGAATGGTATTGTCGGTTGCCGACACCAACGGTGAGCTACTTGGCGTCTACAGAATGCCCGACGCGACCGTCTTTTCGATTGACGTGTCGATCGCCAAATCTCGAAACACGAGTTACTACGCCGACCCAACACCTGGCGTCCTGCAAGACGAAGACCGGATCGATTTTAACAACGACGGCATCTTTGGCGGCGTATCGACATCACTTAGCGACTTTGGCGGTGATACCGTCCCAGTGGGAACGGCTCTGACAAATCGCTCCTTCCGTTTTGTCGTCGAACCGCGGTATCCGACGGGAATTGAGTTACCCAATTCTGCTGGCGATGGCTTGGTCAACGACCCCAATCTGAACCTCTGCGACCAAAAGCTCGCTGTGTGCAAGTTGACTGGGCCGCAAAGCATCGTCCGCATGCCAGGAATCAACCCGATCACCGGCGAGAACTTGGTCAACGACGCACCGCTCGACGCGGCGGTCTATCAATTCAGTCCTGATGATCACGTCGACGGACGCAACACGTTTAGCGTTCTCGCCTTCGACGCGTTCAATCCAAGCCGTAACTTCCGAGACCCGGGTGATGGATCGGTCGTGATTCATGGTGACGGATCACCCGAACCGCTTGCCAACCAAAATGGGATCGTCTTCTTCCCAGGTAGCACAGCGCTTTACAAGGGTGCGGGCAACGAAACTCTCGTGGGTGGTTTCGGGGTCAGTGGCGATGGCGTCGACCAAGATGATGTTGTCACCGTCGCCGGCCAAGATGGATTCGCGCCACCTCAATCGCTTCGCGTCGACACCTTCGTCCTCGCAGGCGTTCGGCTGCCCTTCCAAAAGTTCAACCGCGTCCCGCAGCTGAACACCCGGTAATCTCTTCGTCCGTTCACGCGCACGCCCCCATTGCCTTGGTAGGGTGTGTGCTTGCACGCACCATGTGGTGTTTGGTGCGTGCAAGCACACACCCTACATTCGTTTTGCCGCGGAAATACCGTGGCGAACCGAACTAACCCGAGATCCATTCGCTCGTGTCGGGCTCGTTTCCCTTTTCGTTGACCTCTCTTACGCTGCGAAACAGTTGGATGGGCAGTTGCACGAGTCCAACCAATATCAGTGTTCCAAAGAACCACGTGGCAACGGCAATGGTTGAAAGCGAGGTCCACAGCGTCAATGCGGAAAGGGTGATCCCAAACACGGCGAGCAACGATTTGAACTCTGTTGGGCCAAACTTCGACAGTGTGAACTCGCCAATGAGTTTCGCCTTGATGTTCGTCAGAACAGCGGTCGCAAAAAGACAGATGACCGCGACCAATGCGAAGTCGAGACGACCGCATGCAAACCCGATGCCGACCAACCAGTAGGCAAAAGAAAGCGGGTCGGTGAAGTGGTCGAGCAGTTCGCCGCCATTTCGACATTGATTGGTCGTGCGAGCGTGCGTGCCGTCGACGCAGTCAGCGGTGTGATTGGCGATGACGCCAAAGGCTGCCAACAACCCGCCCCACCAGTGAGTTGTCGACAGAGCAAAACCGACTGCGCCAACGGCCGCACAAAGATGCCCTGCCAAAACGATCCCCTCGGGCGGAAACGTTTTGGGGATACGCAAATGCGGGTAAAGCGATTTGAGTCGTGGCCCAATGACCGGGTCCAATACGCTATGAGAGATTCGTTGTGACATCGATGCTGGTTCGATCTGAGTTTCGAGTTGGGCTCTAAAATACAGAGAGACCAACGAGCCGAGGGCGCTGCGCCATTTGTCGCCGATCTCCCGTTTGTGACGGAATCACGCCTATAATTGCAGGCATGTCGCCAGAAAAACCGCTCCCTCGCTACGACCATCGCCAAACCTATCGTTGGAATTACGATCATTCACCTGATCCTGCACAACTTGCTGTTCCCGCGATTTCCGGCGACTGGACCTTTGCTGGAATACCCGCCGCGTCACCAATTGGCGTTGCCGCAGGACCGCTTCTGAATGGCCGCTGGGTGCTCTACTACGCGTCGCTCGGTTTCGACGTTTTGACTTACAAGACCGTGCGGAGCCGCGTTCGCGATTGCTACCCCTTGCCGAATCTGGTGTTCGTTCCCGATACCGACGGATTGGACGAACGTTGTGATGAGATGCGTGCAATGGACAGCGGGACGGAGAGTTGGGCGGTCAGCTTTGGGATGCCTTCGAGCTCGCCCGAGATTTGGCGAGCGGACATCGAAAAAACTCGCGACGCGCTCCCCGCCTCAAAACGACTGAACGTCTCCGTCGTCGGTTCGACCGAACCTGGATGGTCGCTGCAAGACTTGGCTGACGACTATGCACGCTGCGCTCGCTGGGCAGTCGAAGCGGGAGCCGACACCGTTGAAGCCAACTTGTCTTGTCCGAACGTCGACACCTGTGACGGGCATCTTTATCAACAGCCGACCGAGGCCGCGCTGGTAGCCCAAACAATTCGCGACCAAATCGGCGACACGCCTCTTGTGCTGAAAATCGGTCACGTCACAACCGATGATCTCGCTCGAGAACTCTTAAAGGACGTCTCGCCGTTCGCCAATGCGCTCGCAATGACAAACAGCATTGCTTGCACAGTACGTGATCGCAACGGAGCGTGGTTGTTTGATGGCCAAAAGCGTGGCATCTGCGGCAAGTCAACCTTGAACGCTTCTCTTGAGCAGGTCCAACGGTTTGCCAAGTTGAAGAGTGTGCTTGCTGTGGACGTGAAACTGATCGGTGTAGGTGGCGCGTCCAGCGGGACGGACGTGCAAGCGTATCTCGATTGCGGTGCTGAGTCAGTCCAGCTAGCCACCGCCGCAATGCTCGATCCGAAGGTGGCGATCAAAATCAAACAGGCGTTCTAACCGCCTTCTTGTAGTGGACGAGGCAACGAGTCCCCGAATCGTGTGTTGGATTGCGAAGGACTCGTGGCCTCGTCCACTACGGATATTGCGAAGGACTCGTGGCCTCGTCCACTACGGCTCCCTTTTTCTGACTTTTTTTCGGCGTCGATGTAAGAAGGCCTGCTGACTCGGGTACTAACCGGGCAAACAGGACTATTCCCGTCGCAGCATTGACAAGCTTTGTCGATTCCTGCTGCCACGTCTTCTCGTCTTCAAGTCAAAGGGCTCTCGGTATGTCACGACGCAGAACACCTCTTCGCAAACAATCGCGGAAACGCAACACCGCGCAACGCCGATCATCACGACGATCGCTCAGTTTCCAGGGACTTGAAGATCGGCGAGTACTCGCGGCGGCTCTGACCGCAGGCGGTGTGTTGGTGGTCGAAGCAAACGATGAGCCGAACGAGATCGTGGTCTGGGCAAACAAAGAAACCAACACACTGGTCGTTAGTCTTGATGGCAACGAATTCGAATTCCAAGACGATGCCGTACGCAGGATCGACGTCTCAGGCAACGGCGGCAACGACGTGATCGGAATCCGCGATAGCGTCACTCAACGAACCGTCCTCGATGGCGGCGATGGCAACGACACAATCGTTGGTAGCCAGCAGGCCGACCAAATCTCCGGCGGACGCGGTAACGACCGCCTCGGTGGACGTGGCGGCAGTGACCGAATCGACGGCGGCGCGGGCAACGACGCCATTTCCGGTGGCGATGGGTCCGACAGCATCCAGGGAGGCGTCGGTAGCGACAACATTCGTGGTGGCGCCGGAAACGATCGGATCTTGGGCGATCCTCTTGAGAATGATCGCGCCGACGATTCGGACGCCGATGCCGAACGCAGCCTCGAAGATGCTGTCGAGCGCAGCGTCGATGCTGGTGGCGGGGCAACGCACGAAGGCGACTTGGTTTCCGCAGAACCAGTCGACGATCGGCCTGATGTTGAACCGCCAGCTCCTACTTTCAATGACTTGATCTTTGGTGGCGAAGGCAACGATTCGATTCGCGCCGGCGTTGGCCACGATCGCGTTTTCGCCGGACCAGGACGAGACTCAGTCTCAGGGGGCGCCGGATCCGACTGGATCGAAGGCGGCGAAGGAAACGATCGCCTTTCAGGTGACACAGGCGCTGACGTCATCTTCGGTGGCGCGGGCAACGATCGAATCCAAGGTGGGCGCGGTGGTGACTACCTAATTGGTGGCGCAGGAGGAGATGCCATTCGTGGTGGGGCCGGCAACGATTGGGTCTGGGGCGACGCCACAAACGAGTACCCCGAGGGCTACACCGATCCTGTCGCCTACACCATCGACTTCGTGAATCGCAATCGCGGACGCGACCGCATCTCTGGCGATGCAGGCAACGACATTTTGCTTGGCGGCAATTCGGCCGATGCCATTCGTGGTGGAGCGGGCAATGACATTGCCGTCGGCGGCGAAGGAAACGACCGCATCTCGGGCGGTGCAGGAAACGATGTGATCCTTGGCGATTGGCGTTTCGAACCATCCAACGACGATCCTGATCAAACCGAAGCATTCGAAGCCGCCGATCAACTGGTCCGAGATGTCGCGGCGGCACGCGAAGCCGATGTCAACGACGAAGCATCTGAGATCCGTCGCTCCTTTAACGACCGAATCTCAGGCGGCCAAGGGAACGACTTGATCTTTGGCATGCACGGTCGCGACCGCATTGCCGGCGGCAGTGGCAACGACATGCTCTATGGTGGACGTGATCATGACGTGATTCGTGGCGGCCGGGGCGACGACACCCTTTCCGGCGGACTCGGCAACGATCGACTCGCCGGCGGCGTTGGCAACGACCGAATGGGCGGCGGTGCAGGGAATGATCGAATGGACGGAGGACGCGGCAATGACATCATGCTCGGCGGCTTGGGCAACGACCTGATGTATGGCCGAGACGGCGATGACTTGTTGGTCGGTGGTGCCGGCAACGACTCGCTCATCGGCGGTCGCGGTGCTGATGAAATCAAGGCGCGCGACGGTGAGGTCGACCGAATTCTGGCCGATGAATTCGACGACATCGAAGCAGACGACGAAGACATCATCGTGCTCCGCTAATCACCGCGTGCCTCAACGAGGAATCCTCGTCCCCGATGCAAACGCCCTTTCGGATTCGTTTCGAAGGGGCGTTTTGCTTTGAAGTGGGCGACAAAACGAACAGTGAAACACGCAGTGAAACAGCAATGCCGGTAAACGGTAACAATTGATTGGCCTTTATCGTCTCGACGTACCGTCGTGTGTTTGCGACGCGCGTTGTGACGATTAACGGGTAGGTTCCCTTCATTCCGAATCTGCTGGTTATGGCCCAAAACCTATGATCCGCCTGCTTGTACTCTCGACTGCGATCTCGGCTCTGGCACTTTCACCCGTGCTGGCGGGCGAGAATATTTCGACCCATTCGTTCCATTTCAGCGATGCACCGGGCGCGGAACAGGAAGTGGAACTCGAGGCAGTTCCGGTCGAATTGCTGCAAAGTCCTTCCGAAATGGTGGAAGTGATCGAAGAACCTTCTCATTGCCGTCCAAAAATCTGCCGCGGCGTGTGCAAAGACCCGGGCCACCCCAAAAAGCCACTGATCGACAAACCGGGCGATCGCAACCGAGGTGACTGCCCACCGCTCCGTTATCGAATGCCCGATTGCAAGCGAGCCGGTAATCCACACTGCGTCGCGTGGTGGGCCAAATGTGGTGTTGACGGAAAATATGGAGCCTGGTTCGTCGGTGGTGGCTCACCCTTCCCTCGTGGTCGCTGTCGCAAACTAAGCGAAGGAACTTGGGGACTCGACTACAAGGGACTCTTTGGCCACAGCCGCGTGTGGTTGAACTACACACGCCACGATCGCAAACAGGGTGGCGAAGGCGCCTACGAAACCGACGGCGAACCGGAATTCGTGAAAAAGGCACACAGCTTCCTCGGGCTAGGTCACTAACACGCACGAGACTGACGTAGGGTGTGTGCTTGCACGCACCTCGTTTCTTTCTCGTACTCGTACTCAGGGCGCAGCCCAGTACTCGTCCTCCAATGAGGCGGGGCTGTTCGATCAGCCGCTTGAGATTCCCGCAGGCCGGAATCGATAACGAGTACGAGTACGAGTGCCGCGATGCCGAGCGGGATCGCTCTGGTGCGTGCAAGCACACACCCTACATCTAAGGACCTTCGAACCGTTGATCCACGATCGGCGTGTCGGGTAGCAACTCGATTCGATTGAGATCGACGATCTTGCCGTCAACAACAAGTTCGATCGTTGTGGTGAGATCCCAGCGAGACTTCTTTGCGGCCTCGGTTTGCGCGTCAGCGCCTCGCTGATGATCAGGCGGGCATCGGATGCGAACTCCCGCCTCGATTCGGCCGAGCGACGCATAGGGACTCGCTTTCAAAACGAGAGGTGCTCCCTCGGTCTTGACTCTTAGCAGCTGAGGCCATGCCGCTTCAAACGAATCGCGGTCGTCAAAGGGAATATCGTAGAGCGTGATATTCAATAGGCCGCCTTGAAGTGTCGTCGCCTGTTCGCGAAGCGGTTCCAGGGGCTTCGGCCAGCTCTCCGGCCAATGCCCTCCCTTCGATACGCCCCAATCGCCAAAACTCGTTTGACCCGGAACCATTGCAAATAACGCAAAGCCAAGCGGAAAGGCGATCAACGGAATGGGATGGAGTGACACGGCTTGGTTCCTTTCTGTACGACGAAAAGTGCCCTCGTTATGAAGACTCAACGGCACTGTAGCCGTTTTCTTAGTTGCGATCTGCCAAAATGGTCTCCGAACTTCATCGATGCTGCGTCCATTCCGGATGTCTGCCGGAAAGGTTAGAGTGTTCGGGCGATTCCCGATTGTCCCAGGTTCATGCAATGGCTCAAACAACTGGCGAACTTTTTCCCGAAACGAAAAAGCTCTTCTTGCTCGACGGTATGGCGCTCACCTACCGTGCTCACTTCGCCCTCATCCGCAGTCCGCGTTACACGTCGTCGGGGATGTGTACCTCGGGCGTTTTCGGGATCGCCAACACGGTGATGGAACTCTTGCGGCGTGAGGAACCGACTCACATCGCCGTCGCCTTCGACACTCCCGAACCCACTCAGCGACACATTGCCTTTCCCGAGTACAAGGCGCAGCGCGATGCGATGCCCGAAGATATCGGTGAACAGCTTCCCTACATCGACAAACTGTTCGACGCCTTCAACATTCCGGTGATTCGCATGCCTGGGTACGAGGCGGACGACATCATCGGAACCTTGGCGCACCAAGCCGCGTCCGACGGATTCCAAACGTGGATGGTGACCCCCGACAAAGATTACGACCAACTTGTTGGCGATGACGTCTTCATCTACAAGCCGGGGCGACGCGGCGGCGACGCCGAAGTCATCAAGGTCGACCAGGTGCTTGAAAAGTGGGGCATCGAACGTGTTGACCAAGTGATCGACATTCTCGGACTCATGGGGGATAGCAGCGACAACATTCCCGGTGTGCCTGGCATCGGTCCAAAGACGGCTCAAAAACTGATCGCTCAGTTTGGGTCCGTCGAAGAGTTGCTCAAGAACACTGAAAAGTTAAAAGGAAAGCAGAAGGAACGCGTCGAGGAAAACGCCGACATGGCGACACTTTCCAAGCAATTGGTCACCATCCAATTGGACGTGCCACATGAGGTTCAGCTCGGTCAACTCCAGGCACGCGACTATGACGAGGAGAAGCTGAAAGAGCTTTTCATGGAGTTGGAGTTCGACACCCTTGGCAAGAAACTGTTCGGCAAGTCGTTTTCTTCGGCTACGAACCGATCGAAAGTGATTCGCGAAAAGCGCGAATCAGAAATCCAAGCGACGCTCTTTGATGAACCGGTCGAAGAAAAGACAATCGCTGACGTCAAACACGACTACAAGACCGTCGCGACGGCCGACGAGCGAGCTCAACTGATCGAAGAACTGTTGAGGCAAAAAGCGATCTGCTTCGACACCGAAACCACAGGCCTCAACGCACGTGAAGCCTTTCCGCTTGGCTTGGCATTCTCGTTCAAGCCACACACCGGCTACTACGTCGTGTGTCCCGATGATGCCGAGGAAGCTCAGGCGGTTCTGGAAGAGTTTCGAAGCGTGTTCGAATCGGATTCGATCGCGAAAATAGGGCACAACCTGAAATATGACGTCACGCTGCTCAAGTGGCACGGCATCGAAGTGCGTGGCGAGCTGTTCGACACCATGCTTGCCCATTCGATGAAAGAACCCGAGATGCGGCACGGCCTCGACTACTTGTCGAAGCTCTATCTCGGCTACAAACCGATCCCCACATCCGATTTGATCGGCGAAAAAGGTCCCGATCAGAAGAACATGCGCGAAGTCGACGTCGACAAAGTCGCTCAATACGCCTGCGAAGATTCCGACGTTACGCTGCAGGTAGCCAACGTGATTCGCCCCGACATCGACGAACGCGGCGTGAGCCAGGTCTGTTACGAAGTCGAGTGCCCGCTGATTCCAGTCTTGGTCGAAATGGAATACGAAGGCATCCGACTGGACACAGAAGCCCTTTCGGTTTTCTCCAAGAAACTTGACGCAGAAATCGAGTCACTCGCCAGCGGAATCTTCGGAGCAGCAGGTCACGAATTCAATATCGATTCGCCCAAACAGCTCGGTGTCGTCCTCTATGAAGAACTTGAGCTCGAAAAGAATCCCAAACGCACTTCAACAGGCCAATACTCCACTCGCGAAGCTGAACTTGAACGGCTCTCGGGCAAGCATCAAATCATTGCTGATGTACTGGACTACCGAAACGCTCGAAAACTCAAGTCCACCTACGTCGATCAGCTTCCTCTTGCGGTGAATCCAAACACCGGTCGCCTGCACACGCACTATAGCCAAGCATGGACCGCGACCGGGCGCATGCAGTCGAACGATCCCAACCTGCAGACGATTCCCGTCCGCAAGGAACGTGGCCGCGATATTCGGGCAGCGTTTGTCCCTCGCGATGACGACCACCTTCTGCTGAGTGCCGACTATTCGCAAATCGAACTTCGTGTGATGGCCGAACTAAGTGGCGACGAAGGAATGATGCAAGCGTTCCAAAAAAAGGAAGACATTCACACCGTCACCGCTTCGAAAGTCTACAAGGTCGATCCTGCTGACGTCACGCGCGAAATGCGAGACAAAGCCAAGACGGTGAACTTCGGGATCATCTACGGCATTTCAGCATTCGGGCTGCAACAACGGCTGAACATTCCACGAGCCGAGGCCAATGACCTGATCAACAATTACTTCGAAAAGTACCCTGGCGTTCGAAGCTACATTGACGAAACAATCGAGTTCGCACGTGAGAATGGGTTTGTGGTGACGCGAACAGGGCGACGACGCGAGTTGCGTGACATCAACTCGCGCAGCCGAACACTCGCAAATGCTGCCGAGCGACTCGCAATGAATAGTCCCATTCAAGGGACGGCGGCCGACATCTTGAAGCTCGCAATGATCAAAGTGCATCGAGCACTTCGCGAAGGCGATTTCAAAACCAAAATGTTGCTAACCGTTCACGACGAAATCGTTTTCGACCTGCACAAAAGCGAACAAGAGACGGTTCTGCCGGTGATCGAACAAGCAATGACGTCGACCTTGCCAATGACCGTCCCAATCGTCGTCGAGATGGGAGTCGGCGCCAATTGGCTGGAAGCGCATTAGATCCTTGTCGCCTTTCGCTCCGCGACAGTAGCGTCTACGAACGAAACTTTGGCTTGGCAGAAGCCGAGGTTTTCGGGGCATGGGGCCCCTGCCGGATCTGCGTCGCTGTCGCTCCTTGATCCGGCCTACGCCTACGTGCCTGGGAAGAACCGATGACAGCGGACGTTACTTGGACTTTCGGTCTGGGATCGTTTGATCAAAGGCGGTGGTCTTGTTTTGATTGCCTGTCGTGCAATCGTGTGTCTCGGCCATCGCATCCATCTTGCCGCAGTCCTCTTCAAATTCAGCCTGCTGCATGTGCTCACCCCACCACGTTGCCGCATCCCGTTCGGACCATTGATCATACGTTTTGACGGCGCTCAGACGGTCACGCAGCTCCATCGCGTTGGGGATGCGTGATCCGGGGTCTTTTTCCAAGCAGTCAAGGACGATGGTTTCTAGTTCGGTCGGGACGGCTGGATTCAGTTCGGTGGGTGGTGTTGGCGGCTTCGTCGAATGCTGGAGCAACATCGCCATCAGGTTCGGGGCTTCAAAGACATGTCGCCCGACAAGCAGCCAGTACATCACGCACCCGAGCGAATAGATGTCGGCGGTCGCTTCTGCGGCATTTCCTTGGACCAGCTCCGGCGCCATGCTCGCCGGCGTGCCTGTGATCTGCCCAGTCGCTGTCATGGAATGATCGTGACTTTCAGCAACGCGCACAACGCCGAAGTCCAGGACCTTCAGGAAATCATGTTCGTTGCCGAGTGTGCAGAGGAAAAGGTTCGACGGTTTGATGTCGCGGTGCACCAACCCGGCTTCGTGAGCCTCGCCGAGCGACAAACAAGCCTGGCGCATCAAATCGATCGTGCGGCCTGCCGATTGAGGGCCGTGTCGTTGTACGAGCGTATGCAAGTCGAGGCCAGCAAGGTACTCCATCACGTAGTAGAAACTGCCATCATCGGTCACGCCGAAATCATAGAGTTCCACAGTGTGGGGTGAACGCAACAAGGCAGTCGCTTTTGCCTCTCGCTGAAATCGTGCTCGCAACAACTCACGTTGTTCGGCGGGCACGTTCAACGCGTCCTCGCGGATCACCTTCACAGCAGCAGGGCGTGCCAACAACGAATGAGTTCCCAGCCAAACTTCGCCCATCGCGCCTTCGCCAAGACGCTTTTCAAGTTGGTAGCTACCGATCCGACGTCCTTCACTAAGGAGCTCATCGGGGATTTCCAGTAGTGCGTCCTGGGAAAGAACGACCGCACGTTCGACAACGCCGCGCAATTCACGCAGGTTGCCGGGCCATCCATACTGCAGCAGCTTTTGTTCTGCCTCGTCACTCAAGCCCTCAATTGGTTTTCCAACGCTTTGCGCACGTTCGGTCGCGATGTGACGCGCAATGAGCACAACATCTTCGCCCCGTTCGGCAAGCGATGGGACAGTCAAACGACCATCCATCACGCGATGCAAACCGGCATCAAGCGTACCATTGCGGACGTGTTCGACCGGCTCGCCCGACACATAGGCAATGAGTCGAACATCGGGTGAATCGGAGCCCTCGTTGTCGCGTCCTGAGGTCGTACGTTGCACGACCTTTTCGAGCGACCGTTGTGTTTCTTCGGGCAACGTCTCCATGCGTTCCAAGAACAAAGTGCCGCCGTCTGCAAGCGACCACTTGCTAATGGCATCATCGGTCTCGGTGTGGCGGCCGAGCAATGTTCCATCACTACCGCTGATCTGGCCACAGTCGACATGGATAAAGGGACGGTCGGCCCGCTCGGAGGCGCGATGAATCGCCCGCGCAACGGCTTCTTGGCCGGCACCGATCGCACCGGTCAACATGAGCGGTTTGAGCAGAGCGGCATTCGCTTCGATCCCCTCACGCAGCCCGCGGACCGGAATGCTCTCTCCGAGCAGCGCCTCTTCGTGTCGCCTGTACTCGACATTCGACAGCTCACGTGCCACAGCAAGTTCGTGGCGCAGTCGATCGTTGGTGCTGGCAAGACTTTGTTCAAGACTGATGATCCTCACACCTGCATTGAGCCGGGCGTGAAGCTCAGAACGATCAAAGGGTTTCGAAACAAAGTCGTCGGCACCGGCTTCGATTCCAGCAACGACGTCCTTCTTGTCGGACTTGCCTGTCAGCATCACGATGTAGACATAGGAACCGGTGTTGGTTTGACGGATCTTTTCGACCAGGTCGAGCCCGTTCATTTCAGGCATTTCCCAATCGCAAATCACGATCGGAAAGGGCTGTGCCTGGAACAGCTCCCACGCCTGCGCGCCATCCTCGGCCGCGACCACTTCGTGGCCCCACTTCTGAAGCTGACGCTCGAGCTTCAAGCGGCTAAGGCGTTCATCTTCGGCTATCAGGATTTTGAGACTACCTGCGGCACCGTCGTTCACGACAGCTCCTCCAATAGTGCGCCGAGTTCCTGCCTTAACGCTTTGATCGATTGCTCGAGCGCGTCAAAGGCGGCCTGTAGTTTGTCCGCGTTTTCGTCTCGCGCAAGCTGCTCGAGCGTTTGAGCCGACTCGTATGCGGCGGTCGCACAAAAATTGCCAACCATCGATTTGAGAGTGTGAGCGGCAATGCGCACTGACTCGCCATCTCCCGACTTGATTCCCTCACGAGCTTTCTCAATAAGCTCAGGCGCGTCGCTGTCGAAGATGTCGAGCGAGTCCTCGAGAAACTCGGTGTCACCATCGAGTTCGTCGAGTAGCTCTTCGCGGTCAATGATCTCGCTCATCAATCGTCCCTGGTCCTAGCGGTTTTCGTTGGCGTCGGATCTTGCCGACGGATGATCGAGTTCATGCAACACTCGTGCGATCTCAGCATGCATGACTTTCGACTTGATTGGCTTGGTGACGTAGCCATCCATGCCCGCGTCGAGGCACTTCTGTTGGTCGCCTTTCATGGCGTGAGCCGTCATCGCAATCACAGGCGTATGTAGCCCTTTCGACGAATCCCCGCTCCGAATCGCCGCCGTAGCAGCATAACCGTCCATCACCGGCATTTGAATATCCATCAAAACGACGTCGTACGCCTCCGACTCCCAATGCAGGACAGCTTCTTGGCCATTGTTAGCCACGGTGACGTCATGATCCGCCTTTTGAAGTGCCCGAATCGCAAATTTCTGGTTCGTCTCGTTATCTTCAGCCAGCAATACCTTGAGTCCACGGAGCATTTCGGACGGTTTGGCCGATGCCTCTTGAACCACAACCCGCTCCGATTGAGCCTCGTCGGCTACCCCGACGGAACTTGCGATGGCATCAAACAAAAGCGATTGCCGAGCAGGCTTGATCAAATGCGCCGAGATTCCAAGTTCGCGGCATCGGACCGTATCCCCGGTTCGATTGGCCGAAGTCAACAAAATCATGGGCAGCTTTTTCAGGTCATATTTTTGAATCACCTCTTCGGCAAACATGAATCCGTCCATCTCGGGCATGTTCACGTCGGAAAGAATCAGCCCAATCGGATCCTTCTTGTGCGCGGCCTCGAGTTCCTTGAGTCCATCGTCGGCCGATTCAACCACGACCGGTCGCATGCCCCAGTTTTCGAGCATCTTGGCAAGGATCCGGCGGTTGGTGTCATTGTCATCAACGACAAGCACACGCAGTCCTTGCAGGCGATCGGGCGTCGATGCCTGGTAGGGTGCAAGGTTTCCAGTCGATTCGCCGATGCCAAACGGAACGGTGAAGGAAAAGGTGGTGCCAATACCGAGCTGACTATCGACCGTCATCTTGCCGCCCATCAACTCGACCAGTTGATTGCAGATCGTAAGCCCCAGTCCCGTTCCGCCATACTTCCGGGTCGTTGACGCGTCGGCTTGCTCGAAGGGGCGAAAGATCGATTCACGCACACTCGAAGACAAACCGATCCCCGTATCGGAAACGTCAAACTTGACAACGACCTGATCGTCTCGTGTCTCGACCACGTGTGCGGCCAAGGCGATCTCGCCCTCCTCGGTGAACTTGACGGCGTTACCAACGAGGTTGATGACGATCTGTCGAATACGATGCAAGTCGCCAACGACGTACTCGGGAACGGCGTTATTGACCTCGAACAAAAGTTCGAGCCCTTTGCTGTGGGCGCGAGCAGCAAGCGTGGTCAGCGTTTCACCCAGTCGCTCGCGCAATTCAAAGTTGATTGGATCGAGGTCAAGTTTCTTGGCTTCGATCTTCGAGAAGTCCAAGATATCGTTGATCAACGTCAGCAGCGATTCGGCGGATGACTCGATCGTGGTTAGAAACTCGCGTTGCTCGGCTGTTAGTTCAGTCGCCAATGCGAGTTCGGTCATCCCCATGATGCCGTTCATCGGCGTGCGAATTTCGTGACTCATATTGGCAAGAAAATCACTCTTCGCCTGGTTGGCCGCGTCCGCTGCTTCGCGCGCTAACCGCAGCGCCTCTTCCTGTTCCTTTAGCTGAGTGATGTCCGTCGAAACGCCACCGACGGCGTACACGTTTCCACTGCTGTCGAACAGCGGGAACTTGTTGCTAATGAACGTCCGTGCCTCGGCATCCGAATCAGGCGTTTCCTGAAACCGAATCGGCTTCGCACTTTCGATCACTTGGCGATCGTTCTCGACAAGTTTGTCGGCAACTTCTCGCGGCATGATGTCATGGTCTGTCTTGCCAACGGTGTCGTCGATGGATCGCCCAACGATGTTGGTCCATTCATGGTTGACCAGCATGTAGCGACCGTCGACGCCTTTTACAAAGATGACTGCCTCGGTTGCATCAAGCAGCCCTTGGGTGAGCACTCTGCTTTTCTGCAACTCTTCCGCGGCGTGTTCTGCGCGTTCCTTGGCGTCCGACAACCGGCGTTCCGCTTGAATACGTTCGGTCACGTCTTGGTAAACGCCGTACATATGCGCGGCGTTTCCATCTTCATCACGAACGATCTTGCCGACGGCGTGCACCCACACGACGTTACCGTCGATGGGACTCTTGTAGGGATAAGTCGCGGCATAATGCTCGTACTTGCCATCGAGCGCTCCCTGGTAGCGCTCATTGGTTGCTTCGGCGATTTCAGGGTCCGCGGCAATCAGCCGCGCGAACCATTCGTCTTGCAAGTGATAGCGACCATCCTCTTTGATCGGCTCACCCAATATGCTGACCGCACGTTTGGATGGGTAGTAGTAGTCGGGGTCGCTGTAGTCAACTTGCCAATAACCACAATTGGTGAGTTCAAGGGCGATGTCCGACAGAAAGTTAGCGCGTTGAATACTCTCGGTTCGTTCTTGAACGCGTTCTTCCAACTTCTCGGCCAGCGCTGTCAGCTCGGCTTGAGCGTTTTTCTGCGCCGTGATCTCTTTGGCAAATGACGCAACACCCACCGGACGATTATGGTCGTCCATGATTAGCGACACGGTGACAAGGACAGGGATCTGGTTGCCCTCCTTTGTCATCCGCACACCTTCGATGTCTCGCACCTCCTCGCCGGCCCGGCACTGCTCCAACAGCTCGTCAGCGAATTCGTGCCCCCACTCAGGAATGATCACCTTGATCGTTTTGCCCAACAGCTCCTCACGACTCCAACCGTATAGGTTCTCGGCGGCTTGGTTCACGTCCGTGACGATGCCGTCAAGATCTTCGAGGATGATCGGGTCGGCGGCGTCGCGAAACACGGCGCTTAGACGCCTCGCTTCATTTTCCGCGGTCCGCAGCCGGCTGACGTTCTTGGCAAAACTCACCACAACATCATCATCTCCGTCTTGCCCCTTCACGAGGGAGACGGTGACGAGGACCGGGATGATCGTTCCGTCCTTTGTCAGGCGAGCGCCATCGACGTCCCGAATAATCTCGCCTTGTTTGCATCGCTCGAACATTTCGTCCGCCGCGGCGTGCGATGCTTCGGGAATGATTTCCTTGATCGACTTTCCGACCAGTTCGTCCCGGTTCCACTGGTACAGTTTCTCGGCTGCGTGATTCATGTCGATCACAACACCGTCGAGATCTTCGATGATGATCGGGTCGGTCGCGTCGCGAAACACGCTCGAAAGCATGCGAGCTTCTTTTTCGATCGCGCGAAGCTGACGGATATCACGAGCCACCGTCGCGATGGCTTGAACGTTACCGTCGTCGTCCTTTAGCAACGAAAGCGAAAGAAGCACGGCGGTTGGCGGCCCGCCTCGCGGCAAACGCTCGGTGCGAATATTTCGTATCGCTTCACCGGCGCGACAGCGTTCACGTAGACGCGTACCGTGACTTTGCCACTGAATCGGGATCAGCATCTTCATCGATTGCCCGACCAACTCGTCCCGAGTGTAGCCGTACAACCGAACGGCTTCGTCGTTCGCTTCGAGGATGTTTCCATCCAGGTCTTCGATAAGAATGGGATCAATGGCGTCGCGAAACAACGCTTCAAACCGCTCGAAGGCGATGCTCATCAGTGGTTCAGCCCTTTGTGAAAAGATTCGTGGCCAACAGTATCGCCGATTTGACAAAGAATTCCAGGTTGCCTCGCATTGCAGAAACGCGGAATCACCCTGAGATGCAAATGACCAGCGGGGTGCATCGCTACCTCTCACACTTTACAATGTGCTTTCCCGATTCATTGCGATTTGCCGACCTGTTCGGTTACGCAGACTGAATCGACTCGTCGTCGGCAATCGGTTGGATCATTGTCCCAACCTTTCAACTGAGCTGCATGGTGCCATACCGCTGTGGGAAGTTTTCGCATAACCCCCTTTCGTTTCACCTTCGCGTTGATCGTCGCATCATTGTGCGTCTGTCCACCGGCACAAGCGAAAACCTCAACCAGCTCGAACCCTCTCGCACCCGCTGATACATCAAGTCCGCGAGCAACGCTCAAGAGTTTCATGGAGGCGATGCAGACGGTCTATCTCCTGGTGTTGGACGAACGCGAAGGGGCCTATGTTTCGGGTGAGGTTCAGTCCGAAGCGGCCGAACTCGTCTTTGATTGCCTCGACACAAGTGACCTCGCCCCCTCAGTTCGCATGAGCGCGGCAGCCGAAGCCGCAATTTGCTTGAAGGAAACGCTTGACCGGATTCCCCTGCCCGAAATGTCCGAGATCCCTGGCCCCGAACAGTTGGAGGAGGCTGCCGAGGAGGGAAGGGTGATCGAAGCTTGGACGATTCCCAGAACGGAAATCACGATCCGACGGGTCAGCGAAGGCCCACTCCAAGGCCGCTACCTATTCTCGCCCAGAACCGTGGATTCGGCTTCGGATTACTACGCCCGCGTCCAGCACCTTCCCTACCGCGATCCGAATACCGCGAGTGTCGACTTTTATAAGTGGTATCTTTCCAATGCCGGTTGGATGATCCCTGACGGCTGGATCCGGCAATTGCCCGAGTGGACGCGTCGGCGGTTTGGCGGCCAGGTGGTTTGGAAATGGATCGGTCTGTTCTTTACCGCACTGTTCACCATCGTAGCAATGGTGTCGGCTTATTTCCTCGGACGAAGATGGACGATCCACTACGGCAAAGTCCACCTTGTTCGATACCTGATCACTTGGCTGTTCCCGATTGTTGCGATGCTTGTGCCGCTAATGGCACAGTCGTTCATCATGCACCAGTTGCATATCTCCGGCACGCCGCTGGCGATCGCCAACACAACCCTTTACGTCGTCTTTCTGCTTTCACTTTTTGCTGTCGTCATGGGCGCCGGCAATCGCGTTGCCGAAATCTTGATCGCGTCGCCAAAGATCCACCCGAAGGGCATCGATGCTCAATTGATTCGCTTGTTGTCGAAGGTGATCAGCTTGGCAGCTGCGACGGCGATCGTCCTTGAAGGTGGACGTTACCTCGGCGTGCCACTGACCACCTTGATGGCCGGTGCCGGTGTCGGCGGTCTGGCATTCGCTTTGGCCGCGCAAGATACGCTCAAAGGCGTTCTTGGCAGTGTGATGATCGTGCTCGACAAGCCCTATCGAGTGGGCGAGCGTATCATCACGAAGAACTACGACGGCATTGTCGAAGAGATCGGTTTGCGTTCGACGCGCATTCGTCTCCTCTCAGGCCACCAGGTGACGATCCCCAACGAAGAATTGGCACGCAGCGACATCGAGAATGTTGGTCGTCGGCCGCACATTCGCCGCGTGACCAACCTTCGCATACCACTCGACACGCCTCCCGAAAAAGTGGAACGAGCCGTCGAGCTAATCCGCTCGATTCTTGATCAACACGAAGGAATGCCAGAGGCCAATCCACCACGTGTGTACCTGAACGAGTTCAACAACGACTCTTTCAACATTCGCATGATCTATTGGTACGAACCAGCGGACTACTGGATGTTTCTCGAGTTCAGTCAACGCGTGAACCTACGCATCATGAACGCGTTCAAGGCAGAGGACATCGAGTTTGCGCTGCCATCATCGAAGTTTGTCATGTCCTCGGAAGAGGGCGATGACATCGCGTCGCCCTAGAATGCATCTTCGCTACGCCCGCCCGAGCGTGTGGGATGAAGTCATCGCGCTCGGCACGGCTGCATTCGGAATTGATCACCCGACTTGACTCACGGATCAAAATCGCGCGGATCACCATCGTCGCACTTTCTGCAATCCAACAAGTGTCCGACCATCTGTTTGCGACCTTCATCCGTCGTCACCCACTTGCGGTTCATCCAGGGTGGATCATGACGAACATGTTGATGATGCCCGCATTGCAACTTGGCAACCCAATGGTCCTCGTCGTCTTGATGAAAACCGATGATCTGCTGCTTCACTTTGTCGCACAACGAGGTTGGAGAAGAAGTATCGCTTGAAGAACTGCTGACACCGCGTCTACTTTACAACAAACAGTCTGACCGCATCATCAGTTCACAACGAAGGTTCTTGATCGTGAGCGGAGCGACAAGCTCTCGCGAAAGCGCTGCCAAACGTCCATCCACACCGTCGGCTGCAAAGTCCGAACCGTTGCGTCCCAAAGAGCACGGCGCCTATGGCATACTTGGCGTGCCTCTCATCACGGCACTGCTGATTGGCGGCATCAACACCGGCGCACTTCTTATCTTTGTTGCCGCGGTCGCAGGCTTTCTTGCCAATGAACCCTTGTTGGTACTTTGGGGCAATCGTGGAAACCGCGCAAAGCAAGCGCATCCTCATGCGCGTCGGTCGGCCCTGCGACGCATCTCCGTTGCCATCGTCTGTGGCTCCGTCGCGTTGTTCCTCGTCGACGACGTGACGCGTTGGTTTCTTGCTGCATGCCTGATCCTCGCGAGCCTCGGTTTCTCGTTCGCGGTTGGCGGCAAGCACCGCAGCCTCGCTGGTCAACTTCTAGGCATCATCGGATTGACGCTGCCATCGGCGGCCATCTTGACGAGTGCTGGAATTCAATGGGGCGAAGCACTGGAGTTCTGGGCGGCCTGGGTCGCCGCGTCGTCGGCGGCATCAGTTTGTGTTCGGGTAACGATCGCCAGCATCAAACCGACCACGACCGCAGCCGACATTCGCATGCACGATGCTCTGCTCGTCGTCGCGCTCGGCAGTTTCGCCGCCGGCGTCCTTTATGGACACCGTTTCTGGTGGGCGTTGTTGCCGATGTTCGTCTGTGCGGTTGCTTTAAGGATCGCACGTCCCCACCCGCGCCACCTCAAACGCATTGGCTGGGCGTTGATTTTCGCGAACGTTCTCTCCGCCACCTTGATCATTGCACTCTGGAATCACTAGCGGTTTTGGGGGTGAAAACCAGTCGTGTGAATTGACGGACTGGGTGTCGCCAACGAAACTAGGCGGTCCCAATGGAGCGCTGAAAGCGGGGGCATCCTTCCGATTGGGCCCGTTGGAAAACCGAACCGATCATCAAGTCGCGCGTCAACGTTGAATCAACGCTGCCGGCCAATTCGGTTCGATCAGGAAATGGCATACCAACCGAAACGAATCTTGTGGCGGACGACTCAAACAACCACCTCTATTTGGGCATCGATGTTGGCGGAACCGATGTCAAATTGGGACTTGTCGATTCGACGGGGCAAATCCACGCATGTGACCGAACACCGACGCCCCAACTCGGAACTCCGGAGCGTGTGTTCGAATACGCAATCCAATTTGCTCGCAGCGCCCAAGCTGGATTGCCGTTTGACGAGGTCTCCGGTGTCGGGCTTGCGGTTCCCGGTGTACTCGATACACGCGAGAGCATTCTTCGCGAAGTCGTCAATCTGCCCGGTTGGATCGGCGTGCCCCTTGCAGCCGTCTTGGCCGAGGTGACCGGCCTCGGCGCGTCAGTGGTCAACGACGCAAACGCGGCGGCCTATGCGGAACACAACCTGCGCGACTTGGGTGATCGGTCGTTGGCGTTAGTGACGCTTGGCACTGGCATCGGTTGCGGCGTGGTGGTGGGAGGTTCTCCGTACGGCGGCGACCATGGTTGCGCCGGCGAACTCGGGCACATTGCGATTCGGTTCGGCGAGGAAGCGCTCGACTGTACTTGCGGCAGTCGTGGTCATCTCGAAACCTATGCCGGCGCTGGCGGCGTGATGCGTCGATTGCGTGAGCGCGCCTCGACGGCAAAACACGCGATTGCGATCAACCTCGATACAGCGACACCCCGCGACATTGCTGCGGCTGCCGAGCAGGGCGACGCGCTTTGCCAAGAGATCATTTGCGAAACAGGCACACTTCTGGGCCAAGCGATCGGATTGATCGGCCAAGTGGTCGATCCCGAAGTCGTCCTGCTGGGTGGGGCGATGACCTTTGGAGGCTCCGGATCAAAAACGGGTGAATCCTTTTTGGCGTCCGTACGCGCGGCAGTCAAAGCCAGTACGCTGGTGCAAGTGGGCGGAAACATCAAAATCGACTTTGCATCGTTAGGAAACGATGCGGGGCTACTTGGCGCTGCAATGGTTGCCAAACAGGCGGTCAACAAGTGATTGAACATCCAAGCGAACGAATTCCGTGTCGAATCTACAACCGTGCTTCGGACGCAAGCGTGGCGGCCGCCAACGAAATCGCCGAGCTGATTCGGTGGCGAGCCGAGCGGGGCCAGACGTGCGTGATTGGCTTGGTCGCAGGGTCATCGCCCGTCAACGTGTACAGCGAACTCGTGCGCATGCATCGTGACGAAGGATTGTCCTTTGCGAATGTGATCGCGTTTAGCCTGGATGAGTTCTATCCGATGCAGCCCTACGAGCTGCAAAGCATTTCTCGCTTCATGCACGAGCACTTGCTCGATCACGTTGACATCAAACCATCGAACGTTCACATCCCCGATGGCACGGTCGCCAAAGATGAAATCAGCGAGTATTGCCGCCAGTTCGAACAGCAAATCCATGACGCTGGTGGGATCGACATCCAGCTCTTAGGAATCAATCGCACTGGGCACATCGGATTGAATGAGCCTGGTTCGGACCGAGCGAGTCGGACACGAAAGATCACACTCGACAATGTGACGCGGACCGATGCGGCGAGCGACTTCTTTGGCGCCGAGAACGTGCCCCGCTATGCCATCACGATGGGCGTCGGCACGATTCTGCAAGCACGCAAAATCTTGTTGCTCGCGTTCGGCGAGGGCAAGTCCGCGATCGTTGCGCGCACGATCGAAGGCTACGCAAACTCGAGTGTGCCGGCGACCTTCTTACAAGATCATCCCAACACAAGTGTGTTGCTTGACGAAGCCGCAGCGAGTGGTTTGACCCGCGTTCATTCGCCATGGCTATTGGGCGACGTCAAATGGGATGAAGGCACAATCAGGCGCGCGGTGATCGATCTCGCCGGTGACGTCGGCAAGGCCATCCTGAAACTCACCGACGCCGACTACAACGAACAGGGGCTCCAGGATTTGTTGGCCGCCCACGGCAGCGCCTACGACCTTAACTTGCGCGTCTTTCGGCACATGCAAGGGACGATCACCGGTTGGCCGGGAGGCAAACCTGAGCATGCCAAGCAAGCTGGTGATCGACCAGGACATCGTGACGACATTTTTCCCAAACGTGTGATTGTCTTTTCACCACACCCGGATGACGATGTCATCTCGATGGGCGGTACGCTGATCCGTTTGGTTGATCAGGGGCACGAAGTCCACATCGCCTATCAAACGTCGGGCAACATCGCCGTCTTTGATGAAGACGCTTTGCGTTTTGCCGAGTTTGTCGAAGACTTTTGCGAAGAGTTTCAAATCCAGGCCGATGGTCTGGACAAGCTCGCCTCGCACGTTGATGAATTCCTGCGGAACAAGCGATCCGGTCAGGTCGACAGCGACCAAGTGCAACGCATCAAAGGGCTGATTCGACGCGGCGAAGCGCGCGAGGGTGCGCGCTGCTGTGGCGTTGCCGACAAACACCTTCATTTTCTCGATCTGCCCTTCTACCAAACCGGCCGAGTCAAAAAGAGTCCGCTCGGCCAAGAAGACATCGACATCACCGTCGATCTACTAAGGCAGGTCAAGCCACATCAAATCTACGCGGCCGGCGACTTGTCTGACCCACACGGAACTCACCGCACGTGTCTGTCAGCGATCCTTCGTGGCTGCTTGGAATGTCGCAAAGACAACTGGTACGGCGACTGTGCCGTTTGGCTTTACCGAGGCGCGTGGCAGGAATGGGCGCCACATCAAATTGAAATGGCCGTACCTCTGAGTCCAGAAGAAGTTGCCCGCAAACGTGCCGCCATCTTCAAGCATGAATCCCAAAAGGACCGTGCTTTGTTCCCTGGCTCAGACATGCGCGAGTTCTGGCAGCGAGCCGAATCACGAAACTCGGAAACCGCAAAACGATACGACGCCCTCGGTTTAGCCGAGTACGCCGCCATCGAAGGCTTCGTCAAATGGGACGGACAATCCGGAATCGAGCTCTGATTCAGCAGGTCGACCGATGCACTAACCGTTTGTCGTACCGGCCCTTAGGGGAATCTTCAGACGCCACCGCCTAAGCGCAGGCCCAGGAACTCACCACAACAACGCGCGAGGTGCATTGGACGTAGGGTCGCTCGTTGAAAGTGCTTTTTGCGGCAGGATTCTTGGTCAGGTCAAATAAGTGACATGCCTTCCACGCGCGTTCCTGCCCCCTCCCCGCAACCTCCGAGAAAACCGATGGCCTCCTTGAACCGACGACGAACACTGCAAGTCATGGGTGCCGGCACGGCTGCGATCGGAATCGCCAGTAACGCGTCGGCGCAATCTTCGGGGATCGAACCCACCTTTGCCGATTCGTGGCACCAGACACACGACCGCGTTTGGCTCGGTGAAGAGGTTTGGGCCAACCCGATGGAGGACTGGCGAGTCGTCGATGGTGCTGCCGAATGCCAGACGACCGGTGGAAACCGAAACATCCAATTGCTCACCCATCAGGTCACCAACCCCGAGGGTGCCTTTGGGATGTCGGTTTTGGTCGAACACGTCGAGACAAAGAAAGAAGACTCGGGAGCCGGCTTTCGATTCGGCATCCAAAGTGACCTGAACGAATACCGCAGCAACTGCTTTGCCAAAGGAGGCATCAATGCAGGCGTCGCGGCAGGCAAACTCTTGTTGGGACGAAAAAGCGATAAGCTCGCTGCGACTTCCGATGCCTATCGCCTGACCCTCTCAGGAGGACCCTCGGGTGACAACTTTCGCTTGACGCTGTTGGTTACCGATTCCCAAGGAAAGCAGCTTGGCCGGTTGAGCGAAACCTTCTCGCGCGATGCGGTCCTTGGCAACGTCGGGCTCGTGTGCAACTACAACGCGCGACTGAACAAAGGGCAAGGTGCAAGGTATCGATTCAGTGAATGGTCCGTTGGCGGAAACGCATTCACCGTGTCGCCAAGCCACAAATTCGGGCCAATCCTTTGGGCGATGTACTCACTGAGCGACTCGCGATCCGACGAAGGCTTCGTGTTGAAAATCTCGGCGCTCACCGGACCACTCGGCGACCGTGATAACGACAAGGTCGAGCTGCGCGTCAATCGACAGGGCAAATGGGAATCGCTGGCTGAGGCGAAGCTCGATCACGATGCTTGGACTGCAACCTTCCGCGTGCCTCATTGGGATGCGACGGCCGAAACGCCTTACCGATTGGTGTACCGGCAGAACCTACGCGACGGCGGTTCGAAAGCTTCCTTCTTTGAAGGCAAGATCAAATCGAACCCATCGGGTCGCCCGCTCAGACTCGGTGCGCTGACTTGCCAAAAGGATTACGGATTTCCTTACCAGCCCGTTGCAAACAACATCGTTAAGCTCGATCCCGACATGATCTATTTTTCGGGGGACCAGCTGTATGAGAACCACGGTGGTTATGGGCTGATCCGCGAGCCGGCGGAACCAGCAATCCTGAACTACTTGCGCAAGTTCTATATGTTCGGAATGGCGTTTCGCGACGCGATGCGTGATCGACCCACCCTTTGTATTCCCGACGATCACGATGTTTTTCAAGGCAACATTTGGGGCGAAGGCGGAGCGCCGATGGCGGGGATTGCCAAGGGGGCGTCATCCAAAGGCGGCTACCGTGAGCCCGCGCGGATGGTCAATGCCGTGCACCGAACGTGTGCAGGACACCATCCCGATTACTACGATCCCAAACCCTGCAAGCAAGACATCAGCGTTTACTTCGGCGACATGGTCTACGGCGGAGTGTCCTTCGCAATCCTCGGCGATCGTCAGTTTAAGAGTGGCCCCGAACGCGTCGACACCGGGCCCGGTCGCGCCGACCACGTGCCCGATAAGGATTTTGACACGTCGACGCTCGATCAGCCCGGGTTGGAACTACTCGGCAAACGCCAAGAAGGCTTCCTGCGAGAATGGGTCAAAGACTGGCGTGGGCACTCGATGAAAGTGCTATTGAGCCAAACCGTCTTTGCGGGCGTCGCAACGCATCATGGTGGTGCGAGCGGTTATCTAAAAGCCGATCTCGATTCGGGCGGTTGGCCACAAACCCCGCGTGACAACGCGATCCGCATTCTGCGTGAGGGGATGCCGCTTCATATTAATGGCGACCAACACCTGACAACACTTTCTCAATACGGTGTCGACAAGCAACGTGATGGCTGCTGGTCATTTTGCACACCCGCGATCGCTGCAGGATACCCGCGGTGGTGGCGCCCCGATGATGTCGGAATGGATCACCAGAACAGGCCCCAGCATGGTCACGACAACACGGGCGAATACACCGACGGTCTCGGCAACAAGGTCTATGTCTACGCCGTAGGTAATCCTGAAGTCGGAACCAAAAAGAACCGCTACGACTTGGCGCATCAGAAGGGAAGCGGCTTTGGCCTCGTGACCATTGATACGGTGGCAAAAACGTACCTGATTGAAGCGTTTCGGTTCCTCATCGACGCGACCGATGGGAACCCGCAAAACCAGTTCCCTGGTTGGCCCGTGACGATTCACCAAAAAGAGAATCGCGGCGAAAACGTCGTTGCGTAGCAGCATCGAGTTGATCGGCATCGGTTTCGAACGTAGGACGCAATATTCGAAACCTGCTACAACTAGGAAATGGACGAGCAATCAGAATCGAGTGAGTCAAAGCCGGAGCCGCGACGCCGGCTGCACCCATCAACCCTGGTTGCCTGCCTGCTTACGAGCCTCGCCCTGATTCTCTTGTTGTTTCCAGGACGAATTGATCGTCAGTGGGACGTCTACACCTCCAAAGACACGCTCAAGCCGGTCATTCCCCGGTTTTCAGATCGCGTCGATCTTCTACACGGTTGGCCGCTCACCTTCCTTGCCCGCGATCCGTTCCCCGAAACGACGCCGCCATCCGCAGGTATCTCGTATTGGGGCCTGACTACGAATGTTCGATGGTTTCGTTTAGACGCCCTGCTCGCGGACATCGTTTTGCTGGTCGCGTTGCTCTGGGTGACCGGCTGGCTGTTCGAGAATTGGCGGCGACGGCGCAACCATATCCTTCAGCTACACGTGATCGACGTTTTGTTGATTGCGGTGGTTGTTGCGGTTGGCTCAGGCGTCTTGGCATACCAGTATTCGGTCTTGCGACTCGAGCAGCGCGCTCTTGCGCGAGTCAACGCCTACCAGCCCAAGAGTGTCAACTGGGGCAACCGAACCTTCGACCGCGCCCGTTGGCAACCAAGTCGATTCGCGTGGATCAAACAACTGTACGAGCACGAATACGTTTCGGTGTTCGACCGCATCGTCGGATTCGAAGTGGGCGGCGAGGAGTTGCCCCTGCTTTCCGAACTCAAGCACCTCCGCTTTGTCAACGTTCGTGGCACGGCGTCGAACGAGCAGCTACACACTCTGTCAAAACTTCCGGAACTCGAAGTGCTCGACCTGACCGTTTCGCAGTTGAAAGGAAGCGATGATGCTCTCCAGCTTCCGCCACTACCCAATCTTGCGGCGTTGAATTTCGGAGGTTCCGCTGCGTACCGCGGCGATGGCCTGGAACACTTGCAGGCTGTCACCACGCTCGATCTTACTGGAACCGCAATTGACGATGGAGGATTGGCAAAGCTCGCGGGACTAAAGAACCTCAAACACTTGTACCTCGATGCGACCATGGTCACCAACGACGGACTTGTGGTTTTGCAACAGTGTCCAGCGATCGAACGGTTGTCCATTCGCTTTGTCGAAATTGACGAAGTTGGACTGGCCCATCTTGCCGCACTCCCGAACCTTGAACTCTTGTACCTTTACCGAGTTGATCCGCTGTCCGATGAAGAGCAAGCGATCGTTGCCTCGATGCCACGATTGCGAAATCCGGACTTGGGACTTGCGCCCGATGAGGAACTTCGTGACCTTCGCCGGGCATTTGACTCGGACATCAAACGAATCTTTGACAACCAAGAGATTCGCTAACAAGAACCACGCCAAATCTGCGAATAGCCCCCGACACGTCGTTGGAGACAAACTTGCCTGAAGAGAAAGACCTCGAGAACGATTCACCCCGTGCTAGCGGACCGTCTCAACCTCTTGTTCATCAATGGGTGCTCGGTGGCATCACAGCTGCTGCCTCTCGCTTTATTCCGATCCCGTTTGTCGACGACATCGTCAAAACCCGTAGTCGCCAGTTTGTTGTCGCGCGAACATTGGCCGAACACAAATGTACCTTTCGCTCCAAACAACTCTTCGCAATCTACGGTGACACCGGCGGATGCGTGTCGGGGTGCATCGGCTTTGTCATCATGCTCCCGGTCAAATTGCTTTTGTTCCCCATTCGCAAGATCGTCAAACTTGTGACCGCCGTCCATGGCGTCCCGATGGACCTGATTCGAACGGTGTTGATCGCCAAGACGGTTGATCGCTGCATTCGGCTCGGTTTGATCGAAACGACCGACGACCCGAACAGTGCAGCAAAAAGGGCGGTGCAGGCCACACATATTCGCGCTGCCTTTGATGAAGCCTTTCAAGGCATCGATTGGCTCGCCGTGCGGACGGCTCTTGGCGATGCGTTTTCACAGATGGATGGCTGGCGCCGCGCCGCGATTCGACTCGCCAAACGAGCGTTCCGCGGTAATGACAATCCGATCGATCCAATGTCGGGTGACGACGAAGTCAACGAGAGCGCCAAACAGATCGAAGCCATCCTGCGGAAGCCAGAGACGCTCGAGTTGCTGAAACGATTTGAAGAGCGATTTGACGCGGCCTTGGTCATCGCGTCGAACCCCGCCTAAGCTCTCCTGTTCTCAGGGCCTGCATTTCAAGGCACGCCCGGGCAAAACGCCTTGCTGAAAAGGCGTTTCTCAACCCAAAAAATGCTCCTCCCGCAGCGCTCGGGGGGATAGCGCATCGGAGGGCGTTTGCAAGTACAATCTTGATCCACCACAGCGTCCCCGTTTGTGGCTCCCCGCCTCACTTCACCTTCCTTCATGTTCCCCCCTCTTTGAGACATTGGAAACACAATGAATCAAGTTGTACGCATCGCCGCAGCGGCATGTTTTCTTTTCACAGCATCAAGCAATCTGTTTGGTGAGAATCCACCCGAAGGCTTCACCGCAATCTTCGATGGCAAGACCATGGACGGCTGGAAAGCGCGACCGCACTTCAGCCCCATCAAGCTCGCCGCCATGTCCGACGAAGAGCGTCAGTCGAAAGAAGACGAATGGATGGCCGATGCCAAAAAGCATTGGACAGTCGAGAATGGCGAGCTCGTCAACGATGGACACGGCGCCTACCTCGTGACGGCGAACGACTACCGAGACTATGAGTTGATCCTCGAGTACAAGACCGTTGCACGTGCCGATAGCGGGATCTATTTGAAGGGCAACCCACAAGTTCAAATCTGGGATTACACCGACCCCGGCAAATTTGGCATCGGAGCCAACCTTGGCAGTGGCGGCTTGTGGAACAACGGCAAAGGCGCGGCTGGCAAAGACCCGTTCGTGTTGGCAGACAAGCGATTTGGCGAGTGGAATCGTTTTCACATTCGCCAAGTTGGCGCACGAACCACGGTCTATTTGAACGACCAATTGGTTGTCGACAACGCCGTTATGGAAAACTTCTGGGACCGCGAATCACCTCTGTTCGTCGAGGGCCCCATCGAATTGCAAACGCACGGCGGAGAAATCCGCTGGCGCAACATCTGGATCAAAGAACTCTCGCCAGAAGAGGCCGCCTCCGCTTTAGCATCACACCAAGGGCAAGCGTTTCAGCCAGTCTTTAACGGCACCGACCTCACCGGCTGGCAAGGTGCAACCGACAGCTACGAAGTCGTCGAGGGTGCGATCCGATGCAAAAAGGGAACCGGCGGCTTGCTGCTAACCGAAAAGGAATATGGCAACTTTGTCGTGCGTCTTGAGTTCAAGTTGCCTCCGCATGGCAACAACGGATTGGCCATTCGCTCGTCCGGCAAGGGCGACCCAGCGTATTCAGCGATGTGCGAATTACAGGTTCTCGATTCGGAACACCCCGGTTACGCCAAACTAGATGATCGCCAGTACCATGGCAGCGCTTACGGCATGGTTGCAGCGCGTCGCGGTTTCCTTCGCGAGCCGGGTCAGTGGAACTTCCAAGAGGTGACCGTCAATGGCAGCACGATCAAAGTAGAGCTAAACGGTTCGGTCATCCTCGACACCGACTTGGCAAACGTCAGCGAATACATGGGTGGCCGGCCCCATCCTGGAAAAGATCGCGACAAGGGATTCTTCGGGTTTGCCGGTCACGGCGACGCCGTCGAATTTCGAAACGTTTCGATCAAGGAATTGCCGTAAAGCAATTCGGTCGGCATTATCGAAGCCGAAATCGCGCATCCCTGTCTGGTACATTGCCGATGGGGATGCGTTTGGCATGAATGTCGCCTTTCGCTCCGCGAAAGTAGCGTTTGCAAGCGCACCTTTTTGCAGAGCAAAAGGCGATTTTTTTGTACTCACGCGTCTTAGCGGAATGCGACACGATTCCGGCTAAAGCTCGGTACTACGAACGGGGCAGCCTCAACGTTCCCGCGCTTCAACGTGTGCCGCCTCTTCTTTCCCGCTGCGCACGAGACTAAAATCGCGACCAGCCGAAACGGGTTGGATTGACCGTCCAGGCCCCAAAAACACGCATCTCGTCACCACTGCTGGAGTCACCCAGAGAAATGTCACGCACTCTCGTCCTGTTGCTGCTAGCAACGATTGCCACGGTCACGGCTCGCCCCAACCTGGTGGCCGCCGAAAAGCCCAACGTCGTGATTGTGATGACCGATGACCAAGGTTACGGAGACCTCTCCTGCTTGGGCAATCCGATCCTCAAGACTCCGAAGATCGACGAACTCTTCGCCCAATCGGTTCGGCTCAAAGACTACCACGTTGCCCCAACCTGTTCGCCAACGCGCTGCGCGTTCCTGACCGGACATTGGACCAACCGTACCGGCGTTTGGCACACGATCATGGGCCGGTCGATGCTTCGTGAAAACGAAATCACGATGGGCCAAGTCTTCAAGGACAACGGCTACGCCACGGGTATGTTTGGCAAGTGGCATCTTGGCGACAATTACCCGTATCGCCCGGAAGATCGCGGCTTTACCGAAGTCATGCGTCATGGCGGCGGCGGCGTCGGACAGACACCTGACTACTGGGACAACGCCTATTTTGACGGAAGCTATTGGCACAACGGCGAACCAACTCCGGTCAAAGGATTCTGCACCGACGTCTTCTTCGATTACGCAAAGCAGTTCATCAAGGATTCGAAGGACTCGGGAAAACCCTTCTTGGCCTACATTGCGACCAACGCTCCGCATGGCCCGATGCACTCGCCCGTTGGCTATAGCGAACCCTATCAAGACCAAGGCAAGAACCTTGCCAACTTCTATGGCATGATTGCCAACATTGACGACAACGTTGGCAAGCTCCGCCAATTCCTTGCCGATCAAGGGCTGACCGAAAACACGATCTTCATTTTCACGACCGACAACGGAACCTCTTCGGGGCACCGTGTCTTCAACGCCGGGATGCGTGGCAACAAGGGAAGTGAATACGACGGGGGCCATCGTGTGCCCTTCTTCATGCATTGGCCCGCTGGCGACCTCGACGAGGCTCGCGACGTCGAGCCGATTACCGCCTACGTCGATGTGCTGCCAACGCTGATCGATCTCTGCAAAATCACCCCGCCCAGCGGTGTCAAATTCGACGGACGCTCGATCGCCCAATTGATCTACGGCGAATCCGACAAAGCTTGGCCCGATCGCATCCTCGTCACCGACTCACAGCGAGTGAAGGACCCGATCAAGTGGCGTAAGAGTTCGGTAATGACCACGCGTTGGCGTTTGATCAACGGCAAAGAGCTTTACGACATCAAAGCCGACCCGAGCCAAACGACCGATATCGCTGAAGCGCATCCCGATGTCGTGTCGAAGTTGACCGGCTTTTATGAAGATTGGTGGACGGAGCTTGAGCCAACCTTTTCCAACGCGACCTCGATCTACCTTGGCCATCCTGATGCAAACCCCGTGACTCTGACATCGCACGACTGGATCACCACGGGCTCAACCCCCTGGAACCAGGCTCACATCCGCAAAGCGGTCACCGGCAAGAAGAACACGGGGTTCTGGTACGTGAAAGTTGTCGAAGACGGTACCTATGAAGTCCGTTTGCGTCGTTGGCCTCAGGAAGCTGATCTGCCGATTGACGCGCCACTAGCTAAGGGAGCTCCCGTGCCGGGCGTTGACGCGTTTCGAACTGCGGCGGGCGTAAGTATCAAGGCCAACAAAGCGACGCTCAAAATCGGCGACGTGTCCGAGTCGGGCTCCGTGCCCGCAGGCGCAAAAGAGGTTAAGTTTGAAGTCGAGTTGAGGGCCGGCACGACGCAGATGGAGGCGTTATTCGAAACCGCTGATGGGAAAACCTACGGTGCCTACTACGCCTACGTCACCAAGAAATAGGCGAGCCCCGATTCGACCTTCCCTTAGCAAAGTCGCATGCAGCGCGGTGGTGCTGCTTGCGGTTGGCTGCGGAGCGCCCGATCGCTGCGCGCTGAGCGGGACCGTAACGCTTGACGGTGAAGCAGTCGCTCGCGGTACGCTCCGATACATGCCAGCCGAAGGCGAAGAAGGTCCCACAGCAATGGCGGTGGTCACCGGTGGCAAGTACACCTTCACCGCGCTGACCGGGCCTCCGGCGGGTGAATACGAGTTCGTCTTGCGGTCGCATTCGTCAGGCAGCGGCAACACGTCCATTGCCCCAGAAGACCGGTCTGGCCAAGGCGCAAAGAGTGGGCCATCCAACACTCGCCGCAGCTTCACTGAGCCTGTCAAACCGCCCAGCAAGCAGACTCTGAAGATTCAATACGAGGTCACCGACACGCGCAACCTCAACAAAGATTTTGCCTTTACCACCGATGGTGCCTAGGATTCCTTCGCACACCCCCGCTGGCGAGGTTATCCTGGGCTCATGCACGCGTCCCACCTAACGTTTCAACGCGTCCGTCGTGGCTTCACTCTCGTTGAGTTGCTCGTGGTCATTACGATCATCGGCATCCTGCTGGGATTGTTGTTGCCCGCCGTCCAGGCCGCCCGCGAAGCGGCTCGTAAGACGAGTTGTTCAAACAACCTCAAGCAGTATTCGCTCGGGCTTCAGAACTATCATTCGGCGTTCAAAGTCTTTCCCTCGGGAAGCTATCACTCGACACCGAATTCGTATTCGTGGGGGATGGTTTCGCAAGTGCTTCCGTACATCGAGGAAAGCGCGAAGTTTGATTCGATTGACTTCTCACAGTGGCACTGTGGCGACCACATCAAGGAGCTGCAGGCGATTGGGGCGAACGACCCCTCGTCGTCTCCGATCGAGATCCTGCAATGTCCAAGTGACCCGGCAAGCGGGCGCTCACTCTTGAGTGGCCCCAATGGACCATTGCCTCTTTCAGGTGATGCCGGTGTCCTTTACCCGATCGATTATGTCGGCATCGCCGGCAGCAACGACACTGAATTCGGAAACGATTTCACTGGGTGCGCCGGTATCCTGGACGGAAACGGGATGTACTACAGCCGAAGCATGACGCGTTTTCGCGATGTACTCGATGGTGCGTCCAATACGATCGCCGTGGGTGAACGGGCGATTCCAAGAGACCTTGGTTGGGGCTGGCCCATCTGCGGCGGCCACGAGTGCGAGCACTACATTTCTTCTGCACTCGGCTTGTTCATGGGAAACCACCTCGACGCGGAATACGCACTCCACATTCAACATCTGTGGAGTTGGCACCCGGGCGGTACCCATATCACGATGGTCGATGGAAGCGTCCACTTCATCAGCTACAGCATGGACCACCAGACCTATCTCGATCTCACGACCCGCGCCGGCAAAGAACGAATCACCTACGATTTCAACTAGGACTTCTTGCGTGGCCGGGATTATGGCCCGGCCCATCATGCGACTCGCGGCTCATCCATTGCGCGTTCTCTTATCCGTGTGATTCGTTTGACCCGTGGTTCCTTCTTTGCTGTTTCCGCTCACGCACGCATCGCTGTCCAAACCTGCTGTGCAGCATCGAGATCGTTTTGCGACGCCTTTCCCCGTCCGTACACAATTCGGTTGTAGGAATCGACCACCTTTGCCGCTGGCGCCGAAACGGTGGGAACCGACTTCGATATCCGCTGGATGAACTCACTCGGCGTCTCATCCTTGCCGCGCGTTGCACCCTGCTCACGGCTCCACGCCTCAAACGCTTGGAAGGTGATGACAACGATGCGCCTCGGGTCCTTTTCCAGTCCGAAGGGGTTGCGATAGGAGGCAAAGGGTTTGGGAGGTGCTCTGCTATCGGTCTCGATGAGATCGCGGAGCGTTCCCTGTTTTGATTCCGGTTCTCGTTGCCCCCACGAGAGCAGGTTGCGAAAGAACTCAGCAATCGCATCACGGTTGATCCAAAGGTACGCGCCGACAATGCCAATCAGCAGCAGGAAGATGAGCGCTTTGAAAAACCCGCCGAGGGCCTCGGGGAATTCACTCGGCAAGCTCGTTTGCTTTGCATCAGCCGATTGCGATTGCGATTCTTGCTGCTGTTGACTCTCGGCGCCATCGGCGTCGTTTTCATCAGGATTATTCTCCTGGTCCAGCGGCGTTGGCGAAGCATCCTGCTTTTCAGCCGCTTCGACATCGTCGCCTTGTTTGGGACTTTCCGGCGAATTGGATTCGTCGCCACTTTCCTGCGCGTTGTCAGCCGATTGCGAGGATTCACCCTGCTGGCCCGACTCGCCCTCGCCGCCATCCTCCCCATTGGCTTGAGACGATTCCTGGGATTGGTTATGTTGCGACTGACTTCCCTGTTGTTGAGATTCCGATTCACCTTTGCCGTTGTCTTTGGATTGCTGGTCTCCGCCGCCGGACTTTTCACCACCCTTTTGCTGGCCGGCTGGACCGTCCTCGCGATCACCATCCGCGGCGTTTCCTGCTTCCGCACCGCGTTGCGTACGAATGCTCTGAATCTCTTTTCCTTGCTGGTTCGGATCGTTGGCGGTCGTTGATGCGCCCGGGGCGCCTTTGTCAGCCGCATCTTCTCCCCAGCCAAAGCGACTCGCTTCGGTATCGCTAGGCGAATCGAGAAATTCAAATTCAGGAACTTTGAACGATGCGATCGCACGTCCAGGCAGGGGCGCGAGGTAACCGATCGTCAGAATCGCGCCAATCAAAATCAGGCCGCCGGCGAGCCAAGCAATCGACACGTCCTTGGGCATGTCGACATGGCGTTGACGCAAGTAACGGCGCAGACCGAGAAAGCTCGTCGTCACCAACAGCGAGAGGCTCGAAAAGAGATAGAACGCGAGCAGGAACTGAGCACGCTGCCAAGTGTGTTGGTCATCACGCAGAAGGAATTGTCCAATCCCAAACAGCGGTAACGCGGCAAGAGCCAAATAGAGCACGGTTCGGCCCGGCTGGTTTTGCCCTTTGCCCGCCTTGGTTCGCACCGGCTGTGCATCATCCTCTGCGATCTCGTCCGACTCGATCTTCTTCTTGACGAACATGCGTCCTGAATCGATCAAACCTTGTCCGCTCGAATCAACGGATTCGTCGATCAGCGTGCAGTCATGGACAATGCGATCGGCCAAGACAGCGATCAGAATCAGGATAAAGCCTGAGAAAATCGGCGAGTTCACGTAGCGCAGCATCGCTATGAAAGCGACGATGCCAAGCAATCCCGCATAGCCCATGGCCGTCGAGCGATCTTTTTCGATCGAGACGCGTGCAATGCCGACGGTGCCGAGCGTGAAAAAGACGAGTGTCCACGCCAGCTTGAAAGGTTGGCCACCGTGATAAAAGACCAACATTAAGAAGTTTGCCAGACTGCTGATCATGGCAAAGATCAGCAACGGTGCGATCGCGATCGCGGCGTAGTCGGCAGCGGTCTTGGGGCGCGTGTCTACAATCGCTTATGACTCTTTGTTTTCATCATCGGGATGCGACTCTCGCCAACGCTTCATGGCGGGACCGATTGAGTTCATCGGGACCCACTTGCCACGTGTTTTCGAGCTTTGCAGTAGTGTGTCGGGCGAGATCTTGCCTTGATCAATGCGTAGTAGCAAGTCCGCCTCAGAAATCGGTCCTACACGACGACCTTTGCGGAGCCACCCGCTCGCCATGTAGTACCAGCCCGCTCCCATCGTCACTTCTCCCGATTGGCGGATCGAATTGACAGCCTCATCCCATCCCAATTGCCATCGTTGGTCGCAATGACGCCTCAGTTTCGCTTCGGTGCTTAGCTGAGATTGGGGGTGGAACGAGATTTCAAACGTTCTGTCTAGTTTAACGTCGCGTTGCGACAACCAAAAAGGCTTTTATCGCACTTTTCGGCACAATCCGAACCGCTAATTGGGAGATAAAGCGGGGATCGGCGGGCGTTTATCGTACCAACCGCGCCGCTTACCAGCGTCCACTGCCGCGGTCGTTGCCGACAATCTGCTGTGCCTCTGGGCTAATCCCGTAGGCAAGGTCGGGCTGGTTCAGTTCCAGAAAGACCGTGTACTTCTGGTGGACGGCATCGGAGTAAACGACGGGCGCATGGGAAAGACGCAGAAAATGCACCGGCTGGCCGTTCCATCGACGAGTCAGCACGCCCGCTTCCAAAGTCGGTTCTTTCGCCAGGCCGTAGTGCTGAGTCATGGAATTGACCAGCGTTGTCGGATTGCCGGTGAACCCATGAATCGTAACACGTTGTAACTGATGCTTGTGGTCGAAGTAGTAGGTGAGCGTTCCGGCGATATCGCTCGCCCCCGTTCCCGTCACGATCGGCACACGCAACGCTTCCAGATGCAAGTCCGCCAAGACGGTGCTGACGCGCGAGAATCGATTGATCACCCATTGGGGCGAGATGTCAAATCGCAAGATCTCGCGGATGTCGTGAATCGGTTGCCCAACCAGGGTCGGCTGGTCGGACCGGCCGGCTGGAAGGCCACCGAGTCTTGCGGCGACTTCTTTGTCGTAGCGAAACCGCGAGCCATCGACTTCCCGCAGGTTCTCGACGTCGTGTAGCGCGTTGTCAGTCTCACTGTAGCGCACCGGTGTCAGCGTCGAATCGGACAGGGTGCCCGTGATTGACGAAACAGTGTCACGGCCAACGTCGGTTTGAGTCGCAACATAAGGCGTGCCGGCAAGCGCGCCTGCGAGTGCGATCGTGCGAATGCGAGGGATCATGGTTTTCTTTGCGATCAATCTGGGAAGGACGGAGAGACGCATTTTCTCTCTTCGGTTTCGGACTCACCTGGAGTTGCGATGGGATCTTGGTACAGTTGCGATCGCTAGGACTGATACCGGCCGCACAAACCGCGTCAGCCTCCCTTCGATCTCAAACCCTCCGCCCCTCGTGCTGAATGCCCTCTCGTGCAAAACGATTCGCACCGCGACCCACGTATCGAAGCACTCGATCAACATCGCGATCGGTGCGTCGATGCGATCGAACACTTGGTCGCCGGCGGCGCACAGTCTTCGGAACTGAAGAAACTCAAGAGCGAGTTTGGCAGCGAAGTCGCAGGGATGATTGGCGCCGTCGCAGGTCTTCAAAAAAGAGCGCGAGCCAAACTTGGCGAGGGGATCTGGTGGGTCACCGACAAATCATTGCAACAGTCTACGCCTTGGCAAGTCGCCAAATTGAAAGCCGACTGGTTTGCCCCCGATCACGTTTACGACCTCTGCTCAGGCATCGGTGGTGACGCCTCGGCGTTGGCCACGCATCACAGCGTTACCGCGATTGACGTCGACCCACTTGTGGCGGCAATGTGCCGCGCAAACCTTGCGACGCACGCTCCCGCAGGTGCCTCAACGGTGCTTGCCAACGATGTGACAACTGTCGACTATCCCTCGGCGTCCCAATTCCACATCGATCCTGATCGCCGCAGTGAGGGGCAGAGAACGACCAGCCCCGAGCACTATCGCCCCACGTGGATTGAAGTCGGCGGATGGATTGAGAACTGTTCGGGCGCGATCGTCAAACTTGCTCCCGTTACCGAACCACTCGACACGCCCGCTCCCTTTCATCGCTGTCTGATTTCTCTTCAGGGTACGGTGCGTGAACAATCACTTCTCTTCGGCGAATGTATCGAACGGGCCGGGGTTGCCGAAGGAACGACATCTGCTTGGCGGGTTTTTGCCGATACCACCGCGAGCAGATTCGAAGCCTCAACGGTTGACGACGCCAACGTGCCATCGGTCGATCGTCCCCAAGACTTTCTTGTTGACCCCGACGCTTCGGTGCGTGCCGCGAAGTTAACCGGCGCATTGGCGGTTGCGGGTGGCCTATCGACCCTTGGTGGCCCAACTGGCTTTCTCACCTCGACCGAACCGCCAGGCGCCAACGTTCACTCCATGTGTTTCGTTGGACGCGTGGTTTGGAGCGGGACCGCCGATGACCGAAAACTGCGCAAAACGCTCCGCTCGCTCGATGCCCATCCGCAAACGATCAAGGTTCGGGGCAGCGATCATAATCCCAATGTGCTCACCAAACGCTATCGAGGTTGTGGGGAAAAACCACTTGTGCTGTGGATTGGTCGCGCAGGAGGTCGCGTCTACGCCGCGTTGACTGAGCAACCGGGCGAATGAACCGACGTGGCGTCAGCTTCGTCTGTTCGATAACCTGCTTGATGATTCTATGGTTGAAACTCGTCGCCGCAAGACATCCGCATGATCGAAACCACACCGCGCCGTGTTGTCGTGCTTGGAGCAAACGGATTTCTTGGATCCGCCGTCGTCAAGCATCTTTCGCATCACGGCCACCAAGTGACTGCGTATTGGCGACATTCGCGCGCTGATATCGAGGCTTTACCAAACGTCAGGTCCGTTGTTGGCGACATCCGAGACACATGGACGTTGGCGGATGCGATTCGTGACGCAGACGTCGTCTATCATTTTGCCTCGGCAACGCACCCCAGCCTTTTCTTTTCCGACCCTGCCGCCGAGTATTCTGAAGCGCTCCAACCACTGATCTGGCTCATCGAAGTCGCAGCCAAAAACGGCGTGAAGAAGTTGGTTTACCCTTCGTCGGGCGGAACGATTTATGCCGACGAACAAGCGCCGCGAACCGAAGCGTCGCGGGTCGATCCTCGATCGCCCTATGCCATCTTAAAGCTGACTGCAGAACAACTTCTCATTCATTCGTCGCGCCAGGGGCATTTCTCGGTCGATATCTTTCGAGTTGGCAATCCCTACGGACCAGGTCAACCCTCGCGACCTGGCCAGGGGGTGATTCCCCACTGGCTTGATTCGATTCAATCGGGAAAGCCCGTCCGCGTGTTTGGCGACGGTACAGCCCAGCGAGACTACATCTTCATCGATGATTTCTGCAAACTGGTGGCGTTGTCCTGCCAACGGCTCGAAGAAACGGCGATCATGAATCTAGGCACAGGGCAGGGCACGTCCCTTAACGAGCTGCTTGCCGTCATCAAGGATCTGGCAAACGAGTCCATCACGGTCGAAAACCTCGATTCCCGCGCGAGTGACATTCACACCATCGCACTGCGGCCCGACCGCTTGCTTGAGCTGCATCCGGACTTCGAATTCACGCCGCTCAAAGAGGGTTTGCGGCAAACGTTGGCCGACCGTGGGATGATCAGCATTGAAGAGCATGAGTGAGATGGGCAGATAAGCCGGGTTCTGTTAACGAAAACGCACGAAGCGCATCGCTGACGATCATTTATCTGTGCACGACGATTGCTCGCCGCCTCAATCGCGACCTACCCGGATGTCGAAAGGAAACGAGCCGCTTCCTGCTCCGGGTTGGCCTACTGCAACCGATCAATGCATCTCTTTCAAAAAGACGCCGGTTCCAACAAGCCAACCCGAAGGCTGCATCCTGTTTGGTCTAGCTCCGGATGGGGTTTACCAAGCCAACCGAGTCACCCGATTGCTGGTGCGCTCTTACCGCACCGTTTCACCCTTACCACGCACTGGCATACACCAGTCGTTCGGCGGTCTACTCTCTGCTGCACTTTCCCTAGCCTCACGGCCGGTCGACGTTATCGACCATCCTGCTCTGTGGAGCCCGGACTTTCCTCCAGTCGTCATAATCGACAGCCAGCGATCGTCCTGCCCACTCACACATGCCCTTTCAAGATGATCGACCGATTGCAGATCGACAAGGTTCACTTGATACTGGGCACCAACTCATTTGACCACTTTCCCCAATTCTTGCTGCCCTCACGGACAAGTGACCTCGCCAACGGACTCCACGGTCGATCCGAACAACGTCGATAACGGCGAAACCGACGTTCGTCAAACGGACGTTCCGGAAACCGGTGTTGAGCGTGAAAGTGACGAAGTCGCCGGAAAACGCGTTGCCTTGGTCGGCCGATTCGGGGGTATGAATCGTCGCGAAGCCTCGAATGTCTTGCGGTCCTTTTCGGCAATCATTGTCGATCGCGATGCAGGATCGGTCGATTGGGTCGTGATCGGTGCCGAGGAATCGCCGCTTGCCGAAGCCGAGCTGCTCAGCGATCAAACTCGCGCCTCGGCTGCCCGTGGTGACCTCGAGATCCTGCACGAAACCGAGCTTTGGCAGCGTCTTGGACTTGTCGATGTCGAACAATCGGTCCGTCGCTATTACACCCCCGCGATGCTCGCCCATCTACTCGGCGTTTCCTCCTCGGTCATTCGCCGTTGGCATCGACGCGGATTGATCACCCCGGTTCGCACACTGCACAAACTGCCCTATTTCGATTTCCAGGAAGTCGCCACCGCCCGACGCTTGGCTCAATGGATCGCGTCGGGCGCGAGCCCAGAAGCCATCGAACATCGGCTCGTTGAACTCGTTGCCGTCCTGCCGGACATCCAACGCCCCCTCGACCAACTATCGATCCTTGTCGAGGGCAAACAGGTCCTGCTCCGCCAAGGCGAGGGTTTGATCGAACCCGGTGGACAACTGCGTTTCGACTTCGATGCATTCGATGGCGACGATCCAGAGGAAACGACGGCGGACCAAGCCACCGTTGTTTCGTTTGTCGAACGCTCTCAGGACCATCGAGACGACTTCCCTCTCGAGAGCGAGCCATCACTCGATGAAGACCCGCTGCTGGCCGCGGTGTTTGAATCCGAGGAAGCGAACCAGCTTGCGACCTCAGTCGACTATTGCCACGCAATTCTGGCTCGAGATGGACCACGCGCCGACGTTTGCTTCCTGCTTGCGGAATTACTGTACCGCGACGGACATGTGATCGCGGCACGCGAGCGTTATTACACGGCCGTCGAACTTGATCCCGAGTTCGTTGAAGCGCGCGCCTCGCTTGCCGGGATCCTCGCAGAAACAGGCCAACTCGATTTGGCAGTGGCTGCCTATCGCGGCGCTCTTTCGCTTCACGAAGATTATCCGGACGCGCACTACAACTTAGCGCGAATTCTCGACGAGCTCGGACGCGATATCGAAGCCCGCCATCACTGGACGCAGTTCCTTCGCCTCGCCCCCGAAAGCCCTTGGGCAGCCGAAGCCGAACAGCGACTCAAGGATTGATTAATCTTCCTTGCGACATCGATCGCATCGTGTAGGGCGCGCCGCCTCCGTCGCCTTACCGACCTCGTAATAGAACTTCTGTTGCTTGGCGGACCAGATGGACGTTTGCCCGCATTTTCGACAAGTGAACGAGAGGTCCAGGTAATAGCTCGGCAACGGCAACTCCGAAGTCGACGTCGCCTGCTGTGAAGGATCTGCTGGGATTGCCCCTTTAGGAATCCGACGCCGTCGTGGTTTCAATTTCTTCGGACGCGACATGGCTTCACCAAATGGAGAATTGCAGGAACCAGCAATTGTAACTCGAGTCATCGATGATCAGGCGCGCCGACATTCGTCCCAAAGCGATAGCTCACGAATCTCAGAGGCGGAACGGTACCTTCGAGCCGCTCCAATAGCGTTTACCGCAGATTCCACGCGCCATCGGTATCGTTCCGAATGTACCGGTCGCGCAACTCTCACTAGTCTCCTGGCGCAATCTTTGAGGAAACGTCCCGGTTTTTGCCAACCGGCACAGTTTCCCTAGTCCATAAATTCGAGGCGAAATGTACGTTTCGAGAAGCACGTAGAGGGAAATGGGGCATGGCATCTGACCGTCCAACGACTGGCCGCAAAGCGCTGGAAGTCAATCTTGATCCGCGACGATATGGTTCCTTTGCCGAGATCGGCGCTGGCCAGGAAGTCGTCCGCTGGTTCTTCCGCGTCGGTGGTGCTGCCGGGACCATTGCTAAGAGCATATCGGCGTATGACATGTCGGTTAGCGACGCGATCTATGGTTCGGCCGAACGTTACGTTTGCCGCCAACGCCTCGTGCAAATGCTCGAGCGAGAGCATTCCTTGAATCTCGAACGGCTACGTGAAAGCCGCGGTGACACGACCGCCTTCTTTGCGTTTGCCGACACCGTCTCAGCGCGCAATTTCCACGGCACCAATGAATGCCATGGCTGGATCGGTATTCGATTCCAAGCACATCCTCGCGATCAAGACAGCCAAATCATCTTGCACGTTCGGATGCTTGACACCGAAAACGCGTTGCAACAGGAAGCGCTCGGGATCGTCGGGGTGAACCTGCTTTATGGCGCGTTCTTCCTCCACCACGAACCTGAACAATTGGTCGAATCGCTGCTCGACAACCTGAGCACGCGTCGCATCGAAATCGACATGATCGAGTTCTCGGGAATCGGGTTCCGTCACGTCGACAATCGTGTGATGAGCCTGAAACTCGTTCAACTTGGTCTTTCCAACGCTGCGATGTTCTCGGCAAGCGGCGACGTCTTGCAACCCTCGGAAGTGTTGCGAAAACGTCCCATCCTTGTCGAACGCGGTAGTTTCCGACCGCTGACAAACGTCAACGTTGA
This sequence comes from Rubripirellula sp., assembly GCA_965216875.1. Taxonomy (GTDB): domain Bacteria; phylum Planctomycetota; class Planctomycetia; order Pirellulales; family Pirellulaceae; genus CBDCUW01. The sequence continues at coordinate 2,298,296 of OZ244207.1, forward strand.
TATGTTGCGCGCTGCAAAGGAGAAGTTCCAACAGGAGGAGGACGTCGACGGCGATGACATCGTCACGCTGGCTGAAATCACCATGCGGAACCTCAAGGCGAACGGAGAAATCGACCTTCGAGACTTCCTGCACCGCGTCGATGCTTTGGCAGCCTGCGGGATGACCGTCCTGATTTCCGACTATTTTGAATACTACCGCCTTGCAGCTTACTTGGCGCGTTACACCAAGAACAAAATCGGCGTCACGATGGGCGCTGCGAGCTTGACCGAGCTGTTCGACGAAAAGTACTACCACGAACTCGAAGGTGGGATCCTCGAATCGTTCGGCCGCATGTTTAAGAACGACCTACGGCTTTACATCTATCCCCTCCTCAACCGCGAGACCGGTGAGATGACCACGGTGGATAGCCTGCAGGTCTCGCCAGAGATCTACAACCTGTATCAGTACTTGGTCGACAAGGGCTGCATTCTGCAACTCGATAACCACGACGAACGCCACCTGCGTACCTTCTCACGCGAAGTCTTGCGGATGATCCAGGCAGGCGAAGATGGATGGACGGCACATGTGCCCGGCGAGGTAGCTGAAGTGATCAAAGAACGCGGCTACTTCGGCTACAAGCGAGACAAGAAGGTCGTGTCAGCACCGCCAGTGCTCACCACCGCACTACCAACGCTAACGGCTCCACCAACAAACGCATGAGCCGCGAGTACCACTCCCTGTAGCTACGCTCGCCAGAGCGTGGGAATGCAAGAGAGTCTCTCAGCACCGCGACCACCTTCTGACGAAGGTAGCTACGAGTAGTAAATGGGACGCGGAGCGTCCGAAGAGTGCGTTACCACGCGGAGCGGGGTAACGAGGGCAGGCCCTACCATTCCCCGCAACCACGCTCGCGCCTGTCAACTCATCGCGATCGCAACCACGGCCAATCCGATCCGGCCGAGCATTCCGACGAGCAACATAAAGAACGGAATCCTCAGCTCGCCAAAATTCATGATTCCGTAGATGAGCGAAACGGGCCAAAGAATCAAGCAGCCGACACCCCAGATTGCTTCGCCATCACTAAAGGCCGTGACGACGATCCAGAGCCAACCGATGGCTCCAACAATCATGAAGGTGATGATCAAGAAGCCGATCAAAGTGTCCATGCGAATACCTTTCTTGATGGTGGCTGACTAAGAACGCTACCAGTCTAAGCGAACCGAATCGCTGGTGCGAATCTTCGCCCGCCTATTGCGAACGGGTTTATCACTTCTTCACATGTCGGCGCAACAAGGAGATCTGACCGAGGTGGTAATAGCAGTGTTCAATCGGTCCGACGAGGCAACGGTAATACGTCCCGTTCTTTGACTCGACGAAATCCTCTTGAAGTTGGCTCTCTGGCATCTGCTCGATCAACGATGCAAGTTCCTCGGCATCTGACCAAGTCTTGTCCAAGAGCGTCTCCCAATCGTCGGCATTTTCGATTCTCGCATGCTCAAAGCTCAGCGAGTCCTTCGCTTCGAGCGGTTCACCGTGGAAGACTTTGATGGTTGCATCGATGTAGTAATTCATGTGAAAGACGAGCGTCGCAATTGAGTGGTAGCCATCGATTTGCTGGATCGCTTGCTCCCAACGGAGATCCGCCACCTTCTCCTTCAGGCAGACGCCTGGCCAATTCGGGCCGAAATGAACAGCTCGAAGGTTTTTCGCAATGAATGAGGGTGAATTCATATCAACTCCACATCGTCAGCGGTTTGCGCTGAGCGGCGTTCTGGGATGGTCGACGCCTTCGCCGAGTCCACGCACGAACCTTACAGAATACTGTCTCAACAAGATCACTTGTGCCCAATAGACAGACGAACCCAAGCGATAGCGTTGTGTCTGATTGATCGAGTTTCGCTTCCCCGGTCGTCCGTTTCGAGCGACACATCCTCATGCAACCTGAATACCAAATCAGAGCCAACTACGACGCCAAGTCCATCGTGATCTACCAGGCCTACCGGCCGCAGATCGCCGATGCTGCATTGGAACACCAGCGTTTCGTGGCGCCGTTCTCGCTCAAACGCATGACATGGATCAAGCCGTCATTTCTTTGGCTAATGTATCGCAGTCGCTGGGGCCAGAAATCGGGCCAACGACGCACACTTGCCGTGCGGATTGCTCGGTCAGGTTGGGAAAAGGCGCTCTCACTGGGCGTGCTGACGCATCCAGAGCCATCCGTCTACAGCAACGGCACGAAATGGCAGACTGAGTTCGAGACGGCAGCAGTGCACGTTCAATGGGACACCGAACGATCGCTGCGCGGTGCAGCCTTGAACCATTACAGCATCCAAGTGGGAATCTCGCGAAACTTGATTCACGAGTACGTGAACGACTGGACACAAGAAATCACCGACATAACGCCGCTGGTAACCAAGATCCGTCGATGCATTCGATCCGGCAACGTTGCCAATGCGCGTCGGCTCTTGCCAACCGAACGGGTCTACCCGGTAGACCAAAAGGTCGGAGAGCGAATCCTACTTTGATCCATTTCAATCAACATGATGCGACGCTTCGGAGCGAGAGATGCCCAATCAGGATGGCGGCGATTCGTCGCTGAGCTCTCGCCCGATGCTGCATCGTGTCGTGCGCACTCTTGCGTTTAGGACGCTCCTTTCGCGGAGCGAAAGACGACCCTCCAGTGGCAACAAAAAAGCGTCCCCAAGCGAACTTGGGGACGCAAACGATGGTTGGTCGGGTTTCGCTGGCCGCAGGCTAGAGTGCCTCGCTTCCTTCCATGACGGCCAATTCGGCACCATCAAGGAAGCTGACCAGCGACTTGGCTCGGTAAGGTTGCTGCAGCTTTCGAACTGCTTTGCTTTCGATCTGTCGGACACGTTCGCGAGTGACTTGGAAAATCCGGCCAACTTCTTCGAGCGTGTAGGTGTAGCCGTCAGCCAAACCGTAGCGGAGTCGCAAGATTTCGCGTTCGCGATAGTTCAGCGTTTCCATGGCCAAATCGATCTGAGCCTTGAGGGCCTCGCGATTGGTTTCCATCAATGGATCGTCGTCGCGATGGTCTTCGAGGAATTCACCAAAGACGCTGTCTTCGTGATCGCCGATCGGCTGATCAAGCGACAACGGTTGGCGGCTCATCTTCAAGATCACGCGTGTGTCTTCGAGTGACAAGCCACTTCGCTGGCAAACTTCTTCGGCGGTGGGTTCGCGGCCATTCTCTTGAACCAGGTCACGAGTGATCTGACGAATCTTGTTCATCGTGTCGATCATGTGAACCGGTACGCGGATGGTACGGCTTTGATCAGCAATGGCGCGGGTGATCGCTTGGCGAATCCACCAGGTTGCATAGGTGCTGAACTTGTACCCACGAGCGTGCTCGAACTTGTCGACCGCTCGCATCAAGCCAGTGTTACCCTCTTGGATCAAATCGAGGAACGACAGACCCCGGTTGCGATACTTCTTGGCGATCGAAACGACCAATCGCAAGTTACCGGCCGACAAAACACGTTTCGCTGCATCGTAGTCGTCGCGATAAGCGTCGCACTTGGAAACCCGGCGAGCAAGCGTCGCAGGCGATTCGTAGGTCAATCGCATCAAGTAGCGAAGTTCGCTTTTGAGTTCAGCCTGGGTTGGCATCCCTGGCATCTCAAGAGCTTCGGGATTGTTGAGCAACCCTTGGATCTCGATCATTCGCTCCGACGCTCGTCGAACTTTTTCGAAGATCGGCTGCAGCTTGCCGGTACGCAAATTCATTTCTTCGACCAGGCGAACGGCCTTGTTGCGTCGAACCACAAGGTTACGCCATGCGGCACGTCGTTGACGCATGGGCAACTTTTTGTCGACAGCGGTCATGAAGTCTGCGCGATTCTGGCTCAGCAAGAACTGAAGCGTTCGCACGTTGGGAACGATTCGCTTCATGATCGCCTTCTTCTCGGCAGCGTTGGTCACGCTCACTTCGATCGTGCGGTCAAGGCGAAGTGTTTTGTCGCGAACCTGCTCGAGCAGTTTCAAAGCGTTCTGCAGCATGAAGTCGGTCGCCAACATCCACTGGCGATAGCGATCGCGTGCCTTTTCGATCTGCTTGGCTGCGGCGACTTCCTGTTCGCGGGTCAGCAAAGGGATCTGGCCCATCTGCATCAGGTACATGCGAACCGGATCTTCGGTCGGGTCGGCGTCCGACTCTTCTCGGCGTCGCGTGCGATCGGATTCTTCTTCGCTGTATCGCTCTTCGTCGTCCTGGGCGTCGGCGAACTCCTGCCCCATCACACGTGAGCGGCGGGACACCGATTCCTCGGCAGAAAAGGCGTCATCTTGTAGACTGCGGCGGCTGAACTTCTTTCCCATCAACGTCTCCTCGAAACCCGTTTCTGAACCATCGTTTAGGTTCGGGAGAGACAGAGCAGGCCCAGTGCCGGAATCGCATCCGGCCAGTGCGTAAATCATGGCAAACTGTTGTGAGAGAATAGGTTGCGTGAAAAGTGACCGATTTTTTGGCCGCCGCAATGTTGACGAAAAACGACACCAGGGCGTTGATTCAACGCAACATGTGTCGCCTTCACGACTCGATAGAAACCGGCCCAGAAAAGTCCGGTTCCCCCCGGCGGCCGTCTCGGTGCCAAAAGGTAGGTTACGGAAATGACCGACAGCTTCGGGTTGCCAAAACTTTCTCGCAGAAACTTTGCCTCGGCGCGGTTTCAAAGCCGCGTTCTCTGCGGCAATCTGAACGCCACTACACGCATTGTCTCACGGGTTTTAAACTTACGTCCTTGCAGATCAGGGCGGACCATGGATCTGCGGTTGCAGGTCGACTGGGCTGCGATACCTCTCGATCAACGGAGTTTGTTGGTTTGGAGTCAGCGGTGTTTACTCGATTGTGTCTTTCCGGTCGCACGGTTGGTCACAAGGATCCCCGCGTGAGCGAACGGATCCCCGCGTGAGCGAACGGTTTTCGCTCTGCTGACGTTGCGTCAGATGCAATTCAGGTCCGTTTTGTTCCATCAAACAGCTAAGATGGAACAAAGTGGTCACGCGTTTGGCAGAATCAATCGGATTACAAAGAACTCGAAAAACATGGACGCCAAACCCGCTGACACCGCCGACGACAACTCATTTGGGTGGATCGATGGTGCGCGGTTCCGCGACGTCGAATCCGCCAAAAACCATCTTCGCTCCATTTGGACCAGCGGCGCGACCGCGGACCTTCTTGAGAACTTGAAACACCGCCTGGTTGGTGAATTCGATCAGCTGGTCGATCTGGACGCCGCGGTTGCAAATTTGGCCCGATTCATCCAGGCCGGAAGAAACCCAACATCGCTGCTCGCCCTCTTTGAACGTGACGAAGGTGCACTGTCGGCCCTGCTGCAGGTATTTGCGACCAGTCAAACGATCGCCAACCGCCTGATCGCCGACCCCGACAGTTTCGATCTCCTGCGTGCCAGCGACGGCCAGCCTGCTCAACGCAAATTCCTGGTTGATGAATTGGTCGCCACGCTCTCGCGCGTCGACCGTGCTGGCCGAGCCGCGCTGGCAATCCGAAAGTTCGTGTCTCAGGAAATGGTGCGCATTGCCTACGCCGAGTTCGTCCGCGGCATGTCACCCGAGAAAGTGGGCCGTCAACTCGCGTACGTCGCCGATGCAGTGGTGGAAGCGAGCCTCCAGTTTGCAACCGAAAGACTCGTCGAGCGTCGCGAGTACCCTCGCATGAGTGACGGATCGCATCCCACGGTGACCGTCATCGGATTCGGACAGCTCGGCGGCGAAGAGCTCGGTTACAACTCGTCCATGCAGTTGGTCTTCCTCTACGATCGCATCGACCGCCACAACCCCTATCACAGAGAGTTCTTCGATTCGCTCATCCGCGAAGTCATGCAACTGGTCACTCCCGACCAGAACGCCGTTGGTTTTGACATCGATCTTCGCCAGGGGCCCATGTTCGAAGTGGGTGCCCACATTTGCAGCGCGCTCGAAGCCGGACGGATCTACGAAACGAGCGGCCGAACTTGGCACCGCATGAATTTCGTCAAATCACGGGTGGTCGCGGGGTCACAAGCATTCGGCGAAGCCTTCCTCAATCGTCTCGAACCGTGGGTCTTCCGACGCTTTTTGAGTCGCGGCGACATGTCGGAAATCCGCGCCCTCAAGCACAAGCTTGAACGACGCGCTGAACAGCACCGCGCGATCGGCCAAGACATTGTCAGTGGTCCTGGCGGTCGCAGCGACATCGAAATGACCGTGCAGTTTCTGCAGTTGCTTCATGGCGGCGACGTAGCGTCGGTTCGCTGTGGCAACACCCATGATGCGATCGTCGCGCTTGAGCAAGCGGGGTGCTTGACGCATCAAGAAGCGACTCTCTTGTCCGAGAACTACGCTCGCCTCTGCCGGCTTCAACATCAGCTTTCGGTGATGTTCGACCGACGCGGCGGCGTCTTGCCGGACGACCCGGAATTGCGTGCACGCTTGGCTTGGCAGCTGGGCATTCGAGCCGATGACGGTTCCGGGGGTGATGCGGATCGATTCAGTCGCCTCTTGGATGAGACGTTCGAAGTCAATCGCAAGATGATCAATCACTTGATGCTTGACGCACCCCACGAAGATTCCATGCCCATCGAGGCGGAGCTCGTTCTCGATCCTGATCCGGACCAGGACATGGTGCAGGAAACCATGCAGAAGCACGGTCTTGCCGATCCGCAAAGGGCGATGCATGACTTGGTATCGCTAAGTAGTGAAACGGTGAGCTTTTTGTCGCCGCACCGTTGCCGACATTTCTTTGCTGCTTTGGCCCCCAAACTTCTGGAAGAGATTTCTCGAACGCCCGATCCACAAGCGGCGCTCGCATCGCTGGTCGCAGTCACCGATTCGCTTGGAGCCAAAGCAACCCTTTGGGAATTGCTCGGGTCGCATCGACCAACGATGGAGCTGGTAGTGCGACTCGCTGCGACAACGCCCTACTTGAACGGGATCTTGACCGAGAACCCGGGCATGATCGATGAGTTGATCGATTCCCTGCTGATGGATCGCCTTCCCTCGACAAGCCGACTGGATGCCCATTCGATCGAGCTCTGCCGCGGAGCAGCTGATATCGATCTCATCTTGCGCGGGTTCAAGAATGGAGCACACTTGAACATCGGCGTGCGCGACATGCTCGGCAAAGAACCGGTCGAAGCGATTCATGCTGCGATCGCCGATACAGCCGAAGCGTGTCTGCGTCGCGTGATTGAACACGAACAGGCGTTGTTGTCTGATCGATTTGGTGATCCCGTAAACGAAAAGGGCGAACAGACTGAATTGGTCACGCTGGCCCTCGGAAAACTCGGTGGTCGCGAGCCCAACTATCACAGCGACCTCGACGCGATCTTTTTGTACTCCGACGAAGGCGAGACGAAGCGGCGCGTCGGTGGCCACCGGTCGACGATGACGAACCAGCGGTTCTTTAACCAGCTGGCTGGCAAGGTCGTCAGTCGCATCAACAAATCGGGACCGGGTGCCCAGCTCTACGAACTCGACTCGCGACTGCGCCCGACAGGCGAAGAAGGGCTCATGGCTGTCTCGGTCGAAACCTTCTTGCGTCAGTTCACACAAGGCACGGCGCCACTCTGGCAGCGGATGGCGATTTGCAAGGCACGGGCGATCTCGGGATCAACCAAACTTCGCAGGGCAACCGATTCTGCCATTTCCAAAGTCATCCAACAAACCAGCTGGCACGCTGGGATGGCAGAAGAGATTCGCGACCTGAGAACGCGAATGGAAGCGACGGCAAATCCCGAGAACCTCAAGCGAGGTGAAGGCGGCACGGTCGACGCGGAAGTCATCGGGCAAATGTTGACATTGCGTCATGCGGGCGAGTCACCTGAAATCATCAAACCAGGAACCACTGCCTCGCTCGAAGCTTTATCAAAAGCGGGCTACCTCGATGAAAAGGACGCTTTGGAATTGATCCACGGCTACCGAACGCTTCGCCGTGTGGAAGCTCGCTTGCGATTGATGGCCACGCCTGAGCGTCACGAGCTTCCAGAGGATGCCGAGCTGATGCAAAACCTTGCCTACCTGATGGGTGAAGCGGAACCGGCTATGATCGTTGCTCAATGTCGCCAAGCACGCCAAAACAATCGTCGATTGTTCAATCAGATCATCGATCAACAGTAATGACGGCTTGACGTCAGCCCCTCCCCATCCCCTCTCGCCAGCCACTCCCGCCTCATGACTGACCACGATCCCAAGCAACTTCGATCACACCGCTGGTTTGGCCCAGACGACATGCGTTCGTTTGGCCATCGATCGCGTTTAAAGGCGATGGGTTTTGACGACGCGGACTATCAAGATCGGCCGGTCATCGCCATCCTGAACACATGGAGCGAGTTCAACACCTGTCATTCGCATTTCCCAGAGCGTGTCCAGGAAGTGCGGCGCGGCATTCTGCAAGCCGGCGGCTTCCCAGTCGAAGTACCGGTCATGTCGCTCGGCGAAATGCTGATGAAGCCAACCACCATGCTCTATCGCAACATGCTCGCGATGGAAGTCGAAGAGGTGTTGCGCTGTCACCCCGTCGACGCCGCCGTACTGATGGGCGGTTGCGACAAGACGGTGCCTGCGTTGTTGATGGGCGCCATCAGCGCCGACGTACCCTCGATCTTCATGCCTGCCGGCCCCATGCTCAAAGCACGGTGGAAGGACGTCACGCTTGGTAGTGGCAGCGACGTCTGGAAATACTGGGATGAACGCGTCGCGGGTAACCTTTGTGACAGTGATTGGAAAGGGATCGAGAACTGCATCGGGCGATCCGCGGGCACCTGCATGACGATGGGGACCGCAAGCACGATGGCCTGCGTCACCGAAGCGATGGGCTTTTCGCTTCCCAACTCAGCGAACGTTCCCGCAGTCGTTGCGAATCATTGTCGGCTTGCCGTAAGAACCGGACGCCGAGCTGTCGATCTGGCCTGGCAAAACCTAAAGCCATCGGACTTCTTAACTGAAAAATCGATCGACAATGCGCTCATGACATCCTTGGCGATTGGCGGAAGCACCAATGCGATCGTGCACTTGATCGCGATTGCAGGCCGCATGGGCATCGAACTGACGCTCGACCGATTCGACGAACTGTCACGCACCACGCCCGTTCTTGGCGATCTTCGTCCAGGTGGTCGGTTCCTGATGGAAGATTTTGACAACGCAGGCGGATTGCCGGCCCTTCTTTCACGACTCACCGACCTGTTGAATGTGGAGTGTAAAACGGTCAATGGAATGACGCTGGGCGAGCAGATTGAGGGTGCAGAAGTCATCGATGACGAGGTCATTCGTACCCGCGAGAACCCCGTTGCCGAGGCAGGTGGGACCTGTTTGCTAAAAGGCAATCTCGCGCCCAACGGTTGTGTCATCAAGTCCATCGCAGCGGATAAGAAACTTCTACAGCATCGCGGTCCCGCTCTGGTGTTCGACAACTACGCCGAAATGAAGGCCAAGATCAACGATCCCGATCTTGAAGTCGACAAGAACAGTGTCCTGATCTTGCGGAACGCAGGCCCACTCGGCGCGCCCGGTTTTCCTGAATGGGGCATGTTGCCAATTCCGAAGAAGCTCCTGCAAGCCGGCGTGCGCGATATGGTTCGCATGAGCGATGCCAGAATGAGTGGGACGAGCTACGGAACGTGTGTCTTGCACATTGCGCCCGAAAGTGCAGCGGGCGGTCCACTTGCCCTGGTCGAAACGGGCGACGAAATCGAGATCAACGTGCCAGAGAGAACGATTCATTGGCACGTCGACGAAAACGAAGTGGAACGTCGACGCGCCGCCTGTGCTCCGCCGAAGCCTGCTCCCGATCGAGGCTACGGTCATCTTTACGCGAAACATGTCACACAGGCTGACAAGGGATGCGATTTTGACTTTCTTGTCGGTTCCACGCCCGGCGCCGAACCCGACATCTTCTAGCCCGCACTCGATTCCCGCCCCAACACACCTTCCCTCAACATCGATCACCATTGACTATGAAAACCGACGCATTCGATCCCGCCCATCTGCGCGAGTCTGTGTTTGCTGTTCCGCCGCTTGCAAGAAACAGCGACATGCAGGTCTGCTCCACCGAAAACGCCAAGATCATCAAACATCTTGAATCGGGCGGAGTGCGTTCGTTGCTCTATGGTGGCAACGCGGTCTTCTACCACATTGCACTCGCGGAATACGCCAGCACGCTGGCGATGCTCGCCGAACAGTCTGGCGCTGACACCACGGTTGTTCCTTCGATCGGACCGGCCTACGGTTTCGCGCGGGACCAAATCGAAGTGCTCAAGGATTTTGAATTCGCCACAGCGATGGTGCTGCCATCGCGAGACATCGTTGATTCGCAGGGGATCGCAACCGCGACTCGCAAACTCGCCGAAGCCTACGGTAAGCCGCTCGTGCTTTACCTAAAGTTTGACCGCTGGCTTGAGCCCGACTTGGTCAAGTCGCTTGAATCGGACGGTGCGATCTCTTGGATCAAGTACGCGGTCGTCCGTGACGATCCCGCTCAAGACGACTACCTGCGCGAAGTGCTCGACGTCTTCCCTGCCGAGCGTGTCGTCAGCGGCATTGGCGAACAGCCGGCGATCGTGCACTTGCGTGATTTTGGCGTGACCGGATTCACAAGCGGGTGTGTTTGCGTCGCTCCAGAACAGAGCATGAAAATGATGCACGCCATCCACCAACGCGATTTCGAAACCGCCGAGTCGATTCGCAAGTGGTTCTGTCCCCTCGAAGACCTGCGAAACGAGATCAGCCCGATCCGCGTGCTCCATCACGCGATCACCGAATCAGGGATCGCAAACGCTGGGCCGCTCCTTCCTATGCTCAGCGATCTCGATGCCCAAAGCATCCAGCGGATCGCGGCCGCCTGCCAACTGATGAAATAGAACGTGGCATCGCCGTTCGTACTCCCACCAATAGCCGGAAGAGAACACAGATTCCAGTGAGCCGATGGCCGTGAGGCCTCGGGCCCTTGTTGTCGGTGCGTGCTTGTTTCGGCCCAACACTACCGAGTTTGGCTTCCAGGTCGAACCAAGGCCCGTCCGCTAACGCGATCACGGCTCACAAACGCCGTTCGTCGTGACGCCAGTGGCGGAAGAGAACAAAGGTTCCGGCTAACGCTCGGTACGACGAATTTGTGGCTCAGCGCCCAAGACCGCAGCGACTTCCTCGGCGGTGAGCGCCCGGTCGAACAGGGCCACTTCGTCGATGCGGCCTTCCCAATTGGAATCGTCATCGCTTCGTCCGCCGATGAAGGCGGTTTCGGCCAGATTGCCAATCACGCCGGCCGAGGTCTCAATCTCGGGCGTGTCATTTCCTTCCAGATAGACGCTCACGCGATCATCACGGCGAACCATCACTACCTGGTACCACTCCCAACGATCCATGACCGTTTTTCCGAACACGGGCTTCTGATGCCCATGCTTGAAGACAAGGCGACCAGCCGAGTCGCCCTTGCCACCCAAACCAAAGTGATCCCCAACGGAGCTGGTACCGTGAGCATGGTCGCGTGAAAAGAACCAACCCGAAGTCTCTCGGACGTCATTCGGCATCCCGTTCCAAACGGACATGATGATCGAGTAATTCGTTCCCAATCCGTCAAGCGCAACGCGCATCCGATCGCCAGCAAAATGCACGCAGCGATTCGTCTTATCGCCGGCAAAACCTGCAGGGCCTTCAAGGAAATAGAGGACGCGGCGTTCAAACGAGCCGTGGCGATGGTTTCCCGACGCATCGCTGGCCAAGGGGGCCTCTTGTTCGTGCAAACGCCAGTACGCGGCTGGTGACAATTTTGCGATCGCCTTTGACTTGGGACCTTGCCCCGGATCAACGCGACGTCGTTGCTTGCCGGTGACGCTTTCGAGCAGTTCAAGTCCGGCGGCGACGATCCGAGGCTCCGCTGCGACTTCGAGCCCCGCTGAACGCGCTGCCCAGGTGTTGTAGCCTCCAAGAGCATGCTGTTCGGGCGGAGGAATGTAACCATCGGCGCCGTTGGCAAGTTCAATCACCATCGTCTTGGCGAGCGGACTTTGCAATTTCAACTTGAGGCCCGTTAACGCGTACGTTTCGTTGGGTGTCGTCGCGATGGCGATGTCACCGATGCGCATCGCTTGCACGACCACCTCCGTTTGCTGGAGCTCATGCAACAAAATCTGCTCACGCGCGTAGACCTGCTCGCGTGTCTTCGGAGGCGATTGCCCGAGCGGCTCGACAACGCCCTTGGCCCACAACAAGCGTTGCGCATCGGGAACTCGATACTTCATCGCAAGCCGCTTTTCCGCAAACGCAATGTCCGCATCGCCGTATTCGACCGAGTCGTACAAATCGGTTGCGACTTGCAAGAGCCCTTGTGCGTAACCTTCGATCGTTGAATCGTCTTTGCCCTGCCACGTCATGTAGTCGCGCCGCCAAATGTCACCGCTGCAACCGTGAGACATGATGGCGACCACATCGGCCGTTCCACTTGAAGCTGCGGCGTGCTGCTCAAGACCGTCGCAGAAAAGGCCGAAGTAATCGGCGCTAATTGCCTTGTCTCCGAAGTAGTGCATCGAGAAATTGGCAAGCAGAGCGATCGGTCTTCCATCATTGCTGCGGAACGCGATCATCGAAAGCTCGGGGTCTTCTGGACCAGAGGGGCCAGTCACATCGTCGGGATTGCGCGCCGCATGCATGTTTGCTCGGACGGTTGGATTGCCGAATGGGTCCATGTCCACCTTGTCGGGCCGTCTCACCCAGCGACGCAGCGCAGTGAAGTCGTCAGCCGCGCCACTCACAAAACCGACCTTTGCTGGCTGCAGGTTCGATTCTGCCTCGACGATTGCCTCGACAAGCTTCTCACGGAGAAACGGCACATAGGTTGGATCGGCATCGGTGCCGAGAGCACCAAAGGCGGAAGGCGCCGTGTGAGTATGCGTCGCGGAAATCATGATTCGGTCCGCGCGTAACTTCGTGCGATTTGCCGCGCGGTGCTTAGCGTCGTCAAGCAGCAGTTTCGGCATCATGCAACTGTCAACGACGACCAATGCCATGCGATCGTCGCCATCATCAAGGACGATAGCGCGTGCGTTGACCCGCGTTTTGATTTCTCCACTGCTGCGAGTCAGCATTCCACCATTGACGAGCACTGGCATCTGGTTGGGCGTCACGTCAACGCGTGCGGCTCCAACGCGAAGCTCTGCCGATGCCGACCCCGACAGACAAACAACGAGAGCAAGTGCCCAAAGTGGTGGAGAGAGAAACCAATTCAAGGGAGAGCAACAGTGTCGATCACGGCACAAGATTCGTAGCGTCTGCATGAACAACTCGCTAAGGGGGCCAAGAGTCACGGCGGGAAGGGAATGTGGGGCAGGTATGTCACGCCAGGTTGACACCCCTTCAAATATACCGGCCTCGGGGCAGCCAGTGCATTTCTTGCCGTTGCCCAATCGGCGCACGCGGCCAATGTCCCTACAATTCCCGGCTCGTTCTTTGATCCATTTGCGCCCGTGAGCTCCCCTGCCAAACATGTCAACGCGTCGACGTGCTCGTGAGATCGTCCTTCAGCTGCTGTACGAAGCAGACATGAACGATCACCGTGATGCTGCGTCTGCACGCTCGTTCATTCGATCAAGACTGCAGGGTCGCAAGGCGCTCACCGAGTTCGCCGATGCATTGTTGCACGGGACGCTCGATCATCGAGACGAAATTGATTCCCGTTTATCCGCCCTGGCAACGCATTGGACGCTGCCGCGGATGCCGGTCACCGATCGCAACGTTTTGCGATTGGGTGCCTACGAGATTCTCTACTCAGAAACGCCGGGCCGTGTCGCTGTGAATGAAGCGATCGTGTTGGCCAAACGCTATGGCGACAAGAATAGCCCGCGTTTCGTCAACGGTGTGCTCGATCGCCTGCTGAAGGAAGCTGAGGCGTAAAGCCCGAATTCTTGTGCATGCCGTAGGGTGTGTGCTTGCACGCACCAAATCGACGAACTGCCGGATCTACGTCGCTGTCGCTCCTTGATCCGGCCTACAGACTCATCGAAATCAAACGTAAGTGTGTGCATGCACGCACCAAATCGACAAACTGCCGGATCTGTGTCGCTTTCGCTCCTTGATCCGGCCCACATGCCTACATGGCTGCGACCAACTTCTAGACGCTCTGCAGGAACCGCCCGCGGAATTGGGCAAAGTCGAACAGGTCGGCGATGTTGTTGTCGTTGAAGTCAAACACGGCCATACGAGTTCCGTTGGCGAAGTGGTCTCGGTAGCGAGCAAAGTCGAACAAATCGACGTCGCTATCATCGTCCGCAGTACCATAAATACGGAAGAAATCGTCAACGAAGTCGACGCCTGCATCAAATCCGTTTGCGTCGATTCCCAAAAGGCCGCCATCAACCGTCAATCGGAAGTTACCGTCTTCAAGCATCGGCAGCGTCGGGGGAACGCCCTCGGAACTATCTTCAATCAAAGTTGTCCCGGTGAAGTTGAGAAGGACAACCTGTTTGCCACCGACCACTTGGCTTGAGACGACATTGAGGCCAACCTTAGTGCCAAGCGTACCCGGATCAGTCGATTCCACGACAAACGAATCATTGGTCACCGGCCCGGTCGGCACACTCACTAAACCATCGAAGGTCACTTCGACCTGTCGGATGATCGACCGTTGGCCCGTTCCGTCAGTGCGAAGGTTCGCTTCGCTGCTGGCATTCTCGTTGAAGTAGACGACGCTCTCGACTTGAGCGCCGAGATCGCCGACGAGCGACAGGTTGTCAAACGCAATGTCCTCATCACCCGCGTTGAGATTGCTAATCGTCAAACGCAAATCGAGCGTGTCAGCATCAGGAATCGTGATACTGAACTGTGAGAACGTGTCGGTAATCTCTTGTCCATCGCCAATTCCGTCAAAGTCGGTATCAACACGTGGACGCTGGTTGGTGGCGTTCGCCTCTGCCTCGATCGCGAAGAATGGGGTGAAACCGCCACCGTCAAGCTGCATTTCGAAGATCACCGAATCGCTCGCATCCCAATCCTCTCCGGCGCTGGCGTCATCCTCTGCAAAGAACCAAGAAAGATCGAGGTTGGTGAAGTTCGAGATGTCGATATTCGACCAGTTCAGCTGAACCGTGCTTGCTGGAACGATGGCACCATCCATGTCGTGGGCACCGAAGAACGACTGGCCAAGTTGATTGCTGTAGTTGATGCTGCTCGGCAAGTTTGCAAAGCCAACGCGACCGTAGTAATCGCTGGCCGCAAGATCACCAATACTGTCGGCGGGTGTTGGCGTGTAGGTAAGCACGTTGTCTTCGAAATCTTCAAACAGAATCGAAACCGGAACGCCGACGTTATCGAGTGTGTAGGTTTCGTCCGTTGCCGGCTCGGCTTGCGTAAGATCGTTACCAGCGAAATCGGACACGTTTTGACCGGGCGTCAGATCCAGCCCCACAATCCCGTTAAGGACTCCAAGGTCCCCGCCACCAATGGTGACGTCATAAACGGAAGTGCTCACCGGAACCACTGCCGTCACACCGGCTGTCGTTCCGTTTGGCTGGAAATCGCCGGGGCTCACCCCACTGACCGCTTCGCTAAAGGTCGCTCGGAAAGTGAGCACGTCTTCGGAAGTGGGCGAGCCAGCGGGATTGAATCGCTCGAAGGACAAGATGCTTGGAGCCGTGTTATCGACTGTGAAGAACTCGTCAATGGTCGGCTCAACTGCCGGCAATGCATTGTTGCCCAAGTCCTCGATGTTTTGGCCACCTGCAAGGTCAAGATCAACGTTTGCGTTGAGACTGGCCAAGTCACCGCCAGACACCGTTAGGTCATAGGTCGCTGCGTTGATTTGATTCACGCCGCTGACGGTTGCCGTGCTTCCATCCACGTCAAAGTCCGAAGCGTCAACATTCTGGACGTCCTCGCTGAAGGTCGCACGGAAGACGAGTGAATCGGCGTTGGTGAATTGTGCAGGAGGAGTGAGACGCTCGAAACTCAGCAGGGCAGGCGGATTGTCAATCACATCACCAACGAGGTCCAAACTATCAAAGGCAAAGGATTCGCCCCCCGCATTGAATGAATCAATCTGAAGGCGGATGTCGATAACGTTTCCATCGGGGATGCTGTTGTTGAACTCCGTCATTGTTGAGGTCAACACCGCTCCATCACCAGCTCCATCACCGTTGGTGTCAATTCGTGGCGCCCCGTTGGTGTTATTCCCATCAGATGCAGCTGCAAAGAGCGAGATGAAAGAGCCTGTGTTGTTCAGGCGATAGGAAAGGACCACATCATCGGTTGAATCCCAAAGCCCACTGGCTCCGACGAAGTAGGACAGATCAAGGTTCGTGAACCCAGCGATGTTGATGTCGTCCCAATCAAGCGTGACGGAACTCGTCCCCGAGGGTGCCGCCCCATCCATGTCCTGGACCTGATAAGCCGACTGTCCTTGAGGATTGGCAAACGTAATGTTTGGCGCCGAGTAAAGAAGCCGGCCGTAGTAGTCGTTCCCAGCAACGTCGCCGATGGCATCCGCAGGACTCGGTGTGTAGGTCAACACCGCGTCTTCGAAATCCTCGAAGAGAATGGAGACCGGGGCACCAACATTGTCCATTGTGTAGGTTTCATCCGTACCCGGTTCGGCGTTTCCGAGCGCATTCCCTGCAAAGTCGGTGATGTTTTGCCCGCCCGAGAGATCGAGCCCGACGACGCCATTGAGTGTGCCAAGGTCGCCGCCGCCAATGGTGACTTCATACAACGATGTCGATACAGGAACGACTGCCGTCACGCTGGCCGTCGTTCCGTTCGTAGCAAAATCGCCAGGGCTAACATTGCTCACCGATTCGCTGAACTGAGCGCGAAAGGTGAGGAAATCCTCGGCTGTTGGCGTGCCAGCGGGATCGAAACGCGTGAACGAAGTTACCGAAGGCGCGGTGTTGTCGACGCTAAACGTTTCATCGACCGAGGGCTCGGTATTGGGCAACGGCGCCCCGCCAATGTCTTCGATGTTCTGGCCTGGATCGAGGTCAATGCCAACGGTGCCATTGAAATTGGCCAAGTTGCCACCCGAGACGGTCAGGTCATAGGTCGAGGGATTGACCGCCGTGACGCCGGTCACCGACGCAGACGCTCCGGTCACATCAAAATCAGAGACGTCAACGTTCTGCACATCTTCACTGAAGGTCGCGCGGAAGACCAAAGAATCCGCGTTGGTGAATTGGCTCGGCGGAACTTGACGCTCAATGCTGACGAATGCTGGCGGATTATTGGCAACCGCTCCGTCAATCGCCAAGTCATCAAAAGCAAATCCCTCGCCACCAGAATTGAATTGATCGATTTGCAGTCGAATGTCGAGAGTATTCCCATCAGGGATGGGAACGGTGTACTGCGTCATCACGTTGGTTGTGAGGGCAGAATCACCAATCCCGTCAAAGTTTGTATCCAGCGCAGGCGAAGCGTTCGTCGCGTTTCCGAGTGAAGCCGCCGAGAATATCGTAACGAAGGTTCCCGAATTGTTGAGTCGATACGACAACTGAACGTCGTCGGTTGAATCCCAATTACCCGCAACGCCTGCGAAAAATTGGAGATCGAGTCCAGTGTGGCCGGAAATATTAATGTCGTCCCATTCGAGGATCACCTGACTGGTACCCGACACTGGAGCGGCACCATTCATGTCCTGAACTTGGTATGCCGAATTCCCCTGACTGTTGGTGAACGAAATAGACGGGGCGGAATAGTCGACAATCCCATGGTAGTCGTTCGGTAAATCAGCGATTGCGTCGACTGGAGTCGGGGTATAAGTAATCGACGCGTCTTCAAAATCCTCGAGAAAGAAGACTGTCAACAGCCGCCGGTCTTCGAGTAATTCCGTACGCAATTTGCGGCGTCGTGCTCGGGAGCGGTCACGTTTCAAAGTCTTCAAAGTAGATTTGATGGTCATGGAGTTCTCCCAAGGAAACCGTCTATTGAGTTAGGCGGGAAACGATTCCTCGAATGGCCCTGTGATGTTGTTGTGAGTCTGAGTTGTCGGGTTGCTCGATCGACAAGACGAGTCCAGACACACCCCTGGCTAGGTGATGCTACCTAGGCCGGGGCGGTTGTGCGCAAATATCTTAGTCGATCGAGAACGTGAGATAGCTTCGCAAACTAAAAGCGATGCTCTGTTACGCGAATGCATCAAAAAGTAACCGCCATCAATGCAGTGAACAAAAAGGAATCATGTGTTCACTTGGCCGGCGCGCCGAGAAATGCGCAACGCCTCAAAACACCGCATTTGAATCACTCCAGTGACACTTTCCACCGAAGCTTGATGTACACGTTGGCGGTAATTGGGCAGTGAATTCGATCGGAACTATTTTCTAAAAAAAGTCATTTACTGCGAGACAGTTTGCATCGAACGAGAACGCGCGTTCACTGCTAATGCTTGGCCCAGAGGCACCTCGCTCGCTTACGCGCGAAAAAAAACGTATGGGTTGTCGTCCCCGTCCGCTAACGCGGTCGCGGACCAGGAGGCCTCCGTCCTCACCCGCCTTGAGCCGAACGCGCTAGCTAGCGTCTAGCCGCTCACCTGTGAGCCGCGATCAATCATCAGCCGCAACGCGATAGCGTGCGGTTCCTGCCGTCCGCCAATCATCAAAACCGCGAACTATCGCTCAGCGGCTGATGTTGGCGCGCTACGCGCGCTCCAACAATCTCCCTCCCGCTTGCGGGAGAATCGGACGCAAAGTCCGGGCTAGCTAGCGTCGGGCCTTTCGAGATGCCCATCGAGCTGCAAAGCACAACGTCACATGCGAGTTTGACTCACGAGCAACGCTCGATTTCATAGCCAATGCGTTTGGGCGGATCAACCATTGCTTGTGCCAACGGATCTCCTTTGACCGTTTCCGACTCGGGATCCCATTGGATCTTGCGACCAAGCCGCGCGGCAATCGACGCCAAGTGACAAGTCGAAAGGGCTCGATGATGACTCGATGGATCCGAGATTGGGCTCCGATTGTTAGCAACCCCTGAGAAGAAGTTCGCAAGATGATCGGTCAACTCGCCACCGTAGACGCGCGACATCGCATCAGCCGGAAGCGGATTCTCACTCAGCGCCTCGACAGGAGCACCAACGAGCCGACCACGATTCACGAACAGGCGACCTTTGGTTCCTTCAAAAAGGATGCCGTTGTCAGTGTCGTGCCGAATCGTCAGCTCCGTTCCGTCAGCATAGGTGGCTTTGATGTTGAATTGCGTTGCGGTGTTGTAGCAGTCGTTTGACAACGGACGGCCATCCTTGAATTCGACCGGGTGTTTTACCATCACGGGATCAACAGCGACTGGGCCAGTCTCTGTCTTGCCCATTCCCCAGGTCGCAATGTCAACATGGTGCGCGCCCCAATCGGTCAGCTTGCCGCCGGAATACTCGTACCACCAACGAAACTCGTAGTGAGTACGTGACCAGCTCTTCATTTCGTTCCTCGCGCCGGCGAGATAGCGATAATCCGTTTCCGCAACTGGCCCCTGCCAACGATCCCAATCAAAGTGTTTCGGCGGCGCGGCAACGGGCAGTTTCGGGCTGGTCGGCCCGCCACCAACGGCGCACTGAACCCGTTGGATTGTCCCCAATCTGCCTTCGCGAATCATGGCGATCGCTTTGACCATATGCGGAATGCTTCGCTGCTGTGTTCCGATCTGAACGATGCGACCGGTCTGTTTTTGAACATCGCAAAGCAGCCGCCCCTCACCGATGGTCAGCGTCATCGGTTTTTCACAATAGAGATGTTTGCCAGCGAGCATCGCTTCGATCGCAATCTTGGCGTGCCAATGGTCAGGCGTCGAAATATGGACGATGTCGATGTCGTCCCGGTCCAGGACTTTTCGATAGTCACTGGCTCCGTCCGGTTTTTGCCCCAACCAACCTTTGACCAATCCCTGAGCGCGCTCGACACGATGATCATCGACGTCGCAGACCATCACGGTGTCCGAGAATTTTGGAAACTCTTTACCGAGTCCGTAGGGTCCGTCGGCAATCGTCGCCTTCTGTGACCAGCGGCTTCCGCATCCGACCACGGCTACACGTGGACGATCATTTGCGCTTTTAAAACCTTGGGCACGAGCGATTCGCGGAGCGACAATGGCTGCGGCGCCAATCGCAGAGGCTCCAGAACGCAGAAAATGGCGGCGATCAAGTTTGGATGCAGACATACTTGCCTCAACAAACGCCCAACGACGAAAATCATTGTCGACGAAAATCGTGTTCGACGAAAATCGTTGTCGGCGAAATAGGGTTTCTCGAAAAGGGATCCTTGTCGCAGCCGCTGAGTAGGTTAATAACTCACACTCACATTTTGAACTGCCCGTTAGAATCGGTCCCATGGTTGTTAACTCTTCTCGCCCTCTGTGGGGCATTCTCGCCGAACTCTGGGTCCAACTGTTGCCCGTGACGGGCTACATCGTGGTGATTTCGTTGCTGGACCTGCAATTTCACTTCGAAGAGGTCGCGTTTCCGTTTTCGGTGTTGGCGGTTCTGGGGACTGTGATCGGCCTGCTACTCGCATTTCGAACGAATTCGGCGTACGCACGCTGGTGGGAAGCGAGAATCTTATGGGGGGCCATCGTCAACGATTCTCGATCATGGACACGGCAAGTGATGGCGTTTCAGTCGACCCAACCTGAGCCGGGCGATGAGCTTGTTCGCGAAATGGTTTACCGACAGGCAGCATGGTGTTTCGCCTTGGCGCGGTTTCTTCGCAAACAAGACGAACTCCAAGACTTGTCGCCGTTTCTCTCTGAGGAAGACATGAAGGAGTGTGGGACCAGCAAACATGTCCCCAACACGTTGCTGCAACAGCAAACTCGCCGCATGTACGAGCTCCGAGATCAGGGCAAGCTCGATTCGTACAGTTTCATCGAGCTCGAGCGAACGCTGGTCCGTTTGACAAACTCGATGGGTGGCTGTGAGAGGATTCGCAACACTCCCTTTCCCAGGTCGTACAGCCGCATCGTCGACGGCATGATGTTCGTTTTTGTCATTCTGTTGCCGTTCGGACTGACCGACATGCCAGCACCCGCGTTGATCGCCACTGCGATCATTCTTTCGTTCGCGTTTCTGTTGGTCGATCGGTTGGCCATCTTTTTGCAGGACCCGTTCAGCAATCGTCCGTCCGACACTCCCGTCCTGGCGCTTTCGCGGAACATCGAAATCAACCTTCGACAAATGATCGGCGAGACCGAATTGCCCGAGAAGTTCGAGCCCGTGCGCGGCGTCCTCTATTAGGCCGTGTGTCTGAGCCGACGGCTCCTGTTAACACTCTCCCTTGGGAGAGTCGGGCTCTAAGGCCCGGAGAGGGTTTGTTTTACAACGATCATTCCCTCCCCGGACTTTGCGTCCGACCCTCCCGCAAGCGGGAGAGTGATTGTTGACATTGCTGAGCCGAATGCACTCGCCGCGGGCCCTCGTAGCGCTACAAATCACGGTACTGTTCCGGATGTAGGGAATGCAATGTTCCTAGTGCCGACTGTCAAAGTAGGCGGCCGTTTTCTTTAAGTGTGACTTGGGCAGTTGAGGCGACCTTGCCGAAGTCGTCTTTTGTGCGGAGAAGGTTTGCCACCAGATGGCTTGCCCTTGTTCGCACGTTGATGGATCGCACCTCCCGTCGTGTGTCGACGATGATCGTCGGCAACCACACGAAGAACCATCTTGATTGGATAAAGTCCCTGTGATTTTGAGTTCTGTGCACAACGATGCCGTGACCGCTGCGGCATCCAGCGACGCCGCGAGCGTTTCTGATTATTTGTTGGTCTGTGATGCGCGATCGACTGCGGTCAACTACGGACATTGGCGCTTTGCCCTTGAGACGGCAGAAGGCGAGTCGGTGTTTGACGCCGAAGACGAAGAAGAGGGTGACCTGAACCGGTTGACCCTTTTGGCAGCTGTCCGAGGTCTCGAATCGATTGAAGGACCCTCTTCGGTCACGTTGATCAGCAACAATCGCTACCTGATACGCTCACTTACCGATTCACTTCCGCGTTGGCGTGAAAACAACTTTGTGTGGGAACATTTTGGCAGCCGCGTCGACGTCCAACACGCCGACCTGTGGCGCCGCATTGACGGAGCGTTGTCGATCCATCACGTCGAAGCGGTCTTGATTTCATCTCGCGTGATCAGCGGCGGAGAAAAAGCTGGCCAGGGCCGCGTGATGCGTCGCGTCGATTCGCCGCATGCCTTCCCGTCGGCCCCCAAAAGACGCCGCGCCCCCGCCGATCGGCTCCGACGCTGGTTGATGAGCGGGACCGGAACGACCACTGTGCCACCGCGACAACGATTCGATCGCGCCGACTTGGCCGAAGCGTCCTAGCACACCCGGCACGCGGGTGATTTTGCCCGCAACGAAACAACCGACCCAACTTAACCCTTTCCATTCCTCCAAACCCAACCATCACCGCCAACGACGACTGCGGTCACGAATCAACGATTAGTTCCTTTCTTAGGGAGCGATCGAAGACGCAAGACAGTGTCCGTTGGCACGATCGCGATACGAAAACGGATTGAAGATGCACACGCAAGTCTCGCTTTCAAGCATTGGAAGCCTTATTGACGGGACACACGAGAACCCCACTGCAGTCCTAGGCCCACACACCGTGGACTACCGCGGAAGGACGGCGACAGCAGTGCGGACGTTGATCCCAAACGCTTCGGCCGCATGGATCATTGACAAGGCCAGTGGCATCCGCAGGCCAATGAAACGACTCCATCCCGCTGGATTTTTTGAGGCGATTTGCGATGGTACGGTCGACGGCGGCCACCAACCCGAAGATGATGCGACAAGGGCGTCCGCCGCGGAATCAAGATATCGCATCCAGATGGCAAACAGTAACGGCGAAATTGTCGACATGCAGGATCCTTACGCAGCTCCGAGCATCCTTAGCGACTTCGATCGCTATTTGATTGGTGAAGGGCGACACCACAAACTTTACGAACGACTCGGCGCACAACTTCGTACGATCGATGGTGTGCAAGGCGTCAATTTCGCGGTTTGGGCCCCCAATGCCAAAACCGTCCAGATCGTTGGCGACTTCAATGGCTGGGACGGACGCCAACATTCGGCCAAGGTTCACCCGCACCTCGGCATTTGGGAGTTGTTCATTCCCGATGCGAAGGTCGGCGACAAATACAAGTTCCGCGTCCTTTCCAAACAAGGCGAATGGGTCGACAAGAGCGACCCCGTCGGGTTCGCCGCCGAACTGCCGCCACTGACCGCGTCGATCGTTTCCGATCTGGACTACGACTGGAACGATTCGGGTTGGATGGAACGGCGCGCCAATTGGAACCCAATGCACTCGCCGATGAACGTGTACGAAGTGCACCTCGGCAGCTGGCAAAAAGGGCCGGGCCGCACACACGGCTGGCTCGACTACCGCGACCTCGCCAAACGATTGGTCGACTACTGCCATCGCATGAACTTCACCCACGTTGAATTGATGCCGGTCAGCGAGCATCCATTCACCGGATCGTGGGGCTATCAAACGGTCGGCTACTTTGCACCCACCAGCCGGCACGGCAGCCCCGAAGACTTCATGCACTTCGTCGACTACATGCACCAACATGACATCGGCGTCATCATCGACTGGGTGCCAGCACACTTCCCCAAAGACGGTCACGGATTGGCCCGGTTCGATGGATCAGCACTTTATGAACACGCTGATCCTCGCCAGGGCGAGCATCCGGATTGGGGAACCATGATCTTCAATTATGGCCGCAATGAAGTGAAGAACTTCTTGATTGCGAACGGCCTGTTCTGGTTGGACAAGTACCACATCGATGGGCTTCGTGTCGACGCGGTCGCATCGATGCTTTACCTGGACTACAGCCGAGAAGGCGATGACTGGGTGCCAAACCAATATGGTGGCCGCGAGAACTTGGAAGCGATCGACTTCCTGCGTGACTTTAATGTTGCCGTGCACGAACAGTATCCCGGCGTAGTGACTGCTGCCGAAGAATCAACGGCATGGCCCGGCGTTTCACGTCCCACGTTTGATGGTGGCCTCGGCTTTACCTACAAGTGGAACATGGGCTGGATGAACGACACGCTCAGCTACATGCGTCACGAACCGGTTCATCGTAGCCATCATCAAAATGAATTGACGTTCAGCTTGATCTATGCCTTCACCGAAAACTTCATGCTGCCTCTGTCGCATGATGAGGTCGTGCACGGCAAAGGCGCCTTGCTGAGCCAAATGCCGGGTGATATGTGGCAAAAATTTGCCAACCTGCGTTTGCTCTACTCCTACATGTGGACCCATCCAGGCAAAAAGTTGCTCTTCATGGGCGGCGAACTGGCTCAATGGAACGAGTGGAACCACGATGATGGCCCGCAATGGGAACTGCTCGACTTTGACACCCACCGAGGTGTCCAACAGTTGATCGCCGACTTGAACAAACTCGTGATCGAGAACCCGGCGCTCCACCACTTTGATTTCTCAGATGAAGGTTTCGAGTGGGTCGACTGCATGAATGCGGCCGAGAGCACACTTGTTTACCTCCGCAAGGGCGATGAGGGTGCGGCCCCAATCCTGGTGTGCAGCAACTTCACTCCCGTTGTGCGTCACAACTATATGGTTGGTGTACCGCAATCGGGTTACTGGAAAGAAGTCTTCAACAGTGACAGCGAAGCCTACGGTGGCTCGAACGTCGGCAACTATCCAGGGTGCAATACACTGGGACGCGGCCACCATGGCCGGCCCGATAGTATTTCGATCACCATGCCGCCACTGGCAACCACCATCTACCGGCTCGAGTCGTAGTTGGGGGCCCAAGTGTGGGACCAGCCCCAAGTGTGGGGGCGGGGACGACAGACACTTGCCCCGGCGGGCGGTATACTAAAGAGCGTTCGCCCTGCATGGGGCAACGTTGCGTCCAGAATCGTACTTTTCAACTAGCCAAACTTGCCATCATGCCCGTCAAGATGCAACTGGCTCGGATCATCATCTCCGAGCTTACCGACAACCAGGTCATTTACCTGCAAGAGGTTGACGGGAATCGCGAGTTTCCGATTTTGATTGGGATCTTTGAGGCGACGAACATTGATCGTCGCGTCAAAGAAGACTACCAGCCGCTGAGGCCGTTGACCCACGACTTGATTGTGAGTGTCGCCAAGTCACTCGGGGCGACCGTTGATAGCGTCGTGATCAGTGAGCTAAACGAACACACCTATTTCGCGCAGCTGCGGCTCAAGAAAGAGGACGGCACCATCGTTGAAATCGATTCGCGTCCCAGCGATGCGATCGCCGTCGCCGTCACCTTCTCTCCGCCACTGCCGATCTACGTCAGCGAACACGTGCTTGAAGAAGCCACGTCGACGATCTAAGTCGACGCACCTTGCCCGTGTACAGCCCGCGACGCGACGAAAGCAACAAGTTGCAAAGGGTCACGGTCCGCCCCCGCTTCCGACAGACCGGCATCAGGTGCATACTTTCGAAGTCGTGGAATTCTTCACCGTAGCCGCCCTTCGCTCACAATGCATCAGCTCGAATCGCCCCAAGCCGCACGCCAATACGTGCTCGACCAACGGTCCGGCGGTCGCACTGTCGGAATCGTTCCCACGATGGGAGCGCTCCATGATGGTCACCTGTCACTCGTTCGACTAAGCAAGGCGAAGTGCGACGTCACCATCGCGACCATCTTCGTGAACCCAACCCAGTTCGGCCCTGGCGAAGACTTAAAGCGGTATCCACGCGATCTTGAAAAAGACATGTCGCTGCTTGGCGGGGAAGGGTGCGACGCCGTTTTCACCCCCGAAGTGCCGCAGATGTACCCCGAGGGCTTCAGCACCTTTGTCCAACCACCCGAGGTAGGTTTGTCTCTCGAAGGCAAGCATCGCCCCGATCACTTTCGTGGCGTCACCACCATTGTGCTCAAGCTCTTCAATTGTCTGCCTGCGACGCACGCGTTTTTCGGACGAAAGGATTACCAACAGTGGAAAGTGATCGAGGCGATGGTCCGCGATCTCGATGTTGGTATCGACGTCCTGGCTGGCGGCATCGTGCGCGAAGATGACGGCTTGGCGATGAGCAGCAGAAACGCCTACCTGTCAACGGAGCAGCGACAAACGGCTCTGCTGTTATCGAGCGCTCTTCAAAAAGCGAAATCAGCTTTCGAATCTGGCCAGCGGAGCATCGATGTTCTGCAGGCGGAAATGCGTCAGGTCTTGGCCGGCATCGACTCGAACAACGCAGGCGTCGACAAAATCGACTACGCCGTCATCGTCGATGCCGACAACCTATCGCCCATCGCATCCATCGAAAACAAACAGGCCGTCGCGTTGATCGCCGCCTGGGTTGGCAAGACGCGATTGATCGATAACCTGCTTCTTTCCCAATAGCCACTTTGTGAACAAACGTCCTAAGGCACTCTTGGAATGATTGAACGAATCCTTGTCACTGGCGGCGCCGGCTTTCTGGGGTCCCATATTTGCGAGAAGCTGGTCGATGCCGGTCACGATGTGATCTGTCTGGACAACTTCTTCACCAGTCAAAAGACCAATGTTTCGCACTTGCTCAGTCGCCCGAACTTCGAATTGATTCGGCACGACATCACGCTGCCGATCCACCTGGAAGTGGATCAGATTTACAACTTGGCTTGCCCAGCCGCGCCCGGCCACTATCAATTCAATCCGATCAAGACGATCAAAACCAACGTGCTCGGTGCAATCAACATGCTCGGCGTCGCCAAGCGTTGTGGCGCCAGGATCTTGCAAGCAAGCACAAGCGAAGTCTACGGCGATCCCGAAGTACACCCGCAAGTCGAGAGCTACCGCGGCAGCGTCAACCCGATTGGCATTCGTGCCTGTTACGACGAAGGCAAACGGGTCGCCGAAACACTCTTCATGGACTACCACCGCAGCAACAATGTGGATGTTCGTATTGTGCGGATCT
Source organism: Rubripirellula sp. (assembly GCA_965216875.1). GTDB lineage: Bacteria > Planctomycetota > Planctomycetia > Pirellulales > Pirellulaceae > CBDCUW01. The sequence goes on from OZ244207.1 coordinate 2,325,144, forward strand.
TCAACACCTACGGGCCGCGGATGCATCCTTACGATGGACGTGTCGTTTCAAACTTCATTCGACAAGCGCTCGTTGGAGATGACATCACAATTTTCGGAGATGGTTCGCAAACCCGTTCGTTCTGCTATCGCGATGACTTGTGTGACGCAATCATTGGCATGATGAGTCAAGATTCGTTTATTGGTCCCGTCAACATTGGCAATCCCGTCGAGTTCACCATTCGCGAGCTCGCCGAACTCGTCATTGAACAATCTGGCTCGGCAAGCAAGCTCGTTGAACGCCCTCTTCCGTCAGACGATCCGACTCGGCGGCGGCCCGACATCTCCCTGGCCAAAGAAAAGCTAGGCTGGGAGCCCACAACGCCACTCCAAGACGGGCTTCAAAAGACAATCGACTGGTTCAAATCGATCGACCTCGGCGACTACCGCCCCCCGACCCCCAACTTCAAATAGAGGTCTCGCGCCGTTTTCGGAATGAGAGTTGGATGCGAGAACCGCGCTAGTTTGCCGCGAGCCAGCTAGTGGTATGGCACGCCGCGCCGCGTTAACCATAATGGGTAGGTGTGATGACTCGCGATGCGGACGTTGGCTTTAGGCCTTTTCCCCTCGCCAAACACCCCCGCCTCGATATCGAAATTCGATTCTTTGTCAGATCAAGAACCACAACCACATTCCATCTCGTTCGTCATTCCGATGATGGACGAAGAGCAAACGCTCGAAAAGCTGCACTCCGAAATAGCTAAGCAGTGCGAGACGCTGGGCATTGAGTTCCAAATCGTCTTTGTCGACGATGGCTCGACAGACAACTCATGGCAAGTTGTCAGTGGCCTCGTTAAAGCCCACCCGACAACGACCCAGGCGATCCGGTTTCGACGGAACTTCGGCAAAGCAGCCGCCTTATCGGCTGGCTTTGAACAATGCCGCTGTGAACTGGTCATCACGATGGACGCTGACTTACAAGACGATCCCAAAGAGATCCCTCGCTTTTTGGAGAAGCTTGACGAAGGCTACGATGTCGTCAGCGGTTGGAAGAAAGTGCGTCACGATCCGTGGCACAAAGTACTGCCCAGCCGCGTCTTCAATGCGTTGGTCAGCGGCCTGACGAAGGTCAAGTTGCACGACCACAATTGCGGATTCAAAGCCTACCGCCGCGACATCTTTGACGAAGTGACGTTGTACGGCGAACAACATCGTTTCGTTCCAGTACTCGCTTCGGCCAAAGGATGGAAGGTTGCCGAGATCGAAGTCGAGCACCATGCCCGAGAATTCGGCCGCAGCAAATATGGTGTCTCACGGCTTGTTAAAGGATTCTTGGATCTGCTCACCGTTCACTTTTTGACCGGCTATGTCGGTCGCCCGTTGCACTTGATTGGCACCTTCGGGTTAATCTCGTTTGCCGGTGGTCTCGGTTGCATGCTCTATCTGACTGCGACGTGGGTGTTGTCCCGATTGAGCGACAATTGGGAAGACGTTCACCTGCACGAATCGGCGCTTTTTTATTACTGCATCCTAGCCGTGCTGCTTGGTTGCCAGCTCTTGGTCGCCGGGCTCTTGGCCGAGCTGATCGTTTGGCGAACGCGCAGCTCACACCAACCCTTTAGCGTTGCCGAGCGCATCGGAGAGCAGCAAGTCGACCAATGAATCGTGAACTCGACAATGGGCTGCATCAACGACGATCGGCAACTCGCATCCTGATTCTGATCGCCCTCGCGATCGCCGCCGGACGCATCGCGGTCGTCACGCGCGACGGCGTGACCGCATTCCTGAGCGCGAATGACCGAAGTCGGTGGGCCACCATCGCCTCGCTCGTCGAGCACGGGACCTATTCGATCGATACGCAAGAAGCGATCACCGTCCCCAATCCAATCTCCAAAAAGGCGTATCGGCCTTGGTTCACGATCGACAAGGTCCAACATGTCGGCAGTGACGGCAAGCTGCATTTCTACAGCAGTAAGCCGCCACTCTTTCCCACGATGGTCGCCGGAGTCTATGCGGTCGCGCAGTTCGTGTTGGGCATGACCTTGACCGAGCAGCCGATGTACATGACGCGGATCATGCTTGCGCTGATCAATCTTCCGCTGCTCGCCCTTTTTCTGTTCGCCACTTGTGAGTGTGTCAATCGCGTTTGCCGAAGCGATTGGGCGGCGCGTTTGAGCGTGCTTTGTGTTTGTTTTGCGACGATGATGATCCCATTCTCCATTTCGCTCAACAATCACCTGCCCGCTGCGGCGGCGACGGCGGGGGTGATGTGGATCTATCTGCTTGCCGCCGAGCGACTTGACCAATCACGACGGGACCAAGCAGATGGCGTCACGCCAAAAGAAGTTTCGCCGTGGTTGTGGTTTGCCGCCGGCCTGAGCGCGGCCTTTGCCGCCGCGAATGAGTTGCCAGCGCTCTCGATGATGGCTTTCTGGGGACTGCTGTTTGCGCTCCTCTCGCGCAAATCCGTTCTACCTTTTGCCGCCGGAATCGCCGTTGTTGCCATCGGCTTTTTTGGCACCAACTGGATTGCCCATCAAAGCTGGCGTCCGCCCTATGCCCATCGCGGGGTCGGTGACGCAATTGGCAAGCTCGAGAGCGCTGCGACAGCGCCCGACCAACAGTCGGTGGACACCTTTCACCAAATGCTGATCGACGCAGGCCTGGAAACCGCTGCTGGAGAAACTTCGCTCAAACCCTCCGATGAACCGAACCGCTGGGTGCTTAGCGTGGGCGAAGTTCCCTACGCCGTGATCAACACAAACGCCGGCTCCGCGGAGGAGATCCGCACCTACAAACTCGCTCATTGGGATGACTGGTACGAATACCCTGGCACGCATTGGAAACCAGAGAATCTGAAAAGTGTGGACAAAGGCGAGCCTTCGCGTCTTGTCTATTTTGCCCACATGACCATTGGTCACCATGGCGTCTTTTCGCTGACGCCAATTTGGATCCTTGTGCCAATCGGACTTATTTATGGATTGGGGTTTGGCCCCAGCGATCATCGACGGCTCATGCTTGCGATTTTGGTCGCTACTTCCGTTTGCGTCGCTTTCTATATCGCTCGGCCCGAAATTGACCGAAATTACGGGGGAGTGAGTGTTTGTTTTCGATGGTTGCTGTGGTTCGCACCGCTATGGTTGTTGGCGATCGCACCGGTGATCGACCGAATGGCCGATTCGCGGCGACTTCGAGCAGCGCTGAAGATAATGCTTGCATTGAGCGTCTTTTCCGTTTCGACGGCGCTTTCATCGCCATGGCAGCACCCGTGGTTGTACCAATACTGGCGTTTTCTGGGCCTATTTGGCCTGGATTGAATGCGCGTCGAGGGTCTACCATCATCGCGTCGACGATTGCGCCGATTGGCCGCTCGCTAGGAAAGCGACGCTGACTCGGCTTATCAATTGCTGTCAACAAGGAACCTCTATTGACCGGCACGGATGCCGTGACGCAAACGCTGCGTCCGAGACGAATGTCTCGACTGTTCGTCGCTGCGCTGTTCCTGTTTGCATCCGCGGTGGTGATTCGTTCGCTGGCGCCCCAGACCGTTGGCGAAACGGCGCGTCGCAAGTTCGAGTCGCAGCTTCAAGAACACTACGGCGACCTTGCCGTTTCGATTGGCCGCGGACGCTATGAACCGCAGGTCGGCTTGATCTTTGAAGACATCGAGATTTCTGAGCCCGCCGAATCGAATTTCCAGTTTCGATTGAAACAGATGGTTCGCATCGCGCGCTTGACCGTGGTTGCCGACCTGAAGCCAGAAAAGCTGCTCGACAAACAGATTCCGATGCAAACGCGGCGGGTCGTGCTCGACGGGGTTCAGGCCAATGCATGGCTCGATGCGGACGGCCAGATCTCGCTGGCGAAGCTGATGCCCTGCCCACAACTTGGTCCGGCCGCGCCGGTGATGCAGATTCGCGACGCAAAGATCCGTCTGATGGGCAGCCGCGCGCAAAGCCGTCCGATTGATGTGGAAATCGTCGACGCCGTGATCAAGAGCACGCCCAACGCGAGTGGCTGTTCCGACAAATCAATGACCATTCGTGGACGCTCCGACTTTGCAAACGAATTCGTTGCTCAGTGTGACATCGTCGATTCGGTTAGCGACATCCGAGTCGCGGTGAAGGATGCCCACTTTGATCGCGACCTTTTCGAACGGTTGCCAACGCCCTGGAGTGACCTGATCCGCCAAGCGCGCGATCTCGATTGTGTGGGCGACCTCTCGCTGACGATGCTACGCGCCGCCGACGGTCGCATGAACTACCGTTTGCGAACGACCATTCACGAAGGCAGGTACCTTCACGGTTCGTTGCCAAAACCGATCACCGGATTGCGAGGGATCATCGTTGCCGAGCCAACCGGCGTGACCATCGAAGCGTCACAAGCGATGCTCGGCGATGCCGTGGTTCGAGCGACAGGCAAGATCGAAGGCTTTGACGCCAACGCCAAAGTCGACCTGAACGTCTCGGCACGTGGCCTGTTGCTTGACGATTCGCTCGCATCCGCACTGCCGCCGAATCTGCGGACCGGTTGGGGCAAACTCCAGCCCTACGGACGCGTCGACATTGATGCCGATGTCACAGCGCAAGCGGGCGTCGTGACTCACAATGCCGTGGTCAACTGCAAGGGCGTCGACGTCCGATACGAAAAGTTCCCCTATCCCGTCGAACAACTCGTCGGCCGTGTTGAAATTCACGACGGCATCGCGACCGCAGAATCACTCGATGGTCGTTTGGGGGGCAATCGAATGCAATGTGCCTTTCGATTGCCGATCAAGCCTGGCATCACCAACGAAAAGTCGTTCGTGATCGCGACTGACGGCCCCGTTCCGATCGACGATACGTTGGTGTCGTCCCTTTCGCCGCGTGGCAGCCCGATGACGAAGTTGGAATCGTTCGTCCGGTCGCTTCGGCCGCGTGGCTCGGTTCATCTGGTTCGCGCTTCGTTGGTGACCGACGCAGCGGGGCGTGCAAGTCGCAATGTCGACCTGCGAGTCGTCGACGGGCACATGCGCTACGAGAAGTTCGCCTACCCACTCTACAACGTCGAAGGCCAAATCCTGGTCGAAGATGACCTGGTGAAGCTCAACGGCTTTCGCGCAACCAATGCAAACGCGGCACTGATCCTGTGCGATGGCGGCTATCAAATGCCGAGCAAGAAGGTTCCGCAAACAGCGACCGCCGCGATCATGCGCAGCAACGACTCGCATTTGGCTTTGCGGTTTCGCGCGTCCAACTTGCCCATGGACGATTCGCTTCGCGCCTCCCTTCCAGCTCACACTCAATCGACGTGGGATGCCATTTCGCCCACCGGCATGCTTGATGAGTTGAACGTGGTCGTCGGACAACAGGGATCGTCATCACCTTTGGCATTGGACATCACTGCGATTCAAAGGCCGACCAACCAAGTCACCCATCGATCGCTCAGCATCCGGCCACCGTCGCTTCCTTACCGACTTGACATTACTGGCGGAAGCGTCCGTTTCGACGGAACTCAAGTGATCATTGACTCGATCAACGCGCGGCATGAGGCATCGACCCTGGCTGCCGACGGAGGCTGTGTCCGATCGGCGGACGGGCGTTGGGAGCTGCTTTTGAACCTACACAGCGGCAGTCGCTTGCATCCCGACAACGAACTGATCGCCGCGCTGCCGACTCAGATGCGTGAAGCCATGCGAAGATTGCAATTGCGCGGCCCTGTCAGCCTTCGCGGCAACACGCGTTTGTTGCTTTCCAATGAATCGTTTCCCGAACCCAAGATCGACTGGAACCTTGTCCTGCAACTGGAAGGAAACCGGATTGCAGACGTCGGTCCCGTTCACTCCTTGCGTGGGGAGATTTCCGTCGAAGGCTCGCGCGACGAATTTGGTCTCAACGCCCGAGGCCGCGTCAAAATCGACTCGATGCACGTCAATGATCTGCAAATCACTCGCATCGAAGGCCCCTACGCGATCACGGGCGACCGCCTGATCCTCGGCGGCGGACTGCCCCAACGACTGAGCCGACCGACCGTTGCCACGATCAACCAAGGTGGCTCCGAAAACAGCATTCGCGGGCGCATGTTCGACGGAACGCTGCGGCTCGATGGCGAGCTTGTCCTTTCCAATGCGCAATTCGACGTCGACTTGGCGGTCGATGACGCGCGCGTCAACACGCTCCTGGCTGACTTTGGCTACAGCGGCAGCGGATTGACCGGGACACTCAGTGGCAAGACAGAATTGCAAGGCAACCTCGGATCGCCTGACCTACTCAAGGGAAGTGGTGCGGCGCGCGTCGAGGGAGCCAACCTGTATCAGCTGCCGTTGATCGTCCAACTGTTGAACCAATTGCGCATCACGCCGACTGAAGATGTTGCCTTTACTGATGGCGAAATCGTCTTCACCGTGTTTGGCGACACCGTCACCTTTGGCGACATGCAGATCTGGGGCGACCTGGTTGCGTTGCACGGGGGCGGAACGATGAACCGCCGCCGTGAACTTGACCTTACGTTCAACACCAGAGTGAGCCCGCAAAACACATTCACCCAAGTCTTGAGACCGCTTCGAAGTAAGCGATACACCCTGTGGACGATCGATGTAAAAGGACCGTTGGCTTCGCCAGAGATTGAGCGACGAGCACTTGAAGGCGTCGGCGAAACCCTCGAAATGATTTTCCCAGCAATGGGAACCAAAAGTGAGGATGGTACGGAACCGGAAACAGCCGGTTTCGGAAATTGGTTTCGTTAGGAGGATGATCGATGAATATCAATCCGAGCGCGGCCGCGTCAGTGGCCGGGACATCACGCGCAGCCGCTCGTGGCGGTGAATCTGAGAACCAATCTGCGGAAGCGACCAAACAACAAGCCAAATCGGACGCTCCCGGTGGCAAAGGCGGCGACACCGCGGCGGTCGACGCGGGCGATCACGCCGATGACCGGTACGGCGACGGACGCCAAACACTCGATACCTTTGAACGCTCCGACAGCGAAGAGAAGCCCGAGGAGACCAAAGAGCAGGCCGAAACGCCCACTGCGCCTCTGTCGACCGATGAGCCGGAGTCTGGCGGGCATCTCGACCTCCAGGCCTAAGCGGGCTCAGCAGTCTTCACCTGCCAACTCAACCTTCAATCGCAAGAATTCGCTACGATTGCGCGCCCACAAACGACCAGGGCAAAGCCACCCGTTTGTGGTCCCTGCCTTCGCCGGAATCGTTTTGCGTTTCCGTACCTTCATTTGGCGGCACACCGAGACTGCAAACAGACCTTCTACCGACAACAAGCATTCACGATGACAGACAACGGATTAGATCAACGGGACGAAACTCAAGACCCAGCGGTCGCAGCAGAGCAAGCCGAAGAAGCAACGTTGGTCGAACTGCTCACCTACGGGCTGTCGCTCCCCGAACGCACCGCACGAAGCGCCTCGGCGGTCGTCGCTGGCTTTGTCAACGAATCGGCTGCGCGATTGATCCCAGCGGCATTTCGCTCATCGCGAAGCTACACCGTTTTCGTGCAACAATCGCTCGACATGTTGATCCATGACGTCGGCGGGGTCTCAAACCCGAACGCCGAAACCGCTGATCAACAAGAAACCCAACTGGCTCGCAAAGCAGTCGGCGGATTGCTCGATGTTGCCGGCACTGCAACGCTTCACCTTTCCCCCATGACCGTGCTGGCGGTCTTTAGCGACCTCGCGTACGGCTCGAGCCACTATCTCAACAGGCTTAGCGAGGAGCTCAAGAAAGAAGGAATCATCAATGAAACCAGCAGCATCGATCACGTTGCCGACTTGGTGGATGCGTTAAAGGAAACCAGTGGCAAAGCTGCCGAAACAATCGACACACCCCCGGTGAGTTTGGATGGCCTGAACGAAACGATCGCGCAGCTGCAGCACGAAATCACCAAAGTCGATCCGAGAAAACTCATCCCGCAAAATGAGATTGAGCGTCTTTGGATTGAGATGGAAGACGCAGCGTCCGCCGCAGACGTGGGGCTCTGGGATGTCAGTGCAACGATGACCATGTTCGCAATGAACCGCGTTTCATTGACCACGCGCGGTGCGCTCTCGACTTTTTCGGTTGCGGGCAACTTGCTCGATGAACACATCGTCCAACACTACTCCGCTGCGCTCGGAGAAATCAAAGAGCACGGTTTTTACGCCACTTTAGCGGATGTTTCGAGTCCCTACCTCGAAGCGGTTTGGAACAATTTCGATGATGACCGCGAGACCTGGACGGAAGATCTGCTGACCGGAAAACTGTTCGGGCGAGCCTGGGATGGCTTTCGCGGTTGGTGGTCTGGCAAAGAGGACCCGCAATAGTTTGTTCGACCGAGTTGACAAGAGTGTTTGAGCCACGGCGTGACACCATCTACACTCTTTGGGCGGCGCAACTTCACTATTCGCTCACTGCCCAGAAAACATAAGTCATGTCGATCCACCACCGCTTTCTATCAATCTTTGCTGCATCGTGCGTTTTCGTTTCAGTCGCACATGCCGAAAAGCCAACCTCCGAACCCTTTGGCAAAACAGCTGACGGCAAGGCTGTCGAGCTCTATACGATCAAAGGTGAAAACGGCTTCGCCGCAAAGGTCATGACGCGTGGTGCAACGCTCGTGCAATTGCATGCTCCTGATGCCGATGGAAAGACAGCTGATGTCGTCCTTGGGTTTGATGATGTCAGTGGCTACGAGAGCGCGGCGAACCAGTATTTCGGCTGCACAACGGGTCGCGTTTGCAATCGGATCGCAAAAGGCAAATTCACCCTCGACGGAAAAGAGTATTCACTCGCGATCAACAACGACCCCAATCATCTTCATGGTGGTGTCGAGCGCAGCCTCGACAAAGTCGTCTGGACTGCGCGTGCGGTCGACAACCAGAAGGGATCGGGCGTCATTTTCAAATACACCAGTCCCGATGGCGAAGAAGGCTATCCCGGGAAACTTGATGTCACCGTTCGCTACTTCGTTCCCAAAGGAACCAATCGGTTGGCAATCAGCTATACCGCGACGACAGATCAAGCGACGCCAGTCAACTTGACCAATCACGCTTACTTCAATCTCGGTGGCGAAGGAAGCGAAACGGTCCTCAACCACGCCCTGAAACTCAATGCCGATCATTACACACCCGTCGACGATACGCTGATCCCCACCGGTGAAATCAAGAGCGTCGAAGGAACCGAGTTGGACTTTCGTAAAATGACACGGATCGGCAAACGCATCGATCCGCTCACCGATACCGCAGCCATTGGCTACGACCACAACTTCGTGTTGAACAAAGCTCAAGGAGAAAACGGATACCGTTTCGCGGCGCTGCTTAAAGATCCCGAGTCGGGCCGCACGCTTCGGATCACGACCACCGAAATCGGCATTCAGTTCTACTCAGGTAACTTCCTGGAAGGACAGAAAGGCAAAGGGGGCAAGGTCTACAACCACCGCAGCGCATTGTGTCTGGAAACCCAACACTTCCCCGATAGCGTCAATCAGGCCGATTTCCCCTCAACCATTTTGAAACCTGGCGATACCTATCGGTCGACAACGTTGCTTAACTTTGACGCCGAATAGACATCCGAGTCGACGTCGACAAGCCAAGTTTAAAGGTGCTTCCGCATCCACCATCGATGCGGAAGCCAACCGCCCCAAACACTTTTCGCGAATTCTTTCGCTTCTTCGGTCACAAAACTTTGTGGCCCGCGTTTCACGGGGTAAATGAACGCGAAACCAGCCCAAGACCTAGCCGACTTCCTCGAGAAACATCACGGGATCGTTTGGAAAATCGCAAACTCCTTTTGCGAGGCTCCAGGCGAATGCGACGACCTGTTTCAAGAGATTTGCATTGGCTTATGGGCCGCCTATGACTCGATGCCGTCCGACGTGAAACCGTCGACCTACGTGTATCGCGTGGCACTCAACCGAGCAATCTCGTGGCAGCGAAAAGAAAGAACGTACCTGAAACACGTCAGGTTCTACTTCTCGCAATCCACCCCGAGAGAGCCTGAGCCGGATTCGCTTGAACAATCCGAACAACTTCGCACGCTCTACAAAGCGATTCGCTCGCTGCCCGAAAGTGACCGTTCTCTTGTGCTGATGTTTCTTGACGACATCGGTTACGCAGAGATGGCCAGCATCTTGGGAGTCAGTGAACCGACTGTACGCAAGCGGGTTTCGCGAGTGAAGCAAAAGCTGGCGGCGTTGATCCAAACCGAAGGAGAGCAATCATGACACTTGAAGAAGCTGGGCAGATTTGGACCGACCAATCGCCTCCCAAAAAATCAAAAGGCGAATTGGTCAAAATCGTTCAAAGCTACAACGCGTCGACCAAACGCCACCTCTGGGCAAGTGGCTTTTTCTGTGCGTTTGTCATCATCGCCGGGATTTACAACTTGATCGGGCAAGTCTTCGTCAACGGCGACGCACTAGGCGTTGCCCTGCTTCGCTTCTCGGTGCTGTTGGTTGCGATCCCGATTCAGTTGTTTGTGCACCGCAGTTTGGTACGACAACATCGCGAGCGGCAAAGCCTTGCGTCCGATCATGTCGCGTGGTTGAAGTTGCGTGTCAAAGAGCTGAATACGCAAATCAATGAGCCGGTCCAGTGGAAATTCCTGGCCTTCGTTCTGTTCACGCTCGTGGTCGTTTCGTTGACCAAGTGGATTGATTACCAAAGCGGCGAGGATTCACTTGCTGAATGCCTGCTGATTCCAGGATTCGTCCTGATCAGCTTTCTGACTGTCGGCCTTTTCATGTGGCACTACCGTCAGATGTTCATGATCCCTGACCTCCAGCGTTATCGGAACTTGCTCAGTGAAGCGACAGGCGATTCCGCTTGAGACTCGCTTCGTTGTTCAGGGTCAAGTGTGCGATCGTGTCGAAATGTGCCCCAGTGTCGCGCACTCACTCTCGATCGTTTCGGCAAAACCGGAACGATCTTTTCTCGGTTTCGAAAGACCATTCTCAGAAACGCAACTGGTGTTTTTCCGTTCCAAATTTCTGTTGTGGCTATCCGCAATCCATGCCATGCAAACGGGGGGCCTCCGTTAGTTAGAGGTAAGAATTCCTCGACGGGCAACTCGTTTTAAGCAGCGCTGGATTTGGGGCAAAACAATGCGTGAAGGGAACGTCGGACATTGGACACTACGCACAAAACTGATGGTCACTTCGATGGTCACGTTGATCATCGTCGCAAGTTCAATGACCTGGATGAACTACAGTGATTCCAAGCAAGCCGCGATCGATCAAAGCATCGAAAAGGCGCGGGCCGTCGTCCTGACCACCGAGTCAATCCGCGAGGGCATGGCGGACAAATGGAATTCAGGAATCGTTAGCAAAGAGTTGATGTCCAAGTGGGCCAGCGCTGGCGAGATGGACAAGGTTCTGGGCGCCGTCCCGGTCGTGACTGCATGGCAAGCCGCACAGGCCAAGGCCGAGGAGGGAGGCTACGAGTTTCGCGTTCCCAAAGTGAACCCGCGAAACCCCAGCAACGAACCCGATGCGGTGGAACTCGCCGTACTCGAGCGTTTCAAGGCAGACGGCTATCTCAAAGAACACTTTGAAATTGACCGAGAACACAACAGCCTGCGTTACTTTCGGCCGATCCGGCTGACCGAAGATTGCATGCTCTGTCATGGCGACCCCGCAACCTCAGCGGAGCTCTGGGGTAACCACGATGGACTCGACCCAACCGGTGCCAAAATGGAAAACTGGAAGGTCGGTGACGTGCACGGTGCCTTCGAAGTCATCCAATCCCTTGACGAAGCCGATGCGCGAACCACACAAGCTCTGTTCAAGGGTTTGTTTGTGCTCGCAGCCGGCATCACGCTGGGCAGTCTTGCGTTGCTGTTGATCATCAACCGCATCACCGCACCCATCAAAGGCATCGTGGAGATGCTGAAAGAGATCGCGCAAGGCGAGGGCGACTTGACCAAGCGAATCGCAGTCGCTTCGCAGGACGAGCTTGGCGAACTGGCACACTGGTTCAACCAATTCATTGGCAAACTGCAAACGATGGTCAAATCGTTTGCAAACAATGCGTCGTCGCTTGACGCTGCTTCGACGGAATTGGCCGAAACCGCCTCGCAACTCAGCAATAGTGCCAACGACACGACCGGTGAGACGGCCTCAGTCGCCTCTGCCGCTGAGCAGCTAACCATGAACACGAACTCCATGGCGGCGGCGAGCGAGCAAATGACGACCAACATCCAACACATTGCAGCGTCTCTCGAGGAAATGAACAGCAGTGTCGATGAAATCGCGGCGACCGCTCACAAATCAAGCGCGGTGGTCGACAAAGCAACCAATCTGACGGAAGCCAGCAGCGAGCGATTAGAAAAACTTGGTTCGACCGCGGATGCGGTTGGCAGCGTCGTCGCCACCATCCAAGACATTGCCGAACAAACCAACTTGCTTGCCCTCAACGCCACCATCGAATCGGCCAGGGCAGGGGAGGCGGGTCGAGGATTCGCCGTTGTCGCAAACGAAGTCAAGTGCCTCGCGCAACAAACGGCCCAAGCGACCGTCGGTATTCGAGACCAGATCACCGAGATTCAGGACGCCAGTGAACAAGCCATCGACTCGATCGCCGAAATCCGTGATGTGATCCAACAAGTCAACAGCGTCTCAACCACCATCGCTTCCGCGGTCGAGCAGCAGAGCATGACGACCAAACAGATCGCGACGGTGATGTCCCAAACGTCCGATGCCGCCCAAGATGTCTCGCGCGGGATTTGCGAATCGGCCACGGCAACGCGCGACATCACGCGCAATATGACCAACGTTGACGAAGCGACCCAGCAAACGGCCCATGGAGCGGACCAGACTCGAAGTTCAAGCTCGGACCTCTCACACCTTGCCGACGAACTACAAAGACTCGTCCGGCAGTTCAACGTCTAGACAAGACCGAACTTTGGTCGGCACCAAATCCGTGAGGGGTGCCCCGCGCAAAGCTGGCACAAACCTGCCAGTCGGCTTTGTCGGGCAATATTCTGCTCCCTCTCCTTTGGTGCCGGCCGATGCCGGACTCCTTCTCTCGAGTGTCTTCGATCGAGCGATTTCGATTGCGAACAGAGCTTCCGAAATCGCGGGTACGAATTGACGCGGCCAAGTTTCTCAGCTTGTGCGAATCCTAGCTCACGACCATACTTGGGGTGTGAGGAACGAGCATCCAACGCTTGTTGCAGTTGGCTTTGCTTTGATTCAGATTTTCGAGCGCATCATCCGAACTTCGCCGCTACAAAAATACATCCATTGGGTGCTGTTTTTTGCGGTCACGTTTGCGCTCTCTGGAATCGTTCTGATTCCGACTTCCCAAGTCGACAAATCGAATCTCTCTGAACGGTTTCCTTGTGAAAACTGCCCCTGTGGGTGTCGAAGTGCCGATTTCTGCTGGGATCAATGCTGTTGTCACACCGACGAAGAAAAGCTCGCCTGGGCCAAGCGTGAGGGTGTTCGTCCCCCCGATTTCCTAGTCGCCCGTGTCTCCCGCGCTGCCTTGGAATCGACGGCAAGCACCGAGCGTTCTTCGTGCTGTTGTTGCTGCAGCTCGCAGGATGCAAAGTGCGTCGCGCCAAACGCGGACGCCGTTGCTGCCAACGCGGGCCCGCCCCAGACCGTCTTGATGTGGAAAGCCGCGCAATGCCGCGGCCTCGACCACTTCTGGATGCTGTTGGGGTCGGTCTTTGTTTCTCCACCGTGGCAATCATCTGATGAACCTTGTTTGTTGCACCGATGCGAAGTCCGTAATGAACGAGTGACGTTCGTCGCCCGCAAACCCGATCCGCCCGTTCCCTGGGCATCACTCTGAGCGGCACTCTGCTGCGCCCATCCACTGCCATACCTTCACTACCTGCTGTAGTCGGTCACCGCTGCGCCTCGAGCTCGAGGTGCCGATCGATGCACGCTTCCACGTGGGCATTGTTGACGGCTCGTTCCTCACAACAACGCGTCTGATTCACGCCCGCGTGGAGGCGACATCGCAAAAGCTGAGTACTCCAACTTTGTCAGCCTGCGCAACCGCGTTCGCTTACGGAGATGGCTCAGCGTGCGCGCCGACGTCCAGCGTTCATCTTCTATCAATCAAAATGAAACTTCAAACAAAACACCGCCCCGCTGCGTTCACCCTCGTTGAACTACTGGTCGTGATCTCAATCATCGGCGTCCTTGTCGCACTTCTGTTGCCAGCAGTCCAAGCGGCAAGGGAAGCAGCCCGGCGAATGAGCTGTAGCAACAACATGAAACAAATCGTGTTGGCCATGCACAACTATGAAAGTGCATTCAAAAAGTTGCCTGCAAACTACACCACCGGGCAAGGCATCTCGGGCAACTTCTCGGTCTTTGCCCAAATGGCTCCCTATTACGAACAAGCCAACGTGCTTGATCTGATCGATTTTGGTCGCCCGCTTCACGTTGGATGTTGCCCCGGCCAGCTCGTCGCACCACACGACACAGCGGCTGCGACCATCTTGCCAATTCTTGCCTGCCCCAGTGAAAGTGGCCAGCGCACCTTTGGCGTCGTGTCGCTGTCTGGGCGGGGCCCGACCCAAAGCTATGCCGGAACGAACTACGCGATGAATTTCGGGACAGGCGTTGGTCTTGGTTACGACACGCGGGTACCGACCAACGGCGTTCAATGGATCGACGCCAACGTTGGTTTCAGCGCCGTCCAAGATGGGCTCAGCAACACCGCCGCTTTTGCCGAGCTGCTGCTTGGCGTGCTCAGTCAACGTCCCCAGGAACCCACAACCGATTCACGACGACGACGAACCATGATGAACGTTCGTTGCCAATTCGTCGATCGAGCGAGAAGGCCCGCGACACCTGGCTTTGCAGGATTCGAAATACCCGAGGATCCCAACCAACTTGAAGAGTACACACGCAATCATGCCCTCTTTCGAGGATGGGCGGGGCAACGCGGTGCGGGTTGGATCAACGGCCGCGAGTATTGGACCGGTTACTCGCACTACCATCCACCGCAAAGTGGAACACCCGACATGACCAGTTGTGGTTGGGGCGTTTTCGGAGCGCGCAGTAACCATCCCGGTGGCGTTCACGTCGCCATGTGCGACGGAAGCGTGCAATTCGTTAGCGAAAGTATCGATCTTACGCTCTGGCGAGCCATCGGTACGCGTTTTGGTCGCGAAGTGATCGAAGAGCTTTAGTCGAACACTCGCTGGGTGACGAAATCAGATTGTGGATTAGCGTGCGCGCAGCCGCACGCGGGACACACTCAAGAATCGGCGCAAGATTCGGGTTATCCCGAATTTAGGGGAAGACAGAAGCTCGATGAAACGACTCGCTCGCATGTTGATCGCGCCGTGCTTGGTTGCACGTCGCAGCTACCTCGCCATGCGAGCCGTCCGATACTTGTATCGCTTCAAGCCATTGGTCGGTGCGATCAACTTTCTGTTTGATCCCAACAGCATTCGCAAGCACACCGCGCACTCAATTCCGGCGATGTACGTCAATGTTCGCGGTCGTTTGGGTGAGCAGCTTCGCGTGAACCTTGGCGACCACATTGGTTGGAACATCTTCCTGACCGGGCATTTTGACCTGACCCCCGTCATCGCAGGCCTTGTTCTGCAACAGGAGTGCCCTCAAGGCGTCTATATCGACATTGGCGCAAACATTGGCGATACGTCCATCGCGATCGCGCGGCACGGGATCCATACAGTTGGCATTGATGCATCGGCAATGGCAATCTCCGAATTATGCCACAACATCGCGATCAACTCGCCCATCCCTTACACCGTGGTTCACGCGGCAGTATCCGCGACGCCCAAGCCACGCTGCGGTGAGGTCGAACACGACTACATCAAATTGCATGTGCCGATGGGCAACACCGGTGCGGCCTCGGTACATGATGACTGGAATCCCTCACGCAGCCAAAGCGCCTCGCTCCTCGCGGCTCCTCGAACCATCAGCGAAATCGTTGAATCACTTTCGATCGATTCGGTCAGCTGTATCAAACTTGATGTCGAAGGTGCCGAACGCGAAGCACTCGCCGGCATGCGATCGCTGCTCGATGCAACCAAAGCACCCCTGATTTTCGAATACCGCCGCGATCTTTCCAGCGGCAATGAAACGGCAGAGGCAATGCTCGAATTACTGCCGAAGCAATATCGCTGCTATGGGATTCGTTGCATCGACATCGTCGAAGATCGCGCGACACTCCGTATTGAACCGTTCGACCGCGACCGATCCTATGAAAACGTCCTCGCGGTTGCCGAATCCCTGCCTCCGTCCCTTGCGCCCGCCGAGCGCCCAAGCGGATTGGTCGTGCCCTTTGCCAGGGATGCCGCTTGATGTCGCAGAATGCTGCTGGCCTAACCGGTAATCATGTTCGATTGGCAGATCGCCTGCGCGCGTTATTCGCTGCGGGAACACGACGCCATGCTGCCGACTCCGCAGCGCTTGCGACCGGATATGTCGCCCAACTCGCCTTTCAAATGGTCTACTTCCTGGTGCTCACCCGCATGTTGGGACCAGATTGGTTTGGGCGGTTTGCCGCGGCACTTGCAGCAATCAATTTGGCTTCGCCATTGGCAGGGCTCGGCTTTGGCGAAGTCGCCCTGCTACGGGTTAGCCAAGACCGCAAATCAACGGGCCGGTGGACAACGAACGCAACGGCAATCACGGCAATTTCGGGCTTCGCAATCGCAGCCGTTCTGGCACTCGCCGCAGCCGTCTTGGTCTCAAATCAATGGCTGCCTTGGCAAATGATGCTCGCGCTCGCGATCAATGAACTGGTTTTGGTTCGCTGTTGCCACGTCGCCGCCAGGATCCACCAAGCGCGACGTGAAATCCTGCGTACCTCTGCAATCAATGTTTCGGTGGCGGCACTCAAAGCTGCCGTTGCCGCCGCGATCTTTTTCGCTGGACCTCAAACGCTCGAAAGTCTCGTCTTCGTTTTGTTGTTGAGCTTCGCGCCACTCGCCGTCTACGTCGTCGCCTCTTTGTTTTCGCGTGCGCCAGCGACCGGGTTGAACTGGAACCATCTTCGCAGCGACTGCAAGCTCGCTTTTTCTTTTGCGTCGGGCACGATCAGCAAAGCGGTATACACCGACCTCGACAAGCTCTTCTTGGCACGATGGCAGACCTCGTTCGTCGTTGGCACCTACGCTGCTGGCTACAAGCTGTTGGCATTGTCCTTTATGCCAATTCGGGCCGTCCTCGAAGCAACCTTTTCAAGACAGGTCGAACTCGCCGAAAACGATCGTCAAGCGTCACGGTCGTTTACGACCAAACTCTTCTGTTTTAACACTGCCGCCGCCGCAACCATCTCCGTCACGCTCTACGCCCTCGCGCCACTGGCGACACTCGTTTTCGGAAGCGAATACGAAGAATCGATTGACGTGATCCGGATTGGGTGCTTCCTCCCGCTACTTCAATCGGTCCACTACACCCTAGGCAACCACCTCACCGCTACCGGACGCCAACACGTGCGTACTGTCGTCCAAATCTTTGTGGTGGCAGTCTATGTCATCACGGCGATGTATGTGATCGCGACCTATTCCTGGAAAGGTGCCATCTACACAAGCTTGGCGTGCGAAGCGTTGTTGATGTTCCTGTTCGCAATCGCGTGCTTATCCACTTCGCCCAGAGATGCATCAGGAATGACCATTGACCGAAAGCAACCCACCGAAGGGACGTCGTCATGAAAACATTGATCATCAGTGACGAATACCGGCCCGTCATCGGCGGTATCGCGCGCGTCGCAGGCGCCTTGGCAGACGGGCTCGTCCAGCGAGGGCATGATGTCACCGTCCTTACAAGTCGAGCCAGACTTTCGCCATCCGATCACGCCGACGAAAGGGCGACGATCCGGTATTACAACCGCCCAAAAACGGCAAAACTTGGAAAGCTCTACCTGACAGCTGTTTGGCCCCTATCTGTAGGTGCGTGGATTCGCAGCCAGTCGTTTGACCGCACCTTTGTGCTCGACCCAGTCAACGCGTTGCCCCTGCCGATGATGAACGTCGGCGGCGCGGTCGAGTACGAATTGCTGCTCCATGGGTCCGAACTGCTACGTTACTCTCGATCGGCCGCCACCCGAATGTTGCTCGGTAAGGCCATCGCTCAGGCGAAACAAGTCTTTACGACCACTCGTTTCGTCGAGACGCAACTCCTCGAGCGCTACCATCAACCGAGCATCCGAACGTCATGTGGTGTCGGCGATGAGTTTTTTGAAACTGCCGAGTCGCCTGAGACAACCGATCGCCTACGTTCACGCTACGGATTGGCTAGCGATGACTTTATCGTTGGTACGATCAGCCGACTCGACTTCCGCAAGGGAAACGACATCGTTGTCGATGCGGTTGCACAGCTGGCCAACAGATTCCCCAAACTCAAATACCTGATCGGCGGCACAGGACCTCAAGCCGAGCCGCTACGACGTCAGGTCCAGCGCTTGCAGCTTTCTGATCGAGTCGTTTTTTGTGGGCGCATTGCGGATGACGAACTTGTCTCGCATTACGATCTCTTCGACGCCTACGCGATGCCCAACCGACTGCTTGACGACAACACCGTCGAAGGCTTTGGGATCTCGTTCGCCGAAGCGGCTGCACGCGGCATCCCGAGTATTGGTGTTGATAATGGCGGCGTGGCTGAATCGGTCGCCGATGGCACGTCTGGGATCTTGCTGCCCGAGGCTACCGTCGACCTTGTCTCACGGTCGTTGGTGCAGCTTCTAACGGGTCAGGCAGCGTTTGACAGGTCATTGATTCAAGATCATGGGCACTCGTTCCGTTGGGATCTTTTCATTGACCGAATGCTGAATCCCAACACCAGCCCCTTGATCCAGGCCGCGTGAACTGGCGTTCCGTTGATAGAATCAGCAATCAAGATTGATGCCGGAACACCATTGGGGACGCATTGATGGATGGCAAGTTCGAAATCACTGTCAAAGAGAACTTTGTTCACGTCGTCCAGACCGGACCCGACTCTTATGAAATCTCGCTCGCCATGTGGAAACAGATTGCCCAAACGTGCAATGACCACAAGATCTGGAACGTGCTTGGCGAAACAGCGACCTCGTCCCCGCTTTCGACCAAAGAAGCGTACGACCATATCGAGATCTTTCGCATCTGCGGGATCACGATCAAACACTGTGTGGCATGGGTGCACCACGGTGAAGACGTGGATGGGAGCATGCGATTCGCCGAAACCGTCCTCAAGAATCGCGGCATGCTTCGAGGAAAGTTCTGCGAGTCCTACGAGCAAGCAGAACGCTGGCTCAACGAAAACGGCGTTCCTCCCTGTTCGGCTTGATCCCGCCGCCCAACCCGCTCGCTCTCTTTCGGATTGGCCCTTTGAGAATCATGCAAATCGTTGCCGATGGAACGCCGGGTGGGGGAACGACCAACGTTCTTGCGCTCTGCGAAGACCTCGTCGCAGAAGGGGTGCAAGTCGTCTTTTGCAGCCAAAAGTCTTCCTACGCCCTCGCGCGAGCGATGGAACTCGGAGTCCACGATGTCGTTGACGGTGTCGACTTCTTTCGTGGCCGCATCGATTCGCGGGTTAGCACAATGCTGCGCCGAATCCTGTCCGACTTTCGTCCCGACATCATCCATGCCCACGGTGGCCGAGCCGGACTCGGTGTGCTTCGCGCGTCAAACGTCAACCAGCGAGATCGAATGATCTACACCGTGCGCGGCTACCAGTTCTACCGCAAACCTTGGCCACTACGCTCACTTGCCAAGCTTGCCGAACGCAGGATCAGCCGCTCTGTCTTCCGCACCGTGCACGTCAGTCAAAACGACCAGCGTGTTGCCATCGAAAACGGCTTCCTGCCCGACTCTACCTGTTCGGTGGTGATCCGCAATGGACTTCGAATATCAGACATTCTCCAACGCGGCTTGCAAACGCTAGGGGATGGTTCGATCGACCCGCAACCGTTCAAGGAGATCGCGATCCTTGGAAGATTGACCCAGCCCAAGAACCCGCATCTCGTACTCGACATCGCAAGAGCGCTTCGCGAGGACGGCTTTAAGTTTCATTGGATTGGCTCGGGTGACATGCATGATGAAATCACTGGCCGTGCGACACGAGAAAAGATCGACAACATCACGTTCCACGGCGGACAATCACGCGAGAAAGGCTTGGCTCTACTTGCCAAGTGCGGGACCCTCTTGATGCCAAGTCTTTGGGAAGGCCTACCACTGGCCCCCGTCGAGGCGATGGCCGCGGGTGTCGCCGTCGTCGTCAGCGACATTCCTGGGAATCGAGAAGTGGTTCGAGACGGCATCGATGGTCGAGTCGTGCAAGGCGGAACAATCGAGGATTACTGTCGAACGTTGAAACAGGTTGTCAGCTCGCTCGAATCGACCAAAGCAATGATCGACTCGGGTAGACGACGCGTCGAGCAGGAATTCACCCGCGATCGAGTCGTCCGCCAACACCTTGAACTCTACCGCGAGTGTCTTGACCAACAAATCGCTAGTGGACGAGGCAGCGAGCCCTAGCAGCTACAGGCTGCAGTAGCGCTTCCATCAGCAGGAATCGTTGCCGAGGTTAACGCGTGCTCTAACAAACACCCTCCCACTTGCGGGAGGGTGTTAACGTGAGCGATTTCGAAGCCTTTGCTGAACCGAATGAGGACAACGTATTAGGTCTCGTCCGAGTCACTTTTCTCGTCGTCGCCACTTGGTCCCTGTCCGCGTGGACCTCTGCCGCCAGGGCCCCTCTCTCCGGCTCCCGGTCCGCCGGGACCTCGTCCGCGACTTGGCCCACCCAATCCTGAGCGGCCTTGCGGCCCGGGCCCATCGCCACCACGAAAACCGCCACGCATCCACGGTGGACCTTGAGGGCCGCCCTGTGCCGAAGGTCCTCGGCCGCGTCCCGCCGACGGCCCGCGATCGCGAGTTTCCGATTTCGATTTCGAATCTGTGTTCGCATCGCTTGCGTCTTTCGTATGACCATGGTGGCCTCGTGAGCCGTGCGATCCCCTCGATGCCCGGTGACGAGCATGCGAGGCACTATGACGACCATCCGAATCACCGTCGCGTCCACGCGATGCGCGATCGCTGTCTTTCGAACTGCCTCGCCGATCATGTGACGATCCGTGAGGACCATGACTCATTCCGCGCGGTCCACGAGCATCACCGCGTCCCTTCGACATCCAAGGTGGCCCCGACGATCCCCGCCGCGACATTGCGAAACGTGAAGGTCCGCCTTGACGACCGCGGTTTTGCATCCAAGGTGGCCCCGAGAACCGGCCCTGATGGCGTCCAAGACTCGGGCCGCCCCTGCCTGAGAAACCGCGTGCCGCGAACCCATGTCCCCGTTTGCTTGACTGGCCCCGGCGACTCGATGCGCCCCGTTCTTTTCCGCGCCGACTGCTCGACGCTGACTTCGCTTTTTGATGAGCGCCGCCGCGTCCGCGATGCCAGGCAGCGCTCCCCTTTCCACCACGAACGCTCGCCCAATGGGGCTTGCCTTTTTGCTTGCTTGATACCGATTTGTTGCCGCGATGTGGATGCGCCGATGCAACTTCACTGCAGGCAAGGGTCGCGCAAACACACGCGACCAGAATCATTCCTCGAAACATTTCCCAACGCCTTTGTTGTGTGAGAACAGTGGGCCTACCGATGCGCTTCTGTGATCCTTGCTGCGCTCGCACATAGGCTTTCTACCCGCCGGTGAACTTAGATGGTTCTAAAACACCACGTTCTTGGCTTTGGTTTCGTACTTCACACAAAAATTGTCGCTAATTTTCTGAGCTGACGTTTTCTGAAGTCTTTGACTTTCGGTCGACTTCCGCCGCCAGCTCTTCCTTGATCGCCTCCAACACCCAGGGGTCGGGCACGTTCTCTTTCCCAGTTACGAGAAACGCGAAGTTGTCAGCGAGAATCTCTTCGGGGTGAACGATATAGCGAGTGTTCCTACCAATCTGGCGTTTGAAGTCAGGAAAATAGGGTCGATGCAAAATGGGTTTCCCTTCCTTCAAGTTAGCCACCACTTGTTTGCCAACGATCTCCTTCACCTCCAGCAACCGAAACTCCATTGTCGAGAAAAGACTCATGCCTCGATTCGCGTCATATTCGCGTTCTGAGAAGACAACCGGCGCGACCGTGATCTTCTTGTCACCTTCCATTTTGATGTCCATCACGTGCGCGATCGTTGGCGCATCTGGGTTGGTAAGCTTCAACTCCTTCATCGCATCGGGAAAGGTAAACCCGCGACGGTAGAAACCGATCCTCTTGTAAAGTGCATCGCGCATGTCGGGATGATGCCTCGAGAGAACGTGAAACAACTCGTGCGCCATCACACTTCGTTTACGTCGATCCGATGTGCCGACTTCACCGGGCGGTAAGATGATCGCGTTACTTCGCGTGTAGGCCGCTCCGGCTTCTTCACTTCCGTCGGTGTGCACAATCAGGATCTTCTCCATCGTTGGCATCTTGAGTTCGCCAAGCCTTTCTGAAATGTCCCCGAGTGCATTGGCGATCGAATCCCTGGCATCCTTTGGCCAATCGCGCGCCGCCTGGGCGGCAAATCCCAGGTACGCGTCGCGCCCCGGATCCTCGACCGATTGCATTCTCACTTGACGATCAAAAAGACTCATTTGCTTGACGTATTCGTCCTCGCGACCGAGGACGTCGCTGCCTTGCTTGGCGGTCGCAAATTCGAACAAAAACGGACCGACTTGAACGGTGTCCGCCGCCCGAATTCCGTGCGGCAGGAGCGTGGTCAACGCCAGAGAGAAAAAGAAAACTCGGAACAAAAACATGGGGTCAGCGCCGTTGCGTTAGAAACTTCCTTTACCGATTGCGCCCTCAGGCTATCAGATCTGTGCCAGGAAGGGGTCCGTTTTTGACGCGTCAGTTATGATGGGACTCGAACAAGGAGCACGGTTTTGTTGGAGACAATGCACTTGAGTGAACAACTCGCTGTCCTGCGCGAATGTGCCGATCGAATTGAAGCAGAAACGATTCGCATCCGGCTTGAGTCTGACGACATTCGCGTTTTCATCACTGGCACGGATGCAGCCACAGCGCTCGGGCTCGGTGGCGCCGGGACGAATCGCCTCGTCCGCGTCGAAGTCCCCGAGAGTGAACTGGTGCGCGCACACGAGTTGCTGCTGGCGGACGAAATGCGCATGGTCGAACAAGGTCCATGGATCTGCGGGCGCTGCCGGGAAGACAACGACGCGTCGTTTGACATCTGCTGGAGCTGCGCCAAACCAAGGCAGGAAAGTGACCAACAAGGGCGCCGAGCGGATCAGACCAAACCAGTCCCTGCCGCCGGGTTCGCGGAAACGCAGACCGAAGAGGAAACGGTCGCCGTCCTCGATCGCAATCCCTATTCACCAACACACCTCGCCGAAACCGCGACGCGAACGAAAGAAGAACCTGACTACGAAGAGCATGCTGAGGAGAATCGGGCAAATGTTCGTCGCGCGCTGCTTTCGTCCGTGATGGGCGTGATGATCCTGATCCCCTTGATCAGCTTCTATTCGATCTTTCTACTTTGCCGAGTGGCTGGCACGGGAGCCTACCGCGATCCTGAGCTGAGCGGGCGATGCTGGATCGCATGGGGCGTCAATTTCTTGGCGTTGGGCGTTCAAGCGTTCGTCTTTCTCGGCATCGGCTAGCAACTGGCCTTTCGCTTCACGCAACACTCTACGCTTTGGCGAGCGCAGCTAGCTCCGCCGGTGGTCCCGACGCTGGGCTCTCACCGTTCGTAGTACCGAGCTTTAGCCGGAATCTCCTCGTCACGAAGATCGGGGACGCAGAGCGTCCCATGTGTCCGTTACCACGCAGAGCGTGGTAACGAGGGAGGCCTAAAGGCTCTACTACAAACGGCGCGATCAACGTAGCGACGGCGCGATCGAAGCTAGATGATCAACATCGCATCGCCGTAACTGTAAAACCGATACTCTTGCGCGATCGCGGTTCGGTAGGCGTGAAGCGCCAGGTCGCGTGAAGCGAACGCGCTGACGAGCACCAAGAGCGAACTCTTGGGAAGATGAAAGTTGGTCATCAGGGCGTCGACCGCATTGAACTGGTACGGCGGACGTATGAAGAGATCGGTTAGGCCTGTCCATGGCTGTAGCTCGCCACCCGACGCGGCACACGCACTTTCCAAAACACGAACGCTTGTGGTCCCCACAGCAACGCAGCGACCTCCGCCCGCGCGGCGTTCTCGAATTTGATCGACTGTGATTGAATCGATTTGCCCCCACTCTTCGTGCATCTCGTGCTGGTCAAGTGAATCGGTTTGGATCGGGCGAAAGGTACCAATCCCGACATGAAGCGTCACTTCACAGGTCGCCGTTTGACCTTTTCGAATGCTCTCAAGAAGCGAGTCGGTGAAATGCAGGCCAGCTGTCGGCGCCGCAACACTGCCGCGTTGTTTCGCAAAGACTGTTTGGTAGCTGGCGATATCCGAGTCGACCATTTGGCCATCGCGAATGTAGGGCGGCAAAGGAATCCGTCCATACCGCTGTAACCAATCGGCTGGTTCAACAAGATCATCGGTGCTTTCGTTCTCATGCGGGACATAGTTGTCCGGCATCTGCGGAGTCACCAATAGCTTTCCGTCATCCGTGCGCGCGACCACAAGCAACTGCATACTATCTCGCGCGTTGCGATCTTGGATCGTGATCGTCTCGCCCGCTTTCAGCTTGCCCCGAGTCTTGGTCAGCACTTCCCAAATGCCGCTTTCTCGATCAGCGCGTAGAAAAAGCCCTTGCCAGCGCCCCTTGGTTTCCGTGCGATACCCGACCAATCGAGCCGGGACCACCTTGCTGTTGTTCATCACCAAGGCATCATCGGCCCGCAAGAGATCGGGAAGATCCCGAACGTGATAGTGGTCGATGGTTTCGGTCGCCCGATCCACCAGCATCAACCGCGCGTCACTGCGGACGGGCAACGGGTCTTGTGCAATCAGGTTTCGGGGCAGGTCGTAGTCGTAGGCATCCAGCTCGTTCATCGCCAAAGTCTAGCAACTCGGCCCAATATTCTAGAGGGGCCCAACCGCGGGCCTACGTAAAACCAAACAACTTCCGACTACGGACGTGGGTATTTTTCGGCGTTGCGAATCATCTTGGCTTTCAAGGCACTCGAAACATCGATTTCCATCGTATTTGCGAGCGCGAGGATGTACGACAAGCAATCGGCCAGCTCCTCTTCGACCTCGTGCTTCTTCGCCGGATCCTCGCCGACCGCTTGACACTCCTCGGGCGTCAACCACTGAAAGTGCTCCATCAACTCCCCCACCTCGATCGCAAGCGACATGGTCAGATTCTTGGGGGTGTGGAATTGACGCCAATTTCGCTCATCAACGAACGTTTGCACGACTCCCCGCAGCTCGGAAACGGTGGTCGATTCGTCAGACATTGAGGCCTTCGGGGGATTCGAGAATGTGATCAGGCGGGATGAGGCCTGTGGGCATACAGCCGACACCCTAACGAGTGAGTCCCGGGCAAATTCACCGTAGATTCACCGCGAATTCGCAAACGGGCTCCAAATGATGCCAGGTCGGCGAACCGGGAGATCTATTGTACGGTGTTGTACCGAAGAGCAAGGGTCGCCTCGTCCTCGCGCCCCATTGCCACGAGAAATTGACCAACTGCCAAACATCGAGATCTGAAACGAATTCATGCCACGTGACTTTTTGAAAGGTGCTGCGGACGAATATGACGTCATCGTGATTGGCAGCGGGTTGGCCGGAATGACGTCGGCTAACATTCTCGGCCGCGCTGGCCACCGCGTGCTGCTGCTTGAACAGCACTACAAACTCGGTGGCTTAGCAACTTGGTTCCTGCGTCCCGGAGGCCACATCTTTGACATTTCGTTGCACGGCTTTCCGCACGGGATGGTCAAGTCATGTCGCCGCTACTGGAACCGCGACATCGCTGACCGAATCGTCCAGCTAAAAAACATTCGCTTCGATAACCCACAGTTCTCGCTAACGACAACGTTCAATCGCGAGGACTTTACGCGGTTGCTTACCACCGACTTCGGTATCGAACCCGCAACGGTAAACGACTTTTTTGATACCGCGCGGGGAATGAATTTCTACGACGATCAAACCACCACCACGCGTCAACTTTTTGACCGCTTCTTTCCTGGGCGTGACGATGTCGTTCGGTTGTTGATGGAACCGATCACCTATGCCAACGGATCCACACTCGAAGACCCAGCGATCACCTACGGAATCGTTTTTAGTAACTTCATGAGCAAAGGAGTCTTCATCTACGAAGGCGGCACCGAAGACCTGGTTGCCCGGATGAAGAAGGAACTCGAATCAAACAACGTTGACATTCGCATCAATTGCCCCGTCGAAAAGATCCATGTCAAAGACGGACGGGTTGCCTCGGTTGATGTGGGCGGACGCAATATCCGTTGCAAAGCGATTGTTAGTAACGCAAATTTGCGATCCACCGTGCTGAACATGCTCGGTTCGGAAGTGCTCGATAATGACTACGTCGAGCGCACCAACGATGTGCGACTCAATAACAGCAGCACTCAGGTCTACATGGCGCTGAAACCTGGCGAAGAGATCGACGAATCCTCGGGCGACCTCTTCTTTACCAGCACGGCAAACGAATTCCGCACCGACCTCCTGCTGAGTCGTGACATCACTAGCCGCACGTTTAGTTTCTACTATCCGAGAACTCGGCCAACGAAAAAGAAACGGTTTGCAATCGTCAGTAGCACCAATGCGAACTGGTCGGATTGGGCCGACCTCAATGAAGAGGACTACAAGGCGAGCAAGGAAGATTTGGTTCAGACGACCATCGATGCGCTCGAGAAATACATCCCCGGCGTGCGGGACAAAATCGAGCACGCGGAAGCCGCGACGCCTTGCACGTTCAACCACTACACGCGACACGAACTCGGCGCGAGCTTTGGAACCAAATTCGAAGGACTCGCCGTCAGCCGCGAATTGCCCCAACAGGTCGGCGGAATGTACCACGCAGGTAGCGTGGGGATCATCATGAGTGGCTGGCTCGGAGCGATCAATTATGGCGTGATCGTATCGAACGAAGTCGACGGCATGCTGACGGCCCAAAGCGCACACACGCCGTAAGTGGACGCGGTTTGTGAGCGAGCCGCTGGCACTAGGCTTCGAAACTACGCACGTTAGCACTCTCCCTTGGGAGAGTCGGGCTCTAAGGCCCGGAGAGGGTTTGTGTTGTAGGAACCATTCCCTCCCCGGACTTTGCGTCCGACCCTCCCGCAAGCGGGAGGGTGATTGGTCGAGCGTTACCGCGTTGGGCTGAGGAGTCGCGTGTTTTTTTGCGCAAACGTCGCCTCGTTATCCTCAGTAAGGCCTACGAGCCCATCTTCCGTACAAGCGTTCACTAAACCGCACCGCACCACCCCTCTTCCGAACACACCAGCAACACCCGCATGGGCTAATTGCGGCACTTTCTTGATCGTATTGAGTACAGGTCAGGGTGCATTGCGTTCACGTTGCGACCAGCCAATGCCGATGAACAAGCCTGATCGTTAAGGTTCCTACAACCGGTTCGGTTTGACGCTTGCATTGCTGGCGGGTAACCTACCCGTCGCTGTGAAGGTGCTTAGGGAGATGACTCCGACTAAGCTAGAACCTTTACTTCGATCATCCCCCCAACACCCGATGCATGACTCGAAACGCTACACGCGGATTTCAAGCCACATTGGGCCCCGCCTTAAAACGTTGCCTTGTCGTCCTAAGTCGTCCTTTTGGCGATAGCAACATCCTCAAATTCGAGACTCGTTTGAAAACCAACTTTCAACAGCTCGTATTTCATCAACCAGCAGGTCGCCAACGAAAAGCGTGGGCTGACCTTACAACCATCGCTCACGTTTGACGGTAACAATCACGGGAGATTTACAGGCATGCGTTGTCACGGAAACCCATTTGGCCGACGAGGATTCCTCGCCGCAGGAGCTTTCGGTGGACTCGGAATCTCATTGCCCCAGCTTCTATGGATGGAGCAAGCGGCCGCCGAGCAAAAACACTACGACTTCATCGAGGCGAAAGCCAAGAGCGTGATCCATATCTACCTTCCTGGTGGAATGGCTCATCAAGAAAGTTGGGACCCCAAACCCTACAGCCCGCTCGAATACCGCGGCGAAATGAAACCTGTGAAAACCAACACAGGTGAAATCTTCTGCGAATCGATTCCCAAGCTCTCAAAGATCGCTGACAAACTTTGCGTCATTCGTTCGATGACGCATGGCGAAGCGGCTCACGAGCGCGGCACCCACAACATGTTCACTGGCTACAAGCCAAGCCCCGCCCTGAAGTACCCCAGCTTTGGTGCAGTGGTCAGCCACGAATACGGTCCTCGGGACAACATGCCGCCGTATGTTTGCATTCCAAACCAACCGAACGAGTTCGCCGGCACCGGCTACCTCAGTTCATCGTTTGGCCCCTTCTCGTTGGGAAGTGACCCTGCCAGCAATGGTTTCAAGGTTCGCGACCTCGACCTCTACAGCGGCGTTGATCAAGAACGATTTGCACGTCGTCAATCGGCCCTCGCATCGGTCAACAAGAAGTTTGGCACGGTAACCAACTCTGACAATGTGTCGGCGATGGATACCTTCTACGAGCGAGCCTACAACTTGCTCAGCAGCCAAGAAGCAAAGGTCGCATTCGACCTGAGCAAAGAAGACGACAAGATGAAAGACGCGTACGGCAAGAATCAAGCCGGCCAGCGTCTCCTGATGGCTCGTCGACTGGTCGAAGCAGGTTGCCGCTTGGTCACCTTGACCTACGGTGGCTGGGACATGCACCAGGGGATCACCGCTGCGATGAATCGCACGATGCCACCTCTGGATCAAGCGCTCAGCAAGTTGATCACCGATTTGGACGAACGCGGAATGCTGGACAGCACGCTGGTCATGGTCAGCAGCGAGTTTGGCCGCACGCCAAAGATCAACAAAGACGCAGGTCGTGATCACTATCCAAAGGTCTTCAGCGTCATGCTTGCCGGTGGCGGCATTAAGGGCGGCACCATTTACGGTTCGTCCAACGCAACCGCTTCCGAGCCTGAGTTTGATCCCGTTGGCCCCGAGGATCTGGCAACCACGATGTATCACCAAATGGGCATCGTTGCTGACAAGGAACTGATGGCACCTGGCGACCGCCCCATCGAGATCGTCGATGGCGGCAAAGTGCTGACCGACATCATCGCCTAGTGCGATGGAAGTGAGACCGCGCGGGGGGATTTCCGCGCGGGATTTGGGAATCGTCTCACGGAAGACATCCGTCCTCGATTCAGATCTGACTTCGATTTGAACTAGGACCTGGGGCTTCCGTGAATCGAATCCCGCCAGACAACCCCAATGCCTCCAATCGCAAAATCCCTTCACTCATGCATCGCCCCCTCCTGACCCTTTCGTGCTTGAGTCTGTTTCTGTTCGCATCGGTTGCCGATGCGTATCGCCCTGAGATCTCAGGCACGCTACCGCGCGGACTCCAGCGCGGGACCACTGCTACCGTTGTCTTGCAAGGCAACCGCATCAAGGATGCTCGCCAAATCTTGATGGACAAAGGTGGTGCAAACATCAAGTCGATCAAAGCGCTTGATGATCGCAAAGTCGAACTTGAAATCGAGGTCCCCGCCGAAACTCAGCCGGGTCTGTACCCGATGCGTCTGGTCACCGAAACGGGCCTCAGCAACGTCGTCATGTTCTCGGTCGGCGTCATGCCACAAGTGGACGAGAAGGAGCCCAACAGCGAATTCGCGACTCCCCAAGTTGTCGACAACAACACAACGATCGAAGGCGCCGTCGCACGCGAAGATGAAGACTACTACGCCGTGACGCTCAAAGAGGGCCAGCCTTTCACGGCCGAGCTTGAAGGTGTCCGCATCAAGAAGGGACGAAGCAACCCCTTCTTTGATCCCTACATCGCGATCCTGAACTCCGAGCGTTTTGAGCTGGCAACGAGTGATGACGCGCCGCTGCTTCAACAAGACTGCGTCTGCTCGATCCGTGCACCTAAAGATGGCACGTACATTGTCGTCGTACGCGACAGCTCCTTTGGCGGAAACAACGATCGCTACCGCTTGCACGTTGGTTCGTACCCGCGACCACTTGCGGTGGTGCCTGCAGGTGGTGCCCCTGGTGAACTGGTCGACATGACCTTCATCGCTGCCGGTGGCGAGGCTTGGATCGACAAAGTCCAAATGCCAAGTGAAGCCAATGAAGCTTACCCATTGGTCATTTCGGGCGAAGGCGGCACGTCACCGTCACCCAACTTCATTCGCGTTCAACCGATGCAAAACGTGATTGAAAAGGAATCGAACAATTCGGTGAAAGAGTCGACCCCCGGAACCTTGCCCGCTGCGTTTTGCGGCTCGATTGGCGAACCCGGCGACACCGATTTTTTCAGCTTCGAAGCGAAGAAGAACCAAACCGTCACGATTCGTTTGTTTGGTCGAAAAACACTGCGGACGGCACTCGACAGTGTCATGAACATCTACAACGACAAAGGGGGCCGAGTCGCTGGAAACGACGACACCGGCGGTCCAGACAGTTTCGTTCAGTACAAGATCCCTGCCGACGGCAAGTACCACATCGGCATCTATGACCACCTTCGCGGTGGCGGTCCCGAATACGGCTATCGCATTGAAGCGAAGCTCTTCGAACCTCAATTGACCCTGTCGATGCCCGATCGTCGACGTTACGAAGCAACCCAAATCAATGTCGCCCAAGGCAATCGCGCCGCAGTGATGATGAACGCCTCTCGCTCTGGATTTGGCGGGCCGATCGACATCAGTGCCGAGAACCTTCCCGAGGGTGTCACCCTGACGCCCATTCAAATGCCCGGCAATCGCACTACGGTTCCAGTCCTGGTTACTGCGACGGCCGATGCAAAACTTGATGGCCGGCTCGTTAACTTCGTTGGCAAGGCCGTTGATAGCCCCAACGTTCCGAGCCGATTCACACAACGACATCAATTGTTGATCGGGCAAAACAACTCGGTCGTATACGATTACCACGCGGATCGCGGCGCGGTCTCCGTCATTAACAAACTGCCCGTCACCATCTCCGTCACCCAGCCTCAGGTACCAATCGTCCGAAATGGAGCGTCGCATGTTGTCGTGAAAGCAAATCGCGACGGCTACGACGGCGACATCTCGGTCCGAATGCTCTACAACCCACCTGGAATCGGATCGAGCGGCAGCATCAAGATCCCCAAGGGCAAAGACGAAGCACACATCCCCATCACCGCCAACGGTTCAGCGGCCATCGGCAAGTGGCCGCTAATCGTTTACGCAAGTGTTGCCGGTAACGAGATTGCTTCCGAGCCAGTGACGCTTGAAATCGCCGACCGAATCTTCAACTTTGGATTCCCCAAAACAAGCAGCGAGCTCGGCGCCGAGGCGGATGTCTTGGTCAATGTCGAAGTCTTGCGTGAGTTCGAGGGTAAGTGCGAGGTCGAACTTGTTGGCATTCCCGCGGGCGTCACCTGTGAGAACCCCAAGGCCGAGGTGGGCAACGACACCGAGAAGATTGCGTTCAGCGTCAAGATCGACCCCAAAGCTCGCGTCGGCCAGCACAAGACACTTGTTGCTCGCGCCAGGATCACGAGCGACAAAGGTGTGATTCAACAGACGCAAGGAACGGGAACGGTGCAAATCGACAAGCCAATCCCCGCTCCGGTGGCGAAGAAGCCAGAACCGAAAAAGAAAGAGGCTCCCAAGCCAGCCGCTAAGCCTGCGGCCCCCGCAAAACCAAAACCACTTTCCCGAATCGAGCAGCTTCGCAAAATGCGCGAAGAGGCTCGCAAACGTGGCGAGTGAACACCGTAATTGAACAAACCGAATGATTTGCCCGATGGATGGGCAGCCCCAATACCCATGCTGACATCGCCACGTTGTTAGCCACCAAAGGAAAGACCCGAAGGTATCACTATGATGCGTCGACTATCCGGAACATTCGCCTTGTTGTTGACTGCCAGCATTTCTTTCGCAGCCGAACCGGATCCTGATCCCGTTCCGGCTCCAGCGAGCTCAACGTCAGCGGCCGCCCCGTCTCAAAAGCTCAACCTCGCTGTCTATCCGCCAGCGATCCAGCTCGACACGTCGCGTGACTATCAATCGTTCATCGCCGTGGTCAAACGCTCCGACGATGTGACCATGGACGTTACCGACGCCGCCCATTGGAACTTGGCAAACGACAAGCTCGCCAAGATCGAGGGCAACAAAATCGTCCCCTTGGCTGACGGTGAAACCGAGTTGGTTTGCAACATGGGCGGGAGCGAAATTCGTATTCCTGTCAAAGTCACGCGTAGTGGCGAAAAGATGCCGATCTCCTTCGAGAAAGACATCGTTCCGATCATGACGCGAAGCGGCTGTAATACCGGCAGCTGCCACGGAGCCGCACGTGGCAAAGACGGCTTCATGATCAGTCTCTTCGGTTACGATCCAGCCGGTGACTACAAACGCATCACTCGCGAAATCGGGATGCGTCGAATCAATCTCGCCGTGCCAGAAGAAAGTCTCTTCCTGACCAAGGCAGTTGGTTCGGTGCAACACACCGGCGGCAAGCTATTTGGCGAGGACAGTGTTTACTACCAATCGATCCTTGAATGGTTGCAAGCCGGCGCTCCTGGCGACGCCACACCACCGCCAGCGGTTGAAAAGCTCGAGATCTACCCACCCCAAGCGGTCATCGAAGGCACTGGCAGCAAACAACGCTTCATTTCAATTGCCCACTACGCTGACGGCACGACGCGCGACGTGACAAACCTTTCGGCGTTCATGACCAACAACGAAACGTCGGCCGCAATCGACAACGACGGGAACGTCACCGCCGGAGCTCGTGGCGAAGCCTTTGTGATGGCTCGCTTTGAAACAAAGACGGAGGGACGACAAGTCTTGGTCTTGCCCAAAGAGCTCAACTACAAGGCTCCCGAGATCCAAGGAAACTACATCGACCAACTCGTTGGCAAGAAACTGAACCAGCTGCGAATTCTGCCCTCTGGTCTCTGCACCGATGAAGAGTTTCTGCGACGCATCACGGTCGACATCACCGGCCAACTGCCAACGGAGCAAGAGTATCAACAGTTTCTCAACGACGCGGCTCCGAACAAACGTGCCGAGCTGATCGATCGTTTGCTCGAGCGCAAAGAGTTCAGCGAAATCTGGGCGATGAAGTTTGCTCAGCTGTTGATGATCAAGAGTACGAACCAAGTCTCTTACAAGTCGGCGTTCCTCTACAACCAATGGCTGACCGACAAGTTCGCCAAGAATGTTCCGATCGACGAGATGGTTCGCGAACTCTTTGGGGCGACCGGCGGTACATTCAGCAACCCGGCGACCAACTACTACCAGATTGAACGCGATACATTGAAGCGTGCCGAAAACGCGGCTCAAGTCTTCATGGGCATCCGCACACAGTGTGCTCAGTGCCACAACCATCCGCTCGACCGCTGGACGATGAATGACTACTACGGTTTTGCCGCGTTCTTCTGTCAAACAGGCACCAAGAATGCAGAGGACTACCGCGAGCGAATCATCTACGACCGCCGCAGTGGTGAGGTCAAGCATACGGTCACCGGCCAGGTGATGGCCCCCAAATTCCTTGGTGGCGAAACACCTGACACCAAGGGCAAAGACCGCCGTGTCGTGATGGCCGAGTGGCTTACGAGCCCCAACAACCCCTACTTCTCGACCAGCATCGCCAATCGAGTTTGGGCACACTTCATGGGCGTCGGTATCGTTGAACCGGTTGATGACATTCGCGTTTCCAACCCACCAACCAATCCCGAACTGTTCCAAACGCTGGGTGACAAACTTGCGGAATACAAATTCGACTTCCGTCAACTTGTCCGCGACATCTGCAACAGCCATGCGTACCAACGCACGGCGACGCCAAACGAGAGCAACCAGTCGGACACGCGCAACTACGCCTATGCGACGGTTCGTCGGATTCCCGCCGAGATGCTCCTCGACTGCGTCAGCCAAGTGACAAACACCAAGGAAAAATTCCGAGGTTTGCCGCTGGGTGCTCGCGCTGTCCAAATCGCAGATGGACGCACCAGCACCTATTTCCTGAACACCTTCGGACGCGCACCTCGAAATACGGTTTGCGACTGCGAGGCATCGACCGATCCATCGCTTTCACAAGCACTTCACCTGCTCAATGGCAGTGCCACCAGTGGCAAAATCACTCAGGGCAAAGTCGTTGACGAACTACTGAAAGACAACGCAAGCACCGAGGACGCCCTGAAGCGTTTGTACGTGCGTTGCCTGTCCCGATATCCCACCGACGACGAAATGAAAGAGCTTTTGGCCAACGTTTCGTCGGCACCCAACGCAAAAACCGGCTTAGAAGACGTCTTCTGGGCCATTTTGAATAGTCGCGAGTTCGTCTTTAACCACTGATGAACGTAAAATGGCGACTGTGATCACGCACATGATCTCAGCCGCCACGCGATGAAACTCACGGGGGGAAAGACAAACGCTTTCCCCAATTCCGCCAGGACCGTTACGTAACAACGGTTCCCTAGGCGCATCCATTCTCTGTGACGAAAACGAAGATGAATCGTATCGTTTTGACTCTCGGCGGCTTGGCAGTTGTTGCATCCACGGCACTCGCGCAGGAAGCAAAAAAGGAAACTCCCAAAGATCCACCCAAGATCAATTACGCCGAGCATGTGCTGCCGATTTTTCGTGAGCACTGTATGAAGTGCCACAACGCCAACGACGCCAAAGGCGGCCTTGCGCTCGACAGCTTCGCAGCATTGATGGAAGGCGGCGGTAGTGGCGAGATCGTGTACGACGGCGATGCCGACGGCAGTCGTCTGTATCAATTGATGATCCATGAAGACACGCCGGTCATGCCGCCGAATCAGGATCCAATTGCCAAAGAGAAATTGGATGTCATCAAAAACTGGATCAACGGCGGTCTGCTCGAAAACAGTGGAAGCAAGGCCCGTAAAAAGAAAGGCCCCTCGCTTTCAGTAGCCAACCTTGCAATCGGCGAAAAACCTGAAGTCATCTCGATGCCCCAGAGCACATGGCGTGTTCCGGTGGTCGTCTCGAAACGAGCGGCCGCATCGTCTGCACTCGCAGTAAGTCCATGGGCGCCTCTTGTTGCCGTGGGCGGACAGCGCCAAGTTGCGTTGTACAACACCGATACCGCGGAACTGCTGGGCATCTTGCCTTACCCCGAGGGCATTCCACAATCGATTCGCTTCAACGTCGATGGTTCTTACCTGCTTGTCGCCGGTGGCACGCACGCTTCACGCGGCGTCGCAGCCGTCTACGACATCAAGACGGGGCAACGTGTTGTTGCTGTTGGCGACGAACTTGATACCGCGTTTGGTGCGGACATCAACGAAAGCATGAGTCGCATCGCGACCGGCGGCCCTGAAAAGCTCGTCCGCATCTACGACGTTGCTTCGGGCGACAAGCTTTTCGAACTCAAGAAACACACCGACTGGATCTACTGCGTCGACTACAGCCCAGATGGAATCTTCGTTGCATCGGGCGACCGAAGCGGCGGATTGCATGTCTGGGAAGCTGATACGGGTCGCTTGTACCTCGATCTAGTCGGCCACAAAGGTGCAATCCGCGGAATCTCCTGGCGTGCTGACTCGAACGTTTTGGTCAGTGCCAGTGAGGACGGCACCGTGAAAATGTGGGAAATGAACGAAGGCAAACAGCTCAAGAGCTTCAATGCTCATGGCGGCGGTGCAACCGGCATCATGATGGGCAAGGATGGCCAAATGGTGACCAGCGGCAAAGACCGTACGGTGAAATTCTGGAAAGCCGATGGCGGTGGCATTCGTACCTTCCCCGCCTTTGCTGAACCTGCACTCGAAGCCGTCATCACGCACGACGGCAGCAAGGTCATCGGCGGCGACTGGAGCGGTCGAACGGTGATGTGGAACAGCGCCGACCCGAAACAAGCCGTTGAATTGGCTGCCAATCCCCCAACGTTGCAACAACAACAAGCTGCCTTGACCGCGCGCGTCGCGGAACTTGACAAGTTGGTCGCCCAAGCCTCCGCCAATTATGCCAACAGCCAAAAAGGCGTTGAAGTCGCCAAAGCTGCGCATGGGGGCATGGTCAACAAACTCGCCGAAACCAAAAACCTGCTAGCCAAGGCGAACACCGATAAAGCGGCGGCCGACAAGAAAATGGCTGATCTCAAAGCCCAGCGTGCAAGCGAAGATCAGAAACTCAAAGCCGCAAACGCGAAAATCGCGACGCTCGACAAGCAAATCAAAGACGCGACTGCACGGCTTGCCACTGCAAACCAACAAGCTGCGGCTGCCACCACGCGCCGCGAGGCTGCAAAGAAAGAGTTGGCAACGGCGCAAGCATCACTGACCGACCTGAAAGCCAATATCGCCAAGGTCAAACAGGCTGCCACCGCGCGACTAAGCCAGCTGACGATGTCAGAGCTCGATGTCGCCGCCAAGGAACAACTCGCCGCACGCACCGAAGCGAACGCTGAAAATGCTCGCAAGGCAAGTGAGCAGAAGCTGAACGACACGAACGGAAAGATCGCTGCACTCAACGCCCAGATCAAGACTTCGACCGAGAAGATCACGGCACTGGCCGCTGAAAAGAAAGCATCCTCCGAACTGATCGTTTCTCATACCGCGAAGGTCACCGAAAGTCAGAAAGCCGTCGACGCAAAGAATGCGCAGATTGCTGGCATCCAAAAACAGATCGCCGAAGCGAAAGACGACGCGCAAAAGAAGACGCTCAACGAGCAACTCACCAAGGTCCAAGGCGAACTCAAGTCCGCCCAAGGTGTGAAGGCTGCTGCCGATTCCCAACTCTCCGAATCCAAATCGAAGCTTGCTTCAATCGACAAACAAGTCGTTGACCTCAACAATTTGATCGCTAGCTCGAAAAAGCAGCTCGAACCGCTCGCACCTCAACGCGATACATTCGCCGCACAACTGAAACAGCATTTGACCAATCGCGACGCCGCCGCGACCGAAAAGGCCAAGCACACCGCGGCCCGCAATCAGGTCATGGCGCAGATCAAGGCGGAGGAAAAAAACAAGGCCCAGACGGTCGCCAAAATTGCCGACATGGTCGCCCAGGAAAACGGACTGACAGCCAAAGTCCAGCAACACCAAGCTTCTGCCAATCGCGAAGAAGCCGCTCGCGTTGCCGCCGCAAACCAAGCAACCACCGAGCAACAGGCCATCGACAAGAACAAGCCTCTTCTGGCAGCCGAGCAAGCGATCAAGCAAACGGCCACAAAGAAAATCGGTGAACTCGATGCAGCTTTGAAGGCACAACCTGGCGTGATCGCAGGATTCGCAAATGCAATCAAACAACACTCTGCTGCGATGCCAAACATCGAAAAGCAAATTGCGGCGATGAAGACCAAAGTGGACGAGTCGAACAAAGCGATGGTCGCCGCTAAGACCGCGGTCGATACAGCTGGAGCTAACGCATCAGCCGCTAAGAAACGGCTGGAAAGCATCAAGACGGAGTTGGTCGCCTTCGAATCCCACGCGGCCAAACTCGCAGCAGAATTTGAGCAGATGCAAGCGGACGCCGATGCAAAACGCAAAGCAGTGACTCCTCAGGCGGACGCGGCTGCGAAGTTGACCGCATCGATGACTGCACGTGACGCTGAAATGAAAAAGATCGCCCAGACTGTTGCGATGCTCCAGGCAGAAATGTCCGCCATGCAGAAGTCACAAGCGACCGACAAACAATCACTCGACACAGTCAAAGGCAAGCTGCAAGAGCTCGAAACGGCCGCCGAAGACGCCGAAGCCGAAGCAGCAACCCGCAAGGACAAGCTCGACTTCTTCAAGTCTGCCTACGGAGCGTAAGCCGACAACGGCGTCGCCTCTAGCGTCGCAGCCCAGAGGGCGATCTATCCGTGCCGGTGGTGTTAGCCACCGGATCTGAGGCATCACTTAGTCAAGCCCGGCGGGCGTTCGGAAGAGATGGCAGAAAGATGGTGGGCAAAAAAATAGAGCCGATTGCCTACGTCTTCGAGCGGTTTGGAACACTAGTCGACGCTAATCGTCACTCATCAAAGAGTTGATGATCGGACGTCGGTATTTCGTGTGGGATAGAGATCGAAGATCGCCAAGCTGTACCAGCGATGACTTGCTCACGACGTTCTGTTGGAGCAGGGTGGGCATGTGCACTCGGCCTTGATTAGTGACGATCAGAGGCGATGAGTGTTCCCCTCCTTTCTTATTGCCGGTTATTTGGGGACACAGCACAAAATTGAATCGTGCGATGACCGCGCTGCGTTCCCCTTCCGCGTTGCTTGATTGACTTGACCCAACAATCACGCAAAACGCACAGAGTGCTTTTCGTGCCTTCTTGCGTTTTTTGTGGCCATTCTCTGCATCAAACGTAGGGTGTGTGCTTGCACGCACCGATTCTTTCATTGCCGTATTTCGCTCCGCGAAAGTTGCGTCCGACCGCTCTCTTCACGCGATACCTATTCGACTTGCCCCAACAATCACGCAAAACGCATAGAGTGCTTTTCGTGCCTTCTTGCGTGTTTTGTGGCCAATCTCTGCATCAGAAGAAGAAGCGGTGCGTGCAAGCACACACCCTACGACATTGTCGCCTTTCGCTCCGCGAAAGTAGCGTCCGACTGCAATAATGAGCAAGCTTGACCATACTGTCTCGGAGCATCTTGATGCCCAGATGTTTCGAAAACAAATTGATGTCCACTCAGCTCTGGTCCACTCGCCATGAAGCAGCGTCAGCTTTTCATATTGCTCGCCGTTCTTGCCTTGCTTCTGCTTTTTCCCATTGGGCTTTCGATGCGCGAGAGCTATCACCGCTGGCGTTTCGCTCATTCAGAGCGTGCAGTCGTAAATAAGCAGCCCACACGTTCGCTTGTGCTCTTCAAGAATGACCATGTCGCCAAGAACTACCATCTGGAGCGACTTGTCGACCTCGGGGCGATCAAGAAAGTGGAGTACGAATTCGTCTCCATTGAAAATGCAACTCCCGAGGCGCAAAGCATCCTGGAAAGGCTTATCGATCGAACTGGACCAACCTACATCCAGTTTCAGTCACCGGTCGGCGAACCCGACACGCCGCTCGAATTGACTTTATGGCTCGATCCAGCAGACGAATCAGCGTGGCGGTCTTTTCTTCAAGAAGTTGATCGCAAGGGTGAACAATCGCTCAACGATGCGTCAGCCGAAGCTCAAGAGTAGATCCCAAACACGATTTCGCGGCCAACGCTCGTCAATGTCATGCCCCGCAAGTCGCCAGCCACACGTGAAAGAGGTTTGCCACAAGAAACACGAAAAGGCACAAAAGGCATTTGCCCCTATCCTTCGTACGCTCTCGTGTTTCTTGTGGCCAATCTCTTTTTCTGAGATGATTGGAAGGTTGCGCGAATTCGGTTTCATTCAATTCGAAGCCCGACGCCTGACACTCAATGCCAATGCACGGGCGGAGCCTTAACAGGAATCAAGCCAATGAAGACCAATACAAAACGCGTTTTTGTGATCGTGGGTTTGCTCTTCGCGTGCTTCGTTGTCACGGTGAGCTGGTCGGCGTTCAAAGCGGTGGCATGGGCTCGTGACCTACCCAATCGCGTTGTCATTGATGTCGAACCCATGGCAAATGCCTTCGGTCAAGCAGTCAACGATTCCTACCATCTCGCTCTGCGTGGAAGCGATGAAACGGTTCAGCTTCAAGTGCTCGAAGATCAATTCGAGCCTTTGATACGCGAAAGCGATGAAGGAGCCGAATGGATCCGTAAGGAGTTCCACGACGATCTCTCAGCACTTGTCGACTCGAGTAACCCCGAGGTTTCAAAGGCAGCGTCCAACATCCTCTCGTTGTTAGATGGGGCAAAGTAGAGTGCAGGCTGCTGCCTACCTTTGCCGGGCCCGACCTTTGTTCAGTCCAATATCAGTCACGTGGAACTTCGATGCCGCGGATCAGCGTGGCGAGTTCTTCGTCCGTATTGCGACCTTCGATTTCCGCTTCTGCAGTGAGCTGCACGCGGTGCCTAAGTGCGGGCACGGCGATGTCAACGACATCATCAGGGATCGCGTAGTCACGACCGCCGAACGCCGCCAACGTTCGCGCTGACTGCATCAGCGCGAGCCCCGCACGCGGTGATGCTCCAATGTGAAACGCCGGCCATGTTCGCGTTGCTCGGACGATTTTGTTGATGTAGTCGACAAGGTTGTCTTCGATCAACACAGTGCCACACATCTCAATCACTTTTTGCAATTGCTCGGGATTGGTCACCTTGCGAACTTCTTCCATCAGTCGTTTGTTGACGTCCACCTGTTTGCTGTGCAGCTTCAGAATCTCAGCTTCTTGTTCGGCAGTCGGATAGTCGACGCGCAACTTGAACATAAAGCGGTCAAGTTGAGCTTCAGGCAAGTTGTAGGTGCCTTCGCTCTCGAGTGGGTTCTGTGTTGCGAGCACCAGGAACGGGCGTGGCACTTTGTGGCTCGTTCCATCAATCGTTACCCGATACTCCTGCATGATTTCCAGCAGCGCCGCGTGCGTTTTCGCCGGCGATCGGTTGATTTCATCAGCAAGCAAGAACTGGGTGAAGACCGGGCCGGGGCGAAAACGAAACTCGCTTTCCTGCATGTCAAACACGGGCGCACCGGTGATGTCCGATGGCATCAAGTCCGCGGTGAACTGGATTCTTCCGTTCTCGCAACCTAGCACCTGGCCAAGCGTTCGGACGAACAGTGTTTTCCCAAGTCCGGGAACCGACTCGATCAGAACGTGGCCCCCCGAAAACAGCGCAGTCAGCGTGCCAAGCACGAGTTCATCCTGGCCGACATACAGCTTGCCGATCTCCGCGGAGATCGCATCAAAAAGCTGTTGGACAGGCTTGAACTTTTCCGATTGGACGCGAGCGGCTTGTGGCGTTGCGCCTCCAGAGGCTGGGTTACCGGAGGTTGGATTACCTGATCCGGGTGCGCCTGGCACGTCGCTTGGGGGAACATTACTCAAGGTTCTTCCTCTTTCTTATCTTGAGAAGTATCTCGTGTTTGTTGGGGTGCCGATTGCGATCCATTTGCTGGCAATTTCTGCGAGCTCTCGGCAGACGCTTCGGGCGTCAATTGAACATCCAGCAACTCGTCATCACCTAGGCTGTCGTCAAGCAGCGCATCATCAAGCAGCGATGCGGTTGCGTTGGGCTGAGCGGAGTTGACCGCATTTGATCCCGCGGGTTGTTGAGTCTTGTTGACCGTTGCGCCGGAGCCAAAGTGCTTTCTGAGAGGCGCGTTGATATTCGTGGTGGTATCGGGCTTTTTATCTGGAATCACCCATCGGCCACTCGTCTCGCCGTGCATTCGCTTTAGATACTCACTGATTTTGGTTCGAGCAAATGCCTCGCCCCCAGCTTTGTTCATCAGCGCAGCGACGGCGTCGAGGTGGTCTCCAAAGTTGCTGTGCTGCGTTTGGTCCACTTTGCGGGGGCGCCCAAAGATCGGAAACAGCATCAAGCAAATGACGACACCCAAGAACACGCCGTGAATGGTGATCAAAGAAAGCGGGTAGACGGTCAACAATTCCATGCCGCTGGCCTTCGGAACACCCGGTTCCGATTCACTCACCGAGATATCGTTACCCCAAGTCAACATGAACCCGATCCGCAAATCATCGTCGCCCGCGGGAGTGGCTTCTTCGATGATGGCGTCCGCAATCCGTCGATTCGCCGGCTCGGTGAACCCGTAATTGGTCAGCAGCGAGCCACTGTTAACAACGATGACTCGCGAATTACTCCACTGTTTGTGGGTCACCTCGCCAATGACGACTTTACCCGTACTCGAGGTAACCAGCGGGTTGAATGGGTGCGATTGCGAGTAGCCGGCAAATCCACTTTTGGTGCAAAGGAATTGGCCACCACGATCGGTCGCCAGTTGCGATACCGAATTGTACGACTCTTCATCGAAAGCGTAGACCGAAAACTCGACACTCGTCGACGACGGCCGAACATCCTCGCCATTGATCCGATCAGCCCACGCGCCGCCGACTACACCGATTGGCTCACGGACCATATCGTCGCTGAAAAGAAACCAGCCATTGGTCGCACTGGCTCGAGGCGACATCTGCCCCATCAGCCGCTCGTTCAGTTTTGCGGCGGCGCGGCGGCGGTATTCCAACCGGTGCTCCGGTGGGGCAAGCTTTGACGCGTCAGTCCAGTAGTCGATTTCGCTTCCAGAGTCGGGCAGGACATAGACAAGCGTCTTATTTCCAGATCGCAACCATTGGTGCATCCATTCCGTGCTTTTGTCTTCGAAACTGGCGATGGTACGTGGCGTCCATACAAGCACATCGGTTTGCTTGACGCGCCGGGTAAGCCGAGTGATGTCGCGGGCTTCGAATCCAGCTTCTTCGAAACTATTGCGCAGCGACCCAAAGCCGTTGATACTGACGCGACCGGCTGAACCACGCGACGGACCGTACGCAGTCTTTAGTTCTGAAGCGCATCCAGAACACACCGCCGTCAACAGAACCGCGATGATCGCGATCCATTTGCCTTTGATCCAAATCACGCGGCGACCTCCTGTCGATGCTTCACAATCTCTTCGAGCTTTGAGTTTCCACGCCAAAGATCTTTGAAAGTGTCGCCCCGGATTTCATGGCGCCCAAAATAGGACTGTTCGAATGCCCGGACTGTCTCGCGCAAAAGGGTTGCTGCCGAAGGATCGCCCGCTTTCGTTTCGCGTACGTATTTGCCATTCGTCTTGCCGCGGTTGAGACGCAAGAGGCCAGCGCGGTCGAGCAGCAAGAGTTGATGTCCGAACAAAAGGATGATGGCTTGATCAAAAGCACCTAGCCCCATCAAACGCTCGGCCTCCGTACGTAGATTCACATCGGTACGTCTCAGTTCGGCCGGCAGGTGCTTGATTCGCTCGAGCGTCTGCTCATCCGGCGATTCATCTTCTCGCTTCGCTTTCTTTGCGTTGTCGCTACCAAAGTCGACTTCGGATTTCGAGATGGCAAACAACAAAAGGCCAACGATGACACAGGCCAGGACAACCAAAAGCATCCAGCCGACCATATTGCCCAAAGATAGACCGCCAAGACCACCGCCTCCGCCGCCACCTCCGCCGCCCGCGGCACCACCTGTGTTGGTGGTCGCCTTGTTCTTCGAAACTCGATCGGCTTTGGGCAACCAACGACTGTTACGGTTGAGCACCTCGCCGTCAGCTGGCGTGACGTGAATGGGAACGAGCTCACCCGCGTCGCCGTCGAACCAGCTCGTATTGGGAATCGATCGTGACGCGGGAGATTCGTCGTCGCCGAGCGCAGGAACAGAGATCGAGAGCAGGCACAAACAAGCCGCCAAACACCGGAACATCATCCTTCCTCCGATGTAACGAGTGCTGCGGTTTCGACCTCTTGCGATGACTGAGTGCCACTCTTTTGTGGCCGACGTTTTTCAGATGGCGTCACGCGATGCCGCTGCATCCAGCCGGCATCTTCACCAAACTGACGCATCGCTTCGGCTCGAATCGCTAATTCGACTTCCCAACCTTCGAGACGAATCCGCGTATCGAGGTAGCTGAGCAGTCGAACGATACAGCTCAGTCCAGCCACCATCCACAAAGCTAATGGAAAAATCACCACGTAGACGAACAGATCCCAGCTCCACGCCCCGGTCCCAATTCCCCGGACAAAAAGCAGCGAATAGATCGTGCTAAGCAGGATCCAGAACAGCACGAATGCCACGGCAAAGAAGCGTCCTCCAAGGTCACTCGCGACCGGGGTATGCAGCGATTTTGAACGGCGTGAAGAGGTAATCTCATTCTTGTTTTTCGAACGCAGTGGACATTGTTCGAGCAACAGAATCTCGGGAAGAAACGGACGAGAACTGCGTTGAACCGCCATCACGACAACGAGAACGATTGGCAACATGACGTCCATCAACGGGTTCGCGTCGTGCGCAAACATTCGAAAGGCGAGCAGGAACATGGTAGGAATCGCCATCCTTGTCACGCCCAGTACCCAAACCCAAGTGCGAGCCAGGCGCCGCACTTCGCGAAAAACACTACGCCAAGGCGGCCTTTGCTCGAAAACGGCTTGCCCCAAGTAGTAGGTCGTAAACACTCCCGCCGCTGGGGTTTGCAAAATGACGAGCAGTGTCATCCACATCATGTACCGAGTGAGCTCCGGAAACGCCTCCGGATCGTCGAACCCATATTTCGATTCGTTGAGAGGAATTCCGCCCAACAAAACGAAGTTGGCGATGGCCCAAGGCAATGCGCCAAGAGCGAACCCAACGAGCAGCGAGCTGGGATAGCGACGTATCATCACCAGTGCGAGGTCACCAATCTCAGAAAGCGCTCTGAGTCGGATAACAACATGCGTGCGATCAAGCTGCATCTTCGCCTCCATCGATCGGGGGCGCCGTCAAGATATCTCTCGGGAATCCAAGGATCACAAAGTAGAAGCTGATCAACCCCGACGACATGATCGCCCACATCGCCTTGACCGTGTAAGGCGCTGGACTTGGCGAGAGAAATCCTTCGGTAAACGCCGCCATACAAAACAGAACGGCGGAGGCCGAGATGACGGGCACGGCGCGCATGGCGCTCTTTCGAACCGAATCCATCCGAGACAGACCACCGGTGCTGAACAGACCAACGCCAAGCCTTAGTCCGGCCGCAGCTGCAAGTGCGATCGCCGTCAGTTCGAACGGACCGTGCGCCGTGACGAAGTGGTAAAAGTTATCACCGCCCGAAACCTCGGGTCTGGCCATGTAGCCAAACATTGTCCCCAGCGCTACCGCGTTAAAGGCAAGCGTGAACAAACAGGGGATGATCAGGATTCCATAAGCAAAACACTGCAAACCGATGCCCGTGTTGTGACGGATGTAAAACGAAGACATCATCACATAGTGGTC
The DNA here is from genome assembly GCA_965216875.1 of Rubripirellula sp. Taxonomy (GTDB): domain Bacteria; phylum Planctomycetota; class Planctomycetia; order Pirellulales; family Pirellulaceae; genus CBDCUW01. Next base: position 2,369,886 of record OZ244207.1, read on the forward strand.
AAGCGACGCGTCGAGCGGCTCGTCGTACATCTCTTCGAGGCTTTCCAGTTGCGTTTCACCCACCATGTTTTGGGCAAAGTTTGGAAAGAGTTCCTCGTTCGCACCGAGATACATCGAAAGTGCGAAGAGACCAAAAAACACAAACGTCGCCACGCGGACACAGGGGTCGGCAAAGATCTGCTGAGGAGCTTGACGCAGGATCACGTCATGCCAGCGATTGGGCTCAAACCGATTGGCACGATAGAGTTGGTTGTGTGCTCGAGCGACCAAACGGTGCAGGTAGGTGACCGTTCCCGGCGGCAGTTGGTAAGCATCCGCCAACGCGAGGTCTGCACACGCAGCACGGTAGAGCGTTGAAAAACGTGAAACGCCCTCTGCGCCACGATGTCCTGGTCCACGGGCCGAATCGGTCTTTCCACGAACCTCCATTGCATCACACAGTCGTTCCAATTCTGTCCATTGGACCCGGCGTTTTTCGAGCAGTGTTGCGACGTTCATTGAGGCCCCCGGTTTGGCTGGCCCTGAGTTGGCTGAGGCCGCATTTGCTGAGTGGTTACCGGCGCACTCGGACCGTCCATCGACGGCAGCTGGTTGTCCGAACTCGTGAGCGCTTCGGTGATGGCTGAAGTGGGCGCGTTGCTGTCGCCAGCGAGCCCCTGAGGTTTATTCATATCGCGTAGCAGCGGGCTGTAACCGGCTAGTGGTCCCAGATCAGGCAACTCGGCATTGGGGTCGGCGAGAAAAGTCTTGTAGTAAAGCGCATACATCAGCAAATCGGGATCGATATCCGGACGGAACTCAAATCGTTCCACCAGCGGCGCGGTCAAATGGCGTGCAACTTCACGCCGGCGAGCTGGCGTCAGGTAGTGACGACGTTCAGCGTAAATGGCCAACGTCCGCGCCATGCTACGCGACACGCGGTAGTCACCCGGAAAGAAAGATGCCAACGCTGGCACTCTCGCGTCATCCACCTTGGCCACCGGCAGCCTCCAACTCCGTTCGTCAACAATCACCATCGTTCCTGCTGCTAAATCGCCCAGACGTTGCAGACGGCGAGTCGAAATCATGACCCCGAGCCCAATCATGCCCGTGGGTATCAAAAACGCGGGCGGCGCGCCCTCGGCGATATCAGCCAACGCCGCCATGGGGAATAGATCGGCAATCCTCAGCAGGTTCCGAATCAACGCGCGCTTTCCGCTGATCGGTCTGCCGTCGACCGAAATTGCGCGAATCCCACAGGCCCATTTCCCGATCGTACGACCGTTGAAATAGGTCTCCAAGATCGTGCCGTAAAACCAACTCACGAAAAAGTAGATCAGGTTCACGGCCGCAAAAGCGAACGGTCCCAGCGCCCAAAAATCAACCAGCCCGACAATCAACATGATCCCGAGACCCACCGCAAGGATGAACATCCAGCGAATGGCGACGTCGATCAAATAGGCAGGCAGGCGACGGAACGGGCCTGCAAGTTGGTAATCGAACGAGATGTTCTCGGGCGTAACAACCGCGATTGTTGTATCGAGTGCTGCGGGGGCGGCCATGCGGTCGTCAAAACTCTCGTGAATGTAAATCTGGGCTGCCGCAACCACCACCGATTCTCTCGGAGGTTTCGGAAAGGGATGTCCTTCCAGTTTCCGGCTCTACCATTATCGACCGCGTCCCCCCCGCTATGCAACTGCATGGCAAGATTCCGCGATCGACTTGCGAACAAAAGTTGTACGTTTTCTGCCGCCAGATTGTGCGGCAGATGCCACTTGATACAGCACTTCGTGCTAAAACTTGACTCCTGCCGCTCTCATTTGACCTCCTCAATGTGCGCGCGTCATTCTCCCGCGCTTCTGAAGACGCCATGACCGATTCGTCGCAAGCTCCCAATCCCTACGAAAGTCACCCGCCATCGGACGACGCCAACGGCTCATTGGATAGCACAAAAGGCCCCTCCTCGAATCCAGAATCGGACGATCAGTCCCCTGTCGACCCACCCCAGAGCCCGATGCGCATCATTCGCTGCATCGGACCGGGCCTGATTGTCGCCGGTTCCATCGTGGGCAGCGGTGAATTGATCGCGACGACCAAGACGGGTGCCGAAGCCGGATTCAGCCTGCTTTGGTTGATCATCATCGGCTGCGTGGTAAAGGTCTTTGCTCAAATCGAGTTTGGCCGCTATGCGATCATTAGTGGAAAGCCAACCCTTCGAGCGCTTGATGAAGTGCCAGGACCACGCATCAAGGGTCGCGGTAACTGGTTGGTTTGGTATTGGCTGGTGATGTGGCTGGCGAGCATCAGCCAACTCGGCGGAATTGTAGGTGGCGTCGGCCAAGCACTTGCGATCAGCGCACCGATCACTCAAGCCGGTGTCGCCTACAACGAAACCGCCGACGCAGAAACCCTCAAGAAGTTCGAAGACTTCCTCGAAGCTCAAGATGGCGAAGCGGTCGCGGGGGAAGAATCCAACGTTCGCCTTGTCGACGACACGCCGTCCGAAACCGCAACGCTTGCCACACCAGCCGACGCGGCGATCTGGGCAACCATCATGGCGGTCGCAACAAGTGTGCTGCTTTATGTCGGCCGCTACGGATTGATTCAATCACTTTCGACCGTCCTGGTCGCGTCGTTCACCGTCCTAACCGTATTGAATCTGTTCTTGTTGCAACGCCAAGCGGACTGGAGCGTCAGTCTGGCCGAGTTTGTTTCCGGTTTGAAATTCTCATTGCCCGAATCCTCGCCAGGGGTAAACCCGATCGGAACCGCGTTGGCCACGTTTGGCATTATTGGAGTGGGAGCCGCGGAACTGGTGGTCTATCCCTATTGGTGCCTCGAAAAAGGATATGCACGCTTCACAGGCAAAAACGATGGTTCGGCAGAATGGACTCGGCGCGCCCAGGGCTGGATGCGGGTGATGCGGGTCGACGCCTGGGGTGCGATGGCGGTCTACACCTTCGCGACGGTCGCCTTCTACTTACTAGGAGCCGCGATTCTTCACCGCGTCGGATTGAACCCTGAACGCGACAGCATGGTTCGCACGCTCGCCGTGATGTTTGTGCCCGTCTTTTCTGATTGGGCTTCGGCAGTCTTTCTCTTTGGTGCGTTCGCAGTCCTGTATTCGACCTTCTTTGTGGCCAATGCAAGTCACGCCCGGACCTTTGCGGATGCGTTGCATGTCATTGGCGTGATCGGAAAGGACGAAGAAACCCAAAAGAAATGGGTCCGGATTCTCAGCGGCGTCTTCCCCATCTTGTGCTTGGTGATCTTCCTCTTGATACAAGCCCCCGCGCAGCTTGTCTTGATTTCTGGCGTCGCCCAGGGAGTGATGCTTCCGATGCTCGCCGGCGCTGCCCTCTTTTTCCGATACCGACGTTCCGTCCCCGGACTCACACCCGGCAAGATTTGGGACATCATGCTTTGGGTTTCGGCCGTCGCAATGTTGATCACCGGAAGCTGGACCGTGATCAACAAAGTGCAGGGGTATTTGTCAGGCCCGTAATCGGCTAGCCTCTCGCAAATGACGTAATCGCGGCTCGTCGAGAGGCATTGTGTTCCAGGGACAATTCGGCCCCCGCTTTTTTCGGACCAACCTCAGGCGAAAGCGCGTGAAGAATCCCGCGAATGCTCGGTGCTACAAACGGGTGTTTAGGTAATCATCGCAGTCCTACTGCGCAGTCATCGACAAACACTGGAGAAGGCATTCCTTTCGATGCGTTTTGGAATCATAGGTACTGGACGGATCACCCGTCGCCTCGTGGCTGACTTACAGTCGACCGACGGCGTCGAGGTAACGGCGATTGCCAGTCGCACTGCGGAACGTGCGAAATGGTACGCCGACCAATATGGAATCGCGGCAGCGGTAAGCGGCTACGCCGAGTTACTCAAGCGCGACGACATCGATGCCGTCTATATCTCATTGCCCCCATCGATGCACTGCGAATGGACGCTCGCAGCAGCGATCGCGGGCAAACATGTCCTCTGTGAAAAACCGCTGGGCGTCAACGCTAAGGAAGCGCTCGCGATGATGGACGCTTGCCATAGCGCAGGCGTGCGATTGCTCGATGCCACTGGTTGGCTTCACCACCCTCGCACTGACGCGTTTGCGGACTGGCTGACTGCGGGAGAATTTGGAACGATCGGCCACATCAGCGCCGCCGTTTCCTTCTACCAGCCGTTTCAATCGGGCGACCATCGTCTCGACCCTGAGCTTGGCGGAGGCTGCATTCTCGACTTGGGCTGGTACGCATGCGGAGTCGTTCGATTCGCAATGCAACAATTGCCGCAATCGGTTGTTGCCGAAGCGGTGTTTCGTGACGGTGTCCCACAACGCGCGACCGCAATCCTCCGCTTCGACAACGACATTTCCGCTTCCGTCTCGTGTGGCTACGACACGGCAACTCGCAAATGGTTCGAAGTCGCGGGAAGCGGGTCGTCGCTCATCTGTGATGATTTCACCCGTCCTTGGCATGATCGACCGCCCCGTTGTTGGATTCATGACGCATCGGGATCGGTCCAATCACACAGCTACGCGGGCAATCAAGAGCGACGCATGATTTCACGTTTCATCGGCGATGAATCGATCAGTGCGTTGCAACAACAGTGCTACCAGACGCAACAAATCCTCGACGCAATCAACCGGTCCGTTTCGGAAAACGAGCGTGTTGAAATGCAGGATATCGTCGGAGCTTGACGCCATGCGCATGATTGTTGCAATCATCCAACCGACCAAACTCTCCGCGGTTCGCGATGCTCTGGCCCAGCTTGGCATTCACAACATGACCGTCTGTGATGCAATGGGCTATGGACGACAGCGCGGACAAGTCGCAAGTTTTCGTGGCAACGAATACAAGGTCGATCTGCTACGAAAGATTGCCTTGGAAATCGCCGTTTCGGACGAGCGTCTTGACGAGGTGATCGACGTCATCCGCACCTCGGCGCTGACCGGCAGCGAAGGACAAATCGGTGACGGCAAGATCTTTGTCCTGCCGATGGGCGAGGCGATCGATATCGCCACCGGCAACCGCGGCGCAAGGGTGACGTAGCGCCGCGATGTCTGAGCGGTCTATTCCGCGGACATCATCGAGAAATCGCCGTAGTTCCAACTGACGGTCGTGGGCGGATGGAGTTCCGTTGTCCCAACGCCCGTATTCACAAATTCGCCATCAATCTTGTAGGTCCAACCTTCACTGGCCGACGTTGCCAAATCACCAATTCGATTGACAAAGGCTGTGGTCCCGGATCCCTGGATCTCGATCGTGGGTTCCGTCAAATCTACCAGCACGGTCTCGAGTGTGGTCCCGTCGGGAACATCAGGGACGGAGTACCGTTGCACCGAGTCGCCGCCAAGGATCTCTATCGTGACCGTTCCGGTCTGCTGTTGGCCCGTTTCGCTGCCAGAGGGAGCCTCGCTCTTGGTCGAGCAGGCAGGTACCAAGAGAATGAGTGCGAGCAAACAGAACTTTTTCATCGATCGGCTTTATGTGAGTTGTGACCAAAAAGCCGAACCTATTGTTCGCCTTCGCCTTCGTCCACCCCTAAACCAAGTTTGCCTTGATGTTCGCTCACGCCAAGCAACTCGGGGTCACTACTGTTGCCACCTACGATCTCGGGCAGTGGAAGAAACGAAAACCACTGATGCGGCGCAACCGTATTCGGATTCACCGGCGCGGTAAACCCAGGCTGGAAGGTCGCCCCCATGGCAAGCGTCGAGCTCGACTCTAGCGTTCCATCCACTAGAAACAGCTCGTACTCGATGCCGTAGTGTGGATTGCCTGTCGAATCACAGACATGAACAAGCCCGCGAAACTTTTCCGCTGACTCTCCTGATGCATCGGCGATGCTGTATTGAGCTGACCATCGCTGCCCCGACTGATCAATCTTCAATGGAACGGCGGAATCGTCATTGGCCACGGCCCCCGCAACATACTTGCGTAGGCAGCATGATGTCATATTGCCATCGCGAAAGAGGGTCGGCGTCGCATGCGGGGCCCTTTCGATTTCGAGATGAACTGCAATCGAACCGACAACTCGATCGCCCCAGTTCAACTGATTGCCCTCGCCATCACGAAGCGACAGCGTCATGGTTGCTGTGCGATAGTAGCCGTTGTTGAACAGCTCAGGATTCCGTTCGTCATTACCTCGATAGTAGCTACCGCCGAGGCGGGGCGGATGCGGCGGAATGAGCGGCCGAACCCTTCGCCCGATCCCAGCAGCACGGTGTCCCTCGACAGTACCTCTTTGGGCGATCAGTTGACGTTCATATCGTTTCCGTTCGAATTCAACTCGCTCGATGTCTGCACGGTACAACATAAAACCTGCGACCAAGGCTAGCACGAGCATTGTGATTACGTATTGATTGAGCCCGAATGACGCGGCCAGGCGATCAAAAAGCGTCCTGGCCTCGCGCTGACCGTCCGCAAGTTTGCGTTTGCGTCGCTGCAACACCAAGATCAGCAACATTGCCGCCAACCCGGGAATTAGCAGACTCTTGGTCGCCAGCTGAATCTCGACGGCGCGTTCGAAAGCCTCACTTTTCCATTGCTCGAAGGATTTGGGATTCTCGACGGGAGGCGTTTCGAGCAATTGGTCCGCTGGCCATGACGCACCCTCTTCGACCCAACGTTCAAGCAGCGCGATTTCTTCGGCCGTCAGCTTCGCCGCATCTTTCGGCATTCGATAGAGTTCGTCGTCCGATCGAATCCGGCTAAGCAGCTCACTCTCTTCCACACTTCCGAGAATCGGATTGCCGGAATGCCCGCCCAACTCCATGAGCGAGCGACGGTCCAGTCGAAGCCCGCCCCCAGCCTTGAATGCTCCGTGGCACCGCAGGCATTTTTCCTGGATCAACGGCCAAATTTCGTCGGCAACGTTGATCGGTCTCTGCGACTCTGCAGCATGAGCAACGCTGCCGAGGATCAAGAGCAATGACGCAGCAAATCGGCACACGGACGGAAGCTCGATCAATCGAAAGATTGTGAATTCCATGACGGCAAGGAACACGCTGGCCGCTTGGCCGCCATGGCATGCTGCCTAAGCAACTACTTGAAGACGCGTGCGCTCGATTCGTCGGCCGATGGAAAATCCTCGGGAACATCGGTCAACGTGACCTTTCCGGTTGCCGCCCACTCCGTACCTCGAAGCAGGACCGTGATGAATCCAACGCACTGCATGGAAACGTCATAGTGTCCCATGGGGGTATGAAAGACGCGTCCCTTTCCGTAGTCGATGGTCATCAACATTGGCTCGTGTCGATCGGTACCCTTGTACTTAGGATCGGCGTACGCCGTGGCAAGAATGGTCATGTTGTTCGCTGGTCCACGGAGCTTTTGGTACAGCTCGTCTTGCGTGTGTTTCCAAGCCCGTGGCAAGCCTTTGGTAATGGGATGATCAGGATTGCGAACGACGATTTGATATTCATGCTGTGGGCCATGCGATCCGCCACCACCCGCGGTTGTATCGCGAACGACATTGCCGCCATCGTCGACGTACACATAGGGACCTGATTTTTCATTGCGTCCATCCCAGCCGCCCAAGCCAATCATCTCATTGAACGCTTTCCATCCACCAAACGAGTTGTCTGCCGCGTGGACAATCACGAGCCCTCCGCCGTCATTAACAAACGACTCGAACGCTTTCTGCGTCTCTTCTGGCCAAGCGGCCGCCTTCCAACCAAAGTTGCTGATAACAACGTCATAGTCAGAAAAGGTTGGCTTGAATTCTGGGTCCGGCTTTGGTTGGGGCAGGTCTTCATAGGTCTTTCCGTCGCCAAGAGGGAATTCCTCGAGTAGTTTTCCGCCCTTCCACGTGTACTGGGTCCGAGCCACGTCGACGGCAAAGCGACCCGAGTCCTCCAGATACTTCTTCATCATCACCGTGGTCTTCGGCCAAGCGCCATGGTTATTCTGGCCGTCAATGATCAAGGCCTTCAACTTCTCGTCGGCGGTTGCGGAACTGGCAACGACAAACGCGACAAGACAAATCGCGAGAGCACGGATGATTGCGTTCATATTCGAAAACTAGTTGGGAGGGTTGATTTGGTTGGGGCATTTGCCGAGCCCCCAAGCCGAAGAAGGCCGGGCGAGCTCGCGCTCTATCTTACCAGCTTTCCTCGGTTTTTCTGAGCCCCTGCCGCCTTTGCGACAAATCCCCGCATTGATGCCGACAAGAACCCATCGAACCTTACATCCCCCGAAAAACTCACTCGTCCGATAGGAAGCGTGATGCCCGGCGAAGGCCAACAGCACGCGATGTCGACCACACGGTCGAAACGTCGCCGATGTGTTGAACGAGGCTCGGGATCGGATACCAAAACGAGATCCCACGACTCCATGCCCAAGCGCCGACACGCGTATCAATCCCCGCTTCTCCAGCGACAGTCTCAAGCTGACCGTCCCGGATCGAATCAAGCAATTCAACTGCGACGCGCCGCGGAAAGACCCAGGCCACTGCCCCGAGCGTCCACGGCTCTTCAATAAGATGCCACCCCGGCTCTCGGTCGCGTGAATAGTCCGATGATGTATAAAGCGAAACGATACAGTTGTCGGATGCTGGCCAAAACGCCGCCTCCAAGTAGGCACGCATCTCCGGTGCGGGTGCGAAATATGCATCGTCTTGAACAAGCATTAATGCATCGGCATCGCCTGCATCCTCGAACAACAGCTCGAATGCCCGGCACCACGCAGTCCACGCCCCCGATGGACCGTCAAGCTCGATCGCGTGAAGCGTCTGATGCTCGCTGCCCAGTTCAACAGGCCCGTCAAGAAACAGAGTGAATTCGTCGCTCGACCAACCACATTGAAGCAAGCTGTTCACCGAATCTGTAACGGTGGAAAGCCGTCGGTGACACGTTGTCATGCCAACTGCCCAGCGCACGGGTGAACCGCAACGTTTCGGGGGAATCGGAATCCGCTTGGCCAGTTCTTGTTGATCAAACGAACCCTGCGAATCAGTTGCTCGATTGCCGGCACAATCATCTTCGCTTGGCAAAACGGTTGGAAGCTGAGACTGGGCGAACGCGAGAAGCTCTTCCTGACGATCACGTCCAGCACCGCAACTAACCGGCATTTCGCTTTCGACGAATTGATAAAGTAGCGATGCCACAACCGGATTCAAATCGCGAGCGTTCGGGGCAAAGCTCTCACAACACGCTTCGCAAGCCCCTTCGGGGATGTCGCTCAATCGATTCGGATCGACCTTCGTGATCTCCGCCAACAACCCACAGCAACAACGCTCGCCATCGACCATTCGGTACGGGCAATCGCACGGACGGCGTCCGGTGAATCGATCTTCGGCAGTCATGGGTGCACGCGTTGGGTCACCTCGGCGTGAACACCCAACGCACCGAATGGCCGCGGGTCAAACTGCCCGAGCGCGAAAAGTTGCAGTCGCCTTCCAAACTCTTCGTGCGATTCTTGATTGGGTCCGCTACCCAAACCTGTGCTGCTGTGCTGCGTCGCGGATTGCCTGTGACAGCGGTAACGCAACAACACCGACTTACTGACAGCGATGTGACTGCGCGCGTAGTAAGCCCGTGACTGCAATTCGGTATCGACCCCCGTTCGATTCCGTTTGCGCTCGCCAAAGTCGGCATACCCTCCCATTCCTTCGAACCAACTGCGTTTCATCACTAACGTCGGATTCTCCAAAAAGTAGCCGGCCCCGCGGCGACATGGGTAACGCGACTCTCGCAGGTACCGCTTTGTTCCTTCGGCAGCGACCACGCGATGAGCGACCGCAGGGAACAACTCCGGCAATCCAAACAACTCGGTGGCTCCGCCAGCGACGTCCGCACCCGAATGTTGAAGCAGTGCAACCAAACGCGCGAGACGATGAGGCAAACTCACGTCATCCGCGTCTTGAACGGCAAGGAACTCGGTCTCGGCAGATCGAGAAACGTTGTTGAACGTCAGGAATGGCCCGATGTTGAGAGAGTTGCGGTAGAACCGAATGTTCGAATACTCACTCAGCCCCCTAAATAGCTCATCGGACGATTGGGTTGAGCAATCATCGACAAGGTGAATTACTACATCGACCCCAGCTTGCTCCAACAAACTCGCCACAGAACTTTGTACGTATTCGAAATCATCCCTGAAGGGGACGATCACATCACAACTAGCTCTCTCGTTTGATTCGGGCCTAAAAAGCCGCGACAAATTGGTTCGACGACAGAAAGTTGCACGTCGATCTTGAACTCGATTGGCATCCTTGCCACTTCGTAACGGTCCATCTTCATCGATGCGAACCAATCGATGCTGCGCCGTCGCCACCGCGGCGAAATCGTCGAGCCCCTCGATCGTTTCCTGATCGTCAAGTATCATGTCAACGAGTGTTGCCCGCCTAACGACCACCGATTCGATCGACACCGATTCGCAATTCGAATCTCGATGGGCAAGCATTTCACCGCCGCGTTCATCAAGCGCGCCGATCACTTGCCGCAACGTTTGATCATCGTAAACCGCTGTTGCATCCAAGAGGGCAACGAATGGTGTCGTCAACTGGTCCAGTATCGACTCACTTCGCGCCGCGGTCGTTCCTTCTTTAGCAACACAGTGCACTCGAACGTTTGGCGTGTCGGCGTAGCGATCGGCGATGCTCGATGAAACTTCGTCGACCAGCAAATGCACCACAACATAGACGCGATGCTGATTCAAGACCGAATCAAGCATTTGATCGATTGGTTTGACACAGCCGTGCAAATCGAGAACCACGTCGCAACTGTAGGACGCGGGCGCAAAGTGCATCGACGACTCTGCTCGAATCGATTTCTGCGACCAGGCATTGAGTAGGCTGGCCGCCTCGTCTTCGCCTTCACAATTCTCCGTCGCCCGATAGATCAAGGACGAGATCACGGGATTTGCATCCGGCGAAGCAAAGGGCGAATGCGTCGCACAGACTTCACACGCAGTGAGGTCGACCTGACAATCGCGGTCGTCGGCTCCAGTCAATCGCTGTACGAATCCGCAAACCGCTGCGCCGTCAGGTCCGGAAACGATGCGAAAGGGGCACTCAGTCGGATCAGCCACCTAGACCGACGTGGCTGGCGCCAAACAAGGTGTCGTGCGCAACTGGCCTTTGAATCGCCCAGCAAGCAGAGGTGGTTCGCCGACGACGCCGCCGTCGACCGGTTGGTTCAACTTGACGTTCCACTGGGCTCCATCAAATTCCCAGAGCGTCGTTCCGTAAGCTGACGCTTGCCCGCCGCTCGAATGCGAGTGCAATTTAACGTCTGATTCTGTGTCCCACATTGACTGATCCCTCTGTCTTACCATGAACGCCATCCGCAATCAGTGCAGATGCTTGCGCCCCACGGTGAACATAGCCGCAAGACGAAGACAAATCAAATGATTGTTCGTATCAGCCTGTTCGCTTTCTAAACACCTTACGTATCCTTCCATGTTGTTACGCAAGTTTACCTAGACTGTCGTTACTCCTGTACAGATGTCGGCGCCCTGACAACTCGAAAGCCGAACGAAAAAGCGCGCTTGCGCGTTGTCTCGGTTCCATCGGTAAGGAAATCAGGATCTGTATACGCGGTGTTGGCATACCCTCGGAACTGGCGCACATCACTGTTTTTGTTGACGCCGATGCCTGAGCACCACTCGCTTAAGTTGCCAACCATATCAAAGATGCCCAAGCGATTTGGCATAAACGTTTTAACCTTGTGAGGATTGTCTAAATCGTTCCCAACGAGCCATTTGTAATTACGTTGAAGGCTTGGATCGTGTCCGAAGGGGAAGGGAGTCGTCACCCCTGCAAAACATGCCGCCTCCCATTCTTCGGCCGTCGGTAAACGATACCCCTTTCGCGACAGGTAATCGGAACGAAGAAGGATTTCGTCGTTCTCAAGTCCCTCGAGTGCTGGATAGCACATCTCCGCCTCACCCATCCCTTCCTGACGTGTGAGCCAACGCGTGTAGGAAACCGCATCAATCCAGTTCACCAATTGCATTGGATGCTCATTCGTGGGCGCCTGGTCGCGATGCACGTTCGGCTCTCGGCCAGGACGATGCTCAAGATACTGGCCCACCGTGACTTCATTGATTGCGATTTCAAAATCGACCGTCTCATTGGAAACCCGCACCATCGTCTGGCCGCGAGGCGTCACTGTCCACTGATTCGACGGATCAGTTCGACCGGCCAGTCCCAACGTTGCCTCATCGACCCACTGATCCATCCCAAGCTTTCGAAGCAGGTATTCCGATGCGCCATGAACGGCACAGTCGGGATGTTCAACAAAGTGTCGCTGTGCTACGGCGGCAACGTTGTCTAGTTCATCCCCAGTACCGACAACGTTTTCAAATTGTGCGATCAACAGCATCAAACCGTAAATCTCGCCAGGGTCACTGGCGATTTGTAAACGCTGTACCAAAACGTTGGTCTCTAGCTCCAACTTGGGTGTTCGGTCCAGCAACCAGGCGCGTGTGTCGGGCACATCTTTATGCTGCAAACCCAACCACAACTCATCAAACTCGCCTCGGCTCGCCAACACGGCGATTGCGTTTGCCTTGCGGCTACTTTTTTCTGAAAGCTCTGTTTCATCCGCATCAGGTCCGATGTCTGGGAACGCAGCTTCCCTGAGTACCGGCGTGATTTCGTCCTCCATCGTTCCCAGCATCGCCAGAATCTCGCCAACCCGCTCGCCGCGAACATCGAGCATCGTCAATGCGATCATGGCGGGTTCATCCGAATAGATGTCGCTCACCACGGCAACGGTCGCATCGCGCTGCTGGGGTGTAGCGTTCGTGCGAAATTCGGCTGCAAACGAATCGACAAGTGCCAACCGGATGGGCATCAGTCCATCGATGATCGCGTCGTAATTACCCGGTTTCGAAGAGACCTTTGCCAATGCCGTTTGAACGAGGAACGGTGCCAAGGCGTTCCAGCGCGATTCGGGACTCACATCGAGTTCTTCGCTGATCCTCGCGAGCACCAATCCGCTACGCAATCGCAGATCATCATCTTCATCGTCGTCTTCCAGTGTTTTCAACAGACGCAAACGAAGCTGCTCGGTATCCCCTTTTCGCAGCTCTGCGGCGATCACCAACATCAAGTCGTAATCGACGGTGAACAATCGCTCGGTCAACTCATCAAAAACGCTTTGGTCCGTCGGGTCGATCGCAAGCAATGCCGTGTGCGCACGCAAGTGCTGCGGAGTCTCGACATCGTACTTTGTCAAACGGTGCCTGAGTTCCGACTGCATCCACGATCGATCGGCCTCGGCCTGCTTCAAGAGCCGCGGCAACTCGGAAGTATCCGCTGTCACCAGTTGGTCGGCCAAAGCGGTTGCCTTGATTTCGCGCGAATAGCGAAACGCACCGACGCCCAGTAGCAACATGAATGCTACTGCCGCCACAGTGCCCAACAGATACCTTTTGTTGGCCGCGGAGAGCATCTCTTGGGCGGCTTGTCCACGCTGAGCCGGCATGGTCAACAACGAAAAGTAGACCCACTCGATCCATGACGGCATGTGCCGCCGATCCGAACGTGAAAGGTAGACTTCCGTTCGATCGGCCAGTCGCAAGGCAGCACGCCCTCGCATCGTCAATTGTTGATGCGTTTCGATCCACTGGCGCACAGCTGGCACCAAAAAATCGTGGGTCAGCTGATAGCAAGATTCGCCCACAACCTTTTCAACCTCCCCCGCGCGACTTCGTCCCGCTGGCGTGATCAACCGCAGATCGCGATCCAAGATTTCGATCATCTCATTGAACCGTTTTGGGTGCTGCCCATACCCACACAAAAGACGCAGCTCCGATTCAGGTCGCATCGCTCCTTTGATGTTGGTGCCTGTCGCTGGAAGCAACGCCGCAAGCAGTTTGCGAGTCGCCTCGAGGTGCTTTCGATTGCCTACCGGAGCGTCAGGAGAAGAGAAAGACTCATCAAGAAATCGTGCACCTACACCTTCGATCCCTCCCAACGCACTCAGCGAATCCGCATCCCATTGGCGAGTCTTCATCATCTCGGCAAAGGTGGCAAGGCGGACCGGCATCACGGTCGAATTCTCGCTCAAGCCTTCGATCGCACGTTCCACAAAGATCTCTTGTTGGTAGCTCCAGTCGCTCGATCGGTCAGGAAGTTTTCCAAAGGCTCGCCCAAATTCACCGAGCACTTTCTGGGCATGGGGGCCGTCGAAACGATCGATCAATGCCAGGTTTCGATTTCCAACAAGATCGACCTCAAGTTCGTCCATCAGCTGGCTAATCGAAAGCCAAAACTCGTCACGCACAAGAAACAAAGACTGGAGATTCAAGCCATCGCACTGCCGAAATGCGATCGCGAGCTCGTCTACTCCGGAAGCCGCGCGGGCGTGCAGCCATTGCTCGAATTGATCAACAACGATCAAGGTTTTGCGGCCAAGTTCACTCTTGGCGTATCGGCGCAACCACGACATGCTGTCGATGAGATCGAGATCGCTTGGCAAACCAGGACACTCTGACTTGAGCGCCGCGTGCAAGTCTTTGGCAAGCCCGTCCCCAGAGGCTTCGACAAACACAACCGTCACCGACTCGTCGATCAACGGCACCAGCCCCGCTTTGACGAACGAAGACTTCCCGCATCCTGAAGGCCCATAAATCACACCCGCACGAAATGCCAATTCAGGATCGTCGGACAGGATTCGCCGCTGCCAAAACCGCAAACTCTCTGGCACGCCCAGGCGATCCAACGGCCCCGGCAGCAACTGCTGGAAGAAACTAGCGTCCTCGGTATCAAACGACCTTAGTCCCCGAGGCACGATCTTCTCTGGACGTGACGAGCTCGGATCGGCTCCAGAAGCAACCGCCTGCATACCGAACGATGAGTTTCCGATCGACTCTTCAAGCACGCTCGCCAGTTCGGCAGCGAACGCAGCCGCACTCGGATAGCGATCAGCAGCACGCTTGCTGAGCGCGCGGCTACAAATCCTGTCGAGCTCTTTGGGCAAAACGGGATTGTGATGCTGGAGCGGCAAGGGATCCAGTGTCAAAACCTCGTCGATCACTTGGTGGTGTGTTTTTCCGGGGAAGGGACGTCCGCCCCCAAGAACCTCATACATCACAACGCCAAGACTGAACACGTCACTGCGTCCGTCCACCAAGTGACCTTCGCCACGCGCTTGTTCGGGACTCATATAGCCGGGAGTGCCAAGCCACCCACGCCGTCGTTCGTGAGCGTCCTCGGTCAATGCGAGCCCAAAATCGCTCACGAAACACTCGCCGCGCTCGTCGAGCAACAAATTGGCCGGTTTGATGTCGCGATGCACAACTCCCTGGTCGTGCACGGATTGAAGAGTCTCGGCAACGGACTGGACCAAAACAAGCGCGTCACGAATCGGCATCGGAGCACGACGAATCCGTTGACTCAACGATTCGCCCTTGATGTACTTCATCACCACGAAACAGCGATCGTCGATTCGGCCGACATCGTAGATGGGAACCACGTGCGAATGATCCAAATTGGCAAGCATTCGCGCTTCGGAAAGGTACAACTCAATCGCGGCGGGCGTCATCTCGCGATCGGGATGCGGGAGTTTGACCGCCACTTGCCGGTTCAACTCCGGGTCCTGCGCGAGATAGACGTTTCCGAATCCGCCCGATCCCAACACGCTTTCCAGTTGATACCTGCCCACCGTCAACCCAAGGTCGCTGGAAGCGTCCTTTGCTTGGCTGTTTGTGCCAACCGAGATCTCATGTTCAGCCGTTCGCGCACCCGCTACGTTGGTCGCGCTGTGATTCGATTCGCTGGCAATCGTTGCGTGCCCATCGAGCACTTCTTTGATCACGTTGGTGAACTGAGGAAACTCGCTGAAATAGTCACCCACGCTTCGCGAAGAGCCGCGTTGTTGTCGCATGGACATGTCGAACAGAAGCAACTCGCGAAAAACCTCGGCTCGCTGCTTGACCGGAATCTCGTCTTGCACGAGCTGGTCTACGAAGCTGCGGAGGCTGAAATCTCCCTCTTCATGCCAGCTGCTCTCAAACTGAGCGCGATAATTTGAGTGGTCGGCCGAATCTTGATCGACCGTTTCATCGCTTGTCATTTCAAAACTAGCTTCAACCGACTCATGCCCCAATAAGCCACAACAAAGAGATTGCCAAATAGGAATTGACCATCATAACATTGATTGCTGGTCACAGCGGGCCATCAGCTGCTAACGACCTAGATTCTAGTTCCGTTGATTCTAGAGTCGCTGCAGCGCAACCCCACCCGTTTTGCGGGCAAGCTGAATCAGGTCGTCATTCTCGGCTTCAACGATAAAGACGTGCAGCATGATTCCCTTGAGCTCTTTCGGCTGGACATTTATCCCGTGATCTCCGTCGGTAACAATGATGAGCTCCGGCCGTAGAGCATCCATGTCGCTAACCGCTTTGCGAATCCTCTTAATCCCTTCGCGCAACGCGAGGTTGATGTCCGTGTCATCCCCCATGAAAAAGTCGTAGTGCAAACGCTGGATCTCTTCGCGTGCTTCGGACACTTCCGTGACCATGACTTCATCGTGAACGACCGAATCAAAAAAGCTGTAGCCCAAAACCGCCTCACGACGTCCGACCGCTCGCAGTCGGTTCAGCAAAATTGCCAGCAATTTGTAGATCCGTTCGCCCGCTTGCATCGATTTACTGCGATCAAGCAGCGCGTAGAAAAACTGCTTCTTGTCACTCCGCTTGATCTTTTCTCGAACCATGAAGCTCTTCGTTGCGACACGGTACCGAAAGTACTTTGGTGAGGCCACTTTCATCGCCCAAGCCGCCGGGGCAAGCTTCGACAACTCATCAAAGGACTGCATCATCCTCATCCGAGTTTGATCGCCGTCCGCTGCCGGAATCATCTTTTTCTCAAAACGTGGCTGAAACGCGACATATTCGTTCGCGATTCGAGCAATCCGAAGCAAAGCCTCCATGCTCGGTTCTTCGAGCAATCGCGAGGCAACGTTCAATCGCCGAACCGAAAGCGGGTGCATTTCCTTCTTCTCGGTTTGCTCGCGCATCCCGCCAAAGCAATCACTAAAAAGCGACGCGATTCGACCGCGTGTTTCGATCGTTTCGACAAGTTGTATCGAGGTGATGCCGCGATCAACACTCATCTGTTCGTGGTCAATCTTGTCGGTTGGCTTGAGCTGGTCTTCATTGGGAAGACATTCGAGCAATTCGATTTCATCCGCTTCAAGCCCACCTACCTCCTGGAGCGCCCAATTGATCTGTTCAGCAATCTTCTCGGGTGGAATCCCGACTGCGATGGCGCGTTTTGCCGTTGCGATGATCGCAACGTTGGCGATGGCTCGATCGATGTCGGTTCGACCGTGAATGTTCTGAAACTCGACATCGCGCAAGCTGAGAACTAAACGATGATAGATTTCGGCGTCCTTGACCGACCAGTTCACGAATTCATCAAGCCACTGAAGCGGCTTCCACATTCGCATCCTGTAAGTGAGCCGCGTGCGCCGTTCGATTTCCGCCTTACTGGCGAAGGTGCCTTCGTCAACCAGATGCACACCGTCCCAAATGATGGGCAACGGAAGATGATGCATCCCAATGGCATCGAGTTTCTTCACCACTTCGTTTGTGTTGATCTGCTGCCGCCGTTCACTCATGTCTGGCAAAGTGACATGAGTGTGGTGCTTGATGAAATTCAGAAATCTGCGATCAACTCGAATGCGTTCCATAGTGACCGCATTCTACTCGACTCAGCCTCGGATCGCTTGGCCCGAGAACCGGGACGTCCCTAGGAAGGACAGTTCCGTAGGAGCGTCACCCTCCCAAGGTCGAGTCAACAGATGCCCCTGTTAGGCCGAGGTCGCTGGTTGGTAGTCGCGTGATGTCTTGCGACCACGTTTGCATTGATACATCAAATCATCGGCAAGCGTCCACGCATCGGCAAGTGACTTTGAAGGTTCGCGATGAGCCAAGCCAATGGATGCTTGCAGCCCCGCCTCTGCCAGCGATGCTTCAAGACGCGACACGAGCTTGCGTCCTTGCTCGGTATCACACTGAACTGCGAGAACAGCGAATTCATCGCCCCCAACGCGTGCAAGGACATCACACTCACGAGTGGCTGCCTTGATCGCATGTGCCGCTTTGACGATCACTTCGTCCCCGCTGCTGTGACCAAATTTGTCATTGATGATCTTGAGGCCATCGAGATCAATCGCGAGAACGGAAGCCTGGTTCCCGTAGTCACGGCAACGCTCTTCTTCGCCTGACAACAACATGTCCCAACCGCGGCGATTGTAAAGTCCGGTCAATGAATCGGTCGAAGCTTCCATTTCGGCCCGTTCCGCCCTCCGCATTTCCGATTCCGCGCGCAGTTCCGACGATAGAATCGTTCCGAGCATCCGCGAGATCAGTTCGAGTTGCGGTAGCTCGTAGATCAAGTCGTCCGATTGCTTCTTGGGATCAATCGCACACAACGTTCCAAATAGCGTTCCGTCGGGTTTCGTCAGCGGCAGCCCAACATACGCCTCAATGTCGACTTGGCGACCAATGGGTGCCTCAAGATAGGCCGGAACCAAGCCAGAGTTGGGTGCGATGCAAGGCCCGAGCCCTTCCACCATCCGCGAGCAAAAGGAATCGGTCCAATTGAAGACGTCACCTTCCTTGACGTCGTACCCGTGATCTTCCGCTTGCAGGACAATCCAATCGTTGCCCTCAGTTCGAGTCACCATCCAGAGCGAGAACCCGAGTCGCTCATGGAGGTAGCTGAGTACTTCCTTCGATGTCGCGCGAAAATTTGCATACGGACTGAATGTTCCAAGCATCTGTCTGCCCCACTGATGTCGTTGCTCGTTTTGGCTCGGTCTTTCGACGACAACGATTCAAGCCGCCCACTACGTTGCCAGGGAAACCCTAGCTTCGAAACCGGCGGGGCACTCACAAACCTTAACGCTTTTGCTGCGGGTAGCCGCATCCGTGTTTTGTCAGGCGGTTCGTACCGAATGGACCGGTTAAACCTCGTACAATTGCGGTCTCGCGCAGTCCCCGCCTCCATCCCGCCAATGAAAACCAACGCGATGCTTCCTCGACGACTCTACGGAATCCTCACCGCATGCTTCGCAGCAATCATCTGTTGCGATGGACTCTCGGCCGCGCCTCCGAACATCCTGTTCATCGCCGCGGATGACTTGAGGTGTGATCTCGGATCCTACGGTAACACGGATGTGATGACTCCAAACCTCGATCGACTCGCAGACCGAAGCGTGCAATTCAATCGAGCCTATTGCCAACAAGCCGTTTGCAATCCGTCGCGCTCGTCACTGTTGACCGGCAAGCGTCCCGACACCCTTCGACTCTGGAACCTCGGCAAACACTTTCGCGATGAGTTGCCAGACGTAGTGACGCTTCCGCAGTATTTCAAACAACAGGGCTACTTTGCCCAGAACATTGGCAAGGTGTTTCACAATTGGCAAACCAAAGTGAAAGGGGATCCGCCATCTTGGAGTGTCCCTGCCGTCATGCATTACGCACGGCATGGTGACGATGCTGCAAAGTCCGACGAGCCACTCGCCGAGAACTTCGCATCAGATAAAAAATGCGAATGCCGCGACGTCCCTGACGACGCCTATTTCGATGGCCGCATCGCGCACATGGCAGTCGAAGCCATCAAACAACGCTCGGAATCGGATACGCCTTTCTTTCTTGCCGTTGGATTCTGGAAACCGCACGCCCCCTTCAACGCTCCGAAAAAATACTGGGACCTGTACGATCGCAGCAAAATCAGCATGCCGCACCCTTCTTCCTGGCCCAAGGATGCGCCGCGCATCGCATGGCACAATGGACGAGAATTGCTGGGGACGCCGGCACGAAAACTCACCGATGACGCAATCCTCGAGATGCGTCACGGCTACCTCGCCGCAATCAGCTACCTCGATGCTCAAATCGGGAAAGTACTCGACGCGATCGACGATGCCGGCCTGGCCGATGACACGATCATCGTTTTCTGGTCCGACCATGGGTACCACCTGGGCGAACAAACGCTCTGGGCAAAGACATCCAATTTCGAACTTGATGCACGCGTCCCGCTGATGATTTCGACACCCGATACTGTCTCCGGCCAATGCGACTCGGTCGTCGAACTCCTTGACCTTTACCCGACGCTGGTTGACCTCGCAGGACTTCCAGCGAAACACGGCCTCGAAGGCAAGAGCTTGACGCCCCTTCTAAAGAATCCAACCAAATCATCCGACACGGTTGCTCTCACCCAACACCCACGACCGGCCTATTTCAAAGGTTCGTATGAGACGATGGGCTATTCACTCCGGTCCAACCGCTTTCGCTACACCGAGTGGCGCGCGGCGAAGACCGACAAACTGGTAGCCCGTGAATTGTATGACCACCGGGATGATCCCTACGAAACGGTCAATGTCATCAACAAAGCGATCTTCCAATCCGAGGTCGAGGGAATGGCCAAGCGACTCCATGAAATTCGCTTGCGCAAATGAGGGACGCAAAAAGCGTTACAACGTCCACTTGGCTTGCCGCAAAACCGCACGTGCGGAGCCTTTCATTTTTTCGTACCAAACAGTGAGCAGCGTGCCGTCGCTGAGCTGGACAGTACTTGGGTAACCCAAGTCGCCTCCGACCCCGTCGTCAGAAATCACAATAGGGTCGCTCCAGGTTTCTCCCTGATCGCTGCTTACCCGAGCCTGCACACCAAACGGTGGTCGGCGGTGCCCGTAACTCATCAGGAGTCTGTCGTCGGCCAGCCGCACAAGATGGGACGGCAGTCCCCAAACACCAATCGATCTTGGCGTGCTCCAAGTCTCCCCACCGTCGGTCGATTCACTTTGCAATGTTTCTCGAGCGTTCGTTCGGTTGTGATTGCGAACGTGTGCGATCAACTTGCCATCGCCAGCTTCCACGGCGTGAAGTTCGTGGTAGTTCGCTGGATCATCGCCCTCGCGAGTCGGCAGCGCCGCCAGCCATCGCCACGATTGCCCATCATCGTCAGACACACAGAAGCCACACCGTCGCTCGCCCGTCCAAAGTTCCTTGCCTGCATAGAGCAGCCGACCGTCGGCAAGTTGGTTGGGACCATGCGGACTGTTTACGATGCTCGAGTAACGCTTGGACCAAGTGACTCCACCATCAGTCGATCGAATCATCCACTGGCCGAGCTCTGCTTTCCGATGCGCCGCGTCAAGGCGTCGATGCGCCGATGCCCAGCGTCGCATTTTCTCACTGACAGTTTGACCGGAACCAGCGGCGATCTGCTCGACCGCCGCATTGAGTTCGTCTGTTTCATAAGCAAGTGACGTGAACGTGGTCACCAACAACGTGCCCTTGGCGGTGACAGTAATCCCGGCATCTCGATCGTCGATCGGTCCGTCGATCAACGTTCGAGGATAGGTCCATGTTTCGCCGTTGTCGGTCGAACGTATCATTTCAACGCGGCCAAACGGGCAAACGTGCTGTTCGCGCCCACCGGAATAGACGACCAAGAGCTCGCCATTGTTGCGTCGCGCAAGCGTCGGCCAGCCACAGTAAAGATTCGGCGTCGACGAGATCACTCGACGATCGATTGACCGGTTCGGCTGTGCGATCATCCGACCGGCAAACGCAATCGGTGATGCGGCTGCAATGAACTTGAGGGCAACACGACGAGACGTTGTTGTATCCATGAGTCAGCACGCTAGGAGGGAGGAAGCAGGTGGGGCGCTCATTCTAGACGATCCGACTGTCGACGTAGGCCGGATCAAGGAGCGTCAGCAACGCAGATCCGGCAAGCTCCCCAAATCACTGACCATCTTCTGTGTCGTGCACAACAATCCCCACGCGCACTAAAATGGTCCCCTCACTCACCTGCCATCGAAATCGGGAAAAGGGCGTTGATCTATTCACGCGTACTGTCGGCAGCTGTTTGCGTCGTCTATTTCGCGTGGCGAGCGATCGAGGGCGACGTAATGGGCCGCCTGCTCGTAGGATTGTTCGGATACACCATGCTACTGGTGCTCATTTGGTTTCCTGATCCGTTCGCCAATGCGATCAGCGGCAACGTTTTTGTGAGTCCCACCATCAATCGAACCACTCCTGCCCGCTTTGTCGTCATTGGCGCTTGGTGCCTACTCGTTGCGGGAATCAGCACCAACATCTACATCCTTGCAAATATGTAGGCCTGTGAGCCGCCGGCCGTGAGGCCTCGGGCCCTACCCGACCTGCGCCAAATTGAGTTTAGATTTGCGATTCAGTGCCCGGCCGCTTACGCGATCACGGCTCAATTAGGTGAATTCGGCTGGTCGTACGATCATGCCGGATCTGCGTCGCTGTCGCTCCTTGATCCGGCCTACGGTGACTATTCTTTCGGTGCAAACGCCGCTCTGGATTGGGCACGACTGAGAACTTCAAGTGCCCAAATACCCGTCGGTATTCCTAGAACGACGAGCGGCGAGCAGCACGGAATGCAGCAGGTAAACGCGCCAAACCAAGCCAAGCGAAACGATCTGATTCTCATCATTTGGACCCCGCAATAGAACTGAAATGCGTGTACTAACAGCAGAAGGACTAGCTCCGGAACTGCTGGAGCCCCCATCCCTGCCGACCGCTCTTCAACGACCAGGACTACGATGCCCAGCAGCTCAAACACTATGCTTGCGCCAGCGAATGTCATGATTGCTTTGGCTGGCCGCGTCAGGTAAGCAAGTGGATGATCATCCAACTCGGTCGACTGGTCCGAGTCCGGCTCACTTACTGGGGGCGAATAGGGGTTCGTGTCCAAGATGAACGCAGATGGTTGGGAGAATGTAGCCGGACGAAGATCGTAGCTACCGTCGCCAGAAGCTGGTCGCTACGGGTGAGCGAGACCGTAGGTCATGCTGTGCATGACTGCCACAGATTGTCATGCACAGCATGACCTACGACTATCCTTCGCGGAGACCTTCTTCGACTTGCGGCAGCTCGTCGAGCGATTCGATGCCGAAGAGGACGAGAAACCGTTCGGTTGGATAGTAATGGGGCACTGCGCGACCCCCCTTCTCGGGTTTCACTCGTTCGATCCTCAGAAGCTGTCGGCGAACGAGTTGATTCAAGAGCGAACCGCTCTCTCGACCGCGTTGATCCTGGACCTTCTGAGCGTTGATGCCTGGTTGGTAAGCGACCAACGACAAAACCTCGATACAGGACTGACTCAGCCTTGCTTCACGCACTTTGCCGAGAAACGAGCGACGAACTCCCTCGACCTCGGGCGCGATCGCCATCCGGTATCCATGCTCGTCGCTAACAATCCTGATCCCTTGATCGGCTTCTCGATACGATTCGTTGAGGCGTTCGATACACTCGATCGTTTCTTCGGGTGTGAAGTCGCGAATCAAAGAAGCAAGACGTTGTTCCGTCAGCGCCTGGTTGTCGGGATGGCCAACAAACAGCGCGCCCTCAATGATCGCCTCGGGTGTGACGAGCTCGTCTTCGTCAGCCTCTTCCTCCTCGGCGGCCTCGTCGTCAGACGCGACCGCTTCTTCGTCTGCCTCTTCGTTCTCCTCGGGATCGGGAGCGAATGCATCGGGGTCGTGTTCGGCAGCCGCTTTCGCGTAGGCCGCGCCGAGATCATCGAGCGAGAGTTCTTCGTCTTCGAAGTCGCCTGATTCATCATCCGCAACCTCGTCAGCACCTTCGATCAAAGGTGCGTCGGAAGCGGAGCGGGATTCATCACCGATTTGATCGTCGTCGTCGCGATCTGGCTCGGCAACTTCGTCGTCCGACATGATTGACTAGACCCATTCCTGGATGGTTGGTTTGATCACCACTTCGGGCACGTTGGCTCGAGGCGGCAGATTGCAGATCGTGACCACAACCGAAGCGATGTCTTCAGGTTGCAGGATCGCATCTTTGTGCTCCTGCGAAACGGGCGTTGGACGGTTTTCGAGGATCGGCGTATTCACTTCGCCGGGGTAGACGTTGGTGATACGAACGCCTTCGTGACGCACTTCATTTGAAACCGCCGTTCCCAACGCAGTCATGGCAAACTTGCTGGCACAATAGACGACACCGCCCAGTGTGATCGCCCGTTTCCCCGCGACCGAAGAGATATTGACCACCAGTCCGTCTTTGCGTTCACGCATCGCGGGTAGGACTTGGTGCATACAGCGGTAGGCACCGCTGGCGTTGATCTGCAATACACGGTCCCAATCGGCCGGATCCATCTCGGCCATCGTCCGCTTTTGAATGTTGATTCCGGCGCTATTGACCAGAATGTCGACGTCACCCACGTTCTCGCGGACATCGGCAAAGAAGGCATCCACGCTGTCGGGCGATGCGACATCGATCACATGTGTGCGAACGGGATGGGCGCCCGAAATTGACCCAGCCACTTCCTCAAGCTTTTTGATTCGACGTCCGCCGATCGTCACCTTGCACCCCGCCTCAGCAAGGCCTCGCGCAATTCCTGATCCAATCCCGGTACCACCACCGGTGATGGCAACCACTTTCCCGGCCAACTCGCTCACGTGAATCTCTTTCTTGAAAAAACCATCTCGGATGTCTCTGTCAACGATCGGAGTGTAACAGAGAACCAGGTTTTCTCGAAGAGAGCGTGAAGAATGTAGGGTGTGTGCTTGCACGCACCACTACTCGACACCCCCGAGCCAGCCTAGGTGATTTGGTGCGTGCAAGCACACACCCTACTGTCTAAGCCAGTCCGGTGAGCGCGCCTTGGCCGCAGTAGTCAGGATTGCCGAAGCTCTCTTCTGGGTAACCCATCGCTTCGGTGATCGACAGCAACAACCGATTGTGGGCTTCGTGCTTGAATTTCTTTGCTTGGCCCATTTTGAAGCCCAAGCCGCCACCGACCATCACGAACGGAATGTCGTTACGTGTGTGCGAGTTGCCTTTGCCCAGCTCGTTGGTCCAGACGATCGTTGTGTTGTCGAGCAACGAACCGCCGCCACCCGGTTCAGGCGTCTCGGCCAATCGCTTCGCCAAATAGGCCACCTGCTCGCCGTACCAGGTGTTGATCTTGATCAACTTTTCGTACGAATCCTCGTCTTTGTCAGGCTTGTGCGACAACGAGTGGTGTCCGTCATCGATATCGAGCCAACGCATCTTCGGATTGCCAACGCTGTTGGTGATTTGGAACGATGCGATCCGACTGAAGTCAGCCACGAAACTGTTGACTAACAGATCCGCCTGCATGCGGCTGATCTGAGGCATGTTGTCGTTTTGCTCTTCGACGTTCGGTGGCAACTTGGGCACGGCATGCTGTGGCAGTTGCTCGGCCGCTTGTTCGCTTCCGCTGCTCTTTTTCTTCTCGGCAGCCAACTCCGATTGCAGTTCCTTTTCGACCGAACGCACCATCGCAATGTGCTCGTCAAGAATCCGACGATCTTCACTACTCACGATCTTTTGCACGCGAGCGAATTCGTCGCCGAGATCATCCAACACACTGGCCAACATTTGTCGGTTTGCAGTTTGACCGTAGAGTTTGTCAAACATTTGGTAGGGATCGCTAATGGGCGCGACCGGCTGGTTTGGACCGGCGTAGCTCATACGAGTCCAGGTGTCGGCGCGATCAGGAACCATCACACCAAATTCGAGTGAGCCGAATCGCGTCCGCGTCGCCGCATCGGCTTGCAGTTTGTTCTTGAGGTGTTGGTCAACGGAAATGCCTTGCGACCAACCAGCGGGTGTGTCCGATCCACCTTGGACGTCACCGGGGAAGAGTTCGACCCCAGTCAACAGGCAACCGATGCCACGCATGTGGCCGTCACCATCACCTTTGATCTTGTTGTCAATGCCTTGCAGCGTCAGTAGCTGTTGCTTGAAGGGATCGAGCGGAGCGAGGATGCGTTTGAGATCTTTGTGCTGACCTTCTTCATCAGGCCAAAAGTGTTTGGGGATGACACCGTTTGGGCTGAAGACGAACACCAGTCGCTGCTTGCGTTTGGCCGTCGCTGCGTAACCCAAGCTTGGCAGCGCAAACAGGAAGTTTGCGGCTGCGGCTGAAACGCCAAGGTTTCGGACGAATTCGCGTCGTGATGAATGAGACATCTTGCTTATCCTCGTGGCTATTCCACACGCGACGGGCAATGCCCGTGGCGGCGAAGTGTTACGTCTTATTCTTTTCAGTAGGGTGGGAAGCGGCAAGCACCGCGATTTCGACGACCAAATCACGAATGTTGAAGCCACTGTCGATGAACTTCTGGGTCAATTCTTCGTGAGCGTCTTTGCCAAAGGCGGCGATCGGTTGTTTCACGAAGTGCTCGAAAGCGGCTTCGACAAACGACCTGTGGCAGTCTCGGCTGCCGGCAAGGTAGTCGGCAAGTTGGCGGGCATCCGCGAAAGCAATCTTCTTTCCTTCGCGGTCGACGTAGCTGCCTGAGGCATCGACGTCTTTCTTGTTGTCTTGCAGTCGAAATCGACCGACCGGATCGTAGTTCTCCAGCGTAAAGCCAACAGAATTGATCTTCTGGTGGCATACCTGACAGTCCACATCGCCTGTTTGCATTTCAACCCGCTCGCGGGTGGTCAGGTCCGGATGCAATTTGGCATCTAACGGAGCAAAGGCCGCGTTGGGGGGACGGATCGTTCGCCCCAAAACGTGCCGATAAAGCAGGATGCCACGGTGAATCGGCGAGGTCGAGTCGTGGTGTGCGAAACTGGCCATCAACAAGGGGTGAGTGATCGCGCCGGCACGAGTTTTTGAGTCGCTGACACTCCGGTGAAGTGCGTTTTCAGTTTGATTCTTGTCGTCCGATGCCTTCCAACCGTCGCCATAGAAAGCAGCGAGGCGTTGATTGGTGTAGGTCCAATCGGCTTGCAACAGTTGCCGATAGTCACTGTTTTCACTCGCGATCACATCGTCAACGAAGGCGTCAAATGATCCTCGCAGGTCGGCGACGAGTCGCTGGTCAAATCCCGGAAACAGTTCTTCGCTCTTCGAGATCTCTTGCAGGTCGCCCATGTGCAACCACTGGTAGAGCAATTCGCGAATCTTGGTTTCACAACGAGGGTCGCGAGCCATCTGAATCGCTGCACTCCTCACTTGGGCATCGTTGCCAAGTTGCCCCTTCGCAATCTTGGTGATCAACCACTGATCGGACGGAAGCGAATCAAACAAGACCAACGCGAGCTGGTTGGCAGTGCGTTGCGAATCGCTCTGTCCCAAATCGAGTGACGGGTACAGGAACATCGGTGACTTGAGACCGATCAACAGCGATCGTTTGATCGCTTCGGCATCGTCTTCAGCAACCGCAAGCTGGTTGTCGATGTAAAGTTTTCGTTGCTGGTCGCTCAGCGGATTACGGAAAGCGATCGTCAACGCCTCATCGAGGAAGCTCCGCAGCTGAGCGCGGTCCTTGTCGTCCTTGCCACGCTGCTTGCGTTTGTAGCGAGGCCAAAGTTCGCTGGCAGCCGCCTCGGCAAATTCAATCGCAGCCGCCGTCGTTGATTCATCCCATTGGCGATGAATGGCGATCCCACGTTCGTAGCCATAGCTCCGGTCGTCGGCGGGCAGCTTGGTTTGCAACGAGAACTGTGGCGGCAAAAAGGTCGGAATCAGATTGCGCTGCGGGATGATCTCTTCAACACCACCGGGCGGCTTCCACGAGAGCGACACCTTCGCTGGCGGCTGCTCGGTCTTCCGCTTGCGTTGAATGAACTCAAGTTTGAACGGATAGCTTCGCCCGGCGGTCAGGGC
Organism: Rubripirellula sp.; assembly: GCA_965216875.1. GTDB lineage: Bacteria > Planctomycetota > Planctomycetia > Pirellulales > Pirellulaceae > CBDCUW01. Next base: position 2,397,462 of record OZ244207.1, read on the forward strand.
AACCGTTCGACGAAATTCAGTCTTCCCTTCACTTTGCACATGATTGTTGACGAGCTCGCGATCAGAGTGACCAAACCGCAACATGCACGAGCAGGTCGATCGCAAGACGATTTCGTAACGCCCACTGTGTTGGACCTTCAGTGATCCTTCCCAAAGGATGTAAAAGTCCTTGGCGTCAATCTCGGCACCAGGCCCTTCCTTCTTGAAGTCGAAATCAAGAACCGGGTCGACACGTTCGATTCGGATTTTGTCTTTCTTCCAACGCGAACCGGTGAAGTAAGTTCCTTCAATGCCGCTTCTCTTTTCTCCCCATGGTGTGCCGGCAAAATGACCGTAAACGTCGGCCAAACTTTGCCGAAGCTGGTCGGCGGTCAACCGAGCAAGCCCAACACGCGGGGGACGATTGCGGATGCGGGCCGCTTCGCTGTAAAAAGCGTGATGGATGTAGCTGGCCACTGACGCTGCATCTTCACCGACACAAGTATCGGGATCTTCTTCCGGCATCGTGTCGCTGATGATGTCGGTCAATTCACCAATCGAAGAATCACCAATCAGCGGATCGTCGTAGGATCCGGCAACGCCTTGCCCTTTCTCTCCGTGGCACGAAGCGCACGACTCGGTGTAGATGCGTTTGCCGCGTTCGAGAATCTCTTCTTGGGCGATCGCCGACGACGTCAGAACCGAGAGAGCGAGAAGTGCAATGAGGAAACGTGGCTGGGACATAGTCCGCCGGCAACGCGGCCGCGTCGCACCGGCAAAATCTCTTTTGATGTTGGTAAGGCAGGTCCAGGAACAGGCGTCCCTAGAGGATTCAGGCGGGACTGCCAGTATAAACGCAACCGCATATCGCACCTAGTAGAGAATGCTGCGACGGCCGGACGCAGGGCATCGGGTGCGGAAATCAGGGGATTCTTGGCCTGATTGTGACGGATCTACTGGACTGCAGCGTGGAAAATCTTCACCGTAGCTACGCTCGCCAGAGCGTGGTCAAGCTGCGACCACCTTCTGGCGAAGGTAGCTACATGAATGCGGATGCCGCCCTCGTTATGCGGCCGCATCGAGAAGACGTGTGTAGTCAACGATGTCCTGGAACCTTCCGCCGCTAAGGAACTCGACGTTCGCTCCCAATGCGAGACACTCAAAGTGCTTGGCACCTTCGCTGACGTTTGGTTCGTAACCACAGAAAGTGAAGATGAAGTGCCGCAGACGGTTCGCCGACCGAGAACCTCGGCCGCGCCCGGAACTTGATGCTCCAGAAACGGTGGTTGCCCAGGAGGAATTTGTGACCTCGTAGGAGGCACACATATCAAGATTGTCCAAGTTAATTGCGTGTGGCTGCGAATCGACGTCCCCGGCACGTTGTGCCCATGAAGCGCAACCGGTGAACTCTACGACCGCGATTCCTTCGGCCGCGCCCTGCGTCGCTTGAAAGGCAAAGAAGACAAGATTGGAACCGGGAATCACCACTCCACCAAACTCACTTCGCTTTGGCGTGACTCCGATGTCAATTTTCGTTGGTGTGTCGATGGAAACCCGACCGCGCCGAGAACGCCGTGATGCCTCCGCGACAGAGGGCAACGCGGTTGCACCCGCAACTGCGATGAGTGACGCATCACGCAAGAAGCGACGGCGTGTGTTTTCAAGAGATGTATTCGTTCGAGTCATCGTCGTGGCCTTCTGCGTCTACAAGTAAATTGACGGAAAGAGATTCGAAGCCGCAAACCCTGGCTTTCCCATCCGGCGTGCATTGTAGGGTCAAACATGCCTCCCCCGCAAACGAGCCAACTGAAATCCCCTTAGATGGGAACAGCTGTCCATCACCCTTAAGTGCGTCACTACCCTATGCTCAGTTTTGTTCACTGCACATGTTGCTTCTAAGTGGCTATCGCTTGAGGGCACCAAAGGCTGCGAAGCACATGTTTTTGTGTAGCACTTCGACACAATCAAAGCCAACCTCATCAAGCAGCGAAAGCTGGTACGAAAGCGATGCTGGCGTGTCTTCCTTTTCGATGTAGGAGAAGACCTTGTCGCGATACGCATCGCCGCCCAGCTCGACCAGGTAATCCGAATAGCGTTGCTTGTCGGTAGCGGCGACCGAAGCATTTTCGCTCTCGATCATGTCATAGATCCAAACGCTACCTCCTGGTCGAAGCCATCGGTACATGGACGCGAAGACGCCGCGCCACTGGGCCGGCGTACGAAGATGATGCAAGACTGCAGCGGCCAAGATCACGTCCACCGATTCATCCGGAATTTCGAGCTCTCGAACATCTGCTTGATAGAGCGAGATCTCACTGAAACCCTCGCTTGCCAGACGCTGGCGGGCGCGCTGGAGCATCGGGTCGGAAAGGTCGACCAAGTGACAAGCGGGAACGTGCACCTCCTGTCCTCGCGTCGATCGCAGCTGCTGCAAGAACCTCAACGTGTAGTTACCAGCGCCACACCCGATGTCGAGCACATCGTTGGCTTCCGCAACGCATCCACAGGCCGCCTGGGCAATGAGCTCCAGGCAGAGAGGGGAATCAACAGCGGCCTGTTGGCCGGTTTCAAGGTTGCTGAACCGCTCGACATCGTCGTCAAAACGTGCCCGAATTTCCTCAACGGTAGATTTTGCCATCTCGATCGTGTTGGTTGGAGTGATCTTGGAGTGGAGCGATTGTAGGCCGGAACGTGTAGGCCGAATCAAGGAGCGACAGCGACGCAGATCCAGCATGCCGCCTCCACTGGCCCCGTCTACCCTGGCGTCTACCCAGACGTCTACCCCGGCGGCGGCCGCTCCCGCGCTGCCAGCGTGCCGCATCCATCAAGTTCCCTACGAAAGCTGTAACATCGTCCACCGTTTGGGCTTGCGGAAATGCCTTCATCCGCCATACTTAGCCGCTTGCGAAATTCCGAGTGCCCCCGGATGGGCTGAAATTTCGCTGATTTATTAACTAGAGACACACATTTGACTGGAAGGTGATCCAGCCATGTCGGACGTATTGCAAGTCGAGAAGCGCGAAGAGATGGGCTCTTTGGCCACTCGACGTTTGCGTCGCAGCGGGAATGTTCCCGCGGTTTTGTACGGAAAAGGCCAAGCGAATGAGCATTTGGCAATTTCTGCAACGCAAGTAAAGCTGGTCGCCAGGAACCACATCAAGATGGTTCAACTGGATGGAGCCGTAAAAGAAACAGCACTGGTCAGCGATATGCAGTGGGATCCATTGGGGATCGAAGTACTGCACCTCGACCTGATTCGCGTGGACCTGAAAGAAAAGGTCCAAGTGACAGTTTCGATCCACGTGCACGGTGACCCTGCGGGTGTTCACGAGGGTGGCGTGTTGATTGAAAACCTCCACCAAGTCGACATCAGCTGCCCAGCATCGAGCATCCCTGAGCAAGTTGGCTTGGCGGTGACCGATCTTCACGTCGGCCAAAACGCGACGGCTGGCGACCTCGAACTTCCCGAGGGCTGCGAATTGGTCACACCGGCCGATACCGTCGTTGCTCACGTCGAAGCACCACGCGGTGATGCTCCGGAAGTCGAAGCCGAAGCGGGACCGACCGAACCAGAAGTGATTTCCAAGGGCGGAGAGAAAGAAGAGGAGTAGAACTGGCTTGCGAGAACTTTTCGGACGCCTCTTTCATCGAAAGAGCAGTTCGGACGGTGAACTGGAGTCATCGTCAAGTGACGGCCATGAAACGATGAAGCTAGTCGTAGGCCTGGGCAATCCAGGTCGCAAATACGAGCAGACGCGTCACAACGTCGGCTTCATGGCAGCGGCAAAACTGGCATCGCTGGTCTCGGCCAGCCCCTCGAAGGTTCAGTTTGAGGGCGAGATTGCGGAGGGCCGAGTCGGCAGCGAAAAACTGCTGATCCTCTGGCCTCACACTTTCATGAATGCGAGTGGAAAAAGCGTGCGGAAGGCATGCGATTTCTATAAACTGTCGCCTGAAAACTTGTTGGTGATTTGTGACGATTTGAACCTCCCCTGCGGTCGAGTCAGGCTCAGGCGGTCAGGTTCGGCGGGAGGCCAGAAAGGGCTTGCCGACATCATTCGTCACATGGGCACTGACCAAATCGCAAGACTACGAATCGGGATCGATCGTCCGCCCCCACAATGGAACACCGCCGACTTCGTACTCGGCAAGTTCAACAAGGACGAACAACCACCTATCGAATCGGCCACAACACTGGCTGCCAAGGCAACGATCGATTGGGTCGGCGAAGGGATGACTTTCGCCATGAACAAATACAACGCCAATCCCAAGGGAAAGGCGGACGGCAAACAAGCCAAACCGAAACGCGAAGCGAACAACCCGGCTGAGAAGCCCTCACAAACCAACAAACCTGCCGAATGAACCAACGGGGCATTCGGGAAACTGACGGAGAGATTGACGAACCGTGGCTAAGAACACATACGAAACACTGTTCATTCTCGACACCAACCACTACGCCCGTGATCCTGGCGGGATCGCCAAGCAGATCGATCAGATCATCACGGAAGCTGGCGGGAACGTTTTGGTCAGTCGCTTTTGGATGGAAGCGAAGCTCGCTTATCCAATCGACAATCACCAAAAGGGCTCGTACTGGTTGACCTACTTCGAGATGGAAGGTGATGGGCTGACCAAACTGGCACGTGAATTCAAGCTTGCTGAACCCATCGTTCGCGAGTTGACCCTGAAGCTCGAGCCACGGTTGGTTGAACCGATCTTGGCCAACGCTCGCGGTGAAACCGTCAAGCTCGGCTCGGACGATTCGGCTGGCGAAGGCGAAGAAGCTGCCAAGCCAGAACCAGCAACCGCTGACGCGTAAACAGCCCGAACCGCAATTGTTAGAATGTTGCTTTGGCGTCCAGCCAACAAAGACGTCAAGCAACCGTTTCCTTGACTAGTCCCTTTCAGGTGCGTCATGGCAAGTTACAACCGCGTGATCCTGGTCGGCAACCTGACACGCGACATTGAACTGAAATACACACCCGGCGGAACCGCCGTGACCGACATTGGTATGGCGATGAACGATCGTCGCAAGTCGGCAAGTGGTGAATGGGTCGAGGAAACGACCTTTGTGGATGTGACCCTCTGGGGACGCACCGCAGAAGTAGCGAGCGAATACCTCAGCAAGGGTTCGCCGATCCTGGTCGAAGGCCGATTGAAGCTCGACACCTGGGAAACCGAAGGACAAAAACGAAGCAAGTTGCGTGTTGTCTGTGACCGCATGCAAATGCTAAGTGGTGGTGGCGGCGGCGGCGGAGCCCCGCGGCAACGCACGGCAGCACCCCAGCAACATGATTACCAGCCTGCACCGTCAGGCGGGCAACCTGAAGCACAACCAACTGGAAACGGACCGGGCTACGACGACCCCGATATCCCGTTCTAAGTTCTCCACTGACTTACAAACAAAACACCAACCACCAATACAGTTGACGAGTATTGTCGATGCCCGCAAAAACACGTACTGGCCGAAAGTTCAAACGCCCCTTCAAACGCCTTCCCAAGGGCGAGAATGGCGGTATCCAGCTGCTCCTGATTCACAACGTCGAACACCTTGGAAAACAAGGCGATATCGTTGAAGTCAAAGCTGGCTACGCCCTGAACTACCTGTTGCCTCAAGGCTTGGCCACGGTTGCTACCGATCACCACACACGCATGGTCGAAAAGCACCGCGAAAAGCTCCGCGCTCTCGAGCTGGAAAAGCTCAAAAGCTACCGCGAGCAAGCAGACGAGCTGGGCAAGCAATCGATCACCATCGAAGCCAATGCCAACGACGAAGGCCACCTGTATGGCAGCGTTGGACCGCACGAGATCGTCGACGCTCTCAAGGGTGCCGGTTTCACGCTCGCGTTGGACCAAATCCGACTCGAAGGCCCACTCAAAGAGCTCGGCCTGTACACTGTCAAAGTGCACCTGCACAGCGAAGTCGACGCGAGCCTGAAGGTTTGGGTCGTCCCAACGGTGGCTGCCGACGATGCAACTGGCGAATCCGCCTCGTAGTTTGCCCCTGACGGTACCTTCCGTCAGGTTTGCCCAGGACGAGGAACCTGGGTTCGCAAACGCGAAGTTTCCTTCGCCCTGAAGATTTCGCTATCGCCAAAGGCTCGCCAGTTCGATACCGTGTCTGCGGGTGAATAATACACCCCCATATGGTCGCCAAAAGTTCTCTGCCCCGAACTTTGGTCGACCTTCGTGGGGCCTCAACTGCCCCTGAGGCCCCACATTTTTTCCTCTCTCGCGAACTTTTTCCTCAATGGACCTACCTGAGCGAGAAGCCTGGATGCATTTCAGCCAGGCCGCTAACCGAATTAGTGCGGGCGTCACCACAGCAGTCAAAGAAGACAACGGCTTCATCGAAGCCGTGATCAAGCCGGAACCGGACTCGATTTATATCAAGTCGGCTGACAGCAAGATCCTGCTTTCCAACCCTGCGTACCTGGCTTTCTTTGCCGGTGATTTGTCGCCTGTGGGACGTCCTGGGTCTTCGTTTCTAAGCAAGTCGATCATTCCGATCTCACAGCACTCGGACGCCTTGATCCTTGATGGTTGTCGGTCCGTGCAGTTTGACCACGTTGGTCTCGATACCAACGGCCGTCAAGTTCGCATGCTGACGCACAAAGAGTCCTTGCTTGGTCTCGGGCATCCAACGATGGCAGTCCTGGGGATCACGCGTGTGATCGAAGTGCTTGATGACCACCCCAAAGCGAACCGGACACTCCGCGAGCTTTGGGACGCCTACAGCAAGCTCGAAGAGCTTGATCGGAACATTGCCATCGGACTCGCGCAAGGCAAGAGCGTCTCGGGAATTGCGTTCGAAAATGGCGTCACCAAAAAGACGATCGAGAACCACCGCTCGGCAATCCTGCGGCGACTCGGCTTCGACTCAGCCATTGACCTGGTGAAGCTGATGGTTCGATTGCAAGAGAACGGCTTCGGCGATTTTGGTGTCTAGAGAAATCGGGCCTACATCAAATCGCGATCGTTGGCTAAACTGACCGCTTCGAAGAGAAAGAGCTGCCGGAGTGGTGGAATTGGCAGACACGATAGATTTAGGATCTATTGAGCGTAGCTCGTGCAGGTTCAAGTCCTGTCTCCGGTACTTTTTCTTCTCATGACCTCTTCTCTGCTGGTCATCTTTCAGCACCTGCCAATCTCTCTCGTTGCAGGCATCTTAAAAATAGACATGCTCGTTTTGCTGAGCATCCTTGGGACGACTCCGCTTTGGGGGCGTACTTGGCGCGACTGTACCGGTTAGCCGCCGAACACGATCGGGTTGTATCGAGTATTTGCCTGACAAAACATTTGCGACGACCAAACGGGTGTCCTACATTTCTTTACCTGCCTGCAGCTTCGCAACCTTCATCACGCAGTTGCGATGCTGCATCGCCGTGACCAATCCCACGTTGGTCACGGCGTTTTCATTTCTTTGAAACAAGACTCTCGAGCAGGTACTTCCCAACATGCATCGGCGCATTGTTTTCGTTTTGTTGGCCTCCTTTGCGTTCACGCAACCACTCTTTGCCGACGACAGCCAATCGATTGCTGTAGTGACTTACAACATTCGCTACGCCAATCCGAATGACGGAAGTGATATTTGGAGCAATCGCAAAGAAGCGGTTGCCAAATACCTTTCGCCATTCGATCTGATGGGACTCCAGGAAGTCACGCTTGCGCAGTTGCAGTTTCTGCGCGAGCACTTGCCTCAACACGCATCCTATGGCGTCGGTCGAGACGACGGAAAAAGTGGCGGCGAACACGCGCCGATCTTCTACCGCAAAGACCGTTTCAAAATGGAAGGCCAAGGAACGTTCTGGCTAAGCGCGGCCCCCGACCAGCCTGGATCCAAGGGCTGGGACGCTGCATTGCCGCGAACATGCACCTGGATGCAACTACGAGACAAGGAGACTGACAAGTTACTCGTGGTCGCCAACACGCATTTTGACCATCGTGGCAAAAAGGCTCGCGAGGAAAGTGGCAAGCTCATTGTGCAGCGACTCACGGAGCAGTTCGACGACCTTCCGATCGTGTTGCTGGGCGACTTCAATTGCCTGGCCCAGTCCGCTCCTTACGACGCAATCGTCTCCGAGTTGACGGATGCACGTGATGCCACGATCGAGAAACCGGCAGGACCCTCGAGCACGTGGAACGGGTTCAAGGAGATCATCCCAAACCGGATCATCGATCACGTCTTTATCCGCAATATCAAAGTCGAGCGGCTGGATGTCACAGACCCCAAAACAGACCAAGGCCGTTTTGCCAGTGACCATTTGCCCGTCGAGGTGGTCGTGCTCCAGCAGTAGCGCGTCATGCAAAGTATGACCTCCCATCGCCGCTACAATCAAAAAGCGGCGTGTTCCTCATCCATCCCGTTATCGGTCACACCCCACCATGAACAAGATCCTGCTGCTACTCATCACGTTGACTTCGATCTCACCGGCGTTCGCGGACGACTCCAACCCCAAGACATTCAAGGCGCGAACACTCGAGCTTGTTGTTCCTAGCGGTTGGAAGTCGAAAAAGCCCTCCAGTTCGATGCGTGTCGCCGAGTTCAGCGTGGAAGGTAATCCGAGCGCTGCAAATGTTGTCGTCTTTTACTTTGGCGGCCCAACCGGTGGTGTGAAAGCCAATGTGGAGCGTTGGATTGGTCAGTTTGAAAAAGAGGGGCTCAAGCTCGAAATGTTTCAAGGCAAATGCACGGCGGGCAGCTACATCCTGGTTGACTGTGCCGGCACTTGGAACAAACCCGATGGTCCGCCCTTCGCCCGCAAAACGATTGCCACTCCGAACAGCCGAGTGATCAACGTCATCGTCGTTGAAGAAGACGGGGACAAAACCGATTACTACTTCATGAAACTGTCTGGGCACACCGACGTGGTATCCAAGCAAACCGAGAAAATCCGCTCCGCGATCGGCGCCAAAGCCGATTCGGAGAAACCTTTCGAGCTGAAGTAGAGCTCGTAGCCGCACCGAGTCTCACAGCGTGACAATCAGCTGCTCGGCGGCATTTTGCAAACCGTTTTGACTCAGTCTGGCGTCGGCTTGGATGATGACCTGGGGACGTCTTTGTTGACCGGCAAGCTCGCGATGTGCCATCGCGAAGGAATGGCGTCCGCCGTAGAACTGAGCAACGCAATCGGAAGGCTCCATTCCCTGGGACGGGACAAAATCGGGATAGAGTGCAAGCGCGTTGGATCCACCGACAAGGTCTCCCATCAAACGTGCGAGTCGCAGCGAACTTTCTTGATCACGTGAAAGCACGATGACGTAACGTTTGAGTCCGGCGAAGAGTAGCCACGCCGCGATCGATGTAGCGCATTGCCCGATCATGTATTCGTTTCTTGCCCGCACCTCCACCTCACCCGTTTTCTTACCCTGCACAGCATCGTGAAAACGCGACAGGTCGAGTTCGAGCTGTCGCGAAATTTTCGGTCGAGGTAGCGCAAAACGCATAAAACTGGCGGGCGACTGGTCAGCGTCATTTCTTGACTCGAAACTCGCGGCCCGTTTTGCACAGGCCTGTGAGCATCTCAAGTCTCCAGCCTCTTCAAACCAATCCGCGGCAACTAGCAACGCCTCAGACGATTCCGCCTCGGGGAATCCGGGCGGTCGCAGGTCGAGCTGCTGGAGTGCCAATTCGTGCATCGTGATCGCTTGGGTTCCGAAAGGGTGTCTAAGAAGACTATAAAAGGAAAATGGTCCAGGATCCCCAACTCAAGATGAATTGGGCGTTCGAGTCACACGCCAAGTGCGCCCCACTCGAGTGCCCCGCTCCCTATCGAACACGTACCGCCGATGAGAGTGACGAGGCTGCATTTCTTTCCTTGATGCAAGATTGCGGCTGGGAGTTCACGCGAGAACGAACAGACTATTGTTACGCGCGGTTGCTGCCCGGTGGTTGGTGGGTCGTGACCGATGAACTCGGAGCGATCGTTGCATCGGCGATGGGGCTGCACAATTATTCTGGCCGGTCACCACTTTCAGCGACGCTCGGATGGGTCGCTTGCTCTGCCGAGCATCGCGGCAACAAGCTCGGTTCGGTGGTGGTCTCAGCGGTCGTTGATCGCCTTTTGCAGATCGGATACCGCGAAATCGAGCTCTACACCGAGGCTTTCCGCCTGCCCGCAATCAAGAGCTACTTTCGCCTTGGATTTGTTCCCTACATCTATGATCAACGCGTTCAAATGACCTGGCAGCGAGTTTGCGAAGAGATTAACGAACCGTTTGCCCCTGACTCATGGCCCTCAGGCAATAATGCATTTCCAGCCTTTTGATTCGTAGAAAGACCAAGAGTTTCAATCCGTGCCGAACCTCATTCTCATCCCAACGCCTCAGGAAGAAGCGATCCTCAAGCCGCGAATCGATGCAAACGTTGATTCCGAGCATTGGGCGATCCAGCTTTGCGGATTTGGCCCCGTGGTTGCGGCGGCAAGAGCGGCGGCACTCGTGTCGAGGTACAAGCCGGAACGCGTCATCTTGGTGGGAATCGCGGGTACCTTTGACGAAGCGCTGTTGCCGGTTGGCTCAGCATGCCGATTCGATCGTGTTGCCAGCTACGGAATCGGTGCAGGCTCGGGCGCTAACTTTGTCACCGCAAAGGCGATGGGCTTCGAGCAGTTTGCCGGGGGCGCCGAACCGCACGTGGGAGATACCATTCCTCTGGTCTCGACCTTCATCAGCGAAATCCCCTGCGAAGGACTTTTGCTAACCAGCTGTGCCGCGTCCGCCACCGCTGACGAAGTCTCCTTCAAACGCTCGCACTACACCGACGCTGTTGCTGAGGACATGGAAGGATTCGGGGTCGCGACAGCGTGTCTGCTTGCCGGAGTACCGCTGCAAATCGTACGGGGCATTTCCAATCGCGTTGGCAACCGCAACACCAAACAGTGGCTGATTGACCAAGCACTGCATGAGGCGGCAAACTTGGTCAACGCGATCGCCAATCGAGCATGGTTGCCATCGCCCACTTAAGTGAACCGACACGCCAGCCTGCTAGACGTACGATGAGCCGAGAGCCACAGCGAGTTCGACTCGCGATTTCCACCTGCCCGAACGACACCTTCGCTTTTCACGGGCTCATCAATCGAAAGGTCGATTGGCGGGGCCTCGATTTTGAGATTCAACTGCTCGACATCCAACAGCTCAACAACCTGCTTTGGACCGACGATTTTGATGTCGCCAAGGCAAGCTTTCACGCAGCCCTACATCTGTCCGATTCGACCGTGGTTTTGCCGAGCGGTTCTGCACTCGGTTTCGGTGTCGGGCCGCTACTCCTTTCTGCCACTGTGGGTGAGCAGCCAAAAGACGCATCTCAGCTGACGCTTTGTCCGGGAAAACACACCACCGCAGCGATGCTCTTTGCCCTTTTCTATCCCGAGACAACGCGCGTTGACCACTGTGTTTTTTCGGACATCATGCCCCGTCTTCAAGCCAATGAAGCCAATTTTGGTGTCTGCATCCATGAAGGAAGATTCACGTGGCAACAGCAAGGCCTGGGCCTCGTCGCTGATCTAGGCACGCTTTGGGAGGAAGCGACCAGTTGCCCGCTCCCGCTCGGTGGGATCCTCGCCCGGCGATCACTTGGTCCCGAAACCATTGCAACGGTCCAAGCTGTCATCTCCGATTCACTCGAGTACGGGCTCGCCAACCGGCCCGACACCCTCCCAACCATGCGGGAGCATGCGCAGGAATTCGACGACGACGTCCTAATCGCGCACGTCGATCTCTACGTGAATGAGTGGACACGTTGTTTGGGAGAGCAGGGCGAACGTGCTCTGCAGGTCCTCTCCGAAAAAGCGAAAAGCATCGGCCTGATCGGTTCAAACCAACCCGCCATCGAAGTCTTCAAGCAATCGTAGTCGTCCAGTAGCGCCGGACCAAAACCTAGACGAGCGACTCTTCCTCGCGTTCGTGCTCGTACACGTACTTACCTAATCAAAAACACCGGCGGCGAGCGCTGCGGATTGCAATTGCACTCCCACCAGAGCAACTTCTTGCGCAGTTTGGGCGGTGCCCGTGAGCCGCTGGCCGTCAGGCCTCGGGCCCTTGCCGACGCGCAGCTGGTGTGTAGGCGTTTAAGGCCCGGCCGCTTACGCAATCGCGGCTCCGTTGGGTGAACTTCGGCAAGGATTACTGCTAGTGGAAGCGCAATTGCAATCCGTCGCACTATCGCCATGCCGCTCAAGGCGAGCCGAAAATCGCGTCCCGCCGCGCAGTCAACAAGAACGTGATCGTCAAGCTGCGACGCGCGCAGCAAATCGTTAACATGGTTGCATAACGATGCAATTGTCTTCTCGTTTTGCCCCAATCTGGACTTTGCGATGACTGCATACGAACGAACGTGGCCCGTTCCTGATCGCAAATGGACGATGCGGATGAACTGGCATGAACTGCTGTTCATGCATTGGAGGGTTCCGGTGGAACCGCTGCGAAAGTTGATCCCAAAGTGCCTTGATGTCGACACCTTTGGCGAAGATGCATGGATTGGTGTCGTGCCGTTTCGCATGAGCGGTGTTTCGCACCGTTTGCTGCCCAACCTTCCTGGTGTCTCCGCCTTTCCCGAGTTGAACGTCCGCACCTATGTGCGCGACAACGGCAAAAAGCCGGGCGTTTGGTTTTTCAGCTTGGACGCAACCAGCTGGTTGGCGGTCCGCATGGCCCGCAAGCTGTTTCACCTTCCCTACATGGACGCAAAAATCAATTGCACGCGTGAAGGCGACGAAATCAATTACAGCAGCGAGCGTACTCACAAAGGGAAACGCCACGTCAAGTTGGACGTGACCTACGAACCGATCGGCGATCCCTACACAACCAAACCGGACACTCTCGAGCACTTCCTGACGGCACGCTACTGTTTGTATTGTCGCAACGGCAGCAAGGTTTATCGTGGCGAAATCCTGCATCCCGCTTGGAAACTGCAAGATGCCAAATGCGAGATTCGCAAGAATACAATGACCGAGAGCGTGGTTCCGCTTCCCGATGAAGCGCCCTTGTTGCACTACGCCGAACGCACGGAAGTCGTCGCGTGGTCCAACGAACGAATCAACTAGGCACGGTCCACAGAATCGACTCACCCTGCGTTTTCGCGCCGCAACAAGTGAACTTTCGCGACCGTTTGTGCCTTCAGGCAAACACCCTCCCGCTTGCGGGAGGGTCGGACGCAAAGTCCGGGGAGGGAATGATCGTTACAAAACCGACCCTCTACGGGCCCTCGAGCCCGACTCTTCCAAGGGAGAGTGTTTGCCAATCAACGCGATGCCCGCTAGTTGACGATGTTCCGAAGTCGCTGACCGGTGAGTGCTCGCCGGCAAGCTTCCGCGCCCTTGCGGCGCATATCAAGCAAACCTTCTTCGCAGTAGAACGCAGAATGTGGGTTCACGATCAATCGCTCATAGGCAGGGTGCGACGGATCACGCCATGCTTTCAGCAGAGCGTTGTCGCTTGATGGCGGCTCCACGGCAAGCACATCAATCGCGGCACCAGCGAGTTTGCCACTTTCGAGTGCAGCGGGGATCGCGTCCGTATCAACGACATCACCGCGCGCGGTGTTGACCAAATAGCTTCCGTCGGGCAACCACTGCAACGTCTCGGCATTGATCATGTGTCGCGACTCATCGTTAAGCGGGCAGTGCAGACTAAGGATGAACGACTCGGCCATGAGTTCCTTGAGCGATTCGACGCGAGTCACTCCGATTGCTTTGTCGTATCCATCCGGTTTGAACGGATCGTAAAAGCGAACGTCCATCCCCATCGCCAAAGCACGGCGTGCTGTCGCTGTCCCAATCCGTCCCAAACCGACGATCCCAAACACGCGACTGCGATGGCGATACAACGGGCTGGCGACGTGATACATCCACGGATCAGGCTGCTGCCGCATCCTTTGATTGTAAAGATGGATTCCGCGCGTTAGCGCAAGCGCCATGCCGATCGCCGAATCGGCAACTTCTTCGGTGCCATAATCGGGAACGTTCGCCACAGGTATGCCACGTTCTTTGGCGAGATTGCGATCGACGTTGTCAAACCCCACACCACAGCGAACGATCAATTTGCACTCGGTCAGATTGGCAATCGTTTTTGCCGACAAGCCAAGATTGTGGTAAAGCATGATCGCATCGGCCGATTCAATCTTGCCCACCAATTCACTTTCGTCCATCGCATCGTGGGCGACCACGTCGGCGATGTCCCCAAGAATCTCGCGTTCGACATCGAGTGAGTCGTTAATGAAGTCGGTAATCACAACCTTATGTCGAGACATCGTTTTCCTATTTTGAATCTTGGAAGTGTTGACTAAAGCGTCGGTCCAACTGTCCATGGAACGAATTCGTGGTCACCGATCCCGAGTTTCTCGCTGCAAGTCTTCTTGCCGCTTGCAACTTGCAGGGCAAAGTCAAAAAACTCGTCACCAACTGACTGCAAATCCTTTCCCTCAAGGATCGTCCCAGCGTTCAAATCCATGTCTTCAGACATCGACTCGAACATCGGCGTGTTCGTTGCGACCTTGATGACAGGTGACGGCTTGCATCCGAAACAGCTTCCGCGTCCCGTCGTGAACATGACAAGATTTGCGCCACCCGCGACCTTGCCCGTAATACTGGCGGGGTCAAAGCCGGGGGTGTCCATGACAACCAGCCCGCGTTGCTCGACCCGTTCGGCATATTCGTAAACCGCTTCGAGTGCTGTTGAACCACTTTTCGAAACGGCACCAAGCGACTTTTCCGTAATCGTCGTGAGCCCACCCGCCTTGTTGCCCGCCGACGGATTGTTGTTGACCGTCCCGCCGTACATGGCCACGTAGTCTTTCCACCACTGGATGCGATCGAGAAGTTTTTGGGCGACCTCGGCGTGACGGCTTCGAGCGACGAGTAGATGTTCGGCTCCGTAGAGTTCGGTCGTTTCGGAGATGATCGACGTGCCACCACACGCAACGACGCGGTCGGACACGACGCCAACGGCTGGGTTGGCGGTCAATCCGCTGTACCCGTCACTGCCGCCGCATTCGAGAGCCAACATCAAATCGGAAGCATCGGCTTCACGTCGCGTTTGCTCATTGGCTCGATCGAGCAAGTCGCAGACGAGCGCGTCGGCCTTTTCGATCGTTGCACGCGTGCCACCTTCCGTCTGCATCGTCAGGATAGGCACACCGTCGTCGCGCGTCAGCTTGTCGCCCTCCGGTGAATAGAGCGACACGACACCATGTTGCTTTTGCAAATACCCCGCGGTGGTTTGCTCGCAGCCTAATCCGACGAAAAGACAGCCACCCACGTTCGGATGATCTGCATAGCCACTTAGAACGCGGCCGAGCATCTGTTGCTTGATGCCGCCCAACTCCATGGCGCATCCGGTGGTGTGCGTTGCAGCAAGAACGCCGTCAACGTTGGGCCACTGTTTCATTCGCTCTTCGGTAAATCGCTCGACGACCTTGTGGCAAACTGACGCACTACAGTTCACGGTCGAGATGATTGCGATGTAGTTTCGCGTCCCGACTCGACCATCCGGTCGATGAAAGCCCTGGAAAGTTCGATGAAGTTTTTCCGATTTCGGGGGTGGTGCGACCTTGCCCAAATCACCTGAAATCTCGTGGTGGTCAACCATGTTGTGGACATGAACGTGCTGTCCCACGTCGATATCGCTGTCGGCCATTCCAATGGGGCACCCGTATTTGTGCACCATTTCGCCGCGTCGAACGGGGCGGATGGCAAGTTTGTGTCCAGGCGGGATGGTGGTTTGCGGAACAACCGACCGACCAGCCACCATCACGGGGGTCTTAGCAGCGACCGTTTTTGTCGCCACAGCCACGTCGTCTTTGTTGTCGAGGACGACCAATCCAGAAGCGGGGAATTCGGGCATTCTCTTTCCTGTGGTTCCTCACGTTGAACCCGACGCGTATATTCCGACAAACAAGGTAGTCCCTACGGGCGATTGGCCCCACGCGAAACCCGAATAATCGAATTCATGAAGATCCACGAATATCAAGGCAAGCAGTTGTTCCGCCAAGCGGGTGTGCCGGTTTTGGAGGGAATTGTTGCCAAAACCGGTGATGAAGCGGTTGCGGCATATGAAAAGTTGGGCGGACCGATCGCGGTCGTCAAGTCCCAGATCCACGCTGGCGGACGTGGAAAGGGTTATGTCCAAGACAATACGGACCAAAAAGGTGTCGTCGTTTGCAAATCGGCAGACGAAGTTCGAGCGGCAGCCGAAGGTTTGCTCGGCAAGACGTTGGTGACGATCCAAACCGGCCCCGAGGGCAAGACCGTCAACCAAGTTTTCGTCGAAGCGGGTTGCGACATCGATCGCGAACTTTACCTCGGCATCGTTATCGACCGTGCCAATTCAAAACCTGTGCTGATGGCCAGCACCGAGGGTGGTGTCGAGATCGAGAAGGTCGCCGAAGAAACCCCCGAGCTGATTTTTAAAGAACACTTCGATCCCGCCGTGGGGCTTGAAGCATTCCAAGTCCGTAAACTCTGCAAGAAGCTGGGGATCTCTGGAGCGGCTGCCAAAGCCGCCTTCAAGTTCCTTCCCGCCATTTGCCGTTTCTTCGTCGACTACGATTGCTCGCTCGCCGAAATCAATCCTTTGGTGATCACCAAAGATGACCAGATGATCGCACTCGACGCGAAGATCACGTTCGATTCCAACGCGATGTTCCGCCACAAGGATCTTGAAGAGCTGCGTGACCTGTCCGAAGAAGAGCCGAGCGAAGTCCGTGCCAGCGACGCTGGTCTAAGCTACGTCAAACTTGACGGCAACATCGGCTGCCTCGTCAACGGAGCCGGTTTGGCGATGTCGACGATGGACATCATCAAGTATCACGGCGGCGAACCAGCGAACTTTTTGGATGTTGGCGGAAGTGCCAATGCCGAACAAGTCACCGAGGCGTTTCGGATTCTCTTGTCCGACCCCAATTGCAAAGGCGTCCTGGTCAACATTTTTGGCGGCATCGCACGTTGCACCACAATCGCCTCTGCTTTGATCGAAGCGAGCCAGACGGTCGGTTTCAACGTGCCGTTGGTCGTTCGACTTGAAGGCACCGAGGTCGAGGAAGGACGCAAGATGTTGGCCGAGAGCGATGTGGACGTCATCAACGCGACCGACATCACCGACGCTGCAAAAAAGATCGTTGCTGCAATTCAGTAGCCTGCATCGAATACCAATCGCCAAATATAACCACCGCACACCTACCAGCATTCAGACGATACGGACATGAGCATTCTTGTTGACGGCAACACGAAAGTCATTTGCCAAGGGATCACCGGCAACGCGGGAACGTTTCACTCGCTAGGCTGCAAAGAATACGGCACTCAAATGGTCGGCGGCGTGACGCCGGGCAAAGGTGGCCAGGATGTCGACGGCATTCCTGTTTTCGATACGGTCGAAGAAGCCGTTGAAAAAACGGGTGCCGATGCGACGATGATTTTCGTTCCACCACCTTTTACCGCAGACGCCATCCTGGAAGCGGTTGACGCCGGCATCAAAGTGATTGCCGCTATCACCGAGGGCGTTCCTGTCGTCGACATGGTTCGCGTCTACGAGAAAGTCAAAGCAAGTGATTCGGTTCTGATCGGACCCAATTGCCCAGGCTTGATCACTCCCGGTGCTTGCAAAATCGGCATCATGCCTGGCTACATTCACAACCCTGGCAAGATTGGCGTGATGAGCCGCAGTGGCACGCTGACCTACGAAGCGGTCTGGCAAACGAGCAACCTTGGTTTGGGGCAAAGCACTTGTGTCGGGCTAGGTGGTGACCCCATCGTTGGAACGAGCTTCATCGACCTGCTAAAGCTCTATCAAGAAGACGATCAAACAGAAGCGATCCTGATGATTGGCGAAATCGGCGGATCAGCCGAAGAAGAAGCTGCCGCGTTTGCCAAGGAGCACGTCACCAAACCGATGGCCGCCTTTATCGCAGGCCGCACGGCGCCTCCCGGCAAACGCATGGGCCACGCCGGCGCGATCATTAGTGGTGGCAAAGGGACGGCCGAAGAAAAGGTCGCAGCGTTGGAAGACGCCGGAATCGTTGTCGCCCCAACGCCCGCCGACATGGGTGACGCCGTCGTCAAGGCAATGGCCAAGTAGCCGCGTGTAGCCAAGTAGGCCGGATCAAGGAGCGACAGCGACGCAGATCCGGCACTGGTGGTTGTCCCACGGTCATGCGAAAGCGCATGAAGATTCCGGGTGAAGCCGGTACTACGAACTTGGCATGCGAGAGCGCATGAAGATTTCGGCTGAAGCCGGTACTACGAACTTGGCGGAGGTGTAACCTGCAGGTCACGTTCCTCGGCGGTTTCCAAACCAGCGGATTTGCATTCGGTCACAGTATTGAAACGACTGTGATTCACACCAAGGGCGCAGCCACTGGGCCGCCCGATCCATCGCCTCGATGGTGCTGCCCTGAGGCATGATCCACACTTCCGTCGGATCCGCAGACAGCGATTCAACGATTGCCAAGAGTTCGTCGTAGTCATCCTTGGAATCGACGACAAACTTGAGTTGGTAGTCAGCCGCTCGATCGATCAGCTTGCGCATCGTCTCGACCGGTAGTCGGCGTTGATTGTGCAGCTTGTTCCAGCGAGGATGATCGGCCGCGTCGGGAGCGCTCGAAGCGAACTTGGGGCTGATCGACATCAAATCACATTCGACCTCTCGATCAACGGTTCCGGCCGTCTCGATCGTGATATGCATCCCCGCCTGGCGCAATTCACGGGCGAGCAATGATGCATCGGCGAACAACATCGGTTCGCCGCCGGTCATCACCGTGTGTTTGACGCCGGAATCGACGGCAAGTTTGACGATCGCATCGATCGTCAGGGTAGGCCCTGTTGGTTCCCACGAGGCGTAGGGTGTGTCGCAAAACCAACACCGCAAATTGCAGCCGCTGGTGCGAATGAAAAAGGAGTCCGTTCCGGTCAGTTTTCCTTCGCCCTGCCGACTCGAGAATGTCTCGGCGATGCGCAGCGTCCCCCTAGTCGCCGGCGGCGACGCGTGCGAGAATTCCGATTCTGAAATTGGAGATCCCAACCTTGACCGACTCAACTGATTTTCGCGACACGCTGGAAGTATTTGAAAACCCCAGCAGCAATCGCAACTATACCATCGAACATCATTGCCCCGAATTTACATCGGTCTGCCCCAAAACGGGACAACCCGATTACGGGAAGATCGTCTTTACCTACGTTCCAGACGAGCTTTGCGTCGAGCTGAAAAGCCTCAAAATGTACCTGCAACGGTTCCGCAATGAAGGGATCTTTTACGAAGCCGTCACCAATCGAATCATGGACGACTTTGTTGCGGTCGTAAAGCCGCGAAGTGCAACCGTAGAAAGTCGCTGGACGCCACGCGGCGGGCTCCACAGCAACATCATTGTGCGGTACCCCGAACCCTCCTAGTCGAAACCGCTTGCCAACAGCGAATCCCGCCCCTCCTGTGGGCGACCCCCGTTGGCTCGGCCAGATCCCTCCTTTCAACTCCCGTATCAAAGAGTCCTGCATCCCCATGACGACGCCAATTTTGCTTAGCGGGTTCGCCGACGAGGCAGCCAACGAAAAGACCGCTGTCCAGCAATATGCCGCTTTCGCTGCGTTGGGCATGAAGTATTACTCGATTCGCTTTGTCGACGCTGGTGAAGGCATCAAGAACGTGATGCTGCTTTCAGACGCCGAAATCAATCGTCTGGTCTCCATGCAGGGCGACTACGGCTTGAAGGTCAGTAGCATCGGTTCGCCAATTGGCAAAGTGAAGTTGCTCGACGTGGACGACGGAACAGGAAACAAGTTCATTCCGTTCGACCAATATTTGGCCGAAGACGTCGCTACCGCCTGTGACCGCGCTGAAGCGTTTGGCGCGAAACTGATTCGTGGCTTTTCTTTCTATCACCCCAAGGGCACCAAACCCGAAGACCACCTCGACCAGGTGTGCGATCAACTCGGACAAATCGCCGAACTATGCGACAAACGCGGGCTCACCTTCGGACTAGAAGTCGAAGCCAACCTGGTCGGTCAAACCGGCGACCTGTTGAAACAACTCGCCGAAAAGGTCAACCATCCTGCGATGCTGACCATCTTCGACGCAGCCAACATCGTGACTCAGGGCTTCACGGCTGACGAAACTTACGCCCAATACTTGGCGATGAAACCGAGCCTTGGCTGGTTGCACATCAAGGATTACCACGATCCGTCGCCATCGGGGCGAATCGAGCATGTTGACGAAGCGAGCCTGAATAACTTCGTTCCGGCCGACATCGGTGACAGCGGTCACGAGGCAATCTTGCGTGACCTCAAAGCGTACCTACCCGAACTCTCCAAGCGCGCCGAAGCGCGTGGACTCGATGGCGTCTTCCTCGACCTCGAGCCCCACGTCAAAGGTGGCGGGCAATTCGGTGGCTTCAGCGGTCCCGACGGGTTCGGCGTCGCCTTGCGAGGTCTCTGTCGCGTTCTCGATTACGTCGGCATTCCTTACGACCTGCGTTCTTTCGCGGACATCAAAGGTTAGCCAAACAAGGGCATCGCATTGGATTCACGCATCGTCGAACTTGAAGTGCAACTGAGTCACCTCCAGCACATGTACGATCAACTCAATGAGGTCGTGACAGAGCAGGCGATGCGTAACGACAAGATGAGCCGACGTATCGCTGAGCTTGAGAATCAAGTCAAGCAACTCAAAGAAAAACCGCAGCCAGCGTCCGATCCGCTCGACGAAAAACCACCGCATTATTAGTACGGTCCCTCTGACTCTTCGTTTGGCTACCGAAACCAGCTGATGCCACGCGTAACTGGCCGCTGGAACCATGCCTTCAATTTTCTTACGCTTCGTCGATTGAAAGCCGCTGCAAACGCCGGCGCTCAAACACCGTGAGCGAATGCGATAAGACCTACTGTTCCATTTCACCTTTTTCGTGGCCTATTTCTTTACCGCGCAAAATCAGATCTGCATGAACGCTTGGACGACGGAGGCGACGTATCGTCAGGCAAAACCAATCGCACCGCATCCCAAGCCTCCCCAAACGGGTGTCCCTCACATCCATCTCTCCTTGATCTTGCTGAATAGATCATCTAAAACCTCATTCAATTAAGGCAAATCAATTATTTGAGATTGTTGTTATTTGAGCATCGCCTGTTTTGATTCACGTCAAAACCTTTTCAGGCGATCGATAGCACACAATCTCGCAGCGGGGCAGATTCTTCGGCGGCACATGCCGTTGCGATCCGATGCAACCTCCCTGCTGACGGTCTGTCCCTACGGCAGGCTGGGCACACCACAAGCAGATGAGAAGGGCACCATGCCAAGGATCGTTTTTTCCGCAGCCGCTGAGGCAATCGAAGGGGATCCTACCGTCAAGCAGATCGTTACCGATCCCGATGTGCTTTCGGATTTACACGGTCTCTATTCCGATATGGGTTGTGCTTCACAGCTTGATCTTGATGAATTTGAAGGTGTCCAAATCACGGGTGGACGGCTTCGTTTTGCATTTGATCGACCGTTGGGTCGTTTACGAATCACCACCGCGTTCGAGCTTTCACGAAAGCTTGATGCATCCGAACAACAGTTGCTGCTACGTCAAACCATTCATCAATGGAAAGCGGGCATTGGGACTGGTACGTTTCGCAATCACCATAACGAAGTTCCGTCGCTCGACCATGTGCAATCCATCGTTCGCACCGCGGGCGAACAATCCGCGAGTTATTGGTCGCACTACGTTGACGCATTCCCGCCGGTTGCGGACCGAGAGGTGCGTATCGAACAGTTCGATCAAGGCTGTGCTGACGACGATCTGATCGCGGACCTCGAGCAAGCGGTTGCCAAGGAAGATCCATCCGCGATGTTCGTGCTTGGTCATCGCTACGAACGAGGCGATGGTGTGCCGCAGAGCGACTTGCATGCGTTTCAGCTCTATCGACGATCGGCGGACATCGGGCACGCGGTGGCCGCGTCATTTGCCGGGACGAGCCTGCTCGAAGGCAAAGGTGTCACGCAAGATGCCCAAACAGCGATCGAGTACTTTCGGATCGGCGCTGATGGCGGCTTCGCCTTCGCCATGCATAGTCTAGGCGTCTGCTACCTCGATGGCGTCGGTGTTCCGCAAGATCCCTCTGAAGCGTTTCGATGGTTTTCGCGTGGTGCTGATCTCGGCGATCCGACGTGCATGACCAAGCTCGGCGAATGTTACGAGAAAGGCATTGGCGTCGAAATCAACCTGCAGTCCGCCATCGAGTGTTATGAAAATGCTCGAGAGGGCGGGGTTGATGCAATGGAAGAGAACATCGACCGCTTGAAAGAGCTGATCGCAAGCAACGTCTGATTCCAACGTCCGCTTGAGAATCCCGCTGCGTCTGTTTGCCTAGGCGATCAGGTCTTTTACAACATGCCCTTCAACATCGGTCAGTCGATACTGCCGTCCCTGAAACCGGAACGTCAGCTTCTCGTGATCGATCCCCAGCAAACGCAACAAGGTCGCGTTGAAGTCGTGAACGTGGACCGGGTTTTCCGCAATGGTGTAGCCAAGATCGTCGGTCGCGCCGTAGCTCACGCCCCCTTTGGCGCCACCACCAGCCATCCAAACCGCAAAGGCATCTTTGTGGTGGTCGCGTCCTGCCTTGGTCTCTTTGCCTTCACTGTTTTGGCCCTGCGCAAAGGGTGTGCGTCCAAACTCTGAGGACCAAACCACAAGGGTCGAATCGAGTAACCCTCGTTGCTTGAGATCTTTAATCAGCGCCGCGATCGGTTTGTCGACTTGCTTGGTCTTGCCGGCCAAGCGACTGAAAACGCTTCCGTGCGTGTCCCATCCCTGATCAAAGAGCTGCACGAACCGAACACCACGCTCAACCAAGCGACGCGCGAGCAGGCAATTATTTGCAAAGCTCGTCTCGCCTGGTTTTGTGCCATACATCTCATGAATGGCCTTCGGCTCCGATTGAATGTCCATCAATTCCGGAACACTCGTTTGCATTCGGTAGGCCAACTCGTATTGAGCGATGCGCGTCGCAATCTCAGGGTCGCCCACATCGGTCAACTGTTGACGATTCATTCGATTGACCGCATCAATGATTCGCCGCCGCGACTGTGCATCAACCCCATTAGGGTTTGAGAGGAACAGCACGGGATCCCCCTTACTGCGAAATTCGATGCCTTGATAGACACTCGGCAGGAAACCACTGCCCCAAGCTGGACTTCCGGCACCAAGGACATTGCCCGTGATCAAAACGACAAATCCGGGCAGGTCCTCGTTTTCACTTCCGAGTCCATAGTTCAGCCATGAGCCAATGCTCGGGCGTCCGAAGCGCGAGAAACCCGACAACATAAACATTTGCGCCGGACCATGATTGAATTCGTTTGTATGGAGCGACTTTACGATCGCCAAATCGTCGGCAACCGTTTGCAGATTGGGAAGCAAATTGGATATCTCGAGCCCTGACTCGCCACACCGCTTGAACTGATGTTTCTGATCATTTGGCGTTCCGAGCAAGGTGGGCAAATCACGAACAAACGCAAACTTTCCTGATTCAAAAAGATCCTTGGGGCAGGCTTCGCCGTTGCGTTTCTGAAGCACCGGCTTGTGATCAAAGAGGTCAAGGTGCGAGGGAGCACCGACCATGTGAATGTAAATCACACTCTTTGCTTTGGCAGGGAAGTGCGGCTCTTTGATCGCCAGCGGGCTCTGCCCGCCGGGTCCTTCGCTCCCCTCGGCATTAAACAATTGCGAGAGCGCAAAGGCTCCCATTCCGAAGCCGGTGCGTTGCAACAACGCCCGCCGCCCGAGAGGTGTCGGCAATAGGTTCATTCGTGCACTCACTTGCGGGGGATCATTGAGTCATGGTTTCGTCGAGGTTCAAGAGCGTATTTGCGACGGCAAACCAGGCCGCAAGCTCCGCTCGATCCTTCGCATTCAACGCGACGCCCTTGTATTGAAGCTTCGTTCTTTCAGCCACCAACTTGGGATTCGAGGCGATCCGCTCACGTTCATCACGCAATAGGTCGGTAAAGACACTGACTTCGAAACTGGTGGCCGGCCGCGAAAGCGCAAGTTTCAGGCCGTAACGCACCCTTCCTTCATCGGTCTTGTCATCGGCCTGCGTCAGAATCCGATCCGCCGTCGCGAGCGCGATCTCGACATAGGCTGGATCGTTCAACAGCGTCAGCGCCTGCATCGGCGTGTTCGAGCGGCCCCGCTGAACGGTGCAACTGCCGCGATCAGGAGCATCAAAGTTAATAAAACTCGGATAGGGAGCTGCGCGTTTGAAAACGACATAGACGCCACGGCGAAACCGATTTTCATCCTGCGCGACCACCCATTTCGGCTGGTTGCGTCCAACGCTGCGCCACAGATTGTCCGGCTGATGCGGCATGATCGGTCGCCCATGCATCTTCGTGGAAAGTAGCCCGCTTACCGCTAAAGCGTTGTCACGAATCGCCTCGGCTGACAATCGAAACCTTGGTCCACGCGCCAAGTACCGATTCGACGGGTCTTTACGCCATTGTTCGCGGGGCGCAGTTGACGATTGCGCAAAGGTCTCGGACATCACCATCAACTTAATGACGTGTTTCATCGACCAACCCGAATCGATCAACTCCATTGCCAGCCAATCAAGCAAAAGCGGATGGCTGGGCGACTCTGCCTGCGTGCCAAAGTCTTCAGGCGTCGAGACGAGCCCCGCGCCAAAGATCTCGGCCCACCAACGATTCACGGTCACTCGCGCCGTCAGCGGATTGTTCCGAGACACGATCCATCGCGCCAACTCCATCCGATCACCCGTGGCGTTGCCAGATTCCAATTGAGGAAGGGATGCTGGAGTCCCCGCTTTCACCTGCTTGCCATGGTTTTCATAGTCACCACGAATCAACACGAACGTGTCACGCGGCTTCTCCATTTCCATCATCACCAACGTTGTGTCGGGACGGGTTTTGGCAATCTCCTTCTCTAACCCGGCGATGTTCTGATCGAGCTTTCGCAAGCTGGGGTTCGCTTTGTCAAACACCTCGCGGAGGCGTTGCTTGTCCTTCTTGGAGGGCTTCTTCTTTGCCGCGAGCTTTTTGACTTCATCGGTTGCGAGCAAGAGTTGCGGATCACCTGCAAAGACCGAAACGCGAGGCTTCCCAATCACCCGTCCTCGGCCATAGAACTGGCCGAGCGTCACCTTCACTTGATCGCCCGGTTGCAGGGTAAGCTTCTCGGCAAGTTGAAACTGAGCCCAATGCGGTTGCCCAAACTTGGGTGCGATTGCCCAGCCCGTCTTTCGATTTCCGTCGATCGCGTTAGCTACAGGCCATCCCGTCTGCGAAAAATCGGCATCCGCATTCGTCAACTCAAGTTCCGTTGTCTCCTTCCCACGCACTAATTGTGCGGTCACTTCACTCAAGATGATGTTCGTGCGTTTGGCATCACCACGTCCGGGACCCTTTCCTGGAATCCGATCATCGGTCAACGCATCGATCCGAATTGCCGTGAGCACCTCGCTCTCGACTTGAAGCGTGAAGGTGTGCTCGACAGTGTCGGGGACGCTGCCGGTGAGCAGCACCGCGCCATCATCAAGGATCTCGTAGGTCTCGCCGCCAGAGGTTGCGAACGATTCTGGGACAACGCTGCGCCACTCGATCTCTTTCTCCACCGACTGCTTGACCATCTCAAGCCAACCAGCGAACTCTTCATCACTCGCGGAACTGAGTTCGCCACGTTGCTTCTTCAGCGCGGCAATCTCCTGCTCGAGTTTCTCTAATCGCATGGTGATCGCCTCAGGTTGAGGCAAGTCCATTTTCGGACCGTAAAAATCCCATGTCACGCCCGATGTGTTTTTGACTTCAAGCGGCGTGTTATTGAAGTAGGCAAAAAGCTGGTAGTAGTCTTCTTGCGTGAACGGATCGTACTTGTGATCGTGGCACTGGGCGCATTCCATCGTGGTGCCAAGAAACGCGGTCGCCGTCGTGTTCACACGATCAACGATCTGGTCGGTTCGGTTCGCTTCGGGATGGACTCCCGCTTCGACGTTGCATGTCGTCATCCGATGGAAACCGGTCGCCACCCGCTGTGCGCTGGTCGCATTTGGATGCAGGTCACCTGCGATTTGATCGATCACAAATTGATCAAATGGCATGTTTTGATTTAACGCGTCAATGACCCAGTCTCGATACGCCCAGTTGTCTCGAAACTGGTCGGCTTGAAAGCCATTGCTATCTGCATAGCGAGCCAAGTCGAGCCACGGCACCGCCCATCGCTCGCCAAACCGAGGCGAATGCAACAGGCGATCGACGACTTTCTCGTAAGCATCGTCCGATTCGTCTGAAACGAACGCGTCGACCTCTTCGGGAGTCGGCGGCAACCCAATCACCGCGAGCGAGACGCGGCGCAACAATCGGGCACGATCGAGTCTTGCCGATGGCGACAGGCCACGCCGCTTCATTCGAGCAAGAACGAAAGCGTCGATCGCGTGACGTTTCGAGCCCCCGACTTCGGACGCGTTGACTTCAGGCACGTCAGGTCGTGCAACCGGTTGGTAGGCCCAGTGCTTTGAATCGGCGTATTGATCGGGCCATTCCGCGCCAGCGTCGATCCAACGCCTTAGTGTTTTGACCTCGTTTGCCGAGAGTGGCTTTCCATCAATCGGCATGACATCGCCAAGCTCATCGCTGACGATTCGTTTGATCAACAGACTTGCGTCCGAATCTCCCGGCACAATGATCGGCTCTGCGGAGTCGGCTTCCCCCATTGCTGCTGAGCGCGCGTTCAGCTGCAGACTCGCCTCCTGCGTTTTCCCGCCATGACATCGAAAACAGTGCCTTCGCAAGATAGGCTGCACGTCTTCGCCGAAATCAATCACTTCGGCCGCCGCAGCGGATTCATCGGCAAGCGTGTTCGTCTGCACGAGGCCGCAACCGATCACAACTGCGCTAAGAACGAAGGAATTGAATCGCGACGGTGAAACGCATTGGAACGAAGAGCCGAAAATCAGCTTGGGCCAAGCGTGAGAGTTCAAACGCATAGCGTGGTGGCTTTGGGTGGGACATTTGAGGTGGGAGCGTCCCATTGTAGCCCGAACCGCAGCGTGAGTGCGCTGGCAATCCAACCTCAGCGGTCATGTCGCGACTAGAAGCTGAATTGAATCTGTGAACGGACCAGCCAGCCTCGATTGCCGGGCGTGATATCGAGCGAGGATGAGTTGATCGGCGCCCCATCGAGGTAGGTCAGGTCAACGACGGCCTTGGCATGGTTTTCGCGGAAATACAACGCGAGAGCACCAGAAACTTCTTCCGAGCTTTGGTCCGCCACACCGAGCGTTCCCGAGTTCCCTTGAACGCGCGACCATCGCACGAGTGCCTGGAGTCGATGCGGCACCACGAAACAACCAAGCTGAAACCAGAACCCGTGGTCAAAAAGATCAGGCACATTCGCGCCCTGGAAATCAGCGACCGAACGGAAGTAGTGTTCCAGAGTCGCGCTCCAGCCTCGATACTTGAACGACGTGTCGACCGAATAGAGTGCAACTTGGTACCGGCGGACGCTCCCTGGCAACAACCCAGACAACGTTGCTCCCGAATCGACGACGCGGATGGTATTGAACTCGGTTGTCCCTGTGCGATCGATTTCACTGAATGCGAATCCGAAACCGACCCGCATCGCCAATTTGCGATGCCACTGGAAGTCAGCGATTTCACCGTGGCCCCACTCGCCAATCGGAACCGCGTACATGCGTCCCGAGAGCGCGAAGTTATCATCCAACGTTCCACTACTTCCCGTTTCGGCACCGCCCGTCACCAGCCCGTTGAAGAGTGCCGTCTCCCAGACGATCGGTTTGCGGAACCAGTCCGTCTCGCCGTAGAGTCCCCATGCAAAGCTACGGTTGACGTCAAAGAACATGCTCGAGACGGAACGGTCACTGAATTCGAATTCTCGACCGGACATCCAACGTGCCATCGTAAACGGCATCTTGTACTTTCCGGTGCGAAACGAAATCGTGTGCGGTTCGAGCCCCAGACGCGCGTGACCGAAATCGTAGTTGAGGTAGTAGTCGAGCAGCCGGACGTCATCGCCGCTGCTGCTTCGTCCGTCCAACTGGATGAAGTATGAGAAGTCGGGTGTGAAAGCCGAACCCGAAAAAACGAGACGACCACGTTTGAGTTGAAACTGATTGAGGTCGCGACTTGGCGGGCTGTAGTCGGTGATCGTGTGGCGCAGTTGTCCCCAACCGTTTAGGCGAATACGAAAAGGCAACCGCCCCGCGTTGAGATCGAGCTCCCGATCACTCGCAATGAGGAAACCATTGTCGTATCCAACACGAACGTGACTGAGCCATTCCATCGGGTCATGCAAGCCCGTGTCCGATCGGCACGGTTGCTGACAGGGCAAAGCGCCGTCGCAAGAGAACGCATCACAATCGGGATGCCAAAGCCCGCTGTCGATCATCCCGCCCGTCTCGCTGGCGACGCCGCCAGTCGGGATGGCAATGAACGCCATCAAGAGCAGAATAACGAGCTTGAGCAGGACAACACGCACGATGAAGACCAACCGTCAATGCGAAACGAAACCGATGTCTGCTAGATCGGCCACAATCGATACAACCCCGTAGCCGAACGGTCGTGAGAGGGCTGTTCCACACGCGGCAGAGACGACTGTGCCGGTTATGCCGATTCTCTCGTGATTGCAGACGGATCAAACAGTTTGTGACGCCTCGTCGGGGTTACGCGGTTGTGAGACCGCTAGGGATCGCGCGGCGCGGAATCCAACGAAATCTGCGTATCGATGCAGTTGACTCTAACGATTAGCCTGCGTTTTCCGATTTCCGTCTGTAGGGCTGCCAACAGGAGGTTGGCGGTTTGGTCGCGCGTTCGGCAAAGGAGTGCCACAACATGTCTATCGTTCAGCGTTTTGCGTTTGGCTTGGTCCTGCTAACCGGCCTCAGTATTGGTTCGGTGGCCAACGGCCAAGCCTTCGGCGTGCTCCTTCAAGGCAACCTGAACCCTGCGGCCGGCGGAATGGGAGGTGTGGGAATCGCAAACCCACAAGACGTGCAATCTGCGTTGGCACTTAACCCCGCAACGCTCTCCCAGAAAAAGGGCACTCAGTTCTCGTTCAGCGGATCGTGGGTTGAACCAACGATCAACATGGACAATGACGCGACGATCGGCCCGGCAAGTATCAGCCCGTTTGATTCCAAGTCACGCCGCCCGGGATCGATCGTTGGCAATATCGCCGTTTCACAAGACTTTACTGCGTTGGGATATCGAGCCACCGCGGGCATGGGGCTTTTGACCGCCTCGGGCCTTGGCGTGAACTACCGTGATGTGGGCGCCAGCAACGGGACAACCGCCGAGCTTGTCGCCCTGGCCACCGCAATGGGAGTCGGGGTGGAGGTGACCGACCGACTATCGATCGGTGCTCTCCTTTCGGTCGCCACGACAAGCATGGACGGAATCTTCACGGCAGTCGCAGCGTCGACTCCGGATTACAACCTGCGTGGCTCCTTCGGAATCACCTACGAACTCTTTGACGCAACCACGATTGGGGCCTTCTGGCAAACCGAACAAAAGCACACCTTCGATGACTTCGTTCGCTTTGGTCCGCCGGGGTCCGCATTCCAGGATTTGAGCATCTCGTTTCCCAACGTTTACGGCGTCGGTATCGCAGACCAAAGCCTGATGGACGGTCGCTTGCTGCTCGGCATCGACTTCACCTACATCGATTGGTCTTCAACCGACTTCTTCGGTGCGATTTGGAAAGACCAAACCGCACTCCAACTCGGAGCTCAATTTGACCTTTGCCGAGGTATTCGGCTGCGTGCTGGCTACGCCTACGTCGACGATGCGTCGCGCAACGTCGTGGCGCCAACGATTGGCGGCATCACACCCCAGGCAGGCGTCGATTACATCCAAGCACTCTTCCCCAACTCGAACGAGCATCGCATCAGCGGCGGGATCGGCGTCAAAGATCTACTGCCTGGCGTCGATGTTGACCTGTTCGCAGGCGGCATGTTCAACGACTCGCACGACTTTGGCCAATCAACTGTCTCGGTCGCAAGTTACTGGGTCGGCTTCGGAACCACTTGGCGTTTTGGTCGCGGCGGTTGCGGTTGCTTGCGAGTCCCCAATCAGTTCTAGAAAAGACGGGCAATTCCTAGACCGGCGGAATGTCCACCAGAAAACCACAAGCTGGTTCCGTAAACCGCATCCCAAGAGTTATCGAACATGTCCAATCGGCTTGGCAACCTTTGCTGGGGAATGATCGCTCTGACAAGCCTCCTCGCGACGAATTCGGCGGCGGCTGATCCGTGCTGCCGGTGCGAACACGACAGATTCGAACTGAAGTTCCTTGATGATCTGCACCGAATTGGACGTCCCTGTCCCCAGCGCAACCCGTACGAAGAACGTATCGAAACCGAACGTCACGACTTCACACAGTCGACCAAGACGGTTGGGCGCGGCGTAGTGCAAATTGAATCGGGATACAGCTACTTCTACAAAGACAACGATGAAATTGAGGGCTCGCACACGATGCCCGAAACCTTGTTGCGAATTGGCTTGAGCGACGACATCGAATTTCGATTGCGTTACACGTATGTCTGGAAGTTCATCAAGGAGTTTGAAGACGAAGAAGGATCGCAAGACCTGATTTGGAGCTTCAAACTAGGCATGACTGAGGAATGCGGGCTGATCCCCGAAAGCGCCCTTGAGCTTCGCTTTACGGCGCCGACCGGTGGCGGTGCCTTTTCGTCGCGCCGCGTCGATCACGGACTCGACTACATCTATGCCTGGGAACTCGCTGAAGGTTGGGAGCTCTACGGTTCGACCGGCTATAGCACCGGCGGACTTGGTGACGTCGCGTTGTTGCCAGAGGAACCGGCCGATGACTGGTTCGTCGCCTGGAGTCAGTCGGTGGCGCTCGGAACAGAATTGACCGAGAACATGACGATGTACAACGAGGTCTTCGCCCTGTTCTCACACGCACTTGAAGACAACTTTTCCATCGCCATCTACAACATCGGAATCGACTATTACATCACCAACGATTTTGTGCTCGACTTCCGAGCCGGAGTCGGCCTCACGTCCGATTCCGACGATTTCTTTTCGGGAATCGGTGGCGGCTACCGTTTCTAAGGCGTGGTGCCGTGCTTGCCGGCAATCCCCCTCCCGCTAGCGGGAGGGTCGGACGCAAAGTCCGGGGAGGGAGCGGTCTATTCAAACCCTCTCCGGGCCTTAGAGCCCGACTCTCCCAAGGGAGAGTGTTTGTTGATTGCGCAGTGTAGAAGCCCATTGAAAGCTCAATTGCATCCTCTAGCACTCGTCAAACTGAGTCTTGCCGCTCTAGTTTGAGCGATGCTCGTCGAGCCACTGAGTCCATTCCGGGACCGACTCGGGCGCCAGCACTGGCGTTGGTAGAGGTGGTAGTTTCTTGCTGCCAGGTGCGCCCGGTTCCTGCGCACGAACGGTCAGCACTCCATTCATGTCGACTTCAAAGCCGATCATCCTTGTTCGACTGATGCGATTGGAACTCGGATCCTTGATGTCGAAATCGTAGCGACCCAGCGAATGCCAGTCATCACTTTCGACGCCGGATGATTCGACCAGTGACAACGTCATCGTTTCGCGGCTCTTGCCCACCGTCAACCGCCGATTGGTGCGGGCAGGCAACGAGGTGCCCTTGGGAATGATTGGCAAGATACGCCTGCGTCCGCGCACGTCTTCGACCACAATCCCAATCGATTGACTGGTGATGCAGCGCGGTGGCATCGCGATGTCGCCGCGACCGGGAAGCTCACCCGCCAGACAGGCGGCGGCACCTTGAGCCACGTCCGCGCGATCAATCGATTTACACTCGGTCGACTCATCAAGCCCGCGGAGCATGGCGTCGCGAACCTCGGTGATCCGAAGCAGCGGGCCGCACGTGACACAAATGTCGAAATCGAGCAACGACAACTTCGCCTGATTGCACGCCTTCATGATCGACTTGCGCACTCCAACCACTAAGTCGTCACAGGCGTCAAGCCATTGTTGACGGGTGATGGTGACCGAAAGGCGTCCGTTAGGCACTTCGATCCCGACATCCACTTGTGGCATCAGCAACAACGAGTTCATCCCTTTTTCGCACGCGATTTGCAAACGCGACGCCGAAAGGATCGACTTCCGCGGATCAAAACAGTGCTGCTCGTTGAACGCCTCGGCAGTGAGATCGACCAGCCGTTGCAACCAAGGAAGCGTCCCCATGTGCCAATGTCCGGCAGTCGCCAATTGGTGCAATCGCGAAGAATCGCGGCGGATGACCGAGACCTCGGTCGCTTGCCCCGTCACCCCTACAAAGAGGATGTTTTGATCGGCATCGTGTTGCAACGAGGGGGCCGAGTCGGACGGATCGATCTCGGGTGCCAACAGCAATGTTTGCACCGCCGCGATCGAACGGTCAACCAATCGCACCGATTTCAGCCCGGCCATCTTCGCCGCCTGCAAGACGCTGCGCCGATGCAGTTGGTCGTAGCTGGCCGGGACCGTGATTGCAGCCGCGTCGGGCTGCGTCTTCCCAGGCCATGCATTGTCTTTCATTTGCCGCAGCACCATCGCAAGCAAAACTTCGGGCGGGCATCGCCGACCCGCGATACTGCGCTCGACCACTTCTTTGCCGATGTACATTGGCAGACAGTGAACGAGGTTCTGAGGATGCTGGGCACGTCGCTCTATCGCGTGGTTGCCGAAATAGAGTTTGTCCTCGCCGCTTGCAACCGCCATGCGAAACAGGGCACGGTTGTCGGTCCCCGCCTTGAGCAGCGTCACGCCGCCTGTAGGCGAAGCCTCGGCCGCCGACGAGTAGAACATGCCAAGGTCAAAGGCCAGCACACGCTGGGTCGCCCCGGACGTCGAGCCACCCGAGTAAGTCGTGACGTCGCCATCAGTCTGTCGTTGGCTCAATTCGGCCAACCAAAGGGGCGCATCAGAGTTGTCGGTGTACTCGCTTAGGTCATCGACCACTTCGTCTAAGGACGCGTACCGTTGATCCGGCGACTTGGCCATCATCCGGCGAAAGACATTGGCAAATTTGAGATCAACGTCGTCACGCGTCTGCATCAAGTCGGGGATCTCACCATGGCGATGACCGTAGACTTGATCGAGATATTCACCGGTGTAAGGCGGACGACTGGTCAACAAAAAGTAAAGCGTTGCACCGAGCGAATAGATATCACTTCGTGGGTCGACCGTGTCGGGATCCTCGAGTTGTTCCGGTGACATGAAGGGAAGGGTGCCAACCAATCGACCCTTTCGTTTGGTTGCGTCAATATCCGACCCGGTGTCAATCAATTCGCCATCTTCGTTAAGCAACCCAACCGAACTGATTCGCGCCAATCCGAGATCGAGAATCTTCACGGTACCATCAGCGGCACGCATCAAGTTGCCTGGTTTGACGTCGCGATGGACGATCCCCGCGCGGTGAGCGTGGAGGAGTCCGAGTGCCGCTTGCCGGATAACGGAAGCAGCTTCGCCAACCGAGAGTGGCCCGTTCTTGGAAACGACCTTGGTGAGCGTCATCCCATCGACGTATTCCATCGCAAGGTAGTGGACGCCGTTTTCTTCTCCCGCGTCAAAGGCCGCGACGATGTTCGGATGCATCAGTCGGGACGCTGCACGCACTTCTTCGTAGAAGCGACTGACCGCGTCTTCATCCTTCATGCGATCAACGGGCAACATCTTGATGGCGACCACACGCTGCATTCGCACGTGTTCGGCAAGAAAGACTTGCCCCATGCCACCTGATCCGACCAGCTTTTTCAGCGAATAGTCACCAATTTGCTGTGGGATCGCGTCGATCCCTGATTCGTCAAATGTCGCCGCAAGTTGAAACGATTCATCCCCCTCTCCAACACTCGCGATGTCGCGAGTCGGTTCGTCGGGGATCGGATAGTTGTTGCTTGAGGGTTCGGTCAATTTCGAATCGGCGGCGCAGGGTTGCTCGGAGGAGCCAAAAAACGCGTTTGCAGACAAGGTGAAAAGTCGCCCACGGCACGTGTGAATTCAGCCGAGACGCCGAATTTCAGGGTGCTGCTGTCGGGACACTGCCGCCTGCAGTCCCCGTTCGATGCGTGGAACAAATCGATGAAGTTCGATATAAGAGTAGAACTCGTATTATATGCGTCTGTACACGTAATCCCCTCTCACTATTTGTTCACCTTGCTGGCTGTTTTGATACCGCCACCTCCGATAATTCTGGTTTTTCTGGCCGATCGGAGGCGTCCCCAGATCATGTTGGCCAGCTGAGTTGGAGTTTTCATTGCCTGAGTCATCCCAAGGCCCCAAAGAGTCCGCACCAATAGTACGCGTCGGCACGCGGCAAAGTCCGCTTGCAATTTGGCAGGCAGAAAACATTTCTGGCCGATTAATCGAACTGGGGCTCCAAACGGAACTTATCCCCCTCGTTAGTGGCGGGGACACCGACATGCGGCCCATCGATGGGACGCGCCAAATTGGTGTCTTTACCAAACGAATTCAGCAGGCACTTGTGGAATGCGAAGCCGACATCGCAGTCCACTCGCTCAAGGACCTTCCGACCGAATCCGATTCCAGATTTACGCTCGCCGCCGTCCCCGCGCGCGAGGTCGTCCCCGATAGCTTGGTTTCGAAATCGGCCTGGACGCTTGAACAGCTTCCCGAAGGAGCCATCGTCGGGACGGGCAGTCGCCGACGGGCTGCCCAATTGCTCAACCACCGGCCTGATCTGGACGTACGTCCCATTCGCGGGAATGTCCAAACGCGGCTCGCAAAGCTCGATGCGGGTGAATACGACGCGATTATGCTGGCGGAAGCAGGGATTGTGCGGCTCGGAATGGAGGACTTGGCGCGATCTGTCTTGCCGATCGAACAAATGCTGCCCGCTCCTGGTCAAGGTGCGCTGGCGATCGAGGTGCGAAGTGACGACCAAGTTTCAAAGGACGCGGTCGCCCCGCTGGACGACTTGGCAACACGAGCAGCGGTCACCGCAGAACGAGCATTGCTGGCAGAACTGCATGGCGGATGCCTCGCCCCGATCGCGGCACTCGGAAAAGTCGAGCAAGGAACTTTGACCCTGGATGCGGTTGTTTTGTCGACCGATGGCAAAGAACGACTCGATGAGTCGGCGTCGGTTGCTTACGAGAGCGACAATTGGCAGGCAGCGGCCGCTGAAGTGGCTGATTCGGTCACCCGTTCGCTCGTCGCACGAGGCGCTCGCGAATTGGTCGAGCAACAACGATAGCCGATCAACAACAATACCAAAGCCTGACATGAAACCTCGCGAAGCCACGACCGAGGCCACCACCAACCCTCCCTAACCTCACGCGCGTCTATGAATCGACCGACCGCAATGAAGCAACACTCCGATGCGTCTGATCACAAGCGATCGCGCACCGGCACTTGGATCGCGGTCGGTTTGGTGATGGGCGTGTTGACCGGGCTTTTCTTTGGCGAGTACTGCGAACCGCTGGAGTTGATTGGTCGAGCTTACGTCGGCTTGCTGCAGATGACCGTCTTGCCCTACCTCGTTCTTTCTCTGGTCGGAAAGATGGGGCGTCTCAACCCACAGCAAGCAAGGATGCTCGGGGTCGTCGCCGTCGGAGTGATGCTCTTGCTTTGGCTGATCGGCATCATCTTGATCGTCGTCCTTAGCAGCATGTTGCCCCCGATCGATGGTGCTTCGTTCTTCAACCCGGTCCACGAGCACATCACGTACAGCCAAGAGAGCTTCCTTTCCAACTACATCCCCACGAACATTTTCCACGCCCTGTCTCGCGAGTACGTGCCCGCAGTCGTGCTGTTCTGCCTTTGCCTTGGCAGTGCGTTGATGCTCGTTCCGGGCAAAGAGCGCCTGATCGACTTGCTTGATTTGTGCAGCGCTGGAATCACTCGAATCAACGTGTTGCTGGTTCGCCTTGCCCCCGTGGGCCTGTTTACGTTGACCGCCGCTGCAGCCGGCACACTTGAAGTCGACGAACTCTCGCGACTTCAAGCCTATGTGTTGCTGTTCACGATCGCTTGTGGAGTCGCAGCCTTTGCTGCGCTACCGCTCCTTGCAAGCAGCCTGACTCACGTTGGCTATCGCAAACTCCTCAAGGCATCGGGCGAACCGATGTTGATCGCCATCGCAACAGGAAAACTCTTTGTTGCATTGCCTCAGATCGCGGAAAAGTGCGAAGAGCTCATCCATGAAGATGAACTTGCACGTCAAGCGGAAGAGGCAGGATCCGAGCCTCGTGATGAGAGCTTGCAGGAATCGACGGTTAGCGTTCTTGTACCGCTCGCTTACCCATTCCCACACATCGGCAAGCTGTTTGCATTCCTGTTCATTTCGTTTGCAGCTTGGTACGCGGGACAATCGCTGACAACGGGCCAGACCGCGTCGATGGCGACCACGGGCGTGGTCTCCAGTTTTGCAAGCCCGTTGATCACCATTCCCTACATGCTTGACCGGTATCATTTGCCACAAGACTTGATGACACTGTTCATCTTGCCAGGCTTCCTCACAACGCGTCTGGCCGACCTCGTCGGCGTCATGCATTTGATGGTGCTTTCGGTCGTCGTGACGTCAGTGCTTCAAGGCCGCTATCGGCTGCGTCTCAAGCGATTGGTGATCTCAATCGTTTCAATGGCCGTCTGTTTGGCAATCGCTGTGGTTGTCTCGCGCGCCTACCTCGCATCGACCACCTTTGCCTATGATCTCGACCAGAGGTTTCTTTCGCTCGAAATCAACTCGCCTCACGAGGACGTGGCCGTTTATGCCCCGGGCGAAACGATCCCTCCGCGCCAGGTCAATGGACGCTCAACACTTGACCGGATTCGTTCCGACCGAGTGATTCGCGTTGGCTATCATCCCGACCATCTTCCCTATTCATTTTTTAACAAAAAGGGACATCTGGTTGGTTACGACGTCGAGTTGATGCACCAACTTGCCAACCGCCTCGATGTGCGACTTGAGTTTGTGCCCTATCAATACGGGACGCTCGTTGACGACCTCCAATCGGGCGCCGTCGATGTTGGAGTCGGTGGCGTGATGATGAACCCATCGCGACTGCTTGAAGCAGGCTTTAGTCGGCCCTACCAAACGGTCACGCTCTCCGTTGTCACGCCAGACTTCAAGCGGGCCGAGTTTGATTTATGGAACGACCCTCATCGCCGCGCAGGTTCAAAACTTGGTGTTGTTCAGGAAGACTTGGCCGGAGTCGCACGTCGTGAACTCGAAAACACCGAAGTGGTCGTTGTCGAATCGATGCGAGCGTATTTCGACGGCCGGTATCCCGATCTCGACGGTCTCTTGGTGCCAGCCGAGGAGGGGGCTGCGTGGAATGTGCTGCATCCAAAACACACCGTGATGGTTCCAGAGCCCCAATTGCAACGTCCCGTCTGCATGGTCGTTCGCCCTGATGATGCGGAATGGCTGACCTTTATCAACCGCTGGCTCGATTTCGAAGAACTCGACGGCAATCCA
Organism: Rubripirellula sp.; assembly: GCA_965216875.1. Lineage (GTDB taxonomy): Bacteria > Planctomycetota > Planctomycetia > Pirellulales > Pirellulaceae > CBDCUW01. The sequence goes on from OZ244207.1 coordinate 2,434,849, forward strand.
GCACGCTTGCGGGGATATTGGGTTGAAGGAGGCGGCACGAAAGAGCGTCCGCCACGGTGGTGCATCGCACGAGATGTATTGGGATGGTTGCCGTAGCTCAGCCCGCATGAGCCAAACGGTGCAACAACGACACCATCTGGGGAGTCAAGGTTTTCCCCACTGCCGGAAAAACGCCCTGCTAAAATCTGTCGGTTGTCCCCGCCCCGCAGTGGAGGTTCCGTATTGGTTGGAATGCAAAACCCTTACTCGCCAACCGAGCTCGGCTCAGACAAAGAAAATGTGTTTGCTGAACCGGTGGAATCCCAATCGGTCCTACTCAAGAACCTGATTGGTCTGATCAGCGTCTCATCCTCATTCGCCGTCGTCTGTTTGGTCTACCGCTTGATGCAGTGGCAGATCGACGAGTTCCCGCCCATCATTGCAATCGTTGCTGCGGGCACAGCATCAGCGTGGGCCAACCTTCCCATTGGCGAGCGTTACAAGTGGAGCGGACCGAGCTTCCTGCTCTTCTTTCTCGCGGTTGGATTCTCAGTCACCTTAAACACCGTCGCAGCGGCCATCGCCGGCACTCTGGTCATGCATCTCGAATGACTAGTGAACCGAAACGGGAGGGCGACGCTCCTGCGGAGCCACGTTCTTCCCCACTAGCCGTCTAGCTTGCCTATCGGCTTAGCTTTTCGAACTCTTCGGGCGTAACGTCCCGATAGAGCTGCTGCATGCTTTGAACTTGATTGATCTCGTCACGATCCTCGTTCGAAAGAGCCGGCTTGATCTCCAAAGTGGACCGATGCCGAAGCATCCCTTCCTTGGTTGTCACAAGTCGCGTGATCTCTTTAGGCAGCAGACCGTCTGCGGTGATGCGATCGTTGAGTGTCATCAGCCCGAACTTTGGTGGGCCGAGGTTTTGAAACATATTCAAACGTGCGGCCAGATCGAAAAATCGACCGTAGTGCGCTGCGATCTCGCCCTGAGGTGCGTCCTGAGTTTCAACGCTGTAGCTGAATTTGTCGTAGCTGATCGAGTACTCGTCGCCTGAATTCTTGACTTCCGAATTCAACCCCACGCGATCTGCCTTACCCTTTGCCGTCGCCGTCGCTCGCAGCTTTGCCGTGAAGTCGACCAAGTCGGGTGTACTGATTCGGGTCAGCACGTGGGCCTGACGATCCATGATCGTGATCTCTTCTCTGGCCCAGTCATAGATTGTGACCGTTCGTCCGTTGAGCTTCTGGACGTCGTAAATGACGCCCGAGTCAAACAGGATGTGATGCACATCAAGCGGCTTGTCGTTGCCAACCTCGTAGGTCGACGACACAACTTGAAATGTGACGGGCGTCGCGGCAGAAAGCGTTTGCGTTACCATGAATGTGGCCAATAGGACCAATAAGATCCGGTTCATCTTGGATTGGGACGTGCTATCGAAGGGTGATTGGGCTCTTGACGCGTGGCAGCACGCCGAATGATCTCGCGGGCACAATTCTCGATCGCGACCAAAGATCTAGACGTGTTGATGCCCCGGAGCGTAGAAAAGCAACGATTCATACGTCCAGACGGATATTCAAGACGGCGGCACGCTTGCTAGCATCTGGCCAGAGCAGCCAATCACAGTCGCGTCGCACAGCCATGTCGCATTGCCAGAGCGTTCATCGCGAAACACCCAAGCTTCCCTTTCAAAATCCATGCATCGCACGCTCCTTTTTATTCCTCACGAAATCGCGGGCATTCCCGTCTTCGGGCTCGGCTGGGTACTGATGATTGTCGCCGCTGCCTTGGTGGGGCGATTGATTTATGCCTCTCGAAAGGGCCAATCGATCGGAACGCTTTTGGCAACCGAGGGCGTCATGTGGGGCATCGTGATGGCTGCCGTCGTGTTTGTCTTGCCCCGAGTCGAACTGGTCAATATCGAGCGCGAGCCGGTCGGGATGGCGATCCGCGGCTACGGTGTGATGTTGCTTGCAGGTGTGGTTTCCGGAGTGGGCCTCGCAGCCTACCGAGCCAAACGTCGCGGTATGGATCCCGATGTGATCCTGTCGATGGCACCATGGGCATTTGTGGGCGGCATCTTGGGCGCCCGTCTCTTTTACGTGATTCAGTATCGTGAAAAATTCATCGGTGACACGATTGCCGAAACCGCTCGCAATGTCTTTGCGTTTACCGAAGGCGGGCTGGTGGTCTACGGCTCGTTCATCGGTGGCTTCCTCGCGTTGGTCTACTTCATCATTCGACATCGACTGCCGCTGTTGAAACTTGGTGACGTCATCGTTCCCTGCCTGTTCATCGGTGTCTTTTTCGGGCGCATCGGCTGTCTGATGAACGGATGTTGCTACGGCGGACGGTGCGAAGACGGCTGGGCGGCACTCTATTTCCCCCCAAACACTCAGGTCTACAGTGACCAGATCGCAACCGGCGAATTGCTCGGCATGAACGTCGACCCACAATCACGTGAGGTCAAAGAGGTGGCGCCAGAAAGCCCCGCGGGCAAAGCTGGGATCGCGCCGGGCGAAGTGGTCAACGAAATCACCTCCGACTTGGCAACGCTCAGCACAGCGCCAACCGATATCCCGCGCGAAGACGTCGTGCTTGGAATCGCTGCCACGGTCGGCGGAAAACGGTATCGCTGGTCACCCGACGAGTTGCCACCGCGCGCACTTGCGGTGAGTCCCGCGCAGTTGATCAGCAGTGGCAGTTCGCTCGTCCTTTGTTGCCTACTTTGCGCCCTCTCCTACGCGCGATTGCGCGAAGGAATGGTGATGATGATTGGGTTTGCGTCTTACGCCATCCTGCGCTTTGTGCTCGAACTGGTTCGCGTTGACGAAGCGGGGCAATTCGGCACCGGGCTTTCGATTTCCCAACTCGTCAGCATTGTGGTCTTCACACTTTCGGTCGGCGGAATGATCTGGCTATCGCTGCGACCGCCAACGGACCCGGTGCCACAGGAAGCGCCGGCCAGCTAGATGGAATTTCGCGGTTTCGCCAAGTCCCTGGCATTTCGTATCCTCGTCCCAACTCATCCAGGACGAGGAAGACGATGGATCTGCTGATCACTCTCTTGCGGGCAGCCCACTGCCGCAGCACGCACCATTTTTTTGCCGTCGACGCGCTGCATCATCTCAATACCGCCAAGGGGTACGCGCTGGGCACCGTATTGCTTGACGAGCATGCCCAGTACCTGACCGGCGCCAAAGATCCAGACAAAAAGTTCCGCGACTTCCGCAATCACGTCGTCCATGTCGCCGACGGCCACTGGGGCGGCGCAACCAAAGCGGCGCGCCGCTGGTACGGAACGTTGATCGAAGCACTCGACGAAAACCGATGGTCTGATGCCGCCTACGCCGCTGGCGTGCTAAGCCATTACTACACCGACCCGTTGATGCCGCTCCACACGGCTCAATCAAAAAGAGAATCCGTTGTCCATCGGCCGCTCGAATGGAGCGTCACGAAGTCGTACGAGCGAATCTTGCAATGCTGGAGGACGGACGGGCATCGAATCGTCTTCGAACTTTCCAACCAAGACGATTGGCTCGAACAAGCGATCCACGCCGGCGCCGAGCTGGCACATCAATACTACGACGAACTGATCGACGACTACGACCTAAAAGTGGGCTGCAAACGTCCGACCGAAGGATTCAACGCGCGAGCCATCGACACCCTAGCAGGTTTGTTTGGAGTCGCGATCACGGGTTGGGCAAAAATCCTTGAACGAGCCGCGTTCGAAACCAAAGCCAACATTCCCGAACAACCGCTTTCGGCAGCTGCGTTCGTTGCGGGCCTCAAAATGCCCGCCGCATGGGTAACAAAGAGAATCGAATCGGCGTCTGAGCGTCGCGCCGTCCAAGCGCTCTTTGACGAGTACAGCCGAACAGGCAAAGTCAAAAAGAACCTTCCCGAAGAAGTGAAGTCGGTCCGCAGAGCGCGGCGAAAAGACCGCGACGCCGAGCGTCAACGCGACAATCCGCACCAGGCAAGCCGGGACATCGCCACCACCGTCATGCCCGAGCCTCCGCGAGCGCCCACAAACCAAACCGAGCCTGCCGCAGAAACAGTCCCGATCCACAAACCAATTGAAAAGCGGGCACAAGGTTCAGAACTCGAAACCGCCCCGATCCAACAAACCGTATCGGCTCCCCAGCCTGAACGCTCACCAAGCGCATCGCTCGCACCCACCGATGATCTTGTTGACGCCCCTTCGATCGGTCCCAAAACAGCAAAACGCTTTGCCAAGATCGGGATCACCACCGTGGCTCAGTTCCTTGACGCCTCTCCCGAAGAAATGGCCGAGCAGCTTGATACACGTTGGATCAACGAAGAATTGCTTGTCGACTGGCAGGACCAAGCACGTTTGGTCTGCGATGTCCCAAGTTTGTGCGGCTACAAAGCGCAATTGTTGGTCGGCGTCGAGTGTCGCGATGCAGCGTCCCTCGCCTCCGAGCGTGCCAAGCCGCTCCACAAAAAGATCAAGGCCTTCGCGCAAACCTCGGACGGAAAACGCGCGCTGCGAAGCAGCCGCGTCCCATCAAAAGAAGACATCGCCCAGTGGATCGATGACGCGGTGTCGCAAATCGATCTCCGGAAGTCGGCGTAGCCACCGGCCGGCAGTTCGTAGTACCGAGCCATAGCCGAAATCTTCTCTCAGACCGCCTAGTTCGTAGTACCGAGCTTTAGCCGGAATCTTCACACTGACGGCCTAACGGCTGGACTACAAACGACAAGAACGACCTTCTGGCGAAGGTAGCTACTTCCAGGGAAGAGGACGCGGAGCGTCCGAGAGTGCGTTACCACGCGGAGCGTGGTAACGAGGTTGGCGTAGTGTTAATCAGCATGACCTACAAGAGCGCCGCTGCTGCGTCGCACAATCCTTTTGCTTCGGTTTCGGACTCCGCTTCAGCAATCAGGCGAACGATCGGTTCGGTATTGCTGCCGCGAACGAGCAACCACTTATCATCCCACGCCAGTCGCAATCCATCTCCGGTCGACGCCTCCGCATCAGAATGTTGAGCGATGAGTGCATCGAACAGTGCCGGCAAACGCTCGGCCGAAACGGTTGCCTTTGATTTGTGAATGTGAAGCTTGGGAAGTGCATCGGCGAGTTCCGCGAGCGACTTTCCGGTGCTCGTCATCAAGTCGAGGACCTGGGCCATGCCGACGAAACTATCGCGGACATAACCGACTCTCGGGTCGATAGGGCCGCCATTGCCTTCGCCGCCATAAGTCGCTTCGTTTGCGATCATCATGTCAGCAACATTCGCCTCTCCAACCGCTGACCGATGCGACGGCACACCGGCGTCCGCGGCAAGCCGTTCACTCATCCCGCTCGTTGCACCATTGATCACGATCGGCCCACGCGTTTCGTCGACGCCCATCGCTCGCTGAACGCAAAGGGCGAGCGTGTATTCTTCGCCGATGTATCTTCCGTCGCCATCAACCAACGCCAGGCGATCAGCATCGGGATCTTGGCAGAAGCCGACGGCACATTGGTTCTGCCGCACCAACTCGGAGATCCCGGTCAGGTTCTCGGCAGTCGGTTCAGGTACATGCTCAAATTGACCATCCGCAGTCGCTCCGACTGCGACGACCTCGCAACCGAGCGCTTCGAGCAAACGTTTTCCGAGCAAACCGCCAGCACCATGGTTGCTGTCGATCAGAACGCGATGCTTTTGGGCTTTGATGGCGTCAACATCCACCGTCGCCAGAACCTTTTCCAGGTGTGCGGCGTGCGGATCCGAATCGACCGAAACGTCACCGATTTGGTCAAAGGGAACCCAAGCAGCACCACCACTTTCGTAAAGATCGCGAATCGCGGCACCGGTTTCGCCATCAAGCACTCTTCCGCTGGCACCAAAAAGCTTGATCCCGTTGTACGGCGGCGGGTTATGACTCGCAGAAATCTGCACGGCTCCCGCTGCGCCACGCTCGCGCACAAGCACGCCGATCGTCGGCGTTGCCGCGACGTCAGCGTCGACACAATCTCGTCCGCATGCGGTAAGTGATGCGATGATCGCACGGCTCAGCATTGGTCCCGTACTGCGTCCGTCTCGTCCAATGATGATTGGACCTGCGGGCAACTTGGCCGCATAGGCAGCGACGTAGCGGGCCGCAACATCGGGCGTCAGCGTCTCGCCAACGATGCCGCGTAGACCGCTGACACTGATAATCAACTTGCTCATCATTCAACCTAGGGGTGCAATCTGCGGGGATACTTCGGTCGCATTCTGAGGCGACTTTGCCGCAGGGGGTGACTTTAAGGGATGGCAGCGGCAACAGATTGTCGCTTTAGGGTCGTCAATTCCGACCAGCTGCCGACACCTTGTTGCAGCGTATTGGGCCAAACAAATAGAATCCGGCAAGCCTTTGACAACAAGGTCACGTCAATATTGTAACTGCCGCCAACCGCGACCCTCCAAATGACCGCTCCCCTTTCCACCGAAGATTGTCTTCAAGCTGTTCAAAACGCACACGCCGAGGGTTCGCTCAGTGAGACTGCCGTCACGAATTTGAAGGCCTGGCTTACCGAACCTCGATACGCCCAATATCGCGACGAAGTGGCCGAGCATATCCAACAAGGCCAGTGGCAAAAACTGGATGATGTCTTTTGGACCATCATCCCCTTCGGCACCGGTGGTCGCCGCGGACGGATGTACCCGATCGGATCCAACGCCATCAACGACCGCACGATCGGCGAAAGTGCTCAGGGACTCGCCGACTATGTCGTCGAATTCCACGGTGGTCAAAAAGAACTCTCCTGTGCGATCGCCTACGACACTCGGCACAAGTCGCGTCACTTTACCGAGCTGTGCGCCGGCATCATGGCCGCCGCTGGAATCAAGGTCTTCCTGCTCGATGATTACCGAGCAACCCCGCAGCTTTCCTATGCCGTGCGAAAACTAGGATGCGACTGTGGGATCATGGTGACGGCCAGTCACAACCCACCGAGCGATAACGCCGTCAAGGTCTATTGGTCGAGCGGCGCGCAGGTCCTGCCGCCCCATGACAAAGCGATCATCGACCGCGTCATGACCTGCCAAGAAATCCGCTCCCTCCCCTTTGACCAAGCCGTAGCCGAAGGCAAAGTCGAAGTGGTTACCGAGCAAATCGACGCCGCCTACCTCGACGAATCGGCGGCCTGTGGTTTCGAAGGCCCGCGTGACGTGAAAGTGCTTTACACGCCGCTTCATGGTGTGGGCGCCGAAGCGGTCCTGCCGCTGCTTGCCCGCGACGGTTTTCAGGACGTTCATCTCTACGGTCCAAACGCCGAAAAGAGTGGCGACTTTCCAAACGTTCCAGGTCACGTGTCGAACCCTGAAAACAGCGCCGTCTTTGACAAGCCGATCGAAAACGCCAAAGAGATCGGTGCCGATCTAGTCCTTGCGACCGACCCCGATTGCGACCGAATCGGTTGTGCAGCACCGAACACGCTCGAACCGGACTCCGAGTGGGGAACGCTGACCGGAAATCAAATCGGCGCCGTCCTGGCCGACTACGTTTTGACTCGCCATGCCGCTGCCGGCTCACTCTCGCCCGAACAGTTCATCGTCAAGACCCTCGTCACCACCGAATTGACCCGGCGCATTGCCGAAGATCACGGCGTCCGCTGCGTCGGCGACTTGTTGGTTGGCTTCAAATACATCGCGGAAGTGATCGATCGCGAAGGCCCCGATAAGTTCCTTTACGGTACCGAAGAATCACACGGCTACCTTGTCGGACAATACTGCCGCGACAAGGACGGTGCGGTCGCTTGCATGTTGATGAGCGAGTTGGTTGCCGAATTGAAATCACAAGGACGATCGTTGCATGAGTATCTGGCGGACCTGCAGAAGAAGCATGGCTACCACAAAGAAGCACTGATCAACCTGTTCATGGAAGGCAGCGAAGGCATGGCCGCAATGCAACGGCTGATGACCGCGCTGCGCACGACGCCCCCAGAATCGCTCGCCGGAATCAAGGTCGCCAAAATCAGCGACTACGAAGCACAGACGCTCAAGGATGTCGCGACTGCCGAAACCAGCGGACTTGGATCTCGCGCACCCGATGGTCCTACCGACAACATTCCCGTCGGCAACCTGATCATCTTGGACCTCGACGCCGAAGGCAATTATGTCGCCGCCCGGCCCAGTGGAACGGAGCCCAAGATCAAACTCTACGTCTTCACTCGAGCAAGCAAGGACGAGTCGCAAGACCCTGCCGCTGCCGAAGCCCTGCTCACCGAGCGAATCGAGCAGCTCGAAAAAGACGTTCGCGAATTTGCCAAAGCCAACTCCTAGCAGCCACCAAAACGTCGGCCGGATCAAGCAGCGACAGCGACACCGATCCGGCATGACGACAAGTTTGTAGTTCCTAGCTCTAGCCGGAATCTTCCGCCGGCTTTCGCCTAAGGGCGCGACGACAAACGGGCTGAAAGACAACGATCATCTATTGACCGTCCGTTTGTAGTACCGAGCTTTAGCCGGAATCTTCAACCACTTCCGCCTGAAGGCGGGACGACAAACGGAGCGTAAGACGTCGAATCGTTCTAGCGTTGACGCTGCTCAACCGCCCGGCCAAGCTCGCGAATCTGCTTTCGCATCGCCTCCATCTCCTTCATCATGTTTCGCATCATTGCGTGAACATCCTCGTCGCGATGTCTTGGCTCACGGTCACGGCGCTGCAACTGATGTTCGAGATCTTCCGTCCGTTCAGCAACCGCTCGAGCGAGCTCGGGTGCTCCGGCAGCCCGCAGGTGCTCCATTGCCGCGTGCAGATGCTCGATCTGTTGGTGAATCCGAGCCTCACGATGCTCGGGGCCATGATGTTCGTGATCATGATCTCCGTGCGCATGATGTTCGTGATCGTGTCCTTCATGTCCGCCATGTTCATGATGAGCGTGATCGTCGTGACGGTGCTCGGCATGCCTTTTTTCGCGTTCGCGATACATCGCGGCAAGCTTCTCTCGAGTAACGGCGATCTTCTGTTGCACCGCCTCCAGGTCACGCCGCATCTTCGCTTCGACCTCGCGACTGAGTTCACCGCTTGCCAAGTCGCGTTGCAGCTTTTCCTTGGCCTCCATCAGCTTGGGCATGTAGGCAGCCGCTTCGCGTTGAAAACTTTCGGCTTCCGCATACGCCTGCTTGGCCCGTTTCTCAGCTTCGGCGCGAAGTTTCTTGGCCTGCTTTTGACCTTCCACTAGAAGCCGCTCTTTCATTTCAGCAGCCTTCTTTTCGGCTGCCTCGGCGGCGGCGATCGCCTTCTCTTTGACCGCTGACTCGTAAGCCTCAAGTTCTTCGTACCGCTTGGTTTTGGCATCCTGAGCGACCGCGGAAAGCGACGCGAATGCAACGACCAACAATGCAACCGAATGACGCAACATTTTGAATATTCCTAATTGGCAAGAATCGTCCGGGCCCGGTTCGTAACGAATCATTGTACCGCAGCCCCCGCCCGACAGCGCCAAGTAGCCAAGTAGCCAAGTAGCCAAGTAGCCAAGTAGGGTGTGTGCTTGCACGCACCATAAAAACCAAGATGAGCGGCACGCCGGATCTTCGCCAAAACGGGTGAGGGCCGCGGAGCGGCGAGGAGTGTGTTCCCACGGGGACCGTGGGAACAAGGTTATTTTCGATACCCGGCTCAGCACTCGATCGGAATCGTTCCACCGATGACGAGTACGAGTACCGCGGAGCTGAACACGAGAAGACCAAAGTGGGTTTTGTGCGTGCAAGCACACACCCTACAAAGACTTAACGTTCACTTGAGCCAATTCGGGTTTGCGAGCGCATACTGCTCAAGTTGCCGGATCTGGTTCTCGAGCATTCCGGCTCGCTGAAAGCAATGTGACGGGAACTTTCGTCCAGGATTGAACACGCGGCGCGGTTGACGCTGGCCACCGTGCTTGGTGTGAAGATAGGCGAGCTCCGAAACCAACAGCGATGCAATGTCGTAGACATCGCTTGGAGTCGCTTCGGCAATCGCTTCATCGGCAACTTCCAATTCCAACATCTTGATCCCGGACACGTCGGCAATCTTTCGCACGCGAGCAAAACAGGCAATCAAGCGTCGGTAGACATCTGCGGGAGTCTTCGCCCGCTCAAAGGCCGGTTCGGCTGGCAACGCGACGGCGCCGGGAACATCGGCAAGCAAATTGGAACAATAACTGACAGCAAGGGTGGTCTGTTGAAAAACGTCGGAAGGCGTGAATTGGCGTTCCACCAACAGATTCGCCTGCCGATTCGCGACGGTGATTGCGACAAAAACATCGTTTGGCTTTTTGGCCCGATCGACCGGCGGTAATGCAACCTTTGTCTCGATTCCCAGCGTCGACTTAATCGTCTCGAGCCGCGACTGAATCACCTTCACCAATTCAAGCACATTCGCAGGCTGGATTGACCCTTGAGGCCGCGTCGGTCTGGCTGCGCGCGTGCGAGTGATTTCGAACCCAAGTTCATCAACCTTCTCAAAAAGGGTCAACGCCTGAAAATAGACTTCGTGCGGCTCTGCATTCTTGACCGGAACATTGACGACTTCACTTCGGGGCTTGCCCATCTCGCGCCGAATCAAATCAAGATCGCCAAGTACGACTTGCGCGTTTGCAAAGACATCGCCTGGCACAACGTTGTTGTCGGCTCGCGATTCGTCGGCTTGGGCCGATAGAGAGCAACACAGCACCAATGCCGAAGCCAAAAGCGACTTCTTCACGCTCGCTCGCCGCATCAATGACAACACACCTGCGAGCGCGACGCCGATCGCGATGTTCGCTCCGACCGTCATTGCCAAAAGACTCACACGATTGATCTGCATCGAGTTTTCTTCCGTTGCTTTTTGGATTTCGTCCACCACATCACTTAGCAGTTTTTCGGTCTTCTGTGAGGTAGGTAAAGCCTGGGTCTGCAATCGCCAAAGCGCAACGTTTGCCTGCGGGGAAGCGCGGAGCCGCAAGGCTTGTTGGGCAAGTCGACGATAGACTTCAATCTCGCCCTTGATCCACTCGAGTCGTTTCAACTCGCGCTGCGGTAATTCTGGATCACGCGTCACCAGTTCATCGACGGTCAATTGCAACTGTTTCAATCGATCCGAAAAACCTTCGGCACTGGTTGAATGCGTGTCGTTCACGGCATCAATTAGCAAGCGATGCGTCTGCGAAAAATCAAGCTGCATGCGTGCGTAAGTCGCCCAAACGGTGTTCGTTTCGGCCGATGCAACCTTCACACTCTCGATATCGTCGTCGGAGTGAGTTGCCTGTTCGAGATCGATCAAACTGGCAAACGCCGAAACGATTGACGATTCCACGGGTTCGATATCTCGTTGCAACAAATCGAGCGCGGGCTGATTACCCGGTGTTTGCGCGACCTCTTCGATCCACCATTGTTCTTCGTAGAGTTGATCAAGCATCGAATTGAGTTGTTCCAAGCGTTGGCCGCTTTCAGGATTGTTGGCGTCGGTGGCGATTTTGGTCAGGATCGCGACCTGAGGCCGAATCTCTTCTGCCCATGCGTTGGAACGAGCCGCTTTGAATTGTTCGTCACCCAAGGCCACCCACCCTCGCAAAGCTCCCAAGGAACGACGAATCCCACTTTGAAGGGACAGCGACGCAGCCATCGCCGGCTCATTGACGTTGGCCAATTGCAAAGCACTCGAGCGGAGTTGGCTGGCAACAAACATTCCCATCACCAACAAAACAGCAACCGCAGCAAGCAGCGAGCGCAATGCAACTTGCTGACGCTTGAGTTTCTGTGCGTCGAGGAATTGCTCTGCCTTGGCGACACGTACCGCACTGAAAAGCTCGCCGTGGTGAGCGATGTCTTCGTCCAGCAACGATTCGGCCAAGTCATAGTCGCCGCGATGATAGGCGGCTTGGGCATAAGCAAGTTGCGCGTCGGCAAGCTGGGCGTCAATCCGCGTGTTGGCTGGATTTAGATTCTGGGCTTGTTCGAACCCAAAGATCGCTCGGACAAAGTCCTGGTAGTTGCCGGTAACGGTCGCCGCCTCGAGCATTTCGGACGCACTCGCTGCGATCGCCTCACTTTCGCGGTGCGAGATCCATTCCCGGATCGCCTCCTGGAATTCCTCGACGGTTTGGTACCGATCTTCGGGGCTCGTCGCCATTGCTTTGATCGCGACGTCGACCAATCCACCGGTCTGGTCAGTCGGCACGATCTCATTTCGTGCTGCGGCTAACAGACACTTCATCACCGTCTTGCCGCGATGAGGTGGGAAGCCGGCAACGATCTGATAGAGCGTCGCCCCAAGCAAATAGATGTCGCTCAGCGGTCCGATTCGATCTTTCCCGTACGCCATCTCGGGAGCCATATAGGCCGGCGTCCCGCCCATCTGTTGCTTGGTTGTCAGCGCCGTCTTCCCATACTCGGGTGTCGGCTGGGCGAGTCCCCAGTCCATCAACCAAACTTCGCCGAACCGACCAAGCATCACATTCTCTGGCTTGATGTCTCGATGCACGATGCCGCGGGAATGGGCAAAGGCAACCGCGTCGGCGACGCGCATCAAGAGTTCGACGTTCTCTTCATCGGGCTTTTTGCCAATCACGTCTCTCCACGTTTGACCAGCAACCTTCTTCATCGAATAGAAAAGCGTTCCCTCTTCGTTGTGCCCCAGTTCGTGCACGGGAACGATCCCCGGATGGTCCAAATCCGCTGTGACGACCGCTTCTTGCAGAAACAACCTGCGTCTGGAAAGGTTTTCTTCATCACCTTGCTTGAGCATCTTCACCGCAACGACGCGATCGATCGACGATTGCTTCGCACTGTAGACGACCCCCATTCCACCTTTCCCAATCACCTGCAAAAGGTGATAGTCCTCGGCGTCGGCATCATCCCCCGCGTCTTCGTCGATCTCGTGCCGCGTCGTCCGCTTGTTGATCGGCAACCGAACCGACTGCTGAGCCTCGACGTCGACTTCGCCCTTGATCGTATGCGAGGCGTAGTTATCGCTGCTGGCAGCGCGAGACCACGTCGCGGTCACGTGACGCATTGTCTCGCCAGCCTTTTTACCGCTAGGCTCAACGGGAGCGCTGTCCAAAACAAAGGTCTCAGCACTTTCGATCTCTGGGCTTTCGATCCCAGCACTGTCGCCTCGGCTCATCGCGCGCACCCGATCCTCTAGCTCCGATCCGGGATGCTGAATCTCCTCGAGAACCTGCGAGCAGATCTCGCACGTCTCCAAATGCTTCTCAATCGAATCAGCCACCGAGTCGGGCAATGAGAACGAGAGCCACTTTTGCAGCGTGTCGCGATCCGGGTGATCAGAATCGGTCATTCAGGCGTCGGTGAGGTGTTTTGGCAGGTCTTTGTTTGGCCGCGTTTGGGGCGAACCGAACGACAGTGATCATCATGGTGGAATGATCGCCATCGGTCTACGGTGGTCCGCCGATTCCCCCGCCTCACGCTGGTCTCGGACACAGCCGATTGATCCGATTGCGGCTTACTTCTCAACCCGATTCAAATACCCCGTGGTTGTGAATCGAATGAACCACGCCGCGTCCCCCTCTGTCTCGGCGAACCGATCCATTAGAGCCTGCATTTGCGGGTGCAACGATCGCGCATCCTCACCGAGCATCTCCACCGCCCGAGCCGCCCGCAAAACGACGTCAAGACGATCGCCCTCCAGCATCGACGCAAGGACCGCTAGCGCTGGGTCGAGCTCGCCGTGCCTTGCGAGCGCCGTCGCGGCCTCAATTCGGACCATTTCGTCCACGTCGTGCAGGGCCTCGGTAAGGCGACGACTGCTTTTCGGGTCGAGCGATGGGCAGGCGCTCAAAGCAACCATCGCCCAATAGCGAACCGCAGCATCGTGGCTTGTCGTCCAGCGCCGGATTTCGGATTCCTTGCCAGATCCGATAAGTTTGACTACCTCCAAGATTGTCTCGAGGTCGTAGGCTTCACTCATTCGCCAAAGCATCGGTGGCTGGTCTTCCGCAATCTTCGTTTGTTGCGTCTCGGGCAAAAAACCAAGATCCTTCGTCTCCAACAACTCCCGTTCAAGCCGCTCGCTTAACCGTTTGACAACATGCTGGAACTGCGGGCGACTTGCCAAGTTCTCCAGATTCATCGGATCGTTGATGTAATCGTAGAGCTCGACAGTTTCTCGTTGTGGCCGGACGAAGTGCCAAAGAGAAGGTGTCATCGCACCATCATCCTGTGCCGTGATGCCGTAGAAGACGTGACTCATTTCGCTCTGATCGACCCAAGCACTTGGTTGGTTGTAACTCAGGTGCGGCATGTAATTCCGGATCAACAGGTAGCGTTTGTCTCGAATGCTCCGCGCCATGTCGACCACCTCATCGATTCGATCACGATGACCAAACACATACTCACGTGGCGCAGCTTGGTGCTCACCCAAGAACGGCTGACCGGTCATGTAGTCGTCAAGCTGCTCGATCCCGGCGAGTCGTTGCACGGTTGGCCCAAAGTCTTCGAAGCTGACCAAGCGATCGCAAGTCTCGCCAGGCGACTTGGGTGCGAGGTGCGCAAACTTTCTTGGGAAGCGAATCATCAACGGCACGCGCATCCCCGAATCGAGCAACAAACGCTTGTGCCGTGGCATACCCGAACCATGGTCCGAATAGAAGAAGACAATCGTGTTCTCGTCCAGGCCGTCTTTGCGGAGATCATCAAGGATCTTCCCAACCTGTGTATCCATGTAGGAAACACAGTCGTAGTAGCGCGCGACCGTTTTGCGAATCAGCGGCGTGTCGGGATAGTAGGGTGGCAACGGGACCGCTTTCGGGTCGTGCAGGTTACCCGTGGGCATCTGCGACTGGATCTCTTTGACAAACTCGTCGTAACTCCACACCATCGTGCGTGACTGGTGCGTGGTCATGAGATTGAAGACGGCGAAAAAGGGCTGGTCGCCATTCCGATTTCGCCAGGTCGCCTGCGAACTATTTTCGTCCCAGCAGACACGAATGATCTCTTCCGCGCTCGAGGTGTTGTAGTCGGTTTTGACGTTGTTGGTTGTGTAGTAGCCAAGGTCGCGCAACCGGGCCGGAAACCCCATAACCGAGTCGGGCAACGGAAACTCGCTGCGCATGTTGTGCGTGCCCAAAACAGGAGCTTGTGTCCCGGTGATCAAACAGCTGCGCGATGGCGAGCACACGGGTGAACTCGCAAACGCGTGAGAGAATTTCACCGAGGTTTTCGCAAACGCATCGAGGTTGGGAGTGTCCGCGAAGGTATCGCCGTAACAACCCAGCGTTGGGCTCATGTCCTCGACGGTGATCCACAGGATGTTGGGGCGACCTTCGGCTCCGCTAACGGTTGTTGCTGCCCCAACCATGCAAATCAGCGCGACGACCTGGCACGCGAAAAGAACGACCTGTGATCGTATTCTCGCCGCAACTTGCGGCCGAACGCTTCCTGGAGATTCAATGCCGGTGCGGTTTCGTGTATTGTATTGAGACTTCATCGTCTGCGTCTGCTTGGAGTTTTCCGGAACCTTCGACGGACAGTCGGACCTTGTCCTTTTGCTCAATGGTCGTGGTCGCCAACAATCGAAACTGGCGACCCACTTATGCCGGATTGGAACAACGATGGCCACCCATTTTCGGTTGCGAAGCATCGCAATTGTAATCCCCCTCGCGGGCGCGATTCTTGCTGGCTGCACACCGCCTCAAAACAAGTACGAAGCGCCGCCGCCCCCCGAAGTCACCGTTGCCAAGCCCGTTCAGCAGACGGTCACCCTCTTTCTCGAAAAGACTGGGCAAACCGAGGCCGTTGAATTCGCCGAGGTTCGATCGCGAGTTCGTGGGTTTATCGAAGAGATCAAGTTTGAACCCGGCCAACGGGTAAAAATCGGTGAAGTGATCTACGGCATCGAAAAGGACACGTACACCGCCGCTCGTGATTCGGCCCAAGCATCGGTCACCGCGGCGATCGCAGCCGTCTCGGTTGCCGAGGGAACGGTCGAAGTTCAGAAGGCGGAAGTGCTGCGTGCCAATCGCGACTACGACCGCCAGGAATCTCTGAAGGCTCAGAACGCAACCTCCATTGCCGAATACGATGCGGCGCTGGCTGCCCGGGACGCGGCAGCGGCGAATCTGATCTCCGCCCAAGCCGCCGTGAAAGCAGCCAAGGGCGAGCAGGCTCAAGCAGAAGCCCAACTCAAACAAGCCAACCTCGATCTCGGCTATACCGACGTCGCGGCGCCTATCTCAGGTCGGATCTCCAAAACCGAAATCAAACTCGGCAACCTTGTCGACAATGGTCAAGCATTGGCGTCGGTGACGAACAATCGATTCATCTTCGTTAACTTCACCCTGAGCGACCGAGAAATCCTTCAAATTCAAAAAGCGAGAATCGCTGAAGATCCCGAACGGGGCGCCGAACCTGAACCACGTGATTGGACTGCGATCCCAGTGTTTGTGCGTCGTGAACTCGATGATGGTTACCCTTTCATTGGTCATCTCGAATACTTCGACACCAAAGGCATCAATGCCGCAACCGGTACTCTCGACTTACGTGCCGCATTTGACAATGACGAAGAGTACTTGTTCCCGGGGCTCTTCGTTCACGTTCGCATACCAATCGCCCAACAGGAGAATGCACTTGTCGTTCCGGAGCGAGCCGTCGGACGAAATGACGTTGGCGTATTTGTCCTTGTCGTTGGCGAAGGCAACAAAATCGAGCGCAGAATCGTCGAGACCGGTCAGAAACTTGACGGTTGGGTCGTCATCGCAAAGGGACTTGAGCCAACCGATTCCGTCGTGATCGACGGACTTCAGCGTTCGCGTCCAGGCATTGAGGTCACGCCAAACGAGACTCCGTTGACGACCGAGGATTCGCCCTTCTTGCAGTTTGAACCACCGGACATGTCCGAGATCGAAACCTACGAGCCGGGCAAGGAACAGAAACCGTTCAAACAGAACATTGACGAGTCGGAACCAGTCACTCCAGCACCACAACCAGCGACGGACGGTGCTTGATGTCAAAGTTCTTTATCTACCGCCCCATCTTTGCGACCGTGATCTCAATTGTGATTGTGATCTCGGGAGTGGTGTCGTTCGGGGCACTGCCCGTCGCGAAGTTCCCCGAGATTTCGCCGCCAACCGTCAAGGTCACGGCCGTGTATCCGGGTGCCGACGCGCGAACGATCGCCGAAACGGTCGCGACACCCATTGAACAAGAAGTCAACGGCGTCGAAGGCATGCTCTACATGTCGTCGACGTGTGCCAGCGACGGTTCATACAACCTCACGGTCACGTTCGATCTTGGAACCGACATGGACATGGCGTCCGTTTTGGTCCAGAACCGTGTCGGGATCGCCGAACCCAAACTTCCGAGCGAAGTCCGCGCGCAGGGCATCACAACCAAGAAGCAATCGACGCAGATTCTTCAGTTCATCACGCTCAACTCGCCCGACAACACCTACGACGCACTCTACCTGAGCAACTACTCGCTGCGCATTAAAGATGAATTGAGCCGAATCGCGGGGGTCGGAGAAGTCACGGTGTTCGGCACCGGCGACTACAGCATGCGCGTGTGGCTGGACCCGCAAAAACTGAAACAACGCAGCTTGACCACCCAAGACGTCGTCGCTGCGGTCCAAGAGCAGAATATTCAGGTCGCGGCTGGCCAAATTGGTGCAGCGCCCGCGCCCGAATCGACGCCCTTTGAACTCTCGGTCAACACGCAGGGGCGTTTGGTTGAGAAGGAAGAATTCGAGAACATTATCATCCGCGCCGAAGGGCGCGGCCGCGTCCTCCGCGTCAAGGACGTCGCTCGTGTTGAACTGGGATCCAAGGTTTACACGTACGACTCGAGATTCAACGGCGAACCCTCCTCGTCGATTGGAATTTATCAGTTGCCTGGTGCGAACGCATTGAACACGGCAGAGTTGGTCCGCGAGCGAATGGAACAACTGGCATCGGCGAGCAATTGGCCGGAAGGACTCGTCTACGGAATCCCCTTTGACTCGACACTCTTCGTCCAGGCGTCGATTTCGGAAGTCTACGACACCTTGTTTGTCGCGGTCGTCCTTGTCGTGGTCGTGATCTTTATCTTCCTTCAAGATTGGCGTGCCACGATCATTCCTGTCGCCGCGATTCCCGTTTCGTTGATCGGGACGTTCGCGATCATGACGGGCCTCGGATTCTCGATCAACATGCTTTCGCTGTTCGGGGTTGTCCTTGCGATCGGGATTGTTGTCGACGACGCAATCGTCGTTGTCGAAAACGCGACGCGGCACCTCTCGGATGGCTTGGCGCCGAAAGAAGCAGCCGTGAAAGCCATGGACGAGATCACCGGCCCCGTGATCGCGACCACATTGGTCCTGCTGGCGGTGTTTGTTCCGAGTGCGTTCATGCCAGGCATCACCGGCCAACTGTTCCGACAGTTCGCGTTGACCATTTCGGCCGCCGTGATCATCAGTACGATCAACGCGTTGACACTCAGCCCCGCGCTGTGCGGATTGATCCTGCGACAGCCCAAGGAATCGAGCTTCATCGGATTCAAGTTGTTCAACTTTGGTTTTGACAAAGCGACAGCGGCCTACGGGTTTGTCATTGGCCGCTTCGTTCGCGTCGTCTCGATCATCCTTCTGATTTACTTTGGACTGGTCGGGTTGACCGGTTACACGTTCAGCTCGTTGCCAACCGGTTTTGTTCCCGATGAGGACCAGGGATACCTGTTCGTCAACGTTCAACTCCCCGATGCGGCATCGTCCAACCGCACACGTCAAGTCATGACCGACTTGGACGACATTTACGAAAACACCCCTGGCGTCGATTCGGTACTTTCCATCGCCGGCTATTCGTTGCTTGGCGGACACGCAGGTTCGAACATCGGCTTCTCCATTATCATCTTGAAGCCGTGGGACGAACGAACAACGCCCGAGACTCAGATTGGCTCGATCGTCCAACACTTGCAAGGCAAGTTCGCCGGCGTGCAGCGTGCGGTCGCATTCCCCTTCACGCCGCCGCCCATTGACGGCCTCGGCAGCGCTGGTGGTTTCCAAATGGAAGTCCAAGATCGCGGTGGCGTTGGGTACGCAGAATTGCAATCAACGGCCGAAGACCTGGTCGAGGCTGGTGGTGGACAGAGTGGACTTTCTGCGCTCAATACAACCTTCCGCGCGAACGTCCCACAGCTCTACGCCGACGTTGATCGAACCAAAGCGAAGTCGATGGACATCCCGCTTGCGACCGTCTTTGGAACTTTGCAGGCTTACCTCGGATCGGCTTACGTCAACGACTTCACCTACAACAATCGATCCTATCAAGTACGACTCCAAGCCGAATCGGAATTCCGTGATTCGGCGGACGACATCGTCAATCTTGATGTCCGCGATTCGTCGGGGCAAATGATCCCGCTTGGCTCGATCGTAAACGTCGAGGAGACCTTTGGGCCCGCGGTTGTGAAACGCTACAACCTTTACCCTAGTGCCTCGATCAACGGTTCTGCAGCGGCCGGCTTCAGCTCGGGTGAAGCATTGAACTTGATGGAGGACATGGCCGACTCGCGGATGTCGCCTGCGTTCGGATACGAATGGACGGGGATGTCGTACCAAGAGAAACTGGCCGCAGGCGGGCAGGGCACGGTGTTCTTCCTGGCGGTGGTCTTCGTATTCCTCGTGCTTGCCGCCCAGTATGAAAGCTGGACGAGTCCGGCCGCAGTGATCGCGGTCGTTCCGCTCGCGGCGCTCGGCGTCGTGATTGCGTTGTTGGTTCGTGGTGCCGAAAACAACACCTACACGCAAATTGGCGTCGTCCTGCTTGTGGCGTTGGCCAGTAAGAACGCGATTCTGATTGTCGAATTTGCTAGCGAGCAGCGGAAAGCGGGCATGGGAATCAGGGATGCTGCCGTCGCAGCGGCTCGCCTGCGTTTCCGCGCGATTCTGATGACGGCGTTTTCATCGATCCTCGGTTTTCTGCCATTGCTTGTTGCCGCCGGCGCTGGTGCAGCGAGTCGTCAAGCAGTCGGCAATGCTGTGGTGGGTGGAATGATCGCCGCAACGGTCTTCTCACTCCTGTTTGTTCCGACCTTCTTTGTCGTCTTTCAAATTATCGCTGAATGGCGAAGCGAACCCAAAGACGACACCGACCCTGATCCGGAACCTGCCCCAGAACCAAAACCTGAGCCGGAACCAGCTCAGTAGGTTCCCGTAGCCACGTTCGCCAGAGCATGGTGAAGCGTGGCCCACCTTCCGGGCGAAGGTAGCTACGGGGCACATCAACGCGAAGTATCGGAGAAAGCACCATGTGCATGTTCACGGGTATCAGCACTGTTTCCAACACGAGCATCTTTGCTCGTCTGGAGGGCGTGCAACAGTATCTGGTCTACCAAATGTCGTATTCTGCGGCACACGAACTTGCGATGGTGCTTCCGATCCCCGTGCCTGCGGGTTCGCCAGAGGACGCAGTTTCTTTCATTAGCTTTTACGACTACGGATACTTCTTTGACGACATGCTCCGTGGTTTCCCCACGCGGGGCTCGACGCTGAGTCTTGACCTCGAGGGTTCGGTTGCCGCAGCGGCAGCATTGGAGGTGCATGATGTCGGAGACTACGAAGCATCGTTCGTCCCCGGCATCAGTGAATTTGGCCGACTCGATCCGCGGTTTAGGTTTAGCGACGCTATTTGGAACCAGCTACCACAATATCACGACTATGGATTTGCCGTATTCAAGCTGAAGTCGACTGCCAACTCGACCGATGTGCATCCGATTGCGTTCAAGTTCCCAACGCGATTAACAGATTCCGTCTACTTCCCAACCCTGCACATTCACGATGGCTCGCTGCCAAGTAAGGCCAAGTTTGATCACATGCTCTTCTGCCAGGCTCCGCCCGATTACGAGCCTTCCCTCGGAGACTGGCATCGCTCCTTTGACGTCGCCGCAGAGTTCATTGACATACCGGCCTCGCTGGGAGTGGTGGATCCCAATCGTTTCTGTTGGCAGAAAGGACTCAACGGCATGCTAGTCAATGAAGACACCATCATCGCTTCCGAATAGCTACGCTTTGTTGTTAAGTTGGTGGAGCGGCATCCCTTTGCAGAGTTTTGACTTGAACCGTGAATGCGAGACGCCACTTTGAACGTGCTCTTTGTCTGCTCGAGAAATCAGTGGCGCAGTCCAACTGCCGAAAGCCTCTATGCGGACCAGCAAGGGATGCACGTCAGATCGCGTGGAACCAGTCGCGCTGCTAAACGTAGGCTAACCGCCGCCGATCTCGAATGGGCCGACATCGTGATCGCGATGGAGAACAAACACCTTTCGAGAATGCGATCTGAATTCCCGCATGCAAGTCGCGCGGTCGAGATGTTTTGCGCCGACATCCCCGACGACTACCAATACATGGATCCTGAGCTCCAGCAACTGATCCGCGAGAGCGTTTCACGCATTCTCGATGACGGTCAATCGACCGATGCTTGATAGATTGGCCGTGCAGCTCTGTCGGCTATCCCAAAGACAGTAAATGATTCGCAATCAAAATCAAAGATACCAACGGTGTGACTGTCACGCCCCTTGAGGCTACAGCAAGCCCCCGGGTTGATGACTCTTTTACCTCGATAGGTCACATCAAACGGGCTGTGCGTGTGACCGACAACGATGAGCTCACAATCAGTCTTGGCAAGATCTTTCTTAAACCGTTTCGCAAGACGCGAGTCGCCATCCTCGTGAAAAACTCGACCCGCGTTATGCGAAACGGTGGCGTGTGTAACCAGCGTGCTTGTCGTCGCAAACAGCCGCCGACATGTGTCCGGCAAGCCCTCGAGATAGTCGATCGTCGAAGTTTGCAGAGGCGTTTCGTCATCACCAACCACCTGACGAAGCCTGTGATGCCTCACGGCGTTTTCATCATGATTCCCTTTGACGCAAGGAATCTCGAGCTGACGAATCAAGGCAACAACCTGGTCGTGCTCACGCCCTTTCTCGACAAGATCGCCTGCGCATACCATCTCGTCGATCCCTTGCTCACCAAACAGGTCGATCGCCGCCTGAAGGGAACCAAGGTCACCGTGCACGTCAGAAAAAAACCCAATCTTCATCACTTGGCCGCCGGTCATCTTTAGAAACGTTAGACATCCGACACACTGGATCGATGACCGGTTCGCTAAAACGCCCCTGACAACGCTGTCCGTCGCAAACGCTCCTTCCAATCCCCCAGTAAAGCCAGCGACCTCAACAACCGCAAACGCTACCAACCGCCAAGCGAGTTTAGCGTGGATTCTCGAACCAGATCACGCCGTGGTTTCTGCGTTCTTCGCAGGTCAAGATGTCGAGGTCACCATCCCCGTCGAGATCGATCAGCTCGATGCGATCAAACTTGCCCCCCTCGGGGTGGCCGATCGGCGACCAATCACCTGGTCCGTTTGATAGCCACAGCCCAGGTTGTCTCGCATCGCTTCGAGCCGTGTTGGCAGTCATCACGAGCGCCGACGCCGAAAGCCGTGCGATTGCTTTTCCATGTGGCACGCCATCAGGATGCTCAAACCGCGTTTCATTCCAACCGTCTCGCCGTCGCGTGTATCGAAACCAAGCCGAGTTGCGTGTCGACACCAACAGTTCGCTAACCCGGTCGCTCGATTCCTCTTTGACCACATCAAGGAACATCACTTCGTATTCCTTTGCGCCGACGGCATGCTCCAGCCACCGTCCCGTTGGATCTTCGGGTTGTTCCAGCCAATAGACACCGCGCAAACTTCCCTTGCGGTCGCTCAGCAGGACATCCTCGTCACCATCCCCATCCATGTCGACACAGCGGATCGACATGATCCACCCAGCGTCTCGCAACTGGATTGCCGACCATTTGTGTAGGTCCGCTCGATCGGACTCAGGCGGAAGCAACAACGTCACGGTGGCACCATTGTTCTTCGCACCGATCACCAGCCCTTCGCCGCCACCCTGAAGCCGAACGGGCGCGGCAAACATCCACTGCAGATGACCGAGCATTGGAAAACCGGTCGTCTCCCAATTCTGTGGATCAAGAAGGTCCTTGTCGCCCGTCTGTTCGCCGACAAACCGGTGAACAAGAACCTTACGCGTGTTGCCCTCGTGACAACTGACAACATCGAGATTCCCGTCGCCATCAACATCGAAGGGCACGGCGTCTTCAGGCGACCGCGATTTGCCAACGGTGACGACCGGCCACGGCTGTTTTGCTTTCTGGTGGCCAGGGTTGAGATAGAGTCGAACGATGCCCGATTCTTCCCAGCCACTGACGATGTCACTCAAGCCATCGCCATTGAAATCGGCCAGGCGGACGCCATCGGCGCCGCGTAGATCATCGGAGCTGTCGATCGCGTGCCGTTTCCACGGCGATTGAGCCGTACAGGTTGCGGCAGACAGAACGACCAATGAGGCGAGTGCGATGCGAAAGCTCATGAGCTTTCCTGGGCAGCGAGGTTTTGCGCCTCTAGAAGTTGCGCCCTTACAGGTTGCCAGGCTCGATCGTTCCAGTGACAACGCAGCTCGCTGACTTGTCGCCCGGTAAATCGGTCACAATCTTGATCTCTTGGGCGATTCGATCAGCACTCCCGTCGGCGCGGAAACGGAGCTTGACGAAATGAAGTTTCTTGCGTCCCAATGGTACTTCAAATTCAAAGCGATCGTCTGCACAAAGCACATCGGCCACTTCGAACGGCTCGTCAGCACGAACGATCAATCGTTTTTCAACCACACCATCAAGCTTGGTTGTCCCGAGACTCACCGCCGCAGGCGAAACACTGACCACTGGTCGAATGCGACCTGAAATCGCCATTTCCGTGGTCGGAAAATCGCGGTCGTTGCTGATCAACGTCAACCGCTCGCGAATCTCCCCTTCCTTCATGTCTTCTTTCATACGAACCGACATGCGGTAGCTTACCTTGCCCGCTGTTCGCTCTGCCGGATTCAATCGAACTTCCAACGAACTGCAATGACTGCGAACGTCCGTGATTTCCCAATTGCTGTTTCCGTTGTGAGTGATCACAACTTCGCGTTCACGTGATTGCCCTGCGGGGATCTCACCAAACGCCACTTCGGGTGGATCAAAGGTGATGTCGGTGCGGATGAATCCGCTGACCTTCAATTGCACTTCGGCGTAGTAGGGCTTGTCAAAGACAACGGTGATCGTCGCTGCTTTGGATCCAATGTGCGTGCTCGTGTTGAAGGTCGCCACGACAGCACCGGTCTCGTGTGTCTTCAGCGTCTTCTTGGTGATCGTGGGTGTCGTGCAACCACAGCTGGTACGCACTGCCGTGATGTGAACATCTTCTTCGTACGGGTTGGTCAGCTCGAAGTGGTAGGCGCACTTCGTTCCACGCCCGACGGTTCGAAAGTCATGCGTCTTGACTTCGAACATCTTCTGGGCCCACTCCTGGGCGGGAGCCTTTGTGGCCATCATCGAACCAACAAGTCCGAATGCCACCAACATGGTCAGTAGATCGCGTCGCAGGACGTTCGCCATGATTTCCGTACCGATATGCGGGAGGTTGAATGAACAACGCAGGTAAGTTAGCAAAACTGGTTGGGTTTATACAGATGGAACGATTGCGGGGGTTTCCGCGGTTGTTCCAACGAAAACAGTCCCATCAGCTACTAACGGTTTCGGCCAATGAGTCGAAATTTTCCAGTAATTCCGCCAAACGCTCCATCGGCAGACCGACCACATTGCTCTCGCTACCCCCGTCGATCACGGCAAGCCAGTCATTACCGTCTTGGTAGCCAAAGGCACCCGCTTTCCCTTCCCAGAGCATGGAATCAAGGTATTCGTCGAGCATCGACTCGGACAATGCTTGCATTCTTAGTGACGTTCGCGTCACATCGACGCAGCACCGGTTTTGTGAGCGCGACCACAAACAGACGCCGCTGTAGACGTCATGGTCTCGTCCGCTCAATCGCCTCAGGATCTGCTCGGCGTGGTCACGGTCAACCGGCTTGCCAAGGATTTGGGCGTCACACCAAGCGACGGTGTCGGCGGCGAGCACCAGTCCGCTATCAATTCTGGACACAACGTCCGCCGCCTTCCGAAAGGCATAGCGAGCCACCAATTCGGCGGCCGTTTCGTTGCTGCAAACCCCGCACTCGGCATCATCGCCGGCCGGTTTGATATCAAAGTCATATCCGGCCGCGCTCAGAAGTTGTGCGCGGCGGGGCGACGAGCTTGCCAGGATCAGCGGTTCGGTCGTTGGCAGATCCGCTTTCGGCAAGTTTTGCATCAGCGGCAGGTCATCTGAGAATTTCATCGCCCCGCACCTAGCCGTTCCCGTTCTGTCCACCTTTTTCAGAATCCGGTGGTTCGTCCTGGGGCCCTGGATTTGGCGGAGCATCCTCGGGTGGTGGTGGCAAATCCTCCGTTCCCTGAGTTGGAGGCATCGGCTGAGGTTGTTCGGCAGGTGGTGCCTGACCAGCAGCTTGCGATTGTCGTTGTTCAAGCTGACGCACGGCACCGCGCAATGACTCGAGCAGCCGTGGGACTTGCCCGGCCGACACAAACACCCGTGCGCTGACCGCGGACTGTGGGAAGAAGCTCGTCAGGAAATCGAGACCAAATTCACTGGCTCCATGCCCAATCATCACCCCGTTGGCGTAAACGCCACTCAAGACATCATCGGGGAGTTTCAAGTCGTCGTAGATTTCCTGCGGACTCGGGCGCCGAGCCTGGTTTTGCGGCTGAGCCTGAGGGACGGGCGGATCGCCAAAACGACTGCGGTAGAGATCCAAGTTGGTATTGAGTGCATCGATAAACTGCGGCATGACTGGATGCGGAATCACCACACGAGCCGCGACGCGGTGCGGACGCCCAATCGTTTGCAGGAAGTCGACAATGAATTCGCTCGGCCCCGTCATCACGATCGCACCGGTGCTGAAACAACCATCGGCAACATGATCGGGCACGCGTGCACGCAGCGCAGAGTTGCCTTCGTTGGGGTCTGGGCGATCTGGATTGGAATTGGGATCCGTCGACATTCGAAGTACAACCGAACTTGAAGGTTACATCTGTCAGGAGTGAGCGATCCGTATTCTAAGGGCGGACATCGAAAGCTACACCCCCCGGAGGATCGAAGGTTCGACGGAGGATCGAAGGTTCGATGGCAGACCAATGAATCGGAGAGGAAACGCCATCGATTCACCCTATTGCCCTTCATATTGGATTCGCACGCTCCCAGCGATTCCAATCCGTGATGGCCCTACGGTTTGGTGACACCATGCGTCAGAAGTGGAAGACCGTAGTAGCACAGCCAAGAGCGCGGAGTCTCGGCGCGATTCATCGAGCGCACGATCGCTTTCAGGTTGGGAACGTCCGGCCAATGACTCAGCGCTACCTCGAACGTCCCCAAGAACGGCGTGTTGTTTTGAATGGCCCGCTGATCGCGAAAGTAGTAGTCACCGTTGATTCGAGCGTTTCGAAGCCGAAAGAAGTCGCTGTAAAAAGTGGCTGACGCCTCAAGCGACTCGCCACTAGGCGCTTTCCAGTTCAACCAATCCTCGCCAGTCACGCGTGTCAGAACTTCGCCGGTGTAAAGCAACAACGTGAGCGACAGATGGCAATAGGTCAAACCGGCGCCCTGGTTGGTGCGACTTCGGTCTTGAATTTCGCCCTCATGAACCGGTTTGCCTCGGCGACCCCCATGCGGTGCATCGCCGGGCATCAAGATCAAACCGGCGACGAGCTCTTTGTAGTCCTTCGGGTTCTCAGGTGAATCGAGCGCGAATTGAATCATTTCGTCATCACCAAGTGCGGCGCCGAAAATCACCAAGCCGAGCACGTGCGAAGCATGATGGTTCTGAAACGTTTGCCCGCCAAAATCGTCGTTCTCTTCCCAACGTCGAATCCCTTCCTTGACCACCAATGACAGTTGCCGGATCCAGGCGTCGATGCGCACTCGCTTGTCCTCGGTCAGCGACGGATGACCGGACAACAAATCGTATGCGGCGACAAACGGCAGCATGCCGCGCGCGACATCCATCCCAGCATTCGGGTAGCGTATTGATGGATCGAACGTTGTTCCTGGAAGCGGTGATTGACTTGCCCATGAATCGATCACCGCGATCGCCTTTTCGCCAGCTTCGATGTCGCTTTCTAATTGCCAAGCGTAGGCCAACAACCGTGTCGCGATCCCATCCTGCTGTGCTGCTTGATGAAAACGCAGCGCATCAGGACCTTGGTAGGGTGTTGGATCGAGTTCTTTCGCCGCTTTGATTTCGACTTGGGCCTTTTGCCAATACGAAAAGAAGGGTTCTTGCTTCGACTCGATCCGCGTTCGCGCTCGATGAATCTTTTCCTTGTCACATTCGATCCGCGGACTCGCCAAAGCCGCTCCCGGCTCAGCGGCTAACGCTGAAACCATCATCGCATTCACAAAAAACACTGCCACGAAGAACGTTCTCATCTCTCGATCACCTTGCGACGCTTCGGCAAGTTACATGAGTTTCATTTGCTTGATGCTTCGAATTCGATGCAATAGAGTAGCATCCTTCGAGTGTCAGGCGGAGTGACACGACGGGGCGGACGACAACGATTTTCGCGTGAACGATCAAACAATCGATTCATTCAATAGCTCGATCGATGGAGGGATGTCCGTTGCCAAACAACGCTCGGATTCAACTGCTGATGTCACTTGGGATGCTGTTGGCGTCCGCCGCGATCACATGGGCCGACGATTTGCCGATCGTTCCCGAGGGATTTACCGTTGATGTGGTCGCCAAAGAACCGACGGTCAGCAACCCCTGTGTGCTGGCATTCGATTCCTTGGGGCGTCTCTGCGTCGCGCAAGGTCCGCAGTGGCGCGGCCCGACGCCCGAGACTCCGGGCGATCGAATCGACATCCTGCTCGATCGCAATGGCGACGGCATCACCGATGACGTCAAAACCTTTGCCAAAGGTTTCAATAGTGTGCAAGGAATCGCTTGGCATGGTGCCGACCTTTGGGTCGCCAATGCGCCTGATTTGACTGTGGTACGAGACACCGATGGCGATGACACAGCGGATGTCTACATCAAGGTGTACACCGGATTGGGCAATCTCGAACATTCGCTTCACGGCCTGAACTTCGGTCCCGACGGCAAACTCTACATGTCAAAAGGAAATTCCAAGGGCTATAACCGGCTCGACCAACTCGCCCCTAAAGCGTTCCGCGAACTTTGGGGGCTGGCGTCACCCGATGGCGCCCCCGACTACAGTCCAGTCGAATTCTTTACACGTGAGACCTACAAACGCGCCTATCACACGCCGCAGGACGACTGGGGACAGCAAGGTGGCATCTTGCGATGTGATCCCTATTCGCCAAACGGTTCAGAAAACGAGATGGGGCGTCATCTCGAGATCGTCTCGCGCGGCTTTCGCAATCCGTGGGACATCTGTTTCGACGATGGGTTCGATTGGTTGGGGACTGATAACGACCAAACCTCAGGCGACAAGGTGTTCGCCCCTTTCTTTGGATCGCATTTCGGCTGGGGACACCCGTGGAGCTTTGATTGGAAAGGGATCGGTCATCTCCCAACGGTCCCTATCAGCATGCCTCTTTACGAGGGTTCCGGCGCAGGTGTGATCCATTACAACTCGGATCACTTTCCGCCCGAATACCGGAATGTGTTTTTCGTGAACGACTGGATGCGCCGCGAAGTCTATTTGTTCAAACCAGAATGGGACGGCGCGTTTCGACGACACAACAGCGGCGGTTTCCCTGGAGTGTTCGCCCACGCTGAAGGTGGCCGATCGTTACCGGCAAGCTCAGGACGCGTGTTCGAGCCGACCGACATCGAGGTAGGCCCCGACGGAGCTCTCTACATTCTTAGCTGGGGACATGGCTACGGTGCGACGATCGAAAATGGCAAGCAAGTCGATGCCGGACGCGTCTATCGAATCCGTCATGAAAAGAGCGACTTGCTTCCCTGGCGTGATGTGGACCGTCAACGACCTTACGAACAATGGAGTTTTCAAACACTGCTGACAGACTTGGGAGCGAGTGTCCCCGCCTGGCGCGTCAACGCGCAAAACGAATTCCTTCGACGCGGTACGGCGAGCGAAGCTTTCCTTGCCTCATCGCTCAAGCAGGATTTGACCAAAGCGCAGCGGACATGGGCCCTTTGGACACTCGGCCGTTTATCGCCAACGGCACTCCTTGAAGTCTTCGAATCACAAAACGATGACATCAACACCCACATCCAATGCCTGCGTATCCTTGCACAGCAAAAACCCGCCCTATTGGATCGATTGTTAGCTTGGGATTCGAAAAACGCGAGGCTCCGTCACGCGACCGTGCAAGCGGTTTGGCAAAGCAATCGTGTCGACCTCGCCGGCAGGTTGCTTGAACTCACCGCAACGGAAACAGATCGAGTCGTTTTTTACTCAGCATGGAATGCGCTGCGCGATCTCGTCCCAACCGAACAGCTCAGGGAACTGATCAGCGATACCCGCCCCCACATTCGGCTCGCAGCATTGCTGGCTCTGTTTCTGGACGATAAGCTCGAACCCGACGACGTCGTTCCGTTACGTACCGACAAGGACCCGCAGGTCGCCAGTCTGGTTGAACTATGGCTCAAGAAAACTGGCAATGCAGCGCCGTTGGTCGTGCTTTCGCCACCACCGGGCAAATACTCCGACACGATCCAGATCACGGCCAAGTCGACGATCCCACGAAGCATTTTGACCTACACGACGGATGGCTCCGTCCCAGCGATGACGGGCAAACGCGTCGCGGGCCCCATCACCGTACAGCAAGATTCAACGCTACGATTTGGGCTCTTTCAAGATCATCAGCAAGCGGGCGCCATCACCGACGCCGAGTATACGATTCGGCCATCGCAAACCTATCGACATCGCGAGTTCATTCACGATTTCGTTTCTGACAGCGGCCGGCACTACGAAATCGATTGGCGTGGGCTGGGCGCAGGCAAGCGTCATTACACCGACCGCGACTACCGGATCGTTGACTTCCCGGCTGAGCTAGCCGGCATCCCATTTTTGCGGACCGCAAACGGCGATGACCGTCGTCTTGTCAAGCAACTCATGACCTTCAGGACGGATTCGGAAACCACCGTGCTTGTTGGCGTCGATGCGCGAAACCCCGAATCTCTTGCATGGATGAGAGTTAACGAAAGCGATGGATTCCATGACACGGGATTGCAAATCATCACAGACGACCCCACTTTCAATGTCTACGCCAAACGGTTTCCTGCCGGACAGATCTCGCTGGGCCCAAACCTCAACCGCCCAACGGACTCGGGGCGCGGCAATTACATCGTTCTCTTCAAACGCGACATCCTCAGTCAACGGCATCAACCCACCCCAGTAACCGTCGAGCAAGCGGTCGCAGCGATGTCGTCGGCAAACCCGCAGCGAGGACGCGAGCTGTTTCTACACCCGCAAGGCGCCGGCTGTTTTAAGTGTCATCAGATGCACGGGATCGGCAACGTCCTCGGCCCAGACCTCTCTGACATCGGCACACGTGCCAAGAAAGCAGAGGTCCTGATCGAGTCGATCATTCATCCGAGCAAGGTCATTACTGAAGGCTTTGCCCAACAAAAGGTCCTCACGGTCGACGGACGCGTGGTCGCTGGCTCGGTCCTTGAGGAGACGGGACGTGTTCTCAAACTTGCGGGATCAGATGGGAGCATCACCACGATCAACCAGGAAGATATCGAGAAGCGGGTTGGCACAAAACTATCCCCGATGCCCGATGGCTTTGCCACCATGATGACCGCACAACAGATCGCTGATCTCGCCGCGTGGATGATGACGCAGAAGACCTTGGGCAATCGCGAGGGATTCTGGTTTCGCGATGACGGTGACAACCTACACATTCACTTTCGCGAGCAACGCATTGCCACGTACCTCAAGCGACATCCCAAACTCACGCGCCGCGCCTTGGTGAACGTGACGACGCCAAGCGGGATTCAGGTCACGCGAAACTTTCCTCCCCGAGCACCTGAAGACATCGACCCAGGATACAAGGCCGAACTCGGGATCATTCATCCCATCATGCATCCAGGACTTTGGATCAGTTTCGGGGACGTCGACGGAAACGATTTCTGGCGACTGAAATCAAAGGCCACGTTTGATCAGTTCACGAATCGCCCGCAAGGCAATCAAAGCGAAGGCAGCTTTACCGCATTGAACCGGCTGATGAATGAAGAGGGAAACCGCGAGGTTTGCCGCGAACGCACTCATTACCATATCGAACGCATCGACGAAGGGCTGCGACTGCGGCTGACTGCCGAATACTGGTCCGAGACCGATGACTTCTATTTTGGCGACCAAGAAGAATCGGGGCTCGCGATTCGTGTCGCGTCGCCGATTCGCGTTCAAGGTGGTAACGGGACAATCTTGAATGATCGTGGACAACGAAATGGCGGCGAAATCTGGGGCAAGGAAGCCAAATGGTTCGACTACTTTGGAATCATTGACGGCCGAGAGGTGGGCGTGATGGTGATTCCTGATCCTGACAATCCGCGTCCCTCATGGCTCCACGCCCGAGACTACGGCGTCGTCGTGACCAACCCGTTCCCAAAGCAACCAAAAGAGCGACGTGAACCCTACGTGAAGACCCCTATCAAGAAAGGAGAGACCTTCAAACTCTCCTACACGATCGTGATCCACGATCTTCCAGCCGGCGAGTTTGACCGGAATCGCGTCACTCGATCCTTGAAATAGGTGACAAGAACGCTAATTCGCCCGTTCCAAAGCCTGGCGGACTCGCTTCGGTGTCGCAATGCGTCGTGGGAAGACAAGCTGAGGTGAAAGCAGCAACGCGGCAAAGAACAACACCACGGACACGGTCGTCACCACATAGACATAGCTGTGCATCCGGAACCCGCGCCCAACCAAAGACAATGTCCACGCCCAATTGGTGACCTGCCAGATCGAATAGGGATACTCGCGGTAGTCGTTCCAATGCAGACCGACGGAATACGGGATCAGAGCCATCAACACGCCGACCGCTACTAGGGCGGCAAGCCCAATTTCGACGCGCGGGTGGTTGTTGATTCGAATGACTTTGATCACCAAACGAACTGCGACCAACATCCCAACGAGGTAGGACGAATAGCAAATCACCAACATCGTTTGCACGTCCCGCGCAAAACGCCCGCCCGGTATCCCCGGTTGGGAATACAACCAGTGCAATGCAAAGATCATGCCTCCGGCAAGCACCACGATGTTCACCGCCGCAAAGACCAGCCCGGTCGCTGGGCCGGGTGTGAGCCACGTCAAACAGACTCGACCCGCAAACGTACTCGGCAACCCTCGTCGCATGCGTGGCGTCATCACAGGCGACTCGGCAACCATCATGCTGCCGCACGCCGCCCAGAAAATTCCCAATCCGGCCCCCAACGTGAGGACCGCATCGGGTGCGAAGCGGTCAAGTGTCTGCATTGCCAAGGCACAGATCCCAACCGCCACCGCGGAAACGACGAGTGTCGATACTCGCAGGTGAGTCGACCGATTCTCGCTCTCGGGCGTCAACTGCGCGGCCGTGGCCGACAACAGAAGATGGCCAAGCGAAAGCAGCATCCCGACAACCGAGACCATCAAAAACAGCATCATCTGGGAGTTGAGGGGATTCCCATAGAGAATCAATCCGATCGCAAGCGAGCCGATGCCCCATTCGGCCAGCACGATAATCAGAATCACAGCCAACAGCGTGACGATCCGCCCCGTGCGACCACGAGCGAGCGGTGCAAAGAAGAGCGCGATGATCGTCAACAAAAGCGCGCCCGCGAGCAGCATCGCCATCAACAAGAGAGTTGTTGGCAGGTCAACGCCACGGAGCGTGTAAGCGTAGGCAACGCACGGGAAGAGGGCGACGAAATACAACAGCATCTGAAGCGAGGCACTCGCCAGTTTCCCGAGCACAATGTGCCAGGCACTTAGCGTTGTGATCGAAAGCAGCTCCAACGTCCCATCATCAATCTCGCCTTCGAGCGATCGATACGCGGCCAATGGCACGACCATCAACATGGGGATCGCCAGCACGATGTAGTAGCCGATCAGCAATCGGGGAGCCGACGGTTGCGTGTAGATCTGTGGCATCAACGTCAGCGAACCGACCACCGTCCATGCCAACGCTGCGAACAACAGCACGGAAAAGGTCATCACGAACTGACGGCTCTTGAGCGCTTGACGAGTCTCTTTGACCAAAATCGGGTTGAGCGAATCGCCGATACGTTCGCACCAATCATCAATGCGAATCCAAAATCCGCTCTCGACATCAGCCGATGGATCTTCGCCAACAGGTTCGTTTGCGATGCTTGCACTCGCCATTCTGCGTCCCGACTACTGAACCAAACCTTCGGTGACCTGCAAGAAGACGTCCTCAAGGCTCTTCTTGTGCGAACTCACCTCAGCGACTTCGTAACCTTGCCCTACGAGCCAAGCGACCAGAGACGCCTGCTTCTTGTGATCGCCTTCAAACTCAAAGCGGATCAATTCCCCGTCGACAATGGGCGTCTCGATCCCATGTTCTTGACTCAGTCCAGCCGCTGCATCGCTCGCCCGTTCAAGCACACGAATCACCACATCACGATGCTGAGTTCGTTGACGTTGGATATCGTCAACACTACCGGTCGCGAGCAATTTGCCCTGTTCAATGATTCCAACCGAATCGCACATCTCGGCAAGCTCAGTCAAAATATGACTGCTGATCAGAACCGTTTTGCCGCGGTCGGCAAGTTCGCGAATCATCCGACGAAGCTCAATCCGCGCTCTTGGGTCCAACCCCGCCGCGGGTTCGTCCAAGATCAACACGGCCGGGTCGTGGATCAACGCGCGGCCAAGGCACAATCGCTGCTTCATGCCCTTACTCAGCCCACGGATCGGCTTGTTCGCCATCCCGTCGGTACCGGTGAAGCCAAGCACCCAATTCAATCGCTCGTTGCGTTGACGGCCGACCAGTCCATAAGCACGCGCAAAGAAATCGAGATACTCTTTGCAGTTCACATCTCGGTAGGTTCCGAACGAATCGGGCATGAAACCAAGCTCGCGACGCACCAATTCGGGATCGTTGACCACCGAAAAACCGTCGATAAATGCATCCCCATAACTCGGCAAATCCAACGTGGCAAGAATCCGCATCGACGTCGTCTTGCCGGCTCCGTTGGGACCGATGTAGCCAAACACGTGCCCACGCTCGACGCCGAACGAGATGTCTTGAACTGCCTTTGTCTCACCAAAGAAGCGGTGCAAACGCCGCAGCTCGATACAGGTGCTCTCTTCGGAATGCACGCCGGAACTCGATGCAGCCGCGAGCACGGCCGACGCCACCGAGCTGGTCGAGTCGCTTGCAACATCGCTCGACACGGTGCCATCGGCTTCATTCACACTTTCCATCGTCACCCTTTGCGCCCCTATTTCATGGTGCCGAAAACGTAGCGAATGCTGTCGACAACCTCTGCCGACTCAACCGCAAGCACGTCGTCACTCACGTCCGCAGTGGCGACAAACCAACCGTTGGGAATGTCTCCGACGTTCAACAGAAGATTGTCAAGCAACCATTGTTCAAACAAACCATCCGTAAAACGCCGTTGCCCATCCCCGAACTCCTGGTTCAACGTCAACATCCAGTCACGAATCTCGACCCGGTAGTTGCTTGACGTTTGACGAGATTCGCGGACCGCCGTCTCGGGGCGGTGATCAATGTAGAGCTTTCCGAGCAGCTTCGAGGCTTCCGTTGCTGTGAGCAGCTTTGCGGTGGCTGTACGCTTGCCGCCCAAATCTTCGACGGTCCAGATTTCTCCAGCATCGTCGCGCACCACGATTTGGTGATACGTGATCGCCGTTCCGTTGGTAATCACTCCGGTGGCTGGATCAAATGAAACCGAACCAACTTGGTCGCGTGGTTGGTGCGTGACAAACTGCCGTTGCTGACGAGACGGCAGAAACGAGCGCCCGAAAACTTGAAAGTCGTCTCCTAGCGTCACCTGCCCGGCTACTGCAAGAGGCGACTCGCATGCGTCCATCCAGTTTTCGCCACCATTGCGGCGGTGCTCGACGACTTCGGCATTGGCCGGAAAACGAATCCCTTGCGATGGCCGAATTCCGGCAAAGTAGGTAGCGCGAACGCGTTCCCCAGCGTCACCACTTTTTCCGTCGACCCAAGTCAACTGTCGCACCCGTGCGACCGTACCAAAGCCATCCGCGATGATTCCGTAGGCGAACATCGATAAGGTTGTGACCATCGCAAGCAACGGCGCGATTGCGAACATCAAGTGACTGCGGCCTTGCTTGGCGGTCTTTCGATAAGCAATCGGCCCCACGAGAATCACGAAGACCGTCAACAGTCCGATGAAGGTATAGACTGGCGGTTGTGCAACACCAGGAACAAGCCAGCGGTAGTATCGACCGTCACCAAGCATCGGGTCCGCCCCGCGGCGCAGCATCGGCGATCGATGGTGACCGACGATTTCTGACGCGACGCGCATTCCAAACTCAGCCGCCTTCGGCTGACTTTCCACAACTCCGATCGCTTTCCCCGCTCCGACGCGCTGCACAAAGACTCGTTTAGACAACTCTCTCGGCGTGGAATGATAGATCCGCGACACGTTGGCCCCGACACCTGCGCGCAGCGCAATTGCCGTCATCGCGTTGGCGATCGCATCGACCGACTCCCTCTCGCTTGCCTCGCCCGTCCACTTAATATCCAACCATTCCGATAGCTCTTCACCCGAGGCGACGTTGTCAGCAATAACCACGCCACCGAGGAGCATCCATTGCCGAAGCGCCGCGAACGCCTTTGGTCGCGTGCGGAGCGCATCGACGCTTTCCAGATTAAGCACAACGACATCAAATGCTTGAAGCCCACGCCAGTCTTCCGGTACTTCATTGAAACTGGCAAGACGCATGCTGTCCTTCTGCTCGAGAGGCCACCGACGCTTTAAGAGCGGGTCGAACCGCTGTGTAGTCGCTCTCCTTTCAGCGTTCAGGATTACTTTCGAATCCGAAACGTAAAGCCAGTTCCCAGCCTTCTCGGGACCGAACACGGTTGGGATCACGAGTGCGCCAGCCTGGTTCGAGCTGAACTGACTAGGACGGCCTGACGCGATTGCCCCCGCATAGTCCGGCAGCGCCAGTCCATCTTCCAAGACGCTGACAAAGTAGCCGTTGCCGACCGTCCATTTAGGCAAGTACTTCACGACCTTCACCGACGCCTGCCCCTGAGACGCCGTGATCGGAACATCGATCACCATCGTGTTACGCGGCGGCGCGTGGTTCGTATCCATATTCCGAAAACGAAACACAAGTTGACGGTCAGCGGAAAACCGCGGCATCCCAATGACATCGATCTCGACAGGGATCATCCCGACGATCTCTTGGTCCGCGACAGCCACCGTCGCGGTAAAGCCCTTAAGCATTTGATTCGAAAGGGGCAGCTGCACACTCTCTGGTGAAGGAACCAGAAGGTTGTCATCGCCATGGCTACGCCGTGAACTGACGACAACCAAGAGGCAAAGGGTACAAACGAGGCCAACCGGGCGCATCACCTTGCTCAAGACTTGTTCTCCCGCGGCGGCAGGATCTGGGGTGGCAATTGTCCATCAGCAAACGGACTGCCTTTGAGCGATTCGTCATCCGCCTCGTACCACAACGAGGAGATTGCCCACGAGATAAGGAACAAAGCGGCAAAGCCGACGAACGTGATTGCCAGATACCCCGCAAAAGCAACGAGGCTCATCGCCAGCGCTCCGCCTTCGCCAGCAACCCGCGCCAGTGACGCGAACACGGCGACCAATGCGGTCACACCCAGGGCAAACTTAAAAGAGACCTGCGGCAGCAACCGACTGCGCACAACGGGCTCAACAGAAGGCGTTTTCACCATACCGTGCTGCAATAACTAGATGAGGAGGTGCCAGGGACTCCGCCATTGTAGCGGCCCGACGAGACTGCCGCGGCATTCCCAGGCATAGCCAAAGATACGCAGACGCACGGGGCACGGTTCGGCAAAACCTGATTCGGAGCGTTGGCGAGCGTCGTGTAGGGAAGTGAATGATGACTCACACCACGTTACCCCGCTCTGCGTGGTAACGCACTCTTCGCGTCCGAGGCCTGTGAGCCGCACGCGCTAGCGTCGGGCCTTACATTCGGTTTGATTCCGTAGGGCCCGACGCTAGCGCGTTCGGCTCACTTCGCCAGAAGGTGGATCGCATCGGTTGAAGACGCTCCATCACCCCACGCTCTGGCGAGCGCAGGTACGGGAAGAAGAAGAGCAGTGGTTGGGGACTCGTAGCCTCGTCCACTTCGGGAAGACACGCCTCGTGACCACGCTCTGCGTGGTAACGCACTCTTCGCGTCCCAGGCCCGTGAGCCGCACGCGCTAGCGTCGGGCCTTACATTCGGTTTGATTCCGTAGGGCCCGACGCTAGCGCGTTCGGCTCACTCCGGCAGAAGGTAGATCGCATCGACTGAAGACGCTCCATCACCCCACGCTCTGGCGAGCGTAGCTACGGGAAGAAAGATCGGTGTGGCTGGGGACTCGTGGCCTCGTCCACTACGGGAGAAACCGCTCTTTGGCAAACCTTGCGGGTTAGCCGAACCCTGCCAGATATTCCGCTTCTGCGTGTTGGTGCTGCGTTAAATGGAGACTAATTAACCGTTCCTTCCAATGTGATCGATGCTGCCGGTTCGATGAAACGGGTGATGATCTTGGCTTATCAAGAGATGAATGATGTCGCAACCGTCCGCGGTCGCACGTCGCCGGGCAGCCGATCAGTCATAGCACTCCGCTACGAATCATCAAAATGCGAATAGCCGCACAAAGGGGCAGTTACATACCATGACCAGAATCAATACGAACGTCTCGTCGCTAGTCGCACAGAACCGACTGCAGTCGAGCAACAACGACCTGCAGACCGCACTAACACGATTGAGCACCGGTCTGCGAATCAACAGCGGTGCAGACGACCCAGCGGGCTTGATTGCCAGTGAAGCACTGCGGAGTGAAATCACCAGCCTGGGCAAGGCTGTGTCGAACACTCGACGGGCAAGCCAGATTATCTCGACCGCTGACAGTGCACTGGGCCAAGTCAGCGCCCTGCTGAACGACATCCGCGGCCTGGTGGTCGAAGCCGCCAACGCAGGTGCCTTGAGCGAAGAGGAAATCTCGGCGAACCAGCTGCAAATCGACAGCTCCCTTGAAGCGATTAACCGTATCGCTCAAACCACAACGTTCCAGGGACGAAAGCTGCTCGACGGATCGCTCGACTTTGTCAGCACAGCGAGTAGTGTCGGCACCATCCGTGACGCCACGATCGACCAAGCCAACCTCGGTGCAACAGGCCAAATCGACGTCGAAGTGGTGATTAACGCCGCAGCAACCCAGGCGGAAGTCAACGCGGGAGCGTCCGCGTTCACCGCGACCGCTGCTGCAAATACAAGTGCTCCGGACGCTGCTGTCGGCACCGCAGCAATCGGCGGTGAGACAATCACCATCACCGGCCAAGGATCATTCGACAACGTGATTCTGGTTGACGCCGTTGGCGGCGGCACTGGCCAAGTCAGCTACAACGACACCAATGGTGACTTGACGATCACCGCAGACTTCACCGGTACGGCCGCCGACGCGCAAGTGATCCAGGCTGCCATTGACGACCTCGAAGGCTTTGTCGCGACAGGTGCAACTGCGGCTGGTACGGGTGGTGGTACTGCGGGTGCGACCGCTGCCGGCACGCCAGGTCCGCTGCTCGATATCACTGCGGCCAACCTCGGCTCGGATTACAACAACGTCACGGTTCAATTCGTCGAAGGGGCAGCCAACGCTGCCGATTACGACTCGACTCAAAAGATCCTGACCGTAACGGTCGACAACACCGCTCCGCAAACGGCGACCGCCATCGCAACCGCGATTGACAGCCACACCGTTGACGGCTCGACACCCGCATCGGCACTGTTCAGCGCATCAGGCTTGGCAAGTGCTTCGATCGACATCCTCGACGGCCTGGACGACATCAACACCGGTAACACGGGTGGTGAAGTGCTCGCCGACAACCTGGTCTTCCAGCTCAATGGTGACTCGGGGGCGGAAACGTTCAACTTTGGTGCAGGTACCTCAGCAGCACAAATCGCTGACGCGGTGAACCTTGTTTCGGACAGTACCGGGGTGAGTGCCGCATCCGCATCGGCAACAGGCCTGACCTTCACGTCGACGTCCTACGGAAGCGACGCGTTGATCAATATCGACGTCATCAACGAAGGCAGCTCTGGCACCTTCGGCGCAAACTTGAGTGCGATTCGTGATGCTGGCGATGACATCGTCGCAACCGTCAACGGTGTCGAAGCCGGTGGTGACGCCAACACGCTGACCATCAATACGAGCACGCTTGACCTTAGCATTACCGTCGACGACGGCGACAACACGAACTTCTCGTTCTCGATCACCGGTGGTGGAGCACTGTTCCAACTTGGTCCCGATGTCACGAGTAACCAACAAGCACGGCTTGGAATCGGAAGCGTAAGTACCGGGCAAATCGGTGGTGCCACCGGCCGTCTTTACGAACTCGGTAGTGGCCAGGGCAGCGCTTTGACCAACGATGTCACAGGTGCGGCTCAAATCATCGACGAAGTGATCAACAAGGTCACCAGCCTTCGCGGTCGATTGGGTGCGTTCCAGTCAACGACTCTCGAGAGCAACTTGGTTAGCTTGAACGAAACCCAAGCCAACCTGCAAGAAGCCGAAAGCACGATTCGTGACGCCGATTTTGCCAAAGAATCAGCTTCGCTCACACGGGCACAAATCTTGGTTCAGTCCGGCACGAACGTCTTGTCGCTAGCTAACCAAAACCCTCAAAACGTCCTCTCCTTGCTGCGAGGATAATTCAGGTCATGGTTTCGATCTCGCGGCTTAGACGCTTCAGGCCGCAGAACGCTTAGAAACCTGAGCACCCGAATTCGACATTTCGCCAGCGGCCACTTGAAGTTGACTTCAAGTGGCCGCTTTGCGTTAGCACTAACCCGGGAAACGCGTGAAACTGCAAAAACCGGACTTCACACCTCCACAACGTTGGGGGTGAGCTATCGTTTTACTGGACCTAACCGCGCAGGTTTGACGATCTTTCCGAGGTGGACCACCGCCATCAGGGGCTTTTGGCGGATTCCCTGGCCACCACAAGGCAAAAGCGTTACTCACTTCCTTGCGACTGTTTTGAATTCATGGGGCGTATCCAATCCTCTATCGGCTTGATCACCGGCACCGATATTGCGGGCACGGTTGATCAATTGATTGCGATTAGCGGAGCGCCCCGCGACCGATTGGTTGCCCGAACCAATACGCTTTTTGAAGAACAAACCGCGCTGGCCGAGCTGACCGCTTCAGTGATTGGCGTCCAATTGGCGGGCAAGCAACTCTCGAGCGCCTCGATCTTTCGATCACGCGAAACGTCCTCGAGTGATTCCGAAACACTCTCGGCCGCTGCGGGCAACAACACGACTCCAGCAACGCACGTCGTCCGGACGCTACGTACCGCAGCGACACACGACGTTTCATCACTTCAGCGTTACGAGGACGCCGAAGCCGATTTGAACTTCGTCGGCACACTCTCGATTGCTCCCACCGGAGGATTCCTCGACGAGTCGGCCAACCTCACCGACCTAAATGGCGGTCGCGGCGTCGAACTGGGCACGATCCGTATCACCGACCGCGGTGGTGCGTCGGCTGAAATTGACCTCACCGAAGCCAAAACCGTCGACGATGTTCTCGCCGCGATCAACGACGCCAACATTGAGGTCAAGGCAACCACCTCTGGCAATGCCTTTGTCCTCACCGACACATCCGGAAGCACCGCATCCAACCTTGTCGTCCAGCAACTTGGCAGCCAAGAAACCGCGGCCGACCTCGGCCTTTGGGGCATTGATGACGCCGCCAACTCCGTCACAGGCAACGATATCGACCTGGCTGCCGGCGTCTCCGCGCTGCGTGGCGTTGCACTGACCGAACTCGGCGGTGGATCAGGCATCGGTCCCCTCACTGACCTCGACATCACCTTGTCCGATGGCAGCAGTGCCAGCATCGACCTTTCCTCAGCCAACACGACGGCCGAAGTGATCGACCTGATCGATGCTGCGGGTCTCGACCTGATCGTCAAACTCAATGACGCGCGAAACGGTCTTCAGCTTCGTGATGTCTCCGGTGGCACAGGGTCATTCGATATCTCATCGGTCGACACGACTGCAGCCGATTTGGGTATCGCCACGTCGACCACCGAAGACATTGTCGTGGGTGAAAACCTGGCACGTCAAAGCGTCACCTCAGACACCCTCATCGCCGATCTCAATCAGGGTTCCGGCCCAACCAGCGGAAGCTTCACCATCACCGACCGTGCGGGGATCACTGGCGCCGTCAACTTGGTCACCGACAATGTCAAGACAGTTGGCGACCTTGTCGACGCGATCAACGACATCTCCGCTGATGTCACCGCCGCGATCAACGAAAGTGGTGATGGCATTCACATCATCGACAACAGCACCGGATCGGGAACGCTGACCGTCGAAGACAGTGGATCGGGTACTGCCGCAGCCCAACTTGGCATCGCTGGCACTGCAACCACCCAAACCATCGGTGGCAACTCCGAATCGGCAATCGTGGGATCGCAATCGATTCGAATCGACGTCGCGGCGGACGATTCGCTTACCGACATCGCCGCAAAGATCAACGCCGCCGATCAATATGCCGACGCTGCCGTCGCCCTGAATGACGATGGATCGTATTCGCTGAATGTTCGCAGCCGAAAAGGGGGCGAAGACGGGCGTCTCGCGATCAACACCTCAGGTTTCGATCTTGATCTTCGTACGACCAGTCGTGGCCAAGACGCATTGATCGCGGTGAGCACGGATAACGGAATCGAACGATTCCTTTCGTCGAGCGACGGTGTGTTCACCCTTGATGACGACGGCAGCACGCTGAACACGATCAGTGGCGAAACCGCACTTGCTGACCTCAATCGAGGCCGCGGTATCGACGGCGGTAGCTTCACGATCACCGACAGCTCTGGGGCGATCAGTGCCATCAACATTACAGCCGAAGGGATCACCACCGTCGATGAACTGATCAGCGCGTTCAACAACCTGAGCATTGGCGTGACTGCCTCGATCAACGATTCTGGCGACGGAATTGCCATCGTCGACAACGCGGGCGGCTCCGGAAAACTCACCATCACCGACACCGGCTCCGGCACAGCAGCTGCCGACTTGGGGGTCGCCGGCGAAGCAACCACACAAAGTGTCGGTGGGTTCAATGTCTCGGCGCTCGTCGGTCCTGCCGAAGATGAATTGGCAAGTGAAGCGGGCCTGACGCTAACACTCAAACAACTTTCAACCGACCCGATCACGGTAAGCGTTTCTGAAAACCCAGACGCGGTCGTTTCCGCCGCGAATTCATTCGTCGACCAATTCAATTCGCTCGTCGACAAACTCGATTCGCTCACCTTCTTCAACGGCGACACCAACGAAGTCGGTCTGCTGTTTGGATCGAGTGAAGCGCTGCGTATCGAAAACAGCTACAACCGATTGTTGTCCGGACGCATTCAAGGTGCCGGAAACCTCGAATCAATCGGACAAGTGGGGCTACGATTCAACGACAAAGGAAAACTCGACCTTGATGAATCGAAGCTTTCCGAAACGCTCTCGGAAAGCCCCGGCGCTGTCGAGGCATTCTTCACAACCGAAGAATATGGGCTTGCTCAGCGACTCGACGTTCTTGCCGAACGCATCGCCGGCGAGTCCAACAGCCTTCTCATTGGTCGCACGGAGAGCCTGACCACTCAGATCGAACGCAACAACGAGCGCATCGACACGCTGAACCTCCGCCTCGAAAACGAACGCGAGCGATTGCTCAAGCAGTTCTATTCGACAGAATCTGCTATCGCAAAGATCACTTCGAACCAGCAATACCTCAGTGCGATCAAACCGGTATCGATCCCGAGTTAAAAAGCCAGTCGCACTCCACCGGCACACACGAACAAGCCCCACACTGCTTGAAACCTTATCCCGCAAGGACGCAGCCCATTATGTCGACCAACCCCGATCATTTTCGCCCTCGCGAATCTGCAGGTGGCCAACAATACCTCGACGCAACCATTCGCACAGCATCGCCCGCTCGCCTACGCTTGATGTTGCTGCAGCGATCAGTCGAAGTGGCTTGTGTGCTTTCGGACACCTGGCGTCACGGACTCAACCCGGGCACAAACGAACATTCGCTGAAACTGCTCGACCTGCTCAACGAACTCCTCGCAGGGGTCAAGGGAAGCGAAACCGATTCCGAAAACCAGCTCTGCAGCCAAGTTGCCGACCTGTACGTTTTCTTGATGAAACACTTGGTCGCCGCAGAAAACAACAGCGATGCCAACCGCATCGACGAGATCCGTCTCGTTTTGGAAACGGAAATGGAAACCTGGCAGAACGTTTGTGCCACCGAAGCATCGGCAATCGCGGTCCCACCAACCGCCGACATTCAAAACACTCCCGCTGCCTCATCGGGCCTGAATTTCACAGCCTGATCTGACTCCAGGTCGCCAAGATTCCGCGATCCTTGGCGAACAGCTGAATGCTGGGCAGCCTCTTTTGGTTCTCCAACACGTTTGAGCCCTTCAGGCTCGTGCCTAGGGAAACTTCTCCAAGACGCCCAGCTACATGCGAAAGCCCGAACGTCAGTTGCCGCCCTATTGCAGGTGCGCTATCCTTTAGATGTTCGGCTCAACTACCTCGACCGGAAGCCTTCCGATGCGTACCTGTTTCCTGCTCTTGCTCGCCCTCCTGTTCGTCGCTGTCAGTGCACTTGAAAGTGTTGCCCAGACAGTTGTGCAAGCAACCAAAACCAAAGCTGAAGCGGGTGCTGACGTCGCGACCGACGCAAAGGCCAAAGACGACGCGGCAGAGCCGAAGAAAAAGGAAGCACTCTACCTTCAGATCAGCGAATCGGACGACGGCATCCCTCAAGCCTTGCAGACTGCGATCGTTCGCTACAAAGGCAAGAAAGACACACCCTACGCCGGTCGAATCGTTGACCTCGTGGGCGTTGTTCACATCGGCCAAAAGGAATACTACGAAGACCTCAACAAACGACTGGCCAAGTACGACGTTGTTTTGTACGAACTCGTCGCCCCTGATGGCACGCGCATCAAGCCGGAGGATCTTGAAAAGCGGCGTTCACTGCTCGCTTCGATGCAAACCGGTATGAAGGACATGTTGAATCTCGAGTATCAGC
Source organism: Rubripirellula sp. (assembly GCA_965216875.1). GTDB lineage: Bacteria > Planctomycetota > Planctomycetia > Pirellulales > Pirellulaceae > CBDCUW01. The sequence continues at coordinate 2,478,926 of OZ244207.1, forward strand.
TTGAACTCATTGACTACATGGCCGAGAACTTTCGTCACGCCGACATGAGTCCCAAGGAGTTCGTGGAAGATCTCGAACGTCGTGGTGACAGCATCTGGAAGATGGTCGCACGGATGATGGGGGCCGGTCTTGCTTCCTCGGCCTCGACCGGAGGCGACGCCGGCGTCTTGCTCGCAATGTTTTCAAACGACCGTAGCAAGAAGATGAAACAAACGATGGCCCGACAATTGATCGATGTTGAAGTCGTCACCGCGGGAATGGACGACGAAAATGGTGAAAACACGCTGATCAAGGGCCGCAACGCCAAGGCGTTTCAAATCCTGAAAGAAGAACTCGACAAAGGCAAAAAGAAAGTCTCTGTCTTCTACGGCGCTGGCCATCTACCCGATATGGCAGAACGACTCGAAAAAGAGTTCGAGATGGAAGCCAAAAAGACGACCTGGCTCGACGCCTGGGACCTGACGCGAAACTAATCGACTTTGGTGCGTGCAAGCACACACCCTACGGCTCCATTCGTAGGGTGTGTGCTTGCACGCACCTAGCTCCAACTTGCCGCCTACATCCATCACGCCATCGCTACTTCACCTCACAGTTCGGCAGCACCGCCCTGAGGATCGTGACTTCGCGCGAACCCATCGAGGTGTTGCCAACCCAAAGTTCTTTCAGTTGACGCATCGCCGACAGGTGCTTCAGCGCACCGCGGTCAAATCTCCGATCCAGTAGGATCAGCTTCTCGAGTGTCTTGATCGTCTTGACCGACTCAAGGCAGTCATTGTCGACGCCGTCACCACACGCTTGATCAATCATCAACGATTTCAAACGAGGCAACCGCGAGACCTCTGCAATCCCCGCGTTGGTGATCGCCTCATTGCCGATCGACAGTTCTTCGAGCTGGTTAAGACCCGAAATCAACTTCAGTCCTTCGTCGGTCAATTGAGTCCGCGTCACATCGAGTTTGCGGAGCTTCGGCAACTTCGAAAGCAAAGCTGCAGCGTCATCATCGATCGACGTCCCCGACAAGCTCAGACTCTCAATCTGCTCGCGTTTGACCACTTGGCCGACAAATTGATTCGTGACATTGCAGTGGGTCACGTCCAAATCGGTCAACTTTGGTAGCTCCAATAGTTTCTCGAGCCCGCCTTCGCTCACACGCGAACTTGTGATCGAGACTGAATGGAGTCCCTTCATCTTCGCGATCGACTCGAGCCCTCGATCGGTCGTCGCAGGTCCACCAATCGAGAGTTCGGGAAGTCGATCGAGTCGCTGAAGTTTCTCGATGCCGGCGTCCGACACATCGAACAACATGATGTACTCAAGGTTTTCGATTCCGGGAACGTCTTCAATCTTCTCGAAGTGCTCCGCCGCGCCGTCCCCTTTCATGAACTGCGTGATCGCAATCACGTTGCCAGCATCGTTGCGTTTGAGAATCGCCCCTGCTTTCTCGAGCTGGCTGAAGTCTTGCCCATTGCTATCGGCCACGCAAAACAACGAGCATAAGGCTGCACCACCGACGAGTATCGCTTGCTTCACTCCACCCATATGATCACCTGAATCGCCAACAATCGGATCGAACATCACGATTGTAGCCACCCCCGTCCTCAGCAGCGATTCGATCGCAAAACAAAAGAGCCAACTCGAAACGATTTCGAACTGGCTCTCTTTCTTTTGAGACGACTAGCGTTCCGTGTTTTGCAGATAAAGGGTCATTCACCTGTATCTGCGTCACCGGCATTGCTCATTGCTGCCTCATCTGCAGCGATCATCGCTTCGTACTCTTCGAGTGCCGCCTGGTCGACACCATCCATCAAGTTCTTTGGCTCGTTCGACGTGCAGCCTGTCGAGACAACAAAGCCCATCGCGAAGATCATTGCGGTGGCAAGTCCGCGTAACATGTTTCAATGACTCCTTGAGTTGCATTGGCAACGGTAAATGGTTTTTCAGCAGAACAACCATGGCCCGTCGATCGAATCGAGGTTTCGATTTCCTTGATCGATCTGGGGCCACGGCATAACAACAACTTGGCCCATCACTTACTGATTGAGCTCTTCTTCGATCACTTCCTTGTTGGCTCGCGTGCCAAGCGACCCCCAAAGTCCATAGGGGCTGCCATTTCCGGGCGCTGACGCTCCCGAACCACCATGCCAAACCATTGGGTGATTGGAATTGCCTGCTTCAATCGAATCAGAAATGAAGACCACCGCGCCGTCAGCCATCAGGAGATGGACGCCGCCTTGATGGCGACTCGAGGGTGGACAAACCGTGCGACCACCGGGGAACCGTTGGGCACAAAGCTCGGAGTTTGGCGGCAGGATCGTGTGCATCCCACTCATCTCCATACGATGGCTCGCCCATCGGTATCCTCGTCCGTTGACGGGTCCCCAAACGGGTGTCGAAGGGGCCCAGAACTGCGGACGCTCTGGATCAGTCAAACCCTGTTCGCGGCAGTACCTTGGGTTGTCCCGAATATCGTTGACCCACTGGGTCGTTTCGTTGTCAGCAATCGTGCGGACGTCGCGATCACCCAAGTCGGTTGCAATCTCGCCGCCCATGATGGTATTGGACAACCCATCCAAGATGTCGCGGAACTTCATGTCCCGATGAACGGTGAACACACCACGGTTGCAAGCACGTGAGTTGCGTGCCCAACCGGAATGCTCTTGGCGCTTCCAAGGCGGCGCTGGTTGCCGGAACCGTTTCGGTCCTTGAATCGACCAATAGTAGGAATCGCCAAGACATGCCGCGTAGTTGGTTCGCCCAAGCGCTGGTAATCCAACGCCCGGATCACTTGGACAACGGTACGTCGGAATCTGAGACGACCAAGGAATGTACCTCGCTTGACTCGGGACAGGCCCCATCGGTGGCCACGGCGGATCATAGACCACAGTTTCATCAAGCGCATCTTGTTGGTTGGGCTGGGAAATCGTTTCCCACAAAGCCTGTTGCTCCACAAATGGAGTGATCCCAACCAAATAGCTCAGACGCCATGAATTGGAATGCGAATAGGTCGTCCACCAATTGTCACTCCCACCTGTGTTACCAAACGGTGGCGCTGCGCCCCCGGGGCTGTCGGTTCCGGCACCGTGCAGCGGCAACTGTTTGTAGGTTGAGTGATAGTTATGAATGCCGAGCCCAATTTGCTTGAAATTGTTGCTACAGCTCATTCGCCTCGCAGCTTCGCGAGCGGCTTGCACGGCGGGCAATAGCAGGCCCACTAAAACGCCGATGATGGCAATGACCACCAAGAGTTCGACAAGAGTAAACGCGTCAGACCGCGTTCTCAGTCTTTTCACGATGATTCTCCAGATAAAGAAGGACGCAAACAATCAAATTGCAACCGCGTACTAGTGGAGAATTCCGGATGAACTCAGTTTTCCACGCGAAAATTAAGAAATAAGGAAAATGATTTTCAGCTAGTGCTAGTGAGCCGCGATCGCGTAAGCGGCCGGGCCTTACTCACCTTCACCCCAGTTGCGCGTCGGCAAGGGCCCGAGGCCTCACGGCCAGCTCATGTGCACTGCCCTGCGCCAGAAGTTGCTCTTGTTGCGCCGAGATTGCAATCCACAGCACCCTTTGTCGAGCAAGCCTTTGTTGAGCGAACCTTTGCCGAGGCGCACCTGTCATAAATTGCACGCGTGCCCAATGGCTGGAGCTTACAAACATTGCCGAGTGGCTCGGCATCAGGATTCCACCCTGACGTTTCCGGTTCGATTCCGGTCCCTGTACCAATCCTAGGGGATTACGTTCGCGCTTCTGCGACTTGCACGCTTCCTTTTTAGGTCATGCTGCGTCTGAGAAGCCGCCGCTTGTCATGCGGAGCATGACCTACGTTTCGGACTCGCTGCCGACGTTGCAAAAACAGTGTAGCCGCGCGACGCCAATCTTCTTGTCGGCATCGGGATCTTGTTGACTAGCATCGAGCCACCCAAAACCACCACAGTGCTCGCACTTGGGATCGGCCGTACGGTGTTCGATCCAGCCGCGATGCCACGCCAGGAATTGAGCGGAATCGGCGTTCCCATAAGGATTCGATTTGACGCTGCCACCTGAACGGGCGCAGCTTGCCCCTTCTTCGTAGGAGGCATCAAACTCTGCTTCCGGCATTCTTGCCCCTCCGGATTGCGATTGATCGCATCCTATCAACATTAAACGAGTGCGCGCTGGGTGAAAACATCTCACGGAACGAGATGCGTCGCTAAAGTGGATAGATCAACGGCGTCACAACGAGGTTGGCGATGAAGGCAAGCACCATAAGTGGGGCACCGATTTTCACGAAATCCAGAAACGTGTATCGACCCGGATCAACAACCAACGTGACCACAGGTGATGCGACGGGACTTGCAAAGGCTGAGGAGGCGCCAATTAAAACGGTAACAGCAAGTGGATAGGGCGACACTTCCATTGACTCTGCAACTTTGATCGCGACCGGTGCAAGAAGCACTGCCGTCGCTGTATTGGAAAGCACCAAACTCATGCTTGCGGTTAACACAAACAACATCGCCATCATTGCGTAGGGGCCTGCACCACCCACATTCGCCACGACGGCATCAACAATCATTTGTGTGCCGCCCGTTTTGTCGAGTGCACGTGCGACAGGTAACATTCCGGCAAGCAACACAATGCTGCTCCAAGAGATCGATCGGTAGGCGTCTTCCGCAGTCAAGCAACGTCCAGCCACCACAACGATCGCGGCAATGATCACCGCAATGGTGATCGGCATCACACCCAAAATGCTGGCAACGACCATGGCCAAGAGTGCAAGAATCGCAATCGGCGCACGCCGAAAATTGGGACGCGCCTCGGCATGCTCGGCCGGCAACTCGAGCAACACAAAGTCGTGGTTCTCTTTGCCAAGGCCCGAGATGCGTTTCCAGGTACCCGAGACCAACAACATATCGGCGGCGCGCATCGGCTCGTCGACAAAATCGTCGATTCGTTGACCATCCCGTTGAAGACCAATCACATGCACGCCATAGCGCGTTCGCAGCCGTGCCTGCCGAACCGATTTCCCCTTAAAGCGACAGTCGGGGTGAACCATCACCACCCCACCACCGCGTTCTTGCAATCGGTGACGTCGATCCGCATCGGTGCGAGGAACAATCGTCACGCGTTCCTGCTCGACAAAGTCCTCGATGCCCTTCGGCTCGCCGTTGATCAACAGCTGAGATCCGGAGATCAACCGATCGCTGGCGCCGATGTCTTCCAAATCACCGTAAAGACCATGATCCGACGCACGACTGATTCCAAGAATACGAACGCCATACTTCGGCTCCAAATCGCATTCAGAAACCATCTTGCCGCACATCGGTGAATCGGGCGCGATGCGAACCGTTTCCACACGTTTATGAAACGCAAAGTCTTGCCAGAGCTGATGCAACGTACGCACTGGTTCCGAGTCAGCGTCATCGGTATCGCTGCGCAACATTCGATCGCCGATCACCAACATGTAGATGATCGCAGCGGCGAGGACGACGACCCCGACCGGCGCAAAGCCGAAAAAGGTCAACGGTTCGTACCCTGATGATTCGAGCTTTCCGCTAACGACCATGTTGGGCATCGTTGCGATCAACGTCAGCATGCCCGAGATCATCGCGGCAAACGACATGGGAAGCAGCAGCCGTGATGCAGCGATTCCAGTGCGTCCCGCGATCTTGAAAATGATCGGGATGAAAATGGCAACGACCGCCGTCGAACTCATCACACTGCTCAGCAGCGCCGTGCAAAGCATGATCAACGTCACCAGCGCCGTGCGGTTCTTGCCGCCAACGTCCGTGATCGCATTGCCCATCGCCTGGGCCACGCCCGTCCGATCAAGCGACTCACCAAGCACCATCAGACCGCAAACCAAAATCACCACCGGGTCCCCAAAACCGGCCAGCGCCTCTTGGGGCGAGAGGATTTCGCCAAGCGTTAGCGCAAGAACGACAAGCAACGCGATGAAATCGAGTCTCAGGCGATCGAGGGCAAACAGGATGGCGGCGACAATGACAACGCCAAAGACAAAGGTGGAGTCGTCCATAACATCGAAGGTGGGTGGATACGTATGACGTCAATGCAACCGTAGTCGTAAACGACTTGACTGCGAAATTGAACCGGCCAATCGGTGAACGTCGTCACATGGCCCTAATCGAGCCTTTTTGCCGGATTGCCCACCCAAAGCGAAATCCACGGCTCAACGGACGAAATCCAGCAACGATCGCACGCGAAACCGCAAAAGGGCCCCTAAAACTCCAGGTTCGGCTCAGCCTCCTTCGCAGCAACCATCTCCTCGCCAGCGGCCAATTGTTCGCCACTAGCAAGTCAGTCGAGACTTTGGTACTTTTTCGCGGAAATGGAGGTTTCCCGACGACATCGAGTGGTGTCCGAAAGGGGACCGAGCCGACTAAAACGGTTACCAAATCGGCGTTTCCAACGGCGGCATAGCTCAGCTGGTTAGAGCAGCGGAATCATAATCCGCGTGTCGGGGGTTCGAGTCCCTCTGCCGCTACTTTCTCTTAAGCGCCCCGCTGGCGCACCAAGTGGGAGGGCGACGCTCCTGCGGAGCTCTATACGCAACAGCTCTTCTTGTAGTGAACGAGGCTACGAGTCCCTCCACTCCGATCCTCTACCAACCGCGAACCCCAAACCATCCATGGCGGCGACGCTCCTGCGGAGTTCGACACGCGACGGCTCTTCTTGTAGTGGACGAGGCTACGAGTCCCTCCACTCCGATCCCCAACCCCTCCGCTCCTACGGAGCTCGACACGCACCAGCTCGGCGGGAGCCTCGCCCTCCCGAGGACTCCTCGCCGCATGCACTACTGCACACACCTAGCCGCCGATGGCCAAGAGGCGCGACGGAGTCCCGCCCAGGTCAATCTTGGCCTCGACGGTATAGTCGCGGAGAGAAATGACCCACGCACTACCATCTCCTGGATTGGTAATCATGACATGCCGTCGCCCGGGCAGCATCGCGGCGGCGTGATAACCGGCGTGACCTACGATTTGGTTAGGACCCACGTCGATGCTGGCTTTGAGCTTCGCATCCTCGAAGTCCCCGTCGCGATTGGGGTCGAGCTCCACAAAGAGCATGCGATCGTCTGCCTGCGATTCTTTCTTTTGTCCAAACATCACCGCCAGCGTCTCGCCATATCGCGACGTCATCGTCACTGGCGTCGACACCGCTTCCCCCTCTTCAACCTGGATCGCCAGGCTCTCCACACGTGGCTGGCTTGCCGAAGCGTCGACCCAACACAACTTGGTTGCGTCGCCCTTTCCAGCATTGAAAACAACATCCCGGCCAACGCGTGCGAAGGCGCCCGTTCGCAGTGGCTTGCCCTCACTGTCCTCTCCCAACGAAAGGTGATGCACCGCAACCGATTCCGGCCCATCATCCAGCTCGCGATCAACCGCGACCCAGCAAATCCCATCGGCAGGAGCAAAGAACGCTTTCCCTGCATTCATCGTTGCCCCGTGTAACGTTCCCGAGGGGCAGTGAAAAGAGTAGGACTTGCCGGCATTGCTTCCCAGTCCGATCACGTCGACGCGACCTTGATCGTCTCCGTCGCGCGCAATCCAGGTCGCGTACGCAACGGAATCTGGATCGACAGCAAGCGTGATGTGCCCATTGCCACCTTCATGGAAGGTCGCCGCTTGCGAGGTCACCTTGGCGTCGCGAATGCGTTTGGACGAAGTGATCGTGAATCCGTTCTTTTTGTCATTCGCCAAAACAAACGCGCGATCGTATTGATAGACATGCGCTGGATTGCCCTGAACTGCATCAATCATCGCGTGCGAAACTCGCGGCGACTGAGTGTATCTCCAGTGCGAATGGTCACCATGCGGCTCCTCGACAACCCCTGACTCGATCGCGACCCAACCACTACCGAACGAACCGTTTTCGGTATCGCGCACGCCAACCACCATCAGACCATCGTCGGCAGTCATTTGAACAAGCGATTGCTGATCTTGATCGAGGTCTGGAAATCCTTCGATCGTTAACTTTTCAATCGACCAACCAGCTGACGACTTTTTCAGGTCACCACTCGAAAGGGTCGCAGCGGAATCGTCCTGCCAGAAGACGCGGGCAACGGTACGCCCCTCGCCGAGAACGGGGGAAGCCACCGCGGCAAAGAGTAGTCCAACCAATCGAATATCAATCATGTGTGTTCCTTGTTAACCGGACGTGAAGCTATCCCATCCAACGGATGGGCGAATTGGTCCGACCAAGACCCACATGCAAAAGGGTTGCATTTACAGAATTCGGTGTCAAGCGGCACGAATCAAGAATTGTCGGCGCGCGAAGACGGCGTGCTCTGCGGGGACGGCGACGCATCTTGGGAGGGCGACGCTCCTGCGGAGCTCAGCGTGCAACAGCTCGGCGTGCAACAGCTCGGCGGGAGCCTCGCCCTCCCGAAGAAAAGGGAACGCATCTACGCTTCGCCGCGCGGATGCCCCGCAAGATCATCGTCGATAACGGTCATCAACAACCGTGATTCGCGAATCAGCTGTATCGATGCGAAGGTGACGATGCAAACACCGAGGAACATCAACGATCTTGGAACGACTGGTGCCGCCTGACCCAACGCAGCGCCGAACAGGCTGGCAAATGCCAAGACCCCCACGCTCGTGTAAAGATTTACCAGTGCGCTATGCAGAAGTCTCGCGCGTCGACGCAGATGTGAGATCGACGCCTCGGTCCCCTCATGCAACTGCCGGTGCAATTCTTCATGGAGCTGACCAAAACGCGTCGACGTCGAGAGAATCAACAACGCCACACCTGGCTTCAGAAGTAGCGGACTGGCCCACATGGCGATGTCGTCCATCGGTTCTCTCTTGATCGGACTAGACTGAGACCGCGGAAGCAGCCTTCATCTTCTCGACCGTGGCACTGGTTGTCCAAACGTCGCTGGCGAGCATTCGGTAGTTGATGAGAGCGGCGATCATCCCGTCGAGACCCGGAACTTTCGCAGCCGCCGTCGCGTCGGCTGCGACGCAAACATCAAAACCTCGCTCGAGCAACTCTCGAAGATGCGACTCCACGCAGAGGTTGGCTGACATACCCGCGAGGATCACATTTTCGATCTTCAATTTCTGGAGCTGAAGAATCAGGTCATTGTTCTCGGGGCCAAAGACCTTGTGCGGATTACAAATGACCGTCTTCTCGTGAAAGATCGACGGTTTGAACTGCTCCAGAAAGTCGGCGCCGCTGTTTTCGAAGCCTTCAAGTGTGAGCGTTCCCTTACGGTTGTACATGCGGATGTCATGCATCAACTTTTCGAGCGTCCCTCCCTTGAGCGTCCAGCCATAATCGGTTGGATAGTAGTAGTGCGGGCTGATCAGAAGCGGCGTTCCCGTTTCAACAGCGGTTTCCATCAGCGTTTGCAGGTTGGCGATCGTGTTGTTCTCGGTCGCGCTTTCGCCACAAACGCCCCAAGCGACGCCATCTTCGTGAAGAAAATCATTTTGCGGGTCGGTAATCACAACCGCGGTCCGTCCATGCTCGATTTCAAATCCGGGGACCGGTAGTCCATGGTCCGCGTTGTCGGCTAGCCATTGTTCGACGCGATTCATCGCTGTCCCCCTTGATGAAATGAATGAAATGCACGGTACGGTCGCATCCCGTGATTCCGCATTGTTGCACAGCGTGAACCCCGCCAAGCCAACGTGATTGATTTTCGCACCGCGCGCCGCCACTCTACATCGAGCACGCCCCATCAAACCAAAGCCCACATCCCTTACCCTCACATCTTTCTGCCCCACATCTCTCTGCCCCACATCTCTCTGCCCCGCCGCGGCCCCCAAGTACTGCATCGCCGGCAGCGTCGCAGCCTCAAAACGGCCTTTCCTTGACCAAGTCGCGAACAAGCAATCGCCGAAGGCCACGAGAGGCCCCTCGAGCATCGCGCGAGGGTTCGCATCACGCCCTAGATACGCATCGCGTAATTCTGCCCGTTGGCGTATCATTTTGTTGGGCACTCGTTTACTCATCCAACACGGAACTTCCTGTGAAATCCTTGGTGATACTGGCGTGTGCCTTCGTTGCGCTTCTATCAGGGCAGTCTTTGGGCAGTGCCGCCGATCGTGTGATCCCTGCCAATCAATTCGCCTCGATCACGACCAAGTCGGACGTTCACCGAACTCGCGTCAAGACTTCCGGAACGATCGTTTGGCTCAACCCTTACTGGCATTCACTTGTCATCGTCGACCAAGCCGACGCAACCGGCGTTCTTGTCGAGCTCTCGAACAAACATGAATCCGAAGGCTTGGAGATTGGTAGCCATGTCACCATCGAAGGGGAAGTTGTCGTTTGGGAGGGACACGCAAGCCTGAAGGCCGGGACGGTCGAAGAGATCGGCCCCAGCGAGATGCCCACACCAAAAGCCCTCGCCCGAACCATTTCCCAGCGAGACATTTTTGATCTCGATTGCCAACTCGTTTCGGTCGAAGGTCGCATCAGTTTTGTGATGCAGCACTTTGAACGCTACGTGTTCTGGATCGATGGCTACGGTGTACCGATTCGAGCCGAGTTCTACGAGCAGCCGAAAGAGACCGTTGGATTGGACTTGGCCGGAGCGACGGTTCGCATCACCGGCGTTGCCATGCAACGAGGCGAAGGCCCCTCCAAACGCGCCGTCTTGATGCTCAACCCCACCAGCGCGGACGATATCGAGGTCCTTGAAAGGGGCCCGACATGGCCAAGCGACGGAACAGGCGCGGGCGTCAACGGTGTGATCGTTTGCCAAACTTCGGAGAACCGATACTTCTTTCGCTCTGACTCGAGAGAGATTCTTGAACTTGAAGTTTACGACACCCAATTCTTGAGCGTTGGAGACATGGTGCGATACGTCGGCAAGGACGTGATCGGTCCCGACCATCGCAAGGTCAGTGTCACCGGCATGCACGTACACGCAACGGCAAACGACTGGGTGTTAACGCCCCTGAGCCGCGCACAACCTGTCACATCCCATTCGGCATCCGGCGACTACTGCACCGTCCTCGGAAGCATGTCGCGAATCAACGATGAAGGTGAGTTCTTTGAATTGATCGACGACTCAGGACAACGCATTCGTATCGAAATCTCGATGCTCTCTGGCGACATCGCGACACTCCAGCTCCCGACGGCCAAGAAAGTCGAAGTTGCAGGCTATGTCGACTACCGAAGCGTGGGAACGGTTGTGATCCCAAGAAGCTTCCGCGACATCAAGGTGGTCGAACGAAGTCCCTGGTACGCCAATCCGCGTGCCCGAGTCACTACCGTTTCAACCTTGGTCTTGCTGACCCTCTGCATCGGATCGATCTTCTTTTTGCGTGGAGCAATACGTGCAAAGACTCGCGCGCTCGAAGAAAGTGCCGGCTTGCTCAATGCCTCTTACGAAGCTGTCCGCGAAGGCGTTTGCGTTATTGATCGCAACGACGTCTTTCTGATGGGCAATGGTCGCTTCTTCGAAATGCTCGGGCTTTCGCCACATGCCCTCAAAGGCATGCCCGCCGATCAGCTCTATTTCGCACTCTCCAGTCAGCTCGATGCAAAAGGGAAAGACCTTTTCAAACAGCTATGGAACGACGACTTTCCGCGCGGGTCTTCTCCCGAGGTCAGCGTTGGTGTCAGCGACGGCTCCCAACGCGAGCTCACCGTCTATTCGGTCCGAGACACGGATGCGCTTGGTGCCAACATTGGCCGAGTACTCGTATTTCATGATTCAACCGAAAGACGGCAACTCGAAAAATCTTTGGCGCAAGCTCAGAAGATGGACGCTGTCGGCACTCTAGCCGCTGGCGTTGCGCACGATTTCAACAATTCCCTCTCGGCGATCGTAAACTTTGCCGAAGTGGCTAAACGCAGCATCGATCCCGAGGACGATCTTTACGAAATCGTGTCCCATATTCTTGACGCGGCCAATCAAGCCGCCGGAACAACACGTGGACTCCTCACTTTCTGTGGCAAACGCACCTCCGAAAAAAGCATCGTCGACTTAGCGGAGCTGCTTGGTTCATTTGTCGCATTTGTCGAGAGGCTGCTCCCAGCCAAAATCAGCATCACAATCGATTCCCCACCTGACCAACCGATCATGTGCCGAGTCGACGAATCGCAACTTCAGCAAGCAATGCTCAATCTTGTTGTCAATTCGCGCGATGCAATGCCAGACGGCGGAGAGATCTGCATCAAACTCCTTCCCGACCCGATCGACCGCCAAGTGTTGGTCAAAGTCATTGATAACGGCCAGGGGATGGATCCGGGCACTCGCGAGCAAGCGTTCGACCCCTTCTTTTCCACCAAGGAACGCGGAAAAGGAACGGGGCTAGGAATGGCGATCGTCCACGGCATCGTGACCGACCATGGAGGTAACGTCGGTGTCGCGTCGGAGTTGGACGAAGGTACGACCGTCACCATCATGTTGCCCATGGTGGGTGGATCCCCTTCGAGTTCTGACACATCATTCACCAAAATGAACGCGATCGCCGGTAATACGTTTCTGGTCGTGGAAGATCAGAAACCGGTGCTCGCATCGATTGCACAGCAACTACGTTCCAACGACCTGCACGTTGTTGAATGCGGAAGCGCGGAAGAGGCGATGCAGATTATCACCGACAACGCCTCGCAAATCTCGTTCGCGTTGGTGGACGTGGACCTGCCCGGTTCAAGTGGCATTGAATTCAAAGAGCGAGCTCGTCAGATCGCCCCCGGCCTGCCCGTCGTTCTGATGAGCGGCCTGCCAAGGTACCAGGAGGCAGACAACGCAGCCTTTCTCGCGAAGCCGTTTGGCCTCGAGAAGCTTGCCAAAGCGGTCAACGCCGCAACGCAATTCGTCCTGGAAAACGAGCCGCAACCCAAGGCCTCGATACGCTAACGAGTCGCGAACTCGCCGTTGGTTCCGCTAGGCTTCGAAACTGCGCTCTTAACACTCTCCCTTGGGAGAGTCGGGCTCTAAGGCCCGGAGAGGGTTTGTATTGCGGGAACTATTCCCTCCCCGGACTTTGCGTCCGACCCTCCCGCAAGCGGGAGGGTGATTGTTGGAATGGGCAAGCACTTCACCTCATGGCCCCGCAATTGCAATCGGTACCACGAGCGTTGGAGCCTATGAGAAAAAACGTGTGCAAGGACCGACGCAAACGCGCTGGGCTCACATATAATTTAAAAGTAGCGCCCCAGACGCAACTTTCGCGGAGCGAAAGGCGCCAATAAGTAGATTGAATCGGCATTTCATCCCATGACTCGGTTTAGATTCTCCATTCGCGCTTTGCTCGCGTTGACCCTCGTGGTTGCCGTCGCGGTTTTCCTTTGGCCACGACCAGATCCAAACGCGCCAGATCCCGTATGGAGAGAAACGGTGCTTGGCAACTCGGAGCCACTCTGGAACATTCCTGACGTTTCGCTGCCTTCGCAGGGAAATGGCCCGATCAATGTGACTGCGACGAACGTTGGGCGCACGACGCTTACGTACCGCGGCGAGAGTCAATCTCGCATCCTGCTCTTCCAAGAAGTTCGTGGCGATTCAGGCTGGCAACAGGACGCATGGTCCGGCGAGGGACCGTGCGAAGAGTCCTACGAGATCGCGCCGGGGGAATCCGTCAAGTTAGAGATCGAGTTCTTTGACGATGCCGATGGCCTTCGGATGCTCGGCAAGTTCGCTGAAAAGGGCACCAAACGGTCGGGGCTGGTTGTGTTGGCAACCAGCCGCTCTCGCTAAGAGGTTCGCACTTGCAACTTGCTTGGCGACGCTCGCCAGAGCAACCTATCGCGCCCAGGTCGCGACGGTTTCAATGTCGCCTTTCGCTCCGCGAAAGTAGCGTTGAAAAACGAGAGTTTTCGGAGCAATAGGCGACGATGTGGGCAAAGAATGCGCGAGGATGGACAACGAAACCTAAGGGACTCGTAGCCTCGTCCACTACGAAGTCGGATCCCAAAACCACTGGTCGCGGATTCATCGCCCCACTCGATCACGAGCAAGTCGTTGGGTGTGTGCTTGCACGCACCAAATCCACTTCGGTCCTCTCGACTCAGCATCGCGGTATTCGATCATGCGTACGAGTACCGGTCTGCGTCCTGAGCAAGAATCGGAGGTCGGGTTTCAGGATGGTGCGTGCAAGCACACACCCTACGACCACCACCACGACCACGACTACGAGCACGAGCACGAGCAAGAGCAAGAGCAAGAGCAAGAGCACGAGCACGACCACGAGCACGACCACGAGCACGACCACGAGCACGAGCACGAGCACGAGCACGAGCACGAACAGGAAGCAATCATACCTCCCTCCGCGAAACTCGCTTTCCTGATGGCGAATCGGGTAAGATGTTTTGGTGAGTATGACTGCACACTCCCGCTACTCGAATGAGACCAATGACATGCGCATCAGCCCCGTCTCAAGCAGCTTTCTCTTTGCTTCGATCACCGCGTTGCTTCCGGCGATTGCCTTTGCGGATACGCCAGTTGATGATCCGTCGTCGCGACTGATCGTGACGGTACGTGAATACAGGACCGACGTTCCGCCCTCACCCGGCACCTCGTCCGCCGAAGTCGCCAGACGATTTCTCGAGGGGGAGAGCGAACCGGTACGAACGATCAGGATGCCAACCATTGACAATTGCGAAGCTCATTTCAGCAATGGCGAACGCATTTACCTGCCCCAGCTCACTTCTTCTGGCAAGGCAGATCGCGGCGAGGTACGTCCGGTCGCGGTAGGCACGATCTTTCAGGTAACGGCCAAACGCACCTCCAAGACGGTCTTGATGCAGTTCAACTACACAACGTCGAGCCTGGTTAACGAAAACGCCGCTGACTCAATCCCACGTGTGAAAGAAACGACGGTGCAAGGGACCTACTCGTTTCAACTGGGAGAACCGGTGCTGATTGGCGGCCTGACCGAAAGCAACGGAATCTATCTGATTGCAACCGTCACCGTTCCGCAAGAGCGACAGACGAAAAACTGAGCCGACACGACCGTTGGACACAGCATCTGTTGCAGCTGGGACTCAGCAAATTTGACTGAACCAAGCAGAATCCGTCGCAAATTAGATCGATGCCCCAAAGCCGTTTCCTGCTATTCAGAATCAACCGACGCGCTACCTGACCTTCTTAGAGGCCGACTAGTCGGGTTGGACGAGGGCAAATTCGTCTTCGTAGTGGCTGAGGACGTTTTTCATCCAGCGATTGTTGCTGAGCCAGCGTGGGGTATGTTTGAAGCCGGCTTCCCATTCAGCAAGCTTACGCATGAGCTCACTTGCTTTCTCTGGTTTAGCGTTAGCGAGGTTGCGCTGCTCGCTTATGTCGGTTGCGAGGTTATAGAGCTGGGGCGTCAAATGTGGCGTTCGCACAAGTTTCCAATCTCCCGATCGAATCGCTGCACCGCGATGCGTGATTCGCCAGTAAAGCTGGCGGTGAGGAGGCTCATCCCCCTGCTGACCACGAATGTGGGGAAGTAGATCGACTCCGTCATAGATTTTCCCGTCGATTTTGCCGTTACGCAGCGACCACGGTTTCCCTGCGGCACTCAAAAAGGTCGGCAAAAGGTCCAGCGAGATAAACGGCTGTTCGTAGGTTATTCCGGCGGGCAGATTTCCATCAGGCCAACAGAAAACGAACGGCACTCGCATCCCTCCATCGAGAAACATCGACTTGCGACCGCGGAGCGGTGCATTGATTGATTGCTCGACTCCCTTGGTGACTCCGCCGTTGTCGCTGAAGAAAACGATCAGCGTGTTCTCAAAACGGCCGCTGTCCTTGAGGTGGTTAATGAGCTGCCCGATATTCTCGTCCAAGCAATGCTGCATCGCGCACAGGGTGCGCCGTGACTTGCTCTCGATGTGCTGAAACCGAGCCAGGTCATCCTCCTTGGCCTGCAAGGGAGTGTGGGGCGTGTCGTGTGCCAAATACAGAAAGAAAGGCATTTCTCGCGGCGTGCGTTTGACGAAATCGATGGCCTCTGACGTGTACCAGTCAGTCGTGTAGGGGACATCAATGCTGGTGACCGGCTCCCTCTGGCGATAAATCGCCTTGTCGCTGACCTTGGGGAAATAGCCATGCCCTTTGAAGCGGCCAAAGTAGTAGTCAAACCCACGGGAATTGGGATGCATCGATTCGCTGCTACCGAGGTGCCATTTACCAATGCACGCTGTTCGATAGCCAAGCCCCTTCAAACGATCTGCCATCGTGACCTCGTCGACCGGAAGTCCAATCTGTTCGCGGTCGTAGTAGTCGGCGGCACCCACGATATTGTGTTCAAACCCAAACCGGTTCTGATACCGCCCTGTCATCAATCCAGCACGTGAGGGTGCACAGACAACGCCGCTAACGTATCCGTTGGTGCACCTGATTCCCTGCTTGGCGAGTGCGTCGATGTTGGGCGTTGCGATCTGTTTCGAACCATAGCAACTCAGATCGCCATAACCCATGTCGTCGGCAAGAATCACGATGATGTTCGGCTGAGCAGCGCCGAGCAAAACGGCATGTCCCAAACTCACCAGCACTGCGACTAACAACGCGAGCCGATATTGGGTCGTGATCTTGATAGCCGAACGCGTCTTCACTGCAGCTGTCATGTTCACGGGAGTTGTCATGATTCGAGGGGCATTCACAATCTGAAGTCTCATCACGGGCGCAAGTCGGAAGGTTCCTCAGCCCGTTAGTGCGTTTCGCCCACCGATTGGACATCGATTCTTCGACAAAACAGGCAAATGCCCTCCCGACCCAAGGACACACCACAATTGCCAGCGACGAACTAGCGGTCCACACGCTTGTACGGTGCGTACCCGTAGTACTTCGGACGTGAATCGAGTCGCACATGCAACCACGCGACTCCGCCGCCAGCGGTGTTGAGCCAAAGGGTGCGTTCACCAATGCTGGCCAGAACCGTTTCGGCAATCACTCGCCAAAAGGCTTGATGCTGCTCCTCGGGCGCCTGCCGAATGAAACTGGCGAGATGGCCGTAGGCGTCCTGGTCGGTTCGTGGTGAGGGGACGATCAGCGTGGCGTCGCCACTGAGGTTTTTGAACGAAACCAGGCCAGCGTTGGAATCGTCCTTGCTGAAGTACTTTCGATAAGTCTTCGTGTCGGTCTTTCGTGAACAGAACCAACCGCTTTCGAGCAGCACGAATTCAAAAGGGTGGTCGATCGTGGCTTCGTCCAGCGGCGGCGTTTCCCAGCGGAACGCATCGAAGGGCGAATCGCTCAAGAGAGTTGTGTAGAAGCCGCGAAACTCATCATTGGTTCGCCACAACTCAAGCGTTTCAGCGAAAGATAGTTGCTTGCCCTCACGCAAAATGGAATAACGCGTGACGCGGCCAGGCTCGACCGATTCCACATCCGCTTCAAACATACGTGCCACTTGTTTGATTTCTGGACCAATGCGGTCTATCCGGCATTCGATTCCTTGGCCTGGTCAATCTGCCGCTGTCGTTGACTGAAGCGTTCCTTCTGCTGGTCGGTCGTTTCGTCGACGCAGTGAGGGCAATGCACGCCAGGGCAGTAATCGGGATGCGATTGGTCTTCGACGGAAACGGGCCAACCGCAACCAAAACACATCACATGCTCACCTTCGACCAATCCGTGACCCACCGAAACGCGTTGGTCGAACACAAAGCAGTCGCCGTTGAACTGTGAATCGATCTCGTCAACGGTCTCAAGGTATTTCAGGATCCCGCCACGCAGGTGATAGACTTCGTCGAACCCGCGTTCTTTCAACAATGCGGTCGACTTCTCACACCGAATACCACCGGTGCAAAACATCGCCACCTTTTTGTGCTGGCTGGGATCGAGAGTCTTCTCAACGAACTCAGGAAACTCGCGAAACGATTCGGTTTCCGGATTGACGGCACCTTCGAAAGTCCCGATCGCGACTTCGTAATCGTTGCGTGTATCGATCAGAATCACATCGGGATCGTTGATCAGTTCGTTCCACTGTTCAGGATCGACGTAGGTACCAACCACATGATTCGGGTCGATTCCTTCGACGCCCATCGTGACGATCTCTTTCTTCAGCCGCACGCGCGTTCGCTTGAAGGGCATCTCCTCACAGAAAGATTCCTTGACCTCGAGCGCAGCCAAACGCGGGTCGTTGCGTAAGTAGGCAAGCAGATCGTCGATTGCGGCGCGCGAACCGGCGATGGTGCCATTGATTCCTTCGGACGCAAGGAGCAGGGAACCTTTGACACCTGGATCGTCATTGCCACCCGCTTTCAACATCGCTTCACGCACCGGCTCGCGCAGCTCCTCGAAATCGGGGAGCGCAACGAAGCGATACAGAGCGGCAACGACGATCGTACTCATAACAACACCGATACTCTTTAGACGAGCATTCGCAACGCGGCCATCGCTGCGTCATAGTCAGGTTCTTCGGTGACTTCGGCAACGATTTCTTTGTAAGCAACGTTTCCGTCGGCGTCCAAGACAACGACAGCACGCGTCAACAACTTCAGCTCTTCGATGGTCACTCCATAGTCGTTACCAAACGCGTGCGTTTGGTAATCGCTTGCGGTACGCATCGAAACGTCCTCGGCACCACAGAACCGGGCTTGCGCGAATGGCAAGTCACGACTCACGGTCACCGCGTTGACCTTGTCGCCAAGGCTTCCAAGTTCTTCGTTGAATCGTTTGGTTTGCACAGCACAAACGGGTGTATCGAGACTCGGCACAATGCTGATGAAGCTCGGTTTGCCCTTGAGCTGGTCGAGGGTCAATTCCTGCAAGCCGTTTTCGGCGTAGTGCAGGCTGAACGCGGGGGCAGGTGAGCCGACGGCCAGGTCTTCGCCTGCCAACGTCATTGGATTGCCCTTGAATGTGATTACTCCAGAACGTCCCACGTGTTTTCTCCGAAAAAAGCGGACTCGATGGATGAAAGGAAGGTTCGGCCGCTTCTGCTTGGGGCGACCCGAATTCTGCAACAAAAGTATGGTGTTCTTGGGCGATTTGGTGAATGGGGTGCCTAAAGACTTGCGACGCGACCCGTGGGGCCAGCGAAGGTTCCTTGGGGACTTGTGAGGGTTCTTTGGGTAAACTCTCATGGCTGTTTCCACACGGGTGGCCTGGCAACGCATTCTTACGCGTTCGCTCGCCCGCCTGCTTGTCACGCACCCACCACGAACCGCCACTGTGAACTTTTCATCCACCCGATCGGTTGGCTTTTTGCAAATGGCCCTGGGCATGCTCGCCGTTTTGGCCGCTGACGTCGCCAATGGCGCCGATTCCCGATACGCTCACAGCGACTCGAACGCTCGCTTCTTGCATTGGATCGACCTCTACGACGCAGACGGACGCAAGATCACGCCCGAATCGAACCGTCCCTATTCGGCATCAAAGACGTGTGGCCGATGCCACGATTACGAATCGATTTCGCACGGGTGGCATTTCAACGCATTTGACCCCGAATCGGTGGCCGGGCGTCGTGGCGAACCTTGGATCTGGACCGACGCGCGGACCGGAACCCAGCTGCCATTGTCCTACCGCGATTGGTCACACACCTATCAGCCAGGCGATCTCGGGATCACAACCTGGGAGATGACCAAGAAGTTTGGCGCGCGGATTCCTGGCGGCGGCATTGGACATGCGCCGCCTTCTCCCGCCGAGGCGGAACCAGAGGATGGCTCCGAAAACGACACGACTGAACCGCCCGCTAATCGTTGGCCGCTTACCGGTTCTCTCGAAATCGATTGCATGATCTGCCATGCGTCCTCAGGTGCTTACGACTTCAACACGCGACGCGAACAAATCGAGCAAGAGAACTTTGCGGCTGCGGCGACCGCGGCGCTCCATTTGGGCAAGATCGACGGCAACGTCTCCCGCATCAAAGACGGCTCCGACCCAAACGACGAATCGACTCAAGCGAAACTTCCCAAGGTCAGCTATGACCCCGCACGTTTTTCGCCTGAGGGAACCGTCTTCATGGATTTGATTCGCAAACCGACGAGCAATGCCTGCTACCAATGCCATAGTCAGCGAACGGTCGACAAACACGGGATCGAAAAACGTTGGATCCATGACGAAGACGTTCACCTTCGCGCTGGAATGGAATGCACCGACTGCCACCGCAACGGAATCGATCATCACATCACTCGTGGTTTTGAAGGCGAGCAACATCCCAGCCAACAAATGGTCGGCACGCTCTCCTGCAAGGGTTGCCATCTGGGAACGGAGAGTGCTGACAGCCATGGCGAACCGAGCAAAGACATCTACGCGCGAGCGGGTCGGCTCGGATCGCCCAAACCGGCGCACGCTGGATTGCCACCACTCCACTTCGAAAAGCTCTCCTGCACCGCCTGCCATGGCGGACCAGCACCACGCAACGAAGCGATTCGCGTGATGACCTCACTTGCCCATTCACTGGGATCAAAGGATCACCGCACCGGAAACGAATTGCCAGCCGTTCTCGGTCCGGTCTACACCAAAGGAGAAGACGGCCGAGTTTACCCGCAACGTTCGATGTGGCCCGCGTTTTGGGGAGTTGTTGCCGACGGAAAGATCACTCCCATTGCTCCGGAAAAGGTCTACGACACCACTCGACGCACGCTACGCGTTCGCAAGGATTTTGTCAGCGAGTTGGTCAAGCCGAAATTGTCCAGCAAAGAACTTGCCGAAGTGCTTGGTGACGAGCGAGCCAAGCTCGACCGGCAAGAATGGACGGACGAAGACATCGCCAATCATGACAAGGTGCAATCTGAAAAAGGGCGAGCGTTGTTCGAAGAGAAGGTCTCCGCGGCACTCGAGGCACTGGAAAAGGAACTCGAAGTCGAACAGGTCGTTTACGTTTCGGCGGGCGTGATCTACGCTCGCGACACCGAGGAAGAGGCCGAAGCTGGCAAACTCAAATCGATTGAAGTCGATGATCCGAAAGCAACCGGCATGATCACTTGGCCGCTGGCACACAATGTTCGCCCAGCGGGTTGGTCGCTAGGAGTCGGCGGGTGCGTCGAATGCCACGCCGCCGACGGCAAGATCTTTGCCTCGACGGTTGCCGCCGCAGGGCCCGGACCCGATGCAGGCAAGCCGATCGCGATGGCAGTGCTCCAAAACATTCCAACCGACCAACGTCTGGCTTGGAATGAGCTCTTTAAAGGCCGCAAAGACTTCAAGTACATCGTGGCCGGATCGATCGCCGTCCTGGCGATGATCTTATTGATCGGAATTGGCGCCGCCGCAGGCCGGCTTGCCGGTCGCACCAAAGTCGCATCGGAGGCCAAGTGATGAAAGGGATTATCGACGGGATTCTCATCGTCGTCCTGATCGGGATTGTCGCCGCACTGTTGATCAGTCTGGTGCCTTGGTCGACAGGGCGTCCGTTGAGTGGAACGATGCTGCTCGTGCACATGTTTGCCAGCGGGGCATTGGTCGGCATCTTGCCGCTGTTTGCGATTTCGTACCTTTGGAAATCGCTCAGCCACCTAACCGCGGGAACGCTACAGCGAATCGGGTACTGGACACTGGTCCCCACTGGACTGATCACCATCGCCACCGTTTTTGTCTGCATGCTGCCCGTCGCCTCGACCGAGCAGATGCACGAGCTAATGGTGGTCCACAGCTATGCCGGGTTCGCGATGGTTCCCGCATTGTTGTTGCTGGCCGTTGGAGCACTGCGTTGGCGGCGCATCCAATCGACACGCTCAACCACTCCCGGGTGAAGCCAACTTGCTCGTTGCATCGCCGGATGATCTTCGGTCACCCGATGCAGTGCACTCGCGAGTGTTTCGGCGGCCGCATCGTAGGTCGCAGGAACGTGATCAATCGAACCGCCGATCTTTTCAGCCAACTTGCAGGCGACGACGTCGGCATCGTATTCGGTGCGATAGGCCACGGCGCGAAGCGTCAACATCGTAAGCAAAATGCCAATCACGCTTCCGACGCCCATCGCCCAAGTGGCGCTGCCTGCGACATAGCTAATCAGTGCGCCAGCACCCCAAGCGGGTAGAACCGACAGCATGCGAATCGGGACGTGTCGCCGTTTCAAGTGTGCCGCTTCGTGTAAAACCACCATCGCGACTTGCTCGCGTGGCAGTTCGTCGAGCAAACGATCACTGACCAGCAACGTTCGCAGCGGTGGTGCAAAGCCTGCGACCATGGCGTTGAACGACTTCCCTTCCGTCTCCCACCGAACCGACTTGGTCCGTTTGAGTCCAACCGCCGCCATCAAACTTGCGATCCAGGCCTGATCGTCCTGGTCAAGTTTCGACGTTTTAAACAGGTGCCGGATCAGCCAAGGCAAACCAAAGGGAACGAACGCAAACGCCGATACCATGGCGATGATCTGCGATGAACCATCAAAAGCGAGGGATGCGAGATCGTTGATGCCCAGCAGAATCAGGATCGGTGCGACGAGCCAAGCCATCCCGCCGCGAAAAGTGAGCCATAGCGATCGGAAGTAGTTTCGGGCGCCACGATCGGTATAGCCAAGCTTCGCACCATAGTACTGCTCGGCAGACCACGTTCCGATCGTGATCAACACCGCTGGTGAAAGGAGCGCGAGTGCTTGCAGGAACATGGAATGTTCTAGGACCGGCGCGGTGTCGAGCACGCGTGCCAGACCAAAGCCGCCTAAACACAACACGGAAACGCCTAAGCCGAGGTAACGGAACGCTTCCAGTTGCTTCTCGATCCAGTTCGCGCCCACAAGCGGGTCAAGCGAATCTTCGAGAACCTGTTTTGCAATCGCCCGGGCACCGATGTGGCAAAGCAACCACCAGCTGGTCACCATTCCCATGCTCGCGACGATCGCTCGCAAAGGATCGACGTCACCCGGAGGTAGCGACCCACAACTGAGCGAAATCACAACGACAAGGAAATAGTAGAGCTGCATGCTGCGTTACCAAAACGATGCCCGTGGGCAGAGAGAAGAAGATCGCAGTGTAGCCCGCGAGTTTGCCCGATACCGGAATCGCCCGAAGATTTCCGAGCACGACACGTCGCAAAGTCGAGCGGTTGTGAGGATCGTGACGCCTGGACGGCCCGTAGGCCGGATCAAGGAGCGTCAGCGACGCAGATCCGGCACCTGCCTGTTTGCCCCACAAAAAACCTGGCCGCTTACGCGAGTCTCGGCTCAAGAGTGTGAAGATCAGTCCTGAACGCCGTGACTGAGCAAACAGTCGTCCACCGAAACATTCGCCGTTTCGCGCAGCCAGATCGACGTCCCCTCTGCCTCCGGCCGATCATCACGAACAAGACAATCGGACACACAACTATTGGTGACTTCATCAAACAGCAGACCGCAGGCTCCATAGTCAACAATGTTGCAACCGGAAACGTTCAAACGATTGCAGCGCCGGAAAACCATCGCCGCTTCGCCCTTGACCACTCCTGAAAGCTGGTTTCCAGAAAAAGTGCAATCACTCGAATCGACGACAAAGACCCCAAGCCGAGCGTCGGCGCCATCTCCGTAGTGGTAGCGTGGGTTCCGGTCCAACACGTTCCCCGTCATCGCAACGTTGCTGCAGCGGTCGAGAATCACATTGCTTGTGTATCCCTTCCACATCGTGTTGCCCGTAATGGTCACGCCGCGCGCATTCTCAATCGCGATGTTCACTTGCACGTCCGACAGAATGTTGTCAGCGATCGTGATGTTTCCGTGGCGGCGTTCAGGTGTGAAGGAACGCTCCGACGAAAAACCGTTGAAACGAATGTTCGCTGAATTTGGAGCGTCGTGTGAATGTTGAATAGTGCAGCCAACAATTGCGACCTCGCCAATCGAACTTTGTGACGAATCCAGCAATACATTGGCTGTCGCTTCTGACCCAGGGCCACCCATGTTTCCTTCGATGTCGCAGGTTCCGATTTGCAGATTCCGAATCTCACTCAGCTTCGAAACCACACCACCACCGTCGTTGTAGCTGATATGGCAGTTGGCGATATTGATTTGGTGAAGGTTCAACTGATCCAAGAACACCCCGATCCCTCGATTGTCATACAGGTGACATTCCGACAGCGTTACGTTTCGATTGCGACCGGTTAGCCTGACACCGTGAAGGCACTCTCGAACAACAACGCGTGTCAGCGTCAATTGCATCGTGCCATCGGCTTCAATCCCCGATGCATCGGGGTGATGTCCGACAATATCGATTCCATCGACCATCGGACTGTGTTCACGTTTCCAAACGCGCGCGTCAAACGTCGTCGGATTCGCCGTACCGTCGTGCGATCCCTTGAAACGCAATGCTGGCCCAGCACCATCCATCACAATCCGGGCAACACCGTGACCTGAAAGCGACGTGTTCCCCACTTTCGACAGGTCGATCACAATCGGCTTGGTGATCCGATAAACACCTTTCGAGAGGGAAACGTTTCCCGTCGATTGATCAATCATGCGCTGAATTGTGTCCGAATCATCGGCGACACCGTCACCTACGGGCGCGGCAGCAATTGCCCCAGCGTCTCGATTTGATTGACCGTAAATCGCCAGAAACCAGAACAACCAAACCACAAGCAGCGTGACAAGAAAGACAGTCGTTCGGCGCATCAATTTCCCCCAGGAAGTAAATCGAGATCGTTACATCGGCGCGATTCGGCGCGAACCGACATCGGTCGTCAACACGACGTGTGCGTCAAAAGCATCGCGAATCAATTCGCTCTTGATCGCTTGACTTTCCGGATCATCCCAAAGGTCTTCAAACTCCCACGGATCGCGATCGAGATCATAGAGTTCGCCGACACCTTTGTCGTGATACATGCACAACTTGTGAGTTCGCGTGCGGAACATTGTGCCGTACGTACCGCTGCCCCCCGTAAAATGCGGGTCAAGTGCATCAAAGTACTCGGACCTCACATAGTCACGCAGCGTAGAGGGATCGGCATCGCCGCGCAATATCGGCAACAAGCTTTTGCCCTGCATGTCTTCGGGCTGGTCGATACCGGCAAGTTCCACCAACGTCGCGCTCAGGTCGAGTAGTTCCACAAGCGCCTCCGAGACGAGACCTCCCTTGAACTCGCGCGGCCAAGAAAAGACGAGCGGCACTCGAACGAGACCTTCGTAAAAACGGCAGCCTTTGAACATGAGGCCATGGTCGCCCAGTGCTTCGCCGTGATCGCTTGTAAAGATGATCACGGTGTTGTCGCGTTGCCCCGTTGCCTCAAGCGCATCGACGATCCTCGCGAACTGATCGTCGATTTGCTTGATCATCGCATAGTACAACGCTTGAACGCGTTTCGCGTCGTGTTGTTCGGGCGTACGAATCTCATCTTGAAAATCGAGTTTGGCGAGTTTGGCTTGCTGGTCAAGGTCGCTCTCTCGAAAGTACGGCCCCGGCATCGATTCAGGATCGAACTGATCCGCATAAACCTTTGGCGGGATGAAGGGCGGATGCGGGTCGTAAATGTTCAAGTTCAGCAGCCACGGCTCGTTCCGATCCTTGGCCTGTTCAATAAACTCGATCGCACACTCGGATGCCCAGGTGGTTTGATGCATCGACGGATCAACTCGGTCTTCGCTTTCCCGCATTGCATCAAGATCGCCGCCCAGGTTCTTCACCCAGTCGGCGTAGTGGTGTCCTTCAGCCCAGTCGTCGCGTGGCGCATGACTGAAACGCCAATAGGAAAAGCCGTCGTCAAGCCGCGGCTCGGTCCGGCGCCCGGCGCTCTGTAAATGGAACTTGCCGACCAGCCCACAGTAGTAGCCCGCATCGGCGATCCTTTTGGTGATCAATGGCGTTCCACTCGGAAACGTGTCGTTACCATTACGCGTATTGTGCACACGGGACGGGTAAAGCCCCGTCATGAAGCTGGACCGGCTCGGCGTGCAAATCGGACTCTGGCAATAGGCGTGCGTGAAGGCGACGCCATCGGCAACCAAGGCATCGATGTTCGGAGTGCGAACGTGAGGGTTTCCGAGAGCGGCGATGGTGTCGAAACGCTGCTGGTCGGTACAGTACCAGAGAATATTGGGGCGGGCATTCATGCGACCAGTTTAACAACTCGTCGCTGATAGGTTGATAGAGTCGCCTTTCGCTCCGCGAAAGTTGCGCTCATGATCGCCACTCTTTCGGAGAGGCTGTGAATTTATGTGAGCCGAACGCGCTAGCGTCGGGCCTTGCGTTTCTCTTCGTCTTGAAGTGCCCGACGCTAGCGCGTGCGGCTCACGGGCCTCGGGAGCGGAGCGTCTGCGTTGCACACGGAGCGAAAGGCGACTATGGATAGAACTCAGCAGTGACGTGTTGCACGCCGGGCCCAACCAGCTCACAACGAGAACAGCATTTGTGTGCTCAAAATGTGGCGGTCATAGTCAAAGAACTTCAACCCCGACGCATTGGCTGTATTGGATTGATTGCCGATGTAGGTGTAGTCGAGCCGAAGGCTCACGCTGCGACTCGGCCACCACGTCAAACGCGGCGCAAAGCTCTTCTGGATTCCTAGCCGCACTTCCGTTCGCCGATCTCGTCTCGCGCGCCCAAGTGCATCAAGGCTGTTTGCGTTGTCATAGTCTTCCCACGCATAGCGAACGTCGGCGTCGGCAAAACAATTCCACCATAGCGATTGTTCGTAGCGAATCCCTGACTGATGCCCACGGCGGTCAAAATCAGAACCGTCCGCAGAGGTTCTGGAAAACCGGTAGACCAAGTAGACCCGGCCCGAGTTGTCAAACAAGTCGATCGCTTGCTTGACACCAACGCGATGAGTCACCCCCGATTGATCCTGAGCGGGACGCAGGGCAATCGCCCGACTATCGAGCGGGTTGAACTCATAAAAGGCCGTTGTGTGCCCACCTGCTGCGAGACGCGAAAGGGAGGTGTTCAACCGGTGATCGCTTGCCAGACGTCGTTCGTTGAGCAACGTGTGATGGAACTCATAACGCGTTGCTCCGATCCAATCGGGACCAAAACGACGGTTGATGTAGCCGCCGCCCATGTAGTCCTGAAGATTGAAGTCCGTTGCATCGAATTGGAACGTGTCATAGGAGCTTCCGAGAATGCCAACCAACCAATCGTCCGTCGCGATCAGCCTGTAATCCAAGAACGATGCCACGAGTGATCGGTAGTCGCTCTTGTCCTCATCGGGTCCGAGTCCTGAGAGTTCTGGACGCAGTCGAACGTTGCTGTCGTATTCACCGGCCAGCAGAACGGTCAAATCGTAGCGACGTGGTTTCGGCAGCAGCTTTGCGGCGACGTCTTGCTCGGCGATTGGCGGAGCATCGAAGGCGTCTTGAATTGTTCCCCGGCGAAGGTTCACATCATCGGGAAAGGGAAGAGAAGCAACCCGCAAAGAAGGTTCGGTTTGTGGGGTTGGGTCGGGCCGCGAAGCTGCTTCTTCGTCACTCCCATCACCCGCTTCTGGTTCGTCAGATTCAATCAGTGCGAAATCTAATCGACCGCCCTTTGTTGGCGCAACTTCATCGCCAGCCGCGAGGGCTGTCAGCAAAAAGAGCGTCGGCACGGTCGCAACGACGACGAGCCAAAGGCGTTTCACGAGGGGTTTCATGGCCACCGCGATTGGAAAGGAAAGTCAGATGTCTTTTCCTTAGCCTTTTCAGCGATGGGGTGTCCACGCCGCTACTGCTCGAAATCGATTCGCGTCGGAATGATTGCCCGCGGCTCGGGCAATTGATGAACGACGCTTTCCGCAGCCACAAGTCCAGCCGCAGTGCTGTTGTCGCCCGCGGCGAAGCCGGTCGCGCCAATGCGGTGAACGCTGTTGTTCGGCCCCGTTGAATCGGGCAAGCGTGGCGGATTTGCAGAGGTGACGTATTGGTCTCCGATCGGCAAAAACCGCAGAAAACGGCGGTGTCCCGTTTGGTTTTCCTTTGCCGCCACTGCCTCCGATTCGTTCGGATCCGAGGTCAGCGCGGTGGGCGTGATGCAGCCACCACTGAGAACGAGCGTCAGAGCAACAAGCGTTAAAAGGTGTGCCTTATTCATATCTCAATTATCGGTTTGTCACCGCACACGAATTTGTCAAAAGAGTGTGATCCGTCGACATCCGTGTGATGATCTCGCAATTGCGCTCGACCACCGTCAAGACCATCACGACGCTAGCAACTGATCGAAGTGGTCTCATAGCAGCCGTGACCGGGTGAGCGGCCGGGCTCTGCTCGGCAAGTCAGTCATGGCAGCGAGGTACCCAACGACTCGCCGGATCTACGTCGCTGTCGCACCTTGATCGGGCCTCGAAGAGGTACGCACGGAGATGACAAGAATGACGCCCGCGATCGACATCAGGATCAAGGGGATCGGTTGAGTGAACAACGGCGCCCAGCTTCCGGCGCTTTGCATCAGGCCGGCCGACAAATGCTCTTCCGCAATGGGTGCGAGTACAAACCCGATGACCAAGGGAGCGAGCGGAATCCTCATCCGTTCGAGCAAGTAGCCGAACACGCCAAAGCCTAGCATGACCCAAACATCAAACATGCGATTGGCCAAGGCATACGCCCCGATTACGCAGAAGGTTACGACACAGGGAATCAAGATTTCGCGGGGCGTCTTCACAAGCAGCGCGATCCAACGGGCGGAGATGACCATCAACGCAAACACGAACAGATTTGCGAGAAGCAACGTGGCCATGATTGTGTGTACAGCAAGCGGGTTCTGCTCCATGAGAAGCGGGCCCGGCTGCAAACCATGAATCACCAACGCACCCAACAAGACGGCATCAATCACGCTGCCGGGGATTCCCATCGAGACCAATGGAATGAGCGCCCCACCGACAGTTGCATTGTTCGCAGATTCGGAGGCGACCACCGCTTCTTCACTTCCCTGACCGAACCGTTCCGGCTCGTCCGAAGCACGCTTTGCAGCCGAATAGGCAACCGCCGATCCAATGTTTGCGCCAATGCCTGGCAAGATGCCGATCGCTGTGCCAATGAAAGAAGATCGAATCAGATTGGTGGTGTGTTGCAACCATTGTCCAATCGGTATCAACGCCAAACGTTTCGTAGGTGCTTGATTCTGTGTCGGCGCGTCCTCATCATCGCCACGGCTACCACTGGCGCACTGACGAATCACTTGGTTGATCGCAAACAGACCGATCAGCACCGGCAGTAGCTTGAATCCATCATCGAGCTCATTCACGCCGAACGTCCAACGCGGCACGCCCGTCGCCGGTGAGGTCCCCGGAACGGCAAGCAACATTCCGAGGAAACCTGAAAAGAGTCCAGCAATCGGCGTCGAGTTGCCGACCGAGGCGATCAAGACCAACGCAACCATCACCAGCGCAAAGAAATCAAAAGGTCCGAACAGCAACGACATCTCCGCCATCGGGCCTGCGAGCGTGACGAGAAACACCCATGCGATCATGCCGCCGACCAACGAAGCACCAATTCCGAGTGCCAATGCGCGATCCGCCTTGCCTTGCTGAGCCATTGGGTACCCGTCAAGTGTGGTCATCATCGATGCGGGCGTTCCCGGAATGCGAAGCAGCGTTGCCGTGATCAGTCCGCCCGTCACGCTGCCAACGTACATCGACACCAACAGCACCATCGCGTGTTCGCCCGACATCGAAAACGTGAGCGGCAAAGAAAGTGCGATCAGCATCGCACCGGTCAAACCAGGAATGGCCCCCACGGCAACACCAAGCGTCGAACCAATCGCAACCAGAACCAAGGCGGTTGGCGAAAACATGAGAGAGGTAACTGCGCCAAGATCAGGCATCGAAGGTCAGCGGTGGGGCAGGCGGGCGGAGCAGGGTGGTGGTCGACTGAGGCCGGCGATGGCTTAGAACGTAACAAAGTCGCCGCTGCTTCACAAAAACCACACGCTGTTTTTCAAAGCTGCTATGCTTGAACGCAACTACAGACAGTTTGCCTGATTCATACGAGTTGTTGGATGCATCGAATCAATTACGCCGCCATCTTCTTCCTAGCAACGGTGCTCTTGCCCAACCTGTCGATCGCGCAGGAGATGCCCGACGCAAAGCAGCTGCAGAAGAGCTTTGTTCGAACGGCCAAACTCTACGCGATCACAAAGAACTCAAAGCCCTTGAGACTCGAGCCGACGCCGATCCTGAACTGGACGAACCCTGAACGCTTTTCAGAACAAGGCGCTGTCTTCGTTTGGTACGAAGGCAAGCAGCCGGCGGCGGTGGGGACGTTCTTTACGTATGTGTATGACGGGCAACTCCGCGCCAAGCACGAATTGCAATCGGTCGCTTCGGGACCACTGCGAGCGACCTTCAACGGCAAACTGGCTTGGACACCCGCCCAAGCCGGCGTCCAATGGACAAAAATCGACGTGGGACGTCCGCCGGGTGCATCCAGACCTGCAAACCTCGCTCAAATGCGTTCGATTGCGCGTCAGTTCATGGCCAAGATGACCGATCCCGAGGGAGAAATCACCGACTTGCGGCTTCTGCCTCGACCTCTGATTCGATACGCCAGTGAAGAGGAGGGCATCCCCGATGGCAGCGTTTTTTCGTTCGCCGTTGCGACAGATCCCGAGGCTTTGTTGTTAATTCGTGCTGTCGATGACGGCACGGGCCCTGTTTGGCAATACGCCTTTGCTCGATTCAACAACTTTCGCCTCGAAGCCTTTCTGGGGCAAAAACGTGTTTGGTCGGTTGCTTATGACCAAGGAATGATGATGAATCGGTTAGGCGACCAAGAGCATTTCAAAAAGACGTACAACTCGTTTCATCCCGAAACCGATCTGCGTTACCAACCGTACGAAAAATGAGGTTGTTTTGCGTCGTCTTGACCGACATTCGGCGACGACCTGGGTGGAAGATGACTACGGAATCTGAAACAATCGTCTTTCCGCAACTTGCCCCAAGAGACGATTGATGAACGCAACGATATTGGCTGGGATCGCCGACAAGAACGCTTCTCTTTATCGCCGACTACAAGTTCCCTTGGGTGACCCCGCAGCATGGATCGAAATCGGATCGATGCGAATCGCCCTGGTTCGCGATTTGGAAATGGATCGTGTGCGTCAGCGGAGTCATGCTGACGACGTCACCTGCCCAGCCGAACACGCACCACCAACCGGGCTGAGCGCCGACCGCGAAACCGCAACCGCCGAAGCCGCCGTCCAGCTGCTTCGTTCACAACACGTCGAACGAGTCGTCGCCGACCGGTCGTTGCCCTACATCTTCGCTTGGCACCTCCAGCAAGCCGAAATCGTTGTCGAATATGACGAAGACCTTGGTGTCCTCGATCGGCGTGTCAAGACACACCAAGAAATCGATGCCCTTGCCAAAGCGCAAGCCATCACCGAAGAGGTGATGCGGCTGATTTGCGAAACGATCGCCGGCGCAACCGCTGCTGCTGATGGGTCGTTGCAAGTGGACGGCGACGACCTGACCAGCGAGCGCGTTCGATCGATCGCCGCAATCGAATTCATGAAACGTGACTGCACGATGTCACATGGAGCGATTGTCGCCACCGCTCCACAGGTCGCCGACTGTCATCACAGCGGCGAGGGCAAACTGTTTACCGAAAAAACGATCATCGTCGATCTCTTTCCACGCCACGAAGCATCACGCTATTGGGGCGACTGCACTCGAACGGTTGTGCATGGCCAGCCGAGCGACGACGTCAAGAAAATGCATGCTGCCGTCGTCGAAGCCAAAGCGGCCGCGACCGAAAAACTGATTGCCGACAACACCGCCGACGCTGTCCACAAGGCCGCTGACGCCGTGCTATTGAAACATGGTTATCCCGAATCGCGTGGCGAATTGACCGACGAAGCGAGCATTCAACATGGGACGGGCCACGGCATTGGTCTCGATCTACACGAGCCCATCCTGCTTGACCACGAGGGTGGACAACTCCTTGCTGGCGAAGTCTTCACCGTTGAACCCGGACTCTACGGCCGCAATGTCGGCGGCGTCCGGATCGAAGACATGCTTGTCGTTGGCGAAGACAAAGCCAAGAACCTCAACCAACTCCAAGACGGCCTCGACTGGCGAAGCTAGTGTTGCTGGGCCCGGCCGCTTACGCGATCGCGGCTC
This sequence comes from Rubripirellula sp., assembly GCA_965216875.1. Classification (GTDB taxonomy): domain Bacteria; phylum Planctomycetota; class Planctomycetia; order Pirellulales; family Pirellulaceae; genus CBDCUW01. The sequence goes on from OZ244207.1 coordinate 2,510,751, forward strand.
AATGGTGTGGACTTGGGGAAGGATTTCTGCTGGTGGAAGCGCTATTGCAACCTGCAACACTAGCGAACATCGTGAATGATGTCCGATAGGGCATCGACGAGGGGGTCATCGTCGGGACCGCAGAAGCCCCAGTGTGAACGTCTGCGCCATCCTTCGGCATATTCGAACCGGCCGCTCATCGCTCCAACATCACGACTCAGTTGACGCGCCGTTTCCAGGTAGCTGTCTTGCCCCTGGCTCTCATCGAGCCATCGCTTCTGACTCGCATGACAAGCCAGTGCCTCGATCTTTTGATCAACCACATCGGTGTCATCGACGAAGATGTGGGGATGAACCGGCTCGCCGACCGGCGTGGTGTTGCCAATGGGTTGGGCATGGTAGATCGTCACCGGTTCCATGTAGACATCAACCGCCGGGTCGCTGACCAAGTTAGGCATCCCATGAGCAAACGCGGCGCTAACCGCGAGCCGCGCACTGATCTCGTGGTCTTCCATGTAGTCGATCGGCGAATGAGTCAACAGGATCGTTGGTTTGGCCATTCGAACAATCGCCGAGACCTTCTTTAAGTTCGCAGTGTTGTAGGTCGCTTCCATATCCGCATAGATCGGCGGATACCAAGTCGCGTCGAGAACCTTGCACGCCTGCTTGGACTCTTCCATTCGTGTCGCAGCACACTCGGCCTGGTCCATGGTCGTCGAACCGCGTGAACCATCGCACAAATTCACGTAGTGTAGATCCCAGCCGCGTTTGCCAAGTTGCAGCATCGTGCCGGCCATCAGGAATTCGATATCGTCGGGGTGCGCGCAAATCGCAAGAACGGAAGGCATGATTGATTCGTTTCAAAGGTGTGAACTTGAGCGGTTGAATCGAGATTCTAGCGAGGCAGTTGCCTCTCATGGAAGACGGCGGGAAGCGACCTGCAAACCAATCGCCGTCGGTCCAATTACCGTGAATCGGCAACGTGAAAATCGAGGCCATGCTCCCGTCGCAATCGATTCGCGGTGTAGCGAGTGAAGTAGCGTTTGTTGAGGTCGATGCGGGGCGAGCCAGAAAGTGACTTCAAGATCTCGATCTGTGCCGGAGTCAAAACCGGCTCCGTCCAGCGAACCGACCGGACACGCTTGAACCACTCGAGTTTACGAAGTCTCGAACGCAGCGGCAGAATACCGGGAGGCTCGACAGTCGTCGTCACAATCAGGCTGTCTGAGAGCATCGAAATCCCCTCGTTGCTCTCGACCCAAACGGCCCCAGTGTCGACCGTCTCGGCCATGTCGTTGAGCAGTTTCAAGTCGCGACGAAACTGGTTGTCGTAACTCTGCACGAAGCCAAAGGCGCAGCCGGCGACCAATGTCAGAACGAGCAGAGTGCGAATCGTGAACTTCCGCTTTCTCATCAAGTTCGACCAACGGCGAGTGACGAAACAGAACCTGGATTATTGCAGATCTGAGAGCATCGCAGTTCGGAACGAGGGATGATTAGAAAGCGGGATGAAGTGGGTGGCCACGAAAAGCACGAAAAGGCACAAAAGAACAGCCAACGACCTTCTCGTGGGTTCTTGTGTTTTTTGTGGCTCCATCGCCGTCAGTCTTGCCAGCGCAGGCAAGAGACTGTGAACGGGAGCTAGGCCGGGGAGGGACGGCCAAAGAAAAAGCCTTGGGCGAGATCGAAGCCGAGTTCTTTACAAACCTCGGCTTCCTCTTTGGTCTCGATCCCTTCGGCGAGTGATTTGATGTCGAGGTCGCGTACCATCTGGACAAGCGACGAAAGCATCCGGCGACGATTGTCATCGGCGCGATCGATTTCGCGAATCAACGAGATATCAAATTTGACGAAATCAGGCCGAGCTTCGATCAACTCGGCGAGTCTTGCTTGCCCCGAACCAAAGTCGTCGTAGGCGAGCTGAATATCAAGGTCCTTCAGTGCGCTGTGCAGTGACTGCATCAGCGCCGGGTTGGTCACTGCCGACTCATGGATTTCCAAGACCAGATCGGTATTGCCGGTCATCTCGCGGACGTTTCGAAGAGATTCGATCAGTCCTTGACCGTCTTCCATTTCGCGTGGGTGAGTGTTGACGAAGAGCGTCGGCCGCTCGGGCAGATCGCGCCCAACGCGAATCCCTTCCCAACGCAGCAGTCGACTCAACTCGACTTCCAAGTTCAATTGCTCGGCAGCTTGGAACATTGCCGCTACCGATTCGAGACCGAAGACGCTACCGCGACCGAGGATCTCAAATCCGATCAACTTGCCGTCATCGATCAACACGATCGGTTGGAAGTGTGGTTTGACCAACCGTTCGCTCATCAGGCGGTCAAACTGAACCAACGCAAGCGCTTGGTCACAGACATTCTCGGCGATCGTTCCTGCCGTCATGCCGGTAGGCGATTGACGTCGAACGCGGAACGGTGCTTCGGCGAAATGGATCAAGTCCTCTTCGCTGACACGGACGGTCGTCTCTCGATCGACACGCGTGCCGTTGATGTAGGTTCCGTTCGTGCTTCCAAGGTCTTTCAGAAACAGCGTGCCATCTTCGACCCAAAGCGATGCGTGGTTGCCGCTAACGGTGCGGAACTGAAGCTTCAGAGAGACGCCTGTCTTGCGGCCAACGATATAGGGGTTGCCATCAATCGGTGAATGAAGAACGGCCTCGCCCGGCTGGGTTGGTCCCGACAGAAACCAAACATCTTCGGTCACCACAGTGCTGCGGCGCAGACGTTCGATCGTAGCGTTGTCGACAGATGCCATTGGTCGGAGGCTGAGCTTGGGGTCTTTGTTTGGTTTTTCCTATCGCCACGTTGGAGACGCTCCAGTCACGAGCTTTTTGACGTCTTCAATTGGGCATTTCGGAATGGACGGGAAACTGGAGTTCGATCCCCGCCCGACAAATCTAGGTCAGGTTTCCCCCCAAGCTAGTGAGAAGGCGAAATTTCTTCGAAGACGCTTGATTGCCGCTGTCGCTCAGGCGGCGCCGGCAAAAGTCCGCTCAACAATCCATTGCTGCACCATTCCTGAATCCCCCGCCGGGATTCCCCACCAGACTGGGAAATACGAGCTAGGTTTCAGAGATTCGTCGTGCGCGTGCGCGCACCACGGGTCTCCCAAACCCTACAGCACGCAAAACCATTATGACGGCCTTAACCAACGAGACACACACGTTTGAACCAAGCCTGCTTGGTGGGCTACTTTCAGACGACACCTTCTGGCCAACGCCACCACAAGACCTTGGTGAGACCGGTCTGAGTGAGTCCTATATTGAAGGACTCGTGATCAAGACCATCTTGGTCGGGGGAACAGTCAGTGGACGCGATGTCGCTGAACGCATCGGGATGCCCTTTCGCGTCATCGAGCCAATGCTGGATGTGTTGCGAACACGCAAGATCGTCTCTCACGTTCGACCCGCAGCGTTCAACGACTATTACTTCTCGCTCACCGAAGCGGGTCAAAAGCGTGCTCGATCCGAGATGCAGCAATGCAGTTATGTCGGGCCCGCCCCCGTACCGCTAAACGACTATGTCCTTAGTGTTGAAGCACAAGCAGCTGGCCTGGAACCGATCGATCGCGACCAACTGCGGGTCGCGCTTTCATCGATCTCCTACCAAGACGAACTGCTCGACCAACTTGGGCCGGCAATCAACAGCAACACTGGTCTGTTTCTGTTCGGCCCTCCGGGTAACGGAAAAACGACAATCGCACGTTGCTTGACCCAATGTTTGGGCCAGGAAGTTTGGATTCCTCACGCGGTGATCGATGACGGCAACCTCATCAAAGTGCAGGACGATGCGTTTCATCGCTTAGCACCGATTCCCGAAGCGGACGGCCAGATCCTTAAGGCGCAAGAGTGGGATCGTCGTTGGTTGCGCATCCAACGTCCGACCGTCATCGTCGGTGGTGAATTGGTGATGGATAACCTGGAAGTGCGGCATGACGAACGTTCCAACGTTTGCGAAGCCCCGTTGCAAATGAAGAGCAATTGCGGCTGCCTGCTCATCGACGACTTTGGACGGCAACGTGTTGCGCCCGAAGAGCTTCTGAATCGCTGGATCGTTCCGCTGGAGAACAACCAGGACTTCTTGACGCTTCCGACCGGCAAGAAGATTCAAATTCCCTTTGAACAGCTGATCGTTTTTTCGACCAATCTCGACCCTGGCGAACTCGTTGACGAGGCGTTCCTTAGACGCGTTCCTTACAAGGTGTTTGTGGGCGATCCGTCGGCCGATGAATTCAAGCAGCTGATGCAGGGCGTGTTGCAATCCATGGGTTTCCCCGACACCCCCGAGGCCTCGGAGCACTTGCTGAAGTTCTACGCAACAACAGGAAAGAGCCCGCGCCGCTGCCACCCCCGCGACTTGCTGACGCAAGTTGCCAACTTCTGCAAGTACCGAAAAATGCCGATGACCCTGCGACCGGAATACCTCGACCAAGCCTGCCGCAGCTATTTCAGCCAACTGTAATGACGCCCGAACAAGCCCCGCTTCCAAGCAATTTGCGATGAACGCAACCGAAACCAAAAAGATCGGACCAGGATACGTGCCGATCCCCGGATACACGCTCGAGGAAATGCTCGGTCGTGGGGGATTTGGCGAAGTCTGGCGCGCTGATGCCCCCGGTGGACTGAAGAAGGCGGTCAAGTTCGTGTTTGGTTCTCAGGATCAATCACGTGCTTCGCGCGAGCTTCGGTCGCTCGAGCGCATCCGAGGCGTGCACCATCCGTTCCTGTTGACGCTGGAACGTTTTGAAATCGTGGAAGACCAACTTGTGGTCGTAACGGAACTTGCCGACGGTTCACTTGAAGACGTCTACAAACGCCATCGAGAACATGGCTCGTGTGGGATTCCGCGCGACGCTTTGATTTCGCACCTGCAAGACGCTGCCGACGCACTCGATTACCTTCACGAGAAGTACCAGCTTCAACATCTCGATATCAAGCCTGGCAATTTGCTCACAGTGGGCGGCCACGTCAAAGTCGCCGACTTCGGGCTTCTCAAAGACTTGACCGAGGCGGAGTGCAGCATTGTCGGCGGCCTGACCCCGATCTACGCACCGCCGGAAGTGTTCGACGGTAAGCCAAGTCTGCACAGCGACCAGTACAGCTTGGCCGTGATGTATCAGGAGTTGCTGACGGGAACGCGACCATTCAGCGGGCGGACCATCGCCCAGCTCGCGACGCAACATGTTCACAGCGCGCCCAACCTCGAAGCCCTTCCGCCAAGCGATCGGCCGGTTGTTGCGCGCGCCCTGGAAAAGGACCCGACGCGTCGATTCGACAACTGCACCGAGTTCGTCAACGCGTTGCATAGCCCGCGCACCCGAACCGTCGTCATTTCGAGCGACGACCTTGAAGACCAAGGCGAAGCGCCGCAAGTTGTCGAGGACTTGCCACAGCTTGGTGGACACGACAGTGTCAGCGAACATGTTCGAAGTCATGCGTTGGTCGTTGCGCTCGGTGGGACGGGTGCGGACTGCTTGCGCGAATTGCGACAACGATGCTGTGACCTGCATTCGGCGACGCCCATCGATTTGCACGGCGTGCTGATTGATACCGATATCGCAACGTTGCATTCGATGCGTGTTGGGGAAGCCTCCGAACGTGTTACCAAGTGCGTTAACATCCATATCCCACTTCGGAGCGCTCACGACTATCGTCAAGAGGGAACGGATCGACTTGGCACCATCTCGCGCCGTTGGATCTACAACGTCCCGCGAAGCCGTTCAACAGAAGGGATGCGACCGCTTGGTCGTCTTGCACTGGTCGATCATGGTCAAGACTTCATGCGTCAGCTCGCACAAGCGGTTGAACAACTGAAACAATCGGCCGGAAGCGAAAAGCCACGCATTTATGTCGTCGGCTCCCTTTCCGGCGGGACAGCGAGCGGAATCTATATCGATGTCGTCCACGTGTTACGACATCTGCTTGACCAAGCCGGCATGGAGGAAACCGAAATCCTTTCGATGTTGTCGGCAACTGAATTCCGAGCCGACCCCGCATCACCACTTGCTCTGCACGACACCCATGCAGCAACAATCGAGCTGCAACATTTCATGCGTCCCGGAAACAGTTACCCCGGCGACGCCGGTGCGGGGTTCCCAAGCGTTCCCGCTGCACGGTCGCCGCTAAAGAACCTTTACCTCGTCGCGATGGGGCCTCGGTCGAGCGCAACACCTTCACCGGTCAATGCGATTACCGACTACGTCTGGACGGACGCGAGCGGCGGTGGTGACTTGCTTGCTGCCGCGCGGAAAATCGCATCCGACGATCGTTCCAGCGCCGTTGGCGAGCCGATGCTTCGCTCCGTCGGACTGGTCGCACTTGGCGTCGCGAGATCGCTCGAGCAGAAACTTCTTACGCCAGCGACCGTCAAGGTCATGCTGGTACGATGGCTGGGACTGCCGTCGACGGCGCGCGACCTTGCCGCTCCGGTCGCCGACAGGCTGATTCGCCGATGCGCCATCTCAAGACAAGCCTTCTTCGATGCCACGCTTGACTTGTTGGGCGCCGACGAGGACGAGCGCACCGACCGACTGTCAAATCATTTGATGAATTTGCCGAAGTCAGTCCTTTCGGATGATCACGAACTTGGCGAGAACATCTACCAACTACTGCGCAGCCACAACAGCGTCGAGCATGACTTGATGCTCGAGTCGGTACTGACCAATCTGCGTCGCGAGATTTCGGTATCGCTGCATGATGGCCGCGTGGACATCACGACCGTCGTCGAAACGCTCAAGCTGCTGATCCAATCCGCAAAGGAACTCCCGATCGAGGCCGAACTGGTCGACGAGGAAGGCGCCGAGCAAGACGAGCCGCCAATGAACCCAGCGGCGCAGCGTCAGGCCCGACAGCATCGCATTGTCGCCCAACAGGTCGATCGCATTGCATCGGAACGATTGAATCGCTTGTGCGCCACCCTCGCCGCGCTCCAGGCAAGTTTCGAAACCTTCGCGACGAGCTTGGCGATGGCCATCGTTCAAACAACCAAAGAACAATCCAACGAAGCCAATCCCTGGGACGAGATGCCAGAGGAAATTCAGGCCCACCTCGAACCCACCCTTGAAAAGCTGCATGAACTCGCCGGCACCCGCTGGCTCCTCCGTCCATTGACTGACGGCTCTGGCGTCGACGCAAAAGAAATGGTCGCGGACATGACCGACGAAGCGATGCCGCTGGTTCGGGAAATCTTTGGCGATGGCGAGTTTCAAGACGACACCGACAGTGAAGCGCTTTCGCAATCGATGACGCTTACCGACATGACCGTCGCGCTGCCCGGCATCGCCGACCCGATGGGCGAATCAACGCTGGTCACGCAGGCACTTTCTTCGACAGGCTTCGCTACGAAGCATACCGAGGGCCCGCTACCGGTCGAACAAGCAATCCGCGCCGTTCGCCCTGAACTGCTAGCGCACGGCGGACAACAACGCGTGCTCTTGGTTGTGGGAACAGAAGCCGAGCAAAAGCAGCTCGAGCCCAAAGTTCGCGAGCTCTTCGATGGCGCGTTGACCGTCGCAATGATCCCCGGTGCAACGCCCAAACTGATTCACGAGGCCCAGCAAATCGAACTCAAGCAAGTTCTCGCGGCACTCAATCGCCTCAACGGCGGCAATGCCCAGATCACGTCGCGTCTGATCACACGCACCGACGTCAACTGGTAGCCGCAACCTAGGCGACAGCCGCTTCACGCTCGAAGAACGCCCATTGCGGGTGCTTGAAGAGAAGATTGTCATAGGCGTAACTGGCGGCGATGTCGTGTCGCTGCATTTCGCACCTACGATAATCGTAAACTTCGTAGCCAAGGTCTTGCAGGAAGGTCACGTTTTCGCGACAGGGCTTGTTGCCAGTCTTTTGAGTGATCCCGTCGCCCATTTCGAGACTGATCGCAGGCCGTGAACGTTGGATAATCTCCGCCATCCCTTCGAGGATCGGTCCCTCAGCGCCTTCGGCGTCAATCTTCAAAAAGTCAGGGTCGCGATGATCGCTCGCGAACTCGTCAAGCTTGACCGCAGGCACCTTGATCATTCGCCCGCTGACGATATGGGCCGGATCCACGCTTGATTGGTCGTTGACAATGAAATTGACCGAACTGCCGTTGAGCCCTTGATCCCAAAACGAAATCTCGCCAGATTCGCGAAAGGCTGCGACATTGTGACACGAAATGTTTTCGCGGCGTTCGGCGTTGGATGAAAGAACGCTGTAGGTGTTCGAAGTCGGTTCAAAAGCGAAAACATGGCCCTCATCGCCAACCAAAGCCGACGCAAGCAGGCTGAAATATCCGAAGTGGGATCCGACGTCATAGACAACCATTCCCGGACGCAGGACGTCAATGAACATGGAAGTCAAATCAGCTTCGAAGAAACCACTCTGCCCGATCTTGGAAGACACGTATTCGGGATAGACGATCGTCATCTTCTGGCCCCAAAACAGCTCCGTTTCGCGACGGCGTGGGCGGCCCGTCCACTTGGCAACCTTCTTGGTCACACGCCAGTCGATCCAGCGGGGGAGCCGATTGAGGGTTGATTGGTGGCGACAGTTTTCCCAAAGTCGGCTTAGCTCAGTGCGGTCCACGGCGTCGATTCCGAATGTCTTGGTCGAGAAGTGCGGGAGGTTCTGTCACGGAGCAAACCAAAAATGGCCCGCTTGTGTCAATGTGAATCGAGCGTCGGCATCCCCCGTTTTCTCGTCTCGGTCGGCCTTGAGAATTCCACAGCCGCAACGCAAACACCGCGGCTGATTATTGGCTACAATTTGCCGTTCCCACCTCCACCCAACTCCTCCAATCCTCCGTAGCCATGATGGCGATGACGATGTTTTTGTTGGCTGACAACTACGCCGAAGCTGCAACCATTGCGATCGCTGGCATGCTGATCGTCGGTTGTGCCCTCACCCTAATCAGCTTGTTCATTGCGGCCCTTCCCAAGGTGCTCGGGCTGATCGAAAAGCGATGGCCCGAAGTCGATGACGGCCATGGCAACCGCAGCCACCCCGAAAGCCAAGTGCCCGACGACGGAGCCGTCTTGGCCGCGATCGGATTTGTGCTGCACACGGAGCTGCAAAAACAGATCGACCAAGAACAGTCCGCTTCGAAATCGAAGTAGCAACGTGAGATGAAGACAAGAGCGCATTGAAGGGTTTCGAAAGGACGTAGATGGATATCCTCCGTGAATTCTTGAGCACGACGGGCTTTGCCACATTGACGTTTGGCAACGCCGTCATGATCGTGATCGGCATCGCCTTTATCACCTTGGCGATCACCAAGGACTACGAACCGCTGCTGCTTGTGCCCATTGGCATGGGTGCTATCGTCGGCAATATCCCCATCGTCGAGGGGATGTCGATGTCGGTGTACGACATGCATCAGTTCGTGCTTGAGGGAGACGAAGTCAAGTATGAAATGGGTAGCGTGCTGAGCTACCTTTACTTTGGGGTCAGCTACGGCATTTACCCGCCGCTGATCTTCCTTGGCATCGGCGCGATGACCGACTTTTCGACGATGCTCTCCAATCCCAAACTCGTACTGCTTGGCGCTGCCGCACAAATCGGAGTCTTCTTGACGTTGTTTGGCGCAGTCGGACTCGGTTTCGATCTGCTCGAAGCGGGAGCAATCGGAATCATCGGCGGCGCCGACGGCCCAACGGCGATCTTCCTGGCATCAAAACTTGCGCCCGATCTGCTTGGTGCGATCGCGATTGCCGCCTATTCCTACATGGCGCTCGTGCCGGTCATCCAGCCGCCGATCATGAAGCTGTTGACGACGCGCGAAGAACGGCTGATCCGGATGAAGCCACCGCGTAACGTTTCCAAACGTGAAAAGATGATCTTTCCGATCGCGGCGTTTCTGATTTCAACCATGATCGCGCCAGGCGCGGTCGTTTTGCTTGGCATGCTGTTCTTTGGCAATCTGCTCAAGGAAAGCCTTGTCACCGAACGCTTGGCTGCAACCGCCCGAGCCGCGATGATCGACATCGTCACCATCCTGCTCGGTTTTTCGGTCGGTGCGAGCACTCAAGCCCAAACATTCCTGACCCGCGAATCGCTGCAGATCTTTGGTCTGGGCGCCCTCTCGTTTGCCGTGGCGACCGCGGGTGGTGTTCTGTTCGCCAAGTTCATGAACCTCTTCCTGAAAGAAAAGATCAATCCGCTTGTTGGCGCCGCGGGCGTTTCGGCCGTCCCTGATTCGGCCCGCGTCGTTCAAATGGTTGGCCAGCAAGAGGACCCCCACAATTTCTTGTTGATGCATGCGATGGCACCAAATGTTGCCGGAGTGATTGGGTCGGCGATTGCCGCGGGCGTGCTTTGGTCTGTGCTTACGTGAGCCACCTCGATTGAAGAATTGATCCAAAAAGCGGCGACTGCTTGTAAGAAGGAAAAGCAACGTGTCGAAGAAGAAAGTCAAATTCATGTGCACCGCGTTCCGCGACGGATTCCAGTCCGTCTTCGGAGCCAGAGTCTTTACGCAAGACTTTTTGCCTGCGGTCCAAGCGGCGCGTGACGCCGGCATCACGTGGTTCGAAGCGGGCGGCGGCGCTCGATTCCAGTCGTTGTATTTTTATTGCAACGAAGACGCCTTCGCGATGATGGATGCTTTTCGCGAAACGGCGGGCCCCGATGCCGATTTGCAAACGCTGGCTCGTGGCGTGAACGTCGTCGGACTCGATTCGCAACCGAGCGACATCGTGCGTCTGCACGCGCAACTGTTCAAAAAGCACGGGATCACCACTATTCGCAACTTTGACGCGCTCAACGACGTCAACAACCTGATCTACAGCGGCAAGTGCATTGTCGAAGCCGGCTTGAAGCACCAAGTCTGCGTCACCTTGATGGAACTGCCGCCAGGTTGCGAAGGGGCTCACGACGCCGCCTTCTACACCAAGACACTGCGTGAAATCTTGGACGCCGAAATCCCATTCGACGCGGTTTGTTTCAAAGACGCGTCGGGAACGGCCGTGCCTTCGAAGGTCTACGAGACGATCAAAGAAGCACGCAAGATGTTGCCCGAAGACACATTCATTCACTTCCACACTCACGAAACAGCAGGCGTCAGCGTTCTTGCCAACAAAGCTGCTCTCGACGCCGGCGCCGACGCGATCGACCTTTCGATGGCTCCCTGCTCGGGCGGAACGTGCCAGCCCGACATCCTTGTGATGTGGCACGCCCTGCGCGGTTCAGACTACGAACTTGATGTCGATGTGGAAAAGGTGCGTGAAGCCGAAGAGGTCTTCAAGGACTGCATGAAGGATTACTTCTTGCCACCCGAAGCGACCGCGGTCGAACCACTCATTCCGTGGAGTCCCATGCCGGGCGGCGCGCTCACCGCGAACACTCAGATGTTGCGTGACAACAACATCATGGAAAAGTACCCCGAGATCATCCTGGCGATGAGCGACGTGGTGCGAAAGGGCGGCTACGGCACGTCAGTCACGCCCGTGTCACAATTTTATTTCCAACAGGCCTTCAATAACGTCATGTTTGGGCCCTGGAAAAAGATCGCCGAACCCTACGGCAAAATGGTACTCGGGTACTTTGGTCGCACACCCGTTGAACCCGATCCCGAAGTCGTCGCGCTCGCCAAAGAACAGCTCGAGCTCGAACCAACGACCAAACCGGTCCTGGAACTGAACGACGCCGACCCCACCAAGGGCGTGGACGTCGCAAAAGCCGATCTTGAAAAAGAGGGCTTGCCGATCACCGATGAAAACATCTTTATCGCGGCTGCTTGTAAAGACAAAGGAATCAAATTCCTTAAAGGCGAAGCCGAAATTGGCGTCCGGAAAATTGACCGCGAGGCGGAAGCGGCGGCGGCAGCTTCGACCACCGCCAAGCCTTCGAGCGGGCCAGCCGAATACACTGTCACGGTCAACGGCGAAGACATCTACATGGCCTTCGAAGGCAACATGGTGACGGTCGATGGCAAAGTCTATCGCGTTGCGATTCGCCCTGAAGACAAAACCGCGTCGCCCGATTCGAGTGGTGGGGGCAGCGGGGGCGGAGGAAAAATCACAGAGGTCAGTTCCCAGATGCCCGGCGCCGTCTACAAACAACTCGTCCATGCGGGCGACCACGTGCGAGCCGGTGAGCCGATGTTGATTCTTGAAGCGATGAAAATGGAGATGGAAATCCAGTCTCCCGTCGATGGAACGGTCGACGAGATTCGCTTTGCCGTCGGCGATCAAGTCGCCACCGGCCAAGTGCTGGCGACTGTCCGCTCCTAGCCCTCCATCGAGTGTTCTTGTAGGCCGGATCAAGGAGCGACAGCGACGCAGATCCGGCAAGCTCTCAACGCTACGGACTTGAACTGTGAGTCCACCGGAAGAAGCTCTTGCCAGAGCCTCACACAACTGCGTTGAAACTCGTGCAAGCGGCCAGGCCTTAGTCCTAGTTGCCAGTGTGCAAGGGCGCGAGGCCTCACGGCCAGCGGCTCACAGGCAGTGCGTCGGCTGCGCAAGAGGACTCTTGGCCGCAGAGTTTTCCCCGCGGATCGCACTGGTCTTTCTCGCCATGGTTGTATCGACTGTATCGCTTCTACGGCGGCAACGTGTGCGTCCTTGGAACGGCAAGTGTGCGACATTGTCAAAATGTCTGAATCGTTTGGCGCGGCAAAGATGTGACGTAGTGTTGGGCAGTTGGCAGTGCGGGTAAAGGCCGCCAACGACGTTGCCGCGAAGGCGAAAACTCGACGGCAACAGAAGCGATTAGGGGTGATACGATGATTCTGAATTCGGGAGACGTCGTGCTGGTTTCGCACCGGCGGATGTTTGAGCGAGATGAAGTGCGGTTCTTTTTGGGTCGCACGGTCGTCTGTGAAGGACCGTTGCTTAAAGCAGAAGGTTTTTCGTTCGTTCGTGACCTTTCGAACGGGCACATCATCAAGAAAGACGAGAAGCGTTTGAAGCTCCTTTCGCTCGATTCTCCAGGCCATATCGTTTACCAATTGCCGGGCGACATCGACGTGGACAAAGTCGACATCGAAAGCGGCAACGGAGACGCGTTCATGGTCGAAGGGGATCGAAAGATTTTGAACTTGTCCGAAAGGACACATTGCGGACGATTCTAAGAATTCGATCGTCTTCAAGGTAGTGAAAGCGAAGCGCCCGCGCTGCTCCGAGGTGTTGCGTTTGATAGAAGGTGCGTTGGGCGCTTCGCTTTTGCTACCCTGAAACGATCCCGCAACTCAAGCTCGTCAGCGACGAGCTTTCTTTTTGGCCGCACGCTTTTTGGCGGCTTTCTTTTTGACACCCTGTTTTTTGGTCGCCTTCGCCGCAACCTTCTTAGTCACGCGTTTTTTGGCAACCTTTTTCTTCGCCGAACGTTTCGCTGTTTTCGGATTCGCTTGGCCGTCGATCTGCGCAACAAGATCCTTGTGGACCAGCATCCGATAGCTCTCAAGCGTCCAACGCTCGAGCACTCCCTTAGGTAAGGCTTTGCCGAGTGGAAATTCGACCTTTACCCAACCGCCCTTTCCCACGCTAACGTTTTCAGGGAATTTGGCCGCGAGTTTCTCTGCTTCTGGGATCGAATCCCCAAGCTTGACCATGACGTTGTAGCTGTCATCTTTCTCGCCGACAAAAAGATAGCTCTTCTTGCGAGCCTTGTAGGCACTCTTGTTGCATGACACACCTTCTTCTGCCTCAGGCAATCCGAGGGCCACGACTCGCAGTGCCTTCGCGACGTCAACTTTAGCCATCCCAATATTCCTAGCGTTGTTAAGAGTTCATGGTTGACGAATGAAGGGGCGTCGATCGGCGGGGTTTGTGAAAATCGAGGGCGGTCTCGGCCGGATCGACCATCGTCCAAGCACGACGGTGTTTCTTCTTCGTCCGGAGCATTAAGATATCAGCGTTCCGCCACTCTGTCGCGCTCCAACGGTATCGAGAAATCCAACATGATGTTTTTACGCACGTCGTTGCCAATTGTCGCAAGTCTCTTGCTGGGCTTGGTTGCAAACGCAGACCGTTTGACCCCCGAAAAGCTCTGGGACCTCTCCCGAATCGGTGGCGCCACGGTCTCGCCCGACGGCAAGCAGATCGCCTACACCGTGACTCGCTACGACCTCAAGGAAAACTCGGGCGTCACAACGCTCTATGTACAAGCCGTTGACGCATCGGTCAGCGGTGACACCAAGTCAACCGCCTTTGAAACGCCGCTCGCCAACGTTCAAGCGAAAACTGTCTTGGCGGACGTCAAAGGACTCGGCTCACTCAATTGGCTTAACCACTCCAGCGGTCAAAAGCTCGTCTACATCGCGCCGGCAAAGATGGCCAATGGCGAAGACGATGAAGCAACCGAGAAACCTCAAGCCTGGATGACCGACGCCCAAGGCTCCGCCCCGGTCCAGCTAACGAGTGTTGAGCAGGGAATCTCCAATCTGATCACCTCGCCATCAGGCGACGCGATTGCCTTTACCGTCGATATCAAGATGGATGCCAAGGTCACGGAAATCTACGAAGACCTGCCCAAAGCAGATGCGAGAATCATTGACTCGTTGATGTATCGGCATTGGAACCAATGGCACGACTACGCCTACAGTCACGTCCACGTAGCCAAAATCGATGCGCAAGGTAAGGCTTCCGAGCCACTTGACTTGATGTCGACGCTGAAGGCCGATTGCCCGTTGCCGCCCTTCGGGGGAAGCGAACAGTTTTCGTTTTCGCCAGACGGCAAAGAGTTGGCTCTCACGTTGAAGCTGGTCAACAACCCTGCTGAAAGCACCGACAGCGGCATCTACCTTGTTTCGAGCGAAGGCGGAGCACTGAAGAACATCACCCCTGGCATGCCTGGCTATGACATGTCACCCGCCTACTCTTCGGACGGCCGCACCATTGCATTTCATTCGATGGAGCGTGGAGGATTTGAATCAGACCGCAACCGAATCCTTCTCTATGACCGCAATACAGGTGTGACCACCGAAATCACCGAAGGCCTTGATCAAACGACCCACTCGGCGACATGGAGCGAAGACAACAGCGAACTCTACTTCTACAGCGAAACCCGCGGAACCAACCAGGTCTTCTCGATCCCTGCCGACGGTGGAACGCCAACGCAAGTTTCCCGAGGACGATTCAACTTCTCGGTCGTTGCCGATGTTCCCGGAACTGATTTTGTGCTGGCTAAACAGCAGAGCATGTTGCGTCCCACCGAGCTCGCACTGGTCAACGTCGTCACGAACCAAGTCACCACCATCACGGACGTCAACGGTGAAATCTACAAAACGCTTGAACTGCCAAGAATCGAAGAACGGTATTTCACGGCAACCGATGGCAAGAAGATTCACAACTGGGTGATCGTGCCACCTGATTACGATGCGTCGGAAGAAAAGCAATGGCCGATGCTGACGTACTGCCAAGGCGGTCCCCAAGGCCAGATCGGCCAATGGTTTTCGTATCGCTGGAACTTTCACATGATGGCCTCCAAGGGCTACGTGGTGCTCGCCGTCAACCGTCGCGGAATGCCCGGCTTTGGCCGTCAATGGAATGATCAGATCAGTGGCGATTGGGGCGGCCAAGCGATGCAAGATATTCTGGCTTCGACCGATGCGATGATCGCCGACCCCACCATCGACCGCAGCCGAGTTGCTGCGATTGGCGCCAGCTTTGGCGGCTACACGGTCTATTGGATGATGGGCAAGGCCGAGAGTCGGTTCTGCGCCATGATCGCCCACTGCGGTGTTTTCAATCTCGAGTCCATGTATGGCTCGACCGAAGAGTTATTTTTCGTCAACTGGGACTTAGGTGGTCCCTACTGGAAGAGTGACGACGTTTTGAAAAAGTACCGCGAGTTTTCACCGCACAGCTTCATTGGCAACTGGAAAACACCGTTGCTTGTCATCCATGGCGAAAAGGATTTTCGAGTGCCCGTCACTCAAGGGATGGAGGCCTTCACGGCAGCGCAAGTGCAGGGCGTCCCGAGTCGTTTTCTCTACTTTCCAAACGAAGGCCACTGGGTGCTGCAGCCTCAAAACGGCGTCGTATGGGGACGAGTCTTTTTTGATTGGCTCGATCGCCATTGCAAGACAGGTGAAGAGGCACAGCAGTAGGCCGCAGTCACGCTCGCTGGAAATTGCACACGTTAGCACTCTCCCTTGGGAGAGTCGGGCTCTAAGGCCCGGAGAGGGTATGTATCGATCATTCCCTCCCCGGACTTTGCGTCCGACCCTCCCGCAAGCGGGAGGGTGATTGTTGGAGCGCGTGCAAGCACACACCCCACGGAATAACGGCGCATCGTGAGCGGCTTACGACTCAGGCTTGAGCTGCTTGCGAATCTCGGCGAGCCGTTGTTGCAGCTCCGCTTCGAAACCGCGATCAACCGGTTCGTAATAGGTTCGGTCGACGCCAAGGTAGTCCTGCTCGGCGACGCCACCTTCGCTGTTATGAGCGTACTTGTAGCCTTCGCCGTGCCCGAGATCCTTTGCGCCCGAGTAGTGTGCGCACCGCAGGGCCTTCGGAATCGGAACGATCTCGTTGTGTCGAACGTCCTGGATTGCCGCGCCGATGGCGACCGTTGCCGCATTGCTCTTCGGTGCGAGAGCCAAGTAGGCGACCGTTTGACTGAGTGTGAGTTGACACTCAGGAAGGCCCACAAACTCGCAAGCCTGCATCGCCGCCACGGCAACCTGCAGGGCTTGAGGGTCGGCGTTGCCGATGTCTTCGCTGGCCAAGATCACCAGACGCCTGCACAAAAAGCGAATGTCCTCGCCTCCTTCGATCATCCGCGCCAGCCAGTAAAGCCCCGCGTCAACGTCGCTGCCACGAATGCTTTTGATCAATGCACTGGCAAGGTCGTAGTGATCATCTCCCGTCGCATCATAACCGCCGAGTCGATTGCCCAACGTCTCGGCAGCAATCTCTTTGGTCACGTGATCTGAACTGCGCACCGCAATCTCGAGCGCCGACAAAGCGCGTCGCGCATCCCCTTCGCACGCACGAGCCAAGTAGTCGCGAGCATCGTCATCGACTTGCGACGATGCATCGCCAAGCCCACGCTGACGATCCCCCAGTGAGCGATCGATGAGCACGCGTACATCTTCAGGCGTGAGCGACTGCAACTGAAACAATCGACTTCGACTCAGAAGTGCGCCATTGACCGCAAAGTAAGGATTGCTTGTTGTCGCGCCGATCAACGAAACAACACCCGCCTCGACGTCTGGCAACAACGCGTCCTGTTGGCTTTTGCTGAACCGATGGATCTCGTCGATGAACAAAATGGGGCGTGGACCACCTGTTGCAACAATGTCCTGGGCCCAGGCAAGTACTTCACGAACGTCCTTGACGCCGCTCGATACTGCACTGAGCGTTCGCAATGTGCTGCCCGTTTCGCTGGCGATCAATTGGGCCAAAGTCGTCTTCCCAGTTCCGGGAGGACCAAACAGAATGATGGAACCCAGGCGGCCCGCCTCGATCATTCGCCGAAGCAGTTTGCCGTCTCCCAAAATATGTTGCTGGCCTACGTACTCGCCCAGCGACTGCGGGCGCATACGAGCAGCTAGCGGCTGAGCACTTTGCAGATGATCCTCTTCGGCATCAGCAAACAGTGAACGAGTCTCTGCCATTTTGTTTTGCATCCCTTTGAGCGAACGACAAATTGCAAAAGTCGACCAAACGTCCACGCACCGTTGTGATCCTCTTTCTTTCCATTTTCGCCGTCATCATGTTGAGCATCTTTGCACGAATCGACAACTGGCGAAGAGATTGGACCGAAAACTCGGCAGCCTTGGAACCAGACCATTCTGATCCGTCACTGCGTCCGCTACTGCTCGACGCCAATTCGGCCGCCATCACCGAGTTCCTTGCCGCCTGGGCGGGCGACCAAAAACAGTGGGATTTGCAATCACAATCGGAAATCGACGGAACCATCCAGATACACCTCACGCGGACCACAAAGATGCTGGGGTTTGTCGATGACGTTCAAATCGAACTCAAACACGCCGATCAAAAAACGGCGTTCCATGCCGAGAGCCAATCTCGGGTCGGCAAGGGCGACCTTGGCCAAAACCCACGGAATTTGAAAGAATTGGTCACCGCGGTCTCAGCCAAATTCGCGACCGACAAGCCAACGGACGACTGAGAGGGCCCACTGACTGGCCCAGTACGAAAGAATCAGTATTTCGCTGGCTTGGCTATCTTTCGCATAATTCCATTCACCTCTCGCAACAGGATGGAATCATGCAGCACCAACAACTCAACCCAGAAGAATGGCTCGGGCGACGTCTTGGACGTTACGAAATCACGGGCGTCCTGGGTACGGGCGGCAAGGGGCTGGTCTTCCGCGCCCACGACACATCGATTGAGCGCGACGTTGCAATCAAGGTGTTGACCGACCAATTGCTGACCGACGAAACCGAACGGTCGCGATTCATTTCCGAAGCCAAGAGTGCCGGAAAGGTCAAACACACCAACACCGTCACTGTGCATGAGATCGCTCAAGAAGGTGCCTTTTGGTACATCGTGATGGAGGTTGTCGCCGGCGGCAGCGCAAATGACCGACTCGCTCGCGGCCAAGCCTACGATCCCGCCGATGCAACGCGGATGGCGATCGAAGCGAGTCTCGGACTCAGCGCCGCTCATCAACAAGGGTTCGTCCATCGCGACATCAACCCCTCCAATCTTCTGCTCACCGACGATGGGCGGGTGAAGGTGTCTGATTTCCGGCTCGCGAAAAAAACGACATCGACGACCACCACCACCCTGCAGAACTTGACGCTCGCTGGCCAGCTGATCGGAACGCCCTACTACATGAGCCCCGAGCAATGCGAAGGGGAAAAGGTCGATGCGCGAGGTGACATTTACTCACTTGGCGCGACTTACTTTGCCTTGCTAGCCGGCCAGCCACCTTTCGCTGATCTCTCTAGCGATCTGCAAATCATGGTCGCTCACAGTAGCTACGAACGGCCGAGCCCCGTCGCAGTAAACCCCGATGTTCCCGATGCTTGCGCCCAAATCATTGAGCAGGCAATGGCCATCGATCCGGACCAACGGTACCAGACGATGGAAGAAATGCGGGGCGATCTCGAGGCGGTTCACGAGGCACTGGCGGCCGGATACGTCTAGCAACCAGGTTGTGATGGTTGAACGTCACCGCTCGGCATACTCTCGAACTCTCGTCTTGGCCCCGATCGGGTGACTTTACTATTGTCCCTCTTAGAATGCACCGGTTGCCAGCCTTGAGGCTCGCCGTCGGTGCGCGAGATCAGTGGATGGATCCACAGCTCAGAGGGAACGGATGGCCAAGCGAAGAAAACCAAGACGCGCCGACGGATGTGCTCCGATCGAACAGGCTCAAGCCATCCTTGTGCACGGTACCTTCGCAAGCAGCGAGGAAGATTCCGGCGACGCTTGGTGGCAATCAGGCAGCCCGGTTGCTCAAAAACTACAAACCCTTGTCCCGTTTTTTGTGAAAGTGGCTGACAAGGGCAACGTCTTTCATTGGTCGGGCGAAAACAGCGACCGAGCACGCAGCAAGGCCGCAGCCAAACTCTTACGCAAACTGCAAACGCTCGAAGAAGAAGGCCAGGACTATCATCTCGTCGGCCACAGTCATGGCGGATCGGTGATTTGGAATGCGTTGCAGATGTCCGTGCTGCTAAAACGCCCGCTCAAACACCTGCAAAGCTGGACGACGATTGGCACGCCGTTCATGCAACATCGCAGTCGCGGAAAAATGAACGTGATGAACATCGCAGGTCTCTTACTGGGCCTGCTGTTGCTTTGGCCAGCCTTTGCGGCGCCGCGCCAACTGGTCACCGAACTGACGCACATCGCCACCGACACTCGAAAGCCCTTGACACTCAAGCCCGACGATCAAGTCGGCTACACGCACATCGTGCGTGCTCCAGTCCTCGCGACCGTGGAATGGATGGGGGTCGACGTCGAGCGCGGCCCGGACGGTGTCGTTGTTGGCGGGTTCGATCCCAAAGGCGACACAACGCTTGCTCGCTATTACCTCGCGACCCCAGAGGGCTTGTTCCTGCTGGTTCTTCTCGCGGGAATCTCGTACCTGTTCATTCACGCGAGTGTCTACTGCATCAGTCCGGCGATCGAATCGTTTCGGATACGCATCGAGAATCGCTTGCGTCGCAAGACGTTCGAAACATACGGAGAAAGGTGGCTGGGAATCTGGTCGCCGGAAGACGAAGCGATCAATGGGTTGCGTGCCACGCTTGATATGTCCGTTTCGTTCCTGAGCAAGATGGCGCCAAGCGAAGTGGTCTACTTGTCCGACATCATTGGCTTGCTCTCGCGACCCTACTATTGGGTTTTTGCTCCGATCTACAATCGCCTCATCCACCCGGCACTCGACAGCAAGATTCGAAATATCGTCGTTCGCGCGGCTCAGGGTAGCGACCGCCCCACTGCGACACTCGTCGACGTGATGCCCTACCCGGTCGAACTCGAAGAAGTCACGCCTCAAGCGATTCCATCGCTCTTGAATATCAAGCTGCTCTCCTACGCCAACAAGAACGCTCATGGTCTGGTTCCCAAACTACGGAACCTGATCGCGACGCCCTCGTTCACATCAAGCCTCGAGCAATTTGGAAAACAGCTCACCGGCAAAGAGCTGGTCCACACCGCCTACTTCGACCTGGAAGAGATCTTGAAACTGATTGCAGCCAACATGGCGTGGCAATCGGAGGCGCTGGAGACTTCATCAAACCTTCGCGCGATGCCACCGTGGCTCAACAAGTGGTTCGTCGGCTTCAAACAGTCGCTCAGCGACGCCAGCCCCGTCGACGTCAACACGATACCGGCAGAACGCATCTATCGTAAAGCAAGCTAGCGCCTTGCCGCTCACCTGTGAGCCGAACGCGCCAGCGTCGGGCCTTGCACTCGATTCCACGTTGTGCGGACGGATGTCATGCGGTGCATGACCTACGAAGAGGACGCGGAGCGTCCGAAGCGTGCGTTACCACGCGGAGCGTCCAGAGTGCGTTACCACGCGGGGCGGGGTAACGAGGACGGGCCCAAGAGTGTTCGTAGTACCGAGCTCTAGGGGGAATCTTCTCATCTGCCGCCTAGTGGCGGGACTACCAACGGCGCTGACCACGCCGAGAGGCTGCGATTCTCTGCACCCCGAGCTTCAACATCGTCGCCTTTCGCTCCGCAAAAGTTGCGATTGCGGACGCTACTTTCGCGGAGCGAAAGGCGACATTCAAAAACTCTGCCGAGCATGGCGACTCGCGTTGAGCCGTGTCACAATTAGTCCATGACTGACCCCAAGGCTCGAGACGATCAGCGCCCCCAGGAGCAACGTGCGGACGAGCAGCCCGCGGACGAATTCGCGACGCAGATTCCCGAGGGGAACGATACGGTAATCCCCGCTGACGATCACTCCACAGTCGATCTGCCCGATCGCAGGCCCCCGATCAGCTCGGCTCCGATCAATGCGCCCCCGAAGCCAAACCGCTACGACGCCCTGGTGCGTGGCGATCAAATTGGCGATTTTCGCATTCAGCGTTTGCTCGGTCGTGGGAGTTTTGGCGCGGTCTACCTTGCCCGCGAACTCATGCTTGATCGTCTTGTCGCTTTGAAGGTCGTCCTTCCTGAAGGTCAACGGGCCAGTGACGGTGAGGGTCGCAATCTTGCGCGCCTAAAACACCCAAACATCGTTGGCGTCTACGGCGAATCAAAAGACAACACCAGTGGCTGCTCACTTCTTTGGATGCAGTTTGTCGACGGCAGTAATCTGGCCGCCCTGATCGACCGTTTGCACGGCGGCAGCACACATTCGACGTGGAGCGAGAATGACCTGCGGCGTTTGATGCCCAGTGATCCAGACAAGCTCGATGACGAAGGCGACACGGTGCGTTCGACGGAAAGCGTGTGCCGGATGGGCCAGAATCTTGCCGACGCGCTCGACCACGCGCACCAAAAAGGGATCACCCATCGCGACATCAAGCCGGCGAACATCTTGGTTGATCAAGATGGAACGGCACTGCTTGCCGATTTTAACCTTGCTCAGGAAACGGAAGCCTCTTCAAAGAGTGCTGGGGGAACGATCGCCTACATGGCTCCCGAACAGCTGGCGCGCGTGATCGATCGCGAAAGCGATACAGAAGTTGGACCACGCAGCGATGTTTACGCTCTGGGCGTTGTTCTCTGGGAACTTGCCAGCGGCTCGCGGCCTTACGAATCGCTCGAAAGCGATGTTGTAGCCAAAGGCCACCAGCGACTCAGCGAGTACCTTCGGATCCGAAGTGGCATGGTCGAACTTGATGCCTCGTCGTTGCCAATTGGGCTGGCCGTCGTGCTTCGCCGTGCCGTAATGCCCGAGCCGTGCAAACGTTACCCTTCGGCCGCTGCACTCGCCACGGCACTCCGAGGACTCGAGCAGCAACAACAAGCCAAACGCAAATCACTTGAGTGTTCGCCAACGTCAACGTGGATCCAGCGAAACCTGTTCTGGATCATCTTGGTCGGCGGACTCTTGCCCCACTTCGCCGCCAGCTTCTTTCAGATCGCGTACAACAATGCCTGGATCACTGGGATGAACCAGGAGGCGTTTCAGAAAGCGTTCATCACGTACAACATCATCATCTACCCAGCCTGCATCACTTGGCTTGCATGGATGCTTCTGCAGTTTCGTTCTGGATATCGAAAGCTGACCAATCACATCCCCCTGACGCGATCGCGACTGAGGCGTTTGCGGCGTCGACTGTTGAGTTTGCCGCAGCAATTCATGATCGTGTCGGCCGTTGGATGGTTTCCTGGCGCGCTTTTGTTTTCCTACCTCGTCGGCCTTTTCGATGGCAAACCGTTGTCAATGGAAGACAAGTTTCACTTCTTCGTCTCATGGACCGTCGCAGGATTGATCGCAACGACCTACTCCTACTTCGCCGTGTTGTATTTGGTTGTCTGTCACGGATATGGGAATTGTTGGCAAACGGCAACGCGATATAAAGATCGTGTGCGCAGCGAGCTCTCGGGAATGGAGCCACGGATTGGCATGCTTGCCATTGTCGCCGGGACGCTCCCCCTTGCCGCGGCTGTTCTGTTGTCGATGATCAACCTGCCCAGCTACAGCGACATCGAGTCAATGAAGAACGTCATTCTCAATATGCCGTCCGAGGAAGCCGCTGAAATCGTTGGCCACCGTGGGATCCAAATCCAAAGGCTAACCCAATTGGTCATTGCACTGATCGTGTTCGGAGTGATCGGCCTTTACGCGGTCAACAAGTTCGCGACACGAATCACGCGAACCATCCGCGCCCTAGCACTACTCGACCGTTGACAAAAGTAGGTCATGCTGTGCATGACACCCGCCTATTGTCATACAACGAACCGTCATTCCTGCTGACCGGTGAGCCGAACGCGCTAGCGTCGGGCCTTACGCTCAATTCCGCGTCATGCGGATACGTGTCATGCCGAACCGTCATTCCTGCTGACCTGTGAGCCGAACGCGCTAGCGTCGGGCCTTACCTCGATTCCGCGTGATGCGGATACGTGTCATGCGGAGCATGACCTACGAAGAGGACGCGGAGCGTCCAAAGAGTGCGTTACCACGCGGAGCGTGGTAACGAGGTCAGAGGTCAGCGAATGGGTATTGGCGCCGTTGTCGTCGGAAGTCTTCGCAGATTCCAGCTGCCTGGGATATCGGGCGAATAGACCAAAAGCGCGTCCTCGCGAATCATGAGCCGCTGTTGATCGCTAAGTGGTGGAGCGACGCGAATCGGCGACTTCACAAGGAAAGCCAGAGTCTTGTTGGCGAGACGTTTGACCAACTCCTCTTCACTCAGCTGATCGCCTTCAAGCGTCCAGGCCGCGATTTTGAACAGCGGTAAGGTCAATTCCATTGGCTTGGCTTCGAGCGATCGCTGGACGACCTCTTCGGTGTAGGGCATAGCGACTATGTAAGTTTGCTCCTCTTCCTTTCCATCCTTCAACACCGTGCGTGTCCGTTTTTCCTTGCGCACCTTTACGACCGAAACGGTCTTCTCCACCGATTCAGCGCGGTTCCAGCGGATCACAGTCGACGCAACTTCCTCGTCTGCGGCTGGTTCAAGGACAGCAACATCATTGAGCGTGAACGGAAGCTCCTCAGCCGCAAAAGCTGAACTTGTTGTCGCGATACTCGCCAGCATCACCGCTCCCGCGAGAGAGGCTTTCCGAAGCCTCATCAAAACACTGCGCTGCCCATTCACTGCACTGCGCTGCGTGATCACTGCCCTGCGCTGTGCCGAGCGCACCTTCCATAAAGCTCGCATGCCTATTACCCCAATATGCGTGTTTGGTGAGCAGAAGAGAAATGCAGTCTACGGGCTTGCCGTGAGCGGGGCAAACACTGCACAGACCCTCATCCAGTTCCAGCTGTGTCGATTGGTGCAGTTTTGTCGATCTTTTCGCAGCCGGCGCGCCCGGACGAAATCAGTTTTGGGGCCTAAGTCAGAGACAATTCCGCCGACACCTCATTCCACGGTCTTGAACGCACGCGTGACAGATCATAATGGGAGTGTGCATTCGATTTGCAAGAGATTCCAAACAACAGAGACGTAAATGGCTGTCCCACATTGGTCCATAGAAGTCCTCCGCCGCGGCATCAGCGACGCAGCTCGGAAGGCCAGCGACCCTCAGACCCTTGCAAAGCTGAAGACCCAAGCCACCGAGTTGTTGCAAGAGATCCCTGACACAGCGGCACGCGGGATCGACACAGTGATGCGCAGCGCCGAGTCGGGCAAGAACGCTGTCCAGCGCTGGTCGCGAAAACACACCACGCTTGCCGTTCCCGCTTTGAACGCGAGCGGTGTCCTACTGGGCGAGGGAGGCATGGGTCTTCCCGTGGCTGATCAGATCGTCGAGATTGGGTGCGAGTTTTTGCATGGAGACGTGCTGGTCAACCAAGACATCGACGATCGAATCGCCAAACGCCTTGCCAAACGCATTCCCGGTGGCGACCAAGTCGACATCGCGATCGCATCAAGTTTTCCTGCGGCCCTGTCGGCCTTTTCGTCGCTCGTCGAGTCGACTCCCTTGGTCATTCATCGAAATCATGCCGTGCGTTTGCCAAATGGGTTGCCGCTGCCTGAGGCCTTTGGAACGTACTTGCCAGTGATTCAGGAAGTGGGTGCCGTCGGTCATGTCGCTGCGACCGACTTTGATGGGCTTGATGAGTTCTGCGCTGTCCTCGCCGATGGTGGCTCGCGCGAAGTCGAACTACTCGAGCTTCCGGACCGCGAGTTCCTGCAGGCGGTCGTGCTGCCAGTGGGAACGGTCTCACAATCCTGCGTCGACGCGATTCCCTCAGCCGAAGCATTGATCTCGAAGGGAGCCGATTTTGTGATCCTGCCTGGTCGCGGAATCCTTGGTGGGCCAGATTGTGGCTTGGTGGTCGGTTCCAAAGAAGGCATCGCTCAGATCAAGTCGGCCGCCACTTGGCCGTCCCTTTCGGCAAGCGCTGCAACCACGGCGATGATGACCGTCGCACTCGAACTCGCGGGCGACTCAAGCACCAATCCTTGCCTTGGACTGATTGCGGCCAGCGAAGAGAACCTTCGTAGTCGCGCCGAACGAATGGCAACGCGTTTGACCGGCAGCGATTCGATTGCCAGCTGCCAGGTGACCGCCGATGATGCGCGCATCACTCCGGATGGTCGCTGGCGGTTCCCGTCACGCCAACTACGAATTCGCCACGCCAACCAATCGGCGTCAGATTGGACCGAGAAACTGCAGGCAGACTACCCCGCAGTCATGGCGGTTACCGATGGCGACGATCTGAAAATCGACCTCCGCTGGATCGCTGCCGCCGATGATGGCCGGTTGGCAACCGCGCTCGGATCACCAAAGGCCGAGCCCGAATCGGACGCATAGGATGTAGGGTGTGTGCTTGCACGCACCACTGCTCGATTACTGCCTGGTCGCATAGGAACCGCATGGAAAGTGTCGGTGCGTGCAAGCACACACCCTACGCCTACGCCGATTCTGGTAAACCTTGACGGTTGGGCTAATTATTCGGGCGTGAACCGACGATGCAAAACGATGTGCGTTACACCCATGTTGTTTCACGTCATTCTTCAGTCGAACCATGCCCAGAAAAGAACCACAGGATGTGCGTCGCTACGTCGACATGTGGGCCTTGCCCGGGATCCATCCCAGCAACGTTGAATTGCTTCAAAAGCTGAAGACGGCCGACACCAACCACTTCACGACCCACATGGACACGGTCGGCACCGTCTCGACCCAGGACCAGGATTCGGGCAAGTGGGAAAAGACGCACCTGATTGGCGTCCGCACCGATATTTGGAAGCCCGATGCCGAAGAGATGGCCGATGCGCTTGACGCGATGCAGCACAAGCGACGCAAAGAGCTCAAACAAACGATCAAGAAGACCGGCAAGCTGAATCGCAAGCAGGAGAAACTGCTCGAAAACCAGCTCGAGGACGACGACATCATGAAGATGCAGTCAGGCGAGATCGAGAAACGCCGCCTGGTGCTCAAACTCTTCAAAACGACTGGAACCCGTGTGCGTTGGTGCGGCACGATCGAGCAAGTCACCACGACCGAAGTCCACAATTCGATCGGTTCCAAACGAAGTCTCTTGACGATGGTCGTGATGCTGCCTGGCAGCGACTTCGTGACCTATATCCAACAGAATCATCGGACCTTTCGCATCCCGTCGGTCTTTACCTTTGGGTACTACGACGACGGACGCATGCACCATTTGATGCTAAAGCGTCGCTGGGTCTCGATCGGTGCCGATTTCGACGTCGAATGCGATGGGGAGAACATCGGCGAACTCGACGGACGCCTTTTTTCGTTCGGCTCTGACAGCTACATCGACCTCGACGCCCATCCGCTGACGGCCGACACGCAATTCGTCGATCTCGTGACGCTCTTTACCGCCACCTCGGGGTACCACCGAGCGATGCGACGCAGCGTCAAACGCCGCGTCGAAGCGGCTCTTTCTGGGCAATCACATCGCCACATCATCGAAGACGAAGAATTGCGTCTCCGGCATAACGGCCGCGCCGCAGCCTAGGCCCTTATCGGTCCCCAGAAGAAGATGGACATGAAAATGGGGGACAAAAAGATGGGGGATGGCACGAACGCGTAGTGAGATGATCGGCAAAAAGATTGGTGGCAGAAAAATGAGGGATGTCTGCTTGTCCCCAACCTTCCCCAATCGGTTCCCAGAAGATGGACAGAAAAATGGGGGACAAAAGATGAGGGATGGCACGAATGCGTAGTGAGATGATCGGCAAAAAGATTGGTGGCAGAAAAATGAGGGATGTCTGCTTGGCTTCATAGTGCCAGAACCGATCAGCACCCTTTTTCTGCCCTCCATCTTTCTGCCTCATCTTCCCCAGACAAACAAACCGCCCTGGGGACAGAGCACCAGCCGGAATTGGTCCAACCATTTTTCTGCCCCTCCATTTTTCTGTCTCATCTTCCCCCGACTCCTGCAAACCGCGTGGAGAAAACAATCCGCGCGGGCAATCCGCGCGGGGACAGAGCACCGACGCGATACGGCTGTGGAGCTAGGTTTTCCCTTGTGCCGTTTGCGTCGCGTTTTGCTTGCGGCCCACCTACTCATTTTGCCCGAGATGGGACATAATCCTCGGTTTTTCCCAGCTTTGCTGGGCGATGTCGACTCTGCACCGGATCGCGACGCATGACTGACCAGAAAATCGGGGACTTGGGCGTCACCTTTGACGACGTCTTGCTTCAGCCGCGTTACAGCGAGGTTGTTCCAAGTGAGGTGGACGTCTCTAGCCGCCTGACCGATCGCATTACTCTGCAAATCCCGCTGATTTCGAGCCCGATGGACACGGTGACGGAATCAGAAATGGCGATCGCCCTGGCCAAAGAAGGTGGTCTGGGGATTGTCCACAAGAACTTGTCGGTCAAGAGCCAGACCGAGCAGGTCCTGAAGGTCAAACGCTCAGCCAACGGCATCATCGTCGATCCAGTGACGCTGCCCCCGGATGAACGCGTCGGCCGAGCTGCCGAGTTGATGGACCAAGCCAACGTCTCGGGGATCCCGATCGTCAACCAGGACCACACCCTCGCTGGAATCCTCACGCGACGCGACCTGCGATTCCTAGAAGACCCAAACCTCCCAATTTCCAACGTGATGACGCGTGAGAACTTGGTGACGGCTGTAGGGACTGTAACGCTTGAGGAAGCTGAGCGGATTTTAACGGCAAAAAGGGTCGAGAAACTTTTGCTGGTTGACGAAAATAGAAAACTAACGGGACTGATCACGATCCGTGACATCGACATGATGAAGCGGTTCCCCCGTGCTTGCAAAGATCCGCAGGGAAGATTGCGGGTCGGAGCGGCGATTGGCGTCGGCGATTTTGAGCGAGCCGAAAGCCTGATCGGCCAAGGCGTCGATCTGCTGGTCGTCGACTCGGCACACGGGCACAGCAAGAACGTGATCGAGACCGTTCGAGAGATAAAACAACAAAGAAACTGGGACATCGATGTCATCGCCGGGAATGTGGCGACGGCTGATGGAGCACGCGACTTGATCGAAGCGGGGGCTGACGCGGTCAAGGTCGGAATCGGGCCAGGCTCGATTTGCACGACACGCGTGATCAGCGGGATCGGTGTTCCGCAGGTAACGGCGATCCTCGAAGCGGTCTCTGTTGCTGAACAACGAAACATACCTGTGATCGCTGACGGTGGAATCCGTTTCAGCGGTGACATAACCAAGGCTCTCGCAGCCGGTGCAAGTACGGTGATGATTGGCAGCCTCTTCGCAGGCCTGACCGAAAGTCCCGGAAAGCTGATCCTTTACCAAGGACGGACGTTCAAGTCCTACCGCGGCATGGGATCGATGGGTGCGATGGTCAAGGGAAGTAGCGATCGGTACCGGCAAAAAGATGCCTCAGCGGACAAGCTTGTTCCTGAAGGTGTCGAAGGTCGTGTGCCGTTTAAAGGTCCGCTCGGCGACTACGTCTATCAGTTGGTAGGCGGTCTCAGGGCAGGCATGGGCTACGTGGGTACAAGGACGATCGAGGAACTGCGACGTGATGCGAAATTCATTCGCGTCTCGGCTGCAACGGTTAGGGAGAACCACCCGCATGACATTGCGATCACTCAAGAAGCGCCGAACTACAGCCCGGATGTTCAAACGGGGGACTCTGTTTAGTTTGGTCCTTTGTGGCACCGGCTTGATGACTCTTTCGGCCGGCGCCCAATCGCCATATTCCACTCAGTCCAACCAGGCGCAGCAGTACTCTCGCCAACGCGCGACTGCTGCTCACTATCAACCCGCTGGACAATTGCGTCCTGTGCCGAGCATGGGCTCGCGGCACGTTGCCCCCAAACCAGCTCACAATCCAACCCACAGCGGTTGGAACTTGAAATGGGGGCGTCCCGCCAAGCAGGTCGTCTCTGCTCCTGAGCCTGTCAGCCGTCGTCCGCTGCCTCAGCAACCAAATGAAATCGCTCGGGTCTCGCACAGCGAACCGATTCGCGTTGCCGAACCGCAGGCTGTTCAACCGGCGGCATGGATTCAACCTCAGACCGGCACGCTCGAGTTGCCAGCTGACTTGAACGCTTCCCCTGCGGCGGCTGAACCGAATGGAGGTTTCTTTAACCCATCGAATCCGTTTGGGAATCCTCAAGCCGCTGCGCAAAATGCACCAGCCGAGCAGCTCGAAGCACCCGCGATCCAACCGGCTCAAACCGATCAGCTGGGCAACCAACTTCGCGACGAAGCGAACACCTTTGACCTTCCGGCACCGAATCAAGAAACGGAAGTCTTGCCCGAACCGGCTCCTTCCCAACCTGAACCGGCTCAAACGGTCGAAGAAGGACCCGAGAATGCCGACAGCAATCGCTCGCTTCGCGATTTGCTTCAACAAGAATCGCCCTCGGACAACCTTGGCGGCGATCCCGAAGTCATGCGTCCGGAAACCGGCGACGAATTTGGTAACCCGTTTGACACGCTTCGACCTGGTGCTGGCGATGACGCCACAGGGCCAGGCGAACGCAAGACGCCCTACAAGACTCGATCGATCACCTGCGAAGACTTTCGCGAGCGAATTGCACGTGACAAGATCACGATGCTTTCCCTCGACCCAAGTCCACCGTTTCGCCCCGACGTGATTGACGAAGCAGAATTCGAAAAACTCAAAGGCGAGTTCGATGATCGCCAAGTGATTCGGACCTGGCGCAACCCCGAAGGCCGAGAGCTTGCCAGTGGACGGCTTCGCGATCTTGCCTACGAACGTGTGCTGGTCGAGACCGAATATGGCTCCATCGAAGAACTACCGATGGACTCGCTAAGTGAGGCCGATCTGGAATACTTGTCATCCAACTGGGGTCTGCCCAAGCAGTGCTTGCTCGAACAGGTTGCGTTCCAACCGCGCAACTGGGCGGCAACCACCATGACTTGGAAGGCATCCGACCTTTGCCACAAGCCGTTGTACTTTGAACAGGTCAACTTGGAACGTTACGGTCACACCGCTGGCCCCGTTTTGCAACCTGCGGTTTCGTCGGCACACTTCTTTCTTAGTGTGATCGTCCTACCGTACAAGATGGGCGTGCACACACCGGTTGAGTGCCAATACGCACTCGGCTACTACCGACCGGGTGACTGTGCACCATGGATTGTTCCACCTGTGCCAATCAGCTTGCGTGGCGGTCTTTCGCAGGCCGCGGCCACAACCGGTTTGTTCTGGCTGGTGCCGTAGGGCGAGCTTGATCGCCGGTCAGTAGCGCCGCGGATTGGAGTTGCTGTGCCCTGAGGTGAATTGCTTGCCCCGGTTAACGCGTGCTCCAAAAATCACCCTCCCGCTTGCGGGAGGGTCGGACGCAAAGTCCGGGGAGGGCACGCTCTCTGCAAGTAACCAACCCTCTCCGGGCCTTAGAGCCCGACTCTCCCAAGGGTGAGTGTTGAAATGTGCAGTTTCGAACTGCCTAGTGGAAAGGCAATAACAACCTGAAACACTTGCGCCGCGCCGCTCACGATGCGTCACCACCGTAGAACTCTTCGGCAATGCGTTGAAGATGAAAGCTCAGCCATGGCTGGCAGGTATAGACACCGTGACCAGCCAATTTGCGGTTGAGATGTTTGGGGTCGTCGGGATAGTCGACCAACAGGGTCTTGCCTTCTTTGGCGATACGATTGCCGAACCAATAGTTCCGCTTGAACTTCAAGGGACTGATGCGTGGTTCAAAAAGCCGGCGCAGCCAACGTTCTGATCGGCGACTTGGTAGCGCAAGGAGCGGATGTGGGAAATCGGTTCCGTTGATCCCGACATGCTGAACGTAATCGCCAGCATCCGCCTGCAGTACTTCGCAAGCTTGTCGTGGAATCACCGCCGCGGTCGGCCGCTCTTGATCGACAGTTCGATGTTGCACCACGTGCAGCAGCTTACTGACGACGCGACGGTTCCAGCCATAACGTAGCGGCGTTCCCATGGTCACGACATCGATCCTGGGAAGCCGCCGTGTCCGATCGGGGTCTTCCAACGCCGCTTCCACTCGCTGCCACATCGCACGCTGTTCGCTATGAAAGTGCGGCCGCATCGCTCGACAGAAAATACGCTTGCCAACCGGCCCTGCGCCGAGCATCGACGTGACCATGGCGATGACGTTGCCGCCATGGCTGTGAGCCATTAGCAACAAGCGTTCATCAGGCGTCCATTCGCTCTGAAAGAACTGGTCGAGCAAAATCACTGCCGCATGCGCTCGCCCCAGGTGATGATTCTCGCCGGACCAATGAAACCGGCCGACTGTGACGGGCGTGCTCTCACTTGGGCTCGCATTGACGATCTGCCCGAGGTTTTCGGCATACTGCTCAGTGAAGTTACCGACTTGCCCAGCCACCTGATCAACAACCGACTTGCCGATTTGCCGAAAGACTTCGGCGAGCGATGGCGAAACCCAGCCGATGCGTCGCATCCAGCCCAGGCCGTCGTCGCCCGCGAAGGTGCCATGCAACAGAAACACGTGGCGAACGTTGGCATTGTGAAAACGCTTCGAGATCTCGGTGGCCATTTCGAGCGGCGTCTCTTGCGCCGCGGCCTGTGACGAATTCACGAACGCACATTCCCCCTCGTCGGGCTCGGCGCAAAACTCGTGGTGGTCAAAGGGCAACTGTTCCTGCATCGTCGGCGCATTATCTTCGCCGCCTCCTCGCCACGTCAAATCGTTACACTTGGTAACTCTGTTTTCAGTTTGCCACTCACGTCACACGGTCAGGATTTCCCATGCGTTTGTTCAGCACTCTGTTTCTCGTCCTTGGCGTGCTGGTTGGCTCGACAACAGCCGAGCCTAATCCGGACGTTGCGACGTGGCTTGACGCCGAATTGTCGACCTTGCTGGAAACCTATCAATGGTTACACACGCACCCAGAGCTTTCGTTCCAAGAAGAGGAAACGGCAAAGCACGTTGCAGAGCACTTCCGAAGCGACGGGTTTGAAGTCTCCGAGAAGGTTGGCGGGCACGGCGTCGTCGGTCTGCTCCGCAATGGCCAGGGACCAACCCTGATGCTCCGCTGCGACTTGGACGCACTTCCCGTGACCGAGAAGACCCAATTGCCCTACGCGTCGACAAAGACAGTGCAGTTGCCCGGCGGCACATCAACCGGTGTCATGCACGCTTGTGGTCATGACTTACACATGACGAATTTGATCGGCACAGCTCGATGCCTCTCGAAACTGCGTAGCCAATGGTCAGGCACACTGATCGTGATCGCTCAACCGGCCGAGGAGCGTGGTGCCGGCGCGCGGGCCATGCTTGACGATGGTTTGTTCACAAAATTCCCGAAGCCTGACTTTGCCGTCGCACTGCATGTCGCCAGCGACCAGCCGGCCGGTGAGGTCGCGGTGCTTGCCGGCTACGCCCTCGCCAACGTCGATAGTGTCGACATCACGGTGAAAGGTCGCGGCGGCCATGGCTCAGCGCCCCACACTGCGATTGATCCGATCGTTCAGGCAGCCGACCTGATCATGTCGCTGCAAACGATCGTCTCTCGTGAAGTCAAACCAATTGAACCGGCAGTCGTGACGGTCGGTTCCATTCATGGCGGCACCAAACACAACATCATCAGCAACGAATGCAAGTTGCAAATCACCGTTCGCAGTTACGATGATGGCGTGCGGGCGCAAGTGATCGCTGCAATCAAACGCAAAGCAGCCGCGGTGGCCACCAGCCACAACGCTCCCGCGCCTGATGTTTCGGTGAGCGAAGGGACGCCCTCGCTCAAGAACGACGCGAAACTGACCGAGCGTCTCGAGAAGGTTTTTCGAACCGCGATCGGCACGGAAAACGTTGTACACGCGGAGCCGTCGATGGGCGGCGAAGATTTCAGTCAGTATGGTCGCGCTGGCGTGCCAATTTTGATGTATCGCTTAGGAACCATTTCGAAACGGCGATTGCAACGGTTTGACGACCTCGGTGTGCCCGCACCGCCACTCCATAGCAGTCTGTATTACCCCGATGTCGAACCTTCGCTGCGAAGCGGTGTGCTGACGATGACCGCCGCTGCAATGGAACTGTTGCCAAAGTAGCGGAGCGAGTGCAACGTCAGAACAAGGCGTCGGGATCGACGATCAGTTTGTAGTACCGAGCTTTGGCCGGAATCTTCACACTCATCCGCCTGAAGGCGGGACTACAAACGGGATGATCGAGCTGGTGGCAGCACCTGTGAACCCAAATTCGACACGGCTTGTCTCAGCCTCAAAATAGAAGAGACGAAATCGATACAGACAAAAGGGCCCGATGAACATGGCCGAAAAAGCTTGCGAACTCTGCGGACGCGTGACGCGCCGAGGGACGACCGAACACCATCTCATCCCGCGCACATGTCACTCGAACAAGTGGTTCAAGAAACGGTACAGCCGTGAGCAGATGAACGAAACCGTTTCGCTATGTCTCGATTGCCACGGATCGATCCACAAGTTCATTCCGAGTGAAAAAGAACTCGGACGCTACTACAACACGCTCGAAGCACTGCGAGAACACGAACAATTGGGAAGGTTCGTCGAATGGGTGAGACGGCGGCGTTAGTGCTACGGATTGCAATTGCGCTTCCACCAGCAGACATCCTTGCCCAAGCTCACACAACGGAGCCGCGATCGCGTAACCGGCCGGGCCTTGATCGCCTTCACGCTCGCTGCGCGCCGGCAAGGGCCCGAAGCCTGACGGCCAGCGGCTCACGGGCACTGCCCAAGAAGTTGCTCTGGTGGCACCGAGATCGCAATCCGTAGCACTAGGCTTCAAATCCGAAGCCCCCACTTGCGTTCCAATCGGCGGCCCAAGAATCACTCTAACAATTCCTGACGAAGTCGATCGATTTCGCCCGCACTCAAACCGAGGCCGTCGAGCAGGAATTGCTCGATCGAACCGTACTTGGTTTTGATTTCATCGAGTGCCGCATCAATGTATTCGCCTTCGAGTACGTAGAACGCGTTGAAATTGGTCATGTCCACTTGGTCTGCCGCAATGCCCTGTTTCTCAGCCGCGAGTTTTCGAAACTGGGTGAGCCGCTTTTCGACTTCTTCTTTGCGGTAGACGTTCGAAAGCAGGTAATCTTCGCGGACCGATTCCCAGGGCACACCCAGCGCAGAGAGCAGAATGGCGGCGCCGGTCCCGGTGCGATGGACTCCGTGCGAACAATGAAATGCGAGCGGTCGGTTCGTCGGATCGGCGATCATGCGCAACAGCTTCGCGTACTCAGCCCTCGCGGTTTGATCCGTAATCAACAACCGATGGATTTTCGAATTGATATCGGGTGGAATGCTGCTGAAGTCGGCGGACTTGCGAGCTTCGACGATCTGTTGTGCCAGGTTGCCAACATCGCTTTCGATGGGACGGTGCACTTGGCGTACACCGTCCGGCAATCGGTCGGGGCCGTGGTACTCGATTTCGGTGTCGGTGAGGAAGTTTACGACGCTTCGTAGCTCGAGTTTTTCGAGCCGCTTCACATCCTTGTCGGTCAATTTGGGCAGCTCACCCGTGCGAAACACTTCGCCCCACTTCACGCTGCGCCCATCGACGGTTTTGTAGCCGCCGAGGTCACGAAAGTTGGGCTGGCCTTGCAGTTCAACATGCCGTAGATCATGAGCCCCCTCCTGCGCCAGGCACGTGTTCGAATTCGAGACCGTCCCCACGAAAATTGCAAGAACTAAGAGATGAAGCATTCGAATCGTCATGGGGCTCCCCCGTTCAAAGGTGCGGTTTGATCTCACTGATGGTGATCGCACCGCCAAAGCAATGGTGTACATCGCTGCCGTCGGCACGTGGTCGTGCATGAAAGTCGTAATCGAGACTGACTTCTTTGCTGGCGAACGTTGCTTGACGCTTGTGCGGCGTATGATCGACTTCACAGCGAACGACTTGAGGGACACGATCGCTCGGGACAACGGCAGGCAGGTTCGTGTTCCACAAAATCGCTTGGCCGTTGTTGGTCGAGATCGCGTCGCGGAATTCGTGAAGCGTACCTTCCATCCAAGCGGGCACGTGGTCCCAATCGTGTGGAACGTCGGGACGGCGATAGTGCGACACCGCCATTGCCGGAACGCCTTCAATCGACGCCTCGCGCGCTGCCGCAAACGTTCCGCTGACCAACAGATCGATGCCTAGGTTCGCACCTGCATTGACTCCCGACAGTACGGCACAAGCGTCACCGGCGAACGTCGAAAGACCGACGCGCACGCAATCGACCGGCGTCCCTTTGACAGAGTACCAACCTGGCTTGACGGTCTTCCATTTGTAGGGCCCGGACGAAACACTGTGACCGCATTCGCTTCGACAGCGATCGGGCGCGACGACGATGACCTCCACCCGGTCGCCAAAAACGGTTTGAACCGTCTGCCAGAGCGCCTCGAGCCCGGGCGCGTCGACACCATCGTCATTGGTAAGCAACAGTCGTTTCATCAAGGAGCCGTTTGGTCGTGTAATCGAATCAGGGCGTTCGCTAAGTGTTCGTATTGTTGTTCGTTGCAAAGGAGTGCGCGTTGGTCGAGCACAAACAGCCGCTCACCGTTCCTGGCGCTCCGATCAAGTGACATCGGTTTACGGCATCGTCGCTGACTCACACGGCTATGATCGCGAAGCCCGACACCGATCGGCAAGTCAAATTCGCTAGCGGCTGAGACGATCCGATCTCGATGATCACCCGACTCAGCAAGCCATGCGAGCTTGTAAAATGTGGGCGTCGTCCCCTCAGCCGGAATGCTGAGCAGTTTCCAGGATGGTAGCTTGGGTTGAACGGTGTGCCGAATGAATTCCGCGGTGCGATTCCGCGAGCCATTGATTTCGTCGAAAAGGTCGAGCTGGGGTAGCACCGCCGCTGCCTGAAGCGGCGACATGGCATAGACGTCGCCGGGGCGATCCATCAATGGACCGAGCCTGGCCGCCATCTTGTCGTCGCCCGCGACAATGACGCCGCCAGCTCCTGCGGTGATCGGCTTGCTGCCGCCAAAACTGAAAGTTGCGAAATGCCCGAACGTTCCGGCGCGTCGCTGCCCGATTTTCATCCCAGGCGTTTGGCAACCGTCTTCGATGAGGGTCCAGCCTCGATCGTCGCACACTTGCCTGAGACGCGCGATCCCGGACGAGACCCCGAAGAGATGCGAGGCGATGACGGCGCGGACATTTTCGGAAGCGGAAAAAGAAAGTGAATCGGGATCGATCGTCAGACCATCTTCCCCCACATCGACCAAGACAGGCCTCGCCCCAAGTAGCTCCACCGACCTCAGACTAGCCGAATAGTCATACGCGGAAACGATCACTTCGTCGCCCGCGGACACCTTCGCGGCGCGAAGGGCCAGTTCAATCGCGGCTGACCCACTACTGCACAGGCGAAGCGATTGAGCCCCCAAAAAACGGCAAAACTCGGCCTCCAATTGCTCACAGACCGGGCTGTGGTAGCGCCCCCAATCGCCAGATTCGACGCATCGGCGAATCGAATCGGCGATTTCGGGCCATTCGGGGGGCCATTGGGGAGATTGGAAACTCATCGAGCAACTCTTGGAGGATGACAGCATTCCGAGACCACGATCGGGTGCCTGGGACAACCGGAGTCGGGGCGCCGGCAGCCTTTGGAACGGCCTCTCGCTGGAAATCGTTGAATCTGCTGGGCTTGTGACGTTTTTTTCGCTTCCATATCATGCCGCATTCAAGCCATTGGCCCTAGATGGGCCCAAGGACCGTTTCCCCCTCCCTTATCGGACTCCCGCAGGCTCCGAAAGGTCGGGAATTGGTCCGGCAAATTGATCGACCCAAACGGCATCATCGCCAGGTAAATTCCCGTTGTTCACCGCTGATCTCATTAGTTTCGCAGCCGATCTGCACACCGATTTGCTGGCAAGTTTTCCCTTGGGTGACTTCGTCTCGGTGCTCCTTGCGGAAGAGGAAGCGGCGGTCCCGGCCGAAGACCTCAACCTTTTTCAGAAGATTCTCAGCAGTCCATTTATTCTTCCTGCTGGGCTCTTCATGCTCTTCTACTTCATGTTCATTCTGCCCGAGCGGCGGCGGAAGGCGGAAGAGTCGAAACTGATGTCGGCGATGAAAAAGAACGACCGCGTCGTTACCGTTGGCGGAATTCACGGCACGATCGTTGCCGCACCTGCCGAAAGCAATGTGATCACGATCAAGATCGACGAAAACAGCAACACGCGCATCAAAGTTAATCGCAGTGCGATTGCGACGGTGCTTGGCGACAAGAAAGAAAACAAAGACTCAAGCGGCAAGGAAACGGCATCAGACGCGAAGGACAGCTAGCGACTTTCTGATGCAAATGTTTCCGCGACACGATTCACGACCACTTCGTTACCCGAACATCCACTCCGATAGCGTTGACTAGCCATGACGGCGACGCACGCTAACGAAAACCTCTGATTCAGAAATACGACGATGGACTGCTCCTTATTCACTGACCTACTAGCAAACTCGATGTTACTGGCCCAAGGGGCCGCCGAGGGTGCTGGCCAAGCAATCGAGCAACAAGAGCAAGGGATTTCTTGGGCACAGATCCAAACGATCCTGATCGCGCTGGCCGTGATGGTCTTGCCGTTTGTGGTCGGGAACTTCCTGGCAAAGTCGCTCAAGATGCCAACGCATGGGCTTCGCTTCGGCTTCGTCCTGTTGGCGTTGGTCTCAAGCGTCGTTGTTCTCGTCAGCGGTCAGATTGGCCTCGGCGTTGACCTCCGCGGTGGAACGATCCTCGTTTACGAAATCGAACCGGGCAAACTCAAAGACGACGTCGACCCCGTCAAGCCGATTCATTTGGTCAAGCCTCTGACTCAACGAATCAATCCCAGCGGTACTCAAGAGATCGTGATTCGCCCCTATGGCGATTCGCAAATCGAAATCATCGTGCCTGCAGTTGATGATCGCGAAGTCGATCGCATCAAAGGCAAGATTGAAGAAGCGGGTATCCTTCGCTTCGCAATCCTGGCCAACCAACAAGACCACCAACGCGAAATCGACCTCGCGCTCGCCCAAGCGGAATCGAAGGTCAAAGGGGTTCGGACTCAAGAAACCGTCGAGGATGTCGACGGAAAAACGATCGCAATTTGGGCACAGGTCCCTCGTGAATCGGGTAGCAAGCCTGGTGACCTGAAACCGCTCCGAGTTGATGTTTCGGGAGCGATCATTCGCAATCCAGAAACGGGCGCCTTCATCAGCCTGCCACCGATGCTGCGTGGCGAGAACTCAGAGCAGAAGGTTTCGAACTGGATTGAACAAGAAGGCCTTCGTGGCATCGAAACCTTGATGATCATCGACCCCGATCTCGACATCAAAGGGGAAGACCTCGCCTTCGCTTCGAGCACCTGGGACCAAAATGGTAACCCCGCGGTCGCCTTCAACCTGACCGATGCCGGCTCAGGTCGCTTCTTTGCTTTGACCACCAACAACTCACCAACCGGTACTTTCCAACGTCAACTTGGGATTGTTCTGGACGACAACCTGCTGTCGGCACCAAACATCCTGCAACCGATTCGCAAAGAAGGCCGCATCACGGGACGTTTCACTCGCACCGAAGTCGAAGACCTCGTGGCGATCTTGAAAGCCGGCCAACTGCCCGCTGCTTTGACCAAACAACCAATCGCCGAAAACGCGATCGACGCAACACTGGGTGCCGACACGATCGACAAGGGCAAGAAAGCGATCGGTGCTTCGCTGATCCTCGTCTTGGTCTTCATCCTGCTTTACTATCGGTTCTCGGGCGTCGTCGCTTGTTTGGCTTTGATGCTGAACCTGGCAATGATCTTGGCAACGATGGTGCTGATCAACCAACCGCTGACGCTGCCTGGTTTGGCAGGCCTCGTGTTGACCGTTGGTATGTCGGTCGACGCGAACGTTCTGATTTTTGAACGGATTCGCGAGGAACTGAAAAAGGGCGCGGCCGCGCGAATGGCGATTCGAAACGGATTCGCCAAAGCAACCGTCACCATTGTCGACGCCAACTTGACAACCTTGATCACCGCGATCGTGCTCTACGCGATTGGTACCGACCAGATTCGCGGTTTCGCCGTCACGTTGATCCTGGGCATCTTGTTCTCGATGTTCACCGCGATCTACATGTCTCGCGGCTTGTTCGACATTGCGGAACGCCACGGCTTCTTGTCGCTCAGCATGGCCGATGGCGTGAATTCGATTCGCCACGCTCTTTCCGGCGAAGGAAACTTGGACTTCATCGGCAAGGGTCGCATGACTCTCGCCTTCTCGGCCGTGCTTGTTTGCGTCGGTATCGCCGCGTTGTTCTTACGTGGCAAAAGCATCTTTGACATCGACTTCGCTGGCGGTGCTTCCGTGCAGTTCCGTCTGGAAAGCGATTTGACC
This sequence comes from Rubripirellula sp., assembly GCA_965216875.1. Lineage (GTDB taxonomy): Bacteria > Planctomycetota > Planctomycetia > Pirellulales > Pirellulaceae > CBDCUW01. The sequence goes on from OZ244207.1 coordinate 2,550,468, forward strand.
ACCGACGAAGTACGCGACATCGTCAAAACCGCCATGAAGGATGACGAAGGCGAAGACATTCAATTCACCGTCAACGGCGTTGAGATGGCTGACGTTCCTCCAGGAACCGTCTACAAGGTCGACTCAGGAATCGACGACGTGAATCGCCTCAAAAACGCCATCGCCAAAGCGTTCTCGGAATCGGGAACGGGGCTGGTGACTTACAACGTCATGGTCTCGCCGGTCGGCGGCGCATCGCTTGCACCGGCCAACAACGGTGTGATGCTGACCGCCGCTCGAGCCCAGGAAGAGGGCGACGATGCGGCCCCTACTGAAGAGACCGAAACTGAAGCCGAAGAAGCTCCAACCGCTCCGACCGATGTTGTGACGACGCGGAAAGTCACCTTTGGCATTGAAGGGGATGAAGGGGGCGCAGCGATCAACGCAGCAACCCTGAAAGAAACACTCGTCAAGGCTGCCAAGAAGGTCGACGTTCCTTTGTCCGAGCGTTTGATCGGCCTGACCCCAAGTGGCGAGGGCGCAGACGAATGGAAAGTGGAATCGTCGCTGCCGTTCTCCGTTTGGACGATCGAGCTGCCCGTTGACGAATCTGCGGCCAACATGGTCATGGCCGAAGTGAAAAGCAAAATGGACAGCGATCCGGTTTGGATCAGCAGCAGCATGGTTGGTTCGCGAGTTGCCGATGACATGATTCGCCGTGCATTCGGCGCTCTGTTTGCCAGCTTGCTCTGCATCATCGGATACATCTGGTTCCGTTTCCAACGAGTCATCTACGGCCTCGCTGCGGTTGCCGCGTTGCTTCACGACGTGCTCGTCACCCTGGGTGCGATTGCAATCAGTGCTTGGCTTGCCGGTGCCCTCGGATTCCTGTTGATCGACCCTTTCAAGATTTCGCTCACCGTGGTCGCCGCATTGCTGACCATCATCGGTTATTCGCTTAACGATACGATCGTTGTGTTCGACCGAATTCGCGAAACCAAAGGCAAGGCACCACGCCTGACGGGCGAGATGATCAACGTCAGCATCAACCAAACGCTGAGCCGTACATTGCTGACATCGGTCACCACGTTGATCGTGGTCTTGCTGCTGTACTTTTTCGGCGGCGAAGGCATCCACGCCTTTGCGTTTGCGTTGGTGGTAGGCGTGCTGGTCGGTACTTACAGCTCGATCTTTGTCGCCAGCCCGATCTTGTTGATGCTGCTTGAGAAACGCGACAACCCCGAGTCGGCCTAGTCCGCTCGGGCCTGTGTTTTTGAAACCTCGTTACCACGCTCTGCGTGGTAACGCACGCTCGGACGCTCCGCGTCCTGTGCAGGTGAGCCGTACGCGCTAGCGTCGGGCCCTGCGAGATCGGCAAAATGAATGTAGGCCCCGACGCTAGCGAGTTCGGCTCACAGAAGTCTCACATCACCACGCTCTGGCGAGCGTAGCTACGTTGGTTGTAAGGCCCGACGCTAGCGCGTTCGGCTCACGGGGAAATCGAGCCCCGACGCATGTTGGTGAGTTCTTACGCTAGACCTGGCAACACTGCGTTGATCGCTGCGTAGCTCGCTGGCAAGCAGAGCCCCTTGTCGCTCGCACCATAAAACTCGGCGTCTTCTTTGCTGCAAACCAAGCTCACCTGAGCGTCACCAGGATTGCCGAGTGCCTTCTTGGCATCGTCATTCTTGACTCCGAGGCAGTTCATCAGCAGCTTGTCTTCCGTCCCGCTCGGGTCGATGCACTTCCTTAGGTCGATGTTCATCGAGGCGATGATCGCGTGCAACGCATCGAACTCACACGTTGCCGCCTCAAAGTACTTCAAAGGCGTCGGTGCTTTCGATTCGGCCTTATCGTCCTGCAAGCCTTTTCCCTTGGCCATTTTGTTGATGCACTCGGTATTCAGCCGCGTGTCGCCAATCACCGTTGGCAGTGATTCAATGTTCAGTTCGCTGATGATCGAATCATCGGGGATCTCTACGGCGTCCCAAGCGTTCCACCGACCAATCGCAAGGTCAGCGACAAGTCCCGCGAGCCGAACCAGCAAGACCTTGGTCCGCAGCGGCTTGTCCAACTTGGCGATTTCACCGTAGCTGAGGTGAACGTGGTGAAGAGGACGGAAGGGCGTGTCGCTAATTCCCCAACCACCCAAGAGCTCGGTGATCGCGTGTGATTGCGGGTCAGGAAGAAAGTCCGCTTCCAATTCAGCCAGCGATTTCCGTTGCGCTTTGCAAAGCGCGATCATGCTCTTGTATTGATCGCGATAGAGTTTGGCCAGCGCGACCCGGCCAATGTTCTGCAACGAAGCGCACAGGACCAAGCCTTCGGCGATGTCAAAGTGATCGCCAGCTTTGACAAGCATCTCAACAGCCAAACCGGCGGCGATACTGCGTTGCCAAGTCAATTCAACGTCGAGTGGGCTTTCTTCGTCCGCAACCAACGATGCGCGCGCCGCACAGGTCAGGGCGAGTTGGCTGACGCGTTGCAAACCGACCTGCATGATTGCTCGATCAAGGTCGCTAAAGTCCACACGTTTCGGATTGAAGAATGGACAATTCGCGATCTGCACCACTTCTTTCGATAGCTCAGCATCCTTGGCAATCGATTCGGCCATGTCTTTTGTGTTGAACGATCCCGACTGAATCATGCGGTAAGCGTCCAAGGCAGGTTCCGAGACCTCGATCTCTTGCACCGCACGACTTAACGAGGCGCTCATCGCTTGTGCATCAATCGACTCAGGCGGTGCGGAGGGAACTGGCTCACCCGCGGCGTCGGCACCACCGGCGCCAGGCACACCGGTACCGAGTTCGTCCTTGCTGATCGATTGTGCCAAGCGTTGAAACGTGAGTTCGGTGACCCGCTTAGCCAGTTCTTGATAGTTGACCGGCTTGAACATGATCTCATCCACGCCCCGTGCCTTGAGATCATTGGCGATCTTCGGCTCGAGCAGCCCCGTCATCACGATGATCAACGGACGCTTGGGCATTTGCAACAGTTCAACGGCGAGCGCGTGGCCGTGTTTGTTCGGCATCTTGATGTCGGTGATCACGACGCCGTAGTTCTCTCGACTAGCCAACGTCAGCGCTTCATTGCCATCGACAGCGGAGTCACACTTATAGCCTTCCAATCGAAGCGCTCGGATCGTCAGGTTTCGCACCAGTGGTTCGTCGTCGACCACCAGGGCGGTCATGTTGGTTTTGGGCATGGTAGTAAATCTTTCTTTTCTCTATCGAGAATGAAACTCAGTCAGCAAGTCAATGTGTCAGTTAATCAGTGCGTCGATGTCGAGAAGAGCCGAGTCGTCAGCGCCAACCGCAGCCGGCGCCGCCGTTGATTTCGCTTGGTCCAAGACTCGACGCACCATCTTCAGCAGTTCGTCACGGTCGACCGGTTTGCGTACGACGATCGTTCCTTCGAGCTCAGGAGTATTCAGCTTCATCGCTTCAGGGTCGTATCCCGTGCAGAACACGACCTCGATGCCAGGTTGTTTCTCGCGCAACCGTTGAAAGACTTCATGCCCGCTGAACTTTGGCATCACCACATCAAGGATCGCCAGCTGCAGCGAGTCGCCGTGTTCTTCGATTGCGTCAAACGCCTCTTGACCGTCGGTAGCAACGATGACCTCATAGCCCGCTTGACGTAGCGTCCTCAGGGAAACATCACGAACGGTCTCGTCGTCTTCGGCAAGCAGCACTTTTTCGACTCCTTTTGCCGCGCATCCATCGCTATGGTTTGTGCTGTGCGTTGGCATCTCTTCCTCATCTGCGACGATCGGTACAAGGATGCTGAAGGTCGAACCCTTGCCAACTTCGCTGTCGCACAGGACCATTCCGCCGTGGTCATGGATGGCCCCAAAGACCATGGCCAACCCCATTCCTGTTCCTTTGCCGACTTCTTTCGTCGTAAAGAACGGCTCAAAGATTCGCTCCTGCACTTCGTCACTAATACCCGACCCTGTGTCGGTGACCGAAATCAAGGCGTAGTCACCGTCAGCAAGGTTGGCGATTCGAGCGTCACGGGGCTGTCCGGACTCAAGCGTTTGGCGCGAGGTTTGGATGGTCAGCGTGCCCGATTCAGACATCGCATCACGAGCGTTGATGCATAGGTTCAGCAATGCCTGCGAAAGCAATTCGGCATCGGCCGAAACACAGCCGACATCACCTCCGAGCACGGTATCGACATCGACATTGGCGCCCAACAACGGCCGCGCCATGTTGAGTGTCATGTCAACGATTTTGTTCGCTTTGAGCAGCGCCTTTTTGGGCGGGTTCCGTCGGCTGAAACTCAAGAGTTGCCCCGTGATCCCGGCTGCCCGGTCGGCCGCTTCGATCACGTGGGTCAAGTCGTCGTAGGCTTGGTCGGATTCAGCCAGTTGGTCCATGGCGAAACGCGTGTAGCCGCTGATCGCTTGCAGCAGGTTGTTGAATTCGTGAGCCACCCCACCGGCCAAGGAACCGATTGCCTCGAGCTTCTGTTTCTGCCGCAAGGCTTCATCCATTTGCTTGAGCTTTTCGGTGCGTTCGTCGACCAGCTTCTCGAGCTCGTCGCGTCGCATGGCCGCTTGTCGTTTGAGGTTCCACTTTTCGGTCAACGCGAGTGCAAGCTGGCAGACTTCTGCATTGTCAAAAGGCTTCTTCAAAATCAAAAGACGATCGGTGCTTCCCAAACGACGACAGATGTCGGCCCACGATTTGTCGCTGTATGCCGAGCAAATCACGACCTGCAGGTTCGGGTCGGCTTCCCAAAGATGCTCGATGGTGGTCAAACCGTCCCAACCGGGAGGCATCCGCATATCAACAAACGCAACCGCGTAGGGGTTTCCCGAAGCAACTGCGGCTTTAACTTTCTCGAAGCCTTCGCGTCCTTGATCGGCGGTATCGAGTTCGATATCAAGCCGTGGCCTCGAGTCGGTAACTTCACCAAAGAACGAAGCTTCCATCTCGTCCAACGCCGATCCACCGTCGTCAGGAACGAGGATCTTTCGAAAATCATCGTGAATCGAGGGATTGTCGTCGATCACAATCACACGTCGATTCGAATTTGCAATTCCACTCATGACTGCCCTCACGATTTTTGCGGATGCGACGAAGCGCCCGTGTCAGCGGCGACATCACCTTGCGTTATGGATTGATGTGTTTGATGGTTGAGTTGGCTGTCGTCCGACTTCGTTGTCATCGGAATACGAAGGGTGAACCGAGCCCCGTGTCCGGCGCCATCACTGTGTACCGACAGCGTTCCGCCCATGTCCTCAGCAGCCAACGCACAACTGTGGAGGCCGAAACCGTGCCCGTCTTTCTTGGTCGTGAAACCATGCTTGAAGACTTTGCCGAGGTGATCGGGCTCGATACCGATGCCGTTGTCGGTCACCTCGACGACGGCAAAGTCGGCTTCGGATCGAACCGTTAGCTTCAGCTCTTTGGATTCTTGATTTGCCTTGGTGACCGCGTATTTCGCGTTGCTGATCAGGTTGATCAGGATCTGCAGCACTTTGTGGCGATCACTCATGAATTCAGGTAGGTCTTCGAACTGGCGAATCACCTTGACCTGATGACGCATTAGCGCGCTGTCGTTGATGCCCAACGAATCTTCAACAAGCTCCTGAAGCGACAACAACTCGACCATCCCGCCACCACGAGTGAGCGACTGCTGCATTGTCACAATGTCCTTGACGTGCGCAATGTTCTTGACCAGAGAGGCAAGCTCGTCGCGATAGGAGTCACGTTCGTTCGAAAGGTGCAGCGCCAACTCGCTCAACAGATCTGGGAACTTCATCCCGCGGCGATCCGTGCTTACGAACGCGCCAAGATCGTCGCGGTGTTCATCGATCACCTGCGAGGCTTTGACGAGACTTCCAACGCGGCTCGATTCAATCCGTTCGGCGATCAAATTGGCCGAAACGTTAATGCTGTTGAGAACGTTGCCTACGTTATGCAGCACGCCAGTGGCGACTTCAGCCATCCCGGCCTGTCGCGACGCGGTCGCTAGCTCGACGTAAAGCCGTTCTCTTTCTTCCTGAGTGGCAAGGTGCTTTGCGAATTCCTGCTGGAGCGATGATTGTGCTTGTTCCAGTTGGCTCGTTCGCTCCCGCACTCGGTGTTCGATTTCGAGGTTCGTCAGCTCGAGGACGGCGCGCCGTTGACAGATCTCGCGAACTTCGCGTTGACTGCGAACACACGAAAAGATCAAGAAGACGTCTTCGAATAGAACCCAGAGCGTATGCTCGATCCAACGATAGCTGCTTTCAATGACCACGCCGTAGACCGATTGTGGCCACATGACGCCGCGCACCAAGTGGTCCGTTGCAACGACGGCACTCGCCGTGATCAACACCTTCCAATCGCGGTAGAACGCGAGAAATGCGAGTGATCCGAAGACGTGAAAATGTGTTTCAATCCGGCCTCCAGACAAATGAATCAACAGCGCTGACCATGTCGCCTGGGCGACCGCAATGACGTGCCGCGTTGCGATCGTTCCCGGAAAAAACACCGCCATCGCGATGGGCGCGAGCGATACCAGCCCTCCCAGCACGATCGCCGCCCAAACATGGACGTGGACGTAGGAAACATCGCCAATCCATGTGCGCGGCGAAACAGAAATCGCAAGGATGATCGCGCCGGCCCATTGCAGAAGCATCAGCACAACGAACAACCGATCACACTGACATGCGTGGCGATCCTGGTGTTCTTTCCTTATCTCGGCTGTGCGCTGTTCCAGATGGTTGCGAACATCCTCGGAGGCCTGGGTGACCTTGGTTTCGTCGCCAATCGGGTTAGTCATCGAGGACCTCCTGGTTTGCCAAGTCCGAACCAGCAGGAAGATGATTGATGGGACAGCCAAACACAGCAAAGTCTCGCTGAGACGTTTCGCTTCCATTGACCGCCGCAACAAGCGCTTGGCGACCTGGATTGTCGCCCTCATGACCGCGACCGTTTGAGATCCCACCACTAAAGACAAGTTGCCCCGCGGGTGTGTACACCAACACATGCCCAGAGGTTTGCACGCCGAAGCGTTTCGCCTCGAGCCCCTCTCGATCAACAACCGGTGCTTCTTGATCAAGCGTCGTCAGCCGTTTCCAATGATTCGTTCGAACCCAGTCTTCGTCGCGCCCTGCTGGTTGATAAAAGAGGGCTTTGAATTCAACGCGGCGCGTCCCGTCGGGAAAAGCGCGAGCAAGTTCGCTGATGCTCGCCTTGCTGCAAACGCACTGTGGATGCAGCAACATCACTACGGTCGGCTTGGTAGCCGACAATTTCAAAGCGGTGGTCGCGGGCCATTGCGTCGCGACCTGCCCCGGCTCGCAGGGCCGGGTCGAATAGTCCGATAGCGCAATCATTCCAGTCGCTACCAGTGACAGCCAAACCACAATGCCTGTCACGGTCAGCGCCCTGGACTTCAAATTGCGCGGATGCGCAGGCGTCACAGCGCCCATCGAACTGCCCCTATTACTGATTGTTTTGCCCTAGAGCTTCTATCCCTGACAAAGCTCCGAACGAACATTAGCTCGCGAAAGCGCCCTCGGACGGGGGATTCCCGCAATCTAGTGGTTTCCCTTATCAGCCCCCGCGACAATCTGACGAAGTAGCAACCAGGGGCAAAACGGACGGCGAGGGGCATGCCGTCCGATGCGCAGGGTGACTCGCCACCCTGCGGCCCCGTAATACACAGTCCTAGCAACAATGAGCTTCAAAACGGCTCCACCGGTGCTAGCGACGTTAACCGTTTTGGGGGCAAAGCGATGGACGCACCATCATCGCGCTATTATCGCATCGATCCGGCTGAACAGTCCGGCACGCCAGCACAGCCGGTTGATCCCGTCGTTCATCTGATTGACGATGATCCCGAAATTCGAACTGCACTGGGGCGAGTGCTTGTTCAAGAAGGCATCAAGGTTCGCGAGTACGATTCGCCAACCGACTTTCTTACCGCGTTCGACCCTCATCTCCCGGGATGCTTGGTCATCGACCTCGAGCTACCCGAAATGAGTGGCCTTGAGCTCCACCAGCGCCTTGTCTCTCGAGGATGTCAGTCGCCCTTCTTGATCATCAGTGGCCATGGGGAAGTTCCGGACGCGTGTGAAGCGTTCCGAAAAGGCGCGGTCGACTTTATCAGCAAGCCGTTCACATGGGACTTCTTTGTTGGTCGCGTTCGCGAGGCACTCCGCAAGGATCATCAATCGCGAGTGCAGCGTCAACGGCGTGAAGATGTCGCGCGTCGGATCGATCGCTTGACCGACCGTGAACGCGAAGTCCTCAACCTTGTCCTTCAAGGCCGGCTGACGAAACAGATTGCCAGAGAACTCAATATCGCCATCAAGACCGTCGAGTCGCATCGTAGCAACATCACCAAGAAGCTTGGCTACGAATCGGTCCTGAAGATGGTCAGCGTGCTCAGCCAACATGATCGCATCGCTGGCTAAACTCGCCTGCGTCTTGCATCGCTATCCGACCTATCGCAATCCGGAGCTGATGGCTGTGGCGTCAAAGCGGGCGGCTATGCTCACCGTTACAACGCCCAGCTTGGCGTAACATAGCCATCAGCTCTCGATTGCATCCACCGCAAGAGCGCACTCCCATAGCTACCTTCGCCAGAAGGTGGAATGTGCATTGTAAGCTGATCTACCCCACCAAGCTCTGGCGAGCGTCGCTACGGTTCATCGTTGCGTAGGCCGGATCAAGGAGCGACAGCGACACAGATCCGGCATCTTCAGTTCTCCAACACGCTCTGGCTAGCGTTGCAACGGTGATCAGCCACGCGACGCGTGACAGGGTATCATGATCACCCACGGGACCACCTGCGATTCGTTGGTTGTCATGCCCACCATGCCCCACGGGTTCGTCCATCGATCAAGTCAACGGCGGAAGATGATGAAATTGATTCGCTTGTTTCTTATTGCTTCTTTTATTTCGCTATTCATGTCAGACGCCGGCAACGCCCAGCAACGTGCTCGTTCGCCCAAAATCCCGGACGATGTCGAAATCGTTCGTGATGTCGTCTTTGGCAAAGGTGGCGACCGTGAATTGAAGCTGCACCTTGCCTTTCCCAAACAACGCGCGGACAAACCACTGCCTGTCTACGTCTGGGTGCATGGGGGTGGTTGGCGAAAGGGAAGCAAAGAGAGCGGGATCGGACACTTGGTCCGTATGACGCGCCAAGGCTATGCAGGGGCCACCATTGAATACCGACTTTCCGGTGAGGCAACGTTCCCGGCGCAGATCGAAGATTGCAAGTGCGCCATTCGTTTCTTGAGAGCACATGCCGACAAGTACGGAATCAATCCCGATCGGATCGCCGTCGGCGGCAGTTCCGCTGGAGGTCATCTTGTCGCGTTGCTCGGAACGACCGGCGACGTCAAGGAACTCGAGGGAAGCGGAGGTTGGCCAGATCAATCGAGTCGTGTCCAAGCGGTCGTCGATCTCTACGGCCCCACCGACTTGGTGAAATTTGTTCAGACATACAAGTCGCATGCAAAACCAGATTCGCCCGAATCGCATTTGCTCGGCGGACCTGTACTCGATCATTTGGACCGCGCCAAACGCGCCAACCCCATCACCTATGTTGACGCCAGCGCCCCGCCGTTCTTGATCTTTCATGGCAGCGCCGATGGTGTCGTGCCGCCCAACCAAAGTGAGTTGTTGCATGCCGCGTTGGGCAAGGCTGGCGTCAAGAGCGAGCTACACATCCTTGAGGGTGCTGGCCATGGAGGTCGCGCGTTCGCCGCCCCCGCGGTCCTGCGAAAGCAACATGATTTTTTGAAGGAAGCGTTCCGTTCGGATTGAGTGGAACGCGCCGCTTGTGGATCTCGATCGCGTGCTGCCTACGAGCTTCCCGCATGAGTGCGTCGACTTTTCAGGCAAACATGATCCATTTCGATCACCCCAGATGCAGCGCAACTCTTGCCAGTCGAAGCCAACTGGTACCGACCGCATCCATATTCATGTCATAGCCCTTCGTTGGAATATAGGCTCGCGTGCGGTCAACGATGCGAATCGGAATCGAACTGTGTTTGGCAAGTTGGTCGACACGACGTCGATCGCTGTAGTGCAGAACGATGAACCGGGCGTCCGCTGTGATGGCTGCAATCTGCCACGCGGCAGCATCCAATCGCAACTCGGCAAGCTCGAGCATCCGTTTTGCGGGTTCGGGAACCGGTCCAAATCGGTCCCGCAGCTCTTCCTGAACTGCTTTGATTTCGTCGCCGCTGTTGATCTTTGCAATCCGTCGGTACAGGTCGATCTTGTGCCTGAGGTCCGGTACGTACGATTCGGGCAAGTACGCTTCGATCGGCAAGTCGATATCGACATCGGCTGACAATTTGGGTGGCAGGTTTTGAACCTGACGAACCGCCTCTTCAAGCAACTGGCAATACATTTCGTAGCCAACCGCAGCGATATGTCCACTCTGCTGACTACCGAGCAAATTGCCGGCACCGCGGATTTCGAGATCGCGCATCGAGATCGCGAATCCGGCACCCATCTGGCTGAATTCTTCGATCGCCCTGAGACGCTTCGATGCCTCAGGCGACAAGTGTTTGTGTTGAGCGATCATCAGGTAACAGTGAGCCTGGTGCTTGTACCGCCCAACGCGGCCTCGCAATTGATGCAAGTCACTCAAGCCATAGCGATCCGCGTCGTCGATCAAAATCGTGTTGGCGTTCGGAATGTCGAGGCCACTTTCAACAATTGTCGTCGCCAACAACAAGTCGAACTTGTGCTCGATAAAATCGACCATGACTTGCTCGAGTTCGCCTTCGCCCATCTGGCCGTGACCGATCCCAATCCGCACTTCGGGAACGATGCTGCGAATCGTGTCGGCGACCTCATGCATGTCGCCGATGCGGTTGTGGACAAAAAAGATTTGGCCGCCGCGGTTGAGTTCGCGCACAATCGCGCTGCGGATCACTTGCTCGTCCCAGCGAACGACTTTGGTTTCGACGGCGCGTCGTTCGGCAGGTGGCGTCTCGAGGTTGCTGATATCACGAACACCGACCAGTGCCATGTGCAGCGTTCGAGGAATCGGCGTCGCTGACAAGGTCAACACATCGACGTTGCTGTGTAACGTCTTGAGACGCTCTTTGACGGCGACCCCGAAACGTTGTTCTTCGTCGATGATCACCAAGCCGAGGTTACTGAAGTCGACATCCTTGCTTGCCAGACGATGAGTCCCGACGACGATGTCGACTTTGCCGCGTTTGAGATCCTTGACCGCTTCCCGTTGCTCGGCGGCGGTACAGAAGCGGCTGAGTTTTGCGATCTCGACCGGAAACTCGGCCATCCGCGTTCGAAAATTGTGATAGTGCTGTTCGGCGAGCACCGTGGTCGGCACAAGCACGGCGACTTGAAACCCGCTGGTCACCGCTTTGAAAGCCGCTCGCATGGCGACTTCGGTTTTGCCGAAGCCAACGTCACCGCAAATCAACCGGTCGGTCGGCTTGGAAGATTCCATGTCGACCTTGCAGGCATCGATCGCCGTGACTTGGTCCGGCGTCTCGACGTAGGGGAAACTCGCGTCAAACTGTCGTTGCCACTCGTTGTCGCGGTCGAACGTGATGCCGCGTCGCGTCGAACGCTCGGCTTGCATCTCGAGCAACTCGCAGGCCATGTCGGTGACAGCACTCTCGGCCGCCTTTCGCTGCTTGACCCACGCTTGTCCGCCGATCTTGGCGAGTCGGGGGCGTGTCTTGGTTCCACCCACATAACGCTGGACCAATCCGATCCGCGATGCCGGCACATAAACCTTGGTCCCCCCATCAAACTCAAGGGTCAAGTGTTCAATGTGCTGGCCATTCTTTTCGATATGTTGCAAGCCGCGGTACAGTGCGATGCCGTGGGAAAGATGCACCACCAAGTCGCCCGGTTCGAGCTGCATCAGGTTGCCAATCGGCTTCCCTTTGGCTCGCGAGCGACCGCGCCGCACCGGACTGCGGTGGAACAGTTCGGCGCCGGTCAGCACCAAGACTTCGGCAGATGCCAACCGAAAGCCACCGCTCAGTTCGGCAACCTCGAGGTGCAACCGACCATGTTTCGCAGCTTCGGTGTCGATCAACAGCTCCGACAACCGCTCACTGTCGGCCGCGGTATCGCCAACCAAGATGACTTCGTGACCCGCCGCAACGCTATCGATTCGCGTTCGTGTTTCGTCAAGAGATGATGCAAAGGCGTCCGCGGTGCTGGTTTGCAAGTCGACGATTTCGCCCTTTGCCCCTTCCGCAAGCGTGGTCGCCGTGACGACGCGATGACCATTGAAACTGGCCATCAATTCTTCGAACGAAAGAAACCGATCGCTGCCGGACATGCGTTTGAGCAATGCGTCAGCCGATTGCTTGCAGTCATGTGGGTCGACAAAGACGACAATCGTGTCTTCGGGCAGGTAGTCGGTGATTGGTCCGAGTGCGGCGTCACGAACCGGTTGCGCGTCGCCATCGCCAAGATCGGCCACTTGTTGGTCAAGCGAGATGGCGGCGATCTCGACATGCTCAAGCGATTCGATACTCCGTTGACTGCCAAGATCGAACCGTCGGATCGATTCGATTTCGTCGCCAAACCATTCGATGCGGATCGGATTGGGCTGGTCTGACGAATAGATGTCGAGCAGACCGCCACGCGTGGCGAATTCGCCTGGAAGTTGAACCGCAGTCGTTGCAACAAAACCCGCTTCGGCAAGCCAGCGGCGAATCGATTCGGGGTCGATCTCGTCGCCAACGCGAATACTACGCGTCGATTCCGAAAGTTTTTCAGGCGTCGGCACGACTTGCAGCGCACCGCCGATGTAAGCGGTCACCAACAGCGGCTCTGGCGATTCGCTGTCACGCTGCATCAACTGCTGAAGAACCTGCAGTCGCTCGGCATAGTCGTCGTCGCGAACAGCCGCCTGAGTGCCGTCACCGGCCGAGAGGGGCAGCGGGATCGATTGCGACAATCCAAACGCCATTGCGTCGCCAGCCACGATGTCCGCATCGGCGGCCTGCGGCAAAATCATCAAGACATGCGGGGCGTGCCTGGCAACGGCGGCAGCAAAGACACCGCGAACTGCCCCCCAAACACCAGAAAACGCGAGTCGATCGCCTGGATCGTGCTCTCGTAGGCGCGCACCGACACCGGCCGATTCGTCCAGCAGACGTGGGACTTCGGTGAGCGTTTTGTCGGTTCGAGTGGTGGTACTTGCCAAATCAATGCTGACCGGCGGTGGTACGAATCAGCAAAAAACGTATCGTGATGTCCCGCCAATGGAAACACCACCTTGGCAAAGTTTATGATGGGCCGCCTAATCACGACCACTTGTAACCCACCTCACACCTCGCTTACCAACCTCAACCACGTCACAAGAACAACATGAGCATCGGAATCGGAATCGTCGGCTGCGGCATGATCGCTAATTTTCACGCCAAAGCGATCAAGGACGCCCAAGGAGCCGCATTGGTGGGATGCACCAGCCGCAATCCAGAGGGTGCCGCTGAGTTTGCCAAAACACACGGCTGCAAGAGCTTCGCGAGCCTCGAGGAAATGTTGGCCGACCCCGAAATTGACGCGATCACCATTTGTTCGCCGAGTGGCGCACACCTTGATCCCGCACTCGCGGCAGCCAAGGCGGGTAAGCACGTGATGGTCGAAAAACCTCTCGAAATCACCACCCAACGGTGTGACCAAATCATCAAGGCTTGCGAAGAAGCGGGCGTAAAACTGGCCGTCACCTTCCAGAGCCGATTCCATGAATCGAGCCAACTGATGAAAAAAGCAGTCGACGATGGCCGCTTTGGCACCGTCACCATGGGCGATGCTTACGTCAAGTGGTATCGCAGCCAAGAGTATTACGACAGCGGCGCGTGGCGCGGCACGTGGTCCCTCGACGGCGGCGGGGCGCTGATGAACCAAGCGATCCACTCCGTCGATTTGTTGCTTTGGTTGATGGGACCGGTCGATCAAATCAGTGCCATGACCGCCACGATGACACACGAGCGCATCGAAGTCGAAGATGTCGCCGTCGCCAACCTCAAGTTCAAATCGGGCGCTCTCGGCGTGATCGAAGCAACGACGACGGCCTACCCCGGAGCGCTTAAGCGGATCGAAGTCAGCGGAGCCAAAGGAACGGCGGTCCTCGAAGAAGAAGACATCCACACCTGGCAATTCGAAGACGAAACCGACGAAGACGCTGCCATACGCGAGAGGATGGCAGGAAAGACCGACACCGGTGGTGGTGCGGCCGATCCGGCCGCGATTGGTCACCACGGCCACACGATGGTCTTTGAAGACTTTGTCCAAGCAATCAACAACGACACGCAACCGCTGATCAATGGCCATGAAGGTCGCCGCAGTGTTGAGGTGATCTGCGCGATCTACGAAAGTGCCAAGACGGGAACAATCATCCAGTTGTAGTTGGCAGATTGGTTGTGGTGCGTGCAAGCACAGCACCCTACATGTAGCGTGTGTGCTTGCACGCACGACAAGTCTATCTGGCGATCGTTACCACAGCGTCTTGTTGGCGCGCTGCGGCCACTCGTCATCGTAAGCTTGGCCACCGACTCGATCCCCCGATAGATTCGCGAGGATCTGCCCGGCCGTTGGTAGTGTTGCGGGGTCGATGTGCTTGTCTGAGTTCCACAAATCACTCCGGACAATCGCGCGAGCACACTGGAAATAGACTTCGTCGACCTTGGCGACGATCACACACCGCGGACCTTTACCGTCGACTTCATAGGACGCCAATAATTCCTCATCGACGCTGAGTGTTGCCTTCGCGTTGACGCGCAGCGTGTTTCCGCATCCTGGCAAAAAGAACAGCAGCGCGATCCGCGGATCACGAACAATGTTCCTTAGCGAATCAACGCGATTGTTGCCGCGCCGATCAGGCAGGTGCAACGTTTTGTCGTCGACAACACGCACGAATCCTGCAAAGTCACCTCGTGGCGAACAATCGAGTCCTTCCGGCCCGCAAGTCGCCAAGGCGAGGAAAGGGGACGCATCGATGTACGTCCGATAGTCGTCGGTAACATGTGCGGTAACCTTAACCGTCGACGTCTCGCCCGGCGCTCCGTAGATCTGTTCAAGTTGTTCAATCGAGTCAATCGTTGGCATAGCTTACGTGTTGCATCGTTGGGCAAAGTGGGTCCGCTATCGAACACCGAGACCAAACATTCTACGCGGGTTCGCACTCAAAACAGCCGCTATCGTCGACGAATGTTTAGCGGCACGATCAATGCCCCTAAACGCGCCCAATGCACTCAGCGTAGGCCGGATCAAGGAGCGACAGCGACGCGGATCCGGCATCTTCACTCTTCGCAGCCACCTCCGCCAGAAGCTGAATTCCATCGCCACCCCGTATCTAAAACGCACCACGCTCTGGCGAGCGTAACTACCAACGCACACGGCGTAGGCCGGATCAAGGAGCGACAGCGACGCGGATCCGGCATCTTCACTCTTCGTCACGTGTCGCGTTACTAGCCGAGCTCGCCCAACTGCTGGCGCAGCCTTCGCAGCACTCTGCTTTTGGCCTGCCGAACGGAAGCTGCCGAAATGCCTAGCTCCTCGGCAATCTGAGCTGTGGGCTGGCCAAGCACCGTCGCTCGCCAAAACGCATCCCAGGTCGTCGATCGAAACTCGACCCGGACCATTGCCATGGCTCGGTGCAGCAGCGCCGCCGTTTCACTGGCTTCACTGGGGGCCTCATCGGGCAAGAGCGGATCGGCCACTTCGGCAAGGTAGCGCATTGCCGTGGAACCACCGCGACCATCGGTTTCCGCACTGGCCGCGCGAAAGTGGTCTCGAATCTTGTTCTTCGTGATCATCCAAACCCAACCGCGAAATCCGGCCGTTTCGTGGCGATATTCAAAACGATCGATCGATCGATGAATCGCTAAGAACACGTCCTGCAACACATCAGGGATTCGATGCTCAGGGACCTGACATTGCAAACACCACGACCGAGCAAGCGGTGCATAAAGATCCACGAGCCGCTGCCACGCGTCATCGCTACCGCCGCGCAGCTCACACAACAGACTTTCGCTTGATCCATGTTCCTGAGCGTTTGCGGTCGATTCCAACGTGTTTTTCTCGGTTTGAGGCGTGCACACAGTATGCACCATTTTTTTGTCACACGTCGCCGTTGTTACGTCTGGCGAGAATTAGACCCGCCCTGCGACAACCCCTTTTCCTCCGAACGTCCATTACCGTCGAGAGACAGGCATGATTTGCTTGACCCGAGAAGAGATCGCCGACTATGTCCAAGGCAGATTGCCCGAACCCGAATCCGAATCGGCCGAAAGCCACTTGGAAAACTGCCCCAAATGCCAGCAGACCGCCGAGCAGCTGGACGCCCACAGCGACTCACTCTTGCGCCACTTAAAGGTCGCGCCCGAACCAGCCCCCAGCAGCGACACCTGGCGCGCCTGCCTGGCAAACCTCCGCGACCTGCCAAGCCAAGGTGATGCCGTCCAAGAGCCCGCCCCGTCGATGGACGAAGTCCTGCGGCCAACCGAGGTGTATCACTATCGACTCGAGCAGCCCCTTGGCCGGGGCGGAATGGGAGTGGTCTATCGCAGTTGGCACCCGCAACTGCATCGCCCGGTCGCGATCAAAATTCTGAACGCATCACGTTCGGCCGACGAAGCGTCCATCGCGCGGTTCCAACGTGAAATGCGCGCCGCAGGCGGCCTCGATCATCCAGGCATCGTTCGTGCTGTCGATGCCGGCTATTGGAAAGGGACCTACTATCTCGTGATGGAGCTAATCGATGGCGTCGATCTCTCACGATTAGCTCGCCATCTCGGCCCACTTGATGTCCGCGATGCTTGCGAGATCATCGCGCTGGCTGCCGATGCAGTCGAGTTCGCCCATCAACACCAAATCATCCATCGCGACCTCAAGCCTTCTAACCTCATGCTTGCCACCGATGGCAGTGTCAGAGTGCTCGACTTTGGATTGGCACGCTTTCAATCGAGCGGCTTCGGCGCCGACGCAACCACCGCCGGCCGATTGGTTGGAACGCTCGACTACTTGTCGCCCGAACAAGCTTCTGGTGACGGCCAGCTCGACGCACGCAGCGATCTCTACGCACTCGGTGCAACTCTCTTTCGATTGCTCGCTGGACGCCCACCCCATGGTTCAAGCAAGAACCGACCGGTCCTTCAACATCTTCAAACGGTCGCAACCTGCGAACCGCCACGGCTAACCGAGATCCGTTCCGACCTTCCCGAAGAATTAGTCGAACTGGTTGCAAACATGCTCGCAACCGATCCCGACGCGCGTCCGAAAACCGCTGCCGAAGTGGCGAAATCACTTCGAGCGTTTTCCAACGACGCCGATCTTGCCAAGCTCGCAACCGAAACAATCGCGAATGCGCCGACCGGTGCCCCAACTCCCTTTCCCTCCGACGTTGTTTCGGAGGTCAATCCTCCATCTGCCCCCGCAAAAGCACCGCCGGGCTCCAAACGCGGGCTGTTGGTTGCCTGCGCGAGTCTCTTCGTTGGGCTTGCGATCGGCTTGGGCGCGATCACGCTGTTCCTGAAAACGGGCGAGGCAACCGTCGAAATCGAATCGGACATCGATGACGTCTCACTTGAGCTGATTCGGGATGGAAAGGTTGCCCAATCCGTCGAACTAAAGACAGGAACCAACACGTCGGTCGTTCGCGTCGGCAAATATGAACTCAAAATCGGTGCCGGCAGCGACCGAGTACGTTTGGATCAAGAGTCCTTCGAACTCATGCGAGGCGATCACCGCATCGTTCGCGTGACGATGGATCCATTGAACGAACCAGCGTCGCCCCCCCTTATTCCCGACGCAAAGGCGGTTGCCCTCGATTCAGCTGCGACCGTTGCCGCTTACCTTGAGCAATCACAAAAGACGCTCGACGCATTGCTGGAGCAGTTTCCTCCTGATCATCCGACCGTCGTCTCAGAAAAACGCAAGTTGGAATCAGCGCAAAACGAACTGATGCAGATTGTCCTGGGTCAGGAACCGGACGAAGAGACAAGTCGAGGGCGCACCTACAAGGAATGGACCAACATTGTTCTCCGCGAAACGGACCCTCGCACGATTGTCGACGCGATCGGCTCCCTGGCATCGCTAAGCAAACCTTCGCGGCATGACCAAACCATCGAAACGCTGATCAAAATCGCGGCGTCCAACGAACAACGAACCGAAAAGCTTATCGAGTCCTACATCGCCACCGTCGCTCCCGATGCGAACTCGTACATTTGGGGACAGCTCTTTCCTGCACCGTCGAATGAATGGGCACTGGTAACCGATGCGATCATCGATGCGATCGAAGGCTTGCCGTACGAAACGCAACAAGCGGCCTATGCCAAAGCGGCCTTTGGCAACGACGCGACCGCGAAGCGTTTGCTCCTCATGCTCGCGATCCGCAACGTCAGCCTCGAAAAGCAACGTTACCTTCCGCATGTTCAGCGACTTTGTGACAGCGAACAACCCGATGACGTTGCGGCGCTGGCACACTTTGCTTCACTTCACGCCTATGAACAACCTGTCGGCGACCAGCAAGTCGTCGCGATACAGAGCGACAACATGATGCTTAAGAAAGTTGTTGCTGCGACCATGTTAAAAACATCGCGAATCGGCAGTGGCGCCGAACTCGGTCGAGCCTGCGCCGAATTAGAATTCGCGGGAGCGCACATGGGATACCTGATCGGGAACTTGGTTCAACTCTCTGTCTCCGATCCCAACGCATTTGATGGTTCGTCAGAAGCGGTCTTGCTCGAAGTGATGGCCAGCGAAACCATTCGCAGATGGGAAGACGCTGAAGATGATGCCGATGCGATCAAGGTTGGCGGCATTAGCCCTACCGGCATCAACTATGTGCAGATGATCGCGACAGCCGATCTTCTTGAATCCGAAACGGTTGCACGTGCGAGTAAGTTTTTGCACCAACATTTAAACAGGCAACTCAATAAACGCGCATCCCTTCCCAACCCCGAAGCATTCGGCGACGATTCGCCTTGGCTTCTCTACACAGTCAAGACGCTCGCAGCACTTGACGGCAAGCTCCCCGCGCAGCTCGAGGCCCAACGGATCGATCTGAAATCGAAGCAGGGACAGGCGTTTGCGAGCTGGTCGGAAAAACTACGCAGTGGAGATGCCGACGCGTCCGACAAAACATCCATTTGGATCGTTCAATTCCCCCTTGAAGCGTTCGAGGTGATCGCAGAGGCCTCTGGCGAAAAGCTCAAGACCGATGCTCCAAGACAATTCTTATTGGCGATGCGAGGTTCACGAACACGCATTCGCATGCTCGACGCGGTCGACCTCGGACTGGCCATTCCGCTTCTCGCCCACATTGCTTCTCGGGCTGACAGTGCCCCTTCCGATCCCGAACGAGCCAACCCGCTTGAATCAGCCGGTCGGGTCGGCGCGTACCTCTTCGAAAACGCGATGGACCGTGGGATCGACCAATTGTCCGTCGAGCTGCCCGTCAAACAATTTTCGAGCCAACTTCTTGCCATCGCCGAAAACGACAGTTTCTACCCAGCGCGCGGTATGGCGCTTCGATTGGCTCAAACGGGAGGATCCAGCAACGCTGAAATCGTTGAAGTCGTACGCAAACGTTTCCTCAGCACCGACGTCGATCCTGAGACGCCATTGAAATGGTCCGACTCGCACGAGTTCGCCTGGATGGTTGACTGCCTCGCCGAAGCGAACCCGTCAAACCTTACCGCAGAAGAACTCTCCGCGCTCAGCACGCTTACGCTTAACGCAGAATTCCCACCGGTCGGGGGCAAAGATATCGAAAGAACCTACCTCGCAATGCTCAAGCTGCACCACGAAGGGAACAATATCGACTCGTCAGTGATCATGGCCGCCTTGGGCCAGCGAACAGGAAAGTCGCGACCGCGATGGCCATCCACCAGCGTCCGTTCGCGTCAAGCGAGCTCAGGCCCAACCGCACTCGCCGTCATTTCATCAGGCGTTCCCGTTCCCGTCGTGGCCGCAGCGCTAGAGGCGATCATCCAGAACCCGCCGAGAAGCGAGCCGCTTCGTGACCTTTTGATCTCGAAGCAAAAGCGAATGGTGAGTCTGAACTTCACCGATTTCGAAGTTTCAGAAACGCTGATTCGTGCGATCAATCGAATCGAACGCGAACTAGCCCGAAGCAAGCCGTAGGCCGGATCAAGTAGCGACAGCGACGCAGATCCGGCAGCTCCATTTCACATAGCTAAGCGACCACGTTCTGGCGAGCGTAGCTACGGGTGGATCATCTCAGCACCTAGCTCGCGCCGTTGAAAATCATGATGCACGAAACGAGCACCAGCGACGCGGCGACGATACGTTTGAATCGTTGGCCCTTGATGTAGCGGCTCGCCCACGCGCCAAGTTGAACGCCCACGATCGCAAACGGAGCGGCGAGGAGTGATTGTGTCACCATTTCGCCAGTCACAAGCTCGTCATCCAGAAACATCACGACCGCCTTGTAACAGGCGATGACGAGCAAACATTGAGTCACGAATGCTTTGAACTGAGCCTGAGACCAATCTTGTTTGAGAGCGAAAGCGGCAACCGGTGGTCCAGCGATGCTGACGGCGCCGGCAAGAAAACCACTCGCTGCTCCGGCAGCAAAACAAGACAACTTCGAAGTCGATTCCTGTTTCGCGTCCGCCGTCTTGCGAAGACTCAACAAAACCATGGCCAAGATCGCGACGCCCGTTCCACGCACCAAGAGGTCGAGTGGAGCGTGCAAAAAGGCCCACAGACCGGGTGGCAGGAAGAGCAGCGCACCCAACATCGACAACCGTAGCGATGGCCACTGGATGCCTTCGCGGTACGCCCATGCAGCCATGATCAACATCGGAACACTCGAAAGACTGATCACGACATGCGCCGCCTTGATGTCCAACAGGAAAGGCATCACCGAGAGAGCAACGATACCAAACCCGAAGCCGATGGCGCTGTGCACGAAGCCAGCGGCAAACGCAACGACGGCGATTCCAGCGAGTGTGGTGAGGGTTTCGCCGTCAAGCACTACTCAGGCAGCTCCGCGCCACGCGTTTCTTTCGCAAACAGGACGACGATCACACCGAGCAGGAAGAGCCAGCTCAGCAGCGACGCCGCTTCTTCGAGCGAGTAGCCAAGCCCGCCATCTGCTTCAGGCCGCTGCATCCAACCGGTCAACAGCAACATCGGAAACGTGACCAATCGGCCCATATTGAAACAGAAACCAGCGCCCGTTCCTCGCAAACGCGTGGGATACAACTCGGGAAAGTAAACGGCGTACCCAGCATGCATCCCCAGTGTCAGGAAACCAAAGATCGGCAGCGTGATCCAAATCAAAGCGAGCGACGCCCCGCCGCCAACGATGTACTTGAAAAAAACGAGGGCAACAATCAACGCTCCCAGGTGATAGAAGACGAAGGCGCCTTTTCTTCCCAACCGATTCGAAATCCATCCGAACAGCAGCAGCCCAATCCCGCCGCCGGTCGTGTTGACGAACATACTCAGCATCTCGGCCCGTTTAATGTCGCCCGCTTTCTCCTTGAACACCACTTCCTTTTCTTCGTCTGTCGCATCAACCCCGAGCCCCGCTTCGGCCAAGACTTCGGCCCGTTTCTTCGACATCAACGCGTTCTTGCCGTAGATGTGCGCGCCCCAAAACGTGGCCAAACCGATCGTCGCAAGCGAAACACCCACGAGCGTGTTGCGGAGATTCTGTGAGTTGAAGAGCTCGATGATGCTGCCCGTCTTCTCCTGCGGATTCTCCGCCGCCCGTTCCTTCGCTTTGACCCATTGCTCGGGTTCATGAAGTTTCCAGCGAATCCAAACAGTAAGCAGCGCCGGGACAACACCGATCAAGAAACCGAGCCGCCACGTGTTTTCGCCCCACGGGCTCGCTGCAATCACAAAGAAACCGACCAACGTTGCCAGGTAAGTCCCAAACACACTTGATGCGTGAAAGATGGATCCCATCACCGCGCGAGACCGTTGCGGCATCACCTCGGCAACCATCGCCGACGCGACCGCCCATTCACCGCCAACGCCCATGGCGACAAAGAATCGAAGCACAACCATGTGCCACGCTTCGCCCGCAAACGCGGTGACGCAAGTGAACAACGAGTAAAACAAGATCGTGATGATCATTGTCTTGGAGCGCCCAATCCGGTCACTTAGCATGCCAAAAAAGACACCACCAATGGCACCGCCCAGCAAGAACGATCCGAGTGCGACGTTATTCCAAAAACGAACGATTCCATCCTCGGCATCGCCGAGCAATTGCGGCATCGCATCACGCATGGACGCGACAAAGATCTGGCCTTCGAAAACATCAAAGACCCAGCCGAGCGATGCGATCAGAAGCACCAGCCATTGGTACTTGCTGATCCCTTCATTCCATTTCAGAGGTTGCGAATCGTTGCTCACGGGACAAGTTTTGCCAGGTAGGAGTGGGTGGTTGGGAGGGCGTCGCTCGCGGCAGCGAACTGAGACAGGTTAACCGCTACGGCGACGGCGTGAAGGATTGCATCTGCATTTCTGCCAGAGAAGCGACCACCTTCCGCTGGCCGCTGAACGGGCGCCGCGCATGCATCGCAATGGTGTTGTCGACGATTGCAACGTCTCCAGGTTGCCACTGCAAATCAAACGCAATCTCCTCGGCAAGCGTCACAGCAACGCCCACCGCATCGGCATCGAGAGGCGAACCGTCGCCGTGGCAAATCGACTTTGAGGGATCATTTCGCGAGTCTTTCCAACCACAAAACGCGGCAATGAGCTGGTTGAAAAAGACTTTGCGTCCCGGCTGAACTTCGACCACAGCGGGCAAGGGCGGGGTGGTCGCACGCAAACATCCATCCTCTTGCCACTGCCACGTGTATCCAAGTTCGCCCAAGCGTGCCTCGGCTTCTTCTCTGGTCGTCACACCGAGCGTGCTTTTCCAGCTGCGCCCCATCCCCGATTTTGCATCATCGCTATCGGGCATCACGTTGCTGTAGCAGAGACCAAGTCGCTCACACTTTGCAGCAAATTCAGGATTCGCTTCGACGAGTTTCTCGAACAGAACGTCGGAACGACAAAGCGGCGTCGCACCACCGGTCTCGGGCGCGACTTCACACGAGAACATGATCCACTTCGGGAACAGGGGCGTTTGAGCCATCTCGTGATGAAAGAAAATTTGAACGTTCGCCGGAGCCTCGTTCGCTGAAAAAACGCGTTCCGTCCGATTCACGCGAACCGCATTGGACAGCGACTTCTTGTAAGGAAAATTTGCCAGCTGCAGAGCCTGGATGATCCGATCGAACCCCTCAGCGCCATCAACCGGAAAGTCACGCAACAAAATCGCCCCATGCTCGGTCGCATGTGCCAATAGAAGCTCGCGTTTCGCTTCCACCCAGCCTGCAGCGTCGTCAATCGAGATTGAATCATCGCGGTTGACCATCACGTACGGAAAGACGCTGCCGCCGTATCGCTGCTGGCCATCAACCGCAACCGTCTCGATCGCCAATGAATCTATGTCGCTAGTGGTCATGCCGAGCCGCCTACTCGTAAATGGGAAAGAAAGTGTTGAACGCCGCTTCGCAAAAGTCACCGGGATCGTTGAAACGACGATTTCGATTGAGCGCCGAGATCGATTGCATCTGTTGATCGGTCAATGCAAAGTCAAAGATGGCAAGGTTCTCTTTGAGTCGTTCAGTGCTTGTCGTCTTAGGAACAATGGAAGTCCCACGCTGAACGCCCCAACGCAAAAGGACCTGAGCCGCAGTTCGACCGTGGGCCGACGCGATTTCGTTGATCACCGGATGCTGCATCAACGACTCGTTCTGCTGAGCCATGTTCAATTGAAAGTAGGATTGCGCTCCTAGCGGCGAAAACGCCGTCACCGCGATCGAAGACTCGCGACAAAACCGAACCAGCTTTTCCTGAGTCAGATAAGGATGCATCTCGACTTGCAACACGGACGGAGCAATGTCCGCCTGATTAATCAGATCTCGCAACAGCGAACACCCAAAGTTGCAAACTCCGATTTCCTTTACCAAGCCGGCGCGAACCAACTCTTCCATCGCTTGCCATGTCTCGATGATCGGAACACGATCGGGAACCATCACCGGATTGTCCGCATCCGGGTCGGTAAACCAGCCCGGCGGGTAGCGTTGTTCGAAAGGAACGAACTGCGATGCAATCGGAAAATGCATCAGGTAAAGATCAAGGTAATCGAGCTGGAGATCGGCCAGCGTCTTTTCGAGTGCAGGACGCACATGCTCGGCACGATGGTAGGTGTTCCAAAGTTTCGAAGTGATCCATAAATCATCTCGGGACACTTTGCCCGAATGGATTGCGGCCGAGAGCCCGGCGCCCGCTTCGGTTTCGTTGCCATAATCACAGGCGCTGTCGAAATGGCGATACCCACAATCGATGGCGTCTTGAACGACCTGGGTCACTTTTTCGTTTTCGATCTTCCAAAGGCCAAGGCCAACCGAAGGAAGCTGGCGACCACTGGAGAGTGTGAGAGAATCCATTGTCTCGTCTTGCTGAGGGGTGGGTGGAAGGTGTAGCTGTGGTGGGATTTTAGCGGACCGGATTCTAGCGAACTCGACCCTAGCGTTCAGGCGTCTCGGGTTGCCATGACTGGACGGCGCCGCCGGCGGCACCAAGGGCCCCGACGTCCTCTTGCAGGGTCGACGCGACAACCTCGGCAGGCTGTCCAAGGTGTTCGGGCGAAAGTGATTGAAAGGTGCTTCGCAGTGGTTCAAGGAACTGAGTTTCAAGCGTTGCCAGGGGCCCAGCAACGATCACGCGTTTTGGACGCAACAACATCGACGCCTGTGCCACAACGCTGCCAACCGCCGCGGACGCTTCGCGAAGCAATCGACAAACGAGAGCATCCGACTGTTGCGCAGCCAGTAACAACTGCCGAGTGCTCACCGTCCCGTGACGCACTTTGGCGATCGATTCCTTTCCATTGGAAATCGCATCCGCGACTCGGTCGCAGATCGCTCGTGTCGAAGCGGCCTCCTCAAGCGTCGACTTTCGCACCGGCCAACAACCGATTTCGCCCGCCGTGTTTCCCGTTCCCCGGTAGAGCTTGCCGCCAACAAAGACGCCCGAGCCGATGCCGCTGCGGATGCCCAAACAAAGAAAATCTTCAACGTCACGGCCTTGGCCAAACCAGCGTTCGGCCAGCGCGATCGCGCGGATGTTGTTTTCCAAAAACACAGGAACACCAAACCGCTCGCTTACCGAATCGACCACCGGTACATCATCCCAGTCGCGAATGAAACGGTAGTTTCGCGCGGTACCGCCTGCCAAATCAATGACGCCCGGGACGGCAACGCCGATCCCGAGTAAAGGTCGCGAGCGGCGGCGGACGGCAGCGATCAGGCTGCGAATATGACCGAGCACGTCCGCCGACGTCGCGTTCTTTCGGAGCGTTTGGCTTGCGCTATGGAGCGGTTGCTGTGCAAAATCGACTGAAATCGCGCGGACCTGCTCGGCGTCCAAATCCACGCCAATGAACTGGCCAGCCTCGGGATTGAGTTCCAACAGCGTTCGCGGCCTTCCCGATCCAGCCTTCGCTTGCGCCCCCTCTCGCAAATACCCGCCACGCACCAATCGATCGACGTGAATGCCGATCGTCGATGGTGCAATCTGCAAACGCCTGGCAAGGTCGACGCGCGAAATGCCATCGCACAATCGAATCTGATGGATCACTGATGATTCAACAGCCAGCTTCACGTTCACCAAGCCGCTTGAGGGAGAAACTCGTTGCCCACTATCTTTATTTCGATTTCGAAATATGTCAAGATGGCGAGACGTTTTTTGTGGTCTCGTGTAGGCTTTGCCGTTTTGCACAATGAGGGTCAAAGGGATGAGCGACGCGCCATTGCGATTTGGTTTGGTTGGTTTCGGTGCTTGGGGCGGCCATCACGCCAACGCGATCACGGTCACGGAAGGAGCCGAGTTGGTTGCGATCTCGGCCCAGAGCGAATCGTCACGAACCCGCGCGCAGGAAACCTATCCCGACGCGGACGTCTATGCCGACTTTCGTGAATTGGTCGCACGCGAGGACTTGGATTTTGTGGATGTGGTGGTGCCAAGTCATCTGCATCACGAAGTTGCGATGGCGGTCTTGGCCAGCGGCAAAAACCTGATGCTCGAAAAACCGATGGGCGTCACTCTTGGGGAGTGTGACGACATGATCCGGTTGGCACGAGAAAAGAACGCCTTGTTCGCGGTGGGCCACGAGCTTCGACTTTCGTCGATGTGGGGCAAGGCCAAAGCAATGATTGACGAAGGCTTTATCGGCACACCCCTTTATGCTCTCGTCGAGCTTTCGCGGAATCCCTATCGGCAGGGCGCTGACGGGTGGCGTTACGACATCGACCGTGTCGGCAGCTGGATCTTGGAAGAACCGATTCACTTCTTCGATTTGGCACGCTGGTATTTGTCAGCCTCAGGCGATCCGACCTCGATTTACGCGACCGCGAACTCACGGCAGCCAGATCACCCGGAATTGCACGATAACTTCAGCGCGATCATGCATTTCGAAAAAGGAGCTTACGCCGTCGTTTCGCAAACGCTGGCCGCCTTCGAACACCACCAAACGATCAAGGTGACTGGAACGACCGGTGCTCTTTGGGCATCGTGGAGCGGTGCGATGGACCGCACGCGACATCCCACCTTTTCACTGCGCGCCTTTGACGGCGACCAAGTCACCACTGTCCCGATCGACAAGCCCACCGGCGAATTGTTCGAGCTGGAGGACCAGATCGCTCAGCTGGTTGCCGCGGTGCGTCGCGGCGAACCCCTTCACTGCAGCGGCGAAGACGGTCGCTGGTCGGTTGCCATGTGCCTGGCAGCCGAAGATTCAGTCAGGTCGGGTGCAACGGTCGCGATGAGCGAGTATCTTGCTTAGGACCTTTCGCATCCCCAAAATCGTTTCGTCCAAGAATTTCGTAGGGGACGAAGCCACGGGTCCATCAGCACCATCATCCCGAGACTCCCGGCTCCTTCAAACCAACACGGATCTTGCCTGGCAAGAACTCGTAGCCTAGCCCACGACATCCTTTCCCTCCCTCGTTGCGACGCCCCCATGAGACCGTTCCTCGCCCTCCTGATCCTGTTCGGTGTTTCCGCAAACCTCGTTGCAGAGCCGATCGCCAAAAAGAAACTCATCCTCGTCGCTGGCAAACCGTCTCACCCGCCGCGAATGCATGAATTCAACGCGGGCGTCCAATTACTTACCAAGTGCCTCGCCGAAAACGAGGCGGTCGAGACCACCTTCGTTTTGAATGGTTGGCCAAAGGACGAAGCGATTTTCAATGATGCCGATGCGGTCGTCTTTTTCATGGACGGAGGCAAGCGACATGAAGTGGTCCAAGAGGACGGTCGACGTCTCAAACTGCTCGACCAATGGGCGAAAAAGGGCGTTGGCTTGGGTTTCATGCACTATGGCGTCGAAGTGTTGGCCGATCAAGCTGGCTCTGAAATGAAACGCTGGATCGGCGGTCACTACGAGCACATGCACTCCTGCAATCCGATTTGGGAACCGAACTTCGCGGTGCTGCCAGACCATGAAATCACTCGGGGCGTCAAACCCTTCCAAATCAAAGACGAGTGGTACTTCAACATGCGGTTTATTGGCGACTCGGCGGGCAACCAAGTGGACAACTTTGACAACGACATGAAGTTCGTTCCGATCCTGTTGGCAGTTCCTTCCCAGAAAGTTCGCAACGGCCCGTACGTGTACCCGAAAGGTCCCTACGCACACATTCAGGCATCCAAAGGTCGCGCCGAGGCGGTGATGTGGACGGTCGAACGTGCCGATGGCGGTCGCGGACTCGGTTTCACTGGCGGACATTTCCACGACAACTGGGGCAACGATGACTATCGCAAAGTGGTCCTCAACGGTCTGGTCTGGTTGACCGGCGCCAACGTTCCCGATGGCGGCGTCGCATCGAACGTCGATCAAGCGGATCTCGACGCCAACCTCGACAAAAAGAACCGTCGCTAGGGCGTTGCGTCACCGTAGGCCGGGTCAAAGAGCGATGCCGATCCGGCACTTCCATTCTTGGTGCATTTTTTGTCGCCTTTCGCTCCGCGAAAGCAGCGCCCGAAAACGCGCCGTCTGCAGCAAGATTCCGGCTAAAGCTCGGTACTACGAACGCCAATTCCGCTACGGCTTGCGGAGGATCTTTTCCATCTTGCGTCCTTTGGCAAGCTCGTCAACGAGTTTATCGAGGCAGCGGACTTTCTTCGTCAGCGGCGTTGTGATTTCTTCGATCCGATAGCCGCAAATGGAACCTGTGATCAAACTTGCGTTCGGGTTGAGCGTGGCCTCGGCAAAGAACGCCTCGAAGGTCACCTCCGCATCACGCAAACGCTGTAGATCGTCTGGCCGAAACCCAGTCAACCACTCAATGACTTCGTGCAGTTCCTCAATGCTCCGCCCTTTCTTTTCCATCTTGGTAACGTAGTGAGGGTAAACTGAAGCAAAGGTCATCTCCGCGATCCGTTGGTCATGTTCTTTCGTTGTCGTCATGAATCTTCCAAATGCAAGCGGAGTTTGGCCACTGTCTTGCCGTTACCTCTAAGGCGTCACCAACAGCACAGGCTTTCCGGGAACGCGGGCGTTGCCAAACAAGGCGATCGGCCTGAGGCGGATCGGGCCATCGCCATATTTCTTGCGATCCACCTTCAGCGTTCCGCGATTGCCCTCGAGCGTGCCCACGATTTCATCATGATGTGCAAGGAGAATCTTGTCTGCATCAGCCATGACCGAAAGCGAAACTTCTGATTCACCCGAAGCGACCGTTGCAATGGGAATTCGCTCGGTCTCGCCGATGGTGACCAGCTGAGCGAACGAAACGCGAGGCTCAGTCGAATCGAATCCAACCAACGAAGTACGAATCGCAAGCTCGCCGCTGAAGGCCAACTGTTCGCCCTCTTTTTGGCGGAAGTTGATCTCCACGCGTTTCGTCGCTGCGGAACGATGCACAAGTTTGCCTTCGATAAAGGTTTCAACAAACCTTAGGTCCGATGTTTCTCGTTCTGGCTTTTGCCCCTCTATCAGATCCGTTCGAAACTTACCCGCCTCGACGTCCAATTCCGTTCGTGCGCGAAGGCTTGGCGCACGCGCAAAGGGTTGGGCAAGTGGGTCACCGACCATCAGCAATTGGTATGGCGACGTGATGGAGAGGTAATACGCCTCGATCGCTGTCGCACCCGATGCGTAAAAGCCGTACATGATCGGCATCGGAAACTTTGGCTGCAGCGAATAGGGCTCTTCAACCGGTCCCGAAGCCATCGCCGCCCCCGCGTGCAAGAGGTCCGTTAACTTGGCTTGACTGCTGGTTCCAAAATGGCCGTTAAGGCTGGTCAAGTTGTCGGCGATCGCTCCAGGAACAAACGACCAATCCCTCGGCTCGAGCCTTGGATTGGCGCTACCGAGCATGAGCCCAACGCAACGACCGGTCCGATTGGGGACATCGGCGTGGATCAGTTCAGCCTTTTGTTCGAGATCGGCGAGCCAGAGCAGCGCATCACCCACCAACGGGAACCTTGTCGTTGTTCGAACGTCATTGGTGCGAGTGAACCAAAAGTGCGCGTCGGGAAACGTGCGATCGCCTCGTTTGGCACGGGCCAACACGTCCACCGCTTGATCCACGGTGCTTCCCCGCTCATGAACGACAGCGAGCATGCATGAGAGCATGTAGGGGACGCCTTCGCCGATTCCCTCGATTGCGTACCCATTGCCAGTCCAACCACGTGTGGCCGAAAACCCAACGGGCAGCTGCGCGATCATTGGCGCATCGGTAAGCCCGCGTAGAAGCACGCCGTACTCGGGGTTCGACTTCAGTTCCGAAAGCGACTCGGTTTCGGCCAAGTAGGTCGCTGATGACCAACCAGCTCGAACCCCCGCCTTGATCCACTCCATGGCTCGATCAGCATCCGCCCGTTTCATTTCGGCTTCCGCAGCCTTGATCGCCAGCGGTGCGAGCGGGTATTTCTTGAACAGTGTTTCAAACCCGTTGAGAGCGTCGGAAGGCTCGTCCTTTGCCAGCGCGTCGAGCGCGTCTTGATAGAGCGTGCGATTGTCACCCTGAAACGGATTGCTGAAATCGCGTTCGAATTTCCCTCTCGCATAGAGGTTCGAAATCCAATCAAGGTACTGGGCATTGTCGGCCAGAACGAAGCGATACAGGTAAGTTAGCCCGTTGATTGATGCGACGGGCCTTTGATACTTGATCTGATTTGGGTCCGTCAGCTGTTTGGTGTGCTCAGAAACATCGACCGAGGTCGGGAAGTCGGCCGAATACGCGATCACTCGCGCATGACGCCCCAGTCCCCGCGAATTGATCGCTGCAAAAACGGGCTTCAGGATCTTCTCTTTGAAATCACTCAGCCCAATGCGGAGCTCACCTGTCGCAATGTCATCCAGCACCACCACGTTGGTCGAGGGGATTTGCCGGATTTCGACATAGTGGTTGGCAACCGTTCGGGAGATGTGTGAATCGCCATTGACGACAACAATCACGTTTTCGCCACTGAGTCCAGCACATGCCGCGGTCGGCACCATGCTCGCGACCAGGCAAGCGGCAATCCATCGGCAAAGGGCTGTGATCATCTCGATATCGCGGTCGCCACGGGGGTTCGTTTGACAGGAATCGACGGCGTCTACGCACTCGCTGTCGAATCCGCTAGGGTGCTGTCAGATCGATGCAACTACCAATCCTCTGGCCAATTCTAGTCATTCTTTGCCTGACCCACCGCCCAAGCCGCTGATCAACCCGACGTTCTTGTTTCGGTTCGAAGTCCCATTGCGTCGCAACGCGTGCAAATGGACGGCCAAGGGGTTGAAGCTTCCCGAGGAGTGTCAGGTGCGATCGTTCGCCGTGCTGAGCGGCGGGCGACCCTTTGCAGACCTGCGGATGGCCTGGAATCCGGACGGAATCGGCCTGCAACTGTCAGTAAAAAACAAACGCAAATCGCTTTGGTGCCGCGACACGCGGCCAGAGGCAAGCGATGGGCTGAAGCTGTTCATCGACACGCGATGCAGCCCCAACATTCACCGAGCCACCCAGTTTTGTCATCAGTTCATGTGGATGCCAACGGGCGCAGGTTCGCGTCGGGACCAGCCATTTGCCGACTTGATTCCGATCGAACGAGCTGGCGGACACCCCAAACCGATTGGCGGAAACGTCCTCAAAATTGCGGCCACACCAAGGCATGACGGGTACGAGATGTCGGGCTTCATCCCCGCCGCGGCATTGACTGGCTTTGATCCGACCGACCAACCACGAATCGGACTGTTTTACGTCGTTGCCGACCAGGAGTTTGGTTGGCAGATGATGGCCCTCGATGGCGATTACCCATTTGCGGTCGACCCCAGCATGTGGGGTGAAGCTGTCTTGGAGCCGTGAGCAACGCGACAAAAGCGGGGCGGTTTTCTTGCCCAAATTCGCTCATTTGGCCCGGGCAGGCCGTTACGGAATGGGGTTCGATTTATAGAATTTCGGTAAGTTGTCATCGCTGGATGATCGATACAACCCCTACAGCCCCACCACGACCCCTGCTTTGCGGTGCAACTTGAGGCACCGGCGATTCTCATATGACGGCCCAAACCACTTCGAAAAACGTCCAGTCGGTCTCAGGAATTACGGTTCGACTCGCGGGCGACTCTGGGGACGGCATGCAATTGCTCGGCACCCAGCTGACCAACACCAGCGCGCTTGCCGGCAACGACGTCGCCACGTTTCCTGACTTTCCAGCCGAAATTCGAGCTCCGCGCGGCACCCGTGCCGGCGTCTCGGGCTTTCAGGTCCAATTCGCCAGCGAAGAAATCTTCACGCCGGGCGATATCCTCGATGCGCTGGTGGTGATGAACCCTGCCGCGATGGTCACCAACCTTGGTGATTTGCGCAAGGGAGGCATTTTGATCGCCAACGAGGACGGCTTTAACGACAAAGAATTCAAGCTGGCCAAGGTCGAGAGCAACCCGCTTGAAGACGAAGTCCTCGAGTCGACCTACCGCGTGGTCAAAGTCCCGATGACTCGATTGACCCGCGATGCGGTGGCCGAGTTCGGATTGGGCTCGAAGATCGCCGATCGCTGCAAGAACTTCTTTGCCATGGGAATGGTCTATTGGCTGTTCGGCCGTTCCCTCGACCCAACCCTTCGCTTCATCAACCAGAAGTTCGGCAAGAAACCCGAGGTCGCTGCGGCAAACGAAGCAGCCCTCCGCGCCGGATGGGCCTACGGTGAAACGACCGAAGAGTTTGGCGAGAGCTACCAGGTGACCGCGGCCCAACTCGAGCCTGGCACCTACCGCAACATCATGGGCAACCAGGCACTTGCCTGGGGACTGATCGCAGCATCCAAACTGAGCGACAAGGATCTCTTTTACGGGACCTACCCGATCACGCCTGCCAGCGACATCCTGCACGAACTGACCAAGTACAAGAACTTTGGCGTTCGCACCTTCCAAGCCGAAGACGAAATCGCGGCGGTCTGTGCGACGATCGGTGCAGCGTTCGGCGGAACGATGGGCGTCACGGCCAGCAGCGGACCTGGCATCGCGCTCAAAGGCGAGGGCATGGGTCTGGCGATGATGCTCGAGCTTCCGATGATCGTCATCAATGTCCAACGTGGTGGTCCCAGTACCGGCTTACCGACCAAGACCGAACAGAGCGATTTGCTTCAAGGCATGTTTGGCCGCAACGGTGAAGCGCCGATGCCGGTGCTTGCACCTCGTTCGCCTGGCGATTGCTTTGACATGGCCATCGAAGCTTGGCGAATCGCAACCGAGTGCATGGTTCCGGTCATGCTGCTTTCGGACGGCTACATCGCAAACGGAAGCGAGCCATGGCGAATCCCGCAAATGGACGAACTGAGTAAGATCGAGGTCAAGCACCCTGAAGGGACAGATCCCGACGAACCGTTCATGCCGTACGCACGCGACGAAAACCTCGCGCGACCTTGGGCGATCCCTGGCACACCTGGGCTGATGCACCGAGTCGGTGGCCTCGAAAAAGAAGACGGATCGGGTAACGTTTCCTACGACCCCGACAACCACCAGCACATGACCAACACACGTGCTGACAAGGTTGCCAAGATCGCCGACCGAATTCCCGAGCAGGACATCTTCGGCGATTCCAGCGGCGACGTCCTGGTCGTTTCTTGGGGCGGTACCTATGGTGCCTGCCACACGGCGGTTCGGCGCTGTCGCGAAGCAGGGCACAGCGTTTCGCACGCCCACATTCGCTACCTCAATCCCTTCCCCAAGAACCTAGGCGAAATGCTCCGCTCGTTCGACAAAGTCGTCGTGCCCGAGTTGAACACGGGACAATTGCGAATGCTGCTGCGATCCGAATTCCTGGTCGATTGCATCGGCTTCAACAAAGTCCAAGGCAAACCCTTCCGCGTGACCGAACTGGTCGAAGCGATTGAATCGCACGTTAAGCCAGCGACCGTCAAGCAAACCAGCAAAGCAGGCTGAGCCTGATCGCAAACCAATTCACGCCGCTCACGACGTGAATGCAAGCCACCAACACACCTCTACTTCCCAAGACTCGCGCTCAATCCGATGACTCTGCCCGTCCTGAAAGCTGCTGACTTCGCCTCTGACCAAGACGTCCGTTGGTGCCCCGGTTGCGGTGACTATTCGATCCTCGCTCAGATGAAGAAGGTGCTGCCCGATCTCGGCGTCCCACGCGAAAAGATCGTTTTCATCAGCGGCATCGGCTGCAGCAGCCGCTTCCCGTACTACATGAACACTTACGGGATGCACAGCATTCACGGCCGTGCACCTGCGTTTGCGACCGGCCTCAAGTCGACGCGTCCCGACCTGATGGTTTGGGTGATCACCGGCGATGGCGACTCGCTGTCAATTGGCGGCAACCACTTCATCCACGCTTTGCGGCGTAACCTGGACATCAACATCGTCCTGTTCAACAACCGCATCTACGGTTTGACCAAAGGCCAATACAGCCCAACCAGCCGCGAAGGACAAGTGACCAAGAGCACGCCGATGGGATCGATCGACCATCCGCTCAGCCCGCTGTCGGTCGCGCTCGCCGCGGAGGCCACCTTTGTTGCGCGCAGCATCGACGGCCATGTCAAACACTTGGGCGAAACACTCAAGCGAGCCGCCGATCACAAAGGCGCGTCACTCGTCGAGGTCTATCAAAACTGCAATGTCTTCAACGACGGCGCGATGGCCTACGCCCAAGATCGTAAGCAGCGTCCGGAGAACGTGGTCGAACTTGAACACGGCAAGCCGCTGATTTTCGGAACCAACAAAGACAAAGGCATCCGCTTGGTTGGCACTCGGCTTGAAGTCGTCAATACTGCGGATGTCCCCGCCGACGACCTGTTGATTCATGACGAGAAGGAGCCGAATCCTTCGATCCACATGATGATGGCTCGCATGTCCCATCCTGAAATGCCCGAACCGATCGGCGTCCTGCGGGCGGTCGAAGGCGTCGCAACCTACGACGACCAAATCAACGCGCAAGTCGAACAGGCCACCGAAGCCAAAGGTGAGGGAGACCTGCAAGCGTTGTTCAGTGCTGGCGACACCTGGGACGTCGCGTAGCGTTGTTGCCCTGCTCGTAGCACCAAGCGTTGGCCGGAAAAACTACGCAAGGGCGACTTTCCCACGTTTCTTGCGCCAGACGCTGGCCGCGAACACCAAGATCGCAATCCATCCGATGCCGCAAACCGGAAGCGCCCAACGCACCCATTTCGGCTCATACCGGAATCGCAGTTCCCAATCTCCTGGCGGAACAACGACGCCCTGTTTCAAGTAGTCGACCGCAAAAACCTCGGTTGGCTGCCAAGCCTCGGATTCGCCCCTGGTTCGATAGCTTGCGATCCAGTTCCCATCTTGGAACACCGTTCGCTCGACAAGCATCGGGCGCGCCGAGCCCACCTCGATCACGCAGGATTCGGCGCGCGACTCGGTCACCTCAAAGCCCATCGACTCGTCGTCACTTTCGATCGGTTTGGGAGCGTCCGCAGGAAGGTTCGGCAGCAATTCGCCACCACCCACGCGACGCAAGAGCTCTCCCATTCCCGACTCACCAACGAGTTCACGGTTGCTCCACAGCAGATGAACGCGTACCGGTTCGGGAATGTCGACTTGATGGCTTTTTGCATCAACCAGGACCCTCGTCTTACCATCGATGTCGACGCGTTGACTCTTGTCTGTTGTATGCAACACGCGATCGACCCCAAGCCAGCGACGAACGTTGTGCCAATAGCGATCGATCTCGTGTTGAGGTCGACCACGCGTCACCGCCGCACTTTGTCGCCAAAACCATTGCATCGGACGACTTTGGATCGATGTCATGTTGTTGAGTACCCGTTGACGCTGCTCAAGGTGCCAGCGTCCAAACCACACGCCGCGAACACTCGCTTCGACATCAGCAAGTCGATCATCCGAACGGGTTTCTCGCCAGTCTTTCGGCCATCCACCCTGCGATTGGGTCCGCATCCAAAGCGACGACTCCGAACCAGGCTCGACTTTGATCGCGTCGACGAGTGCGATTTCAGATTGGGTTGGCACGCGATAAACCAACCGCCGTGCGGAAAGGGCAAGGTCAAGCAAGACGACGCCAAGCAGCAGAAGCTGGAGCGTCCGTAATGCGGCCGAGCCATGGAAACGACGTATCACAAGTAGCATCAGCGAGATCGCAATCGACGATTGCACCAGCGAAAGTGCAACCTCGCGGAACCCACCTGCAACATCAAGCGGTCCCCAAAAACGATCGTAAGGAACGGCGCTGACCCTGCCCAAAACGCCATCGGTTCGCATCGCAAACACCGCAGCCAAGCACGCAGCTGCCGAAAGTGAAAGCAGCAAAACGAGGTTCACCGATCGGAACAATCGGAGGTCGCGGCGGAGCCCCCGATCGAGCCAGGTTGCCGTCGTGACCGCACCACCCAACGCAACAAAGGGCAACCATTTGGTGGGATAGCGAAAGGCTTCGTAGCCTGGCAGAAACTGATTCAAGAACCAGTAGGGACCTCCCACCGCGCTGTCCGCGCCGTCAAGGACTCCGACGGTATTTTGAAGCAACCAAACCAAGCCAAAATGGCCAAACGAAGCGAGCAGTCCGAAGGCGGCGATGCCCAGCCACAGATCAACACGGTCTCGACGAATTCGAATGAACCGCACCAACATGACTGCGGCAACCAAAACGCTCATGTAGATGGTCGGTGTCCACATCCGTCCGTCACCAGGCACGAGCCCGCTGATGCGGCGACTCTCTGGCAACAGGCTACCCGAAGCGTTTGGTGTCAAGAGTTCGGCGGCGTGCCAGGGCGGTAACGAGAACTGATAGGCTTCGTGCCGACGGCTATCCACGCGCGGCGGGCCAAAACGCACTCCCACATCCTTGCCGACTCGATCGCTCTGCCGACTCCAATCGATCGACGCACAAACCTGAGGCAAGGACAGAACCATCGCGATGACCGGAACACTAAGGAGCACGAGCAACTGACGGCCGGTTTCGGGTTGCCGCTTGCAACAGCGGATCAGCCATGCGCCGAAGACGACCAACATCGCGTGCAGTGCGATTTGGGGGTCGCCACCGAGCACCATCATCGCCATCGCCAAACTTGGCCACAAAACGCGAACCGACGGCGTGAGCATTCGCGTGCACAAAAGAGGTCCAAGCACCAACGGCAACCAAGCGGCCCCCACCAGAAAAGGCGGG
The DNA here is from genome assembly GCA_965216875.1 of Rubripirellula sp. Taxonomy (GTDB): domain Bacteria; phylum Planctomycetota; class Planctomycetia; order Pirellulales; family Pirellulaceae; genus CBDCUW01. The sequence continues at coordinate 2,587,093 of OZ244207.1, forward strand.
TTCGTGTAAAGAAACAGGACCGAGCCTGAAAGCGGATAGATGGCTGCCGAAAAGTTGGCCGCAAGTTTTGACGCACCGGCCAGACGCGCGCAGTGCCTGGCTGAAGCTGCGGCAAGCACAAGGTGAATGGCCACGTACAACGCCATCGCCGAGCCGGCCGACATTGGCATCATGTAGACAAGGATCCGTAGCGGATAAAAGAACGCCGTGGTTGATTCGCCAACCAACGGAACGCCGGTTTGATCAAGCGGGTTCCAAAGTGGCAACCACTGCTGCGACGCACGATCGGCAATGTAATCGTACAGCGGAGTGTAGAAATGACTGACGTCCCGGAACGCCAATCGTTCAATCCCCAGAATACTGCCGGCAAACAGAAAGCCGATGACAACCGGGGCCGCCAGGACGCTTGTGCGAGAGAAATGCATGGCGAACGGCGTGGAGCAAAAAGAGACGACGTAGAAGGACTAGCGAGGGGCGGTGACGACTCCCGCTTGAGACTGCAGCCGCAGGGCATCGGCCCGCTGCATCACGGCGTCGGTTGGCTCCATGGTTTTGGGCACGAGTTCCACATCGATGATCCGCTCGTCACGAATCTCGCCAGGCCAAAGGGTCTCGGCGACAAAGTCGATACCGGGGTATTGGTACCAGGGAGGATTGATCCGGCGGCGAATGGTTTCCGTTCGATAGCCTTCCTTCTCGATCCGAATCTCGCGAGTCCCATAGTAAACGAAACTTGACGCAGCGGGAGTCGTACCGATGACTTGATTGTCGATCGACACCACCGCTCCAGGTGGGTTGGTTCGAACCGTCATCCGCCGACGCACGCACCCAACCGAACTGAGCAACATCGTTGCGATCAGCAGCAGGAACGGAGATCGGAATCGGCGACAAAAACTCACGCGGGGTGGCTCCCGTGGTCTGGCGAGGAATTCGAATTCAGGCGTTCTGGATGAAGTAACAAGCCGCCGCCCGCCGTCGCCAGACCGTTTTGCCACCTTTCGAGTTTCACGCCCAATCGCGCCGAAGGGCGAGACAACAAACGGTGAAAATGCCGGATCAGCGTCGCTGTCGCTCCTTGATCCGGCCTACCGCGATCACCGCGTGACGAATCACGACGTCTGGTTCAGCTCGGCGGTGAGCTGTTCGCGAAAGATCTTGCTGTTGTGGCGAATGTCGACCGGAAGCGGTGTGTCGCGTATCACCACTTCTTCGATGCACCGAGTCAGTGGATTGCGAGATGCGAGTTCCAACAACTCTTCTCGCAGCTGTTGCCGCTCGCCTTCCGTGTTTGGTCGTTTTTCTTCAAAAGGCTGGACGATCACGACCGGAATCTGGTTTGGCCGCTCACCTCGAGGGACAAGTGCCGAGCGGTAGACCGACGGGTGATTGTTGAAAATCGCTTCGCACGGAACGGTGAACAAGGTTCGCTTGCCCATTTCGACGCGATGCGCTTTGCGGCCGCAAAACCAAAACCGATCGCGTTGATCCAGATAGCCGACATCACCCATACGATGCCAAACTCGCTCGCCATCTGCGACCTTGTGCATCGGGTTTTGGTCTTCGCGAACGACATACTTGCGAGTCACCATCGGACCGGTGACCATCAATTCGCCAATCTTGCCCCGGGCCACTTCTTTGGTCTGACTGATGTCGGTGATTGGTCCATCTTCGATTTCAATCACGCGCCAAACAACATCATCAAACCGCGTTCCCACGCAGGTCCCCTTGCCTTTTCCGGATGCAGGCCCCGTTTCGGCGATAATCTCGCGTGATTCGATCGAAGCGATCGGCAATGCCTCGGTCGCTCCATAGGGTGTCACGATCATCGCGTCCTCGGCAACGCGCGTCCGCAAGCTTTCAAGCGTCACCGCCGGCACAGGCGCTCCCGCAGAGAGCACACGCTCGAGGGTCGGAAAGGGTGGCGTATCCGATTTCCAATGCTTGTCACACCAACGAACGACCGTGTTCCAAAGCGCCGGTGAACCGAACGCTTGATCAATCTCCCACTGCTGCGCCGCTTCAATCAAACGTTGCGGGTTCACATCCGCCGGTCGCGTCGGATCCATATCTGGAATGATCGTCGTGACCCCCATCACCGCATCGAACAATCCGAACAACGGAAAGCAAGCGAGGTCACGACTACCACGATGAATGTCGTACCGCTCGCGAATGCGATCGATTTGCGCGTGAAAGGTTTGATGAGTGTACAGCACGCCTTTGGGCGGCCCGGTGCTGCCAGTGGTGAAGATCACCGCCGCATCATCGCTCCGCTGGACTTCCGGAAACTCAACATTCGATTGAGCCCCCAGCTGTTGAAGTTGCGAAAGCGTCTTCCCACCCCAAAACCAACGGCGACCAACAGTGACATTCCACTTTGCGTTTGGAAACCGTTTCCGAAGCACCGTTCGAATCGCTTGCGCTTTAGGAATCCCAACAAAACCATCTGGCTTGGCGTCCGAAATGCACTTCACCAAGTGCTTGCGTCCCATGCCTGGGTCGACCAAGACCGCGACAACGCCCGCTTTCAGCAACGCAAAGACGATTTCGATGAAGCCTGCACCAAAAGGAACAAGCATCACGAGCCGCATTCCGGGCTTCACGCCCCACTGCAACAAACCCTTGGCAATTTCGTCACTGCGCTGATCCAAACTGCCAAAGGTCGTCAGCGAATAGCTGCGAGCGCCATCAAGCTGTGGCGGCCCATCAGGCTGTGCAATCGCAACCGCACCTGGTGCCAGCGCGGTCACGACACGCAATCGTTGGGCAACGTTGCCGTCGGAAACAACAGAGCCAGCCTTCGAAATGCCGCCGCCCGCTGCAGGTGCCGGATCGCTCATGAGCAACTCACTTGGCTGTTTGAATCTGGACTGTTCGATTCAGGGCTATTTGATTGGCGGACATCCAAACCAGCGCGTTGAAACAGCAGGCGGATGATTTCGTCAGCGATCGACTGGTCGCAAGCACGCTGGGCTCCTTTCCAACCGGGAATCGCATTCACTTCGAGGACGCGGTAGCCGCCATCTTCGGTGTGAAGGAAGTCGACCGAAGCAAAATCGAGTCCGATCTGTTCGAGAATTCGTTTGGCCATCGCAACCTGTTCGTCCGTCGGCACGACCTCTTTTGCGGTGCCGCCACTGATCACGTTCGTCCGAAAGTCGTTTGCATTGCTCCTCTCAACCGCGATCACACGATCGCCAATCACCAGCAGCCGAGTGTCGATACCACCGGGGGCAATGAATTCTTGCAGGTAGACAACCGCACCGACCTGTTCAAGCGTCGAAAAGGTGTACCAAGCGAGTTCGCGATCGGTCACTCGCATGACTCCGCGTCCTTCGCCCCCGAAAATGGGTTTGACAACAACATCGCCGCCCAGCGATTCGAACGCCGTCATCGCATCGGCTCGAGATTGGACAACGATCGTTCTTGGAACGGGATAGCCAAGCTTCGAGACGCGAGCGAGGGTCGCGTATTTGTCGATTGCAATCTCCAAAGCCGCCGGCTGATTGACAATCGGTGTGCCACGCAGTGCGTGCAGGGTCGCTAACCGAAACGTGATCTGTTCGAGCGAACCGGCCGGCATCGTTCGCGTGAGGATTGCGTCAAAATGGTCGAGCGGCCCCGCCTCGCAAACGATTCCCGACTCGACGTCGCGGCCACACGAAAACACTTCCCCCTTGATCGACTCGTAAGTCGCGTAGGCGAGCTCACTGCCAGCGGCTTCGGCTGCAGCGCGAAGTTGGTTCGAATGCCAACCTTCGCCACCACCGAGAACGAGGAATCGCGGTTGACTCATGACAGGAACGATTGCCGCAGGACTTCCGTCTCGATACTGCCGTTGTGCCAAGTCTTGCCCGACCGCAAATTGTGAATGATCACGACAGCGGGGCTGAACAACAGCGGATCGACTTTGTAAAAGTCATAGTCATATTGTTTGAAGATCTTTGCAAACGGTTGACCATGATCCGAGGACGACGAACTCGGAGCCTGACTTGCAACGGCATCGATTGCATCATCTTCACAATCGACCCACAGCGTCACGGTCGCTCCATAAAGCATCGCGTCGTTCGTGCGACCGATCCCACCGACCATGTCGCCTGGTTTTGCCGGCGGTGGCAGAGGAGCCGAGCCGGTTGCCGTGACAATCGACTTGACGTCAAACTTCAACTCATGAAGTTTATGCATCGCCGTTTCGACGCTTCGCGCGACGACTTGCAGACTTCCTGCAATCGAAGTGCTCGGTGCGACCGCAATCGAGATTTGGTCTGTCGCGACTTTGCAATGTTCGCCGATCAATGCGATCGCCGACTCACTTGGCAACTTGTCTGATTCGAGAACGCCGACGACATGACCGGACTGTTCGCAAAGCCCGAGCTCTTCGAGCGTTTCCTCGCGACCGCGCACAGCCCGCATCGGACCACTTCCCATCGCGAAAAAGTCATCCGTTTGAACTGGCCAGCCGGCATATTGTGACGCCAAGCAAGCTCGTAGCGGATCGTCTGTAACCACATGCACCAAGTTGCTTGCCGCAAGTTCATCAAACGATGCTGGCACAACTGACACTTGGCCGCGATCAGCCAAACACAATCGGGCGAGCATCAGTCCGGCGCCGATTGAACCGGGCGTCTTGATGCCAACATCCGCGATCGTCGCGCCGCCGACCGTCGACACCGTTGCCCCAAGTGACTCGGCGCGGCCGACCAATTCTTCGAATGTTCTTCGTGCAAGTTCGTTTAGCATGCGAAAAATGTCGTAAATACTGTCGTCGCTGGCAACCGGGGCAGCATTTTGACCTTTCAGGCGTTCCAGATTGCCATTCGAGCCGCGACCTTTGGCGGTGCAACGCGGTTCGCAGTGTCCCTCCCCCTGCCCAAAAAGGGTCCGATCGGTCATCCTAGCGGGGTCGTTTCCCGTTCTTCACTCGACCCAATGCGGCGACGGACCATCGATGGCCCTTTCGATCATTCATTACCCCCATCCCACCCTTCGATACAAAAGCAAGCCAATTCGGCGCGTTGATGCGGAATTGCGTGAAATCGCTGCCGAGATGCTCGAACTGATGTACGAAGCCGATGGCGTGGGACTTGCCGCGAACCAGGTCGACCTTCCACTGCGTCTCTTTGTAGCCAACCCCTCTGGCACTCGCGGTGAGGGCGAGGAGTTGGTGCTGCTGAACCCCGAATTGCAACGCCCGCGGGGCAGTGACGTGGCACAGGAAGGTTGTTTGAGCTTGCCCGAGCTTTATGGCATGGTCAAACGGCCCAAAGTCGTCCGGCTCAGCGCCTATGACTTGCAGGGCAATCCGATCGAATGCGATGTTGACGGATTCCTCGCACGTGTACTGCAACACGAGAACGACCACTTGGACGGCGTCCTGTTTTTCGATCGACTCGGCGAGGACGACAGGGATGAATTGGACGACAAACTCAACGAACTGGAAGTCGATTTTCGTGCCAAGCAGGAATCGGGCACCCTTCCAAGCAACGACGAACTCTTGGCCCGCTTGGAAAAGTGGACCAGCAAGTATGCGTAGCTGGAGTCCTCGAAGATGTCGCCGTCTTCCGACTCGAATTCTCCGTCGACACCCTCAAGGCCGATAGACCGCACCGCCATGGGAGACGAAACCACCAACGCTCTAAGAATCATCTTGATGGGAACAGGTCCCTTTGCCGTTCCCTCCTTCGAAGCCATCCGCGAAGCTGGCCACGACATCTTGCTCGTCGTCACTCGCCCAATCCCGCCCACGAAAAGCCGCAAAGGGGCGCCGCCGGCGCCCGTGCGTGATTGGGCAACCGAACACGGATTACCCCTGATTGATCCGCCAAGCATCAATGAAGGCGAGGTCATCCAACAGTTGTTCTCGCAGAATGCCGACTTGATGGTTGTTTGCGACTACGGCCAAATCCTCAAACCGGATGCGCTCTCGGCGTCACGACTGGGCGGCATCAATCTGCACGGGTCTTTGCTGCCAGCCTACCGAGGCGCGGCACCTGTCCAACGGTCGCTCCTAAGTGGTGATGCAGTCACCGGCGTTTCGGTCATTCATATGACGCCTCGACTCGACGGCGGCCCCGTGTTGACGACGCGCGAAACGGATATCCAAGCGGACGAAACCGCAGGCGAACTTGAAGAGCGTCTTTCGGCCATCGGAGTCGGCGCAACGATGGAAGCGGTCGCAATACTCGACGAGTGGGATGGTGATGATGACCTTATCGGGCAACCGCAGGATGCGTCCAAGGTCAGCAAAGCGCCGCGATTGAGTAAGGCGGAAGCCGAAATCGACTGGTCACGTTCGGCCAAGGAAATCGATTGCCACGTTCGCGGCATGCAACCATGGCCGATCGCGTTTACTCACGTTCAGATCAATGAAAAGAAACCGCCAGTTCGTTTGGCTGTCAAGAAAGTTCGCGTGACCACCGGCGCCGTCGGTGGAGCTCAACCGGGCGAACTCGTCGAAGGCGAAGGGCTGCTGATCGCCTCGGGAGACATGGTCATCGAAATCGAACGTCTTCAGCCGGCAGGCAAACGTGAAATGTCTGGCGAAGAATTCCTGCGCGGACATCAGCTCACACCTGGCTTGGTTTTGAAATAGCAAAACGCGATCGATGAGCGACGAGTCCACCAACGACGCAGCGACCCTTCGCGAGTTGCTCTTGCAACAGAAACGAAAGATCGCAATCGCCGAAAGCCTGACCGGCGGCAATCTGCAGGCGTTGCTGACGAGCGTCAGTGGCGCGTCGGACGTTTTCGAAGGCGGGACCACGGCCTACAACCTGACTCAAAAGACGGCGATACTCGGCGTCGATCGTGACCACGCAGCAAGCGTCAATTGCGTTTCCGAGCAGGTTGCCAAGGAAATGGCCCTTGGGGTGGCCGAACAATTTCAAGTCGACACGTCGGCTGCGACCACGGGTTATGCCGAACCGTGGCCTGACGCGCACATTGACACTCCTTTTGCATTCTTCGCCATCAGCATCGATCGCGAAATCTCAACCGGGCGAATCGAGTGCCCCGGCCTCAACCGGCAACAAGTCCAACATGCCGTCGCACACGCCGTCGTGAAAAAGTTGATCGAACGGCTCTCGGCCTGATACGCATTCGTGCACGTGCTCGTGCTCGTGCTCGACTGCTTCACTCGATCTGCAACCAACGACTTGGACCGCCGACCAATTCCAGAAGTTTGGTGCGTGCAAGCACACACCCTACTGTTCATCCGGAGGCTCACTCGTGCTCAAACAGAACACAAATGGCGGATGGTGCGTGGACAACACTTCGGTTGTACGTCAACTCACCGGTCTGCTGATCAACGGCAAACGAGGCGAGGGTGTGCGAGTTCTGGCCACCGGCGAGCAACCACTTGCCAGACGGGTCGAGGTTGAAATTCCGCGGGGTCGCCCCTCTCACATGCTCAACCTCAATCACCGACAATTCGCCAGTTTGCTGATCGACCTTGAACGCCGTGATCGTATCGTGACCTCGGTTGGCCGAATAAACGAACTTGCCGCTTGGATGAACGCGAATCTCCGAGGCACTCTTGAATTGTTCTTTGGCCAGTTCTGATTTCGGCACGGTGTCAATCGTTTGCTTCGCGGTCATCTCGCCCGTCTTCGCGTTGTAGTCAAACACGGTCACACTCAGTGACAGCTCGTTCAAGACATAAACCCAGCGGCCGCTGGTGTGAAACTTCATATGTCGCGGGCCGCCACCCGGTGGGACCGATGCGAACCCATGAGGCTTGATTTCTGCGGTGTCGGTATCGACTTTGTAGATCACGACCTTGTCCATTCCAAGATCGGGCACAAATGCAAAACGCCGGTCAGGCGAGAAGCCGGCCCAGTGCGCGTGTGGTTTGTCTTGTCGACCAGGGACAACCGACGAACCACCTTCGTGTTTGATCAATCCCGTTTGCTTGTCGAGCGATCCATCGGCATTGAGAGAGAATGCGGCCGTCGATCCACCTCCGTATTGAGCCGTCAACAAAGTCTTTCCGGAAGCGTCAACGGCAACGTGCGCTGCACCGCCATCGCCGATCGGAAGCGAATTGACGTAGCGGAGCGTTGCGTCTTTCCCCTTACCTTCGATCGAATAACAGACAACCGAAGGAACGCCTTCGTAGGATGCAACGGCGTAAAGGTGCCCGCCCTTGGGATGCATTGCCAAGAACCCCGGTCCGCCGACTTCGGCTGCGAGCGTGGGCGTCGAGAGCTTGCCCGTCTTTGTGTCGAGCGTGCAATGATAAATCCCCTTGCTCGGCTTGGACCGGCTGGTACCAATCCAAACGTCAAGCGACTCCGCGACAGCAACGTGTGGCACAGTCATCGACGCAACGACAGCAAGACAAAGTAAACCGGTACAACGCAACACGTCTCTTCTCCGCTCGAGTAGCTCATGGTGGGAAATGGCCCCATGGCGGGAAATGATCTGGGCCAAAGCGTTGCCGTTTCGCAATTGGCTAAATGCGATGACACCGCGAGTTGTTTGGGACCGGCACAATCATGGTCAATCGGCCGGTCCCATTGCAACCATTCACAACGGATCAAACGTCTAAATTTGCCGGCTCACCAGCGTCCCGTTGGGCTCCGAGGTAGATCCCGAGCCCGAGCACACTGACCAAGACAGCAAACAGAACCAATGTCGAAAGCAGATCGGACGGCGTAAGAACGATTGCAAAGAGACTGCAAGTCATCAGTGCAACCGTCACCAGACGCAGCCGAAAGGCGATTGCAACAGAAAGCGAAATGACGCCGAGAAACAAGAGTTCAAGCGGACTGATACCAAACATGGCAAAGGTCTCCCAAAGAGTGGGGGTAGGAACGTGTCACCTTCGCCGAAAGCACTCCGTCAAACTAAAGGCGTCACGGAAGTGAAGCGATTTTCGATTGCTTCGAGTGTCGCAGGCCTCGAGGTCCAAGTCAAGATTTCGCCGACAAACGCCGCTAGTTCATTCTGCTACTTCACAGCCAGCATCCGCTCGAGCGCGATCAGACTCCATTCTGCTGTCTCATCATCAACCGAAATCTCATTGACGACTTGTCCATCGCGCAAGTTCTCGAGCACCCAGCAGAGATGTGCCAAGTCGATCCGGTACATCGTTGCGCACATGCATACAACCGGACTGAGGAAGTGGATTTCTTGTTCCGGATGCTCGGCTTTGAGCCGATTGACCAAATGCAACTCGGTACCGATTGCCCACTTGGTGCCCGCCGGACTCTTCTCGACCGTGTCGATGATCTTGCCCGTGCTTCCAGACACATCGGCGATGTCATTGACTTCGCGAGGACATTCGGGATGCACCAGAATCTTGATGCCCGGATGTTGGCTGCGAAACTGCTCGACATGTTCGGGCCGGAACATCTGATGAACGCTGCAGTGCCCCTTCCAAAGGATGACCTTGCTCTTTTCGAGCGCCGCTTCGGTGTTCCCACCAAGCTCGAGTGCGTAGGGATCCCACACAGGCATTTCGTCTTCTTCAATTCCCATCGTGAGCGCCGTGTTGCGTCCAAGATGTTGGTCGGGAAAGAAGAACACGCGCTGGCCTCGCTCGAAGGCCCACTCAAGCACAGCACCCGCGTTGCTGCTGGTGCAAACGATGCCGCCATGCTTACCGCAAAAGGCTTTCAAACTGGCTGCGCTATTGATGTACGTGACCGGTATGACCTGTTCGGTATCGATCACTTCGGACATATCTTCCCAAGCCGCTTCGACCTGTGCGATCGCAGCCATGTCGGCCATCGAACAACCAGCGGCCATGTCGGGCAAGATCACCGTCACTTCGCGACCATCGCGTGCTTCGAGCTTCTCCGGACGGTTGGCCAGAATGTCGGCAGTTTCGGCCATGAAATGGACGCCGCAAAAAACGATCGTCTCACACTCTTGGCTGGCGGCTGCCATCTCACTGAGCTTGTAGCTGTCGCCCCGTAGGTCCGAGTGGGCGATCACCTCATCCTGCTGGTAGTGGTGCCCGAGAATGAGCAACTTGTCGCCGAAGTGTTCTTTGACGGCTTCGATCCGAGATTGCAATTCGGCAGCTTCAAGCGATTTGTAGGGCGCCAGTGGGTGCAGCGCATCCGCTTCACCCTCGAATGTTGCGTTTTGAGTAGCCAACCGAGCCATCCTCAACCAAGTTCAAAATCGAGCCAAAAACCGGCCGCACGAGGCCGTCTTTCTCAACCCGCATTATAGGCATTTGCCCGAATTGTTCGAGAGGCTCTTAGCCGATGCCAGATTCCCCACAACCGCGACAGGCCATGGAAGATTCCCCGGAAGTGTTTGCAGATCACTGGCGGCGCTCACAAAAACGCGCACGTCGTCCGCCGCCAAGGAGGTCAGGTCAACGTCGCCATCGGCGCGCCACTCTCGCTCTTGTTCCCACTTGCCATCGCGCCCGCGGGGATGGAAACGAAACTGATCTTCAACGGGAATCGCTTCAAGCTCGGAAGGCTCACCATAAATCACTGGCCGGATTCCTAGCCGCGCTGCCGCCTCCCTGCGAATCGCGATCCCGTAGGGTTCGTAATCCCAACGACGAAGGTGACTTCGATAGCACCGTCGCTCCAACAAACCACGTAGTGGCATCTCAGAAAAGCAGACCACTCGATGCGTCCTTCGTGTCGTTGCGTTGCCAGCCCTCAAGCACTTTTGACTGAGAATCCGCGCCAAGGTGTCAACCGCGTTTCGATTCACGACCGATCCGTCTCCGAAGAGCAAATGATCCATAAAGGACTCCATCGATTGGTCGACCCAATGCCCAGGGTTTGCGCGTGTGCAGTGCACGAGCCAACCTGATTGCGCCATCCAGCTATCGCCACAGCATCTTGGCAACGCGGACGAGCGTGACGCAGAGTTGGGGGCAACCTCGGGCCGCGCCCAGCGTCCAATCGCTCCATGTTCGATCAGTCGCTTTGCTGCACAACCTGCTTGCGAAGTAACGGCGACCTGAACGCTGCCAGCCAACTGAAACTCAAGCCGCTTCAACAAAACCTCTTCGATCTTGCCACCCGTCCGGGCGTAGATCGCTTCGACTTGATCAGAAACGAAAGCAATCACCGCATCGCGACTAAGCGTCTCCGACTTCGACGGGGACGACCGAGCCGAGGTTAAAGAGAGATTGATCCGATCAACGTCCAGCAAAAGATAGTTCGTCTTGAGTTTTTCGCAGCCGTGAACGGCGAGTGTTTCAATGGCCGATCCGACGGCAATCAACGCCGTTGCCTGCTGTTGGCGACAGCGTTGAATCGCGGAAACGAGAAAACGTGCCACAGCGCGTTTTCGAATCACATCGCTTCCGAGCCGGCTGGAAGTGATCCCAACCAATCGGGACGTGTGCTCGACGCAACTCGAAAGCACGTTGGGATCAAGGTCGGGAAAGAACCGCCCGATTCTTTCAGCCCGCAATTGGGCGCCTGACGGTGCGCGCGGATTGGCTGTCATTTGTTGCCCCCACCAAATCGCCGTTTCCCCATTCAAGCAGGTCAAACGGCTGCCCCTCAGCCATTTCGCCATCCAGCGGGAATCGCCTACCGAAAGCCATTTTAGGGGCAGCAGACGACTCCGAACATGCGGAAAAACCGGCATGACGCCTGAGATTATCCCCGGGCATCCCGGTTCCTGGGGGTTTTCTGCCCGATATCGCGTCGTGGGTGGCGTCACCGCAACCCACACTTGCCCGTGGGATGACAACGGGCCCCGAATCGCTAGATTGAAGGCTCACAATCATCACCACCTGAACAAAGGGAACCATGCCGACCCACCAAGCCGCAACCTGGGCCAACGTCACGGCAGAACAAATAGGTAATGAAGCCGTGAACCAAGCGGACTCGCATCTGATGGCGGTTGAACTTCACGACGCGCCGATCCAACCCGACCAGGAATGGGCAAACGCCTTGACCCATGGCGTGGCGGCGATCGGTTCGCTGGTGATCGGCGCTTACATGGTTTTGGTTGCAGCTGCCTATGGTGACGGAATGGCGATCGCCTGCGCCGTCTATATGGCTTCAGTCTTCGGCACGTTTTTCTGCTCGACCCTTTCGCACGTCTTTACCGAGCAACCAACGCTCAACACGATGCGCGCTTGGGACCAGGCGATGATCTACTCGATGATCTCGGGAACCTACACCCCGATCATCTACGTGTACGGTCCGCCAGAGATCAAGTTTCCTTTGTTGGCAATCATTTGGATCGCCGCTGCAGCCGGCTTCATTCACAAAGTTGCGCTGCGACACCGTATCAACTCGATTGGCACCGTATCCTATCTTCTTCTCGGCTGGCTCCCAGCGATGCCCTTGATCGGTCGCGTCCCTAGCGAAGTCACGATGACCATGCTTGCTGGCGGAGTGGTATACACGCTCGGCGTGATCGCACTTATCAATGACCGCAAGATGAAATACATGCACGCGGTCTGGCACCTGTCGGTGATGCTTGCGGCGTTGCTGCACTTTCTTGGCATCCTTCGTTACGTCGTCCAAGCAAGCTAGTGCTGCGGATTACAATCATGGTGTCACCAGAGCAACTTCTTGCGCAGTTTGGGCAGTACCCGTGAGCCGCTGGCCGTCAGGCCTCGGGCCCTTGCCGACGCGCAGCGAGTGTGAAGGCGAGTAAGGTCCGGCCGCTTACGCGATCGCGGCTCAAATGCAGTCCCATCCTCGCCGTCGGACGCCAGCGGCCAGTCGTCTTTTTTTCAGTGCGTTCGGACTGCGTGTGCTATGGTGTGACCTTCGCCAAGTCACCAAGCAGGAAGGTTTGATCGAACCCGACGCTTCTGCCCCGCACATCTTGGCTTCCCCCAGACGGGCCTCGGCAACCGGCCCTTTCCACAGCCACCACGCCAACAGAACATGACCGGCGAAACAGAAAGCGCATCATCGGCTTCGTCTGACGAGCGCCTTTCAGTGGTCGAAAAGATCGGATACGGGTTCGGCGACATGGCGTCGAACCTGTATTGGCGGCTACAACAAACGTTCTTGCTGTTTTTCTACACCGACGTCTTTGGCATTTCGCCCAAAGCGACGGGAACGATGGTCTTGGTGACCCGAATTTGGGACGCCATCAACGACCCCTTTATCGGCTATCTCTCGGATCGCACGCGGACTCGCTGGGGCCGGTTTCGCCCCTATTTGCTGTGGATGTGCGTCCCGCTCGCGATCACCGGGGTCCTCGTCTTTTGTGCGCCCGACCTAAGCCCCACCGGCAAGCTCGTGTATGCGTACGTGACCTACACCCTGATGATGCTCGCCTACTCCGCAATCAACATCCCCTACGGCGCGCTGATGGGGGTGATCAGCCCCAATTCGCTCGAACGGACCAGCGTGTCCACCTACCGCTTCGTGTTTGCATTTCTTGGTGGCGTTTTTGTCCAGTACTTTACCCTGCACCTGGTCGAGATCTTTGGCCGTGAGGAGAGTGAAACGCTTGGCCCCGGCGTGATTGAAACCGACCACGCCAAAGGCTACTTCTGGACCGTGGTCCTGTTTTCAAGCATCGCGACGATCATGTTCTTGTTGACGTTCTTTTCGACCAAAGAACGCGTCGACCTCGATTCCGACCAAGACTCCAACTTCGAAGCCGACTGGTACTTCATCCGAAGCAGCTGGAAGCTGCACCAGCTGATGCTTGTCGGAATCGTTTCGGTCGCATTGATGGCCACGGCCCTGGACCGCCATGCCGCGTTTTGGATCCTTGGCGCCTATTTCGTTTCGTCCATCGTTTCCTTTAGCGTTTCGGCGCTCACGCGAGCGTTTCGCAGGAAAGAGATTGGGCGTTCTGTTCTGCGTGATGACGTTGAACACCTGCTTCGAAACCGCCCCTGGATCGTGCTGTCGGTGTTTGGCCTTTTTCACTTGTCTGGATACGCCGTGCACAGCAGCACGCTGATCTATTACTTCAAGTACTTTGTGGCCGACGAGACCCCCATCTCCTCTTTCATGGCAGCCAAGACGATCGCCGGGATGGCGGGAATGTTGCTGACCAAACCGCTCACCGCAAAGTTTGGCAAGAAGCGGTTGATGATCACACTCACAATCCTCACCACACTCTGCACGCTCTGCTTTCTTTTCGTAAAGCCGGATCAAGTGCGTTTGATGTTCGGCATTCATATGCTCAGTGGATTTGTTGGCGGTCCCGTCTGCGTCATCCTGTGGGCGATGTATGCCGATGTCGCCGACTACTCCCAATGGGAGCATGGACGGCGCACGACCGGCTTGATCTTCGCGGCAGCTTCTTTCTCGCAAAAACTGGGGGCAGCCGTCGGCGTCGCGTTGACCGGTTTCTTGCTGGACTACTTCATGTACATCCCGCCGGTCGACGGCGAGATGCAGCCGCAATCGGAATTCACCATCGATGGCCTGAGATGGATGTTCAGCCTCATCCCCATCGGCTTCTTCATCATCGCGATCGCCGCGCTGGCCCTTTATCCGCTTGATGAGCCTACGCTCAAGCACATCCAGGATGAGCTACGTGAGCGGAAACAGGCCGAACGTCTCAAACGCTGCTGATCAGCGAAGCGGCCACTGCCGTCATCGGCACTGCTGATTCCCGCGCGAGCGGATGTCGACGACGGCCATGCGTTTGGCTGAATGTTTTCAGCAGATTTTCAGGTACGGGTGAGCCCAATGTCTGTTCAGGATGTACGTGGCTCCTGAAACCGCTTTCAGACAAACGGTCTGAAAAACACCCCTCTACAGCATGATACAAACGGCATTTCGAGCCACCCGCATTGGTGGAAACACCACCAATAGACGGGGTTTCGTGCGATCCCCGCCCAAGAAACCCGCCTGCACCACCCGCCTGAGACTGTTTCCTGTGAATTTTTCGTGAATCGTTGACGTGAAAGCGGTTTCACGATAACGTGAGCACAGACGTCGTTAATTGCTACCTAACGCGCCAACCTCTTCCAGAGCTTCCTTTTCACAAAATCCCTCCCTTGATCACCATCCGCGACATAGCGAAACGCGCCAATGTTTCCAGCGCTACGGTTTCGCGCGTGCTCAACAACAGCTCGCCGGTGAACGAGGAAAAACGGGCTGCCGTGCTCGAGGCGATGGAGGAGCTCAATTTCCAGCCCAACCTGGTCGCACGTGGGCTGGCCAGTGGTGAGTCGATGACGATCGGCGTCGCAGTGCAGATGTCGGGTTCCACCTTTTACAACTTGGTCACCGATGGAATCAGCATCAGCCTCGATGAGCTCGGTTACTCACCCATCTTTTCGAACCGCAAACACAAACCGGGGATGGGCCTTGCCGCTGTCCGCAACTTGATCGGTCGACGTATCGACGGCTTGATCCTGGTGGGCGGCGAACTCCCCGAAAACGAACTCAAGCAAATACGCGATACCGTCCCGACCATCGTTGTGGGTCGAGACATTTCCGGTAATCCCGACGAGACCATTTGCGTCGACAACTTTGAGCCAGCGTACGAGCTGACCAAAGTGTTGATCGAAGCGGGGCATGAGCGAATCGCTCACATCAGTGGTGACCAAGGGCACTTTGATGGCCGGCAAAGATTCCAAGCTTACAAACAAGCTCTCAAAGATTTTGGTGTCAAGTTCCGCTCAGAGCTGGTCTATGAAGGTGACTTCTCGGCGCAATCCGGAATCGTAGGGGTGAGTTCGTTGCTTGCGCGCGGCGTGAACTTCAGCGCCGTGTTTGCCGGTAACGACCTTTGCGCTTACGGCGCTCGCTTGGCACTTTATCAAAAAGGAATACGAGTACCTGAGGATGTTTCGATCGTTGGATTTGATGACCAACCCGAATCCTCTTACATGACACCGCCGCTGACGACAGTCCGCCAGCCTGCCAAGGAGATGGGCACAGCTGCTGGCAAGGCGATCGTTTCATTGGTTCGAGGCAAGCAGGTAAAGATACCGAAGCTTGCCGCAAAGGTTGTTTTCCGCGACTCGATCAGTCGCCGGATTTAGTTGTTTCGCGTTTATCCCCAATAGGGGTTTTTCAATTCGTTTTGTTTTCCCACAGATTCTCTTTAGAGGGATCATCAAATGATTCGTAATCGGTTCCAGCGTCAGGCGTTCACGCTTGTCGAGCTTTTGGTCGTTATCGCGATCATTGGCGTCCTTGTCGGCCTACTGTTGCCGGCAGTCCAAGCTGCTCGCGAAGCAGCACGTCGTATGAGTTGCAGTAACAACTTCAAGCAAATCGGCTTGGCACTTCACAACTATCACAGTGCATACAAGAATTTGCCGACACAACGTGGTGGTACTTGGGACAACCAAACCACCTGGCCACCGTTGATTCGGACCAACCACAACAACTTCCAGTTGAGCATGCTGGTTGGCATCACTCCCTTCATGGAGCAACAAGCTCTATGGGAAACGATTTTTAATCCGCTTGATGATCCGGATGACAACCCCGTTGATGTCTGGCCTTCGATGGGCCCAACGGTCGACAACAACGACCAATACACACCTTGGGTCACCCAGATCCCAACGTTGCGCTGCCCCAGCGACCCGGGCAACGGACTTCCTGGTTACGGCCGTACCAACTACGGTGCCTGCATCGGTGACACCTACTACTCGCCATGGGGTGACAACCTCTGGTGGGACCACACGCAAACCTTCTATGACATCGGCTGGCCTGACATCAAGAAGTGCCAACGTGGTGTGTTCACCGGCCGCAAGGAAACTCGCTTCCGCGACATCCTTGATGGTTTGAGCAACACGATCATGGCCGGCGAATTCATCACCTACCTCGGTGACCGTGACGCTCGTGCTTCGACCATCCAAGCGGGTGTTGTCGATGATCCAACCGCCTGCCGTGTTTCACTCGACCCAGAACGTCCAAACTTCTGGGATCCATCGGTCACCACCCACCAACAAGACGCCAGCGGAACGGGTGTCCGGGCTGGTCGTGGTTACCAATGGGCAAACGGTTTCGCTGTTCACAGCGAAGTCTACACCGTTTTGCCACCTAACAGCGAAATGTGTGCTGACCTGCCATCGGATCAATGGATGGGTGCTTTGACCGACCGCATCAACGCGACCGTGTCGAGCCAACACCAAGGTGGTGCTCACGTGCTTATGTCCGACGGTGCTGTCAAATTCATCACCGACTCGATCGAAGCAGGCGATAGCACTGCTGCTCAAATCAACCCATGGATGAATGGTGGTCAGCAAAGCTTCTACGGCCTCTGGGGTGCACTCGGCACCAAGGGCATGAAGGAAGTGATCGAGGAAGAACTCTAGAAATCGATTTGAAGGATTTTCCAATGAAGAAGAAGTTCTTTACGGCAATGGGCCTCGTCAGCTGCTCCGTCCTCTTCGGATGCTCTGACAACGAAGCCTATGTCGTAGGATCAGACGAAGAGTACGCCGAGATTCGGACTTCGAAAGAAGAAGCCGATGCAATGGCGGCCAAGTACGCCAAGGGCGGCGGCGACGCTGCTCCTTCGCGCAACGACATTCAAGACATGGCAAAGCAGGCCAAGGCGAGTGCCGAAGCCGCTCGCGCTGCTGCCGCGTCGAACTAGTCCCGGTCTGATCCGCACCTAACCGTGCATGAAGTTGGTTGAAAGGCTGTCTAGGTGTCGCACCTGGGCAGCCTTTCTTTTTTGGGGTTTCAACCTTCTTTCGGCGCCAAGTGCGTCGCTCGCGGCGTCTGGTTTTTGGTTGGGCCGCAGTGCGGTCGAATACGAGCACCGCTTTGCTGAGCACGAGCACGAGCACAAGTACAAGTACAAGCGAAAGCATGGATCACTCGCCAACCTTTGGCATTCTCGCTCCGTGCACCCTGCGCCCTCGGTGGCTTCCTTGAAACCCCGAAAGCCCACAGACGCTGACGCAATCCCCAACTCAATGATGAATAGGCCCTCGCATCAATGATGCGAGCCTAGCTGCGACGACCGCGCCAACCAACTTGCCGCCCCGTGACTTTCATCGCTAACGCTAGCCATTGCAGCAACACAAAGACGGCAACCGCTGGCGCGTGCAGCACCACACCAACCCAAGGTTGCTTGTAGTCTCTCGCCGCCAACGCTCGCGGCAGGTGTCCTGCAACAACCGCCGATAGGGAAAGACCGACCACCCAAGGCTTCGCAACTGACACGCCGACCGCCAACATCAAAATCGGCAACACGCTGCCACCAAGAAGCAGGATGCTGAAGGGAACAATCAACTTGGGAGCTGCGATCCCCTCGGTCGCGTTTTTCAAGACGCCCACAAAAACCTCGCCTGCGTTGCTGTACATGCGGCACAACGCCAAGTCGGTTCCATCGACAACATCAGCCATCATGTCCTTCTCTCGGTAGGCACGCGGCAACTTCACACCGTCATGTCGACTCGACTTGATTGCCGCGTGCGTGCCAGCTCGCAGGTAGTCTTCCTGGGACGTCATAAAAAGCTGACCGCATCCCGCTGCGTACGCGGGCGATGAGAACTGCCGCATGCGCTGCATCGGCAAGTAGCCGAGCAGAATGTAGTGCATCATCGGAATGATCAACTTTTCCCAAAAGGTCTCGGTGACCTGGCGCGGAAACGCACTCAACAGTTCGATGTTTCGTTCGTCTTGATATTGGACGAGTTGCGAAATCGCCTTTGGCTCAAGTCGCACATCGGCATCGATAAAGACAAGCCGCTCATGGCGAGCCGCCTTGGCAAGTTGAAAACAAGCATGTTGCTTTCCGTTCCAACCTTCGGGCAACGGTTCGCTACTGAGAAGCCGCAGTCGCGGATCATCAGCCGCAAGCGACTCGACCAAACGCCGCGTGTCATCGGTGCTGTGATCATCAAGCACGACAACTTCGCACACAACGTCTTCACTGGCCAGCGCTGCCGAAACGCTTTGCACGATCCCCAACTCTTCATTTCGGGCCGGCACGAGAATCGAGACCTCGACGTTTGCAGCTTCCTTCGGGTCGTCTAACACGATTTGAAACAGCGGACGGTTTGCCAAAAAGGTTGCGGCTGGCAGCAACGAAAGCAGCAGTGCCGCGATGAGCAGTCCCCACACGATCATTGCTTTGAGTCGTCTCCAAATTGATCGCCATGACGAGATCGAAACCGTTTCCCGGTAAACAACGACTTGGCGGCCCGAAACGTGTCGTAGAACATTCCCGCGCCCGCCTTTCCACCCACCAGCATCTCAAGGTCTTGCGCACCACGCCCGATCGCAATCTCGGCGAGACAGTGTTGCGTCTGGCGAAGCCCCCAAGTCAACGCTTGATTCCATTGTTGCTTGTCTTGCAATTCGCCTGAATCAAGCGAGATTGGATCGCCCAATCGCGCAAGACAAACGGGCAAGCGTTCATCCCAAAACACGTACTCGAGAGCCAACGGCATCGCGACGCCACGCTCCGCCTTATGGCAGAGGTGCGCCAGTCCCGGCATCAATTCAGCCGAATGATCACGAGCGTCGCAGAATCGTCCTTCAGGTGTGATCCAAATCGCCGTCCCGGGATGAGCAAGAATTGCTTTGCTTTGCTTCAAAAACGCTGCCGCCCCTTCCCCGGAGTCCATTTTGACGCCATAGAAGCCAAGCTTTTCAAAGACGCGGTATTGGGCGAGCGCGTCGGCATCGATCGGCGCAAAAAACTGACGCGGCGCAAAAAGTCGACCGTTTAAATAGTGCGCAACCAAAGGGTCCCACCACGACGGATGATTCCCATAAACGACCAAAGGCGTGTCATCAGAAAGGGTCTTGTCGGGCCGGCTACGAACATCAACCGCGATCGCGTGAAAATGTCGGGCAAAAAAGCGCGGCAGGAATCGATGAAAACCATTCTGGATCCAGCTTGAAACGGCAGGAACGGATTCGGTTGACATCAGGCCAATCGGAGCAAGGGCGTGGAGTTCATCAAAGCGTCGAACTTGACACGCCCGCAACGCCCAAGCAAGTAGGGAGAGGGGAAGAAGGGACGCGACAAATTGAGATGTCCGAGCGGCTCGACAACTAGAGTCGCCCCGCTTCGGCATCGACGTCAAGCGAGTCAGCGGCGATCCAACCGCTCATCAGGACCATCGGCATACCGGGCCCAGGATGCGCCGCGCCGCCGGCAAGGTAGAGCCCGCGAAGATCCTTTCGTCGATTGCCCGGCTTGAACGCCCCGACAAATTTACCATGGCTGGCCAACCCATAGATTGCGCCGTTCAAGACTCGGTACCGATTGTGAATTCCTTCAGGCGTGAGTGATGATTCATAGACGATCGAGTCTCGGATCCCCTCCATGCCCGCCGTCGATTCCAATTTGTCGAGGATCACTTCTCGATACTTGGGCAACATTTCGTTCCAGTCGTGCCCGTCGCGCAAGTAAGGCGTGTGCACCAGTATATAGAGCGCTTCGCATCCGTCGGGGGCGACCTGGGGCTCCGAAATGCTCGGCGCACAAACGTAGGCACTCGGGTCGGGTGCGGGCTCGCCCCGGTCATAGATGTATTTGAACTCTTCGTGCGGATCGCGTGAAAAGACAAAGTTGTGGTGCAGCAACTGCTCGTACTTGCGGTTCAAACCAAGGTAGAGCACAACGCCGCTACAGGCTGGCTCGAAACGATTCTTGCTTTCGAACTTCGCCGCCTCGGATGTCCCGCCGAGCAACTCGCGATAGGTACGGATGGCGTCGCAGTTACTCACGATTGCATCGCAATCGACCGTTTCGCCCGACGCTAGCTCCGCGCCTCTGACTCGCTTCGACTCGGATCGAATGCCAACGACGTCCGTCCCCGTTCGAATCTCCACACCAAGTTCACCCGCCAAGCGACTGAGGGCTTCGGGGACCGCGCGCGTTCCACCCATCGGATACCAAATGCCTTCGTCGGTTTGCATATGAGCAATCCCGCAAAGCACTGCTGGCGACGCATAGGGTGACGAACCAACATACTGGGTGAAGTGATCCATCATCTGAGCAACGCGATGGTCGGGCACGTGCGAACGGACGACCGAAGCAACGCTCCGCCCCATCCGAAGTGAAAGCACATCTTTGAGGACGGCAGGTGAAAAAGCACCGCCAACCTCCATCGTGTCGGCCAGGCCTCCGACACTGCGCCAGAAGAAAAAGCGGTCCGATACCTCATGAAGCTGTTTGCTCATTTTGAGGAAGCGCGCGTAGCCGTCGCCACTCTTGGACGAACCGGTGAACTGGTCGATCGCTTGACGCATCGCGTCGGTGTTGGCGACCAAATCGAGCACATCTCCGTCACCGCTCGACGTGCTGTCCGGCTCGAAAAAGCAACGCCACTGGGGATCAAGCGGAATCATCTCCAGATAGTCTTCAAGCCGTCGCCCCGCCTCAGCGAAAACGCGTTTGAGCACACTCGGAAGTGTCAAAATGGTCGGCCCCATGTCGAAGCGATAACCCTCGGCTTGATGAACCGCCGCCTTGCCGCCAACCCAGTCATTCTTTTCGAGCAACGTGACTTGGTGCCCACGCGCCGCAAGAACACAGGCTGATGATAGTCCCGCGAGCCCGCCACCAACCACAACCACCTTCTGTGGTTTTGTCGTCGTTTTGCGTCCTACTTCAGATAACTCTTGGATCATCTCGTTCCCTCGCGGTCTTGGTCGACGGATTGTCGATTCTTTGAACCTTGCATCAATTGTCTCAAACCACCGAAGCGGCTTGACCAGTTCCCACCATGTGTTAGTTGTAGCGCGGCCTTCAAGGTTTGGCGATCACCCGTGTTGCGAGGTTCCAGATGAGGCAACCATTTGCCGCGGCGAACGGTCGTCACCTTCGGACGTGTCATCGCAAGCAGTCCTTCCTTTCCACGCGTCACGCCGAAACCGCTCCGACCACAACCACCAAAGGGCAATCGCGGATCAACGGTTGGCACGATCATATCGTTGATGGTCACGCACCCAACATCCATTCCCCGAGCGAGCCCTTGGGCTTCGCCTTGCGATGCAAAAATTGAGACGCCGAGGCGATAGTTGCATTGATTGACAATGTCCGCGGCCTGCTCGAGTCGAGCGATCCTGATCATCGAAACCACGGGGGCGAAGATGTCTGAATTAGCGATCGACATGTCTGCCTTGACCTGATCCAAAACGACCGGCTTTATCGCTGCGTCACTGCGAATCGCATCTGGATCGATCACACCGACAACCGCAACCGCACCTTGGTCTCGCGCCACGTTCAACTGGTCGATCACGCCGGGAATTGCCGAAGGGTGAATCGGCAGAGTCGATGTGTCGGACAATCGTTTCGACAGCCGCGAAATCAGTTCGTCGGCAACGCGGTCGGTTGCGACGATTCGCCGTGGGCCGATGCAAGTAGCGCCACTGTTGATGGTGAGCCCAAAGACGATTGCATCGCAAGCCCGTTCAATGTCAGCGGTGTCAGCCACAACCACTGCGTCACAGCCACTGAGTTCCATGACGGTTGGCGTCAACGTCTTCGCCGTTTGTGCGGCAACCTTCGATCCCGTTTCGGCCGATCCGGTGAGCACAACGAGGTCGATTCCTTGATCAATGGCGTCGATCGCCGACTGCGGTGACGGGTCAAGTTGGCAAAGCGAACTTGTTGGCACGCCGCTGTTGTGCAAACAAGCAATCCACGACGCGGTGACTTGTTCGGTTCCGGGCGCGGGTTTGACGAGCACTTGGTTTCCGGCCGCTAGTGCTTGTGCGGTTTGAATCCCCGGCAGCAAGATCGGATAATTCCAAGTGCCAATGACGAGCACCGTGCCGTGGGCAACTCGCTCGACTCGAGCTCGGTGCCCCCACATCCACAGGGGGCGACCTAACCAGCCAACCTCGCGTGGCGCAAGGACCTTCGAACCTTGCTGGCGAATGTATCGAAGCGCATCGCAGAACGGAAACAATTCACTTGTGAGTGTCTCGACGTCATCTTTCCGCTGCGGCGACCGCGAGATCTCAAGAAACTCATCAGTCCTGGCAACCACGCCCGCCGCGGCTGCCGCAACGCGTCGACAACGCTCCCGAATCGGCACGTCAGACCAGCCGTGATCTCTGTGAAATGCGGTACCTGACAATGCAAAATCCCTCGTGCTGGCTCGTCATGCAGGAAGCCAATGGCTCGATCAACGCTCCTCAAACCGACCACCCGGGACGTCGGCAAGAGACGCGAGATTCGCGACTGCGACGGCAAACGTCACGCGCCGGTGAACGCTCGATCGAACGACCTCCGAGTCGATTTGAACACGTCGTTGGGGTCACTGTACAGCAGCGGTCAAAAAACTGCACAATGCGTAGCGGACAAGTAAACTATGACGGGCTAGGTGATCGAGGCCCGTCGCTTTACAATGGACCTGCATCGCGAACGCTCGATTCGGCGTCTCGATTGCCGAAATTCGCGTATATTGGAACGTGGGTGCTCGAAAGCTTCCCGCGTTGATTCCTTCCACGCTTTCCTACCTATTTTCGCGTTCTTGAGTTGTCGCCGGTGGCGGACGATTGGAATTCAGGTGTTGTTTTCTCGGAACTGACTGACGTCGGTATGCGCCGAGCCAACAACCAGGACTCAATGGCTTCGTTGCCAGCCAAATCGGCCGATCGTTTCCAGCATCGCGGGCATCTTTTTGTTGTTGCCGACGGAATGGGGGCACACGCTGCAGGTGAACTCGCCAGCCGGATGGCGACTGAAACCATCGCGATGCACTATTTCCGCGCCTCGGAAGTCGAAGCCATCGATGCGCTGCGTTCTGCGGTGATCGAATCGAACGCCGAAATCCATCGCCGAGGCCAGCAGAATCCCGAATTTCACAACATGGGAACGACAGCCAGCTCGTTGGCCTTGATTCCCGATGGTGCCGTCGTTGCCCATGTCGGCGACTCGCGCGTCTATCGACTGCGCGGCGGAACGCTCGAACAGCTGACCTTTGACCATTCCCTCGTTTGGGAAATGGAAGCGAGCGGACAGGTGCATCCCGAAAGCGCGTTGGGGCAATCGATTCCGCGCAACGTCATCACGCGATCGCTTGGTCCCAATGCCGAAGTTCAAGTCGATGTCGAAGGCCCGTTTCCTGTTCAAAAAGGGGACGTGTTCCTTTTGTGCAGTGACGGACTGACCGGTTTGGTCGAAGACACCGAGATTGGCACGCTCATGGATTGCTTGCCGGAAGAGCTTGCCACTCGCGTGTTGGTCGACCTGGCCAATCTTCGTGGCGGCCCGGACAACACAACCGTGATCATTGTTCGTGTCGCGGATGAACTGGATTCGCATTCCGCTCGATCCTCTAAGCGAGGCGGCGACAAAGGTGGCAACACCTTCCTGTACCTCTTGGCAACCGCGATCGTCTGTGCATTGGTGGCCGTGTTGCTGGGCGTGATCGGGGAAATTGGCCCCATGATCGTCGCCTTCATCATGGGATTGATCGCGACCGGTTTCGCGATCGCTCATCAAGTCAATGCTTCACGCCACCAACATCAAAACCCCCTTCCAAAGGTTTCGGGAGGCAATGGCCCTTACCGATCCTACAACGCCACCGCTTCAAGTGAGCTCTACCAACGACTTGGCGAAACCGTCCAGGAGTTGCGCGCGGCAGCGACCGACCGAAATTGGATGATGGACTGGAAGCGAATTGATGGTTTTCAGAAGAAAGGCCAAGAGGCACTCAAACGCCGCGATGCGAAAAAAGCAATTCGCTATCAAGCCGAGGCCATCATTGAAACGATGAACCAGCTTCGCGAGCAAAACAATCGGGCCGCCAACGAAACGGCAATCGACCACTAACGACGCGCCTATCTTCGTAGTGGACGAGGCTACGAGTCCTCCCTTCCGCACATCTTCCTATCTTCGTAGTGGACGAGGCAACGAGTCCTCCCTTCCGCACATCTTCCTATCTTCGTAGTGGACGAGGCAACGAGTCCTCCCTTCTTTCTGCACCTGAGCCGAGATCCCCTAAACGGCCAGCTTTGAACGCGATGCCACTTGGCAAACGGCCCCAGACCTCACAGCCAGCGGCCCACTGGAACTGCGAATTCACCGGCGATTCAGCGTCAAAACCGCGGTTGCTAGCATCGTCAATTCCTCTACCGCCCAAGGTGTGTGGTTTGCTACAGACGGCAGCAGAATTAGAGAGTTGTCCTGACGCCGTGTTTCTGCCCCATCATGCCCACCCGCCTGACCCGTTACATCCTGATTGAGATCCTTAAGATCTTTGTCGTCGCGCTCGTTGCGTTGACGCTCTTGATCCTGATGATTGGGATTGGTCGAGAGTTGTTGCGGCGGGGGTTGGGGCCGGTCGCGGTGGTTCAGCTGTTGCCTTACGTGCTGCCCATCTCGTTGCAGTTTGCGTTTCCAGCGACGGCGTTATTCTCGGTTTGTTGTGTCTATGGCCGCATGGCCGCGGACGGTGAAGTCGCGACGGTCAAAGCGTCCGGCGTTTCGCCTCTAAAACTCCTCCAACCTGCAATCGTGTTTGCAGCGCTCTTGAGCCCTGCGGCAGTTGCGGTTTCGGACCTCGCTGTCTCATGGGGCCGGCCCGGCGTCAACCGTGTGGTGCTACGATCAATCGAAGACATCGCCTACAGATGGTTGCAGAACGAACATTCCTATACTTCGGATCATGGCTTTTCGATCCATGTCAGCGAGGTGGTCGGTGAGCGATTGATCAGTCCTGTGGTAGCGATCCACAACGGCGGCAAGAACGGACCGATCAAGCTTTCGGCAACCGAGGGGCAGCTGCGATTTGACGAAGAGACCGAAACGCTCATCTTGATGGTGGTCGACAGCAAGGTCGAAGTGGGACACCTGCTTCATAGCACTTGGCCTGGCGAGGCGGAGTTTCCGATCCCCCTTTCAGGAGCGATGGGTGATCGCGATGTTCAGCACATGAGCCCAAGTGAGCTTCCGCTGCGGCTGATTCGCAGCGAGCGGCTTCGGCAAGACACGCGGACGCATGCTGCCGTCGGCCAAATGGCGGCCAACACCGGCTTTGCCATCTTGTCGTCACGAAAAGAAGCCATCGCCGGGCCGACCGGTCAAGCGATTGAGCACCACCTCAAGCACAGTCGCAAGCGATTGAACCGCCTTCACACCGAACCTTGGCGGCGGTGGGCCGAGGGGTTCAGTTGCTTCTTCTTTGTGCTCGTCGGAGCGCCGCTGGCAATGATTGCCAAGACAAGCGACTATTGGACGACGTTCGGTCTTTGCTTTCTCCCGACGCTGCTGCTGTACTATCCGCTTTTCATTTTCGGCCTCGAGCAGGCGAAAGATGGCGTGGTCCCACCCTACGGTGTTTGGCTGGGCAACGGCATCCTGGCAATGATTGGGGTGGTTCTCATCGCCCGGGTTAGACGCTACTAGGCGGATCGTGGGCGGTCTATCGCCGCTGGAATAATCGCGCCAATGTGCCCGTCGATGGTGCTCGCTCCGGTGCCTGGATTCCGATTCATCTACGTCAGGGCTTGAAATCCCCTCATCACGACTAAACTAACCGTCGAACGACTTTGCTAGACCACCTCAGCGGGGGTCGCGTCAAACCCTGTATTTTCTGCGTTTTCCACGCTGCAGCCGGTACCAACTGACATCACGCAAGCGTTCTCGTGGCGGACCAATGCGGTCCCTCACGCGTTTCTTGAGAGTGCGGCTGAAATTGTTTTTTCGGTGGCAGCTTTCCCATACTGTTCAAACGACTACCCCTGCGTTCTCAGGCTTGAATGCAGGACAGGAGCCCTCGATGGTTGCCAATCGCGATGCATTTTTGTCGGCCGTCCAACAACGCGAGTGCACGATCGGCGTGATCGGCCTGGGCTATGTTGGCTTGCCTCTGATCGACGCCTTTACCAACGCAGGCTTTCGATGCCTTGGCTTTGACGTCGACAGCCAAAAGGTGGATGCCTTGAAGGCGGGCAAGAGCTACATCAAGCACATTGACGACGAAAAGATCGCCGCGTGGCACGACAAAGGCCTGTTTGACGCCACCGACGACATGAAGCGTCTCAGTGAACCCGACGCTTTGCTCATTTGCGTCCCAACCCCATTGGACGACGCGCGTGACCCCGACCTGAAGTACGTCGAAGGGACCTGCGAAAAGATTGGTGCGGTGATTCGTGCGGGACAATTGGTTGTACTGGAAAGTACGACCTACCCAACGACCACTCGCGACGTAATGATTCCACTGCTCGAGCAAAACGGCCTGAAGGCCGGAGACGACTTCTTTGTCGCCTACAGTCCCGAACGCGAAGATCCAGGCAACCCAGACTTTAGCGCCGCTGGCATCCCTAAGGTGGTCGGTGCCATCAACGACGACAGCCTTCAATGTGCAAGCGAACTTTACAAGTCAGCCGTTGCGGGTGTGATCCCGGTTAGCAGCTGCGAGGTCGCTGAAGCCTGTAAGGTGCTTGAGAACATTTACCGCGCCGTCAACATCGCACTGGTCAACGAACTCAAGACGATCTTTGACTCGATGGACATTGATGTCTGGGAAGTCATCAATGCGGCAAAGACCAAGCCGTTCGGTTTCCAGGCCTTCTATCCCGGTCCTGGTCTTGGCGGCCACTGTATTCCCATCGACCCCTTCTATCTTTCGTGGCTGGCACGAAAGCAGGGGATGAACGCACGATTCATCGAACTCGCTGGCGAAGTCAATCGCGCGATGCCGGAATACGTCGTCAGTCGAACATCGCAGTTCCTCAATGAAGCCAGCAAACCGATTCGCGGCAGCAAGATTTGTATGCTTGGCGTCGCTTACAAGAAAGACGTTGATGATCCTCGCGAAAGCCCGTCGTTCGAATTGATGGAACTGTTGCTGGAACTGGGCGCCGATTTGACCTACAGCGACCCGCACGTGCCATCGTTGCCGAGCATGCGACACTATGATCTTCCAGCAATGGAAAGCCAGGAACTGACCCCCGAGTTCTTGGCGTCGCAAGATGCTGTGTTGATCGCGACCGACCACACGGCGTTCGACTACGATGGCATCGTGAAAAACGCTTCCCTCGTTGTGGACACGCGCAACGCAACAGCAAACGTCACCCAAGGACGCGAGAAAATTCGCAAGACGTGAGTGGCGATCGCCTTGAAGTTCTTGCCGTCGAACCTTTTTTCGGCGGCAGCCACCGAGCCTTTCTCGAGGCGGTTTGTCGCCAAAGCCGCCATCGCTGGACGCTTCTCACCAGCAAGCCGCTGCATTGGAAATGGCGCTATCGTGTTGCGCCGTGGGAGCTCGCAAAAGCTGCCGCGGACATCGAAAGACCCGATGTCGTTTTTTGCAGCAGCATGTTGGATCTGCCAGCGTGGCGCGGCCACAGCCGCAAAGTCGATGTCATGCACGCGCCCACGGTCACGTACTTCCACGAAAGCCAGTGGTCGTACCCTCTCCATCCCAGCGCAAAACCCGATCACCAATATGGCTATGCGAACCTGATCACCGCACTTGAATCCGATGAGTGTTGGTTCAATTCGCACTACCACCGTGATGATTTTCTTCGCGAGTCAAAGTCGTTCGTGAAACGCATGCCTGATTCTCAGGAACTCTTTGACTTTGACGCACTCGCCAAGCGAAGCCGAGTGATCTATCCCGGATTCGATCCGCCCGAGATCCAGCGTCCTGTGACTGCCTCCACCGAGCCCACAGGAGAGGAACGTCCATTACGAATCGGTTGGGTTTCTCGCTGGGAACACGACAAACAGCCCGATCAATTCCTCGAGCTACTCAAACGGATTCACCAAGACGGCATCGAATACGAACTGATCCTTTGCGGTGCACGCCCCCGTGTGATGCCCCAGGAACATCAGCAGATCGTCGACTTGGCAGGCCCGAGACTCGTTGCCGATGCCTATGCGGCAACACGAAAGGAGTACTGGAATCGGCTCGGTCAAATGGACGTGGTGGTTTCCACAGCGGCACATGAGTTTTACGGAATCGCTGTGTGCGAAGCGATTTGGGCCGGTGCAGTGGCGATCCTACCGAACCGACTGAGCTATCCCGAACTTGTCTCTCAAGAGTGCTTGTATGAAAGCCTTGATCATGGAGCCGAGATAATCTCAGCGCTGAGAAACCGACAGCAAAGAGAGCAAATCCAAGCGGACCAACGAGATCGAATGCGAGCGCATATGTGCAGCCACACGGTCAAGCAGATCGACGATCAATTGGTAGCCGTTTCCAGGCAAAACCGAAAATGAAGCTTCTGTTTAGGGCCAGAAATCACCATTCCACTACGGTGATGCGAGTGTTCAAATGCATGCAGAAAGCTTCGCATCTGTTCGCCGAAAACGATGAGCAAGAACCTACTCCGACGTACCAAAAACGCTTGCGGTCGATTTTACTGGTGGTTCTTTTACAAGAATGCTCTCGCGGGCAGAGTCGTCGAACTTCTGGGCAATCGAGGTCGTGTTGCGGGCATGACCTTTGACCTCGACAACCCGTACATTGCAACGTTTCTCAAGAGCCGTTTTCTTTTTCGAACGTACGAAGATGGCGCCGAAGAACTGATTTCTCGTCACCTCAACTCAGCTCTTCCTGTGATTGAGTTTGGAGGCTGCATCGGCGTCATCTCCTGCCTGACCAACCGAGCGCTCAACGACCCCAAGCAACATATTGTCGTCGAAGCACAACCGTTTCTCATTAAGACGCTTGAAACAAACCGCGACCAAAACCAATGCCAATTTAAGGTCACTCACGCTGCATTGGCCTATGGCTCAGACTCCGTCGACTTCTGGATCAATCCCAACTACTTCATTGGCAACAGCACCACGCCGAGGAACGGCGGCCAAACTGTACAGGTACCTTCCGTGTCGCTCAAGAAACTCATGGACGAGAGTGGCTTCGACAGAATCACCTTGATCGTTGACGTCGAAGGGGCCGAAACGGAGTTGGTGGACTACGAACTTGAATTGATGTCCCAGGTCGTCGACACCCTCATCATTGAACTTCATCCCGCCGAATGGGGCGCAGGGCGCGAAGCGATAGAGAAGCTAAAAAACCAATTGAGTCACGCCGGTTTCACCGAAGTGGCTCGCGTAAAGACAGATTTCGTTTACCACAACACGGCGTTCAGCCGACCTGACGCATTTGACGGATATCCCCGGACGGATCCTTAGCACCAGTTTGAGAAGCAATCGCCGCAACATCGAACTAATCGCGTGCGGTTCCCAAGTCGCTGCGATGGGATGAATCTCAAGAAAGCTGAGCCGCCGACAACGCCGCGTTCGAAACCAATAGGGATCCGTTAGCTTATCCTTCCTCCCAACCAAGCGATCGTGATGTCTGTTAGCAAAACCGCTGCGCTGGCCCTTCTCCTCGCGCTCACCGCTTCCGTACCCGCCCAGGCCGATTGGTTCGGCAAACGCTTTTGTAACCTTGGCGCCGGTGGCGGCACCCATTGCGACACGCCTCTTTGTGACGGCGGTTGCGACGGCGCAAACTGTGATCGATATACAGGTCGCGCCTTCTTGTTTGGTTGGCCTTGTTCAACCGCCCAAAATCTGAGGATCAACCTTTCGGAACCGCTGTCGACCGATCGACCCGATTTCACCGAAGCGAGTCGCACCGTTGGTCTCGGCGTCACCCAGCTTGAAATGGGCTACACCTACACGACGGATGACGAAGGTGGTCGGACCAACCAACACACCTACCCCGAGCTTCTGGTTCGGCATGGGATCTTTCGTGATTGGCTAGAACTCCGGCTCGCCTACACCGCCAACTCGTTCGATACGCCGGTCACGAGCGGAACGGGCAGCGAAGACTTGTACCTCGGCCTCAAGATTGGCCTCACGCCACAATACGGCTATTTGCCGGAAATGGCACTCATTCCTCAGATGACCGTCCCAAGCGGAAGTCGTGATCTCACCAGCGACAAAGTCCTTGGTGGATTGAATTGGATCTATGCCTGGGAAGTTTGCGACTGGCTTAGCATCGCTGGAAGCACACAGTTCAATCGCACGTTGGACGAATCGACCGGCAAAGAGTACACCCAATGGGCACGGTCGGCCGTTGCAGGTTTTGCCTTGACTGACACGATCGGAGCGTACACCGAGTACTTTGGCTTTTACCCGCATCGTGCCGACGATGATCCCGTCGAGCATTACCTCAACGGTGGATTCACGAAGCTCTTTGGCAACAACGTCCAATGGGACGTTCGCGCGGGAATGGGACTCACGCGTGACTCGGACGACTTCTTCGTGGGAACCGGTTTGACCGTTCGGTTCCTCTAGGAGCCATTCCTATTCCGAGTAGACGAAGTTGATGGGCGCGTCGATGTCGGGGTGCAAACTTTGGTGCACCGGACATTTCCGCGCCGCAGCCTCGAGCCGCTTTCTCATGTCGGCATCTTCAATCGCGCCGGGTAAGAGGGTGACCGTCGTCGGCAGTCGACCGATCCGACGAATGGGATCGGTCACCATCTCTTTACTGACATGAACTTTGGTGCCTTTGAGATCAAGACCATGCCGCTCGGCGACGAGCGCCAAAATGGTCATTACACAGGTTCCGAGTGCGGTTGCGACCAAATCGGTGGGCGAAAACGACTTGCCTTGCCCACCGTTATCAACTGGCGGATCGGTAAACAATTCAATGCCACTTGGTCCGTGCTTGGCATCCACGCGCAAGTCGCCAGCATAAACCGCATCAATCTCAACAGCCATCGTTCAACATCCCTATCTTACTTCTTCAATGATCACTTCTTGCGGTTCTGGCGTGATTCAAACGCTGCCTGAACTTTCTGCAAGAACTCGGTGATCTGGTCGTGTACATCCGAAGTGGTCGAAACGACAAGGATATCTTCAAACGCCGATGCCGTGCTAGGACCACCCGAGACGTCCCATGTATCGGGAACGACGCTTCGAATCATGACATCGACCAAGCGGTCCCCTTTTCCATCGAGATAGTCCGGCAGAGCGTAAGCCTTCAAGATCAGGTTTTGCTCCGAAGCTTCGATTGTCGTAATCTGCATCACCTCGTCCTTGACCATGTAGGTCAAGTCGAGTTCTCGAAGCATCAACCGCAGCAAGCTACGAAGGGTGACTCCTTTCAGGTTGATGTTGACTGGGCTGTCCGCTGCGAGTCCAATTTCCTCAAGAGCTCGACGGTCAACCACCATCGGTATGTCGTGCTTTTCAGAAAGGAATTGGACCGCCTCCACGAGTGGCATATCGATTGCTTCGAGTCGGGTCGTCGCGCCCAGGGCCTCCTCAATACGCTTTTCGACACTCGAAGGTTTGCCCGTACCAACGACGACGGGCGTCACGGAACCCGCAGCGGCTGGCGGCTTGGCCGCCGCGCGGTTGATTGGTTTTGCAGCAGGAGCCCGATTTGCTGGTGGAGGCCCCGCGCCAAACGGATTCTGATTCGCAAAGGGGTCAGCCGGCGCGACGTTTTGTGCGTGCACAGGAAACGAAAGCAATCCGGGCATTGCAAATGCCAAAGCCACGTAAAGAAGTCGAGTCGGCGATGTCCGCATGATCGATCTCATTGAGCGAGAGGAGACTTGACGGCGGCGCGCGGAATTGCGCCGGACGAGACTTTCATCGTTACAGTTGCAGAACCGCCGTGCAAGTCGCTGATCCGGCGAACGCGCCGAAATCAAGCCAGCAACAAATGCCGACCTTTTTCGAAAAAGCACGTGATGTGCCGCGGCTTGCGGCAATTGATTGTATGTACGCCAAAATGCAGGCAGCATGCGGCACATGGAAGACGAGCCCTCGGACCAACCTCGAATGAACCCAAGCGTCGTCCTGATCGAGAATCGTCGCTGGCTTTGGATCGTGGTCTATTCGAGACTCCGCGATGCGACCGCCACCGAGGACGTGCTGCAAGAGGTGTCGGTGGCTGCCGTGCGGTGCGCAAAGGACTTTGCCGAGTCCGAGGCCAAACGATGGCTCTACCAAGTCGCCATTCGCCAAACCATCCTCCTCCGCCGCAACCAAACACGTCACGAATCGAAACTTCGTTCGCTGGGTGAAATGCGGCAAGTAACCGATCCGGCGGGCTATTTGGACTGGCTTTGTGATGGCGAACGCAACGAGCAACTTCACCAGGCCATGCGCTACCTCAAGGCATCCGATCGCCAAGTGCTGCTTTTGAAGTACTGCGAGGACTATTCCTGCGCCGAGATCGCGGTCCATTTCGGCGTTACGGAAACAACCATCCAATCTCGATTGCTACGTGCACGCAGAAGACTTCGTGCCGTACTGATCAATGAATACGAATTCGAGGAGTGATCCTGATGAGCCAATCACAAAACCCGGGCGGCGGCTTCGACACGGATCAGTTGATCGAACTGATGGCCGAAGGCGAACTCTCGTCGCCACAGCGGAATGAGTTGTTTCGCCGACTGGACGAACAACCCCAGCGATGGCGCAACCTCGCGATCGCTTTCGCCGAAACACAGGCCCTTCGTTCTACCCTGCGTCGTTCGCGCCAACTCACCCCAGATAAGCCCAAGACCGAAACGGTCATCACCCAAAAGACGCGTCGGCCGCGAGTTGCTCAAATCGCCCTCGCCCTTGCCGGCATGCTCGCGGCGTTCTGGCTCGGGTTGGTTGTGAGTGGCGAACGTCCCGCCAACAACTTTCCTTCCACCGAAACGCAGATCGTCCAAACTGACCCAAACATCGACATCGACACCGCCGCGGTCCCCGCATTGCCATTGGATGAAACCTCATCAGGTTCCATCGTCGGGTACGTGAAATGGGACGGCGATCACGGTGTTCGACTCTCGCCGGTATTCAATGGCGAAATCGACGCCCAATGGCTCGAAGCCAACCCGCCCTCGGTCGATCAAAACATGCAACGGCACATGTCCCGCGCCGGGTGGCAGCTCCGGCCGCAACGTCGCTTTGTATCCGTCAAGCTCAACGGTGGTGGCGACTACACGATCCCGATGGATGAAGTGCGTTATCGCTTCGTCGGCCGTCAAGTCTTTTGAAGATCCGCTCACTTCACTTAGTCACAAGAGGCAGCTAAATGCTCTGTATTCGTTTTCGCAACCGCTTGTTCAGCGCTCTGGCACTCATCGCCAGCGCCCCTTGGTGTGGTTCGATCCACGCCCAGGACTCTGATACCGATGATGTGATTCAGTTTTCACATTCCTTCGTTCCGATCGAGATCCCCAATGACCAGCCGGTCAATGTCAGTTGGCACCTCTCAGCGAACAACAGGTGTTCCTCCTGCCATCAAGCGGGCGCCAGTGACTTTGCGTTTTCAAACCGACTGTTGATTCCAAATTCACAAGATGGATTCGTGCTCGGCCAGTACCGCGTGTCGCTGTTGCAAGATCCGATCCTGCGATCTCACCTCCGTCTTGGTGAAAAGCCCGCGCTGCTGATTCTCAGCGAATCGGCCGAAGACGAAAAACAACTCAAACGCGGCGACATTGTGCTGACAATCAACGAAGTCGATGTCGATGCGTTGGGTGAAATACAAGCGCAAGTGGACGCCGATCAATCGGGCGATATCGACATCCATATCGTCCGTGAGGGCGAAGAGCTCGAATTGACGATCAACGCCATTGAGATTGCGCGGCCGCCCAAGCCCTATCGCATCGGCGTCCAAGTCGAACCTCCCAGCGATGCTCTTCGCAGCCAGTTGCGACTCTACAATAACGAGGGCCTCTTGGTCACCGCGGTCGTCGACGAATCGGCCGCAGCCCAAGCAGGGATCGAAGAACACGACATCCTGTTGCGGATTGCCGACCAACGCCTCTCCGACCTCGACGGATTGCGACTCGCTGTCAACCAAAGCGAAGGAAGCGAAGTCGAAGTGCGACTGATGCGAGCAGGCAAAGAAATGAGCGTCGACGTCACGCCGCAACAGCAAGCAGAGCCCGAGGGCGGTTCGATTGAGAACTGCCCCGCCGCCGGTCGCTGGTTTGAAACCAACGGAATCACCATCGACGTGCCGGCATTCGAACCAGCACAGTAGGCACCCCATGCCTTGTGTAGGTCATGCTGTGCATGACACGTTCACAATGTGTCATGCACAGCATGACCTACACTCTGACTCTATTTCCCGATACAGAATCGGCCGAAAACGCGATCGAGAATGTCGTCGGTATAGACTTCACCGGTCACCTCACCGAGTGCAGAAACAGCGGCACGAATTTCACTGGCAACCAATTCATGCCCCATTTGTTGCTCAGTCAAATCGATCGCTCGCCCGATTGCCGCCTCGGCCTGCTGCAACGATCCACGACAGCGTGCCGCCGTACCCGTCGCGCTCCCCGTCTCCTCGCAGAAATGGTCGTCAATGACCTTTTCGATTTCCTTGCGCAAGCCTTCGATACCTTGATTCGTCTGCGCGCTTGTGTGAATCCATGAATCGTCCGGCGCCAACTCAGGTGC
Organism: Rubripirellula sp.; assembly: GCA_965216875.1. Lineage (GTDB taxonomy): Bacteria > Planctomycetota > Planctomycetia > Pirellulales > Pirellulaceae > CBDCUW01. Next base: position 2,622,271 of record OZ244207.1, read on the forward strand.
CAGGTCGATCTTCGTGGCAACGAAAAGGTCGATCGATCGCCTCTGAGAGAGTGCTTGTTTGTCGTTTACAGCTCGTTCTCGCGTAACCCGAGCCGCCTCCGACCAATCGTCCCGGCTCGCGTCAACGCACCAGAGCCGAATATCTGCCCGCGCGGAAACCTCTTCCGCTTGCTGCTGGGAGAGCTCACCGATCGCACCGTGCGCCTCCTCAATCCCAGCGGTGTCACAAAGCAATACTCGATGGGTTCCAACCGCAACTTCGGCGGTCACAGCGTCTCGCGTCGTGCCTGCCACATCCGCAACGATCGCAATCTCACGGCTCGCGAGGGCATTGAGCAGATGGCTCTTCCCTGCGTTCGGTTGCCCACGCAGCGCAATCAAGAGCACACCTTGGTCGGCCGATCGAAGCTGCAATTGGTCTCGCGTTTGCGAGACGTGTTTTTGCACCTCGGCCAATCGGTCGACAAGCTGCGCATCACTAATGAACTCGATATCTTCGTCAACGAAATCAAGCCCCGCCTCCACGTCGGCTAACAGGTCAAGCATCTCGCTGCGAGCGGCCTCGAGCGGCTTGGAAAGATTACCCGCAAGTTGCTCGAGTGCTTCATCGAGTGCGCCGCGCGTATCGGCCTCAATCACTCCAAGCACCGCCTCGGCCTGCGTCAAATCAAGCTGACCGGCAAGAAAGGCTCGCATCGTGAACTCACCGGGGCGAGCAGCGCGAGCTCCACACTCGGTCACCTTTTCGACGATCGCATTCAAGAGTGGAACCGAGCCATCGGTATGGATTTCCGCCGAGGGCTGGCCGGTATAGCTTCGTTTGGTTGGCCACAACAAAACGTCGGCATCGATTAGCCCGAGCGGCGCGCCAACATCGAGCTCCCCCGTCAATCGACGAGCATTGGTGGCGTCCACGTCGACATCGATCCCCATCGCATTCAGCAGCCCAACGCAACCTGAGCCGCTAATCCGGACGATCCCACGAGGTGCCGGCGCCGCTGGCGAAGCGATCGCCACAATGGTGTCGTCCAGATCAAACATGTGACCTATTGAGCCAGCGAGATTCGGTCGATCTGAAGCGTGTTTTGAATCTCTTCCATCCGAGCAAGGACGTCGAGTGCGTCGGATGGCGAAATCAATTCTTCCAACAAGATCGCCGGTTCTTCGGGATAGTTTGGCGGGTAAACCAAGTTCACTGGAATGATCGAGCGGTCGACGCGTTTCAGATCGGTCGCGATCCGCGGTTCGCGAAGGGTGTCGTCGACCTTGACCAACTCAACATTCAACTCTTTCAACTTCTCAAGCACTTCTTCGTTCGAGAAGATTCGCTTCTTGTTTACTTGGCATGTTGGGCACCAATGAGCCGTGTAGTCGACCCACACCGGACGTTGCTGGTTTGCCAGGATGTGCTCCACTTTTCCAGGATTCCACGCCTTCCATGCGAGGCCACCGGAGGTCTGCGACACCACCGGTGCACGCTCATTCGCCGCACCGTAGCACATCCAAGCGGCAACGACACAAATCAAAGCCGGCAGTGCATAGCCGCACGTTAGTCGCTTGAACCGCCGAATGTGCGGCATCGTCCAATTGCCGTAGTAATAGGCTGCAAGCCCGATCAAAACGAGGGCCATTGCGAGCCATGAGAGACCAGATGCACCGGTTTGCCCACCGAATGATCGCATAAAGAATGCAACGACCGCGAACATCGCAAACGCCATCGTGACCTTAAACGTCTCCATCCAAACACCAGGCTTGGGAAGCCGATTGATTAGAACAGGAAAGAAGCAAAGCAGGATGTAGGGGAACGAAATCCCAAGTGCGAAAACCGTGAACAGGAACATCGCCGTGCCAGCACTCTGCTGCAACGTGTAGCTCATCGCGGCACCCAAGAAGGGCCCCGAACAGGGAGTCGCGATCAACGTCGTCAGAACGCCGGAAAGGAATGACGAGGTGTAGCCTTCTTTGCCTTGAAGATTGCCGCCAACTCGAGTCATCGACGTGCCAATTTCGAACACGCCTGCCATATTCAAACCCAGCACGAACAACAATACGATCATCGCGCAAACGAAATAGGGATTCCCCATTTGCGCGCCCCAGTTGATGTCTTGCCCGAGCGAAAGTTTGACCAGCAAAATGATGCTCGCCAGGACCCACATCGACACCACGAGACCAGCGGTGAAGGCGATGCCGTGCAATCGGATCTTCGCCGGGTCGCTGCCCGCCTGCTTGACGAACCCCATCACCTTCAACCCGAGCACTGGGAAGACACAGGGCATCAGATTCAAAAGCATGCCGCCGACAAAAGCACCAAACATGGCTGTCCAGAACGTCGTTTCGTTTCCTGAGCTTACGCCGCCGCTGCCAACGGGATTGGCCGCCATGTCATCGTAGGTCAGGTAGCGAACCTTCTCTTCCGCGTTGTACAGCTTGGCCATCTCGGCGATCAGCTCAGGCGAGTCGGCTCCAGCCTGTACGATCGGCGCGGCCGCTCCCGCAGCTTTGGGGATCGCCACCGCACTCGGTGGGTCGGAAGCGGGAGGTTCAAATGGCTTTTCGTTATCTGAGCTACGTGAAACGGGTGGCACCGATGCCTGGTCGGTCAATGTCGCCTGCTGTCCGCGATTGAGCTTGTCGACCCACTTTGCTTCTGCCGCCGCATCGAGCGCCTCGGCATACTTTGCCGAAGTCAGCTTGACCGTGCCGGGTGTGTTCACCGCAAGATTGGCGTCGACCGTGACCTCGGCAACAAACTTGAGCGCCACTGGTCGCTGACAACTGTTGTCAGTGCAGGCTTGGTAGGCAATCAAACCCTCGAGTGTATGGACGCCGACGGCCGCGTCTTTTGGAACGGAAACTGGCAACGTCCAAGTTACGGCGCCGTTGTGGTAGTGAATTGCCGGCAACCCCGGTGCGAGGACCTTTGTGATCACCTTGCTTGGCGTGGTCGGCGCGCCAACAAGCAGGCCAGCCTTTTGAGTGACGACAAAGTTGGTAGACGATTCGGTGTCGTCAATCGCGCCGCGATAGACGTGATACGTCGCATCTGGCTTAGCGGTGAATTTCAACTCGATGTCGGCGCCGGGCTTGACGGTTCCAGGAACAACCTCGGCAAACCACTCGACGACATACTTTCCATCTCGGAACGGTTTGGCCTTGGGCGCTTCCGATTTTTTGGCAGCGACATCAACGTCACCGGAAACCTGAGCAACCAGCGTCTCATTCACCGGCACGCAGGATCCGTTTGTCTTGCAAGACAAAGCGGCAACGTCAACCGAAATGGGACCTTTGAAGCCGTTTGGAATGGTGATAGGCGCCGACCAAACAACAACATCCTCGTGCTCTTCAACCTTCAACCCGTCATAAACATCTGAGATGGAGGACTTCGGTTGCGAGTCAGGCTTGAAGGGGCCGGCAAGCTCGACGCCAGCGGTTGCGATCGAAAGCTTGGTCGGAAGGGGTCCGCCCGCAGCTTGAGTCACAGAATAGACGTGCCAGTTTGCACCTAGCCGTACCTCGACTTCGATCACGCCTGATTCAGAACCCGACACTCCGTATCGCGCTGACCACTCTGACGGCTTGGCTTCTTCGCCAAAACCGTTGAGCGAAAAGTCGGAGAAGATATCGCCAGCTCCGAAGTCTTGAGCTGTGGATGGGACTGCACCGATAGCGATCAATCCAGCGAAGATCGCATGGACCATCCATCGGTAGGCTTTTTCGGTAGCTCGCGGGGGAGCCGCTTTGCATGTGTTGGACATCGTTATTCCGTCGCAGACGTTCTCACGCAAAAAATTCTAGTTGTGTGGGGAATTGCGGGTCAATGTTGCCGCATTTCACCCAATTTGCCTCGGCTCGCAGAATCGTAGCAATTCGGAGATTCGCGTCGCAACATCACGGGCGAGGCGGGGGTTTTCGCCTGGTGCGAGAGGAAAGCGGTTTCCATCCATGATCCAGACTGCCCAATTCGCCAAACTGATCCACCGCGTCGCTGTACTCAGTGCGATGGCAAGGCGAATGGTTTCTTCATGGTTCTTCGGACAGTTTTGGGTCCGCTCCAGAGGATTCTCTCCCTGTTTTGAGGATGGGGAATCTGCGTCGTTTTCCGCCAGGGCCGCCCACCAGATTTCGGGATCGCCACCCTGCTCGAAACTGCCGATCCATCGAGCAAGGTCAGTCAGGGGGGTATCGATTCGGATGGCGTCGTAGTCGATCACCCCAGAGACATTCCCCTCGTTAAAAAGAACGTGCTTGCGGTGGACATCTCGCAAGACGTACCGAGTCTCAACTGGCCGACTTCGAAAGGGTGCGAGCTGGTTGACGATCCATTCCGAAGCGACCGTCCAAGACTCAGCCAACCGTGTCCTCAAACGGACGAGCGATTCGTTGAGGCACGGGTCGCAAGGAGTCGAGGTCGGCCGGGCAAGCACTTCTGGCAAACGCTTTGACAACAGCTGTATGCGTTCCCATCGCGCGATCACCGCAGGCGCAACCTGGGTTTTGGTTCCAAGGATCGACGTTGCCTCATGAACCTGCCGGATCGCATCCACACCGCGGAGGATCGATTCACGACCGGCATCGACTGCCAAACACTCTCCGACGTGCCAACGCGCCACCTCCCAGTACTGACCATCGAACGACTGAATCGATCGGTCGTCGGACGACCATAGCAATGGCGGAGCCAGTGCCCGACAAGATGTTGCGGCGGCGACCACGACTCGATGCACTTCACGAATTCGGTCAAGCTTAGTGCCGCTCGGCCACGCGCGTAGCGCGAACATCTGGCCATCATCGCCTTGGCAGCGGAACACCGAGGCGCCGCTTAGCCCTCCGCCCATCGCCGTGGCAGTCCGGATTCCGAATCGATCGCGAATCAGTCCAGTGAGCGCGGCAGGCAGTTGCGAATCAGTCACGGTTAATGCGTTGGGCGATCTTCTCGGCCACTTCCTGCATCGCCGGACTGTCGCTTCGAATCGTCACTTCGCGATCATCGCTGCCGGGAACACCACTGTCGGAAACCAGGGCGATGTCGATCCAAATCGTTGACTCGGGCATCGTGTCGACAACTCGGTCCGCCCATTCAACCAAGGTCCAAGCCGAACCATCTTCGAACAGTTCGTCGACCCCCAATTCAATGAACTCGTCGTCATCGGCAACGCGATAAGCGTCCAGGTGGTGTAGCACGACTTTTCCCTGATACGTTTGCAACAGGGTGAAGGTCGGACTTGTGACGTCGGTGACATCGATCCCGGCCGCTTCCGCAACCTTTTGAACGAGGGTCGTTTTCCCGGCGCCGAGCGTTCCCGTCAGGCCGATCACGCTGCCTGGTGGGATCTCTTCGAGCATCACCGCAGCCAGTTGCGAGACGCGAGAAAGAGAGAGCTGCGAAATGGTCTGGGCGGACATGCGGTTCAAGCTGGCTGGAAGTACTTGATGACGGTTGCGGCAAAGGTTTTTACACCAACGGCGAGCGCCCGTTCATCGATATCAAAGGTCGAGGTGTGCAAGGGTGCCGACCCGACTTGGTCGCCGGACACGCCGAGTCGGAACATTGCTCCGGGCACATGCTCAAGGTAGTAAGAAAAGTCTTCGCTGCCCATGCTTGGTTCATCGATTGATTCAACTGCCGCTGGGGAAACGGCCAAAACGGCGGCCTCATCAAGAAGGTCCACCATCTGGGGATCGTTCACCACCGCCGGTGCGGAAAACGGTAACGTCATCTCGACCTTACATCCCGTTTCGCGACGAATCGACTCGCAAACGTCTTCTAGCGTTTCCAATGCAACACCTCGACTTTCGGCATCAAGCGAACGCAACGAGGCTCGAATCATTGCGGTGTCCGGGATGACGTTGGGGCTATTGCCAGCCGAGATCTGCCCCACCGAAATCACGACGGTTTCGTGCGGATTGGCTGTCCGCGAAATCCGCCGAAACGCCGATTGGACCCAATGGGTACTTGCATCAATCGGGTCGTTGGTCAAATGAGGCCGTGCACCGTGGCCACCGCGCCCGACAAAATCGACCTGCAACAAATCGGCTGCCGCACACAACACGCCCTTGCGAAGTCCAACGCACCCCACGCTTCGCGCTGGGTCGACGTGCAGAGCAAGGATCCGATCGATGTCGCGTAGCGCATGATGATGGATCATGTGCTTGGCACCGGTGCAATGCTCTTCGGACGGTTGCAGTATGGCTCGCACCGCGATCGGCCAAGGCAATTGCCGCAGCCGGTGCATCGTGCTTAGCAATTGCATGGCGCCGATGACAATGGTCGCATGCACATCGTGCCCACAAGCATGCATTACGCCTTCGCATTGACTCTTGTATTCGACCGTCTTGGCATCCTGGATGGGCAGCGCGTCGATATCGCCGCGAATAGCCAGCCGCTTTCCCTTTGCCGCTGCAGGGGCCGAAATCAGATCGGCGGTCACTCCGCGACCTTCACCGGCGACGTGCGTGGGCAGGTCAAGTTTGCCAAGCTCTGAGTTGAGGAACTCGGTCGTCATGTGCTCTTTGCCAGAGAGCTCGGGATTGCGATGCAGATGGCGGCGCATCGCGATCCATTGGTCGTTCATCGCCTGGGCGTGCGATTGAATGTGTTCGATCCAGTCCAAATCGCTACGGATACGAGGTGCGTCTTCGATGGTCAAAGGAAAGGCGATACCCAAAAAGCAAGTTCAAGAAGCAATCAATCCGACGCCGCCTCATTCTAGCGCGTTTGCGAAAGCAGAGCTACGTGGGAGCCTATAGCAGCCGCCCAAACATAGTCGCCTTTCGCTCCGCGAAAGTAGCGTGCCCAAGACAGTCATGGACGTCTTTCGCTCCGCGAAAGTGGCGTCAAATACTGGCCGTCCGAAAAACACTGCTTTCGCGGAGCCTGTGCTTTTTTGTTAGCCGAGTTTCGAAATCGCCGCCTTTTGCTGGGCAAACGTAGCGTTTGCCGACGCTACTTTCGCGGAGCGAAAGGCGACATTCATAACCCCCCAGCCCAGGAGCAAAAGCGACATTGATCAGATACCTTCGTACTCCCGCAACAAATACTCGCTGTCACGAAGCCCTGCTTTCCTACCGTTGTCTCTGATGTATTTGCGCAGGTACTCATACTGCTCTGGGCTTCGAACGAGATGGTCAAACGGCTCCTGCTGCCAGAATTTGCCAAAGTCGCCTAGAAGCAGGTTGATCTGCCGCGCAGTAAAATGGAGCCATGAATCACATTGCTCAACCAAGGCGTCTTCGCATCGAAAGCTCGCGAGCAGGTGCACATGGTTGGGCATGACCACAAAATCGCCCATCCGGTACCGGTCGCCGTCGAAGAACAAGAGAGAATCCGCAACAAGCTGCGAGAGCTTGGGCTCACGTAGCACGCAACGACCGCAGCAGGTATCAAGGAAGTCCTCGCGACAACGATTGAAATGCTGCTTGAACTTCCTCTGAAGTCGGGGTTCAAGTTTTGGAAGCACTTCGCGCCAGTTTTTGGTTGCGCCTGCATGAGCCGCAACCCACTCGTTCTTCTCTCGCTCCCACCGCTCCGAAACCTCTCGTGGAACGGAATCCGCGGTCCGGAAGGTGATAAACACCACCGCTCCAGCCTGAGACCAATGCGGTCGGAAATGCTCTGCTATCGAAAGCGGAGCTTGCGGGTCGAAAACCTCACCAAGCATTGCCTTTGCCCCAAAATCAAATCCTAAACCACCCGTTTGCAAATCATTATCGCCTTTCGCTCCGCGAAAGTAGCGCGACTCAGACAGGCATCATCGCCTTTCGCTCAGCGAAAGTAGCGCCGAGCACCAGCCGTCCGAAAAACGCAACTTTCGCGGAGCGAAAGGCGACATTGATTAGCCCTTTCGTTTGCGTTGGGCTGCGAAGTAACGCGACAACTCGTCGAGGCTGATGCGCTGATCGCCGTCTCGGTCGGCGGACAAAACTGTCCTGGGAAGCTGCCCCGGTTTCGGCGTCGCGTGCAGCTCAAACTCTTCGATGAACTTACTCTTGTTTTCATCGTGCCGCCGCAACATCACCTTGGCCTTTTCAAAATCTTCCTCGATGTAGCCCTTTTCTCGGCGGCTGTCGGCAATGATTTTCTCGACTTCGGCAATCGTCACCACACCATCCGAGTTGCCGTCGTATTGCATGTACTGCTTCTGCAGCGAGTCCGGAAAACTCACTTCGTCGTTTCCAATCTTGCCGTCGCCATTGAGGTCAAACTGTTGAAAGAGGCGTCGAACTTTGAACGTATCGGGCTTCGTCAGTCCTGTATCGCGACGATGCCGTGCCAACATCGTTGCGATCTCGATCATGGCCAGGTTTCCGTTTCCATCTTCATCAAAATCTTTGGCTGGCTTGGGTAATGGGACGTTTTTTCGTTCCTCTTCGCTCAGCTGCTTATCGCCATCGGTGTCAAAGCGGTTGACGATCGCCATCGCCCCCGTTTGATCGACAGCTTCGATCCCCATCTCACGCCTGAGGCCACGATTGAAGGCGAACTGTCGTTGCATTTCCTTTTCCGAGATGATGCCGTCGCCGTTGGCATCGTAATCTTCGGGGTTGCTCGGCCAGCCACCACTTTCGATTTCAACGGGATCCAATTGGCGATTGCGGTTCTTGTCGTGACGCATCAAGAACTTGTTCACATTGTTAACGTCGAACGCGGTGATACCATGGTCGCCGCGCAGCTTGGCTTCTCGCAATGCAAATTCGAGGTGAGCGAGTTTGCCGTCGCGGTTGAGATCAAAGTCCTTGATTTCCTTCTTCCATCGAATTCGAACCTGTTCCTCTTTGTCGACAAGTCCATCGTCATCACGGTCATAGATGGACATCATCTGATCCGCCGTGGCGACATCCGAACCTATCAGGACCAATGCATAGAGATCGACTTTCTCCTGTTCGGCCTGTCCCCGATGGGCTGTTGTTTGGGCAAGACCAGAGACAGATTGGACAAGTCCCGCGGGCAACCATGCGGCAATCGCAACCGCCAAGGTCCGAGCAACTTGATTGATGCGACAGGAATAACCGGACCAAATCCGAGTCACTGTGCTGAAACGGCAATCACGCGGATTGAACAGATGCATGTCTCGCATTTCGATGGCCTTGGGGCTGTGGTGAGGGACGGCTACCGAGGGCCATCATACCGCCCGCGAGCCCCCCGTTGCTGCTAGAAAAAACAGCTGACACCACCGCATTTGGGCCAGCGCGAACCAAGGCTCGTATTACTCTCTTGCGGCAAGTCGAGTACGATTCGCCCGGTGTTTGGCTGACAGCCGCGGAACCACTGACGAGGAAAGAGTTCTTGATCGACATTTCGGAATGGGTCGTTTGGCTGATGGTGGTGACGATCGTCCCACCGTTTGTGGTTTGCGCTCTGTCGCTCTACCCGATCCGCCGGAATGCCGCCAAACTCGGTTTGCTTGATCGCCCCGGTGGCCACAGCACGCACACCGATGTCACCCCGCTTGGTGGTGGAATCGGAATCTGGCTTGGGATCATCGCCACATTCGCCGCGGGGACATTTGCAGTGATGTATGCCCGATCGTCACCTGAGCTACAGGCTCGCTTGCCCGAGGGGGTCGTCCCCTATTTGGATGGCATTTGGTCGCGAGCGGGAAGTCTATGGGGTTTGCTTGCCGGAGGTTCGATTCTGGTAGCGCTCGGCGTGACCGATGACCGCCGTGGGGTCAATGTCGCAACAAGATTGATCGTTGAGTTTGCGGTTGCCGCCTTCGTCGTCTACGTCCTCGACTTTCGATTGACTGCCTTCATTGGCATCGCATGGCTGACCGATCTGATGTCGGTTGTCTGGATCGTCGCCGTGATCAACTCGTTCAACATGCTCGATAACATGGACGGCCTTAGTGGCGGTGTCGCCGCGATCATCGCTCTTTCGATGGCGATCGTGATGCTGTCGACTCCCGACCCAACGACTCGGCAACCTCAACTACTCGTCGCGGCATTGTTGCTTGTTGCGTTTGGCTCGCTGCTCGGATTCCTCTGGCACAATCGACCGCCGGCAAAAATCTTTATGGGAGACGGTGGCAGCTACCTCGTTGGATTCTTGATTGCCGTGGCCATGTTGATGGCAACGTTCGCGAGTGGCGATGAGATGCGTGTGCATGCCGTCTTCGCGCCGCTCTGTGCGATGGCGGTACCGCTGTATGACATGAGCACGGTTTTGTGGATTCGTATTCGAGAAGGCCGCAGTCCCTTCAAAGGTGATCGCAGCCACTTCTCGCATCGCCTGGTCGACCTGGGACTGAGTCGAGTCCGCGCCGTCCTGACGATCTATTTGGTCACCGCGACGTGCGGCTTGGCAGCCATCTTGCTTACTCAAGTCTCTGTCTACAGCGCGATCATGGTCATTGGGATCGTGCTTTGCATGCTGTTGCTCATCGTCATTTTGGAGTCGACCGGGTGGCGAAAAGACAACGAGTGAATGAGGCTTCGTCCACCGAACCGAGCAAGCGTTCCTTTGATCCATTGCTGATCGCAACCGGTCTGCTCGGCGGCCTTTATGTCTATTTGACGTATTACCCAAGCGATTCCGTCTCCGTCGAAGACGGCGACGGGCTTTGCGGTGCGCTGGTGGCCATCGCCATGGCGACCTTCGCGATCGGCGGAACCGCCTCGAAGTTCATTGCCAACCGCGATTCGGCAGGAACCGAAACGGAGGAATCGGTTGGCACCAGTCAATCGTCGCGTTGGTTGGATTGGACCGTGTGGGCTCTCGCCGTCTGGATGATGATCGCGGCATTCGGATCATCGCCGCCTGGGAATCTGAGGTCCGCCACCAACGAAGCGTGGATCTGGTTGGCAGGCGCGGCCGCCATCACCGGCGCTCGACGTGTGTTGTCCAAAAAGGCAACAAGGCAAACCCTGCTGCTACTGATGACCGTTTGCGGGACAGGTTTGGCCGTCCACGGCTTTCATCAAAACTACTTCAGCCTGCCAGCACAACGAGCGGAATACCGCGAAGACCCTGAACGCATCCTTGCCTTGATAGGAATCGATGCGCCACCAGGATCCGCTGAACGCATGGTGTTTGAAAACCGTCTCTACGACGGCGGTCCAACCGGCACCTTTGCACTTGCAAATTCGTTGGCCGCCATCTTGCTGACCTCGGCGATCATCGCGCTCGGCATGCTCCGCTTTCACTATGCCGCAATGGACTGGCCAACGCGTGTCGCCTGGGGGATCGCGTTCCTCTTATGCGCAGGCTGCTTGATCGCAACGCGAAGCCGAACGGCGGTCGTCGCACTCGTCTTCGCTGCAATCATCACCTTCATCGTTGGCTCTCGGCTGCGCCAAACGCAAGCCAAGGGCCTCATGATCGGACTTGCGCTGATCGTTGCCGTTTCCATCATCGGCGTGGTGGGAATCGCAACGCTGGGGAATCCCGAATGGTTCGAGGAAGCGCCAGCTTCGCTTGCCTTTCGATTCCAGTATTGGCGTTCAACAATGCAGATGGTTTTGGACCGTCCACTCTTCGGCGCTGGCCCTGGCAACTTCCAAGCGATCTACGACCAATACCGTGAACCGAGTGCGAATGAACAGATCGCCGAACCACATAATTTTGTGTTCGAGACGGTTGGCAGTGGCGGCTTGATCGCGCTGTTGATCTTGCTTGCAACGATGGCCATTGCCGCTGCCAACGCGCTGTTCAGGTTCAAAGGGCATGAGGACGATGCCCAAAACTGGGACGCAAAAGAAAGCCGATGGTTGTGGCTAGGCGCCCTCCTCGCTTTCGCATTGGTCTGGCTCATTGGCCTGGCGGTCCTGATGACACCTGATCTCATTGCCAACCTGTTCGCCGTACCAACGGCCGTGTTTCTGGCAATCGTGCTTGTCCCCTCCATGCTCACGTTGCGTTCACGAGACGGCGACTGGATCGTCGCGATCTCACTGCTTGCATTGCTGCTTCACCTGACCGTATCAGGAGGATGGACGATCCCTGGCGTCGCCATGGTTGTCTGGTTGCTCACCGCAAGCTTAACGCGAATCGAGAGGGTTGAATCGAATTCCAAAAACCTGCTTCGCATGCCCGGCCTCGCCGTGACTGTCGTGGGACTGATCCTGCTTGGAAGCCTCTACCTGGTGTCCTACAGACCGGTTCAATCGCGGGAGACGGCGGTCGCCAAAGCCTTCTACGCCCAGAACAGCGGACAGGTCGGACAAGCCAAGGCATCCTTTGCTCAAGCAATCGAAGCAGATCCGTGGTCGCCTGAGCCGACGCTTTGGCTGGCGGACCTGCACCGGGTCGAGCTTGTCAGCAGCTGGGATCGCCCGCAAACGAGGGCTCAGTGGGAACGACTCCTCGAGCAGACCAAAGAGCGCGGGGGCGAGTCACCGTCGCTGTATCGCATGATCGGAGCGCAACAACTGCACATCTACCAGCGGTACGGGAAACGCAAAGATCTCGATGCTGCGACGAAAACCTTTTCGGACGCAGCCTCGTGGAGTCCCGCGAGCCAATGGCTGGCTGCCCAAATGGCTGTCATCGCCGAAGCGCAAGGGGACCTCGACCAAGCAAAGATCCAGGCCCAGAAGGCGGAAAACCTCTCGAAACTCGGCTCAAACATCGAACGTTCGCTCGACCGCCAACAGATCTACGTGCCCAAGCCACTGGGGCAATTAGCCCGCCGGGGCCCCATTCGCCGCCCCGCTTCCGAGTTGCTATCGAACCAAATCGGTGCAGGCGACGTAGACGGGGAAAAATAGTGCCGGATTAGGTTTTTCCTCGATGACCAGGGCTTCTCCTGGATCGGGGCTTCCCCTGCCCACGACGTTGCCGCAAACTGCGCCCCAGCCCTCGTCGTCGATTCTCGGCCTGCCTTTATCGATTTGGATTCAAACGTGAACAAGTTCGTTTTGTGCATTATTGTTGCCATCGTCGCCGGCGTCGGCTCGGGATGGGGTGTGAACTACAAGCGGTACGCCCACCGGACTGGCCGATTCGGACCCTTTGAGATGGAGGGTGGAGTCGCCCCGAAGGATGCGTTGGCACAGCTCGACAAACAGGTGCCGAACAAACAGGGGCGTGTTGAGATGCCTGGCGGTTCGGATCACGACTTCGGCACGATGACGCCCAACGAAAAGGGCGAGCACATCTTCCTTGTCAAGAACGTCGGCGACGGCGATCTGAATCTCCGCATCGGTGCTTCAACCTGCAAGTGCACCTTGGGCTCACTCAAACGCGACGTCTTGGCCCCGGGCGAAGAAGCCGAAGTCAAACTTGAATGGGAGATCAAGACGCACGAGGCCGAGTTCAAACAATCAGCCCAGCTTCTGACGAATGACCCCAACCAGGTCGCAATCAACCTAAACATCCACGGCACGGTGGTTCGAGACGTTGCCCGAGTTCCCAATGAATGGTCGTTCGGCGAGGTTGCCGCCGGCGATCCCATCGAACTCAACGGACGTTTCTACAACTACATGGAGGAGCGGATCGTCGCGAGAACACCGACGTTCAACGACGAAGAGATCGACGCACTTTGCGATTTCGAGGTGACCGAATACACCCCCAGCGAAGCCAAAGACGGCGCCTACGGAAACGCCAAGCAAGCTTTCGAAGTCAAGGTCGTTATCAAAGGTGGCCTGCGACAAGGCGCACTCTCTCGCAACTTTGGATTCACCTTCGAGAAAGTCGACGACGAAGGCAACGTGATCGCTCCCGAGGAAGGAAAAGGGGACAGCGAGTATTACGTGTTGACCAAAACAACCGGTCGCATCATTGGAAAACTCGGCCTGCTTCCCAGTTCCCGTGTTCAAGGGTCAACCGGAGGCGGTTTCGTCTTCGACTTTGGCAAACGTGCCGCAGACGGCGACCTGACGGAAAAAACCTTTGTTGTGCTCAAAGGCGAGGAACGCGAGAATACCAACCTTCGAATCGGGACCATCGAACCAGAAGGCGTCATCAAAGCCACCCTCGGCGAGCCCAAGGGTCGCGGTTCGATGACCCTGTTCCCGCTCGAAATCGAGCTCAAACCTGGTGAAAAGAAAATTGCCCGGATGGGCAAAAACGCCGACGACTACGGCAATATTTGGATCGAATCGGACAACCCCAAAGTCACCAAGATGCGCATCGCGGTGAAGTTCGAAGTCGGACCTCGTGAATAGATTTCTGCCATCAAGCAACTCGGACAATGGACACCGACTTGTCGATGGCAACACAAAGGACAGATCCATGCGTGATCGGAAACGGATTTTCTTGCTCCCAACCTTGTGCGTCACGATGGCGTCACTGGTTTGGTTTGCGGGTTGCTCGCAGGCCCCATCGCCTGACGTGCAAGCCGAAGCATCTTTGAAAAAGCCGGGAACAGGTCCGACGGCCGCGGACGCTCTGGCTGGCGAGACCATTGCGCCTCCAGAACTCGGAGACATCGCGGGCGCCACGGCTTCCTATCAAGTCAACGGTGATACGCTCGTTCAAACCGTCGCTGACGAGGGCGCGGAAGTCGTTCCCACACCGAAGGGCAAAGAACTCGTTCCCGCTCCCGATGGCAAGAAAGACGAGCCCGGCGACATCGGTGAACCCGAGGACTACAACTCTTGGGAAAAACCAGCCGTCGCTCTCTTTCTAACCGGCCAACAACACGGCTACATCGAACCTTGCGGCTGCACCGGGCTCGACAAACAAAAAGGCGGCATGGCGCGTCGTTTCACTTTCATGAAACAACTTCGCGACAAGGGCTGGGACCTACTGCCGCTTGATGGTGGAAACCAAGTCAGACGGTTTGGCCGTCAATCCGAAATCAAGCTGCAACAAACCGCGCGTGCCCTGCACGAAATGGATTACTACTCGGTTGGCTTCGGCCCAGACGACCTGCGACTTGGTGTCGGAGAACTGCTTTCGGTCGCTGCCGGCGAATCGGAAGAGGAGATGATTTTTGTTTCCTCGAACGTGGTTCTGGTCGACCGCGAGTTCACGCCCGACTACCGCGTGATCAAAAAGGGTGGGCTCAAAATTGGCGTGACCACGATTCTCGATCCCGAAGAACTGACCGTGCCCGTTGGTGATGAAATCATCGTCGATGACCCCAACGCTTCATTGCGTGCCACGTTCGAAAAGATGCGAATCGAAAACCCCGATTTCACCATCGTCACGTTTTTTGGCAAAGAAGAGCGAGCCAAGCTCCTGATGCAAAACGTGGTCGGTTTCGATCTCATCGTTGTCGCCGGCGGTTACGGCGAACCGATGTACAAGCCCGCACCGATCAAACGCAGCACCGCGAAGATGATCCTGACGGGCAACAAGGGAATGTATGCCGGAGTCGTCGGCGTCTATCCCGACAAGTCGTACAAGTACGCCCGCGTCCCGCTGACGCACGAATTTGAAGATGCCCCCGAAATGCGAAAACTGATGTCCGACTACCAGGATCAATTGCGCGATCTGGGGCTCTCTTCCTTGGGCGTTGAACCGATCCCTCATCCAACGGGGCGCAAGTTCGTTGGCAGCAAGAAATGCGGCGAGTGCCACACCACGGCGTATGACATTTGGGAAGGCTCGGCTCACTTCGAAGCAACCGAACACATCGTCAAGCCTCCTAAAGAACGAGGCGACATTGCCCGTCACTTCGATCCCGAGTGCATCAGTTGTCACGTCACTGGCTGGAACCCACAAAACTACTATCCGTACGCAAGCGGGTACCTTTCGCTCGAGGCGAGCCAACACTTGCTTGGCAATGGCTGCGAAAACTGCCATGGTCCCGGCGCGGAACACTCCGCTGCCGAAGCCGAGGGCTCGGGCGCAACCGATGACCTGCTGGCTGAACTGCGCGATCAAATGAAACTGTCGCTCGAGAACGCGCGCGAAAAGTGCATGGAATGCCACGACTTGGACAACAGCCCTGACTTTCATCAGGACGATGCGTTCGAAGACGAGTATTGGCCCGAAATCGAACACTACGGCTTGGACTAGCGCTTGACACAAGCTGGCAAGCCGTCAATCGCGTTGCGTTTAGTTGCGTATTTGATCCCTGCGGTAGCGAATTGGACTCACTCCCATTTTTCGCCGGAACGCCACGGACAGACACTCCTGACTCTGGAATCCCGTTCGGACCGCAAATTGGGTCGCCGTCAAATCGGTTTCTCGCAGCAATTGGCAAACGCGTTCCATCCGTTGGTGATTGATTTCTTCGTGGATGTTTCGACCGACAAACTGCCGAAACCGAATTTCCAACGCACGTCGTGAAACGGGCACCTCGTCCAGGATGTCCTTCACCTTGATGCCAACGCGCGAGTTGCCCCCAAACTCCTGCCCTTGCGTCCTCCGCACGCTTCGTGGTGATTCGCACCAACCTGAATACGCTTTTCTAGTGCGCGCAAAAAGGAGTCTAAGTAGAGCAACCGCAGACCGACACGAATGAACGCAGATACCGCGACTCTCGAACAGCGTTCATCCACGTCGATCGGCGGTCGTCAAACCTCCGCACCTCATCGCAACATCGATTTCTCGGACTGCAGCGAATTGGCTCGTGCACGGATTCCGAACAGATCGCGATGTGACGGATAATTTCTCTACGAAAAAAGCCACGCTGGGAATCGCATCCCAGCGTGGCTTTCTATTCTTTGAATTAGGTCCTGCCGGCTTAGCGACCGCGAAGCAGTTCGGCGATACCGAAGGTGAAGAAGGTACCGATACCGAAGTTAAGTAGCTCTTCTTCGCACTTGTATTGAAGGATCAATGTGTCGCCTGCTTGCACCAATGGTCTTGCTCGTGGATCGTTGACCGCCTCTGCCAAGTCGACTTCGATCGCAATTTGTCCGTTGCAACGAGTCTTACGAAGGACGTAGAGCTTTCCTGGTGGCACGCTTGTGAAGCCGCCGCCGATGCCGCCACTTTGACCACGGTTGTTTTGGCTACCGACAACGCCTTGCCCAGCGATTGCCATCGCACCGAGGACGTCAAGGTCATAGTCACGTGGCAGTGGGAACTCGCCGCCCTGGAGCAATCCACCGGTGTAGAACACTTCGGTCTCTCGGTTTTCGATGTAGACGATGTCACCATCCTGCAGCTCGACATCCTCAGCCGAAAGATCAGGAATCACACCTGGCTTGACTCGCAACGGAATCCTCAGAATCGACGGATCGTCTGGAAGTTCCGGAGGGCAAACACATGGGTCATGGGAAGCACATTCTTGCTGGGCCCAGAAAGCTTGCATGAATTGTGCCCGTTTACGTTGGTCGGCTTGCGAAGCTCGCAAAACCTTCACTTCGTTCTTGGCATTGAGCCCAGGCAGACCACCGGTTTGAACCAGAGCGTGCAAGATGTCGTTTTGGTATGCAGGTAGTTTGACCAACGAACCTGCAGCCGAACGATCATCGTACCGCGTGTTTGCACCACCATCGCCGCCGACTCCACCAGCGTCTTCACGCACCACGATGATGTCGTAGGTTCGCTCCTTGATCAGCGTGACGATCGGACGAGCTTTTTCGGGACGCAGAATATCGTTGTCGATGTAGGCGTCGCGAATCGCGTCTCGGACCTGCTCGAGCGTCAAACCATCGACATCGAGTGGTTCGATCAGCGGAAGCGAAAGCGTACCGTCGTCCTGGACCGCGATTGGATAACCGATCGACGGAGGCAACGTGCTTTCCGCATCCGGGAAGTTCACTGGCGGCGGCTCGGGCGGAGCGTTCGGCGGGTTGAAGGGAAGAACACCTTCAACGTAGACACCGAGAATATCACCACCCGAGATTTGGTAGTCACGGGGCGGCTCTACCGTAAGCAACGAGATGTCGATAGGCACCAAGTCGTTCTTGGGCTCAGCAAAGAACTCTGAAGGAACGCGCCTCGCTGGAACACCATCGATTGGTTGCGTCAGTGTTGAGCAACCGGTCGCAGCCGTTACCACCAGACCTGTGGCCACGGCAGTCACAGCGTTGCGCAGCATCCGAGCTGCTCGCTTGCCGACTGAAAGTTTCGTTCTCATCCCTGAACTCTCTTCCTAAGACCCAAATATGGATTGCGTCGCTTGCCGCTTCCCGCGACCAGCTGTGTTGATTATTCGAAGGTAAACGGAAGCTCGTCGCCCGTCTCTTGATTATCGCTTGTGATGGGTGCGAACATTTCTACGGCACCGGTATCGGCGATGTTGGTTTCGATTGGCCCTGGCTCAACTCGCTTGGCAACATCAAAACGGGAAACCAACTCATCGTTCGATTGATTGGTTTGCGTAAAGTCCTGGCTATCCACGGGGGTGCTAAACACCGCTTCTGGAATTGGCGGGACGATTTCCTCTGCCTCGGTCGGATGACCATGATTCAGATCGACCGGCCCCTCCTGAATGATCTCCCCGGGTACAGGTTGACCATCTGGGTAGAAGGGATTGGGCTGACCTTCGACAGCTTCTCCGTCAACCGGAAAGACTGCGACGGGCTTCGGTGTGAAGGCGGATGAGGAGCGGATTTCTTGGAAGTGTCCGATCCCAGCTTGCTCGGCTGCCTTGACACCCATCGGATATCCGGCAAACCAGTTGTTAACAGTTTGCTGCCCTTGGGCCGACTGGTATCGCCATCCCCAATAGGCTTGTGGTGCGATGTTTGGCGTGCAGCCAGGACCTCCCGATGCAACCTCAATGTATCCCGCTTCAAAGCCTTCGCGGAATCCGGGTTGATCGCCACAACGGAACATGTGCTTTTGGCAATGCCATGCCTTGGCAGCCATCGCTTTGTTGCGATAGTCAATCATGAACTCGTCGATACAATCAGACTTATTGATCGCCTGACTGAGACCTTTGAACATCGTGCACCCAGTTGAGCCGGTGACGGCAAAACCTAGTACGGTGGCAGCAAAAATTCGTCGCATCATGCGACGCTGGCGACGTCGAGCGTCGGTGTTCGATTCTGGTGCGTCTGACGCACGTTTTGAACGAATCGCCATCTGGCCCCCCTTGGCAGCAACGGCATTCGGTGGAGTTCTAGTCATGCAAGTCGTACGGGTTGTGCTGGTTAGCACCCCGCTCTGGCATCTTTATCGCCGCATCAGCCTTCCGGGATTAGTCAAAAGTGCGGGAAGTTCCAGCTGTAGCGATTTTGACGACCATTCGACGGCTAGCGATCGCTTGCCCTATGCCGGTCGCAAAGGCGGAGATGAGGGCGCAAACCATCGCAAATCGTGAAAACATGGCTAATTTTCGAGATAACCCGTATTGAGCTGGAACTCGACTTCTATACTGCGGATCTACACATAACGAACTGATTTGGTGAACAGGATGCCAGCTGAAATGCCCCTTCAGCGCTGAGTGCACCCCGGGTCCGACAGCATCTTCTGAGGCTGCACAGAGCCCCCAGCCACCCAGGCTTCGCTTTTCTCGTTGATTTCATTCCTAGATGATGACTTGGTTGACAGCGGTATCTTTCGCGCTCTCTTTGGTCGCAGCATTGGTCTTCGTTCCAGTGGTGCGTTCAGCAGCCGTCGCGCTGGGGATCGTCGATCAGCCTGACCGAGACCGAAAGCTGCAACGACGCCCCGTTGCGCTTGGCGGTGGCTTGGCGGTTTTCATGGCACTGACGGCTGCCTTCATTGGGACGATCTGGTTTGACCGCAACTTCATCAATCAAACGCTTGGCGAAGTCGACAGCAACTGGTTTGTCCTGTTCGGTGCCGCCGCTGCGATGCTACTTGTCGGGCTTGTCGACGACGCCTGGACTCTACGCGGACGCCAGAAGCTGTTGCTTCAGTTTTTGATCATCAGCGTTCTCGTCGGAAACGGTACGCTCATCGATGAACTTTCTATCTTGGGTATGGAGTTCCATCTCGGATTCCTCGCCGTTCCAGTGACCATTGTCTGGTTGATCCTGTCGGTCAATGCGCTCAACCTGATCGACGGTGCTGACGGCATGGCAACGACGGCCGGGTGCATCATTTGTACCGGGTTTGGCGTTCTTAGCCTTCGCGGCGATCCGTCACTTACTCCGATCATGGCTTTCGCGCTCGCTGGAGCCCTGCTCGGTTTCCTCGTTTTCAACCGCCCGCCTGCAAGTATTTACCTTGGGGACGCGGGCAGCATGGCGATCGGACTTTGCGTCGGTGTGCTTGCGGTTTGGAGTAGCGTCAAGGAATCGACAGTACTTGCGTCAGCGCCGGTTGCCATTCTAGCCATTCCACTTTTTGACTCGACCGCAGCGATACTAAGACGTTGGCTCACCGGTCGCAGCATTTACACGACCGATCGAGCCCACCTTCACCACCTGCTTCAGGAGAGATACGGGCCGGTTAAGATGCTGCTGGTGGTTGCGGTTCTTTGCGGGACCACGACGTCGCTGGCTGTTCTTTCGGTCGTCCTTCACCAACCTTGGCTCTGTATCGTTGGTGTCATCCTTGTGTTGGCATTGCTGATTCTTACCCGCTCGTTTGGGCATGCCGAATTCCGGTTGCTCGTTGGCCGCGCTACCCACTTTGCTCAGTCGTTTGCCACGGCACCTCGACACCACCGAAGACTCGCCTTACAAGGCTCTGGCAACTGGGAAACGATCTGGGAACCACTCGTTGCATTCGCCAAGAATCATGATCTGTCGAAGATCAAAATCGATCTAAACTTGTCATGGATCCAAGAAGGCTACCACGCCATGTGGCAAAGCAACCATCTTCCCGAAAAGACGCGCCAGCTGAGTATCAGCTTGCCGTTCTTTACGACGAGGTCCGATGGCTCCCAAATGCAAATCGGCCGCCTCGAGATCATAGCTCATGCGACCGACCAGTCCGTTTACCAGCAGGTGGCTTCGCTGGCAGACATGCTCGAAGACCTGGGGCCCCAAATCGATGTGATCGTTGGCAAACTTGAGCAGCAACGCGGGGCAGCGTCCGCCGCGACGCCCATTGCGGAAGACAACGGTGCCCGCCAACCGATGACCGCTTCTTCAAGCTGACCAAACTTGCCAGCGTCCTCCCCGGCAAGTTCAGATTCTTGGCTGCACCGCCGCCCTGCCGCTTCGGCGCCTCGATGCCAGACCGCTTGCCCTGACAATCGGAATGACGGGAACAACTGCGCGGGCGAAGCCGTCTTATTTGAATCACGACCAACGCTCTCGCGCGTCATGATTCGGAGTAGTCGCGCTGACTGTCGCGATCGTCCTGATTAGCCGTTTTGCAGTGCTCGCCCGCCATTCAAATGGCTGCCCAAGAATCACTAATCCTTGTCAATTTCGAGCGGATGGATCATCCTGACCCTGGCGTCAAAGCCGCGCTTTTTCTCGGCCGCTCGAGCTTCGTTTAGCTTGCACGCACTCGCCCCCCTTCTGGGGTTGCACGTTTGAGAATGCCAACAACCTATCAATTCGATTTAGGGCTGCCACCCACGTGGACGAAGTCCGCGCAGACCGACGATTTGCGGTGTGAACATTTCACGAAGACTTGTAGAATCCAACGGCTTGGTTGATCAAAGCGACCACACAATTCACGATCAAAAGCCAACCTAGCAACTGGGGCTGAAGTGCCCCAAACGTGCGAGTTCTAATTTGCCAATTCTGCCTGCCGAACCTGATTGTCATCCACCCGAGCTGCTCGAGGACGAACAGTGCGAGAATGCTGATTGGTGGCTCCTTTACACCAAGAGCCGGCAAGAAAAACAACTGATGCGTCAGCTTCGCGAGCTCGATGTGTCACACTACGCACCGCAAATCGCCCATCGTCGACGTTCACCCGCAGGCCGAATTCGTACCACCTACGCGCCACTTTTTAACAACTATGTCTTTCTGTGTGGCGATGACGAATCCCGATACCACGCCGTCTGCACGGGCCGCGTGCAAAAGTTCACACCGATCACTGACGTTGCCAAGTTCGTGGGCGACCTTCGTCAGATCCGCAACCTGATCAACCTTGGCGTTCCCCTTACTCTGGAAAGCCGACTTGAGCCTGGCCAACAGGTCCGAGTCCGCAACGGCGCCTTTGCCGGTTATGAAGGGACCATCCTCAGACGCGAACAGGAAACTCGTTTGCTGGTCTCGGTTCAATTCATGGACCAGGGCGTGAGCGTCAAGCTCGAAGACTGCCAATTGGAACCCATCGGTTAGAGAAGGCCTCGCACCCTGTCTCCCATTGCATTCATCACTGGAATCACGGGTCAAGATGGCTCCTATTTGACCGAGCGGTTACTCGAGAAAGGGTATGTCGTTCACGGCATCGTACGGCGCAGCAGTTCGACCGTGCGTACTCGGATCGACCAACTTTTTCATGACAAAGACGTTTACGACAAGCGTCTCTTTTTGCATTACGCCGACTTAGATGACACCACCGCCATTCGGCGGATCCTGATCAAAACCCAGCCCGACGAACTCTATCACCTCGCCGGGCAGAGTCATGTTGGTGTGAGTTTTGAAATCCCCGAAACAACCTGCCAGTTCACGGCGATGGGCACACTCAAGCTGCTCGAAATCGTCAGAGACCTTTCCAAGCAACCTAAGTTTCTTCACATCAGCAGCAGCGAGATCTTTGGACGCCCAGAGCAGTTTCCACAAAATGAACAAACGCCAATGCGTCCGGTCACACCCTACGGCATCGCAAAAACCTTTGCGACGCAAATGGTCCAGCTCTACCGCGACTCCTTCGGCCTCTTCGCCTGCAACGCAATCTGTTACAACCACGAATCACCTCGACGTGGCGAGTCCTTTGTCACGCGCAAAATCACTCGCGCCGCTGCAATGATTTCGCTCGGCCTACAAGACAAGTTGCTGCTTGGATCGCTCGACGCGCAGCGTGATTGGGGTTATGCCCCCGAATACGTTGACGCGATGTGGCGAATGCTCCAGCGATCGACTGCCGATGACTACGTTCTGGCAACGGGCACCACGAATTCTGTCGAAGACTTTCTTCAAGCCTCGTTCGAGGCGGTGAATTTGAACTGGCGTGATTGTGTCGAAACGGACCCACGTTTCATTCGCCCGGCCGAAGTTTCGAAGCTTGTCGGCGACCCCAGTGCTGCAGCCAACAAACTCGACTGGCGCGCCAAGACGACGCTCCCCGAGCTTGCCGCAATCATGGTCGACCATGATCTACGTCGCTGCCATGAAAATGGCAGACGCTAAACCGCGGGTTTACCTGCGTTAGCCCGAAAAACACCTTGCAGATCCTCAGTAAAATTCGCACAGCTTCGACTTTGATCGCGGCGGTATTGCTAATGGCATTGCCGCTCATCGTCGCAGCTGACTTTGGTGGCGTCTTGTGGTGGACGCAATACGTCGCCGCATTGGGCGTCGCTGCTATCCTGGCATTTGCACTTCCGGCGGTTGGTGACCGAAATGCCACATCATCACCGCGACAATTCCGCCTGCTGGGCCCCCTTTTTGTTTGGATCGTTTTCGCGTTGATTCAAACAGTAGAACTTCCTCAATCACTGGTGAAGGTCGCAAGCCCAGCCTCGTTTGAGGCCTACACACATTGGCTCGCCCCATTCCTTTCATCGTCTGCTCAGCCAAGTGCGTTTCCTGTTTCGGTCGCCAAGCAATCCTCACTGCACAGTATCGCTGTACTTGCGCTGCTGGTCAGCTTGGCGTGGTCTGCGGTAATGACCTTCCGCACCCGCGCGCACGTCGCGGTATTCATGAGCGTTCTTGCAATCGGCTGTGCAGCTCATGCAGCTTTTGGAATCTTATGCATCGCGTCGCCGGGGACAGAGATCTGGGGTTACGAAACGTCCGCCGGTTCCTTTGGAACCTTTATTAACCGCAACAACGCGGCACTGTTGATGAACCTTGGTGTTGCAGCGAGCTTAGGGCTGCTCGCATGGCGACTAACGGCTCTAACCGGCCAAGAAGTCGATGACCCAATGTTTGAAATCAACGACTTTGTCTCGCTTGTCTCCGACCGCGAATCAATCATTGGAGTGATCGGTGGCGTCATCTGTTTGACTGGGATTCTGATCTGCGGCTCGCGAGGTGGCGTGGTGTCTGCGGTCGCCGGCTGCCTGTTTGCGACCGGCTGGGTGCGTCAGCGTCGTGGGCTAACAACCATTCCCGTGATTGCTGCGTCGATCGCAATCTGTGTCGCCCTGCTGACGATCCCTCTTAAGCTCAACTTCGAAAGTCTCCGTAGCCTCAATGTTTTTTCGGCGGCGGATCAAACCACACTTCTCCGTGATGGTCGCCTGCCACACTGGCGAGATGGATGGGAGACCGCAGTCAATCATCTGCCGGCCGGATCCGGAATGGGCACCTACGCCTATGCCTACCTACCCTTTCAAGAAACCGGTTCGAGGTCTTGGTTCCATCATGCCGACAACTTGTGGCTTGAGCTGATTGTTGAACAAGGATTGATTGGCATCCTGCTCGTCATTTGGATCGCTTTTTTGATTGTTCGAACACTTGTCAGGTTGAGTGAGTCACCCGACCCAATCGATCAAGGCCTTCGTGTCGCCGGTTGGTATGCATTGGGAGTCATCGCAGTCTCGCAACTATTTGATTTTGGCCTCATTATTCCGAGTAATTTGTTCCTGGTGACCATCCTCTATTCGGTCGTGATTGCACGTGAGTCTCAAGTGGCCAGCGCATCGAATTCCGCCAGCGGCAAGATTCAATTTCAATCGCACCGCGGCACTGGCATCGCAGTGACACTTGCTTGCTTGGCCTTTGTCACACTTGGTTTCTCAACGCAACGGCTTTGGGCGGACGCCAAAAGAGAGAGCACGCTGCGCGCGGCGGCTACCGAAATGGATGCCATTCGTGGCAACGCCGAGCGTTTGGACCATTGGATTGAACGACTAGAGTCCGCCACGAAGCAACAAGCTTGGCCAGACGGTAGCGACCTTCTCTGCGAACTCATGCACTTGCGACAACGCCTTGCGGAGGTCACCAATGCGGAGCCAGACACGGCCGAGAAGGCCGCATCGCTGTACCAAGCCACCGATCTCCTAGAACGCCGACTCGCTTGGCGGCGTCAGCTGCTTGCAACCGAAGAAACGGGCCAACCCAACGCAACCGACTTGGCTTACCTTCCGATTGTGGAAACGTCCAGCGCTTCCATGTTGTCGTTGCCGCTAGGACCTCAATCGCGAAAGTGGCATCTGTACCTCGATTTTGCGCATCGTGATCTTGCCCGGAGCGACGCAGCACTCGAACAGCTACAGCAGTTCTACAGCAACAACCCCCAAATGCTCACACGCCTCGCCGTTTTTGCAGGCGACGGCGGCAACGAGCAAAAAGCAATCGAACTCTTCCGTGCGGCGGTGACGCTGTACCCGCCGACCATTCGGCAAGTGCTAAAGACCGCAGCGCGTTTTCCCAACATCGCGACAGTCGATTTGCTGACGGACGATCCCATCGTCTGGAGAATCGCCTTGGCCGCCGAACTTGCCAAAGAAGAACAAACACCATCGCTGCTTCGTGAATCGCTTGCCAAACTCGATTGCGTCCATTGCGAGTCCAAGGAGGAACGCGCCCAGTGTGAATTCCTCGCGGGCGACGCCGCGTTTCTACTTGGTGACCATGAATCGGCCTTCAATCACTTCTACGAGGCCATTGAGAATCGGCCAACCGATGCAACACTGAGATTCAAGGTTGTCAACCGCCTGAAAGAGGCTGGACGTCGCGAGGAAGCATTGCACCAAGCACGCGAAGGACGACGAATCACGCCCGACGATCCACGATTTGAACGGATCATTCAAACAATGGCCGAGGACGAACTACGTTCGCTCGAAAACTAGTTCCATTCTGGACGTTATTGTTCGGCACTACCGTGGGATACAAAAGCCAGCCAATCCGCTAGGCTGGTGAATCGAATCGCCCGCGTCTTCCTTCACCGTTCGCGTTTTTTACATGAAGATCCTGATCACCGGCGGCTGTGGCTTTATTGGCTCAAACCTCGTGCGAATGGCGCTCGCTCGCGGCCATCATGTCTGCAATGTCGACGCCCTGACTTACGCCGGAAACCGATCGTCTTTGGCCGATATCGAAAACAACCCAGCCTATCAGTTTTCGCAAACAGACATTCGTGACGCTCACGCTGTTCGTGATGTGATTCATGCATTCGCGCCAGAAGCTGTGATGCACTTGGCCGCTGAGAGCCACGTCGATCGATCGATTGATGGGCCGGGCGTTTTCGTTGAAACCAATGTCATGGGCACATTCCATCTTCTGCAAGCATCCCTCGAGTACTTCCGCAGCCTCGACAGCGACGCCGCCGAGTCCTTTCGATTCCTTCACGTTTCGACCGATGAAGTCTACGGATCGCTTGGCGACGAGGGACTGTTCACCGAATCGACAGCCTACGATCCCCACTCGCCCTATTCAGCCAGCAAGGCGGCGTCCGATCATTTCGCGCGTGCTTGGAAAGACACGTTTGGCTTGCCTGTCATGGTCAGCAATTGCTCCAACAACTACGGTCCGTATCAGTTCCCTGAAAAGCTGATCCCGGTGGTCATCCTGAAATGCCTTCGGGGCGATCCCATCCCCGTTTACGGCAAAGGCGAAAACGTTCGAGATTGGCTATACGTGGAAGACCACTGCGACGCCCTACTAACAATTGTCAATTCGGGTGTCCCAGGCGAAACGTACAACATCGGTGGAAACAACGAACGTTCAAACATCGACTTGGTTCGCATGCTGTGCCAGATCCTCGATGACTTGCATCCGTCAAAGGACCGAACACCGCATGAGGACAGGATTGAATTTGTGGCGGATCGGCCTGGCCACGACCTGAGGTACGCGATTGACGCGTCGAAAATCCAAAACGAACTTGGCTGGACTCCCTCTGCCCAAGCGAGCAACGGATTCAAAAAGACGGTCCAGTGGTACCTCGACAATCGAAGTTGGTGGGAAGCCATCTTGTCAGGCGACTACCGACTCGATCGCCAAGGTATCAACAACAACGACTAACGAAGGATGCAGAGGTTCGTGAACAGCTCGCACAAGCCGGTCAGGGCCCGGCGACCGAACCAACTAGCTTTGGCACAGCAACTCGACCTTGCCCGCAACCTGGGCGTTCCCAATCAAATCATGAGAATCGCGAGATGAAAGGCATAGTGCTCGCCGGTGGATCGGGATCCCGATTGCACCCGATCACCCGCGCGGTCAGCAAGCAGCTTATCCCGATTTACGATAAGCCGATGATCTACTACCCACTATCAGCACTCATGCTGTCCGGGATTCGTGAGATCCTGCTGATTTCGACCCCTTACGATCTTCCCGCTTTCCAGCGGCTGTTGGGCGATGGGAAACAATGGGGACTCGAAATCAGTTACGCCGAACAACCGCGTCCCGAGGGATTGGCGCAAGCCTTTGTCATCGGCCGCGACTTCATTGGCGATGACAACGTTGCGTTGGTGCTTGGCGACAACATTTTCTACGGCCAGGGTTTTCGGGCCATTTTGGATCAGGCCGCATCTCGATCGACCGGTGCAACCATCTTTGGCTACCACGTGAACGACCCGCAGCGCTACGGCGTCGTTGGCTTTGACAAATCGGGGAAAGTCGAATCACTCGAAGAAAAGCCAACCGCGCCCAAGTCCAATTACGCTGTACCAGGGCTTTATTTCTACGACAACGATGTCGTCAAGATATCGGCCGAGTTAAAGCCCTCCGCGCGTGGCGAACTCGAGATTACTGACGTCAATAAAACGTACATGGAGCGAGGCGATCTTCACGTCACCCTCTTTTCACGCGGTTTTGCCTGGCTAGACACTGGAACAAACGATTCGTTGCTCGACGCTTGCAACTTTGTTGCGGCGGTCGAGAAACGTCAAGGACTTAAGATCGCTTGTTTGGAAGAGATCGCCTACAAGTGCGAATTCATTGATAAAGGGCAGTTGCTGAACCTTGCGGGCCAGTTCAACAACGACTACGGAACCTACCTCCGCGAAGTCGCAAACTACAATTCCTAGACATCACCACGACCATCATTTGACATAAGAAAAGCATCGATGGAGACAGAATCACAACCAATGCGGTACTTGGTCACCGGCAGCAGCGGCTTTATCGCATCGCGCGTTGCCAAGCGACTGCTGGACCAAGGCCATCATGTCGTCGGAATTGACAACATGAACGACTACTATGCCGTCGCGCTGAAAGAACATCGAAACGAATGGCTGACATCGGATCGGTTTGAGTTTGTTCGTGGCGATCTTGAGAACATTGAAACGCTCGAAGACATCTTCAGCCGCCACAAATTCGATGCCGTCATCAACTTGGCAGCTCGGGCTGGCGTGCGTTACAGCATGACCAATCCGCATGTCTACATGACGACCAATGCAATGGGCAGCCTGAATCTGCTCGAGCAAATGCGTCAACACGGAATCAAGAAATACGTCCTTGCGTCGACATCCTCGCTATACGCCGGCCAGGAAATGCCGTTCAAGGAATCACTCGCCGTCAACACGCCAATCTCACCGTATGCAGCTTCGAAAAAATCGGCTGAAATGATGGCTCATGCCTACCATCATCTTTACGAAATGGACATTTCGATTTGTCGATACTTCACAGTCTACGGGCCGGCCGGACGCCCCGACATGTGCATCTATCGGTTCATCAAGTGGATTGACGAAGGCACTCCCATCGAACTTTTTGGTGACGGCGAACAAGCCCGAGACTTTACCTATGTTGATGACATTGCCGCCGGGACGATCGCAGCCATCAAGCCCGTCGGATTTGAAGTGATCAATTTGGGCGGTGGCGGCACGCCAGTTTCGCTTAACACAATCATCGCCAAGCTCGAAGAGATGCTTGGCAAAAAAGCGAAGCTGACGCACAAAACGTTCCACAAGGCAGACATCAAAATAACCTCTGCTGACATTGCCAAAGCGAAGCGGCTACTGGGATGGACTCCCGAAGTCGAGCTCGAAGAAGGGCTGCAAGCTTGTGTGGACTGGCATCGTAAGAACATTGATTGGGTCCAGACCCTACCGCTACCCTGATTCGAATGCGTTCTTGCGTCGCGAAGCCACTTAGCGATTCAAAACCTGCTTGATGAAACAGTATTCCTCCATGCAGCAATTCCTCATCCGTTGGGTGTTCATTGGATTTGCGATTCGCCTCGGCTTGATGCTGCTAATCCACTTTTCCGGAGCGGAACAGGGATTATCACTGACGAAGGACTCGTTCCTTTACCACAACGTCGGCTCACAAATGGCCGAGTATTTCCGGACGGGTGACGCTGCTTCTTGGCCGATACGTGTTTCCGGCGTGATCGATTTCGGCTGGGAGTACTTCATTGGTTTTGTCTATTACTTCACCGGCGACCAGCCCCTCGCAATCAAGTTCGTTTGCGTGCTTGCCGGAACGCTGGTGCCCGTGGTGCACTGCAGGATGGCTTACCTCGTTACCGGAGATGAGCGGGTTGCCAAACTGGCGTTGGTCCTTTCGATGCTCTTTCCGACGCAAATCTACTACAGCACGTTGATGGTGCGAGACTCAATCGCCACGTTGGCCGTCTCGCTCATCTTCCTGGGGGTCGTCGAGTACGTTGCCAAGCCGGTCTCACCGTGGCTTCTGCACCTAGGGATTGGCTTCGGGATGATGGTTTTGATGCGTTCGTACCTGGCTGCAATCATGGCGGCGACAATTCCATTGGGGTTCGTCGCCGCTGCATTGGTCGGCGGTAGCGGTGCGGTCGCGCGCGGAAAAGCAGCGTTGGGCTTCGTCTTGGTTGCAGGTTTGTTAATAGGCGTGGTTGGTTTTGCGCCCGAAATGGTCGCAGAGGTCGATACACAATTCACCGACCTTTCCTATATCAACAAGGTTCGCCGAAAGCTCAACAAAGGTTCCGGGGCTTTTTACGCACCTGGTGAAGTTACCGAGATCGGAGAGAATGTCACAGACACCACGATCAGTTTTGTCGTAGGCCTCTATTTTTTCTTCTTCAGTGTGAACCCTAGTTCGCTCAATACCGTTCGCCAATTCATGGCGTTACCCGAAGTGGTGTTAGTAGCCGTGGGAACGTTCTATTCGATACGTGGTGCTCGCGTTCTTTGGGCCGAACGTAGGTATCTGTTTACGGTTCTGATTGTCCCCACAATCGTGATCACGTTCGGCTACAGTGTCGCAACCACCAATGGCGGCCCACTTATGCGATGGCGCATGCAATTGCTGGGGGTCTATTTAGTCGTGGCAGCGACGGGGATCCTTGCATCAAGAGTCCAACGAAGCGAGCCGCGTCTACCCGATTCAGCGAAGGGCATGAAAGGAGAGCCTGGGTGAGCGTGGCCATCGTTCTCGGAGCCTCTCCGACCGGCCTAGCGGTTGTGCGAGCACTAGGTAAACGCGGAGTAACGTGTCTTGTAGGCGACTTTGATGCCGGGCGTCATGCATTCCGCAGTCGGTATCGGAGTGGCCCAGCGATCGTCGCACCTAACCACACCGACGTCATTCGCCAAGCACTCGATTCAATCAGCGAAGGTGAAACGCCCCCCGTTTTGATCCCGACCAGCGATGCAATGGTGCTGGCGCTGTCCAGATTACCTCAAGAGCTTCACGGACGCTTCAATACCTATGCGGCGATCGGCAACGGACTGGCATCGCAAGCTGTAGACAAACGATCGTTTTATGATCTGTGCCGTCGCGCCGAAATCGAAACACCGCAAACTGCATTCCCCAATGACGCTGACGAAGTGCTTCAGCTTGGACAACAGTTTCAGTTCCCCCTACTGCTGAAACCGATATTTGGGCACCTCTGGCGAGACCGCCTTGGCGGGGCCAAGCTGCTTGTGGCCCACTCGACTGATGACCTCAAACGCTATGTCGATCAGTTCGGCAATGACTGTAGTGGTCTAATGGTCCAGGAATTGATACCAGGTGAAGAAACAAACATATACGTTGCTGCCGTTTATCGAGGGCGTGAGGGAAAGCGAGACTACTGTTTTGTGGCCGAAAAAACGCGACAACATCCGCCAAATTTTGGCTCGGCTTCGCTCGCCACCGCAAAACTCGATCCAACCATCGAAGCATTGAGCTGGAAGTTTGTTGAAGGCGTCGACTACCGCGGCATTTGCGGTACGGAGTTCAAACTCGATCCACGTGACGGCAGATACAAAATGATCGAGGTGAACCCTCGGCCGACACTATGGTTCCATCTGGTGGATGCGTCTGGCGTAAGCTTGCTGCATAGCGCATACCTCGATCTCTGTGGCGAACCAATGCCACCATCCCAGCCGCAGCAAGATGGAACTCGATGGTGCTTCTGGGAGAAAGACTTGCTCACTTGGCCACATCATTTGCGACGCGGCGATGTCGGGTTAGGGCAGCTTATCAAAGGACTCTCGCCAACAAATCACGGTGCGGTCGGCACGCTCGGCGACCCGATGCCGTTGATCGGAAGTCCTTTGTATTACGCCAAGCGACTCATGCAACGACTCTCGAGCAAGCAAGGTTAGGAAACGCTTGTGATTGCAAAGAACGTTCCTGTAGAGCTAGAGACAGGAGCCTTTGTCGTCTCGCTCGACTTCGAGTTGGCCTGGGGCACTCGTGGGCGCCAATGGTCCGATATTGTCGGCCCCGATATTGATGGCACGCGCAATGCGATCAACCAATTAATCGCTCTATGCCGAACCTACCAAGTGTCGGCAACATGGGTTGTCGTCGGTGCCATGTTCATGGGGGGCGATCGCCGCCATCGCTGGCTGCGTGATGAACAATTTGACGATGTACCATTGGGTAACTGTGTTAGTCAACCTCGATGGTATGCCGAAGACATCCTGCAGCAGTTGCGTCAGGCAAGTCCTGCCCAGGACATCGGGTGCCACACATTGACACACATGTTCGTACAAGACTCGGAGGAATCTCGCAAGAAGTTTGACGAAGAACTTGAACGGAGTTCCATGCTGTTTGACGAGCTCGGTCTGCCACCAGCAACCTCTTTCATCTATCCGAAACACTACATGGCCCATTTCGACCTGCTGGCCAAACACCGATTCCGTTGCTACCGCGGCCCGGAAGCTGGTTGGTTTGAGCGTTTGCCAACGCGGCACGCCAAAGCTGCTGGTCGCCTATTCTCGGCGCGCATTCGACAATCACCGTCAGTGTCATACCCCTACCTAAGCGATGATGGCCTTTGGGTCATCCCCTCAAGCCAGTTTTATCCGTCGTTTCGAAGCGTCGGAAAACACGTTTCGGTAAGTGATCGCGTTGCCAAGGGGATCAAGGGGCTCAACCGAGCAGCAAAACGCAAGGGCGTCTATCATCTGTGGACTCATCCCTTCAATTTGGGCGTCCGCACAGACGAACTCCTTTCGGGGTTTGAGCAGATCTTTCGCCACGCACGAGAGCTAGCCGAGAGTGGCGTTCTAAGAAACTGTTCAATGGCGTCGCTGGCATCGGAACTCGACCAAAAACACTGCCTCGATGGCTGATACGACGAACGTGTCGCTGTTTCGCAAATGGATCAGCCATTTCTGCGTTTTCCTGCTCCGCATTGCCCGTTGGTGGGCTAGCACTGCAAAGAAAACGTGGCTGTACGCCCTTTACCCCGGGATACAAATCGGAGCGGGAACCTACATCTCGGTTTTCGCACGGGTCGCGATGACAGACGGCGGGCAAATGGTGATTGGCAAGCGCTGCCACCTTAGTCGCAACGTCCTGGTCCGATGCAACGGCGGGCGACTCCAGATTGGAGACAATACTTTTGTTGGCCAAAATGCAGTGATCGCGAGTGGCCATACACTCACCATCGGTGACGACTGCCTTATCGCTGAGGGCGTCACGATCCGTGACCAGGATCACGGAACTGCTCCCGGCAAGCCTTACGGTTGCCAGCCGCCAACGTTCGACCCTGTCAGGCTAGACAACAATGTCTGGGTCGGGGCTCAAGCAGTGATTCTCAAAGGCGTCACCATCGAGGACGACGCCATTATTGGCGCCAATAGCGTCGTCACGAACGACGTTCCTGCACGTGAAATCGTTTGCGGGATACCTGCGCGGCCCTTGAAGCGTTCAGGGCAGCCCCCGGCCTCGAAACCGTCACGCAGGGCAACATGAGTTCTCCCAACAGCTTTGGTATCAGCTCAAATACGGATACCGCTAGCCAAATTGCCGACGCAGATTCAAGCAACGCTCAAACCAGCGAACCATCCAGGGTCTCATCAACCGAGACGCTGGTTCATGCAACATTTTGGTCCTCGCTAAGCAGCTTGACGAACCTCGCCAGCCAAGTAGTTCGAGCCAAAATCGCCGCAGTCTTTCTCGGCCCCGTTGGTGTTGCCGTCATCACCCAGCTGAATAGTTTCCTCAACTTTGGCCAAGTGATCGGAGGTCTGGGTCATGCGTCAGGAGTTGTCCGCGAAACAAGCCAAGCCCATGAGGCCAGTGACTGGGACGCCCTAAGAAGGGTCCACCAGACCTTTCTATTCACGCTAACCTGTTCCGCTTCGGTTGCGATGCTCGTCGGGCTCATCCTTGCACGCCAGATTGCGGAATTCCTTTTTGCGGATGTTGGCTACGCGATCCACGTCCGCATCGTTGCGGTCGCATTACCGCTTTCAATTGGTGCCAGATTCTTTCAGTCGATCATCAAGGGTTACCGAAACGTCTTGCAGTTGGCCAAGATCAATGCGATCGGCAACTCCATTTCGGTGACCTGTTTCATTGCCTTGGTGTTTA
This sequence comes from Rubripirellula sp., assembly GCA_965216875.1. Classification (GTDB taxonomy): domain Bacteria; phylum Planctomycetota; class Planctomycetia; order Pirellulales; family Pirellulaceae; genus CBDCUW01. The sequence continues at coordinate 2,655,769 of OZ244207.1, forward strand.
CTTGGGGCTTGCTTGGAGCGGCGGTCGCGATCGTCGTGACCCAGGGTCTGATGTTTGTACTTGGTGCAGTCTATGTGGCAAAGAACGGAAGCACTCTCGCGCTAAGGCGGCCAAGATCATTCGAATTAATCAAAAAGAATGCCGGTTTCGCGACGGCGGGATTGACACTAGGGCTCCTGGGGGGCGCCGCCGGCATGTTCGCGGTACGTTCAATCATCGCGAGCTACGGCGAACAATTGGGTGGCGTTTATTCAGCAACTTGGCGTATCTCTTCTGTCTACCTTGGCCTCATCTTTGCCACAACAACGAGTTACTTCTATCCAACGATTGCCCGGCTTGGTTCACAGAAGGACATTGGGCTTGAGATTGGCAACACTCTGCGGCTCTTTCAAATTGCAATCTGCCCTTTGATCGTCGTCTTGATCGTCTTTCACGAGCCCATCATGCGACTCCTCTTGTCAGAGCGATTCCAGCAATCGGGCGAACTCCTCGCCTACCAACTCCCTGGTGACATGTTGCGATTGGCATTCGATGTTTTTGCGTTGGCGCTACTTGCGCGTGGAAAGGTTCGAGCGTTCATTTCGTGTTATGTCGCCTGGTTTGTTGTTTACATCGCCGCAATCACCACTGCGATCGAATACTCAAATTGGCTACCATCGTGCAGCATCGCTCATAGCTCGACGTACTTCTGCTTCGGAATCGCATCGTACATCTTGGTTCCTAAGCTCAATGGCTGGTCACTTGGCCTCGCCCCCTACCGAACTTTGGTGCTTGCCTGCTTTCACATTGCGGCAGCAAGCTCAATCTCCGTTTTTGTCGAACCGATGTTCGCAGCCTACTTGCTTGGCGCACTCGTACTGACCAGCTGGCTGTGTATTCACCTTCGCGACCCCATAGCGAGGACACTCATCGACCGCGTCACACGAAAGTTGGTTCTCGCCAAGAATGACAAATATGGCTGAACAAGTAACAACCTTAGACAGCTTCGTTCGGACGCTGTGCACCAACCGAATGCTTCCGCGCCGCATACGTTCGATCGTTGCGCGCAGACTAATTGGACTGGAACAGGAATGTGGTAGCCGCGATTTCGAAGTCCCCTTCTTTGAAAAGAAGTACTTCGGAAACATCCAATCGCACATCGACTGGCATGTCTTTTTCTTCGGATGCTACGACCCACTTGGATTAAACCTGCTCCGTCACGTCGCCAACCGAATTGAAGACGCCGTCGCACTGGATGTGGGTGCGAATGCAGGAAACCATATGCTGTTGCTATCTCAATGCTGCAGCCAAGTGCACTGTTTCGAACCCTACCCAAGAATCCTTCCTCAGCTCGAGCGAAACATAACGCAGAATCAATTGACGAATGTGTCGCTGCACAAGTTTGGGCTCTCTGATCACACCGCAGTAGCCCAGTACTTTGAAAATGAGGGACAGAATCTCGGAGCGGGCTCATTCGAGTCTTCACACACCAACACGAAGGACCAGCCGTCGTTCGAGTTACAAATCTACAATGCTGACGAAGCATTGTCAGAGATTGGTATCAAACGATTTGATCTAATGAAAATTGATGTCGAGGGACACGAGATTTCGGTATTGCGAGGGATGCGCAAATCGATTGATGCTTCCCGGCCCGTGATCTTTATGGAGCATGGGCCAACCACGCATAACCACGTCAATTCCGAACAAGAGTTTCGTTCGTTGTTTCCTGAAGACTACAAAATGTATCGTCTGGCACACCGAAATCGTTGGACACGAGAGAGCCCCTGTTTAATGCCATTTCAATACACAGACAATTGCAACATCTTACTCATCGCGGATGAAAAACGAGCACTCGCTGAAGAGCTGATCGTTCAATAGTGTCAACTTCCATGCATCACCGAACGACGCCTTCCGAAACCGCCAGTGAGAACACACTCAACGAGCCCAACCCGCGGGTAGTCGTGAGCCTCGCTTACGTTAGCGTTGCTGCCGTTCTGTTTTTTGTCGTCCTTGCTATTGCATTGGGTCGGTCGGTGACGGAGAAGATTGCGACGGAAATGGCCATGCCTCTGGGGTTATTGTGCCTTTTGCTCTTTATGTGCATTGTTCATGCCGCACGTTCACGAAACTGGAAAATGCTCCTGGTTTCGGGAGTTGGCACACTATTGTTGCTTCTCGCTGGCAACCGAATCGTGGCCAATCGCTTTGTGGGTTCTCTCGAATCACGCTTCGCGTCCGTCGATCCTTTTCAACGGTCATTTGACAAAGCTGTTCTGCTAGGCGGAGCAGTTCGCGAAAGCCCTAGTGGGCTACCACAGCTCAATGAAAATGGTGATCGATTGGTGATCGCGGCGCGAATGTACCACAAGGGCCTCGTTAAAGAACTTTATTGCTCTGGAACGAAGAGCGAGGGAATCTCAAAGGCGATCCTGAGCGAAAGTGAGCTTTCAAGACGCATCTTGATCGAGCTGGGCGTCGCCCCCGACGCAATTCACATCATCGAGGGACGCAACACCCAGGAAGAAATGCAGTCGATTCATTCGACCTTCGGAGATGAAGAAGTCGGTATCATTACCTCGGCATGGCACTTGCCACGAGTGATGCGTTTGGCGACAAAGATGAACGTTAACGCGATTCCGATCCCTTCCAACTACATCGGCGACAATGCGGTGACAGACCTTCCTTTAGCAACAATGATTCGCGATTGTGTGCCGGGGCATAAGGCATTGTCGATCAACTCACGTGCACTGCGCGAGTACCTTGCGGGGATTGTGGGCCGATGACCGGATGCCGTATTCTGCATTGCCTTGTATTGATTGTCACCTCGTGCGTGGTGGCCGTCGAGGTGGACGCGGAGTTCTCGATCGTACGCAATCGCCGCCCCGTTGCACAAGTCTTGGTCTCGGCCCCCGGCGCACATGCCGCTGATCTTCACGCGATAGACGAGGCGATTGATCTGCTAGTCGACACCGTGAACCGTTCGACCGGTACCACCATTCCTGTTACGGATACGATTCGATCAGGCCGGCGGCGGCCAACGATTCGCTTGATACTACAACGCGATACGGCGTCGACACCGCCCGAACAATATGAAATCTCAACATCAAAAACCGATCTGACGATCACCAGTCCGAGTGGACAAGGCATCCGCAATGGAATCGCGCGATTGCTGGACCACATCGGCTTTCGTTTCTACGCTCCCTCGCCGAAGTGGCATATCGTCCCGCGTCAGCGCGACCTGAGGGCCGACCTAAACACCGTTGAGGCGCCGAAACTACGATTTCGGCGCATTTGGTACGCATATGGTGTACCCGGGGATGACCTGCGAGAGCTTTCTAACAATTATCGTCGGTGGGTGATTGCGAATCGGCTCTCCATTGACAACACCGTCCAGTGCGGGCACAGCTACGGCAATATCATTGGACGTAACCAGGAGGTCTTTCAACAGCACCCCGATTACTTTGCGTTGTTAGAGGACGGGACACGCGACACTCAACAAGCCATCAACGCTCGCAAGTTCTGCTTCAGTAATCCTGAGTTGGTCAAACTGGTTTGCGCCGATCGTGTTGCCTTGCTGAAAGAGAACCTTGCCAAGAACCCCGCCTTAACGATGGTCTCGGTTGACCCGTCAGACGGCCCGGGAACGTGCCACTGCGCAAACTGCGAATCGCTGGGAACAACCACCGATCGGGTCTTTTCGCTCGCGAATGCTGTTGCACGGTCCGTCCGCGAGGTTCATCCCGATGCCCGCGTCGGATTGTACGCCTACAGCAGCCATCGACTGCCACCGACAATCGATATCGAGCCGAACGTGTATGTCCAGGTTGCAATGGGGTTCAACCGAACGCCATACAAATTCACCGAGTTGATCGAGCGCTGGGCCGACAAGGTCACAGCGATCGGCCTTCGTGAGTACTACGGTGTCGAAGCCTGGGATTGGGGATTGCCGGGACGGATGCGAGGTGGCGACGCGACCTATCATCGCAAATGGATCCCCTACTACTCAGCGCGGAACCTGGATGCAATCAACGCAGAGACCAATGCAAACTGGGGCGGTCAAACGATCGGTTTGTACCTTGCCGCCAAATTGATGTGGTCCCCGATGATCGAAACCGAAACAAGTGAAACACAATTCTATGACCAGTGTTTCGGTGACGCCGCTGAACCCATGCGAGAGTTGTACGCGTTGTTTGATACTCGTCCAGAGTTGAGAAGTCATACCATTGTGCAAATGTACAAACATGTCCTCGCGGCATGGGAGCTGGAGTCGGACTCAGAAGTTCGCGGTCGAATCCAAGACCTTATGGCTTACTTGGTGTACGTTGCCAAGTTTCGGCAATTTGAATTGATCCGAGATCAACAAGGCAAACGCAACGATGTGTATTACCAAGCCCTCAAGCCGCTGATGAACTATGCATGGCGAATACGACATCGCGATGTTGTTCATTACTACGCACTCGCCAGGCGACTATGCAACGGTTTGCCCTTAGAGGATGAGCGCGAAGATTTTTGGTTTGCTCGGAAAGGCTCCCCACCGGTTTGGCAATACGGCGACGACTACAGTGACGCCGAGATTGTTCAGCAGTTTTATGCCACTCTCGAGGCGTTGCTCGACGATGACGATCCGACAATTAGCTATTCGCGACTATTTGAGCCGCTCGTAGCGCCAGGGGCAGACTCCGGCCCTAGTCGGGTTGCTGGCCAACCAGTCCCCGAGGGCGTCTTTCCAGGCGAAAAAGTTGCTCATGCGAGGCTGCGAGGCCCCGCGACTGGCTTCCTCTTTGCCTCAGGAAGCGAGACGGTAAAACTCGGTATCAAGCCAACTTCCCGGGAAGTCGCGATCAAGGTTTCCTCGACGCGCGATGTGCTGTTGGAAAAGGTGCTCGATCAGTCAGACGCGTTCACCGTGGTCGAGATCGACTTACCCGCAGCCAATGAATACCGCGTCGAATTTCGGGGCGACTTCGAACTAGTGGTTACAGACCAAACACCCTTCCTCGTTGAGGCTTCGCCCGCCAAACCGGTGTTTGTTGACTACAGTGGCCCATTTTACTTTTTTGTTCCAAACCAGTGCCAATCGATATACGCCGATGGTGATCCTCGCTTGAGTCTCGATACGAGCAAGGCAACCGGCGAACGAACGGACTTGACTCGAAACACCCGCTTGCCTGGCAAAGGCTATTCGACCTTCAAAGTCCCCTCAGACTTTTCCGGACGCGTCTGGAGCACTTCACAGCAAACCCGAGGCAAAGTTTCCTTGTGGAACATTCCGCCACTGTTGAGTTTGCATCGAAACACGTTGCTCCGACCTCGCGAAGTTCCAAACGCAAACGAAACTCGACGCATTGAGAATCGCGTTCCGTGAAAATCCTCTACATCGCATCTGGCTCCATTCACGAGCCGTTGATCGAAAGCCAAGTGCTACGGTACTTGGAAAAAAACGCGCAGCGTGGATGTGCATTCGATTTGATCACCTTCGAGCGCCAACCCACCGGACGAGAACGCGCAGAACGGCTTTCGGCGAGACTAGAAGCGCAATCCATCAATTGGATGCCGCGAGCGGTCACCAAGGGCCGGCGCAGCCTCGGAATGATTCGCGACATCCGCGAAACCGCGGCTTGGCTTGGCTCTCAATTGCCCATCCAAGACTACGATCTCGTGCATTGCCGTAGCTTCTTGCCGGGAAACATTGGCCGTCTACTCAAGAAGCGCTACGGCCTGCCGTTACTCTATGACATGCGTGGGTTTTGGGCGCGCGAGAAATTTGCTTACGGCCACATTCGATTGCCAGCGGCGAAGTGGTTTGCCCAAAAACTGGAAGATCGCGTCGTCGGAGCGGCCGACCACCTTGTGTCCCTTACCGATGCGGGGATAGCGTTTTTGCGCTCACAGTCAATCCAACAACCGATCACGTGCATCCCCTGCTGTGTTGATCTTGAGGCGTTTGTTCCACTTGGGAAGACCAGCGATGGTGATGGCTTGAAGCTTGTGTCGGTGGGTAGTTTGGGGCGTGGCTACCGTTGTGATGCCGTGCTTCAAATCGCGGCCGCCGTTGCGAAGCTGCGACCTGGCACCACAATCGATTTGATTTCGCGGACCGACCCACGCGTGGTGGAGGAAACTGCGAAACGACTAGGAATCGATTCGTCACTTTATAAGCTTCACGCGTTGCCTCACGAAGAGGTTGCCCCTGCAATCGCCAAAGCGGATGCAGGGGTATGCATGGTTGCCGTCAGCGAAGCGAAAATCGCTTCCTGCCCGACCAAACTTGGCGAATATCTCGCTTGTGGATTACCCGTCATCGCAAACATACCCATTGGCGATGTCGAAGCGACCCTCAAACAAAGCAAGACAGGCGTTACGGTAGAATTGGACCGAGACGATCTGGACACATCCGCAATGCAACTATGCGAGTTGATCGAGGACCGAGATGTGGGAACACGTGCCAGAGAAACAGCCGAGAGAACTTTCAGTGTCGCCGATGGCGCGGCCAAGTACTTTGAAATCTATCAATCCATGACGAAGCACGATTCTCGTTTGTAGCTACCGTCGCCCGACGGTGGAGTCCGTCAACCTGCCTTCTCCGTCGTGGCCTTGCTTTGTCGAGCCTGACTGCGATGTAATCGACTCTTCTACTGGTTAACCACCTTTGCAAATACGATGTCTGATTTGAAACCGATCCAAGTCCTTTCACCCAAGTTTGAAGTTGACGAGTGCCTCGCTGAAATCCGCCAATGCCTCGAAAAAGGTTGGACGGGCATGGGATTCAAGACCGTCGAGCTTGAACAGGAATGGTGCAACTACACAGGGCATGCGCATGCGCACTACCTGAACTCAAACACCTCCGGGCTCGAGCTCGCTTTGCGAATTCTCGCCGACACCGAGGGCTGGGATGAGGGCGACGAAGTGATTAGCACGCCCTTCACTTTCGTATCAACCAACCATGCGATTCTGCATCAGCGCTTGACGCCTGTTCTAGCAGACATCGACGAGTACCTTTGCCTTGATCCGGAGGCCGTTCGATCGCGCATCACGCCAAAGACCAAAGCGATCATGTACGTCGGTCACGGCGGCAACACTGGAAAGTACGAAGAGATTCGCGAGATCGCACAGGAAGCTGGGGTCAAACTGATTCTCGACGCAGCACACATGGCAGGAACGCGTTGGAACGGCGCACACGTGGGTCCCGAATCCGAAGTCGCGATCTACAGCTTTCAAGCCGTCAAGAACTTGCCTACCGCCGACTCGGGGATGATCTGTTTTCAAGACGAGGCACTCGATGCTGCAGCCAGAAAATACAGCTGGCTGGGGATCGACAAAGACACCTTCAGCCGCACAAGTAAACAGGGCAGCTATAAGTGGCACTATGACGTGGATGTTCCCGGATTCAAATTCCATGGAAACTCGGTCGTTGCCAGTCTTGGATTAGTCGCACTGAGATATCTCGATCGCGACAACGCCTATCGGCGCGAGCTGGCTGACCTTTACGCCAACGGCTTGAAAGACATTGACGACATGAGCATTGTTCCGACTTCGCCCGATTGTGTCCCTTCACGACACCTGTTCCAGATTCGTTCGAAGCAACGGAACAAAATCTACGAACATCTGGTCAACCAACAGATTTTTGCTGGCGTTCATTACCGGAACAACTGCGAGTACGCAATGTATGCGGACCAAATGCAGTTCTGCCCCAATGCCCAGGCAGCAAGTGAAGAGATCCTTTCTCTGCCGCTCCATCTCAACTTGACTCACAACGATGTTTCCCGTGTGATCGCCGCCGTCAAAGAGGCGGTCGCGTGAGTGATAAGCTCGAATCATTAGTCGTAGGCGACGTTCGCATCCGCGCTCTGCACGAATCGGATCTGGACATGACGCGTGCTTGGCGCAATCACCCGGAAACTCGAAAGCATTTCTTCTATTGCGAAGAGGTTTCGCAGGAACAACATCGAGCATGGTTCGAGCAATATCGACAAAAGAATGACGACTACGTCTTCATTGTTGAATTTGGCGATCCATGGATGCCCGTTGCCCAGACTGCAATCTACAAAGTCGACCCCAAAAGCCGGTCCGCGGAATTCGGGCGTTTTATCGTAGACCAAGGTCAACGCGGCCGCGGCCTCGGCCGCAGATCATTGCACGCAACATGCAAAATCGCGTTCGGTTCGCTCCGACTCGCGCGGCTGACTCTTGAAGTAAAGCCTGATAATGAAGCTGCGATTCGAAGTTACCAAAAAGCAGGGTTCGCGAGGCTCGCTGAAGACGAGCGGAGCATTCAAATGGAACTCACGTGCCAAGATTGGCAAAAGACATGCGAGTCCTTTTCCTAACCAAATACCCGCCCAGCCAAGCGAGCAGTCGGTATTGCGTCTATCAATACCTACCGTACTTTCGCTCCCAAGGTCTTGAGTGCGAAGCGTCTCCTTTTTACGACGACGACGCTTTTGCGAAGATCTTTCGGGGCGCGAGTCTGTTGGCAAGATGCATCGCGTTTGTTCGATGCTTGGTGATTCGCCTTCTCTGGCTCGTCAAGCTCGGGCGGTTTGACCTGGTCGTTGCGCACCGTGAATGCGTGCCGGTCGGGCCCATTCTTTTCGAACGTCTGATCAAGCTCCGTCGCACGAAGTTTGTTTTCATCTACGACGACGCTCTCTTCGTCTACAAACGAAGTTCGAAGAGCCGTCTGTACGATCTGTTCAAGTCGCCTCGCAAGTTTTTCACGATTTTCAAGCTCGCCGACTTGGTCATCGGAGCAAACGAGTATCTGGCTCAAGTGCCTCGTGAACGGGGTGCCAACGCTCGTGAGCTACGAATTGGTGAGGACCTTCAGCGGTACACCGACCGAAACGACAATCGGACACAGAGCGAGCCTCACACGATCACACTTGGCTGGATTGGTTCTCCCTCAACCGAAAAGTACCTCAAGCTGATTGCCGAACCGCTCGATTCACTTGCAAAGCGGTTCCCAAACACAGAGTTAATGATTGTTGGAGGCGGGAGCTTCAAACTCGATCGCATGCCGGTGCATCACCACCCGTGGTCACAAGAGACGGAAGTGTCCAACTTGCACAAAATGGATATTGGATTGATGCCGCTTCCGGATGAGCAATGGTCGCTTGGCAAGTCGGGGGGCAAGGCGCGACTCTACATGGCTGTAGGGATTGTACCGGTTGCGACGGATATCGGATTCAATCGCGACCTCATCGATGACTACGAGACGGGGCGTTTGATCGAGAACATTGACGATTGGGAGGAGTCGCTTGCGGAACTAATCGACAATTGCGAGCTTCGTCACTCGCTTTCGAAGGGAGCGCGAGCAAAAATAGAAGCTCGCTACTCAGTGACAGTGACCGGCAAACAATATCTAGAGATGTTGCACGAAACCGCCGGGATAGCTTTGCCCCATGAAGATCGCGTCACGGACACGGTTGCCCGCTAACGAATGAATATCGAAACAACGCCCATTCAAGACGTTCTGCTGATCGTCCCCCCGGTCTATGAAGATTCCCGTGGGTTCTTCCAAGAGCTCTACCACAAGGAACGTTACGCCGAAGCGGGCTTCGACGTCGATTTTGTTCAGGACAATTTCTCGCGTTCCAACCGTGGTGTCCTGCGTGGACTTCATTTTCAAACCGAAAAACCACAGGGCAAGCTGGTCCAGGTGCTGCGCGGCACACTACTCGATGTGGTGGTCGACATCCGACAGGACTCACCAACGTTTGGCAAATGGCACAGCTGGGAGCTCTCCGAGCACAATCACCATCAGCTGTGGGTCCCGCCGGGTCTTGCCCATGGATTCCTCGCCCTCGAAGACGCTTGCGACCTACTCTACAAGTGCACCGAGCTCTACCAGGCAAACGATCAAAACACCCTGGCTTGGGATGACAAGACGGTAGGAGTCGATTGGCCGATCGACAAGCCCATCCTTTCTGGAAAGGACCTCGAGGGCGTCAGTTTCGACGCTGCGGTTCGTGCGGCACAACGCCCCCTTCACGATGGCCGACTCCGAACGGCCAAATAGCTCGTGACTGTCGAGAAAGACGCGTCTACTGAGAGCAAAGTGCGGCGAAGTGTGATCTTTGTCCACGGCTCACTCGGAATGGGCGGCGCCGAAGTGTTGCGGTTGTCGGTCCTCGAGGAATTGCGTGACCGACCTGAAATCTCGATACGCGTTTGCGTGTTGCGAGACCGCGGCGTTCTTGCGGACCAAGTCGAAGCTTTGGGTGTGCCCCTTGACGTCTTAGGCAATCGAGGTGGCCTGCTCGACATTCGAGGCATCTTTCGGCTCTCCCATTACCTGAGAACGCATCGTCCCAATGTGGTGCAATCGAGTCAGTTCTTGACCAACCTTCACACTCGGCTTGCGTGTTGGTTCGCGCGCGGGGCCAAAGGCATCATCGAAGAGCATGGCATCTACAACTGGAAGAAGTGGCACCATCGATTACTTGATCGTACCGTCAATCGCCGAGCGGATGCGGTCATCGCCTGCTCTGAAACCGTTGCCAAGTCTGCCGCCAACCACCTAGCGCGCGATCTGTCGACGATCACCGTGATCCACAATTGTGCTTCCAGCGAGCATTTCTCGGAGATCGAAAACGGGAGTCCCCGTAACGACGAAAGTTTTGTTGTGTGCGCAGTTGGAACGCTGCGATGGGAAAAAGGCTACGAGTTCCTGCTCGAAGCATGGCGTACGCTGCAAAGGGATGATCGCCTGCCCAAGCATGCCCGTCTTCAGATTGTTGGAACTGGCCCGCTTGAAAACGAACTCAAGAAAATGGCCCAGGACTCCGCCGGTGTCGAGTTTTTGGGACGCCGCGAAGACACTACAAGGCTGCTACGTGACGCCGATCTGTTTGTCCTCCCTTCGGTGAATGAGGGCTTTGGGATCGCGATTGTCGAAGCCATGTGCGCCGGATTGCCGATCGTCTCGACCACAAGCGGCGGCATTCCCGAAGTCGTTGATTCTGGTCGCACAGGGGTCTTGGTTCCGCCCAAGAATGCTGACGCGCTGGCTGATGCCATCGCTGAGCTGGCCAATGATCCGAAGAGACGCGCGCGACTTGGAGCGGCTGCGCGCACGGAAGCAACAGAGCGTTTTACTTCCGCCCGTTACTGTGACCAGCTAATGCGACTGTACGACCAAATCGAGGCTGCAACATGAAAGTCATGCTTGTCAGCAATACGACCTGGAACATCTACAACTTCCGAATGAACCTCGCTGATGCATTGCGTGAGCGAGGCTGCGAGGTCATTACCGTCGGAGTTGCCGACGGGTATGAGGAGAGAATCCGCCAACTCGATTATCAGTGGGCCGAATGGAAAATCACCCGGCGCAGTATCAATCCGTTTAGCGAACTCGGCGCGGTCAACAATCTTCGCAAGGTTTATCGCGAACATCGACCCGACATCGTACAGCACTTCACCATCAAACCCGTGCTCTATGGCACGATCGCAGCGAGGTTGGCCGGTGTTCCTTCAGTGGTGAATTCAATCACGGGCCTTCCCTTCTTTCTGACTTCCCGTGCCGACGGCGGTTTGGGAGGACTCGCCAAGCGCCTTTCAATGACTTGGTACGCCAAGTGTTGCCTGGGGAAAGGGCGACGCGCCCTTTTTCAAAACCCTGACGATGTTGCTCTGCTCGGGAAATATGATCGACGAATCGCTGACAAAGCAGTGATGGTGCCTGGCAGTGGTGTTGACCTCGACCGATTCACCTACACGAGACCATGCGAGGACGCATCTCGCAAAATCCGGGTCGTTTGCGTCGCACGTTTGATTCGGGAAAAAGGGGTTTTTGATCTCGTTGAAGCGGCCAAAATCATAGGCAAACAACGTGACGATGTTGAGTTTCTTTTCTGCGGTTCGCCTGACTCGGGGAACCGAACAAGCGTTGACGCCGAGACGTTCGAGCAGTGGAAACGAGAAAAGAACTTGATCCTTCCCGGCCATGTCGATGATGTGCAAGCAGAACTGCGAAAGGCGGACATTGTCGCCCTACCCTCATTCCGCGAGGGGACGCCTCGGTCCCTGCTAGAAGCTGCGGCCATTGGCCGCCCTATCGTCAGCACCGATGTGCCCGGATGTCGCGAAACGGTTGACGATGGTCAAACGGGCTGGCTTGTTCCTCCACGTGATCCTGTCAAGCTCGCGGAAGCGATTTCCAAACTTGTCGACGACCCCGAAATGCGAAGCCGAATGGGCAAGGCCGCACGAGCAAAAGCTGAATCCCAATTTGATGAACAGATCGTTATCGAAAGAACCTTGTCGGTCTACCAAGACTTGGTTGGTTCCTCGCTCGCGCAAATCCAAGGAGCAAGGCAATGAGCTGCATTTTTTCGGTCGATGTCGAAGATTGGTTCCACATTCTTGACCTACCCTCTACACCTTCAATCGATCGCTGGAATTCACTCGAGAGCCATGTCGAGAAAGACTTTTTTGTTCTGCTGGACATGATGCAAAAAGCCGACGTAACATCGACCTGCTTTTTCCTGGGTTGGGTTGCCGAACGGTTTCCCGATTTGGTCAAGGCGGCGGCGGAGGCCGGCCACGAAATTGGATCACACGGCTACGGTCACGAATTGGTCTATGAACTCGACGCTCAAGCGTTCCGCGACGACATCCAACGCGCAAAGGACGCGATTGAGTCTGCGTGTGGGCGCCAGGTGAAAGGGTATCGCGCCCCAGGATTTAGCTTCACGGCCGAAACACCATGGGTCTACGAACAACTTGCCAATGCGGGATACCAATACAGTTCGTCTGTTTTTCCTGCCTCACGCGGACACGGCGGCATCAGCGACGCAGAGATGGATCCCTTCTTCACCGACGAAGGTGTGGCTGAATTCCCAATCTCGGTTGTCAACAAATTTGGCAAACGCCTTTGTCTTTTCGGTGGTGGCTACCTGCGACTTTTCCCCGGCGGAATGGTCCGCAAGGCGGCACGCGGTGTCTTACGCTCTGGCAGAATCGTCAACTTCTACATCCATCCCAGAGAGATCAATCCAAGTCACCCTCGACTCGAAATGTCACGATTGCGGCGGTTCAAGACCTACGTCAACCTGACGACCACCGAAGGCAAGTTGAGCAAATTGTTCCACGAGTTTGATTTCACAACTTTCGAGCAAGAGCTCGCAAAGTTGAAAAAACCGGCATAATCGGTGAGGTTGGATCATCGGGCCGACCCACTCGGATTTGACCAGATTCTCTCGGCGGGCAAGTTGACCTTTCCGACTTGTCTGGCAAGACTGGAATCTTCTTCGCCAGAGCTGCGTCTGACTGGTGAACAACCTTTTCCTTCCCATCCATTGACCACGCAACGTGGTCGTTTCCAGTGAGAACGATGATGGCTACCGACGGTTCAAAACAGACCGCAGATTTCTTTCACTCCTACGCACATGACTTTGATGCAATCTACGGAACCAAACACACGTTCCTGAACAAAGCAATCAACAGTCTGTTTCGCAAGAGCATGCGGATCCGGTATGAGAGGTCTATCGTTGGCTGTGATCCAATTGACGGCAAGAGCGTGCTCGATGTCGGGTGCGGTCCGGGGCACTTCGCGATTGCGCTCGCCAAACGGGGTGCAGCCCGAGTCCTAGGGCTCGACTTTGCGGAGGGGATGCTTGACGTTGCCAAACGAAACGCCCAATCACAGGGTGTTGCTGATCAATGCGAGTGGCAATTTGGCGACTTCAACACCTACGAATTCAACGAGACGTTTGACTACACCATCGTGTGTGGGTTCATGGACTACATGGAAGACCCTAAGTCAGTAATCGAGAAAGTTCTGGCCCACACAAATCGCCGCGCCTTCTTTAGTTTTCCTGCTGACAGCGGCATCCTGGCGTGGCAACGCAAGCGTCGCTACGAGAGCAAGTGTCCACTCTACCTCTACTCGGAATCACGAATTCGCGAACTCTTTTCGTCGGTCACGGAGAACCCGTTTGACGTCGATCCGATCAGCCGCGACTACTTCGTGACCGTCTACCAGGACGGGCAACGCGGATAACAGCCGTCAGCATCCAATTTTGAAGCCAATGGCCCCAAACGCGCCGAAAGCGGTTTGGGGCCTTTCGTTTTTCATAGCGAATCAGCTAGGGAAGAATCACCATTCCTTGCGTGCAGGGCTCACCACCCAGGTGGCGATTTGCGAGGAACTTGAGGGAAGCCCTGGGCATCAAATAAGTGACCGAATCGGCTTTGCCGGTTGTATCGGTCCGACCTGGAATGGCCCATTTTCCACACTCGGCGACGGGGATTTTTGCTATTCCCAATCAAACGCCGGCTATAAACTGAATCTCTCGAGACGCCCCTCGCGGCGCAACCTACCGATCTCCATTGTTGGCTCCGTTTCTTGGCTGCCAGCGGCAATTGGTCCCACACTCATCTACCTATGAACTCACTGTCAAATACACAGAGAATTCTCGCAAGCTCGTCCCAACCCGAGGCGGATTCTGGCGCTGCTGGGCAAACGCCAGACATCTTGAGCGCTCTGTGGCGTTACCGCTGGGCGGTCGTCCTTCCGTGTGTGGTTTCGACGTTGATCGCGTTTCTGATCTACAGCCGCACTGCCGAAGTTTTTGAATCGTCGAGCCGGCTCTTGATTGAGTCCAATCGTCCCGCCGTGCTCGATCAAGTCTCGGGAGATGTTGTGGGTGGAGTCCCGGAAGTCGAGATCATTCAATCGCAGCTCTTTAGCGATATCGTGCTGCAGACGGCGTTTGAAGCCGAGGTGATGCAGCCCTTTCGAGAGCGAACGTTTAACAACGACCCCGCCCAGTTTGCTAGCCTGACTCATCGGTCGCTGAGTCTTGTTTCCAACGCCAACGCCATGCCCCTCGCCTCAGCAAGGGTCATGGTTTTGAGGTTCAAGCACGAAGACAAAGACCTTGCCAAGGCAGCGGTCGAATCGTTCAGTGGCGCACTGCAGAAGCTTTTCGACAATCGTCAAAAGGCGTCACGCCAGAACCTGATTTCGTTCGTATCGGGAAAGGTTGACGAGATCCGAACGGAAACCTCGCGACTTGAGAGAGAGTATGCCTCCTTCCGAAAGGACGCAGACCTCATTTGGGATGCCAACGGCCAAGCTGTAAATCCTCATCGCGAACGCCAGCTCTTTTTGACGAAACGCAGGAGCGAACTCAAAGAGGTCGTCGGCCAGAAGGCAATGGAATTGGCCGCCATCAAGTCGATCGCCGAAAAGACAAAGGATCACGAAGTTGCCGCTGGCGTGATCGGTCAACTCATGAACGTCGAGCTCGACTTGCCATCGGCGAAATTGACCGAGCAAAACCTTCGCGAAGCGGATGCAGAACTCGCGCAATTGCGGCTCGACCAGGAACTGGTCCCGCTCATGATTCAACGAAACAAATACGCTGCCCAGTTTGGCGAAGAGCACCCTACCGTGCGTGAGCTCGATGCGGAACTGGAAATGATGAAGAGCGAGCTCAAGCGAATCGTCGCCCAGCAGACCGAGCGAATCATCGAACTGATGGACGAGAAACGCAGCAACGACCTCGACCCCAAACAACTCGCTAGAGAAGCGATTCTCACGGTTGTTAACGCGACTCAAGCAGAAATTGGTCTGTTGGATCAAAAGATCGCGGCGATTGATGAACAGATTGCAGCAGAAAAGGTGCAAGCGACAGCACTCGCTCAAGCGGAACAACGAAATGAAGCGATGCTTCGTGAGATCGAAGCAAACTCGAAGCTGCTCGATCAGTTTATCGACTATATGAAACGCACGCGTTTGACCGATGAAACCGGCGGGACGCGCGTTGAAGTTCTGACGCGTCCGAGTCCCGGCACTCGCGTGGCCCCGATGCTCGCAAAGTACCTGGCAATCGGCTGTTTCCTCGGCCTGGGCCTCGGTTTCGGACTCGCCTTTTTGCTCGAGAAGAACGCCAACACGTTCCGAGACCCCGAGGAAGTCTCCGAGTTGCTCGGCGTTCCGGTTCTTTCTCATCTGCCTTTCTTCAAAGGGCGGACTCGCAAAGTCAAACGGGGTGAGATCGATCCTTTCGAAAAACTCGATCCGTACCTTTCGGTCGTCCACCAGCCGGCATCGATTGCGGCCGAGGCAATCCGCAGTGTGCGCACGTCGCTGATGTTTGAACTCGCAGGTGAGGGTGGCAAGATCGTTCAGGTGACCAGCCCGCTTCCTGGTGACGGGAAAAGTACGATTGCAGGAAACCTGGCTTGCTCGCTCGCACAGAGCGGTAAACGCGTTCTCGCAATCGACTGTGACCTGCGACGACCTCAGCTGACCGACAACTTCTCATTCAGCGAGGAGTTGGGCCTGACCAACGTTCTCAACGGAGAATGCGAGCCACAGGATGCTAGCCATCAAACACCGTTGGCAAATCTTCGGGTCATGCCCAGCGGCCCAATTCCCTCAAACCCCGCCGAAGCACTCACCTTGCCCGAAATGGCGGAACTGCTTGAGCTGCTACGTGAGCAATACGATTACGTTGTCCTGGACACCCCGCCGCTGCTTGTTGTGACCGACCCAAGCATCACGGCCAGCATGGTCGACGGCGTTCTGTTGGCTCTTCGAATTCGTCGCAAAAGTCGCCCCAACGCAAAGGAAGCGGCAAACATTTTGCGTGCCGTTGGCTCCAGGTTGATGGGGGTCGTCATCAACAACTCCGACGAATCCGGGTCAAGTGATGGCTACCGCGGTTACGGATATTACCGCTACGGACGCTACACCAGCCGCTACTACCGAGCTGGCGGCAGCGGCAACAACTCGAACGCGGCGAGCAAAGCCCCGATGGTCGTTTCGGGGCGTGGGCTAGCCAAGCTTGGTCGGGCCGAAGAAGACCCCTCGGCCGCGTATGAAGCAAGATTGGATGACGTGATTGAGTGATCCACGCGCCCGGAAAAGTGACCATTCTGTGAGCCCGTGCGTCGCGAACATTCCGTTAAAAAAAATCAACAATGACTTCAGCTGACCTTCTCGAACAAAGCTTGCATGACCGCGAGGTGGCGTCACCGACAAACAAGTACTGGGCAGTCTTTTGGCTTGGGCTGTTTGCGAGTTGCGTCCCAATGCTGCTGGTCTACATGAAGCAAATGTGGGCGCTGGATCAGTATCAATACTTTCCCTTCGTTTTCGTCGTCGTTGGCGCCCTTCTTTACAAACGCTTCCCAGGGATCTTTCGCCCGCCTGCCAACTGGTACCGATGGACGCAAATCGCATTGGCGATGCTGATGGTGGCCGGCTCCATTCTAGTGAGGTCGCCCTGGCTCACTGGAGTCGGATTCGTCCTGCTTGCCTCAAGCTTTCTTGGATCAAACTTTGGACGTGATGGTCGCGTACTTAGCCCGCTGATCCTCCCGCTGATCATGCTGATCCGCTTGCCCCTTGGGTATGACAAGCTGCTCGTCATCCGCCTGCAGAGCATCACGACCGACCTGTCGAGCGTCATGCTCGACATCATCGGAATCCCTCACGATGCATCGGCCAACATCATTCGCCTGGCCAATAAAGAGCTGTTCGTAGCTGAAGCATGCAGCGGAATCCAATCCGTCTTTACTCTCGCATTTATCGCGATCGCGTTGGTGACCCTATTGAATCGACGCATTTGGCTAGCCCCCGTCTACATCCTCATCGCAATCTTCTTGGCAGTGGCGGCCAACGTCATGCGAGTCACATCGGTTGCAGTCGGCCAAGCGTGGTATGGCGTCGATTTGTCGGAGGGTTGGTTGCACGACTTGATTGGCTATGTCGCATTGCTAGTCGCAGTACTTTTCCTGCTGTCCTTCGATCAATTGGTAATGACACTGCTGCATCCGGTTGATCCGGCCGAAGACGAGTCCGTACCTAACCCCCTGATCACCGCCTGGAATTGGCTCGTCAGCAGCGAAGACCAGCAGAAGTCCGACCAGGCGGCCGAGAGACTTCCACAATCATTCTCTTTCGAACTTGCCCCGCCCATGATTCGGATTGGGTTCGTATTGCTGATTGGATTGGTATCGCTGGGTGGCGCCGCGCAAGCGACGCGTCTTACATTCTTCAACGACGCGGCAAATCTCGCGCCAGCTCGCGCCATGGTCATGGCCACCTCAAGCGAACTGCTCGAAAGTCCTTCCTACCAACACATCAGCGTCGGCAACCATCAAGTCAATCGCGGAGGGTCGAACGAACGGCTCGGCGACAACGCCGACCTGTGGGAGTTCCAGCTTGACGAAATCACTGGGCAACTCGTGTTGAGCCAGCCCTACCGCGGTTGGCACGAGCTATGCATCTGCTATGAAATCCGGGACTGGATCCTGATCAATCGCCAGGTTGCCTTTCCCAATCCAGACATCACCGATAGCGACGACCCAAGCGATTTTCCGATCGCGTTTGCAAGATTAAAAAGCGGCAACAACTTTGGATACCTGATGTACACCTGCGTCGGATCCAACGGAGATGTTATCCAACCTCCACCGAAGCCGGGGCGTCTGGGAACAAGGTTCGATGACTTGGTGTACTCTGGCGACGCCTATGATCGGGATGACCTGATGATGCTGCAGCTTTGGGTCGTTAGCGACAAGAAACTCTCGCTGCCGCAAATCGCGGCACTTAAAACCGATTTCCTCGTTGCCCGACAAACGGTTGTCGACGCGGCGAAACACAACAACGCTCACTCCAGTGGCGAACTCGAAGCGAACTCGGGCGACCAGCAGGAGGGCTCACGATGAGATTCCTCAACCCCGTACTGTGGGGACGCTGGCTTGGAAACTTCCTCGTCCAATACACGCTATCGATTCCCTGGGGACGCGTCTCCCATGGCATTCCCGCCTTGCTCCTCGTCGCCTTACTTGGCAGCGGCTTGCTCATCACACTCGGCGATGGCACAGACTGGCGAAACCGTTTGCTCGACCAACGATTGGAAACCGCCTGGGAAAGTGACGACTATGAAACCACCGAGCTTATCGTTCGCCGGAAACTTACGCATGATCCTGATGACTCAGATTCGGTCTTTCAGTTGGGACTAACATTATGCGCAAAGGGCGACTATGAAAAAGGAACGCTTTTGCTGCGGCAGCTCGTCGAACACCACAAGCACGATGAAGCAGCGCTCTGGCTCTTAAAAGAAGAATATGACGGCAAGCCCTGGAAAGATCTCAGTGAGCAGCAGCGAGAGGAGCTCGGGATCATCTTATCCGTCTTGCATGGAGCGAATCCAAACGACTTTGGCGTCCAGACGATGTACGTCGAATACCTGATCGCGACCCAGCGTTACCCTCAGGCACTTCCGATCTTAGAAAAGCTTGCAATCACCGAACCGATGCGCGGACTGCAGGGAGCTGCGATCGCACGGCACCTTGGTCGCAACGCTTTAGCCGACCGGCTTGCAAAACGCACCCTTGAAGAGATGGCCAAGACTTCGCGCGAAGAACCGACCAATGCGAGCCTGGCCATGTCGGTTGCACAAAATCAATTGTTCCTTTTGCGACACGAAGACGCGATCCAAACCTTGGCAATCGCAATTCGACGAGCGAAAAACAAGAACGATGAAAACAAGCTCCGATCGGCGATCGGCGATTCGTACGTCGCCTGGGTGCAGCACATTGAAACCACGCCATCTGAAAGCATCGCTGCGAAGCTCCGAATTCTGAAACTGCTCCAACAGGCACTTCAATTCGCTCCGCAAAATCAACGTGTCCTCGCTCTTGTCGCTGACCGCGTCCTGGCAAGTGCAGACGAAGACGAAGAAGAAATCGCAGAGATACGACGAGCCCTGATTGAAGGCACATCACCTGGAATTGCGCATTTCATTCAAGGCACGACCGCATTGCTCAAGGATGACAGCGCCAAGGCGATGACCCATCTCAAGATCGCTGCTGAGCTACTGCCAAACAGCGGCGCAATCTTGAACAACCTCGCAGTCGCTCTGACCAAGCAAGGGGATGAGCATCTCGAAGAAGCCCTCAAGCTGTCCGACCAAGCGGTCTCGACGCTAAAAGTTCCGCCACCACACTTCTACGAAACACGCGGCCAGATCCGACTTCGCCTGGGAAAACACCTCGAAGCGATCCCTGATCTCGAACGCGCGCTTCAGCATCCCGACCTCGCTCAAAAGGCACATGCGGCTTTGGCGGAGTGCTATGAGGCAATCGGCGATGAAGATCTCGCCAACGAACACCGCAAAAAGGCTGGGTAGCGGGTGTTTCGTGACCATCTGTTCATGGTCAATTTGCTCGGATGCCGTTCCGTTGCCATTCGCAAGACTGGCTAAACAGCGTACGATCTCGTTTTTCGAGAACCGTTGTAAAACGAGCGCAAGCAACCAGAACGAGAACGGACATAGATTCAATGAGCGGAGCAACAGACGCAACGGCACTCAAAGGCGCTCGGTGTTTGGTCACCGGCGGAGCTGGATTTATCGGGTCGCACATCGTCGATATGCTGCTCAAGCAAGGTGCCGATATTTCCGTCCTGGACAACTTCAGCACCGGCTACCGCAAAAACCTTGATCACATCGATCCTGCCAAGATCAACTTGATCGAAGGGGATGCCGCCGACGAATCGATCGCGTCCACCGCAACCGAACGAGTCGATTTTGTTTTTCACCTCGCAGCAATGGCGAGCGTACCGCGCAGCATGCGCGAGCCCAGCCTTTGCCATGCGTGGTGTGCTACCAGCACTGTCAATCTGCTCAAAGGAGCATCCGATGCTAGAGCCAAGCGGTTTGTGTTTGCCTCAACGAGCGCCGCGTATGGTGATTCAAGGTTTGTTGCCAAACGGGAGAGCGACCCGACGGCGCCACTATCGCCTTACGCCAGCTCGAAGCTGTCTGGTGAATCCTATTGCAAGGCGTTCTCGCAAGGCTTTGGTTTGGAAACCGTTGTCCTTCGCTACTTTAACGTGTTTGGACCTCGGCAAGATCCAGAAAGCGAATACAGCGCGGTCATCCCACGTTTTGTTGCGATGATTTTGGCTGGGCAAGACCCAATCATTTACGGTGATGGACAACAATCGCGAGATTTCGTTTTCGTGACCGATATCGCAAAAGCGAATCGACTTGCCGCGACCGTCGAAAGTGCGGCCGGCGGCACCTTCAACATCGGACGAGGTGAACGAACGACGCTGCTCGAATTGCTTAATGACCTACAAGAGATTCTCGGCCAGAAGATCTCACCCCAACACCACCCGCCGCGAGCTGGTGACGTTCGTGACTCTTTGGCGGACATCACCGAGGCGCGTTCACGTTTGTGCTTCGAACCTGACGTGACGGTCAGGGACGGACTCAAGCAAAGCGTTGCCTATTACCGCAGCCTCGTTGAGACCTCAGTTTCCAGCTAACTTGCCTGAAAAACGCCGGTTTCCTGTGAGCCTGGGTCTGAAAAGGGTGTCTCGTATTGCAGGCGACCCCTAGATTCGGAACAAAAGGATGGGGATCGGGACGAAAAGTGCGAGAGCGGAATTGCCGCGTTGACCAAATCCAACTCGCCCGATAAATTTGCGTTCCGATTCGAAGGGGCAGCGACCCAAACGGTCGCATCCCAAGTATCGCGGTGGCTGTAGCTCAGTTGGTTAGAGCGTCGGATTGTGGTTCCGAAAGTCGGGGGTTCGAATCCCCTCAGCCACCCTTGAAAACACGGCATTTCTGGCATGCTCAATCTAGGCAGCTGCCAGCTGGTCACAAACTTGGTCACAAAGAATCGGCCCCAGATCCAGGCTCGGGGCCGACTCCCAAGCTTCTCGAATGGCGATCGCTGCAGCATCGGCATTCGAACCGACGTAGTATTTCATCGTCGTCTGAATCGATTGGTGGCGCATCAGATGTTGAAGAATGGGCGGCATCACACGACTCGCCCAACGCTGTGCAAACGAGCGTCGCAGGTCGTGCGCGGTGGCATATTCACCAGCGGCCGTGATCACTCCTGCCGCCTCTCCCGCGTTTCCGAATTTTCTGCCAACCGCGTTGCTTGTCTGGTAGCGCCCTCTCAACCCCCTCGGGTTGAAATACCATCCATCGACAGGCCTCGACCTTCGGAGGAACTCTGCGAAATCCGGCGTAATAGCGACCATTTGGTCCTTTCGATTCTTCTGCGAATTCAAGAACATGATCGCGGGTCTATCAGAATCAAGATTCACAGGCCGGTGACAATCAGCGTTTGTAGCGTGCAATTGCATTGCCTCGCTGATCCGAAGCCCACTGAGCCAAAGCCCCTGGGCCATGTGCTGCCAACTTTCGACGTGATCAGCAATTTGCTTGTCATCAGAGAAGCTGGCGATGATCGCCTTAAACTCTACTTCCGTGATCGGACGCCCTCGCATTTCGCCGGACTCTTCAACGGCCCTTCCACGCCCCCTCGGCGTCGGGATCGTTGCCATCAGCCCAATACCTGCCGCCCAGGAAAGACCAGACCTGAGCGTCGCCATTGCGCTGTCGACGGTATTTGGCTTGTTGCCCTTATCGAACAGTCTCTGCTCAACAGCTTCGAGCAACTCTGCAGTAACGTCATCGAGCAGGGGCGTTTCAATTCCTCTCGCCTCAAATTCAGCGTCAACTTGGGCAACCACACCGGTCCACTTGTAGCGGTTGGATTTGGACGTGTGCCGCAGATAGCTCTTGGTGTACCTGGTTGTAAACGCATCCCAGCTCGTGCCCCTGGTCGGTTTGCGTTTCATGGGCTTGTCGATCGGATCCCCACCGTTGAGCCTTTCTTCAATCACGCCCGCCTCTCGGTATGCGGCCGATCGAGTCGATGCAGACGCTCGTTTTTGTCTCCGCCTGCCGGTTCTGGGGTCATCCCAACGCAAAACAAATCCACCTCTGTCTTTGCGTGCAGAAACCCAGACCCGAATTGGGTCGTCGTTCATTGGTCACCTCGTTTAATTTGGCTTCAGCTACCTGCCTTGTCTTCTCGTCGTTGCTTGTGCGTTTTGGCTCTAAGTCGCATCGCCACTCGCACATCTTCGCCAGCCATCCACCAAACTTTCCCCCGCGGCTCATACGGGATATCCATCTCGTCGACCCAGTTCTTCATCGCTCGTTCAGTTGTGAACTCGAGCGGAACCATCAGATCGAGATGCGAATACGTTTCGCCATCCTTAATTGGGAACAGAAATGCCATGAGCTAAATCCATTTGATAAAGCCGCCGACAAGTGCTACCTTGGTGCATAGCTTCAGCGGCCACCCTTAATGGGCTGGTTTGTTGAGGTTCTCAAAGCTGATCGTGGTCCTTCACTACGACGATCTGCTGCGAATTGCGTTAATCAGGGGATGTCGCTTGTCGGCGTGCCCTTTTTTTGTGCGCGCAGCGATCTGGGGGTCCGCGAGAATGCGGTGAGATTGTGGCTGTGCGCAGTACCGCGCACGGCGAAACATCCATCATCTTTAACCTTCCGCTAGTGCAGCTAGTGGATGGTGATTTGGTGGGTGGGCTGGGTGAGCAGGTCAGAGCGCTCCCCAGCCACGCCGTCATTTCGACGCGATCCATGTTCTATCCGCCAATTGACTCATGTCAACTATTGCCCCTGGCGGCATGAAGAGTTGGTCTGCCTAACCAACTAATCCGGGCCATCCGTTGCCCACCTTTGCCTTTCAGGTTTCGTGAAGATACCGATTGGAAATGCTTGCATCAACTGTTTTTTGCGAAGATACTGCACGTTGTCGCGCAGAAACTGCAAATACTACAGGGGGCAAGATGGACACTCTTACAGCCGAAAAGGCCGCTGCACTCACCTATCCAAACGAGCCCGATGCCAACGGACGCGCCAAGCGATATTGGCAGAGACGAGCCTACTATTTTGGTGAGCACAACTCTGCAAGAAGTTTCATACTGTTTGGGGAGTGGAAGCAGGAATTGATCGATACCGGTGAAGCGCCAGAAATGAAGCGTCTGCGCATTCGGATCGATGCGCGGCATTCAACCGACACGGTATCGCACCTTCACAAATCCAAACGTCGCTGGCAAAAACTATTTGCTTGCGCTGTTGTAACCGTTTTCGGTATTGCGTCCATTCTCTTTTACTCATCAAGACTGCCCGCCGTTGTCGATGGTAAGGAACTGACAACGGACGAAGTTGTGCTCGTTCGAGGCATGCGAATGCACCGCGCCAGGGCCGATAAAAGAGAGGCCGATCCCGGACGGGCATCGCGCATCGCTGACAAACTACTGGCACTCAAGGAAGAGAGGCCAACAAATGAGCGTTTGCGGAAAACGAACGGTTCGTAGATTCATCGTCGCCACAAGCCTACTTTTTGCTGGCTACGTATCGGGCGGCTCCACCTTGTCAGGTTCACCATCTGATAAAATGCCGATTGAACAATTGCGGCTCCGATTCGCTCAGGAGCAAAGCAGCAGCCCAGATTGCTCGGCCGAAGCAGCCGCCGTGGCCATAGCAGAGGTCGATTATGAAAACGCAAGAGACGACCTCTACGACGCGTATGACGCCTACCACCAATGCCTATACGGTGGCAGCGGTAGCAGCCAAGAAATCCACATCTCAGCTGAGCACTCGGTCCTAAAACGCTAGCTGAATCCACTTCCGGGCCGCCTGGTTTCACTGCCGCTGGGCGGCCTTTTTTCGTTTCCGCGGAAACGCTGACGGTTAGCGAATGAAGTCCTCGTACAATCGCCGACCGACAATCCTGGCGAGCTCAGCGGCATCGACCTTAAATGATGGTTCGTCGCCTTCGTCCTCATGCTCGAACAGGATCACTTCCCCCCGCTCTGAGCTGTCGACCACGGCCATCGACACCCTGTGCTCCCGGCAGACCTCGACCATGGCATCAATGAATTTCGACCTTCTGATTTGTGTGCCGTACACGTAGTCCTCCAAGCGGTCTGCGATGTCGGACAGATACGCAGCGGTCGTCTCGCTGATCTCAGATTCACTTAACCTCTTCGACCGCGATGCGTTCCGCAGGTCTTCTATGACTTCTCGTGTGGACTTCACTTCGCTCCTCCCAATTGGAAAACGGACAGGGCCATAGTAGTCACGATGGAAGTCGATGTTGCGAGTACCAATGCAGACTGCCTAAATTAAGCAGAAGAGAAACGGCGTCAGGGTCACCCCTGACACCGTCAAGGCGTCAAGTCTAGCCACACGACCACCCACTTGGTCGTGTGGTTTTTTTGTGCGTTTCCGCGGAAACGCAAATGTGAAACGGTGATTCACCATTTCACAATTACTAGGCGGAATCGCCGCCAACCCTTCGCAGGGCAGCCTCGAGGCCTTCCACGATCTCTTTGGCCTGTGAAATGGTCAGTTTCGCCGCCAGAATGTCTTCGGGCCAATCCTGCGCAGTTTGCAAGTAGATGTCGCCGTCATGCGTGACAATCTGTATATAGATCTTTTGCTTGGGATCATCATCTCCCAATTGAGCTTCGATACCTTCCGGACGTTGACCAAGGAAAATCAATGACATGAGTGCTCCCCAAAACCTAACGCTCGTAGCGAAAGGGCCAAACTTGGTCGAAGCTGTACCGATCACGTCAGAGCGAGTGATTGAACTGCGGCTTGGAAAGGAGAAAGTTCACCTCACAGCGACGGCAGCATCAAAGCTCGTCGACGACTGCATCAGCGCACTGGGAGTACACTTCCAATCGTTGCCCAACGAAACAACGCTGGTAGGCACACAAGCGTAGAGGGCTACACTATTAATGGTCGCGTTTCACACTGCATGGAACCGACTCCTGAAAGCCGCCCCCGCAACGGGCGGCTTTCTTTTTGCGATGACGATTAGACAACATGCGCGAGCCGTGGTCGAGCGGTGGGATGAAGAGGCTAGCTCTGGACCGACTCGCCTTGCAATGCTAGCCGTCGCCGCGAAAAAGAGGTTGATCATGGCCTGTTTCGGGTCGCCCGATGACTGCGCGAATGCCATATCTGCCATTGAGTCGGCAAATATCTTTATCTTCGCTAATGATGTAGTCTGCGAGGTAATGATCTGCCGTCGAAACGACCAACGCGTCAGGTATTTTGAGCGTGAGGTCATCATTCTTTGCACGACGACGCAGTTCCCCCGCTTCCATTGCAACGGGGACAGTCACGTCGAGTTGCTCGATCTCTGGCCGGTCAAGCATAGCTCGAAAATCGTGCAAATCGTCGCTGGGGCTGCATGCTATCTCTGCTGCGACAATCGCCGGAACGAGTAGAATTGCCTCACCTTTATCTACGCGTCGAACCCACCCACATATATGATAGCCCAAGTCTGCGTCAAGGTAGGTCATCGCAGGTACTTTTTCGCCCCTGATGGGCCAGGGGCCTACGGGAACACCCGAGCAAGTTCGCACACTTGCTTGCATGCTGCAGGCTCAAAAAAAGAGATACGCGATCATTGCCGCGCACATTCGATCGCTTCATCGACCCAATGCGTCGCAACAACGCGATTGAAGCCCGGCAACATCTTCGCGACGCCGGCAATTTGACTGACGATCGTCGCTTTGTTTTCGATGCACCACTCGACACCGCACAGGTTGTACATCGTGAGGTATCCGTGGCATCGGCAGCCGCGCGAAGTTAAGAGTTTGATCACCAGCTCTGGTAGGTCGCGGTGAATGATTCGATGGAGCTCGGTCCCAACGCCTTCGGTTTCTGAGTAGATGACGCCAGGATGATCGTGGCCGCGCTCGTCAGAACCACACGTCTCGGTCGCGTGCTCGTACTGACACGAGCAGCGAAGAGGCAAGCCTTCAAACCTGGTTTGCACCGTGAGCCCACAATCAGGGCAGGTCAAAATCTGCATAGGTTTTGCTCTGGATCATGCGGGCACCGCTGTAGGAAAAGTTCTGAGTTTCGTCTTGGATCTGATTTTCGTTCTGACAACCTGGCGACATGCTCCCGTTGCAGGGGCAATGTCCATGGAGGCGTTTTGTGCGACTGTACGATCGCGTTGGGTAATCGACGGTCGCATCATCAAAGTCGTAATACTGCCAAGACTGCTCGCACAACACGTAGGGAAAACTGCAGTACCACGTGCCCGTTCTTGTTACTGGGTCAACATTGCTTAGGGACTCACTCACCAGATCGTGGTTGCAACCGGTGGGCACAAAGGAAGGAGTCCAGGGGTTTGCCATGTCGCTGACGCTATAGAACGTTTCAAGATCCGGCACGCCACCGCTGCATAGGCTCAGTGTCAGGTTGATGTTCTCTATTAACTCGCCCGAGTCGTTGAAGAATGGTCCACCAAAGTCGCAGTTCGTCCACTCTTGACGAATAAGCAGCGTACTCTTCGTCGCTGCGAAGATCGGATCGTAGAAACGCCAGCCCCAACCGCTCACGATCGACCACCATTCGCAGTCCTTTGGCATTGCTTCAACCTGGGCACGCAACACTGGGTCAACTGGATCGAAGTTGCTGTCGATGAGAGCTGCCGGCCAAAGCCCGTTGATGCCTCCCAGCCCGCTCCACCTCACGTAGCCGATTCGATCGTAGTCGCACAGCGAACAGTTTGCGCCGCACGCTTTGTTGTAGTAGTGCAGCTCACCCTCCTGACTTGACGCGTAGCCAGTAATGGCGGTCGAGACGTCCGACACAATCCGCACTCGCCCGATGCAGGGCGTTCCGTTGTCGGTGCAATTGACCGGCGGGCATTTTTCGTCGTCCGCTTCCGTGTGTGTCCACGCGACTTTGCCAATCTCAACGCCACCATTGCCGTTTTCGATTTGGACTGTCACGTCGCCAAACGGCGGAGGCGTTACATCAGCGATCACGCACGTCGAAAAGTCACCAGTCGAAACGAACTTCGTCAGAATGCCGTTGATGTAGGTTTGTGCGATCGTGATCGTTCGCTGCCCGTTCCACGATGGCGCCTTGATTATCATCGACTCCCTGCCGCAGACGTTTGTCCGCCAAACCCAAACTGCCTCGAAAGGTTCGTAGTCATTCGGGGGCGGTAGCAGCTCAAAACTGACTTCGATGCCTCCGGCACTGAATGTCGTTCCTGACGACGACGCAGCGTCGAGCATTTCGAAAGTTACAATCCAATTCGGCTGCAAGTTAAGAATGTCGAACTGTGCCGTTTGGCCCGGTGTGAATTGATTGCCCGTGCCGCTCGGCACGGAACCCGTCCAGTCGGTCCACTCTTGATCTTTCTGTCGAATGGTTGTTTCTGGACAACCGCAACAGTCCTTGCATCCGCGACGCGTCATCTTAGGCCCCACACACTGCTTGAATCGCGTAGAACTTGTTGACGATTTGAACGCACACACCAACAGAGTCGACCGCCTGCTCGTCCATGAATCCGCGGTCGTCCTGCAGGTCAACGATGCCAGCACCGCCGGCCGCAAAAGCTGCAGAATCGTCCATTCGATAGAGCTCGACTTCCTTGTCGGGATAGTACTGGTTGCGTTTGTATCCCCAATGAACGCTCGCTTGATGTCCGATCATCACCAGGCGTTTAGATACTCCGGATCCACCTGTACCGACGAGCTTCACTTCGCCGGTGTCACACGTTCGCAGACGAGTGGGATCGACCGGATCCGGAGCGGCACAGCGGTCGGCTGCTTGAATGTGGTTCACATTCGCGACAGCAACACCTGAGAAGATCGCGAAGCCAAGTTTGCCGGCGGCGATCGCTTCCTGCAGGACGCAGAACGTCCCCAAAACACTAGGCCAAGCAGGAGCGTCAACGCCCATTGTTGGATCTCGCTGGCCCTGCGTGGTTGAATCTGGATCAATCACAGGCGAAGTGATCGCCGCGATCGCGAAACGTTCCATGTCCGTGGCGCTCGTATTCTTGACGCGAATCAAAGTGCCAAGCGGAGCGCGGACGTGGTTTTCGCTTCGCGTCGCTCCCGTCTCGCGTTCGCGAACCGAGGCCTCGACTCGGTTCTGCAGGGCAGCATTGAGCGAAAGCGGGTCGCCTGGTAGGTGTTGCATTTCTAGGGAACCAGAGTGCAGCGATAGTCAAAGAGCAGCGAATTGGTCAGGTCGGCCGGCGTGACCAGGTCGTCTGGTTTCCGCGGAACCGGATCGACGTTGCCAGCTCGACAAGCGAGCGCGACAGCGTGAGAACAAAACGGCGCCGTGCCCTTGTCCTCGATGTCTTTGGTGCTGGTTCGGAGGAAACGCCACAGGAACGGCACGCGCTGAGCTGCCAGGCGTGCGATGCCCCAATAGCCATAATCTCGAGCGGTGAGCTCCCGCATCGCCTCAACCGCCTTAATGCGGTTGTAGTGAAAGAGCTCATCACGCGGCCGAAACACGTCGATCCGGCCGGGGTACTTTTCGACTTCGCCGACAAGCGGCACAGCTCGGCCGCCTTTGAATTCGCGAATCTCGAGAACGTCGTGATGCTGAAACTCATCGACGCGCAGCATCGCGCTGTGTGAGTGCACGCCATGCGTTGCGAAGCGGATCCACGACGAGATTAGACCGCTCCCGCGATACTGCAGAATGTCGCCGTTCTCGAGCTTGGCGTCACGAAATCGCATGTACGTTGGATTGTCGACGTCGAACGGCAAGAGTGAAGGTCGATAGATTTGCACTGGTGATCTCTCCTTAGATCAATAGCCCTAGGACCGAATGATCGGCCTCGGTGTAGATGCGTTCGACATAGGCCGCCCGCGGTTTCGAAACGGTGAACGCGTTGGCTCCGGATCCGGTGTCCTCGTCGTCATAGAGAACCCAAACGTAGTCGTGCCCTTTCTTGGCTACGTTTGCGATCGCACCGATCGAGAACTGAGCGTTTTTGCTCTTGGCCCAAGAGAATTGGATCTCGGGATTCTTTTGGTTCCCGAAGTTGCCATCCATGCCGAGAAAGAGCAGTTCGCCAGGTTGGCTACCGAAGTAGGCAAACTGGTTGGTGGTCCCGGTGATCTCCGAAGCAATGTCGGAGTAGAGGATCGGGTCGACCGGCCTGGTCAGGCGGTAGTTGAGCGTGTACTTGATCGCCGGCAACACGCGATCGATCCCGTTGGCGCGTCCATCCTTGACGTCGATCGCCGAGTTAAAGTCGGGAGCAGTCGCGCCGGTGGCCGCATGTGACGTCGTCCCAAACGAGTTTGTGATCCTGATCGATCCACCCGAAGTGCTCACCGAGAGCGTCCATTCGTCCACATCGAGCTTTTCGAAAGAATACTCGGCGGTGAAGATGTAGGCTCGTTCGTTGCCTTCGACCGCTTCTCGCCACTCGTAGCTATCGAGCTTCAAGTACTTGCTCGACAGTGCACCGGGTGGCGTGAATTCGATCGTCGGCTCGGGGAGTCCTTGCCCGATCAGATAGGCCTCGGCCGCGTTTGCATCCGCTACACCTGTAACGAGCCACTCGATCGTACGCTTGTCGTTCCCATCGCGCGTGCGTGAACCGATAAAGCCCGCAATCTGACGGTGGTTTGGTCCGTTGTGCGTTGGAAACGGCATTACGTAAACCTCGGCTGTGGTGCGTTGGCCGGCTTCTTGTTCTCAATCCGCTGCAGAATCTCGGCCGTCTTGCGAGTGTTGGTGGCCGTCTCTTCGGCTGCCGAGGATCCACCGAGGCCGAGCAGCTGGGCGCCGAGTGCTGAGAACGAGCCGGCAGTTGTCTTGCCGCTCTTGCCGGCAAGATCCTTGCCTTTGCCAAGTGCTTTAGCCTTCTGATCCTCGGCTTTGGCGACTTTGTCGTCGTCGATCACCTTGGCCTCTTGCTTCGTGCGTTTCACAAGCGCGTTGAGCTGCGCCAGTGACGCGTCTTTAAGTTTGCCGACAGTGACGTCGCCGCCTTCCTCGTTTGCGCGGCGGATCAGCTCGTCGCGTTTCGCCTTGGCGTCTGCGGTGCGTTGGTGAATCGCGACCAGCTCTTTTTCGAATGCACGGTTGCGTGCGAGCCTTTCAGCGTTTCGCTGATCGTCAGCCGTCTTCTGCCGTTTAGCGAGCTCGTCTTGTGCCACATCGAACACGGTGGCCGTTGCGCCGAGTGCCGCTGCGAGTCCTTTGGCCGCGCCCGTCTTGTCGAACTTCGAAACCTTCGTGAGCACTTTTTGCAGCTTGCCGAACACTGATTCCATGACGTAGGCGAGCGTTGACACGATCGATCGAAAGATCGTGACGATCCCATGACCCATCGTCGAAAAGTGTTCTTTCAGACCGAACACAAACCGCATCCACAATTGCGTCAACAAACCGGTGCCGGCAGTGAAGTAAGTGGTGAGAGTTGCCCACAGGATTTGGCCGGCCAGGGCGATGTTGCCGCCCATCAGTGCCGATGCGATACCGCCGAGCGTTTCTTTGATGAAGTTAAACGCCGCGCTAATGATGAATCCAACGCCGGCAAAATACTCGCCGATCGATTGGCCAACCGATCCAAGACGTGAGAGCACATTGCCAACCACCCCAGAGATCTTCGTACCAATGCTTTTGAGGATCCTAAAAACGGATGCTTTGAGCCAGTTAAAGGCCTCGATAGCTCCTTCGGCGCCTGTAAAAAAGATCGCTTGCACGCCGGCCCAGAGAACCGCGGCCGCTCCACTGAAGTCTCCCTCTTTGAGCACGTCGCCGATTCCGCCAAAGGTCGTTTTAACGATCGACCAGATTTGGCCCATCACCTCGCGAACCGGTAGCAGTGCGTCCCAGAACGCCAAGCCCCACTGCATGATCGCTTCGCGGTTGTAGTAGGCGACGGCGGCGATCGATCCGAGTACAGCGATCGCGATCGCGGCCGGTGCTGCCATTGCCAGGAGGAACTTTCCGACGGCAACCAGGCCGCCGACAACGATCGGAATTGCGACGCTGAGAGCGGTCGAAATAAACCCTAACGAGACGAGCCCCGCGCCGGCCGTCGCAACTGCGACCGCAACTCCGAAGAGCGTCGCAACCAGGCCGCGGTTTTCGTCGATCCAACTCGCAATCACTCCGAGTAGGCTCGTGGCCATCTTTGCGAGCTTTGAAAGTGGCGGCGCGAGTGCACCACCGATTGCAATCGCGACACCCTCGGCGGCTGATTTTAGGATCCTGAAAGATCCGCCTAGGCCTGAGTCCATTTGTTCGGCCGTCTCGCCTGCGATTCCGCCGGCCGCCTTGATGTCGTCTGCCAGCTTGGCGATGTCGCCGGCCGATCGACCGATTGCCGAGGCTCCGGTGATTCCGAGCAGGCCGAACGCTTCATTGAACTTTGCCGCACGCTCGGCGGATCCGAGGTCCTTTGTCGCTTCGTCCACTTCACCGAGCACATCGACCAACGGTCGAGCGTTGCCGGCAGCGTCAACGAATGACACGCCAAAGATCTTCTGCAGCTTTTGAGCCTCTGCGCCTGTAAGCGTCAGCAAACGGCGAACGGCCGTGCCGGCTGCGCTGCCCTGGATCCCGACGTTTCCGAGTCCGCCGAGAACGGCCAGGGTGTCTTCAAAAGACATATTGAAGTCGCGCGCAACCGGCCCGGCATAGCTCAGCGCTTCGCCAATCTGATCGACCGTGTTAAACGACATATTGGCCGCGGCCGTCAGTCCGTCCGCGACTCGAGTCGCTTCGTCAGCATCGAGGCCAAACTGACGAATCGAGGCGCTCATGATTCCCGACGCTGCCACCGCTTCGGTACCGGTTGCTCGAGCCAGGCTAAGAACCGATCCCGTCATCGCGTCAATTTGCGTCGGATCGAATCCGGCACGGCCGAGCTCCGTCATCAGGCCGCCGACTTCGGTCGCGGTAAAACTTGTGGTTCGACCGAGCTCTGCAGCTAACGAGCTCATATCTTCGAATTCTTCGGCCGTTGCCCGTGTCACGGCGCGAGTTTGCAGCATCGCATCGTCGAAACTTGCAAACGTCGCGACAGCGAGTGCGAGGGGCGCAGCTGCAGCAGCTCCGGATCCGAGAATCCCTGCGCCGATCGCCGTTGCCGAACGGCCGAACGCTCGCAGCTTTCGTGTTGCCGCCTTGATGCCCTTGTCGAGCTTGGCACGTAGACCAAGTTCAACGTATGCGTTGCCGGCTCTGACTTGCTTCGTCATCAGCTACCCCTTACGGCGTTGCGCCAAGAGGTTGCGATCGTGCCGGCTGCGATCTCTTGATCGAGCGCCTTGCTCATAAAGGGTCGAGCCGGGTAGATCGCAACGCGTTTGCGTTGCTGCAGTGCTTTGCCAGGTCGATGGAATCGGTTGGTCTGATACCACTGACCGCGCCGCCGGTAACGCACCTCGGTGATAGGAACGGCGCCGCCAAATTCGTGGAGCTGGGGAATAGTCAACCGACCACCGGACCGCCTCACACGGTTCAGCCGGACTGGCCCAACGACAACGCTTTGACTTTGCTTGTCGTAGAAAAACAGGATCGTTCGCAGCGACGCCCCTGAGTCGGTGTGTGTGCTCGGGGCCTGGTCAGGTCGCGCAACCCCTTTGCGTGGACGAAGAATTCGCCGCCGCGCTCTTGTGCGAATGAACGCTCCCTGGCGCGACAGAACGCGAACGCGAGCCTGGTCGACGCGCCGCATGACTTCGGCACGGTCGAAGAACAGTTTCGAAACGCTGTAGGTTGGAGCGAGCGCGACCATGTTTCCGCGGAAACGTTTCTCAGGCGTCCCGCACTTGATCCGGTGTTACGTGAAGGATCGAAACGGGCCGCTTTTGGGCCAGCTTCTTAAATTCACCGGATACAAAGTCAGAGTCGAACTTGGTCGGCCGGCGACGTCGCTGTCGCTTCATTGGGTTCCACTCGTCGGGCCTGGTCGCTGACGCTCCGGATCCCCGGTTTGCGTTGTAGACCAAACTCAACAGAGCGGCGGTGTGCTCCCACTGGTCGGAGCGTTTTGCGTTTGCCGCGTCGACCAGCTGCCCAAACGTCATGCGCTGGGCAAAAGGATCAACGCCGGCGATCGCACTTAGCTGGGCGACGATTGACCAGCCGTCGGCTGATCTTCTTCGTCGCCTTCGCCTACCAACTTGGCGAGTGCCTTTCGTCGCTTCGACGCGCTCTTGCGGAGTTGATTCTTTGCGATTCGATCGGCCTGGGCCCGATCGACCAGACGGTTTGCTTCCTTGCGATCGTCTCGATCGGCGGCGACCATTGCTCTTGCGAGCTCGGCCTGCGCAGAGCGACCGATCGAATCGGAAAAAGACGCGTAGGCTCGCAGCCAGCAATCCGAAACCTCGTCGAGCTTCGGTGTGATCTCGCGAATGAACTGATCTTCGTCGACGTCGCGGTTTTCGGCCTGCGGTCGAATCGAATGCCACACGTAGTGAGCAAAGTCGATCGGGTTGCCGATCACCTGTTGCATGCCCTCGTTCGTGACGATGTCGACACCGATCTCGGCTCGAATGTCACGGACTCGGGGAAGGTCGTAGGCGATCTCGTAGTCGTGATCGCCCGCTGTGAAGGTGGTTTTGTTTGACATGGTTCTCGGAATTTACGTTTTGACGGAAAAGCGAATTTCGCTAAGCTGACAGACGCTACAGGTGCACTAATGAGGTCGGCAAACCTTTCGGTTTGCCGGCCTCACGCCTTTTGGGCCTAGAGCTTGCGTTTGCCTTTTGGGTCCGGCTTTTCGGTTTCGGCTTCCGCTTCGTCAGCTTCCGCTTCATCCTTTGCACGCTGCTCGAGCTCGGCTTGCTCGGCCTCTTCCCGCTCGGCTTGTTCGGCAGCTTCACGATCAGCCTTTTCCTTGGCTTCGCGTTTCTTTTTCGCTTCGGCCTTCTTTCTCGCTTCGCGATCGGCCTTTTCTTTGGCCTTACGCTGGGCCTCTTCGGCGAGCTTCTGCTTTTGTCGCTCTTTCTCGTCGGCTGCCTTGCGCGCTTGCTCGGCCTCGGCTTTTGCTTTGGCTTTGGATTCATCCGCTGCGGTGGCCGCATCCGCAGCGTCGCCCCGGTGCTCTTGCTCGAGCTTCTCGACAATTGCGTCGACGTGTTCGCTGTCGATCGATTCGTGATCACCGATCAGCTTTTCGAGCGTCACTCGCTGAACAGTCGTCACCATCGATGGTGGGAAACTCTCGAGCTTCTTGAGCGCTCGGATACTGGCGTCGGGATGCTCTGCGGCGAGCTTGATCAGTGGCAAGATGTCGGCCACGCGGATTTGAACGTTGACCGAGGCGCTGAGGAGCTCACGAATCTTCTCGATCGTGGCTTTGGGCGTTAGTTTCTGCATCGTTTCGATCCTTCGTGTGGATGCTTGGTTTGAGAGTGGATTGGTTAAGAGGGTTGCCAGCGATCGACTATGGAACGCTGATCAAGACCGGCTCGATCTCCCAAGGATCAGGAGCGTCGACCGGATGCTCGGCGTCGGCGAACTTGAGCAGCACGTCGACTTCGACAACGCCCTCAAAGGGACGCGATTCGTCGAACTTCTCGACGTTGAACGGACCGCGGAAACCGTTGGCACCATCGAGCGTGATGTCACGATCGACCGCGGTGTAGTCGACGCACATATCATCGCCCTCGTAGGCTGCCTTCAGCTCAGCGAAGATCAGGTCCGTACCTCGTTTGCGGCGATACTTGAAACCGATCGTTTTGGTTCGCACGCCGCGGATATTGCGGGTGAACCCTGAACCTTTGATCTTGAAATCGTTGCCGCCTCGGCTGTCGGGTAGATCGACGTCTTCGGTGCGAGTGATTCGAGTCCAAACCGGGTTTTGAAAGTCACCCGATAGGTTCAAGTACTCGAACGTGCTGTGGCCGGGGAATGCCCCTTTGTCGTCGGTAACTGGCATCGCTTACTCCATGCGTTGGAAGGGGACAGTGATCACCGTCAGAAAGATTTGGTCAGAGTCGAGCAGCTCGTTGTCGAGCGTGGCCGGCTGTGTTGGTGTGCGGGCATAAAAGCCCTCGAATTGGCGATTGGCAAACATGCCTGCGTGCGACTCGTCTGGGCCGTCGTAGACGTCCGAGTCGACGCGACAAAATGAGTCAAAGATCTTCTCTGCGATCGTGTCGAGCGGATCGATCAGATCGACGTCATTGATCGCTTCGCCGTCGATGTTCGGCGGCAGTTTCCAAACCACTCCGATCTCGATCGACACATCGCGTGCGGAAACGCGGCCCTCTTCGCCGTTTCGGCCGCGACTTGCCGGCCGCACCGTCACGATCGGCTTGTCGAGCTCTTTCTTGGTCGCGAATGACGGGTGCCAAAGCGGACGCACGCCGACGGCCGCCGAGATCTCTTCATCGTTTCGATCGGTGTAGGTCACAGCCTCACCATCGAGAAGTTCATCGGCGAGCCATGTGGCGACTTGGTTTGCGAGTCGTTTTGCGCGGCTTGTCACGGATCAATCTTGTCGGTGTGGATTCGCATTCGAACCTCGCGAGCGTCGGTGTATCGAAACGCCGCGCCTCGAGGTCCTTTGCAAAGTTCGTAAACGTGTCCCGTATCTTCGAGCGTGATCGTCGCACCTGGTCGCGGTTCGACTTGCTCGCCTTTGTGCACCATGTCGGCCGACTCACAAAGGAAGTCGTTCGTGTTGGTGCCGATCTCAACCTCGCCCTCGCCTCTGGCTTCGGACGATTGACTATTGGCCGGTGTGACTTCTAGCCGGATCTTCACCGCGCCGTCTTGGTAGACGGCCCATCCACCAGCGACGCGGTTAAGCGTTCGCTGGTGCAATCGCAGTGCGGTCCGGAAGATGTCGACCATGGACTAGGCGGGTACAACCGCCTCCGTTTTTCGGACGCTCGATGTCGTCAGAATCGGCACGTTGTGAGCATCGTCTGGGTACGGTGCCGGTGTGCCTGTTGAGTTGGTCGCGGTACGACTCTTGCGAAGAAGCCCACGGGCTTTCTTGTTCATCACGAGGTGCGTCGCCGGCGCTTCCTCAGGGAACAAGTCAAGCAGGTCGCTGATCATGTCGTCATCAAGCGAGTTTTGGATGTTCGCGAGACGGGCGACAGACTTGGTTGTGGCGATCTGCAATCCAAGCCAGCCGGCAATCGGCTGCGCGTAACACGGGAAGAGGTTGCCGCTGGCGTCCTCCATGAACTGCTCAAAGTACTCGGAGATCTCGATGTTACCGTTTCCAAGCACAACACTGACACCGGTTTCATCTGGCACCGTTCGGACAGCCCACACCGAGGTTTGTTGGTTCGCAGTGGCACCACCTGCACCGATCACCATCTCCTCGGATAGAGCGTTGAAGATGTCAGCAAGGCCTTCAAAGCCCTTGTTGTCATCTGCAACGCCATAGAGTGACTGCTCTTCCGCCTTTCGGAACGCAGCCCGAAGGTGGCGGTTTCCTTCGCGTGCCATGTGCCCCGACACGCCGCGTCTCTTGTCGATCTCGGCGACCATCTTGTCGACGTGGAATGATGCGTCGAGGATCTTCAGGCTCAAGGTGACAAGTTCGTCGCCAGACTTGTCGTGTTCGCGACCTTGGTTTACTTCGCGGAAACCAACGACGGGCGCCTCAGTCTCTTTTAGAAACGAGTGCGATTGACCGTTGGTAGACTCGATCGCGTGCATCGCAGAGAACCACGGCGCGCCATTGAAGATCTCCGTCGCACCCGCATCGCGAGCGTTCATGTCGTTGATTTTGGCCATGTCGGCCAATGTCTGCAGATCGTCTGGCATCTTCGCTTCCTTGCGGTTGGTGGACGGTCTCGATTGCTAAAAAAGGGTAGTCCTTCACTGCCGCAAGCCCGTCCCAGCAAACTGGGTACGGGCTCACAACTTGCTCATTCGACGGACGAAACCGGCAAACAAGCTCACCTGCTTGATCGTTGTCGCGCTAGCTCGCTGCGGATGCCCCCCGTTCCTTGAACAAGCTTGCCCATCCGCCCCCGCTGCTCGACTTGTCGCCGGAGCTGCCCTTGGCTGGTGCACCGGTGGCAATTTCCTCCTCTTCACCGAGTGCAAGCGATTCGAGCTTCGCTTCCGCTTCGTCGGCCCGCTTGGTTTCGGCTTGCAGCTTCTCATCGAGAGCGACAATGTGAGTCTCGCAAGCGTCGCCCCAGTTCAGGCCGTCGGAGAAGTACTTCGCGCCGGTTTCGGTACCGAAGGCCTTCATGTATCGCTGCAGCTCGGCACGCGTTTCGAGCGCACCAGGCTTGCCCGCGTTCGATTCGCTGGCCTTTGGCTTATCCGATTCGTTGGTCGAATCGCTGGCCGTTTCCTTGGCGGGGGTTTCCGTCGACATGATCACCGTCCTTTTGGAGTTGGTGGATTGTTTGAGTGCCTCGAGGCTTTCAGAGAACGATTCGACTGAGTCGATCAGTGAGAGATCTTTCGCGCGTTCCGCGACGTGCACGCGTCCATCGTTGAGCGACTTCACCGTCGACTCCGAGAGTCCGCGGCCGTTTTGAACCGCTTCCAGGAAGAAGGAATTCAGGCTGTCGATCAGCTTCTGTCGTTCCTCGAGCTGCGCGTCGGTCACTTCGGTGCCAGGTTGAAACGAACCTTTGAACTCGCCAGCTTTGACGACGTGCACCTTCACGCCGAGCATTTCGGCCGCTTTGCTGTAGTCGTCGATCACCGCAAACGTTCCGATCGATCCGACCAGCGCCGTTGCGTTGGCCGATACTCGGGCTGCTTGCGATCCGAACCAGTAGGCGGCCGATGCGCCGAGATCTTCAAAGTGAGCGTGAACCGGTTTTTTCTTGGCTGCATTGGCGACTTCGTTGCCGAGCTCGCGCGTGCCAGCAACCGTTCCACCTGGTGACTCGATCCGCAGCATGATCGCGGAAACGTTTGGATCCTTTGCGGCCGTGCGAATCGATTGCCGCAGCATGACCGTCGACGCATTGCTCGAGAAACTTGCGCGGTGCTTCATCATCGCCCCGCGGCAGGAGACGATCGCCGTCCCGTCGCTGATTCGCGTGTAGGGGCTGTAGTAGTCGCCGGCACCAATATCACAGTCAGGGTGAGCAGCTTCGAGATCCTCGAGGCCGTTGGCTTCCACCTGTTGCAGATGCGATCGCAAGTTGAGCGATCGAATCGATTCGGTGAGTGCCTGCAGGTGGTCCGGTAAAATCGCCCACGGTCCGACCCACTGCTGAAAGTGTGGGACGTTTGCGACAGCTGCAGCGTCGAATTGAAGTTCGATCGGCTTGGTCACGCGTCGCCCTCCTGTGGCACTGCCACATTGATCTCGGGATAAATCGCGTAATCGAGTTTCATCGCATCCTCGTCGCCAAGAATCTCTTTCGAGATTTTGCGACACTCAGCGATCACGCGAGCGGTGGTGCGCATGTTGTCGTACACACTGCCTTTGCCTCGTTGCTTGCAGATTCGCTCCGGATTGTCGAAACCGGCGCCAACCGCTTCTTTGTCGCCTCGAATCTCTTTGGTTGGATCCCACCACGGCATTCCGCGGGGCACCCATTCCGTCTCGACGTCGGTCACGATCATGCCAGGCGGCAATTGCAGGCGGCCGGCTTGAACGAACTGCCGCATCTTCCAGAGTCCGTAGTCCTCACGCATCTGGATCTGATCGTCGCGTTTGTCCAACGCCGCGCGGTCGTAGTGCATCCAAGCGGCGCGGCTGCCGAAAAAGTTCGTGTGAGACTCGTCGTAGAACGAGTAGGGGATATCGAGCGACTTCAGAGCGACACCGATCACCAGGCTGCAGAATTGCTGCATCTCGGTCGACGGTGTCTTACTCTCGAGGAACTCGGCGCGATCCTTGCCATCGAGCTCGAGGTGAACGGGACCGAGGCCAAAGTTAACCTCGTACCGCTTACCCTCTGGGCCATCTTCGTCGTCGCCTTCGTCGATCTCGGTGTATTCACCCGCGCCATTCTTGGCGTCTGAGAAGATCGACAGCGCGAACAGCTGCGAGACTTTCATCTTCGCGAGTGCGTAGTCGATCCCGCTGTAGACGTCGCGCAGGTTATTGAGCGCGGCAACGATCGGCGAAACACCTCGCACCTGGTCCGATGCATATCGCAGAAAATGGCCGTAGTGGATCAGGTTGCGAGCAGGAACGATTCGCTCGAGCTCGTAGCCACTGCCACCGCGGCCGCGGCGATGCAGTGCAAAGTCGAGGGCTCGGCCGGCGGGCCCAAGTCGCACGCCCGATTCCCATTCACTGATGTCACCGTTTCCGCGGAAACGCTTGTCGCGGAGATCTTTGTCGGTGAGATTGCGAATCAGATCGCTTTCGATTCCCTGCATTCGGCCGTTTCGAAGCAACGCCAAACCGGTATCGCCGTCGATCGTCCGACGCAGCTCGGCCATGCGAAACATCTTTTCGCGAGTGAACCGGCCGCCGGCGTCACACTTGCCCGCTTTCGAGTCGATCATCATCTCGCGTTCGAGATCGTTGTCGAGTTTCTCGAGCTGCTCGGGTGTGAATCGCTGCAGCAACCTCTCCGAGTTGCGGTTGCGGCCGTGGAAGTCGAACAAAGCGACGTAGTCGAGGTGGCGACGAATCATCCAGCCGGCAATCGCAAAATTGCGCACCAGGTCTTGAGAGGCCGCGGTGAGTTTGGTTCGGCGGCCGTGATGCAACAATCGATCTTCGCGGACGATCGTCGAGGGGCCTTTTTTCCGTCGGCCTTTCGATTCGAGCGCGTCGTATCCGCCACCCGTGCCGACAACACCGCCCATCGATGAAGCTGCGACGGTCGTACCGGTAGCGATCGCCAACTGGTCGGTGCAGGCGTCGGCAGCGGTAAGCATGAGCAGGAATCCAATCAGGCGAATCATTAGCCATCCAGGCGATAGGTGGACGCGCGAGGCCGTAGATTTCGAAACTCTGGTAGCTGAGATTCGAGGTGCTTTAGCTGCCGGCGAAGTTCGTCGAGATCCAGAACGGTCGTCGTGCCATCGTCGGTGATGGACTTCACGCCGCTTTCGAGGATCTCGCGGATCTCGTTGGCTT
Organism: Rubripirellula sp.; assembly: GCA_965216875.1. Classification (GTDB taxonomy): domain Bacteria; phylum Planctomycetota; class Planctomycetia; order Pirellulales; family Pirellulaceae; genus CBDCUW01. The sequence continues at coordinate 2,696,401 of OZ244207.1, forward strand.
TGGCTCGAATTTCAGAGATTTGTCGTTTGGCCATGAGGGCGACGTTACGTCACCGCAGGACGGGCCAGAATGCAGGAAATGCGGATCCCGCATTTCCTGTCAGATTTTTTTGCGCATAAAAAAGCACCCGACGCAGGGGTAGATTCCGTCGGGTGCGAATCGATGAGGCAGCATCGATGTCGTCAATGTACCCATTCGCTAGGCAAAGTCAACCGAGCCGCGACGATGCCGAGCCGCGCAGCGTGTTCGGCTTCGGAGCGGCTCACCAAAGGCCATGACGGAGGTCGATCAAGTACGGAAGCGCAGCGGAGCAAGGTTCTTGAGCGACCGGAGGCCGCAGTTACCGTCGCGAACGAATCAGCGAATTCACCGCTTCGCTGGCCTTCCGCCAACATGCGTTCGAATCACAGAACCAGGCACCGCGGTAGATCTCACGTGTTGCCAGCTTCCCGCACACGCAACACGTTCGCGACTGCGACTTCATCTGCTCGATCTGATCGAGTGCGTCGTCGATCACTTCCTCGTCTGACGAACTTCCCAACCATCGCCAGAGACATTTCAGCTTTCCAAGCATGGCGAATCAAACCTCGTTTACGAGCTCGCGATCAACGCGTGACTGTCCGCAGTTCTCGCACGTTGTGTTGCGAAACATCACAGCGGTGTAAGGTCCAAACATCGGATCGTTACCAGCACACTCGACGCGCCGAGTGTTGCTGTAGGGAGTGCGTTTGGTCGACTGGCACTTGCCGCACTTAGGCGGGTACCCTTCGCTCGATTGGCCGCTCGTTTTGCTGCCGGCCGGCCGCCCAGCTTTCTTTGCCGGCTTCGCGGGCGTTTTCTTCTTTGCCGGCTTCGAGGCGACCGGTTTCTTTTTGCGCGGCACCTTCTTGGTCGCCTTTTTCTTGGCGGCCTTCTTTCGCGGTCGAATCGGTTCAACCGGCTTTTTCTTTCTCGTGTTGCCCACGTTGCAGACTCCTTTTGCTAGGCGGCAAGTGATCCCGCGTAGCCGCGGCGTTTCTTCTTTTTCTTTGGCGGCTTCGGTAGCTCAACCAAGGTTGCACCTTCAATCGACGCGAGAACGGCGCAGTGCACCAGACAATCGAAAAGGTGATTGTCCTTTCCTTTTTCTTCGGCCCAGATGTCGCCGCGTCGCTTCTCGCCAATGACGTGCGTTCGCTTCTCTGATCGGCAGTGCTCTGCGACCATGCGATGCTCGGTCTTGTATCGCGGTCGCGGCTTTGGAAGGCACAGAGATCCCTTGTCGCCGTCGCGAACGCCAAACCGGTTGTGGATGAACGTTTTCCAATAGTTCACGTCTGAGAGAACGTGACGGCCGCCTCCCTTTGTGCGGCGAACGATCCAGTGGTGGCCTTTCTTTTCGCCCTCGTGCTTTTTCCACGCCTCCATGGGCGCGTTGGTTGGCTTGATGCCTTGTCCGAATGTGGGCATCACGTTGGCAGCGTGGTCGCTGATCCTTCCAACCTCCTGGACGACGGTTGTCACTGGTCCCCATGCGGCATCGATTCCGATTCGTCGCACTCGATGGATGTCGCCGCCGGGCGTTTTGAATTCGCGATCGGCGAGCAGCTTGACCAAGTCGATCAGCCCCGCCTTGGTTCGCCCCTCGAGCCCAGCGCCTTTGTACTTCTTGGCGAGCGTATGTCGAACTCCCGAAAGTTGGAAGTGTGCGACCTTCTGATCGGGATAGGCACCGTAGTCGATGATCCAACCAGAGAAGTCCGAGCTACGCCATGCAACGACCATCCAATACAGGCATTTGCCTTGGATATCGACGAACGCTGTGAGCGTGTCGGCTGCCGGCGGGACGACACCACGCAGATAGCCGCTTTGCTTGGCGATCAATTCGTCGACGGTGAGCAGCTCGGTATCCTCGTGCGGATCCCGCGGCTCATTCATGTACTCACACCAAAACGCGTTCTCGTCGCGCAGGAGCAAGTTGTAAGCGTGCTGAATCGCTGACAGCTCGCCTTTGCCTTTGCGGTAGCGTTCCTCCCAGCCGACGCGCGCACCGCGGTCCATCTTCTTGCGATGCTTGCGATAGAACTCGGTCGCTGCGTCGAGCCCGCGGCCGGATGCGAGCTCCTCGGCCAAGATCTCGGCGTATTGATCCCACAGCTCTTCGTTCTCGGGCCAATCGTAAACGAGTTTGAATCGTTCGCCCTGCCAATCGGGATACTCTTCGTGATCGAGCAGTCGATCGGCGACGTCACCTTTTCGAATGACGGTACAGAGCAAGAATCCGGCAATGTCTTTGCCGGGCCCAGCCAGGCCAAGAATGTCACCTTGAATCGTCTCGAGGCGATCGTCGCACTGCGTGTCGCTCTTGGCCGACTTCTTGGTTTGCGGATCGTCAATGATCACGATGTCCGGACGCAGCGTCTCGCCAGTGGGCGCCGCGTGCTGCATCCCGCGGATCGATCCGGTCATGCCAGCGATCTCGATGATCGCACCGCTGCAGGGTGCCTTTGGCACCGTCGCCAAAACGAGCGACGTTTTGGTCCATTCGATGTGCGTTCGCTCGCCACCGATCGTTTGACCGCGGCAACGGTTGGCGATTCCCTCGAGCCGGCGAACTGGATAGCAGGCCTCGGGATAGAGCTCGAGCAGGCGATCGTTCGTTTCGAATGCGACTTTGATCGTCCGCAGGAGCTTTTTCGCGTGGCCGGCCGTCGGACCGATCAAAGCGACGTAGCGACGTCGGCCGGTGACCATCGCCCAGATCACAGCGCAGATGATCAGCGTCGTTTTTCCGGATCCACGGGGCATCGACAGCGCAAAAAGCAGGCCGTCGACGATCGACGCCTCCATCTTGGCGATCGCCTTTTCGTGGTCGGGCGAAAAGTCCTTGTCGAACTTCTCGGGGAAGATCTCGAGGCAGAAGTACTTCAGCGACGCGTCGCACTTCTTTCGAATCGGTTTGTTCTCGGCAGTGATCGCCGGCATACCCGATTCGATGTCGCGACCCTCGGCCGACTGATCGGCTTGTCGCTGACGCTCGCGTTCTTTGCGAGCCTCGTATTTGTTGGCTGCGTCGTCGCTACTTGGCTTTTTGGGCGCCGAACGTTTGGCCGGCGAGCCTTCAGCTTTCTTCGATTTGGGCGCGGACCGTTTTGACGGCCGCGACTTGGCGACACTCTTTTCGGCCGGTTTCGATCGCCCGCGACGACTAGGCGCCTTCGTGGCTTTCTTTTTCGGCATAGGTCCTGCGAAGTTCGGGCCCAGAGATCCCTTTCGATTCCGCAATCGCACACCACAGGCGTTCGCGATCTTCCTCGCAATCTTCGAGCTTGGCTTTGGTGGCTTTGTGGTCAGCCAGGTGCATGCGCCACAGATAGCCAACCGCCGACGTGCAGGCGATCGCGTAGACTTCCGGTCTAACGCCGGCGAGCATTTCGCCGGCGAGCATTAGCATTGTCACGGTGCCCCCCGGTACCGTTATCGAACGCTGTCGCGCGTCCTAGAGTTGCGGTCGATTGTGCGGCTGCCCCGTTCCGCCGATCAACGAACCATCGCGAGTGCCGACAGCTGGCGCACCATCGGGCAGCGCCTGCCCTTGGCGTGCGAGCTCCGCATCATCGACCGGATAGGCTGCCAGGTTCGTCACGATCTCGTTTGCTGGGATCCCGCGGAACAACGGCCGCAGATCATCTTCGGTCGTTCGCGAGTGAATGGGGCCCGGTGTGTCGAGCGCCTCGAGGTTCATTGCGAACGGCGAGATATCGTAGGCGTTGTAGTGAGCCGTCTCGAATTTGAAACCTTCGGCAACTACCGTCTCGCGAGGCAACTGCAGCAGCTCGACGCCAATCAGGATCCGGATCTCCTGGAAGTACTTCCAGATGTCTTGGGCAAACTGTTGGGTGATCGTCAGCGCGAGATTGTTGTCCGAGTGCTGGTAGATGTTCGTTAGCGCGATCATCGTCAGCGTGTTGTATTCGATCAACCAATGGTTCCGAACTGCCGGCCCATGGAAGAACGGCACAGGGTGAATGTTCCACGGCTTCGAATCCGCGGTTGCGTGGCCCTCCTCGAGCCGGATGTCGCTATCGACCTTCATACGGCTTTGCAGCTTCGTGTGAATCCGATTGTTCATCTGGCAGAGTCGCTCGACGGTGTTGCGGCTCGGCGGCTGCGTGCGCTGCGCGTCGATGTGCGTCATCACAAACAGCTGACCCTTCGAGATCTCATCAGCCAGGCCGTGAATCGGCGTCGACAACGTTCCGTAATTATTGCCGAAGTTGGGCACCGCGAATCCCATCTCTGCCCACGGTGCGACGTTGTAGAGTTGCGGTCGATCGGATCCGAAAATCGTTCTGCTCATGGATTGGCCCTCCTAGGCCTGCTGGTTTTCGTCGGTCCAACCGACGGTCAACGGCTTTTCTGCTGGTACTTCGCCGGCGGCACGTTTGCCGGCGGTGATTTGCTCAGTCACCGAGCGCAGTCGCTTGATAATCGGCGAATGCTGTGGGAACCGTTCTTGCTCGCGTCGCATCGCCTCTTTCATGGCCTCAGCTTCCTGATCCACAACTGGGACGCGAACGGTTCGCACGGCCGGTTCCGCGGAAACGGCGCTCGGTGTCTCTCGGGGTGGGGGTGGCGGCGGCGCAGGTGGCGGCGGTGGATCACTTGCCGGATGCCAATCGTCAAAAGGGCGGCGGCGGGGTTCCTCCTCAGGATCCAGATCACGCCGCCGGCGTCGATTCCAATACGCTTTCAGGGCCGAGAGCCCGATCATTCCGAACGCACCACCAGGCACAGCAAGGTTCAAACCGTAGGCGGCCGAGATCCTCGTCGCTGCTTCCACCCAACTAAAGCGGCCGCTCGCTTTCTTGTCGACCGATTCGATCGAGGCCTCGGCCGTTGTGAGTTTGGTTGTGAATTGATCGAGACGCGACGCGATCGATCCCTGCAGCGAGTCGAGATTCGTGTTGGCCGCTGCGATCGCGTTCTTGGTGGCCATCAGATCGTGAGTCGTCGCATAGCCACTAAGCGAGTCGACCGGTGCCAGGTTGGTGACGATCTTTTCGAGCTCATCGCGTTTGACGAATTGCTCGAGCTCGTCGCGCGTAACGTAGCCCGATAGATCAGGTTGCTTGGCCGGAATCGATGCAGCTGGTAGCGACGGCGTTGCCATTGGCGAGCGATCGCCCCGGATCGGGCCGGCCGACGGGATGCTCCCGCCGGCCGGATTCACAGTCCGTCCCCCCCTAGGAATTGGACTTTGAATGATCTGCCCTCTGTAGACCGGTTGAGCGTTAGAGCAGTTTCCGAAGCTGTCGCATTGGCCGTAGACGCTTTGAGCTTCGCGAGCGTCTCGTCGCTGTGACAGTCGTGGAAAGACGCGACGGAGTGCGTTGCGGATCCGCGACATTGGCACCGCCAGACAACCACGTTCACGAACAAGTGAGCTGTGCATCAGGCCGGCAACCTTGCCCGCATGATAGACCGGTCCGCCTGACATTCCCTGCGGAATCGTCTCTGAGAACTCGAGATGCCCTTGGTTGTAGGACGAGTGGCGAAGCTGAGCGTTTAGCACTCGCATCTCTCTGCCGTACGGATACCCGATCAGATTCACTGCGGCACCTGGTGTCAGATCTGAATCGAGCAAAGGCACGGCCGGCGGCGGGTTGGCTGCGAGTCCGGAGATCACCGCAACATCGTCGCCAGCATCGGGATTGCCGACGTAGTGCAGCTGATCGATCGAGACGGGCGCGTGACTCGGAAAGTAGCAAGTGCACGAATCACGCTCACGCACGAAGTCGCGGAAGTTGTGCGCGTTGGTGAGCACATAGACGCGATTGCCGTCGACGGCCACAGCGACCCCGGATCCAAAACCCGAACCACTTGGTTCGGCGCATTGGACTCGCGCGACAGAGTCAGTGAAGTTTGGTGGCGACGCGCCGGCTTTTGCCGCGACAGCAAAACAAAGCACTAGCGCGCCGCCGAGGGAATGACGATGCATAGCGACCTACTTCTCGCTAATGAACGAAACCGATCCCGCTTTCTTGGACGGTTTCATGCCGCGAATGGACTTGAGCCAGGCGTCAGCCTCAGCACGAGCCAGCTCGCTGACGCCTAGCGTTTGTTCCAGTTGATATCGCTGTCGCAGCTTATACAGGAGCTTCTGACGCTTGGCCTTGGGCATCTCCTGCAGAACGGCTCCGAGGATCTCCGCGGCCGGAGCTGCTGAGTTTGCGGAGCCTTCCCAAGACGTGCCCACATTCAGATTGCCGCAGATTGGCACGTTGATTTTGAAGCGGCCGAATGTCCCGAGCAGCGCCCCTTTGATCGGGTACTGCTTGCCCTCTTGAATGTCGACGCGAACGAACTGCTTCTCGCAGAACTTCATCGCTGCAGCGAAGAGCTGATTCTTGTAATCGTTTCGCTGCAGGTCACGACTTACTGCCTTCGTGGCCATGCCAATTCCCCCCACGTGCGCCAACACGCTGCGAGTCCGCATCCGTGCGAACCAGGACCGTCGATCCATCGACACTCGCAGCGCGTTGGCGCACAAAAAAACCCAAGGTCTTATGTCGGCGCATATTGCGCCACAAATGGCCCTGGGAATTGAACCGCACCTTACTGTACAGTCCGAAAACGCCGCAATAGGAATCAGGGAGGGGGACTATGTTGGTGGAATTGATCGCTTTGATCGATTCGATTCCCGATTGGGAATCAAAGTCGATCGAAGACCTTCACGAATTGATCACGCGCGAAGATCCGCGGCGACTTCCAAAGGACGTCGCCCATCTCGATCTCGCGAATCTCGCTGATCGAATCGACGTCGAAGTTGCCGAGACGTTGGTGGTTAAGATCACTGAGGCCGGAATGCCGGCAATGGCTCAATCACTCGTCGCGCGCGGTCTGGACTTTGGAAGTCCCAAGATCCAAAAGAAACTCGATGAACTTGCCGGCGCCGGTGTGCTGCCTGGTTCGTTAGCCGAAAAGCTAAGGAGCTTTGGTGTCGATCGTCGCTCCCAATGGCAACGGATCAGCGACAAGCCTGATCCGAGTGTCGACGATGTCGAGGCGGCCGTCTTCTCGCTTCGCATGAATCGTCAGCTCGAGAACGCCAAGGCAATCTTTGCACAGCGGATGGGCGTTGGCGATGATCCCGCCACGGTTTGGTCAGGCGCCTGGAAGGATGCCGAGCACTGATGCCATACGCGCACTATTATGTCGACGCATCGATTGGCAACGATGATCTAGCCACAGGTCGCGGTGAGTCACCGGGTGACCCATGGGCAACCTACGAACATGCGGTAACTGCGTTGGGAACTCTATCCCAGACGACGCAAGTGAACATCAAGGGAACGCAGAGTATCACCGCAACGCAACCGATGCCGGGTGGTATGTCCTTTAGTCGCGTCTTCGCGATCCGAGGCTACACGAGCGTTGCAAATGACGGCGGACTGTTCACCTTCGACATGCAAGGAAACAGCAACCCGATTATCGACACCACCGCAACAGGTTTGCACATTGCTGACGGTGATTTCTTAAACACTGGAGCAGCCGCATACGCCGTCAGGTTCCAGCAGTACAGCGCGGCGGCAAACATCTACGTCGCTGGTGGCGATGGCGATGGCATTCGGCTTGGTGGTTCTTCTAGTGCGATTTGCTGCGGTGTTGAAAACATGGGCGGCTACGGGATCTACGCTGACTCAAGCAACGGCAGGGTTATGGGCTGTTGGCTGAAGAACGGAGCGAGCAACAAGTTCTCCTACGCAATTGGACTTGGCGGATCTGGTAGCCTCGCAGTCGGCAACATGGTTGCGATCGACGGGAGCTCAGTTGGAATCTGGCAATACTCATTCCCCGGTTACGTTGAAGGAAACAGCATTATCGGGATGGGTACAGGCACGCCAACAGGCATCCTGTGGAACAACAACGCACTCGGCGGGATTTTGGCAAGCAACGTTCTCGATGGATTGAACATTGGAATCAATTCAAGCATCTCTAACCGATACGGCATCCTCTACGGACACAATGCATTCGGAAACAATACGACCGATGTCAGCGGAGCCGTTTCCGATGTCTTCACAGTCGAAAAATCCAACGAGTTCCTCGGCGCAACGGCGATCATCGGCCGAACGGGATCCAATGCATTCCGCAGTCACGAAGGCTATTGGGGGCTGAACGACGTCGGCACCGTCCGCACAAATGGTTACGGGCCAGGGCGAAGCATTGGGGCTGTTCATCATCAAGGTAGCGGCGGCGGTGGTAGTCCTTCTGTTTCTGGTTACTCACTCGCGAGACTTGTGCAATGAGCGAAGTAGTTCAAAACAGCACGCGAAAGTTCAAAGTGTTCATGGTCGACGCTACGACCAAAGAACCAATAGACGATCTCCTGCCAAGCGACTTTACGGTCTATCTCAACAAACCAGGCCTCTCCGATGCAACGACCATTCCGTCGATCGCAAATCGCGGACATGGTTGGTATGAGATCACCCCGATTGCGGCCGATCGCGATACGATCGGCGAGTCAGGTTGGACGTTCACTGCAACCGGTGCCGATCCCTACCCGCGGCTCGAGAACGTGATCGCGATCGATAAAGATGATCCTCAGCGCGCTGGATTGGGCGCACTGCCGGAAACTGACGTCGCCTCGACCGTTCCTGCGATGCAGGCCGTCGCTGACGACTTCAAAGCGACGGGGTTTGCGGAACCAGGCGACGCGATGAGTTTGATCGACGATGCAGTCGGCCGCGACCAAATCGAAGATGGCGCGATCAATGAAGACAAGATCGCTCCAAATGCGATCGGAGCTTCGCAGGTCTCAAACGGGGCGGTCGCGAAATTCGAAGGTGCGCTGCTTAACGATGGCGACGGCTCTGCGCTATTGGCCGCGATTGTTGCGGCGATCGATGCGGCCGACATTGATGCAGATTTGCTTCCCGGCTTGATCGTCAATGCGTTGTTTGATCGCGTGCTCGCAGGCAACCACGAAACGGCCGGCACGTTTGGGCGAATCGTCCAAGACGTGCTGCAGCATACCGGCACCGCGATCCCCACGTCGATCAATGATGTTCCGAGTTTGGTCGTCGCTGCAATGCAGGCTGTTGCGGACAGCTTCAAGGCGGACACTGCAGGCCTCTCGACGCACTCAGCTGCCGATGTGTGGGCTGTTGTCGAAAGGACGCTCACCGAGGGCACACGGGACGCTCAGATCGACGCTGTGAAGCTAAAGTCAGATCAGATGCAGTTCTCCGGTGGATTGCTCGAGGTGATCGTTCACGACTTCCTGACGGCTGCTCTGCAGCAATTCATCACCGTTGACACCGGTTTCAGCTCGGCCGGCACGCGAAGCGTCGCAGCAATCAGCCAAGGATCCGGAGGCGGTGGAGGTGGCGGCGGACCGGTCACGATCGACTATGGGGAGATTTCCGCATCGCTCGCACTCACCCTCTCACGCCTGGTTGTGAAAGCGTCAACGCTGTCGAGCGTCGATCATGTCGTCGCGCGTGGCACAACTTGGCGGATCCCGATAGAAGAGTTGCCCGCCGCTTGGACAAAGGTCGAGATCACAGCGCGATCCAATCCCGACGCGTCGCAATCGTCGAGCCTCTTTCACGTGCGACTCAGCAATCCGACGGACGCCGAAGATGGTCTGCAAGTTTTCGCAGGATCCGGCGACGTCAACGCGTCCGATGGCGAGATCGACACGCTTGTCGATCCGCCGGTCTGTAACATCGCCGCGGCACTCACAGCAGACGCCGAGTCGTGCGAGTACTGCTACGACGTGAAAGTCTGGGAGGGTGAAGCGATCACTCGAACTTCCTACGGATTGATCACGGTTGAGAAGGACGTTACCCGGACATAAATCTCAGGACCGTGACTATACTCTTGGCGTCAAATGAGGTACCTGCGGACAAAGATTCAAAGCTGCTGTCTGAAGCCGATGAGGCAACACCTGCGAGCCCCAACGACTCTTCCTCTACACGTGGACGATCTTCCACTGTTTCGCGCCGCGAATCCAAACTAAATTTACCACTACCGCGTGTTCTCGGCCGTCGGTTTCTTCGTCGCTTCCCACGCTTATTCATGGCACCAACAATACTTCCCTTTCCACGCCACGGTGGCGTATGAATACTTCACCACCCTGTTGGCTCTTTGAAATAAGTTTGTCGTAAACCGCAAGAGCACGCCGAATCACTTCGGTAACTGATTCGGCATCCGTTTCGTCCCGCAAAGTCTCAATGCGATCTCGCACGTCTTCCGACACCGCAAGATTAAGGCGGGTCATCTTCCGATTTGTTGATCGTCTTGGCATGGCCTCTGTGGACCATGATTGAATGGACAAATGATACGCAGACTAGGCCAACCACTATTCCTATTCGCTCCAATCCCGCCAGCTCACACCAAGGTGAAATAGCAAAGATTGAAATCGCAGAGCAGGAAAGATTGAGCGACAAGGTTGCAAACTGAGGGGGGGCAATTCGGCTCAACCCTCGACCAACACGATCAGCATCAATCAGATCACGGTAGCTTTCAAAATCTGGACGTTCAGGTTCGTTTGGCTGCGTCATAGCCCACTGTCACCTTTCCAGGGTGCCAGCGGACAAAACGCAAAGCTGGCGAAAGTCCAATCATCATGGACACTTCTCCCTGCTGCGTTCAGTCCCATGATTCGCCGCATCCCTCTACGCCGTGCGACTATGGAAACAGAACAGGTTAGTCTTGTGTAACACAGTCCGACTGGACACGAGAGACGCAAATAGCAGTGCGATCAGTCGGGAGTCGCCAGCTCCTCTGGCTAAACCCATGTGTGTATTATAGGTGTATCGCATCGGCTGTCAAGCAGTTGGCCAGTCACCTACTCAGAAACGCTAAGGCCGCGATCGTGGTGATTGCCCCGGCGAAAACTGGCACGCCGATCACCACGGGAACAAACAGAATCAGCCCGGCGACGTTCGGTCCGCCGGCCGGGCTCCCTCCCCAACTCACGTTGATCAGCAACGCGAAAATCATCAGAGCGACGATCATCCCGATGATCATCGACATTAGAACTCTGAACACAATTCAATTCCTCCTGATCGAACTCTTCGATAAGTGGTGCGACTTTGAACAAGTGGATCAATACCACCGCGCACACCACGTGACACCAAATGATCCCGACGCAAGTCAAAAACCCAGTCAACACGATCAAACCTCGTGACTAAATGGATTGTGCGCGTAGCGAAAGAACGCCGACTTATGTGCGGAGTCCCAGTGATTCAGCGCTGCAACGACGTTGAACGTGTTGCCGTCTTCAACGAGATCGCAAACGAAACAGCGCGCGTAGATCGCGGCCGGCTCCGTCGTTTCGAACGCCTTCAGCTCTTCAATGCTGAACGGCCGTTGCACGCGATCCTTATCGCAGAACGCTGCAAGCGTTGGAAACCGGCTGATCAGGTCGAACACTCTCGAATCGAACAGACTGATCGGCTCGCGTTTTTCTTCTTTCATGGCTACCTCGCTCCCATTTCGTCTGCGATGCGAATCGAATCACTCAGCAGCCGCTCGAGAGCAGCTGCGTCGTCGGTTGTGAGCGTGACCGCTCCTGTGATCGCACTAAGCGCGATCGCACGGGCCAAGTGATCGCGAAGCTGGCGAGCTTCCTCGAGCTGGCTGGTATGTCCGCGACTGACTCGCGAATAGGTTTGTTCAACAACTGCGTTCATCTTGCCCTACGCTTTTTGGTGGTTCGCTTTTTCTTTGGCTTCAACACGTCGGGAACGGGAAGCGGTTTCTTTTCGGTGTGAGCTGCGACGATCGATTCGACCTTCGCACGCTTCGTTTTGGCGTGCGAAACGTCGACGCTCCATTGTTTTGCCAGGTCGTCGAGCTGATCGTTTGTGTGAAAACGAACGTATTCGGCGACGAGCGAAGATTCGCCTTCATTGGCGATCTCTGCCCAATGGCCGCTCAGTGAGCAATCGGCAAACTTGAGCATCGTGTCGATATCGCTATCGTTGCCGCTCCATTGAACGCTCGACGCAAGATCAGAGGGCGGTATTGGCGTGACGCGTTCCGGCATTTCGCGAGCGATCGAGCCGCATGGCCAGCAGGTTGCCTGGTTCCAAACGAGAACACGCCAAAGCCGGTCGACCACGGTGTACCCGTGCGGGACGCTGGCCGTGTTGGAAAGTGCGCCGAGGTGATCGGATCCATTCACGAAGGTGTCGTCGCTTGCCGCGATCATTCCGCCGAGTAGATCGAATGACCGCGGGTTGCCCGTAATGCCGAGCGTTTCAAGTGCCGCCTCGATCCACACCTCGCGATCGCGAGTCTGGCAGAGCCACCAAGCAAGGCTCGTCAAAATGACGGGGTGCATTGCTGGAGTCTGGCGTGCCAGGCATGAGCGCCGAAAACGCCGCGCCCAGATCTCGCTTCGTTTTGCGAGTTGCTTTTTGGCCTCTGCCTTTTTGCGTCGCTCCTCGGCTGCGGCCTCTTTGCCGGTAAGAGGCTTGCCGGATTTCGATTGCGATGTGCTCGACGCGTAGGCACTCTTTTTGACCAAGTGCGTCTCGTTCAATGAGTCGAAGAGCTCAGTGTTTTGAGCGACTTCGATCATGGCTCCGTCTTTTCCAAGTGGTAGCTCGACGATCTGCAGACTTGCTCGAGTCTTGTCGTCTAGCTCGAATTTCCTCTTGGCCGGTTTGAACGAGTAGCCGGGTCTATAGGTTGTCTTGCCGTCAACCGGACGCACGTCATTGTCGAGGTCCAGACTAAAGAATCCGCTGGGATTGTCGATCATGTCCCGCAGTGCCCAGCTGTCCTCGGCGAGCGCCTCGGCCCACTCGTCGACGATCACGGTCGCCTCAGCAAACGGCACGACGTAGCGAGCTGCTCGAGCCGGCACGGTCCCATCGGCGACGAGCTTTCGCATCGACTCGGGAAGCTTCAAGAGTCGCAGCGTGTTTTTCACCCCGCTTTCGCTTTCGAGTCCAAGCATGCGACCGGCCTCTGCGCGATCGATTCCCTCATCGATCATTCGCTCGAGCAGCTCGGCCCGCTCGATTGGGTTAAGGCCCTTACGCTCTGCGTTGCCGAGAAGTACATCACGCAAGGCCTCAGCGTCGCTGCACTCAACCACCTCGCAGCGGGCCGGCCGTTTCAGTTGACGCAGTGCTGCAGAGCGACGGTGGCCGCTTAGCACCTGGTACTTTCGCTCGGCAAGTTTGCGAACGCGAATCACTTCGCGTTGACCAAACTCTTTGATCAATGCGACCAGATCACGAATCGCTTCACGCTTGACGCGTTCCTTTGGGTTGGCCGGATGATCGCTCAACTGTGCGATCGGGATCTCGATAACCGTGTCGCTTCGATCGATCGTTTCCGCGGAAACCTTTTGCCGCGGTGTCTTACTCGCAGCGGCCGACGCACGCTGCAGGGCAGATCGCTTTTTGCGTGCCCTTCGGTCTGCTGTCGCTGTTGCAGTCACGGGAGTAGAAACCTCAGATCAACGGGTGTATTTGGCGGTGGCAATTGCTCGAACAGTTCACGTTGGAACTGAGAGCTGTCGTTGTCTTTGTGCACTGCGATGCGGTGCACGAACACCTCGCATTCTGTGCCTTCAGCCGTGACGCCTTTCCATCGCCGGCAGTGCACGCCGTCGATGATTGCGATGTCGGCCGTCGATTCAATCTGAACCTGCATGAATCACCTCTTGGTTGGCAGAAAGCAGGCGATCGCCAGCCTCACTGATCATTCGATCGAGCTCGGTGCGTGCCTGCGGTAGATACTTCAAGACACGACGCAATTCGCGCCGGCGCAACGTGTGAACGAAGACACCGACGCGGCTGCGTCTGACTTCACGATCGGGCATCTTTGCCGCGTAAGTCGCCACGGCCATCACCGTGATCAAGTGCGCCTCCGTGGAACCAGTCACGACCGGTTCAGGTGCACTCAACTGACGACGAAACCAAAGCACCATGGCCTTTGAGGAGCCGAGGTGTTCGTTCGTCAGCGCGGCAAACGCCCCCCTTATCAGCTCGCCTGCCGGCAGTGGATCGACCGAGCGAGTCAGCGACTCGGGGATCTCCGGCTGTGCGAGCAAGTAGTCGGGCAGTCCATCTCCCAAGAAAACCGGACCCTTCCCGGCTCCGGATACGGTGTCGGCCTCGGCTCCGGAGCTGCCGTGCGAACGTTCGTCCGCGGGGCGGACGCGCTCCGGTACCGGTACCGAGTCAGTTGTTAGAGAGTTAGATATATAAGAGGGAATCCGCGGGGCATACGAATCCGTCCGCCCCGCGGACGGTTCTGTGTGCGGGGCATACAGTGAGCTGTCTTCCCCGCGGACAGACTCGTCCGTGCGGCGGACGGTTCGCCTCCTTTTTCCCTTCGATCGATTGCCCAAGTAGGCCTGCTCGATCATCTGCTTTGTGAGTGCCGTCGGCTCTTCGCCAGCAACCCACCTAACGAGGCCTTCAACATCGATCACCAGCTGACCGAACTGGCCACGAATCGCACCGGCTTCGTGAGCCATTTTGAGGACCTTGTAACAGCTCGATCGACCACACCAAAGTTGCTTGGCCCATTCGTCGACAGACCACTCAACAGGATCCAGGCCGTCTGGATAGGAGCGGGACGTTGAAAGCCTTGCAACGGCTCGGATCATCTCCTGCAGCTGCAGAGAGAGCTTGTTGTTTGCCACCGCGGCAATTTCATGGCTCACCTGCATCACATAAGTGATCAGCTTGTCGCGGTTCTGTTCAATCGCCGCGACTTGGTTGATTAGATCGAGCTGCCTTGTCATCGTTGCCTCCTTGCGCTACCCATCGCGAATGCCAGCTGTTCATTCATCGCAGCTGATCTCCTCTTCGATTTCGTTGGCAAATCGAACGAGCTCGCAGTAGGTCTCGATCCTTATGTATTTGCCCTCCTTCATCGGCCAGCGCACTTCGAGCCGTTGGCGCATGAAGCCGCAAATCGCCTTCACCAGACGGCGTTTGTACTCTTCATGCTCACGACGATAGCGACGTCGCTGCCCGAACCACTCAACGAAAGCAGCAACGATCGTGAACAACAATGCTGCGATCCAGATTGACCGCTCGATCCATTCGAGGTCGTGCATCGTTACACCTCCACCAACGGGACGCGAACCTTCTTTGAGTAGTCAGGGGTGAAGTAGTGGACCGCGCACTTCTCATTGAAGGCGTCGACGTGCTTCATCAGCTTGTCGACTTCGGTCTTTGATGGCCAATCGACGTCCTCGTAGGTGTCGTCGAGCATGCACTCAATCGCTTGATCGAGGTCGAGTCCCTTCACGTGGTGTTCGCAGGTGTGGACGAACACAGGCTGCTCGATCGTTTCACCATCCTTGATGGCCCAGTAGATCGCATCGGCCACGTCATCAAGATCGTCGTAGTACCCATCACGACCGCCCGGTGCCAATTCGCTGTAGAGCATGCCGGTTGGTTCTTCGACCTCTTCGGCTTCCTCAAGCCACTGCTCGGATTGAGCTCGTCTCTGCTCGCTCCACTGTCGCTGCAGGCATTCTTGGCAGAGGGTGTGACCGGGCTTCTTTTCCTTTCCGCACTCAACACAACTAAGGCAGCATCGCCCAGCGACGTCTTTATCTCTGTGGACGCGCAAGCAACTGGAACATGCCCAGCCGTGCACGGGCGAGCCGCATGGGAGTCGTAACTGCATTGGCGTCATTGGTTAGACCTCATCTTCGAGGGTGATATCGCTCGGGTGGACATTCAATTTCTGACCAGCAAAACGCGGAGCGTCGTCGTCAAAGAGGACGTCGAAATTTGCACTCGCGTTGTGGCCGACAATGATGCCGTGACTTCGACCAACGATGACGCGTTGGCCACACTTGAGCGTTGGCATTCCGCGGTAGGCTGCGGTTCGCTGAAAGCCCTCGGGCGTGTGACAGCGTCCGACGCATCGAACGCGTAGGTCTGTGAAGCGATAATCCCAACCAGCGTCGAGCAGATCGTTCAAGAACTCAGCTTTGGCTTTGCCCGCGGTTCGCGCGTTGATCGTCTTTCGAAACTCGGGTCGATCAGCGACCCAAACGTGATAGGCAAAACACTGGTTGAACGGTGTCGTTTTGCACGCTTCGACGATTCTCGACATTGCATCAGCCATTCCAACACCCCGATCTCGCGTCGAACGATCTAAGCTGCGACTTCAACTTCTTGAGACGCTGACGATTTGCCCACGTGTTACCAAGCGTCTTGACGCATGCTGTCACCAGCTCAAGTGACTGCTCGAGCGATCGCTGCTTTGCGTCCGCAGCCTGTTGAACAACTGAGGGACGATGAAAGGAAACGATGCAGCCTCGGGGCACCTTCGCGACGAAAGTGTTTTTGTTTTCGTCCGCGTAGATCGTCGCGATGTAGTCTCGCGAGCTGTCCCACACGATGTATGCACCGCGCGGGTACTCGGCGACGACTCCGGTTTCGGTCACGATGTAAGCGGCCATTCACTCACCCAAACTCAAAGAAGGTCTGTGTTTGCCCAGAGGGGGCGGTTTGAAATTGCGCGGGCACTTGCACAAGCGGAGCCGCCTCGATCAGTGACGGCTCGGCTCGCATGTAATGGGCGTCGTTGACGTCGCGCGCAGCATGACCGAGAACCCAGCGGCCGAGGTCCTCACCCATCCCCGCACGCGTCCAACGAATGTTGGCGGTCGATCGAAGATGTTGTCGCCTAACATGCTCGAGGCCTGCTTGTGAGACGATCTTGGACCACTCGTCGCGA
The DNA here is from genome assembly GCA_965216875.1 of Rubripirellula sp. Classification (GTDB taxonomy): domain Bacteria; phylum Planctomycetota; class Planctomycetia; order Pirellulales; family Pirellulaceae; genus CBDCUW01. Next base: position 2,713,114 of record OZ244207.1, read on the forward strand.
AACCGATGCCCTTTGCTGTCCGTCCATTGAAAGAGGTTGCCACCGCGGCGACGAAGCAGCTCGTCGACGTGGATCCGGACGCATGGCGGAAGCGGCACGATCAAACGCGATCGCTTTTTGCGTTTCGTCTTGGTTGGCTGATAGATGAGCCAACCGTGATCGCTCGATCGGACACTGCGAGCCACTGGCGATTCAGGCTGCAGCCGAAAGTTGTCGGCCGACAACGTCGCGCAGTCGTTTACCCGTGGACCAAGCACCGAGCCGATCACCAGGAAGGTGCGCCACTGCAGTTGGGGCACCTCGCTTGGCCAGGCTGCCACCTCGCACGCGTCGTAGATGCGGCCGATCTGCTCATCGGTGACGTCCGCCGGCCCGCCGGCATCTTCGTCGCCGAGCTGCTCGACCAGGTCGCTTAGAGGCGACATGGCCGGCACGCGTGGAAGCAAGCAGAGTGCGGACGGGTTGCCCGATTCACGGGGACCAACCTTTCGCAGAATTGCTCTGATCTTCTTCCACTGCTTGCCGGCCGAGTCGATCGACAATTGCGCCCCATTGTCCGCCATTAACCAGACGCCGAACTCATTCAGGATCGAGTCCGAAATCTGAGAAACTGGGAGGGTTGCGGCGGTTTGCTGGGGCAAAGTTTGCGCGCGAGTACTTCTAGTACTCGCGCGCTGCTCAAGGAATCGTTCCCAGTGATCAAGCGCTGTGAAGTACTGCGTTGTCGTAGATCTCGCCCTTGCGCGAAAGATGAGAGGGTGCAAGTGTTCGAGGAAACAATCACGTAGCGTGATGTCCATCGGATCGGACTCGTCGCCCGGGTCATACATTCGAAGTGCGGCGGTCACGTTGGGATCCTCCCAGCTCGAGGCAATCGCGTCGGATGCTGGGACCATCCAACTAAACAGAAACAACAGTGCTGCCGCGCGGGTGAGAGCTTGCAGACGCTTGATTGCGTCGCGTCGATCAGATTGCCTGTTGGTTTCGCTGATAGCGACCGAGACGCGAGATTCGCTGACTTTGAGTTGCTTGCCGACGTCTTTCATCGAGTGGCCTTCGCACCGCAATAGGATTGCCCGAACTGCCAACGATTCGGTTGCACACTTCCGCTTCAGTTCTTCCCATTCGATTGCGCCAAGATCATCGTGGCTATCTTCGATCTGAACGCAGTGCCTACCGTTCTCGTCAACCATTGAGTCGAGAGACCCAGCGAAGTCATCGACCCGTCTCGGCTTGCCGTGTCGCGTATCGTGTCCGTGCTTTCTCCAGAGATCCTTCGCTCGCAGTGGCAATACGCGCCAGATGTACGTTTTCCATTGAGCTTTGTCGGGGTCGAATCGCAATGCCAACCGCCAAACCTCCATCCTTAGTTCTTGCTCGATGTCGTGGATATCCAGGGCACCGATCTTCCGCGCTCGCGAGGCCAAGGTCAGCACGCACTTTTCAGCCTGCGCCAACAACTCGTCGACGTCGTTCATCGCTTGGCACCTCGCAGAACGGCCGAAACGATCGCCTTTGCCTCGGCCGGGTTTCCGTGGAAACGATCGCCAAGCGCTTCGACGATCTCCGCTGCGACTTTGTCGACGTGGTTACTCGCCGCGTTCACGCCGATCGGCTGATTTCCACGCGATCGCAATACCAGCACGTTCTTTGGGGCAAATACCCCAATCCGTGCTCGGTCGAAAAAGAGCACTCTTGTATCGTGTCCGATATGAACGAAATGGCCGGCCTGACCCGTAAGGCGTAACATCATCTCTCCTTGATGGGCCGCCGGCCGCTCACTCCTGCGGGGCACTAGCAGGAGCGAGCAAGCCGGAGGCTACGCGGTTAGAAATACTGCGTGACACCTTCCATTGATGGCCGGCGTCGGTTCCGTTTGGTTGCTGGAGCAGGTGTTCTCCGCTCCATAAACCGTTCGATCTCTTTTCGATCGATCCTGTACCGGGCGACTTTCTTTCCGCGCCCAACGTTGCTCGCTTTCAGAGAGCGATCCATGATCAATGCGCGAACGTGGTCAACGCTCATGCCCATGATCAAAGCTGCTTCCTTCGGCGTGACATACCTCTTTGATTCCAACATCACCTGTCTCCCAATAAAAAAGACCGACAGCCTGCGATGCGACGCGCAAGCTGCCGGTCTCTCGGTCGAGGTGACCAATGCTGGAATTGTGTGTCGCATTTCGGCGTGAATCCTAGGCCTGAAAAGGACTCACGCAACAAGCTTTTCAACGATCAAAAACGGATTGTGCTGACACAGCACTAGCACGACATTGAAACAGCATTCGCACGACAGAAAAACTAATTTGCCAGAACCCAGATTGGGTCAAGCCGGATGAACTAGCAACGATTGGAGCCGGTGAACTCAACTGGAGTTGGTCACACTCCTGGTCACAAAACCGACATTGAATCGTTAACAACGACGCGCAGTACGAATCGCAAAAACAGCTGGCGCTTTGAAACGACATCGCCAGCGCATCGCCACGACAAAGCAGCTGGATTGTGGTTCCGAAAGTCGGGGGTTCGAATCCCCTCAGCCACCCTTGGATTTACCTAATTCCGCCCATTCACCCGAGTGGGCGGTTTTTTTATGCGCCGCGCTGATCTTCTGAAAACGCGGCGCGGCTGTTCACTCGGTTAGCCATCGACGCTGTACTCGATTTGGGTGAACCCACCCAGCTCCGTGGCTGACGTCTGGGTGAGGTAAAGATGCTTCGGCAAGACATCGACCAGCGGGCAACCTTCGAACAGGAGGATCGGCATCACCGCGACGCTCAAATGAGTCAGACGACCAGCCTGAATCAACGCGTTCACCAACTTGCCACCGCCGACAACCCAGAGTTTCTGCAGGCCCATCTGCTCAGCCGCCTCAATCGCCTTGACCAAGTCTTGCTCTGGCTGCAAGTCGCATCCTTCCATCAACGGAACTTCTTGACGGCTGCAAACCCAAGTGGGCTTGTTTTCGTAAGGCCATTGTCCGTAGTCAAACACAAAATCGAAGGTCTTTCGCCCCATCAGCAATCCGTCGACGCTGTTGAAAAACGACTGGTAGCTTGCGGTGTCGGGTCTGATTCGAATCTTCTCCAACCAATCAACGCCGTCATCCGAGTCCGCGATGAATCCATCCAAGCTCGAGGCAACGTAGTAAACGATCTTCATACTGTCGCGAATCCTTTGTCGTGAGCCGAATGCGCTAGCATTGGGTCCTACAGCATTTCGGGGCCCTAAAACACATCGGGCCCCACAGCGTTTCTGACCCTACACGGGCGATGTCTTGAATTGTCTGCGGCTAGCGGCTTGCCGCTCACCTGTGGGACCATCTCTATTCCAGCAGCCATTTCATCGCTTCTTCGCTGCTGTTGAAGACTCGAAAATTGAATCCTCGGTTCTTCGAATAGGTTTCCCAAAACCTTGCAGCGTCCGGGCGTGAAGTGCCATCTACAATTGCGACTTGAAGCGTGCGGATGTCTCCGCTCGCCTCATCGGCTCCCATTTCAGAGTCATACATATTGACGACTTCAACTTGGTCAAACGTCCCGGTGGGAAAGGTGAGCTTGCGAACGTCAATCAACACACGTGGCTTTTTCTCGGCGACGATTTGCTCGTAATAGCGATGTTGAAGCTGTCGGTACTCGTCGCGTGATTGGAGATTGCCGCTTGCAACGATGTGACAGATCAATTCGTGCGGAAGAATCTGTAGTTGCAAGTCCACGGAAATCTCCCCGTCTATCAAAACCCGCGTTGCAGTCCGGGAGTGATGTCGAGATCCAACGGTGCAAATTCGTTGCGTTTGATCTTTTCCAACGCAATCGCTCCCATCACAGCGTTGTCGGTGCAGAGATTCATTGGAGCGATCACAAGCTCAAAACCGTTTCTCTCGGCCTCTTTCTCTAGTTCGCCACGAAAGTAGCGATTCGCAGCAACACCGCCGCCAACGATCAAACGCCCACTGCTGTATTGGTTGACAGCCCGAACGCTCTTTCCAACCAAGACGTCGACGACCGCTGCTTCGAACGAAGCGCACAGATCGGCCTTTTCCTGGTCTGGCATCTCCACTTTCGAAAAGTCCTGCTGGCCGGGACCGACGATGGCGTAGCGCACGGCAGTCTTGAGACCGCTGAAACTGAAATCGAAGTGATCCTCGTGAAGCATCGAGCGAGGGAACGCGTGAGCTTTTCGGTCGCCGCCCGCAGCCAGCTTCGAAACGGCCGGCCCGCCGGGAAATCCAAGCTGGAGCATCGCCGCGACCTTATCGAATGCTTCGCCGGCAGCATCGTCGATCGTCCCGCCGAGGTATTCCAAATCAAGTGGCGACACACAGTGATACAAGCTGGTGTGCCCACCGGATACCACCAGCCCAGTACAGGGGTAGACCGGGTGATCGCTGGCAAGCTGACAAGCATAAAGATGAGCGTGCAAATGGTTCACGGCGACGAGAGGTTTTTGCCAAGCGATCGCGAGCGTTTTGGCCGCGACCAAACCGACCAACAGTGAACCAGCCAACCCCGGACGGTCCGCGACCGCGATGGCACTCAAGTCGTCACGTCCGATCTGTGCCTTTTCAATCGCCGTATCGATCACGGGAAGGATTCTCTCGAGGTGGGCGCGAGCGGCTACCTCGGGGACAACGCCACGGAATTGTTCGTGCAAAGACTCCTGAGTCGCAACGCATTGGCCCAAAACAGCACCATCTTCGCTAATTACGGCAGCTGCAGTCTCGTCGCAGGTCGATTCGATAGTTAGTATTGGCATCGCCTGACTTTGCCCTATTTTGCTGCCGAGCAAAAGGGCGGGCCTATTCCATCATTCGATTTTTCGGCCAATCGCCGGCAACCAATCCTCCGCTCCATTCCATCCTCCCGTTGAAGCGTCCGACGCGTTGACCGCACAGTCGTCATTCAACTCAGACATTGGAAAGTGCGAAGGGCAAGGTGCTGTGGCGGGCCCCCATCCGAGATGCCGACCTTCCATTCGAGCTTTCCCGACCTTCGCATGATCTCGAGCCCTCCTCGACTCGCAATTGTGGTCCTATTGGTAGCCGCAACGATCGCGGCGTCTTCCCTCGCCGGTGCCCAGCCGCCAAACGCCGCGGATGATCAAGCCGAACCCCCACCCAGCACGTCGGTTGGAGTCGTTCCGACTGGTGTGGGGCGGTTCAACCGCGGCCGTTGGGCAGCACTCGCAGTCAACGGCACCAATCCCACGGCGTCCGACACCGAAGAAGTCATCGCGGTCTACATGGGCGACGACTCGAACCTTCAGTTCTCCAAGACCTTCTGGTTGCCAGCTGGCGCGAAGCGAAAAACTTGGATGCCAATTCTCGTCCCAGATTCGCTTTCGTCGGATGAGAAATCGGTCATCGCATCGACCATGCGATTACAGCAGACCAACGGAACGGAATCATTCACCAACAACAAAGTTGGCATGCCCATCTCGAAGCGTCCCCTGATGCTAACGGACGGCGAAGCCAACACGGCGGTGATCGGCGATTACGTACGTCCCAACGATGTCGAGCAAGCGTCGGCCAACAACAAGGCCGTCTCCAAAATGCTTCTGATCGGTCGCGACAAGGTTGTGCGTTCGCCAATCGATCTCGGCTTGATTGACTTGCGTCAAGACTTTCTTCCGCCCACGCCCTATGCACTCGATGGGTTGCACCAACTGATCATCGCGAGTGATCGTATCCGCCAAGACTCAAGCGGGATCGCGAGAATCCGGTCCTGGATTCATCAGGGCGGCCGTGCTTGGATCATGCTCGACCAAGTCGATCCTACGTTCGTTCGGGAGCTGCTTGGCGATTCGGCCAGCTACACACCGATTGATACGGTCGAGCTAAACGAGTTCACCATCAAGAACCACGCCTCACTGTCGACGCCGGCAAACGAGGAAGTGTGGAGTCAAGAAGAACCGGCGACGCTCCACCGCGTGATTGTCGAGTCAGCTGAAGTCACTTCATCCGTCGACGGTTGGCCGATTGCCTTCTGGAAACGAGTTGGAAAAGGTGAAGTCGTCTTCACAACGCTCTCGCATTCCGGATGGGTCGCCGACAACGGTTTCCCCACCGATGCCCATTACCGCTTGGCGGTGCGGTTCTATCAGGAAGCTGACCCGGTCGAGCGTCAAGCGTGGAAACTCAAGCCAATCCTGGACGACCAAATCGGCTACACCATTCCTGGCCGCGGATTTGCAACCGCAGTTCTTGGACTCAACGCAGCCTTGATCTTGCTGGCAGGTATCTGGTGGGCCCGTTCGCGACGGCTCGAACGGATGGCAGCTCTCCTTCCAGTGACAGCTTTGTTGACCGGAGGCATTCTGATCGGCGCAGGCAACCGGCAAGTCAAAGCCGTTCCGTCCACCGCAGCCACCGGTCAAATCATCCGTGTTGATGGCTCCATTGGCGAGGTTCACACTTCAAGCGTGTCGGCAATGTACCGGCAATCCGAAGGTGACATGCCAATGGATTCCGCTTATGGCACGATCACGATTCCCGAAGGTGCCGACGAAGGCAGCCAGCTCAAGCGGCTTCGCTGGAGTGATGAGGGTACGAGCCAATGGTCGGGACTCAAGCAACCGCCGGGCGCCATCCGCTATTTCTTCTCCGAGTCGGTCGCGGCGCTCGAAAGCCCCATGAACGTTCGTGGCACATTCACCGAAGCGGGCTTCACCGGCAGCCTCTTCGGCATGAATGGCGCCGAGTTGTCGGATGCCTTGGTCCTTTCCGTCCCAGGTATTCCTTCGGCTGCATCGATCAGCACCAACGGTAACTCAACCACCATCCAATCGGGCAATGACGATCGTCTCGCCCAAGGTCAATTCGTTCCTGGCGCATTGGTTTCCGACGACCAACGGCTCCGTCAAGAGTTTCTTCGCCAAGTCATCTCGGACCCGGAAAGCAGCCCCTTCAGCTCCGAAACCATGATGCTGGTCTGGACCAATCCGACCGACATTGGTGTCCAACCGGGCGACGACTTCACTCATCGTGGCACGGCGTTGGCAGCGCTGCCGATCAAACTCGACCGCCCCAGTTCGCCTGAGTTTGTGATTCCAGCGAGTTTCATTGGCCTGGGTACCTACACAGGCACGCGAGGGGTTTCGTCGATTTTTCACCCACCGACCGGCCGCTGGCTGCAAGATGTTACCAAGGCCGCCGATGTCGAACTTCGACTTGAATTCCCCAAGTCGATCCTGCCAATCCAGCTAAAGCAAATCAACGTTCACTTGAAGGTCGCGGCACCCTCGCGCGAGCTGGTCGTGACGGCATTCAATGGTGACTCTCCGGTCGAAGTCTATCGACAATCGAGCCCGAACGGAGAAGTCCATTTCTCGATTGACGACGCAAGCTTGCTCGAGCTTGATGACAACGGCGACTTGAAACTCAATGTTGCCGTCACCCGATCAGAAAACGAACCCGAAGTCGACCCTGGCATCATCGAAGTCAACACGCAGAAGATCAGCGACACTTGGCAGATTGATCGCTTCTTTGTCGACGCAATTGGAACCACTTCATCGCAAGCCCCTATCAACGCCCAAGCATCTACAGCAGGTAAGTAGTGACAGATTTGGAGCCCATGGTCGTAACGACCGACCTGACCAAAAGGTACGATGAATTCACCGCCCTTGATTCCTTGTCGATCACGGTCGGCAAGGGACAAATCCTTGGATTCATCGGCCCCAACGGCGCAGGCAAAACGACAACGATTCGCATTTTGGTCGGCTTGTCCAAACCCACGAGCGGCTCGGCGCACATCGCCGGGGCCGACTGTTTGACCGAGTCTCGCAAGATCAAGCGACTTGTCGGTTACATGCCCGACGACTTTGGCAAGTACGACAACATGCGCGTCGCCGAATACTTGGATTTCTTTGGCGCCGCCTATGGGATCGGACGCAGCGACCGCGTCAAACGCATCGACGAGACCTTAGAGCTTGCCGGTGCAACGCATATGAAAGACTTGTTCGTCGATGCCCTCAGTCGCGGGATGCAACAACGGGTGGCGATCGCGCGCACGCTGATGCACGACCCCAAGGTGATCATCCTTGACGAACCAGCCAATGGACTCGACCCACAAGCGCGGATCGACATGCGAATCATGTTGCTGCGACTTGCCGAAATGGGTAAGACGCTGATCGTGACCAGCCATATCCTTCCCGAACTTGCTCGGGTATGTGACTTGGTCGCCATGATCACGCGCGGCAAGCTTCGAGCCTTTGGCACGCTTGATGACATCATGCGAGACATTCAACAGCGCCGCACGTTCGAGATCCAACTTGTTGACTCCGAACAGATTGACCAAACGGCATCATTGGTTTCGTCTTGGTTGAAATCGGGTGACCATGAGGCCGAAGTCAACGCGGCGCCTGCCGAATCGATGGTGCGGTTCACGACCAGCCTTTCCGATCGCGACATCACACCACTTCTGGCGCACTTGGTCTCACACAACCAGCCAGTCGCTCAATTCCGCGAAGTCCCAACGGACCTGGAAGACGCATTCCTGTCGGTCGCCAATCAGGGCAAAGAGGACGACAAAGCGAGCGAAGTGGTAGCAGCGGAAGAACCTGCCGAGCCGCTTAGCACTGATACGGATGTCGATGATGCAGCATCGGAGACGGCCGCATCATGAATGTCATGGCAAACCCTGTTGTGCGTCGCGAGTTCTTCGGGATTCTGCGATCGCCCAAAGCCTTCGGAACGCTGCTTGCGCTGACAATCGTTTTTTCACTCGCTGTCCTGATGCGCTGGCCAGCCGACGCGACGGTCGACCTCAGTGGCAAACAATCTCTCGAAGTCTTTCGGATCTTTGGCTACGGACTGTTGGGCGGAATCATCTTCTTGGTACCCGCCTTTCCCGCAACCTCGATCGTTAATGAAAAGTCAAGCGGCACGTTGGCGTTGCTGCTGAATTCGCCGCTCGGTGCCTTTTCCATCTACTTTGGCAAGCTTGCTGGCGTTCTGTTGTTTGCCATGCTTGTGTTGCTGGCGAGTCTGCCCGCGGCCGCCGCTTGCTACGCCATGGGCGGCATCGACCTCTGGAGCGGGCTTGGCCTGCTCTATTTCGTGCTCATGCTGTTGGTGCTGCAATACGCGACGCTCGGAATGCTGGTCAGCAGTTACGTGCACACAGCCGATGCGGGTGTTCGAATCACCTACGCCGCCGTTCTTGGATTGGTCTTTCTGACACTCTTGCCCGACGCGTTTTTCCCTGGTGCCAGTGGCGTGATCGGAATGGTCGCTTCTGCGGTTCGATGCCTCTCACCGATTCCAGTGATTACAGGCATCATGGGACAAGGTGGTTTGACCACCAAGGGCCTGATGGAAGCCGATGCCACGATGCCATTTGTCTTGGCGACGTTGGTGAGCAGCATCGCTTTCGCGGCGATCACAATCTCGCGACTGAACTACCGGATCTTTGATCGGTCGCGTTCACAGGGCGTGATCACTGACGACCAAGCCAAAGGCACACGATTGGCGCGTCGATTCCTGTTCATCATCGATCCCCAGCGTCGCAAAAAGGGGATTCCCTGGTACCTCAATCCTGTGATGGTCAAAGAGTTTCGCTCGCGGCGATTCGGTCGATCACAGTGGCTCTTTCGGCTGGTTGCCGTCTGTGCTGTTGTCTCGATGGTGTTGACGTTCGCGGCCGCGACCAGCGTGACCAGCTGGGGTGTCGAAACGATCGGCGGGTTGATGGTGATCTTGCAGGTCATCCTGGTGATCGTGATGACGCCAAGCCTGACCTCGGGTTTGATTAGTGGCGAGCGCGACGGTGGCGGCTGGGCATTGCTACGGCTGACGCCACTTTCGGCCTCGAAGATTGTCCGCGGGAAACTACTCAGCGTCGTTTGGACCCTGCTGTTGGTCTTGATGGCGACCCTGCCAGGCTACCTGGTGATGATCTACATCCGTCCCCAAATGTTTGTGCAAGTCAATCTGGTCTTGATTTGCCTGGCATGGACGGTTCTGTACACGGTTGCCGTGAGTGCGGCGATCGGCAGTCTGTTTCGATACACCGCTGTCGCAACGACCGTTTCGTACGTCACCGTGATCATCATCTTCATGACGCCAATGCTGATTTGGCTCGGGCGTGATGCTCCGTTTGGACACGATACGGTCGAGCGGGCGCTCACGGTCACCCCTGTGGGTGCCGCACTGAACGTGATTAAAACGCCTGGCTTCGAAAACTACACGTTGCTGCCTACCGCATGGTGGGTTGCCGCGAGTGTCTCGGTCGCCATGTTTGGCATCCTTGGAATCAAAGTTTGGCGACTGTGCCGTCCCGTTTGAGTTGTATGCAAGAAATCAACATGTTTCATTTGATAACCCAACCACGTACGGCACTGTTGGCACTGGTTGCGTTGTGCACCGTGCCGACAACTACGGTTGCCCAAAGCTTGCAAACCGTCGACCTCTACATGTATGCCGACCCGGTGTTGACGGGGCCAACCACCCAGTGGCAAGTCCCTAACGCACCAGTGCCGCTTTGGTTCAAAGCACTCGAACGCAACGATGCTCAACTGCAACGCGTGACCGTTGACACCTTTGCCCTGGCAAAAAAACGTGGCATGGAAGGCCTGGACGATGTCGTGCCCAAACTGGCCGAGCTGGTCAGTAACGATGCGACTGACGCAGAAGTTCGACAGGCTGCCGTTCGCGCATTGATCGAATTCGACGCGCGCGATCAATCGGCGCTCTTGGCCGAGGCTGCATCAACACGTGGCCTGGCCGTTGCACGGATTGTGGAACCTGCCCTCGTGCAGTGGAAATCGCCAGTGATGCAACAAGTGTGGCTTGATCGGGTCAACCAGAAAGCAGGCCTGAAGCCGAATGAGGGGCCAGGCGACACCGATGCCCAAATCATCGTTGCGATCGAAGGGCTCTTGGCTGTCAGTGCAGATGAAGCCGCCGAGGCACTTTGGGAGCTCGTTCGCAGGAGCGAACTGAAGTCGGTGATCCGCCTGGCCGCCGCCGACACGCTTGGCAAACTCACGTCGCCCGACCTCTCCGCGCATGCCGCCGAATTGGTCGCATCCCAGGACTCGGATCCGCTCGCAGCGCTGTTGGCGCTGCGGCTGTTGGTCAACCAGCAGGATGCTTCGGCCGTCGCGACACTCCAAACGCTCGCCAAAAATCCAATCTCCGCCGTGCAATCCGGCGCGCTCGACCGACTCTTCCGGATCGACCATCAGCTTGTCCTTCCCTATTGCGAAGAGGCGATCAAAAGCAGTGACGTCAATGTTCGCCGTACGGTCGCCAAGACATTGACCAAAGAGGCGAAGGTTGAATTGATTGCCTCACTCGCGATGCTGCTTGACGATGTGAACCCGAAGCTCCGTCGCCAGATGGCTGGGGCCATGGTTCATCTCGCAAAACGCCCCGCGCTCAAGGACGAAGTGATCGCCCAAAGCCATGCCGTGCTTTCCGAAAATTCGTGGCGTGGTTGTGAGCAGGCCACGACCGTGCTGGTCAGCCTCGACCACAAGCCAGCGGGGGACCGTTTGGTTGAATTGCTGGATCATCCACGGCCCGAGGTCATGTCAACGGCCGCCTGGGGGTTGCGCAAGCTCGCCATTCCGCGTCACCTTCCGGCCATGCTCGAGCAGGGACAGCAGCAATTCGAAGCCTTCAACAATGGCAGTATTGGCGACCTGAGAAAGGGCGCCGTGCAACAGCTGGCTCAACTCTTCATGGCTTTCGGGCAAATGCGGTACTTCGAGGCCGATGGGTTGCTTCGGGCCTACATCCCAAAAAACCACTCGCTTGGTGAAGATTCCCGGGCCGCTGCGGCCTATGCGCTCGGTTTCCTGCATGAAGGCAAGGCGACCGGCGATTTGACCGGGCTCATGGTGCAGCGTCTCAATGACACCGAAGCCGACTTTCCCGAGAGTGACAAAGTGCGCCGCAATGTCGCGATTGCTCTGGGACGAATGAAATCGGAATCAGCGTTGCCGGACCTGCGAAAATACGGCAGCTATTTCGGTGAGGTTGGCTTGGCCAGTGCCTGGTCGATCCATTTGATGACGGGCGAGCCGCGGCCGACGCCGGGGGTCACCTCGCAGGTCATCGATGATTGGTTCCTCTCGCCGATCAAGTGAGGTCGCCCGCCGGGTGAGGTAGCGGGTCGGGTGTGGAGAAGCCTCCACAGGGCTGTCTGCCGTCCCGCCATGTGCCGGATGCGTCGAGATTCCGGCAAATGGAGGGACGAGAAGCCGGTTTCATTGCTAGAAAAGCCGGTCATTGTGGATCGACGCTCTTGACAGGATTTTTCCGGTGGAGATACTTTCCGGTTTGGTAGCAGAAAAAGCCGGGAAAAATCCGAGTGCCTCCATCTGAATGGCGCTCCCGTAACCCGTATTTTTCCCGCGAAGACGCTCCCTGCGTCTTCCCTCGTTGATCCCCAATTTGGACGGGGGTGGCGAGTATGTGAAGTTGGTCAAACCCCAAACACGACGTTCGATGCCCACAATCAATCAACTGGTCCGTAAGCGACGCAAGCTGAAGAAGAGCCAAAGCAAGTCGCCTGTTCTTGAGAAATGCCCGCAAAAGCAGGGTGTTTGTTTGCAAGTTCGTACGATGACCCCCAAGAAGCCAAACTCGGCACTGCGAAAAATCTCGCGTGTTCGCTTGAGCAACGGCAAAGAAGTCACCGTCTACATTCCTGGCGAAGGCCACAACCTGCAAGAGCACTCGATCGTGCTCGTTCGCGGTGGTCGTGTCCGTGACCTCCCAGGTGTTCGCTACCAAGTGGTCCGTGGCTCGCGTGACGCCCTTGGCGTCGAAGGCCGTAAGCAATCCCGCAGCCGTTACGGTGCCAAGAAATAGTGACCGTGGCGTCTTTTTGACACCACGCACCTCGAAACAACTCAATCAAAGCTAACGAAGATTTCAAATGGGACGAATCACTTCCAGCAAGACGCAGTTGAAGGGCGATCCTCGGCACAATTCGCTGTTGGCCGGAAAGTTCATCAATTGCCTGATGCTCGACGGCAAAAAGACCGTCGCTACCAAAGTTTTCTACGACGCACTTGAAGAGATCGGACGCCGTGGCGTCGAAGGTGGCGGTGAGCCCATCGAAGTCTTCGAGACGGCGATCGAGAACGTCAAACCTTACATCGAAGTTCGCAGCAAGCGTGTTGGTGGTGCAAGCTACCAAGTGCCAATGCAGGTCAACCGTGCTCGCCAACAAAGCTTGGCGATCCGCTGGTTGCTTGCCGCTGTTCGCGAAAAGAAGGGCCGCCCAATGCACCTGAAGCTCGCTGACGAACTGTTGGCCGCTTACAAGAAAGAAGGCGTCGCTTACACCAAGCGTGAAAACACGCACCGTATGGCCGACGCCAACAAAGCGTTCGCTCACTTCGCTTGGTAGTCGATTACCAAAGACTTTCACAAAATTCCGCGACTCGGTTGCCAGAAACCGTGTCGCGGTTTTTTATGCGCCCGGTTAACCTACCGGCGCTGAGTTAACCAACCGGCGCTGAGTTAACCAACCGGCACTGGACAAGGATTGAACCAAAGCAGATCTCGACGCTCTGACGACCGCCATGGCTACTGACATCTCCAAGATTCGCAACATCGGAATCATCGCACACATCGACGCTGGAAAAACGACCGTCACCGAACGGATGCTTTTTCTAAGCGGCGCCAAGCACCGCGTCGGTCGCGTCGACCATGGCACGACCGACACCGACGACGACCCCGAAGAACAAGAACGTGGCATCACGATCTTTAGCGCTTGTGTGAAATACAACTGGCACGATTACAACATCAACCTGCTCGACACCCCGGGCCATGTTGACTTTACCGCCGAAGTCGAGCGCTGCTTGCGAGTCCTCGACGGCGCCGTGACCGTCTTTTCAGCGCGTGAGGGTGTCGAGGCACAAAGCGAAACCGTTTGGCGACAAGCCGATCGCTACAACGTTCCTCGAATCGTCTTCATCAATAAGATGGACCGTGAAGGTGCCAACTTTGAAGCGGTCTACAACGACATCGAACCACGCCTTGGCGGTCGCCCTATCGCTGTCGAATTGCCTGTTGGCCAAGGTCCCGCTCACGTCGCCGATCCCTTTCGAGGCGTGATCGATCTGGTCGACATGAAGCTGCTTCAGTTCGACCCGGAAACCGAAGGCAAAGAAGTCACCGAAACCGAGGTGCCGGAAGAGCTGCAAGAAGAAGCACTGCTGTGGCGCGAACAGATGCTCGAAACGGTTTACGACCTTAGCGAAGAGGCCGCGATGCTGGCGATGGAGGAACAAGAGGTTCCTCGAGACCTGATCATCAAGACGCTGCGACAAGGTTGTCTCGAAATGAAGATCCAGCCTGTCCTTTGCGGCTCGGCCCTTCACGGCATCGGCGTTCAACCCCTGATGACCGCGGTTGGCAATTTCTTGCCCAGCCCACTCGATCGCCCACCGGTTGAAGGAGTCGATCCCAAGAAGCCCGAAAAAAGCCTGTCGCGAAAACCCGACACCAAGGATCCGTTCTGTGGCTTGGTCTTCAAGATCCTTCCCGCCAAAACTGGCGACAACTACTGGATCCGAGTCTACAGCGGCGAACTGAAACAAAACACGCGCGTCCACTGTCCCAACCGCGACAAGAAAGAGAACATCGCCCAGATTTGGCAGATCCATGCGACCAAGAAAGATCGCGACGGGCAAACCGAGGTCGTCAGCGCGGGTGACATCTGCTGCGTGATCGGTCCGCGTTTTTCGATCACTGGCGATACCCTTTGCGACACCAAGCAACTGGTCGAATTGCCTAGCATCAAGTTCGCCGAGACGGTGCTGTCGATGGCGATCGAACCCGAGAACACCGGCGACCGCAAGAAACTCGAAGAAACGCTCGACATGCTTCGTCGCCAAGACCCGACGTTCCGCGCCGTCGAAAACGAAGAACTCGGACAGACGATCATTAGCGGAATGGGTGAACTTCACCTCGAGGTGATCCAACACCGCCTCACACGTGACTTTGGATTGAACGTCAAGTTCTATAAGCCGCGTGTGAATTACCGCGAAACGATCGGGGGCGCCGCCGAAATCGTCGGGCAGTGCAATCGCCAGATCGGTGCCCAGCAGATGTTTGCTCGGTTGAACGTCCGCGTTTCGGCACTCGAAGACACTTCCGCTCCCGTTCAAGTCTTTGATCGCTTGCCGCCAGACACAACGCTCCCGCCAGCGATGCGACAAGCCGCGATCGAAGAGATGCGTGAACGTGCTCTTGGCGGCGGCATGCTCGCTGGTTTTCCGCTTTCGGGTGTTCGCATCGAAGTCAACGATGCCGAGTTCCAAGAAGAAAACAGCGACGAAGTGGCCTTCCGAATTGCTGCCGGCGATGCCTTTGACAAAGGACTCGAACAAGCCGAACCGGTGTTGCTTGAACCAGTCATGAAGGTCGAAGTCACAACCCCCGATGACTACATGGGCGAGCTTGTGGGCGACCTGCAACAACGTCGTGCCATCATTGCCGCGACCGAAACACGCGGTGCCATGACGGTGATCACGGCCCACGCTCCACTCAAAGAGTTGTTCGGCTACTCGGGTGCGGTACGAAGCCTTTCCCAGGGCCGCGCTGCAAGCAGCATGGAGCCGCTCGATTACCGCCCGGCTCCCAAAGCCGATGCCGACGCCTTCTTGCATTGATACCGGTGGACTTGCTCAATGACCAGTGCTCCTGAGACGCTCGCGTTCGAGGGTGGTGTCTTGCGTTTGATCGATCAAACCAAGCTGCCTGGCCAACTCGTCAATTTCGATTGTGAAACGATTGAACAAGCGCACGATGCGATCTCGCGGCTAGTCGTTCGCGGCGCGCCCGCCATCGGTATCGCCGCGGCATACGGGGTCTGCTTGGCCAAAGACGATTCGGGGACGCTGACCCGCGAAGCTTGCTTGCACGCGATCGATTACCTCGCCACCAGTCGGCCGACCGCCGTGAACCTGTTCTGGGCACTCGATCGAATGAAGCAGGTCGTCGTAGCGACAGAGCAGGGGAGTCTCTACGAGTCGCTTGTCACCGAAGCGCGTGCGATCCACGACGAAGACCGACAAATGTGTCGCTCCATTGGTAAGCACGGCGCTGGCTTGTTGAAAACATGCAACGCCGTCCTGACTCACTGCAACGCAGGTGGTCTGGCAACGTCGGTGTGGGGAACCGCCCTCGCACCGATCTATCACTTGCATGACGAGGGCCACGACATTTCGGTCTACGCAGACGAGACCCGGCCACTGCTGCAAGGCGCTCGATTGACCGCCTGGGAATTGAGCCAAGCGGGTGTGCCTGTGACGGTCTTGACCGATTCGATGTCTGGCAGTTTGATGCGCGACGGCAAAGTCGACGCCATCATCGTCGGTTCGGATCGCATCGTCGCCAATGGAGACTTCGCCAACAAGATTGGAACCTACCCGCTCGCGGTGCTGGCCAAGCACCACGGTATCGCGTTCTATGTTGCGGCGCCGACCAGCACCGTCGACATGTCAATTGCCAGCGGCGATCAAATCCCAATCGAACAGCGCGCCCGCGATGAAGTCGCCTGTCCCCACGGCACTCGCATCGCACCCGACGAAGCGGGCGTGATCAACCCGGCGTTCGACTGGACCCCAGCCGAACTCGTCACCGCCCTGATCACCGAGCGTGGCGTCGTCGAATCGCCAAGTCTCGAGAAGATGACAAAGCACCTCGCAAATAAGTGAGCCGCGACTCGCGCACGCGACCGCAGAGACGAGGGCCCTTTCCTCGCGGCGGATTGGAATAACGGAGCAAACCCCCTCCCGCTTGCGGGAGGGTCGGACGCAAAGTCCGGGGAGGGCATGGCTCTTGCAGACAATCCCTCTCCGGGCCTGAGAGCCCGACTCTCCCAAGGGAGAGTGTCAAGGCGGGCAGCTTTTCGAAGCCTGATATTTCCCCCCATCCGCCACCATTCCCCAACGCCCCGCTAGCAAATCTTCATCGATTTCTCACGCGCAGACCAAACGTGTCACACGTTAACGCGATAGTTCTATTGTCGCGGGGATCAAACCGAGATCGCAAAACGAGACGGATTGATCAAATCGCGCAAGATGAGACAGCGGGTGCTGGCTGATTCAAATAAGACAGCTGGGCCAAACGGAAAAAGACTTTGTGAAAAATCGGGACGAATACCCGACATTCGCTCAAGTTTATGCACGGCTGGCCGCTGACTGACGCTTTTGGGCATCGATTGGCACGTCATTTGTTGTTTTAGGGACTCGAAAACGAAACTCCAAACTATTCAGGGAAGTCAAAAATGTTGGTACTAAGTCGCAAAGAGGGTGAGCAACTGTTGATCGGCGATAACATCGTGTTGACGATCAATCGCATTTCAGGAAATCGAGTTGCTATCGGAATCGACGCCCCTCGCGATGTTCGGATTGTGCGAGGCGAACTACAGCGTCACGAAACGGTTGCCGGAGGATCGGCTCCGATGGCGCTCGAAGAAACCAACGTCGCGGTTGCCAGCAAACCTCACTAGTTTCGAAGACATTCCACCAAGTGGCGATTCGTGTTTTGGCGTGCCAACCAAAATCGATCGCCGCGAGAAGTGGCCTCACTTTCGGAAGCGATTGATGTCTGCAATCGTGTCGTCCCAATTCCCTTTGAACGGGATCGCGCGATCGTCGACGTAAACGATCGCCGGAGGTTTGGTTTGGCAAACGTCGTCGACCACGATGTCATGTTTCGCCAACCAATCACGCACTGCTTGGCAACCCAAATCGGTTGCGGTCCGAGCCGAATGAATCACGACTCGGTAGTTCTTTCGTAGATGCTTGATCGCCTCGCGTACACCATGAATGGGCGGATCAGCAATCACCGCTTCTCCCTGCCAGCCCGAACGGTAGGAATGGATCACGCCATCAAAATCGAGACAAATGGTTTTGACCGAGCGTTCAATCCCAAGACCAACAAGCGTCTCTTCGCTCGCAGGTCGTGTCGCTAGGATCCTGTCGATCGCATCATGCCCTTCGAGCCAGGGTTGATCGTCCCACGTTCGGTCGTTGTAGACACGACTGTAGTGTTCGAGCGTATGGTGTCGGCCAGGCAATCGCAGCCAACTGCCCAAATGATTCGAACCAAGTGTCCCCGGAAAAAGATCAGGAATGGCATCGAGGCCACGCTGCGAAAAGTCTTTGACGATGTTTTCGGCAAAAGCGCGAACACTTGACGTTCGCATCGGACGCTCGAAGACCACCCAGAGATGGAAACCACCGCGGCCGTTGGAATCGATAAGCAGTGGGTCGAGCCCCATTGTTTGCAGCTGGTGATACCATTCCCGCGCGGCAACAAAATTCCCCTCCGGCGTGATCGACAAATCATCTTCGTCGTGACGATCGATGTCGATCGCAAACCATCGCGACGAACCATCCGAAGAACTGCTGTGGATTCCAAGCACACCGCCGTCGGTCGCCTTGAAATGCTTTTCCAGCGAGCTGACACCGAGGAAGACTTTGCCACGTTCATCGCGAAAGGGAGCAGTGATTGCGTTCCCTTTGAAACCCTTTGCATCGGAATCATGTTTCCGATTTCGTTTTGGAAGGTAGCGTCCCCAAACGTCCTTTCGATTGATCAAGTGAGATTCAATCCATCGCGCGAGCTCCGGGCCGCGTTCGCGCCATTCGTCAAACATCCGTTCGATGTAGGGAGAATCAGGCAATGTATCGTTGCAACGTATCGGGAAGCTGGCGTTGGGCCATCCTAAGCCGACCGCGCAAGCGTTGGGCATTACACTCCATTCAACCGCGCCGCACCTGCGTCGCCATCGCTCTTTGACTCAGCGTACGGTTGGTGTCATGCACAGCATGACCTACCGTTTTACCAGTTTCCACAATCGCTCGTCCAAGAGCGAATCGGCGATTAGCTTTGCGCCGGAAAAATCTTGATCTCGCGTGTGTTCACTTGGGATCGCGATGGTGTAGGCTCCCGCAGCGACAGCCGACGCGCAACCGTTGCCGGAATCCTCGAGCACCAACATGGTTGCCGGTTCGACACCCAGGCGTTCTGCAGCCTTGAGGTACATCTCCGGATTGGGTTTTCCCTGGGTGACATCGTCGCCGGTCAATTGAAACGCAAGGGAATCGCCCCAGTCGACCGATTCGAAAATGATCTCGACAAACTTCCGCCGGCTGCTCGTTGCCAATCCGAAGGGTATTTTCAACGACTGCAGCAGCCCGATCCACTCGGCCAGTCCAGGCATTGGCTGCAGACCATCGCGCAGCAAGTTCCCGTAGATCTCATCCGACTCATCCAGTAGTTGCTGAGGCTCATCGTCGAGGCGATGAAATTCGATCATTTGGCCCACAGCATCGAGACCAATGCGCCCCATCATTCGCTGCTGAAGCTCGGCGCTGTAGCGGTACCCACGGCGCTGCAATACCGCGTCGCCGACTTGCCAGTACAATTTCTCGGTATCAAACAACAAACCATCCATATCCAATGCCACGCCAACAAGGGTGGGTCGAGTTGGCGCAGAGGATGGCTCGGAGCTATTTGTGGCAGATTCACTCATCGATCGATACGTCACCAGTTGGTCATTGGATGGTCGCGGCGCGATCACCAGATCGATTGGTGATGCCGCGACGTCGGGCTTTATCCGCGACGGGGCAGCTCATTGGTCGATCGAATCGTACATTCCGATCCATACGCACCCATTGATCGATCACCTTCTCGAAAGGGAGGAAACGACCGACGAGATCGCCGCCGCACTGAAGCTGGCTGCTCCGCAGATCGAATCCATTGTGCGCGAGCAGACTGGTTTCTTCCATGGCAGGTTCAGCGAGCATTACCATCGCGTCGACCCTGACAACGACAGCTACGACCCAAACGAGGATGAAGCCAACGAAAACGATACCGCGACCAGCGGATCAAGCAACGGCGAATCAAGTGACGGCGGGTCCGAAGCGGCGACGCTTCAATCGGCGGCCAAGTCGACTGGCGATGCGTCAAAGAGCGGCCCCAACCAGAACGGTCCGAGTCCCTGCCCTTCCGAGCACGAGGACGTCGGTGACATCGACGATGCGGGACCACGAGCCGATGCATCGGGCGCCGCATCCGAGAAACTCCTCGAGGTCTGCAAAGAGGCACTCGAACTGGCTGGGTACCGCCAACTGAGCCGCGAGGATGTTGAAAAGTGCGTCGGTGTCGCCAGCGGCTGGGGCGTGCCGCTGCACGTTGATTTTGATCTATTCGACCAACTCTTGATCTACGCGCGTGGTGATATCGTTGGCACTCGATTGCGTCGCCGTCTTCGACGACTCTACCGCGCCGAAACCGTCAATGTCCCGATCTACCAGAGAATGTTCATTCTCTTCCGCCTCAAGAATGATGTGCTTTCGCAAGAAGAGCTCAATGCGTCGAAGCTCCATCTTCGAATGTTCAAGAACATCCCCAAGCAGGATGTCGACATGTTGCTTCCGGGCACAACGGTCAAGATCACGAAGATCGATCGTGTGAAGATCATTGTGCCAAGTTTGGGCGGCATGCTCATGACGATTCGGAAAATTGCTCAGTTCATGCTGATCTTTGCCGCGTTGACGCTCTATTCCACCGCGATCCTGGCCGGCTTGATCATTGCCACGATCGGTTACATCGTGAAGAGCGTGCTGAGCTATTTTCAAACCAAGAACCGCTACCTGCTGAATCTGACACGCAATCTCTATTTCCAGAAGCTCGACACCAACGCAGGTGCCGCTTACCGATTGTTCCAACAAACGCATCGACAGCGAGTGAACGAACACATCCTTGCTTATTATGCGTTGATCACAAGCGAGCAACCCGCAAGTGCGCGCCGCCTGCGGCGAAAGTGCGAACGCATTGTCCGCGAAGCGATCGGCGTTGAGATCGATTTCCAAATGGACCGCGCCATCGAGAATCTGCAGACAGTAGGCCTGGTGACTCAGTCGGAAGACCGCTGGACAACGTAAGCGGTGCGAAGCGGCAACGGCTGGCGTTCGTCGTACCGATCTTTAGTCGGGACTACCAACGACAGCGCTAAACACCCTCCCGCCTGTGGGAGGGTCGGACGCAAAGTCCGGGGAGGGCATGGTTCCTCAAAAACAAACCCTCTCCGGGCCTTAGAGCCCGACTCTGCAAACGGAGAGTGTCTATGAAAGGCGCTATTTAGAAGCCTGGTGAAAGCGCGACTGCAATCTCTATCGCGTTGCAGCGATTGCCATCGCGGCTTCCATCGCCTGGACCAACTTGGTTGGACTGAATGGCTTTACAAAGACGCCCGTCAATCGCAGGCTGTTGGTCAACTGCGAGAAATCCATCTCGTACGCTTTTGCGGTGACCATGATGATCGGTATTTCAGCGTGGCATGGTTGGCCGCGCATCAACTCGCACAGTTCCGATCCCTGCATGCCGGGCATCTGTTGATCGGTGATGACAGCGTCAAACTCAAAGTTCTGGGCTGCCTGCCATGCTTCGGCTCCGTTTTTTGCAACGGTCACCTTATATCCGGCGGCCTGGAAGGCTCGTCGAATGATGAGCGCAAGGACAGCGGTGTCCTCGGCGACCAAAAGATGACGTTGGGGCTGGTTCATGGCGAAAGTTCTCCGCCAAAACTCTAGCTCAAGATTCGTGCAAGGCTTCAAAAGTCGAGAATTCGCACGCGGGTGTTGCGGTAACGTTCAGGTTGTGACGGCTGTCCATCTTGTATCGACGCACCGACCAACCACCTTCGCCATGCCCCGAATTTTCCCAGCGAAGTCATTTTGATCGGCCCTAGGTTTCTATGAGTCCCTCACGCACGAACGCACTCCCTATACCCTCAACAAACGCCAGCAATGAATCAACGCACTGCCAAGACCGCTCTGACGCGATGGTTCTGCTGCGGTGTACTGCTTGGTCTGGCATCATCGGTGCAATCGGCCCATGCGGTCGAATCGGAAATGGCGCTCAACCGCGACGCTCATCGCGTGCTTGAGAGCTTCTGCTATCGATGCCATGGCGTCACCCAAAAGGTTCCCGACTTTGACGTCCTCGATCGCGAGAGCCTGACCAAGGGCCGTGGATCGGACGGCGGATCACCCTTTGTCGTTCCTGGGGACGCCGATTCGTCAGAGATGTGGCATTTCATGGAAGGCGACGATGCCTACATGCCGCTCACGGGATCTCCCGAGGCAGACAAAATGACGGCGGCCGATCGCGAGACGCTGCGAAGATGGATTGATGCCGGCGCGCACTTTCCGGAACGAGTCCAGCGGCCACTGCGAAAGCCCGCGGATGATCTCGAAGCAATCCGCGACTACCTGCTCGACCTCGATCCCGACGCTCGGCGGAACACCCGTTTCTTTACGCTTAGCCATCTGTCGAATCACAACGCACGCTACAGCGAGCAGGACCTGCGGTTGGTGAGAGCCGCCGTCGCGAAGCTGATCAACAGCCTTTCCTGGCAAGACGCAATCGTTGTGCCTGAAATTGTGCCCAATAGCCAAGACACCGTATTGGCAATCGATCTTCGCGACCTGAAATGGACTGGCGGCAACCACTGGCTCCAAATCATCAACCACTATCCCTACGGACTCAAATTCAACTACGTCCCGGATCAGCGTTTGAAACAAGTTGCCGACGATGTCCAGCAACTCTCCGGTGCCGAGATGGCGGTGATACGCGCCGACTGGTTTGTCTTCAATGCCGCACAAGGCACGCTCTACCACGACCTGCTCGGCCTTCCCAATCATGTTGACGAGCTCGAACGGATGGTTGGCGTCGATGTCAAGGAGAACATCCTGTCAGGAAACGCAGCACGTTCCGCATTCGGACGCAGCGGCGTTTCAAGACAAAACCGAATGGTCGAGCGACACGATTCAAAATATGGCGCCTATTGGATCAGTTACGATTTCCTTCCCAGACGCGGTCGTGGTGACTTGATTCGATTTCCACTGGGCCCGAGGTTCGATGGCAACCGGTTTAATCGGCTCGCCTTTTCCCATGATGGCGGGGAGGCGATTTTTCATTTGCCCAATGGGCTCCAAGGCTACTTTTTAGTCACCGCCGAAGGCGATCGACTTGATGGCCCCGCCCCGGCGGATGTGGTGTTCGACTCAGCCGCAATCGCGGGTACGCCCGCGATCGTGAACGGCATCTCGTGCATGAACTGTCATCGCGAGGGGATGATCACCGGGTTTCGCGATGAGATTCGCGACTCCGATGCGTTAGCGGGCGCTCCGCTGGAAAAGGTACGCCAGCTCTACGTACCCGCCGAACAAATGGAGCGGTTGGTTGAGCGCGACCGGACACAGTTTCTTACCGCACTCCGCGCCACGATCGGTCCCTTCCTACTCGTCGCTGAAGACGCCCATAAGTCAGTCACTGACTTCCCAGAGCCGATTGGAAGGGTCGCACAAAACTATCTCGCCGACCTTGGGCCGAGCGATGTCGCTTTTGAGCTGGGCTTGGCCTCCCTCGACGAAATCGAAAGCCAGATCAAACACGACCGCGACCTCCGCAAACTGGGACTCGGAACGCTCATCCAGGAAAAACCCGGCACGATCAAGCGCGTTCGCTGGGAAGCCATCGACGGAACCTCCTTCTTTCAGGATGTCGCGGTCGAACTTTCGTTAGGCACACCGATCCTGCCCGGAACACAACACAACTTTCAACGATTGATCAACGCCCCAGGCAACTAGCCGATCGCAACCAAGTGAACTCATCATCATGCTTCAACACACTCTGACTCGACCGCTCGTTTGCGTATTCGCGTTCGCCTTTTGCCTGTCAAATGCAACCGCCGAAGACGCGCTCGTGCAAGAACTACGAGCGATGGCCTCGAGCCATATCATGCCTTTGCTCGAAAAACGCGGCGGCGGTTCGGTTGCAGTCGGCGGCTTCACAGCAGCGGCGAGCGTCAAAGGGGGCGCAGGCCCTGAGATTCAAATGAAGCTCTCCAAGATCCTGCAGGAGATGGGGGCCAACGTCGACGCGGATGACTATCGCTATGAGATCACAGGCAATTACTTGCCCTACAACGATCGCGAGTCTGATCTGCAAGGCGTCAAACTGGTTGGTCGACTCGTCGATGCCGAAGATGGCACAACGCTCGGCGAATTCCCTCGGTTTGTTTTCGGCCCCGAAGCCGTTCCTCGAATGCTAGGGCTGAGCGTCGCGAGCAAAGGCAGTCTCGATCCGCAGGTCCAATCGGTTGCCTTTCGCAAGGCCATCAAAAAGCCGAAGACGTTCTTGCAGGGACCTCAGGTCTTGGCTTCGCCCGTGTCTCAGTATTCAGTCGAAATTCTCGTGCGCCGCGGGAATCGGTATGTTCCGCAAACCGCGCGCATCGACGGAAAATCACGTCCGTTTGTCGACCTTGCGCGCAACGACGTCTACGCCGTTCGTTTGGTCAATCACTCCGACCACGAAGCGGCCGTCAAGCTAACCATCGATGGCGTCAATGTCTTCGCCTTTAGCCAACAATCGCCACAACCAAAGTATTGGGTCGTTCCGCCCAAACGTAACGGGCAACCTGGCACGACGATTGTCCGCGGCTGGGACAAGAACGACGGTGTTTCACTTGAATTCAAAATCGTCGACTTTCCCGACAGTGCCGCTGCTCGAGTCAACCTGCGACCGTCCCAATCGATCGGAATGCTCACCGCGACGTTCGCAGCTTGTTGGAGTGACGATAAAGACCGGCCGCGTAGTGAAGGCCGAACCCGCGCGACCGGTTTCGGCAAAGAAATCGTCGACAAGAAAACGAGAGTCAAACGCAACATCGGAGCGGTTCGCGATGTCGTTTCGATTCGTTACGAACGACCACAAACCAGCGGCGATCCGCTTGCATTGAAATAGGGCCGCACATGCGCATCATCATCGTCCTAACCGCAATGGCACTGCTCGTCGTTTGCAACGCTGCTGTCGACGCGGGCGACCGATGCGCGATCCTTGTCGGAGTCGGAAAATACCAAGAAGAGAGTTTTCCTGATCTTCCGGGCGCCGAACCGGACGTGAAAGGGCTCGCCGACGTGCTCATTCAAGGAGGCTTTCAAAAGGACGCCGTGACGGTGATGAGCGCAACCGAAGGTGCGGTCGATCCACGCAAACTGCCCACCGCTTCTCGCATTCGCAAGCAGTTGCGACGACTCGCCAAGATCGATGCTCCCGATAGCACGGTGGTGATCGCACTCGCTGGCCATGGCGTGCAACCGATTCACAACAACAGTCAAGACTACTTTTTTTGTCCGCTCGATGCAGAGCTTGGCAATGAACGCACACTGATTTCCGTCGACGAAATCTACTCGGCTCTGGACCAATGCCAAGCGGAATTCAAGTTGCTCTTGGTCGACGCCTGCCGCGAAGACACGTCCCAATTGAATATTGGGAGATCTGCGTCCGGGGAATCTGGTGGGATCCAAAGCGTTACGCGGCGCACCTCATTTTCGAAGGTCGTCTTGCCAGAACCACCCCGCAACACAGCGGCGTTCTTTAGCTGCTCGCCGGGCGAGTTAGCCTACGAACGACAGGGCACGCACAACAGTGGCGGAGTCTTCTTTCACGCCGTCATTCGTGGCATCGCTGGCGCGGCCGCTGACCAGGGCAATTCGGTGACGCTGCCCGGCCTTGAGCGATTCGTGAAGAAGGACGTCGAGGCCTATGTACGCGGAACGTATTCGGCAGCTCAGCATCCTGTCATGCGTAACGCAACGAGCGGACTTCGACAGATCGTGCGAATCTGCCCAACTCGCAAGCACGTCCAACGCGCTCGGGATCTTTGGATTCGCGGCCACCGTGACGCCGCAAACGAGATCATCGATGACGTGCTCACCGAGGCCCCCGAGGACGCCATTGCACTTGCGGCGAAGGCCCGCATGATGCTGGAGCTCGCTGAGAATAGCGTCGACGAAAGCATTCGACACCAAGCCTGGGCCAACGCGAACGCTGCAACCTCCGCACAACCCGCCATCGCTGACGGACACGTCGCACAAGCCGACCTGCTTCGCTCGGATGGCAAAATGCAAGATGCGCTAGCAGCTTGTGATCGAGCCCTTCAATGTGATGCCAATTCGGTCGACGCTCTGGTCATGCGGGCAGCCGTCTATCAACAGCTTGATGATAAACGATTGATGCTCCGAGATATTGAGCGGGCGATTGAACTTGACCCTGTCGATCCAATGGCTGTTTCGATCTACGCAGCCATCTTGTTTTACGTCGACCGAGCCGATCAAGGCTTCGAGATCCTCGATGAAGCAATCGGGCTCATGCCAGACGTTCCCATGTTGCATTTCATGCGTGGTTATGGACTCGACAGTCAGGGCCGCTATGACAAAGCGATCCTTGCCTACACCGCCGCGATCCGGGTCGACCCAAATGATGCCGACCTTTTGTGTCGACGCGCCGTGAGCCTGGCCAATGCCGGTGACTTTCCCGGCGCCATCGACGACATCAACACTGCCAATCGCATCAGTCCCAACAACCCGAACATCACGGGCGCCCATGTCGTCCTGTTGAACCACCAACAGAAATACCATCAAGCGATCAGCGTGCTTGACAAGGCTGTTGCACGCTTCCCTGACGAGCTTCAGTTCTATCAAGCACGCGCGGCGCTTTTAACACGCGTCGGCCGAAACGGTGATGCTGCGCGCGATCGCGAGACCATCAACCGACTCAGTCAATCTCAATAGATAAACCGAACCATTTCCCTGGGCACAACATCATGATTCTCCGCTCGATCTTCAGCGCGGCCATTGCATCCGTAGTGATTGCCATCTCCACAACAAACGCTGTTGCAGACGACAGTGGTTCTCAACATGCTCTGATCGTCGGAATCAAGAACTTTGATCCCGATCAGCTTCGCGACCTCCCTGCGGCCCAGCAAAATGCGAAGCAACTCGCCGAATTGTTGAAGCGCAGCGGATACGCCGACGCAAACGTTGACGTCCTCTCCAATGCCGAGGGGGCCATCTCGCCGCGTCAACTTCCGACACGCAGCAACATCCTCGAACGGCTCTCCGATATCTCTGAGCTCGAGCGTGAAGACACGCTCCTGATCGCCATCGCCGGGCACGGGCTCACAGGCCCCGACGGTGAATTCCTGCTTTGCCCTTTCGATGGTGATTTGGAAGATACGGACACACTGATTTCCGTCCAAACTCTGTATGCAGCTGTCGACGAGTGTCCCGCGAAACGCAAATTGATCATCCTCGATGCAATCCAAGCGTCGCCATTCGCGTCCGGTATCGAACCAAGCGTTTCGAAACGCTATCGGCCAGCGCTACCCCAGCTGCCGCCATCACCACGAGACACCGCTGTCTTCATCGCGTGTGCTCAAGGTCAAGCGGTTGCCCCAGCTTCTCGCGCGATCAAGAAACGTGGTGGTTTCCTGGGTGTGATTGCAAAGGCGATCCAAGGTGAAGCGGCCGGCGCCGATGGATCCGTCACGTTACCCGATGTCGAAGGGTATGTGAGAAAGGAGTTTGAATCGGCGAGCTTTCATCCCACGCTTTCGAACAACTGCAAAGGGCTATTCACGATCGTCACTCATTCGCTTGGCGATGACGATCTCGAGAAAATCCAGAAACTCATTCGGGGCGATCGCTATGACGAAGCCGATGCCATCGTCGCAAGACGATTGGCGACTCACCCTAACGACGCGATCGCTCTGGCCCAACGTGCGAGGCTGATTGGATACCATGCCGAGCAATTCCGTGACTACTCGCGAATCGACGAGGCGCTGCAAGCCGCTGAAATGTCGGTCTCATTGGCACCAAACGAGGCTCTGCCCTACATCGCACGATCCAACGTTTATCGGATCCAGAAGAAATACGAAAAGTCGTTGGCCGACGCGTCAAAGGCTGTCCAGCGCGATCCCAACAACGCGATGGCGCACGTGATCAAGGCGTTCGCCATGCACCACCTTCATGACCTCGAAGGGATGAAGCGGGAAGCCAAGAAGGCGATGGAAGTCGATCCCGAAAGCCCCGAGGCCCGCGGTACTTACGTTGCTTACCTTTTCGCCAAAGGAAAACTCAACGAAGGGCTTGCCGAGCTCGATCGTGCGATCGCGATCACACCCTACATGCCTTCACTCTATTTCCTGAAAGGCTACGGGCTCGAAAAGCAAAAGAAACACCACGATGCCGTCGCTGCATACAACAAAGCGATCGAACTCAACGACCAGATTCCCGGCTACTTTTGTCGGCGTGCGATCAGTTTGTCGAGCATCGGAAAATACGATGCCGCGATGGCGGACATCGCCGCGGCCGAAAAGGTCTACCCCGAGTATTTTGACATTGCCTCAGCGCGATCAATGGTCATCCAATCGCGCCGTGGCTACGGCCATGCCGAAGCAGTGATCGCCGAAGGACTGAAGGCAAATCCTCAATCGGCCGATCTTTGGCAGGGACGAGGCTTCAACCATTTCAATCGGCGTGAATTCACCAAAGCGCTCGAAGCCTTCAACAAGGTGCTCGAAATCAACCCCGGTTACGCCGAAGCGCATATGGGCATTGGCATGACCCACTTTGAACGGAACCGGCTCGACGATGCGTTGGTGCACCTCAACCGCGCGACGCGTCACAAAGAACATCTCAGCCGGGCCTACTACGAGAAGTACCGGGTTCACGTTCGTCGCCGCGACTACAACAGCGCGCTGGTCGAACTTGAAAAAGCAATCAAATATGAGCCAGGCAATGCGATGATGGAAAAGCAACGTCGCCAGCTCGTCGCACGCGGAGCGAAGTCGACTGGGGCCAAGAGTGCGACCAAGACCGCCTCGCGGCCACCTCAAGCTCTGCCAGCCGATCAAGCGAGAAAGAAGGCGTCGGTTGACGGCAAGTATTCACAGTTACTCGCTGTGTTGACCGTGCGTGGTGACGTTCAGCAATATGGTGAATTTCATGACTACGGTCGCTGGGACGAAACCAACTATGCCGGACGTCGAAATCTGCCTCCAGGGTATTGGGTTTACGTCTACCCGAACTGGTACATCTGGAAAACGCAGGGGCCAACGGTCAGTCGTCGGCCCGGCTCGCTTGTCAGCACGGCAGCCGAGTGATTGACATAACCAGCACAAGTGGTGCCAACAACTCGTCGTGCGATCGCTCACACCCAAAACTGGTGGGATCGACCTGAGTCGATCAGCACTGCGAGCAACCCTTCAGACGGCAGCTTCCTT
Organism: Rubripirellula sp.; assembly: GCA_965216875.1. Classification (GTDB taxonomy): domain Bacteria; phylum Planctomycetota; class Planctomycetia; order Pirellulales; family Pirellulaceae; genus CBDCUW01. The sequence continues at coordinate 2,742,215 of OZ244207.1, forward strand.
TCACCGAGCCCCGATCACCCAGCCCCCAATCCGCAGAAGCAATCATCATGACACAGGCCACTTGGGAACAAACGATCGCACAGCCAAACAACGCTCCCGCCACCAACGAGGGCGTCGGGTGCTTGTTGCAGATCCATCCACTGGAAGTCTCTGGCCAGCTGATTCGCCTTGAAGAAACGCGAACCACGGTGGGTCGCGACGAGGGTTGCGGTGTCTGCATCGCCGACAACTCGGTCTCGCGAAACCATGCCGTCATCGAAAAGACCGACGATGGATATTTGGTTACCGATCTTCAGAGTACCAATGGTACGGCAGTCAACGAAACTCGAACGGAATCGGCCAAACTTGCTCCGGGTGACCGCGTGCAATTTGGTAGCTATATCTTCAAATTCATGTCGACCAACCACATCGAGATGCAGTATCACGAAGCGGTCTACTCGATGATGACGCGCGATGGACTGACGGGAACGCTCAACAAGCGCTACTTCCTCGACATGATTGACCGCGAGTTTCAGAAGTCGCTTCATCGAGGTGCGAAACTCTGCTTGATCTTGATGGACATCGACCACTTCAAGTCGGTCAACGACACGCATGGCCACTTGACTGGCGACGAAGTCTTGAAAGAGATGAGCTCGCGTGTCGGCGCCGTCGTTGCCGAACACGATGTCTTTGCACGCTACGGTGGTGAAGAATTTGCCATCTTGCTAAGCGGCGTTGGTATCGACGACGCTGCGGATGTAGCCGAAAGGTGCCGAATGGCCGTCGAAGAAGCGCCGTTCACAACGTCCATTGGACCTCTGCCGATCACGATCAGCGTCGGCGTTGCAGAGTTTGCGGACCTGAACGATCCCAAGTCCCATGATAACTTGGTCGAAGCTGCAGACTCCAAGCTCTATGAAGCAAAACGGGGCGGCCGAAATCGTGTCTGCCGCTGAACCCGATGCAACGATGGCGGGTTTCGTCCCGCAAAGCACGAATCCAAATGAGGCGACTCAAGCCGGCTTTGTCTCGGGAACGCCTCACGCAGATGAATCCGGGCCGGCTCAAGCGGATCGTTCTGGGTCAGACCTTGAAACCGGCGTCGACACCGAAACGCCAACACAGCGGACACCCCCTGAGGCTCACGCTTCTGAAAACGATCCCGCCATCGGTACGCGGATCGGCGACTTTCTCATCACCTCGGTGATCGCCAGTGGCGGAATGGGCACGGTCTACAAAGCCGACCAACAGGAGCCCGTTCGGCGCACCGTCGCGCTGAAAATGATCCGCAGCGGCATGGCCGACGAAGCGACGACAAAACGTTTCTTTGTCGAACGTCAAACACTCGCTCTGATGGATCATCCCGACATCGCTCGCGTCTACGATGCCGGAACGACCGCATGTGGCAATCCTTATTTCGCAATGGAGTATTGCGAAGGAAAACCGATCGACGAATATTGCTGCGATCGCAAGCTCGACGTCCCTATGCGTATCGAGCTTGTCGTCCGAATCGCGCGAGCTCTGCAACGGGCTCACGCCGCCGGTATCGTGCATCGCGACCTTAAACCGGGCAACATTCTCGTTTCTGATTGCGAGGGCCGACCAAATCTGAAAGTGATTGATTTCGGGATCGCCAAATTCACCGACACCGATCAATATGATGAACTGTTCGCTTGTGGCGACAACCACGAGACACGAGTGGGCGAACTGGTTGGCACGCCTGCCTACATGAGCCCCGAACAAGCCGCGGGCGCATCCATCGACGCTCGGACCGATGTCTTCGCCATCGGCGCCATCCTCTACAAACTACTCACTGGCACGACGCCACTTCCGCCCCCGCCGAAGGGATGCGAAAGCCTGGCTGATGTCATCCAGCACATTCAATCGTTCGTGCCGGTGTCGCCAAGTCGACGTCTCGCAGCACAGGCTGTCGAGGCAGAGCAGCATGCAACAGGCGCTAATTGCGATCGCGTTTCGCAATTGCGTGCGTCCATCAAAGGCGACCTCGACTGGGTCACCCTCCGCGCAATCGACCCCGACAAGCTTCGGCGGTACGCAACCGCGGACGACTTTGCCGATGATCTTGAACGGTTTCTCAATCACCAGCCGGTCGTCGCCGCAGCACCAAGTCACCTCTATCGGTTCAAGAAGTTTTACCAGCGCCGACGTCCAACCGTCCTGGCAACCGCGATCGTTAGCGCCACCCTCCTTTTATCGCTGGCCTACGGAGGATTCAGCTGGTGGAAAACAAGGTCTGAATTGCTTGCCGATTTCGCGCAGACGACAAACGAGGTCACAACCCTGCTTTGCCAAGCCGACTCCGCACGCGTTCGCGCCGGCAAAGGCGGCCCCCATTCCGCACAAGCCTTCACCGAGGCACAGACTTCGCTTGCCAAAGCCGAATCACGCTTAGCCAGCCTGGACGCGCTCGCACTGTCCGACGCACTGCAGAGCGAACTCAATTCGTTCCATGCCCAATTGAAAAACGCTGATCAAACCATCACCGCCGATCAGTCGGCGATGGACTTGGTCAAACGGCTAAACGATGCTCGCGAACGGGCGACACAGGTCGACCCTGCTCATGGCAGTGATGCGTTTGGCAAAACGGCTGGCTTACAAATGTTGGTGGATGCATTTGCTTCATTCGGCATTTGCCCTGACCAAGCCAGCCCTGAACAAGCAGCGCGAATCATCTTGGCCTGCCCACCAGCCGTTCAACCGAAACTGATCGAATCGCTCGACTTTTTGGTAAACGAAGATCCGATTGGCGCAGGGATCTACATCCATCAGCAAGGCGGGCGTGTCACGGTGGCTGAGATCACCAATGGGTCGGCGACAGATGGCGTCGACTTGCGCGCCGGTGATCGTATCATGGCCATCAACGGAGTCGATTTGCTCGATTCTTTCACGACGAATCATTTGCGTGCAGAGACTTACCGCCTACTGTCGGCCGCGCCGGGCACCACCGTTACATTGTCGATTGTCCGAGACTTGGGACAACCGATTCAACGCGAATTAGTCTGCGGCGGCCAACGAGCCCACTGGGCGGCGAAGGTGCTCGAGCGCGTTGACCGTGATCCCTGGCGCAACCAGCTTCGACGAGCAACGCTGACCGCTGACCTGGCATCACTCAGGAAATTGTCAGAATCGAAGGAGGTTGAAACGCAATCACCCTTCTCCTTGATACAACTGGCCGGCACGCTCTTTCTCTTGGAACGCAGCAACGCGTCGATTCGGTTTCTGAAGATCGCCCAGCAAAGACACCCGGCGAACTTTTGGGCCAACCATTACCTCGGCACAGCGTTAGCCGTCGCGCATGATCCACCCAAGCCGCGCGAAGCACTTCCCTACTTCACAGCGGCTGTTTCGTTGCGGCCCAAGAGCGTTGGAGCTCGGATGAATTTAGTCGAAGGCCTCGTGCGCGTCGGCGAAAAGGAAACGGCGCGGTTGCACGCGAGCGTCGCAGCCAAGCTGGCACCCGACTATGCACCACTTCAACAGATCGTCGCATCCCTTTCGAATTCGGCTGAGGGTGCGGACGCGGTCTCCGCCTCTGAACCTGCTGTTGCCTCTTTGCCAAGACGGTCAACGCCGACGGAAGCACTCGAATCCGATGACATCGAATCGCTCGAAGGCGTCGCGCGCGAGCTTGCCATTGTCGGTTTACGGGACGAGGCGTTTAAGCTCATCAAACAGGCTGCCGAACAATTCCCAGGCGATCCCCGAATCCGACGGATGAAGGGAGCCGTGCTGATCGATCTACGCGATTATGTTGCGGCGCGGGTCGCTCTGTCCGATGCTGCGCGGCGAATGCCAAACGATGCTGCAACGCGTTTCTATCACGGTGTTGCACTGCAGTATTCCGGCGATAGCGATGCAGCCATCCACGAATACGAAGCGGCGTTACAGATTCGCCCCGACTACAATGCGGCGCGCCGCTACTTGGAATCGCTCAAGCCGAAGCGTCAGGATTAGGTCGAACCATCAAAACGAAAAAAGGCCGGGCGTGCTTCGACTCGTCGCACGTCCGGCCTCAAAGTCAATCCTGACTTTTCAGTTAGCTGGCTTGTTCATCGTGGTTGAATCCATCCAACCGTCCGAGTCATCCTGACCTCGGGATTCTGGCAAAGGTTTCTTTTCCGCCGTGAGGCATCTTGCCTGTGGGTGCGCCAATCCGTGCGCCGGCGGTGTTTGAAACCCATCACCAAATTCGACGATGGTTCAGCCGGCTAATCCCACATCCCTGTGAACTGATCATTCACTCCCCTTGTGAACGGGCTGCCGTAACGCATGTGACTTACAAAATTGCGTGACGGCCAAATGACACTCTTCAACCTATCCAATCGAGCGTCGTAAGACAACGCAGAATCCTGCGAGCGAAGCCGCCGAGGGTAACGGTTAGTTTTTGCAGACATGTCTTTTTGAATCTGATTGAGCTCGATCTGCCAACGTCAACGACCAACCGACAAGACAGAGCAACAGCAACGATCTGAAAAAACGTTTCCGAACCCCCGACGTTTCGCAAGCGGAGGAAACTCGCGTCGTATGTTAGGCAACCAAGCGATACTCTTGGTCGACTCGCTGTGTCACACCTTCGACGAACTCTTCGAAGATGCGAATGTCGAGCGCCGAAGCGGCACCACATTCAGGATGGAATTGAGTGCCCAATGCGAACCAATCCATCATTTCACTCTCGATCGCTTCGATCACACCATCGGGGCATCGCGCGGTGACGCGGAAGCCTGGTGCAACTTCATCGATCGCCATGTGGTGACGACTGCTGACCCGAATCTCGCCATCACCGTAAACACGTCCAACAAGCGAATCGCTTTCGACTTCGAGCGTGTGACGATGGTTGGGGTCTTGAGGATCGTGGTGAGGCACAGCCGATGGCATGTCCTCTTTAAGATGTAGGAACAGGTTTCCGCCCTGCTGGACGTTCAAGAGCTGCATTCCGGTTCCGATACCGAGCAGTGGCATGCGTCGCTCAGCAATTTCTGAGATCAACATGCGGTCGCTCGCTTCGCGAACAGGATCAAGTGGTCGCACGCTGGGGTGCAACATAAAACCGTCGTTTCGCGGATCAAGGTCCGCCCCTCCGATCATGATGAATCCATGCAGTTGGTCGAGCGTGGCTCGAATCGAGTCAGCGTCTTCCAACGGCGGAATCACCACTGGGATGCCTCCAGCTGCGATCACAGACTGAAAATAACCGGCGGCGATGTAGCTGTATGCGGGTGTATTGCGAGCAGCTGCACGGTAGTCGGCGTTCATCCCGATCAGTGGTTTACACGTCATCCGAAAGTTCCTCTTCGGTTTCGCGAATAAAAATGTGACGCAGAGTCTTGCCGCGTCGCCCAACTGGTTGACGTCAATCAGCAACCAATCGTTTCTACGGAACCGAGTCGCTCAGCAGCACAGCCTTGGCCGTTTGCATCCGACTCGAAACAGACAAGTGAAAAGGAAGGTTTGATAAGGAGGGCCACTTTGGCGATGAGCCGGATTGTTTGCCGGTTGAGTACTTCGGCGTTCCGTTCTCGTTGTTCCAAAGTGTTTATCGACACTCTTCGCAACCTTGCAATCCCTTGCGTTGTTTTCGTCCTCGAAGCGGTCGTCTTGATGATTGGGGGTCGAAGTTGGGTTGGAAGGCACAACGGTATGCCCTCCGCGTTCGAGAGAAAATTAGCGGGAAAACTCCCAAAGACCAAAGAGCTTCCACATATTGGGGCACCTCGAGGTCGCTAGCACTACCGGGAGTGCTAGCATTCTGCGAGAATGCTAGCAACTCGCGGCCAGCCGCAGGTTTTGCGGTCATTTCTGGGGACACGCGAAGGGACAGGCCGGTCTAACGAGAGGCTCTTTGCCAGATCGGTTTGTCACAGCCTAAAATGCGCTTTTCCCAGCGTTCTTGCCCCACTCTCCCTTTGCCCAACGACACCAGCGTGCACTTCGACAACGTTTGCCTTGAAGGTATCGGCGCCACCCTGCCAGAAGAAGTTTGGTCGAGCGACCAAATTGAACAGCGACTCGAACCGCTGTACGAGCGTTTGAAATTGCCTCAGGGTCGCTTGGAATTGATGAGCGGCATCACGGAGCGACGCGTCTGGGATGAAGGGACGGTGCCAAGCGGCCCCAGTATCGAAAGCGGGCGCCGCGCGATCGAAGCGGCTGACATCGATCCGTCCGAGATCGGCTGCCTGATCCACGCGAGTGTTTGTCGCGACTTCCTTGAACCGGCCACGGCCTCTCGAGTCCACCATGGCCTCGGGCTTCCTCGCGACTGCTGGGTCTACGACGTTTCCAACGCCTGCTTGGGGCTCATCAACGGAGCCGTCCAAATTGGTTCGCTGATCGAAGCGGGTGTGATCCGTGCGGGAATCGTGGTTGGCACAGAAAACAGCCGCCCGCTGCTTCAGCAGACCATCGAGACGCTCAACGCTGACACAACGCTCACGCGTAAGAGCGTCAAACCAGCTTTCGCCTCACTGACCATCGGGTCGGGAAGCTGCGCGTTGCTGCTGGTTCACCGCAGCCTTTCGAAGCAGGGCAGCCAAATCGACTGTGCCATCGCCGAAGCAAGGACTGAATTCCACAATCTCTGCCGAAGCGATGATGACGCTGGCGCGGGAATGCAGCCACTGATGGACACCGATTCCGAAAAACTGATGGCCGAGGGAATTGAGACTGGCGCGTCGGCCCTCGAAAAACTGCTCAGCGAAACGGGCTGGAACCGCGACGACATTGTCCATTCAATCTGCCACCAAGTGGGATCCCGCCATCGCGTTTCGATGCTGGAGCGACTTGGACTCCCCATCGAACGGGACTTCGCAACCTTCCCGCATCTCGGAAACACCGGCTCGGTGGCCTTGCCGCTCACTCTCGCCACTGCAGCCGCCCAGGGCACGCTTTCGCCTGGTGAAAAGGTCGCCCTGCTGGGCATCGGCTCGGGCATCAACAGCGTGATGATGGGCACCACCTGGGGAGAGACCCAAGTGGTCGGAAATTTGGTAAATCAGCGAGAAGCGGCAACCGCGTGAATCGCTTGAGCCGTGATCGCGTAGGCGGCCGGGCATCGATCACAGCTGCACTCGTCCAAAACACGGGCAAGTAAGGGCCCGAGGCCTCACGGCCAGCGGCTCACGGTGATTGAGCCGTGATCGCGTAAGCGGCCGGGCATTGATCACTACTGGCCTGAGACAAGGAGAAGGGGCCGGCGGCTCATGGGCACGGACTAGACGGTCGCCGATGGCTTGTCAGTCGCCTGTAGCAATTGGTCGGCGCGTGCCAGTAGATCATCCGATGAATCCATCTCGGCGATCTCCTCTTTCCCACCGCCTTGAAAACCAGGCTCAGCAATAAACTCCGCTTTGCAATGCTGGCAGCCAACCGTACGCCCCAACAACGCAGCTCGAATCTCGATACGACGACCACAGGTCGGGCAAGACTGAGTGAAGCGGACGATCATACCAGGCTCCGTTTGGTAGACGATGAGAAGGATCCTTCAAGAAGGGAAGATGTTATCCCTTGTGGGCGAATAAGGCAAGCTGCTGCGCCGCAACTGACGTCTCGATAAAGGACGCATTTACCCGCAATTTGGTTCGGGTAACCCTGGTTTTGCGAGAAAAACTGACGACACCACACCCAGAAGAGGTACGCTAAAATTCCCCTGAAAATTCCCGGAATGTGATTTCGCGCACCACAAAACGGCACATTCGGGCACCCGAACCGGCAATCGGCCAATTTCGCCAACGACCGGTGCCGGGTGCCGCGCTTGCATGCACCACACTCAGATCGATCGGTGCATGCGAGGAGCAACCTCCCGATTGCCTCCGATACCGAATGCGACGCAAAAACGCCCCGGCTGGGGGAGCATGCGTGACAGATCGACATCAAAAGTGCTTAAATACGCACGATACGACAAACACAGGGGGTCTCCACTCAAACGGACTTTCTGAACACCCTCGAACCAATTGATGATTTGAAATGACCAAGCGCGTCCTGTTCGTCTGCATGGGCAATATCTGTCGCTCACCGGCGGGCGAAGCTGTGATGGCCCGGTTTGCCGAGGAGTTCCGCGTCGATGTTGATGTCGACTCGGCGGGCACCCATGGCTACCACGTTGGCGAACCGGCTGACAAACGGATGCAAGCAGCGGCCGAATTACGCGGCTACGAATTGACCAGTCGCGGTCGTCAGGTGACGGTTGAGGATCTCGACCCAGACCGATTCGATTTGGTCCTCGCAATGGACACCGAGAACTACGATGCGCTTCAAGCGCTCGCAGGGGGTCCCAACACGCACATTCGCATGTTCAGCGACTACCTTGACGACAACTGGCCCATCGATGTGCCAGATCCCTACTACGGTGAAGAAGACGGCTTTGACCAAGTCCTCGACATGCTCGAAGAAGGTTGCCCCATCATTCTGCAAACGCTGATGGGCGAAGACATCTTCGAAGGCGAGTTCGAAGAAGAACCTTAGGCCGAACGAGATTTTGCGTTAGGCCGCTTCATTGAACAACATCCCGTCACCGCCGGACGCCTGCTGGTTGCCGCTACTGTCGTAGGTTGGTGGCGCTGTGGCGCCCGACATCAACCGCAGGATCTCGCCGGTCAGATCGGCCAAATGATATTGGCACACAAACAGCGACACAGCGCGGTGGTTGGCCATGTCAACGGCGTGCCCAATCGCCTCGCCTCGATCGGCCAATTCGAATTGGGCATCCGAGCGAAGCTTTTCCACCAGGGTTGCCCCCACCTGCGGTGCGTCCTCGGCGGTCAACAGATCTTCGCGTTCGGCAATTCGAAGTTGAAGCTGGTCGATCGCAAGCGCCAACTCGACATTGGCCTCGTCAACGCCGCCAGCATCGCCGGCTTGCGTGTCCACCTTGGTCTTTTCGAGGACGTCGTTCAGCTTGGAAACGCTCTCTTCAAGAAGTCCAAAGTAGCTCGTCACGCGTTGCTCCCAACGCAGATTCGATGCCTCTTGTTCCGCTGGCTGATTCATCATTGCCTCCGGTGCAACTGATACAGTTCATCTGGCGTCGAAAGCTCGTGCAACTCTTTCAAGCCACCAAGCTCGTGCTCAACTTCAACAGGCTCGTGATTGCTCAAACCTCGTTGAGCCATGAACAAGTCGTACATCGGGTCGGAAATCGTTCCCGAGGACGCTTCGGTTAGCTCTTCAACAAGCACTTGATCGAGCTGCTTCTGAAATACTTCTTCGGTGCGACCACCATGCATGTAAGCGGCTTGCCCAGTCGACTTTCGCATGGTGGAGAGCATGCCACCGAACAACGCTTGCCCGACGAACTTGGTGAATTGCTCGCGGGCTTCATCCGATTCCTGGATCGGTGCGTTCGGCTCGAGCTGTTGGTCGGCCAAGTTTCTCGACGCGAGCTGTTGATCAGCCAATGTCTTGGGCATCATTGTCGGCAGATGAGGGCGAATGGTCATCGCTTGTTTCCTAACATCAGCGTTCTCTCAGGATTGCGCTGTCATCCATTGGCTATTGAAAAACAACCTCGCCGTACAAATCACCCTTCCGCTTGAGCGTCTTGATGATGGCGATCAGGTCCTCGGTGGGAACATCGAGCGCGTTCAAAGCATCCGCAAGGCTCTTGAGCTTTGCATTGCCCACGTCATCCGTTTTCTCCGCGACAGGAACGAGTTCGTTGCCGCCACCTGCTTCGATGCGCAGATTCCGATGAGTGACCAACACGGGTGCGATTTCGACGTCTTTGCCGATCAACACAACACCTTCGCGCTCATTGATCACGACACGTGACGAATGGCTTGAGATCTGGATCCGAATGTTGTTCAGCAGGAACGCGATGAACTTGATCGGGTTCTGCTGGTAGCGTTCGGGGATCTGTACCTGGATGTGCATCTGATCAATCGCTTGTGCGCGGGTTCGCCCCGATGCACTGCCCATGTTTCCGGTGTCACCGAAAGTGACCTGCGAAAGGTTGTTGATTTCGTCCTCGATGCGCTGCGCCATATCGAAGCTGGCGAAGTCTCGATCGAGCACAAGGGTGATGAGGCCATTTCGTTGAAACGCCGCGTTCACCTCGGCTTCCATTTTGGCACCGCCTTGAATTGTCGCACTGGTCGCCGGCCCGTCTGGCGATACGGACAATGTCCCTTGGGCTGTCGCATAGACCGTTGGGTTGTCGGCCCGTGGCCCCAGCATCATCGTCAACATCAACGTGCCGCCCTCGAGGCTCTTCGCGTTGATTGCGTTGACTCGCACATCAAGCAGGTCGCCCGGCTGGGCGCCAACGCTGGGCACGGTCGCAGTGACAAACACCATTGCGACGTTGCGAGATTCTTCGACATCAGCAAGATTCAGTTGACCGCCCCGATCGATACTCATCGGCGCGCCCATGTTTTTCATCATTTGCGCAAGGGCACGCGCTGTCGGTGCAGAATCGGAATCACCCGTACCGCGCAGGCCAACGACCAACCCCAAACCTTGAAGGGTATTGGTTTCCTGTCCCTTGAGACGACAGAGTTCGCCCAGCCTCAAGTCACCCGCATGACCTACGTTTGACACGCACAGTGCAAACGCGAGCCCAAGCAGCAGGCCAATCAATCGTAGGTTGCTCAAACGTCGCCTCACTAGAACGGCCCCGCGCGATCAAGGAATCTCGTCCACCAGCCGCGTTTGTAGCCATCACGCAGATGACCGCGGTCCATTTTCCGAATTTCCAAGTCAATCAGATCTTTGCTTAGCACGACGTTGTCCGGCGCGATGTCGTCGGCGCGACAGATTCCAGACAACGACGTTTCCCATAAGTTGTCGTTTACACGAATCGTCTTGCGTGCTTCAAGAACAAGTGAACCGTTTGGTCGAATGTCGACGACCGTTGCCGCGATGTTGAAAGTCATCGATTCGCGTGATTCGACGGTCGATTCCGCCCGGTACTGTGCATTCGATTCCCCCGCGACCGTAGGATCCCCATTGGCCTGGGCGTCCGGTCGCAAGCGAAACTCGGTGATGCGAATCCAATCGCTTAGCACTGCTTCAAACAGCGTTCGCTTGCGGTTTTCGGCGGCACCTTCGGCGAGCACTCGGGTGATTTCGTCCACACGAATCGTGATGATGTCGTTGATTGCGAATTGCCGAATCGGCGGCGCGGGCTGGTAGGTCCAACTGGCACCATTGAGCAGCACACGAGGACGATCCTCTTGCGCTGTCGGCACGCTGGCATACGGAATGGGTGGCTGTGCCGTTGCCGCGCCAATCTGACCTTGGCCCGGATAGGTCGGCATCAGTGGCCCCTGGTGCAAAAGCGAGCTGTTTTGCGCCGATGCGTTGGGCAGGCAGACGACGCTCGCAGCAAGGAAACCTGCGACGGCGACGATTGTCTTAATACTGTTCATCGTACCTGTGGAGCTCGAGTGACAATTTCGACCAAACCGTGACGCACCACTCGCGCCAATAGACGTTTTCTTGGACTGAGCGTTTCGACTTCGATGGCATCCGAAACCGCTCCCTGTTCAACAGCGCGACCGCGCGTTGTCACGGTGATCCCGCCTCCAATCACTTGAATGTCGACGGCGTCACCACGTTTGATCACAACCGGCGCACCAACCTCGCCTCTGGATATCGGCTGATTGGCCCGCACCATCCCGTGCACTTCCATCCCGACGAGTTCATTTGGATCGCTCACAAATGACGGCTCGAACTCGCCATCGGAAACCGGTTTGACGACCAAGTCTTCTGATCGCAATCGATGCCCTCGGCTGAAGGTCTTGCGAGGGAAAACGACGCGTGGATGCGCCGTGAGGGTCGCTTCCAATACCGCTTGGCAGGTCCGATCTTGCGTATTGCCGAGCACCTGAATCGTTTGTCGTCCCTCACCAATCGCACTCAGAAAGTCGATATCCGCTGGACCGATCATGCCGTGCAAGTGCACCAGTTCGGGCTGCTTCAAATCGATGTCGATCGCATACGCCTCGACCACCGATTCATGTTGTGTTTTTAGAGCCAGTTGAATTCTTGCCAGGATCGCCTTTGCCTGTGAACGTGGTAACGGCGGCGTCGATGCGGGCAGCCTTGCTTCGGGAATCTGTCGGTAGGCCGGCCGATGCGAGGTCTGGCGGATTTCGTTCTGCTTGGGCGCGTTGGGATCGTGAATCACTTTGATCTGTTCTGGCCCCACCCATTCGATCACCGAAGGTGTCGCCTCGGCTTTTCGAATCACATCGCCGAGCCGCTCGCGATCGATCACCATCGCGGTGCCATCGAGCGGAACCAGGCCAACCGATGCGCGGCCAAGCCGTTGCCATCCGCCCATCTGAGGATCAAGCGGAACAACAATGTCGCGAAGTCGGACGATCGACGACGAAACACGTACGGGCGAGATTGTTCGAAAAGCCCAGCGAGTGTTCGCATCGACCGTCGCCCACTGCACCGAATCGGCTGATGCCGAAGCGTGTGGGACGCCAGGATGCGATTGCGCATGAAGATTGCCGCTAGCCATGGCAAAAACCAGCGTGAAGATCGCGGCAGATCGAATGGCGGTTTGTCGGATCAAGATCAACTCTCTTTGCGAGTCAACGCGGCTTAGAACCGACGCAGGTTGGAAATGTTCTGCATGATCTGGTCACCCGCCTGGACGGCCTGACTGTTCAGCTCGAAGGCGCGCTGAGTGGTGATCAAATCGATCAACTCTTGCACAGGCTGGACGTTTGAAGCTTCAAGCGAACCCTGCACCAACGCGCCCAATCCCTCTTGAGCCGGTGTGCCCAATTGAGGCTGGCCCGAGGCGTCGGTGACGCGATACATGTTCTCGCCCTCTTTCAACAGGCCATCCGGATTGATGAATTGAGCGATCTGAATCTGACCGACCGAAGCCAACTCGGTCTGACCGGGCTGGCGCACGAGCACTTCGCCGCTCGTGTTGATTTGAATGGCCGATGCGTCCTGCGGAATGGTGACCGGTGGGTCAAGCAACCGGCCGACCGATGCCGAACCCATGACCAAGTTCCCGTCGGCGTTGATGTTGAAGTTGCCAGCGCGAGTAAAGAACTGCTCCTGCGAGGCGGGATCAAGCACCTGAAAGAACCCTTTGCCCTGGATCGCCATGTCGAGCGTCCGCCCGGTTTGTTGGAGCGTCCCCTGGCTGTGATCGGTTTGCGTGCTGGTCACGCGAACCCCCAGGCCCACCTGAGTTCCCACTGCAGTCGGAGTCTGAGTGGCATCCTGAACACCCGGGTGCACCTCGGTTCGGTACAGCAAGTCTTCGAAGTTCGCGCGGTCTTTTTTGAAACCGGTTGTGTTGATGTTGGCTAGGTTGTTAGCGATGACGTCGAGCTTCGTCTCCATCGCGTCCATGCCGGTAGCGGCCGTGTAAAGCGTTTGCACACTCATGATGAATTCCGTTTCTTCTTATGCTTGTAGTCTCAACGCCAACTACTGCAGAACGCGACTGATCAATGATCCCATCACCGAATCCTGGTTCTGGATCATTCGCACGTTCGCTTCGTAAACCCGCGAAGTTTCGATCATTTCCATCATCGCCCGCGTTGGACTGACGGCAGATTGCTCGAGGCTTCCCGCTACTACATTTCGATTGTCGTTAGCGACAAGATCAAAGTCCGCCAGCGGTTTGAATTGGTTACCGCCGATATGAGACAAATCGCCGAAACTCTTTGGTTTGGCCAACATCAACGACCATTGATTTGCGCCTTGTCGCAACGTTCCTTCCGGGCCAACCTCGTAGCGAACGCCCGGTTCGGTTTGAATCAGCCGACCATCGGCACCGACCACTTGGTCACCGTTTTGGTTCACCATTCTTCCGCGAGCATCAATCAAGAAGTCACCGGCTCGCGTCAGAAACTGTTCTTCGCCGCGCTGAACCACAAAGAACGATTCGTTGTCGGTAATGGCAAAGTCCGTCGAACGCCCAGTGCTCTTGATCGGACCGGTCGCAAACTTTGTTTCAGCCGGCTGAATCGTGACGCCGCCGCCGATGTCGTCGGCACCACCAAGCCCCGGTTGGACCTCGCCCTGTTCGATCAATTCAGCAAAGCGGGCCTGGACGATCGTTTGCTGTGGCTTGAACCCTGGCGTGTTGACGTTGGCCAAGTTGTTGCTGAGCTGCTCCATGCGACGGCTTTGGGCATTGGCCCCGGTCGCAGAGAGGTAAACGCCGTACGGCATTGCAAAAAACCGGTTCTGGGGGATAGATCACGCAATGCGAACGCCGATCAACCGATCGTCGCCGTCGGCTGATCCCCCCACAGTTCGCCACCAAAAATGGGATTAACAATTAAGAAACCGGCAGCACAAGACCAGAAACGTGTGCTCCACCAATCACCCTCCCGCTTGCGGGAGGGTCGGACGCAAAGTCCGGGGAGGGCTCCTCAAAAACAAACCCTCTCCGGGCCTTGGAGCCTGACTCTCCCAAGGGAGAGTGCTAAAGCACGCAGTTTCGAAGCTGTTGCGATGCCAAATTACCAGGCCGATTGTCGATTTTTCACAACGGTTATAGACTTAATTCAGAAGCGGCCCCAAACGGCTGAAAACACGGCGAAACCACAATACCGGCTCGATGACCGACGACCACGAAATCTTCCCGCAACATGTCCTCGATCATTACGAGGATCCCTACCACCGAGGCCCTCTCGAGGGGGCCACACATGGATTCGAATCGGAAATCCCAGGTTGTGGCGACGCGATTCGCATCGAACTGCAAATTGCGCAAGACGGGACAATTCGCGAAGCCTGGTTTGATGGTGACGGCTGTGTAGCGAGTCAAGCTGCAGCATCAATGCTTGTTGAGGCGGTCGAGGGAAAATCAACCGAGGAAGCTCGTGAATTCTCTCCTCAACAGATGCTTGATCTGCTCGGCAAGGACATCCCCTCTGCGCGACAAAAGTGTTGTCTGCTTGGATGGCGAACGTTCCAAGACGCGCTGGCTTCGCCGCTGGACGACGACCTCGACGACGCCGGACCGAATTTTGGCGGCCCCAGCCTGAGTGAAGAATGTTGAGCCAGCCGCCGGTTATTCGGTCAATCAGGAAGAACCCCATTGGGCGTGCGGACAGTATTGGGCCCGCTGACAAATCGATGCATTGGCCGACAGCAAGATGAACGCCAACGCGAGCTGATGGAAAGAGACATTTCGAAGGACAACTTTGTGAACGCAGTTGATGACCTGATCGAAGAATTCGAAGACCTTGATGAACACGAGGCGTGCCAGGTTTTGGATGAACTTGGTCGTTCACTTCCCGAGATCCCAGAGTCGGTCTACT
Organism: Rubripirellula sp.; assembly: GCA_965216875.1. GTDB lineage: Bacteria > Planctomycetota > Planctomycetia > Pirellulales > Pirellulaceae > CBDCUW01. Next base: position 2,757,457 of record OZ244207.1, read on the forward strand.
CAGACGAACACCTCGTCCCCGGATGCCAAAGCCGTGTTTGGATGGTTTGTGGACTTTCGGAAGAAGAGCCGAAGAGGCTAACGATTCAGGCAGACAGCGATGCGATCATCGTCAAGGGACTCGTCTCGGTGTTGCTTGAGATCTATGTCGGCCAAACGCCTGCCGAAGCGATCGAGATCGACTACGCGACCATCTTTGAAAAGCTTGGGCTCGGTCGCTTGATCACGCCCCAGCGCAAGAACGGTCTCTTTTCGATGGTCAAGACGGTCCGTCAATTTGCGGCTGACCAATTGGGCCAGACCTCGATCCCCACTCTCGCACCGAGCGTGGCCGTCAAGGCCGAGGCTCCGGTTCCAACCCGATCAATCGAGTCCATCGCCAAAGAATTCCCCATCCTTCAGCGTCCGTTACCCGGTGGGAAACGGCCCGTCTTTCTCGACAGTGGTGCCAGCTCCCAAAAGCCGCACTGCGTGATCGAGAAAGAACGCGAATGCGAAGAAGAGTATTACGCCAACGCCTTTCGCGGCCGCTACTACTTTGGTCAGCGTGTTGACGACGAAATTGAATCATCGCGACAGAAAGTGGCAAGCCTGATTGGTGCTGCCGGAAGCGACGAAGTTGCCTTCACCGCTGGTACAACCCTGTCGCTAAACATGATTGCTTTCGGCTGGGGACGAAAACGTCTTTCGCCTGGTGATGAAATCGTCATCACCGAGATGGAGCATCACGCCAACTACGTGCCCTGGCAACAGTTGGCCAAAGAAACAGGGGCGACACTGCGCATCCTGTCCATCAATGATCGCTACGAGCTGTCGATGGACGAAGTCGCAGATACTCTCAACGCGTCCACAAAGATCGTTGCCATCACGAGCATGTCGAACGTGCTGGGCACCATCAACCCAATCGCCGAGATCGCCCAGGCCGCACACGACGTCGGTGCTGTGGTCGTCGTCGACGCCGCACAAAGCGTCCCGCACGAAGTGACCGATGTGGCAACGAGCGGAGCCGACTTCTTGGTCTTTTCCGGCCACAAAGTCTACGGGCCTTCCGGAGTCGGTGTGCTTTACGGCAAACGGGAACGACTTGCCCAAATGGATCCCATCGCATTTGGCGGTCACATGATTCGCGAAGTCGGCCGTACCGAATCGACCTGGGCCGATCCGCCGGCAAGGTTCGAAGCGGGCACGATGCCGATCGTGCAAATCATCGGCCTCGGTGCGGCAGTCGACTTTGTGCGTTCGGTCGGCTTCGATGCGATTGGGAAGTTAGAACGAGAACTCACCCTGGCGGCGCATCAACAACTCAGCGAGATCAAGGGGTTGAAAATTCACGGCCCAGAAGTGTCAAAGAAGGGCGCCATCGTCAGTTTTTCGATTGACGGGATTGCGACGGAAGATCTCGCGATTCGACTCGACCAACACGGGGTCTTCACGCGACATGGTCATCACTGCGCGATGGTGTTGCACGAGAAATTGGGCGTTGCCGCCACAACGCGAGCCAGTTTCGGACTCTACAACACCCTCGAAGATGTCAACGCATTGACAACCGCCGTCCGCGAAGGTGTCGCCGACATCCGCCGCTAAGGTCTATCGTGAGCCGCACCTGCAAGCGGCGGGCCTTGCAGGATTATTAGAAAGCCACAGAGGACACAGAGAGCACCGAGCAATCAACCGAAGGTCGGCAAACCAGTCGTGCTCGTGCTCGTGCTCAGCAAAGCGCTCGACTAGATCCTCGATTCACTTTCGAGGTTGAGTTCCGCGAGTTTCCAAGCTCCGTCAACGAGCTTCACTGCAAACGTCCCAACATATTGATTGCGTCGCTCGTGAAGGTGCCCCCAGTGCCCAACGCTGCCAGCAACGTCCCAAACACATCTTGCTGAAAACGAGCCGCTGCTTGATTCGGTGACTTCACAACCGACCAAATCGACTTGCTTCACTTTCACGCGTGCTCCCCCCTGACTCGCCAGCGTCAGCGATCGACGCGTCTCGAGGTAAACCTCAGTCAGAAGTTCACCGGAGACACTTTGATCTAGAACGTTGTAGACCGTACTCTCATCGCGATAGTCAAACGCCCGATAGACGTTGTGCAATAGCGAGTGCATCACTTCGTTGGACTGGGAATCAGTTAATGCCACCGGTCGCCCAAGGGGCAAATCGATCTGCAACCATTGCAGACGAGATGACGCCACCGCGACAAACACAAAACTTAATGCTGCAGCAAAACGGAGCATCACCTCGCGTGTCGACGCATTTTCGCGTTTACGCATCCAGATGGTCACCGCAGCGATCATGCACGCGACCATCGCCAGAGAAATCGAGACGCCTCGTTGTGTCGGCGGGGGCACGACACGCATCGCGGGGATTTTTGGGGACTTTAAATGATTCGTCCAAACCAAGGTGGGCGATTCCGCACTGAGAAAACTTGGCATGCCACCAGCCTGGTCGGTCGCAACCGCGGGGATTCGTGAAATGCGTTGGTCGAACAACTCCCATCGCAATTCGGCCTGCTTGGGCAACGATGCAACCGGATACACGTAAATTGCGCCGATCATTGCGTTATCAAGCGACACATCTTGGCCTTCCGGAACGACGCCGGTTGTGCGCAGCGATTGTGTGACAAAGTGCACACGGTCGAGCGTCCCGCCGATTTCCTTGCCATCGATCAACAAAGGCGTCTGTTCATGTAGAAATTCGGCGGCCAACGCACACACGCTCGATCGCTGGTCTGCTTTGACGACCGTCGCCCCCTCGAGGCCAAGATCCACCCACCGCTGCAAATCTCGCGGACGAAAGAGGACTTCCTTGCGAACTTCGAGGTGTTCGATGTAGAGGAACGCCGCTGCTGGCGCATCAAAGCGGCGTTTCAAGTTCTTTCGTTCAAATGCGCTATACCAAGGATCTTCCCAATCCAACCGCAACGTTTCAACATTCGAAAGGTAGCGAAAATCATTGATCGCGACGCCATTGTGATAGGCAACGAAACCGATATTAGCGATCGAAGTCGGCGGCGAGCTCTCAGCCGATCGCCCCAACTCCGTTACATCGAACGTGAGCGCCGCCGGTCGATTGGCAAGAGCAAACAGGACTTCGACGCGCGCTACCCGTTCGGCTTCGTCACTTTCAATCACAATCGGCTGGCCAGTGATTTCGTCTCGCTCGATTCGACGTCCGACTTCACATCTGGTCACGCGACCGGCGAGTACTTTCTGGTCGGCCACCATTTTCCATTGTTTGGATAAAAACTCCGGTGCTCGGCGATCGAGGGCAACCTCTTGGCCCGTCGAGTCTCGATAGAGCGCATCGGGCAAAATGTCCGCAAAAGCCTCTGCGTCGGCCGCTCCAATTTCCAGCGAGAGACGGACCTGGCCCTCTTCGACAAAAATCTCCGCGATCGTTGAAGCGGACATCGCCTTGGTGACGACCAACGCGTCCGCTAACAAAGCGGTGGGCTGCAGGACGCCAAGCATCAGCAGGAATAGAACGAGAAGTCGCAGGCGAGCCATCAATTGCAATTCCGAGGAAAAGGGATGGCATTCTAGTTCCGCGCATCTTCTTTCCCAAGCATCCCTAAGAAACACTCGCCCCGATCGTTGTCGAATTGACCAGAGTCTCGGTGAGCTCCGCCATGCTGCCATCGGGTAAAAGAACGATCTCACTACGTTCCCTTCAAGAGAACCTCCCATGCGCAAAGCCAGCCTTCTAATCGCGACGGCGTTGGTGCTATTCGGCGCCACAACCAGCTACGCCCTCTACAGCATTGCCGACACCGGAACGTGGCCGAAAACCTGGCCAACCGAACTGGAACCGCTGCGGAAGCAATCGCGCACCGCCGCCGGCCCCACCATCATGCAGCGGCATTACGACATTCCCTGTAAAGATCAGGCCGAATTCGAAAAGGTGTGGCCGCACCTGTTGGCGGTCAAAAGCGAGGGAGCACCGATCATTCTGATGCCTGGTCCCAACAAGTGGTTAGGCAATACGATCCAAGGCGGTGTTCGGATTCATTGCCCGCCCTCCAGTCGCCACCCTGAAAAAGACCCTGTTGCTCCCAAGGGCAAGATCATCAACACCGACAACCCACGTGTGCGATGGATGAACCGAAACTACATCGAATTGATTGTCGATGGAAAGATCGTCGACCTGAATCGAATCGAGCTACCGCCGGACACGCCCATCATCGACGAACGTTTCAAGAAGAAATGATCAGACGATCAAGAAAGTGTGCGTCTCACTGCACCACTTCGCGTTCTTCATCCGCTGTGGTGTCAAACGCATTTGATTGATCATCGGGTCGCAAACCGGTCGGGCAATTTCCAGCGACGTCGATTCGAGTTCAATCCGTTTCCCGTCGCTGCCGAGCAACACTGGAGCAGCAAATCCTGCCTTGGGTCGCCGAATCACTTGAGCAAGTTCGCCATTCTTGAGCTCCACCATGCTACCGAGCGGGAACATCGTTTCCGTGTTCACAAAAGCACGCATCACCTGAGGGTCAAACAATCCCCGGCCAGCTTGGTGCAACATCAAACCAAGTGCGTCGTGCGGCACAATGGCTTGCCGCGTTGCCGCAGGTGCGGTCAAGGTTAGATAGGCATCAACGACATTTAGGATTCGAGCGTAGAGGTGGATGCGCTGTCCCTTCGTGCCACGCGGATACCCCGAACCGTCGAACTGCTCGTGCACCTGAGCGATTGCCAACAACACCGAATGTGGGATCTCCATAAAGTCTTGAGCGACTCGGGCCGAAAGCAACGGGTGTTTTTGAAACTCCCAATGTTCGGAAGGATCGAGAGCTCGCGTGGCTTCTTGGAATCGGCCATCCATTGCGTAGATGCCAACGTCATGCAAGAGAGCGGCCATACCGATTTCGGTGGTCTTTTCGCCATCGAGTCCCATTTCGATCCCGATCGCCATCCCGATGACCGCCATGCGGACACTGCGTTCGGCAATGTCGTCGATTGGACTTGAAGAGCCCATGATGCCAACCGTTTGGTCGTGGTCGTCGACCATCATGCGCGCGTAGACTTCCGAAACCGAAGTCAGATCCGAGATCGAATCAAGCTCGCTGCTTCCCAACAGTTTTTGCATGCGCTCATATTGCGCCTTTGCAGTTCCCATGCCACGTTTGAGCGTCTGAGTCCTTTCATCACTGAGGTCTTCGTCATGGCGATCGACCAACAGGTCTTTGACTGGTTGGCTCGAAATCCAGCGTCCCGTTGGGTTCGACGGCTTTTCCTTTCGAGGCAACGCTTTCGCGCGCGGATTCGATCCACTACCTCGCAGCTTTGCCAGGTCACTGGGGTGAACTTCGATGGACGTAATGCCACGTTCACGCAGACCATTGATCACGTGAGGCGTGATCTTGGTGTCGGCACCAAGCAGCAGCACGCCGCACTCGCCTTCAATCGGGTAACTGCACGAGGCGCCTGCCTTGATTTCGTCGATAGAAACGGTGACTGTGCTGCTTAGCGCCATGATGCGCCCCAATATCTCTCTTACGCCGGATCACGCCGTAGAAGGCCCACGTTGGACCGGTCTACAATCAACGGTAGGGCGAAAAATGAGCATTGCCAAACGCCAGGCATGTGGATTGCCGCGAAACTGAGCCATATCGTCACAATTGCCTGTCAGGCAAACCACAACCGGTTGCGTTTGTGAGGGTTGTGACGGCAGCGCGGGGGGAGAATCCCCGACGGTGAAAATTTTGAAGGGGCATGGCCATGTGGGCGCCCGCAAGTATTCTTTCCTAACGTCTTCGCAAAGACTCGAGATCCCCGTTTCCCTCGTTGGCTCTTCATCGTGCCCCAATCCGACGTCGTCATCGTGGGTGGAGGAATCGTCGGTTTGGCGACCGCCTACCGCCTCCAACAGCGCTACCCCGATTTATCGCTCACAATCGTTGAAGCCGAAGACAGAGTCAGCGCCCACCAGAGCGGGCACAACTCTGGAGTGCTTCATTCCGGGATCTACTACAAACCCGGATCCGAAAAAGCGATCTGTTGTCGCGCTGGGAAAGCGGACATGGAGGCCTTCTGTGACGAGCACAACGTCGACTGGCAACGGTGCGGCAAGGTCGTCGTCGCCACCTCTGCCCAGGAGATTCCGCGGCTCGAGAGTATCGCGGAACGAGCGGGCGAAAACGGTGTGGAAGCCGAACGGATCGATACCGACCAATTGCGCGAACTCGAACCCTCGGTCGCCGGAGTCGCCGCGATTCATGTTCCCGAGACTGGCATTGTGAACTTTGCGAACGTGTGCCAAACGCTCGCAGCACTCCTGCAAGACCGCGGCGCAACGCTCAGGCTGGAATTCAACGTCAGCTCGATTTCAAAAGAGTCTTCGTCCCTTACGCTCAAGAGTTCTCGTGGCGATACGCTGACCTGCGGTCGCCTGATCAATTGCGGCGGCTTGCAAAGTGACCGAGTATGCCGGATGACGGGCGAGACGCCTCAACTGCAAATCGTGCCCTTTCGCGGCGAGTACTATGACCTGGCCGAAGGCAGCCAATCGCTCTGCCGCAATCTGATCTACCCTGTTCCGGATCCGTCCTTTCCATTTCTTGGTGTTCATTTCACGCGGATGGTGGACGGTGGCGTTGAATGCGGACCAAACGCCGTCCTGGCACTGGGGCGTGCCGGTTACTCTTGGTCGCAAGTCAACGTGGGAGACCTGGTTTCGACGCTGACCTACGGTGGCTTTCTCAAGCTGGCTTCGAAACATTGGAAGATGGGAGCTGGTGAGATTCACCGCTCACTCAGCAAAGACGCCTTCGTCAAAGCGCTGCAAAAACTCATTCCCTCGATCAAGTCATCGGATCTCGTTCCGGGTCGCGCCGGAGTGAGAGCTCAAGCAGTGACGCCGGACGGAAACCTCGTCGACGATTTTCTAATCCAACCCAGTGATCATGCGATTCATGTGCTCAACGCACCATCACCTGCGGCGACCGCATCGCTGGCGATTGGTGCAAGAATCGTTGATCACTTCGCCGACATGTAGGGGCGCGTTTGCACGGGAAAGACCACCGTTCATCGACGCTGGTGCGTGCAAGCACACACCCTACGAAGAAATCCAAGTAGGGTGTGTGCTTGCACGCACCAAACCCCAACGTTCTCGCTCATACTCAGCATCGCGGTACTCGTACTCGTTATCGATCGGCTGCTCAGAGACTAGATCCGGCCGGCTGCTCAGGTTGCGCGAAGATACCTCTGAAAGACTCGAGTAGGAGCACGAGGGAGAGAAAGCATGACGCTGGTGCGTGCGAGCACACACCCTACGAAAAAAGCCATCGCCAGGAATGCTCCGGCGATGGCTTGATGAGCTTTTAGACTTGCCTTGGCTTGCCCTAGCTATCGATGCAGGTTTCGAGGAACCGTGCCAAGCGGTGGAAGTCGCTCCCCTGTTCGATGAAGCGGACTTTGGTGACCAGAGTCTCTGGATCCACCAGTTCTTCGAATGGCACATAGTGCAGATCGAGTTGGCCCGAGACCGAAACCATCACACCGTTGAGTTTTTCCTCGACGAGTGCACGATAGGCCCCGACACCGAGTTGCGAACCGAGCATCACATCATAGGCGTGAGGTGGTGCACAGCGTGATTCGTAACCAAGTTGCAGACCGTTGACCTTGCGTGTGCGGCCGGTTCGCTCGTTGTAACGTTCAGCAATCAGTTTTGAGATCAATGCGGACAGGTTGATCGATGAGATGTTGATGTGACCGTGATCGTCGCGGCTAATGCCTTCCAAGTATTGGCTTGGCAGGTACTCGGCCATCCCCTCGGCAAGAACGATAGTGCCGTATTCGCGGCCTTCTCGTTCGCGAGCGATCATCATGTCGACCATTCGATCGATGACGCGATCCATTGCCATGACCTTGCGCGTTTCGCCGGTCTCTTGGTTGACCACTTCTTCTTCGGCCAGTGCACCAGTGACATCCTCGACACTCATCACCATGCTCGCTTCACCGGCGATGGCGGCACCGTATGCCAACCAACCTGCACTGCGTCCCATGGCTTCACAAAGGAAGTAGGAGCGGCCAGCGGCTGCATCAAAGTTCAAGTTTCGAATCTCTTCGGCCAACGTTTCGACGGCGGTGAAGAATCCAAATGTGAAATCGATGCCCGAGTAATCGTTGTCGATGGTCTTAGGCAGGTGAACGACGGGGAACCGACGTGCATCGGCTGGTAACAAGTCTTGGAACATCTTCAACTTGTTTGCGGTCTTGAGCGTGTCGTCACCGCCGATCGAAATCAACGCGTCCACTTCCAACGAGCACAGGCCCTCGTAGACGCGGCGAAGCGGCGCGACTTGTTCAGGATCGGTGAGATGCTCTGGCGAGCTGACGTGTTTGCCAGGGTTGGTTCGTGCCGTGCCGATCATGATGCCGCGGCTGCTGCGAGCGTTGGTCAACGAATCGTGCGTGAAGCGAATGTAGTCTGCACCTTCTTGCAGAGGCCCCGCCGCGGTGTATTCGGCAAGCCGGCTGTAACCATGCTTGATGCCAAAGACCTGAGCGCCCTCTTCAAGAAACGAAAAAGCGGCCGTAGAGATAACGGCATTCGCAGCAGGTGCGGGGCCACCCGCAAAAAGAATGGCGACCCGCTTGATATCGAGATTGTGATGTTCTGGCATGTCTGTCACGGCGTTGTTTGGGTTGATGTTCGGATTAGGACCTGTCCGCCCAGGAAATCGCGATCGCCGCTTCGAGCTCAACCCGACTCACCCAAAAGGCAAGACTGTAAGTTCAGCATTCGGTCCACAGTGCAGCTGACCGGTTTTCTTTGGTCGGCCGTCCGGTCATCGATGGTTCGCGTCGGTTGGTTTGATCAACCAAGGCTGAAACGACTAGCAATCAAAGGCCTCGTTGGGCCAGATCGCCCGTTGGACCGGCGGCGGTAAGCAGACGATTTTAAGCATGAAAGACGATCCGCCAAGCCTCCGAGCACGCATCGCCAGATGACACCCCTGCAAGCCGGTTGCGGGAAGATCAGCCCCTTAAACGGCGTCCCACTCAAGTGCCTGTTCAATTGCACCTTGGTATTCTTCGCTGGTCAGCTCGAGCATCTCGCGCATCTTCGTCAATGTTTCAAGCTGTTGGTCGCCCATTGGCCCATCGGCGGACGCAGCCAAAAACATGCCTTGAAGGGCAAGTCGACGTTGCTCAGGGCTCCAGGCTCGCGAAACGGTAAGCACGTAGTTACAAGCCTCAATTCGGTTCTGTTTGGCGATCGAGCAGAGTTCACCCAGTTCTTCGCGGTCAATTGGGCGATTAAAGAGCCGATTGGAAACGCGCTTGAGCGCTTCGATCTCGTTTTCGGTGATCGTTCCGTCGGCAATGACCACCAACACCGAAGAACGCATCGCCTGCTCAAGGAATTCTTCCTCGGCCGCCTGTTGGTAGGACTCACGATCCATCGCGAGAACCGTCGGATCCCAGCTCTGTCGGCACGAATCGCACTCCACAAACTCCTCAGCACCACCGACAGGGACGGTCGGAATGAAATAGAGCGTCAGCCATGGGCGACGGGCTCGCAGCCGGTACGAACGATCGCCTTCACAATGTGGGCAATAAAAATCGCCACGATCATGGGTTCGCGTCAAATTCATCGTGCCGATCAGGATCATTCGCTCACTTCCTCACTCTGTTACTTCCGACATGCCGCGTTTAACACAGGCAATCTAGCGACCTTAAAAGCACCCTGCGATCTTGGGTCGACCTGGCAATCCTTTCCGATTGCGTCACCGTGTCGGGTCGTACCGGTTCTTCTGCATCGGCACGAAGGATCAGGTCGATAACGCAAATCGGATTGTCCCTGTTGTCTTCCTGGACCTGCGGAAACACATGCCACTGCTGCCAGTATCAACGACTCGCACCAGCGCGCCGCTGACGACTCAGCGTCTGATGTTCCAGCTCAACGCGGACCAGCTGCAAATCCAGAATCAGTATGACCAACTGAGCACGGGTCGCCGAGTCCTCAGATTGTCCGACGACCCAGCGGCCGCGGGGCGAGCCATCAGTTTGCACCGTGGCATCGACCGGGGAAATCAGCTTCAAAGGAACGCCAATTCTGCCGCAGCATTCTATCAAGCCTCCGACGAGGCCCTCGGCCGCGTGGACAACGCCTTGATCGAATCGCGCGGGGTTGCCGTCCAGGCCGCTCAAACCATCAACTCGGACGACGAACGGGCGGCACTCGCCCAAACGATCCAGCAATCGATCAACTCGGTCTTCGCGGCAGGAAACTCACTGTTTCGCGACCACCAGGTCCTTGGCGGCTTCCTGAACAAGGGAACTGCGTTCCAGTATGACGGATTGCACATCGTCTATTCGGGTAACGACGCAATCGGTCGAAATGCACTCGGCGGTGGGCAGCCGAACGCGATCAGCGTCAATGCGAACGAGACCCTGGGAGCCTTCGCAACCTTCATGGAAGGCGAACCACTCAACGCTGCTCTCGATCCCGCCTCGCGTTTGGTCGACCTGAAAGCTGGCAAAGGGGTGACACCCGGTGTGATCCAACTTTCCGGAGGAACGAACTGGGTTGACCTCGATTTGCGATCCGCTGCAACGATTGGCGACGTGATTGACCTTCTCAATACGGTTGAGCTTGAAGGGCGGCCGATTTCCGCCACGCTGACCACCGATGGCGTGCGAATTGAATACTCCGATGGCCTCGCGGGCACGTTGGCAATCGCCGACACCGTCGGCAGCACCACCGCGGCTGAACTCGCGATCGCCAATCCTGACGGTTTGTCCGCCCCTCCGATCATCGGTGACGGCTTGTCGCCGCGTGTCACGGCTAACACCAACATCGCAGACCTCGACAACGGAAGCGGATTGAACCTGACCGATGGGATCCAGATCCTGCAAGGCGACGAGGTGTTCGCAATCGACCTCAGCAACGCGCAAACGTTGGGCGATGTCCTCATTGCGATCAATCGATCGGGCGCCGACGTACGCGCCGAATTGAATCAAGAAGAAGGGCGTTTGCGACTCCGCTCTCTAAGAAGCGGCGTCGACTATTCCGTAGGCGAAAACGGCGGCATCGCTGCTCGCGAACTTGGGATTCGATCGGCCACCGAAGAAACGCAACTCAAAGAGCTGGGAAAAGGCCGCGGCGTCGCACTCAATCCCGCTGGCGACGATTTGTTGATCATCCGACCAGACGGCGTGCAACTTAGCCTCGATCTCGATGGCGCCGAAACCATCAACGACGTGATGGACTTGATTCGAAATCATCCTGCGAACCAAGACACGCTGCGGGTCTTGGTCAACCTGAATGATTTTGGCAATGGTCTTCAGCTCGAAGCACCTCCGGGTGCCGACCCGTTGACCGTGCGTCAAATCGGTGTCAGTGACGCGGGAACTCGATTGGGAATCATTCCCAAGGGCGCGAGCGAAGCGGTCGGATCACTCGTTGGCAGTGTCGATGCGATCGTTGGCTCCGACTACCTGCCCAAAGATGCCGGTGGCGCGCTCGACACGCTGTTGCGTTTGCACGACGCGGTCTTGGAAGGGGACATTCCCGAGATCGAACGGCTTCAAAAAGTGGTCGACGTCGACTTGGATCGCGCCAGCCGCACGCGTGGGCGTGTCGGTGTGTGGACTCGGAACCTCCAGCAGCTCCGTGCATCCACCGAGGACAAAGTCATTCAAATGAAATCGCAGCTCTCTGACGAAATCGATGCTGACTTGGCAACGGTGATCTCTGACTTGAGCCAACGGCAAGTGGCGTTGGAAGCGTCGATGCGGATCATTGGCCAAACCTCCCAACTTACCGTTCTGAACTTCTTGTAGCGATTTTGTCGATTCAACCGGTCATCAGGCCGATGAAGATCGCAGGCAGTGCGTGCGCTCTTTGCGTTTCACCTATCACCACCCTCACGCTGCGATTGAAAGTCGGGAACCATCCCATGCGGATCAACACACAACGATTTGGCACGTTGCGACTGAACGCAAATCAGCTCTTCCTGTTTCCACAGGGACTGATTGGAATGGAAACCCTTCGGCAGTGGGCTCTGTTGCCTGACCAGGACAACGCGTCGGTCGCGTGGTTGCAGAGCGCTTCACGTGGTGATCGAGCCATTCCGCTCATCAGCCCTCGTGCGTTTTACAACGATTATCGGGTCCACGTCAGTCGTCGCGACCTGGAGACGTTGCACATGCGTCCTGGTGCGGAAATCTATGTGATGACCACGGTGTCGGGGCACGTTGGCAAACTGACGACCAATCTGCGATCGCCCGTTCTCTTGAACTTGAATCGACGTCTCGGTTGCCAGGTGATCACGAGTGATGATCAACCTTTGCAGCATCCTGTGCCATTGGCTTCACCACAGCAGCCTTCGGTCTCTGAGATCATCAAAAAGGTCGCCTAAGGGTTTCGAGACCCTCAAACCGCGTGTCGGCTGAAACACTTGGCGTCCGAACCGGCACGACCGGTATGGACCGACCTTCCGAGCTTCGGTGTCAATTCGTCGCAATTCGCGGCCGATCATCTCTCTAGCGAGCAAGACAGGATTCTTCTCGCCATTGCACTGCGGCCGAACTCTACCCGCCGGTCGTGCATTGAAATTGTAAGCACCCCCAATCAAACACCTCCGAGGACGACATGCTGGTCCTTTCACGACACCGAGACGAAAGCATCATGATCGGCGACGATGTTGTTGTGACGATCGTGGACATCCGTGGTGACAAGGTCCGGCTTGGAATCGAGGCTCCACAGTCGATTCCGGTCCACCGCCAGGAAGTCTACGACGCGATCCAACGCGAGAATCGCCGTGCGACCCAAACGGGCGCAGGAGCAACCAAGGACGTTCAACCTCCGCAAGAGGACTAACGTCCAACGCTTGCCTATCAAACGACGTCATGATCCCGGCCCTCGCGGTTGGGATCATTTTTTTTGCGCTTGTTCCCCTGCTCACGCAGCGTCCGTGAGCCGCAGGCCGTGAGGCGTCTCGGGCCCTTGCCGCACGGACCCTGCACCCATGGCCCCTGCACCATGGGCCAGGCAGCATTGCACGGCCCGGCCGCTTACACGATCGCGGCTCACTTGTGAAAACGTAGGCAGGGGTGCGTTCTGCTGAATTCGCAGACGCAATCTGCGCCATTACTGCGGCTCGCCGCTATCTTGATCCCACCTCTTTTCGGGTCATGCCGGTCGTGTCGGATACGACGGGCGCCAGCGACAATTCGTCAGGGTTTCTTCGCTAACAACCACTGGTTTTCCCCACACGTAACCAAGGCTTCGTCAGACGCAAAGATTGCCAAGGGGTTGTCGACCGAAGTTGGTCGTCGATTGGCTTTCTTTGCTAGCCGGTCCTTTAGCGGCCGTATCCAACCATACCGATTGCGATCCGCCGCACGTTAGGGGTAATCATCAATGACTAGAATCAACACCAATGTCTCCTCGCTGGTTGCACAGAACCGACTGAAGACCAGCAACAACGACTTGCAATCCGCTCTGACTCGACTGAGCACCGGTTTGAGAATCAATAGCGGTGCCGATGACCCCGCTGGTTTGATCGCCAGCGAGGCTCTTCGAAGTGAAATCACGGGTCTCAACAAAGCGATCTCGAACACGCAACGTGCCAGCCAGATCATCGCGACGGCCGACAGTGCCCTCGGGCAGGTCAGCACGCTGCTTAATGACGTCCGCGGCTTGGTTGTCGAAGCGGCCAACGGCGGTGCGTTGAGCGAAGAGGAAATTGCTGCGAACCAACTTCAAATTGACAGTTCGCTCGAAGCCATTAACCGAATCTCGCAGACCACGACCTTCCAAGGGCGTAAATTGCTTGACGGTTCACAAGACTTTGTCTCGACCGTCGGCAGCGTTTCGTCGGTCCGTGACGCAAGTATCGAACAAGCCAAACTCGGCTCGGGCAACTTGAACGTCGAAGTCGTTGTCAGTGCAGCTGCTGAGCAAGCGACCGCAACGGCAAGTGCGTCGGCCTTTACAACCGCCGCTCAAGCAAACGCAGCCACACCAGACGGCCGCGTTGGCACCGCCGCCATCGGTGGTGAAACGATCACAATCACCGGTGACGACGGATTCGCCAACGTGACTTTGGCTGACAATGCCGGCGATGGCACGGGTGTCGTCTCTTACAACTCGGGCACCGGCGAATTGACCATCTCGGCCGACTTCACCGGGACCTCAGCTGACGCTCAAGTCATTCAAGACGCAATCGACGACTTGGATGGTTTTGTTGCAACGGGTGCCTCCGGTGCTGGTACCGGTGGTGGTACTGCGGGTACGACCGCAACCGCTGCAGCCGGCGCGGTTGTTGACATCACCGCCGTCAACAGCGGCTCGGATTACAACAATGTGACCGTTGAATTTGTCTCGGGTGCCTCCAACGCAGCCGACTACGACAGCGAACAAAAAGTCTTGACCGTTACGGTCAACTCCTCGGCACCTCAAACCGCGACGGCCATCGCAAGTGCGATTGGAAGCCACACCGTTGACGGAGCATCGGCCACAGCACTTTTCAGTGCCACTGGATTGGCCAACGCTTCGGTTGACATCGGCGATGGCGTCGACTCGATCACCACCGGCAGCACCGGCGGTGAAGTGTTGGCAGCCGACTTGGTCTTCCAACTCAACGGCTCGCAAGGTGCTGAAACATTCAACTTTGGTTCGGGAACGAGCAAAGACCAGATCGCTGAAGCCATCAACTTGGTCTCCGACAGTACCGGTGTCGGTGCCGCTGTGGCATCGGGTGCCTTGACACTGACATCGACCGACTACGGTAGTGATGCTTTGGTCAATGTCGATGTGATCAATGAAGGCTCGGGCGGAACCTTCGCCTCCAACCTTGACACCACTCGCGACACAGGTACCGACATTCAAGCCAAGGTCAACGGTGTCGAAGCAACCGGAAACGCGAACACATTGTCGATCAACACCAGTTCGCTTGACTTGTCATTGACCGTTGATGACGGCAGCAGCACCAACTTCTCGTTCTCGATCTCGGGCGGTGGAGCCACCTTCCAATTGGGACCTGAAGTCAGCAGCACTCAGCAAGCCGCACTCGGCATCGGCAGCGTCAGCACCGGTCAACTCGGTGGTGCCACTGGACGTTTGTACGAACTCGGCAGCGGTCAGGCTCGCAGCTTGAACAATGATGTGACCGGAGCCGCAAAGATCATTGACGAAGTGATCGGTAAAGTCACCGGCCTTCGCGGTCGATTGGGTGCGTTCCAGTCCACGACGCTGGAAAGCAACTTGGTCTCGCTCAATGACACCAAAGCCAACCTGCAAGAAGCAGAAAGCTCGATCCGCGACGCTGACTTTGCTCAAGAGTCGGCGAAGTTGACCCGAGCTCAGATCCTGGTTCAGTCGGGCACCAACGTGTTGTCGCTGGCCAACCAGAATCCACAAAACGTTTTGGCTCTGCTGCGATAACTTCGCCGAGTCACGACGAGCAATCCATCGACAAACGGTCGCCGAATTCCATCGGCGACCGTTTTTTCGTTTCCACGCGGAGCGGGTAACGAGGATGGGAGCGTGAGGCTCCTGCCGAACCTCGAGCGCAGCTCCGCAGGAGCGTCGCCCTCCCGTTGTTCGTTCGGCTCACGGGCCGTCGCTAGGGATTCCATCACCGGTATCGCTGAGAGCACTGACAGCGGTGATGACGGCTGGTCCACTTATGCGATCGTTGGACGGACTTCTTGATCGTCTTCTTGGCAATGCGTGCCCGAGCGGGGGGTGGTTCAGCCGATCCAACTCCACATGGGCCAGCGCTGAGACTCCAGACCTGGCCCGGAACGGAATCGCATTTTGGGTACGGATCACCCAACGCAACCGGTTCGCTCGTCGAATCCGTCGCACACGCGAGAGCTCTCACGTGACTGCATTGGAAGTGCAGCATCTCGGATCGCGCGTATCGTGTGGCGGCTAATGGATCGCGACGAGTAAGCATGTAAAGGATTCGTACAATGAGAACCAACATTCTGCGCAGCTTCGCTGTCGCCATCGGTTTGAGCACCTGCTCAATCGGACAAGCACAATACACATCGCCGGCCTCTGCCTACACGTCACCGGCCCCCTACTCATCGCCAGCCAAGTGGAACAACTTCAACGTTCCCAAGAACGTCTTCCTGACCGCTGCGGACAATCATGCCGCACAGCAGGCCGATGACGTTGCTGCCGAGCTTCCGGCTCCCAAACCACAAGTTGACGCCACCGCAGACGCGCCGGCTAAAATGGTGGGAAGCGCGATCGGTAGTGCTGAGGTTGCCGCCGACGACGGAAGCTGCAACAGCTGCTACTCCACGGCTGCCGCCGCGCCATGGAGTGGACGCCCTCAGCTTGCACGCTACTTTGGCGGTGCCAGCCTGCTGTTCCTGACGATGGAAAACAAAGGCTATCGCAACCTGATCAACAATGATGCAACGGGAGCCGTTCTTTTCACCACAGCCGATGTTGATCCAAGTGGCAGCACCGGGTTTGAAGTCTTTGGCGGACGCTACATCAACTGCAACCGCCACGCCTTGAGCTTCGGGTACATGCTTTGGAATCCCGGCGAGCAAGAAATCTTGTCGATTCCAGGCGTTGCCGGGGCCTACCGTGCTCCCTTCCCTGCATTCAATGACATCAGCGTCGACCCAGGTACCGGTGTCGACACGATCTACAACCACTTTGATGGTGCAGCCGGCTATCGCGTCCGGCGCGACCTCCGCTTCCAAGGCATCGAAGCGAACCTTTCGAGCTTCGGTATTGGCGGCGCCGGTCGAGTCGCTTCGTGCAACCCTCGATCGATTCTTGGCAGCCGCTTTGGCGCCGGTATCGGTCTCGGTAAACACAGCTGCCGCGGCTACGGTGGAATGGGTGGACCACTCACACGCGGCGCCTGCGGTCGCTTGCAACTGGTGACAAGCCACGGGTTCCGTTGGTTCCAAGTCCGCGACGCCTTCGAGCTTGCAGGCAACATCGACGGCACAGTCGGGTATCAAGCCAACGATATCTATTACAACGTCGATACCCGAAACAACCTGTTTGGTTACCAATTCGGTGGTCGGCTGATCTACGTTCTCGGCTGCCGCTGGAACCTCTCGGTTGGTGGTAAGTTTGGCCTCTATGGCAACCGCGCCGAGTACCGTCAACGAATCGGAACCTTGGGCACCTTGGCCTATCGCAATGCGACGCCAACCGATTTCATCCTAACCGAAGACAAAGACACCGTCTTGTCGACTTTGGGCGAACTGGACCTGGGCGTCGGCTTCCGACTCAGTGCCGCTTGGACCATTCGAGGCGGATACCGTTTGATGGGTGTCACCGGATTGGCAACGGCAACCGATCAATTCGCTCCCGAATATGGGTCGTCATTGCTGCCAAGCACCTACCTCAGTGCAAACGACTCGATCGTTTTGCACGGTGGATACCTCGGTGCCGAATACAACTGGTAAGCCCAACCGACTGAATCGACAAAAGAAAAGAGCCCCGTCCAACGTTTGGCCGGGGCTCTTTTTTCGTATGAATCGAAATGCGCTACGGACCTACATCATCAACGGATCGCGTCCCGCGGCGCGCCGGCAATCGGCAACCTGACCGGCATGGAAAGCAATGTGCGTGCTCATCGCCGCAAAACAGGCACCGACCGTCCCGAAAAACGCTCCGTATTCTTCGGGCGCGCCGGTCTTGGCGTCCAAGTCGCTCTCGCTGATCGAGTCGAGCTTTTCAAGTGTTGCCGCTCGCACTCCCTGGAACTTACCCATCAACTCTTCGAAACTCGGGTAGTCATCCAAGTTACTCGAAGGCGTGCTCTTGGGAGCGAACAGACTTTCCCAGTCCGCGAATCGATTCTCTTGGCCAATGATGAAGCCATCCAACAGAAAACTCTCGCCATAGGCGAGGTGGCCAAGGATCCAAAGTGGGTGATTGCCACCGTTGGCCGTTGGTTGTTGTAAGGGTGCGTTTTGCATGTCTTGAATCAGCCCCATGCACCAACCCGTACTGTTTTCGAGCGACAGTCGAATCAGATCATTAGCCTTCATTGGAATCCCCGCTTTGGATGAGTGGTCGAACTTGCCAGAGCGGCGGATTATATCCGCGCAACCGACTCTGCGGATGCATGTTTGGGACGCAACGAAGAATCTTCTTCGACGACTGGAAGCTGCCGAACGTCGTTGGGTTCGGACGAGTCTTCTTGGTCCGCATACAAAGCGCCACCATGACTTGAGCCCACCGTGTGAGATAGCCAACGCCCGAGCGGTGTCGACATCAGAGTGGGCAACAAGAACACAACGCCAAGTAGTGCGGCGGTGAGCAACCCAAACATGAACAACGAGAACTGACTGGTGGGAACAAAATCGCTGAACCAATACACCATCAGTGAAAGGCCGCACACAAACGTCGTTTGCAACATCGCCCAAAAGCACTGCGAAAGCGCCCCGTAGGCGGCTCGAATCTGGCCGAGCCCGCGGGATCGCCGCGCACCATATCGGCTCAAAAGATGAACGGTGTCGTCGACCGCGATCCCAAGGGCAACGCTCGCGGACATGACCGATCCGATATCAAGCGGCAATCGAATCAACCCCATCAAGCCGAACAAAGCAATCGTCGGAAAGAGGTTCGGCGCCATCGCGATCAGTCCGCCGATCACACTCCGCAGCATCAGTGTCATCACAATCGCGATGATGCCGAACGCAGTCATAAAGCTACGAAAGAGGTCACTCAGGAGAATCTCTTGCGACTTTTGGACGATCGTCACATGTCCGGTCAGGGTCACCGTGGTGGGGACCGCCGCATCTGCCAATTCATCTCGAATCGCCCTTTCGATCGCAACGATTTCGGCCCCATAGTCCTCTTGGTCTCGCTGGGGCATCCGCAAGCTGATCCGCCAAATCTCTTCTTGATCGCTACGCGCGATGAACCCAAGTTTTCCGAGCGATGATTCGGGATCTCGAATCAGCTGCTTGATCACACTGCGTTTGGCGGCCGCGCTGAGACTTCGTTTTCGAGGAATGGACGGCACAAACGACATCGCCGACAGCACGCCTTCGACACAAGGTTCGTTCAGTGCACTGATGTGAGCGCGACGAATCAGATCGAGACGCTCGAGCGGATCGTCTTCCTCGGTGGCAAGCGGAAAGCTAACCAACAAATCGCCAGTCACCGTTGGGCCAACATGGTTTTCGAACCACGTGTACTGCTGGCGAATATCGCTATCGGGCAAGAACATTCGTGGAATGTTGACCGAGCTATGCAGCTTTGTCAGGCCTGTCGACAACACGACGGCGACCAGCAGGAATGCGGTGATCAAAGGCCAAGGCTTCGCCAATCGGCGACGCATCCAAACGCTCCATCCTCGCCGGCTATCATTCGCGGCACCCTCGACCGGTTGCTTTCGCTTGACGGGTGTCAGCAACATGGCCCCTGGCAACACCAAAAACAACAACACCAGCGTTGTGATCACGCCGATGGATGCGATCGCACCGAACAATCGCACAGGCTCAAGTCGAACAAGCATCAACGAGCCAAGTCCGATCACGGTCGTTCCGGTTGCCAAACAGCACGGGGCGACTCCCGCCTGCATCGCACGGCGAGCCGCTTGCGCGCGAGACATGTCGGGGAACTCACGTGCGGCATCAAGGTAATAGTTACTCAGGTGAATGCCGGCAGAAACCGTTAACACAAAAACGAGCGGTGGCAACACGATCAGAACGGCGTTCATCGGTACGCCAGCGTAGTAGACCGAAGCCAGCACCAGACCTTCGCCGATCACTGCGGTTGCGACAATCGCCGCCGTCATCGGCAAGCTCCGAAGACAAAGCAAGCAGAGGATCGCGGCCACGATCGCCGATGGCGGTGAAAAGAATCGAATGGACTCGATGCTCGCTGTATCGACGGTCGCACCATCGAGCGGTCCGCCCACCAGCGCAACCTCTTTAACGTTCATGTCGTTAAGCCGCGCGACCATCTCACGAAGCTTTGGAACGAGGTACCTTCGGTTCTGAATCCCAGACTCAGCGAACGAAACGACCAAACAACTCTGCTTGCCGTCACGCCCGACCAACGATCCTTGCAAGCGACGAATCGCCGAGGCCTCGGAGATGTTGGCGGGTGCAGACGTTAGCCGATTGAGCGTGTCGTTGCCGCTCCGCACCCATTCCAAGGGTGTGTCGGTGCCACATTCATCGCGAACATCAAGGATGGCGTCTTGAGCCCACGTCGGGTGTTCACTCAGCGCGATCAGGTCGTTGTCTGGTTCGAAGTCCGCACTGCTCAAGTTGCGAAGCAGACTCGCCGACCGATCAAGCGAATCCGAACCGAGCACAGCGCCGTCCCATGAGACCATCACGATGTCGGCACCCGAAAAGTTCTCGACGAACTTGTTGAAATCTTGCTTCACCTCGAGATCATCAGGCAGCCAATCCGAGGGGCGATTGAAGAGTGAACCAATCGCTGCGTGCGAATGAATCGCAGCGGGGAGGGCGAGGAGAATGAGCAAGAGCGCGCCTACCTTCAGCCGGCGATAATATCGCTGCTGGAGGTCATCGTCACTCATACGCATCCTTTCCGCGTGCAGGCACATTCGGTCTCCCCATTCCGCGGAACCTCGAAAAAGATCCTCATTGGGGAGGCCAAACGGCTAATGGCCAACCTTGGTTATAGACCACCTATGCCCCTGCTGGCAGGGTACGACGGGGAGTGACAGATCGTATCGGCGGTCCAAAATGCCCTCCCACAGGGTTAACAACCCTGTATCGTGTCGGTAAGGAGTGCATTGGGTGAGTTTCCCCGCCTCTGAATCCCTTCGAATTTGGTGGATTTGCATTGTTGAAATCGAGTTACGACTGTGTGGTGATCGGTGCTGGCCCTGGTGGGGGTGCCGCGGCGGCGGTCACGGCCGCCGGTGGCGTGGACACGCTGTTGATTGAACGGGATGCCATTCCGCGGTTTCACGTCGGCGAATCGCTCATGCCCGAGACGTATTGGCCGCTCGAGCGTTTGGGCCTGTTGGATCGTGTGCGAACCAGCGGCTGGCAGACCAAAAAGAGTGTTCAGTTCGTGACACACCGGGGGACCGAGTCCGAGCCATTCTTCTTTCGCCAACACGACGACCGTGAGTGCAGCACCACTTGGCAGGTCGAACGCAGCGAATTCGACAAGATGTTGTTTGATCGCGCCGCCGAACTTGGTGCCGACTGCCAAGACCAGACCCGCCTACTTGACGTCTGTTTTGACGAAACGGGAAAAGCGACGGGAGTGCGTGTTCGTGATCGCGACGGCAACGAACACGACATCAGCTCCAAAGTGGTTGTCGACGCCTCGGGCCAATCCGCAATCATCGCGAGCCGCCTTGGGTTAAAGGAGATCAACCCGGATCTTAAGAAGGCAGCGATCTGGGGCTACTACAAAGGTGCCGTACGAGGCGAAGGAGACAATGAGGGCGCCACGATCATCTTGAATACCGAAATGAAGGAGTCGTGGTTCTGGTTCATCCCCCTGTCTCGCGGAATCACAAGCATCGGCTGTGTCGGCGACAACGACTACATGCTCAAGGGACGCGGCAAACCCGAACAAGTCTTTGAAGAAGAACTGGCAAAGTGCCCCGGCCTGACACCACGTTTGATGTCGGCTCAACGCCTCGGCGATTTGAAGGTTGCGAAAGAGTTTTCGTACATGACGTCGACCAGCAGCGGTGATGGCTGGGTCCTCGTCGGTGACGCACTTGGCTTCATCGACCCCGTGTATTCTTCCGGGGTCTACTTTGCACTCGAGATGGGAATCCGAGCCGGCGACGCGATCGTCCAAGGCGTCGACAAAGACGACCTCAGCGGACAGCAACTCGGATGCTGGATCGACGAATTCAAAGAAGGGGTCCACTGGATTCGCAAGCTCGTCCACGCGTTCTATTCGAAAGAATTCAGCATCGGACGGTTCATGAAAGAGCACCCAGAGCATCGCGGCAGTGTGACCGACCTGTTGATCGGACGGATCTTCAACGAAGGCGCCGCCAAAATGTTCGAAGATATGGATGCGTCGATCGCCCGCGCAAAGATGCACGCGTAGCGGCGGTGTATTGATTCAATCGAGTTCGAGCGTCGTTTTTGCTTCGCAAAAGTTGCGTTTGTGAACGCGCTACTTTCGCGGAGCGAAAGGCGACTATAAAGAGCCTCTCAGCCTTGAGGCGAAAGGCGACGATCTCCACGCTCTGGCAAACGTAGTGATCGATGTCTTCTTTGAAGTTGGTGTTTGCGATTAGAGGCTAATCACAACCATCAACACGATGAGGATAAAGACCAATGACACAACGACTTCCCTTGTTGTGAATCTGCAATGTCGACGCCGGAAAAGTCACCATTTGGTAAACAAGCGGTGAAGCGTTGACTAAGTTTTAGCGTCGATCGCAAATTGCCAGCAAGATGAATTTGCAATCAACGTCCGAGACGGCATCCAGCATCCTGCGCCGTCTACCTAAGCCACCCTGACTAACGCAGATCGTCCTCTTGGTAGCTTCGTAGGTCATGCTCCGCATGACAACCATCCACAAACCCTTGAATGCCCGGCCGCTTACGCGATCGCGGCTCACAATCGATTCACTGGCTGATCGAGTCCTCAACACCCGTGAGCCGCCGGCCGTCAGGCCTAGGGCCTTTGCAATCCCTACCCACGTGTAAGGCCCGGCGATCGCGGTACACAAAAAAACGCACCACACTCCGATGAGCGTGGTGCGCACGAATTAGGTCAAAGCAACGAACCGCCTACAGGCCCAGATCGGCATACAGCGGCGTGCTGAGGTAGCGTTCACCAAGGCTGCACATGATCGTCACGATCCGCTTGCCTTTCATTTCAGGTCGCGCCGCAACCTGAGCAGCGGCCCACATGTTTGCGCCACTGCTGATGCCGGCAACGATGCCTTCTTCTTTCGCCAACTTGCGTCCCCACTCGAAGGCGTCTTCGTCATCGACCTGGACAACATCATCAACAAGCGAGGTATCGAGGTTGCGAGGAACAAAACCAGCACCGATGCCTTGAATGCGGTGCTTCCCAGGATCACCACCACTGATCACGGGCGAGTGCTTTGGCTCGACGGCAAAGGTCTTGAAGTCCGGGTTGACCGACTTGATAAATCGGCTGACCCCGGTGATCGTTCCGCCGGTCCCCACACCAGCCACGATCGCGTCGATCTGTTGGCCGCTGTCTTCCCAAATCTCAGGTCCTGTGGTCGCTTCGTGGATCGCTGGATTGGCTGGATTGTCGAATTGCTGAGGCATGAACGAGCCGGCTGTCGAATCTGCCAATTCAGCCGCCCGATTGATCGCTCCCTTCATCCCTTCACCTGCTGGCGTCAAGACAAGGTTGGCGCCCATGCCGCGAAGCAACGCACGACGTTCGACCGACATCGACTCGGGCATTGTCAGGGTCAACTTGTAACCTTTGGCAGCGCAGACACAGGCAAGCGCGATGCCAGTGTTGCCGCTGGTTGGCTCGATAATGTGCGTGTCTTTGTTGATCTTTCCGTCACGTTCACCGGCTTCGATCATCGCGACGCCGATTCGGTCTTTCACGCTATTGAGCGGCTGAAAGAACTCGCATTTGGCAAACACGGTTGCGCCACCTTCGGGCACCAACCGATTGATCTGGATCATCGGGGTGTCGCCAATTGCTTTTGAAACGTCAGAGAAAGTGTTCCCACGTGGCATCGCCTACTCCTTTGAGTCGATATTTTGGGGTGAATTCATGCGGTTACCCGCTCAGGATGATACGGCGAAACGACACAGCCATTCCAGAGTATCGATTGATTTTTAGAGTGTAGCCGGAGAGAGAGAGCCGGGCGCGGCCGACAAGACACCAGCCCCTGTTCCGTATAGTGGACGAGGCTACGAGTCCCTCTTCCGTGTAGTGGACGAGGCCACGAGTCCCTCTTCCCGATTCGCGGCCCCAAGCCTGCAACCGTCACTGCGGGCAAACCCCGCCGGCCACCTTACCGCCGCCAACTGAAAACGCTTGACGATGATCGCGGTGGACACGCCGGCCTTGGTGCCTCATCCGCGACGAAGCCCAATTCCCGGAGAATACCTAGTTCGGCTTATCCAAGCCGAGAAAGTCGGTCATGGTTTGGTCGCTGGTTTCTTGTTGAGGCGGGTAGGGAGCCAGCAGATTGCTCCAGAATCCAGGCTCTTTTTTCTTTGGCTTGCTCGGCAGCTTGGCCGATGCGGGGAACATCCGGGCGGGGTTCAGCTTTTGAGGATTGAGTGCTTCTTTGGTTCGATTCCACGTGTTGGCCGTGGTCGTTTTCACCTCATCGAACAGACTCTCTTTCTTCTTGACGATGCGAGCCTTTTCCTCTTTTTGCGGCAAGATGCTACCGAATTTCGGCATCTTCCACTTCGGCATCCGCCAATTGGTCGGATTCAGATTGTGAGTGACCGTTTTGACCGGGCCAGGTTTGACGATGTGATCGGCGGCAGCTTGATTGGCCGAGATTGTGGCTGTGGCAGCGACAATCAAACCGCACAGGGTTCGGCGGATTCCGTTCCAATTCATCTCAAACATTCTCCTGCGTCAGCAGTCGCGCCGGCGGGGACGTTGGGCCAATGCCTCACTTCGCGTCGTCGCGGGCGTGCTTAATGGGTGCAAAATCGAGTGTCGGTCGCAGCTATCGCAATTCCGAGTGGGGCACGGCAAGAGCAGTTATTCGGAAATTGCGGTCAAAAATGGTCCCCAGCGAACCTCGCCCCCTGTGCTGGCCTCTCCCAGAACCGATCCTTCCGATATCATCTCGGCTGATTCCAAACCCCGAAGTCGAACATTCCGACCCATGAAAACTGACGAGCTACGCGAAAAATACCTTGAGTTCTTCCAGTCCAAGGGCTGTGTCCGCCAACCGAGCGATGTGTTGGTTCCGACATGGGACCCCTCGGTGCTGTTTACTCCAGCCGGCATGAACCAGTTCAAGGATCATTTCCTTGGCAAAGTCAAACTCGACTTCACGGGCGCCACAACCTGCCAAAAATGCCTCCGCACCGGGGACATCGACAACGTGGGCCGAACCGCCTTTCACCACACCTTCTTCGAGATGTTGGGTAACTTCAGCTTTGGCGACTACTTCAAAGAAGAAGCCATCCTGTGGGCCTGGGAATTCTTGACCGACAAGAAGTGGCTCGACATCGAACCCGCACGGCTGAACGTGACCGTCTATAAGGATGACGACGAAGCTTACGGGATCTGGAAGGAAAAGGTCGGCCTTCCCGACAACCGCATCACTCGGATGGACGAGGACGAGAACTTCTGGCCCGCTTCCGCACCAAGCCAAGGCCCCGATGGCGTCTGCGGTCCATGCAGCGAGATCTACTACCAACTTGAAGATGGTGGTGACGTCGAGATCTGGAATCTCGTCTTCACTCAATTCAATCGCATCGGCGATCCGCCAGACAACTTGCACCCACTGCCAAGTAAGAACATCGATACCGGCATGGGGTTGGAACGAACGGCAAGCGTTCTGCAAGGTGTGCCGACGAACTTCCACATCGATTCGTTGTTCCCGATTGTCGAAGCTGCATCCGACGTCGTTGGCGTCAAATACGAATACGAAAGTGACAACGGCCGGCGTTTGCGGCGCATCACCGATCACGCTCGTGCCGCGACCTTCGCCGTCCACGAAAACGTCTACCCAGGTGCCAAAGACGCGCGGTCGGTCATCCGCCGACTCATTCGGCGCGCCGTTTTGGACGGCTACCAAATGAACGTCCAAGAACCGTTCCTTTACAAATTGGTCGAAGCCGTCGCGGAAGCCTCCAAGGTTCCTTACCCCGAACTCGGTCAAACGACCGCGCGTGTCGCGGAAGTGATCGAGTCCGAAGAAAAGGCCTTCTTCCAAACCATCGATGGTGGCGTCAAACGGATCGACCAACTCTTCACGCAAATGCGCGAAGAATCGGCTGTCATGGTTCCAGGAAACGAAGCCGCTGACTTGCTGACCACCTATGGCGTCCCACCTGAACTCGTGCAAACCCTCGCTGCCGAACAAAACTTCACGTTTGATTGGCCAGGTTTTCGCGCTGCGATGGACGTTCATGGTGACGTCAGTGGCGGAGACCGTAATCGACTGTTCCAAACCGGCCCACTCGAAACTCTCAAGGAAGCCCTTCGCGAAACACCATTCATGGGGTACGAAACGACTTCCTGCGAAGCCGTTGTGAAAGGCATCATCACCGGTTCGGGTGAAGAAAAAGACGACGACGGTCAATTGCTCCGCAAGCTTGAGCGAGCTGACAAAGACTCACCGATGCGTTTGGTCCTCGACAAGTCACCTTTCTACGGTGAATCGGGGGGGCAAATCGGCGACACCGGCACGATCAAGAACGATGCGTTCGAGTTCCGCGTCGTCGACACGAAGAAACACGCCGCGTTGATTGTGCATCACGGCTACCTCGCAAGTGGCACGATCAACGAAGGCGACACCTGCACAGCAAGCGTCGATATCGATCGCCGGCAAGCACTTTGCCGCGCCCACTCGGCCACGCACATTTTGCACCACGCGTTGCACCAGAACGTCGGCGATCACGCCGAACAGCAGGGCAGCAAAGTCGAACCCGATCGCCTGCGGTTTGACTTCACGAACCCCAAAGCGATCCCGAACGACACGCTGGTCAAAATCGAAAAAGATGTGCTGGCGCTCGTGGAAATGTCGCAGCCAATTCGTTGGGACACCGTTTCACTTGACGATGCTCGCGAAGCTGGCGCCATGATGCTGTTTGGCGAAAAGTACCCCGATCCTTGCCGCATGGTTTCGATGGGCGACTTTAGCCGCGAGCTGTGTGGCGGTACCCATTTGACCAACACGTGCCAGGTCGAATCGTTCGAAGTCTTGGTCGAAGAAAGCGTTTCGACCGGAACGCGACGTATCGAAGCACTCACCGGTAAGCGCGCCGAGCAACATCGCGAACAAACCAAAGCGTTGCTCGCAAGTGTTTCGGACAAACTTGGGTGCGAACCCAAGTTTGCGGTCGCGACGACCATCGAGCTTGTCAATGAAGTTCGCCAACTCAAGAAAGAGATTGCCTCGGGCAAAGCTGGCGAACATGCCGACACCTTTGCATTCAGTGGCGAAGGCGATTCGACCAACCTGTTGGACTACCAATCAATTCGCTCAGCAGCTCGCGAAATCACGCGCACGTTGAATGTGTCGATCGAGGAAGTGGTCGGACGGCTCGATGCCTTGCTTGGAGATCGCGAGAAGCTTGTCGCGCAACTCAAACAAGCGACCGCCGGCGGCAAATTGTCTGCCGACGACCTGATCGCGGGTGCCGAGTCGGTTGGCGATTCATTGCTCATCGTCGCTGACACCCCTGGCGCCAATCCAAACGTCATGCGTGGTTGGATCGACCAAATCCGCAAGAAGAGCGAAGGCCCCACCGCAGTCCTGCTCGCCGCGGTTCAAGGCGAAAAAGTCCTGTTGGTCGGTGGCCTCAGCAAGGCGCTTGTCGACCGTGGGCTCAAGGCTGGCGACTGGGTCGGCGAAGCGGCGCGTGCAGTCGGCGGCGGTGGCGGTGGACGCCCCGACATGGCCCAAGCCGGCGGCAAAGACCCGAGCAAGCTGCCCGACGCACTGGCCGCGGCCAAGGACTCGATGCGAAAGCAACTTGCTGACTAG
This sequence comes from Rubripirellula sp., assembly GCA_965216875.1. GTDB lineage: Bacteria > Planctomycetota > Planctomycetia > Pirellulales > Pirellulaceae > CBDCUW01. The sequence continues at coordinate 2,785,051 of OZ244207.1, forward strand.
TCACATGAGCGCCGATTAGTCACATGAGCGAAGACGCGGCAGAGAACAAAATTGCAACATCCGGCCTCCAAGCATTTGCTTTGGTTGCCGGATGTTTTTTTGTATCGGGTTTCGCAGCCCTGCTTTACGAGACCGTCTGGCTTCGCCAGTTTGCGATCCTTTTGGGTACGAGCGAACGGGCTCTTGCCGTCGTGCTCGCATCGTACATGGGCGGCTTGGCGATCGGGTCACTCGTGGCAAGTCGCGTCGTCAACCGAATCACGCGGCCACTGTTGACCTACGGCCTGCTTGAACTTGGTATTGCCGTGACGGCGTTGTTACTCCCATACGGACTCGCCGTCGCCGAGTCGATGCAAGTGTCCATTCTCGGAGGCGTCGCGGAGCCACCCGACTCGGGCGGGTGGCTGCAAACGGTCTTCTGTTTCGCCACTGCATTCGGGTTGATCCTGTTGCCGACGGGAATGATGGGCGCGACGCTACCTCTGCTTGCACGCCATGTCGTCCACAACGATCACGACGTTGGCACGAAGATTGGGTTGCTGTACGCGATCAACACCGCTGGCGCCGTCGCCGGAACCCTGGCTGCAGCTTTCGCGCTACTACCAGATTTCGGTCTCAGCGGCACGACTACGATCGGCGCACTCGCCAACTTGATCGTTTTCTTGCTCGTTGTCGTCTTGGTCCGAAGTCATGGTGCCGGCTCTGCGCCGCATCCTGCTCCGCCCCCCAAAGACGACACCCGCCCCGTCGCCAAGAAGTCCACACCACCAAAGAACCGCAGGAAATCAAAAGGCTCGCCGAAATCGGTTTCCAAGGAAAACACGCCTCCAGTCACCAGCACGCCACGTTATCAATGGATGCTGTTGTTGATCGCCCTCTCAGGCAGCGTCTCCTTCTGTTACGAGATTGTCTTCACACGGATGCTCGGACACCTGCTCGGGGGCAGTGTCTATGCGTTTGCAACCATGTTGTCGGGATTCTTGCTTGGTATCTCGTTCGGCGGTGTGGTCGCGTCGCGACTAGCGACGACTCGGTATCGCGCAGCCGTCGGTTTCGTTTACGCGCAAGCCACTGCAGCCATTTGTACGCTCGTCGCATTTCAAAGCATCAGTTCGATGATGAACCACGACTGGTCTGCGATCGAATCAGGACGTCAATTCAAACAAGTCGTTTGGTCGATTGCGATCCTGCTGCCGACGGCATCCTGCATCGGCTTGACATTCCCGTTTGCCATTCGAGCCTACGCAAAGAATGAGCATGAAGCCGCACGCGGCGCGGCAAAAGTCTACGGATGGAATGTCGTTGGCGGCATTGCGGGGGCCCTGCTGACCGCTGGGATCCTTTTGCAAACGCTGCAATACCATGGATCGACAACGCTTTCGGTGGCTCTGAATATCCTGCTTGCAACTTCCGCTGTCGTCGCAATCGGAATCAAACGAATTCACCTTGCCGGTCCGTGCGCTGCGATCGCCGTGCTTATCGCGATCATCCCAACATCACCCGAAAGTGTGTTGCGAATTTCGTCTCTCACGGGGACGCAAACCGCCGGCGACATCGTGTTCAACCATGTTGGCAAGTCGGCAACGGTCACCGTGTTCTACGATGCCCAAGGAATCAAATTCCAAACCAACGGCCTTCCCGAGTCGACTCTGCCGATCATCGGTAGCGGCCAAATCCATCGAAACAACGGCACCTGGCTGTCAGCGTTGCCGCCACTGGTACGTCCCGGTATCGAATCGATGTTGGTCATTGGCCTCGGCGGTGGCGTTGCGGTCGAAAGCGTCGCTCCGTCTGTTCAATCCATCGACGTGATGGAGCTTGAACCTGCCGTCATTGATGCCAACCAAACGATCGCGCCGTTTCGAGACGCCGATCCGCTCGCAGACGCCCGCGTCAATCTGATCGTTAACGATGGCCGCAACGCATTGTCGCTGACCGACAAAAAGTACGACGCGATCGTATCCCAGCCATCTCACCCCTGGACCTCCGGCGCGTCCCACCTCTACACGCGCGAGTTCAATCAACTGGTCCGAGAACACTTGAACCCAGGCGGCATCTTCCTTCAATGGATGAACACCGATTTCGTCGACTTGGAACTGACCCGTTCGATGGGCGCAACACTGCTTGATGTGTTCCCGCATGTCCGACTGTACCAGCCCTTTGGTGGAACGTTCATGTTTGTCGCCTCCGATGAACCGATTCGTCCCGAAGCGGTCTCGAACGAAGACGGCGTCCGCCCGAGATGCCAGGTGATGGAAGTCGATCGAGCCTATTTTCATCGTCTCGGCATCGCCACCCCGACTCACTTGTTCGCGCTGCTAACACTCGATGAGGCCGGCATGCGCCGCGTTTGCTCGAACGCGACTTTGATCACCGACGAAAAGAATCTATTGGCGATGCGTGCGCCGCAGCTGCTCGGTCGCCATGATGGGCAGAACGTCCAAGCCTCACTGGAAAAAGAGTCACCGATCCTACAGAGCGTCGACAACCTGCCTCAGCTATGCCCGTCGCTTGAATTGAGACCCTATTCGATCCAGAAAATCAGCCGTAGCCCAACCGAGCTGATGCGAACTGCGCTCCCCAAACTGTTTCCAAATCAAAAAATGCCCGCTTTGGTCCAAGCGCAACTTGATCGCGCCGCTGGCGATTCCGAAGCTTGGACGCAAACCCTTGTCGATGCGATCTCTGAAACTCCCAACGACGCAGACCTTGCATTCGTTCTCCTTGCAAACAAAGCACTTGGACGACAATTTCCATTGAATGAGTCGGCGACCTCCCAGCTACGTAACAACCTCACCGAAGCGCACCGCAAGCTTGTCCGCCTGCTCGAAGAAGCCATGCGCGGCGAACCGCAGAACGCGCGTTCGGTCGACGACGAACTTGCTGCCGTCGATGTCGACGACGTTGCCTTCGAAATGGCCGTCCGTCTGCGGCTGCCATGGCGACTCGAGAGCACGGGCCCAGAGCGGCGAACGCGCGGACTAGAAGTGGTTCAAATCATCGACGATTCAGCAGCGTTCGCCGACTCGGACGGCCTGGCTTTCTTTCGAGCCTCCGGCGCGCTGCAAGGCGATCAACCTCTCGTCGCCATCGGAACCATCCTGCAACTGATCACTTCGATTGAATCGTCCGCTCCGAATATCGATCGATCATCGATTGCGAACTTTGGCCGATGTTACCAGTTGCTTCAGGGCAAAGTACCCTTTGCGAGAGTCGAACGACAGCATCGCGATGCGACCGAGCGAGCAGAATCATTGTTGCGACGCCTGCAATAGTCGCTGAGAGAGTGTGTTTTTTTGGAATCGAGCTTTGATCCAGGAAGCATTACATTTTCGAACGCTACTTTCGCGGAGCGAAAGGCGACTATCAAACAATCACAACCTACGACGGACTATTCGTTCTTCATCACGATCGTTCCGGCCAAACCGCCGATCACGGCCAAACCACCAATGACCAGCATTCCCAAGCCACCAATCGAAAAGCTGTCGTACTGAATCGCGTTGTAGCAACGCCAACCACCCACCGCCGCCAACAACAGCCCACCCAAAGCAATCAGAGGCCCTTGGACCTGGGCCATGATGTTGTCGCGATCTCGGCGAGCGTGCGCTTCCAACGGGTCGATTCCCGATTTTTGATACGCACGCTGCATGAGGTCATCCGGTCCAGACGGCTCACGAGAACCACCCTGAGCCGCTTCCAACGCTTGACGTTCGGAATCAGAAAGCCCGTCCATTGTTGTCCCCGTTTAGGTTGAGCATTCGCGTTCAATGGCTCAATCGTAGCGGTTGGTTGTGGGCATGGCAATTTTTGCTGTTTGATCCGCTCCGTGAGCCGTACGTAGCTACCTTCGCCAGAAGGTGGTTCCCAATGGGCAGACCGCGACCCGCGATCACCACGCTCTGGCGAGCGTAGCTACGTAGGTGTAAGGCCCGACGCCAGCGCGTTCGGCTCACATAGCCTATTCAATGCCCGGCCGGCTCATGTGTTGGAGATCAGGGCAGTTTGCGGACAACGATATCGTCGAACTCATTCAAATCATCGAACGAACCAATGCCGACGCGACCTTTGCCAAAGTGCTTGTCGGAAACTTCCATGTGGGGCGTTTTCAAATCATCGAAATAGATTTTGATCGATCCCGAATCGACATTCCTTGCCACGCGAACCGTGTGCCATTGGTCGTCCCACGGAGTCAGCTTGGTGTTCTCGGTCATCGCTTTTCGCGGCGCCTCGTTGACGATCATGATCTGGCCGCTGTGCGGATCTGGCTTGGCACCCAAGTGGACGTAATAAAAGTGCTGGTCGTCCTGGTAACCAAAGAAAACACAACAATCACGGTGGTTGCCGGTGTCCTTGGTGCTGCGAACACGAAACGTGATATCAAAGTTCCCAACTTCCAAGTCCTTGATCAACGCAACGTGGCCAGGGCTTCGAACGGGCGGTTTGTAGTCGCTCTTGCGCGCTGTGATCTCGAAGGTTTTGGTCCCGCTGGATTCGCTATCGGAAAGTTTCCACGTTCCCGGATCGAGAACCTGCCAACGATCGATGCCCGATTCAAAATCCTCTTCGAAAACAACGATCGGCTCATCAGCATTCGATTGGACAGCAACGGCAACGACAAACAACGTCGCAAACATCAAAGGTCGGATCATCAACAAGCTCAAGATTTTGGAGTGTGGACGGGGCTGGTTCGAAAAGTGTGCTATTTGCGACGACGTCGTTTCTTCTGGGCGGCCGCTGTCGCAGCCTTCGCTTCGGCGTCGGCATCATACTTGGGATTCGGCGTTGTTGGCACTGGCGCGCCGGTTGTCCTGCGCCATTGTTTCAGCATCTCATGGAGTTCATTTGCTTTTTCGGGCATTTGCTTCGCAAGGTTGTTCGCCTCGCCGATGTCGCTCTCGAGGTCGTACAACTCGAGACCGCCATCTTCAAAGTACTCGTGCAACTTCCATTTCCCGTGGCGAACGATGCTGCACGGTCGACTGCGGAACAGCGGATCTCGCTGTTCATTGATTCGTTGGTAACTCTGCAGGTAAGCGGGAAAATGCCAAAACAGTGCGCGGTCCCCAAGCGAATGCGTCTTGCCCTGCAATAACTCGACAAGACTCACGCCATCGACCGGCTGATCAGGAAGCGGCGCCCCGACCATCTCACAAAATGTTGGCAACAGATCGACGTTCGATATCGGCTCGCTACACGTCTGCTCGGGCTTCACAACGCCGGGCCAAACAACAAAAAACGGTTCGCGGATACCGCCTTCGTAATAAGTTCCTTTGTACCCCTTCAAGGGAGCCATCGAAGTAGCCGGCCCGTAACCGCCATTGTCCGATGTAAAGACGATGGCCGTATTATCACGGAGCCCAAGTTGATCGAGCGTTTCGACGAGGCGTCCCACTCCTTCGTCGACGCTTTGGATCATCGCAGCCATCACGGCCGAATCATGCAACTGGCCCGGTTCTTTTTGTTGGTACTTCTTCTCGATCGTGGCCTTCGCCTGCAGCGGAGTGTGGACAGCGAAGTGTGTTAGGTACAAGAACCACGGTTCCGACTTCGAACGCTCGATGAAACCAATCGCTTCGTCAGTCAACCGATCGGTCAAGTATTCATCTTTGGGCGCATCCGCCAAACCGGGTGCTTTGGGATGTGGCGGGAAATAACCCCGCGGCGGGCTACCACTGTGTGTGCCCGCAAAGTTGAAATCGAAACCGTATGGCAGCGGGTCATCACTGAGGTGCCACTTACCAATCGTTGCCGTACGATAGCCGGCGTCTTTGACGCAATGAGCAAACGTGCGGATATCGGTCGGCAAAACATCCGTGCCAGGAACGTGCATCAGCTTGCCAAACTTTGGATTCCCGCGCCGGCTTGTACCCACGTTGTAGATTTCATGACGCGGCGTGTATTGCCCCGACAGCAAGCAGGCTCGTGAGGGCGCACAATTGGCCGCCGCTGCATAAGCATTGGTAAAGACCATTCCCTCGGCTGCGAGGCGATCAAGGTTGGGAGTCTCGTAGTAGTCGCTTCCCATGAAACCACAGTCACGCCAACCATAGTCGTCGAGAAAGATGAACAGGATATTGGGACGCGACTCTGCATTCGCTTCGTGAACGTCGCTAGAAACAACAAGAGCAACTGTTACGCAGAGGGTCGCGCAAAGACGAAAGAACTGGGGCACAGAGGACTCCATCGATCAAAGATGAGGATCCGTCGAAGGTGGGATCGCAGGGGTGGTGGCTTTGAGGGTTACAAAAGGTTACTCAAACCCCAGCTCGTGTGAAACTCTTCACCGCGCCGATCGTCGTATCAGTGATGACGCTGCCTCTCGGGCGCGCGTTCACAAACACCACACCAAGCGGCCGTTTTTGCAACTTTGGGATGACTGCAGCCTCTCAGAAAAAATGGGGACGTAGCGGATGTTGGTGCGACTTTTCCATTTTGAAGACCGCCGGTCGAGCTCAAGCGGTAATGCGTCGAAGGAGTTTGCGGGGCAATCCTTTCGCATCATCCCTGAACGAATTTCCTGATGATTCATCACGCACGCAATTGTTTCTTTCTGACGATGGCCGCCACGCTGATGACCGGCTGTGCCTCAACGACCACTTCCAACACGGCCCGCACCGGCACCGAGCAAATGTTGCTCTCGGCCGCAATCGATCGCGCGATGTCGAACGTACAATTCGGTGACTTGGCTGGATATTCAGTCTTTGTCGACGACAAGTATCTCGATTCGGTCGACAAAGGCTATTTGGTCGGATCGCTGCGCCACCGGATCTTGCAAGCTGGCGGCCGCCTCGCTCCAGCCGCCGACCAAGCTGACTTGGTCATGGAACCTCGCAGTGGTGGCGTCGGAACGGACAACCAAGAGAGCTTCGTCGGAATTCCTGCGATCGGTATTCCTGGACTGCCGATCGAACTGCCAGAGGTGAAGCTCATCACGCGGTCGACTCAAATGGGCACTGCGAAACTGGGACTCGTTTGCTACGACCCCAAAACGGGTCAAGCGGTCGGCGACGGTGGCGGATCCACCGCCCTCACTCACAACAACGACACGTTCGTTCTTGGTGTCGGTCCCTTCCGAAGCGGCTCTGTTCTCGAACAACGTGAGCGGGCTGTTGGATTTGACGGCAACGGCGGAACCTTGATCGGTTCAACGATCGCCAAGAAACGTGCACAACCCGTTCGAATGGTGAACGAGAGCCACCTGCGAGGCTATTCTTCGCCACCGCAAATCGCCGAAGTTCCCGACACGATGACGAAGTAGTGTTCTTGGTGCGAGGCTGAGAACCATCGATCTAGGGCTTCGTGCCGGCGCTAGGCCAATCGATCTTCCGAAGCTCAAGCTTCTCGGCGTTGCCCAAGCCTTCGATGAGTTGATACAGAGAACTCGGCTCGACGCCACGAAAGACTTCAACGCCATCGATTCCAGGCCATCGGACGTTGACTGCCTTGATTGCAGTCGCGTCCGCCAACCCAACGTGCAGCCGAAGTGGGTTGCTTCCAAACGAGCTGCCAGTATCGACAACACGATGCAGCCTTCGTTCCCCGGATGGGCCATCCGTTACGATCTCGACGCGCGCTCCGATCGCGCTTCGATTGCTTTTAATGCCAACTAATTTCAACTTCACCCAACCACCCTCAAAACCTGGGTTCTGGAACATGGCGTTCTGAAAGGCGTCGCCTTTGAACGCACCCCCAAGTTCGGCAAAGACATCCTGGTCGCCGTCATGATCCAGATCAGCAAACGCGATGGCGTGGCCCTTCTGCAGATGCGAAAATCCGCCGGCGATTGATACGTCGACGAATCGCTCACCCTCTTGGTTCAAGTACATCAGGTTGGGCTCGAGTGACTCGATCGCGGGAGTGCCTGTTGCCAGATAGAAGTCGAGCAGACCATCGTTGTTGAGATCGCCAAAGTTGCTGCCCATGGTGTGCGAGATGCGTCCCAATCCTACCGACTCGCTGACATCCTCGAACCCTCCTTTGCCGTCACCGCGGTAAAGTCGATCATGTTCACTTGACCGCATCGTGTCGCCAAGGAAGTCAGCCGCGACTTGACCGATCCCTTCGTCGTACGCCGCGACGAACAAATCCAGATTCCCATCGTTGTTATAGTCAAAGAACCAACAAGAGAAACTCTGTCGCGGCGCGTTGATTCCCGCAACGTCCCAGCGTTCAAACTTGCCGTTGCCCTCGTTTCGAAACAGTTGGTTTTGGCCCCCCATGTTCGACACGTACAGATCGGGGTCGCCATCGTTGTCAACATCACCCCAGGCCGCACCCTTTGCCGTGCCTAGCCCAGCCACACCCGCTTGGCGGCCCACCTCCGTAAAGTGATCGCCGTCGTTTCGAAACAGTTGGTCGTAGGCTTTTTCATTTCCGACGAACAGATCCAAGTCACCATCAAGGTCGTAGTCGGCGACTGCGCCGACTTGGGTCGGAAAGTCATCACCTGCGATTCCTTTCTCGAAGGCGACTTCAACGAATTTCTTGCCATCATCGTTTCGCAAGAGCGAATTAGGATGTTTGCCAAACTTGCCGAGCCAAGCGCCGCGTAAGATCACCACATCGGGATCACCATCGTTGTCGAAATCGATTTGTCGTGTGTTGAGTCCGCCGACGATTCCGATCAGCCCTGCTTCTTCAGTGACATCCACAAACCCGGCGTTGCCATCGTTTCGGTAGTAGCGACATTGGCCATCCGAAGTCCAAGACGAAACAAACAAATCCAAGTCGTTGTCTGCGTCAAAGTCTTCGACGACGACGCCGCCAGCATGCGACAAGGTATCGATCTTCAAATCGGTGCTGATGTTCGGAAAACGCGGAAAATCAATCGCCGAACGCAGACGTTGCTCAGGTAGACGGTATTCCTCGGGCACACCATCCGGATGCGAGCCAAGGGTCATGTGCGCCAAATTCAACAACCAAATCGCTGAATAGTTTTGGGGGTCCTGCTCCAGAACCGAGGCGAGGTAGGGCAGGGCAGCGGTCGAACCTTCGGGGTGCTTGTGAATGCCTCCTGGGCCAATCGGGAAAAGACAACCTTCACCGCCGAGACAGTGGATGCAATTCTCGTTCTCGCCCTTACGGATGCATGCGATCGCTCGGGAAAGATCAATCATCAACTCCATCTTTGGGTTAACGGCATCCGGCTGTCGCTTCTTGATGTCGTCTAGCAACGACTCGAGTTCATTCAAGGTTGCCAGCCCACGGTCGGGATCTCCTTGTTGAGTGAACTGAATGCCCAGGTCATAGAGCGCAGACATGGTTGCGTAGGGATTGCCCGCCACCTTGGCTCTGTCGTAACGCTCCTGGGCCTTGATCAACGCTCCATCAAGATAGGGATTGTTTTCTTTCTCTTCCTGAATCTGCTTGAGCCTGCGAATCATCCGCTCCTGATCCGGCAACGCAGCTAGCTCGTCGCTCCCCGCTTCGTCACCTTGCGTTTCAGCTCCAAGATTCTCGTTCGGGCGCGCCGGGCGCTGGGGCGTTTTCTTGCGATTGGCGTCCGTGATGACTTGCGCTTTGTTGCCAAGCTTGCCAATGGGTGACGTGTTTTCACGACATCCTGAGCACGTTAAAGCCAGAAAAAGGAAGAGGCCAGCGTACGGTCGCATCGAAACAGATAGTTGCATTGAAGCAGTGCGAGTCAAAGTGGAGTTGGGCGTAGGACCGGATCAGGAAGAATTATAGCGACGACACTCGAAGAGGCCCGCAAACATCTCATGGAGACACGAACTTTGCACCCCTGATCATCGCATCGAAGTCCCAGATCAACCCAGTCATGTCTTGACTTACCGTGATGATTCGCGCGCCGTCTCCCGACACGTTCACGGAATTGACTTCACTAAGGTGAGCATCAATTACCGCGAGTTCGCCCGTTGCAATTCGATATAGGCAAAGATGCCCTGAACGTTCGCCGGTCAACAGGTACGCACCGTCGGCCGAGAATGCCGCCCCTCCCACCTTGCGGACCCCCAGTGACTCGGTGAGGCTTGTCGCGTACTTGCGAACAGGTTCGAGTGTTTCGACGTCCCAAAGGATCACCGAGTCTTCAAACTTTGCGGAGGCAATGTTTCGGTTGTTGTCGACCCAACCGTTGGCGGTCGAGTATCCGGCGGTAAGCAGTAGTGAACCGTCAGGAGAAAACCGCAGCACGTCAGCGCTTCCTTTCTCAGGAATTATCAGCCCTGTCTGAATCTGTTGATCGACATCCCAAAGTTCAACCACCGTGCTCGCTGCCATCCGACTTCGGGTAGAAACCGCAAGCGTCTTACCATCAGGCGCAAGGCAGGCCGCCTGGACTTCGCGTTTGTGTTCATCCCGTTTCGCCTCCTTTGCGTCTGCAGCCAAAGGCAACAAAGCGACTGGAGAAACGTCCAAGATCTTACCTCGCCCAGCTGGCTCCCAAATCGACACACGATTCGCTCCCGAAGGCGAAGCCAGGCGTTGTCCGCTTGCCGAATACGTTATCGAATCGCTAACGGACCCCAGTCCCGAAACATGGTTTTCGCTCCAAAGTGATCTCCCAGTCGTCGCGTCGTAACGCACAACCTGCTTTTCAGATGAAACCGCCAATGTGTGGCCATCGTTTGAGAATCGACAAGAAGTTAGCCATCGACTGGTTGCGTCAATCGTGCGTAGCGGTCGCCCATCTGTGGCATCCCAAAGATGAACCTTTTTCTCCGTGCCGCAGGTGGCTGCGATTTTGCCATCCGAATTCAAGGCGCCACCGAACACCCACCCCGAATGGGATACCGCATCGGCGGCAACTCGCGTGCCCGCCGCAACGTCCCAAAGATAGATAACGCCTCCCTGACCTGCCGAAGCGAGTTTCTTTGAGTCGGGCGCGAACGCAAGTCTCTCAACCCAAGAACCGTGCCCAACTAGCTGGTGCTTGACGCGTTCTGCATCGAGATCAACGAGGTAGACCGTTTTGGCTCGGCCCGAGGCGGCAACGTACCGATTGTCGGGCGAGATCGCCAAACAAGTCTCGGGTTCGCGTTTGCGTTTCTGCGGAAGGCGCAGATGCACTACCTGCTTTCCATCAGGTAGAGAATAGACATGCAACTCGTTTGAGCTGGTAACGACCCCAACGCGATCACAGCCGTCACTGAATGCCAGCGCCTTTGTATTGGCCTGGGCCGGAAGAGCAACTTCGATGGTCTTCACATCTGCGTCACGGGTCGAGTCGCAAATCGAGATAAAGCACTTGGAATCTTTGCCAAACTTCTTTCCGACCGCGACAATCCACCTTCCGTCCGCACTGAACTTCAATCGTTCGACAGCGCGCGGTAATCGAAAACTCCTATCTACGTCTGGCAAGTCAGCAGCGGGAGTGCCGGGTTGCAATCGACGTAGAAGCAGTTGCGGGTCTTTTTTGTGGACGTACAGCACCGACGCAACCAAGCGTCCATCAGGCGACAGGGTTAAATTGGCATGTCGTGGTTGCGGCGGCCCAGCCTCAATCGTCGCAACTGGAAATGTCACCATTGCAAAATCGTGATCTTTATCCGGCTCCACGGGAGGATCCGACTCAAGGTAGTGCCATCGGTGAAGCGGGGCATGAAATGACTTAGCGACCAGCCATTGGTCGGAGCCACTATCAATAATCGTAAGACCGTCGAGTGTTACGATGCGCAATCGTTTTCCGCTTTCCGCATCCCAAACGTAAAGTTTGCCTTCCGCTTGCGATGCGATCTTCCTTCCGTCATCGGAAAACTTGAGTTGCGTGACGCCGCCAGCGTGGCGAAGCCGATTCGTCCCCAAACGTGCGATCGCAAACTGTGGCAATGGGTCACCAAGGCGATCGATCTTCTCATTTGGCTCGGCGCATCGTGCTTCGCATGCGATGGCAACGAGAATCATGCAACAAGCGAGTGATGTCGAACCTAATTGCTTGATCACTGAATCGTCCTGGCAAACATGAGATTGGGTAGCCAACGGATAGTCTACCCGATCCCCCGTCGATAACGCGGATTCGTCGGTAACGAGGATTCGTCGATAACGAGGATTCGTGGGCAACATTGTTTGCGGGCCGAGATTGGTCCGCCAGTGCGCCCATCCCGTTCACTCGCGACGATCGATACAAAGCGAACCGACAACCCTACCGTTGTCGGTGTTGTGTGGGGAATCTCCCCATGCGCGGGCCCAAAGTAGGTGCTAGGTTTGAGCATCCTGGTGCACCGCACATGCGTCAGCGAACCATCCATTGATTCCACATCATTGACGTCATTCCAATACGGGGGCAGCCGGGAATGAGCGCTCCGGCGATTAGCGACTTTATCCCAGTGAGTGTTTCGACGCTTCAAGCGTCCGAAGCGCCGGGGATGAATCTGTACCAAAAGGAAGCCGAAGGAGAAGGCTTCGTTCTCTACTGCGCCGACGACCACCCTCTTGAAGAAGAAGATCTGCTGCGGCTGCACAAGCGGGGAGTCCACCGACTCTTTATCGAAAGTAATTCGCGCGATTCCTTTCAAAACTACCTTCGCGACATGATCGACCCTGAAAGCGAAGTGGAAGCCGACATCAGTGCCAAGGCCGGTGCGCTCAACGATGTTGTCCGCGATGTGTTGGAAACGCAATTCCGTTCAGGTGATGCCGACAGCACGGTCAACGAAGCGTCGCGTTTGGGCGCCGTCACGGCCAACATCGTTTGCAATGACGAGTTTGCTGCTTCGGACCTTTGTCGTGTGCTGCATCACGACTATGCAACCTTCACCCACTCGGCCAACGTCGCCTTCTACGCGGGCATGCTGGGCGCCGAGCTTGGATACGACAAGCACGACGTCGAGCTCATGACAACCGCCGGGCTGTTGCACGATCTTGGCAAGCTGGAGATTGAAGAGAAGATCCTCTGCAAGCCTGGACGCTTGACCGACGAAGAGTTTGATGTGATCCGCATGCATCCGACCGTCGGCTTCCAAAAACTCAACTATCGCGACGACCTGACCGAAGGCCAGCTGATGATGGTGTACCAGCACCACGAGCGGCTCGACGGAAAAGGATACCCGGTTGGCGTTGTCGAATCCGAAATCCACCCCTGGGCAAAGATCTGCTCGGTGGTTGACGTCTACGAAGCTCTCACGAGCTATCGTCCTTACCGTTCACCGATGCCTCGTTCCAAGGTCTTTGAGATCATGGAACGGGACAGTGGGACTGCTTTTGATCCGGAGGTTCTGGAATGTTGGATACGGATTACCAACGCCGTCTGGGAACGCTGATCAGCAGCATTCACCATCGCATCGTGTTGCCTGAGTCCCTGGGCGGGTTCTTCGAAGAATCTGGACCGGTGGCAAGTTATGGCAGCGATCGGCGCAGTGCCGTTCGCACCAAAGTTCGCACACGCGGCTTGCTAATGCCGATTCGTGCGATACCCATCAATCCGCGCGTCGGCGAACCGACCGGGATCTACACGAAAGACTTTTCCAAGACTGGATTTGGCTTCGTCGCAGATTCTCAGTTCTATCCAGGCGAACACGTGCGGATCATTTTGGCCACCTTCTGGATGCAGATCTGTGTTCGACGTTGTCGTCGACACGGCGAATCTTGCTTTGAAGTCGGTGGCACGCTCGTCCATCAACGTGAGCCTTCGATGGACGCATTTGAACTTCCTAGCGATGCAGTGAACGTCGTTCCGGCCGAAGCTGCAATCCCCACTCCTTAGAAGAAACCTTTCACCCCGCACAACCGATGACCACCCTTACGCAACCACACAATCCCTGCGCACCCGAACTCTATTCCGAGCGTGAATACGCAGCCGCGTTCGAGATCGCAAAAACGGCGCTCACCTACGTCGCCAGCTTCAAGACGCCTCCGACACCGGAAGTCTATGAAATCTGGTATCGATTCGCCGAAGGCGAAAACGACGCGCTGTCAGAGAAACTTGGCTTCGTCGTCAACGAACTCAAATCGATCTCTCGAGAACGCATCGAAGAAATCCATCGTGAGTTCTTCGCAAGCAACGAGTCGAAACAAGACTCCGCGATCACCGAAAAGCTTGCTGACGAACTCACCGGACTCGAGTCAATGCTTCGCCAACAAATCGCGATCGGTGATGACTTTGGCAGTGCCGTCACAAGTGCCAACGAGACGTTGCATGAGGACGCGGCGCCCGAACAAGTACGAGACTGTGTGGAAGCCGTATTGGCTACCAGCGAAACGATGCAAAGCCAACTCTTTTCGCTGCGTTCAAAGCTCGAGACTTCTCAAGACAGCGTCGAAAAGCTGCGTGCCGACTTTCTCGAATCGCAAGTCAAGCTCCAAATTGACCCGCTCACTTGCGTCGGCAATCGACGGTTCTTCGACGCGACGATGAAGCAATCGCTCGAAGAGCAATCGGATCGAGACATGTATCGCGTATTGATGTTGGTCGACCTCGACAAGTTCAAAGAGATCAATGATACGTTCGGGCACTCTGCCGGTGACGAAGTCCTGCGCTACGTCGCTTCCGAGCTTGCTCGCTTGTGTACAGGCGCATCGGTGGCACGGTATGGCGGTGACGAATTCGCCGTCTTTTGCGATGTGGTTGATCCCGGCGAAGGACTAGATCTTGGCAACAAACTCTGTGAACACTTTTCCAAGAGTCGCTTGACGCTCAAGAAGACCGGACAAGCCCTTGGCAATCTCACGCTCTCGATAGGCGTTTCGACTCTTCGCGACGACGATTCGGGCGACGACTGGTTCGACCGCGCCGACAAATTGCTCTATCAAGCGAAGCAATCAGGCCGCTCGCGAGTCATGGCGGAACGGCGAACGCTGTAACCACACCAGTTTTCGCTTTGATTCGCCAACGCAAGGCTGCTAACATACACCCCGCTGCTAACCGGCAGAGCCACGGCCATTCAGGGGTGCGCCATGATCAAATTCAAATGCACGTCGTGCGGAAGCGTGATGCGTGCTGCGCTGAGCGACGTTGGGAAAAAGACGAAGTGCCCGTGTGGCAAGGTGATTCCAATCCCTGCGCCACCCCAAAATGCTGCTTCGGAAAACAAGCCTGCGACACCCCAAACCCACGCCGCTAGCGCCAAGATCGTTCAGTGCCCCTCGTGCAAAACTTCTTTGCGTGTGAGGGCCGAAAACCTTCAAAAGGCAGTCCGTTGCTCGTGCGGACACGTTTTTCGATCAAACGGGTCAGGTGGAACGACGGCGCCGACAACTCAACCCGTCTCGCCACAGCCCATTCCAGTGGCGGCGATCGCCGACCCGGCTCCTGCCGCACCAGCAACAAGTTTGTTTGATTCGATTCCGACACCTCCGCCCTCGCAACCTGCTTACGCGCCGCCGCCACCGACCTACCAACCACCACCGCCCGCACCGGCTCCCTATCGCGGAGCCCCCGCGGACCACGCGCAAGCCCAAAAGTCGGCGATGGCCAACCAGTACTTGGCCAACGCACACGCAGATGCTGCCGCCCAACGTCAGCGTCAATCCGAGATGGGCCCCTCGGACGACGACTTTTTTGGTGGCGGGTTCGTCGGTGGACTTGCCATGATCGCGATCGGCATCATTTGGCTCGTCGGCGGATTGGCCGCGGGCTACTTCTTCCCCTATCCGGTCGTGATGGTCTTCATCGGCATGGGAATGATGTTCAAATCCTTCATCTCATCCATCTGAAGTAGCAATCGCGCAAAGGCTGCGTTCTCTGGTGAGCCGAACGCGCTTGTGCCGGGACTCGGGACTCTTAAACCAAGGTCACGATCGAGCAACCAAAAGGTCGCCGACTGACTCTTGCTCGTGCTCGCTCAACCTGCGGCCCAGCGAAAACCTGCGGCTAGCGCTACAGAATGTAATTGCGCATCCATCAGCAGAAACCTTGCCCAAGTTCACACAACTGAGCCGCGATCGCGTGAGCGGCCGGGCCTTACTCGCGATCACCCCTAGCTGCGCGTCGGTAAGGGCCCGAGGCCTCACGGCCAGCGGCTCACGAGCACAAGCGCCCTGCAGCACAATGTGCGCCCTATCGACTCAGACGTCACCCAATCTTTCGCCACAACGATAACAGTATTCAGCGTCTTTCCGCTGTCCACTGGCGTCGCAGTTTTGACAGGGTGGTTCTTCTTCGTGGATTTGGCGCTGGTGAATGAATTCGGCGCTCACGAAAGTCGATGGCACGATGATCAAGCTATAGCCGAGCAGAATCAACATCGCCGACATCATTTTGCCGATCGTTGTCTGAGGAACGATGTCACCGTAACCGACGGTCGTCATCGTCACGATTGCCCAATACATCGATTGCGGGATCGACGTGAACTGACTCTCCGGATCAATGCCTCCTGCGGCATCGTAGTCGATGGTCTCGATGTGGTACATCAACGTGCCACTTACGGTCACCGCCACCAAAACGACAGCAAGAAACACGACGATCTTGTTGCGGACGCGCCAGATGGCTTGCCCCAATTCGTCGGCTTCATTCATCATCCGCCAAAGCTTCAACACTCGGAATACACGCAGCAAACGAATGCTTCGCAAGATCACGAAGGATCGGTTTGAGCCGCCCGCAAACAGGGTGATGTAGCTCGGCAAAATACTCAGCAGATCAATCAGTCCCCAGAAGCTGAACACGTATCGAATCGGCCGTCGCGAACAGAGCAACCGCAGAACGTATTCGATCGTAAAGAGTCCGGTGAGAACCCATTCCAACGCATTGAACAGGTCCACCAATCGCTGGCTACTGCGATACTCCGGGACGGTCTCGAACGAGACGATGCTCACGCTGGCCAAGATGGCGACCAAGAGTGCGATGTCGAACCAACGGCCAGCCGGTGTGTCGGCTTCAAAGATGACGTCGTAAAGATTCCTGCGCCAACCTGGTGCATCGGGTCTTTGCGTTTCACGCCGACGTTCGGCTCGAGATTTTTTGCGTGCCATAAATTCAAGTATCAAAAAGCGAGACGAAACATGGAGTCTGATTCGCCTCGCCCGTCATCACAATCTTTAAACGCGCCGTTTTCAAACGTGCTGTGGAACGATCGATGTTCTCCTTGGCACGCTTTGTCGCAACACGGGGCGCGATGAAGCTGAGTGAGACCGCAAACGACGGCCGCGTTATTTGCGTTTGACCGGCATTTGGGCACTGACCGGACGGACCGTCGGCGCGGTGGCGCGCCGTGCCATTTGCACGTCGGCCGACGGTGTTGGTGCCAGGTCGGCAATCATCGACTTTGGAAGTCGCCCCTTGGGAACCTTGATTCCTGGAAGCCCGTCGGGTCCACCACCGCGCGGGTACTGCGATCTTTGGATCGTCGTCGTAGTCAATCCCGACTTTGGCGGCGTTAGCGAGGCTTGGGCTTCTTTGTACTGCTGGTACTTCGGCGAGAAGTTAGCAATCGGGTTGTCGATCAACTCTGGTGGTTCCGTCCCCGGCAGCACCACGACGGCGGGTTCACCTTGCACGGGCTTTCCGTCGGCCGTTCGAAACGAGGCAACCAACGAGATGCGGCGTTGCTTTCCACCCACAGCGTCCCAAGGGATCCAAACGCTATAAGAAGCCCCCAGGTCGGTTTGACTGAAGTGCCGCGTGAATTGTTCAGGGGTGAACTCATACCGCTTGATGCGGTCTTCCGGATTTTCAGCCGTGTCGTCAAATCCGTGAACGATCAAGGTCCCATCGACAGGGACGGGTCGTGATTTTTCGTCATAAAAGAAGACGCGTCCACCGAATCCACGCGTTGGCGTGCGACCGGTTTGCACGAGACTGTCGGGCGCCCAGGTTGCCGCCAACTTGACGGGATTCGGATAAGGCTCGGGAGCCTCTTCCTTTTTGGCCATGAACGGCAACCGCTCCATGAACGGTTTGTTTTCATCGCCAGTCTTTTCGGCGAGCCCCGCGCATCCGACAGGTCCCATGATCAAAAACGACGCCGCGGCGGTCGCAAAACTTCTTCGTGTTACTCGCATCGAACGATTCCATTCCTTCGTTTGGCCAATGGGGTCGAACCCATCATGTTTTGTTGAGAACGCGATCCCGCTGGTTGGTGATCGCGTTCTTTTTTCTGCAGGTCTTCGTGGCAACTATCGATTCGTCGAACCGCCGAGTCGTGTTGGACGAGGACGATCCGCACTTCCCTCGCTCTGTCCGGTCAACTCCATCCAGGTCGATCGCTTTTGCATCCAAGCGGGTTGCTCCACTTGCTGAGCCGGCGCCGAGCGGGCGTTAGCCGGATTCGCCTGTGCCGGTTGTTGGAAGGATGCCGGCGTGGCTGCACCGGAAAACGCCGTTGCCGAAGCGGGCGTTGCTTGTTGCTGAGCACGCAGCGATGGGTACGCTGCACCGCGTGAGCTTAGATCGACCGGCATTGGTAGCGATCGATTGACTGGCGCTGATGCTGGCTTGTTGATCACCGGCGCGGAAAAGACCGGTGCGGCAGGCGCAGTCGAACCTTGAAGGTTCGGCGTCGGCAACGGAGCCGGAATCGGAGCCTGTTGGATTCCCGGATCAGCCGAATCGATCATGTTCATCTCGGCTTCTGCAGGAGCAACCTGAGGCTGAGGTGCAACCATGTCATCAACGGTTGGTTGAACATCAGGATAGATCGTGTGGCCAACCGCAGGTCCCCACAAACCGTAGCCACCGCTCAATCCTTCGTCACCGTGAGCCTCAACCACATCGGCAAGGCACCAGCTCATGCGGCTCGATTCGACGCTCTTGACGTACTCCATGTCCTCGTCACCATTGACCAAGTAAGGAGTCATGAAGACGAGCAACTCGCTACGAATCTCAGCTTCCTGGTCGTACTTGAAGAAGTGTCCAAGCAGTGGGATGTCAGCGACATAGGGAACGCGGCGGCTGAAGTTGGCTCGTGATTTCTGAATCAAACCACCGAAGATCACCGTTTGCCCGCTGTAGGCTGCGATGGTCGACTGCGCGGTGGTTTGCAGAATGTCGTTAATCAACACGACGCCATCACCCGTTGGGACGAGCGTTCCATTGGAATCATCGCGGTCACTTCGCGTTGCGTCGATCGTCATGACGATCAAACCGTCCGCACCAACGCGTGGTTGGATCTGCATGATGATACCGACCTCCAAGTCCTCGGTGACGACCTGAGTTCCAGCGACACCGTTGTTGATCACGTCGGTCACCCGTGCGATCAAACGGCCGACTTGAACGAATCCGTCGGTGTTGTCCATCGTCATGATTTGAGGCCGGCTCAGGATCTGCAGCCGACTTGCGTCTTGCAGCGTTCGTAGCAACAAGCTGACCGAATCACTCGCAGCACTCAGGACGAAGCCGCCGTAGCCGATGGTGCTGTTGGTCGTTCCCACACCAAAGGTCGAAACCGCTCGCGTGGCTACGTTGCCTTGTCCAAATGAGTTGTTGTTCGGAGTTCCGTTTCCGTTGAACTGGAAGCCTGGATCCGATGGTGGTGTCGCTCCGGGGAATCCGCCCGCTGCAACCCCGCGGTCGTAAAGAAGCGAATCTTGGAGACCCACTTCGCCGCCGATCTCGAATGCGTCATCGAGCCGGACTTCGGCGATCATGGTCTTGATCAAGACCATCGGCGGACGTCGATCGAGTTTGTCGATCATCGTTCGCACTTCTTCGTAGATCCGTGGCGACACGCTGATCAAAACACTATTGGTCTGACCTTCCGCAGCGACCACAAGATCACGGTCAGGCAAATCGAACGGCCCCAAACCACCTTGTTGGAACTGTTGAATCTGGTTGACACCGTTGGTTCGTTGCTGGATGTAGTCTTGCATCGCCGTTGCAACGTTGATGGCAGGTTGATGACGAAGCCAAATCACTTCGGTGATCCGCTCGGCAAACCCTTCGCTGTCGAGGCGAATCAGGATACTTTCAACCACGTCCAAGTCTTCTGCAGCACCACTTGCGATGATGCTGTTACTGCGAATGTCTGTGCTGAACCGCAACGGAACCAACGAGCTTTCCGTTCCGCCAGTGCTCGGTGGCAACCCAGCCGTGTTGGCACCACCAACTTGTGTCCCAACGGTACCCGCGTCGTCGCCAAAGAGATCGCGAAGTGCCGTCGTCAAGGCAGTCGCGTCGCCATTTTGAACCGTAAAGACCTTTACCAGCGAATCGATCCCTGGGGTCTTGTCCAGCTGTCGAATCAGCTCGGCGATCAATGGCATGCTGTCAGCAGGTGCTCGAACCACGATCGCATTGGCGCCCGCATCCGCGGTCACCACTGCACCGGCAAGGATGCCCGAGTCAACGATTTGTTCGCCACCCGAATCCACCGCGACGATTTGTAGGTTTGACGATGGCAACGTGATGTTGTCATTGATCTCTTCACCCTCGCCATTGATCGCAGTTTGCAAGACAGGTGCAAGCTCTTCAGCGGCAGCGTTGTTGAGCTGAAAGACCTTGATCTCTTGGCGAGTCGAATGTTCTTCAACATCCAAATCGTTGATCAAGCGAGTGATCTCTTCCATGTCGCGAGGTGATGCGCTGATGATCAGCGAGTTTGTGCGGTAGTCGCCTTGGATCCGAACTCGAGACCCCAAGCCTGGACGAATGTCGTCGTCAATGCCCGGACGGTCGGTGAAGAAGTCGCGGATCGTTTGCTCGGCATCGACGGCCGAAGCATTTCGAAGTCGAAACACTCGCAATCGGCTCGTTTCCGAAACGGGCACGTCGATCTTTTTGATCAAGTCCATCAAGCCGAGAATCGCTTCCTCGCGTCCAATCAACAGCAGCGAATTGGGGGCATCGAGCGAGGTGATGCTGACGTCACCCTGACGCGCCGACAACACATCCTGGTAGAGCTGCTGAAGCAGCGTCGCGACCGCGTTTGCGTCGGCGTGTTGAAGTTCAAGCACCTCAACCTTGGGCTTGGTCAGTTTGCTTTTGTCTTCGATCTCTTTGATCACGTCCATCACGCGTTGAACGTCGCGTTTGGATCCGCGAATGATGATCGTTCCGAGTTCGGGCACAAATTGAATCTGCGTGTCGCCAATCACCCCGGCTCCACCATCATCGCCAAGTTCACCTTCAGCTGGCGGATTGGTTGGTGCGGCGCCACCTTGATTCTGAGCTCCGACGCCCTGTTGATAGACGGCGTTTCGAAACGGCGTGTCGCCAATCGGAGCGGCTGCGAACCCTTCGCTCCTATTTCCTTCGATGGCAGCCAGCAGCCTCAGAGCGCGTTGAATCGGCGCGGGCTCGGCTTTCTCGAGACGAACCAGTTCGGTCACCGAACCAGAGTCACTTGGGGTCTTGTCCAATGCCTGGATCATCTTTTTCCAGCCAGGCAATGAAGGCTGGGGAGCAATGACGGTCACGGTGTTGTTGCGGCGATCGACCTCGACGGTCGTGCCTTGCATTGGCTTGGTCGTCAACTGATACGCTGCCCGTTCACCACCACGACTGGTCGTAACCGGCATGCGGCGCCCTTCGATCCGTTGCAGCTCGTCTTCAAATTCGCGCCATGTGACGTGAACCAGCGGCACGCTGTAAGGACCGCTCTGCGCCGACACTTGCTGGACGCCACCGTCAGCCAACAACGATTCGACCTCCGACGCGATCTTTCGATGTGTCGCCTCGGGCGCCATCACGATCAACCGTTCGTTGCGAACGTCAGGAGAGATTTGCACGCCAGGCATATCGCGGTAGCGCATTCCGATACGCGTTGCGAGCGATCGCGCCTGTGAGGCAGGCACCGAAAGCGTTTTCAGCTTCGGCTGATCGGACTTTTGGGCGTAGGTATCACTTGCAAAAAACGCAAGCGTGGAGCTAACCGTTAGCAGAATGACAATGAAGCGTCGCATCTGCGACCACCTTTTGACCGAGGGTAGATTGCGGGATCTGCGTAATGGGCCTCCGGAGCGCTCGCCCATTCAATCGGAGTCATCGTCGAAACCGGTACAGCCCCTACAGTCAAAATCATCGAATCAGTTTCACGCTGTTGTGGCCGGGAAACAAAAGGATTTGCAGCCCCTTTCATTTGGTGAAACAGAGAACCGTGGCAGAGTTTGCGGCCAGTGTTTTCTGGTCTTTCAAGAAAATCGCGGTTTTTGTTAAAGCTCTCTACGTGCCGCGTTTGCGGAAAGACAGACCTGAACTCGTTGAGTTTCAAGAAAATGCGTTCAACCCATTTTGCAATGTTGACCCTGGTGGCTGCGGTAACGTCCGGACTAGCCGGCTGCAGACAAACCACCGCCACCACTGCATCTGGCCCGTTGTCCCCATTGGCCCCCAACAACGCCGCTGTGGCACCGCCGTCATTGGTGCCCTTCGGGGGAACCACGCGCGTGACACCACCGCCCACCGGTTCCTACACCGTCCCCAACAACTACATGGGTGGCTCGCCCGTTTCCGCCATCGCGCCCAACGGGTTTTCATCCGTTGCCGCCAACACCCAGCCGATCGGATCGGGTGTCCAACCTGCTGGCTGGACCACCGCTGGCACGGTCGACTCCTTCTCGGCCGCCGGTCAAGGAAACAATGTCGCCCCGATCAACGGGATTGCTCCCAACAACGCGCCCGTGAACAACGCACCAATCAACTACGGCCCCAACCCCAGCTCACATCTGCGAGCTGGCGGCATGCACGTCAATGATCTGACCGGCGCTCCAGCACCTCCGGGCTATCGCCCCCAGTTCACACCACAGCCGTCGGTCGGAAGCAATTTCCAGCAGAACAATCCATCGAATTTCCAGCAACGCTCGAACTTTGCCCCTTCGCCAGTTCGAACCGTGCCGGCACCTTCGACGGGTAACCTTGCCGGAGGTGTCACTCAAGGCCCATCGACCGAGGTAGCGCAAAACCGAGACTTTCCGCCAGCAACGAACAATGGCGCCAGCCAACAAAACCTCGACTGGCGACGTCCAGGGACGCAGTACTAGGCGTGCATTGGTAACGGCCCCTCGTTCCCGCGTGATGTATGGGAAATTGCGCATTTCAACACTCTCCCTTGGGAGAGTCGGGCTCTAAGGCCCGGAGAGGGTTTGTATATCTGGGGATTATCCCTCCCCGGACTTTGCGTCCGACCCTCCCGCAAGCGGGAGGGTGATTGTTGGAGCAGCTCAAGCCGCTAGATTTCCATCGCGTCCAACTTCTGCTGGATGAATGCGAGGTGATGGGGAATGTGGCCTGCAATCCGCTCGATCAGCGTTTCAAGCGTCATCGGCCCGTCGATCGAATGCACGCAGGTCCGTTGAAAATCGGCGGCATCGCAGTGTCGCAAGATTGGCACCACCTGTGCACGGACGGCGTTGATCAATTCCAACTCGGTTGGAAGGGAACGGTGAGAACCATAGAGCCGTGGTGCATGCTCGTCGGGGTCCGCTTCAAAGACCGTCGGATTCTCTTCAGCGATGACGCGTTTGATTCGATCCGCGTAGATCACTTCACTATCCGCCAAGTGACAAACCACTTGGCGGATCGACCATTGATTGGGGATCGGCGTCAAGTCCCAAGTCGATTGCGGAAGACTGCCAACGACTTCACACAGTTGTGCGGGGCCAGCCTCATACTGCTGAATCAGATCATCTAGGTTTGTCATGTTCACCGTGCTTGGGTTAGACACGATATGACAATCGACAGATCACAAAGGTTCGCAATTCAGTCCGACGCGCAAATCAGTTGGCGGGCTGGACAACGATTTGGTTGTCGACACGTCGAACACCTGGTTCAAGTCGCATCAACAACTCGCCCATGCGACGATCACGCGCGTTGCTGACAACCCCAGTCAGAACTGCCGTCTTGTCGTTGACCACCACGCGGATGCCTCGCAGTGCGGGGCGTCCGGCAATGGTACGAAAACGACTGTTCGCATTGAATTGGATGGTTTCCTGCGACATCGGCTCGACGTCAACGGCTGATCGCAAGCGTGTGCGAATGATCGGTTGATTGGCACCGGATCCCGAGTTGTTGAATCCACCAAACAGTGAACCGAGGCCACCGAAACCTCCAAGGCCACCAAACCCGCCGAGTCCGCCACCGATACCACCGGCACGTCCCGCGTTTCCGCCAGCGGCACCAGCGTTCCCGCCGATCACTTCATTTGCGACACCCACGGTGTCACCTCGTTCGACGTTTTCGAAGGCCTCATCGGCGCTCAGACCGGTACCGATGTCACTTTCACCGGTGCCAAAGTTCGAACCAAGATCGCTACCGGTGTTGCCCCCTGTATTGCCACCGTCACCCTGCTGCTGTGCAGAGGCAGTCAATCCCAAAGCAGCAATCAATGCGAGAGCGCCAAAGCAACGTGTTGTGAGTTGGAGCATAATGAAGTCCGTCGTCTACGTTTTCCGCAAGGAAGTTCGATATTCGAGCGCCTGAAGGCGATGGGCGCAGGGCCACTTCTTCTGTCGAGGAACTGGCCTCGAACCACTGACAGTCAACTCGCCAGTGAGAGTGTTCGCGATTCCAGCGACCACCAATTTAACAGCCGAGCCATTGAAACGTATCGGAATCGGTCAGGGTATTAGAGGTTGCCGAGCCAATATTTTACCGTCTTTTCCGAATACAACGATCAAATCGTCGTCCCTCGTGGGGCACCCAATCCACGCAAAAACCAAACGGTATCCATGTTTTTAAACGATTTGCCAGGTCGAACTTTGACTGCGACCGTCCTTCTTGCAGCCGTCATGATCGCACCACAGACTGCGATTGCGGACGATGAAGTCAAAATTCCGGGTGCGCCCCACCTTCTTCCTGACGACACACTGGCCTACATCCGGGTCGACAATGCAGACGAGTTGCGTGAACAGATGGACGCCTCATCGATCGGCAAAATGCTGTCCGATCCTAAGATGAAACCGTTCGCGAGCGATATCTATCAAACGATGGATGAGCTTTTCGGAATGATCAGTTCTCAGCTGGGCGTTTCCCTCGACGAACTCCTTTCAATCCCCAGCGGCCAAGTCTGTGCTGCTGCGATGCCCGGCATCCTGCCCGAGCCGGACGACACTCGGACCGAGAATGCCGACGAAGATGACGAGTCACCCGATGCCATTCGACGACGCATCGCGCGAAAGCGTCGCCAACAAAATGCGATCGCCGGCATGTTCATGATCGACGCCGGAAAGAACGTCGACAAACTGCTGACCCTGATTGAACGGTTGGAAGAACAGCTTCTCGAAAACGGGTACGTTCGCCGAACGGAAAAGGTCAAAAAGACGCAGCTCGTTCGACTGCTGCCACCGCGGCAAGGTCGGCCGGAGATCGAGTACTTTGAACGCGACGACGTCGTTGTGTTTGGCATCGGGCACCAAACGGCCGGTCGCGCTCTCGACCACTGGCTCGATCAAAGCGACGAACCCACGCTTGCCGACAATGCCGACTTCGCTTCGGTCATGTCACGCTGCGTTGGCGCCGAAGACACTCGTCCTCAATCGACCTTTTTCCTCGATCCCTATCACCTTGTGGAACGGATCGTCAAACGAGGCGGTGCCGCAGGTTTTGTATGGCCCATCATCGAAGAACTTGGCATCGCAAAGATTCGCGGAATTGGCGGGAGCGCGTTCTCTGGCGGCGATGAGTTTGAAGACATCACTCACTTGCACGTCTTGATCGATCCACCGCGCGATGGCTTCTTCGGAGTCTTACGGCCTGAATCGGGTGAGACCCAGCCGCCCAACTTCATCCCGCATGATGTGACGACCTACACCTCGATCCATTGGAATTACGAAGCGACCTACGACAACTTCGACAAGATCCTCGCCAAATTCCAAGGCGAAGATCCGATGAAGCGTTTTGTTGAAGATCCAATGAAAAAGGAAATGGATATCGACCTTCGTAAAGAAATCATCGAAAACCTGACGGGCCGCTACGTTTCTTGCAACTGGATGCAACGTCCCATCAAGATCAACAGCCAATCGCAAGCACATGCGCTGGAGCTCTCGGATCCGGTCAAAGCGAAAAACGTGATCGCCAAAATGCGTGCGAAGGATCCCGATGAATTCGAGGCTGCCACCATCGGTGGCCGCGTCGTCTACCTGAACCGTCGGAATCAGCAGCGACGGGACAACTTTCCGAAAGGCCTTCGCCGCCCCGAACCCTGCTTTATGATCCTCGGCGACTACTTCATCTTCGCTGACAGTCGTGAGCTGATGGAACGGATCGTGCAAGCTAATTCGGGGGCAATCAAGCAGCTTAAGAACGTTCCCGAGTACGAATTGATGATGGCTGAACTGGGCGGAAAACTTGACGGTGAAAAGCCGTTCCTGGTTTCGTTCGCTCGGGTCGCCGACTATTTCCAACAGATGTACGAACTGGCGAAGTCGGACGACACGAGCCGGTTCCTGCGTAACGCCGGTGAAGAGAACCCAGTGGCTCAGAAGGTCTATCAATTGCTCGAACGCAACGAGCTGCCACCCTTCTCGGAGTTCAAGAAGTACTTCGCACCAAGCGGTTCGTTCGCGTATGACGAACCCACCGGAATGCATATGGCTTCGTTCACACTCAAAGGCGAGTAGGAGTAGGCCGGATCAAGGAGCGACAGCAACGTAGATGCGGCAGCTCCATTCCCCTTAGCGACCTTTGCAATCCCCGTAGCTACCTTCGCCAGAAGGTGGAATGCGTTAGATAGTCGCTCGCCACCACACCACGCTCTGGCGAGCGTAGCTACGGTGTGGTTTGAGCCTTGGAAGATTGTCATGCAGAGCATGACCTACTTTCGCACGCCAAAAACACCCACAGTGATCCTGCGGGTGTTTTTCTCTTGTTCTGCTTTGAACGCTAAGTGCGTCTTGGTCAGCCGAGTCGGCTGACTAGAGGATGCCGCCGTGCGTACGAATCGGCGTCATGTGGCTGGGCGAATCGAGGAACCAGAATCGCTCCCATTCATCCACCAGCGAACGCAAGTCTTCGGAGGTGTAAAGCAATTGCTGTACGCGTCGTTCGGGTCGTGCCGAGTAAATCGGAACGAGGCATCCAGCTGTCGTGCTCAAGCATGCCGCCAGCAGGGTGAGTTGAAACAAACGTCGCATTGATCGTTCCTCCATGAACGTCACGTGATCGTGATTCACTGTTGTTTCAAACGTTGTCCCAACGGCCACTTGGTGCGTCGGATACTTCGTCTGAAGGTTTTTGCGTTTGGGATTGGATTGGGCGGTCGTCCTGTTGTGGAACCGAACCATCCGAGTCGCCGCGAAGCGCCTCTTCTTCATCCAGATCCCGCACTCGGGCTTCCATGTCTTTGCCCGGCTTAAAGGTGACGACATGCTTTCGGGGCACATCCACCTGTTGGCCGGTCCGAGGGTTACGCGCCTTGCGAGCAGCCCGCGGCTTGACCTCGAAAACGCCAAAATTCCTAAGTTCGATGCGGCGTTCCCGCACCAGCGACTCAATGATCGCTTCAAAGGTCAATTGGACGATTTTCTTCGTCTGCTGCTGAGTCAGACCTACCTCTTCGGAAATCGTTCTCACGATGTCTTTTTTGGTCACTCTGACTCCCTAACGCACCGATGATTTGGACCGGCGATCGCTGTAAACCCTTTACCAGTTTCAACTTATCACGATGGAAAGTCTAGGCTGGTGTGCTTGGTTCGTCAAGATCGCTAGCAACCACGGTAGCCAGGTAGCAGCCGATTTGTCACGTCATCCATATCGTCAACACTAACCGTCAATCTTGAAACAAACGGCACAACTCGCAAAACAGTGCGAAATAGTCCGCTTGAGAGCTCTCCCATAGCACCAATCCTCCCTGATTTAACAGGTTCGAGCCCGTAGCTACGGCGAGTCGAGCCCGTAGGCCGGATCAAGGAGCGACAGCGACGCAGATCCGGCAGCACCGTACCGCGTAGCTACCTTCCCCAATCTTCGTAGCTACCTTCGCCAGAAGGTGGATGTCTGGTCTGGCCCCTCTCCACCACCCCACGCTCTGGCGAGCGTAGCTAGCTACGGCAATCCGTCTCAAACCGACTTCTCTTTGCGGGCCAATTCGATTTCTTCGAACGTGTACAACTTGCCCGTTCCAGCTCCGGGGCAGACCTCGCAGGTCTCTTTCCAGTCCTTTTTCTTGGTCACCGTCGAATCCCAGAAGGGCCAGGTTCGACACTGAATTGGACGCGAATGGTAGACCGTGCACTTACGAGTCTTTGGATCGAGCAGGATGCAGTCGCCGTCTGGATACTCGGTCAAACTTCTGGAATTGCCAACTTGCCGGACGAACTTGCGTTCGAACGCTTCCACTTCCAGCCCCATCTCGTCCGCCATCGCATCGATTTCGGACTGCTCGACCCAGACATAACCGGGTTCGCCACTGCAACAGGCTCCGCACTGCGTGCACTCAAAACGGAGTCCCTCGCGGTACCAAGGTTTGGGCTTCTCGCTCTTGTCCTTCTTGGACTTCTTTTTATCTTTCCCGCTCATGCTCAATCGTCCACAACAAGTTCAGCAACAATACTCCGTAACGCATCGACGACCGCTTCGACCTCATCGTCGCTTGTGTCGATGCCGCAACTGATCCGCAATGTCCCGTCGGGGTCGCTACCGATACAACGGTGAATCAACGCCGCGCAGTGCAATCCCGCGCGTGTTTCAATTCCGAATTCGACGTCAAGGATGGTGGCAAGGTCAATCACCGAAATCCCTTCCACTTTGAGACTTGCGATTGGCAGCGGCCCAGGCTGGCCAAGCAAAGTGACTCCCGGCAGATCAAGCAAGCCATCGCGCAACCGACTCGAAAGCACCATCAGCCGTTCATACTGCCCTCGATAATCACGCGTCTGACGCAGCGCCGCAAGTAATCCTGCACAGGCGGGGACGTTGAGATTTCCAGCTTCAAAGGAAGCTGGGTAGTCGTCAGGCATCTCAAGAGATTCCGAACGCGTTCCCGTACCACCTTGAATCAAAGGCGTCAGGTCGGATTGGACCGCTTTGCCCGCATAGAGGAAGGCAGTGCCAAGTGGCCCGAGCGCCCCCTTGTGGCCGGGTGCGGCGAGGAGATCGATACCGCAACGAACATCGATGGGAAGGTATCCGAACGTTTGTGCCGCATCGCAAAGCAGTAGTGCCCGGTGTTCTTTCAGTGCATCGGCAAGCTGTTCAACGGGTTGAACCGCACCGGTCACGTTACTTGCGTGCGTGACCGCCACGAGTTTCGTCTCGGGCGACACAGCTTGCATCAATTGTCCGACATCCAGGTAGCCATTGGCGTCGACGTCGACCACATCCAACGAGATCCTCTCGCGCTGCTGAAGCGCAAAAAGTGGACGCAGCACGCTGTTGTGCTCCGCGGCCGTTGCAACAACGTGGTCCCCCTTTTGCAGCACTCCGTGAATGGCACTGTTGAGTGCAAGCGTTCCGCTGGCGTGAAGCGAGACCGTCCCCGCCTCTTCGGCGCCAATGTGCGTTGCGATCGCAGCACGCAATTGCGAGATGATCGAATTCGACTCGCCGGCCGAGCGGTAGATGCCTCGACCCGCGGCTGCGCCACAGGAGCGCGCGAATTGATCCATCGCGTCCAGCACAGCGTCAGGCTTTGGCCAAGACGTGGCTGCATGATCCAGATAGATGCGTTCGGCGGTCACGACAAAACGATCCTAGCTCGACGGTTCGTTCGTCGGGTGAACCCATTCCGTCGAGCCGTCTTCGAAGTGCTCTTTCTTCCAGATCGGGACATCCTTTTTGAGCGTGTCCATGATCCATCGCAAGGCATCAAAGGTTTGCACACGGTGAGCGCTGCAACAACCGATCACGACACTCGCTTCGCCGATCGGTACTTCTCCCAATCGATGCACCACTACAATCTGTTTGAGGTCAAATCGATCGAGAGCATCATGTGCCAGCTTTTCGAGCTCTTTCAAAGCCATGGCCTCGTGAGCTTCGTAAAAAAGCGTCTGCGTAATCTGGTCGCCCGTCGTGCGGCGCGTCACGCCGTGAAACCATCCCTGTGCGCCAACATCGGGATGACCGATCAACGACGCCAGCGCGCCAGCATCGATGGGCTCGTCGACCAGTTCAACGTGCGCGCGTTGTCCGGCGGCTAACTTCTTGTCGCTCATCAGCCACCACTCACGGGAGGAATCAGCGCGAGTTCGTTCGTGTCGCTTACCGGGTCGCTGTTCGCTGCGTAGCTCGAGTCGATTGCGAGTCGGCAGGACGGCAAGAGATCAGCCACCTCGGGAAGGGCAGCCGCGACCGCAGCAATCACGTCACTGGCAGCCGCTTTTTCCGGCAACTCGATGTCGATTGATTCACTGTCGGCAGCATCACGGAGCGCAGCAAAAAGGAGCACCGTCAACTTCATGGTCTGGTTTGGGTCTATTCCGAATCGTTGTCGAGAAGTTTTTCAACTTTGGGCATTCGACCGTAAGCATACGCCAGAAGCTTCAAAGGGTGCAGGGTCTGACGTCCCGAACCGTGCTCGATCTGCATTTTGCAGGCACTGCACTGAGTTGCCGCTCGTCCAACGGGCGCTGAACGCATTGCCGAAATCAGCGGCCAACCGATTCGCAAGCTGTTTCGGTAGTTCTTTTTCTGAAGCCCCCACGTTCCGGCCATCCCGGTACAACCAGCGTCGATTGGCTGAACTTCAAGATCAGGTACCAACCCCATCAATCGGGGGCCAGCCGGCTGATCGTTCTCGAGGACTCTCAAGTGGCACGGTTGGTGATACGCCACCGACACGTCGACCGATTCAAAATCGAGACTCAACCGACCTTCATCGTGCAGGTGCACAAGAAACTCACATGCCTCGTGCGAGTTTTCCGCCACCAAGTGAGCATCTTCGTCATCGAGCAGGTTGGGATACTCATGCTTCAGACAGAGCACAGCGGCTGGTTCGGTCGCCAGAATCGTGTAGCCAGACCGCACGGCATCGGCAAGTAAGCGAACATTTCGACGTGCCACTCGTCGTGCACCGCGAAGGTCCCCAGACGAAATGCGGGCCATCCCACTCATCGTTTGCCCAGCGGGGACGTAGATGCCGATTCCATTCTGTTGCAACACCTCGGCCAGCGCCCGACCGATGTCAGGATCGTGGTAGTTGGCGTAGTGATCGACAAAGTACGCAATCTTCAGTCCACCATGCGGACTTGGTTTGGTCCATCGGCGTCTCGATGCATGGCGAAGGAACGTTTCCGAAACAAGGGGCGGGAGCTCTCTCGCAGCCGAAAGGCCAAACAAACTCTCGGCGATCCAACGCGTGAAACCGTTTCGAATGAAGAAGTTCGACAGAAACGGCAATCGCGAAGCCACGGCCGCAACAGAATCAATGCGGCCTAACAAAATGTCTGAGAGCGGCAGCCCGTTGGTCGCAACAAACTGCGCCTTCAACTCGCCGACCACTTTGGGAATGTCAACCGAAGCAGGACATTCGGCGCGACACTGATGACAATTGAAACAGAGGTCCGCAATCTCCTTGGCCTTTTCGTCGGCAAGGTCGTCGACATTGAGCTGACCACTCAGCACACCACGCAACAAGTTTGCTTTTGCGCGAGGTGATGCTTCTTCTTTGGGAATCGCTCGAAAAACTGGGCACTGCCGTTCACCCGACGCTGTCGCACGACAACGGGCGCAACCATTGCAGCTTCGAGCCACCGTTGCGACCGATGCGCCCGCTTGCCAATGTTGAAGCACTTCCAATTGCGGAACTGACCGTCCTTCGGCGCGAGCCGATTCCACGATCGGCTTGTCGGGCTCAATCAGCACGCGATTATCAGAAGTGACCTCGATCGTTTGGTCCGCAGGGCGAAGGTTTTCGTTCGGCTTTTGCAGCGTCGCGCCAAACAGTTTTCCCGGGTTCAAGCGGTGAAAGGGATCAAACAACCGTTTGACTTGCCCCATCGCTGGCCACAACGCGCCGAATTGGCGAGGCAGCAGGTACGATCGGCTTAGCCCAGCGGCGTGCTCCACACTCACCTCGCCACCGTGGTCCCAAACAACTTCGGCGATCTGCTGGGAAAGTTCGACCAAACGTTCTCGATCGTTGGTGTTGCCCAGATTCAGAAAGGGCCGCAGATGAAGCTGGCCATGACCAGCGTGCGCAAACAAAGTGGCCGTTGCTTGATTGCGTTGCAGCGTTTCTTGAATCGCCGTCAGCACATCGGGGAGCTGATGCGGCGGCACCGATAGATCTTCGGTGAAAGGCAATGGGGCTTCGTTGCCACGAAAACGGTGCAGACGTGGGATGACGCGACGCGAAAGTGCCCAATACTTGTCCCGTTCCTCTTGTCGCACGGTATCAATCGACGCGAACGCGCCGTCCGGACCGCCAGCGAGTTCTTGTTGTATGATCGCCAAACGATCGTAAAGGTCCCCAAGCGATTCGCCCTGGATCTCCACCAACAGCATCGCTTCCGCTTCGACAGGCAATAGCTTCGCGAAATCTTGATCCGTGTCACGCGCGATCTGAAGCAAACGTCGATCCATCAAGTCGCATGCCACCAAGCCATGGTTGAGTGCCGCGACGGCGCTGCGCGCAGCCGAATCAAGACGATGGAAAAAGAGAAGCACGACGCCGCGGTGTGCCGGTATCGCTTCGGTTCGAACCTTGGCATCGACGAGCACGGCAAGGGTGCCCTGAGTCCCAACCATGAAACGTGCGAGGTCGACCTTGCCTGAGTCGCTAACAACATCGTCCAGCCGATAGCCGCCGCGTGACTTGGGTGCCGCTGCCCGCGCCGAGATCTGCTCGCGATATTGATGATGAATCTCGGCGATCCCTCGAGCCAATCGGCCCGTGGTTCCCTCTTCATCTTTTGAGTGCACGCCTAGCTCGAGCAGTTCGCCATCGAAGGTGACGACCCGCATCGATTCGATCGTGTCACGAGCGGCGCCGCTGCGCAGATAATGGCTGCCCGAAGCGTTCGTCGACAGGACACCGCCCATCGTGGTGATGCTTCGTGTGACCGGATCAGGACCAAACCACCGTCCCAACGGTCGTAGCATCCGGTTGACCGAAGCAAGCGCTGCACCGCTTTGGACGGTCACGTGGTTGCCATCGGGCTCGACGGAGATCCGACGCATGTAGCGCGAGAAATCGAGAATCAGCCCGCTGCCGAGCGATTCGCCTGCGACGCCACTGCCGGCCCCGCGAGGATGAAGGGCGATCTCGTGCTCTGCCGCGTACTGGGCTGTCGCGATCACATCGGCAACCGTTCGCGGCCGGACCACGCCCAGTGGTTTGATCTGATAGATGCTCGCGTCGGAGGCGTACAGCTGAGAAACGAAGGGATCGCACAGCACATCGCCGCCGACGATCCCCCGCAAGTCATCTTGTACGCGTTGACGCTCAATATCCATGCGGTCTATTTCGATCGCTGGACAACGGTTGCGTCAAGCTAGGGAGGCGAAAAGTTGCACCAAAAAGACAAACTCGCCCCATACGACCGGTTTCCCTCTCCGTAGGTCATGCTCCGCAGGACGTGTTGTCGGGGTTTGTGGCCCGTCGGGTGATCGCAAACAGTCCGCTTTCGGAATTCTGCCGGATCAGCGTCGCTGTCGCTCCTTGATCCGGCCTACTCGCGGAAGCAGAGCCTAGGCTCCGCGGTTGATCAGGCCAAGGACCTCGGCACGCGACTTGGGGTCGTCCTTGAAAGCTCCACGCATTGCGCTGGTCAAGCAAAGGCTGCCGGGCTTTCTCACGCCTCGCATCGTCATGCAGCTATGCGTCGATTCGACAATCACGGCGACGCCGCGGGCGGAGAGTCGCTCCTCGATTAGGTTCGCGACCGTGTGCGTCATTCGCTCTTGAACTTGTGGGCGGCGCGCCACCTCTTCGACTACCCGCGCAAGCTTGCTCAACCCAACCACCTTGCCCTTGGGCAAGTAGGCGATGTGTGCGTGACCAGTGAACGGCAATAGGTGGTGTTCGCACATGCTGCAGAAACTGATGTCGCGAACAAGCACAATCTCGTCGTACTCCTCGGTAAACACCTTTGCCAAGTGACGACCGGGATCGGAGTGAAGGCCGGCGAACATCTCGGCATACATGCGAGCCACACGACCGGGTGTTTCCAGCAGTCCTTCACGGTCCGGATCCTCGCCCACCGCATCGAGGATGACACGAACTGCCCCCTCGATTCGCTTGAGATCGACCCCTTCGCCACGAGGCTCATTCTTGTCGACATACAGGGGTGGCTGGAGATCGGAACAAGCAGATTGCCCATTGCCGCCGCCGCAGGAGGATCGGTCTGAGATTTGATCGGTCAAGGAAGATTCCGGATGGCTAGCGTCCAAATGCATGATTTCGCTCTGTGGGGCCTATCGTAACAGCTGAAGTGACAGATCGTACATGGCCGACAAGTCTGCCAGACAACAGATCCCTCAAGTTCGATGGGCACCGCTGGTCGCACCTTCCAACCCTGCTAGTTCAGGCTGAATGGCGGTGGAAATCGCCCCTCATCCTGCTGCGGTTCTTCGGGAGCCGAAGGTTGTGGGTCGATCGAGACGCTTTCAAGCTCGATCTTCCCGCTCCCCAAAAGGTCAATCAGATCCCGCGCTCGCTGATCCACGTCGGGCTGACCGAGCAGCTGCAATTTTGCGTCGACTTCGAAGGGCAGGGTGTAGGAGATGATGTCGGTGATTGGGCCCAATCCCATCTGGCCCGCCATCAATTCGTGCAAGTTTTGCTGAACCGTCGCGCTGGCAGGGATCAGAGCTCCAAACGCCTCGAGTAGCTCTGTCTTGAGCGTGAGGCGTTGTTCGGCGCCCGAGGGCGGGTAGACGTCCGCATCGATCTCGACCTCGGCAATTCGAAACGGCCGAGACGCATCGAGTTCGCGGATGATCCGCGCCCGAGTCATGCCAACAAGCAGGATGTTGTGCTTGTCGTCCTCGAGCTCGGAGTGAGAAATGATCTTACCGATACAAACCGTCGACGCGATCGGTGGCGGTTGGTTGGTCGCGAGCGTGATCCCTCCGGTAAGCGTCGCCATCGCAATCAGCTTGTCGCTCTCAAGTGATTCGGCCAGCATTTCACAATAGCGTGGCTCGAAAATGTGTAGCGGCTGCATCGAATGGGGAAAGACGACGAGCTCTGGAAGGGGAAAGAGCCGTACTCGCCCGTCAAAGTCGTCGGGCAGCTTCGTTACGTCGTCCAAATGGTGCATCAGATTCAGGTCACCCCGATGCAGTGCTTTCGGGCAGTAGCTCAAACCATGGTCATGGCTCGAGAGAAAAGGTTTCGTCTTTGCTGGAGACAGGCTCCAGCATCATTTTTTTCGCCAGTTCAATCTTTGGCAGTCCAACCGTTGCAAATCCCCAATCAGTCGTCGCTGGCAAAGATCATCAGAATTCGCAGGACGTACCAGAACAACAGCACGACCGACGAGAACAACGCGAGTGCAGCTGCGACGTGTTGGTCCGTGCGGTAATGCCGCATGATGTTCGAGGTGTCGTACAGGATGTAGCCACAGGCAAGCCCGACCATGATCGCCGAGAAACCGAGGCCAAACATCGAACTGAATCCGGTAATAATCCCCGCAACAATCGCGCACATCGCCAAGATGCCGGCAAGCGCCAAGTATTTACCCCAGCTTGTCAGGTCGACCTTGGTGACAAAGACAAAGGCGGTGAGCCCGATAAAACACATTCCAGTGATCACCCCGGCCAAGATTGGCAACTCGGGAGCGTTCATGAATCGCACGCAGATGTAGAGCATTGGAAGCAGAATCACCGCTTCCGCGAGGACATAAAGCCCAAGCCCGGCATACTGCACCGCAGGGGATGTGTCGCTGTGAGCCCACATGCGTGCCATCCAAGAAACGCCCATAAATGCGCCGAGCACGATCAACCAACCAAAACCACTCGTCATGCGAATCGTCAGGGCGGTCATCGTTTCGTGAGGGACGACCGTCAGCAGAATCGCCTCAATCACAATCAAGGCGAGCACAGCACCTGTCATTGTGGCGTAAGTGCGGCGAATGAAGCTCGTTCGCGCCGAGTCTTCCGCGGTGTAGGCGACGTCCGCGACGGTCGCCGTTACGGCAAATGGGTTGTCTTGGTCTACGTGTCCGTTGGGATTGCGCATCGGCGACTCTCACCCCTCTCTTCTTGGTTGGTTCGAATACCTCTGACAAATATACCGCGCGGATGTGTCAAGGTGTGAGAGGAAATCATTGACGGACCGTCGATCGTCTTCAACAATTACAGTCGCCCCTGGAGGGCCACTATCGGTCCCGGTGGTGAATCGATTGTGGCCTTGATGAAGATTTCGACAATTTTGTCGCCAATCGCCTCATCAGCGTCCCTCGTTCACAGCACCAACCCTCTCTTGCTTTTCTAGTCTCGCGGATTCCAACATGCTCCTGTCCGGTGAAGAGATTCGTCAGCGTCTGAACAACGAATTGCTGATCGATCCATTCGACCCCGAGCGATTGAATCCCAACAGCTACAACCTGGCGCTGCACAACGAATTACTCGTCTACGAGGAAGTCGTTCTCGATGCAGCTTCGCCCAACCGGTACCGCCGGATCGAGATTCCCCCCGATGGTCTGACGCTCCAGCCCAACATGCTTTACCTGGGCCGGACGGTCGAACACACCGAAACACACGAATTGGTTCCGATGATCCAGGGCCGCAGCTCGCTCGGCCGGCTCGGTCTGTTCATCAACCCAGGCGGCAGCATCGGTGACTGCGGCTACTGCGGTACGTGGACGCTCGAAATGCACTGCGTCCAACCGGTCCGCATCTATCCGAACATGCAGATCTGCCAGATCTACTACATGCAACTCGCCGGCAAGTGTGCTGAGTATTGCAGCGACAAGTATCAAAACAGTCGCGACATTCAACCGAGCCTGATGTACCGCGAACTCGGTGGTGACGTCGGCGATGTTCAACTCGAACTCTCGTTCGAAGAATTGCTCCACGAAGCAAGCCGCGGCTCATCGGTCTCGTAGGTCATGCTGTGCATGACTGGTTCGTAGTACCGAGCTTTAGCCGGAATCTTCCGCCCAATGACGCGATCGCGTTTCTACCCACCTTCTGGCGACGGTAGGTACGGCTTCTAAGGTGTCATGCACAGCATGACCTACGAGCGCTGCGGATCAATCACCGAGCCTCCGCAGCCCTCCCTGTTCCGCATTTCCCGTACAACCGCGCCATCCATCGCCAGGGGCTGGTTTTGTTGAATCGCTCCCGCGACAGCGGTATCTTCGACTGCTCAGCCGCAGGATGAGCTGACTAGGCTAGCTTGATTGACCACCCATGACTTTCTCGAGCCCTGGCGATCGCTGTGGCAAATTCATCCTCCGAGCCAACGCATGCGAATTCGACGAGCCCCACGGCACCGTCGATCTCGCAATCCCATGAGGCGATCGTTGCGCGCGTCGAGGAGATGGCCAATGCTGCGACGCATCGAGGCGAGTTCCTACGTCGTCTCGCCGAAGAATTGAGGAACCAATTTCAAGTGGGACTCGCTCTTGTCCAATCACCTGATTGGTCCTCCCCAATGATGCTGGTCGCCGACGAAACCATGGCTCAACACATTGATCGCGACGCCATGCGAGCAATGGTCGAATCAGCAACAACGGCACCGATCGCCTGTGATGTGCCCTGTCGCGGCGCGGATAATGACGAATCCCAGTTCGCGCGAGGTATTCGCATCGCCTTTGGCGAAACCGAAACGCGCGCCGCTGTCCTGTTGATCTACGCTCAAATGCGCCGTCCATCGAGCGTTGATCAAATCCAAGACCTGCAACAACTCAAGCAGTACGCCGATGCTTCCGGCCCCTTGCTCGGTCGGATGCCAGCCGAAGAACCTTCTCAACCCGTTTCATCAGCCCACGGCGCGAACGCTGCAGCTCCATCGCGTGCCGAAGGTCAGTTGATCACCACCAACGTCCTTTCCAACGCGAACAACCGCAACGCACTCCTCGAGTTCCATCGAGACCTCGACCTCAACGCAACGGCGCACCGCATCGCAAACGAGTCACGTCGTTTGTTGCAGGCCGACCGAGTCACGGTGCTTGTGCCCCATCGCGGAAAACTACGCGTCAAAGCAATCAGCGGTGTCGCGGTTGCCGATTCGCGAAGCAACAGCGTCAAAGCGATTGAACAATTTGTGCGTGCCGTGACAGTGATGGGCAAGCCGCTGCAAACAGCGGCCGATCAGCAACTACCGCCGCAAGTGCAGCAACCACTCGACGACTATTTGGATGAGTGCGGAGTCGCGTCGGCAACCGTGTTGCCACTTCGTTCGCCCGACCGCAATGACTCGGAAGAAGCTGACGAGTCACAGCCGTTCAATCCAATCGAAGGCGATAACGAAGTCGTTGGCGTCATTGTGCTTGAATCATTCGCCGACCAGCGGGCCACCGGCATCACAAGCGCGATGATGCAGGTTGCAACCGAAGCCGCCTATTCGCTTCGCAATTCCAGCGAGCATCGACGCGTGCTCGGCCTGCCCGTGATGAAAGCAGCCGGCAACGTCGTCCATTCCAAACGAGCCCCTTGGTTGATGGCCGGAGTCTTCGCGTTGGTTGGTTTCCTGGTTGCTGGCAGCCTGATCCAGGTCGACCACCACGTCATCGCGACCGGCAGCGTCGAACCTCTGCAGCGACGTCAAGTCTTTGCTGCCGTTGACGGGATCATCACAGACGTACTCGTAAAAGATGGCCAGCAAGTCGAAAAGGGCCAGCCGCTCTTTCAACTGGAAAATGCGGACCTGGAAAGCCGGGGCGAGAACCTTTCTGGCCAGTTGCAAACCAAGTCACGACAACTCGCCTCGCTTCGATCGGTCCGCTTGACCGAACAGGGTGATGCCCTCAAAGCCGGACGCATGGCACTTGAAGAACGACAACTCGAAAGCGAACTGGCGAATCTTCGAGCCCAACTTGACGTCGTGCGACGTCAGCAGGACGAACTCGTCGTCACGAGCCCACTTTCGGGATCGGTCGTCGGCTGGCAATTGGCTCAGCGTCTGAGCGATCGCCCCGTCTCGCGCGGCAACCTATTGGCCAGTGTTGTCGACGCTGAGGGCGATTGGACGCTCAAACTCCAAGTGCCCGATGCCGACATGGGAGCCGTGCTTGACGCCCTCGAGGTGCAAACAGATCTGCCGATTCGATTCGCCGTCGCCACCGAACCGCAACGCTCCTACAGTGCCAGTTTGGTTGAACTTGCAACCGCCGCCAGGTTGTCCGAAAGTGGCCAGCAGGTCGTCGACCTCACAGCCACCGTGACCCCAACGCCAGCCGAAACCTCTGGACTCGACACGTTTCGACCAACCGACGTCCGCGTCGACGCCGACGTCACGGCGCGCATCGCCTGTGGACGCCGCTGTCTGTTGGCGAGTTGGTTTAGCGACGTGATTGATTTCACGCACCGCAATGTGCTGTTCTATCTGCGTTGAGAGGTGGCCGCATGAATTCACCTCAACCGCCCTCGGCAACCGCCAACGCACCTCTTTCGGTTCGCTGCCGGCCCGACTTGATCGCGGTCGAAACGCTCCACAAACATGAATCGGCCGTGGTGATCAAGGATCCCGTCGCGCTCAAATACCACCGACTCCGGCGCGACGAGTACTTCGTGCTCCAACTGCTCGACGGAAACCGATCGCTCCAGAATATCTGCGATCTCTACCACGACGAGTTTCGACCTCAGAAGGTGACCGCATCGGAAATCAATCAACTTGTTTTTCGGTTCCATCAACTCGGGCTCACCGTTGCCGATGTCGCGTTGCAGGGCGACCGCCTGCGAGAACGTCAGCAAAAGGACCGCCTACAACGATGGAAGCAACATCTTTCGGGAGTCCTTTTCATTCGCTTTCCCGGGATCGATCCCGAACCGATCCTCCGGCGTCTCTATCCGCTAGCGCGGCCGTTGCTTCGACCACTTGGGATCGCAACGCTGCTTTTGATCTGCTTGTCAGCGCTGTTGGTTATGGCGGGGCGATGGGAACAGTTCGTCGGCGAAGTGCCTCGGATGAATCAGTGGTTACGCCTCGAGGCTCTCTTGATTCTCGCCGCCGTGATTGGCACGACGAAGGTTTTTCACGAGTTTGGCCACGCAATCGTCTGCAAACACTTTGGGGGTGAGTGCCATCAGATCGGGCCGATGTTGCTCGTCTTCACTCCCGCACTCTACTGCGACACGTCCGACTCGTGGATGTTGCCCAATCGTTTTCAAAGAGCCGCCGTCGGTATGGCCGGCATCGCCACCGAGGTTCTCTTGGCTGCAATCGCCACGCTCGTTTGGGCCTCCACCGCTCAGGGTTTGACCCACTACCTCGCCATGAACGTGATGCTGGTGTGCAGTGTTTCGACAGTCTTGTTCAACGCAAACCCACTGTTGCGTTACGACGGCTACTATGTCCTTGCTGACCTTTGCGACGTTCCCAACTTGGCCGAAAAGTCGCGCAGCGCATTGAATTCGTTCATTGGCCGACACCTCTTTGGGGTCCGTGATCAACATGACCAACAACAAGACGCCAACCAACGAACCTGGTTGCTTGTCTATGCCGTCGCGGCTGCGGTCTACCGCTGGGCCATCACATTCTTGATTCTTTGGTTCGTCGCGATCGCGCTGAGGCCTTATCGTCTTGAATCGATCGGTCGAGTCCTTTGCCTGTTCGCGTTTGGCGGACTGCTCTATGGCCTCTTCCGCACGCCAGCTCGTTTCCTAACCAATCCTGCAAAGCGTCGAAAAGTGAAAGCGAAACGCACCTCTCTGTCGACCGTCGCCCTTGGCGTCATCGTCGTCTTGGTCTCGATCCCCTTTCGCTCAAGCGTCAACGTGGACGGGCGACTTGTGCCCCGGGTCGATTCCCCGATCTACATCACAACTCCAGGACAACTGTCGCATCTGCACTGCCAACCTGGCGATCAAGTCAACGAGGGCGACGCCGTCGCGACGCTTGTCAACGAAGACCTGCAGCTACAACTCGTGATCGCTCAGGGACGCTACGACGCTCAACGAGCCGTCGTCGAATCGATGCGGCAACACCAATTTGAATCTCCCCAGGCCTCGGCCGAGATACCTGCGGCCAAGGCACTACTCGATGACTTGAAGCACCAGCTCGAAACCAAGCAAAGCCGCGTCGAAGCACTCACCCTTCGAAGCCCGGCCTCAGGAACGCTGCTCGCGGCTCCCAAACTGCCCAAAGCGGAATCGAACCAATATCGGCTCGTCTCTTGGCACGGTTACCCGACCGATGCCGCGAACAGGGACTGCTATCTCGAATCGGGCACGGAATTGATGAGCGTTGCCGAAGTTGACCGCTGGAACGCCGAGCTGGTCCTAAGCCAATCACAAGTCCAGCGGATCAGCGTCGGCTCTTCCGTTAAACTCATTTGCGCAGCAACACCAACACGTAACTTGGTTGGCCAAGTCACCGAAATCTCGAAATCGGAATGGACCGCCCAGCAGAATGCGCATCGGCGCGATGACCCTTCGGCAGCAAACCAACTCGGACCGGCCGAAACGTCTTACCTTGTCCGCGTTGAACTCGATGATGCCAAGGACGGGGCGCCGCCCGTTCCAGGATCAACCGTTTCCGCTCGGATAGCCGCACAACCGATTTCCGTGGTTGGCCGCGCCGTCAGAACACTCAACAGCCTGTTTCGTTTTCGTTGATCGTCGCCTTTCGCTCCGCGAAAGGAGCGTCCACGAATGCAACTTTTGCGGAGAGGCTGTGTTCTTTAGTGAGCTGAACGCGCTAGCGTCGGGCCGTGCATGATGAGTTACGGGTGGTGCAGGTTTCCACTAGAACGAACTCCGGCGCATGTTCGGGACTCGCATAAGCGGCCACGCCTTGAACGCTCCTGCACCTAGGGGCAAGGGCCCGAGCCTCACGGCCGGCGGCTCACGGGCCCTTACCGCTCAGCGCCCTTACCTCTCGGAGGCCCGACGCTAGCGCGTACGGCTCACGGCCGGAACTTCAATCCTCTGCAAATCGTTTCAGTTTGCGATCGAGCGTGCTCCGTTCGATCCCGAGAATCGATGACGCGCGGCTCTTGTTGCCGCCGGTATGCCGCAACACCCGTTCGATGTGTTGTCGTTCGAGTTGAGCAAGTGTCATTTCAACCGGCGCCGAGGTCGATTCGACCGCATCGACACCACCTTCGACCGCTGGACTGAGCGCCAAATCGGATTCATCAATCTCATTCTTCGTGTTCAGGACCACGGCTCGCTCGATCACATTCTTCAGCTCACGAATGTTGCCGGGCCATGAATATTCGACCAGTCGTTTCTTCGCACCATCAGTGAACGCCGTGATCTTGCGTCCCATTTCGCTGTTGAATCGCTCGAGGAAGAACTCGGCGAGTTCCAGGCAATCTTGCCCGCGACTACGTAGCGGAGGAACGACGATCTCGACAACATGCAATCGGTAGTAAAGGTCTTGGCGAAATTTGCCTTCGCGCACCATCGCTTGAAGGTCTCGATTGGTCGCCGCTACCACGCGAACGTCGACGCGAATGGGCTGATGGCCTCCAACGCGTTCAAAGGGATGCCCTTCAAGGACGCGCAAAAACTTGGCTTGGATCTCGGCATCCATCTCGCCAATCTCGTCAAGCATCAACGTGCCGCCGTCGGCAGCTTCAAACTTGCCCTGCTTGCGTTCGGTCGCACCGGTGAAGGCACCTTTTTCATGACCAAAAAGCTCACTCTCTAGCAGCGACGGCGAAAGTGCCGCACAGTTCATGCAGACCAGCGGCCCCTCCT
Organism: Rubripirellula sp.; assembly: GCA_965216875.1. GTDB lineage: Bacteria > Planctomycetota > Planctomycetia > Pirellulales > Pirellulaceae > CBDCUW01. Next base: position 2,827,565 of record OZ244207.1, read on the forward strand.
TGCGTGCACTGGAATAGTGGATTGCGCCGGCAACAAGCTCCTTCCCCACTCCCGATTCGCCACGCACGAGCACGGTTGCGTTGGTCGGAGCGGCGAGTTGTATTTTCGAAACGACGTCGCTGATCGCGGTGGAGCTTCCAACGATGCGAACCTTGTCGCCAAGCTGCTGCTGTAGTTGTTGGACTTGCTGGCGACTTCGGCGCAACGACTTGGTAAGCCGCTTGCGATCGTGAAGACTCGAAAGCGACTCCGCAAAAATCTCTGCAGCCCCCACGACGTACTCCAGCTCATCACCGCCGAGCGGAACATGACCGCTTGTCGTTGTCAGGTGAATCATTCCGCGAAACGTGCCATCGCGATCTTTTGCCGGGGCAACGATCACACTCTCGACATCGATTTCGCCGCGACTGTTTTCGGTTGCGAGCTGTTGATCGCCCAGCACGTTGCGCGCGAGGACTGCGCCACCGTCGGGCGCGATCATCGATTGCAACAATCCCTCAGGCGGGCGCCGATAACTCCGCGATGAACTTTGGCGAGTGGCAATCAGGGGGACGTCATTGATCGTCTTTGGCGGCTTGGTCGCATCCCACGCGTACAAGCCGGCCGTATCGAATTTCAGCTGCTCGGCCATTTGGTCCAACACCGCTTCCGCTGCAACCGACGTTCGATCGCAGCGGGCAATGGCAAACGCAAGCTGAAGCAACGAACGGCTGGCACCACGGACAAGCGTCGATGAGCGGTCGCTGCCGGTTCGATGCGGCTCGTGCAGGTAGCGACTTTGCCGACGACGATCCGTAATCGAGCCAGCGTCCATCTCAAGCGTCAGCTGGTCGTCGGTTGCTTGCGATGAATGGCTCGGCATCCCCTCACCGAGTCCACCATCGATTCGACGAGTGAAGGTGACTCCATAGCCCGCCACCTCGATGACGTCCCCATCGGAGAGCGTGGCTGGCCCGTCGAGCTTCGAACCGTTGACGAATGTGCCATTGCGGCTGCCGAGATCCTCGATCTCCCAATGGTTGGTCGACCAATAAATCCGCGCGTGTCGGCGACTCGCCTGATCCGTTCGAATGGCAATCTGGTTGCTCGAGGCCCGACCGATCACCGCTTCAGCGGGGGGTGCGAGTCGAAAAACGTCGCTCCAACGACCGGCACTGCGAACGACAAGGTAGGCACTCGGCGCGGCAGCGAGGGGTGCGTCCGGCTTGGAATCTGATTCAGTTTCGCTCGAATTCAACGCAAAAAAGACTCTAGGAGGCAGTTGGGCCGTCAGAAGAGACGAGTAAGGAGGCCTCCATTCTATACGACGGTCGATCACCGTCTGAAGGACATGGCAAGCCGCTTTGTGAGCCGTGGAAGCGCAAGCAGCCAGCCCACGAATCGAACCGGAGCGTTTTTCACTCTCCCCTGGGAGAGTCGGGCTCTAAGCCCGGAGAGGGCCTGTTTTGCAACGATGATTCCCTTCCCGGACCTTTATTCCCTTCCCGGACCTCGCGTCCGACCCTCTCCGCAAGCGGGAGGGTGATTGTTGGAACGCCCTTTTCCGCCTGAAGGCGGTACTACGAACGCGGGAATACGCGGAGCCGAAAGGCGTCTGTGACGGTTTTGAGGGCCATTCCCATCCTGTCAGCGGTCCCGCCGAAGCCTGGCGGCGAGAGATGCGTTGAACGTAGGCGATCTTCTGTTGCGAGGCCGAAAACCCCAAACTATCCTATGGTTTCGGTACCTTTGGCTCGAAGCTGCCTCCGGTCTCAGTCAAAACCAGCTACCTCGTCACACTCTTTATCACCTTCCACCACGATGACGCCTCCCATCGTGTCGTGGGTATCTTCGGAGATCCTTTCGATGGAATTGGGCTCAAAGCTGTCCCGTATTACGGCCGGTCTTTTCGTGGTTGTGGTTTGCGTCGCCACATCTGTCCACGCTGGAATTGGCGGTCTTGGCCGACGTGGTGTCGGTGGTGTCATGATCGATGGCAAGGGAGTCGTTCGCGCGGCCACGGTTGCTGAAAAGCAAGAGTTGGCCAACTTGGTTCGCGAAATGACCGCTCCCGCTGAAGGCGACTTGGCCGAAGCAACTGAGATGCGAATGATCTCGCTCAAGGGTTTGCAATCGGCTGTGATCGAAGCGAAACAAACCGGTTCGCTTCCTGATGAAGTTGAATACTTGGCTGGCTTGCAGCGCATTGAGTACGTCTTTGTTGACAAAGAAAACCAAGACATCGTCATCGCTGGTCCCGCTGAACCTTGGGTGATGACTCCCGATGGAGCCGTCGTCGGCAAGATCACCGGTGGCTCCACCATGCGTTTGGCCGACTTGCTCGTCGCCTTCCGTAGTGTCGAAACGGCTCGCAACGGTGGCATCAGCTGCTCGATCGAACCAACCGAAGAAGGCCGCACTCGCCTTCGCAAACTACTCTCTGGTGTCACCCTTCGTCCCGGCCAAAACCCCAAGGGCTTGGAAAATGCGATGAAGCAAGCCTTCGGGCCACAAATGATTCATCTCAATGGTATCCCTGGTGACAGCCGCTACGCTCGAACTTTGGTCGCCGCCGACTTTGAAATGAAGCGCGTTGCGATGGAATTGATTCCTTCGCCCGTCGCTGGCTTGCCAAGCTACTTGAGTCTTTCGAAGAACTCTCGTCATGCTGGCGGCCAAAACCCACGTTGGTGGATGGCATGTGACTACGATTCGCTCGCCAAGAGTGAAGACGGTTTGACTTGGAAGCTTTCGGGCCAAGGAGTCAAAACCATGACCGAGCAAGACATCATTCAAGCCGACGGTTCCGTTCAACGCGGTGGCAAGGTCGACAAAGTCGCTCAGCAATGGGCCGACAAGATGACCGACACCTTCCAAGAGTTGTCGCGTGAAATGCCTGTGTTTGCTGACCTGCAGAACATCATGGACATGACCGTCGTCGCAACGCTGATCTCGCAAGAGCATCTCGCTCAGAAGGCTGGCTTCGACATGGGTGTCTTGGCAACGGACAACGACACCGTCCAATTGGCTTCCTATCCGGTACCACAATCGGTCGCCCCACAGTGCAGCTTCGTTCGCGGACGTGCTGGTTGGGTCGTGACCGCATCGGGTGGAGTCGACATCAACGCATTCGGCGTTGTCGAAGACCAAACCACCGACGCTTCGGTCGCCCAAAGCCGCACCGCGCTGGCTTCGGCGGGCGATCGCTGGTGGTGGAACAAGTAGTCTGCCTAGCAGAAAAGAAACGCGGAGACGCCAAAACGCGTCTCCGCCTGAAAACCAAGAACAAGGATGTGTGTGACGTGAATCTTCCCTGGGGACCGGGAACGTTCGAAAACGACGTTGCACACGACTGGATCGAAGACCTCGGCGACTCGGACGCCGAGGCTTTTTTGTGCGCCTGCATCGACCTTTCCGACCAAGGCGCCCCCAACTACGTCGCCTGCGTCGGCGTCCTCTGCGCCGCCGAAACCCTGCTCGGCCTCATCACCCTTCCCGAGTGTCCACGCACGCTTCCAGCGTCACTGATGGACTGGCTCCGTTCCAACGCAAAGCTCAACGCCCAACCGCTGGTCGCTCCGGCCATCATCTCGCTCTACCAAGTGACCGCCGAAACCTCCGCGCTACGTCAACTTTGGGAAGACGACCACGATCGATTTCAGATCTGGCGAGACTCCATCTACGAACTCATCGACAGTCTCAACGCCCACCAAACCACGACCGTCTAAACTCCACCTGATCCCATTCGTGCAATTCGTCCCATTCGTGGTCACCTCTTCCCGATTGCACGCCGCGCACCTCTTCATCCGTGCGATCCGAGCTATCCGTGGTTCCCTCTTCCCGACTCAATGCGTCAGAGCATAAGTGATCACGTTGATCGAAAACGCATACGACTTGATCGAGAACCGATCGAAGAAGTCCTTTGATTCGCCTTCGCGTTCCCAGCCGTCCGCGATATCGGTGTTGTGTGTCGCGAGTGCCATCAGTCGACCGTTTTTGTCAAACAGTCCCAAGCAATGAACCTGCTGCATCGCGGCAAGACCACCGGCTGGATAGCGATGAACGCTTGGCGGATCAAACGTGAGGCCCGACTGAGCGTAGAAGATGCGTGCAGGAATCTGCGGACACTCGTCCAAGTCGTAAACCGTTGAAAAGATCGGATGCGACTTGGGAATCTCGAGCCACTTCCAATCACACGGCAAGTTGTTGGTGGTACGGATTAGATTCTGAAGCTCGGCATCGCCCCAGAAGTCATCGATCCAAAGGAATCCACCCGCTTGCAAATACTTGACCAATGACTCGCCCTCACGCTTTGACAAACGTTGCCAACCAACGTCACTCATGAAGATAAAGGGATAGTCAAAAAGCCTTGGGTCGGTCAGCCGCAAAACGATCGGCTTCGAGTTCACGCGCAGCGAAGTGAGTTCCTGCAACCGCTCAATGAAGTTCTCTTCAGCCTGCGGATAATCCGTTTCCCAACGCTGCCAATCACGCCCTTCGTACGTGTACCACGACTCCCCGAACCCACCCGTACTGTCATACTGAATCCGCACAAACGTAAACGCATCGGAATCGCCCAGCGACAGCTGACCGGATGTAGCCAAGTCATCGCCCCTAGCGACAACGGCTATTCCCAGGATCAATAGCCACGCGACAGACCACGCGAAACGAAGCACAAATCGATTCATCACAATGTCGATTGCAATTCAACTACAACCCAAACGCGTAGAGTCGATGATGCGTGCGAACAAATAGCTTGCCGTCGGCAAACGCGGGCGTCGCGTAGACGTTGTCTTGCATCTTGTTTACGGCCAAGACCTTTGGGCGCCGATCCAAACTCAAGACTGAGATCGTTCCGTCACCTGCAGTGCAGTAGAGCTTGTCGCCAACGATGATGGGCGACGCATAATGTGTCCCTGTTCCCTTTGTGCGAACGCGCGACACACGACCACCCTGCTCCAAATCAACGGTCGTCAGGATGCCTCCGTTCTTGACCGCGTAAACCAAGTTGCCATGTGCAACGGGGGAAGGCACTTCGGGTATCCCTTGCTCTTCGAGTGTTTCAATCGATTCAGGGTCAATCACACCCTCGCTCGCCAAGTCAATCGCCAGCATCCCATGAGTTTGGTAGCCCTTTCGAAATCGCTCGATCTCTTCAAGTTTTTGCTCCCATTCGCCACGGTCAATCTCGCCATTCTTGTCGCGATCAACCCAGCGAAACGTCACGGGCGCACCATTTTGCGGAGCCTCGGCACCATCGGGACGATGAAAAATCATCATCTTGGGGAGCTCGCCGCGACCGATCGTGCCATCACCGTTTCGGTCATTGTCAGCAGCGAGTTGGTCAAACGTCGGAAACTCTGGTCGCAGCGCTGGTTCTCCCATCTTGTTCCACGCGTTGACAATGACTTTTCGGCCGACGATCACGGGCGTGCTCGTCGCCGTCGTTGCACACTTAAGCACCCACAATTGCTTTCCGCTGGCTAGGTCAAATGCCTGAACCGAGCGAGCAGAGTGGACGACAAGCTTCTCGCCATCAACGATCGGGCAAGCCGTGCAAGCCAGCTCACTGTGGAAGGGCTCATCCTGATCCACGCGCCAAACCTCATCGCCAGTTTCTTTGTCGACCGCCAGCAAGAAATGGTCAACGTGATTACCGCGGTAAAGAATCACTTTGTCGCCAACGATCGCTGGCGATGTCGCATTACCCGCGTACGACTTCGTCAGCGGCATACGGATTTCCCACAACAGCTCTCCCTCGAAGTCGAAACAAACCAGACCATAGGACCCAAAGTAGGCGACGACACGTTGCCCGTCGGTCGCTGGACTACTGCTTGCAGGATTGAACGAGGGGTGTCCCGTTTCAAGCTTGGGGGCGGACAACGCTTTATGCCAACGCGTCGCCCCATCCTCGGTAGACAAACAAACCACGCCAAGCTCGCTTCGGTCTTTGTCGAACGTGGTCAAAAAAAGGGACGAGCCAGCAATGCAGGGCGACGAGTGCCCGGGGCCGACGTCGACACTCCAGAGTTCGCCATTGCCAGGTCCAAATTCGATTGGCGCCAAGCCACCTTCGACAACCCCGGACGAGTTCTTTCCTCGGAACTGTGGCCATTGCGGTGAGCTGTCATCTGCACCGACACTCAGCAGCGACGCTAGGAAAATCAGCGACGCAAAAACATGACGGTTCACCATATTCAAAATGCCAATCTTCTTAGCGTGTCGTGGTCCTTGATCAGCAACGCGTCCTTCAACAGAACCGGCGGCGCCCAGGTCGGCGTTTGAGCAACGTTGATCTTCCCAACTTCCACATAGCCACCGGAAGTCGCGTCGAAGACCGTCACTGTCCCATCATTGACCAACGCAACGACATGGTCCGGAATCGTCAAGAACGTCACGTTTTGGCCCAACCGAGGCGGCCCTTTCCATTGAACGTCGCCGGACTTTCGATCGACGCAAAAGAAACGCCCTGAATCGTAATGTGACATCCCGAAAAGGAAGACTCCCGAAGCCACCGCAGTGCTCATATCGAGGGCAACGTCTTCTTGGTGCCAAAGTTCATCGACCCGCCAAACGCTTTCGTTCATTTCAGGTTTCACGCACCGAAGCCCACGGTTTTCGCCACCAACGTAAATGCATCCATCGGCAATCGTTGGCGTCGGCATATTTTGGTTCGTCCCAACATGCGGAAAGGGATACTCCCAAAGCAATTTGCCGGTAGCAATGTCGACGCCCGCCAACGCTCGGTGATTCCACTGCACCACTTGGCGTACGCCCGATAACGTCGTCACCAATGGTGACGAATAGGATGCGCCGTCACTCCCTTGCCTCCATGAAACCTCGCCGGTCGCAACGTCCAACGCAACCAATGCGCCTTTGTCATCGGTTCCAAAATGCACGATCACACGTTCGCCGTCGACGATGGGCGAACTCGACGCTCCCCAATAAGGACAACTTCTACCGAATTCATCGTCGAAATTTCGTTGCCAAAGCATCTCGCCCGTTTCGGCATTCCATGCCGTCAGATTGCCTGTGATGCTGAACGTAAAAAGCCTTTGACTTGCATACACGGGACATGACTTCGGCCCCTTGCCGTGGCGCTCGCCACCGCCACCCATTTTGAAAGGAACTTCAGTGCGTTTCTGCCAAATCACATCACCTGAATCGATGTTCAAGCAGGTGACGACTTCTTCTTCGCCAAGCCTACCGTGTTGAAACACACGATCGTCCACGACGACCGGTGTACCGTAGCCCGTGCCAACTTTCACCGACCATTGAGCCGATAGCTCTTGCGGAAACTCTTCGGGAACAACGAAGTTGCTAACCTGCCCGTCTCGGTTCGGGCCCAGCCAGCCGGTCCAGTCAAAGTCGCCAGCGAAGCAACTCGGCATCGCCAAGACGAAGGCCAACCAATATGCGGAAATCGATCTTTTCGTGAGCATGTTCACCTCCTGAGTACTGCGGTCAATGATACCACCGTGGAAACACCCACTGAGGTATCGCATTGTTTCAAATGCGTCGCTCGTTTTTCTCGTGCGAAGCGTTAGGAACCTCGACAAGTGACCGAAAGATGGAGGGACGAGAATAGGCAGCGAGTTTCAATCCTCGTGCATCATTTCCCGCCTGTGAATAGGGCGTGCCGGGTCGTTCGCTCTTCCTCTTTTGTCCCTTACAGACCCGACATTCGCACCAAGAATCAAATATGATCATGGGTCTCCCTCCAACTTCCCACCTGCTTCAGGTCTTTCCCCGTGACCTCTCCATTCAACATGCTTCGTTTCCTTGCTTGTCTCTTGGCTTTCGGCCTCGTTTCCTTCGGTACCACTCACGCCGATGACCAATGGAAACTCCAGCCACTTCGCTACAACAACCCCGGTCTTGAAGTTGACCTCGGTGTCGGGCTTTGGGCTTGGCCTTTGCCGATCGACTTCGACGACGATGGCGACATCGACTTGCTCGTCTCCTGTCCCGACAAACCATCCAATGGCTTCTACTTTTTCGAGAACCCAACCCAAGACCGATCGAACAAAACTCCTGTTTTCCTACCAGGCGTTCGCGTTGGATCGACTGGCCACAATGTTCAAATCAGCTACGTCAACGGCGAGCCGAGAATCCTGCGGGAAGCGTCCGAGCTAATTGCGTTTTCCGATGGCGACTTTAATAAGAAACGCAAACTCTACCCGAACGATCGCTTTCATAAGGGTTCCACACGCGCTCGGATGTGGCGATTGGTCGACTACGATGCCGATGGGGACCACGATTTGATCGCAGGCATTGGCGACTGGTCTGATTATGGGTGGGACAACGCCTACGATCGCAATGGCCAATGGCACAATGGACCGCTTCACGGCTACGTCTACCTCATTCGCAACGAAGGCACAGACGACGATCCCCAATACTCAAAATCTCCGCAGCGCATTCAAGCGGGCGGCGGTGATGTCGACGTTTACGGCTGGCCATCACCTAACTTCGCCGACTTCGACGGCGACGGCGACCTCGACCTGCTTTGTGGTGAGTTCCTGGATGGATTCACCTATTTCGAAAACATCGGAACGCGTGCCGAACCGGCCTACGCCTCCGGCAACAAGCTTCTTGATGAATCGGGTTCGCCGCTGGTGATGGACCTCCAAATGATCACTCCAACCGCGTTTGATTGGGACGCCGACGGAGACATGGACTTGATCGTTGGCGACGAAGATGGCCGCGTGGCATTGGTCGAACATACAGGCGAGACCTCCACCGGTGGGCCCGTTTTCCGCAAGCCCGTTTACTTCAAACAACAAGCCGACACGCTCAAGTTTGGCGCATTGGCGACCCCGTTCGCCTGCGATTGGGATGGCGACGGCGACGAAGACATCCTGTGTGGCAATACGGCTGGTCATATCAGCCTTTTTGAAAACCTCGGTGCGACTTCGGACGGGATGCCAAAGTGGAACGCTCCCAAACTGCTTGAGGTGGACGGCAAACCCTTTCGTATCCTGGCCGGCGAAAGCGGGTCGATCCAAGGCCCGGCCGAAGCCAAATGGGGTTACACAACTTTGTCGGCAGCTGACTGGGATGGCGACCACGACCTCGACATCTTGGTCAACTCAATTCTTTCCAAAGTTGAATTGCTACAGAACCACAATGGCAAACTGTCACGAAAACCACTCAACACCGGCATCAGCGAATCGCCGCCAAAGTGGTACTGGTGGCAAACGAAGTCCAATGGAGCCATCACGCAGTGGCGCACCACGCCCTTTGCAATCGACATCGATGCGGATGGTTCGACCGACCTTGTGATGCTCGACCAGCAAGGCTACCTAACGCTTCGGCGCAACGGCGGAGTCGCCGAGCGATTTTTTGTCGACGAAGATGGACGTCCCCTTCGACTGAATCACCGCACCGTTGGCCGCTCGGGACGATACAAAATCGCCGTTGTCGACTGGGACGGTGATGGTAGGCTCGATGTGCTCGTCAACTCAGAGAACGCGACACTCTATCGCAACAGCGCCGACCTTGATGGCAAGATCGTGCTCAAGAAACTCGGCAACCTCGCCCGTCGCAATGTTTCAGGGCACACATCGAGCCCCGCGGTCTGTGACTTTGACAAAGACGGCAAACCAGACCTGTTGGTCGGTTCCGAAAACGGTCGCATCTATCACATCGCGCATGATGATTGCATCACCTTCAACGAAGAGCAAAAACGGATTCGAACGCCAAAACCGAGTCCTGAGCCGAAGTTCCCGGGCTTTGTCAGTGAAGACTTCGTTTTTACCAAGGCCAAGTTCCCGCAATGTCACGCGTCGACAATCTGCCAAACATCGCGTGGACTTGTTGCAGCTTGGTTTGGCGGAACTCGAGAGAAAGCGAAAGACGTTGGCATCTGGGTCAGCTACAACGACGGTGGCGGTTGGTCCTCGCCAATTGAATGGGCCAATGGCATCCAGCACGACGGACTGAGGCATCCCTGCTGGAATCCGGTACTGTTCCAACCGCCAGGTGACGCGCCAACGCTGCTGTTCTTCAAGGTGGGACCGAATCCAGCGGCATGGTGGGGCGAAATGATGGTCAGCTACGATCGCGGTCGCTCGTTTACCGATCGCCGTCGGCTGCCTGAACAAATCGATGGCCCGGTCCGTTGTAAGCCTCTCCTCTTGCCGAGCGGCCCAACGCTATTGGCCGGCTCTTCAACCGAATACGACGGCTGGCGCGTCCACTTCGAAAAGACGCAGCTTGTGAACGGACAGCCCGACGGAACCTGGAAACGCATCGGACCGATCAACAGCGGCAAGAAGTTCAATGCCATTCAGCCAACCTTTTTGCAGCATGCGGATGGTCGCCTCCAAGTGCTGTGTCGAACCAAAGAAAGCGTCATCTCCACAAGTTACTCGGACGATGGTGGCCAGACATGGTCGGCAATGGAAGCGACCAACCTTCCCAACCCCAACTCTGGGATCGACGCAGTATCCCTTGCCGACGGACGTCACTTATTGATCTACAACCACCTTGGCAGTGGCAAAACGGGCTGGGGCCGACGCGGCCTGTTGAACCTTGCCATTTCCGATGACGGAGTCGTTTGGCGTAAAGCCGCTGTGTTGGAAAAGGAATCGAGCGCCGAATTCAGCTACCCCGCAATGATTCAATCCGACGATGGCTTGATCCACATCACCTACACGTGGAAACGGCAACGCATCAAACATGTCGTCGTCAATCCATCCAAGCTCGATGTGGGCGTCGATCTCGGACGTGGCAACTGGTTTAGCGACTGAGCCAAGCCCGGGCGTCCGGTTGCAGCGATTGCGACGAGGAAAACCCTTCGCTTGTGGCTCTTGGAATGCCACTCCCGCCACCGGCGAGAGCTATGTTTGCACAGCATTTTGTCCGTAGGCGAACGCGTCAGTTCGCCTGCGGCGGCCTGATTGCAAACCTACTACTACTGCTCCGGTTGCCCCAATGGACATCGCATCGATCGACTACAGCATCCTTGCTGCCCCGTTCATTTTGTTCCTGTTCGGCATCACCATCCTCGTTTGGATTGCGATGCTTGGTGGATCGCTCCAGCTTTCTCTTTGGCTGTTGGTCGATGAACCGCCGAGGTACTTGGTTTGCCTGGCCGTCTCACTGGGCATCATTGCACTCAACACAGTGCTGTATTTTAGCCTGGCACTCTTGCTCGGCCCCCAACAGTTCTACATTGTTGGCATCTACATGCTTGCGTTGCAGATGCTCGTGGTGATGTTCTGCGCGCGTTGTAATCCAATCACCGCATTTCTCGCCGCGGTTTGCAACGGCGTGTTCAGTGTGATGGGAACGGTCTTCATCGCTGTCTTTTTCGTCATTCTCACCGGTGTCCTAATCAACGGTGCGATGGAACAGCACGAAAAGGCGACCGAAGAAACTGCTCAAGCTCAAACGCCGCCAACCGCCCCCAAAATGCAGCCGTTGTTGCCAACAAGAAACACGGCTCCTTCGAAGGCTGAAGTGGCTCCCGGTCAGGTGGCAAACCCCTTCTTCCAATAAACCGATTCGGTCATTTTGAATCAAACCCCAGCGCCCAACCCCTGCGTGACGGGTACCAAAACGATCCGAAAATCGTCACCCTAGAAGGCGGAGTCGATCACCCGGCGAGACGGTGACTCTTTGCGAGCCACCCGTTCGGTAGTGAAAGTCGACTTTCAAAATGATCGCAACCTAGGGGAATGAAATTGAATCAACTGCATGGAAAACAGCTGATCGCGGGCGCGCTTTCGGCGGAGAGCAGCGAGACCTTTTTTGCGATCAACGCAACCAACCAGCGACCGCTTCCAACCGAATTCCATGAATCGACGGCGGTCGAGATCGATCGCGCCATGCAGGCCGCAAGCGATTCGTTCGAAGCACTGTCGAGCGCTACCCCAGATCAGCGAGCGTCTTTGCTTGAAGCGATCGCCGATGGTCTCGCCCAAGCTCCGGATGAATTGCTCGAGCGTTGCCATGCCGAAACGGCCCTGCCAATGTCTCGGCTGAAGGGAGAGCTCGCTCGCACGATCGGACAATCAAGGCTGATCGCTGACATGATCCGCGAAGGCAGTTGGGTCGCCGCAAAGATCGACCATGCTGATCCGACCAGACGCCCGATCCCCAAGCCTGACATCCGAAGCATGCTCGTCGGGATTGGGCCGATCGTCGTCATCGGTGCGAGCAATTTCCCGCTCGCAATCTCCGTTGCTGGCACCGATACCACAACCGCTCTTGCTTCGGGATGCCCTGTTGTCGTCAAAGCGCATCCCGCTCATCCGGGCACCTGCGAAATGATCGCTGACATCATTTGCCGTGCGATTGATGCGGCGGGGTTTCCGCCCGGCATCTTTTCGCTCGTACATGGTCGGTCACATCAAGTCGGGCGAACCTTAGTGGAGCATCCTGAAACCAAAGCGGTCGCGTTTACCGGTTCCCTTCAAGGTGGCCGTGCACTGTTTGATGTCGCCGCAGCGCGACCGAACCCGATTCCCGTCTACGCCGAAATGGGAAGCATCAATCCAGTCTTTGTGCTTCCCGACGCGATCCGAGAGCGGACGCCTGCCATTGCGAAGGGATTTGTTGACTCCATCAATCTTGGCGTTGGCCAGTTTTGCACCAAGCCAGCCTTGCTTGTCCTGCCAGTCGGGGACGAGGCGGATTCTCTGCTCAAGGCGATTCGTGACCACGTCGTCGTACTCGATTCGGCGCCGCTTCTGCACGCCGGCATCTCGGAGCAGTTTCGCAAAGCATCGCTAGGCATCTCGCAAATGGATGGAGTCGAATTCATTGGCCGAGTCGTCGCGTCCGACCCGTCGATTGCCGACGGGCATGTCCGGTGCAGTGTCGCGGTCGTCGACTTTGAAACGTTTCGTGACAACGAAGAGCTTCGCACCGAACTGTTCGGCCCCTTTTCGACAATCGTGCGGTGTCGCAATCACGAACAAATGATCGAGGTCGCTCAATTCCTTGATGGGCAACTAACGGCAACCCTCCACGGGTCGGAGTCCGATCTACGGGATCATCGTGACCTCGTCCAACGCCTCCAGAATATCGCCGGACGGCTTGTCTTCAACGGTTTCCCCACAGGCGTCGAGGTTTGCCATGCCGTCCACCATGGCGGACCCTACCCCGCGGCGACCGACGCCCATTTCACATCGATAGGGCCGGCTTCGATCGAGCGATTCGTTCGACGTGTCTGCTTCCAGGATTGGCCCGACTCTCAGTTGCCGACCGAACTGCAAGCAATGAACACGATGAAGATTTTACGAATGGTCGATGGGACCTACACCCGTGACTAGCCGAATGCGGGCGACATTCGTAACCGCATGTACCCATTGATGAATCAGCTCGCTGGGCGCAATAGAATTGAAGCATCATGAAGTACATTGCCCCAATGATCGTCACCGTCGCTTTGACGCCAATCCTCTGTGTTGCCGACGAACCGGCGACGAACACAACTCGAATCATCGCGAGATCGGTTGCCCCAGCGGAATCATCTGTATCGTTAACACGTCATGGAATCACGCGTGAGGATTTCGCCCGTATCGAGGCCACGCTGCCCAACATCCAAACCGCAATTCCCATTCGCCATCTGGTCGAACAACGGGTTCACGGCGTCGGCAGCAAATCGACCAGCAAGCCTCTGTGGATGATGGTCACGGGAACCGTAGAAGCGTTTTCAGCCGTCGCGCGCACTCCAATGCACGCTGGACGTTTTCTCAACCAAAAAGACGAATCCCATCGCCGAACGGTTGCTGTGATCTCGCTGCGTCACGCAGAGACGCTCTTTGACGATCTGGATCCGATTGGACGAGCGTTACGTATTGGCGACAGCATCTTCACCGTCGTTGGCATCGCCGAACAAACACCTGACAACGCGATCCTGATCCCCATCTCGACAATGAGAACTCGGTTCGGAGACGTGGTTGTTCTGAGGAAATCGGGATCGTTCGAGGCCAGTCACTACGAACTCTCGGAGCTCTGGCTCGACGTCACTGGTGACCAGGAACAAGTCCGCCACACGGTCGAGATTCTCCAAAAACTGCTTGAGCGATCGCATCAAGACAACGGAAACGCACAAAAAGACTTTGAAGTGAGGGTTCAACCATGAAACGTCCACTCGCGTCGCCGAACACAACCGCCATCTTGGCGTTGTTGGTTCTGCACAGTCAGCTCATTGCCCAGGATCCAACCAACCGACCGCAGCGTTACCGAAACTTGACACAAGTTCAAGCTGCAGAATTGGAACGCAAAGTTGATTCGCTCATACGCGAAGTGGGGGTGATCGAAAGCGCGAAGGTCGTTGAGATCAAGGCGTCGGTTGAGGGCCCCATTCTCGAGCTGATCCCCGCAGGCACGATGGTCGTTCAAGGCGACCAGATGGGCCGACTCGATCCAAGCCAACTCGAAGAAAAGGTCTCCGAGTCGCGCATCGCTTCCACGACGATGCGTTCAGCCGTGATGGAAGCCGAAGGTTCGATCAAGCGCTATGCTCTTCAACTTGACAGCGCGCGGGAAATGACCGGCAAGCGAGTCGAACTGGCAGAATTGAATCAGCGCGTCGCTGAAACCGAAGCGAGCGTCAGAACCAGTGACCTTGAGGACCAGATCAAGGCGGCCAAAGCAATGCGTGCAGCGCGCGTCCTGGCGTTGGAAAAACTCAAATCAGGTGACAGAGCCGAGCTAGCGGAAGCCGAGGCAGAGATGATTGCTGCCGAAGCAGACGTCGCGTCACTCGAGCGACAACTCAAGCTCAATGCCATGCTCGCTAAACGGAACCAAACGGAAATGCAACTTGCCGTTAGTGAAGCCAAAGGCGATCGAATGATCTCGCTGCTTGATCGCGAAATGAAGCTCAATCAAGCGCAAACGAATCTCGATGCTGCCCGTCATAACGAAGAAATCGCAGCAAACCGGCTGAAACAAGTCGAGGAAAAACTGGCCCGAACTGTGCTCGCTGCACCGATCAATGGCATCGTTTCCTATCCCGTTTCGCGTCGGGGGCAACCCGAAATTGAAGTTGGCGTGAACGTCCGCGAAGGCCAGACCGTGGCGAGCATCGCGGATATGGATCAACTACAAGTCGCCGTCTTGGTCAACGAAACTCGGATTTCACAAGTGCGACCTGGCCAGCGCGCGGCCATCGCTGTCGACGCCTTTCCCGGCCGTGAGTTCGCAGGCAAAGTCAAGTTTGTCAACACAGTCCCGGAACCGACGACCTACCTTGATCGCGGAGGCAAACGGTACAAGGTCATCGTTGCCTTTGACAAAGGCGCGTCTGGCCTTCGACTTGGCATGACAACAATGGTCGATATCGACACGACGAACTGACGCGAAGTTTCGTACATACCTTCGCCAGAAGGTGAGAAATACACCTTCATCTCTCCACCAAATGATCCGGCGCGTGCAAGATGGGCACGTCCATCAACCCTCACTCTTTCCTGGCGGCCCAACGAATCGCTTCGATGATATGTTGCCGACCAAACTTCGTTTCAAGCGAGCGCACATCGTGCCCAAGCTCGGTATAGAAGAAACGACCGTCATTGGACGTATTGATCCAAGCAATCGGATGGTCGTCTCCCATCGCTTTTCCGCCGCGTGTTTTGAAGTAGTCACGTACCGGTTCGAAGGTTGATTCATCGACTCTCAGGAGGACTTGGATTCCCGACTGGCCTGTCACCGTCCGGTCATGATTCGTCCAGTCAGCGTGGTACATGAACGATTCTCCGAACCCCTTCACGGCTGGGTGATCTTTGGCAGCAGGATCAACGACCACGCGTGCCTCCAAAAACTCGGAGTCACTGTTGAAGTCGCATCCGGCCAATTTGTTGAACCAAGGCCATTCTGTTTGCCGCACAAGGGCTGCATGAAGCGCAACGATGCCACCACCTTCTTTGTACCACGCTTCGATTTTTGCTCGTTGGCTCTCGTCGAGGATCTTTGTCAGCTGGTTGGAGTTGTTCAGCACTAACACGTCATAGCGATCGAGCAAGCTGGTGAGATCACGTGGCGTCTCGGTCACATCGACTTGCATGTTCAAATCGTCCGAAAGTCGCGCAAGCCATCCGCTGATGGCTGCCGTCTCGGGATGTCGATACCATCCGGTGCCCGAAAACACTAACACCGCCCCTGTATCCTTCGGCCCTCGATTCGGCTTCTTTTCGGGTTCATGCGCCATCGCTGGCATCGCGGAAACCACAGCCAACAACGTTACTACAAGTGCGAGCAACGAAACTCTCAATCGACGGACCAACATCACGAATCTATCCTGGGTGCAAGAATCAACGGTCTCTCAGTGACGCAACAACCTAGTTTTCAGCCGATGCAATGGCAAGAGACGCGGTCAACAAAGGGGATCGCCGAGCATGCTAATCGACACTGATGCTCTCGGTATTGCGTCCAATCCCGTCGTGCCCATTGCCGGACGAGTCTCGGAAGAGGTCGCTTCCCGGTTCATCGTCAAATTGTAAAAGGACGAGCGTGGCGTCGGTCTTGTCGAGCGAACTCGGTGGTGTGAATCTGGTCTCATCCGGATAGACAACTTCCTGTGAAATCCTTACCGCATCGATGGCGCCGATAAAGAATCGATCGTTCTCACCGCGCGGCAGTCGAGTGGGATCGACACCGCCAACAAACAGTCCCGGCTCCGTTTCGCTCAACTGAAAACGTATCGGAGACTGTCGCACAAACTTCCCATCAACGAAAAGCCTTAAGTTCTCGCCGTCCCATGTCCCAGCAATGTGCTGCCACGATCCCGAAAGGTCGCGGGTCGGTTCGTTTGAGACCGCAAACAACGATCGGCCTTGTTGCAACCGCCCAACGCCCCATTGTCCGTTATGGAAGAGCGTCATCCAGTTCGGGCCCAACCAACAAACCGGGTTGGCAACATGGACACGATCGAGCCGAGCAAACATCTCAAGCGTCACTTGATCGCCCGGGCCAAAATCGATCGACGGCACATGCACGTACCCGTTGCCGCGAAACACGAGAGCACGATTGTTGCTTTGCGCCGACGGCAAGACGGACTCGCCCGCCGACACCCGAACCGGCACCTCGTCGGATCGATCGCCTCGCGTCACCACAAAGACAACGCCTGCGACACCCAACGCGAAACATGCCCCTGCGATCCAAATGAAATTCCGTTGCGATTGTCGCGACGGATTGGAACGCTCAGGTTTTGAAGGTTGTTCGATCTGCGGCAAGACGGGACCACTTTCATTAGCCCCATCAGACAACGCATCGAGCTTTTCCAGAACAGCGTCCATCGTTTGCGGACGTTGCGCAGGTTCCTTGGCCATCATTTGATTGGCGAGCTGCGTCAACTGTGCTGGAATCGGCTCGGAGACCTCCAACGCCGGAATCGGTGCAGTGGCGTGGGCCAAAATCGTGTCGACAACCGATTCACCTTGGTACGGCGGCCGTCCGCTTACCAGAAAGTACAGCACACAGCCCAAGGAATAGATGTCGCTTCGAGCATCGGCGGCGCGCGTGTTGCGAGCTTGTTCGGGAGCCATGTAGCTTGCCGTACCCATCACCGCACCCGACTGAGTCAGCGGCGCCGTCGCGTCCGAATCGTCGTTGTCCTGGTCTTGATCGAGTCCAAGGCGTGCCAAACCGAGGTCAAGAATCTTGACCGTCCCCCCTTTTTCCAACAACAGGTTCGCTGGCTTAATGTCTCGATGAACAACGTCGTTGTCGTGCGCGTATTTCAAGCCCCGGGCGACATCGCGAACACAGCGAACCGCTTCTTGCCATGGCATCGGACCACGTTGGCCAACGTGCTTTCTCAGATCGATTCCATCGACCAACTCGGTAACCAAGTAGGGGCGTCCATCCATCTCGCCTGCATCGTAAGCCGTGACGACATTCGGATGCGATAACTTGGCAGCCGCCAAGACTTCTCGACGAAAGCGTTTCCGTAGTGCGTCTTGATTTCCCAAGTCGCTCCGCATGACCTTGATGGCCACTTCACGTTGCATCGAACGATGAACGGCATGGTAAACCGTCCCCATGCCGCCGCCACCAATCTTGCCCGCGATCTCGTATTGCCCAAGCTGCGTGGGCGCGGCATCATCGATTTCGGTAGCACCACCGGGCGTCAAAGAAAGACGGCTATCCTCATCAGCGCCCAGCGCGGGCGCAGTTTGATCCCCGCGTCGTCCATCGGTGTCGGAAAGACTTTCCTGAAGCAGTGTCGCAAAGTAACCAGGACGCGTTTTCGGAAAACGCTTCTCGAATTCGGCCACAAGCAACGTTTCGCCGCAACCGGCGCGATACTCCATTTCAATGGGCACCATTTGCTCAGTCGCTTCACCGTGCAACGCCTCAGGGAGCTCCCCCAGGAAATCCTCCGTCTTGGGATGATCGGTCCTATCGGAATCGCGCCATTGGCGCAGCGCCTCCTCGAATGCATCGCAGCAGCGATTGATCGCAAGCAGGTCGTCGGCATCCAATCGACTCATCCAGGAATCTCCGGCGCGGCACTATCGTCGCAAAGTTGCTCTGACAGCAGATGCCGAACAATACTCATCTTTCTTTCGATCGTGCGTCGCGAACAATCAAGCCGCTTGGCAAGTTCACCAATCGTTTCACCTGACATTCGCGCAACCGCGACCTGTCGCAATTGAGCGTCGCCCGTCGCATCGAGCCGAGTCAAGAGAATCTGAAACTGCTCGGACAACTCCGCAGCAAATTCAGGCGTCGGACTCGAATCGAGGAACACGTCGGCATTCTCGGTAGCCTGAACGAGGGCCTGGGGCGTTGGGGAATCAGCCTTCCCCGTGCCACCTCGCTTTTTACGGTTTTCGTGCCGAATGGCGTCAACCGATTTGTGCGCGGTGATCGAAACAAGGAGCGGCCATAGGTTCTCTCGACTGACCAGCTGTTCGAACCTGCCTTCGCGCGCAGCCAGGCAAAAACTCTTGAGTGCACTTAGTGCGACATCTTCCTCATCACGAACCGCACGCTTTGCCCCCGCCAATTGGGAAGCTGCGAAGCGAGTCAGCTTCTCGAAATAGGCGGACCACAACCGCTCGGCCGCCAACGAATCACCGGCACGAACGCCGTCGATCCAAGCGGTGATTTCTTGCGAGGTGGTCATGTTGAGAAGTCCAAGAAAAGTCGGCTGGAAAAAAGTTTCAGTTTTTTGTCGCACCTCGGTCCCGATTGGCGAGCAACGGGTAAAGGCACGTTTTCTGGGGCATTCCCGCCGTGCTTCTCATCATATCGCGAATTCGACGCACACAAAGGATACCAGCGATGACCCGACGACATTCCTCACGCAAATCGATGTCCAGCCGCCTTCACTCAAACAAACGCCGCCACTCAAACAAACGAGTTGCCCTAACGCGACGACGTCACGCTCGACTTGAAACGCTTGAGACTCGACGACTGCTTGCCGCCGGCACGGATGACCTTGCGCCTCTCAGTGACGAATTCGCAGACGCGAGTAGCCAATCGGCCTGGATCCGGATCAACGAAACCGAAGGATGGAACGCCGACCAATTGCAAGTCTGGGATGTCAACGAAACACAACCCGGCCGCATGGTCATGCAGCCCAATACCGTGGTCTGGTACGAAAACTATCGTGGCCCGATGGCCTACAAAGAAGTGACAGGCGATTTCGTGATCACGACTGAAGTGCATATCACCGACCGCGACGATGTCGGCCAGTCCGATCCTGACGATGTTCCCGATGACGCCCATTTTTCACTTGGTGGCGTCATGATTCGTTCACCTCGCGATTTGACCAACGCGCCCGTCGAGTGGACGCCCGGCGGCGAAAACTATGTCTTCCTTTCGCTCGGCCACGGCACAGACGGTAACTTCACCTACGAGGTCAAAACCACCCAAGACAGCGTCTCCAACCTTGAACTCACGCCGACCAACACGAACACAGCAACGCTTCAAATTGCGCGCATCGGTAACTCAGTCATCACGTTGCGTCGTGAACCGGGACAAGACTGGATCGTGCACGATCGCTTCACTCGAACCGACATGCCCGAATCGCTTCAAGTCGGCCTGGTCTCCTACACCGACTGGACCAAAGCAAACGATTTCACGCCATTCTTTCACAACGGCAATGTGCTCCAGCCCGGCGTAGCTCCCGATCCAACTCCCGGCGAAAGCTTCGATCCCGACCTCGTCGCGGGCTACGAATACGCTCGATTCGCACGCCCCGAAGTGCCCGCCGCACTCGAGGGCGTTGACCTTGTCGGCGCCGCGACCGATGCCCAGCTTCTCTCCTTCCTCGGCGACACTCCCAATCAACCCGCGTCGATCGACTCCGACGTGGCCGCCATTGACGTTCGCTTTATCGACCTTGACGGAAATCCGATCGAGTCGGTGGAAGTCGGTGAGTCATTCCTCGTCGAACTTGGTGTCGACGATTTACGAATGGCAGGCACGGGCGTGTTCAGCGCTTATGCCGATGCCGAGTTTGATCCATTGCTGGTGACAACCGGTACCGTTAGCTTCGGGGCTTCGTTCCCAAATGCTCAGAATGTCGAACCGATCGTCGGCGGCGAAATCGATGAAATCGGTGCGATCGCCAACAACACTCCGGGTGACGGATCGCGCCAAGTCTTGGCAACGGTTTCGATGACGCCAACGGCAGCAGGCGAGCTGACGGTCTCGACCAACCAAGCCGATCAACTTCCGCTACATGAGTTTGGACTCTTTGGTTACAACAACCCGGTTGATCCCGAAGACATTCTTTACGGTTCAGCCAGCTTGACGATTGTTGCCGGCAATGCCGCCCCAATCGCCAACGATGATGCAACAAACCTGTTCCACACGGCGGGGCCAACCTTGATCGATGTCCTCGCTAACGACACAACCGAAGCGGGCGAAACGCTGTCGATCTCTTCGCTGTCCAACGCGGCACAGGCGGGCGGAACGTTCGAGATCATCGACGGACAAGTTCGCTTCACGGCCGAACCAGGGCACTATGGCGCCATCTCGACCGAGTACACGATCGATGACGGCAACGGCGGAGAAGCAACAGCGAACCTGACCGTCAACGTGGCCAAACAGTGGCATTTGACATCCGCGCCTCACGACACCAACGATGACGGATCGGTTTCTCCGCTCGATGCCTTGAGAATCATCAACGCAATCACGCGCCAAGACGGAGCCTTCGCTGCCGAAGCGGAACCCGAAGGCCCGCTCGGTGACATCGAGTACTTCTTGGACGTCAACGATGACGGGCAGGTCACGGCACTCGATGCGTTGCAGGTGATCAACGAGCTCGCCCGAATCAACAATGCAACGCCAGAAGCACAAGATGACGCACTCATGCTACTGATGCTCGAAGACGAGGCCGAATCTCGCTCACTCCTGTTCTAAGGCGTGCGCGTGAGCATCGAAACGAACCACTGATCCGCATTCACAGAACACCAGCGTCCCCAGACGGAAACAACTTCCATCGAGTGTTCGATTCCGCGGGTCAGTGCCCAAACTTGTGAATCATGGAATGAGTTCCGGAAATATAGAACCACTAATCAGCACTCATCGAACACTGATCACACCAAGCGGGAAGGCACCTCATCAGTGTTCGATTCCTAGGATTAGTGTTCCCCAACACGATCCACGGTTTCAAAGAATTCATAATGAGATGCGCAGAGCGGTGCGATTCCGAAGATGTAAAGCCACTAATAAACACTCATCGAAAACTAATCACGCCAAGCAAGAGAACCCCTCATTAGTCTTCCAAAACACGATCCACGGTTTCTAGGGCTTCGAAAAAGAGATGGCGTTGAGGGATGAGCTTTCGAAGATGTGAAACCACTAATCAACACTCATCGAACACTGATCACGCCAAGCAGATGCACACCTCATCAGTGTTCGATTCCAGGGATTAGTGTTCCAAAACACGATGCAAGGATTCAGGGGCTTCGAAAAAGAGATGGCGTCGAGGGACGAGCTTTCAAAGAAGTGAAACCACTAATCAGCACTTATCGAACGCTGATCCCACCAAGCAAGACCACGCCTCATTAGTGTTCGATTCCTAGGATTAGTGTTCCCAAACAAGCCCGGCTCACTTTCGTCATCTGCGTTCGACGGTTAGTCTTCAGGAATCACCGTTCACTTCGCATCTACATCGGGGCAGAAAGATGTTTAAACAGGAAGGTTACGAACTCATGGGGGCGGCTTTTGAAGTGTACAACGTCCTGGGATTCGGTATGGCTGACGAGGTCTATCAACAAAGCCTTGAGTTCGAATTGGGATTGAGGAACATCCCGTTCGTCAGCAGAGGGGCGCTGAGGGTCAGTTACAAGAACCATGTCTTGAAAACGGTCTACCGGCCCGACTTGCTCGTACACGACGAGATCGTCGTCGAATTGAGAGCTGCCAAGACGATTGACTCGGAACATAAAGC
Source organism: Rubripirellula sp. (assembly GCA_965216875.1). Classification (GTDB taxonomy): domain Bacteria; phylum Planctomycetota; class Planctomycetia; order Pirellulales; family Pirellulaceae; genus CBDCUW01. The sequence goes on from OZ244207.1 coordinate 2,849,904, forward strand.
CCAACTCTTCAACTACATGCGAGTCAGTGAGAAAAAGGTTGGGTACCTCATCAACTATGGCACGACCAAGGACCTCCAGTGGCAACGGTTCGTACTCACGTAGTGCAACAGCCACGGCCGCTGAAACGCAAAGAGACGCCCATCGAACTGCGACCGACTAGCTCGCGTCCTGATCGACGAGCGACTGTTGGAATGATTTCCAGAACGAGCGATCCTTCTGGTATCGGAGTGGATCGATCTGGTTCTTGAAGTAGTCGAGATGTTCAATCCAATCCTTCGTCACTTGCACGTACGAATAGTCGCTAGCCGCCATGGGATTGACGAAGTCGGGGCTTCCGGGCTCAGTCGTGCTGACGTAGCGTCCTTCGGCATCGACTTGAATGTTGGCCAACATCACGGGCAGCTTCATCTGCAGCTCATAGATCATCCGTTCTCGAAGCGGCATCCCATCGGTCGCTTCGTCCCACGCCATCACCACCTCGCGCGGTGTCGTGCTGTCAGGAAACCGCAGTCCGTAGGCCTGCCCCGATTGTGTTAGGCCATCGTGGTTGATGTCGACTTGAGCAGCCATCGGAAGCAACAGGTTTAACGCACCTTCCTCGGAAAGCGAGTCAACTTGGATCGGGTCAGCAAGCCAATTTGCGTTTTGGACGACCTGCAATTCACTCGAGCTGAGTGAGCCAAGGAACGCTTTCGGATCAACGTAGCCGCCTTCGCTGTAGGCTCGTCCAAGGAGTGAGCCGTAGGTCTGGCCGAGATCGTGTGGCGCTTCAGCGCTGGCGTAGCGACCGCCCAGCCTCTCGATTTGGTACCAGCTGTTCCATGAACTCTGAACAAGCTGGTCAAGTGGTTCGTTCGATTCAATGGACTCGGCTGATTCGAATCCGCTGCGACCGACGTTCTCCAAGACCTCCGCAAAGACACCTTGGAGGTTTCGGTCCTCGTTTCTCCGCCGCTGCTCGATCGTCAAACCGCTCGTAGCCGAAGCGTCAACTCGCATGCCCATTTGTCCCCCGTCGTTGATTTCGGTACACCCCTTATCGACCGACTTTCATCAACCGCTAAAGCAAGATCTTGCGGCTCTGTCGAGTCTCACACATGCGTCTATCAAGCCTGGCAAGCCAGGAAGAATAGTTAACGCGAATCCAGATCCTCAGAGACCGACAACACCTGAGGCCTCGCCCTCTCAGGACGACCAGAATCGAACACCGACAGCTTGGCAAAGCGAGCAATCATCAAGCTGACCAAGAACAGTGGAACCAACACAAGTGCCATCGGTGATCCCCAATTGCACCAAGTGATCGCAGTCATCACGAAGGCAGACACCACCGGCCAGATCAACGAACCAATTCCACGTGGACGCTCCAGCCTCATGCCTCGCCTCAGCAAGCGAGTGTCGAAAAACCACTTAAAATCATCGATGGTGTCCCGACGCGCCAAGAAATACGACAACACAAAGAGCCCCAATATTGTCGAAGCTAAAAGTGCTAGCGCAGAAAAATTTAACACCGATGTCCCCAGACTGCATGAGCGTACCCTTGTAGGCCGAAACACGGACCATTCGGGTCGCGTTTTCACCTGGAGAATGCCGGCGGAAGGTCCGGCAGCTGTCACACACTCAAAGATGCCGGGAAACTCGGTGCGCCGCTCGAAGATCCGTTCGGTGGACGGACGTTACTTTCGACGGAGCGAAAGCAACAATTAGCTCGATTCCACGTCGGTCGGCGCTCGCGTGTCCTCATTGACAGTCACGTTTCCCTTTTCATCTATGGACACTTTGTCACCCACATTGAGTATTCCGTAGTCCTCGTCATTGAAGAGGAAATGAACCTCTGTTTTGTTGAGGCTCTCGAGCTCGACCGTCAGGTCGTCACCGAAAGTGAACTTTGATTTGGCAGACGATTGCTCGGCGTCAAGGAAATTTGCATGAATCGTTTGCTCGCTGGTCACCCCTCCTGAATTCACGCTCACCGTAAAGTCAATTCCAAAAACCTGTGCGGTGCCAACGCCGCCACGACTGTCAACAAAGCCGCCCGACGTTGGAGGAATATCTGGTTCCGTGCTTCCACTGCATCCAACAAGTGACAGCAAAGCAATCGCAATGACCTTCTTCATGGTTTTAGCATCCTGATGAGTTTCGTTTTGGGAACTATCGATACATTGTGGCTAAGGGAGAGCAATCCGACTCCGAAATGGCTACGCGATTCGACGATCGGGGCGTCCCATGGTCACGCGCTGCTGTGGCTCGGCGAAAAAGCGATCGTCTATTTCGTCGGCAATGAAAAAGAACGCGACGCTCGCGATCACACTCAGCAGAAACGCCACCAGCATTGTGGTGATCTCGGCGGCAACGGAATCAAGCTCTAGCACTCCGCGAAACACAAACGGCGCGGCGACGCTCACCACGATGATGGCGGTCGTCGAAACACGATCCAGAAACCGCACACATGGGCCCTGCGGTCGCGCCGAGATCAAGCCAACGTCATTCAGGAAAACGTAGTCATCAGGCGTGCGAAAGACCTCTCCTTCATACCCGACAACGGTTGCCTTGAGTGCGTTGCCAAGTTCCAGCATGACTCCGATCACGTTATTCCGCGGATCGTCGTGCCGCAGCAAACCCTCGTTCGGATCATAGAGGATCGAAACCTCTGTGCATTCGACCGCCGCTGCATTTTCGTCTTCGGTTGCGGATAGGAGCGGACTCGCTTCGACCAATCGCTTCCACTCCTCCCTAGAAATTCGGCGCGACGGTCGAACCGGCTCTCGTCGCGCAATCGCCATCGGGTCACGAGTCAAGTAAATGGTGTAGCTCATCGCTCGCCACGGCGTCTGAGGATTCAGCCCTTCCCTTTGGGCAGATTCAACACGACAAGCAGGACTGCGCCAACGAGAACGGAACCGATCCTAAAAGCGAGTTGGGCATTGTTCACGGCCGGGCCCTTCAGAAAAAGAAAACCGCCAAAGACGATCATCATCAGCGGAATAAACCACCGCAGATTCAAAGTGGGTTGTTCATCGGCCATCGCGTCATCAATCGCTTTTGTCGTGGAAAAGCTTGGATCGATCCAAGGACACGCTCGCCCGCAAGCAAGTCATCGTTGCCCATTTGCCGAACCTTTGATGCAGGGTTCGGCTCCTTCTACGAAAAGTTCCGGCCTTTCGACGGTTCCGTTTCGAGGCGTCCCATTCTATCACGACTGAGCAGATGACGATGCGACGACTCTACAACTACGTTGGTCCCAAATCGATCGCCGAGGCAGTGCGCAATCAGCGAGGCGGCGTTCGAATCGCGTCCTCTGACGATCTTTGCGACTGGCTCGACGATAACGCTGCGCAGACAATCTCCGGTCGCAAAGTTCCCCAATCAGCCCGAACCTGGGTGGCGACCTACACGATCAATCCCGATGGGTTCCTTTACCTCGCACCGCGTCAATCGGAGCATGTCGCCTGCGCCAAAGGTGGTCCGGTTCTGTCGGCCGGAGAATTGAGGATCGATACCCAGCGAGTTGTGATCGAAGTGTCCAACCAATCGACCGGCTTCTGTCCCGAGCCAGAATCGTGGCCCGCGGTTGATGATGCGTTGGACCGCGCGTGCATCCAACACCCATCCTCATTTACGACCGAGGTGATTTTTCGCCGTTGTCCAAGCTGCGAAAACCGAAACCTCGTCAAGGACGGTTGGTTCTACTGCGGTGTATGCGATCACGCATTACCAGAGCAATGGAATTTCGCGTAGCAAACGGCACTTGGCACCAAACAGCAGTTCCAGATCCTGTCTCCGACAATCTGTCGCAGTCGACTTTTCCTCTCGAAATCGTTACACCATCGGGATCGGAGACGTTGGTCGCAACCGAGCAAGCCGGGCTCTTGGAGAGGATTCAAATTGACTGAGCGAAAACAGATCGTTGTGGTAGGCGGAGTTGCAGGTGGAGCCTCAGCGGCGGCGAGAGCGCGCCGAGTTGACGCATCAGCAAACATCATTCTTATCGAACGCAGTCCCGACGTTTCCTTTGCCAACTGCGGCCTTCCGTATCACGTGGGTGGCGAAATTGCATCGCGCGATGACTTGTTGGTCGCAACCCCCGAACTGTTTCGCCGGCGGCTGGGCATCGATGTTCGCACCAACACGGAAGCAACCTCTATTAACGCCGAAGCAAAAGTGGTGCACGTCAAAAACGAGGATGGCGTTGAGGCAATTGCCTACGACAAGTTGATCCTGTCACCAGGAGCTGAACCGCGGCACCCACCCTTTCTTGATCGTCCTCTCGACAATGTGACCACCCTGTGGTCACTCTCGGATATGGATCGCGTGATTGCAGAAGTCGCGGACAAGCCCGATGCAAGAACGGTTGTGATTGGCGGCGGTTTTGTGGGACTGGAAGTTGCCGAACAGTTTGCTCATCGCGGCCTACCCTGCACGCTGATCCAACGGGGCGATCAGGTACTTCAGACGATCGATGCCGAAATGGCGGCGCCACTTCATGCCGCACTCCGCGAAGGTGGTGTCGAGCTCCGTCTCGGCGCCGATGTCAAAGCTGTGAAAACCGATGGGGATCGTGCTGTTGCCCTTGACCTTGGCGGTGAAGAAATCGCAGCCGACGTCATCGTAGTGGCGATCGGCGTTCGCCCCCGCACGCAGCTTGCGGAAAGTGCAAACCTCGAAATCGGATCGTCGGGCGGCGTGAAAGTCGACCGTTTCATGCGCACAAGCGATCCAGACATCTTTGCCGTTGGCGATAGTGCCGAATATCAACACGCATTGCTCGGGCCTTCACTCGTCCCATTGGCTGGTCCAGCAAACCGTTCCGGGCGAATCGCGGGAACGGTTGCAGCGGGCGGTGCGTCACCTGAAATGATCGACGTTCTAGGGACGAGTGTCGTTCGCGTCTTTGACCTAACTGCAGCGAGCACGGGATTGAACCAGCGACAATGCGAAGCGGCAGGACTATCGTCTCGAGCTGCCTACATCGTTGCTCACGATCACGCCTCGTATTTCCCCGGCGCTGCCCCCGTGACACTCAAGCTTGTCTACGACGGCGACGGCAGGATCTTGGGCGCACAAGGAGTCGGACGCAAAGGTGTCGATAAACGAATTGACGTGATCGCGACTGCGCTCGGGCATGGCGGGACCGTCCGCACTCTCGCAGGTGTCGATCTCGCCTACGCTCCACCCTTCGGAAGTGCCAAAGATCCCGTGCACATGGCGGCCTTCGTTGCCAGCAATGACCTGGACGGCTTCCCCAAAACACTTGCTCCCAATAGCGACCTCACCGGATACCAAGTGGTTGATGTGCGCACCGACAAAGAACGCGCGGAGTTGCCGATTCACGGTGCGGAGAATGTGCTCGCAATCCCCATCGATGACCTGATCGCAAACGCCGACCAAGTCGATTCGAGATTACCAACCGTCGCGGTCTGTCACAGCGGAAAGCGCGCACACGTTGCCGCATCGATCTTGCAAAGCTCTGGTGTAAAGGACGTTTTCAATTTGACCGGCGGCGCGATGATGAGAAGTCGGTTCTTTTAATCCCCGTCCGTGCATCGGATCAACACCAAGCAATCGAGATTGAGAGAGCACAGTATTCAGAGCTCACGACACCGGTCGACTCTCGCATCGAGTACGCTGTCAGATTGGAATACCCAAACGGGGCGGTTTGGATTAACGTTGTCTCAACGCGGCCCCTTCCGATTTCTCCGCAAACAGAAGACTCGATTTTCAGGCCAACACCCGAATGAGTGAATCTCGCCTAAGCGTCCTTGTGCCCGCGTTCAATGAGGAAAAGACGATCGGTGAAGTGTTGGGCAAACTCTTGGACTTGGGCGATCTCTTGCATGAAGTGATCGTCATCAACGACGGGTCGACCGATCGCACCTCGGACGTTGTGCGTCAGCACATCGAAACCGACTCCCGCATCCGGCTGATTGAACTTGAAAAGAACTCGGGAAAAACGGCAGCGATCCGGCGCGGCATTGCTGAGTTCACCGGTGAAATCATGATCGTCCAAGACGCCGATTTGGAGTATGACCCAGCGGAAATCGGCGGAGTGATTGATCCAATCCTCTCGGGTCACGCTGACGTTGTGTATGGCAGTCGCTTCCTCGTCAGACGCGCCACGCGCGTCCTCTATTTCTACCACTACCTTGCCAACAAGAGCCTGACGTTTCTGTCGAACTTGCTCACCAATCGAAACATGACGGACATCGAAACATGCTACAAAGCATTTCGCAGTGAGGTAATCAAGCCGTTGGAACTCACGAGCAAGGGCTTTGGCATGGAAGTCGAGATTACAGCACTTGTGTGTAAGACCCACGCTCGAACGTACGAAGTACCGATCTCGTATCACGGACGCACTTACGACGAAGGGAAGAAGATCGGCATGAGTGACGGAATTGCCGCCCTCTGGTACATCTTCTACTACAACGTGATCGGTTCGCGAACGCGACGAGGCAAGCGGTACATCCAAACGGTCAACGAAAACCTAGGCAGCGACCGCGATCACTAGTCCGCTAGCCACCACGTCCAAACTCTTGGCAAAACGCGTCCCCAGTGACAAAGAAACGCTCGCACGCGATCTGCATCGCTGACCGATGAATCTCATCCTGAACCATCTCGCAGGCGTCAAGGAAGCGTTGTGAGTCTCGGCGAATCAACTCGCCACGGATCTTGATCACCTTGCCCCGTAAGACCTCAATGTCTTGTGCTTGCCCCAGCAATTCCCCCAACGCGTTGCATTGGTTGAGGTGCGTCTCAAGACGCTCATTCGATGGGTTGTTCCTGTTGTTCAAAAAGAGCCCTTGATAGCGGTGCGCTTTAACAGCCTTGCGCAGATCATGGAACAATTCCGTATCGCCTTGCAGGATCATCGAAACAGCACTTCGAACCTGATCGTACTGCGCAGCCAACGACTCGAAACGAATCTTTGTCTTGCGATTGAAACGGACTGATCGAAGTTGTGCTATCGCGGATTCGAATTGACGCCGTGCCGTTGCGGCAGAGAGCTTGCACTGTTCGTTTGGCTTGTAAGAATCCAGTGGAACTCGCACCACGCGACAAACGCGTTTGATCGTTGCCGGCTTGAGTGCGGTGAGCGGATGATTGGCGACCACATCGAAAGCGGAATCAATCACCTGTGAGTCACGCAAACTCGATAGCCTCTTGGCCGCAGCTCGAACTCGGCGCGAACACTTCCTTGCCTCTTTGTGGTCGCCCGAATCGGTCAGTTTCAGAAGTGCCCGGATCCTTTTGCACCGCTTGCGAATCTGATGTATCCGCTCGTCGTCCGATGATCGAATCGCCTTCGCTTCCGAATGCGCCTTTTCGAGTTGTCGCAGAACTTCGTTGTGAAGGTCACCCTGATTCAAGCGACTTTGCTTGATCTTCCGACCGCGTTTCGACTTCGATTCACGCCGCAACTCACACCTCCTCTCACCCCAACATGCGCCACGTGCATTCTAGCTGGGATTCATCGACGGCGTTTCTGAGAGAGCGTCTCCGGCATAAGGCTTTCAGCCCAGCTGATGTGTCAGATCAAAATCTGGATCGAGCCAAACATCATTGACGACCTTGTCGATAGCCTCAGGTGCCATGACACTGACCTGTTCGGCTTGCGGAACCGGCTCGCGGCCTAAATGATTGATGATCGTCAATGCGTCCAACGCCGAAACCCGTCCATCTTGGTTGACGTCAAAGGTCGCAATGAGGTCTTCGATCAAGTCCGAGTCACCACCTGCGAGACTTAGACGCCCCAAGAGGTTGATGACAACGAGGGCGTCGCGCGCCGTCACGCGCAGATCACCCGTAACGTCTAACGGGACTTGTTGAGCATGGTTGGAATCTGGCACACGACGAATCCCGGGCGAGAGTTCGTCGTTCATCACATCGTTTGCTGCATCGCCATGCGGCAGATTGAGCAGGTGCCCGAATTCATGAATCAACACGGTGAGCGCATCAACGTGAGCTTGACTCGTTGGCTGTGATGCTTCGAAAAGTAACGGTAGTGAAGTGGAATTGAACTCTTCGTTTGCATTGGGTGTTGCATCGATGAACCAACCATGCCCTGCTGCATCGTGATCGATAACGATCGTCGTTCCCAGGGCGCGCCCGATCGCCCGCCCGGGCAAATCAGCCACGTGAACTCGAGCTCGCTGTAAACGCGCGACCGCTTCGTCACTGATGCCCGTCCCCGCCCAGTAGGCAATGGCGCTCTCAACGACGTCATCCAGCGAGTCTCGCGAAATCACTTCGCCGCCGAATCCCATTTGAGGCGTCACCAGCATTTCGCTATCCGCTTCCAGTTGCACCGTGTTGCTCTTCTGCCGACCGAGTGTCATCTGGAACGCTTGGACCAAGATAAAGTCATCAAGCTCGTCAGCTGAAATATCCAACACGCCCGACGCGATCCCATTGGAATCGGCAATCACAATCGCAACGACTTCCGCGTCGGCGATGTCTACGGTCACACCGTAATCGTCGAACGTCGTTGTTCCGCGTTGACTCCCGCGAACCAGTGCCGTGAAGGTGCCTGGCGAGGCGCAGCTGAAGGAAACCTGGTTCAATCCCTCGACGATCGGGCTTGCCGTCAAACACGTCCCGATCGAAAGCGCGAATTGGTCGTCTTCGCCACTGACACCGTTGCCAGGTCGTGAATCGGGATCGCTTTGATCCACTGCCGTCACTTCCGCAGTGTTGGTGATCGTGTCGCTCGAATCGACCGTCGCCGTGATCGTCAACGTCGCCGTTTGCCCGGCTGGAAGATTCCCAACAAACCAAATGCCGTCCAAGTCGTCGTATTCACCTTGTGTCACGGTGGAGCGATCGAAGATCAACTCAAACGGCAGGAAGTCGGTCACTTCGATGTTGGTCGCTTGATCTGGTCCATCGTTAGATAACGCAATGGTGAAAATGACGTCTTCGCCGAGTTCCGGATTCGGGTTGCTGACCGCTTGGGTCAACGAAAGATCGGCGACCTGGGGTGGTGGCGCCCCGATGGTTGCCAAAAAGTCTTCTACCTCGCCGTCAGGTGCTTCGCCGCGCGGCGTTAGCCCGGCTTGCGTGCTCAAACGCACGCGAATGAATGTCGTCCCCGAAGGTGTTGTTGAGGCAAGCGTCACGTTTTCGAGCGACGTCGATGCAACACCCGCGGGAACAGCGACATCGGTCAAAATCTGTTCACCAAAGTCATTCCAATCGCCGTCGAGATTCAAATCGATCCAAGCGCTGAGCAAGGCACCCGACGTGCCGCCATCGTGAGCGATCGAGAATCCAGCGAGTGATTCACCTGGAGTGAAAACCAACGACTGGTTTCCAAAGGCATCCTCGTCGTCCAAACCTCCCGCATCATCACCACCAGCCGATGAATTGGTTTGTCCGTCCGGTTCCGCATCGGGTGTGACCGTGCCAAGCTTCGGCCCACCATTGCTGACAACGTGCCTCGCGCCGTCGCTAGCGAGACGCGTAGGGTAACGTCGCAGTTGACCACCGACGGTGATCGATTCAGGAGCATCGCCGAAATCGAGCGTTGCCGCCTGCTGACCAATTTCCACCGCCCCAATGTCGGTTCCGTCTGCGGCGTTATCGATGTTGACGTTGTCGATGGTACGTGCGAAAGCGCTGCCGCGTTGATCGCTGGCAAGGCTTTGACCGTTGCTGCCTTGGTCGATCGCAGGACTTGTTGCCGATAGCGAATGCGTCTCGACCTGACCGCCGTTGTCAGTCAATTCGCCAAGCAGAGGGTCATCACCGACGAGGTTGTTGTTGACTCCATCGACAACCCCATGACCGTCCGTGCTTTGAAGCAAGCTAAACGATGCAGTGGTTTGGTCCGACGAGAGGTCGTTACCCAATCCGCTAGCTGTATTGCCCGCAACGATCGTGCTACGCAAAGTGACCGCGGCGCCCGAGGATGCAGCGTTTCGAATGCCGCCTCCATCGCCTGCGGTTGTGCTGTTGTTGGCGACGGTTGAGTTATGAATCGTTGCTGACGCATTGCTTTGCGGTGATGCTTCGTTGTGAATGCCACCGCCGCTAGCGCCAGCGGTGTTGCCAGAGACAGTGCTGTTTCGAATCGTCAAGTTCGCAGCGACCGAATCGGCATAGTAGTAGACGCTTTGGTTGGCGATCGCACCGCCAGTTGTCGCGGTATTGCCCGACAGGGTGCTGCGAACGATCGTTGTCGAAACGACCGCATCGTAGCTTCGACTGCTAATACCGCCGCCCGTGTTCGCTTGGTTGGCCGAGATGGTTGTGTCGGTTACCTCGATCGACGCGGGATCGTAGTTCGCATAGTTTGCGATCCCGCCACCACGTGTTGTTGTGACATCACCGTTTCCGGTGATCACTGAACTTCGAATCCGAACCGTCGCGTTGTAGTTGCTAACACCCGCTCCGAACGGAGCGACGTTGCCTGTGATCAAGCTGTCGTTGATCGTCAGTTCGCCTTCGTTGCGAATCCCACCGCCGCTACCCTCAACCGGATCGTCGTCAACGCCGATCAATCCGCCTCGTACGGTAACGCCGTTGATCGTCAAAGAACTGCGTACGACGTCGATCACGCGATCCAGGCCGCCGCCATCGATCACCGTGGATCCCGAGCCGGCGCCCTGCAGGATCGCCGCATCTGAAAAGTCGAGGTCACCACTGCGCGACTGTTGATCGTCTGTGCCGGAAATGGTCAGCACGTAGTTGCCCGCCGGAACCACGATCTGGTCTGGGCCGTCCACATTGGTCAATGCGTTGGCTTCTTGAATCGCGGCGCGCAGACTGCATGCTCCGCCCGCGCTGATCTCGCAAACACCATCGCCCGGATTCAGGTCGACGGCATCATCGGTCGTGTTGACCGTCAACGTCGCCAGCAGTCGCCGCGTTTCGAGCGATTCAAGCCGCAGACGCTTCTTGCGGCGCTGATCACGACGGCGTTTTTCGCCACGTGCAGAGCTCATCGATCGAACGCGTCGGTGGGGCATGGAACGGCCAAATGGGGAAAAGGGCCCGAAAAGTGGGTGGTGGAAGCCTGTTTGACGCGCGCCGAACTCGAATGGTTTCACGCTGCGATCGAGGCAGGACTCATCTTAGTCCGCATTTGCCCCTTTTCAGCCGCATTTGCTCCGAACTCACCCTCGGCAAACTAGGGGGCCTGGGTGGATTTTGAGGGTTGCTTTGCCCCTGACAATTATTCCGGTTATTCCTGCCGATTTATGGAGGTAAGCCGTCACCTGACGCTCCAATCGCCAGAGATCCCGATCTGTGTCACGCCAACAACCACACCGCCGAATCGAGCCGACTGCAACCGCGGTGCGCTTCTTCGCGCTGATGGTGATGCTGATCGGTCCGATTGCGGCTGTTGGGCAAACGTCAGCTTGGGGGCAATCTCACTCGGAGTGCGTGGCGGTACCAACGCCCAACCATCACGACGCGATTTGCGAAGCGCTGCGCCCGCGTCTCCGCGTCGATGCCAACTTCGTGGCTTTTGATCGAATCACAGCTTCTTCGCGGTTGCTGATGCAAAGCACGGTCAACACCGCTGCGCAAGTCAATGCCGATCAATTCAATTTCGACTTTGAGGCCGGCCTCGATTTGTCCGCAGCCTACGTTTGCTGGGACGACAGCGTCTGGGAATTCCGCTTCCTCGGGCTCGGCGAAATGACGGCCGAGTCGAGCACTGACATGGGGAACTCTCAGGTCCAAGTCAATTCGACGCCCCCGGTTCAGGCACCCAACGTGTTGCTTGTTAACTCAAGGTATGAGTCGGAACTGTTTGGATTCGAAATCAACTACCACTATCCGTTGTACCACTGCGCGACCGCACTGGTTGGTTTCCGCTTCATGTCGCTCGAAGATCGCTTGGAAAACGACCTGACTTCGGTTCCACAGTCACACTTGTACAACATTCGGACTCAGAATCGGATGTACGGTGGGCAGCTTGGTTTGATCGGCCACCCCTGGTTCTTCAACGATTTCTGTTCGCTGCAAGGATTCGGCAAAGTTGGCATCTTTGGCAACGATGCGAGACATCAAAGCCTATTCAGCACCAATGTTTCATCACTTGGGATACGCGAATCCGTTGGTCAATCGTCCGTGATTGGCGAAATTGGCTTTCGCGGCCAGTTCCATTTCAGCCGTCGATTCTCGGCCCACGCAGGATACAGCCTTCTGTTCCTCGAACGCATTGTGGTCGCAAGCGATCAGACGTCGGTGAGTGACTTCTTCAACAGCACTGGCATTCATGATCGAGGTTCAGCGGTCTTTCACGGCGCGAGTTTCGGTGTTGTGTTCACCCACTGATCCTGCCAGCTCAGCCCTACAGCTCAGCCGTCAATCGGCTTGGTCCAACGAAGCGGCCATGGTCGCTGTGATTCGCGGGACAGCCCCGGGAGCCCGATCGAGCATCGGCAAAATTGACTGAAACGTCTTGCTCAATCGATCGCGGTACGATGCTTTGGCCGTGTGCGTCGCAAGATACAACAGGTTCTCGGCCGAGACGCTCGTCCCCGATGGAATCGCACCATCGGCCGGATCCTTGACGCGAACGATAAGCGTCGGATGATCTTTGGACGTAAAGAAGAACCCGCCCTCTTTCTCATCCCAAAACCATTCAAGCTGAGCATCCATCAACTTGGTTGCCGACGCGAGCCACTTCGCATCACCGGTGGCTCGGTGCAAAGCTATCAGTCCCGAAATCATAAATGCGTAGTCGTCGATGTAGCCGTTTAGCTTTGCCTCGTTTGAGGCGAAACTGCGTCGCAACCGACCGTTTTCGTCAGCGAGACGATTGAGCACGAAATCAGCTGCCGTCGCCGCGGCACCGACATAGTCTTCGCGTTGCAGAATCCGCCCGGCATCTGCCAGGCCCGAGATCATCAAGCCGTTCCAAGCCGTCAAGATTTTGATGTCGGTGATCGGCCGCGTGCGCCGGTTTCGACGCGTGAACAATTCGCTGCGAGACGCTTGGAGGCTCTTGGTCAATTCGCCGTATTCGAGCATACGATCACGTGCAATCGTCGAAAGGGGCTTGCCCGGATCGGGAACAAAGTACTCCCCCTCGAAGTTTGGCTTGCCCAAAAGCCGAAACACTTCAGCAAACCGAGCGAAGCCGTCAACTTCCTTTTCGATCTCTTTGATCTCCTCCTCCGTCCAACGGTAGAACTTGCCTTCTTCGCCTTCGCTGTCCGCGTCAAGTGCGCTGTAAAACGCTCCTCCAGGAGCTCTTAATTCACGCAGCACAAAGTCGCATGTTCCCTCGACGACACTTTTGTATTCAGGATTCTTTGTGAGCTGGTACGCCTCGGCGTAAACGGACGCGAGTTGGCCGTTGTCATAGAGCATCTTTTCGAAGTGCGGAATTTGCCAGCGACGATCGACGCTGTAGCGATGAAAGCCACCTCCAAGATGATCGTACATCGCACCCGAGATCATGCCATCGAGTGATCGAACAAGCATTGCGAGTGCCTTGTCGCGACTCTCTTTTGCAACCGATTCTCGCGTTGATCGATCGAGAAGGAAAACAAGATTCGACGGTTCCGGGAACTTGGGCCGATTCGGGTTGGCAACCGAATAGCCGAAGCCGCCATAGGTGGGATCGAACTGATCCTCCAACGCCGATGCGACGCGACCGATGTATGCCGTGTCAAGCGAGATCGTTTTACCATCAAGGTCTTCCGATGATCCCTGGCTAGCCTTGATCGCCTCCGTGATGGTTTCGGCCTGCGTTTCGACGATGTCTTTCTTCGTCCGCCAGACTTCATCGATTCGCTTGAGCACGGTGAGGAATCCAACACCCGCGCCACGGTCGCCATCGCGCGGCGGAAAGTAGGTGCCACCAAAAAAAGGACGTGTGTCGGGGAGCAAAAAAACCGACATCGGCCAACCACCTTGTCCGGTGATGAGCTGGACGCTGGTCATGTAGATCTGGTCCACATCGGGTCGTTCTTCGCGATCCACTTTGACGCACACAAAGTTTTCGTTCATGAACTTTGCGATCTCGGGATCGACGAACGACTCCCGTTCCATCACGTGGCACCAATGGCACGCTGCGTAGCCCACCGACAAGAAGATCATCTTGTTTTCGCGCTGGGCGCGTTCAATTGCTTCGTCGCCCCATGGATACCAGTCAACCGGATTGTGCGCATGCTGAAGCAGATAGGGACTCGACTCGGAAGCCAGTCGATTGGTGTGCGTCGCGTCATGCCCCTGCTCATGTTTGACACTCGATGGCTTCGTTTTGTCGTTGGTGACCGTGGTGTCTTGCCCCGAGAGGCAGCCAGAAGCGGTGATCAGCAAGGTTGCGATCAGAATTGGGCGAAATGCCATGAAAAAAGCCAGGGTCGAAGGTTGAAGACACGCGCGAACGGATATCACACGATTTTGGCCGATTTATGGCATCGTTTCAGGACCCCTCCCTTTGGATGCCTCCAACGGGTGGCATCGATGCAATGTGCGAGATATGCCGGATTTACTGATTCCTGGTCGATTTCGATCAGCCCGGGAGGCTGATTTGCTTTTTCCGTTTGCGGTGTTTGCATAAACTGAGTGCTGAGGGAAAAGTCGCTGGAATTGGCCGAGGAACGAGTCAACGACGGTGCCTTCATCCTCGTCTTGCTTTTCTTCGACATCGCGAGTCGCCCACTGCGGCTCCGTTATTGCAACCTTCTCGCGCATGCCACCATCGCCATTCCATGTGAACTTCGCCAAAGCGGCGCCCGCTCTGTGCCGGGCGGTCGTTGCGGCAGCGATGGCTTTCCTTTGCCTCCCGTCGGCCTTTAGCCAGCGTCCAGGCACCACGCCGCCGGCGCAGATCTTCTCTGGATCAGGCGAAGACTCCGAAGAGTTACCGGTCAAGGCGTTCATGTTCATGAGCGAAGCTCAGAGCACGGTAGTGGTGCCGCGGATGACTTGGGAAGAATTGCAGCGGTTGATGGATTCCGAGGCGCAGAGCGAGCTGTACAGCTATCAAGAATTGAGGATCACTGGTCAGGCGGTCGACCACCGCGCGGAAATGGAAGTCACGCTTGAACTGTTGATTGAGCCGACGGGGAATAAGCTGATCCCCATCCCGCTTCGCATGGGCAATTTCCATCGGCTTGCACCACCGGATGTCACGGGCGTCGACGATTACTTCATGACGCTCTCGCCCGAAGGCGGCGGCTACATGCTTTGGGTGCGTTCTCAGAATCGACACACCGCGACAATACGCATGGACGTTTCGGCTCGTGTCGAATCGACTTCGACCCGTTCGCTCGACTTTCAATTGCCCGACGTTCCCTCGACCGTCAAGATCGTCGCGCAGAACCCTAATGTCACTGGCGATGTGATCGGCCAAGGCTACGAAACGATCGAAACCAAACCAACCGCTGGCGGCGGAAGTGAGTTCACGGTCGAAAGTGGTGGCGGACGATTCACGTTGCGGTGGGGACGACTGGAACAACAACGTGAAGACACGCCGCTTTTGGAAGTCACCAGTCGCGTGAATGTGAGCTGGGATTCGCCCCAAGACCCACCACGCGCCAGCGTTCAATTGACGGTCCAAAACGTCAGCAACTCTATCGAGACCCTTGAACTCCGCTTGCCGCGAGGCGCCGAGCTTTCGAATTCAGCAAGCCTTGGCACTGCGGGACAATCGATCAAGTTTGATCCGCCCAGTGCGGACGAGCTTGGTGACCGACGCACGTTGATGATTCCCGAGAATGAGCGTCAGAAGCGAATCGACCTGAACTTCAGTTACAGCTTGCCGGTCAATGGCGGCGCCGTCTCAGCCACCAATCCCCTTGCCTTTCAAGTCCCGCAGGTAGTGGGCGCACTTCGCCACCGAGGTGAACTGACACTTCAAACCAACCAAGATTACCAACTGCGTTGGAAGACAGAACCTTGGGTCCGTAGCGTGATTGGCGAAGGCACCGAAGACTCGACCCTTGGTCGAACTTACACCTTCGAATATGACCGCAGCAGTTTCGCGTTGCCGCTCTGGTTGGCAGCCAAAGAACGCCAAGTTCGCGTCACCGCTGAAATGCAAGTCACGTTTCGCGAGATGACAGCGGCGTTGGACATGGTGATTCGGTCCAGTGGCCGTGCGGCTGATGGGCGCGGCCCACAAGTGGATTTGGCAGGCTGGCAACTTCAGTCGATCGAAAACGATGAAACTGGCGAGGTCGTCGACTCGTTCGAAGGTGACGGTTTTCCCGAAATCGATTTTCCGCCAGGCGCGGGCGCCCCGCCGCCGATTCGCTTGCGCGCTGAAAAAACCTTTGACACAACCACCAAGAGTGTCGCCATCGAGTTGCCGCGAATCGTCAAAACGGACACAGGACTGCTTGTCCCTACATCGCAAGTTGAAGTGGTCAATCAAGGCCGATACTTCCTCGTTGTCAACTTGGACGATTCGAGAAACTTGGAACGGATTGCCACAGGCGATGCCAACCTCGATGACACGGCCAGCGTCTATCGCATCGAGTCTCACCAAAGCAACGCTGTCTTGGCTGGTCGTATTGTCGAACAACCGCAGCGAATCACGTTGGCGAGCGACGGAACCATCGCACTCGATGGCAATCAACTGAAGACTACGGTCGATTGGACAGTCACATCCCGACTTGATTTGGAAGGACGGCTCCCGATCCGTTTTCCGATCGTTAACGACAACCTCGCTTTGCAGACCAACGGGACGCTCCCGCCGCTCGAGCCCGATACGGCTTTGGCCAATCCTCCGGCACCTTCTGTGATTGAATCAGCCAGAGAATGGACCGTGACCGTTGCCGGTGTGCCCGCGGCGCTGACGCCCGTTGGTGAAGACCGATTCGAACTCGTGTCTGATCGACTCGCCGAAGGGACGGTTGCGATACGCTGGTACCGCACGACATCGATTCGACCTGCCACGGTTGGCGATTCCTTTGAATCGATTGCACTTCCCCGACCGGCAATCGACGACGTGACCGTTCGCGGTGCCGTACGAATCGCGTTGGTCGGCAGTCCCGAGACGGAACTGATTTCAAGTGAAGCGGCAGCGGGTGAGTTGCGGCTGGATGCCTTGCCGCCAGATCCAATCCGACTGCGCATGCGATCGCGCAACACGGCAAGAGAAGAGCTTTCGATCAGCCAAGCGGTTTTGCGAACCGCGGTTGGACTCAACACCCGGCACGAACAATTGTTGTTGAAGATTCGTGGTGGCGACGATTTGCGAATCGGTTTGCCGTCCGGCTTGGGCAACGTCGCCGTCGAAGCTTATGTCGACAGTAACGCGGTGACTGTCCGACGCGAAAGCGACACGATGCTCTTGTCGCTTCCAGGCGACCAAGTCACTCACGTGGTTGACTTGCGCGTTTGGATGCCCGAATCAGCATCGGGAACAACGAAAAACATACGCCCCATGTTGCGTCTGCCGATCGGTGTCGGCCGCGTCTATTGGCAAATTGTGACGCCACGCGACAGCCATCTCCTTTGGGCATCGCCAACGATGGGTCGATCGATGTCCTGGAGTTTCGCTCCCTGGAAACTCGGTCGTCAATCAACTCACGACGACCGAGCGCTGACGGCGATGGTTGGGTCTCAGCCGCATCCGATGCCACCTGGAAACGACTATCTGTACATCGGAAGTGACGTTCGGTCATTCGAAGTCATTTCGGTCTCGCGCGTTGCATTGTGGTTGGCGGTGGGTGTCGTGGTTTTGTTGACATCGGTTGTGTTGACCTACATCCCCCAATCGCGTCACCCACTCTCTGCCGTCTTCGCTTCGGTCGTGTTTGCAGGATTGTTGACGATCGCACCCGATGCCGCCGTCTTGCTCGGTCAGCTTGCCGTGATCGCGCTGGTGCTTGTGATCGTCATGATCGCCGTTCGCGCGTTGGTTGCTCCATCGCGCTCGGATCGATTGCTCCCCTCACGGGACCTCAAGCGCCGCACCGACGCGTCAACACAATCCCTGCCCGTGCCGCCGAACCAGGAACGGCGTTCCAGCATCTCGCAAACACGTTCCCTTCCGCCACAAGCCGAGGCCCAATCGTGACCTACGAGTCATCTGCGGTTGGGCAAGACCGAGCTGGCTTCCTGGTCCAATCCGTTCCACGAATCGTCGTCGCGTTGTTGCTGGTCGCCAGCCTCGTCGGCCCAAAAACCTGTGCGCAGCAGCCTTCAGGTGATGCAATTTTGCCGCCGACCCTTTCCGATGGGCGACCACTTCGTCCGATCGGCTTCTTTCAATCTCAAGCCCCCGAGTTGGTGCCTGAGGATTACTTTCCCGTCGAGGTCGACGAGCTGAACGCGGCGATCCGAGAGCGACTCGAATCAACCGTCGATGACCGATCGAGCCGCCTTCGAAGTGCCGAGTATTGGATTCGAGTCGTTGACGGCACATTGGTCAGCGATCCTTCGATCATCGACTTGGAATCAAACCGCGAGGGAATCGTTCGACGCAACTTGGGCAAGGTTAACTTTGCGATTGATGGACCGCAACGAAGTGAGAATTCCAACGCTTTGTCGACACTGCCTCGGCTCGAATCGAGTCCCAACGGCGATTTGCACGTTGTGTTTCAATCGGATGCCAGCACGAAATCGGATGTCGAGTTCAAGTGGCGTCTGTTTGGCAAGAATGTCGGCTCAGGACACGACTTCCTTTTGCGGTTGCCACGCTGCCCGCAAACGCGGATTGTTCTTGCGGCGCCGAGCGAACTGGTCGTCGATTCGCTCGACGGCGTTCTCCGCAAACGACCTGCTCCTCCGCCTGACGCAGGACAATTCCTAACCGACGCAAACACACGCTGGTATGAACTTGATGCCGGTGGCTTGACCAGCGTGCGGTTAAGGACGCGACGTTCCAACCAATCGCAACAGTCCGAAACGATCGTCGTTCGTCGCACTTCGTTCCAATACTCTGTCAACGCTGGGCTGCTCGACTGGGAAAGTCGGATGATCGTGCAGGTCCCCGCCAATCGCAAGCTTCCGCCCGTGATCGTGTCGCCGACGACCATTACCTCGGTGCGCGTCAACGGCGTTGAGACCACCTTTTCGACAGACACACGCGACCGCAATCGCCATCTGGTCAACATCGACCTTCCCGGTGACATGTACGGGACCACTAGCCCCGCCACCACGATCACTCTCAGTGGCAAAGGCACTTGGGAGGAAACCAGCGGTTGGTGCAACCTGCCGATGCCCGTGCTTGTGGACCAGCAAGTCGTCCACGCCTCGACTGCTGACGAAATGCAGATGTCCGTCCCGCAGAATCTGGATGTCATGCAATGGCAAATCCCAGCAGGTTGGAAGCGAAAACACAGCGTGGATGCCGGACGGATCGTGTACCAAGCGACTGGACCTCCACAAATCACTCCGCCAATCGTGGGTGCATCCGCGACCAATCGGTCGCGTGTTCGTCTGCGCGACGCAGGCCCGATGCAACTGGCCGACTCGCAACTTCTCGTCGAAGTCACTTCGGCGGGACTTCGAGCCAAAGCTCAGATGAACGTGACGCTGCGTGACAACCAGCTGGAGCCAATTGATTTTGAATTGCAACGCGGCTGGACACTCGATTCCGTCTCGATCCCGTCGTCGAAACGTGACATCGACATTTCAAGGCAGCTCAGCGCTCGACGATTGACGATCTGGCCAGAAGCTGCGGACGTCGCCGACGGTCAACTAGCCATTGAATTCAACGGCACTTCGCGCGTCGGTTTGGTGCAGCGACGCGTGATGCCAACGTGGTTTTGCCGCCCGACGCACCTTCGCGGTACGTCCACCATCGCTGTGGTTGCGCCAACCGACTTGAATTGGAGCGGTGATGCAGCTGCGAAAATCAAACGCATGGATGCCGACGAGCTATCGGATGCTCAGCGCGAGTTCTTTGGGAACGTCAAAGAGACAACGCTACTTTTTGAGCCCGCAAGCGGAATGACTCCGGCGCTGACGCTTCAAGCACCCGGTGTCTCCTTTAACGTTTCAACAACACTGTTGCTGCAAAGAGACGGAAACGAAATCGTTGAATCATTGATCATCGAAACCGATTCCGAAAGCCAAGTCTTGCCGGAATTGACCGTCCAAACCGGATCATCACAGGGTCGGCCGCCCTATCGATGGCTTCTGCAAGCAGTCGCCGGTGATTCCCCGCCGATCTCGCTTCCCTCGACCGATGCGCGATCGGGAAGCGTTGAGGGCGAGGTGACGATTGACGTTTCGGACCGGACGCTACGCGATCGCCGATTGGTCGGTCGCCGCCGCTATGCATTGGACGGTGACTTGTCGATCCAGCTCCCAAGTGTTCCCTCGGCTGCGTCTCAAAGCTCGAGTGTGCATGTTGGCAGCGGGCTCGTGCTGAAAGAAAAAGACAGTTCGGTGCTGAGCATCCCGGCCACGCAGGCGGGTGACGAAATCGCCGCATCTGTGCCTCTCACACAATCGACAAGCGAGGGATCGAACTCGCAAAACCTCGTCACCCGGTTGCGATACGATGCCGTCAAAGAACCGACCATCGTCGTTTCAAGACGAGAACTCGATCCGAACGTGACCATCGTCTGGAATGAAGATGTTCGAATCAAAGCCTCGAGTCGCGGCACGGACTATATCGAAGCGACCTACCAAGTTTCGACCACTCGGCCGTTTGTCATCGAACATGAACCAGAATTGAAGGTCGTCTCAGTGCTTCGAAATGGCGAACCGGTCGACCTTGCCGACGTACCGCAACGCCCCATCTCGCTATTACCTGGCCCACCCAACGAGACCATTCGAATCGTTTGGAATCGAGACCAAATCAGTCGCCAATGGTTTCGCCAATGTCGCGTGCCTAAACTCGAAGCCTCTGGGATCAAGGTCAAGTCTCAGTATCGCCTTCAAGCGTCGTCGGATACGTTTGCCCCGATCGCGTTGTTGCAACCACCGACGCTACTTTCGGAACAAGCCATCGCGATGACACCCGGTCAATACGTCGTGCTCTTGCGACGCAATATCGCCTTGGCACTCGGTTGGTTCTGTGCAGCGATCGTTTTCGCAGCCTCGTGGTATGTCGCCCGCCGGTCTCCCTTTGCGATTGCGATTTGGGTCGTCCTGATGATCGCGACCGCATGCCTTTGGTGGCCTTGGCACCTGGCGATTGTTGGATGGTTCACCGTGCCTGCGGTCGCTGCCGTCTTGTTGGTAGTTTCGCTCGCTTGGACGATCGACGGAAGCCGGTTCCAGCGAAACCGCGAAGACATCCGTGTCGCCGACTCCTCAGAGCAGTCGGCAATTCCTACTGAAGATTCGCATGCCTTCTCGGTCGCCTCGATCAGCAAAACCCTGGGCATCTTCCTCTTCATCGTCAGTTGCGCGGTCGCCGTCGCTCGCGCACAGACGCCAAGCTCGCCGCAAACGAGGGCGGTCAACGTTCTGATTCCGGTACTCGAAGATGGCGAGTTGTCCGGCACAACGGTTTACATTCCGAAGTCCCTACACGACGAACTCTTCCTCCGCCCGTCGAGCAGCCTACCGCAAGAAGCGTGGTTTCAATCGGCAAGCTACCGAGTGCAAACCAACAACAGCCGCGACTCGAGCAAGCAACAACCGCCGTTAGTCGAAGCCGACTTGTTGCTGCATATCGAAAGTGGTGATCGCCAAACCAATCTCACCAAACTGCCTTATGCATTTTCGTCCGTGCGTCGAATCGAAACGATTGGTGAATTGAGCCGAATCATTCAATTCAACAAAGCGGATGATGGCACGGTCGTCGCAAGGCTCCCGCGCGGCAACGCGTTTCGCTTGCGAGTGACTTTGATCCCCGCAATGAGTGAATCAGATCAGTGGGAAAAGCTGTTTCTCTCGATCCCGCCGATTGCTTCGTCCCGGCTGACTGTCGAAGGCGACCAGAACTTTGCCGCCGTGCGCGTTGGTGGCACTTCGGGACGACTGATGAAGGAGGCCGATCTACTGCGTTGGATTGACGAAATCGGACCGGTCAATTCGCTCGAAGTTGAGTTTCAAAAGCCAACACGCGGGGCCGGTTCGCAGCCACCGCTCCAACGCCGCTATTGGCTGAACATTTCCAATCGCCATGTCGCCATCGACTGCGAAGTCGACCCGCCCGTCATCCCTACCGTGGGGCAAACCGTCCAACTGGTGATTCGTGACCAAGAACTTCCAACACTGACCTCATCGGCCTGGGGGCTCGTCAAAACAGAACTCGTCAGTTCCTCGCGCCAACTACTGACGCTCGAATGTCTGAGCAGCAACCCCGGTCCGGTTCGTTTCTTTTGGTCGCGGCCGCTGTTCGATGCCGCCGATGGCGAAGACACCGCTTCCATCGAAATCCCCGAAGTGATTGCCCCCGCGCTCGGTGCAAACTCCGAAGGTTGGATCGCCTTCGACCTGGCCGACGATGTCAAACTTACGGACATCAGCGAGCAAGTGGAAGCGTTGTCGATCGATCATTTCCTCGCAGGCTGGCAGGGCTATCGAGGCACGAAGCCCGACCGGGCCCGAATCGCGGTCAATCGAATTCCCGCGATCACGATTGCTCGAGTTGTACCGCGCCCGCCATCTGCAAAATCATCACACCATCTGCATATCTCGCGCAGTCAATCACAACTTCGATACCGCGCCACGCTTGAGCCAGGTGATTCCACCAGCTTGCCGCGCACCTTGAAACTGCCGCTCGGCATGAGATTGTTGGATGTGCGAGTCGATGGCAAACGAATCGAAGCGTCGATCAACACGCGCAAGCGTCCCAATGAGGTTGCGCTGGGCGTTGTCTCTAGCGAAGAGCCAGTCGAAATCGAAGCCACCGCCGTATTGGACTTCTTTGGAAAGAGCAGGATGGCTCTTCCTCGGTTCAGGCTTGACCCGATGGTTGATACGGATGAGTCGTATTCGATCTCGCGAACCCGCGACGTCAAAATCACCTTCCCCACGGCAATCGCGAAAATCTCAAACGAGTCAATCGGAATCAACGACCAATTCCTCGAACGTGGTTGGGTGCCCGAAGCAAGCTGGGTCCGAAAAAGCACTGATCAAGGTCCGATCGCGGGCGGCCGAATCAGTGTAACGCCACTCACTGCGACCTTTGCGTGCAGTCAATTGATTGCGCTCGACCGCGAAGACGGACGTTGGTCGATGAACGTCGATGTTCGCTTCCACTCAAACAAGATCCCTGACTTCGTCGATGTTGAATTGCCAAAGGCATGGACCTCCTCGTTGGATGCATCGCCCACGCAAAACTGGATCCTGTTGCCTTCGGTAAACCCAGCCAACCAACTGGTACGAATTCATTGCGATCCAAAGCGACTCCGCGATGGCGATGGCTCGAACGGCGCAGGCCCCACGTTCGACCGCACGCTTTCGATTCGCGCCTACTTGGATGATGCCGAAAATGGTCGCGTGGCGGCCCCCAACGTGCGCGTGCTGGGCGATGGTGCCCGCAACGTCCAGATCGCTGTGCCAACGCGACTCGGCCAAGATGCGGTGAGCTGGCGAACGAGTGCCGTTGAAGCGAGCCAGCTCGATCAGGCATGGCGAAAACAACGCCCCGAACTTGCACGACGAAGCGTCTTTACCGCTGCCAAGCGTGAATGGTCGGTCGAACTAGCGCCGCGACCACAAATCGAAGCTGACGCGATGGCAACCACGATGGACGCCCGCGTCTTTCCTCGTGCCGACGGCGCACTAGTCATCGCTCGATGGGACATCATTCCAGGCGGTCTCGATTCCATCGATGTCGTCGTCCCCAATGGTGCTTCTTGCCTCGGCGCGTGGACCGCTGGTCGAGCCGTGACAGCGGTGCCCGTCTCTGAAAGCGACTGGGCCAAAGCGGGACAAGTCTATCGCTTGCCGCTCGCACTCAGTCAGCTCGCTCAGCCGGTCGAGTTGATGTTGCACGTGCCGACCACCAAAACACGCCAAGGACAATACCTGCCCGAACTGGTCAAGATTCCCGTCACTCAACGCTGGCTTGCGAGCTATCGAGACAAGAATCGGACGGCCGACCAATCCGAACTGATTCCCAATGAACAGCGTCGCGCCTACGCGATGGCTCGATCCGTGATCGATTCGATCAGTCACTCGCTCGATTCCGTTGCCGACCGCCCGCGCGAAGAGGTCGCTGTTTGGCTCCATCCCTGGATCAACCGGTATCAAGAAATCAATCGCTCGATCAACCGAGACGCAAACATCAACGTGGCGGATGCTGACCCGCTGCCGAGCCAAACCGACATCGCCGCATTGCGTTCCGACCCGATTCCCAAAGAACAACTTCAATGGGAATCGCTCGACCAGCAACTGGCAATGCTCATCGAACCCTATCGCGGACAAAAGGTCCAACAAGTGCACGCGTTGGACACGTGGCACCTTAAGGGATTCGTCCTGCATGAAGTGACGCGGCTTTCGGCAACCAACCGTCCGGCGTCCCTAAGCGATTCATCATCGCAAGACCTGGGTCTGCGCACGATCCTGGTCAACTTGCTCACGCTTGTTTTGGTCGCCGGCTTGCTGGCGTGCCTGTGGCCAGCCCGGCAATATGTCCAACCCGTGATCGTCCATCCGGCGTTCTGGCTTGGCATCATCGGCTTGTTTGGAATGGTTGTCGCTCCCCTTCCAGTCGCGGCCGGCATCGTCCTCGCAGCCATCGCATTGCCGGCAATTCCCTATCCCCGATTGATCAACCGTCGAGCCTGACGGGCATTCGATTCATCAACGCGGACAATTGAATCAACGATGTGGGCTGGAGTCCAACATCGTGTTTCGGATTCAACTATCATTTCGCTCTTCTAGCTCTGCCTTCCATTGTCAAGATTGTTGCGCCCATGCTCCGACTCATCTGCCTTGTCACCGCCACATTGATCATGGCTCCCGCCGCCTTCAGCCAAGGGTTCGCAGGCGCAAAGATCGTCACCTTCCATGGCTACGACGACTGCATCGAGCTATCCAATGCGAGGACTCGTGTCGTCCTTTGCCCCGCCGCCGGTGGTCGCGTCCTTGTGTACTCACTCGACGGCAAGAACATGCTTTACTTGCCCGATGAAGGGCAGGGCTACCATTACGACCCAAACTCGAACCAACGCGGTGCAGCGATGAACGCGGGCCGGTTCGACATCGGCCCTGAAAAGTTGGTCAATCGTGGCCGCGTGCTCTGGCAAGGACGTTGGGATGGTGAACTGACGGGTGACCGCAAGGCCCGACTCACGAGTCAATACGATCCCCAGTCGGGCGTTCGTCTTGTCCGTGATTTTCAACTGGACCACACTTCTTCACGTCTTCGATGCACTCAAACAATCATCAACGAATCGAAAAAGCCGGTCAGTCTCTGCTATTGGAGTCGGACGTTTGCCATTGGTGGCGGTGTCGCCGTCGTTCCACGATCGCCCATCCGGCGGTTCCCTGACGGATACGTACTTTATGAAAACGGCAATGAAATCACGATCAACGCGGAAGACCCAGCAATCCAAGTTACCGATGACACGGTGGTCGTGACACGCCCGCCGCGCAAGCCCAAACTCGGCTTTGATTCGCACTCTGGTTGGCTTGCCTACCTGGCGCCAAACGACCACATGTTCGTCAAGCGTTTCAAGACTTATCCGGAACGTGCCTACAACGAATTTGCCGGTCTTACGATTTCAATCTGGTACCCGAAATCGAATATGATCGAACTCGAGCCGATTGGCCCCGCCGAAAACTTGGCTCCAGGAAAGCAAGCGAGTTTTGGCGAAGAGTGGTGGCTTGTCCCCTACGAATTTCCCGCAGATGTTGAAAATGTCGACATCGACAACGTTCGCAAGACGGTCAGAGGCAATACCGTGCCCGCAATGAGAGAAGCCGAACCACCCGCATCCCCCGAAGTCCACCCGGATCGAAGTGTCACTTTCCGATTTGTTGGCGAGGATGCTGACGAGGTAAAAGTCCAGCTCCTCGGAAAAGAGCATTCACTGCGTCAAGACGAAGACGGTCTTTGGTCGCTCACCACGAAACCACTCGAACCTGGCATCTACGACTATGTTTTTGTCGTCGACGGTGTTCGCGTTACCGACCCTCGCAATCGTTGGGTCAAGAAATGGAAGGTTTGTGCGAGCATGCTCGAAATCCCTGCGGAGACACCTCTGTTGACCGAGCGACAGACCGTCCCCCATGGCACATTGCACCACCAGATCTATGCATCCAAGACCACTGGAACCGAGCGTGATGTCGTGGTCTACACGCCCCCTGACTATCCTGCCGGCGATGACGAGCTGCCTCTGCTTGTTCTCTGCCATGGCAATGGCGACGACCAAACCGCTTGGACCGAAGTGGGGCGAGCCCAGAACATTCTCGACAATCTGATCGCGCAGAACGCTATCCCGCCGATGGTTGTCGCAATGCCGCATGGGCATCCGATCCCGCTAAAGAACCACCATTGGTCTGATGACTACGGCGACCAAAACGAGCGTGCGATGGTCGACGACATTGCCAACGATCTGCTGCCGTTTATTGAGGCGAACTATCGTGTCTCGTCCGACCCCGACAAACGCGCCATCACGGGACTTTCGATGGGTGGTGGCCAGTCGATCGTGGCCGGCATGCTGCACCCCGACAAGTTTCATTGGGTCGGTGCATTCAGCGCCGCAGCGCCTCGAGAAGACCTAACGACCACGGGCAAATGGCTTGTCGGCGACCTCGACAGGCACCAGCAACGGAAGGTGTTCTGGATCGCATGTGGCGAAAAAGATTTTTTGCTTGACCGCAACCAAACCTTCTCCAAGCGTCTCAAAGCACTTGGCATTGAACACGAGTACGTCGAAACCGCCGGCGGGCATACGTGGGAAGTCTGGCGCGACTACCTTCCTGAGTTCCTTGGCATGATCTTCAAGTAGCCGCTTGGGTGCGAGCAAGCGAATGCACGCACCCAGCGTCAGATCACAAACCACGTTGAAACTGCTTGAGCGGATGCTCGTCGATGCGGTGGATCCAGCGGCGATGGGCACCTGACTTGAACGTCGTGATGGTCAAGCCAATCGCAAAGCAAAGCATTCCTCCATGTAGTGGCCATCGAGAGCTTTCAACACCGAAGGTGTGCCACCCAATCTGGTTGCCGATTGCGATCACTGCACAAACCACTTGCAGTCCCAACACGCCAAACCAGCCGCTTCGCCGCACCACAAACAGATAGACCAATGTGATTCCGGCAATGATCATCGGCCCTGCGAAGGTGATCCAATTCGGTTCATAGAACACACCGTACGAAACAGCCGCCGAGCTCGCTGTGATCAAAGCAGCCGAAGCCAAGACGCGCGCGGCCGTTGCAATCTGTGTATCGAATACCATTCCAATCACCATTAAAGCGGTCACGTTCAAGACGCCGGCCGTTGACGCGGCGATCGAATACTGTTCGTACTCCACGCCCGCTTGAAGGATGGCCAGCGACACCAGAGGCGACAGGGCAATCCAACAAGCGTCGGACGTCCGCCGCTGCAAGCACACACCGAGGAAGAAGATGGATGCGTTTGCGGTAACCATCCAACGACCAACGCCAAGTTCTTCCCACGCTTGCGGAAGGGTTGCAAACAGGCTCAGTGCAATCAGCGAGCCAATAACGGCGAACTCACAACCGCGGACTCGCAGCATCCAACCGTACAAGAAGATGCCGATACACACGACCAAGGCGACAGACGTCGAAGCGCCGCCATACTGCTGCAACTCGGGAGCGATCGACAACGTCGTCATTCCGTTACCGGTCGATGCCAACAGCAGCAATGCTGGCGCCGAGCAAAGCGTGACATAGGTGACACTCTGCCGACCGCTTGCTTTGCCATACTCAAGCACAAGCACCATGATCGCAGCGACAATCGGCAACAGCAGAAACGGTTCGAACCCAACACTGCCAAGGTACGACCCAAAAGACATCCAAAGGGCATGTGATCGGATTCCCGCGCCAACGATCACGACTGCGAACAGACTCAGCGGATACCAGGGCCAACGCCAGGGAGTCCCATTTTCGTTGAGCTCGACACCGAGCGAACGAACGGCGGGAATCAACAACAAAAACGCCGCGCCGATCGCCGATGAAAAGATTGGCCCCAGCCATCTCGCAAGCTGAAGGTTGTTTTCCGAGACCGCGTACCCGCCAATCACTGGCGAGGCAAAGAAGGCGACCAGAATGGTGTAGTAGCAGACCCGATACCAAAACGGAAACTGTATTCGGCAGCAACGAATCACGAACTCCGACGACGCGATCGAAAACAACAGTCCGCCTAACAGGAAACGACCTCCGCCCTGCCAATCATTCAAGCAAAGAAGATCAAACCCAACTGACAAAGCAATGTGACTGATCGCAACCACCAGGAAAATCGATCGCGCGTCCTCCCACACCTTTCCCAATCGGACAACGCCGATGACCGTGATCGACATCAGCAACGAATAGCCCACCATGCAAGCGGCAAGCAACGCGGATTGTTGATAGAGGTCGCCGCCTGGGCTGGCGACCATCAATCCGTAGATAATCAGAAAACAACTGATCAAATAGAACGGGTTCTGGGTGTACAGAAAGCTTCCCAGACGAGCCAAGCGATTCGAACCATCCACAAAACACCTCCACAATTGGAGTGAGAATCTTCGGTGTGCTTCGGCCGAGCAGTACGGTTTGTTACGTACCTGACGCTTTGCTGGTTCTTAACGGTGCCAAGATTGCAACGATTTGCGGGGGATTGCCCACAGAGTGACGATGATTGCCGCGTCGTTGTGGTAGGCGCGCCGTAACTTCGATAACCTGGATGCTTGGTCGCGCGCGTCGTGGTCACTCCCTTTTGATACTCAATGGCTCGTCGTGTTGATTCGGCGACCCTCCCCGCATCACCTGAGGTGTTTTGATGAAACTGAAATCCATCGCAATCGCCATGCTGCTCGCAGTCGGACTGCCGCAGCTTGCAACCGCCGAACAACTCAACGCAGTCGAAAGTGAATCGACAATCAAATTCGTCGGGTCAAAAGCTGACGGCAAACATGAGGGTGGCTTCAACAAATTCACCGTCAATGCCGAGGCGGATTTCCAAGACGCGTCGAAAAGCTCGATCTCCTTTGAAATCGACGCCAAGAGCATTTGGTCCGACAATGACAAGTTGACCAACCATCTAAAGAGCCCAGACTTTTTCGACGTTCGCAACAATCCAACGATCACGTTTGAGTCGACCGAGATCGTTCCCGGCGAAGCCAAGGAAGGAAAAGCGAAAGGGACTGTCAAAGGCAAGATGACCATGATCGGAAAAACGGTCGAGGTCGAGATCCCAATCACCGCGGAAGTCAACGAAGACGCGTTGCACCTAAAGGCCGAGTTTTCGATCGACCGCACCAAGTGGGGCATGACCTACGGCCAAGGCAAGATCAACAACGATGTCGAAATCAAAGTCGACATCGCGTTCAAGCGTGAAGGCTGAGCGGTCTCATGCTTGAAACCTCGACCATCCTTTGGTCGATCACTGCGCCAGCCGTGCTTGTGATCATCGCAATCACGGCTGGCTCCTTTTGGGGCGACAAGTCACCGCGTCTCCAACGCGCATGCATGGCGATGGGCTGGTGGATCGCCATCCATCTCGCTCTCATTGCCGGTGATCAGTGGAACTGGCCGATCCCAACGTTTGAGACGGAAGCTTCCGGCGATCCCGTCGAAGCTTGGCGTTTCGGAACCTGGGGCCTGCTCGCCATGACCGTTGCGTCGTGGCTGGTGCTGTCGCCCAAGAACGAGACGGATACCCATACCAGCTCCCTCGCCTTTTCCGTCATCGCACTCTTGACCCTCCTGATCATCACCCCAACGGGCGACAACTGGGAAGACACGACGGCACTGCACCGAGTCTGGATACCGATCACCGCCATCGCCTTCATGACCAATTGTCTCGGAGTGATGTCGCTCGCGACAAAGGGGGCGTCACGCTGGTGTTTGTGGGTTGCGTTGGCCGGTTTGTGCGGCCCTCTCG
This sequence comes from Rubripirellula sp., assembly GCA_965216875.1. Lineage (GTDB taxonomy): Bacteria > Planctomycetota > Planctomycetia > Pirellulales > Pirellulaceae > CBDCUW01. The sequence goes on from OZ244207.1 coordinate 2,879,778, forward strand.
CCATGGCCCTGGCAACCTATGCCAGCTTGTCACATTGGTGCATCGCCATCCTGGTCGCCACCGCCCTGTTTGCAGTTGCCGCAAGCTTCACGTCGAAGGTTTCACCCGCGGTGATCCTTCCATCCTCGATGCTTGCCGCGGTCGTCATCGTCTACGTCGCAAGACACTATTCGTACATTGACTACCCGGTCTGGACGAACGCGCTGGTCCTCTTCCTGCCGACAATGGTTGCGACAGCCGATATTCCGTTGCGCTCGAAGAAAACGCCGGTACGAGTCGCCGTCGCGTTTGTGATTGCAGCGATCGCGTCCGGACTTTCCGTCTGGCAGGTTCTGCTGCGAGAAACAGAAACCTGGTAGACGAAACCATCGTCGCCTTTCGCTCCGTCGAAAGAAGCGTTTCGCCCATCCCGCTCAGTAGCATCAGCCCTACGCGGCGCGCGCCAACGGCTTGCTTTCGGTTCCGAGCGTTTGCACTGCATCAGTGTTGCCCGTCAAATCGACCTGCAAGGTTTCGACCAGACGATCAATTTGAAATGGTTTGCTGACGACCAAATCGATGCCGGCACTCACAGCTTGTGTGACTTGATCGGGTGACGGCGCATTGGCGATCCAAACATGACGTTTGTGTCCACTCGCGTCGCCACAAGCGGCCAGACGTCTGTGCCAATGCTCGGCGGTTGATTCCTCGGCAACCGAATCGTCCCACCAATACATTTCCACGCCCCGCACACTGAGCGAGTTGGGCGAAGGGCACCAAACGGCCGTCACTTCGTTTTCGGCCGCGAGATCCAACAGTGGTTCGGCCATCGTGTAAGTTGCCGTGACCACACCAACGCTCATTGGCGCGACACGGTGATTCACTCCCGAAGGAGCTGCAATCCAATTGGGGATCTCTTGAATCCAACGATGCCAGCGGCAGCGTTGGTAATCGGCGTCGCCGCGAACGATCATTCGGTCGGCAACGCAACGGGGTCCGATCAGTTCAAGAAGTGAAGCATCGGGCTGTTGTCGCCGGAGCGCTTCGAGATCGGCACCGGTGACTGGCGTTCCCCACGAACGTGTGAGAACGATCTTGGAGACGCAACTTGCCGGTCGCTTCACCGCCTGTCGAAGCGAACTGCGGTATGCGATCTGAGAAACATGCTCTTCGCAATATGCAAATGCGTCTGCAAACTCGGGTGACTCGCGATCACCAATCCACATCAATGTCTCGGTCACGACAGGATCCTTCCCTGAAACTCATCCATCCCGATCCTACGACCATCCTGGCCAATCGGGTCCGCCATTAAGATTCGTCGATTCGTTCTTCCGAAGCTCTCAATGAATGCCAAGCGTCCGCCGGTCCCTGACTCTCTCGGAGCGCCTCCAGCAGTTCACCATCGCCAATCATTCGGCTCAGCTTGGCAAGGATACGGAGGTGCGACGAATCGTCGTAAGAGCAAATCAGAAAGAAGATGTCCGTCAGATGACCTTGGTCTGAAAAGGGGATCGCAGCCGGACAGACTGCCAAGGCAATCACCGAATCGGAAAGGATCGAGGTCTGCGGGCGACGCGGGTGAAGCAATGCCACCCCGCCGGCGAGCGCCGTGGGGTGCATTTGCTCGCGCGCCTTGACCGCCTCAGCCATTGCGGGCGCATCCCACATCAAACCTGAATTTGCAGCGAGATCGCACATCGATCGGATCACCGAACCGCGCGTCCGAGCATTCAGCGGGGCGGAAATCGTGTCCGGGCTGCACAAATGATGAATCGGACGCTCCGCTTCACCGCCCGATGCGCGATCGAGCACTTTTTGAACTCGATCCAACTCGTCGCCCTCGCTGACCCCGATGCGATCTTCGAGCCAGTGATGAATTTCAGCTTCGCTAAACCGCCACTGCCCCCCAACTTTGCGCCCAGGAAGCTTGCCGCGGACCGCCATCTTTGTCACCTGGTCAGGCGTCAAATGCAAGTAATCGGCGAGTTTCGCGACATCAAGGTCTTCCACAGCAGTGAGCCCATCGAGGGAATGAGGATATTGGGTGAGTCCTAATGATAGCGTGACCAGTCGTTTGCGATTCACCTTGACCAGCAAGCCTTCGACGGGTTAATCCCCATCCAAAGAACGATTTTGAACAATCCCCGGATTTTCGCTCAAGCTTGATGGACGTCTTCGCCGACACTCTCCGACCTTCGCGCCGATTCAGCGCAACCCCACGCCTTCGCGATGCGTTGGTCGCTGCGCTGGTATTTCTCGCGTGCGCGAGTCGTCATCACGACGCGTTGGCACAAGCGATCGCTCCGACACCGGTGCAAAGCGGCGTCGGTGCCTCGGGCGGCCCCGTCGGGATACCAAGAACTAATTTAGCGCCAATTGATCCTTCGGCAAATTTCGGGACGCCCGCACCTGCTGGTGACCCCTATGCTGCTCAGCCTCAACCCCAGGGCGTCTTCGGCAACGGAATTGCACCGTCGCAACCTGGCTCGAGTCTTTTCAGCCGCATCTTTTCGCGGCCGGCTGCGACTCCGTCCGGTCCCGCATTCACGCCCGCGCCGACCGTTGCCCCCAATCAAGGTTTTGCCAATCCCGGTTTTTCCAACCAAGGTTTCGCAAATCCAGGCCTCGCAACCTCCCCTGGAATCGCCCCGGTCAACCCCGGCGTGAACCAAGGCTTCGCCCCCAACCCTGGATTCGCAACACCGATCGCACCAGCTCCAACGGCACCCGGCATTGGCTCGCCAGGTTTGGGCTCAGCTGGACTGGGTGCACAACCCTTTGGCACACCGGCGCCCTACAACCCCGGCGCTGGCGGAACCACACTTGGACAACCTGGACTGATTCAACCGGCTCCAATACAGCCCGGTTACCCTCAACCTGGTTTCGCTCAACCGATGCCTGGCTTCGCGCAACCAGGTTACGCCCAACCTGGCTTTGGGCAGGCTGCCGGCTATGGGCAACCCAACTACGGCTATGTCCAACCCGGATATGGGCAACCCAACTATCCAACTTCCATCTACCCCTCCAACACACCTCAGACGCTGTACCCAGGCGGCTTGTTTGGCGGGAACAGTCAATGGATCAACGGGCCGGGCATCACCGCTTCAGCGTACCGTTTGTTCCAAGGACCGCGTTTTCAGCACACGTTTGTCAACGCGAGTGGAAGTCGACCGTACGACTTACAAACCAACGACACTGACGTTTCGCTCGTCTTTGCCGTCCCGCGTTTCTTTTATTCAAGCCAGCCGCTGTTCATCATTCCGTCCTTCTCGTTGCACCTTTGGGACGGGCCCGATGGAATCATCGGTGCCGACTTGCCCCCCAATGCTTACAGCGCCTTCTTGGACTTCGGTTGGGAGTCAAACCCGAACGCGATGGTCGGGACGGAGTTTGGTCTACGCCTGGGCGTCTTTACCGACTTCAAGACCTACAACAAACGAAGCTTCCGGACACTTGGTAAGGGATTGGTTCACTTTCGCATGTCGCCGACCTGCACCGTGCGGGGAGGTGTTTATTACGTTGACCGCGTGACCGTAAAACTGATTCCTGCTGTCGGGATCTTGTACCAACCCAACCCGCTCGCCCGTTACGACTTTTTCTTTCCCAAACCAAAGTTCTCACGTTACCTACGCACGGTGGGTACGCGAGACGTTTGGTGGTACCTCGGCGGCGACTTTGGTGGCGGTTCTTGGACCATCAAACGAACCGATGGCACCGAGGACAGTATCGATATCAACGAACTGCGCGTCGCATTTGGCATCGAAACTGGATTCAACGAACAGCTTCGGCTCGGCCGGCGCAAAGGTTTCTTCGAAGTGGGCTACGCCTTCAAACGCGAAGTCAAGTATCGCCTCAGTCCGTTTAATGACTTTGATCCGCGCGACAACGTTTGGTTCCGCCTCGGGTTCGGTTACTAGCAGCGCATCACACCACCATCAAACCGCTGGATAGATCCAAGCGAACAACATGGTGAAAACGAGCGCCGTCAGGCCCATGATCGTGCTCAGTGGCGAGATCGTTCTCAGCCCTTCCGATTCGGTCATGCCAGTCATCCGCGTGATCACCCAAAAGGCGCTGTCGTTCATCCACGAAATCGGCTTGCTTCCCGCACCGATCGCCATCGCAAGGTACACCGGATGAAACGGCAAACCTTCGCCAGCGAACCCTTGTAAGATCCCTGCCGAGGTCACCATCGCAACGGTCGCTGAACCTTGAACGGTTCGCACTGACGCTGTGATCAAGAAGGCAACGGGCAAGATCATCAAACCGGGGACACCTTGAGCGATGTCTTTCACACCTTCCTCGATCCCGGCCTGACGGAGCATCGCGCCGAAAGCGCCACCGGCGGCGGTAATCAAGATGATCGTGCCGCCCGATGCGAGCGCCCGAGAAACGAGCGACCGCCGCTTTTCTTTCGGGCAATACTTCATGAGCGCCATCGCAAGCAACGCGCCAAAGCCGAGAGCAATGTTCTTGTTGCCAAGCAACTTCACAACGCCGTAGCCGTCGATCGGCGGTGGCTCGACGAGAACGTCATCCTTTTCCGGAATCGCCGTCACCTCAACAGCAACCGCCGCCGCGTTTTCGCGTGCTTCTGCTTCGGCCTTTGCCTGCTTGGACAGATAGTTTGCCACCGAGCCGGCGGCGATCAGAAGAATCGGCACCACAATGGGTGCCAGCGCGAGCGCAATCGACGGTTGGGGTTGGTCATTAGGGTCTTCGGCCGCCTCTTCGGCAGCAAGGTCTTCCTCGAGACGCAGTGGCACGTCGACCCAACGATCGAGCAAACGTGCTGCCGCAAGTGACACGATGCTTCCACAACCTCCGATGACCAAACCGGCAGCCATCATCGTTCCGATATCAACCTTGACCAACTCGGCAACGAGCAGCGGTCCGGGGGTAGGCGGAACCAAGGAGTGGGCCAGCGAACCGCCGGCGAGAATTGCCAGAATGAACAACACATAGTGGCCGCCGACGCGGGCGCGCAACGATCTGGCCAACGGCAACATCAAGTAGAAAACGGTATCGAAGAAGACTGGAATCGCCAGCACGAACGATCCGGCCGCAAGCGCTTCGGGAGCCCGTTTGGGGCCGGTCACCGCCAGCATTCGCTGAACGATCGCACTCGCGGCGCCCGATTCCAACAAACACTGGCCGATAATGCTCGCCAGTGCGATCAAAATGCCTATCTTGGCTGTCATTTCACCAAATGACGTCGCCAAGCGGCTCGGGGCGTTCGTTTTCACAAGCGACTGCGCCTCAGGCAGCGACATGTTGCCGCGGTCCACTTCGATTTGAGCGTAACCGACCAGCGCCGAACCGGGTGTGAGCGCAGCAACCAACAGTCCAGCGGCCAACAACGCCAAAAACGCGTGCAGCCGAAAGACGAGAATCGATACCAAGACAACGACGATCGCGAGGGCAACGATCAGCCAAACGTTCATTGACCTTCCTCAGTAAGTGTCAATCTCGAAGTTTCAATCTTGGCGACCAAGGCGAAAAGGCCTCGGCAACCAGACCTCAACCACGCAAAAAAGCGGATGTCCGAGGCAGTGGGCGACCATCACGGGTCGAGGTGGGCAAATACTTTCCGAATCCGTACCGTTCCTTGCGCATCCCCTAGCAGACCAAACGGCGGAATTACATTAACCTATCGGCTCAGTAGCCGTGGCGTGCCAGAGTCAAGATTCTCTCGCACCGGGACGATCCTTACTATTGAGCGGTGCTTCTTTCCTCACGCGGGTCAAGTGTGAGCTAAGAAGAAGAGTGGGGGTTCACTCGCAGCAACCTTGTTGTTGTGGCTGGCCGTGTTGTCGTGGCTGCCTAAGATGCGGTTCAAACCCTGTCCCTTGAAAGACGACTTAGCCGACCAATCATGAGTGCGACTGAAGCCTCAACTGAGACATCGTTTTTTCTTCGCCACGAGTTTGCCATCCGCCGCGTCCATTCGCTGCTTGGCATCGTTCCTCTGGGCCTCTACATGTTCATCCACTTGGCGACCAACGCCAGCTTGATGAATGGTTCAGAGACCTTCCAGCGGGCGGTCTACCTCATTCACAGCCCAGGCAAACTATTGCCGCTGATCGAATGGGGTGGCATCTTTGGCCCCTTGATCTTTCACGCGGTGCTCGGCGTCTGGATTGCCAAAACGGGCAAGTCAAACAGCAGCCAATACAAATTCACGGCCAACCGCAGGTACAGCTGGCAGCGATGGACCGGTTTTATCGCTTTGATCTACCTGTTCTGTCATATCCTTCACCTTCACGGCTGGTTCCACGCCCACTGGTGGCGGGAGGCGATTTCGGTCGTCGATCTTGGAGTATTCCGACCCTATAACGCTGCCAGCACACTGGTCGAAGCGATGAGCGGTTGGTTCTGGCCAGCGTTCTATCTGATCGGCGTGCTCTGTTGCGTTTACCACCTTGCCAACGGTTTATGGACTGCGGGAATCACGTGGGGCCTGTGGATTTCGCCCAAAGCACAAGAGCGTGCATCGAAGGTTTGCACGGTCATCGGACTAGGACTGGCAATCCTTGGAACCACCGCATGGTGGGCAGCGGTAGCACCTGGTTCGGCCGAAGCAGCCAAATACAAGCAGACCGAAGACACCATGTATCGCGCCGCAGTCGACTCGGGTTGGGTCCCTGCCAACGAAGAGAAGCGAACCGTTGTCGAAACCGAGGAATCTGAAGACTCCGATTCAGATTCCGAAGATTGAAACATCAAACCAAAGTCTTACTCAAATCGCCCGTGATAGGGCGAAAGATTACAAGCGACTGAAGTAAAGCTATGGCAGACCATCGTGTGGTAGTCGTTGGCGGCGGATTGGCCGGTTTGGCATCGACTATGAAGTTGGCCGAACTCGGCGTCAAAGTCGACCTGATTTCGTTGACGCCCGTGAAGCGTTCGCACAGCGTTTGCGCACAGGGCGGTATCAACAGCTGCAACGACCAAACTCGGCAACTCGGCGACAACGAATGGAAACACCTTGACGATACGGTCTATGGTGGTGACTTCCTGAACCATCAACCGCCAGTCAAAGAGATGGCCTATTGGGCGCCCAAAGTCATCGAATTGATGGATCGACTTGGCGTGCCCTTCAATCGTACCGGTGAAGGCTTCATTGACCGCCGTCGCTTCGGTGGCACACTTTACAAGCGAACCGCTTTCGCCGGTGCCACGACCGGCCAACAACTCCTTTACGCACTTGATGAACAAGTCCGCCGCCGCGAGGCCGAAGGTTTGGTCAAGAAGTACGAGTTTTGGGATTTCCTCGGCCCAATCCAAGACGACTCCGGACGATGCCGCGGCGTTGTCGCCCAAGATATGGTGTCGATGGACATTCGCGCCTTTCCCGCCGATGCGGTCGTCGTCGCAACGGGTGGCTGTGGGCTGGTGTATGGCCGCAGCACGATGAGTGTCTTTTGCACCGGCAGTGCGGCGAGCCGTTGTTTCCAAGCGGGCGCACGTTACGCCAACGGTGAATTCATTCAGGTTCACCCGACTGCAATCCCCGGAAGCGACAAACTTCGCTTGATGAGCGAGTCGGCCCGCGGAGAAGGTGGACGCGTTTGGGTGCCAACCAAGCCGCAAGACGCTCGTGCACCTCGCGATATCCCTGCCGGCGAACGCTATTATTTTCTCGAAGAACGTTATCCCGAATACGGGAACCTCGTTCCTCGCGACATTGCCACGCGTGAGATTTTTGACATCTGCGTTAACGATGGCTTGAGCATCGAGAAAGAGCGGATGAGCGTCTACTTGGACCTAACGCACATCTCCAAGAGCGAACTCGACCGAAAGCTCGGCGGCATCCTGGATATCTACGAAAAGTTCCAAGGCGTCGACCCGCGCGTCGAGCCAATGCGGATCTTCCCCGCAGTTCACTACAGCATGGGCGGTCTCTGGGCCGACTACGCCAAGAGTGGTGATGGCGGCTTGCTTCCCGGCGCACCTCAAAACCACATGACCGACATTCAAGGTCTGTATGCAATCGGTGAATGCGATTACCACTACCACGGTGCTAATCGCCTCGGCGCCAACTCGCTACTCTCGTGCATCTTCACCGGCCTATTCACCGGTAGCTCAATCCTGAATTACGCCAAAGATCAAAGCCAAGGTCACGCCGACGTTGCTTCGTCGGTGATCGACGCCGCGGTCGGAGCGCAAAAGGATCGTCACGACAAACTGCTCAAGAATGACGCCGATGGTGATGAGAACCCGTACCTGATTCACCAGGAACTTGGCGATTTGATGACTCGAGTCGCGACCGTCGTTCGTCGCAATGACCAACTCGAAGAAGCGATCGGCAAGGTCAACGAACTGCACGAGCGTGCGGCCCGCGTCAGCCTTTCGGACACAGGCAGCTGGTCGAATCAAAACGTGATCTTCTCGAAAGCACTACAAGACATGTTCCCGCTGGCCAAGTCGATTTTGAAAGGCGCATTGCAACGCGACGAATGTCGCGGCGCACACTTCAAACCCGACTTCCAAAAGTCCTCGCTCACCTCGGAAGACCCCGCCGAGCGACGGCAACAGGCTGAAAAGTGGTGCGACGACTTCGAGGCGAACAATCAGAAGTACCTCAAGAGCACCGTTGCGACCTGGAACCACACCGACAACACACCGGATCTCGACTACGAAGATGTCGACACATCGCTTATCCCACCACGGCCGCGTTTGTACGGCTTGGTCGGCGCCGAAGTGATCGAAGAGGTTTGGAAAGAACGCAGCGATAAAAAACAGGCAACAGCCGAGGCGGCGACCTAGCCTGAACTTGAGGCCTAAGACCAAACGCAAAGTCGCGGGCCTTTCCCCACTTCAATAATGACTTGACACACATCCCACGTCATCTCGCCGAGTACAGGATCGAAGGATGATTGCCCTGGAACGAAAACAACCCGATTCGATCAAAGTTCGCGTCCGCCGCCAGGACGGCCCGGGCCAAGAACCGTATTGGGAACTTCACCGCCTTCCCTACGAGCCCGAATTGAACGTGATCAGCGTTCTTCAAAAACTCGCTCGTCAGGCAACGACGGCGGACGGCAAAAAAGTCACCCCGATTGCTTGGGATTGCGGATGCCTGGAAGAGGTTTGCGGCGCCTGCACGATGCAAATCAATGGCCGCGTTCGACAAAGTTGCAGTGCGCTCGTCGACAGGTTGCTTGCAGACAACGAGGACGAAATCGTTCTCGAACCGATGAGCAAATTCCCTGTCGTGCGTGACTTGGTCGTTGATCGACAACGCCTGTTCCGAAGCTTGACCCGCGTCAAAGCCTGGGTTCCCGTCGACAGCTACTACAACATGGGAGCCGGCGAACGCCAACTTCGCGCTCAACAAGAACAGAACTATCCGCTCAGCGAATGCATGAGCTGCGGATGCTGTGTCGACGCCTGCCCACAGTTCCAAAAGATTGAACTGACGCAGGAGTCGGGTGAATCAGACGAAGATTTCGAAGCACGCAAGTTGGCCGCATTCGACAGTGGCTTTGTCGGGCCGCACGCGATCTCCCAAGCCATGTTGTTCAACAACCACCCCACCGGCAAATCGATCGCAGACCAACGTCTCGATGCCCTGACCGGACCAGGTGGCATTCAAGCCTGCGGGAACGCTCAAAACTGCGTTGCTGTATGCCCCAAATCGATTCCGCTGACCACTTCGATTGCTCGCGCTGGACGCGCCGCAACCGTGCATTCCATTCGCAAATGGTTTGAAAAGTAGGCGATCGAAAACGGGCGTCGAGCCGGCGCGAGGCGCGAACCCCACCGTGGCCCGCTGCGTCCCTCGGGAAACCTTTCCCGAATACGCAAACTCCCCGCGGCCAGATGCTTCGCGACTACATCGAGTTGCCTCTTACTGTTCGCATTCTCTGCCTCGGTTCATTGATCAACCGAGCAGGTTCTTTCGTTCTGATCTTTTTGACGATCTACGCCAGCGAACAGCTCGGTTTGGGGATCAGCTTCGCCACCGCTTGCATGGGCGTGCTCGGCGCCGGCTCCATGGCGGGTGCCCTTCTCGGCGGACAATTGGCTGACCAAATCGGGCGCCGCGCCGTGATGCTCATTGCCCTTTTTGGGGGCGCTGCGTTACTGACCATCATCAGTACGATCGAAAACCGTTGGGCCTTCATGGCGCTGGTTGGACTGTTTGCGTTCGTCAGTGACATGTACCGCCCCGCGGCATCCGCGATGATTGCCGACGTCTCCCCACCAGACAAACGGCCACATGCGTTTGCTCTGATGTACATCTCGATCAACCTTGGCTTTGCCATTGCGCCTCCCGTGGGCGGGTTCTTAGCTGGCCACTCGTTTCAATGGTTGTTTTGGGGCGATGCTGCAACGATGTCGCTTTACGGTTTGATCATCATTGCGATGGTGCGTGAGACGTTGCCGGGCAAACAAGTCGACGACCAAAACGATCCAACCGAGTCGATCGTGCCGACCATCGATGCGATCCCGTTTCGACAAGCGGCGCGCCGCATCATGCACGACGCTCCATTCCTGTTGTTCTGCTTGTCCAGTTTGCTGATGGCGCTGGTGTTCATGCAAGGAATGTCGACGCTCCCGATACACATTCGCTCGATTGGCTTGTCAAATGTCCAATTCGGTCTATTGATGTCGGTCAACGGAATCCTGATCTTCCTGTTCCAGTTGCCGATGACGCATTGGTTGAGCCGTTTTAACGCAATGCGCGTCGTGGTCATTGGAGGACTCTTGATCTCGATCGGCTTCGGGCTGAACGCCTTCCACGGCGGGATTGGGTTCATCGCATTGACGATCAGCATTTGGACTCTCGGTGAGATCATGCAGGCACCGTTCAAGCAAGCGATCGTGACAAACATGGCCCCGGAGGACCTCCGTGCGAGATACCTCGGGCTGTTCAGCATGTGCTACGCTTCCGCGTTGACGATTGGTGCTCCGATTGGCGGCGAAGTCCTCGCCAGGTTCGGTCCGGAAGCACTTTGGAGTTGCACGTTCGCAGTGGCGATGGTCGCGGTGACCGTTTACCTGATCATCTACCGTCCGGTAACGCGTCGCGCTCAGCCAGCCTGACAGGCGTTCTTACACTCTCCCTTGGGAGAGTCGGGCTCTAAGGCCCGGAGAGGGTTTGTTTTAAAAGGATCATTCCCTCCCCGGACTTTGCGTCCGACCCTCCCGCAAGCGGGAGGGTGATTGTTGGTACGAAGGCACTTCACATCGTGGCGCCGTAACTCCAATCCGCGACGGCGAGCGTCTTGCCACTCACGGTGACACATTCCACCTCGAGGCGGGACTACAAACGCTGCTAGCACTTTTGTCGCATTGCGCCGGTAGATCCATTACGATCTTGCCATGAATTCAAGGTCGCCATTCCTATTCGTCGCACTCCTTCTCGCCTTCGTTGGTTGCAACGACAACACGCGCGATCACGCTTCATTCCCGCGCCGCCCCATCAAGGTCGTTGTGCCTTTTTCGGCCGGTGGCGGTAGCGACACCTTTGGTCGAATTGTTCAATCAGCGATCGAAAAACACGACTTGCTTCCGCAACCGATCGTCATGATCAATGTTCCGGGCGCAGGCGGAACGATTGGAAGTCGCCGAGTCAAAGAGGCGGTCGCCGACGGCTACACGATTCTGTTGCTCCACGAAGGAATCTTGACCGCGAAGTTCTCGGGCCAAGCCGCCTATGGACCAGAAGCCTTTTCGTCGATTGCCGGCACCGGTCTTTCTCCACAAGTCATCGCCGTTTCCAAAGACTCCGACTACCAAGACCTCAAACAGCTCGTCGAAAACGCCGCCAACGAACCTGATTCGATTGTCTTTTCAGCCAACATTGGCGCGCCGAGCCATTTCGCGGGACTGATGCTCGAGCAACAAAAAGCGGAAGCGAAGTTCCGCTATGTGCAAACAGGCGGTGGAGCAAAACGCTTTGCAGCGCTCCAAGGTGGTCACGTCGATGTCACTTCGTTTTCGCTCGCCGAATACACCCAGTTCAAAGCAGCCGGTATCCGCGCGCTCGCGATCCTCAGTCATCAACGCGATGCGAGCTGTCCCGAACTCGCAACGGCATCCGAACAAGGCTTTGAAGTCGTCAGCGAGAACATGCAATTCTGGTGGGCACCTGCTGGAACGCCCGACGATCGCATCAAGACACTGGCGACGGCCATCGAACAGGCGATGCAAACGCCCGAGGTGAAACGAAAACTAGCGGCCATGCAAATCGCACCGCGTTTTCTTGACGCCACCGCGGTCAACCAAGATATCGAAGCACGCTCGACTCGACTTTCACAGGTGTCGCTTCGATCCGACCACCAACTGCCAGACCTGCCGAGCATGGTTCTCTGGGCGACGGTTGTCCTCGGAATCGTCTGGTTGATCCAGTCGCGGCGTCTCCCCGCAACCGCGCGGGCGACTGAGGCACAGACTGACTGGAGTACCACCTTGCTTGTGATGCTCCTGGTTGGCTTGTACGTCCTCGCCCTTCAATTCACCGGAATCGGATTTCGAATCGCAACGATCGCGTTTGTCGTCACTTGTGGACTGGCGTTTTATTCGAATCAGCCTCGGCGCCCGCAATCGTTTCGAAACGCGCTGGCAACATCCGCTGCGGTCAGCTGTGTCGTGGCACTCGGCACCCACTACCTGTTCACCGAGCTCTTGGTGATCGACCTGCCATGATGCGTCCGCCGTCTTTAGGCGGAATGTGCCGGTTCGTAGTACCGCCTTTAGGCGGAATGCCTCATGATTCCGGCTGAAGCCGGTACTACAAACGGATTGAATTCGGTAGGACGTACTTAGGCAGCCTTTGGAATGCCGTGTTCTGTTCGCGTGCGGCTCATCCGCAACGTGGTGTCACGAATGTCTCGATTACGTTGCAGGTCTTCGTCGTTGACATAACCGCGTGCATGATCGAGGTGCAAACAGAGCGACTGAAAACGAATGTGCTTGCCGTGAATGCCTGCGTTCTCGAGACGCTCGCCAAGTTCACGGTCCTCGCCACCATAACGCATTCGCTCGTCAAAACCGCCCGCGCTCACGATATCGTCAGTCCAACCGGACGCGTTGTGCCCGTTCCACGTGGCGCGTGTGGTTGTTAGTCGGTTGAGGAACTCGGCGACCGCTCCGCGCGCCTTCAAACGCAAGACGCGACGACCATGCTTCATCCCTTGGCTGCTTAGCCAATTGGCCGAAAAGGCACGGCCACTTTGAATGTCGTCAACCGTGATTTGCTGCGAGATGGACATCGGCAACTTGTAGTAGCCACCCGATAGAAAACGCTCGAACCTTGCCACGCGATGATGCTGCTCAAGAAAATCAGCACGCGGGATGCAATCACCATCGGAAAAGACCATGTAGTCGCCTGCGGCCTGCAAAATCGCCTTGTTCATGATGACGCATTTGCGAAAGCCGTCGTCTTCGTGCCAAACGTGCTTGATAGCCAATCCCGTTTCGCGACGCACCGAATCGATCATCGCGGCCGTCTCGCTTGACGAACCGTCGTCGGCAATCAAGATCTCAAAATCGCGGAACGATTGCCCGGCGTATCCCCACAACGACTTTTCTAACCACTCGGGTGCATTGTAGGTCGAGAGCACGACGCTGATGAATTTCGGTTGCATGAGACAAATCCTTTTGTCGGTCTGTCCGTTGATGCGGCCAAGGTTTAGGCGGCCGCCCGCTTCGGTTGACTCCAAAGCGTGTTGGCATCAAACATGTTTTGATCGTGAAAGGGCATACTGATTTGACGTGACTGGCATTCCAATTGCCCGTCGCGCAAGTCGGCCAAGAATTGTTCGCCACGAAGGTAATCGTCGTAGAACTTTGCAGCACCAAACCGCATCGTCTCGATTTGGCCAGGCGTCAATGACTCGATTCGCTTGATCGCATTGATCAAACCAATGGCCCCTCGGAAGGTGATCGCATTGATTCCGTCGACCAACCCCGGTGTCAATCGATCGCCATACTCAATCAACGGGATCGTACCAACGCTCATTGCTTCGACCAAGTTATGGCAAACCGGTTGGCTTGAACCGGGACAGCAGACAAAAAACTGCGACTCGGCAATCGCATCGAGCCAACGTGATGCGGCGATCGAAGCCACCCGACTGTCGGCGAGGACGATCGAACGCTCGGAAGCCACTTTGGGATCGCTGACAACACGACTCGCATAGGTTTCTTTGAGCGTCGACAGAACATCAAGGCGACTGAGCACGCCAAAGTTGCGGTGCATCTTGTCGTCGCCATATTTTGTCTTTTGGTTTCCTGCAAAGAACATGCGGAACTTGCGGCGTGAATTCCTAAGTCGTTGAAGGTTTTCGCGGGTCGCGTGCCGCAGTGTTGCCGGGTGCATCGGGTACGGCATCACCGGCGACATCGCGACCGTGTCGCGGCCGATCAACATGCGATACCGATATTCGTTCAGTGCGGGCGCGTCATCGTCGCAAAGAACGAGTGCATTGCCCGGTAGCGGCTGATCGCTAGGAACCCATCGTGCGTACGGCGCTTCCAACATCTCGCGGCCGTGCTGCTTTCGCGCGATGCAGGCCAGCATCATCTTGTTACATCGCACGAAGAAGGGCGAACCGGCCGCCTGGCTATAAAAGGCCAGCGACGCAAAATGTCTGCCACAGTCAAACAAGAGCTTCGGTGTCTTCAGATCAAGGACGATCGGCCTCTCACTGAACGAATGCAACGGAGTACGAGCGGTCGCCAAACGCTTGCGTGCACGCTTGATGTCGACAGGAAACCGTACCAGCGATTTGAGTTGCATGGGAAAGGAAGGCAACCGAGCGAAGGGGAGGGTAAACAGGCGGATATTCCTGCAAACGCCCAATTGATGTCAACCTCAACCCGCATGGCCCGGTCGCGTCAGTAGCGGCGAGCGTTTCCGTTCCAGATGTAAGGGTCGTTCCGATCAGGCTAATGCTAGCACCTGAGGAAGATCGCAATGTTTTGCTGATTTCGTTTGCGTGCAACTAACTGAGGTCAATACTTCTCTAGCGATTTGCGCAATCCGTGCAGGTCGCCTGTCACGGGGTGTCGGCCGAGTGCATATCGGCTGACTCAATACATTCAAAGGGACTTCCGATGAAGACGCTGCGTTTCACCTTTGCGGCATTGGCAACGATTTTTGCTCTCGAGTTTGCTTCGACTGCCAGTGCATTCATGCCAACCGATGAATCGGTTCCGGCGGAAGGTGTCGAAACCGACCTGCAAAAGATGGTCAAAGCGTTTCAAGAAGAAATCGACGCAGGCGAAACGAGCTGTGAAGACATGCTCGCCAAGCTCGACAAGGCGATCGATGACATCGACCTGAAACTCGATGCGGGTGCGGAAAACGAGGAAGAACTGCTTGTTGTTCGCGACCAAATCTCGAAGATGCGGTACAACCTCAACTGTTTCGCTCAAACGCTCACACAATCCGTCTCTGGCGGTTTGGGTAACCTGGGCGCAGCCGGTGGCGGCGGTGCAGGTGGCGGCGTTCTTGGCGGACCTGTCTCCAATGTCGGCAGCCTGTCGGGACAGATCGGTGGCACGGCCGTCGGTGGCAGCGCCCTGAGCGGACTCGTTCCACTCGGAGTCATCGCGGGCGTTGCAATCCCAGCCGCAACAAGCAGCAGCAGCAACCCAGGCACACCCGCTTCGCCATCGAACTAGATGCGATGGAGCGGCCTTTGGCTCCTATGCTGTGATTTCTTGAATGTCGCCTTTCGCTCCGCGAAAGCAGCGTCGACAAGCGCAACTTTTGCGGAGCAAAAGGCGACTATGCAATGAGCCGAACGCGCTAGAAACCACCTTCTGTCGAAGGTAACGCCGAGCCCTCAGCACCGACGAAGTCAACATAGGCTTGGCGACGACTTTTTCGTAAAACAGTGCGTTTGACGGATCATTCTTCGCACTTTGGTGGCAATGGTGGAACCATTCGCAGCACAACAGCCGGCAGTCACGCGACCAGAACAGCTCGCTGGGAGTCTGGCGCGCGCGTTGACACTCTTTGCGTTGGTTTACGCAACCTGGCATTTTGGGGCCGCTCACGCGACGGCGCTGAAACACCTCTCGGCAATGCTCGCCGTCAGCGGAGTGCTGACCATCTTCGCGCGACGATCGCTCACCCCGACAAACTATCGACTGCCGGTAAGTCTGTTTGCGCTGTGCTTCTTGTGGCTTGGCTACGCGGCACTCCAGCACAGTGTGATCGCAGGGAAGCTGCCATGGTTCTTTCAAAGCGTTGCCGAGACACGCGCTGAGTTCGCGGATCCAGCTGTTGCGTCGCTTGGTGATGCCGCCCAACGACTTGGGCATCATTCAACGTTCGAACCAACAACGCGGGCCACGCTCATGCCCGAGGAAACCAGGCAGGCTGCCGTTCCATTCATGCTCGCAACGGTCATTGCCATCCTCGCGTCGATCCAATTTGGGTCACGCCGCTGGCGCAATGCGTTGTTGTATGTGGTCATCGCCAATGCGGCAGCGCTGTCCTTCTGGGGCATCATCCAGACTGCCGGCGGCAAGGTGATGATCCTTCCGGGGATCGAAAACACATTCGCCAATAAAACGCCGTTTGCGAGTTTTATCTACAAGAATGCGGGCGCGGCCGCGATCCTTCCCCCACTCTTCGCCTCTCTGGCCATCCTTTATTACCGACGACCGAGCGACAACGATACCAAATGGGCGCGGCGCGACTGGAGCTGGATGATGAAGCCCAGCAACCTTGCGTTGGGCTTTGTCGCCGCCTTGATCCTTGCCGGATTGGCAACCTCGCTGTCACGCGGTGCTTGGATCGCTGCACTACTTGCGCTCGCTTTGGTCGCATTGCGTTCTGGCATCAAGGTGAACAAGCCCGTTGCAATCGCCGGCGCCGCGTTGGCATCGATCGTCTTCGCCGTGATCGCTGTGACCGGTGTCGGCGGCGACGTAAAAGGACGCGCCGATCAACTCTCGGTCAGCTCCATTGCAGGTGATAGCCGCTGGTCACACTGGCAGGAAGGATTTGCAACAGCGATCGCCCATTTGCCCTCGGGCAGCGGGCTTGGAACCTATGGCTACGCGACACTGCCACATCAAACGCAAACGCATCGAAGTTGGTTTCGCGAAGCCCACAATCAATACCTGGAAGTCCTCACCGAATCGGGAATCATTGGTTTGGCCCTGATGGCTCTACTCTTGGTTGGCTTCGCGCGCGTCGCCTGGCAATTGACCGATCGCGGCCTACGTCGCGAATCACGAGCTTGGGGGCTGCTAGGCCTGAGCCTGTTGGTTTGCGGTGCGTTTCAAAGTCTCTTTGACTTCGTGTTGGTGATCCCGGCCAACATGATGCTCTATGCAGCACTGTCCGCAACGGTGTTTGTTCTCGCCACCAAACACGGCATCCGCCTGCCGCAGCCGAAAGCAGTTCCGGAGTGGCTCGGTCGATCCGTTCCCGCCTGGGGCATCGTGGCGTTGGTCTTGGCGGGTTTCAGCTTCCACGCCTCCTCCGACCAGGTTCAATCGGATCGGGCTCTGCGACTTGCTGACACCTCACTCCTCTCGGCACAACCCTCCGAGGAACAAGTCGCTTCACAACTTGAGATCATCAGCCAGGCGATTGCGAACCAGCCGAACAACGCTGACCTTTATGCCACACGAGCTCATTGGAGACTCGCCCATTATCGCGCACTCGTGCTCAGCGACAGTCAGGCTCAACAATCGGGAATCGGGTGGAACGAAACCAAGATCGAGAACATCTTTGCCATCCTTAGCCAACAAGACGAAGCGTCGGCCGATGAACTACGCGCCGCACTGCTTCGATCGGCTGAGATGCGTGATCATGTTGCACTCGCTTGCGAAGATTTGCGTCGGTCGATTTCGCTCCAGCCGCTGACCCCACAACCCCACCTTTCGGCATGCGGACTCGCCGCATTGACCGAGATGCCGATCGAGCCCTGGCTAGCCTCCTCCTCAAGGCTATCCAACAACAGCTCCATGTTGCTGTACCTCAGCGGTTGGCTGGCGTTCGTTTCCAATCATGACGAGATCGCGATCGACCAATGGCGCAAGTCACTTTCGATTGACCATTTGCACCTCGGCGACATCATGGTCCTTTCCGAGTCTCGGTTTGCCCCCATTGATATTGCCGAAAACCTCGTTCCTGCCGACCGGCCAGAGCTTTATTTAGAGCTTGTCCAGGACAACAACCAATTTCAAACGGGCCATTCGGATCCCACATTGGTTGCGACGATCAAGCATCAGATTCATCAAAGCCGATCGCTCGATCCAGGGCGTGCCTTTTCAACGCTCGCGCGGCTCGAACAATTGCTGGGCAACGATTCCGCAGCGGCTGAGCAGTGGAAATTGGCGCTCCAGCAGCGAAGTCGCGATGCCGGATATCGCCTCGAATACTCGCGTTCGCTCCATCGCCTTGGAAAGAATGACGAAGCACTCAGGCAAGCTGTCTTGGGGCAAACCCTCAATCCGATCGACAAACGCTTCGAACGACTCGCTGCTGAGATTCGCAGCGAAATCCGAGAACAAACGCGCCGCTAAGTTGCGATTCGGTAGCGTCACTCTGAGCCGTTATCGCATGCCTTGACCGCGACATGCCGAATCCGTTGCACAACCGGCACGCTTGATACGATCGCGTTCTCTTCGTCTTTCGTTTTTCTTTCGCTCGCTTGAGTCGATACCAACCTAGGTACGCACGAAATCCGTCGCACGGGTTCTCCCTGGCCTCCGGTTCCCACTGGCCGCCAGCTCCCCCTAGCCCCGACGCGTTTTTCCCAATCCTAGGTTCACACAATGGCATCGGCGGACGAATCAACCAACCAACGAGCAATCGAAATCGATGTGCTCGTCATGCTGCGCAAACGTTGGACACACATCGTTTTTGGCGTTGTCGTTGGCATCTCACTCGCAGCGCTCTACCACTTCTCGGCGACTCCCGTCTATGAGTCCAACATCGAGATCCTGGTCGGACAGCGCAGCAGCGAGGTCACCAATAGTGGAACGATCACCGGCGCCAACGCGAGTGGCGACGCAATCCACGAAGACCAGCTTGCCACCCACATGCGTCTGTTCGTCGGCCGCAAAATGCTTGCTGACGCCATTGAAACCGGTGGATTGCAAACACTTGCCTCCTTCAAGCAGGCTTCGGCCGAAGGCAAGAGCTTGGTCGATCACATCCTCGACAACATCGAAGTCGAGCGCGGAGGCGAAGGCAACGCCAGCGAAGCGATGGTGCTGCGAGCCAGCTTCCGCGACACCAACCCCGACGACGCAGCTGTTGTGCTTGGCGCGATCTACGAAAGCTACCGCACCTATGTGGAATCGCATGGCCAAAACTCGACCGAAGAAGCGGTCAAGTTGATCGAAGAGGCGCGTGAGAAACATGAAGCGGAATTGGTTGCTGCCGATCAAGAATACCGAAATTTCATTCACTCGGTACCTGTTTTGATCGAGGGCGAAAACGTCAAGGACATCCACAAGGAACGGCTTGCCAACCTCGAACCCGAACTCAACCTCGTTCGCACGTCGCTTACTGAAGCAACCTCGCGATTGGAGGTGATCGACACCTATCTGAAAGAGCACGCTGCCACGATCGGCGACGTCGACCACTTGGCTTTGCTGAGCCAAAAAGAAGTGGAACGCTTGAAATTGTTTCTCGAAATGACTCGGGGCGAAGCGAGCTCGGAAGCCTTTCAAGCCGAACAACCGATTCGCCAAGAAGTGGCCAAAGCCCAGTACAACCGATTGTTGGACCTTGTTCAGAAAGAAAAATCCTTCAGCGACGCGTTTGGCCCCGGGCACCCGTTGGTGGAAGCGGTTCGACAAGAAGCGGAAATCACGCGTCAGTTCATTCAGGCCAATTCGCCTGACCGCGCTGCCAAACCAAGTCGTAAGCTCGACCCCGCCGAGATGCTCAAGACCTACACGATGTTGCTTCGAAACGACATCGCGGAGTTCGAAAAACGCAAAACGCTGTTGCTCGAAGAATCGGCTCGTGAACTCAAGCTCGCCAAAGCTGTGGAACGCGACTTCATGATGGGCAACGCACTTCGCTCGAAACTGTCCCGCGCCCAAGCTCGTTACGACCAGGTCATCCTGCGTCTACAAGAACTCAAACTCTCGCGTTCCTACGCCGGGTTCTCAACCGATGTGCTGGCCAATCCCGAATCCTCAGAAAAAGCAGCCTGGCCGAACCTGCCGATCGTCGGGCTGATTGGAACCTGCTTCGGGTTCGGACTTGGATTGATGCTCGCCCTCGGCGCCGAACTGGTCGATTCAACATTCAACAATGTCCAAGACCTCGAACATGCCGTTGGCGCCCCTGCGATCGCACACGTGCCGAGATTTGATCGTCGTGAATTGGTCGATGCGATGGAGCTTGAATCCAACTTGGATGGCTCGCTGGTCGCCTTCCACTCACCACGTTCGGCCGAATCGGAAGTGTACCGGGTCGCACGCACCTCGCTGATGATCGCCAATCGCAAGGGATCGATGCAGACCGTAATGATGACCAGCCCGCAACCTGGCGACGGCAAATCGACCACGATCAGCAACCTGGCGATCTCGCTTGCCCGAGCTGGCAAACGTGTCCTATTGATCGACGCCGATATGCGACGTCCAGTGATTTCAAAGCTGTTCGGCCTTGAAGACCATGGCGGACTATCGGACGTGCTCTTCGGAGAAATCTCCTTGGCTCAAGGCACGGTCACCACCGAAGTCGAAGGGCTGCACGTGATGCCCAACGGCTTGCCGACATCCGTTCCAGCGGAACTGCTCGAATCGCATCGCCTGCCCGCTTTGCTCAAGCAAGCCAAGCAACACTACGACATGGTGCTGATTGACGCGCCACCACTGTTGGCCGTTGCCGACCCGGCCATCATCGCACCCATGGTCGACTCCGTCGTGTTGACCGTCCGGGTCAACAAGAACGGTCGTCGCCCGGTCGAGCATGCGGCGCGAATCCTGGCCGACATCGATGTGCAACCTACGGCCGTCATCGTCAACGCTGTCGAAACAGACAAAAAGCGTGGTTACGGCTACGGTTCCTATTCGCAAGGCCAATACGCCTACGTCGGTCATTACCACGATCGTTATTCGGCGCGAGATGGACAACCTCGTGATCTTGAGATCGATCGCAAGAGACGATCGATGCCGGCGCCACACCATTCGCGTGACCGCCGCCCACTCCAAGAAAACACTCCACTGATTCCACCAACGAGCGGGCACGACACGATCGATCCCTCGTCACCCATGATTCACTGACCCAGCACCACAGGAAGAGAAACCGAACGGGGCCAAAACGAACGCAGCACATCGCGTCGACGGATGCGAGCGAGTTCCAGAGGCAGGCGTCTCCCCGCCTGATTCTCTGGCCCCATTTGGCGCCACGCCCGAAAAATTGCTCAAACCCTCCCTCCCAGGGCAAACCATCCGTGATCCATCACGTTACCTCCCTTACGAATCGATCATTCGATCCGGCAACCTTTCATACCGGTATCGAACCGACGACGCAGCGCGTCGATTCGCCAATCGAAGAAATCGTGGCCACACACACCGCGGTTCAGCCGAGCCGCAAGCTGTGCATGGCTTACGCAATGGAATCGGTGTTGACCGGCGCACCGCTGCTGTTGCTCGATGCCACCGTCGCTTCGATCGCCCTTGTCACCGCATCCTGGATCATCAACGCGAGCCAAGGGCACGCGTTTTATGCCGGAATCTTCGTTCAACTTCCCGCCTTGCTCTTCCTGCAAACAGTCTTCCTCTCGCTACACCAACTCTATCCAGGTGCGGGCGCTGGTCCCGTTGCCGAACTGCGTGGGATCGCTCGATCCACCATTATCGCCCTGCTCAGTCTTTCGGCGATCAATATCCTGCTTGGCCAATTGCCGCGGATTGAGTTTGCCACCTTTGCATTGACGGGTCTTCTCATCGGAGGCGCGCTGCCGCCGCTGCGCTGGATGGCTCGGCATCTGCTTGGTAAGACGCGATGGTGGGGCGTACGCATCCTCCTCATTGGTCAACGTGATGATTGCCTGGCCACCATCGGGTTGCTCCTTAAACGACGCTCTTCAGGCTTCATTCCCGCGGGCTACACATGTCATCAACGTGACGCAAACGAGTACGGACAAGTCGACCGGTACTTGCTGGGCAACAACTCCGACGCAACCACGATTGCACGTGATCATTTAGCGCCGGTCGCGGGAATGGTCTCCTCCGACGCTGAATCAACCGATCTCGATCGACTCGTCTTTCAGTTCCCCTCGGTGGTTTGGATCGACTTCGCACGAGCGGCAAGAAAAGATGTCGACACCTCGAAGCTGCCTCACGTGTTCACCACCCGCATGAACATGCCCTTCCTAAGGCTTGCGCCGCGCGTGGCCAAGCGGGTCATCGATCTGTCGGTTTGCGTTCCAACTCTCATTGTCCTGGCGATACCGATGTTGGTGATCACGGGGATGATCAAGTTCTTGTCGCCAGGCCCGGCCTTCTTCGGACACACTCGAATCGGACAACATGGCCGCCAGTTCAAGGCTTGGAAGTTCCGCACAATGGTGACCAACGGCGATGAAGTCTTGGAAAAACACCTCGCCGAAAACCCAGCAGCGCGCAGCGAATGGGAACGAGACCAAAAATTGCGAAACGATCCACGCGTCCTTGGCACACTTGGCCGAGTGCTCCGCAAGTGGTCGCTCGATGAGTTGCCGCAACTTTGGAACGTGCTCCGAGGCGAGATGAGCCTCGTTGGACCACGGCCGATCGTCTACAGCGAAATCGCCAAGTACTCGCGCGGCTACCTCGCTTATTCACACATGCTCCCGGGAATCACCGGCCTTTGGCAAATCTCGGGTCGCAACAACACATCCTACGCGACGCGTGTTTCGATCGACGAACACTACGCGAGAAACTGGTCACCTTGGCTTGACCTTTGGGTGCTGATGAAAACACCGATCGTGGTCATCACGAGAAACGGGGCATATTGATCATGAAGGTAGCGCTCGCCCACCATTGGTTGACGCAGCATCGCGGGGGCGAAAAGGTCCTCGAGAACATTGCGGGGATCTTTCCTGGCTGTGATCTCTATACGTTGATTCACAATCGCCGTCTCGACCTCGATTGGCTTGACGTCGCCAACATCAACACGAGCTTTCTCGATCGCGTTCCAGGGTCACCAAAGCTCTACCGACACCTGCTTCCACTCCACCCCGCCGCGATCGGCCGGATGCGTGTGCCAAGCGACGTGGACCTGTTGATCAGCAGTGATGCCGCGATGATCAAAGGCCTGAACTTCGCTGCTTCCACCAAACACGTTTGCTATTGCCATTCGCCTCCACGGTATCTGTGGGAAATGGGCAATCAATACAAACGCACTTCGCTGGCTGCGCGGGTAGCGCTGGACCGATTCGCACCTGCGCTGCGCCGATTCGATTTCGATGCTGCCCAGAAAGTCACGCAGTTCATTGCCAATTCGCATTTTGTCGCCGATCGAATTCGCAAGTACTACCAACGCGACGCTCAAGTCGTTTACCCGCCCGTCGCAGTCGAGGACTTTCAGTGGAAACAAAACCGCGAAGGCTTTGCTTTGGTGGTATCCGAGCTCGTTCCCTACAAACGTATCGACATCGCAATTGAAGCGTTCAATCGAATCGGGCGTAGACTTGTCGTCATTGGCGACGGACCTGAGCGTCGTCGATTGCAGGCTGCGGCAGGCCCCAACATTCAATTCCTCGGTCGCCAACCCTTCCGAACGCTGAAGTCACACTTCCAGCGCGCCGCAATGTTCATCTTCCCTGGTGTCGAAGACTTCGGGATCACGCCCGTCGAATCACAGGCAGCCGGATGTCCGGTGATTGCTTATCGCGCCGGCGGCGCATTGGAAACGGTGATCGAAGAGCGCACTGGAATCTTCTTCGACGAACAAAACGCAGAATCACTTGCAGACGCCGTCACGTCCCACGCGGCATCACGTTTGGAGGCAGCGGATTGTCGCGTGAACGCGGAGAAATTCTCGGCCGAGACGTTTCGCCAACGCTTCTCGGCCACGGTCTCGAGGCTTGCGCACGCTTCGCCGCCGCACGCCCCGATCGCGCGGCCTGCGATGTTCCTGCCAATGCCGACCGGTGACCACACGCCCACAACGCGCGAGGGTGTCTAGCGCTACCGCCTAGCAAACGCACATGAATTTTCCAATCGCATCCGTCATCGCTGTTTCGACGCTGATCGTTTTGTTAGCGTTCCCCAAAGCGGGCGTCTATGCGGGCAACATCCCGCTCACTGCTGGCTACGTGCTGTTGGCTTTGACAGGGCTCTTGCAACTGATTCGTTTGGCCAATCGTGGCGGCGTCAAACTGCGAGCCGACTACGTCTTCCTGGGCCTGATGTTTCTGCTGCTTGGCGTTCTACAAGCGGGTGCCTTTTCGATGTACGGGACGCAATCCCTTGGCTCGGCCGTTTCGATTGTTGCCAGCACGCTAATTGTTCCCTGCCTTGCACTGCTCAGTGTCCACTGGCTTGTCGACACACTTGGGCTCGACCGATTCATGCGAACGCTTCGAGTCGCTTTGTTGATTGTCTTCGTTTTTGGCATCGCTTCGTTCGCAGTCTACAACACAACGGGCAAGGTCATCGGGATCCCGTTTGTGACGACGACAGGCGCCGATGTCAGCTTGGTTGCCGACCGCCACAACCTTCGCGGCTCGATGATCAAGATGTTCTCAACTTACAACAACGGGAACATTTTGGGAGTCAACGTTTTGATCTGGGGTGCGGTGGCCGCGGCAGGCACTACCTTTTCGCTCATGCAGTTCCGTTCGATTTGCGTGCTGACCCTTTCGCGAAGCGTTTGGCTTGGCCTTGCGGCAATGGAATTGGCCCACGCTTTCTTGCGTCGAAGTGTTCGCGGCATCGCCTACTCCGTTGCGTTTGTCGTTCTCCTTACCGTCGTCGTCGCTGCCGCATCGATTTCCATCGGCCGCGACCCGACCGATTTTCTGCTCGACGCGAACTTGGGCGGTCGCGTCGCCAGCTTTCAAGAAAACCTTTATCGCAGTCAAAAGGTCGGATGGACCAACGAGAGTCTTTACGCAGCATCGTATCTGGCGCTCGGCCCCCTGGGTGCAATCTTGCTGGTTGCAACCTGGGTCGTCCCGATCGTTCGCGGCGGCACCAATCGCCTGCAAACCAATTGTCGCGTCGCGCTGGGGGTTTACATGTTTGTCGCCGCCGCGGAAGCCGCCTTCAACCTGGTTCCAACTCAGGCTTCCTACTGGATGATCGCTGGCCTTGCGATGGGAGCCGGACAGGACCAAGCGGCCGCGCAAGACGACGACAACAAAGACGCTCCCCTTTCCATCGTTTCCGCGCGAGACAGGCGTCTGCTCGAGCATCAACAATGGAAATCGCGTCGGTCGGCCTAGGTAACGCCGCGTCTACGGCCTTTCCAGACGCGGTATGCTGTACGCCCGCCACTCATTGACCACCAGCGACCTCATCATTGCGGATTGATGTTGTTTGACAATGAATGTATCGATACGCGAGTTCCTGGAAGAAGATGCCGAGCCCATCTTTGCTTTACGCAACGACCCGCGGCTTCGGCAAATGCAATACCGACCGTCACGCGCGGAAACCCCGCAACTGCTAACCGCATGCGTTCACACCGGCGATGAACTTCCCGACTTCGGACTCAAATGCTCGACCGTTCTGGTCGATGAATCCTTCGCTGGACACATCTTCCAAAACCACTGGACGCGACTCGACGGGATTCTCGCAATCGAACTTGGTTGGAACCTGCTCCCAGAACTTTGGGGGCACGGGATCATGGCGCAAGCACTTACGCTCCTCTTTGACACTCGCTTTCAGTCACGCGATGACATTGTTTTCAATGCATCCTGCTTTCAGTCGAACGTTCGATGCCAGCGGGTAATCGACAAACTTGGTTTTGAATACATCCGGCTGACGTTGTTCGAACGATTCTCGCACTTTACCAAGACGTGGGGACGGCAGCGCGTGATGAAACACCAGCTGACATACAACCACTGGCAAACGAACAAGCAAAAGCGTGACAGTCAGTCCGCTATTCCTTCGGGTACCCGGTAAACTCTTTCAAGGCCGGTGCGCTGGCCGCTGCATAGCAATGCGTCTTCTCGGGTGTCATCCAAGACATGACGATCAATGTATCGTCACGAATCGATTGATCACGCTCGTCGTCAGATGGCCAATTGATCGACTGCGAAAGCTGCTCGTGTAGAGTAATCCATTGTTCCACCGTCAATCCCATCTCACGATGTGGGTGGTAGCTTACATTCGCCCCCGCTTGGCCCGAGCTTGGAACAAAGGGAATGTTGTAGGTAATCACATCCTTTTGACCAGCAGCTCTCAGTTTCTCCACTTGAGTTCTTGCGTCGAGTTCATATTCAAACGCAGAATGAACATGCTTGCGTGTCGGCACATGCACGATCCAGACTTCGTCCATCGACTTGCCCCGGATTCCTGCTCAAAGAAGCTGCGTCAAGACCCGGCAGGAAAAGTCTCGGCGTGGGCTGGAGACCGGTATGAGGGTTGTCGTATCCGGTCCATTGGGGATTGCGACTCTACGTGGATCGTCCGAGGCGTTCAAGTCGAATCGGGCTGGCTAAAAAAACGCCGTTTGACCAACATTCAATCAAACAACTCAACCACCTTTCCATCATGCGAAACTGCATAGCTATTTGCGAATCATCGCCCGATTCGATGGCAAGCAATGTCATGCTGATCGAGTTCCTGAGTCCACAACCTGCAACCGCATCATGAAAACCCAACTCGATTCAATCAAAGTCCTTCGTCAGACGATCGACTCCTATCGCAACCTCATCGACAAAACCCTTGAGCAACTGACCGACGAGGAACTGGTCCTGCGACCATCAAGCGATGTCAACTCAGTCGCAGTGATCTTGCGGCACTTGGGTGGGAATTTGGTCAGTCGATGGACCGACTTTTTGACGACCGACGGCGAGAAAGAAACTCGCAACCGCGACCGAGAATTCGAAGACTGGAATGGCACTCGCAGCGAATTGCTCGCCTATTTCAACGAGGGCTGGAGTGCCCTCGTGTTTGCCCTGGAAACGATCGATCAATCGAACATCGATCAGGAGATCACCATTCGCGGAGAAAAACACACGGTGCTGCAAGCCGCGGTCCGTTCCGTCACCCACATCACATACCACGCTGGCCAGATCGCGTTGGTCGCGCGTTTGGTTCACAAGGGCGATTGGCAATGGCTAACGATCGCTCCGAATCAATCCAAAGATTTCAACCGCGATACCTGGGGGACGTCCAAGAGCCGCGCTGTGTTTGATGCCGATGACGATTCAGAGCCAACTTAGTGCTTCAGGTTGCAATTGTGCTCCCACCAACACTCTCCCTTGGGAGTCGGGCTCTAAGGCCCGGAGAGGGCCTGTTTGGAAACGCGCATTCCCTCCCCGGACTTTGCGTCCGCCCCACCCGCAAGCGGGAGGGTGATTGCCCGCACAAATCCTCATCGACCTCAACGCGCGACAACTCACGCGGGGCAGGGCAGCTACTGATTCAGGGACTGCGCCCACATCACAAAAATTTCCCGCAACACTTTGCTTCCGTTGGAGCTGTTGGACAACATCACCAGCCCATCGCCAGATTCGGGACGCAACAGCATCGCGGCTTCCCAGCCTCGATTCGACCCCAGATGGCCTAGCACAAAGTAGGGACCGTGTTGCATCTGCTGGTATCCCAAACCGCTGGTTCGCACAGTACCTAGGGTCACAACCTGTTTGTGCATGAGTTTGAGCGTCGCTCCGGAGAGGACGGCGCTCGGTTGTTTCGGATCCGTTTTCATCGACTCGGCCGCAAAGGCAGTCAGGTCTTGGCACGTTGTCGAGATTCCCGCCGCGGCAACTGCCGTGAATTGGAGCGGGGCGATGGGCGCCCCGTTCTCGTCATAGGGCGTGGCCGTGTCATCCGAATCGCTCCAACCAAAATGACTTGAGCTCATCTGAAGTGGTCCCAACACCTCTTCCTGCATGTAATCGGCAAACGCCCGTTGCGACTGGTCCTCGACCATCAGCTGCGCGACCGTGTAGCCGCCACCAGAGTACTGACGCTTTTCACCGGGCTCATAGACAATCCGCACATCGCCAGCTCCATTCGTATTCCCCGCCAGCGACTCTTCGAGACTCGGCAACTCGCTAGGATCGGTAAACCCGGGGTAGCCGTGCAGTGACAACCCTGCCGTGTGACTCAGCAGCCGACGCAAGGTGACGCCTTCGGATGAGAATTCCGAATCAGGAAACCGCCATGTCTTGAGATACTTCTCGATGGGGGCATCAAGGTCGACCAACTTCTTTTCCACCAGCTTCATGATGCCCCATGCCGAAACGGTTTTGGAAATCGACCCTGCGTTGAACACCGTGTCTCGTGTGACCGGCTTCTTCGACTCAACATCAGCGAGCCCAAAGCCATCCGTCCATAGCACCTTCCCGTCACGTACGACTCCGATCGCAACCCCGGGGACCTTTTCACGCTGCAGCAGTTTGGGAACCTCTGTTTCAAGCGTCGCTCGCAACTCGGATCTTTCAGCCGCCGGCTCATCGGCAAAACCAACGCTTGACCCCGCCGCAATCACAGCAGCAAACAAGAAACGCAGATGATCGGCGGCAAACATAGAGCTTAATTCTCAATAAACAAAACGAAGGGTTGTTCAGCACTGGTGTGACGACGAAAGCCTTTCGTAATCCACAACAAAGTATTGGGCAAATTCCGATATGAATCTTGTCTTCCCTCGAGGGTCAACCGATCTATGCGACCACCTCGACAAACGCATGCCCATCCGCAAGCGAATTGATGATCGCACGTGCGATTTTTGCCCCACCGCTCGAAGAGGGCTCAATCGGCGAGACCGACGAATAATCGCCGGCTTCGTTGCAAATCGTCCGCAAGTCAATCAACCGGTTGCCGAACTCGAACGCCGTGCGTGTAATCGTGTCGTTAAACACGCAGAGCCCCGCCGTTTCAGACGAATCCAGCCCTGGTACCGCGTCGTAGATCGAACAAGTCACGAGCGGAAGCCGCAATTCGCGAAGTTCGCAAACCAGTTTCCTGTATTCCAGTGTGAACTCACCGAGCTTCTCGGCAATTCGCTGAAGCGATGCACGAACATCCAACGTCTCTTGTGAAAACAGGCTACCAGCCATGTAGAGCGCATCGTTGCCGCCGACACTCAGCACCAGATGCGTGGCGTCTTTGGGAACCCGCTCGATCTGTCGAAACACCGACGAAACGGTCGCCCCGTCAACCGCAACCAACGTCGCATGATCTTCGGCCGACAAAAGGCGACGAACATGTTCGATCACCGACGAACCCTCGGGAACATAGATCCCGTTGTCGAAAATCGAATCACCAAGCAAAACAATGTGACGCTTCAAATCTCGCTCCTCGTCTCAACCGTAAACACACAAAGTACGAGTGGTTGCTGGACATTGATTGTATCTCGTAGCCCGTGAAACTGAGCCGCGAAACAGATTGATCTGCGGTCTCGGACAACCAACCCGAAATTCCGTTGCGTCTTGACGCCGAAACGTGCTACTGGAGTGCCAGGTTCCGTCAGGGTTGGATCTTGCCAAGGATGTCACGAAATGTCGAATCAACGAGTGAAACGACTACTTCTGATTTCCATCGTTCTCATCAGTGGTTGTCGCGCCGCGGCTCCTAAGACCGAATCGATGGACCATCTGCTGCAAACGGTCAACTATGAAGTCCCCGACAATTCGACCAACACAGCGTCTAGGGACGACTACCGCTTGACCTTCGGCCAGCGAGCTCGTGAATTCCGTGATAACGTCCTTGACGGAGCAAAGCGATTTGGCTGGTTCCTGGCGGGCGGGTTCTACGAGGCGGCGGCCGACGCATTCTCGATTGGCAGCAGTGACGACGACGATGATGATCCTGGCTACGAGAACACGTCACGCAGAATCGCCGACAACAACCTGCAAAACTGGCTCGATCAACGCGACCGATGGCGTGACGAAGACAAACGTTGACTCTTGAAATCGACGGCAGCGCCTTTACTTGGCACATCGGTTCTCCTGAATGTCCCACGTGGACTCAAAGAACCCTCGTGGCGCGATCATTAAACTCTCGAACCGTCTCGCCGCTCTCTGCCTCGACGTAGTCTGCGAACTCAATCCACAGACTCCGCTGCTTCGTTTCCGTGATCTCTGAATCGACGGGCCAGCCTTCGGTCCATAAAAAGGTTTCGTCTTCATCGACTTCTACCCCAGGACAATACTCGGCAATCAACGCGAGTGCATCCGGCATGGATCGTGCACACACATAACCTTTAAGTGCGACTCCCTCTGGCACGGCGTCCCAGCGAGAATCGTTTGGCGATCGAAACCAAAACGTACTGATCTGCCAACAGTTCAGTTCAGCGGTGAGCGGCGACGCGATTGATCGAACTTGCACGACATTGCGCGCACGGCCCGTTTGCCGAAGCAACATGGCCACGTCGGCACGCATGAGTTCCAACAGAAACCCTTGGTTCTGTTCGTCGATTGCCAGCGTGATCGGGCCAGGACCATCAGGAACCTTGGTGGCCGCAATCAGCGTTCGGTGACACGTATCGATGTCCTCACTGCCAAAGTCAACAATGCAAAACGCACCATTTAGAATCTCAGCGCGCGCATTGCCCAGACGGTAGTGACGCTCATCTTCCGCCTTCACCCACTCTCCGACTTCCATCCCATTGCCTCGCCTAAAACATTTTGGATTCTTACATCACAATGCTGAAAAACATAACACGCCGCGTTTTGCCCTTCGCACGAAAAAACAGGTCAGCATCAGAGACCACACGCGCCAATTAGAACTGCTACACTACCTCGCCTGCGATCGGATCACCTGAACTAACCAACCAGCTATCCCGTCGAATCACTGTCATTGATCCTCAGCTGGAGCAACAAATTGGACGAGACCTTATTGTTTACGCTTAAAGCGCTGGGCTGGTTGCTTGGCCTACTCGTTGGACTGCTTGTCGGGAGCGCTTTCGCCGCGATCTGGCTGCGTCTCGCAGCCTCTTTCCTGAAACTTGGCCCAATCAAATACACCAAGGCCTTCACTGCAACACTGCTCTGCAATTTTGTTGTCACGTGTGCCCAGCTTTCCATTTCCTTCAACCACGGGTACATGGCAGGTTACTTTGGAGGTATCGACAGAATATCGGAGGTCAAATTCCACTACCCACCAGTCTACTTCTTGTACTTTCTTGCGTTTTCCTATGTCCTGGTGGCAGCGATCTTGCGCTGCGTGCTTCGCCGCGAGGACGAATCCCAAGTGAGCTTTAGCGATGCGTTCGCGCTCGCTGGCGTCTACAACGCTCTCTTGATCACATCCATTTTCCTAATTGGGTCGATCGTGCTCGCCATCGTTCTCGGAATGTTGAGTCTGCTCGTTGGGTGACGACCTTTCCGTTACCCAGACTTTTTGGACGTCTGCCGTCAGGAACTCAGCATACTGCTTTCACGATGAACGATTCAGAAGAATTGCCGATCGTCGAGTCTCAGATTCGACTTGCGCTGGCGATCCTTTTCCTGATCTTCTTCTGGACGATCGTTGGAGTGTTCGAGTCGATCGTCGTCTGGCATTATGCCCGATATGGCTTTCCGCAACTCGGCGCGTCGGCCTGCTTGTTGGTTTGGATCGTTGGAATGGCCACACCCGCCTACATGTGCCACCCCAAACGCTATCGATTGACGACGCTTACCACGGGCCTGCTCTTGAGCTGCTTCGTCTTTGCCTTGAGCAACATCGCCCAACGAACAGCACACCCGATGGGTGCAAAGCAACTCGCCGCGATCGAATCGAAACTCGTCATTGTCTTTATCGTTCAATTGGTCTTGTTCGCCACCTTGTGGGCCTTCGCCTTTCGCAAGGAGATATGGCAGCGAACCGCATCAGAGGAGTGAGGGAGCTATTTCGGCGAGGCAATCGTCTCCTCATCCGTGTGATTCGTGATATCCGTGGTTCGCTCTTATTCACACGCCTGACTTTGGAGAAGCAACCAGGTTTCACGCGTGGGAAACTTTAACGATTGGCGAGGCCTTTCGGCTGCCAGCTGTTAAGGTTTTCGGGCTGTAACGCCGAGGCCGGTTTTCATGGTTATTTGGATATTTTGCGTCGATCCAGAGTAGGGTGCCGTAGGGAGACGGCGCCCGTTGACCGACCTGAATTCCTACGGAACCGACCGTGTCGTCTGCTCGCGAGTTCTCATCATCGCTCCAGTGGTGGTTGCTGCGCTGGCCGATGCGCATCTCGGAATTCGTGGGTCGACAATTTCTAGGGCGATGCCACACGCTCGCCTCCGTCCTCGCGGTCCTCTGGGCAGCCGCCATCTTGGCCGTCCGCCCTTCCTCGTGGACGCCGCCAACTCGCACGGTGATGGCACGTCAGGTCTTATTCACCGCCGTCGATGCAGTTCCGCTGGTGATACGATTCGGCGCAGCGGTCGGCATTCTGATCATCGTCGAGGCGGCACTCTGGATCGACGCGTTAGGCGTTACGACCGACCTGATGGTTCCCATGATGTGGCGCGCCGTCGTCCGCGAAGTCGGACCGCTACTTGCTTGCCTGGTCGTCATCGGCCGCAGCGGCGTTGCGATCTCGACGGAGCTGGCAACCATGAAGGTCAGCGGCGAACTCGAAGTGCTGGACTCACAAGGCATCGACCCAATGACGTACCTGGTCATGCCGCGAATCTTGGCCGTCATCCTGAGCGTCTTCTCACTAGCCATCGTGATTTCCATTTCGATCATCGTCACCGGTTATTCGATCGGCTGGTTGATGGGTGCCATCCGAATGCCGTGGAGTGTCTTCCTTGACGACATTCTCCGCGAGTTCAATACCGTTGACCTCCTGTTCTTCGGCAGCAAGACGATCATCGCCGGTGCGTTCGTCGGTGCCATCTGTTCGTTGGATGGAGTGAGTGTTTCGGGGAACCTGACCGATGTCCCACGTGTATCCAGCGTCAGCGCGATCCGCGCCTTGACGGCAGTCTTCGCAGTCTCGGCGATTCTGTCGATCTTGATCTACGGCCGTTTGCTCGCCTTTCGAATTGGCTGATCGACGAAAATGCAACAAGCGAACCAGACGACCGAACAACCCGAAAGCGGACAACCACCGCAGCGACGCCGAGTGCTGGAACTGCGTGATGTCACTTTCGGCAGCCGTCCCGACACCTCACTCTGCGTTCGCAACCAATCGTTGTCGGTCCACTCGGGTGACCTCGTCCTGATTCGCGCAACCGCATCGCAGAACACGCGCCCCTTTACCTCAATGATGCAAGGGCTCGTACCGCCAACACAGGGCTCCGTCTTGTTCAGCGGCCGCGATTGGGCAAGGCAACATGCAAGAACGCAGTTTCGAATGCGCAGCCGCATCGGACGTGTATTCGACCAGCAAGCCTGGGTCGCCAACCTGAACGTTCGCGAGAATCTGTTGCTTGCCAAACAGCACTTTCGAGCCGACTTGAATGCCATCGAAGAAGAACTCAAGTTCTGGGCAAAATGGTTCCAACTCGATGGAGTCTCGCGCATCCGCCCGGCCTCCTTGGAAAACTCGCTGCTGCAAATCCATCAATGGATCCGCGCCTTCCTAGGTGGCCCGACTTTGCTGTTGCTCGAGCGTCCCATGCGGTTTGTCTCGGCAAACAGGTTTCCCAATTTCCTGGAGTCGATCCAGTACCTGCAAGAACGTGGCACCGCCGTGATCTGGATCGCCGGAAACACACTCGGTGACAACTTGAAATCGATCTCGGCAACCAACTTGTTGGACCTGCGTCCTGAGGGCAAATCGAATCGGGACACTGACACCGCGGAGTCCGACCATGAGTGATCCTTATCGTCTTCGCTATACGAATCAGGCGGTCGGTGTTTTCCTACTCGTCGTTTTGTTGTTTGTAATCGGCCTCTCCGTGTTGGTGCTACGAGCCGGGGACTACTTCGTCGAGAAGGATCACTACTGGATTGAGGTCCCACAGGAAGATGTCCGCGATCTTTACAAAGGCACGGAGGTGATGATCCTTGGTGAACGGGCCGGCGAAATCGACAGCATCCAGTACGCGGATTCCACGGACAAAGTGCGTCTGAACTTAAGTATCGACCCCAAGATGAGCTCACAAATCTTCGTCGATTCCGTCGTGCGTCAGGATCGCAAGTTCGGCTTGGGCACTCCCATTTTGATGATTCGACGCGGTGCGACACTGGGCGCCGAAAGAACACGACTGTTGCCCGGAAGCGCCTTGCAGAACTACGAAGGACAGTCTGACCGACTCGAGGCTGTCGCCAACCAAGTCGCTACCGTCAGCGAAGCGATTCGTTTGATGCAAGAACAACTCGAGCCCACGCTGTTGAGCATGACGGCGGCGTCGGATCAGCTTCGAACGACGCTCGCGACGAGCACCGAGCCCGCGTTGCAGGAAACGCAAAAGGCAGCAAGCTCCTTCTTTGAGACCAACGAAACGCTGCGTCCAAAAACGGCCGAAACGCTGGATTCCGTCCAACAAGCGACGCAAGTCATGCAGGACAAAGTCACTCAACTGACGCGTGAAATCTCCGAATCTGCCGACAGCGTCCGCCTTGCAGCTGATTCCGTGGCCCGAACTTCGGATGAGACGAACGAAGATCTGGCCGAAACGCTCGCTTCCTTTCGTGAAGCGGCTGAGCAAGTCCAACGTCTGGCGATCCAAACCCAGGAACTTGTTCGCGTGATTCGTTCCGAGGCAAACCACCTGCCGGGGACGACCGAGCGGTTGAATGAAACCGTCGGCGACACCCAAGATCTGGTCGGCGAGATACGGGGGCATTGGTTGCTGCGCAATTCGCGCGATGCCAATCCACCTCGCGGAGGTAGCGTGCGACCGTGATTGATTTGCGTCACTCTCACGTTCAATACTGCATTACCGCTATGTTGGCCTTGGTCCTCGTGGTCGGTTGTCGCTCGTCGATGCCGAAACGATCTGCAACCGTCGCGAGCGTGGTTCGATCTTCAGATGACGGTGCAGAGAGTCTTGCCGAAGGGGATACCCTTGCTGCGATCCGATCGTTTCGCCGAGCCGTTCATCGAGCGTGGGCATCCGATGATCCCTATCATGCCGGCACCAACGCCTACAACTTGGCGGCGGCATTGTTTGCCCACGAAGATCATGCCCAGCATCCCAGCGATGCGCTCAACTGGTTGATTGACGCCCGCGTCGAATTGAAACGCGCAGGCACCTCTGCTGGAAATACCTATTTACTCGAATCGAAAATCGCCCAAGCCGAAGGTCGCGTCGACGATGCGATGCGCATGATTCGATTGGCATCCTGCAGCGCACCCCCCTGCGGAAAGACGGAACACGATGCGCCGTCCGAATGCGGTCGGTCAAAACTCGCCTGTGTGCCTTGGTTGGGCGACAAACTTGAAGAGCGAAAGAAGTTCGCGCAATGTGCCGACGATTATCGCGCGCAAGTCCATTTGGCCCGTTCACGTTTGGCAGCTGGTAGCTTTGAGCTTGCACTCGCCTCTGGGCATCTCGCCGAAGCGAAACACCTCGCCGAAGATGTCTGCGGCGATGAGCTTCGGGCCGAGATTCACCACGCAACGGCGTTGATCGAAATGGCTCGCGGCAAGTTCCTCAGCGCCGCTGCCCATTTTGATTGCGAGGCAAAAGCTTGGAGGTTGGCTGGAACCTACCGCAAAGTCCCTGATGCCTTGCAACTCGCAGCCGCGGCCTACCAGCAAGTCGACCGATTCGACTTAGCGTCCGACCGACTCTGCCGGTCCGCTCGTTGTTTGTTCGCCCAAGGCAAACTCCAACGATCGTGGGAAGCTGTCCAACAAGCGTTCACCTTCGCCGAACTCACCCCAACGCAATCTGCCAACATTCGCCTCATGCTCACCGCCCAAGAGATCGAAATGGCGCTGACCGAGCAGACCGGCGGAAAGCCAAGCAAGTCGAAACCGGAGCCCCAGGAACCGAGCGTTGCGCCAGAACTCCTGCCTGCCGGCATGTTGCTGTCGGACTAATCACAACCATCCTCGTGAGCCCAACGCGTTAGCGTCGGGCCCTTGCGCTCTCTTCAGAGTCGCCTTTCGCTCCGCGAAAGCAGCGCGCACAAACGCAACTTTTGCGGAGCAAAAGGCGACCATGTCCGGATTCGACTCCGGATAATCACAGCCATCCTCGCGAGCCGAACGCGCTAGCGTCGGGCCCTTGCACTCTCTTCAGAGCCGCCTTTCGCTCCGCGAAAGCAGCGCACACAAACGCAACTTTTGCGGAGCAAAAGGCGACTATGTCCGGATTCGACTCCGGATAATCACAACCTTACCGCGAACCGTGCGCGCCCTTGCTTTCTATTAAGGAGCCCGGAACGCCCGACCCGCAAGCACGTTCGGCCCAACCAGATCACTGACGATCGGCGAGATCATGAAAGACAACAATCGATGGGTTGCCTACCGGAACGTAGTGGCCTGTAAACTTCAATCTTCCTGATACCTTGTCGACGCGAAACGCAGCGAGGTGATCGGCCCGTTGGTTGCAGGAATAGAGGAATTCACCCGACGGCGTGAAATTGAAACTACGTGGGTAATCACCACGAGTCCATTCGTCGGCCACAAACGTGAGCTCGCCTGTTTTACCAACCGAGAAAATGCCGATGCTATCGTGCAATCGGTTCCCCACGTAAACGAAACGACCGTCGTCAGAGACGAGAATCCCGGAGCAGAAGTTGCTGCCAGCGTAACCGGGGGGCAGACTCGAAATCGTCTTACGAGCCGACAACTTACCGGTGTTGGAATCGTAGTCGAAAAGCACGATCGTCGAACCTTCCTCCTGCAGCGAATACATCCAGCGTCCATTCGGATGAAAATGAAAATGTCGCGGACCATCACCCGGTGGCAGCGATACCGAGGCGGCATCGTTCGCTGAAAGCCTGCCATTCTTGGCGTCGAATTCCCACACAAAAATCTTGTCGAGCCCCAGATCGACATGCAAAACAAAGCGGCCTGACGGGTCCGACTCGATCATGTGAGCGTGAGCCTGGTCGTGCCCACTGAAAGCGAAACTGCCCGGCGGCGCATTCGTTGCCTTCGTGGGCCCCACCGTTCCTGCGTCCTGTTTGAAATCGGTCGCTTCACCGAGGCGCCCGTCGGGCAAGATTGGAAGCACGGCCACCGAGCCGCCGAAATAATTCGCCACGAGCACGAACTTGCCAGAGGGATGGATGCTTAAGTGTGCCGGCCCTTTGCCACCTGAGCTGACTGAATTGAGCAGTTTGAGCTTTCCATCGACCGGACTGACCGCGAACGCACTGACCGATCCCGCTTCATTGGCTCCGGTGCGCTCCGTCTCGTTGGCCGAATAGAGTCGAGTTCGGTCCTTGTTGAAAACCAACGCGCTCGGGCTCGTTCCCATCTCGTGCACATCATAGGGACTCATCTCGCCCGTCTGTCGATCAACCTCGAAAAGGTGAATGCCGCGTCCGTTTCCCGGCGGAAGATCAACTTGGGTCGGACGCATGTTCTTCAATGGCGAAGTGTAGGTTCCGACATAGGCAATCAACGGTCGCTTCTCGTTTTGCGCATGGACTCGGGAGATTCCCGTTGCCAACAAACCCGACAAGGCGAACGAGACCAGCAGGAAATGACGCCAAACTCGGCGATGCGTTTTCATCAAAACGATGCTCACAGATGGGTTAAGAACAAACAGACCTTAGCACTGAAACGGGGCAAGGCGGGTCACCATCTTAATCATTTGTAAACTGGCCAACTGCCTGGCTCCGTTGGGGGATTCATGAATCCAGTCCTCTCGTCGCAGAGCGAGTGCGCGTGCCATTCTCGCCGCGCCATCCAGCTACAATGGGTAACGCAAACTTCAGCAACCAAGCGAGCAAATCCCCAAGCCACTGCCACAAGAAACACGCATGTCAAGAAACCGGAAAGAGAGTCGACGCTACGGCATCGAGCGACGTGAGTTCCTGCAATACGTTGCCGCCGTCTCCGCGATCCCCACCATCGCCATGCGCGCCGAAGGGCAGATCACCAGCAATCCAACTTTCGCTGCGAATCCTTTTACGCTTGGCGTTGCCTCGGGCGATCCCGAACCGGATGGCGTGGTCATCTGGACTCGCCTGGCGCCTTCACCGCTCGATGGCAGCGGCATGCCGAACGAAGCCGTTGCGGTTCAGTGGGAAGTCGCCACGGATGAATCGTTTGGCAATGTGGTGCGCAAGGGCACGGCACTGGCAATGCCTCAACTTGGGCACAGCGTGCATGTCGAGGTTGACAGGCTTCAGCCGCATCGCTGGTACTTTTACCGCTTTCACGCGGGCAACGAAACCAGTCCCGTCGGACGAACGAGGACGGCTCCGGCACTCGATGCGATGCCCGACCGACTCCGCTTCGCGTTCACATCGTGCCAACACTACGAAACCGGATACTTCAATGGGTATCCGCATATGCAAAAGGACGACCTTGACCTCGTCGTCCATCTCGGTGACTACATCTACGAATACAAGGGACACGACAACCGAGTTCGCAAACACCTCGGCAACGAGATTGTCAGCCTCGACGACTACCGCAGGCGATACGCCCAGTATCGACTCGACGGCATGCTGCAAGATGCGCATCGACTGTTTCCGTGGCTTGTCACTTGGGATGACCACGAGTTCGATAACAACTATGCGAACCTTGTTTCGGAGGAAGAAGGCGTGTCGCCGGAAGCCTTCCTCGCGCGACGGATGAACGCATACCAGGCCTATTACGAATTCATGCCTCTTCGACGCCGCTCGTTCCCGCAGGGGCCCAACATGAGGCTCTATCGTGACTGTCGATACGGGCGGCTCGCAAATTTCTGTGTCCTGGATACTCGCCAGTACCGAACGGATCAACCCAACGGCGACGGCCAGAAACCGATGGTCGACAAAGTCTTCGATTCACAAGCGACAATGCTCGGTGGCAACCAAGAACGTTGGCTGATGTCCAACCTGCTGCAATCACAGTCCATCTGGAACGTGTTGGCACAACAAGTGATGATGGCCCCACTCAATCGAGGAAAAGGTGACGATCATCGCTACAGCATGGACCAGTGGCCGGGCTACGAGATCAGTCGACGACGGTTGATCCAGTTCTTCCACGAACGCCAGATTCCCAATCCGGTTGTGCTCACCGGTGATATCCACATCAACTGGGTGAACGACTTGCAGCTCGATTTCAAGGACGCAAACTCACCGCTGGTCGCAACCGAATTCGTCGGCACTGCGATGACCTCGGGCGGAAACGGCGGGAACGTGATTCCAGAATACGAACGAGCGGCCGCGCAGAACGATTTCGTGAAGTGGTACAACTCAAATCGCGGCTACGTGACCTGTGATGTCACGCCCGAAACGTGGACGTCGTACTTCCAATGCACTCCCTATGTCGACAAACCCGGTGCACCGATCGAAACCAAAGGGACGTTTGTCGTCGAAGCAGGGCGGGCGGGGGCCAACTCCGCGTAAGTCACACCGAAGCAAGAAAAGATTCGAGCTTCTTTTCAAACCTGTTGCCAGCAGTCCACATCACCATGAAGACAAAGCATCAAGTCATCGGACACGATCGACGCATGCTCCTCCGCAGCGGCGCGCTGATTTTGGCCTCAACTGCGATCGATCCCGCAACGCTGCTTGGCGACGACAGACAGTCAAACTCCCCTGCGGCGAAACTTCGGATCGGCCTGGTGACCGACTTGCACTTCGCCGACAAATCACCCGCGGGAACGCGTCACTACCGTGAGACGCTTGACAAGCTTGAAGAAGCAGCGATCCAGTTCAACCAAAATAAGC
This sequence comes from Rubripirellula sp., assembly GCA_965216875.1. Classification (GTDB taxonomy): domain Bacteria; phylum Planctomycetota; class Planctomycetia; order Pirellulales; family Pirellulaceae; genus CBDCUW01. The sequence goes on from OZ244207.1 coordinate 2,919,572, forward strand.
TCGATTTCGTCGTTGAACTCGGCGACCTCATCGATGCTGCGGCATCGGTCGACGTTGAACGCCGGTACCTAAAGACGATCAACACCCAATTCTCGAAGATTTGCAATGATCGACACTATGTCTTAGGCAATCACTGCGTCGACACATTGACGAAAGACGAATTCCTCGGTGGCGTCGAAAAAACCAAGTCGTACTACTCGTTCGATCGTGGTGGCTACCACTTCGTCGTCCTGGATTCTTGTTTCCGAAGCGACGGACAACCGTATGGCCGACGGAACTTCAAATGGACCGACGCCAACGTGCCCCCAGCTGAACTCGATTGGCTGAAAGCCGATCTGCAGTCGAATCGTTCCCCAGTTATCGTGTTTGCGCACCAACGACTCGATGTGTCCAACAACCACGGTGTCCGCAACAATGCAGAGGTACGTAAAGTCTTGGAATCCGCAGGCAACGTCCTTGCCGTATTCCAGGGCCACAGTCACCAAAACGACCTAAAAACGATTGGCGGCATCCACTACTGCACGCTGGTAGCGATGGTCGAAGGTTCCGGCGAAGCCAACAACGGCTATTCAGTGATGGAATTGGATGAACAGGGGACGATTCGATTGACAGGATTCCGAAAGCAGAAGAGCCGCAATTGGCCTGCAAAGTGAACCCGCTCCGCAGCCTATGCCTGGACAATCGAGCGAGCGTGCTGTGAGAAAAAGGACTGGCAAGCGACGACAGTCCGCTAGTTTCTGCGCAAGGTCGATTCTCGCGTTGGTGTTTGTGGTCGCGTCCATCGCAAAGTCCCTTGACCTGAGCCGCTTCGCACAGCGTGTCGGCGACTTCGGACTCGTATTCGATTGGCTGGTGACGCCAACAGCATGGGCGATCGTGCTCGCTGAGTTGCTTATCGGCATCTCCCTGCTGCTGCGACGACGGTACAGCTTGACCGCTGCTGCGGGGCTGCTTCTACTTTTCGTTGGCACCCTGATGTACGGGATCGCGATCGGCCTGAACATCGATTGCGGGTGCTTTGGCCCGGCCATACAGGTCAGCTTAGAGACTCAGCTACTCGCTGATCTTGGATTACTTTTGCTCTGCGCCGTCGTCTACTGGAGCGAAAAACGAATCTCACAACGTTTCGCTAGCGACGTCCTTCAAAACCCCGTCACCAATGAATCTCCATGAATCGTTTGACTCCGATACGTTCTCTGCTGCTGGTAGCCGCGATTGCAATGACTGGCTGCGGCACCAACCGATTCGAGCAAGAAGTGCAGACCGAGGAAGCGGCCGTCAAACTCGCCAACGAAACGCTCGCAGGCGGCTATCAGTTGGTCGCGACAGCCGAACTGAAGAAGATGCTCGATAATGGCGAGGACTTTCTGCTTGTCGATGCCATGCCGGCCGAGGACAGCTACAACAAAGGCCACATCAAACAGGCGGTCAATTTCGCTTTCCCCAAGGAGGTGATGAAAGGTTGGGACGACGATGTGATGGCCGGTCAGGAGCAAGATGCCTTTGCGGAAATGCTGGGAGAGGACAGGAATCGCAAACTTGTGTTCTACTGCGGGTTTGTCAAATGCGCTCGCAGTCACAATGCCGCCATCTGCGCGAAAGAGTTAGGCTACACCAACATCTACCGTTACCCCGGCGGCATTCACGCTTGGCGAGGCGCAGGCAACCCACTCACCACCGACTAGCTCGCTCGCGAAAGAGGCCCGAAAAGCTTAGACAAAAAAAATGAGTGCGATCGTCCTAACCTGATCACACCAACTTCGGGCCCTCCCATTTTTCTGCCCTCCATCTTTCTGCCTCCTCTCCCGCTCGCAATGACCAATTGATCGATTTCTTCGTTGAGCGCGATCGTCCCGACTTCACCACACCGACGTCGAGAACTCCCATTTTTCTCCCCGCCATCTTTCTGTCTCCTCTTCCACCTGATCAATCGGAAACACCTCGAATCTAGACAGGCCGCAATAATACGTACGAAGGTCACACGAGCGTACGATCGACAGCATGCGGTCAGCCAGATTCATGACGAAACGACACCGATTCATTCGCTTTAGCCTGAGAACGTTCCTGGTCTCAGTTACCGTGTCTTGCATCTTCTTAGGGATCTGGACCAATCGTGCGAATCGACAGAAACGGGCCGTGGGAGCACTCGCGGATGCGGGAGGCAGTTTTGCTTACTCCTACCAGTCGATGGCGGACCCCCAATATCCAAGCGGAGTGCTTAGCGATTACGACCCCAACGCCAAACCGCTGACGCCCGAATGGCTACGCAGTCTGATGGGCGATGACTTTTTCGTCACGCCCGAAAGCCTTTCCATAACCATCCCGCCGCCCGATCGTGCTGTCGACACGAAAGCTCTTGAGCAACTGCAGAACCTGCCGCACCTCGAAAGGCTAACCCTCTACAACGTCAAACTCGACGACGCAGGTGCGTCCCATTTACAGCACCTTCGAAGGATGCGATTCCTCGTCATCAGCCGGAGTGATTCCACCGTTCCCAATGAGCTTGATGACTTCAGTTTTCTCGAATGCATGCCACACCTCCAGGGATTGGTCCTCACCCGATCGAACTTCGACGACGATGATGCAACATCCCTCGCCGGCCTGCCTCGACTCGAGATCCTTTTCTTTCACGGCAGCCCCAAGTTGAGCGATGCGGGAATGGCATCGATCGGACAAATCGTGAGCTTGGACAAGCTTGTTCTAGAAGGCACGAAGGTAGGCGACCGGGGAATCGCTCAGTTGAGTCGCCTGAAGAAACTCCGCGTCCTCGGACTCAAAGGCAGCCCCGTTGGCGATGAAGCAATGGCTGCGGTTGGGCAACTGGCGAATCTTGAAGAGCTCGACCTGACTGGCACAAACGTCGGTGACGACGGAGTCGCTCAGTTGAGCAACTTGAAAAAGCTCAAAGCCATGCGACTCAACGAGACACAAGTATCCGATGCATCCCTGGACCGACTCTCGCAGATGCCCGGGCTTGTTGAAATTGAACTTCGTCGCACCAAGGTTTCGAATGAAGGACTTCGCCGCTTGCGCGCAGCGTTACCGAAATGCAAAGTAAGTGATTGACGAACAGCCAAGATTGATCCCTGATCACACCAACTTCGAGCACTCCCATTTTTTGCCCTCCATCTTTCTGCCTTCTCTCCCGCTCGAAATGATCAGTTGATCGATTTCTTCGATGAGCATCAGCGTCCTGACCTCATCACACCAACACCAAGCACTCCCATTTTTCTGCCCTCCATTTTTCTGTCCCCTCTTCCGCTCGGCATCGACCGAATTGCATCCGATACCACGGATGGATTACGATCATTAATGCCCTCTGCCAAAGCTGTTCATTCAGCGTTTAGCAAAATGGGGAACGATTCGTGGTTGTCCGAACGCCTTCGGAGGCAGTTCAATGGGAACAGGTCGTCGATTTCAATTTAACATCCAGACACTGCTCATCGCAGCCTTCGCATTCGCGCTGGGAATGGTCGCAAAGGATGTCGCGAGCGGGCTCCAACGATTCGCATCGCGCGGATTGAGGCCAGCATCAACAACCCCTGTCCAATCGGGCGACTGGCTTGCGATCGAGTCGATAAGCCACCCTGAATACAACCAACGTGTAAAGGTCTTGGCCGATGACACGGTGACCATCAAGGGAATTGGGACGATCAACGTCGGAGGTCGAACGCCCCAACAGGTCGAAGGTCAGGTCAAACTTCGGTACCGAACACTCCTTCAAGAATCGTCCGTCTTCGAAGTGTTTCGGGGTGACGCTTTTCAGGCGCAGCGCTAAATCCCGGAAATATGTCAACGGCTTCTGGCAAGTTTCTCAACTGCCGACACCACTTTCGTTAGGGTTGATGAGCGTTGCTAAGTGTCTCCACCTACGCCCCACCCCGAGAAGCTTGGAACACTGTTCACCACTCCCCCGGGTTGCTCGACAAAGGCCCTGCTCAACACTCAGACACGCGTGAAACGCTTGAACGTTCAGGGTTGTGGTGGCCCACCGCCGAGCATGCCACACGGCTAGACTAGAGACGCTCGAAGCGGGCCCCGGCACGCGCACATTGATTCCGGGGCGAGCTACCAAATCACCACATTCCGCATACAGGCAATCTTCCCCGCTAAGGTCGTTCCCATGAAGCTAGCCCTACTGACTCCGCTCGTTCTGCTTTGCGCCACTCCCCTCGCTGCTGAGGCCGACGATGTCAAACCGAGCCGCTTCGAACCCACTCGAGTGATCGATGTTGGCGATGGAAAACTCCAATCGGTGCAGTTCTCGCCGGACGGAAAACATGTCGCCGCTTGTGGTGACAAGTTCGTAAGTCTGTTCAATATCGAATCGGGAAAACTCGTCCGCGAATTTGCTGGTCACGAACAAGACATCTTTCGCCTCGCTTTCTCAAACGATGGCCAGTATGTGGCGTCGGGCTCACGAGACAAGACGGTGCGCGTTTGGCACGTGGCCACTGGTGATGTTGCTGCGGTCTTGGACGATCCAACAGACCGAGTCATTGGCGTCACCTTCTCGGCCGACAGTCGTTACCTTGCGGCGGGCGTCGCGAACTACGATGGTTCGATACGCGTTTGGGATTGCGAAACTTGGCAACAGATCGCCGAGGCGAAAGCCCCAGCAAATTCCAATGCGATGTACGTCGCGTTCTCGCCTGATGGCAACTGGCTGGCCACAGGTGAATACCGTGGCGGTACCACTCTCTACCGATTTGACGGCAAGTCGCTACGAGTGAAGCACAGGAAAACGCACGACAACGGCGAAATGACACCGCACGTCACGTTCCGGCCCGATGGCAGTGCATTCTTGACGAGCAGTTGGGATCGAACGATTCGCCTGTGGGACGTCGACACTGGCAGCGAGATCTGGAGACGCAAGACACCACCGTATGCCCGCTGCTTTGAGGCGTCCGTCTTCACGCCCGACGGTTCGCACCTGTTCACGGTGACGCGTGACGAGACGATTCAAAAACGCGATGGCAAAACCGGCCGCGTTTTGGCCACAAGACGTTGGAATGACGAAGTCAGAGGCCTCGCGATTTCGCCCGACGGCAAAACACTGTCGACCGTCGGTCATCGTGGCGACATCAAGCTGTGGTCGGTCAGCCAATTCGACCGGTAACGCGGGGACAGACCAGCAAGCGATTCGATTCGCAAACTGCCTCCGAGCGCCGATCCCAAGCGTCCGTTCCATAAAGCACAGCGGCCCGCAAAGGGATTGAAGACCGCAGATGGACGCAAATGAACGCAGATTGCCTCCTGCCTCATTTGCGTTCATGCGCGTTCATCTGCGGTTGCTTTCCCAAACGGCAACAGAGCACGTCTTTCGTTTTGGGGACAGAGCACGACCGTTGAGTCGGCTTGGTGCTCTGCACCCGTTGGAGAATTCGTGATGACGCTCTGTGGTAAGTGGGCAAATCGACCGGCAACGCGAGGACAGAGCGGCAAGCGATTCGATTCGCAAACTCCCGATCCCAAGGGTTCCTTCCAAGAAGCACGGGAGCCGTGGAATTGAAAACCGCCGATGGACTCAAATGAACGCTGATTGTTCCATGCCTCATTTGCGTTCATGGACGTTTATCTGCGGTTTACTGCCGTGTGGGAAAGCAACCGCAGACTGATCACGAATGCGATGGTCTGAGAAAGTGAGCCAAAGTGGGCATCGAGACGACGGAGTCAGGCGGCCAACGCGTCGATATCTTTGAGGTGGACGAAGCCACGGAAGTCGATGCGTTCGGTGCAGGAACTCAAATTGACCTGCACAGATCTACGAAAAAAGCCCACGTCTCTCGCGTTTCGCGTGAGACATGGGCTCTGTTTGCTTCTAAAAGCTACCCCGCAAGGACTCGAAACCCGCACCAAAACACCAGCAAACTTCGACATCGAGAATCAAAACACCACCAAAAGCACCACCTTTGCAAACATCATCGAGCTACTTGAGAATCTCAACGAAGCGGAACTCGCACAAATCCATGAACTCGCATTGGGGTTTACCTCCAAATCAAACCGGTCTGTTTGACTAAAGCTAGTAGCGCTGACCTCCAATGAAGCACAACTCCTCAACATCAAGACTAGATTGACGGCGGTCGCCCGAGTGCTTTCCGGCCCCCTCGCGAGCCAGATGCACAACTGCGAACAAAGCCGCGAAATGGAGACTCAACCGATCTGGTGGTGGTATTTCGGTCATTGAGCGTAAAGGTGAGCTAATCGAGCTGTTACTAGAGCTGAAACTTGGAGAGTGTAGGCAACTCATCAACTCGCTGCGTGCGAAGGTCGACAGTCACGCTTAGGGCCCAGCCATTTCTCCTCGCATCGACTATCGGAGTCTCAAAGCACACTACCCAAATCCGCGTCGGTGCAGGAACTGATGCCAATTTGAGATCTCGCAACGCGCGTTCGGTTTGTCCAACCGAAGAGACTTTCTAGCCAAGCTAACTCGCTTCGGTTTCTCGCCTCTATCGAAGGGGAACTCGAGCCTGCGTGATTCTCGATCGACCGCCGTCCCGGAACACGCGATCATTGCGATTTGGTCGCATTGAGCGTAAGGAGTTTCCCCCCTTCGTAGAATCGGATTTCACAATCCGGTAGCTCACTGGCAAAACTGCGCACGTCGTCCGGAGTGAGAGTTCCAGGGAGCCGATGGTCCTTGGAAATGGACTCATCAAACAGGTCGATGGACTCCAGTTTTGGGAGATGCTTCAATTGTCGCCATCCGACAGGAGTCAATCCCCGGACTTCAACGAAAACGAGTTTACGCAGGGAGGTGAGCTTCGCCAACTGACGGGCGTCATCGTCGGTCAAAACAGAGAGCGAGAGGCTCAGTTCTTCCATTGTCCGCAGGCTGGCAAGTCGCGGCAGATCCGCTGACAGATTGGCGCGGAACTTGCGTAAGTCCACTCGACGAAGTGACTTTGATTCAGCAATTCCCTCCAGCCAAACGTCATGGCTGCTACTCGGTTGATCAATAGAGATCGATTCCAACGATCGAAATTCCCGCAACGCCGCAACAAGTGCCTGGGTGTGCTGTCGGGAGGCTTCATGTCCCAATACTCCCCTCAGATGTAAATCACGCAAGCCCGGAATCGCCTTGGCAAGCAACATCAAACGTGAAGGCTCGATTGACCGTTGATAGTTTTGGATGGTCAAGAACTCCAAATGATGGAAGCGGGCATTGCGGATCAGATCCAGGTGCTTGTCGGTGACTTGCCCAGAGAGAACAACACCTCTGATCTTGAATGGTTGAGGCGGTAATTGAGAATCAGCCGCGGCGCCGCGACGTTGACCATCGTCGGTTACAACTGCAATCCGATGCCCGTCACCAAGGAACGACGCAGCGAACTCGCGTTCACCGCGACCGCCAATGGTGACAAGGTTGCCATCATTGACGTATGCGAAGCGGCAAAAGGGCATGTTGTTGGCCAATGCTTCGAGTTTTTGGTGTGAGATATCAGATGGCAGACCTTGATTCGAGCTCTTTAGGTCAAACGTGACCAAGGCCAACTGCGATGCCGATTCCAGATGCTCGAACACGCCTGACGTAAGCTTTCCAGTTCGAAGCAGAGTCAACTCTCGAAGATGACTCATCTCACCCAATGGCTGCAGATTGTCGTCCTCAACAAAAACGCTGGCGAGGACAAGTTTTTCCAATCGGGGCAAGCGTGTCAGTTGACGTAGCATCGAGGTGGTGACGCTTCCTTCAAGTTCCACGCGTTTGAGTGAAGGCATCGCGGCGATCCCTGCCGCCCAAGCTTCAGCATCGGGGTTGCCCGGCGCAACGTGGATGCGAAGGCCTTCCAACTGTCGAAAGTCCATCAGAATCGGAAGGACGTCTTCGGCAGACAGCCCGGTCGAAGTCCCATTGCTGCCCCAGCACGTGAGGCCGCCAATGTTCAGCCGTTTTAGATTTGGGTACGCCTCCACCAAAGATGCCAAGCTATTCGCGGTGAGCAACGGTTGCCTGTGGAAAGTGACGGATTGTAGACGTCCCAGCCTCGCGTCAGCGAGTGCCTTCACATCCACGTCCGTTGCGTTTGGTGCGGCACCCATGAAGTAAACATCAACAATCTTGAAAGGCTCTTTCGGCATGTGATGCTGGAGACTTCCCACGCCACCGAACGTCTTGTCACCCGCGATCACGGTCAGGTGTCTACCCTCGCCCAGGAATCGCTGCGCAAATTCAACGTCGACATCACCTCGCGGCACGGAGGGCAGACCAGCGACAACCGTGGTGGGGCCGTCTTCGGCTGGATCTGCGGAGCGAGGCGTTTCGTTGATGCGATCGACTACGACATCAGTATCGGGTTCGACGTCCAAGACATCGTTTGAACTCCTCCGAGATTCCAGATACACGGCCAACGAAACCGAAGCCACCACGACCAACGCCGCCAATGGTATCCACAACAGCCGAAACGGCGATGTGGCTTTCGGATGGGGACGCGATTGTTCGCTACCGCGGCCATGCGTTTGCGAATGGACATGCGTCGTCGCATCTTGATGCATTGCGACCGTATCTGGTTCCGTCTCAGTCGCCGTTGCGTGAAGTGTCTCGATGGAGTGTCCGGTGCAAAAGGGTTCCAGGGCTCGAGCCATTTCGCCTGGCGTAGAGTATCGCTGATTGGCATCGTGAGAGAGGCTACGATCGATCACGTTCACCAGGGTCTTGGGAAGACCTTTTCGAACTTCGCTAAGCGATGGGAGCTTTGCCAGCGCCAACGCAGTCAGCTTCTCTACAGGTGTCGAGTTTCCCTCGCAGTCCAAAGGCGCTCTGCCGGAAAGCAGCTTGAAAAGTGTTGCGCCCAGGCTGAAGATGTCGCTGCGGATATCAACGCTCCCGGCGCGATCACCTTGTTCTGGTGCCATGTAGTCGATCGTGCCCAAAATTTGACCAGAGTGCGTCAGCTTCTGCGATGCATTTTCATCGAGATGGATTCGCGCCAGCCCTAAGTCCAGCACCTTCACTGTTCCATCGGGCGTGAGCATGAGATTGGACGGTTTAATGTCCCGGTGCACCAAGCCTTTTTCGTGGGCGGCCTGCAAGGCGAGCGCAGCCTGGCGACCGATCTCGCAGGCATCGGCTACACTCAACGGGCGCTTTCGCCGCATGATACAAGAAAGGTTTTCCCCCTCCACATACTCCAACAACAGATAGAACAGCCCGTCGCTTTGCGCGGCACTGTAAGCGGTGACGATTCCAGGATGATTCACCCGACCGGCTGCGGCAATTTCGCGTGCAAAACGCCTTTGCGCACTTGCTTTGCCCATCGTGTGCGGGGGCAGGACCTTCACGGCCACGAGTCGCTGGAGGCTCTCTTGCCAAGCAAGGTAGACTTTTCCCATCCCACCTTGTCCCAGCAGCCTACGCACGTCACAGCCAGGAATCTGAGGAATCGGATCCTCGCTGATCTCTGCCAGACGGGTTTCATCGAGTAGCCGATTGGCGAATTCCTGAGCGAGCTGACCATTCCAGCCGACACCATTGGTTGCTACTGAGCGATTCACGTTCGGCAGCGCCACCCGCGCCTCGAGGCGTTCTTGGCAAGCTTCGCACGAAGCGATATGCCATCCCCACGACTCTTGTTCGGCCGCTGAAGCTTGGCCACCCAAAAAGCGGTCGAGTTGGTCGCTACGGAGGCAGGAGGCAGACATCTTCGGCAAATATCAAAATCACGAACCAGGTTCGGCGGACAGGTCATCCTCGAGCGATTCGTCGCTTACGATCGCCACCCATTCTCCGCGTTGTTCGACCTCAATCGTAAGGCCTGGCACCGCGCGAGCAAACGCGACCAGGTCGTCCCTACTCACACTGCCCAAAAGTATTTTGTCGCGTGGATGCGTCTTGGAGATTTTGATGTTCTTGAGTGAAGACAATTCCTTGAGCTGATTCAATCCGGCAGGAGAAAGCTTGCGAACGCCTCGCAAACGCAGCGTTCGAAGATTGCGAAGGAGCTTCAGATATTGAACGTCCTCGTCTGGCAAGGGCAGATGGTAAAGCTCCATTTCTTGCAAATTCGGAAGATTGCGTAGGTGAACCAGTGATTCGCCAAGCGGCATTTTTGAAAACACGACATTCTTGAGAGACTCCATTTGACTTAGCCCTCGACACCACACTTCCGCGTCTGTATCTCGAACAAGAAGAATCTCAATGCGCTCAAGCTCACGAAACTCTTCCACCACCGGAAGAAGTTGCTCTGGAGTAAGTCCTGGCTGGTTATAGGGGCGAGTGAGACCGCCGACACTTAGATGTTTCAGTCGCGGATATCCCTTGGCAACAGCGGACAATCCCACCGGGGTGACTTGGGGTTCGTTGAAAAACTTGAGCGTTTCCAAATAGGGCAGCTTCGCGTTCGCCAATTCGGTAAGTTCGCCGTCTGTCGCGTCCGATCCAAAGTAGAAAACCTCCAAAATGGCGAACGGTTTTTTCGGAAGTTCACGAATCGACAGGCAGTAATCATTGGGACCCGGGCGTTTGCCATCCGTCGCCACTCTCAATGGATGAGTCTCACTTACAAACGCCTCGGCGAACTCGCGCTGCGATCGAGCCACTTCGGGAGTGAGTTCGGGCACTTCGTTGTTGGTCAGCTCCGGCTGGTGCTTTGGCAACGGCGTCTTGGCGGCTTTCAAATCCTCGATGGCGAGTTGATCGAGTTCCTCGGACACCTTCGGATTCGGCTCAACCGAATTGCTTGGCGACTTTGGCGCCGTCGACGGCACGACTGCCGTCTGTTTGGAGGCGGTATCTGGTTGCCGATTCCAATCAACGGTGCTAATTGTCAAAACTGAAAGTAAGGCAATGACCGGAATCGCAACCACCTTGAGAGTCCGACGTTGGCGTTGGATGTTCCGATCACCAACCGATTTGACTGGCTTGCCAGCGGGAGAGATCGTGGTGGTCACAGCAGCCGATTCCACCTGAGTTTCTGCGCTGGATGTTGCCGCTGGCTTGGGTAGCTGACTCAATTTGGTGAGGTGATGCCCCTCACAAAACGGCGCGATCGCGTCGGCGACGTCCGCCGGGGTCGCGAATCGGTGCTGCGGCTTCGACGCCAGCATGCGATCGACGATGGCGGCCAGCATCTTGGGGGTGTCTTGCCGATGATCCCTGATGTCAGGCAACTCACCTAGCGACAGCGCCGTCAACTTCTGCATGGTCATGGAATTCCCCGCAGCTTCCAGTGGCGACTGTCCAACAAGCAACTCAAATAGCGTCGCCCCCAGACTGAAGATGTCGGTGCGAATGTTGGCGGAGTTTTGGTGATCGGCCAATTCGGGCGCCATGTAGTCAATCGTCCCCAGCAACTCGAATGAGTCGGAAATCTCCACTTCCATCGCATTGGAGTTGCGAAGCTTGGCCAATCCTAAATCAAGAATCTTCACCAAGCCCGATCGAGTCACCATCAGGTTCGATGGCTTGAGGTCACGGTGAACAAGTTCTTTCTCGTGAGCGCATTGCAGCGCTACGGCTGTCTGCCGGATCACTTCACAAGCATCCGCCATCGTCAATGCGCCATGGCTGCTGACGATTTTGGCAAGGTCGTAGCCGTCGACATACTCCATCAGCAAATAGTGAATGCCATTGCATTGGCCAGCATCAAACGCGGTGACGATCCCCGGATGGTTGAGCCGCCCCAAGGCGGATATTTCTCGCGAGAATCGGGCTTGGGCGTTCCCTTTGCGAACGGCGCTGGGCGGCAACACTTTCACCGCAATTTCGCGTTCCAAACCGTGCTGCCAAGCAAGGTAGACCGAGCCCATGCCGCCGCACCCCAACAAATTCCGGACATCGCAGCCGGGAATCTCAGGAAGCGGTTGCGAGTCAGCCTCGCTGCGCACACGCAACTGCACGCCTGCCAGCAATCGTTGCGACACGCCCGCATCCCAATCCACGGCGGTTGATTTGTGATCACTCGGCGCGAACGATGCGGAGCTGGAAAATCTCAGTACACCGTCGAGCCATTCCTGGCATTTTTCACAACACGAGAGGTGCTCTCCAATGGTTTCGACTTCCTCGGCGGAAAGTTCACTCGCTGCGAACAGCTGTAGCGTGTCGTGACTAGGGCAGCCGCTCACTTCGAAACGTCCTGGCTCAATTCGATCACCACCGCATCCGACTGGGATTCCAACCGGCGGACTTCGTCGGCGATCATCTTTTGCACTTGGTAGCGACTGGAATAAACCGTCGGTAGTTTCATCTCCAACTCCTCGGCGACCTCTTCTCCGTTTCGTTGCTCCACCGCCATCCATTCCCATGCCAGCCATCGTCGCGTTTCCACCCGGCCGCGGACATTCGCCTTGGCTAAATCTAGCAACTCCATGTCATACGCATCACTCAACCGCTCGGCCAAGTCGGCTCGCGCTTCGGCCTCCTCCAGCGCAGCGAGGCCATCGTCGACGTGCCGCTGTCTCCCCTCGGCACTTCGAAGCTGGCGAAAGTAGTCGGTAACTGCGTTCTCTGTAATGCGTCGCAACCATCCGCGAAATGTTAGTTTCTCGTCATACTCAAAAGCCCCCAAACGCTTGGCCAGTTTGACAAGCACCTCTTGCGTGACATCCTCGGCATCGGCTGGTTGTAATTTGCGATTCAGGCACCATTCGTAAATTCGCCGCCCGTAGCGATCCACAAATTCTCGCCATGCGGTTGGATCTCGATCATTCTGGCCAATGCGTGCCAGCAAGCTGACACTGGTAGCGGACGAAATGGGATCCGGCATACGACGTTGCGACTTCGAATTTCAAACTGGACGGACGCGAAGGAGAATTCCGCGACAACAGCACGGAAGTGTCCAATTCTATCACAAACTCGCAAGTCTGCTTTCGCCGTCGCAGCGTCATTGCGTGCGTCCGCTCTACGCCACCTCCTATAGTACAGGTCCTACGCAAGACGACCTCCTCGTCGGAAGTCGCGGATCAGGTTTTTCATCTGGGTGCGTACCAATTACCGCCCAGCGATTGCGTCCACGTCTTTGCACCTGGTGCCACCTCGTCGATGCCCGACTCCGCCCCCTTCTGCCGCAATTTGACCGTGCGTTTGGTGACCGGGTCACGAAGCATGATGTATTCAGGCGTCCGCGCGACTTCGGTGAAATAGGTCGTCTTCGTTTTGCCGTTCTCGCGGCGCACTTTCTTCCAGACGCTTCCGTACCCGCCGGCTTCTCTGTTGAGACATTCATAGCGAATGCGCAACGAGTCGTTGATGTTTCGCAGCCAATCGAATCGATAGCGAGTGTCTCGGGCGCGGGAGGCGATGTTGAGCGCAATGCGTTGTTCGGCGGTATGACCGGCGAACGGAGGACTCACATCAGCGCTGTCGGGAATCATGTACTTCTTGCCGTCAAAGTCGAAAACGTGGCCAACGTGTGTCGCTCCGGTGAATTCCGCGCCCGCCGTGATGGGATGAGCGTCTCCTGTTGGGGTCTGGTCCAAGCCGACGGTCTGCCCCTCGAAGTTCACCCATCTCAAGTACACCGTTTTCGATGTGCGGTTCTGCCACGTCACCCGTACCAGATCCTTTGTCGGCGCCGAGCGGAGCGGCTGGTCTTGTGCGAACAAAGATGTCGCCCCGGCAAGCAGGACTAGCAAACTGAAGATCCGTGTCTGTCGCATGGTTCTTCTTCTCGAATTCGACACGGGAGGCGCGTTTCATAGAGCTTTACGAGGAGAGCAGCGGCTACCTGCACCCACAATCTGCTTTTTCTGAGAAAAACCGTCTTGGCGTCAGAAACGCGCGGCCATCAGGCTCGCGCATCGGAATACGCAGAATCCATGAATTTTCGCCAAGCGAGGCGCAGGACCGCATCGCCAGCACGTAAGGCTCTACGAAACCGCATTTCCACTCGGGGCACCGTTCGCAGAACCATGCTCAACAAGAGAGAAAGACAATGAAGCACTTGCTGCTGACCCTTGCGATCACCTCGATTTTGACAGGCGTGTCGCATGCCGAAACCTACATCTATCTAAAGAACGACACCAACCGGACCATCACTTTAAGTACGGAAGGCCAGAGAAACATATTCAAGGAAAAGACAAAGACCGTTCGTCCAGGTGCGCGAGCGCATATCCTCTCTCTGAACCGCAATGTAAACGTCACGGAAGACGAACACTTCAGGTTCCACACCCGTGTACAACTCCAAGGGTTGGACACGCGCGGTCGCGGTCTATTGTTGGTCGAGCATCTCTTTGGCAAATTCTACGGCAGCGACGCAAAATTCGGGTTCGCCTCGGAGAACAACCGTACTCCTGCGGAATGGCACAGCAATGGCGGAGGTCGTATTCGGACGATTGCGTTCGATACGCAGGGTGGTCGGCATCTGTTTACGGCAAGTGGCCGGTGGGATCATCAAGGCGTCGACACCTTCCAAAACATTGAATACGTGATCAGCGAAGCAGGATTGCTCACGCCGCCGAACGAGCTGAATCTGCTGCAATACAACATCCAGCAACGTCCCTACAAGAGCCCACTCAATGGTTTCGCCGCGGAGGGAACCCAGTATCAACTGACGGGCACCCATAACGAGCGATCCCGGCTCAGCACCGTCATTCTTCCCCGGGCCGTCCGCAGGTACGATTCGACGATTGACGTGATTACCGTCAACGAAGCGTTCACGGCGGCGCTGCGTGATCCGTTGAGATCGGAGATGGCCAAGATTGGTTTCACCTACGACACTGCCGTTGTTGGCAAAAACAGCAGCAAGCCCTGGTCGGGCGGGGTCATGGTCTTCAGTAAGCATCCAATTGAAAAAAAACACGAACTGATTTACCGCCGCAGTGCTGCAGACGACAGCTCGGCTGCCAAAGGAGTGCTGTACGTCAGCATCAACAAGGAGGGCAAGCGGTATCACGTCTTTGCCACTCACACCAACGCCTCTTACACCTTTACCGGCAGAAGGTTACCTCTGACCGACGAAGGCCGGATCGCTCGCCGGGGCCAGTTCGCCGAGCTGCGCAATTTCTTGGACTCCCAGCGGATTCCGTCCAATGAGCCAGTGTTGATCGTCGGCGATATGAATGTCGACATGGTGTCGGAAAAGGGACAAGATAACGACGAATACAGCGCGATGCTGGCAGCATTGGGGGCGATCCACCCAACCCCCATCGGGCATCCCTACTCTCTCGACAAAAACACCAATGAATGGGTGGAACCCGACGACGGACCGTCGCAGTATCTGGACTACGGCCTGTACTCCTCCGCTCATCAGCGACCGCAATCAGCGTTCAACAAAGTGGTCTGCCTGAAGGCCGATGGAAGGGATATCGCGCGAAAGAGCTCGAGTAATCATGATCTGTCGGATCACTATCCGCTGCAAGTGAAAATGACCTTCCCCAACTATCAGGCTGCCATTGGTGACACCGACTTCGATGGCGACAACAAAGCCGACATCGGCATCTGGCGACCGAGCGACGGAAAGTGGACGATCTTGCTCTCTTCGCAAAATTTCAGTTACGAGGAATCGCGTCGACTTGATCGCGACTGGGGGCGTGCCAGCGACACGCCGATCACCGCTGACTTTGACGGTGATGGCAAAGCTGATGTCGGCGTGCATCGCCAAAGCGAAGGGATATGGACGGTGCGATTGTCCTCGAAGAACTGGTCAGCCTCCGACAGCGACCGCATCAACATCACTTGGGGAAGGAGTACGGACATTCCATTGTTCGACGCGGACTTCGACGGCGACGACAAAGCCGACATTGGCATCTGGCGCCCGAGTGATGGGAAATGGACGATCTTGCTTTCTTCGCAAAACTACAGCGATCAGGAATCACGTCGTCTTGATCGCGACTGGGGGCGTCCTGGCGACACGCCGATCACCACTGACTTTGACGGTGACGGCAAGGCCGATATGGGTGTGTATCGTCAATGCACAGGGCAATGGACGGTGCGATTGTCCTCAGAGAACTGGTCAGCCTCCGACAACAATCGCATCAACATCACCTGGGGCAGGAATACTGACATTCCATTGTTCGATGTCGACTTCGACGGCGACAATAAAGCCGACATCGGCATCTGGCGCCCAAGTGATGGAACGTGGACGATCCTGCTTTCTTCTCATAACTACAGCTATCAGGAATCACGTCGTCTTGATCGCCCGTGGGGGAGTCCCGGCGACGTACCGATCGCCGCTGACTTCGACGGTGACGGCAAGGACGATATGGGTGTGTATCGCCAAAGCACGGGGCAATGGACAGTGCGATTGTCCTCGAAGAACTGGTCGGCTTCCAACGACAACCGCATCAACGTCACTTGGGGAAGGAAGTCTGACATTCCGATAGTCGATGTCGACTTCGATGGCGACAACAAAGCCGACATTGGCATCTGGAGGCCAAGTGATGGCTCGTGGAAGATCTTGCTTTCTTCGCGAAATTACAGTGATCAAGAATCACGTCGCCTTGATCGCACCTGGGGGCGCCCCGGCGACACACCTGTGATGAGGAGCAGATGAGGGAAAGAGTGCTTGACTACCAATGCAGGCCGCGCAACCCAGCGCGGCCTGTCGCGTAGAAACGATTCAGCTGTCACTTTCACAGGGAACTTGAATTTCTTTTCGCGGTCGAGATAAATGGCGATGGTATCCCGGACGTTTGGAGAAAGGACCTCAACCAATACTCATTGGACGCCGTCATTGAAGCGATCAACATCCATCGGGTTGGCAAATGGGTGTCGTATGACTGCGAGATAAAGGTCGACAATGCTTGGTCGCGACATGTCGTTACCCTTTACATGCGCAACGTGGAAGGCAGCCTCGAACCTCAACCCTGGCAGACAGACTACCGTGTTCAAATCACGACGTCCAACATCAATGGCGCGGCCACCGACGCAAATGTTTATGCTCGCTTTCAGGGAGCACAGGGGCAAACTCGAGCGATTCGACTGGCCCCAGTTAAGAATCGCTGAGTCGTGAACTCAGATCTTGCTGAATCAACCTTTCGCGTACGGTGGGCGACTGGCGAGCACGTGACACCGGTCGGCGCCCCGATCCGCCAAGTGCCATCGCGCCATGACGGAGGGCTCCACGTCCTGTCGCACAGAAAAGGCATGTCAATGATCTCTGCTGGAAGGAATCACCCGGACGGACGCATCAGTTCTTACGAATGAGCGAGAGGTTCTAAAGAGATGGACGGCGTATACAGGTCTCGCGATTAATGTGACCGTCTATGAGCTACGTTGCTAAACCAACCACGGTGGTCGCGAAGTGGCGGAATCAACGCGGCCCCGACAGCCAACTGTGGAAGTTGACGGGGCGGGTCCATGTGTCAATACAAATCACTCACCGCTGCAATCTAGAATATGCTTCAATTCGCATTGGTTGCATCGCTCGCCAGTTCCAGGCTCACGCCGGATTCACAGCGGCTCGTAGGAACCGACGCGGATCCGGTCCGAGCCTACTGACAGTGGAGTTTACGTTGTTCAAACTTTCATCTGGATCTTGAGTACAACCTGTTGGGTTAAACCGTTTTGTAGATTCAGCAGTGGTTAACGCAGCCAGCTCTCGATCGGTGAAAAATTGATGAAATCAATACTCTTGTTGGTGTTGTGTTGCGAGTGCGTTGCAACAATTGCTGAAGGCGCCCCGCCGAACGCAAAGCCACTTTCCGAAGCTGCTGAAGAAATGGTTCAGCATTTGCCCCGAGGCTGCATCGTAACAGCACAAAAAGTGGGAGGCAAAGTTGTGTTTGCCGGGGCGGGCAAGTTGGAACCGGCTGGAATTGCACCGAAGCGAATACTGTTTGAGATTGGTTCGGTCACGAAGGTGTTTACGGGATTGTTACTTGCCCAGGCGGTTCATGAGGGCAAGGTTGCGCTCGACACCACCGTCGGACAGCTACTAGAGGGCCAACCGTTCGCCGATCCACGCATGGGTCAGATTACACTTCGACAACTCGCAACGCACACCAGCGGTTTGCCTGGGGAGCCGGGCGATCTGCACGTTGGAGCGGACCCGTTGAACTCGTATGCGCATTATAGTCGCAAGCGTCTTCTTGCATTCTTAGGCAGGACGGAATTGAAGGGTGATTCACCGTTTCCGTGTCATTACTCCAATCTCGGAATGGGCTTGCTCGGGGACCTTCTTTCACAGGTTTACGGTAAACCATGGGATGAGTTAGTCGCTGAAAAAATCACGCGTCCTCTCGGTATGAATGACACATCGATGTCCCTAACCCGCGAGCAGAACCGAAGACTTGCACCCGCGTACAGAGGCACGGACTCTGTGATCCCCTGGACATACAAGGCACTTGCCGGAGCCGGCTCGCTGAAATCAAGTGCGTCGGACTTGGTTCTATTGGGTAAGGCGATAATACATCCGGAAAAAACACCCTTAGCAGGCGCTTTTCACCTCCTGCTTCATACGCAAGGCGAAGCGGGTGGACAGAGCTTAGCGATCGCTTGTTACAAGAGTTACGGTCAACAAGCTTACGGGCACGATGGTCTCACAAATGGCCATGGCTGTGTTTTCGAAGTGGTTCCCGAGGAGGAATCCGTCACGGTGATTTTTATCAATAACGCTTTCCTGAGCGGGAGAGAGGTAATCGCAAGATCTGAAGGCAAAGAGACGCGCTATGATCTTCCTGAGAAGATTGTTAGCACGCAGGAGCTCACCGAGTACGTAGGCACCTATCTGATCGAAGACCCAAGTGACGATAAAGAGCGTGACCGCTCGATACAATTGAAGAACGGTCGATTCACCATGGAAGTCCGAGGCAACCGTCTCTACGGGCAGCTGTCAGGGTTGCCTCATCAAGAGTCCTATTTGCCTCTCTATCTTAGCAAAGTCGCCGACCGGTTCTTTCTCCGCCAAGTCGACGCAGAGTACCAATTCATTAGAAAAAACGGCGCCGTTACATCCGTGACGCTTATTCAGGGGGGAATAGAGATTACGGGGCACAAAGAAAGCGTGCCAACGCATGCCGATCAAGAAAAAGCTGGCCCGGTTACTTCTTCGCGCTAGAGCTCAGGGCTCATTCGTTTTGTCTAAGTGCTCCAGCACACGGAGGTCCAACTCCGAAAGACTCATGTCGTCCGATCGGCGGCGACGCTTGGGCGGCTCGTGATCGGACGGGGCGGGACTTGCAAGGGTTCATGCACCATCGGTGCAAACAAAAAAAGCCACGCGACCGGGCTGAATGATCACGTGGCCACGGACTGGGAGTGTGTTGTGTCCGCATGACTGATTGTTGCGATCGGGCAAGCTTGATCAATGAGAAAATGTATTACCGCCCATGTCGGGTCTTGGTGCGAAGGTTTCATGTCATGGCCAAGTAGATGATCACGATGCAGAGGTAGATGATCACCAAGACCTGAAAGAGCATGACCACAGCCCAGAATGTTCGTTTCCACTTCGTACTTTGACGCGGTGCCTTTGGCAACGATTGCCCTCTATGCGATGAGTGGTCAACAAAAAACCCCTCACAGCAGAACTGAAAGGGGCAGGACCGCTCGTAAGGCAGAACGAGCAGCGACGAAGCTGTATGGATTGGGAAGCAGCTTCGTCTGACCCTCAGTCTCGCATGCGATGATCCGTCGTCAAACAGGAAGTAGCCAACAAAAGTAACTATGTTGCGAACGGCAGCGAATTGAAAAGCCGCCCCCCACGTGCGCTCGCGGACAGGCGGCCTACACAACATCGCATTCTGTAAAGGCACAGTGCCACAGCCCAGAGGGTAGCTGAGGTTATGAGCCTTGATAGCCCGTCAGTTTCGCGTTGGCGACGCACTCAGCCCGGCTGGAATACCCTCGGTTTGACTCGCCGACGACGTTGCCACTTGGAGAGATCCGCTTCCATCTCCACTGCCCGTCAACGTCCGTGAAGAACACCCACTTGTCTGCACCGCTCATTGCCTGCCCTGCGAACTCGCGTATGAAACAGCCTCTCTCGAAGCGATCAATTGCATGCAGGCTATTGCGTTATCTCTCGAGTATCAATCTGTGCAAGAACGCACATCGTGCAGAGTCGCACGGTCAGCAAAAAAGCCGTGTGATCACAATGATGGAGCACTCGGCTTGAATGATGATTCCAATCGCCGCCACAACCGGGCTCTAGGAAAGGTTGCAACAGCGACCTGATTGAATCCCACAGATTCGATCGCGATCGATCGTAATCGTTCCTGCTCGAGCGATGCAAACAGAAACCCAGCACGAGCGATTAGATTTCGATAATTCCGGCGGCTCTTAACAACTCGTGCCGGTACCAACAAACGTCCGCCATGTCCTGGTTGTCGTTGCTCTCCCACCAGCGAGCCCACGTGATGTACGAGCTTGGGTGGTTGTCGCGCGGGCAATCAGTTGGACGACATGATTCGATCGTTTCCAAGCAGATATTTGCAAGCACTTGTCGCTGGGCCGGGTCAGTTGGGATCTTGAGTCTGTTCAATGACTGCATCTCTCGATCGTTCATGCACTAAAAAAGCCACGCGACCGGAAGTGGAATGGCCGCGTGGCTCGAGGCAGAACCCCTATCAAGGATCGGCGACGCCAGCGACGTTCATGCCCCGTGTACGTGGCCAGCGGTTGTCGATCAGTTCCGTTCTAAGCAGGAGCACCAAGCGGCCGCAACACTGAACAGCGGCAATTTACTGAGAAACGAAACACGTTGGGTGTTTGCGAAGTAAAGCCGCCCAGAGTCGTGGGTGGTGACTCTGGGCGGCAGAGCAACGACACAGTGCAGGGCAGCACCGTGACTTGTTTGGCATCGGCACGAAGCTCGCGGCGCGAATATTAAGATTCACACAGTCCGCGAGAAACGTTGATGCGGCGCATGGCGACCAACGACATTAAAACCATGTCCATTCGAGATATTGTGTTCTTTCTGATCGCGCTGGCCGTGTTTGTGTTGACGGCGTTTGTATCGCGAGTCGTGTTTGCCGTACTTGGTTTCTATTAGTTGCATCGCTCCTGGCCGGCATCCCGTTTGTGAGGTTGCCCACGTTACAGCTGAGAAATCTTGTTCTTTGTAGCGAAGGCAGAGAATGCCATTCACCCACTTCAACGGAGCCAAGCAAACCGCGATACGATTAGGGCGAGAAAGCCAAGTCGCACATCATGTCACTAGATCACAAGAGAATGTTAGCGCCACCAAACCAACTCGGGGCTGCCGTTTTTCGCAGCCAAACTGAGGAAGTCATACGCCTGTGTCGTGAGTTTCCCGAACTGGCGGAAGAAGGTGACAACTCTAAGTCTGCCCCCAATCTCCAGGAAGCGGCTCGCCAGGGACACGTAAGTGTTGTTCGAGCACTTCTGGATCATGGATTCAACATTAACGTGATGCGATTGCCCGAAAAGACTACGGCGCTTGTGGCTGCAATCCGCGAGGATCAGGAAGAGAATGTTGACTTGCTGCTCGAGCGAGGCGCAAACGTTGACATCGGCCGGCCGCTCATCAGTGCTCTTAATCAACGCAAGTCTGCCGAAATGAGGCTAAGGCTTGTCAAAAAGCTCGTCGCAGCTGGTGTAAACGTCAACAACCTTTATCCCCTTTACGGTGACAAGACCGTACTGTTCTCAGCGCTGGACTACACCAAAGATGTCGATGTTGTTGCGTTTTTGAAGTCGCGAGGTGCAAAGAACGCGTCAGAGATACAGACTTCGTAGAAACGCGGGTTGAAGGCTCATTTTTTTGGCGAAGAAGAATAACCGTCCACCCGTATGAATGGACGGGTCTTGATTCTGGTTGTCTCTACTTGCAACTTAGCCTTCACTTTCACGTGTGTCTAACTCGCCCTGGGTGGTTGTGGCTGATGGGGGTTGCTTATCATTAAAGCAACCGGACTCAGCTCACATTCATCTAGGATCACATGGTGAAGTTACGCACGCTGTACGTTGCCTTTTTCGCCGTCGCGTTGTCGTTGCACAGCAATGCACGATGTGCTGAACGGACGGTTGCCCCCAGCCAACTCGCGGTGCTTTCGAAAAAGTCGGATGTATTTGGGACGCGAGTCAAAACCAGCGGCACAATTGTCTGGATGAATCCCTACTGGCATTCATTCGTTGTTGTTGGTGATTCAAATCCACAGGGTGTTCTTGTTTCACTGGCAGACGCTGGTGATAAAGACGAATTGCGAGTCGGAAGTCGCGTTTCGGTAGAAGGCGAAGCGATTGTGTGGGAAGGCCATGGTGGTCTTAAGCTTGCGACGGTCGACGATGTCACAGCTGGAGTATTGCCGCCGGCACGGACACTAGCGGACGCCATTACACAGAGCGACATCTTCAGACTTGACGGCCACGTTGTCGCTGTCGAAGGTCGTGTCAGCTTTGTCATGCAACACTTCAACCGCTACATACTTTGGATTGACGGCTTTGGTGTGCCTGTGCGAGCTGAATTCTCTGAACGCGCAAAGGAAACGATCGGGCTGAATTTTGCGGGCGCAACTGTGCGAGTAACTGGCGTTGTGTTGCAACGTGGCGAAGGGCCGTCGAAACACGCAGTGTTGATGCTCAACCCGAATGGCGTTGATGATGTCGAAGTATTGACGCCGGGCCCCGTCTTTCCGTCGGACGGAAGTGGCGTGGGGGTTAACGGTGTGATTGCTTGTCGCAAGTCAGAGAGCCGCTATTTCTTCCGTGCCGACTCCAAGGAGATGCTGGAACTTGACATCTACGACCCCCAGTTCCTCACGGTTGGCGATATGGTCAGATACGTGGGTACCGTTTCGACCGATACGTCGCGACGCAGTATATCGGTCGCCGGATTGCAAGTGCACGCTACAGCAAACGATTGGGTACTGAATCGCTCAGAGCCAGCTAAGCCGGTCACCTCCACATTGGCACCTGGAGACTACTGCACTGCTCGAGGAACGATAACGCGACTCGATGACAACGAGGTTTTCTTTGAACTACTTGATGGCGACGACAAACGGGTACGAGTTGATGTCGGAATGGTGGTTGGCGATATCGCGACACTTCAGCTTGGGACGGCCGAAACCGTAGAGGTGACCGGCTATGTCGATTATCAGAACGAGCAGACGGTGGTTTACCCGAGAAGTTTCGAAGACATCAAAGTGGTAACCAGAAGACCATGGTATGCCTCATCACGAGTTCAATTGGTCGCCCTTTCAACCATCGCGCTGCTGGCCATATGCATTTCATTTATCTTCTTTCTGCGTGCCGCAGTTCGAGCCAAGACTCGCGAACTCGAGCAGAACGCCGCGATTCTCAATTCATCATACGAGGCGGTTCGTGAAGGGATTTGCGTTATTGATCTCGACGGCGTTTTCATGATGGGAAACGGCAGATTCTTTGAACTACTACAATTATCCGAAGTCGAGTTCGGGACAATGACGGCTCAGCAGCTTTATGACGCTATCGCTCGACAAATAGCGTCAGATAGCCGCGACGTCTTTCGGAAACTCTGGGCTGGCGAACTCCCCCAAGGGTCCTGCCCCGAAGTTTGCGTTGGGACAAGTTACGATGCGAATAGGGAACTCACCGTATATTCTGTCTGCGGAGGTGAGTCACTAGGTGCGAATGTTGGGCGCGTACTTGTATTCCACGACTCAACCGAACGGCAGCAACTCGAAAAATCACTCGCCCAAGCACAGAAGATGGACGCGGTCGGCACTCTCGCCGCGGGCATCGCGCACGACTTCAACAATTCTCTTTCCGCAATCGTCAACTTTGCCGAGGTTGCGAAGCATAGTATCGATCCTCAGCACGAGGCGCACGAATTCGTGTCCCACATACTCGAGGCGGCCAATCAAGCAGCTGGCACGACCCGAGGCTTACTAACTTTTTGCGGCAACAGAACAACTGAAAAAGAGGTCCTCGATCTGGGCGAGCTTCTTGGTTGCTTCATTGATTTTGTGAGACGACTGCTTCCTGCCAACGTTAGGGTTACTTTCGATTGGCAGCGCGGCGATCGAATCCTATGCCGTGTAGACGAGTCTCAGTTGCAGCAGGCATTGTTAAACCTTGTCATCAACTCACGTGACGCGCTGCCAGAAGGCGGCGACATTCGCATTCGCTTGATACCCAGTTCAGACTCAGAAGAAGTTCAGATTGAAATCGCCGACACTGGGGTGGGAATGGACCCATCAACACTTCGCCAAGTATTCGACCCGTTCTTTTCTACAAAGGAGCGAGGAAAAGGCACTGGATTGGGAATGGCGATCGTGCATGGAATCGTCGCTGACCACGGAGGCAGAGTCGACGTCGAATCGAGTGCTGGAAACGGCACAACCGTCACAATCGCACTACCAATCGCGACTGGCTCTATTTCTGAGGCTGCCCCACCGTCGGAAGCGATGTCCATAGACGTGGGAAATACCTTCCTCGTTGTAGAAGACCAGCAGCCGGTCCTCGAATCGATAGCACAGCAGCTGCGAGCAAATGGATTTCTAGTTGTCGAATGCCGGTCGGCTGAGGAGGCGCTAAGGCACCTCGCACGTAAAGATGTGACTGTTTCTGCTGCTTTGGTAGACGTCGACTTGCCAGGAGTGAGCGGGATCGAATTTAGGAAGCTTGCCCAGGAGATTTCGCCCGAATTACCGATCGTTCTGATGAGCGGCCTTCCTCGGTATCGGGAAGTCGATGACTCGACATTTCTCACCAAGCCTTTTGGGTTTGAGCAGCTGACCGCAGCGATCAATTCTGCGGCGTTGAGTAGCGCCAGTACAAAGAGATAGGTGGTCGAGGCGTCCGGTAATTTTTCAACTTGCGGGCAGCCGAGATTCAAAAGTGTCCGCCCAGGCAGTCCAAGGGCACTTGTGATACCTGGACGGACGGTAAATGGGGACCGCTCAGGCAAGAAGCAGTCATCCCACTGCTTGCCCAGGACAGGGTACTTAACCGGGCAAACACGCTGGTACCAAACAGCACTGTGCTTATCGACACACCCGCATGGCGGACTGTTGAAGCCGTGCCGAATTCCGGTTATGCGGTCATCCGCAACTCGATTGAGAACCTTCGTTCTCAACAGCGAAAGAAGCCGCCGGTCCACTCGCGTAAATGGACCGGCGGCAAACACAACACTGATCCTACAGGGCAGTAGGGTCACCTCAGTTTGTTCGGTAATCGCACGCCACGTTCGGTATTAAGATCCAACTACATGCGTGGCTTTGCGGGCGCCCGCAGATGAAGCCGAGACGCAGTCTTGCGGATTGGTTTCCGGACATGCCGTCAGTGGCCAATCGCAAACGGGGCTAGGGGCATGGACTTGAGCCCAAGCCTGCCGAGTTAGTCGCACGGTATCGTGACACGGAGTCGCGTGACCGAAAGGGCCTGCGTTCAAAGCCGTCACCCTGGTGCTGGAGACTCAAATGGCGATCAGCGGAATGACCAAGAACATCATGATGACTTGCTTCGGTCCGTGAGCCGCCGTAGCGACAGAACCGGATGCTCAAACTTGACGCCACAGACATACCGTCTTGCATTCCATGGGCGTGCGAAGGCGACTCAGCCGACGTGGCATATATCGACTGCATGCGGAGACAAAACCATGCGATTCCTGGCCGCACTCCTGCTCCTACACATCATTATTCCAAACGCATGCGCGCAAGTTGCCGAGTCGACCAGAGCCGAGGAAGGAGCCAAGCTCACAAAGGAATTCGCGAAGGCGATCACCATTGAAACGCCCGAGTCTCCTCAGCTTGCTATTGAGCTGGAGGAACAGTCGCTATTGAAGTGGAGCAACCCGGTGACTGGATCACTTCACGGTTCCGTGTATTTATGGGTGTCGAACGTCGGGCATCCAATTGCAATCGCCTCGGTGATCAAATGGTACTCGCCACGCGATCGACTCGAGGCCGAGTTTCATTCCATGATCGACGCGCCGATCGTTGGGATTCTCGATGGCGAGCAGGTTTGGAATTCCAAAAGCGCGGGTGTCGAATTTCGCACGATACCCGACGCAAGTGTTTCGACAGGATCTGAGAATCTCCGTCTGCGACAGATGAGGCGGATTGCACGTGGTTTTGATGCAACCAGAACAGATGCCAATGGCGAAGTGCGAAATCTCCGTCGTATGCCACAACCAATCTACCGCTATCCCGAGGCAACGAGAGAGAAGCTGGATGGTGGGATTTTTGTTTTCGCACAGGGAACGAATCCAGAGGTCGTTCTCGTTGTTGAAGCCCGCACAGCGAAGACAGGTGCCGAATGGGTGTACGCGTTGGCCAGAATGAATAGCGTTGACTTGCGGGTCAGGCGACAGAACGAAGTTGTATGGGAGGCGCCAATGCTTGGATGGCGCACGATCATCGATCGCAATCAACCCTACTTAATTGTGCGGCCACGTTGAACGACGCGCGTGACAAGTGGGTCGGAATCGTCGTAGTCGTTAGTTGTCACCACACTCGCACAGTCAATGGTCTTGACCAGCAACCCCGCCTCGTTGCCTGTCGTGCCATACACCTGCTTCTCGGTCGTGCCATCGTCATACAGCGTGCTGATTAGACGGTTTCGAGAGTCGTAAAAGTACTCGATCTCATCGCTATTCGGATTGGTGACCTTATTGACGCGATCGTCCGAATCGTATGCGACAACCTATTCTGGTCTCGTACCAGTGCGCACAAAGGGCTTTCAGAACATGCGCGCTACTCGAGTTTCCGAACTGCGGTCCTTTGGAATCCCAGCCAAAACGGTCTCACTCTGGCTTGGGAACTCGGTAGCAGTTGCCGATGAGCACTATCACATGGTGATGGGGCACGATTGGGAAAAAGTCACAGGGTTCGTTCCCGAAAAAGTACCACCCAAACGACCACCCAGCGCGCCAGTCACTGACGCGCATCCGGGAAATCCATGCGCGACGGTTGCACGTGAGTGCGCTTCAAGTATCGAAAATGTCGAGAGTCGGCAAGAATGCGCGTCAGTGCGCGACTTTGAAGCTACCCCGCAAGGACTCGAACCTTGAATGGCTGGACCAAAACCAGCTGTGTTGCCAATTACACCACGGGGTAGTGTGGTTTCTGGTAGGGGGGGAGTTTAGCAAGTGTTCTCCGACTGCTAAAGAGGAGGTTTCGCAATTGCTCGAGGTTCGCCCCCAACGGCCTCGCTGGCAATTACTGGCGTGTTTTTCGGGGGTTTTTGCCACCATGAGCGTTCGAGAAACTCCTTCCGTGGAGGAAACCGCAAAAAAAGTTGCCCGTTAACAGCGTGTTACCGCCTCTAGCGGCGATGCTGGACGCTGAACGCAAGCAACTGAAGTTCGCTGGCCAAGTCGACATTGACCACTGCGATTCCCGAGGACAGCCGCAGGGTGGTGGGGGCAAAATTGAGGACCCCCGAGACGCCCGATGCCACCAATCGGGCGGCGACATCGGTTGCATGATCGGCTGGCACAGCGACGATCGCGAGTTCCGGTTTGATCTCGGCCAACACCCCATCCATCTCTTCGACGTCACGGACATCGACGCCGCCGATTGACGTTCCAATCCTGGCCGGGTCGTTGTCAAAGGCGACCACCAATTTGAACCCGAGTCGCTCGAAACCGCGATACCTCAACAGTGCATCGCCGAGCGACCCGACGCCGACCAAGACCACTCGCCACTGCATGCCCGATCCGAGCACTGCCCCGATGCGTTCAATCAACGTTGAAACGTCGTAGCCGACACCTCGCCGGCCAATCGTCCCGAGGGCACTGAGGTCACGACGGACGACCGCGGGAGAAACGTCGACCAAGCTTCCAAGCTCTTGGCTATTGACCGAATTGACTTCCGACTCGAGCAACCGGTGGAGTTCGCGGTAGTAGAGACTCAACCGCCCAACGGCCGGTCGTGGCAATTCGTGCGTTGATTCAACGTTTGCTGAATCTTCCGAATCGATCGGCTTGTCATCTTCGTGCGCTGAAGCCACAGCGACGCCGCCTGGGTGAGTTGGGTTGGAAAGGTGGGCCGCACGGTGCGGTGAGCGATCAGCCTACCATAACGCGACGATGGATGGGTCCCGCAGCGGTTCTCGAATGGAATCCGAGCGGCGCAAAGAGTTTCGCCAAGCCGAAGTCGGGTCGTATCGATCATGCGATGTATGAGAATCGTCCGGGGGTATATGGTGGTTGATTCAACACAGTGTCGCGGAAAGAGAACGCAAGGTTACTACAACCGTCAGTTATCGAACCATCCACGTGACGGGTCTGCCTAATCCTTCTCTTTTACCTTGGCGTGCACCTTTGCGTGTTCAAACATTGGTTCGTAGTCGATGTAGTCAGTGCATCGATATCGACTTCACCAATGCGCACCTATTGCGCGACCCTTCCGTCCTCCCCTCACGCATTGCGTTGCATGAGCGATTGGAATAGCCACCGCCCGGTGGCGATTGGTGGAGCGAGCTTGATGCAGCGTCACGAGTGCCGAAGCGCTGGTGGCGAATGCTACGTCCCGCAACACATGTGTTGTTTCCTGTGGAGAATTTGAAGATGAAAAGGCTGTGGATCATGCCTGCCGTCGCGATCTGTGCGATCGTCTCGGGGGCGAACTCCGCCAGCGCCGCTTACTGTGGCGCAGTCAGCTACAACGGCTGTGGTGGATGCGAAACCGCTGCGGAAAGCACCGAAGGTGCTGTCGCTGGCGGAACTTACACCGTAATGCGCACCGTGCGTGAAACGGTATACGAAAAGGTACAAGAAACTCGTCATCGCACGCGTAACGAAGTTTACTACGTGGACAAAGAAGTCCAGGCAGTCCGAATGGTGCCTGAGACAACCACGCGTGAAGTTCAATACACCGTGATGGTTCCAAAGTACGAAACCAAAACTCGTACGATCAACTACACGGTAAACAAGCCGGTTTACGAAACTCGTACGAAGACCATCAACTACACCGTGCGTAAGCCTGTGTACGAGACCCGTACGAAGACCATCAACTACAAAGTGATGAAGCCGGTCTACCAAACGCACGAAAAGACGATCAACTACACCGTCAAGAAGCCCGTTTGGGAAACCCGTACGAAGGAAGTTAACTACACGGTCATGAAGCCTGTGTACGAGACCAAGACTCGCACCATCAACTACAAAGTGATGAAGCCTGTCTACGAAACCAAGACTCGTACGATCAACTACACCGTGTACAACACGGTGAAAGAGCAAAAGACTCGCACCGAGCGTTACAGCGTTTTGGTTCCTGAGACCTACACTAAGACCGTCAAGGTCAAGGGTGGTCACTGGGAAAACCGCACTGAAACGATCCCCGGCAAGACCATGCGTAAGACGGTTCGTGAGCCAGGCACATGGCGCTACGATGCCGCAACTTGCAAGTGCGTTTACTGCCCAGGCAAGTGCCGCGTTGAGTGCGTGCAATGCCCACCAAAGACTGTCTGCAAGAAAGTCTGGGTTCCTACTTGCGAAGAGAAGGAAGTCACCTGCACTCGCTATCGTCGCGAATGCCGCGAGCGTTGCGTTCCTTACACCGTCTGCCGACGCGTTCCTGAGTGCAAGACCAAAACTTGCAACTACACCGTCTGCCGTATGGTTCCAGAATGCCGCACCAAGACTTGCAACTACACCGTTTGCAAGATGGTTCCTGAGTGCCGCACCAAGACTTGCAGCTACAAAGTCTGCAAGATGGTTTGCGAAAACCGCACCAAGGTTTGCAAGTACACCACTTGCAAGATGGTTCCCGAGTGCCGCACCAAGACCTGCAACTACACCGTTTGCACTGGTTACACCTGCGAGCCACGCACCAAGACCTGCAGCTACACCGTTTGCAAAATGGTTCCTGAGTGCCGCACCAAGACCTGCAGCTACAAAGTCTGCAAAATGGTTCCTGAGTGCCGCACCAAGACTGTTTGCGAAACCAAGTGCCGCAAAGAGTGCTACACCAAGACCATCAAGGTCGCAAAGTGCCGCAAAGTTTGCGAGCCTTACACCGTCACACGATGCGTGCCTAAGGTCGTCTGCAAGCAAGTTCCAGTCCAAGTTTGCTGCCCACAACCTTGCTGCGAAAGCGGCTCGGCTTCGGGTTGCTGCAACGACTCGGCTTGTGGCGGATGCGAGCCAGCTTGCTGCCCGCAACCTTGCTGCCCAAAAGATGGTCCAGTCAAGACCATGCTGAAGCGACTGTTCAACCACAAGTGCAACAACAGCTGCTGCGATGAACCATCGTGCGGCTGCGAGCCAACTTGTGGCGCTGAGCCAACTTGCGGATGCTAAAAATTCTCGTGCCGACCTTGGCCGGCCATTGGATCGGCCAAGTCGAAACGAAAAGAGCTAGGAATGAGCTGAGGTGTGACGCCTGACGCAACAGGCCACACCCGCTCAGTGGACGTAGCGACTTCGATTCGGGGTGAGTCTCCAAGTGAGACTCGCCCCGTTTTTCGTGCGCGATTGTCACCCTTGAAAAGGGCGATTTTGCTCACCATTGTGTCCAGACGATCCGAACGCCTAAACTTCGCGTTTTTACTGGATCGCCTGAATTTGCAATTTGATGCAAGCTGCACGGTTTGAAGGCGGAGAATGAGCTGTATTTTCGCGTCTTTTCCTTGCCTCGGCGATTTGGATCGCTAGTTTGAATAGAGAAGGACGGGGTATTGCCGACTCACCAATCGAGCCGTCATACGCCTTCCTGCCCACCGCCTGACGCCCCATACCAACCCAATGGTGAGACGGCCAACCCAAAGGTGGCACGTTGCACCAGCGTTGCATGGAAGCGTCAATTTTCTCTTGTCAGCTGGAAATGACCACCATGACACGCCTGCAATCCGCTCTGACTCGATCTTCGGCTTTGGTCGCGTTTTCTTGCCTCGCCATCACCACGGCTTCGGCAGATTGGTCCGATCAAGCCTTCAAAAGCAAAAAGCACGACTTCGGCACGGTCGCGGTCGCTGCGAAGACGGAATACACGTTTGAGTTCACCAACCCGCTGCAGCGCGACCTTCATATCCGGTCGGTGCGCGCGAGTTGCGGATGCACCACACCGATCATCAAAACCCAGAGTGTGGCACCGGGGCAGAAAGGCGAAATCCTGGCCCGCTTCAACACGCGAACCTTCAAAGGCAAGCGCGGCGCCACTTTGACTGTCATCTTTGACCGACCTTACTATCACGAAGTTCGCTTGCGCGTTGATGGCTATATTCGCAGCGACATGGTGTTTCATCCGGGCTCGATCGATTTCGGCAAAGTCAATCAAGGCGATGAAGTCGAAAAGAAGACGATGCTCTACTACGCCGGTCGAAGTGACTGGAAAGTGCTCGACGTCGAAAGCAACCGCCCATGGTTGATTCCATCGTTCAAAGAAACGCTGCGTGGCAGCGGTCGAGTGGACTACGAGTTCAACGTCAAGCTTCGCGAAGACGCGCCGAAGGGGTATTTTCAAGACGCATTCGTTGTCATCACCAACGACCGCACGATGCCGCGTGTTCCGCTCAACGTAAGCGGGAGCGTCGAAAGCGAATTGAGCCTGTTCCCGCAATCGATTCCACTCGGTGGAATCAAACCTGGCGAAACGGTGCGGCAAAAGATCATCGTTCGTGGCAAGCAGCCGTTTGTGATCGAATCACTTTCATGCGAAGGATGGAACATCATGTTCGATCCGCCAAAGGAAATGAAAAAGACCCACGTCATCTTTCCTGAGTTCACTCCCGCCGACGGGACGGTAGGCCCGCAAAAATCTCCAGTGATCATCACGACCGCTGGCGAAAACCCTGTCTCGGCAAAAGCACTCCTTACGGCCGAAATTCGCGTTCAGTAAACGGCTTTCGTTTCGAGCGATTCGGCTGCTGACCACTGAGATTTCGGACGAGGCAACGACCAGTTGCTTGCGGCCAATTGCGGAACGCAGCTGTGAGCCGCGATCGCGTAAGCGGCCGGACCTTCTTCTTGTTCGTGCGGACAAGGCCCGAGGCCTCACGGCCAGCGGCTCACAGGCGCATCCTTCATCTCATGCTTGATTGAGATGCTTCTCGGATCGTTGACGTCGCAAATAGCCGATCGTTGCCAGTTGCAGTGGCCAGAGAAAGATCTGTGACACGATGACGAGTACCAGGCCGAGGTCCCCTGCGACCAGCATGATCGCAATCAGGACGAAAAACGCCGCTCCAACGGATTTTGCGATCAGGCTTCGTTGCGTCTCCGCAGACATACTGCCGTAGAAGATGCAGCCGATCGTCGGCAAAAGCAGGTAACAGCCCATCAGCCAAAGGACGCCACCAAAAGAAGGTGCGTACTGGTGTGCTGCGAAGAAACCGGCGATCAGCGCGGTGATCGTCAATAGACCTCGGATCGACATGCGTGGAACGGTCATGGCATCACGCCGCGCCTGAGTCGAGTTCACCGGACTTGGGTCGATACGCCAATCGACCACCCAAATACCCCATTGGCAAATAGGCAAAGATGATGTCGACCGCGTTGAACCATTCTGGCCCGCCCAGCATCTGAGCCGCGGTGACACCGCCAGCGAGGAAGAACACACCGACAACCAAAGCAAGCTGCGGTTTGTAACTTACTGCGATCTTGGTCGTCGCGAACGCTCCCACGAGCGTGCCGAGAGCGTGTCCCAGGAATGGAAAGACAAAGTTCACCGGTTTCATCAGCGCCATGCTCTCACGGAGCGACTCCATCGACGTGACATCGGCGCCTTCGGGAAGTGGGAACACGTAGGGTCCCACGTTCACCAACAAGAGGTTGACTGCGCTTCCAATAAGGCACCCGGCGATCACAGCCAGCGCGTTTGCAACAAATGAACGAATTCCACTCATGACTCAGAAATACAAACGAGTTGTTCGGTGCGTCGGCCTTCACGACGGACGCCAATCCGCAAAAAGATCTCGCCGCGCGAAACCGCAGGGCTAGCGTAACAATCCTCACCAAGTCGATTCTTGGCGATCTCTTGATAGGACTCTCCTATTGTAAAGACGAACGTGTCTCCTTTCAGGTTAGATGCATAGACGCGTCCATCGCAAACGATCGGTGAAGCACTAAAATTGCCGCCCAGTCTTTCCTTCCAAACCTCGTTGCCGTCGGCGATGTCCCAGCAATAGGCCACACCATCGTCGCTGACGCCGACCAATTGGTTGCCAACCACTACCATCGAGGGTTCGTAAATTCTTGCGTTATCTTGCCAAATAATGCTTCCTTCGCTCGAAAGGCAAACCGTTTGGCGCTGAGGGTAGCCGCCGCTGGCAAACAGCCGCTCGCCCGCGCAAACGATGGTGCCGCAGGTCGATTCGGCCGTGCATTCGGTCTGCCAATTCTGATCGCCGGTTGCCGGATCGTAACTTGAGACTGAATTGCAACCGCTGATCAGGAGTTGGTCTTTTCCACCGAGTGTCGCCACCATCGGGCTGGAGTAGGAACTGTCCTCAGTGCGTTTGACGCGCCACGCGACATCCCCGGTCTCGGCATCCAATGCCGACAGGTACCCGCCACCGCTATTGTCAGCAGCAACGATGACGAGTGA
The DNA here is from genome assembly GCA_965216875.1 of Rubripirellula sp. Lineage (GTDB taxonomy): Bacteria > Planctomycetota > Planctomycetia > Pirellulales > Pirellulaceae > CBDCUW01. The sequence goes on from OZ244207.1 coordinate 2,952,875, forward strand.
TTTGTACAGAATCGGCGAAGGTGCGTACCCAAACTTGGAAACGAATTTGCCAACCTGGCGGGTCCAAATGAGTTCGCCGTCGAGATCAAGCGCGGTGAGAAAGATCGCATCCGAGTTCAAAAACGAAATAAACAATCGCTCGCCGTTGGAGGCAACGGTCCCATTGGCGTTGGTTGCCTTTTTGTGAATCTCAGGCGGTGTGGGGAATCCGGACGAGTGCACGACACGAGTCCATAGCGTGTCTCCGGATTCGCGATCGACCGCCAACACCACCTGCTTCTCTTCCTCTTCCAGCGCGGTCGCTACGATCACCTTTTCATCAACCACGATGGGTGAACCGTGGCCGCGGCCGGGTAGATCAACACGCCACTTGACGTTCTCGTCGTCACTCCATGTGACCGGCAGCGTTTGACTGGGGACTTGACCATCGCTCGTTGGCCCTCGCCATCCGGTCCAGTCTTCGGTGCCCGCGACCCAAGCGGTCTCGTCAATTTTCACGCGACTTTGTTGCACCGAGACTTCCGAGACGGGGTTCTTTTTCCCACACCCCGCAATCAACAATGCGGTTGCCGTAACAGCCACTGCGATTCGCACGATAGACCTGCATCAAGAGACGACAAAAAAGGAACGGACTGATCCTAGCGGATCATTTTCCATAAGACTCTGCAAGAGCGCGCCCTGGAGGGCCCCATTCTGCCACTAGGCATGTTGCCGATCGACCTGTGCAACACGTCGGCAAGCGAGCGGGGAGTCACTAGTGCGAAGAAATGACGGCCTTTTTGACCTGGCAGATTGGTTAACCGATGCCCCATCAGGTGGCCCCGTGCAAAAGTGGGGCGTCGGAATCGCGTTGGCAGCCATCACCGCACTGTATGGAGTTAGTTGCTGCCTGTCACAGCGTGCAACCTGGTTCAGTTCCAATCGGCACGGCTACGGCAGTTGGCTTGTTGAACTGACCGGAGCAAGCGCCGTTTGCGTCGGGCTGTTGTTCATTTGCGTTGGACTCTTCATGCACTTCCAATGGTTCTGGGGAAGCCACGAAAAACTGCAACGCTATTTTGAAATCGGCAAATACGCGAGCGTCTGCGGGGTCGTCGCGAGTATGGCAGGCTACGTCGTCGTCGCAGTCCTTTACTAGGCCGCGTTTGTCGCGTTTGATCAAGCACGATCAAGGATGGTGCCGGATCTGTGTCGCTGTCGCTCCTTGATCCGGCCTACGCTGATCCGGCCCTACGCTACTGTGGCACTACGATTGGGATGGTTGGACGAATGATCTGGCCAGAGCTTGTTGGCGGTGGAGGCAGGAATCGCTCCGGGTTCGACACGCGAGTGCGCCGCGTAACGCGAGCATCATGCCGTGGGTTGTCAAGAAGAAACACGTACTCGTCGTAGACGATGGCTTGCGAATACAAAACGCAGTTCCAGGCCCAAACGATATCTCGATTCAACGTGTACTTGCCGAAAATCACTGACTCCACTCGAAACTGCAACGCCTGAATGTCAGCCCACTCTTTCCGCAAACGGCTCGCGTGTCTTGGATTGCGCGCGGCCAACCGCAATTGCCTAGTTGCTTGCTCGAATTCATTGACAAGCTTTTCGTCCATGCGCTGAATGCCACGCACCTTTTGAATCAGCTTTTCAAAGTAGATCACATGCTCACGATATTTCGTCGCAGCGGCGTACAGACCCGTCTGGTCAGTCCTCTGAGCTTGAGCTGATTGCGGTAGGGAAAGAAAGAAGGGAAGTGCGAACAGAAGAAGTGTGCGTTTGATCATCATGACGATACCCGCGTGCGTAGAACCGATAACACTCGGTCTGTAGTGCACCCAACGTACCAAAACGATGCTTGTTTTCGAAAACGGTGCGAGACATTCCACCATGCACCGGAAAACGCCGAGAACTGGCGTTCAAAAAAAGGAGTCGTACGTCTTCTCGCGGATCACGATCGGCGAAAACCAAGCGGTTCACGGTCACCAATCTGAACACAGACTCGAATCAGATTGAGTCCGTCTCGGGCTCCGGCTTGCTGAAACCAATCTGTTCGAGGAACCGTTGAAGCCTCTCGAGACGATGCATGTACGACAAATAGAAAACTGGGATAAGTAGCAAGACTAGGAAGGTTGCCAACATCAGGCCAAAGGCCAGGCTGGCCGCCATTGGGATCATCAATTGCGCCTGGAAGGAACGCTCGGTCATCAGCGGGATCAATCCGGCAATCGTCGTCATGCTTGTCAACATGATGGGTCGGAATCGCCGCTCGCCCGCCTCGAGCAATGCCGTTCGCACGGGCACGCCATCGCGAACACGAACGTTGATAAAGTCGATCAACACAATCGAGTCGTTGATCACAACACCCGACAAGGCCACCAACCCAAACATGCTGAACAGCGTCAGCGGTAGCCCCAAGAGTGCGTGTCCCCAAACGGCGCCGATCATCCCGAAGGGAACAATCGCAAGAATCAAGAGTGGCTGAACATAACTGCGAAACTGCAATACGAGCAGAACGAACATCGCGATGATTGCCACGCCAAAACCGGCTGCGAGGCTACCGACCGATTCCTTGCTCTGCTCGCGTTGGCCTTCCCAGCGAACGGAAACGCCGGGGTACCACTCGGCAAGCCCCGCTTCGGCGATCAGCTTTTGCTCCTGCTCGGTCGGGTGCTCGGACGCAGTCAGTGCGGGAACAAAGCTCTTTTGAAGTTCTTGAATGATCAAGTCAGCGTTCGCTTGAGTCTCGTCCAAATCCGCCGTGATGGTGACCGACCGCATTTGATCGACGCGGTTGATCTCGGAAAAGCCGCGGTTCAACTGAATCTCAGCTAGCTCAGTGATCGGACGTTCGGTTCCATCGGCGGTTCGGACTTTGATTTCTCGAAAGTCAACGAGACTATTGCGTTCGTTCTCGGGATAGCGAACCATCAATTTGACTTCATGACGTCCGCGTTGAAGGCGCATTACCTCAGCGCCAAAGTAGGAGTTGCGAACCGTCTGACCGAGTTCCTGTTCGGTCACTCCTGTCGAAAGAGCACTGTCCTTCACACGTAGTTGGAATTCCCATTTCCCAGGCGTGTTGTCGTCGGCTATGTCGAACACGCCCGAAAACTCACCAAGTCGTTTTTTGATCGCTTCGGTGGCTGCCAACAATTGATCGACGTTGTCACCTGTGGCGAGCAACTTGAATTCGATCGGTTTGCCACCTGGACCAACTCCGACGCTGCCGTAGGTGACTCGCTCTGCGCCCGGAAACTCACCTGCCTCTTCTCGCCACATCGACAGAATCTTATCGCTGTGAATATCCCGAATCTCAGTATCAAACAACTCGGCGAAGATCTGTCCAACGTGACTTCCCGAATCGCCGCCGCCAGCCGGGTTTTGCAGGTCGGACTGAGTGCCCACGTCGCGATAGGTCAAACGCACAGGTCCTTGAACTTTGTCGCTCTCATAGGGATAGATCGACTCGATTGATTGGCCTGTACGCTCGGCCCGTTCTTGTCCAATCTGGCGACTGACAACGCGAAGCGCCTCTTCCATCTTTCGCGTCGCCGCGTTGGTGGTCGCTGCGGGAGTGCCATCAGGGAAGGTGATCGTCGCTTGCAGGTTGTTGTTGTCAGATTTTGGGAACAGGATCGAGGGCACAACCCCGCCACGGATCATGCCTGCTGTGATTGCAAACATTGCGATCGCCGCAGCAATGGGAACCGCGCGATGCTTGAGGCTGAAACGAAGTGCAGGGAGGTATAGGTTCTGGCAACACCATTGCAACACGAGCCCCGACCGAGCACTCAAGTACTGGAGTGCGATTCCAATCGGTCGAAATGGGTACAGGATGATCGACGCAAACTTAAAGAAGCCAGTGTGCTTATGAGCCAAGTGGCAAGGCAAAACGAAGATGCTTTCCCAAAGCGAAATCACCAACATCGCGATCACCGCAAACGGGATCACCGCCATGAACTTGCCCATCACACCCGATACGAAAAACATTGGTGCGAAAGCAATCACGGTGGTCGTCACGGAGGCGGTCACACTCGGCACCACCTCGACGGTCCCGTCAATTGCCGCTTGAACGAGCGGCTTGTCCATTTGAATGTGTGCATAGATGTTCTCGCCAATCACGATCGCATCGTCGACCACAATCCCGAGCGCGACGAGGAACGAAAAGAGGCTGAGCATGTTGAGCGTTTGATCGCCCCACGCAAGTGCTGCACCCGCACCGAGAATCGAGATCGGAATCCCGAGTGCCACCCAAAACGCGAGCCGCATTTCGAGGAACAGTGTCAGCACCAAAAAGACAAGGATCAACCCTTGGAACCCGTTGCGTAGCAGCAGGGACAAGCGGCCCCGAACTTCGGTACTGCTGTCGCCCCAAATCACGAACCGATAGCCGGGAGGCAGTTCCTTTTGGTCGACATACTCGCGCACCATATCGACCAGAGCCAGCAGGTCCTCCTGCTTAGTACGTTCCACATTGACGACCATCGCCGGCTCGCCATTGATCTCGGACACAGCCGTGACATCTTGAAACTCGTCGCGAACCTTGCCGAGATCATTCACAGTCAACACGACGCCACCGGGCTGGGTCACGAGCGGCAGGTTACCGATTTCTTCACCAATGCGACCTTTGTTCTTTGCCCTCAGTAACACCTCTTGGCCTTCGGACTTGAGTTGCCCACCTGGCAATTCAATGTTTCGCGAACGAATGATGGCCGCGACTTGGTCGAGTGAAAGCCCGTAGCTGCGGAGCGTGTTTTCGGGAATCTCGACGTCGATCTGGTAGGGCCGCGTTCCCATGATCGAAGCGGATGAAACCGCCGACAACATAAGCACATCGTCGCGAATCTCCTCAGCAACCTCGCGCAACTTGATTTCCGCTTCGCGCGACCGTTCGTTTGGCCCGACGATTCCGATTCGAATCGCCGCTTCGCGGAAGGTGATCTGTTGAATCTGCGGGTCTTCGGCGAGGTCAGGGAAACTGGGGATTCGATCGATTTCTCGGTCGATTTCGGACATCACCTTTTGAACGTCGGCAACGTCCGCGCGCAATTCCGCGATCACGAACCCCGAACCTTCCTGTGCCACCGCGGTCACTTTCTTGATCCCATCGATCGAGCGAATCGCTTCCTCGATCTTCTGGCAGATCGCTTCTTCGGTGTCTTTCGGTGTGGCACCCGGATACGGCACCGTCACCAACACGATTTCGAGCTCGAATGCTGGAAACACTTCACGGCGCATGAATCCGAGACACGTCGCACCGATCAACATCAGTGCGAGCATCAGAACGTTCATCCCTGGGGCGTTTGTAATCGCCCAAGCAACAACCCGCTTCATTCGTTCGACTCCTCGTCCGAGGCAGGTTGCTTGCCGGTGATATCTTGAGCACTTGCGCGTGCCGCCGTTCCATTGCTGTCGACATAACCGAGCGGCGAAACAACAACGAACGAACCGGCTTGAAGATCATCACCGCGAACCTCACAAACCCACATCCGACTCTTGTCGTTGTCACGGTTCCGGAAGCGATCAACGATCTCGTGTGACTTTGTATCGAGCCACAGCGAATCGACCGGAGTGATCCCCGGTTTGACCATAACCTTGCCCGCTGCCCAATCGCCGGGATTAAAGTCGTCGACCGTCACTTCCTCGGTCTCACCGTCTTGTGGAGTGTTTTCGACAGTCTCGGATGCTGCTTTGATCTTTTCCATTTCCTCTGGATCAACGTCCAAGACTGACTCGTCAGCATCGAACCGCCAAACGCGATTCCCCGGCTTGAGGGCTTCGGACGGTATGACGACAAGCGGGGTCTGGGGTTTGATCAACAGTTTGACCCGCACGAACATTCCTCGTACCAACGCCGTTGGTCCAGCAGTCGATTGCAGTTGATTGTTTTGATCGAGGTACTGTCGAGGATTGTCAACCAGAACTCGAACCGGCACGGTCCGCGTGTTCGGGTCCAAACCGATCCCGTCATAGCTCAAGAGTCTGCCCTGCCAGCGATAGATCAGATCGTCGCGGCCAGCGACCTGGTATTCGATAATCGCTTGCGTTTCTGGCAGGTCGTAACCGCGTGAGGTGTCGTCGCTGCGAGCCCGCTCTTGATCCAACACCCAGTGGAGTTGGTCCATACGAAGGTTCGTCGACACCTCCACTTTGGACGTGTCTTCCATCACCACCATGGTGCTGCCGCGAGCAACGAACGAATTCAACTCGGCTTCTTCGGCAACGATGACGCCGTCGATCGGTGCTTTGATCTCACATCGCGCGAGGTTCGCTTCGGCCTGGGCAAGCTGAGTCTTGGCTAGCTTCTCGGAAGCTTCCAGACGCACGCGTCGCTTCTTCAGCAGGCTCAGGCTGTTTTCCGAGGTCACCAGCTGTTGCCGGGATTGCAACAATGCCCGCTCGGCTTGGTCGATTTCACCTCGGCTCGCGAATCCTTCAGGCAAACTCTTTTGTCGCAGCACTTCTTTTTCCTGAAGCGCGACGTCTTGCTTCGCAACATCGATCAATCGTTGCGAGTTGGCCATCTCCTGATCAACTTCCTGCAGCGCCTGGTATTCCTGCTCCTGCAATCGACTCAGACGATCGACTTCGAGTTTGTAATCAGTCTCGTCAATCTTCATCAGCAGCTCGCCCGTTTTGACGTAGCTACCCGCCTCGCAAACCGAGGACTTCTCGACGATCCGCCCGGCCACTTCGGCGGCGATTCTCGTCTCGCGGAAAGGGACCACGCTACCGTCAACGCGAAGCTGCAACTCTTGTCCGGTTCCTTCGAGCGAAAGCACTTTTTGTACTCTCACCGCTGGCAGCGCTCGCAGTCGACCATCGCGACTCATGTCCGCAGGTGGTCGCTGGTCTGGTTGCACTTTCCCAAAGGCAAGGATCGCGAGACCGCCAACACAGAGCAGTGCGATCGGTATCAGAACATTGAAATAGAGATTCCGCATCCGATCGTTTTCGGAGAGCTTTCCAACGACGGATTCGGCATCGCGAATCTTGAAGTTCTCGGCCGACGTAGCGCCTTCGTATTCGTACGATGACGAGTCATCTTCGACCAAGGAATCGGGCTGAGTAGGCAGTTCAGGCATGAAACCTATCGTCCTATTATGGTTGTCCCAAATGGGATTCGTTCGAATGTTCGGAGTTGCCGATTGCGACCGCTTCAAGGCGTTGCTGCAAATCGGCTTGCACCTGCGAGAGTGTTCGATCACATGTCGACGCGATCGTGACCGAAGTGATGTGCAAACTTAGTGAGTCGATATCGAAATGCTGCTGTCGAGTCGCTTTGGGGATCAAGATCTGAACCACGCCGTCGCCGAAGCGATAGTAAACGCATTGGCCAACGACGCTCAGGGCGAGTTGATCGACCTGATGATCGGCCGCCTCTGCGCCCAGCAATCGACGGGTCGTACGAGTCAAGGTGTTGTAGAGCGGACGGAAAAAGTTCTTAACAATGCTTTCGAACACCGGCGTCGGTTGTTGGCACTCTCGCATCAACAATTGCGATTCCCAACCTGATGAGTCGCCGGCAAGCATCCGCGACAACATCGTGTTGACGAGCCGATACATCATTACCTCGACGTCAACGTCCTCGTCAGCGGGTGCGGGGAATCGACGCTCACGCGATTGACGGATCGCTTCAATCACTTCACGGTACAGCCCCATCTTGTCGCCAAAGTAGTAGGCGACCGAGGCAACGTTGACGCCCGCGGCCGAGCAGATTTCTCGGACCGTGGCCCGATCGAAGCCCTGCTCAGCAAAAACGGGCCCCGCCGCAGCGAGAAGCCGCGCAGGCACATCCCCCTCGGCGGAGGCATGCTCGGCAGATTTGCCTTGAGCCAAAACAAGATCCTGAGAAAAGCGACATTAAAACAACTGTTTTAAACGATTGTTTGAACCTCGAAAAAGTCAATGGGTTCCGAGCTCGAGTCACAGAAACTTCTCGTAAATCGACGCGAAATCTAGGCAACCGGCGGTGTGGCGAAACGTTTTCGCTCTCCGGGCCGTGGGGTGTGTGCTTGCTCGCACCGAATCCCAAAAGCTGTGCGATTCAGTGGTGGTGCGTGCAAGCACACACCCTACGATGCGCAGATATACAGGTGGTGCGTGCGAGCACACACCCTACGGATCGAGCATCAGCTAGAATGGCTGCCATGAAACCCACCTGCCTAGTGATCACTCTGATCCTGCTCTCTACAAACGCCCTAGCCTCCGATGGGCAAACTGTCGCCACCTGGAACTTTGGTGCCGAGGAACCGACGCTGCTGAAGCTGCACGGAAACGTCCAGCGAGACCAAATCGGTCCGCGGCCGCCGGAGTTCCCGGACTTTGCTGACGACAATACCGCGATCACATTCAACGCCAAGGGATACTTGAGTTTTTCGGACCCGGGCCAATCAAGCGATTTTGATTTTGCCAATGGCGATGAAATCACTCTCGAAGCTTGGGTCAACGTCCAATCAACGGGCAACACCAGTCCGATGTACGTCATTGGAAAGGGACGCACGGGGGCGAAGGGCTTTGCCCGTGACAACCAGAATTGGGCGATGCGCGTGGTGATGCAAAAGGAAACGGCGAAGGTCAGTTTCTTGTTCGCGACACCGGTTGGATCTGGAGGTGGCGGTTCGCACTGGCATCGTTGGACCAGCGCGGCGGGTTTTCACACGGCGACGGGTTGGCATCACATCGCGGTCGCCTATCGCTTCGGTGATCCAAAGTCGGTTCGTGGGTGGATCGACGGGCAACCGACCGAAGGCGACTGGGACATGGGTGGCGCCACCAAAGCCGCGCCGGTGGTTGATGACGATGCGATTTGGATTGGATCTTCACAGGGTGGAAGCTCAGGCAACAGTTTCCGCGGTTCGATCGATGCCGTCGCCATCCATCGATCCCTGCTTAGCTCTGACGTCATCGCCTCACGATTCAATCGAGTCGGTGGACCTCGCGTGGTTGCTCCCAAACCCGAAGTGATGCCTGAAATGGAAGTGCCACCAGGCACTGTCTTGCTGACGTTCTCGGAAGGACTAGCCAGCAATGCGAGATGGCTCCGAGAAGGTGAAGCTGATCCCGTCGAACGAGACCGCTTGATCGGCGATCAGTTTCTACTTTCACGTGTCCCGATCGCTTATGACGATTGGGGCATTCGCCGCGCATGGAAGTCACCGCTGCATGTCGCAATGGCTTCGGATGTTGCACTTCCCCCAGGCAAGCACCGTGTCTTGATTCGCGCTCGGTCGTTGGGGCGCCTTTGGGTCGACGGCAAAGTGATCGCACGAACGATCAAGAACCCTCACAAGCGATCCAACCTGGAACCGATCGTGCCAATCGCCGCGCCGCCCGCACCGGGTGGTCGTCCCGTCGCCTTCCCACAGCAAGAAGTGATTTCAGAACTCGAAGTCTCCGGTCCCGCAGAATCACATCGCGTCGTCTTCGAGTTTGTTGTTGGCGGCAAGGATTACCGAACTGAAACGGGTGAAGTCGTCGTTGCAATCCAATACGACTCAGCCGGTCCGTTCTTCGTTCTGCAAGGCGAGCACCAAAACGCTTCGCCCTTGCCCTTGACCGATGCGGCAATCGAACCGGTCCTCTCTCGGCTCTCACATGCGATCGATCGGCACGACACCGACCATCGCCGACGGTTGGCTTCGTCGCAGGATCAATTCTGGCAGCGTCGACATGAACTTGCGCGAGAGCATCTTCGCGCCGACCAATCCGATGGGCAGGGGCCAACGAGCATCGATGGCTATATCGATGCGAAGATCGAATCGGCGGTGACGAGGCTTCAATCTGACGATCTCGACGCCGCCCGAGACTTCCACGCCACCGTGCTGCCACTTTTGCGTGAAAAGTGTTTTCGTTGCCACGGAGAAAAAGAGCAGGGCGGTCTACGGCTCAACTCACGTGAAGCCGCATTGCAGAAAGGCGAATCGGACGAGTTTGCCGTGGTTCCCGGTGACCCCGAAGCCAGTGAATTGATGGTCCGCGTGTTAAGTGGCGACATGCCGCCGTCAGATGAGATGTTGACCAAGCAAGAGACCGACCTGCTTGCGAAATGGATCAAAGCAGGCGCCGAATGGCCAGATCCCCCGATCGATCCCGAAACCATTCGCCTGTCGGACTCCATTTCGGACGCACAATTCATTCGCCGCGTCTACCTCGACACCGTTGGTTTGCCACCGCAGCAAGCAACCGTCGTTCGCTTCCTGAGTGACAGTGATCCTCGAAAGCGACAACAACTCGTTGATCGCATGTTGGATGACCCGCGGCTCGCCGATCATTGGGTCAGCTTTTGGATGGATCTGTTGGCCGAGAATCCAACGTTGCTCAATCCCTCGCTCAACAGCACGGGTCCCTTCCGCTGGTTCTTGCACGATGCCCTTTCTGACGGCAAGAGTCTCGACCGAATGGTGACCGAATTGATCCAGATGCGTGGCAGTGCAGCCGACGGCGGCAGCGCAGGATTCGGATTGGCCGCGGAAAACGATTCGCCGATGGCAGCCAAAAGTCACATCCTTGCCGCAGGCCTGTTGGGAATCGAACTACAGTGCGCTCGCTGTCACGACTCGCCCTATCACAGCACGACACAAGAGGAACTCTACTCGCTTGCTGCGATGTTGGAACGCAAACAGCTCGCGCCGCCCAAGACGAGTCGCGTTCCCGATGCGTTTTTTGAAAACCAAACACGCGAATCGTTGATTCAAGTCACTCTCAAACCGGACCAGCAAGTCGGTCCGGCTTGGCCCTTTGAACGGTTCACGGGTGTTGCTGATACCGACAAGGTTGATCAGCTGATGAGGACGCCTGATGATTCTCGTGAGCGTCTCGCCGCATTGATCACATCGCCTGAAAACGATCGTTTTCCGCAAGTGATGGTCAACCATCTTTGGGAGCGTCTGGTGGGAGCAGGTATCGTCGAGCCAGTGCATGACTGGGAAGGGCAGTCTGCCAGCCACCCGAAGCTGCTCGCCTGGCTTGCCGATGAACTCGTCCGCAACGACTACGACGCCCGACACGTGATGCGTCTGATCATGAACTCAGCCGTCTATCAGCGGGCTGGAAAGGGAAACAATCTCGCCGCGTCACCTCAGCAACGATTTTTTGCCGCGCCTGATCCGCGACGTTTGACTGCCGAGCAGGTGGTCGACTCACTTCACACGGCCACCAGCACATCGATCGACAGCGAGGAATTGACGTTCGTGCACGACGGCGTGCATCCGATGAATCGTCGATTGACTCTCGGCGTTCCACGTCGTGCCTGGATGTTTGCGAGCCTGAACAATGAACGCGACCGTCCTAGCCTGTCGCTGCCGCGTGCCCAGGCGGTGGTCGATGTGTTGGAAGCGTTTGGATGGAACGGTTCAAGGCAAAAGCCGATCGCCAAGCGCGAGTCTGATCCGAATGTATTGCAGCCTGGAATCCTGGCCAACGGCGACCTGACCATGCGATTGACGCGAGCTTCACAAAACAGCGTGCTCGCCCAGCTTGCGCTGGATGCCAAGTCGCCCAACGATCTCGTGGAAGCCCTCTTCTTGAGGTTCCTGTCGCGATATCCGACCGCCACTGAGGCGAAAGAGCTTGTCGGTGAGCTTGCGCCAGGTTTCGAACACCGCCGCGTCGCCGAAGACAAGGTCCAGTGGGCTCGACCCGATGCACCATTGCCACAGGTGACTTGGACCAATCATCTGTTGCCCGAGGCGAACGAGATTCAGCTCGAAGTTCAACGACGAGTTCGACGAGGACCACCCGCCGATCCTCGAATCAACCCCGACTGGCGAGAAGCTTATGAAGACGCCGTATGGAGTCTCGTAAATTCTCGCGAGTTCGCATGGATGCCTTAATCCGATCTCTGCAAATACCATCCCTCCAAAATCATCCCACCTTCCGAAAACGTTCGATGAACCAACCCACCGAAACCAACCGTCGCAAGTTTCTTGGTCAATCGGTCGCTGCAACGGCTGCAATCGCTGGATCGAGTCGGCTCCTTGCTTCTGAGTCGGACACTCCTGCTCTGAAAGGTAAAGCCGAACACGTAATCAGCATTTGGCTGGGCGGTGGAATGGGACAGGCCGACACGTTCGATCCCAAACGCAAGGGTGACCCCAAGAACAAAAAGGCCGGTTCGTATTACGATCCGATTTCAACGGCGGTCGACGGAGTGCAAGTTTGCGAGCACTTGAAGAACATGGCTCCGTTGATGGATCGCGTCACTGCCGTTCGCAGTGTTCATCATGGCGTGATTGACGAGCATGCTGCAGCGACCAATCGGATGCATACGGGTCGGGCCATTTCGGGAACGGTGACCTACCCTTCGATCGGTTCGATCGTTGCGCACGAGCGTGGCGCAGCGGATCAATCCGTGCCTCCCTATGTGCTGATCGGCTATCCCAATGTCACGCGTGGTCCGGGGTTCCTGGGAGCCAGCCATGGATACCTTTATTTGACCGACACGAGTCAAGGTCCAGCCGGACTGTCGAGGCGCGGCGACCTGTCAGATCAGCGGCAAGCTCGACGCGAACGTCTGCTTGCCACGTTGAATCGCCGCGGGCGCAACGACGTACCGAAACAGCTTCGTGACTACGACGACACCATCTCCCAGAGTCTGCGATTGAGCGGCCCCGAATTCAACCGAGTGTTTCAACTCGAAAATGAATCGGATGAGCTGCGAAATCGATATGGCGGCGAATTCGGTCAGCGGTGTTTGCTAAGTCGCCGCTTGGTCGAACGCGGCGTTCGCTTCATCGAAGTTTCTCACAACCTCAATTTTCTCAACGGTGCTGGCTGGGACGTCCACAACGAAGGGATCCTGCAGCAGCACAAGTTGATCGAAGAACTTGATCGCGCCGTGGCAACGTTGATCGTCGACCTCGAATCGAAGAAGCTGCTCGACAAAACACTGATTGTGATCACCACCGAGTTTGGCCGGCCGCCTGAATTCGATAGCGGCGGCGGACGCGGCCACCAAGGATCGGCCTTCAGCTGCGTGCTTGCTGGCGGTGGCTTGAACCACCAAGGTGCCTGGGGGCAAACCGATGAACTGTCAAAGAAGATCGTCGCTGACCCAGTCGGCGTCCCCGACTTCTTCGCCACGATCTGTGCCAGCCTCGGAATCGACTATCGAAAGAACCTCTATGATGGCGACCGGCCCGTCCCCATCACCGACCAAGGCACCCCCATTGGAGCATTATTCTCGTAGGGTGTGTGCTTGCACGCACCAACAGGCATTTCATTGCCTGCCAGCGCCGCGCATTCATCGCCTCCACAGCAGCTGCGCGTCGGCAAAGGCCCGAGGCCTGACGGCCAGCGGCTCACGGGCACCGCCAAACCTGCCCTTCTTTGGTCTCACAATCGATAAGACTGGACCGCAATCGGTGTGACGATTACGGCGATGCGCGTTTCAGCGTGATTCACCGCGTCCTTTTGGACAGCGTTTGATTTGTGACCTACGTTTCGATGAACGGTTTAGTAGTGGTCGCACCCAATAACCTCCATTCATCGATGACGTGCCACGAACTCGCTGAGAAACTGCATCAGATGCGGCCGGAATTGCCTCCGGCCGACGTCGCACGCCTTTGTCTGTTGATTCTTAATCAAACCGACGATGTCGACGCATTGACCGACGACGACCAGCTTACCGCGGCTTGGCAAAACGCCACGTTCCGCCTTGAGGCGGCTGCCGACCAACACGACGCGGTCGCTGATGAGCTGGAAGCGATGTGCAGCGGCGAGCGAGTCGAATTCAATCCCGACCAACTCTGGGTGTTGCTACGGGCCTTGAAGGTGCAGAGCCAAATCCTTGAGCTCTACACCGATCATCCCGCGCTCGCCTAGACACTATTCGATGTCTTCTTCATCGCGTGGATCCACCTGCAAGCTCGCCAGGTAAGCAACGAGGTCTCGCAAGTCGCGAGCAGACATTTTGGTGATCAAGTCCTCTGGCATCGACGACTTGCCCTTGCGTCGAAGGTCGATGTCATCGATCGCGATGCGAGTCAAACTGCCGCTGGCCTCGACCAACTCGATGAACTCATCATCTTCGCTCTTGACGATCCCCGTTGTCATTTGACCATCGAAATCAAGGATCATTGCCGTCTCGAATCCTTCCGCAATCTTTGCGTTGGGTAAACAGATCGCTTCGAGTAGGTACCTACGATCTCGCTGTTTGCCGATCACTGTAAGATTCGGGCCGACTTCGCCGCCCCCACGATCCACTTTGTGGCATCGCAAACAGGACAATTCCGTTCGTTGGTGGAAGATCGTTCGGCCGTTGTCGACGTCACCACCTTCAAGCGATGCCAACCAAGGCCCCAACGCGTCACCCTCTTTGAGTTTGGCAATGTGAGCGTCCACTCTTGCTTGAAGCTGCTCGTCCTTCAACGCGGCGACCGCTTCGATCACATTCAACTCGGCATCTTTCGCCAACTCACCTTTCAAGTAGAGTTCGAGCCCTGACTTGATCTGCGCGACCGACTTTGGATCGTCAGCCTTCGCCAGAATGTCCCAAGCGAGTTGTCGAACTTTCGTGTCTCGGCTCTCGGTCGCTTTGATAAAGGTGTCAATCGCGCCGCGGGCATCGACGTCAGCCAAGACTTCAAGCGAGGCGCTGACTAACGAGGTCGCTGGGGCCAGCGGAACCTTCTTTGCCTTTGCATACGCTTGATCGCGATCGAGCCGCAGGAGCGAACGAAGTGCGGTCGCACGAAGCGCGGGGCGTTGTTTTTCATCATCGATTCGATCGACGAGCAGCGGGATGATCTTCTTGAGACCAAGTGCCGCCGCAACCTCGATGGTTTTTTCGCGAACCTTCTCTTCGGCCGACATCAGGTTTTCGATCTGCGGCGAAAGGGCATCCGCAGCATCTTTCGCTTTACGTGGTTCCAGCGGCCGATAAGAACCGAGGACACGGTCAAGCGGCGCGGGGTTGGCCCATGTGCCAAGCATGTCGAGTGCTTCGAGTCGCATCTCTACCGGCGCCGAGAACTTGGTGGTGAAGGCCGCAAGCTTGGTCGCCTCGGCGGCGCCCCCGATGCGGTAATTGGCGTTCAGCACACGGCGAATCACCTCTGCATCTTTGGTTTCGCCATCGATCAGGTTTGCTAGAGCGCGGGATGCGACCGGGATGGCTTCGTCGTGAATCGCACGGACCGCCTCGGCAACGACATTGGCTTCGCTGTCTCCGAGGAACTTTGCGATTTCGCTACTGCGACCTCGGCGTAGTGCCACGACCGCAACACGGCGAACATGCGCATCGGGATGACTACTTAGCCCCGCAATATCGCTGGCGTTCGGTAGCGACGCAAAGTAGGTGGCCACCGCATGCCGCAAGGCAGGGTCTTGGTTGCCGTTTGCTGCAGCAATCTCGACTGCTTTCGGGAAACCGTCGGCGCTTTTGAGTTTGGACATTGACATCAACGCCATGTATTGAACGCGAGCAGACGAATCGGCCAAGAGCCCAACGAGCTGCGATACCGCTTCTCCATCACCTCGTTCACCTGCAACCTTGGCAACAGCCGCGCGAATCACATCGTCGCTGTCCGTGAGCAAAGGCCGTAGTCCGGCAAGTACGTCGCTACGACTTGATTCCTCTTGGCGTGCAACTTGATCGGCACCCCATACGGCGTGCATTCGAGCAACGTTTGTTTGTTCTTTGTCGACGGCCACTGCAACCAGCTCGCTCGCAAGCTTGCGCCGAGCCAGTTCCCATTGTGCCTCGAATCGCACGCGTCGATCTTGATGCGAAAGGTCAGCGGCAAGATCCTCGACCGACCGCGTCGACCAATCGGACTGCAAACGTTGCTGAACTTCCTTGACGATCGCCGAGCCATGGTGCTTTGGATCGGTCAGACGATAAATGCGTCCTTTGCCAATTCCTTCCCAGCCATCAACCCAATCGCTGATGTAGATCGCGCCATCGGGCGAAAAGGCGATGTCCGTCGCGAGCACGGTCCAAATCGGCTCGGCATGTTCACCAAGTTTGTAGAACGCTCCGTCACTATCAAGCTTGAACGACCGAATGCCGCTGTTGGCCGGACCACCCCGGAAATCACAGATCAAGAACTGGTCTTGAAGTGCGTCACCAAACCCCGTGCCGGGATAGTAGGCCAATCCACTCGGGCCATCCGTCAGATTAGCAATTGGCGGAACGATGTACGCTGGCTGCTCTTCATGAAAAGGCTCCCAAATCTTTTCACGATTGAAGGGGCCGCGATCGGGAAGGTACTGATAGTGCATCCGCCAGCCCGTATCGCCACCTTCGAGAATGTGAACCACACGCGCCTTGTCGCCACTGTCACTGTTGTTGTCGACCGAGAACAAGTCGCCGACGTCGTTAAAGGCAAGTTCCTGTGGGTTGCGCAGACCCGTTGCAAAGACCTCGAGGTTGCTGCCATCGAGTTCACACCGAAAGACGGCACCTGATTCAGGGTTGGCGAGGATCTTGCCTTCGGCCGTCGTGATGTGATAGCCGCGGTCTCCAATACTGAAGTAGAGCCTTCCGTCCGGGCCAATGACCAAGCCATGAAGGTCGTGACCCCGGAATGCGACACGCACGCCGTAGCCATCGGAGAGCACGTTGCGTTGTTCGGCGTCGCCGTTGTCATCGGCATCGACGAGACGCCAAAGCTTGGGGATGTTCGTGAAGTAGATGTCACTGCCACGCACAAGGATGCCTGCGCCCGTACCTTCTTCGAGTCGATTGAAGCCATTGGCAACCACGTAGCTCTTGTCCGCGACCCCATCGCCATCACTATCATCCAACCGTCGAATGCGATCATCGTGCTGGGCGTAGGTCACGGCGGCTTCGCCGAGCAGAGCTTTGTGGTAGTCGATTCGATCTTGTACCGTCTGAGCCTTCAGATCGGCCATTAACCAGTTGTTGTCGTGGCTTCGGTTGTCGGTGACGCCACGGTTTTGCCGAAACGATTCGCAAGCAAACACTCGTCCGCGATGATCCACATCGAACGCGACCACGTTGGCCACGTCGGGCTCGGCTGCAAAAAGACGGATATCCCATCCCTCGGGAATGCGGATGGTGGCCATCGCACCCTGAGCCTCATCCGAGGCTTCGGCGATTTGGGGCTCAAGCGGCTCAGGTTGTTTGAACTCTTCGGCGACCGCGGGAACGCATACCAACGCGACGAGAAGATAAAGGCACTGTAACAATGAGGGTGTGCGTGGCTGGCGACGTTTCGCCAACGAAACGTGAGAGCGTGGACCAGACTCGGTAGGCATACAACTTCCTGATTTGCGTGCGCCGCCCGCTCCCTACGATCATCAAATCGCAGCCGGGGTACTGGGGACGCTTCTTAATTGGGGACACTTTGTAGTTGGAGACGCTTCGAAACTGCAGGCATGATGGTCGGTCGCACCAGACTCAAGCTCTCAACACCCAATTCACAACTTTGGTGAACGCTCAGCCATAACGAAAGTCCGATATCCAGACCGGCGTCATTGACACGTGTTGCACCGTAAGAAGCTGCCGTCACCGCGTGAGACTCTACAGTCCCCTGGGATCGGCTAAGATGGAAGTCCGTCGCAGCAGACCGTATGGCCCGGACCCTCTAGGTGTAATTGCGTTGAGCTGACTGTTACAGGATAGCTAGGGAATGCCCAAACTGGCAAGATTTAGCCGGTGAATCGGACCAACAAACAGGGTGAAAACCACCCTCTATGCTCCGCCATCGCCCGCACGAGGTTAAGCAATGATGAGCAACGAAACGCCCGAAGAGAATTCACCGCCGACCGACGGGCCGCAATCAGGTCAGCCGGCTGACGCTGAGCAGGCACCCGACCAGAATGCGGGTGATTCACAATGGCTCGATCTCGATGCTCCCGAGAATCCACCGTCAAACGTGCCCGCAACCGATGCCCCGATCATCGCAACACTGGTGACCAACCAAGCTAGCGAAACGGTTGACTCGAGCGCCGACGAAAACATACGCGTCGGCTCGCCTTTCAAGGTCGACCCGATCACCAACTTCAACGACCGCCCCGTTGAGACGGTGATTGATGGGCCGCTGCGATATACCGCGATGGGCGCCGTCACCGCCGCAGCAATGACCGTTTTCTTTGCTGCTGCTGCGTGCTATTGGTTCCCTGCCGGCGGAACGATGGTTGCCGCCCTGGGATGCGTCTTGTCGATGTTCGGTTTCTACTCAAACCATCGACTCGCAGCTGCAGCCTGCTTATCGGCTCACCTGTCCCTCTTCATGTTCTGTTACGGTCGCTCGCTCGCTTGACACGCCCGTCGACGTCGCGTCAGCCGGGAAACGGTTTACCGGCACAAACCACCTTCTGGCGAAGGTAGCTACGGGAATGAACCCACCCCATAAAAAAACGCCGGGCCGTTTTGCAACGGACCGGCGTCTTGATGGTTCTTCCTAAGACCTGACGGGTGTCTTAGTAGCGGTAATGGTCTGGCTTGTACGGACCTTCAACCGGAACATTCAAGTAATCTGCTTGCTCTTGAGTCAGCGTCGTCAACTTGACGCCAAGCTGATCGAGGTGCAATCGAGCCACTTCTTCGTCGAGCTTCTTTGGCAACATGTAGACGTCGACGTTGTAGGTGTCGTTGTCTCGGTTGCCCCAGAGTTCCATTTGAGCAAGCGTTTGGTTCGTGAACGAAGTGCTCATCACGAAACTTGGGTGACCGGTGGCACAACCGAGGTTCACCAGGCGGCCCTTGGCGAGAATGATCACGCTGCGGCCGGAATCGGCGAATGTGTAGCGGTCGACAGCACCGATGTCAGCAGGCTTGATCTCATCTTTGCTTGCTCGTCCGGCGTCGACTTCGGCTTCCAACCAAGCGACGTCGATTTCGGTGTCAAAGTGGCCGATGTTGCAAAGGATTGCATCTTCGGGCATTTCCTTCATGTGCTCGCCAAGGATGATGTCCTTGTTGCCGGTCGTTGTGACAAACAAACGGCCTTCTTTGCAAGCTTCTTCCATCGTGGTCACTTCGAAACCTTCCATCGCGGCTTGCAGCGCGTTGATGGGGTCGATTTCGGTGACGATCACGCGGCAGCCGTAACGTTGCAAGCTGTGAGCACAACCTTTGCCGACGTCACCGTAACCACAAACGACGGCAACTTTACCGGCGAGCATCACGTCGGTCGCACGCTTCACACCATCAGCAAGTGATTCGCGGCAACCGTAAAGGTTGTCAAACTTGCTTTTGGTTGCAGAGTCGTTGACGTTGATCGCAGGTACTTGCAGCTTGCCTTCGCGATTGAGGACTTCCAGTCGGTGGATGCCAGCGGTGGTTTCTTCGCTGATACCGTGGATGTCGCTGAGCAACTCGGGGAAGCGGTCATGAACCATTGCGGTCAAGTCGCCACCATCATCAAGGATCATGTTGAGCGGCTTGCCCGATGGGAAGTGCAACGTTTGCTCGATGCACCAATCAAACTCTTCGTCGGTCTCGCCCTTCCAAGCGTAAACCGGGATACCAGCAGCAGCGATCGCAGCGGCAGCGTGATCTTGAGTGCTGAAGATGTTGCAGCTACTCCAAGTCACTTCCGCGCCCAGCTCGACCAAAGTCTCGATCAGCACGGCCGTTTGAATGGTCATGTGCAAGCAGCCTGCGATACGAGCTCCAGCCAGAGGCTTCGTCTCGCCATACTTTGCACGCAATGCCATCAGACCTGGCATTTCTTGTTCAGCCAAGTTGATCTCTTTGCGACCGAATTCGGCCAACGAGATGTCTTTGACCTTGTAGGGAAGGCGTCCGGTTTCCACTTGTGACACTTCTGTCTCCATCATTGAAAATTGGGGTGACGTAGCGCGGCAAACGTCAGAGGGGTTGCGGACCCAACACGGGGACTCCCGCTGGTTCGCAATCCCCCGGACGCGATCACCGCGTCTCTGGAAAGACTTTCCGGTGCTCTAACCGGAAAAAGCCAACAAATCTCACACATGATAAGCACGACGGCCAGTTTTGTAACGGGGTTTCCCGCAGCTTCTCGATACCCGCCGCGACCTTTGGACCTGCTTGCACGAGAAGGCAATTGGTGTAGGGCCCGACGCTAGCGCGTTCGGCTCACGAAAGAGATAAGGGCCTGGCCGTCGACGGAATTGCGGCCCAGAAACCTAGCGGACGAACGCTTTTCGAGCGGACGAGGCGAAGGCGGTAATGCGTTCAGCTGATTTGACACCACGGGGCGATTCCACACCGCTAGCAACATCGACCGACGTCGCACCGCTGGCCTGGATGGCTTGAGCGACGTTCCCCGGAGCCAATCCGCCAGCCAACAACCAATCTTCGATACCGCTTTCTTGAGCCCATTGAGCGACAGCATCCCAGTCGAGTGTCTTGCCGCTGCCTCCGTGAGCAGCCCCCGCATCGGCATCCAACAACAGCCGGCAACCGCAGCCGACCCAATCCCGGGCAAGCTCGTCGAGTTCGTAGCGTCCGGATACCGGTGGCTTGAGCTTCAGCGCTCGGATGACCGGCAATCCTTCGGCCACCACGCTTTCGGCCGTCCCGACCGTTTCGTCGCCATGGAGTTGAACGACATCAAACCCCACTCGCTCGGCAGTCGCCAACATAGACTCGGCGGACTCATTCACAAAGACGCCAACGGTGGTTAGCCCACCACGCTTGGCATGGTGAACGAGCTCGGACGTGGCTTGGCTCTCTGGATCGAGATACCGAACACTCTTGGGGAAGAAGTTGACGCCAATCGCATCGGCTCCAGCCGCAATCACCGCATCAACGTCCGCAATCTTACGAACGCCACAGATCTTTATGTGAAACACGGTGGGGAACTCAGAGGGCAATGTGCGCCAGGGCTTCGAAGCCGAATCAGGGACGGGCGATAGAATCGCTACATTCGGACTATTCTAACAACGCATCGGCTGCCGATGATATTGGTGGCGTTCCCGCGCAACCCTTCTGTGAAACGTTTCGCGCCCGCCAACAGGGTCCTAGCCCCAAAGGGTTCCAGACCCAACTGAATCGAATCGGCGTCCACAGAGTTGACTGCGTTTTCATGAAAGCCATCATCAAAGCGATTGCGAGCGACACCGCGTTCCTGCCCGGACTTGCGATCGCGATTCTGACGTTTGCAATGATGCCGGCTGATCCACCACGTCAAGAATTCACGTGGACCGATCCGTCAGGAAACACCCAGCTCTATTCGCTCGCGCTGGATGACCCGCGACTCGATGAACTCAACACGCAACTTCGTGTTTGGCGAGGCGAGTGGCCAACCACGAAACTCTCGCTCGCAAAATGGCGTCGTGAGATTGCCGACTTTTACGCGCAATCAATTCGCGACTCCAAGTCGAGTGATCCAGCAAACACAGCGACCGAAGCGACTGAGCCAACAAGTCCCTCGGACGATGAATCGGGCACCGTCGTCCAGGTTTCGTTCTCTTCGAATTCAGAAACCGAGACGGTTGCGGTCGAACCGATCGAAGCTGCGATCAGTCCCGCACGTGCCGACTATTGGCGTTTCGTTCGCGATCAAACCGCGCAGGTCGTCCTCAGCGAAGAAGCCAAACTGCGCAAGCGACGTAGCGGCGCCGCTCAGCCTCCGGTCACCTTCCTGCGAATCGTCGACGACCACCGCGGACTGCGAAGCTACATTGCGGCTGCGGTCGCTGGGCTGTTGACGGTTGGTCTGTTTTGCATGTGGAGTATAGCTTCGCCTGTACGACGTCTCTCGACAGCCATCTTGGCGGAACCCGTGTTGGACGCGGATTCAACGGCTGAGGGGGGCGCGCTCCGAATCGAAATCCCTTCTCAGTGGGTGCGCATCAACCAAACGCGAAGCGTGATCCTGCGGCGTGCAACCTGCTCGTTGCTCGTGCTCGCCGCCCTGGCCAGTTTCCTGCATTGATGCCGGCGCGTCGGCCAGATCAAGCAGCAACAGCGTCACAGGTCCGGCATGCTTTTCGATGGCCCGAATGAGCCCGGCCAAATTTTCCGGGACAAAAGCGATTTTCGTGCTGGCCAACGTGCATCAAGATCCCGGCCAAAGCTCGGCACGACAAACTGGCCACGCCCCGCTGTTTCACGCGATCTTGGGCAGGCTTGCGATCGGGCTGTAGTTTGCTGGCTGATGTGCCGATTAATCCGATTGGACGGACTGTATCGTTTGTGCCGCCGGCTTCGCTCACGCGACAACCCCTCGCAACAGCAGGCCACCAGCATTCCTCTCCCACTGGTCTGATTAGACATGCAACCGATCGACAACACCTTCAGCGTGCCCCCGTTTCCGGCATTTCCAAGTGTCTCACGCTACGTGGCCGTCGGCACGCTCGCCGATTCCTTGGATCGTGTCAGCCGAAGCATCGAATCACGCGAAAGCCTTTCACTCGTAGTTGGGCCTCCCGGGACAGGCAAATCGCTTCTGTGTGGACTGCTGGAGCAAAAGTTCGCAACGACTCACGATGTCGTGCTTTTGGGAGAGACTCCCATCGGCGACGCGGAGACCTTACAGCGTCATCTGTTACATCAGCTCGGCGAGAGCCTTGAGCAACTGGCCCCAGCCGATTTGCATCTCGCCCTGATCGACCGAATCTGCGACGCAGGGGCGGGTGAATGTGGCTTGCTGTTGATCGTCGACGAAGCCCAATCGCTGTCGCCAGAAGTGATCGAAGCGATCCGTATGATCACCAACATCATCCGCGACGGTGAACCGCGAGTTTCGGTTGTCATGTGTGGGGGAGTCAAGCTTGAAGAGACGCTCGCTATCCCCGCGATGGAAGCCTTTGCCCAACGCATTTCAACGCGCTGCTACCTGCACGCGCTCAATGCGGAAGAAACGGGAACGTACATTCGCGAGACGATCGAGCAATTTGGCGCCGACGCCGACTCAACCATCAACGCCGAAGCCATTGCAGCGGTTCATCATGCCTGCATGGGCGTGCCTCGTTTGATCAACCAACTCGTCACCGAGGCGATCGATTGCGCCGAAGATCTGCAGCAAGAGCAGATCAACGAAAAGGTCGTCGAGCAAGCCTGGGCACAACTGCAACAACTGCCCAGCCCGATCGTCGAAGAACCAGCCTTTGGTGGCGAATCGTCGTCAATCGAATTTGGCCAACTGGACGACTCCCCCATCGCTCCGCGCAACGACATTCAGTTTGAACTGGCGAGTGATGAATACACACTCGAAGAAGAAATCCAGCCGCTTCCAGCGCAATCCGCGTTGGGAACTCCCAGTGTGATCGAACAACCGAACCTCGTTGACGATTACCGCGAAATCGTCGATGAACCGGTCCCAGCGATTTCAACCCAATCCATCTTTGGCGATTTCGAGGAAGAAGAGTCGCTGAACATCGGCAACGGAGTGGCGGGAGTCCGGACGCAAGCTTCCGAACAACAAAGCGAACCCGAAGCGGCTCAGCACGGTGCCTGCCAAAGCGAAGCGACCACCGAACTGGAAACGGTCCTTCACCAAGAGATCATCGGGATTTCGACGGTTGCCGCCGACAGCATTCATGTGACCGAATCGGTCGCCGAAGAATCGTTTGCTGTGCCAGAAACCGGAGCGCAAGAGACCGGAGCGCAAGAGACCGGAGCGCACGCTGCCGCTGAGCCCCAAGATTCCGAACCGGCCTGTGAAGCCTCCGACGCCGAGACTCCTTCCGACACTGAAGTCGTTGCCCACCCGGCGATGTACCAACAACCAGCATCCGAGCAGACTCCATCTCAGCCTGCACCACCTTCGGCGCTCGCATCGCGAGACGACTCGGACCTGCTCGTGATCGAAGATGAAGTCGAGATCTCATCCGAGGCTCCAAAGAAAGTTGACGCCCAAGAGAAGACGATTTCGGTCGACTTTCAAGCCATGCTGACACGCATGCGAAGTGGCACCTAGACACCGCCCTCGCTTGACGAACGCCAGCCGAAACGAGCTGGCCAACAGCGATTTGCAAAGGAATCGCCCAGCGTGGCGAGGTGAAACAGCATTCTCACGACCAACGACGAGACTGTCATGACGAGCACGACACCCTTGATTGGACTAGCGACGGAATTGATTCGCATTCGCGACGATCGTCGAACCACGCCAGTGCTCGTCACACCGAACTACCTGGCCCTTCGCCCCGCATTCTATGTTGGCCTTGCCGAGGCCCTTTTTGAGTGCGACCAAACGTCGGTTCGATACGATTGGCATCGCGTTGGGGCCGCCAGTCTGCTGAGAGTTTTTGGTGATATGGTCGCGCAGCGTTACGCCGAAGCGGTCAATCGAAGCCTCGAATCCGCTGCTCGAAAGACGTCGCATCCAGCGCGACTCTGTCGCATGCAGGTTACATCCTCCATCGGGCGACCTTCTCGCAAGGGGGCCGAGTTGATCATTGGGATATCAGACGAGACACTGGAGTTGCCCAGTTGGGCGACGCCCATCGCTTTGGGTGACCAGCAACCCAGCCAACACTCCCACCAGCTTGCACCCGCAGTCATTTGACTTCCTCTAGTACTCCCTCTGCCTTCGAGCCCACCCCCGGCAGAGTCCTTATTGCCGTCTGCACCCTCAACGAAGCCGACAACATTACTGAGGTCATCGCCGGCTTGCGCGAGGGAATTGGCGAAGCTGACATCCTGATTGTTGACGACAATTCGACCGATGGGACCGGCGAGTTGGTCGAAAAGATCGCCGACCAGGATCCCGCGGTACGGCTGCTGGTGCGTCGTGACGAGCGCGGGCTTGGCAGTGCGATTCGGCTCGCGATCACTAAGGCCATCGAGGGCCGATACGAGTATTTCCTCAACCTCGATGGTGACCTCAGCCATGACCCCAAGCAGCTCCCCGCGCTGCTCGAAAAGGCTCGCCAATCACCTGAGTTGGACGTCGTGATCGGTTCGCGCTATATCGGCGGCGGTGAAATCGATGGTTGGCCGATGCGGCGCCGATTGATGAGCCGAATGGTCAACGGCTTCGCCACACTCTGCCTCCGGTTGCCAGTGAGCGACTGCAGCGGATCGATGCGTTGCTACCGCGTCGCGGCGCTAGCAAACATCGGTATCGAAACCGTCCACAGCAACGGGTATTCGGTGCTTGAGGAACTGCTGGTGAAACTCCGGCGCAGCGGCAGCAAAATGGGCGAAGTTCCCATCACCTTCACTGACCGCGTTCGCGGGGAGAGCAAATTGACCACCGGCGAAGCGATCCGGTCGGCAACAAGAATGCTGTCATTCATGTTCAAGTAGCTTGACCAGTTGTCTGCGAGAACTTCGGGACTCCTCTGGCATCGGTCGCAAATAATTGGCTACACCGCATTGCTGAGTGCTTTTCTTTTCTTCGCTCAACAAGGTGTATGTCGATGCTACGAAACCTGTTTCGCTTTCTTTTTCCAGCTCCGCAGAAGCCCGCGCCGATCGATACGGTGCGAAAGCCCGAGATGAATGGCACGGCGCCTCAAGTGGTCCTCTACGCGCAGGTTCCAGCCGAGAGAGGCAATCAGAGACGCGAAACCGCGGTTTCACGCACCGTTGCGGAACCGATCAATCACCGCGCTCGCCTGATGGCGATGAAGCTGGAACATACTCAGCTCTGTAGCCCAAAACGGTGTGAGCGTTTGGCCGAATATGGGATCGTCACCGCGGGTGACTTGGCCTCGTGCGATCCGACGTCGATCGCATCCAAGTTCGCCGCCCCTGCAAAAGCACTACGAACCCTCCGTCGCTACCGGCGTGCCGTCCGACTCTCCGCGGCCATTCCTGGCATGATGCCTCGTGAAGCCCAGTTGCTGATCAGCATTCACCGCCGCAGTGTTCGCGGATTGGCGCGAGAAACCGCCGCCGTGCTTCGCCGCGACCTCGAACGCTTCGCAGAAAGTTCTGATGGGCAACGTCAGCTCAAGGGACGCCGTCTGCCGAGTACGCGTCGGATCAAACGTTGGATTTCAGAATGCGAAAACCACGTGAGCAACGTCCCCGTTCACATCGCAGCCTAGTTCAACGACTCGACGCCGAAGGCAGCTGCATCGACGGGGCGTCGGTCTTTGGGCGATTCCCCTTTTTCATGCCAGAAGCAAACTTGGGCATCATCGGGGTGCCAACACAGGCAAATTTGCCGGCGGTTCATCACGGCGGGAAAGTCGATCGTACCGTCGATCGGGATGTGGGCAGCGATGCCAAGGGCCGCCAATTCGGACAAACACTCTTGCAGTCGCTCTTCGTCCGCAGCAACCGATGCGCGGATGTCGCTGAGCTCTTCCTGGTAGTCGACGTGTTCGATCGTCTCGGGCAGCTGATCGATCCCCTTCAGCTGCTCGCGGCCCGCTGCGATGGAATCGTTCAAACGAACCATGTCGGCAACGATGCTTTTTACAAGCGGAAGCATCTCCGTCGCTCGACTGGGAGTGAAGAGTGTTTCCCCACCGCCAGGCTTTGAATCGTTTTCTTCGCGAATTGCTCGGACCATCATTTCAACCTGCAAGGGGTGCTAGTTCTTGGCGCGCCCGCCGCTTCCACAATAGTACGACGTAGAGACCAGTCATACGGTTCCGTCCTGTTCATTGACTCATCCTGACAACCCCACCACCTCCGTTATCTGATCCAGCAGCGTTTGCCGGATCAATCTCAGGCCGCCTTGGTGGTTGCTTGGGTTTGGTAAGGGGAGCGTGAACTCGCAGTTCCAATCTGCACCATTTTCGCTTTCGCGGCGAGCCCCCAAGACATCGCCCAAGACAACTGCCAAAGACATTCGCTCGAGGTTGGCGCCGCAAAATGGCGGGCTTCGGGAACCCGCAGCCCACTGTTTCCGCCTAACTGTACATACGCACCAATCAGGCGGAGGGGTCCTGCAAACTGTCGGAAATGCCGCCTTTGGCCGTGATTTTTCCGATTATGCCCGTTGGAAACGGGGGCCTAAGGTCAAAAAGTGCTTCTTGTCAAGGCGGAATTCCTTGACGTGCGCATTTTTTGACCTAGAGTTGAGGGTGTCAGGAATAGCGGAAATCCATGGATAGATTTACGCGGGCACAACCGGCCTACGTAGCGGTGATTCGGGAATCATGTTTCCAATCGGGCATCGGGACTGTAGGCGCACGACACGAAAAGAAAAATTGGGCCGGTTTGGAAAGGACTAGAGCATGCTGGTTTTATCAAGAAAAAAGAACGAAAGTATCGTGATCGACAACAATATCAAAATTGTTGTTGTCGAGATCCGCGGCGACAAAGTTCGCTTGGGCGTTGAAGCTCCACGCGAAGTTCCTGTCCATCGTCGTGAAGTGTACGATGCCATCCAGCGAAGCCTTGAATCGGGTGACGCTCCCGTCGAATCGTAATTTTCTGACGGCTCTTTGGCTCAATCGTTCCCCCTAAAACTCCTCCTGTGTGAGTTTGCGCAAGATTTCTCTTGCCGACATCTTTTTCAGCCCGCGTGAACCCTTGACGAACTCATGCGGTCTTGATTACAACCCCGCCTTGCGATCAAGTTGCTCGGCCAACCAGCCGATCTTCTCAGTTAGCAAACGGCCCCTTCGTCTAGCGGTCTAGGACACCGCCCTTTCACGGCGGCGACACGGGTTCGAGTCCCGTAGGGGTCACTACCTTTTGGCTGATTGAAACATCCCATTTCAATCAGCCATTTTTTATGCGCTCTCGACGACCGACGATGGCTCGACGGGTGATGCCCCGCCTTCGGCGCTCGCTCCTCTCGATCGCTCACCTAGCTGCACCGATTCGGTTCTCTTCTCTCGCGCCCACTGTGCACAGTTTGCACACCTCTCAGCTCGTGGCGACGCCGCTCCTGTCACGGTGCGTGCCAATTGGCACAGTCAACTCCTTGGCAAATGAGCATCCGCAGGGCTGCGCCCGATGTGGCCAACGCAGATCTTGGTTCTGAAAACCGATTGCCCCCAACGCAACCGATTGGCCCTTTAATTGCTCTCCCCATTCTTTCGATGACGCACCCCATGCGTCGCCTGCCAACGCCTTGGCAGCTTCACGATGAGTTGACCGATTGAGTCAAGGAAAGGAAGGAAGATGAGTAACGCTGTCTATGAGAAACGAATCAAGGATGTCATGAGCCGCGATGTCGTCACGATCGGTGCGGCTGACACCATTCACGAGGCGCTGACCTTGATGAGCGAGAACCGAGTTTCGGCAATTCCTGTTGTCGACCGGGCCGACAACTGTGTCGGCATCCTCTCAACGTCAGACTTGGTTGACATGACTCGCGATATCGACGACGACCTGTACAGCCTTGATCTGGTCGACCCGACCTCGCGTCGTTTCCTTCTCGACAAGCTTGCTCACAGCATGGGCGCAGAACCGGTCCAATCATTCATGAGCGAAACGGTGATGACCGTCGACCTGGAAACGACACTAGGTGTGACCGCACGCGAAATGCTTCGCCATCGCGTGCATCATCTCCCCGTCACCGACTCGGACGGCCACCTCGTCGGCATCGTTTCAACCATGGACGTTCTGGAAGCCTTCGCCGCTGGCGTTGCCGTCTGAACGGGCCTTGCGCACGGTAGCAGGGTGGTGGCTGATCTAGCTCTAAATGTCACGCACTGTTTTCAACAGGAATCACCCTCCCGCGTGCGGGAGGGTCGGACGCAAAGTCCGGGGAGGGCCGTTCGAGGTGCCAGCCGGATGCATGATATTGTGAGCAAGACCGACCAGTACAAAGAAGACGCAGAGCGTCCGGAAACGCGTTACCACGCAGAGCGTGGGAACGAGGGTGGGACACCGGAACAATGTGTCATGCGGAGCATGACCTACGGATTCCTCGCATCGCCGATTTGGGCAAATGGACCTCGCCTACGCCAGAGAGTCCTGCCTGGCGTTTCAATTCGCGTTCCAAGCGTGTTTGCCTTGCTTTGCTCCAACGCTCGCTTTCTTCGAGCCAAACCCGTTTGACTTCGATTCGGTCGCCGGCCCGATTGGCCTTCATGTCGATCCTCCCGATCACTTTGTCGCCATCCAGAAGAGGAAAAACGTAGTAGCCATACTTTCGTTTCGCCTCAGGGACGTAGATTTCGATCCGATAATCAAAACCAAACATCCACAGTAGACGGTTACGGTCACGAATCACCGGATCGAATGGCGACACGGCGCGGAGTCGGTTTGGGACGCGGTCCACTTGCTCAACGAGCTCCGGCAAATCACTTCGTCCAACCAACGTTCGATGCTCGGCGTCCACCATCTCTTCGACGTGCACTTCAACCAAATCGCTACCCTGGTCCTTGACCCACTGCTTGGCTTCCGCAATCGAAACGAGTTCCCAGAACCGGGCAATATCGGTCGGGCTCCCGATCCCCAGCTTTTCAACGGCACTTCGACATGCCCAGTCAACGAAGGCGTCGTGGTCACATTTCGCGTTGAAATCATCCTCCGGGATCACTCGTGAGGAGAGGTCATAGACTTTTTGGAAGCCGTCACGAGCTCGAATCGAAAACACGCCCGTTCGCCACATGAATTCGAGCGCGGCTTTGCCATCGTCCCATTGCCACATCGACTTCTTCGTTTTGCTTTTCGGTCGCTCAAGGTCTCGACTGCGGATGGGACCTTCTTTTTCAACCAGATCGATCAGTTTGTCACAGTGTTTTAGAAAACCATCGCCGTACCACTTCACCATCCGCTTGCTAAGCCCCTCACGGCGACGATCAAAGGCACATTTCCAATATCGAAAGAACTCACAGGGGATGATCGACGCGTCGTGCGTGTAGTTCTCGAACAACAAGCAGTGATCTTCGATCAATTCGCTCATCATCTTGGGGCGGTACTTTTCATGTCGCGCCCCCATGATCATGTGATGTGCTCGTTCCACCCACTGAATCGAGTCGACCTGCACAAATCCCAATTGATGGATCGTTTGATAAACCTCGTCATGGCTTTCGCCACTTCGCGGATCAGCCGTCAGGCCCTGAAGATGTAGAATCAGGCGACGTGCCTGACGATTACTTAAGCGAATACCCATGCGTTCCGTTTCTTGTCTTAGCTTCGGTCACCAGACCGCTCAAAACAGTGTTGGTCGCGCCCCGGCGATCGGACAACCGAGCCTGTGACGAGGTAGACTGATCTCGAGTTCGGTCGAGACACCCTTTCACAACACACAAACCAGAGATTGCGCGATGCGAATGCTGGCCAGCTTAACGGCAATCGTCGCACTTGGGATGGGTCCGGTCGATGCCAGCGACTACGTTGTCGTTTCCTTGGTTGATCAAACGGATCCGTATCACGACGCAGCCGAGAGGTTGGGTGAGCTCCGCGGTGCAAAGATCACTTACTGCCAGCCTGGCGAAATCGACAAGCTACTGCCCGTTCTCAAGAAAGAGACACCGCGGCACGTTGCCTTTGTTGTACGTCCGACAGAGTTCGACGTGAAATTAGCCCGCAGCGTGCTGAGTTTGTCGACGCAAATCGACGACGACCCGTTCGCCGATTTTGCGTACGGGTTTGTGACCGGACTCTCGGCCGAGCGGGCGGTCAAATTGGTCGAGGCGGGTAAAAACCGAAAACCTGTGTCCGCTCCCACACTGACGATGGTCGGCGTTGCCAGCCAACAGATGGGAAAATCGCGAACCTTCGATCAAGTGCTGCCGCTGCGAGGATCGACTCTCCGTCAGACCTACCACATGATCTCCGCCAGCGACGAAGCTGCGTCGGGGAATGTGGATCCCGATCAACTCTCCGCGCGAGATGACGAGTTTCTGAGCAGCTTGATGCCGTCTCTCGACCGACAACCGCTGCTCGTCTTCGCTGGCCATGGATATCCGCGAGAGGTCATTGGCGGGCCCTCCTACAAGCACTTGCAAGGCCGTGATTTCTCCGGTGCCATTGCCTTGAACATCGCTTGCTACACGGGCGTGACTCACGGTTGGACACACGTTGACGGAACAGCAAAAACGATCGCGCCGGAAGAGTCCTTCTGTTTGAACATGCTCGACACGGGCGTTGCAGGTTACGTCGCCTACGCCTGCCCAAGGCCTGCCGGGCCAACGATGCTGGGTGAAGCCGTCACGCTGGCGACGGCGGGCGAGACCATGGGACAAGCTCGGCAACGAAGGTACAACCAGGTGATTCTCTCGCATCTGCAACTTGGCAATGCAGGATTGTATTTGCCGCCTGACAACGATTCGAAACAGCCTCGGCGAGACGTCCAGAAGCTGCTCACAGCAATGTCGAGCGGCGGCATTTTGTTTGGTGACCCTGCGATCGTCGCCTTTTCGCCCAGCGCAGAGCATCACCCCGTGGAAACAAGCGTCAAGCTTTCGGGAAACCGACTCGCTGTGCGAGTCAAAGTACACGGCATGCTGTGGCACTACTTCTGCAGTGATCAAATCACGATGTGGAACAAGAACGAACCGGCCATGAAAGTGGAGACGGTGGTCGACCTCCCTAGCGGGCACGTCGACATCGCTGAAGTGACCTCCAACACGTTCGGCAAACAATCACGGCTGATCGCTGCGGTTGATCAATTAGGAGCCAGCCGCAAGCTGTACCTCAAGGCCAACTTTCCACGTCCCAGCCAAGAGGACTTGATGAAAATCGGGCGTAGCGGCGTCGAAGTCGAATTCGAGATCAAACTGACCGACGATCAACGCTCAGCGGTCTATCGCAATCGCACGTTTTAGTTTGCAAGAGAGCCGCGACCTGAATCCCCCTTCTGCGCCGCAGCAATTATCCTAGGCGTGTCATTTCGCTCCCACGCCGCCCCACCTTCGCCTGTGTTTTCACGAATCGCTCTCCTCGCCATCCTCGTTCTATGTACCTCGCATAGCGGGGCCAATGCCACAGACAAAACACACGCGACAGCAAAAGGAATCTCCTATCGCGAATCGGATGATCCGTACACGAATCGGATGTGCAAGCTCGACCTGCACTACCCAGTCGACACCAAGAACTTTGCGACCATCGTTTGGTTTCACGGAGGTGGACTCGAAAAAGGAAAACGCGAGATCCCCAAATACCTCCGAAACAAGGACGTCGCCGTCGCTGGCATCGAATATCGGCTAAGCCCCAACGTCAAAGTGGTCGACTGCATTGACGACGCAGCGGCGTCGGTCGCATGGTTGATGAAGAACATCGAGCGCTTCGGCGGGTCCAAAGACAAAATCTATGTCTCCGGTCATTCGGCCGGTGGCTACTTGACCAGCATGGTTGGTCTCGAAAAAGCGTGGCTCGCAAAATACGAAATCGACGCCGATGCGGTCGCTGGACTGATCCCATTGAGTGGGCACACGATCACACACTTCACCGCCCGCAAAGAAATGGGTATCGATGGCAAGCAACCGATCATCGATGAATTGGCGCCCCTATTCCACGTGCGAAATGACTGCCCGCCATTGGTCTTGATCACCGGCGATCGTGAACTGGAAATGCTTGGCCGGTACGAAGAGAACGCGTACATGTGGCGGATGATGCAACAGGTTGGCCACAAGGACACCACGCTGCACGAACTGGACGGATTCAACCATGGCCAAATGGTCGAGCCAGCGTTACCGCTCCTCCTGCGTTTCGTCAAAGAACGATCAAAGGACTAGGACAATCGCCAAACCTGAGCCGAACGCGTTAGTGCCGGGCCCCTCAAGAAGATTCCGGCTAAAGCTCGGTACTACAAACGCGTAACGGCAAAGCATCACAGCCTATTCCTTGTCAGCGGCTGGTAACTCAACGCATACCAATTTCCCCCGCGCGCTGCGCGCATACACCCGGCCTCGCAACAAGACTGGCACGGTCCAACAACGGCCTTCCAGAATCTGCGCCTCACCGAGTGGCTCGAACCCCTCAGGGGTTGCTTCCGCGACCACCAGTCGACCGTCATCACTGAGTGCCACAATTTTTCCATCAGCGATCATCAAGCTGCCGCAACCGAGTCCGCGGTGCGACCACACGACGTTGCCGCTGTCGACATCCATGCATTTCAGATGCACGACGCGTCCGAGATTGGAATTACCATCGAAGCCATAGAGATGCCCGTCAAAAAAGATGCTGTTATTGAAATGGTTGCGCATTTTTCGGTGGTCGTACAGCAACACCAGCTCTTCGTCTCGAAGTTGAAACAACCCACAACCGACTTGGTAGCCCGTCGAAATGAAGATCGTGTCGTCCATGATGATCGGCGTCGTTGAGTTGGTTTCAAAGGGCGACTGCCAAGGGTAGCTATCCACCTCTTCACCATTGGCCTCGCGCAGGACACGAACGCTGTCACAGTCGAGGACGACCAAATAGTTTTTGCCCTCGGCGACAAGCGACCGCACACAACCATACCCCGCCACGTGCTTTTCAGATTGCCAGCGTTTTTTGCCTGAAGCTTTGTCGTAGGAAACGACGCGTCCCGCCTCGACGATCACTGCCCCCGCATGAATCAGCGGCGAACTATTGAATCCCCATTCAGGCAACGGAACGCCGAGGTCTTCTTGCAGGTCTTTACGCCACACAACTTCACCGTCATCCAGTTCCAAACAACACAACTGGCCCTCTTTGCCGAGCGTGTAGACCTTGTCACCATCGATGGTTGGTGTTGCCCCTGGGCCACCTTCGTAGAGGTTGTCGATCAGTTCGCACGGGTACTCATGAGTCCACAAAACTTCTCCGCTATCGCAGTCGAGGCAGTAAACGATCTCATCACCATCAACGTGCCCCATCGTCAAGAGCCGCTTCCCTGCGATCGCTACGCTGCTGAAACCGATTCCAATTTCTCGTGACCAGCGTTCGACCAACCCCTCTTCGGGCCACTGAGCCGACCAGCCTGATTCGGTCGAGACACCGTCAAGTTTTTTGCCCATCCAGCAAGGCCAATCGCGTTGCGTTTGCGCCGTCCCAAGCGACGCAACGAGAAAGATGCATAACAACGGCGAAGCGAATCGCATAAGATGGTGCCACTTTGATGAAAATGAACAATCGATTTTCACGCTCAACTTTTTCATGATTCTCTTTCGTCTCTCAGGCGTGCAAGCATGAACCGATATCGTATGCGATTCGCTCCGCAGGTTTGGACGCCAAAGCTGAACCCGCAAATCGTGCGGTTTTTGCGTCCGATGCGCCGGCGCAGCCAGATCCGCGATGTTCGCATTGCCGATGTTACCGTGCGAGGCGACTCCTTTGTCCGCGATCAACTTGACGAGGGCAATGGCGTGTTGATCATGCCCAATCACTCCAGTCACGCTGATCCCTACGTGATCTACTCAGCCGCTGATGTGATTGGAACCCCACTGCACATCATGGCGACCTGGCACGTTTTCTATGACAAGCCATGGCTGATCCGCCACGCGCTGCGATGGCACGGTTGCTTCAGTGTCGACCGCGAGGCGAACGACATTGGCGCGTTTCGGCTTGCCACGGGGCTCGTCAAGGAAAAGAAAGAGCCACTTGTGATCTTTCCCGAAGGTGAGATTTACCACTGCAACGACCGCGTCACCCCCTTCCGTGATGGTGCAGCCGCAATCGCTGTCGCGGCCGCACGCAAAGCGGACCGCAAGATCGTCTGCATCCCCTGCGCAATGAAGTACCACTACGAGGAGGATCCGACACCCGCGTTGATCGAAACGATGGGACGCCTTGAAGAGGCGATCTTCTGGCGGCGCAAGGTCGACCAACCCCTTGAAGAACGCATCTACCACTTTGCCGAGGCATTGTTGGCAGTCAAAGAGATCGAGTATTTCCAGGAGACGCGCACGGGTCGACTTCCCGATCGCATCCGAGCCTTCGGCACGGATGTCCTGGCTCGCGTCGAGTCAAAACACGAGCTCGATAACGCCTCACAATCCACACCCGAACGGGTCAAAGCGGCCCGGCGCACGATCATTGAAAAACGCGGCATCGAAGGCATCGAAGCGGAAACCAAAAAAGAACTCGACCACGACCTGGAAGACCTTTTCTTGGTCGTGCAATCGTTCAGCTATCCCGGCGACTACGTCGTTGGCAAACCGAGCGTCGAACGGATGGCCGAAACAATCGACAAGTTTGAAGAGGACGTGTTGCAGCATCCCACCGCAAGCATCCGTGCCAAACGAAGTGCGATTGTCGAATTTGGAGCTCCCATCGAAGTCAGTAGTGACCGCAAGGCAAGAGGGCAAACAGCCAAACTGACACAAGCCATCGAAGAAAGCGTCCAATCGATGCTCGACCAGCATTCGGGTCACTAAAAAGATCCCGCTCACCAAGAATTGCCAGTACGAGACGTGGCACTCCGATCGCAACGTGGTCCTCCTTGTGCCGAATTCCCCAATGGCGGCTCGGCTGGTGTAGAATCGATTCCCCCGCCACCTATCCCACCTTCAAAGGATCTAGCCATGCCGCGACCAAATCGCCGTTCGTTTCTCAAGACCACGTCCCTGACCGGTGGATCGCTCATTTTGATGGGGACGCGTACGACGAGCGGAATCCAAGGCGCAAACGACCGCGTACGAATTGGCGTCGCGGGGCTCAACGGACGCGGCCAAAGTCACCTCGAAGGTTGGCGCAAACAGAGCAACGTCGAAATCGCGTACGCGATTGACCCCGACGAAAAGGTGCGTGCGAGGACAATGAACACGCTCGCAAAACGCGTCGATGGTGCCTTTGCAACTAAAGGGATTCGTGACGTTCGCGAAGCACTTGACGATCAATCACTCGACGCGATTTCGATTGCGACTCCGAACCATTGGCATTCGCTGATGACGATCTGGGCCGCTCAAGCAGGCAAGCATGTCTATGTCGAAAAGCCAATGAGCCACGATGTGCGCGAAGGCCGCATCTGTGTCGAAGCACAAAAGAAGTATGGCGTCGTGATTCAACACGGCACCCAACGACGCAGCAACGCTGGCATCGCAGGTCTTCACGAGGCATTGCAGGACGGGCGGCTACCCCGATTGAAAATCGCCTACGGCTATTGCTGCAAGCCCCGCAACGGAATTGGAATCAAACCAGCAGGTCCGCCACCAGAGAATCTCGATTGGGAACTGTGGAAAGGCCCAGCCGTGATCGACCAATTCCACGGAAACTACCATCCCTACAATTGGCATTGGTTCTGGAAAACGGGTAACGGCGACCTGAATAACCAAGGCACTCACCAGCTCGATGTCGCTCGCTGGGCACTCGACACCGACCAAACACACCCTGTTCGCGTGATGGCCATCGGCGGACGCTTCAAGTACAACGATCAAGGAGAGACCCCGAACACGATGTTTGGCTTGGCCGAATACCCTAACGGCCAACAAGTGATGTTCAACGTCCGCAACGTCAATTACAAAGGCTACGAGCGGCAAGTCTTCAACGAGTACTACCTCGAGGATGGCTCGAAGATCACCGGCGAAGGCAATTACAAAATCACGCCCAAGGGAAGTGACAAAGCGGAACCGCTTCCGCTCCCTGATGGCAACGTCACGCCAGGCGGTAATTGGGCAGCCTTCATTTCGGCGATTCGTGCTAACGACCCAAGCATGGCCAACGGTAACGTCGAAGACGCTCACTATGGCTGCGTCATGGGACATCTCATGAACAATTCGTATCGCCTCGGTAAGAAAGTGCCGTTCAATGCCAAGGCAGCTAAGTTTGGCGATAACGAAGACGCGGCAACGCATTTCTTGAAGCTGCATGAGATCATGCGTGACGGTGTCGGCATTCCGGAAGACGGTGCCGAATACACTGTCGGCCCCTGGTTATCGTTTGACCTCAAGACCGAACAACACGTTGGTGATCACGCCGAGGAAGCCAACGCGCTTTTGAAGGATCCCAACAACCCCGGCTACGAGATCCCAACGATCGACAAGGTCTAGGGCCTCATTCCTCGTTACCGTCCTCGCTACCACGCTCTGCGTGGTAACGCACTCACGGACGCTCCGCGTCCCCAAGAGAAACAGGGCCTTTGCAACGTACGTGAATGGGCGAAGGACCCGACGCTAGCGAGT
The DNA here is from genome assembly GCA_965216875.1 of Rubripirellula sp. GTDB lineage: Bacteria > Planctomycetota > Planctomycetia > Pirellulales > Pirellulaceae > CBDCUW01. The sequence continues at coordinate 2,989,652 of OZ244207.1, forward strand.
TTGGCTCACAAGCACACAACAGGCCGCAGAGCGACAATGATTGTGTTCCCACGGGGACCGTGGGAACAAGGAAGTCGCCCGCTCACCACTGCACCACGCTCTGGCGAGCGTAGCTACGAAAAGGTCCAGCCGCTTTCGCGATCAGGCCACGATGTCGTGAATCACGTGGCCGTGGACATCGGTCAGCCGGAAATCGCGACCTTGGTAGCGATAGGTCAACTTGGTGTGATCGATGCCGAGCAGGTGCAAGATCGTCGCATTCAAATCGTGAATGTGCATCGTGCCTGGCGTCCAGGTCGCCTTGTCCGGTTGCGGCTTGAGCGGGTTGCCGTCCGCATCGGCGATGTTGTATCCAAAATCGTCCGTGTGTCCGTAGGTGATGCCCGCCTTGATCCCACCGCCAGCCATCCATGTGGTGAAACAACGCGGGTGATGATCGCGACCGTAGTCTTCCTTGGTCAGCTTACCTTGGCAATAAGCAGTTCGACCAAACTCGCCTCCCCAAATCACCAGCGTCTCATCAAGCATTCCGCGTCGTTTCAGATCTTTGATCAGTGCCGCGCAAGCTTGATCGATGTCCTTGCACTGTGACTCGTGCTCTTTGGGAAGTCGCCCATGAGCGTCCCAACCACGATGAAAGATTTGGATATTTCGCACACCACGTTCAGCAAGCCGTCGCGCGTTGAGACAGCATGCGGCAAACGTTCCCGGAGTCTTCACGTCGTCGCCATAGAGTTCGAGCGTCTCTTTCGACTCGTCCGACAGATCCATGAGCTCGGGGACGGACGCTTGCATCCGGTATGCCATCTCGTGCTGTTTGATGCGCGACAGGATCTCGGGATCTCCGAACCGATCGTATTGATCTTGGTTGAGTGCCGCGAGCGCATCGAGTTGTGCGCGACGATCCCCTCGCTCAACTCCTGGCGGGTTACTCAAGTACAGGACGGGGTCGCCTTGGCTGCGCAGCAAGATCCCTTGATGATCAGATGACAGAAAGCCGGGGCCCCAAAGTCGATTGAACAAACTTTGCTCAGCAAAACTTGTCTTCGCGTGCATCACGACGTAATGCGGCAAGCTTTCGTTCATCGTCCCAAGCCCGTAACTCAGCCATGCTCCCAAGCTCGGGCGTCCAGGAATCTGACTGCCGGTTTGGATGTAGGTGATTGCGGGGTCGTGATTGATCGCTTCCGTAAACGTACTGCGAACGACGCAGAGCTCTTTGACAACCGATGAGGTGTGAGGCAGCAACTCGCTCACCCATACACCATCCTGGTTGTTTTCATGTTTGGTGAACTTGTATTTGCTGGGACAGACGGGCAATCCGTTCGCTTGGTTGGACGTCATCCCCGTCACGCGTTGTCCGTCGCGCACGTAGTCGGGCAATTGCTCATTGAACATCTCCATCATCTTGGGTTTGTAGTCCCAAAGATCGAGATGACTGGGGCCACCGCTCATGAACAAGTAGATCACGCGTTTTGCGGTCGCGGGGTGATGCAAACCACCGTCGAGATCGCCCGAGGCACCAATCGCCTGGTCGCTCATCAATCCAGCGAGCGCTGCCGTACCGACGCCCAACGACGCTCGTCCGAAGAGATGACGGCGCGTCATCATGAGTTCGCGTTCGATCAGCGGATCCGGATTTCGCATGGTCCGTCCTACTTTGTTGTCAGGCGTCGCTTAGCCAACCGCAATGCCGATGATGATCAACAGGATACAACCACCCCAAAGCAACGTGCAAAGGCCGCCCATCACGATGCCAATCCAAGCGTGGACGCTCCCTTTGATGACCGGATTCTTATTGCGTGCCTTCAATCCCAGGATACCAAGCACAAAGGCGGGCACTGCAAGAAAGAGCCCGAAGATTGGAAACAGCGAAAAGAGCCCCAAGTAGTACGCGATAAGAGCTTGCGGGTTCTTGTAGGGAATCACGCCGCCAGTTTCGTCGCCCGTTACACCGCCTGGTCCAACCGGAGCGTTGCTGGCTGTCTGACTCGGAGTCGCAAAAGGATTGGGCTCGCCGCCGCCGGGCGCGTTGCCTGATAAATCGTGGGACATCAGAAAAGTCACGTTCTAGACAATGAAAGAAAAAGGGAAGGCATCAATATAGATGATTCGTCTGCACGTTGGGGGACAAACGCTTGCGACGATTCCCATGACACGACGGACGCGGACTACGCCAACGACTGCTAAGGCGAAACGGCACGCATCATCAATGCACAGATGTACGCTCCATAAGTTCCAAGAGCGTATCCAACAACCGCCAACAGGACGCCCACGGGGGCGAGCGAAGGATGAAAAGCACCAGCAACCACTGGCGCACTCGCGGCGCCACCAATATTCGCTTTGCTTCCGACAGCCAAGAAAAAGTAGGGGGCCCGAATCAACTTGCCCACAACGAGCATCAGACCAACATGAAACAGCATCCAAACGCCGCCGACGAGAAACAGACCTGGATGATCCGCGAGCGCGCGTACGTCCATCTGCAAACCAATCGTCGCCACAAGGAAAAAGATACAGACCGTTCCCAACTTTGATGCGCCAACGCCTTCGAGCCGGCGAGCCTTGGTAAACGAAAGCACGATGCCGCCGGTGGTTGCCAACACAACCAACCAGAAAAACTCCTTATGCAAACTGAATTGACGCAGATACGGATAATGCTCGTCGATCCAAGGCGCAAGGAAATTGGCAGCCGCGTGACTGAGTCCGGTTACTCCGAAACCGACAGCAAGGAGGACGAACAAATCGGCCGGCGAAGGAATCCGTGCCAAGCTCGCGGAATAGCTTTCCATCTTTTCCTTCAGCGCTGTAACGGCCGAAGCATCCGCTTTGAATAAGCGGTCGATCGCATCGGCTTTGCCGACACCGAGCAACAAGAAGACCATCCAAACTTCGGCAACAATCACGTCCACTGCGACCATCACGCTGTAAAGATCGTCGCTTGGTTCCCACAGTTCCTTCATCGCGACTTGGTTAGCTCCACCGCCGATCCAGCTGCCGGCAACGGTCGACAGGCCACGCCAAACTTCCTCGGCCCCTTCACCTCCGACCAGCTCAGGCTTGATCGTTCCGACCAACAAGACGGCAATCGGGCCGCCGATGATCACGCCCACCGTTCCGGTCAGGAACATGACGACCGCTTTCGGACCAAGCTTGAGCACCTCTCGAAGGTCAATGCTCAACGTCAAGAAAACCAAACTCGCAGGCAACATGTACTTCGTTGCCACGCCGCCCAAACTCGACTGCTTGGGGTCCACAACGTTGAACAACGTCAGAAGTGATGGCAGGAAGTAACACAGCAGCAACATTGGAACGAACGTATAGAACTTCTTCCAAAACGGACTCTCGAGGCTGTTGGTCCAAAAAACAAATCCCAATATCGCCAGCAACATGCCCAACAGAACGGCGTCGCTGGTGACCAACGGCTCAACCGCTGGCGTCCCAGCGTCGGAAGTTGACGGGCCAGCCCCCAACACAATGGAGGGGAAAGCACAAAAGAGCAGGGCAGTCGCGATGGCCGCAATTCGGCGGAGGGATGGGATCATGATTGCATCGTCGCGGGGGAAGGAAACGACGCAACTCTAACGGATTGGCCAGCCCAGGTCATGCTCAGCTGAGTGCGATGACGACAGCGCCGCTGCCGGGCAATCGACATCGCCGCCGCCGGAAAAGCGCGCAAAAAAACACCCTCGCCAGCATAATCTGACGAGGGTGTTTTCAGTGGAGCGGAGGACACGGGACTCGAACCCGCAACCGGTTGCCCGGCAATTGATTTCGAATCAACCTGCTCACCAATTCGCATATCCTCCGGAGGTGCCTGATATCGTCTCTATCGATGGCGAGTTCGTCAAGTGTTGGTCTTTGGATCCGACGACAAGCTTCAATGGTTGGCCATGAGGGTGCCCGCTGGCCCCGTAAAACTGGCTCAACAGTTGCCTTAGCTCGCCATCGCCCGCCAGCGCCGCTTCAATCGCGGCCGCCTGATCATGTGGCTCGGATACTTGAGCCTTGCCACCAGGAAGGACATCGATCGCCAGTGGCGGGTTCGCTGAGATCCCGAATCCAGCGAGCCGGTCCTGAATCGCCTTCACGGCACGCTCGGCCAACTCGGTGACCGAAATCGATTCGCCTTTTTCGGCTGCAGACTCGGTCTCACCGCCACCCAATAGCGTGTCAAAGCCGGCGGGCGTGATTTGGTCAATCACTTTGCCTGCGACCTTGCCAGCCACCTTGGCGGCGCCAAAAAGCGTTGCAGCGTGCGAAATCGGGTTGGTCAAAACGGCTAGCCCTCGTTCCGGGCGACGTGAGTGCGTGGAATGCCTCGTTCGAGTCGAGGCTGTCTCTTTCGGCCAATCGTCGGCACGAATGACTGGCGGGCGCAGAACTTCAGTGTTTGTGTTGGGTCTTGAAGTTGTACTCTTTCAGCCAAGCTTCCCACTTATGGGCTTCGTCGTGGGAGTTGAGTTTCAGCTCGTGCCATTTTGGACAACGGTATTTGACGTCGATGTGCCCGTTGTGCTGCTCTTTTTTCAGTTCACAACCGAGTTTCTTTAGCGTTTTCGCGATCGTGTCTGCTTTTTTGGTGTCGTGAATATGCTTGGCTTTCCAATCGGTCAGCTGGTAGCGGACGATTTCGTCACTGGCGGCGATCGAAGGAACGGCGGCCAGGGCGACCGCCAAAACGAGCATTCGAATCATCGAAGAGGCCTTTTGGGGAGGGACGTTTCTTTCAGAAGTCAAGTAACGGCAATCACTACGGTATCGACGGGCCACCGGTCAAGAGAAGCCGCCATCACACCACCCAAACCTGACCAATACGGTGGTCCTTGCCAATTTCGAGTATCAAAACGACAATCCCCCCAAAATTGCACTGACTCCTGGCGGCTCAACCTTCAGCCGCCCCTCCCCAGAACTTCCCCCCGACCGTGTGGGAAGAGCAGAAAAGGCTTGCAACGTCATGACAGACAATCCCGTGCCAAACGATGGAGACGGAACCGATCCACGCGTCGCTCGTCGCGAGAAGTTGAGCAAGCTCGTCGAAAAAGGGATCGATCCGTTTGGCAGTCGCTTTGATGACCGCACGCTGGCCGGTCAGTGCCGCGAGATGAAGGATCAAATCCAATTCTTTAAGCAGGATGGAACCGAAGTCCCGTTGCCCGATTTCGAGGATCCCGATCTCGATTACCGAATGTGGAAATCCGAGAATGGTCCAGGTGAAGAAAAGGGACCAACCGTTCGCGTTGCAGGACGGATCAAGTTTTCACGCGACAAGGGCAAGCTGATCTTCCTTACCCTGCGTGACTGGACGGGCGAAGTCCAAATCTTCATCGGCAAGAAGCAGGTTGGCGACGAAGATTTTGAGATGGCCAAACTCTTCGACCTCGGCGACTTGGTCGGTGCCGAAGGTCGCTTGGGACGAACCAACACGGGCGAATTGACCGTCTTTGCCGAACGCCTGTTCTTCCACACCAAGATGCTCGAGCCACCGCCGGACAAGCACGCTGGCCTAGCAGACCCTGAACTGCGGCAACGCATGCGGTATGCCGACCTGGCATTCAACGATGGCGTGATGGAGACGTTTCTCAATCGCACCAAGATCGTCAAGTCGGTCCGCCAAACGCTCGATCAAGACGGGTTTTGCGAAGTGGAAGGCCCTACGCTGCACACCGTTGCCGGCGGTGCCGCAGCACGCCCGTTTGAAACGCACCACAACGCGCTCGACATGCCACTGACGATGCGCATCGCGCTCGAGTTGCATCTCAAACGATTGATGGTTGGCGGAATCGAGCGTGTCTACGAATTGGGACGCGTCTATCGAAATGAAGGGATTAGCCCCAAGCACAACCCCGAATTCACGATGCTCGAAGTCTATCAAGCCTACGGCGACTACGGCTCGATGATGGATTTGACCGAGCAGTTGATCTGCAACGCGATCGATGCGATCGGCGGTGGCTACAAACGCGAGTACGACGGAAACATCATCGACTTCACGCCACCTTTCAAGCGCGCGACGTATGCCGAACTGTTTCAACAAGCGACGCAAATCGATCCTGCCGACGACGAAGCCGTTGTTCAGTATGCGGCCAAACTCGGACTCGACACCGAAGGCAAGCACCCCGACGTCGTCCGCAACGAGATCTTCGAAGAAAAGGTCGAAGACACGCTCGAAGGTCCGATCTTTGTGATCGATTACCCCGCCAGCATCTGTCCGCTGACCAAACGAAAGCGAGACAATCCGGCGATTGCCGAGCGGTTCGAACTGTTCATCCTGGGCATGGAACTCGCCAACGCCTACACCGAATTGAACGACCCCGACCTCCAAGAAGAGCTCTTCAAGACTCAGCTCGAAGGTCAGGACGAGGAAGACTCGATGGCAAAGATGGACCACGACTTTGTGCGTGCGTTGCGTTACGCAATGCCGCCGGCGGGAGGACTGGGCGTCGGTATCGATCGTCTGGTCATGTTGCTGACAGGCCAAAAGTCGATCCGCGAAGTGATCCTCTTCCCGCTGCTACGCAACGAAAGCTAGCAAAGCCCCCTGTGAGCCGACGGCGCTAGCCGCGGGCCCTTCTGTGTTTGACTAGGTACCGTGCGCTCCAACAACACCCTCCCGCTTGCGGGAGGGTCGGACGCAAAGTCCGGGGAGGGCATGATCGTTACAGAACAAACCCTCTCCGGGCCTTAGAACCCGACTCTCCCAAGGGAGAGTGTTAATTCCAAGCCCGAAGATTCCGGCGAAAGCTCGGTACTACAAACGAGCCGCCAGTTTGCCGTTTACCTCTGCCGGCACTCTTCCCTAGACTCCAACGCGAAACAGACTTTGACCGTCACGGATGACGGCTCATACGACTGCCGAAGGAGCGGCTATGTATCGTTGGTTGCTGTGTTTTAGATATTTGCGCACGCGGTACATCGCGCTCGCGTCCATCATCAGCGTCACGCTGGGCGTTGCGACATTGATCGTCGTCAACAGTGTGATGGCCGGTTTCTCAGCCGAGATGCACGACCGGCTGCACGGACTCGCTTCGGACATCTTGATTGAATGTCACGCCAGTGGTGGGATGCCTCAACCCGAAGCCCACCTGGCTGAAATCAAACGCATTTGCGGCGACGACATCGAGGGCGCTTCGGTCAGTGTCCATGTGCCGGCGATGTTGTTGATCGAATTCAATGGACACACCATTCGCCGACACGTGAACCTTGTCGGGATCGACGCCGAAACTTATGACTCGGTGAGCCATTTTGGACGCTACCTTCTGCATCCGGAAAACCAAAACCGCGTCGTCTTTGATTTGCACGAAACCGGTTACGCACCCGACCGTGAGGGTTTTCCCGAATCGGGCTGGGGATACCGCCGCGCTCGCGACGCCTACAACAAAGCGCTCGAAGCCGAGCGAGCTCGCATCGAAGCCTTGACCCGAAAGGTGACCGAACCGGCCGAAGAATCGACTGCGTCGGCTGGACCTTCGTTCGGCGGTCCCGGATTCCCAAGCACCGCTCCGCCGGAATTGCTTGAAGAGGGCGAGGACCTGAGCGACCTCGAATACGACCCATCGACCGAGCAATCGCCAGGGATCATTCTCGGAATCGCGACCTGCGGGACGAAGACGCGTGGGGCCGACAACGAAGTCCGCGACGAATTCTGGTGCCGCCCCGGCGATGACGTTCGCGTGATCTTTCCAAACGCATCGGAAAAGAACCCAGACGCCATCAACCAACAGTTTACGGTGGTTGACCTGTATGAATCGGGCATGAGCGAATACGACAACACGTTTGCTTTCGTGCGTTTGGATGAACTTCAAGACTTTCGCGGCATGATCGACCCGCTGACCGGCGATCGCCGTATCACAACGATTCAATTGAAATTGGCGGCAACTGCGAACCTGAACGAAGTCCGCGACAAGTTGCGTGAACGCTTTCCCGCCCACACCTACCCCTACAACATCCAAACCTGGCGTGACATGCAAGGCCCGCTGTTGGCCGCTGTGCAACTCGAAACAACGATCTTGAACATCCTGTTGTTCCTGATCATTGCCGTCGCAGGATTCGGAATCTTGGCAACGTTCTTCATGATCGTTGTCGAAAAGACTCGCGACATCGGCACGCTCAAAGCGCTCGGCGCATCGGGTGGTGGTGTGATGAGCATCTTCCTGAGCTACGGCCTGCTACTTGGGGTCGTTGGCAGTGGCGCCGGCTTGGTCGGTGGGCTGGTCTTTGTTGACAACATCAACGGCATCGCATCGGTGATCGAAAGGATCACGGGGCAAGAGGTCTTTGACCCGACCGTTTACTACTTCAGCGAAATACCGACGATCATCAATCCGCTTACGCTTGCTTGGGTGATGGCCGGCGCCGTCGCGATCGCCGCAATGGCGAGCGTCTTGCCAGCCATGCGTGCGGCCCGCATGCATCCGGTGACAGCGTTGCGATTCGAGTAGTCGCTAGAGTTTCATTCACACCTGACACATCACAACCCACCAACCGCCAACGCGGAGAAGTCCTGATGAGCGAAACGCCTTTGCTAAGCGCCCGCGGCATCTTCAAGAGCTACCACAAGGACAAGATTGAAGTACCTGTCCTGCGCGGTGTCGACGTCGATATCACGCCTGGCGTGGTGACGGCATTGGTTGGACGCAGTGGCTCGGGCAAGAGCACACTGATGCACTTGATGGCGACGCTTGATCGTCCTGATCAGGGCGAGATCTACTACCAAGGCAAACGGATCGACAACGCCAGTCGCGCCCAGCGCGATGCGTTCCGCAACCAAGACATCGGCATCATTTTTCAGTTCTATCACCTGCTTCCAGAACTATCCGCCATCGAGAACGTGCTGGCGCCGACGATGATCGGCGCCAGCTTCCTGAGCTATTTCCGTACGCGCAAGGAAAAGCGTCTGCGTGCCGAAGCGATGCTCGATCGGGTTGGCCTGCTGCACCGAGCAACCCACAAGCCGTCCGAAATGAGCGGCGGTGAAATGCAACGTGCCGCCATCGCCCGCGCCTTGATGACCGACCCAACCCTGCTGCTGGCCGACGAACCGACTGGCAACCTCGACACCGAAACGGGCCGCGACATCTTGAAGCTGCTCAACGAACTCAACGGCGATGACGGGCTGACGATCGTGATGATCACCCATGACGATGCAATCGCCGAAGATGCAGATATCTGCTACCGCATGCAAGATGGCATGCTGCAAACGGAAGCTCCCGTTCTGCAAGCTGCTTGAGCGATCGGCCAAATCGCGATAGGCTGCTCGGAGCTAGTTGTGGTTGTTCCTATGTCGCCTTTCGCTCCGCGAAAGTAGCGTCAGCCAACGCAGCGTATTCACTCAAGTGGGTTGTGACTCACGTAAGCAGGAGGAGCATGAATCCTGCAGGCGTGGGGCAAAGGCCCGAGGCCTCACGGCCAGCGGCTCACGAGCAATGCCCTGAGTTGGGCAAGTAGTTGTGCTGTTGAAACCGTACTTATTGTTTGTTGCGGCTAGCGCCATGCCGCTCATCGGGCGGCGTACCCGTTGCCCTATTCCGCCAACAGAGAGTTGTCGTGGACGTCGTCGTTCTCCACTGCCATTTCGAACGTGGCGGTGTGACTCAAGTCGTCGAGAACCATGTCCGCGCCCTGGCCGAAACGTCTTCGGGCGACGACCGAGTTTTCCTCTTTAGCAGCTCTCGACGCGGCGGTCTGTCGCCACAAACTGAGTCGAGCACGACGGCGCTGACGCTTGACCCGTTTGACTACGACACCAAGTCGTTCTCCTGTCAGAAAAATGCTGAGCGGGCCAAGAGGCTTGCCGACGAGATTCAGCGGCAACTCACCGCCGCGGGCATCCAGCGCACCAATGCCATTCTTCACTGGCACAATCACTCTCTCGGCAAGAACACCGCTGCACCCGCCGTCGCCGCCGAACTTGCCCAGCGAGGATGGCGACTGCTACTGCAAGTCCACGACTTCGCCGAAGACAATCGGCCGTCAAACTACGCTGGCCTGATTCGATCCATCGGCGCGACTTCGCCGTCCGAGCTTGACGCCTCTCTCTATCCCGTAGCCAATCAGATTCACTACGCCACACTCACCGGTGGCGATGCGAATGTCTTAGAGCGACTCGGAGTTCCCAGCGACCAAGTCCATAGCCTCCCCAACTGCGTTTCTTTGACTGGAACGCAGTCGAATGACCAAGAGGCGGCGTTGGACAAAGTCCGTCGGCTGTTCAACCTTCCCGACAACGCGCGGTGGTACCTGTATCCGGTGCGCGGCATTCGTCGCAAGAACGTCGGCGAGTTCTTATTGTTGACGCGATGGCTCCCCGAGCACGCCTATGGTGCGCTCACCCTACGACCGACAACGGATGTCGAAGCGCGGTCGTACGAGCGGTGGCAATCACTGGCAAAGAGCGTTGTTCCCAACCTCATTTTTGATGCCGGTTCGAATCCAGATCTTTCGTTCATGGAAAACCTAACCGCCGCCGATGCGATCCTCTCAACGAGCGTTGCCGAAGGCTTTGGGATGGCGTTCCTGGAGCCATGGCTCGCCGGTAGACCAGTGGTCGCACGGGAACTGGCGGGCGTTACGGACGACTTCCGTTCCGCGGGCGTCACCATGGATTCGCTTTACGAGGCGATCCCCGTTCCTGGTGATTCGTCATGGCTTGAATCCTGCCGCGCCGAGTATCGCCACGCCCGCGATCAAGCTTGGGATGTGATCCCCCGAGGCTTCCACCCGAATTCCAGCGACGACTCGCTAGGCGACTCCACGCTCATCGACTTTGCTGCGCTCACGCCTGCTCGCCAACAGGAGGTGCTTGAGCGCGTTGCGACCGATGATGGATTCAACAATGAAATGCGATCGCATTCAGAGACGCTGATCAACAACCTGCACAATCCGCCGACGTGCGAAACGATCGCAAAAAATGCGAGTGTGATCGGTGATGTCTACAGCACAAACCTGCAGGGACAACAGTTGCGAGGAATCTATCAACAATTGCTCGAAGCATCGTGCGACTCCAACATCGAGGCTCCGCAAAACGCTGGCATGGCCGTCAACCTGGTCTCGGAAATGAAGCCGTTTTACCCCTGCCGAACCGAAACGCTCACGTGATGAATAGCGACCAATCAAACGCTCCCCAAAACGACAACTGGCTCGACGCTGTCCTTCGGTTGCGATCTCCCCTCGAGCCGATTGCGACCAAGATTGAACCCAAACTCGGTTTCATCCCAAACATCCGCGCCGTGATCTTTGACATCTACGGAACGCTTATCGTCTCAGGGACAGGCGATGTCGGCTCGGCTGATGCGACCGATCGTGGAACGCACCTGGCCGAAGCCTTTGAAGCAGCGCAGATTCAACCTGCCACCCCACCGTCGATCGATGTCCTTCACGACCAGATTCGCGACTCAAACGACGCCCGCAAAAGCGAAGCCTGCCCCAAACCCGAAGTCGACATCGCTGACATATGGCGCAAAAGCCTCCGTCAATGGAGTCCCGACCAGCCCGCGCCGACGACCGAGTCGGTAATTCGGCTTGCCGCAGAATATGAGGCTCGCTCGAATCCAACTTGGCCGATGCCGGGTGCCAATGATCTGATCAACACACTCAATCAACACGATCTTCAATGCGGAATCGTCAGTAACGCCCAAATCTTTACCGTCCGGCTGCTTGAAGACCTGGTTGGCGGCCCCTTGGACACCGCTTTCCATTCGGACCTGTGCATTTTTTCCAACCGCTACCGTCAGGCGAAACCTGGCCCACGTCTTTTCGATGCCCTGGTGCACGGGCTCAAGCGAAGTAAGATCGAACCCGAGAAGTCGATTTACGTCGGAAACGACATGCTAAACGACGTCTGGGCCGCATCGGTGGCCGGACTGAAAACCGCTTGGTTTGCCGGAGACCAACGGAGCTGTCGCCCTCGATCTGACGATGATCGCTGCAAAAACCTCGAGCCTGATTTGGTCCTGACTGACCTGATGCAGTTGCTCGAATGCTTGGAAATCAAGTAAAAGCTCGTTGCGTCAGCCCTGTTTCGCTGACGCAGCAAACGCTGATATGGAAGATCAGCGAATCGGTAGGCGGGGCCAAACTGATATCAGAACCCTGATCACCTAAGCATTGAAGACACCATGGGCGTACAGATTGGGTTTGTTGGAACACGTTTTTCCGGGACCGACGGCGTTTCACTCGAGAGTGCAAAATGGGCCCAAGTTCTTTGGGATCACCGACACGTCAGCCATTGGTATTCAGGGCTGAGCGATCGCGATGACGACACATCGATGGTGGTGCCGCACGCCTATTTTGGTCATCCCGACATCGAGTGGATCAACCGCCGCGCGTTTGGAACGCTGACCCGCGTCCCCGATGTCACACAGCGCATCTATGCGCTCGCCGACTACCTGAAGGGAACACTCTACGAATTCACGCGTCGGTTCGACCTGGACTTGCTGATCGTGCAGAACGCGCTTTGCATTCCAATGAACATTCCGCTGGGCGTTGCGCTGACGCACTTCATCGCCGAAACGGGCTTTCCGACGATTGCGCACCACCACGACTTCTATTGGGAACGTGATCGGTTTAGCGTTTCCGCAGTGACCGACCTGTTGTGGATGGCCTTTCCGCCAGCGCTACCGCAGATCCAAAACGTCACAATCAACTCCTTCGCCCAAGAAGACCTGGCCCACAGGCGCGGGGTCTCGTCGATCCTTGTGCCCAACGTGCTCGACTTCGAAAACGAACCTCCCGAGGCGGACGAATACGCGCAAGGATTTCGTGCTGACATCGGCCTGGAAGACGACGACATCATGTTCCTTCAACCCACGCGCGTCGTTCCGCGCAAAGGGATCGAACATTCGATCGCGTTGGTCGCTGCGCTCAAAAACCCCAAGTGCAAACTTGTGATCTCGCATGCAAGTGGTGACGAGGGCAACGAATACCTCGGGGCACTTCAAGAACTTGCCGAATCGAGCGGCGTCGAAATGCTGCTCTGTGACCGACACGTCGGGGACAAGCGGTTTGTGACTGAGGACGGCTACAAGGTTTACACCCTCGCCGACGCCTATTCACAAGCGGACTTCATCACCTACCCCAGTATCTACGAAGGCTTTGGCAATGCGCTGCTCGAGGCGTTCTATTACCGGAAGCCCGTCTTGGTGAATCGGTACTCGATCTACATCGCTGATATCGAACCAAAAGGGGCAAAAGTAATTGCTATGGACGGTTATCTCACCCGTGACGTGGTCGCAAAGGTAGAACGCATCATCCAAGACGACGAATACCGCGACGAGATGGTCGACTTTAACTACGAAATCGGTAAAGCTTTCTTCAGCTACAGCGTGCTTCGCCGAAAGCTGCGAGCGTTGGTGACCAACTTCACCGGCCAAGAACACCTGTGATCGAAAGCCTTTCGCAGGTCCTACTGGCTGACGCTCTCGCCTAGGCTGTGAATGATTCAAAGTCACGTTTTGCTCCGCAAGACCAGCGTCCACAAACGCAACTTTCGCGGAGCGAAAGGCGACTTTGAAGAAGCGACCGAATCCATTCACAGCCGCGCCGCGAAGCCTTACCTGACCTTGCGGGAGCGATGATGTCACTCGACAGTGTTACGACAGGGCTGCTAACGGAAATCTACGGCGACGTTCCGAGCGAATTGTCCGCCGGCCTTCTTGCACTTTACGACTCCGCTGGCGACGCTTCGCCACCGGAGGAACTCTGGGACGAAAACGACGTTGTCCTGATCACCTACGCCGACCAGATCCGCGATCCCGGATCGACACCACTGGTCGCCCTCAAGAACTTTTTGCTCGATCACCACCTTGCCGAGCAACTCTCGTGCGTGCATCTGCTTCCCTTTTGCCCTTACACCAGTGACGATGGATTCTCGGTCGTCGATTACCTTGCCGTCGATCCCGATTCGGGGTCCTGGGAAGACATCGCGTCGCTGGGTCAATCATTCGACATGATGTTTGACCTGGTCTTGAACCATGCTTCCCAAAAGCACGCTTGGTTCCAAGGCTATTTGCAGGGTGACGAAGCCTACGACAACTTCTTCATCGACCAAGATCCCTCCGTTGATCTTTCGCAGGTCGTCAGGCCACGATCGCTTCCTCTCTTGACACCTTTTGAATCGGCAAACGGCACGAAGAACGTTTGGACCACCTTTAGCGCCGACCAAGTCGATTTGAATTACGCCAACCCACGAGTGATGTTGGCCATGATTGAAACCCTCGTCGAATACGCGCGCCGCGGCGCTCGAATCATTCGACTTGATGCGATTGCCTTTCTCTGGAAAGTCCCCGGCACAAGCTGCATCCATCTACCAGAAACGCATGCCGCCGTTCGGCTGATGCGTCATGTCCTCGACCGCGTCGTCCCTGGCACTTTGGTGCTTACCGAAACCAATGTGCCGCACGCCGAGAACATCTCGTACTTTGGCAGCGGAACGGACGAAGCGCACATGGTTTACCAATTCAGTCTTCCACCGCTGCTGCTTGATGCGATCCACAGCGGCCAGACCGCGGTCCTTCGCGATTGGCTCGGTAGCCTCAATCCACCCTCATCGCTGACCACCTTCTTCAACTTCACCGCATCGCACGATGGCGTGGGTGTTCGTCCGCTCGAAAACATCGTGCCCAACGAGCGAGTGCTTCAATTGGCCGACAAGGTCCGCAGTCAAGGCGGTCGCGTGAACACGCGCCGAAACCCAGACGGCAGCGACAGCCCCTATGAATTGAACATCACTTACGTGGACGCCGTCGCCGACCGCTCCAAGGTCGATCCACCCGACCACGCACGCCGATTCCTCGCCACTCAAGCCATCATGCTTGCCATGCAAGGCGTGCCGGCTGTCTACTTTCACAGCTTGGTTGGTTCCCCCAACGATATCGAAGGCATGGAACAATCGGGGCAAAACCGACGAATCAATCGACACAAGTACGACCGTGACGAACTGGAGGCGGCGCTCGCAGACCCGCACTCACTTCAGCGACGTATCTTTGACGGCTATCGGCGACTACTGACCGAGCGTCGCAAGCACAAAGCGTTCCATCCGGCAGCTTCCCAATCAGTCCTCGACCTACCAGGTGACGGGCTGGTCGGCTTCACAAGAACGGCTGCCGATGGATCCAAGGTGACGCTTCTTGCCAACCTTTCTGATCAACCCAAGTCGATCGATCGACAATCCATCGATGTCGAACTGAAACACGATTGCCTAGCCGACGAAGCCATCGAAGGCGATAAGATCGACCTGCGTCCCTACCAAGTCCGCTGGATTGTGTGAGCCGTACGCGCTAGCGTCGGGCCTTCCGTAGCTACGCTCGCCAGAGCGTGGGGCAGTGTAGAGCGACTGACCAGCACAACCACCTTCTGGCGAAGGTAGCTACGGTATCACTGTGATCCGAACGCGCCCTAGTCCACTACGCGTTCTCATCCTGGTCTTCTGCCAAACTCTCGGCGGCATCGGTCAAACCTCTTAGAAAATCACCGATGTCGTTGATGTGCAGCGTGTGACGAACGCTACCCGCTTCCGAGAGCACGACGAAAAACAGCCGATCGTCATACTCTTCATCTTTTACAATCGAAACCGTTGCCTCGCCGATGGATCCTATCTTGAGCTCCGTCGACTCTCCCTGCCCAATGTTGCTACGGACGAACTGCAACAATTCGGCGATCACCTCAGGACCCTCGATTTGGAAATGCAGGTAAAGATTCGGGTGCTCAATGCTCAACTGCCATCCGTCCGAATCGCTCTCTGGTTCATCCAGCTCGATCCAAACCACATTCACCTGCTGGCTGGTCAGTGCCGATTCAAAAAGATCTTCACTCCGTTTGCCCCATCCGCCACTCCAAATGCAATCGAGCACATCAGCGATCTCATCGCTAAAGGGTTCATCCTGCTCCGCTCGGAAAAAGCAAAAGAGTCGATAGATTTCGTATTGCGGCAGCCCAACATCGCGAAGCGACTGAGCGATTTCATAGAGCGCCGCGAACGGATCCGCCGCTTCTCGCGCAGCATCAATCCGTTCTTGCAAAGAGGGTTTGGGCATGGGTGTGTCGCGAACAGTTGAAAAAGCGTCGGCGATCATGAAAAGGGAAGAGCACGGCATTCGAGACCGCGATCAACGTCCACAGGATACTCTACTGGTCGCCAACCGACGACAGGTGAACCGAAACCGCCGCGTCAGATTCAAACGAAACCATTCACCGCCCCACTCGTGAGCCGAACGCGCTAGCGTCGGGCCCTTGTCCCGTAGCTACGCTCGCCAGAGCGTGTTGCAGTGGGCAGCGGCATGCCATCACAACCACTTTCTGGCGAAGGTAGCTACGGTATCCTTGTGAGCCGTACGCGCCAGCGTCGGGCCCCTGTCCCGTAGCTACGCTCGCCTGAGCGTGGTGCAGTGGAGAGCGGTCTACCAGCAAAACCACTTTCCGATAGTCAACCATTTTTGTCCGACGCTAAACCGCTGAGAGATCGTCCATGCCATCGCTGATCTGCTCGTCACGATACACGGTCGACTCACAGATCCTGCGCAAGACGGCTCAAGACCTCGGCTGGGAGACGCTTCGACTCGACGGCAGCAGAATTCCCGATTGGTTCGACCCGCCTGATGACCAGATCGCGTTCTTCTACACCGCTCCACACGCTTTCGACATCGCATGGCAGCTGGGGCGCCAACTCACCGGCTGTCACCCCGATTGGACCTGCAATTTGCCGCCAGAGTTTCTGCTTCGAGAATTGCGGCAAACATCGCTGCGCGAAGCGCTCTCGATAACCGAGCGCCAATTCGTAAAGCACGCAGTCAGCAAAGCGTTTCCTGCACAGGTCTATGATGGCGGTTCCTTGTCAGAGGCAACCACGACCATTCACCCCGATTCGCTCGTTCACGTTGGCGAGCCGGTCACTTGGACACACGAGTATCGTTGTTTCGTCGCAAATCAATCTGTGCAAACGGTCAGCCCATACGTCTACGGCAGCGGAATCGTCGCGGACTACGATTCCTTTCCAGTGGTCCCGCAATCGGAACTCGATCAAGTTCATGAATTCGCGCGACAAGTCCTCACACACCCAAACGTTGAAACTCCTTCTGCATTCGTCATGGACGTCGGCCTTATCGCGGATCGCGGTTGGGCCGTGGTCGAGTGCAACGAGTGCTGGGCTTCAGGCATCTATGCGTGTGACCCCGCCAGCGTGCTCGATACTTTGCTTTGTGGGTCCGCAGCGATGGGTACAATCGACGATCGTTGGGATTTTTCCAAACACTATTCGAATGCGTGTCCTGTGAAAGAGGACTAACAACACATTGAGCCGAGCTTCGATATAGTCGCCTTTTGCTCCGCAAAAGCTGCGTTTTCGGACGCTACTTTCGCGGAGCGAAAGGCGACATTTTCAGCATTCCCAGATTCTAGGAGTGCAGTTGAAAAGGGCACGCCAGAGACTATTCGTCAAGCTGTTGGCGCAGGGTCTTCATGCCACGGTGCAGCAGACCTGCGATGGCCCCGGTTGTTTTGTCCAACCGCTCCGCAACCTCGCTGAGTTTCATCCCTTCGAGGTAATGTAAACGGACCGCCTCGCGTTGTGATTCGGGCAGACGTTCCACGGCATCGGCGAGTTTCAAAACGTTTTCACCAATCGCCACATTTTGACTCGGCGTTGGCCCTTCGCCGGCGAGCAAGCCTTCCAGACGCATCGAAGACTGGGCAAGCTTCTGTTCCATCGACTGTTCACGTCGAATGTCTCGTTTGTCGCGATGAAGGTCACGGTCGAGGTGACAGAGATGTCGAGCCAGAATCTGTCGCAGCCATGCTCGAAACTCAGCTTCCGTGCCACCGCGAAACCCATCCAGTCCCTGGACGGCTTGCAGCATCGCTTGCTGGACCATGTCCGAGGCCCCAATCTTTGCTTGGTAGGCCTGCCGCATTTGCGTCCGAGCGAGCATTCGGAGGTAGGGCTCGTATTTGGCGACGATCGCCGGATCACTCACATCGATCGGCGGATTGTCGAGTGTCGAGTCGGTTGAATCGTCGGTCATCGTGTTTATTCCCCCTCCAACCTTGAACCCAAACAGCAAACTGAGAAGCGAATCGTTCGTTTCCAGAGCCCCTTTGATCGTACGGTTTTCGCGGCTCGACGACAAATTGACTGCGTCACAGGGACGCAGCGAAGCGACATTTTTGCGGACTTTTGAGCTGTCATTGGTCAATCTGCGTCAATTCGTTACCCTTTTGACAGGATCCGGATACGAATGTCCGGCGGAGAGATTAGGGAGGACGTCCATGGTTCGCGAAGCTGTCTATCAACAATCCGATCCGGAGACATCGGCTGCTTTGGTCACACCACCAGAACCTGATAATTCGCTACGCCCCAAAACCATCGACGATATGGTTGGCCAGCGCGATGTGATCGAGCGTTTGAAAATCGCGATCGAGGCGGCGCAAAAACGCGAAGAAGCTCTCGGTCATATTCTGTTTGATGGGCCACCCGGACTGGGCAAGACGACTTTTGCCACGGTGATCCCCGCGGAGATGGGCACGACGGTTCAAATGGCCAATGGTGCCGGACTCAAGGCCCCCAAAGACTTGGTCCCTTACCTGACCAACGTTTCACAGAACAGCGTGCTGTTCATTGACGAAATTCACCGCGTGCCCAAGTCGGTCGAAGAATACCTTTACACAGCGATGGAAGATTTCCGAATCGACATCGTCCTTGGTGAAGGCGTCAGTGCGCGGACACTGAACCTTGATCTAAAACCTTTCACCCTCATCGGAGCGACCACCCGCGCCGGGATGTTGACCGCACCGCTTCGCGACCGCTTCCAAATTCGAGAACACCTTGGCTGGTACACAAGCGACGAACTATGCGAAATCGTTCGGCGCAATGCGACCAAGTTAAGTCTCAACGTGGATGACGATTCCGCCAACGTGATCGCAGGGCGCAGTCGAAGCACGCCAAGGCTTGCAAACAATCGCTTACTGTGGGTTCGAGATTACTCCCAGAGCAAGCATGACGGGCAGGTCAACGCGGACATCACGACCTCAGCCTTGGACATGATCGGAATCGACAAACTCGGTCTCGACAAACAAGACCGTGCCTACTTGGACACGCTGATTCGCGTTTTCGCTGGTGGTCCGGCTGGGCTCGAAGCGATCGCACACACCATGAATGTCAGCGGCGATACGCTCGAAGATGAAGTTGAGCCGTTCTTGTTGCGCAGCGAATTGATCGTTCGCACCCGTAGGGGACGGATGGCGACCAGCAAAGGCTTCCAACACCTTGGACTGCAGATGCCTGAGTAGCTGTCATCAGACTCCGATTGATCGACACAACTAACAAATCCGGTATCGTTTTCCTTCTTTACCCCCATCAGAACGGTACCGATCGGTCTAGCAGCATTGCTGCGGGGTAGGGTTTGGCGGAGTCTCTCCGAACTCGCCCCCCAACACCAATCCACCTGAGATGAGCGGCCGACCTGTCGAATGCGGCAGACGTTACCGGCCAACCAAGCACGATGGGAATCCTCGACCGCATCTCCGCGCGCCAACGCATCACAATGGGCCTGGTTGGCCTCATGATTGGCACGCTCTTGTTCGCTAGTGCGTTCGGCTTCTTCCCCAACGAGCAGAAAGAAATCTTGCGAGGGCGGGCGAGGTTCTGCGATGCGCTGACAATCACTGCGACCGCAATGTCCTCGGCCGGCAATCCGGGAACGCTCAAAGCGACCCTGGAAGCAGTCGCCAACCGGGACGACTCATCGGACAACGACGTCGTTTCGATCGGTCTTCGTGATCTCAGGGGAAAGCTTGTTTACGCTTCGCCAGAACACGAAGCGAAGTGGAACCCTGACGAAACGGACACCATTCGCCAATCGCGATCGCCTGTGTTTCGAGGTGGCAAGCCCTGGGCCCAACTCGAAGTTCGATTCCGCG
The DNA here is from genome assembly GCA_965216875.1 of Rubripirellula sp. Taxonomy (GTDB): domain Bacteria; phylum Planctomycetota; class Planctomycetia; order Pirellulales; family Pirellulaceae; genus CBDCUW01. The sequence continues at coordinate 3,009,554 of OZ244207.1, forward strand.
ATACCGGCGGTCTTTTTGGGCTCAATTATTGGGCACCGGCATGGTTGCTTGTCGTCATGGTTCCGGTTTGCTTCATTCAATTCAGTTTCTATCTGCGCAAAACGCTCAAGCATCTCAATCCAACCGACCGTGTTCCTCAGCACGTCCAAGACGCACTCGACACATTGTCGGTCGGTTTGTTGTTGATGGATAACCACCATCGCATCCTGTTTGCGAACTCGCAATTCACTGAAGCGATTGATCGCCCTGGGCAAGACATGTTCGGCGAAGTTGCGAGCGACCTGCAGTGGCAAACCGCGAACGACGCGGACGTTCCCTGGGAAGTCACCGCCAAGACGGGCGAATCGATCGAAGACCAAATCCTGCAACTGCAAGTCGGTGATCGCATCCGAACATTCAGCGTGAATTGTTCGAAAGTCGGCAAAGGAATCATGACAACCTTTGACGACATTTCGCTGCTCGAGGAAGCTCGTGAAGCGGCGTTGCAGGCGAGCGAATCGAAAAGTGCTTTCCTGGCCAACATGAGCCACGAAATCCGCACACCGCTCAATGCAGTGCTCGGATTTACCGACGTTCTTCGCCGCGGTTTGGTCAGCGATTCCGATGAATCACTCGACCACCTGAATATGATCCACCGCAGCGGAAAGCACTTGCTTGAGCTGATCAATGACATCCTTGACCTGTCGAAAATCGAAGCAGGCAAGATGGAAGTCGAAGCGATCGACACCGATGTCAATCAGATTCTCTCCGACACCGCCGACGTGCTGAAGGTGAAGGCGGACGAAAACGGACTCGACTTGATCGTTGACTACCGCACGCCGCTACCTTGCGTAATGCAAAGTGACCCAACGCGATTGAAACAGATTGTCACCAACTTGGTCGGCAACGCAATCAAGTTCACTGAATCAGGTTCTGTAACGATCGCAGCCGAATTGCAAAGCCAAGACGATCCAACGCTGCGAATCGAAATCATCGATACCGGGATCGGGATGACGCCCGACCAGCAAGCAAGGATCTTCGAATCCTTCTCACAAGCTGACGAAACGACCACACGAAAATTTGGTGGCACCGGTCTCGGGCTGTCGATCAGTCGCCGCCTTTCCGAAGCTCTTGGCGGCAACTTGGTCGTGGAAAGCGAACATGGAAAGGGCAGCACATTCATTGTGACGCTGCCAGTCGACGAAGCCGCCTTAGAGAACCTGACAAGCGTCGACGAGCTTCGCCAAAAAGGCCGCCGCCGCTCACAAACGGCCGACGGAATCATCCGACTACCCGCGAAACATGTTTTGGTCGTGGACGATGGCGAAGCGAACCGACGATTGATCGAGTTGGTCCTCGGTCGCGCCGGCGCGGTTGTCACCACCGCCGTGAACGGTCTCGACGCAATCAAGCAGCTCTCGGATAAAGACTTCGAACTCATCTTCATGGACATGCAGATGCCCGTTTTGGATGGCTACAGTGCCACCGAGCGGATTCGCAGCGTCGGATTGCAAACACCAATCGTCGCCCTGACCGGTAATGCAATGAAGGGCGATCGTGAAAAGTGCCTTGCCTCGGGTTGTACCGACTTCTTGTCCAAACCTGTAGACATCGACAAGCTACTCGCACTGTCCGCCGAGTTTTTGGGAGTTGCCGACCCTGAAGAATCAGCCAGTGAGCCAGCGTCGACGCCGCAGGGAGAAGGTGTAGGGAACACGCACGATCCGCTGAGTGATGAAGGCGACAGCACACACGCACTTGGCGACGCAACGACGCGCGTTCCCAAGCCAGCAATGCCATCCCAGCCGCACACGTCCAACCAAGACCTGGCCACGTTCGGCGATGCAGAATTGCGATTCGACGGCGGCAAAAACGAAGCCGCCGACGACGGCCCAATCTTCTGCGAAATGCCGATGGACGATCCTGAATTGAAGGACATCGTCGTTGATTTCCTCGACCGCCTGGGAACGCGTGTCGACGAAATCTCCACGGCCATCGAGGAAGCCGAATTCGAAACCGTGCGAAGTGAAGCGCATTGGCTCAAGGGAGCTGGTGGGACACTCGGGTTCCCCGCCTTTACCGAACCGTCGATCACACTCGAAGACGCAGCCAAGGATTCCGACGCTGACCTTGCGCAACAAATGCTCGACACCATCAACGACATTCGCGCGAGGATTCGTCTTGACGGTGATGAGGCGCCGACAGGCGCGGCGGCGATCGAAGTTTCTCCAGTGTCCGAGAATGATCAAACGGCCTCAACCGATCCGATTCCCTGCGCCTTGCCGCTGGACGATCCTGAGTTCGCAGCAATCGCAGCCGACTTTGTGCAACGCCTCGACGTGCGACTTGAACAGATGCGTCAGCGATGCGTTGAAGGCGATTTCGTTGAACTTGCCCAAGACGCACATTGGCTCAAGGGCTCGGGCGGAACCGTTGGATACGCTGCGTTTTCCGAACCAGCCGCCGCGCTCGAGGCAGCCGCAAAACGCAATGACATGGCCGATTCGGAACGGCAACTCGATGCCGTATTCGCAGTTCGCCAGAGAATTGTCGTGCCGGAGTTGACCTAGGCAAACGGAACAATCGGCAGAACCGCCACCCTCTCTACGGCTGGTAGGGTTTCCCCGAATTGCCGCAGTTCAAATCGACATTTCGTCGTTGTCCGCCATCATTCCATGCCATGTTTTCACGTTGGGGCACAACATGCGCACGGGCCGATGAACGATACTCCCTCCCTTACACAGCCGACGACCGCCGCTTCCAATGCGGTTGTTGCTGCGCGCGAAACGCCCGAGCGGCTACCCGGCAACATCATGATCGTCGATGACGAGCCGGCGAACATTGCGATCGTTCGCAAACTATTGGAACGCTCCGGCTACTGCTCGTTCAAATCAACGACCGATTCAACGGAAGCGTTTAAGATGATCCTGGCCACCATGCCAGATCTGATCTTGCTCGACATCAACATGCCGCAAGTCAGCGGCATCGACATCTTGCAGTTGATTCGCACCACTGCCCAAACCAAACATCTGCCGGTCCTGATTCTGACCGCCAATTCGGACAACGACGTCAAGTTGACCTGTCTCGAACTCGGTGCAACCGACTTCCTGGTCAAACCAGTCGACCCGATGGAGTTGACGCCGCGTGTTCGCAACGCACTGCAAATCAAGTCCTTCCAAGACCGTTTGAAGCGTCATGCTCACGAACTCGAGAAGAAAGTTCAAGAGCGAACCAAAGAACTTGAACTGAGTCGTCGTCAGGCAATCTACTGCCTCGCGCGTGCTGCAGAGATGCGTGACAACGACACCGGTCACCATGTCATTCGCGTCGGTCGCTTTTCAGGAATCATTGCCAGAAACATGGGCTTTTCCGACGCCTATGTTTCCGACATCGAACTCGCCGCGCAATTGCATGATGTCGGCAAGATCGCTGTGCCCGATGCGATCCTGCTAAAACCTGGCAAGTTGGAAGCCGACGAATTCGAAGTCGTCAAAAACCATGTCAAGCATGGACGCAATATCATCCAGCCCTATCTGGCCAACGACGCAACGGTGATGCAAAGTCACGTTGAACGCGGCGCCGAAATGCTCGCCGATGGAAGTAGCCTCATGAAAATGGCTGCGACCATCGCGCAAACGCACCATGAAAAGTTCGACGGAACCGGCTACCCGATTGGCTTGGCCGGCGAAGACATTCCGATCGAAGGCCGGATCACAGCGGTCGCCGACGTTTACGATGCGCTTTCCTCAGAACGTTCCTACAAAAAGGCGTTGCCGCGACAGAAGTGCTTCGAGATTCTTGAAGAAGGGCGTGGTAAGCACTTTGACCCCAAGGTTCTTGACGCGTTCTTCAACGGCGCATCGGACATTGTCAAGATTCAAGTCGAGTTCATGGACTGCGACTAGCGCTGCGGATTGCAATCTTGGTGCCACCAGAGCAACTTCTTGCGCAGTTTGGGCAGTGCCCGTGAGCCGCTGGCCGTCAGGCCTCGTGCCCTTGCCGACACGCAGCGAGTGTGAAGGCGAGTTAAGGCCCGGCCGCTTACGCGATCGCGGCTCAGTTGGGTGAACTTGAGCAAGGATTTCTGCTGGTGGAAGCGCAATCGCAATCCGCAGCACCAGCGCGGTCCTAACAGATCCTCGGCAGCGGAGCACCTGCCGGATCATCGATTGGCATTCGTACCCCCGAGACGGATTCGATCATCGCTCCGGTCTTTCCCGCACCGCCCACGCATCCAATCTCGACGGCGTCGGCCGAAACGTCATACCTCTTCATCACTTCAATCGCCTTGGCAACGGCGTCTGATTTGACGGCAAGGACGAAGGTTCCCTCATTGGCGACATGGATCGGATCGATACCAAGCAGCTCACAGACACCACGCACACTCCCGTCGACTGGCAGCGTGTCCTGCCGAACCACCATCGCGTGACCACTGACTTCGCTCCATTCATGCAGCACTGCCGCGACACCTCCACGCGTTGCGTCTCTCATGCTCACCAAGCCGTCGCCGACATCCGCAATGAGTGCGGCGGTCACTTCATGAAGTGGCGCTGAATCGGACGATGGTTGTGGCGAGAAGCCCATGCTTTCACGGGCCGACATCACCGCGATCCCGTGCCGCCCCAACGGGCCACTGACGATCAATGCATCGCCTTCCTCAAGCGACGATGCTCCCGGTGGGCATCCTTGCAACAATTCTCCCACGCCTGTCGTATTGATGAATAACTTGTCAGCCGCACCACGGGGAACAACTTTTGTATCGCCGGCCACCACTTTGACGCCGCACTCTTTGGCCGCCTTCCTGATTTGCGACAACACCCGCTTGAGTGTTTCCAGCGGCAAGCCTTCTTCGATGATCAGCGCCAACGTGATCCATCGGGGGACCGCACCGGCGACGGCAAGGTCGTTGACCGTCCCAAAGATGGCCAGCGAACCGATGTCGCCACCAGGAAAAAACAACGGATCGACAACAAAACAATCTGTCGAGATAGCCCACAAACCACCGCCCGCTTCCACGATCGCAGCATCAGAAAACTGCGTTTCCTCGGGCGTCACCGCAGGTGCGATCCAGCGGTGAATCAACTGTCGCGTCAACCGCGCGCCTTCGCCGTGGGCAAGCGTAACGACCGATGCGTCACCGCTGCCATCGACTGGACAACTTGCGTCTTCCTTCCATGTCATCGCAAAGACACCTTCCTCGAACCCACGTCCGATCGATAGCGATCATAAGCTGCACATGCTCCTTCGCTGGAAACCATCGGCGCACCCAACGGATGATCTGCGGTGCATTCGTTCCCAAAGAAAACGCATTCTGGCGGTTTGATTCTTCCGGACATCACGTCGGCACTACGGCACTTCGATTCTGATGGCGCAATGGGCAAGGGTGTGAGGTTTACGAATTTGCGCTGTGCATCATACGCTGCAAACTCGTCCCGCAAGCGGAACCCACCCGACTGAACCGTCCCGATGCCGCGCCAATCCCGGTCGCAAACTTCAAACACGCGATCGACCATCAGCCGCGCTGCTCGGTTCCCACTTGATTCAACGCTTCGCCCGTAGCAGTTCTCAAGTTTCGCTTCGTTTTGCTCCAATTGTGTGGTCGCCGCGAGAATGCCCTTCAGCAAGTCAACCGGCTCGAACCCCGTCACAACTACAGGAACGCGATGCTCCTTGATGAATGGCGCGTAGTCACTTGTGCCGGTAATCGTGCACACGTGGCCGGCGGCCAGAAAAGCATCGATTCGACAATCGGGTTCGGACATCAATGCCCGCATCGCGGGAACAACGCGAACATGTGAGACAAGCAGCGAAAAGTTGGTTAGCTCCAATCTTGCCGCTTGCAACACCGCAAGCGCCGTGGCGGGCGCCGTGGTTTCGAATCCAACCGCGAAGAAGACCACTTGCTGGTTGGGATCTGCCGCAGCCAAGTCCACTGCATCGATGGGCGAATACACCGTTGTGACCTTGCCCCCTTTCGCACGCACGTTCATCAGCGAGTCGCATGAACCGGGCACGCGCAACATGTCGCCAAAGCTAGTGAGCGTAACCCCCGGCGATTGGGCGAGCGTTTGCGAAAGATCGATTGCTTGCGTCGAGGTTACGCAAACGGGACACCCGGGACCATGAATCAACTCGATCTTCTCGATAAGCGCATCTTCGATTCCATTGCGCAAAAGGCTGTGAGTTTGCCCTCCACAGACATCCATCAAAACCCAGCGACGCGACGCTGTGCGTTTGATTTTGCCGATCAATCGCTGACACAACTTGGCATCTCGATACTCATCCACAAACTTCATGAAACGCCTCGATTCGTTGGCGTTTCCGGTCCACCGGTCTCTTCGTCAAGAAGCTCGAGACGACGCAGTTCATCAAAAACTCTTTCAGCCTCTTCGGCATCCACTTTGGTGATCGCGATGCCTGCGTGCACGATCACGTACTCACCAACTTCGACATCAACAACGCACGCCATATGACATCGCCGGGTCAGCCCGTCGAACTGCACCTCCGCCTGCGCAAACGTTGGATCTCGATCGATCCAGCGAACAACCTTTCCGGGCACACCTAGGCACACGTCGTATTCCTCGTAGCGATTGCTGCCGCAACTAATTGGCCCATTGCGAGCCCGCCATCGTTGACGGGAACCAAACCGGGCAAGATCACACGACTGGGGTAATCACGAAAACTCTCCGCAACGGCCTCGACCAACACTCGATTCTGAAAAACGCCCCCCGAAAAGACGACAGGCAATTCACGGTATCGTTCGGCCACGCATCGAAAAGCCTCTGCGAGTCCGAGATGAAAACGCGACGAAATCACGCCCGGGGCGACACCCGATTCGACATCACACGCGAACTCATCAAGCATCGGCACCCAGTCAATTTCCACCAGATCATTGCGATCCCGAAGGGGAAAAGCATAGCCTCCGTGCTTACTCGGTTCGCAAACCGATTCAAACTGCATCGCCGCTTCACCTTCAAAACTCGACGTCGAAACACCAAGCAAGAGTGCCGAGACACCATCGAACAAACGTCCCAAGCTTGTCGTTCGAATCCCAACCGATTTCTCTTGTAGCCTCCAAACCGCTTTGCAATCGATGTGCTGTGGAACGAGCCCGAGCGCTCGCTCGATGAGTTGCTTGTTCCCGGTGACGCAGGCAATCGCAACGGCGCTTCGCCAGGGCTCCATTGCAGCCCGATCACCACCCATCACGTGGAACGGCCGAATGGAACCGAGCCGCTGCATCTGGTCCCCTTCGACACGTAAGATCTCGCCACCCCAGACCGTTCCGTCGTCTCCTAAGCCGGTTCCATCCATTGAAAAGCCAACGAGCTCGGAGGTTTCAAGGCCATGTTCGACCGAAGAGGCCAAGACGTGCGCATGATGGTGTTGAACGCCGTGCGGATCGACCTGTTTCTTCCTCGCAAATCCGGATGTGAAGTAGTCGGGATGAGTATCGTGTGAAATCGTCTTTGGGTCACGATCGAATAGCCGCGTCAGCGACTTCCATTGATCTTCGTAGCGGTCGCACGTGTCGACCGTTCCGACATCACCCACATGAGGCCCCAGAACAAACTGACGCTCCCCAGCAAAAGCCATGGAAGCCTTTTGCTGGCCGCCCACCGCAGCGACCGAATGATCTGCAACTTGCTCGCTGCGTCGAATCACGATCGGAGCAATGCCCCGTCCTGCCCGAAACGTCGCCACCTTCTCCGCCATGCATCTCACAACGCTGTCATCGATCGGGCGGACGATTTCTCGGTCATGATGCAAGAAAAAGTCGACGCGACCAGCGAAGCGATCGCGAACCGCCCCCGGTTCAAATTCAATTGGAGCGCCAGACACATTCGCGCTGGTCACCACAAGCGGTCGCTGCAAGAACCACAGCAAAATCGCGTGCAGCGGAGTCGTCGGAAGCATCAATCCAAGATCGGCGACCCCAGGTGCGACGTTATCGGCGATCACTCCACCTTCGCTGCCGTTCTTTCGCATAAGCACGATTGGGCCGGCGGCGCTCGCAAGCGTCTCTAACTCAAGCTCCGATGCTTGAACCAATGACACCGCAGCTTCGACCGACTGAACCATCACGGCCATCGGTTTTTTGGGCCGACACTTTAGCCCACGCAAACGTGCAACCGCTTCGTGGGCCGATGCATCGCACACAAGCTGGTACCCGCCCACGCCTTTGATCGCAACGATGCCATGGCCGCGAATCGCTGAGACGGCCGCCTCAATCGGCTCGTCGCTTCCGCTACTGCACGTTGACAAACGCGGGCCACAGATCGGGCAACAGTTGGTTTGCGAGTGGAAGCGACGATCGGCCGGGTCGGTGTACTCTCGCTGGCAAGCTTCGCACATTTTGAAAGTCGCCATACTTGTCCGCGCCCTGTCGTAGGGCATCCCGCGGATGATGGAATAGCGAGGGCCACATTCAGCGCAGCTGGTGAATGGATACAGGAACCTACGATTCGACGGGTCAAACGTTTCGTTCATGCAGGCCGAACACGTCACGCGGTCCAGCGGTACGGAAACATCCTTACCAACTTCGTTGCTCTCGACAATCTCGAAACAGGCCGCTTGTTTCGCATTTGTTGACGATTGATGAACAGATATCTCGACCGTGGGACCGACAAACCGTTTGGCAAGTCTTTGCACGAAGACATCGACCGCACCGGCACTTCCAGAGACCTCGACTTCAACGCCAGAAAGTGTGTTGCGCACAAATCCATCGAGACTCAGTTCACGCGCCAGCACTGCAATCTTTGGGCGCACGCCGGTCCCTTGAACCGTCCCATCGAGGACCAAACGCCGAGCGATCTGGTTGAAAGCCATCGTCATGGGGAGCGAGACAACATTTGATCTCGTTTTTCAAGTAGCCAATCACACCACTGCTTGATTCCTTCATCCCGCAGTGCCGAGCTTTGCAGGACGTCGAGCTCGCCACGAATGTCTCGGGCATCTTCCCAAACTCGATCGACCGAAAAGGGAAGATGTGGCAAGAGGTCCGTCTTCGTCACCATCATCAAGTCGCTTGTGCGGAACATTTTGGGATACTTGCCCGGTTTGTCATCACCCTCCGTCGTGCTTATCAAAACCACACGCTGATGCTCGCCCAAATCATGAGACGCCGGGCATACCAAGTTGCCAACATTCTCGATGAATAGAAACTCGTACTCCAAATCGGGCAGGCGCCCGAGTCCGCGCTGGACCAACTCCAGTTCGAGGTGACAGGCGCCACCCGTCGTTAATTGCCTCACGGGCACATAGGGTTCCAACCGCTGGGCATCGCGGTCGGTGGCGAGATCGCCAACCAAAACTGCCATGCGATGCTCGCCTGCCCAATACCTTGCCGTCGCTTCAAGCAATGCCGTTTTGCCTGCCCCCGGTGACGAGACAAGATTGACCACCAAGGTTCCAGCCTGGGTCCAGCGTTCTCTTTGGGCGTCAGCGGCTCTCTTTCGCTCTTCTTGAAGGTCGCGATTGACCGAAATCGTTTTCGTCGAAACGTTCATTGGCTCACACTACCCGCACTCACTTCTTCCAAACCGATCTCTAACAACATAACCGCGTCACCCGACTCGACGCGAACGTGACGTGAATCACAACTTGGACATAGGAACTTGAACGACTCGACGGCAAAGTCGTGCTGGCAATCGCTGCAAACGGCTCTCAGCTCGGATTCGACGATCTCCAGCATTGCTCCCTCAAGTCCGTAGCGTCCGGCAAGTTGAGCAAACGCGATTTGCATCAACGTCGGCTCGACACCCGATAGAGGTCCAACCGAGATCGAAATGGATGAAACTTGGGTTGAGGGATCGTCGTTCGATTCCTCACCAGCTATCTCCGTGACCTGCCGCAGCAACGATCGCACAATCGAAAATTCATGCATGCGAAAGCTCTCCGGCGATTCGATCAGCACACCGAGTGACAAGTGATTTTGCGGTCTCGTTCACATCCAATCGATTGATTCGAGCTGGCAGCGCCCAAAGCGTGACCTGATCTGGCAGACGCCCGAGCTGATTCGCGAGCGTCAAGACGGACACAAGATCGAGCTGATGCGACGATGTCGAACAAAGCTCACTTGTGATTGCGATAGGGCTCCCGTCTTCGGCCACAAGAAAAGAAGCTTCCGTTCCGATCAAGCCCCAATCGACTCGAAAACACAAAATGTCAGCTTCTTCTTCGCCTTCGCATTGATACGCATCAACGACATGAAGCGGATGCTCAGCACTCACAACGTCCATCAAACAGTGTGGAACCTTCAACTGATGCGTCGTTACATTCATGCCATCGCGCGCACCAAGTTCCTCGGCGACCCTCCATCCCAGTTGGTCATCGCCAAAGGGGCTGCCAACGCCAACGACCAGCGGTTGTTTCTCGTCCCCACTCATTTCCTGGTCACGTTCAGTTTCAAGAAGTGTGTCGAGCAACTAATGCATGGATCAAAACTTCGAATCAGCTTCTCACACTCTTTCGCCGCATCCTCGTCGGAACGGTTGAGCAAATCGGGCAGCAACATGCGCAAGTCCGATTCGATTTGCCCTTGGTTTTGCGCCGTCGGCGGGACAATTCTCGCAAACTCGACCAAACCGTCTTTGTCGACCCGGTAACGGTTATAGATCAATCCGCGCGGTGCTTCGGTCGCCGACACGCCTTGTCCCGCAACGGGTTCGTAAGCAGCACGTGATGGCGACGGAGGCTCGTAGGTGCTGATGATCTCGATCGCTTCTTCGTAGGCATGAACAACTTCAATCGCCCGCGCAACGATCGATTGATAGGGGTTGAAGCAAGGCCACTCGATTGGCACTTCTTCTGCGATCCGGCGAGCAATGGGGAACAAATTCCTTCGATTGAGGTTCATTCGGGCCAATGGACCAACTGCGTAGGGCAATTGATCCGGCGCCCGCACACTCTGCAGCGCCGTACTGTGCGGCACTTGTGTCTCCGTGAAATGCTGCTCGTAGTCGGTCACATCAATCTTCAATCCACGCGTCGATTCGATGCGTCCCTCGTTCATGGGATACTCGTCATCATGGACAAGAGCAACCATTTCACACGGGCTCAGGAAATCAGGAAATTCCAACTCACCAGTCCATTGGGCGACTTCTACCGACGCGTCGAGTCCCCAGCGGTATTCGTCTAGCAATGTTTGCAAATCGGACTTGCCGGGTGAACGATAGAATCCACCCACAGCGACATTCACTGGATTCACAGCACGTCCACCGAGCACTTCAAGGAGTTCATTCCCGAGCTTCTTCAGTTTCAGACCTCGATTGACTTCGTCCGGCAGGATCTTCGCCAATTCGATGCTGCTGTCGCATTGAAAAAAGTCCGGGAGATGCAACAGGTGCATGTGCACGCCGTGACTCTCGATCCATTCGGCGCAATAGAGCAGCCTACGAAGCCTTCTTACCTCGGGGCTGATTTCAATTCCGAGTGCTGACTCGAGCGAGTGAACCGAAGTCATTTGATACGCGACCGGGCAAATCCCGCAAATCCGCGCGGTGATGTCGGGGGCCTCCTCTAGCCGGCGGCCTCTCAGCATCGCTTCAAAAAAACGTGGTGGCTCGTAGATCGCCAACTCGACGGCCGTCACCCGGTCACCCTCGACCGTCACGTTCAATGCGCCTTCACCTTCCACACGAGTAAGTGCGCCGACGCTGATCTTGCGGGCCCCGGACTTCGTCACGATACGATTCCCTGGTCAGTGTGTGGATCGATTCGGTCGCCGCAATCGCGAAACGCGGGCGCACTTGAACTGACGTTGCGCAGAAGCTGTACCAACTCTCCTGTCGGAACGCCCGATTCAAGATGGTGGTCTGCCAAGGCATCGCAATTCGCCTGCGTGACCGGCCCAAAGCACCCATAACAGCCGCGATGAAACTTTGGACAGAGCGCGCCACATCCAGATTGAGTGATTGGACCTAGACAGGGAATTGAGCCTGCAACCGAGACGCAAACCAATCCGGAGCGTTTGCAATCGAGACAAACGCTGTGCCGCGGCGTCTTGGGACGTCGTCCCCGTACAAGTGAAAGGAGGACTTCGAGCAATTGATGTTTATCAACTGGACAACCACGCAACTCGAAATCAACGGTCACATGATCGGCGATCGCGGTCGACGTCGAAAGCGTCGAGATGTAGGCCGGCGTGGCGTAGACATGACGCACGAACTCGCTGTGATCCGCCCAGTTTTTTAACGATTGAATGCCGCCCGATGTTGCACAGGCTCCAATCGACACCAAAACCATTGCCTGTTTACGTATCTCGACGATTCGCTTGCGGTCTTCCGGCGTCGTGATCGAACCTTCGACCAGCACGATGTCATAGGGTCCATTTTCAATCCGGCTCGTTGCCTCAAGGAAGTGAACGATCTCGACCATCTCGGCCAAAGGCAAAAGTTCGTCCTCACACGAAAGCAACTGAAGCTGACATCCGTCACAGGATGCAAATTTGAAGACGGCCAGCTTTGGGCGCGACTCGCTTTCAGCCGGTTTGTGCATCGTCAGACTCCTTGGACATGCAGCCAATGAGCAACTCGGTCATACCGTAACACGGGGCCGTCCTTGCACAAGAATTCCGGGCCAAGTTGGCAGTGCCCACAGTGCCCAATCGCACAATTCATATTCCGTTCGAGTGAAACCCAAACGTTTTCCTTCTTGATGCCACGTTGAATCGCCGCCTCCGCAACATACCGCATCATGACCTCCGGCCCGCAGGTCAAAACAACTGCCCGCTCCGGCGACTGAAGGGGAAGCCGCTCGAGCAAGAGCGTCACCACACCGACGTTACCCTTCCAATCTTCATCGGGGCGATCAACCGTTGTTTGAACGGTAAGCCCGGTCGATCGCCAGCGGTCATATTCGCGCGAATACAAAAGATCACATGGCTGCCTTGCACCGACCAATACCGCGATGCGGTCGCCATCAATCAAACCAGCGGACAACTCATGGACCATTGCCCGAAGGGGCGCAAGACCGATGCCTCCGGCAACAATCACAACCTCAATCGGTTCGGCGCGACTGCGTTTGAGTGGGCTCGTAGGCCAAGCGGTGCCGAAGGGGCCACGCAATCCGAATACATTGCCGGGCGCAACATCGATCGCGTTGGTAACCGAACCGACCGCACGAATCGTATGCCTCAACCCGGTCGGACTCGCGCCGGCGATCGAGATCGCGGCTTCGCCGATTCCCGGCACGTACAGCATGTTGAATTGCCCGGGCAACCACGCGTACTGATCGTGAACCGCAGCATCGGCAAATCGGAACTCGAACGTTTTCACACCCGGCGTCTCGTCGATCACATGCATCAACTCAACCTGCAGGGTTTCCCAGGGGTCGGTCGTTGGTCTTGGCATCGTTGACAACGTCATGACTCTTCCTTCACCACCGCGCAAGCCGATCCAGTCGCCGGTTGAACAACGGGCAGCGACCGGCGCCGAACCGGTTGGCTGCAAACTGCGGCGATCTCCTTTCTAACGTCAATCCCGACCGGACACCAAGTGATGCATCGACCGCATCCGACGCATCCCGAGGAGTCGAACTGGTCGTGCCAGGTAGCAAACTTGTGCGTCAACCATTGGCGATAGCGACTTCGCACATCCGCCCTGACAACGCCGTCAGCCGTGTAGGTGAAGTCGAGGTGAAAACAAGAGTCCCACTGCCGAACCCTTGCGACCTTTTCCTCGAGTAGGTCCGAATGGTCCGTCACGGTCGAACAAAAACAGGTCGGACATACCATCGTACAGTTGGTGCACGACAAACAGCGACTTGCAACATCGTCCCAATGAGGATGATCGGGTTGAGACAAAAGTTCGTCACGCAATCCATCCGTTTCGAAGTCTCGCGTCATGCTGGCCGCCGTCTCGGCGCTAACCTGGGCAGCCAACTCGATTTCTCCGGCAGTAGCCGGACGCCTATTGACCTCACCGAGCACGCTCGCCCCTTTTCCACTACCAGTCTCAACCACAAACCCTTCATCCAACTCGCTCAAACAAAGGTCAAAATTGGCCTCACACTTTGGCCCCGTCCCCATCGTCGTGCAGAAGCAGGTGTCGGCGGCGGTCGAACAGTTCACGGCAATCAGAAAAAGTCGTTCACGCCGAGCCCGGTAGAACCGGTCAACATAGGGTCCACCAAGAAACACTTTGTCTTGGATTGCGATCGCTGCCAACTCACACGATCGCACTCCTAGGAACGCAAACTGGTCGGTGGGCGGAGCGGGCGTTTTGAACTCCCAGCTTGTATCCGAATCGGTTTGATTGCTCGTTGCCGACATCATCTCAAGCTCGGCAGGGAAAAGGTACTTCTTCCAGGAATGGGGTCCCACGTTGAAATGAAACCAACGCCCAGACGCGTCTTCGTTGAGCTCATAGTGACCGGCCCCCTGCGTGTCGGACATTCCGTAGGGCAGGGCAGAGGTCGACTCAATTTCGTCGTAAACGATTGCGTTTTGATCGATGGTTGGCGCAACGACGCGAAAACCTTCTGCCTTCAAGACATCGATCAACGCCTGCAGCTGATCCTTGCCGATGAACTGCGGCCCGGACAACACCGTGTCTTTTTCTACTTCCGGCTTCGCTGAACGTTCCGACATCCTTTCCGACATCACTGATCCTCGAAGTGATACAGGTCCAGCAACTGTAGACGCGTCGCCAACAATCGACTCGAAAGCGATTTGGCAACGAATTGCATGACTGCGTATCCGGTTTTCTCGTCCGCTTGACACAGTTTCCGCAGCGCTTCACCAGGGGCTTCGATCAGCGTTGCAGCGTCGATCACCTTCGCTGTCGCCGTCATCCGTCCGTCGCCCAGTAAGCCTGACCAGGCAAGCAACTGCCCTGGACCGACCGTCAAGATCTGCTGGCTCCCGCACTTGGCCGTCACCATGTCAAGCGCGACCATTCCTTCACACACCAGGTAAAGCTGCTGGTGAATTTCGCCTTCGGCAAAGAGAATCGTTCCGCTCGGATAGCTGCTCAGCTTTGAGACATCGGCCAGCTTCGCAAGGACATCCTGATCACAGACCTGGATCTCGAGCTTGCGATACGCTTCGATTACCGCAGACGCACTCACCGTTGTGATTCCTTGCTGCTAAACCGTCACGAAGCGGCGCGTTGAGACGAAGGTCAATCAACGCGCCATCGATACTGATTCGAGACCGAATCGCGTTACGCCAAGGCTGCTTGAATCTCGTCCAAGACTTCTTGTTCGGCCTTCGAGATCTTTCCGAAACCGAGCACGCCTCCCGATGCTTCGGCCACGACCGTCGCGATCTTCAGGATGTTCTTGGTCAACTGCACTGCAGCCGAATCCGAAAGCCCTTCGCTTACTGCCGCAGCATAGTGACGCCACACATCCCAGAGCGTACGTTTCGGTCGATGGGCCAACCAATTCTCGAGCAGTTGCGATGCAAGTCCATCGTCGTCGATACCGCGTTGATGCGCGGCTTTGAGAATCGCGTCGTGCTCTGGCTGAGTCACCGAATCATCGGCCCACGCAACAAACACCGCAGGAACGAGTGCCAACGCTGCGAGCGTCGTCGCTTCAATACCGGCTTCCACTAGCTCATCAAGCAATGCTTCGTCGGTCAGCCCGGTCGCTTTGCGAAGCGCATCGCGCGACTTGTCTTTCTCCATCGAGCGTCGCAGCTCTTCACGGAGTTTCTCATCGACTCGGTGAAAGAACTCGTCCTCAAGCGCCCGTTCTCGTTGTGCAAATGCGTCTGTTTCATACATGGTTCTGGCCTCGAGATTAGAGTAGGGAATCCATTTCGGCGCTCGGCCGCTTTGGCCCAACGCGTTCTTATTGCAAGCGCCGTTCCAATTGCTGCCACATAACATTCTGGGCCAAAAAGTGGGCACGGCCGGGCGCGTTGACGATCACAAACCGTGCGTTTTCGCACGCACGAAGCCGGCGGCGCGCCGTTTCGCCCATTTCATCTGTGCACAATGGTGAGCGAACCCCCGTTGCTGGCTCGTCCATCGATCAGCATCCTTGGGGAAGCGGCCAGAGCGAAAAGACTCGTGTTGGCGGAACGCCGATTGCTTTGCAGAGAATCAACGAACATCAAAATTCGGTTTGACCTCCGGTCACGCCGAGACGACTTATCCCGATCCCCTTCCGCTCGACGAAAAACCTCCGAACGACCACGTCCATGCTCACCACCTCACCCTGGCAGCGAATTCGCGTGGGTGCCATCATCCTGGCATCCGTCTTCGTGATTGCCGTTTTGGGGTATCGGTTTCTCGGTGGCTACGACTGGATCGGCGCAATTTGGATGGTCGTGATCACGATCTCGACCGTGGGGCATTCCGAGCGGAGCTCGTTCGGGCCTGGCCTGCAACTGCTGACCATCTTTGTCGTGTTGTTCGGAATGACGGCAGCGGTCTACACGTTTGGGGGCTTTTTTCAATTGGTGCTCGAAGGTGAACTCGATCGAATCATGGGAAAGCGGCGCATGAGCAATCAACTACAACAGCTTTCGAATCACATCATCGTTTGCGGCTATGGGCGAATGGGGCAGCACCTGGTCCAAGATCTGGATTGCCATGACCACGCTCTTGTCGTGATCGACAAAGATCCGGCCAAGGTCGAAGAAGCGCTCGAGTCGGGTCTGCTCTGTGTGCTTGGCGATGCGACCGACGAAGACCTCCTTGAAACGGTGCGTGTACGACAGGCGAAAGCCCTCGTGACCAGCCTGCCAAGCGACGCCGATTGCGTCTTCATCACGCTCACAGCGCGCGACATGAACGCCGACCTTCAAATTGTGTCGCGAGCCGAGCAACAAAGCACCGAAAAGAAACTACGCCAAGCGGGAGCCAACCGAGTCGTGATGCCGACCATCGTCGGGGCCAAACAAATGGTCCGCATGGTTACTCGGCCAGGCACCGCGAACCTGATCGATCTGGTCACCGAATCGTCATTCGAAGACGTCGAACTCGACGAGGTGGAAGTTGTCGAGACGAGTCCGCTCGTTGGGAAACAATTACGAGAGGTCAGCGCGCTGCAGGAACTGCAATTGCTTGCCGTGGCCATTCAACGCCCCAAGTCGGATCTGATCTTCAGTCCGCGGGCCGAAGAAATCCTTGGAGTAGGCGACACGGTGATGCTGATGGGTCACCCAAGCGACATCCAGCGTTTCCGAAAGCTCTCCTAGCGTGTAGCGACCTTCGCCGTTTGTAGTCCCGCCTTTAGGCGGTCTTTGAGAAGTTTCCGGCTAAAGCTCGGTACTACGAACTACCAGCTCAAAAGATCTCAGGCTATCTGGCGACAATTCGCTTCTACACGCCGGTCCATTGCCGTGATAAATTGGTTTCATCACACAAAACGGCTCGTTTTCCCAACTCTGACGGTTCAATCCCAATGGCTCGTACCCTATCAGCCTCGTTCGTTCTCCTCCTGGCTGCTGCGTTGATCGCCGGTTGCAGCAGCAAGTCATCGACCACCGACAACGGTCCTTCCAGCGGGAAACGACAGTTTTTGAGCATGGGAACAGCCCCGGTCGGCGGTGCATTCCAGGTCGTTGGCGGCGCAATCGCCGAAGTACTCAACGATCACAAGGACCAAATCAACTGGAAAGTGAGTGCAAAGGGCACCAAAGGCTCGCAAGAAAACATCCGCCGACTCGAAAAGGGAGAGCTTCAGTTTGCCCTTTCAAACGCGGCGATCTCGTACTTTGCCGTCCGTGGAGAAGGGGGATGGGACAAAGAATACGACGTCCAAGCCATCGCCACACTCGCCCCCAATGTTGCTCTCTTCATCACCAAAGCGGACTCGGGAATCAACTCGATCGCCGATTTGAAGGGCAAACGAGTGATCACCGGGCCTGCGGGTGCTGGGTTCCAAATGTTCATCGAGCCGATCTTGGTCGAACATGGCGTCAATTGGGATGACATCACTTCTCTCAACGCAACCCAAAGTGGAGCGGTCGACCAACTCGCCGACGGCTCGGCCGACGCCGCTTTTCTTGGTGGTGCCGTTCCCGTTGGATCGATCACGCAAGCCGCAAGTACGTTTGACGTTCACTACATCCCCTTTGACGAAACCACTCGGCAAACGCTGATCGAAAAATACGCCTTCTTCCACCCGCAAGTGATTCCTGCGGGAACTTACAAGGGAATGGACCAGGATTTCCAAGGTCTCAACGTCGGTTCGATGCACCTGATCACATCCGCATCACAAGACGAAGAGCTGATTTACCAGTTGACGAAAACGATCTGGGAAAACCGCGAAGAGATCGCCGCAAAGCATCCTGCGGGTAAGGCGATCAATCCAAAGAATGCGGCTCGCGACACGGGAATCGCCTACCATCCCGGCGCCGAGCGTCTCTATCGCGAAGTTGGCATTTTGGCCTCTGAAGAAGCTGACGGCGAGGAGCCGGAAGCTGACGATTCGGACGAAGCCGAATCAGGTGACCAGTGAATGGCGCAAGTCGAATCGACTTGCCTTTGCTTCGTTTGCCGACTTGCGGCAGGTTAGCCTGCCGAACCAAACCGGCCCCTAATCCCGCCCCTTCAAGAAATCCCGATCGATGCCTCATCGATCGCTGCGTCAAAGAGAATCGATCGTGAGTGAAGAGGAAGGTCCATCGGCAGAGAAACCGCAAAACACCCCCACGGCTGTTGAGCGGTTGTCAAAACCTGTCGTCACGTTTCTAGGGATCTTTCTCTGTTTGTTCACACTCTTCGAGGTGAACTACAACCTGATGCAGCCACAGTCGGCGCTGGCCGTCTTCATTGGCGTCGGGCTTGTGCTTTGCTTTTTGACGTTTCCCGTCCATCCCAAACTCAAAGGCAACAACTCCCTTCGCGCTGTCGATGCTTTGCTCGCGGTCGCGTCGGGGCTCTGTTGCCTCTACGTGATCATCCAAACCGAGCCGCTGTTTGAGAACTGGTGGGCCGGTGGGATGTCACTCGGCAATCGAGCTGGTTCCGAAACCACGATGGACTTCTACGTCGGACTCGCTGGCGTTCTGCTCGTCCTCGAAGCGACCCGCCGCAGCATCGGCCTGATCGTTCCATTGCTCGCGCTCGCCTTTGTTGCCCAGTCCTATTACTGTTACGGCAGCATCGAATACGGCTGGCCCGAAATGCCCGATTGGATGTTGCCCCATCCCGGACAGAATGCTGAGAGCATCGTCAGCACGACGTTCCTTCAATCACTTGGCGTCTTCGGCCCCGCTGCCTCGGTGATGTTCAAGTATGTGTTTCTGTTCGTCGTATTCGGAGCGTTCCTCGAAATGTCGGGGGCGACTCAATTCATCATCGATTTCGCCACCAAGTCGTTTGGCAAAATTCGTGGCGGCCCCGCCATGGTTTCGGTGATGGCAAGCGGGCTGATGGGATCGCTTTCCGGTTCGGCTGTCGCCAATGCCGTGACCACCGGAACATTCACGATCCCGATGATGCGGAGTGCAAAATTCCCCAAACACATTGCTGGCGGCATCACCGCAGCGGCCGCGTCGGGCGGCGCACTTGTTCCCCCCGTCATGGGCGCGGGCGCCTACATGATGCTGGAACTCGTTCAGCCACAAGTCAGCTTCATCACCATCATGAAGGCCGCAGTCATCCCTGCGGTCCTCTACTACCTCTCTATCCTGGCCGTCGTCTTTCTGTATTCCCGACGACTCGGTGCCGAAAGTCTTGCCGCCTCGAAGACCGACGCAAAACGTCTTTCCGGCTTCGACGCGTTGGTCTTTTTTGCGGCGCTCGGAACACTGATTGGACTGCTGTTGCTTAGCTTTTCACCCTTTCGCAGCGTGACCGGCTCGTTGGCGGTGATTTTGGTCTTTGCAACACTTCGCCGCGATCTCGACATTGCCCCTACCGCGCGCTACATGGCGCTAGCGAGCTTCTTGGTCGTCGTCGTCCTACATCAATTCTCGGGCGTACTGGCCGACGCTCTACCGCCGCAGCTCCACACGTTCCTTGCCTCCTCGTGGAAGAATCCCAACACCGGCAACGTCACCGTTTCACTTGTCATCGGATCGTTGCTCGAATCATCGATCGTCGGAATGTTTGGGTTGCTGCTCTTTGGTCTTTCCAATCAAGCATGGCGTCCGGAGATGGTATCGGCGCTCACGAAGTCCGCGAAAAACGGGATCGCGTTGGTCGCCGCAAGTGCTTGCGTCGGCATCATCATCGGAGTCGTTCAACAAACGGGAATCGCTTCCGACTTCGGTGCCCATATCAAGGACGTTGTCGAAACCAATTTGTTTCTAGCGCTGCTAGGCATCATGGTCTGCTCGCTTGTCCTTGGGATGGGTGTTCCCTCGGTCGTCTGCTATCTGCTGATGGCAACGTTGATGGGCTCGCTGCTTAGTGAACTCGGCGTCCAACCACTTGTCGCCCACCTCTTCATCTTCTACTTCGGCATGATGTCGATGGTCACGCCGCCGGTCGCGCTCGCTGGTTACGCGAGTGCTTCGATTGCCGAAGCGCCCATGATGAAAACGTCGTTTGCTGCGTTTCGATTTGCTTTGGTTGGATTCACATTGCCGTTCATGTTTGTCTACCGTCCAGCACTCTGTTTGTTGCCCGTCGACGGCGAACTGACACTCTTTGCCGTATTGCACGCCTGCACCGCAGCCGTCATTGGGATCCTCGCTCTCGCCAGTGGACTTGCTGGATTCTTCAGGGGTGAACTCTCGATCCTCGAGCGTGCTGCCATGTTTGTCTCAGCGGCCCTTCTGCTCGCTCCCCTATCGACCATTGGCGAGATGCAAGTCGGCCTCGGTGTCGACATCTTTGGTGCGTTGCTGTTTGCCGGCACAGCAGTGGCCAACGCGCTTCGCAACCCATCGCCGAGCCAAGCGTCAGCCTAATCGCACAACAAACTGGGCAACGTAGGCAACCCAGTGAACCCGCGTATTTGGTGTGGTTGCTAACGATTGCGCCGTCGCATACGATACCCCTCGCACGGCTAAGCCAAGCCAAGTTCACACTTGCGAGAAATCATGATGGATCAGAGATCGAAGTGGCGCTGGGTTCTATTCTTTCTAATGCTGCCAATCGCGGGGCAATCGTATGGCGGTACGGTCAAAGGCCGTATGGAGCTAACGAATTTTGACCTCGCCAACCAACTTGCGCATTTTGATGTGACGGCAATTTTTGAAGAGGCGGGCGAGGTTGCTGGCATCTCAATCAACATCACGGCGAGTCAGGCGCCTTCGGGAAATCCAATCACGGACTTTTCCAACTTCACGTTCACCCCAAGCTTATTCCCAACCGGGCGTTTGCAACCAACGTGGAATGAGTTTTCGACCTTTGGACCGGGCAATGGACACTACACGCTAGCGGATCCGTTTATCCCATTGACGCCGCCTGCCACGACCCTGGTTACCACCAACGACAGCCTTTTCCTGGGCGAACTGACGTTCGACTTTGGAGCCGAGGGGTTGATTGGCGGCGACAGCTTTATTGTTGACGTGATTGCCTCAACGGTTCTCTATCGCCAAAGCGGCATCCCAATTGGCGGAGTCGTGACGCTTGAGTTCGACGACCCGCTTGCTGACGGAAGCCAGGAACTGACGATTCCCGCATCACCAAGTGGAATCGTTCCAGAACCCTCTTCAATCTTGGCAATGCTTGGCGTACTTGGAATCGCCGTCGCACAAGTGCGGCGAAAGCGAAAGATCTCTCAGGCGACGAAGTAATAGACCACGAGCTTCGCATACTCGATCCAGAGCGGCGAATAGATTTCAGCGCTGTGGACGGTTGCCGATGCGGAGTAGACGGTCACGCGAGTGTTTTCGTCCATGGCTCGCCGAAAGGCCAACCCGGAACGACGAGTATGTGGTGCTGACGTGACCACAACCATCGTTTCGAGCTTTGGGAACTGTGCTGCAACAGCGCGAGCTTCACTCAACGACCCCATCGACGTGGCAGGATCTGGGTCAACGGTCATGACGCTTTCGCGCGGGACACCGTAGTGCTCGAGATAGTCAATGGCGCGGCTGACGCGCGTACGACTTTCCTTCTTAACGAAATCGTAGCTCGCCTTTTGCTGCTCATTCAGCACGATGATCTTCTTGACGCGTCGCCAGTGATACAAATCGGACGCTGCTCGCAGCCGCTTGAAATAGGGCTCACCTCCGGCCATCACGTATGCGACTTCACCCGTCGCCTCGGCGTTGTGTTCGACAAGGGGCGCTGCGACCCAGGCTCGCACGGGACGAAAAGACAAGGCGATTGAAACGATCGCCCAGGACAACAGGACGAGAACGCATCGGCGCCGCCAACGTCGCGCCACCGCACTGGGTGCACCACCGCCTGTCGATTCCCGCTCGTTCATTCTTGCTCGCTAGAGACTTCGATATAAACATCGACTGGCAAGCCGACCGGCAGGGACATTTCCGTTTCTCGCAATTCAATCCAGACGCGCCGGCTATAGGTATCGGTCCGCTCACCCGCCCATTGACCAAATAGTTTCTTCGGAGTCATTTGCGGTTCGACTTCGACCACTTCGCCCCGCCCGAGCACGCCCTCGGCGCCATCGGAAGTGATATGAGCGGTCTGACCAACTCGAATACTCAGTGCATCATACTCATCAACTTCGGCGACCGTGCGCAGCCTCGACGTATCCGACATCACGATGAGCGAGCTGGGATCTTCGGGAGTCGTCAATTCTCCGGGCTCTGCTTCGACCGCCAGGATCTGGCCGTCACTGGGCGCTTTGATCATCGTGCGATCGAGGTTGATCTGCGCGATGCGAAGTCGCGACTCCGCTGCTCGAACCGCGGCCTTTGCAGCCAACAATTCGTCCTCGCGCGCCGGCGCCTCCATCGTTTCAAGCCGCCCCTTTGCCGCAGCGGTCAAGGCTTTGAGCGAGACCATGTTGGTATACAGGTCGTCAAGCGATTGCTGGCTGAACGCATTGCCACTGTAGAGTTTCAGACCTCGTTTGTAGGCCTTCTCGGCCCCACTTTGACGTGCCTTGGCGGCCGCGTACTCTTGGCGGGCGGTTTCAATTTCTGATTCACGAAAACCGTTCTCGAGGCGGGTCTTGGTCGCCTCTTCACGCGCAAGCAGCGAGGCAGCCAAGTCACGTTCGCTTTCGAATCTCGCTGAGTCGAGGCTGACCAGCAGGTCGTCTTTGGAAACCCACTGGCCTTTCTCGACGTGGATCTCAGTAATCTGCTCAGCGATGCGAGCGCGCAGCTCAACTTCTTGTGTTCGTCCCTCGATCCGACCTGACGCGCGCACGACCATACTTGTTGCCGCAGAACTGGTCGTGCGAACCGGCCTTGGCGTCACGTCACCAAGCGGCAAACGCTGCTGATCGATGAACATCAGCGCAGAGCCGAAGATCACCGCCGTGATGAGGATGGTTGTGATGTGCTTCACTTGAATTGTCCGTTTTCGATTTCGCACACGCGATCCGCGTACTTCAGAATTCGAGGGTCATGCGTCACGACAACCGTCGCCGAGTCGGTTCCATCGACGAGCTCGCGGAGCAGTTCCATGACCTCAACCCCCGACTTCCCGTCGAGCGCCGCGGTCGGCTCATCGGCCAGCAACAATTTTGGCGATGTGATCACCGCCCGCGCTAGTGCGACGCGTTGGCATTGCCCCGGGCTCATCGCCGTCGGCAGTTGTTTGCGGTGCAACTCCAACCCAACGCGCTTGAGCAACTCACCTGCTTTTTCGCGAGCGTCGGGAAGAGTCATCCCTTGAAGGGTTAGTGGAACGGCAACGTTGTCCTCTGCTGAGAGTCCCCGTATCAACTGGAATTTTTGAAACACGAAGCCAATCAGTTCACGGCGCACCTGGGTCCGCTCGGCCACTTTCAAAACGTCGACGCGACGTTCGTCGATGTAGACTTCACCCGAATCGCATTCGAGCAGACAACCGAGAATCGACAGCAGCGTGCTCTTGCCACTACCCGAGGGTCCCGAAAGAAATACGCACTCACCAGCAGCGGCCGAAAAATCGACACCATCAAGGACCCATCGTCGCTCGCCACCAATCTCGTACGACTTACGCACGTCCGTTGCTGAGAGGATGGGCGGTAATGCCGGTTCACCCTGATCATCACAATCGCAGCTTGGTCCAAGAACAAAGGCGTTCTTCTCGGGTGGCAGTATCAGGTCGTCGCCTGTGATTGAATCGCTCATCATTAACCCTGCAATACGGAGTGAGGGTCAACGCGGCGAACCCGAAAATAGGGCAGCGCCGATGCCAAGAGGCAAATGCTGAATACCAACAAACTGCTGCCAATATAGAGTCCCATTGGAATCTCGATTGACGCTAGTGGCGTGCTAAAACAGGTCTGTATGACGTGCGTCGCAACGATTCCGATTGCGATTCCGACACTTGCGATCAAGGACGACTGTGCAGCAAGCAGTGTAATGATCTCGCGCTCGGTGGCTCCAATCGCCTTGAGCGTTGCGAATTCGCTGATGCGATCGAGGACCATTGCGTACAGGGTTTGCCCGACCATCACCAATCCAACCAGCAATCCCAAAAAGGTTGCGGCACCAAAACTGATTCCAAGTCCAGTCCGAGTCATCCAGAAATTAACACTGATCGATGCGTACTCGGCACTGGTCATGGCCGTCACATCATGAAGTCGACGCTCTATTTCACTGCAAACCTGCGCCGCATCAGCTCCTGGTGCCAAACGCACCAAGAAGTACGAGGCCTTATCCGGCTCGCCGCGTGCTAAGTCGATATGGTGGTCATAGTTTGTGAACACGTAGGGCGTCACCAAGAAGCTTAGGACACCGTACGATTTTCCCGAGACGCGAACCCGCTTGCCGTTAATCTCCCGAACATCACCGATTGCGGGATTGATGAGCTTGCTGTCATCACATTGGTCCACGATCACGGCATCGGGATACGTGAGTGCGTCCGCGGGACCTTCAACGATATCGTAGGCCCGCCCCAGGTCGGTCCCCTCGGTCACCCCAACCAGCATGACGCCTTCGTAGTTGCCGTTGGGAAGACTGATTTCGGAAAACTCGATGCGCATGGGTTCCGCCGCGGCCACGCCCGGAATGCTTCGCACCCGATGAATCCATCGCACAGGAATACTGTGCGGGAAGTCAACGTAATGCATACCGCGATTGCCAACCCAAATGTCAGCATTACTCCGATCGACAAGCAGACTTGCTTTGTGGATCAGGCCGAAAAAGAGCCCGCCCTGGATGTTAACCAACACCACCGAAAAGATCACGCCGATCAATCCGGCAACCAACTTGCCGCGATCAAAGAGCAACGTGCGTGAGGCGATGTTCCAGAGCATTGTTCAGGAAGTGGAAGTGCGTGGGCGGCCCGATAGTCGATCCATACGAAATCGGTATCGGGAATGTCACTGCCAAGCTTGACCAATTCGTCAAACTTTACCTGAACTACCAAAACCTCCTAAGGAATCCCTCGCACAATAGGCGGGCCGACAATTTTGGTAAGCCAAACCGGCATCTTTTGCCAAAGCTGAATCAGCCGTTGCTTACCGGAATCGTCAGGACGCATCTCTTCGGGCGATCCCTTGCGCACGTAGTATTGCCACACCGCCTCGCACGGTTTTGCCCCCCACTGAGCCTTGAATTTATAGGTTCCGCTTCCTTCACTGCTACGCCCAAAATCAAACGTATGGCTGCCGCGTTGGATTGCCCGTTCCAACAAATAGCGATACATGAACATGTTGGCGTTGGTGCGATTGAATTCACGCAAACAGCTAGCACTGGGAACTTCAGTCATTCCGTTCTGATGCACAAGTATGCCGCTGGCGACAGCAGTCCCCTTTTGGCTCACGACACAGATCTCGGCGTCGTCGCCAAATTCCCGGCACATGGCTTGGAACAGCCGTTTGGGAAACACGGGCGTGCCGAGATCCCGCATGTTACGCGCGAAGATAGCGTAAAAGGTGTCAACCAATTCGATTCCTCCGAACTCATGCTCCAAGTCGTATTGGCCTGACTTTTTGATTTGACTCCGCAGCTTGGATCGATAGGACTTCATCAACGCTTCTGGAGTTTCATGCAGCGCCAAACGCATGTGCTTCTTTTCAGTCCGTTCGAAGTTGAACTTCGGGTGTTTCACCGGCGTTTCATGACGTAGTTCCAAATACCGTACATCCAGCTCGTCAGCAAGGTCGCAGGCGTGATCGACGAGTTTCACTGCTGACTCATCATCCGTTGCCCAGGCACCGCCGGTATTGATGTAGGGGATACTGACGAGAAACCGCCCGAAGATTGGCCCAGAAACTAAGAAGAGCGGCAGGATTCCGGTGACGTTTCCCGACCGTTTGGCCTGAAGCACATAGGCGCGCTGGCGCAAGCCGTCGGCGACCGTATTGACCCAGGCCTGTGAGTGCCCCGTGAGTCTCGGCATCGTGCCATCGGCCACGTCTGAAACGCCGCATGGCCACTGAGCGGTTTCGATTTCTAGCACGATGACTCAAGCAGAAAATGTAAGGACGGCTTCGATGACAAACAAAACAGAAAGAGGCCAGAATAGCCAAGGATTCACGGCTGCACAGTGGCTTTTTCGGCAGCGTGAAACTGATGCCCACTCTGCAGCCTCGATGGCGGTGCGTGAATCCGCATAATCGGCGTTACCCAAATAATTTCACCGCAAGTGCCAAATTGTCTCTAGCGGCTACGTCTGAACAGACGTTACAGACTGAGATCGATGTGATGCCGAAAATGGACGCGTCACCGCTCGCAACTCTTTTCTTCTGTTTTAGCAGCCGCATGACAAACCCCGCCCAGCGATCGCACCAAGCTGTGTTGCACCAGCGTTTGGCCTTGCAGACGGACCCGGATCGACGAATCGACTATCGGTTGGCCGCGACACACCTCGACCTCTACGGCGCCTTCGAACTCCTTCAACGCCGCTACTCGATCGCCGGGCTCTCGAAGCCCAACATGCCCCTTCGAGTTGAACCATTCCACCTGTGGCGCCAGTCTCAAGTCTTCGTTGCCGTCAGCGGCGCGACGGTTGTTGGTTGCATGACATTGATTCGACCAGGCCATCGCGACGGGTTGCCATCCATCAAAATGAACAAAGCGGTTGAGCCTGCACTGCCCAAAGGTGCTGTCCTTGGTGAAGTCACTTCATTGGCAATCGACACAGACAACCACTGCCGAACCTCGGAAGTCTTTTTGCGGCTGACCGAGCTGATGCAGATGTTTGCACTTCGGCATGGGGTCAACCATGCGGCAGCAGTCGTGCACCCCAAACACGCTCGAATGTACCAACGCGCACTCGGTTTCAAGGTGATTGGCCAAACCGTTCCCTGCGATCGAGTCGCCGGAAGGCCTGGTGTGACACTGATTCGCCAGATCAGTCATTCCATGGGAGGACGATTGAACTGGCAACAAAGGTTTTCACCAAGCCGAGCGTGTCAGATGGATTTGTCGCCGCGACCAATGACCGAGCGGCAGAAACGGTTCTTTTCGTTCTACATGACCAATCGACCGTCTCGATACGAATACACCAAGGCGGCTTAAGAAGCTCGCCCCATTCAAGCGTCGACCAATACCGAAGCAATCCGGCACGCCGCACGCCCGTCCCAAAGCTCTGGGCAACTTCCCTTTTTGTAGTCGCCACTTAAAACGGCGCTCAGGTGGTGCCGCAATTTCTCGGCCGAGTTACCAATCAATGTACTTGTCCCTTCATCGCACGTGATTGGACGTTCGGTGTTCTCACGCATTGTCAAACACGGGACGCCGAGAGCCGTCGATTCCTCCTGCAAACCTCCCGAGTCCGTAACAATCACTTTGGCTTGCGACGTCAAACAAAGAAAATCGTTGTAGCCCAACGGATCGAGCAGGCGCAGGTTTGGCGCATCGCTGATCAACGACTGAAGCTGGTGATGGTCAATCCGTGCTCGCGTTCGCGGGTGAATCGGGAAAACCAGCGGCATTGACTTCGATACATCGACCAGCACTTCCAGCAGCGCCCTCAAGGTATGTGGAGCATCGACGTTCGACGGTCGATGCAGGGTCACCACACCGTAGGCCCCTGGCTGAAGCGAAAGTTCGCCCAAA
This sequence comes from Rubripirellula sp., assembly GCA_965216875.1. Lineage (GTDB taxonomy): Bacteria > Planctomycetota > Planctomycetia > Pirellulales > Pirellulaceae > CBDCUW01. The sequence goes on from OZ244207.1 coordinate 3,037,521, forward strand.
GTTGGCCGGCTCTTTGCTTGTTCTACCTGCGTCATCAACGTGTCGATCATGACATTGCCGACAAGATGAATCCGTGATGAATCATGGCCTTCATTCTTCAGGTTCTCTGCCCCGGCCGGCTCGCTGCATAACAGGAGGTCAGAAATCGAATCGGTGACAAGGCGATTGATCTCTTCCGGCATTCGTCTGTCGAAACTTCGAAGCCCCGCTTCAACATGAGCCACCGAGATATTGAGCTTTGCAGCAGCGATGGCGGCAGCCATCGTCGAGTTCACGTCGCCGACAACAATCATCCGCTCTACGGGCTCACCCGACGCCGCAGCAGCTCCCAAAAACTCTTCAATCGCAACCATGACGTCTGAGGTCTGCTTCGCGTGTGACCCAGATCCGACCCCCAATGATAGGTCCGGACGTCGAATCCCCAACTCTTCGAAAAAAACGTCCGAAAGGTTGCGATCGTAGTGCTGTCCCGTATGCACGAGCGTGGTTCGCAGCTGTGGCACCTGATCGAGCTCACGCAAGATGGGCGCAATTTTCATGAAATTCGGTCGCGCACCGGCGACAATCGCAAAACGCTTCATAGATGCTGATGGGTGGAGGTCACACACGTAGATCGAGTGCGACCAGTTTGCCTTGGTCCAACAAGAAAAGGAAGGGACCAGGATGATCACCTCAGTCCTCTTTTGGCAGCTAATTCACGAAATTGTTCCACACAGTTCGGCCTTGCTGGCAAATCGCCCGTTTCATCCGCCAGGACCGCGCCAGGGAACAACATGTCTAGGTTCAGGGGCGCGTTTTTTGGTAACTCTCGATCCTAATTCAGGCCGTTATTGACCAGCAAACATTCGCTTGTGACAGCGTTGTGGGGTTGCTGACTAATTGTCGCAGCCACCCCAGCAGGCAGAACCTGCAAAACCGGACCGGCACTCCCGTGAATACAGATCGGATGCTTGGTTCTCGTCGACACGCCCCAATTTCGTTGGACCGAGCGTCCTAAGCTTTCGTGACTCGGTCAAAACGACAATTCTCGAGAGTAACGATGTCAGCGCACGGAAATTGCCAATCCAAATGTCAACAGTGCCTCCTCCCCGGCGCAGTTCCTGGAGCCAACCTGGACGCTCAATCGGTCTGCCAGCTCTGCACGACCGATACGACTCAGTCGAAGGCTGAAGCCGAACACCGGCGGCTGGACTACAAACGAGACTTGGAAGCGACTCTCGAGAATATTCGCGGCCAGGGGGAATACGATTGCCTGGTCAATCTCAGCGGCGGCAAAGACAGTTGCCTGCTCCTTCACAAGCTCAAGAAAGAGTACGGGTTGAACGTACTCGCATTCACCACCGACATGAATATTCCTGATGTCGCGTGGAAGAACATCAATCGCACCATTGAATTGCTGGACGTGCCTTTGGTGACGTTTCGGCCTCCGGTTGAGTTCTACAAAAAGATGTTTCGGTTTCTGTTGGCCAACCAGGAATCACGCGGGGCCGTGCGAACCGTTTGCTACATTTGCGCGCCATTGTTCGAAAGCTACTCCATCCGCTTGGCAGTTCAAAAGAACATCCCACTCATCGCAGCTGGCTATGCTCCCGGCCAACCCGAACCTGATCGCATGGAGTACGAGTTCTCTCGCAAACTCTTGTGCGAACAAGACTGGACACCACCAGAGCTTGTCGAGTCGGGTCTATTCTCCGAGCAAGAACTTTCGCTCTTTTGGAACCCGCTGAGCTACCCGGAAGGAACACAGTTTCCTCGATACGTCGCACCGTTCCACGCATGGGACTACAGCCAAGATGAAGCGATGGATCTCGTCGTGAAGCTAGGCTTGATCAAGAACAAGAAGAGCGCCAGCCCGATACACAGCAATTGCCCAGTCAATTGGTTGCTGATGTATTCCGACCTAAAACACCTCGGCTTCAATCCTTACGCCCCCGAGTTCGCCAAACTTGTCAGGGAAGGCAAAGCGCAACGTCGCTACTGGCGCATCATGGGTCCGATCGTCGACACGATGATCCGTCAAAAGGTAATGCTGGGGCGAAATGTTAGTAAGTCACTTCAGTGGCTTGGCATGGACGAAAAGGAACTCGCAATCACGCGAGAAAGCCAAGGAGCTGAGTACAGCGAACAAATCACTCGTTCAGCCCAACCCCAGGTCATCGGCTGGGATCAAGTGAGTGAAAAACGCCAAGTTGAACCTAAGACAACCAGCAAGGAAGACCCAAACACAACGGTCGCACTCCTTCGCCACAAATTGCGTAACGCCCCCGACGCCGTAGCCATCGGTCACCGTGTCGATGACGAATGGGTCACACTTTCTTGGCGGCAATACACTGCCCGCACACTCAAGCTCGCGGCAGAGCTTCAAGAACTTGGCGTCAACAAAGGCGATTGCGTTGCGGTCTATGGCAAATCGGATGCTGGCTGGAGTATCACCGAAAGTGCGATTCACGCAATTGGCGGAACCGTCGTCGGAATCGACGTCAACGCATCGACTGAAGCGTGCCGTGATATCTTGGACCGCACTTCAACCACAACCATGGTCGTTGTCGGCGATTGCCCCGATGAGATTCAATCGCTGACCACAATCACTCGACTGAGGATCAATCCCGCCGGCCATTTCACGAGTGCAAATGCGACTCAAGTTCCCACATGGAACGAGATGCCCGAAGTCAACGGCGACGACATTGCAACCATCATCTTCACCTCAGGGACAACGGGTAACCCGAAAGGGCTCAGCTACAGCCACAAACAAATCATGGTGGCAGTTGAAGAGATGAATCGAGAATTCACGCTGGTCGAACCGGGTGACACGACCCTGTGCTGGCTTCCGATGAGCCACCTCTTCCAACGCATGATGAACTTGGTCGCCATGCGCCAAGACGCGCAAATCTATTTTGAACCAGAGCCGAAACTGGTCGTCAAAGCAGCGGGAGAAGTATCGCCATCGGTCATGTTTGCTGTACCGCGGTTCCTCGAAAAACTTGCAGAGGGACTCGACGCCTTTATCCAACGTCAACCGGCGCCTCTTCGCAGCTTGATTGAAAAGGCAATGGCCGCAACGGACGAAACCGACAGTGTCATCAAACGACGAATCCGTGGCATGGTCGCCAACAAAGCCCAACAACTGCTTGGTGGCAAGCTGAAGTATTTCGTGAGCGGTTCGGCTCCTTTGTCCGCCGATGTTGCAAAGAAACTCGAACGGATGGGCTGGGAAATCCTCGAAGCCTATGGCGTCAGCGAAAACGTCGTGCCGATGTCGGCCAACCGACCTGGCCAATCCAAACTGGGAACGGTTGGGAAACCGCTTCCTTCGAACGAAATTCGAATCGATGCCGATGGAGAGATCAAAGTTCGCGGGCCTGGTTGCATTGAAACCTATTTCGGCGAACACGATCGCCTGCTTGATGATGACGGTTTTCTATCAACAGGCGACATGGGCTACTTCGACGACGAGGGAAATCTTGTCATCGATGGACGGAAAGACAGCCGCCTAAAGACGTCGACTGGACGCAAAATCTTTCCCGAGCAGGTCGAGCGCGTCTATCAACAGAGTCGCATGATCTCAGACATGATGGTCACTGGGCATGGAAAGAAATTCATCGTTGCATTGATCGTTCCTAGTGAGGAATTTATCGATCAATGCTTGAACCTGATGCCCGTGGACGCCACGCGAGAGGAAGCTCTTCGAAGTGAGGCAGCCCGCCTATTGATGCAGGAAGAGCTCTCTACTCTCGAGCACGAACTCGAATCGCATGAGCGTGTCGCTGACTTCCAATTGCTTGACCGAGAGTTCAGCGCCGAGGAAGGTGAGTTAACGGCAAGCCTCAAGAAACGCCGCCGAGAAATTGAACGAAATCACTCAGGCGCGCTGTCTGGAATGTTTGCCGGCCAGAGTAACGCCACTGTCGCGGGGTCGCACGCATGAGCAAGCCGACAGAATACATCTTCGTAACCGGAGCAACCGGAGTGGTTGGCAGCGCCGTCATTGCCGAGCTCTTGATGCGTCCTGATGTTCACGTCACCGCGTTGATCCGAGGCGAATCCGACGATGAGGTCCAGCGTCGCGGTGACGCGCTCCTTCAGTCGATCGATCGTCACACTCCAGGGTATGCCGCGCGGTTCCAGGTGGTGCGTGGTGACATCACCAAGGCAAACCTTGGACTCAGTGAAAACTCAATGGCCTCGGTCGCCGCACAAACAACACGAATCGTTCACAGTGCGGGCAAAGTCAAGCTGAATCAGTCAATTGCGGAAGCAAGACAGCACGCGATCTTTCCTGCTGAGCAAGTGATTTCACTCGCGAAGCGTTGTGGACATCTCAAGAAGATTGATGTGCTTAGCACGATCGGTGTCGCGGGAAAAATGGAAGGCAATGTTCCTGAGAGCCGTCTCACGCATGAACGAGAATTCCACAACACGTACGAGCAATCAAAAGCTGAAGCCGAAGAACTCTATTGGCAGCAAGCCGCCAATGGTATGCCACTGAGTATCCATCGCCCCAGCATGGTTGTCGGCGACTCGAAAACCGGTTGGGTCCTGCAGCATCAGGTCTTTTACTACCTTTGCGATTTCTTGAGCGGACAGCGGACGTTCGGCATTTTGCCGCGTTTCAATTCTCAAATGCTCGACATCGTTCCGGTCGATTACGTCAGCCGATGCATCACAGCGTCTCTGTTTGATTCCGAATCCGTTGGCAAGGTCTTCCATCTGTGTAGTGGCCCCATCGATGAACTGAGGATCACGCATCTGAGAGCGACCATTCAAAACGCATACACCTCGATCGGCGCACAATGCCGAAACGGTCTCGCGCTTCCCAAAGAAGTTTTTGCAGGAATCGCGTGGCTGCTAAGTCGTCTCGGCCCAAAAGGCCTGCGCAAGCCAGCCAAGACCGTTCCCTTTTTCCTCGCCTACCTTGGCAGGCGTCAAGTTTTCGAAAGCCAGATGACCCAAAACTGGTTTCGGCGCTTCGATATCACCCTACCCAAACCCAGCGACTACCTCGATCGGATCGTGACGACCTATGCAAAGCAGAGCCGGTCAACTCGAGCGACGCAAGGATTACAATCATGAACGCCTCAATTTCCCATCCGCACATTGACGCACTCGCGAAAATCGTTGGCCTTGAGTATGTCGACGTCTCCGAGCAAGGCCGCGAGTATCATGCCAAAGGACTGATCCCAAGGCACTGCCGATGCCAAATGATTGTGCGTCCCGACAACGCGGGCGAAGTTGCTTCTGTCGTCAAATACGCAGATAAAAACGGGCTGAAGGTGTGGGCCTATAGCACTGGACGCAACTGGGGATATGGCACGACTCAATCCCTTGATGAAGATTCGATCGTACTGCTGCTCGATCGAATGAATCGAATCATTGAAGTCAACGAGGAAATGGCCTACGCCGTTCTCGAGCCTGGAGTCACTCAGGAACAACTCAACAATTATCTAAAGCAAAACAATATCAAGCTTTGGATGGACTGCACAGATTCAACTCCTAAAGGCAGCGTCATCGGTAACGCGCTCGAACGTGGTGTTGGGTACACTCCCTACGGAGACCATTTTGGCCAACTTTGCGGCATGGACGTCGTGATGGCGAATGGCGACGCGGTTCAAATGGGCGGATGCCAACCGGGATGCCACACATTCCATACGCACAAATGGGGTACAGGACCATTCCTCGACGGCGTCTTCTCACAATCGAATCTCGGTGTGGTCACCAAGGCCGGCATCTGGCTGATGCCAGAACCGGAAGAATTCAACTTCATGGCGGTCGAGCTCAAGAACGAGCAAGACTTGCCGCGACTCATCAACCACGTCCGAGAACTCGCCCTCGCGGGAACAATTGGCAACGTTCACTGCTTCAACCCCTTCCTTCTCCTCAGCGCGCGCATTCAATACCCGTTTGACCGACGTGGCGATCGAACGCATTTGAACGACGAGGACATTCGCCAACTCGCCAAAGAAAACCACATCGCTCCTTACTCGGTCGTATGCGGAATCTACGGTACTAAAGAAGAAGCAGCAGCCCACCGCAAACAGGTCAAAAAGAAACTCGGCTCCTATTGCCGTTTGCTGTTCGCAACCGACCGCCGAATCGCATTCGTCGGCAAACTCTGCGACTTCCTGCTATCCAAAAAGCCACCTTATCCATTGCATCACAAGGTCGTTGCTTGGCTCACGCGCAAGTTCATTTATCCAGGTTCGCCCCATGCGTTGAGCCTAGTGCCACGCGTTGCCGGATACCACAAAGGGATTCCTGACGAATTCGTTGTCAGCGCCGCCTACTTCAAACGTCGCGGTCCACGGCCGGAATCGATTGACCCGATTCGCGACGATTGCGGCTTGCTTTGGCTCGCTCCGATCCTGCCAGCATCGAGCGATCATGTGGAAAAGCTTATGTCAGCCATCAAACCGATCTACGACAAGCACGGTTTCGAGTTTCCGCTTTCGATCATCATGCTGAACCCGCGTACGCTTATCTTTGCTCTGCCGATGTTCTTTGACAAAAGCGACCCTAGCGAATGCCAGCGGGTCAAAGAACTGTACGAAGAAGTCATCACGACGACTTCGGACATGGGGTATCAGCAGTACCGAACCGGAACCATGTACATGGACCGAATCCTGGACCAAAACCCAGGCCACCGCGACTTGGTTCGAAGCCTCAAGTCAACACTCGACCCGAACAACACGCTCGCCCCCGGCAAGTACGGGACCACGCGTGATCAGACGGAAACTGCCGTTGCTCCCCCGATCGTTGCGCCAACCACAATGGCCGTCGATTCGCAGAATACGCCCATCGCGTAGGTACCATGATTCAACTTGCCTCGACAGTTTTGAACTACCTGCCTCTCGCGATTGGCCACTGTACCAGCACGCAGAGACTCGACCGAACTCCCGAACCAACCGCAGAAATGGACTCGGACGCGAGTGTCGAGCAATATGACCGCGCGTGGCAGACGGAACTTGGCCTAGCCTGGGCTCTTGGCTTGAAAATGATTCATCAATCAGGAGTCGAATTGCATGAAGCGAACGCGTTGGACATTGCCTGCGGTCCTGGCCGCTTCACGTCGGCGCTTGCCAACCTGTTCAAGGCCAGACGCACCGTCGGTCTCGATCTTTCTGAAACGATGATCGCGCGGGCGCGTAGCAATCAATTGGAGTCACATAACGACTCGCTCGAATTCGTTGTTGGCAACGCTTTGGAACTTGGCGACTTCGACGACGATGAATTCCATTGCGTTACCTTCAACCAAGGTGCGCACCATTTCGATACTCAAGACCAGGTAACGGCAGTCCTCGCACAGATGGACCGCGTCTGTTCGCCCGATGGTATCGTACTCGCTACGGACCTTGTACGCCTAAGCAACCAGGCGGTTACCGACCGCTACATCGGTGTCACCAGCGTTGACTACGAGCGTCGCAAACTTGGCGACTTCAAAAACGATTTCGCCAACTCGATGTTCGCGGCATGGACACCCGATGAGCTTCATCGCTGCATCCCAAACGATTCCAAACGCAATTGGTACCATCTTGTGCCACACCTCTTGCCAACCATTCAGGTGATCGTCGGAGTTCCCAAGAGCCACCGCCATTGGAAACAAAACGGTGATACGCCATGGCAGCAAGCTGACGCCACCAACTACATCGCCCCTCATTTGAAAGCAAAGTGGCAATTGCTCAACGCGTCCGTCGCGATGGCTCGAAGCCTAAAATGAGGTTCACCAAATTGAACTTTGCGGTTTAGGCAGAATTCGCTGGATTCCGCGTTTGTGACGGTCGAATCAGTTGTGAGGAAGGAGTCCTGCCAACGGGGGTCGGCATGCCACGAATATTATTGGTTCTTTTCTCGCTCGTCGTTGTCTCAACGTCGCCAAGCGAAGAATTTGCAGTTGTCTCTGACCAAACGAAAGTCGAGGAGCAATACGCACTCCAGCTCGACGACTGCGTTGCCATTGCGATCCGAAACCAACCGGTCTTGCGAATCAAGAACGAAGACACACACATCGCCAGGGAACAGGTCGATGTCGCTCGTTCCTACTACTTCCCGCAAGTCGACGCAAACGCTCGCTTCACAAACATTGACCAAGTCCGGTCATTTGACATCGAAGGATTCTTTGACGGCCCCGTCGGTGATGTCTTTAGCGATGCAGCGGCATTCTTTCAAATCGCGCGTCAACTCAACTCCACCGCCGCACTCAACGCGCTCGACAATCCGACAACGCCAATCTTTCCTGGCGGACCAACTTTCGAGTCGGTCAAGCAGCAGGCCGCCGGAACCGTTCCAGATCGCATTCGCGTTCCCGTGTTGGGCGAAGCCTTCCTCAACACTCAAGTTCGTTTGGTGCAGCCGCTTTGGACAGCGGGCCGAATACGCTTCCGGGTCGACCAAGCACGGTACGGAGTGAAATTCGCTCGCCTAGCCGAGACCCGCACGCGTCAAGAAGTCGAATTCAACGTTACTCGTGCGTACTTGGCCGTACTGCTGAGTCGCCACTTGCGAACGATCGTCGAAGACGCGCAAGAGAAAACAGATTTTCTATTGGATGCGACCCGCGACCTCGTCGAAGGCCAAGGATCAAAACAACTGACCCAAGCGGAGGTCTATCAGGTAGAATCCGCCGATCGCTTCTTCAAATCTCAGATGCCTCGCTTGCGCGCTGCTGAGTTGCGAGCGGTCGCGGCACTCTATTTGGCGATGGGGCTTTCACAAGCCAGCGGCCTCGAAGTAGCCAACGAGCAATTGGGATTCTTTCAGGATGTTGGCACGGTCGACGAAGCAATCGCCACAGGCTTATCGCATCGGCCGGAAGTCCATCAGGCTGCTGTAGGCACGCGTGTGGCAGGGCTCGAATACCGCTTGGCAAAAGCGGAGTTCTTTCCAGAAGTGGTCGCTTTTGGGCAATTCACCAGCATCCATGACGATCGCAATTTTGCAAATCCTAATGACAGCAGCGAATGGGCGGGCGGTGTTGCGGCTTCGATCGACATAAGTACGGGCGGACGGCGTAAAGCCGAAAAACGACTGGCAACACACAAGGCCACTAAAGCGCGAGCGACACTTCAACAGGTCAAACTGCTTGTCGAACAGCAGGTGCGAGATGCCTTCCTCGAACTCGAGGGCGCCCGCGACACGGCTTACGTGGGCCAGGACGTCATCGACTCGGTCGAGAAAACGCTCCTCTGGCTCGACAAGAAAGAGACGCACCGCGTCGTAGCGATTGACGACCGACTTCATTTCCTGAACAAGGTCAATACGATCGTATTGGAATCAAAAGTAAAAACAGAGTATTATCAATCGCTGTTTGCCTATAACCTTGCGATCGCTCGCTTGAGACTTGCAACGGGGTACTCCGATGCGTTTGATTACCAGCCTCTTCCTGATCTCCATTCTGACCGTAACATCAACGCTGCGCAATGACGCTATCGTTCGCGCCGAAGACGATGTCATACGCTGCGCGTTTTGCCCCTCGGTCATGCAGGGACGCGACATCAAACTGGTCGAAAGTGTGACGCGCATTTTCACCAAGAAGTTATCCGAGCAGACTCCTGGAATCACCTTCGAGCCTGTCTTCCCTGAAAAGGGTGATCTCGACATCGTTGCCAGCAATCTCCAAACCGGCAATGACTATGAACTCGCGGTCGTTTGGGGAATCGAATACGGCCTGCTAAAGGAAACGGTCAAAGACCTGGAGGTCATCTGCGTCGGGTCGACGATGAAAGTGTTGCTTCCAACCTCTTCGATCATCGTTCGGAATCCAATCTTGCCGATCGCAAACCACACTGACAAGAATCCATTCCGCGTTCATCTGATCGACGGCGGCTCGATGATCGCCGAGATGCACTTTAAGCAATTGGAAGTTGCTTACGGCGACAAGGTCCGCCGAGCTGAGAAACCTGAGTACGGTGCAGCGCGACAGGTGGGTGACCTAATCGACGGCATTCTCAACGAGGACTTTGATGGGCTCATCATCGATGAATACAATTTGCTTGCTCTGCAACAAGACTTCCCCCAGCTTCTTCAAGGTTGTGCTGTCAGCTCAGACTGGGGAAATGTAAAACCAGCGCCGACCTTCCCCCATCCGGCTCTCATCGGCCGCCGCTCAATTGTTGAGGATCGCTCAAACGGTTCCTGGCAAGCGATCTCAAGCCACTTGTTTGAGGTCATGAATAAAACGCGAGCAGGCGAGCGGTTTCGGGAAGGATGGTATGCTCAACAAATCGTTCCGCCGTCAGAATCGTACGACAAACAAGTGACCGAAAAGCTCAACCTTTACCGGCCTCTGATCTCATTCTAGATCCGCAGCCAAATGCCGTCGTTGTCTAGCAATTGGTCAATAAACTCTTTGTGCTCAGGATGCGTTGATTTGATTGCTTCAACCTGTTCGTACAGGTAGGTCCGAACATGATTGCGTCTCTCTTGCCCGTGATGCCTCACATCCGCTTTGATCATCTCAAGCACTTCGTCGAGGATATCGATCTTGCCGTTTTCGCATAGTTGCTCGCATACCAGTTGAAACGTTTCCGGCTGCAAGTTGTCTTCTTGCCGCAAAACGAATAGCGCCAGCCCCTCGCCCAGATCGAGCAAGTGCGAGTTCATTTCGATCAATTCCGGTAATTGCTCGCGATCAATCACCGCTGCGAGATGCTTGGGCAACAACTCATCCTTTCGATTGATAAACTCCTGCTGAGTCTGCCTTCGAATGGATTCATCCGAAAGCGAAAGCTCTGCAAGCAATTCGACAGCATACCGCTGCGTACTTGCATCTTTGGCAACAACCGCTATCGCGGCATCCGTGGCCGCATAAACATCGACGTCGCGCAACACTTCCAGAACGTTGCGATCAATAAGGTCCGAGTACCCGATCCAATTCACGCTCGACACCGCGTGCTTCATAAAAGGAACTCCGATATCCCGATCTGATTCATCGATACGATCTGCGACCCACGCGCGTGATTTCAATATCGTCGCGGCGTGCTGGGCATGCCGTTCAAATGGAAGATTAACGAACTTGCCTTCGCTATCGATAGCACTCCATTTTTTTAGGTAAGCCAGAATCGCTTTCGATGTAAATCGATCCTCGCCTCCCATGCGGATGCATTGAGACGACATCCATATTCTGCGGCAAAGGGTCAAATTTGGCCGTCCGTTTCGCTGGATGATTTCCTCGGCATCGCCCAGGTACTCGTCAAACATAAACTGCAGCTCATCCAATCGCCCGGCGTAGCTGGACTGGTTTAGATACATCGTCAGGTAGGCAACGCGAACGCCATCTTCAGGAAGTCCCAGCAGGCTTTCTTCCAGCAACGCTACCGGAAACCTATCCAGCACAGTTGCGATCTCTCGCGGTGTCCCCGTGTCGGACCTAAGTTGTTCAAAACACCACGCAATAAGTTGCTCACGTTTGTCGCTTTCGATTCGACCAGGCACTCCAGGGTCGATGAGCGCATCAGCCACGCCTGCCAATAGAAGCTTCTTCGCTGGAAGTGAAAGATCGTCTCCGTTCATCAGCCGATCGACCAGCAATTCCGCCCATTGCTTACGCGCGTTGACATCACGAGCGGCCCATGATGGCAATCTTGTATGCAAATTGAGAATCTCGCTTACCGCGTCCGGATATGCGTTCTCGTTCAGCTCAATACTCATTTCCAGCCACGCATCGGGAGCAATGCTGCCCGCCAAGAGCTGTATCGACCGAACTTGGGTCGTCGATAAGGCAGGCGTCTCAGGAAAGCGGTCTCCACCGTGAAGAGTACTTTCGGCGATAGCCAAAATGGACGCACGGCTTTCAGAGTCACAAACATCCGAATCGATCACATCCCCCAACGCGCGAAGGTATGCGTTTAACAAAGACATGTCGGACTCGCGCTGCGCAACTCGAACAAGCGATTTGATTTGATCGGAATTGTCCTTTAGACGCAGCTGGCTCAACGCCGAGCTTTTCTGTTCGAAGTTTGCCCAGTCGCCACTGATCACCTCCATCGGCGTCGCCGGATCGCGGGCAAACGAAAGGGCGATGGCAACGACCAAACAAACCGACAACGAGAATCCTGCAAGCCGCATCAAGTGACGCCGAGTTGCCCTGCGAATCATACTCTGCTGATCCGTCGTCCTGCGACGTTTGGGGATGTACAAGGCAAACCGAATACAGTCCAGCGGCCCGGGCAAAACCGCCCCCTCGCGACTTGAATCGACCCACTGTCGAGTCCTTGATTCAAGTTTCAATTCAGCCCGTCCCCGCCGAGTCGAGCGTTGGCGGCGTGTCAGCCAACCTCGAATCGACGGCACAAGGTAGTCGTGTGTCAGCTGGTAGTACTTCTCATCAATCGATGCATTACTATTCGACAGCGAGTCATCCGCCGAGTTCTTACTTGGCGACGTTGGCGTGATCAATCGAAGTTCGCTATCGAGTATTTTCAGCAACTCTTCAAAATCGTCATGACTTTGGTCGTACTCCGACGCTTGCAACAAAACGTCGGCGCGCTGCATATGCCCCTTGATATCGCTGCCTGATTGCGGCATCAACGAATTCAAGACGCGCCGTGCAGCTGGTTCGTGGTAACGGTGTTGTGGAGCGGCCGTCGAAGCTGAAAACGTTTCCTCGAGAAACTGTTCACCTACACCTGATGTTCCACCGAGGCCTCGAAGCGTTGGAGGCGTCCATGGCTTTCCTTTTAACATTTCAGCGACCAAAGCGATCCGAACACAAATCACTTTGTCGTCGTCCGCAAGACCAGCGACGGCTTCCGAAAGGAACTTCCGATTCTGGTCGGTCAATTCGCTGTCGTCCGCCGGCAGTCGCCCATGCGCGACACCGAATTCCTTCAAAACATGTTCCGCGTGACTCGGCTCGAACAAGTCGGTCAACGCATAATTGCGATCTTCGCTCAGACCAATTTCGAGCTCGCGAAAGAACCGTTGCGCAGCCAATCCAAAGTCACTTCGTGCCATCACAATGCACTGCACGTGTGTTCCATCACATTGGCGAATGGCGCGAACAAGCTCGGTATTCCGTTGCCCAGCGTGCTCGTGCAACCACTGCTCGAATTGATCGAGCACAATCAACGTCTTTTGTGGCCCTTGCGTTTGTCGCAACTGATAGATCGCCTCGACCAGATCAGCAGGATCGTCGAGCGGGCAACGCTGCTTCAATGCACTCAAGAGTCTTGATTCTGTTTGGCGCGCCGTCGCTTCGATGTAGATCGTTCGGACATTGTCGCTCAACCGCGGAATCAACCCTGCCTTCACGAACGACGACTTGCCACATCCCGACGGTCCCCAAAGCAGGCCAACGGGGAAGCTCTCTTGTGGATCTTCCGTCTCAATCCTCGACTTCCAAAATCGGATACTCTCGGGGACCCCCTGGTCGTCCCGCGGACCGGGCAACAACTTGAGAAAGAAACCTGCATCATGTGGGCCAAAGGATCGCAGCCCCTTGGGAATGACTTTCGTGTTTTCCTGGTGGACTACCCGTTCCGGCTCGCGCTGAACTTCCGCGTCATCATTGCCTGTGGCAACCGAATCCTCCTCGGCCAAGAAACGATCGAGCTCAACTGCCAAATCATGGGCGGTCGTGTAGCGATCTGCAGCGCGCTTGGAAAGCAACCGAAGACAAATCCGCTCAAGTTCGAGCGGTATCGATTCGTTTACTTGCCTGGGCGGACGTGGATCGTGGTGGACGATGCTTTCCATCATTTCGAGTCGCGTCGATCCAAAAAACGGTCGACGCCCAGCCAGCATCTCATAGAACACGACGCCAAGGCTAAAAAGATCACTGCGTCCATCCACCCGATGGCCCTCGCGGCGCGCCTGTTCGGGACTCATGTACGCAGGCGTGCCCTGGGAAGCTGATCCCGTCCCCACCTCTTCCTCCCTGAGCGCCAAACCGAAATCAGCAACGTAGGGAATCATCTGCGAGTCCAAAAGGATGTTGCCTGGCTTGATATCGCGATGGACAACGCCGCCTTTATGAGCAGCCTGCAACGCCTTGGCGACCTCACAGATGAGTCGCGCAGCCCGATCGGGCCTTGGTCGCTCACTCTTCAAGTACTCCGCAAGGCTCTTACCCTTGATGAGCTTGGACACAACGTAACAGGGAAAGTTCTCGTCACTCCCACAGTCATGAACGGGCACGATATTGGGATGCTCGAGGCTGGCAACCGTGCGTGCTTCCTTCAAATAGCCTTCGACTTGCTTAAGATTCGAAATGATATGTGGATGCGGCACTTTGATTGCCACATGACGCTGCAGTTGATCGTCAAACGCTCGGTAGACGCGCCCAAACCCGCCATGCCCAAGTAGCAACTCAATCCTATACCGCCCAATGGTGTCGGGAGGAGCGTCGGCGGTTGGGGACGTTGCGCCGGCCGTGGTTAGGTCCATGACCGTCGAAGGTACGTTACCTTGCTCGCCGCTTTTTGTGTCCTCGAATTGGGACCGACCTACTTCTTCCGATTCCTTCTGACTTCGATCGACCCGCTCGAGCTCGACAAGAATCGAACTTGCAGCACTTGGAAAGCGATTCGAGTAAGAAGCGTGACTCGGAGCATCGCCGTTGGTTGTCCGAACGAGATACTCGTGCACGACCAGATCCGTTGTGACTGCCCCCTCAAGGATTGGAAATGCCGCGAGATAGTCTTCGATAAGCGGGTTGAGCGGAAACTGCTCCGTTTCAAAAACCGTTTGTCGCTGGCGCCACCTCTCGGCCAGATCAATCTTCACCAGCTCCGTGAGGACAGCTTTGAGAGTTTCCGGGTCAGCGTTTTCAGGTAGATAGTCCCTGATAAAAGGTGGCTGAGGCTCGCGCCAAGCAGCGCGAAACGAAGAGGCAACGCGATCGATCGGCGGTGTTTCAGATCGATTCATCGGCGGACCCCAGAACAATAAGACCAACGCTCAGTATAGCGCGTCCTTATCCTTTTTTCCTGCCAGCGCATCAAAAACGCCACGTGAAGTCATCCACATGGCGTTGGCTGTGCAGAAGGTCGCTAAACATTCGTTCCCTTGCGACGACGCTTGATCCCAACTGCGGCTCCAAGCAACAGTCCCCACATCGCCAACGAACTTGGCTCTGGGACTGCGTTCACGGTCAGGAAGGTGCTGTCGGTGATCGTGTAGCCAGCAGGAGTGGAAGGGCGTGCCCCAAACAGCGTTCCAGTGATCGCAACATCGTGCAATGTCTGGGTGACGTTATCGGTGTGCAGTGATGCGACTGGAATGAAGACGGTTGAAGGCCCCAGCGTGTGATGAAGCACGCTCATGCCACCGGTCTCGGCTGCGAAAAAGTTGGGGCCCGCTGGGAGCTCAGCAAAATCAAGGAGTCCGTTGTCGTTCACGTCCGAGAATGAGCGCACCTCGAGGTAGTCGTCCGCGGTGCCGTACCCAAGGATTGCCCCAAGCTCGTACGAACTCAACGCTGCGATCGCGCCTGCTAGCGGGACCGTCGTGATGTCCACCGGATTGTTGTCTGACGTGAGCACAGCGATCGTTGCATCGACGCCGAATTGAGGTGCAACAATCCCCGCCCCAGCCAAGATCTCGTCGATGGAAAGTCCCGTCCCGTCGAGAGGGTCCACGCCCCTGGCCGTCAGCAGAACGGTTGGATCTGGACCAGCGTTGCCCACCGATGACGCGACCTCGAAACTATAAACTCCAATCAGCTGGTCATCGGGAGCCAGAATCCCGTTGGCAGAGGTCGTCCCAATCCTCAGGAATCCCGACACGATATCACCGGTCGAAAGGGAAAGATCCCCATCACGATCAACCACAAATGAGACGCTGTCATCATCCAGAATATCCGGTACGTGATCAAACGACAGGTGTGACCCAAGGCTACCGGCCTGAGCGCAAGCAGCCAAAGCGAAGGACATAAGCAACGCAGGAACGATACGAAGCATCAATCAGTTTCCAGACTCAATGGTGAACAAATCCCCTCATTCGGGGCGACCCAAAACACATTTGGCGTGGCTGCGTGAACGAAGCAGCATCTGTTACCGATATTGTTGAGACTTGTAACAGTTCGCAACGATTATTGGGCGCGAAGCCTCCTGTATGGCACAGACCCTTTCGGTTGTATCGGTTGTAGGGGTAGTAACGGTTGGAACGTAAGCGAACGCGCACAAAAAAAAGCCGCCGCTGCTAAACGAGCAACGGCGGCCAATCAAATCTTTTCAGATACCTGAGCTAAACAGCCTAGGCGTTCTTTTTGTTGCGTCGGCGGTAACCAACAGCACCAACACCGATCAACAGACCCCAAACAGCCAAAGAACCTGGCTCAGGAACTGCGTTCACGGTCAACGAAGTACTGTCAACGATTGTCCAATCTGCCGCTGTAGTTGGACGTGAAGCGAAAATCGTTCCGTCGAGGCTCACGTCGTGGAATGTGGTGGTAACACCATCTTCGTGAAGCGAGGCAACTGGAATGAAGGAAGTCGAAGCACCGAGGGTGTGGTGCAAGACGCTCCAACCAGCCGACTCCGAACCGATGAATCCGCCCGTTCCCAATGCTGGGAGTTCAGCGAAATCGATCTCGCCACTGTCGTCAGTGTCGAGGAACGATCGCAACTCGGTGTAGTCATCTGCCGTTCCCAAGCCAAGGATCGCGTCAAGCGAATACGCGCCCAGAGCACCACCAAGACCGATTGCACCAGCGACTGATTCGTCGGTGATGTTGGTCGTGTTTGGTTGTGATGAAAGAACAGCTGCCATACCAGCAGCACCAACAGCAGGAGCCGCAATGCCGTGGAACGCGAGCATCTCGTCAATCGAAAGACCGGTGCCCAGCAATGGGTCGGTACCGACAGCGGTCAAATCGACTTGCGGGTTCGCTCCGGCAACACCAGTCGACGTTGCGATTTGGAAGCTGTAGTAGCCAACAAGTTGGTCATCGGGAGCCAACACACCATTTGCAGTCGTCGTTCCGATGCGGAGTACACCTGCAACAACGTCACCAACGGATAATGATCCGCTAGCGTCCAAGTCGGCGATGAAGCCAACGCTATCATCGTCAAGCAAGTCAGGAACGTGGTCGAAGGTCAGGTGCGAGCTAAGTGGGCCAGCTTGTGCGCTGACAACCATAGCGAGAGCGGCGAAAACGCCAAAAAGTGAACGTAACATTAGGTTTCCTAAAAACTCAAAACACAAATTGAAACTGTAAAAACGGATCTACAGCTCAGCCTGTGGCGGTTTTAGAAGACCATCAAGTTCAGGATCGGCCGGCAACGCATGATTTGCCAACCTCGTGAACTCAACAACAGGTAATGTAAGTTCGAGAGATGAATCGAAAGATGGCGAAGCACTCGAAGACGAGGTCACCACGTTCGAAAGCGTCGAAGTTCCAGCAAGATTTGATGAGGGACTCTCGTCGACATGCTCAGACTCAGCATCCTTAACGACGCAGAATTCCTTGAGCAGATTCTCTATCACAGACTCTTCAACAACTTCCTCGGTTTCAATCGCAACCGCGACTGAAATAGCCCCTGCGTTGGCGAACCCGCCAATGAGGGAAACGAGGAAAATCGGTAGAAGGAGACGCGACATCATGGGCGTAATGATAGTGCCGATTATTTCGACATTCAAGACTCTTATGGAAAAGTGGAGGATTTAATCCCCCCCACCAGAAGACAGCTGTACAGGGCCAAGAGCACCTGCACATTTGATCACACTCGTGCGTGGAGGGACGAATACGACAAACGCGATGCCCCCCAAGGCCGCTCCCACGCCGTAGACGATCAAATCGGTCAAATCGGCTATCAGTGGAAAGAGTGCGGCCTGGCCAATTTCGATCCCAATCGCTAGCAGCGTCAGCCAGAGCAAAGTCCCGACAGAAAACCGTGCTTTGCCCCCCGACGTTCGCGCGGACCAGCCCTTCAAAAGAAATCCCAGAACTCCAAACGCCAGAACTTTGATCAGAAGGTTCTCGAGGGCACCGATTTCCGTCCCGCGCTGAGCACGGGCAAACGGGAACGCGACGGCGCCAGCGAGTCGGTTCCAATACTCATCGAGCCCAACGACGTGGTCGAAACGGATCCAAAAGCCGACGAGCATAAATAGCGACCAGAGCACTGCCGCCCCCCACCAGACATAAGACCGGTCCAACCAATCCAATAGTCTCGCAACGTGTTTGGCGGCCAACACACCGATTCCGCCGATCGTGAATGACACGACGACATCGGTCGCCGAAGTCGTGCGGTGATAAATCGGAAGCGACGCCAGCTCAATCAGGCAGCACCAACCGCCCAATACGAGAAGAGCCTTGCGGCGAGTGAAAGCTAACGCGAGCACGACGCCCAGCGGGAAGGCCCAGCCGCTCAACACGATCGACTTGGCGCATTCATTGAACGACGTCCAATCAGAAAAGGGTACAACCACCAAACGGCTGAGATCATTCTTCAGTGCCCATTCGTGCTTGGTCAGCATCACGTCAAGTGGCAATAGATTGAAGACGACCATCCCAGCCGCGCAAATTTGTGAAAAGAGAAACAGCCGGCGAAAGCCCGGCTCTTTGTGTTTGAAACTTCGAAGTGCGGCGATGCTCCGCTCGCCCAATACGAGCCAAACCAAAAAACCGGCGACGCCACCGATGTAACCCGCCGCTACGTCATTCCACGACATCACTCGTGGCGGAAACCATGCCTGCATCAATTCGATCGCACACACGTAGAGCGCATGGACGGCAAGGAAGCCGATCAGCGAAAACTGGTTCAGCAACTGGCTACGCCGACCGTAGTGGATCGCACCGGCGCAACAATAGCCAAGCGGCACCATGATCAAACCGTTTGCTACCCAGTCTGCTCGTTTCTCGACCCCCAATTGCGCCCAAGGCATTTGCAGGAATAGCTCCCAAGCCTCTGCCAGCGAAATTGCCCGATAACGTACGGGCAACATCGATGCGTAGACCAGCGCCACCGCATTGAGGACGGCAACGATCGCAAGAACACGACGTGTTTCTTTATCGCGCACGGTTACCCAACATCAGTCGCTCAGCGAAGTGATTCACTTGCTGCCGTTCCGCTGTAGCTCGTTTCGATGCTCGTAAAACTGCCGCAATGGGATCGGCGCAAAGTTCAATTCATCGATACAGAACTCAAAGAACGCGTCGAGTCGATCGAGAAACTGCTGAAGCTCCACCTCGTTCTTGACATAGGGTGAACACCCCGGTTTTAGCGAAGAACTATGGAACATTAACACCAAGCTTCGTGTACCTCGTGATGCAATTGCTGTCGCCAGCTGCTTCAGCTGTTTCAGGGAAGCTTGTTCCGGACTCAACTTATGCCTTGAGGCGATTCCTGCACGGTCCAGAATGCCAACCGCTTTGAGTTGCCGAAAGGGTGCTCGCATCGCGATTTGGCGAAGGTTGTTCGCGATTGTAAAGTTCTTGTGTGTGAACCCAACCGAAACGGGCACCTCGAGAATCTCCTGTGGGTCACCACGATCAAGAATCGAATCGGTGTCTGGAAAATAGGGTTCGCAAGTTCCTTGACGAAAGTCAGGACCTGACTGACTCGAATAGTCGGTGTAGGGGATCACGCTCGAGTCGACACGGTACCCAAGGTCCCTCAGGATATTCACGCCCGTCGCGTCCATTCCATATCGGCCCGCACGAAATGAAACTGGTCGCACACCAAAATTCGTTTCAATCAGCTGGGTCAATCCTTCGATTTTCGCTCGCTGTTGATCAGGTGGCAGGTTGCAGAGAAAGGAATTTGGCCCGCTCGAGTTAGCCTCAACGATAGGCGGCGAATTCCATGGATGCACGTGTGTGCCGATTTCACATCGTCCGTCATCTTGAATTGGCTTGAGCACATCGATGGCATCGCGGTCGCTCGCAACCGGTGTCGTGATCAAGTAACTCGGCACAACCGTGTTGCGGTCGCAAACGTCTTGAAACCTTGGAACGTGAGCAATATTGGTGACAGTTCCTTCGGAAGCGTACGTCCCCGACCAAAGCCCCTCCTCTTCTGTGTCAATCGTTACGGCAAGGTAACCTCGGGGTTGTGATGCGTCAGCGGTCACAGCTTTCTTCCTGCTCTTGATCGACCGATCCTGCGTTTTCTTGGACGGCACCGGCCTTGCTTCGCGCAGTCGGTTCCCACATCGCGTTCTGACGTTTCACCAATCCTTGGGTGAAGCCGATTCCCATCGCAACCTGGCTCATCACAAAATAGAAGGAAACGGATATCAACCAAAGCTGTCGCAGTCGCATGGAAAGTGCACCTACGGCGGCGAGCACGACAACAGCGCCCGCACCGATCAGCAGACTCATGAATCGCACATCGCTAATCGCAAGAAACGCGACGAGCATCCATCCCATCATGAGCACCAATGGCGACAGCCATCGAACAAGTTTGTGGGAAGCGAAGAGCCAGAATCGCAGGGGCTGAAAGAGTCGCGGATAGACTTGCCGGGATAGCGCCTGCGAGGCACCAGCGCCAATTCGTAGTCGACGTCGAAATTCAGACATCGCCGACTCCGTAGCGTTTTCGTAGGCAACGGCTTCAGGAGCGTAAAGGATTCTGCTTCCGCTACGAAGCACTCGCATCGATACTGTAAAATCGTCCAAGATCGTGTCACCCGGCAAGGGCTCGTAAAGCGACTTGCGCAGAGCGTACATGCCACCATCAACGCCAATCATCGCGCCAAAATGAGATTCACCGCGGTGAATCTGCCTTTCCATTTTGTAGTAAAGCGATTCACCTCCATTTTGTAGTAAAGCGATTCACCTTTTCCAAAGCTTGCGTCTTTGCTGCGAAGTTGCACATCGCCACTGACGGCGCCCACTTGCTCATCTTCAAAGTATGAAACCAGACGCCAGACCGCGTCTTTTGCGAACATCACGTTCGCGTCGCAAAGCACCAGCACCGACCCGTTTGCCAAGTTGACCGCATCATTCAATACGGACGCCTTGCCTCGACGTTCTTCAAATTCTTCGACGCGTATTCGGTCATCCGCGTGCTCACGAGCGATCTCAGCCGTCCTGTCCGTACCGCCGTCACAAGCAACGATGATTTCAAGCTTCTCCGCCGGATAGTCGATCGAAAGCGCATTCGCGACTTTCTCCCCTATCACCATCTCCTCGTTGTAAGCGGGAATGACAAGGCTGACCGAAGGGATACAGGGATTCTTCGCGGAAAGATCGGAGGCGCGCGACCTCGAAGCGAACGCTCCCATCAACGCAGGGAAGATGCCGTAAACGTAGACCACAATCAATCCACACAAACCCACCCCAACCAATGCGGCCGACTCGAGTGTCATAGCCCGCCACGCATAACGAGTGGCATGAGCGAAATCGGCAAATCACTGCCCCAGCAATTACTCATCTTTGCCTCACGCCTCCGATTGGGGCATGCGTTGGGGAGTCCACGTCGCAAAACTGCGGCCAGTGAAGACTTTGAATACACCAATCGCGGCCGCAATATTCGAAAGGCAAAAATAGTAGCACAATTGCGTGGGCTTGAGCCGCTTCATGAACGGCAACTGACTTGTCGCTGCCGTTAGATAGAACAAGATTTGCAAAACCAGAACCCCGACGAAGAACATGCTTGGCCACATTAGCACGATCAAGGCGTTAGACACCAGTGCGCCAAGCATCAAGTAACCGGCGAACCAACGAATCACTTTGTGGCAAAACAATTGCCACGAGAAGATCCCGGTTTTCAAAGGATTCAGCGCGGCTGGATTTCGCAGCACTGCGCGAAAACTTCGATTGACGATCCGCACCTTGCGCCGAAATTCGCCCTGAAAACTGGGAGCCGCTTCCTCAAAGCACATTGCCGACGGTTCAAAAACACCTCGGTAGCCTGAAGCGACAATTCGAAGCGGGATGACGAAGTCGTTGATGTCATCTGCCTTAAGCGGACTAAACAAATCGCGTCGAATCGCCATGATCGCACCGTCACCGCCGACGACGCTGCTAAGGCGACCTTCCCAAGCTTTGAGAACGAGCTCGAAGTCCCAGTAAGTGTTTTCCGATTCTTGGGCCGCGCCATCGCCCTCTTCGTATTTTTGGCGACCGACAACGTAACCGACCTCATCGCGATCAAACCGGCCCGCCAAGTGACGGACTGCGTCGGACCGGTACATTGAGTTTGCGTCGCTGAAAACGATGATGTCGCCGGTGAATCGATCTGCAAAAGCCGTGATGCCTGCGGACTTTCCAAGTCTCGGCGTCTGCCGTAACAAGGTCACACGGTCATACGAAGATACGATCTCATCAGTCCCATCGTCTGACTCGTCTGAGATCACGACGACTTGCAGTTTGTCCGCGGGGTAATCGAGCGCAAGCGTGTTGTCGATCTTCTCTGCGATCACCTCCGCTTCATTGAACGCACTGATCACGAAAGTAACGGAAGGTTCTGCCGAACCTGCGTCGTGCTCTCGCCGCAACCTCGACAGGAGAAAGAGTGCGGCTGGATAGACGGTGTAGGGTGTCACCACGCCCAGCACGCACAGCCAAAACAGTACGATGATCGTCGTTTCCATCAATCTACTTCAGACCGGCGTTTGCACACCCGGCCAGACGGTGTTCTCTCGGCGAACAATACAAAGCTAGCGACCGGTTTCATCTAAGACATTCCGAGGCGTTTCCGCACAGACCGGCCAACCGCACGAGCAAAGTGTCTTGCGGCTTCGGGAACCGTCGGCTCACGGAGCAAAATGTTGTCGTAGACGAGCATCAACCGCTGCTTTTCAAAACGGTCGGCTTCAGCTTTCAAACGAGCGTTGGCTTCTACAACACTTTTCTTGATGTATAGAAATGCGTTCTGCGAATAGAACCGTTCAACATTCGGGTTCTGCCAGACCATTGGCCGAATTGGATCCAAAGCGACATACCCGTGATTCAGGAATCGTTGTGCCCAATACGAAGGCCACTGTTCATTCAAATGGTCCACGCCACCCTGGCCTGGGACTGCAGCCGAAAAAAGCACACAGTCGGAAAGCGACACGAGGAATTCAACGAAGCCGTCGGCAGCCTCCGGCGGAAGATGCTCAGCGACCTCCAACGTCATCGCCAAATCAAATCGCCTACCTTGCTCGGGTGACTCAGTCAGGTCGACTGGACGAAACGATTCGGCGGGAATCTGCAGCTGAGACTTGTCAACGTAGTCGCCATCTAGCCCAACGATGTCACTGACGCCGAGCTCGACACTTGCCGCTAACCAAGTCCCTACGCCACATCCGACATCGACGATGCTTGACGGCATTCCCACCCACTCAAAGGCAATGGGAAGAACTTGCGCGGCAGATCGACGAGATCCGTCGCGTTGGTGCTCGTAAAATTCCTGGTCGTATGGAGAGTCAGACATCAGTCACTAAGCATTTATGAAGTTGGAAGTGTTCGGTTTGATGTCGCAGATTGAGCGAACTCAATTTGCACCACAAACTACGATAAAGACGATAGGCATCGACTAGGACTTATCCGCAAACAAGGCGTGCAAAATGGAGTCCTTTGTCGAATGCCAGCGTTGAATGCGTTCCTCGCGAGCCCGATTGGCACCTTTGACAAGCACCTCGTGATTTGCTTGACAGTAACGAACAGCCTCGGCGATCCCTCGCGCTGAGTTGTCAACGTGTACTGCTCCGCTGGCAAATGACTCTTTGAGGATCGGCCAATCCGAAACGATGACAGGTGTTCCCTGGTAAATCGCTTCCCAGGCACCCCGCAGCATCGTGTGGTCACGTGTCGTCAGAGACATCACCACGTCGGAGCGTGTCAACAAGTCTCCAAACGCCGAGTCCGAAATGAAGCCGGTTAGAGTCACGTTTTCTGGCTTCGCCTCAATCAACGCAGGATCGAGGTGCTTCGGGTTTCCGGTAAAGTAGAAATGGACATCCGGAACGGCGCGAGCTGCCTCCATGATCTCGGCAATCGGTTCGTCGGGATTGAATGAGCAGACGGCGGTGACGTTGAATCCATCGGAAAGGTCATACCTCTCATCAATCTCGTACACGACGGGAACATCTTTCACGATCACCGTTTTGCCACCATTTGCCTCGACAAGATCGCGCAAGTGCTCATTGTGAACGATGTTGACCGCGGCGCGACGGCCGAGTGCGTGTTGCAACCATTGCAACCTCTTCCAGCGAGGGTGCATGAACGCGGCAGTGTGACAATCCATTGCGAACGGGCGCCGCGTGATGAACTGATAGATTGCCGCAGCAAAAACTGCAACGACTGGCGGCGACATCACAATCACCGCGTGCGGTCGATGCTTCAGCAGTAACCACGCCGACATAAAGAACTGCCCGATGTATTTTGGCAAGATCGTTAGCGGATGGCTCCCGAATACAGGCAGGTACACCATATAAGATTGGCCGCCAAGCTCGCGCGCAGTGTGATCGCTGCGGCTACAAGATTGCGCCCACGACAGATAGAGGATTTTTTCGCGGACTCTTGTCATCGCGCACTCGCAACGGGAATCGTGTTGGCGGTCCGTCGACGGTGATAGTCCTCGACGGCTTGATGACAATGCTTGTCAAACTGCTTCGCGATAAGCTCGGGCGAGTAATGAGTGCGGACAAGCTCCTGACCACGATGTGATAGCTGGGCGCGTTGCTGGTCGTCTCCAAACAGCCGCGTCAATGCCGCGACCACTTGCTCGTCGGTGTCAGCCAGCTCTAGATCCTTGCCATCTTCGACATCGAGGCCTTCAGCTCCTAGCGGGGTGCTTAGTACCGGGCACCCCATCGCCATCGCTTCAAAAATCTTCAATCTCGTCCCGCCGCCACAGTAAAGCGGGACAACACTTAACCAGGCCCGCTCCAAATAGGGACGCGTGTCATCGACGGTCCCCGTCACTTCGACCCCCGGCAGATCCGTCAACGCCTGAATGCTGGACGGTGGGTTTCGCCCTACGATCGTGAACGTCGCATCGGAAACTTGCTCTTTTACCGACGGCCAAATCTTGGACGCAAAATGCAAGACTCCCTCGCGATTCGGCGTCCAATCCATCGACCCGACAAAAACACAGTTTGGTATTTCCGATTTCACCGCGGACGCGTTCGGACGGAAGTGTTCGATGTCAACGGCCGTGTCAATCGTTCCGACGTGATTCCAATCGTATCGATGCTGAAACTGCTGTTGGTCCCTTTTACTCACTGCAACCACTCGATCAAAATCGCATCCAGCCATCCCTTCAAAGCGCCGCATACGCTTGGCCTGCAAACCCAAGTACTTTGCCCAAGGCCCAGTCGCGTTGGCTGAAAGCCGCTCGAATATCTCGGCTTCAACGTTGTGCTGGAACAACAATTTCGGCACGGCTAGCCCAATACAGTTACGCGCCATTTGCACGAAGTCGCAGACCAACAAGTCAATGTGACCGGCATCGACCAGCTCAGTCGCCATCGATCGCAACCGTGAGTCAAAATCCTTGTCAACGTTAAGTGGAAAGGGTGACAGCAAGTTCTTCAACGCACTCCCGATGAATCGCGCGCTTCGGCGAGGAGGCTCGTCCCAGGGAATCGCCACCAAATCAACACCGATCGCTTCGAATTCTTCGACGTGTTTCTGTTCTGACTCGAGCAGGTTGCAGAGATAGGTCACTTCGTGCCAGCGGGCGAGGTGCCGCAACACGTTCAATGTGCGAATCTTGCCACCGGTGTTTGCCGGCAGCAGCAACCGTTTTTGAAGAAAGAGTATCCGCACCTATTTCGCAACAAGCTGCGGGCTGGTCGACGGCGCGACCAAATCGCTTCGAAGGTCGATGACGGCTCCGTCGTAATCGGCGAACCGCTCAATACGGTCCACGACCTTGGTTGCCACCACAACCAAGTCGGAGTGTTCGAGCAATTCTTCAGGGTCTTCGCAAAGAAGCTTTGCGAGGTGCGGAAGGTGCTCGTCGATGTAGTGGCGGTTCGATCCCACCAATGCCGTCACTCGAACATCGGGATCGAAGATCTTCAGGTCGTAGCCTTGCCCGACCAGCGATTCGGCCAACATGACCTGCGGACTTTCACGCAAGTCATCGGTCCCTGCTTTGAAACTCAACCCCACCAGTCCAACCTTCTTCGTCCCGCTCTCACGAACGAGTTTGATGGCT
Organism: Rubripirellula sp.; assembly: GCA_965216875.1. GTDB lineage: Bacteria > Planctomycetota > Planctomycetia > Pirellulales > Pirellulaceae > CBDCUW01. The sequence continues at coordinate 3,063,551 of OZ244207.1, forward strand.
CGATCCAGATGAGACTGATTGGATGGCAGCAGAGACTGAATCAGATCGCAGTTGATCCCTTCTTGCTGAGCGTATCGGCGCAACGCACGAACGTCTTTCGGCAAACAGGATCCTCCGAACGCAAAGCCGGGCCGCATGTAGGCGGTCGAGATGTTTAGTTGCGTGTCTTTGCAAACGATTTCCATCACTTCGCGGCCATCGGCACCAAAGGACTTGGCGAGCGTTCCAATTTCGTTTGCAAAGCCTACTTTCAAGGCGTGGAAAGCGTTGCACGTGTACTTGATCATTGCCGCCACACGCGTGTTGGTGACGATTTTTTCGCAATCGAGATTGCTGTAGAGCGCAAGTGCGGTCGCTGCCGACTCATCGCAATCGGCTCCGATCAAGACATAGGGTGGGTGATCGTAATCGGAAATGGCCGTAGTTTCTCGCAAGAACTCGGGGTTTGAACAAACCTTGACTCGTTCACCGAGATCACTGCCAAACGCTTCCTTCAACGTGGGCACGAGCACGTCTTCCAACACACCGGGCAACAACGTCGATCGCACGACGACCGTAAGCGCGTGGTCATTGTCTCGCAGTGCGTGGCCGATCTCTTCAACGACCTTTTTGACGACCCGATAGTTGACACTTCCATCATCGCCCGACGGCGTCCCGACAGCGATCAACGCAACATCACTCTTCATGATCGCGGAGCGCAGATCGGTCGTGGCCGACAAGCGTTTTGCTGACACCTGCTGACATAGCAGCTCTTCAAGGCCCGGTTCAAAAATTGGCGATACGCCGGCGTTGATTGCATCGACTTTCGTCGAATCGATATCGACGCCGGTCACTTCGTTGCCATCCCGACTAAGGCATGCCGCCGTGACGCAGCCGACGTACCCCATTCCGATTACAGCAATTCGCATCTTGATTCCCAAAAACTCATACTAACGGGTGGCATTTCAATGAAGATAATGACGGCGTGGCGAGCGTCGAGCGAAACCAGGTGACGACGTGAGTGTATTCCGAATTGGGACGTGCTATCCGGCATAATCGTCAATAGCCTCTTGAAGCACCGCCACCGCACGCTCGGCGGTGACGTCCCAGGTACGCTGCTCCATTACCGATCGAATCTTGGCTCGGTCCCAAGGTTTCGACAGCGCCGCGGCAATCACCGGAGCCGCCGCACTTGCAGTACGCTCCGGAATGAGTGCTCCGCGGCTGGAATCGGCCAGTTCATCGCGAATCCCGCCAACGGCAGTGCCGACCGCCGGAGTCCCACACGCGAGTGCCTCAAGCAGCACGTTCGGCGAGCCTTCTCGAGAGGACATCATTGCGTACAAGTCGGCCGAGTTGTACCAGTCGATCAACTCAGCATGTGGCTTTGGACCCGCAAAGAGGACCTGTCCCACGAGTCCCAAGCCTTTTACACGTGCCTCGATCTCTGCCGTATAGTCCCGTCCGAACCGGCCCGCTCCACCAACAATCACGTAGAACGCGTCAGGATGGGTCCTAAGCACTTCCGCGAGAGCCCCGACGATCAGGTGATACCCTTTCAACTCGAGCCGGTCACCGACCGAGAGAATGATTTTTTTGTCATGGGGAAGACCCAACTCGGCTCGACATTGCACGCGGTCTTTTGGATGGAACTTACTTGTGTCGATTCCATTTGGAATGACACGGACGGACTCATCGGCCGCCCCGTTAGTTCGCATCGCAGCAGCAATTTGTTCACTTACACCAATGCATCGCGTCGATTCGCTGAGCGCCCAGCGAATCTTGTTTCCAATCAGTGGCAACTGAGGGAAACGCTCCATGTCTTCTCCCCGCCCCGTCATCACAACAGGGACCCGGTAGCGTTTGCCTAACATGGCCGCCAAAGCACCCGCTGGATAGACATAGTGTGCATCGATCACGTCAAACTCAAACTCGTCACGAATCCGATCAACAGTCCCCGTCACCGTCGCTTTCATCAATTGCGGGTGGATGTAGCCGCCAATTTTTGGCGGCAATAAGTAACGCGGATTCTCGACTTGCAAACCGTCAAAGACTTCACTTTTCGGGTACTGTGACCAGCGGTACCACTTTTCAAACCGCTTCACTGGTGGGAACCAGGGGGTTGGGGACAGCACGCGCACCGAAACACCCTCTGCCCGATCCATCGCTTTAAGGCGTTCTTTTACGAACAGTCCACGCGTCGGGTCGGCGACCGAGGGAAACGTCGCTGAGATAGCAAGTACTTTCATCTTTACAGCGGTTTTGTAGGTCATGCTCCGCATGACAGGTCTTTAAGGGGCTGTCATGCAGAGCATGACCTACACAATGCAGAACAATTCAAGTCTGCGGCACTAGCTTGCGGCCACACACGTCGGTAGGAACCAACTCGCCCCTTGAAATCGAACACGATCAAAACGGTCACGCGTTTCGTCGCTTAGGTTCGTTGAAGCTTGACCGTCTTTCTCGAACGCAAGCTCTTCGCGTCCCAATCGTCCAATCGAAGTCACGACTAGCAACGAGCCCGACACAGGGTAAGTCGCTGCGACATGAGCTCCAGGGGTTTTCTTCCCATAACCGAAACACCTCCAACCCTCTGGGCGGTCGCCAGCCGCTTGAATAAGGGCGAATTGCTGGGCGTCCACACTACCTTGGCTTGCTAAACTTCCCGAACCCCACTTCGCAGCGCCGCCCTCCTGAACGGTTGTCTCAAACGGAAGCTGCCAATACCAGGTCGCCGTCGTTGGGTTCGCCGAGCAAATGAGATCTGCGATCCATAGCCCTGTTCCAGGCAAACAGCAAACATAACGCTGATGCGACACCTGACCCCAATCGACTTTCGCTTCACACAACCAGCGATCGGGGCCGAGTTCCGTATGAAGCTGTGGTCGCGGAACTTCATGAGACCAAGCAATACGCCCAGCGCGGCGCACGAACGGAAACCCATCAATCGAGACGGTGTTATGAGCGCCAGCGTTTCGAAAGTAGCCCACCCAATCCTGGTCGCCACCGTAGTAGGGCATCCCACAATCGTCCAGGACGGTCTGGCCATCGGCACAATACATCAGTTGCAACGTGTCGGCGTGACCGTGCGCTGTCGAAGGTGTCGCATCGGGGAAAAGTCCGGCGGAAATTGAGCCGGCATCCATCAGCAGCCAATCATTCTTGTCGGCGGCAATTGCATAGCCCGAGTCACGAAACGTCCAACTTCGGTTTTCTGATCTTGGCGATTCCAACGCGTCCCATCGCTTGTTGAAATCGGATCCGCCCAGCCACCATGCCTCTTCACCTGGACCAGCGTCATCAATCTTGAGCGCTGCGGCATCAAACATCGACGCCGCGAGGTTTTGCAGCGAGTCAAAGTTCCAGTACTCGTCATACGCGACGGGAATCGCTCGCGCCGAATCGAGGTCTCCGATTGCTGGCCAAGTTCCATCGGGACGCCGAAACGCGGCGCCTGTCGAAAACGCTGACGTGATCGGTTCTTGCAAGGAAGCGAGACCGTTTGCCGAATCACCGCGTCTCTGTTCGACAAGATAGGCCAAGCAAAGGAAGCCCAATGTGTAATAGTGGTAGCCCACCGCCTGCTCGACGCAAAAATGGTCTTCGTAAAACTGGGCTGGCCCAGATTTCAAAAGCGTGTCGACCGCTTGCGTTCTCCACTGGCTGCTCGATGGATCATCAACAAGCGAGGTAACGAACAACAACCCGGCAGCTTCGCCGATCAAGTGGTTGTAGGGACTCGAGTAGTACGAAAAGTGGTCTGCGAGATACCGGCCGTGATCCGTCAGTGAATTCGAGATCGCATCGAGATCACCTTGGCTCCAGCCCTTCCACTGCGACATTCCTGCCATCGTCCAGGTCCAGGACATGACCCGCATCGCGACCTCGAGAGCACTCGTCCAATTGACTCCCTCGTACAACGGATTCGATTCAATCCAATCGATCAAGAGATGCCGAGCGCGAGTTGCCGAGTCTTCGCATCCGTTGAGAAGGTAGTTGCGTGACAGTTCGCAAAGGAACTGGTGGCGCGACAGTTCCCACGGATACTTGATGTCGGTTTCGCCAGCCAAGTTGTACAACGGCAAATCAGCGTAGAAGGTGCGCTCCCACTGATAGCCAGTGCGATCATCAGCGTGCCAATCGACCTCTCCGCTAAAGTCGTATGGATGACCTAGCAGTTCCCACTTGCCTTGAAGGATCTTCGCTGCGTTCTCTGCGGCTGTAGTTGCCATACGCTGGTGCTGATTCGGCCAGCGCTGTTTGAGCTCATCGAGTTCGGCTGAGTCGGTTCCAGGAACAAGAATGGCGCACCGCTGCAGCAACTTCGAGGAATCAAGCGAAGCGACCCGCTCCCGAGCCCCCTCACCCTTTTTCCACAGCTTCCGCTCACGCCGCTCGGTCATCTTATCGCGCAAGCGGCAACGGATCTCGTCCCCAGACATCCGCCGCAACTTCTTAAGTTTGTTCAGGCTGCTCATTTCGTTTTCGAGTCCCGAATAGTCATCGCGTCAAACAAACGCTTCAGCGCGGGCCTGACCAAGACCTCTGCTCCGTACGGCGAAACATGATCGTCGTCGGCGTAGTAACTTCCTTCGGCCGAACCAATCATTGTAAATCCATCTGAATTGACGCAATCCGCCGTGGGATCAAAGAAGTTACCGCCCGGGATTGCGTTACCCAGAATCTGTAGAAAACCAGCCTGCCGACGATCGTGGTGCGACCGATGGACGCCAATCGGCACACCTTTGCCGAGGATGGCCGCACGACTTAGAGCTTTTCTCGGATCCTCAAGCTGAACGGGGACCTGCCCAACGAACCAAACGCCTACGCCTAAGGCATCGAGCTCCGAGACGGTTCGTTCAAGAGCCATTCTCATTGCATGGACGGCATCGTTTGCGTCGGAATTCCCTCTGGCATCCGGGTGATTTTCCTGAATCAGGACAGTGTTTGACTTTCCATCTGGAGTTCCCTCCAAGTACGCCGCCCAACGAGCTGCGAAAATCACATGCTTGACGTCATGCGTTTTGACGTAGTTCAAAACGCGGTCGTTCCATTCGATCGAATCGCGTCCCTTCAGCGAATTCCACACCCCTAACAACGGCGGCGTTCCTAGCTTCGCCGCCAAACGACCGCTTACCTCGTGCTCGACCGCAAGCTCGTCAAACTGACGCGCAATTGCAATTGCGTGGCTGTCGCCCCAAACCAAAAAATCAATTGCCATGGCATCTGCGTCGCTGCCAACGCGAGGAAACTCTCCCTCTCTGGCTTGGTCCAGGCTGCTGCGAAAACCTTTTGGAATCTTGGTGTCAGCAGCCGTATACCGCAGAACACCCTTGCTAAAACGGTTGGGGAAGCCGTCTGTCTTGATCACCAGGGCGGACATCGCAATCAAGACACACGCTGAAGCCACAGTAAAAAGAAACGGACGCAAGCGTCTTTTATTGAATGACTGACCAGCCTTCGCGCGAAATGGCGTTTCAACAAACCTCATCGATCCCCAAGCCAGCCCAAAACTCGCAACGATCAGAAGCACTGAAACTGCCCAAGTGAGTTCACGCCCGACCCAATAGCGCGTAATCGCAAATAGCGGCCAGTGCCAAAGGTAAAGTGAGTATGACAGCAAGCCCACATAAACCATCGGACGCGTCGAGAGCATGCGCGTCAGTCTCGACTTCTCGTTTCCGTAATGAATAATCGCCACCGCCCCAATGCATGGAAGCATTGCTGCGAGCCCAGGGAATGGGGTGTTTTGATCGAACAACACATAGGATGCTCCGATAAAGAACAATCCAATCCAGGGACCAGCGGAGATTAGCAACCCTTCTTGTTTCGGTTTTGGCAGAAACCAAATCAAGCACCCTAGAAGTAATTCCCAAGCTCTTGAGGGAAGCAAAAAGAATGCACCATTCGGATAGTGCGCAACGCCCCAGATGCTGATTCCGAGCGAGACCAAAAAAATCGAAAATAATGCAAACGCTTGTACACTTCGCCTGAAGCGATGCAACAAGACCAACAGGAATGGATAGCCGAGGTAAAACTGTTCTTCGACAGCGAGAGACCATGTATGCAACAGCGGCTTTAAGTCTGAAGGGCCATCGAAATACCCGCTATCTCTAAAAAAGTAAACGTTCGCAATCATCAGCTGCTGAAAAATTGCTGACTCCGCGAGCTCCACTGAATCAATAGGCAACAACAATAATCCCAAACACAGTGTGACAAGCACCATGACACTCGCTGCTGGGACAATCCGTCTTATCCGACGAATCCAGAAATCGACCAAACTAAATCGATTTTGTTGTTGGGCCTTCTGAATGAGACCGGTGATCAAGTAGCCCGATATCACAAAGAAGATATCAACGCCGACATATCCGCCGGGCGTCAATAGTCCCGCATGGAACGCGACGACTCCCAACACGGCAATCGCGCGAAGCCCATCGACGTCTGCTCGATAGCGAAGCTGACCTGACATTCTGCTGGTGACTGCTATCCGCCTACTGATTCGGACTGATGCGAGCATGCGCCGGATCATCTAAGAATCCTTCGCTGATAAACAGCATGTCTGTCCAGCTCACAACGTTCCGTTGAAAATGCGGGCGGTAGAAAGAAGCAAGGCGGAAATGACGATCACGAAGATATCGAAACACTTCGTCGAAACCAGCCACGCCCTGGTACTGGTCTGAAAAGATGAACTCAAAATAGACCAAGCCTATGCGGCCCTCAGACATTAGACGGTCAGCGCCTTTCAGAACTTCAAAGTCAAAACCCTGCGTGTCGGACTTGAGCACATCTACATATTGGATTGAGTTCTCTTCTGCGAACGAATCCAGTGTCACAACATCGACTTCAACTCGCTGCGACACCTTGCCAGTGCATAGGCTACCTGGTTCTAGAAACGAACTCATGTACGACTGCTCGTTCTCAACAAACGTCAGCTTACCATTCTCAGAACCCACACCCTTGTTCCAGAGCGTCACATCTTGCCAGCCCATCTTCTCGGCGTTCTGCTGCAATTCGGAAAATGTGCTCCCGCTTGGCTCAAATGAGTGAATCACGGGCGAGTCAAAACACCACTTGAGCTTTTGTATCGTTTGGCCAACGTTAGCACCGATATCAAGACACGTCGGCGTGGCTATATCGCGAGCATAGTCCTTCATGTCGTGATACGGATCTTGGCCGCGTCCCGAAGGTTTGTACTTCTTAATGTCATATCCAGTTTTCCGGATTGCGGAGCGAATAAGTTCTTTTAGCTTGTTCATATTGGCGTACGTTCGTGGATGTTCTTTCTTGACGTTTGCTGGTCAATCGGTTCGAGTCGAGCTGCATAGCAAATAGCGGCTATCCCGAAATGGGGCGACGGAAACGGGTGCATGCGGCCCGTCGGTAAGCAGCAAGCGATGTTCGTTATGCATGGCATGACATATTCTTTGAAAATGCCGCAGTCGCGGATCGTGACTGAGTTCGATGACCTTGGCGTTGGCACGCATCCAAAGACAATTTGCGAGGCCGGCCCCGTGCTGCCCGACCACAACCGCCGCTCTATCAAAGAGATCAATTTGCTCGGCGAAATCTAACTCCTCCAAACGCACATTCCGAAACTCCATATCAGCGGGAGTCGATCCGGCAATCGCTTCCTGTAGTTCTGCGTGGTTGGGAATGGAGCGACGAGAGCTCCCCGCTCCTTTCTTTATCGCATGGTTGGCGAAATAGTCATTTGGCGGCATACGTTCGATCAATAACACAAGGTTTTGAGGTGTGCTTGCGGATTGCTTGTAAACATCAACCGCCATTCGCTTGAGCGACGCAAAATGCTCTGCATGTAGACCAACCCACTGGGCGTTCATCCCCAAGAGTGGGTGTGCTGAATCTCCGTTGGATCCCGAGTCGCGGTCGACAATCTCAACTCGCCCCGAAAACAACTCGGCTACACGGGGAGAAAAGATCCCGAAATCCTCAATCACGAAATGAACCTGCTCGTCAACTCGCTCAATCACCTGTGCTAGGGGCAAGCACAAATCAAACAGAAAGTGATAGTAGTGCTCCACACGATTGACGGGTTGAAGCAGGATACGCTGTTGGTTTCGTGATGCGGCGATAATCGACTTGCGGTTCCTTGCTCCATGAATGGCGCGAGCCTGGCGCAGTACTGACTCAGGGACAACCCGCTTGAGTGCCTTAAGCATCGGCGCCTCCTACGACAGCGTTTCGCTGGCTAGCGGTTGCACCGTTCGTTGCGTTCTCGGCGATTGCATCCACTGCCGAAATGATTTGGCGATACGTTTTTTCAAACCCCTCCACGGATCGTCCGTAAGGATCCGCGATTTGGATATTGGCGCCGCTGACCGCGTGATTGAGCATGAACACCTTGTTCATTGAATCGGGCATGTCCGTCCTTAACCGCTCGTAGTTCTCGTAATCAAAGACGATCACGACATCCGTTTGATCGACCAACTCCTGCGTCAGCAACACCGACCTGTGCGACTCGAGATCGATACCAAATCGAGAAGCAGCGACGCTTGCTTCCTTTGGCGAGGGCCGCCCCGACTTGGGGAAGTACCCAGAGCTTGTCACGCGAACGCTGGGCCGAAGTTTGCTTTTGGCGTAATGATGCGCAAACGGGCTACGGCAGATGTTTCCCTTGCAAACGAACATGACAGAATTGCAGCCCGCCAATCGATCGAGAAGCTTCGCACGATTCCGCGAGCGCGCCCACTTCGTCGACATCATTCGCAACCGCGTCTTTCGCCCAGCGCCAGCCATGACCTCTTTGACTAACCGTTGGCACTCAGCGAAGAAAGGCTTGGGGTCGTCGAGTGAAAACGTATCGACACACTCTTTGCCGACCACTGCACGACCCAACGCCCCAGTCATTCCACTAACAAACCGTGTCACTTTCGTTGCGACGGACACATTCTTTGATCGCAAGAAATCAGAGCACCAGTTTTTGTCGGAGGTTAGATTACGGCAATGAACGTTTTCGCGGAACGTGCTCACCTCTGGAACGGTTCCGTTACATAGCATTTTGTAGAGATCGGCTGGAAAGTCGGCACCGCTCGCGACAGCCAACGGCAAAGAACCCCAGAAACGACCATTGATCTCGACAAATCGCCACTGGTCCGTTGGCCGGTCCCATAGAAACTCGACCATGCCCACACCGGTGTAGTTCAACTTTCGCACCATGCGTGCGGTCGCGTCCAGCATGTCTGGATGCAAATCAATACTCTTGCGGTACGAACTGCCGCCTCCGCCAGGAGGCTCGTGCAGCCGCAGATGTTGGAACGTTGTCAACAGCTCTCCGTCTTTGGAGAGAAACTCAACCCCCGTGCCAACACCCGAAAAAAACTCCTGGGCGAGTACTCGCTCAGAGCGTTCGAGCATTTTTGACAAAGTCGCCTCGAGCTGTGAACGCGTATTCGCAATTACAACTTCTTGCTTCCGATCAAGCTTGTTTGACAGAAACGACGAATCGGGCTTGAGCACCACGGGCAGCCCGAGGGCCTGCACAGCGACTTCGGCCTGTCTCGCATCGTGCAGATGGAGGCCGCTAGGAACTGGGACATCGACCGACTTTGCCAATGCCGCAGAGTTGACTTTACTGTTGACAATCTCGAAGGTGTCATCGTCCAAGACGTAGTACGAATCAAAATCAACGATTCGATCTCGGTGTTCGCGAATCGCAATCGCCGCTTGATCATTGCAAGGGAGGATTAGCTCGAAACGAAAATCACGTTGCAACTGATTGAGCGAGTCAATCCAATTTCCGTCACCTCCCCATGGCGTCGCAATTTCGTGCGTGGAAGCAAGATGACGTGAGCGGCGCGCAATCGAATCAATCGCAGTCCAAGCCGAATGCACTTCAACGCCACAGCGCGCGACGGATCGAACGACAGCGAGAAAGCTGCGTGTGTCGGAGCCCAGAACGAGGATGCGAGATTGACTCAATGTGCTGACTTTTGGTGCTACCTAGGCGACTAGGCGGTCCAACCTGCTTCGGATATTCCTGCGGACCCACCGGTCATGCATCGATTGTTTCCAATCACGTGCAGGCCTTCGCACATAGGTGTGAATCCGACAGACGAGGTGTTTGACCATGAGCGCGCGATAAAAGTCGGACTCGAAAGCACTTTCCATTCCAAGCCCGCTCAAGATCGCCCGTCGATACTGCCGAACCGGAGCTCGCAGCCACGGCCGATAAATCTTGGCCATCTCTAATCGATGAATCAGATAGGTTGCATCATCAAGTGGCGTCCCGGTCCGAGCCATGGCGAAGTCGATCGGAGTCAGCACTCCGCTTCCCCACAAAAGGTTGCCCGGCGCATAGTCGCTATGTGCCCAAACTCGCGGCAGACTTCGAAAGTCCGGTTCGATGCGTGAGAGAAACCGTAGAATCTGGTCTCGAGCATGAGCCTTAGGCCATGGGTATCCAAAATCGGAACGAAGCGACTCGATTCGCAAGGCACAGTAGTCGACCAGAGATTCTGGATCCTTGTCGGTTGCGGGTTGGCGCTCATGCAATACCGGAAGACGATGCAGTTTTTGCAACCAACGGCCCGCGAGGAACCATGGAAAGAGTTCAAGCGACTGTCTTGATGCACTATGAATCTGCTGCTCGAGGGTTTGACCAGCAACCTCGTAGGTCTCGATCATCGGAACGGACGGATCGCTGGAAGCAACGCGGACCACACCCAACCTTCGTCCGAACATTCCGCTAGCGGCAATTTCCTTGATTAGGTGCAACTCGGTTGCCGCCCGCCTTCGAATGACCTCATCATCGCCCCCCCAATCATCGGTCACATAGTGCTTTCGGTAGACCGCGCCATGATCGGTTGGCACACGCTGGATTTGACTGCTTGGTCGCGAAATCAAAGCATCACTCATTGCGCAGTCACTCCGTCGATTGTCGGTGCTTGCGCCTCAGCCAACGTTGCGATGGCGATGATCATTGCAACCATCCAGTAGCCCCACTCGGCACTGACCATGTCTCCAAAAAGACAGGTAAGCAGATACCCGACGAAGCCGCTCATGACAGCGCACATCGCCAGCAGCAAGAACTCGTTAAAGTTTGGATCGCCTCTTGAGTTTCGGATTACTTGCCAAGAAATCCGAACAGCCACAAAGAACCAGAAGAGACGCAGCAACAAACCTTGAATCCCCCATTCACAGGCCTCATTTAGATAACCGTTGTGTACCGCCCGCGCTACGTCAGAGACACCATTCTTTCTCAGATATTTGACGCCATGTACCTTTTTGAAACCATGCCCTCCAGCGCCCAACGGATGATCACTGATCATCTCAAGAGCACAACCCCAGAAATCGAGCCTTGATTGCGCCGAACTATCCCTTTCCTCACCGCTTGAGAAAGTTGTCATGAATCGATCGATGATCCGTTGATCACCCAACATCAAAAAGACTGCAAAGGCCCCAACACCTAACGTGATCCATGCCTTGCGCCGAACTTTGGTTGGGGCAACGCAGGCAAAAACGACCCCTGTGAGAATCGCCGCCAAAAAGGCCCCACGACTGTTACAGAGTAGGACCACATTGATGATCATTGGCGCCGAGAGAACAACCAGGAATCGCATCCAGTTCTTGCCAACCAAAAAGAAAGGGGCCACAAGCGGTAAGACTGTCACCATCAGCGACGCAAAGTGGTTGGCGGTCGTCGCCCCTGGTGCCCCCACACCTTCAAGACGGTTGTTGACGATCGCACCTCGGTCATTGAATGTCACTTCATAGCCAATGTAGGCCGCACCAAGGATCATCGACAGCATCACAATCTGAAGGTCTGAAACATCCTTGATGGTACGATTCATCAAGTAGACCAATAGCAAGAACTTCATCATGAGAGTAAACGGATCCGCGCTGACCTCCGTCCCGCCCCCAAATGCGAAGTGAACGACGGCAGCATTCAAAACCATGAGCCCGCCGGCGATCACAAGCGGCCGAATCCGGCCTGATGTCGTGGGGGCAGGGCACAGGAATGATGCCCCCAACAACAGAAAGCCAACGTAGAAATTCCAACGGTAGCCCGCGATCGGATCGCCCCACCACCAAAATGGTGGCGAGAGGAAAAACGTAAGGAGATAGGCGACCACCGCGAGTACGGGTCGCTGAACAGAACCAATCGCCAGGCCAGCTAGCAGGACCATCCAGATCAGGAGTGTCAAACTCATGCATCGACCTCTTGTAGATCGATACTCTGAACACGATCGTGCGTGCCTACCGCATTCAGTCCTTCCTTGTAATAGGCATCGAGCGTTTCGATGAAAACGTCTTCACTGTAGCTTCTATTGTGGTTCCGTTTGGCAGCTACCCCTAACTGCTCGCGTATCGACGTGTCTTCACTCAAGTTCACCATCGCATTTCGGATTGCGTCGACGGATTCAGGTTCGACCACGACACCGCACTCATCGTCGGCGCCGACAACGAGCGTTCGACTGTCGCCAACATCGGTTGCGATGATCGGCAAACCACACGCCATGGCCTCGACCACGGATTGGCTCATCCCCTCACTGCGGCTCGAATTGAAATAAACGTCCATTGCCGCGAGGTAGGGCCAAGTATCGGATTGGTGCCCGACAAAATGCACGCGTTGCCGGCGTTCATCCGGCAAGAGCTTTTCGATCGTTTCCCGTTCACTTCCATCGCCAACGAGCAACAAGTGGCAACTGGGCCCTGAGTCACTCAGCTCAACGAACGCCCGAACTGCAATGTCAAACCCTTTGACGTGTGCCAGTCGCCCCACGCTACCAAAAACCACTTGATCGCTTTGGATTCCAAGTTCGCGACGCACCTGCTTGCGACCAAGTTCCAACGCTTGCTTGTCGGGCGCTGAAACACCGTTTGGGATAATCTTGATTCTCTCTCGCTTGTAACCGCTCCGCTGCTCGACGCGTGCGGCAACCGAGTGTGCGTTACTCATCACACCATTTACTCGCTTCAACATCGCAGCCATGACCTTAGCGCGTGCATGATGGCGAAGCCCTCCCGCTTCAACACGGCCCAAAACCGTCCCCCGTTCGGCATGAATGTGCACAGGTACTTTTGCGAATTTGCGAGCGACGGACGTTTCGACCAAAGTCCCCCAGTTGTGCGATTGCACGATATCGAAGCCGCCTTTGCGGAGAGCGGTCCACAAGCGGCGAAAAATGCCGAGGTCGTTCCCCGGGCGTTTCTTGAGCTCGATAATCTCCACTGGACGCCCGAGCCACTGGGCCGCGTCTCCAGAACGGTCCAAACAAATGATGACAGGACTGTATCGGTCGCTCGGAAGACCATTGACAATACGCGTCACCGACCGCTCAATCCCGCCAGGTCTCAGACTATGAACAACAAAGGCGATGCGGATCATGCGCGCTGTGCCTCCATTGCTCGGCGAAACGCAGCGTCAAATAGCTGCATCTGTGCCCGCCCATCGTAGCGTTCGAGGTGAACACCCTCTGGTATGGAAAGACCGCCGTTTCGATGTGCGTCCACCAATTCCAAAACAACCCGCTTTAATTCGTCGTTGCCTTGCGGTGAAACACAGGGGCCCACCCCCTCTTTGAGAACAATGTCCGCGGTCGCTCCGTCGCCGGCCAGCGTGAATACCGGTCGGCCGACGGCAAGGTATTCGTAAAGTTTGCCAGGAACACATAGCGGCGCGTCGGTCTGAACCAAAAGTAAGACGTCAGCGCCGTAGAGTTCCGTCAAGCACTCACTGTGTGGAATCGAAGGACGAACGTTGACCATCTTGGTGATACCAAGGTCAGCCGCAAGCCTCTTCTCGTGATCACGGCCAGCTGCGCCGATCAAAACCAACTCAATGTCGTCTGCGCCAATGGCTTCGGTCTTACGGAGCTCCCCAAGTGCAACAAGCAACGCATCGATGTTGCGTTTTCCGTAGAACGCACCAGTATGGACAATTCGAAGCGGTCTTCGATTCGTCTCGCCTTGCCCATCGACCGATGCTGGGGGTGCCGATGAAAAATCGGCAGGGTCGAAACCATTAGGGATCACACAGAACTTCTCACTAGTCAGGTCTGGATACCTACTTTGAGCCTCGTCGCAAGCACGGGCGGTATTGAAGATCACGCCGTCCGCAAAACGGATCACCTTGGATTCAAGCTCACGATGCTTGCGACCAACCCAAGTATCACCGCGGCGTTGCGGCCGAAAATTGTTTCCAACCCAGGGATCTCGGAAGTCGGCTACCCAAGCGACATCGTGCGTTTGCTTTAAACGTCGCGCGATCAAGTGATTCGTCCAAGGCGGCCCTGAACTGTAGAGCAAATCACAACGCGAAGCGGCCAACGCCCGTTTCCCCTTACGAACGGCGAACGGCATCCAGCCGATCCAGCGGTCTGGAGTCATCAGTGGCACAGTCACCGCATCCTTGGCCCGCTGCACCATTCCGGACGACGGTTTCTCTTTTGTCGAAGTCACCGAAGCCGATTTGGGTGTTGCCCCGCGTTCCTTTGAAGAAATGGGCTTCGAGTTGCGAGTCAGCAATTTCTTGCCAGCCTGTAACCACTGGTTGGGATGGGCCGCGCGCGTTCGGTGCACTTTGATGTCTTGCGAAATCTGCGAGAGCGATTCCTGAGATATCCTTGATCCCTCCAGATACGAGGTGGGGTCAACCGTCAAGACTTCCAGATCCCATCCAAGTTCAGGCAGGTATTTTGCGATCCGAATCGACCGGAATGTGCCCGCAGATTGAAACGGGGGAAAGTGCGTCGCGACGAGAAAACAGCGTGACATGATCGTTATCCCTCCAGCAACTCTCTGAAGATATCGATCGTTTGCGACTCGCAGGCAACCTGTTCATAGCATTCAACAACCCGCTTGCGTGCTGATCGCCCCATTTGCCGGCGACGTTCCGCATCCTCGACCAACGATCGCAAAGCTGCAGCAAAAGAATCGGCATCGCCCGGCGGAACAACCATTCCCTCGCGACCATCGCGCACCATGTAGGGCAGATCCCCAACATCCGTTACGACCGACGGCAACGCAACGGCCATCGCCTCAAGCTCAGAATAAGGGAAAGCTTCGTAATCAGAAGGCATCGCGAAAATGTCAATGCTGTTGAGAAAGTCGACCACATTGTCTTGGTGACCAAGAAGGTCGACGCGTTGAGTCAATCCAAGTTTTTTGACCTTTGCCTCGATCGCTGCGCGTTCAGGTCCTTCGCCGGCGATTTTCACCTGAACGGGAAGATCTGCGATCTTTGCCAAGGCTTCCACCAAGAGATCGAAGCGTTTTTGCGGCACGAGTCCACCACACCCACCGACAACAATTGATGGGTCGTTGGCATCTCCATCGCGTCGTTCGGTGTCCACCTCAAATCGAGTCACATCAACGCCATTAGGAACAAAAACAACTTGCTCCTCCCGAAGCTTCAGCGCATTGACATTGATCCTCGCGAAGCGTTCGCTGACGCTAATGATCTTATTGAAACGCCTTGCGAAGCTTTTCCGCTCACGAAACCTCTCGTAGGCGGTCGTGACGGGGAGGTATTGAGCAACCTGTTCTGAGAGAGTTGGCGAGTGTCCCACAAGCGGGAGGTGCATTGTAAAAACGCTTCGGAAGTTTCGTTCATCCCAAGCGCGCATCTGCATTGCGGCGCGTCGAGGTTGCTTGGCTCCGGAGTTAAAATGCACAATGTGCGGTCGTGCCTCGGCAATGAGGCGATCGATTTCTATGGCTGCATCAGTTTCGGACTCCTCGAGCGGGACCTGATCGACGCGCACTCCGCTTTGCTCTAGCCTTCCCAGAAACGGGCGTTCGAGCTCCTGCTGGTTCACCACAATCGTGATCTCACATTCGGCATCAAGTAGTCGCTGAACCAGCCGATCCAGGTACTTGTGCGCACCACCGTACTCGGCTTTTAGCCAAGCTACATGCAAGACACGTGTGCCCCTGGGCAGATGATTGTGAACCAATGAACGCCTCGAGCAACTAAGGGGCTGGGGTCGATGCGTCTAAATGTGTGCGTCTGGGCTTCAACTTCCGAATGCCCAGTAGCGAAACGTAATCGTCCAACGCAGGCGGACGAATCACCAACATCAGAGTCGTGTAGGAAACGACACCAACGGCGACACCGACAATCAATGTCGCCCATGACGACACACCGATGTACCAGTTTTGCATTACCTGGCATGTGGCGATCACCCCAGCCGACATGAGCAGTGTCGCAAGACAAAATGGAGATAATGCATACAGCAATCGCCGAACAGTCAATCCTTTGACCAAGCTAAACGGAATCGCGAAGTGTGGAACGAACAGCAAGAGGTTGGCTGCCAAATAGCAAGCTGCGACCCCTACGACACCCCACATTGATCCGATCAAAAACGCCACGACATGGACGATCGCAACGATCACTCCCCATCGAAACAGTCGATCCGCCCGGGCCTTCGACAAAAAGACCGAACCGCAAAGAACGGTGAGTGACTGGATTGCGCCAACGGGCGCTAAGAGCGCCACGACGGGGATGGCCGGGTACCAACGCTCATCCAACAACGAACGAATGAACGGCCCCGCCATGATGGCAAGGCCTGCCATCGCAGGGAATGTCAGCATCGCCACGCCGCAAGACGTTCGAATAAAAGCTGCCCCCAAGCGGGCGTCGTCGTTCTTGAGTTCCGACAACTTGGGAAAAAGAACACGGGAAATCACGCGTGAGATTGAATCACGCGGCAGCAACATGAAGCGATATCCAAGCGAATAGTAACCCAACGCGACTGGGCCAAGCGTTGCCCCAATGATCAAGTTATCGGAGTGTTTCGCGAAGAAATTAAAGATGTTGTACCCCGTGATGTTCAAGCCAAATTTGAGGCACTCTTTGAGCCGAACTCGATCAAGCGTGAACGACGGCACAAACCGCTCGACCAAATTAAGCAAGACGAAATTTGATATTGATCCCGACAGCGACGAGAACACGAGGGACCAAACGCCGAGCCCCATCAACGCACACGTCACTCCCGTTACGCCCATGACGACCACACCGCCAAGCTCGCGGATGGCGAGCTTCTTGAACTCGAGCCGCCGCTGCAGAAGCGACGAGGGCACCATGCAAAACGAATCGATCAGGATGCTAAGGGCTAGCACCATAACCAATGGTGCCACCCGATCATCCTGGTAAATGAAGTTCGCGATCGGCGAAACGCAAATCACCGCAAGGGTGATCACTCCACAAAACCCGAGATTGACCCAGAAGAGCGTCGAAAGCAACGCATGGTCAACATCGTCGCGTTGAATGATTGCCGCATTAAAGCCGAGGCTCTTGAGTGTCTTTGCAAACGCCGTGACAACGGTCGCCATTCCCACCAGCCCGAAAAACTCGGGCGCAAGCAGGTAGGCAAGCAGCAAGGAAATGGCAAATTGCATTGCCTGCGCGCCGTAGCGTGAAGCGATACTCCAACGCACAGCCGAGTAGGCGTTGCCTGTTGCCTTCTTTTCAGCTTTCGGTTCAACTGCCATACAGCACACGTGTGTCGCGTAGCGATTCGACTGCGGTCACAGATTCACGCCAAAAACCAACCTGCGAATCAATTTGGGTGGTCACGTTGATCGACGGCTCAAAAGTATTTGAAATGCAGAACGGCAATGGTCACCTGTCGCCCTCGCGTCACTCAACAGGGGATCTTCGCCACGATAATAAGAGCGAAAAGAAGCTCCCACACGCGCACGTCCGAAGTCACCAAAACTGCAATCAACGCAATCCAGTATTCCGACTTGGTCGACTTGTGCCAATGAAAACGCCCAATGGGGGGATAGCCGGCGGTTGGCTTGCCCGCATCGTGCCAACTTGGAAGTCGACGATACCGATCGGGTGCGTCGCAAAACCACTCCATCCGATCCCGCTGAATCAATCCCAATCGACGGACTGACCCCGCGATCGAACAAACACGTGAAGCCTCCAGTCATGACTGGTCTTTGCTCCAGCCATTGAGTGATTCCGAAAGCGTCCCGAAGGGATGTTTGGCCAGCAGCGATTGCAGTTTTCGTCCGGTGGATGCTAGACCGGTATAGTGGCGGAACCGACTTTTCATTGACGCGCCCGAAATCCGCGGCTGGCTTGGGTCCACTTCCCAGGGGTGGATGTAGAACATGGCTGGGCGTCCAGCGCGGCGGACTTCGCAGATCGCTTTGTTGGTGACCGAAATTGGCAGCAGCCGGAAGTATCCGCCCCCAACAGGCACGCGCAACTTGGGTGGACTGCCGATCATCGTCCAAACCGAAGGCGGGAACTCCGCGATCTTCCCATGCTTCGTGTCGCGCTGGTGGATCTCTTTCGGCGCGTCAGGCATCCCATAAAGATCGTGACCCGCGATCGGGAAGATGCTCGAGTCGACCTTGAAACCTTGTTCAACCAATATGTCGAGCGCCCAAATCGATTTCTTGACGATCGAGAAACTCGGCGCCCGGTAAGCGGTGGGCCGGATGTCGCATGCGTTCGCAATTGCATCGCTGCTGTCAGCGATATCTTTTGCAAACTCCTCGGGCGTTAGCTCATAAACCAACTGATGCCAGTATCCGTGGCTGGCGATCTCGTGGCCCGTTTCGGCAATGCGCCGCACGAGCTTGGGGTACCTATCTGCAACCCAACCTAGAATGAAGAACGTGCCTCGGACACTGGCTTCATCCATGATACGAAGGATTGCTTCAGTGTTCGCCTCAACACGACACTCAAACTGATCCCACTGATCGCGAGACACACGGTCTTTGAATGCCGAGACCTGAAAGTAGTCCTCGACATCGACCGAAAACACGTTCGGAATTGCTGAGTTATCCACAACTAGAGAGCCAGCCTAGAAGTGCGAATGCACGACTCAAACTGATCAAGGTTGCAACCGCAGTCTAGGAACGCTGCATGATTGCGGAATCGGATGGCGACGAGTACGCAAACGCAGGCTGCTGTTCAGCCGCATACGATGCTTCTTCGTGGCTCTCACCCTTTGCCTCGGTAGGCTCGGAAACGTCGAGCAGGTGCCGACGACATAGTCGCATCACACGCATGACCGTGGCGCCCTTGATCCCAATCATGCGCATTCCAGTCGCAGCAAGGATCCGCAGCTCGAGCCAAAAGTTTGCATTCTCGATGTAGTGCAAATCGAGCACTTGTTTTCGCTGGACGTCATCGAGCGTCTCGTCGGGAGGCAAGTTGATTTGCGACAAACCCGTCACACCCGGCTTAACGACAACTCGGTCGTAGTAGCCATTGATTTGCCCCGCGAGCTTTTCGCAAATCTCTGGACGCTCGGGCCGTGGTCCGACAAGCGACATTTCCCCACGAGCAACGTTCCAAAGCTGGGGCAGCTCATCAAGATGCAACTTACGCAAGACTCGACCGATCCGGGTCACGCGTGCGTCACCCTTTGTGCTCCACACCGGCTTGCCTGGAGTTTCGGCATCCTGAACCATCGAACGCAGCTTGATGATCTCGAAAACCGAACCGTCCAGCCCTACCCGCTTCTGGCGGTAAAACCCAGGACCACGTGATGTCGACCTGACCACAACATACAAGAGAAGTGTGAGGGGTGAAGTAAGAAGTAGGAGGCTAGCTCCCACCCATCGATCGATCACGTATTTACGTTGAAAAAACAACTCGTTTTGCTCCTTGCTGGAATTCGACAGCCTAGACTGCGTGCGATCGTCTTGATCACATCCCACCTTGGTTGATGGATGATTGCGTCCGCTGACTCGTTTCAGCGCAGATTGCGAGAGGTTCGCGCAGGTTTTTGACGAATTAGGGTCTGACATAGTGGGAATAATCGTGGGGCGGTTGCTTCCGATGCGAATAAACGTCGACTCAACGAAATGAACAAAACCCCGATTGTGCGAAGATGACCTTCCCAACTCGGAAACGTTGATGTAGTTGCATCGAACTCCCCCAAGTAGGAAAAATCAAGCAAAAAAGTCTCAAATTGACCGGCTATTGAATCACCTGTTCAACATGCGGCAAAAATACTTTCAAAAAGTCTTCGCATGGCCGGTGTGTGAGACTGGCAACGGGCCCCGCGAGTTGAATTTTGTACAGGTTTTCAGCAAACCAAAATCTCGGGTGCTTCCGGGCTTCAAAGCTGCCACCGGCCGACCAAGCATACCAAACATCGAGCGAAGGATCAGGGCTAGGAGCTTTCGAAAACTGGACCGACCAGAGCTCATGCGAGGATCGGCCTGAAGTCGTTACGAGATTCGTCTCACGATCATTGACCTGCTTGGTGCCAACCGAGTCATAGCAAACCTCAGGCGTATGCACGGCGATCGGCCCGCGTGGCCCAAACATCAGCGCTACGGTAACCTCGGCGTCGTTCTTTTCGTTCTTGTACCGCCGTACCTCAGAGCCGTAGCACCGCAACAACTCGGTGGCACCCTCATCCAAATCACCGGTGTTTACCAGCCGCCAGTCTCCACATCGATCGGGGAGGTTCTTGAGCTGGTCACCAACCGCGACAAGATCCTCGGACTTTGACCAACGTCCATCCAGGTAACCGTGAACGATGCCTGAAAATAGCGTCAATCCAAGCAAGACACCGATGGCCATGCGCTGAACGGTAATGCCACTTGAGCTTTGCGGTGTTTCTACTTCGCTAGAAGTCATTGATTGAATCTCTCTTGGCGTCGAATCGTTACTTGATTCCATACTTGCTTTTCAACTCGTCGTATTGAGCCTGTTCGCCAGTTGTAAGCAACGAGTGATCGAGGCTTTCATGATCGAGTGATTCCCACTGACGCTTTGCCTCGCTGTCTTTGCTTTGCGAAGTAAGAGCGAGCACAAGGTGGAATCGAAAGTTGGGCTTATCTTCTAACTCAATGGCTTTTGCGAAAGCTTCTTCGGCACCCGAATGATCAGCTTTCTTCATCAGCACATAGCCTCGAGTATCGAGCAATTCGCCGTTTCGTTTTGCAATCGCGATTGCGCGGTTGATCGCCGTAAGCGCTTCGTCTTCGCGTGACATCTCAGCAAGCGCGATCGCCAAGTTGTTCAAGGCTCGCAGCCGCGTTGGGTCTCGCATCAACGCCTTTCGATACAGCGAAATCGCGGTGGGATAATCACGTTGCATCAACTCGAGCGTCGCGAGTCCATCGAGCAGATCAGGATTGTCGGGATACTCTGCAAACGCCTGCTTGATCACCTTTTGGTTCCGCGAATCGGAAAGCTCCTGCAGATCATTCAAGAGTGCTTCGACGAGCAACGCCGCGGCCTCTACGTTGCCGTGCGAAACATAGTGTTCCGACGAAACATGAACCGCATCCTTAACGCGACCGGCACGAATCAATGCCGAACCGTATTGGTCGAGTGCATCAGGGTCATTGTCGTAGGCGCGTTTGAACCAACCAAGGGCTTCATCTCGAAGGCTTGACTTGAACAAGGCGGTGCCAGCAATCAAACAAGCTTCAACTTCCGTAACGATTTCCTTGGACGTCACATCTGCGAACCAAAGATCAACGATCGAATTGGCCGATTGGGTGATGCCGTCATGGAGAGCGAATCGCATCGCCAATTCGAGTGCAAAGATCTGAGCATCGCGCTGGTCAATTCGCTTCAGTCGTTGCCGGAGCTCTTTCGCACGTGGCAAGTCTTTCTCATCGCCCTTCGTGATACTCGATTTGAGTAAGTAGTCTGCAAAACGGTAGAGATCAACGGGCACAGGTTCCGCACCGAGGCAAAGATGCTCGTAGAGCGATCGCACTTCACCATCTAATCGCTTCTTGAGTTGATCGTCGCTCGATTCCCCACGGTGCTTGATTAGGAGCAAAGCCAGGGAACGCGCGGCACTGTCGCTACGCGAATTGTCCTCACGAAAAATCTCACGCAAGATCCGGATCGCTTGATTCTGCTTCTCACGGTCGACCTGCTGGGACAACATTAGAGCGAATAGCAAGCGGTTTTCGGCTGTCACCCACTCGCCCGTGGTCAACACATCTCGCAGCTGCTCCCAATTGGCATCGTCACCGTCGCGAGCAAGCAGAGCCAATGCCAACCTATTGACGACAACCGAATTGCGCGGACTCAGTTGCTGAGCGGCCTGCAGGGCTCTGATCTCTTCTTCCGATCGCCCTAGCCGACGGTAATGTTCAGCCAATGCAATCTTCGTTTGAAACGTCGGCCTGATCTTGTCCGCTTTTTCCATTAGCTCGAGCGCTTCGGCATAGCGGCCAAGCTGATTCAAGGTGTGCGCTTGGAGCGTGTTTCTGACATCACCGGGTAGGTTACTCGAGGCCACTTGATTCAGGACTTCTTGCGCCTGGTCCTTGTCACCTGTTTCAATCGCAATCGCGGAGAGCAAGAGAAATAGATCTGGACGCCCTGTTTCGGCAAGTTCATCAGCGCGTTTCGCGACAACTTTCGCCTTTTCGATCAGCTGCTCACGTTCGGCGCCTTTTTCAGATCGCGCGGCAATCAGATAGGTATTGCCCAGCAGGATCTGAGGAAAAGGATCGTTCGGAGCATTGTCTGCGGCATTGCGGGCAACCGAGATACTCGCATCGAAGTCTCCCTTCTTTTGCATCATCTCGACGCGGACCTGTGCGAAGTCGTCAATTGGCGAGTCTCGCGTGAATGCCAACAAGCGAATCGCCTCGTCTGCCTCATCAAACCGCCCGAGTTCATAAAGCTGGCGGACCAATTCGTACCGCGTATTTAGTCGGCGGTCACCCGCTGCGATGCCGCGACGCAGATGCTCAACTCCCGTCCGGTAATCTCGCTCGATTCCGGCGATCCAGCCTTCAAGCGAGATCGCCTCACCCCAGTTGGGGCGTTGTGTCAGCAGCCTTCGGATTTCCTGCTTGCACTTCTGCAACCGCTCATCATTTTTTTCAATGACCCGAGGTTCATTTGCCATCTCACGAATTAGCTGCGTGACACTAAGGAACTTCGAATAGGTACCTTGGTCACCCTCGGCATCACGAATTCGCTTTGTCCAATACGACACCAATCCTTGTTGGTCAGTTGGCGTGCCTTCAATCACGAGTCGTGGCGAATCGGGAGGCAAGGTTTCCGCTAGTGTTGCAAGTGTGTACATCAACTCAAGCGGAAGCGAATCAGCTGGAATTAAGAGCAATGCCCCGTAGGCAAGGTCGGGTCGGCCCGCTTTTTGGTAGAGCCCCGCGGCGCGTTGAATCACTCGCGATGAGTTCTCTTCCATCCCCTTGGCAAACTCCAACAACCGATCGGCTCCCTTAACGGGTTCGCCGCGGGTCGCGTCAACTTCTGCAAGTGTCCCCACGAATTCCTGGCTACCCTCACCGAGCAGGTTCTTGAGCCGCTCCGTTAGCTCGCTGGCTCCTTCCTGATCGCCTGTTGCCACCAATCGCAACAACGCAAAACGCTGGACGGTGACAAAATCTTGATAACGATCGGCAAGCTCTTTGGCCTGCTGTGCGACTTCCTTTGATTCCAGGTGATCTTCAACGGACGTCCCTTCCGGAGGAAGCATGATGTCGAGGACATCGATACGTGCAATCGCCTGCTGCAGCGCAACTTTCTCTTCTGTTTCGTCAGGCAGAGCGTACTGCGCGAGTAAGTTTTTGAGGGCCTGAAGCTCGGAACGAACGGAGCTGAAATCTCGCAAGTCCGGGTCGAGTCGCAGTTCGTAGTCGAACAACGCCTGCACACTACGAACACGCAAAGGCAGAGAGTCCGATTTAACAACAGCACGCCAATTCTCGACGGCCAACAAGCGATTACCGGCTGACGTTGCCGCCTGCGCCGCCAAGGCTCGCAGCTCCATGTTGTCAGGATCGTAGGCAATGGCTCGACTGAGCACAGCGGCAGCTCGGTCCCAAGCACCTTGCTGACCATGCAACACATTCAAAGCGCGAGCGACGGAGACTCGTTCGACTGTTTCAATATCTGCCGGGCGTTCAAAAACTTCCTCAAGTATGCGGGCTGCTTCGTGTGCATTTCCGGTTTCTGCCATATGGAGCGCTGACAAACGGTCATGTCTCCACTGGGCAGCGTCAATCTGTTCGTTGATTTCGCTGCGACGAGCCGCAGACACATCGATCTCACTCATCAAGTTGAGCGCTCGCCGAGCAAGCTCGATGGCTTCATCTAAGTCTTTGAGTGCCTGGTCTGCACCTTCCGGGTCAGCCTGGATCTTGGCGTTGGCAAGTACGGCGAGCAAAAGCAGGTCTTTGGAGTCAACTTGCTCAAGCCCTTGCTGCCAAATTTCAATGGCACCCTCTGGATCCTCTGAGAGTTCGCGCAACTGGCCGGCTCGGACGAACACCTGAGCCCGTGTAGCAGGATTAACGCCAGCCACATCCAACGGCATCAACGAATCGAGGTACTTCGACGCAAGCTCCATGTCCCCCTTTTCCATCGCGTACAGGCCTGCTTGGTAGATCAGCAGGAAATCCCAAGAGTAGGGCGAAACCTCAGTGGGGTCGGACGGGTCCGCAGCATAGGCTTGGGGATCCACATCAGCGAGCTTGCGAAAGGACTCATCAGCCGCATGCATCAGCACCAACCTCGCATCGGCTTCCTGACGACTCGCTTCATAGTACCGATACAGAATAAAGTAAGCTTTGCTGTCGTCTGCGTCGCGAAGTGTCGTCACAGCGCGATCAATGCGTTCCTGGTTCTTGCTCAAGAACTTTTCTTCGACAACGCCCTTGGGGCATTCAAAATGCTCCGGGTAAATCGCGTGGGCTAGAAGAGCCTGCCGAATCGTATCCAGGTCTTGCGGGTTGGCATCAAGATCAAGCATCAAAACTTCACCAACGGTGATGCTCGTCAACCATTCCCAATAGTCATCGTCTGACTTGAGTCGAGTCCGATCGTCGTAGATTCCGTTTTCGACCTGCGATAGGAGTGCCGTCGCAATCCACTGGGTTGCTTCGGCGTCCTTGGGTTTGCGAGCAAGGTTGATGACGTTCCGTTCAACCTCGCCTGCCCAGGCTGGACCAAGTTGAATCAGTCGCTTGATCAAACGGGTGCGCAAGTCGATGACCGCTTCTTCATGACCTTCGCCAAGCTGTCCAATCGCCCGCCCGATCTGCTTACGTGCTTCGTAGATCATATCTGAGCGTTGCTCAGGTGCCGCTTTGTCGGCTGCCTTGTCCGCAGCGAGGGCGATACGAATCAAGACATCCGGCTCTTTCGGCCGCAACATCGAATACCGTTTCAGCCACCTTGTGTGCGCTGCATAGTCCTCAGCTTCCAAGGCTGCATCAGCCCGCGCCATAAACGTTGTTGCGGCGGTGGATGAATGGTAGACATACGAAAGTGCGCACAAGACGGCAATCACTGCGAAACTGGCCGCAGAAATCAGCGCAAGTGGTTTGTTCCAGCGCCAACGAAAACGCCGGTCATAGATTTTCCGAGCAACCTTTGCATTGGCCTCTTCGCTCTCGCGCGGCTCATTGTCAGGTTGTCCGGCACCGCCCTTTTCGGGCTTGTCATTAGAGGACGTCAACTCAGTTTCCTACTCGATTCACTAAGCAAGCGTGAGATGCGATGGTGCGTTATGACTAGCCGTCAACGTGATGTTGAGGATCACCGGCAAAGGCATAATGATAATCACCATAGCGATAGGCATATTGCCGAGCGGTCACACCGCTAAAGACGGTCCCCGCAATCGTCGCCCCTGCTGCTTCGAGTCGCCGAGTCGTCTTGGAAATGCACTCCATCCGACTGACGTCTCTCATCACACAGAGCAGGGTCGAGTCGACTGCCGATGAAACTGCGAGGGTCTCACCGGCCGACAAAACGGGAGCGGTATCGCAAACCACGAACGCGTACTCTTGCAGTGCGTTGTCAAAGAACTCACGCATGGCCGATGGACTCATCAACCGGTGCGGGCTCGACGTCAGTCGACCAGCTGGCAACACATGAATCAGGTCACCAAGACTCTTGTCGATCGCGTCTTCCATGTCCGCTTCGCCTGAAAGCACTGCACAAAGCCCTGCTCCCATTTCGAGGCCAAAGATCTCATGTTGATCGGGGCATCGTAAGTCAGCGTCGACAAGCAAGACGGTTTCGCCCGTCGCTTTTGCGATCGAAAGTGCGAGCTGAGAAGCAACACTACTTTTTCCTTCACCCGACATGCTGCTTGCAACCGCAATACTCCGCGTGTTGGCGGTATCGACCGAAAGAAAAAGGTTCGCACGAAGTGTGTCTACACTCTCTTCAAACAACCGTCGCCCTTTGCCTGTGCCTTCACCGGCCGGCAAACGTGCGACCTCGCCGACAATCGGAGCCAGCGTTCCTTTCTCGACGGATTTTGAATCAGTTACGCGCTGGATCCGAAACTCCCAAAGCAGCCCCAAGAGAAACGGCACAATGAACGCACCGCCAGAGAAGACGGCAAGCTTTTTGATAGGGGCATCTTCGATGGGTGTCTTTGGCGGTTTGGCTGGTGCGAGCGTCCTTACCATGCCTTGCTTTTGTCGTTCTGTGCGAATGGCAGCACGGCGATCGCGAAGCTTGATCAGGATCCCGTTTGCCACGGCGAGTTCTTCGCGTGCGAACTGCAGGTTGGCTGAGTCTTCCGCGTGATCCCTCAGCTTGCTCATCTCTGTTTCATAACGTTTCTTCAGAGCGGCCAGTTTTTCGACCTGCGCCGTATAGGCGAGCTGATCCTCTGTCATCCGATTATCAAATTCGATCTGGCGGTTTTTCCTCAGACGCTCTGCTTCGCGAGCATGAGCGGCTTTGGCTGCCGCAATTTGGCTGTCCCGTAATTTGAGCTCGGACTGGTACTGAAGGTCGGCAGCATGATTGAGCCTTTCTTCCACCTGCGGCCGCACTTTTTTCTTTTCCGAGTCAATCAACGCGATCGCCTTGTCACGCTTGATCTGAACTTCAGCGTAATACGACTTGCGGATGTTCTTGAGCCCGTTGATTTCCAGGCTCATCAACTCGTCCTTGTAAACTTTCAAACGGGCCATTGCCTCCACCACGGCAGGATCTGCATCGATCGCAGCCAAGATCTCAACTTCGCTCGGATCGCGTCGAATGACGGTGATCTCTGGTTCGACAAACTCGTCGATGACCGAACCCGAGTCAGCAGACGCTTGATGATCGCGAAGCTTCCTGTCAGCCTCCATCAGCATCAGACTCATTTCGACATCAGTAATCTGACCGTGCAGAGTGGAAACCAATTCCACCTGAGCATTGTTTTCAAGAACTTGCGCCCGCTGGCCGGGAACGTAGCCGAGCGCCTCTTTGCTCAGAATCCGAACGGTCTCTTTCTTCTCTTCGACTTGGTTTTCCCACTTGATGATCTCAGGACCCAACCAGCTTTCCAAAGCGTTGATTCGCGTGGAATCAAGGTCAGCCCGACGATGCAGGTAGGCGGCGACGACCGCATTGCAAATCTCCGCAGCGGCTACTCGGTCCGTATCCTCGTAGCTGACATGCAACAGGTCTTTTGAACCTGCATTGGAAATCGACAAATTGTCTCTGAGGTTTGTCTCGGCTGTTTCTGGATCGGTGAGACTTGGTGCAGCACACAAATCCGGGTTGTCAAGAATCTCATCAAGAACAATCCGGTTGAAGATGATTGCCTTTTGTGACCGAGCCAAGTCGGTCACCGTTGGCATCACGCCTTTGAACAGGATGGGCTGATCGTTCGCCTCGAGCAGGTGCGTAGCGCGATACCGCGGTTCAAACGACTGAAGCACGACGAAGGCAACGACGCTGGCCAACACTGCACCGGTCGGGATCGCCCAGGGCCAGCAGCGACGAAAAGTGACCCAAAGAATCCAGGGATCAAATTGTGGCGCACCAACGGGAGAACCATGCGAAACGCCGGCGGGTTGCCTGTGATTGACAGTAGCCATTACTCGATCTTGATTGCTAGGTTGTCGGTGTTTGTAACAAGGGAGGATGAACTAACGCGCCTCAGTGCGCGTGATACAGTTGCTATGACGCGGAGGGCTGGGATGAGCTCCGCACAAAATCTTTCGCAGTAAGCTGCTCTACGGGCCGGTAGAGCCGTTCCCAAAACGTCTTTGCAATCCACAATAATACGAACGCCAGAGGTATCATTAGGTACCCCGAGTAATCATGGATTGTCTTTTGAGATTCCAGGTCGGTGTATCGCAAGTACAACAGACCGACGATCGTAATCCGGACAGAGTTGGCGAAGACGGCCAGGGGAAGCACCAGCGCCGCAAGAACGACACGGTCAATCCAGTGCCGTTTGACCATTGCGGCCCAAAAATAGGCCAGCGCTGCGACCCCAACAAAGATCCGCAATCCGGAGCAAGCCTCTTCCACCTGAAGTGGCGCTTCGGCACTCGTCCAGATCATGTGACCTTCAGCAACCGCGGGCTGACCAAGCACTCGCAGGAAGATCGTGCTCACTTCCGTCGCAATGCCCTGCAATTTCCAGCTCAATAGCGACTCAGCCCGATAGGGCATCGGGATCATGAAGAACAGGAAGCAGATCGCCGGCAGACTCCAAAGCATGGCGCGTCGTCCCAAGACGACCCACACCACACCCGCGATGAGCGGCAACATGCTCCAAGCGTCCAAGAAGTCGGCATAGACCAAGCGACTGCCGACACGCATGACCACGGCAATCAGAATGAGCGAAAGCCCTGACCAACTTACAGTGGCGCGTGCCCCGGGAAAGCTATCGGCTCGATTCCAAACCAGCAGCAGTCCGAGCACCGGCACAAGATAGCCATGTGAGTAGTCGGGCTCATTTCTCCATGCGTCTTCAATCCAAACCAGTGTTGGCCAGTACGCGTAAATCAATACCAGCACAAAACCAACGACGTAGGGAATGTACTTACGACGAAGCTCCGAATCTAACGGTAGCAACTCCTCCTGAGGCTTCGGCTGCTTCTTGGTTCCCGCAGCGCGCTTCAGAGGGTCGTTCATTTTGGGGCGACGCCGATTAGGCTTCCTTCGCTTAGCCAATCTGGGCCTCCATGACGGCTCGCTTTTGCAGTGTACCTTTGTTCATTTTAAATGGGGGCTTCGCCCTTCTGGGTGACACCAAACTCTTCCTTAGCTTCCCGCTAAATCCGCGGTCTTCCAAAGCGGGGCACTTCGAAACCGCGGGCCGCCCGAGGGGCGATCCAGCCTCCTGGAAGCCAATACGCACTCCGAAGGGGGCCGGCTTCTGCTGGATAGAAAACACTCTGTCTGGGGGACACCTAACCGCTGTCTCTAGCGGCCTGGCGACCATTAGCTTTGACCTTAATGGCTGTTTTACGTAGGGGGTAGGGTTAAACCCAAAAAAAACGATCGCCGTCACTAGTGACGCGTAATAACCGGCAATCCCCCACCATCAGAACGCGCAAACTTGACCTCCATTTCTAAGAAGCCCTTGGTGTTACGCAAAAACGGAAAGCTGGGCGAGATGGACGGCCGACACCTGCCGCATGTTGCCGAAGAAGCGAGGCAGAAGCCCGCAAATTTGAAGGATTGCCAATCTCATCGCGTGACACCTATGAGATGCTAGGGTTCCAAGTAGAGACCACACCGCTCGTGTGTGATACCTACCCCCAAAGTGAATCGATAGGGAGCGAACCTTCGCTAGGCGTTAAATCTTGCTGAATCACCAAGCGATTCTCGCCGAAAACAGGGATAGCTCTATAGCCGCAATCTTGTCTTGCGTCGTAGAATAGAAGTGGGTTGGTCATCTTTACACGCTCCGGAAGGTTGCCCTGACCACCCTTGACGGCAATGAAGCCTACACCCGACGGGGTTCCCGATGCCCGACTTGCTTACTACATCGATCCTGATCGTCGCTTTTCTGACGACATGCACCTGTATTGTGCTCGCTCTGATTAGCCGAGCCCCTTTGATCGAAGAGTTTGAATCTTCAGAAGGTTGCGCAATCGATCGACGAGATAGCGATCACGCAAGACCGCACTCAACAGCGGCTGCTGCACGACCAAAAGCCCGATCTGGCGGCGTGATCTTCGTACCCCACCAACCGCAGTTGGACGCCAGCTCAAACCCAGTTCGAGCACCACGCTAGGAAGTCCCCGCGGGAAATGGATGCTTGCCCGTTTGAGGAGTAGTAGGGGCGGAAGATCTCTCTGACGGCGCGGCTTCAAGATGCGTGTTCGGATTTACACGCCTCAACAGATGCGTGTCATCGATTTGTGATTGCCACGAGAATTCCGTGGAAACTATCTTGCCCCGCCCCCTCAGGTGAGTAGAATCGCCTCCGGATTTGCACCATTTGCTTGCGCACCCCATTTTTCCCAAACCCTGGAAACCACTGTGACTCGACATCTACGAATGATTGTCGCTTCGCTCTTCCTCGTAATGGCTGGATTGACCCAGGCCAACGCTGGGATCATTCCTGGGCGAGACTTTTCCCCGGACGTAACGGCGGGCTTCGTCTCAGCACAATATGATGGTTCGGATCTCGTGGTTCTGGGATACGCATCCCAACTAGCTGAAGAAGGTGCTGGAACGACGGGACTATTCCGCGGCGTCTACAACCCGTTGAATCTCGACCCAGACAATGTTGCCCTTCATCCCTCTGGTGACGTGGCGGTCGCTGGTGTCAACGTTCCACACTCAATCTTTCCAATGCCTCCAATCCCACTTCAACCTGGGACGGCAGCGCTCTTTCGACTTGATGCAGCAGTCGACAGCAGTGGCAACCTGAGCGGTGGCAATCTGATTATCCACGGTGCTCGGAGCAGCGGTGATGAACGGGTCACATTGCTCAAAGCTACTTTGACACAGATTGACACTTCCGCGTTCAACTCGTCGGGTCACCTCGAGTTCCTTGCGAACGTAACGCAGACCCATGTGTCGATGCCCGACTTTGGTTCGGTGGTTGGTGTGAAGATCAACAGCTTGAATTCCGGACTGAGCTTCGGACAGACATTCACATCGATCAACATGGCATCCGCCAACATCGGTCGCCCTGTTCCTGAACCATCTTCCATCTTTGCGATGGGTGCGACTCTCTTGGTTGGCGTTTGTGCGATTCGCAAACGCAAGAAGGCGGCTGCTTAAACACGGCTCACCTAGCGACCATCTGTTCACCTTCTTTGTGGTGACTTGCAACACCTTTGTCGCAAAAATTCTTTCGATCACTGGGGCAACGTTGTTCGCTTTATGTGGACAGTAACTATCCTAGGCACCCGGTTGAGGTACTTGGCGGCTTTCCGCAACGGTTTGCGCTAACAGCAATAAGCATCCTTTTGTT
Organism: Rubripirellula sp.; assembly: GCA_965216875.1. Taxonomy (GTDB): domain Bacteria; phylum Planctomycetota; class Planctomycetia; order Pirellulales; family Pirellulaceae; genus CBDCUW01. Next base: position 3,094,645 of record OZ244207.1, read on the forward strand.
GCGAGCGTCAATGCGCCGAAGCGGTCGTCGCAAAGTCTGAGTCCAGCCAACTGTGGCAAGCGTTATTCATGCAAGTTCGTTCAACGATTTTGTACATCGGGCACATTCATTTTCATGCCACAAAGTGTTGGACCATCGAGTCATCATCACTTTGATTATCCCTCCTTCTTTTGGGACCCAACGAAGGTCAATTTTCAATGTCACAATCAAACACATCTCGTTTCTTGGGACTTGGTCGATCCGATCGTAAAAAGATGAAGGATCGCATCACCACCAAGTCGCTTCGACGACGACGCGCTCGTGTCGAGCAACTTGAAGACCGACGGGTCCTTGCTTTGCTGGGTGTCCAACCTGGCTTTCCAGCACTCTTTGCTAACAGCACCGGCAACGTCTCGTACGATTCGGTCAACGAAGACTTTGTTGCGGTCGCTGACCCACTGATCTTCCAGGAAACCGCCGTCGCCTTCCCGACCTTCCTGCAAGCTCCCAAATCGTTCAGCCTGAACATCAAGGTCGACAACACGGGCACTTTGATTGGCGGCACTGCTGGCCATGACCTCATTATCGAGGGCGCCGTTGACATCGACTTCGATAACATTCCCGATGCAACGGGAACACTGCTTACGGGCGAGATCACCGGTTTCGGCTTCGAAGACTCGGGACCAGGATCGACAACCGACACTTATGATTTTCGATTCACCGTGACTGGCGGTGCACTTTCGGTTCCCGGCACACTCTCTACAGGTGGCGTTCGCCCCGCGTACTTTGACGGGTTCGACATTGGCCTCCGCATCGACAGTGAAAACTCATCCTTTGCGGGCGACTTCACCGTCGACTTCGCTGGCGGCAACAAAGCGACTCTTGGCCCAATCGAGGCTAACCAAGAGATCAATCCTGCCATCGAGATCATCAAGTACGTCGACAAGATCATCACCACCAGCGAGATGACTGTCATCGACTTTGACGACCTGACTCCTGGTGACGTCGTCGGCGCCCAATATCCAGGCGTCACCGTCAACGCGGTCAACAACCGAACCGGATTCCAAAACGCTGCGATGGTGTTTGACAGTGCCAACCCAACAGGTGGCGACGTCGACCTTGGCACACCCAACCAAGCTTTCGGTGGCCCAGGCATTGGAAGTGGCGGAGCAACCAACGATGTTGCGTTGGGCAACATCTTGATCATCTCCGAAGACCAAGATGCTTCCGACCCAGATGATGAAGCGGGCGGCGGTGTCTTCACCTTCACGTTTGATGATCCGGTCACGATTAACCATCTCGATTTGCTTGACATCGACAACAACGAAGCGGGCGGATCCGCAGTCACGGTCACAACTGCTTCGGGGACACAAACGTTCCCGATCCCAACGCTCGGAAACAACAGCTACCAACGTCTTCCGATCGGTGTCGATGATGTCCTTGAACTGACGGTCAACTTCGTTTCCAGCGGTGCCATCACCGAACTGAAGTACACCACGACCACGGAAGAAAAACAGTGGTTCGATGCCAACACGCCAGAGGAAGCTGTTGAATTTGAATTTGGCGAAGACGTCGAATTCTCGTATCACGTCACCAACATCGGTGACGTCCCACTGACAATCGACCAAATTGTTGATGACAACGCCACGCCCGGAAGCATCAGCGACGACTTCAATCCGATCCCGGTCGAATCGGGCGGATTCAATGTCGGCGACCTGAATCAAAATGGCATCCTGGATGTCAACGATGGCGTCAATCCTGTCGAAGAATGGATCTTCACCTTTACCATTACGCCAGATGCTCCTGGTCACTACTGCAACATTGCAACCGTCACAGGCACACCCGTTGGTGGCGGCCCATCGGTGACCGACGATGATCCAGGCAAATACAACGTCGTCGCGCCCCCAAGCATCGACATCGAGAAGCTGACCAACGGCGTCCAAGCCGATGACCCAAGTGAAGCGGTAGAAATCGCACCCGGCGACACCGTGACCTGGACCTACATCGTGACCAACACCGGTGGCGTCGCCTATGCACAAGCCGATGTCGTTGTCGTTGATGACAACGGAACGCCAGGCGACACAAGCGACGATTTCAGCCCAACCTTCATTGGCCCAGACGCGGGCAACGATGGCATCTTGTCACCAGGTGAAGTTTGGCAATACGAAGCAACCGCGATCGCGGACACTCTCACCACGCCCGGCCAATCGAGCACACTGTTCCTCGACGGCAACAGTTCGCTTGACGGTCCTGACGGAAACATCCGCACTTACACCGTTGACGGAGTCTCCGTGAACGCGAGTGCATTCAGTCGTGACAGCAACGGGAACTGGAGTGAAGCGTTCCTGGGTGCCTTCTCAGGTGGCCTTGGCGTCACTGACTCGAGCGAAGGCAACGGCGGCAATGGCACGCATCGCGTCGACAATGTTGGACGTGACAACTACGTGCTGTTCGAATTCTCGAATGATGTCGTCGTTGACTCCGCTTTCCTTGACAGCGTGGTCGGAGACAGCGACCTGTCAATTTGGATCGGTACCATTCCAGGCGCATTTGGGAACCATCAAACGCTTTCCGATGCGTTGCTGAATGGTCTTGCACTGAACGAAGTCGACAACACGACCAGCAGTGGTTCGCGATTTGCCAACTTCAATGCCGGCGGTGCCGCTGGCAACATCTTGGTGCTTGCAGCTTCGACGGCTGACACCACTCCGGATGACAAGTTCAAGATCCGAAAGGTCAAGTTCAAACAACAATCGCCTGGCATCTACGGCAATGTTGGATCGGTCGATACAGGCGATGCGTCCGATTCGGATCCGAGCCACTACGTCAACCCCGTACCAGCGCCATCGGCCAAGCTCGGCGATTTCGTTTGGAATGACACCGACCGCGACGGTAAGCAAGACGCAGGCGAAGACGGCATCGCGGGCGTCACGGTCCGCTTGCTTGACAGCGCTGGAAATGAACTTGCGACCACCGTGACGGCTGCAGACGGCAGCTACATGTTTGCTGGATTGGACGCGGGTGACTACAAGCTCGATTTCGTCGCTCCAGCCGATTTTGTCTTCTCACCCAAGGGCGCTGGCTCGAACGATGCGATCGACAGCAACGCTAACAGCGATGGGCTAACGGATGTCATCTCGCTAGCGGCTCATCAGATCAACAACTCCATTGACGCTGGCCTGTACGAATCCGCCGTTGACTTTATGTTCGAAGCGGAAGACTACGAATGGAAAGACAGCCCTTGGAAGGTTTACGGTTCCTCGAGTGCATCCGGTGGCAAGTTCATCAAAGCCCCGAACGGAACAGGTTCACATTACAACTCGCCACCCCATGGCAAGAAAGTGATGTACCAGTTCAACGTCGACCATGCCGGCAACTACGAAATCTCGGGATTGGTCAAAGCCAAGAATTCGAAAGACAACTCGGTTTGGATCAAAGTTGACAACAACCCTTGGGTCCAATGGCACATGGACGTTACTGGCAATAGCTTCCAGTGGCAGAACGTGACCGATGGCTGGAACAAAGACGCAACCGCGTTCCACCTCGATGCAGGTAGTCACACCATGCAATTGAAGGTTCGCGAGGACGGCACAAAGTTGGACAAGTTCATGTTCAGCAAGCTCGCGGAAACCACAGTCGTGATTGACGCGACAGCGTTCGAATCTTCGGATTCAGCTTGGCAGGTCGAAGTCGATGACGACGGCAACGAGTTCCTCATTGCTGCTCATGGCACGCATTACTCGGCACCACCCGCCGGCAGTGAACTGACCTTCTCGTTCAACATCGACCAAGCTGGCCAATTCCAGATGCACGCTCTGGTCAGTGCGCTCGATGGTGGCTCGAACTCATTCTGGGTCGCCGTTGATGACGGCGAGTGGGTCCAGTGGCACTTGAGTGTGACCAACGGCGAATGGGCATGGCAAACGGTGACCGACGGAACGTCACACCAACAAGTGACGTTCGATCTTTCTGAGGGTGAACACACGTTGCGAATCAAAGTTCGCGAAGACGGCACTCAGCTAGACAAGATCGTGATCACCAACGACGCCGACATTGACTTGTCGCTCTACGAATAGTCGCCAAGCCCTAACTGGTCAGCGCGCCGGTTACTACAGCCCAGTTGTAGTAGCCGGCGATCCCGGCCATCGAGCCGATCTGGTTGTCGCGTTCAAGCACTTCTCGGAAGTGCTGACGTGTGTCGCTATCCCAACGATAGGGACGCAGTTCTTTCTGTGAATAGAGGTCGGCAAAGTACTGGTCGTACAGGTCCGTTCCCTCGTGCTCTTCAAAGCTAATGTACAGCGCGACGGCCGGGTTGCCGTTGGCGTACGGACACTCTGTCAGCTCGCCGATTTGGCGAAAGCCCAAAACGCGTTTGTAGAGTTTTGCGTGTTTGGGGTGTGTCGCAGCAACAAGTGCGTCGATGCCGCGAACAAACGCCACCTGTGCCATCAGTCGCCCCATCTCGGCAAAGGTCTTGATGAACCGAACTTGGGAAGTTCGTCGGTCGGCCAGCCCGCCAATCTCGCCAAGCCGCAATCCGCGGCTCCGCAATTCACCGATCTCCTTTGGATACATCGTCTGCATCGGCAGGCCAAGGTAGCCGTCACCAAAAAGGGTCAGCGTTGAAGTGACCTGTTCGCGCAGCTTTGCCACGATCACTTCGGTGGTCGGCAACAAATGGTAAGGCGTGAGTCGAATGCCACTTGGTTTTTCGTTGACCAGACCGGCGTCGTAGTACGATTCAAAAGCAAGGCGAAAGGCGTCCGTGAGATCCTCGCGAGAGCGCGCAAGCGAATACACTTGCTGACTGCTCTTCGTCGACGCATCGCTAGGCGCTGCGAATGCATTGATCATTTGGGGGAATCTCGTTCATAAGCTCGAAAAGTGTTTCCCATCGCGCGGGGCAAACGCGACATTCGGTGACAAGGGTCCCCCCGGAAACACTTGGTCTATCTCGAACTTAGGTCACGCACGCCAAGTGGTTTTGAAGTTCAAGCGGCGATGACGACGAATGGCCTTAATGTGTAACGATGGCACCGAAGCTGACGGTTGTTCAGGTTATTCAAGCATTCCCTGCGGAATGTCGCGTACTTACCGCTACGCGCGACCCACCGTCGCTAAGCTGAATAGAATAGGTGCGGGCACGACCGCCTCTCTTATTCGTCATGACAACGCAATCTCAAGAACAATTTGAACCCTGGCAAGCTCCGCCCTGTCGCATTCGGATCATTGATGATGCCGAGGACAGATGGGTCGAACTTGAGCGACCCTATGCGCTCATTGGTTCCCATCGTTGTTGTGATATCCAAATTGGTGGTAGCAGCAGTATTCCGCCGGTCGCCTATTTCGTCTGCTGCCTCCCTGATAGTGTTGAAGTATGGCCCACTGCTGCAATCGCGTTTCCACGTTGGGGTGCGATCCGTCCCGACGTCGAACTGCTGGTCGGTCAAAGTCGAATCACGGTCCACCACCCCAACGTTGACCTGAACAACACCGCTCAACTTCCGTTCCTTTCCGATTCCATCATTGACACATCGATGACTTGGCCCGGCAAGAGCATCACCAAGTCGTTTCGTCGTCCCGTAACGATCGTCGGCGACACGCATCCCAGTGTGCTTCGCCTACACGGACGCGGTATGCACAAATGTCATTTCGCCGCAGTGACGTCGGGCGAGACGCTTTGGATGGTCAACATTTCGCCCACCAATCTCACCCACGAACAACGCGTTCGCTCACTAACACAGGCTGGCGATTCAACACGGTGCGGCGATGTGGTCGTTGAATTCATCGAGGCTCGACGCCGCGGAGGCGGCGAACGAAGCGAATCGTCGACACATGCACTTCAGCCGCTGCATCCCCAGTTGAATTCGACGGAGCCCAAGGGGCAAAAGGCTGCAAAAACCAAGAAAAAGCGTCGTCCAAAAGAAAAAAACCAGGACGAGGCAATGGAGCCTGAGAAGCCCAGCAACGAAGGCCCTCAACGCAAAGCCGTCGATCCTGCTGTGCTCGCTGCCGCATCCCAACCAGCATTGCCCAATGAAGACCCCGATGCGTTCCCGGATGTTCAAGAGGGCGACCTTGGTCTGACCGACCGCATGGTCTCGATGGAGAATTCAAAGCGAGGCAATCTGCGAATGATCAAACTAACCATCCTGTCGGCCGCCTTTTCCGTCGCAGGACTTCTCTGGGTGATCCTGCTCGTAAAGATGTACACCGACTGGTTCTCTTAGGCGGTTACTCGCCAACCATCCATCGAGATTCGGTCGCGACTCAAAAGACGTTCTGTTGTTGTTCGAGCTTATGTACGCGACGCTCGAGCAACTCGATTTTCGCTGAGAGTCTAAGTATCAACTGGCGGAGGTCTTTGTCGTTCATCTCCGGCACGGCCTCGGCAAGCGTCCGTCCGCCAAGGGCCTTCGATTCCTCCTTCGACAGCGGCGACCAAGCTTCGATCTGTTCTTTTACATCCAAGATCTGGGCTTGCACCTCCGGTAGCGTCGGGTGTTTCGGTCCCATGCTCGCTTCCGTCCGTCGCAAATTCTTCAGCTCCTCGACAAGTTGTCGGCCACGTTCGGTCAACAGGGTTGCCCTAGGAACAACGTCACCGCTGCGCAAACGAATGGACTCCGAGCCGCCTCTCGTTCCCGATTGCCCGATTGCCACCGACGCTGCGAGTGCGATTGAAGTAACGCCAACAACAGATGTCAAGATAAGAGCACGGTAGCTCACGAGACGACTCCTCTAGATACAGCACGGATCAAACTTCGGTTCACATTATACGGGCTTGAACGATCCTAGCACCGCTCGGTTACCGAAACGATTTGACGTCACTGCACCAATGACGCCCTCTCGGAGGATTGATTGTCCGCACAATCGTTTTCAAGCGAAACCAACGGCCTAGAAACCACTGTTGTTACCCGCATAGTGGGGCGCGTCACCCGGCGCCGCGCGAATTGCAGTCGTAGGCTTTAGGTGACAGATTCCGATCGTGCGCACAGGAGGCCTGCTTTTCGGCGGCAATGGAACATGCATACCGACCAATCCAACCCGGCAGAGCCGATCGTGCCATCCCCTGACTTGCCTCCAAACCTCGGCATCCCTCAACCGCACGGGAAGCTCGACCATCCACAGGTGCGACCGACGCCTGAGGCGTCGAGCCGCAAGATAAGCGTTGCCCTAGGCGGAGGTGGCGCGAGGGGCCTCGCGCATCTGGGCGTGATGAAGGCGATCGAAGAAAGTACCTTTGAAGTCGATCACATCAGCGGCACCAGTATCGGCGCACTAGCAGGCGCGATGGTTGCCACCCGAGCCAACCACGCAGCGGTTGAAGGCGATGTCCTCGAATTCATCGCTTCGCCGGCATTCCAGAAACGGCAAAAACAGATGGCCGGGTCGGGCCATTCTGATTCCTCGATCGTGAATCCCGCCGGTTGGATTCGCCGGCTCAGAAAGGTGATCTCCGTGCAGAAGACCATGACGCGTGCACTGCGCGGCGTCGCCGTCTTGCCTGAGTCGACACTGCGTCACGCGATCGATTCTCTTATTCCCGACGTCAACATCGAAGACCTCGAAACGAGCCTGAGCATCGTTGCTGTCGATATCCTGAGCGGACAGCGTGTCGTCATCACCGAGGGATCGCTGCGAAACGCAGTGCGCGCCTCCGCCTCGATCCCGGGCGTCTTCCCACCTGTCCCCTGGGACAACATGCTGCTGGCCGACATCGGTGTTTACGAGTCGATCCCAACGATCACGGCGAAGCAATATGGAAGCGACCTGACGTTAGCGGTCGACGTCTCCCACGGTGATCTCAAAATTGATGGCTGCCGAAACATCCTCGAAGTCTTCCACCGGGTTCAAGAACTGGCTGAACATCAAATCCGGCAACACGCGCTACATCACGCCGATCATGTTGTCAGGCCGACGGTTGGCCGACGCGGAAGATTCGATTTCTCGATGCCCGAACAAGTGATCGAAATCGGGTACAAGGCGGCAACCCAAACGCTCTCTCAGGTCGCAGCAACAACTGCGTGAATCTCACCCCAGCTCAGTTGCATCTTTGGGCTTGCGAAACAATCGTAGAGGTGCAAGCAAGTTGTCGCGCATTCGAACTCCGGTTTTCGTTACCTGGCAAACGATCACCGTCGAATCTTCTTCACGTTGATTGCTGTCGCGAATGAGTTTGACGAGGTGATTCAAACGACTCATCGGCTCACTGTGCGGTGAATCCTGCAGTGCCTCGAGCAACTTCTGATGTCCAACGAGGTTGCCCTCGGGGAATGCCGACTGGGCAAAGCCGTTGCCATACAAAACGATAATGTCACCAATTTCGAGTTTGGCCGTAACGTAGCGGTATTCGTCGCTTGCGAAAACACCCTCGGGTGCTTCGTCCTGGGCACTCATTTCTAACTCATCCACTTGCGATTGATCACAATCGCCGTGCAACACGTCCCAGACGCGTTCCTTCGAACGGAAAACCAAGGGTGGTGGATTGCCAATGTTGCACATCACGAAGCTTCGTGTTGGGGCGAAGTAAGTTGCAACCGATGCTGTTGCGAATCCGCCCTGCTCAGCAAAGCTGCGGAATTGGTCGCTCATCATCGTGACGACTCGGTTTTGCCAAATCGAGTTGATGTTCTTGAGGAGACCGTTCCTCATTTCACACGACAGTCGCTTGAAGACGTCGGCTGAACCGCAGATATCTGCGATCATGATTCGGGTGATTCGCCCCGAAGCACACGAAGAGATGTAATGCACCTCACCACCGCCATTCATGCAGTGGCTCGATTGCTGGCTGGACACCTGCATCGCCAAGCCTGGCATTTCATACCCAGCCTGATATGTCAAACGCCCGCCTGTCACCTCCATGCAGTTTCTGCGTTTGGTATTTTCCATTGAGTCCTCGAAAACGTGGTTTTGTTAAGACTATAGGCAGCTGACAATGGTTGGCAACTCGCCGCACCAAACACTGCGAATTACGGGCAAAAAGGCCCCAAATCTCGTCACCGTGCCGGGTAGCAGCACCGAGCTCCAGCCCGATCCTTCACGCTTCCCGCTCAACTGCGGCGCCACGAAATCGCGGTGGTAGCGGGACAAACGAGCTGGTCCGTTCGATGTAGTCCTGGTACGCCGCCGACCGTCTCGCAAGATCCTTCTCCAGTAGCGGCACACCTGAGACCTTGCACAATAGAAACGTCATCACGATCGGACTAACAACCGTCCAACCTGTTGACCAGCTGGCCCCAATGAGGAACAGCCCCCACCAGATCAAAGCGTTGCCAAAGTAGTTGGGATGCCGCGAGTACCTCCACAAGCCCGAATCCAACACCATGGACGGCTCCGTCCGTGACGCTCGAAATCGCGTGAGTTGGTAGTCAGCAATTGACTCGAAACTGAATCCAATCGCCCAAGTCATCATCCCTAGGATTGCCACTGGACCGATTGGCTTCGATTCCAGTTGGCCTATTTGCACAGGCAACGACACGACCAGCATCACGATCCCCTGCAGCGCGAAGACGGTGATCAAACTGACCCACCAAAACCTTGCCCCATGCTTGTCCCGCATCGCCGTGTACCGACGATCCTCGCCCTTGCCAAGATTGCGTATCACCAAATGGGTTGAGAGCCGAAGTCCCCAAAATGTCGTCAAGACTGCAAGAATCGAAGCACGAGTTGACTGCGGCGAAACGAAGTAAGTCGTCCAAGCGATCAACACGAAACCGGCGCCCCAGAACATATCGACAATGCTCGCATCGTTGACCTTGAGACTGATCAACCACAGGAGGAGCATCGTGCCCAGCACGACTGCGGTATTTAAACCTAGAACTTCCAACACACTCATGGTCGCATCACCGGTCGAAACAAGTAGTGGCCCACGCCCCACTGAGCTCCGCCTTCAAAACGAAACAGCTCCTCACACGCCATCACGAACATACGCCAGCGTTGCAGCATGACGGAGGAATCTCCGTCAGGACCGTGTTCTGCTGTCGCTCCACCCAGTATTCCCTTGACAAGCCGAGGGTTTGCATCGAGTCGGTCGAGCCATTGTCTGCAGGTCTTGGCATAGTGCATGCCGCTAATCCACCATTGGTCTTCCACGTTCATCGATTTGTCATATCGAGCGAAGAGATCCTTAGCTGGCATCATGCCTCCCGAAAAGAAGTGCCGTCCCATCCAGTTCTTCTGGCCCTCTGTTTCAAAGGTGTATGCGAGGTTGCGGTGGCAAAAGATATGAACGAACAGACGACCATCCGCCTTCAGCCAAGTGGCGATCCGATCAAGCAGCGCTTCGTGATTCCGAACATGCTCGAACATCTCCACTGACATCACGCGGTCAAAGGTGCCAGCCTGCAAAACATCGTGCGCCGCGTTGTGGTCGTTCACGGCCACATCACCAACATCCGCTGTGACCACTTTCAGATTCTCCAGCCCGCGCTTGCCACTTTGGCGTTCGATCCATTCACGCTGACTGTGTGAATTCGACAAAGCGACCACCTCGCAGTTTCGATAGTTCTCTGCAACCCAGAGCGAAAGCGATCCCCAGCCGCATCCCAGATCGAGCAAACGCATTCCGTCTTCGAGACCGGCACGCTCACAACACAATCGCAGCATCGCGTCTTCGGACTGGTCGAGCGATGTCGTCGATTCCTGCCAAAGCCCGCAACTGTATTTCAATCGGTGACCCAACATGAGTTCAAAAAACTCAGCGGGCACTTCGTAATGCTGCTCATTGGCAAGGTGCGTTTCAATCGTGGTCACACTTTGACGCATTCGATCGGCAAACTCATCGAGCGCTTGGTTGTAATCGCCGGCGGCACGCGTCTCTTCATCCGCCAAACGTTCACGCAACAAACGTCGCATTCCAAAACGAATCACCGAATCGGGTAACCAGCGTCGTTCGGCGAGTTGTATCACAGACATAGTTTCTATTCCGTAGCGATGCGTTCTGGACGAAGCAACAATGCTTCCCAAGAAAAAGTTCGGTTGGTCACGAGTATTCGAAGGACGTAGGCGGACATTGCGAAATTCCCGAGCGTCATGATCAGTACAAACCAGATCATGCGGGCACGCATCGACGTTTCGCGGTACGCCACCCAGACGTAGAAAGTCAAAAAGCCGCAATACGCGTCTGCGAGGGTGGCAGCGAACCACGGATCCGGCCACAGGCCCTCCCCAGCCCGCAAGACGTTGCGGTCAAGTGAAGCCCACGTCGTCACAACAAGCATGATGGCAAGCACTGTGAAACAAAGTGCAATCAACAAAACCTTCACCGCGCGTCTCCCAATGAAGGAAACGAGGCGGCTTGCCGGCTGCCCGCCTTTTGAAGCAGCAGTTGGCTGACGCCGATTTGCTTTTCTCGAAACGCTCCCTCGCAGTAACACAGGTAGTAATCCCAAAGCCGCATGAACGATTCGGACATTCCCAGCTCCAAGATTTGCCGACGGTTTTCGTGGAATCGCTGACGCCAGCAGGCAAGCGTTCTCCCGTAGTGCTCGGCAAAGTCTTCGAGGTGAGCGACCTGAAAATCGGTTTTGCGTTTCATTGAACTGACCATCGCCCCCAGCGACGGCAAACAACCGCCTGGGAAGATGTACTTCTGAATGAAATCGACACTCCGCTTGTATTGTTCAAATCGCTGGTCCGGAATGGTGATCGCCTGGATCGCGGCACATCCATCGTTCTTCAACAATGACGAGCATTTACTAAAAAAGGTGTCATAGAACTCGTGCCCGACAGCCTCAATCATCTCGATCGAAACAAGTTTGTCGAATTGACCTGTCAGATCACGGTAGTCTTCGAGCTTCAAGTCAATTCGATCTGCCAAGCCCAAAGATTCGATACGCTGTTTTGCGAATCCGAATTGTTCCTGCGAGATGGTGGTGGTGGTGATGTGGCAACCAAAATTTTTGGCTGCATGGATCGCAAAGCCACCCCAACCCGTCCCGATTTCGACCACTCGATCCGTTGGCTTGAGCTGAAGCTTGCGGCAAATTCGATCGTACTTTTCCACCGAGGCCTCTTCCATCGAACTTGATTCAGAAGGGAAGACGCCACTGGAATAGGTCATCGTAGGATCGAGAAACAAGCTGTAGAAATCATTGCTGAGGTCATAGTGAGCAGCGATGTTACGACGGCTTCCCGATCGCGTATTGCGGTTCAGGCGATGGAGCGTGCGACGCGCGGCGTCGGCGAAGAAGTTGGCGATTCCTCCCATCTCCGATGCCGCTTCCATGTTCCGCGAGAAAACCCGAATGAGACCAACCAAGTCATCGCAGTCCCATTCACCGCGTACGTAGGACTCACCCGCTCCAATGCTTCCTCCAAACGCAACGGAAGAATAGAAGCTCTGATCGTGGACGCGTACAATCACCTCGAGGTCCGAATGAGCGTCGCCCAATCGCTGCTCCGAATTGCCGTCGACCAAAGTGATTTTGCCCTGGCGCATCCCCCTGAGCTTGGCGATCACCGCGTTTCGCGCCGTCCGTTGCAGAAAGGTCGGATGACTTTCCCGCCGATCGTCGCCATCGACAACTAGATCGAGCGGTGTCCGTCGTTGACTTTCGCTGGCATAGGCACTTGATCGGGATGAGGAAAGAACGGACATCTCTTAATCCAAAGTCGAAGGGCTTGAAAGTAAATCGCAGCGAGGATGTTCATTCCCGCTATGGGGCGTCGGGCAATGGATCGAACAAGCTGCCAATCCGAAAGCGGACGCCGTGTTAGAAAAAGATCTGCTTGAAAGACGCGTTCGCCTTCCTTTTCGCTGCAAAGCGACAGATTCAATTCGTCCGATGGCTGGTTGATCAGCCAGCGATAGTTTGCATTCATGTCCATGAAGGGTGAGACATGAAACTCTTTGGCATGCAGGTATTGCCCCGGCTTGCCGTCAAGTTGGTTGCCCGACCACAACACGTAGTGATAACGTTGATTCCACGGCGTGTTACTTACCTCGGCAACGATCGCAACAACCGTTCCCGCGAGATCAAAGCAGAAGTAAAGATTGATCGGACTGAAGTAGACTCCAAAGTGCCGCAACTGCGTCAGCAAACGCACGGGGCCGGTTGCGTCGATGCCGGTCTTGCTAAGCACCAACTCGCGGACCGCCTGCTTCAAGCCAACGCTCGACTCACCAAGGTGATCGTTGCGATTGAAGGATGCAGGAGCGAATCGACGACGGCTCAACATCCAGCGGTGGTCGATCAAATCGTCGATTTCGTCGAGGTCAAGGTAGGCCCATGCCGTCGCGTATTCGAACCGGTGCCCCGGCTTTTTTCGCTCGTGTGCGACCGTTCCTCGATACAGGCAGCTTTCCATCTTCATCGAGCCTCCACCGCATCGTTGCTCGGATGGCGGTGACAGAAAGGCTTCGGCGGGCTCGCAACCGATTCCAGGCCAAGGCCAAACTGCCGCGTGACGGCCAACGCGCTGTTGACGCCATCCTCATGAAATCCGTAGCCCCAATAGGCCCCGCAGAAGCTCGCTGAAAGCTTCCCGCTCACATCGGCGAACTGTTCTTGAGCGGCGATCGAATCCGTCGAGAAAACGGGATGCTCAAACTGAAACGTCCTGATCACTTTGCTTGGGTCGATTTCGGAAGAGGGGTTGAGGGTCAAACAGAGCGGACCAGGCAACCCAAGACTTTGAAGGCGGTTCAAGTCGTAAGTGACACTGGCCCGCCCACTTTCGGTATCAGGCACGTGATAGTTCCAACTCGCCCAAGCTCGGCTTCGCTTTGGCAAGACCGATTGATCCGTGTGCAACACCGCGTCGTTCGCTTGATACGGAAAACAAGACAGGAGCTTTCGCTCTGCGTGCGATGCATCAACAAGCAAATCGAGCGTTCGATCGGCGTGAGTCGCAAAGACGACGTGATCAAATTCCGTTTCGGATCCATCCTCAGTCAACACCAACGCTCCGTGCGGCGTCCTACGAACCGCTTCCACGCCACAGTTCAAATGGACCTGGTCGCGAATCGGCCCGATCAACTTCTCAACATACGCTTGCGACCTACCAGCGATGGTCAACCACTGAGGTCGATCGCGAAGCTGCAACAAGCCGTGGTTGCGAAAGAAACCAAGAATGAACTTTGCTGGGAAGGCGGCGATGCATTGCGGATCAGCTGACCAAATCGCCGCGGACATTGGCCGCAAATAGTATTTGAGAAACCAATCCCCGAAACCATGCCGTTCAAGGAACTCACCCAGCAACATCGAGTGCTCGCCGTCAGTTCCGTAGGCCGACGCGACCCGATTGAACTTGAGGATGTCAGCGAGCATACGGTGAAAGGCGGGACGGAACACATTGCTCCGCTGAGCGTACAGGCCGTTCAAAGAACTGCCTTGGAACTCAAGTCCGCTCGCAAGACATCGAACGCTTAAACTCATGTCCGACTCTTGCGTCGGCACGCCGAGCATTTCGAGCAAACGACAGAAGTTTGGATAGGTTCGCCGATTCAGCACCATGAACGCGACATCGGCAGTGACGGCATGGCCGTAGGCTTCCACCTCGACACTGAATGCATGACCGCCTGCGTGAGAAGCCGATTCAAAGATCTCAACGTCATGCTGCGATGAGAGAATGCGGGCTGCAACGTTGCCGGAAATCCCAGATCCGATGATGGCGATTCGCATTGATTGTAGGGTCTGTCTTTTCTTTGCCGAATGCGTGGAGCCGTGTCGCAGTCGTTGCGAATCGCCCAACATTTCCAAAATGTGTGTTACGTAAGGAAGGTTATTGCGGAGGCAACCCCCGGCCTCGACACGACGAAAATGCAGAGGGCGCGGCCGTTGTGTAGAATCGTGAGTTCGCCATTATCTCCTATCGCGGTGGGCAACATGCGTACAGAACCAACGGTCCTTGGGCCCAACTGGGCCAAAACCACACTTGGGGCCGTCCTTGCGCTGGTCATCCTTTCAACGGGCTGTAAAAAGCCGGACGAAGAAGAGAAAGACCCGGTCAAACGACGCGAGGCCCAACTCTTCGCGCAACGTGAAGCTGCCAAGACCTACTTGAAAAACGACGGTTCAGTCGATTGGCAAAAACGCGTGAAAGCTGCAAACGAAGAGCTGGAAAAGGCTGAGTCGGATCGCCGCTGGGGTCGCCACGAACAAGCACTCGAGCACGCCCTCGAAGCCGCCCGCCTGATGCCTCCCAACAGCAAAGATTTTGACGACGCAAAAAGCGAAGCCGCAACAAGCGAGGGTGGTTCAGACGGGTCGGGATCTGGATCAGAACAGCCGACCAAAGGCAATGCTCAACCGGGTGGAAAGGACCAACCGGGTGGCAAAGGCAACCAAAGTTCCAACGAACAGGGCGCCTCGGGCGGTCTTCAAGGTGGCGGAAACTCGAACGAGAAAGGCGGCGGTCGTGCCGGCCAGCCTGCGGGCGGAGGACGGTCGCCGTCAGGCGGCACAGCTTCGGCTGGTGACTCAACTGGCGGATCAACGACCAATGGCGGCGGCAGCGAAGGTGGAGTCACCAACGAAGAGGTCGCCCAGCTTCGTGCCCAACTCGATGCCATGCTTCAATCGCTCGACGGCAAAGCAGGATCGGCGGGTGCAAATTTGAACATGGTCGAAGACGCGATCGAGATTCGCTAGATGATGGAACGAACCTCGAACCCAATCCTTCATCGTTTGCAGCAGACGCTCGAGACGGGTGCGCCACGAGAAGAAATCGCCAAAGCCCTCGAGGCGGCCGAGCAACTTGGCGACGAGCTACCGCCACTGCTTGCCTATCGTGCCGAAGAACGCATCGCCGCGGATCGAATGCTGGATCGACGTCGGATCGGATTCGGTGTCGGCGTTGCCGTGTCCATCTTCTTTGCGGCCGTACTGGCTGTCGGACTCTCAACACTTGATCGCTATCGCACTGCCAATCGCGATCTTGACTTGCTTACCGAATTGATCAATCAAGAGAGTTGGCAAGAGGCACTCGACTATTTCGAAACCCTTTCCCCTGAAACACGTGGTCGCAAGGAATTCGTGACCGCTCACCAGCAGGTAAAAGAGGAACTCGATCGCGATCGAATGCGGGTGTCCGAATTCAAGCAATTGGTCGATGAAATCGAATCGGACCCCACCACTGAAATCGACGAGGTCTCTCTATCGCGACTTAAGGAGATCGCCAAGAGCGAGGAAGAACTTGAAATCGTTGCAAACCTCACGGCCGAAGCGGATGAACAACGCTTGATGCGAGAGGCGGGCCGTGTACAAAACCAAACTCAGGCGTTTGACCAACTACAACAAGAAGTCGACGCCTTTTTCCAAGAGCAGCAAGAGAGCAAGGTCTTTGATCGGGCGAGGCAGACCGAGCTACAAACGAAGCTGCAAGAATTCTCGGCCAAGAACAGGTTGTCCAACCCCGATCTTGCTGAAGCGGCCAAGCAGACCTCTGCGCTTCTCACACGTGAACGTGAACGTGCGGACTTCATGGCCCAGCGGGAGCAAGGACTTTCCAACATCACCAACTCCGTCGGAAACCCTGACCAATTCCTGAAAGCCGTCCAAGCCTATGTCGTTCAATTCCCTGTGGACCCTAATTCGGAACAACTGAATGCGTTGGGCGGATTGAGCGGCACCGTTCATTCGACTGTCGCCTGGATCAACGTCCTGCAAGACCCCACCTTTCAATCACCCGCGAACGTCCAGAGTCATGACGCGTCCGATTGGCTCGCGCTGGTCGATCAAGCGACCAAGAGTGCACCGGGGCATGCGCTTGCTACGCCCACACTGCCGTTGATCGCTCACTACCGCGCGATCGTCAAGCGTGATGAAGCGATCGAGGAAGTTCGGAATCGCCTCAAGCAACCCTTGTTAGAATCGGTCTACCGCTATCCAAGCGACGGCGGCTTCCTCTATTCCGACCAAAAGCCAGAGCTCGACTCACCACGAGCCCACGTGGTCGAATACTTTGCCGATTTGGCTCTCAATCGAGAAACGAAGAACTTTGGAGGCACGTTCAAGCAACGAGTCCTGCCTCAGGTGGCATTGTCGGGACATTGCGTCTACGCAACGAACGCAAACAAACTCGTCGCATCGATGAAACAATCAGATTTCACTGAGGTGATGTACCGATTGCTTGTCGAGCTGAAGACGCTCGAAGAGTCGGAGATTGATCCAATCCTGCAGTTGTCACTTCTGAAAGAGCTTCTTCAACAGGGCATCATTGGCAGTGAACCAATCAACCACGGTTTTGGCGACCTCATCGATTCACTTGCCCAGAGCGGTTTCGACGAAACGGCCAACTGGCTACAACCCGACGTCCTAAATGAAAATGCAAAAGAGGCTCGATCGACCGCTCGCAAACTCCTTGCAGGAATGAACAACTGGAGCGAGAGAACCCAGCGTATGGGCGAGAGCTATCGCGAGTTCAAATCCGCGCGGCAGCCTGCACCTCGCTGGGTGGGCTGGGTCTCAAGTGGCCCCGACTCATCCCTGCTGGCCAGACTCAAGGACCAACTGGAGTCGGGCGAAATGCACGTTGTGGCGGTTGGCCAAGATACGGAACCATCGCTGGTCTCACTCGGCGATTATCCTGAGGCACTGATGGATAGTTCGTTACCAACAGATCGCAACATTGTCCCCGGTTCGTTGATCTTATGGTCGCCCCATAATCCGGGCAGCACGTCAGAGGATCGCACCGCCGCGCAAGTGAATCAGCCAACTGCATCAAGCTCCGTGAACTAGACTCCGACCAACGTCCATGTCATCAACGTCCTCCGCCCCCACTGCTCCCCCCATCGCTGCCGACCGGCTGGTTTGGATGCGTCGCGATATCGAGCGTCGGTTTGGATTCCGTGGATCACGATTCACACGTGTGGGAGGCGTGCTGCCAGCGATCCTGGCAGCATTAATGACGCTTGCCTTCTTCTTTGCCATGTTTGCGATCGGAAGCAATTCATGGACGGACATGTTCATCCAGCGCGGTTGGACGCCCTACGTCATCGTTTTCTTTGCATTGTGGTCGTTGACCATCTTGATGATGAAGCGAAGCAAGCTGCGTTTCCAGCGACGCTCGTTGACGCTAACGGTGATTCCCGACGAGATCGACTTTGTTCTGTCATTGTCAACCGTCGGCCGAGTCATGCAGCGTCTGTACGAGGTCAGCGATGATCCAAAATCGTTCGTACTACTGAATCGTATTTACGTCGGCCTTTCGAACGTCCGAAACCTTGGTCGCGTCGCCGACCTTGGCGAAGTCTTGCGCACACAAGCCGACCACGACGAATCGGTGATGGAGACAAGTTTCAATCTGATTCGCGGTCTCGTTTGGGCAATTCCGATTCTCGGATTCATTGGAACGGTTTCGGGGCTTTCGCTGGCCATTGGCGGATTCGGACGCGTGCTGAGCCAAACCGATGATCCGTCACAATTGATTGAAGCGCTCAAAGGGGTCACTGGCGGATTGGCGACCGCATTTGAAACCACCTTGCTGGCGCTGATTGCAGCCTTGCTCGTGCAAATGGCGATGACCCTGCAGAAGAAACGCGAAGAAGAGTTTCTTGATGAGTGCGCAGACTATTGCCAACGCGAAGTTCTCAGTCGCCTTCGCCTCTCGGAAGCCCCAAAAGTGGTCGACGAAGTGATCGTCGTCTCGGATGAAGACTTGATGGTGGAGCCGTAGGCCAATGCGGAGGCGCCGCCACGACCATACGCTCAGCCTTTTCTCTTTCCAGGACATCATCACTGGCGTCGCTGGAGTGATGCTGTTCATCCTGTTGTTGTTGGTCGTTCAAATGTCGCTGCGTACCGCTGCAGCCCAGAACGACGAGTTCGGCGGAGTCGTGCAACAGACAGAACCTGAGCCAGAACCGCAGCCGCCGACCGTTGATACGACGGACCTACGCAAGATGCAGCAGCGTCTGGAAGAACTGCGGCGTCGGAATGCCGAGCTTATGCAAACGAGCATCGAAGAACTTGACACGAAGCTTCAGGAAAAATCGAACGAACTCGACGAGCTGCTCGATTCTGTCGACCAAATGAAACGGCAGACGACCGAGATGGATCAACAGATCGCCGCGGCCGATACCGACCAAGAAAAGACGGACGCGATTGGGCAGCGCGACGCACTCCAATCACAACTCGAACGACTTGAATCAGAAAAAGCCAAACATGCCCAAGGGCGTCTGATTGCCTTTCGAGCGATGCACTCGGGTGTGAAAGAGCTTTGGATCATTGACGTTCGCGGCACAAGCACGACCATCTTTGACGCGAATTCGCCCGATGAAGCGATGTCTGTCGACTATCAGCGGTACGCGCCAAGCTTCGACATGGTCAACGACATCTGCAATCGGTTGGATGAAAAAACGAAAACGAAGAACATTGTGCTGTTGCTGCGACCGTCTATCGCGGGTGTTGCCCCCGACGTGATGTCGGCCTTCCAGAACCGCGGCTACAACGTCGCGTTAGAACTGCTCGATGAAGACACCCAAGTGGCTCGCAATGAGGCCACAGCAAAATGAGCCGTCGACGCCAATCATCCGATCAAGAAGATTCGCTTGACCTTCTGCTCGACACCGTGTCGAACGTTTTTGGCGGCGTCATGTTCCTCACGCTCTTGGCAGCGTTGTTGATCCTGTCGCGTGGGAGTTCACCCAAACCCGAACCCGAGGAAACCGTCAAGCATCAACCTGACCCCAAGGTCAATGCCGAGCTTGTCCAGACGCAACAACAGCAGTTTGCCAGCGAACTTGCAGCACTTGAAAAGTCCATTCAGCGTCTCGACCCCAACGGAACAACCTCTCAAAAAGTCGAGCGTCTCGCCAATCTCGAGGCAACGGTCAAGCTAGCGCAGAAGCAACACAAGCGTGTCGAGGCAACGGTCACCGATCGTCAAAGCCAACTTGATGACCAGGACGCCGCACAGTCTGACTTAGAACAGCAGATCGAAACGCTCACTTCAAAAATTGCCGATGCCTCCGAGGAAATGAAACAAGTGCGTCAGGAGTCGGCGCGCACCGTTCAATTCCGACCGCTGACCTCATCACGATCGATGGAGACCGTGATCATTCTTCGCTATGGGCGTTGGTACCTTCTATTCAATGGACCACACGGTGGACTCAATCGACGCGACTTCTTTGTTCTGCCAGGTGAGGACGGCGTCAAGTCGGTCACGCCCAAACCGCATCGTGGCAACGTCGTCAATGCCGAGACACTGCCGCTGCTAATCCAAAAGATTCGCCCCCTCTTTCCACCTCGGCGTTTTCACGTGACCATCGCGGTCTGGGACGATTCCTTCGCCGAATTCAACCCACTCAAAGATGCCTTGAGCGCAGCGGGCTACAAATACCGAACGCTCCCGTGCGATAGCACATCACGATTGACCAACCAAGCAGCAGTCGACCCATTCGTGCAGTAGATCGCGGTTTCCATCTGTCGCTTTCGATAACAGAGGAAAGCCACAGAGAACTCCGAGGTCACAGAGAAGGCATGAAACCAAATCACTCTGTGACCTAGCTTTAGCCCATCATCGTCTTCGTAGTGGACGAGGCAACGAGTCCCTTTCGATCACCCCATCTTGACTCTTTGCCCTGTTGCTGGCTCTCGATAGTCTTAGACAAAAAGATGGGGGACAGAAAAATGAAAGCCGATACCCCAACGACTAGGCTCCATCTTTTTGTCCTTCATTTTTCTGTCCCTCTTTCCTGATCGCGCGGAACAGTAACTGTCCAGAGCGCAGGACGATCGGGCAGGTCATGACGGGTGCAGCTCGGTCAAGAATTGATTTGCCGTCGCGAGATGCTGCTCACGTTTCACGGCATCCATCTTCTCGGCCATCCGGCACATCATTGCCCAACGCGGGTTCTTGCCGAGTTCTTTTCGGTGGTTCCAGATCCAGCGCCAATAGAGTCCGTCCCAGGCGTCGCACCACGGCCCCTTGGCATAGTGACTCATCTTTCGCACGTACGATGAACCGCTGAAATAGGGTTTCGTCGTGATCAGCCCGCCATCCGCGTTTTGGCTCATCGCATACACATTGGGAACCATCACCCAATCGTAGCTGTCGACGTACATCTCCATAAACCATTTGTAGATTGCGTCCGGCTTGATCTCGCAAAGAAACATGAACCCGCCCAATACCATCAGCCGTTCGATGTGATGGCTGTACCCTGTCTCGAGCAAACGCCTGATTGTGTCGTCGACCGGGTCGATGCCCGTGGTCGCATCGTAGAAACAATCAGGCATGGCATGTTCGTGTTTCCAATGGTTGCCAGTCCTCATTCGCACGCCGATGTCTTCATAGGTCGCTCGCATGAATTCGCGCCAACCGATGATTTGCCGAATGAAACCCTCCACTGAGTTGAGGGGAATCGAATGCTGGTCGGCATAGTCCAACGTTTGCCGAACAATACGTTCGGGCGTAAGCAAGCCGATGTTCAACATCGGTGTCAACACGCTGTGCCAGAGCCAAGACTCACCCTCAACGATCGCATCTTCGTAATCGCCGAATCGTTCAAAGCGATGCTCGAGAAAATGCTTCAACCATGTTTCCGCATTCTCGTGCGATGTCGGGTAGACCAGTTGCGAAAGCTCACCTGGATGATCGGCGAATCTCTCTTCGACATACTCGCGAGCATCAAGCTCGAACGCGTCATGGGGTACGATCCAATTGGGCGGAATTTCATTCAACAATCGCTTCGGGACTTTTTTTCGATTCTCGTCGTCGAAACTCCAGCGACCTCCAACAGGGCCGCCTACTTCATCCAGCAGAATGCCCAAACGTGTGCGTTGCCATTTGTAGAAGTCGGCCATCGCCCAACGTTTCTTGCCCGCACGGTAAGTTTCGTTCTGCTCTCGCTGGTTGAGGAAACTCGGGTTGGGCAATAGCCGCAGCTTCAACCCGAGGTGTTCACATTGTTGTCGAAGTCGCTTTTCGGCAACGAAATCGGTTGGATCCACCACAGCGATCTCTCCGCCTGCATTTTCCAGCTCATCCTTCAGGATGGATCCGAGCGTATCGCCCGGATTGTAGTCGGCGTAGAAAACTGAATACCCGTCATCACTGAGCCCCTTTGCGAAGCGTTTCATCGTCGCGCGGTGCAGCCAAAGCTTTTGCTGATGGAATTTCGCTGGGTAACGCTGATCCCCGAAAAAGAGCGGATGCTCCCAAAGCAGTACGCGATCGGGTTTGAATGCCAGCCCTGGATGGTCTCGGAAGAGCTGGTGGGGCAATACGAGTAGGAGCACAGTGGCCTCGTCAGGGTGAATTGCTTGCGACGCCATAGTTTAGGTGGGCGAATAGCCCGCGATTTGCGACGATTTGCCAAATTCCTAGAGTGCTTTACATCATCAATGCTCTACGCGGGACCACCTATGTCACAATTCGCCACCTGGGCTCTGCTCATTCAACTTGCAACCACATTAGCGATGGTGGGCTTGATTTGGTTTGTCCAGGTTGTTCACTACCCGCTATTCTCGCGAGTCGGCGAGTCCGAATTCAAGCAATACGAAGTGGACCACCAACGCCTGACCACTTTGGTCGTCGGACCGCTCATGTTGCTCGAACTCGCATCGGCCGCGTTCCTCGTGTGGGAAAACCCGACCGCGATCAGCTCAGGCATCGTTTGGTCTGGCCTGCTGTTGCTGCTGTCAATTTGGGCCGTTACCTACGCGGTCCAAGTACCTCAACACATGATCCTGACTGAAGCGTATGACGCCGCCGTCCAAAAGAAACTTGTGCTCGGGAACTGGTATCGCACGATCGCCTGGTCGGCGCGAGGTGGTCTTCTGCTGTTCGCCGTTTCACAGGTGATCAAACCGTAAGCGCAATAAGAAAACGCGGCCACAGGGACGTGACCGCGTTAAAGTAACGACGCTAGTTTCGCGGAGCGAAAGGCGACAATAAGAAGGGGACTACAGTTCTCGGATTTGGATGTTGCGCCACGCGACGTCGAAAGGACCGGTGCCAGCCTTGATGCCGTGAACCTGCAATCCGATGTGTCCCTTCGGATGCGATTTGTAGATCACGTCGTGCGTCAAATCAGCAACAGGATTACCATTGATCCAAGTTTGGATACGTGGGCCTTTCGCGAGAATTCGAATCTCGTTCCACTCACCGTTTTTCATGTGTTCGTGTGCATGGCCCTTCTCTTGTGGCTCCGGCGAAAGCCATCCGAGTCCGGTTGCCTCGCCGTAGATGTATGCCGACTGTCCAGGGCTCGCTTCGATTTCGACCTGAGGACCAAAGAAACGGCCAAGCTGACCGTGCCGGTTCTTTTTACCAGACTTGGTCGCTTCCGCTTCGAGATCTTCTTTGGTCTTTCCGCGCGATCGAATCTGACAGCCTGAGTTCAGCTTGTCATGCACTTTGACTTCGAACTTCAATTCAAAGTCGCCGTATTGATTGTCCGAAGCCAAGAACGAATTCGGGCTTCCTTCGACCGTCTTGCCGTAGATCGTGCCGTCAACCACTTTGTATTCGGCATTACCATGCTCGGCTTGATGCCAACCATCCAACGTCTTGCCATCGAAAATGGAAACGAAACCTTCTTCGGCGGACAAAAACGATGGCATTGCAATGCATGCCGAAACGAACAGCATGCGTGTAAACGATTGATTCACAAATAGTCTCCGTGGTGGGATTCGGGTGGGGTGGGATTCAGGTGGGGTGGATTCTGGCGGGGGAGGATTAGGCCCAATCACGTTGCGGTCGACGAATCAGGCGGTTGGCCTCGTCATCGTCAAAGGTCTCGGTTTTCGGGTCGATCGTTAATTTGCGTCCCAAGATCCATGACAATGCGGCTGCATGAGAAGCAATGTGCGACCGACGCATCACGGTTTGGTTACAAACCGGCATTTCTCGGGTCTTCACGCAATCGAAAAAGTTCCGGGCATGAGCCGAGACGTCCAATCCGCGCACGCGTTTGGTTTGCTGGATGTCCAGGTTAACCGAATCGGGCTTGAACACAATCTCGCCACTGTCACCCGTTTCTACCGAGGCTTCCTCGCCTTCGAAGCGTACCGGACACGTTCCCAGTCGCGTGATCCACCGAGGGCCGCGATTACCAAACGGGTCTTTCAGGAAATCGATCACCAGCTCGACCCCATTTTCGTAGCTGCAGACGATGTTCTTGTCGTTCGCGTCGTAGGTCAGCGGCATGGTGTCGTCGGCGCCATTTGCCCACTGACAAAGGTCGACGGTGTGGGCCCCCCAGTCGAGCAATCGTGCGCCGGAATCAAAATCGTGATAGCCGCGCCAGCGCCCATGAACATACTTCTCGTTGTAGGGTCGCCAGGGGGCTGGCCCAAGCCAAAGGTTCCAGTCGCAAATCTCTTTCGGAGGCGTTTTTTCGCCGGGCAACCACGCATTGTCGAGTGTTGGCATGTAGACGGTCGCATAAAGCGTCTTGAGCGGACCAAGTTTGCCGGTTTGCGCAAGCGCTGCGGCCGCTTGAAAGTTCGGGACGCTTCGCCGCTGTGTCCCAGCCTGGAACACGCGGCCGGTGCGAGTGAACGTCTCTGCCAAGTCCTGGCAATCACCGATCGTGATCCCACAGGGCTTCTCGCTGTAGACGTCTTTTCCCGCTTCCGCAGCAAGCATCGACGCCTTGGCATGCCAACGATCTCCCGTCGCAACGATCACGGTATCGATATCGTCTCGGGCAAGCATCTCTCGAAAGTCACGATACAACGCACAGTCGTTATTGCCATAATGGCCATCGACAAGAGCCTTGCCGGCATCTCGGCGTGTTTTCTGGACATCTGAAATCGCAACACACTGAACATCCTTCAGCTGCAGCATCGATTTGAGATCATAGGTGCAACGCGGGCCGATGCCGACAACACCGAGCGTCAGCTTTTCGGACGGAGCGACGCTGTCGCCAGCCCCGAAAGCCTTCGATGAAACAAAGTAGGGAGCAACACCGGTGGCGGCCGCTGCCGAAAGAAAACGGCGCCGATTTGGCTTTGATGGGAAGGAGCCCTTTTGCACGGCGAAAGTCCTCGCTAAAAGGAGAGATCGAGCCTGTCGAATGAGCAGGTTTGAGGCGGGGTGATTTCCCACCATCCTAACAGAACCGATGCGCCCGTTCACGCTTGAGGCAAAATGACACTCCGTGATCAATTTCACAGTCTGCTCGACCAGCAAGACGCAATTCAATCGATCGATTCCGTCCTTTGGATTCAGCTAGCCGAAGCTGCCAAAGATCCATCGCACCCGTGGAATGAAGGATGCTTTGCATCGGTCGACGCGGCAAACCCATCATCGCCCATTCCTCAAGTTCGCACAGTGATCCTTCGCAATGCGAACGCCACATCACGAACGATCGATTTTTTCACCGACTGTCGCAGCAAAAAGATCGAAGAACTTGCCTCCGTTGGTGTCCACGCCGCGGCGAGCTGGCTCTTCTACGATTCGACCTCAAAGATCCAACTTCGAATCGTCGGTCGAACGGAAGTGATCGACGGCCCCGAAGCGGATGAAGCATGGAACGCGACACCCCTGTTTCGACGAGCCGCCTATTTGTCGCTCGCGACGCCGGGAACGATCAGCGATGCAGGCGATCCCCCCGACACCAGCGATCGCCAGGTCTCTCAAGCCGAATCCGAACGCGGGCGGGAGAATTTTCGCATCGTTCGCACCGCGGTCGAAGAAATCGACTGGCTTTATCTACGCGATGAAGGCCACGTGCGAGCGCGATTCGAGTACGCGCCAGACGGTACATTCTTATGTCGTTGGATCGTTCCCTAACGCACCAGCAAGAGACCACCTACATTCCCCCGACGAGGAATCGACATGTCGCGCGAGACCAACGCCGAAAAGGTCGCACGTTTCCAGGAAGCTCTCGATCAATTTGTCGAGCGTCTCGCTGACGACCGCTATGTCTTGGCCGTCGTCCTGGTCGGTAGTTTAAGTGAAGAAACCGTTTGGGAACGTGAAGGGCTTGGACTTTGGATCATCGAAGCTGACGGCGTTAGTAAGCGTCTTCGCAGTGACGGTAAAGACGAACGCATCTTCCGGATTCTGGTCGAGGAAGGCATCAACGTCTACGCCGAAGTGATTCCACGATCACGTTTCAAGCAGATGGTCGAGGGTTCGTCGCGAACTGCTTTCTCGTGCAACTTTTTTGCGCACCGACAACTCATTCATTCGACCGACCCGTCGATCGATCAATGGTTCGAAACAGCCAAAACGGTCGCAACCAAAGACAAAGAAAAAGAACTGCTCACCTTTACGACTTGGACGATTCACGCCCATCGCCACGCCAAACGTCGTCTGGAGATCAAAGAGGACCTTGACCTCGCGCGAGAAGAGGTTCTCGAGGCGGCTCACAGTGTTGCCCACACCGAGATCATCCGCGCCGGAGAGGTCTGGGAACGAGAAGTCATCTACCGCGCAATCGATTTGAAACCTGAGCTGTTTCAAACGATCTACCTTGACGTTCTTTCCAAACGCAAAAGCAAGAAGGTCCTCGCTTTGGCGCTCGACGCGGTTGGCGATTACGTTGACCAACACTACCAAGAACACCTCAAGCCACTGCTCATGTTTCTCAAGTCCCAAAACCGAGTTGTCGGCCTCTCCGAGATCAGTGACCACTTTGCATTTTCGCAGCTCTATCCTTGGCACTTGGTTTCAGCCTGCGACTGGCTCGACGAGAAAGGGCATCTCGAAAAGCTTTCGTCGCCCTTCACGTTAACCAAACGCAGCAACGACGATGTCGAAGAACCTGCCTATTTCATGGACGTCTGATCGCACGCCACGCGACTCGCACCCGCCTGTTTCGCAACCAAGATATCGAGCCAATTGATGAGAACGACCATCGAAGTCCGGGGCGCCCGCGAGAACAACCTCCGCGACGTGGACGTCGAAATCCCCCGCGACAAACTGATTGTCGTCACCGGCGTGAGCGGCTCGGGCAAGTCTTCGCTTGCGTTTGATACGGTGTATGCAGAAGGACAACGCCGCCTGCTTGCATCCATGTCAACCTACGCAAAGCGTTTCATCGGGCAATTGAAAAAGCCCGATGTCGATTTCGTCAATGGACTCTCTCCCGTCGTTTCCATCGACCAAAAAACGGTCGGTGCCAATCCGCGATCGACCGTCGGCACGATGACCGACATTTCAGACTACCTGCGAATGCTGTTTGCGACCATGGGCACACCCCATTGCCCACGCTGTGAACAACCGATCGCAATCCGAACCGCCTACCAGATGGCCGAACGTTTGTTGTCACTGCCCAAGGGGACCGAGGTCGAAGTGCGGGCACCGGTCTACAAAATCTACGGTGAAGACTACGAATACCTGTTCGAGCAAATCCGAGTGAACGGCTACCGCCGAGCACGCATCAACGGCGAACCGGTCGACTTGGGCGACAACATTGAAATCGACGAGGACGAACAGCATGAGATCGAAGCAATTGTTGATTCGTTTGTGATTCAGCCAGGCATCGATCACCAACTTGTCACCTCTCTCGAGCATGGTTTGAAGCTGGGCGATGGGTTGATCAGTTTTCACGTCACCAAGCCCAAACGTGCCAGCGCGGCGATCAAGAAGTTCTACGATGGTTTTGGCTGCAGCAAACATCGGCTCGTCGCGGGGGAAATGAATCAAGCTCAATTCACTTTTAATGATCCCTCGGGCGCGTGTCCCACTTGCGCCGGAATCGGCACGGCGATGCGTGTGCACCCTAAATTGCTGGTTCCCGATCCCACGCGATCGCTCAGTGAAGGTGCGTTCGTGAAAGCGGCGATGAACAACAACCGCGATAGCTGGGGCGGCCGTTTGCTTCACAGCCTCTCGGCGCACTACGGCTTCAGCCTTGATGCCCCGTTCGAATCGCTCGCCCAAGAACATGTCGACATCCTGCTTTATGGCACCAAAGGTGAAAAGTTCAAGGTCGTCCTGCCGCCGAAGGCAAAGCAGGGCAAACAGCACGCCGGGAAAGAAATCAAGTTCAACGGCATCGTGAACCAGCTGGAGCATCACTATCACTGGTACCGCAAACAGGGCACGTCGAGCGCCGGCATGGAAGACTACCTCAAGAAGGTCATGGTCGAATACGATTGCCCAGAATGTGGCGGCGCCCGACTCAAACGCTCTCGGCGGCTCGTCAACGTGAACGACCAAAGCCTGTACCAAATCGGTGAAATGCATTTGGTCGAACTGCTGCGATACCTCAAGACGATCAAGCCAAAAGCGAAGCACAAAGCCGTCGCACAAACCATTCTGAAAGAAGTGACGACGCGTCTCGAACTACTGATCGCGATCGGGTTGGACTACCTCAATCTCAATCGCGGATCGTCGACGCTCTCGGGTGGCGAATCGCAACGGATTCGCTTGTCATCTCAGATCGGATCGGGATTGATGGGGATGCTTTACGTCTTGGACGAACCGAGTATCGGCTTGCATCCGAAAGACAACGTCAAGATGATCGACACCCTCAAACGGCTGCGCGACCTTGGCAACACGGTGATTGTGGTCGAACACGATTCGGACACCATCCAGGCGGCGGACCACATCGTCGAAATCGGCCCCGGCCCGGGCGTTCACGGAGGACAAGTCGTCGTCGACGGACCGCTCAAAACCATACTGAAGGACAAAACCTCAACGACTGGCGATTATCTGAGCGGGCGGAGGTCGATCGGTGTGCCGGCGCAGCGTCGGCCATCGTGCGGAGAATTCATTAGCGTCCTTGGCGCCCGGCACAACAATCTCAAGAACGTCGATGTCGACATTCCCTTGCGACAATTCGTCTGCGTGACCGGCGCATCGGGCTCCGGCAAGAGCTCGCTCGTCCACGAGGTGATTCAAAAGAAACTGGTCAGTCTGCTGCACGATAGCCGTGTCCTTTCGGGCGCGCATGACGAGTTGACCGGTGACCAATACGTTTCGGACGTCATCAACATCGATCAGGCACCGATCGGTCGCTCATCCCGATCCAACCCAGCCACCTACATCGGAATCTACGATGCGATCCGCAAGCTGTTCGCAGAAACCGAAGAATCAAAACGGCGTGGGTTCACAGCGTCCACATTCAGCTTCAACGTCAAAGGTGGTCGCTGCGAAGAGTGTTCGGGCGAAGGCACCATCACCACGCAACTGTCGTTCATGCCCGACGTCGAGGTGACATGCCCGACCTGCAAAGGTGCTCGCTACGACTCCGACACACTCGAAGTCGAATACCGCGGCAAGAATATCGCAGACATTCTCGAGATGTCGATCGAAGAAGGTGTCGAGTTCTTTGCCGAGCAAAAAACGATTGCTCGGAAGATTGGGACAATGAATGAGCTTGGCCTCGGATACCTGACACTTGGACATGCATCCACCATCCTTTCGGGCGGTGAAGCACAACGCGTCAAACTCGCTGCCGAATTGGGCAAACTCAAACGAGGGAAACACAACCTCTACATCTTGGATGAACCAACGACGGGCCTGCATTTCGCTGACATCGACCGTTTGCTGGACAGCCTCAATCGGTTGGTCGACAATGGGCACAGCGTGGTCGTGATCGAGCACAACTTGGATGTCATCAAGACAGCCGACTTCGTGATCGACCTCGGTCCCGAAGGTGGGCACAAAGGGGGCGAGCTGATCGTTGCCGGCACACCAGAAGAAGTCGCGGCGTGCAAGAAATCGCATACCGGGCGTTTCCTGGCCGAATACGTTTGATGGTGCACGCTGATGCTGGTTCTTAAACACCCAAAACAAGGGAAACGATGAAGTCTTCATCGAGCATTGCTGTCCTCATCATTGGCATGATCACGTGCACCAACGTGATCGCTCAAACAGAAGATGCCGAGAATGGATCGCCGCTACTGAGAGAGATAGCCGCTTCCATTCGCGAAGCCAAAACGGTTTCGAGCACGGTCACGCCGTACTTCAAAGGCACTGACGAAGAAACGGGCGAAGCGTGGCTGCGAGCAGGCGCCGCCAGCACGCTCGACGCCAGAGTACCCGATCTCTATCGCGACACGCGGTACGCACCCGATGGTACTGAATTGCTCATTCAAATCATTGATACCAAGAAGGGCAAGACGCTTCATCTAGACATGAAGAACTCCACTGCGACCTGGAGAGACCAATCGATCAATGTCTATGGTGGTGATGTGCTTGAGTTTTATGCAAAGCTCGTGGAGAGCATGCCGCCCAAACGCGTTGGACAAACTACGGTCGACGGAGTCGAACTCGATGTCTACCGAAAGCCGTCGAAGAACGGACGAAGCTTGGACGTGTGGATTGACACGGCCAACAAGAAGCTTGTCGGAATCAGCATCCCCGGGGGCGACGTCCTTGATCTGTCAAAGATCCAAGACAACTCGAACGCGAAAGGGGGCGCCATTCGTGGCCGCCCGGTCGGTCAGGTGCGTGGAAACCTCAAGTTTGACGAGAAGTTTGATGACGGCTGGTTCTCGCAAGTGATTCCTGACGGGTTCGAGGTCGCGAAAGCCGAGCCAAGTCTCAATCCGCGAACGCCGCGAACTCCGATCGAAAAGATCGAATTGAACGAAAAGGCGATTGTCGATTTCTTTCGCGAGTCAGCCAAAGTCAACGACAACACTTACTACCAAAACGCTCGCGGGATCCCAAACGAGAAGCTTCGAGTGATGATACAGAGCCCACCTTCGGACCAGTCCGAAGCGGAGGCACGGTTCGCCAAACTCTATTTGTCGCACATGCGTGCTCGCAACTTGCCGATCGCGAGAAGATTCGCCATCAAGTTCGCCGAAGCGGGCACCTTCAAGTACGTCGGCTCAGGAGTCAAACTTGGCGACGTCGAATCGTTGGTCTTTTGGTACAAGTCCAAAGAGAGCGGGATGTGGCGTGCCATGTATGGCGATGCGACGATTCGGGACGTCTCCGAAGACGATCTCCCCAAAACGCAGTAGCGGCGACATCACTAACGAGGCGCGCTGAACAGGACTTCGCCAGTGGCGTAATCGTCACTGATCACACCGGTTCGTTGACGCAGCAATTCGCGGGTCTGCGAAAAGCCTTGGATGCGAGTAATGTGTCGCAATTCAGCGTTCGCAGTGACGCCTTCGAAGTGCGTGAGCAATTCGGCAAGTTGCTCCACGTCGCCCGATTCCATCAGACCCTCAAGTCGCTCGGTGCCAAGGTATTCCTGCCAGACTTCACCATCTTCGATCTCGCCCAATCCGCGATGCAACGTCGCGACGGGTGTGGCCAAGCCAGCGAAGTCTTCTGTTGCTCGATGTGTCTGTTCGGCTCGCACGTATGGCGGAGGTGCCATGGCATGCGGTTTAAGCTGCAGGCGTGGCTTCTGGCCTCGTGGCAATGAGTTGAGGTACCGCTCGCGCTGGGCAGCATCATGGCGACGACCAGGAAACGCGCTGTCGTAGCGATGGCGTTCACGAAAGTACGGGTCGTTCAACAAATCAGGCGCTTCGAAGGATCCAAAGCGATAGGGATCGTGAACGTAGCTGTCAAATCGGTTGGGATTGAATGTCCCCGGTGGATCATTGCGGTACACAGGATCGCTTTGAATACCGAATCCGAAACCGAATAACCCACGTCCACCGCGAAACCGCTGAGCCTCGGCGGGGCTGCAACATTGGATCGAGACAATCAACGCGACGATTGCAAACGAGAAACGCAACACGGCAGGCACCTTCAAGGATCGATTTGAAATTTCGACCAGGACATTGGTCGACTCGAAACTCTAGGTTTCTGCTTTGCATCGCGCGAGGTGAATGTGGAGCGAATCACACCGGATGATCGTCAATGTCGTCACAACCGTTCCTTGCAAGGTCGGCTACCTAACGCGACGTGTGCTTGATGATGAAATCAACGATCGGCGTCGGATCCTCGAGGCCATGTGGATGATGACCGACACCAGGCTTGGCGATCAATTCAATGCTGCCGCCAAGTTGCTTGTAACGCCGAGCAACGACGCCCGTGTTCTCGTCCCATGGCACCACCTTGTCGGCATCGCCGTAAACATGAAGAAGTGGCACACCTGCATCCGCCAAAGGCTTCAGGTTGTCGACTGGATTCTTGTCATAGGCATTGGCAGCCGCATCGTTCACGAATCCATAAACTTCGAGGACGAGATCCCAGTCGCGTTTGCTGCCTTTTCCGTTGCCCTGACCACCGGGCCAACTCTTGAAATCACAGACGGGCGCGTCGCCATAAAGGCAGGCCACCTTTTGGGGATTCGCCGCAGCCCAGTTGTAACAGTACAAGCCGCCACGGCTCAGCCCAACAAGCGCGACCTTGCTGGACAAGCCATACCTTTCTCTCAAGTCCTCGTAAAACCTGTTCCAATGCCGAACGGCGACGGGTGCACCTAGTAGATTGGGCACTTTCAAGTAGGCGATGTGATAACCCCGTTTGAGCAGCTCGATGTCTGGCGCAGGTTTGTGCCCAAAAAACTCACCGTGCCAGACCCATGGTTTGCCATCGACGGGTTCCTTCGGCATGACAACCGTCCCCACGTTACCGTCGACATCGAAGTCAACGCGTCGGAATCCATGCCACATGCTCACCTTGTCGCCGGGCGTTTCCGCAGTGGCAATCGCAGAAAGCCCTAAAAACAAACATCCAAGGATCGACACGCGCAACATCAACTCTTCCTATTCGGTAACAACTTGGCCGCTCGAAGCAGCTACATGCTAACTGAACCGGATACACCGTTCGCTGCTGGAAGAGAATCTCATCATCGACGCGCACGAAGTGCGCCGTCTCGCGCGGGGTCTCGCGTAAGATTTCGCGGGATCCTAAGCACGCGTTCGATCGATTCTTGGAATGCTCAAGTTACTGCGGCGGTGGCGAGAGGTCGGCGACCTCCCGGATTTCGACCGTTCCTCCCATTTCGTAGATGGGGCAGCCCATGGCGAGCTCACAGGCCTGGTCATAACCCGACGCCTCGATGATTGAGTAGCCGCCCACCAGTTCTTTCGATTCAACGTGTGGGCCGTCGACGATCGATTTGTCGGCCTGGACCACGCGGCCTTCCTTGGTCAGTGCATCTCCCATTGCGGTGACCCAGCCAGCCTCTTGCCCAGCACCGAGCCAGTCCCACCATTTCTGAATGTGAGCTTGCATTTGGTCTGGCGAGACTTCGGTATCACTTTTTGAAGCCGGATCACGGTAGATGAACAAGAATTTCGGCATGGATAGGTACTCCCAATAGGTTGTGTGCAAGACGACACTCGTCTCGTCTGGTTAGCTGACGAACGAGTCTCACACGGGGAGACATTTTTTTGCCGATTTCTTGTTTCGACGCCATCACCCCAAGAAAGTGGGCTGGGATGAGAACAGGGGCGGTCGCTTCCGGCGCCAGGCGGTGGGTGTTGTGGACCGCTTTTTACGGGTGCGTGCGAGCACACGTCCTACTTTTTGAGACCGCGGACGATTGTTTCGAGCACTCTCGCGGTGTCGCCCTCGTTTCTGGAGTCGATTTTGAGGGTTCGGCGATCGGGAAGCCGAAGTGAGAGGCGGACCACGGGCGAGCCGCGACGGACGAACTCCTTAATCTTGCCGAGCTTCAGGACACGCCAGGGCAACGAAACGGCGCGGCAACCGCTGTGGCGTTCTGTATAGGGCATCGAGATGAGGTACTTGACGCGTTCGACGAAGTGAATGCCACCCTCAAGCGCCCAGACCGGTGCCTTGAAACAACAACCGCGGTACTCGGTTTGGATCAGCGACGCACTCACCACATCGCACAAGCACTTCCCTTGTTCGGCACCAAATTGCGGCAGGTTCGGCGCATATTCAACCTGAGCGGACGCTTGCCAAGTGATGTTCATTTGAGGTTCTTTCGGTATTCACTTGGGTTTTGAACGATGTAGTCGACGCGCAGCGACAGGTTGGCCAACACGATGTCGGGATCACCTGTGTAACTCGTATCGAACTGAATCTTCTTGCCGCGCTTCGGGAACACGGTCACATACTTGGTGACGTACTTCTCATCAGGCAACTGCCGCGACTCGATCACTATTCGCTCGATCTCATCCCAGAAAACCATTTGCGAACCGCGTTTGGTGACCTTCTCAATTCCTTTTTGAGTCACCTCGATCCCTCGCCCTTCACCGCCGAATCGCCGAGCCAACAGAGCGCTCGTCACCGAAAGGAGAACGCCACCAAGCATGGACCCGACCACGTTGGGAATCTTGACATTCGGGTTTTCCCCCGCTTGCGCAAGGGCGAGTGCGCCAGTACCGATGAACCAAAACCCGAGAAAGCAAAGCCCAATCAAAGGCAACGCAAACCACGTCAGCGCGCCGTCGCAGTAACAAGAACTCTTGAAGGAGTCTTCGTTCCGTTGCGATAGAACGGATTCGCAGTCGGTGTCCTCACTGGCAGCGAGTCCGAAGAGCGAGAAATCTTCGTTCTGTGACGATTGACTTCCGAGGCGGGGCATTGATCGAATCCACTAAGTGGGAACAGAAGGATCACCCAACTTTAGGACACGATCTCGCCCCCCACCAGATTTTTCGCGGATTTCGCCCGCGACCTAAGACTCTTCGACAGGACGCCGATTCCAATAGGAGCGTGCGTGTCGGCGAACCTCACTTGCTCGATCATGATCTCCGACCTCATCGAGCGTGGTCGCCAAATCACTCAGGTAGCCGGCCATCTGCTTCCTCGCGAACATTGCTCCCGGCAGCTCCTCGAGGTAGTCGGCCTGCAGTGCGATCGACTCTTCAAAAACACAGATCGCTTCTTCGAGTTGCTCCATCGCACGCAGTGTGACCGCTTGGTCTTTTAATGCCTTTGCGGTGAACGCTCGGTAAGAAGGCACAGCCGGGAATCGCTCACACAGTTCGCGTAGCATTTCGGTGGCCCGCTCGTGGTCCCCTCGGGCGCGCTGCGGGCTCGAACGCCGCTGCAAATTGGCCTGTTGATTCAGCGCCTGAGCGAGTGCCATTTGGTACCGCGGGATCGAACGAAAATCACGGGTAAGCGAGCCGGCAAGCTGCACGGCTCGTCGGACCTGAATGCGACGACGATCAAGACCTGCCGAACTATCTTGCGCGGCGATCGTCAACATCTCGCTCAGCTCGCAGCGATAGTCGGGGACGTCGGGAAAATCGGCGACCAGTTCATCCAACAATCGTTCGCTCGACTGACGAATCTCATCGGCGTGCGAACGTTCTTTGCAGGCCGCCGCGATTGGGTAGTAGTTGCGATAGGCACTCGCTAGCGACAAGCGATATTTTGCAACGTCCGGATTGCGTTCAACAAGCGCATCGAGCAACCAAATCGCGCGTTGATGGCGTTGCGTGCTTTCTTCGCCCCGATGCAACCGCCACAGCACGAGACCAAGGTTGCTGTTGGTGAGCGCCAGCTCGTAAGTGCACTCCCCCGACTCGGTCCGTTTGAGGTGATCGCTCAACATTTGCCGCGCGAACTCAAGTTGCTCTTTCGCCTTTTCGCTTTGATAGTCGTTGTGAAGGACAAGTGCGAGACGATTGATGACTGCCGCCGTTTCGGCAATCAGCGCGGGTTCATTTTCACGTTCGTTCACTTGCCCCAACAGAGCGTCGGCCGATCGACGATAGGCTTGCTCTGCATCTGCAAACCGTCCCAGGCGATTGAGAATATCGCCAGCGCGGCGGTACGCCTTGGCTGTGTCGCGTTGCAACTTTGGACTATTCGCATTTTGCTGAGCGAATTCGTCGTAGAACCCGAGCGCCTCTTCCAAGATCGCTGCACTGTGATCCGACACGACAAATCGCAACTGCGGCGCCGACTCTCCCGATTCGGCCGCAACGGGGTGCGACATCCAATCGGATTCGAACCGTTCGAGCAATCGATCCATCGATCCGAGTGCGAGGGTGAGATTGTTTTCGGCGCGTTGCTCGGCAGTCTGGGCATTCTGCTTCTCAATCACCGCTTGCCGCCAATTCCAACTCACCGCAGCCAAGGAAGTGAGTGCCCCCAAGATCAACGCGGCAGTCATGCCTGCCATCGCGGGATTCCGTCGACTCCAGCGTCCCAATCGCTCGATGTAACCGATGCGACGAGCACGAATCGGCTGGTCATCACAAAACCGACGCAGGTCATCCGCAAATTCACCAGCCGTTCGGTAGCGACTCTCGGGGCTACGTGCGATCGCCTTGAGCAGGACCGTTTCGAGGTCGCGAGGAATCGCCGGACAGATTGAACGTGGCGCTGGTGGTGAGGAACGGGCGACCTTGCGAATCAACGATCCGCGGTTTTCTCCCTCAAACGCCGGTTGCATCGTCAGTAATTCGTAAAGCGTCAAGCCAAGCGAATAAACATCGCTGCGGTGATCGGCGTGCCCGTTGAGATGTTCGGGCGACATGTAACGCAGCGTTCCGACAACGTCGCCCGACCGACTCAACCGTTCTTGGTCAGGAGTGACGGCGAGACCGAAGTCAGTGACCCAAACCAAGGAATCCAAGCCGAGAATCAGATTGCTCGGCTTGATGTCTCGGTGCATCACCCCTTTGGAATGAGCGTACTGCAGCGCATCGGCAACCTGGATTCCGATTTCGGCAATTCGACGCCAATGCTGGCGACCAAACGAACGAGCGCGACGGCGACGCGTCTCTTTTTCGACCACGTCCGATTCGCGGAGGTCAAATACCTGAGGATGTCCAGCGTCCGTCTCGCTATCGCCAGGCGCCCGTCCCGTCGTCGATGCATCACGAGCAGCCCGACGTTGCTCGAGAACCTTGTCGAAGACATGCTGCAAATAGTTTTCGCAAACGAAGTCGTCGGGCAAATCGATCAGCCCGTGGATCAATTGATCAAGCGAAACACCTTCGAGATATTGCATCACGAAATAGTGCAGCCCGTCTTGCTGTCCTACGCCGAACACCGGGACGATATTCGTATGGTGCAGCCCGCCGGCCGTCTCGGCTTCGCGTTGAAAACGCTTGAGCTGTTTCGAATCTCCGATCGCCTGTTTCGGAAACACTTTGACCGCGACGCGGCGATGCAACGATTGTTGTTCGGCCTCGTAGACGATCCCCATCCCGCCATGGCCAATCTCACGAATGATCCGATAGTCGCCGAGCCGTTCGAGTCGGTCGACACGCAGCTGGATCGGACGCTCGTCGGCAGTGTCGTTCTTGGTCGCCTTGAGTCGCTCCATCGCGATCATCGCAGGAAACAACTCGCTGATCTGATCGGCAAACTCAGGGTGCTGCGCGATGTAGTCGTTGATATCAGGGTCTTCGCCCCGGCGTCTTCGTGCAAGGAACTCTTCGCCAAGCACTTCGACCGGGTCGCGTTGGCTTAAGTCACTCGTCATCGAAAAAGTCCGGTATCTTTTCCAAGTCTTTCCTTAGTCGTGTCAGGGCGCGTACGTATCGGTTGCTTGCCGCCGCTTCCGAAATCCCCAACACTTCGGCGACCTCACCGTTGCGAAGTTCCTCGAAATGCCGCAGAGCAAGGATCTCGCGATCAATTTCATCCATCTGTTCGAGCGTCACTTCAAGTTGCTCGACCATCTCATGACGAATGGCGTCCTGGCTTGGAGACACCATTCGATCCACAAATTCTTTGGCAATGGCCGCGGAGGTCGCTGCGCTGAAGTTGTTTTGTGTCAGCCGCACCTCATTGCGTGCGTTCCGTTTGTCAGCCAACAGATGCTGTCGGTGCAAGTCAATCAGACGCTGCATCGTCACCTGACGTAACCAAACGTAGAAAGACATCTCGGGCTTCGACTTGAAATGGTCAAGCCGGCGATAGGCCTCGATGTAGGACTCTTGCAAAATGTCCGACAAATCGGTGCGGGTGCGGAGACGTGGATCGATCCGAAACTGAAGCATCTGCTTCAGCCTTTGGCGGTGCTCGGTAAATTGCTCGGCGAACTCCCGCTCACTTGGGCTGACAACGGCGGCATCGCTCGGGTCGGGCAGGTTCATGAGGCGGGTTTAAATACGGTTTTGTCCATCCATGCACTAAAACGGCTTGCCCTGAGGGCTTCAACCGGAAAAACGGGACGATTCGAAGTAATTGGGATTTTTGCCCTAATTATCAGTTTACTCCGCCCAGGCACTGCGTTTTTCACCCTAAGCAGCCCCTCCAATCGGGCCGCCCAAACGAGAAAACAGCACTGAAGTGTCGCGGTTTTTCGGTTAAACCCCGAGCCCCGACAAAACGATCTGCCCCACTGCCACCCCCTCCCCCAAGCATGATCGCATTCGACCCCACCTACGACGAAGCCACTCTCGATCCTGACACCGAGCGGATGACCCGCGTCGCAAGTGGCGACCTGCGAGCCTACGACGAATTGGTGCAGCGCAATTTCCAATCAACCGTTCGCATCATTTCATCGATGATGGGGTCAACGTCCCAATCGGAAGACTTGGCTCAAGACGTGTTCCTGAGGATCTTCCGCAGCCGCAGCCGCTACGTTCCAACGGCAAAGTTCTCGACGTTCCTGGGGACTGTCATTCGCAACGTGGTACTCAATGCCAAACGCAGCCTGTCACGAAGCCGCGTCAGCTGCACTCAATTTGTCGATGATCGGTCACGCGGCGAATATGAAGCATCGACCACGGTTGCGCCGGTGGTTGAAGTTGACTTTGCCGACGCGATCGACCGGCAAGTTACGGTCGACAAAGTGCGTGTTGCAGTCGACGCGTTGCCACCGCGTCAAAAGCGTGCGATCGAATTGGTCTATTTTCGCGGCATGACCTACGCCGGTGCAGCCGAAGAAATGGAGACAAGCTGGAAAGCCGTCAAATCACTACTCGGTCGCGGCCGCGGTTCACTAGCCGTCTCACTCGGCGAAAGCGCCTGATTCCCCGGTCCTCGTCGTAGTGGACGAGGCAACGAGTCCTGAGTCTTCGTAGTGGACGAGGCAACGAGTCCTGAGTCTTCGTAGTGGACGAGGCAACGAGTCCTGAGTCTTCGTAGTGGACGAGGCAACGAGTCCTGAGTCTTCGTAGTGGACGAGGCAACGAGTCCCCCTCAACTCCAATCGATCAGAGCCTCTACACCTGGGACAAGGGCCCGAGGCCTCACGACCAGCGGCTCACAACGCCTAGCCCACCTTTTCGCTCATGCGCGCAGCAAGCTGTTTGAGCGTATTGCTCGCGTCGCCTTCACTCAGTTTCGCATGAATCAAATGCGGACAACTGCGATCATCCCAAACGTCTTGAAGCGCTTGGTCGAACTCGACCTCCGTGCTCACCAAGTGCTTGGTTCCCGTGCCATAGACATCAATCAGCGCGCCGTAATTCCAAGGGAGAATCTCGTTGTATTCCCAATCGCCCGCATGCAGGTAACGCTCTGTTCCATAGCCATGGTTATCCAAGACGATCACGATCGGCGAGAGCTTTTGTCGTACGAGCGAACTCAGCTCTTGTCCCGTCATCTGGAAAGCACCGTCACCGACGATCACGACAATCCGATGGTCCGGCCGCGCGGTCGCGGCGCCGAGAGCGGCGGGAACACTGAAGCCCATCGACGTGTAGTAGGCCGGACTTAAGAATTCGCCTCGTTCGTGGATCGTCAACTCCGTCGCGGCGAAAAGCGAATCCCCGACGTCGGCAATCACGATCGTGTCGGCATCAAGCCGTTCGTTGAGCGACTGAACTATCCGGCTCGTGCTCAATTCCTCGTCGGTGGGCGGAACGATTTCGACGTTCACAGGTTTTCGAATCGACAGCGGCACCTCACGGGGGTTGCTCTTCAATTCGGCCTTGTTGAGCCCTTCGAGGAACGCGCGCAGGTCGACCCCATGATAATGATGATGCGAAATCTGCAGTGATTCACTGGTCGCATAAACGCACCGGTCGGGATCGAGACGCGCGGTAAAGATCCCCAAGTTGATGTCACTCAAGAAAGCGCCCATCAACAAGATCAAGTCACTCTCCTCGACGAACTCGGTCACCGCTTTGTCACCGAGTCCGCCTTCGTAGAGCCCAACGAAATTCGGATGCCGCTCTGAAATCACGCTCTTGCCAAGGATGGTGGCGGCGATCGGAATACCTGCGGCTTCGGACAACTGCAACAACTCGTCTTGCAATCGAAAACGGTGCATTTCGACGCCAGCGATGATCACCGGTTTCTTTGCCGACGCCAACCGCTGAGCCGTTTCACCGATCG
Organism: Rubripirellula sp.; assembly: GCA_965216875.1. Taxonomy (GTDB): domain Bacteria; phylum Planctomycetota; class Planctomycetia; order Pirellulales; family Pirellulaceae; genus CBDCUW01. The sequence goes on from OZ244207.1 coordinate 3,134,617, forward strand.
CTTCGCTCGTTGCTTTAGGATCGTTCTCGCGAACGTACCCTGTATAACCATGCGCGACCGGCGGGACGGTATGCACCATGTCGCGCGGCAACTCGATATAGACCGGACGCTTGAAACGATCCGCTGCGTCGAGCACACGATCAATTTCAGAGAACGCAGTCAACGGATTGGAAAGGTCCGTTCCAGCGATCGTGAACTTTTCGAATACATCCATCTGAGTCCGAAAGTCCCGGACCATGTGATGAAGTAGTGCGCCACTGGTGCGTTCTTTCAAACCGGGCGACCCGGAGATCACAACGACCGGACTTTTTTCGGCAAACGCTCCGGCGACAGAATTACAGACACTTAGTCCACCGACGCAGTAGGTCACGCACAGGGCCCCCATGCCACGAATGCGTGCGTACGCATCTGCCGCAAACCCGGCGCAATCTTCGCGAGTGCATCCGACCACGTTGACCGGGCTTTTTTCCAGCTCACTGTAGAACGAAAGCACATAGTCACCAGGGATCCCAAAAACGTCCTCGATCCCATAGTCCCGTAGCCTTTGAATCAAATAGTGACCGATCGAAAGGTTTGCGGTTGGACGGCGTGGTGAATCTCCCGATGCATTGCTTGTTGGCCCACTCATTTGGCGACTCCCCGATTCGCGGCAATGGAAAAGCGTCACGTAGCCGCGACGAAACGTAATCCAATCCGCGACTCACTCTCTTATTTGACTCTATGCATTGTCGCGTGTGTGGCCAAATGGAAGGCCGGCGAAATCGCTGCTCGAGCGAGGCGTTTGAACTCGGTTGCATGACGCTTGCCCCCAATTCGAGTTCGTGATTCTCGACGCATGGGTCGGCAACAGGACCGCAGAATTGGGGGATTCGCGCAATGTGCTATAATGAGTTGGCCGAGTTCCCTCCATCGTTTTCAAACGAGACTCTTCAGATGATTCGATTCCGTCATGTCGCCAGCGTCGGTTTACTGATCATGTTTGGCGCATCGTGGCTATTGGCTGACGAAAAGCGTGCGCCCGCCCCGAAATTCAACGACGCGCAACTCGACGGCATCTTTTTTGAAGATCTCGATGCTGCATTTCGCGGCAACGCCAAACCTTCGTTGTCAGCGATTCGGTCCAGTGCGGCCGCCACGACGGTTGCGGCAACGACCTCGAAAGCAGCGACCAATGAATCAGCAACAAACGGTGTTTGGACGAAGCTGATCACACCCGCTTCGATCGAAGACGAAATCAAACGGCTCAAGCTCGAGTTCGACGGGCTGATCACCACGCCTGGTGCATTCAACAGCGGCGGCTACATCGAAGCTCGCGTCGACCTCACCGCGCTGGCCATGATGTTCGCCGTGGTCCAAGAACATGACGGGGAAGTCCGCTGGAAGAAACAGGCCCCCGCCGCGCGAGACCTGTTGGCGAGAACAGCCTTCAATTGCAAAGCGGGATCGACCCAGGTTTACAACGAAGCCAAACAACGCAAAGGCGACCTGCAAGATCTGATCTCAGGTGGCGGCATCTCGGCTCGCGATGTCGAAGAGGAAAACGATTGGGGCATGATCGTCGACCGCTCGCCGTTGATGGAGTATGCCGAACGCCTGATCGAATCGCTTGAAGATCACAGCCGTGACACCAACACGGTCAAGGCGAACCTCGATGAAGTTCGTCGCGAGGCCGAATCACTTTCGGTGTTTGGGGAAGTGCTCACGCGTGAAGGGCTCGACGAAGCTGACAACGAAGACTATGTCAAACTTAGCCTTCACATGGTCGAAGCGTCCAAAGGTGTCTCAGCAGCATTGACGCGAAACGACATCGACGCGGTTCGCAAAGAAGTTGCCAACATTCGCCAACGCTGCGACACCTGTCACAACGAGTTCCGCTAGGCCTCGCGCCAACGCGCGTAGGCCAGATCAAGGCGCGTCAGCGGCGCAGATCCGGCATGGTTCGAAAACGCCCCCTGCTCAACGGCTGACCAATTGCTTGAGCTGGTCACCGGTCATTCGGTGCGCAGCATCATGCGGGCAAGCGTGCACGCAGCTTGGCCCACCGGCGTCGCGGCACAAATCGCAGGTTGTCGCCCGCTGTTGAACCACAGCGCGACCACCCGAGTCTTTGCTCTTGAAACCGTGCATGTTGATGTTGCCGTAGGGGCATTGGTTGGCGCACAACCCGCAACCAATGCAATAGTCTTCGATTTCGATCTCTTTTGAATCACCATCGCGGTGAATGGCGTCCACAGGACATCCGACCAGACAAAGTGGGTCAAGACACGACCGGCAACTACTTGCGACCAGAAACTTGTCGAACCGGAGTCCTTCGCGAATCAATCGCGTCACTCCATCCTGATGGGCGTCCGCGCACGCCTTGGTGCATTCGTCGCAACGGGTACAGCGTTCCAAGTCGAGCACAAGCAGGCTTTGCGCCATGTACAACCCTTGCTCGAGGAAGCTGTCGGCATCGATGGCCTGCAATCGCGACTCGGCCTCGCGATCACTCTTCAACAACTTCTTCGCATTATCGAGCAACGGCTTGCGTATCTGCGGGTACCGTTCAAGCAACTCCCGAAAATCATTGCCGTCGATTCGGTAGAGCTCGACGTGGTCGAGTGCCGAACAGGTCGCCGTCCGCCGACCGCGATTCGCCTCGCCCAAGACATCTTCGTTCAACTCATCGGTCAAACCACTGAGCAATCCGATTTCCCCAAACCCGCTGCCTGGGCCCAGGTAGTTCAAAACACGTTCATCGCGCCCGTATTTCTGCGTCACCTTTACCGACCCCAGTTTGTTGACGTAATAGGCGTCGGCAAGGTCGCCCTGTTCAAAGATCGGTTGCAGGGGATCGACCAAGACATAGGAAGCTCGATCAGCCAGAAAGGCTGCGGCGTCCTCCTTCATCTGCTGGTCAAGTGATTCGAACAGTGGCAGATTGCCAAGCTGGCCCTTCAGCGCGCGTTCGCGGTAAAGCTTGTCAAGGATCTCGCGGCTGACTTGATTGCGTTGCAACATGTACAGCACGTTGCGGCGAATCTCGAGCACGTGTGACTCTTTGGTGGCCCTCACCGTGGCCGAGCGAACACCACGATTCATACAGGTCATTTCGCCAAGGATCACGTCGTCCTTGTTTCTCAAAATCCGGTTACCTGGTTCGTAGGCGATTTCTCCCACGTCGCCAAGCGTTGGCTTTCGACTACTCCGCGACGTTTCTCTGACGGTATCAATGCGTCCAAAGAGTCGTCCCAGCAGACCGCCTGAACGCCGGTTTTTCAGACTGCCGGTCTCGACGTTGAAATCGATCTCAAATTCACCATCGAGGATGATGAAAGCGGTGGCACCGTATTCGCCTTGCCGGCAAAGTTCCTGGCCCGGTTTGAGCATCCTCCGGACAACCGCAGCACCGTTGAATTGCAAAAACTTGTAGGGAATGTCCTTGAACAAATCGTATTTGATCAATTCATCAGCAGTAACAATGTCGCCATCTTTGCGTTCGTCCTTTAACTCCTTACGAACGCGATCCACCTGAGTCTCGATGAAGTCCTTTTGGAACTCCAAGGCGCCCGTTGGGCAACTAACGGCACATTCACCACACGAAACACAAGTGCTTTCCTCCATCGAGTTGTTCAGGTCAAACACGATGCGAGAATCGTAGCCCTTGCCACCACGCCCAATGACGTTGTTGCCCTTGATCCAGTTGCAACCACGTTGGCAACGACCGCACAGAATGCATTGGTCATGATCAACGTGGATCATATGACTCGATTCATCTTGCCCACGAGTCACCGGCAAAGGACTGAACCGCTTGGGATCTGCGTCCAACCGCTCGGCAACTTTCACCAGTTCATTGCCCGGCGTCACCGTTGCCTGATCGGGACCATGGTCGGCAATCAGCAGTTCGACCACGGTACGACTTGCATTCTTGACCCGACCCGCGGCAGCTTCGTCGCTACTGTTGATCGTGTGCACGACCATGCCGTCTTTGACGGCTTGTTTGCACGAGGGGACCAGCTTCTTGCGAATCGCGCCACGACTCTCTTCGACCAACTCCACCACACAGACTCGGCAGACGCCGACAGGTGGCAAATGTTCGCGATGACAAAGCGCTGGAATCGGGTGCTGCTCGCCCGGTTTCGTGACGAACGCCTTGTACGCTGCGTCATAGATCGTGGTTGGCCGCGGAATCGGTTTCCCGTCGGCATCTTGCTTGATATTGCCCTGGGAATCGCACTCGGGCACCGCTTGGTTGACGACGACTTGAACACCATCAATCACCAGCGTGACCGTTTTCTCCAACTCATCCGCGGTCGCTTTTTCGACGCGAATCAGTTGTCCATCGACGTCACGAGCGAACAGACCTTCGTCTTCTGGAAGGACGGAATAGTCGATATCGAAATTGATCGCATCATCAGGGACGTTACTCATTGATTTCACGCTCCTGTCGCTTTTGTGGTGCAAGCTTGGCGGGCAAGTTCCGGAAAGAACTTTAGGAAGCTGCTAAAGGGATTGCTCGCCACCGCGCCGAGGCCGCAGATGCTCGTACCGACCATCACTTGGCTCAACTGATCCGCGGTGCCGCCAAAGCCATCGAGTTCCTCGACCGTGACATCGCCAGCCAACAAACGCTCGGCCATTTCCGTGATCTTTTGCGATCCGATTCGGCAGGGCACACACTTGCCGCACGATTCGTTGCGATAAAAGCGACTGTTTGCAACCGCTTCGGCAAGCACGTCGCAGCCCTCGCCGTAAACCACTATCCCGGCACCGACCATGTAACCGACGGCTCGCGAAACATTGATGTCCAAGGGTAGATCACGAACTGAGATTTCCGTCACGCCCTCGGGGACGTTCTTTTCGACAAAGCGCCGACTCAAGTATTTGACCGGGATCTTATTTGGAAGCAGCCCACCGGAAGGCCCACTCAATGCGACCGCCACGATCTCCTTTCCCCCTGCCATGCCGCCACAATGATCGTCGATCAGTTGACCAAGCGTGATCCCTGTCTCCACTTCGTAAACACCTGGTTTTTCCAGGTCGCCGCTGATGGAAAAAAGGCGTTTGCCCTTCATCTTTGGCTCGCTGCCTTTGGCAAGCATCGCGTCATGCTTCCCCTGTTCGGCGAACCATTTGCCTCCATCGCGAAGAATCGAAGGAGCCCAGGCAAAGGTCTCGACGTTCGACAGAAGGGTTGGCAAATTGTTCAATCCGTTGGTCATCAGCTCGGGTGGGCGGATGCGTGGCTCGGCCCGCTTGTCTTCCATCGCTTCAATCAAAGCCGTTTGTTCGCCACAGATGTAGCCGCCGGGACTCTCGTAGACTTCGAGTTTGAATGATCGCCCGCTTCCAAAAATATTGGGTCCGCAGGCACCCAACTCCTCGGCGCGTTTGATCTCCTCGCGACACTTCTCGATTTGTTCGGGGTATTCGTGTCGGACGTAGATCCATCCTTCGTCAGCGCCGGTGACGAGCGCGGCTAGAATCATGCCCTCGATGGTTGTATGTGGCGCTGCGAGAAGAATATCGCGGTCCTTGAACGTCCCTGGCTCGCTCTCGTCGGCATTGCAAACGACGTACTTCTTGCCCGACTTCGATTGGGCTCGCAGGACATCGCCCCACTTTCGATAAGCGCGTCCACCAGCGCCACCCATTCCGAGCAGATTCGCGTACTCGAGCGCCGACAGGACGGTATCGGAGTCCATGCCATCTTCGACAAACTTCTTGACCACTTCATAGGTAGCAGTGCCCTGGTAGGTGTCGAGTGCCCACTGCCCCACCTGTGTTTTCGCGTGTTCGGCGTCCGTATCATGAGCGGGCTCTTGTCCATCAAGCATCGCGGCGACCGCCTTCTGACAACGACCAACATCAGTCTCAGCCAGAAGACGTTCATGCTCGGTGACCCCTTCGGCATAAACCATGGCAGCAGGTGCCCGATCGCATCTGCCCAAACAAGAAACACCACAGACTTGAACTTGATCGCCGTAGTTCTCGGTGGCCCATTGCGTCAACTCTTCCGTCGCCTTCACACTTCCTTTCAAGTGACAACTCATGTCACGGCAAACGTGTACGGTCGCCTTGGGTGGTGGATCCGTGCGGAAATGAGGAAAAAACGAAACGAGCGCCTCCACACGATGCATTGGCACATCAAGCTGATCCGCGACCAGCTTCATGTCAGCTGAAGTGAGAAAACCGCCACGTTCTTTCTGGCGTTTCTTCAATGCAGGAATGATGACGAGACTCATGGTGCGGTTTCGCGTCTTCTCTCAGCTAGGGTTTTAGGGCGTCGTTAAGGAAGGTCTTCAACTGCGCGCCAATCGCGGGATCAAAACGACCTGGCGAGTTCACCCCCGAGTCAAATTGCAGCAGCGGTCGCGATTGATTCAAGAATCGCCTATACGGTTCATCCTTTCCCGCGGAAAACTCACGCAGCGCGGCTTCGGCATCAAGGTAAAACACAGCAGCTTCATACCAATCACTCGGGGGAGGCGTTTGCTGTAAGCGGTCGAGCTCCACCTTTGCATCAGTGCCGCCGTTTTGAGCAATCGCAATCCCTTCGGCACGAACCGTATTGGCAAGCTTGATACCGCTGGCAGCCATCCGATCGGCATCGACCGCATTGGGAGCAAGCGCTTTCAAGGTCGTCTCATTGAACTCTCGCTGACCAACGGTATGCCACGAATTCCAAATCGGCAGGCCGCTACTGACCTGCAAGGCTGACGGTTTGGCATCGGGCGGCAAACGGTACTGTTCCATCGACAACGACTGATGGCATGCAAAGCAATCGTAGTCGGCAAGTTCGGGCCACGGCACGTTGCCCCCCTTTGCGTAGTCTGCCGCGCGCTGAGCTGCAAGCTTGGCAGCAGCGGCAAGCGTGATCGCGCGACCAGCCTGTCGTACTTGGACAGGCGACTTCGAAAACGCGAACGGGCCCTTATTCGGGCTCCAGTGCTTCGGCAACGCCTCGTTGTAGGTCCCCAGTTCGAACCGCAGCACGGGATGCCCCGCCGCAATCATGTCGTGATTCATATCGCGAATCAAACCGTCAGCATCCCGAGATCCGACGTGACACCGCACGCAACGCGAACTACGCCCGACGATCGTTTCCGTATCAAGCATTCCTACAGAAATCTTGAAATTGCTGTCTTTGCTGTGGGCGGCGATCGGGTCCGCATCATTCGAGGTTGCGAATCCTGGAAGGTAGTGCTGGTGCAGCCATTGGTCGGCGCGGCCGTGACACGATTGGCACGAAACACCGCCAGCAAGCTGCAACGAATCGATTCGTTCGCCGCTTGGTTGACAATCCAAGACCTGGGCCGTCGCGTGACAGCTCAAGCAACGACGCCGGAGCAGATTGTCGCGATCGAGCAGCCAGGCACCGTCACCCGCCGCTTGCTTCGCAGCGATTTTCGGATCGAGCGCAAACACGATCTGTGTAGACAAGTCGCTGTAAAGGGTGATGCCGGCATTTGCATGAGGATCGCGGTCCGCCCAAACCGTCCAAGACGATGCCCAACTTTCACCACGGCCGATCGCCCCACCATGGCAAGTCGATGCGGCACAACTCGCACGTTCGATAACGGAGGGCGAAACAATGTCGGTCGTCTGACTGCGAACGCGTGCCGGAAACACGATCGCAATGGCAACAGCGATCAACCAAACTCGACAAGATGTGTTCATTGGTCCGCCCCCAAAGTCGTCGAGGGCGTGTTGTGATAGCGATGGCAAAGAACGCAGCGATCCGAAGCCCACTGGGTGTGTCCGCCAAAGGTCGCCGACTCGCTCGACGAAGCGGTTGTTCCAGCAGGGCGATGGCAACCAGTGCACGTCTCGATGCCGCCAATGGCAACCACAGTGTGATCCTTGGCGGTCAACTTCGGATCCGATTCCACCACCGCACCGTGGCAGTGCAGACAATCAACCTTCTGGTGCGAAGCATGATCGAATTGACCATTGGTTAACCAGCGCGAGGGGATCATCTTTCCGCGCAGTTTCGTCGCCGCGATGGCTTTGTCGGTGGTGACATCATCAACGTGGCACTTGAAACACTGCTGCTGGAGGGTCGCAATCGCGGTTGATTTTTCAAAGGCGTCCAACTGCTCAATCGTCAACGATCCCGATCGCTCGGCGCTCGTTCCGATCCCCGTTGGCCCCGAGCTCGGTTGTTCACGCTTCTTGATTGCGAGTCGCGCGTCCAGCCATTTACCAACCTCATCCCAGGCAGCGGCGTGAGGAATTGAAGCGTTCTCGGCCGTTTGCCCAGCCGGGTTGAAATGGTGGCATGCCGAGCAATGCTGTTCGAAATTGATCGGCGTCATGTAGCGGCCAGCCTTGTCGACGGCACCAATTTCCTCATCAGCCACTCCGCTCGACTGGTGGCAATCCTTGCATGCAAGTTGAACGAATCCGTTTTCATTTGTCGCGTACCGTCCTTGAAACTCATCCGGCAATCGATCCGCTGTCATCGCAACCTTGCCAGCGGCACCATACGCGGATTGTCCCGGCAAGAGGTGTTGGGCATGATCGAACTTGATTCGCCCAGGATCACCGGCAAACAGCGAGGCAAATTCGCTGTGTCCCTGCTTGGAAAATGCGACGATGCTTTGACGTTTTTGGTCCTTGAGCACGGTCTGGCTCGGATCAAGACAAACCGAATCGATGCGACGATGGCAATCGACGCACCGCTCGTTTTGCACATCCGACAGGTCGAAGAGTCTTCCCTGGTGATCGGCATGGCAAAGGGCACAGTTTTCATCAGCCAATTTCCAATCACCCGCTAGCTGATGATTGTGGTGACCTGCGATCGGATGCTCACCGTTGTGACAATGCGTGCACTTCGAAAACGTCGCTGCGACCGACTTCTCGGCGGAAACATCAACATAGGGCGGCAACTTGAGTTCGCGGATCGAATCGTTGGCAATCGGTACGAATGGCGTGTGACATGCTTCGCAGTTCGATTCGATCTCGGCGTGGCCCGCCGCCACCGGTCCGGGCATCGCAACGATGCTGTTGGAATTTGAGTAGGCAAAGACGGCAATGCCAAACAGACAAGCCGTGATGGCCAACGCAACCTTCAGACGCGCCAGTGAGTCGCGCTGTCGAAAGTAGTCCAGCTCGATTCGCTGGGCTCGTTGCTTTCCGGTTTCACCCTGAGACATCGTGCTATCACCAATACTTGAGGGCAGTGATGATATGTGCGATCAACAATCCGGTGACGGCAACGGAAAGGCCGATGTGGATTGGCAACCATCCATGCAAAACTCGATGAACCGATTTTTGCGTGTCGAACTGGCGACGCTGGTGACAAAGCTGTTCAAGCATGTCGATTGCCTCGGCGCTGGAGTCGGTGCAAGCCTCGCGCAAATTACGAAACCAATCGACCGCTTGCTGCGGTTGTGAAACGGGCGACTCGGCCTTCGCACCTTCCAATAAGTAAGGCTCGATTTCGTCAAAAGCGTCCCACAACGGCTTGGCATCTTCGGGGGACTTTTGCACGCGTCGTGATTGAGCGCTACGACCAATCGTTCGACCAACGTTGCGTTGGGCGCCAATGATGACGGGCCCCGTCCCGACCAACTCTAGCTCAGGATTGATTTCTCCGGCATCACTTGGGCGAGGCCCACAAACCGCAATCAACATCTGCCGAGCATCGCCCGCGGTCACCTGCGATACATGATCGATCTGGCCATGAATCGTCTCGGAGGGCAAATGCCGCAGCATCCAACGGGGAACAATATTCTGAACGATCCATCCATAGAGCCCACTGAGGATCGTTAACACAAAAAGAAACATGAGCGTATTGGGAAGCCAACCGCTCCAGACCAATCCCCAATGAGCAACCGCCAAGAAAAACGATGCAATCCCAAACCAGATATGTGCCGCCATCCAGTATTTCGCTGGACCAAACATCTTGATCCTGCGGAACCACTTCTTGGGGCTCAGCAGCATCTCGAAAAAGATGATCAAACCGGCGGCAATCCCGCAGGACAGGCCTGCTGCGCTGCTTCCGCTAAGCGGATGCCCGGCCGAAATCGACGCTTTGACGTACCACCCCACCAGCACCAACGTGAGCACGCCCGCAGGGAGCGCCGTCCGAAAATGAAGCCGTGAAGATTGCGTCAACAGCACCGTAGCACCAACCAGTTGCATTCAGGTCCATTCCGGTGTCGCACAAGCCCGTGCCAGCCGGACACGTCGGAAGACCCCATGTTGCGATGCATTGATGGTACCACTTGAAGGAGCGCCCATGTTTAGTGAGTGAGGTCGTTCGAGTCAATTCGCCTCGACCGCCGACCATTGAATCCTTCACGAAACTCACAATCGCGATGGCGACAAGGCAGGTTCACGGCCTACAATCCTCATCGCAGCCTACAATCCTTATGGCAATCGCCGATTGCAGGTTCACTATCGAGGGTTGCATTCACTCGGGCAGTGCCGAGACGCTTGTCAAAACACGCCTCAAAGTTGACCGCGCAAATGATGACGATACCGACTATTGTGGGGCAATCTCGTCCACCTCAATTCAGTCGACTTACCAAAACACGCCGAGTGGTGTGATGCTTGCCTTGCCAGCCAATCTGTATCGCTGTACAGGCGTCTTAGGCGTTGTCGCCTTGGTTTGTTTCGTTGCTCCCGCTATTGGTGGGATTTCGACTGCATCGGGCCAACAACTTCTACCTGTCCCCTCGCCAGAACCAGACGCAGCGCAGTCTGATCCGTTCACTGACGATCGACCAACCGATACCTCTACCAGCGGCCATCAAGGTCTCGATCATCTCCACGGCACATTGCTGCGAAACGATTTTTCGCTCAAGGGCGCTCAGTCCTGCGCCGTCTCGTCTTGCCATGGTGGTCCGCGACCGGGAATTGCCCAACCGACCGCGCGTCGCGGCTCAGAATTCCAGCTCTGGCTCGAAAACGACCCACACGCACGATCGTGGCGAACCTTTTGCGGCGACGAAAGCGTTCAAATGATGCGTCGGTTGAGAATCATCGACCAAGACAACGTCGTGCTCGATCGGGCAGGTTTCGACAATTGCTTGGCTTGCCACAACACGGCCAAACGCTATGACGAGCCGAGAACCACCGGCAACCTTCGCGAAGGGGTCGGATGCGAAGCCTGTCATGGTCCCGCTGAACAATGGGAATCCTCGCACGTCCAATACAACTGGTCGCGAGAATCGGCACACGAGCAAGGGTTCGTCAATAACGACGACCTCTTCACGCGAGCCCGCATGTGCGCCTCCTGTCACGTCGGTGACCGAGACCGCGACATGAACCACGACATCATCGCCGCTGGCCACCCGACGTTGCGCTATGAATTGGCGACCTACCACAGTTGGCAACCGAAACACTGGCGAGACGCCGAAGCCGATAACAAAGAACGCTACGAGGCTCAACTTTGGCTTGCCGGACAAGTGGCATCGGCCGACGCGTCGCTGTCGCTTCTTGAAACACGTGCTCGGCGCGGACACTCCGCGAGCCAGTGGCCAGAGTTTGCCGCGTATGACTGCGCATCCTGCCACCACAATCTTGGCCTTGGCAACGCACGCGGCAGCGAGCTTCCTGGGCAACGACAACGACCCGCAACCGCAATCTATTCACAATGGAATGATTCCGGATTGAGATGGCTGTTGAAACACCGCGTCACAAGCGGCAAAGCAACCGAAAACGACCATCGACTTCTCGACGCGCTGGTATCGGTACAAACGGCTATGGAACAGCCGCCGCGGCCCAACGCAGACTCGGTTGCCGACGCCTCAAAGCACGCTCGAAAAGAACTTGCCGCTTGGTTTGCGGCCGAGGGCGGTGGGGAGCGCCAGCGATTTGACAGCGACCGACTTGGAATGCTCGTGGCATCAGCAGCAAGCGACCCCGATACATTCTTAACGTGGGAGTCAGCGGCGCAGTTCTACCTGGCGTCAATCGCGGCGCGAGAAAGCTGGCCCGGCGGTATCGACGGACCGCTTCGAGAAACGGCGGACCAATTGCAATACGGTCTCCAGTACCCACAGATGATCGACATTAGCCGTTATGCGAAGCGAGCGTCCGCCAAAGGTCCGCAGCTTAGCCGACACGAGATCGCGCGGCTGTCTATCCAACTTGCAAGGTTCCTCGGTCCCGTCGCTGAAAACGCAGCCGATCACCCGCCGTCCGATAGCCGAGATCCGGCCAATGTTCGCGACAAACTCGATGCGTTGCTCGAGCGGATTCGCAAACAACAGCAGACAGAGCGCAAGAACCGCGGCGAACAAACACCACCCGCGGTGAAACCGAGCGACAACGCCCCCAAAGAGCCGCCTGAAAAACCACGGCAATCGGTCGAGGACCTTCGCAAAGCGCTCGAATCGTTACAATCTGACTCTACCGACGACGGCAACAATCAACCTTGAACGTAAGATTCGCCGAGATGTCACTCTGCCTCTCCAAACGCACCGTCATCTACCGCAACTTGATTCTTTGGATTGCAAGTACTGCGGCTTTCGTCTGTGCGCCTAACGTCGTCGCGCAGGACGCGTCGAACGACCGAGCCTATGACGCTGTCTTCCAAACCTGGCGAGACCACGCAGGGGTCCAGGCCTGCGACCGCTGCCACAATGGGCAGAGCGACTTTGCCAAAATCGATACCAGCTACAGCCGCCAGGACGAGCTGAAGTTCTGGATCACGAAAGACAAACATGCGATTGCTCGTCGCCGCGTCGAACCACTCTCTAAAGACGAAGTACTCGAGCAGGCAACAAAACTTGCCAATCAATATGGTGATGCTCAAGTCGTTTCGGGCTGGCTCGGCGCGAGCAACGTTTTGAGCAAACGCATCAAAGAAAAGTTGCGCTACAACGACGATCAATTCCGTGACAATTGCTTGACCTGCCATGGCGGGTATCGACACGACGTCGAATCGGACAAGGCAGAGTTTGCTGCGGATCAACCAGGCATTTCATGCAACTATTGCCACCAGGTCGGAACGACCAACCAGTGGGTCCTTGATCACAACGCCACCACGCCCGAGGCCAAAGCCAAATGGCGAGGAAGCACTGCCAATCAAAAAGAGTCTTTGGGGATGCGAGATTTGGTGACGACCTCCCGTCAGGCCAGTCTCTGTTTCGATTGCCACGTTGGAAATCGAAAACAAAACCAATTCGTCACTCACGAAATGTATGCTGCCGGGCATCCGCCATTGCCTTCGATTGAAGTGCAAACCTTCTGTGAGCAGATGCCTCAACATTGGCGATCCTTGTCGACCGTCCATGACGAATTGCCCGATGGCGAAAAGGATTCGTACTTTCGGTTGAACCTTCCGGGCGTTGATGCGCCCGACGACACCTATTGGAACACACGAAAACTCTTGGTCGGTGCGTTGGCGGCTCGTGCAAAAACGCTGCAACTTGTCATCGATTCGGCACAATCGAATCAATGGGCTGACTATTCGCTGTACGACTGCGCCGCTTGCCACCACGAACTGAAAACCGAAAGCCACCGGCAACAACGTGGCTATCCGGCTGCTCCCGGTCGGCCTCGTCAACATGAGTGGCCAGACGCGTTGTTCCACATTGCGCTTTTCCTGGCCCAAGACGAACCAAACATCATGGAACTCGAGCGTACACTCGCAGCCCGATTCGGCGCTCAACCCTTTGGCCGAGCCGAAGACGTGTCGGCAGCGGCAGCGAATTTGAAAGCTGCAATCGATCGCGCCATCGAAAAGGCCGAATCAACTACGGTCGATTCCGATGTCGCTCTTCGAGTTCTTTCCGGCCTGGCACAGACTCCAACGGAAAAACTTTTCGCCTACGATTCGGCTCGCCAAGTCGTCTGGGCAATGCGAGTCGTTATCGCTGAACTTGAATCCAAAGAGGATGAGCTTTCACCCGAACTCAAACAGGTGCAAACCCTCGTGAAAGCACTGGACCAGCCCACCACGACCGCTGGCAACACGGGAATCGCCGCAGTTCTGCCGGCCGGGCGCACGGCATTCATCTATCCCGATAGTTTGCGGAATGATCTGAAGCGTCGTGCGAACTTTGATTCGGACGAACTCGAAAAACGCCTCCGCGAAATCAACGAGCTCTTGGTTGACGTGATCAACCAATAACCGCCACCTTCACCCTTGGCGAAAATCTCGCATCGCTGAATGCCTCCATACGGATTCGGTTCTAATGGTTTGTGACGGCTTGCCAGCACAGTAAAGTGAGCCGTTTGAAGACCAAAGCCTTTTCTGCGAGGTGGATTCATTGTTCACCGCTTTCCGAATCACAATCGCCGGCTGCCTGTCCCTTGCATTGTGTTGCGATGTGCTTGGCGAGCCCCCCAATTCCGGACGCGATTTGCCCTGGAGTCGCCTCGCACCTGAAGGTGGCAAGCCGTTCGTTGATCCCTTCGCAAGACTAAGCAACGACCAAATCAGCGACCTAGGTTATGTCATCCGTGTGCGTCGCCTGGTCCGCGATCAGAAACTCGATGCCAATGGCAGCGATGCCGAGGAGGCTCAGAGAGTCGCAGCGAGCTTGCAGAAGCAGGGGATCGACATCGAGTGGCTGATGATTCAACGTGAACGCATTGCTCAGCTTCGCGCCGCGCAGGTTGATCGCGTCTCGAAAGCGATTGCATCGGACCTCGGTGGCAAACAAGTCAACCTGTCCGGATTCGTCATCCCCACCAAAACAGAGCAGGGGCGGCTGAGCGAATTCTTTCTTGTTCCGACGCTCGCCGCTTGTAGTCACGAGGATCCTCCGCCGCGACTCCAATGCGTCTTCGTTTCGCTCGCTCGCGCCATCGACCTCCCCAGCCGCAACGATCCCATTCGTTTGACTGGCCGCATCACCGCATCGCCCGTTTCGAAGCGGCGCGTCACGGCCAGCGGTCCGGTGACGATTCACTCCGCCTACACCATGACACTTGCTCAGATCGAAAGACTCAGCGTGAAAGGTACCGAATCACCATGAGACATCTATCAACACTGCTGGCGTTTACGGTGGCCACTTCGTTGTTCGCTCAAGAGCAAGCGGAAGAACCACCACAAGTCGTGATCACTAACGTTCAAGTCTTTGATGGAACCAACGCCAAGCTACTGGCGGGTCCGGTTGTCATTGAGAATAACCTGATCAAGTCCGTTGGCCCCAGCGCAGAGGTTCGTGATGATGCCATCAAGATCGATGGCAACGGCGGCACCATCATGCCGGGCCTGATTGACATGCACGCGCACCATGCCATTCACGAAGGCATGCTCGAGGGGCGCGACCGCTATGACCAAATGGCGATCGGTGCGATGTCCGCAGAACGGCTGCGTGACTACCTCGATCAAGGATTCACCTCGACTCGAGACGCAGGCGGGAACGTCTGTAGCTTGGCAAAAGCCGTGCGGTTGGACCGAATTCCTGGTCCACGTATCTATCCGAGCGGTGGATTCATTTCGCAATTGGGCGGGCACGCCGATACGGGTCTTGTGACCGATCAATTGGGCGACGAAGACATCTTAGAGAGGGCTGGATTCGGCCACATCGCGAGTGGGCGAGCTCAGGTGATGGAAGCGGCCCGTCACAACCTTCGCGCCGGTGCTACACAGATCAAAGTGATGGCCGGCGGTGGTGTGGCAAGTGAGTTTGACCCCATTCACATGACCCAGTTCACCTTTGACGAGATGAAAGCCGCCGTCGACGTGGCCGAAGACTACGGCACCTACGTTCTTGTTCACGCCTATCATGATCGCGCGGTCAACCGCGCCATCGACGCGGGCGTTCGCTGCATCGAACACAATTTCCTCGTGTCCGAAGACACGATCATTCGAATGAAGAAGGAAGGCGTTGCCCTTTCGATCCAATCAGTCATGTCTTTGGAGGCGTTTCATCCCGACAACGTCGAAAAGATCTCGTTCTTCTCAGCCGATCAAAAGGCAAAAGCCGTGATGGTCAATTCAGGCGCCTCGCAGATGCTCAAGTGGGCGTTGAAACATGACTTGATCATGGTCACCGGCGGTGACATGTTTGATGAAGCCAACGTCAACCGACAAGTCGAAAACTTGATTTGGCTGAAGACCGTCGGGTTTTCGAACGTCCAAGTTTTGCGGACCGCAACTTCGACTGCGGGACACGTACTTGGTTGGTGCGGCGACATGAACCCGTACAAAGACGCCTACCCAACGCTTTCGCCCGACGAAAAAAAGCAAAAAGGAATTGGCCTGGGCGTCATCGAACCGGGCGCCTATGCGGACTTGCTTGTCATCAATGGTAACCCGGTTGCTGAACTCGAGCTGCTGCGCGATCGCGACAACCTTCGGCTCATTATGCAGGACGGCAAGATCTGGAAAAACACACTCGTCCCGGCGTCTCACCCGCAACATGTCCCCGTCGAAGGCAGTCACTCGCCAACGCCTTCTCTGTGAAGCGATGAAGACCTTGCCTAGTAGCGTCTAGCTGCGTTCACGAGTTCTCGACCTGTACGCAGCAGGGGTTACCCCGGTGTGCTTGCGAAATTGTTTGGTGAAGGCGCTCTGATCGCAAAAACCGAACTCGTCGCCGATCTCGGCAATTGAACGGTCGGTTTCTCGAAGCGCAACGGTAGATGCTCGAATGCGCGTGCGAATCAGAAACTGCTGAACATCAATGCCGAGGGCGTCATGAAACAGTCGGTTCAAATGCCGTGCCGACACACCAACCCGCGCGGCCAAATCGGCGACACGGTACCTGGCGGGATCGTCACGAATACAATCAACGACTTCGCCAACCACACTGTACGACGCTGCGAGGCGTCGGCCCCCTTCGTGATTACGGACGATCCCGACGACGCCCAGGATCTTCCCCTGACGACTTCGAAGGGGCAACTTCGTCGTTGAAAACCAATCGAGCTTTCCTGTGCCATCGAGCAACACTTCGACATGATTGACCAGCGGTTCGCCCGTTTCCATTACCCGCTGGTCACCTTCAAGCAACTGCTCCGCAATCTCCGGCGGATAGCGATCGCGGTCCGTTGTTCCAACGATCTCAGATTCGTCTTGAAGCCCTAGTCGATCCAACAGTGCTCGATTGACACGAACAAAACGCCCCTGACGGTCCTTCACAAAGAAGCAAACCTCAGGGATGTGATCGAACAGGTTGACGACGTCTTCAACAGATACCGATGGAAGCATGTCCGGTTTTTACCAAGAAAGGTCCGCCAATTACAAGACACTATGGCTTGCTTGATTTCAAATGGACTTGCGCGATGAACGCCGCTCCTGCGGTGCAACCTTCCTCTCTGAAAAAACAACCGCGACGATGAAGACCTACGCACTTCTACTCACCTCACTTTTCGCCTGCGCTCTCTCAGCACCTGCTGCTTTGGCCGAAACGCGTGGCTCTCGACCGAACATTGTTTTCATCCTTTCCGACGACATGGGCTGGAACCAACCTGGGTTCAATGGCGGGACCGCGGCGAAAACACCCAACCTGGACCGATTGGCCGCTGAGGGCCTGCGTCTCAATGAGTTTTACACCCACAGCGTGTGCGCCCCGACGCGCGCCGCATTCTTGACCGGACGCTACGCCTTCCGAACTTGGAGCGACTGGCGATCGGAAGACTTTGGCAAGCCAAGCTATCTGGCAAAACTGGGACTCGAACTCGCGCACAACGACCGGGGCGAGCCAACACGCCGCATTCATGCTCTGGACTCGCAAGAGCGAACGATCGCCGAGGCGTTGAAGGAAGCGGGTTATTTCACTGCTCTTCTTGGAAAATGGCATCTCGGCGAATGGCTGCCCGAGCATTTGCCGATGGGGCAGGGCTTTGAACACCAATACGGGCATTACGCATGGGGAATCGACTATTACACCAAGACGATCGTGCACAACGCGCCGGCTCGTTTTGCTGTCTACGACTGGCACCGCAACCAACGCCCTGTCCAGGAAGAGGGCTATGTCACCGACCTGATCGCCGCCGAAGCCGAACGGGTGATCTCCGATCGTAAACAGGACGATCGCCCCTTCTTTATGTACGTCGCGTTCAACGCCGTGCACGGCCCGCTCAACACACCACCTAACTATGACGGTGACGCCGACGACCCATTGGCCATTCGTCACGCGATGCTCGAGAGTCTCGATAGCGCCGTTGGACGAATTGACCGCGCGATCCATGAAAACGGTTTTCGCGACAACACGCTGTTCATTTTTACCAACGACAATGGCCCGGTCCTTGAAGAGATGAGCAAGCCATTTCGCGGTACCAAAAACACGACCTTTGAAGGTGGCGTTCGCCAACCAGCGATCCTGAGGTGGCCGGGGCACACCAAGCCCGGCGCTACCAAAGATGGATTGATGTTTGTGTCTGATTTTTACCCGACCTTCATCACGCTCGCGGGTGGCCAACACGCCCAACAGCGCCCTATCGACGGAATCGACATGACGGACATGCTGTTCGAGGACGCGGCGAGCCGCCGAAACGAAATCGTCTTCGATGTTTCAGGGAGCGTTCGATTGCCAACCATTCGCAGCGGCGACTTCAAACTGATGGGAGATGCACTCTACAACATCAAAACCGATCCAACCGAATCGACGGATGTGGCACCTTCCAACCCCACGGTCGTTGCGGAACTGAAATCACGCCTCGATGAACTGGGACACGAGCGTCCGCCACTGGGTGACAAACCGCTCTTGATGGATCCTCCGCTGCCCTATGTCTACGGACTCACCGAGCAACAAGACGTCCCCCAATGGCTCATCAAAGCGGTCGACCAAATCCGGGCGAAACAACCGACCGAATGGGCGCCCGGCGAAACCCCTTGGCCGAAAGCCCCCAAAGGCGCGGTGGCAAGCAAAATGGATGGCCTCAAAGACGAAGCGGGGAAGTAACCGACCGCAACCCGACATATCGGCACAACACAAACCGCTTGCCGCTAATGCGGATTCACCCTCTTTCCGCGCGTATGAGGAACAAGCCGGTGAAGTTGCTGACTCAATCCGTCAACAACGTCTGACATAGCTGCAACGCCGGAAACGTTTTTGGTTTCGAGTTGGCCTGGACTTCGGTCGCTACGATGGTCGTACAGTTCACGAGCCACCAAATTCCCATGTTCGTTTCGCCATTCCGTGTATCGATATTCGGCGGTGCGGATGCTGCGGCCGATTCTTCCGCGCCGTTTCATTTCACTACAACCGGCATCGCGGACGGTTGCGTCACGCTGCTTGAGCAACGGCACAAGGCTAACACCTTCAAGATGGGACGGCTTTGCCAACCCCGCAAGCTCACACAAAGTCGGATAGAGATCAAGGAATTCAACAACTGCCATCGTCGATTCACCTGGATGGAGCATTCCGGGAGTCGCGATGAGCAACGGCGTTCGAGTAGAAATCTCGAAGTTTGAATGTTTGTGCCCCCAAGAATCGTACTCTCCCATCTGGTAACCATGATCACCCATAAACACGATGATGGTGTTGTCCTGGTGGCCAGACTGCTTGAGTGCTGTCAGCACACGACCGAAGCAAGCGTCGACATAAGTGATGCAAGCTAAGTAGCCCTGCAAATACTGCTTCAGAAAATCGTCGTCGGCATCTTCGAGCGAGGGCATTTCATAGTAGTTCTTGACCAAGCCACGGTTGACCATCCACGGCTCGGCCCCTTCCGGCAAACCTCGAAACGTCGGCAAATCGATGTCGTCAGGATCGTAGAGGTCCCAATACTCTTGCGGAGCATTGAACGGAAGATGCGGCCGAAGAAAACCAACGGCAAGAAAGAACGGCTCATCATCTCCCTTTTTTGACGCCAAGTATCTTTCAACGGCCGCTGCCGTGTTGCCGTCCTGCATTTGATCATCAGGAATGTCACTATCATCCCATGTCCGCGCCCTTGGCCAATCATGTGGGTGACGCAAGACTTTTCCATCAAGCCTTGCTCGAGCAATCAATCGATTGCGCAGTGCATTCTGTTGCGGCCCCCACACGGGAACGTCTGGCCACCGCGTCGGCTCACTCCAAGATTCGGCGTCGTCCTCATCACCGAGCATCGATTCATCGTAGATATGAAAAATCTTGCCGAACGCGCGCGATTCGTAGCCGTTGTTTTTGAAATGCTGTGGCAACGTAATGATATCGGGCACGGCCTCGCGGATACTGACTCCAAAGCCCCGCAAACCGGTCGTATTGGGACGCAATCCGCTAAGCATCGAGTTTCGCGATGGACTGCATACGGCGGCTTGAACATACGCATGCTCGAACCGAAGAGCCTGAGTCGCAAATCGGTCGATGTTCGGCGACTTCACGATGCGATCGCCATAGCAACCGAGCTGTGGGCGAAGATCGTCCGCCATGATCCAAAGTACGTTCGGGCGATCATCGGCTTTCAAAACATGCGCTGCGCAAACTGCGAACAGAACACACCCTATCAGTCGTTCCAGCAACACAATCGTCGGCTCCTTTACTAGGCCTCAGCACGAAAGCCAACATTCTATGCGACTTGCAATCCACACTAAATGTCCAGCGATTGCAAAGAGTTTCGTCGATTCGAGCGTACCGACCTGTTCACGCCTTTGTCTTCAGCTGACTTAGGACTACAAGCGATCGTTCTGTCGATCCAAACATTCAAACTCTGGTCAAACGCAGGATTTCGGCATGCGTAACCGCGCGTTGTCACAGATGAACGGAAACGCCTAACTGAACTTGTGCGCGTCTGAACAGATTGTCATCGGTGACATCCTCTCACGAAGCTGCCCCAAAAACTCTCATTGAATTCAATCGCGATCGCGCAAAGCTTTCGGCATTCACTTCGCGGCGCATCCCTTGGCAGGCGCCGCTTCTCTTTCCCACTCAAGAGGGCACGTCTCATGGGTACCAATCCAGGTCCACAAGCTCGAACTGGCGCACAGTTTTTGTCTTTCGCATTGGCCGCATCCGCAGCGATGGCGATGTCGTTTTTGTCAAGCACGAAAGCGCTCGGCCAAATGTCCCTTCCGACAGATGTTGACCTGACGTGCCAAGTCTCGTCAAAAGACTTCGGCAACTGGTTCGTCGGCGGTACTCCTGCCCTCAACGGTCCGGTCAACCCGGCCGACAGCGTGAATCTGAGCACGTCAAGTTCGGTGTGTGACTTCTACAAATGGGGCGCGCAGATGTTTTTGTGGGTCACCTCGCCCAGCGGAAACGGCCTCGTGCTAGATAGTCCTGCTCTGTTTAACGTCCTCCCCGCCAATGCAAATAAGGTCCGCTACTTACAAGCGAACAGCGCGACCACAACGCCAGCGTTTTCGGTTCGCAGCACAAAACAAGACGACATCGGAGAGGTCGGCCAAGCCGGCAGCAGCGGCGTGCTCCTTTCGCAACAAGGTTCATTGGTTTATTACGGCGTTCACGTCAACGAATTGTATGGTTATTTCTTAACAGGCCAAAAGAACAATGCCTTTCCTCAGCTAACGACCTTTCCTCGAAATCAATCCGACCTCACTTCGGTCACGAACTACGTTGCCAGCACTTTCCCGTCGGTCACGCTCGAAGCCCCCGAAACGCTTGTGATGGAATTCAAAACGTCATGGGTCAGCGCGGCGAGCGTACCTGATGCGTCCCAATTCATCACGATGACCGCAACCGTTCCGGAGTACACGCCCAATTCGACCAACACCGAATGGAAGGCGACAGGAACAGCGACGCTTGATTTGGCGCTAACAGGTATTCACATCGTTGGCACAGTCCAAAACCACCCTGAGTTTATTTGGATCACCTACGAACACATCATGAATGCTCCCGACCAAGACTACTACTATCAATCGACCTCTTCGCCTAACCCGGTGCTGCATTCATTTGACTCAAGCGGGACCTTCTTGTTCATGGCGACGGGCGGACCGTCGGCCAGTGCAAATGTCGAATGTGCCTATGAAAAACACGGGAATATCCACGCGGCAACGCAACCCAATACGAACCCGCCTGTGTTGGTTTGTCCGAATGGAATCAGTCCATCGAATACGGTCCGCAATTACCCGTGGGGAAGTAAAGCCAATGACAACAGTGCTGCCGTTGTCAAAAACAACACCGACCTGCTCTCGATCAATCAATCGGTCCGCAGCCAGCTTGCCGCAGGCGACGTGCGCGCCAACTACATCCAAACTGCCGGAATCTGGACCACTGTTCCATCGCCCAAACAAGACGCACCGATCCCAAAAGCTTCGGGCTATTCCAAGTCAGACCTACGGGGTTCGCTGAAAGCGTTCAATTCGACGATGGAAACTTACACACAGGGCACGCACTGCTTTAGTTGTCACCAACAGTCGAGTACTGCAACAAACAGCTTCGGAAAGTCTCAACTTTCACATATCTATTCAGAAATCGCTCCGCTTCCAACGGTTGGAAAGTAATAGCCGACAAACCGCTCGAGCCTGCCACAGAGTTCAATGGGTTCGCCCCGTTGCGTTGCTGTTGAACTCTGTGGCTTTCTGCATGGAGAGATGCCGGCGCAAAAACTGGTCGATTCGCGCAATCTGCGGCGATGTGTAAAAGCGTTCGCCACCGTGCGCCGCTCCATGCAAGACATCAAACTCGACCTCCAGTTCGAGCGATTTGAACTTTCCGTGCAGTTCATGGGCCTGGTTGATCGGCATCTGTGGATCCTGGTCCCCATGAATCAACAAAAGGGGTGGGTCACTTTTGTCGACGTGAAAGACGGGGCTTGCCAGCTTCGCGACGTCCGGAACGCGATCGGGGTGTCCGCCAATGAAAAGGTCGAGAGCGGGCTCGCGTACACTCAACCCATGCGGTGTCGATTGGTTCAAGATTGTCGTCAGGTTGCTCGCTCCATAAAGGCTCACCGTTGCCTGAACCGACGAACTCTGATCAAGATGCTCCCCAATCGTTCCTTCGAGTTCCTGATGTTCGTTCGTCACCCCAACAAGCGCCGCGAGGTGTCCACCGGCAGAGGCACCGGCGATCGCGATCCGATTGCTCTCGTACCCGTACTTGTGTGCGTTGGCGCGAAGAAAACGAATGGCCGCTTTGATGTCGTGAATCTGGGCCGGGAACTTTGCGACGGGCGATAACCGATAACCAATCGACGCGACGGCCCAACCTCTTTCTTCGACGAGCTTCTTTACTGGCACCGACTCCTTGGCTCCGCGTCGCCACGCCCCCCCATGAATCCAAACCAATAGAGGCGTTTCCTCTGCATCGGGCGGAAGGTGCAAATCAAGTTTCAACGACACGCCATCGACCACACCAAACTCGATGTCGCGAATGGAGCTCTGCGCAAAAACCGATGATTCACTCTTAGGAAATGCCACAAGAATCCCAAGCAAAAGCAAGATGCCAGACAATCGCTGGTACATAGACAAACCCAACCGATCCAATCAATGGTGAGACAACCGCAGGAACACTTGATGCGGCAGACATAGATTAGACGAAACGATCGGGCCCGTGCGATCGGGCCCGTGCGATCAGTGGCGATTTGCAGCACCACTATTGCTCAGGAACTTGATACTTGGCCTTCAATGCCGCCAATTGTTGTTTCAGCTCTTTCGCCAGCGATTCCACCGCGTCAGTTCCGTAGAGGTTGTGCATTTCCTGAGGATCGTTTGCCAAGTCATACAGTTCCCAGTAGCCGAGCGTGTAGAAGTGGATCAGCTTGTAGCGCTGCGTGCGAATCCCCTCATGTTTGGCAACCTTGTGCCAAGAGTCTGCCCCTTCGTAGTAGTGGTAGTAGAGTGACTCTCGCCAGGTTGTCGGCTTACCGCGCAGAATCGGCACGAGACTGCGTCCCTGCATGTCGGTCGGGCTTTCGACTCCGGCAATGTCCAGAATCGTTTGGGCGTAGTCGAGATTCTGGACCAGCTCGTCGACCGATTGGCCTGGCTTGACCTTGCCCGGCCATTTGATCAGCAGGGGCGTCCGCATCGATTCCTCGTACATGAATCGCTTATCGAACCACCCATGCTCGCCAAGGTAGAAGCCTTGATCAGAGCTGTAGATGACCACGGTATTCTTGTCTAACCCCGAATCCTTCAAGTAGTCGAGCATGCGTCCGACATTGTCGTCGACCGACGCGATACAGCGGAGGTAGTCCTTCATGTAGCGTTGGTATTTCCAGCGAACAAGCGCTTCGCCACTTAGGTTCGACGCAATGAACTGCGCATTCTTGCCTGCATACGCTTTGTTCCAGCCGGCACGCTGCTTGTCCGTCATCCTGCCGATGTTGTAGTGCCAGATTTGTTTCTTCCTCCGATCAACGTCGAGTTCCCAAACTTTGTTGTCTGAGGTGAGATTCATCGTCTTGGCAATCGACATGTCCTGGTCGCGCGCCGCTGCACCACGTGACTCGTAGCTATCGAACAAGTTGTCAGGTTCAGGGATCGTGACGTCATCATAGAGAGCGAGGTGCTTGGGGCTCGGCATCCATTCACGATGCGGCGCCTTGTGCTGCAGCATCAACATGAACGGCTGATCTCGATTGTGATCGATCCATTCAATCGACTTATCCGTTATGAGATCCGTCACGTAGCCTGGCTCTCGGTGCCTACCTCGATTAGTAACGAAGTCAGGATTGTAGTAGTGGCCTTGTCCGGGCAAGATCTCCCAATGGTTGAATCCCTGAGGCTGCGACTTCAGATGCCATTTACCGATCAGCGCCGTCTTGTAGCCGGCGTTTTGCAGGAGCTTGGGGAACGTTGTTTGCCCACCATCAAACAGATCGTCATTTTTCCGAAAGCCGTTGAGGTGACTGTGCTTTCCGGTAAGGATCACAGCTCGACTCGGGCCGCAAATCGAGTTTGTCACAAAGCTATTTCGGAAGATTGCGCCTTCGCTGGCAATTCGATCGATATTCGGCGTTTGATTCACCTTTGACCCATAGGCACTAATCGCCTGATAAGCGTGGTCATCGGTAAAGATAAACAGAATGTTCGGTCGTTCGCTTGCTGACGCCGTGCAAGCCAACGTCAACAGTGAGAGGGCAAGAGCAACTCGCATGGTTTGTATTCGCTTTCTAACTGATGGCTACTTGTCTCTGCGAGCTTCGCGACTCGCCTTGCGTTTTAACCGGCGTTCTTCGTCAGTGATGGTTTGTTGTCGCTTGTCCGGCTGCGACTCTCGTTTTGACCTTGCGCTCGTCCAACGATTCAAGTCGACGGGGTTCTTTGCGATCCGGCCCGGTAGGTCATGCTTGTCCCACATCGCCGCATACGTCTTGCTCATTTGGTCAACCGATTGTGTCTTTTGATAGACAGTGAACACCTCCGACATCGGATCGCTGCTTTGAGTGAGGTGACTGGCCATGCGGCGACGAAACGCATCGATCTTCTTGGCATGGCGGGGATCGTTGATCAGATTGTTCAGACAATGGGGATCATCCCGCAGATCGAAGAACTCCTCTGGAACACGGGTCAACAGGTATTCGGCACGCCTGGCCCATGCCGAATCGGATTGGCCGAGCATCAGCATCGTTCGGAAGGAGACACCGCCCATGGCAGAACTGTTGTAAACAGGTTTGCCGTTGTGCCACGGGTTGAAAACGTACATTGACTCAGTGTCTTGAAGGCCGCGCATTTGATAGTTGGGTTGACCAATCTTCATGTAGTACTGGGTGAAGATGTGGTCTCGATCGGGCTGCGAGCCGCCAGCCAAAAGCGGCATGAGGGATCGTCCGTCCATTCCACCCGGATTCTCGAGTCCTGCAGCCTCAAGAATGGTCGGCAGGATGTCCATCGATGAAATCATGTGGTCCTTGTCAATCTGGCCAGCCTCGATGTGTCCGTCCCACCTCACAATGAATGGCGTCCGCGTACTTTGCACGTAGCAATTGGATTTTGCTGACGGGACTGCCATACCATGATCTGATAGAAAGACGATCATGGTATCCGTTGCAAGCTGACGCTCTTCGATCACATCGACGATGCGTCCGACGACATCGTCACATCGTCTTACGGATGAGAAATAGCAGGCCTGTTCGTGCCTCACATCTGGATGATCAGGAATCGTGGGATGAACAGGGATTTCCTCAGGCCGGTAGATGCGGCTTGGCACTTCCCCATCGCCATCAGAGCTTTCTCGATCAATCTTGAAATAGGGTCGGTGCGGATCATGTGAATTCACAACCAAGTAAAACGGCTTTGTCGCACTTAGTGAGCCATCAATGAAGTCGGCGACCTCGCGTTCGAACTCGTCGGTGTTTCTTCCCATCTCCGTCGCGACGTCCCATGGTGTGTCCTCGTAAGGTGTGCTGTGCTTGACCTTCCCCAGGATGCCAACGCGATACCCCGCGTCGTGCAGGATCTGCTGGACGGTCGGAACGTTCGGGAACCGAAGGTAAAAGAATCCTTCGCCACCACTTCGATGCCCACGCCGACCAGTACTGATGGCACTTCTTGATGGATAGCAGGCCGTCGAAGCAACGTGAGCGTGCTCGAATCGGATGCCTTGTTCGGCAAGACGATCAATCGATGGGGTGACTTCCGGAAGCGGGCAACCATAGCAGCCGACCGAATCCCAATTCATGTCATCGGCGGTAATGATGATGACATTGGGACGGTCACCAGCGGCTTGGTCGGCACGCAGCGATGGCGCGAGCAACGCGACCAGAATCAGCGCACAAGGAAAGGGTCGCATGGCAACGAACTCTCAGAACTCAACGATTAACGGTGTTCGAACAATGGCATTCAATGGTCATATGCACGTGCAAGAGGATCCTGCCACCGTTTTGTGTGATTCCCGCCAGTTCGCCGCACTTGCACAGGCTACTGCGATTTCGATGTGACCGGATGGTTTTGAATTCGAATCGCATCCAACGAGAAACGCAGCTCCGAATGAGGCTCCATCGTCAACTGCAGACCAATCGTGTTGACACTCGGATTGCTAAAGTGGGCTTCCGCCAACGGAATTCCATCGCCAAGCGTATTCCAGACGGTAACCGAGCCATCCGATACAGAAGCTCGCCACTGGCGTCTGTGGGGATGAACCTCGATCAGGAACCGGTACGTTCGGTCCCGAAGCAAAGCGAGTTCCCCGGTCTGTTTCATCGACGCCTGCGGAATGAGCCAATGAAGTTGCTCTCGATCATCTGGCAGCGACGCTGCGATTTCCCAGCCACGATGATCACCACTTGCTTCGGCCGTTCCCTGCGAGCCAAAGACTTTCATCGCACGCAGTTGCTGCGGATCGCTCTCGAGCCTCATCAAGAATTCAATCGTGTACGGTTGCTCGACGTCGAAAAGATCATAAGACCCAAAGTCGCGGACGAGTTTCAAATCGGCCGCGTCCGCACCGCTGGTGCCGGCGTAGGTGTAGTAGTTTCTTGTCCCGGGCGCAAGCGGATTTTCCACCTGAATTCCCGTCGCCAGTTCGTTGGTTGTGACGTTGACTGAATCGAATACCCAAGGGCTCAACCATCCCAATTTGGGTTCACCTGGATAAAGGTCGTCGTTGCGGAACGTTTCGCGAATCACTTTACGTCGCCGAATCATCGAGCGTGCATTTTCGAAACGGGACTGCGAGAACGCTTTCTGGCTTGTCGTTCCGTCCGGTCCTATGCGATAGGCCAATCCGGCTGCAACAAGCTGCTGGCCGGACTGTGGTGCGTGCTTTGCCGCCAGCTCAATCTGACCGTCAAACACGATCACTTCGGAAACACCGTCGGGACCTGCTGTCACACCGAACTCTGTGCCCAGGTCAACCACGTTCGCGCTCGACGTTGACACTTGAAACCCCTCCGCGCCATCGGGCACGTACGCGACGAGCTCGCCTGCGTGCAGAACGGCGTGGTCTCGGTTAACGAGCTCATAGACTGCTGGACCTTGAACCGTCACCACCACTCCGTGCTGGTAGGTCAATAGCAACGTGCCTGCCGCAAAGCTCAACCTTCCTTCGGAAAGGAGGTCGCCGGCCTGAACCGCCGCTTGCGAGGGTGTCCACTGGACGCCGACGAGTTCCGTCACCGTCGCGAGGGGTACTGACGTTGGCGTCAACTCGTCTTGCCAATACCACCGAAATGCGAATCCAACTGCAATCAAAATGCTGGCAGCGATCGCCAGACGCAACGACACCGCCAGTCCGCCCCCTCGCGAGTCATGCCCGACGCCCTGCGAGTCATGCCCGACGCCCTGCGAGTCTGGGCCTCCAGCTTCAGCAGCCCCCAACAGGTCGGGTTTGATCTCGCATGACTCAAGGTCGCGATGGAGCGACACGACCAAATGATAATGCTGACGGGCTTCGCTTGAGCCCTGCAATAGAAACTCCAGTTCCCCCAGTTCCTCACCGGTGATCTCACCGTCGCAAAGCTTGCCAATGAGATGGGTCAAGCGATTTCGGTCGAGTGTCGATGACATCAGCTAGGCTCCACCAGACGCCGATGAACACATTCGACCAAACCCTGACGAATCCGCTGAAGCGATTTGTACAGCGAGTTGACCGAGCGGCCCATTTCCTCCGCCAATTCGATCAGGGTTTGTTCGTCTTCATATCGCGACTTGAGCAACGCTGCCTGCTTGTCGGTCAATCCAGCGAGACAAGCCTTCAATGCGCGTCGGCGTGATTCTTCCCAATCCTGGCTTTCAGGATAATCTTGAGCGAGCGACTCGAGAGTTTCCTCACTCAAATAGATCCGCCTGGATGCCTCCCGTCGTCGGTGCATGAGCACTTTGCGGTAGGCAAATCGGCTGGCCCAAGGCAGGAAGGGCAGGGAACGGTCGTACGAGGCAAAATGCTCCCAAAGCTGAACCATCGTTTCTTGAATCACATCGTCGGCGTCAGCGCGACTGTGCAGCAACGAATAGACGAAGCCGTACAACCGATGCTCATTGGCTGCGTAGAGCTCTGTGAATTCTTGGTGTCGATCATCGTCCATCGCGCAAGCCAATTCCGAAGCAGCAAAACGCTATTCTCGATCGCCACAAATGCCTGCCGCAACAGTCATATGAACGAAGTCCTGTCAAAATCGCATTGGAGTCGAACGATGCGACGTGAGTTATTCGCCACAACAAACCTCTCCGCTACTGCCCCAGCCGAACGAACGCCCGAAAAACGGCCAATACCCGAGCAGAAGTGTTGGAGTATCGTTGTCTCGAGCTGCGTTCGACTAGCAGGGAGAAGCTGTGGTGGCACTCGGGCATATGCGTAACGATGCGCGACCTGCCGCAAGATATCGAAAAAAAGATGATGTTTCCTGGCTCCGCATCCATCCCACGATTGACGGCGATTTCGCGGCAAAAGCGACAACACCGAAAGGCCTTCGCCCAATCAGGCAGGCCCGATCTTCTCGGAATTCGGGACCGGCACCCCATGTTTGCCGGCTAGGTCGGCAGCGTGTCAGCTGACATCTCACAAGGCAGGTAGAGAGACAACGTGGTGCCAACGCCAACTGCCGATTCAACATCGATGCCACCGCGATGCTGTTTCAACACGTTATAGACCGATGCCAGTCCAAGCCCGGTACCAGCGTCGGCCCGCTTGGTGCTGAAAAAAGGGTCAAACATTTGTTCGATCACTTCGTCGGGCATTCCGGTCCCATTATCAGCCACTGAAACGACGACATGATTCCCAGGCTCACAGGGGATCGCCAGCCTCTTCCCTCGCTCTTCGTCGACGTACTTCGCTGTGAGCGTGATCTCGATCGTACCTTTACCGCCAATTGCGTCGCGGGCATTGAGAAGGAGATTGAGGAGCGCGCTTTGAATCTGATCGCTCTCACAATCGATTGAAAACTGCTGCTCGTCAGCAGACCAAACGATCTCTACCTCATCGCCAATACTGGTTTCCGCCAACAACAATGTGTTGTCGACGATCTTCTCCAATTCACATTTCTTGGGATTCGACGGTCGCATGTGAGCAAAGGAGAGTAACCGCGACGTCACCGACGCTCCATGTTCGGCAGCCAAGTGAATGTTCGCCGCCAGGTCTCGCAGCTCTTCCATTCCGGGCTCGCTGAGTCGAAACTGCAAGACTTGCGAGAAATTCAAAATGGCGGACAACACGTTGTTGAAATCGTGGGCCATTCCGCCAGCAAGTTTGCCGAGCACATCGATCTTTTGGGCTTGCCGCAGCTGCGACTCAAGTGCCTTCTGCTCGGTAATGTCGAACATGGTTCCGACGCTGCGAATCAAGTTCCCAGAATCATCGCGAAACAGCACGCAATTCAAGACAACCGACCGAACGCTTCCATCGCTTCGCACCACGCGAACTTCCAACACCTCGCCACGGCCGGTCTGCAAGAGTTTTTCGCGCGTGGCGGTATAGAGATCCCAATCATCCTTGTGAATCGCTGCGTCGAATCGCTCGACCGACGGCTCTTCTGAATTGGGCGCGAGGCCCAAGATCCGATAAACCCCATCGGACCACGAGACCTTTTGCGTGGCAAAATCCCACGACCAACAACCCATCTGCGAAATCTGTTCGGCAGTCGCCAAGAGTGCTTCGCGCTCTGACGGGTTGTCATCGAACCAACGATCCGACGGATCGGTTCCTTCGTTCAAGCTCATTTTCCGTTACCGTTGAACAAAAGGGCTAAACAGCCAAAAGCACAACTTTCGCTACCAGTGTCCGCAACATTGGAGTCGCGCTGCTGGAAGCCCACACTCATGCTGCCGTTGCGGAACTGGCAGACGCGCTAGGTTGAGGGCCTAGTGGGAATAATCACGTGCAAGCTTGAGCATTATCAGCCGAAGCACGCTTCCAACGCAAACCTGATCGTCACCAGTAGATCTAACAGGTCAGCCTGAAGGGAACGCTTCTGTACTGTAGGCCCGGATCAAGAAGCGACAGCGAGGCAGATCCGGCATATTCCACTACCTTTGCCGCTCCGGCGAGCGTAGCAACGGCTTACCGTTCGTCGTCCCACTTTTAGGCTGAAGAGCCTGAAGATTTCGGAGAATGCGTCGAGAGCATTCGCGGGTTGGATGACGGGGGCGGATCGAAACGCTCACCGAAAAGAAGAGTGCGGCCGAGAGGACTCGAACCTCCACGGGATTATCTCCCACTAGGCCCTCAACCTAGCGCGTCTGCCAGTTCCGCCACGGCCGCTTGCGTGTGCGATGCAGGGCATGAGTTTCGCAAATCCTTGATTCACGTCAACGCCCCTTCCACGCTCAATTTTTCTTTCGCTCTGCTTGCTAGACGATCATTCCGATTTTGAGGTTCGCACCGACAAAGATCGCCGCTTCACTGCACCGCCGCTCTGGCCGACTCCGCTCGCTTGACCGCCTCGTCCACAGTATCGGCTGTCGCCGTCAAATGCCCCATTTTGCGGCCCTTCTTTGCATCCTGCTTTCCATACAAATGCAAACAAGCACCTGGAACAGCGAGAGCTTTTGACCAATCGGGATCGCCATCGTCCCAAAGATCGCCGAGCAAGTTGACCATTGCGGCGGCGCCACAACGCAACGAAGTTTCTCCGAGCGGCATCCCGCAAATCGCTCGCACATGCTGGCCGAACTGACTCGTGTGGCACGCTTCGATCGTCAGGTGTCCCGAGTTGTGTGGCCGTGGCGCGACCTCGTTGATCAGGACTTCATCGCCTTGGACAAACATCTCAACGCAAAGCAAGCCAACGACGCCGAGCGTTTCGGCAGCGGCCTTTGCGATTTCCTCGGCTCGCTCCTGCACCGCTTGGCTGACCGAGGCTGGCGCAACCGAGAGGTCAAGAATGTGGTTGCGGTGCCCATTTTCGAAAACGGGGAACGTCTTTACTTCACCGACGCTGCTACGCGCGACGACGACCGAAACTTCGCAATCAAATGCGATACACTTTTCGGCTGCCCAGGCTTGGTTGGTGTCCCACGTTGTTTGCCGTGCCTGCTCGGCCGATTCGACTCGGTGCTGTCCCTTGCCGTCGTAGCCACTGGTTGCCGTTTTGACGATCAAAGGCCAACCCAACTGATCCGCCAATTGGATGATCGAATCGGCACCCGTCACCTCAGCAAACGGGGTGACCGGCAAACCAGCACCGGCAAGCGTCCCTTTTTCGCGGAGTCGATCTTGGGCTGTCGCCAATACGGACGCGTCGGGATAGGTCGGCGCGTGCTCGCCGCAAAGTGCGATGGTGTCGGCGGGAATGTTCTCGAATTCAAGCGTGATCACATCACATTGCGAAGCGAATTCGGCGGCAACCTCGTGGTCGGTAAGCTCACCGACAAAGACGCGATGTGCGACCTGAGCGGCAGGGTCGTCGGCACTGGTCGTAAAGACAAACACCTTGTAGCCCATCGACGCTGCGGCAACCGCAAACATTCGTCCGAGTTGGCCCCCGCCGACCATGCCGATCGTTGCGCCGGGCAGAAGGGGTTTGGTGCTTTCGGCTGGAGATGTTGAAGGTTGGGCCACGGAGGTGTTCGATTCCATTGATTGAACGCGAGGGTGGATTGGCAGGAGAAATGAATTTTAAAGCTCAGCCGATTCCAACACAGCGTCCGTCTGACGCTGGATGAAGGTGGCGAGCCGCTCGGCCAGCGCCGAGTCACTCAATGACAAAATGCGCGCCGCCATCAGGCCCGCATTCTTGGCACCCGAGTTTCCGATCGACATGGTCGCAACGGGAATCCCACCGGGCATCTGTGCAATCGAGAGGAGCGAATCGAGGCCCTGGAGTGCACGGCTTTGCACGGGCACGCCAATCACAGGCAAGATCGTTTCTGATGCCACCATTCCGGGCAAGTGTGCAGCACCCCCGGCGCCGGCAATGATGACCTTGAGCCCTCGACCGGCTGCCGATTCGGCGTAGGACGCCATGCGTTGGGGTGTACGGTGAGCCGAAACGACGAGACTTTCATGCGGGATCGACAATTCTTTGAGAACGTCAGCAGCGTTCTTCATTGTGTCCCAGTCGTTGCGGCTGCCCATGATCACGCCAACAAGTGCGTCGGTTGCGCCAAAGTCGGTTCCGCTCATCAGTCGCCTACAGCATTGGATTGGGGGCTCTTTTGCCCCAAGTTTTACGCATTGGGCGGAGGTTTGAGAAGTCGCTCTCTAGCCGCGGCGTCGGCGAGAGGCTGTGATTTTCTGTGAGCCGTGCAAATGTTGCGTTTGGGGACGCGACTTTCGCGGAGCGAATGGCGACATTCAAAAAACCACAGCCTAGAAGAGTGCATCGTCAGAGAGCCCTGGTCGGGCGAGGATCCCCCTGCTCCAACGCCACCGCTCCTAAATCAGTTCGAGTTGGGCGAAGGCGACTCGAAAACTGTGTTCGCCATCAGGAAACTGGACTTTTGCCATTCGCTTCGGGCCGCGCCCGGTCACCGAGATGATGGTCCCGTCCCCATATTCTTGATGGCGGACTTGGATCCCCTCGCGAAACGCCGTTAGCGGCACTTTGCCCTTTTGCATCAAGTCCGCAGCCGTCTTGAGTGCGGCTGGAGCAGGGCTCTCTTTCTTAGGCGATTTCAATTTTGGATTTGGTGGACCGCCGTCCTCAGGACCGTCGGGTTCAAAGTTGACCTGCTCATCAACGGCATCAACGTTCTCGTCCGATTCGCGGACTTGGCTTGGTCCTGAATCGGTGTCGGAATCGTCTTCGTCAGGCAAGTCCCAAGACTCGGGATACTCATCTTGGACCACGTCGTCATCATCGTTATCGAACCAGTTTCGAGCGACGGTCGATTCGACTTTGCGCATCTCGTGGAGCGGAAGTTCGCTCAAGAAGGGGCTCGCGATCACCGGTCGATTGTCACCACGCAATGTCCGTGTTTTGCAACAGCTCATTTGCAGCCACTGTTCGGCGCGCGTGATGCCAACAAAAAGCAATCGACGCTCTTCCTCGTATTGCCACTCGTCTTCTTTGGATCTCGCGTGCGGGATCAAATTGTCCTCGACGCCAATGATGTAGACACGCGGGAACTCAAGTCCCTTTGCTGCGTGTAGGGTCATGAGCGTGACACGATCATTGGAATCTTCGAACGCGTCGGTATCAGAGACCAAAGCGACCTGTTCAAGGAAGGCTTCGAGTGAACCGTCATCGGGATGTTGACGATCAAACTCGACCGCTGCCGTAATCAATTCGTCAACATTCGCCATGCGATCATTGTCGGCGGCGTCTTCGGAAAGTCCTTCGAGGTAGTTCTTGTAGCCAATTTCATCGACCAAATAGCGCAGCAGATCCTCGACCGTCGCGGTCGCCTTGATGCACAGTCGATCGTAGATCGCCACAAATTTGGCAACCATCGTCGCGGATCGTTTCGCCAAGCCCTCGATCAGGCCCGCTTCTCGCGCCGCTTCGAGCATCGGGATGTTCTTGCGGTCAGCGTGATCGCGCAACCGCTGAATCGTTTTTGCTCCGATGCCGCGAGTCGGCAAATTGATGACTCGCGTCAATGCGACGTCATGGCAAGGATTGTTGATCAGATGCAAATAGGCGATCAAATCCTTAACTTCTTTGCGTTGATAGAACTCGACACCGTTGACGATTTGGTACGGCAAACTGCGGCTTCGCAGTGCATGTTCCAGAGAACGCGACAGTGCATTCATGCGAAAGAAAATGGCGAAGTCGCGCGGCCGGGCGGCACCGGAATGCACGGTCATGGAGATTTCATCAATGATCTCTTCGGCTTCCTGGAATCCGTTTTCATAGATTCGCAAGACGACCGGATCGCCTTCGTCGTTCTCTGTAAACAGCTCTTTCTGTTTGCGGCGAACGTTGTGTCGAATCAATTGATCGGCAACCGACAAGATGTTCGGCGTGCTGCGATAGTTCTGCTCGAGGCGGACTGTCTTGACCGACGGATAGTCCTTTTCGAAGTCAAGAATGTTGTTCAGGTCCGCGCCGCGCCACCCGTAAATCGATTGGTCGGGATCGCCGGTGACGGCAAGGTTCGGATGGTCGATCGACAACGCACGGACGATTGCGTACTGGGCAAGGTTCGTGTCCTGGTATTCGTCGACCATGATGTACTTGTACTTGGCATCCATCTCGCTGCGAATCTCAGGATTCTCGCGCAGCAAACGTGCCATGTGCAAAAGCAGGTCATCAAAATCGACCGCATTCGATGTCAGCAACTGTTGCTGGTAGACCGGATAGACCTTTGCAGCCACAGCGTCTCGCGAACGCATCGCATGGCCCTGCATCATCTCGGGGGTCACTAGGCGATTCTTCGCTTGGCTGATCGAGTTAGCGATTTGATCAGGCGTTGCGTGCGAGAGCGATATCCCAGCCGCTTCGATGGCACGCTTCATTGCCGCTTTGGCATCGGCCGTGTCGTAGATCGAATAGTTCTCGGCCAGTCCCACCATGGGCGCAAACCGCCGCAAGTGCTGAGCACAAAACCGGTGAAAGGTCCCCATCCAAACCGGCTGGCCAGGGGCCAAACGATCGACGCGGGCGCGCATTTCTTCGGCAGCTTTGTTGGTAAACGTCAGCGCTGCGATTTGCCATGCTTCGACGCCCGATTGAAGCATGTGGGCAATGCGGTGGGTGACCACCCGCGTCTTTCCTGAACCGGGACCGGCTAAAATCAGAAGCGGACCGTCCGAGTGCTCGACTGCGTCGCGCTGTGCTTCGGTAAGGTCTCGAAAAATCGCGTCCATGGCCTGATTGTTTTACGGGGTCCCTGTGGTTCCAGGTCCAGTCGCCAAAGGGTCAACTGTGCTATTACTATACCGATAGACACGTCGTTTATTGTCAAGACAGGGTGCAAACGATGCCTGGAAAAAACGTCCTCGGTGGCGAACTGGAAACCTGCAGCGTCAAACCGATGACCGGTTTTTATCGAGATGGCTGCTGCAATACGGGTGCTGAAGACGCCGGGCTACACACGGTATGTACCCAGGTGACGGCCGAATTCTTGGAGTTCAGCAAGTCGCGTGGCAACGACTTGTCGACGCCGAACCTGACGTACGACTTTCCCGGTTTGGTCCCCGGTGATCGCTGGTGCCTCTGTGCCGCGCGCTGGAAAGAAGCGTACGACGCCGGGATGGCTCCGCCGGTCGTCCTCGAAGCGACCCACATGTCGACGCTGGAATTCGCCTCAATTGAAGAGCTAAAAGAGCACGCGGTCGATCGGTGAAATTGGCGGAATCCAGCTGGCGAGACCGAGATTTGGCGGGAATTTTCCGGTGAAACACTGTATTTTTGAGCCCTCAACGCGTTAACGGCCGCGGCCTGACTTGCCCGGGTTCACGCGCGATCCACAATCACCCTCCCGCTTGCGGGAGGGTCGGACGCAAAGTCCGGGGAGGGAATGATCCTTCCCAAACAAACCCTCTCCGGGGCCTTAGAGCCCGACTCTCCCAAGGGAGAGTGTTAACGTGCGCAATTGCGGACGGCTATTGACGCTAAATTCGGGCGATTTCTATACTTCCGGGCTTCTGATACAACAAAGAATGCGGCGGAACGCACGAAGAGCGTCTGCCAACACTGACAAATCAAAATCCCGTCCTTTCGCGGACCCAAAACGGGCAAGCTATGAAAGCCGATCGCCGTCACGAATTGCAGCAGAATGAATTGGCTGCCTACTTGGGAAAGATCAACAAATCGATTGAACCCTACTCGCGAATCATCGCCGTGGTGGTTGGGGTCGGCATTTTCGGCCTGATCGCGTACGCGTTGTACAAGAGTAAGGAGACTGAGCAGCGGAGCGATGCAACGCTTCAGCTGATCCAGGCTGCCTACTCGGAAGACGTTGAAGACCTCACCAAGGTTAGCGATACCTTTCCCGGGACGGCTGCAGGAGCTTGGGCCCAACTTTATGAAGGCAACCGATACCTCAACGAAGGTCTTCAAAAGCTGTTCACCAATCGAGTCGACGCCGAGGACACGCTCAAGCAAGCCCAAGAGGCCTTTGAAAAAGCGATCGCTCGCAGCGATGACATGGTTCTGAAGTCGCGTGCTAACCTTGGCATCGCCCGTGCCGCCGAATCGCTCGGCGACGTGGACACCGCGGTGAAGGCATACGAAGCCTGCATCGCCGCAAACGAGTCGGAACCGATGCTCAAGTTGGCCCAACGCCGCATCGACAGTTTGTCGAGCGACGAAACCCAAGAGTTTCTCACTTGGTTTGCCGAGCAAGATTTCAGTCCGCCCGAACCATCGTTGCCTCCGACATTGCCTGGTGGCGCGACCCTGCCAACGATTCCCGATTTGAAATTGCCAGAGATCGGTGGTGCCGGCACACCAAGCGCCCCGAAAGACGGCATCGAAATGCCAGCCGAAGGTGCTGACGCTGCAAAAGACGCTGCTTCCGGCGAAGCTGAAGAAGCCGCCGCCTCCAACGACACAGAATCACCCGAACCTGCTGCTGGTGAAGATGCCTCTTCCAATGGTGAAGCGGACGCATCAGAAGAAGCGGCTGCGGAGTCAACCGAAGCTGCGTCGAGTGACGAAAGCGGAACCGAGGCGAGTGAATCGGAATCGACCGCAGATGATGCCTCTGGCGCTGAAGAAGGAAACGGCTGAGCACGTTTTTCTGCCACACTGAATCGCAGTGGCAATCAGAATCACAGCGCCATCGCAACGACATGTCAAAAGACGACGAACTGGAATCCGAGGACGTCGTCACGTCACCTGTGATTGCTGACAGCGAGGAATCTTCTGATCCAGCCGAGGAAGAGGTCTATCGCGAATTCGTCGTTCCCGACTCTGCAAGCGGGCAACGAATCGATCTGTTTCTTTCGCAATGTTGCGATGGCTTTAGTCGCACTCAAATCCGCGCGGCCGTTCAGGAAGGCGGCGGGGAAGTGGATGGGCGGGTCGTGCGACCAAGCGTCAAACTCAACGCGGGTCAAAAAGTCCGGTTCAAGCTCCCGCCCCCTCCACCGGACACATCGATTCCGGAGAATATCCCACTCGATGTGCTGTACGAGGACGATGGACTTGTCGTCGTCAATAAACCCGCTGGGATGGTGGTTCACCCAGCGCGGGGGCATTGGTCCGGCACACTGACAAGTGCACTTGCCTATCGATTTCAATCGCTCTCGGATGTTGGCGGACCCTCACGACCGGGTATCGTCCACAGGCTTGATCGAGACACCAGTGGCGTGATCGTGGTCGCCAAGACCAATGCGGTGCACATGCATTTGGCTGACCAATTTCATGATCGCCATGTTCAAAAAGAGTACATCGCCATCACATCGGGCGCGATCGACCGCGATCGCGACGTGATCGACGCTCCGATCGGACGCCATCCCTATCAGCGTGACAAAATGGCGATTCGCGAAGACCACGTGACGAGCAAACCGGCATCAACGTTTTATGAAGTGATGTCGCGTCATGGCCGATTCACAATCGTTCGTGTGCGTCCCAAGACCGGACGCACTCACCAGATCCGTGTTCACTTGAATCACATTGGTGCCCCCATTCTTTGTGACCGATTGTATGCGGGTCACTCCGAGGCAACCGAGTCAATGCTACGCGGCAAGACTTCGCGTCCCAACGAAGAACCGATTCTGTTGCGGCAGGCGTTGCACGCAAGAAAGCTTGAGTTCTGTCACCCACAAACAGGAAAAACGATCAGCTTCGAAGCGCCGCTGCCGCCAGACATGGACCGTGTCGCAACATTCCTGCAAAGCGCCAGCGATTGATCGTGAATCGTGATCGCGCACGCAGCCGGACCTTTCAGGTCGCGTAGCTACGCTCGCCAGAGCGTGGTGATTGTGGGGAGCGGTCAACCAATGAAAACCACCTTCTGGCGAAGGTAGCTACGGCCTGTAACGCCGCGCGGGGAATGTGCGGCGAGTTATCGTGAGCCGAACGCGCTAGCGTCGGGCCTCGCACTCGTTCACATCACGAACGACCAAACGCTAGCCCATTCGGCTCACCGTGACTCCTGAACTCAAGAATCAGGGCGTATTCGTCGGCGACCTTTTAGGTTCAACGGGACTCGCCGCACACCCGCAACCACTCCCGCAATTGATTCGCGCTTCCAACGCGAGTGATGTCGGTGTTTGAGCGAGCCCACCCAGCGCGGTGCAGCGATGTTCTCGCGGCATGCGTTCAGCGACACTTTTTGCTGCAGCAATCGTTTCATCAAGAGGGATCACTGCGTCAAATCCCGCAAGCGCCATGTTGGCACACGAGAGCGCGTTGCTTGCCGCCATCACGTTCTTTCCCAAACAGGGCACTTCGACTCGATTTGCAACCGGGTCACAGATCAGGCCAAGCATGTTTTGCATCGCCATCGACGAAGCCGCCACACCTTGCTCGAGCGAACCACCAGCAAACGTCACGAGTGATGCGGCCGCCATGGCCGATGCCGAACCACCTTCCGCCTGACAACCACCGACCTCGGCTGCAAAACTCCAATGCGTCGCGATAAAAACGCCAACGATTCCAGCGGCAAGCATTGCTTTGGCAATCTCTTCGTCATCACGGTCAAGCATTTCGCCCACCGCAAGGCAGGTTGCCGGAAGTGCGGCGCATGCACCCGCTGTCGGCGCGGCGACG
Source organism: Rubripirellula sp. (assembly GCA_965216875.1). GTDB lineage: Bacteria > Planctomycetota > Planctomycetia > Pirellulales > Pirellulaceae > CBDCUW01. Next base: position 3,173,881 of record OZ244207.1, read on the forward strand.
ATCACTCCCATCGAGCTTTTGACTTCCATCAAGGCCGTCGTATACAGCACGACGCGGTTCAATAGGCCGCCGTCAAGCAACTGCCCTTTTTCCATCGCTTGCTGAAAGCCACCCGACTGAAACCCGAGAATGCGGTCTTCGTACTCGGTTCCTGCAAGCCCGGCGATAACACTGCGACGCAAAATCTTGACGATGTCTTGCATCTTGGCAATAACCGCCTCTTCAGTTAGACCACCTCGCGCCATCTCATATTCGCAGGCGAGCTTCCAAAGTGGAGCGGATGTATCGCCCGCGTGCTCCAACATCGCCGCACATGTTTGGAACGGAACGCTCACACCTTTGCGCGAACGGATCGGCAAGACAGCCGTCATACGCCGAATCTTGGACACACTTGCCGGAGACAGCACCGCGTTGATCTGCACGTCGTCAACGGGCTGTTGCGACCTGATTTGAAGAAGTGTTTGCTCGCCGCAGTGGTGCGTGAGGATTTGATCAACCCCCAGCTCACTGCAAACATCCGCGGCATCGACTTGCCGATCGACCCAAACAAGGGTTTCGTCGTAGTCACCGCCCATCGCGAGCGCGACACCGTCGATCGACAAGACTTCGAACATCCCGCCACCAGTCGATATCGCGATCAACTCATGCTGACGTTCGCGGCCGACAAGTTTTAGGCGATAGGTGTTGGGATGGGGATCTGCGAGATCGAGGTAGCGAAACTGCAACTCAATCCCCGCTTCTTGAAGGTACTGCTCCGCCTCGGGCAAACGTTCATCGTCGGCGTCCCAACCAAGCAAACCGCCAAATAATCCCATGTCGGAACCTTGGCTCGTGTGCGTCGCAGGTAATGACCCGCCATTGTCAAATTCGACAACCACCGAATCGATCTGGCCGCCCATCAAGTCACGAGCCAACCGGCCAATCCTTAACGCCGCCGCACAATGCGAACTCGAGGGGCCACGCATCACCGGGCCAATCACGTCATTAAAAATGCTGACTATCATGCCAACCAGTTTAGCCATCGGCCTGTCGCAACGCGACGACAACCGTTAGCGGCTCCAGGCAAGCCACTTTTTCATCGCTGCAGCGACGGTGGGCGTCAAACGGGTGCGATTGAATTGGTCCCCCAATTTACGAATCGCTTCGGCCTGAGTCGGGTAGGGATGAATCGTCGATGCGATCTTTTTGAGCCCGATTCTGTGCTTGATCGCCATCGTTAACTCTCCAATCATGTCGCCGGCATTGGTCGCAACCACCGTTGCCCCGACAATCTTGTCCGTTCCCTTTTTGACGTGCACCCGCACAAAGCCCTCCGTATCGCCTTCGAGAATGGCTCGATCGACCTCGGCAAAGGGCTGGGTGTAGGTGTCAATTTCGATTCCTTGTTGTGCAGCCTCCTGTGGCTGCAAACCAACATGGGCAAGTTCCGGTGAGGTATAGGTGGCCCAAGGCACCAACAACGAACTCGCCTTTCCACGTCCCATGAAGAGTGCATTTCCGATCACGATTCGCGCCATAAAATCGGCCGCGTGTGTGAACTTGTATTTGGAAGCTACGTCCCCCGCTGCGTAAACGTTCGGGTTGGTTGTTTGCAGGCGATCGTTAACTTCAATACCACGTCGAACATCAAATTGGACTCCCGCGTTCTCAAGCCCCATCCCTTCAACGTTGGGCGAGCGGCCGATGCCAACCAAGATTTCATCACCCACAATCTCGATCTCTTCGCCTCCCCGCTCAACAACGACAACCTTTTCGTTGTCGCGCCGCTGCATTCGCTTGACTTGCGCGTTCAAGACAAATTCAACACCATCTCTTCGCATCGATTCTTGAACCACGAGAGCAGCATCGCTGTCCTCTCGAGGCAAGATGTGATCCGACTTTTCAATTTGCGTGACTTCTGATCCGAATCGCACAAAACTCTGTGCCATCTCGGTTCCGATCGGACCGCCTCCGATCACAACGAGCCGCCGTGGCAACTCGGTAAGTGAAAAGATGGATTCGTTCGTGAGCGGTTCGACTTCATCCCACCCGTCAATGGGCAGCTTCGCCGCCCGAGCCCCCGTCGCGATGACGGCCTTCTTGAAGGAAAGCGTTTGCCCATCAACTTCGATCGAATTCGCATCCACGAACTTGCCGCTTCCCATGTAGACGTCGACGCCAGCGTCGCGAAAACGGGCCGCCGAGTCGTGAGGGCTGATGCCGGCTCGCAGTCTGCGCATCCGCTGCATCATCTCAGCAAACTTGACGTTGACGTCGCCCTGAATGTCCACGCCGAATGGTTCCGCGGCTCGAGCGACGGCGGCCACGCGAGCTGCGCTGATCAACGCTTTTGATGGAACACAACCAACGTTCAAGCAATCGCCGCCAAGGAGGTCGCGTTCGATCAGTGCAACCTTGGCCCCCAAACCGGCTGCACCGATCGCGGAAACGAGCCCGGCGGTTCCGCCTCCGATCACCACCATGTTGTAGCGTCCCGAAGGCGTGGGGTTTTGCCAGTCAGGCGGATGCACGTGCGACTGGAGCGTTTGGTTGTGTTCGTCGAAAGGTTGAAGTTGAACAAGTGTCGACATGGTCAAGGATCGGCAGGTAAAGAGTGTTCCGTTTCGCCGCTCGCACTGCCTTCTTCCGATGCGAGCCGGCCAAAGGTCAGTCAATAGACAGGTTTGATTCTCGAAGTCTTCATGGGGATGGTGTCAATCGATTCATGATCTTGCGAACCAGCAACGGAAAGACGCCCAACAGGCCAAATGCAACAACGAGTTGCGCGAGTTGGGAGGGCGAAAAAACAGCCTCCGCACCTTGCTCAGCAAGGATGGTCAGGTTCGGGACTCGAGAACCAGCGTAGACATACACAATCGTCCCCGGCAACATTCCGAGCTGGCTGACCCACCAGTAGGTACGAGTCTTGATCGGCGTCAGTCCCATCACCAAGTTGATGACGAAAAAGGGTACGGCGGGAATCAGCCGAAGAGTAAAAAGGTAGAAACCACCCTCTCGCTCGAGCTGCTCGTTGAAGGTCGTCAGGCGATCCCCAAACTTGGCTTGCACCGCGTCGCGCAACAAATAGCGACTCATCAAGAACGCCAAAGTAGCGCCCGCCGTTGAAGCAAAGCTGACAAGCACAACGGTTCGCAAAAACCCGAAATACCAACCGTAGACGAGCGTCAGTGCCGCCGCGCCCGGCAACGAAAGCCCGGTCACCGTGACATAGACGATGAACGCGATGCCATAGACCAGATAGGGGTTGTTTGCCTGGAACGCACGAAGCTTTGTCTCTTGCTCGGCCAAATAGTCGATCGACAACAGGTGACCAAATTGCCAAAAGAGTCCGGCAGCAATGGCAATCACAACCACAACGAGCAGAGGTTTGAGCGATCGCCTTTGGTCGCCCACCGAAGTCCCTTGGCTGCCATCAGTCGCTTCGCTGCCATCGGTCGCGCCGCCGTCGTCAATTGGCTGAGTCGGATCGTAGGGATTGTCGGAGGTCATGGTGTTTTCGCTTGAATACCTATCCACGCCGGACGGTTCGGGCCCGCTTAAGGCTCGAGCCGCTGACGCTACGGCGACAGTGGCAGCAGCCTTGGTCGACCGCTCATTTGATTGTCGCTGTCAATGTTAGCGATCTTACGCCGAATCTGCCGGATAGTCCGTAATGGATTTGCTCCCTCTCGGACCGCCAGCCAAGTCGCTTGCCCCTTCCCAATGATCTGACGGCGGTCGCATGGGCGACGTGGTCATTGAAAAGTGCACTCTCAAATGATGAGGAAGCACGCTCAACCATGGTCGCGCGAAAAGGATGTCCGACGAAGATGAGAACGATTCTGCCCTTCTGTTGTCTCGCCTTGGCATGGGCATTGACCTGCCAAAACAGGTCGCACGGCGGTTCGCCCGTTTACGTCGGGACGAAAGCATCAGCCGACATCTCGATGGACTCCGTTGATCATTCGCTATGGAACCAACTTCTCACCAAATATGTCGATGGCGAGGGGATGGTCGACTATCGATCTTGGAGAGCAAATCGCCAGGACATCATGTTGCTGGATCAGTATTTGCAAACGCTTTCCAGCGCCAGCGAACGTGTTCATGCGACCAAGCAAGCGAAGCTTGCTTTCTGGATCAACGCCTACAACGCAGCGACAATTCGAGGCATCTTGCGTGAGTATCCGACGACGAGCATTCGCAATCACACCGCGCGCCTGTTTGGATACAACATTTGGAAGGACCTCAAACTCTATGTCGGCGGAACCCCGATTTCGTTGCACGACATTGAACACGAACGGTTGCGGACCATGTCGGAACCGCGTATTCATTTCGCCATCGTCTGTGCATCCATCAGTTGCCCTCGATTGCTGAACGAGGCCTACTTGCCCGATCGGGTGGACCAGCAGCTTGAATCGAACGCAAAAGACTTCTTCTCGCGCCAACGCAATTTTCGATTCGACCGATCGCAGCAACGCTTTGAACTCTCATCGATCTTGAAATGGTTCGCCGAAGATTTCGGTTCAAACCAATCAGCCCAGCTCAAACGCATTGCGGATTGGCTGCCTTCGAAAGAGTCACAACGGATCGCGAGCCTAGGCAAAGGGAACATCACCTATCTCGACTACGACTGGGGATTGAACAGCCAGTGAGAGTGGGGTAACGAGGTATCGTGAGCCGCACGCGCTAGCGTCGGGCCTTTCAGGTTGGACGTGTTGAAGCCCTGGTGAACGTGAAGCTGTATGCGTGTCATGCGAAGCATGACCTACGAAGACGTCCGGGTGTGCGTTACCACGCAGAGCGGGGTAACGAGGAGGGAGGAGGAGGTTTTATTGTCAGCCTGTAACCGGCGCGAGAGACGCCGGTGTTTGAGAATCAATAGGCGATCGGTACCTACCGCATTGCGAGCTGTTCAGGCTTTGCCTGTTCCGCTGCGCGTTTCTGCCGGGCCTCTTCCTGGACCTTGATGGTCAAATTGCGGATTCGGTCGGCTGCGGTCGGTGACACTTTTCGCAGGACACGCTGGGCTCGAACCAAGAACTTCAAGCTCGAGGGCGGATTTGCCTCCAGCGCTGAAGCCCATCCTTCGGCCATCGCAGCGATGAGTTCGCTTTGCCGGACTCCGGCAATGGCATGAAGCTGAACGCAATCGCTGTTTGCAACCACGAACAAAGGTCTTGCCGAACCACGCGCTTCAAACGGAGGCTGCTTGGTGAGCTGGCTAAGCGCCGGACCTTCCTTCAGCGGCATGATGACCACCACGTATTCTTCCATCAGCAACTGAAGTGTTGGATCGAGCGTCGGTGGCTGCCACGTCGTTCCTTCGTGCAGCACGAAGAGAATCGGTCGGCCAGCATGCTTCGCCATGGCAAGTCGATTCTTGGCTTGGATCAATCGCGGCCCCGCCTTACTCACCTTTTGGCCCAAAATATCCTCGAAGATCTCTTCATAGACGAGCTTGAGGTGCGGCAGCGGCTGGTTCATCAACAGTTCGTGGACGCGTTTGTCTTGGCCACTGGCCGGATTCCAACTCGCTTGTTGATGCGCCCAAGCGATGTGGTTCATCCGAGCCGACTGAGATGTCTTTGCCGTTGCGATGCCGTACATATCCAGCGCCCAATGCGCTTCGCTAAGCAACACCTCTGCCGAAACGGGTCCCGTTACCGAATGAATGACGTGACCATCCGGCGTTAAAAAGTGGCTCGCAACGTTGCCACCATTCTTTTGAATTTTGCCGCCTACCGAGACAGCACGAAAATCACCAACTTGTTGAAACGCACAAACGAATTCGTCGGCAAACACTTCACCAACGATGGGGTCGGACAGGGCACCCACCCTGTATTTTGATGCGTTGTTTCACGTAAACCCAGGGATCTCAAAGTTGCCTGACACATGAATCAGAAAGACAAGCTTGTCCTTCTCTTTGGCCAACCGATAGGCCGCGGCCGGTGAATCCGCCCATTCCAGCGCGGTCCCATGAGCTTCCATGGCAACGCACGTCGACTCGTCCTGCTTGGTATGCAAAACCGACGCGTTGGGTTTGGCCAGAGACATGATCGACTCAAATCGACCAGGCTTGGTCGCAACGGCCAAAGGATTCTGAGCTGGCGCTAGCGATACTGTTTTCACCTCGACCGTTTTCGCCTTGGGACGGGCGTCAGCCAATTGCGACGCGATCGGTGCTTGTTCCTCGACCGGCAAAGACGGCTCGGCAATCTTTGGCTCACGTGGTTGTTCTGCCGATTTCGATTCGGTAGGCACCGCCGCGGCCACTTCGGCGGGACGTTGCTGCAGCGACTGCGATACCGCGACCTGAGGTGCCGGTTCGCTAATCACTTCCTCGCCGCCAAAATCAAACGTTATGGCGCCGCGCGAGGGAATCAAGACAGGTTCATTTGCCGCGATGGCATCCAAAAACCTACCGGCGGAACGAAGTTCATGATCCGCGACATAGCTCGATGGAGCGTCGCTGGATGGCAATCCAAGTTTGCCGCAAATAAACCCCAGAGCAAGGAACGTCCCAGCAACAACGACGTAGGTCGCAGTCATCCGAGATTGTTCGGAGGTCAGGTCAATGGTTTCCTCGTCGAACTCGTCGGCTCGCGGGGGCGGCACGACGGGTGGCGGGGAAACGGCCGGTGCGCCGATTGGCGGAGGCGAATGTTGGTGCATATTGTCGCCCAGTTAGGGGAAGAGAAGAAAAGTCCTAGGCACCAGGATTGATCATACCACCCAACGGCGGCAAAAGTCAAAAGAGACCCGAACACTGGCCGCACGCCCATCCAACGGATGGCACTTTTCGTGGGGAGTGCGTGGAATTTTCGGGCTAAAAGCGTCGTTGCTACCTTCGCCAGAAGGTGGTCTCTTGCAGCTCCACGCTCTGGCGAGCGTTAGCTACCGGGGAAGCGCAACTAGTGGGAAGTGGTAGGGCCCGACGCTAGCGCGTGCGGCTCACGGGCAAGGAATTCAAACCGCGATTTCCCTAGGCAGGGGCACCGAGCAGATGCTCAGCTGCTTCGCACTTGTTGAGTACGTAATAGTGGATACCGGGAACACCTTTTTCCAACAGGTCTTCCTTCTGCTGGCGTGCATGCTCGAGCCCAACCTTGAATTGATCGGTCGCTTCGGCGCTCGCATTCATCGCGTCCGCTAGCGTCTCGGGGATGCTCGCCTTGCACATCGAAGCAATGCGTTGAGCTTGCTTGAAGTTCGTCACTGGCAAGAGTCCAGGAACAATCGGCACGCGGATTCCGATCGCGTCGCATTTGTCACGAAAACGATAGAAATCGTCGTTGTCGTAGAAGAGCTGGGTGATGACCACATCGGCTCCCGCGTCGACCTTGCGTTTCAAGTTCTCGAGGTCAGTTTGAGCGTCGACGGCTTCTTGGTGCACTTCGGGATAGCCAGCGACCGCGATTCCAAAATCGTCGAACTTGGCTTGAATCAGCTCAACCAACTCGTTGGCATAGCGCAATCCACCCTCGACCGCCTCGAATTGATCGCTTCCTTTCGGTGGGTCACCTCGCAAGGCAACGATGTAGTCCGTACCGATACTCTTCGCATCGCGAAGGTATTGCTCGAGCTGCTCGGTGGTGCGACCGACACAAGTAAGGTGCGAAGCGACGGGCAGATCCGTGATCTCCTTGATTCGCTTGAGCACCTTGAGTGTGGTTTCCTGAGACGATCCACCCGCACCGTAGGTACAGGTGAAGTAGCTCGGATCGAAGTCAATCAACCGCTTGACGGTTTCCAAAAGCGACTCGAGCCCCGCTTCCGTTTTTGGCGGAAACAGTTCAAAGGAAATGGCGCATCGCTCGTTTGCGTAGTGGGACGCGAGACTCATACAAAGTGGGCCTGATCGTTGTCGTTAAAAGCTAGTGGCGTAGAGGCCTAACCGAACCAAAGAGTTCACATTCACGGAGTCGTTGGTTTTGATGCACCGGGCCAAAGCTTGGCATCGGCGTTGCCGCTGAGTACCACACCTTTCTTATTCCAGTCCAAGTAGGCCAACACGTCCGCTGGACAATATCGCAACGTCAAACCGCATCGACGTCGATCGGAATCATTCGGGGCCGACCCGTGCAACAACAGATCGCTGTGAATGGAAATCTGTCCGGCCTTGAGAGGCGTCAATTGTTCGCGACCGTATTGCTCAGGATTCTTGACCGATTGGTCAAGCACATTGTCGGAGTCGTCGCCACTGGCATCAAAGTCGATCAAACCATAGGTGTGCGACCCGGCAAAAACTTCCATGCAGCCGTTGGCTTTGTCCGCATCATCGATCGCCAACCAAACGGTCACTGCTTTGGTGGGAGTCAGCGGCCAGTAGCTGCAGTCCTGATGCCAATCAACACTCTTGCCGTCGCCAGGTAATTTGCAAAAGAAGTGGCTGCCCCATCCGACGACGTCTTCGCCAAGGAGATCAGCGACATAGTTGACGATCTTCTCGTTCGACAAAATGTCCCAAACGCGTGCGTGCTTGAGGTGAGCGCTGCTGATCGAGTAGCTGTCCTTTCCTTCGGCCAACGCGTCGGCAAGCAGCTGATCAAAGTAACCGCGGATGTCGACGATCTCGGCATCGTCGTAAACATCAAGCGGCCCCAAGTACCCGTCATCATTCCATCGCTGGATGTCGCTCTCGGCAAGCACCTTGGGCGAATCGTTCGAGGTGGGATAGAAGCGGATATCGCGTTCGACCGAATTGATCGATTCGCGGTCTGGGATGATGGCAAAGTCAGTTTGCTGATTCACGGCAATTTCTGCTGAAACTTGGGCTCTCGAGCAACATCCGAGAGACCCTCTCGAATGCCGTTGGGCTCGATAATAGCACGCCGAGGAGGCTTCTTCCTAGGACGCTAGTTCTGCAGGTTTGAATTGTGATTCTGCCAAAACGAATTCCGATCCCAAGTTCACTCCGATGAGCCGCGGCTCGCTTATTCGGCCTGGACTTGGAAGCCATTGCGCGTGGGGCAAACCATTGCGCGTGGGCAAGGTCCCAAAACCTCAGGGGGCCAGATGAGGCTGGGGCCCGAGGCCGAGGCCGATTGCCCTTGCGTGAAACTGGACGTTTTTCGTATTCAACGATCGTGTTTGCCTGAAATCGCGAATGGGAGGGCGGTCGTTTGGATACCCCGATTGAGTTGCTCGACAGCGAAACGGTCGCGGACCAGAGGGAAGCCCTGCATGCGATCGTCGCCGCTGACGCTGTCGTTACTGGGCACGCCGCACGGATTGTCCAGCTGGCGGGAAGCCGAGACGACAACGTTCGCATGTATGCTGCCCAAGCCCTTGAAGCGAAGGTGGTTGCAACCTGTGACGAAATCGAGACGCTCGCCGGACTCCTTGATGATGGCGAGGACGGTGAGACTTGTTACTGGGCTGCAACGATGATCGGCCGGGTCGGAAGCGCGCGCGACATCGGTGATCGAATCGACGGCGTCATCGATGCCCTGCAGCAATGTATCGGCGATTCGATGTACCTACCCGCTCGTGAACAAGCCACGTGGGCCGTCGCACAGATCGGACCTCCGGCACAAGCCGCCGTGCCGACCCTACGCGAAACGGCTCAAACCGCACCGCCAAGATTACAGCAGATGGCCCGCCAAGCATTAGAAGTGATTGGCGACCCGAACTAAGACAACGAAGCCGAAACGATCAACCGCAAGAATGCGGTTATCGACAAAGCGGCACTTTACTGAAAGAACACGATCGACATCGCCGAGGCAAGGAGGCTGAGGTGGGACTTATCTTCGGCCGACGCCGACGCTCGTCACGCAAAAAGTCGGTCACCAGCAACATTCCGTTTCTAAAATTCCTCGGTCCCGGCAGCACGCTTGCCGGAATCGTCGCGACCGTCTTTTGCGCCATGACAGGGCGCATCGACTTGTCCTCGCTCGACCAAATCATCGGATCGGGGACCGGCGACGATACGCAGCAAATCCAAGCGATCGAGATTCACCAACTCGGTGACAAGTCGCCCGATACCGTGAGGGTGGCAACTTTCAACATCCAACACTTTGGCGACTCCAAGTCGTCTAAACCGGAACTGTTGGCGGCCATCGCCAAAGTGATTTCTCGGTTTGATGTCGTCGCCATCCAAGAAGTGCACGGTGACGACGCGGCTGCGATTCGCCGACTGGTCAATCTGTTGAACGCTTCCGGCGGTCGATACACGGCGACGGTCAGCGTTCCGATCGGACGCCCCAATTCCGAAGGCAAGCGAGGCTACACCGAAGCGTATGCGTTCGTGTGGGATGAATCGAGAATCCAAATCACACAGCCGGCCTACGTCGTGCACGACCCCGATGACCGCATGTTCCGCGAACCGATGGTCGCCTCGTTCCAAGTCCAAACGGGAGCTGCCGACGGACGTGTCCCGTTTCGGTTCACGCTCATCAACGCCCACACTTCGCCCAAGGAAGTCGCCGCGGGTGCGGTGGGCAACGAAATGAATGTGCTCGACGACGTTTTTGTGAGCGTCCGACAATACGAATACGATGCCAACCGAGAAGAGGACTTTATCCTGCTCGGTGACTTGAACGTGGACACCAAGGGCTTGCGAGAACTGGGACAAATTCCAGGCGTGGTGACCGTTGCGGGCGACATGAAAACAAACACGCGGTTGACCAAGACTTACGACCACATCCTGATCGACCGACGTATGACTCGCGAATACACGGGTCGATGCGGTGTGATCGATCTGCAAAAGGAATTCGGGATCAGCGAGGAAGAAGCGATCCAAATCAGCGATCACCTGCCGCTGTGGGCAGAATTCTCGGCCTATGAGATGCCGCGGTTCAACGAAGTCGCAGCCGGGCAGGGCAGTGCGACGCAGCGTTAGAGCTGTGGGTTGCAATTGCGCGTGTGATAACACTCTCCTTGGGAGAGTCGGGCTCTAAGGCCCGGAGAGGGTCTGATTTGTAACGATCATTCCCTCCCCGGACTTTAGCGTCCGACCCTCCCGCAAGCGGGAGGGTGATTGTTGGAGCGCACGTTAACCAACCTCATGGCTCGGGGTACTACGAAACGCACGCGATCGCGGCTGAGGATTCTGGCTACTTTCGCGGAGCGAAAGGCGATGCTAGGCGGCGCGTCGTTTCTCGAGACGCTTTTGCACCTTGGGTGGTGGCTGGCGCCAGCGTCGGTGCAGCCACCAATACTGTTCGACCGACTCTTCAATCGCTTCGCCAAGTTTTTCGTTGTACCACTCGGTCATGGTTGTCACTGACGAACTCTCGGCCGAATCATCCCGGGGGTCGATGTCGCCAAAACAAGCCAGCTCGAACTGCATCGGTTGACGATTGATTCGCCGCGTGCCCACAACAAGCATCGGCGCGTCACTACTTAACGAGAACAGGGCAAGTGCCTTGTGACATGACGCTGGGACACCCATGAAATCGACCCAACACCCCTTCGGGCCAGCGTGTTGGTCGGCGAGCAGCGAGAGGATGCCACCCTCCTGCAGGTGCTGGTCCACCTCGGTCGCACATCCATCCTTGTCGACCATGTATTGGCCTTTGGCTCCACGAAACCGCTCCACCCAATCATGCAGGTAGCGATTGTCGAGCCGCCGTGCGATCGTCAGGGTCGAAAGGCCCATCAACCCCGAGACATAGCCGCCAACTTCGAAATTTCCGAAATGGCCCGTGACCATCACCGTGGGGCGTTGGCTGAGGGCGTATTCGAGCATTTTGCGGTTGTCGCGGAACCGCACGTGCTCGGCCCAATTGGTTCGATGCAGCCGACGCTGGGCCCAGGCGATCTCGCAGACCATCAGCAACAGGTGATGCCACATCTGGAATTCGAGCTCACTCCGCCGCTGGGGGGTCATGTGGGGAAAGACCTGCGAGAGGTTGTCGTGGGTGATTCTGCGACGAATCCCCAGCCCCGAAGTGACCACTCTTGCAAGGCCGCGGCAGATCGAATCGCCCATATCGACCGGCAGGGTTTGGACGGTTGCGACCAGCAGCCGCACGAGTCCATAGCCAATCGCCTCGCCCAGTCGGGAGAAAAGTGGCCTGAGCACTTTGTTTTTGAATCGTTTCGCTCGTTGGGTGATCGCGTTCACAGCTTCCCTGCTTGAAATCCGCGTCAAATCGACGGCCATCATTGTCGCCCAAGGGTGCCGCGAGACGCCAGACAGATTCGACGCCTTGTGAGATTTGCTGGCAGAGACGACCATTGTGGGGCGCACCGCCAAACACCCTCAACGAGCCCACTCTTCCAGCCGGGGAGTGAAGCCGCCAGCTGAGAAGCGAAGTACCCGATAGAAACGCAATGAGCAGCCCCAACAGCCATCCAGCGGACGAGTCGAACGCCGAACCCTGTGCCGTCATTTTGGCCGCAGGCAAGGGAACCCGCATGAAAAGCGAGCTCCCCAAGGTCCTTTGCCCGGTCGTCGATCGCCCGATGATCCACTTTGTCCTGGACGCTCTGGAAAAAGCGGGCATCCACCGCCAGATCGTGGTGGTGGGCTACCAGGCCGACGCCGTGCGAAGCGAGCTGGAAGGTCGCGGTGGCCAAATTGAGTTTGTTGAGCAGACCGAGCAGCTTGGCACGGGGCATGCCGTACAGATGGCCCGCGAAGCCCTGCAGACGCAAACCGGACCGACGATCGTGGTCGCGGGCGACTCGCCACTGATTCAATCGACAAGTTTGTCAAAACTGCTCGAGCACTTCCAAAACACCCAGCCGGCACTGTTGCTCGGAACTCTGAAAAAAGACGACCCCACGGGGCTCGGGCGGATTGTGCGAAACGATGCTGGCGAGTTTATTGGCATCGTCGAGGAAAAGGACGCGACCGAAGAGCAGCGTGCGATTGATGAAGTCAACATGAGCACGTACCTGTTCAAGACGCCCGAACTCTTGTCAGCGCTCAACGACCTCAGCAGCGACAACGCTCAACAAGAGTATTACCTCACCGACTGTGCCACCATTTTGCGTGGTGCAGGTCGGCCGGTGGAAGCCTTGCCGGTGCTGCAGCCGTGTGAGTCACTGTCAATCAACAACCCTGACGAACTCAAGATCGTCGACGAAACGATGCGGACCATGGGCTATGCGTGAACTGAAAATCTTCAGTGGTCGAGCCAACCCCGAACTGGCCGCAAAGATCTGTCGCCACCTGCACCTGGAACCTGCTGCGATCACGCTGGGCAAGTTCCCTGACGGCGAGAACCAGTGCCGTTTGGACGAAGACGTGCGCGGCCGCGATGTCTTTCTGGTCCAACCGACCTGCCCGCCGGTCAACGACAATCTGATCGAATTGCTGATCATGATCGATTCGTGCAAACGGGCAAGCGCTCAGCGAATCACCGCCGTGATCCCCTATTTCGGCTACGCTCGCCAGGACCGCAAAGACGAGGGCCGCGTTCCCATCACCGCCAAGCTGGCCGCCAACATCATCACCCGCGCCGGTGCCGACCGAGTGCTGACGATGGATTTGCACGCTGCCCAGATCCAAGGTTTCTTTGACGCGCCGGTCGATCACCTTTACGCCGCACCCGTGCTTAACGACCACTTTCTCGAACGTGGATTGTCCGACGACAAAATCGTTGTGGTGTCCCCCGATGAAGGAAGCATCAAGCGGGCCAGTGGTCACGCCAAACGGCTCAATGCGAAACTCGCGATTGTCGACAAACGTCGGCACGATGCATTGGAAGTCCGACAAAACACCATCATCGGCGGACCGGTCGAAGGCAAAATCGCACTGCTGTTTGACGACATGATCTCGACCGCAGGGTCAATCTGTGGCGCAGCCGAATTGGTCCACGCCAACGGTGCGGCCGAAATCCACATCGCTTGCACGCATGGTGTCCTTTGCGGTCCCGCAATCGCGAAGCTACGAAACACCAAAGTCGACTCGATCGTGACGACCGACACGATTCCGATTCCAGCTGAAAAACAGCTTCCCAACCTCGTTCAATTGACCGTCGCTCCCTTGCTCGCCGAAGCGATCAAGCGAATTCACCACGATCAATCGATCAGCGAACTGTTCCGCGAACGGTAGGCTCAAGCGGGATGCCAGTCGCGGTAAGACGACACGATGCCCAATCCCTACGAGCCGCCCGAAACAATCGCAAAAGAAGAAAGCTCGGCAAGCGTCGATGAATCGGCTCGGCCCTCGCTGATCGTGAAACTGGTGGTCGGCACGATCTTGTTTTTCCTGTTTGTCTTCTTCAGCCTCGGTACCTACCTGGCGCTCAACCCGGACGCGATCACCAGCGGAAACATCGCGCAGCGTCTCAATCCATCGCCGCCTCCTAAATATGGAATCGCCGCCGCATGGGCGCTTCTGTCGGCAATCGTCTTGGCGGCATTGGTTGCCTTGATCCGAGATACCATGCGGGCTCTCCAGTTGAGACTGGACGCTCGAGGACGCACTCGCGGCGGACGGCGACAGTCGAATCTGTGAGTACGCTCATTCGAGCAATTCGTGTGATTCGTGGTTCCGCATCTTCCGCTGATACCGATTTCTTTCTCTTGCTTTGGCGGCTCGGATTTTCGTAGCGTCACCTCCCGTGGGTTGATGTTCAATCAACCCGGTGAAATCGCAGAGTTTCACACGGGGTTTCCGTGTCATGTCGACGAGTCATTCACCGTCAAATTCGCCGCAACCGCGTCGGGTGACCTCAATCTTTGGCAGTCCGCAGATTTGCAAGACCGCCAACTTCCGCCTCACGAGCCTGCTATGGATGGCAGGAATCGCGTTGCTGATGGTCCCCTTGATGACGCTGGTCGACGTTCCCATCTCGCGCTGGTTCTCCAAAGACCCGCTACCGAGCGAGGTCGGCGATGCCCTCGACCTGATCATCATCTACGCACACGGCACCGGCATTTTCCTGATCATGGTCGGGATCATTTTGCTTGCGCCACGGCGGCGCTGGCACGTGCCTCGGCTCGCAGCCCTCGCAATGGGCGGCGGTGCGGTCGCGACGATCACCAAAATGTTCGTGCTGCGACCAAGGCCCAACAGCCTGAACCTGAACATTGCCACCTACGACTACGCGTGGATCTGGTCCTTCGACTGGACGCTCGAACACGTCGCCTACTTTGATCCAAGCACACGCGCTTTCCCGAGTGCCTATTTGGCCACCGCGACGGCGTTGACCGTAGGACTGTGGGTAGCACTTCCACGTGGACGCTGGTTGTTCCTATCGCTTTGCCTGGCCACGATGGTGCAACGGCTCTATTGCGGTGCCCATTTCATGAGCGACCTGTTTGGCTCAGCCGCCGTTGGCCTTTTCTGGGGCTACGTCTGCTACCACCCGAATCTACTCGGCACCTTGTTCGACAAGATGGAGCCCGAGAAATCTCCTCGTCGACGCAGGATGGCCAGCCAACAGCAGGTCAAAGCTGAACCGGTTGGCGATACTGAGGATGAGACGCTCGATCAAGACGCGCCAGACAAGAGTGACCGAATCGCCGCGTAGCCCCGTGAGCCGAACGCAATGTTTGTAGAACCGCCTTCAGGCGGAAGATTCCGGCTAAAGCTCGGGACTACGAACCGTTGAGATCGCGGCTCACGACATCAGCTGCTCTAGCGTTGTTCGCGGTAGGTCACCCAGCTCATGTAGATCATTGCAGCACCGAGCACAATGAACGTGATGTTCATGAGGGGTTTGGTGTATCCAAGCGGCGCGATGTTCGTCATTCCGGCCATGCCCATCGCGGCATCAAACAGGAACAGGACGACGATCAAAATCGACGCCACAAGGCTGGTCAGACAGAGAGCCTTGGGCATCAAAAACCTCGTCGAAAAGCAGCGGGGAGAAGAGACGACAGTGAAGTAAACACAGTTGTTGGGTCGCAGTATAGTTGCTAACTGCCGTGTTTCCCAAGCCTACGGGCAATCGCTAGATTATCGAGACTGGAAAAAGTCACATTTGTAGCGATTAATCCGGGGATTCCAACATGCTAGGGGACTCAGAGGACAGTATGTCAGCCGCAGCCGAGATTTCAACGGGCGACGATTCGCTCGAAAAAACACCCTGGCGGTGGTGGCGGGATCGGATGCCGGTGACCGCAAAATGGGCCTATTTCGACCACGCGGCGGTCGCCCCGCTGTCTCAGCCCGCCGGCGACGCGATCGCCCAAATGACCGACCAAGCCGTCCACATGGGCGACACCGTTTGGCCAGAATGGGCGGCCAAGCAGGACGCATTGAGAACCGGGTTCGCCGAGCTGACGGGGGCCCCCACGGGCGACATTTGTCTCGTCCCCAACACCACGACGGGCATCAACCTCATTGCCGAGGGTTGGCCTTGGAAGCCCGGAGATAGCGTTGTTTTGCCCGAGGGCGAGTTTCCAAGCAATCTCTTCCCATGGCTCAACCAGCAATCACGCGGCGTCGAGGTGAGGCTGGTCCCGCGTCGCGAGGGAGGTGAAGTCCTTGTCGAAGATCTGATCGACCACTGTGATGCGACCACTCGGATCATCTCGGTCAGCTGGGTGGGCTATGCGAGTGGTTTTCGCATCGATGTCGATTCACTGGTCAAGCAAGCCCACCAGCGAGGGATCGCGGTGTTTCTTGACGCAATCCAGGGCCTCGGAATCTTCCCAATTGATTTAAGCGAGACTCCGGTCGATTTCTTGGCTGCAGATGGGCACAAATGGTTGCTCGGCCCGGAAGGGGCCGGCGTGGCGATCATTCGCAAGGCCCATCTGGATCGACTGCGCGCGGGCAACGTCGGTTGGGCGAGCGTCAAGAATTCTTTCAACTACGCTTCCCCGACCTTCGAGCTCCGCGGCCAAGCCTCACGTTTCGAAGGTGGTTCAGCCAATCTGCTTGGCATGGCGGGCCTCGCCGCGAGTCTCGAGATATTCTTGCAGGTCCGCCGCGTGCACGGCGCCAACGCGATCGGCGAGCGCGTTGTGGATCTGGCGAGCCGGCTGAGCGATCAACTGCAGGCCGCTGGGGCGGAGAGCCGCTTTCCGACTGCGGAAGACCACCAAAGCGGAATCGTCACGTTCAATGTTCCTGGGGTCGAGGCGGCCGAGGTGCGTCGGCGTGGGCTTGAGCAGCACGTCGTTTTGAGCTGCCGAGACGGGGGCGTCCGGGCGGCGATTCACGCCTACAATAATGATGACGATCTCGACCGGTTGATTTCACTCGTGAAGTCGCTGAGCTAGCGCCGCCGCTGGCACTTTTCTTCCTCTGAACTCGCTTCGAAAGCCCATCGATGTCCAACCCACGCGTCGCCGTCTACACCGGATCGTTCGACCCGGTCACGCTGGGGCATCTGCACATCATCCAACGTGCCGCGCCGCTATTTGACGACTTGGTCATCGGAATCGGCATCAACGCTGACAAGCGTGCCCTGTTCGATCCCGAGCAACGGGTCGAGCTCGTTCGTCTTGTCACTGGTGAATTGAGCAACGTGCGAGTGGAGATCTTTACGGGCTTGGCCGTCGACTTCGTCAAGGGTCTCGAGGCGCGCGTGATGATTCGCGGGATTCGACCGCTTACCGACATCGCAGGTGAATTCACCATGATGATGGCCAATCACCAGCTCGACCCAAGCATCGAAACGCTCTTCTTGATGGCTGACGAGCGATTCGCGCACGTCAGCAGCAGCCTGTTGAAGCAAATCGCCGCCCTCAGTGACGACGACGAACAACTAGCCAAGTTTGTGCCAAGAGAGATCATCGCTCCGCTTCGCGAGCGACTCAGCAGCAAGTGATCAAACGGGTTCGCTTGGCAACGTCAAACCTTATTCAGAATCTCGCGCACATCCATGACATAGACTTGCCGGCCGCCGTCATGGGGACTGTCGACGGCGACAAGGGTGCCGTCGTCGCTTGATCTTGGGTGCGTGTCGCATCGCCACTCTCCACGGTAAGGCTTCGGGGAGGGAAATCGACCGAGATCAAATCGTTGGCCACTCGGCACGTGATACAGGAAAACGGTTTGCCGCGACGTCCGGTCAGGATAGGTGTCGTTCAGAATCCAATCGCCGTAGGGCGCCGGAAGATAAGTGTTGTGCCCATTGGTGGGCATCTTGTCCTGACCGACTGGAACGACTTTTCGCGTCTTGTCAGTAAAACGATAGAAGCCGTTTTTCTCTCCCGCAGGTCGTGTCCACATGGTTACATCGACATCGTCTTTCCAAATGAAGTGCGACGTGTACCCTGACGGGTCAAGAACATAGCGGTCCGTACCATCGACGTTGGCCGTGATCATCCGCGTGACAAACCCACCCTGGTACTTCAGTGTTTTTGGGTCGAACTTCGGTCGATAACGGTGCAAAACAATGAAGCGGGTTCCCGATGGATTGATCAACAGGTGGTTGAAGTAGTGCCAAGCTTCCTCGTGTTTGCTGCCATCGGGCCATGCGATCTTTGCAACGTCCGCCAACGAAAGAATCAATTCGTCGCGTCCGGTCTTCAGGTCGACGCGCCAAATCCCCGACTCCTCGGGCGCTCGCTGATCCACATAGGGATCGGCTAAACCGTCATACCCATACCCTGGACGCAAATTGTCGATGCGTCGAAAGTCGGCGGACAAACCAAAGGATCCATCACGTGAAACGGTGTAGATGGGGCGGGGCAGGGTGCGTGTTTGTTGATCGCCGAAGGAGTGAATTCGGGAGACAAAAGCGTCACCCTCGCGATCATTCCACAGGATTTTGTCACCACCGGCGCCAACCCATTGCAACATGCAACCTTGCTGCCATCCCCACGCATGGCTCTGGCCAACCTCGACCCACGCATCGTGATTGCCGGTGTCAACGTAACCGACCTTGATCGAATCCTCGCCCGTAGGTGTGCGTCCCTCGAATGCGATTTGATTCGCGAGCACGTATCGATTGTCGGGACTGAATTCTCGCTTGTCGTAGTAACCGAACCAATGGTTGAGCGGACCGCGAGTGATCGCGCGCGTCGGCACGAACGTTTCAAGTGGCCCCGTTTCCGCTGCAAAAGATTGTCGAGAAAAGAACGTGCCGGCCGTGGATGCAGCGGCAATTGCGAGACATTGTCGGCGCGAACAATGCATGATGACTTTCAATTCAAAGGTGGGAAGTGTTGGTAGGAGCCGACCAGTATAACTTCCCGCTAGGCGATGCTTCCAGCTTACGACACGCGTTCGGTGCCGCGCCGAATGACCTCAACGATCGCAAGCTGAAAGACGCCACCTATGAAAAAAACACCATCAGGCCGAGGGTCTGCCGGGGCACTGCAGACATCTCAGACCTGATGGCGTTGGCTCACTTAAAGACGCGTGAAACGGCGCAATGACCGCCGCGTTTTTTTGAAAAACGTGATCTTGCCGTTTTGCCTACGCAAGAACCGGCGACGCAACGAACGAAAGGTTGCGAAGAAAAGAACGCCTAGAGAGCGACGAGGATCTCGAGCATTTCACTCGCTGTCGAAATCACCCGCGAAGAAGCTTGAAAGGAACGCTGATAGGCAATCATGCGAATTGATTCTTCGTCAATGTTCACACCCGTGATCGCCAAGTGCTGACTCTGCAACGTTGCGTAGAAGTTGCGAAGTCCTTCCGTGGCACTGGTCTGCAGATTGATTTGCTGACCGAGAACTGCCACAGCGTCTTCATAAGTCTTGCGTACCGACCCGCCGCCCAGATGGTCCAGCGGGCGGTCAACCAAATCGATCATGTCGGTCAGCACATCGGTGTCTTCCCCGATTCCCGTTCGACTGACCGCCAAGTAGTCCGCGTTCTCTTGAAGCAACGGGTTAACGGCGATATCGACCGTGCTGCGTCCGACAAAGAACGTGTTGATCCCCATCGCGGCAAGAAAGTCACTGGTGTCGTCGGCGAAGGTAATCTGCGCGGTCGGTGAATCGGACGTGATTTCCAAGCGTCCGGAACTTGAAACCGAAGCCGAGATCCCATTGATCGCGTCAATGTCCGCCGCGATCGAATTCAGCGTCGAGTCGGTTACCTGCCCGAGCCTGCGGACGTTGATGCGGTGGTTCGAAATCACGAGCCCGTCGACGTCAACAAGGTTGATGTCGAATGTTCCATTTTCCGGAACCCACGGGAGCCCCGCATCCGCGAGCGGAACGCCTGGTTCGCCGACGTTGGCGGAAATAATCTCTGAGTAACCCTTGCGGCCCTGACCTTGCGCGTGAACCTCGTTCACTGCGCGAATGAGCGCCGTCCCAATCTCATCAACATTGTCGATGAAGCCGCCGAAGATCTCATCCCGCGCTTGGACGGTGGCCGCCAGAGTACCGCCGGTGACTTCGAGAGGTGAATCCGTTTGAATGATTCGAACCTCGTTGCCGCCCGCGTCATTGTCGTACGCGGTATAGACTTCGCGGTGGATCCCGTTGCTGACCAGAAAGTCACCGCCCACAAAGACAGCGACCGAACCGCTCTCTTGCTCTTGAATGTTGATGGAGACGTACGAACTGAGTTCTTCCAAATCTTGCAGGCGTTGATCGCGAAGCCCCGCGGCATCGCTGTGAACCAAACCGCCCCCTTCGATGGTCGCGATCTGCAAATTCAACCGTGCAATCCGCTCAATCAGTCGATTGATCTCGGTGGCGATATTATCGAGGTCGCCATTCCACGACTCTTTACGATCAATGACCTCCTCGCGCGTCCGCTTCAGGTTGGTCGCGAGGGTGTCACCCTGAAGAATCACGAAGTCTCGCAGCGAAGAATCGTTTGGTTGGCCGGCCAGTTCGAGCAGAGCGTTGTTGAATAGCGAGAGTTGTTGATTCAGCCCCGAGTTGTCCAAGTCCGTCGTCAACTCCTCGAGCTGCGAATAGGCTTTGTCGAGTGTTTCGCCTCCGGACATCGCTGTTTGCGCCGCAAACATCCGTTCGGCCAGGGCTTTGTCGACCGCTTGGGTGATCCCAATCGCTCGAACGCCGTGGCCCTTGATGAGATTCCCGTCACGAACAGCCTCGGCAGGAACCAATTCAAGGCTTTGCCGAATGTAGCCAGGGGTGTTCGCATTGGCGATATTATTGCCAACCACCTGCAGACCGATTTGCGAGGTCTGCAGTGCCGCGGATGACTGTTGAATTGTGCCCAGAAGGCCCATCGGAAACCCCTCCCGTAGAATCGGGCGCGCACCACACGGCGCGCATAATCCGATCCTTCATCCATTGATTCGACCATCCCAACCGGCACAATCCACAAAATCAGCCAACTTTGCCATCTTCCGTACGGGGGAATCATCGATGAGAAAGGGGCTCTACCCAGCCGCTGTCGTTTTTTTGCTAGCCACTCCACTTGCAGCACAATCGGACCCGCACGAGACCGTCCCAGCGTGGGCCGCCGACGCGGTCTTCTATCAGATCTTTCCTGAGCGATTTCGAAATGGTGATCGCAACAACGACCCGATCTTCGATTCAATCGAATACCGATCCTCCGTTTCTTCGACCTGGAAGATCTCGCCTTGGACAGCCGATTGGTACAGCCGCCAACCGTGGGAGGTCGCATCCGGAGACCACTTCTTCAACAACGGTGTGTTTCACCGGCGCTACGGTGGCGACTTGCAAGGAGTCATTGATAAGCTCGACTACCTAAGCCAGCTTGGCATCAACGTCATCTATTTCAATCCGGTCTTTTATGCGCGTTCGATGCATAAGTATGACGGCAACTCTTTTCACCACATCGATCCTTATTTTGGCCCATCGCCCGAAGAGGACTTTCGGGCCATGGCAAAGGAGACGGCCGATCCAAAAACATGGCGTTGGACCGCGGCCGACCGCTTGTTCTTGAAGTTGATCCAAGAAGCTCACAGACGTGACATTCGCATCGTGATCGACGGTGTCTTCAACCATACCGGACGCGACTTTTTTGCATTCGAGGACCTTCACAAGAATCAACAAGCGTCGCCCTATCGTGATTGGTACATCGTCGAGTCGTTTGATGATCCGAAAACCGAGCGCGATGAGTTCAAGTACGAGGGATGGTGGGGCGTCGAATCATTGCCCGTGTTTGCCGACTCGCCGGACGGCAGTGATCTGCACGAGGGCCCCAAAGCATACGTGTTCGATGCGACGCGACGCTGGATGGACCCCAACGGCGACGGAGACCCGATCGACGGCATTGACGGCTGGCGCCTCGACGTCGCCGCGGAAGTACCGCTCGGCTTTTGGAAAAGCTGGAATGAACATGTCCGACGTCTGAACCCTCATGCCTACACCGTCGCTGAGTTATGGGGCGATGCAGCCTCGACGCTTGTCGAGGGGAAGTTTTCAGCAACGATGAACTATCAAGGCTTTGCGTTTCTCGTCAAAGGCTATCTCATCGACGGCAAACTTTCGGCGGCAGACTTTGCAGACCTGTATCAAGAACGACTCGAAACGTTCCCGCAATCGATGCGCCCCGCATTGCAGAACTTGATCGACTCGCACGATACCGAAAGGGTCGCGTCGATGGTGGTCAATGCCGAGCGGCGTGGAAAGACTCCCTACCGGCAACCCGAGAAATTCGACTATGACGTGGGCGAAAATGCGTCGCCACGCTACGACGAAGACTACCTGATTCGCAAACCCAACGGCCGCGAGAGGCAAATCCAACGGTTGGTCGCCCTGTTTCAATTCACTGCGGTCGGCGCACCGATGATTTACTACGGCACCGAAGCAGGAATGTGGGGGGCCGACGATCCCTGCGATCGAAAACCGATGGTTTGGGACGACCTCACGCACGCCCCCGAGACTTCACACCCCTTTGGCAAACCGCGCCCCAAAGACACCGTGCATTACGACCAGGACCTCGGTGACTACTATCGCAATTTGATCCGACTGCGCCGCGAACACGCGTCCCTTCGAACCGATGACTTCGTTCTACTTCACGCCGCCGACGATGCATCGACATTGGCGTTTTCAAGGCCGCTCGGCGATCAGTTGTTGGTGGTTGCTGTGAATCGTTCGACCGATGACAAGACGATCGAGCTCGATTGGCCAACAGGCAAACGATGCGAAAAGATCTTTAGCAGTTCATCCAACGTCGCGGCGACGGCAACGGTCACCGGAAAAGGCAAAGTCACGCTGCAATTGGGAGGCCTGAACGCCGCTGTCTTTCATGCTCGATAAATCGCATCGCTAAAAAGCCTCGGTCGGGCACTGCAATAAAAAACCCTCCTGTTGCCAGGAGGGTTGTTTGCTTTTCGCGTCTTCTTGATCGAGCTTACAGCAGGTCTGCCATCGCCGCATCAATGGCGTCCGATGAACCCGTGTCGGAACCACCCGACTCGCGACCATTGGCAATCAAGTCGACGACTTCCGCCGCAACCGACTCGACTTCCGACGCGTCGATCACTTTCAGAGCATCGGCTTCCGCCAACGAGCTTCCAGGATCAACGGTCGAGCTTGCCAGGTCGGTCCCCGTTGCTTGAGGAGCAACCTGTTCTGGAGCGAAGGTATCAAGTGCGTTGCGTCGAGCAATTTCGTTGATGACGTTGTTCGCATCCAGAGCCGTGATGCTCAAGCTGCCGTTGACGTCATAGAAGTTCGGCCCGCGATCCTCTGGCATGACCGGAATTTCGATCGCATCATTTCGGCCAAGATGGTTGATGATCAACAACGCATCCAGTGCGGTCACAAAGCCATCGTCATTGACGTCGTGGTTGAGGTCAGGGTTTTGCAACCGGCTGGCCACCACTTGAGTATCGACGGTAGCGATGTTACTTGGACGCCCTTCTTGATCGAAGATGCGATAGGTAAACGAGTCACGACCAACGAAGCCTGGTTCCGGCACGTATTGGACAATGCCGCCGGCCTGTGGAATCGCTTCACCACGTTGCGGTGGGTTCACGATCTGGATGCTATCCAAATCGAGTGCTCCATCCGGGTCGATGTCGTTTGCAGCAACATCGATGTCGACAGGCTCTTCAAGGAAGGTGCCGCGAGCGTCGTCTGCAGCAATCGGGCTCGAGTTCGCCGAAATCGTCACCAGAGCTTGCTGACTAACCGCTTGCAGATCGTCCCGAACGGTATAGCGGAACTGATCCACCTCGCTGAAGCTGACGAACGGTCGATAGATCAGTGTTCCGTCGGGTTGAATATCAATCGCACCAAACGCAGGCTGAAGCGTGATATCAATCGATCCTGGCAGGATCATTCCGTCGACGTCGACATCGTTGTCGAGCGGTCGGATCACCGTCACGTCGTCTGGAACCAAGCCCACTTCGTCGTTAGCGACGATCGGAGCATCGTTGATTCCGCTAACGTTCAAGCCGACGGTTACCAATCCGCTTACCACACCAGCGGCGTCACGCACTTTGTACGAGAACGAATCCGCTGCGGTGTCACCTGGCCCTTGAGCCTGGATCTCGACAGCGTTTGTCGGATCGTAAGTGATGTCGCCGGTTGCCGGATCGAGCGTCACGCGTGCACCGTTGACCGAGAACAGTTCGTTGTTATCGATCAGAACGGTTAGGTTCTCAAACGGATTGGTCACCAAGTCAGGATCAATATCATTGGCCAACAGTTCGGCCGATGTGATCGTCAGCACGCTGTCTTCATCGGTATCGAACGAGTCACTCACAGGCACCGGTGGGTCGTTGATTTCGCTAATCGAAATCGTCAGCGTGACCGGGTCGGTCTGACCGCCTTCGGAATCGATTGCGGTGACAGCGATTTCAGCCGGACCGGTGGGGTTGTCGGTATTTTGATTCTGTTCCGGAGTGAACCGCAACAAACCTTCTGGAGTGATCAATGGCAGATCACGGAAGATGTGCTGGAACTCCGCAGGCGTCGTCACAACGAAGCCGACGGTTTGCGAAGACTCATCATCTGGACCAGGCGAGATGTCGGTTGCCCAAATCTCGGCATAAGGTCCGTTGTCTTCGGAAATGAAGACATTTTCGCCAGCCGTGAATTCGGGAGCATCGTTGACCGCATCGACGTTGATCACAAACGTTGCTTCCATGCTTTCGTTTTCGTCGCCAATCTGGTTGGCATCTGGTCCGGTATCGATCAACACCACCCTGAACGTTGCCACACCGTTCGCATCGGGTGCGGTTTCGTAGACGAGCGTTGCCGAGTTACCGTTGATCACCGCACGAGGTGGAGTGACAAAGAGGTCTGTATTCGACGAGATTTGCTCGAATTCGAATTGCAAGCCTTGAGGCGGTACGTTTCCAAGCCCGTTGATTTCATCAACCGCGGTAACCGGCCCAGCTTGAACATTGGTCGCCCAGTTTTCGATACTGACTTCGCCGTCGTCTTCAGCACTCGTGACGTTACCAGCTCCACTGAACTGAGGTGCGTCGTTCACCGGCAAGACGTCGAACGTCACGGTGTGCGAAGCGATCCGTGGATCGTCCTCGGCAACGCCTCCGGTACCAACGCGAACCGATTGGCCGTCGTCGGTGACCGTGTAAATGAACGAGTCCATTCCGACAAAGTCTTCGCGTGGGAAGTAGATCAATCGCGTGATCTGGCCAGTGCCTTGATCGCGTTCGACTTCAATCGTTCCGCCATCAGCACTTGTCGCTGGGATCGGTTGCCCCAACGAAACCGACTGATTGCCACCGATTTCCGGAGCGATATCGGCCGCTTCATTGTCTGGACCGACAAGGAAGACGTCGAGCAAGCCAGGACTTGTATTGTCACCGGTCACAAGGATGTCGACGGAACCATCTTCAAGCAATGTGAAGTGCAACGGCGCCGCGGTAGGATCAACCACGGGTGGGTCATTGGTTGGCTGAACATCAATCGTCAACGTGACCGGAATCGATCCGTTGATGTCACCACGCTGGTTTGCTCCAGCGTGGTCGCCCAGACCATTGTCTTGCAAGATCAACTCGAAGTCGAATTCGCCGAAGACATCCGGAGCGGCCTGGAATACCAGTTCACCGGTGTCACGGTTGATCGACGGAGCGACTTCGAAGAAATCACTGAGTTGACCAGCAGGGAAGCTGAGTGGATTGACGACGAAGTTAACCGATTGCCCAGTGCTCACATGCACTTCGTCAAACGCTGAAATCGGTGGTCCGGCGTTGATGTTGAAGGCATAGTTTGGCACCACAGAAACCGAATTGTCTTCAGGCACTTCAAGGAACGTCGTCGACACCTGGAAGATCGGTGCATCGTTGACAGGATTCAACCGGAGGCTCACGCGGTTGGTTGCGGTCAATCGATCTGGGATCAAAGCATCGGCAGCCAAGGACCATGTTTCGCCACCCGTCGTGCTGTCATCACGCACTTCGTAGGTGAAGGAATCGACGCCACCAAAATCGCTGTTGAAATCAACCGGTGGCCGGTATTCCAAACCGATCACAGTTTGGCCGCTAAAGACAGCTCGCAGCCGTCCACCGAGATCGGTCGAGAACTCAGTGTTGTTGCCAACCGAGGCATTCCCGAAGCTGAGCAATTCGAGCACTTGCGACCCACCGGGAACTGCGGCGGCTTCGTTGGCAGGGCCAACCGTGAAGACGTCCAACAGACCGACTTGTTCATAGCTGCCCGTTTGGGGGCCACCGTTAAGTGGGATGAAGAATCGCTGCGACGTGTCGCCGCCAAATTGCGTGTTGTCTTCGCGAAGCGTGTAGGTGATCTCGCCCGTTGGCGCGACCGAGTACGCGAGATCCGGATCGGTGTCCGACGCGTCCGACAAGACTGCCGGCAGCTCGATGCGTGGTACATCGTTCACGGGACGCACGTTGATCGTGACCGTTTGCGAAACCGATTGGGCAGGAACGCCGTTGTCAGTTCCGGTGATCACATAGGTTGCTTGACCGAACTGATCGGGAGCGGGGAAGACCTCGATAGAGGTGCCTGTGATAATCGGTCGACGCACCATCAATCCAGCAGGAACGGAAAGTTCGCTGATCGAGAAGAAGACGTTTTGCAGTGCGTCCTCGTCCAAAGCCGTGCCTGGACCGCCCGATACATTCGTGATGAAGTTGTCGATGCGGCTCGATTGGAAATCATCACGTTCCAAGACGTCCGACTCGACTTGCACATCAAACACCGGCAGGTCGTTTGCCGGAGTCACGGTCAACGAAACGGTTGCTGGCACCGAAGTCGCTGGCAAAGTGTCGGGAGTCAGCACATTGCCGACCGGGAACTCGTGAACTCCATTGTCGGTCACCGTGTAGGTGAACGTGTCCTCAGGAACAAAGAACGGTGCAGTGGAGTTGTAGTCGACCGGTGGTGTGTAAACCGCTTCGGTGAAGAAGCCGTTACTGTCAAAGGTAACCGCAAGTTCGCCGCCCGATGCCAAGATCAAGGTACCGGTGGTGGTTCGCGTGATGCCTTCGGCGGTGATCGATGTGATGCGCAGATCCGGTGTTTGGATCGACTCGTCATACGGCGCTGCCAACGTCACATCGCTTGCCGATGCATCCAAGGTTGGGTTCAGCAAGTCGGCTGGTGTGCCGAGCAACAAGTCGTCTTGCAACAAACGAATCTGTGCCGGAACAACGCTACCGGCAGGCTGTTCAACCGCTTCAACAACATTGAAAGCGCGGTCGACGGCCACAGGCAGGTCGTTGATCGGCTCGAGGAAGATTCGCGAGATCACCGTCGAGGTCAAAGGCGCGGGGAGCTTTGGTGCGGGATTACCCAACACGTCAAGTTCCGCAGCCTGGTCGATGCCGCTATCGATTGCGGTGTAGCTGAAGAAGACTTCGCCGTAGATGTCGTCTGCTGGCACAAAGGTCAGGTCGCCAGTGATTGGATTCACGCTGATCGTACCGTGCGATGGATCAAGCACCGACGCGGCAATGATGCGCAGTGCACCGTCATTGCCATTGAATCGGCTACGTTCATCTGCAGCCAACACAGGACCTTCTTCGTCGTTTTCGAGCAAGAATGCCGCTCGAATGGTCAGCGACTCATCCTCCATAGGCGTCACGACTGGAATGCCGCGAATCACGTGGAATTGAGTGTACGCACCATTTGGATCGGTGACGGACACATCATCCGTATCAAGTGCCGGCGGATCGTTCTGTGGCGTCACGCGAATGAACGCGGTTGCCGATGCGGTTTGAGGATCCGGAGGTGTTGGAAGGGCTGGTGGGATTGGAACCGAAATGCCATCGTCAACAACGGTGAAGATGAACTCGTCATCGAGGAACTGACCAAGGGTCGGTGGCAAGTTCTCACTATTGAAGTCTTGCGACGGTTGGTAGAGAACTGAGGCAATGTTGCCGTCGGTATCAAAGGTCGCTGACAAAACGCCACCGCGAACCGTTGGAATGCTTGCGGGGTTGCCGACATCAAGTGTTCGAGTGACACCGCCAACAACGGTCGTGATCGATTGCAAGAAGATCTCTTGGTCACTTTCATCCTGCGGCGGCCCAATCATTGGGTTGCCGTGTGACGTCGCATCAGCAAGCAGCACGGACGCGTCAATGCGGAATCCGTTGTCGATAACATTCTCTTCTTGAATGTCTTCGATCGTTCGCAAGAAGGCGTCGCTCACACCGGGAGCATCATTCACTGGCGTGACCGTGATGTTCACGTCGGCAAATTGCAGGAATTGATCAACTTCCGAACCCGAGTTGCGTTGGGTGCTAACCGAGTAGCGGAACGAATCGGGACCGTAGTAATCGGGATCAGGCGTGTAAGTGAAGTGCCCCAAAGCAGCGTCATCGACACGCACTTGACCGTGCTCAGTGCGATAGATGACATCCGTTGGATGCGGAATCAACTCACCAGCAATCGTGTATTGCGATTCAACGAACTCTTCGGTGGGCAACACATCATTTGCAAACAGAGATGGGTGAACACCACCATCGACCGTCAACACGTTGTCTTCAGCCACGGTATAGGTGTCGTCATCAGGAACTGGCTGCACGATGTCGAAGATCGTCACGGCGTAGTCTTCGACTTCGCCATTGTTAGCAATTCCGGCAAACGTGCCGCTTCCCTCGGACGAGATCCGGAATCGCGCCCAGGTCGAGCCAACCGTCGCTGTCGCTGGCGTCGTGACGCGAAGAGGATTCAGGCCATCACTTACTGGAACGCCAGCAAACACATGCTCGTCCAGGTCAAGGAAGTCTCCATCACCATTGAAGTCGATCCAGGCGTCCAACAATCCAGCACCGGTGACGGTGATCGGAATCACGGCTCCAGCAGGGTCATTGCGATTCAGGAATGCAACCACTTGGCCGGGGTCAACAGTCGAACCATGAATCGAATCGTCTAAGAACAATCCTTCTGTGATCGCGGTACCCACGAACCGTCCGACAGGCACACCATCTTCGTCATCGCGTGGGATCAGACTGAATGAACTCGTACCATCTTGATATTCGGCAAGGACGGGCCCATTGTTCTCGGTGACACCTTGCGAAACGGCATCGGACAACCGGCTGGCAATGTCCTCGATCGTATCGACGCTCAGATCAAACGGAACAGGAATTCGTCCGAGTGAGGCATTGCTGCCTGCAACAACAAACTCGAAAACGGTTCGTGATCCATCAGCAAACTCAATCGCGAGGTTGTCACCTGCGTTCGGCAGGACATTCAACGTCACGATCGAGCCCGATGGATCGGTGACAATCGTGAAGGGGCCATCGCCGGCAACACCTTCGTTTCCTTCCACCGTGAACACCGCCGGAATGTCATCATTGCCGACAGGTTGCCCGTTGGCTTCAGAGTCGATGAACCGCCCTAGTCGAGGCAAGGCGTCACTACTAATCGCGTGTCTTGGTCCATTGCTCGCCGTGAGCGTTGAGTATTGGTCTGGTGCATCACCAAAGTCCAACTCCACATCAGGCATCACGATTGTGAATCGAGTCTCACCGTTCGCACGATTTGACTGCAAAGGATTGCCCGCGAGGTCCTTGATCGCTTCGATCGGGACGCCAATATCTTGCGCCACATCGTTACGGATACTCTGAGCCTCAAATGCTCCATCGAGCAACACGGTGCCACCGCCGCCCGAAATCGGCGAAAGCTCAAGTGGCGAAAGATTGATCGCTGCGATCAGGCCTGCCGCCGAAGCAGCCGCCGTGAATGTCGGGCTCGGCAAGAAGGTAACCGGAATTGCACCACCACTAATGCCGTCGACGACGAGCCCCGATGTCACCGGCGAAATGCTGCTGCGAACCTGTTGTGTTCCAGGTGGAATAATTGCGGGCTGCTCGCCGAGCAACACGGTGCTACCATCCGAAACGGGATTCAGGTCACCGGCAAAGGCGATCCCAACTTCCGTAGCGATTCGTGCAGCGATATCCGCGGTGTCGCTATTGGCATCCAGCACGACAAGTCGGCCGGAAACGGGAAGAGTTGGATCCGTCGAGAACGTGAACGACTCTGTCACATTGCCAACGGTCACCTCAAAGCGATTCGCTTCAAGGGAAGCGGGAGTCGCACCATCAGGGACTGTGATAGAAAGCGAAGCCTCCACACTGACGCTGCCTTCAATTGTCAGCGTCGAGTCAAGCAGGTCGATAACGTCGGTCGCCGCACCACCAATCAAGACCACATCGTCGACGTTCCGAGCAGTCGGCAAGCCGAGATTGGCTCTGGCAGCTTCCGCAATTGCATTGGCAATCTCACCTGGCGTGCTGGTCCTTTCAAATGGGATGGCAGTACCGAGGCCGACAGCAGAATTGGAATCGAATTCAAAGATGGTGGTGTTCAAACCATCGTCGTAACTGAATTGCTGACCGTCTTCGATTCCGGCTGCCGTACCAAAGACTTCCAACCCAACGGCGTTGTCAGTAACGCTATGCCCCGCGAGGCTTCCAATCTGGATGACGTCATCACCCACTCTGCGTGGCGCAAGGTCAAGAGCCGATGTGATCGAGGCTGAATCAATCGCATCGAAGATTGCGTCGCGTACTCCGACGATCGTGCCGGCATTGCGAAGGTCAACCGGAATACGACCACTCGAAACGGAGCCAGAAAGGTTAATTTCGAACGTACGCGTCGTGCCGTCGGGAGCGGTAATGGTGAAGGTTTCGCCATCAACAAATCGGTTGTCGGCATCGGTGATTCGCAATGACAACGACGTTGGCACACGTATCGCGTTGCCAGCTTCGAACTCAAAGACAGACTCCGTGCCATTTTCGTCGACCAGACGAATCTGATCACCATCCCGAATGTCCGGTCCTGGTGCAGTTTCGATTGCAAGGCGATCGCGATTATTCAACGAGACCAAGTAAACCGCGTCGGGTCGCCAAATACCCGACAGTGGTGTCAGTCGAATGGTCCGGCTCGAAGCGTTGTAGCCGAAGACATAATCAATGCCTTCCTCGAGCAATCGACCGCTTTCTGTAATCGAAACTTGGTCAGCGGTGACCGTTTGGGCGTCGGGCCCCGTGCCGATGTTTTCGGAAACGAGTATCTCGAAACTGTCCAACGTCCCACGCTGGAGTTGAATGAAGGTGATCTCGGGATCGAGATCAAGGCCGTCGATATCGTTGTCAAGCGGATTCAGAATCGTCGCTTGTGGCCCCACAATGTCAGATCGATCAATCGCACCTCGGTCAACAAATACATTCACCACCTGGCCGGGAGTGGTGTTCACATTCTGGTCATGCTCTGCGCCAAAGAGGTCAGTAGGCGCCGTGATGATTGGACTCAGCCCGATACCAGCGGCAACCTTAACCGTCCCAAAGTCCGTCCGTTCACCGAGGAAAGTGACCGAACTGTCAATCGCTGCGATCCCATCTTCGAGATAGAAGTTGAACTCCGATGGATCGACAAACGCCGGTGAACCGTCACCAATTTCGACAAACGTTCCGATCGGCACGCCCGTGCCAACATCGTTGACGTTGTCATGGAAGAACGTGGCACCGATCACAGTACCCGACCGGCTGCTCACATCGACATTGATGCCGGTGTTGGTTTCGGAAACGATGTTATTCAACAAGGTCGGGTTCGCCGAATCTTGAACATCAATACCGGTTTGTCCACCAAAGATGGTGTTGTTGACCACACGCACAAACGGAACGGACGCGACAGGAACGGCACCCGCTTGACCAGAGATCGAGATTCCGCCCGCACCGTTGCCAGCGAGCACATTGCCACGCAGCACGGCGCCGGGAACGAGATCGTCTTCGTTCGGCGTAGGCAGGTTGATCACTGCACCCGAGCGAGCGAGCTCCGTTGACGCACGCGGTGAGCGATCGCTGCGATCGCTGCGTCCAGCGTCAATCACAATTCCAAAGTTAGACGAATCCCGAACGATTGTCTGTTCGACAATGAATTGCCCTTGCTCGCGACGTCGATTGACATCTCCATCGTCTGGTCCATCGGCGGTGTCGCCCCCATAAACAACCTCATTCAATATGCCAGGCATTCCGAAGTTGAAGCCGCCCATTCGATCGGTCGACACAGGGCCAAAGAAGATCAAACGATTCGAATCAATCGCCTCGGGGCCAGTCGGACTCGAGCTCGAAATCGTTTCTCCACTTACCGTTGCCGCTGTCACACCAAGGGTGTTTGACACGGACGGGAAGTTGAAAGCCGCAAGAACGGACTCGGCAAGCTTGACATCGGTCATGCGCCCAGAGAACGGAATTGGCACATTGCCCGGCGCCACGCTGTTCCCGACTCCGTCGATGTCATTGAACTCGAAAGTGATCTGATCGATACCGTTTGAAAGCGTGAAGGTATCGCCATCGCTAATAAACGCAGCGTTGCCAACTTCAACGCCGAACCCTTGTGCCAGGCGATCATTCGAATCGAGGCTCGGACGAAACGGATCAAACAACTGCTCAGGGAATGTTTCATCATCACTGAGTCCGTAGTCACGAGAAACCCTGACTTCGATTTGGTACTCACCAAACTCGCGCTCAGTCACTTCACCGAGGGGCGAGGTGTACCCAAAACGATTGTGCGTTTGCAAATTACGGTTGGTCGTTCCTGCGTTGAGGACAAGCTCACCGCGTTCGGCCAAGCCGATGATCACATCGTCGATGTAGATCCCTTCGGCTTGAGTCGAGTATTGAAAACGGAATCGATTCGAACGCAATTCGGCTTCCGAATTATTCCACCCATTCCCATAAATACCAAACCCTTCACCACGCGTTGAAATGCCGGTGTCTTGTCCGCCAAAGACAGTGAACGGTCCAGTGTCGCCAAACTCGAAATCGTAAAGCGCGATACTACTCTCACCCGCGCTCGGATAGACGCTGATATTGGTTTCTTGCCCGGCGATGTTGAATTCATTGGCCATTGCCAGCCGAATCGCATCGCGAACTTGTGTCACCGTGTCATTGATATCGACTTCGATCTTTGTCGTTGCCGAAACGATGCGGTTACCAATGACCATGTTGGCTGGGATTCCCGAAGTCGACGTGATGGTGGCAGCAGGAACATTCACCAGTGCCGCGCGACCAGCGTCCGATTCGACAACGAACCCGGCAGCTTGGAATGCAAATCGCATCGCAGCTGCGACTTGAGCCGAATTCATACCATCAGCGATCAAGATGGTGTTCGGTCCTGCAGGCGTGCGGCTAAACGTAAAGGTTGTCGTCCCAAAGCCGGCATTGAGGGCAATCGTCGCACCATCGTTGATCGTCACGCCGGATGAAGCGGCAAGCAACGCACCGAATTCAACCTCGAGCGCCCCTGCCTGCCCCGTAGTGATCGTTTGCAAGGTGACCAAATCACCGTCGGTCAAACGATCAGGCGAGGTGGCAAAAAGATGTGCCTGGTAGGGGAGCGTTTCGCCAGCCGAATCATATTCGACACGAATCTGAACGTTCGATTGACCTGCCCATGGTGAAAGCGAAATACGTGCTTGTCGCCAATCACCTGTATCGCTGAGGTGTTCAACAAATTGGTATCGATTTGCCTCGTCGACGAAGTCCGCCCCAAGTCCCCCCAACAAGATGTCATATTCATCATTGAAGTCGTCGACCGAGTTGCTGTCGGCTCCGACGTCATTGTTGGTCGCAATGAGCGTCCATTCACCGTCATCACCGGCCACGTAAACGCGTAAGGAGTCGGTGACGCCGCCGTTGGTTCCGGGGTTGATTGCACCACCGGTGTTGTTCAACGTCGAAAGGTAGTTGAAGTAAAGCATCGGCCGATCGCCACGTTCATAATCAGACAGATCGATGATCTGACTGTCCAATGCTCCCTTTGCACCTGCGTTGAGCCCAAAATCGCCATCGTTGTCGGGTCGTTGCGACGCAGTTTGATAACCTCCATCGTTTTGGTTGTGGTCACCCGATGCGGCTTCAAAGCCGAAGTACAGGCTGTCACCACCGTTCTCACCGGTCAACCGGAAACCATCAAACGATGGATCGATCCCATGACCTGGGTCGTTCTCGCGCCGGTCGGTCACGTGCCAAAGGTTGGTGTCCAGGTTGGCCAGGGCAAGACCATTGACCGCACCCGCTCCCGAGGCACCGATGTTCAAATCAATGGTCGAGCGACCACCGATAAAGATATGCTGGGGGTTACCGTCGACGTCAAAAGCGTGCAAGCGGTTGGCCTGATCGGTACCGAAGAGAATCTGGTCGTACGGCACGCCCTCGGGGGAAGCCCCACTGAGGTTCAACAAACCACTGGTCAGGTCAGTGAATTGAATCGCCACGCCGTTGTCGTCCAACACTTGGTGCCCCGATGTGGGATGCACCAACGACTCGGTTGAGCTAAGCATCAAGGTTGGGTGGGTTGCAAACGTCACCGTCCCGCCGCCAACACCAACCGCCGTTGCACGTGCCGGTAGGTTGCCGTTACTTGCTGGAGCACCAACGCGGAAAAGACCACCGCTGGCATCGACCGCATACAAAACCGAATCAATCTGAGCCATGCCCGTGACGCGCGAAGTCGAAGGCACAAACGCGTGCGGCGTGAACTGAGTCCCGTCGGCCGGTTCAGAAGCATTGTTGCTACCTGGCCCATTGACGTTCGCGCGGATTGGTTCGTTGCCGCCTTGAGCCGCGCCTGCACCGTTGGGTTGCAGAACACCGCCAGTGCCGATGTCGAGCTGGTAGACATAGTTGTAGGCGACCAAGTTCGGCACAGCCGGCCCAATGTCGAGCGATCCGTTGCATCGAAATCGGCGATCACCGCTCCGGTCCAGGTATCGGTCGCCGAGCGACCAGCGACACCATAAAGCCGCGTGTTGTTGGCAGCCGTTGAGAACGACAACGCCTCGAACTGCATCCCGAACCCATTGCCATTGTTCAAACGCGTGGTGATCGGGTTTCCTTGGTTGTCAACGCCACGGTCAAACGTCTGAAGCCCTGTTCCAGCCAGAACGTTTGCCGAGTCTGATCCGGTTGTGAATGTAACAAGGGCATCAGAGTTGGCGTCATTGGTTCCGGTTTGAACTCCATAGAGCACACCCGTTTGTGGATGCACCGTCAGCGCGCCAACCCGGGTGAAATCACCGCTTTGGAATATCGCGTCGGCACCACCGCGGAATGGATTGCTCGCAACAAGACGTGAATTGTCGGCGCCCTGGTTACCAACCAAGAATAGCGGGATGTCACCAAGTGAAAACTCAACGGCAGCATCGGCTGCGGTACCAAAGACAGGCGGCGTTGCGAAGCCAACGGATTCGTCCGAAATGACCGGAGTGTCTGTCGGATCAAAGTCGAAGTCGAACCGGTCGGTTCCAATTCGGGCAGAGGCCTCGATGGGTTCGACACGCACAAAGGTGTCACCGTCGGCGCCAAAGAACTCAGCCAAGTCTTGCGAAACTTGTCGCGAACTACTCACCACGAGTGAATAGAAACCTGCTGGCAGCTCTT
Organism: Rubripirellula sp.; assembly: GCA_965216875.1. GTDB lineage: Bacteria > Planctomycetota > Planctomycetia > Pirellulales > Pirellulaceae > CBDCUW01. Next base: position 3,209,454 of record OZ244207.1, read on the forward strand.
TGCTGCCGAGGAAGGCATCCAAAGTCCCGAACGATCCTCGATCGAGATCGGTTGTGTTTGTCGGATCGTTTGGATCGACTTGGTCATCGGCAATGTTCGACTCAGCACCAAAGGCAACCAATCGATACGCATCAGCATTATCCGTATCAGAATAATAGAGATAGAAGTTCAGGTTGGGGCGAGCAAGTCCATCGCTGAAGTCTGCGTCGATGGTGATTCCGTAGTGCTCCAACGGGAAGTCACCAATCACCTGGACGCCATCTCGAATGACTTGGAAGTTGTAGCGAGTCTCGTCAAGAGATTCCGTAATCTGCCCAGCTGCTGACACAGCTGCGCGATCCGAGTTGCCGAGATTTCCTAAGTCGATATCCGTTCCTGTTCCGAGTGCGCCCTCGCCCTCGAGAAGTGAGTGTGCGGGCAACCCGAACGTTTGAATCCCGGTTTGAGCGTATCGAATGTCGGCGTAGCGAACAGTCGATCCGCTAATTTCGTCGGTCTCGCGGAGTCGCAGATGCAATTCGTAGCCACCTTGACTCTGACCATCACGGACGGCTGACATATCCGTGATGTCATCGTTGCTACTTCGGACCCGCACGTAGTACGTACTGATTTGGGTTGGTGGACCTTGCAAGACAACGCGCATCCCTGCATCGTTGGGATTGATTGAGTAAAGGTCGCGGTAACTACCATCTGCATTGCGTGCGGCAAGGGGACTACGTTGCATTGGCATCGCGTGCCCGGCTGGCAACGTCGAAGCGGGCAGGGTGCCTGCATCGTTTTCAGCCAGTGAATCGTCACTTGCCGCAAGCACGTTGCCGGCGGCGTCGATCAATTCGACAACGCTGTCCAAGGCAAGATCAGTACGATCAATATCGATCCACACCAGAGTACCCCCGGTTGCGTCGAATCGATAAACGTCCAAATCGCTAGGCGCAGAAATCGTTCCCTGAACTTCAAACCCGAGTCGCGAATTCTCGTCGCCAGCTTTCTCGCTCGCCGCAAGCGTACCAAGCAGTTGCGCCGTTGCTGGAATCGAATTCGAATCTCCAAAACCGCCGATTTCGCCTTCGGCTTCGATAGCAACGCCAACATTTCGGTCGTGGCTAAACTCGTCAAACACAAGCCCTGTCCAACTTCCCGAATTCCCGGTTGTCGGGCCATCGTTCGCCGTGTCGACCGCAGGCAAACCATCAGGGCCGAAACCTGCGCCGACGCTATCGTCGCCCAATCCGGTCAAGATCACCGGGAAGCCGGGCGTGCCAACGACTTGAATCCGGCCTCCAATTCGATCGTCGATATCGAGTGGCAAGCCAGTCGCTTCGATCGATGCATTCGAGCCGAACTTGACTACCAAACTCTCGCTTTCGCTACTTTCCAGGCGCAACCCGCCCTTGTGCGAAAAGTCGGGAACCAAGATCGTCGCGTTGTTTTCGACAACATGGACGATGCTGGTGTCATCAAAGATGCTTTGTGTGGTCAACGTCTGCGGGCGCACCACCATTCCGTTGATGGCGTTACCTGAAAGTTCGTTGCCTTCCACAATCGGTCCGGAGTTACCCGGTGCCGACTCAATGATCTCACTCGTTCCAGTTTGCCGTCCGAAATCTTGACGCTGAACATCATTCAGTGCGTTCGCATTGATGCTGATCACGGCGGCGTTGTTATTGACAAACGTATTGTCAACGATGAAGGGTTGTGCCCCCGCTACGTAAATCACCGCAGGAGCATTTGTCCCCAGGTCTTGGCGGGTGTCGTTACCGTTGCCGGTCGCCCCTGCGTCATTGTTTTCAAATAACGTGTTTGTAATGCGAGCTTCAGCTTGATGTAGCTCAATCGCATTCGTCGACACAAACTCACCGGTCGTGGTTGAGTTTCCGCCACCATATGCAAACACGGCATTGTCAAGCGAAACACGCGCGAATGCGCTTCCGAAGATACCGCCCCAATCGCCGGCTGCGCCGCTACTTGGGCCGTTGTTATTCGTATCGTAGGTTCCCCCCGTTCCATACCGATCATCGCTAGACGATGTAAAGATTACGGGTTTGCCAGGACGACCCTCGGCGATCATCGTAGCGCCCATTTCAAGTTGGAATCTTGAATCAGCACTCTTAATGATGACACCAGGATCAACAATCAGTGATCCTTCGGTTCGAGCACGTTCGCGAGCCAAACCGATCGCGTCTCGGAAAGGTAATGGTACTCCTGTGCTGCTGCCGTTGTCCGTAAAGGTCGGAGTCGTGCTGTCGAGTTCAGCGACAAACTCGAGTGCGCCGCCATTGGTACTTCGGTAAAGGCGTCGAGCAACAAAATCGCGTTCAACGCTAGGCAATCCAACCAAAGCGAAAGCATTACCTCCAGCCCCGATCGTGAAGGTCGCGCTGATGTCACTCGGCAAACTCTCGCCGCGTTGTGAATCAACGAAGGTCACTGCATAAGCAACTGTGTCGCCCGGGCTTAGTGTGCCATCAGCGACACTCGCAGTTGCCCCATTGATTAGCAAACTCTGCGGTGCCAGTGCGCTCTGTTCGAGGAATGCGCCACCTGGAGTTCCCGAAACAACCAAAGACTCGACAAACGAGTGAACAATATCGGTATCGTCAAAACGCCCGGCAACTTCAAGTTCGTTGAGCTGCCCAAGTGCATTGGAATCGATCCGAACCTGCAGCGCATTGATTGAGTTGTTCGTTAACCGGTTGCCAAGAAACTCGGGACCGACACGGTCATAGTCGGGAATAAAGGTGTCAATGAACTGGTAGCGAGCCTCGTTGAAGGTTGTTTCTTCGAACGAGTTTGGATCGGCCGAAATCGCAGCACCCAGCGAGTTTTGAATCTCATTGTGCGTAAGCTCGGGACGCGCTTCGGATAGCTGAATCGGATCAATCGACCGATTGCCTGCAGTTGTTGGAACGACGCCCCCACCGAAATGGATTTCGCTATTGCTGATGTAATTTAAAAAGATGCCTTCTCGTTCGAGATCGGGACGGCCAAGCCCTCGATCCACGTCGTTTCGAATTTCGATACCACCCCAATCACCGGCGCCTGGAACCGTGTCGATCGGATTGACTTGGGCACCGCGAACGGGGTCACTGTAGCTTGTGAATACCACCGGGCTGTCTGGCGTACCGAGCGACTGGATCACGCCTCCCGCGCGACTAGTACTGACTCCGTCACTACCGACCAGAATCGCCGAGTCGTTGAATTTGAGGATTGCGCCCTCATCAATCGATAGCGTCACACCAGCGGGGACCTCCAACCGCACGCCGTCAACAAGCGTCGTGTTAGTCGCTGCTACCCGACCAATCTGATACGCATCGTTATCGGCAAGCGTGTTCACGTCACCATCAACACCACCGTTGCCAACGACCCGAATCATATCAATCGCGCCACCACTTGCTGCGACTGCAGCAAGTGCATCATCAATCTCGCGGAACGGTGCATCGATCGCACCCGTGGGAGTCACGGCATCAGAAAGCTTGTCAACGTAAACGGTGTTGGCTGCGGTATTGGCGTTGAACCAGAAGTTATAGACGCCGCCCGCCACACCATCACCATCACCATCAATCGGCGTGTCGTTTTCATCGACGAGCGCTGACCCTCCATCAGCCTTGAAGTCGACTCGCAATTCGTAGTCACCTTGACTGCGACCGCCACTGCCACTTGCGTCGACGGTCGGGTCGTAGTTGATTTCGGCCGATGCGGAAACACCGATGAAGTAGACGCCTTCATCCACACGCACGCGAATCAAAGAGTCTTGACTGAAATAGTCATCATTGGCAGCAACCTGAACAAGACCATCTGGACCTTGTTTGAACAGCGTGATCCGGCTGTCGAGGTTACTCGAGTCACGCAAGCGTTCGGCGATGGTTTCAACAGTCACCTCACCAGCTTGCCCCGACTGCACCTCGAAGCGATACAGGTCAACATCCATGTTATCGGGACGATGGATGTGCTGCCCATGAATGATGTCTTGGTCGCCTGGGAAGACGAATTGGTTGTATCCGGTTTGTGGAATCACGGACGTCAGGTCATTGGGATCACCAAAATTGCGACCCGCTGGTACACTGCCCTGGATCGTTCCATCCGGTAGGTTGTAGGTGTGGCCAAGACCAATGGCATGCCCAACTTCGTGCAACATCACGTCAAAGAAACTGCCGCCGAACCGGTCATTCCAGTTCTCGGCTGCGTCCATAATCACGCCGCCACCGCCACCGACGCCTGCGACGCCACCAGGCCCACTTTCAAAACCGGATGGGAACAAGTCACCAACCACGATGGCCAGCCCGCTCGATTCAGTTTCGACAAAATCGATTCCCAAGAGCGAACCGTAAAACTCAAACACTTCGCGCGTGCGTTGCATCTGAGTGGGGTTGATTGAGGTAAACAGGGGATTGCCGAAGGCATCGTTCCCGTAAGATATTCCCAATGAAAAGTTGTATTGCGTGGTCGTGATGTTCGGGCTGGCATCGACACCCACATTCACGTGCCGATTCCCCCCATTGTCGATGTCACGTTCACCCGGCTCGTCGTGAGCTCCGAGGTAATCGGGGCGCAGCTGGTCGCCAGCCGTGACTCGGATCGATTCTTGGATCAGCAGATGGGTATCCGCGTTGAAGACGCCGAGATCTTCTGCAGATCCAGCCGCAATGGTTGACCCTGGATCGGTTGATGGGCCAACAACCACTGGCGCTTGAGTGTTGATCGCCGACGCGATTGCGGCATCGGTACCCACACGCAATCGGATGGAGGCAGCGGCAAGTCCAGTGATGTCACCGGCAGCGAAGTCAAGGCGAACCCGGACCACGTCACCTTCTGCAAACGCACTTACCGCAACCGGCGCAACAACGACATCATCATTATTGCTGACCGTATCCTGAGTACCAATCAATTGGTAGAAACGCGGGTCTGTTAGCGTGGCGGAGCCGAGCACGTCAAGGTTATCAAAGTAGACGTCGATCGAGTCTTCGGCTTGCTGGAGGTCGCCAGCAACACGATCCATTGGCTGAGGGACCACACCGATGACCTGGGCACCAAGTTCAAGGTCAAAGAGAATTGTCTCGGTGGTCGTGCCATCACTTGCAACAAAGGGAGCGCCAGCAAGGTTCCGAAGCGCGACGATTCCCTGGTTCGTATCGTCCGCACCATGGACGTCGATCCGGTACAAGTCGTCTTCGAGTGGCTCGGCAAATCGCATCAAGACGGTTTGTTGCGAGTCGCCAAATCCGACAAACCCAGGGGTGATCAACTCTTCGTTACCGTCAACAAAGGACCGGTCACCACCGGCTCTTGTGATTCGAATCCCGCCTAACGTGGCGGGGTCGATGTCGGCTCCGCCATCAAAGCGAAACGTCAGCTGACTGGGCGATTCGGTCAGCTCGTTGATCTCGGCTTCTTGAAAGATCTCTTGCGCATTTGGGTTAACGCCAATCAAATCAAATGCGAGCAGCTCACGCTTTTCAAGCGTTTCACTATGCAGCCGGCGAGATTGATCTTTTGAGAGGAGACGCCGATTTTTTCTGCGTTTGGCCATGGGGGACCCAAAAGGGAGGCTAAAAGGACTTTGATGGATAAACGTTAACTTAGCCAAAACAGCTCCAACCAAAATCTTGGTCGGGTCTGCCTTGGCCAGTAGGACGCGGCTAGCCGCGTCGTGGGAATGAATCAGTTTGCTTGCGAATCACAGCATTTACCGGTGAACATGATACCTGAGCGGAATCGGGATCATTCGACCAAGTCTCCGAGATCGAGGTCAAATTCGTCCAGCACCGACGAGAGGACCTCATCGATGCTCTCGGGTTCGCTGGAACTTTCGTTGTCCAGGACAACCAAAGCGTCAACCGCTTGCTCGCCAGATTGAGCCTGGATGACCAAACCGTCGGTGAGCAGCGAATCGCGCGGATCTTCGATGACGGCAACGTGCTCGGCATTTCGAACGGGCAGGTTCGGCGTTCCGGCAGTCACAAAGTTCGACGACGCGGCAAGACCTGCGATCGCTTCGGGCTGAGCAATCTGAACATTGTTCAGCTGGCCCAGTCGGGTGATCACGTTGTTCGCATCCAGTGCCGAAACTTTGCCGTTACCGTTGACATCAAGGAAGTCTGGCGGTGGCGATCCGATTTCGGTGACCGGTACTTCGGTGCCGTTGCTGAAGATCAGCTTACGGCTAAGGAAGTTGATAATTCGCAGAGCATCGAGGGCAGTGGTGCGGCCGTCGGCGTTGACGTCCGTTTCCATTCCGTCGATTGGGTTCTGGTATCGCGAATCGTTCAGATCAAACGTCACGGTGACAGGATCACTGAGCCGTCCGGTTGTGTCTCGAACACGGTAAGTGAACGAGTCTTGACCGCCTACAGCACCACTTGTGTTGGTGTAGATGAACGTTCCGTCGGCGTTGATTTCCAAATCACCCAAACTTGGACCCACGATCGACGCTGGATCGGTCACGACCTCAATGTCATCTCCGTCAGCATCGAAGTCGTTGGCAAGCAATCCGCTGGACGGATTGAGCACCTGAAGGGCCGCACCGATTGGCACATTGAATCCGTCAGGTCGTGCTTCAGGACGATCAGCCACTGGAGTGACATTCAACGTGAAGGTGTCGGCCACCACGAACTGGGCGGTATCGCGTGCTGCGATTTCGATCTCAGCCGAACCCGATTGGTCTGGTTTGAGAGTGATTCGCAGCTGTCCATTGTCCGTCGAGATCGCGTCGACCACTGGGTGGGCAGCAATCTGTGCTGCGGTCGGATTGAACAAGTTATCCAATCGCGAAACCGTGAAGGTCAACACATCACTGTTGAGCGGGTCATCGGTGATGTCTTTGTCTTCGAAGACCGTCGACAAATCACGAGTGATGATCGAATCCTCATCTGCCGTGATCTCTTGGATCGGAGCAATCACGGTTGGTGGATCAGGCGTGTTGGTGATGTTGAGCGTCACCGCACCGACACCAGCCTCTCCATCTGGATCCTCTGCTCGAAGCGTGATGGTGGTCGTTGAGAACTGGAACGGCTGGTAGGTCAACAGCAGCAGATCATCAACCACACGTGCCTCGACCGTATCCGGATCGGACGACACGACACTGTACGTCAAGTCGTCGCCCTCGGGATCAAAGAACCAAGTGCTCAGGTTGTACGTGTCTTGCTGTGCATCTTCCTTCGCCTCATCGCGGGTGATCGAAGTCACCTGTGAATCGCCGTTGACTCCGACAAACATCGGACCGTTGTTGACACCACCAATGTTGATGGTGACCGTTGCCGTCGAAACGGCACCCTGCGTATCACGCACTTCGTATTGGAACGAGTCCGTGCCGCTGAAGTTCAACGGTGATTCGTAAACCAAACCTTCGGCAGTCCGCGTGATCGTGCCATTGCGGAAGGTCGAAATGGAGTCGTCGATGTTTTCCAGATCGCCCGTCAGGAAGATGTCGGGGTTCTCGTCAACTTCGTCTTGAGGTCCAGCAAAGTCGTTGTCCAGGATACCCGGAGTAAGGACGTTGTTGATTTCCGTCAAGCGGAGTGGAATCGTGAGCCCTTCACCTTCATTGATCGAGTAGGTGTCATTACCCAATCGCGGCGGATCATTCTGGGCCGCGATGTCGATGATCACGGTACCAACGGTTGCCGCAGCTTCCGACTGTCCTTGCAGTGGAATATCCGCGACGGTGTAGGTGAACGAATCAAGCGGATTGAGTGGATCGACCATGTTGTTGAAGTCAGCCGGCGGCGTGTAAATCACGCTGCGACCGTCATCAGAAATCGCAACCGTACCGCCTTGCTCGGTCACGAACGCGCCACCACTGCTTTGCACCGACTGAATGATCATCGGTTGGTGTGACTCGTTGGCCGGACCAGGTACATACCGATCAGCGATCAAACCTGGGACGGTTTCGCCGCCGACCAACTGATCATCCACATGGAAGACTTGTTGTTCGTCCTCGAGGATGTCGCGAGTGATTGGTGACGAATCGACAACGACTGGTGGATCGTTGACTGGTTCAACCACGATCGTTACCGAAATCGGAGTCGAGTTGACCAGTTGGGCACCTGGATCAAACGGCTGGATATCGGTGACGCGAGCGGTGAAGACGACGCCTTCCACTTCGCCAGTCGCCGGATCGACGCTATTGAAGTCTGGAGCAGGCAGGAACGTGAACGTTCCGTCTGCGAACACCTCCAACGTCCCTGCTTCGACGCCGCTAGGCGTGGTCAACGTTCGAACGCCAACATCATCTGGGTAAATCGCAATGCTGTCGCCGTCAAGATCCACGACGCCGGTAAGCAATCCGTCATCGTTGCTGTTATCAACCGTAAAGGTACCGTCATCGAGGGCCTGCAATACGCGATCTTCTTCGACGGTGAATGCACGGTTAGGTTGACCGATCTGCGGCGGGCTGCCGGGAAGGATCAACAAGGTGTAGTCTTCGACTTCGCCGCTGAGGGCCAAACCGGTTGGTTCCAAGCCGCCATCACGCGAAACGCGGAAGCGAGCATAGGTCTCGGTCGGTGAGAGCGGGTCAGGTGTCGTGGCGGGAACAGTGACGTTGAAGGTCCGCGTGATTGCGGCACCCGCATCACTAAAGATCGCACCCGGTGTTGCAGCCGTAATGATCTGCTCGCCCGGATCGTCCCAGTCGCCATCGGCGTTGAAGTCAATCCATGCCTCAAGCACACCACTTCCAGAGACGGTGACGTCGATCGGCGTGGTCACACCTTTGTTCAAGACCCCTGTTGGGTTGACCGAACTGATGAAGTTGACGCCATCTTCGTCATCAGCGACCACAAAGACGCTGACCGAATCCATCGACAAGCCGGACGCAGCGAGCGGGCTGCCTGCAATCGCAACACGCATCGCGTCAGCGATCGAATCGCGTGATGCTGGGTCAATCGGGCTGACCGGAATGTTGCCATCGGCGACGACACCATTGCTGTCGAATTCGAAGGTCGCTTGAGCGCCGTCGATCGAAATGGTGAACGTACCACCTTCGACCGCCGTCGTTTCAATTCCGCGACTGATTTCGAACACCTTGCTGTTGGAGAAGGTCGCAACTCGCAGCAGGGTGTTGACACCACTTAGCTGGACGTCAACCGCTTCCACTCCGAGCAATCGGTGACCGTTGATCAAGCCTGCTGGACGCAGTGGGCTTTCGACAATCGCTTCCACAACGGCGTCGGCAATCGAACTCGGCGATTCCTTGTCGATCGGACGCACTGCGAAGTTGTCTTCGTCGAAGCGGCCGTCCAGGTCGAACTCGATGGTTGCCAAGTCAACATTGGTGTTGATGGTAACGGTGTCACCATCACGTCCGTCGATATCGGCCGGCGTGTGAACCTTGATCTCAGCAGCACCAGGGACAACCGACGTTCCGAACAGTCCACCTGAACCAACGATATCGATTGTCAAGTCGTCGCCATCGGCCGATCGGACCGGTTGGCCATCGAGATCGGCGTCCACGTAGTGGCCGAGCTTCAGCTCGCCATCGACAACGTGCCGCGGTCCATCATGTTCGGCCAAGGTCGGGTAGCGACCTGGGACCTGTAGGACTGGATCAGGAGCATCACCGTAGTCGAGTTCGACCGTCGGCATCAAGATCGTGAACTGGGTCGTTGTGTCGCTGCGGTTTGCTTCCAGCAAGTTTCCAGCGAGGTCTTTGACACCTGGCAGGAAGTAGTTTGCCAATGGTCCCTCGAAGATCTCACCGTTCTCAACAAAGAAGGTTGCTCCGCCGCGATCCTCTGCCATGAGCGTCGTCACAGGGATTTCACCCGGTGGGTTGACTGCGGCAAAGGCATTCAGCAGTGAACGTTTCACTTCCGTTGCTGTGAACGCTGGCGAAATCCGAACCGGAATCGCACCACCAGGAACACCAACCACATTCAATGTCGGTGCGGCAGTCACGTCGATGACGGTGCCTGGCAGGTCATCAAGCAAGACCTGACCGGTCGGTTCCATCACAACGTTGTTGTCGTCGTCCAAAACAGGGTTGCCATCGGCGTCAAGCACCGGTGCAAGTTCCGCTTCAGCCGAAATCCGCAATGCACCGCGGTTGTTGTTGATGGCCGCAGCAAGGCTGATGGCCACATCGCCAATGGTGCTGCCCGGCTGGAAAGCAACCGCGATGTTGTTTGGTGCAACTCCACCGCCGTTATTGATCGACTCAAACTCAAAGCTGACCGTGGTCGTGCCTTGACGAATCGACAGCACTTCGCCGTCGCTCACAATTCCGCGACGAGTCGTCAATTGAGGCACACCGGGAACCGAGTTGATTGGATCAACAAGGTCTGGGATACCGCCGAGATCAACGCGAGATTCACTAATGCGTCCCAGCGATACCCGACCGTTACCTTGATTGACTGCGGGGATACCAATGTTCGCTAGGTTGATTTGCGTGACCAGGTTATCGGCCAGAACGTCGACCAGATCGAAGGTGTTGAATGGCACAACAAAGGCACCAGGCACCGAAGGCGTGGTCGCAATGTTGTTGAATTCGAAGATCACATCGTTGCCGTTGTCATCTTCGAGAATCAGCACGCTACCGTCGTTGATCTGCTGAGCACCGACCAGCGGCAACTGTAGCAGCAGGGGACCAAAGACCTGGATCGTTGATGCGCCGGTCACATCTGGCGAACCGGTCACTTCAAAGCTTGAACCCGAGACCGCGAAGCCAAGTCCCTGTTCACCGCCAACGGCAAGCAGACCGCCAGGAATGACTTGAACGTCATTCGGATCCAGGCCAGCGATCTCTTGACCCTGCAGTTGGTTCGCAATCAAACCGGCAAGTTCATCCGCGGTCGTCAGGCGGGTAATGTTGATTGGCACATGAGCATCACCAACACCATCGTCCATTGGGCCGTCAGGACCAGGCTCATCCGTTCGATTGACTTCGAGCGTGATATCGGTGCCCAGACCCGTGGGCGAGATCTGGATTGTGTCGCCGTCGACTGCGGTGCGAGCCAGTCCGACCAAACGCAGTTGTCCGCCTGGAACCGTCGCATCACCATCGATTGGCAAGTTCAAGAAGACGTTCGTGCCGTCCACTTGCGGGGTCAAGCCAAGTGGCGAGTTTGCAATCGCTCCCTGAATCTTCAGCGCGACGATTTCGGCATCGTCGGTGGTGAGAACAGGAACCGGAACATTCGTTGCCGTGTTCAAGCCGGGCGAAGCATCGGTGTCAAATTCGAAGGTCACCGAAGCCGTTCCGTTGCTGACCACAAATGTGTCGCCATCGCGAATACCGGTCAGAGGATCAATTCCCATCTGAGGCACTTGCAGAGCCAGCGTTCTTGGCAACTGTTGCAAACCGCTTCCGCTGGTTACAGCGTAGGTGCCGGGCTCGGCACCGACCACCACGCGATCACCCAAGACTTCGACGCGAGTGTCGACGTCAAGCAAACCGAGGTTGGCTTGCGACTGAATCGCCGTTGCTACGTTGACAGCAATTTCATTGAGGAACCGGTCCAATTCGCCGGAATCGGTTGGAGTCGGACGGCTTGGCAACGGAACTTCGACCGTACCTGGCAAGGTCGTGCCATCGCTATTGAATTCGAAGACGACGATTGGGTTGCTACCATCGTCGATCTGGAAGATGTCGCCATCGCTCAATCCACCACCGTTGGTACCGACGCGTGGAACCACCAAAGTGATTGGCTCTGGCACGAGCAGTTGGTAACCCGACTCAAATTCGAACACCACGGTTCCGCCAAGCGTGTCGGTGATCGCGATTTGATCACCGTCATTGACTTCACTTGGATCCGGTGCGACCAGCACGTTGCGGTCGCGGTTGTTCAAGGCAATTCGGTAAGAACGATCGCTTTGCCAAATGCCTGTGAGCGGCGTTAGCGTGATGGTGTTCTTGGTTTCGTCGTAGTTAAAGACGTAGTCGATTCCCTCGGTCAACAACCGATCGTTCTCGAACAACGTCAACGTCGAACCGGTCGGACGCAGCCCCGGAATCTCTGGAATCACGACGGTGGTGTCATCGATTCCAACACCCGCAAATGGGTCGGATGCGTCGCCGTTGTCGCGAAGCTGAATGCGGAACTCGTTGTAGGTTCCGCCGGAAAGGTTGATGAAGCCGATAGCACCGTCGACATCAATACCCTCGGCATCGTTGTCGCGTGGTGTTTCGGCGATCGCCACAGGGCCAACAAAGTCGGCCAGTTCGGTTGAACCGCGATCCTTGAAGACCTGCGATCCCAAACCGCCCGGAGTCGCAAACAACGGATTGTCTGCACGAAGGACACCACCGACATCTCGGTTCGGAGCCAGGATGTTGCTGACTGGAATGCCAACCGTGTTTTTCAACGCGGCAAAGGCGTCGCGTTCGATCAACGAGTTGGTCGCACTGTCGATGACATAGGAACCGGCGGCAGGTTGGAAGTCGTCGCCGGCAGGGTTTTCAAGCAATGGCTCGCCGCTTGGCAAGATGACATTGAAGTCGTCATCGCCACCGTTGACGTTCGAGACGCTTACCAAAACGTCCGTCACGAGGCTCGGATCACCACCTGGCGAGAACGGAGTCGCATCCAGGTTCGTTTGGACGGCACTGTTGAGGTGTTCGTCGTATTTGAACACGGTCGCCGAAACGATCACTTCCATTGGTTTGGGGAAGTTGTCGCGAAGGAGCCGGTCGTTGTGGTCGGTGAACGGCCCAAACCGCCGCCCGAAGCCATTGATCGAAGTTTCCTCGCGAACGATGCTTTGGTGCGTGTTCACAATCACGTTGTTGACCAACGTGGGGCTCGCACCACCAGCAATCATGACACCTTGCTCGGTGATCAGTTGATCCGACTCTTGCGAGAGGTTTCCATCTCGCTCGTCGGGACCAACATAGAACATCGCCGCGGCCGCATCGTTTAGTTCGACGTCCGCAACATTTCGCAAGAAGGTGTACAGCTCCGAAGTACCGGATGTCGTCGTGAGCGGTGCTGTCGGAATGTTGAGCCGGTCATGTCCGAAGCCACGCTGCCAATCGGTGACCCCGAAGGTTCGGTAAACATGCGGCGGCCCGCCAGTTCTTGAAAGGTTAGGCAGCCCAGGATTGTCGTTGTCGATTCCTCCCAATGCCTTTGCCTCGACGCGATTGACTGCCGTGTTGAGGTTAAGCAAGGAACTACGGTTAATCGCATCGGTCAAGGACCGCATGATATCGGGCACACGGTCTGCTTCTGCACCGTTGGAAATACCGATTTGGTACTCAGTGCCCTGGTCGATGTCAGGAGGATTGCCTGCACCAGGTGCGAAGGTAAAGGTGACCGAGTTGCGAACATCCGGATCAACATCGCTCACCTGCGTGATGGTGATTTCCGCACCGACCAAGTCCGCACCAACCGTACCGACGTCGCGTCCGGCACCTTGGATACCGATCACCGCAGTACGTCCGGCGAAGACGCGAATTCCAAGCTGGTAATCGCCCGTTCCACCTTCACCGCCATCTCGGCCGGAAAGGCTATTCGGGTCGTAGTTGTCGTTACCCGATGCACTGACCGCGACGTAATAGGTTCCCTTGCGTGGTGCAAAGAAGTCGACGTACGGGTCGGCTGGGTTTGCCGCGTCGGTGACGGGGTTGTCCCGATGATCGCGAGCGGTTGTTTCCGGATCGAGGTAGCCCGGAACTTGTCCCGATTCAACAGGAGCAATCTGAGCTTCACCAAACTCGTTGAAGATTTGCAGCACCGTATCGACGCCACCAACAACTGTATCGATGTCAGCCACCAAACGGTCGCCGACGTTCAATTCGACCTTGAAGAAGTCGACGTCATTTTCGGGGCTGACCGGTCCACTGTTGTCACCGATCGATGCGGTGTGAACGTAGGACGAGCTATTGCGGTGTGCAATTCCCTGTTTGGTATCGATCGCGTCGGCGATGATGTCATCATCTTCGCGGTCCGCCATTTCGAAGTCGAGCGATTCACGTCCGTCCGCACCGTAGATGGTGTTGTTAACGACGCGAGCAAACGGCTGTGGAGCTTCGTGAACGGGTGCCTCATTGACCTGGAATGGCGACCGACCCGCAAAGTAAACCGCACTCGCACCCTGCAACCAAACGGCTGGGTTCGGGAAGTCGGCAAAACCGCGATTGAGTGCGAAGCCTTCGAGGCTTGGATTGCGTTGGAACGGATCGATCGACATGAATGGAGTGACCAACTCGACCATATCGTTCGTGACCAGGATGCTACCTTGAATCGCTTCAAAGATCGCATACATCAGCTCGAACGAAGTCGATGGGGGCAGCCCGCGACCGTTGTAGACCGTACACGGCGTGTTACTGCAGTGGCGGTAGTAGATCGGCACATGACCGTCACCGTATCCGTCACCACCTGCGATTTCACCGTGACCGTTGTCACCTTGAATGTCTTCGAACTCAAAGACAACTCGCGTGCCAGCGGCATCGATGACCATCAATGCGCCGTCATCGACTAGGTTGCCGGTGTTGTATCCCTCGATTCCGTGGATCACCAACGGCCGTGTTTCACCTTCGACCTTGATGCCAGCCATCTGAGCTTGGTCAATCGTGTTGTTGACGATGACCGCGCCAGGGGCCAGGCCACCTTGGACGGAATCGTTCAGCGTTGGCAAGTTCCGCACAGCGCCGGGATAAGTATTCCCCGCTGGTGGAAGCTGCAGGTACTGATGCTGGATTGGGAACGAATCAGGATCAAAAGGATCACTCCTGATCGTTAGCTCAGGATCGTCGCGCAAGTCACGAATGTCGGTATCGCGAGTCCCGGGCTCGGTCCAAATGCCGATTGCGTTGACATCGCTGATCGTATTGGAATCAATGATGATCTGACTTTGTGGTCGCTCATGATTCACGTCACCAAACAGGTTGTCAAAGACCGCAGAGATCAACACGTTTCCATCTGGCGAAGTCGCCAATGGGGCTCCAGTTGGTGCAAGCTCGTGTGATTCGATTTGCAGGAAGTCACCATTGATGATTCCGAACAGATTCAGGCGAGCATCTTCCATCGGCCCCGTCGCATCACCCGATGCCGAAGCGGCTTCGGCATCCAAGGTTGGCGACAGGTTGATTGCACGTCGAATGGTTTCCGCGATTTGAACCGCCGAATCGGTCGGATCAAACAAGACAGGAGCGGCGTTGAATGCCGTGAAGCCGTCGGTCGTGAATTCAAAGATCTGGCGTGTCGTACCGTCACTTAGGACGAACGTGTCACCATCAACGACTTGGTCACCAGCAGGAGCGACAATCGTGATTTCTTCGCTGTGACGCTGGTTCGTGTCAAAGTCACGTGTCAGAACGCCATCGACGTTGTATTGCGTCCCGCGACGCAGCTCCAACTGGTATTCACCTGACTGAGTGCCAAAACCACTGAAGTCGTTTTGCCCTTGTCGCGCGTTAAAGATCGTTTCACCACGCTCGGCGAAACCGACAATGAAGTCGTCAAGGTAAAGGCCTTCGCCAAACCCGAACCCGTTCGAGGTGTAATCAAACGTGATTTGGATGTTTGTGTGCCCAGCAAAAGCATCGAGATCAACAACCTCTTGCAGCCATGCGTCATCATTTTGCAGGCCGCCGAATACTTGCCCAACCGGATTCTCGTTACTCGTAACGGTGTAGCCAACGTTGTCACCAAGCCCGGAATCAAGCAAGTAGTTGAAGTAGAACCGCGGACGATCCGCAGCCGAGTACCCGAGCAGGTCAAACGGCTCACTGGTCAACGTGCCATTGGTGAAGTTCTGGCGGTTGAAGTGAATCGATTGATTCCCCGCACCCGCTGGCACAACGTGATCTTCCACGGAGACATGCAACACATAGCTGCCCGTCACCGGCGGGGTATCGTTGGACGGTGGCTGTGCCACCCCATTGTCAATGGTAGGCGTCGTTCCCGGCGGAACGACGTAGATCATGTAGATTCCCGTATTGAGCCTTGTATCAACAAAAGGGTCAAGGCTGACGGTATTGAACACGGTTCCGTCACCACCAAGACTACCCGCTCGGCCATCTTCGACATTACTCGTATTGATCTCTGGCGTAACAAAGAAGTTGTTGCCGAGCGAAGTGACGTCAGCGATGCGAAGTCTCAGGTCAACGCTATTCGGATCTGGGACGAACGGTGGCGTGTCAGGATCGTCGTCATCAATACCCTGCTGGGGATTAAAGCCAGCATCAACATCGATGATGACACGAGTGTTGTCTTCCGGAATGCTGATCAGGAAGACGTCACCAGGGTCACGTGCCATGCTTCCGTTGATCGTGACGTGCGGAATAACGGCTGACGTGTTCTCAGGTCCGAAGATCGAATCGCTTCCAATCAGCGGATCATCTGCAAGCGACCAGACCAGACCGTCAAGATTGGACGCGAATCCAATCCCCGGAACGGCAAATTCGGAAAACACTCCGTCGTTGACGGGGACATCGACACTCGAACCATCGAAGTGCTCTGGCTTGCCGTGGCCAGGTTCTGCACCGCGGTTTCCAGTCACAACAAAATCGCTAGCACCAATGGCTGCATCCGAGAACAGCTCGGGGAAACGTGGTCCGTCTGCGGTGCTTGGTGTCGAACTGTTGTCGACGCGGTCTTCGAACAAACGCTCGACCGAGTTGACAGGCTCGCGGCGCACCAAGTCGTTTTCAAACAACTCCGAAGGCAAGCGACCATCTTCGGTCACGGCAACGTAATAGGTCCCTTCGCTCAATGCAGCCGGACCGATGAACGGATCCTGCGTGCTGACCGAACCATTGGAAAGTCGTTCCGATTCGTCGTCCTCACCAAACGGTGTGGTCAAGTCTTCGGCGATGTTGGCTCCTTGACCAAGCAAAACCAATCGAGGCTCGGCGCCACCGTAGAAACCATCTTCGTCGTAGAAGACCGAGATGTTGGTATCGGGACGACTCAAACCAGCCGCGTAATCGATATCAAACACAACGGACTCGGTAAGCCCGTCGCCAATCGTAAAGCCTGATCCCAAAATCCCGCCAGGAATCGTTCCCACAGCACCGTTGGCTGCGAAATCGACGTCGAAACTGTAGAAGTCAACATCGAAGCCCGAATCCAACGCACCACCGACGCTGATAACGTTCGCGCGATTCTCGACCAGATTTCCGACGCCTTGGGCTCGTTGGAACGGAAACGCTACAGAACCCTCGATGGCATCGTTGCTGGCGAAGAATGGCTCAAGTTCCTCGTTCTCCTGAGCTTCACCGAGCAACGGCGAGCTGCTTGGCAGACCACGAACGTGAATCCCGTGGTTCGCATAGCGGATGTCGGTGTAGCGAGCGATGTTGCCTGGGAAGATTTGTTCTTCCGTCAATCGAATCTGGAAGCGGTAGCCGCCACCTGTCAAACCACCCTGGAAGTCATCCGGGTTTACACTGCGGCTGCGAATACGGAAGAAGTAGGGACTCTGGGCACCGGTATTCCCTGGGAGCGTGAAGTGCAAACCTGCATCACGCTCGTTGTACGACCCAAAGTCCTCGTAAAGGCCGCCAGCTCCGAACGAAGTTACCGCGTCGGGGCGTGTCTGCAATGGCGTCGCGGTGCGTTGCAACTCGGGATCGAGCAGCACCAATTGGTCACTATCTGCGACCTCTGCGAAGCTGTCGTCACTACGTGCCACCACACGACCTTGAGCGTCGAGCACTTCAAGCACGGTGTCATTGGTGTAGAGGGTACGATCGACGTCGATCCAAACTTCGGTTCCGGCGTACCCCGTGAAGGCGTAGGTATCAACGTCCGTCGAACCGGCGAGATATCCTTCGACCTCGAAACCAAGGCGAAGCTTTTCGTCGCTGGCGGTGATCCGTTCGGCCAAGAATCCGAGTTCCTGGGCGTTGACCGTCGTTCCATTGAGACCTGGAGCTGATTCGGTCGACAGTTCCGATTCCAAGATGAAGTCGGCGTTGTAATCGTTGCTGTACTGATCGAAGAAGACACTTCGCCAATCGTTTGGCTCTGCACGCGATCCGATACCATCGCCGTTGTTGTCAGTGAACTGCGATCCGTCCGGTTTCAAACCGGCACCAACGCTGTCGTCACGGAAGCTTGTCAAAACAACCGGGGCACCCGGGAAACCGATCAACTGAACCGTACCGCCGACCCGATCCAAGATGTCGCTTTCGTCACCACGCGCGGTCAGACCTGTTCCGGGCGTTTGACCAGCAACACCACCGGGACCTGAAAGCTTCACAACCAAGCTTTCATCGGGACGGCTGATCAACCGCAATCCACCGCTGCTGTGGAAGTTGTTGACAATGACCGAATCAAAGAGCAAGTGAACGATGTCGGTATCGTCCCAGACCGATTCGGTGGTCAGATTGCCGCCGCGGATCTCCATCCCGGTGACTTCGTTGTCTTCGTAGCGATTGAATCGAACCATCGGGCCACGGTTATCATCCAATTCGCTGAACCGCTCGTTGGATCCCGTTTGACGTCCGTAGTCGAGACGGTAGTCGCCGTGCAACGAATCGGAGTCAATGTCGATAATCGTGCCGCGATTGTTGGTGAAGGTGTTTCCAACAATGATCGGGTCGGTACCGCGAGCAAAGATGGTCGCTGGCGTGACGGCAAGTCGACCGAATCGTCCCTCAGGACCGGCACCTTGCTGGCCCGAGTCGTTGAACTCGAACCGCGAATTGGTCACACGCGCTTCGGCTTGATGCAATTCCAAAGGCAAGAAACCGCGACTCAGGCCGCCTTCGATGTTGCTGATACCACCGCCGTAAGCCACGACCGCGTTATCAAAGCTAACCACGGCAGTTGGTCCGGCGTAGATACCTGACCAATCGCCAAGTGATGGCGGCAGGTTGCCGTTGAACAGGTCACGGTCATTGTTGGTGTCGAACGTTCCGCCGGCACCAAAACGATCGTCCAGCGAACTGGTAAAGACGACTGGATCGGAAGTCAAACCTTCGGCGAGGAATTGTGTGCCTTGGCCAAGTTCGATACGTGAACCGCGGAACTTCATCACCAAACCAGGATCAGCGACCAACGACGCGTCGAGGCGTCCTCGGATGCCCTGGCGTGAAAGGTCCAGTACACCGTCGCTTGATGAGCCGTTATCGATGAAACCGATACTGGATGCATCCAGGTCGGCAACCAACACAAACTCGAGGGCACCACCGGTGTCCATCGCACGATAGATGCGACGTGAGACGTAGTCGGTGTTTGGATCGACCACAGGCAGGCCGATCATTTCGACGCTTGTGTTGTCGATCGTCGTGATCGTGAACACGTCGTCGCTGGCGCGTGACTCGAAACCATCGTTATCAACGAAGGTCATCTTGTAGAGATAGGTTCCATTGGCAAGTTGTCCGCCACGCAAAACGCGTCCGGAGACCAAACCGACCGACGGAGCAAACCCATCGTTGATCGATCCGCCAGGCTTGCCTTCGACTGCGAGATTCTCTGGCACGTAGTGAACCAACTCGGTGTCGTCAAAACGCGCGGCAACAGTGAATGGGCGTGGAGGCGATGTTGGCGTGGTTGCCACTCGAATCATCACGCCATTGACACTGTTGTCGAGCACAAGGTTGTTGTGCATCTCAGGACCGACTCGGTCGTAGTCGGCCGTGAACGATCCGCCCTGTTGGAAACGCGGCTCTTGGAAGCTCGTTTCTTCAAAGCTATTGGGGGCCGCACTAATTGCAGCATCCGCACTTTGCGTGATCTCGTTGAAGGTGATCGTCGGACGCAGATTGACGATCTGGATCGGATTGATCAGCTGCTGGATGGCATCGGCAACAATGTTGCTACTACCGCCATAGCGAAGCTCGGCGTGATTGACGCGTTGCAGGAAGATACCTTCGTCTTCCAGATCGCGTCGCCCTTGAGCCTGATCAACGTCACGTCGATAGACGATACCGCCCCAGTCGCCAGAAGCAGCAGGAATGCTGTTGCCCGCCGCCGCAAAGTCGACATCTCGGTCACGTACGCTAGTCAGAATCACACGACCATCGTCATAACCTGGGCTGAAGACGTTGTCATCGCCAAGCAGCGTTGTCTTCACTGGCGCGTCGCCGGTGCTCAACTGCACAAGTCGCGGTGCACCGAGGATTTGCAAGACACTGTTGCTACGATCGACTTGGACCGTGCTACTACCGGCAACAATTCGCGCCGCACGCAGCTTCAGCACCGCGCCGGCGTCGATCATCGTGGTCACGCCCTTGGGCACTTCCATCATCCGGCCATCTTCCAGCACGGCTCCGCCCGTGTCAGCCAGACCGATTTGGTAGCTGAAGTTGTCGATTTCGGTTGTGATGTCGCCGTCCGCACCACCGTTGCCGACAATTCGCACAATGTCGCCTTCGAGTGTTGCATCGAACGCGTTGGCGACAACGGGATTGCTGATGTTGTTGAACGGATGATCCAAACTTCCGTCGGCAAGTGGGCCGGCAGTTTTGTCAACAAAGATGTTGCGACCGAAAATCTCTGCGCCGCGGAAATCTGCCGACACTTCAATGGTGCGTTCGCCAATGAAGCTAACGTTGGACGTCCCCGGTGTTGGCAGCAACGAGACGCCGGTCTCGCCCTGACGCTGATTAACCGCCGCCGCAAGTGCTTGAGCCAAACCGAACGATGGAGTCGGGAAACCGTTGCTTCCGTCGCTGTAATTGACAGGAATATTGCCCGGTCGTGATGTACTACCAAGCGGAACAAACTCGTAAGTTCGCGTCACGCCGTTGCCACTGATGATCGTGACCGTTTGCCCTGGCGTGATTGCTTCGCCGCTGTCAGTGAACGACATCAAACGGTTCAGAGGGCGAGTCTGGAACCAGAAATTGTTCACGCCTCCAGGCGTTCCATCACCATCGCCATCAATGGGTGTTCCCGGAACGTCAACGCGATCGCTATCCAAGTCGCGAATCACGTCCACTTCATCTGCTTGAGGCTCGAACTTCAAATGCAGATCGTAACGTCCCTGTGAACGTCCGCCGTTACCGCTCTTTTCAATCGTTGGGTCATAGTGATCGTTGCCGCTTGCTGCGACACCGATGTAGTAGACCCCTGCACCTAGGCGGGCGATGATTCGCGAGTCTTCGCTGAAGTAGTCGTCGTTGCGACTGACCTGCACAACACCACCACCACGCAGCAGCAGCGGACTGTAGCTGAGGCCACCGCCGGAAACATCGATCGACGCGTCGCCGGTCGTGATTTCAGCGCGGAACAGCGAGCTTGCAAACGGGTCATTGTTGATCGCGTCAACGACGTCCCCAACCGGAACTTCGCTGATGTTCACGCCGCGACGAGGCATATCGATCGTGATCGCGTTTTCAATGAAGTTGCCAACCGAATCGACTTGACGGTTGATACGAACTTCGGTGTCGCCCGGTCCTCGCTCACTTTGGATGAAGTCGATCCGAGAATTGTTGCCCAAACGTCCTTCTGCGAACGCAGTGATTTCGACTTCGAGCGACGTCCCAACACCAAAGTCGGTGCGGACGGATGCCTGCACTTGCTCGAACAGCGTCAAAGTCGTATCGAGCAGACTGCTATCGGGCAGACGCTCGGCGAACGTTTCGGCGGTCAGCGTTCCGACTTTGTCAGCATCACCAAGATTGACTTCGAAGCGATACAGGTCGACATCGATACTGTCCGCACGGTGCAAATAGTTGCCGTGAAGAACGTCGTAGTTGCCTGGGAAAACCGGCTCGAGATCGGTCAACACGTCAATGTCGGCATTCAAGAACGCGCCGCTTTGACTCAGCAGTGTTTGCGCTGGGAGGTCGGGCGTTTCCTCGAGACCGAGGATCAGGCCAATCGCCGTCGTAGCTTTGCGCGTGAAATCTTCGCCGTAGGCCGTTCCGAAATTGACTTGGTTACTGAAAACCACCGCCGAATTCGTGAACGTAGGATCGACTCGAACCGCTGCATCAAGCGAGAAGTTGATGGAAGTGTCCGAACCCACCTCGTTTTGGAGGTCGTTGACGTTACCGAGCGCGAACGTGATGCCTTCATCTTCCGTTTCACGGAATTGAACGCCGATGTAGTTGGCCCAGAGGTTCAACGCCTCACGGACGCGCAGTTTTTGGCGTTCCGTGATTTGGTTCAGGAAGTCATTGCCAGAATTGTCGCTGTCAAAGATGCCATTGAAGTTGTAGGCAATCTCGGTGATTCCGTCCTGAGTGTCAGGCCCGAATCGATCGTTGATGTGCTGACGGTCCGTGCCTGCGCCGTCGGGAACTTGGATGTGGCCAGGATCATCATTGCCACCAAGAGGCTCGATCAAGAAAGTCTGCGGGTCGATCGACTCGCTAAAGACCAAGCTGCTCAATTCGTTGTTACGACCAAAGATGCCGACATCAAGGGCCGTCCCAAGGGTATCGCCAACGGCCTCCAGGATGAGCGCCGGACGATCGACCATACGTTGGGGAACTTCAAGCGAGCCGCCACCGGGGGCTCCGTCGAGCTCGGTCTCAATTTCGATCACATCGCGTACACCCGGGGTGTTCTCGGCGACGGCGATCAATTCAGCGAAGGTTGGTGTGTCACCACCGAAATCAAAGACAATGCTTCGACCATCGGTGTCAAAACGGGCTGACAGATTGTTGCTGCCGGTATCTTCAAATCGCACGCCGCGACCTGCTGCACCTTCGCCAATCACGCGCGAACGAAGGGTGACACGCATGCCTGGAATACCAAAGTCGTTCACGACATTGGGCGCCACCGCAACAGGAGTTGGAGGCAGGATCAGATCGACACGATCATCAACGGCGGTTCCGATTCGTAAACGGAACGTTCCACCACCAAGCGGCACATTTGCCAACTCGTTGATATCGCCATCAAAGAACAGCCGAGCGGTGAAGGTGCTCGGGTCGTAAATCACTTCCTTCGGTGCGTACAACTCGTCGTCGGTCGTCCGCACTGTGTCATTGGTCAACAACAACTGATAGAAACGCGGATTCTCGGCCGAACGAATCGTTGGGTTGCCCTTGATCTCGGTGACCGTGCCGATGGCAGGAGCCGCGAAATCGACCGTTTCGTCGCCGGCAACCAGCTCGGCATTGATCCCGTCGAGAGCGTCGAGCACTTCGACAATGTCGCTGAATCGGTTGCCTGGTCGGTGCACGACTTCGATCGATCGATCGACTTGATCAAACGTCGCCGTCGCTGGACCCGCGTTGGTGTTGGAAACGAAATTGACGCGGACGTTATCAAACGATCCGTCCACATCACCGGTCAGCAACACTTCTTCAGTGCCGTTACCAAACCGACCTTCCGCGCTGTCGTCTTCGACAAACAACGGATCTTCGTTGAAGTAAACGACGATTTCGTCACGATTCTGGACCAACGAACCGTCATCTTGTCGAACCACAGGTTGAGGAACGATCGACTCAACCAACGCCCCCAGACCCAAACGAAAATCTACAACCTCGGCACGTGCGCCTGGTTCCGAGGGTTGCAGCAGTTCGCCGTTCTGGTTGCGGAGCCCGACGATATCCAATCCGTCATCGTCAAACCCAAATACCTCGACTCGGTAGTTGTCATCGGGCAGACGCTCGGCAAATCGAACCACCACTTCGTTCTGATCGGGGTCACCCAGAGTCACCAATCCGGGAACGATCTGAACGTCATCAGGCGATCCGAAAACGCCGTCCTGGCCGCTCCGCGTGATTCGCACACCATCGAGCGTTGACGCATCGATCACCTGATCGGCGTCAAACCGCAGTGTCAAAACACGGGGGGCTGAATCGCGTACCGTCCCATCGACGATCAATTCACCGTCGTTGGGCTGGATACCGATCAGTTGCGGGCCAGCCAAAAGCTGTCTCGACTCGAGCGTTTCTAAAATGTGCTGACGCTTCTGTTTCACCGATGCTTTCGTCGCACGCGACGACTTCGATCGGCCAGATTTGGAAGCTTGCGAGAAGAATGTCGAGGAGTTTTTTCGCTTGCGCGAGGTCATAGACCAAACCTTCCAGGCGATGCCGCTCGTGCCGCCGAGTCCATTGGGCAGTTGCGACGATAAGGTGGTGTAGTTGGGTTTCAGCCGAACAAAACCAATGTTTTGCCCGGTCGAATTCGGGTGACAAAGTGACGAGTTGGGCACCATCGACGCCATAAAACGGTGACGGTGGAATCACAGTCGCCGAGTATAGTTAGGGCCGAAAAACCCGCAAACAATTGCCAGAATCCTTATTCAGGCAATCCCGAGTTGCTGGCCAAACACGTCCGGTCGTAGCGGCAATAGGGGCAATTTCGCCCTTCCGGACAGGACTCGCCCCTCATCAGAGCGGTGTCCGATCGCGATAAACCCTATTTCCGCGTGGATCGTTGGACGGCAAGGGCCCCTGAAAGTTCCCCAAATCGAGTCAGGGAAAGAGTTTCCCTGCCCTTAGCAGCCTCGCTCGACAGCCGTCGAACCAGACACCACGTCCGAAAATGCTGCTATTTGATGCGATTTGCCGACTGCGGCCACCCGCAACGCATTGCCGAAGAATTTCGCTGATCGAAAGCAAAAAGCGTGCTATTTAGGGAACCAAACGTTCCGGTCACGGGAGTGTCGTGGGTGTGCTTGCACGCACCAACGTCCCTAATCAGCGGTGCGTGCAAGCACACACCCTACAGCCAATGCGCCACCACCTCGTTACCACGCTCGGCGTGGTAACGCACCTTCGGACGCTCCGGGTCCCGCGCTTTGGCGGACCTAATGGTCATCCTTCTTCGTCATCTTCATCCCGGTCGGGATGCAGCGGATCGTCAGGTTCAAAGAAGAGATCCGCCAATCCGAGGGGCACGGCGTCACCACCCAGCGTACGCCTGCGACGCTGAGCCAGACCTTCCAAGTCGACCGCGTCATCTCCTAGGCACTTTTCGAGCGCCTCCTGCCACGCTTCATCACGACTGACCGGATGACTCGTATCCTGAACCATCCGCTTGAGCGCGTAGCGAAGCAGGTTGATTCCGTCGCGGGGCGAAAAGTCGAGTTTAAGCTCATGGGAATGCTGCAGGAACTCGACCGTCATCGCCAGCATCTCTGGCTCGGCAAAGGGCAGGTGGTACTGAAGAATTGCCAGCTCGTCCTGTTTGCTCGGGTAGCCGACCTTGAGTGTGGGCTGCAATCGACTCAGGATGTAGTCGGGTACTTCAAAGGTCGACTCGTCCTCGTTCATCGTCACGGCCGCTCGAAACTCGGGGGCGGCATGGATGGTGATGCCCGCGACGATCGATTCGACCAACCGGCGACCGTCGAAAAGCGGCGCGAGCGAGGCCCACGACTTTTCGTTCATCCGATTGCCCTCGTCCAGCAAACAGACGCCACCATTGATCATTGCCGACACGAGTGGCGAGGCGTGATACGAGATTTCGCCCCCCTGGCTCAGCACCGGGGTGATCAAGAGGTCTTCGGGCCGAGTGTCGGCGGTGCATTGATAGATGTAGAGCGGACGTCCCTGGGCCATCGCAGCCGCGATCGCAAGCTGGGTCTTGCCCACCCCCGGTGAACCGACAAGTCGTGGGGTTAGGGGCAAATCCGCTTGATCAACCGTGATCCAGCAAGCCAACAGCTGCATCAAGATCTCTTGCTGGCCGATCCATTGCCCATCCGATTGGTAGGGCTGGGCCAACTTCAACGTGATCCCACCAATCTCGGCGTATCCAACCGGCTCGGCTTGGGTCTGCTCAGGCTGTGGCTCGATTTCGCTCATCCTTGCACACTCATCTTGTTCGTTTTGGGGCGATTCGAATTGGATGCAGCTGCCAACGAATCATTTCCATCGCCTTCGATCAAATCGTCTGCTGACACCGCCGCTTTTCCCTCTGCCAGATCGATTCGTTGCTGCCTGACCGCTGCGGCGATCGCGTCGATATACCCGTGGATCGAGTGGTCTGAAAAGTGGTCGACTTTCCAGCGACGCAAACCGCGTAGGAAGCCTCGCCAACGATCACGGCGTTTTCCAACCAAACCGATCTCTCGAAGCTGACCGACACTATCGATGTAGACCTCGTTGCCACAGTGACGGTACCCCATAAAGACGGGTGGCACACGCGTCACGATGTCGTTGTTGTTGACGAATCGAAAGTAATCCAATTTGACGTAGTTGATGTACCGTTTGTCTCCAACGCGCGGGCTGCCATAGGTAAACAGCTGGCGCGGAACGCTGTCGATGTGGGAAAGGAAACACCGGCCTGCACAGATGGTCGCCATGGCACCGCCCAAAGAATGTCCACAAAACCAAAGCGGCTGCTGATTCTTCATCAGTGCCGTCTCGAGCATGGGCCACAAGTCATCGACTTCATTCTTGAAGCCGCGATGGACTCGGCCGGTCGTTTCGGCCAGCACGCTCGTCGCGTTGGCATCGGCCCGAATGTCATTCCATTCACTCGGCTCGGTACCTCGGCAAGCGATCACGCAATCGTGTTCGTTTCGAAACCGATAGGCCTGTGAGCCATCGCGATCGTAAAACGTCACATCCGGCAAGCCGATCACTTTCCCCGCGCGACGGGCCTCGTCCTCGTCGTTGTACGCAATCATCGCCAGCTCGGCGAACAAGAGCGCACGATCCAAGAACGTCATTTGCTCGATCGGGCCGGCCACTTCCGAGTGAATCTCGAGTGGGACTTCACCGGGATCGGCAACCACTCGCGGGGCATCCAACCGCGCATGCTTGTCTTGGGAATCGGGCAGGTTGGGCATCGGCGAATTCACTCCATCGAAAGCAGCGTGCGAAGCGGTCGCAGGTGACGAGATGTAACGGGTGATCTCATTGGGCGACCCCTTTGATCATTGTGTCGGGGGCACTGTGATCATTGTGTCGCGGGACCGTCTGCCCTGACAACCGGCCAAACGACGTCGGCCGAGCGCTCAATCGACAGAACCGTTCCACGAAAAACGCAAAAACCCACGAAAGGGGAAATCGAGAGACCACTGTCAGCTCTTTCGCACTTTCGTGACACTTTGTGGTTTTCGCACAAACCACTTGGGCGCACGGTTCCGCCAATCCGAGCCGATCGACTCACCCTTCCTCGAGCGAGAATGTCGCTTCGACCGGGGCGCCCGGTTCAAGCAATTCACCCTGCTGAGGATGCCCACCACCGACGTCAATTTGAATCGTCAGATGCCTCAACCATTGGGGGTCATCGGTGCGAGCAAAATCGCTGCGGAAGTGGACACCTCGTGATTCGGTACGCGCCAGAGCGGCTTCGACGATGCACGATGCCGTCGTCAACATGTTCTGCAGCTCCCAGCCTTCGATCGAATCAAACTGGTGCGGCATCACGTAGGCGGCAAACGACATGATCGAATCAGCTGCCTCGCGAAGTCCGTCAGCCGTCCGTTCGACTCCCGCCAACCGCCCCATCAAGCTCTTGAGCGAAACGCGCACGTCAGCGACGTCGAACGCTTCGTCCTGCGAATGCACAGGATGCTGGATCGGCAGCGCTTCCATTTTGGCCCCGTTTTCTGCAGCGGCTCGCGAAGCTGCTTCGCCAGCGTAGGCACCATAGACCAAACCTTCGAGCAAGCTATTGCTCGCCAAACGATTGGCCCCGTGCAGCCCGCTACTTGTGACTTCACCGGCAGCCCACAGTCCCGGCAAACTGGTCCGTCCCTGACGATCGACCGAAACGCCACCAATCATGTAGTGAGCGCCGGGGCGAACGGGGATTCGGTCACTGGTGATGTCCAACCCAAACTTCGCACACGCTTCGGCGATGCCAGGAAACCGCGATTTCACATGGGTCGGATTCAGATGTGACAGGTCCAAAAAGACGTTCGTGTGCTTGGTCGCCTGCATCTGACGAATGATCGATTGGCTGACCACGTCGCGCGGTGCAAGTTCGGCGCGGGAGTCGTATTCAGGCATGAACCGATAGCCATTGGTATCGACCAAGTAGGCTCCTTCGCCACGGACCGCTTCGGTAATCAATGATCGCGACGATCCAGCGATGTACAAAACGGTCGGATGGAATTGAACGAACTCCATGTCGCGAAGCTCGACGCCGGCACGATAGGCGAGCGACGAACCATCGCCGGTCGCTACCGATGGATTGGTCGATTCACGAAACACCTGTCCAATGCCACCGGTGCAAAGAATCGTTTCCTTGGCCCAGATCATCAGCGGATGGCCGTTTGGATCGATGATGACCGCGCCCCGACAGCGACCTTCATGCGTCAACAGATCCACCGTAAAGGTGTTTTCCATAATGTCGATGTTCGGCATGCTGCGCGTTCGGCTGATCACCGCGCGCATGATTTCGCGGCCGGTCGCATCGCCTTGGGCATGAACAATTCGCTCGCGAGAATGCCCACCTTCGCGGCCCAACGCGAGTTCGCCTTCGTTCTGGTCAAACTGAGTTCCCCAGCGAACCAGTTCTTCAATTCGCCGCGGCCCCTCGCGAATGACCATATCAACAATGGCTCGGTCACACAGGTTGCCACCAGCGGCAAGGGTGTCGGCCACATGGGAATCGAAGCAGTCGTTGGGATCCAAGACCCCGGCAATGCCACCTTGTGCGTAGTTGCTGCTCGATTCACGCAGCTGATCTTTCGTCACCACCAGCACGGTTTGATTGGTTTCCACCGCGTTGGCTGCCCGCAAGCCCGCAAGTCCACCGCCAATCACCAAAACATCGGTGAACCGGTGCGTCGCCCTGCGGGAATCCAATGGCAACAGGTAACGCGGAGTCATCATTTCGTCGTGGTGACCTTATTCTTTGCAGGAGCGTTAAAGACCAAACGTTGGCAGGCAACAGGGGGCGCCGAAGCCTGGAGCGGGATCGCAGGATATCGACAGTCATCCGTTATAGCGGATAGGCTGAAAGATGAGCGAGGACGCAAGCGGGGCTGGACCTGACAACTCAACACCCGACGGCGTCGGGACAGAATAGGCCATTCGCCCCAAAAGCTAAATCGAAAGTCCCGCCAGGCAGCCTTTTTGTGCGGTTTTGCCGATGGCGTAAATTAAGATGACGGCCCGAATCCTGGCCCAGCACCTTCAAATTCATTCGTCGCAACCTCTGATTCCTCCAAAGGCTGGTCCGTTTGGCCCACCACTGGTCGACCTGAATCACCCAAAAACACGTTCAATGAGCGAATTGAAACGCGGACTTCACGCGGACCTAACCGATGACGTCGACGCCGAGGCCGAAGTTGACCTCGATGTTTCGGCGGATGAGGCCGCGTCCGAGCCTCCCGAACCGACCCGGCGGGGCCCCTTTCGCCGCAAACGCTCTGGGCGAAAAAAACGACGACGACGACGCCTCACCCTCGCTGTGTTGCCCACGCTGTTGACGCTTGGCAACGGAGTTTGTGGGCTTGCCGCGATTGCCGTGGCGACCAGCGTGAACCTTGAGTGGGACAACGAACAAAAACTGCTGGTCGCGGGAATCCTGATCTTCGCCGGCATGCTCTTTGATGCACTCGACGGATCGGCCGCCCGGATGACAGGCCAAGAGAGCCAATTCGGCGCTGAACTCGACAGCCTCTGTGACGCCATTACCTTTGGCACCGCCCCGGCCGTGATCGTTTGGCGAATGAACGATAGTGGAGCGCTGCCCCTCAAATTGACCTGGGCGATTGGAGTCCTCTTTGCCCTCTGTGTGCTCATCCGCCTTGCACGGTTCAATGTCGAAACCGACGAAGACGATACCCACGAGGGTTTTGATGGGTTGCCGAGTCCCGCGGCCGCTGGAACACTCGCCTCATTCATGATTGCGATGCCCACCCTGGCCTCCTACGCCGCTGACGAGGACTACGGACAAGTTCAATGGCTCGCCCAGCGACTGCTCGAGGGCTGCGAGTACTTCATACCAGCACTTGCGCTATCGCTGGCCTATTTGATGGTCTCGCGATTCCAGTACCCGCATGTTTTTCAACAACTTTTGCGTGGACGTCGCGCGCCCCACCAGATCGGACAGGCTCTGTTTGTATTGATCGGGGCAGTTGTGCTTCATTGGTTGGCCTTGCCCATCGCGTTCTGTTACTACGCTTTTGCCGCACCGATCCGAACTTGGGTCGGCAAACTCCGTGGGACAACGAAAGTTGCCGAGAGTTCCTGAAACAGTCGCTAGCCCCCTGATGGGCGAAGAATCAAATCACATCCGTGTGAACTGTGTCACCTGTTACCGGGCCGTTGCCTGCGAAGTTGTCGCGCCGAAATGTGAGAATCCAAGGGACAGGCCGGTCGTAATGTCTCAGCGCTGTAATATATGACCTGAAATTCGACACAAACTGTGCTGATTTTTTGCCTAAGCTCTTACCAACAAACAACTTGTGTGTCGTGATTGTCAGAGGGGGTCTTGTTGACGAGTCGCTAAAAGCTGCCATCCTTTACCAGCTGAATTGGTTTGTACGGGATCCCTGCACGGGGTTCAAAAGGCAACTCGAATCACTGCCAAGCCTACCCCCAATCGTTCGAATAGCGGCAAGACGCCGTCAATCGACCGTCTCGACAGACCAAAACAAACGAGTGCCGCCGAGGAATTGTCATCTATGAGTCGTGTTGCGAACGGGAAAAAAGCGTCTCCGCAGCCCCACAGCAGTCCCTTCTACAACAATCTCGTCCCCGCCTACCAAGCCCTTTGGCCGGCGGTGGCACGTCGCCGCATCACCGCTGCCGTCGAATCGCTCGGTATCCCCACCGACGCGAAAGTACTTGAAGTGGGTGTCGGCACAGGGCTGTCGCTCGACAGCTACCCCACTGACTGCGCTGTCACGGGTGTGGACCTTTCTGAATCAATGCTCGCCGAAGCCGAACAGTTGATTCAATCGCGTGGCTGGGACCACATCAATTTGATCCCGATGAACGCCGAGGAACTTGAACTCGAGGATTCCTCGTTCGACGTCGTGACGTCATTCCACACGATCAGCGTGGTATCACATCCCGAAAAGATGATGCGTGAAATCGTTCGCGTCTGCAAACCGGGCGGCCGCATCATGATGATCAACCACTTCCGCAGCGATAACCCTCTGATTGCTCGAGTCGTCGACTCGGCTGGCAATATCACCAAGCGTTTGGGATGGCGAACTGACGTCGAACTGCAAGAACTGCTCGCCGAGTTACCAATCCGACTCGACCACTGCTACAAACAAAACCCGTTGTCGCTCTTCACAGTCATGACGGCGACCTGCCTCAAGACCGCCGAAGCCGAGCTGGCCGTCGGTTGATGTTGCCGGTCGTCACCTGGTGAACGCTGAAGCGGTTCACTCTTTCGTCAAGAACTTGGCATACACGCGGGCGACGTCGCCCATGTAGTTGTGGGGGGCATCTTTGGCACAGCGTTCCAAGTATTCAAGCGCCTTCTTCTTGTCACCATGCGCGTCGGCGTACAGCCCCAAATAGAAGTCGCCATAGAACCTAGCGTAGGCGCGCTCGTCCGTTCCCTCTTTGGTCGCTTCGACTCGCTTGACCACCGCCTCGGTGTCACCACTGCTCAGCATGGCGAGTACTTCATCCATCGGCAGACGCGAGTCACCGGGCGCGGGCAGGACCAGGCGTTTGGCTTCTTCGACCGACTTTGCCTTAGCGACGCATAGGAAATGCCAGGCAGCATTTTCAACATCGTTGGGGTTTACCTTTCGATGCTTCTCGAATTGTTCGACGCCCGCTTGATAGTCGCCTGTGAAGTACAGCGAAATACCACGTTGCCAAAGATAGGGCAACTCGGCCGGCGCCTCTTTGACGAATCGGTTGAACCATTTCGTCGACTCCGACACCTTCCCCGCTCGCAGGTACAGATCGCCAGCCGCACGCATCACCCGCGGGTCTTTGCCAGCCGCTGCAACCATCGCATCGGCAGCCTTGATCGCCTCGTCGTTCTTTTCCTCAAGCAGTGCATTCAACCCGCGAGCGCGAAGCTGACCGATTGACAGCGATCCCTCGCCCGACTCCTGGGCGTTGGCAAAGGTCCCACCGGCCACCATCAAAACAGTGGCAATCCACTTGGACATCATCGACATGGTGCGATTCCCCAAAACGACTCGCCGATCAATCGGCTGCATCTTTCGATTGAGTGGGCGAGAGGATTTCAAGCAGTTTGATGGCAGGTTCGCCATCGCAATAGATCAACGCAGTACGGCCCCAAACCGTTTCCCCGACTTGCACGCGCAACATCGCGGCGAGCGACGGACCGGCTTTGATTCGCCAAAGCCCGACCAGTTGGACTTCGCGTAGCACGTTGTGTTCGATCAACACCCTGCCAAGCGGCACCGATTGACTCTCGATACGTCGCCAAACTTCACCATCAAGCGTGTCAACGTTCAATCGAACGATACCGTACTGGACGATCCGTCCAGTCTCTTTCGTTACCAATGTGATTTCGCGCGAATACCAATTCTCGTGGCGATCACAGCGATGCACATGCACGTCGACCTTTTCGTCATAGTGTGACTCGACAGTCACCGTCATGTGCTTGTGATGATCAAGCAGCGCATTGTAGGGAGGCGGGGCATTGAGAACCGGCTCAAATTCGCCAAGCTGAGCGTGGCCGGGCGGATCGCGATAGAACTGCTCAAGCAGCTCATTGATTTTGACGTCGGAATCGTTGGTTGGGGTCACGCCAGTTGGTCCCGCCTTGTTCATCAATTCTGTTCGGCTCAGCCGACTACCGGGGGTGCCATCCCCAGCGAAACAACTTTTGGACTTGGCATTTCAGGCCGCTCAAGCACCGTATCGACAAGGAAGTAGAGCAGTCTGCGCAGCGCCTCGGGTTCGACTTCGTCGGCAACTTGTTCGGCGCGAGCTTGATGCTTGTCGACCAACTTGAATGCCGTTTCGAACACGTCCGCCTTGTCATATAAGCGGCGTACTTTCGAAAGTCGCTCGATATCGGATAGCTCACATTCGTCCGAGGCAAGGCTCAACAATTCCTGTTGGTCCCCTTCGGAAAGGGCCTGCAGGGCCAATGCCCAAAGCAACGTGGGCCTACCGCCAAAGATATCGCCACCTGCCGACATCTTGTTGAAATCGTCGCCACACCAGTCGCCCAAGTCATTGAGAATCTGGAAGGCAACGCCCATGTTTCGGCTAAACGTGCGAATCGGTTCGCGATACTGCTCGGCATCGCCGGCCAATCGAACGCCGCTGTAAAGTGCCGCCTCGAACGCGGGCGAGGTCTTCAGTGCATAGACCTTCAATGCATCAAGCGGGGTGAGCCGGCGATCACTTGAATCACGCCACAGCAATTCCGCACCTTGTCCCTCGGCCAAGCGAGTGTGTGCCGCAGCAAGCGAATCAAGCACATCGACTCGAGCTTGTGCCGGAATGTCGTCGTTATCGTCGCTGCGGCTGAGCAATCGGTACCCAAGGCCAATCAGGTAGTCACCCACATTGATCGCTGTCGGCAATCCGAATCGGCGATGCACGGCAGGTTGCCCATAACGAAAGGCATCATCGTCCTCGATGTCATCGTGAACGAGACTCGCTTTGTGGAACGTCTCGATGCTCATCGCCGCCCGTTGAACGGCCACCGGCAACTGCTCGACCACTTCGCTCGCACCAGCTTCGGTGCAAGCGCCGCCGGTCATCGCGTCGTAGGCCGCGAGCGTGATGAAGGGGCGTGAGTGCTTTCCGCCACGCGAAAGGAAGTCATAAGCAATGTGTTCGGTCGCCGCGATCGTGTCCATCGACGCCACTTCCACAGGCGTCACGGCCTGTTCGGTCAAAGCCGCGGTGGCTCGCACACGGGGAGCCAGTTTGTCGATCGATTCGGTCTTGAAGAGGTCTCCGGCAGCTCGCATCAGATGCACGTAGGTCTTCGTTTTCTGCGCCGCTGGCTCGTAGGGCGTTCGAATCATCTGATCGACCCAAGGCTCATCAACCTTGGTGTTTCGGCAATCGCTGCTCAGCAGTGGCACTGCCATGCAGGGAATTCCCGCCAAAAGCACTTTGTCGATCGCTTTTTCAAGCACGTTCAAACATGCCACACCGATCACCGCGTCGACGTAACCGCCGACGATGATCTTCATCACCACGGGTGACCCTTCAGCCACCAACACGCGGTAACCCATGTCTTCGGCCAAACCGCGAAAATCGGCGATGCTGCAGGCCCCGCATTCTTTGCAGTTCATGCCAAACTGGTCATATTCCGCCGGGCAACCCTCAGCATGTTTCAAACAGTGAGGCAGCAGGAACAAGCGCCGTTCGGGCGGTACGGCCGCAAGCGAATCTCTCCAAAACTCACTGCTGATCATCACCATCATCCAGCCCAAATAGGCCTCGGGCAGATCGGCCTCTTCGAGCGTGCGGCGGGCGATCACCTCCATCTCGTCTTTGGTCAGCGGGATGGATCGGTCAATGCGCGACGCCACTTCGGCGCATCGATCACGCAAACTCTCTCGAAGCTCAAGCGTCGGCGGAACGTCCTTCAAGTGACTTGTTTTGCGACGCGACGATCGTCCTCCCGTGCTGCTTGATGCTGCATCGGTCGGAATCGTTGACTCTGTGGGGCTAAGTCCAGTCGACAATCCGTGTACCTCTAAATGTCACTTCGTAGTTGCAGCTCTCGGGCGAGGCTGATCGGAAACTTATTCTTCCGCCGTGGCTTGAAGGTATCGACCGAGGGCAGTGACCGCAAAAACCAGCGGGTACAACCGTTCGTGATACCAAAGTTTGGCGAAGTAGAACCCGATCGGCCAAGGCACGCGGTGACGGTCTTCGTCAACGCTTCGCAGCAGGAATTCAACGCCTCGGATTATAGCCTCCTGCAAGCCCTCCGTCCCGACGGCCCAAAATTCAGCCTCATCCCTACCTTTCATCTCCAAACCACCTTTAACACCGCCACCTCGACCCGGGTTCCGCAATTCGATCGCGATCGTCGCCAACGCATCGACTGCCAATGCCGTTTCCTCAACGCTGCTGACGGTTTCGCCGTCTTTTTCGGGAAAATTCGCATCTGACCTAGCTTCCTCTTTGGCCCCAGCCAGCCATTTTGTCAGCGATGCCCCCCCACCCCAGCCGCCATCTTGGTTCTGGCTTTGAATCAAATAGTCACAAGCCCGTTTCCAACATTGCTCGGGCAAATCCAATCGTGGTGCGGCCAACAGAACACGTGCGGTGCCATAAATCGGATTGGCTTCATCGGGGTGATCCTGGTTGCCAAACCACAGTGGTAACCACGAACCGTCCGGTTGCTGCTGCCCAATCAAGAATCGCTCAGCTCGGTTTTGGGCGGCCACGATTTCTTCAGAATCCTCATCAAACCCAAGGTCGCAGTGAAGTGCGCGAATCGCGTGGGCCGTCAAATCAGTACTGCTTCGATCGAACGGCAACTTTCCCCAACCGCGACAGAACGTGGGCCAACCGCCGTCTCGGTTTTGAAGGTCGATCAACCATTGCTCGCCACCAGCAGCTGCCTCGTGAATCCGTTGGTCACCACCACGCCAACGCAACATCTGCTCAAGTGCGATCAATGCCGCCGGTGTATCGTCACTATCAGGAACCGCGCCGCTCAAATCGCTCCACCCCCAGCCACCCGGTTCCGCTCCGGTAAAGGGATGTCGCCGACGATGTTGGCAGCTCAAGTGCCAATCGACCAGTTTGTCCGTGCACCAACTCCCATCGTCGCCGGGGTCACTTGCCAATGCATGGATCGAAAGCGAGGTGATCCATGTGGCGAGATTCGTATCGATGGGCCAACTCCCTTCGTCGGTCATCGAATCGATAAGAAACCTCAGCCCCTCGCGGCTCACTTCACAATCACCTCGCCCTGTCACCGCTAGGTTCATCACCACGAAGGCAGTCAGGGGCGTCGCTTCCAAGTATCCGCCGCTTTGTGGCTGCATTCGCCTTAGCACCTTCATCGATCGGCTCACCGAGGCAGCGCGCATCATTCGCAGCGGAAACCACGTGCGTTTGCCATGAAAGTGGCGACTTTGGCCAATCGCAACCAAGGCCGGAACGGCATAACTGACCACCGGCATTCCAAGAAACCGATACATCGACTGAGGGAAGACGGCCGCTTCGAAGGGTAACGCCGCGACTTCGTCCCATGAAATCAATCCGGCAATCGCCATGTTGGCCATGATCGGAACGACAAAGGTTTTGTCTTTTCCATACCTCGCCCTCAACCCATCAAGTCTTCCGGCACGCTCCAGATAAGCATCTAGGGCTTCAAGCTGCGAATCAGAAAGCGAACAACCGGCACTTTTCTGAGCCAAAGTCGAAGCCGCATAAACCAGGTAGCTTGTTGCGATGTTCGAGTGACTGCGATCGGTGTCGCCAAAACCTCCATCGTCGTTCTGTTGATCGCAAAGGTACGCGATCCCACGATTGACGAAGTCCTTCAGATTCAGTTCGTCATCACTTTCACCGAACAGCAACACCGCCGACATCGCACTGACCGCGGTCGCCGTGCTGAGGGCTGACGGAGACAAAGTACCGACCCAATGATCTCCGTCGACACGTTCCTCAAGCAGCTCGCGCCGCAACCGATCAAGCGCGCGCCGGGCCGCAACTCGTGTCGTTTCGTTGATTTCAGTAGCCGTCATGGGCACATTGTATCGCGTATGCAAATGAATCCAGGACCGGGCACATCCTCCACAGTTCACGCCGCCCTGGAATGTGGTTATCGTAGGAATTCTTCCCCCTCCGTGCCCACCTGGAGAATCAACACCGTGCAACGCAGAACGTTCCTCAAGTTTGCTTCCATCGCGTCGGCTGTCGCCATGTCCTCTTGGGCTCGCGCCCGAGGGCCTATCCTGCGTCAGGGGGCAGCACGTTTTCACGTTGGCCTGGCTGCGTATTCGCTCCGCAATTACTTCTCCTACATGAAGGGGAAGCTCAAGTCACCTGCCGCTGATGGCAAAGCGATCGACATGGTCGGTTTCCTTGACTACTGCGTCGCCCAAGGTTTTGATGCCGCCGAATTGACGAGCTATTTTTTCAAGCCTGATGTAGGCGACGACTACTTTCGCCAACTCAAACATGAAGCCTACCTTCGCGGCGTGACGATTTCAGGAACTGCGATCGGCAACAACTTTACTGTCGGCGATGGCCCAAAACTTGACGCCGAAATCGAATCAGCAATCGCTTGGATTGATCGTGCAGCCGTTCTGGGCGCGCCTCACATTCGCTTCTTTGCCGGAACTGGCAAACAGCTGGCTGACAATCCTGAACGAATGGAACAAGCATGTGACGCGATCAATCATTGTGCCGAACATGCAGCCAAGAAAGGCGTCTTCCTCGGAATCGAGAATCACGGCAACCTGACTTCCGCACAGATGCTGCAAATCATGGATCGCGTCGACAGCGACTGGGTTGGCATCAACCTGGACACTGGCAACTTCCACTCCGATGACCCTTACGCTGATCTCGAAAAGTGCGTGCCCTACGCCGTCAATGTTCAAGTAAAGGTCAGCATGAAGTCGCCCGCCGGCAAAAAGTACCCAGCGGACATCCAGCGTGTGGGCAAGATCTTGAAAGACGCCGGTTACCAAGGTTACGTCGTCCTTGAATACGAAAACGAAGACCCGTACAAAAACATCCCTCCAACACTCGACGCACTTCGCAATGCGTTGAGCTAGCAGGCTCACGTGGCCGAGTCATGAGAACTTTTCGCCAAGGCCCCGAAACCGATCGCATGACCCTTCGCGCGATGAGGGTGAGTGATGCTGAAGACTTCTATACGCTCAACAGCAATCCCGAAACGATGCGGTACACGGGCGAACCGCCCTTTGAGAGCGTCCAGCAAGCAGAAGACGCCATCACGTGCTATCGGGATTTCGACGAAATCGGATTCGGACGTTGGGCCTGCATCTTGAAGGAAACCAATCGCATGATCGGTTTCTGTGGTCTGAAGTATTTGCCCGAATTGGATGCCATCGACCTTGGCTATCGCTTCTTGCCACAGCATTGGGGCAGGGGACTCGGCACCGAAGCAGCAAAAGCCAGTGTCGACTTCGGTTTTCAAAAGATGGACCTTCAAAAGATCATCGGACTAGTCTTGGCTGACAACACTCCATCGATTCGTGTCCTCGAAAAGGTCGGAATGACCTTGGACGGACCAATCAATTACTTGGGTGATGATGCTCTTCAATACAGCATCACTTGCCATTAGTTGAGCAAGACTTGTCAATTGCAGAGCGGTTCTTCAGTCTCGGGAAAGCGATCTGCTGTTCAATTGGTTTTAACGCGGAGACGCAAGGACGCAAGGACGCAAAGGGGGGGGCGTGCGACTTGAAAGTGTCCTCTTTGCGCCCTTGCGTCTCTGCGTTTTCATAAACCATTCACGACACGATGGATTCCCTCTTTGACTAATTTTTCGCCAAAGTTAATCACCAGTCCCAGCTTGAGTGTTTTCAATCGCAGGTATGTCAGTAGCTGCGTGGCAAAGATCGAGTTGTATTGTGTGACGGCTTTGCATTCGACGATGACGACATCGTTTACGAGCAAATCGATCTTTAGGGGCGTGGCAAGCGTGACATCTTTGTATTGAATCGGCGAGGGGACTTGTCGTCGAACATTGCAACCTTGTTGAGTTAGCTCGTAGGCCAGTGCTTCCTCGTAAACGGATTCGAGCAAGCCAGGGCCGCCCAAGGTACGATGCACTTCGATTGCAGCGGAGACGATTGTCTTGCTGATCTCGTTTTCGTTCATCTATTATTGCCCCAGTATTAGATGAGAGAGTTTTTTAACGCGAAGGCGCAGAGTCGCAAAGGCGATGCGAGCGACTTGCTGACGTCTTCTTTGCGCCTCTGCGCCTTAGCGTCTCTGCGTTTTCTTTTTGCTGCCCAGCTGTCCGCCCGTGTCGCAACCAGTTATCCAGCCTCGGGAATACCACGTTCGCCGTAGTTGGTTTTAACGCAAAGGCGCAAGGACGCAAAGCCGATGCGCGCGACGCGCCTTGGCGTCTCTGCGTTCTCTTTTGCTGCCGAAGCCAGATGCTGGAAGTTGCGATGGCTTGGTAAGTGCTAGACGTCGATCGCGTTGTCGAGATTCACTTCGATCTCTTTAACCTTCCGATCGTCGTTACGCTTCTTGAGCGGTTCCTGTTCCGGCGGCTGAAGATTTCGTTGGCGTTGGGGGTTTTCGAAGCCGGGGCGACGCAATCGATTCTGAAAAATGTCTTGCATGCGTTGCCTGCTCTCTTCGCGCATCCGTTGCGAACGTTCCAAGTGTTCACGTCGCATCTGTTCGGCGCGTTGTCGCGCATCATCGATCTGCCGCTGAATCTCTTTGTCAAAACCTTGGGCATTTGGAAATGGCTGCCTGAACGGATCCGCTCCGAATGGATTTCCGAACGGCCTGCCCATAGGCGGCATCGCAGGCCCACGGTTTCCGAACCCAAAGCCCTGAATGTTGATTCCGCCACCGAGCTCAGAGAACTTTTTGTGAGCGTCCGCGTCACCCTTTTTCAAATCATCAATGTCGTCAAAGTTCTTGGTCGTCACCTTGCCGTTTTGGTCCGTTCTCTTGACCTCGATGCCTTTATCCGTCTCAACGATGTGAGTCTTTTCGCCATTCTCAGTAATCTTGACCGAGCGTTTGCCGTTGATCACAGAGATACTGACCGATCGGTTTCCTTGCGGCATGTTCCTCATCGCAGGTGGGAAGATCTGCGGTGGAACCATTGCCCCACCCGGCCGCCTTTGCGGAGTTGGGGCTGGCGGGTTCAACAAGCGATCCGCTGCCTTGGAGCGAGGATGGGTCTCATTACCTGCGATTCGCTTGAGACGTTCGCCTGCTGCCTCCCTGAGTCCTTGATCCGAGCCAAGGTAATGTTCTTCCAAAACACCAAACGCTCGATCGGCCGCATCACTGTTTTCGCTTGCAGCAATCGCCTCGACGACATCCAACAGGTCGTGCCCGCCTCGCAACAATTCACTCGTCGCTTTGTTGCGAACTGCAAACCGTTTCGAATTGAGCTTGTCGATCCAAACCCGAACTTGCGGGGAATCCACCGTCACCGGCGCAACCTCTTGCCCCTTTGCTTCCTGGCCCCAAGCCGTCGAACAAACGACGCAGTGAAAGGTCGCAAACACCAACGCGATTGAGCATCGAAAGAACTTCATCATTCCTCTCGCCTTTGTTCCCAAGCCGATTGTGCCCATCGGGGCAGATCACGGGCAGGGACGTCTCTGGGTGGATCAGTCCAACTGGTGAAATCTAGGCCAGTATACCGCGCGGCGCCAAGATCGCCCCCGTATTGGCGTCAGTTTCGGACGCAAGTGCTGCGGATTGGAGATGTGATTCCACCACAAGACCCAAGTGCAAAAAACTGAGCCGAGACTCGCGTAAGCGGCCGGGCCTTCATCCGAGCTCCGCGGTGGCAAGGGCCCGAGGCCTCACGGCCAGCAGCTCACGGGTAGTGACTAGAGCTTTGCCCCAATACAAAAAAGGTGAGACTTGGTTCGCACGTAGATACGGCCATCCGAAATTGCGGGAGAGGCATAACAAGATTCGCCGAGCTTGTTCTTTGAGACGATCTCGGCCGTCTCGCCCGGTTTCACGATCTTGCAAATTCCGTCGTCATCGAACAGATAGACCAAACCGCCAGCGGTCACCAGCGACGCACTATAGTGCCTCCCCATCCGCTCGCGCCAAATCCGGTCGCCAGATCTCTTGTCGAAACAATTCACGATCCCTCGGTCGTCGGCCACCATCAGATAGCGACCAACGAGCACGGGGCTCGGGACGTAACATTTTGCGACGGTGCTGTGCCAAGCAACGTGGCTTTCAGTCACGTTGCCACGTCCTCCAGAACGAATCCCCATCACATGATGTGTCGGGAATCCGGCGGTCATATAAAACTTGTCGCCGTCATAAACCATGGACGCAACGAACTGCTCCGTCGGTCCATCAATCTTCCACCACGTGGAACCGTCTCGTGGATTCAAACTCGTGATCTGCTTGCTACCTGAAAAGACAAGATGCGGCTCGCCACCAATGTTGCGAAGCAGCGGCGTCACGTAGCTACGCGTCTTGTGCTTGCGCGGTGACTTCCATTTCGTCTCACCCGATTCTCGGTCGAGCGCGACAACGTACGACTCACCATCGTGATCGCCGTTGACAATCACCAGATTGTTGAAGAGCACGGGACTACTGCAGTAACCGTGCATGCTCGAAAACGAGCCGGGACGCACCTTCCAACGTTCGTTGCCTTGAAAATCGTACGCCGCGACCACCATGTTGCCTGGCGACACACGTCCCTCGGACGCTCCGGTCGGTTCCAAGAAAGTAACGTAAACCGTTTTGCCATCAGTTGCCGGCGTCCCCGAAGCAAAGCTGTTGAGTTTGTGCTTCTGCTCAAGTGGCGCGACGACCACCGTCTGTTGCCAGAGCACGTCGCCGGTCTTGGAATCCAAACAAATCAGGTCCCGGTGATTCGATTCGAGCAAACAGGTTGTCAAAAAGAGGTGGCGACCGTGAACGATAGGCGATGAATGGCCAATCCCAGGTAGCGGTGTCTTCCAAGCAATGCCGTCGCCCGTTTCGCCGTCCCAACGTATCGGAACATTCGGCTCGATACTCGTGCCATCACCTCGAGGTCCGCGCCACTGCGGCCAATCCTCCCCGGATGCACTGCTCGCCAAGCTCAAAAAGGCGATCGCAAGACATGACCAAGCAACACAGCTAACCAATGAACGCATCGACAATTCTTTCCGCCCTAGCAACCAATCGAAACCACCATTCTAGACGCTGACCAATTCGCAGGGGTATCGAAGGCACGATAAGATGGTGGTCCCTCAATCCATCCCGCCTTTGAACCCACCAACCCGCATGTCCCCACAACGCAATGTCTCGCGCCGCACGGTTGTCGCAGCCGCAGCAGCCAGTGCAATCACTCTGCCACAACTTGCCGTTGGACAAACACTGGTATTTGGAGAAACACCGCCGGCAAAGATTCGCATCGGCCAGATCGGTACGAAACACCCCCACGCCGCTGGCAAATTGCAGACAATTCGAGAACTGGGTGACCTTTACGAGGTGGTTGGTGTCGTGGAGGACGACGCCAAGCAGCGCGAGCGAGTTGCGAGCCAACCGGCCTATCGCGATCTGCCGTGGATGACGACCGAACAACTCCTCAACATCCCTGGGCTCGCCGCCGTTGCCGTTGAAACCGATGTGAAGGACCTTGCGACCACCGGCCGCACCTGCGTTCTTGCTGGAAAACACATCCACTTGGACAAGCCCGCGGGGCTGAACATGCGTGAATGCCGCGCACTGCACCAAGCGGCCGACGCCAACTCGGTCACCGTGCAAATGGGATACATGTTGCGGTACAACCCCGCGTTCGTCTTGCTGTTCGAGGCAGTGAAAGAAGGTTGGATTGGCCCCATCACCGAATTGACCGCAATGATGGGAAAGAAGGCAAGCGACGCATTGCGCCGTGACCTTGCCCGGTACCCTGGCGGAGGCATGTTCGAACTTGCTTGCCACCTGGTCGATGCCATGGTCTATGCGCTCGGCAAGCCGCAGTCGGTGACCGCCCACAACCGAAGCACCTATCCTCAAAAAGACTCCTTCCTCGACAACCAGCTCGCGGTGTTCGACTATCCAAACGCGATTGCAACGATCCGATGCAATCACCTCGATCCCTTTGGATTCCCACGCAGGCATTTCCATGTCATTGGCCAAGAGGGGCACATCAAGATTGGCCCGCTTGAGCCTGCCGATGTCCAACTGGCGCTGACCCAGCCTCGCGGTCCATTCAAAAAGGGAACTCAAAAGGTAACGATGCCAAAAACGTCCGGGCGGTACGACGAAGAATTCCGCGACCTGGCGCGGGTGATTCGAGGCGAGAAAGAACTTGCCTGGAATTCAACCCACGACCTCGCCGTTCACGAAACCGTTCTACGTGCTTGCGGCTTGCCCGTCGATTGAAATCGCCAACCGACTTGTGAGTGGAATGGGTGCTAGCTGCCGGCCTTTCACCCACCAGCTGTGCGACCAAAAGTACAAACCACGGATCACGCAATCACACGGAAAAGAAGACACTAAACATGAGCGGCTTTGGCGTTAGTCGCCGGCCTTGCCCCCATCGTCTCGATCCTCAGAATCAAACCATGCTCACTCTCCTGCCAATCCTGCTGTTCTCAGTACTCATCGCGATCGCTTGTGTCCAGGTAGCTCGTGCGAGCCTGCCCGAACGGCTCAACCGTCCCCCTCTCAGTGACGAAGCATTCGCGGCGATGCTTCCTGAGCACGACCCTGAGATGGTGATCAAAGTCCGCCATGTGCTCTCGGAGGCTGTTGGCTGGGACGCCGATGAAATCTATCCCGACACGACACTGCTAGACCTGACCGAATACTAAAAGCGAGCCTCTGATCACGAGTCGTGATCTGCCATCACTTCCTCGGCGACCGGCAACTCTGGCAGGTCTTTCACCTTTGGCTTTCGACGACGACGTGTCTTGGGCGGAATGAGGTCGCGCATCAAATCGAGCTTGCCAAAACAGAGCAATCGATCGCCCGATTCAAGCACGCGCGCCGGCTTCGGATTCGGGATGACTTGCGTCCCCCGGTAGAGCGTCAAAGCATTCAGGTCTCGATCTCGCAAACCCGACTCTTCGATGGACTTGCCGACAAATTCTGATCCATCGGGAATGTGAATCTCAGCAACGCCATACCCGCGACTCACCGTTAGCCGCTGGCGCAGATCGATCTCTGGAAAGTCGACTTGAGCCGCAATGTAGTCGATGATCGACCCGGCAATATCAAGTTGGGTGCAACGTTCGATTCCCTCTAGCCCAGGCGACGAATTGACTTCCATGATCTGGGGGCCATCCTTGCCTTCAAGCATGTCGACTCCCGCAACTCTCAGCCCCATGATCTGGGCGGTTCGAATCGCCGTTTCGCAATAGGTCGAGTCCAACAACACCGGCTCGGTAAGTCCACCGCGATGCACGTTGCTTCGAAACTCTTGGCCCTGCGCGACGCGTCGCATGGCGGCAACGACTTGGTCACCCACCACAAACGCGCGAATGTCGCGCCCCTTGCTTTCGGCAATGAACTTCTGAATCAAGACGTTTTGCTTTTGGCTTTGCAACATCTCCACGATCGCCTCGGCCGAACGCACGCTTTCAGCCAGCAAGACGCCAACGCCCTGAGTCCCTTCGAGCAGTTTGATGATGACCGGTGCGCCCCCAACCCGCTGAATCGCTGGCAGGACGTCCTTCTTGTCGGTCACAAATGTCGTTCGCGGGATCCCGATGTGATGGCGGCTAAGGATTTGCAAACTACGGAGCTTGTCGCGAGAATTCGAAATACCCGAAGAAGAATTCGCACAGAAGACATCCATCTGCTCGAACTGCCGCACCAGCGCGGTCCCGTAATTCGTGACCGATGCACCGATCCGCGGCAGGACCGCGTCATAGTCCGTGAGCTGCTTGCGACGAAAATAGAGGTCGGGTTCGCCCTGTTGCAAATCGATGGCAAACTTCAAGGTGTCGAGCACCTTTGCACGGTGCCCACGCTGTTGCGCCGCCTCTTTCAAACGGCGGGTGCTATAGCAACGATGGTTGCGACTAAGAATTGCGAGCTTCATT
This sequence comes from Rubripirellula sp., assembly GCA_965216875.1. Lineage (GTDB taxonomy): Bacteria > Planctomycetota > Planctomycetia > Pirellulales > Pirellulaceae > CBDCUW01. The sequence continues at coordinate 3,253,830 of OZ244207.1, forward strand.
CGATTCGGTCACTTCAAGACGGAACGTCAAACAGATCATTTCTTCTTCTTTTTGGGTCGTCCGCCATAATACGACCGGCCTGTATCCACTAAGAATCGCCCGCGAAACGCCTGACGACCAAGCAACATCCGAAAACCCATTTTGCCGCGGTCGGACAGGGTCAATTCAATTGGCCACGTCAAACCAAGTAACGTCACATTGGTCTCGATCACCGGACGCACTTCGGCCTGACCGCTCGAACTGCGGACCGACCGAGTTTCAAGAACGGGAGCCTCAAGACGCAAAAGAGTTTTCTCACGCCGTTGCACTGGATGAACTGCAAATCGCACCCATTCAACACTCTCCTTTTCGAAGAACTCAACATCAAATGCATGAAGCGAAGAAGACCGAGCGCCGGTGTCGACCTTCGCCTTGATCCGTCGTATCGGCAGATCGGGAAGGCTGACCCATTCACGCCAACCAATCACCGGCAAAACCGCGGGCTGTTGTTCCATAAAACGAACGTCTCCGAGAATTCAGGAGAAGCAAGATTACGTTTTTTTGATGCCCGGGAAAAGGAGTATTCTTTGCGAAATCCTTGTCCCTTTTTCGGCCAGAAAACGCCGTCAATCTGGCGTCTGTTCTTCAGGATCGACCACCTGCACACTGGTTGATAAATGCTCTTGGGCCGTCCGATGGACATCATCGGCAAGTGCCCTTCGTTCGACACGTTGGACCGACCGCGGGCTCGAGAGTTGGCCCAAGTGAATCACCGGTTCCCCTGGCTGAACCGCCGGCAACGTTGTCATCCCAATCACGATCCCATCGAACGGAGCGATCAGGCGGTTCTGGTCTTCGTGAAGAAGATTGCTATTGCTTGCCAGCGGCTGGCCAGCCACCACGGTGCTGCCAGGCGCGACGTGCATGTCAAGGAATCCGCCCCGTTCAGCGCGAACCCACTTGGTGTGTTTGATACGCGCCGGCTTGGTTGGCACATCAGGTTCACCGTCCATCATTTCAAGCTCTTTGAGGACGTTCTGAACCCCGCGCGTCATGCATTCAACGACTGACGGTTCGACCTTCCAAACCTCGCCTCCTTCGACAACGATCGTCGGGCATCCGGAAAAGGTTGCCTCGCGTCGAAACGAACCGCGTGGCCCACGTCCATCCAGAATCACACTCGCTCCGAACGCTTCCGCCATCCGCATGCACTTGGCGTTGGAATAGTCCGTGCGAACATTGGGGTAATTTGTCCTGCGCACCGCCGCGGTGTGTAAGTCGATCCCAAAGTCGCAGCGTTTCACGAGCGCATGGAAGATGACATGCGCCATACGCGATGCCATGCTACCTTCGGGATTGCCGGGAAAACAACGGTTCAAATCACGGCGATCGGGCAGGTAGCGCGAATGCCGCTCAAACCCGAGCACATTCAAAACGGGTATCATCACCAACGTGCCGCGACGCAAATTCCAGCTGGTATCGGCAATCAGCGAACGAATCGCCCCGGTTCCATTCAACTCATCACCATGCAATGCCCCCGTGACAAACCCGGTCGGCCCAGGTTCCGCGCCACGAATCACGCGCGCGGCAATCGAAATGGTACGACTGGAATAGCTTTCCGTGATCTGAAAGTCGGTGTTCGCCGCCGTACCCGGTTCGACATCACAGCCAAACCAATGGTGTTGATCGATTCGAGCATTCATGGGCGAACTGCATCCCTCGGGACGCAACCTGAAAGAACAGAGAGCATTGCACGCCGATCGCGCGACAATTTCGGAAGTTTATCCCTTGGGCTGCCGGTTGCCCATCACCAGTCGCACTTTGCAGTGAATGCACCGACGAGGGCATCCTTCACGCACAACGCTCGGAGGCCTCATTCACTTGCGTGGGAGTTGAGTGAGTCTAGCCCGGCAGCTGTCTTGGAATTGAGGCATCCTCATCCACATGTGCAAACAGTCGCAGTGAGATATGGATGACCCAGCAAAAAACGAGAAGAAGCAGGAATCGCTGCGCAACCGGCTCGCTCGAAACCCCGCCGCCGACGCAAAGAATCGGGACGATTGCCAGAGCCGTCACGAGCCCCGCGCCCAGTTTCAGATCGGTGTCTCTCTGTTCAAGCTGGCTGAGGCGTGCAAGTGCGATGCACCAACCGCCCAGCCCCAAACAGACTGCAGCGAAGTGAAGACGCGACGCGACAGCTTCGGCCTGAGACAGGTCGGTCGGAATCGCGGCCAGCGCAAAAGCAACCCCTGTGCTGGCCAAACATGTGCCCAGCACACGATCGCCAACCGTAACCCCCAGGGAATACCCAAACATTGCAAAGGTCATTCCCACCATCGCAAAACCAATCACGTTAAACACAACTGCGTACGGTTGCTGCGACGCCCCTAACTTACTGATGTAATCACACAGCAAGTGAAAATCGGGGTTCAGAAACGAACAAAGCAAAAACGCGAAGAGAAACAGGCCAACCGAAGCAAGGCCAAGACCAGCCGTGATCTGTTTCGCAGCTGTGATTTGTGTCATGCCCGGTTGAACGTGAAAGGTGCGCGGTCAGAGTGTCGCACACCGTTGTATCATGACGGCGGCTTGACATCACGAATTGGAATCTCAATCGCAGGAACTTTTCCGTCGGCCGGCACAACAAACGCTTTGGTGCCCTTCCAACGCGGCACCGGCACGCCGGTGGTAAACAATTGGTCGTTGGTGAGATCTTCATACCCCGAAAAAACGGCAACGTACTCACCGGGGCCGAGTGGCGGCGTTTCAAACCGCCCGTCCCCACCGCAATTGACGGCTTCAAAAAGAGTCGCACCAAGATTTTCTTCCGGTGAATCGGACGTCCCCTTGGCAGCGATCATCACCACGCCTCGTTCCAGCTTGGTCTTGTCAAAATCGACGACACTGCCAGCGACGACTTTTGATCTTTGCCGAACGAAACGAACCGACTTTGCCTGGCCGGCGAGCAGATCGAACCGATTGCGATCAAGAAACAGTCCTTGTGAGACGCGACCTAGTCCCGCCTTGGCCAAATCGACGTTACACATCCGCGCGACTTGATAGTCTCCTGGCTGCAAGTCCTTCAGTGTGACTGACTTTCCATTTTCGACGGGGCTCCACTTCGATTGATCTTCATCGACCGTGCCGATCTCGCCCACTCCATTGATGTGCTGGACAAAAATCCGTGCTTCGTCTGCACCACCAGGATGGTGATAGTGAATGGTGATTCGCGAGCCCTTGCCTGGAATGGTCACGCCAGAATCATCAAAATCAACCGTCACTCCGACCGATTCACCGATGAGTTTGTAGACTTCGCGCAGCTCCGCGTTGTGCGTTTTGATCGTTGTCTTTTGGTGAAGCGTCACGCCTAACTTTTTCAGTTTGCCAAGATCGATTGTCACCGGCACGTGATAAGTCTCTTCGAGGTGTGAGATCAGCCCGACCAATGGTTTCTCCATTTGTTTGATCGACACTTGCTGATCTAACACACTTTGATAGTCGATATCGACGGGCACAAGTCGAACAACACTCAACCGATCTCTCGCCTTGGACGCCTTGTCGACGATCTCTTTCAGCGGCACCGTGCCTGAAGCTGGTTTGTAATTGGGATGTCCAATGCCCCAATGCACAACGAGCTGCTCTCTCAGCGGATGATCCACGATATTGTCGGGAATCACAAACTTAAAATCGGACTTACTGCGTGGCCAAATCAGATTGCCAACCGGTTTTCCCTGAGTCGGATCTTCATGCGGCTCACGAAACCGAAGTGAGATCGTCGTTTCATCGCCCGCGATCGGCTCACCCGAAACGGCATCGATGATCGTGCAATCGAATGGCTCGAACTTCTCCAATGAGATCGTCGGTGCCGGGACTTGGTTTTGCGACGCTTGCTGGTTTTGTCGCCCCTCCTTTTCGGCCTTCCACTTCTCGTTCCAGGTCGTTGCGTCGTCACCCGACTCGCTTGTCAGCACCAACCCGATGTAGGGCTTGTCGAGCTGAAACTCGATCACTCGGTCACTGCCCTTAGGATCCCGACGCGAATAGGAATGCGACACCGAATGTGGGCGTTTCGCGAAGCTGGCGACGATTCGAAAACGACCGGGGCGCAGTCCCTCAAGATGGAAAGTCAGCTTGTCACCTTCTCGCTTCGTTTTCAATCGCTTCGATTGCGCGTACATCCAGGTTGCTTGTGGATTGTCTCGAACCAGGACCTCAGGCTGATCCCACTCTGCCGAGAACCGGTCCAATTCCTCTTTGGTGCCGTGCACTTCTCCACGCACTTCAAGCCATGACCCGAGCTTGATTTCCCCTAGATCTTTTCCTGCTTTGATCGGGCCAACGAAACGTGGCGCCAAATGGGCGTCTGCTGGTTCGACGTAGAAATGGTAGATCGCGTCACCCAGCTTTTCGTAGACTGGATTGATCCGTTGCAGAGAATCCAGAACGACTCTTCCGTCCTCATCGGAATACGTCCAAATCTCTCCGCCCGTTCCCTTGGTCGGATAGGGCCCCGATGAGGCTTTTGCAGACGTTTTGACAAAGTGTCGGATTTTGGCTTTGGCCACGGGCTTGCCGTCGACGGCCGACACCAACCGAAAGGTTGTTTTGGCTGCGGGTTTTAGCGTCAACGTTTTTGACTTTCCCGCCTTCAACTTGACTTGGTGAAACGACGCCTCTTCGAATCCGGGTGCCCGGACAAAGATTCGCGACACCTTTTCCGTTGCTTCGGCGATCTTTGTTCCGCCTTTTTGAACCGGCAGGTCGGTGTGGTCCTTCCGACGAATCTGGCCCGAGAAGGTGAACTTGCCCGACTCAATTTCATTGCCGTCTGGGTCGGCAAAAACGACGCGTCCGTCAAACGAAGGCGGCTTCGCGCGCTCGTCATCCGCTGGCGTTCGCTTTCGGAAAAACAGCAGCGTCTCACCCGTCGTCAAATCCGATTTGTAATCTTCGGCTTTCGGAAAGATGACGTTCCCTTTGTCGTCTTTCATTTGGCGACTATTGAAACGCAGCGTGTAGCGCACCGAGTACATGCCCGGTTCTTTGATTCCCGTCACCCCAGGGGTCAGGATGAACAACCGAGCGGAATCACCGGGTTGAAGTACCCACCGCACATCGATCGGCCATCCCGAAAACCAAGCGCTAGCAACATCGACCTTCTTTCCCGTCGAATCAACGACTTCGATCGTATCACCTTGGCGGCTCGTTTCACTCGCGAAGGTGATCGCTTTATCACTTACATTTCGAACATGGCAATAGACCCCGACCGCACTCTTGAGCGGGATTCCTGGCGCGTCATGCGGCGTTTCTTGAATGTACTTGGGCACCTCGAATTCAATCGCAGCCTGCAGCCCATCGACGGTCGGGCCGAAATTCAGTTCAGGCTTCGCTCGACCAACTGGTTCATCGATTGCAAACTCGACGCTGTTCGATTCGACCACACCTTGCCACGCGTCACCTTGCTTTGACTTGGGCCAATGTTTCTTGATCTTTTCAACAACATCATCGCCGGGACCGGTGTAACGTACCGTTGCCCGATAGTGCCCTGGGTCAAGTCGATACTCCATGGGAGAAACGAATTGGCCAGGCCGGACGATCATCGAAAGGGATTCACCCGGCTGAAGGTCATGAGTCGACGCGCCGTTAAGAACCAACGTCTGGCTTGCATAGGCGCGTTCGGCCCGAGCAACGGGATGCCCTTGAGAATCAAAAAACTCGAACTTAAACAGGTGCGGGCCATAAAACGATGTGTTCAGCCGCCCCTTTGCTGTCGGGTAGCTATCACCATATCGAACGCCGAGTAAGGTGACCGGAGCCGGGCTGACGTTCTTGAGTTCGACCAGGAACGTCATCTCACGCCCCGTGGGGAACATCCCAGCCACTTTCGCCTCATCAGGACGTTCGTCGTTACTTGTGTGCGATACCGCAACCAGTCGACACTCAAGCTTGTCGCTCGACGCAACGGCAACATCGTCGGCTATAGTCTGTGGGAGAGGCAAAAGCAACGCCCCGACCGTCAACATCACAGCCGTGATTGAGCGAACCGATGGGAGACGTTGTTGTCTCAAGCACCAAGAGGTCAACGCGTGAACACCGAACATGACTTCGCCACCGACTCTTGTGAAAGGTAGACACGACCGAATTCCAGCATTCGTGTCATGTGTGGGATTCGTGGATTCTGTATCGCTTGATCACGCGCCCCTCTCGTTCGCAACCCGTTACGCCGTGATTCTTAATTGTCGCCTTTCGCTCCGCGAAAGAAGCGTCCAAAACGCAACTTTTGCGGAGCAAAAGGCGACATTCAAACAGTTCACAGCCTTTCCGCGAAAGAAGCATCGAAGACGGGGCATCGCGACGCAGTTGAAACGAATTCGAACGCGTCTTGTTAGGCAAAAAATGTCCACTTTCGCGACCTTTGTTTGCCTCAGCACTTGATCGTCTTGCGTTTCTTGCCAACCCGCCCCATCGACTCGACTTTCGCGATGTATTCGGTAGCAAGCGGAACCTTGCAAGAGGTGTCGCCCATATCGACCTCGACCTTACCAATCTTCTTCGCTGTCGATTTTGCTTGGCGAAGCAGGGGTTTGACATACGTGCCAACGGCAATGACAAAGCCATTCATGACATAACGCACCCCGTTTGGGGCGTCGTCAATCGTATCGACGATCTGGTTGAGCAGTGATTTGATTTCGTCGAGGTCAAGTTCATCGTCAGCCCGCGTCGCAATCAGGCCGACGTAGGTGTTCCAGCCCGCACATGCAATCGGCTCCTTGCGCGACTTCATCCACTTCAGCGCCAAGGAATGAGTGTGCTTGCTTTCGGTGGCAACACCGGGAACGGTGTAATCACAATGCCAGCTATTTTTGCTCGCCTTCGCCCAAGACTCCAATTGCTGTTTGGTCATCTTGGAACCATCCGCAACGATGCCGGCCAGGTACATCGCGTCATGGTTGCCAGTATCGTACAGCTCGCAAGCAAGCTCTTGGTTGCCTTTGATCTTTTTGGCAACCTTCTTTAGATCGCCAACTTTGACACCGTAGACGTCACCATCGATTCCGTGACGCGCGTAGATTTTTCTTGTCTGTTCACTGCCGAGCTTTTCCAGTTCGGCGAGGACTTGTTTGACGGTGTTCATGGGCGATGGCTGGGCACGGGGACGTGATTGCAGCCATCTAATTTAACGAGCTTTGCGCGGCGATGCGGAATGTCACCTTACGCTCCGCGAAAGCAGCGTCCAAAAACGCAACTTTTGCGGAGCAAAAGGCGACGAAATGGGTGCTACAAACGGCGTTTTACGCGGCCGCTTCCTCGCCGTTGGACTTCGATCCACGATTGAAATTCATATGGAGCGAATCCCAGTCGATGACCAATTTCCCGCCGGTCCCTTCATGCTGCTTGGCCCAGTTGGTCAGCAGGTCCAAGCAGGCATGATCGATGTAGTTGAGGTGTTCGAATTCGACGTGCAATTCACAGTCGTTCGGAACACGCTCAAGCTCCGATGCGAGGACTGGCAACCGAATGAACGTCGCCGCTCCCTCGAGACTCAGGTTCGCTGTTCGCTTTTCTTCGTCAACATCGAGGTGCACATCGAGCCGACTAAAGGTGTGCAGCAGACGGAGCGCCGAAAGTCCGATCCCGGCAAGCACGCCTGTCAGCAGGTCGGTGGCGACAATCGTCCCCAGCGTCACGCAATAGATCGCGACTTCGCCCCAACCGTAGCTGTACAGCTTTGCGATCGCTTTCAAATTCAACAGCTTGTAGCCGGTGTAGACCAACATCGCAGCCAACGCGGCCGTTGGAATCATTCGCAGTACGAATGCGAGAGCGGCAACAAAGACCAACAACCATAGACCGTGCAGGATGGTGGAGAGTCGAGTTTTCGCACCCGAATCGACGTTGGCCGAACTACGCACGATCACTCCCGTCATCGGCAACGCACCAAGGAATCCGCACACGATGTTTCCAATCCCCTGGGCGGCTAGCTCGCGGTCATATTGGGTTCGCGGACCACTGTGCATCTGGTCGACCGCAGTCGCACAAAGCAGCGTTTCAGCACTCGCGACGGCCGCAAGGACAATCCCCGCTTGGATGACGGCACCGGCTGGCACCGATTTCAAAACGGTCAACGACGGATAGTGGATCTCACTGAACAAGTTGTCCGGTAGTTCGACATAGAAGACTGGCAGCTGCAGAAACGCTGTCACGACGGTCGCGACCACAACCGCGACCAAAGGTGCTGGAACCATGCGAAGCTTTTTCGGACTCAACGTGCTCCACAGAATCAACACGATGATGGTCAACAGACCAATTTTCGCGGCCCAGTCGTGGTTCTTGAGTTCCGCCAAAACGGCTTCGATCGAAACTTGCATGTCAGCCTGCGACGCTCGCACGTGCCGCACGTTTCCACCTTCGAGGTCCGCGATCGCAACTTCCATATTGCTCAGCGCGGTTTCTGTGGCCGCTCGAAGAGCTTCGGCGTCAGGCACGGAGTTCTCGACGATCGGTTCGGCAAGTTGCTTCGAAAGCTCGGCCAAGCGATCGGACAAACCTTTTTGATCAACCAAAATGGCACTGAAATCTGGCGGGTCGATTTCCCATGCTTCTTCTCGGGCATTGGGGTCCTGAACGGGAATCAACTCGGCAGCACGCTCGCGCAATTGAACCTGTTGCTCGTGAATCGCACCAATTTGATGAAGCAGGTCGGTGCGCATCTTCCGCTCTTCAACCGTGCCAAGCGGCGACATCTCCATTCCCTTTTCAATCGCTTCGGGAATCGAGACAAGGTTTTTAAGACCGCTACCTCTTGGTGCATCGTCGACCATCACATGGAATTGGCTCGATGCAATCAGCACACCAATCCCCGCCAACATGCCGTAAATCACCGCTGGCGACACGGCACGAAACCAGCGCCCATACCGCAGCAGCCCGGCAAGCAGTTGCAGGATACCGCCGATCAACACGGCGATCCCGAGCACTTCGATGCCATAACGCTGCACAAGGTCAAAGACGATCACCGTCAATCCCGCAGCAGGACCGCTGACCTGAAGCGGTGATCCCGCAAACCAACCCACGATGAGACCGCCGACAATCCCGGTGATCAAACCGGCGGCGACAGGAACACCGGAAGCGATTGCGATCCCCATACAAAGAGGCAGCGCGACGAGAAAGACAACAATTGACGACAGAAGGTCCTGACGCGGATGCGAGAAGGTTCCGTAGTCAGTGGAATCCGATCCGTTGTTTTGAGCGTTAGACATAGATGTAATTAGCAAACGATGCGAGTCTGGCGAACTCTTCAATCGCGCGCACCAGCGCACTGAGAGCCCAAGAAATAAGGTAGACGTAGCGGCATTGCCGCAACCATCAACTCGCTAGAGCACGAGTGGAGCGCAAAGATCGGCACTCAAACGGTGCCCAACAATCGCTTGCGTTGGAGGTGGATGGTGCGCTCGCCCAGCAGGCGCCATCCGATGAAACTCAATAGGAACACGCCCATCGAGGACTCGGGGTTCAGCTTCACGTCGGCGATCCGACGAACAGACCACGCGTTCTTCTTCGCCCGACTTTTCCTCTTCCTGACAGGGAAAACTCGATTCCGAAAACTGCTGAACCAACATCCCAGGCTGCGGCACAACCACCGAACCAAACATGCAAAGAATGAGCGCCACGGGCAATACCCGCGCGACGGCAATCGGCTTTGTCGAAAACAAAACGCTCATGCTTTTCGTTTGACGACTCGAAACCTGGAAATGATTTACTCGCGAACAATGCGAGCAAACGTCTCTCGACAAAACTGTAGGCGGCACCTTCAGGTTATGCCAGAGTGCCTAGGTTGGTTCATCGGCACAATGTCAAAATCGTCCAATTGTGATGAAAAAATCGACTGGATTTATATCAGGTTTTGCGAAAACTTCGCCGCCAGGTGGCCTGTTTCACGATCCGGCTGCGGCTCAGCGCGGGTACCCCCAGCCGCTGAAAGGAGCCCCGGCGTATTGGAAGTGCTCGAGGACGTGAGGACTCACGGGCACTGCCTGAGTTTCGCGAGAAGTTGCTCGGCCGAAACCGTGTTGCGTGTTTGTGGCACTGGCGCCAAAGCCGGGTCTGCCGCACTCACTCTAAGCGTGACGCGTCCGAAGATTCCCCAAAAGCTCGGGCCGCTGACGCGCAGCGACGCACACGGGCAGGGCTACAGACGAACGACGAGCAGGCATTTAGATGGCCTGCAATAATCGCACCCACCGCAGCAGTGCCTTTTGATCGACATCGCCACCACGCACGACGGGATAACCGCCCTGGATCAACCCGGCACTAAAGGTTGGCAACTCATCCCCTTCTTTGATCGGCAAAAGCACCTGCAGAGAGGCCGTTGGCTCATTCTCGCGAATGCGGACTGCCGGCGGCCTTGCCTGGGGTGAGACCGCCGAACCAAAGAAGATCTTGCTCTGTGAAACAGCCACCGCCAGTGCCATCGAATCGGCGGCTTCCGCTTTGACGCCTCCAATCGCACCGGGTGCCGCAACCGCAACGGCCGCTTCATCAATCGCCGCTTTCTTGAGCACCGCGGTCGCAAATCGCCCGATCACTTCCAATTCCTTCGGCTGCCATTTGCTGTTGTCTTCCGGTGCCACCGCGCAAATAACCACTCCCTGTTGTTTCGCGGAATCCGCCCAGCTCTCGAGCAGTTTGACCGGCTCGCCTTGGCCGGGATTCATTAACAACACCATCAAACCAAGGCGACTATCCGTGTCAGCGTTTTCTGGCATCAACGTCGCGGCCTTGTTGGTGATGTCTGGTAGCTTGAGCTCTTTGATGGACCAATTCGATTCCGATTCCTCCCACACCGCCGGGTAGCCAACATTCAACTTGCCAGCGATCCGACGCGGCGTGATCTTTTCCGTCGTCTCGGCTCCGCCGCGAGTAAAGGTGATCGTTTGCTCGGCATCGGGCTTTGACGAAATCATCAAACGTCTCAACGATTGAACATCCACGATCTTGGTCTCGCCAATGCGCCGAATCACATCGCCAGGCTTCAGCACTTCGAATGCAGCCGATTGAGGCACGACCCCTTCGATAGCCACACCGCGATCTTCTTCATTCTCGCCACCCAACTCGGAAGCGATCACACCGATTTGTTGTGGCTCGAGTGGTGGAATCGATTCAGCAAGTTCCAGTTCGACCTCAAGATCCTTTTGCCCACGTTTCAGTTTCAAACGAAGGGTATCCCCTGCATCGAAGCGGCCCATCACCTGCCGAATCTCTTGATGGCGTCGCACGGGCGAGCCATCGACCTCAATCACTCGATCGCCAGCTTTGATGCCCGCAGCCTCGGCGGGCGACCGAGCGCGAACCGCCGCGATCTCGGTCTCTTCAGCCATCGGATCTTTCGATTTTGAAACGATGCCAATGATGCCTTTCTTAATGTCTTCACCGGCACGCATCCGATCAATCTTGGTCGCAAGCACTTCCGATGGAATTGCAAAGGCAATGCCAGAGTCGTACCAACTGGTTGCATCGGGCGCGCCCCCTTCGGCCACAGCCGGAATGAACACGCCGAGAAAGTTCCCACGCAAATCGATCATCGGTCCGCCGTAGAACGATGGAGACACGCGGGCATCGGTTTGCAGCGCAATTCCATCAAGTCGTTCGCGAGCACTTAACACGCCACTTGAAACAAGCGGCGTTGCTTCTGAGCCATAACGCCCGACCGCGATTGCCGTCTGGCCAATTTGAGTCGTCGTTGGGGATGGAATCGTGATCGGTTGGAGCTTGGGATTTGCGGCGATCTTGAGCAGGACAAGATCACGGTGATGATCTCGAGCAATCACTTTGGCCGCCTGACGGGTTCCATCGGGCAAAACAACCAAAATACTGACCGACGGACGACGAACAACGATACTCGACGCGACAATATGGCCCTGGTTATCGAGGATGACGCCCGAAGTCGGCGCGTCGCGTTCTACCTCGCTTGCCCCCGCGGCCTCGTCCAGCGTCCCGACGATTTCAACCGAAACGACCGACGGCAAAACTCGATTGGCCGCAGCACGAATCGCGGCCGCCATTTTCGTCCGAAACGTCACATCGTCTGCTTCCACCTGCACAACGGCAAGCAGCGCGAACGAAAGTGTCAAAGCAAAAAGGAATCGTGGTTTCATCGGAGCGTTTAAGTAATCGAATGAACGCTGGTAACAAACGGCGAGCGGCGACTCCCGTTGAAGACGTGCGCCAATCATGGCCGCAAAACGAGAGGCACGATTTCGTTATCTCGCTGAATCGTTAATTCCACTTGGTCACGACGATCCACGCGGCGCAACAAATCGCGAAGCCGTCTCTGACTCTCGACCCGCTTGCCGTCGACCAACAGCACCAAATCGTCGGGCCGTAACATCGCCATCGCTGCTGGACTCTCGGGAACGACGCTGTCGACATACGCCGGGGTCGATTCCAGTACATCAGGAATCATCACCAGGCCAAGACTGCGTGGGTTGTGCGACTTTTCACGTGGCAACAACATCGTTTCTGCCGAGGCGACCGTGGTCTTGCGTCCCGCAATGATGTCGCCAATCGCCGTTCGAAACTCGGTCGAAGGGATCGCGTAATTCAACCAAACTCCGGTCGATGCGTCGCGCAACTCTTTGCCTAGCAATCCGACTAAGTCGCCCTCGACGTTGACCAATGCGCCGCCAGCCGCCCCCGGGTTGTTCGCGATCAAATCCAGAATCAGCACTTTGCCCTGATAAGGCGTTTTGAAACGACCGCGTCGGGCATCCAAACTCGAGACCGCCGCAACACTTCCCTGCATGACGCTCGCAGGTTCGTTGCCAGCTGCAATCCCGAACAGGTTACTGACCGCGAGCACCGGGTCGCCCCATGTCAACGACAGCTCTTTGTCGATCGCAAAGTATGGCAATTGGGACGCATCTTCGAGCTTCAGCACAGCAAGTTCGAGTGCGGGTTCAAATCCGACGATCGTCGACTCGAAGCGGCGCCCATCATCAAGCACAACAATCGGCTCGACGTCAAGAACGTAGCTCCAGGCAGTCGCAACATGACCTTCGGGCGAAACCAAGACTCCGCTTTGGTAGGCCTCCAAGCCACGTTGCCCACCGGCACCATATACCTTGACGACGCGTTTCTGAGCATGCCGCGAAGCACTTTCAAGACTCGGCTGCGCAAGAGCATCGCCTGCGTGGACGAATGACAAGCTGAAGGCAACACCCAACAGCAGCACCAATCGGCTCATTGCGTCACCTCCTCGGCTTGCGCCTTTGGATCGTCAGCAACGGTCCACGATTTTATTTTCACGCGTGCGACCGATTCGATGCCATACCGCAAATCAAGATAGGTCGGCGGGTCTGTTTTGGAGTCCCCTTCGGCGACCACCCAAAGTTCCGCAGGATCTTCATCGCGGTCAGCAAACACTTCGATCGCCTCGACGCTTCGTGTGGCAGGATGGCTTAGCCAACGGACTTCCATCTCGCCGTCGATTCCGACCATGCAATCGCGAAGCGGTCGCTGGCCGCCCAGTGGCATCGATCCGAGATAGAAACTCTCACCAAATTTCTTGGGGCCACTTGAGATCATTCGGCGCCACGCATCGAGTGCCGGTAACATGCCAGCGACCGAGCGGGTCAAAACCAAGTCATACATCTCCGACTTGTCATTGGCTTCAAACACCGTGTCTCCAAAGGCAATCGACCGCACATTTGGGCCAACGCGTATCGAAACATCAATCGGGTTATCGCCTTCGGTGGCTCCTTCGATCACCCATGTCTTTTTGTCGCTTTCCTGGCCGCCGGGGAATTGCTCACGAAGTGAATCGATAAACGACGCTTGCTGCTCGAGATTGAAGTGGTAGTTGGCGTACCCTTTGCGCTGCTCCAACAGGTCGGACACGGCCTTCGGAATCTTGGGCTCAGGCTTGGCAAGATTCAGTGGCAACTTCGGATGTCCTTCGTGGTCACCTTCATCATCCTTTTCGCCCTTCTCTTTGGGCGGGGCGCTCTTTCGTCTTGGAGGAGGCGGAGGCAATGCACCCGCCATTTTCTCGAGCAGTTCGTCGGGGCCGTGGACACTCATAAGCCGCACGAGCGTGTCGATGGTTTCGCCATCATGTCGAAACGACATTTTGACTCGCCAACCGCTCGGCAACGTTGCCAACACGTTTTGCAGGTCGTTGGCGGTCTGGATCACGCGACCATCGACTTCAAGAATCTCGTCCGAATAACGCAAACCTCGACGAAACGCGTCACTCGATTCCAGAATATTGGTAACGCGAGCACCGCCGTCGGGATCGGTCGCTACGGTTGCTCCCAACGTGGCGTGGTCGACAATACGACCACTCTTCAAATAGCCCAAAAAGTTATTCGCCTGGTTGATCGAGATGGCATAGCCAACCCCGACGTTGATCCGGCCACGTTTTTCGAAGGACGCACGTCCAACGATTCCTAGCAATCGGCCTTCGGCATCGTAGATTGGGCCACCCGAGTTTCCCGGATTGATCGACGCTTGCGTCTGCAAACAATCGGCGTACTCAAGCAATGTCCCCGACGGGTATTGGTATCGTCCAACGCCACTCAAGATGCCCCAAGTCACGGTGGGCTGAAGATTCGACGCCAACAGGAACGGATTGCCGATCACCATCGACCAATCGCCAACACGAGCTTTACGGCTGTCCGCCAACTCGGCAACGGGAAAGTCATCGCGTCCGAGCAGTCGGATCATCGCGAGGTCACCAACAGGATCGATTCCCACGATCACCGCGTCATAGATTTTCCCGTCACTGAGCCCACAACGCATGTAGGAGCCAGCGGGACTGGTGACGTGAAAATTGGTCAGAGCGTACCCGTCAGGCGAAATCAAAACGCCACTCCCCCCGCCGGCACCTCCGGGGACGAACACGCATACCGTTGATGGCATCGCGCGAGCAACCGCGTCGATTCGGTCCTGCTCGGCCTGCATGATCAACGGGTCGATCTCGATCGGCTCGTCGGCAGCAACCAACGAAGGAGCTGCAGTGACCAACAGCAACGCGACCAAACAGATGGCTCGATTGTTCATTTTACAAACCGCGCTCGCGTGATTCGAATGGTATCACCAAGGTCCCCGTCGGGCCCGCTATCGACTTCGATGCGAACGCGACGCGCCTCGGTGACCTGTAGCTGAAAACCGAGTGGCTCTGCTCGGCCAACCTCCTGCTCCCACTCTACATTGCCGTCGATGCTGATTCGAACCTTCGCATTTCCAGCATCCTTCACCTGCGAACCACGTGTGACGCTTCCAACCAAAGAATTGAAGCCCTTCTCGACTCGGTACTCAACGAACGAGTCACCTTGCAAAACGAGATCGGATTCACCCTCCGCGGCCGGTCCAAACCACTGCGAGACAAGTTTGGGATCGACCTTCGTTTTGAAAAAGGTCTCGTGCGAAGCTTCTGCCGGCTCGATTGCAGCAAGCGACTGAATACCGCTGGACCATTGAATACTGAGCACGTGCGAGACCGGCAGCTCATGCACCGTTGGCCCACTCAGCTGGATCCGCAGCGGATCAACATCGTCCCCCGGCAAAACCTTCGACACAAGCCAAGTCGAGCCGTAGATGTCTTTGATCTTTAGCAATGGCTCCGATGCACTCGTGGATCCCGAAGCGAAGACGATACCTTCGAGACGGTCCATCGGAGCGTCAATGATGTCGCTGTCGAGATTGAATTTGACCACTCCGTCGGCAATCCCCTCAACAATACCGCGGTACGGATCAATCTTCGCGCCCGTGTTGCGAATCGCCAGCACGTCGCCGCGTCCTTCTTGCTCCAACAGCCCGAACCACTTCGCGTCTGTTTCAGGCGATGACGGCCGGAAACGAATCGACTTGACCTGCTTGACGTTGACACGGATTTCACGCTGTCGCCGCGGTTCGACGACAAGCGTTTCGCCATCGAGTGAAAGATCCTGGGCAGTGATCGTCGTACCACCATGAAGCGTCACCAACGAGGTGGGCGGTGTCTTTTCGGGCGCGTCAATGTGCTCAAGAGAAATTGCATCATCAAAATGCAACTCAGTCCGTCCCTCGGACGGTCGCGACAAGAGAACGGTCGAATTGGTTAGCCCACGCAACTCGGCCGTGTAAGCTTCGCCTGAGCTTGTCGTCACACGTACCGGAATCGTCGCCAGCACCAAAGTGACGGCCAACTTGGAAATAAGGGAAAAGCCCAACACCATTGAGCAAGCCGTCATAGCAACCTTGCGTGTACCGAAATAAATGGGGAGCAGTCGCAAATCCTCTTGGCGACCTCGTTTCCTCGGTGAGGAATTCTCCTTCACAGTTTAGCGCAAATTGCCCCAAAAGTCTGCCAGCAACCGCCACTTTCCGAGGCCTGGCGTGCCTCGCTTTTGGTAAATCTGGCCGCAGCCGGTCTAAGAAGGTGGACCGCCGTACGTTATTCGTATGAAATCTGAACACCTCAAAACGCACATCCCCCCTGAAATACGGAAGCCTAGCTCATGCGATTTCAAGTCATGCTGGTCGCCCTCTGCCTGTTGTTCGCCTTCCCCAGCAGCCTGACCGCAGAATCAAAAACACTGCTCACGCGAATCGGAGAATACCAATACCCCAAAGCGAAATTGAGCGGAGGCGCGACGATGGCGGATGGCGCGACGATCAATTCGCAAGGTGATCGAACCGTTCCCTCACTCTATTGCTCGACCGTCATGACCACCCCCGATGACGTTGAACAAGTGCTGGCGTTCTACAAATCACTGCTGCAGCCAGAGCCAAAGGAAAAGAAAAAGGCAAGCGACTCGGATGAAAGAGACGATGCCGCCGGTCGCTCAGTCATGTTCCACGAAAACTCCAAAGATCGTCCCGTCACGCTACACGTGATCAACGTCAACGAAGAAAACGTCTCGACCACGATCATTATCAGCCGCGTGACCGGCGAAAAGCTAACACAGATCGCCTGGTCGCAGTACGAGCGGATGCCCATCAACCGTTAGGATGAATCGGTCGCTGGCCGATAGTCGCCATTTGCTCCGCAAAAGTTGCGTTTGCGAACGCTACTTTCGCGGAGCGAAAGGCGACATTCAAAATACCGGCGGCCAGCGGCTCACGGACACTCGCGTCTCGCCGCTCACATTTCCTTCGCCCTTACATCGGCATACACAAAACCATTCCGCTCGACGACCTCGCCGACGTCCACACTCAGAGGCGAAGCCATGTGAGGGCCTTCATAACAGAACGTGTGGAACTCGCCGTTCTCGGCGCAGCGGTCGACTGAAGGTGGCAAATCGTCAATCAAGTCTTGATCAAAGGTCCGCCCAAGGAACGATCTAGGAATCTGCTTGGGGTCGACACAGGTGACGACAGCTCGAACGCCTGCGTCGACCATCTCCTGTGCCAGCGCGCTGGTCCGATGCCTACCACACCAAATCGGAAACATAGGCTCAATCCCCGTCCCCTCGAGCTGGCGAATCCGATAGTCGCGAATGTCCTCCAGATACAAATCACCAAAGGCCATCTGCACAACGCCGATCGACTTGGCGGTATCGATAAAGGCGCGCATGCGTGACTCGTACTCTTCGTTGCTGCATGGCCACGGCAGTAGGATTGGAAAGAGTGGCAGCCCAATCGCTTTGGCCTGCGCCTCGACCAGCTCACGGCGCACGGCGTGCATCGCCACACGATCAGCCTGCTCATTGAACGATGTGACCAGGCCGACAATCTCGACTTCATCATCGCTCTGCAATTGGTGAAGCATCCAAGAACTGTCTTTCCCGCTGCTCCAAGAAATCAGCGTCCGCTTACGAGCCATGTCATTGCACCGCCAAATCAGACATTCGCCGAGAGCGTCTGGTCACGCATCGCGGGGAAACGCCACTGTGCCAATGCGAAAGCGCCAAAGAAAACACCACAGTAAATCAGATCACTTGCGACGGTGTTGCGAAAGAACGGAATCGCCAACTGGTAACAGCGAACGAAATCAGGCAGCGTCGGCGAATAAAACACAAGCCAACACGCAAAGTTAGTGACCACGAAAAAGCAAAGGCTGCCCAGCAACGACGTCGAAACGATTCGCATTGCCGATGCATCGGAACCAACGAAGCGATGTCCTAGATAGACGCTGATGACGAAACAGAGATAGGTCGCTGGCATCAGCATGTGAAATCCGAGCAAACAATCGCTCAAGAACATAATGACCAGCGGTACGCCAAACGCGAGGCGTTTGGAGGGGAACATCGCTCCTGCAAAGATCGCGATCGCGCCGACGGGGGTGAAATTCATCGGGTGCGGGATCAACCTCAAAAGCACCGCGCCGACAACCATCGCAATCAGCAACAACATTCGGCTCTTATTCATTCGTTTCTCTCTGAATCGTCAGGCGTTTGCATGCTCGATTTACGTCGCCCTTCAAGCTGGTGATTGACGTTGATGCGATCAGCGTCGCTGTAGGTCGACCAAGCGGCGATCTCCCCAACCGTTCTCAAACACCCCACGCAGACGCCATCGACTGCACGACAAACACCCGTACATGGCGATTGAGCGTTCGCCTGGGGCGAAACGGCCGAGCGTTGCGTTGTGCAATTCGTGGAGGGGTCGCTCATCGACATTCGTTGGGTAGTCGCGCCAAAACAACAGCTTGGCTTGGGTGGGTCAAAACCATGGATAACAAAGAAGCATCGTTTTCCCGTCCGTTCTCGGCAGACAGTCCGCAATCACGCGGACCATGGAAAAAGAGCATTGGTAGGTCTTCTGACTCCTGCGTTTCGAGCCCGCCTTCTCATTCGCTTCGGTCGAAGCGAACAATGGCAAATAGATGGACTCGAAAGGTTGCGCAGTTACAGCGGCCGGACCGTCCCGGAATTTCACCGGATTCCCTGTTCGCCCACCCGATCGAATTCGGGAGGGCCACCAACGCTTGCTCGCGAGAAAGGCTAACAGGAATCCGCCGAGGTGGCTACTACCAATTTGCCGCCAACGGTTCGACGGCACACCTAACCGGGAAAATCGAGATCACTGCGAATCAGACGTCGATTGAGGAGCACCGGCAAGCTCTTCAGGCAACTCGCTGTCCAGCCGCTCCATGTAGGGATCGGTCGGACGCTGCGGGTTCTGCCAATAGTTTTTGACATCCCAAACGGGTTGGTTGTCGAGCTTTGCCGACAACACCTGCGATGACATTCGCGCGAGTGTGAATCTCCATTCGGACGACTCGTCTTTGGTTTCCACCGCCTCAAGTAGCAACATCACTTCCGGGTCATTGGCGGTCACGAACGTAAACATTGCCCCATCAATCACTCCTCGCTCTGGCGAACGATACCGCATCAATGGAGTTGGCAACAAACGCTTCGAAGTCACGTCAAAGCGTTCGGCCATCCGCTTCATTTGAACAAGCCGCAACCGCGGATTGGGCGAGGGCATGGGAGCACCACTGAGCGTTTGCCTTGGAAAGTGATTGTCTTTCGGCATCCAAAATGGATTCCCCTCCATCCGGCAAGACATTTGCGTCTCGGCCAACGAGACGAACTCCCGAAACACTTCCTTTTCGCGGCGGATCGAATACGAAGCCAGCGCGACCGGAATCTCATCGTGTGTCCAAACCACCAACGCCCCTTTGGAATGAGCCTCGTAGTTGGGATTGCTATATCGAAGTAGCGGCGATTCGCGCAGCTCGACTTTGGTTTCGTCCCCAACCACTTCGAACTCAAGTGCTCGCGCCCGGTCAAGCAAAAATGCCAACCGCTTGTCCTTCATCTCAGATTCGTCGCCACGCGCGATCCCTATCGACGCCAATGAACAAACAAGCACACAAGCAGCTACACGAAACATCACTCAAGCCCTTCCTTCTCGCGAACCAAGCCGATCAGCCTAGCCCCGATTCTAAGACGCTACGTCTAAATGTCAACAAAGCGTTCAAATGCCGGTAAGGAACAGGCTGGCGGCGTTGGCACTAACGAGCGATCGTGACGTACACAGGAAACTCGCCGAGATCCAATGATTGAGTCGTAGTATCGATCGGATGTCCGAACGCATCCACGATTTTGCTCGGGCGACCCCCAAGTTGATTGACTTCGATCGCAACGGGATCTCCAATCGCCCAAGCTGCGATCACGATCCGGTCGGCGCGTTCCCAACGCAGCAGCCACACGTCTTTGTCGGCGTGCTTGAGCCGACGAGCTTTTCCTTCAAAGCCAGCGAGTTGCCGAATCAGCGTTGCTGTCGTGAACCACGACGGACGTAACGTGCCATCGTCGCGAATCAGTCCTGCGCCAGCATGCATCGATTCCTGTGAACCGCTTTCGCGATAAAGAAAAACTTTGTCGATCCCGCGTGCCAACGTGATCATGGTCACGCGCGGAATCTTTGCCGCTTGCTTTCGTTCCGAGAGGCCAATGGGTCCCCCCACGTCGTAGCCCGTTTCGGTCATCCAGATCTCGGCGTCAGACTTGTTTGCGTCTCGCCATCGAATCAGCTCGTCCAGCTGGTCGAGATACAATTGCGGCGATTTGTCTGTCCGCTTGTCGCGAATGTTCGGATCTTCGAGCGCGATTTCGGGCTCTTGCACGCCTGAGTAAAAATGGACATTGATCACATCGACCAAATCGAGTGGACGAGTTCCGTCGGCGTAGCGATGCGATGTCATCTTTTGCAATGTTGCCGGCTCGATGCCCGCCCAACCGCATGAAGTGACGATCAAGTTCGGGTCAGCGCGCCGTGCCGCGAGCACGCCTTCTCGCATCACGTCAAAGTACTGTTCGATCGACCCGACAAATGGCGCCCAACTTGGCCCCACCAAATTTGGCTCGTTCCACATTTCGATCGCGTCGATCCGATCCAGACCACTCGTCTTGTCGTCGGTCTTGAGTTGTTCGCCACGATGTGTTTGCGTGCCAAACCGAGCCACAAACTGAAAAATCGCCTCGCCATAGTCCGCCGCATTGCGCGGTGGATAACCTTTGCGGTTCGTTTTGATCTCCGCCCCAGCCGACGTGGCCCATTCAGGCGTCTGAAAAACGTAGGGCAAGATCTTGAAACCATGCTTTTGGTAGGTCTCGTAGATCTTGTCCTGGTTGACGTGCCACGGCGCGACACCACCGCGAAAGTCGTAGTGATCGCGGGCGTCGGAGGACATGATCCACTTTCCATTTTCGAATCGCACCCAGCCAAAACCACACTCGGCCATCGCGTCAGCCAGCTTGATGTTTGAGGCGTTGATGCCAAACCGACGTGCTTGCTCCTTGGCTGGCGGCTCGCCCGGTTTGACGAAAAAAGGCTCCCACCCGGGCTGCGTCTCAGACGACGACCAAGTCAATAAATAGCTGCCCGGCGGAAGCGGCGATTCAAGGTCGACGGGGACGGACGCTTCCGATCCTGCGGCGATCCGAGTCTCAACCTGCCCGCGATGATGTACCGGTCCCACGCTCGGCTTTTCAAACGGGTCATTACTCGCCCCATCAAAGACCTCGATCATTCGCGGCAAACGCACGACGTTCATCGGCCCGTCGTCACGATAGAACCGAAACTTCAAGTACTTTGCCTTGACGCTATCGCCAAATGGAAAACGGTTTTGCCCCCACTTCTTGTGCATTGAGAACTTCTGCAACGAGGGCACCGGCACGAAATCAACGCCATCGCGGCTGGTGGAGACGTCGACCAACCAAATCCAATTCGCATCAGCCCCAGTCCAACCCATCGCCTGAACGTCGCGCACTTGGCCGAGGTCGATGCCGACCACGGCCTCGCCGTATCCCTTTCCCCACGGTGACTCGAAGGACCGAAAGCGGTTGCCGTCGGTCAACTTTGCATCGCCAAAATCCTTTCCGTCGATCGTGACCGTGCTGACGCATCCGCGTGCGTGATCAAAGCCGAGCGCAGCGTCCGGTTTGATTGGAATGTCATATTGAGAATTCAACTGCACCGAGTATTCGATCGTGGTCACGACTTCTTTGTCGGATCGATTGCGCAGCTTCAATGCAGCCACCTCGGTTGCTTTCGAGTCGACCACTCGACTCGACTCCATCGCGACCTCTAACGAAGGTGATGCAGCGGTGACGACCCCGGCAAGCATCAAAAGTGCAATCTCAACAGACATCAAACCCTCTTCCGAAAACCATCACGCATCTCAAGTGCACAGAGACAAACAACGATGGTTGTCGTCTCGTGGGCAAGCATCATAACTACGAAGCGTCCACCGTTGCTCAATCGCATCTCTCGTTAGGTAGAATATCGATTGGTTAGGAAATGCCATATCGAGTGGGAACGAACACCCGAAAAACAAACTTGTTTAGAATGCGGCCCCGACTCTTCTTCTAACGCTGCGAGCACCCTCATGAGACTCATCCTGTTTGTCGCCATCTTGTCATCCGTGGCGTTCTTTTCGATCGAAGACGCGAGTGCCGTTGAAAAGCAACGTTTGATCATCCTTGCCGACATGGGCAACGAACCTGATGAGATGCAGCAGATGATCCACATGATCACCAATAGCAACGAGTTCGATATCGAAGGCCTGGTCGCAGTCACCGGAAAATACCTGCGTCCTGAATCACACGTTCCCTATCGGCAAACACTTCACCCAGAACTGTTTCACCAAATCATCGATGCCTACGAAAAGGATCTGCCCAACCTCAAGAAGCACACTGACGGTTGGCCCGATCCCGAAGACTTGCGCAAGAAGGTCGCCGAAGGCCAGAAAGGTTACGGAATCGATGATGTCGGCAAAGGGAAATCGAGCCCAGGATCAAAGCTCCTCCTCGCTGCCGCCTCAAACGGTGACCCGCGTCCTCTTTGGGTGGTCGTCAACGCGGGCTCAAACACACTCGCACAGGCGATCACTGACTACCAACGCACACACACTGAAAAAGAGCTGCAACTCTTTTTGTCAAAGCTTCGGGTCTTCGAAAATGGTGCCCAGGACAACGCGGGCGCATGGATCTGCAACCGTTTCCCAAGCATTCACTGGGTGCGCAGTAACTACCAAACCTATTGTTACGGCGGGCCTGGTGGAAAAGATGGCAACACGGCCGTCAACCTCGGACCGAATTACTGGGGCGACTATCCCTATAGCGTTCAAGGTCAACTGGATTGGCAAAAGGAACACATCATGAAAGGGCACGGCGCTCTTGGTGACCTCTATCCCGAACGGCGTTTTCGAGGTGGCAATCTTGGCTTTATCGAAGGCGGCGGAACAATTCCATGGATCGGTTTGGTGAACAAAGGACTCTTCGACATCAACCAACCATCGTGGGGCGGCTGGGGCGGGCGTTTCAGTAAAAAGAAGGTCGCCGACTTCTGGTCGCGTCATCTCGACATCCAAGTGGATGAAGCGGAAAACGCTCCCTTCTACACCTACCGAGAAGTCAGCGATCACTGGACCGACCCGCAAGATGGCCGCGTTTACTCAGGCAACTATTCGCCGGTCTGGCGATGGCGCCAAGCGATGTACAACAACCAAACCTGCCGTATGGATTGGTGCGTCAAAGAATTTGACCAAGCGAATCATCAACCGATCGCGGCCGTCGATGGCGATGCCAGCGACACGATCCTGCGCGTCGCTGCCAGCGCCGGCAACATTTTGACTTTCGACGCGACGACTTCGAGCGACCCCGACAACGACGCACTGAAGTACCGATGGTGGATCTACAAAGAAGCAGGCACCTATGCAGGCGATATCGAGATCGAGGATTCCGACCAAGCCAAGGCATCAATCGAAATCCCAACCGGCGCCTCCGAGACTCAAATCCACTTGATTTTGGAAGTCCAAGACGACACCGACACGCCCCTGTTCGACTACCGTCGAATCGTGATCGATGTCGACCATCGGATCCTCGGTCACAAGCCGATGCAAAAGTAGCCCGCGCTTGTCGTACCGCGTTCAGGCGGAATCTTCAGGCTCTTCGACCTGATGGCGGTACGACGAACTTTCACCGCTCGCTCGCGCCCGCTCTGTCCGCGCAATCGGAACAACCCAACCTCCAGGAACTTCGCGAGCGATCGCGGGCCTTCAATTGGCGGCCCAAACGCAAAAGTCAAATAGACTGGGGACCTCATTTCCTGTCTTCTTTGCATCGACTGCGTCTGCCCCGTTTTCGCGTTTCCGATGGAATCGACTTCCGCCAGTTTGCTTCAACGCCTTCAATCGCCGGATGCCGCGATTGCTTGGGGACGGTTCGTCGATCTCTACGCGCCGCTGATCTATCACTGGGGGCGAGGCCATGGGCTCAGCGCGACCGACTCGGCCGACTTGGTGCAAGAAGTGATGGCGATCCTGGTCGTCAAACTCCCCGAGTTCCAATACGATCCGTCACGTCGTTTTCGCGGCTGGCTGCGGACTGTGGCGATCAACAAAGCTAACGACTTTCATCGAGTCGCCCGCAATCGCCCGGCCGCCGATGCCCCGATGGTCCAGGAAACTGCCGCGGTCGCCAGCGACGTCGACCTGCTTGCCGAAGAGGAGTACCACAAATTCCTCATCAACCGGTCGCTCCAAGTCATGCAGTCCGAGTTTCGCGAATCCGATTGGATGGCGGTCAAACGGCACCTGATCGATGGTGAAAAGGCGTCTGAAGTGGCAAAGAGCTTGGGAATTTCTACAAACCGCGTCTATCTCGCTAAGTCCCGAATTCTCAAACGGTTACGAGATGAACTTGCGGGACTGATGGACTGACCAAGCCGAGATTCTGTCGATTTCCTGACAGACTTTCGCTGGCCACCCGTAGGACGAAATAGAACACCATCCGCACCCGCACTTTTCCAAGCGAAAACGCCAACGTGAATCGACAAGCCTGCCCCGACCGCGACACGCTCGAGCAACTCCTTCTCGGCAGAATTGCCGTCGATGCGGTCGATCAATGGGAAGCCCATCTGTTGCAATGCGACTCCTGCGTCGAAGCCGCCGAAACGATCCGAACGGAAGACGACGTGACACAGGCGCTGCGCAGTTTCGATGCGTTGCCGATCATCGACGACGAACTCCAACGAGCGATCCAATCGGCAAAACAGTTTGGCGAAGCAACACTGCGAATCGACGAAACCATTGCCGAACCGAGCGTCGCGTTGGATGAAACGATTGTGCCCGACGCAGGTCAACCGCATGAGTACGCCAAAGAGGTCGCTTCAGCTGTTTCGAAGCGACGCCAAGAACCGAATATCGATTTCCTCGATCCACCCCGGCAATCCGATGAACTGGGACGACTCGGTGGTTACCGCGTCCTCGAAGTGCTTGGCGCCGGTGGCATGGGGATCGTCTTTCGCGCCGAGGACACGCAACTCAATCGAGCGGTTGCACTGAAGGTGATCAAACCTGAGATTGCAGCAAGCGCCGAGGCAAAAGAACGCTTTTTGCGTGAAGCGCAAGCCGCAGCAGCGATCGAACATGATCACATCGTGACGATCTACCAAGTGGGCCAACAGCGCGGTGTCCCCTTCATCGCGATGCAATATCTCAAAGGGCAATCACTCCAACAGAAGCTTGCCGAACAAAACAAGCTTGATGATCTCGAAGCGACCGTCATTGCTCGTCAAGTCGCCCAGGGGCTCGCCGCTGCTCACAAAACCGGCCTGATCCATCGCGACATCAAACCCGACAACATCTGGATGGACACGGCGACGTCGCGAGCCAAGATCCTTGACTTTGGACTGGCACGATCGCGAGATGCGGAAGTCGATTTAACGCAATCGGGGATGTTGCTCGGCACGCCAAACTACATGTCGCCCGAACAGGCGGCGGGTGAAACGGTGGACCATCGCTGCGACCTCTTTTCACTCGGCAGCGTTCTTTACCATCTGGTCAGCGGCCAGCCGCCATTCAAGAGCGACAGCCTTCCCGCGACACTTCTGCGCGTCACTCAATCCAACTACACGCCTCTCGCCGAAGCGTGTCCCGAGCTGAACCCGCAACTTGCAAAGTTCATCACGCGGATGCTCGCCAAAGAGATCGAATCACGACCTCAATCGGCCTCAGAAGTGGTGCGTGAACTGGAACGCATTGAACATTCGATCCACAAGCTTGACGACCAAGTCGACCAAACGCCCACCATCAACGTCATCAAACCATCTCCCAACAACCGCCGCGGTCGTCCCCAAAACGTGTCGAGTGTTTGGCTGTTTGGCGGTGGCGCAGTCGCTGCCATCGCGCTCGCCCTGTTTGCAATGCTTGCTTCGGGTGTCTTTGTACGCGTCGAAACCGAGCAGGGCACCCTTGTCGTCAAGGTTTCGAGCGACGACTTTGAAACCAGTGTAAAAGGCAAATCGATCACCGTTCGCAACACCAAAACCAAGGTGACGTACAAAATCGACTTGGACGAACCGACTTCGTCCGAACCGCTCCAACCGGGCGACTACGAGTTCGTTGTCACCAACGACGCTGGCTTTCGAACCAAGACAAAGCGATTCGAAATCCAAGCGGGTGAAGAGCAAGCCGTTGAGGTTTGGTGGGAACGCGCGGTGTCTACCCAAAAGGGCAAACCAGCGAGCAACGCAACGGCCGACTTGGACACAGCCGATCAGCGAGTTGCCCACCAAGTGATCGCAGCCGGAGGAAAAGTTAATGTTCGCGATCAACATGGCGTCTCTTACCACGATATCGATCAAATCGCCAAACTCCCCGATCCCCCCTTCCAGGTCACGAAAATCTACATCGCAACAACCGAGGTGACCGACGACGTGCTGTCGGAATCTCACAAGCTTTCACAACTGCGTGGATTGGCAGCCTGGGACAGCGGAATCACCGACGAAGCGCTTGCCCACTTAACCGACTCTGGCGCTCGACCACCGATACAACTCCGGAGTCTCATGGTTGATCGCACAGCGGTAACCGACAAAGGCCTCGCCTACATGGTCGGCGCGAAGATCGACGAGCACTTCAACATCACCAACACAGAGGTCAGCGACCCTGAGCTCGTCGCCAAGTTTTCGAACGCGAAAATCCTCTCCATTGCCGGTAGCAAACTCCCGCTTGGTGAACTTCAGTTTCTTGAGAGCTTCAATAAGCTTCAAGTCTTGCTGGCTGATGCCAAACAATTCAATGCACTCGCCAAAAGCGACATCAAGATCCCCGCAACTCTGGAACAACTCACTGTCCATCTGGAAACGGACACGTTCAACCCTCTTGTTTTGCAGAAGACACCGGGGCTTTCACGCTTGAACCTTGTCCAGAATCTTGGGTATTCGCGCGCGGAAAATGCCCAGAAAAACTACGCGCCCGAGTTCTGGAGTGCACTTTCCGACCTTCCGAATCTCACGATCCTTACCATCGACGACGAGCTCTTGACGGACGAGCTCCTTGGGAACGTGCGACCGCTTTCCAAATTGAACAAACTTGTGCTCGACAGCGTCCAAGCCAGTGGCAGCGCTATCGAGAAGGTGGTCGCCGCATGCCCCAACCTCCGCGCACTTCATCTAACCCACGCCAAACTCAACGACACACACGTCGAATCGCTTAGCCGACTCAATCAACTCGACGAACTCAACATCAAAACCAATCAAATCTCGGCCGCTGGTATTAGCCGACTTCGCGCTGCCCTTCCCGATTGCCGCATCGAAGCCGACCACCCGTAGCTGGCGGCCGGCAGGTGTGCGTTTTTGATTCGAGATTCATTTCCGAACTCTCGCGTACGCCGCGATGGACTGCATATCCATTATTGTGAAAGGGTACGATCGCTTCGCTGAAAAGGGCCGTCGGTGACTGAAGCAGAACTGACAGAATTACCGAGATGGGCAAAGGTAGCATTGGCCGCACGATGCGCGCGGCGATCCCTGCCCATCTTTCGAAGATGGCAATGCACGCTTGAGCAAGCGGACACCCTTGACCAAGCGATCCGTGCCGCCGAGTGTGCTGCGGCGGTCGCCACAGCAGATCGTCGCGCAATCTCCGCCAAACGGGACGCCGCGAGGGAAGTCCTCAACGAGGTCACCTACGCAGCCAACGACCTCACCCAGTCATCACTCCATGCGCTCGCCGCCTCGATGGCAGCCGCTCGTGCGGCAGAAACGGCAATCGCCGCAAACTACAACAACGCACACTCACTTTGCGTTTTGACCCAAGCCGCCGTCAATGCGGCAGCGAACGCCGGCGTATCGGTCCGTGGCGATCTCGAGAAACTCACTGCCATGGCATCGTTGAACCACTGGAATGATGCAACCGCCGTCCCTGCTGAGGTTTTCGAATCGGACGATTGAGCCAGAAATCAGATTGCTAAACGGCTGGGAGGGCGACGCTCCTGCGGAGCTTCCTCGCTTAGTACGTGCGGCGGGGTTCGAACCCGCAACTCACAGGCATTTAGAGTGCCCGGCTCTACCAATTGAGCTACGCACGTGAGTAAGCCGTCGCCGTAGGAGACGGCGACGGCAGTTTAACTTAGCTTAGCTTTGAAAATACTCCGACACTTTTTCGTGCAACGCTTCGATGCTCGCACCACACTCTTGGTCAAACGGCAAGACCGGTTCACCATTTGGAGTTCGTGCACGCAGAAAGAGTTCCACAATCTCGTGATCGATCACTCGTTTTGGATAAACGCGGTAGTGCGTGACATCGCCCCGCTGAAGTGGCCGATACCAAACGGTGTCGATGACAAAATGAGGGCAGAACTTCGGTTCAGGGCCGTTGCGGTTCTGCTCTTCCTTTCGCCACCATCGGTGCCACGCGTGAAAGTCGTACATGGTTTGCCAATACCATCGATGAAGCTCCTTTAGTTTGCAGTAAAGTGCATAGTTGCATGGGTGATAGCCCCAACGGCTTTGAAACGATTCGGAGTGCTGTTGAGTTTGCATTGATTGTCTCTTGCTTTTGAATGAGTTGAGTTTGGTTTCGATGTCGCCCCATGGGCGCAGCGGGATCGTCAATGATCGGGCTGGGGCAACAGGCGGTAGCGCCTGAAGAGTCGTCGAATCGCACCGCGAACCGGTTCGGTCGCGATTGCGGTTAGCGGAACGTCGAGATCGGCGTCGAAGAAGGGCACGCAGCCAACGTCATGGAGCTGCAAATAGCGCAGCACGCAGCGAAGTTCGGTTGCATCATCAACACCCAATAAGACGAGCCGCGGATGCTCCGACGGAGGCGGCAAAGAAGTGCGTGCCATTTCAATGCACGCATGACAGGCCTGAACAGCCTGTTGGGGCGCGGAGAGATCGCGCCGGACAAAAGCATAGACATAGGTCGGTTGTGAGGGCGGTACCTAGGTGAATCCAGTCATCAAATGCTCCATATAGGGGATTGGAAACGTTCGCATCAATCGAGAGTATATCACACGAAAGGCGGTTCGTCCCAAGATCAGATGAATGAATTCCTCCAAGGAAGCTCCGCGGGAGCGTCGCCCTCCCTGCGGTTCATTCGTCCAATTCGTTTGATTCGTGGTTCACTCGAAATCAATCACACGTCCTTCCTATCTTTCGTGACTTCTCGTGCTTTTTGTGGCAAGTCTCTCCAAGGAAGCTCCGCGGGAGCGTCGCCCTCCCCGCGGTTCATTCGTGCAATTCGTTTGATTCGTGGTTCTCAATCCCAACTGAGACTGCCAGCCGCCTGATACTCCGTCACGCGAGTCTCAAAGAAGTTCTTCTCTTTGGCGAGGTCCATCGTTTCACTCATCCATGGGAACGGGTTGGTCGAACCGTATTGCATCGGCAAACCGATCCGTTCCAAGCGGCGATCGGCAATGTGTTGGACGTAGTCACGAAACAACTCCTTGTTCAGTCCCATGATTCCATCCGGCAAACAATCGGCCGCGTAGTCGAGCTCCAGTTCAACTGCCTGCTTCACTCGATCGATCATCGACTGCTGGAATGCCTCGGTCCATAAGTGCGGGTTCTCAGCCTTGATCCCGTTGATCAGATCGATACCAAAGTTCAAGTGGATCGTTTCATCGCGGAGGATGTACTGGAACTGCTCGCCAATGCCTGTCATCAGATTTCGGCGGTGAAAGGAGAGCATCATCACAAAGCCGGTGTAGAAGAAGACACCTTCCATGATCAAGTAGTAACCAATCAGGTTCTTCAAGAACGCTTGTGCGCCCTCATCGGTCGCCGTCGAGAAATCATGAGACATCACTTCGGCGGTCAGTTCCGTTTCGAACGCGTCTTTGCGCGCGATCGAGGGAACTTCGTGATACATGTTGAAAACTTCGCCTTCATCGAGCCCCAAACTATCGACCACGTAAAGGAACGTGTGAGAGTGGACCGCTTCCTCGAAAGCTTGCCGCAGCAAGTATTGCCGACATTCGGCGTTGGTCACGTGCCGAAAAATGGCCAAGACAAGGTTGTTGCCCACCAAACTCTCGGCAGTCGAAAAGAACCCAAGGTTCCTCATGATCACGCGACGCTCGGCATCGGTCAGGCGGTCGCTCCGCCAGATCTCGATGTCTTTGGTCATCGGCACTTCGGTTGGCATCCAGTGGTTGGCGCACCCATTCTGGTAATGCTCCCACGCCCAGTGGTATTTCAAGGGCATCAGCTGGTTGACATCGACTTGGTTGCAATTGATTAAGCGTTTGTCAGAAGCGTCGAATCGTTTTGGGACAACGGTGGTCGTCATGGTTACATCCTTGGGTCAGTGGGTATGGCAATGGTGCTGCGATCACGCAGCCAATGGGCCAGCGCGAGTCGCGAATGGATTTCAACGGGTCCTTCCAAAACCTGGTCGTCGCAATCAAGCAAACAGATCTGAAAGGGACCATCACGTGAGGGCAGGTCGTATCCGCCCGGTTCAGTCAAAACCAACTGGCGTCCATCGGGTTCGGTTCGCACCCATGCACGTGAGATTCCCGGCGAGTGCTCTAGACGGAAACCTCGTTCAATCCAGTTGGCATAGAACCTCATCGATCACTGGCAAGCTTCACAATCGGGATCATCAACGCTGCAAGCCTGCGCGACACGATCAACTCGGATCTCGCTCGACTGGCTTTGCGACTTCATCCACCGCGGCTGGATGCCGTGTCGATTCACATCAACCGTTGACTTTTCCACCTGAGTCGCGGCCAACGAACGCATGTAGTACGTGGTTTTCAAACCGCACTTCCACGCGTGTTGGTACATCGCGTCGATCGTCTTTCCACTTGGCTGGGCAATGTAAAGGTTGAGCGATTGCCCCTGATCGATCCACTTCTGGCGTTTCGCAGCCGCCGAAATCAGCCATTTGGCATCGATCTCGAATGCGGTCGCGAAAAGCTCTTTCACATGACGTGGAAGCCGATCAATCTCGCCCAACGTTCCGTCGTAGTACTTCAACGCATCGATCATCTCTTCATCCCACAACCCGTGGGATTTCAATGAATCGACAAGCCGGTGATTCGTCTGCGTGAACTCACCGGAAAGGTTGCTCTTTGAATAGAGCTGTTTGTAGGTTGGCTCGATCGATTGCGAACAGCCAACGATGGTCGAAATCGTGGCCGTAGGAGCAATGGCTAAACAGTTGCTGTTTCGCATGCCTGAATCAGCAATCGCATCACGAACGACTTGCCAATCCATCGACGCGTTGCGATCGATATCGACAGACTGGCCGCGAGACGCTTCCAGCAAGTCAAGCGTGTCGAGGGGAAGCAGGCCACGCTCCCATTTGGAGCCAGCGTAGGTTTCGTACTTGCCCCGTTCAGCGGCCAGTTCAGTCGATGCGAGGATCGCGTAGTAGCTGATTGCTTCCATGCTGCGATCAGCAAACTCAACCGCCGCGTCGCTGGCAAACGGCATCGCAAGCTCATGCAACGCATCTTGGAACCCCATCATGCCCAACCCAACCGGGCGGTGCCTCGCATTGGCGTTCTCGGCCTCTTGAGTCGGATAGAAGTTGATATCGATCACGTTGTCCAACATCCGCATCGCTGTCGAAACGGTCTCTCGCAACTTCCGGTGGTCAAGTTCCCCGTCAACGAGATGCTCGGCAAGATTGACGCTTCCCAGGTTGCACACAGCCGTCTCGTCTTCACTCGTGTTGAGCAAGATTTCAGTGCAAAGGTTGCTGCTATGGACAACTCCCACGTGGTCTTGGGGCGAACGGAGATTGGAGGGGTCCTTGAACGTCACCCAAGGATGCCCCGTCTCGAACAAACGCGTCAGCAGCTTTCTCCAGAGTTCGACGGCCGGCATCGTGCGATGCTGCTTGATGTTCCCGTTGGCGGCTTCCGATTCATAGCGCTCATAACGAGCGACGAATTCGGCACCAAACGAATCATGTAGATCAGACACTTCATCGGGGCTAAAGAGCGTCCAATCTTCGCCACGTTGCACTCGCTGCATGAACAGGTCCGGAATCCAAGCGGCGGTATGCATGTCGTGGGTTCGCCGCCGGTCGTCACCGGTGTTCTTGCGCAAGTCGATGAACTCCACAAAGTCCAGATGCCAAGGTTCCATGTAAGCACAGACTGCTCCCTTTCGCTTGCCTCCTTGGTTCACGGCGACGGCCGCGTCGTTGACAATTTTCAGAAAAGGAATCACACCTTGGCTTTCCCCGTTCGTGCCGCGAATGTGAGCTCCGGTGGCGCGGACGTTGGTCCAGTCATTGCCAAGACCGCCTGCCCACTTCGAAAGCATCGCGTTGTCTCCGATGCTCTTAAAAATGTGCTGCAAGTCGTCTTGGATCGTCGTCAGGTAGCAGCTACTCAATTGCGGGTGTGGCGTTCCTGAGTTGAACAATGTTGGTGTTGCGCTGGTGAACCGTAGCGATGAAAGCAGCTCATAGAACTCGATCGCTCGCTCGGTGCGGTTTTCCTTTTCGGCGGTCGCCAACCCCATCGCGACGCGCATCCAAAAGTACTGTGGCGTCTCAATCCTGCGGCCGTCGATATGCAACAAATAGCGATCATAGATCGTTTGTACCCCGAGGTATCGAAACGACTCGTCAAGCTGCGGCTTGAGTGCTTCGGAGAGTTTCGTGAGGTCGAACGCACGCAGCTCTTCTGACAAACGCTCGTGCCGGATCCCTTCGATCACGTAGTGCTCGAACTGGTCGCGGTAGGTGCCGATAAACCGATCATCAAACTGAGTCTTCCCGAGTGATTGACGATAGATGATCGACCGCTGAAGTTGCGCTGCAAGTTGGTCATAGGCTGGATCGCGTTCGATCCGACTGCGAGCGGACAAGACAAGCGCGCGTGTCACCTCTTCGGGCGTCATCCCATCAAATGCCCCGCGAACAACCTCTTGCACAATCGCGTCGCAATCGACTTCCGGCAAATCAGCGGCGGGGCATTTTGCGAGGAATCGACTCAAGCGTCGCGCGTCGAATGGGACTCGAACTCCAGGTTCGAGCTCGACGTGGATGGAATGTGCCGATGACGAATCGTCGAGTGAATCGAGCCCCGATTCAGTGGCCCGAATCGTGCGAATCCGGGCGTGTTCGGTGCGGTAAAGAATGTAGCGACGAGCAACATGAAAGTGCTCGAGTTTCATCAGTCCGATTTCAACGACATCCTGAATTTGCTCGACCGACAACGCATCGTTCAACCCTGGTTGTGTTGCAATCCGTCGAACCTGACCCGCGATCTGTTCAACGTCTTTTTGAATGTCGGCGGCAAGCGGTTGCCCGTCAGCCAAGTTCAATTCAGCACGAAACGCCTTGGCAATCGCCTGCTCAACCCGCGCACCGTCAAATTCCACTTCACGTCCATCCCGCTTGCGAACCACCGGCGCGCAGGAAGCATCCATTGACCGTTCCATCGAGAAACTCCGTTCATTTGCCGACGCGTGTTCGCGCCAGTGCCATTCCAAGTGCAAGTGCCGATCACGGTCGAGCTCACGCATCCCATCGCTGGCGAATGGGTTTTGATGTTGCGAACACGCACGCGAAAAACAGGAAAGACGACATCAACATCAAGTCAAACGTCATCGCAACGATTGCCCCAATCCAAGAGGGCGCCAAAATCGTCTATTTCGCGGTAGGTCTTCTGACTCACTGCCGGACAACGTTCACTGCCTTCTCATTCATGCGAGATGAACAATGGCACTTCAAAAGAAGAAACGTTGATTTGCAACCGAAGTTGCAGCAGTTCACAGCGGCTGGACCGTCCCGGATTCACACCGGAGTTCCCTGTTCATGGGTCATGCAGAAGCATGCCCATCACCACGAACGGTAGCAATCTACCAATCTCAACACCGCTGTCAATCAGATTGCGTGACAAAGCATTCACCCTCCCGCTTACGGGAGGGGCGGACGCAAAGTCCGGGGAGGGAATGACGTCCAAAAACACAAACCCTCTCCGGGCCTGAGTGCCCGACTCTCCCAAGGGAGAGTGTTTTTGAACGCAACTTCTTGCGCTGTTTACGCGGTGCCCGTGAGCCGCTGGCCGTCAGGCCTCGGGCCCTTGCCGACGCGCAGCTGGTGTGAAGGCGAGTAAGGCCCGGCCGCTTACGCGATCGCGGCTCCGTTGTGTGAACTTGGGCAAGGATTTCTGCTGAAGGAAGCGCAATTGCAATCCGTAACGCTAGCGCGTGCGGCTCACGAGTCGATTACCGGGCTCGGGAAACTTCTCCGGCCGCTTGGCGATACCACGAGACCGTCCTCTGCAGATGGTCGGCCCCGTACATCTTCTTGAACTCCTTCGTCCTGGGATTCGTTGCGTCCTGCAACTCCTTCAAGCGAGCTTCGACAAAGGTGGGCGTCAGCTGAATCCTGCATCGCACTTCGATGCAATGGCGCCACTGCTCGTATGACTCCGGTATGACACTCTCGCCACTCATCTTTATCGCTCCCCAACAATTCCACGGGTCGAACTGACATCGACTCATCGCGTTTGGGCAAAGAGCCGGAATACAAGCAAACCCACTCTTGCAATCATTGTGCAAATAGACCAATCGCGATCTCGCCCGTCAACCGCAGTTGCAAACGCTTTGCAAGAGCTCCTCAGGCGTCATGTCGCGTGGATCACACCCAACAACCATTTGAGCTGGCTG
This sequence comes from Rubripirellula sp., assembly GCA_965216875.1. Lineage (GTDB taxonomy): Bacteria > Planctomycetota > Planctomycetia > Pirellulales > Pirellulaceae > CBDCUW01. Next base: position 3,288,669 of record OZ244207.1, read on the forward strand.
CGCTTTGGTATTGTCCGTCGCAACCAGCCCCGGGTAACTTGCCGATGGACGAGCGCTGCAGCCTTCGCAGCCCAAAACTCTGGCGATTATCCCCGCAGGCTTGGTCGTGCATCGAGACAATCCCCGTCATTTGCGTTCCGCGCATTTCAAACGCACTGCATTGCTGATTCTGACCGCCTTGGTGCTCGGCTCCATCATCGGCTCGGCCGCTGTGACTCAGGCGTGCCCGTTTTGCACCTCCCTGCCACGCACTTTGAGCGACGATCTCGAGGAATCAACCGCAGCCGTGATTGCGCGGTGCGAATCGATCGCCGCGGATCCAGACGGTTTTCATGTTTGCAAGATGCGCATCCTCGAAGTGATGAAGGGTTCGCCAAAGCTGAAGGAATCGGTCGTCGAAGTCATCACGCTCGACCCACTCTCGAAAGAGACAACCTTCTGGATGGCGGGCTATGGCGAGACCTCGACGCAGTGGGCGACACCACAAGCGATCACAAACGAGGGTATCACCTACCTTCGCAGTTTGGGTGACCTTCCCGGCGAAGGCCCGCAACGACTCGAACACTTCCTCCGATTCCTTCAGCATCCAGACAAACTGGTCGCCGATGACGCGTACAACGAGTTTGCCGAAGCAACGCTCGAAGACATTGCAGGCTTGCAAGACAATCTCGATCGGCGATGGGTCATCGCTCAACTCCAAGACACATCGCTGCCGCGACATCGCAGGCGGCTGTGCTGGACCTTTTTAAGTCAATGCGGATTACCGACCGATGCGGGCCTGTTCGATGACTCGCTCAAAAAACGCCAGGCTGACCCGCTATTTGATCCGGGCATGGACGCTGCGATCGCATGCTACATCACACTTGGTGGCGAAGCGTTATTGCTTCGTATTGAACGAGACTACTTGTCCAACCGCGAGGCGAGTTACGTCGATGCGTTTGCGGCGGTCAGCGCTATCCGGGTCCATGGCACCGAATTAGATGTCTTTTCCCGCGAGCGATTATCAAAGTCGTTGCGGCAACTCTTGCAGCGTCCTGAACTTGCCGACCTGGTCATTCCTGATCTCGCGCGTTGGGGCGATTGGTCGGCGATCGACCGCATGGAAGAACTGTTCAAGTTCCCAACAGAAAAGAACGCGATGCTACGCCCAGCGACGGTTCTCTACCTGAAGAACTGCCCACTGCCATCTGCCGCCGAAACGCTCGATCGATTGCGGGCGATCGACGCCAAGACAGTGCGTATGGCTGAGTCGTCGATGCTGATGCACTCCGGCGTCGCCTCGATCCCAGTCCCGCCACCCGACATCGAAGCTCAAGAGCCAACCGAGTCTGCGGTGCCACGAGTTGCCGAGAAGCAATAGATCGTGAGCCCAGCGCGCTAGTACTGCGGATTGCAATCTCGGTGCCACAAGAGCAACTTCTTGCGCAGGTTGGGCAGTGCCCGTGAGCCGCTGGCCGTGAGGCCTCGGGCCCTTGCCAACGCGCAGTCAGTGTAAGGCGATTAAGGCCCGGCCGCTTACGCGATCGCGGCTCAGTCTCGGGAACTTGGGCAAGGATCTCTGCTGGTGGAAGCGCAACTACAATCTGTAGCACTAGCTTCGCGCCTTTGCCCGTATCAGCCGCAACGCGATAGCGTGCGGTTCTTGCTGCCTGTCCCACATTCAAAAACCGCGAGCTATCGCTCTGCGGCTGATGTTCAAGCGCGTGGTATCATCCACAGTTCGACAGGAACTACCCTCCCACTTGTGGGAGGGTCGGGCGCTAAAGCCCGGGGAGGGCCGTTCGAGGTGCCCCTCACCGGGCCTGAGAGCCCGACTCTCCCAAGGGAGAGTGCCAGCGGGATGCATGACTTCAATCGTCGCTGACTGCCAACAGCGCGGCGATGTTGGCCAGGAGCCATGCTGAGGCCGCAGCCAGCTGCAACCAATCTCCGGTCGAGCTGATCCCGTACGTAAAAACGCTTGCGATCCAACAAACGCTCGCAACGGTCTGCCCCAGCCATTCAATGCTGAGCGCTCGTTCGATCCGGGCTTGCCGTGAGCCGGGTGCGATCACAACGTCTGCTTCATCGCTCAACATGACGCACACTCCTCACCACAGCAGGACAAATCATCAAGGTACATTCCCCATTTGCGATAGGTCTCCAGCTCTTCGGCTGGCAGCCCAAGCGAAGTCGCGATCGCCTTGGCAACGACTGCGAATCGCTGTCGATATTTGAAGATAAAGCAGAAGACATGATTGTCGTGACGCACCGCCGGGCCGCACAGAAACAGTCCCGGCACGACCGTGGACTCATCTTTTTCACTTAGCAGCGGAAAGCCGTCCTCGCGTGCCTCGAATAGGTCTGCGACCAAACGGTGACTCCCCTCAAATCCGCCAGCTAATAGCGGCTGCGTCGGCGTGTGAAACCATCGCCCATCGAGTGCCTTGACTTCGTAGACATCATCAAACTTCTTTACCGAAGCAATCGGCGTGTGCGGGAACAGCTCAACGTGCTGTTCAAACCATTCCTCTCGCATCCGCTCAAGCGAGTAGGTCGACAACGAAATACTCGGATCAGAGCTTTCACCTTTCCACGCACAACCTTTGTCGAACAATCTCACGCGCCGATCGTGATAGGAAAGGTGGTAGGCCGCGTCGACACCACTCTCGTAGCCTCCGATAATGAGGAACTCATCCCCTTCCAGATCTCCGTAACTCGCGATGGTCGCGGTGTGCCGGCAGAGCTCACTTCCGGTGAAACCATTGCGTCGCGGGTACTGAAACTCGCCCGCCGCCCAAATCACGTGCTTCGCACGAAGCGTTTCCTGAGCCGTATCGACACGAAAGTCGTCGCCCACCTTGCTGACTCGCCGCACATCGGTTTGCTCGCGAACGGGAAGCTTGAAGAACTCGGCAACACCGCGCAAATGCGAAGCGTATTCTTCGCCTGTCGGATGTTCGACCTCGAGGCTGAATGCGGGTGAAACGCCGACGGCGATGGAATTCAAATCCAACATCCCAATCGAATTCGATGGAAACGACGGCGTGATGAACCGCGTCTCGGCCGGCCAAGCGGCAAACGAAGCGCCGACCGTATCCCGTTCCAGCACGACGAAGTCTTCGATCCCAGCGTGCCGCAGCGCCACCGAGACGCCAACGCCAGCCGCGCCGCCGCCGATGACCACCACGTCATGGGAATTCTGTTTGGCAGCGCCACTCATCGCAAAGCCTCAGCCATGTCATCATCCGTTTCCAATTCGATCGGCGGCAGCGGATCTTCGAACTGCGCCCAAGCATCCGGCCCTTGCGCGAACTCGGCGTCGGTCAACAGGCATTCGTCCAAAATGTTCTCAATCCTTAGCTGCTCCATCCCTTGGCCGATAAACACCACTTGCTGATGTCGGTCGCCATGTTCGCCAGCAAAACTGGAGCGAATTTCCTGCCGCGCCTCCTCATCCTCTGGCCATTCTTCGTCGGGCGCGGCGGCCCACCAGAAGCCTGCAGGATGCATGCGAATCGAACACCCAGCCTGCGACCAGTCGTAGGCCCACGCGTTTCGCGAGGCGAACCACATCAGACCTTTGCTTCTAAGCACGCCTGCGAGCAGTCCCTCGGTCATGTCGCCTTCGAGCGCCTCGGTCAATCGCTTTGGATGGAAGGGGCGATCACGTCGGTAGACGAAGTTTGAGATCCCATACTCTTCGGTCTCGGTCTCCTCCTCACCACGCGGCACCGCCAACCACTGCGGCATCGCCTCTGCTTCAGCAAGCTTGAACCGGCCTGTCCCAAGCACGTTTGACAGCGGGACGCGACTCTCCGTCGAGTGCAGAATCTCCGCGGCGGGGTTCAATCGCCGAATGATTTGATCGAGTTGCTCTAGCTCGTAGGGCGAGACCAAATCGGTTTTGTTGATGATCACCACATTGGCAAACTCGACTTGATCGACCAACAAGTCAACGATGTTGCGGTCGTCTTCTTCGCTGAGCCCCATTCGCCGGTCGGTGAGATCATCCCATGACCCAAAGTCCTTCATGAAATTGCCCGCGTCGACAACCGTCACCATCGTGTCGAGGTCGGCGAGATTCGAAAGACTGCTTCCTTCCTCATCCTCAAACGTAAAGGTCTCGGCAACCGGTAGCGGTTCGCTGATTCCGGTCGACTCGATCAACAGGTAATCAAACTTGCCAGCACGAGCCAAGCGAGCGACTTCGATCAGCAGGTCTTCTCGCAGAGTACAACAGATACAACCGTTGGACATCTCGACCAACTGCTCTTCGGTCCGTGATAGGTCCGCTCCACCGTCACGCACCAGAGCGGCGTCGATATTGACTTCGCTCATGTCGTTGACGATGACCGCAACGCGCATTCCCTCACGATTGGCGAGGATGTGATTGAGCAGGGTTGTCTTCCCGGCGCCCAAGAAACCGCTCAACACGGTCACCGGCAGCAGATTCGGAACGTCGGGCGAAAACGGCTGATTCATTTTGATCTCCAACAACAGGCGACGAGCAACACGATCGCCTGAGTAGATGCATAGAAAAAACGACTCTTCGAGCCGTCTCAGGGAGCAACCAGTGGAGCCTCCCCACCGGCAAGATCGCAATTTAACTACATTTGCAACCCATATGCAAGTGCACAGACCGTGCACCCGCAGACAGCCGTAGCGTGTGTGCCTGCACGCACAATTCCGAGATTCCGATTGCCATGACTCTCCCTGTGCGCGGACGAACTTCGATCCACACGGAACCATCGAGTGTGATCGCCCACACCTTGCGGCGGATCGACTTGGAAGAATGCTGAAGTCTGGGCGTTTTCGCCGTTCACCGACTCGTCGCCATGACGGCGGGCTGCACTCGGACCTTGCCGATGCTCCGCTGGGGCTCATGAACCAGCCACTCAGGCTCGGCTGATTGAGCCGTCTTGCAGCTGCGGCACATGGCCAAGATGTATGCCGATGGCGCGAAGAACAGTGCCAGAATCGTTGCACCGCCGACACCGCCAGCGATCGAGACCGCAAGTGGCGGCCAAAAACCACCGCCGCCGACCAGTAAGGGAACGAAGCCGGCAATCGTCGTCAGCGAGGTCGCCACCACGTGACGTGTCGAGCGAACAACAACCTCGGCGACGGCGACTGGCGATCCTTGCCGCGCCTGCTCGTCATCTCGTATCGCAGCCAGCACAACGATCGTGTCGTTGATGGCCACTCCGACGAGTCCCATCGTGCCCACAATCGCCATGAAACCAAAGGGATACCCGAACACCCACAGCGCCCCCACACCGAGCCCGGCAGAAAGGAAGGCGACAACGCCAATGATGCCAGCCATTCGAAACGAGCTGAAGGAAAGAACGAGCGTGGCAACCATCAGCACCATCAAGATGCCAACATTCACCATCAAGTTGCCAACCGCATCGTCGCGTTTGGCTGCTTCGCCGCCGAGCTGCATGGTGTAACCGGGAGGCAGCTCGAACGACGATTGCTCCAAACGTTCTTGAACCTCCGCCAGCACAGTATCGGGGAGCACACCGGCGGTGATGTAGGCCTGGACCTCGTTCATCCGTCGCTGATTGAACCGCGGGATACTCGCTGACTGCGGTTCAAGTGAGATCGATGCCAATGCCGACAGAGGGACACCATTGTGCGAGGTGTCCGACATCGTTGGCCCGAGTAACTCCAACGATGCGATCGATCGTACTTCGCCACGCTGTTGGTTGGACACGCGGACGCGCACGGGCAATTCTTCGGTTTGCTCAAGGATCGATCCACCGACAGCGCCTTCGAGTGTGCTGCTGAGTTGGTTTGCAATCCCGCTGTGATCGAGGCCTGCTAAACGAGCCTCGTCTTCATGCACCGAAAGGGAAAGCTTCGGAACGGTCTCGCCAAGGTCAGCGCGCGTGTGGACAACGTTGGCCGAGTCCGACATTGCCTTGCGCACTTGGTCACCAAGGCTGCGCAGCACTTGCAGGTCAGGGCCAAACAACCGGACCTCAATGGGTGCATCAAACGGTGGGCCCTGTTCCAGTTGCCGCACAAGCACGCGGCTCTCCGGAAACGCCTGATCCAGTTCACCTTGCAGCTGACGAATCACCGACATTGGCTCCTTGCCTGTGGTGAGTTGCACCATCGCTTGTGCGTAGCTGGACGTATCCCGTCGGCGTGGAATCACGTTGTAGTAGAACGACGGCGCGCTTTCGCCAAGAAACCAAGATACCTCCTGAACGTCCTCGTGTCGCAACAACTGGTTGCGCATCCGATTTGCCGTTTCGAGCGTTTCACTGACGGACGTTGTGGAAGGCAGCTCAAGCTCAATTTGAAACTGATCGCGATCGGCCGGCGGAAAGAACTGCTCCGGGAGCTTTGAAAACTGAAGAAAACCAATCAGGGGCAGTGCAACACCAGCGGCAATTCCGATTGCCGGTCGTGAAAACATCGCACGCAAGCCACGGCGATATCCGGCTAGCAACCGAGGCAGGTGCAAGCCCTCTTTCCACCATGTGGGACGAATCTTCAGACGATCGCCGCGCGGATGATTGTCTGAGGCACCGTCCGGGCCGAGCCGGGCGGTCAACGCGGTGATGGCAGGCACCACCGTCAACGCCAAGAACAGCGAACTAACAATCGCCATGATGACACTGACTGCGATCGAACCGACGAATTCGCCTGCCGGTCCCGGCATCAGTGCAATGGGCGCGAAAGCGAGCGCCGTGGTGACCGTCGATCCCAACAGAGGAAGCGCCAGATGACCGACGCTGCTCGAAACCGCTCGTGCCGGCGAGTCGGTGTGTCGCAGTCTTTCATTGACCTCGTCAACGATCACGATCGCATTATCAATCAAGAGCCCGAGCGCGATGATCAGCCCCGTGACTGACATTTGGTGAATTGGGATCTCGAGCATTCGCATGCCGGTCAACACCATCAGCGCCGACAATGGAAGTGCGGTACCAACGATGATCGCGCTCCGCCAACCCATCATCACCAAGATCACTGAGATGACCGCGATACCGCCCAGGACGAGGTTACCCAGAAGGCCTGCTAAACGAGTCTCGACGTAGTCGTTCTGCTGAAAGATTGTGTGCAGCTCAATCCCGCGCGGCAGTGCATCGCGAAACTCACTTAAGGTATTGTCGACTTCCGCGGACCAATGATCGATGCGAACACTTGGACGCACCAATGCTCCAAGCGCGATCGCCGGCTTGCCGTGAACCAGTGCCAGACTTGAAGGCGGCTCCATCACGCCTTTGCGGATCGTTGCCACGTCCAACAAACGCACGAACCGCCCCTCAGTGCCATTGGAATCGGTGCCATAGGAGATTGGAACGCGGCCAATTCGCTCGAGAGATTCAAACTCGCCCGAGACCTCCAACAGCAAATCGTCGCGACTGCGAAATCGACCAGCTGAGATCTTCGAATCGCTCGCCCGCAATTGATCGGAAACACTCTGCACGGTCAGACCCAACGCAGCAAGCTTCGCCTGATCGACCTCAACAACAACCTCTTCCTCGGGGTCACCAAAGGTGTCGACCTCTTCAGTCCCCGAAATGGCCAACAGCTCGTCGTCCAACTGTTCGGCCAACCGCCGCAATATGGCATAGTTGGGCGTTGGCTCGACATCCTCGTCAGTGCCGCTTGCCGGATTCCAAGTCAGCGCTGCGATCAACGCGTAAGCCTTGACGTCCAATTGCTCAAACACCGGCTCCAGTGCGCCGTCCGGCAATGCGGGACGGGCGTCATCGAGCTTGTCGCGAATCCGCGACCAAACCGTGTCGACTTCGTAGATATCGTCACGCAACTCGATGTTGACCGTCGAAACACCACTGCGCGACAGTGAGCGGACTTCTTTGATCTCGTCAATCTCTTGAAGCTCCTGCTCCAACTTCTCTGTCACTAACGATTCGACGCGTTCGGCATCCGCGCCAGGAAACCGAGTCACCACCATCGCGGCACGCTCGGTAAGCAGCGGATCTTCCATCCGCGGCAAGACGTAATACGAAGACAGGCCCCCGACCAGAATCAGAGCGACGGTCAAGACCATCAGCCGAGGATTGCGGTAGAACAAATCGGACGTCATTGCGACACCTCTTGGCTGTCATCGCTGGTAGCGAGCTCTTCGATTGGTTGGACCTGTTGACCTGGAACGATGCGCTGCGTCCCCGTGGTGATGAACCGATCTCCATCAACGAGCATTCCGCGAACCAACGTTCGCGTGCCGTCGGTGTACAGCACTTCGACGTCGCGGCGGCGAACTCGCTGCGAATCATCACTCGAATCCGCTTCGACGACATACACCGCCCACAAACCTCGGAAGCTGCGAACCAGCGAAGTGGTTGGCACCCAGAACCCCTCGGCGGAATGTGTCTCTTCAACAACGACACGCACAACTTGGCCCGGAACTACGTGACCTGGGACAACTTGGCCCGGAACTACGTGACCCGGAACAACTTGGCCCGAGTCGCTCGCGTTGTTTAGGTCATTGTCGAACCGGAAAATCACGACTTGAGTACGCGTTTGCAGATCAACATCGGGAAGCAACCGGTCAACCTCCACACTCCAACTTGCGTTACCGACGATAGCGTTGAACTTCTCACCGGGGGCGAGGGTGCTGGCAACTTCGCTCGGTAGACCGATATGCGCTTCGAGCTCGGAAGTCTCGACGATCTTCAAAATAGGCTGCGCGGGCGCGACTACGGTCCCTTCATCAATGAATCGTTTTGCGATCTGTCCGTCATAGGGCGCGACCAGCGTGCTGTCAGAAATCTCAATGTCGAGGTCTGCCAATTGTGCATCCAACTGGGCGACCGCAGCCGCTTGGGCAGCAATCCGCTCGGTGCGTGTTCCCGCTTCCAGTTCGTCTAGTTCCTCCTTCGCCACCGTCAATCTGGCTTGACTCGACTTGAGCCCCAATTCGATCTCGTCGAACTTTGATTTCGACGTGGCGTTTTGATCAAAGAGTTCGGTGACTCGTTTGTAGTTTCGCTTTTGCAGTTCGACCTGCGCCTCAAGATCCTTGAGGCGTCCGCGCGCTGCCTTGATCGTCTGAAGTCGGGGACCGGCGCGAAACTCTTCGAGCACGGCAGCAGCCTGGTCCCGCTCCGCCGCGACTTTGCGTTTTTGCAGCTCCAATTGCCGGCGGTCGAGATGGGCCAGTCCCTGACCCTGGCGGACCCATTGTCCTTGGTCGACCAAGATTTCGGTTACCTCTGCGGATCGTTCAAAACCGAGCTCACTCGCTCGGCGTGCTGCGACGAGCCCCGTGTAGGAACGATCGGCGCGGTACGAAGAGATGGCCGACAGCGTCTGCACTCGAACGGGCATGAGATTGGCTTGCGTTTTGGCGGCCGATTCCTGCTCCGCCCCCGTCAGCCTGGAGCCCAGGGCAACGAGCGAGCCCACCACCACAAAGAGCGACAACACCGCCAAGGATCGACGCAGAGTCACATTTTGACCAAGCGTCAATTTGCGTCTAAAAAAAGGCTCACGAAGCGAGCGCTCGCTGGCATTCATCTGGAAAGACTTCCTGTTGGAGTTTTTCAAACAACTCTTGATAGTCATATTCGGTCGACAAGGGCTGCCATTCATAGCCGTCGAGCACCATGTTGATCGCTTGCCGCACGGCATGATACGGATCAGCCACCCCGAGCTCTTCCATCGACTCGCTTGTAGCAATGATCGAGTAGGCCCCGAAGGTCTGTGACCACAGCCCGAAGACAAGCTCCTCAGGACACGTCCCCTCGGGCAGAGCCAGGTGGCCCTGTGCAATGCCGTCCCGGACGATCCCCGAGACGATTCCCATGCACCGCGTTTCGCAACCACGCATCGTTTGGCGTCGTTTTTCCGAAGTTTTTTCCCAAATCGAGAACGAGCGAATCAGCTGCTCGACATGGAAATGGGTCGGAAAAATCCTGACGAAAAGCTCGGCAGCCACGCCGATCGCGGCCAGTCGCTCCCGCGGCAGTCCACGGTAGGCGGCCGCTCGCTGAAACATGTCCGTCCGTTGGTTCATCGTCTGGATAGCCAGCGCGATGATGATTTCCTCTTTGCAGGGGAAATGGTTGTAGATCGTGCCCTTGGAGTATTCCAACTCGCTGGCGATCGCATCCATGTTCAAGCCGTGGTAGCCACCGCGCAGCAATTGTTCGCGGGCCAGATCGAGTATCCGACCTTCCCGTTCCCTAATTTCGCGTTGTTTTCGGCTCAAAGTGTTCATGACTTCCCCATTATTGACGTTTCGTCAAAAAAGTCAAGCCGCATGAGCTAAAACCAGGCAGCGGCCTGCGGTGATTTTTTCAGTGTCGCCTTTCGCTCCGCGAAAGTAGCGTACGCAAACGCAACTTTGCTCACAAAAAACCACTGCCAATCTCGCGAGCCGTTTGTAGTCCCGCCTTCAGGCGCAATCCCCGTGAGCCGAACGCGCTAGCGTCGGGCCTTGCAGTTTCCGTCTCGCAGCGCCCAACGCTAGCGCGTGCGGCTCACGCTACAAAGAACCACCCGCCTAGTCCAACACCTGTGGCGGAAAGGTGATGTAGGGCTCACGTTGATAGTCGGGCCGCGAAAGGATGCTTCCCCTCAAACTCTCCGAACGCTCCACCTCCCAGACAGGCATACGATTGAGCGACGCCATCAACTTATAGAAGGTGAATCGTGACCATGCGTATCGCCAAACCGGTACACCTGCGTCATCAACCTGCCGATCAATGATCAAAACGGCTTCAGGGTCTGTGCCCACTGCAAACGCGAACAAAGCGCCTGCGGAGTCTGCCGAGTCATACCGGTAGAGCGGATTTGGCATGAGGCGACATTGCTCGACGTCGCCATCTCGATCGGTGACCTCCACCGCGAACTGTCGCGCCAAACCGCGCAGTTGAGTATGGCGTTGACGCTCGGTGGTCCCCGGCGACGGCGCATCATCGAAGTCCATGTAGCGAAGCGTGTTCGGCGGCGGCGACCACATCTTTGTACCGCCACAACTGCCAACGATCGGCAAGGCGGACAAGACCCGGAACGCATTCTTTCGGCGCACTTCGGTTTTATACACGAACGTGAAGCACGTCCCTAACACCGCGGGTTGTCCCTTGTGCGTCCACAGAAAAACTGCGCCATCCTCGTCGCTGCGAGCAGGGTTCTTCCAATTAAGCAGTGGCTTCTCGACGCGTTTGAACACATCGTCTGATCCGGCAACCTCAAAGCGATAGCGGTCAGCTTGAGCGAGAAAGCGATCGCTTTGATCCGCTTCTTGGGCTGGTCCGCTTCTCGGACAAAGCACAAACACAATGCCTAGCAACAGCACACGATTCGAAATCACTGCACTCCCCTTCGGACTTGACCAGGTCACCACCGAACCACGGCGACCCCCTCAACATAGACATCCTGTCTACAGGCGTCAAACTCGCGACTCACTTTGGGTTATCAGTCCACTCAACGCGGCCTTCTGCTGTGACTGACCAATGAAGGGGCTTGCGAGAAACCTGGTCAAAGCTACCTTCTCGCACGTCACCCGATTCTGATCATGTTGCGTTTGTACCGTTGCCCAAACACCTCGCTGAACGACTTCCGTTTTTCTATGGCTACGTCATGGTGTTGCTGGCGATGGTCATGCAGCTTGGAACAAGCCCCGGCCAAACCTTTGCCGTTAGCGCTTTCACGCCCTCACTGCTCGAGTCGCTCGAGTTGAGTCAAAGCCAACTTGGTTTGGCGTACATGCTTGGAACGTTGCTCGCCGCGATCCCTCTGAGTATGGTTGGCCCCGCTTCGGACCGTTTCGGACTGCGCTTCGTTTCTTGCATCGTGATCGTGGGGCTGTCGACAGCATGCTTTTGCGCCGCCGGGGCGTCCGGCTATTGGACGCTGCTGTTTTCATTTTTTCTCTTGCGATTCCTTGGCCAGGGCGCGCTCACGTTGCTTGCCGGCAATACAACGGCCATGTGGTTCCGATCTCGCATTGGACGGGTTTCGGCGATCCTGTCGATCGGTTCCGCTGTCGCATTCGCGTACATTCCCCATTGGATCACCGAGAGCATTTCGGCGTACGGCTGGCGTGGCACCTATCAAATCATCTCCGCCATCCTGCTCGTCGGACTCTTGCCGCTTGTCTGCTTGCTGTACCGAAACCGCCCTGAAGATCTCGGACAACACGTGGACGGTTTGGCTGTTCAGCCGTCGTCCGAACGTTCGCATACAAATGGCACACCAAAGAGCTTCGGTGGCGACTCATTGACGCTTCGCCAAGCCATGCGAACGGCAAGCTACTCCATCTTGGCTGGCTCCAACATTGTGTGGGCAATGTCGGGAACAGGCATTCTGTTTTATCTGTTCACTTTGTGTGACGAACGTTCGCTCGGTGCCGCGGCAACGTCGGGACTGTTTCGTTACCTCGGCTTCAGCATGCTTGCGGCGCAATTGGCTGGCGGTGTTCTGGCCGACTATCTACGACTGAATCGTCTATTCGGTTTAGGAACGTCGTTGGTCGCCGCATCTTTGGTGGTGCTGGCGACCGACCATACCGAACGGGGAGCGGAGTGCTTTGCCGTCTTATTTGGCGCCGGACAGGGAATGCTGATTTCGATTTCGGGGATTGCCATGCTGCGGTTCTACGGAAGAGACCACTTGGGGAGTGTCCGTGGCGCAGTGTGGTGCGGGACGGTTGCCGGCAGCGGTTGTGGCCCACTGCTGATGGGATGGATTCACGACACTTCAGGATCCTATGATCCAGCAATTGGTCTGTTTGCGGCCCTCATGCTACCGCTAGCGATCGCATCCTGGTTCATACGCCCACCCATCCTGAGCCGTCCGCGCTAGCGTCGGGCCTTGCACTCTTTTGCCAATCTCTCTGGGCCCGACGCAAGCGCGTTCGGCTCACAAACAATCAGAGCCACGCTCAATCGAATGTCGCCTTTCGCTCCGCGAAAGTAGCGTCCGCAAACGCGACGTTTGCATGGTCACCGGATGTCATCCCGCCACTCGGCACAAGCGTCTGAAGATTCCGGCTAAAGCTCGGTACGACGAACGAGCGGCTCGTAGATAGCGAGAGCCGAATTGGCATAAGTCGTCAACAATGACGACTCGGCAAGAAGAGAAAAGAGTGGGCGATACAGAATTCGAATCTGTGACCTCTGCGGTGTGAACACAGCGCTCTAACCAACTGAGCTAATCGCCCTTCGAATGTTCGTTCGAATTATAGGTGTTCGCTTGGTTTGCGAATAGTGAACCATGCGGACGCATGTTCTTCCGGTGAACGATGCGTTGCTGGTTCGTTGGGTTGCGCCCGCGGTGATCAGCTGGGCGGCGTGAACTTTGGAACGGATGGTTCTTCCGGTTCCTCATCTTCGTCTGCGGTCGACTTGACCGGATCGTCCATCGTCAGCGCCTTATTGGCTTCGTATTCCGCCATTCGGAACTGCTGCTGGACGTCGTTGAGGCCGCGGCGAAACTCTCGGTAACTTCCACCAAGCTTTCGCGCGACTTCGGGCAAGTTGCCGCCGAAGAGGACAACGGCGATCACTCCGATCACCATCATCTCAAACGGTCCCATTCCGAACATATTTAGGCGTTCTTGTCCGAGCCGTCGCTGTCTTCTTCGTCGAGCGATTCGCTCATGCCCGCCTTGAATTCGTTGGCACTTCGCCCGAGGTTTCGCATCAGGCTAGGAAGTTTCGCACCGCCGAAAAGAAGCAACGCCAAAAAGAGAACAATCAGCATCTCGGGCATGCCCGGAAAGCCGATCGCTGGGACAAATGAATTCATAAACAGTGTCATCATGTTCGCTCCGCTGGGTAAGGCTCTAACAATTGAGAACCCTCACGCACGCTCGGCGAAAGCGGGTAGGTCGATCGGGCACCCATCTGGTGCAACCGAACACCTCCAGGACCGAAGTGTTGGGGGGGTTTTGCAGTGGCGTCGCTTTGTCCGCCACGCCCACATTTTATTGACTTTCACGAGTTAGTCAAAGGCTCCGAAGGTGCACGAGTGAACATGCTGGGGCGGCGGCGGAATATCCGTCACAACCGGAATCGACCAAGTGATTTCTCAGCAACCGCCAAAACCGTCGTGTGAGCCAGCACGTGGAATCGTCGCCTTTTCCGCTTGCGCGGCGGGAGCCTCAAACAGGCGAGGCGATGGCGCTCGGTACGTGAAAACCTTTCAAAGCTGCCCTCGATTCACGGCGGCGGCTACCTAGATGGAGCTAGTTCTTGTCGTGAAACCCAATTGGCTCAGAAATGCGCGCGTTTTTTGGCGGGATTCGCGTTTCGAACTGCCTCTACCTTTCGGGCACACGAACGACATCAATGAGTGTTCAATGCATCACGCCAGTTCACAGCAGCACTCCGACATGAAGCCACAACGAGCAGCTTTGGAAATGCGCGTCACGCAATCGCTTCGACGCCTTGGATATGATCAAGTCCACGTTGCCCATCTTGGCAACGGACATACGCGATTGACCGGTTCGGTCCCAACCGTGATCGACCGAACGATCGTGATGGCGGTCGCCAGATCGACCGCTGGCGTGGTCACGGTCAGCTGCGAAGTCGACTAGCAGCCACCCGCTACTTCACGACCTGGATGTTTCGTGATTGCGAAATTGCCGGGTCTCTTTCAAGTGCGCGCGCAGCTGATTCCTGCAGCCCGTCACAAACTCGGAGACTTTTTCTGCGCGGTAGCTGGGATAGGTCCAGCGGTGTGATTGCCACTTGCGTCCGACGTAACAAAGCGTGACCTCGGCGAACATTCCATCGCGCAAGTAGATCCGATGATCACGATCTTTGGTCGTCGCCAAAACCAGCTTCGCCTGAGTCGCGTAGCCGGCATCCAGATTGAGCGGGCGATCTTCTTCGTGCGAGAAGTTTGCCGCGTACTCGGTTTCCCAGCGGTTGGATTCGTGCTTCCAGTCGGCGAGCTCGGCCGGATCACAGACGCCCGCCGTTGCAACGAGCACTTTGGTGAGGTCGGAGCCCATCGACGCGGTGTAGTACCCACCCGCTTCGAACGGGATTTCGGGTGAGACGATCGACGTCCCGCCCCATCGATCACCAATCCGGTCGATGGCCCACTGGCGGGCTGCGGCGTGCCTTGTGATCACGGCACACAGTCGGATGACCGGTTCGACTCGTTTGGTGGAGGCCACGTGTGGGCTCTGATCGCGCTGGTGTGATGCTTGGACGGAAGACCAGTAGCATTGTAGCCTCACACCCTCTGACAACGGTAGCGACGGGAGTTACCGCTCTTGGCTCACGGTTTTGGGCTGGGTCTGCAAAACCGCGACGGCTGCTAAACTGCACCCTCCAAACTGACCCCACTGCCCCGTCTGCTGAACCGACCGCCATGCATCCCTGGATCGCCTCTCGCACTGAAACCTTCGACAGTAGCGGTATTCGCAAGATCTTTGACCTCGCTGCGAAACTCAAGGACCCGATCAACCTGTCGATTGGGCAGCCCGACTTTGATGTGCCGCCCGAAGTGAAGGACGCAGCGATCGAGGCAATCCGCGAAGGCAAGAACGCCTACTCGCCCACTCAAGGGATCGGGCCACTACGTGAAGCCTTACAGGCAGACATCAACGATCAATACGGCCACGACGATCGCCAAGTCTTCGTCTGCAGCGGAACCAGTGGTGGGCTCGTCTTGGCGATGATGTCGATGATCGAGCCGGGCGATGAAGTGATCTATCTCGATCCCTATTTCGTGATGTACCCGGCGCTGCTGAAACTATTCGGCGGCGTCGCCGTCCCCATCGATTCGTATCCCGACTTTCGACTCGATCCCGACAAGATCGCTGCAGCGATCACCCCCAAGACCAAAATGATCTTGCTCAATAGCCCCGCCAACCCAACGGGCGTCACGGCCAGTGCAGCCGACCTGAAGGCAGTGGCGGAACTTGCCGAGCAACACAACATTGCTCTGGTATCCGATGAGATCTACAGCCGTTTCTTCTACGATGGCGACTTCGTTTCACCGGCTTCCTTCAACAAGAACACGATTGTGATCGACGGCTTTAGCAAGTCGCACGCAATGACAGGTTGGCGCGTCGGCTACGTTCACGGCCCATCCGAAATCATCCAAACGATGCTGAAGCTTCAACAGTATTCGTTTGTTTGCGCGCCGCAACCGGCGCAGTGGGGCGCTCTTTCGGCAATGAACGTCTCTCTCGATGGACACATCGACGACTACCGACGCAAACGCGATTTGATTTGCGACGGGCTCGAAGGTGTCTACGACTTCGAGAAACCGGGCGGTGCGTTCTACTTGTTTCCCAAAGCTCCGATTGAAAGTGGCGAACGCTTTGTGGAGAAAGCGATCGAACAAGGCCTGCTGATCATTCCCGGCAATATCTTCAGCCAACACGACTCTCATTTTCGCATTAGCTTTGCCGCGTCCGACGAAACGCTCGAGCGCGGCATTGAGCTGCTGCGAGACTTGGCGAAATAGAACAGAGCCTCGCTGGTCCTTGCTCGCCAGGATTCTGGCGTTCGGAACTGAGCCGATGAAGATTCCGACTGAAGCCGGTACGACGAACTGGGATGCACGAAGCCCGGCCGTTTGTTTGCAACCGGCCGCGATGCGAATGATTCGTCTGAACCGGTGTGCACCGTTTGCAGCCAACAAAAAAAGCGAGCGGCCCCAAAGAGATGGGATCGCTCGCAATAGGTTAGGCAGTGAAATTGGCTTGTTTTTATTCGCCGTCGTGCGATGTATCGCTACGCAACAAGTATTTCATCGAATCGTGCCGGGCATCGAGGCAAATCTCTTGAGCAATTGACTCAAGGGTTGGCGTTTGACTTGGCACGTGCGTTGTTTGCCGCTTGGTGGGTGCCGCTTCTTTCGGCATGAGGGTCGGCAGAGTAGTAATCGATTTCATATCGCTACCTTCGGTGTGATGTGAAAAAGAGCCCTAGCAAGTTGTTGATCCCAATGCTCCACGCTTTGAATCTGCTACACGCTTGTCATCAGCAACATGGTGCAGTGGAAGGGACGACTCACTATGAATAGTAAACCCCAAACGGAAGAGGAGTACTCGTCTGTTTGTCTGAACGCTCTACGAGACATGATGAAACGAAGTTCTGATTTGTTGCAATAGCACGCGGCATACACTGCGGCGAACCGCACGATTTTTCAAAGAAAACGATCGTCGACGTCATCGAAGCTTCTCAATGTTCACGACGTTGTTCACTTCTTAAAACCGCCACCGTCCTTTTTTCATTTGCAAAGACCAGTTGACCCGACAGTCTGTCAGACCAATCGAAGCACCACCTCTGTTGAGTGATCGTAGAGCAGTGTAGAGGACAACCAAGGTGTGAAAATGTCACGGTGAATAATTCATCACAACGGAAGTGGCTTGTCGCATAATTGATCGCTGTCGCAATATGGGCCGTTGTTTCATTCTGATTCGAAGTCCATTGCCTGAACGTTGGCTTTGCGAAACGAATGTCTCACAAACGAAAAACGGCCAGCGAGAAGACTCGCTGGCCGTGCGTCAAATCAATGTGAGGGGTGACACATTAGTACATGTCGTGGTCACCGCCGTGACCGCCCTTCTTCTCGGTTGGCTTTTCAGCGACGAGTGCGTCACTGGTCAACAGAAGCGTCGCAACACTTGCCGCGTTTCCGAGTGCCGTACGAGTCACCTTGGTTGGGTCGATCACGCCAGCCTTGACCAAGTCTTCGTATGTGTCGGTCAACGCGTTGTAGCCGCCGTTGCCCTTCATATCGAGGACCTTCTCGCAAACGATTCCGCCGTCTTGGCCAGCGTTTTCGGCGATCATGGTCAAAGGAGCACGGCATGCGCGGAGAACGATGTTGTAGCCGACCAATTCGTCGTCGCTGAGTTCATCGCCTGGCTTGACCGTTCCGGAGGCACGCAGCAGAGCAACGCCACCACCGGGCAGGATGCCTTCTTCTGCGGCAGCGCGAGTCGCGTGCAATGCATCTTCGACGCGAGCTTTCTTTTCTTTCATCTCGCTTTCGGTCGCTGCACCGACGTTGACCTTGGCAACACCACCGGCCAACTTCGCCAGACGCTCTTCGAGCTTCTCGCGGTCGTAGTCGCTGGTGCTGTTTTCGATCTCGCGACGGATTTGGTCGATACGAGCTTTGATGTCGCCGCTCTTGCCACCGCCTTCGATGATCGTCGTGTTGTCTTTGTCGACGATGATCTTCTTGGCACGACCAAGTTGAGGAAGATCGACGCTTTCGAGCTTGACGCCGAGTGCTTCAAAGATGGCTTGGCCACCCGTCAAGATCGCAATGTCTTCCATCATGGCCTTACGACGATCGCCGTAGCCTGGAGCCTTGACGGCACAGACGGTGAAGGTGCCACGCAAACGGTTGATCACCAACGTTGCGAGTGCTTCACCGTCGACATCTTCAGCGATGATCAACAAAGGCTTGCCTTGCTGGACAACCTTTTCCAACATCGGAACCATGTCCTTGATGTTGCTGATCTTCTTTTCGAAAACAAGGATGTAAGCGTCTTCGAGGACCGTTTCCATGCTGGACGAATCGGTCACGAAGTAAGGCGAGAGGTAGCCGCGGTCAAACTGCATGCCCTCGACCCACTCTTGCTCGGTCTTCAGGCTCTTGCCTTCGTCGACGGTGATGACGCCGTCTTTGCCGACCTTGCTCATAGCGTTGGCGAGCAGTTCACCGATCTCGCTATCGTTGTTGCTGGCGATCGTCGCGACATTAGCCATCGCTTGCTCGTCCTTCACCTTGGTTGCCATCTTGTGCAACTTTTCGGTGAGCTCTTCGACGGCAGTTTCGATACCAGCCTTCATTTGAATTGGGTTCACGCCAGCGACGACAGCTTTGAGACCTTCGTTGAAGATCGCTTCGGCCATCACGGTCGCGGTCGTGGTACCGTCACCAGCAACATCGCTGGTTTTGCTGGCCACTTCGCGAACCATTCGAGCACCCATGTTCTCGTATGGGTCTTCGAGGTCGATTTCCTTCGCAACGGTGACGCCGTCCTTGGTGACGGTTGGGCTGCCGAAGCTCTTTTGAAGAATGACGTTGCGGCCTTTGGGACCGAGTGTGACCTTGACCGTTCGGGCCAATTTCGAAACACCGCGGCGAATCGCTTCGCGTGCTTCCTGGTCAAAAGCAATGATCTTTGCCATTGGGATTCTTATCCAGTAATCGTTGTTGTTAGTGAGCTATTTCGAAGCGGTCGTTGCCAGAACGCGTTTCTCAGCGTCTCAATCCGAACGCGACTCGTGCCCGAGTCGAAAGACCGCAATACCATCGACAGTGTTTATTCGATCACCGCCAGAACATCGTCTTCACGCATCAGCAGGTATTCGACGTCGTCAACTTCGACGTTTTCGCCTGCGTAGCTGCTGAAGAGAACGTGATCGCCTTCTTTGAGTTGGCTTTCAGCGCGGGAGCCGTCGTCGAGCAACTTGCCGCTGCCAATGGCAACCACAACGCCTCGAGCTGGCTTTTCCTGGGCTGAATCGGGAAGAACGATGCCGCCCGCAGTGGTCGATTCGCTCTCTTCACGCTCCACAACGATGCGTTCGCCCATCGGTTGCAAACGAATTTTTGCCTTCTTTTTGGTGGCAGTCGCCATCTCCGTGACACCTTTCTCTGTGCGGGAAGGGATATGTAAGGGGTATACGGTTGTCCAATTCGGGTTGGCGGACGCCAGCGAACTGGATTGATTCCAGTGTTGTTGGCCTCCTTTTTGAAGGAAGCCCTGTCCTGGGTGCGCAGCTTTGGCAGCGCGGACTCAGTCCACCCACTTCGAAGCAAGTCGTGTGCCAGACCGTCCAGTTTTGCTCGCAAATCCAAACCCACAAACAACTTAGCGACTTCCGAGGTTTGGAAAGGCAGTTCCCCCCGACCAAATTGGCAGTCCGTGCGGAACCGCCGGCGAGCGCTGACTTGAAGAACCACGCTCTGGCGAGCGTAACTACAACACGGGTTAACGCGAGCTCCAACAATCACCCTCCGGCTTGCGGGAGGGTCGGACGCAAAGTCCGGGGAGGGAACACTTCAAAGAACAAACGCTCTCCGGGCCTTAGAGCCCGACTCTCCCAAGGGAGAGGGTTAAAACGCGCAGTCGCTTACCGGATCCGCGTCGCTGTCGCTCCTTGATCCGGCCTACGGCCGACGAAAGGGGCAAACGCTGCCTGCTTGCATACTCTGGCACCTTGGAATCATCCTGTTAGCCCCTCACAAGAACCAATACCCTCCCTCGGATCCACAACATGTCTCCAATGACGGGCTCACGTTCAACCCACCTGCTGGCCGCCGCGCTGCTTTTCATCCTCGCGGTTCCTACTGCCAACATTGCCTACGGCCAAGAGAATTATCCCGCTGATCCCGCATCCTCGCCCAAAGATGGCGTCCCCAAGGGGACAGTCACAAAGCATGAGTTTTCAAGCAGCAAGGTTTATCCAGGGACGGTACGCGATTACTACATCTACGTTCCGGCGCAGTATCGCGAGGATCAACCTGCAGCGTTGATGGTGTTCCAAGATGGCCGCAACTACGTCAACGAAAAGGGTTCATGGCGCGTTCCAACGGTCTTTGACAACCTGATCGCTGCGGGCGAAATGCCGGTCACCATTGCCGTTTGCGTCAACCCAGGCGTCGTTCCAGGCGGGGATGACGCCCAAGACCGCTTCAACCGAAGCTACGAATACGATTCGGTCAGCGACCGCTACGCGTCGTTTATCGTCGACGAGCTCCTTGCCGAGGTTGGCAAACAATACAGCATCACCGACGACCCTAATCGTCGAGCGATTGGTGGTGCGAGCAGCGGCGCGATCGCAGCTTTTGGAGTTGCCTGGCATCGCCCCGATCAATTCCGCCGCGTTTTCAGCACGATTGGCACCTATGTGGGCTTGCGCGGCGGCAACGAATACCCGTCGATGATTCGCCACAGTGAACCGAAGCCGCTTCGAGTATTCCTGCAAGACGGCAGCAACGACTTGAACATCTATGGCGGCAGCTGGTGGAACGCCAATCTAACCATGCTCTCGGCTCTCGAATGGGCGGGCTATGACGTCAAGAACGTTTGGGGAGAAGGCGGACACAACGGAAGACATGGCGGTGCCATCTTGCCTGAGGCGATGCGGTGGCTATGGGCCGATTTCGACAAGCCCATCCAATCGCGTTCCGTGGAATCACACCCAGAACTTAAACAGCGACTGATCCAAGGAGAGGACTGGGAGTTGGTCAGCAAAGGGCACAAGTTCACCGAGGGGCTCGCAGTCGCTCCCGACAATGCGGTTTACTTTGCCGACACGGCTCGTGGCGAAATCTGGAAAGTGAACGCTGACGGAAAGGGGGCTACCAAATTCGCTGACAACCTTCCAAGCGTTGCAGGCCTGATGTTCGATGCCGACGGCAACCTTTACTGCGCCCAATACGGACCAGGCACGATCACCAAGATCGACCCGCAAGGCAGTCGCACTACCGTTGCCTCGGCCGGCTCCTGCAACGACCTGGTTGTCTTGGATCATGGAATCTATTTCACCGACTCGGAAAAGAAAGCGGTGATGTACGTGCCTCATGGTGGCGAGGCGCGCAAGGTGGGATCAGGACCTTCGATGCCAAACGGAATCATTACCACCCCCGACCAACGCTTTCTATTGGTCGCCGACTACTCAGGTCACTATGTCTGGTCGTTTCGCATCGAAGACGATGGCAATCTCGCGCACGGGCAACCCTATTCCTACGTGCTCAAACCACGCGACGAACTGAGAACGGATGCCGACGGCGTCACGATAACAAAGGATGGACAGCTCGTGGTTGCCACCAAGCTTGGCATTCAGATCTTTGACCAACCCGGCCGATCTCACGTGATCCTTTCGCGTCCCGAACGAAAAGGCATGTTGACCAATTGCGTGTTGGCTGGTGAAGAGATGGACACGCTTTACATCACGCTCGGCGGCAGCGTCTACAAACGCAAAACGCGACTAACCGGGATCGCACCGTGGCAAGCCAAAGTCGCTCCGCCAAAGCCTCGGCTTTGAATGAAGCAGTAATCGGTGCGTGCGAGCACACACCCTACTGGGTCCAGCCGCTTACGCTGCTCGAAGCGGAGCACATGCAGTACGGGTCAGCGCATAAAAAATGCGAGCCGGTTTTCCATCCTGTCAAACCGGCTCGCGATCACTGCGTGCTCGAAGCTGTTGATTCGATCCATCGTCTCAATCAGCAGCAAACCTTTGAGCGAAGTTTCATTCGCAAAAAATGCAGCAAAAATAATTAGGGAGTGACGTCCGTGTCCGTAAAGGCTCGGTCCGTCAGTGCCAACTCCCGAAACTTAGGTCATCGCTTTCCTTGCGACGCGCCGCGGAACATCGAGTCATTCGATCGTCCTGTGGTCTTTCTCGCACCAACAACTTGGTGCGGTGTTCGGTGGGTTGCCAACACTGTTTGTTGACAGGCGAGCGCTGCTAAGGGCGAACATCAGATGGAAGAGTGGGAGGCAATCCGACGGAAACAAGCAAGCTTGTGTCATTCGGGATTCGCATCTCACATTCTCCAGATAAGTATGAAAGTTTTCCCGCGTCGCGTTGTTCGTTGATCGAACTGGCAACGCTTAAGGAATGTTGAAGATGGGAAGAATGTGGCGATGTTCGATTGCGTTGTCAACAACAAAGTGAGGCGACTTTTTTTTTTCAAGCGAACCAATTCTCGAAACACAACAAAATGCAGTCTCGCAACGTCGAAAGTTTTTTGCGGATCAATTTTGGACTCGAAACTCGTCTTGATCCATGTCGCATTTTTCGTTTCCCGGTTGTCGTTGTCGCCGTTCATGTTTCATCACGTGCGACTTAACAATCGAGCGTGCAAGGAACCAACCGCGCGCGCCCGAACCGAGTTGATCAGCGCGTCTTCAAACGTATCGACCGCAGCATGCACAAGGACCGAAGCAACCGTACCGAACATGCGGTCACCCGAACGCAACTTCGCACGCGGACGCCCGTGGTTGCACGTGCACTCAATGTGATCAAACGCGCGGCTGATACGTCACGCCGCGACGCAGCTTGACCCCACCAACGGGGCGTTACTTTGGCGAAAAAGTGGCCTAAACCCGCGATAGCGATCGACAACGCACAAAAAACTTGACGAGCGACTCAGTTGACCATTAGCCTGAATGGGTTATCAGCTTATCGGCAATTCGCCAACACGGAGGCAAACGCGATGGTCGGATCGCTTCCGCTAGTCAAAACACTCACGATCAATCCTGCTTTCTTGCAGGAGATCAAGGACAGTAACCCCGACCTTTGGGACACTGTTCGTCAACTTCGTCAGGCGTGTCGTTGCGACAGTGAGCCTGCACGAACCGCGCGTAGCTTGGCACGTTTGCTAGATGCTCTACGTGATCATTTGGCCCTTCAGTTTTCGCTCGAAGAATCCTACGGCTACCTTGAAGTGCCGTTTGACCAGCACGGTGAAGTGGTCGCCAAGCTCGCCCGAGAAACTCACTCGCAACACTGCAGTCTCTATTTGCGGCTTAGCGAATTGGCCGAGCAGGCCGAAGAGTTGCAATATCGGGGGGTCGAGCCGACACAATTGCAAATACTGGTTCAATGCACCCTCGATTTCGACCAATTGTTGCGCGATCACGAAGAATCCGAGCATGAACTGATCGAACGTTCATACCGATTCGTTTAGAATACGTTTACGAACTTCGCGGTGAAGGGAACACCGCCAACTCGCTGGGGCTTTCGCATGTCAAAAGTGGTGGCGCGATGGACATAATCGGTGACTCAAAAACCAAACCGATGGAAATCCTGTTGGTCGAGGATGGGTTGACCGATGCTCGGGTGACCATCTTTGCTTTACGCCGATCAGGGGTGTATCACCGATTGACCCTTGTCCGCTGCGTGAAAGAAGCCATCCAGTTCCTCAAGCGAGACGGCATCTTCAAGCGTGCCCCGCAACCTGACCTTTTGTTGTTGGACATGATGCTGCCCGATGGCTATGGCATCGATGTTCTCGAAGCAATGCAAGAGTTCGAATCCGACATGAGCCGAACGACCTCAGTGGTCCTGACAGCCTCTCATGACGATGGCTTTCGCAAACGTTGCAACGAATTGAACGTTCAAGACTACATCATCAAGCCGGTTCACGAAGACAAGTTCATGCGTGTCATTCGTGACAACAAAAAGCTGATGATTCACAGCACTCCGATGCTTGCGACCGTCTAGGTTGGATTCGCAAGGGATTTGGTGCGTGCAAGCACACACGCTACGAATCGAGTCCGCGGACTCCGCTTGCGGTGCTGCTGCCGAATTGGTCGACTTCGACTCCCATACGCTGAGCCAGTGCGACAAATAGGTTGGCAAGTGGCGTGTTATCGTCGCTGTCGTGAGCAACGTAGCGGCCGTGATCGTAGCCGCCCCCCGCAACAATGATCGGCAGGTTGTGCCAATCGTGCGAGCTTGCGTTGCCGAGGTTGGACCCGAACAAAACAGACGTGTGGTCGAGTAGCGACTTACCGTTCTCTTCGATTGAAGACAACTTGCCGAGGAATTCCGCAAAGACTTCGAACTCCGCCTGTTCGATGATTTTCAGTTCTTCAATCTTGGCCGGGTCTTTGCCATGATGACTCAGACCATGCCAATCACTGTTGACTCCCTCGATGGTTGGTACCGAATTCATACCGCTAAGCAGGTAAGTAATCGTGCGCGTCGAATCGGCCTGAAGTGCCAGCGCGATCATGTCATACAGCATGCGTTGTTTTGCGATCGCGTCGTTCTTGTCGGTAACGTCTTTCGGTTGTTCGGCGTCCACTTTCGGCTTTGGACGCCGCGCCCAGCCTTCCGATTGCTGTAGCCGATGCTCGAGATCACGAATCGCCGCGAGGTATTCGTCAAGTTTGTGGCGGTCGATCGATCCGAGTTCGCGTTCCAACTGGTCGGCTCGCCCACGAACCGTATCAAGAATGCTGCGGCCCCTTTTGAGTTTGCTGACTTCTTGCTCAACCTCCTTTTCTGTCCCATTGATAAAGAGAGCCGCGAAAAGCTTTGACGGAGAGGTCATCGCGGGAATCTCGACACCACTCGTCGTCCAAGACATGCTTCGCCCGCTCGTCGAGAGCGCCAGGAACGGGTACCGCGTTTCGATGCCGATCTTTTGCGCGATCAACTGGTCGACCGAAATCGAATTTCGAAAACCTGCCAACCCCGGTCGCTTTGCGGAGGTCAACCAAGTCAGCTCCGAAGCGTGGCCATTGTTTCCCTGTTGCTGTGGGTGGGACAGCCCGGAAAAGAGAGTGAGGTTGTCCAGGTGATCGGCGAGAGATTCCAAGTAGGGCGTCGAGGCTTCGTTTTGACCTTCACTCTCGGGGAACAAAAAGGGCGCATGAAACCCGAGCGTGGCGCACATCGCGACAAACCGCTTGGGCGACGATGCCCCGGTCGGCTCCAATGCAAGCACCTGCTGGCCGAGCGTTGGCCCCATCGCCTCGAGAAGCGGCAACCCGATGGCGGCAGCACCCGAGCCTCGCAAGAAGTGGCGGCGACTCATGGGATTTCGAGCAAATGACATAGCGACGCGTCTAGTTGGAATGAGAGGGAAGGGGAGTGCTCTGTGATTTGGCAGAGTTTCGTTGGGCTGGGGCTTACTTGTGATTGAACGCCGTGCTTGAAACAACGAGCTCAATCAAATCGCCAATCCGATGATCATTCAATTTCGATTTTGCGACGATCTTTTCGATGAGAGGTCGATCCGAAAAGCCCATCTCACGCCCTGTTGCAAAGGTCAACAACTTGGTCGCGAGTGTACGTGCCAAACGGTCATCGTCGCTGGCCAGCCTATCGCGAAAGTCGACAAAGCCATCGAATCGTTCGCCATTTGCCATTTCGCCACTGGCATCAACCTGCGGCCCCAATCGGTAGCGAACACGACGGCCAGCAACCAGCGTCTCGACGCGATCACCTTGGCCAAGGCTTCGGAAACGCTCGCGCCAACCTCCAATCGGATTGAAACTTTCAAGCGCAAACCCGGGTGGGTCGATCATTGCATGGCAACTTCGACAACTATCAAGATCGCGGTGCTTGTCTAGCAACTCACGCAACGTCGTTGCGCCGCGAATGTCCGGTTCAACACCCGCGATGCCCGCGGGAGGTGGTGGAGGCGTTTGTCCCATCAAGCGTTCCATCACCCAAACACCGCGAACCACCGGCGATGTGTTGGTTCCGTTTGCCGACACTTTCAAGATGCTCGCTTGTCCCAGCAAGCCGCCTCGAACGCCCGACACCGGAATGTCCACTTTGCGCACTTGCGGTGATGACACACCCTCGATGCCGTAATGATGCGCCAAACGCACATTCAGCATCGCAAAGTTCGGCTTGACCAGCGATGTGACCGGAGCGTTTTCACGAATCACCGTCTTCAAGAATTCGCGAGTCTCGGCAAGCATCGAAAATTGAAGGAATGGATCAAACTCAGGAAAAAGACTCTTGTCCGGACTCGTGAATTCAATGTCGCGCAAATTGAGCCATGCATCCGCAAAATCATCAATGAATCGGTCAAACCTTGCGTCCGCCCGTAAGCGTCTGGATTGTGCGATCAGCGTTTCGTGATCACTCAGCTTGCCTTGATCCGCCAAGCGACGAAGTTCCTCGTCGGGCGCCGTTCTTGTCAAGAAATAGGCCAAGCGCGTTGCGAGGGCATGTTCATCAAGTTGGCCCGGTCGTTCCTGCATGTATAGAAAGTCGGGCGAACAAAAGATCGCTGCCACCGCCGTTCGCATGGCAGATTCAAAATCAGCTCCCGCGGCGCGCTGCTCATGAAACAGTTCGCGATACCGCGCGAGGTCCGCATCGTTTACGGGCCGTCGAAAGGCTTGTGCGGCGACCCGATGCAGGACGTTGTTGATCGCATCATCGGAAGCTTCGATCGCGAACTTCGGGACGTACCAAGACTTTTGCTTATCGCGTGGATTGCGAGGTTCGATCTCCGTGCGTTTCAAGCCATCAAAAAGCAGATGGTGACCGCGACTCGGGAATTGATCCACCAATGGCCCTTCCAATTCGACGTTCACAATGGCGAGCCCCGGACCGGTATAGCTTTCGATTCCCTTTTTTCGAATCTCGTTGTCTCGATCAGCGATCCCCCAGGGCGTCAACTCGATCATGTAGTTGCGATCGACATGAGCCTCGATCTCGATGGTCGTTGGTTCACCTGGCGGCACGGCGTGGTATGCGAACGTTGGTCGCTCGGCGCCACGCTGGAAGGTGGTCGCGCCGATTGCGAACGTGATTGGAACTTCGGATTGATAGGCGTATCCCGTCACCGCGATCCGGTACTTTCCGGCCTCGCGAACGTTTGCTGTCCGCAGCATTCCTGTCGGGTAGCCGAGCGGCCTAAAGAAGACAACGGCGCCATCGTCGGCCTGTTTCCATGCCGACCCGATGTGCTTTTCGCCCTCGACGGTGTCGGCGTAGTTTGCGTTCTTGATTGTCGGAACGGGTGCGTCGACCCGCTTGGCAATCGCGGCATCCATGACCGAGTCGATCGCATCGAGATAACGTTGAAGCTGCACCATCGAAATGCTGAGTGACTCTCCCACGTTGTCAAACTCATGCGACCGACCGTCTTCGGGCAACATCGACTCAAGATCAAGATTGGTTCCAAACAGATCGTTGAGGGTGTTTTGGTACTCGCGACGGTTGAGTCGTCGCATCACCGTCCCTTTTGACTTTGCGTGCGATGCATGAAGCGATCGACCAAGCAGATTCCGAAACGCTTCGTAGTGTTGCCCGTCGACCTCGTCGCCGTCAGGTGGCATTTCACGATTGACGACACGATCGAACACGCGTTGCCAGCGTTCAAAACTCGCTGCGTCCGAGAGATCGACGTCGAGCACATCGATCTGCAAGCCACCCTCGTCAGCACCGTCGCCGTGACAGTCGTTGCAGTACTGCGAGAAAAAAGGCTGAAGCTTTTCCGCCGGCGCATCGTCCGCGACGCAGAAACCGGAACTGGCCAGCAGGATCAAACAACCGATCCAAACAGCATGTCTTGATGCAGTCATCGTTGCGCCATGTGGCAACATGTAGGCTTCCTGATGAGGTGGGCTTTGTGGCCGATGAGCCTGCACTACGACATGCAACGCATGGGTGGGGCCAACTGCCGAGGTGGGAGGGGGCGGGGTGTTAAAGTCTACCTAGAATTCCACGCGATCCAAAATCGGGGCGGTTTTGAACTCGAAACGACCGCAGCGGGCACGTCTTTTACCAACCTAAACGGGATTGCGCAACGCGATGGCAAAGATTGACGGTTGTGCTTGTTTTCGCGAATCTTCCTGCGCTGTCACCGAGATTCTGAAGTGTTTTGCTGCAACGCGCAATGATTGGGGCCTCTTCGTACGATTTTAACCACTGGTACGACGTGTTTGGACCGAACGGCACTTTGGGCAGTAAGCCGTTCCGGTCAGCAGCGACTACCTGGGGCAAACAAGTTCACGAGTTTGATCTTTTTTTGCCGCGCGTAGTCGACTGCCGATAACATGACAAGAATCAATACAAACGTATCATCGCTGGTTGCCCAAAACCGTCTTCACGCCAGCAACACTGACCTGCAAACCGCTCTGACGCGTCTAAGCACGGGCCTGCGAATCAACAGTGGTGCCGACGATCCTGCTGGTCTGATCGCAAGCGAAGCTTTGCGAAGCGAAATCACCAGCCTTGGTAAAGCGCTCTCCAACACGCGTCGTGCCAGCCAAATCATCAGCACGGCGGACAGTGCTCTTGGCCAAGTCAGCAGCCTGCTTAACGACATTCGTGGTCTCGTCGTTGAAGCCGCCAACAGCGGTGCACTGAGCGATGAAGAAATCGCTGCGAACCAGTTGCAGATCGACAGTTCGTTGGAAGCGATCAACCGAATCGCTCAAACCACGACCTTCCAGGGCCGCAAGCTGCTCGATGGTTCACTCGACTTTGTCAGTACCGCAGGCGGCGTCTCAAGCGTTCGTGATGCGAACATTGACCAAGCCAACCTCGGTGCTTCTGGCCAAATCGATGTCGAAGTGGTCATCAGTCAAGCTGCCGAACAAGCCGAAATCACAGCGGGAACCACATCGTTCTCCGCCGCAGGCCAGGCAACGGCAACCACGGGCGACGCTCGCGTCGAACAAGTCGACATTGGTGGTGAACTCATCACGGTCACGACGACCGATGCAAACTACGCCGGCATCGTCTTGGCCGACAACCCAGCATCGGGCGCTGGCGAAGTCTCCTACGACTCCGGCACGGGGAACCTCACTATCTCGGCCGACTTCTTCTTCTTCAATGCCGATGCACAGACCATTCAAAGTGCCATCAACGAGCTTGATGGCTTCTTGGCCACAGGTGCGACCGGACCTGGTGGCGGATTCAATGGTGGTGCCTCCGGTGCCGGTCCAGCCGACGATTTGATTTCGGTCACGGCAAATGCCGAAGGCGCCGAGTACAACAACGTCACCGTCGAATTCGTTGCGGGCGCGGCCAACTCGGCCGACTACAACAGCGAACAGAAAATCTTGACGGTCACCGTTGACGACTCGGCGGCACAATCGGCTGCCGCCATTGCTGCAGCGATCGACGCGGCAACCGTTGACGGGTCGGCCCCAGCACAACCCGTCTTCACAGCCACCGGCATTGCAGGCGGCTTGGTCGATATCAACGAAGGCCTCGATAACCTGACCACAGGCACGACCGGCGGTGAAGTCCTGGTCGATGACTTGGTCTTCCAACTCAATGGAGCCGACGGAGCAGAGACGTTCAACTTTGGTGCGGGCACTTCGTCGGCTCAGATCGCCAACGCCGTGAATCTGGTTTCCGACAGCACCGGCGTGACCGCCCTTGCCGATGCCGCTCAAGGTCTTGTCTTCACTTCGACCGCCTACGGAACCGACGCGTTGATCAACATCGACGTGATTTCCGAAGGGGCCACTGGAACGTTTGGTGCCAACCTGAGTTCGATTCGTGATTCGGGTACCGACATCGTCGCGACCGTCAACGGCGTCGAAGCGAGTGGCGACGCCAACACCTTGACCGTCAACACCAGCACGCTCGACTTGGACCTAACCGTCGACGACGGTAGCGACACGAACTTCTCGTTCTCGATCATTGGTGGCGGTGCCCTGTTCCAACTTGGCCCCGATGTCACGACCAACCAACAAGCACGTCTTGGCATTGGCAGCGTCAGCACGGGTCAAATCGGCGGTGCAACAGGCCGCCTTTACGAATTGGGTAGCGGCCAAGCGAAATCGTTGGTCAACGACATTACTGGTGCCGCTTCGATCATCGACGAAGTGATCAGTAAAGTGACCAGCCTTCGCGGGCGATTGGGTGCGTTCCAATCGACGACAATCGAAAGCAACTTGGTGAGCCTCTCGGATACGCAGGCCAACCTGCAAGAAGCGGAAAGCTCGATTCGGGATGCAGACTTTGCACAGGAATCGGCAAACCTGACCCGTGCTCAGATCTTGGTCCAATCGGGAACCAACGTTCTTTCGCTTGCCAACCAAAACCCGCAAAACGTTTTGGCCCTACTGCGATAGGTCGCCAAAACCATCGAAACGTAGCGTCGGTTCACCTTGCCCCACAAACCGGCGCTTCTATCAAACGCTCTGCTGCAGAAATGCGGCAGAGCGTTTTTTCATTGGCGTCCCATGTTTTCATTGGCATCCCATGAAGCCAAAGTTGCGAAGCGTTTCGCCCGGAGTGACTCGAAGAACCGTTGTGCGTTTCAGATCCGGTGCGACCGGCGTGACAAGCCTTTACTGTCGCTTAAAGAAACCGGATCGTTCGGCTTGTTCCGATTGCGCAATCGCGTTTGGTCAACAATGTTGCGTTTTTCATTCAAAGTTGCCGCATTGCAACGAACTGTGATTGATTATTCGCTAGCCGCGCACATCTAGCGCGATTCCCGCAGGGCGTCGCAAATCGACTCAAGGGCTTATACGACCATGACACGAATCAATACAAACGTTTCTTCACTGGTTGCTCAGAACCGACTGAAATCCAGTAACAACGACTTGCAGTCCGCTTTGACTCGACTGAGTACGGGCCTGCGAATTAACAGTGGTGCCGATGACCCCGCTGGTCTGATCGCCAGCGAGGCGCTCCGAAGCGAGGTCACCGGACTTAACAAGGCCATCTCGAACACACAACGAGCAAGCCAAATCATTTCGACCGCCGACAGTGCCTTAGGCCAAGTCAGCTCGTTGCTAAATGATATTCGCGGCTTGGTCGTTGAAGCTGCCAATAGTGGTGCACTCAGCGAAGAAGAAATCGCTGCGAACCAGCTGCAAATTGACAGTTCGCTCGAGGCGATCAACCGAATTTCGCAAACCACGACCTTCCAGGGTCGTAAGCTGCTCGACGGGTCACAAGACTTTGTGTCAACGATCGGCAGCGTTGCATCGGTACGTGACGCGAGCATCGAACAGGCCAAACTCAGCTCAGGAAACCTGAACGTTGAAGTGGTCGTCAACACGGCTGCTGAACAAGCCACTGCAACGGCAAGCGCATCGGCATTCACGACCGCAGCGCAAGCGAACGTCGCCACACCAGACGGCCGAGTCGGAACCGCCGCGATCGGTGGCGAAACCATCACGATCACTGGCGATGACGGATTCGCAAACGTCACCTTGGCCGATAACGCCGCTGACGGCACCGGAGTTGTTTCGTACAACTCAGGAACGGGCGAGTTGACCATTTCGGCCGACTTCACTGGCACCGCCGCCGACGCACAAGTCATCCAAGACGCCATCGACGACCTAGACGGTTTTGTCGCAACCGGTGCCTCGGGTGCTGGTACTGGTGGTGGTACCGCGGGCACGACGGCAACCGCCGCTGCCGGCGCTGTGGTTGACATCACGGCCGTCAACGCTGGATCCGACTACAACAACGTCACTGTCGAGTTCGTTTCGGGTGCATCCAACGCAGCCGACTACGACAGCGAGCAAAAGATCCTTACCGTTACCGTTAACTCGTCGGCACCTCAAACCGCTACTGCGATCGCAAGTGCGATTGGCAGCCACACGGTTGATGGCGCATCAGCGACCGCATTGTTCAGTGCAACAGGACTGGCCAACGCATCGGTTGACATCGGCGAAGGCATCGACTCACTCTCCACGGCCAGCACGGGTGGTGAAGTGCTGTCGGCCGACTTGGTCTTCCAGCTCAATGGATCGCAAGGAGCCGAAACGTTCAATTTCGGTGCCGGCACGAGCAAGGACCAAATCTCCGAAGCCATCAACTTGGTTGCAGACAGCACCGGTGTGGGAGCGACCGTCACTGCGGGTGCTCTAACCCTGACCTCGACCGACTACGGTAGCGACGCATTGGTCAACGTCGACGTCATCAACGAAGGTTCGGGTGGCACATTTGCCGCCAACCTCGACACGACACGCGACACGGGCACCGACATCGTTGCGAAAGTCAACGGCGTTGAAGCAACCGGTAAGGCAAACACTCTGTCCATCAACACCAGCTCGCTCGACTTAAGCTTGACCGTTGACGACGGCAGCAGCACCAACTTCTCGTTCTCGATCTCGGGTGGTGGTGCAACGTTCCAACTCGGTCCCGACGTCAGCAGCACTCAACAAGCTTCGTTGGGGATCGGAAGCGTCAGCACCGGTCAACTCGGCGGTGCAACCGGACGACTCTACGAACTGGGAAGCGGCCAAGCACGCAGCTTGACCAATGATGTTACCGGAGCGGCCGACATCATTGACGAAGTGATCAACAAGGTCACCGGGCTTCGCGGTCGATTGGGTGCGTTCCAATCAACCACCTTGGAAAGCAACTTGGTTTCGTTGAACGACACCAAAGCAAACTTGCAAGAAGCCGAAAGCTCGATCCGCGACGCCGACTTCGCTCAAGAATCGGCCAAGCTCACTCGAGCTCAGATCCTGGTCCAGTCGGGTACGAACGTGCTGTCGCTGGCCAACCAGAATCCACAAAACGTCCTCGCGCTGCTGCGATAGAGCAACGCAAACGTAGGACGATCACCATAGCAAGCGCGGCCGCTGAAGGGTTCAAAAATGAACCTCCTTTAGCGGCCGCTTTGCGTTATGGAGTCCTGATGCGCGCTCAGCCGACACTGTCGCCTTTCGCTCCGCGAAAGTTGCGTTAACGCGGCGCAAGAGAAGTTCCGCGACGACAGACCGGTAGCCCCAATGGAGATGGGGAACCTTCAACAAGTATCGACGACGGCACAAAGGTGCCTTTGGCAGAGATCTCCTTTTGCCGGCCGTTGCGTTTGAGAGCAACGTCGAGCCCACCAGGCGAAAAGGAGATGATAGTGATACTTGCGGTCTAGAGATCCAGCTGAAGGGTTTGCATCATGCAAAGCTCGACTGCTGGCAATGCCAAGTCCGTTTCGGAACCCGAAGGTCCAACGGACTTTGACCTTTGATTTACTAAACCAAGTTTTTTCGTACTGCCCATACAGCAGCTTGCGTTCGGTCGCTAACGCCGATCTTGCGCAAGATGTGTTGGACGTGCTCTTTGACCGTTTCGTAGCTGATGCCAAGCATCTTGGCGATCTCTTTGTTGGTCAAACCAAGCGCCATTTGGCGAAGCACTTCGCTTTCGCGTTGAGTCAGAGGCACTTCAATGTCCTGACTCAAACGAGGCGTTGCCAACGCACCCGTGACGCGACGCAGTTCTTCACGCGTCCACGCCGACTCACCATTGATGGCGGTTTCCAAAGCGCTGATCAAGCGTTCGCGTGGGGCGGATTTGAGAACGTAGCCGGCGGCTCCCAACGCAACAGCGCGTGCGATGTAGGTTGGGTTGTCATATGCCGAGAACAGGACGATCGGCAGGTCGGGGTAGTCAAGCTTCATGCGACCAAGCGCATTGAGGCCATCGCCACCTTCCATGCGAATGTCCATCAAAACGACATCGGGCGAGACGCGTTCGACAGCGGCCAGCGCTTCGGCCGCCGACGTCGCTTCGCCAGCAATTTCCATGTCGGTCTGTTCGAGCATCAAACGCAAACCAAGGCGAATGATCTCGTGATCGTCAACGATCAGAAGTTTTTTGCTCATTGAAACTCCAATATTCTTCTCTTTGGGCTCTTTCTTCCATTGACCTCATCAAGAGGACGGCATCCCCTGGATCTGACCGATACGACTCCTGCAGCGGTTGACTCTTAGAGAACACATGCGTAGTCACGCGCCCCCTCGTAAGGGAGGCCGCTTCATGCGAGAGTCGTTCGCCCCATTTCACCGTGGTGATCAGATGGACGGGGACAATATGTACCACACATCATTCAGGCGACAGATCCCTTCACCTTCTGATAACGGTGCTTATGTCCCCCATCCGGGTACCCCCTATCATAGCAACTAGGCAAGCTACCCACGCTACCCATTCGCTTCCAGAATGAGAAAAAAGCGGGAAACCACATACGATTGCGCGGTCTAACGACCGCCCCATCTGACCTGGTTAGATACCCGCTAAATGGAATCGTCCCCCGCCAAACACCAATAAACGCACAAATTTTTGCGCGTTTTTTTTGATCGGTGTGCTCAACTTGACGCTGCATTGGCAGCAGCACGCGTCGTTGCGATCAACTCGCGGTACTTCCGTTGGACCTTATGCATCCACGCAGCAAGGTAGATGTTGCCTACCATCGACAGCAACAAGAACAGCGTGAACATGCGATGTGGGGGGTCCTTTGCAGTTGATTGTGGCGATGAACTCGTGTGATCCACCAACTTGGCTTGAGGTGGCAGAGTGCGCGGCTGCGCAGCTGGCTGAGTCGGCGGATAGCGTCGACTGTCGGTCAGATCACGGGGGCCACCGGCATAACCTTGCGGCGGCATCGTTTGACGAGGTGTCGTCGAGGGCGCAGAAACGTTTCCTGAATAAGACGTGTCGAGTCTTGCCGATCGCAATGGCTGCGAAGCGGGCGGGTTCGACGCGATCGGGGCTGGCGCAGTCGCTGGATTTCGACGGTAGGACGGAATGGGTTGCCCATACTCATCAATCAATTCACCCTTCGCGTTGACCGGACGTCCTTGGGCGTCAACCGAGAAGGTGCCCGGCGGATAACCGTTGCCCGCGATGGTGGCACCATCGCGACTCGCACTGCCCTGGTCACGACCTGCGTAGGGACTCGCTGGCGCCCCTGCCAATCCCGACTTGGCGTAGGTGTCCTGATGCGTCATCGGAGTCCGCGAGTTCGGCGCTGTATTTCCGTCGAGGGAAAGTCCTGCGGGTAGGCGTCCAAAGTTATCACTGCTGGTGATCCCAGAACGGTTGCCGACCGTTGCGGTTGTACCGGGTGTTGAATAGGCCGACTTTGGTTGCAGCGAATTGCCCACTGTCTGATTGGATTGCGGCTGGGCACTCTTTGCCGCAAAGGGGTTGTAGGGCTGCAAGCTAGTAGGGCCCTGAGTACCGGGGCGTTGAGATCCGGCGCCTTGAGACGCAGCCGTTGTGCCTTGGTTTGTCGCCTGAGATTGGTTTCGGAATGGGTTGGTGGCACCGGCAGCCAGCGGGTCGGTCGTGGGTCCACCTCGCAAGGTCATTGCCGGCGGGCCCAATCCAACTCGCCCCTGTTGCGAAGCAGCAGTAGTAGCCGGGCCGGCCCCCGTCGAAGCCGTTGGCCATGGCGAGCGCGCACTTGGACTGACCGGTTCGGTGGTGGGTCCGCCCGGTCGAGACGATGCCCGGCCACTGTTGAGATCGCCGCCAGTGAAGCGTAGCGAACCACCTTGGTTGGTACTGCCAGGAGCACTTGGCGTATTCGGATTACCCAGATTGGGATTGCCCAGCGCGCTGTTGACGGCTCCTTGGATCGTTTGGCCCGTTCGATCGACGGCGTCCGTGAGTGCGTTGTTTGCAGCATCGCCGAGCCGTTTTCGTGCGGCATCGATTTCGCTTTGCATCGAAGCACTGAAATCGGCGCCCGCCGATTGCAATCCATTGGTTGCCGACTGCAACGCCGATGACGATGCATTGGCGCCAGGCGCGGCCGGGTTCGCCGCTGCACCTTGGCCAAAGTTCGACAACGAGCCGGGCAAGGTCATTCCGCCATTTTGAGGCTTCATGACGGTTTCGCGCGACCTTCTCCCCTGTGACTGGGGAATCGGCATCGGCTCAAGATCAGCCTTGGCAATCCCGCTTTCAAATTCATTTGAGGCAACTGTAAAGTTGCGCGGTAGTTCACGCGGCAATGCACCGTTGCCAATTCGCACGGTCACTTTCGTGACCTGACCGCGCACAGCCGGATCGATGACGCTGCTAATCGCGCCCTCACGTTGCATGTCTGCAACCTGTTCTGGCGGTACTTGAATGATGTACTCCACACCTTCATTGCCGTCCGGTTGCCAGCCATAGGTGACGCCACCCAACATGGTCACCATCAGCAGTGCCGAGACTCCGCCCATCGTTCAATCCTTGAATGATGCATCCTGTTTACGTGTCGCTAACAACAGATAACGACACTGTTTCATAAGTCGCTTTGCCACGACATCACATGCTCACCGCACGCGTTTTCGCGCTTTCCAGAGCGCGTGGAACGTGACAAAACGAAAGAATCGTACCGCCAGCCCACCAAAGCAGTAAAGGGAGATTTGTGGGCAAGCCGAGCCGTGAAACGGAGCTTTGGTAAGCTAGGCAGGCTGGTACAAATCGACAAAGCGAGTAGTAGCGTGCGTGCAGGCACACAACCTACCGATTGCTGGCCGCCAGTAGCTCGCTGTACGAATCAACGAGGCTCTTGCTAGCAACATCAATCTCTTCGGTCGTGTTGAAGCGGCCAATGCCGAATCGGACGCTGCGACGAGCCTCCGATTCACTGAGCCCGATCGCCGTCAACACGTGACTTGGCTTCGACTCGGCGCTACTGCAAGCCGATCCACTACTGAATGCGACTTCAGGCGTCGCCGCGATCCAAGCCGCACCTTCAACCTCTGGCAGGACGAGGTTCAAGTTGCCCGGCAGCCGCCACTCACTTTCGAGGGGCGTTCCGTTGAGTGCCAAACCGTCGATCGATTTCGATAGATTGGCAAGCAACCGATCACGTAGTTGATGCGCGTGTGCCGTGTGCGATTCCATTTCGTCAGCACAGATTTCTAGAGCGGTCGCGATCCCGACCACTCCTGCGGTGTTCATCGTCCCGCTGCGCAATCCACGCTGCTGTCCTCCGCCGACAATCTGTGGTTTCAATCGAACGCGTCGGTTGCCGTTCCCAACGACAAGGAATCCGGTTCCCTTGGGACCGTAGAACTTGTGCGCCGTTGCGCTGATGAGATCAACGTCGGCCGCTTTCACGTCGACCTGAATTCGACCGACCGCTTGTGTCGCATCGCTATGCAGCAAAGCGCCCTGGCGATGGCAGATCTCGGCGATCTCTTTCATCGGCGCGACGACGCCGATTTCGTTGTTGGCCCACATGATCGAAACCAATGCGGTCTCCTCATCGACCGCATCGGCAAGTTGATCAAGGTCCGGCGTGCCAGCCATGGGGTGTCCGTTGGGATGCACGCCGATTCGCGTCACCTCGAACCCTTCCGCTTCGAGGTCTGTGCAAACATCGAGCACGGCTGGGTGTTCGGTCGTTGCGGTGACGATGCGTCTTCGTTTTTGGCGTGGATGGTTGCAGACGCCTCGAATCGCAAGGTTATTGCTTTCGGTCGCGCCACTCGTCATCACCACAGATTCGCTGGTCGCACCAACGAGCGGCGCGATCGTTTCGATCGCCTGCTCAATTGCGCTGCCACCGCGACGCCCGGACTCGTGTGATCCCGAATGGGGATTGCCATGCTCAGCAAACCACGGCAACATCGCTTCGATCACCCTGGGATCACAACGTGTCGAAGCATGGTTGTCGATATAGATCATGATTCAATCGGACTTAGTAGAGCGCGTCGATTGCCAGTTGGCTCCAAGTTTCCAAGCGGTCGCGTTCTTCGCGCAATTGCTTGACGCTGACAAATCCACCTTCGGCCAAGTCGGCTTCGTTACTGGTCACCTGAGGCTGATCGAGAATGAACCGATGAACAACGCCCAAGTGAACTTGCCCCACTTCATTCGATGGATCGTAGATCAAACCGACCCGAGCATCTTGGTAGCTCGAACCAAGTTGGACCTCTTCGGCTAGTTCACGTTCCATTCCAATGGTGTAAGGGTCACCGCCGTCGGCCGCATCTTCACGACTAATATGACCGCCGATGCCAACGCTCCGCTTGGCATGCAATCGGGCTTCGCCCGAACCACCACCGCGGGTGTAGGTGAAGAGCTGGACTTCGCCGTCGTTATCGGTCCACTGCATCAAGACGTACGGAATCAATTGCTTGTAGCTCGGATCGGTTTCCATCGGCCCGCGCGGCTGAAAAGAAAGCTGATCACTGGCAAGAATCGGCTTCAGGAAGCGATCAACGTCCGACTCGAAACCCTCGATCGTTCCGATCTCTTGAATCACGGCCTCGGGAACAACCAGAATGTGTTCTTCTTGCGTGGACGTCGACGACATGCAAAAGGCTCCTTGGTAAACCTGCGAAACGAAACGGGCTCAAGCACTAGAGTTGACGCGATGGCCGGATCCCACGCAAGGACGCCGACCAGGGATTCTGACCAGCCCCTTCCAACGCCTCGTTCTCAACGAACGTCCAACACTGGGTCGAAAACGAAAAACAGCGAGGCACGAAGCCTCGCTGTTTCGTCGTTCGATCGCAGGGATTCCTTCTGGGCGGCTATTTCGCCTGACGATTGATCGGCTCGTCGACGACCATCGACTTGGGGAAGTCCGCCGACTCGTTGCCACCCCGATCATCCCAGCGTTTGTTCTGGGAATTCCCTCTGGGTTGGTTCATCGGGATGTCCATCCCGCCCGCATCACCAAGCATCGCGTAGAGTTTGTTTTCCATCTCTTTAGCGACCTGCTTGTAATCGGGATTGTTGATCAAGTTCTTCGTTTCACCTGGATCCGTGGTGAGATCATAAAGCTCGTCAACGTCCCACAGACCGTAGTAGGTGATGTACTTGAAACGATCACCGCGAAGAGCAAACTGCGTCGGCGACTGAGGGAAGTTCTTCTCCCAGTAATAGACGTAAAGGAAGTAGTCGCGCCACGGCATGTCGGGGCTATTGGGCAGCTCCAAAAAGCTCTGGCCGTCCATGTAGTCGGGCGTGTTCAAG
Organism: Rubripirellula sp.; assembly: GCA_965216875.1. Taxonomy (GTDB): domain Bacteria; phylum Planctomycetota; class Planctomycetia; order Pirellulales; family Pirellulaceae; genus CBDCUW01. The sequence continues at coordinate 3,327,743 of OZ244207.1, forward strand.
CCAGCGGCATGCAGGATCGTTGGTCCAACGTCGATGTTTCCGATCACCTGTTCAACAACTTTGCCCCCTTCATACAAGTCCGGGCATTGCATCATCATCGGAACACGAATCGATTCTTCGTAGGAAACACGCTTGTCAATCAAACCGTGCTCGCCCCACATGAATCCATTGTCGCCCATATAAACGACAAGCGTTTCATCGTGGATGCCCATCTTCTTTAGCTGACCGAGCACGCGGCCCACACTGTCGTCGACCGCCAACAGCGACTCGCAGTAACGACGGTAGAGGTAGTCGAGACCATTGTTGCTGTGATACGAAAAATCGATTCCATGCCAACTGTTGCGTTGATCTCGAACCCAACGCGGGGCATCATTCTCGGCCGTGATCTCTTTTCCGCGCGGCAAGAAAGTCAAATCCGCGTCTTTGTAGCGATCCGCATGTCGCTTTGCCGGTGTGAAATTCGAGTGGACGGCTTTGTGTGAAAGGTACAGAAAGAAAGGTTCGTCGCTCTCTTTTTGTGTCTCCAGCCAATCGACCGCATAGTCGGTCAATTCGTCGGTGATGTATCCCTTTTGCTTCACTCGCTCGCCGTTCACGTTCAACGTGTAACGAGGTCCCGGCGGAAGGTAGTTGCCTTGACCGCGGAAGCTGACCCAATGGTCAAAGCCGGGACGGGGGTCATCGTGATGGCCGCCCATATGCCACTTGCCGATGAACGCTGTCGAGTAGCCCGCCTTTTTCAGGTACTGAGGAAAGAAGACCGTTCCGTCTGGAACCAACCGGTTGTTGTCGATCACACGATGCTTGTGCGTGTAAAGCCCGGTCAAGATCGACGCTCGACTGGGCGAACAAAGCGACGTGGTCACAAACGCATTCTTCAAATGCACGCCATTGGAAGCGAGCGAATCGAGGTGAGGCGTTTCAAGAAAGGGGTGCCCAGCAAACCCCATCGCGTCATAACGATGATCGTCTGTCAGGATGAAAACGACATTGCGTGGCTTGACGCCGTCGCGTTTGGAGGTCGCCGGAAGAGGCTGGCTCATCGCTTCAGAAGCAAAACATGCTAGAAGCGCAAAGGAAAGGAAAAGGGACAATTCCCGCTGCATCGAATGGTCTCCGCAAGGTGAGGGTGTGTGGTGGTCGCGGCACGCACAAGAGACCGTTCGCAGCAGCGGTCTTACACGAGCTTTTTCGCTGATCGAACCAACAAGTTCGACCGCAAGCATCCTAACTCAACCCACACCAAAAAGCGACGCGGGGAATGGCCACTCCGCTCACCTCGTTGCCCCTCGTCCCCACGGTCCCCGTGGGAACGCACTCTTGGCCGCTCCGCGGCTCTGCCACTGAGCCGCGATCGCGAAAGCGGCCGGGCCTTGGTTTTCTTTTTGCAAAACAACGCGGCTCAAGAAAAACCGGCACGAGCACGGCGGATTGGAGTTGCGGTGCCGTGAGGTGAATCGTCGGCTCAGGCTAACGCGTGTTTCAAAAATCACCCTCCCGCTTGCGGGAGGGTCGGACGCAAAGTCCGGGGAGGGAATGATTCTCTTGAAACAGACCCTCTCCGGGCCTTAGAGCCCGACTCTCCCAAGGGAGAGTGTTATCGTGCGCAGCAACGGTGTCATGCACAGCATGACCTACTCGTATTGGCGGGGTCCGAGAGACACCGATTCGGTGTCCCCGTTCTCGAGTTTGAATTGGATTTGCGGATCCGACTCGACTTCGATCAGTTCTTCCGAGCTCAACTCTTCGACCACTTTCCGTCGGGTCAATTCGATGTCCAAGAACTCGATCGCGATCTTCGCCACGCCTGCCGAGACCACGAGCGTCACACCAATGATTCGAACGGCGGGAATGGGCAAGAAGATGACACGTTTGCCGATTTCCCAAGAGATGATCTGAAAGCCGCGCAGCACGACTGCGGTCTCTTCGAGCGATTCCGTCTCGATCCCCTCCGCGGCCCCTTCGACCGCATCGGACACATCGCTCTTGGAGCACCCCACGGCGACAGGCACACTGATCGCAGCAGCGGACAACAACATATTTCGACGATTCATCCGTTTCATGGTCTTTCGGACTCGCTCGAGTTCTACTTTCTTCATCCGCGAAACAAGCGAAGCGTTGTTCCGGCATCCTGGTTGTGCGGAGAACGTCCTTGTGCGGAGAACGTTTCCAACATCCACCAAGGCCAAGATGGTAAAAAGTTTGGGCGCGCCGATCCAGATTGAACCGCTTGCTTGTGATAACCATCACGAGCGGCATTGCCACCACGGAGATTTCAACATGTTGATCCGCCTTTATGCGAGTTTGGTCGTCGTGGGCTGCGTCGGATTCATCCCCGCCGCCTCCGCCGAAGAGTCATCCGCCACCCAAGAATCAAAGTCCAAACGGCCCAACATTGTTTGGATCGTTGGTGAGAATTTCGATTTGGATTTCGGTTGCTATGGCGCCGAGAACGTTGCCACGCCCAACGTCGACTCTCTCGCGGCTGATGGTGTGCGTTACACCAATGTCTTTTCAACATCGCCCGTTTGCGCCCCAAGTCGGTCGGCTTTTTTTGTCGGCATGTATGCGACCACCACCGACACACATCACATGCGTTCTCATCGCGAGGATGACTATCGTTTGCCCGATGGTGTGCGGCCCATCACGCATCGACTGCAAGAAGTTGGCTACCAAACCGTGAACCTCACGCACATCGGCGACAAGGTGGTTGGCACAGGCAAGCTCGATTTGAATTTTGTGAACGAGGGCGAGCTATACCAAAAGAAAACTTGGGCCGAGATCGACACAAAGCGTCCATTCTTTGTTCAGGTCAACATGCCCGAGGCGGAGTATGACATTTACGATCGCAAGTCGTCTGAAAAGAAACGTGTACCTTGGGTCGGCGAAGAGTGGCACCCTAAGGTTGCCACTGCTGAAAACGTAACGCCGCCACCCTATTACCCGGACCACCCAACCGTCCGAGAGGAATGGGCTCGCTACCTCAATTCTGCGAGCGGCATGGATGTGAGGATCGGTTGGATCCTTGAGCAGCTCAAGAAGGATGGCGTCTTCGACGATACGGTCATCATCTTCTTTGGTGACAATGGTCGCCTCGAAGCCCGCGGCATCCATTGGTGCTTTGACAGCGGTCTGCACGTGCCAATGGTCATTCGATGGCCCGAACGTTTTGAAGTTCCCCATCACTTCAAGCCTGGGTCCGTTGACGAGCGAGTGATCTCGTTGATCGACCTCACCGCCACAACGCTTGCGATCGCCGGGATACGGATCCCACACTCGATGCAGGGACGACCGTTCTTGGGCAACGAGGTCGGCCCCGACCGCACCTATGCCTTCAGCGCTCGTGATCGGATCGACGAAACCGTGGTGCGTCAACGGTCGGTGCGTGGCAAACGTTTTCACTACGTTCGCAATTTCACTCCCGGTGCCGGATTCGGGACGCTGAATCGGTACAAAGAAAAGTGCTTTCTGGTCAAGCCACTGATGAGAAACTTGCAAGCCGAGGGCAAGCTTTCGGGGCCGCCACTGGAGCTGATGAAGCCCTTTGCGGCCGAGCAACTTTTTGACACTCAAAGCGATCCGTTCGAGATCAATAACCTCGCCGATTCGAAGGATCCAACTCATCAACAGGCGCTTCGCGACATGCGTGCGGCCCTGAACACTTGGATGATCGAGACGGGTGACCGAGGCCATATCGCCGAACCGCCCGACGTCGTCGCTCCCTTCCTGAAGGAGATGCACGATTGGTTTGGCACCCCCGACTGGGCCGCCGCTCCTTGAATCAAACCGCGAACCCACGGCCTGATTCTGCCCTCTTTTTTGCCGGATTCACCGCTGTTTTGTGAATCCAAAATGAATCGTTGGTGCGCCGGTAGGACCGATTCGAGGCTCGGTTTATACTGTGAATTGGTGGCTCGGGCATCCCGATCGAGGACAGTCACTCATCGAAGGCGGCCGAAAGCCCGCTGCCGCGTCCACCACAATCCTTTTCCGGCGAACCAGGAGGTTTTGCATGAGCCAGTACGGCGCCTTCAGTGATGATTTCTATCTGAACATGAATCTGTCGACCGAGATGGAGCTACCCCAGGGTCGCGAATCGGTCCTGCATTTCTTTGAACAGATCCGGCGCCGCTACCCGAAAATGCAAAACTTCTACTCGCGAGACAAAGGCGAGTTCGTCCTCGAAGAAGAGAAAGATGCCGGCGCCTACCGCTGGGCATCCTGCGAAGCCAAACGGGTCAATAGCGGCGTCGTCAATCCAGACTCGTTCGAGAGTGCCGCCGAGCAGCATCGTTCGATCCTGGAGATGGTGCCTTACGAACTGTCGATCAGCCCGCTCGATTGCGAGTCGGTAAGTGTGATGTTGGGGTTCGATTTTGCCTATCGTGGCAACCACAACGAAATCCTTGCCGAAGCCATTGGAATCGCACCAGGACTCGAACGTTTCTCACAGGTCCCCTACGGCAAACTTCTGTCACACGAGCCTGCGATTCAGTTTGCGCTCGACGAGGAATGTCGGACTCAGTGCCGGGTCAGCTTTGAATCACGCACCAATGCGTACCAGGTACGCACTGGCGAATACGGCGAAGACCAGTTGAGTGTTTATTTGACCGTCCGGCGGTTTGACAGTCTTGGGGTTGGTGAAACGTTTATCGGTGAGTTCGATCGACTCGCTGCCCTCTGTCGTGACCTTGTCGACGAGTACTTGGTTGGCAGCGTGCTACGTCCGCTGCAACAAGCGATCTCGCTGCGTTAGGCGACGGTCGCAACAAACCCATCCCCCAAACGCAGGTTCGCTCGTGTGGGACGCGTCGCTGATCGGTTTCTCGATCCTAAGTGCAGTGATGTCCGCCAGTCTTGGCGTCGCGTTTGTCTACACGTTGCGACTGGTCGGACAGGTCTCTGTCGAACCGCTCCACGATGTCGGACCCGATGAGGGCCCGCAAGGAAAGGTAAGCGTCGTCATCCCGGCGCGCAACGAAGCCCTCGATATCGAAGCCTCGGTGCGAAGCGTTCTCGCGATGGAACACGTGGACCTGGAAGTGATCGTCGTCAACGATCATTCAGAAGACGAAACAGGTACGATCCTCGACGCAATTGCGGCGGAAGATTCACGTTTGACCGTCGTTCATAACCCGCAGCTACGAGAAGGATGGCTCGGCAAACCAAACGCGATGGATGCGGGTGTCGCTCATGCCCACGGCGAGACGATTCTCTTTTCCGATGCCGATGTGCTGCATCACAGGTCGGAACTGGCAACCGCACTCGATGTGATGCACCGCGAACAGCTAGACATGCTGAGCCTTTGTCCGCGTTTCCACTGTGACTCGCTTTTCGAGAACGTGGTCCTTCCGCATCTGTTCATCGCCGGAACCGTCCAATTCTGCCTGCAAGCGATCAACTCCCCCACTTCGCCGCACGGAGCGGCCGCAGGAGCATTCATTCTCCTGTCGCGTCAAAAGCTTGACGAGCTGGGCGGAATCCATGCGATTCGAAACGAATTCCTTGACGATGTTGCGATCGCTCACGAAGTCAAACGCAGGGGTGGCACAGCACGATTACACTTTGCCCCCGAGCTTTCCGATGTGCGCCTGTTCAAAGGCAACCATCATGCAATCTGGGGGCTGACCAAAAACATCTTGGGCGCCGTCGACCACATCGTGATGGCGATCCCTGCGATGTTCTTGCCGCTGGTGGTCTACTGGATACCACTGATTTGCTTCGGCATCGGACTGGCCAAAGGGTCCTTGCCGATGACGATCGCCGGCGCCACGGCCTATGCAATTCAATGCCTGCTCTTGATTCCTGTCGCAAGGTACGTCCGCTTCAACCCCATGGTTGCGGTTCTATTTCCACTCGGCATCATTCCAGTGATGTGCAGCTTTTCCGCAGCACTCTACCACCGAGTGGTCAGCGGCTCGGTTGCCTGGCGCGGCCGAGTGATCCCGGTCACGTCTTAGCGTCCCCCTACGTCCCCGCAATCACTCTCCCGCTTGCGGGAGGGTCGGACGTAAAGTCCGGGGAGGGAAAAATCCAAACAGCCCTCTCCGGGCCTTAGAGCCCGACTCTCCCAAGGGAGAGTGTTAAATGGCCGAGTGGTCTAGCTCGTCGGATAGGCTGTTCCGCCGAAAGGCTGCACTACGAACGGTACTTGCCAACTGCCGTCACGGTCACTTCGCAAGTCACCTCGTTCGGATTGTCTGCCATCACCTCGAAGTCGCCAGTGTCGGGATCGGCTTTCGGTTCCTCGCCAACTGAGTTCCCGTAATAGTCGGGCTCGGCAGAGAGGACATCAAATGAACTCGATACCGGTCGCGTGAATTCGAGCTGCGTCTTCGTGACGTCGCCGATCGTCTTGATCTTTGCCTTGGTGTCACGAAAAGCCGACGCGATGGCATCACGGTAATCCGCCGCGGGCACAATCGCCATAAAGGTGAATGTCGGGTCACCTACCTTCGTTGTTTCCTCACCGTAGCTGTACTCACTCATCATCGCTTCCATCTCGACAGCCAACTCTTCCTGAGCGGCCGAGACAGGTTGCTTGTCCGCGCTGCTGGCAACATCGCGTTTACGTATCTTTTCTGTTAGCGATTTCGTTTCAACGATTCGTTGCAGGTCATCATCACCCGGCAGCGGCCATCTCGCGGTCAGTGTTTGAAGAATCGACACGCTACGCGTTTGCTCGAGCATCTGTTTGCCCCGTTCGCCACCGCCATATTGCTGCATCATCATTTGCATACGCTGGGCCTCTTCCTGAGAACTGGTCCCCGAAAGCGTCGGCTTGCCCAGTTCGATGCTCTCGGCAATCGCCTCGAGTTCGACCAAGCGTTGCTTCGCGATATCGATACGTCGCTTCAGTTCTTCTGCGGCTTGCGGCAACTCGCTGCTACGTCCTTCGATCTGAACAGTCATCACGAGGAATTTCGGTGTCGCTTTGATTGCTGAGGTGGCCGTCGCATAAACGCCATCGCTACCCGACCGACCCTCGTACTGTGCCGACGCCACCGACACGGCGCTGATCAGTAGCACCACAAACGCAATGATTCTCATCTCTCATCCTGTTGAAGTAAGCCAAATGAAGTTGATAAGTCTCGATCGTCGCGAATCGAAGATTCCTTCGGACGAATGTCCCAATCAAGATGCGTGCCCCGGATAGTGGCCCGGAACGTGTCTTGCGATCAAGCCCTGAAAAGTCCTGCCTCATGACGCGCTAAAGCAACGCGTTGGCAACGTTCTCGCAAGTCAGGTGAGTTGTTCCATTCCAACATCTTTGCGTATCCGTTTGCGCAGCGCGAGTGCCTTGGGGCCAGTCATGATGCGTATTTTCCAGTAGAACTCTTTGATGTAGTAGTTGTCGCGCAATTGCGGATAGATCTCTTCGAGAATCGAAACATCCTCGTCGTGGTTGCGTGCGGCGATTGCCATCACCAACAAATCCGTTGTTCCCGACAGGTAGCGGCTGAACCCTTCCGATTGCGCTTGATCGAGAAGCGGGCCAAGGTCAACCGATTCGCCCATCACGACAAGCGCATAGGTCGCGAGGGCAACAATCTCCTCTTCTTCACTATCCAACAGCGGAAGAAGATGCTCGCGAGTGACATGGGGTGTGATTCGGGCGATCGTCAATCGACCACTGGCATACACGTCCTCTTGCAGACCTGAAACGTCCAAGTGGCCCACCTCGGTCGAGGAGACTCCTTCCTGCCCTTGCGTGATGTAGCTCAGCGCGACCGGACGCAGCACATCGTCATCGAGAAACTTCACCGCCAATGCTGAAGCTTCCGGAGCTTTCCGAGCCGACATGGCGAATCGCGCCCAGTCTCGTCGCAGCGGCGCCGAAAGAGACGCATCGGCGTAATCATCACGGACCACATCGACGACTTTCGCCGGGTCAATCTCGGAAAGGACGGAGAGACCGACCATCAACGCAGCCGATGGCTCAAGCGATTTGAGATCTTCGGACAAGCTCTCCGCAACCACATCGTAGCTCTGCCCGTCTTGTTGCATGAAATACTCGGATCCGGTTGCCACCATCATCAAGTTCGTGCGCAACTGCCATCCATGATCAAATGCGTCGATATCGATTTGCTTGAGCGAATTCCAGAATGCTTGGTGTGACACGGTCGGGTCGTACTTCCGCGACTCTTGCAATATTCGCGGCAGCAAGTCCGCGGCTTCCGGCGTCGCCCCAATCAACTGCAACAGTTCCCGGCGTGTTTTGGGATCAAGCCATTTGTACACGTTGGTGATCTGTTTGCGTGATGCCGATTCGGATGCGACGTCAAGAATCTCTTTTGCCGATGCCGTTCCGCCCAGTCGCAAAACGGCCATCATGACGTCGAATTCAGCTTCACCACCCTTGGCCGCCAGCTCCTCAAGCGGTTGCCGCAATCCTTCGAGCCACGATTCAATGTCATCCGGTCGCTCTCGCCAACGTGCCAGCCAGTCATCGTATTTACGCGTTGCTTCGAGCTGGCGGTTGTTGGTCGGTTCGCCCGACTCTTGAACTGCCTGTGGCGGTGCGTCGCCCTGAAAGGGATCCTCCATCAGTTCGACAATCTCCGTCGGATCCGCGTCAACTTGGATGGGGACATCACCACCGAAAAGATTGCCGAGAGCCTGAAGAATACCGCCCTGTTGAACTGCGTCTTGGCCATCGGGCTTGGCTTGAACGTTAGGAGTTACGGGAACGGTTTCCTGGGTCGGCTCGACAAACGGGTCGTCCTCTGTCACCGCAACGCCTTGCTGATCGAGGCCGGTTGCATCAACAACCTGGAAGGGCGAGTTATCTTCTTCCGAAGCCTCCACGGCAGGTACGCCACCTTCCTCAATCACTTGAAGCATGGTTTCGATGTCTGCCTCGGCGGGAATTGCAGCGGGTGCAGCAAACAGATCCTCAATCGCCGCATCAAACTCGGCCGGTCCCATTTCCAAGTTGGACGGTGGACTTACCCCCACCTTCACACCGATTCCGCCAGAGCGGATCACGGGCACGGCAGCCCTTCCCGGTACAGGGCGTGCCGATCCGCTGGACGTTGGCACACCAAACGGCGAATCATATCCGAACCCAAGCTGATAGACATTTTCCGTAGGAGGCGTGGGCGGAACAGGTGCCAAACGGGAATGATTAGCATCCAGCCATGACGAAAGCGCACGTGCAGCGGAGACCTTTACTTTCGGATCACCATCAAGCACGCCGCGGCGGATGAAGTCTTTGCGGTCCTTGGTCGAGAATCGAGTCATCGCTTCGAGGGCAAAGATGCGATCGGCCGCAACCTCCGATTCGAATCGTTTCACCAAGAATTCGCGCGCGTCACGTTTCCCTTCCGAGTAGGTCAGCCGCGGCAGAATCTCAGCACGAATGTTCGGGTTCTTCCAGGCAACTTCGAGTAACTTCGAAAACGACTCTTTCTGGTCGCCGGCAACGACCGCGGGAACAATCTTGCTGAGAACAAAACTGTCATCGTCTTCGAGAAGGTTCCGAGCCGCCTCTTTGAGATCAACAGGGAACGCCACTTTTTTCACGCCACCAACACTTGGCGCACTCTTCGCTGCTTCAGTGATTCGATGTGAAATTGCCTCGGCAACCGCGGCTCGCACCTGCCAATCGGAATCCGAAGAAAGCCGTTTCAATGCGGCATGCGATTGTTCGAGATTGCTGTTGAGTTCCTTCAAAAGCCGCACGTAGTAGACCAACAGTCCCGAATCGGTTTCTTTCAATGCATGCTGGCTGACTGGCTTGACCAACGACGCCTTGGGGTTGTCAAGCCAAAGCTTCAGTACCGCAGCTCGAACGTTCTTGTCGGGATCATCAAGCAGCCGGGTCAATCGCGTTGTGTCACCACCGCCAGCGTTTTGTAGCCCACGCAAAGCCAACTCACGAACGAGCGGGTCGCTGTGTCCGAATAGCGTCTCCAACAGCGGCAAGTCTTCCGAGCGTGCTTGATCGGCGAGCTGCTTGGCAGCAGTGCGCCGCTCGTCGGCGTCCATCGATGCAAGGGAGTCGGTTGCCTCCGGCAGGCGAATCGCAAGCGTTGGCGCAGAGACCAAGCGGTACAAAACGGAAGCGAGTCGCTGGCGCGCCGTGTCCGTCGTCTCCGTTTCAAGTCGCTTGTCGACCGATGGTTGTAGTTCTTTGCCGGCCATCCCGAGCGACTCCACGGCACCATCACGGGCATCACCGCGTCGCACGAGTCGATCGAGTTCCAACTCCGCTTCGTCGAGTGCTTGTTGCTGCATCTGCGAATGCAAATCGCTTTGCTCGGAAAACGTTTGACTCCAGATCTTCAGCTCAACGATTCGATCTTTCGTGATCGTCTCGGGCTGCCAGGGATCGAGGCCGTCAACTGGAGCCGTCCATCGACGCAGGACATCGAGCGCCGCAAGACGGCTGCGTAGCCTCGGTTTTTCAAAGGCCGTGATCACGCTTGCGGCAACCGATTGGGGATGGGCGATCAACAAACCGGACGCGGCTGCACGCTGCCGTGGCGAGCGATCCGCCAGCATCTCCAACAGCACTTCCGTCTGCTTGTCGCTAAGCGATCCTCCGTTTCCCAAACTCTTGACCAACCGCAGCGCCGCCCGTTTCGCTTTGTACTGCTCTTGGCCGTCGCGCAGAAACTGCATCAAGGCTTCGCCTTCGATGTATCCAACATGCTCGGCGATCACTTCACCGGCCGAATTCATCACACGCATCGTGGGTAGAGCGGCAACGTCGTCGACCGGTGCCTCTTCGCTTGGATGGTCAACGTCGATCTTGACCAAGTGCATGCGAGATAGCAGATGGATCGCCTCGGCATCCTTCATCGCTTCGGTCAAGAGTTTGCAGGGGCCGCACCAAGCCGCTTCAAACTTAACCAAAATGGGCTTCGAGTCGTCTTCCTCTGCTGCTTCGATCGTTGAAATCCAATCCTCACTCCAAGAATCATCTGCGCGCAGGTGCGTCCCCGGAGCAGGCAACAGCATCACGACAACCGCACTGGCAAACGCCCGCAGCATGACAGTGTGCATTCGACGAAGAACACTATTCTTTTGCGTCATCGGTCGCCTCATCGGTTCCATGAACGATTTGGTCCCAGTAGTCGTCATAGTCAAAGTGCGGGCTGTTTTCATGGTCATGGCACACCAGACACGATTCGGCAGCTTGCCAAGGTGTTCTCACATCGGTGTCGGCAACGTGCCCGCTGCTTGGCCCATGACAACTTTCACAGCCCACTTCGATTCGATCCATCGTTCGCCGGCGATTGATGAATCCTCCCGCTAGTCCGAACCCCGTTGTGTGGCACCTCTGGCACGACGAGTCGACATGCGCCCCCACCTCTTCGAGCGTTGCCCACGCGTGGGCATGAGCCGATTGGTGCCAGATTTCTTGGTCCGCCTCGTGGCACTCTTTGCAGGATTGCGACCCAACGAAGGTGTTCTCTTGATCTCCCGCTTCGCTCCCCACGCCCATCGAATCAAAACTGGTATCGAGCGCAGCGAAGTCGTATTTGTCTAGCCGCTCGCGAAACGACTTCAAGTTCGCCTGCTGTTGCTCATCCTTGTCGAGAGATTCAACCACCTCGTGCAAGTCCGCCTCCCAGTGATCGCCGTCACCTGAACTCGCGACCTCGCCCGTAATTCTTGCGATGAATTTGCCTTTGCTCGCGATCGCGGTCATCAAAGTTTGTCCGAATCGCTTTGGCGCGACACTCTGCGGAGTCTTGCCACCAATGATGACATCCACTTCAGGAAGATTGCTCGACAACTCAGTCAGTTCTTCCGGCTCGACATAGGCTAGTACAACCGCCGAGTCGTAGTCGCCACGCCGGTTTTCCAGTTCGGCAAGGATGGCCTTCTCGGGGTCTTCTGCTTCGAAAGATGTCAACGACGGACTGATGACACCGAGTACGAGGATCTTTCGATTGCCACGGCGGACAATCACCGATCGCTCCGCCAGGCTGCAGTCGTTGGCAAGCGTGTTGGTGCCAACAAACTCAAGATCTCCCTCTGAACTTGCTACCCGATCAATCCCGATTTCAAGCTCTTCGGTTCCGAGGTTGTGGACGGCGTACCCCATTGCTGCTTCACCGGCAAGAATCGCGCGCAACTTCTCGACGTCGTACGCACTCGATCCGAGTGTCGCACCGCCGACGCTGACCAACAAGGATTCGCGTCCCTCGGCAAGTTTCTTCATCAACGTCGCTCGACGACTGAGCCCACCCGATTGCCCGCTCGCGCAACCGCACGGCTCAATCCAGCCTTGCGTGTCGCAGCTCGCAAGAATCACGACCGGTTGCTTCGCCGGTTTTTCAACCGTCTCGGAAGAACTGCATCCACACGAATACAGCAGCACGATCCCGCACGTGAAGCCAACCCAATTTCGAAAACGCAACGCAAACACAGGCAATCAATAACTCAAGGCATAGGCGAGGATGTTGACATTGACCACTTCGGCGTTGGTGATTTCGTTCCCGCCACAGCAACAACAGCCCTGTGCGTGCGACGTATCGTTCAACCCATCCTGGCTGTACAAAACCGCCAACCGGTCACCGATCGAGATGCCTTCAAGGGGCCTTGGCGTGCCATGCTTGGCGGTCAACTGGTCAATGTCATAGACAGTGTGAAAAACCGGATGCTTCAAGTCGAGTTGTTGCATTTTGGTTTCCTCAAACAAGGTCGCCATTTCTCGGCGAAACGAACGATCCCATTCCGGCGAAGAACAACCTGAGGAAGCGAGCAAGAACCCACCACGCTTCAAATAGGCTCTCAGGTTGGTTCGCTCGGCATCGCCGAGCACAAATTCGCCTTCGCCCGTCATGATCAGCAGCGGATAGTTGTAAATCTCTTCGCTGCTAAGTTTGACGGCATGAAAACGGCGACTGGTCGAAATCGTCGAATCTTTTTCGGCTCGCACAAGAAAGTGGTCGGCAAAACACTCGCTAGACTTCGATCCCGCGTAAACAAGATTTGCAACCTGGACGACGCTGCCCGATTCGCCACCGACATGCGTGGGATCGGGCACCGTTTTGATCGCAGCCTCTTTGTCAGCCGGATCCTCCGCACTGCTGGTTCCAGCCAGGCAGACCGTCGTCATCATCGCCAGGCAAAGCGTTTGAATTCTCACCATGCGTCGCTCCATTTCGATCACGTCGTAATTGGTACGTGCTTTATTGGTCCATGCTTTCAGCAATCCGGCGCAGATACTGTTCGGTTTGGCGTCGGTACCTTAGTGGCACATCACCGGAACTCGTCCGCGCCGTTTCGGGCAGTTCCGCAATCGGATCTTCGCCTATCGAACCGACCCCAGCGGCACTTCCGCCATCGCCGCGGGCAGGCATCATCTGATTCCGATCGCCGCGTCCGCCACCACGAGGCTGCGCAAAGGGTTGATTCCCGTACAACCCGACGTTCTGGCCCGAGTTACCTCGCATCGAGTAGCCAGCGTTGGGCCCTGAATTGAGCCCCATTTGATTGAGCATCTCTTGTAGCGCGTTGCTTCCTTGACTGGGAAGCCCCGGCGCAAACTTCTTCTTCAAACAATTGCCGGCCTTCTTGCCATTGCCTTTGCATTGTGACAAGAACTTTTCCATCTCTTCGAGTGCCGTGATCGCATGCCCATAGCCGTCGGCACCGTCAAAGCGGCCGAGGCTTTGGCGTGCTTCCGAAAGCTCCGCATCGATCGGACTTTCACCCACCGCCATCACAAAGTCAATCGAAGACTGTTTGAGTTCTTGCATGTCGGGATCGTCGCCAAGACCTTCCGCGGCCGTCGCGATCTCTTGCATCAATTCGCCTAGCTCACGTCGAATCGCAGCTTCCTCTTCGCGTAGCTGCACCACCTGTTGGCGATCCGCTTCGTCGCGAACCGTATCGTCCTGGCGGTATCGGTCAAGCGCATCGACAACAGCCCGTTGCCGCTCAACCAATTGAACAAACTTGGACTCTGCAGCAAGGATCGGTGCGATCTTTTTCAGAGCGTCCATCGGCTGACCAATCTTTTGTTTCTGGTCGTTACGTGCCTTATCGATTGCCTTTTGCATCTCGTCAGCTTGCTCTTTGGCAGTCTTGCCCTCCGATTTCATGCTTTTTCCGCTCTTGGCCGCTTCGCGCAACGCCTTGGCCTGTTCTTTGAGTGCCTTGTTCCACTCTTGGTCGATCTCAAGCGGCAACTCCTGGCGAGCGATTTCCTCAAGGTTGCGGGCCGCCCTTTCCATCTTTTCACGAAGCGTGTCAACTTTTTCTTGAAGCTCTTTCTGCGCCTCGGCGTCATTCGGGTCCGCTGCATCAAGCTCTTCTTGCAACTTCGCCGCTTCGGCCGACAGTTCCTCGAGCATCCGACGTGCTTGACGGAACTTGTTCTCGAGCATTTGACGTCCCTGCTGAGCCGCAATGATTCGATTGAACTCTCGTTGCGAAATGATGTTGATGTGCGCGAGCGGACTTTCGCCTCCTTGCGATGCCCCTGGCCGCGTGTCGTCAACGCGCGCGAAGAGCGTGATTTTGTCACCCGGTTCAAGGCCAAACGCCGCCAATGGCAAACTCGAACCGCCTTGAACGGTACGCCTCGTTTCCACAATTGGGATTTCCAGTGGAACGGGACGCGAGCCATCAATGACTCGGTAGATCCGCATACGAGCGACACCAAAATCGTCTTCGCCGATCGCAGCGACGGGTACTTTCGTTGTCGGCGTTGCATACGACTGAGGACGTGGCTGGGCGATGCGCGCGATCGGTGGACGATCCACAAGGAGTTCGACTTCCAAACGAATCGGCGACTCACACTCAACGTCGTTTGCACCGGTCACCGAAACAATCCAGTTACCCGATCGCTTGATCGTCACTTCGCCGACGGCACGTTGTGGGTTGTCTGGCGATACCGAAAGATCGACCGTCTGAGGCGCGAGATCACTTTCGTCGTCCAAAGGCATGAGTGTGACGCTGCCAGACTTGAGCGGACGATTGGCATCAATCGAAAACGCGACGACCGTTCCCGAGAGTCCTGAAATGCGATCTTGCGGATATCGTGCCTCGCGCGGAGGCAGACTCGTGTAAGCCGGCGGCGTGATTGTGAAGGTCGCTGATTCAATCTTGGGTGTCTCCATCACCTGCAAATCAAACAAGCGGCTTCTGCCTCGGTCCGCTGTCACGCAGTAGGTCGTCGATTCCGTCACACGAGGCACGACCGCCTGCCAACGTCCGCCACCCCGTGGAAACATGGCAACTCGTTTTGCGTCGGGATCATCCGGTTGCCCCAACACGAGCAGCGCGTTCTCAACTCCGCCTCCGGTGATCGACGCGGTCACTTCCAAGGGCTTGCCATAGTTCAAACGAATGTCGCCGGGGCTGACATCGAACTGCAGTGGCGAATAGGGGGGCGTGTCGACGGTCGGCGCTGTGAATCGATTCCACGAGGTCCCGAATGCGCCAGGTGCAATCACGGCAAAGGCGATCATCACCAAACCAACGACACCTGCCACGATGCTGCTCCGCCGCGATTGACTCCAAGGCGCCGCCTTCGCCGGATCCACATCGGTGGCACGCTTGGAAGCCTGTGACACCGCTACCGAGGCGATCCCACGGGCCAGAGCTTCCGTTTTGTCGTTCTGGCCCGTCATGTTTCGATCCGCATTCTCGGGAAGTAGCTCCCAACCCGACAAGATTTGTCCACCGGTCTCGCCGACCTCATCCAACCGCCTCGCGATCCGCTCGGACGATGCACCTTTCCAAACTCGAACGAGCAACCACAAGAAGGCAACCGCACCAACCAAGATCGTTGCCGGCAAGATGCCTTGCCGCAGGCTCATCGGCAAATGCCAAATCACATCCATCCATGCCAACAAGAAAAGCACAACACCGACAGCCGCGATTGACCAAAGACAAGCATCGACCGCACCGATCAATCGGACGCGTTTTGCCACTTCGGCAATTTGATTCTGCAAACTGCGTCCAGCTTCGGTCGATTTCGATTGTTCGGGAATGACAGTTGCCATTTCGAATCGCCTTGAAATTGAGTTCTCTGGAATCAAACGCGCCGGTCAAACCAGTCCGCTGCGACGCCGCAGTGTCCAGGTTGCTGTCCACATACCAAGGATGCCCAGCAAGACCCACCAACGGTCCCACGCCGGAGTGCGACGCGTCTCGATGGGAAGGTCATCAATGATTTGTTGCTGGATGGTTTCGGCGATCCGTCCCGCATCCAGCTTGTCGATTACCCGACCACCACTTTCCTTTGCAATACTCGCCAAAAGATCGTCGCGTGGATTCATGTCGAGCGCTTCGGCGATGGGTCGTCGAACTTCGAAAGCTGTCACGCTACGATCGGTCTCAGCCGCATCCTTCAGTGTGACGCGATAGTTGCCCGGTGCCAACTTTCCGAATCGAGCCTGATAGACGCCTGGTTGATCGCCGGCGGGTTCGCAGATGATCTCTTTTGAATCCATATCACCCTCGCGAACCAAATGGACAACGGGCATTCCTTCGACCGGAACGGTATCTCGCACCAGAAGCGTCGCGGTGGCTGCCATATCGGTGGTGAACTGCGTTCGATCGCTTTGCAGCGCACGATCTTGGCCCGGTGAGAGCGCAACCCGTGACACCAGCCACTGCAGCAGTCCATTCCAAACGCTCGCGTACGTTTCGTCCGACGCGGCAAACTCGGGCGGCAGCAGCGCCCAACGCCACATGCCCGAACCCTCGACCACCACCGTGCGGCCAGCGCCGTAGGGTTGGTAGGTCACAATCGGAACCGATCCATCCGTCGCATCGCTGGCGACCAACACGCGCGGCAAACCGCCGCGTTTTTCGGGCGACGCATCGGTCGCCAGTGACGGCAGCGCCGCAAGCGGATCGATGTCGCCGCGCCGAGCAAGCCATCCCTCGCTGGACGAAGCGTCGGTCACCGTTGCGCGAAAACGCCGCTCGGTGTCGCGCGTCCAACGCACTGGCAACATGCGACCGAGCTTTTCCGAAAGAGTCGACTGGGGCGCCCCCCGGGCACAGACGAGCGAACCGCCTTGCGTCGACACCCACGTTCTCAAGCGGGTCACGGTCGTGTCATCGAGATACGCTTCCGAATCACGACCAAGCACAATCACTTGGTATTTGTTTAGCGAGTCAGCCGAACCAATCACCGACTCGGGAGTTGGCAAGATCTCCCATGGTGGAGCTTCACTCCCAGCATCCTCATTGGCCGAATCCGCATCGGCCGCAGCCTCTTCTTCGCCGCTGGGGGCACTGATCCGTTGACGACGATGCAAAAACCGATCGCTTCGCATCATCACGAGACTCTCCAGCTCAATCGACGGATCGGACGCGAGTTTACGAGCCAGGAACTTGCTATCCCAGTACGGCTTTCCCTCGAGCAACAGCACACCGATCGGCGAATCAACGACCCGAACGAGCAAACTTGCACTGTTGTCTTCGTCGGTGGCTTCTGCTGGAAGCGAACCGACGGCAATCGAATAACGATAGAGTCCTGGTTGCTCCGGCTTTGCCGTGAAGGAAACCTCTTGTCGACCATCGCTACTGAGGGTGACCGTTTTGGTTTCGACCACTTGGCCATCCCGCATCAACCGTACATCGAGCGGCGCCGACTGATAACCTGCGCCCGTCACTTCGGCGGTGAGCTTGACCGGTTGCTCAACAAACGCAAGTCGATTCGCCGCCGACGTTTCGACCGCCAGGTTCTTAACCACGAGAGGCTGAGCGACCTTGACGGGAAAAAGCGGCGCGCCACGACCGCGCGCGGCCCGTGACGCCGCAACGACACGACGCGCTGCGCCGGTGTTGTGAATCCCATCGCTCAAGAACACGACCGCTTGCCCACGGGGTCGATCGGAATTGGCAGCAAGCGCGATCGCAGATGCGAGATCCGTCTTTTGGCCAGGAGCGATCTCGCCCAATTCCCCAAGCTCTCGCCCCCGCGCGTCAGCATCAAACGACAACAATCTTGTTTCGTAGGTTTCATCAAACGACGAAAGCAAGTCCTCGGCGATCTTGGTCGCAATCTGTAACCGAGTCTCGTCAGCTTCGTCTTTGTCGATAACGTCCATGCTTGCGCTGGTGTCGACCACGACCGTCACGAGCGGCCGGCCTTCGGGTGGTGGCAACGCTTCGACCCAAGTCGGGTTCAACAGCAGCACCAAGGGAACAGCCCCGGCGACCAACATCAACGCGAGTGTCCAAAGACGATTGGGGCGGGCGATGGAACTACCGCATCGCCATGCATAAACGCACCAAGCGATCGCCAGCGCAGCGGCCAACGCCACCCAAAGCGGCAATGACACGCGAGGGTCAAAATCAAGCCATGCGGGAATGATCAAATACATCGTCGCAATTCTCTATGACTTGAACCAAACAAGTGTTGCCAGTTCACCAATCACACAACCAAGCATGGCAAGTGCGGCCCACACCCAAAGTGAGTCGGTTTGCGATGCCGATTGCGCCGTCGTTTCGTAATCGAGTTTCCGACCACCCGAAAGACGCTGCTGCAAGACCTCCTGTGACAAAGCCCGCAAGTCCTGCTCGGACGGATCACTACGAACCGCCTCGGCCCACAGTGTTTGGTTCTTGTTGTCTTTGACGCGATAGACACCTGGAGCGGTCGCAGCCGTCCAGTTCCAAACGAGCGTCCCGTCATGAGATTGAATCTTCCCAGCCGGTGGATCGTCTTCGCTTCCCGTCGTGCGCGAAACCGCCACGTCATCGGGGCTCGCAATCCCAGCGGGTAGGTCACGCACAATGGGCTGACCGCTCGACGTTCCACCCACCGCGCCACCCGAGTCGGTCAGTCGCCCAACGGTTTCGACCAACATCGGAATGAAGCCCGCCTGGTAAGCGATGTTACTTGCCGACAGATCGGCGTTGAGCACGGCGAGTTTTCCAGCACCGACATCGGTGAAGTACAACAGCGTCGAACGATCCGAAAGTGTGGCGGTAACCGCATCGACGATCGCATCATCCAGTGTTCTGGTCGGGCATCCTCCACCAACGCGCCAATGCTTGGCGGCAACCGTCAGCGTTTCGCCGAATGCGTCGAAGGGTGCACTTTCGCGATCAAAGTCTTCCACTTTCAAATCGCGTCGCTTGTCCGATTCCATCGATGCGATCAACTCGACTGGCGGCTGCATCTCGCTGCCAAGATTCTCTTGCAAGCTCTTGAGGTTGTTTGCGTCGGCGGGCCCACGAGCGATGTAAAGAACGGATTGGCCACGTCGAAGCCATGACGCAACTCGAGGCGCGACCGTATCGTCCCAGGCCTCAACATCGGTGATCACCCAAAGCCGCGCGGCTTGTGCCGTCGGAGTGTCGAGCGTGCCGGGCGTGATCAACGCCAAGTCCGAATCCTTCTGCTGTTCAAACGATTCGTCGTCGCTGTGCCGCGAAAGCGCCTGTCGGACAAAAAACGCACCATTGCCCGGACGGTTCTCGGCCTCGGTCACAATCGCAATGCGAGTTTCAGGCCGCACGCCGATGGCGATTGGCAACACGTCATCGGCAGGCAATGCGTCATGCGCTTCGACCAACCGGACGTTTCCCCACTGCCAGCCCGAATCAGGCCAGTCGACCGAAATCTGCATCGTCGATTCGGATTGCGCATCGACGTTGCCTTCCACCGCCCGCGTGAGTGGGCCGAGCTCAAGTTCCACTTTCACATTTCGATTGTCACCGCTGTGGTTGGCGACATCGACCAACAATGTCACCGGCTTTCCGGCGGTCGGCGTCGCCGTCAATCGCACTTCTTTGATCGCCAAGTTGCCCGGTGTTTCCTCTGACGACATCGCGATCAATCGAACCTCGGTGTCTTCCGGCAATGCACTGAAGTCGGCCCGTGCCCAACTTGCCCGTTGAAAGTCGCTAATCACAACCAGTTCGCGTTTGGCATCGCTTGCCGATTGAGCGAACTGGCGAGTCGCTTCGTCAAATGCAGCCGAAACGTTGATCGCGGCCCCCGTTACTTTGGCATCAGCCAATCGATCGCGCAACAGCCGCAGGTTTGCACTCGGCGTTTCGAAGACCGCACCCGGATCGTGTGAGGCAATCAACAGGTTCGCCGCGAGATTCGGTTTGTAAGCGAGTTCCTTGGCCGCCGCAGCTCTCGCTTCGTCAAACCGTGTCGCAGCTTCAGCGATCGCCCCCATGCTTTGACTTGCATCGACCAAGACAATCTTGACTCGATCCGCTTGCTCGCCGGTTTGGGGTCTTTGGTCACCATCGAGCAATGGTCGCGCGATCGCCATCGCCAATAGCGCCACGGCCAGCGACCGAAATAGCAACACCAGAAAATCACGCAACCGATCTTTTGCTCGTCGTTGATGCAAGGCGTCCGAAACCAATCGGATCGTCGACAACGGCATCCGAACCGGCTGAGGCCGTGTCAACAGATGGACGACGACTGGAATCGCAGCGCCACAGAGTCCGATGACAAACAACATTGGATGCATGAACATGGCGGTCACCCTGCGCGCTGCACGAGGAATTGGCTCAGGGTATCCAAGTAGCTGGTCGCCGTACTGATCCGACGATAGTCCGCACCGACGGCGGTCGATATCGTTCGAGCCCGCTCAAGATGCTCGCGCCAACGTTTGCGGTAGAGCTCGCGAACCTCATTGACGCGGCAGCGCACGTTGCCTTCGCCTTCGAGACCTTCGAACTGAAACGCAACACCTTCGGGCAAGTCCTCTTCGTCCGGATGGATCAAATGCAAAATGACAATCTCCCATCCGCGATGACGGTAGTTTCGCAGTGACGCCGTCAAATCGGTCAGATCGTCGACCAACAAATCACTCAGCAACAACATCACGCCGCGACCATGGACGCGACCGATGATCGTTTCGAGTCCGCCCGCCAAGTCGGTTTCGGGAACCGTCTTGATCGACTCGATCGCTTCATAAAGTGACCGAGCGTGCGATTCGGTACTTCCCGGGGCCAAGTATTGATGTAGCCCGCCGCCTACAAGTCCCAATCCCGCTTGATCGCCGCCGCGTGTGACGAGATGTGTCAGCGCGGTAGCAAAGTATTGCGCGTACGTCAGCTTGTCGGGTGCGTCGCTGCGACTAGCGCCACCCGGTAACTTTTTACGTAGCCAACCGGTGGCGGCACCTTGAGTCGGGCGACCGTCGAATTGCATCGAACCGCTGCAATCGATCACCGAAAGGCAGGAAAGATTCGTGTCTTCCTGAAAGCGTTTGATGTAAGCGCGACCGGTCCGCCCGAGGACCCGCCAATCGAGGCGTCTCAGGTCGTCGCCTGGCGTATAGGGTCGATAGTCCGCGAACTCACCCGAGCCGCCCATCGCGCGCGATCGGTGACGGCCACTGTAGGGACCGTCGACCCGATTGGGCGTCACGAACCGCATGTGTTCGAGCGCCACCAATTGACGTAACTCAAGGAAGCGGTATTGCGTTTCGGATCGGCCCTTCGCCCCCTCTGCCGCGCTCGCGCCAATATTCTTCGCCCCAACCCCCGATGCAACACTCACGATTGCACCTTGTCGAGCAAGTGTTGCACGATGCCATCGGCGTCAATCTGATCGCCGATCGCGCGGTGATTGCCGAGAACGCGATGCCGCAAGACAGGCAGGGCAATGGAACGCACATCTTCGGCTGTGGGAGCGGCGCGGCCCGACAAAAGCGCCTTCGCTTTCGATGCCATCGCAAGGCACTGAGATCCACGAGGGCCCGCCCCAAAAGCGACGTATTGCTTGACGAATTCGTCAGCGTCCGATTCGTAGGGGCGACTAGCGCGACACAGGCGAACCACATAATCGATGACGTTATCGGGCACCGGGGCGGCCGTGACCAGCTCACGCAATTCGATAAACGCGTCTCGAGTCAGCGTCGATTGCGGAAGCTCCGGTGTGGCGCCCGCCGTCCGGCGCACGATATCTTTTTCTTGATCCGAGGTTGGGTAGCCGACATGAATCTCCATCATGAAGCGGTCAAGCTGAGCCTCGGGCAACGGGTAAGTCCCCTCCTGCTCGATCGGGTTTTGCGTCGCAACCACCAAGAAAGGGTCGTCCATCGCATGCGTCACGCCAGCAACCGTTGCGTGCCGTTCGGCCATCGCTTCCAAAAGAGCCGATTGCGTCTTTGGCGTCGCGCGGTTGATCTCATCTGCCAAAACCAAATTGGCAAAGATAGGTCCGCGCCGAAAAACCATTTCGCGTTTTCCCTCTTCGCCTTCGCCCATCAACTCATAGCCCGTGATATCCGAAGGCATCAGGTCAGGCGTGAATTGGATTCGCGAAAAGTTCCAATCGAATGCCGATGAAAGCGCTTTGACCACAAGCGTCTTTGCCAAACCGGGTACACCAACCAAGAGGGCGTGCGATCCGGTCAAAGCGCAAGTTAGCAATTGATCAATCGTCTCCTCCTGACCGACGATGACCTGATGCAACGCATCGCGAATCGACTGAACCTGACGACCAAACCCTTCAATCCGTTGGGCGGTGCTGTTGTCACTAATGTCCACTGCCATATTCAAGCTACTCAAGCAATAGGGAGGAGAGATTGCCGAACACGCAAAGTGATGCGATGCAAACGGCCGCGAGCGAACGAGAAAACCCTTCCAACACGTCTGCCAAGTACGTTTGCCCAGCATGCCTTTTGCTTGACCGCACCACCCAGCCAGACAACCCGTCTAATGATAAGGGGCTCTCAGGCTGACATGCAAACTTTTACATTCGCCTGACATTCCCAAACGAACTCGGCTCAATGAGTACGATCGACGGGCGGGAAAGTTAGGAAATTTCGCCGTTTTTCTCTCTGCTGTTCCACGTCTCAATCATTGCGATCAAGCGAGCCAAATCCCCAGGAACGCCCGGCGCATCGACGAAGAACCATGGCAAGCGAGTTGATGAAACAGAAAGAGGGCTGACTGAAAAATCCAAGAAACCGCCAACCCTTGGGCGGATAACTCGATAGTGCGTGCCGCAGATCCAACGTTTTCGACGCGTAACAAGCCGTTGGCAACTGCTATCTGTTTAGGATCGGATATCCTTTTCACGAGTCAGCCCAATCGAGTAGCCGATGGATCCTCAACAACTGGAACAGCACATCGAGGCGGTCAAAGGGGGCAAACGCGCTCAGTTTCGTCCCATCGTCGAGGCGATGTTGCCGGTCCTTCGCTCCTACGTTGTGGCGCGCAGCCTGCCCGGAATCGATGTCGACGAGATCATTCAACGCGTTTTCGTTGAAACCTACAAGCGAATCGGCGAATACCGTTCAGGAACCCAGTTCCGCGCCTGGCTGATCACGATCGCTCGCTACCAACTACTGATGGAAGCGACGCGTCTCAGACGCCAAGCCGATTACCATTCGCGTTTTGTTCCGGTCGCCATTGCCAGACAGATGGAGCAGCGACTTGCCGATGACGATTCCGAAGATCAACGATTGCCCTACCTTCGCGAATGCCTCGACGAGATCCAAGGCACTTCACGGGAATTGATCCGCCATCGATACGAAGCCGATCTATCGATGAACGACATTGCAGCAATCACTCAAAGGACCAACGGCGCAATTCGCAAACAACTGTGCCTGATCCGCAAACGCTTGCACGAATGCATCGATGCAAAGATGAACGCGCAAAACGGTTTCGTGGGAGGCATCTAAGTGACTTCCGAAAGATCCGAAGAACTACTCGGCGCAATCCTCGATGGCGAGGCGACGGAACTGGAAATCGCCGAACTCAACACACTGGCCGAGCAAGACGAAGCCCTGGCGATGGAGGTTGCTGATCGTATCAGCGAACATCGGCTGCTTGGCCTGATTCATCAACCCTTCGATTCCGAGCTCTGTGTCGATGCAATCATGGACGCGATCGATCAGGAGGATCAAGCGACGTCGGACCAAATTTTCTCAGGACTCCCCGATCACCAATCGACGACTCCCGATTACCACCGCAGACGTGTCCTCCTTGCCTCGATCGCCGCAACGATCGCATTGGCTTTTTGCGTCTATTGGCTGGCGTTCCGATCCGATTCTGAAAAGGATTCAACGTCACCCTTGCAAGCGGAACGTCGATCGCCGCGAGGATCGATTGCCACGCTCGTCCTTGATGAAAAATGTGCTTGGTCGCCGACCAACCCACTTGTCGAAGGCGAGCGAATAGGACGAGGACCTATCGAACTAAAAAGTGGCACGGCAATCTTTCGGTTCGACAACGGTGCTGAGTTGGTGATGAGCGGGCCTGCGACGATCGAGCCACAATCGGCGGCCAGTGTTGCGGTGCATCTTGGCGACGTGGTGGTCCGCGCCACCGACGGCGCCGAGGGGTTCGTTGTCCTCACGCCAACAAGTGAAGTCATCGACCTGGGCACTGAATTCGCCGTCAAAGTCGAGGCCGAAGGCAACACCGAACTGCATGTGCTCGATGGCGAAGTGAGTTGCCGCAAACTCGGTGACCCCGATCAATTGGCCAAGATTGTTCGTGCCGGCCAAGGGCTATCAATTCACTCGGATAGCCGGCCGGTCGCCGTCCCGATGAACTCGCCTCGTTTCCGCGAATATGTCCGGCAACTCAACCCACGTCCCCAATCCCATCTGCTGGACGTCTACGAAGGTTTCAATTATTCGCCCGGGTTTCTCCCGCTCGGTGACAGCACCGTTGGAATCGGTTGGCGTGGGCCTTGGCGAAAACGCAAGCCCTTCGAAATGACGCGTCCGTATGAAGATGCGTCGCCGGACGAACTCGAAATCGTTCACGGACAAATGAACGTCACATGGCCCGTTCCAGGCGGACGGATGGGCATGCTGAAACTTCCGGCGGGAAACACCTACTACGTCAGGCCGATGGAACACGCGATCGACCTCGGCGAGAACTCGATCACGTATGTCAGCATGATGGTGCGAGAAACGGAGCGTCGAAATAAAAAAAGAGGGCCACGCGAACGGTTGCGTTTAACGTTTCGTTCACTCGACCATTACTATTCCCAGTACATCAGTTTTGGGCACAGCGGCCGCTACCAACCACGTGTGCAAACCGGCGACGGAGCGCTTCACCGTTCGCCTCAAATCTTGCCAGCCGAACAGACCACTCTTTGGATTGGCAAAATCATCTCGCGCAAAAATAGCGAAGACGAAATCTATTTTCGCGTCTACGGCGAAGGTGACACACTCGGGTACGCCGAACCTGCTTCGTGGCACGTCGTTTCGCGTGGCGTCGACTTCGACAACCGCCTCGATTGCGTGATCCTGAGCTCCGAAGGCACCACTGAACGGATTGTCGACGAAATCCGAATCGGCCCCACCTGGCGTAGCGTCGCCCCCATCATCACGCAGTGAGAGAGCTGAAAGTGTTGCGGCGAGCGTCTAGAATCTCTTGAGACGGTTGCACGCCAATCGTGCAACGCCTGCCACCTCTCGCTCAACACCCATCCGGAGAAGCCTCCATGCGTCGCATCCTTTGCACCTGCGCGATCCTGCTCTTGTCCCTTCCCACCGTCGCCCTGTCACAAGACGCGACCGAAGGCGAACACCCGCTCGTTACTGACGTGAAGGAGCAACTTGGCAAACGCAAACACACGCTCCCCTTCATCATGGTGATCGACCTGCAATGCAAGAAAGAAACGCGAGCCGATTTTGTCGCGGCGATGCGAATTGCGATCGCAGAAACCCGAAAAGAAGAGGGTAACGTCCGCTACCAATTGGTCGCCGACCCGAAAGATCAAACACAGTTCCAAATGTACGAGCAATGGCGAAACATGGACGGCTTTCTGGCACACATGAAAGCACCTTACATCGCCGAGCTCGAATCAAAACTCGGTGACCTGCTCGAAGGTGACATCGAACTCAAAGTGATGGTCCCCGTGCCCAACAAGGCCGGCGGCAAGAAAGGTGGCAAGAAGAAAGCGAAGTGATCGCTCTCTAAGAATCGTCACCGATGCAAATGATTTCTTTGCTGGTGCGTTGATAAAACCGTCCGTTGGCCGCTGCCAACGGACTTAGCGACCACGTCTGGCCTGGCAATCCGAAATCGCAAACATCCAACAAAGCATCAGGGCCAAAGTCTTTGGCCGTCGCGTCGACCACGTAAACCGTCCCCAAGATCGTGCTGAAATAGATCTTGTCGTTGACCACGATCGGTGTGGCGGCCGAAACATGTCCGAAACCATGACCGAGTCGACGGCGGTCACCTTCGACCGCGAATCCAGAACCGGTCTCATCCCCCGAACGAAAATCGTTCCACGCATAGACGGCCTCTCCATGCTCGATCTTCACTTGCAACGGAACCTGCAGGTAGTTCACTTCGCCCGAGCCGAGATTCACACGCCCGATAAATCCTGGCTTGCCACTCAGGAAAAAGTGGTAGTCACCAACACCGATGTTGGTTCGATGCGTTAGCAATCGAGACATCTTTAACTCAGACACATCAACTGGCTCGTTGTATTTCCCGGTCGCTTCATCAAATGTGATCGCAGTGCCAGCGCCGCTGAGGTTAATCGTCTTGACCGTTTTACCGGTTGCCACATCGAGGACGTGCATGCTTTTGCGGTCGAAGCAATAGGCATGCTTGTTGTCGATAAAATGCGTTCCTTCAACAAAGAGATTGGGTCGGTCCCAAACCGAGTCGAACGAATCGTTGAGGCGAGAGAGGCTAAGGCCATAAGGTTTTTCAGGGGGAAAATGACTCCCGCCCTTGGCATGTAAAAGAACGATGTCGCCGTCAAGTTGACCGATCGCCCCCTTGCTGTGAACGGTGATCCCCCCGGCCATGACACCACTCGGATCGCCGGTCAACGCATCGAAGCTTCGCACGAACATCCACGGCCAACCCGCCTTGCTGTTCTTGTCATAGTCCTTTGCAGTCTGCGGACGCCGCAGTGGATCGCTTTCGTCACGTAGCGCGGCGTAAAACAGTTTCCCATCGTGCAGGAACGGCTGAAATTGTTTCGCCGAATGTTTGGTCCGGACTTCGAACGATCTTTCCCACACCAATTCGCCATGAACGGTATAGCAAGCCATGAATCCGCCAGCGTTGACGAACCAAACATGCTGGCCGTCAGTAACGGGTGTTGGCGTGGTCGAGTCATTGAACACACCGTTGACCTGATTGGGACGTTTGCCCGGCAGCTCGCAACTCCAAAGGATGTCGCCGGTATGGGCAGAAAGACAGAATCCTCGCGTCTCGGCCGCCCATGTTCCGCGTTTGTCATTGTCGGCTTCGGTCAGCTCGCGAAAACAAGTCAGAAACAACTTGTCACCCCAAACTGCGATCCCGCTTTGCCCCGTTTCTGGCAGCGGTCGTCTCCACAACACGTTCTTGTTTGTGCTGACACTCCAACTGGTTGGATACGATCGCGGCGATGTCACCGTGTAGTCTTGGTTGGGGCCCCGATGATTCGCCCATTGATCGCTCGCCTTCACGGCACCAGTCGTTTTGGCCGAGCCTTCGCCGTCGCGGGTGCGGTACAAGAATGCATCGGAGGTGAGTAATGACGTGAGCAGCGCTTTCATGCTGCCGTTGTTGTCACGATACGCGTGCCAGGCCGCTTGGAGCACAGGCGCGTCATGAATGGTTTCGTTGCGTCCCATCCAAAACCGAAACACGTGACGTACAAAGACTTGTTCGACCCGCTTGCTCTCGGCCAACCGATCGATCATTTCGATCGCATTGTCGACCGGGCCATCGAGGTCTTTGTCGCCGCTACCGATCACTTCGCCACTGGTATCCACCGGCTCTTTGAGTTCGATCGTGCGGTAGAGTCCGAGGTGGTTGTACATTTCAAAAGGCAACCCGAGCGGATCCATCTTTTGATGACAGCGCCAACATTCGCTCTCGCGAGTGACGCGCATGCGGTGCCGAAGCGTTTGCTTCGGTTCATCCGGCAGCATTGCATCGACCGTGATGGGAACGTCCGGAACGGCACCACCAAGCAGACGTTCTCGCACCCATTTGCCGCGCAGAATGGCATGATTGTCCATTGCGTCCGAATGCGAGACCAACCAGCTTGGATGCGTCAGAATCCCGCGACGTTGCTCGCGTGGAAGCGTCGTCAGTCGCCGCTGCGTCTTTCCGCGTTTGACGACGCGCGCGATGCGAACATGAATCGACTCACCGCCTGGCAGCTCGGCCGGCTCGATCGTGACGCGGCGTTGATTGCGACGCTTCTTCGGATTCGGATCAGGCTCAGGTTTGTCGCTACTGATGTACTGGCCCAAATAGGCTGCATCGTTGTTGGGATCAGCAACCACGCGGTCGGTCGTCAGAAGCTGGCGAAGAACCTGTCGATCCTCATGCAAAATCAATTCCACCAAACGATCCGTACTCGCAGTCATCGCGAACATGGCGCGGTAATGGTTTTGCGGATTTGGCATCCCGCCTGCCGCCAAGAGCGCTTGGTTGTCCTTGCAATTGGCGCCTGCTCGATCGTAGTCAAAGTACTCTCGAAAGAACTGCAAGAGCCTCGGCTTGCGGATCGAATCGTCCTCGAGAATACGTGCAACTTCTCGCCGAACATCTTCTCGAGTTCGCAGCTGACCGCTTGCGGCTGCTTGCTTCAGCTGTGAATCGGGCGGCAAATAACTCAGCGCGGCGTTGATCGCCAACGCAAGTTCCTGGTCCTGGAGCATCACGCGGCCATGAGCATCTGCGGCACCGGTTTCAACCAGTTCGGCACGAAACAGTGCGTCGCGATCCAAAAAGATCGGTGTCAATCCGAGGATCACACCGTCCTCTTTGCCAAGGTCGTCGATCGCTTCTTTTGCAACGGCGATGTAGTCGGCCGTTTCTGATTCAGTGGGCGGTCGGCACGTTAATGACTCGAACAAAAACTCGACCGCCGCTTTCAAACGCTCGTCCGATACCCCAGGTTCGTTCATCAAGTCATAGACCGGTGTAAGTGGCCGCTTGATCTCCTTGGCATAGAAAAGGCTCTGCGCGAGCCCACGCAGGTCGCCATGTTTGTACTTCTGATCGATCTCGCTCACCTTGTCGGCGTATTGATAGGGTTCGGCATCCGGGCCGAATGCCATGAACCGCAAGATGTCTTCAGCATGACTGGCGATCTGCGTCGCTTCCGCACCGTTGACGGAATAGAGAATGGGATAGTTGCGTAGCCCATGATGATCGTCCGTCGTCAGGATCGGTGGGAATCCGGTGATCGCCGCCGCATAGGCGGCCGTGCCACCGACCCATCCAATCACGCGATCGAGACCATAGTAAACCTTGGTTTCGCCATCTTGGTTGGGCTGGATGTGATCTCCTCGAGCGCGCAATCCTGGACGATTGGGATCAAACGCCGGTTCTCGATTGATCAGCGCGCTTAACCGCACGAGATGTTCTTGAGGATGAATGCGCCAAAGCCGCGCGGGCGATGAGGTCGGTACAAGGCCTTCGGGAATCTCTCCAAACAACAAGTCGTGATCGAGGTGATTCCCTTTGGCGGGCAGGTGATGCGTCTCGAACCCGCCCCTGTTTTCCATTGCCACCTGCAATTGACTGGTGATCCAGTCGGACAGCTCAAGCCGCCGCATGGGATCGGGCGTGTCACCGGAATCCTCGGGAGGCATTTCGCCGAGAGAAACCTGTTCCCAAACCCGCTTCCAAAGTTCGGCGTTTTCAACCGTCACTCCATTCAGGTCATGCAATGCGACGTCACCTTCCTGAGTGTCACCGTTGTGGCAATCGAGACAGTGATCAGTCAAGAAAGGCTTGATCGTGTTGTCAAAGGAAGCGGCATCCTTGGCTTGGGCAGAGAGCGCAGCCAGAGGGATGCACCCTACGAGAAGGACGAGAAGTCTGAGCATTTGAGCTTGGTCGCGAATAAAAGCGTCAATGAATTGTCTTGGCCACCATCGTCATCCGCTGAGATCGGTGAGGCCAACACGAAAGGCCCCACGCTCTTCATGAGCGTGGCAACGATCCTCTCGAGAACCACCGCAATCGGGACCGCTGTTAGGCCATCAGCGACTCGATCGGACCAACCGCCGAGTCATATTTGCTGGCCATGGATCGATCCATGTTGAAGCGGTCGGCGGGCGCACCAATCGCATGCAACAGCGTTGTGTAGAGGTCGTTGACGGGGCGATGCCCCTCAACGTGTGTGTACTGTCCCGTCTTGATGTTGCCGGCGCAATTGCCGAGCAGGATGAACGGCCAGTTCGCACCGTTTGTGTGCTGTTTGTCTGCGTTGTTGCTCGTGTAAACGATGAGGGTGTTGTCCATCATCGTGCCATCACCTTCGGGCATCGACTCAAGCTCTTGCATCAGCTTCACCAACATCTGGCAGTTGTATTGGCGAATCTTGATCCAGATGGGATTGTCGGGTTGTTTCATGTGACCGAGGTTGTGACCTGCCTCGGTAATCCCCAAGCCTTTCCAAGAGCCAAAGATCTCGCCACGCCCTGATCCGATCGTCAGTGTGTTGGTGATGCCCGCCTTGAGCGTGGCGATGCCAATCTCGAGCAGCGAGTCGTGCCAGTCCGTTTCGAACTCAGGCTTGGTGAACTTCTCGTCGTACTCGGGCGCGAAGCTGCGAAGATGATCGGACACACCGAGCAAGCGCTCGCGCAACCCATTGATATCTCGAAAGCCATCGACGTAGCTTCCGTAGCGAGCACGATCGCCAGCAGGCAATGACGCCTTGCCCTGACCAGCAAGCTGTTCAATCCGGTTAAACACTTTCGAACGGGCTTCATAGCGTCGCTTCACATCGCCAGTGGCGATCCCGCCAAACAGAAGCTGATAAAGATCGTTCGGATTGGAATGCATGAACAGAGGCTTGCCAGCGTCGGCGGCCGACAAAGTCGCTAGCGTTGGGCGCGAGATCATGTTCTCGATCGCATCCATTCCAATGCATAGATGGGGCAAGATCGTTTCGGGAAGCGACTCGCTAATCACATGGTCGATCGTGGGGCCAGCTGGCGGAATACCGATGCCACCTCGATAACCGCCCAATGCGCCAAAGAACGCACTGTGCGATGGACTGGTGTGCAGTCCGTGCAAACCCGAGATGATGTTGATCTTGTCTTTGTAGGGTTCCAACGCGCTAACAGGCTCGGGCAGAGCCACATCGGACAGCGACGTGCTTGCTTTTGCACCGAGCAGTTCTTTCGGAACGCAGGTCGCAGGATCGAGGCCTTGATTCTGCAGAAAGAAGATGACCCGTTTCGGCTTACCGCTCACGGCCGGTGCTGCCTTGACTTGATCGGGAATCAGGGGAGAACCGAACGCGGCGCCGAGGCCGGTCGCCACTCCTTGCAGCATCTTTCTGCGGTTCAGCATGATCATTCTTTCGGCGGGACTGACGGCCGGCCACGACTCCTCAAAAGAGGGGCAGGGCGGTATATCAGTTGAAGTAGGTGATGGGTGTGCGCAAACTTATCTGACAGGATGCGCAAGCCAGCCGAATTATTTTAGCTTTCCCAAAACCGGCTGCAAATTTCCGTGTTTCAAAGTGATACAGCAACCTCTTTGGTCAACCACACCCCCTGAAAAAGCTGGCGGAGCCAATGTTTTCCCCGAGCCCCCGACTCAGCAACAACGCTTGCCTGGTCATCCCAATCACGCTCGTTCTCGCCATTTTTCAGACGTGTCACGCTGCTGATGGTGTTAGCCAGCTACTGCTGGACCCAGTCGACGCGAAGCGTTCGAGGACGGTACCACTCAAGGTCTACCTGAACCCAACCGCAGAGCCGCAACCGGTGATCTTGTTTTCGCATGGACTTGGCGGTTCGCGGGAAAACAATGCCTATCTCGGAGTCCATTGGGCAGAAGCTGGGTATGTCGCCGTCTTCATGCAACACGCAGGTAGCGATTTGGACGTTTGGAAAGACGCGAAGCTTGGCGAGCGATTGAAAGCACTTAAAGAGGCGACCGGCGCCAAGAGTTTGATCGATCGCGCCGAGGACGTTTCCTTTGTGATCGACCAATTGGAAGCTTGGACTCAAGAGGCAAACCATCCGCTTCACGGCCGCTTGAATCTTGATCGAATTGGCATGAGTGGCCACAGCTTTGGTGCTGCAACCACGATGGCCGTTTCCGGCCGTAAGTACCCGCTCAATCGAAGCTTCGCCGAAAAGCGGATCGATGCGTTTTTTGCGATGAGTCCCCCACCTGAAAAACGCTTTTCATCCGATCGCGCATTTGGCCACCTGGCGCAGCCCGTCCTCTGCATGACCGGCACCGAAGATGCCAGCCCGATCGACCCAACCGTCAAGCCTGAGCAACGACTGAGAGTATTCGAAGCGATGCCAAGCCCCGACAAATATCAACTGGTTCTCGACGGCGGTGAGCATCATGCATTCGGAGACAGCAAGGGACGCCGCAATCGGAAAAGGAACCCCAAGCATCATCCCGCAATTCAAAAGATCAGCCTTCAGTTTTGGGACGCCTACCTTAAGGAAGATTTGGAAGCAAAGTCGTGGCTTCAGTCCCAGGCCCCGATTGGCGAGTCCGACCTTTCAAACGCTGATGCTTGGCATTGGAAATGAATTCGAGCGACATCGCCCAGCCCTAACCCGGTATTCTCAGCACGGGTCACCTACTCAAGGAACTCATCGGAAAAGTATTGCTCCGCGGCTTCCGTGAGTGCGAGTGGCTGGCTGCCGCCACCTGTCAAGAACTCAACGACGTTAATAAACGGCCAGGTCGACTTTCGCTTGTCCACAAAGCGGATCCCACTTTCGCTTCCGCGATAGTCATGCCATACGTGTGCAACTAGATGATCGTTTCGGTACACCTCATACCAGTACGCCCCGAATGAGTCTCTTGGATCCGGTGGCTGAACAATGCTGAATCGATCAGAACTCATGACTTTGCAAATCCCCAAACAATAAGAACCGGGCGTTTGTGACTCAAACGCACACCGGACGACGAGGCCCAAATCCACAACAATTGAGCAGAGTGTCAGAGTTTGGATTGCACCTCCGCATCGAGTGCCGGCAATCTACCATTGCCACCTTTTTCAGGAGGATTCAGTTGGTCCCACAAGCGTTGGGCGTCGGGCCACGAAGGGTCGCGCAGAGGCACCGATTTTACGTCAAGTTTGACACTCTTCGGTTTTGAAATCGTGTCGCCGTAAAAGACCAGTACCGAGTCATCGGCGACAACCTGATTGCCTTCTACGAAAAAACACAATCCGGCGTCAGAACGCCACACGTACTCGACCCAATCAATTGACTCTCGTTCGGACCATTGCTTTTCGGTTTCGATTTTCTGAAGACAAATGATGCGAACCCGTCCCCCATTCGGTTCATGGACTGCCAAACATCGAATAAATGGTTTCTTGAATTCGGTCGGCCAGCCCGAAGTACAGACATTCAAATCCGAGTAGGTTTCCACGCGAAACAAAGGCGGGAGTACGAGAAAACTATTAGCCCCCACGGCAACTGCAACAAATAGCGAACGCAAGCCATACTTCATGTGCCCTTAGACCCTCGCCACAAACGGTTTCATGCCGACTATCAGTCGACATGTAGGAATGCAATGAAAGCGAGCACCCTACCACACCGTCAATTCCGAGGTTGATGAAGTTCTTGCGCGAGGGTGACTTTCGCCGAACTTGCAAAGCCCGGCCGCGCACGCGATCGCGGCTCAAAGGATGACTCGGAAAATCGCTGGCACACTAGAACGTGAACGTCCCTGAACTCGAGCCGAACTTGTCCGTTTCGACTCCAACGTTGTTGAGTAGATTCACGAACAGGTTGCACAGCGGTGTGTTGTCTGTCCGGCTTCCTGAGCGGACAACCTTTCCGTGTCCAAATCCGCCGCCCGAGACGAGGATGGGAAGATTGGTCGGATCGTGTGCGTTGGCGTTTCCGAGATTGCTTCCGAAAAGCACTGACGTGTGATCGAGCAACCTCGCGTCCCCTTCCGATTTCTTCATCGACGCAAGTAGTTCGCCATAACAACCCAGCAGCCGACTCTCGATCAGTTTGAGTTGCTTGATCTTGTCGGGATCTTGGCCGTGATGGCTCAGGTTGTGGTGTTCGGACGTGACCCCTTCGATGGTTGGAACCACTCCATGGTCTTGGATCACCATCGCGATCACCCGAGTCGAGTCGGTTTGCAGGATCAGCGGGATCAGATTCATCAACGTGCTGGTACGACCGATCAGGTCACGGCGATCGGCGACGTCAGCGGGAGGCTCGGCATCGACCTTTGGCTTTGGCTTATCGAGCCACTCTTGGCGCGTCTTCAAGTCGGCCTCGGCCAAACGGATCGCTTCAAAGTACTCATCAAGCTGTCGGTGATCGCGATCACTCGTTTTGCGTTTGAGCTCACGCGTTTGCTCGGCAACGGAATCGAGAATACTGCGTCCGTTGGCGAGTCGGTATCGTTGCAACCCGACCTGCGAGCGACTCCCTGAAAGGAACAACTGCGAAAAGATCTCAGATGGCTTGTCGTGAGCAGGGATCATCACCCCGTTTCTCGTATACGACTGACTCTTGACCGTGTTCGTGCTAAGCGACAGTGACGGAAAACGCGTTGCATGACCAAGCTCTTCGGCAGCGACCTGATCCACCGAAATCGAGTTCTTGAACCCGCCCAATCCAGGATTACGCGCCGACGACAACCAAGTCATTTCGGTATCGTGCGGCTGTTTTCCATTTTGGTCGGGATGTGACAAACCTGAGATGAGGGTGAAATCATCGCGATGCTCGCTGAGCAAGCTCAGGTATTCCGTCTTTGCATCCTCAGGAGCATCCGACTTTGGAAACAGAGATGGCGGGTGCAACCCTAGCGTGTTGCAAATCAAAACCATCCGTTTCGGTGGCGTCTGAGTGGCACTGGCCAGCGCAGGACTCATCGTCTCGAGCAGTGGCAATGCGATCGCGATGCCCGATGACTTCAGCAAAAAACGGCGGCTAATCGGAGTGTGCATCAGCGGTTCCTGAACATGCGAGAGTCGATCACTTGATGGATCATTGTTCGTATCGGATACCCATCCTCTTTTGAGTCGGCGAGTATCTTCCTGACGACCTCACGATCGGCGAATTGAATTTCGCCGCCGGTCGAAAAGGCGATCAGGTTGGACAACAAATTGCGGGCAACCTGCTCTTGTGACTTAAGAAGGTGCTGTTTGTATTGACGAATGCCGTCAAACTCATCGCCGTCAACGGTCTCGCCCGACGAATCCACGTCGAGGCCGAGATCATATTCCTTGTGCAAGAATCGAAGCCCGACGTTCACTTCCCGTCGAATCCCCTTGCTGTTTCGATACCGCTTGCGATAGTTGCCAATCGGATCAAAGCATTCAAGTGCAAAACCGGGCGGGTCAATGTGGCGGTGACATGCCGCACACTGCGCAACGGCCTGATGCTTCTTGAGTGTCTCTCGAATGGTTGTCGCGCCACGTGTGTCTGGTTCGATCGAACCAACGTTGGGCGGCGGCGGACTCGGAGGTAGGCCAAGCAGGTTTGCCAACACGAAGCTGCCACGTTTTACCGGGGTGGTGACAGTGCCATTGGCCGTCACTTTGGCGATTGAAGCGTGCGACAAGATTCCTCCACGCACACTTCCGGCGGGCAGTCGGACTTTGCGAAACTCTTCGCCCACCACGCCTTCGATTCCATAATGCTCGGCAAGTTTTCGATTCAAGAACGTAAAGTCCGAATCAATCAGGTGCGAAACGCTGAGATCTTCTTCGATCAAATGAGCAAAGAACTCACGAGTTTCGGCCAACATCGCCGCGCGCAGCAAGTCATCGTATTCGGGATACAGATAGGTATCGGGCGTGGTCGCGTCGATATGATCAAGGTCCAACCATTGATCAAGGAACGAATCCACGAACCGCCGAAACTTGCGATCCTTGACCATCCGGTTCACATGTTTCTTGAGCTCGTCGTCATTACTGAGTTTCCCCTCCGCTGCAGCCTCAAGCAGCTCGTCATCGGGAATGCTCCGCCACAAGAACGACGCCAATCGACTGGCCAAGTCGGCAGGTTTCAATTGGCCGGGATCTCCCGTTTGGAAAACCAATTCTGGTGAAACGAGGATTGCCCGTAGTGGAATCCTAGTCGCTGCGACAAGATCGCCACTCGAGTCCAACACCGGTTTTGCAAGCGCGACAAACTCATCCACTTCATCGCTTGTCACTTCACGACGAAAGGCGCTCCGGCCGAGGCTTGCGATCGATGCGCGAACATGTTCGATCGGCGTCTGAGAAAGAATGGGTTCATAGATGCGATACCATGTTTTGGTTTCGCTCTCGTCCGTCCATTCAATACCCGGAAAAAGATCACGTGTGCGTTGGGGTGGCCAAGCCGATTCGAGAGGCCCTTTCACGGAGACGTGGCGAATCTTGACGCCTTCACCACCAAAGGCACTCGCTGGCTGCGAATTGTAGATAATGCCCCCGTTGGGCGCTGGCTCGAGTTCATCGGCACTGACGTAGATGTAATCATCAGGACGCAAATAGGCTTCAACGCTCGCCTCGCGATAATCGGAGCCGACCAGGTCCCAAGCGGCGAGCAAGGCACTGTCGCCCTGGTTGTCATTTTGCCGCTTCATACTGACGGATACCGACGAGCGGGGCTGATGCGCTGCCGCTTTGACCGTGATCAGGTAGTTACCCGCGACCGGCGGTAGAAACCCGTTGGCATCGGATCGAAACACGAAATTCTCACCACGAAAGGTCACCACGTCCTTGTCGGTTTTGAAGACCGTGCCACCGCCCCGACGGACTGGACGATCGACCCACATCTGGATGTAGTCGTTGCCGAGATAGTCAATCTTCCGATCCCCCATCGGCGGCTTCTTGCCCAACTGAATCGCTTCGTAAAGGGCGAGGTCCGCGGCCCGCAGAAGCCCCTTCACATGGACTGCCGACATCTCTTGGTTCGCCGCCACGACATCGAACGAAGCCGATTCGTTCTCAGGCGGCAAATGTTTCGCGTAGTTGCCGCCAATGCCAAGCAAGTCGTGCAACGTGTACTCGTATTCTTGACGCGTCAGTCGCCGAGAAGGAACACGGCCGTGAATCTGTTGCTGCTTCAAGCTCGCGTCATGAAGATGTTTCTGGAGAACGTCTAGGATCTCACGACGCTCCTCTTTGCTGGGTTGATCGGCGTCACTCGGAGGCATCTCGCCGCGATCGATCCGATCAAAAACCTTTTCCCAAACGCGAAGTGCAACCTCATCGCTGGGATCGCCTCCTAACGAGGTCAAGTCGAGACGCGTTTCGGTGTCAGCATCATGGCAATCAATGCATGAAGACTCGACGAACGGCGCAAGTCGCTCCGACAAATCGATCGCAGACGCCGGCGCCGACCACAAGACGCTCATCAAAACGGCCGCGGCGGATACAACCCGACGCAATGCAGCGAGACGCATCAAAAACACTTTGCCAGTCTTTGTCATTGCCCCGCTTGCTCACTCGATTGCAGGTAGGCAACCAGATCCAGGATTTCGTCTGCAGTGAAAGTATCAAGCAGGCCAACCGGCATCGACGATACATCCGCGGTCTGTCGCTTTTCGATCGCATCTTTGTCGATCATTTCCACCTTTTCCGGCTTCAGGAGGTTGGGCACCATTTTGATATGATCCTTCGTCTCTTCGACCACGACGCCCGTCAACATTCGACCGTCGTCGACCAAGAACATCTGTGTTTGAAAGTCCTTGTGAATGTCGGTCGACGGGTTCACGATTTGCTGCAACAGTTTCGATCCCTTGAGTCGCTTGGTCACCTCGGCAAAATCGGGGCCGTACTTCGCTCCCTTTCCACCGATGGAATGGCAACGGTTACAGGCCGCCTGTTCATAAACCAGTCTTCCGTTCTTGAGCGAACGGTTCGAAAGATCATCAGCGGCCCTTCCGAAGTAATGGTGCTGCCACTTTTTCACAAAACGTCGCGGAGCCTTGTCGTCGGACTTGTCGCTCGCGACGTGATTGAGGATCCGAACAAACATCTGCCCGTCGCGGTTGCGGTCAGGATAGTGCTGACGGAATTCATGCCACAACCGACCGACGCGGCCTCGCTTGTGGTTGGGCAGGTTTGACATCACCGCGTCGACATACTGCTGGTGCGGCTGCGACAGGTAGGCGGCGGGCAGTTCATTCTTTTCGATTTTTGCCAACAGGGCTCGGTTGTCTGTGACTGGCTTGGGCGACGACGCCAAGTTTCCGATGTCATGCTTCGAGTCGTAGAACTTGCCAACGAGTTTGAGACCGCGTTGGTCGTCCACCTCCTGTGGAAGAGCAATACGAATCACTGCACCGACCCCGCGTTCCATATGGCGAGCTGGTCCCGACGTGCTTGTCCAAACGTTGCCGTCATCGTCGAATTCGATCTCACGTGTGTAAGACACTCGCGTCGGCAGCGGTATCTCGACCAGCGTCTCGGTGACTGGATCAAAGCGATTGATCGTGTCGTTGCCTGTGCCGCAAATCCAGACGATTCCCTTTGCATCAACGTTCAATGCATAGGGGATTTGGTTTTCGGCGTCGGGCAGATCGTAAACGGTCCATGATTCGGCACTGGGGTCAAACTTTGCAAAGACACCCGATCCAAAGCCTGGCACCCACACCATTCCGTCCGGCGCGACGTGCAATCGACGTGGTCCGCGAAACGGTGGATTCCATTCTTTGATGTCGCCATCATCAGCATTTGGATCGATACGCCCGATTCGGTTGCCGTTCAGCTTTGAATACCAAATCATGCCATCGATTGGCGAGAAATCGATGCCATACGGTGTGATGCCGCGAGATTCGCCGCGGCCGGCACCAATCGCCTGGCCGGCACTGAGCAGTTTGTATTCTTTGACCACATGGGTTGTCGGATGGATCGAAAAACAGGAATTCGATCCCGCGTCGGTGTACCAAATCAACCCTTCGGGGTCTTTGGGATTGATCCGAAGGGTGTGTGGGTAGTTGCCTCGACGTCTCGGCGCCTCGGCACTGCTAAAGGTCTCAAACTCTTTCGTCTTCAAGTCGAAGCGCACCATCTGGCCGCTGCCACACATCGTTGTCCAGAGACTGTCATCGTTGGCCGACTCGATCGAGTGTGGACCATACGATCGAGCGGGGTAGCGATAAGTCGTCTGCTCGCCCGTATCGGGATTGAGTGCGATCATTCGCTGCTTGCTGATGTTGACCGCATAGACCAAACCATCACGCCCGATCTCTAAATCGTGAAACGAACCTTGAAGTGGCTTGTCCATTTCCCACATGGTGATCGTCGCTTTGGCAGCCAGCCCGCTGGGCGCAGGTGGCGGCTCAAAGGCTGGCCAACGGTCAACGGCATTGTCGCGATACGTTTCCATCAATCGTTTGACGATCGTATCTTGAGTGTGCTGGTACAGACCGCCGAATCCATCCATCCGCCGAATCATCGTTTCCCAATCGACCGGTTCTTCGGGCGTCCGAAAACCGAGCGTGCCAATTTGGTGACAGTACGAGCACATCATTTTGAAGTTCAACTTGTCACGCGGGTCATCAAACGCGAGCATGCTAAACGCGCTGCTGGCCGGGCGTTGTGCTTCGAGTTCAGCGCCCTCTGCGAGATGTGTTTCAATCACCAAATCGCCTGTGCCTGCGGTGACGTCACTGATCCACTCGTCACCAAGTCCCATGCGGCGGGTTCGTACGCTATGGTCGACGTCACGCAAATCGCTTACCGAAAAGGTGCCATCCTCATTTGTGAAGACCGACACCCACTTGCGATGCTCGTCGTCGATCGCAGAAACCATCACGCCGCCGACGCCAGTTCCCGACGAATCGACAACACGTCCCGAAATGGAACGTGATGTGTCCGATTGGGCGAACAACGGCGTGCCCGTCATCGACAGCAACGCTGCAACGGCACACGAGAACCAGCGATCGCATCTTCGCACGGAAAGGTTCATTCAAAATCTCCGGTATTGTCCATTACGGTCGCTTGCAGAATCTGTTTTCGAAAATCGGCCTCAGACACATCGCCTAGCGAGCCGACGAAGGCGTGCAGTTGTTTCAATTCGTGATCGGTCAAGCTGTAGTCGTCGTGGGTTGGGGCCGCCAACACATCGCTCAATTGACTTGGCGAAAGGCTGAGGTTTCGCAGCGACGGTACGCTTTCACCATCGCCAAGGTCTGAGAATTGATGACAGCTATAGCAATGCCCGAGCTTGTTCGCACCGGCGGCATGCAGAGAGGTCTTGAAGCCTTCGTACGCCCGCTGCCCCATACCCGGCGGCAACTTCACAAGGACGCGACCTTCTTGATTTGCCAGCCGACCAAGGATTCGGCCAGCCAAGTCTTCGTGCGTTTCGTCCACTTCCCGTTCGATAGGGATTCGATTGACGTAGACGAACGCATCAAAGGGCGAACGTTTTGTTGAAGTTAACCGATGGATCGTTTTCTTTTTCGCGTCAGTTCCCCAATCGGGAGCTTCTTCAAGAACGTCACCATGAACCGCGAGGACATGCTGCTTGAGGCGACGGGCAAGGTCAGGCTTTTTGGTGATAAGGTTGTGTTGCTGCCCAGGATCGACTGACAGATCGTACAACTCGAATCGAGCCGTCCCGCCGAACCCGTCCTTGATCAACGGAATCCAAGACTCTTGGAAAGTGTTGAGCATCACGAACTTGCTACGCAGCTTTTTCCATTCCGGCGTATTGAGCGGACTGTTGTAACACTGATGCCAAAGCTCAGACCTCGACAAGGGGCGTCCGACTTCTTGCTCGAGGATTTCGCCCATCGCCGCCATCACCGAATCGATCGCGGCCTTGTCTTTGGGATACTCGGCCTCGCGAAACCCGACGAGCGAGTAATTCCCGTGACGAATCGCGACAACGGGCTGGCTTGTTGGCGAATGCCACGTGAGTGGACGCGATCGTTGGAAGCCCGTTTCTTCGCGGCGCAGGACGCCCGACAAGTCGACACCATCCAGCGGCACATTCTTGGGCGGGTCGATTTGAAGCAGGCCACAGATCGTTGGCACAAGGTCGATCGCGCCGGCAGGCGTCTCTTCAACAAAACCGGGCGTGATCCCACTTGGCCAGCAGACAATTCCCGGCGTCCGCAAACCGCCGTCGTAGAGCGAGCCTTTTCCGGCGCGGAAACCGCCGTTGCGTTCGTGGCGATAGCTGCCATGATCCGATGTGTAGATCACGATCGTGTCGTTGAACTCACCAATCTCTTTCAGCTTGCTGATCAACCGCGAGATCGCTCGGTCGGTGTTGTCGATGGTCGCTGAATAGATCGCCGCTTGATCGGCTCGGTCGCCATAGTCCGAGACGATTTCAGGTGGAGCGGCCAGTGGCGCGTGCGGCTCGTGAAACCAAAGGTTCAAAAAGAAGGGTCGTTTTGGATCGCGATGTTGGTCGAGCCAAGTGGTCGCTTCGTCCACCACCAGATCGCAAGCGTATCCTTCGAGCGGGCCAACACGTTTGCGGTTTCGCCAAAAATTGGTCGGGTTCCGATGCGAGGGAGCCGCGTTCAAGTCGGTCGCAAACCAATGGTCGAACCCGTGCTCGTCAATCCAAGGCTTGTCCATTGACCGAAACGGAGTGCCAAGGTGCCATTTACCTGAGTGAACGGTCTGGTAGCCATTTTGCTTGAGAAGTTCTGCAAGCGTCACTTCATCGCGTCGCAGATGCATCTGGTGCACATGATCTTGAATCACCGTGTAGACGCCGGTGCGCAAATGATGCCTTCCGGTAAGCAGCACCGCGCGAGACGTCGAACAGACCGGTGCCCCTGCGTAGAAGTTGGTGAAGCGAACACCTTGCGCCGCGAGCGCATCCAAAGCAGGTGTCTTGACGGGGCCACCGTAACATCCAAGATCACCGCATCCCAAGTCGTCGGCCAACAGCACGACGACATTCGGATTCCGCTCGTCCGCGACGACGCCGTTGGCTGCCTGTGAGAGACAAGCAATCAAAAAGCACGATGCGATCAAGAACGTTCGAGCGAAACTCATGATACGAAATGGCAACGACTAAAACTCTTGGTCAATCACTTCCTTGGAAGCCCGAGTCCCAAGTGCACCCCAGAGACCATACGGACTGGGCAGCCCCGCTCTTGACGATGTGACCACGGGCGAGGTGCTGTCACCCGCTTCGATCGAATCGCTGACAAAACGGACGGCGCCGTCGGCCATCAAGACGTGAACGCCGCCCGGGTGTCGACTGCTTGCCGGAGCGTGCCCTCCTGAATTGGCATTCGCCCCCAAGCAAACTTCGTTGTTCGGTGGCAGCGCCGTATTGAAGCCGCTGTACAGTGGACGTCCATCAGCCCATCGGTAACCGCGACGCTCTTGGTCGGAACCAATGTTGGTGAAAGAGTCATCCCAAAACAACGGTCGGTCGGGATCGCGATCGACTTGGCAAATCATGGGATTGGAATGCACACCAACGGGCCCCCATCCCGAAAACAGATGCGCACTCGTGCGAACATCTCGATCACCGAGGTCGGTCGCGATTTCGCCACACGCAATCGTGTTGGCGAGTCCGTCTTGAATGTCTTTGAAACCAGTGAAGATGCGCGGCACAAAAACGCCGCGACAAGAACCGCGTGCACGAATCGCTTGGGTCGCATCGGATACCCAGCGGCCTGCGTTGTTGTCCCAACGGGTGTAGCCCGTTTCGACCCAGTCGCTGCTGTCGCCGTAACAGGCAGCGTAATTGGTGCGGCCAAGTGATGGCGTCCCCGTGCCGGGATCACTGGGGCAACGCAGTGTCGGGATCTGCGCAAGCCACGGTCGGTAAGTCGGCTCGGCTGGTCCGGGGCCCATCGCTGGCCATGACGGCGAAACCACCGTTTGACCATCGACATCAAACGCGTACGGGTTGCTGATCTGCTCCCACAACGTTTGCTGCTCCATGAACGAAGTCAGCCCCACGAGGAAACTGAGGTTGAAACGGTTGGTGGCTCGATGTCGGTCCGCTCCGTTGTAGGCAGCGTTCTCGCGGGGGTGGTAGGTCCCGCCAATGTGCATCGGCAAATTCTTGTACGCCGAATGATAGTTGTGCAGCGCAAGACCGACCTGCTTGAAATTATTGCTGCAGGACATCCGCCGCGCAGCCTCGCGCGCCGCTTGAACGGCAGGCAGCAGGATGCCAACCAAGACACCGATGATCGCAATCACGACCAACAGTTCAACCAATGTAAAGGCGGGTCGTTGGGGCCGATGAATCATCGAACGCCTCACCGAAAAACGGAACAAATCAGGGGCACGCTTATCCGTCTACGAGATTAGCAGATCACCGCAAAAACTGACGGCCCGCTTCGTACCAAATGGTAACTCTCGGCATCGAAATAGACGCAAGAAACCGACGCACCATTGCCCACTGACATCAAGGAAAACCTGGCCGTCCAGTGACACTCGGCGGCCCCCTCAACCTTCGGCAACGCCCCGATGAAGCATGCCAAATCGGAATCGAGTATCATACCGGCGGCACGCATTTTGACTCTCTGATGCATCACATCGATCGGGTACGGCTCGATGAACTCCGATGACGAAACCAGAATTGATTGGTCGTCACAAATATCGATCATCTGCAAACGCTTCGACGCAGCGCTCGCTTCGGGCGAAACGCTGGCGGGAATTGACGATTGGCTTCGGCAAGTTCCCGAGGAAGTCCAGCCGCAACTCAAAGCCGAACTGCATCGCCGACAGAGTGTGTTCACCGCGTCCTCTCAAGAGACCCTCCATGCGGGGCTCGGTGGCGACACTCGCGACCTTCCCAGCGAACTGTTGGAGTCGGAGATCCATTCGCCGCATGCTGCGATTGACGATTGCCGAACCTTTGCAGGCCTCGCTCACGCCGCGCGGCGCGCATTGCGATCCGAATTGAAACCTCAGTCGTTTGCGGCAGGCACCTGCTTGCTGCAACAGAATGAGGCAGCCAGTGGCCTCTACCTTTTGACGGAAGGTGATGTCAGGATCATTGACCGGCGAAACGAAGCAACGATTGCGACCGACAGCGCGGGCTCGGTACTTGGCGAAATGTCGCTTCTGACGGGCCAACCCTGTTCCGCAGAAGTCGTTGCCACCACAAACGTCGAAGCACTCGTGCTCTCGACCGACAGTTACAAGCGGTTGAAAGACGAGCACCCTGAAGTCGAAATCGTCTTAAGCCAACTTGTCAGCGATCGGCTTGGGGGTCGCGAACATGACGCATTGTGTGGCAAAACGCTCGGGGGATACCAGCTCAAACGCTGCATCAGTCGCGGCGGCATGGGAGTCGTCTACGAAGCGCAGCGTGCCAGCGACAAGACACCGGTCGCGATCAAAATGTTGCGTCACCGTTTCATCTACGACGAAACCGTCCAAGGACGTTTCGACCAGGAAGCCGACCTGCTTCGATCGCTCGAGCATCCCAACATCATTGCGATGCGTGACCACTTCCTTGCCTATCGCACACGTTTTCTGGCCCTCGAACTCTGCGACGGATCCGACTTGTTCCAGCTTATCCGCAAGCATGGAAAGTTAAGCCCGGCGCAGTGCATGGCAATCATTGGGCAAATCGCAAAAGGACTTCAATACGCCCATGACTGTGGCGTCGTGCATCGCGACTTGAAACCAGCCAACGTGCTGGTCGGTCGACGTGGTGATATCAAGTTGGCCGATTTTGGACTGAGCAAACTGATTGAATCGGAAACATCAGAAGCAAGGGCCGTGGGGACCCCCGCCTACATGCCACCAGAGCAGTTCTTTGGAGGCGTCATCGGACCAGAGAGCGACTACTACGCGCTCGGTTGCCTGGCCTACGAAATGCTTACCGGCAAAATGTTGTTCGAGGCGTCGGGATGGTTCGATGTGCTTGACAAAAAACGTTCACAAACGCCAAGCGAAGATTGGCCGCCCCTTCCGGTGGAGTGCGATTTGCGTGATCTGATCGTTACCTCGCTGCACAGCGAACCACAACAACGCAAACTGGACCTGCAAGAGATTGCGAATTGGGCGTCGCCGGTCATCGATCTCTTTTAGCGTTACAAATTGCGTGTGATAACACTCTCCCGTTGGAGAGTCGGGCTCTAAGGCCCGGAGAGGGTTTGTTTAGCGGAATCATTCCCTCCCCGGACTTTGCGTCCGACCCTCCCGCAAGCGGGAGGGTGATTGTTGGAGCCCGCGTTG
The DNA here is from genome assembly GCA_965216875.1 of Rubripirellula sp. Classification (GTDB taxonomy): domain Bacteria; phylum Planctomycetota; class Planctomycetia; order Pirellulales; family Pirellulaceae; genus CBDCUW01. Next base: position 3,372,720 of record OZ244207.1, read on the forward strand.
ACTTGCGCAAGCACTGCACCTCATGGCACGGCAACTCCAATCCGCAGCGCTAGCGCCAAGTCGATTTTGGCAAATCCTTGCGTAGGTCCCCGTCAACAGCGCCGTACGCTCCAGCAGGCGGCGCGGGACAACCGGCGACGAAACAACCTAAGCCCAGAGGTGGGCCCGTCCGATGAGCTTTTCGAGATCCGCAAAGAACTCGGGATAGGTCTTCGCGGTACAGGAGGGATCGAGAATCTTGACACCGGACGCTCGCAGCCCAGTGAGTGCAAAGCTCATCGCCATCCGATGATCGTGATAGGTTTCGAGCGTCGCTGGCTGGATGCCATCGACCGGCGGATGAATGGTCATCCCATCTTCGTGCTCGTCGACTTTGGCGCCGAGCTTACGAAGTTCGACGGCGAGATCCCCGATTCGATCGGTCTCTTTGAATCGGTTGTGGGCAACGCCGCGCACGCGTGTGGGGCCGTCGGCAAACAGTGCAACGATCGAAAGCGTTTGCACCGTGTCGCTGATCGCGTTCATGTCGATGTCGACTCCGCGAAGTTTGTTGCCGGTAACGGTCACGCTGTCGTCTTGATAGTCGACCTCGCATCCCATCTTCGACAAGACTTCGCAAAAACCGACGTCGCCCTGCATCGCCTGCTTTGATAATCCTTCGACCGTGATTTTGCCGCCCGTGATCGCGGCGGTGGCCCAAAAGTAACTTGCCGCCGAGGCATCCGGTTCAATCGCGTAGTCGATGCCTTTGTATCCCGCCGACGCAATCTTGAAGGTTGCGGATGCGTCAAAATCGCTAATGGAAACGTCGGCGCCGAACGACCGCATCACATTGGCAGTCATGGTGACGTAGGGCCGCGAGACCAATTCACCAATCACAGCGATCTCGGTCTCCGCTCCCGCTCGTGAAAGTGGTGCCGCCATCATCAGGCCGCTCAGGTATTGGCTGCTGACCGCCCCACCCACTTCAATTTTCGCAGCGTTCCAACCATTGGACGCAACCAAAACCGGCGGGCAACCCTCGGGCGATTGAGCTTCAATGGTTCCATCGAGCACCGGCGCGATCGCCCCGATCAAGTCGGCGATCGGTCGCTGGTGCATCCTGGGCACGCCATGCAATCGAAAGTGCCCGCCCGCTGCCGACAACGCAGCGGTCAGGAAGCGGACGGAGGTCCCGCTATTGCCGATGAAAAGCTCAATCAGCTCGCTCTCGGATGACAGCGGTTTGCGATCACTTGGATCGACGTGCAACGTGCGTCCGCCATCGCGGACTTCGATGGAGACGCCTGCTTGATCGAGTGCGGCGATCATCACCTCGGTGTCTTCGCTGCGCAACGCTCCGGTCAGCTGCGAAGGAGCGCCGGCGAAGGCGGCGCAGATCAATGCGCGATTGGTCAGACTCTTGCTGCCTGGGGGGCGGATCGAGCCCACAACCGGGCCGCCGGGCACCACCTCAACTTGCGAGGGCGTGGCAGTCGGAGATGTGGCAGAAGGAGATGCGGAGTCGGAGGAAGCCATCGCGAAAAACTGTCAATCAACTCGGGTCAACTTGGGGGACATACCACCAGCGGCAACTCAGGGTACATACCGCAAGCAAATTGCCAGATGTTCGACCTGTCTGTTGGCCAGCCCTTTCGCCCAACCAACGTCGATGATTGACGATGCGCGTGAGAACTGTCGCTCAAACAGCGACCGAAGCCTGTTGGTTCGGGACGACAAGTGATGCCACGATCATTGTCGCCAACGTGCTGGTATGGAGTAACCAACTATCGTCAAGCGTAATCACTGTTCGAAGTGTGATCACGGTCATGACAACGAGCATTGCCAGGAACTGACGCTCGGCTCGACGGCCAGCTTCGCCCTGACAAAACTTTGCTAGCGTGAGCACGACCAAAGTGATCAGTGGCAACACGATTGCATCCAACACACCGATAAGATAGGAAAATTCGGTCAACTGAACAGGCTCCATTCTCTTTCTGTTGATCCCTGGCGCGATCGTCGCACAGGTCCCACCTGCTGATCGCTGGCTTTCTTGTGGCATGATTCACTTAGCGCCCGATAGATCGACTTAAGCCAAAGTCTCAAAAAAGTGGGAAATGTTTTTTTGCTTTGTGCTAGACCTTCCCGATCACAATGCGCAACAATGTCTACTAACGCGTCTGAAGGGAGTTTGAGTCGGACCTTGAAGTAAGAAGACGCGCATCCCGCCTTGAAGGAGTAAGCGATGTCGAATCAAGTTGCTGCCGCCGCTGTCATCGACTTAGGTGACTTTTCGCACCCGCACATGGCTGACAAAGCCGCTCGCTTTGCACAGCGCAAACTTGGTGGCCTGCCGCTGACGGTTCGGATGGCAAGACGGCTAAGTGATTGTGCCCAGCTTGACCAAGTCTACGTTGTTGGCTCAGACATGCCTTCATCGCTGCTGACCTCGGGCATTGCGGGGGTCAACACGATCAACCTGCCTTCAGCGCATCGATGCGAGCGATTTTGTGCAGTTGCTGATGCGACCGGCGCCGATTGGTTGGTTTGCGTTCCGGCCAACCAGCCCTTTGTCGACGCAACGTTGATCGACCAATTGATTGCCAAAGCCAAAAAAATGCCCGAGTGTGATTACGTGGGCTACGCATCCTGTGGCGGCGATTGGCGCCGCATGGTTCAACTCGGCCTGGCAGGCGAGGCCTGCCACAGCGACACATTGCGGCGGCTGCGGGCCAACGCTGACCGGATGACTTCGGGCGAGGGTCAATCGGTCGCGTCGATGCTCGAATCGGCTCCTGGCGCGTATCACCTCAAGTTTGTGCCCGTTCCAAGTGAACTGGATCGTGACGACCTGCGGTTTGCTGTCGAAGATGAATCGGATTGGGACGACGCCCAGTTGCTCTGTGAAACTGTGACCGAAGAAGATTCGGCTTGGCAGCAACTCACGCAGCTCTTGATGGGCAACGAACCACTGCGTGAATCGATGGCGACTCGCAATTCTTAACCTGAGCGAATCAGGAATCGTCAAAGCTTTCCTCAAGGTACCAGTCTGCCTAACCGATACAGACCGATAAGGAGACGACCTCTGGTCTTCTCCTCGTGTTGGGCAAACGATGCGATTGGCGCCTGAGAAGAATGCATCGCTTGCTTTTGTCGCGTGATCATCTGCCAATGATCACAGACTTTGAGACCAAGTGATTGCTCATGACGATCCAAACGAAATCGAATTCGAATTCAAAAGCACGCACTGCGCTGACCGCATTCCTGTTGGTCGCGACAGCGATTCCGGCGGGCGGCTGCCGAATCTGCGCCGAGTGCAACGACTTGGACTATCCAGCCTACGGCGGCGCTTGGCAACGAACGCGGCGTGATGCCGGTCGAGTCGGCAGCGTCTTCGATCCTGCGGGCGCAAAGGCCGCCGATTTGGTCGCACGTGACGAACCCGAACGGCCGGACCAGCGCGAGCGTCGACGCCAAACCGAAGCAGGCGTGATCTCGCCGTTCCGACGTGATCGCGAAGAAAGCGATACCGGCAACGCTGATCCCGTCGAGTCGGACGACGCCGATCAATTGCGCGAGCGAAGCGAAGAACTTCGCAACCGATCCCTCGATGACATCCAAATCGAAGGCGAAGAGAACCTGCGCAACAAAGGCATCGACGACATCGAGATCAACGTCGTTCCGGGCCAACCAGCCCCACCCGCCGTGCTGTAGGGCGATCTTTTCGTCGCCTGCTACCGCGACAGAGCTGCCTGGATTAGGATTCGTCGGTTCCCGATTTGCTTCCAATTGGATCCGACAACACCGACGCCATGGTAGATCTGCAAAGTTACGTTCGTGACATCCCCGACTATCCCAAGCCGGGAATCTTGTTTCGTGACATCACCCCGTTGCTTGCCGATCCCGAAGCGATCAAGGCCGCCGCAGCTGCGCTCGCAGAGCCGTTCGTGGGCAAAGGCATCGACATTGTCGCCGCAGCGGAAGCCCGAGGCTTTATCTTTGCCGCACCTTTGGCGATTCAGCTCGGCGCAGGGTTCGTGCCGATTCGGAAACCAGGCAAACTTCCCTTTGACCTGCACTCGTTCGCCTACGAACTTGAATACGGGACAGATGAACTACAGATTCACGTCGATGGGGTGAAACCTGGGCAACGCGTGTTGATCGTTGACGATCTGTTGGCGACCGGTGGCACGATGGAAGCTTGCCTCAGGCTGCTAGAAAAGTGCGACGCCGAAATCGTTGGCTGCACGTTCTTGATTCACCTGGCACAGCTAGGCGGCGAAGCGCGGCTGAGTCCCTATCCGGTTCACTCCGTGCTCCGCTACGACCAAGACGACCACGAAGCCGAACTGAATTATTGAGTTGGCCAACGTAGGGTGTGTGCTTGCACGCACCAAATCGAGTGGCATTGATGGGTGGTGCGTGCAAGCACACACCCTACAAGATCATCCCACAGCTCGACCGTCTAGATCCAGCGGTCGAGTGTGTCTTCAGCGACTTCGAAGACAGAGGTCAACGTTTCCTGAATGCGATCGGCCGTTCCAAGTCGGTCACCCAAACCGGGTGTGGCCATCAGCGCAAACAGGAACAACACGAACCCACCGAAGACCACCGCAGCGCTGCTGGGATCTTCGTAGCGTTTGCCACCAATACGCGCCAGCCAAGAATTGCGAATCGGTTCTGGCTTGGTCAAATCCCTCAAGCGGCGCAATCCCATCTGCACGTGACCGTCGGGCGCGTTGAAGAACCATTGCGGGTGGACTTCGTGTTGAGTGCCGTCAAAGTCGAGCACCCATGGCCGTCCCACCTTTAGCTTCGCAGCATCTTTTGGTCCCACCAAGACGGTGAAACCATCAATCGATGTCTCTTGAATCGTCGCCTTGGCTTTGCGGCGTCCAACACGCACCAGAGCATTGCCTTGTTGCGATTGAACGGGGCACCGGTAGAAGCTGGGTTGATCGGCAGTGTCAGGAGCGTTGTTCATCGGATCTAGTCACAAGGAGATAAGCTTTGTGGTCAGTCACGCCCCCGATTCCGCCCCCTGCTGCGATCCCTCCGAGACGAAGGGCCCTCCGAAACGAAGGGACAACTGGCGCGGTATGACTCGCCACCAAAACCTATGTGACAAACCTGATCTTCGCGGCAAACTTGATCAAATCACGATGATTCTCATGGGGATAACCCTCATGCCGTGGCAGGCTGTGACGGTTATTCCGAACACGGCGTCCCCCTGAGGTGGGTCGGCGTGCCCTGGTGCACCGAGGGTCAGCATCATCGACCTTAACGGTCGTAACCATTGTTTGTGCGGCGCCCATCAAACGCATTGTGACGGTCCAATCATGTCGATGGCTTATCCGGTGGAATGAATCCCTCGGTAAGACCATCCTATGCGCAGATTTTCCCTCGCACCCATCGCCTCGATCGTCACCCTGGTCGCGGCAAGCTGCATTGCCAGCGCCGACGAACCCTACCGTAGGACCGGTCAGGACATCATCGATTTCTACCGATCCGCCGCACTTGCCGATCGCGTAGAAACCGGGCTGCAGCTCGTTGGCCCCGAGGATCTCTCGGAGACTCGCGAAGCGTCGGATCAGCTCATCGACGAGGAGCTACTGGACGGTACCGCGTTATCGGACGATCTGCTGTTGAACGATCGGGAAGACAGCGTCTTGCTTGACGGCGACGACCTGCTCGGGGGCGACGATCTGATTGGGGGCGGGAGTGAGAGTGACCCGCTGAGCGACCTCGGTTCCGAACCGATCGTCTTGCCGCCCCCCAATCAAGTCGACCCGCACGAAGCTCTATGGACCGAAGACTGCTACCCATCGGCCGAGACCTGCCGCAAGTGCCACCCGAGCCAGTACGAGGAATGGCGCGTGAGCGGTCATGCCTACGCGGCGGTGTCGCCGATGTTCCATCGATTCGAACAGGCGATGACCGAATACACGCAGGGGACCGTAGGATCCTTTTGCGTTCGGTGCCACTCGCCCGTGGGCACTCAATTGAAATACCCTCGATCGGACAGCTACCTCGACGCGCCGCCGGTCGTTCGTGAAGGTGTCACTTGTATCTCCTGCCACCGCGTTCGAGAACACTACTGGCGCAGCAACGGCGATCGGCGGATTGAACCGGGCAACATTCATCAAGGTGTCGGCGGAACATCCGGAGGCGCCGGAGTCGCCGAAGCAGTCTCAAGAGCGGCCGAGCTCAAGCTGAAACTGTCAGCCGATGGCTCCGCACATTCCTACCACACCCATTCTTCGCCACACGGCTCTTCTGGACATGGTGGTTCCAATTCTGGCGCAACCGGTCCGGGCCAACCTATGCATGCTTCGTCGTACTTCTTCGAGCCGCTTAAGAACAGTGATGTCTGCGTTTCCTGTCATCAGGTCGCCGTCCATCCTGGCATCTGGCTGGAAGTCGTTCACGCGCAATACCGGAGCGGTCCAGCGGCGGAAAAGGGCATCACGTGTCAACAATGTCACATGGGATCGGTTCCAGGCAAACCAGATGGCTACGATTGGGGACATGTCGCGGAAATCAACGGCAAGCCCTTCGGAGCGCCGCGCAAGAAATCGAGCCACATGTTTTGGGGACCGGGTTTCTCGATCGCTCACCCAGGCATCTTTCCTCACAATCCTAAGGCCGCCCAGTATTCGCCGCGTCAATGGTTGAAATTCGACTACCGCGCCGGATGGGGCACCGAGGCCTTTGAATCCGCAGTGCAGGTGGGAACCTTTTTCCCACCTCCATGGGACAACGCCGACGATCGCCGCGACGCACGCCGCATCATCGACAAGAACTTAGCCAAGCTTGACGAGAAACGTGGCTCGGCAATCATCACGATGGAAGCCGGACTCGATGTCGAAGGCCCCTACTTTGGAAAGCAGCCGCGTGTTGGCCAACCACTCACGGTTCGCTACAAGGTTTCCAACAAGAGCGAAGGACACAACCTTCCAACGGGATCCTTGGGAGCTCAACCGCAGCTATGGCTGAACGTTGTTTTGATCGATCCTGATGGCTGCCGGGTTTGGGAAAGCGGTTACCTTGACCGCAACGCTGACTTGGCCGACATGCATTCGGTCGAAGTCGCCAAGGGGCGCATTCGGCGCGATAAAGACCTGTTCAATTTGCAGACCAAGTTCCTGATCAACAACATTCGCGGAACGGATCGCGAGGCGGCATTGCCTCTCAACTTTAGCCTCGACCAGCTCGCGTTCCTGCGTCCCGGTGCCGTCCCCGTCAGTGTGTTGAACCATCCGCCCTTGATCCGAATGGAAGCACATTCGATTCCTCCATTGGATCACCGAATGCCTGCCTATCGGATTCCCGCATCGGCCTTCCGCAAAAAGGGGGCCTATCGGTTGAGCGTTCGGATGCGCAGCCGAACCGAACCTCCCTATTTCATGCGTCAAATCCATAGCACACCCGATATGATTCGCCGAATGAGCGAGAACATCTTGGACCTGCGTCAAAGCAGCCGCACGTTCCTGGTGAAGTGAAGCAACCTTGATCAACCCTTTCAAACACAACCGCTTCCGAGCAAACGTTCGGGCAATCCGAAAACGAGCCGCCCATCGGCTGGTCGTTCTGGGTGCGTTGTGCGCAAGCTGCATCGGATCGATCGCCCACAACGCGAATGCCGATCCACCGTCCTACGCAACCGCATCGACCTTTCGATTACCAGATCGAACCGTGCCCCTGCGACTGCCCGCGGTCACCCAGCCGACCTGGGGTGAAGTGTCACCTGAGGGTCTCAGCGAAATCCAAACCGCTGCCGCGTCTGCCATTGGCAGCGAACTTCAGCCGCCTCGCACGGACGCACAGGGCATCCGAGTCACAGCTCTTGATCCCGTTCGCTTTGATCGCGCGATCGAGGCCTCACTCGCTTCGCTCGTTGCCGAGTCCGTTCCCTCACACTCAGCGGTCGATCCAGAACCCATTGACTTTGCCCCTTGCGAAAGCGAGGACTGCAGCGATGCAGCTCGCTACGCAAACGACTTTTCGCCAACGCCGCTGCCGCAAGCTGGCATGTACCACGATGGCGATCGCGAACAATGGGTTTACGATGCGAAGCGAGCGGTCCCGACGCAACACCCGTGGGTCGAATGGGGACGGATCTTTTATGGGGATGGCATCACGCCGCGCGGTCGCAATTGGTGGGGCAGCAAGAACCTGGCCCGGCCTAAGTTCTATGTGTACGGCGACTACCGCACCGCGATTGCTACTGGCCGAAACGCCGTGGGTCGGACGGACAACTGGGGCAATCGACTCAACCTCGATTTTGATCTACAGCTGACCGACACCGAACGATTCCACGCGTTCATTGGACCACTCGACAAGGGCGCTCAGGTCACGCGTTGGGAACGAGTTGCAGGCGACTACAAGTATCGTGAGGAGTTCGACCTTACTCCTGTGACCGGCTACTTCGAAGGTGACCTGGGAGCCATTTTGGGTGCGCTCGACAATCACTCATCACCATTCGAGTTGCCCTTCACAATCGGCTTGGTCCCACTTCTGTTTCAAAACGGCATTTGGATGGAAGACGCTGTGACGGGCGCTGCTTTTGCATTGCCAGCTCGACATAGCCGCCTTCTCAATTGGTCCAACTACGATGCCACCTTCTTTGCTGTGGTGGACCAACTCAACAGTCCCGCCTTTGCCAGTGACCATTCAGCACAAGCGTTTGGGACCGCTTGGTTCATCGAAGCCTATGGCGGATACATCGAAGCGGGATACGCCTACCTGCGTGACCGCAACTTCAGCCAGCTCAGCTACCACAACATCACGGCGAGTTTTACGCGGCGTTACTTCGACCGCATCAGCAACAGTGTTCGTGTGATCGTCAACACAGGACAAGAACTCGATGATGCCGCGCGGACCGCCGACGGAGTGTTGTTGCTGGTCGAGAACAGTTGGATCACCGCGGCACCCCTAACCGTCGTCCCCTACGCCAACTTCTTCGTTGGTTGGGACCGCCCCCAATCGGTTGCTCGTGCCGGCGTTTCGGGAGGCATCTTGCGAAACACAGGAATCAACTTTGACACCGACGGCGTCAATGGCTTGGCGACTCTCGATCCGACGGCCAGCGACACCGCTGGGTTTAGTCTCGGGATTGATTTGCTTGGACAAGATCTCGACCGACAACTTCTGCTCGAGTTCGCCTACGTCACACCGCACGGCAATAAGAACGCTTCCGTTCCAGACGACCAATACGGTGTTGCGGCCCGCTATCAGTTTCCGATTTCGCATCGGACACTCTTGCGATTCGACACCCTCTATGGCTGGCGTCGAGGCCTACATGACGTCTACGGAACGCGGATGGAATACCGCTGGAAGTTCTAAGCGTAGGTCATGCTCCGCATGACAATCGAACAGTGTCATGCACAGCATGACCTACCAGCTAAACCCCGCCCTGAGCAATCATCGCGCCGTAGAACCCGCCTGCGATGAAACCCATGATCATCGCGGCAACGAAAAACCGCCAGGTTTCATCCCAATTCTTAATCACATGATAGAGGATGTAGAAAGGCACAAACATGCACAGAACACCCTTGACGACGTCCTGCTTGAACGCATGGACGACTACCAACAACTGAGCCCCCATGCTAACCATCTGGCACCCGAGAGCCGCCAAAAAGAAGAACAGAGCAAGTGGGTTAAAGTTGAAATTGGTGTCAACGCGGCGCGATGCATTGACTGCCAACACGGCAATCGTCAGCCCGCTGCCGATCATGAACAAGACCAGAGCAAGCATCCACCAAGGCATGCCGGCACCGGCGATCATGTCCTTCTGCATCTTCTTGGCTTCGGCCATATCGGACTCGGCCTTCTGCAGAGCGATCGTCCCCTGGTCGATATCAACGCCAGCGGTCTTGTGCGATTCGTAGCGTTCGCCCGTTTGTGTGTGGTAGCCACACTTGGTGCACAGCACCGCTCCCGCAGGCATTTCTGCACGACACGCCGGGCAGACCGCTGCGACTTGTTCGCTAAAGCCCTCTTCGTTGAACAGGTCGTCCATCCGACTGCTCGCTCCCGCCGTAGCTGCTGGACGGGGCGCGGCCGGCCGAGGCGGTGGTTGCTGCGGCGCGGGCTGCTGCGTTGCACCTTGTTGCGATCCACCAGGTACTTGCAGCACGCTGCCACACGCTGGGCATTTCACCTTTTTTCCCGCATGTTCATCGCGGACGTTCAGCGTTTTACCGCACTGACAGCTAAGAGGAATCGGCATCGCGGTTCGGTCGAATCGTAGAGGAGACGCAGGAAGTTGGCGGGGCAAGTCCCTATTCTACTTCCTTTTTTCAAAGGGTCGAAAGGTGACCACCTGGAAGCGAGCTCAAATGTGAGCCCGCCTGCATTACCCCATTTTTCGCTTCAACCGTTCAATATCGGCTTCCACCGACTCGCGCCGGCGGATCAATTCAGCGAGCGATTCTCGCTCTTTTTGCACAACTTCTTCGGGGGCACGCGCGACAAAGTTCTCGTTCGAGAGCTTTCCTTCCTTGCCCGAGATCTGCTTGGTCAACTGTCCCTGCAGCTTTTCGAGTCGGGCAAGCTCCGCTTCGACGTCAATGAACTTCTCGAGGTCGACATGGACATCGATGTCGATTGCCGTCAAAGCCATCGGGGCATTCGTCTCGAAAGGCTCAACGCCCGGGCCGAGTTGAACGATGTCGGCACCGCAAAGACCTGCGAAGTAACTCTGCATCGGTTCAAGCAAACTCTGCGAAGACTCGCTGCAACGGATCGCGACCGGCACGGTTTCCTGAGGTGGGATGTTTTGGCTCGCCCGGATTTGGCGAATGGCACTCACCACCTGCTGGAACTCACTGAACTGACGCTCGATCGCTTCGTCATGATGGCTCGCTTCGGCAACGGGCCAATCGGCCAGCATTGCGAACTTCGAAACCGACTTCGGCTCGGGCACACCGCGCTCGGCGGCGGCATCATTGAGGTGTTCCCAGATCGCTTCGGTAACAAACGGCATCGTTGGATGCAACAAACGCAGCAGCGTGTCCAAACCGTGCGCAAGCACAGCCTGGACGGTGGCTCGTTTGTCCGGATCGTTCAAACGCGGTTTGGCGATCTCGACGTAGAAGCTACAGAACTCATCCCAAGCAAAGTCGTAAAGAATCCGGCTCGACTCCGCATAGTGGTAATGCTCGATCGCCTCGGTCACTTCCGACGTCACCGTCGACAAGCGACTCAGCAACCAACGGTCCTCCAGTGGAAGCGATGCCACATCAACCGACTGTGGGGCGTAACCTTCAAAGTTCATCAGTGCGAAGCGAGCGGCATTCCACAACTTGTTCACAAAGTTGCGCGCGGTTTCGAAACGTTCCGAAATCACCGGTGCCCGAGGATGCGCACGATCTTCTTCGCTCTCAGCCCACTGTGTCGAAAAGGTCTTGCCGCATTTGGGGCAGGGAATCGTCTTGAGCTCACGGTTCTTCTTGGTTTGATCAATACGCTCTTCGCAGTGGGGACACTCAAACGACACCGGCATGCGAACGTCTTGCGTGTCGGTCGCAATTCGGGCCAGTCCAAACCGCAGCGCATCGGGGCCGAATTTGTCGATCACGTCGATCGGATCAACACCGTTGCCCTTACTCTTGCTCATCGTCTCGCCAAGACCATCAAGGATCTTGGGATGAATAAAGACTTCGCTAAACGGGATCTCACCGAGATTGTTCAGGCCCATCAAAACCATCCGCGCGACCCACAACGTGATGATGTCACGCGAGGTGATCAACGTGCTGGTGGGATAGAAGTAGTCAAGCTCGGCCGTTTTCTGAGGCCAACCGAGCGTGCTGTGTGGCCACAGCGCTGACGAGAACCAAGTATCCAGAACGTCGGGGTCCCGTTCGAGTCCCAGCGCTTCGACCTTTTGCTCGAGCGATTCGTTCTCTTCACGCAGACAAACGAAGACGAAAACGGTTCCGTCTTCGCTTGCATCGGCGCGCGTGGCAATCTGATCCGATTCCTCAATGGCATTGACTTTCTCGAGCAACGCATCCGCGTCGGCCTTGCTCGCGCAACTTGCCGACCAAATCGGAATCCGGTGTCCCCACCAAAGCTGACGACTGACCGGCCAATCGCGTTTTTCGCCCAGCCAATCGAGGTAACCTTTTCGATAACGCTCGGGAAAGATCTTCACGCGTTGGTCTTCAACGGCATCGATCGCCGACTGAGACAACTCGGCCATCGCCACAAACCACTGATCGGCAAGGTACGGTTCAATGGCGGTCTTGCTGCGGTCACTCAGCGGAAGCTCGATGTCGCGGTCTTCGACATCGCCAAGCAGTTCGAGCTTTTCCAAGTCGGCAACCACTTGCTTGCGAGCTTGTTTGATCGTCAAGCCAGCGTATTTGCCGCCGTCGCTGTTGATCGTGCCATCCGAATTCAAGATGTTGATCATCGGCAGCTCACAGCGCAAACCGACTTCGTAGTCATTCGGGTCGTGCGCGGGGGTGATCTTCACACAACCGCTTCCTAGTTCCGGCTTGGCCCATTGATCAGCAACCAGCGGAATGGGTCGATCCATCAGCGGCAACATCAATTGACGTCCATCGAGCGCCATGTCGCGAAGCTGCTCAAGCGAACCGAGCATCGACGCACGGCGCTCGGCAAGGGCATCGAGCTGCGTTTGGATTGGTTCCTTCTCTTTGTCGGTCGCCTCGTCCAGCTTCTTCTTCAGCTCGGCTTCGACCTTGTCGAGTGCCTTTGCGGGATCGGGGTGAACGGCAACAGCCGTATCGCCAAGCATCGTCTCGGGACGCGTCGTTGCAATCTCAATCCTCTCCGGCTCGCCAGGTTTCGGATCGATCACTGGATAGTAGAAGTGCCAGAAGTGACCTTTTTGGGTGACGTTCTTCACTTCGTCATTGCTGACCGCGGTCTGCAAAAACGTGTCCCAGTTGACCAAACGCTTGCCGCGATAGATCAACGATTTTTCGAATAGGTCAAAGAACGTGGCGCGAACCGCCGCGGCGCACGTTTCATCGAGGGTGAATCGGGTACGGTCCCAATCACAACTGCACCCCATTCGCTTGAGTTGTCCGAGGATGCGAGCTTCGTACTGGTCCTTCCATTTCCAAATGCGCTCGACCAGCGCATCACGACCGAGATCGTGACGCGTCTTGTTCTCATTTTCTTTGAGCCGGCGTTCCACCACGGCCTGGGTCGCGATACCCGCGTGGTCGGTGCCGGGCATCCAAAGTGCTTCGTAACCTTGCATCCGCTTGGTGCGAATGACAATGTCTTGAAGGGTGTTGTTCAGACCGTGGCCAAGGTGAAGGGCGCCGGTCACGTTCGGCGGGGGAATCACGATCGTGAACGGTTTGCGGTCGGGGTTCACTTTCGCTGCGTTGCACTTGGCGTCATCCCACGCCTCTGTAATCTCTGCAGCCCGCTGGGCATGATCGAATCGAATTGGAATCGTCATGAAGTTGCTCGTTTCAAAAGCAATGGATGTGTGGTGATCGGCACGAGAACGCAGGGACGAGGACCTTGTTAAATCCCCAGTATTGCTCGGGGTTTTCCCGAATCGGGAACGTTCTCGAAGCCGGAAGGGTATCGAACCTGAGAATCGGCTGGAAGGTTACTCTGCTTTCACGCCGCCCAGAGGCATCGATTCTTTGTGCAATTTGTATTCGACGGCGTCGACAAGGGCCTGCCAACTCGCCTCGATGATGTTTTCGCTAACACCGATCGTGCCCCACGTTTCGTCGTGGTCGCAGCTTTCGATGTTGACGCGAATCGATGCCGCAGTCCCGCCACCCGACTCGGCACCTTCGCCTGCGTCGACCACACGGACCTTGTAGTCGACAAGTCGCATGTCTTGCAGGCACGGGTAGTTGTCGAGTAGGGCTTTTCGCAAAGCCGCATCGAGTGCGTTGACCGGACCATGTCCCTCGGCAGCGTCAAACCAAAGCGTCTCGCCGACCTTCAACTTGATGATCGCCTCGGCAAAGACGACGTTGACATTGCTGTCTCGATCACCAGCGACGATCCGATACTTGATCGGTTGGAAGTGCGATTGGAACGTTCCGGCGATCCGTTTGACCAACAAGTCGAATGATGCTCCCGCGCTTTCAAACTGAAAGCCTTGATTCTCAAGCCGAACGACTTCGGCCAAGATCTTGTCCATCAGTTCGCGGTCATCTTCGATGTTGTGCTTGGTCGCAACCGCAACAATGTTACTGCGTCCGGAAAGCTCACTCACCAAAATCCGACGTTCGTTGCCTACCAGCGCGGGATCAATGTGCTCGTAGGTTTGCGAGGCCTTGTTGATCGCATGGACGTGCATCCCACCTTTGTGTGCAAAGGCGCTCTGTCCAACAAAGGGTTGTCCGTTGCGCCACTGCAAGTTCGCCGTTTCATAGACGAAACGACTCAGCTCGGTCAGGTGCTGCAGCGAATTGCCGCCAAGGACTTCGTAGCCATTCTTCTTGAGCGCCAAGTTGCCCATCACGGAAAGCAAGTCGGCGTTCCCGCAACGTTCCCCGATTCCGTTGATCGTGCCTTGCACCTGGGTCGCACCGGCGTCCACTGCGGCAAGCGAGTTGGCAACGGCGAGTTCACCATCGTTATGACAATGGATGCCCACTTCGATGTCATAGTCCGAAAGTGCTTCGAGCGTTTTCTGTGTCAGCTCGGCAATTTCTTCAGGCAGCGTGCCACCATTGGTATCGCATAAGACCATCCACTTTGCGCCGGCCGACGCGGCTGCCTTGAGTGTCTTGATGGCGTACTCGGGGTTGGCTTTGTAACCATCAAAGAAATGTTCGGCATCGTAAATCACGTCGCTGTGCCGACCGAGAAACTCGGCACTTTCACCGATCATCGCCAAGTTCTCGTCAAGGGTTGCGCGAAGCACTTCGATGGCGTGATAGTCCCAAGTCTTGCCAACCAAAGTTACGCAAGGCGTTTCGGCTCCCACGAGCGCTTGCATCCCGGGATCGTCTTCGGCCTTCATCGACTTGCGCCGCGTCATGCCAAAAGCACAGACCTTGGTTTTGCCAACGTCGCGCGTCTTGATCTGCTTAAAGAACTCGACGTCTTTCTCGTTGCTAAGTGGATAGCCGCCTTCAATGAAGTCGACGCCGATTTCAGCGAGACGTTCGGCAATATTCAGCTTGTCCTGCAAGGAGAAGCTGACGCCTTCACCCTGCGAGCCATCTCGCAGGGTCGTGTCGTAGATCAGGATCGGTTTGAGACTCATTTTGGTCCGGCTTTGTTTGGAAGCGTTCAATTACGAAAAAACCCCCGAAGCTAAGGTTGGCCTCGGGGGTTGGATGGTGTGGCATGAGGATGTGTTGGTTCGAGCGTTGTCGCCCAACTTTTCTCGCCCCCGCGTCAAGGCTGAATCGCAATCACGATGACGCGGACAATAATCGAAGTGGTGTTAGTCACAGATCTCATGCCAAAGGTGGTTTGGTTGGGATAAAGGATACGCGGGCCCGATCGACTGTCAATTCCGTTTGAAGCGTTGGCGGGAATTTGGGAGGTCGCAGTACCGCATCCAGCCAATGTACCGGAAGATTCCGGCTGAAGCCGGTACTACAAACACCGGTACGACGAACACCCGAATACCCGACCCCACAAACGGCCGACAAGTTCGCTTGTTTGGCTCTCTAGACGGCGCCAGACGCCGCTTTTTTTGCGGTCGTGCCGCCATTTCCGTTGCGACGGCGAGCCTGGACGAACGACGAAACGCAGATCAGCACAAAGACCACACAGAGCGCAGCCATTCCCACTGACATCTTAAATGCCATGTGCTCGCCTCGGTCCCCATCGGACCATTGGACGCCAAAGTAGATGACGCGTAGGAGGCCGATGACGACGCCCAATGCTGCGATCGACGCGGACGCGTGCATCGCGTGCTTGCGACGATGGGGGTTCAACGCAACCACACCGCAAAATAACGTCGGAATCCCCAACATCATTGGGACGAACTGACCGACGCCTTTGTCGAGCGATGTAACCAAACCGACCACCGTCAGTGCGCAGAGGAGCAATCCAAAAATGATGCCAACGCGTGCCACTGAGTTGATCCGCCTGTGTCTGTCTCGAAGGGGTTGCCTGGTTGAAAGGGCCGCGGTTTCGGCCCGGTTGGGGCCGGAGTGTAACGAGCCGACCAGGGAATTAACAGTTGTTGACCAGCCTCTACTCGATCCGCAGAACCGGCAACCTTCCTCTGGCCTCGATCTGATTGCGAATCGACTCGGGTGTCTCATCGGGTGGAACGGGACGTTTGGCGGTCTCCTCAGGCTGGATATATCGGTCCCCCTGGCGAGTGCCGCGCCTAGAAAACTCGGCCTCCAGTTCGATCCTCAATGCTGATTTTTCGAGACACCATTGCGGCTCGATCAGGAAATTGGGCGGTGCATCACCACTGATCCGCTCAACAATCACGTGCGGCGGGATCCGCTCGAGGAAGTCGACGACCGTCTGCAGGTAGGCGTCGCGCTCCATCATCTTGACCTTCCCGGCCAGCACTTCCTCACCGAGCGGAGTCCCTCGAACCGCGTACAGGTTGTGGAGCTTGACGGCGTCAAAACCGAGCCGACCGACCTCATCGGCGGTTTGCATCATCATTTCGTAGGTCTCGCCGGGGACCCCCAGAATGATGTGGGCACAGGTTTCAAAACCGCGCCCACGACTGCGATCGATCGCGTTGATCATGTGCTCGTGACGGTGGGCGCGATTCATCCACTCAAGGCTGTCGTCATGGATGGTTTGCATACCATATTCGAGTGAAACGGGAACGTTTCTCGCCAACTCCTCGATAAGATCGAGCACACAGTCGGGCACGCAATCAGGCCGCGTCCCGATCGCCAGTCCCACAATGTCAGGACTGATCCCCAAAGCAAGCTCATAGACCTCACGCAACTGGTCGGCCGGCGCGTAGGTGTTGGTCGCAGGCTGGAAATAGGCAATGAATCCCTGAACGCGGTCGTATCGCTTTCGGACCGTTTCCATCCCGCTAGTGAGCTGGTCGGCGACCCGTTGCAGTCGAACGCGACGCGATGGGCTGAAGGAGCGGTTGTCGCAAAAGTTGCATCCGCCCTTTGCGACCGCCCCGTCGACGTTGGGGCAGGTGAATCCAGCGTCGATGCTGACCCGCTGCACGCGGCCACCAAACTTTCGGCGCAGCGCCGCGCCGTAGCTGTTCATTACCAATCCGGCCGATTTCCAGGCCAGGGTGTCGTCAATTTGGGGGTCCTTCACGGTGGACGCAGTTGCCAAATGGGATGTGAGAGTCAAAATAGTGCAAGCTGGGCGTGTCGCGCATCATCCCATCTCTTTTGTTCACTGTCACGGGCGGGAGAGAAAATGAACAAAAGTACACATTCCGAACCTGATTCGAGGCAGTCATCCGTGACCGAAGAGGAAAAGAAAGAATTCGCTGGACCGTTCGGTCAATTGACGCCCTGTGGTGGTGGAGACCCGATTCCGCTCCTGAAAAAGCGACTCATGGTTGGCCGCAAAGGGGAAGCTGACATCCAGTTGAAGTTCAACAACGTCTCGACCCAGCATTGCCGCCTCACCCTCGAATACGGCTATTGGTTTGTCCGTGACCTCAACAGTCGCAACGGAACCAAAGTTGACGATCGCACGGTGATGCGTAAGCGAGTCGACCCCGACAGCAAACTGTCCATCGCGCGGCACGACTATATCATCGAATACGAGCCCCAGCAGCTCGGCGCTTACGGCCCTCCGCCAGCCGACGATGATTACATGGACGAGCTGATGCGTAGTTCGTTGATGGACCGAGCCGGTTTGCGAAAACGCGACGAGAAAAAGTACGGCAATCGCAAAGACCCATCCTAGGTGCGGGTGGCACGCCCATACTGCTGCGTTAACCGTTCACAGCTCGCCAGAGCGTGGGGCTCCACCAACCACCTTCTGGCGATGGTAGGAACACTCCTTGTGCATTGGTGCCGCCTCGTAGAAGCTGTGCGAGTTAACCACTTCTACGTCACCCCCACTTTACGGCTTGATCGATGGCTCAGCTCGCACACCACGTTTTCTTTACTCTCAAAGACAAAAGCGAAGAAGCTGTTGAAGCTCACCTGGCAGCTTGTCGCAAATACCTCGACGACCATGACGGCTTGGTCGACTTTTCGATCGGTCGCCGCGATCCCGAGCTCGTTCGTGAAGTGAACGCACGTTACGACGTCTCGCTGCACTGCGTGTTTGCTGATCGCGCCGCGCACGACGCCTATCAAGTGCACCAACGTCACCTCGACTTCATCGAAGAGAACAAGCACAACTGGGAAAGTGTGCAGGTTTGCGATAGCACGATCGAAGCGTAATCACGCGGTCGCCAAACACACGTGGGTTTGCGATAAACCGATTGCTCTCCTATCAAGCCGATTGAATCACGATGAGCCAATTGATTTACAAGGTCGTCAGCCGATCGGCCTGGGAAGCAGCCATCGCTTCAGGCACCTTCACGGGTGCTGAAATCGATCTCGCCGATGGCTACATTCACTTTTCGAGTGGTGCGCAGCTTGCCGAAACCTTGCGGCTACATTTTGCTGGCCAAGAAGATCTCGTCCTCGTCGCCGTCGACACCGATTCACTCGGCGATCAATTGAAATGGGAAGCGTCTCGTGGTGGTGCTCTGTTCCCGCATCTCTACAGCACCCTCGGAGTCGAAAAGGCGGCCTCGGTACACGCTCTCGAATTACGAGACGGCGTCCACGTGTTGCCAGACGGGATAGCCTCGTAGACGACGTTGATCTCGAAACGCTGCCTGCTGAGACAGGAGCGATGGAGCTCGGCAGGAGCATCGCCCTCCCGGTTAGCGATTTTCGTGCTATTCGATTGATTCGTGGTTAATGATCCCCTACCGCTTGCTGGTCCAGGAATGCCGGTACTTTTTGTGCCTTCTCGTGCTTTTCGTGGCCAATCATTTCGCGGCCGAATTTGCGATGGAGCTCGGCAGGAGCCTCGCACTCCCTGTTAGCGACTCATCAGTTGAATGTGCGCGGGCGAGCGCCCATCCCGCTCACTTGCCGATCGCTTTCAAGAACTGCTTTGCGGTCTTTGTGTTGGCGATGTCCTGTTTGGTTAACCCGCCGCGGCGGGCTTGCTTGATGCCGTATTGCATCACGTCCATTCCGCTGGTCGAGTGCGCATCGGTGCTAATCACAATCGGAATCCCGAGACGCTTGGCGGCAGCCAGGTGCAAGTCGTTCAGATCGAGCCGCGCGGGGTTCGCATTCAGCTCCAACATTTTCCCCGCGTCTTTCGTCGACTTCATCACTGCGTCGATGTCGACTTCATAGGGAGGACGGCGATTGAGCAAACGTCCTGTCGGATGAGCAATGCAAGTGACATGCGGGTTTTCAATCGCACCCAAAATACGTTCGGTGATTTGTTCACGTGGTTGCTTCTGTCCGTAGTGCACGCTGGCCAAAACCCAATCTGCTTCGGCAAGCACATCATCGGGCAAGTCCATCCCACCTTTCTCGAGGATGTCGCATTCGATCCCTTTCAAGATCTCGAGTCGTCCTTCGTACTCAGGCCGAATCTCATCGATCATCGCCCACTGCTCGCGGAGACGATCGGGGTCAAGGCCCATCGCCATCGTCACACGTTGGCTGTGGTCGGTAATCGCGATGTAGTCCATTCCTCGTTCGATCGCCGCATCGGCCATTTCACGAATGGTCGCGGTACCATCGGTAGCACTCGTATGCATATGCAAGTCGCCACGCACATCTGCGAGCTCGACCAGTTCGGGCAACTCACCACGGTCGGCCAAATCGAATTCGGCCCGATCTTCACGAAGTTCGGGATCAATCCAAGGCAAACCGATCGCTTCGTAGACCTCTTCCTCCGTTGCACCCGCAATCTGCTCGTCGTTGTCGACGCGAAACACACCGTACTCGTTGATTTTCAGCCCGAGGTTCTTGGCGATCCGTCGCGTGTGAATGTTGTGAGCCTGAGAACCGGTGAAGTACTGGAGCGCGGCACCGAATTGATTGGCTTCCACCAGTCGCATGTCGACCTGAAAGGCTTTGCCAACGCGAATGGAAATCTTGGTGTCGCCTCGGCCAATCGTATGGGTTCGTTCCGGATAGGCTTCAAGATGATTCATCGCCGCGACGCGGTCACTTGCAACGACGAGCAAGTCGAGGTCACCGACGGTTTCGCGTCCGCGTCGATAACTACCCGCCCATTGCATTTGCTCGATGCCGTCACAGGCTTGCATGTGCTGGCCAATCGCACTGGCCAACTCGTCACCCTTGGACCAATAGATACGCTCTGCTGCCGCTTCCGCGATGGATAACCCCTCAAGGATGGCTTGTTCTGTTTTGGCACCGAAGCCTTTCAAGACGCCCACTCGCTTTTCTTCACAAGCTTTGCGGAGGTCGGCCAGCGACTCGATCTCAAGCTCCGCCTGCAACTTCGCCGCCTTCTTGGCGCCGAGCCCGGGAATCCGAGCCATTTGGATCACCACTTCGGGCACTTCGCTGCGGAGTTTGGCAAGTTGTGGCAGCGCCCCTTCGGCAACGAGCGTCTTTGTCTTGTCGACAAGCGTCTTGCCAATCCCTGGCACGCTGTCGAGTTTTCGTGAACTGTCGGCAAGGATTTCGGCGACCGGTTCATCGAGCTCTCGAATCGCTTTGGCACCATTTCGATACGCGCGAATGCGAAAAGGGTTCTCCCCCTTAAACTCAAGCAGATCGGCCATCTCTTCGAAGACAGCCGCAATCGATGCGTTATCCATAGTTCGCTTGTTGGTCGAAGGGAAAAGGCCCAAACAGAGCAGGGCGATCGTCACACTCTCGCCGGCGATCAACCGGCAATGCATTCGATCAGCCGGCAATCCGCTGATACGCCTCTTTGTATTTTGCCGCCGTTTGTTCGATGATCTCGTCGGGCAAGACCGGGGGCGGCGATGCTTTGTCCCAGCCACATTGCGACAACCATTCTCGAACGAACTGTTTGTCGAACGATGGTTGAGCATGCCCGGGCTGATAGCTGTCGGCTGCCCAGAAGCGCGAGCTATCAGGCGTAAGGACTTCGTCGATCAACACCAGCTCGTCACCAACGTGCCCGAACTCGAACTTGGTGTCGGCGATGATGATGCCGCGTGACAACGCAAGCTCCGATGCAGCCTTGTAGATCCTTAGGCTCTCTTCTTTTAGCCGCAGCGAAAGTGTTTCGCCGACGTCAGCGATCATACGATCGATGGACACGTTCTCGTCGTGCCCTTCTTCGGCTTTGGTTGCTGGGGTGAAGATCGATTCAGGCAATTTGCCACACTGCTCAATCCCTGCTGGCAGCGGGTTGCCACAGACCGCACCGGTCGCCTGATATTCGCGCAAACCGCTCCCTTCCAGATAGCCGCGCACAACACATTCAAAGGGGACAACGGACGCTTTCTCCGTGACCATGATGCGGCCTTCCAAAGGACCGGTATCGAATTTCGCCGACAGCTCCTCGGGAACGTCGGTCGAAATCAGGTGGTGTCGCACGTCGAGCTGATCAAACCAAAACCGGCTCATCGCCGTTAGCAGGCTCCCTTTCTCAGGAATCCCGCTGGGCAAGATGTAATCGAACGCGCTGATCCGATCCGAACTAACAATCAGCAGATGATTGCCCAGGTCATACACATCTCGCACTTTCCCACTCCTTCGAGGAAGGGGCAAATGTGTTTCAAGCAGGGCACCTGCGTCGTCAAAACGGTACAGCGGTTGGGTTGATGATGTATCCATGCCGGTAATGTCGCAAAGCCCAGCCCGATACGAAAGGGCCAAGCCCAATACGAAAGGGCCAAGCCCGATACGAAAGGGCCCGCCCGCGATGCAAGCCCCCGCCCGCGACGAAAGGGTTGGTGTGTCGGCTCGCAGATCAGGCCGAAAGTAGGTAAGATGCCTCCTTGCGCCGGTCCGAAGGCCCCTTATCTTGGTTCTTCGGGATCCTGTCGTGGATCAGTGATCCCGTTGGGATCATGCCTGTCGCGTGTTCAGTTCATTGGCTCATCAAACTTCGCTAGACGCGGCGCGTGGTTATGGGGCAGTTTCATTTCGATGTCCCAGGCAAGGCGAGCGAATTTGTCGCTGATTCGCTTTGGAAAGATGCGTACATCTGTGGCATCGAGGGAGTTCCTTGGCAATCGCAGAGCCAATTTGACGGCCAGCGTCTGTCAATTTCGCGCGCCATCGACTCGTCGGGCAAACTCTACATCACCTGCCCCGTCGAGGGTCTCGGCTTCCGCACTCTGAGCACCTGCAGCCTCCGTCCGCTCGATGAAGCTCACTTGCTGCCACTGGAACTTGCTCGTGGAAGTTGCTTTCGGGCGCGGATTCAATCCGATTCATGGCAGCGCGCTGGGCTGACGCTTAGCGACGACTTCAAACGACTCGTCGGCGAGGGAACCGAAAAGTTTCTTGACGCGGCACAGCGGCGAGCCGACCAGGAGTCTTCGACCGAATCGTCGCTTGAAGCGATCCGATTACTCGAAATGGCAATCGCCGAACTTGGCGAATCGTATGCCGTTCAATCGATTGCGTTTCGCAAGCAGCGCGAACCTCAAATTGGGACACTCCTGGCATCAAGTTTGGTGCCTCCGTCACCCGCTACCAAGAGCGAAGCGTTTTGCTCGGCCTTCAACTCAGCCGCGGTGCGACTGAGCTGGGCCGACATCGAAACGGATTCAGGACGCTACGACTACGACGATGCCGAGGCTTCGATTCGCTTTTGCCAAAGCAACGGCCTTCGCGTGATCGGTGGTCCTCTGCTCGATTTTCGCGAGAAGCTAATGCCACATTGGCTCTACCTTCTCGAAGATGACTTTGACGCGTTGCTTTCGTCAGTCGTGCAATTCGTCGAAAAGACGGTTACCAAGTTCCGTGGCTCGGTCCAACTCTGGAACTGCGCTGCAGGGCTCAATACCCCGGGGCCACTTCAACTTGACGACGAACAAGTGATGCGGCTTGCGGTGGGCGTCCTTCAAACGGTCCGTCGAACCGACCCCAACACGCCTGCGGTGATTTCGTTCGACCAACCGTTCGGCGAATACCTGTCCAAATTCCGAGACGGGATATCACCACTCCATTTTGCCGACGCCCTCGCGCGAAGTGGACTCGGTATGGCCGGCTTGGGCCTGGACATTCGCGTCAACTACTTGCCTGACGGAACCCTGCCACGATCGGCAATCGACTTTGGCAACATGATTGATCGCTGGGCCACCTTGGGCATGCCATTGCTTGTCCAGCTTTCCGTTCCCGGTGGCGAGGGAACGGATGAAAAAGCGATGGCACCGTCGGAGACGCTTTCGCGACCGCCTCAGAATTCGAATTTGGGCGCCGAACAGCTTCGCATTGCCGGCCCGATGATTCGCACCTTGTTGGCCAAGCACATTGTCCACGGGATCGTCTGGGACGGCTGGTCCGACAGCGAACCGCACGTACTAAGCCACTCGGGACTTTTGGATGCTGGCGGAGTCCCGCGGCCCCTCTTCGATTACCTGACACGGGTACGTCGCGAATTCCTTGTTTGATTAAAAAGGGCAGGGCACGCGCGAATTCCTGTGCGTATGATTGAGCCAGCCATTTCGTTTTGGAACCACGGGAGCCCACCATGATTCGCAAACAGAGTCTCTTCCTCTGCCTACTCGCCTTGACTTCGATCTCACTGACCGCCGCGGCCCAAGACACGATTGAGCCGACCGGCAACGTCGAAACGGTCGGCTTCGCATTTACCGAAGGCCCCGCCTGGGACCCACGTGGTGCGTTGTACTTCACCGACATTCCACGCACCACCATTCATAAGCTCAGCAAAGATCAACAACTCTCTGCGTTCACGACCGATTCCAAACACGCCAACGGATTGTTGGTCACAACGGATGGTCGTCTGTTGGCCTGCCAAATGGATGGTCAAGTTGTTTCGTACGACATCGAAACGGGCAAGGCAACGGTGTTGGCGAGCGAGTATGACGGAACTCGATTCAACGCGCCCAATGATTTGGTGATCGACAAGTCGGGCGGAATCTACTTCACCGACCCTCTCTTCCGTGCACCCGAACCGTTGCCACAAAAAGTGCAAGCGGTTTACTACATCGCTCCGGGTGGCAAAGTCACCCGTGTCACCGGCGACATCGCTGCACCCAATGGGATCGGCTTGTCACCAGACGGAAAAAGCTTGTACGTCATCCCAAGCCATCAAGCCGAGATGCTTGTTTACGACGTCGACGGCCCCGGCAAATTGTCCAACGGCCGCACCCTTTGTCGTCTGAAGCAACCCGAAGGCAAAGACAACACCGGCGGCGACGGGATGGTGCTTGATGTGAAAGGCAACCTTTACATCACCACCAACTTGGGCGTCGAAATCTTTTCGCCCGCCGGAAAACACCTCGGCTTGATCTCCTTTCCGCAACAGCCCGCGAACGTCACTTTCACTGACGAGGACCGCAAGACCTTAGTGGTCACCGCGCGCAGCAGCCTTTATCGAGTCCGCATGCCAATCCCTGGCCTGCCCCCAAACTGACTCGTCAACAGCGCCGAACCGACCCAGCCGCGGACGCATCTCCGCGGCAGGGACGCCATTCTCACAACACGCGGTTCGTCAGGTTTGAGGCGGAACACTCATCTCCGCTCATCGAACACTGATCAAAGAGTGGGAGGATGAGTGGCGACTAGAGAAGATTGGTGGCTCTCTCTGTTTTCAGTCGGGTCTGTGCGCCGTTTTTCAGAAGTGGGTTGATCTTCGCAGCTGCAATTGGGATCACACGGGTCTCCCCGTTGGGCTGACGGGCAAATTGCTATTCCCTCAGCTCGGCCAATCGATTAATTATCGCTTTTTCCCGTAGTCTACCCAGGTCGTTGTGCGCTCCTACGTGCGCGTCGCGACCTCCAATGCAGCAAGGAAGTTGTTTTGGAAACGCTCTCCCTCCGAAGTTTTCTGACCTCCTATCCGTTTCGCCTCGGGCTCTACGGCCTGCTCGTCGTCGGGGCCTACCAGCTGATTTACCTGGGCACAGTGGCGTGGGGACCAGCTCGAATGGGAGCTGAAAACGGCCCTATCGAGTCAGCGCAAGCCGTATTGGCCGTCATCGCCTCCATCATGCTGTTCATCGCAGCGGCAAAAACGAAAATTGGCCGAGCCGGCTTGATTTGCTGCGGTGCCGTGGTCGGTTACGCAGCCGCTCGAGAATGCGACGTGTTGTTCGAGACCCTCTTTTTCGATGACGCGTACAAATACCTGGTTGGCCTGCCACTCGCTGTGATCGCTGCGATCGCGATCGCCGTCAATCGCAAGACCTTCCTTCCTGAAACCATGTGGCTCGCTCGCCAACCGGCTGCGACTCTATTCATCGTTGCGGGCATTTTCCTAATCGGTGTTTGCCAAACGCTCGACCGTCCTGCAATGTGGCAAGAGGTCAGCGATCCAATGCAGGCCGCCGTCGTCAAAGGCATGATCGAAGAGTATGCGGAACTCTTCGCCTACATCGTCTTGGCTCTGTCATCAATCGAAGCGGTCATCTTGGCCACCAGTGCGAAAACCGAACCGGTGGCTCTGCGACCGTTCGACGGACGCGAAGCCGACGACCAGCCAGACAACCGCTCGCTAGCTGCCTAACACAACGTCACATGGCTGCGCGGCCACTCCACATAGCACGTGAGCCGAACGCGCTAGCGTCGGGCCTCCATCCGCAACCTGGCCGCGTTCGCCTGAGCGTCGTGACCTTGATTGATTCGAGCTATCTTCTCGCAAAGTTGGCGACGACCAGGTCGAATGCCTCTCAAGAGTGCGTCCCCACTTCCACCACAATTCACGGCGGGAACTCTTGCTGGCGGGTAGACTGACTGCGTTCGCTCATTGACCGCACAGGTGTCTTCCCATGTTTCGTCAAACCAAGACCGTGGTGTGCCGAGTTCTTTTACTGGTTTGCTGTGCAGCACTTTCGGCCGCAGCGGATGACCGGCCGCCAAATGTGTTGTTCCTCGCCGTCGATGATCTGAACGATTTCGTTGGCTGCTTGGGTGGGCACCCTCAAGCGAAAACTCCGAACATCGATCGTCTTGCCTCGACCGGTGTGCTTTTCGAACAGGCCTATTGCGCCGCACCTCTTTGCCATCCATCGCGTACCGCCATCCTGACGGGCCTACGCCCATCGACCACCGGCATCTACGGCAACCTCAATTGGTTCCGTGACATGCCACAGCTAAGTCAGTGGGTCACGTTGCCTCAGTATTTTCGCAAACATGGTTATGAAGCTGTCACGGGCGGCAAGATCTTTCATCAAGCGCACGGCAAATGGTCGGACCCCGCCTCTTGGGACCAGCAATACACAACCAAATCGGGAACGCAGTGGCCCAAACCGTCGAAGCGTTACCAACATGGGATGCATGATGAATTTGAGAACAAGATCCTTGCTCGCTTGATTGATTGGGCGCCACTGGATGTCGCCAAAGAAGACACCGCCGACTGGAAGACAGCCGAAGGTGCCGCCGCATACTTGAAGCAGGATCATGACAAGCCATTTTTCTTGGCGTGCGGTATCTATCGACCGCATCTCAGTTGGTACGCGCCAAGCGAGTTCTTTGACATGCACCCACTCGACAAGGTTACCTTGCCTCCGCATCTCGAAGCTGACCTGGAAGATGTTCCCAAGCGCGGACGCATCATGGCGGGCGACGAGTTTCAAACCATCAAGTCGCACGGGCACTGGAAGAGCGCTGTCCAAGGCTATTTGGCAAGCACTTCGTTCGCGGATGCCTGTGTTGGTGTCGTCCTCGACGCGTTAGCCTCGAGCCAGTATCGCGACAACACAATCGTCGTTCTGTGGAGCGACCACGGGTATCACCTTGGCCAAAAGAACCACATCGCAAAATCAGCTTTGTGGCAACCAGCGACTCGGTCGCCCTTGATCATTCGAGTTCCCGGCCTGAAAGAGAACCAACGCTGCTCACATCCGGTCAGCATGATTGATTTGTATCCAACACTTGTCGACTTGTGTGGCCTTCCTCTGCGAGAGGGTCTTGATGGTCGAAGTATCGCGCCGATTGTGCGTGATCCCAAGGCCGACTGGCCGTACCCGGCTTTGATCACTCATTCGCCACATTGGCACGGTACCAACCACGCCGTGCGATCAAAACGCTATCACTACATCCGATACAGCGATGGGGGTGAAGAGCTGTATGACATGCAGAACGATCCCAATCAGTGGCGAAACCTCGCAAGGCTCCCCGAATTCGTGACCACCAAAAAAGAGCTCGCTCGCTGGTTGCCCAAATCGAACGCCCCCCATTTTCGCGGCGAAAACAAATAGTTCGCGAGCGATCGCGATGGAGAATCGTCCACCTTGCCCGGGGCGAGTTGCGGTTCCGCTCTCGCGATTCTTGACTAAAATGGTGCTATCCCACCCCGCAATCCTTCCCTCCCACCTGGTTTGCGGAATCATCAGCCATCGAGGCTGATTCTCAACCTTCGCACCATGCGATAAAGGAGCACGATCGCCATGCCACGGCGAACGATTCTTTGGATCACCGCGACCCTCTTCCTCGCCATGCCTGTGTTTGGGCAATCAGAACCCTCCACACTTGATCAAGCGCGCAAGAAGGGACTGGATTCCTCACAGTATCGAACGCAAACAAGCGATTCGAAACCTGAGCAGGCGCCAGCGGCCAACCTCGACGAATTCAACCGTACGGTGCTACCGCTACTTCGTGACGCTTGCTTTGAATGTCATGGTGAATCCAACCAGGAAGGTGAATTCCGAGTCGACACACTCGACCCCAATCTCCTTAGTGGAAAAGACACCGCATGGTGGGTCGAAGTCTTTGACGTCCTCAGTAAAGGCGAAATGCCTCCCGAAGGCGAGGAGCTATTGAGTGGGGCCGGACGAAGCCAAATCATCGAATGGTTGTCATCAGAACTTCAGGTTGCATCCCAGGTCGCGCGGACCGAGCAAGGGCATTCCTCGTTTCGACGGCTGACGCGTTACGAATACAACTACGCGTTGCAGGACTTACTAGGGCTTCCTTATGACTTTGCCAAAGACCTTCCGCCCGAAACCGTTTCGGAAGATGGCTTTCTGAACAGCTCCGAGATGCTTCAACTTTCATCGATGCAATTCGAGACCTATCGCGAGGCCGCACGTGCCGCATTGCGAAAGGCAACGGTCCGCGGCGAACAACCGCAACCGATCTTCTACGGCATCACCATGGAAGAAGGTCTTGAGAAAGAAATTCAGAAATTCGAATCCGATCTTGAAAACCTTCGCAAGCGATTCGCTGATGATCCGGAAAAGCTTGAAGCGGAAATCGCCAAACGAAAAAACAGCGGAACACGTGGCGTTCACTACAAGAACCTTGAAACGGGATTCGCAACCCAGGCACGTTGGAGCTACAACGGCGCACGCTACGCCCGCACTCCCGTTGATGAGCGACCGGATGTACCAGGATCACAACCGGTCGTTGCGGTCATCCCGTACCAACAACGCTTGATCGTCGACCTCGGCGATCACCTTCCCGCCTCGGGATCGATGCGTCTTCGAATTCGCGCCGGCAAGACATCAACACACAAGGGCGCGCCGGCATCGTTGCGGGTGATCTTTGGACACCAAGCGAGCAACAACTCGCGCGCCGATGAGCGGGTGGGCACCGTCGACATTCCAATCACTGCTGAAACCGAGGCACCCGAGTTTTACACGTTTGATGTCCCACTCGGTGAAGTCGTTCGCAATCCCTTTCGTGGGATCCAGGAACTTGGGATGACACCCAATCCAGCCGAATACGTGATGCTTCACAACACTTCGGACCCGATGGCTACGATCCAGATTGACTATATCGAGATCATAACGCCGCACTTCGAGAGCTGGCCAACGAAGTCCCATCGCAACGTCTTTCCCCAACGTCAAACAGGGATCGACGATCAAACTTACTCGCGTGAGGTGATCACCAATTTCATGCGGCGTGCTTGGCGGCGAACACCTACCGAAGCTGAAATCAACCAAAAGCTTGCGTTATCGCAAAAGCTAAGGCCTCATTGCAAAGACCTGGAAGAAACACTAGTGAACGTGCTGGCGGAAGTGCTGTCGTCACCAAAGTTTCTCTACATCGTCACGTCAAAGTCCAAGCAACATGATTTCGAACTGGCGACTCGTTTGTCGATGTTCCTATGGTCAAGTCTCCCCGACCGTCCGCTGATCGAAGCGGCCGAGGCGGGCAAGCTTTCCGACGAAAAGGAATTGCGGCGACAAGTTGATCGGATGCTTGATGATCCGCGTGCAAATCGATTTGCCAAGCACTTCGTCCGACAATGGCTCGGCATGCAATTGATGGATCATTTGCAGATTCACCGTGACCTTCGCGATTCGATGCACCAAGAACCGATCGCCTACTTTCGAGAGGTCCTCAAGAGCGACGCCAGCATCATTGATTTCTTGCACTCCGACTATGCGGTCGTCGACGGCAAACTCGCCCGTCACTACGGAATCCAGGGAGTCGTCGGCAATGAATTTCGTCGCGTCTCCCTTGAGAAGGAAAAGCGTCGTGGCGGGCTTTTGACACAGGCTGGCCTGCTCGCCATGAACTCCGATGGCAAAGACTCGCACCCGCTGAAGCGAGGCATCTGGTTGCTCGAAAAAGTGCTGAACGATCCTCCGCCACCGCCACCGCCCGCGGTGCCTGAGATCGACTTGAGCGACCCTAACATCCTCAAACTGTCGCTAAAGGAGCGCATGGAAGATCACCGCAATGACCCTGCCTGCATGTCATGCCACCAACGCATCGATCCCTGGGGCATCGCGTTTGAGAACTTTGATGCCCAGGGACGATTTCGCACCAAGATCGGCGGCAAGCCAGTCGATGCGCATGCACTGCTATTCAACAAACAACCGCTCGACGGAATTGACGGACTGAAGCGTTACTTACTTGAAAACCGTCAGGACCAATTCGCTCGTGCGATGACTTTTAAACTCATGACCTACGCACTTGGCCGACCGATGGCCTTTGCCGACCGAGCGGAACTGGACAAAATCACCGCAAAATGCCGTGCCGAAGGGGACGGATTGCGCAGTCTCGTCCATTTGATCGTTGCAAGTGATCTGTTTCGTCAGGACGACGTTTCATCTATGATTGAGTAAACCAGCCCTCCACAGAATCCTCCCACCCCATTGCCGCCGCAGCTCCAATACCGCTGCGACCTGAGTTGGCATCACGACCTGGTCACCATTCAGAACGTCATGCTCTCTCGGTCGGCTTCCATGCTCCCACCAACACGCATGAATACAAAACTCAACCAACTTGATCGCCGTCGGTTTCTTCGCGGGACGGGTGTTGCACTGGCGCTGCCCTGGTTCGAGTCCGCTTTGGCCGTCGGATCAGAAGCCAAGTCAAGCAAGCGGCGTTTCGCAGCGTTCTATCTTCCCGATGGCGTCCCCATGCCGAGGAAAGAGGATACTGCCCATCACGATTGGAGTTGGTTCCCGCATGGTTCCGGCACCGATTTTCAATTGACCAAATGCCTCGAGCCGCTTGAACCACTTCGCAGCAACCTCACGATCCTCAGCGGCCTGTCACACCCAGCCGTGCGAAACGTCCACGGGCATTCCAACGCGGATCAATTCTTGACGGGCGCCGACACCGGCCCCGGCGGTGACTACCAAAACAGCATCTCGCTCGACCAGGTGATGGCCGCCGAAACGGGACGGCACACGCGTTATTCGTCGCTTGTCCTTTCCACCGACGGTGGCACCGGTTCACCGCGTGGCGCTCAAACCATGTCGTTCAATCAAAGTGGACGCCCCATCCCTGCTGAACATCGACCCAAACGCATCTTTGACATGCTGTTCGTCAAGAGTGGCGAAGATGCGGCGCAACGTTTGGCGATGAGTCAATCGGCGCTCGACGATTTGCTCGAAGATGCTCGTTCATTGCAACGAACCCTTTCCAAACACGACCAAGATACCCTCGACCAATACTTGCAATCGGTTCGCGAAACCGAAGTCAAAGTTGAAAAGGCCAAACGTTGGTTGAACATCCCGCTGCCAACGGTGAACGTTGACCACTTGAAACTCGACATCACTCCCGAAGAGCCGCGCGGTTATCTAAGGACGATGTACGAGTTGATGTACCTCGCCTTCCAAACCGATTCCACCCGAGTCGCCACCTACCAACTCGGTCGCGAGAACGGGGTGGGCGTGAGCGATTACTTGGCTCGCGCCGTCGGCTTCAATTTGACGCACCAGCTCAGCCACAAAACCAAAGAACCGGATGGCTGGAAGAACTTCGGCACCTATTGCCGCTTCCTCGCCGAAGAGCTTGGCAATTTCGCGACGCGACTCAACGAGACTCCCGAACCCGGTGGCCAGGGAACGATGCTCGACAACACCGTCCTGCTGTTTGGCTCAGCTTCGAGCGCGTTCCATCTCTCGCGCAACTATCCATTGATCCTGCTTGGTGGCAAGAACATGGGCTACCGCCACGGACAATACCTCAAGTACGGCAGTGGCAACGAAGACCACCAACTTGGCGCCGGCATTCGAACCGACGCTGGTTGGCGTGGCGAGATGACTTGGCAAGAAGGGCCGCTATCGGACCTTTACCTCACCATGCTGCACAAGTTCGGCATCCAAGCAAACAGCTTCGGCGGCAGCACCAACACACTCAGCGAAGTGTAGCGGCTGCGGTTTTTGTGAGCGAACGCGCTAGCGTCGGGCCTTGCCATCGACGACGCGCATGCGAACACTCGTCATGCGGAGCATGACCTACTAAAGGACGCGGAGCGTCCCAAGAGTGCGTTACCACGCTGAGCGTGGTAACGAGGCTCGGTTTCTGTGAGCCGAACGCGCTAGCGTCGGGCCTTACTAACGCGGCCAACAACCTGAATCATGCCACGACTCCATCCCTGCTCCGCGGACCGTTGAGCATCCGACCGATGAGCGTGTAGCGGACTCCGTATCGGTACGTCAGCAACAAGAAGCCCGACACCGCGATGGTGATGCCGACGAACTTCAACGGCGTCGGAAGCGGGCTGTCCTTGACGTACCACTGAGCAACCAAAATCAACGGCAAGTGTGCAAGGTACAACCAATAGGAAGAATCGGAGAGGTACCGCATCGATTTGCTTTCCTTACTCAACGTCCGCCGACACAACCCGATCAAACCGAAGGTCATTAACCACGCGTAAAGTGCCTGCAAAAAGTTCGACACGACTCCAGCGACCGATGCGCTGGCGGGCAGTGAAACGAAATTCACCGTGTCCGAAACAAGATCGAGACCGATCGGCAAGACAACAAGCATCGCGACGCCAAGCATGGTCGGCCAGTGGCGTCCAAGCTTGCCATCGGTATCGTTCATTTCCCAGTAGAGCGAGCCGAAGAAAAAGAAGATTCCGTAGTAGGCCAGCACACTCGGAATCGGAAGCATACCGACGGAGGGATCAGGCCCAAAGGTGCTCGGGTCCATCAAGGACTGTGGCAACATCGTCAGCGGCACGAGCCAAAGGAGACTCAGTGGCGAACAAACGAACCACGCGGGAAGCCGAGTGATCCTCAAGCGATCGGCAACCAACGCGTAAAGGACGAATGCCACGATCAACCAGCACAGAAACCACAAGAACCACAGATGCATAAAGATGGGCAATTGAAACAACAGCCCGTGGAGAGATTCCCAAGCCGTCTGTCCCGAACCGCTGGGTGACCCAAGGTATTCCGTGACTTCCATCTGTTCCGCGATCTCGGCTCGAGCAGCCTTCAACGCTTCCTCATCGAGCTGCAATCCAAAAGATGCGGCAATGAAGCTGGTCGTTCCGAAATCAAGTTTCAGCAGGTCCTTTGGCGTTTGGCCATTTGCGTCGAGCGCGTCCACATCGGCACCGGCTTGCAACAGCAGTTTGGCCGCTTCCGCTCGCCCAACAAACGCGGCACTATGAAGTGCCGTCCCCTGATCGCCGTTTCGTTGACGAACATCAACGCCCTGGTCAATGAGCATCTCGACCATCTCGGTGTGTCCAAGAAAGACCGCGACGGTCAACATCGTTGCACCGTCATTGCTCACCGCATCGACCGCGATTTCCGAGGTTTGGATAGCGTCACGTACGCGGTTGGTTTCGCCCGCGACAATCGCCTCCCAAACCATCGCGTCTGCGGCCGGCGTCTCAGAGGGACGATTCACGAACATGATCGCGGCCCACATGGCCGGAATCACGGTGAAAAGCCCGAGCAATAGAGGGAGAGCGATCCGCTTAAGGCGTTGCTTGATCAACCCGCCGAGACCGCGTTTGCGCCAGAGCATTGCGGTGAAAAATCCGCTAAGCATGAAGAACAGTGGCATCCGAAATCCGTGGATCGCCGAGAATATCACGTCGTAGATTTCGCTCTGATGCGAGTCCTTGACGGTCCACGGGATCGTCGAGAAAGACAATGCCGCGTGCAGCACGATGCCTAACAACATGGCGCCCGCTCGTAAGGCATCGAGGTCGTGCCGCCGATCAATCGCGGGTGCGACGCGATTCGCATCATTGTCTTCAACGTCGACCGAAAAAGTCTCCTTGGTCGGCGCGGCTTCGAGCGGCCTGTCGATAGTGGGGGATGATGTATTGATAACGAAGTCCTCGTTTGAGTTAGGAAACAATTCAGGAAACAACGGGCGCGCAGAACGATCCCACGAAATGGATTGAGGGGCATCACGAGATGCAGAGCGAAGAGAACCGCGAGAGTCCGCTACTGGATTTGAGCGTCTTCGATTTCTTTGAGCGTCGTGTAGGCGTTGAACAAACTGCCGCCCACATGACTCTTTTGCCATTGATTCGGACCATCGGCCCGTTGAGCACGAATTGCGAACCAATAGGTCACGACCAAACCAATCACGCCAACGACGATCGATGGGTACAAGCAAGTCGGATACATGACCGCGTCAAACCCAACGCTAACGCAAAGTGGTAGCCACAACAGCCACCACGGAAGTCCGAGCACGAGTCCCAGCCAAAGGTATGCCTTCCTGACAAGGGCGAGACGTTCACGTATCTGATCCACTGGCTGGGCATAATCGATACGGTTGATCTTCGTGCAGACGTTCGCAGCCGACGCGATCACCAAGACTCCGTACACGTGCATGATCAATCCGCTCACCAACCGGTGTGCCACGTCGGTGTTTCGTGCCCAGCATTGGGCTCCCACCGCAATGATCGCAACACCCGCGAAAATCTGAAGGAGCTGCCAACGAAAAAGGGGACGCAACGCCATGCGGACGCGATCCATCAGTTCACGACGCGTCACGAGAAGTCTCGCCGCCAACTCTTGCTGCTGAAGGCTAGCGTTCGGCGTCGGAATCGCCGATTTGTGATCACCTTCTGGACCGGCCGTCGCGAGAACTTCCGTTGGCGCCAACGACGGATTGTCACTCGAAGTGATCGTTTGAACGTCCGACTTGATCTGGCTTACGTTTTGGTAGCGACGTTTGGGTTCCTTTTCGAGGGTACGCAAAACGACTTCATCGAGTCGCACATCGATTTCGACTTTTTGCGATGGCACAGCGAAACGTCCGATGGGAAGCTCGCCGGTCAACATTTCGTAGAACACGACGCCAAGCGAATAGATATCGGCGCGATGGTCAACGCTGCGAGCGCCTTCGAGTTGCTCGGGTGCCATGTACCTTGGCGTGCCCATGACTTGATGAGTACGCGTGAGAATGGTCGGCTGCGCATCATTGCTAAGAATTCGCGAAAGACCAAAGTCCGCGATTTTGACCGTACCGTCTTTGGTCATCAAGATATTCTCGGGCTTGATGTCGCGATGAATCACACCCTTGTCGTGGGCGAATTGCAGTGCGTCACAAAGGTGTGGCACGATCGTCAGCGCATGTTCAGGAGCGAGCTGGCCGGCGCCGACAACGTCGCGAAGGGTTGGCCCGTCGACGAATTCCATCAAGAAGTAGTAGGTGTCTTGGACTTTCCCGAACTCAAACAATGAGACGATGTTCGGGTGATTGAGCTTCGCCAAGGTCCGCGCTTCACGCGTGAATCGCAAAGCGAATTTCACATCGTGCCCAAACTCTTCAGGAAGAATCTTGAGAGCCACCGTGCGATCAAGTCCTTCTTGGCGTGCCTTGTAGACAGCCCCCATGCCGCCGGCGCCGAGAAGTTCGATGATCTCGAGGTTTGGAAACAACTCCGCCATCTTGCCGATCGTCGGTGGCGTGAACGGCCCGGTCGGCTTTTTGTCCTCGTCGAGAGCCTCGTTGATGGTTTGCAGGTGGCTGGGGAACCGGTCAATGAACTCCTGCTTGTTCGGCTGGTCACCGCGGCGGCGACGATAATCGATTTCCAGAACAATGAGTTCGGCGAGCAGAACATCTCGCTCGGCCTCACTCACATCCTCGGTCAAAACTGATTCGATCGTCTGTGGCTCGCCTGATTGCCATTGTTGCTCAAACGCGGCGCACAGGTCATCAATCCGTTCGAGAGCCGCGATCGGAAGTTTCTTGTGTCGAACGTTCATCGTTTTCGAACAGTTCCTGCTGGCATTTTTCGCGAATGAGGTGCAATCGACGCTCAATTGTCCTCTCGGAACACTCGAAACGCTCGGCAAGTTCGGCGTTCGAGTACCCTTCCAATTTGGCTACCGCTAAATCTCGCAGCTGCCCGACACCGAGATGAGAAAAAAAATGCTCAACCGACTCCTGCATCGTCACGACCATCTCAGGCGACGGCTCGTTGCCAATCACCTCGATGACGGTTTCATCGTCCCCAGCGAGTGAATGGATCGCGATTTCGCCCCCACGACGCTTCCGCATGTCGCGGCGGCGTTTGTCGATCACCTTGCGAGCTGACATCCGCAGCAGCAGTTTCCAAAGGTCGTCGCGATCCGACAGATTGGGAAACCGCCCCTCTTCGGCCGCGGCATAAAAACTGTCGAAGACGCTCAGGACAATGTCCTCTTCGTCAGAAACCGCTCGGTTCTGTCCCCCGAGCCGTCCACGCACCGATCGGACCAAGCGGTCAAAGTAGTGCTGCCACAGCTGATTGGCCGCAGCAGAATCACCGTCTTTGACGAGGTCAATCCAATGGCTGACGTTGTTGGGGTCCGACATGACAGTTCTGGCGAGCGTAAAGAGTGACGCTGGAAATCACCAACATACTGCAAAACACTCTCGCCTGTTCAGGCTGACACCATTCAGGCAGACCACCATCCTGGAAAGCGACGCTGACCCAAGCAGCCTGCGCGCCGATGCGATACCGAGCCAGCCCTACGCCAGAATCTGTTTCACAACGTGTGCCGGTTCTTCGACGCCAGTCAAGCGCTGATCAAGTCCTTGGAACTTGAAGGTCAACTTTTGGTGATCGATCCCCAATTGGTGCAAGATCGTCGCGTTCAAATCACGAATATGAACGCCACCTTCCAAGATGTTGTAGCTGTGTGAGTCGGTAACACCGTATTCGAATCCGCGTTTGATCCCGGCACCTGCCATCCAGATCGAGAAGCAGCGTCCATGGTGATCGCGACCGTGATTGTCTTTGGTCAACGAACCTTGCGAGTAGATCGTTCGTCCGAATTCGCCGCCCCAAATCACAAGCGTGTCGTCGAGCATACCGCGTTGCTTGAGATCGGTGATGAGTCCCGCAGCCGGCTGATCGATGTCGCCGCATTGCTGACGAATCTTGGATGGCAGCGATCCGTGTTGGTCCCAACCACGATGGAACAATTGAACGTACCGCACGCCCTTTTCAACCATCCGACGAGCCAACAAGCAGTTACGCGCGAAGCTGCCCGGTTTGTCGACATCTTCTCCGTAAAGGTTCCGAACGTGTTCGGTCTCCTGGCCGATATCCATCAGATCAGGAACTTCGCTCTGCATTCGGAATGCCATCTCGTACTGCGAAATGCGTGCTTGTGTTTCGGGGTCGCCAAACTTGTCATACGCAAGTTGGTTCAGCTCACCAAGGCCATCGAGCATGTCGCGACGCGCGCCCCTGGGAATGCCGGGCGGGTTGTTCAGGTACAACACCGGTTCGCCGCTGCTGCGCAGTTTGACACCTTGATGTTTGGCCGGCAGAAATCCAGATCCCCATAGTCGGTCGTAGAGAGCCTGCAACTGCCCGCGGCCCCGCGAAATCATGACAATGTAGGCGGGCATGTTGTCGTTCTCGCTGCCCAATCCATAACTCAGCCAAGCGCCGAGCGCCGGTTTGCCCTGTTGCTGGACGCCCGTATTGATGAACGTGATCGCCGGATCATGATTGACCGCTTCGGTATTCATCGATTTGATGATCGTGATGTCGTCCACAATCTTGGACGTGTGTGGCAACAGATCCTTGTTGACCCAGGTACCGTGCTGGCCAAAACGTTCAAACTCAAACATTGGCGCGACGCACGGAAACGACTTTTGACCACTGGTCATCCCAGTCAATCGCTGACCTTGCCGCACCGAGTCGGGCAACTCCTCGCCGTGGAACTTGCGCATTTCCGGCTTGTAGTCGAACGTGTCGATGTGGCTCGGACCACCAGCCATGAACAGATAGATGATCCGCTTCGCTTTCGGAGCAAAGTTCGGAAAGGTTGCCAGTCCAGGATTCGAGACGCCGCGCGCATGAGCAAGATTGGGCGCGTCATTGCCGAGCAACCCGGAAAGGGCGATTCCACCGAGGCCGTATCCCGACTTCAGCAACAATTGCCGACGTGATTCAGTTTGCGGGTCCATGTTTAGCCTCGAGTGAGTGTTTCATCTAAGTTCAAAATCATCTGTGCCACGACCGTCCACGCTGCATGTTCGGTGATGTCAATCGCTGCATCGCGATCCGATTGCCCGACCGCCAGAAACGCCTTGGCGTCTTCGGCGTTTGCAGCAAAGCGTTCGTGCTGTCGCTTCAAGACACCGGCCAAGATCTCCTTTTCGCGCGCCGTGGCGGAACGTGAAGTGGCCAATTGAAAGGCGAGTTCGATTCGTTGTTCCACATCCGTCTCGGATTGAATCAACCGTTGAGCAAACGCTCGTGCCGCCTCGACAAACTGAGGGTCGTTCAACGTGACCAGTGCTTGCAGCGGCGTGTT
Organism: Rubripirellula sp.; assembly: GCA_965216875.1. Lineage (GTDB taxonomy): Bacteria > Planctomycetota > Planctomycetia > Pirellulales > Pirellulaceae > CBDCUW01. Next base: position 3,410,713 of record OZ244207.1, read on the forward strand.
GGTACGAGCCCGTTTGACCACACACTTTTCTCGCGAGGGTGCGTCGAAGATCAACATATTCGGCATCGGCGCACTGCGTTTCCAATAGGTGTACATCGATTTGCGGTAGAGCTTGTCGCCCGAATCACGCTTGTAGCGAAGCCCACCGTTCAGGCTCACCTCGTTCCAGATGTTCGGGGGCTGGTACGGCTTTACACCGGGGCCACCCACCTGGTCCACCAAGAGTCCTGAAACGGCGAGCGCCGAGTCACGAATGAACTCACCCTGCAACCGGAATCGCGGGCTGCGTGAAAGCAGCACGTTTTCGGGATCGCTGGCAGTGTTTTCGGCACTTTGCCGCGAGCTTTGACGGTAGGTTTGCGACATCACAAACGTCTTAATCGTTCGCTTGACGTCCCAACCCGATTCGACGAAGTCGACGGCCAGCCAGTCGAGCAATTCGGGATGTGTCGGTGGTGTGCCCTGTGATCCAAAGTCGCCCGCCGTTCGCACGAGACCGCTGCCAAAGAACATTGTCCAGTAGCGGTTGATCGCTACGCGCGACGTCAACGGATGCTGCGGATCGACCAACCAGTTCGCAAGGCCTAGGCGGTTTGACGGCGCGTCGTCAGGCAATGCCGGAAGGGCTTGTGGCACACCGGCAGAGATCGGCTTGTCTTTCTTTGGCGAGTCGTACAGGCCACGATCCAAAACGTACGTCATCCGCATTTTGTCCGGGGCGTTGTCCGACATGATCATCGATGTCAGCTTCTTGCCTTCGAAGTCGTTCAATTCCTTTGTCGATTGATCCACCGACTTACGTTTCTTCTGGTATTCCTTGTCTTCGCTCGCGAGATAGAAATTCGTGAGCGTCTCTTTCTGCTTATCTGACCGCTCGCTCGGTTCAACGAGCAAGATTTCCTTAACCAGATCGCGTTTGGCGTGGGGCACTTCTTCGTCGCTGATCGCTCGATTGAAAATGCGAATGTCACTCACTTCTCCCTTCCAGAATCCGCCGCTTGAGCGACTTCCGATTTTGAAGGGGACTTTGGTTTCGATCGTGCCTTTGAGCGAATCGGCTTCGACTTTGTTTTCCGACAACTTGCCGTCAATAAAGATTTTGACTCCCGAGGCCTTTTGACTGCCGTCGTAGGTCAAGACCACGTGTTGCCAAGTGTTCGCCTTGAGTGCGTCTTTCGAGACGACCTTGATCGCGTCGTCAGACCACTTATTGATGATGTGTGCACCAACACTGCTACCTTGGACCCAAAAGTCGTAGCCACGGTAATGGTTGCCAACATCCATTCGCGAAAAAATCGACCCGCCCGCCTTGCCGTCGTACTTCAGCCAAGCGGCAAAAGTGAACGGCTTGTTGTGTTCGAGCGAGGTTGCCTCGTCGTTGCAGACGTAGGACGTGTTGCCGTCAAGCTGAATCGCTTTGTGGCCATCCCGTTCGGTCACCTTGTGTTTGCCACGTTCAAGCGTCGCCACACTGCCGGTGATCTCATTCTTGAGCGTTTGGTTTTCAACGCTGCTAAAGGAAAACCAATGCGCCAACCCGGGAACGTCTTTCGAGGATTCGCCACTATCGGCAAGCTTCGCTCGTCGCTCTGATGCCCATTTGGTGACTGCCTCATCGACCCCGGCAACATGTTTGTCGAGCGCACTCTGCTGCTTGGCGAGCTTCTCGCGGAGCTTGGCTATCCGCTGACTGCGTTCCTTCAAGTAGACCGACGAGACGACCTCAGTGCCGATCTCAACAATGGGCGATTGATTGCCATTGCGTGTCTGCATCCCGGGATCGGCCGTGTTGTTGAAGTAGGCATAGAACTTGTAGTACTCCTCCTGTGAAATGGGATCGTACTTGTGGTCGTGACACTGAGCGCACTCCATCGTCAACCCAAGCCAGACTTTGCTGGTCGTCGCAACTCGGTCGACGACATATTCGACGCGAAGTTCTTCTGCGAATGCGCCACCTTCATCGCTGGTGGCATGGTTACGATTGAAACCCGATGCAATCTTTTGTTCGGGTGTTGCGTTTGCAATCAGGTCACCGGCCAATTGTTCTTTGGTGAACTGATCGAATGGCATGTTCTTGTTGTACGCATTGATGACCCAATCCCGCCACGGCCACATGTCGCGAGGGCCGTCGGCATGCATCACGCTCGTGTCTCCGTAGCGAGCAGCATCAAGCCACGCGAGCGCCATCCGTTCGCCGTAGGCGTGCGAAGCGAGTAGCCGGTCGACGAGCGACTCATAGGCTGTGTCCAACCCGTCCGTTTCAACTTGCTTAAGAAAACGGTCAACCTCTTCGATCGTTGGTGGCAGACCGGTCAAATCATAAGTAAGACGCCGAATCAACGTACGTGGATCTGCCTGCTGCGAAAAACTAAGACCTTCGTCCTTCAGTCGCGTGCCGATGAAATGGTCGATCGGGTTGCGGTCGACGGTGTCACTTTCTTTGGTTGCCGGAACGAAAGCCCAGTGCTGTTGGTACTCGGCACCTTGCTCAATCCACTTGCGCAAGGTTTCTCGTTGCTCGTCGGTCAACTTCTTGTTGGTTTCCGGCGGTGGCATCACCAAATCGGAATCGTCCGTCATGATTCGCGCGATAAGCTCACTCTCATCCGGGCTGCCAGGATCGATCGCGCCGGAATCGATCGCCGCTTCACGCTCATCAAGACGCAAATCAGCGGCACGCGTCGATTCGGCCGGTCCGTGACACAGGTAGCAGTTGTCTGAAAGCAACTGTCGGATGTCACGGTTGAAATCAATCTCTTCGGACAACGCCGGCGCGGACAGACACGCAACGACAACAACTGCTTTGAGGGCTCGATTGATCATGAAAGCAGACAAACGAGGGAGGAAAAAGTGCTTGCGCACTTGGCTGGGGATTTGACGCCAGTGATGGCGGGCTGTGGACCCACAGAATAGTCGGTTTTGCCGATTTCCTGAAGAATGGTCCGGCCGCGATTCACCCCCTCGGTCATCGCCCGTTCCGATTATCCGGGCATTTTTCTCACGATTGACGCTCCCATCTCGGGGCCCCTCCGATTGGCGAGAAACCGAGAAATGCGTCTTGGATCGGCTGCCGAAGCGATCATTTTTCGATTTGGAGTCGCATCAGTCCTCTGTGCGCCCATCGGTCAGCGTTTTGGACTTCGAAAACAACCAACGAAACGTCTGGGCAGATGAATAGACTTTTCGGCTCGCCCCGTGACCTTCATCCGGATAGATCGTCAGCTTCGCATCTCGGCTCGGCGGAACCGTCGCATTGGCGCGAATCAACTCGACCATGCGCTCGCTGCGATCCGCCGGCACCACGCGATCGTTCTTGCCATGAAATGCCCAAACGTGAATCCCCGAAAGCTGCTCGGCCCAATGTTCAAGTTCTGGTGTGATGTCTTTGGGTCCGCCTTTCCCCAAGCCACCAACGACCGGTGCGATTGCGGCAAAGCGTTCTGGCGAATGCGCTGCCCAACACCATGTCCCATAGCCGCCCATGCTGTTGCCGGTCAGATAGACTCGGTTGGTGTCGATTGGAAAGGTCTGCACGACGTGGTCTAAGAAGCGATCCAAGTCGCTGGGAAGCCAACTTGCAGGTGTTTCTTTTGTTCCCTGCAACGCTTGCGGAGCAACAAAAATCGCCGGCTCTCCGGCGTGCGTTTCCATCCCCATCAAGGCACCGCGGGCGATGCGGTGAACGCGTTGGATATCCTCGCCGCGTCCGCCTGCTCCATGCAAAAAGATGACCAACGGGTACTTCTTTTCTGAGGTCTTGGCGGAATCGTGATTGAGTTCCACCCCGGCAACCGAGAACTTGTTGTTGAGCAGCTGTGTCGATTGCGAAACCGAGTCAGGAAGGCTCTCGATCTCAAAATCGCTTGCACGTGCCGGCGATGGCGTGGCAAACACCCCAACCACCACACAAGCGAACACCCACCGAAGGGGAACAAGTTTGCTATTCACCGTGACTCTCTCAAACAGAATTGCGTTTCAAAGTTACCAAGCAACGCCCCTTTTTACATCTAGCTGAACTGTTCACCGTGTACCGGCAGTCAAAATCAAGCATAATGGAGCATCGTCATCAACGAATGAACGATGCCGATGTTTTTCGGTACCCACCCACCTGCTGCCACCACCCGCCTGGAAACTCATGCAACGTTTCCTCTTGAATTCGTGCATCGCGATCTCGGTACAGATCGTTACAGCAAACCACTGTCTCGCTGAGCGCGATGGTCCAGGCGAACTCAAGATCATCAAGGCAACGCAGCAATACTGTGTCTCCTGTCACGGCGAAGACGACTTTGTTGTAGGTGACGTCGATCTTTCAAAGATCACATCGGACACATTGCGCACCGATGCCGAACTCACCAAGAAGCTGTTGCATGTCTTGGACACGCGGGAAATGCCTCCCGAAGAGGAGCCGCAACTCGGATCCGAATTGCGAAAAGCGATCATCGCGGAATTGGAACCAGTCTTGCACGAAGCGGCCAGAAATGCGGACGACATACCGCGTGCTCCGATTCGCCGCATGAATCGCTTTCAATACAACAACGCCGTCATCGATCTCTTTGAGCTGCGTTGCATTGTGTTCACTCTGCCAGAACGAGCGATGCGGATTCACGGCAGCTATTTCCAACCCGCTTCGGAAAAGATGCCCGATTCGGTCGCTGTCGGAAATCGGCCGCTTGGCAAGTCGCAGATGATCGAACCACGTCTTGCGGGCGTCGCAGCCTTTCCACAGGACTTGCGAGCCGAGCACGGCTACGACAACCGCGGCGATCATCTTTCACTCTCCCCGCTCCTGATGGACGAGTTCCTGAGGCTTGGACACTCGATCACGCAAAGCCCCGACTTTGTTCCTAAGCAGGTTGGCATTTGGAAAGCCTTCTTTGCTCCGCCGAAAGAGAAGGCCAATGTGCGACGCGTGGTGCGTAGTCGTTTGCGGCCGTTCTTGACCAAAGCGTTCCGTCGTCCGGCGACCAATGACTTGGTTGACCGCTACACATCCTTTGCGATGACCAAGATGGACGAGGGGACGGGATTCACCGAGGCAATGAAGCTTGTTGCCGCAGCCACCATTTCATCGCCTCGATTCCTTTACCTTTACGATCGCGTCGATGATGAAAGAACGATCGACGACCACGAACTCGCATCGCGTCTGTCTTTCTTTCTTTGGGGAAGCCTTCCCGATCAAGGACTGATGACACTCGCCAAGCAAGGCAAACTCAGCAACGCAGACACACTTGTCGCCGAAACCGATCGCCTTCTGCGTGACAAGAAGCTCAAGCGATTTTGCGACGGCTTCCCATCGCAATGGCTCCAGCTCGATCGCATCGTGTCGTCGATCCCCGACCGGGAACGGTTTCCCAAATTCTATTTCTCGAAGTACCGGCTCAGCATGCACATGATGCTCGAACCCTTGTTGCTTTTTGAAACCGTTCTGATCGAAGATCTGCCGATCACCCAGTTGATCGATTCTGATTTCACCTACCGGTCTGCCAAGCTCGAACAGGCATATGGCGAATTAGGGAACAAGAACCCCGGCAAGTCGACCGGGGGCGGCGTCACGGTGTTGACCTTTCACCGCATTCCCGTCGAAGACCAACGCAGTGGTGGCGTGATCACGAATGCCGCCGTGATGACGATGACGTCGGGCCCCGAACGAACTCAGCCGATCACGCGTGGTGCATGGATTGCGGGTGTGATCTTTAACGACCCACCAGAACCGCCTCCGGCCGATGTCCCGCCACTTTCAGAAAAGCCTGACGAAGGTGAAGAGAACATGACGCTACGTCAGCGTCTGTCGGCCCACCGTCAGCGATCCGACTGCAAGGGCTGTCACGAGCAGATCGATCCGCTCGGGTTCGCACTGGAAAACTACGGTCCGATCGGTGGTTGGCGTGAAACGTACGAAAGCGGACTTTCGGTTGACGCATCTGGCAAACTCTTCCGCGAGCATGCGTTTTCGGGGCCAGTTGAATTCAAGCAGGCGATCCTAGCCGAGAAAGATCGCTTTGCCCGCGCGTTGGCTGCACACCTGATGTCCTACGCACTCGCTCGCCCCTTGGGCCCTGCGGATGAAGCAGCGCTCGATACGATCGTCTCGGCAGTCGCCGACGACGGCTACAAAATGAAAACGTTGATCAAACAAATCATTCTTAGTGAACCGTTTCGATCGAAATCATGAAACCGAATCGACGACAGTTTTTGCGTGGTGTTGGCGGCAGCGTCATGGCGTTGCCCTGCCTCGAGAGCTTCGCTGACACAAGCGGCAAGCAACCTTCACTACGTATGGCTCACTTTTACGTCCCGATCGGCGTAGTGCGCCGGGGGTTCTTTCCAGGTGAAGCCGACCACGTGATTCCCAAGGGCAACTTGGGTAACGTGATGAAGTCGCTTGGCAAGCAAGACCCGAATCCTTTTGTGCGGCCCCTCGATGCATTGACGCCGACCATGCAACCCCTTGCCGGTCTGGAACAACACTTCAACCTGATCACAGGAATGGACCGTGTTTTTCAACAGGGGACCGATGTGCACGCGCAATGCGCATCCTGTTATTTGAGCAGCGCCAAGCCTTACACGATCGAAGGAACTGCTTGGCCGCTCGATCGAACGCTCGACCATATCGTCGCCGATCGCGTTGGGCAGTCGACTCCGTTTCGCACGTTGGAATTCAGTTGCAACAGTCATCGCGACAATAAAGAGTCGATCTACTTTGACAACATCTCCTGGTTTGGGACGGGACACCTTGCGCCGTCCATTCGCGACCCTCGCAAGATGTATCGGCGTCTCTTTTCGACCCAGCAAGCGAGCCAATTCCGAGATGTCACAAGCCTTGTCCTTGAAGACGCAAGGTCGCTTCAAAAAGAACTCGGCGCTTCTGACCAACAAAAGTTTGCCGAGTATTTTGACGCAATCCGAGCCATCGAAATCCAGATGGATCGTCTCGAGAAAATGCGTTCAGAGCTTTCCCAAGTTGCATTTGACGAACCACCCGAGGCCTACCTTCCGCGCGGCGACTACATCCGGCTGATGGGCGACTTGATGGTGACCGCGCTTCAGACCGGCCTGACGAATGTCGCCACGTTTATGGTTGGCCCCGAACGTTGGGACACACCCTACCTGTTTGATGGCCTGTTTGATTCGCCACGCAGCCATCATCAAATGTCTCACAACCAAACGAAGATGATTGAGGACCTGTTGCAGGTGGATCGTTTTCATATGGAACAGTTCGCCTATCTCGCTGGGCGAATGAAAGAGATCAAGGAAGCCGATGGATCAACCTTGCTTGACAACACGTTGTTCACGTACGGCTCGGGCCTAGGAGACGGGTCGACCCACCAATACAACGACCTGCCTATCATCATGGCTGGCGGTGGCAAACGCGTAAAAACCGGCTTGCACATCAACTTGGCCGAAGGGACGCCGCTGGCGAACCTCTGGCTGACCCAAGCCCAGATGCTCGGCCTCGCGATCGATGGGTTTGCCGACAGCACCGGCACCGTCGACGACATTCGGGTTTAAAGAGCAACAGTGCCGGATCCGCGCAAGCGACATCTCGGCGCAACCGCTACAACCTGAACTCAAGTCGCCAGTGGCCTGAAAACTATCCCTATTGCGTGCCGACACCCCCCGGGGGAACGGCCTAGGTTGAAGTCAGGGGCCGAAGAGTTTGACTATTCCAGCGTGACTTGCGACATGCGCGCCTCCTTCCAGCGAATCTGGCACACTTGCCTCTGCTATGCCGACGAGGCTGTCGCGCGCTCGGTCGGTGCCTTGAGGGCCGCAGAAGATTCCAACCAACTTCAAGTTTCAACGCTTGAACATCGGGTCCTTTTTAGCGCTACCCCGATTGATCCATCGCTCGTCGTCGATGCCGCCGAAACTGGCGATCAAGACGACACCTCTACTGCGGAACAGGAAGAGGTATCCGCACCGCGCACCGATGTCGGTTCGCTCTCGGCCTCCGAACTGCTCGTGATCGACCCGTCCGTTCCCGACCTCCAGGCTTTACTTGACGATTTGCACCAGTCAGGGCGTGACCTCGAGGTGGTTGTGCTCGATGCCGATCGCGACGGAATTGAGCAGATCACAGAACTTCTTGACCGAAATTCGAATGTCGACGCGCTTCACATCGTTTCGCATTCCAATGAAAGTTCCGTTCGACTGGGCACAAGCGTTCTGAACCAGCAAGGAATCAGTGGCTACGCTGGACAGATCGCTGGTTGGCAAGATCACCTCAACCTTGATGCCGACATTCTTTTTTACGGCTGCGATCTTGCAAGCGGCATCGAAGGTCGCCAGCTGCTTGATTCCGTCGCCGCATTGACCTCGGCCGACGTTGCTGCGAGTGATGACGTGACCGGTCACCGTGATCTTGGCGGCGACTGGGAATTGGAACACACACTTGGCCAAATCGAAACGCAAATCGCGTTTTCTGAGCAACTGCAAACAACCTGGACTCACACACTGCCAACCTTTGCGCCCACGGTTGGACTCTCTGGTCCGGTCAATTTCACCGAAGACCTAGGACCTGTCTTGATCAGCCCGACCGCTTCGGTTGGCGACGTCGATTCGCCCCATTTCAGCGGCGGCTCACTCGTGATCGACATTCACGATGCCAACGGGACGGCCGATGACTGGTTGGGGATTCGCAACGTTGGACCGGGCGTTGGTGAAATCCACGTCACAGGTGGCAACCTGATTCACTACAACGGCGACGCGACTCCCTTTGCCTTCTTCACGGGTGGAATCGGCGCGGCCTCCCCTATGGTGATCACGTTCGCCAACGCCGGTGCAACGCAAGCGGCCGTCGAACGGCTGATCGAAAACATCGGTTTCGTCAACAACTCCGACGCGCCGGGCACACTCGATCGGACAATCGAATTCGTTCTGACCGATGCCGATGGCAACTCCAACACGCCGGTCGCCTCGAGCCTGAGTGTGACGCCACAAAACGACGCGCCGACGGGCGGTGTCTCGATCAACGGCTCGCCGGTTGAACAACTCCAACTCAGCGCGTCGAACAACCTGAGCGATGTCGACGGCATGACGGGATCGACCGTTACGTACCAATGGAAGCGCAACGGCGTCGACATTTCGGGCGCCACTGGTGACACCTACACGCTTGTCGCCGACGACATCGGAACCATGATCAGCGTCACGGCGACCTACTTCGATGACTCGGGTTTCGAAAACAACGTCGATAGCGGTTCGGTTGGGCCTGTGACGGCAAATCAGACGATTGGCGCGTTGGTCGACAGCAATGGCACCCGCAACTCCGTGAACGAAAACGCTGGGATTGGAACCCAAGTCGGCGTCATCGGTTTTGCGAATGATCCTGACAGCACGGTGACCTATTCGTTGATCGACGATGATGATGGAAGGTTCTCGATTGATCACAACACGGGTGTTGTCTCGGTCGCATCATCAATGAATCGCGAGGCAATTGATCCGACCCGGTCGATCACCATCCGCGCACTTTCGTCCGATGGCTCATCGTCTCAAGAGACGTTTCAGATCAACCTCACTGATGTTGATGAGTTCGATGTCAGTTCAATCAGCGACACCAAGAACGGCAAGAATCGCGTGCAGGCGAATTCGCCAACCGGCACGAGTGTTCGGATTCGGGCCCAGGCTTCCGACGCTGATGCCACCAACAACACCATCACCTATTCGCTTGATGACGATTCCGACGGACGCTTCTATATCGAACCGACCACCGGAATCGTTCGCGTCCAAGATGGCTCGCGACTTGATCCGGCGGAAGCCAAGTTTGTTGCCGTGACGGTACGAGCGACAAGCAGCGACGGCAGTTTCTCGACAAAGCAATTCTGGATCAAAATCAAACCGGCCCCCGGTGCCGCCGAAACGAAACTCGAGTCCGAACCAAAACCGGCCGAGGCAGAAACGGAGCCAGAAGTCGAAACCGACGAGCCGAGCGACATCAAAGAGACAGGCAAACCGGCTCCACTCGTTGGAATTGACCCGAGTGGCTCAGGTGGACGTGGCAACAGTGCCGACAGCGGTGACGATGACGAACTGGACGCATTGATTGTTCGCCAAACGGCTGGCGAAGTGTTCCTTGCAAGCGCCAATCACGTCTACCAATCCGTTTCCAAAACACAGAGCTCGTTGGACGCCGCCGACCATCAGATCCGCCAAGCAGCAACCAGCCGAATCACCCAGGCGGTCGCCAGCACAGGCATCAGCAACGCTCTCGCGATCAGCGAGCTTGATTACGCATTGATCAGCGGCGAAGGGGCAATGTGGGAACAAATGGATTCAAGTCGCGAAGCGATCGAATTGCACATTCGCGGCGATTTCGTTGCCGCTGGCGTCGCTGGTGCAGCCGCATCAAGCGTGACCGTTGGCTATGTCGCCTGGGCCATACGCAGTGGCTTTGTGTTGTCAGGCATGTTGGCTCAAATGCCGGCCTGGCAATCGGTCGACCCGTTGATGGTGATGCAGAACATCGGCAACAACCGCGAAACGCTCGAGCAGATGATGGAACGTCGAGCGAAGAAGCTTAAGAGCTAAGTCGCCGTAGCTACGCTCGCCAGAGCGTGGAGTAATTGCCAGCGGCTTAACAACGCGAACCACCTTCTGGCGAAGGTAGCTACGATCGGTCGCCCGTTCGTAGTACCGGCTTCAGCCGGATTCTTCAACCTCTTTCCGCCTAAAGGCGGGACTACGAACGGCGCGGTTTTTGAACTGTAACTCCGAACCAACTTCTGGCGAAGGTAGTTACGTCACCAACAGGCTACAACGCCAGCAACAATCGGCTTGGGGCTTCTAGGTATTCGATCACTTCATTCAAGAAGCGAGCTGCCGTGCCGCCGTCAACCAAGCGATGGTCGTACGAGAGACTCAGTGGCATCATCAAACGTGGTGCGATCGAATCATCTGGCATCACGACGGGCAACTTGCGGCTGCGACCAACCAACAGGATCGCCACTTCGGGGACGTTGACAATCGGCGTCGAGTATTGACCGCCGATCGCGCCCAGATTGCTGATCGTGAACGAGCCACCTTTCAAATCATTCATACCAAAGTTGCCGCTGCGAACCTTTCCAGCCATCTCGGCTAGCCCACGGGTAACTTCGGGAATGCCCATTTGATCGGCGTTCTTCATTACCGGAACAACCAGTCCGCGTTCGGTATCCACAGCGATGCCGACGTTGACGTAGTCCTTGTAAACGATCTGTTCGTTCTGCTCGTCGATCACCGCGTTGATCGCGGGGTGATGACGAAGCGCCGTTGCGACCGCTTTGATCAAGAACGGCATCGTCGTCAGCTTCAAGCCTTGTGCGTTGTAGTCTTCCTTGCTGGCTTGTCGCAAACTTTCCAGATCGGTGATGTCGGCATCATCAAAATTAGTCACGCGTGGAACGGTCGACCAACTCGCATGCATCTGCTTCGAGATCGTCTTGCGGATCTTGCTCATCCGTTCGACGTGCACCGAACCAAATTCGTCCGCGGCGCCTGCACCGGGAGCAACTGACTTTGTCGCCGAGTCGCTGGTGTCGACGGTCGGTGCTGGTCCACCAGTTGGATGACTGCTACGAACGATCGCCAGAACGTCCTCTCGAGTGATGCGACCGCCGTCACCACTGCCGGTGACGCCACTGAGGTTGACGCCCACTTCGCGAGCGAAACGACGAATCGCGGGGCCCGCCGGAATGATCTCGCTGCTTGCCGTGACGACAGGGGCGGGAGCGGGTGGTGCCGGAGCGGGTGCCGGAGCGGGAGGGGCTGGCGCTGGAGCGGGTGCCGGCGCGGCTTGTGGTTCTGGTTGCGGCGCCGGAGCCGGTTCGGGCTGCGGGGGCGCTACTGGTTCTGGTTCTGGAGCTGGAGCCGGTTCGGGTGTGGGGGCGGCTTCGGGTGCGGCGCCCTCGGTGACTTCGACTTCGATCAACAGGCCACCGATTGGCACGGTGTCGCCCTCGCTCACGGCGATACTCGTGATCTTGCCAGCGACAGGGGAGGGAACGGGCACGGTTGCTTTGTCCGTTTCCATTTCGACGATGTCTTGTTCAACTTCGATCACATCTCCGACGGAGACCATGACGTCAAGGACATCACCCGACTCGATTCCATCGCCAAGTTCGGGGAGCTTCACTTCTGTGGGCATGATTTCTTTTTCGTTTACGATTCAACAATGAAAAGCTTCAGTGGACGGCTCTGTTGTCACTTGGCTCACATCCAAGCCAGCGAACCTGTAAGAGCGTCGTTTATGCAAAGTAGGGATTTTGCTTGTCGGGGTCGAACCCAAGATCCTTGATCGCATCGGCAACTTCGTTGGCAGTGAACAGCCCAGCCTTTGACAGGCGGCTGAGGGTTGCGATCGTGATCGATTCCGCATCGACCTCGAAGTGGCGACGAAGCATCTCGCGTGTCTCGCTTCGGCCCATGCCGTCGGTACCGAGGACGTAGTAGTCACCCGGAATCCATGGAGTGAGCTGTTCGCCCAAAGCACGCACATAATCGCTGGCCGAAATGAACGGTCCTTCGACACCCTCGAGACATTCCTCGAGGTAGCTTTTGCGCGGCGTTTCGGTTGGGTGCAGCATGTTCCAGCGATCGCAATCAGCCGCTTCGCGACGCAATTCGGTGTAGCTGGTCACGCTCCAGACATCGCTAGCGATGTTGTACTTCTCGGCCAACAACTCCTGAGCTGCCAGTGCGCTATTGAGGATCGCACCACTGCCGAAGAGTTGGACGCGAGCCTTGGCTCCATCGACCTCTTTGCTGCGGAACTTGTACATCCCCTTGATGATGCCTTCGGCACAGTTTTCGGGCATCACAGGATGCTCGTACTCTTCGTTCTCGGCCATCAAGTAGTACATGCACTCTTCGCCTTCGGCGTACATCTTCTTGAGGCCTTCGGCGACGATCACGACAACTTCGTAAGCGAAGGCTGGATCGTAAGCACGAACGGTCGGGAAGGCGATCGCGTTCAGCAGCGAGTGCCCGTCTTGGTGCTGCAAGCCTTCGCCATTGAGCGTGGTTCGGCCGGCGGTACCACCGATTAAGAAACCTTTGGCACGCATGTCGGCCGCAGCCCAAATCAGGTCGCCGATGCGTTGGAAACCAAACATGCTGTAGTAGATAAAGAACGGAATCATGTTGATCCCGTGCAAGCTGTATGCAGTTCCGGCCGCATTGAAGCTGCTCATCGACCCCGCTTCGGTGATCCCTTCTTCAAGGATCTGGCCGTCCTGGGCTTCCTTGTAATATTGGATGATCTTCGAGTCGACGGGCTCGTACAGTTGTCCTGCGTGGGCATAGATTCCGAACTGACGGAACATCCCCTCCATGCCAAAGGTTCGCGATTCGTCAGGAACGATCGGGACCATGTACTTGCCAATCTTCTTGTCGCGGCAAAGTGCAACAAGCGTTTGGACGACGGCAAACGTCGTGCTGATGCTCTTGTTTTCGAGCTTCGAAATGACCTTGCCCATTTCGTCCAAGGTCGGGACTTCAAGCTTCGGATGTTCGGTCGGACGCGATGGCACGGGCCCACCGAGCGCTTCGCGGCGTTCGCGAACGTATTTCAATTCCGCACTATTCTCTGGCGGACGATAGAACGGTGCGTTGCCGACTTCTTCGTCGCTGATCGGAATGTTGAAACGAGTTCGGAACTCGAGCAGTTCCTCTTCATTCATCTTCTTTTGGTTGTGAGCGATGTTGCGGCCTTCGCCCGCTTCACCCAAGCCATAGCCCTTGACGGTCTTGGCCAAAACAACGGTCGGTTTGCCATTGTTCAACTCGGTCGCTTCTTTGAACGCGGCATAAACCTTTTCGGGGTCGTGGCCGCCGCGACGCATCTTTTCAAGTCGTTCGTCGCTGTAGTTTTCGACAAGCTGCAACAGTTCGGGGTATTTACCGAAAAAGTGTTCGCGAATGTAGCTGCCAGGCATACCGGTGTATTTTTGGTATTGGCCGTCCACGACTTCGTTCATTCGCTTGGCGAGCAAACCGGTCGTGTCCTTGGCAAGCAGTTGATCCCAATCGTCACCCCAGACGACTTTGATCACGTTCCAACCCGCACCGCGGAAGATGCCTTCGAGTTCTTGGATGATCTTGCCGTTACCACGAACGGGGCCGTCAAGACGTTGCAGGTTGCAGTTGATCACGAAGATCAGATTCTGCAGTTTCTCACGAGCTGCCAAGCCAATCGCGCCAAGCGTTTCGGGTTCGTCGCATTCGCCGTCACCGAGGAATGCCCAAACACGCTGGTTCGAAGTGTCTTTCAGGCCGCGGTCGCGCAGGTATTCGTTGAACCGCGCTTGGTAGATCGCCATGATTGGCCCCAAGCCCATCGAGACGGTCGGGTATTCCCAGAAGTCGGGCATCAACCAAGGGTGCGGGTAACTCGAAAGGCCCGAGACGGGGCGTAGTTCGCGGCGGAAGTTCTCGAGGTTTTCTTCCGACAACCGGCCTTCCAAAAAGGCTCGGCTGTACATGCCGGGTGACGCGTGGCCTTGGAAGTAGATGGTGTCGCCCGAGTACCCGTCGGCGCCACGGCCGCGGAAGAAGTGGTTGTAGCCAATTTCGTAGAGCGTCGCACTCGAAGCGAACGTGCTGATGTGGCCACCGACCCCGCCGGCACGCTTGTTGGCTCGAACCACCATCGCCATCGCGTTCCAACGAACGATCGATTTGATCCGTCGCTCGAGTTCGCGGTTGCCAGGAAACGCGGGTTGGTCTTTGACCGGAATGGTGTTGATGTAAGGGGTCTTGGTGTCCTCGGCCGACTGAATGCCCTCTTCAGCAGCGCGATCACGCAGTTGTTCAATCAGGAAGCGGACGCGGTCGGGTCCTTTGCTCTTCAAAACGTAGTCGAGCGATGCGAGCCACTCTTGGGTTTCGGCGACATCGACATCGACGTCCTTCGCTGGCTTTTCAAGTTCGCCAAGCTTGTCGACGGCGACCGTTTTTGAATCCGACATATTCTCTCGTTCCTCGTACTTCAGCTCACAGCGACCGATCGTCTTGGCCGGCATTGATGTGATCTTGCTCGGTGCTCGCAAATCTGGACCGCGCGATGGAATGCGACGGTGATTCCAGAATGGATGGCGGCACGCCATCGGACCGAATAGGTTTCAATTCTTGGGACGGTTTGCAGAGGGATTTTGGGCAAATTCCCCACCGAACCCTAGTTGTTGCCCTCTCTTTTCTCCAGTCAGGGTAGCGACCACACGGTAAAACCGACAAGGTGAGACAGACGAGCCCCCTCGCAGGCCCCGGTATGGGGGCCTGATGGCAATCTGCCGTCCCTTATTTCTTGCCTATCCTACCAGGGTAGGGTTGGCAAAATGGGCATTTCGCCCGCCTGCCGAATTGGTCCGCGAACCAGGGGTGGCCGGGAGTGTCTAAAGGTGCTTGGCTAATTTTACCGAGCTCTACAGTTTCCTGATGCTCCGGTTCACTGGCGAACCGGTGCCCGATAACCACGCGAGAAGAAATCATGAGCGACGCAAAACGGAACGAAATCGTCCAGGAACTGACCAAGTCCTACTGGATGGAACTCGAAACGGTCCTCAACTATCTGGCCAACAGCGTCAACCTCGATGGCGTTCGCGCCGAGGAGATCAAGAAGTCGTTGTCGGCCGATGTGACCGAAGAAATGCTGCACGCAACGCAGCTGGCCAATCGAATCAAAACGATCGATGGCAGTGTCCCCGGCAGCGAACAATTCACAGCAGTCCAATCGACACTCCAGCCGCCGGCCGACAGCACCGACGTCGTGGCGGTGATCAAGGGTGTGATCGATGCCGAGGAAGCCGCAATTGCCCAATATGAAAAAATCATTCGGCTTTGCGACGGTTTCGACTATGTCACCCAGGACCTTTGCATCACACTGCTTGCCGACGAACAACAACACCGCCGTGAGTTTGTCGGATTCCTGAAAGAGTACGAGAAAGAGTGAGATGCCGCTTTGGGGCGGCACCCCTGTCATGCAAGACAACGTCATGCAACACAATGACACGCCGCATCCTTTCGCAAACGTAGCCGCGGTCGTCACCGGTGCATCAAGTGGCATCGGACAAGCGGCCGCGATTGCACTGGCCGGCGCGGGTGCTGCCAAGATCGGCATTCATTTCCGCAACAATGAAGCGGGAGCAAAAGAGACGGCAGCGCGTTGCAAAGCACTCGGTGCCAACGTCGCAACGTTTTGCGCCGACCTGAGCAATCAAGCCGACATCGATCGGCTCGCCGACGAAACCTTCGAGACACTCGGCACGATCAACGTTTGGGTCCACAACGCAGGCGCCGATGTCCTCACCGGCAGCGCTGCGGATCAATCGTTCGAGGACAAGCTGCGCCGGCTGCTCGAGGTCGATGTGATCGGCACGATCGCATTGGCACGAACCGTTGCCGATCGAATGTCCCAGCAAACGACGAACCATCCTTCTTCCATGGTGCTCATCGGTTGGGACCAAGCACCGCTAGGGATGGAAGGAGACGCAGGACAAATGTTTGGTCCGGTGAAGGCTGCCGTGATGGCTTTTTCGGCAAGCCTCGCGCAGAGCGTTGCGCCGAAAGTCCGCGTCAACACCGTCGCTCCCGGTTGGATCAAAACATCCTGGGGCGACACGGCGAGTGATTATTGGGACCGACGGGCAAAAGGCCAAGCATTGATGAACCGCTGGGGTTCCCCAGAAGATGTTGCGCGAGCCGTCGTCTTTGCAAGCGATCCGAACAATACTTTCTTGACCGGGCAAACCATCGAAGTCAACGGTGGCTGGAACCGCAAGTTCGACGTGCGGTAGGTCATGCTCCGCATGACACCCAAAATCCGCCGTAGCTACGCTCGCCAGAGCGTGGTGTGCTGAAGTTCTAGGGAAGCCACAGAGGGCACAGAGAAAGAAACCGAAAGGTTGCGCGAAATTCGTGCTCGTGCTCCTGCTCGTCAAAAAATCAGCGGCTAGCTAGCGTCTTGTCGCTCATCGAGAGCCGCGATCGCGTAAGCGGCCGGGCCTTTCCCCCAGTAACACGCGCCAGCACCTGTCATGCGGAGCATGACCTACGAAGAGGACGCGGAGCGTCCAAGAGTGCGTCCCCACGCGGAGCGTTGGGACGAGGTAATACTTTCGCGGAGCGAAAGGCGACTATGGCAACTGAAAAATTCGCTTGGCGTTTTCGGTTGTCTTTTCGGCTAGCTCTTCCGCCGTCACTCCGCGGACTTCGGCCAAGCACCGTAGCGTGTGCTCGACGCGGGCCGGTTCGTTGGGTCGCTTCCCTCGCAAAGGCTCGGGACTGAGGTAGGGTGCGTCGGTTTCGACGAGCAGACGATCCTCGGGGACAATCGCGGCGACCTCACGAAGCTCGTCGCTTTTCTTGAACGTAACCATTCCGGCAAAACTGATGTACAGATCCATCGAAAGACACTGCTTGGCCAGATCGAGGTCGCCGGTAAACGAATGCATGATGCCCGGCGGACAGATGCCTGGCGCCGCAATTGTTCAACGATCAACTGGCCACTTTCACGCATGTGAATCACCATCGGCAAATGCGTGTCGCGACAGAGTTGCAGGTGCCAATCAAAATACTCGTGCTGCATTTCGATCGGCGTGTCATCCCAGTAACAGTCGAGGCCTGTTTCGCCGATCGCGCGAACGCCGGGCATGCCCGACAGCTCTTCGATGATCTTGAAATCACCCTCTTGGGCTTCGGCGGCCGAGTTGGGTTGAATGCCGACGGCTGCGAAAAGGTATCCCGGATGAGCCGCCGCCAATTCACAGGCTCGGCGACTGGTGGCGACATCGATGCCAATCACCATGATGCCGGTCACGCCAGCTTGTTTGGCTCGCTCAACCACCTCGTCGACGCTGTCGTCAAACTGGCTGACATTCAAGTGCGCGTGGGTGTCAAAAAGTGAAAGCGTCATGTGCTCCAGAAGAAGCGTGTGAGGTGATAGAAGACCGGTGCGGCAAAACAAATGTTGTCGATTTGGTCGAGCACACCGGCGTGTCCTTGAACGAGCGTGCCGGTGTCTTTCACGCCGCGGTCCCGCTTGATCGCACTCATCGTCATCGTACCGGCACAGGCCATGACGGTGACGACGGCGCCGAGAATGCCGGCTTCCCATGGATGGAAGGGGGTCGCCCAGCAAAGCGATGCGGCGACGATTCCGGTTGTCACCATCGACCCCAAAAAGCCTTCCCATGTTCGCGATGCGTTGATTTTTTCCGCGATCACATGACGCCCGGCGATCTTGCCCCACGCACGTTCAAAGACTGAAGCCAATTGAGCGATCAAAACAAAGAAGACCAACACACTGGCGTTCTTTCCGGTCCACGGTGTGCCGCCTGTTGTCACGAGCGTCAAATCGAGGATCGCGGGGGCGTAACTCAGTGAGTAGACACAGATCAGCAGCCCCGCCTGGATCTTTGCGCTCCGTTCAAGGAACCGCTTGTAGTCTCCCGCGATCGCCGCCCGCGCCGGAATGAACAGGCTCGCGTAGACCGGGATCATGATGCTGTAGAACTCGTAGTAGTCGATTCCATCAGGACCGCCGCCGAGCGCCGCGGGCGGATTGCTTCCCAGTCCAATCAAGATGTACTGCAGCGGCGTGAAGATAAAGAACACCCAAAAGAGCGTTCGATGGTCGCCGCGCCGCGTCGGCGTCATCGTGATGAACTCACGCAGCGCCCAGAACGAGACGAGCCCGAAGAGGACCACGACACCCACCCGCCCGAGCAGAAAGCCGAACAGGAAGATGGCGCTCATCATCCACCAGACACGAAGCTTGTGATTGAAGCGTCGAATCAAAGTCGATTCGACACCCATCTTCTCGCGTCGCGACAGAACCAATCCGACAACACTCGCAATACCGAGTGTTCCCAGAATCAGGCCCAACAGAATGTAGGTGCGTGAATCGGCCCACTGGCCAGCGGCCAGCAGTGAAGTGTTTGCAAAGATGTCGGCGGCTCCCGGCATTAGCGCGCTCGTCTGTAATGCTCAACCTGTCGGTGGGCAACCTGTCGAGTTCGATCGTGACTGTTGCTACTTCGCAAGTCGCTCGATCACGGCGTCGCCCATGGCGTCCGTCCCGACGCTTTCGCCACCGCGGGCAATGTCTGCTGTGCGCAATCCGTCGGCAAGCGTCTTGGCGACCGCTGCTTCAATCGCATCCGCTTCGGCATGCATGTCGAGTGAATGTCGAAGCATCATTGCGGCTGCGAGAATGGTGGCCAGTGGGTTGGCAATGTTCTGGCCAGCGATGTCGGGAGCCGATCCGTGAATCGGTTCATAGAGTCCGGGGCCGCCATCACCGAGCGATGCGCTTGGCAACATCCCAAGCGAGCCGGGCAACATCGATGCCTCGTCGGTCAAGATGTCGCCAAACATATTGCCGGTCACCACAACGTCAAAATCAGCGGGACGATTGATCAGGTGCATTGCCATCGCATCGACAAGCACGACGTCGTATTGCACATCAGGAAACTCTTCGGCCATCACGCGTGCGGCGACCTGGCGCCACAAGCGACTCGGCTCGAGCACGTTGGCCTTGTCCACGCTCGTCAATCGGTTGTCGCGATGCTGGGCCGCCTTGGCTGCCATCCGCACGATGCGTTCAACTTCTGGAACGCTGTAGACCATCGATTGGTGAGCCGATTCGTCGGCACCGCTGCCCTCGCGTCCCGAAGGGCCAAAGTAGATCCCGCCGGTCAATTCGCGGAAGAACAAGATGTCAGTTCCCGAGATGATGTCGGGGCGAAGTGGCGAGGCATCAGCCAATTCGTCGAACAATCGAATCGGACGCAGGTTCGCAAACAGTTGCAGCTCTTTGCGAATCTTCAACAATCCCGCTTCAGGACGAGTCTTTGCTGACGGATCATCCCACTTCGGTCCACCGACGGCACCAAGCAAGATTGCATCGCTCGCGCGGCAGGCGTCGACGGTTTCTTGGGGAAGCGGATCGCCGCAGGTATCGATGGCGATGCCGCCGATCATGTGCGAGGAGAATTCGAATTCGTGACCAAACTGGCTTGCGACCGAGGTCAAAACCTTTTCGGCGGCTGCAACGATTTCGGGTCCGATTCCGTCACCGGGAAGGAGAACGATGTTGGCTTTCAATGGACTGCTGGTGATTACTTGAGAGATGGTCAAAAACTCGCAACCGGCCGGCTGCGACAGGAGGTTTTGGGAATACGCGAGCCGACAATTTAGTCGAAGAGTCACGATTGCCCAATGGACGCACAATACGGCTTGGCGGCACCTGGCGAGAAAAAGTGGATTCCGGCGGGGCTTGGACCGAAAGCCAATCGCCCCCTTCTGCCTTACCCGCAAAACCGGTCCAACCCTCGGCGACGAGCGATTCCTTGCCCTCCGAGAGGATGCCGATTCCAGCACATGGGCTCGCGAGGCGCATGCTTTTAGGTAGGGAGTCCCCGCCATTCACAGACCGCTCTCGGCGCATCACTTCGTCGCCGAGAGCTCTCGCGCGCCTCAGGACGAGTCATGCTAGATCACACCGTTTCTACCCCCGCTGCCGTGCCGGTTGTGGTGGCACCCCAATCGCCTGAGGCGACGAGCGACCCGGGCGCATCGCAGCAACCATCACAAAAAACACTCAATGTGTTGCACGTCGTCAACGGCGAACACTTTGCGGGGGCCGAACGGGTTCAATCACATCTCGGCCGCTGCTTGCCACAATTTGGTGTCGAAGCCGATTTCGCATGCGTCAAACCGGGACGCTTCTCGGCGATGCTTGATGAACAGGCTGGCCAATGGGGCAGCGGATTCGCGACGCCGATGAAAGGTCGTTTTGACCTTCGCCCCGCTTGGCGAATCGCGGACCTCGTCAAACAAAACAATTACGACCTGCTACACGCCCACACGCCTCGAACCGCGATGATCGCGTCGGTAGCCTCACGCCGTTCTGGAACTCCGTGGATCTATCACGTTCACAGTCCCGCCTCGCGCGACTCGGCCAACTCGCTTTCCAATCGCGTCAACGCGTGGATCGAAAAAGGCTCACTGCGAAACTGCGCCCATCTGATCACCGTCTCGCAGAGTTTGCGAAACGAGTGTTTGTCACAGGGTTACTCGGAAGATGAAGTGACCGTCGTTCACAACGGAGTACCGGCGATCCGCCATCAACGCGAAGCAACACCCAAGGTGGGCGGCACGTGGACGCTCGGTATGATCGCGTTGATGCGGCCGCGAAAAGGTTTGGAAGTGGTGCTTGATGCGCTGGCCAAATTGGTGGCTGATAATCATGACGTGGTGCTGCGATGCATCGGTCCGTTTGAAACCGATGAATACGAAGCGGAGATCGAAGCTCAAATCACAAAGCTCGGCATCGGCGATCGCGTGCATCGCACCGGATTCACCAACAACGTGCCACGTAGCCTCTCCAAGCTAGACGCCATGGTCCTGCCAAGCCTGTTCGGCGAAGGGTTGCCCATGGTTGTGCTTGAAGCGATGGCCGCTGCCGTGCCTGTGATCGCAACGCGAGTCGAAGGCACCCCCGAAGCGGTCACCGATGGCGTCGAGGGATTGCTGGCCGAGCCGCGCGATCCGGAAAGCTTGGCCGGCGCCATCGAGCGATTGATCAACGGCGCGGTCGATTGGAAAGAAATGGGCGAAGCGGCCTGCAAGCGTCACAACGAATCGTTTTCCGACATCGCCATGGCCAAACACACTGCCGAAGTCTATCGGCGAATCGTGTAGTCGGCGCCGTTTGTCGTCCCGCCTTCAGGCGGATCGTGCGAAGATTCCGGCTAAAGCCGGTACGACGAACAACGCATCACCTACTGGTTCATCGTTGGATTATCGTCGAGGTCACCCTCGGTGATAATCGTGAACCCTTTTTCGTTAAGCGTTTCCATCGCCAGCTCGATGTTCTCGACCATGATCGCGACAGCCGGTTTGCCGTGCGGGCGGACGATCAACGGGTAAGCCTGGATGATGTTCAACTCGGCTTGCAACAGTGCCGTGCAGACTCGCAGCAGCGGTTGAGGGCCCTCGGGCAATTCGACACCGACCAGATCGGTTTCGATCATGGCCAGGCCGCTGCGTTCGAGAATCTCGCGACCGCGATCGGCGTCGCTGACCAAGAAGCGGACGAACGCACATTCGGCGGCGTCATTGATGGATAGGGCACAGACTCGGATTCCCGTTCCTTCGAATCGCTTGACCACTTCAAGAAGTTGGCCAACGCGGTTTTCAAGGAAGATCGTGAACTGGCGAATCGCAGGGAAGTTCCGTCCTCGAATCGTCTCGAAAGCTGTGCCCGAATCGTCCCCAATACTCATCGTGAATCCAATTTGATGCAGGTCGCTGGTGCCCGGGAAGTCGAAAGTTTAGGCTTCGAACGCCAGGATGGTCAATTCATTGCGACAATGGGGGCACTTTTTGCCCCTCCGATTCCCTTGTGGCTTTCCGCGGCAACCCATCCCCATTCCACGCGCCACTTGCCAACCTGATGCCTGACTCGACCGCAAAGTCACCCGAGAAGCCACCGTTTCGCCACGAATTGACGATCCGAGTCAATTACAACGAGACCGATGGCCAGCGTCGCGTGCACCATGCGAACTATCTGAATTATTTCGAACGGGGACGCGTCGAGATGCTACGCGAAATGGGCATCCTCTACAAAAAACTCGAAGACGACGGGCTGATGTTGGTCGTTTCGGAGATGAATGTTCGGTATCACGCAGCGGCTGAGTTCGATGATCTGTTGACCCTGGTCGCCGAAGTCACCCAGATCCGAAAAGTGCGTATCGGTCACCGTTACACGATCCATCGCGGTGATGAGTTGATCGTCGAAGCCGACTCGGTGATCGCCTGTGTCGACCGAAACGGAAAACCAAGTCGGCTGCCCGAGCAACTGCGAATGTAGTTCCGTCGGTAGGCAAGTTCGTAGTCCCGCCTTTAGGCGGAAGGTAAGAAGATTCCGGCTAAAGCCGGTACTACGAACGTTTGTCGCTACCCTGATTGGTGTCAATCACGGCACACGCGGAAATGGCGCTATGCCGCAGCGCGGAAGGGGCCGCTGTCGGCGACGTCATGCGAAAAGATTTTTGCAGTCCCCATCGCGGCGGCTTTCATCATTGTCGATTCCGCGATCGCTGCCATCCGCGCGATGCGTCCGTCGCCAAGGTGATGCAACATCTCGATTGCCGAATCGCTCCACGTTTCACCAGAACCGCCAACCGCCTCGAGACTCCAACGCACATAGGCGTGTGTCTGCTTGATCGACATCGGTGACAAGTTGATGAGAGTCGCCGATTCGGCCGATGCCGCCAACGCGGGAACGCAAACGAGCGCCGACAGAACGTTTTCGTTCGTCAGATGCTCTGCCAATTCCAAGGCGTGTCGTTGGCAATCATCGATCACCCAGAACGCTTGAATCTCTGCGCTGTTGCTTTGGCGAATCCAGTCGATGCATTGTTCGACCGACGCAGCGCGATGAACACCGAAAGCGACGGCCAGCCTCCGGACCGTTTCCTCCAAGCTCCCTTTGCCCGAGGTCGCGATCACTTCGACCGCTTGATCACCCCAGCCACGGGTTGCTGCGATGTAGCGAACAAGACTGGTTGCACCACAACCGGAACGCGCGACCAGATAACCGAGACGGTTCTTCGATTCGATAAACCGGCCAACGTCGAACAGCGCCGCGGCTTGGCGCTCGCCGCGATGAAAGCGTACCGCCGCATCATGTCGGAAGGGCGGTTCCATTAACGACCAATAGCTAAGATATTGCATCAACGGTTCTTCCCACGTGCGGTCGAGCGAATTTGCAAGCCGGTTTCTGGGCCATTATTTCTCGGCCGGTCTTTTTGGGCCGAATTCGACGTCAGCGATCGAATCGAACGGGCCTCACTTGCGTTTGATATCATCGGCAGCGACCGACCATGACTTGACTGCCTAATCGTCGAAACCGTCGCGATTCGCTTCTTCGCACCCCTCCTCTCTTTCTGCACCCGCAAACTCGATTCATGACCAGCCGCTATTTCGCTGCCGACTTACCACCAAGTGGTGGTCTGGTGACGCTTGCTGAAGGCGAATTGCACCACGCCCTTCACGTCATGCGCGTCAAAGCGGGCCAGTCGTTGACGCTTTTTGATGGCAAGGGAAATGAGGCGGTCGCCGAAGTGATCGAGGCGACCAAACGCCAATGCGTCTGCCGAGCCGAGCCGGCCGGCAGGGTGGATCGTGAACCAACCCGGTCGCTTTCGGTCGCGATTGCGTTACCCAAACCCGACCGCGCCAAAGAACTCGTCGAACGCCTTACCGAACTTGGTGCCGCTCGATTGGTGCCGATTGTCGCCGAGCGGACGCAGCGTCCACCGAGCAGCAGTCAAATCGAGAAGCTTCGCCGCGCCGTCATCGAAGCGTGCAAGCAATGCGGCCGGAATCAACTCATGGAAATCACCGAACCTGTTTCGTCGAGTGAATACTTTTCAAGTTCGCATGAGGGGTGCTGCGTGATCGCTCATCCGGATGGCGAGTCGCATCGGGAGTTGGTCGACGGGCAAGAAGATGTCGTCGCAGCGATCGGCCCCGAAGGAGGCTGGACCGATCAAGAGGTACAGCAGGCAATGGCCAGCGGATTCACTAAGGTCGGGCTCGGCAAGAGAATCTACCGAATCGAGACCGCAGCCGTCGTGATCGCGGCCATGTTGGCCGATTGAATTGTCGCCTTTCGCTCCGCGAAAGTAGCGTTTACCCGCCCTGTTCAAGACGCAACTTTCGCGGAGCGAAAGGCGACAATTTTGCCATGCACAGCATGACCGACTAGTAGCCGGTCGCGTTTGTTCCGCTGGCGTCGACTTGGGGCAGTCCCAACTTCTCTCGTGCGGGGTCGAGGATTGCGGCGGTCGCGCTGGCACCGACTCGCGTCACTCCGAGTGCTTTCACTTGGAGAAGCGTTTCGAGGTCACGAACGCCGCCTGCCGCTTTCACCTCGGTTGCACCGCTGGCGTGCTCGACCATCAACTGTAAGTCTTCCGTGGTCGCACCGCCGGTGCCGAAACCGGTCGAGGTCTTGATCCAGTCAGCGCCGGCCTGACAAGAGAGTTCGGCCAGTTTGATTTTGTGAGCATCTTGCAGGTAGCAGTTCTCGAAGATCACTTTCACTTTGCGGTCAGCGGCATGGGCCATTTTGACGATCTCGGTGATTTCGTTGCTGACCAGGTCCCAATTTTCGCTGAGAACCGCCGAGATGTTGACGACCATGTCGAGCTCAATCGCGCCATCTTCAATCGCTTGTCTCGATTCCGCCAACTTGGTGGACGTCGCTTGTCCGCCATGCGGGAACCCGATCACGGTGCTGGGCAATACCGTTGTCCCGGCCAGGATTTCGCTGCAACGACGCACGTAGTAAGGCATGATGCAGATACTGGCAACATCGTAGGCTGCGGCCATCGCACAGCCTTTTTCCAGGTCATCGGCCGCGAGCGTTGGCGAAAGCAACGCGTGGTCGATCATCTTGGCAACGTCTTCGTAGGTGTATTCCATCTCGTCTTTTCTCAGCCTGCGTCGGTGTATTTGACTTTGCCGCTTCCTGAAACGATTCGACCGATCGGTTGGCACTCAATCCCGGCCGCTTTGATTTGGCTGGCAATGCTCGCGGCGTAAAACTCGCTGACGACCGCTGCCATGCCGACGCCCATGTTGAAGACGCGACGCATCTCTGAAGTTTCCACGCCACCGGTTTCTTGCAACCATTGAAAGATCGTCGGGACCTCCCAGCTCGATGGATCAATCTCGGCATCAACGTTGTCGGGCAGAATCCGGTCGAGGTTTTCTTCGATCCCGCCGCCGGTGATATGAGCGAGTCCGTGAAGCACCTGCTTGACTCGGTAGTGCGACTGGACAGTCCGAATCGCTTTGGTGTAGATCCGAGTCGGTTCCAAACAAACATCGGCAAGCGTTTGCCCGCCAAACGTTTCAGGTTTGTCGTCCCAGCCGAGACCAGCGTCGTCGATCACTTTTCGTACCAGCGAAAAGCCGTTGCTATGAAGTCCCGCCGACGCGAGTCCAAGCACGACATCGCCTTCGGAGATCAGAGACCCGTTGATCAATCGTTTCTGTTCAACAACCCCGACGGCGAAACCAGCCAAGTCGTAGTCTTCGACACCATACATGTCGGGCATGATCGCCGTTTCGCCACCGAGCAGCGCCAAGTCGCCGTCGACGCAGCCGTCACTAATGCCTTGCACGATCTTTTCCAGTCGCGCCGGATCGTCTTTGCCCATCGCGACGTAGTCAAGGAAGAAGAGTGGCTCGCCGCCGGTGCAGAGCAAATCATTGACGCACATGCCGACCAAATCGATGCCGACCGTTTCGTGGCGTCCGGTCAGTTGTGCGATCTTGAGCTTGGTGCCAACGCCGTCGGTGCCTGAGACCAGAATCGGCTCTTCATACTTGCGAGCGAACAGCTTGCCTTCAAAGTCGAGGCGAAAGAGTCCCGCGAAGCCGCCGTCGCTCGGGATCACACGGGGACTGAAGGTTCGATGCATCAACCGCGGCAATCGGCTCATCGATTCGGCGTAGACATCAAGGTCGACGCCGGCGTCTTTGTAGGTTGCAGGCATGAATCAAATGAAGTTTTTTTGGGGCATTCGCGACGGCAAAATCGGGCGACGAAAATCGCGGGACAATTCTGTTTTCACTTCAGAATTGAGGTCGTGGTCATGATGACGCGATTGAAGCTGTGCGAATAGGTGCCGACCGATTTCGAACGAACAATCGCCGGCAACGGCTGCTTTGCAGGTCGTTTGGAGCGAGTCCCAAACCACAGCGGCACGCGATTGAACGTTAACGGCAGATTCGGGCAGCCAACGGGGCGTTGCCTGAAACCTCCGTTTTTGCGGCATTCTACATCCGTTATGCTCGCAGTTCGACCGTGGTGAGGAAACCGCCAGAGTGCGGGAAAACTCCAGGCAGTGCGCAGGCCGGCAGGATCAACCCAACCAGCCCGCAAACTCGCCGCACGTCTACCCGCATTGCCGCGTTTGACTCACCCCAACCCGCATCGTTTCGCTCATTCCTTCGTGAGGTTTCTCCGATACCAATCCGCCAGACGTCGTCTCGGCAACCAAGGCCATGAGAATTTCAGGTGCCTTTACGAGTTGCTCCGGCACGGCCAAACGGCGGTGGTAGTGTTTTTCGTAAGCGTCTGCTCAGTCCGCTGAGCGTCCGCTCAGGAATCGCTACTAGAACGACCACAGGAACATGTTGGCCACGCAGCCCCACCCGGTCTGCGGCCCGACGTGACTGATCGAAGGAGAAGCCCGCAATATGCTCATGCGACAGCCGTGCCCCAATCTGCAGTTCGCCTACCAGCCGCCTTTCGGCTCGCACCTGCAAGACACCGGCGTCCAGTTCTCGGTCTTCAGTCGCAGCGCCACGGCGATGCGGTTGTTGCTCTACAACAAAGTCAATGACCGTGAACCTGCCGAGGTGATTGAGTTCGATCGCGACACCGACCGGTGGGGCGACGTGTGGAGCTTGACCGTTCCTGGTATCGAAGCTGGCCAGCTCTACCATTTGCAAGCCAGCGGTCCTTGGGATCCCGATCGCGGCCATCGCTTCGATTCGTCGGCGCGGTTGATCGACCCCTATTGCCAAGCCTTGGCCGGTGAGTTCTTGCCGAGCGACGACGGCGTGATCCGCCCTCCCAAGTGCGTGGTCGTCGACGACAAGTTCGATTGGGATGGTGATCGTCACATTCGCCGCGACATCAGCGAATCGATCATCTACGAAATGCACGTCAAGGGTTTCACCAAAAGCCGCACCGCCAAGGTCAAGGCTCCGGGAAGCTACTTGGGCGTGATCGAGAAGATCCCCTACCTGCAATCGCTTGGCATCACCGCGGTCGAGCTGATGCCCGTCAACGAGTTCCCGATCAAAGACATCTACGGGAACAAACTTGATCGCCCCAACTACTGGGGCTACGACCCGATGGCGTTCTTTTCGCCACACCGCGGCTACGCACACGACCAAAAGACGCCGGGCGCGCAGGTGCGCGAGTTCAAAGAGATGGTCAAAGCCCTGCATGCTGCGGGCATCGAAGTGATCTTGGACGTGGTCTTCAACCACACCTGCGAAGGCAACGAGAACGGACCGACCCTTTCGTTCAAGGGTCTCGAGAACCAGGTCTACTACATCCTCAGCGAAGGCAAGCACTACTCCAACTACAGCGGTTGCGGCAACACGATCAACGGCAACCATCCAGTGGTTCGCGAGATGATCTTTCACTGCCTGCGTCACTGGGTACACAACTACCACATCGACGGGTTCCGCTTCGACTTGGCCAGCATCTTGAGCCGAGACCGTAACGGCAACTTGATTCCTAACCCACCGATGGTCGAGTTGATCGCCGAAGACCCGTTGCTTGCCGATACCAAGATCATCGCCGAAGCATGGGACGCCGCCGGAGCCTACCAAGTCGGTTCGTTCGGCAACCATCGCTGGGCTGAATGGAATGGACGCTTCCGAGATGACGTCCGCGGCTTTTGGCGAGGTGATGTCGGAACGCTCGGCGCACTTGCCACGCGACTTGCCGGCAGCAGCGACCTATACGAACACGACGGACGGCCACCGTTTTGCAGCATCAACTTCGTCACCAGCCATGACGGGTTCACGATGAGCGACCTTGTCTCGTACAAGGACAAGCACAACATGGCCAACGGCGAAAACAACTGCGATGGTGACAACCACAACATCAGCGACAACTATGGCGCCGAAGGACCGACTCGCAAGAAAGCGATCAACACGGTTCGTTCACGACAAGTCCGCAACATGTTGACCACCCTGTTGCTAAGCCAAGGTGTTCCGATGCTGGTCAGTGGCGACGAGATTCGCCGCACGCAAAAGGGCAACAACAACGCCTACTGCCAAGACACCGACGTCAGTTGGTTCGACTGGAACCTGGTCGAAAAGAACGCCGATCTGCTTCGCTTCGTGCAAGCCTTGACGCATTTCCGACGAGAACAGCCTTCGGTTCGCCGCAAATCGTTCTTGACCGGTCAACCTGTCGATGGACGGATGATCCCCGACGTTTCGTGGTACGCCCCCGAGGGGACACCGCTTGATTGGGGACAGGGCGAATTGGCCATGATGGCCTACATCGCTGCCCCCAGCCGAGCCGAAGACCGCGAAGGCCAAGGCCGCGACTTGCTGATGATGTTCAACAGCACCGGGCAAGTTCGCGACTACAAAATGCCAGAAGTCGGCCGCGGCATGCGTTGGAAGCTGTTCGTCGACACGGCCGCCCCGTCGCCCGAGGACATCTACCCTGATGCCGATGGACCGATGCCACCGGCAACACGGATCGTCGAAATGCCCCATCACTCGATGAAGGTCTACGTCAGCCAAAAAGGCCCGTTCTAGACAAAAGCTTGTCCAAGTTAGCGAGCAAACACCCTCCCGCTTGCGGGAGGGTGTGTGTTTTGAAAAACAAACCCACTGCGGACATTTGAGGCTCTACCTGGTTCCCACGGTCCTCCGTGGGAACAACTCTTTGCCGCTCCGCGGCGTCAGCGTCCGTGTCTTCCCGCCTTCGGACTGTTCGTGAGAAGATTCCGGCTAAAGCTCGGTACTACGAACGAAGTCACCCGTTTGTAGTCCAGCCTTCCTGCCTGGTTCCCACGGTCCTCCGTGGGAACCATTCTTTGCCGCTCCGCGGCGTCTGCACCGCTTACGTCCCGCCTTCAGGCCGTTCGTGAGAAGATTCCGGCTAAAGCTCGGTACTACAAACGAAGTCACCGATTCGCAGTCGCTTCTATCTTGCCCATTTTCAACCGGGCACATCCGGTCTTGCCACGATAGCGTTAATTGCGAACACTTAGGTAACGGACATCGGCTGAGTCGACTCTGTGGCGGCTCTCGGTCTGTGTTCGTGACAACCTATCGACAACATTTGTTGAATCATCGTGCCAATCCACGCGTCCGAAAGACAACGCATGAATTTTCCTATGGCTCACGACATCGTGGCTAATGAACTGGCGAGCAGCCATTCCTACCAGAGCTACCAACGACAGCGACAGTTGACCCTGGGCGACCTGTTGCTGGAAAACCGGATCGTCTTTTTGCAGGGCGAGATTCACTACGCGAACGCAAACGACGTGGTGATGAAGTTGCTGTATCTGCAAAGCGAAAACCGCCGCAAAGACATTCACTTCTACATCAACTCACCGGGCGGAAGTGTCACTGCGACCCTTGCGATCTACGACACGATGCAAATGCTCTCGTGCCCTGTCGGCACCTACTGCGTCGGCGAAGCCTGCAGTGGCGCGGCCGTGTTGTTGGTCGGCGGCACCAAAGGCAAACGCTTCTGTCTGCCCAACAGCCGCGTCATGATGCACCAACCCATGGGTGGTGTCGGCGGTCAAGTGAGCGATATCGAAATCCAAGCGGCCGAAATGTTCCGCTACCGCGATGTGCTGAACGAGATCATCAGCAAGCACAGCGGTCAAACTGTCGACAAGATCGCCAAGGACACTGACCGTGACTTCTTCCTGGGTGCTCAAGAAGCCAAAGAGTACGGATTGGTTGACGACATCCTGGTCAAACCACCATCCGACGAAGAAGACGACGATTGATATTGGTCCGTCCTGAAGACTGCCAATTAACCACCAGACAACTCTTTGCACACCCAGAACCATCATGCCAATGATTCCCTACGTCGTCGAAAAAAGCGGTCGTGAAGAACGCGTTTACGACATTTACAGCCGACTGCTGAAAGACCGAATCATCTTCCTTGGCCAACAGGTCGATGATCACATCAGCAATGCGTTGGTGGCTCAAATGTTGTTCCTGCAATCGGACGACCCCAAAGCCGACATCCACCTTTACATCAACAGCCCCGGTGGCAGCATCACTGCGGGCATGGCGATCTATGACACGATGCAATTCGTCTCGTGTGACGTCGCAACCTATTGCATCGGCCAAGCCGCTTCGATGGGTGCCGCACTGCTGACCGCAGGTGCCAAAGGCAAACGATTCGCTCTTCCAAACGCACGAATCATGATTCACCAGCCGCTCGCAGGCATGCAGGGCACCGCTGCGGAAGTCGAGATTCACGTCGAAGAACTGCGTCGAATCAAAAAGAAGATGAACGAGCTGATGATTGAACACACCGGTCACTCGCTCGAGAAGATCGAACAAGACACCGATCGTGACCGCTTCATGTCGGCCGAAGAGGCCTGTGAGTACGGCTTGATCGACAAGGTTGTCAGCAAGTCAACCGACGGCTAAACGTTCGCATTGCCGCAACTCGGTTGCGGCAAGTCACAAACGAATGAACCACACGATTCGGCCGCCATGCATTGATTCGCATGGCGGCCGATTTATGTTAAGGTTCCACAGGTTTTCAAAACCATCCTTTGGTAGTCGCCCCCTTCGTCTAGCGGCCCAGGACGCCGAGCTTTTCCGCTCGGAACGCTCGTTCGAATCGGGCAGGGGGTACTCCGTGGCGACACAGGACAGTAGCTGACGTCCACAATCCTCAGTCGGGGAGGACGTGCCGCAGATTGGAGTTTACAACGCCGTGAAGTGAAGTGCGCACCAACAATCACCCGCTCGCTTGCGGGAGGGTCGGACGCAAAGTCCGGGGAGGGTTTGAGCCCTACAATCAGGCCTTCACCGGGCCTCTGAGTCTTGCCTCGTTCCCACGGTCCTCCGTGGGAACTCACTCTTTGCCGCTTCGCGGCGACACTCCGTTATTGGCCCCGTCGCCGGATCCGCGTCGCTGTCGCTACATAATCCGGCCTACGCGTTTCACATCCTCCTCGCCCGTACAACTTGCCATGATGTCCGATTTCGCTCGCCATTGTCTCGTTGTCATCGCGGCGATGGTGCTTGGCAACTCACTTGCCGCGTCATCCGCAAATGCCCAGCCGACAGCGCGACCCAATTTTGTCTTCGTGCTCACCGACGACCAGTCCTACGGGATGATGGGATGCGATGGGAACGCGGTCACAAAAACACCGAACTTGGACCAACTCGCCAAGGACGGTGTCTTCTTTGATCGCGCGTACGTCACCAGCGCGATCTGCACGCCAAGTCGCATTTCAATCTTCCTCAGCCAGTACGAACGCAAACATGGCGTCAATTTCAACTCGGGCACGAGCGTCGCGCCACAGGCATGGGCCAAGTCGTATCCGGTGATCATGCGAGACGCTGGCTACTACACCGGTTACGTCGGCAAGAACCACGCTCCGATTGGCCCAGGCGGGTACGACAGCGGGTTGATGGACAAGTCGTTTGACTACTTCTACGCCGGCCATGGCCACATTTGGTTTTACCCCAAAGAAGCTCACGACATCTTCAAGGACGCAAAAGACGACACTCAAATCGAAGTGGTCGGCGAAGGTGCGGAAGATTTCCTGTCAAACGAACATCGACTCAAACGGGCCCTTCACTTTCTTGACCGGCGCCCAACCGACAAGCCGTTCTGTTTAAGCATTTGCTTGAACCTGCCTCACGGTGCCGGCACCAGCCGCATGCAGATGCGTGAGGGCGACGATGAAATCTACAAAACGCTTTACCGCGACATCGAGATCCCACTGCCCAAGCACTACATCGCGAAAGACGACATCAAACAACCGAAACTCCCGGCAGATGTCTTGAAGGTCGAGGAACGGCAAACGGGTTACAACTACGTCGACCAACCCGCGACACTCAAGGAACGAATGATTCGACAGATGCAGGCGATGACCGGCATCGATCGCATGATTGGCAATCTGCGCAGCAAACTTCAAGACGAAGGGTTGGACAACAACACCGTCATTGTCTTCTGTTCCGACCACGGCCTCTTTATGGGGCAACATGGTCTTGGCGGCAAAGCGCTTTGCTACGAACAAACGACACACGTGCCGATGATCATTTTCGATCCACGCAAACCCGCCAACCAGCGTGGACGACGTTGCAAGCGACTTGTCCAAACCATCGACATCGCCCCCACGTTGTTGGCACTGGCCGGGATCGAAGCACCGCGTGAATTCCAAGGCCGGTCGTTACTCGGCCTTCTCGAAGGGAGTGATGACGCGGTTCGCGAGTACCTGTTGACCGAGAACCTTTGGTCCACGCACTTTGGCAATCCGCGCATCGAATCGGTTCAAGACGAACGCTGGAAATACATTCGCTACTACGAAAACAACAACTTCCCTGCGTCTGTCAAAGTCCGCGTCGCCAAAGAACTTGGTATCCCGGTCAACAAGATGCTCTATGGAGTCCACGATGGAGCAATCGCTGTCTATCGGCACTACGTCGAATCGTCGCTAGCGGGCGAAGAGCCGGTATTCGAAGAATTGTTTGACCTGCAAAACGATCCCGACGAATCACACAACCTCGTCGACCAGCCGAATGTGGCTCGTGAACTCGTGCGACTGCGCGAAGCATGGAAGGCCAAATTGACCGTCGCCCGGGGAACGGGAAAACCGGCCGTATTGCGATGGACCGCCGACAGTCACGAAGGCTACCGTTCGCGGTAGTGCGTCAGACTGCATTGCCCTTCCACAAAACACTCTCCCTTGGGAGAGTCGGGCTCTCAGGCCCGGAGAGGGTTTGTTACTTGCAGAGATCGTGCCCTCCCCGGACTTTAGCGTCCGACCCTCCCGAAAGCGGGAGGGTGATTGTTTTTCACGCGGTTGACAATTTGCGGGATCAGATGGAAAATCGCCGCTGTTGAGAACAGTTCTCATCAAGAGCCAGCGCGGTCTACGCCCGTCTCTTCAATCGCCCACCAACCTGCCTTCCATAATGCCCAAGCCCCTTTTGGTCGTCCTCGCGTTCGCTTTGCTCCCGTTTTTGGGGTGCAGAATTTCAAACCAGCCAGCCGCGGACGGTGGTGGTCCCAAGAAACTGGTCGCGACGACGGGGCACCTCTACGACGCATTGAAGGAAATCACCCAGGGAACGGCGGTCGAAATCAAAGTGCTTTGCGGGCCTGGGATCGACCCCCATTCGTACGCGGCCAGCCCAGGGGACGTCGCCGCGATGACTCAGGCGGACGCAATCTTCTTTAACGGCTTCCACCTCGAGGCCAAACTCCATGATCTGTTGCACCACGAGTTTGCGGACAAGTCCTGGGAGATGGCCAGCGCTTTTCCCAAGGAAGCTCGGCTCGACTGGATTGAAGACGATCAAATTGACCCTGAAGCCCCGTTTGACCCACACATCTGGAATCACCTGCCAGCGTGGGCGACTTGCGTGACGGCACTCGCCGAGCATTTGGCCGAGACCGACCCCGAAAACGCAGCAACCTATCGGACCAATGGCGAAGCCTATGTTGCAAAGATCAACGCGGTGCACGAGTCGGCATTGAAACGCTTTGAAGCGATCGAACAGGATCGCCGCGTTTTGGTCAGTGCCCACGACGCGTTCAACTACTTTGCCAAAGTTTATGGATTCAAGACGGTAGCGGTTTTGGGTGTTGGCAACGATGCTGAAGCCGACGTGAAAACGATGCGTGAGGTCGCGACGACCGTTTGTGATCAAAAGATCCCCGTGATCTTCATCGAGAATATCACCAACCCAAAAGTGACCGAAGCGCTCCAAGAAGCCTGCCAGGCTCGCGACTGGTCTGTCAAAATCGCTGACCGCCCGCTCTATTCAGACGACCTGGGCAGCGAGCCGCCTCACGACACGTTCTTGGGTGCGTTTGAATCGAACGTCAACCTGATCGCTGAATCGCTCGGAAGTGCAACCGCACAGTAGGCTCGAATGGACATTGCAATCGAAACGCAACAACTGACGGTTGCCTACGGTCCACAGCCAGCGATTTGGAATGTCGATATCAAGATCCCGTCGCTCGGGATGACCGGGATCATTGGCCCCAACGGTGCCGGCAAGAGCACCTTGCTCAAGGCGATCCTTGGCACCGTCCCACGCCTATCGGGCAAGGTCACTCTCAATCACAAGACCGAGTCGCGTGGTGCGGCGATTGGGTACGTGCCACAGCGAAACGCGGTCGACTGGGATTTCCCAACCACCGTCTTCGACTTGGTGTTGATGGGAACCTATGGACGCCTGCGTTGGTTCCAACGTCCGGGCCAGACCGAGAAAGAGCAAACCTGGGAAGCGCTGCGCCAAGTCAAGATGGAAGACTTTGCGGACCGCCAAATCGGTGAACTCTCGGGCGGCCAACAACAACGCGTCTTCTTGGCGCGAGCGTTTGTCCAACAAGCATCGATCTACTTGATGGATGAGCCGTTTGCCGGCGTCGATGCCAAGACCGAAAACATGTTGATCGATATCTTGCATCAACTTCGTGATGATGGAAACACGATCGTTTTGGTGCATCACGATCTCACCACCGTCAGCGATTATTTCGACCACGTCGTGTTGCTCAACCGACGTTTGGTCGCTTGCGGCGAAACGCCGACCACGTTCACGGCCGACAACATCGAATTGGCCTACGGCATTGCCGGACAACGACTGCTCGATCGAACATCATCGGGCGGAAACGGACGCCCCAAACAGGACGGCGGGCCGTGATTGAATTGCTTAGCGACTACACCGTCCAGGTCGTTGTGTTGGGTAGCGCGATGGTGGGCGCCGTCTCCGGATCGCTGGGGTGCTTTGCCTATTTGCGCCGCCAAAGCCTAATCGGCGACGTTGTGGCCCATTCGTCTCTGCTCGGAATCGTCCTCGCCTTCTGGGCCGCATTCCTTCTCACTGGCGAAGGCAATAAGTCGCTTTGGGTGTTGATCCCCGGAGCGATCGCAGCGGGCATCGCCTCGCTGCTGTTGACCAAAGCGATCACGCAGCAAACCCGGATCAAAGAAGACGCGGGACTCGGCGTGATGCTGGCCATCTTCTTTGGAACCGGCATGATGGTGCTGCGTTGGCTGCAAAAGTCCCAACCGCCAATCCCTGGCCGCAGCGGGCTCGATGGCTACCTGTTCGGTATGGCCGCCACCATCACCAGCAGCGACCTGTGGATGATCGGCTCGCTCGGGATCGCCTCCACCGCCACCATGCTGCTGACCTGGACTCAGCTCAAAGCACTGACCTTTGACGCCGAATACGCCGCCGGACTTGGACTTCCCGTTCGGCGGCTTGAACTCTTGATGCTCAGTCTGTTGGTGGTTGGGATTGTGATCGGACTGCAAATTGCCGGTGTGGTCTTGATGGTTTCACTGCTGGTCGCGCCTGCCGCCGCAGCCCGCCAATGGACGTCAAACCTTGGCAAGATGGTCCTACTCGCCGCGACGATCGGGTCGGTCTGTGCGGTCGCCGGTGCCTTGGTCAGCGCGACGGGAAACCATTTGCCAACCGGCCCGGTGATCGTCGTCTTGGTCACACTCGTGTTCGTGATCTCGATCCTGTTGGCACCCCACCGAGGATTGTTGGTTCGCAGAAGTCTGGTGGATCGGGAGCAGAGCGTTGTCGATTGAACTTTGGTGGACGCTTGCGATCGTCGCGGTGACATCGATCACCTGTGCACTCTGTGGCAGCCTTTTGCTGGTCGGTCAAAAGTCGATGGTCAGTGAAGGGCTAAGTCACGCCGTGCTGCCCGGCTTGGTGCTCGCTTTCCTTTTGACGCGAGATTTCAATTCGCCGCTCTTGATCATTGCAGCCGCAGCCAGCGGCATGGTGATGGTTTGGTTGACGCAACTGGTTCAACGATCCGGTTTGGTCGATGACGACGCGGGGCTTGGGATTGTCTTCGCGGGGATGTTCGCGGTTGGCATTTTGTTTGTCAGTGCCAACTTGCGCAGCGCCCATTTTCATGCCGACTGCATCATCGATGGCAACCTTGCACTTGCCGCGCTCGACCGACTCGAAATCGGCCAATACGACTTCGGGCCGCGTCCTTTGATTGTGATGTCGGTGATGCTGGCGATCGTGCTTGGCTTTATCTTGCTCGCCTACAAAGAAATCAAGATTGGCATCTTCGACCCCGTGCTGGCCAAACGCTTTGGTCTGCGCCCGCTGATGTTGCAATTCGTTTGGCTTGGAATCGTTTCGCTAACCACCGTCGCCGCATTTGACGTTGCCGGGTCCATCTTGATCGTGGCGTTGATGATCGCGCCACCGGCGGCCGCATACCTTTTGACGGACAGGCTCGGTTGGTTGATGGCCCTGGCCTCAGCGATCGCGATCATCGGCGCGAGCATTGGATTCGGTGTTGCCAACTGGATCGACATCGCGCCAACGGGACCGATTGCTTCGATGGTCGGCATTGTCTTTCTTTTTGTTTTTGCCTTTGCACCGCGCCGAGGCTTTCTGGCGATTTGGCTGGGACGCAAACGCCATCGACTGCGAACGGTCGAATTGCTTTCTCTCGAGTTCGTCGCGGCTGGCGGTCGAACGGGACTCGACACCCTTGCTTTGCCAAAGCGATCGATTGACAAAGCAATCACTCGCCTGAATGCGACGGGGATGATCGATACCGTCGGGGATGATCTCGCGATCACCCCAGCCGGGCAAAGGCACTTGCAAGAGTCGCTTCGATCCTAGATCAGACGTCGAACCGTCAACAGCTATTCTTCGGTCGAGTCAACTTCCAATGGGATCACTTTGGTGAGCCCGGTGATGTAAGGCGTCAGTTGCTGCACTGCGTCACGGCGAACAAACTCGTCCACGGCCCAAACTTGTTCATCCTGATGTTTCAGCTCAAGCTCTCGCCAAGTGAATCGAACCGGCTGGTAATGCCAGAGCGGCTCGCCATCAACTTCGATCGTTTCGATTCGCAGCAAAAGCTCGGGGTCGGTTCCCTTGTCCCAAACAAATGCAAACAGTGCACCGTCATGGGTTTCTTTTGAATCGCTGTAACGAAACAGCGGAGCGGGCAGCAGCCTGAGCTGGTTGTTCTGACCATCTGAACGCATCGACGATGCGAACCGCCGCGAAAGCGCCTTCATCTGAACCAAACGGCTGGTGGGGGATTTGGAAACGGGCGGCGCGTCGGGCAGCGGCCGCATCGATAGCTGGCTGACATCAGGCGACCACACCTTGCTCGGTCGCCCGATAATCTGCAACGGCGTGATCGGCTTGTCTTTCAACAGATGAAGTTCGATGAACTCATAGTCGGACTGTTGAATCGGAATCGAGCCAACCGTTCCAATGACAGCCAACCGCTTATCGGCGTCCTTCCAGACATAGACGCTGCCGAAGACTTTGCCTTCGGAGCTGAATCGAAACAACGGTGTCTCGTCCAATTCGAAGGGACGCTCCTCAGCAGTTTGGATCCGCAGGTCGGCCGCCGATTTGGCAAATTGCGCGTAAAGCTGGTCCGATCGGGACGGCTCGACGTCTGAGGGCTGACCTTCGGTCGAATTGCCCGTCGTGCCCGTTGTGGCTTGCCCCCAGACAGATGGAGCGACCGG
This sequence comes from Rubripirellula sp., assembly GCA_965216875.1. Taxonomy (GTDB): domain Bacteria; phylum Planctomycetota; class Planctomycetia; order Pirellulales; family Pirellulaceae; genus CBDCUW01. Next base: position 3,449,001 of record OZ244207.1, read on the forward strand.
GGCAACGGCCAACAAGATCGCAAAGAAAAAGAGGGATGCGGCTCCCATGGGGGGCTGAACCGACCAGTAGGCATTTTTCACGTGCTCGTCCTCTCGTTGGGGTCATGTTTTGCGCGCTCGACGCTATTGCCGCGGTGCCACCAGGCTTCGCAATTGCGCGTTAACACTCTCCCTTGGGAGAGTCGGACTCTAAGGCGCAGAGAGGGTTTGTTCTGTAACATTATTCCCTCCCCGGACTTTGCGTCCGACCCTCCCGCAAGCGGGAGGGTGATTGCGGGAGCACGGACCGAAACAGGGTGCATGCCTGTCAAAATAGACGTTACGTCTAATGGCGTCAAACTTTCCGAGGCGTTTGGCACAGCAATCGCGTAAAGAAGCCTTCGGAGTTCAAAAAGGGTCGGTTGCCCCGATCGGATGTTGCAGGTTGCACCAATTGTTGCAATTTGCAACACCTTACAATCGGTATCGCGTCCCTGATGAGCTCCGGAAAGCCCGTTTTTTTCGTGGCGAATGCAAGGCACCGCGAATAGACTTTGAAGCTGAGTTCCGTGATTGTGCCAATTGTCAGGTTGGTCCAAGAGCAGAATTGGGTTCCTATTCGACCCGCTTTTCAACCCTCGAAATCGACGTCGGCAGGCAAATTGCCTGTCGGCACAGGTCCCGGTTCATCCGGGGAAACGCGGCAGAAACGCGTTATTTGTCACCGTGGAGATATACAGATGGGATTGCGACACGTCGCACAAACCGCTCGCGCACTAGCTTTTCTCGCCGCAGCGACCCTCGGCTTGTCATCGGCCATTGCCAGTGATGGCGCGAATGTCCGAATCGCCACTTACCAGACCCCATCGGGCGACGCTTACTTTGCGGCGTCGATTCAACCATCGGCGGATCAGTCGTTGATGGATGCAGCTCGATCGGCGCCTGCAGACGTGGTGATCTTGGTCGATACATCGGCCAGCCAATTGGGTGACTATCGCGATGATTCGCTGAAAGCATTGCAGGCGGTTGCCGGCAAGCTGCGAACCAACGATCGCGTTCGCCTGTACGCATGCGATGTCCGCGCAGTTGATTTGAGTGGTGATTTTGAATCGGCCAACTCGAGCGTGACGACGGCGGCAATTGAAAAGCTCGGCAAACGTCTTCCACTTGGAAACACAAACTTTGTCTCCGTGATCGACGCGGTTCGCGCCAGCTTGGTCGCTCGACCAGCCGCTCACGCTCGCTCGATCGTTTACATCGGCGACGGAGCGTCGTTTGACGCCATCGCCAACGAAGCTCGCTTTGAAGCACTGGTAAGTGCATTGCGAGCCGACCGCATCTCAACACACTTCATCGCCATCGGCCCAAGCACGAATGTTGAGTTGATGGGCATTCTTGCCAATCACACCGGCGGCGTCATGGGCATCGTTGGCGAAGCTGACGACAGTGCTCCGGCAATGATCGGCCAACACGTCGGCCGCTCGGCAACGACTTCGCCATTGTGGTTGAAGCACGCCTCACTGCTTGAAGGCATGGCGACGTCGCAAGGCAACCGTCTTCCACCACTACGTTTGGAACGCGACTCCATTTTGATTGGCAACTTGGGCGACGTTCGCGAAGGCTCGATCGAACTGCAAGCAGAAACGGTCGGCAGCAAGGTCCAACTGACCGCCGACGTGGTTTGCGAAGACAGCCATCCTGATTTCTCCTTCCTGCCTGGCTTGGTTGCCCGAACAGCCGACAACGGCGGTTTGATGCTGGCCACCGCGGGCTCGCCTTTGCTTCGCGAGACAGCACGTTTGATGGCGGCTCAAGCCGACGAGCTGGTTCGTGCAAGCAACATGGCTTTGCAACGTGGAGATCGCCGCGGTGCAAAAGCGATCGCCGACAAAGCCCTCGAATCCGACCCAGACAACACCGACGCCAAGTCGCTCAAGAAAGTCATCAACAACGGCACGCGTTTGATCATCCAAAACGCTGACGAGTCACCATTTGGCGACGTTTTCGGCGGCGGAGCCGACGCGGCTGTCGTTGAAGAAGCAGCTCCTGCGGCGGCACCCGTTGCTCAAGCAGCTGCCGCACCTCTGAGCGTGCCTGGCGATGACGACCTGCTGGAAACTGGCAGCGGCATCCTCGATTCGGTCGCCGAGCAGATCTCGGTAAGTGAAGGACGCTTGCGAGCCGAAGTGAAAGCGAAGCTTCGTGGTGCAAGTCGTCAAATGCGAGTCGACCCAACCGGTTTGGCTGGCAGCTTGAAGAGCCTGCTTTCGGTCGTCGAAAACACGCCGGATGTGAGCCCCAAACTACGTCATGAACTTGCGGGCGAAGTCCGCTCGGCAATCGAAGTTGCGAGCCGCCGCGAAGCGGAGTTCTTTGAAGGTCAAAAACGACTTGAACAACAAGCCAACGCTGCTGGCACAGCCGCACGATTGCTCGAAGAAACCCTGCGACGCGAAGCAACGCTCAAGACGCTTTCCGAGCAGATGAATGCGTTGATCGATGAAGGCCGCTACGAGCAAGCTGATGGTGAAGTTTCACTTCCCTTCGCTCGCTTGGCTGGTGACACGATCACTCGCGACTCGATTTCGGGACGTCACTTCACTGACATGCCATTGGCACTTCAGGTCTATGACCGTGACCGCCGTTATCGCGAAATGCGTGAACGCAACTTTGTGGACGCCTTCTCGCTCGTGCTCAAAAGCAACATCCCCTTCGTCGATGATCCACCGGTCATGTACCCCGAAGCGGAAGCTTGGCAACGCATGAGCCGTCGTCGCTTGAAGCGATACGGTGCCATCGAATTGGTCGGCAGCAGCGATGCCGAAGAAAACATCAATGCAGCCCTGGACGACGAAACGACTCAAACGTTCGTGGAGTTGCCACTCGAAGACGCGATCAACGCGCTGAGCGAAGCCCACGAAATTCCAATCGTGGTTGACCGTCGTGCGTTGGACGAAATTGGCTTGTCAGCCGATCAACCGGTGAACCTTTCGCTCAAGAACGTGAGCCTGCGTTCCTTCTTGCGACTGATGCTGCGTGAACTCGACTTGACGTACATGATCAAAGACGAAGTCATGATGATCACGACGATCGATGAAGCCGAGCAAAACCTCATCAACAAAGTCTACCCCGTTGGTGACCTTGTCGTTCCTATTGTCCAACTCGGCGGCGGCGGCGGCATGGGTGGCGGCATGGGCGGCGGCATGGGTGGCGGCATGGGCGGCGGCGGTATGGGCGGCGGCATGGGTGGCATGGGCGGCGGCATGGGCGGCGGCGGCATGATGGGCGGCGGCGGTGCATTCGCTGTCCCAGACCAAGTCTCACTCAAAAGCAAAGTCCAAAAGTCCAAAGAGACTGGCCCCATCCGCTTGAAAGTTGCCGACGATGTCTCGGTTGCTGACGCTTGGAATGCCTACTTTGCAGAACTCAAGATCGAAGGTGCCGAAGAACTCGGATTGCTCGATCAACGCATTCGTTCAACCGTCCGCGAACAGTCCATCAAGGCTGCTTCGGCTCAAGCGGCTGGAAACATCGATCAATCGGTCGCACACTTCGCTCAATCACGCGACATCATCGCCGCGGCGATCGGCGCTGGACATGCTCAACCTTGGATGTACCAGGCTTACGCGATCGCCTTGAAGGCCACCGATGCTCCGATGGAAGACATCGAGCGAGCATTGCTTTCGGCAGTCGATTTTTCGGAGTCGCTTGAAGAAGTCCTTCATGTGGCAGCCCGATTGGAAGACATTGGTGCTCACAAAGCCGCTCTGCAATTGTGCAAGAGCGTTTCGGAAGCTGACGAATACCGTCGCGAACCTTACGTGATGGGACTTCGCATCGCCAAACACCTCAACGATGTCGACGGCCTGACTTGGGCTTGCCGCGGCGTGCTTTCACAAGCATGGCCACAGCAGTACGAACCGGTCGCCAAAGATGCTCGCTTGGTCGCCCGTGCGACCTATGCGGAATTGGTCGAACAAGGCCGTAAAGAGGAAGCAGACGCTTTCAACAAAGCAGTCCAAACCGCAACCGCGCACGATGCAATCATCCGTGTCACGTGGACGGGTGAAGCCGACATCGACGTGGCTGTCGAAGAGCCATCGGGAACGGTTTGCTCGATTGAGAACATGTCCAGTGCCGGTGGTGGCACACTGCTTGGCGACGCATTCCCTGGTCACGGCACTGAAAAATCCGGTGCAACTTCGGAAACCTACATTTGCCCCAAAGGCTTCTCGGGCCAGTACCGTTTGCTGGTTCGTCGAATCTGGGGCAACGTCTCGACCGGAAATGTCACCGTCGAAGTGCTGACCGACGTCGGTCGTCCTTCGCAACGATTCATTCGGAAAGAGCTTCCGCTAACCGAGAAAGATGCTCTTGTCATCTTTGAAGTCAAAGACGGTAAGCGACACGAAGAAATCGCCGATGCTCAATTGGCTCACCTGCGAGATGTTCAACGCGACATCCAAAATGAAGTCCTCGGCCAATTCGCCGGCGACAATCGCGACAGTGGCCAAGTGTTAACCGATCTGTTCCGTGATGTCCGCGCTCTCAATGCTGGCGGATTCGGCCCCAACGCGTTCCGTCGCGGTGGTGTTGGTTTCCGTCCTGAGATCACCACTCTACCAGAGGGTGCGTCGATGGGAACGCTGGCCATCATCTCGGCTGATCGTCGCTATGTCCGAATCACGCCCGTTCCGTTCTTCTCGCAAATCGGCGAAGTGACGACGTTCAACTTCGTCACGGGTGAAGAAGGAACCGGAACCGGTGGCGGCCAAGGAATCGGCGGTGGCGGACTCGGTGGCGGCGGCTTCGGTGGCGCTGGCGGCGGCATCGGCAACTGATCACTCTTTGCTAACCCGTCCAACCCGACTAAACAATCAGCGCGACCACATTCTGGCGTGCTGGCTGATTTCGGCGTCGGCCAAGGTTGAGCCGATCAGGCTGGTGCAGGATAATCCGGAGACACCTCGCTCCCTGGATGCATCATGCCATCGAAATCATCACCTGGTGACCCACTCGATCCCATTCTCCTTCAGCGGCTTCACAAGCGGCTGATGGAGTTGCGTCGAAGTGACCATACCGCCAGCGCCGATGAGGTTCTCGAAGAGCTGCATCCATCGATTCGCAGCACTTACGAATCGCCCCTTCTTCAATTGCTTGGCGAAGCTCAGAACGCCGACGGCGAGGTCACCCTTGACCCCACCTTCGAAGAAACACGCCAGGAAGATTGGACGGTCGACTTACCCGCCGGATTCAACGCGCCTCCGGTCGACCTTCCACCGGCCAAGCGGGTCAAACCCAAACGCCCCAAGCCGCGTCCCGCCGAGGAAACGACTCAGAAACTCCCCGAGTACATCGGCAAGTTTCGCATCAAGGGTGAACTTGGTCGCGGCGCAAACGGCGTGGTCTACCTCGGATACGACGAAGAGCTGCAGCGTAATGTTGCCATCAAGCTTTCGCTCGTCTCGGACGAAAGGTACCAACAACGCCTGCGCGTCGAAGCGTCGAAAGCAGCACAAATCGATGCTGACGGAATCGTGCCAGTGCACCACATCGGAACGACCGATGAAGGTGCCGTCTACATCGTGCAAAAGTACATTGAGGGATCGACACTCCGCGATGTCCTGAAAAACAACGGACCACTCTCTCCCGCACGCGGTGTGCGTTTGATTCGTGAAATCGCGATGGCCCTCGAGCCAGCCCATCTGCGAGACATCCTTCATCGCGACCTGAAGCCTGACAACATCTTGATTGACCAGGCGGGCAAGGCCTGGATCAGTGACTTTGGCTTGGCGATTTCTGAAGAAGAACAGCAAGGTCGCCGATCGGAATTGGCTGGCACGCCGGCCTACATGTCGCCCGAACAAATCAAAGGGCGCATCGACTTCCTCGATCCGCGCAGCGATATCTGGGCCGTCGGCGTCATGTTTTACGAGGTCTTGACCGGCAAACTGCCGTTCAGCGGCAAAGACCGCAAAACGCTTGCCGATCAGATTTGTGAACGCGATCCGCGTCCGATGCAACAACGGGCGCCGCAACACTTGAGCGAAGAGATGAACGATGTCTTCGTGAAGTGCTGTGGCAAGAAACCTGCGGATCGATTCGCATCCACCTACGACCTCATCACTGCTTTGGATCAATTGATCGAACTTGGCCTGAGTGAACACAACATCGACGGCAAGTTGATCTCGGCATACGCCACCGACACCCTTTTCAAGTACGCGACAACGACAGGGGTTGAACCGGTACCCCCGCGTCATACGCGAACGACGATGCGGACCGAACGCGTTTCCGCGACGCAGCATTCGACCACGCATCACACGCCGACGATTCAAGAAAAAACATCTCGCCAAGCCATCTGGCTTGCAGCCGCTGCACTGGTTGGCGTGATCGGCTTGATCACCTTCCTTGTCGTGGGCTCTGGCGGCGGTGACCAAGATCCGGAATCAAGCCCCATCACGAACGTTCCGCCGGTCGAGCAACCGAATCAATTTCAGCCGCCACCACCGACAACGGATCCCAAGGGGACCGCCGACGGAAGCTCTGAACAACCATGGATCGTTGCCGAAAAAGATGGCACGCACACATCCATTCAAGCGGCGCTTTCCGAACCCGGCGAAGAGCATTTCATTCACGTGATCGGCGCGATGAACGAATCGGTCGAGATTACCGAATCGGTCACGATTCGTGGCATCAACGACGCCGAAGCGTCGGACGAGCAAGCGATGATTCGATCGCCCAACAAACGGGCGATCTTCATCAAGAGCGACGAAGGTGACCAGGTCACTCTCGAGAACCTCTACATCGATGGCGGCAATCCCGACAACAGCGAAATCAACACGATCGATTTGTTCGCAGGCAAACTAACGATTGACGGATGCCGCGTCGAATCGCGATCGCAAAACTGCATCAAGGTTCACGGAGGTGCGTTAACGGTCACGGGAAATCAGTGCAGCTTTCAGTCGCCGCCCGACAGCAACATCGATGCCATCGTGATCGATCGCGGCTCGCTTGCACTGATCGAGAATAGCGAGCTCATTGGCGGTGGGATCGAACTCAACAGCAACGGTAACATTCACAATTGCACGTTTCGCGGGGGTGCCGTTGTGACGACCCAGTCTGCTGACGTAACGATCGACGACAGTGCCTTCCAGGGCGCGACAACCCGGCTCGAAGTACGAGCTGGATCCAACACCACCCTTGTCGATTGCCAGTTCGACCAATGTGCGGCCGGAGTCATTCTGTATTTTGATCCCTTTGGTTCCGTCAAAGAGTCAGGCGAATTGACGATCCGCCGAACCGCATTTGATCGTTGCACGGAAGGCATCTACGTCGTCGGTGGCGACCTGCGGATTTGGCAAGGGTGCGAGTTCAATCGATGTGGCACCGCCCTTCGCATCGAAGTTGGCAGCGCCTTGCTTGAATCCCCTGTCATCATTGGCGGGGCAATCGGCATCAAGCTCGGCCGCTCCGCGAATCAGGAGTCGGAGAACTTTCCCATCGAGCCCGGCGCCGCTGAGTTGACGATTCACGGCGGACAGCTCCGCGACGCTTCCACGGCGGCCTTGGTGCTCGACCACGCCGAGGGTGTTTGCCGGATCGAGGCCTCAGGAACGAACGAGAATCAGCAGACCTTGATTGAGGGCAAGGGAGTGACAGGCATTCTCCTCAACCAATGTCCCGAATTGGTGATCCAAGGGGCGTCGTTCAAAGGCGGCGGGTCCGGAATCACGTTCAACTGCCTGGATGCCCAAACCGTACAACAGTACACGATTGAGAAATCAAAGTTTCGCGACCACTCCAACGCACCGGTCGAGGCATTTGGCAAGGTCCTTGTCACGCTCAAGGACTGTGACCTCCCCGATGATGCCAAAACGGCCCAAATGCTGCGCGTCCCCACGATCCTGCGAGAAGACTAGCAGCGGTCGCCCGAAGGGGCTTTCGCGGCCAAAAACGGCTGAATCGCGTGCTTGGTCGACGGAAATCGAAGTGACGACGCAAAACACTGGAAAAAACGGGGAACTTAACCGCTTTTTTACCGTCCCTGAAAGTGTCAAAACTTGAGGGTCCGGCGGCCCCCAGTTATCATTTAGGCCTACCAGATTAGGTTCACTTCACAGTCTTGCTTCGGTGTAGAGAGATTCGGATGATCGTCCGCGCCAAAAATACCTTCTTGCTCGCTTGCTCAGTCGCTCTGTTTTCGATCCCGGCTCAAGCTGAAAAGCCGATGACGCCATCGGAATTCGTCTCATTGCTGCAGAGCGAAACACGGGCGTTTAGCTACGTTCCAACCGCCACCGTCGGTGTCGGCGACGAGCTGAAGCTTCAAATCGCTCGCATGCGTCAACAACAGTCACTTGATACGGCTGGACTCGTCGCTGTCGAAACCGAAGAAGAGGACATGAAGTTCGCGCTCGTTCGCCCTGACCTCGAGCGACGCGAACTCGAAACCGACGAAAACGGCCTGCTCCGATTGGCTGGCATGCTCCCCGGCATGAACGTGGTCGTCGCAACGGGCAAGTCGACGCACGGTGTTTACCCGATCTTGATCAAGATGCGAGACGAACTGAACGCTCCCGCAAATGAACCGCTTGATGTTGGCAATCGCCAACTCGTTGTTGCCGAAACATCGCCCAAGCAAGTGACCATGGTGGTTGATAACTACACACCACAAAGTGAAAGCGAAGAGCTGGGAACGCTGGACGAGATCCAAACCGATGTCGACGCAGCCAATGAATTTGAATACCGCGTTCGTCTTCAAGAGGGCGCGCTGCTGGCTGGCCAAATCATTTCGCTGATGCCCGAAGAATCGAAGGGGGGCTCGCTTGAGGGTACCAACGTCATGTTGCTTCGAAATGGCCGCATGATTCAACGCACCCTGTCCGACGCCGATGGCATGTTTGCTTTTGACGACCTCGCTCCTGGTGGTTACGGCCTCCTGGCAGCCGGCCCAGCCGGTTACGCTTCCTTCGGTTTTGAAGCACTTCCTGATGCCGAAATCGCAAGCACCAATGCCAATGGCGAAACCTTCGTCGCAATGCAAGCGGGCGGCGAGCCAACCATCCTGCCAGTTGTCGTTGTTCCGCCACCGATGGTTCCTGAAGTCGGCCGGGCCATCCAAGACAGCTACGACGAAATCGAACGCAACAACGAAGACGACGCACCACCTGCAGAGCCACCACTGGCACCAACGACTCCCTTTGGTGGAGGCGGTGTGGGTGCTCCCGGTGGTGGCGGTGTCGCCGGAGGCGGTGGCGGTGCAGGTGGCGGCGGAGGCGGTTTGGCCGCTGCCGCAGGTTTGGCTGCCGCCGCAGCAGCTGCTGCAAATTCCAGCGGCAGCCGTGGTGTCGTTGTTGTTCCGCCAGCCAGCCCAGTTGTTCCACCAGCTGGCAACTAGGCCATTCAAGTTCTCTCGTTACGACGCTCCTCTTCGTAGGTCATGCTCCGCATGACAAGCGTCAGGTGAGCGGCAAGCCTCCCCGTAGCTACCTTCGCCAGAAGGTGGTTTGCGACGGCAGGCCGCTATCCATTTTCCCCACGCTCTGGCGAGCGCAGCTACTGGATGTAAAGCCCGACGCGAGCGCGTTCGGCTCACAGATGAGCCGTAGCTACCTTCGCCAGAAGGTGGTTTGCGACGGCAGGCCGCTAGCCATTTTCCCCACGCTCTGGCGAGCGCAGCTACTGGATGTAAAGCCCGACGCTAGCGCGTTCGGCTCAGCTAACCATCGCTTGACGCAAGCCTCTGCACCTCGCGAATGCTGTTTCGGATCACCGCCCCCGCGCCTTCGTACTCCTCGGGAATGGTCGCGATGAGCGTCAAAAGGGGTTCGCGGTTGCGGTGCGTTGACGGAGTTTCCGGAACATCAAAGACCTCAATCGGAAACGGTTGCCGCTGGAGATGTTGGCGCAGGTGTCCCAGCTTGCGGTCGCACAGCGAACCCGCTTGGTTCGCAAAGACAACTCGCTTGCTGTACCGCGGCGTCCCCACTCGTCCAGTCATGTCAAAGGTACGCAGACGCTCGCCGGCCAACGCCGCATACATCAGTCCAAACAGAGACTGACCGGCTGCGAGCCCTCCGACATCCCACAGCCGGCGTTCAACGAGCTCACTCGATCCGCTCCATCGAGGATTGATTTCAAGAAGCCAAGGGGCCCCTGATTGATCAAGACAAAAGTCGATGTTGATCAATCCTCGAAGCCCCCGCATTTGAAGACGCTCACCGATATTGCCCAAGTCACCCAGCACTCGATTTGGGATCACGCGATCCGGTCCCGCGAGAAGGGTCGAACCGCAATAGACGAAGGGATGTGCTCCAATGCGGCGAAAATGCGAGCGGCAGATCCCCAGCAGCTGACAGCTCGATGCGTCGGCGATCAATGTCGCCCCAAAACTCCTCCCTTCGACCCACCGTTGATAAACACATCGCCTGCCTGACGCGTTGTAACGTGTTTCGGTTGCGTCGGCGTCGAACCATGTCACGCCGAGACCGCCAGAGGAGGGCTGTTGTTTCTGAAGCCATCGTCCGTCGCCGCTGTTGGGGCGTCGTTGCTGAGTTGGCGGGATCTGAAACGAAGTGCCGTTGGTCAGCTCTGCCAGCGAGCTGACCGCCTTGAGCTGATCCCGCTGTTGGATGCTTGGCCCCCACTCAGTTAACCGGCGCGGCACCCTGAGTGCGGAGTCACTCAGAATCCCCCCCACGCGAACCAACGGCTGCGGTGCAACCCCATGGACCTCTATGCAATGCTGAGGATCGGCCAAGTACTCATCGAGAGGAACGAACCGCTCGCTCGCTGCCCGAGTGTCCTGATCACCAAACCAATCGATCGCCGTCACGGAGAAGCCAGCGCGCTGTGCCGACTGGGCGGCGGCGCGTACTGAGGCTGCGATCAGGGTGACAGGGCGGTTGGGCATGACAGAAACGGAGCTTCCCCCAAAACAAAGGTAAAGAATTGCCATCACCTCAGTGGGCCAAACGCCCCTTGAGTGATCGGAATTCCCACATCAACTGCCGTTGCCGGACCGGCTGGGGAAAAGCGGGTGGTTGGTTGCGTTATTCTGGCTTTTCGCAAAGTCCTGGGGTGTTTGCATAGCGCGTTGGGTCTGCTAATTTCTCGCTTGTCCAGACAGCAAGTTGTGTCGCGACGCCCAGCTATTGGAATAGCTGGGGAAATAACGGGCTAGCTGCTGAATGGCTTTGGAGCGGTAAAAGTTTCAAAGACCAATTCTGAAAGCGGATTTGGACTTTGGTTTGGCCGCTCATTCGATGACTGACACAATCACTCACTCGTAACAAAGGTTAGCCCCATGTCGTTGTACGTTGGCGAAGCACTCGTAGGTGATGGCAACGAAGTTGCCCACATTGACTTGATGGTTGGAAGCAAGGACGGACCTGTAGGTGTCGCGTTCGCAAATGCACTTTCGACTCAAAGCGATGGTCACACCAATCTGTTGGCCGTTCTCGAGCCAAATGTCGCCGTCAAGCCTTCGACCGTCATGATCACCAAAGTGACCATGAAGGGTATGAAGCAAGTTGTTCAAATGTTCGGTCCTGCACAAGCTGCTGTTGCAAAAGCCGTTGCTGACGCAGTTGCTGAAGGCGTTATTCCAAAGGACCAAGCTGAAGACTTGGTTTGCGTTTGTGGCGTGTTCATTCACCCCGCAGCTGAAGATGACGAAAAGATCTACAACTACAACTACGAAGCTGTGAAGCAATCGCTGGTGAACGCAATGGCGGCCAAACCAACCGCCGACGAAATGATCGCCAAGAAAGATTCCGCTGCTCACCCATTCAAGGGCGACTTCTAGTTCGCTTTTGTCAGACGACGCCCGTGTCTTCAGACTGCGTGTCGTCCAACGTGAAATGCTTCAGCCGTAATGTGTTGGCGATTTTGCCAGCACCTTGCGGCTGTTTTTATGGCTCGAACACCTCTGTCTTCGGTACTTCGATTTACTAACGATGTCAAAAAAGATCCTTATCCAACTCGATTGTGACCCCCACCCCAGTTCCTTCGACTCGGTGGTCGCCATCGATGCTGGCGTCGATCACTTACTTCAATACAGCGGTGTCCAAGCGACCAACGTGACACCCCTTGTCCATGGTGCCATGTTCACGCGTGGCGGTGATGACCTGCGACACACAGCTATCTTTATCGGCGGCAGCGATGTCGATGAAGCCGAAACGCTGATGAAGGCTTGTCACGATGCGTTCTTTGGACCGGTCCGCGTCTCACTCATGCTCGACGCCAACGGTTGCAACACCACCGCGTCGGCCGCGGTTGTTTCGGCCAGCAAACACTGTGACCTTAAAGGAGCCGTTGCGGTCGTCTTGGGCGGCACCGGCCCCGTCGGACGACGCGTTGCCCAGTTGCTTGCCGGTGACGGTGCCAGCGTCAAGCTAACCAGTCGTTCGCGAGACCGTGCCGCGCGTGCCTGCGACGAAGTCCTTGAAGTCGTTCCCGATGCCTCGGTCAGCCCTGTTGGCTTGGTCGGCAACGACGCGACCAAGGCGGCTTTGGAAGATGCGCAAATTGTGATCGCATGCGGGGCAGCCGGAATCGAACTCGCTAGCGAAGACATTGTTCGCAACCTGCCAAACTTAAAGGTAGCGATCGACCTGAACGCTGTCCCGCCAGCGGGCATTGGCGGAATCGAAGTGATGGACAAAGCGAAAGCATACGGTTCGGGTGTCGCCTACGGTGCAATCGGCGTCGGCGGGCTCAAGATGAAAACCCACCGCAAAGCGATCAACGCACTCTTCGAAAGTAACGACAAGGTGCTCGATGCTGCCGAGATCTACGAAATCGCAAAGTCAATCGGTTAAGAACGTGGGCGTTGACAGGCCTTGAAAGGCCCGACGCTAACGCGTTCGGCTCACCGGTCGTTCGTAGCTACCTTCGCCAGAAGGTGGTTTGCGGCGGCAGACCGTTATCCAATTCCCCACGCTCTGGCGAGCGTAGCTACGGGATTGAAAGGCCCGACGCTAACGCGTTCGGCTCATAGGTCGTTCGTAGTCCCGCCTTTAGGAGGAAGAGCACGATGTACGAACGTAGCTACCTTCGCCAGAAGGTGGTGCGCGGCGGCAGACCGCTGTCCAATTTCCCACGCTCTGGCGAGCGTAGCTACGGGATTGCGGCTCAGATGGACGATGTGACGACAATAAAAAACCCCGCGGCGTCGTAGCCGCGGGGTTTCGTTAATGATCGCCATGAAGGATCGTCTAGCCGGCGTGGGCCAAGTTCTGCTTGCGAAGCCCTTCGATGTAGTCGTTGGCAATGTTGATCACTTCGCGGTTGTAGAAATTGTCGCGATAGATCACTTCGTCTCCCATTTGCCGTTCGAGTTCTTCATCCTCGTCCTGCTTCTGGGCGTCCATCTGCTTGCGACGCGCCATGAACTCAGACTCCTTGAGCGACACAGCATCTAGGTCCTTCTGGCTCGCATACAGTTCAACCCGTCGAATCAAGTCGGCGAATTCGTCGTCCTTCTCAACTCGTACGATGCTTCGTTGACGAAGCTGGCCAATCAAGTCCTGAGGCACCATGCCGTAAACTTCATGGCGTGCCGCTTTGACGGTATCGTGCTCCAAAGCGTATTTCAGGTCGCCTTCACCGATGTCCATCTTTTGAGTGATGCTGGGCAAAACGATGTCGGCTGAAACACCCTTGCGTTGGGTGCTTTCACCATCAGGCAAGTAGAACTGCTGAAGCGTCACTTTCAGTGCACCAAAGTTCTTGCTGTCGCTGTGGAAGAGCTGTTTTCCCAGGTCCATCAAAGTTTGAACGGTACCCTTACCGTGGGTCGCGGGATCACCGACGACGATGCCGCGGCCGTAGTCCTTGATGGCACCCGCAAAAATCTCGCTGGCACTTGCACTGAACATGCTGGTCATCACAACCAAAGGACCGTCCCACTGCGTTCCACCCGATTCATCCGAGTACTGCTGGACGGAGCCATCCGAGTTCTTGACTTGAACCACGGGACCACGATCGATGAACAATCCGGTCAGGTTGATCGCTTCGTTGAGACTACCGCCACCATTCTTGCTGAGGTCAAGAACGATGCCGTCGATGCCCTTGGATTTGAAATCTTGAATGATGCGACGAACGTCGCGTGTGCTGCTTCGGAAGTTGCCGTCCCGATTGCGTTTGGCACCGTCCATGTCCAAGTAAAAGCTCGGCAGGTTGATGTAACCAATCTTGAACGACGGGCCATTCTCGACCTCGCGTTCGATGATCTCGCCGCGAGCTGCTGATTCTTCAAGCTCAATGCGAGCACGGACAACTTTGTAGACCTGGACGTTGCCTGCTCCACCCGGTTTGACGCCCAAGCGAACGGTCGTCCCCGCTTTGCCGCGAATCAAATCCACGACATCGGTTAGCGGCATCTCAACGATGTCGACCATCTCGCCATCGTATCCCTGTCCAACACTGACGATCACATCGTCACTCTTGAGCTTGCCGTGTTTTGCCGCAGCACCACCGGGAATGACGCGAGTGACAACGGTGTTGCCATCTTTCTCGCGAAGTTGAGCACCGATTCCGTCAAGGTTCAGGCCCATCGTGATTTTGAAGTCTTCCAGCGAACCGGGCGACATGTACGTCGAGTGTGGATCGTAACCAGTCGTGACGGCGGTCAAATACAACTCAAGCAATGCATCGCTGTCGGTCTTCTTCCAGCGGCGAGAGTAACGAGCGTAGCGTCGACGAAGCAGGTCAACCGCCTCGACTCCTTCGGTTCCCTCGTCCTTCAGATCAAGCATGGCATACTTGATCTGACGGCGCCAGCGATCACGAGCCTCTTCAGGCGTCGTCGCGTAGCTGGCTGCTTCCGGATCAATAATGATTTTCTCTTCTTTGTCGAAATCGAATTCCGTATCGAGCAACTCTTGAGCCATGGCGACTCGTTCATCCACACGCTCGATAAAGCGACCAAAGATGCTGTAGGCCAGTGACAGGTCGCCAGCCAAAACCATGTCGTCGATATCGGTTGCCTTCTTCTCAAACTCCTCGATGTCGCTCTTGTAGAAGTAGAGCTTCATTGGATCGAGGTTGTTGATGAACAAACCAAAAGCACGCTCGCTAATGGTGTCATCAAGGCGTTGTGCCGAGATGTGATTCTTGGGCATCAAATTGGCAATCACCTTGGCGATCACTCGGTCTTCGATGGTCGGTGCCGCAAGCTTCAGTTCGTCCGACGTCGCTTGCCTTGGCATGACCGACGCGGCGACGATTAATCCAACCAAGCACACAGCCGCTACCCGACTGAGGGGTGATGTGGTAAGCCAGCGTGACGCATGAGTGGCTCGCGAAGTGCTGTCCATAGTCGATTCCTGATTCGGATTTGATTTCGATATTGCGGCCGTTTTCGACCGAAAGGGCGTGAAATTGGGAAAACTGGCCCAGTTTTACCGCCCAGATTTTGCCCGCCAAATAGTAGGGAAGCGTCAAAATCGGGGCAATGTCGTTTCCTGTCCCAGTTTAACACAATGCGCTATTGGTTGGACTTTTCCGCAGCTCAGACCACCCTAAAGTGGCGTTAATTCGCGGCGATCCGCCACTAGCCGGTCACACGAGCCGGCCGCCAGAATGCGGCTGACACACCCACCAGCTCATCTAGCCCCGCCATCCAAGTGTCTTCGGGTGACAAGTGAATTGGAGGCGGTGTGTCCTCTGCCGCCTCTGCCACGAAGGCCGATGGCGATATGGGGGAATCGAAGGGTCACCTTGAGTAGACGGAATCGACCGCGGGTTGCCCGGTGTAATTTGGGCCGACATTGTCGTCGGCGCCAACGTACGACCATCCCAAGTCACACCGCCCCGGGGGCCCCTCGCAACGTATCAATCGATGGCGATTGTCATAGGAAACCCCGACGTCTTTTAAGTTCTTGGCAACCGTTCGGCCTGCTGGACGCCCATCGGGAAATCGAAAATTTGCCAGATCGAGATGGGCCAGGAAGATGCCGTCGTCCGCCAAGCAGTTGGCCATTCGATCAATCGCGCCAAGCTTGTCGCCGATGTAGTGCAAGCCGTGAACACACGTCACGAGATCGTATGTATGCGATGGATCCCACGCTTCAATCGGCAGTTTTCTCAGAACCACGCCTGCCGCTCGCGCACTGGACGCGAAATGACCTGCGAGATCGATTCCTTCAATCACATATCGACGCGCATCGCCACGTGATTCAATCTCGGTTGCAGCTTCCGCCAACGCGAGTCCCGTCCCACAGCAGACGTCGAGCCAGCGGACGGTGGCCTGATCACGACGAGCAAGCAAGTAGGCAAGCACATCGAATTTCAACTCGTAGCTATACCCGTTGGTTCCGGTACACCGACGCTCACGGTTCATCGCACAATTGGCCACAACCGAAGAGGCATGGAGCGCCGCGTCATCCAGGATTGGATTCTTATCAGTCATTGCCCTGGGCAGGAGAGCGGGAGGTTGAGCCACAGAGATCACCGAGAACACAGAGGAATGACATCGACTTCCCTCTGTGTGCTCTGTGCTCTCTGTGGCTTGTTCTACAAAATGGGTCAGCTGGCGAGTCGTTATCCCACGCTCTGGCAAGCGTCGCGACGGGAAGTTTCTTCCGCCCGTATTTTTACTCGCTGCGTGATCGGTATTCGGCGCGTTGGCGGGCGTACTCGTCCTGGCTCGGCAGCGAAGCATCAGCCGGATCGGCTTCCTGCATCAATCGCTCGAGAAACGGACGGCACCAGCCGCACCCCGTTCCGGCACCGTAGCACTCCGAAAGTTGACTTGCGACTTTGGGTCGATTGGCCCGGATGAATTGAACGACCTTCCGTCTACTGACGTGAAAGCAGAGACACAGATCCTCGTCGTCGTTCATTGCGCACCCTCAGTCACCAACCAAGTCGCCACTTGGCAAGCATCCAAGTAATCTTTGATGACCAAGTATTCAACCGCCGAGTGGATCTCGCGTTGCCCGCATCCAAGTGTGACCGCCGCGATCCCATGTCGGAAGAGCCAGTTGGCATCGAGGCCACCGTTTGCGACTTCGACAAACGGATCTCGTCCGATTTCTTTGAGCGCTACGGATGCGGCTTGGATCGACGGATGGTCTGCGTCAATGGCAAAGGCTTCGTAGTCGACATGCGACTCGAACCGAAGACTTCCGCATTGCCCCTCGTCGTTGGTCACCGCCTTAGCGGCTCGCTCGAACGCCCCCTTCATTTCGGCGACGATGCGAGATCGCATCTCCGGATCGCGGCTTCTTGCCTCAGCACGCAAGAGCACACTGGGGGTAATGACGTTGGTCGCGTCGCCACCTTCGATGACACCGACATTCGACGTTCCCGTTGATCCGTCTTTGGCGACTTGGCCGAGCCATCCGCCGGCATCAAGTTCCGCAATCGCGCGCGAAGCCATGATGATGGCGCTAGCACCTTTTTCGGGGGCAACGCCAGCGTGGGAAGGAATACCTGTCAATTCAATCTCGATCCGTTCTCCCCCCGTCGCTCCGCTGGTGATTTTCTCGACCGTGCCACCGTCAAAGTTGAAGGCTCGGTCGATGTCACCCACCTTGCTGACGTCGAGGTGGCGTGCCCCTTCCAGACCAATCTCCTCTTGGATGAAAAAAGCGATCACAGCGGGCGGAAAATGCTCGTCACCCTTTCGAAGCCTCTCGATCGCCGCGGTCAGGATCGCGCTGCATCCACTTCGGTCATCGGCACCAAGGCCCGTATCGACCCCGCTTCGCACGACGTCACCATCGACGACTGGTTGAGAGCCGACGCAAATCGGAACGGTGTCCATATGAGCCGACAACATCGTCCGCGGCCCCTGACCATTGCCCGGAAGGGTGACGATCAAGTTCCCGCAATTGCCCGAAAGCCGCGTTCGTTGCTCGGCTCCGTCAAATTGCATCTGAGAATCACCAACCCCCGCCGCTTTAAGCAACTCAACGATTTTCTCGGCCACCGCAGCTTCATCGCCACTGCCGCCAGGTACCGCCGTCACGGTCAAAAAGCGTTCCAACGCTTCGTCTCGATTGATCTCGCCCATCCTTTGATCCTTTGTATTTCGTCCCAGCTCGGTCTCCGCGGTCGTTTTGACCGTTTGCCGAACCGCGATTCAGGGTTAAACTTGCCAGCTTGGATGTTTGCTTCGGCCCCAACGATGGAAGGGCCATCCGTGTGATCTTGATAAAGCTGCTGTCTCGTGAACCTGCCGGTCGTTGATTCCGATTCCTCTGCGAATGGTTCGGAAGTGGATCCGCGCCGACACCTTCTAGATTGTACGGCAGTCGAGCTGAAGCAGTGGTTCGTTGAGCAAGGGCAACCCGGTTTTCGTGCCGGGCAAGTGCTGGAATGGGTTTACCAGAAGCGGCAATCCGATTTTCAGCAAATGAGTAATCTGCCCAAAAAGGTGCGGCAGCTTCTCGATGAACACTTTCGCATCTTTATCGCCCAAGAAGCCGTCGCGGTGACGGCCGGCGATGGCACCGACAAGATACTTGTGCGGTTAGTCGATGGTGGTGAAGTCGAATGCGTGCTGCTGCGTGATGGACCGCGGCGAAGCATTTGTGTCAGCAGCCAAGTGGGTTGTGCGATGGGTTGCGTCTTCTGCGCGAGCGGGCTGGATGGCGTTGACAGAAACTTGACCCGCGGCGAAATCTTGGAGCAGATGCTCCGCTTGCAAGCACGCTTGCCCGAGGACGAACGCCTTAGTCACATCGTGATGATGGGCATGGGCGAACCGCTTGCCAACCTCGATCGCGTCCTCGCCGCACTCGACGTTGCCAGGTCCCCAACCGGACTCGGAATCAGTCCGCGTCGAATCACGATCAGTACCGTCGGTTTGCCGCCTTCGATTGATCGACTCGGAAATCAAGGCGTGCCCTACAACCTTGCTGTCAGCCTGCACGCACCAAACGACGAGCTGCGCAGCGAACTGGTGCCCGTCAATCGAAAGATTGGCATCGATGCGGTCTTGGCTGCGGCTGACCGTTACTTTGAATCAAGTGGTCGCCGGCTCACCTTCGAATATGTCTTGCTTGGCGGCGTGAACGACTCCGAGGGCCACGGCAAAGAGCTCGCGTCGGTGCTTCGACGCCGAAGCAGCGTGTTGCTTAACGTCATTCCCTACAATCCTGTCGAAGGATTGCCCTACGAGACTCCGTCACCCGAATCGGTCAAACGGTTTCGCGAGATCCTGGAAACCGGCGGCATCAACGTCAAGTTTCGACAACGCAAAGGTGACGAAATCGACGCGGCCTGCGGCCAACTGCGCCGCAAACGTGGCAACTCAACCTGCAATTAGCTCCCGCCGTAGCGACGCCGAAAGCAGCAGCTTCTAGAGCGGGAACTCTTCGATTTCGCCGTAGAGTGGCATGTAGCGGTAATACACTTCCAGGATCATCGCGCACATTGCCGTCGTGTAGAGTCGACCGCCGACGTCGCCCCAACGGTCTTTGAAGTGCCAACTACCGCGTTCATGTCCCGTCTTGGCCTGTTTATCAACAAGGAAGTCGCGTAGCTGGGAATTCCAGTCGTCCCAGTAAGGGTGCTGGGTGTGGTGCAACGCGAGTGTCGCGTAGTAGTCGTGGTAGACGTTGGTGAACTTTGGCCCGCGCGCCGCCATGTCGGTGATCGCGTTGAAGAACGGAGTGTAGTGAGGCGATTCACCCAGGTAGAGCAAGAGCGTCAGCCCGATCGCAGTGGTCGTGTCTTCACCTGGCGGATGCTGGTAGCCGAACGAGTACTCGTCCTTTTCTGATGTCGAAAGAATGAAGTCTCGCGCATTGTGCAGCGTGTATGTCTTCATCGGCGCGTCGCTTCGCTTGGCGGCGACTAGCGACAATACCTGCCAACCGGTGAGGGTGGTGTCGCCAGGGCTTCCAGGAACGTAGCCCCAGGATCCATTGTTGTGTTGGGCCACGGCCGTAAACCAAGCTGCGCGGTGCACAAGATCAACCAGATCGCGATCTTGCTTCTCGCCGTCGCTCGTCATCGCCAACGCCTCGGCCAAGGCCATCACAGCGATCCCATGCCCGTACATGCTGCCGCGTTGGAAATCGTATCCCGCTTCGGTTTCACCTGCTGCGGCGCGCAGGTAATAGATCCCCCGTCGAACCGTTTCCTGATACGGTCCGGCTTTGTGATGTGTGTGTCCAGCCCCAAGGAACGCCAACAACGCCAAGCCGGTCGCACCGGTCACAGGCGTGGGAGTGTCGCCCGTTTTCTTACTGTGGCGGCAGCGCCCGTTGCAGGGCTCGAGATTCAGATTGAAAGACCAACTGCCGTTGGGTTGCTGGTGATCGGCGAGCCAACGTAGCGCTTCGTCGACCGCCTTTTCACTCTCAATCGTTGCGCCATGTTTGCGGCCATACTTCTTGCGTCCTTCCGCCGTGCGTCCTTCGAGCCCGCCCTTCGGTAGGCGAAACTGATTGGGCTTGGCCTGGTCGCCTCCGCCCGCCTTGAGCATGGCGATCGTTGCTGGCGAGAGCGTGCTGTTCTGGGGCTGATCCAGCGGCGATGTCACCTCGCTGGAAACCAACGGATTGAGTGCGACCTGAACAGGCAGCGGCGCCAACGAAGTATCGTCTGATTCGGGCTGCAATTGGTCTGCCGCATCAAGCGACAACGTGTTACTTGGCTCGCCGCGACGACCTTGCAGATGGCTGCCCGATTCCCCGCGTCCCTGATAAGAAAACAACGCGAGGATGACAAACAAAATCGTGTGAACGATTAAGCTGACCAAACCAGCCGGCACACGTTCGCCTTTGCGAAAACGGCCTGCACGTTTTTCGGGCGGAGGGTCCGATTGTGCGGAAGCTGATGCCCGATTGCCGGGCATATCCCCAGTCGCCACCGAAGCCGGACTTGCCGACGGCGTCGCTGCAGCAGTCGACGGTGGGATCGTTCCGGTCATTTCAGATTTACGGGCCACATCGAGGTCTCTTCTAACTCTCGACTATAGCTCGCAGAAGCCCTAAACGCCCGGAATTGCTGACGATGCCGCCTTCTTGCGGCCAAATTCCACTAGGCGAGCAACGCCTCGATCGGGTCGCCATCGCCACCGATTTTGAAGGGGCGTCCATTCGGAGCAAAACGCTCTTTGTCCAGCGGCAATCCAGCGGCTGCGGCGATCGTCCGATTGAAATCGGCGACCGACACACCGTCCTTGGACACGTAAGTACCGGTCGGATCCGATTCGCCGTAAACCTGGCCGCCTTTGATTCCTGCTCCGGCCAAGAGACTGCAGAACGCACCAGGATGATGATCGCGTCCGCCGTTGACGTTCAATTTAGGTTTGCGCCCAAACTCGGTGGTCAGTACCACCAGGGTTTCATCGAGCAAACCGTTGGCGTGCAGGTCACGAAGCAGATTACCGAGCGCGTTGTCGAGATTTGTCGCACGTTCATCAAGTCGCGAGTAGATCTCTTGGTGCATGTCCCAGCCACCGTAGGTCACCTCGACAAACCGCGCACCACTCTGGACTAATCGTCGGGCCAACAAACAGGCCTGGCCGATCTGGCTCTTCCCATACGCATCAAGAATTTCCTTCTTCTCTTCCTTGATGTTGAACACCTTCAAGTGTTCGCTTCCCATCAAACGTTTGGCTTCACCGTAAAGCTGGTTGTAAGCTTCAACGCGATTGTTCTTTCGGGTCGCTTGAAAGGCTTCATCAAACTTGGTCGCCAAGTACAAACGCCGATCGAACAATTCAGGCGGCAGGTATTTTGGCAGCTTGGTGTTCTTGAGGCCTGAACCGGCATTCGCGATCGGCACCGGCGAAAGCGACGGCTCCAAGAAACCAGCCCCCGGGTGTCGGTTGCTGGCACCAATCAAAAAGTTGCCGGGCAGCTCTTTGTTCTTACGTCCTTTCTCGGAAACCATCCAAGCGCCCAACGCAGGATGCTCGATGCTATTGAGCTTCTTATAGGAAGTACGCATTAGGTACTTCCCTTTGTCGTGTGCGCCGGTCTCGGTGCTCAACGATCGCACCACCGAGATCGCACCAGCCAAATAGGCGAGTTTGGGGAACCGGTCGCCGTACTGAACGCCAGCCACACGGGTCTGAATCGGCTTCGTTTCCCCCGCCTCTTCGACACCCACCTTGGGATCAAAGGTATCGAGATGAGTCATAGCGCCATCCATGAACAGGTAGATGACGTGTTTCGCTTTTCCACTCGGCGGAGCCGCAATGACCTCGGCATCGCCGAACAGGCCGCCAGATGCAATCGATCCCGCAAAGCTCACGCCCAGCGTTTTATGGGCAACCGATTTCATGAAGTCGCGACGATCTTCGCCACTGAATTCAGGTCGTGCCATGGTGGATATTCTCCGGAAAAGTCTTGGTTGATTGAGGAGTGTTTGGTGTGGTGGCTTGGTCAGCACTACTGAACGAACAGGAATTCTCGTGTGTTCAAGAGTGCCCAAATGATGTTGCCGTAGCCAACGTTGTCATTTTTGGTTCTCGACAATTCACCACCGGCGGTCCGACGGTCTGCATTGGTTGGCATGCGAGTCAGAACGCTGATAAAGATCGCGTCGATTCGGTCCCTCGTTTTGTCGATCGCCAGCACATTATCGACGATCGCTGACCCTGCTTCGAGCATCACGTGTGTGATTGGACCATTGAACATCGCCAAGATCTGAGGCACCGTCGCGTCTTGCTGTGATGCATTGATCGTTTCACGATTCCCTTGCCCAAACTGACGCAAGAAGTGCTCGGCGGGGACCGGTGTTGGCAACTCACTAGCACGGCAAAGGATATTGCCCTGATACGCATGTTTGTTCAACGATCGCTTGTAGGCGTTCATGAAAAAGGTTTCGCCAAAGCGTTCCGACTTTTGTTTGACGGAACCAAAGTTCGCCGTGCCAAAATTGAGATTCACGATGGGCGACATCTCTGCAGCAGTCGGACGCTCGAAGGGAAGCGGATTGTGTACCGCGAGCGTCAAGATCGAATCCCAAACCTGTTCGGCTGTCATGCGGCGTACGACTGGACCGGGGAAGTAATACTCTTCCCCACTGGTGATGTCGTAATCGCTCGCCGCTCGTTGGTAAGTGTCGCTGTAAAGGATCGCGCGACACAGTTCTTTCATGTCAAAATCAAAGCGGATCAATTCACGACAAAGGACCTCCATGAGTTGGTCGTTAACGCAAGGATGTTCGTCGCGAAAATCGTCTATCGGCTCGACCATGCCGACGCCAAGAAAACGTTTCCACAGTCGATTGACGATCGTTTTACTGAACTGTTCGTTCTCGGGACTCGTCACCCATGATGCAAATTGCTCACGCGGTGTCGCGTCTTGGGCCGATGTGGGCACGTCCCCCCAAAGCACAGCCGGCTTCACGACCTCTTTGGGCTTTGCATCCTCGTAGGCATAGTCGTGAGGCAAACGCATGGTCGCCTTCACTTCGCTAACACTGTAGGTGTTGGCCCGTGCGATACGTTGGAATTGGCCGGGGACGCGGCCGTTGGGATAGTGCTTGCGAGCCTCATTGATCAACAGGTTGGCAGGATTCTGTTTCTTGTAGCCAGGTGATCCGCGTTGAATCCGCGTGCGCGTTCCCGCGGTGAATGCGGCGAGCTCGTAAAACTGATACTGAGTCCAAACGTCAAACGGATGATCGTGGCATTGAGCGCAACCGATCTGCGTGCCCAAAAAGACACGAACGGTGTTGTCGATGTAGGGCAGGGGCATGCCGTCATCACGAAGCTGAAACCCGACGGCGGGGTTCTCCCAAGTCTTGCCGTCCGCGGTCAACATTTCGTAGACGAATTCGTTGTACCGCTTGTTCACCCGAATCGAATCCTTCACGTAGGCCATGAACGGATCGGCGATGATGTTGGGCTGAGGACGTTCGACCAGACGCAGGGTGTCCGCCCAAAAGTTGTACATGTTGGAGACATAATCGGGGCTGCTTAGCAACTTGTCGATCAAGTCATCTCGCCGGTCGGGCTCATCCGACTCGAGGAATTCTTTTGCCTCGGCGAGCGTTGGAATGCGTCCGGCAACATCGAGGTAAATCCGTCGCAAAAAGACCTCGTCACTCGCGATCTCATTGGTGTTGACGCTCTTTTCAATCAACTTCCGCTCAACTGCCGAATCGATGCTGCTGGCGATCGACCGAACCCGCGAACGCGAATTGGGATTCACCGGCGCGACCTTCATGTCCACGGTCGTCTTTTGACGGACACTCTCGGGAAGGTTGATTTTGACTGGTTTAGCGGGCTGAGACTGCCGACGCCGTTGTGCCGTCGCCGTGCTTGCGTCCAATCCGCAAAACAAAGT
Source organism: Rubripirellula sp. (assembly GCA_965216875.1). GTDB lineage: Bacteria > Planctomycetota > Planctomycetia > Pirellulales > Pirellulaceae > CBDCUW01. The sequence continues at coordinate 3,473,243 of OZ244207.1, forward strand.
CACTGCGGCCACACACAAGACAAGATGTTGGTTTGGCAACCGATTGACCATGGAATCCATTACATCCGAATCGAGGCAGGAGAGAGAAGTGCGGGGAACCCCTATCATAGTCGATTGGCAGCCTTCCGCCGTCCGCGGAGGGTGGTGACCACTAGGGTGAAGCTCCACCGATTGAGACACCGATCGGATCAATCCTGTTCCGACGATTTTTCAGGCGTTGGAGGCGCGCAGCATTTCCCCGTTTGCGTTAAAAACGCGATTGCAGCGTGATTGAACTCAACGATTTGCCTGGGTTCGGTAGAAGAATTCCGTCAAACCGCCCCCCACAGAAGAACCACTCGAGCATGCCACACTCAAATCCCTTCACTCTCCAGGGGCACCGCGCGCTGATCACCGGCGGCACACAAGGTGTCGGTGCTGCGATCGCCATCAGCGTTGCCAACGCAGGTGCCGACGTCCTGCTCCTTGGGCTCCACGAGGATGAAGCGGCCGCCGAAACGCTCGCTCGATGCAGGGCATGTGGAGTGACCGCCGAAATGATCACCGCCGACCTATCGCAAGCCCCGGAAGACTACATCGATGCCCTCGTTGATGAAGTCGAGCAAGCGATGCCATCCATCGACCTGCTGGTCAACAACGCTGGAACTTACATCGACCAACCGTTCTTGGAGATGGATTTCAGTCGGTACCACAGGACGATGAATCTGAATGTGGCATCAGGGTTCTTCCTAACTCAAGCGTTGGCGCGTCAATGGGTCTCGAACAACGTCGCTGGTCGCGTCGTTTTCACCGGCTCCATCAACGGCGTCTTGGCAGAACCTGATCATGCCGCATACGACACAAGCAAGGGTGCCGTGGCCGCCATGGTGCGAACACTCTGCGTCAGCCTTGCCCCACACGACATCCGCGTCAACGCGATGGCTCCAGGATTGGTTCGAACACCGCTGACCAGCGTGCTTGACCAAGACGAACGCCTCGACAGCTGGATGAAACTCCACACACCCAACGGAAAGGTCCCGGGTCCTGAAGTTTGTGGTGATGCCGTCGTGTTCTTGCTATCCGACGCCGCCAAGCATATCCAAGGTCAGACGCTGCTAGTGGACGGGGGCATGAGCGTATGGCAGCAACCCGACGTTCCCGACACCTGGCAGAAACCTGGCGTGTGAGACTCAACAGATGGGAGGGTGAGACTCAACAGATGGGAGGGTGAGGCTCCCGCCGAACCGAGCGCGGCTCCGCAGGAGCGTCGCCCTCCCGTGAAACCTATTCGCCGCGTTCGTCGGCGTAGGAGTGGATGCGGTACATCTCCTGGTCCGCGATTTCATCGGTGACCTCAAGGGAACCATCCGACTTCATCAATAACCAACTTCCTGGTTCCGTCAATTCATCAACGATCGACAGTTTTTCACCGCCACCAAGGCCGACCACCGTCACGTCGCTTACAAGTTCTGCGTTTGGCAGTGCTTTGACCTGACGGCTCAATTGATCGACGACCGAAGCAACTTCTTCTTTTCCAGCGAGCACAGAACCTTCGCTGACTTCCAGTCGCATCGGCACACGTGTCCCGAACTCGTCACTGTATTGGCTGGTCACAATCCGTGCCTTGGCTGGCGACCGTGGAATCGTGACTTCACGATTGTTGATCGTCCAACTGTTGGTGGATGCTGGCATCACAGGACCCGCAAAGTGCTCTTCCAACGGAGCGAGCGAAACGGGGTTGGACGGTTCACTCCATTCGCTCCATCGTTCGTAAGTTCGCTTTCCACTTGCCTCCGCCTCAGCCATTTTGTCCAGCACGCGTGTCGCGGACTCGACGTTTAATGAACTGACCTTTGGTTGCATCCTTGGGTTAGCGGGGAAGTTCGGGTCGTTGACCGAATAGCGAACTCGGTAGACGTATTGTTTGCCAGGCTGTGGAGGATTCTTGAAGCCGCGGAAGTCATAAAAACGCAGCAACTTGTGCTGGACAGGATTACGTTCGATACCGGCAGAACGGAATCCGAGAGACCCCATTCCCATTTCCATTCCGGCGTACATGTCATCGTAGCCACCTTCCATGCCGAACATTCCGCCACCCGCGGAGCGGTCGCCAGGTGCACGAAGCTCGGTGTTGTCCTCCTCGAAAATCGTTGTGGCATCAAAGTCCGGTGCGACGTCATCCTCGGCAGTACTTTCTGCAAGCAGAACTGCTTGCGATTCCAGTGGGATGTCGGGATGGAGTGCGAACTTGCGGTAGTCGTCCAGCAGGACTGGCGGAATCCAAGTGGTCAAGTGCGGATCACGGTAGTCGTCCGGGACGACTTCCGGAGCAAACGTAGCCCACTTCTTGTCGGCCAACAGGGTGTACATTTTCCGATTCCAAACGTCGATCCAATCCTCTTCCTTGAGTTCATCGACCGACTTGTCGGTCACGTCGGCTCGTTGGACTTCAAAGTTGTAGTAGAAGGGTGTGTCGCGCGTCGGGCTGAAGTTATCCGACTCATGCAGCGCTTTTTCGAAGTTGTCATAGTTTTCACGGTGGGGCAGCAGTGCCGTTCCCGCGATGAACCATTGTGTTTCAGGACGAGGGTGTTTTTGATCCATGGAAACGCTGACCGTGCCAACCCCAAAGTCATAGGTCGGATCGAAGGAACGAAGACCGCCAGCCATGCTGGGACCAGCCATCTCCATCTCTTGCATGGCCATTTCCTCCATCATCATCATTTCCTCTTCCATCATCATCATCATCATGCCTTCCTCGCCACCGCCACCACGACGCCCTCGACTTCGCGACTTGGGCTCCTTCTTGACAGGCTTCTCGATCTTCTCCGGTGGCTCAGCTGCTTCCAATTGAGCCAAGCGATAGTCTGGATCGGAATACTTGACGGCGATTGCGGTTCGAACGCCGGTTGCCATCAGCTTCATCGCAGGAACGATCTCAGGATCAGCACGCCGCGCGAGTGACTGTTCTGGCGGCGGGCTCCATGGCAACAGATCTTCGTAGACGGTAGGAGCAACCGGTTTGTAGATCTCTTGCGTCTTTTCAACGATGCTGAAATCAGGGACGCGTTCAGGAATGATCTTCTCGTTGCGATTCTCGTCGACTTCCTCCCTCACGGTCGTCGCGTTTTGGCCCAGTTTTTCCGGGTCATGCGTCGCAAGGTAGTTCGGCAATTGAAAGCCGCTATACAACATGAATCCGGTTGCCGCAAACACGACAACAAGAATCATCTTTTCGACGTGGAAGATGAAGAAGTCTTTGATCTTATCACCGTCCATAGGTCCCTCGTTTACTTCGACAATAGAAAAGTTGGTTGTTGGTTAATCTCGCAAACGCTCGATCTGCGAAATGAATTCAATGCCAGACTGAACTGAATCAGACTCGGCTCTAGGGTGCAATCACGACAGCCGGTGGCGGTGCAACCGTGCCCGCTTCGGCAACGGGCGGCTGACCGCCATTGTCTCCAGGCTGAGTGTTGTCGCCGCCCGGTTGAGCGGGGGCTGGCTGATTCGGATCGGGTTGATTCGGATCGGGCGTTGGCTGGGTTGGGTCTGCAGCCGGCGCGGGATTCGTTTGATTTGGATCTGGCACAGCGGGATCGTCACCGGCGGGCGTCGGAAGCACATCGGTGTCGGTGGTGGTAGCCGGAGCTGGCGCTGCCACAGTGGCTCCGCCCGCACTGCCGTCGATTTGTGTGTTCTGGTCGACCTTGTCCAAGCCCAACTTCTCGTCACTCGGTGGGTTATAGATGTAGATCAAACCGTAAACCTCGACCGTCATGTCGTAGGGGTCTTCTTCGGCGGGCGTCTTGTTGGCATTCATCATGTTCATGCCCATGCCCATTCCCATTTCTCCGCCCATCATTTCCATTTCCCCCCCCATCATGCCCATTTCACCGCCCATCATCTCCATGCCCATGCCCATCATTTCACCACCAAGGGTTGAGGAGCCGGCTTTGGGGAGAACACGAACTTGACGAACTTCGACCATCAGCGGGGCACTGCCGCAGGCGGCAAGGAATTGTTGGAGGGCACGTTGGTCGATCTGAACCGACATCATCACGGGCACACGTTTGGCGACTGCGATCTCGGCATCGGCAGGAGAATTGCTGGTCAAAGCCGTGCGCAGCGCCGAGGCAGCAACGGGCTGCATCTCAGCATCGACGTAACGATTCTCGCCGGGATCGGGAGACTGAACCTCAGGCCCACCTGCCCCCATCATCGCCATGGAATCCATCCCGGCCATCATGTCCGAGCCATCCATCATTTCCATGCTGTACATGCCGCCGCCAGCGGTCATGCCTTCGCCAGGCTTTGCGATTTGCCCCGAATCAAATTTGACACTGCTTCCGATTCCGATATTGCGAATCTCGCGAATCTTGGCTTGGTAGGGCTGCCGCGCGTCTCCGTTGACATCGGCAACAATTTGCAGCAACTGCTTCAGGATCCAAATGTTCTCTTGTGAGTAATAGACTTCGAGGGTCGACGGTGGATCGGGGCTGGAACGCCAAGGAAACAGGTCATCAAGCACAGCGTTCTGGCTCGTCGTGGACCATTTCACCAACGGCCCGTCTTCCTGTCCGCGGATATTGATGTCTTTCTGTGGCCCGCCTGGCATTCCGGCCATCATCATCATTTCGCTGCCCATCTCGCCACTCGGACCACCCATCGCGCTGGCCGAACGCTTGAAGTCAGCCGTCCACTCGGTGTTTGCGATCTTGGCAATTTCAGGCAACGACTCGCCGATGTAGCGTTTGTAGCGGTAGCGAAGCGAAGCTTCTTTTTCATCCTTTTCGAGCGTCGGGTACTCGACGGACACCTCGATCGGAATGAGGTCTTCAAACTCATCGACAAACTCGTCGGTGAGCTCGGCACGCGACCAAGTCAAAATGTTCCGCTGCCGTTCATAAAGTGACGACCAAGCTTCCATCAACTCGTCGCGTCGCGATTCGATCAGCACATTCATCTCTTTATGAGTGTGCTCATTCGGCTGGGAGTCCATCTCCGAACTGACCGTATCGACCGACATGTGGGCATTGTTGAGCTGGCTAGTCGCCGACGTGTTTTCGTCCGCGAGCTTGCCGGTGGTCATGTACCAGATCAACACCGATCCAATCAGGACGATGCCACTCGCGATCCAGAACCCATGGACGAGAACCACGGCAAGTTGCTTTTTGAGTTGATCCATTTTGATTCGTTCAGTAACTGGTAACGAATTGATTGGCTATGAACTGGTAACGATCGGGGTGCATTCTCGTCCGAACAAAAAAGACGATTTTGCAAAAAAACTAAGGTGTCGTTGGCGCGGCTGGATTTGCCGGCGTCGCGGCTCCACCTGCAGCTGTCGGGTCGACTGCCCCACCACCCATTGCCGCAGCCTGGGCAGCGGCTTCTTCGGCAGCCTTGCGAGCTTCTTCCTTCGCAGCCACACGTTCCGAAATCGGAACGGGCTGCCAAATGACTTGGTAGACAAAATCGAGTTTTGGAACCTGGATTTTGGGAAGGATCGGCTCGCCGTCTTCGTCTTGAGGTCCAGCAGCTCGATTTGCACCCACCCCGCCAAAGTTGGGACCGCCAAATCCACCACCGACGCCGCTCTCGCCCATCATCACGGCCATCTCGGGATCCCACAGCGGGTTGTCGATCGTGGTCATCTCGGCTTCGCGGTCATCCAAAAGCAACGGGAAACTCAAGCCCATCTCCTCGAAGGTGAACTCCTCCAAAATCGGATTGCCATTTTCGTCGTTTCCGATGGGCAACTTCACTTTGCCATCCATGAAGTTGGTCGTCATGTATTTTCGGATGTGCTGACTACCCTCCAAGCCTCGATTGTCGGGGCTGTTGTAGTAGTGGTAGCCGCGCAGTTGGATGACCCAACCTTCACCGGTCGGACCTTCCATCGTGTCGAGATCCTCGGGCACTTCTCGCTTCATCAAGCGTGCCCAGTTGCGATACTCCTCGCGATATCGAGCAGAAACGGTATCCGACCAGTACTCCGTCAAATCGGTATAGAACTTGGTGTCACACTCGGTGAAATGGAAATCCTTTTGCTCTTCAAGCGGCAGATCTTTTGGCGGCTTGCCGTCAGGGTATTGTTCGCGATGAATCGCCGAGTTGACGGTTTTGACAATCTCCATCCAAACCAATCGACGTTCGGCGTTGCCCGAAACGGAAAGGCCCATCGCGTTGAGATACTCGAGCTTCTTTGTCAGGTCAGCGTCCGTACTCTTGTGTTGGCCCGAATAGTCCTCCATCGAGGTGACCTTGGCCTTCGCACTGTCCCAGCGTGGATCATGCGTGGTCGCCCAACTTCGCTGGGTGAAGGCGTAATGACCAGCCATGCCAATCATCAACGCAGCGAGCCCGGCAAGCGTCCAAGGCTTTTTGGCGCGGATCATCCGAGCGGTAAGGATTTCCTGTGGCACCAAGCTGGCGTGAACCTGCGAGTGCCCAAGGCCTTGCAGGCACAGTCCATAACAGACGGCAAAGGTCGGTGCGTTGTCGCGGAACTTTGGAATCGTCAATACATCGTCGCCGCCAAGACGATTGAAGCGATCAAGCACGCGAACTTCAAACCCAAGGTTCTTTCCAAGGTAGGCGGCCAAACCGGGCATTTTCACCGTATTACCAGTGATCACCAACTCGGAGATCTCGGCCTTCTTGTCAATACTTCGGAAGAAGCCGATCGAACGCTGGACTTCGGTGACCAAATCATTAAAGACAGGCCGCATCGTTTGGAACACGAGTTTTGGATCAACCGCTTCGCGAGCGTTCCGCTTGAGGTGCTCGGCCTTGGCAAACGTCAGCTTCAAGTCTTTGGTCAACTGACGAGTGAAGTGGTTACCGCCGATCGGCATACTTCGCTGCCAAATGCGGAAACCGTTGGTCACGATCAAATCGCTCGAGTCGGTACCGATCGAAAGGATGACGCTCGATGGCGGTGGGTTGTCGGCATCGAACGTTTCATTCTCGATCCGTTCGTGCATCCGATCGTACGCGATCATGTTGTAGAGCGCGACCGGTGCCATCTGGACCACATCGACTTCGATGTTGGCATCGTCAAACGGAGTGAGCTGACGGTAGGCCTGCTCGCGTTTCATCGCGAACAGTCCCACTTCGCTTTCGAGCGCATAACCTTCTTCGATCATGCTGCCAGGCATCATCTGGAAATCCCAAACGACATCATCAAGATCGAATGGAATCTGTTGACGAGCTTCGTAGCGAACAATGTCCGCAATCTTTTTGACTTCGACCGGCGGCGGTTTGAAGAACTTGGCTAGACCGCTTTGACCTGGGACGCTGATACAGATCTTCTCAGTGAACGCGTCGTTGCGTTCAAGCAATTGATCCAGCGCGTCAGCGATCAGCTCTTCGGCAACCGCCTCAGGCTGGCTCAAGATCTTCGGGTACTCGATATAGTCAAACGCATCGGCAACGATTTCGCCGTCTTGCATCGAACATCGCAGCGCCTTGAGGGCTGATTGTCCGATCTCGATTCCCCAAACGCTTTTTGAGCTGCTTGCCATGAGATTTCGTTGGTACTAGTCGAATACAGTTTAAGGACTGGATGGTGATCGTCTTCGTGCGGACACACATATCGTGCTTGACCCTCACGATCTGCGACAAAGTGCGTTTTGTCCGCAGCCGGCTCGCCGTTGGCGGGCCAAGCCTGGATCGCGTGGAGTTTTTCGCCGCTTGGTGTTTTTCGTCGATTGGGTTGGATCTGGGTTGGATCGCTCGCATCGACCGTCTTCAAACGGCCAAATTCATTTCAATCCCCTTCATTTCCATCCCCGGACGCCGGGCAGCCTACTTCCAGGTACAATTTCCCAGACCACAAGTCCCCAGATTACACGATCGATCTGGATGAACGATGATTTCTGGGAAGTGTCACGGGAAAAAGGGAAGTCTTGTTCAGCAATCCTGGGTTTGGGGGGATTGAAGCGGGTCACCATGGGACCGACAAATGTCGGCGACGATAAAAACGGAAAAGCATTGATAAGTGTGGTTTGGCAACAGTCATGAATCGATGCTGGAACTCGTTTCCACCCCTGAATCCGTCCACCCCGAATCCGACTCTTGCCAAGGGTTCCCCACGCGCAACCTGCGTAATCACAGTCTATCGATTCCCCCACCATTTAGTCAAACTTTTCCTTGAATATGTCCCCATTTGACGAGTGTGGGGTGCTGATTCCAGCAGCCACGCTAGAGGATCTGCCCTCCGATTTATCCGATAATGACGCTCGTAGCCTTTTGGCGGCGTGGACGGTCTTGTGGCACCCCCAATTGCTCGCCGACCTTGGCCAGATCCCAACCTGGTACCGAGCCGACTCTCCGCCCGATCCGGTCGGCAAACGGATCGTCACCGTCCCCACCTCGAGCATTGGCCAGCTCCCCGATCGGTTCCAGCAGAAATGCACCGAATCGAATGACTGTCGCTTCGTCACCGGCGAGTCGCGGTCGGCGATGTTAAAGGCCCTTGAGTTGGCCGAGTCGCTTCCGGACCTCACCGGCGAGAGCCGCACGATTGGACTGGGTGACTTCTTTGCGGTCGGCTACGCGACGCTGCAAATCCAGATGATGACTCGCAAGCTTCGCTACACCAGCAATCTGGACGAAATCCATCTTCAGAATCGCGTGGTCGTGGCCGCCAAATCGTTCCTCGAGGGCGAAGGCCAAGCGGCGATCGAAGCGATGCACGACGTCTTCGATTGTTTGGCCGAAGAACGCGACCACTACTTTGCGTCGGACCCTCACCTGGTCGACCTGGTGTTGATGACCGACACAACACTCGATCGGCTGGTGGATCAAACCCTTGTGGATCTCGACGCGCCCGACGAAAGCGATGACCATCCGGAACCACCGATTGGCGGCGACCATTCCCCACCTCCGCTGCCAACCCCCGTCAACGTCCTGCTCGATGGCCCCGTCGTCGAAGCAGTCTCGAAGCTTGCCCAGGACAAACGCGATCTACTCCGCGGCGCCATCAGCTCGGGAGCAATCGGATGGTGTGGTGGCGGCCCGTCAGGCGACGTTTGCCTGGACAGCCTCACCTTCAACCAAGCCGAAGCGATCCTTCGAAAGGTGCTTGCCGACTGCGAGCAGGTACTTGGCGCAACGCCCAAAACGCTCGCTCGGTTTTCGGGTGGCTGCCCCGCCGATCTCTCGGGCGCCCTGGTACGACTCGGCTACAAGGGCGCCATTCCGCTAGACTTTGCTTCCGGGACTGGCTTTGGCGACGAATCGAAAGTCGTCATCCGCGGCGGCGGCGCCGAGATCGAATCGCTGACGGCCAAACCGAAAGATGCCGGAAGCGACTCGGCCTTTGTGTGGCTCGGAGCGCGACTTGGCGAGGCAATCGATAGCGGCGAAATCGCGACCGCGCTGCTCGCTCATTGGCCAGGCCAATCCAGTGACAGCTTCAATGACCTCCGTCGAGTTGCCTCCTGGAGCTTGGCGTTGGGCAAGTTCTGGAAACTTGATGACTACTTCGTCGACGGCGAACATCCCTATCACCATGGCAACGCCAAGGCGGCATCCGCTGGCGCCGATGCCGATCTCTCCAATCGGGTCGCTCGAGGCCAAGAAAACCCGATCGCCTCGGCGGCCGCTCAATTTCGCGATCAAGTCAAAGCGGAATCATCACGAAACTTGCAGGCGATGGCGCGACTGGTTGATCCCAACACGGACTCTAGCAGCGCTGACCCAGAATCGCTGGGAAAAACGTTTGCCAAAGCAGCGGGCCGGCAGCTCTCACAGCAAGATCCGCCACCTGCCATCCTGACGGTCAACCCGAACGATACGGGCTGGCGCCAAAACCTCAAGCTCACCGAACCTGCCGACAAGAACTTGGACTCGATCTACGCCAGTTCGACCGATGGTGACCATGCCGATGTGACTGCGGATGTGCCGGCGTTGGGATTCTCGATCGCCCAGGGCGGGGGCGGAGGCGGAGGTTTTTCGATTGGCAGCGTCTTCGGTCTCGGCAAATCGAAGCCGATCGTCACCGACAGCACGCTGTCAAATGAATTCATGGATATCACGATCTCGGCCGAGACGGGTGCGGTTTCGGGTGTCTACAGCGGTGGTTCGCGCGGCAACCGTTTTTCTCTGCGGCTAGCACGACGCAAACAGGGCGAAAAGCCGGAGCACAGCAAAGTCGCGATGAAATGCGACGAGCTGAAGATCACGCGATCGACCGCGGCGACGGGAACGATCGAGACCTCAGGTACACTCCTCGACGGCGACCTCAAACTCGCACGCTTTGAGATGCGCTATACCCTCAACCGTGGCAGCCGCATCCTCTTGGTCAACGGAAACTTGACGCCCATCGCGCCGCTTGGCGACGATCCCTGGTACGAGTACTTGGCCGCTCGCGTTGCGGTCGCGAATGAATCGTCTGTGATACGGTGTCTGCTTCGCGACAAAATGCATCGCAACAGTTCGCGTCGATTGGTCAGTCCGATGGGGGTCGTGATCGACGAATCAGAACGACAGACGCTGGTCAGTGGTGATGGACTACCGTATCACGTTCGGGTCGGCGATCGCTTCCTCGACACGCTGCTTGCGGTCAAAGGTGAATCGGACATCCAATTCTCACTTCAATACGGATTTGACCTGACCAAACCTGTCGCGGCGGCGCGTTCATTGCTTTGCGCCCCGATGAACATCCCGGTCGATGCGGGCAAAGACCCCGGAACCATCGGCTGGGTCATGCACACTTCGCCCAAAGAGATCGATGTGATCGCCTTGGAGGTTGGCAAACGCGACGATGGCAAACTCGCCGCCATCGTGCGAGTCGTCCAAACGCGTTCCAAATCAGCTTCCGCAACCTTGCGTTTCATTCACAACGTCACTTACGCCGAAGCGATCGACAGCCAGTACGAAGATGCGAGCGACGGCGACGCGTTTGCGAAACTGTTGCACCGCCCCTTGGCCGATACCAATTCCGGCAAGACGCTCGACACCAAAGGCGACCAAGTGACCCTGCCCGTCATTGGTCATCAAGTCACCGACGTGCTTGTTGTATTTGATAAGTAAAAAGTGGTTATTGTTGCGTGCAGCTACACGCGCCAGTTCGGTGAGCCGAACGCGCTAGCGTCGGGCCTTGCACTCATTGTCGCGCGACAAAGGCCCGAGGCCTGACGGCCAACAACTCACGGGGATTCCGCCCGAACGCGGTACGACGAACTGGGCAGCTTCCGAAACACAAATGGCGACTATAATTCGCTCATATCAACCTCCGACGGTCATCGCTCCTCTTCGTCGCCAATGACATCCAGCGAGAACAACTCGACGCTTTCCTTTGAGACGGCTGCCGTTCGCAGTCGCTTGGTGAGTCAACGCAAGCTCGATCGCGTGATTGAGCTTGCTGGCACAGACGACACCAATGTCGTCGCCGCCACCTTGGTCAAAAGCGGCTTGCTGACGAAATACCAAGCGGAACAGCTCCGCGAAGGGCGGACCAAATTCAATCTCGGCCCCTACATCATCACCGACTATATCGGGGCCGGTGGCATGGGACGCGTCTACAAGGCGGTGCACGAAGTGATGGGGCGTGAGTGCGCCGTCAAGATGTTGCCTTCGGAACGTCTGAAAAAGAACGATGAAGCACGTGACAGTTTCATCCGCGAAATACGGCTCCAAGCAGGTCTCGATCACCCAAACGTTGTCCGCGCCTTCGATGCGGGCAAAGATGGCGAGATCCACTACCTGGTCACCGAGTTCGTTCCCGGCACCGACATGCGGAAGCTGATCAAGAACAACGGCGCGCTTTCGATGAGCCACGCCGCGCTGATCGTTTCGCAAGCCGCTCATGGTCTGCAATACGCACATGACATCGGCTTGGTCCACCGGGATGTGAAACCGGGCAACATCCTGGTTACACCCGAAGGCCATGCAAAATTGTCCGACATCGGTCTGGCCGGATGGACGATGTCGCTCGGAGATGACCCGCGCAGTGGCAAGATCGTTGGAACTGCCGACTACTTGTCCCCCGAGGCCATCCGGACCCCTTCAGCCATTGGGCCGCTGGCCGACATCTATTCACTCGGCTGCACACTCTACTATGGCGTCACTGGGAAAGTTCCTTTCCCGGGTGGCGACTCAAAATCAAAATGCCGACGACACTGCGAACAATCGGCTTGGCACCCCGGCCGACTGGTCAACGGACTTTCCGAAGACTTCGTCGACTTGATTGCCGACATGATGGAAAAGGATCCGACGCGCCGCATCCAATCTGCTGCTGAGGTTGCCGAACGGCTTGAGGCGTGGACCAATTCCGAAGATGAAGTGGTCGAACAACCACTTGATCGACAAGCCTGGACGCCGCCACCGCCGCCGCACGAGCCCTCGCAGATTGGTGAGTTCATCGATGACCCCACACTTCACAACTCAGGTGGACTGAGCGCCTCGGGCAACGCACTTTCCGATCCCGCCCCGCCGCCGCTTCCAAGCGACTGGCAACAAAACGATCTGATCTTGCCACCTCAGCAGAGCCACGCGTTGCCCGTTGCGATCGCCGTTGCCATCACGATCCCGCTCAGCCTGTTGGTTGGTGCGATCATCGGGTTCGTCGTTCGCGGACAACTGTAGCATTCTGCTGTGCATGTTGCGGTTTGCGTCAGCAAACGCGTCGACAAACTTCTTCGACGTTCCTGTGTCTCAGTGTCGCGTCTCAGTCTCTTGAGCTTTGATGAAAGCCGACGGGGCGACGCAACACCGGCCATCCACCAGCTCCTTCATTTGCATTTCGAGTGATTTCCGACACCCGTGCGCGAGGATCGAAGCGTTTGACGAATGACTTCCTTCGGCAATCGCTCGTTCTGGCACATCGGTTGCATTGCGATCGCCCATCGTTTTCTACGCAAGAAACGACCATTGTCACATTGGGGAAGCTACGCAATGTTTCGATCGATTTTGATCACTGTTTGCATGCTCGCGTTTGCCGTAACCGCTCGCGGTGATGCCGACTCGCCGCAAAAGCTAACCGGCTCGATCGAGGCGGTGACGGTATATCAAGAACAAGCTTTGATCACCCGCCATGTCAAACTCGATACGGCGCCCAATGACCAGACACTGGCATCGGTCCACGTGACCAATCTTCCCAGCTCGCTGATTAACGACAGCCTCTACGCCGAGGCGGGTGATGGCACCACCGTCCGCGCGGTGCGCGTCGTCACGACTGCGGGACGTTCGGATCGCAGTGCGGTGGACGAGCTCGAAACCGCGGGCAAAAAGATCACCCAGCAGCTTGCAGCCAAGCGCATGGAGATCGAAGTGCTTGACCAACAACGCCTCGCGATGGACCGGGCGTTCAGCTTTGCGGTCGAAAAAGGGAATAGTGACCTTAACCGTGGCTCGCTCGACGTCGATGCGCTCATTCAGATGAGCCAATACTGCGACCAGCAAAGGCAGGATCAGGCGACAACGCGCCTTCGCATTCAAAACGAAATCGAAGAGCTCGAACAATCACTCAAGCTCAATCAACTTCGTCTCGATCGCCTTGCAACCTCCGGAACAAAGACGCAAAGCGAAGCAATCGTCTTCATCGAAACAAAGCCAAGGATTGCCGGCGAGTTTCGGTTGCGATACCGAGTTTCCGATTGCAGTTGGATCCCGCAATACACCTTCTCGGGCTCTCGCGGCAGCGACCAATATGAGATGCGCTACGACGCATTGGTCACCCAGGCAAGCGGCGAAGACTGGAACGATGCCAAGCTCGTTTTGTCGACAGCGTCCGCAACACTCGATGCCGCAGGCCCGTTGCTGACACCGCTTCGTGTTCACACTTCGGAGTCGGAAAACGACTTGCGTTTCAAGACGGCCGAATCGATCAAACAACAAGTTCAATCGTTGCGCGATCAACAACGGGGTGCCGAGTCACATTCGATCTATGGTGGTGGCGGAGCGTTCACAACGTCGGTCCAACACCGTGACGTCACACTCAATTCACTCGCCGCGCAAATGCAGCGTATCGAGTTGTTGGCGACGTCCGACTCGGCCCGCAATCTGGCTCTGGACGCTTCCGAGAGCGTCAGCACTCAGACCTACGAGATCGCCGCCAAGGTCACACTGCCTTCGCGTCGCGACCAACAGCTGGTTCAAATCACGCACGCCAACTTGACCGGCAAGATGGATCATGTCGCCACGCCACTGCTTAGCAGCTATGCATACCGACAAGCCCGTTTGACGAACCAGACCGAGATGGGGCTGATGAAAGGGAAAGCGATGGTTTACTTGGATGGTCGCTTTGTTGGGCAAACGGATGTCCCGCCAACAGCCAGCGGCCAACGACTCATCGTTGGATTCGGTGCGGACCAGCAGATCCGAACTCGCCGAGAACTTCTCGCCAAACGTGATGAGATCCAAGGCGGCAACCGCCAGCTCGAATTCGAATACCGGTTGGTCATCTCCAACTTCAAAGACCACCCAGTCGACGTGCGTGTGCTCGACAGACTGCCGATGGCAAAAGAATCACAGTCCGTCTCGTTGCAGCTACAGCCGCCAAGGATTGCGTTGTCCGAGGATGCACTCTATTTGCGGTTGCAACGTCCTCAGGGAATCTTGCGTTGGGACGTAGCGGTCGAGCCTGGCAAACATGGCAGCAACGCGCTGGACATTGAATATCAATTTAGCGCTGCATTCGATCGCAACCGGCAATTGACAACCGAAGACATTGCATCGGTCCAGGACGATTACCGAATGGAACAATTCGGAGGCATGGGAGGAGGCGGCATGGGCGGGTTTGGCAACTAGGGCCGGAGACCAGCGCTGTTGGATCCCAATTGACTCACTAAAGGTCAAGCACACGATCCATCTGTGCTGCAATCTCCGTCAAACGCGTTCGGTCGCCTCCTCTTACTTCGGCGGTCGCCCAACCTTCGTAACCGATTTTCGCGAGCTGCAATCGCACCTTTGCCCATTCGATGCTGCCTTCACCGAGCGGCTTGTCGAACGCCTTGCGCATGCCTTCGTTCATCGCAACGCTCAAGTCGTACTCTTTGATGTCCAGCTTCTTGACGCGGTCGCCAAGCACCTCCAGCCAATGCTCGGGCCAGCCCCAGCGAACCACATTGCCAACATCGAAATAGGCCGCGACCATTGGGCTGTCGAGTTCGTCTAGGTAGCGAGCCATGCCCATTGGCTCAATCAAGAAACTCGCCCAAACGTTTTCGACCAAGATCATCACACCGTGCTCTTCGGCGCGGTCGATGGCACGACGGATGATCTGCTGTGTTTGGGAGTAGTTGTCCGCGTAGGAGATCTTTTTGTTGTATCGCACAACGTGCAGCACCGAGCTTGCGCCGAGCCGCTTTGCTTGATCAATCGCGCCAATCAAATCGGGATTGCTCGAATGGATCAAACCGTGAATGGGCAATCCCGTCTTCTGCGACGCCCGCTCATACGCATCGACGAGTGAGCCGTTCTTTTCCCCGAGCGCAGCGCGCGTTTCGATACCGTCGAAGCCCAGTTCCTTGACCAAGCGGAATTTTCGTTCCACAGTTCGGTCTGAAGCGGCGTCCGTCTCGCCTGCATCAACCATATGAAGCTTGACGGCCTTCTTGATCTTGCCGGTAAATTGCCCGGCCGACGCCTGTCGCGACTCCAATAATGCCGTCCCCATGGCCACGGACGTTCCAGCCAAGAATTCTCGTCGCCGCATCGACTTATGCCTCACCTGGTCGGTTCATCGGTTTCGCTAGCGCCGGTTTGAACGACCGGGACGTCGTAGGTCGTCACCTCGCTGGCGAGCATTTGCTCGTCTTCGCCACCAGCATGCTGGGAATTGCTCGCGTTTGCAGATATTCCGTGATCATCGTCGCGGAGATCATCTGACCTCTCATGTGTAAACTTCGAGTGCCGATAAAAAAAGTACTCTCCGCCGCCCCCTTCCCGGTACACCGCATACAGGTTGTGGGTGAGCGTGGGTAATCCTGACCGCCATTTGTAGACCTCGACCAGATCCGAACGGTCCCTGAACGTCTGCATCGGCTGGTGTCCAATCACCGTCGCAATATCCGCTTGGGTGAGCTGAGTCGCGGGATCACTTGCGCGTAACGCCGAAACTGCATCAAACGCCTGATTGACGCTTGGACGCGCAAACAAGAAGTCGTACGCCAGGCAAACCAGCGCGACGATGACCATTCCAAACAGAAACTGAAGGTACCGGCGGCGTCTTTCGCTGCGAGTGAGTTCACGCCAAAGGCTCGATTTGTACGAAGGAGCCATGTCCAGACAACTTATCGGGGGCAAGAGTAGGTGAAAATCAAGTCTAGCGCAATGAAGACGGCGACGTAGAGGCATCATGCAAAAGGAGATGCCCGGGGTCAAATCCCTTCGATAAGTTTTCCTATCATCCCCCGATCACGAGTGGTGTGCAGATGGACAGACCATGTGAAGCGTCCAACGGTCCGGTTCGCTCCGAAACACACTCAGCCTCGAACCGGGATCTGAAATACAGGCCAGTAGCGTCGCCGCAGAACACCCAATTTGATTTGTGCTACTCACGCTGCTTCCCCAACATTGAACTTCCAGCAAACGCCAAATCGGTCGACAACGATCCCGTACATCGAGGTGAACGTCGCTTCGGCGAGTGGGATCACGACCTTGCCCTGCTCGGCAAGTGCGTTGAACATTTCCCTGGCTCGGTCCGGCGAATCCAACCGCAGCGCGAGTGCAAAGCCGTCGAATTGCGGTGTCGTGTTTTCCTCTGCCACTCCGACGTCGCTAGCCATGATCACCGTTTCATCGATTCGAAACGTGGCGTGGAATACCAAGTCTTCCATCCCTGGAATGACGTGCGATTGATCTGGTGAATCACGGAATCGCATCAGGAACATCGTTTCCGCACCGAGAGCCTCACCGTAAAGCTTGAGAGCCGCTTCCGTTTGGCCTTTGAAGTTAAGCGTCGTGACAATGGGCATCTTGGTGCTCGATCTCTGCGTGTGCGATTGGAAGAAATAAGTGTGGCCCGTCTCATGACAAGGACACCAAACGTTCGACGATCGCTTCTTCAGCTATTCGGAAATCGTTCAACGTGAGCTGAAACCCACGTCGCATCCCGCCGCGAGGATCCCAAGCGATCAGCCGCAACAGAGCGAGAATCGCAGGTCCGTCCGACTGACCGTCAAGCCGGCGAATGAGCCACTTGCCGTAGGCAACGTAGGCCGAATGTCTGCGCATCGCGTCATTGCGGACGACGCCTTCTGCCTCTTGCACGTCCAACTCCAACTGACGTTCGCTCGCCAATTCAAGAACCGATTCTACCATCAGGAACTCGGCGCGGCGTTTGTCGCGAGCGTAAAGCTTCTTGACCTGCAGGTGTGGCGCATTGACGATCCGCAAACAGATTTCGCATCGACAGCCAAAAGACGATACCGGCCCTTCACCTCGCATACCGGGCCTCTCGATCACGTCGAACGAAGAGATGAGAAACGTGCTGAAGAACGACGCGAAGGCATCGACGTTACGTCGCGGAGGCCGAAGGTGCTCGGGAATCAAATCATAGTGCCGAGTCAGCCAGTCGATTGCGACGTTTGTGTCGCCGCTATGGTGCGCTGCCCGAGATGGCTGGATCAAACCGTCGCCAATGGCGTCGCTGATCCACATCAGTAAACCATAGCTCTGATCGCGTGTTGCGATCGCTTCCGCGAGTCTTTTGTAGTCGAAGTTGAGAATCCTCTTCGGTTTGCCCGCACGTCGAATGTGTATACGCGTGCGAGCGATCAGTTCAAGCGAATCTTGAGCCCCATGTCCTTCATCTTCAAAAGGGCCTCAGCGTTACCACGAGCATCGTCAACGGGATCGTGCGTGTGTTTGGTCTCACGCAGATGTTTGAAATTGACGAACGTGTCCTGCTGCATCCCTCTGTAAAGCGAACCTAAGTTGGTCGAACTAAACCCAAACGGATTGGCCCCGAGGAAGTGATGGAAATACCAATTGACGAACTGCCAATCAAACCCGTTGTTGTCAGAAACGAACATCAATCGGCCGCTCGAGTTGCTCGAAAGCCAGTCTCGAAACTTTGCCATCACCACCTGCGGCTCGTCAAACTCGAGGCATTCTTCGCGGGAGAATCCGCTCACTGCAAGTGCTTCGGGAACGAACGCCTCGGAGATTGGCTTCAGTTTGCCATAAAACGATCGCGACAATCCTGGTTCAACGATGATCGCGCCGAAACAGATCATCGAATAGTCGCCGGGAATCGGACCGTCCGATTCAATATCAACCATGACATAGGGCATGAAACCATCTCACTGGTGGGTTGAGCCAAGATTGAGATATCAGAGGCAATCGAGAAAGAAAGGTTCGCTGAAACGTGCGCCGTACGCGCTGGTGGTTTCCACTTATCACCCTCCCGCTTGCGGGAGGGTCGGGCGCTAAAGCCCGGGGAGGGAATGATTGTTGCAAAACGGCCCCTCTCCGGGTCTTAGAGCCCGACTCTCCCAAGGGAGAGTTTTAGTGCGTTCCAACAATCACCCTCCTCCTTCGTTGGCCTAGCCGTGATCACTGCTGGACGCGTTTGAGGAACTTGAAGATGTCACTATCGGTGGTCATGATCATCGTGCTGTCGCGATCGAGCATCTCCTGATAGGTCTCCATGGTCTTCATGAACTCATAGAATTCGGCCGATTCTTCACTCTGGTTGTAGGCGGCGGCATAGATTTCGGTCGCCTTTGCGTCGGCGGCCCCCTGAATCTGTTGAACCTGCTTGTAGGCTTCCGACTCAATTTTCAGCAGATCGCGTTCCTTCTTACCAGTGATCTTGGCTGCTTCGCCAGCACCTTCGCTGCGAAATCGTTCGGCAATTTGCTCGCGTTCACTGATCATTCGTTCGTAGATACGACGGCGAACACTCTCGTTGTAGTTGATGCGTTTGAAACGGATATCGAGCAGTTCGATACCAAAGTCGTTCAACTTCCCGGCCGCTTTTTCAAAGATCTGTTGCTCGATCGCGGCGCGACCGTTGGTGATCGGATAAAGCTGCCCCATCGTCGTCGGCGCTCCGGTCAGCGTAGCGTCCTGTGATGGCACACGATCTTTGGTCGTTCGAATCACTTCGATCAATTCGTTCTTGGCAATCGCATTGCGTGTTTCACTGCCGAGGATGTCATCAAGTCGTGACTGGGCGCTTCTTTCATCGCGAAGTCGCAGAAAGAATTGCTTCGCATCATTGACTCGCCAGCGTCCAAAAGTGTCAACGACAATGTAAGTCTTGTCTTTAGTCGGCATTTCGTTGGGACGCCCGTCCCATTCAAGAATCCGCTTTTCGATGCGCGTCACTTCTTGAATGAACGGGACTTTGAAATGCAAACCAGCATCGACAACAGGATCGCCGACAGGCTTTCCAAATTGTGTCACGATGACCTGTTCGGTTTCATGAACCGTATAGGCGGCAGCATAAATGACAAAGGCCAATGCCAATCCACCAACGATCAACACGGGGGCAGGCAGTTTTTTCATCGTCCGCTCCTCGAGCTTTCGGGTGACAATTGCAAGAGAGGCAACACCGAACTGGCGTTGTCATCGAGAATGATTTTCTTTCCAAGGTTCGGCACCACTTGCCGCATCGTTTCGATGTAGATGCGTTGCTTGGTGACCTCGGGCGCCTTCACGTACTCGGCCAAGACTGCATTGAAACGTGCCACATCCCCTTCCGCTTCGTTAACGCGTTTCAGTGCGTATCCTTCAGCAGCCTGCAGCTTTTGTTCTGCCTCACCGCTCGCTTTGGGAACGACCTTGTTGTATTCCCCGTTTGCGATGTTGATCAGTTTCTCGCGTTCTTGCTGAGCCTGGTTCACTTCGTTAAAGGACGGCTGAACAGGAATCGGTGGGTTTACGTTTTTGAGCTGCACCTGGTCGATGCACAGCCCAAGTTCATACTTCTTGACCAAGAACTGGAGCTGTGTCAGCGCATCGGCTTCGATTTCCTGTCGCCCAATCGTGATCACCTCGTCGACCGTTCGATCACCGACGACCGTCCGCATCACCGACTCCGAAATGTCTCGGAGCGTCAAACCGGGTTCGCGAACTTTGAAAAGGTACGACTCAGGTTGTTCGATTCGGTACTGAATCACCCATTCGACCGTCGCAGTATTCAGGTCACCGGTGACCATGCTCTTTTCTTGCTCTTGCTCAGTCGACATTTGCGTCACGTTGGTGGCACCGGGAGTACCAAAACCAAACTCCTGCTTGAGCTGTCGACGCACAGGCACGATTTCGACGCTATCAATCCCAAAGGGAAGCTTGAACCTCAATCCAGGATCAACGGTTTTCACGTACCGGCCAAACCGCAACACCACGCCCTGCGATTCTGCTTGGACGGTGTAGATCGAAGTGAACACGAGGATGGCCAAGGCGACCAGCGGAACGATCCAGACCAGATAGCCTCGATAGCCCTCCCAGTCCTGCCAATCGACGGGCCGTCGGTTGTCGGAATCAAAACTCATGACGATTTCAGCTCAGCTGGTGAATTCAAAATGAAGTGTGCACAGGTCGGGGTCTACTCCAACGAATGCCAAAAACTATAGGTCGCGAACCGTTGTTCGGAGGTTGGGATCACGCATTGGTCTGGACGACCGGTTGGGTGTGCCGGTCACTACAAAGGACAACCAGCAAATTTGATACAAGTGTTGCACGTTGATCATCCGAAAGCTCGACGATCCCATCGCGTTTTAGATGATCCAGTGCCATTTCTACCATGCCGACAGCCCCGTCGACGATGCGAGTCCGTGCGGCAACCACGGCGCCGGCCTGTTGTCGCTGCAGCATCGCTGCCGCAATCTCCGGTGCGTACGCCAAGTGGCTGATCCGTGCTTCCAATACGGTGACACCTGCTTTCTCGAGACGTTCCTGGATGTCTTGACGAAGCTTGTCACAGATTTCCTCGGTGCTACCGCGCAACGACTGCTCGTGGTCTTTGCTGTCGTAGGGATAACGAGTTGCCAAGCTTCTCAGTGCGGCTTCACTTTGGACTTCAACAAAGTGTTCGTAGTCGTCAACCTCGAACAAGGCTTCGGCGGTGTCGGTCACTTTCCAAACGACCACTGCCGAGATCTCGATCGGATTGCCATCGCGGTCATTCACTTTCGAAGGTCGACCGGAAGTGCGCGTCTTAGGTTTGACGATCGTCCCCTGGGCATCTTTTTGCTCAGGCGAAGATGAGGATCCCGTTTCGAAATTGCGTACCCGCAGGCTAACTTTCTTTTTCGAGTAAAACGGATTAACCCAGTAGAAGCCTGATTCTTTGATCGTTCCGCGGTATTCGCCAAACAACAGCAACACTCGGGAACTGTTCGGTTGGATCGCCATCAATCCGAATAGCCCAACAAATGCAATTGGGATCAAAGGCACGCCCATCAACACAAAAACCGCTCCCGCACCACCAATGACAGCGCCGGCGATCACCAGAAAAATCCCCAGGGGAAACATCGTCAGGCAGATCAAGAGCGGAAACCACCCCGAAACAGCTTGACCTTCTCGTTCGACTTCGACAGGTGCATCGGTCAGTGATGCAGGAACATTCGGGGTGGGTAGATCACTCATGGTCAGCCCATCGGTTACGTGTTGGATCTTGGAACTGCTTTGCTAGGTCCAAAAAGGTCCTTTCCCAGGGCGCGCGCGAGCCGACGTTTTCTCGCAAACACATGCATCAAGAGTGCCCCATCTCAGAAACCTGTGAATTTTTCGAAATCCGCCGTGGTCGCTGGCTCGTCTAGACCTTCGTGACGCCGCAACCTGTTTCCCCTCGCGGCAATCATCACCACGCCCAAAGGCACCCTCGATGTTTTACCGCGTCCTCGCCGACCTGACCGTCGTCGCCCACTTTGCCTACGTGCTGTTCGTCATTGGCGGGTTGTTCGTCACGTTGGTCGGCTGGGCTCGCCATTGGCAATGGGTTCGCAACCGGTGGTTTCGCGGTGTGCACTTGACGATGATCTTGATCGTCGTCGTCGAGGCCTGGCTTGGGATCACCTGTCCTCTGACAACGCTAGAACAAAACCTGCGACTTCAAGCGGGAGAACAAACCTATCAAGGCGACTTCATCGCCAATTGGGTGCACGACGCGTTGTTCTTTCAAGCATCGCCTTGGGTCTTTACAGTCGCCTACACCCTGTTTGGTGCCTGCGTGTTGGCAACGGTTCTTTTCGTGCCACCTCGATGGCGGCGACACGCGATCGCCAAGGAGTAGGTTCCGCTTTCGATTCTGGAGAGGCTCGAAACCTCGGGCTCGCGACGCAAGGCATAGAAAGTCACCCCTCGAGGTGAGCCCAATGACCGCCGAACGGCTGATCTGTTGGTGTCACTTGGTTTACAATGCGATCGTTTGATCGGGGCGTTTGAGTTGCTCGCCCTCTTCCTGGTTCACGGTCTCTTTTCTATGCCTCATCCCCGCAAACGACTGGGTCGACGACTGCGTCCCGAACTTCTCGAGCGCCGGATTCTTTTGGCCGCACGCCTTGGACCGTCGCCAACGATTCTTCCTGAGTTTGATCCGTCCGCAGCCGTGTTGGTCACCACGCCTGCGATTCAATCGTCTGACGAAGCGGACCATGGTCACAACCCAGCTGGATTCCCGATCCTAAACGACCCACTTGATGACGGCGATGTGTCCGACGCGCCTTTGACCAATGACGACACATTCAAGCTGCACAGCAAACCGGACGCCGACCACACGATCTACCTCGATTTTGACGGAAGCATCACCGAGGGAACCAACTGGAACAACAGCACCGGCATCACGACGCTCATCGACATCGCCTACAACCGCGATGGAGATCACACCACATTCAATAACAGCGAACTGAATCAGATTCGCGAAATCTGGAAACTCGTTGCCGAGGACTTTGCCCCGTTCAATGTGAATGTCACCACGGAAGACCCCGGTGTCGAGGCGCTTCGCAAATCGGGTTCCGGTGACACTCAGTGGGGAATCCGTTCGCTACACACCAGCAATACGAATGGAGTTTGTGGCGGTTGCGGCGGTGTCGCCTACATCGGTTCGTTCAGCTCATCGGTGGACCTGCCCGCCTATTCATTCAACAAAGGCGTCAGCGCGGGCGGCAACACACAGAGCCACGAAGTCGGACACGCGGTCCGACTGGGACACGATGGCCTCACGACTGGAGCGACCTACTACAACGGACATGGTGGCGGAAATACAAGTTGGGGCCCGATCATGGGCGGTCCCGGCGGTCGCAAGCTCAAGACTTGGTCCAACGGCGACTATTACAACGCCAACAATCAACAGGACGACCTCGACCGCATTTCATCACTCAACGGTTTCTCGTATCGCGCCGACGATCATGGCAACACGTTTGCCGTCGCTTCGCCACTAAGCGTCACCTCGGCAAGCGAACTGAGTGGCTACGGCATTATCAGCCAAAACCATGACGTTGATTTTTTTCAATTCGAATCCGAGGGTGGCAACGTCTCCTTCGACATCGTTCCGTTCATCACGCACCCCAACCTTGATGTGTGGGCCGGCATCTACGATTCCAACGGAACGCTGATCGCTGAATCGAACCCCTTTGACAATGTCTCCGCCACGTTCAGCGACGTCGCACTTTCGGCTGGCACACACTTTCTAAAGATCGATGGCGTTGGATCGCATGGCCACTACAACGCTGCGTTGGACGCTGTGTTTGATCCGGGCGAAAACGACTACACAGGCTCCGAGACTGAGATCCCATGGGCGGTAAGCGGGCCGGTCGGCTATTCGGACTACGCCAGCATTGGGCAGTACTGGATCACAGGTACTCGTCAAATCACAGCAGGCGACCTGATCTCGATCACCGGCGATGAGAACCACAAGAAAGAAGACGCGGCCTCGGAGACCACTCCTTTTACGTTTACCGTTTCAAGGGCCGGATCGACCGCGGGTGATGTCGACGTGGCTTACTCCGTTTTGGCGGCCACGCCGACGGTCGACAACAACAATCATCCCTTCACGGTGGATGGAGACGATTTCGTCGGCGGCCACCTTCCAAACGGCACGGTGACCATTCCCGATGGCCAGTCGTCGGTAACGCTCACGCTCAATATCGCTGGTGATGACGACTATGAACGAGACGAACACTTTTCGGTTTTGATTTCGAGCGAAACCAATGGCTGGCTGGTGTCCGAATCCACGGCCACGGGAACGATCTTGAGTGATGAATCGTCGGTCGGTGTTCAATCACAGAACACCGCCGACGTGACACTTGACGAGGGTGGACCGGGTGGAGGCGCCGTCTTTACTTACACTCTGTTCCGTCGCGGCGACCTGTCCGTTTCAACCACTGCCGATTGGCAGGTCAATTATGGGACGTTTGCCAACGCGGCCTCGGACGACGACTTTGTTGGCGGAACGCGGCCGGGCGGCCAAGTCGTCTTTGCACCAGGGCAAACCGAAGTTGAAGTGCAAGTCGAGGTCAGTGGAGATTTTGACGTCGAAGCGGATGAGAGCTTCTGGTTAGAGGTGACCGGTGCAAGTGGAGACAACACGGCGATCGTCGATCCTGCGACACCTCGACAACGCGGGATCATCCTCAATGACGAAGCGCCCATCACCATCATTGACGAGGTCCAATTTCGGTTGCGTCAAATCCGCAACGGCACAGGCACGCGCGACGCTTGGGCCATCGACAACGTTTCGCTCCCCGGGACGCCTCTTGTTGAAAACTTCGATCCAGACATTGATTCTGCGCTTTGGGCGGACCTACAAAACGCAACGGTCAACAATGACGCATCGATCTTTCCTGGCAGTAACGGCCGCGAACTGTTGATGCGAGGGACGGGCGACCGCATTGCCACGACGGTCGGAGTCAAACCAGCACTTGGCACGACCCTAAGCTTTGATCTGATTCTCGGAAACGGCGTCGGCAACAACGGTGCAGACAACGTCGAAAACGGCAAGAACATTTGGCTCGAATACAGCGTCGATGGATCCAATTGGGAATTCCTTCGTGAGATGGAGCCCAACGACTATGAAACCTGGAGACGCGTCAACGTCGCCTTGCCTGATCGTGTTACCGTGCCTCCCGATGGCTATGCCGAAGGCAACAGCGGCGCGACTCCTTTTGACGTGAATCTTGTTCGCACGGGGAACCTGGACGCACCGGGATCGGCCGACTGGCAGGTCGTCGCCTCAGGCTCCGCGACTGAGGATGACTTTATTGCGAGCCCACTCCCAAGTGGCACGGTCACTTTTAGTCCGGGCGAAGGTCTCAAGACAATCACCATCGAAATCGCAGGCGACACCGACAAAGAACTGGACGAAACCTTTGATGTGGTCCTCACCTCAGCAACAGGCGGTCCACCGACGGGTGGTCCACGCACGATCACAATCATCAACGACGAGGTTCCAGAAATCACCGGAGTCATCGTCAACAACGGTGAAGATCAGCGATCATCGCTGCATGACATCGCGATCGAATTTGATGGGCTTGTTGATGTCGATGGCAGTGCCGTCGTGCTGACCTACATTGGCTCAGACAATTTCCCCGACTACCAACCCGTCAGCGCCGTGAGCATCACCGCCGCTGATGTCGACGGCAGAACCATCATCTCGGTCACACCGAATGCCAGTCACTCATTCTCGGACGGCAACTACTTGATCGATGTGTTTTCCAGCGGCATCACCGCCCGCGAAAGCGGTGAGAACATGGCCCAGGATTACCAGTTTGGTAACAACGCCACGGACAGGTTGTTCCGCAAGTATGGCGATGACAATGGCAATCGTGTCGTCGACCTCTTTGACTTTGCCCAGTTCCGAGCTCGATACGACACCAACGATGGTGATGATGACTACGCCGCTTGGCTCGACGAGACGGGCGATGGTGCGATCAATCTTTTTGACTTCGCCCGCTTTCGTGCCAACTTTGGAAGCTAGTGCCGCCGGGCAAGGGCCTGAGGCCTCACGGCTCACGGGCACAGAAGCACACCCAACAAAAAAACCGGCTGATAACCCGAGGGCTATCAGCCGGCTATATCAGACGCTTCGGCCAGTCGGCGGCAAAATGGAGCCGCTGGGAGAAACGCGAAAGTCTCAGCGTGCTACTGCACAAGCCTTTTGGTGACTTAGGCGAACCCGGAAAATGATCCCTCTGCCGAAAATTAAGTGACCGAAGCTATGCGGGCTTTATTCAAATCCCACGGTCCAATTTTAGACTCGCATTAGCAGTCAGCAAGGTGGATCGGCAGCTGAATGTGTCAGAGTTGACATGAAATTTGTCATGACCGGAAAAAACGCGCATCAAATCGGCTACACGCGCGAAAGGTATTCGCCCGTTCGCGTATCAATTTTTAGACGCTCGCCCTCTTTGATGTACTCAGGGACTTGAACGATCAAGCCTGTTTCAAGTGTGGCTGGTTTCGTGCGTGATGTCGCAGAATTGCCCTTGACACCGGGATCACATTGGGTGATCGACAACTCGACCGAAGCGGGGATCTCCAAACCGACACAGGCATCGTTGTAGATCAGGGCGCGCATGCCTTCCAAGCCTTCGGTGATGTACGGCATTTGATCCGCAACGTCTTCAAGCGGTAACTCGTACTGCTGGTAGTCCTCCTGGTCCATCAGGAACATCGTGTCCTGGTCGCTGTACATCATCTGGACGTTGCGGCGAGAAAAGTCTGCCGCGTCGAGTGACTCGGTTCCCTTCAAAGTGATGTCCACTTTGTTGCGCGTGACCACGTTGCGAGCTTTGAATTTGTACAACGTCGCGGCACCACGAGCCGACGGTGATTGCACCGAGATTCCTTCGATAATCACCGGATTGCCCTCAAAGACAACAACGGTACCGGTCTTGATTTCTTTCGCTAACATCAGATCCAAAATGAATGAAATGTGATTGGACTATCGCCAAAGCCACTCTCGAAAGCCCTGCACCACCAACTCTTGGTCGCCCAAGGCTTGCCAGGTCACCAGTCCCCCGAGAGCGACAGCAAAGAGGAACATGACGACGCCGCGGCGCGGTGCCGGCGCTGGCGTGGGCTCGGTTTCGGCACGTAGATTCGCCAACAACATGTTCCAAAACTTCAACGACACATTCGGCTCGAACGCAAGAATCTGGGCATAGTCGACACCCCGTTGCCCATCGACGCGCAAGTGAATGCTGGCGGCCGGCAAGGTGACGATCAACATGTTGGAATCGCCCGTCGCACTCTGATCGATCCGCCGAGCTGCTTGAAGCAGTGGCTCGTACAATTCTTCTGGCGTGCGTCCGTAAACGACAAGCTTGGGAGTGCTGGTCAACGCGATCAGCGTGACGCACAGCGAGTAAAAGGTGATCAACGCGACCCAAACGTAGGGCCCCAACACGATCACCGCCGCAGAAGGGAAAAAGAGTTCCGCCGGCCCGACGGCCAAGAACCCCGAAATCGCCATCGCCAAGGCGGCAATGTCGCGACCACCGGTGGTCACAAGCGCCTTGCCACTCAGTCGTATCAGACCAAGTACGGTCAAATACGCAATCAGCGGAAAAAAGGCGAGAATGATCGTAAAGGGCGCGACTGTCATCGGCACGACATATCCGAGGCAAGCTTCGGTTCTTCTAAGTAGGTCAGTCTAGTAGCCGACCCCCATTCCTGGCAACGCGGGCATTCGATTCCCCACCCAATTGGAAATCGCGGTTGGGGGCAAACATCGTGCGAATCAGCTTCGCCGGAATAATCGTCACAGCCCGGCAAGTGGCCGGGTTGTTCTGCGCGATCTGCAACGAACCTGCGCGATCTTGATGTGGCACAGCGCATGGTTCCAGTTGAGGACTCTCCAGTACCACTCTTGCCGCCACCAGGATTCTCATGTCCGCTGCTGAAACCGACCCAACGGAAATCGCCGAGGCACAAGCTTCCCTTTCCGATTTGGGCGCCACCAGCAACGAAGATGTTGCCCAGCGCATTCACCAGACGCTCGATCTGGTCACCGACGCAACCAACGCGGTCCTTGGCGTTCACACACTGAGTGAGTGCAACTTGACCGTCATTGTCCCGGTGTGCAACCAACGCACGTCGCTGCCGGTCGTTTTGGAACGCTTGGCCGATGTGATGCCACCCAAAACCGAAGTCATCGTTGTCGATGATGGCAGCATCGACGGAACCAGCGAATGGCTCGAAAACCTTGCACCGCGCGACGGATTGAAGGTCATTCGGCGACGCGGGCAACACGGCCGCGGCTCGGCCATTCGGCTTGCCATTCGCCACAGTCATGGTGACATCGTCGCCATACAAGACGCCGATCCTGGGCAAGACCCCGCCAACTTGTTGCGCGTGATTTGGCCGCTGCTCGAAGGCAAGGCTGACGTCGCCTACGGCCTCGAATCGCAAGAAGATCGATCGACACTTCACCGATTCGGCGACCACACGGCAACCAAACTTGGCAACTTCCTGACAGGTCTTAAATTGACCGAGCTCGAATCTTGCCACAAAGCCTTTGACGGTCAACTGATCCGCAGCATTCCTCTGCGTGAATGTGAACAAGGCTTCGAATCAGAAGTCACTGCCAAGGTCGCCTCTCGAGGTGCTTGGGTCATGGAGGTCCCCACGGGTGAAAACCGCAAGACCGGTGACCTAAGGAAACACCACTGGCGTGACACCGTCGCGTCCCTAGCGCGCATCTGGAAATACCGCGGCGAATAACTTGCCGTGAGCGTCCCGCGAGGCTACATCGTGTGGCGCAATGCCTGTGTGGCGTCCTTGTGTAGATGCCGGGGACGTTATCATAGGGGCCCAAATGACCCTTCGATCGCTGGTTGCGGTCGTCTCTTCGTGGCCCCACATTCAAATCCGGCTCGATGCACGAGCTTCGCCAAGTCGCTCCCTGGAAAATCGTCGCTGCCAGCATTGCGGCATTGAGCGTCGTGATCGCCTGCCAGATCTGTCTGGGCTGGACCCCCATAACCATTCGTAGCTCAGCCATCGCCGCAGACGGATCGGTTGCTGCAATTGTCAACCAGCCGAGTCGAACTGGACATGTCGTTCGTTCGACCTTGGTGCGATTTGACCCCAGCCTGACCAATCACCAGGTGTTACGAGAACTCCGTCACCTAGGCCGAACGATGGAAATCTCAGGTGACGGAAAAACGATCTTTGTGCAAACGGATGCTTTGCTGCAAAGTATCAACGCAATGACAGGAGCAATCCTCTGGGAAAAGCCCGCCGCGCCATCGACCACCCTGCACCTCGTGAGCGACGATCGCATCATCTTGCAAATCACTCGCTGGGGCAGCACCGTCACCTTTCTTAACGCCGAAGATGGCAGCGATATCGACAGCCTCACGCACGCCACGCGGACGTCCCGTGTCGGTTGGTCGGACGCGTACATCACGCTCGATCAAACCATCGATGGAA
Source organism: Rubripirellula sp. (assembly GCA_965216875.1). Lineage (GTDB taxonomy): Bacteria > Planctomycetota > Planctomycetia > Pirellulales > Pirellulaceae > CBDCUW01. The sequence goes on from OZ244207.1 coordinate 3,502,553, forward strand.
CAGACCAAACCCTCTTCTACCATTTTGACGGCGAACGTCTTCGACAAGTGGATCGAATCGACGCTATTGAACAGGGTGCCTTTCGAACCAGCGTCCCCTCGATCCATCTGGGCGGATGGCAAAGAGAGAGGTGGGAGCCCGATCGTATTCGAATGCCTGGCAATCCGAGCCTATCGTTGCGGACGTTTCATCGCCGAGACAGTCGAGCCGCGGCACTGGCCATCGTCTCGTCAGCCGAACCGTCGAACGTCCACGCGCGATACCAATTCGGTCAATCCTATGCGGCGATGATCGTGTTGCTCTTGTTCGCCGGCAGTGTTGCGGCTTGCATCGTGGTGTGGATGCAATATGAATTGTGGTCGGACCCGTCGCGCGTGAGAGTCATTTTGCCCGCCACCGTGGTGCTCTTGATCGCTGCCTCGGTCGATTGGCGGCACTTCGAATTCATCAACGCTTGGCCGCTTATTGCGGCCCCCATCGCAACATGCGCGTTACTGGCGTGCTGTGCGTTCAACCGACCGTTACACCTTTGGGGCCTCGCCTTCTTTTTCAGCGCCATTTCGTTCTTGCTCCCCATCGCAGCTGTGATCTTCGTCGCCAGGTTGCTTAATATGCAGCTACCAAACCTCAAGCCCAACGAGGCAAAAGAAAAAAACGAAGATGGCCCCGACGACGCTCAACGCCAAGTCAACCAACCCGCGTCGCCAACGACAAAGAAATTTCGGTTCGAGCTCTACCAGCTCATGCTGGCGACGGGCATCGTCGCAACCTTCATTGGCGTTGGCCTGCAGGGGATCTTTTTGATCAACATCGGCTTTGTCGTCGCTGTCGTGGCCGCGATCGGAGTCTTGATCAATGCCTGCCCGCCGATCGCCATAGGTTGCGTGCCGTTGATGGTTGGCGCAACACTTTTCTTGGCTGCTGGCTCACAGCTGCTTGGGGCTCAAGCCGCACCTTTCGCAGGCGGAGCGGCCGGCCTGATGACGTTGGCAATCTTGGGAGCCAACGGAGTAGGCCTCCGAATGAAAGGCCGAGAATATTGGGACGTGGTCTAGCGACATCGAGTCGCCTCTTCGTAGTGGACGAGGCTACGAGTCCCGTTGATCTTCGTAGTGGACGAGGCTACGAGTCCCATCAATCTTCGTAGTGGACGAGGCTACGAGTCCCTCTCCGCTACTCTCTCTTCCCTTCCTCACACTCTCTCGAACGTTCTTCCCAGCCCCAACTCCAATCATGCCAGCGGAAACAAAACCAAGTCCAACGCTCAAGGACTCGTGGCCTCGTCCACTACCAACTCGCATTAGCCAGGGAGGTCACGTCGATAGCGAGGCTTTTCACTCGCCGGCAGATCGACATCTCTTTCTTCTTGGTAACGGCGGCGTTCGATCGCGTTGGCGTAGTAGCGAAGCCATGTGTCGTTGTCGTCGACGCAGTGCCATTCCAGGATCTTGGTAGGAATGTCGACCTTCTTTTCGCAACAGGGAAGGATGTCTCGGTAGATGATCTTGTAGAGTTCGCGATCGGAAAGATGATCGGTGAATCTCAACACAACGCGATTCGAATAGAGACGATCGATGGTCTCTTTGAGCTTCGACTCGAGCTGCTTGTCATCAAGATCCTCGGGGGCCGGAATCTGCAGCGGTGGATTGAACCAGCTTGAAATCGGCAGGGCGGGGGCGCGTTCCCAGGCCAGCATCGATTCGAGGTATTCGTTCTCAGCACGCAGGGGCATTCGGTTGATCGAAGAGTCAATCGACTCATCGCGGTATGGCTCCAACTCGTCCCGCAATCGGGCGTTGGCCATCAGCAATTCGACTTCGTCAGTGCCATGACGGCTGGTGTCGCTCGCGTTGTCCATCAGATATTGAGCGTCTCGTTGAGAGGGAAGGAAGGAGCCGGGTGGGACCACCAAGCGTCCATTGGGCGCTGTAAATACCTCGACAAGGTCAAACCAGCCGCCATTAGGGCGGACAGGTGTGACCCCAGTCACGCTTCCGATCCTATCTGTCCCGGCGATTGACTCAACGAGGTTTTGAGTGAAAACGGCTGTTTGGTAAGAAATTCGTAGGACCGACCACCGACTGATCGTTACGAGCGGAACCTCTTACCACCTTTTGCCCGCAAATCCGGGGTTTTCGCCGCCCAGCAATCCGCCTCCGTGCCGCATCAACAAGGGGTTTTCGAGCCGATTCTCGCCCTCGCAACGGCCGTAGCTTAGCTACGCTCGCCAGAGCGTGGGATGGTGGAGACCGGTCTGGCATCGCAAACCACCTTCTGGCGAAGGTAGCTACGAACTGTGAGCCGAACGCACTAGCGTCGGGCCTTGCACTCTCGTAGCTACGCTCGCCAGAGCGTGGGATGGCGGAGTCCGGTCTGGCATGACAAACCACCTTCTGGCGAAGGTAGCTACGAATTGTGTGCCGAACGCGCTAGCGTCGGGCCTTGCGCTCTCGTCGCGCATCAACGGCCCGAGGCCTCACGCCAGCTGCTCACAGGATTCCGCCTGAAGGCGCGACTACGAACGGAGCGTGATTCCGCCACGCCCTATGCCCCATAAAGCTCACGGTGGCCTTGGATCATGGCCGCCACACTGAAATCGGACTCGATCCGTGTCCTGGCGGCTTCTGCAAGCTGCTGTGCCTTTTCGGGTGCCTCGAGCAACTCCTGGCTTTGGCGAGCGAAGTCGGCGGTGTCACCCAGCTTTACCAGCCGTCCCGTTCGATCGTGCACTACCAAATCTCGGTTTCCCGGGATGTCCGATGCCACCACAGGCACGCCCGCCTGCATCGCCTCGATCACCGCGTTGCTTTGGCCTTCGTACTCACTGCCAATCCAAAACAGATCGGCGTGTGGTAAAAGCCGAGTGACGTCCGTGCGGGCGCCAGCGAAACGGACTCGATCGGCAACCGTCACGGCATCGCGATGACGCAGCAGCTCACCTCGCTGCGGCCCATCACCAATGATCACCAAAGTGGTATCGCCTCGCAGCGTTCCCATCAGTTCCCCCGACCAAATCAAATCGCGATAACGTTTTTGTGGCCACAAACGCCCCACGGCAAGAATCAGTTTTCGCGCCGGATCGACTTGCAGCTCTTTGAACGCGTGCTCGCGATCCATCGGATCAAATTTGGCCGGTTCGATCCCGTTGGGAATGACGTGAAAGAGTTTTTCGGCGATACCGTTGTCGACGTAAAAGTCGCGCACGCCTTCGCTGTTGGTCGTGATCGCTTCGGTGTACTTGGCAAGTTGCCGATCGACCAAAAAGTGCTTCGACGTTTTCCACGGGTCAACACATCGTTCGCTCGCCATGATGCGTTTGACACGAGCCAGTCGCGCTGCGGCCCGCCCGAAACTGTTTGCCGCAAACAACCAAGTATGGACGATGTCGGGCTTGAGTCGGACGAGGTGTCGACGCAGTCGAATCAGTGCCGTCGGGTCTGCCTTCCAGCGTTTACCGATCAGGGTGACAGGAATCTCGGCATCGCGCAGGCGTTGACTGAGCGGACCATCGCGAGTCAGAAGGATAACGTGAACGTCGTATTGATCGCGTGGCAGGTTTTCGGCCAACAACGTGAGCTGCTTCTCTGCACCTCCGCGATCCATCGTCGGAATGATCAACGCAAGTCTTGCACGACTCATGATGCCGCCTCCACCGACGAATCAATCCCGGCTCGCCGCCCGCCCGTCAACCGCTGAGCCAGTTTGACGATCGAATCGAGCGTTTGATCTTGAGATTGAGATGTCATGCGCTGGCGGCGTAGCTGGGATGCGTTGGCTTTGTGCGTTTCAAAGTCCTCGACCACGCGTCGGATTGCTTGTCGCAACTCCTTCCCGCTTTCGGGCGAAAACCATTCCACCAGCGGCTCGGCTGAATGCGGATTCGGTTTCCCTTCGATCACGGTTCGGCAGGCCGGCGTATCACACACCACTACCGGCAGCTCAGCCGATATGGCAGCGGGCAAGAAATGATCGAGCCCCTGTTGGTCCGCCTGAACAAAAACATCAGCTGCGGTCAGCAAGTCTTCGACATCCGAGAACGATCCGGGAATCGCCGTAACACTTCGGATTCCCTCACTCCGCAGCCGTTGATGAATCGATTCCCGATTCGCGCCATCACCGATCAACCACAGTCGTAACTCCGAAAATCGTTCCATTGACGGAACGATTTCCCTGGCCAATTTTTCCAGCCCCGACCCCGAGGTCATTTCGCCAATCGCAAGCACCACCAAGTGTTCGTCTTCGGCATGCAAGTCGCGGTTCACACTGGCCAGTGCGGCACGCGCCGCCGAGCGAGAGGAGGGTGAGGCTGCCGGTGCGGCCGGATAGCCAACGTCGACTCGATGGATTCGCGACGACAAAAACCCTTCGGTCAACAACGCACGATGCGAATCAGGATCAAAACAAATCGCGGCGTCTGCCGAACGCCCAGCCGCGATGCACCGCCGCGCAGATCGCGATTGTTGCCACCACGCCGCGTCACTGTGAGGTCCCCAACCGGCACATCGAACGATCGTCTTGCAGTCGGTCTCTTTCGTCGCCTCGACCGCCGCAATCGCTTCGTCGCGAATCGAGTCGACAAGCATCACATCGAATGCCGGTGCTTGATCGCGCAGCCAATGAGTCATGTGCCGAACGTATCGCCCCATCGACCAATCACTTCTCGGAGCCGCGGCCGGGCGATGCAACGTCATTTCGCGAAGCACGACCTCGTCAGGCCACGACGATGCATAGCGCGGTGAAAGAACTTCGACATGCACTCCCTTGCCACTTAGCCCAATCGCCAGCTGGTAAAGGAACGCTGCCGAGTCAATTGAACCGTGCGGCCAAAACCGACGTCCAACCAACAACATTCGCAAACGGGAATTCACGAGCTTTGTTCCGCCGCAGTGGCCTCGATCTCGGCCGGTTCCAACACCGCCAAGTACGGCAGGTTGCGATACATGTCCAAGTAGTCCAATCCGTAACCAACGACAAACTCGTCTGGGATTTCGAACGCGACGAAGTCGGGACGCAGCTGAACATCGTGTTCGCGTTGCTTGTGCAACAACACCGCCGTCTTGACCGACGCCGCGCCAAACTCTTCCATCATCCCCGAAAGTCGTTCGAGCGTTCGACCGGTGTCAAAAATATCGTCCACCAACATCACATCGCGGCCCGTGACGTCGATCATCATCTCCGAATCGACACGCAATTCACCCGCACTCGTCCCGCCGCGATAACTCGACGCACGGATCACGCCGACTCGCTGAGGCATCGACAAGCGACGAATCAAGTCGGCGAACAAGACCAAACTTCCCGTCATCACTGCGATCACGGTGATCGGGCGGTCACCGTAGTGCTCGTCAATTTCTTGTGCCAGCCGCTCGACGCCTTCGGTCAGCTGAGATTCATCGAGAAGGGTACGCATCTTTGTTTACACACGAGTTTGAACGAGACCGGTAGATGATTTGCTAGCGAATTCTAGACAGCTGTGCGAACTTGGGAAATCTGGGCGTTCATTACGATCCAAACGAGATCGACCGAATCCTCCACGACCAGATGGCCGAAGTAGAGCATGAATTGGCTCACTCTGTGGGCGAACCACAGCGAGCGAAGTGTACGCAAACATCATTTCGCCCAGCTCCACTGTCTCACCATCTTTGCCCGGATCATCCGTTCCCGCAACGTGTTGACCCGGGCCGGAACGATTCATGACGAATTCCCAGCGATTGGCTACCGTCCGACAGCGACTGATTCAGTGGCTCGCAGACAATACCGACATCGACGGCGCGACCGACAGCCAATCCAAAGCGAGACCCATCCAATCGGAATCGATTCTGATTCGTGATGAATTCTACTGTGGACGCCGATTCAACATGGGCTCGCACCGTGCGGTCTGGTTTATCGAAGAAGACGAACTGAAGGTCTACGACGAATCGGGCCAGCTGCTTGAAGTGATTTCGAGCCAAGAAATCGATGAGCCATCCGAAAAACCGGATGTCATCCGAATGCCAACGGCCGAAGAGCGAACGCAGCAAAGTAGCGATGACGACGGCGAAATCCGTCGCGCCGCCTAAACACGCGTGTCATTCACTCCGTTTTGAGCCTCGTTTGGGGCCGGCCCCTGTGCGGCTGGACCTTTTTGGCCGACCTTCGCTTGCCTCTGGTTGTCATTGGCATGCATGATGGTGTCGAACTTGCGGCGGCGACCGCAAGCCGACAAACCACCCAGTCCGCTGGACAGAAGGTCTATGCCGAAATTCCTTGACTACATCGTCGACGCCGTGCGCAGTCCGCGCGAACAACTTTCGCGCGGGCAACACTTTGTGCGTTACTGCTGGGACCTGTGCATCCATTGCTACAGGCAACTGGCACGGCATCGCGCCGAGGGCATGGCAGCCGAACTGACCTACCGGACGATCTTTTCTCTGATTCCCGTGGTCGTCCTTGGCCTGGTGATGTTTCGCGTCGTCGGTGGCCTTGAAGATGTTCAGGCCAAAGTCGAAAACCAGATCTTTGCCTTCTTTGGCATTCCCGAAGAGCTTCCCGAAGAATACTTCGTCGAGGAAACTGAAGGCGAACCCAACTCAGCCAACGCCGATTTGGAACCCCGCGAACCTGACCCTCAAAGCGAGGACGAGAGCGACCAACAGGATTCCGCGAGCGCCGACGAAGCCCAACTGGCCGGCCCCTCCAATGCCAACGGCCCCTCTAATGCCAACGGCGAAGCAAGTACGACGGACGGCAATGCCGACGATCCAGACAACGATCAAACCGCCAATCAGTCGGAAACCTCTGAGGCTGCATCCGAAAACGGCGATGCTGCGATCGTTGCCGCCGCCAATGAAACGTTATCGAACATTCGCCAAACCCTTTCCGATATCGCGTCCAAGGTCGCGTCGATCGATTTTGCGTCCATCGGCGTCTTTGGCTTGCTGTTGTTTTTGTACGCTGCCGTTGCGTTGGCCGATTCGACCGAACACCTTTTCAATCGAATCTACGAAGCTCCCACGCAGCGACCGATTCACATTCGCATCGCGATTCATTGGTCAATCATTACCCTCGGCAGCGCTCTGTTGGCGATGAGCCTTTACATGTCTGGCCAGGTGGTGGACTGGTTCGGATCGATCGTCGAGGCGACCTATTTCCGTTGGGGGCTCAGCCACCTTGCCGCGATCCTTGCCAGCTGGGTGTTGCTGTTCTTGCTCTACGCATTGATGCCCAACACGCATGTGTCAGTCAAAGCAGCCGCGATTGGTGCCTTGGTGAGCGCGTTGCTTTGGGAGGCGGCAAAATTCGGGTTTCAAGTCTATGTGGCCAAAGCAGTTCCCTATTCTGCGGTTTATGGCTCGATTGGGCTGATCCCATTGTTCCTTTTTTGGGTCTATATCACGTGGTTGATCGTTCTGTTCGGCTTGATCCTGACGTACACGCTGCAAACGCTCAAAGGCAGTCGCGTGGTTCGCAGCGACGAAACGGGTCGATCACTGACAGGTGACCCCGATTGGATGTTGCCCATCATGAGCGAAGTGGCGCGTGCGTTTTCCGAAGGCGACGCGATCGACAACCAAGACTTGGCCGATCGCTTGGGACTGACGAGTCGTGCAACGCTCGAAATGGTTGGCAAGTTGATCAAAGCCGATCTGCTTCGACGGGTCTCTGCCGGCGCGGCGGACGATGCAGGCCTTACACTCGCAAAACCGGCCGAGAAGATCGAGGTCGCCGACATCCTGGCCCTCGCTCACCGCACGCGACGAACTGGCGACCACCCCGCTTGGAAAGCACTCGAGAAACTCAAGAAAGCAGAACGCGAAGCGGCTGGCAAAATGACCCTTGCCGACATCACCTTTGAACAAGAGTAACCCATTCCATGTTTGACCTTCAGCACACGACAGCTTTGGCGATCGGCGTGCTTGATGGCGACGCGATGTCACACAAGATTCTGGCAGACCTGCTCGAGGAGATGGGGGATCGCCAGAATGCGGAATTCGCTCGGAGCGACAAAAAGAAACCGCGTAAGCGTTTGGACTTGGCCCTGGGACTGCTCCCGATGTTCGATTCGCTGCGGCTGTCATGCGACTTTTGCGAGCACGCTCAAAGCAGCAATCCCGCTCTCTTTGAGCGACTTGACGACCTCGTTGGCGATGTGATCCCGGCAGTCCGCCAGTGGTGTGATGCCCCCGAAAACACGCTTGCGATCCGGTGTGAACTCACGCGCGAACAACTCCAGCGGTTTCGAAACCGTCGCATGCCCCTGCGTCCCATGTCGCGAGATCAAGATCGCCGCAACATGGTCGCCAAACACTTTGAACTGCTGATCGACAACTACGAAGCGGTTCACGCAACGCTGGAAAAACGTCAAAAGGATGAGCTCGAAGAACGAGCACCGAGTCGACGTTGCGTTGACTACACACGGCGAATCGGCGACTCCGCTCGAACCATCGTTTCCCAACGCGGTCGCTACGCTTATCGTGATCGCAACGCGTGGCGACTTGAACTCGAATGGCAGATCGATCGCACGCGCGAGCTACTCGAAGGAATCTCGAACGCCTGAAGAGAGCGCATGCAGTGAACTCCTGCAGAGCTTGACGCCAATGGAGCGTCTATCGACTCTTCAGCTTCAAACACAATACGTGTTTGGTGCCGCGAACCAGGAGTTTGTCGCCAACAACAATCGGCGCTGCCCAACAGGGATAGACCAAGCCGGGACGCTCTCCCGCCCCATCTTCCAACGCCCATTCGGCAACAATCTCCATCTCTTTCGAATTCGGTTTCATCACTTGCAACGGTCCGTCTTCTTCAAAGACCAGCAAGTGATCGCCAACTCGAGTGACCGAAGACCGCGTCCGACGGCGGTCCACCCATTGCACTTCGCCTGTTGCAAAGTCGATACAGCGAAAGTCGCTGTCCGACGCATTGCGGCCGCTGCAGCCATAAAGAAAGCCGTCGACGACGACAGGTGTCGCCCAATGCGCTCGCAACGCTTGTTCGCGGCGCCGCTTGGGCGGATCTTTCCAAACTTCTTTGACTTGTGTTGATGACACCTCCAACAACACGCTGCCCATTTCGTAGCATTCGCTAATCAACACTCGGTTGCCAACCACAACAGGAACCATTGCGTTAACACTCTCGTTGATCTTCGCACGGTGATAGTACGACCACTTCACCTCGCCCGCTTCGGGATCAACCAACAACAAGTGATCACGTGCAAAGACAAGCACAAAGGTCTTGCCGTCCAATTCAATCGGCCGGGGACTGCTGTAACTCGCTAGGTCATCGCCACAGCGCCAAACTTCCTTGCCCGTCATGCGGTCAAAGGCGACCACGGCCGATCCGTTAGGCGAGACGCGATTGAGTCTCATCGGCGCAACCTCTTGGTCCTCGATCGGACTTCCGCCAATCATCGTGATGAGCCGATCGCCCAAGATGAGAGGTGATGATCCAACGCCAAAGAAGTTTTGGACGACGCCATACTTTTTGTTGGTTTCAACCGACCAATACTCTTGGCCGTCGTCGGTATTGCGACAGGCCAACCGCCCGGTCACGCCCATGCAGTAGAGCCGATCGCCGACAATCGTCGCGCTGCTCCGAGGTCCGTCTTCGTACCCAAGCAGGTCGGAGTAAACGATCTGATCGGATTTCGCCCAGACCGTTTTGCCCGTTTCCAAATCAATGCCGCGCATCCGCTCGGACATCTCATAGTCGCCAGACTTTTCTGCATCAAAGTGAAAGTACTTGCCGCCTGCGACCGAGCCGATCCCGTAACCATCACCCACTTCGAGGGACCAAACCAACTCGGGCTCGGCGGTCCAATCAAAGTCCCCCGCTTTTGCAACGCCATCAAAGGTATGCCCAAGGAACCGCGGCCACGAATCCGAATGGGGTTCAGCCGCCTCTGACAACACGCTTGTGTTTGCAGCGCCAACAAAGATCGCGACCGCGACCAACAAAATGAATCTCATCCCTGCTATTTCAACTCATGAATCGTGTTGTGAATTCGTCGTTCGATGGTGCGCCCATCCGGTGATTCGACAAAACAGCGAATCTCCATTCCCCACGTTGGCTCGAGCTCGGGAATCGAAAGCGAAACGACTTTGCCATCGCGAGACAGCTTTGCTTCGGTGACTTTCCAATTCCGCTCGTTGTAGTGTTTCGATCCGTAACTCTTGTTCCGTTTCAAATCCCAAGCCGTGATGTGATAGTTTTCTGGCTTGGTTGCCGAGTCGGCGAGTGCGTCGGTGAAAGTGATTTTGACGTTCCCCGTCGAAGCCTCAAGCCCCACCGGCAGGTGCATTGGCTTGCCGGTTGCCCGAATACGATAGAAACCACCCGGTTGCTGTTGGTTACCTGCCCAGGCAAACATCCCGCAGGTGTAAAGATGCCCGTTGGTTGGATGAAAACGTCCGCGAATCAAGCCGGTTGGAAATTGTGGCAATGGAAGTTCGCACATTCCACCCTGCACACGATCACCCACATGCTCGTGCGGAACAACAAAAACCTTTCCGTAGCCGTAGGACAAATTGAGCAGCGATTCTCCGAGCGGTCCCCAGCACCCCTTCGGCACCCAAAGCAACTCGGCGGGCGAACGGTCAAATTGATTGGTGATCCAACAGAGCGGCGGGTCCATCGCTTCGTCTGAGGAATCGGTCACGTCGTGATAGCCATACATGTTGCCGTAGAAGCCACCTTCGCGAACCCAGTTGATACGGTTCTTTGGATTCCAGTGTCCTTCTTGGTCGGTCACGATGAACGTCCCGTCGGGATTCAGACACACGCCGTTGGCTGCTCGAAAACCATTGGCAACGATATCGGTTCGCGAACCATCTTTGCTAACCCGAAGGAGCGTTCCGTGATGGGGAACAACGGCCGTCAACGCGTGCCGAGCCGACTTGGCGTAATAAAAATTGCCGTCGTCGTCCGTTTGCAGCCCCATCGCAAACTCGTGAAAGTGATCGGTCACTTGATGATCGCTGTTGAACGCTTCGTAATGATCCGTTTCGCCATCGCCGTTAACGTCATGAAGGATCACGATTTGATCGCGACAGGTCACGTAGATTTGGCCGTCGACGATGCGGACGCCAAGGGGCTGAAACAACCCCGTCGCAATGCGTTGCCACGACAGCGATCCATCGAGGTTGTTGATTCCCGTCACCTTCCATACGTCGCCGTCCCAAGCACACACGGCAGCCGAATCGCCATCGGCAAAGAAATCGAAACCGGTCAAACGCACCTGTGCCAGCCACGGATTCGTTTCGGGACGCGTCAAAACGTCGACGGCAAAAGGACCATCACCCTCACCAACGATCGGCTCGGTCAAGACGAGTTGCTTGGTTCGCGCGGGCGAACCTGCTTGCCAATCAGATGTGATCGCTGGACGTGCAAGGTGACTGACAAGTTCGTCGGTCTCGCTCGCTTGCTCGGGTGAATCGGCCGAAGCGAACCAAAGCGTCATCGCCAATGGCTGGTCGCCCGCGGGAAGGGTCGCTCGCAACGTGTCGTCCACCACTTCGAAAGTGAAGCCTTCAATGGGTTCTCGCAATCCGGCGACGAAGTAACTTGCCGAGTGGCTGACGGCTCCGGCGTCCCGTCGCACTTGGGCATGATCGCGATCCGCAGCTTGATTGAGCACGGTTCCCGTAGCACCGCGAAGGTCATAGTGTGCGACCGGACGGAGATCTCCACCAAGATCCGCAGCACCAAGTTTCTTTGAATAGAAACGGACGTACTCGATGTCGCCCTGGAAATGCGACTGCGGTCCTGGGAAATCAGGAGCGCCAAATCCGAGCCGAACGACCTGAGAAGTTTGCTTGGACTTCGGTCGCAACCGACCACGTCCCGCAGGCTTGCCGTCCACAAACAGCCTCACTTCCGATGATTCGTGGTCCCAACTCATGGCAACATCATGCCACTTGCCGTCATTCACACGCACACTCGATTGAACGGCTCCGACCCAACCGATGTCGTAAACCAGCCGGCCGCCACGCACAAAAAAGACCTTCCCATCGGGCTGCCATCGATCGCCCTCGGCAGCTTTGGCAAAAATGCTGCCCCCTTTCTTTGTCTTGATACGGGCGGTGATCGTGAAGTCCTTGCCCGTCATGTCAAACGAATCACCATCGTCGATTTGCGCATGGGTTCCACCATCAAAAACGAGTTTGGCATCCTTTGGTTCCTCGATCGTGTCCGGACCCAGCAGATGACTGCCGGAATCGAAACGGCGCAGGTGGCGCGAGCCCTCGGCGAGCGTCGCAACCTGGACCGTCATCGCTTGCCGTCGCGGTCCAACGTGAATCTGACGCGCAAAGACGGGCGTCGGCGACTCGGACAACAGCAGCGGGATTTCGGAAACCGATGTTTCACCAACCCGATAGTCGATGACCGTTTGATCGTTGTGTTGCCACACGCCTTGATATTGCCCCCAGCTGCGAGGCAGCGGCCCGTAGCGTCGATCGTCACGACCGACCAAACGCACATCCTCGAAACCACCACCATCCGGGTCGGCCCAACCGGGACCGGTTTTGTTTTCGGCATGGACTTGGCCAGCGACGCGGGGGTGAATGTTGTGTTGGCCGTTAAAATGGATCCCTTTCCAATCGATAAAGCGGTCACCGCTCCACGCCGCCGCCATTCGCAACGTGTCGTGGTCAAAGATCATCCAATGGCGACCGCGTGACACCCCGCCGGGGCCCGCATCAAGACGAACGGCGATTCCCTTGTAGGCAAAATTCGAACCATCGTTGCCAATTTCGTAGGTGTTGATCAACGACCGTCCGTAGTCCATCGTCACCCACTTCTCGAGGTTCTGCGGACTCGGCCCACGCGACGTTCCCTTTGGTAAACCGGCCAGCCAATCGCTGCTGACAGCGTGGTACTGCGAAGGGTTGTTCTTTTTCAGATAGGCTTCGCGGATGTAGTGAATGACATCGTATTTCTGTTGCGGCACCATCCACGACTGAGGCTGCATCATCCCAAAGCCGCGTGTGAGCGTTTGGTACATCGTGAACGGGTCTGATCCGTTCTTGAATTTCCCTGATGCAAACTTCAACGATGTCGGCAGCGAACCCGGTTTGTCATGCGTGCCATGACAATTCACACACATCCGTGTGTAGATCGCTTCGCCTCGTTTGAAGTTGTCTCGACCAAGGTCCGAGATCATGCCGGCATGATCAATCGTCTTTTCGTATTCCGGAATCGGACGCGCTGCGTACAGGTGAGCTGGTGGCTTCAAGTTCCGTGCAGTGATCGGCCCACCGTCTCGAATCTCGATCAAGTAGCGAACCAGATCCAAAAATTGCTGACGGCTGGAAAGCTGATTCACCAATGCGACCGGCATCAGCGAGTTTTTGTTTTGCCGAACGGCATCAAGCGTCTCGACGTCGAACGTCTCGGTACGCCCCGGACGCGACGGATCACGCAGCACAATTTCATCGTCGGTACGTTTGACGATCAAGCCAACAAAGGTGTCGCCATCTTCGGTCAAGACCGACAGTGAATCGAACCCTTTGCGAATCTCTTTGGACGGTCGCAAGATCGCATCGACCAATTGAGCGTCGGTCGGCTTGGTTTGGTCCCATCGCGAAAGGTCTGGACCGAGTTGCAGGGTCGCGTCATCGGCATCATGACATTGGCGGCATGACATGTAGGGCTGATGAAAAACGATCGCGCCCCGTTTCGCATCGCCTGTCGTCGCCGCATCAATCGCTAGGCTCCCGGCCGATTCGGCTAGCAATTGATCTTCGAGAGTCTGGCCCTTCGAAGATTCAATCTGTTGGGATTGGGCCTTAGGCTGGGTCTGAAGAGCAGCAACAAAGCACAGGGTTACCAGGACGCTGGTCCAGTGACATGACGGTCGAATCATCGTGACGCTTGTCGAAGGGGGGAGGGCAGAGTGGTGGGATGCCTCCAGATTCTACAACGTCGCATAGTCGATTTCAGGCATGAAAACTTCTTTGATCATTCCTGCTACAATGGCTATTCCTCTCCCCCTCCTATCTCCCCACCTATTGTTGGTCGACTCCGCTCTTGGCCGACAGCAGCCTTCGCAAAGCCATGATGCACCGAAACCGTTTGCGTTGTCCGTACGTCCTCATCGTGTTCATTGCCCTTTCGTCAGTCGCGACACCAGACGCCGAGGCAGCCGAGAAGAAAAACATCTTGATGATGGCGGGCAAACCGTCACATCGCTACGGCGCCCACGAACACTACGCCGGCCTCAAGATTCTTGAGGAGGCGATCAACGCAAGCAGTGAACAAGTCGACGTGAAGGTCGTTCGCGAGTGGCCCAATGACGACTCCTTGGTCGAACAGGCCGACACGATCGTCATCTACTGCGACGGCGGCGGACGTCACCTCGCGATGAATCATCGCGACCGGTTGAAAGAGAAACTGGCTGAAGGCTGCGGTCTGGTGTGCATCCACTACGCCGTCGAAATGGTTCCGGGCCAACCGGGTGACGACTGGGTCGAGATGCTTGGCGGCCACTTCGAAGTCAACTGGAGCGTCAACCCACACTGGGTCGCCGAATTCGAGACGCTTCCCGAACATCCGATCAGCAACGGCGTCAAACCGTTTGCGACCGATGACGAATGGTACTTTCACATGCGGTTTAGCGAACAGGGAAAGGTCACGCCGATCCTTGCCGCGGTCGCTCCCGAGCACACGATGTCCCGCAAGGACGGTGCCCACAGCGGCAACCCTCACGTTCGCAAAAGCGTTGCCCGTGGTGATGCACAAGTCGTTGCCTGGGCGTACGACCGCAAAGATGGTGGGCGTTCCTTCGGTTTCACCGGTGGACACAACCATTGGAATTGGGGACACGACGACATGCGGCGTCTGGTCGCCAATGCGATTCGCTGGACCGCGGGTGAGGACATCGAGCCCAACGGTTCGTCACTTGGCAAACGCGAGGTTGGCGTCAAAGAACTGCTTGAAAACCAAGACTACGATCGCCCCAACAACTTTGACCTCGACGGAACGATCAAGAAATTCAAGCTCAAAGGCGCGGCGCCCGCGGAACCTGCCAGCAATGCCAAAGCCCCAAGCAATGCCAAGGCCCGTCGATTGCATGCCACTGGCATCGTGACCGCCCAAACCAAAGGCCACCGCGAAGCTCTCGAAGTCTCCATCAAAGGTGTGAAGGATCTTTTTCTAGTCGCGACCGATGGCGGCAACGGATATGCGTGCGACTGGTGCACTTGGGTCGATCCGGTGATCTCAGGCCCCGCAGGGGAAAAGTCACTCGTTGACCTCGGTTGGAAATCGGCATCCTCGGACTACGGGCGAGTCAACAAGAACGCAAACTGCTCGGGCAAACCTTGCTCGATTGACGGACAAGTTGTCAACGACAAGTGCATTGGCGCACACGCCAACAGCGTGATCCGATTCGAAATCCCGCGCGGCTACAACAAACTGCGTGTCACCGGCGCACTCGACAGTGGTGGAACGAGCCAATCGGGATGCGGCCAAGATGCCAGCGTTCAATTCCTCGTGTATGCCGATGCGTCACCTAAAATTGGCCGAAACGCGGGCGCAACCGATGGCTCACAACGCGAGCCTGAGAATGCGATCGCCGGATTGGCAGTGGCCCCCGGACTCGAGGCGACTCTGTCGGCCAGCGAACCGCAACTACGAAGCCTGACGAATCTTGACATCGATGATCGAGGCCGCGTGTGGGTGTGCGATGTCATGAACTATCGCCGCAATAACGGATCGCGGCCCGAAGGCGATCGCATTCTGATTCTTGAAGACACCACCGGCGACGGCGTGATGGACAAGGTCAAAACGTTTTACCAAGGCCGCGACATCGACTCGGCGATGGGCATCTGCGTGTTGGGCAACGAAGTGATTGTCACCGCATCACCCTACGTTTGGCGTTTCATCGACGAAGATGGTGACGACAAACCCGATCGCAAAGAAGCGATGTTCACCGAAACGGGGATGCCCCAGCACGACCACTCAGGACACTCGTTCTTGTTCGGCCCCGATGGCAAGCTGTACTGGAATGTCGGAAACACCGGCAAGCAAGTAAAAGACAAAGATGGCAACACCGTCGTCGACATTCACGGTCGTGCGGTGGTCGACAACGGCAAACCGTTTTATGGCGGCATGCCCTTTCGTTGTGACCTGGACGGTTCAAACTTCGAAGTCCTCGCACACAACTTTCGCAACAACTGGGAAACCACGGTCGATTCATTCGGAACGCTTTGGCAAAGTGACAACGACGACGACGGCAACCGTGGTACCCGCATCAACTTTGTGATGGAACATGGCAACTACGGCTATCGCGATGAACGCACCGGCGCCGGATGGCGCGACGCGCGGATCAACATGGAGGAGGAGATCCCGCTTCGACACTGGCACTTGAATGATCCCGGCGTGATTCCCAACATCCTGCAAACAGGTGCCGGATCGCCCTCCGGGATCTGTATGTACGAAGGGCGTTTGTTGCCAAAGCGTTTCTGGGACCAAGTGATCCATTGCGACCCAGGTCCCAACGTGGTCCGTGCCTATCCGACCAAACCCGATGGTGCCGGGTATTCGGCATCGATTGACCCGCTGCTAACAGGAACGACCGACAAGTGGTTCCGCCCCGCCGACGTTTGCGTCGCTCCCGATGGATCGTTGTTTGTGACCGATTGGTACGACCCCGGTGTCGGCGGGCACCGTCAAGGTGACACCGATCGCGGACGGTTGTTCCGCATCGCGCCTCCGGGAACGAAATACACCGTTCCCAAGTTCGACTACAGCACAGTCGACGGCGCGATCGCCGCGCTGCGAAACCCAAACCTCGCCGTACGCTACAAAGCATGGATGGCGCTACACAAAATGGGCGGACAGGCTGAAGCCGCTCTGCTGGAACTTTTCCAAGATTCCAATCCACGGATACGAGCACGTGCCCTGTGGCTGCTCGGCAAAATCGAACGTCGAGGTGGCCACTACGTCCAACTCGCGATCAAGGACGCCGATCCAAACATTCGCATCACGGCGATTCGATTGACGCGACAAATTGGCCTGACACCGTCAGTTGCACTTGCCCCCCTCGCCAACGACAAATCATCGGCCGTTCGACGCGAACTGCTGGTAGCGCTACGATTTGACGAGTCGCCCTCGATGCCAAAGATCTGGGCGCAACTGGCGGAGGCTCACGATGGAAAAGACCGCTGGTATCTCGAGGCACTCGGGCTGGCGAGTGACCTACGCGCCGCGGAGTGTTACGACGAATGGCTTGCTGGTGGTGGGCGCGTTGAAACGGCCGCGGGCAGCGACATCGCTTGGCGAGTCCGCGCTCCGAAAGCGGCCGAGGCAATCGTCAAATTGATTGCCGCTTCAAGCCCCTCGGAGACGCCACGCTATTTCCGCAGCCTCGAATACCATGACGCAGAAACTCGCACGGCGGCCCTCAAAAAACTCGTTGCTTTTGCGGCCCCCACCAAGTCCAAAGAAGGGGATGCATTGGTCGTACGTTCGATCGAACGGATGCAGGGCGTCGATCTTGCGAAAGAACCAGAAATCGCCGCCGCGCTCGAGCGACACTTGAAAGCCGTCGCCGGAACGTCCGAGTACTTTCAACTCCTGAAACGCTTCCGACCCGCAGGAATGGAAGACCGATTGGAAGAAATCCTGGTCGCATCGGATAACGACTCGATGCGTGTCGAAGCGGCCGCAATGTTGGCGGAAACGGCTGACGGCCCCAAGCGTATCCGCACTCGGCTCTTCGGAAAAAACACTCAAGATGCCGCGAGTGTTGCCCGCGTCCTCGGACTGCTCGGCAATGGACGCTCCGTCCGGATGCTCAGCGACGTCGCAGGCGATGCCGAGCAACCGTTCGATGTTCGCAGTACCGCAGTGAGCGGTTTGGCTCGAAACAAAGCAGGCGAGAAATCGTTGCTCGAACTTGCGTCGAGCAAGAAGCTCGCAGCCGACACGCGTTTGCTTGCCGGCGGTTTGTTAGCACGTAGTCGGGATGAAGCGACGAGAAAACGCGCTGCGGAACTGTTGCCGCTGCCAAAACAAAAAGACCAAAAGCCACTCGCGCCACTCGATCAACTGGCCAAGATGAAAGGCAACGTCAAACACGGCCTCGAGCTTTTCCGTACCAAAGCGACCTGCGCTAACTGCCACAAGGTTGCTGGCGTCGGCAAAGAAGTCGGGCCCGACCTTTCGGAAATCGGCAGCAAATTGTCGCGTGAAGCGATGTTCACCGCGATCCTCGACCCAAGCGCCGGGATCAGCCACAACTACGAGAACTACCAAGTCCTTACTGACGCAGGCCAAATGATCAGCGGCCTCAAGATGAGCGAAACGAATGATGAGATTGTCATTCGCACCGCCGAGGCAATCGATCGCAAGATCCCTCGCGACGAAGTAGAAGGCATCAAAAAGAGCGACAAATCAATCATGCCCGACAACCTTCACCAGCTCGTCGATCAACAGGGCCTTGTCGACATCATTGAGTACATGGTGTCACTCAAGAAGAAGGGCTAGGACGCGTTTGCGCAACTCGGGCAATGCCCGTGAGCCGCCGGCCGTTAAGCCTCGGGCCCTTGCCGACTCCCAACGAGGGTGAAGGCAAGTAAGGGCCGGCGGCTGACGCGATCGCGGCTCAGTTGTGTGATTGGCCGACAGCGACGGGTGGTTCAACTACTTGAAAGCCCTCGGGCACTTTCATTTCAAATCGATCTTCATTGAATTCGACCCCGTACTCGATGTCTTTGTAGACGCGTCCAAGGCTTTTTCCCGGCATGAATCTCGTTGGTGTCTTGCTCAGATCCGAGAGGCGAGTCCTGAACTCTGGATCCGAAATTGGCACCGAAAGCCCAACAAGATCTTTGGATTCGCTGTCGAACCATAGATCGACGTGCGTCGACTCGAAAACATCCGCCTTCCCACGACTGGTTTCTCGCTGCCCCGTGGCCTTCGTTGGCATGTCCTTGATAAAGTTTGCCATCCACTTGAGCATGCTTACGTCGCCATAGACGTGTATCGGATGCTCGAGCCAGGTCGCTGTCTTCGACTTCATGTCCAAATACAGCTGTTTCTTTCCCTTGTTGTCAACGATGTGCACCGACTTTACTTTCCCTTGTTCATCCAGAGCCGTGTGTCGCCAAAAACTCGGAGTACGATGCTCCACGTGATCGACGTGACCGACATCCATTGAATCGTCGTCGGCTTTTTGGAAAGACATCAGCGTGTACTTGAGAGTTTTCGAATCCTCGATGGCTTGACGAGTTCCCAGGTAGGCAATGTCATGTTTCGCTGGTTCTTCTTGGGCGTTTGAGACGTCGGAACAAAGAGCAATCGCCAGCAGAGACAACAAGCTGATCATTCGATGCGTCGCCATAAGAGACTCGACTTGAGGATGGTCAAAACCACGATTTGCTTCCAGAACGCCGAACATCACTGGGCCAGGAAGGTTGAGTGTCCGGCACACATCGCTTGCTCGACGCCTGCCTACTGGAAGATTGGGTAGTCAGGGAACTCAAAATACCGAGGCACATCAGGTTTTTGAGCGTCATTGTGCTTCACAGCAACGACCGAGTCGAACCTTTCGATAGAGTCAACGTGCAAATAGATCGTGGGGCGAGCTTGACGATGTATCGAGGGTGCAAGGAGGGCTCCCGCTTGGCCCCGAACAGTCACGCGTTTCCCCTCAAAGTGCTGACGAATATCGGCAATACCAACCCGTTTTAGCGAGGCGACCACGGAAGGGACAAGCAAGACTCGAAAGCGAGCGTCCTCGGCCGCATCAAGCCAACAGTCGGGTTGCCCTGACAGCGAGGACAATGTGACCTGACTGACTGTGAAACAAACAGCTTGTTGACTTGTGTCCAACGACTCTGCGTTTCCCTCGCACCACTGCGTCGGATTCATGGCCCGACTTGGCGAATCAGCCTTTGAACGATGCAAAGGATGCGAGACGAGGGATGCGAGAAGCAGCGAAAAAGCGATTCGATTCATGGCAGATCCCGCCGGTTAGGTTTTACAGATGCAGAGCAGTTCAATTCACACTCGACGGCCTGACAACTTATCTCCGATGACGGCTACGTTTGAGCTCGTTGGAACACCAATCCAAACGTCATCAGGCACGTTAACGTCAACGTCACCAGCAAGGTCAATAGGTACTGTCGCCGACGCGAGACGGCGCCTCCATCGTACCGGTTTGCCGATACAACGCCGAGAGCGAACCCACTCGATCCCAGGCAGCAACGTCGATCTCTTCATCGCGTGCCGATTTCAGGATCAGGCTTTGCATAATAGAACAGGAAGTAAGACGATTCGCCCTCGGAAATGACAGCTAGCTTGGACGAACTGCTACCGGAGTCATCGTTCGCTCGCGTGTCGATCGCCAGCATGGATTCGACGTTCTGGTCTGAATATCGATAGTGGTCTCCATCGGTGAGTGGTTCAAACGAGTGGTTGGTGATGTGCGATTCGCCGGCCCTGAGTGTGCCAAGATTGACTTCTAAGAATCGCTTCTTAAGCCCGTCGTCAATGTCACCGCGAAATACAGCCATTTGTTCCATCGCAGTGATGTCCCCACCATCAAACGCCAGTTGATATGCCTTGGCGAGGTTTTCTTTGCTCGTGGCGGGGAGCATTGTGCGGGCCTCTTCAACGACAATCTTGCGTTTCGCAGCCTGCTCGGCATCACTCTTGGCGTTGACGCGAGCCCACATTGCATCGCGTTTGGACTGGAATGAATCTTCGGCGGATTTTTGATCGCAACCGAGAGCTAGCAGGAAAAGGGCAACGATAGAAGCGAGTGCTGGAAGCTGAGTGATTCGTGATTTCATGAGGCAAGCGAAACTCAAGTTGGATTGCTCAGAATGAGGCCAGGTAACGATGCTAGGCATCGGGCGTGCGTGGTGGATTGTTGATCAACAAAGAGCGAAACCGTGTACTCCGGCCTACGCGATGGTCAGTGTTCTTCGACGCTCGAAGAATCTGCCACCAAGTATACGATCTCGATGAGGTACGAACCGACACCGAAGACCAACAGATGCGAGAGCCCGATCAATACAACAGAAGCCTGCGTCGGAATGGCGAATTGAACGATGGCCGCACAAAGACCGCAGAAGCACGACAGGAATGCGATGATCACTACGAAGAACGTCACTAACTGCGATCGTGCATGAGGAAGCTGCTTGAGGTAATTGCGCGACCCCACATATGCGAGCTGAGCAGTTGCGAGAAGGTAGAAAGATGCGCCCACTAGTAGCAACGCCCAAAAGCTGGGGAGTCCCGTGCTGTAGGCGACAACAGACGCGACAAACAACGTTGCCGATAGTGCGACATAGAGGCGAGCGTAGAATCGGAATCCCCGTGCCAGTATCAATCTCGCTTCCAGTTCACTCGAATCAGCGGACACGGGCTTGCCATGCAGCGCCAGAATCAAACGCCACCAGAGCGAGTACGCACCTGTATCACGAAATGCATCTCGGACTTGAGGAGGACTTCGGACTATCTCAGCGAATTTCATTATTCCAAACACCCTCACGGATTACGTGGACGCCACAAGCGAAAGTCCCTGACAGGTCAGTTGTACTGGGAGCGTAGGGGTCCATCATTTAGCATTCATTGTCGAGGTAAGAAGACTCGCGTCCTTCGCTGCAAGTCGTTGTTACCGGCATTCTTCGTTGCATCAAGTAGCAATCACTCAAGTGCGTTCGCAAAAGTACTCTTCAACCGCCGGTTAATGATTCGCAGGGGAATTCCGTACGATACATTTTGACGCTCGGCGAGGGCAAGCAAGTCGTTGAACGTCACACGAATGCTCCCGTCATCCGCCTCCCAGATCAACAGTTTTTGGCAAAAGGCATCAAGACCCAGTGTTGGTGCATTCGCCATTGCCTTGCCGCCTGGACCAGGACCACCAAATAGAATCATTCGCGATGGTCGAGTGACGGAAACATGCTCTTTCGACCGTTCGGCGAAATCAATCGTGCCAAAGATCACGGTATCGCCCTGTGCGTTGATCGCCGATGTAACGCGCTGCAATGTTTCGTCGAAGTTGTACGGACTCTCAAGCGTGACAAGTCCTGAATCGGGCATTGCATCGGAACGAAATTCAGCGATCTCCTCAGCTGGAACGCCTTTCATCGCCAATGCGATCGAATCGCTATATCGTGATCGAAGAGCTTCATCGTCTGGCAATGAATGGCGTCTCGACAAGAATTCGTAGCGATTGGCGAGAACTCGGGCACTGCCGGACTCTTGGTCCTCGTACACCAGAACCCTAAACGGAAGGTCGATTGCCGCGATCGGATTCTTCTCGATGATGGCGGCGTCAAAGGACGGATCGGAAAAGATCAAGACATGCGAAGGAGGCATCGGTGATCTTGCTTCGGCCCCGAGTCGAGAATGATCAATGTCTACGATCACATCCAGTTCGCTACGACTGCGGACGTTGGCTTGGACGACACCGAAAATGCGGTCCGTTTCGAGATAACGTTCGGCCGAAACGGCTTCCGATTTGCGCAAAACAAGCCACAGCGTCGTCGCGATGAACACGGCCAGCACAATGACAATCAGATTGCGCAGTGCTTTGCGACTCATTGTTCCTTGCTCACGTAAATGGTTCCTTGCTCACGTAAAGCCCTCAAAGAGACAAACGGCGGCGTTGACTGAGGACCGTCAATGCGGCAGCCATCTGGCTGAACGCGACACGCCGTCCTTCGATCGATGTCATGGTTCGCTGGTGGTAGCGGTGCGTCTAGCTCTAAGTGTCATGCATCCGGCTGCCACTCTCCCTTGGGCCCTTGGGAGAGTCGGGCTCTCAGGCCCGGAGAGGGGCACCGCGAATGGCCCTCCCCGGGCTTTAGGCCCGACCCTCCCACAAGTGAGAGGGTAATTCCTGTTGAAACAATGTGTGACATTTAGAGCGAGATCAAGCAGTAGCAGACCGAAGCACCGATTGCTTCGCAACGTTCATCAACCCTATCGAACGCATCGTCGCGCGCCAAATCCGACCGCGCACTCGAATCCGAAGAGCACGTGTTTCGCTCGTTTCGAGTATTTCGCGATTGCCCAACTGTCACCACATCGATTTGTGTTGTGCGGAATGAATGGAACCGCGAAAGATGCGAAATTGGCGAAAAAGCTGCTTTGATGGGCGGCTTAAGACGGGAGCGACCAGGTTTTCCATCACCGTCAACGGAGGACGCTGGCAAACGAGCATCGCGATTAATTCCGAGCGCATCATCAGTGTCGATTAGCGTGAATCAGTGTTCCGTTCGCGCGCATCGCAAGGAACACTGATCGACGACGTCACCGAGGACCGCCAATTTGGTTGCCGGTCGTAAGCGCGCCCCGCGCGGCGCTTCGGCGCACGACATTGTCACCTGTGCTTTGAAGCGTGGATTGACTCCGCCACAGCCGAAACGGCGCAAACAACAACATCTTTGTCACAGCCATAGAGACTCGCGAAACTAAAACCGCCTACCTCGAGCAAACGATATTCGCTGTCGGCAGTTCGGCAAACATCAACTACCCAGACCGGGTCGGGTTGATAACCTGCGGTCGCAACAGACCGGGCAAATTCCAGTGCAGCCGGATCCTCAGACGGTAGCGCAACCTCTTCTCCATCATCGACATACTTGGAGCCAGTGACGACCTCGCCATTTGCAACGACATATCGCCACTCCGCGACGATCCGCTTGGGAGAGCTAACGACGACCAACGAATCGGTGGGAAATTCGTAGAACCCCATGTACTCGAAGTCCTTGTCGAAAGTCTCGCGAGATATCGTCAATCCAGTAAAGATCTTCAGCGGTGAATCCGGGCGCACGAACAGCTGGCCGTCTGAACCGAGCGCGTCAAAAAGGAAGCCACGGCAACGTGGAAGTTCGGCGTCTGGCAACATGATGCAGTCGCGATTCAATAGAAACCGACCAAAGTGTTCGTAGTAGTGCGAGCAGAAGAAACGGGGCACGGTCGCGAACGCCCCCGGCGTCCAGAGGTTGTCATTCCTAACACGTGAAACCAAGTCGATGTCAGCGTGTGCGACGACACAGGCGCCTCGGGGAAACGCTTTGCGATACGAAGAACGAACGTCGTCCCATTCGTAAGGAGGGTTAGGTCGATTAACCGAAGCGACCTCGTGCCCGTTGCGTGTAACAGCTGCGGCAAGTTCGTCATGGTACGAATCAAAGACACCCGCATCGATAAGCCAGCCAACCATCATTCAATCTTCATCGAGTAACGACCGCGATCACCGGGCCGCGGCAATCGACCTGCCTAGGCGAAAGACACCAATAGCAATCGCGAGCAAGAGCCAACGTCGAGCAGTCCGCCGAGAGTGACCACTTGTCATCAGATTTGACGACGTGATGAGGACATTTGCTCGTTTGCCGAAGCGCCCGGCAGCCCTTCGGAGAATGTCATGGTTCGCTGATAGAGAGAAGCAACCGTCGCCCCCAAACGTGCGACAGCATCGAAAAACAAATCGATCGCCTCCATCAGTGTCGAATAGCGTCGATCAGTGTTCCGACAGCGCTCATTACATCAAGACGGTGTGTGCTTCGCGTCAATTGCAACCTCCTTAATCGTAACCTTTCGAATCACGGGGTCGCCACGAGCAATCCTCGACTTCAACAACCACGATTCGCCAATCGTCAACCGGCCATTTGCATTCAGTACATCGCGGGGTACGCAATCATTCATCCGACGGTGGTTGTGTTTGTGGTTAGATGCCCGACAGGAAATCGATCAGCGACTCAACGGGCGATTGCCCGGGTGCCCAAGTCCACCCGAAGTGTATCCGGACTGCGCGGATGCCGGCCGGAAGTAGAATGAAAAATGCAATCAGAAGAAGCCAGAACCAGCGTCGCTTGCGCCCTCGATCTCTGCCGGGCGTGTCGCTCGTTTCGTTGTGTGCCGTTAGTTTCGACATGAGTGTACCAATAACGCGTGCAGTCACATCAAAATCGCAGCCTGCGGAACGTTCCAGCCCGACAAATCGTAACAATCACCCGGCCGCGGCGTGCGACCCAATCACAGAGTAGCCTCGACTCCGTGTGTTCGTGTGCATCGGTAGTTTCGCCGCTCTGTTCCGAAGGGCCGTCGACCATCGCCGATGACAGTTCCTTGCTTGTTTCGCCGGCGGGAAACTCGGCCGCTGCGAAAAAGGCGACCACCGCCGCTCCCTATCACCGCTGTTTCGGCCCATCGCCGCGTTCCGATGGTAGTGTGGTTGGGACCGACGCCCCAAAAGCCTCGTTCCATACCGAACGAATGAAAGGAGTAATCATGAAGTACTCCTCGGCGTTGGAGGCGTCGAAGCAGCACCAGCGGTACAGCAAGTGGGCAAGTGTATCAGAATCGATAATCAGGATGCGGCGGAGCTGCTCGAGTGTAGCGTCACCAACCGAGCCGAGTGCGAGGCCCTCGTCCACCGAGCCAATGGTTATCGCAGCCAATGCAAAACGGAAGTTGGAGTCCGGATCGTTGACGTCGTACCCAGCGATAAAGTCGTTGGCGCGAGCAGGGTCGGCGAGAATGTGCTCCCAGTCCTGATCATGCACACCGTAGGGAAGATCGAATTGACGTTCAACGCGACGGCACGCATCGGGAACGGTAAAGCGATCCGAAGGCTCACGAATGGTCATGAAGTAGCAAGCATGTCAGTCGAGTAACAGAATCATCCCTCTCCGCTTGATTCAATCTGCGCAATTACGTTCAAGGACTCTTGCGATCTGAGAGGACGTCTACAATGATCGATGGTGAACTTCCTTGCCGCTCGTATTCTCCGATTGCCATCTGGACAGCTTCTACATCCCCGTCTTGGAGAGCCTCGCCAATAAGCCGAAATGCTGCATTGCTATGGGCGTCTCGCAATTTGATCTCCACGGCATACGCGTAAATCACGGCAATCAGGAACAGAATCAATCCTGCGATTAATAAGATTCGCATCGAGATATTAAAGATCCTTCTCCCGTTTCCAGGCAAAGGGAGGTTGTCCTCTTGTGCTCCACTTCTGTCGGGTAACGACCGCGATGACCGAGTCTCAGAATTGTGGTGTCCCAGTAAAAAGTCCCTACCCGCGACTTCGGTCCATCGCTTGGTTCTGCCTTCTTTTGCGGCTTGCCTCAAGCAACGGCAAGCATATGTCTTCCTCAAGCCAGAAACAATCACGTCGTGCTCGGTCATGCTTCCACCCGCGATCAATGGCAGCGTCGATGAACGCCTTCGCCAGATCCTCCGTGCAATCGTCGCGGGTGATGGTGCAGTAGGTGGCCAATAGTTGGCCCTTGGGATGCCCCACATTCTTGATCTTCAAATGAAGTCCACCCTTTGCGTCCGGGTACCAAGAGAATTGATCGCCCCTGTAATCAAGGATGCGTGGGAATCCGTAAAAGCAATCAAGGACGCGTTCATCGGTGAGTCCCGTATCTTGATCATCGTTCCCGTGCGGATCCCAGCCGTGCTCCAACGCGACATCGATCAGACGCCGAACGATTGCGGGCGTTACGTCGCCGTCGTAGTCGCAGCGAGCAAACAGTGATGGTCCGTTGGGATTGTCATCGGCAACAACGGTCACGGTCCGCGTCCATGGACAGTCCATGTCGTAGTGGAAGCGCCAGCGGAACACTTGCTCGCGGACCGTAATGCGATTCGAGTTTCGTTTTGGAGAAGCCATCAACGCTTGGCTATTCGTTCGGCCCAAACAGGTCTGCAGATCGTATGATCCAACGGTCGCCCTCAAGGCGTGCAATGTAGCAATGCAAGCCAGATGCACACCAATCCGAGCACCGATCCCCAGCAATCAATTGAACCGTTCGCTTATCAATCTGTACCATCGCATGAATGCGCGGATCAATCGAAGCCTTGGCAACAATCGCTGCGACGAGTTGTTTCTTGGTCAAATCGCCAACCTCCGGAAACTCCTGTGTTTTGAGTTTCCGGTATGCGGCGGTCCGTTCGCTATCGCTCAGACCGACATGCGGACGCGTCATTCGTGCCCGAATACCCGCAATTGCTTCACGCAACGTTTTTGCAATCGCGGAGTATTCTTCGGGCGTCGCGGCCCCGAAGTCTATGTGCGCGAATGGCGATTCATCACCTCGGTTTTTGTCGGGCACACTTTCCAGCCAGAGCTGATGATGCACACGGAGTAACTTAGCGACGACCTCATGGGATTCGCCACGTGCGGCCATGCAAAGTGAGACGAAGACGATGAGCAGAAGTGCGTATCTCAAGGAATTCATAGCGATAACGGAGGTCGTAAGCGAGGACCGCCAATGTGGCTTCCAGATATAAACGCGACATGCGGCCCTTCGATTCACAACCTAGTTATGCCAAGATCGCGTCTCGTATCCTGGCAAGCCACGGTGATGGCGACGAACCTGCATTCCCCATTTGTGCGATGCATCGAATACCTTGCGCTTCGCACTCCAATTCGCGAATGAGCCGAATCAGACCGCTTGATCCGTCGGCACCCGATACTGCAAACACGTAATACGCGTGTTCGATCGCCCAGCGGACATTATCCCTGTTCGATCTTACGAGTTGTCTCCAAGCGTGGGAAGAGAAATTCGAGCAACCCAAGATTTCGATGAATACGTGCGCTAGTTGTTGCGATTCCGTTTTGCGAGGAATTAGGTCGCCAACACGGATCATGATCTCGCAGTCGCGACCCGTGAACTCAGATTCAGGAACGGTCGAAATGGCGACAAGCGTGTCCAACGACCTCAAGCGGCCGTACGTTATTCGATAGCCTATCTGCACGCTTCGTAACGTAGTCAATGAATGAGGATCTCGATTCAATCAAAGTGAGCATCCACTAGTTAACCGACATCTTCGTCACCGATCCCCCGGCGGCAGCGAACGCCTCAGAAACGAAAACCAAAAAACCTGCACTCTGCCACTCCGTGTGCATCGGCTGGCTATGGAAGCCCTGATTTGAGACGGAAGGTTCGTGTATCCCCAGATTGATTCGACTGCCATACCGTTTCCGAATCAATATCCATGCAAGTCAACCATCGTCCCTTGCACACGCCGGTATCAACGCAGATCGCGTGTCCGTTGGTAGCAGGAAGGCCTGAATCCTGTGACTTGTGACCGCAGATGACAATCTTCCCGGAAACATGGCCCGGGAACCCGTTCCAGTAATTCCCCCAATACAACGATGAGTCCGGTTGGGCCGACATCGGCTGTGCATGCGACACAATCCCATGAACGAAAATGTGGGTATCGGTCTCGAAGTAGGGCAACAGACGTTTGGAAAGAAACTGCCAATGCTCTGGAGTCACATCGTCAAGCGAGCCAATTCCATCGGCATCATCTGTGTATGAAGCCAGTGTTTCGGCCCCCCCAAATTTGTACCATCGTTGCAATTCAGTAACTGACGTTCGTGCATTCAGCATCATCACTTCGTGGTTACCGCGCAAAGGTGTCAGTCGGCATCGTTGTGACTGATCGATCAACCATTGGATGACCCGCTCGGAATCCGGTCCACGATCAACGTAGTCACCCAACATCACCAGATGGTCATCAGACGAAACCTCAACAAATGCCACCAAATCAAGCAGCGATTGATAACATCCGTGAACATCTCCGATTGCCAGAATCCGTCCCACTTCAATTCATTCCCTAACGGTAGCAGTCACCAATCTCAGCAAAACGCCCGGCTGCGCGCCCCTGGTGCACTTTCTCGTTATGTGCTGCTTGGTAGCCTCCGCTCCGTCGCGCACAACTGCGTGTAGTCACCGAACGTTGGAATGTCGGTCCAATTCTCTGCAACGGATGCCACGGTCTCTTTTTCAATCGCTTTGCCCGCTCCTTCCTCCACCATCAGAATCTCACCATTGGTCGAGAATGAGAAGGTAACAGATTTCGCAATTCGCGAAGTACATTTTTTGTAAACACGATGTATCGCCATTGACAGAAAAATTCGGTCATCCAGGACCTTAAAGTCGTAGTTCAAATACGGCCTTGATTCCTTGTCAAAAAAGTCAACGCTGAACCAACCCTGGGCAACACTCACAACATGGGTTGGGGAGTCAAGTCCGCCGATTACTGCTGAATAGGGAAGACCTTCTATATGGCGATCATTCGCCTCTTGCGTCGCCAGCGGCTTGATCGGTTGATTCCGTGCAAAGAACCATTTTTCGCTGTAGGCGAGATTCATACAGGCAATCCCTCACTGCCACGCACAGAACTCGCAAAATCACCGGGTCCGAGCGGAACGGCAACCACTGCCCGACGGACACGCAAGGACTCCGGTGGATATCTTGCTTGTGCCATCGTTGGTACTAGTCATACGAAGCGCCGTAATCTCGATCGGGCGCGATTGCATCTAATAGCGGCACATCCGGTGGCAACGTTTGCGGGGCGCTCGGAAATGCGGTCTTGATCGCAGAAATCACCGCCCTCTCGGCGCGCGATTGCTTGTCGGAGCCGTCGAGACAAGAATGCACCGCGTTGACGAGGTGGTCAACGGTCATGTGCTCCCAAGGACATGAGTCCAGTGTCACCGATTCGGGTATTTCAATGCCGAGGTCATCCTCGATCTGCATCATGATTTCGACAGCATTGAAGTATGTCGCGGTCTGGTCGCAGTTCGCCCTCATCGCAATTCCGATGTCGCGAAGAGACGCTTGGCACTCGGGACAAGTCGCCTCCAACCGAAGAAATGACCGCACAGGCACGGCGGTTGTTGCGCCACACGCGTCGCAACAGATATGGAGTGGGTCCTGATATCGCATCAGTCTATGGTGTAACGTCCGAAATCACGGGGATCGCTCCGGAGACGACTCATTTGCAAGCGCGCCATGGCGATCTCGCGCATTTCGACGAACATTGCGAATCACATGGCGGCTACGGGCACGGTGAATTCAAAACAGCCCCAAGTTCGCCGCTCATGTGCATTCGATGGTTATCCGCCGGGCCAAAGCATTTCGGCCGCATTCAGATCCACTGGATGTTGTCAGGGAGTGTATCGTTGTTTGCAATTGAGATGAACGCAGCAAGTGCGTCGTCATAGGCAATGCACTTCTGTAGATAAAATGCGTCCAATTGTCCATTTTCAAGTCGGATGAGCGTTGTTTCATCATCCGGTGCATTCGGGTTGAATGGTTCGGCACCATCCGAACAGCGAAAAACGGTTGCGTGCTCTCCGTTGTAAAGGAAACCCGCGATTGCTTCGTCTTCATGGTGTAGCCAATACGCGGCATCCCCAGTCGTTGCAAGCAGTTCCTCAACGATCGCCCCCAGCTTAGAGATGTCGGGTACGGGATATGCCCCAGACTCACATACGATCTGATGTGCCATGAGTATCTTGCGAGAGGTTTCTCATTTGGAGAGCGGCAGACACCAAGGGGCACGGAGAGTCGACTATCCACTGCGAGATCGCCGCAAGCCGTGCTCCCGAGCATGTCAACATTCCCCGTCCTTTTGATGCACTGGAGAACGCCAGTCAACAAGAACCAGCTGCCCCGCAAATTGTAGCAAATGATCAGCGAGATATAGGCAATCGTTCAAACCGAAGCACGATGTCTGCGACGGGCGCGACGGATGAGGTCCCCGAACATCAGAATATTTGGCGTGACAAAGTAAGTAATGAATGGCCAAATTGGCCCACTGAATCCTAAGAACTCAGTTTCGTAAACGATTGGACCGTCGGTGAAGAACTCGGATTCACGCCGTAGTTCAAGCTGCAATGAGACGTACGCGAAACCGATCGCTGAAGCAGGAACCGCAATCAGGATGCCGTTGAGAATCACGATTGGCCGAATCCACCGTCCACGACGGAGGGAATCAGCGGAAGTTGTCGTGGCTGGTTCGTACGGATTAGGGTTTGCAGCTGGCAAGTTCGTCAGTCGTTGCAGCAAGTAGTTTTGTCGGATAACGCCACGGATCAGCGGGGACCGGGGATTGAGGATCCATCGGTGAAAACGGACCACCGGCCCAACGTTGCATCCGATCGTCGCAGGCATGATGACGTGTCAAAGTGCGTCCCGAAGCAGCATGAGTTTCTTGTCGATGTTCTCGTCGAACCAAGCTCCGTCATCGGCATGAATTGTACCAAAGTGAGTCGCACTCTCTCCGGTCGTGTCGAATAGCCAACCACCGGCATAGAGCAGTTGGTGTAGTTCAACGCCCTCCGACATGAGTGTGACTGCTTCGGCCTGTGCCGGCATGGTCGCTGTATAAGGAGCCCATCTTGCGTTGCGGCAAGTCTCGATGAAGCGTTTGACATCCCGGCGTTTGTCGAGTGTCAGTTCATCAATTTGTATCGTGTCGATGGTGTCCAACTCCGCGAGAAACCTCGGTTGCGAAGTTGAGCCGATGGCAGATTTAGACATTGTACTCGTCGAGATGCAACCACCAACCAATGGCACGAAGCAGACAAGTATGAATCGAAGACGTGACATTCCCTCGTCCATCCAACGCGACGGATCACGCGGTCGCCGCGAGCGATCCTCAACTTCAAAAACCACGACTCGGCGACTCGTCGTGCATCCGATGATTATTCTCCCTCGTCAGCAAAAAAGTGTGCCATTTGCGATTCGTCCCATTCGTGGGTTGTTGATGCGTCGGCGGGTGGCGGGAAGCCAGTGCGACAGCAACCCACGCTGTCAGCGAAATTGTAAACCGCATGGGGGTAGGAATTGATAAAGAGCGCAGCCTTCATTCCATCACCGGACCAAATGATATGCATCTCTGAAGGCTTGTCTCGATCGGCGACAGATTGAACGTTGTAAATGTGAAGTGCATCAACGATGGGATTGTCTACCTTCTCCCTATCGAGAGCGTAGAAGTACCCGGTCTCGCCATCGTCTTCGAAAACGGCTTGATACCGTCCGATTGAAGAATCCGATTGCACGACGCTCTCGACGCCGACAGAGAGCGTTTCATTGGTTACGACACTGGCGGCGAGTCGAGGTGGCATATCATTTATCCGCGAAGGTTGAGTGTGTGATGAAGGCGACGGGACATTGGCTAAATCCGGTAGAAACCATGCGGAACGGGCGAATGACCTGCAAGCAGAGCAATAACCCTCACTCCCGTCCTCGTGTGGAATTCATTGTTCTGTGCGGTTTGTTCGTTTGGTTCCTGGAGCGAAACAAAGCTGCGATCCGTGAAACCAATGACGGTCTCCGAGGCCACAATGAGCGAAACGCCAGGCGGTCGGTCTTGCGATCACAGAAGTCTTCGAATCTACCAATCTTATTGATCACGTCCATGAGCTCGAAAATTTCAGTGTGCGTTCGGCCAAAGCAACACGTCAAAGAATGTGGCTGCGTGGCGAGCATCCGCGTATAGAGCAACGGAGGCAAATACGGTTGCCACCAGATCACATCCCCGGTGGTCGTGAACGAACCTTGCCACAAGGCGATCCGCCACATCGTTGTCGGATCGGGAATCCGGTTCGATCAATTCGTAGATTCGTTCGATCAGACAAGTCATCGGTCAAACAAAAGGCAAGGGATTCCTAACCCACAACGGTACAGTCCGCGAGTTTCCACTTTCCATTGTAGAACACCCGGCTATCGCGACTTGGGTGCACCGCGTGGTTCGCGGATTAACAATTCGCTCGTGCAGCGGATAGGAAACGATCCAGCGATCATCCATTTCAAAATCACGCACAAGACGGACTTCGCATGCATCGCATTGGTTATCCCGCGTTCGCAAAAAGTTCGTTCACAACGGAGAGCTGTTTGGGTTGAGGAGCGAGCTGACGATTCCCATCAAAAAAGGGTTCCAATATCCAATGCTCAGGTCCAATGTATCCAATTTGAGACCAAGCCTCAAAAAAACTATTCAATGGCATGTTGAACGTGAACGAATCCGCGTCGTGCGATAGGTAATTCACCGAGGCAGTCTCTAAGTCCAGCCCAAGATAGTCACCATTGCGAAGCGCCATGAATGGAAGGGTGTTAAGCCAAAACGCCTGATCTTGCCGAAATTCATCATCATTGAGCCATGATGATACCGCGAAGTTTCGGCATTGCTTCAAGTTACCTGTTAGTAAATCGACATCAATCACGACACCGCCATGAATAAAGTCTCCGAGTCCGATTTGGCCCGCAACTTCAACCAATGGTTCTGGCAGTTCCCATCCGTAGTTGAAGGAAAGTGCGGCAGTCTTTGTGAGAAGTTCTTTTAAGCCCGTCGGAATTTCAAAACCTAGATCAGTTTCAACTGAGGCTAGGCGTTCCATGGTAGCAGCAGGGGATTGGCGGAGTGCGAGAGAGTCAAACTCGCCGGGAAGTTCGCCAAGTTTGCCGTGGAATGCTTCGATGTTGTCGGGGATTGGTTTCATGAGCGGGATAACGGCGGCGTTGACCGGGCGACGCCATGGTGGTGTCCATTTCAATCCGTCTCATGCATCGCTCCGGTCCAACACATGGTTCCCTGCTACATCGACCGTGCCAGCATCGCTCAGATAGTAAATCGGGTGACAAGCTTGCGGTGTAATCCGTAGATGAGCTCATGAAGCACAAGGGGCGATTACATAGCGCAAAGATCCTCAGCACACAGTCAACAAGGAAACGCCAATAACTCGGGGAACGGAGGACATCACGGGGGACGATGAGTTTGGCCTTCATTCTAGCAAACGCCGGGAGGCCTCCTCCCGCGCATGTCATGGTTCAGCCTCGGTGTTAACGATTGCATTCAGTTTGCCTTGATACTCTGCGGCCAGAGCATCATCCCCCTTTTTGTTGGCAATCAGGATGCCCGCCTCGTATGCGCTGGGATCGTTGGGAAATCCGGTGAGTAGTTTCTGCACGTCCGACTCTGCGTCCGCAATTCTGTCCAGTTTCACCATCGCCTCCACGCGAAATCGCAGATTCTGTGCATGAACAGAAGTGTCCGCACAAGCGTCATTTGCCGCATCGAGATACGGGATCGCGTCCTGGTACTTTTTCAAGAGCACAGCATCTCGGCCCAATGCATGGTTCGCACCACAGTGTTTTGGATCAACCGCTAAGGCTTCACGATAGTGGACGTCCGCCTGTTCCAATTCTCGCTGTTTCCAGTAGCAATCGCCCAAAGAAGCGTAATTGGTCGCCGTTGGAGATCGATCAACCAACTGCTGAAACAGTTTTACTGCTTCGTCATACTGCTCGGCGTCGAGACGCTCCTCAGCCAATTCAAGTAGTTGGCCCGCGCTAAGTTCAGCGACAACATCGAGAGACGCAGTTTCTCCCGGTGCAACGCCGTTGGCAGTACGACTTGAATCGCCACTACAGCCACAGCAGAGGGATAGGGTGGCGATCAAACAGACTTCGGATATGCGTGTGCGTCGAGCAGGATGCATGATGCTGTCCTAAAAGTGTTGACAAAGTTTCTTTGGCCGAACGACCCGAGTCACCGGGCCCCGTAAGGTGAGCATCCATTCGTGAAAACGATCCCACGGGCCTCCGTGTACACGCGATGGTTATGCCTCAGTCTTCATCCTTGCGTTGTCAGGTAACAGTGCGACAAATTCGCCCCAGTTCTTACACAACACGTTCGCGTGATCGCTAACGTAGGGAAACGCAGATGCCCATATCGCGCCCGATTCAACCGTTTCGCTTCGGTGAGAAACACACCACAGGAGTCGATGATCGTTTTAATGGCGGCCAAACGCTCTCCAGCAATGATGAGAGCGTCTATCTCATCTCGCTGCGATTGCATGAGCGCATCAAATTCAGGTGTCGTGCTTGACATAGCGTGATCGAGTTATAACCCATTCGAGAATCTCGAAAGGCGAGTTAATAGGATCGTAGTAGTCGCAGAACGGCAATGTTTACCGGGTCCGAGCGGAAAGGCAACCATTACCCAACAGCAACTCGAGACTCCGGTACGTCACATGGTCATACCGCCATTCAGTGGTGGGATAACCTTCCGCATCAGCGGGCGGCGGGAGTCGAGTCACCGTTTATTCAAACGTCTCCACTGCCATTCCGTTGCATGCGATGGTCCGCCGCGATTTCTGCGTCTAGGGTTGCATTCGGTTCAACACCGGCTGACCGAAGCCCTGACTTCCATGCAGCGTGCACCAAGTAGAGCATTGCGATTTGCGGGGCCCAGCAACAGGCAGTCCCAGGCACAACAGCGAACGCTGACCTTGGAGAGTCGAAAATAGCCGAAACTGAATACGCGATGCATATCATGCCGGCCAAAACAACAACAGCTATGCGGTATCGGATTAGACGCGTGCGGCCGTAACGAGAAAGCCCGAAAGCAATCGCAGGTCCGAAAAAATAGGTGAATGCAAGTGTTATTAAAGTCCCGGGCAATCCAAGCATTCGGGCAAACGCGAGAACGCATGCCAGAACCGTAGTGGCAACGATCAGGTGCCAAATACGGAATTGGGTCGGTTCAAGGCGTACGTTCAGTTGGCTACTCCAGTCGGCGAACGACCGCGATAACCGAGTCGCGGGAGTTGATTGTCCATTGCGAAGTCGCCCGACTACCGCGACTTCGGTTCATCGCTTGGTTCGCCGCGATTTTCAAAATAGGTGCGAGTGACGTAGTCCGATTCTCGATAGTCAACATGGCACTCGATGCACGATCCGATTTTACCAGACGCGAATACCCGCCTCGATGTGCCATCGACAATCGAGTATTCCCAGTCGCCATGCTCGCGATCGTATCCAGTCGGCATTTTTCGCATCACGGTATAAATTTCAATCTTTGGTTTGTCCTTGTCAGGTAGCTTTGCTTTTACGATTAGCGAGTCGACAGGATATACGCCACTTCCACTGATCATTGTTTTCTTTGCAGTTTCGTTGACGTAGACGTTGCAATATGCGGTCCGGATGAAACCTTCGTGCAAATTGTGAGGAAGTTCGATTGGCGGGCGGCAAAGAGCGGCCGTTGAATCAAACATTGGATGCGGCTCTTCGGTGACAAGGTGCAACGATTTCAGATTCGTAATGACTGAAACGAGTGCAGAATCATGGGTGCTGTTCTCTGCGGCCAATGCATGGATCGCTGCGATGAAAAGCAAACCAGTAAAGATGAGTAGGTATCTCATTGGATCTTTCCCCGTCGGCGAACGACTGGGATAACCGGGCCGCCGAGGTTGATGCTCCATTTGAAAACGCGATGTCGGCGGCTACGTGTGCATGCCTTGGTTATCTGGCCTCAGTGCGATCGAAACGAACTGAAGCCGACGTCCAAGCTGGGCAACCAATTACTCGGTTGTTGACGTTGGGCCGTGCGATCCGCCATCAACGAACATGTGTGTTGATTGCCAATAGTATCGACAGTCCTTGTCTTCGTTCAAACTGTTCAACCTCATGACTTCGTTTTGAGCCTCCCTAGCATCGAAAACGATTTCTTTGACCTTTACGTTTGCGGGACCCGGTGCAGGCAATGTCTCGCCATCAATTGTGTATTCGTCAACGTGGCCTTCATTTCCCCAGTTGTCGACGCGAATGACCGCATAGCCCTGTTTGTAGGTTGGTTGTTGTTCTGACATAAGAGCAAGGCGATTTGCGGCAGCGCGGCAAGGGAATCGTAGGCCGCCAAATCGCATCTGCGTTGCGTAAACGGAGAATTGAAACCTGGGCCAAATAGCGTCACGCGTCACCGGGGCCCGTGAGTTGAGCATCCATTGGAGAAAACCAACCAACGGGCCTCCGCGTGCACGCGATGGTTACCCCTTCGGTTTTTTGCGGTGCACGCCAATTTTCTCATGTATTTGATTGGGGTCTTCACCAGTCTGAATGTAATCATAAATCAACTTGTCTGGATCGCCGGCGTAACTCCATGTGCGACCGCTGGTCAGACGGACGTAGTCCAAAGGTACGTCTGAGTCTTGAATTTCAGCAATGGTGACCTCCCAGTCGACGATGATAAACGATTGCAGCTGCTCGAATGTCCAAGCGTAGTGTTCGGGAACGGCGAGACGATCATATTCGTCACGCAGATCGTGCCATCCAGTTGGCCATTCACCCGAAGTGCGTATGTGATCAATGATGAATATTGCAGTCCAGTCTGAAGCGTATGCTTCACGCGGGTTAGGAAGCACTTGCTTGACGAACGACAACGCTTTTGCAATTCCGAATGCGGCAATCGCACATGTAGTCAACGCCACGACAGTAATCAAGACGGGTCGCATGGAATGTCAGCTCGGGTGCTCCTAGTTGGGGTAACGGCCGCCATCACCGAGCCCGGCCAATGTGGTTTCGATTTGTAATCGCCCCATGCCTTGCTCCGGTGCATGACATGGTTATCCGCGTCATGATTCGAGTATGCGTTCAAGTTCTTCTCTGCGGTCAAGCAACGGAAGAACGCGTTTGCGAAAGTAACGCAAAGTGCGATCATCCAGCTTAAACGATCCGCGCAGCATATTACATAACGTCTCGGAATGCTCGTTAATGTACGAAAGCGCGGCCTGGCCATGATCTTTCCGTTGCTCACGATGAAGCCGGATTGCGACGTTCAACACGCCTGGACAACATGTGTAGGATCGAGGGAATGCCAATCCACACTTCTCGCACCAATTTACGCCGGCGGGTAAGTATGCGACGCAGAATACGCCGAGCGCCTCATCACTCGGAATGCTCGGAACAATGTCGTGGAATTCGTGACCAACGCGATCGGAACTGTGGCGAAACAATTCCGTCCCGCATTGGGAACAACGACCGCCGTTAGAAGTGTACTCGGCAGATTGGAACGATCCGCCACAGACCGAACAGATCGAGCAGACAGGGTAAAGCGCTTCGTACTCGCGACGCTCGTCGAGTGTGGCTGTCCCGTCCAAGAGTCTGGTCGCGAGTTGAGTGGCCCGTTCAGTCGGCATCTATCTTGTTCGCATAACGTCACAAATCACACGGCGGCGACGAAAATCGTGATTTCAAAACAGACTCGGCTTCGCCGCTCGTGTGCATTCGATGGTTATCCGTCTTTGTCCGAGTTGATGCACGTCTGTTCCTGCGGTCGACCGAAGCGCACACCAAAAACCACAGTAACAACGCCGAGAGGAATAGCCAATCCGAATAATGGTGAGAGGGCTGGGATCGAAACCCCAAGCCCAAGCGCGGCACAAAGATGTGCACTAGGACTGCGAAACAATTGTACCGAGCCGATGATGGTAGCTGCACTCAGTAGGACGCCGGCGAGATGTACGAATAGTCCAATTGCGTGGGCTCCTTGAGTCGAGACAATTTCGATGTTGCGGAGGGCGACAGCGAAGCCAGCCGTGTTTCGAGAGTAAACGACCCAGAAGCCGCCAAGATGAGCCAACAGACCAAGCACGGCAGTCATCAAAATCGCAACGGAAATAATCCTCATGACGATCAGGCGGTAAGTGGAATCGAGCGTACTATTCTGACCATGTCACGAACGGAGCTTGGAAAACGATGAGCCGTTCAATACTCACGCGCGAACGGATAACGACTAGGATCAGCGGTGACCGGGAGTTCAGCATCCATTCGTGAAAGCTGGCCACCGGTCCTCAGGTGCATCCGAGGGTTATCCAATATGCCCAACGCACTCCTCGAACAAATTGCAATACTCAGGGATCAGCGAGACAGTTCGATCGTTCCATTCTTCAGCAAAGCTCGCCGTGAAAGTATGCCAAAGACTGTCGTCTTCAAACTTTTTGTAATACGCGGGACGCCAGTACTCAACGGGCGATGCCTCGACGAATAGTGATTGCGTCACTGCAAAACGGAAAAAGTCAAATCGAAAGGAGGCAGTACTGCGAGCCGCAACGCTCGGAGTGTAAAAATCGTATCGAATGACGCCCAGGATCTCGGGTTCCGAATCATGAAGATGACGTTGTTGCTCGATTGCACTCTTCAAATCGGGGTTTGCATCCAGCACTTGTGGCGGGCGGATGGACAACTTCGTCGTTGCGAAGTGACCGTCGCCATGCCACTGTAGTTTTTTGCCGAACCCCAATGCGAATCTCTCGACTTCGGAAACGACCTGGGAGTCAATCGGGTATTCCAACCTGTCCCATATTCGACGCACGCAAGCAACCGCGAAAAGGCGTAGCGGGTTATCGGGAACTGTCCCATGTACCGCATCGAGCAGTTGTCCAAGCGGAGAAGACGAAATGGGAAGCATGTGAGTACTCTTGTTTACCGCAAACCCAGATTTCAGCGACGAGCACGACTCTCATCGGATAACGGCCCGGCATCACGGGGCACGAAGAGTTGACTATCCATTGGGAATAACGACGCAAGCCG
Source organism: Rubripirellula sp. (assembly GCA_965216875.1). Classification (GTDB taxonomy): domain Bacteria; phylum Planctomycetota; class Planctomycetia; order Pirellulales; family Pirellulaceae; genus CBDCUW01. The sequence continues at coordinate 3,541,663 of OZ244207.1, forward strand.
TGCTCCCGTGCATGTCATTGTTCTGCTCGTTCTTCTGACCGGATGAGCTTCGCAAGTCGGTCAATCGTAGATCGAGACGAAAATGTGGCCAGGAAATCGTCTAAGAGCGTCGGGGCAACGTCCGCGTCAATTGTAGTGTAGTCGCCATCCGAAATTTGAATCAATTTCTGGGAGGCGGGCAGCTCGACAATGCGATCCTTCAGTTCGATCGTTGCAGAGGATTCGTAGTCACTGCCGGACGAGGTGACAGTGAAAAGAGACGTCAGTTCCCGTCGTACAGAAAGTCGTTCTATGACAACAAAGTCAACGGTGTCCAAGGTTGGGTCATGCTTGTGCCGCCTAATCCCGGTGTGAATCATTGCAATCCCGTTTGCATCGCTTGTGGATCGCGTAGTGATGTCTCGCGGGTGGAACGGTTGATACGGATTGTTTGCGATGTAGATCGCAGCAACTGCGGTCAACATTAGCAGTGAAGCAATCGAGAACCGGAACCGATGCAATTTCATTGCGTAGCAGAATTTATCTATTAGCTGTTGAACGGGTGAGAATACGGCGTGCTGGCTGTTCTCACTGGGTGGACCTTCGGTACGGTCGGTGACACGCGCCTTGATCCTCGTATTCTCACTTGTCGCTCCAGTATTCTCACCGGTTAGGTGGCAACCACTCTGGGGGCATTCTCACCGTCGGCCTTTGGGTTGTCAAATTTTGAATCGCTTCCTGTGAATAGGGGTGTCGCGGTATCGGAGTCAATCACCGCGAATGGGGCATGTTCTTATGCCGCTTTTTGAGCGAGAGGGACGCAAGGATCGCGACTCAAAATGGGCGAAGATTTGGTTTGGCAAGCTCGCGAGATGCCACAACAAGGAAGAGTGTCCTGGGGAATGATTGGCCACGAAAACGCAAGAAGACACAAAAGGAAGAACGTCGCGATTCGTGTGCTGGGCTTCTTGTGCTTTTTTGTGTTTCTTGTGGCTAACTCATTGGGCAAAAAAGAGAAACCACGAATTGAACGAATGACACGAATGGGGTTAGCGGGAGGACGAGGCTCCTGCAGAGATTCCTGGGGAATGGGTGGCCACGAAAAACGCAAGAAGACACAAAAGGGAAGGGTGGGGCCCGGCCGCATAGGCGTTCGCGGATCACTGAGGTTCGACCACCTTCTGGCGAAGGTAGCTACGGATGCGCGAGTGTATTTAGGGCTCAGGGATTGTGCCGGATCGGTGTCGCTTTCGCTCCTTGATGCCGGCCTACAACTACGGATAGGTGAGTAAGAATAGGGCCCGCGGCTAGCGCCGTCGGCTCAGGGGTTGGGTGCCGAGATTCTTGTGGGAAGACTGGCCACGAGATACACGAGGAGACACAGGTATTCTTGCGATGGGCTTTTTGTGCTTTTTCGTGTTTCTTGTGGCTAACTCATTGGGCAAAAAAGAGAAACCACGAATCGAACGAATGACACGAATGGGGTTAGCGGGAGAGCGAGGCTCCTGTAGAGAGTCCTGGGGATTGGGTGGCCACGAAAAACACGAGAAGACACAAAAGGGAAGGGTGGGGCCCGGCCGCTTATGCGTTCGCGGCTCACTGGGATTCGACCACCTTCTGGCGAAGGTAGCTACGGGTGCGCGAGGAGAAGCAAGGCCCGCGGCTAGCGCCGTCGGCTCAGGAGGGTGGGTAAAGAGAGGATAGGGTCCGGCCGCTTACGCGTTCGCGGCTCACTGGGATTCGACCACCTTCTGGCGAAGGTAGCTACGGATGCGCGAGGAAATGTAGGGCCCGCGGCTAGCGCCGTCGGCTCAGGAGCGTGGGCAGAGAGGGGGTAGGGCCCGCGGCTAGCGCCTTCGGCTCAGGTGTGTGGGTGATGCGCTTGGTCGTGCCGGCCTACGCCTTGCTCTCGGATTTCTTGACGATGAAGACGACGATCGCCGCGATCGCCACTGGTACTGCGACGAATGAAATCGCCACCGCGGCGATGATCACCAATTCTAGCGGTCCAGGCATGACATACTCCAAGTAGTTCGTAGGGAAGTCGACCCGTCTGTAGCTACATTCGCTCGAAGGTAGCTACTCTTGTGTTGGGTGAGTCAGAAACCGGAAGATTCCGGCGAAAGCTCGGTACCACGAACAGTCAGAAGATTCCGGCTAAAGCTCGGTACTACAAACGGCTATTCTTCGTCCGATGCGGCCTCTTCGGCATCGCCTTCGGATTCACCAGCGTCCGCTGTCTCTTCTTCCTTCTCTTCGATTGGCGGCCCAAGCTGCTCCTCGAGCAATTCATCAAGGGCACGTCCTCGCGCGCGGAGCGAAAGCACTTTGCCGTCTTTGTCGACGAGGATCGCCGTTGGGATTCCCGAAACGCCATAGTAGGTTGCCAGTGGATGATCCCATCCCTTCTCGCCATCCTTTTCGGACCGCAGATTCACCCAATCAATTTCGCGATCTTTGACCAGCTTCTGGTAAGCGCCTTCACGATCATCCAGGTTGACGCCGACGATCGCGAACCCTTTTTCGCCATAGCCCTTCAAGGCGCGTTTCATGTTCGGGATCTCTGCCAAACAAGGACCGCACCAGCTTGCCCAAAAGTCCACCAGGACCACCTTGCCACGGTAAGCACTCCAATCAAACTCATCGCCATCGGCGGTGGTGCCCATGACTTCCATGAAGTTGCCGGGCAGACGCAAACGCCGCGCGGCGCCAAGCATCTTGGGTGCACGGGTCTTGATTTGTTTGTCTTCCGAAGCTTCCATCCACGACGACATTTCTTCGTAAAGCTCGGCAGCGATTTCGGTGTTGTCGGTGTAACCGATCGAGCGAGCCAAACCTGCCGCCAGCCCATAGCCGTCGCGATCCAATTTGCCGTCGACCAATTCACGCAGTTCCGAAACGAGCTCTCTTTGACCATCGGCATCGAGCTGTGCGACCGTCATCACCTTTGCTTCGAAGAGAACAAACTTGGCCCGACGCGCGATCGCCTCTTTTGGATGCTCGAGCAGTTCCTTGGCGAGGTCCTGCAGTTTTTGTCGCGACTCTCTCTCGTAACGCGACAACATTTTGAGTGCGCCGAGCTGATCGGTGATCGCCTGCTCTTCCTGTTCGTCGGTCAAACCATCCGCACCACGCATCGCGACCGCACCCTCAATGATCGCATTTTGCATCTTCTTGAAATCGGGAAGCGACCGAGGACGCATCTTCTTGATGCCAGAGATAAACTCACCCAACTCTTCAACCGAGGCACCCTCGGGCACCTTGTAAGGATCCACCTCTTCCTCAGGCTTCTCGTCTTTGGCTTCGGCTGCTGCCTCTTCGCCGGCGTCGGTCGCCTCCTGGCTCCATACAGACATAGGCGTCAAAGAGAAAACGAACACTGCTGCTGAAAGCACCAGCAGACAGCGCATGGTGTGATGGAACGAAAGGAGGGATTTCATCGACAAAACCTTGGAGAGTGTTTTGGAGCCAAACGATTTAGGTGGGTTTGTACCGCCAGAGCGATTTTGCAATTTACCACCCGCGAGAACCGGCCGCAAATTTCAGCATCAAAGGCGCCGTGGCCGAGTGTTTTTTGTAGTGGACGAGGCTACGAGTCCTCAGTTTTTAGTCGAGGACGTTGCATGTTTCGCGATTGGCGGCGAATCGAGAGGTGCGAATGGCCTCGTAAGGATGCCGGGAAGAGGTAGAGGTAGAGTGAGGAAGAGGGACTCGTGGCCTCGTCCACTACGGAGATGGAGGAACGGATGAGGAGGGACTCGTGGCCTCGTCCACTGCGGAGGATGCGTTACTTTTCGCTGGCGTTGTAGATTGCTGGATTGAGCGAGGGGTCGTTGTACATCTTCATTTGCCGGTAGGTCTTGTGCTGTTTCTTTCCGGCAAAGATGGCGTCGATCAATTCCTGCAGCGATTGTGACAAGTCAGCATGTTGCTGCTGGCAAAGCGCAATACGATCGGCAACCTTTTGCCTATGCTCGGCGTCGGCGTCAGCGCGATCGTGCTGTTCTTGGTAGTGATAAAGGCGAAGCGACATGATCGACAGGCGATCGATGGCACTACCAGGAGTCTCGGTGTTGATCGGTGCGCCGTCGGCAGGGGTGATCCCGCCCGCATCAAGAACTTCGGTCAACGCATCATCGACCTTTTCGATCATGTCATTGCGTTGCTGATTGAGCTTGTCGATCGCGCGCTTGACATTGGCGATCTCTTCGTCCGTTGCCGAAGGACTGCGCGCCGTATCCTCTTCGTGCCAAAGACGGTAATTGAACTCGTGCTGCTTACAAACGAGTTGCTTGAAGCCGTCGTACTCGTTAGCGATCGGTTGCTGATGCCACAACGCGACGGTATCGATTTGCAGCTGGGTCAATTCGCTGACGGGTGGGATACTGGATGCCGCCGACATCATCAAACTCCGTTTTGGATGGGAAAGCTGATCGCCTACTTGGGCAGCCAGATCATCAAGCGGCCCAAAGCGTTACCCGTAAAAGTATATCGGCGGCCGAGGGCCGCCGATACAAGTCATTCAAATGGGGGCCACCAAGTGGCCAGAGCCGGATTTACTCGACTTCCTTTTCGTCGATCCAGTTCATCATGCGACGCAGACCGAGACCAATCTGCTCGACACCGTGAGTGCGTTCGCGGCGGCGGGTCGCTTTGAAGAATGGTGCACCGGCGCGGTTCTCGGCGATCCAACGGCGAGCGAATTCGCCACATTGGATTTCGTTGAGTACTCGCTTCATCTCTGCTTTGGTTTCTTCAGTGATGATGCGTGGGCCAGTGACGTAGTCACCGTACTCGGCGGTGTTACTGATGCTGTAACGCATATAGCTGAGGCCACCTTCGTAAAGCAGGTCGACGATCAACTTCAATTCGTGCATGCACTCGAAGTAGGCCATTTCGGGCTGGTAGCCAGCTTCGACCAACGTTTCGAAGCCCGCTTTGACCAATTCCGAGACACCACCGCAAAGCACAACTTGTTCGCCGAACAGGTCGGTTTCGGTTTCTTCGGCGAACGAAGTTTCGATCACACCACCGCGTGTGCCGCCGATCCCCTTTGCGTAGGCCAGACCGATTTGCTTGGTCGACTCAGCAGCACCGTCGCCCAAAGCGATCAGGCAAGGAACGCCACCACCCTTTTCGTATTCGCTGCGAACGAGGTGGCCAGGACCTTTGGGGGCAACCAACAGAGTGTCGATGCCAGCAGGTGGCTCGATTTGGCCAAAGTGAATGTTGAAGCCGTGCGAGCACATCAACACGTTCCCGGGCGACAGGTTATCGCGAATCTCGTTGCGATAGATGTCGGCTTGGACTTCATCGGGAAGCAAAACGTTAACGACGTCGGCTTCGGCAACGGCTTCGGCAATTGGCTTTGGATCAAACTTGTGCGAGACAGCCAAGTCGTAGTTCTTCGAACCGGGACGTTGACCAATGACGACGTCGCAGCCACTGTCGCGAAGGTTTTGAGCTTGGGCGTGACCTTGGGAACCGTAACCGAGGATGGCGACCTTCTTGCCTTTCAGGTGCGAAAGGTCAGCATCGTTCTCGTAGTAAATCGTAGCGGCCATGAATGAAGTATCTTTGTTTGAGTGTTGAGAGGGACGTGAGAGGCCGAGCGATCAGGCCTCTCGATGGAGCGTGTTTGGTCAGATCGATCGATGTCGACCGGCAGCGGGACTGCCGTCGTATTCCCGAGATGACAGCAGCTTAGGAGACGGCGCGGACGACCGCTTCACCAGCTGTTGATGGGGCGGCGGCACCTCGGACCATTGCAATCCGGCCAGTACGAACCAGCTCGGTGATGCCATAGGGGCGCATCCGTTCGATGAAGGCTTGGACCTTGTTTTCGCGGCCCGAGATTTCGATCATCACTTCCTCGGGACCAACATCAACAATGCGGCCACGGAAGATCTCGACAAGCTCACGGATCTCGCTGCGTGAGTTGCCAGCCGGAGCCTTCACTTTCATGAGCAATAGATCTCGCTCGACAAAATCACGGCTGCTGACGTCCAACACGCGAACCACCGTGACAATCTTTTCCAACTGTTTGCCGACTTGTTCCAAGACACTGTCGTCACCGACGACGACAAAGGTCATCCGAGAGAGATGGGGATCCTCGGTTTCACCGACCGCGAGCGAGTCGATGTTGAAGCCTCGCGAGGCAAGCATGCCGGAAATATGAGCCAGCACACCCGGCACGTTCTGGACGAGGGCCGAGAGAACGTGTCGTTGGTTGGGGTTGGACATTAGTGGGCTTGTCAGAAATCAGTTTGAGGGAAAGTTCGAAGAACGTCGCGAAGCATGATAATTTTGGGACCCAAATCCAACAAGGTGCAGCCTTTAGGGCCAACCGGATTTGAGCCGATCGTCATGTCGCGCCGACGCGATTAGGGAGTCTGGAGAAGCCGAAAGGTTCGCTCCCGCCGAGCACCATGACGTCCCGAATCGGACAGGTGAAAACCGACCTGCCGCAGCTTGATCCCACGGCCTGGCAGAGGCTGGACCCTGGATCACCCCGTTGCAAGTAGGGCAAGGTGGCCAGAGCCACCGTTAGGCCGGCCGACCCGGCGAAGCAGTCGCACGGAGAGGTCGCCCGCTTTTGCTGTCGTGTCTTGCCGGGGCCTCCGCCGACCGCTCCCGGATCCCAATTCCGCTGACAATTTCCAGCCCCAGCGCCTAGAATGGTCGTCATCCTGTTTTTTTCTGATCCCGTCCTAGGAACTCCATGTCGGCCTTTCGAATCGAGCTGCCAGCCTACCGCGGCCCCATGGACCTGTTGCTCTACCTGGTCCGGCGTCACGAGGTCAGTTTGGGCGAAATGCCGATCGCCAAGATCGTCGACCAGTACGTCGAATACATCGATGTCCTGCAAGAACTCGACCTCGGTGATGTGGCCGATTTCATCGACCTCGCCACAACGCTTGTCGAACTCAAGAGCCAGGCGGTCTTGCCCAAAGTGGTCGACCCGTCCGAAGAGGAAGAGCAGATCGTCGACCCTCAGGACGAACTGGTCGAACGGCTGCTACAGTACCGCGAGATTCGCGACGCCGCCGCGGTGCTCGACGAGATGGGTTCGCGTTGGCAACAGCGTTATGAGCGAATGTCCGACGACCTGCCCAAACGCCGTGTCGATATGGGTGACCAACCGATCGTCGATCTCGAGATCTGGGACTTGGTCAGTGCCTTTGGCCGGATCATGCGTGAAGCGGCCGGCCCGCCGCAAACCGAAGTGATCTACGACGACACTCCGATCCACGTTTACATGCAACGGATTCACACGCGTCTGGCCGACACCGATCGTTTCCCGTTGATCGACCTGATCGAAGGGGGCATCCACAAGTCGTCGCTGATTGGATGGTTCCTAGCCACACTCGAACTGACCCGTCACCACGGCGCCGTGGTCGAACAGAACGAACATGGTGACATCTTTGTCGTGCGTCCGCAAAACTATTCGGCCGACCTCGATGTGAACGAGGTCGACAATTACGGCACCGAAGAGTTTGACAAGGTCAACATGCCAGGTCGGCCAAGGTAGGTACGACGAACGTAGCTACCTTCGCCAGAAGGTGGATCAAATGGGTGACCGCGCCCGCAGCACCACCACGCTCTAGCTTGGGGCCCGACGCTAGCGCGTGCGGCTCACGGGTGTGGTGCCATGTCGAAGATTCCGCCTGAAGGCGGTACTACGAACGTAGCTACCTTCGCCAGAAGGTGGAACAAATGGGTGACCGCGCCCGCAGCAGCACCACGCTCTGGCGAGCGTAGCTACAGTGACTCTTGAGCTTGGGGCCCGAGGCTAACGCGCTCGGCTCGCGGGTGGTGGCGTCATGTCGAAGATTCCGCCTGAAGGCGGTACTACGAACGTGCTAGTGGGTTCGGCTCGCGGGTGTCATGCACAGCATGACCTACGAGGTTGCTGCGACAGGCATGTCGGCGACTTGGTACGCTCGCGAGCGGAACAGGAAGTCGATGATGTTGCCTTCGTGCGGCTGCAACCAATTCAATCGATTGGTTGGAATGGGTCCAATGTTTAATCGATCGATCTCAATGCACGCACCGGCTGCATCGATCAACGATTGATCTTGCGTCAGCACCGTGCCCACCAAGGTCGGGCCGATACGCCGCAACATCTCGGCTTGCGGGCACTCGACGACACTGACAAATGGGAACATGTATTCTTTCGATGCCACTTGGCGATCGGGCGAATCGGCATGAACCACCATTGGCCGCAAGTACGCACAATGCTCGCGTTCGATCAGCTTTTCGCCGTACTCGGCCGTCATGTCGGTCACTCCAGCTTCAGCCAAATCCTGCTGGACCATGGCGTGAGTTCCCGTGGCCATCGCTGGAACGGTGAACGCAGCAAGCTGAGCTTCCGGATCACTCGGCGGCGTGACATCGACAGGACCAATTTTTTCGGCAATCGCCTGGGCGATCTCGCGTGTGTGTCGGCTTGCCCAGATGCCGCTGCAGTTGATGCAACTGCGTCCCGAGTTGGACAGAACACTCTCGACCATCAAGTCGAGGTAGTCTTGCCAATCGTCGACGATGTCGTCGCCGAGAAGGATTTTTGAAAAGCCGGGGCCGTGAGCCTGGACCTTGGGGTTGCCAGCGTGTTGGGCAACCGTTTGAGCACTGCCAAAGATCATGCTTCGCGACGCCTTGGTCATGATCGCGCCACCGGCATCGTGGCCACCTGGATAAAGCCCAAAGGCTTCGGCGGGAATGCCCGCTTCGATGAAGGCCGAAACCATGCGGTAGGGCGTCCAAGGTTCTTGCGAACCGGGCTTGAGTGCCAAGCCGACTTGCAATGGAATCGCTGGCAGCCAAAGCGTGTGCACGCCGGGTGAGTTGTTCGGCAGCACTGCGCCCAGGATTGGCGTTTGACACTGGTAGCTGACAATGACGCCGCGACCTTCTTCACCAAATCCCCGTGAGAGGATCGAGAGGTCTAGGCCGCGAGTTAGACACTCGAGAATCTGATCGATGTTACTAAGAACAAAACTGTTCTTGGCCATGTTCGAGCGGCACATGTGCTCGGGCAAGCCGGTGCTAGCCGATTGCTGGTGCACAAAGTCATCGACCGATTGAATCGAATCACCGACCTTCAAATCCGACGACTCGAACAGGACGGCCGCGCGTTTGCAACGTTCGACAAGTTCGTCGACCGACAATTGCAGCAAAGCATCGCGTGCCGACTGAGCCTTTCGCATGTCGCGACCCACGATGCCACCACCAACCGAGCCGACCTTTGCAATCGGCTCGCCAGTGTCAAAGTGAACAACGTCATTAACCTCAAGCGACTCGTACGGCTTGCCCCAACGTAGCGGACTAAGAGTGATCATATTTCTTGAACGATTTATCTTCGGGATGATTGTGTTGATGTGCCAGTAAGAACGCGAGCGTGGCCACTCGGCCTAGTAAACACCGACCGTGGTGGCACTCGCTAACTCGTGGAAGGGTCGAACACCGCTGACACCATCCCAGGGATAGGTATCGAAGGGGGCTTCGCGTTCACCTTCATCACGTTCCATGAATCCAGGCACAAAGAACTCGTCGGTCAACGTGTAAAGTTTGACGCGTCCTGTTTCGCCGTAGCCAACGACTTGGTTGTAGTCATCGAACGAAACCACTTCCGTTGCGGCACGCGGCTGCGGCGCGTAGTAGCTGATCTTGTAACCATCCGCCGCGTTGATCGGCTTGCTGCAAGCGAGCCCCATGAGTGTGTTGCCGTAGGTTGGCGTCATGTAAACACCGCTCTCTTCGACAGGCCCACCGAGCAATTCGTCGACACAAAACCGAGTCCACTGGGGCGTGAATTCGGTACCACCTGAAAAGATACCGGTGATGCCAACTTCGGCGATGCTCGTGCCGCGTTCTTCCAACGCTTCGCCAAGCGACTCAATCAACTTTGGCGTACCGAACATGCACTTGATGTCGTGGCCCGCGGTCAGCACGGTGACCGCTTGGTCGATGCAGTGCTTTTTGTACTCTTCGAGATGTTCCATCCATCCCTTCTTGATCAACTTCACGACCCAGCGGGGGTCGAGATCGATACAGAAGCAGATGCCGTCTCGATGCTGGGCCAAATGTTCGACGGCCAACCGCAAACGCCGAGGGCCACTTGGGCCAAGCATCAACCAGTTGGCGCCGCGCGGAAAGTACTGGTCAGGCAAGGTATCGCTGAACAGCTCGTAGTCCTTCCAATGGTCTTCGATCACGACCCGACTTTTGGGAACGCCCGTGGTGCCCCCGGTTTCGAACACGTAGGTCGGCTTGCCGGCATGCCCCTTGGGAACCCAACGGCGAACAGGACCGCCGCGCAACCAATCGTCTTCAAAGAGTGGAAACTTCTTCAAGTCATCGAAACTCTTGACATCCGTGAGCGGATCAAAATTCAGCTCGCTTTTCTTTTCCAACCAAAAGGGGCTGCCCGTCTCTTCGCTAAAGTGCCAGTGCACGGTTTTCAACGTGTGCTCGTTCAACTGGTCGCGTGCTGCGGCGGCCTGCTTGGCGACATCTTCTCCGATGGGGCTGTCGGCCGTGCTCATCTTCTTTTTCTGCCTGAAGTAACTGGGGTGGGAAAGGGCTGTCCAATCGGACCTTCGACGGACGAAGTACACCGATCTTGTCGGGATGGTCGGTCATGATATCACGATCATGGTTGCTGGCGACGACCAACCCGAAACAATGCTGTCAGGTCATTATCCGACGCAGTAAACACCGGTCGAATCGTTTCGGCCTGCATTGCCCCTACTGCGCCAAGTTGCCCAATCGATACGACTTGGCGTTTTGCAGCGTTTTGCGCATTCGGTCGGATGCGCACCAAAAAACGCCGTGGCAAAATACCACGGCGTCGATGGGTCAAAATTGGTCTGCTGAAGGCAAGATCAGGGGGTCGCCAAGCTTGCGACTGGTGGGACTGCGATATTGTCTCTCGATCCATTGGAGGCCGCAGCAGCGATACCAGCGATCGCGGCAACACCCGCTGCTGGTCCCAAGCCGCCCGATCCACCACCGCCGCCGCCGCCACCTGCGACTCCACCGCCACCGGTGCCACCACCAGCAACAGGAGTTCCGAGGCCTTCCTCAGGAACTTCTTCAATGGGGTTTCCGTCCTCATCAAGCATGGACGAATCTTCTTCCTCGTCTTCGTCTTCGTCTTCTTCCTCACTCTCTTCTTCCTCGAGCACTTCTTCGATCTCTTCGGCGCTCAAAGGAATGACTTCCAATTCAAGTGCTGCATCAGCGGCCTCGTCTTGGACGGCAACGAGAGTTCGCTCGCCGTTGCTGACCGAAGTCAACGCCGATTCAGAAAGCTCGAATCCAACAGCAGCCAAACCTTGCTGCCCAACGGACACTACCGAATAAACACCCGGCTCGAGCCCGCGGAAGTTGTATGTACCCGACGCATCGCTGACACCCCGAGCAACCAGCTTGCGGTTGTTGAACAAGAAAACGTTCATGTCCGAGGCGGGCTGGCTCGTCACCGAGCTCATCTGAACCGCAACATGGCCGCTTGAATGCGGAACGCTGATTTTGACGTTGCTAACGCGACTGACGTGCTTGACCAAGACTTGCTCGTCGGCCGTCAGGTTGTCTCGCGTTTGATCGAATGCGAGGTAAGGAGTGATCGTCGACTTGAATTGACGACCTCCGACCAAGGCACAGGTGATCTCGGCCGAATCGGGGCAGCTTGACGAATCGTCCTGAGCAAGGACGTGCATCGCGTAGCATGCGAATAGACCGTCCGCTTTCGCGGTCATCGCATACACGCCCGGCATCACATCGTTGATCTTCACGTCACCGTGCAGGTCGGTCTTTCCTTGAAAGGTCAGCCCCTGCTTGCCGTGAAGCGTCACCTTCGTGTTCGGGACAACCGTGGCACCACCGCGAAATGGCATCACAACCCGAGCTTTGAACTCGCCAGGGGTGGATGGCATCACGCATTGAGCCACAACCATTTGGGTGTCAGCCGCGTCTGTGTTGACCGCACCCAATCCTGCCAGTGCTAGCAGGAGTGTCGCAACAAGTAGTCTCATCATGTTCCTCGACAGAATCGCGTCCCAAGGACGCCACCGGCAGAGATCGCCTGTCAAAATAGGTAAACGTTTGCTTGATAGTAGGTAAACAAGGTGGCAGTATCAACGGGCTGACCGGTGTTTCTAGCCAAACCGGAACAATCACCACCTCAAAACCCCCTCCGCGGAAGTACACGCAGGCGGTGTACACAAACCCAACAAAAACCCCGAGCCCCGGTTGGCCGAGCGATCTTCTGGCCATTGTCTGGCGTAGTGACTAGCAATCGCGACTTGGAAACGGAATCCAAGCACTCCTCTCGGAAACATTCCATGGTCAACCCCTTCCAAGCCCCGCCCTCGGTCAACGAAGAAGCTGTCGTCTTTGGCGAAGCCGTTCGAAAACGGGGCGGACTGTTGCATCGTGAAATCGAATTCCGTCAGCCGGTTGCCGCCAGACTGGTGTACGACGGAAAGTGGTTTCGTCAGAAGATCGAAATCGATGGCCACGTCGTTTGGTACAGGATCAGCTGGCTGACGATTCACCGAACGGCCAAGTTCAAGCTTCCTGGTGCCGCCTCGGCCGATCCGGACGCAAGAATGGAAGTCGATTTCACGAAAGGGCTCGGTATCCGCCGTTTTCGAGTTTGGATGAACGACGAGCTGGCCTACGACGAAATCAATTAGGCGCCGCAGCGCATTTTTGGAACGTGAGGATTCCGTAGCTATCTTCGCCAGAAGGTGGTCGCGGTGGTGAGAGGCGCGAGAGAAGACTCCGCCTGAAGGCGGTACTACGAACTTGGCTACCGAAGAAAGCCCGGCCGCTTACGCGATCACGGCTCAGAGGTGAGCGGCTAGGCGCGCGGGAAGATTCCTTCTGAAGGCGGTACTACGAACATAGCCCGACGCTAACTACCGCGTTTGGCTCACTTCGAGCACCACTCCGGCCGGGCCACAATTCTGAACTCGGCTCGGGCCGACCGACACTTGCTTTCCCCAGTCATCATGGATGTGACCACAGATGACGAGTTCTGGTTTCTTGGTTTCGACCGTCGATCGAATCGCTTGGCTTCCCCGCACGCGTCCCGAAGCGTCATGGTCGACCGTATCGATTGGAGGCGAATGAACGACCAGCACGCCACCGTCCCCGCATCCTTCTAACATCGCCGCGGCTTGTTGTTCATCAAAGTCGTAGCTCCAGTCACCAAAGGGCGTCACCGGTATTCCTCCACCGACGCCCCAAAACGAGACACCGTCGAGTTCACATCCGTCACCGTGCAACACGGTCGCGGTCGCCCAAACTTTGGCTGCCTCTTTGAGCTCTTCGGCCGATTCGCCATTGCCCGGAACAAGCACGGCAGGTTTGTTGATCGCGGCCAGGATATCGAGCGTGTCCGCCAAGCCTGATCGCCGTATCGCAAAATCACCAGCACCGACCACCACGTCGACATCGGCCGCAAGCTCAACAAGTTTCTCAGCCGCCGATTTGTCGCAATGCAAATCACTAAAACAAAGTAGACGCACGCCAAAGATCCTTTTGCGCGATTCGAACAACCAAAGAGAACGACCGGTAATTTAATGGAATGCGCGTCCGCTTCCCACGGTCGACTCGGTCAAGAAGAGGTGCTTTTGCGCCGATGCCGAAACGCGTTGGGCAATGGTTTGCTTGGCGGGTGCCAATCCCCTACCTTTGAAGGAGGCATTCGGCGAACTCTCTTCGCCCGACACTTGTCATAGCGATCAGATGAACGTCGAATCAACCACACCGCTAGCCGACTTTACACAGTTGCTTCTGGAGGAAGGACGTGCGTTGACTCGTGGTGACCTTCACCTGGAGCGGGCGTCCGAGGCGGATCGCGAAGCAACGGCAATGTTCCTGGTGACTGCAAACGAGCAAGCCGTCTGGGACGCGCCGTTTGCACCACCCAGCTTCAATGTCGAGGTCGCGGTGTGGAGCGCCGAGGCGTTTGCGTGGGCGTGTGGCATGCTGATCGATCGCGCGGAAACCGACACCGCCGTCCCCGACTGGCTCGCGAAAAAGGTGCCGCAACCCAATGATCCTTCCCATCATTGGTCGGTCGACCTGGTGTTTCGATTCGGTCGAGATCTTTTCCAGCGTTCAGCGCGACTGGCTGAAGAGGACGCGTTCCACAAACACCTTTCAGATCTGCTGTCAGCGTGGCCCCTGGCTTGTGTCGGAACGCCGATCGAGAACCCAAACGCGAGCATTGGTGTCCTTACACAGCATCCCTGCTTGCGAACCCTTTTCATCGAGCGGATCGTTCTCGTCCATGATTCGGAGCGAGCGGCAATCGAACAACTTGCCGACGAGTTTTCGATGCTCATTGGCGCCCATCCAGAGCTAGGCATCCAGTAGCAAGCCGCAACAAGGAGATCACTGTTGAGCGAACCCGCGAACCAAACCCCCGAACTTGGCACGCTCGCATCTCGGCTACGCGCAAGTGTCTTGGAACCCATCAAACAATCGCTCGTCGGCAAAGACGAGATCGTCGAAGTCCTCGGGGTCGCACTCGCGGCTGGCGAGAACGCGTTTTTGTTAGGTCCTCCCGGAACCGGAAAAAGCGCACTGGTTCAGGAACTTGCCGCCCGGCTTTCGGGACGTTCGTTCGACTACCTGCTCACCCGGTTCACCGAACCAAGTGAACTCTTCGGTCCGTTCGACTTGAGGCGGTTGAAAGACGGCGACCTCGTGACCAACACCGAAGGAATGCTCCCGGAAGCGGACTTCGTCTTCCTTGACGAATTGCTCAACGCCAATAGTGCCATCTTGAATAGCCTGCTTTTGGCATTGAACGAACGGATCTTTCGGCGCGGTCGCGAAACGGTTGCCTTACCGATGCTTTTAGCAGTCGGTGCCAGCAATCGGTTGCCCGATGATGATGCGCTCGAGGCGTTGTTTGACCGATTCCTTTTGCGCGTCGTTTGCGACAATGTGGAAGACGATGGATTGCAGTCTGTTTTGGAAGCAGGCTGGCGGCGCGAGCAAAAGGGAACGATTGATTCGACCATGAGCATCGACGATGTTCGATCACTCACGCGTCAAACCGGCACGGTCAACCTGACCCCGGTTGGCCCTGCCTACTTGCAGCTCATTCGACAGCTGCGCAAGGCGGGCATGCCGATCAGCGATCGCCGAGCGGTGAGGTTGCAACGCGTCGTCGCCGCAAGCGCCGTGCTTTGCGGCCGCAGCGTCGCCGACGTTTCCGACCTTTGGATTCTGCGCTACATCTGGGACACCCCAGCTCAATCGGAAATGCTTGCCGCCCAGGTTGCGTCAGTGACCGACCAATTCGCCGATTCGGTCGAAACCAAAGAGCAGCAGCGCCACCCCCTTTGCGACCATCGCGCCGGTGCCGATCCTGAACGCCTCTCTCAAGCAATCGACGCCGTGTTGGAGGAATCGAATCCGGCCGCCGCGTCCGACCAACTGTGCTTGCTTGCGGCGCGGATCGAGTGGGTTGAACAAGAACAGAAGCGAGAACACTTGCGCGAACGTATCGAACAAGCTCGCCGCTCGCTGGCCAAAGACGGTGTCGCGTAGGCGAGTCGAGAGATGAACGTTTGGCTTCAACTCGAACCACATGTCACGCCCCAGGACCTGACTTTGTTGTTGTCCACCTCGGCCGAGTTTGCGGTGGACGATGCAGGTGATCGCTGGGTCCGCGCAACCGCGACCACCGACAACGCCGCATCGCTGCTGAGTCAGATTCCGGGCACGCGTTACCGTTGCGACGGCCAATGGTTGATCCAATGGGGTTCGTCGGTGGCAACCCAACGCGTACCGAACAGCCTTAATTGGCAGCCGTTGTCGAAGGTGTTTTCCGTTCAGTTTCCACCAGCGGCAATGGCGGGATCGTCGTCAACGTTGCCGAAGCAGACGTTGACACTTCGTCGTGGCGGCCAGCCCCAACAACCTGCCGCGGCAATTGTCGATGTCGCGTTGCTCAAAGCTTGGTGTGACCGAACAAGTAACCTTCGTCTGCGTCGTCTGCGGTGGGCGCTGCGTGAAAGTGAAGGGTTTGCTGACGAAGGCTTGGTCATGGGATGGCCACTCCCCAACCTCTTACCAGCCAAGTTTTTGTGTGCTCAAAAGCGTGTCCTGATCCCGTCCGGTTTCGAGTGGTTCCCCAAGCTCGATGCCGACGACGTCCTCGATCTCTTTCAAGTGCCCGAACACTGTTGGTTGGTTTGGGAACGACCACAGCAATGGAGCATCGTTGCCGACGATGCGTTGGTTGCGCTGCGGCGAAGCAGCATTCGCAAAGTCTGTAGTGAGCAATCGGTCCAGACCGAATAGCATGAATCACATTGCCCCAACCATTCCCGATTACCTTCGACCGCCCTGCGACCAGCTCTGGCGTTGGGAAGACAATGGAGATGCCGCAACCTGGTGCGATGACCATGGAACGATCGCGTTTCGGTCCCAGCTTGAGCAAGTGCTTCGGCAAGTCGTTTCCGCGCTCGATGGTTTGCCGTCGTTGACCTCGGTAATGCTTGTTGTTGATGCGTGCAACGGGCATGTTGATGAAGCGATCGTCCATCGCCTTTGGAATCTGAGCGACGCGAGATCTGAAAGCCTTTCGGTTGTGGTGGGTGATTCCAACGAGATCAGTGAAAGCCTTGATTCCATTACGGAGATTCGGAATTGGCTTGAAGCGATCGCGCGGCTGCCGGGCGATTTGCGGAGCGGCGTGTCGGCGCAAGCTTCATTGATCACTTTTTCGCTCCAAAACGCTCCGCGTTCGACATTCGAAGTCGAACAGCAAGCAGCCGTGTCAATGATCGACCGGCTTGCCGTCCAGGGCGAGCTTCGCGATTCGAATTGGGCCGATGATGCGGAGGGTTTTCGAAACGGGCATCGCTGTCGTCATGCCATTGCCAATCTGCGATTGATGGCGCAACACCGTGTCGATGCCGATGCCCTGCGACTTTGGAAATCGGCGGGCACAGATCAAGTGCCCGAGGGACTGGACCCACTCTCGAATCATGACGACGAGCCGACCACACTTCGCCAGACACTTGAGGAGCTGGCCGGCGATGACCTCTGGGGCAGTGTTGCGCAAACCGCACTCGACGTTGCCAGTTGGTTGTCGCTACCGCGTCGTCCGAGCGATCCTGATGTCCTGCCCGTCGGTGGCGTTTCGGATGTGACCAACCGCGGTGACCCCGAACGTCTGTTGATGACCGAATTGGCCCAGGAACCACTTGCCATGCTCGCGCGCATCGCCTCGGGACAGGCGTTGTACTTGCGACGCGAAACTCCGCCGGGTCCGTCACCCGATTTCCGCCCAGTCTTCCTCGAATCAGGCATCCGCACCTGGGGTTCACCGCGTTTGGAAATCGCCTCCGTCGGTCTCGGCATCGCTGCTTTGGAAGAGTCGCGCACTGGGATGGAGATCAAAATCTTGAGCGTCGCTGGCGACAAAGCGACGGTCGAAGATTTCTCCGGTCGTGACGGGATCATCGAGCATCTCGAACGGCTTAACACGGCGCCGCATCCAGGCGAAGCGATGATCCAATGGATGGACAAGGCGTGTCAGCTCGATCAACCGATTGCGGACCCGATCATGGTCATCACGGCCGCCACGGACCGCGATGCCGAGTTTCGCCGTGTCACGAGCGAGCTACCGTCCGGATTCCTTGTCGTTCGTATCGAAAGCGACCACTCGGCAACGCTGCTTCGACGCACGCCCCTGGGCGACGAATCGCTGCAGAGCCTTTCCCTTCAACGTCAACAGCCAAAGCCACAACCCAAATTGGCGGGTCCTTCGCCCAACCTGCGCATCACCGACTCGTCGTTGGCTTTGTTTTTAAACATGAATCCGTGCCCTCTGCGATTCGCTGATTCGCTCGAAGGCAAATGGGCGGGAGCCTCAGCCTCGCTCGTCACGCCGGGCCTGTTTTCGATCACTTCGGACAAGCGGCTCCTTTGGTTCCACGATTCAAACCTCGGAGCAAGGCAATTGGTCGACCGTGTTCCGTCGGACGTCGTCCGCGCACAGGAACTCAATGGCGACGAAGCGTCTTTGGTTGTCGGCGCGACCGGCGCCCCGCAACATGTGCTCAACGTTTGCGCCACCACCGGCGAGATCACTTGCTTGCAGCTCCCCTCGGCGTCCGGCCCGGCAACCTACGTGTTTGATCAGGGTTCGCTCTTTCGAATCGGCAACCAGATCGAGCTGATTGACCGCCACACTGGCGAAGTGATCGACAAAAGCAACAATCGGCTGACGCACATTGGCGGTCCCGTCTTGGGAAGTTCCCAACTTCACGTGATCGCCAACGGTGGCAATCAAATCGTCACTCATCGGATGACCGATCCCTTCAAACCGTCTTCATGTGCCTACCTTGCGGTCCGAAACAGCGACGGCGTGCTGGTTGTCATTGACCGCAACATGCAACGGTGTGTTCTCGATGCACAAGCTTCGACGGAAACCGGCGTGGATCAAACCCACCATCCACTCTTGGGTCCTCTCAAACTTGCTTACCAAAGCTCAAACAAACAGACCGTTGTGATCGAAGGATCCCGTTCACCAAACCCTTACACTCCCGATCACCAGCGAGACAATCGGCGAGTTTTGAATCTAACAACGGGGCAGGTCAAGGTTCCCATTGTCCGGAGTTCCAACCTTCTTCACTTGGTAAGCGAATTCGATCCCGTGCTCTCTGGCCTTCAGCAAACACGCAACCTGCTGATCCGGTTGTCGGGGGTTTCTTTTGAGGGTGAGGATTTCTTTGTCGTGATGAAGCGTGGTCGACGACGTCAGCTGGTCGCGAAACCGGAGCGGAACCGAATGGTAATCGAGCCTACCGTCGGGTTAGCTTACCGCTACCATGCGTTCTCGAGAGCGACGCGCATTGAAACTCGGGCTGGTGCAACACAATGGAAGCTGCGCACGACGACCGTCGGTGCCAATCGAATCACAGCTGACTCGCGCGGCTTGTTGCATCTTCGCCGCGGCGACGACAGAAGCGAAATCACTTTGATGCTGTACGAATCTTGGTTGAGTGGTTGGACAAGCTGGGGTGCCAAGTTTGGTGACCCTTACTTTACCGGCGAGCCCCAGTCGGACCTTGATGCCGACGTCGTCCTCTGGCTGAAGGAGTTTGCAAGACAATGCAGCCAATTGAGCTAACACTCGCCCCCAACCCTCAGCATCGCGGACAGGACCAAGTCGTCTCCACCTCGTGTGCAGCGATGGTTTTCCGCTCGGCGCACGAGACGGTCGGTGCGTTACTTGCAAGGATCATTGCGACCGAGAGCTTGCGTGAGGGCACACTCTATCCGGTCCCGACTAGCCGAGACGATATCACTTGCGCCGGTATTGTTTGGATCAACAAGGATGACGAAGCGCGGGTCGACTGTTTACCCGATGCGATCCCTTTGTACAAACCAGCGTCCGATCTCGAGATTTGGTTGCCGCGGTTAAGTCAAATCGCCCCCGCGTTGCCAAGTGGAATGTTGCGAGATGCCGCGGCCAAGGATCAACTGATCCGCGTCTGGCTACCCCATCTCGGGCTGGTTGGTTTTGCCAAAGACGATGCGATTTGCGCGCGTGATTGGGTCACCACCGCAGATCGAGGCAGCGCCAGACCTTGGTCGATGCCACCGGAAACGTGGTCGCCTCCCCAACACCTTTCCGAGCTGTCGATGTTGCAGCCACCATCGCTCGAATCGTTTCTGTCAGGTCTTCAAAGTGAGCTTGGCCCCTCCGACGAGCGTTTGATCGACGTTGACAGCGATGGAATAGCAGAAACGCCAAACCCCGCCGGAAAAATGCGAGGTTGGGTCCTACGCAAACTCGACCAACTTGCCGAGTTCGGCCGGTCCAAAAAGAAACCTGACGAAGAAAGCCAATCCTCAGGGAAACTTAGCGAGAAAAACAAAAACCCAGCCTCCGGTGCCGCCGGTGCTGCAGCGGCGGCCGGTCTGGCAGGCGCCGCTGGCGCTGCCGGTGCGGCGGCAGCCATGGGCAAAATGCTCGGCAAGATATCGGCTCCGATGGCGGCCGCCATGTCACGAATGATGCAAGGTGAGCGCGAAGATCAAATCGAGAAGTTGCTCAAGATGATGAGCAAGAATCCTGATGAAGCACTCAAGTACGCGATTCCTCTTAACAGTCTTGCGGAAACGTTCCGTGGTTTCTCGATGCCCGGCGCAGCACTCACCTCGCGACTGACCGATTTCTCGATGGGGTCGTTGTTTGGTGGCGGCAGCGCGCCTGCTGATTTTTGGTCGATCAACCACGATCTGCAAATGAAGCTGCAGCAGAAGTATCGCGAGCAAGCCAATCGCGAGATCGCAGCGGGGCGTTATCGTCGTGCCGCCTACATCTTTGCCCACCTTTTAGCCGACCTGCGCGCCGCCGCTTCGGTACTTGAACGGGGAAAGTTCTATGCCGAGGCTGCAGTGCTTTACCGTGACAAATTGCATGACAAACCTTCAGCAGCGCGGTGCTTCGCATCCTGTGGCATGTACGTCGAAGCTTGCGAGCTCTTCCTTTCGATGAATCAATACGAGCGTGCTGGTGAAATCTGGGTCTCGGCGGAGGAGCCGGACCGGGCTCGCGAGATGTTTGAACAGGCCTTCCGTAATTACAAGAGCCAGGGCGCGATCGTCTCGGCAGCCAAAGTGCTTGACGCACGATTGCAGCGCCGCGATGAAGCGATCGAACTGCTGTGCGACCAATGGCCGACTGGACCAGATGCCCAACAAGGTGCGCTGCTCGCGTTTCAATGGATGGGGGAAGACGGTCGTCATGAACAGGCGGATCGCACGATTCGTCAAATGCACGAGTCCTCGGTGCCGCACTACCGAGCCAACTTTGCAGCGCTCGCTGCCGATACCGCCAAACGCTACCCTGATCGAACCGTGCGTGAGATCAGCGAAGACCTTTGCCGATTGAGTGCCGCGTCTTCACTCAAATCGGGCGCTCCGATCGAACGCAATTCCGTGCTTGAGTCCCTTGGCGAGCTCACACCTTCGGACCCTCAGCTCAAACGCGACGCGATCCGGTTTGCAGATCAACAGCGCGAGCGGGAAAGAGCCCAACAGTTACCAAGGAAGAAACCTAAACGAGGAGCGCCGCATCATCTTGGTGATTGGGATCTTCCCCCGGACTATCGTTACCTTGGTTGTCGCGCAGTCGAGCACTGGAACAGCCAACAACTTGTTGTCATCGCTGCCCGCAACCAAAGTCTTGTACTGCGGCGAATTACGAACACAAAGCGATATAGCGTCGGCGAAGTCACGACGCCGATTGCACTGCGTCGAGATGCCGATTCGATATCGGCAAGCGATATCATGTTCGGCAAAGTCGGTGACTCGCCGCACGATCGCTCGATATTGCGCGTCGAAGTCTACGCGCCCATCATCGAGAACGGGGTCAGCCAAGCGGCTTCCTTCCCCATTGCTCGACTACAAGCCAAGCGTAGTGATCAAATCGTTGCCGTCGCCTGCGGCCCCGATGATGAACCATGGGAGCTGAGCTTCGATTCGCAGTCGCTTGAGCTACGTCATCAACACCACCGCACCTATGACCTGACCGAACATCTCGTCGAAGCGGTGACGGCGAACCCGTTTGAGCAAGTTCTTGAAGATGACGACTTGTCCAGCGGCGGAATGCGTTTCACTCTCGCCGTCGCGGCGGGCTGGCCAGTGATTGGTATCAATCGCCACCTCTTTGAACTTCGCCGCGGTGAGATTGTGGCTCTCGACGTCATCACCGGTGAAATCAACTACCTTGCACCTTCGCCTCGACACAGCCGCAATCGAGTCGCGATTGCACATGATCGCGGATTGGACGTCATGTATTTGGATGTCAACGAATCGGTGTCGGTCTGCAGCCACCGATCCTACGAACGAGTGATTTGGGCTGGTCAGGGGCGAATCGTCGCAATCAGTGGAACGACGCTGCACTCCTTTGAATACGACCAGACGCGTTTCCGCCCAACGGGACGTGCCCACTTGAAACGCCCCGACGGGGAAACGTCTCCGATCGAACTCCTAGCGTTGAACACGGACATTGTGGCGGTCGTCTGGACCAACGGATCGATCGCTCGTTATCTTCTACCGTGATGACCGAGCGTTCGAACCCACCCGCCAAAGACCACCGCCGCACGATTGTGCTGGTACTGGCTATCGTTCTACTGACCACCTACGTGTTTTCCTCGTGGTCCAATCTTGGTGGCGCTTCGGGAGAATTCACGCGAGCGGCGAGTGGTCGAATCGGATTGTTATTGATCGCACTCTGGCTAGCGTGGCCATCGCTTCGCCGTCCAGCAAGCTGGTTGCCGCCCGGCATGGCGGTCGCGGGTGTGATCACCCTTGCCGTCCTCGCCGCCCAACCCAAGTTGATCATCGCCGCAGTGCCAGCATTCTTGACCCTATTGACCGTCGCCGGGTTTGTGCGAGCGTTCAAACAGAAATAGGTTGCTGCGAGAACTGGCGGAGCCAGTAGCTACCTTCGCCAGAAGGTGGTTCTTGTGTGACCGTGCCGGATCTGTGTCGCTGTCGCTCCTTGATCCGGCCTACGAAAGATTCCGGCTAAAGCTCGGTACTACGAACTGGATCCCGCCCCGTAGCTACCTTCGCCAGAAGGTGGAAGGCGATCACGGACGCCTATCACGAAAGTCACGAGAAGGCTTGGTGCGTGCAAGCACACACCCTACGGCCTTTCCTTGCCGGATCTGTGTCGCTGTCGCTCCTTGATCCGGCCTACGCCGACGCCTACTGAATCAATCGCCAGTTGACTGGGTACTCATAGTGCTGGCCGTCCTTGACCGCCAATGCGGCGATGATTCCAAAGATCACCTGCATCAACATGGGGACGAAGATCAGCGGGAACAGCATCCCACAGCTGACGGCGATCAGCACACCACAAACGATTGCGATCAAGAACATGGTGATTTGAAAGTTCAGCGCCTCTTTCGCCTGCGTTTCGACGTAGGGCGAAGAATCCTTCTTCATCAGATAGATCACCAGCGGGCCGACAAACCCAAGGTAACCGCCGGTGAACAAACCAACCAAACCCGACAGGTGTGCAATCAAAGCGAGATTGCGATCATCGCTGGAGGGAGTGAATTCAAGATCGTTCACGGGAGGTGGGTAGGGGTTGGTTGGGTCGCTCATCGTTGTTCCTTTTTCTCTTCTTCTATCACGGCAATGCCGGATCTGTCTGTCGGCAATGCCGGGTTTCTCATGCGGCTAAGTCTCTTGGCAGCGTGAGATTCGGGCGCCAACAAGCTTGCGGTTCTATTTTGGCGGTTTCCGAGGTGGCATGCCAACGCGTCGATTGCGGGATTGAGTTTGTTTTTTCGACCCGCTCATCATTTGCCTGCCACTTAAAGAGGCTCGAAAAGGTGTTCGTTTTGGCGCGACAACTCTTGGCCCTGCTCCCAGAATTGGCGTATTGGCCACTACGGTTTGGCGTATTGCTTGATGCGATTTGGCGATTGGACCGGTGCAATTTCGCGATTGACCCAGTGCAATTTCGCGATTGGCCCGTGCAATTTTGCGATTGGCTACGTCGGAATCCCGCGTGTTGCCGCGACCTGGCAAGGCTGGGAGAGTTTGCGGCCGGGAAAAAACGTGAAACACGAGTTCGCCCGTAATCAGCCACAAAATCCGAAAAAACCTACCACGTCTCCCTCGGTACGACCGAAACAACCAACAACACCGGTCTGGTTGGACCGTTCGACGATAATCACGACCCGCGGTGATACCGTCCTCTCGTGAAGTGCGATTGGATTTCGGATGGCGTTGGGCCCAGAGTGATTTAGGACTGCAGGGAGGCATTTCGATGCGACGCAAGTATTTCGGATTGGCGATTGCCGCGATCGCTACTCTCGGGCCAATGCAGGCCTGGGGTGGTGACCGTGAGATCGCAGAACAAATCATCAAGCGACTGAAAACCAATCGCGATTCAGGTGCTTTGAAGGACTTCACCCTCGACATGAAGGTCGACAAGGGTGTGGTACTTTTCCGCGGCAATGTGGCCAAAGATCAACAGAAAGATCTTGTCCTCAGTGCTGCCAAAGGCATCGAAGGCATCAGCAAAGTGGTTGACGAAGTGACCGTCACCAAAGCTGAAGCAACGGCCAAAGTATTCAAGCCAAAGGCTGCGGTTGCTGCAAAAACCGAAGCCAAGCCCGCCAAAGACAAGTTCTCGTTCCGAGAAGCCTTGGCTGCACAGGCTGGCAAAATTCAAGTTGCAAAGCCAGCACCGCTGCAAGTGATGCCAGGCGAAGTTCGCACGACAGCGGCCGTCGAGCCTGCTGCCGAGCCACTTCCAGCACCAGCACCGGTTGCTGCACCAGCACCTGTCGCGACTCCCGCACCAGCACCTGTCGCTGCTGCTCAACCTAGCAGCGACCAAGAGGTCGTTTCGGCAGTCGTTTCGGCTCTCAGCAAAGCACGTGACAACGGCCAACTCAAGGGTTTCGGCGTCGACGTCAAGAGCCACAACGGTGTTCTGCAATTGACCGGACGCGCTAGCTCGCCCGCTCAACGCGACACGATCTTGCGTATCGCAGAAAGCATCCCAGGTGTTTCGGGCGTCCGCGAAGCCATTGCCATTCCAACGGCAGCTCCCGCTTTGCCACCACTTCCGAAGCCACCCGCACTGCAAGAAGCTGCGGTTGCTAGCTTGAGCCCCGTTGCGGTTGACCAAGTCAATCGCCCAACTCGCCAAGGAACGCCAGCCGCTTTCGCTGCTGCTCCAATGAACATCCCTGGCCAAATGGCTCACTACCGCATGCAAGGTCAAATGCAGGGCCAAGCTGCACCGGTCGCTGGCCAACCCGTCCCAATGGCACCTTATGGAGCCGCTGGTGCAGGTCCTCGCTACGACACGCCAAACCTGCCCAACTACGCATGGCCAGGCTACGCAGCTTACCCCAACTACGCCGCTGTGACTTACCCACAACAGTACAGCCCATCGGCGTTCCCTTACATCGGACCTTTCTACCCCTACCCACAAGTCCCACTGGGATGGCGTAAAGTCTCCCTCGAATGGGATGACGGTTGGTGGTTCCTCGACTTCACCGACAAGTAGTTGAAGTCGACTCCGATCGAATGAACGATAGACCCGCGAGCAACCCGATTGCTCGCGGGTTTTTTGTTAGGGGTCAGGCGGCGCCAGGCTTCAGGCTTCAGGCTTCAGGCTTCAGGCTTCAGGCTTCAGACTTCAGGCTTCAGGCTTCAGGGATCAGGGAGCAGGGAGCAGGGATCAGGTCAGCTTTCAGGGGCCTCAGGGGTCGATTTCCAGTCCTGAATTCTGAAGTCTGAAGCCTGACGCCTGAAGCCTCACCCCTGCCCCCTCACCCGCAATCTGGAAACTTCTGACGGTTATTCCGGATTTACCCGCAAGATCAGCATAAGTTCACACGATACAACTACTACACAAGGCGCTGATCGTGAGCACAGTCGGCGCGATAGTTACGAACCATGGAAGGTTGCTCGGATGACCAGCACGCAACGTAGTCGCACAATCGAAGACAAGGCGACGGCCGCTCCGAAAAAACGTCTTGTTTACTCTCTCGCCGGTAAGGTGACGTTGGGGGCAATGGCATTGTTGGCCGTCTCCACAACCGGTTGTTATGGGATCGGCGGAACGAACATTAACCTTGGCTTCCTCGGATACCCCATTCCGGTAAGCCCTTACTTCCAGCACAAGCAAGAAGAAAAGTTCTGGAAGAACGAACGCTACGAGCGTGTGCCTATCTTGGGACCAACCACCAAGGGTGGACCCGCTGTGGCACTCGACCCGCCAACCGATGACGAGGTCATGCACGCGTTGGAAGAGGCTCGTCCTGTCCAAGGTGGCATTCCAATGCTTTGGGAAACCCAACGCAACAACGTTCGCATCATCAAAGAGAAGATCGCGGACTATGTTGACCCGCCACGCTTCTATCCTTTGATCGGGCCAGCCCAGCTGCACCACGCACACTACAAGTGCACGATCTACTTTGACGAAGAAACGATCGTGGGCTACCCCGTGCCGCACACCAAGCAAGACAACGAAGTGATTGAGACGATCTACATCGACCACAACCACTTCCACATGGTCGGCGACGTCGAACCTTACACGACACCGAACCTGTAAACCAAACACCGACACACACGTGTGGGCACCAAGAAAGCCGGCCTCGAAAGAGGTCGGCTTTTCTTCGTTAGTGTGGACAGGGCAAATCGATCCGCATCTGGATGCGCAGGACACGCGCGTGAATCCTCGCGACCCGGTTGCGGGTCAATCGAAGGCATTAAGCGTCAAACCTGTTGAAGCTTCTTGGCCTTGCGTTCCATCATCTGCTCGAGCGTCTCGCTCTTGCCCTTCATTCCCTGCATGATGGTCAGCGGGTCAATCGCTTGCCATGCGGGCAGCTGGGCAAGCACGCCCGAAAGCACAAATCCGCTTCGGATCGCCCAGGCAACGTACCCAATCGTCACACTCGATGCCGCGGCGCCAGCAAGCCCGACCGCGATGATGTCTTGTTGAATGTGCGACTCAACTTTTGCTCGTTGTAGGTCCATGCCGTCCCACATTGCCCCAGACTGACTCATCAATTCGAAGTCGAGCTGCTGAAGCGCCGTCATCGCGACCTGCTCCTGAAGCGTAAGCTCACTTTGAATGGAACGCGAGCCACCACCCGATTCGGTCGTGAGCGTGGTACGCCATTGATCAGCGATGTCAAAGTCGAAGCTCGTCGAGACCAAGAAGACATCTTCGCCAGCCTTCGTCGGCAACAACACGAACAGCTCGTCATCGTCGTCATCGTTGGGAGAGCCAACCGCCCCCGAGCCACCGCTGCTCGAATCGGAACTGCCACCTGAACCGCTGTCGCTATCGGAATCCGAATCCGAATCGTCATCTGAATCGGAGTCATCATCGGAATCACCGTCGCCGTCGCCGTCGCCGTCATCATCGGGATCGGGATCAGGGTCCGGGTCGGGATCAACATCGGGGTCGGGTGTCACAAAGATGGCCGGCTGGACGTCGATCGTGATCGTTCCCGTTCCACTGGGAACTGTCCCATCAAACGCATTCCACTGGAATGAGTCAGTCCCGACAAAGCCGTCATCAGGCGTGTAGGTAAAGGAACCGTTGCCATTGAGCGTCAACACGCCGTTGGCTGTCGTCAGGACCAAACCAGCTGTCAACACATCGCCGTCGACATCCGACGCGAGTGAATTGAACAGGCCGGTGTTGACCGTCAGCGTGTTTCCGGTGACGACGGTCACCGTCGAGTTGGCAAGGGTCGGAGTGTCATTGGTACCGGTGATGGACGCGCCGAGTGCCCGCATCGCGCCACCGAAGGGACTCGATGCGGTCGGTGTCGACGTATCGACCATCTGGCGAACTTGGGCACCCGCCGTAGTCGAGAATGCGCCGGCGTAGGAATCGTCCAGCCCACGCATCGCCAATCCGTTCGGAGTGCCTGCAAAATCGGCGACGGGAACGAATCGCACAAGCGAAGCTGCGGCGATCGCAAGCCCATTGCCGCTGTCGTTGACCGAACCGATGTTGAACCAGTTCGTCCCGCCGTTGCTACTGTATTGCCAAACCCCTTGGCTTGATGCGTTTGCCGTGTTGCCAACCACCACCACTCCGGCAAACGACGCTCCGGCATCAGGATCCACAAACGAGCCGCCGAAGAGGGCTGCGATGGTGTTGCCGGCTGGATTGAAGTCATCTTCAACGGTGGGTGCTAAACCGGCGTTTCCAATCGTGGGGGCATCATTGATCGACGCCGCGTCCACCGACGTCCCCGAATTGATCGCCGCGCCACCGTCATCAACGGTGATCGTAAAGGTCGTCAGGACCGAACCGCCGACCCCCACCTGATTTTCGGTCGGCTCAAAGTTCAGCAGACGGATCGCCGTCTGAGCCGCCGCTGGCGTCGTCGATGCCAACGTGTATTCGCCGAATCCCGTTTTTGTGAATCCACTTGCAACCAGGGATGCGACGGTGAACCGCCCATTTGCATCACCACTGCTGAGTTGAACCACCACGGAAACATTGTCGCTCTCGGCGTCATTGATCGTGATCGTCGAAAACGGAGTGATCGTTTGGTTGTCGGCAACCAATTGCCCAGCAACATCTCCGCCAATCGTCGGCGCGGCATTGGCCGTCACCGAAGTACTTAAGGTGGTCGTCGGATTACTGAACGCAGCTTGGCCAGTCGGCGTCGAAGTGTCGACCGTTTGCCGCGTCTGAGCACCTGCTGCGACGGAGAATGCGCCCCCATAGCTGTCGTCGAGACCGCGAACGACCAGGTTGGTGGGAACGCCATTGAAACCAAGCACGGGAACGAAACGAACGTGTGACGAAGCCGATACCGCCAGTCCGTTACCAACGTCGTCAACGGCTGCAATGTCGTGCCAGTTCGTACCGCCGTCGGTTGAATACTGCCAGCGTCCCTCGGTGACCGGGTTGGCCGCGTTGCCCACCACAACAATGCCGCTCAAAGATGATGAGGCATCGCCGTCGCTAAACCCACCACCAAACAGACTCGAAACGGTTGCCCCCGGTCCGTTCTGATCGTTTTGTGCGATCGCGGCAAGTGTCCCGCCCGTCATCGTCGGCGCGTCGTTGACACTCGTGGCCGTCACGTCAGTCGTTGAGTCGGCCGTTGGTCCCGTGCCATCGTCGACCGTGATCGTGAACGTCGTGACCACGGTTGATCCCGCAGCCACTTGATTCTCGGTTGGATCAAAAACCAATTGGCGAATCGCCGTTTGTGCTGCTGCCGTGGTCGTCGATGCGAGCGTGTATTCACCAACGCCGGTCTTTGTGAAACCACTGGCGACCAACGAAGCAGCCGTGAATTGGCCGTTGGCGTCTCCGCCCGAAAGGGTCACCACCACCGAAACGTTGTCGGCATCGACATCGCCAATCGTCACACTGGCAAACGGAGTCCCCGTTGCATCGTCGTCGATCGAAATGTCACCGACGCCACCGATGGTCGCCAAGTCGTTTTGGGCGTTGACCGTAGTGGTAATCGTTGCCGTTGGATTACTGAACGAAGCGGTCGCTGTCGGCGTCGACGTGTCGAGCATTTGACGCGTTTCTGCACCAGCCGTTGTCGAGAAGGCGCCACCGTAAGTATCGTCTAATCCTCGAACGACCAAGTTCGTCGGAGCGCCGTTGAAGTCGCCCACAGGAACAAAGCGAATCATCGAACCAGCTGCGATCACCAAGCCATTGCCAGTGTCGTTGACTGTGCCAATGTCAAACCAATTCGCACCACCGTTACTGGAGTATTGCCAGGCGCCTTCGGTCGTCGGATTGGCAGCATTGCCAACCACGGCGATACCCGCGAAGCTCGACGAGGCATCAGCATCACTGAACGCCGCGCCAAGCAAGTTGGTGACGGTGTCGCCGGCAGGGTTGGTGTTGTCTTCATTGATCGCCGCAAGAGTCCCGCCTGTCATCGTCGGTGCGTCGTTGACACTCGTGGCCGTCACGTCGGTCGTTGAGTCGGCTGTTTGTCCCGTGCCGTCATCAACCGTAATCGTGAACGTTGTGACTACGGTTGATCCCGCAGCCACTTGATTCTCGGTTGGATCAAAAACCAGTTGTCGAATCGCAGTTTGAGCTGCTGCCGTGGTCGTCGATGCAAGGGTGTATTCACCGACGCCCGTCTGAGTGAAGCCACTAGCGACTAGCGAAGCAGCCGTGAATTGCCCGTTGGCGTCGCCTCCAGAAAGCGTTACGACCACCGAAACGTTATCGGCATCGACATCGCCAATCGTAACACTGGCAAACGGAGTCCCCGTCGCGTCATCGTCAATCGAAATGTCACCGACGCCGCCGATGGTCGCCAAGTCATTTTGGGCGTTGACGGTTGTTGTAATCGTCGCCGTTGGATTACTGAACGAAGAGGTCGCCGTTGGAGTCGACGTGTCGAGCATTTGCCGCGTTTCTGCACCAGCCGTTGTCGAGAAGGCGCCACCGTAAGTATCGTCTAATCCTCGAACGACCAAGTTCGTCGGAGCGCCGTTGAAGTCGCCCACAGGAACAAAGCGAATCATCGAACCAGCTGCGATCACCAAGCCATTGCCAGTGTCGTTGACTGTGCCAATGTCAAACCAATTCGCACCACCGTTACTGGAGTATTGCCAGGCGCCTTCGGTCGTCGGATTGGCAGCATTGCCAACCACGGCGATACCCGCGAAGCTCGACGAGGCATCAGCATCACTGAACGCCGCGCCAAGCAAGTTGGTGACGGTGTCGCCGGCAGGGTTGGTGTTGTCTTCATTGATCGCCGCAAGAGTCCCGCCTGTCATCGTCGGTGCGTCGTTGACACTCGTGGCCGTCACGTCGGTCGTTGAGTCGGCTGTTTGTCCCGTGCCGTCATCAACCGTAATCGTGAACGTTGTGACTACGGTTGATCCCGCAGCCACTTGATTCTCGGTTGGATCAAAAACCAGTTGTCGAATCGCAGTTTGAGCTGCTGCCGTGGTCGTCGATGCAAGGGTGTATTCACCGACGCCCGTCTGAGTGAAGCCACTAGCGACTAGCGAAGCAGCCGTGAATTGCCCGTTGGCGTCTCCGCCCGAAAGGGTCACCACCACCGAAACGTTATCGGCATCAACGTCGCCAATCGTCACGCTGGCAAACGGAGTCCCCGTTGCATCATCGTCGATCGAAATGTCACCGACGCCGCCGATTGTGGGCAACGTGTTTCCTGCCGCGTTGACGGTGGTCGACAGCGTATTGGTCGCGTTGCCAAACGGCGAAGTCGCAAGTGGAGTGGACGTGTCGACCGTTTGACGAGTTTCTGCGCCGGCTGTGGTGGAAAAGGCGCCGGCAAAGGAATCATCGAGGACGCGAATGACGAGTGCTGGCGGGTTTCCGTTGTAACCCGTAACTGGCAGAAATCGAACGAGGGTTGCGGCCGAGATTGACAGACCATTGCCAGCGTCATCGACCGTACCGATGTCGAACCAGTTCGTGCCACCGTTGCTTGAATATTGCCACGCACCTTCGGTCACGGGATTGGCCGTATTCCCGACGACCACCATGCCGCTCAAGCTCGCCGCCGTGTCGCTGTCGGTGAGTGTGCCACTAAAGAGCGAGTCGACGCTCGCCCCTGGCGGATTGGTATCGTCCTGGTTGATGGCAGCAAGGTTTGCATTGCTGGCCGAGGGTGCATCGTTGACACTCGCAACCGTCACGTCCGTGTTGCTGTTGCCCACGCCACCAGTGCCATCGTCCGCGATGATCGTGAACGTGCTAACAACGTTTTGTCCTGATGCGACTTGGTTCTCAGTTGGGTCGAACACAAGCGCACGAATCGAAGCCTGAGCGACCGACGTGGTACTTGATCCAAGGTCGTAGACACCGGCGCCTGTTTTCGTGAAACCGCTCGCGATCAGCGAAGCGGCTGTGAATTGCCCGTTCGCGTCACCGCCGCTAATGATGACTTGAAGCGTGACGTTTTCGCCGTCAGCCTCGCCGATAGTGACTGTCGAGAACGGGTTTAGCGTCGCATTGTCGTCGATATTCGCATCCGCTGTGTTATCGATTGCGGCTGGGTCGTTGACAGGCGTGATGGTGGTCGACAGGTTGACTGTCGAATTGCTAAATGAGCTGGTCGCTGTTGGGGTCGATGTGTCAAACGTTTGACGGACCTCGGCTCCCGAAGTTGTCGAAAAACTACCGCCATAAGTATCGTCCAAACCTCGAACGACAAGGTCTGCAGGTGCTCCGTTGAAGTCTTCGACAGACAGAAAACGCAACGACGAACCTGCCGCGATCACGAGGGCGTTGCCGGTGTCGTCGACGCTGCCGATATCCCGCCAACTCGTGCCGCCATCGCTGGAGTATTGCCAGACACCTTGAGTGGTCGGGTTGGCAGTGTTTCCAACCACGGCGATTCCCAAAAAGCTTGACGTCGCATCGGCATCCGCAAAACCTGCGCCGAACAGATTGGTCACCGTTTCGCCAAAGGAATTGGTCGTATCCTCGAGTACCGCAGCAAGCACCGCACCGGTCATCGTCGGGGCGTCATTGATACTCGTGGCCGTAACATCGGTCTGGCTGTCGCCCGTGTTGCTCGTGCCATCGCCAACGGTCAAGGCGAACTTCGTCGCGACGTTGCTTCCCGCGGCAACTTGATTTTCGGTTGGATCAAAGACGAGCTGACGAATCGCTGCTTGGGCGGTGGCAGCGTCTGTCGAGGCGAGGCTGTATTGCCCAACTCCGGTCTTCGTAAAGCCACTTGCCACTAAGGAAGCGCTGGTGAACAGACCGTTGTCGTCACCGCCGATCAGGTTGATCACGATCGAGACGTTGTCGCCGTCGGCATCATCGATCGTCACCGACGTAAAGGGAGCGACGGTCGCGTTGTCATCAACAGCCGAGTCGCCCGTCCCACCGATTTGCGGCAGATCGTTTTGGGCGGTGATCGATGTCGAGAGCGTCGTCGTGGCAACGCTAAACGCCCCGCTCGCCGTTGGCGTCGACGTGTCAAGCATCTGACGGGTCTCGGCACCCGCTGTCGTCGAAAAGCTGCCTGCATAGGTGTTGTCCAAAGCACGCAGGGTCAAGTCGGTCGACGTTCCATTGAAATTGGCGACGGGCAAAAAACGAACCAAGGTGCTGGCGGACAAAGTCAACGCATTGCCGGAATCATTGACCGACCCGATCGCGAACCAGTTCGTCCCGCCATTACTCGAGTACTGCCACGCTCCCTCGGTTGTCGGATTCGCAGTATTTCCAACCACCGCCACACCGCTCATGCTTGACGTCATGTCGGCGTCAGAAAACCCGCCGCCAAACAAGTTGCTGATCGTGTCGCCGGCGGGATCGGTATCGTCTTCATTGACCGCCGTCAGATTGCCTGTCGTCACGGTTGGCGCGTCATTCACACTGGTCGCCGTCAAGTCGGTCGAGTTGTCGTTGACCGGACCGCCCCCATCATCAACGCTGATCGTAAACGTGGTGAAGACGTTCGAACCGACCGTGACTTGGTTTTCCGTCGGATCAAAGACGAGCTGACGAATGGCGGTTTGAGCCGAAGCTGCCGTCGTCGAACTGAGCGTGTATTGGCCGAGCCCGGTTTTCGAAAAACCACTCGCAACCAAAGACGCGGCCGAGAATTGGCCGTTGCTGTCACCACTGCTGACGGTGACCACGACCGTCACGTTGTCGCCATCGGCATCTGCAATCGTGACCGCGGAAAAGAGCGTTGAGGTTTCGTTGTCATTGATCGCGTCGTCCGCTGCGCCACCAATCACGGGCGCGTCGTTTTGCGCCGTCACGCTGGTTCCCAAAGTCACCGCAGGGTTGCTAAAAGGCGATGTCGCTGCCGGCGTTCCCGTATCAAGCGTTTGGCGCACCTCGGCGCCAGCGGTCGTTGAAAAGGAGCCCGCATAGCTGTCGTCTAACCCGCGGACCGAAATCTGTGTCGGTGTGCCGTTGAAATGTTCGGCCGGTAAAAACCGAATCGACGATGCCGCGGCGATCACCAATCCGCTGCCCGAGTCATTGACCGTCCCAATGTCAAACCAGTTGGTGCCGCCATTGCTGGTGTATTGCCAAAGCCCCTCGGTTGTCGGATTTGCGGTGTTGGCGACCACCACGACTCCGCTAAGCGAAGAGGACGTATCGGCGTCGCTGAAGCCACCACCGAACAGACTTGTGATGGTTGCTCCGGGTGGATTGGTCGCGTCTTCCAAGATCGAAGCAAGGTTGTTTGCCGTGATCGTCGGCGCGTCGTTGACGCTGTTGACCGTAAGATTCAGCGAATCGAATGCCGGTGCCGTTCCGTCGTTGACGGAAACGGTAAAGGTGGTGA
Source organism: Rubripirellula sp. (assembly GCA_965216875.1). Lineage (GTDB taxonomy): Bacteria > Planctomycetota > Planctomycetia > Pirellulales > Pirellulaceae > CBDCUW01. Next base: position 3,575,481 of record OZ244207.1, read on the forward strand.
CGACATTGGATCCGGCTGCGGCTTGGTTTTCGGTGGGGTCAAACACGAGTTGGCGGATCGCCGATTGTGCTGCCGCTGGCAGCGCCCCGGTCAGGCTGTATTGGCCGGCGCCCACCTTGGAAAAACCACTCGCACTCAACGACGCCGCAGTGAAGACTCCGTTGGCGTCACCACCGGAAAGGCTGATGTTGACCGTCAGGTTGTCGTTGTTCCCGTCGGTCAGTGTGGTTGCAGCAAAAGGATTGACCGTCGCGTTGTCGCCGATCGTGTCGTCCGGCATTCCCCCAATGACCGGTGCAACATTTGGCGGCGCGCCGTCGTGCTCGATTTGCACGTTGTCAATGAAGAGGTAGTCGTTGCCCTGATTAAAACCGCTGGTGTTAAAACGCAAACGCGTGTCGTTGTCGATGTAGGCGGTCAAGTCAATGTTGCCGCTGCCGGTCATCACACCATCGGCGCCAAGGTTATTCAAAACGCCTGGCCCCACTTCGTTCCAAACGCCGCCCCCGTCGGTCGAAATCTCGATCATCGCTGTGTCACCAGCTTCGGTATCGATCCGAGCGAAGTCGAAGGTCAACGTTGCGTACGTAGCACCGGTCAGGTCCACTTCCCGCCAGATCGTATTGGTGCGTCCGATGAAAAGGCCATCATTGCCCAACGTGTTCCCAACATAAATCGTTCCAACCGTCGGCCCATTTCCCTCCGTATCTTCTTGCCAGTCGTTCGCCCAGTTCTGCGTTCCGTCGTTGTTGTCAAAGGCCGTTGCATTGAACTCATCGCGAACCGTTTCAATCGGCAGCAGGTTGACCCAATTGGCCTGGAGCGTCTGAGAAAAAGCGATTTCCGTTTCGATCGAACCAACGGCGAATTCAAGATCCCAGTCGCCACCCAACGTTGCGTGCCCGGTGTCGTCCGAACTGGCCGCGACATCCGCCCCAGTCAGTGCAGCCAGCGAGTGGGTGAATTGTTGCCCGGATGGAGTCTCCGCGAAGTCGCAACCGTAAATCAGAATGTCGGCACTCGCGGTTAGCGCTGATTGCCAACTCGCGATCTGGCCGGCATAGCCATCCAATTGGCCGTCGCCGAGCAACGTGTTGCCGAGCTTGAGCGAGTCGCCAGTCGAGTGCGAAACGAGATGCAGTGAAGCGATGTCGCTGCGTCCGTCCAAGATCTCGGTGATCTGGTCGACGCCGTCGCGATCCGAATCGAGTACGAAGACTTCGAGGTTGCGAGTCGACGCATGCAGGTCATCGAGCAGTTGCTCGAGGTCGTTGACCGATCCATCGATGACCACAAGCTCTTTCGGGGCAACTTGCACGAGTGTAGGGGTTTGCCCTGAGAAGTCGACGTCCGAATCCTCTGGCGGCGCAATCGCCTCGTCAGCAACACCAAGGGCTCCGTCACCGCCAGCCATCATCGCCGGGTCGATTGGCGTGGCACTAAAGAGGATGCGTGGCTCGAGTGCGTCGAGTTCAAGCGAATCGGAAGGTCCGGGGGCACTTCGCAAGGCGCGCACCGCGATCGTTGTCACGGCATCGGCCGAGATCAAACAGTGTTGCCAGAGATTGTGTGCCCAGTTGCGCATTGGGGAAATCGCAATAAAAACGGGGACTTTTGCCCACCGTTGAAACGTACGACATTCGGGTGGCTCGCGAGGTCACCGGTGGGATGGCAAGAGTGACAAACCGAATCGGTTGTTCCGATCGAATCGATTTCAGCGACAACTGCCCATCCACAGGATGGGATCAAAACGATTGAGTAATGCCCATTCCTATGAGACTAGGCTTCGAAAACACTCTCCCTTGGGAGAGTCGGGCTCTAAGGCCCGGAGAGGGTCTTTTGCAACGGTTCATTCCCTCCCCGGACTTTGCGTCCGACCCTCCCGCAAGCGGGAGGGTGATTGTTGGAGCGCGCGTTAACCTGGGCAAGCACTTCACCGTAACTCCAATCCGTGGCGTCAGCCGCCGGTACTGCGACAGTCCGCCGAGTTCATAGAGCCGGGAATTCGAGTACGAGTACCGCTCTGCTGAGTACGAGCACGAGCTCGAGAAAGAACCAATAGGCACGAACCACAAACATGAGCGGCTTCGACGCTCACCGCCAGTACTACGAGCGTCGTGCCCCGCTCCTTTGCGCATCAACATCGCCACCTCGCGCGACGCGAATCATCCGCATAACCCGAATGCATCCAGTGGCTTTAGCGAGCCCCCTAAGTGGCCATTTGTAAACGACCGCTACAACCGTCACCAATGACTATTAAGAAAACCCGATTTTCGCAAAGTGGTTTTGCCAACACTCTTTTTGCGCGCACTCAGGGTTTTCTCCCATAGAGTTCGTTCTGTCGAGTCAGGCCAGCAGGCCGATTCGCGCGTAACTTTATCCCGGATGATAAAGGCAAACCGCATGTGAGTGCGGGACGCAAAGCCATGGGTCCGATGAATGTCGGATCGCCAGGTTGCCGCGTGAGTGAGCTTTCTGACTTCGACACTCGTCCGCTACTCAAATCCGGGAAAGTCTGATGAAGATCGCTACCGTTGCGCGCATGTCGAATCTGCGTGCTCACTGTGTCCGTGCCGCTGTTCTTTTCGCAACGGTTTCATGTTCGGTTTGCTTCGCGAGCGAACCTCAAATCTATTTGATCGAAGAAGATTGGGAGTTGACGGTCAACGACCCCGATCCCATTTGTAACTCACCGCAAATCACCTTCTTCACTTCGCCGACCGCGTCGGAATCCGATTACTTCCAACTGCAAATCAACTACGCCGCCGATGACGAGTTCTCCAGCGGCGGGTTTCATGTCGCTGCGTTTCGCCACGACGCGATGGTCGATGAAGCTCGCAGCTATACACGCAAAGTCCTTTCCACCGATGGCGATTTGATTCGTTGGACCAACGTGATGGCGGTCTTTGATCACAAACTTCACTTCGCCGTTTCCAATGGCGATGGCCAGGAATGGGGAAGCTTTGGCGGACCGGAATACCTGGTCCGTATGCATGCCGAAAACGTTTCGAATCTCTCGCAGTACCATCCGCAAAAGAGCCTCGATGCCGTTGACATTGGTTTTGGCGCCAACCGCGTCGAATCCTTGGTGCTGGCACGTGTGCGATTGGTCTATACCGATGGCAACATCGTCACGATCCCCGTCAACATGAGTCCTTGAGTCGCCGCGTCTGGCTTCACTCATCGACTTGCGAAACACCCAAGGGAGACTTCGTGATGCACTCGAAACAACCACAACTGAGCCGATTCACAAAAGGCAAACAGCGTCAGGGGGCTGCCGCCGTCTTTGGCGTCGTGCTCATGCTAAGCCTGATCGCGTTGATGGCGTTCACACTCGATTACGGCAACATCTACGTTGCCCAAACCGAACTGCGCCGCTCTGCCGATTCGTCCGCGATGGCCGCCTGCTGGGAACTCTTTGACGGCCAAGTCGAAGACGATCCCATGTCGGTCATTGAATGCGAAGTCGCGGTGGCCGCCAACCAAATGGCGACCGCCAACACCGTCGGCAGCGACGAACTTTCGTTCGCAACCAATGACGTGGAACTGGGGACCTACGACGCCAGCCAGCCGGGTGATTTTGACACCACCGACCCGTCCACCTTCAACGCCGTTCGCGTGACGTTGCGGCGGCAAACCGGATCCAACGGTGAATTGCCGCTGTTCTTCGGTGACATCACTGGAGTCGACAGCCAATCGCTGCACATTTCGGCAACCGCAGCGATGCTCAACACGGTCGAAGGCTTTTACGATCCGGCACAGACCAATTCGAACATTGAATTGTTGCCAATCGCGTTGGACCTGCCGAGTTGGCTCGACGCCCTCGCCAATGCGACCGACGATGACTACGCCTATGCCGACGGCGTCGTCTCCAATGGTTCGGACGGCATCTTTGAAACCAACCTTTATCCAAAGGGGACCGGTCTGCCGGGCAACCGAGGCACCGTCGATATTGGTGGCGCCAACAACAGTACCGCCGACCTTGCTCGCCAAATTCTTCATGGCATTTCAGCGCAAGACTATGTCGACCTCGGGAAGCCGCTTCAATTGGATGAGAACGGTGAACTTGAACTCAACGGTGACACAGGAATCAGCGCCGGCATCAAAGACGAACTGGCGACCCTGATTGGCAAGACGCGGATCATCCCGATCTATTCATCCGCCTCGGGCAACGGCAACAACGCGATGTTCACCATCGTCCGTTTCGAAGGCGTTCGCATCTTGGATGTGAAGCTCACCGGCAAGAAAGACCAAAAGCGCGTCATAATCCAGCCCGCAAAGGTGCTGGCCCGCGGCGCGATCATCGACTACACCGGCACGCGCACAAGCAGCCACCTCGTGACCCCCGTCATGCTCGTCCAGTAGCGAGTCCACCCTTTCAACGAAGGCAAAATCATGTTTCGCAAACACCAACAACGACAGCGTGGGGTCGCGGCCGTCGAATTCGCAATGATCGCACCGCTGATGATCCTGTTTACCTTTGCCATGGTCGAAATCGGCAGGTTCATGATCGTCAAAGAAGCAGCCACGCACGCGAGCCGTGAGGGAGCCAGAATGGCGGTGCGACCCGCGGCGACGGTCGACGAAGTGATCTCGCGAGTCAATGACGAACTTGCGGTCCTCTCGATCAACGAAGCGACCATCACCATCGACCCGCCGCAACTCGAAAACGCGCAGCCAGGCGAGATGGTGACCGTCTCGATTTCGATAGCGCCCGAAACGATCAGTTGGACCTCGGGCGTTTTTGAGCTCGAGATCGCACAAATCGTCGCCGAATCGACCATGCGCCGCGAAAGCACTAATTGAACTTCACAGGTTCTAGTCGAGAGGGGATCACCTCGCGCGAAGACGCTCGAAACGCAAAGTTTGAATAGGGGCTTTGCACTTCGGCGCCTTCGCGTGAGGATCCCTTCACGAGCCCTGTGAGCGGCCGCCGGATCTGCGACAGCCCGTCGAACTCTCCGAGCCGGAAACTCGAGTACGAGTACCGCTCTGCTGAGTACGAGCACGATCCATTGCCTCGCGCCACGCCCTATTCTCAGTCTCCTCGGTGTCCTCTTTGGCTCCTTCCATAGTCTGGAGTTCACAGACTGAGCGACCTGTGGCTCCGCAGGAGCGTCGCCCTCCCATTGTCGGCCTCGTGCTTTTCTTCGCGCAGTAGCAATCGACCGTTGGGCTCTTGCATTGGAGAAACAGCTACCTCTCCTACTCGCGCCGAGAATCAACCGAATGTCTCTCCCACCGATCATTGGCTACATCCTCGTGGCAGCATTTGGCGCTGGACTCATGCTGCCAATTGCATTGGCTGCCAGAGGCCAACGGCATCGCCCAGGGGCAATTGCCGGCCTGATCGTCGGAATGGGATTGAGTGTTCCAGCAGGACTAGTTGCCGGGATCTTTTTGTGGAGTCTCTTTGAAGAGGCGACCTCCCTGCCGTTAGCATTCTTGATCTTCTACTGTCCACTGATCGGCTCTTTTGTGGGCACCTACGCAGTCGCCATCCTCACGCGAGAGGCGGGTGCAGTGATTGCGGTAGCGAGCGACCGAATCCAACGGCGTGCGAGATAATACCCGCCTTGGATGAGGACGCTTGTTCCTACTCGTACTCAGCAGAGCGGTACTCGTACTCGAATTTCCGTCTCGGTGTCCTCTGTGGCTCCGTCTGGAGCTCACAGACCGAGCGACTGGAGTCTCCGCAGGAGCGTCGCCCTCCCGAAATCGCGCGTCCCGCTTGTCTCGCGCGTCTTCCGCTCACTTTCACTTTGACTTGACGCACAGGTGTGCGGGGCTGACACGCCTTGAGTGGCAAATCCGATTCATTCGGAGTCGGATTGGGGCCGAAGTGGTTTGGTACGAGCCTTGCACGCAATTCGTCGTGCACAACGACCTCGGAAGCAACCATCCATTCATGCGAGGTGGCACGATGAAGACGGCATCCAACAACACTCGTCGTTATGAAATCGTTCATTGGCTTTGGCTTTGGGTTTTGGCCGCCATGGCGATCACGGCACTCGTCCGGCACGCATCCGGCTCGCCGCCGCCACTGCCGATGCTTCCCAAAGGGGATGCCGATGCGGTCACCCCGATGCCGATTCCCATGCCCAACGTCGATCGGCCTGATCTGTTTCGCTTCCCGACCGTTGTGGCGCCCATCGCAATCGACGACGTGTTGGACATGAACCGAAGAGGTCAATGGACCGATGCGATCGATGCCTGGGATCAAGTCCCCGTTACCGACGATTCGGTGGTGTGGAAAGAGGTCGGCGTGGCAGTCGCCTTTCTAAGACTCAACCAACCCGAGTCGGCTCACCATCACCTCAACTTGGCGATGCAGCAAGAAACCGACAACGCTGTCGTGCATTACTTGCTGGGCCGCGTCTACCAAGCGAAGAGTCGCCAAGTCCCCTTCTGGTATGACATCGATGATAAGAATCCGTTCCGCTTTGCGGTCGCGGGCTCAAACGAAGTGATCGTGCCGCCCACGCGCGAGCCAAGTGAACGCGGAGGCGTCTTCCTGCCACAACTACGGTACCTGCAGTACGACAAACAGGCTCACCGTCACTTCCAACGAGCCGCCGAACTGGCGCCCAAGTTCCGCATGGACCGCGTCATTCATGTCATTCCAACCCCCATGACGATGATTGACTCGCCATCGGCCTTCACCGGTCCCGTCACGGTTTACCAACTCCTCGACTCAGTCGGTGAAACCGACTTCGAGACCAAGATCGAACGAGAGATTGTCGGAGTATCAATCTAGGCAGTCGCGCGGTCACCCCGTTCGCTCCACCTTCTGGCGAAGGTAGCTACGGTTGCCGTACCGCCTTCAGGGGCTCGTGAGCCGAACGCGCTAGCGTCGGGCCTCGAGGTCATGATTCATCGTCACCATGCTCGCCAGACCGCGAAGATTCCGGCTAAAGCTCGGTACTACGAACTTGCTGGCGAGAATTCATCTCAACGATTCGACGACGCCTCGCAGAACGAGTTGCCGGATCCAGCGATCGTCCCAGGCAAACATCAACTTCGAAAGCGGATCGACCAAACCCTCTAGCCAATCGATCTCGGGGCGAATCACCAACACGTCGGCCGACGCACCCGCTTTGAGTTGACCGACATCATGCCAACCCATCGCGCGCGCATTCCCCGTGGTGATCGTGTGCCAGGCGGTGGCGGCATCGGGGTAGCCTTCATCGATTGTCGACGCCGCCTCGATCATTGCTCGCGCGACGCGCACCATTGAACGTTCGTAGCCTGCGCCAATGTCACTTCCGAGTGTGATGCCGAGGCCTTCCTCGATCCAGCGCCGGCGGGGCATCGTCCCGCTTCGCAGAAACGTGTTTGCCGTCGGACAGTGCGCGATCATTGACTGGGATCGCTTGAGTCGTTGGCGTTCGTCTTCGCAAAGATGGATGCCATGCCCCAGCACGGTACGTGGTCCAAGCAACCCCGCATCGTCATAGACCGACGTGTAGTTTTTTGAATCGGGAAACGTGCGTTTGACCAATTCACATTCCGCAACCGTCTCGGCCAAATGCGTTTGCACCACAGCGCCGGTCTGTCGAGCAATCTCACCACATTGCTCGAGTAGCGTTGGGGTACAAGACACGGCAAACCGGGGCGTGACGGCAGCAGACATCCGCGCGTCCGGTGGAAACTGACTCAACAGCTCGTGCGTCTGATCGACGAGCCGGGCTTCTTCGAAACAAAGCGGCTCGGGAGCTTCACGATTGATCAGCGTTTGACCGATCACGCCCCGCATTCCCGCTGCGCCAGCCACTTCGATCGCCGCCAACGTCGCCTCGAAGTGTGCGGTCGCATAGGCTGCGATCGCCGTGGTTCCAACCGACTTCAACTCTGCAATCACTCGACGGGTCATGGCGCGAGCATACTCCGTATCGCCCCACTTTATCTCCGCAGGAAACGTCACCTCGTGAAGCCATTTCAAGAGCGGCATCCCGTGGGCGCCAATGATCTCGAACTGTGGCAAATGCAAATGCGTGTCAACAAAACCGGGCGTGATCAAACAATCGTGTCCGCCCAAATCGGCTCCTTCCGCAATCGTTCCTTCCACGACCTCGGCGATCACGTCATCGTCGATTCGCACGTACCCAGGGACAAGTCGACATCGATTGCCGACCTCTTCAACCAGCAATTGGCCCGTAATGATCATCGTCGCCTCTCCCTCCTTGGACTCAAGTCGCGTCGCCACGAGGCCCGTCATTCTCCTTGGCAACCAATCGGCTGCGATACCAAAGATTGATCGCAACCAGAACGACTCCCACCACGCCACCAAACACGCATCCCTGTGTTAGGCCCAGTCCAATTCCGACCGCAACCGGATTGACCGCGGTTCCCGAGCCACCGAAAACCGCTTCGTAGTAGCCCGGCACGAACACGCCCAAGGCGCCACCGATCGCCAGCCCAATCAGCCCACCGACGGCCGCGCAGCCAAACACACATCCGGCGCACCAGACGAAAAGTCGTGTGCTGGGCGGTGGCGTCTCACTCGTAGCGCCAGGCGTTTGGTACGGATTGTCCTGGTCGTCAGTCATCACTAGCGCAACGATTTGCCGGAGACGTCAAGCAGTAGGGAATTGGAGACATTGTTGCCGAAATCGGCAAACCGATTGAACGTCCACACGACTTTCTTGGACTTTGGTTCAATCTCAATCAACAACGGTTGCTCCGGTCCCGCGTGGCAGTTGCCAATCACGTAGTTTCCATTCGGTAAGACCTCAAGCGTGGTCACCCAAGCGAGTCGAATCCCTGGCAGATCGTTTTGGTGAATCTGCCAGACGACTTTCTTGTCCGGCGTGACTTCGATCACGCTGTGCCCGTTACCGGTTGCGATCAATGTGTTGCCATTGCCCAGACGCAACGCGGCGAAACACTTGTCGCCGAACGCTTCCGGACCGTGACCACCCGCCGCCTGCTTGCCAAACAGGGGTACATCGTATTCCCAGACCACCTCGCCCGTCTTCGCGTCGTATTCGCGAACCATTCCATCAGCTTCATGGGCGACCAAGTAGTTACCTCCCGCCAGCGTTCGCACCAAGCGAGTGTCGGAATGTGCGTTGGGGTTGTTGGTCACCAACTTCGTCTCGCGTGAGAGCTTTCCTTCGCGATCGACTTCGATGATGCGCGCCGTTCCCGATTCAGCAATCATCGTCAAGCCATTGGGCAATCGCTCAAACGCGTGAATCTCGACGCGTTTCCCTTTGTTTCCGTTTTGGGTTGCCGAGTCGTATTTCCACACAACCTCTTTCGAATCACGATCAATCTCGACCACCGCAGTGCGACCTTGGCGAGTCAGAATGTTGCCGTTTTTCAGAACGTGAATGTCATGGATGCCACCCCAAGGCATTTCCCAGCTGACCGTTCCATCCGATTCGACGATGGCCAACCGTTTTCCGCCCTGCAAGAGAACTCGATGATCGGCCTGGGCAACCGCCGCCAAACAAACGACGGCCAAAAGGGGCAGGGAAGTGCGAGACATGTTTTTCCGAAGGGGTATGTGTGGTGGTTCGCAAAAGGCGTCCGACCATCATACCCCAGCCCACTGAAAACGTTCTCCAATCGCAGGCAAAGCCAACGCCCAAATGAAAAAATGTCTGCCAACAAGACGTGACAAGGTACGAAGCTCAAAAGACAGACAAACGTTCTCAAACAACCGGCTCAAGAAGAGGGACTCGTGGCCTCGTCCACTACTTCAGCCGTTACGGCGATGGATCTCGCTACGACGCGGCGGGCGCCGCCGGTGCAGCTGATTGGTTGAGGCACTTGCCGATTTGGCGTACCGCTTGACGCAAGCGATGTTCGTTTTCGACAAGCGACATTCGCAAGAAGCCTTCGCCAGCAGTACCGAACCCGCTGCCTGGACTGACGGCAACGTTGCCTTCTTCGAGCAACTTCATTGCAAAGTCCATCGTGCTCATCGAGCTGCGCCATGGTTCCGGCACAGGCGCCCAAACGAACATACCGGCCTTAGGGGCGTCGACTTCCCAACCGAGCCGGCGCAAGCCGTTGACCAACACGTCACGTCGACCTTGATAGATCTCCGATTGTTTCGCAACGGTCGCCTCGGTCTCGCGCAGCGCGACGATTGCCGCGATCTGGATCGCTTGGAACATGCCGTAGTCGTAATAACCCTTGATCGTGCCGAGTCCACGAATCATGTCGGCATTGCCGGCGCAGAATCCGACACGCCAACCGGCCATGTTGTATCCCTTGCTCATCGTCGTGAATTCAACACCAACATCCTTGGCACCAGGCGCGGCCAAGAAACTTGGCGGTTGGTACCCGTCGAACGCAACGTCGGCATAGGCAAAGTCATGGATCACCATGAAGCCGTACTTCTTGGCAAGCCGAACCACTTCGACAAAGAAGTCGGGTTCAATGACGGCGGCCGATGGATTGTGTGGGTAGTTGATGATCAACAACTTTGGTCGCGGCGCGAGATGCTCGCACGTGTAGGCGACGTTGTGCAGGAACTTGTCCGGATCGGCCACGTCCAACGAGACGACGTTGCCTGAGGCGAGGATGACGCCATACATGTGAACGGGGAAATAGGGCGACGGGATCATCGCCGTGTCGCCCGGCCCCATCAGCGCCAGACACATATGCGAGAAACCTTCCTTGCTTCCCAAGCAGGCGATGATCTCGGTATCGGGGTCGAGCCGGACGCCATACTTGCGATGGTATTTTCCAGCGACCTCGCGGCGAAGGTTGGCGATCCCGTTTGATTTGCTGTAGCCGTGATTGCCCACATCGGCGGCCGCATCGGCGAGTTTGGAGACCACGACTGGATCAGGCGGGTCGGACGGGTTGCCCATTCCCAAGTCAATCACGTCATCACCCGCACGTCGCTTTTGGTAAAGCGAGTTATTGATGCGACCAAACATGTAGGGCGGCAGTCGATCGACACGCGACGCAAATTGAACCTCAAAGGGTTCCTTGACGGGGTCGGTCGTCGGAGGCTCGATGGCGGGAGCATCGATATTGGGCGTGTCGACGTTGAACGGTTCGCTCATGATGTTGTTGGTCCGCGGCAGCGGCGATCGAGAAGGGTATTTGCTGTGAATATTGTCGATAAGACCCTGCAAAAAGCCCAGGGGTTATCTGAAAAGTCTCGTTATTTCGCCCCTGGGGTGACTTTAACGGTTACGTCGGGACCCAAAAAAAGCCCGGCCATCACTGACCGGGCTTTCGACGCGAATTCTGCCCCGCGCACGTATCACTTGCGTGGCTGAGGTTTCTCGCCAGCGATTCGTGTGGATTCTTTTGACGCGGCCAAGAAATTGTCGATCTCGGCATTGTCGATCATGGCTTCGAACTGCCGGGTCATCGCCCGGTTGAGCTTCTTTTCATGGAGGTCACGCAGCAGCTCGTCACGGACGTCGGACAAGTCGGTCACGATTGGCTCGGTGTACCCTTGGCATCGCAAGACGATGTACTTGTCACCAGCGACGATGATTCCGCTCAAGTCGCCTGGCTTCAATTGAAACGCTTCGCGTTCAATCGCTGGCTGACCGCTGAACTTGCGAATCGGCGGAACCTTGCCGCGATTGCTGGCCGAGGCCGGTTCGATACTGTACTGCTCGGCAAGTTGACCAAAGAACTCGTCGGTCGGGTTGTCACGAGCCATCTCCCAGATCTTCTGAGCGCTCCGTTGGTCGCCCAACACGATCGCCAACACTTCAACCCGAGGTCCATACGACGATTCGAATCCTTCCTTCAAATCGTCCGCCGTCACTTTGACAGAGTCTTCAACCAACTTGCGAAGGGCAACGCTCGGCCAAACAGCATCGTCAAAGTAAAGTTGACGTGTCATCATGCCGTCAGCGGTGACCGACTCGAGCCACCCCTCGACGTCTGGCGAACCATCGCCACGCACGTAGCCAACCTTGACGGCGGCCGACGCCACTTCTTGATTGACATCGTCTTGAGTGATGGTCTTGCCAACCGAACGCAATGCTTGGTTCAGCAGCTTGCGATTGATTTCGCCTTCGAGCACATCGAGACCGTGACGCTTGATGCATTCCGCAGCCACGATGTCGATCATCACCTTTTCGCCGTTAATGATTGCAGCGACGCCAGGGTGTTGTTTGGAAAGTTCTTCATTGCCGAGCACCAAGACGACACGAGCGTCTTTTTGCAGTTTCGAAAACAGCTCGGTCGCTGCGTTGCGCATTTTCTGGTCGCGAAGTTGATCGTTGATCTGATCGCGGATCACAGGCATCGCTTGTGCACTTGGTGTCGACGCTGGGATACGGCGGACGGCTTGCAAGACAATCCATTGATCACCAAGCTGCAACACGTCCGAGACGCCGCCGTCTTTCAGACCGAAGGCGGCTTCTTCGAGTCGCGAGTCGCCGCTGTTGCGACGAATTGGCGGAATCAATCCACCAACGCTGGCACTTGCCGGATCTTCACTGTGTTTTTTTGCCAGCGCCGAGAAACTCTCGGGATCAGCGGTCGCTTGTTGCTGAAGCGATAGCGCCTTTTCGCGTTTCGCCGTCATGATCAAACGGCACTTCACGGCTTCGCCGTATTGAGCCGAGAAGGCTTTATTGAATTCATCCTGCGTCACTTGGACCTTGTCGGCAACAAGCTGTCGCAACGCGAGCATGGGCCAAATGATCTCGCGACTGTATTGGTCAGGAGCGATGTCGCGTTCCTTTTCCAACAAGCCCAAGTAGGATTCCATCGTCAGGCCAAACTTTTTGGCGACACGATCAATTTCTTCACGGACTTCTTTCTCCGTGATGTTGATTCCATGGCTTTGGCAAGCTTGCAAAATCAAATGGCGGTTGACCATGTTTTCCAACACGTCTTTGCCAAACCGAACAACACACGCGTCAGCGAGTGTTTTGCGTGTGATCGGGTCGGCGTTGACCACGGCCACGATGTTGTTGCGTTCTTGAGCTGCCGATTGCGAGGGAGCCGAAATCGCAACGAAGGTCATTGCGAAAGCCATCGTCAACGCCAATGGCTTTGCCCAACTCAATTGGGGCATCGTTTGTAGGCGGGGCATTGCGGTCACTCCTTTGAACCGAATGGGTCGGGTTGCCCTGAAAGGCTAGATTCCTGTGCGGTAGCGGCCGCGCCGCCCAACAGGGCGAGACGGCGACACGAGGAAAAAATAGGAAAGTTGCCATTTCGACTCAAGATGAATCGAGCAACGCCTCTTCGAAACGCTTCGCGAACGACCGTTGTTTGGCGTTCCCCTGGCACACCGCCGCCTGCGACATTGGTGCTAGCAAATGAAACCTTGTTGCACGCAGGTTGTAACTTTTTCCGTTTGTGGCATTCGTTTCGACGCTCCATCCAACGGGCAAAAAAGAATTCGCCCACGATTTACGAGACGAACGCGCCTTCTTGAGTTTTGCAGCGTGCCTTTGGCACAGGGCGTGCTCTAGTTGCCCTCCATCAAGAAAAGACTTGCCGCCCTGGCAAACTGCCTGTGACGGCCAAAACGTCAACCTCTCGAACATCGATTAAAAGGCGAAGGAGAAGCCATGCTTGTTTTGTCCCGTAAGGCCAAGGAACAGATTTTGATCGGCCAAGATATTCGCGTCACTCTGTTGCGAATTGATGGCAATAAAGTCCGTATCGGTATCGAAGCCCCCGATGAGGTGCGTGTGATTCGCGGCGAACTCGCTGGCACCGAAAAACCACAACCGAGCGACGACAAAGACGACGAGCAAGGACAAGTGAGCCCTCGCGAAGAAGCGTTCGCCCATCCTCGTGTCGCCAGCAAAACGGCCCCCAACAAAACCAAACCACGCCGGGCTGTCACCAATCGGTTGCCCGTCCAGGACAAGCCGCAGTTGTTCGTCGGCAGCGTCGATCGCGATGGCGAATCACCTGAGATTAAGCCCGCGCCCCTGGCTGGCTACATGACCACTGCAAGCTAGTCTCGAAGAAAAGGGGTTCTCTCTTTTCTCTTCCGACAATCACCGCTCGATGACGACGGGGGCGAAAACACCCGACTCCTGCTCGTCGCTGAGGTGATCTGGCACGGTTGCGATCCGCTGACCTGGTTGAGTGGCGACTCGGTCGTTGGCATCGACTTCCTGCAGGTGTGCCATCAAAATCCGCCGGACTTCATAGATGGTTGTGCCATTCATGTGAATGGTTGTGTGAGGGGCGTCGACGCGCAGTTCGCTTTCGACGTCGTCCATCACCGCGCTATCGATATTGACCACGCCATCACCGGGACCAATCTTGCGTTGCAAGAAAGACGGTTCCTTCAATTCGCCGATGATGTTGTGATACTTGACGTTGGGTGCGCGCTTCGCATGCATCATGACCGGAAAGATCGGTGATTCGGGCGCGAGAGAATCAATTGCATTGGCAACGGTCAAGAGTTGCGTGTGCTTGAACAGTTGAGGGTTTTCCTCGGCCAGGCGATGACCAGTGGTGACGGCCATTTGCGGAAGCTTGATGATCTTACGTGCCAGCCAGCGAGTCACATCATTGGCAAATTCGCTGCCCCGATGCGGAGTCCCGATGGTGATCACGCGCCGAACCGACTCGCTCGGTTTGAAGTACAACGTGCTAACCAGTTTGTGAACGTCTTCGTTCGAGCCGCGAATCTGAGCGACCGCCTCTTGAGGCGACTGGGCGGGATGATCACTGACAATCTTCCAGAACTCATCGCCACTATCGATCGTCTGCATTCGGCTAACCAAGCCGCCCATACTGTGACCAACCAGGACCATCTGATCCATGTTCTTGTCGCGATGGCTCGGATCAAACACCTCGCGCATCTCTCTTAGGTCAGCGCGCAAATGCGTCGCACTGGTCCAGAACGGTTGTCCGGTGGGATAAAGGTAGAACCAAAACTGATAGCGTTCGCGCACTTCGGGAAAGCTACGCAGGTCGTTGAACATGTCCATCCAGGTCATCGGACTCGACCAAAGACCATGGACCATCAACACGGGAATACGATCAGGGTCGTACGGTTCCAACATGTACAAGCCGCGTTTGGCCTGGTAGTCGTTCGGGTTGATCAAACCTTCGGTGGCCAGATTCCGTTTGCGAAACTCGGGACTGTCCAAAAAGAACGCCAGTGGCGTTGTCAGGTCGGTTTCGAGCGGGACCCATTGGTTGGCCAATTCGATTTGATTGGCCGTCAGCGGGTCGAAGAACTCGAGGATGCAGGTGCCGGCTTCGCCAGCACGTGCACCGTTGGGCTTCACACAGCGCATCATCGCCGTGACGCTATAGCTGAGCCCCTCGGGGTAATATCCCTCGCGGTTTTCGCTGTCGCCTGATGGGCGTCGAACGGCGATCAGTGGGACGCCGAGACCATAGGTGGTGTGGCGATTGCGAAGCGTTTCGATCTCGTAGTCACTGACAAACTCGTAGTGATCAAACTCATCGGGTTTCCACTGGCCACGCATTTCGGTGCGGACAAGGAATTCTCGGTTCGGCGTGCTGATCGTGTAGGTTTGCCCTGGCTCGATCTTGTTTTCGCTGCACAACAATCGCAGCGTGTCTTCGAGCGATTCGTTGTACAGGTCGCACGCATCGCGAAATTGAGGGTCGTACGGGTTGCGCGTGATCTTGAGATCTTCGCTGAACAGATAGTCGTACGCGTTGGTCAGCGCAACGCCGTATTGATTCAACGCAGCGTACACATCGCCGCGGCGTTCCGCTTTTTTTCCTTCGACGTAAGACAGTTCACTGAGGGCGTAGATCAATTCGCCATCAGGCGTGTTGGCAACGGTCTCACGTATGTGTTCAAAGCAGACGTTGTGATCGTCTTTGTAACTCCCTTCCAGGCCGAATCGACGGAGGGTGTCCCAGGTCCGCTCACTAATCTCGGGGCCTTGGCGGCCGGTCAGTTTGAGCTGGGCGGTGAGCGCGTTTTCGCGAATGGAACGGGGTGCGAGGTAGTTTGTCGTTGCGCAGCCGCCACCACACAGCAAGGCAACACACGTCCACATCGCTCGCATCGACAAAGTTCGCCAATGCAAGGGTGAAGTGGTGTGGGAAGGCTGCGGTATTCGCTTTGATTCGTTTCCTAGTTGCTCGTCCATCGCTTGTTCGCTGCGCACGTTGATCCGTGTCGGTCAGAGAATCAGTGCGGACGGTAGGAATTCGCAGTGGGGAGTGTCAACGTTATCTCGGCGCGAATTGGCTCGAAACGTTGCCCGCGAACTGGACAGCGCCTATCGTGAAAAGTGGAAGCCACGACGATCTCTATTCGCGATAAGTGAAACGTGTTTCACGCGAATGTTTCTTCGTCACTCGCGCCAGGATGCGCACGCGGCCGCAGAGCCGCCCGAAAGCCATGCCGGTTTCGAGAGAAACCGAACCGGTTTTAAGAATGGAAGCACCTGGTTTGTCTGCACAAAGTCTGCGCGGTGGATGGCCGCCGTCGTTGTGATCTCAGCCAGCGTGAATTCTTAAAAAACCAAGCGGGTTTTCGAGCGTTCTTTGCTCATCAGGACCGGACCAACCGGCGTGATTGATTCTCGACCTGACGGTCTGGGTTGGTCACACCAGTTATCCCGAATTACCGCCGCAACAGTTTTTTGACCAGGCACCCTTTGTGACCTATATTCCCGTGGCCGCCCGTATTGAGCATCTTGAGCGGCCTCGCTGCATTGCCTCCTCCCGGCACGTGTGGAACCTCCCAATCGATGCTCGCCATGGAAACTCTGCGCATGGATTTTATTGCCCGCGTCGTGATCAAGCCCCTCGCAGCTGGCATTGTTGCAACGGTCGTCACCCTCTCTGGCAACCTCGCGACCCTCAACCACGTCTCGGCACAGTCGCCAAGCGAAGCGGGTGTGGTCGATGCGGAATCAGCCTCGGTCCAGTCTGGCCTCGAGTTGGAACGAAATCGCCAATGGGCGGAAGCGGTCCGACACTACGAGGACGCGACAAAGAAACATCCATCAAGCAAGACGTTGTATCAACGGCTTGTCATCAGTCGCATCCATTACGATGTCAATCGACGTTATCGCGACGACAGCTATTTGCAATCGGTGCGTGAACTCGGAACGAGCCAAGCGCTCGACCTGTACGCCGAAATGCTGGCGAACCTCGAAACACACTATGTCGAAAACGTCGACTGGTCGCGTGTGCTCGTGCATGGCACCGCTGCGTTGGAAGTCGCATTGACCGAGGACAGCTTCGTGCAACGTTTGCTCGCCGACGTTGATCCTGAAGCAATCGAGCGATTCCGTCTCAACATCCATCACCGCCTCAGCAATCGCAGCACCGCGACACGCTTCGATTTGCGTGCAACGGTCGCCTATGTGGCTGGTGCCGCGCAAACCGAGTTGGGACTATCGGCAACGGCAACCGTGCTGGAGTATCTGAGCGGAGCGGTTTCGACACTCGACCCGTACACACGCCTTCTGTCGCCGAGCCAGTTGGACGAGATGTTCTCAAACATCGAAGGCAACTTCGTCGGCCTGGGAATCGAGTTGAAAGCAGAATCGGATCACCTGCAAATCTTGTCGGTGATCCCCAACGGTCCGGCCGAAGAGGCTGGCATCCTTGCTGGCGAGAGGATCGTCCGTGTTGAGTCGGCCTTCACCGACGCGACCGACCCCGACCACGCCGCCGACTTGCTTCGCGGCCCCGAGCACACCTACGTTTCGATCGCTGTCACGAACGCTCAAGGCGAGCAACGGGACTTGAAGGTCCAACGTCGACGCGTCGAAGTTCCTTGTGTTGAAAACGTTCACTTCATCGACGTCGACAACCGCGTTGGTTACATGCGGCTGACGAACTTCCAAAAAACAACCACCCGTGACGTCGAACGAGCCCTGTGGCAGTTGCACCGCCAAGGCATGCGTTCGCTGGTCATCGATGTGCGTGGCAATCCCGGTGGACTGCTGTCGGCGGCCGTTGAAGTGGCCGACCGTTTCCTTGGCACAGGACGCATTGTCACCACACGTGGCCGCAATGCTCGCGAGAATTTTGACTACATCGCGCATCGTCCCAACACTTGGAATGTGCCGCTTGCTGTCCTCATTGACCGCGACAGCGCAAGTGCCAGCGAGATCTTTGCTGGTGCCATCGCTGACTCGAAGCGAGGAGCAATCATTGGCGAGACAAGCTACGGCAAAGGAAGCGTGCAAGGCATCTTCCGCATGCAAACCGCCAAGTTTGGACTCTGTCTGACCACCGCCAAGTTCTATTCGCCGAGTGGTCGTGCCATCAGCCGCCGCGGCGTCACGCCAAGCATCGAGGTGGAGCCGACTTACATTGCCGCTCGCCCGAATGCAGAAGGGAAAGTGACCCTCGACGCAGAAGACGCCGTCTTGCAACGAGCGGTAGAGCACTTCGGCGGCGAGCAAAAGATCTCACGCCGTCCCTAGTCACAAGTGCCACGCGGCACCTGGCACGAGACAACACAAAAAACAACGCCCATCCGTTTGGATGGGCGTTGTTCGTTTTGCAATGGATCGATTCGACTCTAGTCAGTCGGTTGTGTCACGAATCGAGCCGAGGTGGTTGTGGCTTGCTGAGCTTTGGCGGCCGCTTGTTTGGCTGGCTTCGTCTCGCGAACCAAGATGCTTGGGCCAAAGACTTCCGTCATCTTTTCCGGAGTCATTTGCAGCACGCGACTGGCCCGGTAGTTACCACCGCGAGTCGATTGTGTTTTTGGTTGGCTGTAACTTCGACGACCAAAGCGTCCGAACTGGGCTTCGGCTGTCGAGAATGCAGAAAGGACCAGGGTCACAGCAACGATGGCTCGAAAGGTCACGGTGTCATCCTATGTGGCGATCATCATCAACAAGGACGACGCCACAGCTCCGGCTGGATGTCGGTCCCGATCATTAACTTTTGTTCCCAGAACTCTTGCATATTTTTTGCCACGGGGCGGTCAAAAAAGACCAGTGCGATTGTATCGGTCAACGCCGTTGTGACACTGCGGCGATCGCACAATCGCTAGGGTTGGTACAACGCGACGCAAGCGCCAGCCGGATCTTCGATCACCGCGCATCGGCCTCCGCCGGCCGAACGTGGACCATGAAGCAATTTGCCGCCACTCTCGTTGCAACGGGCGATGCATGCGTCCAGATCTTCGACATTGATGTACAGCAACCATTGCGGTGGAAGACCAACGTTTTCTCCGCGGGCGTGACAGATTCCGGCCACCGTCGCGCCATCACCCGCGATCATGCAGTGATCTTCGTATTGCCCCATGGGCACAGGCGAGCTCGTCCAGCCGACGACCTTCTCGTAAAACTCTCGGATCTCGTTGGCATTGTCGATCGTTAGGTCGGCCCATCCGATCTGTCCCGGAGATGGAGTTGGCTCGTTCATACTTTGTTGCTCGCTGACTTGTTGGTTGAAATGGGTGCTCACCAAGACCTATTCGTCTTAACCGAAAGAACCGTTCCATTGAGACAAAAAGGCCGATACCGAACCCCTTTTTTTACCGCGCCAGCCCGGTTTGTGGTCAAAACTTTTGCAGGAACGGTAGCGCCAATCTTCTCCGCGCACACCGATTCCAAAGAACTGTTGATGGAATACAAGACGAACGAGCACGAGGTGCAACCATGTCCCACCGCATCATCCTTGCAGCACTATTGGTTGGATTTGTCGCGAGCCACGCTGACGCCCAAAACCGTTTCCACCGCCGCCGCGGAGCGATCTTTGGTGGCCTGGCCGGCGCCGCCGTTGGCGCAGCGATCGGCGACAAGGGAGACAACGAAACAGCCGGCGCATTGATCGGCGGAGCCGTTGGGGCCATTGCTGGCGGTGCCATCGGCGATCAAAAAGATCGTCGCATCGAAGAGCGGCACCACCACGCCTATCAAACTCACAAATACCAACAGCAATTGCATCACACGCAAGCGCAGGCCGATTGGCAAGCACAGCAGTTTGCTGCAGAACTCGAACGGGCCGAACAAGCACAAGCCCAACAAGCTCAAGCCGCTCGCGCGCTTTCCAATGCGGACGTCATTGATTTGGTCCGTCGCGGTGTCGCCGAATCAACCATCGTGCAGTACATCAAGATCAATGGTGTGGCGCGTCAATTGGGCGTTCGCGACATCATCAGCCTGCACGAACAGGGTATCTCCGAATCGATTATCAACGCCATGCAAACGGCGCCGGTCGCTCAACAACCCGCAATCTTTGACGAAACGCCTCACCGATCGGGTGCTCCCGTCTTGGCGCCGCCGGTCACCTCGGCCGCGCCAGAAGTGATCTACGACGACTCGAGCATCGGCGTGAAAACGGTCAAGCCACCACGCAATCTGCCGCCGCTGGTTGACCCCACCAAGCCCTACGTGTTCCCACAGTAGGATTGAGCCCGTTCGTAGTACCGAGCTTTAGCCGGAATCTTCAGCCCCCGCCGCCCAAAGGCGGGGCGAACGGACACTCGATCATGCCGGATCTGCATCGCTGTCGCTTCTTGATCCGGCCTACCTTCACGCCAGGATCTCATTCACGACACGACCACTGACATCGGTCAAACGAAAGTCGCGCCCGGCGTAGCGGTAGGTCAGTTTTTCGTGGTCGATTCCCAGCAAGTGCAAAATCGTGGCATGCAAATCATGCATGTGCACGCGGTCGCGTCGGGCATAGTATCCGTAATCGTCGGTTTCGCCATGAGTGATGCCGCCCTTGAGTCCACCGCCTCCCAAGACCATCGAGAAACCTTGTGGGTTGTGGTCGCGTCCGTTCGATCCTTGCACGACGGGCGTGCGACCGAATTCGCCTCCCCACACAATCAACGTGTCTTCCCAAAGGCCGCGTTGTTGCAAGTCTTGGATCAGCGCGCCGACCGGTTGGTCGGTCGCGAGTGCATTCTTGTTGTGCCCTGATTCAAGGTTGCCATGTTGGTCCCACACCTGTCCACTGCTGACGGTGATGAACCGCACGCCAGCTTCGGCCAAGCGGCGTGCGAGCAGGCAACCGCGGCCATACGAATCCGTTGCCTTCTGGCCGATCCCGTACAACGAGTGCGTCGCCTCAGTCTCCTGATCAAGATCGAAAATCTCGGGAGCGGCCAATCGCATCCGCGAGGCAAGGTCAACCGCTTCGATCGCTCCTTCGATTTCACGATCGGGGCCCGTTGCCTCGAGGTGTCTCTGGTTCAGTTGCTGGACTAGCGAAAACCGACGCTCGATTCGGTCAGCGTCGACCGGCCCATCAAGGTTGGCAATCTTTCCATCGCCGAACCTCCCATTGCTGCCGATCACCGTCGCTTGATGCGCGGCCGGCAGAAACGCGGCGCCGTAGTTTCGTGGTCCTCCGTGGGCAGTCGCCGGTCCAATTGCCACATGAGCTGGCAGGTCGGGGTGACCACTTCCCAATGCGTAGCTAATCCAAGCCCCAACGCTGGGGCGAACCAAGTTATCGCTACCCGTGTTGACCATGCCAACCGCTTGGCCGTGCGATTGGCCTTTGGTGTGCATGCTGCGAATCACGGTAAGAGAATCGGCCTGCTCGGCCATGTGCGGCAAGAGATCGCTCACCCACATTCCTGATTCACCGCGCTGCTTGAACTTCCAAGGACCGTTCATCAACTTCGGGACGGCGTCGATGTTGGGCGGAAGTGCAAACGGTAGCGGTTTGCCGTCATCCCGTTTCAGCAGCGGCTTGTAGTCGAACGTGTCAACATGACTGGGGCCACCATGCATGAACAGGAAGATCACCCGCTTAACGCGGGGCTTCACGTGAAAGCCATCAATCGTAGGCGCGCCAAATAGCGACCTTGTCGGGGCCATCGCCGAAACAGCAAGTGAACCGAGCGTAAAGCTACTGACAGAGCCAAACTGGCGGCGGGTAACTTGCGTGCGTTTCATGGACTGGGCCTGAAGGTGTGGGCGCTAGATACTTGGTTGATGTGCGAGGGTGTGAACTCAAGAAACACTTACTCGAGTAAACGGAATTCGGTGCTGGCGATCATCGCCGCCACATACTCATGCCAGGCATCCAATGAGTCTTGTCCGCCCTTGGACGCCTCGAAAAACTTCATCGCGATCTCGATATCTCCCGCCGTTGGCTGACGATGAAACAATGTGACATAGGCGTGGCGCAGCCGATCATCGAAATGCGCTGCGTTGGACATCACATCACTCGCCGCCTGCTTGGCCCATTCATTGACCACGGGACTGTTCACAAGGGCCAAAGCTTGAGCAGGCACATTGGTGGTCGGTCGTCTGCCAACCAACAAGTCGGGTTCGGCCGCGTCAAGGTTCTTCATCAGCGACGGCACGTAGCCGCGGACAACCGGCAAGTAGACCGAACGACACGGCTCGCCAACGCCCTTGAATTTAGCCTTGCTATCGGCGTTATTACTCGACACCAATGTCCCGCGCCCCTTCATCGGTTCGAACCGAGGCTGACGATCAAGTTGGCCAGCCGCGACAAGCATCGAATCGCGAATCGATTCGGCTGGAAGTCGACGTCGATGGGCACGCCAAACAAGACGGTTCTCTGGATCAATCTCGCTGGCGGTTGCGTTGTATTCCGACGACCTCTGGTAAGCTGCTGAGAGCACGATTTTGCGAACCAAGCTCTTTGTTCGCCAACCGTTGCGAACAAAGTCGGTCGCTAACGCATCGAGCATCTCGGGATGCGAAGGACGGTCACCCTGGATACCAAAGTTATCGACGGTGCGAACCAAACCTTCGCCCATCAAATGCATCCAAACGCGGTTAACGTAAACGCGCGCCACAACGGGGTTGTCCGGATCGGTTAACCAATCGGCAAGCTCCACCCGGCCGCTGCCAGTTGGGTTGGCGATCGAGACGTCACCACTTCCACAGACTTGCAAGAACCCTCGCGGCACGACCTCACCAAGGTTCTTCACTTCGCCGCGAATATGCACCGGTGAGTCGGAAATGGAAGCACTCGAACGGTCCGACGGCGCCATCGCTTCGGGAAGCGGCGGCGGAGCGTTCTTTTTCAATCGATCCAGATCGGATTTGAGCGAAGCAACCGTTTCCTCGGCCTTGTCGATCGCGCGTTGATTGGCGGCAACCTGTTTGGCATTTTCCTTGGACGATGAATCTGAATCCGAATCGAGCGGCAAGAACTGAACGGCATCCGCAATCACATAGCCACTGGTCCCTTCGTTTCGCAAAGTGACCGCGACCTCGCGATCCGCGTCAAATTCAAACTCGCCGATCGGTGACCACATCGGTTGAATGCGAACCTTACGCATATCGACTGTCAGCTCAATGGTTTCTTCACCATTGCTGATCGTGACCGGGACAGCCTTTGCACGATTGGACCCGGGCGAATGCGAAAGCCGAACCTCGTAGCGTCCTGTCGCGGGTAATTTGGTGGTGAACGTAATCGACGCGTCACCTTTGCCGCTATTGTTGTCGTGAATGTAGCCGACGCCGAAAAAGCTCTTGTAGATCGTCGACGCTTTCCAATAGCCCTTCTTCTCGGCCTCGGAATCATCGACCACGATGCCTTCGTAGCTTCCCGATTGTTTTTCCTTGACCGCCTTCAAGTTCGTTTCGGCTTGCTTGATTTCCTCTTGCAACCTTTTCATCGCGTCACGATGTTCTTTGACCTGTGCGACGTGCGCAGCGGTGGTTGGCAACTTCACACGATTCCAAGTGCTAACGTACTTCTGACTCTCGCCATTGAGTGTCATGGTGCTGCGAAAGATGCCCGCCAATGCGTAATAGTCTTCGGTCGGAATGGGATCGAACTTGTGGTCATGACATCGTGCACAACCGAGCGTCAATCCAAGGAAGGCTCGTCCGACCGTGTCGATCTGTTCGTCGACAACATCAAGCACAAGCTTTGGTTTGTCCCGTTCGCTGAGCATTTTTGTGCCGAGCATCAAGAAGGTGCTGGCGACAATGTTGTCGTGACGTTGTGCATCGTTCGAAAAGGGGAGTTGATCGCCCGCAATCTGCTGGCGAATCATCTGGTCAAACGGGGTATCTGCCGCAAAGGCGCGAATCAGATAGTCACGATAACGCCACGCTTCGTGGTGGGTCGCATTGAAGTCGGCACCATTGCTGTCGGCATAGCGTGCGACGTCCATCCAATGGCGAGCCCAATGTTCGCCAAAGCCGGGAGTCGCGAGGAGTTGATCCACGATCCGGCGCCAATGTCGCGGCGAGGGATCGGACAACCACTGCTGGACCAGATTCGGATCGGGCGGCAGGCCAGTCAGGTCGTAGGCGAGACGACGAAGTCTCGCAGCCGGGGGCGCGGGACCATTGGCAACCACGCCGCTGGCATCAAGCTTGTCCGACAAGAACTGATCAATCACGCCTCGCGATTCACGCGACGCATGCTTCGGGACGGAGTGAAAACCGACCGGTTGGAATGCCCAAAATTCACGGCCAGCCTCGATGTCGATTTGTGATGCCATCGACGGCGGCCGCACCGTGCCGCGCCGCGGGTCGACCGCGCCCGCGTCGATCCACTTCTGAAAGTCGTCGATCACATGGTCAGGCAATTTGCCTTCCGGCGGCATTTCGGTCGATTCATAGCGAATCGCCGAGATGAGAACGCTTGCCTCGGCATCCCCTTTGACCAGCGACGGACCACTGTCACCACCGCTCATCATGCCATCGGACGAATCAAGTAACAGCGATCCGCCAATTTCGTCGGCGTCAGACGAATGGCATTGGTAGCAATGTTCGACCAGCACCGGGCGAATGCGGTTTTCAAAGAATGCAACCGAACCGGGTTCGTCCGCAAAGCAACCGCGGCCAGAATCCAGGAGAGGGCAGAATAGGAAAAAGAGAAGGAGCAGCCGAATCGTTCGCACGAGCAAATCCGGGGCTGAGTGTGGTGGGTAGGTGGGAGGCGGGGCCTCTATCCTAACACAGCGGAACGCCCAACGCCGCAAACTTTAGGGCGACAAGGCGTTGGATTGGACATCGATTCAACGAAATCGATCGAAAAAAGCACCCGTTCTCACGTAGGGTGCGTGCTTGCACGCACCACTCAATCTAGAAGCAGCACCCCAGCGAACAGCCCGCAACTGAAGTGCTTGAGCGCTACTTTCGACGGAGCGAAAGGCGACGATGGCCCGTAGGGTGCGTGCTTGCACGCACCAAGATCGAGGGCATCGGGATTGCGTTAGGGGTGGTGCGTGCGAGCACACACCCTACGTCGTCTAGATAGTGCCGAGGCCCCGGTGCGTCTCGATTTGGAATTGGTGACCTTAGGCGATAAGATCGCTCAATCACTGGATAGAAGCCGAGGAAGGTGATCGATGAAGCGACTGCTGAGTGTAACTGCCGTGCTCTGCTTGATGACTTCGGTGGGAATGAGCGACGACGATCGAGCCAAAGATCACGTCTTTGATTCGATCGACCAAATGCTGAGCGAACGCCAAACGATGAACAAGAAGTTCGCAGCCGTTTACCGGGGCGAGCTCATTCGCTTTGGTGATCGACCAGCGACCATGGCTCTCGTTTTCTATGCCCGCGCGGTGGACGCGAAACGCAAGTTGGACCTTCAGGCATCATTCAATCCGGTCCCCAGCCCCAATGGGGATATCGAATCGGGGATTGAATATGTGCGCGAGGGAACGACGTGGAAAGCACGCCGAAGCGGAGAGCTCTTTGTGCACCCCTATTCTCTCAAGCCCAAAGGGGCTTCTGTCAAAGGCTGGGAGGAAGGATTCCATTCTGCCAATGTGATTGACCCCTATGACGACTTCATGCTTGGCTACACCGGTCTCGAGGGCCCGTCGGACTACCAGGGTATTGAAATGCTTTACCTGGGCCGAGCACGTCTGATCGACGCGAAACGCGGATTGGCGAACCGACTTGTTTCGCGCTGGGACGTTCCCAATCCGCTGGGAAAGATGATCACGACCGTCGAGCAGAGTCCCAAGCATGGCATGCCACTTCGCGTGTCGACCAAGGTCCAAAACCGGAAAAACACGTTTTGGGACATGAAGATCGAGTGGCAAGACCACAAGGATCGGTGGTTGCCACACCGGATCAAAGCGTCAAAGGGCGATATCAACAATGGCCCCAAGAGGACCGAGCAAACCCTGCTCTGCCGTTGGCTGGTGGGGGACGAGGTGCCGGATGCTGTGTTCGAAAGCGACGACCATCTCGCCGCGTTATTCGAAGCTCTCAATCTTCCGAACAGTCTCGTTGTTGAGGGTGTGGTCGTGCGCGGCCAGTACACGCTTCCCAAGAATCTTATCGAGGATCGTGATCGAAGCCCAAGTAGACGCAAGCCCACTACTTTCGACGGAGCGAAACGCGACGATGGCCCGTAGGGTGCGTGCTTGCACGCACCAAGATCAAGGGTATCGGGATTGCGTTAGGGGTGGTGCGTGCGAGCACACACCCAACGTCGTTTAGTAGTTGCTCGCGTGTGGCGGGCCTTCGACAACGCTTGGTCGGGCGCGGAAGATCTTTCGCGTGCGGCTGGGACGATACGGCGGCTCGGCGGGGCTGATTTCAACCACCTCTGCCGCTGGCGTTGGAACGGCACCGGTGTGCATGTAGTGGCCTCCGCAGGCATCACAGCCATCACACGATTCGACGCCACAGCCGACTTCGACACCACACCCGGCCTCAACGCCGCAACCTACTTCGACGCCGCAGCCCACTTCGACTTCGGTGCAGCAGCTATCACAGCCGGCGTCACAGCCTGAGCAACCAACGGTATCGCAGGTGTTGCAACCGGTGTCGCCGCAACGGTAGCCCCAGAGACTTGCTACGCCCGAAAAGACGGAGCGGCATTTGCCACAGGATTGGCCGTTGTAGTTACCGCATTGGTCGCATGGATCGCAAATGTCGGCGCGATGGTTGATCCAAGGATCAACATACAGTTCGCCACACCCGCCGCATTCGCCGCAGGAATCGCATTCACCACATCCACCGCAAGCGGATGGCAACGCAATCGGCCCGCGAGGACCACAGGGGCCACATGACATTGGCCCGACGCAACCGGTCGCACAAATGATGGAAAGGGCAGCGATCGCAAGTGCTGCTTTGGGAATCAGGGAAACAGTCGCCATGATTGGAATCCTGCGTTTGAATGGGTGGACACAATCGGTATCGGCGACCTAACCGGAAAAATTGAATCGAATTACATAATCGGAAAAGTTTCACAGCCAGAAGCTGGCTACCCCCGAAGGCCGGATCAAAGAGCGACAGCGACGCGGATCCGGCAAAATCCCTGTCCATGGGGCACCCCCACTTTCTGCCAAAACAGCGACGAATTTGCGAATCAGAAACGCGTGGACCTAACGTGTCAGTTGCCTCCTCGATGATCCTTCTGTCAGCCGAGAGCTGGCAAAACAAACCGGACATTCAAAGTTCCACATCATCCCAATCAAGGAGGATTTCCGATGCCAAAGTTCTACGTCCAGTGTGGCCCCATTCACGTTGTGTTGCTTGCCGAGTCGGTCGAGAACGCTGCCATGGCAGGTCTCGATCGGTCACTTCAAAACCATCTCTGGATCTATGATGACCCACGTCTGAGCGAGCAAGATTGCCAAGATCATTTGATGATCGAAGCTCTGCTGCACCTCGAACCGACTGTACGCGTCAGTGAAATTGGCTTCGACCGCAAGGATGCATCCCAGGTGAACGTCCCCGAGCTGATCGTTCGCTGGCATGAAATGATGGTCGGGATGAACCAGCTTTTCGCGCTCGCCGGATTAGGGCCGCGGTCGATGCAAAGCCTCGAAGAAGAGCGTGAACCGATGCCGCAACCTCGACAACCTCGTTAGGCCACTCCGTGTGGTCAACGCCGTTCGTAGTCCCGCCATTGGGCGGATTATGGGAAGCGAGAAGATTCCGGCCAAAGCTCGGCACCACGAACTGCCGGCTTGAAAAAACACAGGCTCGCCGCATCTAATCCCGCGACTCTTCCAGCAAGCGTTCGTACTCTTCGATCTCTGCAGGTGTTGCCGGCTCGGCTTGCCCCTGGGCGTCGTCTTTGGCGGCGTCTTGCCTGACAAAGCGATAGGTCAACAGTTCGCCGCCGATTTGAACGATGACTCTCGACAACCCTGACTGAATGGTTTGACGAGTCTGCAAGATGTTCATTCGGCTACGGATCTGCCGGTCGAGTGCCTTGCTTAACTCTTTGCCATCACGCACATCCAAGGCAAGCACATCGAGTTTGAGTTGGCGGCTTGTCGATGGGGCACCGTAGGTCGAGCGACTACGGCTCAGGGTAATGATCGGCGTCCCCGCAGGATGGTGAATCGTGCAGCCCCAAGGTTCCTCGAAATCCTTGCTCCAATTCAAATCACCACTCTCCAAATCGATCGCGTACATCCCGTGGGTTGTCACGTGATACTTACTGTCGCCCGTTTGCAATCCACCAGCAGCCAGGCGTGGTCGTTGATCGCGACGTTTGGGCAGCAGCACGATTTGACCATCAAGCACCATTGCCTGAAGACCAAGCAGGTTCTGGTAGGCGGGCAACTCAGGCGTGGAAACTTCACGTGCTTCTTTTAAGTCCCACACGGCTGCCTTCCCTGTACTCTGCAGCGTCACCAAGTAGCGTCCATTGACCACACGACCGTAGCCGCAGGGAATGTCGGCGTTGGTGCGGTTGGATCCCAAGCAGTTCATCTCCAGCTTGACCTCACCGGTAAACGCATCCACCAGGCGAATCACATACACACGTTTTTCATCAGTCTTGGCGTAACAGAGAACATTTCGGCCCGCTGCAGCCCACCTGTCGCCATGTGTCCAAGGTTTTGACTCAAGCTTGCGACCATCAAGCAAATTGAAGTAGTCCACTTTTTTACTTGACGGCGAAACGACTGCGACCCTTCCGTCTTGTTCCAAAATCGCACCGCTACTTGGCGCATCCGAATTCCGCCAAAGCGGCTCTTTGGTTTCCAAATCGAGAGCAATCAACTCGCTTCCTTGCCCCATAATGATCCTGTCACCAAGGACGGGACCGAGACGGAATTCAGCGTTGTCGTTGATGGAACTCGTGTTGACCATCGCGTACTTGATGATCTGAGCTTCAAACGGATTCGTATCGCTTCGACGGCGAGCAATCGCCCCTCCGTCGCCACTGAGCGAGCGACGCCAAACCACAGCCTCGCCATCGGCAGCAACCACGCTGCGAAGATTCACTCCGATCAATTCGGTCGGCAGGACAATGACCATGAAGGAACCACAGACAATGGCTTCTTTGTCGGTATCAAGTGATCGGTCAACACTTTCAAGCACGATCTGGCGAATCGATCCCTTGTTCGGATCACGCATCGCCAGCGGGCTTGACCCTTCACCCAACAACACCCAGTTCTCGAACTGTTTGCCCGCAATGTGTCGAGTCGCTGCAAAACGCTGCGCAGGCACATTGAAGCCCGTCGAAATGATCTGCTGCGAGACCCAAGACAGGTTTACCTCATTGCTCCATTGAGGCTTGGACGGAACGCGTTTGGAAAGCGTTTCCATATCGTCAACAAGCTTCGATGTCTTGTCATCGAGGTCGCGTGAGCGAAGTGCTGTGATCACCTCGGCGGCATCGGCGGTGTAACGACTTTCGGCGAAAACGCTCGCCAGTGACAGCAAGCGTTCATCGGACATCTGTGCATAATGCTCCGCGGTCGGCAGTTTCTGGCCCAGCGACAAACGTTCGAGCGCAAACCACGATCCCGATTGGGCGAGTCGCCGCGAAAGCTCGGAACGTAGCCCTTCAATTCCCTCGAGCGGGCCGAAATGCCTGATCAGCCGGGCGAGCGATTTATTGGGGCCAAGTCGCAGCGGTTCAACCGCCTCGGTCACAAGCCGATTGACCGTCTCCAATTGCTGTGCATCGCATTGATCGAGAATCTCGACCACACGGCCAGCAATCCAACTGTTCAATGAACAGTAGCGACCGCGGTCGGAGAGCAACTCTTCGGTGCGCGGGTCAAGCTCCGGAACGCTGCCGAGCAACTGCGACAAGCTCAACAGATGCGTGATCGCCATCGCGTAGTCACCGTCTTGGACGGCCGCTTCAACACGCAGAGCCAAAAAGTCAGCACGCTGTTCGTCTCGCTCGATCAAACGGTCAAGCGTATCCACAAGTTCGGGATCGATTTGCAAGTCATCGCGAAAAGCACCCAACATCGCGGTCACACTCAGCATGTGTACTTCGGCGTTCGCTGGCTCGATCGCCCGCGCTTTGGCAAGCAACTCGAGTGCCTCGCGGCGTTTGCGGTGCTGAATCAACAATTCTGATTTTCGAACGAGTGCTTCAAGATCGTTGGGATCCTTTTGCAACATTTTGTCGACGAGCGGTTCAAGCGACTCTTCGCCGTAGGCCACCGAGATTGCGGAAACGCCCTGGGCGATGATCTCTCCTCCAGCCGCAATCAGGTTGCCAAGCGAATAGCGCGTTGTACGCCGCTGTAAGACTTCACCCGTTTCTAGCGAGATGCGAACCAATTGGTTCGACGTTATCGGAATCAGGTAATCGTCGTCACCAAACACACCGCGGCCGATGATCTGCTGGCCAGCCGACAGCATGTCGCTTGGACTCGTCCAAAGCAGGTCCCCGTTTTGAATATCGAACGCGCGAACCTGGTCCGCACTGACGATGTAAAACCGGTTGTCGCGTGCGCCGGCCAAATAACGCAGATGCACGCGGTTCTTTTCTTTGAACCGTGGCTTTCCCGTTACCAGGTCAATACCGTAAAGCCGATCCGATTCGATGGGTGTCACCAACACGGTATCACCGTGAGCGATTGCGTTGCCGCTGTGCCAACGCTGCATCAATTGCGACGCATCGTACGCGTTGCGACTGTTCATCGATCGTCCAATCGGGCTGGCCCGATCAAACCCGAATCCCCAACGCAACATTCGATCATGCAGGTCGAGTGCGACAACGGCACCTGCGCCGGTGGGACAAATCAGAACGCCTTCGTGATACGTGGGCGTTGCACCGGCGATGCGCCGGATTGGATCATTGCTAACGTTCCCCGATTCCACGGCGACCAACTGTTGACGCCAAAGTTCCGATCCGGTGTTTGGATCCAAACAAAACAGACTGATGTCGCCAGCCAGTTCGGCCATCACATAAAGTCGACCATCCAGCGGCAGCGGAGGCCCCAGGAAAAAGGCGTTCGACAACTCCGATTCAACGTAAGCACCAGCCCCCAATCGCCATTGCAACTTCCCTTCGGTCGAAAGTTCCAACGCCACCAAGGTATTGGTCTTGGTATCCGCAGGCCGGGTGCCACCAAATCCCATCCCACCAATCCGCGCCATCTCGACTTCGCCAAGATTGTCGACGATGTAAACGCGTTCGCCATCGGTGGTCATTTGGCCGTAGGGCAGGTCGTTCCAAACACGTTGGCTGAGTAGATCGCCGGGTCCATCGCTGTCGGCCGTTTCTTGAAACGACGCTCGTTCTTCATTGAATTCGGGCGAGAACCATGGGTAGGTCCAAATGCGTTTGCCCGTTCGATAATCAACACCGACAACACGTTCGGTCGTTCGCATGATCAGTTGATCGCCAACCAACAACGGCATCCAACTTGGCGGCGGCAATTTGCCTGCGGACGCAAGCTCGGACGAGACCTTTTGCAAGGCACGATCTTGTCGCGTCCGTCCGGTGGTTGGCAACGACCAACGCTCGTTCGTCAAAGGCATCTCGCCCGCTGACGACTCGTTGCGATCAAGGCCGCCGCCGAAAAACGGATAGTCGGGTGAATCGCCACCCGCTTTTTCGAAAGACCGATCATATTGTTTGGCACGTGCCGATTGCCCCGCGTCCGAATCGGTCTCTGGGCGCTTCGCCATCCGCGAGGCGACTGCGTGCATTTCAACGACAGCATCCCCAAGATGATCACGGGCACGCTGCATCGACACGACATCATCAAGCAACAACGAAGCCGCAAGCGGATGCCCGCCATAAAGTTCTTTCTGAGCAAGCAGGTACGACGCTCGGTAGCCAGCCAATGTGTGAAAGTACTGACGACGGACCTGACGCAGCATTTCCCAATCACGAGCGAGCGAAGCATCTTCGAGCATCTTGTTGGCCAGCGCGCCGTTGCGCAACTCGTAAGTCTCGAGCTCCTTGGCCGACAGTTCACCAATCCGATCTCGAGCCTGTCGCAATAGACTGTTGCGAACCAAGCGCGGCGACCTTTGCGAATCTTCGATGTCGACGAAGAAATCCTGCGCCCTCAGATCCGAGTCGATCGGTGTGCTGCGAGCCAAGAGATCGCCAAGTCGAACAACGGCATCGCTTCCTTCGCCCTTTTCGAGCGACCGCTGCGCTTCACGCAGTTGTTGCTGAAGATTTCGAGGCGCCTCGATAAACCGCCCCGATCGCGGCGTCTGCCGAAACGACAACGCTTGCCCCAAACAGGGCGACGACGGATACAGAAGACTGGCAGCAGAAACGGCAAACGCGAAAAGCTGCAAGTGAAGAAGACGATTCACACCGACATCCTAGGTAACGACTCGAAATGGACATCCGTCGTCTGGCCAAACGGGCGCTGTCGACCGTCAGAGGATGGATCCATTGTAGTGGGTTTTGCAAATGCGCTCTCGACCAGAAAGATCGGCCGTGATTCTCTGGAACGCGAGTTCGTCGTACCGAGCTTTAGCCGGAATCTTCTCATCAGCCGCTGAGCGATAGCTCGCGGTTTCTGACCTTTTGAACGGTGAGCCGCGATCGCGTCAGCGGCCGGGCTGCGATTCTCGTGAGCGGCGAGTTCGTAGTACCGAGCTTTAGCCGGAATCTTCTTCGGCGATTCCGCCTGAAGGCGGGGACGACAAACGGTGTCACTCCCCGTTGCGGGCGTCAACCGCGGCGCGAATTTGATCAAAGACTTCGTCGGGCGATTGCATCCCGTCAATCCGCTCGACCAATCCCTGGTTGCGGTAATAATCGAGCACCGGCGCGGTCAGCTCGCGAAAGATCTTCAGTCGTTCGGCGATCGTTGTCGTCGTATCATCGGCGCGATGTTCGATCTCGGCCCGCTTGAGCAAACGTTGGATCAATTCACCTTCGTCCGCTGCGAGGTCCAGCACCAAATCAAGTCGCTGCTCACCCCCGAGAAGGTGTTCGTCAAGCATCTGTGCCTGGACGAGCGTGCGTGGGAAACCGTCGAACAAACAACCTTGCCCACAGTCATCGGCCGTGAGACGTTTGGTGACGATGCGCATCACCAGATAATCGGGGGCAAGACGCCCCGCATCAATGTAGCTGGCAACCAAACGACCAAGCGCAGATTCGCCGCGCGTTTGACGCAGCATGTCGCCGGTCGACAGGTGAGGGATACCGAGGTAATCGGTCAGACGCTTACATTGCGTCCCTTTACCCGCCCCGGGCGGGCCAATGAAGACAATGCGCATTGTTTGGCATCTCTCCTGACCCAGCAGCCTTGCCAGCTATTTCAACACGGCCGACATTCCATCGCGATGTCGGCCAAACAAAGACCAGGCCTCTAAACCACTGGCGAGACACCGCCGCCAGCACCTTCAAGCAGGCCGCGATAGTTTCGCATCACCAAGTGGCTGTCGATCTTTTGGACCAAGTCAAACGCGACGCTCACGGCAATCAGCAGACCTGTACCACCGTAGAAACCGGCGATCGAGTAAGGCACGCCGAGCGACCCGTAAACGATCGTTGGAACAATCGCCACGATCGAAAGGAAGCCCGCACCCACGTACGTGATTCGAACCATCACCTTTTCAAGGTAATCGGTCGTTCGCTTACCTGGGCGATAGCCGGGAATGAACGTTCCGCTGTCACGCAGGTTGTCCGACATTTCCTTCGGGTTGAAGGTGATCGCCGTCCAGAAGTAGCAGAAGAAGAAAATCAATCCGACGTACAACATGTTGAACACGTACGACGATTGATCGCTCAGTGTGAGCGAGAACAAGTTCAGTGGCTTGAACAGTGCACTTTCGCTGCCGGCATAGCTCGCCAAACCGGCGAACAGCATGCCGGGGATCATCAACAAGCTGCTGGCGAAAATAATCGGCATCACGCCGGCTTGATTGATTCGCAGTGGCAAGTGTTGTCGCGTTCCGCCGTAGACTCGGCGACCGCGGGTGAACTTTGCGGATTGAGTCGGAATCTTTCGTTGACCGAGGGTAATGAACACCACCCCAAAGACGACGCCGACAAAGAGCACCACAAGCAGGATGAGCGTTTCGATACCAACATCGCCACGCGACAGACCGGTCAATTCGGTCTTCATGTTGCGGATCAACTCGTAAAGAGCCTTCGGCATCTGAGCGAGAATACCGGCCATGATCAACAAACTGATCCCGTTACCGATCCCGTATTCGTCGATCTGTTCGCCGAGCCACATCAGGAAGACGGTACCGCAAGTCATCACCATCACGGCGACGATCTGCCATCCCCAGTAAAGCCCCGTGCCGTCGGCATTGAGGAAGTTCGGATTGATGTTCCCGTAGCCGCCCGGGCCACCCGACATCAACATGAACCTCAGGTACATGTAACTTTGCACCAAACAAATCACGACCGTCAGGTAACGCGTGTATTCGTTCAGTTTCTTGCGGCCTGCTTCGCCTTCCTTTTTCAATTCCTCGAGCGGCTTATAAACGCTGCCGAGCAATTGGAAGATAATCGAAGCCGAAATATAGGGCATGATGCCGAGACCAAAGATCGTTGCTTGACGCAGATCGCTGGCGGCAAAAACAGTGATTCGCTCGAAGAATTCGCCCGCGGTTCCGCCCGTTTCACTCAGGTTGGTCGCAACCATTGGAAGGGGGATGTGGAAACCGATGCGATAGACGGCCAGCAGACCGATGGTCAGCATCACCTTCTTGCGCAGTTCCGGGATCGAAAAAATGATGCGCAGCTTTTCAAACATGCGTCGGTCCGTCGTTGGATCGTGCCTGGGGATTCATCAGGGGCGGATCGTGCCAATGAACGAATATGGTAAAGACCGGGAGTTTAGCGGAGAGAGAGCGATTGAGCGATAGGAATCAATTTGGCTTTTGAGGCGGCGCCCAAGGTGTTGGGTTTGCCCTTGCTTGGCCATTCCTATGCGAGTCTCCTCAGCCAGCCGGGATTCGAACATTCACCAATCAAAACGGGGCAAACCACCTCGATACTGGAAGCTCACCCCGCGGCAATGTTCTCGTCAATTGGCTACGATTTCTTCTCCGCCTTCAGGGCAGCCACCCGCTCCTCGGGGGTACGTTTGCGGACGACGACATTGATTGTCCCGCCAGCCTTGGTGATCTTTTCTTCGGCCGACTTGCTGAAGCGATGAGCCGACACGGTCAACTTCTTGGTCAACTCGCCATCGCCAAGCACCTTCACTTCGTCGAAGTGTCCCTTTGCCAAGTCTTTGGCAGCGAGAGCTTCGAGGGTGACTTCGGCGCCGTCTTCGAACGCATCGTTGAGGCGACCGACGTTGACAGCGAAGACCTTCACAGCCCAGCGGTTGTTGAAACCACGCTTCGGGATGCGACGGAACATCGGCATCGCACCGCCTTGGAAGCTCGGCTTGCGGCTGTA
Organism: Rubripirellula sp.; assembly: GCA_965216875.1. Taxonomy (GTDB): domain Bacteria; phylum Planctomycetota; class Planctomycetia; order Pirellulales; family Pirellulaceae; genus CBDCUW01. Next base: position 3,610,875 of record OZ244207.1, read on the forward strand.
ACCACTACGGCTCTTGTGGCCCTTGTGACCACGACCGGAGGTTTTTCCGTGTCCGCTACCAGGACCGCGTCCAATTCGTTTGCGTTTGCGGTACTTTTGAATGCCGCGATGGACATCGTTCAGGTTCATGTCGAAACCTACGTTGCTAATTCAATACTTGAGTTGTGATGACGTGTTTGTCGGTCTCGTCAAAGGATCGACGAGACTTTCGGGAGCAGCCTTGAAACTAGTGGGCTGCCAACTCGTCGGCATCCAATCCACGCAAAGCAGCGACTTGATCGCGAGTTCGCAGCTTCGAAAGCGCGTCGACGGTTGCCTTGACCAAGGTCACAGGATTATTGGTGCCGTAGGACTTGGTCAAAATGTCGTGAATTCCAGTTGCTTCACAAACGGCACGCACCGCTTGGCCAGCGATGATACCGGTACCAGCACCGGCTGGAATCAAAAGCACCTTGGCCGCACCGTACTTGCCCCAAACTTGGTGGGGGATGGTGCCTTCGACCAATGGCACTTCGACCATACTTCGGCTCGCTTGCTTTTGAGCCTTTTGAACGCTTGGGGGCACTTCGTTGGCTTTGCCGTATCCCCAGCCAACTTTGCCTTTTCCATCACCGACGACCACCATCGCAGCAAAACTGAAACGGCGTCCACCCTTGACCACGGCGGCACAACGTTTGATTTTGACCACGCGGTCGAGCATGTCGCTGCCGACGCCGGATTCTTCTTGCTTACGCGGCTTGCGAGATTGTGCGTTACTAATGATTCAGTCCCCCGATGGAGGGTATGTGTGATGATGTTTTGTTTCGTTTAGAACTTCAAGCCGCCTTCGCGGGCAGCATCAGCAAACGCTTTGACGCGCCCGTGATACTTGTTGTGGCCACGGTCGAATTTGACCGTTTCGACGCCAGCTGCTTTGGCCTTTTCGGCAATGATCGCACCGAGTTTGGCAGCCGCTTCGCAGTTTCCGCCGTTGGCGACGTCACCGCGAACCGCTTTGTCTCGCGAGCTGACGCTGACGATCGTCTTGCCGACTTCATCGTCGATCAATTGACAGCTGAAGTGCTTGAGCGATCGTTGAACCGACATGCGCGGTTGTGCAGCCGTACCACGTCCCTTATTGCGGACGTGTTGGCGTCGACGAAGTCGCTTCTTTTGAAGTTGCTTGTTTTTATCCATTTGAATACCGACCAGTTAGCGATTCGCACCGCCGAGTGAATTCTTGGCAAAGGAATCGATTGAGTCTTAGATGGGCGATTACTTGGTAGCCGACTTACCGGGTTTGATTTTGACCTGTTCGCCTTGGTAGCGAACGCCTTTGCCCTTGTAGGGGTCGGGCTTGCGAAGGGCACGGACTTCGGCGGCGAACTGGCCAACCTTTTGCTTGTCGCAACCCTGAACCACGATGTGGGTCTGGTCGGGACAGGTGACGTCCAATTCCTTCGGAATCTTTTTGTGTAGTTCGTTGGCGAAACCGACACGCAATTGCAGCGTGTCTCCTTGGATGGCGGCCAGGTAACCGACACCTTGGATTTCGAGTTTCTTTTCGTAGCCCTTGGTCACACCTTCGACCATGTTTGCGATCAGGGCGCGTGTTAGGCCGTGGTATTCACGTGAAGAACGATCGTCGCCGCCGCGGGTCACAACCACTTCGTTGGCATCGTTAACAGCCACGGTCACTTCGGGGCGATGCTCGTAGGACAATTTGCCTTTGGGGCCTTCAATCTCGACCACGCGGCCGTTGACCGCCACTTTGGCGCCACCGGCGATCGGTACAGGCTTGTTTCCAATACGACTCATTTCAAATCACTTTGGTGAAAAATATGCTGCTGCCGTCAGGATCAGGCCACTTCACACAACACTTCGCCGCCGACGTTATCACGTCGAGCTTCGCGGTCGCTGATCACGCCTTTGCTGGAACTGATGATGCTAATGCCAAGACCGCCAAGGACGGGCTTGAGTTCCTTGCCGCGGATGTACAAACGACGGCCAGGCTTGCTCACGCGTTTGATCGTTTGGATCACGCGTTCGCCGTTGGGGCCATACTTGAGTTCCAAACGCAAGGTTGCGGTTGGGTTCTCTTCGTCAACTTCTTTCCAATCCCAAATGAAACCTTCGCGCTTGAGCACGTCGGCGATGCCACGTTTGAAGCGGCTGGTCGGGATATCGACAAAAGGCTTCTCCACCCGCACGGCGTTGCGGATTCGGGTCAGCATGTCGGCTACTGGGTCTGTCATCATGGTATTGTCTGCTCCCCTACTCAATCACCAGCTAGCCTTGCGAACGCCTGGGATCAGTCCCAAGTTGGCGTTTTCGCGGAAACAGATTCGGCAAAGGCCGAATTTGCGATAAACAGCACGCGGACGACCGCAGAACTTGCAACGGTTCTCGCGTCGAGTGCTGAATTTTGGCTGTCGGTTAGCCTTGGCGACTTTCGATTTGCTTGCCACGGGGTGACTTTCAATGAATGGATGTTCGAACCAAAAATATGTTGGTGCGGTTGGCTTCGAGCCAGCCGCGAACGGATTACGCTGCGTCGTTCTTCTTGGCGGGCTGTTGGAAGGGCATTCCAAACAGTTCCAACAAGTCACGTCCTTCGTCGTTTGACTTTGCGGTCGTCACGATGGTGATGTTCATCCCTTGCGGGCGGGTGAACTTATCCGGATTCAATTCCGGAAACACCAGTTGCTCGGTCAAACCAAGCGTGTAGTTCCCGTTGCCATCGAACGCCTTACGGCTAATTCCGCGAAAGTCACGGACACGAGGCAGGACGATCGCAACCAGGCGATCGAGGAACTCGTACATGCGCTGACGCCGAAGCGTAACCATGCATCCGATTGGCATTCCTTCACGTAGGCGGAAGTTTGCAATCGACTTACGAGCGGTGGTGATCACAGGCTTTTGGCCGGCAATCTGCGTCATTGCTTCAAACGCGGTGTCAAGGATCTTCTTGTCACCGATTGCGCTGCCCACGCCCATGTTCATCGTGATCTTTTCGACCCGAGGAATCTGGTGTGGATTGGTGTAGCCATGCTTTTCCACCATCGCTTGACGGATGGACTCTTCATAGCGTTGTTGCAGTCGTGGTTTGGTGTCAGACATTTTCGTTGGTAACCGTCTGTGCTAGCTGTGCCGCCGATGCTCTTTGGCTGCTGTGACTTATTTCGCAGTGACTATTTCTTTGCGTACTGTGCTCGAGCTGGAGCGATTTCGCCGAGGCTCGTGCCACTCTTCTTGGCGTAGCGTTCCTTGCTGCCGTTTTCGAGGTAGCGAACACCAACGCGGGTTGGCTTTCCGGTACCTGGATCGACCAGCATCACGTTGCTGGCACTGATTGGCATTTCTTTGTTCAGTCGGCCGCCCTGCGGGTTCTTTTGGCTGCGGCGAACGTGCTTCCAGACTCGGCCTGCACCTTCGACAACCACTTTGTTCTTCTTGCGGTCGACTTTAAGGATCTTGCCACGATGCCCTTTGTCAGCACCGGCGACCACTTCGACTTCGTCATTGATGCGAAACAACATGGTTTACTATCGTGTACAAATGGGTGGTGTTTGTTTTGTTCTGTCTGATCGGTAATCAATCAAACCACTTCGTTTGCCAAGCTGACGATCTTCATGAAGCTGCGATCACGCAATTCGCGAGCGACCGCACCGAAGATACGTGTGCCACGAGGTGCTTTGTCCTTGTCGATCAACACCACAGCGTTGGAATCGAAACGGATGTAGCTTCCATCGGGACGACGCGTCGGTTGCTTGGTTCGCACGATCACGGCGCGAACAATCGACTTCTTCTTGATGTCGCTGCCAGGGATCACACTTTTGACCGAGCAGACGATGACGTCGCCCACCCCGGCAAAACGGCGACGGCTACCGCCGAGCACCTTGATGCACATCACTTCACGGGCGCCGGTGTTGTCGGCAACGTCAAGTCGGGATTCTTGTTGGATCATCTTTGCAAACTTGTTTGGTTGGTTTGGCCAGCCTTTGCTTGGCGGGCTTCATCATCGATTGGTGAGTGCAACGGCCGAACTCACTCGGCGGCTGCGTCACCTTCTGTCTTGTTCTCTTCGCCAGCGTGAGCCGCTTCGATCGCCTCGGATTCGGCTTGGGTGGCACCCTTGCGAGCGGCACGCAGTGCGGCCAAGTCGACTTCGGTGCTCTTTTCCAAGACGCGAACCAGCCGCCATCGCTTCAACTTGCTCAGCGGTTCCGATTCGATGATCTCGACGCGGTCACCAGCACCCGACTCGTTCTGCTCATCATGGGCATAACAGACGGTTCGGCGACGAACGTATTTCTTGTACTTCGGGTGTTTGACCAGGCGGTTGATCTCGACGCGACGAGTCTTGCTCATCTTGTCGCTGGTCACGATTCCGGATACGACGCGCTTCGGCATGTAGTCGGCTCGGGTTTCTTTGGGGGTTAGTTACTGGCTGCCGCGGCCTTAACTCGCTCGGTTTGGATCGTTTTGATCCGAGCAATCAGGCGGCGGTTCTTTCGGATTTCGCTGGGCGTATTCAAACGCTCGGACTGCGATTGGAAACGAAGACGGAACAGGGTGTGCGAAGCTTCCTTGATGGTCGCTTCGAGCTGTTCGTCGCTCATTTCACGAAGTTCAGTCGTGGTGCTCATGGCGTTGCCTTAACGTCAAGTCAACTCTTGTCTGGTTTGTCAGGTCATCTGCCCGATCAAGTCGATCGGGCTCAGACCAAAAAGGTCAGGCGGGGCGTCGTTCTACAAAACGGACCTTCACCGGCAGTTTGCTGGCCAAACGGGCGAAGCAAACTTTGGCTTGTTGTTCGGTCACACCGCCAAGTTCGTAAAGGATCGTGCCCGGCTTAACGACCGCGGCCCAGAAGTCAGGCTCACCCTTACCTTTACCCATTCGAGTTTCCAGCGGGGTGCTGGTCACCGACTTGTCTGGGAAGATACGAATGTAAAGCTTGCCTTCACCGCGAACGTATTGCTGGGCGGCGATACGCCCGGCTTCGATCGTCGTTGCTTTGACCCAACCTGGCTCCAATGCTTGGATACCGTAGTCACCAAAGACGACCGTGTTGCCGCGCGTCGCGCTACCTTTTATACGACCTCTTTGGCTTTTTCGATGCTTGACCCGCTTGGGCATCAGAGCCATCTGCGTCGTCTCCGTAAGTACCTTGGTTAATCCACACCTGAATGCCGATGTGCCCTTGTGGGGTCATCGCTTCGGTGAAGCCGTAATCAATCTTTGCTTGCAGGGTCGAAAGCGGAATCGAACCGGCGATCTGCTTTTCACGCCGAGCCATTTCAGCTCCGCCCAATCGACCCGCCATTTGGATCTTGATGCCCTTGGCACCAGCGTCCATGGTTTGTTCGAGCGACCGCTTCATGGTGCGGCGGAAACTCGATCGTTTGGCAAGTTGTTGAGCAATGTCCTCAGCGACAAGCTGAGCCTGCAATTCTGGTCGGCCAACTTCCTCAACCTTCAAGTTGATGCGTCGACCAATCAAGTTTTGGAGTTCGGCCTGGAGGATCTCGATCTCCTGGCCTTTCTTACCGATGATCAGACCGGGTCGAGCGACGTACATCATCACGCGGACTTCGTCACGCGTTCGCTCGATTTCAATCCGGTCGATTCCGGCGTTCTTGTATTGGGTTTTCTTGGGGTGGTTGGTGATGAACTCGCGAAGCTTGCGATCCTCGACCAACAAATCGGCAAAGTCCTGCTTCGACGCATACCAACGACTGCTCCAGCCGCGGGTGACGCCAGTTCGGAATGCGATTGGGTTAACTTTTTGACCCATGATTTGCCTTTATGCTTTTTGCACCTGAATGCGTTTGGTCAATTTCCTGTCACCGGCGGTCACCGGCGTGTTGTTTCCTAAAGCTCGTCAATCGGGGTCAGGCCAACGCGAATGTGGCTGCTGCGTTTCTTGATCATGAACGCAGTCCCACGAGCACGAGGACGGATCCGCTTGAACATTGGCCCGCCATCAATGCGAACGTCGGTCACCACCAACTCTTCGATGCGGTGGCTGCGACCCTTGTTTTGGTCGGGGTCTTGAGCGTTGCCGACAGCACTCTTGATCACCTTTTCCAACATGCGAGCACCACGCTGCGGCTGATACTTGAGCGTATCGAGCGCTTCGTCGGCGTACATGCCACGAACCAAATCCGCAACCAGTCGCACCTTCTGTGCACTGATTCGGGCGTTCTTGTGATATGCCGTAAATGTCGTTGCCATTGTCAATTCGCTTTCAACTTCGAGCGGCGTCTGCCGCAATTGTTTCGCGCTTTCTGTTTCGTCTTACCGAAGCCGTTTCAGGAAGGACTCAATCAAAGAAGACTGAAGCCAACCTTACTTCTTGCCGCCCTTACCGCCGTGACCTTTGAAGGTTCGCGTCGGAGCAAACTCGCCCAACTTGTGGCCGACCATGTCTTCAGTGACATGAACCTTCACATGCTTGCGACCGTCGTGAACCATGAACGTCACGTTCACAAACTCAGGAACAATCGTGCAAGCACGTGCCCAAGTCTTGATTGGCTCGTTGCTGTTCGTTTCCGCCGCCTTCTGAACTTTGAAGAACAACTTCGGATCGACGAACGGGCCTTTCTTGCTACTACGGCTCATTGAAAAACGTCTTTTCTATTTGCGTTAATACTTGTGTTCGGATCAGTGCAGCTTCAGTTGACCGTACCGCTTGCTCTTGCGGCGACGAACAATCGAGCTGTTACTTGGTTTACGTTTTTGTCGAGTCGAACCACCCTTGGCACTCTTGCCCGATGGGCTCACTGGGTGACGACCGCCCTTGGTACGACCTTCACCACCACCGTGCGGGTGATCGATTGGGTTCATCGCGGTACCACGAACGTGTGGACGACGGCCGAGCCAACGAGCACGACCCGCTTTACCCAAGCGAACGTTCATGTGATCGCTGTTGCCAACCTGGCCAATCGTGGCACGGCAAACGCTTGGAACACGGCGAACTTCGCCACTTGGAAGTGAAAGCTGAGCCCAATCGGCCTCGCGTGCCATCAACGTGGCTTGCGTTCCTGCCGAGCGGCAAAGGACGGCACCACCACCAGCACGCAGCTCAACACAACAAACGGTCGTGCCGAGTGGAATGCGCTTCAGTGGCAGACAGTTGCCAACGCTTGGTGGCGCGTCGGGGCCATTTTGAACGGTATCGCCAGCCTTCAAGCCAGCAGGTGCGATCACGTATCGCTTTTCGCCATCAGCGTATTTCAGCAGAGCGATGCGAGCGGTACGGTTGGGATCGTACTGGACCGAATCAACCACGGCAGGCATATCGTCTTTGACGCGACGGAAGTCGATCACGCGATACTTTTGCTTGTGACCGCCACCACGATGACGCGAGGTAATCTTGCCCTGGTTGTTGCGACCACCGGTTTTGCGCTTTGGCCGCAGCAAGCTCTTCTCTGGCTTGTAGCCAGGTGTCAGCTCGGCAAAGTCGCTGACCGACGCGTTGCGTCGCCCGGCGCTGGTCGGCTTGTAGATTCGAATTCCCATGTCAATTTTACGCTGTTAGCGGTTTTTTGATTGTGCGTTTGCTTTGGTCGAAGCAGTCGGCTTAGAAGAAGTCGATGCGATGATCTTCGTGAAGCTGAACGATTGCCTTCTTCCAATCGGAAGTTCGGCCGTACCGAAAACGGTAACGGCGAAGCTTGCCTTTGCGAGTCTGAGTGCGGACCTTCGTGACCTTCACGTCAAACAACTCTTCGACAGCCTTCTTGACGTCAAGCTTGGTGGCGTCGCGATGGATCTCGAAAGCGTACTGGTTGTTACGCGAGGCGCGGTGAACGCCCTTTTCGGTCACCAGCGGGCGAAGCAGAACCTGATGAGGCTCAAGCTGAATGCCGCCTTCTTTTTGTGCTGGAGGTTGAATCTTTGTCATTTCAATTCACTTCTATTTTGCAAACCGAGCCATCGTTGTTTGGGCCACAAACTCAGTTGTCGTCGCCCGGCTTGTTGAAGGAGCCATCTTTGATCTTGTCCAACGCTTCTTTCGTAACCAGCATGCGGCGTGGCTTGAGCACCGAGAGTGCATTGAGCTCACGCACAGGCTGAATCGAAACGCCCGCGATGTTACGACCACTCTTGTAAACCGAAACGTCGTGATCGGCCGTTGCGATCAACGTGGTGGTGCCTTCAAGCCCAAGTGCCTTGAGCGTGGCAGCCATCTTTTGCGTCTTGGGGCCATCGAACTTCAGGCCATCGACCACGACGACTTCGCCGTCGTCGATCTTGCTGCGAATCGCCATGCGAGTGGCGAGCCTGACAGCCTTGCGGTTGAGCCGATAGCTGTAGTCACGAGGCTTGACCGTGCGTGCAACACCACCACCGCGGCGAACGTTGGTTCGCTTGCTGCCGGCACGGGCGTTACCAGTACCTTTCTGGCGGTACAACTTCTTGGTCGAACCCGATACTTCACCGCGAGTGCGAGTGTTGTGCGAGCCCTGACGAAGATTCGCCTGGTACATCACCACAGCATCGTGCAACAATTGCTTGTTGACGCGATCCGCGAGCTGCTCGGTATCGATTTCGTACTTTCCGACTTCGCTGCCGGCTTCGTCAAATACTGTCAACGTTGCCATGATCAACCCACCTTGTTCGTTTCGCGAATGGTAACGAAGCCGCCATTTGGGCCAGGCACGGCACCGCGAACGAGCAACAAATTGTTTTCTGCGTCGACGCGAACCAACTCGAGGTTTCGCGACGTGGTTTTCGCATTGCCATACTGGCCCGACATGCGAATCCCCTTGAACAAACGGCTTGGCGACGCACTGCAACCGGTACCCCCGGCGTGACGGTGCACCTTCTTGACACCGTGCGAAGCACGCTGGCCGCTAAAGTTGTGCCGCTTCATTACACCCGAGAAGCCGCGACCTTTGCTGGTGCCGGTCACATCAACCTTCTTGACCTCAGCAAACTGCTCGACGGTCACGGTCGCACCGACCTCAAGATCCGATTCACCACGAAACTCGCGGATGAATCGCTGCGGCTCACAATCGGCCTTAGCAACAACCTCGACGCCATTTTCGGCACGCTTCTTCGAGCGTTTGCTGTCGAGTTTTGCGACGTGGCCCCGCTCACTGCGGCTGGCCAATCGACGCGGCTTATCTTCGAAACCTAGCTGAACTGCTTGGTATCCATCACGTTCTTGACTACGGACCTGCAGGACGTGACACGGACCAGCCTGAATCACGGTCACGGGCACAACCCGACCGTCTTCCAAGTAAACCTGAGTCATCCCGACTTTTCGGCCGAGGATTGATGGTGACATATCTTTCATCTCGCCCTGCGATTAACAGGACGCCCGTCATTCGTTGATGGATTCCAAGTTCGCCTAGCCGAACCACCAATACCGCAACACAAAACCAACCAGAAGACCAGAAGGGGGTTACGTACTGAGGTTATCGACCGGCTTCCGTTCATTCGGAAAACCGTCGTCTACATCAAAGTGCATCACCGCCGAATCAATTTCGCCCGAGCAACTCACTCGGGATGACCGGCGACTTCCGCCCCAGTCCAACCAACTATCGAGCCGACGCCTTGATCTTGATGTCGACACCAGCTGGCAGGCTGAGTTTATTGAGTGCTTCAATCGTCTTGGCCGAAACCTCGACGATGTCAATCAGTCGCTTATGGGTGCGGATCTCGTACTGCTGACGTGATTTCTTGTTCACAAAAGGACCCGACAAAACCGTGTACCGCTCAACGCGTGTCGGCAATGGAATCGGGCCGTGAACCACACTGTGAGTTCGCTTGACCGTATCAACAATCTCTTGGGCGCTCTGGTCCAGCACAGAGTGATCATAGGCTTCCATTCGGATTCGAATGACTTCACTTGGTCCGGCTGACACAGTTAACGTTCCAACAGAGAAAATGTGATACAGTGAAAAACTTGTCGCTCCACACGCCTCGTGCCGATGCCCAAACTTGAGGGAACGACCTAGAGGACCGTAGCGAGAAGCGACGGTGTGAAGCAGGGCAGGCTGCCCAGCTTCGTCACAGCAGAAATCCGCTGACCCGCAAGTGTTCACCACTCGCGGGGAAGCGGGAAAATTTAAGGCGAGTCGCATTTGCCGTCAACGGCTGTTGCAGGTTTACTTCCAGAAATCTTCCCGATTCTTTTACACCCACGTTCGCTGGTCTTTGCAGCCTGCCCAATCTCCCCTCGAAGCCGTTTTTGTTGATGTCTCCAGACGCCCAGGACCCGCAAAACCTTCAATCATCCCCCGACCCGGACGGATTAACAGAGCCGCTGGTCGCCGAAGTGATCGAAACTGCAAACACCCCCTGGCCTCACCCGAAATGGTTGAAGTTGCTTGCATTTCTGGGCGCCGCCATCCCGCTTTCTCTGCTCGGGGTCGCCAGCCAACTCGAACCCGCATCTGCAGGACTGGGCACTCACCAGCAATTGGGGCTCCCACCCTGCTCGATGCGGGTGATGTTTGGACTTCGCTGCCCTGGCTGCGGGATGACCACGTCGTGGGCCTACTTTATGCGTGGATCGTGGGTCACCAGCGCGATGACTAACCTCGGTGGTTTTTTGCTTGCAATCTACTCACTCGCTTTCGCCCTTTTCTCCATCCGCAGCTTCTTTTCGGGCGAACTGCCGGGCTACCGCACTCAGGTGACCTTCGTCTACGCGATCGCAACCGTCGCCGCGATCACGGCGGTCGACTGGATCGTGCGACTCACCATCGCCTAGTGCATACCGAATTCCTCCTTCTACAGGCGTAGTGGACGAGGCCGCGAGTCCCTGAATCGCCCCAAGGCTCCCCCCCCCAAAACCGAGTGCCTGTCCCCCAAAACCGAGTGAACACTCTCCCTTGGGAGAGTCGGGCTCTAAGGCCCGGAGAGGGTCTGTTCTGCCACAATCATTCCCTCCCCGGACTTTGCGTCCGACCCTCCTGCAAGCGGGAGGGTGATCGCTGGAGACTCCACTTGCGGCGAGTGCCCGAGGCCTCACGACCGGCGCCTCACGACCGGCGGCTCACGGCCGGCGGCTCACGCCCCGCCGCTCACACTTGACAGGTGCTTCGCAAACTTCGTAGGTACCGACAACAACACGTGTTTTGTCGAATAGTTGAGCGAAAGGAATCGCCCAGATGAGGACCCCGCCATCGAACCGCACGCCGTCCTGGCGATCGGCTACCTCTCATACCGTGGCCGCTGGCCTGCTGGCCGTGATCATGCTTTCCCAGCCCGGGTGCTTGGGAATGGTTTCCAACCTGATGCATATGGTCGGCGCCGACATGGTCCCCGCAGCCTGCGAGGAACTCGAGCACAGCCGGGTTGCGATCTACACGACCACCGAAAGCACCGACTACAAAGCCGATCCTGCGGCCGAACTGCTCAGCAAACAGGTCGCTGCTGTCCTGACCATGAAGGTCAAGAAAATCAAGCTTGTCCGCAACGACGAGATCGTTGACTACCGAGACCGAACGGGCTGGGAAAGCGTCGATTTGGTGAAAATGGGCCAAGCAACCAAAGCGGACTACGTCGTCGCCATCGATCTCAAGGACCTAAAACTCCGTGAAGGCAAGACGATGTTCCGCGGCACGGCATCAGTCGAAATCAACGTTTACGACGTCGAGTCCGACTCGGTGATCTACACCCGCACCGTGGACGACTACATGTTTCCGCGGGTTGCTGGCCAGCACGTCAGCGAAACCGACGAAAAGCGGTTCCGCAAGCTTTACCTGACCATGCTCGCCCAAGAGATCGGCCGGTCTTTCCACGCCTACGACTTTGCCGACACGTTTGCCCAAGATGGCTTGATCGCAAGCCAGTGAGGCGCGGGTTCGTTTTTTGCAAGAGTAGCGGACGGAGACTCGTTGCCTCGTCCACTACTAAGATAGGTCGGCTCTACAGACCGAGCTCGTCTTCGGCGGGTGGCGCTGGGGCTGCGACCGCCTTGGCTGCCGCGGCTGGTTCCTCACCGCCACCGAGCAAATCTCGCAGCTCGTCATCGGCTGCTGCGTCGGCTGCCTTTTTGTTGGCCTTGTCGACCGACCCACCAAGTGCCTCGATCTCCGCAACAAGCGCTTCGAGGTAGGTCTCACGTTTGTCGAGCGCCGGATCATTCAGCGTTTCGAGCAATACCGCGGTCTTGTCGACCCAAGCTTCGATCTTTGCTTTGTCGGCATCATCGACCATCGCAAGCATTCCGCCTGGCGTTGAGGGCATTCCCGAGGTTGGCTTGCCGGTGACACCGAGGTGGATTTGCTGAATGACATGATTGAGCTTGCGGCGCGAGGCGATGACCTCGGGCGGCTGAGGATTGGTGATGGTTCCGATTCCTCCGGGGCCCTCACCACCCATCATCATCATCATCATCATGTTTTCCTGTTCCATGTAATCGGCATCGGACGGCCCTTCCATCATTTCGCCGTCGCCACCCATCATGGCCATCATCATCGCTTCCGCGTTTTCTGGACCGCCCATCATGCTCGGCCCCTTCTTTTCGGGCTCGCGTTTGTTGCGCAAAAACTCGCCGGGTGTCGGTGGCTGAAGCTTGGCCTTCGGAATGCGTTTGAGGGCTTCCAGACGGGCAACCTCTGATTGAAAAGCTTCCACAATTCGGCCCGACCATGCGTCCAAAACCTGATCCGTGTTCTTCACTTGCCCTTTCATCGTCTCGCCCATCGTCCCGAGTTTGGCGACCGAATAGAGCGCGATTAACGCCGGTTTGTCGCTCTCGGTGCTGATGCTGACCAATTGAGTTCCCAGCGATGGATCCTCTGGAGCACGCGTCATGTTCAAAATATCGACGGCAAAGCGCTGCAAGTACGCGTGTGCCTCGGGCGAACGTCCGGCTGGGGGTTCGGCGGCAAGCAAAGCCTTCATCTCGGTTTCGACCTTGGTCTTGTCCGCAGCGGGCAGGTTGCGCAAAAGGGCGTGGCGGCGAATCCCCTGCAGAGCCGCGGCGCGGACACCATCGGGATTGTTCTCGTCTTCGTAGGCCTTCATCAAAATGGGGAAGGTGTTCGGCAACGGACGGGGCGGCGTCTGTGCAACCTGGTCAGCCGCAGCGGCGTCGAGCCGACCGAGCACCAAAAGTGCATTGACCCGCGCGGGTGGATGGTAGTTGCCTTGAGCAACCTTGCTCATCCCATCGAACATCCACCTCAAGATCTGCGGAGCCTTGGGGTTCTTGGAACGCTGGGCACGGCTGAGCAAGGCGGAAGCGTTGCCGACCATGTCGCCCATCTCACCAAGCATCTTGGGGTCGGTCATCTTGGCTGGCACAAATGTCTCAAAGTACATCTTCGCGAGCACTGGATTGGACTGGCCAACCCCAGCAAAAGCGCGAGCCTGAGTCTTCATCTTCTTCTGGTTTTCTTCCAGATCGTAGGCCTGATGCAGCTTGATCACGTCATAGCCCTTCTTCGCTGGCTCCTGGCCATTGGCGGAAAGGCAGGCCAACGCAGCAACGAAAAGGGTCAGCACGAAAGCCACGACGGTGGCCTGACGGCCAGCGTTAGGCCGCGCGGCAGCGACAGCTTGAGAGGGTACGTTCCATGTTGGCAGGCTGGTTTGGCTCATGCACTTCACCTTCGGAGCAGGACCGTGAAAACGGACTCGACGGGAGATGTCGATCGGAAAAGACAAGACATGCCTCGATTATCTCCGAAACCCCCGCATTCCGTCAAACAAAATCGGCAAACGGAGAGACGGAATTGGTGCGGAAGCGACGATTATCCGCATTTTTGCCCCTCAGATTGCCGCGTTTGGGCGAGCCGCGACGCTTGCAGCCCCAAAAGCACGATTGTGAGCCGCACGCGCTAGCGTCGGGCCCTACGAAAACCGGCCCACCGTGCTCCGACAATCACCCTCCCGCTTGCGGGAGGGTCGGACGCAAAGTCTGGGGAGGGAATGAGTTTCGAAAACAAACCCTCTCCGGGCCTTAGAGCCCGACTCTCCCAAGGGAGAGTGTTGAATTCGAAGCGTGGTGGAAGCGCAATTGCAATCCGCAGCACTAGCGCGTGCGGCTCACGGGCTGGGGACGCGGAGCGTCCGAAGAGTGCGTTACCACGCGGAGCGGGGTAACGAGGTCTGAATCGAAAGAGTGTGGGGCCCGACGCTAGCGCGTGCGGCTCACGGGCCGGTTCACACCAGTTTGTACTTGCCTGGCTGAGGCACGCTCACCTCGGGCGCGTCGCCCCAGCTGTATTCGGCCGGGCGCAGATCCTGCTTGCTCTCGGCGACCTCTTTGTAGGTCAGCCGCCGTCCGCTGTAGCAGACTTCGCGGCCCAAAATCGCCATCAGCGTGCTTCGACACATGTAGCTGCCGTTGTTGATCCTGGGTCGATCACCGCGGATCGCTTTGAAAAACTCATTCTGCTCGGCTTGATGCATCTGCACCGAGTCGCCTTCAAACTTCCACGGTTTGTCGCCGTAGACCTGGTGTTTGATCAGTTTGGCGTGTCCGGCCGAACCGTAGACATAGTCTTCGGTCTGGTTGAAACAGCCTGACATTTGCCGAGTCTGGGCGTACGTCCTTGTTCCGTCGGCCCATTCGTAGACGATCGAGAAATGATCGTAGACATCGCCCTGGGTCGCGTCACTTCGACGTTGCCTTCCGCCGATGCCATAGGCGTTCGTGGGTGGCTCGTCGTTGCGCAGCCAAAGGGCTTTGTCGAGGCTGTGAATGAACTGTTCGACGATGTGATCGCCCGAAAGCCAATTGAAGTAGTACCAATTGCGGCACTGGTATTCCATTTGGCTTTCCCCTGGCCGGCGCGGACGAACCCAGACAGGATTGGTCAGGTAGTCCGCCTGGGTCGAGACGATTCGGCCGATCGCTCCCGATTGGATTTGGCCAATCGTTTGCTTGAGCCCCTCGTCATAGCGCCAACAAAGGCCACTGACGACATTCAATCGCTTCTCATCGGCCAGCCGGCATGCTGCTTCGACTCTTCGCACGCCCGTCGCATCGGTTGCCACCGGTTTTTCACAGAAGATTTCTTTGCCCGCATCGACGGCTGCCTCGATATGGTCAGGGCGGTAATGTGGCGGCGAAGCCAAAAGAACAACATCGACATCCGAGGCGAGCAGTTCCTTGTAGGCATCGAACCCGACGAAACAGGTCTCGTCGGTGACCTCAAACTGGTCTTTGGTTTTCGGATTCCTGCTCAGCGATCGACGGCAATTGACGATCGACGACTCAAACAGATCGGCCAAAGCAACGATTCTCACATCCGGATCGGCCTGCATCGCGTTGATCGCAGCACCGCTTCCGCGCCCACCACAACCAACCAATCCGACTCGGATTCGCGAAGTGTCCGACGCGTGGACCCAGGGGGCGGAAAGAGTGATTGCACTTGTCCCAGCGGCCGTTCGCATGAGAAAACTACGGCGAGACGTTGATGATTGCGTGCTAGACGGTGAAGATTGTTTACTGTTCACGTCAATTCCTTGCGACGATCGGGCGTGTCGAAGTCGACCTGGTAGGTCGAAAGGCAGGGCCCAGGAAAAATCCAGGGCACAGCTCAAAGGCGGGGAAGTGAAGGGCAGTAGCCGAGACGTCATGCATCATCGGCGAGATGGACCATCACGGAAGGACAGTCTACCCCATGCCCCAATCCCGCAAGCCCCAGTCGCGTCGTGATCGCCCTGCCAAGGGTGGTCGTGCCGGCTCAAGAATCTTGGGGGCCCAAAAACGGCGCGGCTCGGTGAAGGCCAACGCCAAACGCCAAGCGACGGCAGGCACCGGTGGATCGGCAGTAGCGGTTGCCGCTCGCAAACCAAAACAAACCAAGCCCAAACGTCGGATCGTCCCGCGCGATCGCAATTGGCTCGGCAAACTTGCTCGCGAAGTCTCAACCACCCGTTTTCCGGCCAAAGAAGTCGCCGCACGCCAACGGGAAATCTACAACAACACGCTCTTGCTCAGCCGTTCGATCAGCCAACCCAATTTCGATCGCATGGGCCGTGATGACTTGGTGCGAATGATTCGAATGTACGACGACCTCTTTTTTGGCGGCCGCATCTTGCCGACCGCTGAAGCCGAGGGACTGTCGTTCGGTTTGTCCTCACGGATGACTCGCATCGCCGGGAAACTTGTCACGCACTATCCCCAAGGCAACCACGACGGGCTCAGAAAATTTGAGCTCGTTCTTTCATCGACGCTGCTGTTTCAAACCTTTGAAGATGATGTTGATCGGCCCGTCGAAGTCACCGGTCGGCTTTGCCGCGATCGTCTCGAAGCGATGCAACGAGTCGCCGAACACGAATTGGTGCACTTGGTCGAAATGCTGATTTGGAACGACGGCAATTGCAGCGAGGCGCGATTTCAATCCATTGCCAATCGATATTTCGGACACACCGACTATCGCCACGATCTGATCACACAGCGCGAACGCGCCCTGGCCAAATTCAACATCCGCGTCGGTGACAACGTGCGGTTTGCTCACGAAGGCAAGTTCTTGAAAGGGCGGGTCAATCGCATCACGCGACGAGCCACCGTACTGGTCCCGAGTCAAGCGGGCGAAAGGTTCAGCGATGGCGAGCGATACCAACGCTTCTATGTGCCGCTTGAACGACTGCAGAAGTCTTGACCAGTTGGAATGCTGATAAGAGAGAACTCAGTGTCAAAATAGAGAAAGGTCCCGAACCCATTGGTCGTTGTTGGGATCAAATTTTGATGAATTTATGGAGAATCAGGCGTAATTGGCTTTCTTGAAAAGAATCGCCTGGGGGTAAGATGAGGCCATGCGAGCGGGCGAATTAGTTATCTACCGAATGAACAAACACTCGGCATCCCCAGGACGTCGAGCGAAAAACCTGCGCCCCAGCGGCGCTGGCGATACCTACTCGTACCAAGTCGACAAGTATTGGGTGGTCGTTGATGAGCTAGCCGATGGCCGGCTCGAAATCGCCACGAGAACAGGAAAGCGACGCGTCATCGAGCCGACCGATGCCTGCTTGCGACCGGCGAAATGGTGGGAGCGTTGGTGGTACGCCAAGCGTTTCCCGAATCGCCAAGACTTTCTCGCCCAAGCGTCCTAGCGGACCAAGCGTCTTAGCGGACCAAGCGTCTTAGCGGACCAAGCGTCTTAGCGGACTCGCCCCCCAAGTTCGTAGTACCGGCTTTAGCCGGAAGAGTCTGCAGATTCCGCCTGAAGGCGGGACTACGAACTCCAACTTCGGGCGAAGGCGGCGACGTGAATCGGGACTTACACTCTCCCTTGGGAGAGTCGGGCTCTAAGGCCCGGAGAGGGTTTGTTACTTGCAGAGATCGTGCCCTCCCCGGACTTTGCGTCCGACCCTCCCGCAAGCGGGAGGGTGATTGTTGGAGCGCTCGTGAATCGGGTTTGCTGACCAACCGCTCTGCTTGGGGCTTCACGTGCTGCTAGATTCTTGCAGGTACAATTCTTGTGAATTCCGCAACACTTGCGAACTCTTCAGCGATCCGTCATCGCCTGATTGACGTAACATCCAGAATTCGTCGAAGAATCCTGTCCGGCCGCAATTGAATGCTCATCGTCGACTCGCTGACCAAAGTCTTTACGCTCGAGAGCAGTTTGCTGCGCGCGGTCGACGGCCTTTCCTTCCAGATCGCCCCGGGCGAAGTCTACGGGCTACTTGGCCCCAACGGTGCTGGAAAGACCACGACCCTGCGAATGGTTTTGGGGCTGCTTGAGCCCGACGGCGGATTTGCCGAGGTCGATGGCTTCCGCACGGCCGATGATCCGATCGCGGTCAAGTCTCGGCTCGGTTTCGTTTCGGCCAACGACGGCGTCTACCCGTGGCTTACGGTTCGCGAGATGCTCCTTTACTTTGCAGACCTTTATGCCGTCGACGCCGATATTGCGGCAACGCGGGTCGAGACATTGGCCGAATTGATGGAGATCAAGCCGCTGCTCGAGCGCCGCGCGGGCGCTCTCAGCACAGGACAACGTCAACGGGTCACTTTGGTTCGCGGGTTGATCCATGATCCGCCCGTGATGCTGCTTGACGAACCGACCCGGGGCCTTGATGTCGTCGGTGTGCAAACGATTTTCGACTACATCAATCATTTGCGAGAAGTCGGAAAGGCGGTCGTCGTTTGTACTCACCGATTGGACGAAGCTGAACGCTTGTGTGATCGTTTCGGTCTGCTTCACCGCGGCCAACTTGAACACGAAGGCACGCTTTCGGAGCTGCAACAATCGACTGGGCGCGACTCACTTGTCGACATGTTTGTCGACCTCTTGAGGAGCGACGCCGAATGAGCAACTCAGGTTTGCACGGCCGAATCTTTCGTTTGTGCCAAAAGGAACTCAAAGAAACAGGACGTGATCGACGAACGATCATGACGCTGTTGCTGATGCCGCTGCTGGTCTACCCGCTGCTGAGCATGGCACTGAACCGGTTTCTGTTATCGGCCGGCGCACCCGAGGGCGAAAGCTACGTCATCGGCGTCGCCGACGACGCAGCAGGCAAGTACCTGAACTTTGTGTTGGGCGATCCGCTCAACCTGCCTCCTGACGAAGTGCTGCAGGCCAATGGCGGTGAACTTGCCAAGTTCAACATCGTGATCACCGATGCCGCCGAAAACGAATTGCAGCTTTCCCCCGTCGAGGCGCTCAAACAAAACACCATTGATGTTGCTGCCGAGATTACGCCCTCCAACGGCACGACCGACATCAAGCTGTACGCCTATCGCGGTGACATCGCCAGCGAAAACGCGCGTCGAATCCTCGTCGAACGTTTGCAGTGGTACAAACTTGCCCACGCCAGAGCAGTGTCTCAGCAAGTGGTTCGTGATTACTCGCCGCCGGTCAAAGTCGCGATTGGTGACGTGGGCGAAATTGAAGAAACACCGCTGCTGGCGACCATCGTGCCACTGGTGCTTGTCCTGATGACCATCACCGGCGCGGTCTACCCCGCGATCGACCTGACCGCGGGCGAACGAGAACGTGGGACGATGGAGTCGCTTATGGCCTCGCCCGTGCCTCGATTCTATGTGCTGTTCGCAAAGTACGTCGCGGTGGTGATTGTTGCGTTGCTGACGGCGATCGCCAATCTGTTGGCCATGTTCACGACGCTAACGTTCAGTGGGTTGCTGCCAATGTTGACCGGCAGCGACGCGTTCCCCTGGCTGGCCGTGCTGCAGATCCTTGGCCTCCTGGTGCTCTTCTCAGCCTTCTTTTCGGCCGTCCTCCTGTCGCTGACCAGTTTCGCCAAGTCATTCAAAGAGGCCCAGGCGTACCTGATTCCGGTGATGCTTCTGTCATTGGCCCCCGCCATGCTCTCACTGATGCCGGGCGTCACCCTTGGCGGAGCGATGGCGATCGCCCCACTGATCAACATCGTCATTCTCGCCCGGGACGTCCTCTCCAGTTCGGTCCAACCGGCATCCGCGCTTGCCGCGATTGTGAGCACCGTTGCTTATGCCGGCGCCGCACTCGGTATCGCTGCACGCCTTTTCGGCAGCGACGCCGTCACCCGTACAAGCGAACAATCGATTGGTTCCTTGTTCCGACGCCCTCAAACGGCTCGCGATGTCCCGACACCACAAGCAGCAACATTGATGCTGGCCTTGCTGGTACCGATCTACTTTGTCGTTTCAAACGCATTGATCCAGTTGATCAAATCAAATTCGGAGTCGCTTTCA
Source organism: Rubripirellula sp. (assembly GCA_965216875.1). Lineage (GTDB taxonomy): Bacteria > Planctomycetota > Planctomycetia > Pirellulales > Pirellulaceae > CBDCUW01. The sequence goes on from OZ244207.1 coordinate 3,630,481, forward strand.
GCGTCGATGCAACTGTGCATGAACATGACAGCACTTGCGGCAACCTTTGGCGGCGTGCCACTGATTGCCGCTTGGCTGGGACGCAACCGATTCTTAACGACGTTCCGGTTCCGCTGGGCGCCGATCCTCAGCTTCGTCGGCGCGTGTATGGTTGGACTTGGCGCCTGGGTAGCCGCTCACGAGGCGCTCGTCATCGCTCAGAGCTTTGGTATCGGCGGCCTCGATGAAGACCGCATCGAACAAATCCTCAAGTCGGTCGATCGGATGCGGGAAGCTCCCTCACCGCTTGTGTTGGTCGCACTCGCTTTGACCCCAGCAGTGATCGAGGAACTCTGTTTTCGCGGCTACCTGTTTTCGGCACTTTCAAAAGTCCTGTCACCGGGACGCGTGATCGTGATCACCGCAATTCTGTTTGGGCTCTTCCACGTCCTGACCGGAAACGCCCTCCTCATCGAACGGTTCATTCCCACCACGCTGATGGGATTGATCCTCGGTTGGGTTGCCTACCGCACCGGAAGCGTGATCCCAGGGATGATCGTGCATCTTGTCCATAACGGGCTTTTGAACCTCGTGATCTACTACCACGAAAAGATCGGCTGGTTCGGTCCCGAGTTTGACGACCAAGCGCACTTGCCCACGACATGGATCATCGGATCAACACTGATCGCCATCGCAGGAGCAGTCCTCATTTGGGCCGCCACCAATCGGCGGTTCCAACCGACTAACGAAGGCGCGGATTGACCTTGAGAAGATCGGTGCCTGCAAGCACACACCCTACAGCATTTTGACAAAGTAGGGTGCCGTGCTTGCACGCACCAGGTAACAGAAGCGGCAAGGTGTGCCCGGCGCAATAGAAGATCGGTGCGTGCAAGCACACACCCTACAGCGTCTTGACAAAGTAGGGTGCCGTGCTTGCACGCACCAGGTAACAGAAGCGGCAAGGTGCGTGGCCGTTAGCTTGCGGCCTTATCGATGAACTCGGTACTCATGCCGAGATCGCCCAGGAGCAAACGACTTGAGATGCGACTCGATTCGTAGATCACCGGCAACCCGCTGCCCGGGTGAGTCCCGCCGCCCGTCAAATAGACGCCATCAAGTTCTTCAAAGCGGTTTCGCGGTCGCCTGTGCAACATCTGCCCAAGGTTGTGAGCCAGATTGAAGGTGGCACCGCGGTAGATCGCATAGTCACGTTCCCAATCGGCGGGCGTGATCCGATGTTCAAAGCGGATCCGACTGCGAAGATCGCCAAGGCCAATCGTGGCAAGCTTGTCGAGCGTCAACTCACGAAAGCGATCCGATTCGACGCTCCAATCAACGTTCTCATGTTGATGGGTCACCGGCACCAGCACGTAAAGCCCACTGTGTCCTTCGGGAGCGAGGGAAGCGTCAGTCACACCCGCGTTTTGCACGTAGAAGGACGGGTCCTCACTGAGCACATGACGCTGTTCGATGTCCTTCAAATTGCTTTCGTAGTCGGTAGCAATGTGAATGTTGTGATGTGGCAAGTCTTCATAAAGCCCCTCGATTCCCAAGTACAACATGAACGTGCTACACGAGAACCGCTTTGAAGCGATCCGCTCGTCCGTCCATCGGCGACGATGCTGATTCGGAACGGTCTTGGTCATCCAATCCGCAAAATCGGCGTTGACCACAAACGCATCGGCTTCGTAGCGAGCGACATCGGTGTGTAGTGCTTTGACTCGTTTTCCTGACAGATCGACGCTGCGCACCGGTTCGCCAAGCCGAATGTCGACTCCCATTTCGATCGCGATTTCGGCCATCCGCTCGCTCACGCGAGAACAACCGCCGATCGGATGCCAGACGCCATATTCGTATTCGAGAAACGACAAGATGCTAAAGAGACTTGGACATCGAAACGGTGACATCCCCAAGTACTTCGATTGAAACGCGAACGCGATCACCAAGCGGGGATCGGAAAAGTACCGTTGCAATTCCGCACCGAGCGAACGAAACGGGTGCAGATGCGGAGCCGCCGCCATCACTGAAGGGCGCAGGAGATCCAGTGGTGAATGAAACGGCGATTCTAAAATCGGACGAAACCGCTCGAGCTTGACGCGGTTGTCATCCATGTACCGCCGCAGCGCTCCGACGTCATCGGGAGCGAAGGTTGCGATCTGGCGATCCATCGCATCCATGTCGGCCGAGCAATCGAGCGTGCCACCCTGTCCGAACGTCAATCGGTACTGAGGGTCGAGCCGCTTCATCGGCACCTCGACCATCAGGTCACGCCCCACCGCCGCAAAGATCTCCTTGAGCACTCGCGGGTAGAGGAAGAAAGTCGGACCACAATCAAAACGGTATCCGTCTTGCTCAATCGCCGATGTTCGACCACCAACATGGTCTCGACGCTCGAGTAACGTGACGTCGCATCCGGCGTGTGCGAGCTGCATCGCGGCCGCGAGTCCACCTGGACCAGCCCCAACAATAACGACCTTGCGACTGGTCAACGTTCTCGGCTCCATTCCACACGTCTTTGAAAGCCGAACTCAAAACACTCGGCTGCGTTGATCCTACCAACAGATCAACGTCGTGGGGACTATACGAAGCCTGCAAGCTGGTATTCCAAGATCCCCGTCGCTCGCGCGCCAGCCCCGGCCGCTTACTCGATCACGGCTCATTGCGGTAGCTACGCTCGCCAGAGCGTGGTGATGGTGGAATCCGCCCGCCAACACATCCACCTTCTGGCGAAGGTAGCTACGATCCGGTCCGAACAGCGTTCAATGCCCGGCCGCTTACGCGATCACGGCTCACTGTGGTAACCACATCAACGAACGAGCGGCTAGAACCCGCCTTCTTTCATCGCCGATTCAATCTCGCGGCGAATGAGGGTATCGAGAGAGACCTCGTAGGGCCCATCACCAACCTCGGCGCGATCGGCAACGGTGCGTGCCGCTTCGACAACCTTTTCAATTTCCGCTGGCTGCAGCGGCTGATTCAACGATCGCCCGTTGGGTGCTTCGGCGTCCTCGACCAACACCGGCCTGAGCACTTCTTCGACATCGAATGAGGTCGCTTCCCCCATTTCAACGGCGCGGCGCAGACGTGAAATCTGGTTGATCGAGTCTTCCTTGTTTTCAAGCTCCGACTTTTCAATGAACGCTTCGATCACTTCCAGTTCGCCCCACTGTGTGATCGGAAGACGTTGCAATCGCTGCATCACGCCAGCCGACTGCCAATCTTCGACGTTGCCTCGTTCCATTTCCTTGGCAAGTTCGTCGAGCTCGGCGAGCACGGCCGACTTTTCCTCAGGCGGCAAATAGCTCTGTTCGATGTCGGGCAAAACCGAACCGCGAATCGTGCGAACGGCAAGCTCGGTTCGCTTTTGGTAAAGCACCCAGGTCGAGACACCACAACAGATGAACCCGAAAATCCCTAGCAGGACCGTGCCTGCCATGACCGCGGGCATCCAGCCAGGGCCTTCGTCCAACGGAGGCCGTCCTGTGTCGGATGATGGCGACGGATCGCTGGCCGATGATTCCTCGGCTGGATTCGGGTCTTCAGATTCTGAATCGCTCATCGTCGATCGCTAACGCGCCACTGGCAAAGGGGCTCAGTCGAGGAACTCAATCTTCAAGATTTTGAATTGCAGCGTCCCAGCGCCACCTTCGACTTCAGCGGTCTCACCGACCTTCTTTCCGATCAAGCCTTGGCCAAACGGGCTGGTGACATTGATTTTGCCAGCGTCCAAGTCTTCATCCCCGGCGCCGACCAATGTGAATTGCTCTTCGTCGCCGTAGGCCAAATCTTCAACCGTCACCGTGCAACCAAAAACAACTTCGTCTTTCGGCAATTGTGAACGGTCAACGATCGAGGCGCGAGCAAGTTTGTCCTTGCGTTCGGCAATCTTGGCCATCAACATGCCTTGATTTTCACGCTGGGCGTGGTACTCGGCATTCTCTTTCAAGTCACCTTCCTCTCGCGCTTCGGCGATCTTTTCGGTGACAACGGCAACCTTTGCCTCGAGCTCTTCGATCTCAGCCTTAATCTTGTTGTAACCCTCGCGGGACATCGGTACCGATTCGTGCATGGCAGGAATCCTCTGACTTGACTGTCTGACTGAAAAAGATGTGAAGCGGCAAAAAAAGAAACCTTCCTCGCGATGGACGAGAAAGGCCTTCGTTCAAATCCAGCGGACTAGTGTCGCCGTTTTTGCTCGCTGTGTAAAGAGATGCCAGACCACCCCACCTACTGGTCATGGTCGAGGTATTCGACGGGCACATCGCCCGGATCACCCTCATGTGGAACGCCAATGTCTTCGTTGAGCCATTTGCCGAGGTCGGCCATTTGGCAGCGTTGACTACAAAAGGGAGCCGACTTGGTTTCGTCGACCAGGAATCGTTTGCCACAAGTTGGACAGACGACCGCCGAGGGATCGGTCGAGGCGGCCTTGCTGTTGGTTCTCATTGAGTTGCTTTCGATGACCTATTTCGAGAGTTTCTTTCGACCGAGCGACGCCAACAGGAATCCAAATTGGCTACCGAAGTGCCCGTAACAAGTCTTTGATTTGTTCGTGCACATCGGACGTGGCGCTCACCACCAAAACCTTCCGCATCGCAAAGTAGTGGACGGCACCGGGCCCTCCGCGCGATTGCCAAAAATCAGGAGCGACCACCCGCTCGATCAATTCTACCAGTCGCCAACCTTCATCCAAGGCGCCCCCGGCAGCACCAACTTGTGGCGATCGCGATCTGCCGACCGGTGCACTTGATGCGTCTGCCGACGACACTCCCGAAGCCGACGTTTTTCGTTCCGAAGCGTCGCCCTCAGCCCGTTTGATTGCGGCATCGATCGCCGCGTCGACATCGGACGCCAACGTGGCGGGTCGCTCGACTCCTCGACGAACCAAATCGTTTTCGCGTCTCTTGGCGACCCGCAGCAGTCGCCGGCGGATTTTCGCCGCTTCACCTTGCAACGTTGTACTGGTTGGATAGCGTTGGTCGCGCCGCAAAACCACATACATGTCGCAAAGTGCTGCAGTGGCGGCGTCCTTTTTTGCTGCACTCTTCGCCGTTGCCTCGTCCTTCAACAGTGCACTGGTTTCGCGAATCAGCAAGGTCAGCGAGGGTGGTTCCGCGGCGTCCTTTTGTTTGCTTGCAGGCGTTGTTTGCCCGAAAACCATCGTATTGCCGCCCAACATCGCGGCAATCGCCACCAAAAACGGTGGAACCATTCGCCCCCCAAATGCTACAAAGATACTCTCCCCCGAGTGTCCCGCCCTGGTTTCACACATGTGCAATTCTCCGATCGTTCGGCTGCTTCGATCACGTTTGATGTTCGTGCCAGTCACGACTGCGCTTACGCTCGTCAACGCAATTGCCATGCCATTGATTGTAGGTTTGCCCTCCGCAATTGCCCAATCGGAAACCCCATCACCCAACGATCCTTCCCCAAAAGACGAACCGAAGCGGTACGCCCCTGAAGTGGTTGCCAAAGCGGAAGAAGTTTTCAAAGCAGCCGGCCTGCGTCGTAGCGGCAAAACGATCCAAGCAACCGAGACCTCCTCTCTTTCCCGAGCACTCACAACGATCGTTCGCGACAAACGCGAAGTCAGGATGAAATACCAGGAGTGGAAACGGGGCGCCGATCAAATCGCAGCCATCCGATTGCAGCTCAAGCAGATCACCGCCCAAGACGTTGACCTGAATCTTCGGCTCGCCCAAGTCGCCCCTGGAGACACGGAAACTCAAAATCGGATCATCGGCCTGATCAATGCTTCGCGCGCCAAAGCCCAGTTGCTGATCGCGCAGCGCACCGAGCTCAAGAAAACGGTTGGCGATCTACGTGGTCAACTCAACGACATCGAGGCCGCATACGCAGAAAAGACGCTGGCCATACGAAGTGACTATGACAAGCTTCGAGACAAACTCGACAAGGTTCTGCAAGACAAGACAACGGGCATCGCCGTTCATGTCATGCACGTCAACTTTCAAACGCCCAAGTCGATCACCGCCGATTCGATCCTGGCTGCAGTCGACAAACGGATCGCCAAAATCGAATCCGAAGTCTTTTCGGAAACGATTCCCTTGCACGTTCGTGGCGGCGCGATGTATGTCGATGTCGTTGTCGGAAAGAAAGCGACACGTATGGTGGTCGATAGTGGCGCATCAATGATCACCATGCCCGCCAAAACAGCGACGGAACTCGGGATCGATGTTCCACTTGATGCGAGCCCAATGAAACTCGTCCTGGCCGACGGCAGTTCCATTGACGGCCGCCATGTTGTCCTGCCTCGTGTTCGCATCGGCGAATTCGAAGCCGAAAACGTTGCGGCAGCGGTGCTCGATGCGGGCAACAAAGCGGAACCCCTGCTTGGCATGTCGTTCCTCGGCAACTTCAAGTTTGAAATTGACAAGGCGAAGCGGTCGCTCAAATTGCTGCGCGTTGAAACGAAGTAAGCCGCCTCGCGGCAACATCCGTTCGTAGTACCGAGCTTTAGCCGGAATCTTTTTCCTGCATCCGCCTAAGGGCGTCTGAGGGCTCGCCTACGAACGGGCAGCAGTGGCCTCGCGCGAACCTCGGGCGCGCGATTCGTCTCTGAGCCGTCATGATGACATCCGGCTTTGAATTCTCGATGCTAACGCATATCGAACAAGCTCCTGAGGACTGTTCGAGGCGGTTGGTGTACGCCGATTGGTTGGCCGAACATGGCGATCCACGCTGTGAATTCGTGCGCTGCGAAATCAAAGTCGACACGCTCGCCAGCGAAGGCGCCAAAGGCCTCGAACAGGCCGTCAACCGATTGATCGATATCGGCCGCCCCTTCGAACCAAGCTGGCGAACGCGATTGATGCACGGCCGCATCTCGGAAATCCTTGTTCCCATGGCCCAACTGCATCGCGGCAAACGCAAACACAGGCGACGTTCGCTCGCAAGTCGGTGACTCTATAATGACGTTTTGTCATTTCCAGAGGATCGCAATCGATGCCACGAATCGAATTCACGCGGCAACTCACACGGCACGTCCAGTGTCCTGGCGCAGACGTCGATGCGGCAACACTCGGTGAAGCACTCGCCTTGGTCTTTCAGGAGAACCCGCCACTGCGCGGCTACATCCTGGACGACCAAGGCGAAATCCGAAAACACGTCGCCGTCTTCATCGATAACCAACTGTTGCGTCAAAGCGATCCATCCAAAGTTCCCGTCGCCCCCGATTCCGAAATCTACGTGATGCAAGCGTTGTCGGGAGGTTAAAGAGGCGCGGGTAGTGCTTAGGCCTGACGCCGGCATATGCCTGCCGGTGGTGTGAGCCACCGGAATACGAACTAGAGTCGATTCAGCCCGGAGGGCGACAGATTCGAATTGTGCCGCCCTACGGGCTCAGTCAATATTCGAATCCAGGCCCGGGGTCTTACGACCCCGGCAGTTCTTGTTCCGCCCTTCGGGCTAGGGGAAAAACCGGGCTTGGTAAAACACGCTCGCTGCTGCGCGGGTAGCGTTTAGGCCGGAGGCCGACATAGGCTTGCCGGTGGCGTGAGCCACCGGAATACGAACTAGAGTCGATTCAGCCCGGAGGGCGACAGATCCGAATGGTGTCGCCCTCCGGGCTAAGTCAATATTCGAATCCAGGTCCGGGGTCTTACGACCCCGGCAGTTCTTGTTCCGCCCTTCGGGCTACGGGAAAAACCGAACTTGGTAAAACACGCGCACTGCCGCGCGGGTAGCGCTTAGGCCGGAGGCCGACATATGCTTGCCGGTGGCGTGAGCCACCGGAATACAAGCGAGAACCGATTCAGCCCGGAGGGCGACAGACTCGAATTGTGCCGCCCTCCGGGCTAAGTCAATACTCAAATCAAGGTCCGGGGCCTTACGACCCCGGCAGTTCTTGTTCCGCCCTTCGGGCTACGGGAAAACAGCTTGGGCAATTCATAAGAGACAGAGCACTGACATAGGCTCGGCAACTTTTGTTTTCCCTTGAATTGGCAGGCCTCGAGGATCGCTGCAACAATGAAGGCGCAGCAACTGGCCGTCTTCACTAAAACTCCCAGCAACGGAACTGTACTGGCATGACATCCCGCATTCGATTGGTCATGGTGATGAGGCCCCCGTTTCCGATCATTCTGATCGCTACAATTTTTTGCGGCTGCGATGTCATTTTTGGGAGTGGGCTGGCAAAAGCAGAGCTACCCGAATTTGTCGGCAAACAATCGCGTCCCCATACCATCGTTTCCCGTCCCTCACAGAAAGTTCGAGCGCAGCTTTCCCGAGACGCCTTCTTCCCTCGGATGGCGGTGCAAGCGTATTCGATGACAGCCGCCGTGCCGCCAGACCACGATGGACAAAAACTCATCTCGTATGACAGTAGCGGCAAAGTCGATCGAATCGCTGACCCAACCGATCCGAACCGCATTTTGGTACAGCGGTTCGAGCAGCTCAATCAGCCAAAGCCACCTACACGATTCCGATTTGAAATCACGATGGTTTTGGAGCTTTCGCAGCGCAGACTCGTTAAGGGATCCAAAAGAGACCGTCGTGCACGCATCGTGGACCAACATTTGTCGACGAGCTTACGTGAAAGATACCTTCGGGCGGATGACTTTTTTGACTACCAGTCATCTACATTTCAACAATGGAAGGAGCGACATGGACTCAACGCAACGTCAAACCAAACCGAGATGGAGTTCGCTCGAAAGGTCTTCGACTCGATAGCAACCGACTACCGCTACAGTTATGACTTCAAACAAAACCGCGCTGCTTCGGCGGTTTGCCAATCGCGAGCGACCGATTGTGGTGGTCTATCGATCTTGTTGGCAACAGTCCTCCGAAGCGAAGGAATTCCAGCTCGGACCCTTGTCGGCCACTTTGCGAAATCTCTGTCAAAGGAAATGGCGGGAAACGAGGAACCACGTGGGTCACGTCACGTGATCGCCGAGTTCTTTGCCGATGGGGTTGGTTGGGTGCCTGTGGATTTGGCCTCCGCGATACTGAGCCCCTCTACGAAAAGCGGCCAAGAACACTTTGGAAATCAAGTCAAGCCGTTCATCACCATACATTTTGATCATCAAATTGGATTTGACTCACGCGTCTGGGGTGAGAAGACGGAGAACTTCTTTCAATTTCCGAGGCTATGGTTTCGCGGCAAAGGCCCCTTCCGAGATCGAAAAATCAGCGATCATTGGAACGTTCGGGTTCTCAATGAATTGATTCCGAGCGAGATGGGAGCGAACACACGAGACCTGTCGAAGCTTCCGCCAAAGCACGTTGCCGTTCCCCATCTTCGGCAAGAAAAGCAGCTTTGTGCCTGCGCCTCGGCGTCGATGATCTTGCGAACGTTCGGCGTCAACGTACCCCAAGCCAGAATCAAAGATTTGTCGAACCAGATGCGTCAACAAGATGGAACTGGCGACGCTGCATACGAAGGCACCTACTTCGTTGATTTGGTCAATGGACTAAAGCATGCCGGGATCGCCGATTGGCGACGCGATCATTTCCCCCCAACCCAGCAAGGTTTTCGCGACGGTGTCTTGGCGATCTACGACAACCTCGCTCAGGGGTATCCGGTCATGGTCGATCTTCAGATCCCGCCAGCTGGCCACACGGTCGTTGTCAACGGTGTCGATCTACAAAACCAGCTTGTCTTGATTGTCGATCCAAATATCGCCGCTCCGGGGATCCGTCGCATTACATTCCAACAATTCGAATCAGTATGGAAAAGCGTGACTGTGGATCGTCGAGGCATGATCCTTGCTAGCCCACCGATGACACTTCATCGAAACAAGTAGCCGAGAGGCTTTCGCTCGGTTCCCCACTTGCCCTGCTTGGTTTTTGCAGTAACCCCTATCATCAATGATCTCGCGATTACCAGGCCTCTGATCTATCGCGACACGTCCGTGATCGGCAAGGCGATAGTCGGCGGTCATTAACGATCACCGAGCGCACCGGAGCGAGCACGAGCACCGCGTTGCTGAGCACGAGCACGAGAGGTTGCTGACGTTTCGCAATCGAACTCCGTGATCTCCTTGCCCTCTGTGGGCAAATCATCAATGATCTCGCGATTACCAGGCCGCTAATCAATCGCAACACGTCCGTGATCGGCAGGGCGACTGTCGGCGGTCCTCAACAGCAACCGAGCGCAGAGGAGCGAGAACGAGCGGGTTGCTGACGTTGCCGGTTATCGAATCTCATCAAACAGACACACCCGACTTGCTCCGCCGCGGCAGGCGACGAGGGTAGAATGGTCGTCCTGCAAATTCGCCATCACGCACAACCATCATGGGGACAACCGTGGCAACAACATTGCACCTGGGCACGCGCAAAGGATTGTTCACGTTTAAGAAATCGGGCAGCAACTGGAGAATCGATCGCGTCGATTTTCTTGGTGAACCAGTCACGATGTTGCTCGAAGACCCTCGTGATGGCGCGCTCTACGCCTGCCTCACGCTCGGCCACTTCGGAACCAAACTGCGCCGCAGTGACGATGGTGGCCAAACTTGGACCGAACTTGGCGTCCCCGTTTACGACAAGGACGCCGTGATTGCTGTTCCCTCGATGGATCCCGAACAACCTCCGTCAACCAAGCCGGCCAGCCTGTCCGAGATCTGGGCACTCGAATCGGCGGGCGAGGACCAACCCGGTTGCCTTTGGGCGGGAACGATTCCTGGCGGTCTTTTTCGTTCGAGCGATCGTGGTGCCACCTGGACGCTGGACAATGCACTCTGGAACGCGTCTGAGAGAATGGAATGGTTCGGCGGTGGCAAAGATGATCCCGGCATCCATTCCGTTTGCGTTGACCCCCGCGACAGCCAACACGTCACCTTGGGCGTTTCGTGCGGCGGAGTCTGGGAAACAAGGGACGGCGGAACGAATTGGTCGATCATCGGCAACGGCCTACGAGCCGAATTCATGCCGCCCGACATGCGAGACAAACTCAGTATTCAAGACGCCCACCGCGTGGCCTACTGTGAATCAAACCCCGATGTCATGTGGGTCCAACATCACAATGGAATTTTCCATTCGACCGACGCGGCCAATACCTTTACCGAAATCGATCAAGCGGGCCCGTCAACGTTTGGCTTCGCCGCCTGCGCCCATCCCAACGACGACCAAACAGCGTGGTTCGTCCCCGGTGTGAAAGATGAATGCCGCGTCCCGGTCGACGCCAAGTTGGTCGTGACGCGAACACGCGATGGCGGCAAAACATTCGAGACCCTGCGAAACGGTTTGCCCCAACAAGATTGTTACGACATCGTCTTCCGCCACGCACTCGATGTCGATTCCGACGGCAACCAACTCGCGATGGGATCATCCACGGGCGGACTTTGGATCAGCGAAAATGGTGGCGACGATTGGCAAGGCATCTCGAACACCTTGCCACAAATCTACGTCGCCCGATTTAGTCGGCGATAGGTTCGTCGATGACGGGGTTGGACAAGTCACCGATCCCTTCGATCGAGATCGTCACGTTGTCCCCATCCTTCAAGTAGACCGGTGGGTTGCGGGCCATGCCGACCCCATGTGGGGTGCCGGTCAGGATCAGTGTTCCGGGCAATAGCTTCGTGCTGCCGCTAAGAAACTCAATCAACGTTCGCACGTCAAAGATCATGTCGTTCGTATTCCAATCCTGCATCACTTCACCGTTGAGTGTCGTGCGGATCGGAAGCCCGTTCGGATCAGGAATCTCGTCCGCCGTCGTGATCACAGGGCCGATCGGACAGAAGGTCGCGAACGTTTTTCCGCGGCACCACTGACTGCCCCCGAAGTCCTTTTGCCAATCTCGGGCGCTCACGTCGTTGGCACAGGTGTAGCCAAACACGTATTCAAGTGCATTGGCTTTGGAAACGTTCGTGCACTCGCGACCAATGATCACCGCAAGCTCACATTCAAAGTCGACCGAGTCACTCGCGAGCTTACGAGGCAACACGATCGGGTCGCCCGGATTCTGGAGCGTGCCGCAGTTTTTCATGAACACGACCGGGTACTCAGGAATCGGCGCGTTCCCCTCCTCGGCATGCTTGCGATAGTTCAATCCGATGCAAATGATGTCGGTCGGATAAAAGGGGGCAAGTAGCTTTTCAACATCCGCCGTCTCGCCGGTATCCGATAGGCCGCCAAACAAATCGCCGGAAGCGACTGTCACCGATTGGGTGGAATGCTGAATGCCAAAGTGCACCTCACCGTTGCTATCCTCATAGCGAACAATCTTCATCTTGCCAGTTCCCTTCTTATTGCCGATAGCGCGTGGCGACACGTTGTGATTTCGTTGACACGTTGCGAATGATAACCAATCACATTGATTTGCTAAACGGTCTCAATAGTGGCCTTGTCCTGGAGGGCAAGGCTTCCCAAGCGTTCGGCGAGAATTGCGTCATTCATGGTGCATCGGCACGTCCCATCCAAACGAAACACAGGCCCTAAAAACGCCATCGAAATCTCCGCCGCCCCCGATCTCGCGCAGCAACCACTGCCAAAGCAGGTTAGAATGGAGCTCACGCGACCGGAGAAAAAAACCCAAACGATCTTCGGTTGCGTCCCCGCCAACCACCACCCACCTACTGTCGATCTGCCGAGCATTTTCGATGTCGCGAATCATGCAAAGACGCTCGCTTCTCAAAGCGGCTGGAATCAGCATTGCCCTTCCCGCGTTGGAGTCGCTGCCTCGAGCGGCTGCGGCCCGACCTAACGAACCGGCCACCAGCGGACCGCCCAAGCGAATGGTCTGTATTGGTAACGAATTCGGGATGTACCCCGGTGCCTTCTGGCCGACGGCGGACGGTACCCAATACGAAACGACCGAACTGCTCAAACCGCTCGACGATCAACGTGACGACTTCACGCTGTTTTCGCATCTCGATCACGGCTTGAAGGGCGGGCACTTCGCAGTCCACACCTTTTTGACCGGGGTCAAACATGCCGAAGCGCGCGGCATGGCCGACGGTGGCATCAGCCTTGATCAACGTGCTGCCGAACACGTTGGCTCGCAAACTCGTTTCCCCTCACTGACGATCGGTTCGGAAAGTGGACTGCACGGCGGTTGTCAAATGAGTTGGACGCGAACCGGCACGCGCGTCCCGCCCATTCCCGGACCGCGCGAACTGTTCCGCCAGCTCTTTGTTGATGAGAGCGCGTCGTCGAAACGAAAAGCGTCGGATCGCATCGATCTACAAGGTTCGATCCTTGATGCCGTGCGCGGCGACGCCAAGTCTCTCGAGCGTCGGCTTAGCAAGAATGACGCCGATAAACTTGACGAGTACTTTTCGAGCATTCGCGATGTCGAAGCGAAGTTGGAATTGGATCGACACTGGCAACACATTTCCAAACCCAAACCATCGGTTGAAGAACCAACCAACGAAGGCTTGACGCATGACTTGCCGAAAATCTACGACTTGATCGTACTCGCGTTGCAAACCGATTCGACGCGTGTTGCAACCGTTGAAGTCGGCGGGAGTTTTGCGGCCTCCGACCTAGGCATCCGCAAAGGCTATCATGGCCTCTCGCACCACGGCAAAGTGCAAGCCAACATTGACCTGTTGGTTCAAATCGAACTCTATCAAGTGCAACAGTTCGCCCGATTCATCGACAAGCTCAAGAGCATCAAGCAGCCCGAGAGCGACGAAACGTTGCTCGACAGCACGATGGCCTTATTCGGCAGCGGAATGGGCAACGCGAATTCCCACACCAACAACGATCTGCCAATCATCTTGGCTGGCGGCGGATTCTCGCACGGTCGGCACGTTCGCTATCCAAGCGAAAAGAACAAACGTGTCCCACTCTGCCAACTCTACGTGTCGATGCTGCAACAGTTTGGTGTGACCACCAACTCGTTCGGCGGTGCATCGGGAGCATTGCCGGGGTTCAACCTCGCATGAACACGCCCAACTTGCCCCCACATCGCTTGACCAGCGTCGCGCTGGCTTGCGGTTTTGTTGCTGCTTGCTGGATCGGTCAAACCTCTCTTGCTGACGACCCGACGAGTCCCGACAGGAATTCTGTGGCCTTCAAGCGGGATGTGGCACCGCTGCTTCAACAGTTCTGCGTCGATTGCCATGGCGACGTGGAACAAAAAGGGGATCGCAATTTTGATGCCATCTCAGAGGTGATTGATGGCGATGAGTCACTCGTTGACTACCAGGACATTCTCGACCAACTCAACCTCGGCGAGATGCCGCCCGAAGATTCCGAGCAACCTTCGATTGCACAGCGCCGCCGAGCGATCAAAACGCTTACCCGTCTGATCAAAGACTACCATTCCAAGCACGCGAGGCAGAGCGGCCAAACGGTCCTGCGACGTCTTAACTCGCGCGAATACCTGTCGACGGTTCGCGATCTGCTTCACCTCGACGTCTCGGTCTTTGATCCTACGACGACGTTCCCGCAAGACCAGACCGACGAACACCTCGACAACCTTGGTGACACATTGGTCACGTCGGGACATCTGCTTGCTCGCTACTTGGAAGCAGCCGATCAAGTCATCGAAAAAGCGATGCACCCGATCGAAAAGCCCAAAGTACAGACGTGGGTCTTTCGTGATGGTTTTCGGCAACAACCCGAAATTGACCAGGTCCACAAAAAGACCAACTTCTTCAAGCACATGACCCTTTACGACGTCGTTGGCGCCGACAAACACGAAGGGGCTTACGGACCCATTCATGCGTTCGCCGAAGGCGTCCCGGTCGACGGAGTCTATGAGATCCGATTGAAGGCTCAAGCGGTCAATCGTGAACATCCCTACGATGTCGATTTTGTTGGCACCGACCCAAACGAACCGCTTCGCCTGGGAATTGTGGCTGGCGACCACACCGCCGGAAACCTGCATCTGCCGCAACCGATCGAACCATTGCTGGCCGAGATTGAATTGGCGGACGAACCCAAGTGGCATACCGTCAAGATCTGGTTGGACAAAGGGATCACGCCGCGGTTCACCTTCCGCAACGGCCTCATGGACGTTCGAAGCATGTGGGCGAAGTTGATCCGCAAGTACCCGGATCAATTCCCTAAGGATTCGCATAAAGGAATTGTTTCGGCACGCTTCAACGCGATCAAACATGGCAAGCTGCCACAAATCCACATCGACGAAATTGAAATCCGCGGGCCAATCTACGAGCAGTGGCCAACCCCAAGTCAACGCGAGATCTTGGGCGACGACTGGCAAGACGTCGTTGAATCGGGCAACCTGCCCGAATCGCAAATGCGAAAACACTTGCGTCCTTTTTTGAAGCGAGCCTACCGCCGCCCAGTCGCAAAGGACGACGTCGATCGAATTGTTCAGGTCATTCGCAAACGGATGTCCGACGGCCGGTCACCTTTGGATGCCTACGGCGATGGACTTCGGGCCGCGCTCTGTTCACCCAACTTCCTTTACCTCGATCCGAATCCGACTGCGGGCGAGCAAAGGGACGACCAACAGCTTTCTGCGTATGCACTTGCATCACGGCTTTCGTACTTCCTGTGGGCGTCCATGCCTGACGAAGCATTGATGCGTCATGCCGATGACACGACGCTGCTCAAGCCCAATGTGCTTGCCGCGCAGGTCGAACGGATGCTCAAAGATCCGAAATCATCGGCCATGGTCGACGGATTCCTTGGCAGCTGGCTAACGCTACGAGATTTGGGCGCCACCCCGCCCGACCGTGGCTCGTTTTCTGGGTATTACCGCCATGACCTTGATGCGGCGATGCGAGAGGAAACGACGCAATTCACGCGTCATCTGATTGAGGAAAACCTGAGTCTTGATCATTTCCTTGACGCCGACTTCACGTTCGTCAACAAGCCCTTGGCAAAACTGTACGGAATCGATCCGCCGGCCGGACACCAGTTCGAGAAGGTCTCGCTTACGGACCGACGGCGGGGCGGCTTGCTCGGTCAAGCAAGTGTCTTGACCGTCACCGCAAACGGCATCGACACCTCGCCGGTTGTGCGTGGCGTCTGGCTGCTTGAAAACATCCTTGGTACGCCGCCGACGCCTCCACCACCCGATGTCGAGCCGCTTGACCCTGACATTCGCGGCGCCAAGTCGATTCGTGACCAACTGCAAAAGCATCGCAACGTCCCCAGCTGCAATGATTGTCATCGCAAGATCGACCCGCTCGGTTTTGCACTCGAAAACTTCGACCCCATCGGCCGCTGGCGTGATGGTTATGGTCGTGGCGTGTCCGTCGATGCATCAGGCAAGTTGCCCAACGGCAAATCGTTTGATGACGTTCGAGGTCTCAAGGACGTCTTGCTCGACCAACGCGAATTGTTTGCCAGATCACTCACCGAAAAACTGATGTCCTACTCGGTGGGCCGCCGAATGGAGCCGGGTGACCGCCCCCAAATTGATCGGGTCATTGATGAACTGGGCGAAAATGGCGGGATGCGCGACCTGATCCACCAGATCGTTCAAAGCGAACTCTTCCGAACGAAGTAAATTCTTCGTTCGCCAGTTCACCAATCGGATAGAATCTTGGGCATCGTGAGACGCTGATTTGGCGTGGATTCATCCGATATGGGGATACGGTGATTCGACTCGAATGTTCCTTGGGGGCAATCGCTTGGGCAGCATTGCTAGGCGTTCTTCTGACGGCACAGCCAGCCGATTCAGAAGATCGACTGGTGCGCATGTTGACTGCTCGCAACGAAGCGACTCGAATGCGCGCGTTGGACGACTTGGAACAAAGCGTTCAAAGACGCTATGACGCTGTCGACTCTCTTGTCGCAGCCGTCCAAATCCAATCCGAATCGGTTGACCAAACGCAAGTCCCAGCAAGCGTGATTCGACTGGTCGACATGCTCGCGAAAATCGATTCTCCGGTCGCTCGATCCGCCTTGTTGGATCTGCTCGATTCGAACAACTCCGACTTTGTGATGCTTTGCAGCGACACGTTGGGCAAGCATCAAGTCTTTGAAGCGATCGAAAAAATCGGCCAATTGTCGCAACGCGAAGAGTACCAAAACCGGTATGCGTTTCGATTCAATCTGGTGCGCAGCCTTGCGATGATGAAACATCCCGATGCAATCGAGCAGTTGGGCCAGCTGCAACCGAAACTCGATGGGCAGCTGCGGTTCGAAATCGACAAGATCCTTTCCGATGTTACCGTCGATGATTTCCGAGGCGACCAAGCACGGTTCGAAAAATGGAAAAACCGCGAGGTTGAACCGGCCAAAAAAACGAGTGGGATTTTCAAACCCGCGAGCACCAAGGGCGCAGGCCCAAACCCGGACGACTATCTGGACGAAGACCGAATCAAGCTCAGACGCCCACAGTACTACGGCATCGAAATCCAAGCCCAACGTGTTCTGTTTGTCTTGGATCGCTCGGGCAGCATGCGGGCGATGACGAACTATGGCACTCGATTGTTTCGAGCCAAGCAAGAGTTGATTAAGGCGATTACGGAACTTCCCGAGGACGCCGAGTTTGCGATCGTTGCCTTTGACACCAGCATACGTCCCTGGCGTGAAGAGCTTTCGGAAGCGAACGACAAGAACAAACGGGCCGCCATCACCTACGTGCAACGGCTCCAGTACGGAAGTGACACCAACACCTATGGTGCATTGCGCCGTGCACTCGATTTCGACGATGATCTTGAAGCCGTCTACTTGCTCACCGATGGCAAACCAACGCGAGGCCAAGTGATCCGGCCCGCCGAGATCACTCGCGATATCATCCACCGCAACCGCTGGCGTCACCTCAATTTCAACACCATTGGCATCTCGGTTGGAGGGCAAACGGAGATCTTTCTCCGAAACCTCGCCGAAAACACCGGCGGCGAATTCCGCGCCGCAAACTAGCGCCAAGTGAGCCGCGATCGCGTGAGCGGCTGGGCCTTAATCGACTTCACACTCGCTGCGCGTCGGCAAGGGCCCGAGGCCTGACGGCCAGCGGCTCACGGGCACTGCCCAAACTGCGCAAGAAGTTGCTCTGGTGGCACCAAGATTGCAATCCGCAGCACTAGCTAGTGATAGCCTTCCGCTTGGGCAATCGCTTGAGCAACCTCGTCACTCGACGGGTCACGGTCGAAATAGCGTGCAAACGGATACGGCCCTTCCTGCCCTTCGATCCATGTAATGCAAATCTCGGGCGTTTGCCATTTGGATGAATCGTCCGAAGCTCTCCTCTCAGCGCAAACTAATCGACACCCCCCTGGCTGATCCAACAAGTCGGTTTGCACAAACCAAACGAATTCAACCTTGCCCGCAGGGTGTGAATGTCTTGATCCGGACTGAACGACTTCAATGATTGACGTACTCGGAATCTCGAGGTCGCGGCGCACGGAATCAACGTCGACGCGTGGCCAATAGAGGATGGCCAGAAGGGCAACGGCCACCCCCGCCGCGAGCAAGGCGGAAATACGAAGCCACGTTAGGCTAGAACTTTGCGATCCGCTGCTATCTCGCCAAATCATTGGGTGACACCCTCGTCACAAAGAGTTGGCCGTCGGACACGTTATGATCAAGTTCAGTTTACGACGCGAGCGGCGTCTCGTTCAAACGACAGCACGGTTTACCCTCTTACGATTCCTCAAGTAGCCATTTGAGGGCCGCGACCTCGTCGCGAAAGATCTGGAATTCGTCGCCTGCATCGGCGACCGAAATCCACATTCGCGCCATTCCAAAAACGACCGGACTGCTGACCAGCGTTGCCACACGCGTGCCGGAAATGCGTCGACGCAATTCGGACTGCCGAGACACCAAGCGGCGCATTTCGTGAATTTGAAAACTGCCGACTTTCAGTTCCCGATGGTCGGCAAGAACGGGCAAGCCGGTCTCATACTCCGTTGACTCAAAGACAGATGCGAACCCCGCCTCAAGGGCGTCGACATTTGCAACGCCGCGTGTGCGGAGCCACATGAATTGCCCGCCGGTGTCCTTGTCGACCTCAAATTCCATCGTCTCAATCCGTTGGTCCTATCAACCGCCCCATCGCAGTCCCAAAGAAATATAGCGACATACGTACCGGGAGGGCGAGACTGCAGCCCTGTCGGCGCCGTTTGGAGTACCGCCTTCAGGCGGATCGTGAGAAGATTCCGGCTAAAGCTCGGTACTACCAACCCAAACCGCAAATGGCTCCGCAGGAGCGTCGCCCTCCCGCTATCTCGATCGCGGCTCATGTCAGATGAGCGAGACCACACTAGCTGATGCCCCAACCCGCTTTCTTTTCGCTGAGGTAATCGTCGAAGCGGTCCTCTTCGATGGCGTCTCGGGCGCCCTGCATCACTCGCTGGTAGTAGGTCAGGTTATGAATCGACAACAGAATCGGCCCCAACATCTCGCCAGCAACGAACAGGTGCCTCAAGTACCCACGACTGTGGCGACAGGCCAAACAGGGGCAATCTTCTTCGAGTGGCCGGGTGTCTTCACGATGGATGGCGTTGCGCAGTTTGAGCGATCCGCCATCAGTAAATGCCAAACCGTTTCGGCCATTGCGTGTGGGCATCACACAATCAAACAAGTCGATCCCTCGTTTGACGTTTTCCAATAGATCGATTGGTCGACCGACGCCCATCAAGTAGCGAGGCTTGTTGACGGGAAGCTCGGGGCATGTCACACCGGTGATGCGATACATTTCGTCGGGCTCTTCGCCGACACTCAATCCACCGACTGCGAAACCGCCGAATTCCATCGAGGCGAGTTCGCGGGCACAGTCAACGCGGAGCTGAGCGTCCAATCCACCCTGGACGATTGCAAACAACGTTTGGTCGTCGCGTTTTGCAGCTTCCAAACAACGCTTGGCCCAACGGATCGACCGTTCGGTCGCATCGGCCACCGCATCCTTTTCGGCCGGGAGTGCGATCACATGATCCAAAACCATCGCCACGTCACTGCCAAGCGCCTCTTGGATCTCGATCGAACGCTCGGGCGTCAGCTTGATCACGGCACCGTCGATGTGACTCTTGAACGTCGCCGCCTCTTCAGTGACTTCGTTGATCGCATCGAGACTAAAAACTTGAAAGCCGCCACTGTCCGTTAGGATCGGGCCTTCCCAGCCCGACATCGCGTGGAGCCCACCGAGCTTGCGAACGGTGTCGGGCCCGGGCCGCAGTGCCAAGTGGTAGGTGTTGCCCAGGATCATGTGAGCGCCGGTTGCGCGCACTTGATCGATCGTCACGCCCTTGACGGTCCCTTGAGTCCCGACGGGCATGAAGCCTGGCGTTTGCACTTCGCCATGTGGCGTCAAAAAAAGACCGCGACGCGCCTCACAGGTCGCATCGCGGTGCTTGAGTTGGAATTCGAATCGGCTCATCGAGAGAGGATCAATCGCCTCGCATCTTCAACCCGAGGTCGGCAAGCTTTTCGCGAACTTCGTTCAAGCTTGTCACACCAAAGTTCTTGCACTCGAGCATGTCGTCACCCGTCTTGCGGATCAATTCGCCAATGGAATTAAGCTGCAAACGAGCCATGCACTTGCGAGCACGCACTGAGAGGTTCAGATCCGAGATGGGACGCTCCAGCAATGCCTGCTCGTCTGCCGACATATGGCTGGTGTCGATCGGTGGATCGCTGCTCTTCTTTTCGTGAGCGAACTGCCCAAGCGACAGCCCCTTGGACTGCAGCATTTCGCGGATTTCGAACAGGCTCGTCTCGCCAAAGTTCTTGCTGCTGAGCAATTCGGACTCGGTCGTTCGAGTCAGATCGCCGATGGTCTCGATGCCCATCTTGTGCAGACAATTGCGGCTGCGAACGCTCAGTTCGAAGTTGGTCACAGGCATGTTCAACGTCTGCGCCAAGCGGTCGTTGCGACGCTGAGCTTCTTCGTCGTAGTACATGTTGCCGTTGGCCGACGCGTCCTTCATGTAAAGAAGCGTCTGTGGATGATCGGGATGGCAATCCAGGATTCGCTTGTAGCACATCTGTGCCTTGTCGAATTGGTTGTTGTCCTCGTAGATCAAACCAAGGTTGATCAAGGCACCCAAACCGGTTGGGAAAGCTTTGGCAGCTCGTTCATACAGATTCAACGATTCTTCGTCGTTGCCCATGCGGTCGTATTCGAGAGCCAAACCAAACAAAGCACCCGCGTGGTTCTCGTCGGTCTGGACGGCGCGTTGGTAGAAGTTGATCGCTTCTTCCATGCGGCCACCAACCGCAGCGATGGTCGCCGCTCGTTGGTACATGTAATCGGCGGTTTGTTCGGCAGGCCCGAAGATGTTGTCGAGAATCGTCAACGCTTGCTCGACACGGCCCGCGTAGCGATGAGCTTCTGCGATGCCAATCTTGCATTGGTCTTCGTTGTAGCCCGATTTCTGAGCTTGCTCGTAAGCTCCAATCGACTCTTCGTACCGTCCCAACTCGAACTGGCAACGAGCTTGGTAGAACAAGGCCATCGCGCTGCCGTCGGCCGAACCGAGGGTTTCCAGCGAGTCCTTGAACTTGCCCAGCAAGAACTGGCACACGCCCATTTTGGTCTTGCCCGCAGGACTGAGTGACATGTCGGCTTCCATTTCGCCAACCGCGTCACGCAATTCACCGAAGTGACCATAGTTTTCGGTAATTGCAGATCGAATTGCCCCCACGTCTGCAGGGCCAAACGAATTATTTGAAAGAACCATTTCCTTCAAGTCGAGCACATCAAGTTCGACTTCGCTCATCGAGATGAGTCTCCCGCCCCAAAGGGCAATCGAGTCAGTTTTTGCGAGGATTCGCAGTGTTTAGGCACACCTAAAAAGCCAGCGGCGGGATTTGAACCCGCAACCCTCGCATTACGAATGCGATGCTCTGCCAATTGAAGCTACGCTGGCGGCAGTGGGTTGTGGGAGCCGAGCGTCCGTACAATACGCGTGCCAAACTCCTACACAATCCTCAAGAAAATACGTTTTCGATGGGAATATCGTCAAGAGGCAAGAGAATGGCCACTGATAGCAATTCAGCGATCGGGCCGGCTCCTGCAGGCGATTTTGCCGTCTTTTACGGGCTATCGCCTCGTTTTCATCATGATCCAGACCCATTTTCTAGCAACTCGGTGATCGCCTTTTTCATTTCAGCGACCATTTTTGGGCCTCCGCCGACGTAAAGCCGAGCAATTTTCCCGTCAGGACCGACGATCACCATTTGAGGAATCGCTCGCGCCTCGTACCGATGAGCCGCCACGCCGTCGAGGTCCAGAGCGACCGGAACTTCCATCTCGTGACGCTCCATCACCGCTTTGACGTGGTCGGCCGGTTCTTCGAGATTGACCGAAACGAGTCGCACCATCGCAGGATCGAACTCCGCAATCGCCTCTTCCACCAGAGGCATTGTCTGCATGCAGGGAGCACACCAGGTGGCCCAGAAATCCAAGACCACGATCTTGCCCTTCTGCTCACTCAATACGAATCGGTCACCGTCGAGCATGTCGAGCTTGATCTCGGGGGCCTCCTGACCAATCAACGTCGATTCCGAACCCACCGGTGGAGCCTCGCCGCCCGCGGAAGCGGAAGCCATCTTCGGTTCCACCGCAGAATGCAATACCCACTTGTTGTAGGGCAAGGACGAAACGGCTTGACCGATACCTTCGCCAAACAAAATTTGATCGACATCACGCAAGTCGAAGTTACAAAAGCCGACGACATCGCTGCGACCGGTGATCGCATCACCATCGACCGATTCAGGATCAAAGGTTACCCGTTTGCCATCTCGCTTGAGGACCTGGGCCATATGCAAGAAGGGTGATTCCGTTTCGGGCTCTTTGTTTTCTTGAGCAGCCTTCTGCTGTTTCAACAAATCTTCGGGATGAAACCAAATGATTTGCGAGATACGACTTAGCGGAATGTCATATTCGTCTAGTTGCACTTCAACGCGAATCGAGTCATCACGATAATTCAATAGTCGACACCGTAAGAAGTCGCCGTTTCGCGAACACAACAAATGGGTTGGTGGCGACGGTTTTTGCAAACGAGGCAACGTAAGCAGGCGTTCTTTTTTCGCCTCCTTCAGACTTGGCGGCGAGACGTTCACCACCCACTCGATCGCCTTGACCTTGTGATGCGGTACGACAGTGTTGTCGGCCCAAGAGGTTGAAAGATGCACGCCCTGTTCATCAATCGCTTGCACGAGGCAGGGAATCACATCACCCGAGCGAACATGCAAACGATGGGCATCGGGTCCGACGGGCGTCGCAGCGCTCTTGCTGTCGACCTTTTGCAAAAACAGCTTTCCGAAATTGAGTCCACGCTTTTGTTGTTGAACTCGAAGGCGTTGCATTTGAAGCGCGCGTTCGGCTGCCGCCGCGGACGAGGGGCTCGGCTTCGGAGGTGGGTCACGATAAACGATGCGGCCATCAGCCTCGTGTTTCAGGGTCGAGGCGCCAACGCAGCCAAAGCCTTGCCAACGAAACGTTGACATCCCTTTGTCGGCATCCTCGATCGCGGTCACTAACCGACCAGAAAGTTTGTGAGGGCCAAGTTCCAAACGCCCCGCGCGTCCGGTCGCTTCCGCATCCGCTCCGACCGGTTCACGTTGCATCACGATCAAAGTTCGCGCCATCTCGGCTGGCACGGAGATTTCGCCCTCAACCTCATCACTTCGCATCACCCAATGTTTTTCGGTGACCCGTTGAACGCGTCCCGAAATACGAGTGCCATCATGCAAGAAAAGGCTCATCGGCAATTCGGACGTTTCGTTCGGTTCGTGCGTCACCTTGACGGCGACCACATCGCCGATCGCGATGGGAACCTCTTCGGCTTCGCTGGTGACGATGAGGTTGCCCGCATCGACGTCAAGTCTTACCGCATCGCCTGAGGTGATTGCACCATCGACGCGGGCGACGGCAATGTTCCCGCCCGATGTCGCTTTGGGAAGATTCCCCGACCAGCGAGAAATCCTGAGTCGTTCCAGCCGCACGGTGCCATGACGGTTGATCAGTCGAATGCCTCGGCCCAACTCGCGTTTGCCGACATCCTCTTTGGGCGGTGCCAGTTCGGCGAGTTTTGTGCCATCGGGTCGATAGATCATGATCTTGCCCGCTGACTGGTCGAGATACACCAGCAAACGAATCCCGGTTTTGTCCGCGAGCGAATCGACTTTTTCGACGTCAGCGGCTCGTTCATATTCACGCATGACCGCCAGCGTCTGGCCAAACGTTTCCAATCGCCAACCATCGGTGCGTTTGTCTTCGTCGCTGTCGTGATCGGCTGCGATCGCAACCATGAAATTGGGCTTTCCGACCCAAGAAAGCTCGATTTCGATCATCGCGCGATCGGGGACATCGAGATCGCCATTGATCGTCGCATCGTCCTTGTCGCTCCAGATCTGAGCACCGTCTTCTTGCCAGCCGACGGGATCCCAATTGGTTGTCGACCAGTCTTGAATACCGGCCAAACTTGCAAACACGAGCGTTGGGTTCTCTTCAAGGCGATACATCCGGCGAAGTGAGGCGGCTTTGACCTTCACCTTGCCAAACTGCTCCGATTGAAACGTCAGCGTGGTATCGTCCCACGCGACCAAGTCACCCGACATCAAATCACCACTGACCAATTCAAAAGCGAACTGGCCTTGCTGTGTCATTCGCTGGCGGGCGGGTGGGAATTTGATCGACTTGATCGCATCGGTCAAAACTTGCATCGGCTCGACGAATGCATCGCCATGCCAAGTGATTGACTTTTCGGACGTCGATACACCGATTTCGCCTGCAATGGTGTTGCCATTGATCAGCGAAACGACGCCCGTCGTCTTCTCCGGAACGGGCTGAGCTTCGACGTCGCTCGTCTCTTCGCCCTTGTTCTCGGTCGTCGCCCCAAAATCCTCACCGATTCGGACGGCGCGAATTTGCTGCGCAGCCAAGCTGGCCGTCATCAGCAACAATATCGAAAACGGCAGCGTGAATCGAACCAGCTTCATCGCAATCACCGCTCGTAAATGGGTAGGAAGCGATAGTTTACCGCTAGCGCCAAAAGCGAAAGCGTTGTCGACACATAGGTGCCTTGATTCCCCTGCATGCTGCCATCGTCGTTTTGGACGTTCTTGAGCCGTCGCACAAGGAGCTTGTTCCATTTCTCCCAAGCATCAATGTCGCCTTGAAACAAGGCTTGGGCTTGGTAGTAACTTTGGTATTCGATACCGCCGTGGCCAGCACTGCCGCCGTTGATTTTGTTCTTCAAATACTGAAGCGTCGAATCATATTGCTTCAGGTCTTTGCGACGAGAGATCGCGAACACGAGCGTTCCGATCGAGATGCGTGCTAGGGATTCGTCGAATCCGCCGATGCCACCCGAGTAGGCGACCTGGCCTGAGGGTGCCGTCATTTTCACAAAGTAGGAAATGGCTTTGTCCACCGCTTCATCGGGAACTTCGATGCCAGCATTGCGTGCAGCCAACAACCCCATCAACACGGCGCCCGCAACGGACGTGTCAGCGTCATTGCCACTGGGACTGTAGCGCCAGGCCCCCATTGAGTTGTTCTTTTGGCTGGTAACCGCTGCGCGAACGGCAAGTTCGAGGGATTGGCCGATCGTTAGATTCTCGGCACTCGAACCCGACGGCCAAAGATTGCGATCGTCCACCGTCCCGTAGGCTTCGGCCAGTCCGAGCATGGCGAAACCGTGGTGGTACATGCTGTTTCCGAAGTAACCGGTGCCCTTGTCTTGGGTGCGGATCATGTTGCGCAAACAGCGGCGAATGTTACTGGCGTACAAACCAAAGTTGGGATCTTCGCCCGAGGCCAGGAAACACATCAGCGCCATGCCGCCAACACCTGGTCCTTGGTGACTCGATGGCCAACTGCCATCTTCTTTTTGCGTGCGCACCAAGAACTGCAAGCCGCGGTCGTACATCTCACGCACGTCA
Source organism: Rubripirellula sp. (assembly GCA_965216875.1). Lineage (GTDB taxonomy): Bacteria > Planctomycetota > Planctomycetia > Pirellulales > Pirellulaceae > CBDCUW01. Next base: position 3,656,170 of record OZ244207.1, read on the forward strand.
CGTGGGACCGCATCACCGGTGCGAATCTCGACCGCTTGCGCGTGCACGATTGACGGCAGCAACATCGGTAACAGAATCACCAACACCATAAAGATTCGAGAGCTCATTCTTCCTCCTCGAACTGTGCCTGCAGGTGCGGCTCCATCGCTTTGCCCTGTTGGATCATCGCAGCGATGACCTTCCATTCGTCATCATTGAAGTAGGGACGCAGTTTTTCCGTCGGCACTTTGCTCATCTGCAAAAGTACCGCATAGAAATGCATACTCGACTGGCCGTAATACCTTGGCGGCTTGGTCTCATCGACGATCAATTCGATGATCGCGTCGCGTTGCTTCCGCGTCATCGGGACCTTGCGTTCAATCATCGAGAGCGTCATTCGAATGTTGTCGATGTAGATCGCCTTCTCGCGTTGGCGCTTCATCGCTTCGAATTCGTGCTGTTGGTTTTCGTCCAAGATCGAATTAACTGTCTTGGCGAACAACGACTTGGGACCATGCAAACCGGCGTTGTACCGAGTTTGAAGTGGACGTGTCTTTTGCCAAACCTGCTGCCACTCGTCGCGTGGGATACCGCCAAAGGTCATGCCGCGTTTGACGCGTTCGTAGTCATTGAAGAAGCGGTGGATATCGCCACTTCCAGCAAGTTCGAGTTTCTCGCGTTGGGCGTCCGTCAAATGCACCGCCATATCGACGAAATCGATCTGCACCTGCAGCGCTTCATCGGTTCGCTTCTTTGCAGCCGCGTGCGTGCGTTGATTGCCAAATATGTTTTGAACGAACGATTGCTCCGTAAACTGAATCAAGTCGTTGGCCATCACGACCTGCGCCGACGCTGGCTTCGCCACAGCGACGAGTGCCAAAAAACTGACTGCGATGATGAATCGAAGCTTCATTGCTGAGCCTCCAATTCGGTCGTCTCCTCGGTCTCTGACGCGGCCGCATCTGGCAGGTCCGCACTGGGTAGGTCCGCGTTGGGAGCTTCGGCGGTCCCATCATCACCAGCCTTTGGCTCGCTCTTTGGCTTCGGTTTTTCAAACGCCGGCAGTTCGACACCGAACGAAAACGAGTCTTGAACGCCAAGTTCCATCTGCCAACCAAAGTTGACTGACGTGTTGTTGTTGCGTTGTGTCCAAAGGGACTGCTGTCGATCGGTCAGGTGAGGTTTCAAGATGTAGGTTTCTGGGAGCCGGGCGTATTGGGGATACATGAACAGCCGGACTCCGGTTGACCAGCCCTTGCTCCATTTTTCGTTCAATTCGACCTTGATATCGTCATGCTGTTTGGGCGTTAGCAACAACGCGTCGTCGATGTGAACCAGCATGGTTCCGAGGGAAGCGTCTCGTTCGGCGGCGGCTCGCGCGGCCAACTCCTCTCCATAACGCTGAGCCACTTCGGCAGGCATGGTCTCTTTGATCACCGTTTCCAGCGCCGCGGTTATCTGGGGCTGAGGCTTGGGCCACTGGCTGGCGGCCTGGCGGATCTTTTGCAGGTCTTCGTAATGCTTCGAAAGGTGAGCGACAGCGAGTCGTCCAGCTCGATGAATCTCGTCAAATTGTTCGTCGTTGGGCTGGCAAACCTTTTTGACAAAATGCAATTCGACGGTAAGCACTTTGGACACAAATGGCGAATACATGTTGGCAAAATCGCCATCCACGTTTTTGCGCACAAGCTCGGCCGGCTGAAGCGCCATGACCGGTACCGGCGCAGCCGGTCGAGCAGGCTTTCGCTCGCCATTGATGAGATTGCCCAACACTTTCAAGACACCGCCTTCGTCTTGGGCATGAGTGCTCGACAGCATGCCCAGAACGATCGCGCTGACGACAGCAAGTCGTTTCACGCCGCAAAGGTGTTTCGTCAGTAAGCGATCAAACATCAGTCGTTCTGCCAACCCTCAAGCTGGTTGAAGTACTTGTCCAATCCAGTGCGGAACTCTTCGGGCAATGTCGCTCCGGCCGTTCCGGTCGACTGGCTGGATGCCGTCAAGTCTTCACGAACTTCCTTTTCATTCACTCCACTTCCGACCAACGCAAGTGCAGGTGTCTCGGTGTCGCCGCCACCGCCACCACCAGGACTTGCGCCACCACCGCCGCCACCGTTCGGGTTAAACCGCTTCGACTGCAGCAACAATTCGATGATTTCAGTCTCCGCAGCAATCGCCGGTGCACCTGTCTCGGGACGTCGCAAAATGTCGACCGTCTCAAGCATGACATCTTCGACTTTCGACAGGAGCTTGATTTCCTTCGCGAATTGAGCTTGCGCGTCGGGCAACTCCTTGATTCGCTCGACGACTTTCTCCATTCGCACGCGGAACTCTTCTTGAGTTCCCGATAACTTCTCGCCTGTCATCGTGTGTTCGGTATCGGTGACGGCAGGACGAGCCTGTTCGGCGACGCGTGTCTGCTCACGCAATTTCACTTCGCCTTCTAAGAGTTGCAAAACTTCCAATACGATCGATGGTGGCAAACTGCCAGCCGATTTGCAGCCCGGTCACAAACCGCCCTTGGTCACTTCAACCAGGTCTTCGGCCCAGCGATCAAAGTTCTCACTCCAGTATTCCGCCTGTGAGATCGAAAGTCCGTTTTCTTTCTTCAAGTCATCACTCAGATGCCGAAGTCCCGCGGTCACGTCCTGATCACGCATGTCATCCAACACCACTTTGAACCGCATGAAACGGCTGCGTTCGAAATAAGCAGCCATGTCGTCCATGATGTGCGAGGCTTCCTGGCTCGAAACCGATTCGGTTTCAGACAGTTTCGCAAAGGTGTCTGCATTGCCTTCTTTCTGGCGGTTTGAGACCCCGAAAGTATCCGCGACCATCGAGCCGAGTTTCATCGCAACTTGTTGCTGCTTTCGCGACGACGCCTTCAACCGCTTGACCAGAGTGCTGCCTTCAAGATTGGCAAGCACGTTGTTGAGTTCATCAACGATCTTTTCGAACTCGGCAAGCAGATCCTCTTGTTGCTCGACCGCTTCATCCACTTGTTCGTTCGCGGGTGGCGGTGGCTGATCACTCTTTTGGCCGCCGCCGGCAAGCATTGTTGTTGGCAACGTCAATCGTGGTTTCCCACCACTATCTTCTTGCGGTTCGCTTGGTTCCTTCGACTCAGGCTGATGATGCGACGATTCAACATCGCTGATTGTCGGAACCTTTGTGGGATCTTTTGGCTCGCCTGGCTTTTTGGGGTCAGCCGCGCCCGATTGAGTCAATCGGTTTTGCCCAGCCTTGGGAGCCTGGTTCTGTTGGCTCGGTGGACTTGACGGTTTCGCTGGAGCCTTTGATGCCTGCTTGAGCAGGTCGGCAACCGAAGGCATCCGGTTACCGCTAATGTCTTTAAGAACCTGCATCATCTCGGCCCACTTGTCCAAGTGCCCAACGCCGATCTCTGGATTCCGCATCGCCTCTTTGAGCAACATCTCGCCGAACGAGGTCAGGTTGGTGAGCCGACGCCCGTTGGCTCGTTCACCCTGGGCCTGCGAAGCGAGCAGGCGTCGGTTCTCGGGCCGATCGAGTTGCTCGGGCGACATGTCACGCAGTTGCTTGTTCGTTTCGTAAAGCTGCATCTCGCGATCGCGAACGTCCAATGACATGCGATGCCAGCGACTCAGCTCGGCCGTCACCCAAATCGCATGCTGTTCGGCGTTCAGTACGTTAAAGACGCAGGTCGGCGAATAGATGCGAGGTCGATCGGGAAAGTAGTCTTCGACAAACACGCGTACGGCCAACGGCTGTGGCGCGATCTCATTCTCTTTGGCCGAAAAGGTCGCGGCCAACTCGAGAAACTCGGCTTCGTAATCGCCGGCGCCGATCACCTTTTCGCCTTTGGCAAAACCTTGGACGGTTTCATCAAGTCCAACCCACTGAATCCCGACTCGTTTGACGCCAAAATCGTCGCGAGCTCGCACCTTGAACGTCAACACTTCGGTGTCGAGCAGAACCTTGCGGCGTGGCAGGTTTTCGCAAATCAACGTCGGCATTTCGTCATCGACGCCTTCGATGGTCAGTTCGAAGGGGCGTTTGCCGCTGAGCCCAAACTGGTCCTCCCACTGCATCTCGATCTTTTCCGTTCCGTCAATCTTGACTGGTGGTGTCGAGAACTCGGAATCGGTTGTTGATTGAGGCTTGCCATTGACGAGCGCTGCCGATAGCTCTCGTGATGCGGTGGCCGTCAACGTGGTCTCGCTTCCTTTGACGACCGTCAAGGTCGCACCACGAATACTCTTTTCCAGCAACTTTTTGCGGCCGAGGTAATCGGGCAACTTCACTGCAGCCGACAAACCACTCAATTCGGGTCGCAACATCGGTTCGATTTTGGTTTCACCGGCAAAGTCACCGACGCGAACATTCAAATTGCTGTCGGCGATTTGCCCTGGAAGTTCAAAGTGATACTCGCTGTCGTCAGCAAGATCGGCCTCTTCGGCGGTGTGTCCTGCGAGGTTGACCGACGCCTTGGATGGTTTCCATTGCGTCGACTCTTGCAACTTGATCGCAACGTCGAACGATTCACCATGGGGCACGACGATCCGCTCGGGAAGTGGTTCGATCGCCGCGAACGTATAGCGAGGCGTCTCGCCCCAAGGCTTCAGGAAGCGTGCCCACGCGTTCTTTGCCGCAGCGGCGGTGAACAACAAGAGGGCAACGGCAACAAACCCGAGGAAGCCAACCGCGTACCCGCGTTGGATGTGTTGTGGATTGGGGATCGCGCCTCGCAGGTCTTGCTGCTCGACATTCTCGGCCACTTGCTTGATGGCCGCTTCGACCAGCTCGGGCGAGCGTGATTGCTCGGACGAATCTTCCGAGAGCTCGATCACACCAAGCAGTTGATCGCCAGCACTTGGATGGGTTTGCGAAAGTAGACGCGCCAATTGGTCCATTCGCCTGCGTCGCCAGACCCAGCGTTCCAAACCGACCGGCACAAGCGCACACGCTGCGATCGCGCCAAAGAAGATCACCGTACGAATGATCGCTGGCGTGTCAAAGAGACGATCAAGCGTATAGGTCAGCAGAAAGCCGACCAGAATGCCAATGACCGCGGCGGCGAACGCCTCGAACATCTTCAACCGCCAAACCCGCCCACGGAAATCGAGCAGTTTCGCTTTGAGCGATTCGGGGATCTGAAGTTGGTTATTCGACGTGACCTGCATGGGACCTTTTCTCCCAAGTGAAATAACTTGTGTTGTCATCTGGCGTTGCCGCCAGAATCGACCCGGTCTTTCGATGTGTGTTTATTGTTTCCTGTTCATCCAGCCACTGCTAGACACATTGTCTTGGCTGGGCAGAAATACCTGCCAGCCAACCGTCATTTGCTGATCCTAGATCAGTCCTACCGCTTTTCTCCAAACCCAAAAGATTCCCAAAAGCAGGACAATCAGGGCGAACGCCAGCGGGTGACTCCAAAGTTGCAAGCGTCGCACCGATGGCGGTGGCATCGGCAAATCAGCCAGCGCCGCGATCACTTGGTCGATCTCCTCGGGTCGAACCGACTGGCCCCGTGAAACCATCGACAACTCCTGCAGCACTTCGGGCCGAGCCGGCTTGCCGACTTGTTCAATCTGTTGGCCTTGCACGAAAAAGTTCGCCTGCAGCGTCGCGCCCGTTTGTCGGCAAGCTAACGTTACGTCATGTTTGCCTGGTTCCGTTGGCACGTAACGACCTTCGAAAACACCCCAGCGATCGCCTTCGGCAGTCAAACGAATCGTGTCCGAATTGCCCGAAGGCGCGATGATTCGGGCCGTCACATCACCCTTGGCCAGCGGTTCGCCGCCGTTGTCCATCACATGAGCATGGAAGGTAAGCGTGCGTCGCATTTCGGGTTGATCGGGCGTGTAGTAAAGACGCATCGTTTCGCCCTTGGCCATGTTGCGTTGGTACGCCATCCAGCGCACCACCTGACCCCAAAAGCGATAGTGGTACTTGTCTTCGACACCTTTACGCCACCGCCATGCACCGTCGGTTCCCATGAACAGAACCTTGCCCGCGCCGTAAGTGCGCGTCGCCAGCAACGGCAAGCGACCGTACTTGTTTGACATCTCGCCATGAACCGCAAGGACTTCGCAACCGGCTTTGGCGCGAATCACTGGAGCGTACCACTGGAATCCAGGCAGGTCTTCCCAAACTTGAACGTTCTCCTGGCTGGTATCGGCAAGCTTGGTCAACAAACTGCTTCGCCCGCGTTCAGTCAATTCAAAGTGGCCGGGTGTTCGCGATCCCCAACCGCCAAGTTGGGCCTCGTCCAAGATCACGGGGCACAACTCCTTCAAACTCGTCTCCAACAAGCTGAATTGTCGCCCCTGCCAACCAGGCATGAAGACAAGACCGCTGGCCTGATGTTCGACCAAGCCTTTGACCAGATCGCATTGCTCTTCGGTCAATTGGCCATCTTCAAGTCCAACGTCTCCGAGAAAGACAACGTCGTATTGCGAAAGATCTTCAATCGCTTCAGGAAAGGCTTTGATGTAATCCTTTGATCCGCCACCCACCTTGTCCAATCCGGGATGAAACAGCAAGCAAGAGACATCGACACCGGGATCGCGCGACAACGCGTTTCGCAAATAGCGGTATTCCCACCGCGGGTACGACTCGACCAGTAGGACTTTCAGTTTCTCTTCGCGAATCGCAATTGGCGCCGATTGTTCGTTGTTGCCGGGGATCGTTTCGTCGGCATGTTTGGGGATCGTCAAAGTGACCGAGTAGTCGCCCGTGACTTGTGGCTTCCAATTGATTGCGTCGGTCGTGCGACCCATCGGGGCAATGCGTACATCTTTGGTAAGCGTTTCGCCATCGGAGGTTTTCAGAGACACCGTCGTTAGGAACTCTCGTGGCAGTGAGCTGTCGACGGTAAATGGAATCCGCACCACCTTGCCCGCCGTTCCAAAGGTTGGCAGGTCAACACTGACCAATTCCAAATCGGGCAATCGTGTGGCGCTGCCCGAGGCCACGGTGAAAACGGGAACGCCTTTGGTGCGCAGTCGCGATGCCGCTTCCACGGGCGGTTTGCCTTGGTTCCAATCGCCATCGGAAATCAATACGATCCCCAGCAGTTGGTTGACGCGTGCCGCCACTTCCAACAAGGGTTCGTTCAAATCCGTGCCAATCGAATTCGCTTCACCCACCGACTCGGGCGAAGCAATCGGTTCGACAACCACGTTAAGTTTTTCATCGAGTGCGTTCCACGCGTCGGCTTTGGTCAGCGAATCGATCGCCTCGGCTCGGGTGATCGCGCCGACTTCGGCGTCGCCAGTGACAACATCACGTGTCTGCATGCTTGCCGATTGGTCCCACAAGACGGCAATGGTTGGCTTTGCGTCGGGACGGTATTCTTCGACCCACTCGGGTTGGTTCAACAGGATCGCCACCATGGCAACGATCACAACGCGAAGCGTTTCCAAGCCGGCCACCGACCGCGAATAGCCGCTTCGCTGCCACGCGAAAACACCAAGCGCCGCGGTTGCCAACACAACCACAACCGCTGCGACGACCGAAAAGGTTGTCCCCATGAAGGTGAGCTGCTGAACGGAGTTCATGATGCTGCTCCTTCATTGGCGAACATTGGCCCCGATCCCTTCGTCACCTTGCGTGGGATGCACAACGCTGCCTCGAGCACGAGTGCAACGAGCATGATGACTAAGAAGAGCCGCCAGATCTCCTGGATCAACGACGTGCCACTTCCTGCGCTGTCGTCGACACGGTCAAAGTCGAGCTGTTCGAATAGCCCCGCCACACGATCTTGAGAAACGACCGCTGCGACGTCTTCGTCAGCGCTGCGATTGATGGCGAGCAATCGATCCTCTTCGCGGTAGATCCCAGCGTGCGACGCGAACTCACTTGACAACGCATCGACCTCGCCAGCGAGTTGCCGCCATTGGGCCGTGTCGGTGGTCGCCAGGGCGCCAGCCGAAACTTGTCGTGTGTTGCCCAGTGACTTGGCACCTTCGGAAAGGGCTCGTTGAATCATCGCGTAAAGCACCACCCCATCTCGAGCGAGCGACGAATCCGACTGCAGCGCCGTCGTGCTGCAGAAGTAGATGTTGCGAGCATCGGTGACCGCCTGGGCAAGCAGTGCCGCACCACCGTCAAGTGTGGCGAGAGTCAGCCGTTCTCCCTCGAGCTCGCAGTAGCGATGAACCTTCCACTGTCCCACGGGAAGGGACGCACCACTTCGCACTTTTGCCAACAAGCCTTGATCACCCGACCAAGTCGAAACCTGAAACGTTTGTTCCTTGTCTTGCCAGTCTGCCCAGGAAACACCAGCAAACGAATCGGTCGAAGGCGTTGTGGGAGGAAAAAAGATGACCTGACCGCCCCGATCCAAGAATGCATTGAGCTGTCCGCCAAGGCTGTCGGCGGCGTCGCCACTGGGCAAGTCTGATTGCCAAAGCACGAGCGAAACCTCGTTCCAGTTCACGCCGATCAATTGATCGGGTGAAACCGAAATCGCTTCGCAGCGAATCTCCTGTGACGGCGAAATCGAAGCTGCAAACTCGAGCGGCCGGGTTGCGTCGGGATCATCACTGACAATCACGGTCTTTCGCACGACCGCTTCGTCGTAAACAAAAAAGAACTCATTGTCCGCGGGACTGGTGTCGGTTGGAATCGAAACGCGTCCCCAACCTCGCGTCTTGCCGCCGTCGAGTTCAAAGGGAATGTTCTTCAGATCAACTTCCGTCCCGGTGATCTCAGCCGAGAACTCGCTCCGCGCGCCGTCGAGTTCCAACGTGATCGGAATCGTCTGAGTCGATTCCGCCGGCGTCATCTGTTCGATGCGCAGCGAAAGCAACAGTTCGGGACCGTCCTCGCCGACCACGCGACGCGCATCGGTCACACGTATCGAACGGTTGGTGGGATCCACATCGGTGTAGGCCAACAAATGGAAACGCACCATTTGCGGCAGTTCCTGCAGTGACTTGCGAACCGCCGTCCAGCGTCCGCTCTCATCTTTCCAGTCGTTCCGGCGGACGTCGCTGCAGATCCAGATTTCACAGCGACTCGGGCGATTGGCCCGAATGTACTCGTCGGCAACCTCCAACATCGTTGGCACATCTGCCGACGCACTCACCGCCCCAGTCTCGGGCAGGTCCTGCAGTACCTCGGGCGATTCAATTTCGACGGCTCGCTCATTCACACTATCGATGAGGACGTAGCGATTCGATTCGAGCAAGCTTAGCGAGCGGACCAGTTGGTCGACGCCCGACTGTAATTTGGTTCGGCCACCGGGACCACTCTGCGTCATACTTGCCGATCGATCGAGCAGGATGATCGTCGTGTCGACCTTGCTGCCAGCCGCGACGCCGATCCAACCACTGGCAAGTGGTCGTGCAATCGCAAACAGCAATCCTGCGATGGCAAGCGTTCGCGCGGCAAGGATCAACCATTGTCGCAACCGAGCGTAACCGCGCGACATTCGATTGGCCTGCAACAAAAAGGCCATTGCCGCCCACTGCACGGTTTGAAACCGGCGTTGGTTGATCAAGTGAATGATGATCGGTAGCGCGATTACTGGAATCGCAAACAGCATTGCAGGCTGAATGAAACTCATCGAATCCCCCGCGACTTGGTTCGGCCGGCCAGGAACCGCAGCAACACCTGCTCGTACGCTTCATCCACGCTGATTCGGTGATAGTCGATCGCCGACTCAAGCACGATCGATTTGATTTGATCCAAATAGGTGTGCAGCGCCTTTTGATACCGATCAACAATTTCGGTAGGTTCAGCAAAGATCGACGTGCCCCCTTCCATGTCAACAAACCGCGTCGGCCGTCGAAACTCGAAGCCCAGTTCTTGAGGGTCGAGCAAATGAAAGACCGCCACGTCATGTTTGCGAAAACGAAGGTGGTCAAACGCTTCACGCAGCTGTTCGGGATCGACGAACAAATCAGACATAATCACGACAAGTGCGCGCTGCCGCGTCGTTTCGGCAAACTCGTGCAATCGGTTGACCAATTGCGTGTCGCCCGCCGCGTCGGAATGCTCGAGCACATCGAAGATGCCTCGCAAGTGCGACGGCGTTCGTCGGGGTGGAATCGTGCGAACGATTTCCTCGGCAATGCAGGTCAAACCGACCGCATCGCCTTGCTGGACGGCCAAGTAGGCGAGCGAACCGGCCAACCGCCGAGCGTATTCAATTTTGGTCACGTCGCCGGAACCAAAGTTCATGGAACCGCTCGTGTCGAGCACCATGCAGCAGCGCAGGTTCGTGTCCGCTTCGAACTCTTTGACGTAGAAACGATCGGTGCGACCATAGGCGCGCCAATCGAGACGCCGCAAATCATCACCAGGGACATAGCGTCGGTATTCTGCAAACTCGACGCTGGCACCGCGATGTGGGCTCGCGTGCATCCCCGAGACACTTCCGACCATCGCCCGTCGCGCGAACAACGGCACCGCCGCAAGTCGTGCCAACGCCTGCGGGTCAAGGAAGCTGCGATTGTTATCGTCGGGGAGCATGGTGGTTTGTACCGACCGCGGTTTGGCGGCGGCTTTGGTGGTTGCAAGTTAGTTGGGTGTCGCGTAGATCAACCATTTTCCGTCGGGGCTGAAACAAACGGAGGTCACCGCTCGCTCTTCACCCACTTCTTTCATCCGAATCGGCGTGCCGTCGCCCTCGGGCGAAAACTCGTAAAGCAACGCCTTTTTCTTTTCAGGTGTGTTGAGGTTGAACACAATCCGCTTGCCATCGGGGGACCAAGCCAAATCGGCGCCAATTTGTCGGTCGGTTGCGTGGTAGGTCTTCAAATCGGGGGCGCCAGTCATATTAACGATTGCCAACTGCTGTTTGTTAGGCAAACGCCCCTTAAACACCATCCGCTTGCTGTCAGGCGACCAAGCCATGTTCCAGAAGATGTACTGGTACGGGTGCTCGCCCTTGGCCAACACGACCCGCGTCTCTTCCGAATCGACATCGTAGACGCGCAGGGAATTGTCATTGGTGTAGGCAATCGACTTTCCATCAGGTGACCATTGGGCAGCCCAACCGTCAGCGATTCGCTTTTCAGGTGTCCCGTCGGCCTTCATGATCCAAATGCCACTGCCACCCTCGTAGCGTGAACAGGCAAAACGTTCCCCATCAATCGACCAACTCGGCATCAAGCCATCTGTCAGGTTGTGCACATTCTTGCCGTCAGGCGTCATCTTCAAGATGCGCGCCTTGCTGATGCCTTGGCTCGGCGTGACGTCAAACGCGATCCACTTGCCGTCGTTTGAAACGGCCGGAGAACCGCAGGTCGGGAACTCGCGCCGCCGATAAACTTCGCGAGACACGCCGTCTTCGAGCGAAATCATAACGAGCGAATGAATCGCTTTGCTCTTGAATTCGAATTCGTCGGCCGACAGCTTGTTGTCACGATCCAGGTCGTGACGGTGAAAATAGAAACGACGATGCAATTGAAAGAGACTGCGTTTGTTTGAAAAGACAAACTCTTCAAATGAAAGAAACGAGTCATCGTTGTCGTCTTTCGGGATCGATCCCCACGAATAGTTATGGTTGCCGAGCATCGATAGACGAAACTCGCTGAGCGAGAGTTTGCCGTCGCCATTTTCGTCAAATCCCGATAGTGATGACGAAATCAAACTCTGGCGAAACCCTGGCGTCGAATCACGCAACTCATGCTTGTCCAACAACGCATCAAAGTTCGTGTCGGCTTTGCGAAAATCTTCGATCGGATCAACGATGTTGGGTCCATCGACTCGAGTGAACTCACGGAGTGTGATCCGCCCATCGTTATCACGATCCGCCGCCTCAAAGTCAGCTTCGGCCGTTTGAGGACGCCACCAAGTTTCGATGAATTCCTGTTTCGAAATCACGTCGTCGGAGTTGGCGTCGCTGCGCAGAAACCGCGCAAAGTTCACCACGCGTCCATTTTCCAAACGCAGTTTGTTACCGGTCGTCCAACGGATCCCAAGTTGGATCTCAAGAAAACGCTTCGCCTCTTCGCGGGTCACCGAATGATCACCGTTCGGATCAGCCTGAGCAACGATTTCGCGTTCGAGCCGACGACGGTTGTCCGTCGACAATGAGGCTGCAAAGTTGATCGCAAAGAACGTGCTGTTCATTTGCTCGGTGGTTCGATTGTTCCAACCATCGTAGGCTTCATCCAAAGCCTCGATCGCTTGCTCGAGCAAACCGTCATAAGGGTCAGGCATCGGACCGCGCTGACGTGGCTTGCCGCTGCTCGGAGTCATGTCGAATTCGCTTTGCGAAAGCTTTTTGTCGCCGTTGAAATCGAAAAGCTTGAAGTCACGACGCAAAACGCGAGCATCACCGCCCCGTTTAAGGTACTCCTCCTCGCTCAGTTGCCGATCTGCGTCCTGGTCGAGGACGGTGAACGCCGCGCGGCGTAACTGAGCAAGGCGTTCGGCGGAATCTTGGCCCAGGAGCGTCTGACAGGGCAAGGCAAGAACCATCAACAGCGCAGCGGTGATCGCCGCGACTGCATGATTGTTCATCAAGCCCGACAAAGTCCGCATCCATTAACCCCGCGCTGCCGAAGCCGATGCGCCACTATCGATCCCACCTTCGACCGTTTCCTTGACCAGACGACGCACGATTTGGCGCGCGTCAACGCCTTCACTTTGTGCTGCAAAGGTCGTGATCATGCGGTGCGTCAACACGGGCTCGGCAACCGCTTCGATGTCTTCGAGTCGCACCATGTATTGCCCGGCAAGCGCCGCACGTGTCTTGCCACCTAGAATCAAATACTGAACCGCACGCGGACCAGCCCCCCAAGAAACAAGCGGCTTGAGCCAATCAGGGGCGACGTCTTCGCGGGGACGAGTCTTGCGAACAAGCTTGACCGCAAATTGGTAAATGTGATCCGGCACAGGAACGCGACGCGCCAAGTGTTGGAACGCCAAGATGTCTTCGGCATGCAACAGCGCGTCGAGTTTGGGCAATTGATCACCCGTCGTTGTTCGCGCGATCTGAATCTCTTCGGCTTCCGATGGATAGTCGAGCTCGATCAGGAACATGAATCGGTCAAGCTGCGCCTCAGGCAACGGATACGTTCCTTCCTGCTCGACCGGGTTTTGGGTGGCAAGAACCAAGAAAGGTTCGTCCAAATCGTACGGCTTGCCGAGCACCGTGACGCGATGCTCTTGCATCGCTTCCAACATGGCAGCTTGGGTCTTTGGTGGAGCTCGGTTGATCTCGTCGGCCAAAACGATGTTGGCAAACACTGGTCCAGGCACGAACTGAAACTCACGACGTCCCTCGGCCGTGTCTTGCAGGATGTCGGTGCCGGTGATGTCCATCGGCATCAGGTCGGGTGTGAACTGAACACGCGAAAAATCGAGCGACATCGTTTCGGCGACCTTGCTGACCAAAAGCGTTTTGGCCAAACCAGGCACCCCCATCAACAAGGCGTGACCGCGAGCAAACAGACAGATCAATAATTGCTCGATCACCTCCGATTGACCGACAATCACCTTGCCCAATTCTTGCTTCAGCTTTGCGTGGCACTCCTGCAACCGTTCGATGTGCTGGACATCATCCGAACTGAGCTCTTCAGACGTGCCAGCACTTGCCTGCGAAGGGGAATCATTCATCGAACGGGGATGCTCCGAAGTCAACGGGGAAAAACCAGGTGATGGGTCCACTTTCAGTTGTCACGCTTCATGACATTTTGGAATGGACGGAGTAACTGAGGCAGAAAACAGACTATCCGTCTGTAGGCGGGAAGGCAAATCTGCCAGCCTCCGGAGGCGGGAGTTTTTTCAGCGTTTCACGGCTATCGGCCGCCACCTCACGGCCCGATGGATCGTACTTCCTATCAATCCAACCACTTTAACTCAGCCGCGGACCGGGTGCCGAGCGAGCCCCACAAACCGTAAGGGCTTTCCGTCGCAGGTGGCGACTTGCTTCCAAGATACACCGTGGCGCTGTTTTCGTCCCCCGCGTCGATACCATCGGTGACAAAATGAATGCTCCCATCGGCAAAACAGACGTTCACTCCACCCTGATGCCGACTGCTGGCCGTCACCACGCCGGAGGACACTTCAAGATCTTCGCTCAGGGTGATCTCGCGGTTGGGCGCAAGGATCGTGTTGAACCCCGTGTACAACGGCATTCCATCGGCCCATCGCTGCCCGCGGCCAATACCCTGGCTTGCCTGAAGCACCGTGCCTCCGGCACCCGCCTTCCAAAACATTGGGCGTTCCATGTCGAGCAGCTCAGCAGACCTCGCCCAAGTCGGCTCGTCTCGAAGGACGTCTTCGCCCGGACCGGCAACGGGATCGGTTCGCATATCACGATCCCCCAGGTCGGTCGCAATTTCACCGATCATGAAGGTCGATGACAGTCCATCGCTGACGTCACTCAATCGGGTGATCGCGCGAGGAACGAACATCCCCCGCATCGAGACTTCAATTTGGGCAGCAAGATCGGCATCCACGACAAACCTTCCGGCAACCTCCTTCATCGGCCCCGTCGCCGCTCCGACCAAACCATCCCCCAAACAAGCTGCGTAGTTCGTTCGCCCCATCGCTGGCAATCCCACCCCCGGATCGCTGGGACAACGCAGCACCGGAATCTCAGTCATCCAAGGTTCGTATGAGCGGTTGGTCGGACTTGGACCACCAATCACGAACAAATCTTCTTGCGCCGCGTCATCCTCATCAGCCGACTCGCCAAACTCGTCATAGGGATCCATCCCGTACATCTCGGACATCCCGTACATGGGGCTTTGAGGTTGCCCGATTCTCTCGTGCAAATTCCCTTTGTCCATAAAGGGCAACAACGCAACAAAGATGCTCAGGCGACGATCATTATCAAGATCGGCCACCGTGCTCCCATCAGTGCCCGACAACTGAACGGGCAACTGATCAAACACACTGTGGTAGCTGTGAATCGCCTGCCCCACCTGAAGCAAGTTGTTGCTACAGCTGGTGCGTCGCGCCATTTCGCGCGCCGACTGAACCGCCGGTAGCAACATCCAAATCAACACCATGATGATCAGGATCACCGCAAACAATTCGATCACGGTAAACGCACAGCGGCGCGGCGATGAACTCATGAAGGTCCCCGATGGGAGAGGTCGAGAAGCAGGTCGAGAACAGGACCGGTGCCCCCGACGTTGGCCAGCTTAGCAGAAATCAGCACCAAACAAGACATTGTGTCTCGAATTTTATTCGATTGTTTGGTTTCGTAGCTAGCTGGCTTCGTAGCTACCTTCGCCAGAAGGTGGTTTACCGCTCGCTATCACACCACGCGTTGGCAAGCGTAGCGACAGCGAACAAGACCCATCGCGGCTCAACGAGACACGGCTAGGGGCTGAGCATTTCGGCGGCGACAGCGTCGGCGAAGAGCACGCCTTGATGCGTCAGACGCAATCGGCCCGCCTCGAACGTCGCATTGCCGAGCCGACAAACCTCGTCGATCGAATCGGCCAGCAAGGTATTGACGTCAACGCCCGTCCGGTCAGCGATCTCGGAGAGGTCGACTCCTTCCATCATCCGCACTCCAAACGCCGCGAGTTCGCGTGCGTAGCCAACCGGGTCGAGCGATTCGACTTCGGCAACGGGTAAATCCCCCGACTGAATACGCTTCAAATAAGTCGTCGGACTGCGGTGGTTGGTTTCGCGGCGCCCGTCCACAAACCGGGCCGCCCCCGGGCCTGCAGCGAACCAACCCAACCCTCGCCAATACGCTTGGTTGTGCCGACAGCGAAAACCTAGCCGAGCGAAATTGGAGACCTCGTACTGCTCGATTCCCGCCGCTTCCGTCATCGACCGAGCAAGCTGGTACATGTCCACTTCAGTCTCTTCTTCGACCGCACAGAGCTGGCCGCGGCGACGCCGACTCCAAAACGACGTTCCTTTTTCGAAGGTTAGCGCGTACGTGGAGAGGTGTTTGACGGGCAAGTCGATTGCGGTCTGCAAATCTCGGCGCCAGTCGTCAACCGATTCGCCTGGTGCAGCAAAGATCAAATCAAGCGAAACGACAGGAAGTGTCTCGGCGGCCATCTCAATCGCGGTGGCTGCGTGGGCGCCACTGTGCCCACGTTCAAGCTGTGCGAGCTTTCGGGAATCAAACGATTGAACGCCAAGACTGATTCGATTGACGCCATGCCCCGCAAGCAGCTGAAGCTTCTCTTGATCAATGTCTTCGGGGTTCGCTTCGACGCTCCATTCACAGTCCGCCGCAAGTTGAAACCTGCTGGAAACGGTTTCGAGCAATCGATTGAGCTGATGCGGCGGCAGATGGGTTGGCGTTCCGCCGCCAATGAAAACCGAATCGACCTCGGGACGATCAAGTCGGCTGAGTTCGCTTTCGATCGCATCCACAAACGCATCGATCAGTTCATCTCGTCCGGCGACAACGCTGAAGTTGCAATAACCGCAGCGATGCCGACAGAACGGAACATGGATGTAGACGGCACGCGGTACGGGCCAAATCGAATCGTCCGCTCGATCGATGTCGTCTACAACCACAACTTCATACGGCCGTCGAGCATGTCCGGAAGCGCTTTGTCAACGAAACGCTTGACTTGCGAATCGTTGTACCGCGTGCTCAGGTGCGACGCGATCACGAGTTCGTTTTCGAATCGATCGGCTCGCTTGATGTAGTCGTCCACGTGCATGTGACCATGCTTGTGAATCTTTTCCTTGCGATGCTCGGGTGCCACGAAGGTCAATTCACTAATCAGGATCTTGGCCTCATAAAACACCGGATTGTCGTCCAGCCCTGGCGGTGACGTGTCGCCGGTGTAGGCAAAAATCGGCACCCGCACCTCGGTCGTTACCTCTTTGCCAGACAGCTTCAGGTCGCGAATCTGATCACCAGGCAAACCCTGGAATTCTTCCTTGAGCTTGTGGCGACGCTGGTGAACGACAAAGCCGACCGAATCGATGGTGTGCCGCGTGGGAAGGGCGGTCACAACATGCTCGCGACTGATATCGGTTTCATCTCCAGGAAGCAATCCGATCAATTCGCAGGGCATCGCACCGCGATCAAGTTTGCGAAAGGTTTGCAGCATGTTCCACGCCGCATCGACAGCCGAATCGGGCAGATAGATCACCGGAGGATCCATCTTCATCATCCGCCGCCGCGAAACATACGCCGGAAGTGCAGCGATGTGATCGAGGTGTGCATGCGAGATGAACATCGTGGACGTGCCCATGAAGTCCCAGGGCTGCACGCCGACATCGAACAAGAGTTTCAGTTCATTGACGCGCCAGCACGTTTGGACTGCCGCGCGCGAATAGCCCTCGATGGTCAAGCCATCGTGATGGTGGGACAGGACGGGAACGTTTTCGATCATCTTGATCAATCCGGTGTTATCTCAATTTCCTCTGAAAAACTAACCGAGGATGGGTAAATCGACCAGGAGAGACGGGGGCAAGGTTCGCGCTGCACCCGTGAGCCGCAGGCGCTAGCCTCGGGCCCTTACTGCCGGCCGTGAGGCCTCGGGCTCTTGCCGCCGGCCGTGAGGCCTAGGGCATTGCCGCAGTTTTCGAGAAGTGCACGGGCGCAGCCGCTTGCGCGATCGCGGCTCACAGAATCCGCCTACGACTCGCTCCAAGCCCTCTCGGCTGCACGCCGGACTTCCGCGACGGTCGTTTGGTTCGAAGCGGCCAGTTGCCTCGCGTCGTCGTCTTCGACTTTGAACCGCGATTGGCCGGAGGGCAGCAACACCACCTTTCCTCGAACCGGCCCGAAATCGGTTTCCACCGTTTCGGCTCGCCGCACTAACTTGTGACGATCAACGGTGTGACGGCGAATGCCAATCGAGGACGAGTGTTCGAATACGATTTGCTCGAGCAGTCCAACGCGGGTGGCTGGCGAGACCACGGTAAGAACGGTTGCTGCGCGTCCTTTCTTCATCACGCACGGCGATTGAAACACGTCGAGCGCACCGGCCGCCATCAGGCGACTGGCACAATCCGCCATCTGCTCGGCGGTCGAGTCGTCAACGTTCGTTTCGAGCACAACGACGCGGTCTGATTCCAACGTCGCCGAACCTCTCGCCGGTTCTTCCGACTCGCCCAATAACACCCGCAGCACATTGGCTTGGCCCTCCAGGTCCTTGTTTCCAGCGCCATACCCGACTCCCGAAATGGTCATCGCCGGGACGGGCCCGAACGCTTCGGAAGTTGCTTTCAAGATCGCCGCCCCGGTGGGCGTTGTCAGCTCGGCTTCGACGTCGCACGGAGCGATTGGAATGCCGCAAAGAATCTCGGCGGTCGCCGGAGCCGGAATCGACACCCGGCCGTGGGCAATGGTGATCGCCCCCGTTCCGGTCGGAACCGGCGAAGCGACGACCTTTTCGATCCCCAGCTCGGTCATCGCGACAGCAGAACCGACAATGTCGGCGATCGAATCAATCGCTCCGACTTCGTGGAAATGCACCTTTTCCAGGGTCGTGCCGTGAACCTTCGCTTCGGCCACAGCGACTTCTTGGAAGATGCGATGAGCCAGATCCTTTGCCGCCGAATCGATCTCATTCGACGAATCGATCATGTCCGTGATGTGGTGGAGGTGCCGATGAGCGTGTTCGGGGGGGTGGTCGATTTGCACCGAGATGGCTCGAAACCCACACTTTTTGACCGTTGACGACGAAATCGAAAGCTCAGGCAGCCCCATCGATCGGACGGCCGATTGGATGGATGCCGCTTCGACGCCGAGGTCGATCAGAGCTCCCAGGGTCATGTCTCCGCTGATTCCGCTGAGACAGTCAAAATAGGCGACTTTGGTCATGTGTCTCCGTCCAAGTCAATTCACTGTGGATGAGGCCCCCAAAGGGACGATTTTCCACAAATCACGGGTGGTTTTCGGGGTTCTGGCCAGTTGGCGTTGAAGGATCCAGTTGACTCGCTATACTCCGACCCTTCCAAACCGATCAAGAAAAAACAAACCTATACGATACGTTCGACGAGATCGATCCGATGAAAGTAGTCAGCAGCATTGGCGCGTTGAAATACCGCCACCCCGATTGCCAAGTCGTCAAACGACGTGGCCGAATCTACGTGATTTGCAAAAGCAATCCACGTTTCAAAGTCCGCCAGGGCGGAGCGAAGGTCAAAAAGGCCCGCCGCTAGCCTATGGCTCAGCCATGGTTAGCCCATGGCTGAACCGGCAATCCAATTGCCGGCCAAAAAACCACGACGGTCGAGCGAAACTATCGCTCGACCGTTTTTTCATGCGCGGTCTCCTTTGCCGCCCTCGTTACCCCGCTCTGCCGCCCTCCCGCCCTCGTTACCCCGCTCTGCCGCCCTCCCGCCCTCGTTACCCCGCTCCGCGTGGTAACGCACTCTCGGACGCTCCGCGTCCTCCGCATTGGGCACCAGATGCAGTCGTGGGCGGATGCCCGGCCGCTTACGCGACCGCGGCTCACGACCACGCTCTGGCGAGCGTAGCTACGAAGACCAAAGCCCGACGCTAGCGCGTTCGGCTCACGTAGCTACCTTCGCCAGAAGGTGGAAGGTGCTGGGAGGCCGTTTTCAACCACCCCACGCTCTGGCGAGCGTAGCTACGAAGACCAAAGCCCGACGCTAGCGCGTTCGGCTCACCAAACAAAAAACCTCGCGAATATTCGATTCGCGAGGTTCCTTGATTTGAGTCATATGAAGACCGATTCAACTCAGTCTTCTTTCTCTTTCTCAGCACCCTTGGGAGTGTTGTCCTCGTACTTGGCTTCGGGAATGGCATCCTCTTCCTTGGTCGCCAAGACGCTGTGGTAAATCGCGAACTCTTTGTCTTCGTCGCCAGCTTTGTTTTCGACCTTCTCTTCGGTCACCTTGGCGGCTTCGACGATCATGTCGATCACTTTTCGTTCGACAATTTGGTTTCGCAGAGCATCCATCTGGCCCTGCTTTTCCAATCGAGCACGAACGCGGCGTTCGGGCATATCGCTCTGCTCGGCGATCAAGCGAACTTCTTCGTCGTAATCGGCTGGATCGGCATCGACTTCCGATTCCTCGGCGATCTTTTCGAGAATGAAGTGCTCACGCAGTGCCGACTCGGTGCTTGCTTGCGCGTTTTGCTTTGACGCGTTGACGAATCGACGAATGTTGTCTTCGTCGAAACCGCTGCGACGCAATTCAAGGACCTTGCGTTCGATTTCACGCATCGTTTGGCGTTTGACCAATTCGGCCGGAAGTTCGAAGTCGGCGCCACCGGCGAGCTTTTCGATTACCGATTGCCGAAGAGCCTGTTGGGTTCGGTAGTCGGCTTGGCGAGTGAGCGAGTCGCGAACGAAACCACGCAGCTCATCTTCCGATTCGAAATCGCCGAGCTCTTCGAGGAACTTGTCGGTCAACTCGGGCAGTTCCATCGTTTGTACTTCGACGACGTGGAACGAAGCATCAAGTTCTTTGCCTTGCAATTCTTCGTTGTCGGCGCCTTCAGCGACTTTGACTTTGCCTTCGCGGGTTTCGCCTTCTTTGACATCCTTCATCAGTTTGCCAAAGTCTTCGCAAACGCCATCGGAAAAGCTCAGACGCTCGGTCAACGTGACGCGTTCTTCGTCCATTTCCGACAGCTGTTTTCCATCGTGGCTGAAGGTCGCCGTGACCAACAAGCGATCGCCTTCGGAGGCGGGTTGGTCGGTTGCTTCGAGCGAGCCGTAGCGAGCGAGAACGCGTTCGAGCGATTCTTGAACGTCGTCATCGCTGACTTCTTCAACGGGCTTGGATAGTTCGAGACCTTTCCAATCAGGCGTGTCGAATTCGGGACGAACTTCGACCGAGAATTGGTACTTGAAGTCGCCCTCTTCGGGCAATTCGATCGAGTTGTAGTCGAAGTCGGGTTCGCTGATGGCCGAGAAATCTTCGGCATCGGTCACCTGCGAGAGGCTGTCCATCAACAGCGAGCCTTTGACTTGCTCGACAACACGATCTTTAAATTGTTTTTCAACCAGCTTGCGCGGTGCGCGACCACTACGGAAACCTGGCACCTGTGCTTCAGGAACCAATTCGTCGTAGGCGTCTTTCAAATAACGCTGCACTTCAGCCTGTGGGATGGTGACGATCACCTGTCGCAAACAGGCAGCTGGGCTCTCGACCTTCACGTCTAGCTCAATCGGCTTTTTCTCTTCAGCGACGTCGACGTTTTCGGTGTCAGTGGAGGTGGACATCCTATGAGAGACCTCGGATTTCAGGTTGTCTTGTTAATCGGGGCAGTTGCTTTCCCGGGTCGACCAGCACCATCGGCCCATCACGATTGGGTCTTGGAGGCCCACAATGATTGGAGCTGAGGGAGGTCGGGAATGTTGGCCGACCGCTTCCTCGGATGGTCCTGCCCGGCGGTTCGCCCGGCACAAGCGGGTAAGTCTATCCAAAACGGGCAAAAAACGACAAGCGGGTTGAGGACGCAGAGCGAGCGAATTCGCCAGAAACCGTAAGCTTCATCATCACGCTCGCGGACACCCTATCGCTCAACCCGTTGCAACTGCTACGACCCAAACCGACAAGTCGTCGTTCTGATCGACCTTCTTGCCGAGAGTCCAAATCAGGCCTTGATGCCAAACCGGCCGAGCCTATAATTTGCGACTCGTCAACCGAATGCGGCTGTAGCTCAGTTGGCAGAGCATCACGTTGCCAACGTGATTGTCGTGGGTTCGAATCCCATCAGCCGCTCTTATTCGAAGGGCTGTCCACCATCGTGGGCAGCCCTTTTTTCGTTTCCAAACCGCACGCCTCGAGTTTCCTGCCTCGGGTTTCCAATCGAGAACAGCACTCCGATCGCTGCGGCGCAAACGCGCTGCCCTTTTTCGCTTCTCCCCCATCGGGGGACATCAAAAAAACTTGCGAGGCTCGGCAGAGCGTTGGCCGGTTTCACGACGTCTGTGGCAGAAGCCCAAAACCGTCTGTGGCAAAAGCCTGGAACCATCTGTCGCAGAAGCCAAGAACCCGACCGACGGTATCCGCTAAGTCTACCCACGGTATGCATTGGGGCATGGTTTCCTTTACAAATGCTTCTTGCCCGAGGGTGCCTTTGTGGGCTACCCTTCGTGCCTTGCAGGGCATCACCCCTGCCACAATTGACTCGAGTCTTTGCTGCTGATCGCTGACAAAGCTCTGCCCCATTCCTCAAAGCGTCTGACAAACTGTGCCGCATGCTCAACTTGGGCCGATCGCTGTGCATCTCCCCGCACAGGTCGAGACCAATCAGATGTTACGGGAGCAGTTTCCCCGCTGGGACGTCGACCTTATCGAGGAAAAGACGGGAATTCGTCAGCGGCACATCGCGGCCGAAGGGGAAACCGCAAGCGATCTCGCCGTCGCGGCATCGGAAAAGTTGTTTGCCGAACACGACATCGATCGATCGACCATCGATTTTGTGTTGCTCTGCACACAAACCCCCGACTACCCACTGCCAACGACAAGCTGCCTGATCCAGGACCGCTTGGGCCTCAAGACGGGCTGTGGAGCACTCGACTTTAACCTCGGCTGCAGTGGTTACGTTTATGGCTTGGCACTGGCCGACGGGTTGATCCAGAGTGGCGCAGCAAGCCGGATCCTGCTGCTAACCGCCGAGACCTACACCAAATACATCGACTCGGACGACCGCTCGCTGCGAACCATTTTTGGTGACGGAGCGGCTGCCACACTGGTCACCGCCGCCGAAAAACCGTCGCTTTGGGGTTTCCAATTCGGCAGTGATGGCAGCGGCGGCGACATGCTGCTGGTTGGCGAAGGAGGCGGCCGCCGAGAGGAAGATGCGATTCGTCCGCGTCACCGCAAGCGATGGAAAAGCCGGCTCTACATGGACGGGCCAAGCCTGATCAATTTCACCGTCGAGGCGATTCCACGTCTGATCGACGAGATTTTGGAGGCCAACTCGCTCTCGGATAGTGACATTGGTCACTACCTGATGCACCAGGCAACCTGGAAAATGCTTGACCAGCTTGCCAGTCGGATGGGCGTGGACCAATCGCGCGTGCCGATCGACTTGGCCGATGTCGGCAATACCGTTTCCTGTACACTACCGATCCTGATTTCGAATATGCGAAATCGTCGCGATCTTGCCCCAGAATCAGTTAATATGCTGGTTGGATTCGGAGTCGGATTATCGTGGGCGGGCTGTTTGTGGCGCGACGACTATTTCAACGGCGGCGATGACTCAGCAGCTTAAGTCTTATTTCAACTAGGGGGGAGCCAATCATGACGAAGAATTTGTCGGGGCGACTTCTCATCGCGTCTCCCTACCTGACCGATGGCAACTTCATGCGGTCAGTGGTCTTCATCATCCGACATGATGTGGAAGGTGCGTTCGGACTCTCGATCAATCGCCCCACCGGTCGACGCTTTCGTGAATTGGTCGACACGAGCGACCTGAGTGGGAAACTCCGCGAAGACGATTTCATCTTTCTCGGTGGACCTGTCGATGGCCCCCTGCTTGCCCTTCATGATCTGGCCGGCGTCGGGGAACCATGCAGTCCCTTTGATCCCTACGCCGATGAACTGCTGGCTCCCGGCGAAACGACTGCCAAGGGTTCCAAGCACACGTTGCACGATCACCCGGCCGAACCTTGGGGATCGATGTCGATCGAACTTGGAAACCCGCCCGCATGGATCACCGGCGACGACGATCACTTGAGAATCTTGTTGCGACGACCTGACGCACGCGTTCGGTACGTTGCCGATTACAGTGGATGGGGCCCAGGGCAGCTCGATGAAGAGCTTCGTGTCGGCGGCTGGCTTGTTGGCGATGCCGATCCCGAGATCCTGTTCGGTGACCCCGACGAGATTTGGGAAATGGCAGTCAAACAATGTGGGCACGACATCCTCCACGAACTTGCACCAGGCGTTCAGTTTGGAGACCCCAACCTGAACTAACGTTGCAAGTTCGAACAACATCTTCGAGCACCGATTGGGGACCGGTGCCGAAAAAGGCGGACACGGTTTCTGGGGTTTCTGAGTTCCATCACAGTTTTTGACAGTCCATGCGACGCTTTGTTATCGGTGACATCCATGGTTGTTCCAAAGCGCTTCGCGCTTTGGTCGAAGCCATCGACCCGACTGCCGAAGATGAACTTGTCTTTTTGGGCGACTACATCGACCGTGGACCTGACAGTCGTGATGTGATCGATCAACTGATCGCTCTCCGCGATCGCTGCAATGTGGTCACCCTTCGTGGCAATCACGAAATCATGTTGCTCGGGGTTGCCCTGCACAATCTTGATCCCGATCCATGGTTACGAAGCGGAGGGCAAGCGACCGTCACAAGCTACGGCGGGTCACTCGACAAAATCCCAGCCGACCACCTCGCCTTCTTCCAAGACCTGCGTCCCTTCTACGAAACGTCCGATGCCATCTTTGTGCACGCCGGTTACCAACCCGACGTGCAGATGACGGAGCAAGATGACGCGACCACCTATTGGGGACACCTCCCGATTCCGCCACCACCCCCGCACAGCAGCGGCAAACGTGTCTTCGTTGGACACACTCCGCAACCGTCCGGCAACGTGCTTGATGTTGGGCACCTGATTTGTGTCGACACCTACTGCTTTGGCGGCGGTTTCCTCACCGCTCTCAACCCCGAGTCGTACGAGATCATTCAGGCGAACTGGCACGGACATCTGCGCCGCGCTCCACTGGCCGGATTGATCGAACGTGTCGGCAAGCTGCGGCAGTTCTTCGCCGCCAAACTCGCTGCAAAGAAACAGACGTCCGGCAAGAAACAATCCCCGCCGTCTGACATGAAGGCGACCCAGCCCCAATCGGACCTGTCCGAAGCTGCGCCCGAAGATTCTGAATTGGCCACCGCGAGCCAAAACTCCTAGTCCGCGCACGCGGCCATCGCCCCTGCAACCGACAGCGTGGCGAACGCTCGCGGCCCGCCGATGTGAAACTATTCCGGCGGCCCCGGTTTTGTCGTTGATCTTGGTACCAACGGTTCGATGAAAGGAGATGCAAGGCGGACATTCAATCGGCGGGAGGCCCGCGATGAGTAAGAAACCAACGACGCCCGAAGAGCTGGTTTGCCAGATGAGCCAGTCGGAGCTGATCGAACTGCTTGACGAGCTCGGCATGGAAGCATCACCGAGGATGGCCGACGGCATCAAGAATCTGACCCGCGCTCTCGGGTCCCTCGAAAGGGCAATCGACGCCATGGGCGGCCATCCCATGATGCGAAAAGCTGCCTAGTCGGCAAAGTCTCACGCTGGAACCGGCGCGCCGGGCTTCTTTCGTACGTGGGTCTTATGAGCCGAACGCGCTAGCGTCGGGCCTCACACCACTTTGCGACACCTCTTTGCGACGCGTTTTTGCGACGCGTTTTTGCCGGCGAAGGGCCCGACGCTAGCGCGTACGGCTAACGCAGCAATTACCCGGCGGGGCGCCAATCGTAGACGTCGGCCAGGGCACCACAGACCAGGTCGGTCAATTGAGCCAGGCGGATTGGCTTGCTGAGAACTTGGTAGGCCTTCATGCGTGCCGCTTCGCGACGGATTTCGTCGTCAAGTTGAGCCGACATCAGCACACATGGGGGGCCAGCAATCTTGGAAACGTGGCGGATGACATCCAACCCGGTGACCCGCGGCATGTGCACATCGACGACAGCGAGATGCACCTCGTAGCGTTCAATCTTCTCGATGGCCTCTTCACCATCCGACGCTTCGGTAACCCGAAATCCACGGCGCGACAGCCCTTCGCACAACACTGCGCGAAATGCTGAGTCATCGTCGGTGATCAACAGGTTCGGTGTCATCGGTACGTCATCCTGGCAGCCACTTTGCCAAAAAACAGTTGCTTCTTGAGAACGATAGCCCGTAAGTACCCCATCGGCTCGGCCAACAAGGCAGTCAGCAACCGATTATCATTATAGGTGCAATTGCGATGCCGATCGGATGGCAATTTGTTCCCATTTTGCCAGTTGTGACGATGAGCCGAGCGTTCGAGCGTCGCGATCGCAAGCTTGTCTGACGCCCCAATCTCTTTCTCGCTCTCATATCTGGACGTCGATGAATCAACCCGCTCGCCCCGAAGCTCCTCCTGTTGCCAAACAGCCGAAAGCTTCGGCCGCCGGTCCGTCAGGTTCCGCAGCCGCCTCCTCGGCTGCCGTCAGCGAACTTGCCAAACGAATCATTGGCAATGTTGAAAACGCCATCGTTGGCAAACGCAAACAGTTGGTCCTGTCGCTTGTCACCTGGCTCAGCGGTGGCCACATCCTGCTTGAGGATGTTCCCGGTGTCGCGAAGACCATGTTGGCACGTGCGCTGGCCAGAAGTGTTGGTTGTCACTTCAAACGGATTCAATGCACGCCCGACTTGTTGCCAACCGATGTGACGGGCACATCCATCTTCAACCAGAAGACGACCCAGTTCGAATTCCGAGCTGGCCCCGTTTTCACTCAGATCCTGTTGGCAGACGAAATCAACCGAGCGACCCCGCGAACACAAGCATCGTTGCTCGAGGCGATGGCGGAAACGCGCGTGACTGTCGACGGAACGACGCACAATCTAGATGCCCCGTTCATCGTGATCGCCACTCAAAACCCAGTCGATCATGAAGGAACATTCCCGCTTCCCGAAGCACAGCTCGACCGTTTCATGATGCGTTTCTCGCTCGGCTATCCGTCGATGGAAGAGGAAATGCGGATGCTCGACCTGCTGCAACACAAACACCCCGTCGATCAATTGCAAAGCGTCGCCGAGGCCGAAGAAGTTGTCCAGGCGCAAGCAGCCGTTCGAAATGTTCATGTCGACCCACGAGTACGCAGTTACTTGCTGCAAATCGTTTCCGAGACCCGCAAGCACGATGACCTCGCTCTAGGCGGCAGTCCTCGTGCCTCGATTGCACTGTTTCGTTGTTCGCAAGCGATGGCGGCCATCCGTGGTCGAGCCTTCGTGTTGCCTGACGATGTCAAAAAGATCGTCGCACCGGTGATGAACCACCGCTTGATCGTCAAACCGGAAAGCCGCCTTCGTAAGGTTGCAGCCGAACATGTGATCGATCAAATCGTCGGTGAGATCGCCGTGCCGACGATCGAAGCCTAGCCCCAAAAACGTCTTTTCGATTTCTGTTCGTTGGACCCGACATTGCTTGTCTGATGGCGCGACGCGGTTCCCCAGTCGATGCAACGACCACCCAAGACGACGCGTTGCTTGGAGTCAATCCCGCTGCGCTTCAGCGTGTCAAACAGAAGGCCGATGCCGAAGCGGCGAGCACACCCCGCTTGTCCGTGATGGCTGGCATCAGTGCATTGCTACTGCTGGGCATGCTCTTCGGCGCATCCCTTTGGGTGCTTGCTGCCTTTGTTGCCGCGATGCTGCTGGGCGTGAATTGGTACCTTGCAAAAACCTGGGCCAACTGCACCATCGCAACCCGACTTGGCGGCGACGAAGAGCTCAAGATTGGATCGCTGGTTCGTGTCGAAATCAAACTGACCAACACCAGTAAGATTCCGGTGTTGTGGTTGCTGGCCGAAGACCTCGTGCCACGTTGGGCAACGACTAGTGACCCACCGACGCTCAAACTTCAGGGCGCGCGCCTCCGCGTCATGCTGCTGTGGGGACACGAAACAAAGAAAGTGATCTACGAGGTCAAATGTCATCGCCGCGGGTACCTACAAATCGGCCCCACGGTTCTGGAAACTGGCGACATGATGGGACTCTATCGCCGTTACCGGGTTGGCACCGAACCTCAATACATCACTGTGCTGCCTGAAGTCATGCCGCTAACCGGTTACGAAATCGGTTCGCGGCGCCCGATCGGCGAAATCCGCATGCGCGAAAATGTGATGGATGACCCGACTCGTTTGCGCGGCATCCGTCAGTGGCAACCAGGCGACCCGATGCGCAGCGTGCATTGGGCGGCAACCGCGCGCACCGGCACGCTGCACAGCAAGGTTTACGAGCCGAGTTCGATTGTGGGCGCGACGCTGGTCCTCGACTTGCACGAAGCGACCAACCCAAAATCGAATGAACCGATTCGCGGCGATCTTGCAGCCACCGCCGCGGCATCGATCGCAGCCTCGTTGCACGATTCCAATGAACCGATCGGGCTGCTCACGAATGGGCGCGATGCGGCCGATCGAATTCGCCGTGAAGGTTGGGTGGGTGACCACCGGGTGCGTGGCGAGGCCAAGAAAGCAGCCGCGATGTTGACCGAAAGTGATCGCCTGCGTCCCGTCGTGCTGCCTGCGCTGCGTGGCCCAATTCATTTGAAAGAAATCACGCGCACGCTCGCGCGTCTCGAGCGCACGGACGGACTGACGTTGCCGCAACTGTTGGTCGAAGCCGAGGGACAAGTATCGAACGAGACGACGCTGCTGGTGATCCTGCAGACATGCACGCCCGAATCGGCCGCAGCTTTGATCGGGCTTGCCCGGCGTGGTTGGGCCGTTGCCGTGATCATCAACACTCACGATATCAACGACTATAGCGAATCGGCTGGACCGTTGATTGCCAATCGAATCCCAACCTTCCACCTGTCGGGCAAAGACGCGATCGCCGACGTCTGCAGGCAAACGCTGCTTCGCTAGAAGCCTACCTCACTCGTCGCCCCAGCGCGTCATGAGGTCATTGTCGACCTCAAGTTGGTCGAGAATCCGCGACACAACAAAGTCGACCATGTCATCCAAACAGGTGACGTCGTGATACCATCCCGGCATCGCCGGTAACATCACCGCCCCGGCAGCCGAAAGGCGATGCATGTTCTCAAGTTGGATCGTGCTCAAGGGTGTCTCTCGCGGAACCAAAACCAACTTGCGTCGTTCTTTCAAATGCACTTCGGCGGCTCGTTGAATCAGGTTCGAGCCGGCCGCGCGCGAGATTCCGCTCAAGGTGCTACCGCTGCAGGGACAAATGACCATTGCGCCGGTACGGAACGAACCGCTCGCAATCGGCGTCATGTAGTCTTGATAGAAATGGTAGTGCAGTCTCGCATCAAACGACTCGCACGCCGAATCTGCTAAGCGTTTGCGTGATGGCGAGGACCAATCGGGCACGTATCCGATCAACTCGGCCAGGTTTGGTTTTTTGAGATCAACCTCGAGCCCCATTTCTTGGCCGATGACAGCCACACCACTCGGACTGATCGTCAAATGAATCTCACGTGGCTGGTGACAGAGCACTTGCAGCAAGCGAACCGCGTACATCGCACCACTTGCACCTGTGATTGCGACCACCAAGGGCAATTCTATTTGGTTCGGCTCGGCCACGATGAATTCAACTCTCGGGAGATGCGACTGGCTTCGTTCCTTCGTAAATCGTTGCAACGCCGCACGTCAACGACGTGAACTTGACATCGGTCAATCCGGCGGCCGTCATACGATCGGCCAAAGCTTGGCCATCGGGGAATTGCCCGACCGACTCAGGCAAATACTTGTAGGCTGATTTGTCGTTACGCGCCATCCATTGTCCGATCTTGGGAAGGATGTGCGAGAAGTAGAAACCATACGCTTGCCGCAAACCGATGATCCGCGGCCGCGAAAACTCAAGCACCATCACTTGGCCGCCCGGACGACAGACGCGCGTCATCTCTCGCAGCCCCAAGTCGGTGTCAGCGACATTACGAAGACCAAACGCCACCGAGACGACTTGAAACTTGTCATCGCTGAAGGGCAGTGCTTGTGAGTCGGCTTCAAGGAAGTCGATATTCCGATCTTGGAAAGCCGATGTCTTTCGTTTGTCGCGAGCGATCTCCAACATCGCATGGCAAAAGTCACTGCCAACGACGTCGACCGAATCGGGACTTTTCTTGGCAACTGCAAGGGCAAGATCGCCGGTCCCCGTACAGGTGTCCAAGACGGGATGCCCTGGCTCGATTTTCATTCTTCGAACGGCACGCCAACGCCAATAGCGATCGACGTTCAGCGATAACAGATGATTCATCAAGTCGTAGCGAGGTGCGATTTGACGAAACATCTCCTGGACGCGAGAGTTGCTTTTGTCAACTTGGGTCGCGGGAGCCGCTTCGGTGGCCGTCTGCATTGAGAAATCGTATCGAGGAAACGGATTGGAAAGTCGTCGGTTGTGCCACGCAGATTGTATTCGCCCGCCAACCGACCTTAAAAGGACAGGCAATTCGAAGTCGCCACCGTCCGAGGGCGGGTGAAGACGTTTCGCCGACGAGGTGTACAATTCCCGCCATGAGGATCCTGCTTTTCGATATCGATGGAACGCTCCTGTGGACCGGTGGAGGGGGCAAAACCGCGCTGCAAAAGGCGTTGGAGCGAGAATTTGACCTCGTCGAGGCTTGCACCGATGTCTCGTTCTCGGGCCGAACCGACCACGCCCTGTTCGGGGAACTTCTCGATCGGAATGGAATTCCCCGCACACCACAGAATCGCCAGCGACTCACCAACGCCTACCTACAACGGCTTCCCGCCGTTTTGGACGACGCCGACGGCCGCCTTCTGCCTGGGGTCGGCGAACTGATTGCACGACTACGTAACGTCCAGGGCGTGTTCCTCTACGCAATGACCGGCAACCTGCACGCCTCGGCAACACACAAACTTGACCATTTCGGTTTGCTTCAGCCGATGGATGGGATTTTTGGTGGTGACCATGACTCATGCCGCGACGATCTTGCTCGCCGCTCGATGTCTCAGCTACGCGAGACTCACGGCAATGCGATCGAGGGCCAAGTCGTTGTGATCGGCGACACGCCCGCCGATATCAAGTGCGCCCATGCGATTGGCGCCGACGCGTTGGCGGTCTGCACTGGCTATTTCGATCGCAACCAGCTTGCCGAACTCGAGCCGATGTACCTGTTCGATGACCTTTCGGATGTCGAAACGATCGTGAACCTCCTTGTCGGTGACTTGGTGAAATGATCTTGCACATCGACATGGACGCGTTCTACGCAGCGATCGAACAACGCGACCGTCCCGAATTGCGAGGCAAACCGGTGGTGGTTGGCGGCGGGTCCGGACGCGGTGTCGTCGCAGCCGCAAGTTACGAGGCGCGACGTTTTGGAATCCACAGCGCCATGCCAGGCCGCCGAGCGAAAGAGCTTTGTCCCGATGCGGTCTTCCTGCGTGGCAACATGAGTCACTATGCAGATGTTGGGCGAAGCGTCCGCGAGATCTTTCATCGCTACACACCACTCGTCCAACCCCTCTCGCTCGACGAAGCTTTCTTGGATGTCGCCGGCAGTCGACGCTTACACGGTGACGCCGCCTCGATTGGCCGAACCATCAAAGAAGCCATTCGCAATGAGCTCGACCTCACCGCCAGCGTCGGCGTCGCTCCGCTCAAGTTTGTCGCAAAGATCGCAAGCGACTTGAACAAACCGGACGGGTTTGTCGAAGTATCCAGCGACGGAGTGATCGACTTTCTCGATCCACTTCCCGTGTCACGTTTGTGGGGCGTGGGACGCGTCGGACAAGAAAAACTGAAAACACTCGGCCTCCACCGAATCGGCGACCTCCGCACATTCGACCCTGAGTTGCTGAAGCACAAGTTTGGCAGTTGGGGCCAACATCTTTGGCGGTTGGCCAACGGAATCGACAATCGAAAAGTCGTTCCCGATCGCAACGCAAAACAAATCAGTCACGAGCGAACGTTCGGCGATGACCTCGCGGACGAAGACGCACTGCGCGGCGTCGTGAGTTACTTATGCGAACAGGTGGCACGTCGCCTCAGGCGGCATCACCGAATGGCGCGCACCATCTCGATCAAATACCGCCGTGAAGACTTTCGCACGTTCGCCCGATCACACACGCTCGGCGAACCCACCGACTGCACCAATGTGATCTTCGAAAATGCGTCAACGCTGCTCGCCACGATGAGGTCACGTCAGCCTCGCCCCGTACGATTGATCGGCGTCGGTGTTGGCTCGTTGACCAACAAACACGCACCGAAACAACTCTCCTTGTTTGACTTGCGCGAAGGCGAGACGAGCCAAAAAAAGGTGGATGAAGTGGTCGATCAGCTCGCCGACCAACTGGGCGACAAGGCGGTCTATCGCGGCACCAGTCATAGCTGGATCCGCCGCAAGTCGTAGCGACACGTGTTCGTAGTCCCGCCTTTAGGCGGAAAGAGGCGGAAGAATCCGGCTGAAGCCGGTACTACGAACGGACGATCGAGGGCAGCTACAAAAAACGAGCCCGGCAGTTTACCGGGCTCGCTGAAAATGGATTCGATTCGTTCGCACAAACTATTGGTTGGCCAAGAATCGCTTGTTCAGCTTCAGGACTTTGCCCGATGGCTTCTCGGAACCGTCTGGCTTGGTACCGATGACCGTGACGTACATGTGGCCGTCTTTGTCAAAGGTCAACGCCGTTGGCTTGTCGAGGTCGACGATCTTCTTCGTATCGACACCATCATCACCAACTGTCAGTTCGTAGAGTGCACCTTTGGACGTATCGATCCATGAAAAATCGGTCGCGTAAAGTTTGCCAGTCGCGGGGCTGTAACCCAATCCGGTGATGTCGTTCAAACCAGTTTCGTGATTCGATTTCAGCTCGCCCGTCTTTGGATCGTACACCGAAAGCAGACCATCACCAGGAACGGTGATCTCGCCCATTTGCCCAACAACCAAGTCGCCGTCGGGATTAACCGTGATGGCAACAGGTGCATCAACTTCAACAGCTTCTTTGGTTGCAATGAAACGCTCGAGGTTGGACGGATGACCGTGGTCGTCGAGTTTGGCGCGAACGATCCATCCCTTGGTGTCATCACCATTGGCGGTTGCAAAAACATAGCCGGCGGTCACGGCCACACCGTAGTAGTTGCCTTCTGCCTTCAGCTCATCGTTGCTCTCGAGCGGCCCGAGAGTGATCTCGGTCTCTTTGGCTGGGATTGGCTTCTCAGCTGGCTTTGAGTGAATCTCGTAAACACGAATCACTTCGTCGGTGTCCACTTGGCTTCCATCGCCAACAACAAGATGCTCGTCATCGATGAATGCGATACCGAGTGGACCGATGTCGTAAATCGGGCCCTTGCCATACTTGTCGCCGGGAAAACGGTTCACTTCCATGAACCGACGTTTCTTTCCATCTTCGGGCTTCGAAGCAAGGAAGCGAACGATGCCACGACGCTCGGCAACGATGATGTCACCTGTTTTTGGATGAATCGCAACTCCGGTGGGATTATCCAAACCCGAACCAACTTGGCGCGGGCCACCTTTTTTGTCTTGAGCCTCGGAGGTGCTGGCCAGCATGACGATGGCCAGAGAAAACATCAGTAAGTAACGCATGGGGTGCTTTCCGTGGTAAGCGTGGGGTGCAAAGGTTGTTGGAACAAAACGTTGTGCTACGGTGCGACGTACTCAGAAATGGCGTCGTCCTATTTTGGCAGTTTTGGTGGCTCGTGGTT
Organism: Rubripirellula sp.; assembly: GCA_965216875.1. Taxonomy (GTDB): domain Bacteria; phylum Planctomycetota; class Planctomycetia; order Pirellulales; family Pirellulaceae; genus CBDCUW01. Next base: position 3,689,364 of record OZ244207.1, read on the forward strand.
GGGATAATCATCACTGGCGAGCGCTTCTTTCATGAACGTGACCAGTGCCGCCTGCTCTTCGTCACTCAGTTTGAGTTTGAAGATTTCTTCATCAAGGTAAGGATTGTCGGTGCCGCCCTTGACGTAATGCTCAACGACCTCTTCGAGTGTCGCCATACTGCCATCGTGCATGTAGGGGCCGGAGCGGTCAATTTCACGCAACGTCGGTGTCTTGAACGCACCGCGATCTCCGTCGAGACCGCTGATCGCAAAACGTCCTTCGTCGCGGTTTTCGACGTCCCAGCTTACGCCGATGTTGTGAAAGCCGTTATCTGTAAAGTTCGCACCCGAGTGGCATGCGCTACAGTTGGCTTTGCCAAAGAACAGCTTGCGACCCTGTTCGGCCGCTTCCGAAAGTGCCTCTTTATCGCCGGCCTTATAACGGTCGTACGGTGCGTTGCCAGAAAGTGCCGTACGTTCGTAGGCAGCAATCGCCTTTGCGATCCCTTCCGAGGTCACATCGGTGCCGAAGACGGCTTGGAACTGGCGGCGATACCCTGAGATCGCGTTCAGCTTTTTGACCACGGCGTCGAGCGTCATGTTCATTTCGATCGGATTTTGGATTGGACCAAGCGCCTGCTCCTCAAGGCTGCCGGCGCGTCCATCCCAGAATTGGAAGTACTGGTACGCCGAATTGATCACCGTCGGCGAATTGCGTCCCCCTTTTTGGCCCTCAACCCCGGTCGCAAACATTTCGCCGTTGCTCCAGCCCTTGGCCGGATCATGGCAACTCGCACACGAAACCTTGTTGTCCGATGAGAGTCGCCCATCGAAATAGAGCTGTTTGCCGAGTGCGATCTTCGCCTCGGTCGGTTGATTGTCTTTGGGATACCGAATCTTTTTCAATCCGGCTGGGACGTCTTGGGCGTCGGCTGGCGGGGCAACCAGCATGAACGCGGTAACGAAAGCGGCTACTGAACGGCGAATCATGGAAGAACTTAGAGCGAGGCAAAGGGAAATTCGGGCACCAACGAAGTCACATCGTCGCATCATTTGATGCGGCTATGCGGATCGCTTCAACCACGCGTTGTTTTGGCTCATTCGCATGCTCGAGTGCGATCGACTTACGTCGAATTGCTGCACGATCACAGTTACCGGGCGGCAAGGGGTGAGGCATTTTTCAGGGCGGGCACGTAAGTAGGGCGGGGCACCTCTTTGCGTAGACCCAGGATCCAGAACGATGGGGCGTTACACAAAAGGAGGCCTCAGGATAGCCAGAAAACCGGGGCGATGTCCCGTCGATCCCCTAAGAATTGGGCTGATCGCCTAAGAATCCAGATTCTGCGTCGTTGACTCGTTACTAGCACGTTACAAATCGCAAGCAAACGAGCCCCTAGAATGACTTCCGCGACGCTCGCTGCTGGCGTCGCAAATGCTCGATTGCACCTTTTCTGAGACGTCGTTCAAGGAGCCAAAACGATGCGGTCCCTTTTGACCAATTCCCTGTGCGTCTGCCTGTTGTGGGTCGCCGTCGGTTCGTCCGCCACAGCACAATCCGATGCGGAAATCGCACTGGGAAAAGCGCGTCTCGCCTTTGATGCGAAGAATTTTTCGCAAGCCCGCGACCTGCTCGTCACGGCATCGCAAACCGACGGCCGAAACCCCGACATCTTCCTTTTGCTCGGACGAGCCCATTATCAGTTGGGGGATGTTGCCGAGGCGATCGATGCCTGGAACCAGACGCTCAAGCTGGCGCCCAACCAAGCCTACGCCCGCAGCATGGTCGAAAAGTTGCAGGGCAGGGTGGATGACTTTGATACTCAACTCGCAGTCGTCGCCTCGCTGATCCGCCAACGTGTCTTTGATCAAGCCAATTCTGAAATCACGAAACTCTCCCGTGCCGTCCTGACACCGAGCCAGCGTGACAAACTGCTCATCACCCACGCCGAACTCTTCGTCGAAATGGGATTGGGCAACCAAGCACTGGCAAACCTTGAAAAAATGCTCGCGCGGCAACCCGACCAAAGGGACACCCCGCAGGTCCTGCTGATCCAGGCGCGGTCACTGTTGTTGATGGACGATGATGCGGTTAATCGTGGCCTTGCGATCTTGTCCGAACTGAAGACCGCCGAAACAGCCGAAGGCCACTCTGCTGAGCTTGCTTTGCTCATCTTTCAGATCCGGCAGGGCACAAACTCCGTCGCGGAACTTTCCGATTGGATGGCCAACCATTCCGAGCATCGCGACCTTCCTGTCGCCAGACTTGCGATGGTCGAAGCGGTCTCACTATTCGTTCATTCAGCTCAAGGTCAACCTGCTCCGGATCCCGAGGATGACCTAACGGAATTCGACATCGCTGCAATCGATGCCGCATCGCACGCGTTGGCAAATATCAAGACAGCCAACCAAGCGTTGCAAATCGTTCACCATGTTTCGCAAATGATCGAAGGCCGATGGATCGGCCACAAAGCCTTCAAAGGCGCGGATGCTGCGATCGCAAGGCTTTCGCAATGGAATGTGCCCCAATCGAGTCGAGACGCAATTCAAAGGCTCGCGGAAAAGTCGACAAGTGCTGCGGCTTCGTCCGAGCTGTCCGAGACGATCAATCGATACGGCAATGGTGACCTGGTCGCCGAGTCGCTGACCGAATGGCTCGAAAAACACGGCGACCACTCACGTTCGCTCGAGGCGCGACGAATCCTCGCTGCAGCCTTGTTGCAAGAATCGATGCTGCAAATGCCGCCTGGTACGCCGACCGAACTGGCCCCCTCAGATGTGGCAGCCATTGGCGTTCTTGGTGAAATGATCGTGTCCGATGAAACCGACGCAAACATCGGCACCACGCTGCAAATGATCCTGCAGCATCTCGAAAACCACTACGTCTCGCGAAGTGCCCCTGCTCCCGCGATCACCGGCTACACCCATCTTCTTTCGCTCGACCTGCCGCGACCAACGCAATTGAAGCTTCAGTTGTCGCTGGTCGACTCGCAGATCGAGCTTGCGTTCATGGGTCTCGATGGCGCCCTCGCACGCGGAACGTTTGAGCCGGGGCCGATGCCCGAATCGTTCAAGCAAGTCCTCGAAACACTCAGCAAGACTCGTGACGCTCACCCAGCCCAGCCGGCATGGAACAAACAGGCAGCAGTCGCGACGCGGCTCAATTCAATGAGCGATCGGTTGCCTTGGCCAGCCACGATCGAGCAACTGAAATCAACCGACAACTGGGCCATCGAAATTGCCTTGCCGCTGATCACCGCCAACGAACAACCCGACGAGACCCAGAAGATGGTCGCGTTGATGGAAAAGATCATCCAACCCCTCGCTGGCACACAGCAGGCTTCGGCGATCGAGTTGGCGGCAAGCACTCACCGACGCTTGCTAAGTGCGATCGAAGCCGATCACAAACTTTGGCCGCAAGTCGTGCTACGCCAAATCAGCTTGCGCGATCAAGTCGACCAATTCGTTTTTGCCAAGAACCAACAACTCGGCAAAAACGCGACCAATGCTACGCTTGGTGACCTCGAAAAAGGGATGCTGTCTTTGGGAAGCGATCTGATCACGAAGCAACCGAGCCACGCCGCGGGTGTGGTTACTGCTCTGCAACCGATGATCCAACGTCGCTTGTCGGCCGGCCACGAGGAGGCGTCGGAAGAGGCGTACGCAACGCTCGAACAAGGGTTGCCTCCGATACAGCTTCGCGAAGTCCAATTGGCAGTCGCGAACAGTTGGATCAACCGTGCGACCACAACACACGCCAAAATGCTGAGCGACGGCTTTCAACCTCCCAAGGAACTCGACCCACTTTTCCAACGAGCGCTCGAGCGTTGTTATCAGCTACAGGCCCCGCTTCGCGCCGATCACGAGTTTGTCGTCCGCGTTCAAGCTCTGCGCTCAGTCGTCGTGGCACATTATCGCAACCTCGGCAATTTCGAAGCGGCCAGAGCGGCGATCAAGATCAAGGGAGAACCAGCGGTTAGCTGGATCGATGCACAACAAGAATACGAACTCGCTGGACTGAACTTGAGCATCGCTTTGGATGACCTTGCCAAGCAAACGCAGAAGTTCCAGGGACGCGAGAACATTGCGATGACGCCCGCAATCAACGAGGCGATCGCAGGATTTCAATCATTTGTGACCGAGCGTCCAAACGATCCTCTCGTCCCGCGAGCGATCGGTCGTTTAATGAATGTCGGCAAAGCATTTGAGCAGTACGAAAAGTACGACATTGCTGCAACGCACTATCGCAAACTTGAAACGTTCGCCGCTGGGATCGAATCGCTTGCACAGGCGCCAGCCGGTTCGCTGACCGTTGCACAACGCGTTGCCCATTCGGCTGCCGCTGCACTTCACGTCAAAGCAACCAAAGCACTTGATGGTCGGGAAAAATCGCCCGACGGGTCACCGCTTCCGCCAACGGAATTGAGCCCCGAGTTCATTGCGGCGATCACCGCCTACAACGACCTGTTGACGAAATACCCCGAGAGCACGCTGGTCAGCACCTCGATCGGCAAGTTGATGGAGATTGCTCTTCAACATGCCAACGCCGATGCCTGGGATGTCGCTGCAAAGGTCTACGCCGACCTTCAAGCGTTGCAGCTTCCTCTTCGCCAGCCAGAACGGATCGACCTTGCACAAGCTCTTTGCGAAATGGGCAAAGTGATTCCCGATCACGCTCGTCAAATGCTTGCCGCGATCACGCTGTGGGAACGTGACGCGGCAAAGCATGACGACATGACCTCGATGCTTGCCGTCAACGGTCACCCCGGCCAAAAGAGGCCTCAACCAGGTTTCGGCGGGGGCGGCGGCTTTGGTGGCTTCGGATCTGACGGCGCCGTGAACGAAGAGGAGTTTATGCTCGAAGCCAAAGAAATGTCAGACATGTTGGCCAAGCCGGCTGGAAGCATCGCCGCCGCCGAAATGCCCCAATCGGAATCGGCCATGGGCGCGATGGCGATGGGCCTGGGCACTGCGGGCATGACCGTCAAACGCGAACTCGATGCCGTGGCGCGCTTTGGCGACGAACGTGCCGCGCGCGAAAAGAATCTCTTGGCGACCGTTCGACAACGCCAATCCGCGATGGCAAGTCAGATCGCCATGCTTCGCGACAGCGAAATCCAAAACAACGCTCCGGCACAATCACGCGGCCAACAACAAGAATCGGGCCAGCAAGCCGCACAACAGGGCCAAATCGCGCTGCCGACCCCGGTCCTTAGCGAGAACGAAATCAAACGACGTCGCACCATCCTCGAAGTCGCTTACCAAAAGTTGCAAGCGATTCGCGAGACCTACGCCGACTCGAACACCGCTGGCGAGGCCCGTGCCCAGATCATGGTGATCGTGAACCATTGGCGCAGCATCCGGCGCTGGGAAGATTCTGCGAAACTCGTCAAGCGATTCCTCGATGACAACCCAGATGACATTGGGCTTCCGAAATTGCGTCACGAAATCGCTCGTGACTACTTGGCCTGGGCAGCCGGAGCCGTCAAACCCGACACGCCCAAACAGGAACTTCTTGACGAAGTCAATCGCCGCTACTCACTTGCTCGTGAAGAACTTTCGGGAATCATCGCCGCGTTCGCCGATGACCAACAGTTGAAACATCAGGCACAGTGGGATATCGCGACAAGCCACTTGTCCCAAGCACGCGTGGTCGCTGGAATCAGCTCGACGCTTGCCCGCGGACAATACGTTCGAGCTTCGACCGAACTGTTGGCCACCGCGGACCTGTATCACGACCATCCCAAGATCAATGAATTGCCGCAGATGCTTTGGGGGATTTCGCAAGAGTTGACGGCGCGTCGATTTTTCGAGGAAGCGATCACGGTATGGACGGAAATGACCCTCCACTACCCCGGCAACCCGCTGGCCGAGCAGGCAGCGATGCAGATCGCAACCACGTATGAAAGTCAATTACGCCTGCCGCTGCGTGCCGTCGAATCGTATCTCGAATTGAATTTCGCCCGAGGTGGCAACGACACCGCACTGCAAGATTCCATCTTCCGCATCGCTTCCCAACTGATGAACGAAAAGCGTTGGGTCGAAGCGCTGCATGTGCTTGAAACCTTTATCGACAGCTTCCCAAATCACGCCAGCGCCGGACAAGCGTTGACGAAGATCGGCCAAGTACACCAGACCAACGAAGTTTGGGAAGACGCGATCGCCGCCTACCGCCGCGTGATCATGGAATACGACCAAGGCAATTGGGCCCAGCAATCAAAGTGGTCAATCGCTGAATGCACCATCAACCTGAGCCGTTGGGAAGAAGCGCAAGGCGCCTATCTGGAATACAAAAAGTCGTACCCGGAAGATGGCAAGGTTGCCGAGGCAACATCGCGCATCGAAATCCTTAAGGACCTTGCGCGATTCCAAAAAGTGGTTGACGAACAGGGTCAACGCAAGGCATTTGACGCCCAGTACCAAATCGCAGCCATCGTCCGCAACAAACTCGCCAATCCTGTCAAAGCGATCATCGAATACCGCAAGGTCGCCAGTAATTGGCCGGAAAGTCACCTCGCCGACGACTCGCTATTCCAGGTGGGCATGATCTACATGCAACTCGGACAAACCGAAAACGCTCGGGACGCTTTCCTCGCAACGGCTCAAAGGTATCCGACCAGCCCACTGGCCGACGACGCGTTGTTCCAAGTCGGTGCAAGCTTCGAGAACGAGGCGCAACAACTGGTCGGCGTCACACGAGGTCGTGCCAGCAAGATTGCAAACGAAGTCGCGCAGCGCCAAGCCTATGCGGTCTCCCAAGAGAATCGAAAATTCCGGCGTGAGCAAAACCAGGGTCAGATCCAGCAACTTCGTAAGGCCGGCAAAGCGGACGAAGCCGACAACAAAGCGGCGTTTCAGGCTGCTTTGAATGTCGCCTTTGACCAAGCCAATGCGGCTGTCTTCGCCAACTGGGCGGCTCAACAAGAAGAGGCGCTCACGACCGCTCAACTTGCCGATCGCCAAGACAAAATCAACGCGGCATTGCGCAAGGCGGTCGACAGTTTCCGCAAGGCTGCCAGCGTCGCGTCGGCGGACAAAGCTGATGACGCTTTGCTACGCATGGCTCAGATCTACGACCAACGACTCAAGGACAGCGAAGCCGCCATGGCAACCTGGCTGGAAATCGTCCGTCAATACAGCGGCACGGCCGTCGCCGAAGACGCGTCGTGGAAAATCGCTCAATACTACGAAACCCATGAAAAGTACGCCGACGCGATCTCGGCCTATAACTCCTTCCTGCGAAACTATCGCCGCAGTCCCAAAGCAAGCGAAGCGCAAGCCGCGATCGCTGAAAACCACGAACAACTTGGCAACTGGGTCGAAGCGATGGACGCCTACACCAATTACATCAACAACTACCCCGAAGGCGCGTTGGCAGGAAAAGCCAAAGAGCAAATCGCCTGGATCAAAACCTATCGCCTCTAACAATACCCGCAGTGGACGAGGCAACGAGTCCCAATTTCGTAGTGGACGAGGCAACGAGTCCCTCACCCCCCACACCACAACCTTCACTCAAGCTCGTGGCCACAGCCACCTCAGCCAGCACCCTAATCGTGAACCCATGAGAATGACGATGTTTGCAAACCGACTTTTTGCCACATTGATTCTTTCGACCGTCCTCTTCTCTTCGAGCCTCCCTGCCGACGAAGAAGGCGCAGCGGCCGAGCAGCCCAATGCAACCGCCCAACCCGCGAACACCGAGCCCGCAAAGGCGGAACCCGAAGCGGCAGAGCTGTTTCAACAGGGTCGCAAGGCACTCTTTCAGGGACGCTACGACGACGCCGTCACGTTGCTACAAAAAGCCGTTACCGCAGATCCCACCGGCGAGAAGACCATCTATCGATTGCATCTTGCACGAGCCTTTCGCTACTCCAACCAACCTGGCGAATCAGAAAAGCTGCTTCGGGCGATCTTGAAGCAGTCGCCGGATCATGTCGAAGCGGGCCAGCTACTCGCCGAGGTTCTTTACACAGCAGAGCGTTGGGAAGACCTCGAAGGCGTGCTCGAACCGCTGCTTGAGTTCCGCCACGATTACCCCACGTACCACATGTTGGCCGAAGCAACGTTCAACCTGGATAAGTACGAAGACGCTCGAAACTACTACAAAGAAGCGATCAAGCTGAATCCGCAGAGCGCGCCCGATCAATACCAACTTGCCAACATCTACCTTGCCGAAAACCGCTTCGCGTTGGCCGCGGACGCTTACGAAAAAGCGTTGCGACTTGGCCTCGATAGCACGGTGCTGCATTACAAACTCGCGTCGGCCTACTTCAACCTTCGCAACTATTTCGGCCGAGTCGCCGTGGTCACCGTTGCCTCGGGCAAGGTTGGCGAGATCAGTGGCAACTGGTACTTGATCGAAACGGTCGCCGGCAAAAAAGATGCATTTCGTGCCGCCCCAAGAAAGTCAGCGATCTACCAAATCGCGACCGCGATCGACGGTGGGATGGAAGCCACATCCGACGTACAAATGCTGTTGGCCAACATCTATCTCAATGGCCGTCGCTACGAAAAGGCGTACGCAATCTACCAACAACTCGGACAACAGGTCGCCGACGAAGACCGCGCGCTCCACCGCTATTACTTCGCCCAAAGCGCCCTGGGAGTTGGCAAATACGACGAATACTTGACCCACCTGCAAGAAGCGGTCGACCTTGATCCGGAAGGGTACGAATCAGCGCTTGTCGACGCCTACCTCGCCGTCGCGGACAAGTACAACCAAGCTGGAAAGTTGGACAGGTATATCGAATACCTGTCCAAAGCGGTTCAGCAAAATCCCCAAACCGCTTCGCTGCACCTGCGTCTGGCGAGCGCCCTGGAAGAAGCCAAGCACTACGACAAAGCGGTCGAGCAATGGCGAATGGTGCTCGATCTCGAGCCCGACCATCCGCAACGAACCGACTTGCTCAACCAGATCAAGCGTCACGCCGGTTCGTGACCACATCCTATCGGTCGATCAGACTCAGCCGCTAGTTTTGGTTCGGCTGTTCGTTCGTGCCGTATTCTTCGTTCGTTCGGTCGTAGATCGCTTGCACCTCGGCAGTCACGTCCAGGTTCTTTTCAGTGATCCAATCAGACGTGTACTTGGTGATCGAACGATCCACTGGCGGTGGTGCCTGAGGCGCAGGTGGTGGCCACATGTCTTCGTTGATCGCCGCCATGCGCACGCGAATCGAATCTTTGGTCACATTCCAAACCATGTAGTCTTCGGCAAGCGAGAGCGGACCGTCATAAGTCGATCGAATACCTTCAAGGATCGGCGGAGCGGTATCCGGATCATTGAAGAAGTGATAAGCGATCGCGTGCCTCGGTTGGATTCGGCTCATCACTTTCCCAAACGCTTCGGGCGCGGTGTGAATTTGCGTTCCAACCTCCAATGCGTTCGAAACCGAGAAACCGAATTTCTCGATCATGTTCGGCACGTCGATAAAACATTCGTGAATGGCGACATCGGCATCACGCGCGTACTCGTCGAACCATTGATTGGGATAGGTGTCGCCACCAAAAACGAATTTCAATCCGTTCCACTCCAGCGCATAGCTGACCGAACCATCGATCACATGGTTTGCTGGCCACGAACGAATCTTGACGCCGTTCTTGTCGTACACAACCTGATTCGGCTTCGAAAAATCAAACTCGTTGACAAAGACCTTGCCGCCCGATGCAGGTAGCCGTCCCGCGCGCCCTTCAACATCCCAACTGAGCGCCTTTTCCCAATGCTCGATCGCGTACTTCGTCCCAAGCTCAGGGCGTGATCCCGATGGTCCATAAACGTGCAAAGGCCCCTGGCGTCCGCCGACCCAACCGCCAATGAAGTAGGCAGCGAAATCACCAAAATGGTCTGTGTGCAAGTGACTGATAAAGATTTTGTTGAGGTAGTCGTAGGGGATGCGCATGCTGGCAACACGTTCGGCCGATCCCGTACCCGCGTCAAAGAGAAACTTGTCACCATTTCCCAGTTCGACCAACCAACAGGACGCGGCTTGAGAGGCGCGCGCGGTGGGCATTCCGGTTCCACAAGCAACGATCCGCATCTCGTCAGGCTTGAGCTCTTCCGTTCCTGGGAAATAAACGCTCGAGTCGGGCACTTTTCCCGTGGCCGTGATTTTCGGCGGTTGGGGTGAGGCGGCATCCGCTTTCTGCGCGGCGACGGCCGTCGCACCCGGTTCGTGACTTGTGCTGCCGATGATGTAACCGCAAGCGCCGACCAATAGCGCTGCGACAAAAAGTGAAGCTGTGCGTTTCATCGCGTGAGTCTCCCGTACGAATAGCGAGCGATTGAGTCTGCATCGCACCGATGGTAAAGTCAATACGGTGGCGTATGGAAAAGTCTCTTTGCGGAGGAGCATGTGAACGCACGCTCAGCAGCCGAACAGAAACTCAGTCGAGACGCTTGGCTCCAGCGAGGACTCGAAGTCCTGCGTGACGAAGGCATTTTTGGCGTTCGAGTCGAACGATTGGCCCGTGACCTAGGAGTGACCAAAGGCAGTTTCTATTGGCACTTTGACAACCGGGACGACTTGTTCGAAAGCTTGCTCGAATTCTGGGTTCGCGCGTACAACGATCCCGTCATCCTTCACGAATCGTTCGGGGAACTTGCACCCGACCAAGGATTGGTTGCGTTGACGATGATGATTCGCGAGCAGCGGTTGGACCGCTTCGAATTGGCGATGCGTTCGTGGGCCGATCACGACGATCGCGCCGCGGGTGCGGTGAAAAGGGTGTACGAACAGCGTCAAGCATTCATCCGCGGGTTCTTCACACGCCTTGGATTTCGAGGGGGCGAAGCCGATGCGAGGACACGATTGATGCTCTGCTATCTCAGTTGGGACCCTGGCATTGGAGCAACGGAAACGATGACGCAAAGCAAGGCCAACGTGCGAAAGGCAATCGCAGTGCTCGTTGGGAAGCCGTTGTAAACGAAAGCCCCCCTGGCCCGTAGCTACCTTGGCCAGAAGGTGGTTGCCGCAGGTCGACCATTCACCGCGATCACCACGCGTAGCGACGCTTGGTTTCAGGCCTGACGCCGATTCACCAAAGATCTACTTGCGTTTCTTAAAGAACTTTGCTCGCAGCGATTCAATCTTTTGCTGCCGAATTTCAGGATCGAGGTCCTTTCCGTTGACCTGAATCTTTTCGATTTGAGACTTGTATTTCTCAAACATTTTGACTCGCATTGCCATGCTTTCTTCGTCGTCTCGTTGCATGAAGCTCCAATCGACGTTTTGCCACGATGACTTGTCGCTCTTTCGCGAAGCAAGTTGTTCGCGTCTCTCAGACTCGGCTCGAGCCGCTTGCTCTTTCGCCTCACGTTCACGATCGCGAGTGTCGACCCGAGCGACCGTCTGTGGTCCATCTTCGCTGGGCTCGGGAGGCTTGCCGTCAAGCAAATCGCCTTGCGGCGTCACCATCAAGCTCCAACGATGCAACATTCCAAACCGGTCACTTCGCGTGCCGCGAATCACCAACTGCCAAACGCCTTTGATGCTCTTTCCATTGAAATGCCCCAGGCCTGGCTGACGCTTGACCAAACCCTCGGGCATGAACGTTCCCTTGAACGGTGGACGTGCCTTGACGATCGGGTACCGCGACTGATCATCAAAGATCGTGTCTTCAAAATGGTCGTCATGGGCACCGACTTCGGTAAAGAGCTCGATCCGTTGACCATCTGGTCCGGTCAAAAAGGCATCCAAGTGCGACGTATGCGTATGTGTGATCGAAAGCTGAACATTCAGGTCGCCAATCAGAAAATCATCAGGAACATCAATTTCTGAAATGATCGTTTTGCGTGGTGCCAACACCTCGGCATCGGTGTTGCTATAGGTTCCACCAACCATGGCATTCGCACGGAGTACTTCCTGAGTGGTCAGCAAGCCGTCGCCGTTGATGTCGAGACTGGTGAATTCAGCGAGCTTCTCGTCGCTCCACTCCTCCGTGAATTCAGTCATCGCAACTTGTTGGTCGCGGTTGGCGTCGAGTTCATAAAACCAGCCCGGAATCGCTTCGTCGGCACCACCCGATTGCTCTTGGATATCAACAAAATAGGCCTCGAGTTCATCGCGGCTCAGTTCACCATTCCTGTCCGCGTCGATCTGACCCATTGGGATGCCGAGCTTCAAGGTTTCGTCCGCTTCGAGCCGCCCGTTCTTGTTTCGGTCAAAACGGCCAAGGATCGTCGCCGTGAGGTAGTAGCGTGTGCCACCGCGCCGCCAATAACGACTCGAATCTTCTCGTGGCTGCTCTTCAGGTCGCGAAGACCGAATCCCGTTGCCGGTCCGCCATGCCTTTCGCACGAGTTCGCCCGAAGCACCTTCCAGTAGTCGCCGCCGCGCGTACCGCTGAACCATCTCCATCCGGCTCAGTCGCCCGTCATTGTCAAGGTCATCATCGAACGGATTGCGGTGCGTCCATTCATGCCGAGCCGCTTCGCGCCGATCGATGTAGCCATCTTTGTTTTCATCGTGGCTGCGCATGGTTCGCGCAACGAACCTTAGGTCATCCTGAGTGTAGGGGTACTTCATTTCGCCGATACCAAACTCAGGCACGAGCGCGTCATCGCGCTGAGGCGTGAACCCTTTCAGTTTTGCCTCACCTTCGGGGTCAACGTCTTTACCTTGAACACCGTTCTTGTTCGCGTAGTAAATCCGCGCCGCCTCTTGCCAACGATCAACCGGATTGGGCCGATCAAGCGACATTCGCCTCACTCGCGCAACGCGTTCAAGGTAGGGACGTGCAAGCGGCGTGATCTCATCCGGATCGATGTTTCCGTTCTGATTTCGATCCAGTTTCTCGAGCGACTCGCGCAGGCCAGACTGGGCTCGGGCAGTTGATCCGACCAGCAATACCAGCGCCGTCGCAATCGTTGCAATTCTTCCGTTCATTGCTTACCTGTTGCCTTTGGGCTGCTGAGGTCGCGGTGCTGGATTGGCAGCCGTTCGCGATCCTGATTCGCGTCGATTCGATGTCGCAGCTTCTTGGAGCAGAATCTGCTGCAAGACGGCTTCCATCAGCTCGCCGTTAAGCGGTGCCACCACTTCGACCTGTTGCTCGCCGCGTCGGTCGATCGACAGGGCAAGTGCTTCGACCTCTTTGAAAAGCTGCTCGGGTGCCGTGACGATCAACGAATTGCTCGGTTCGTGCACGGCGATAGTGATCTTGGGTTCCAAACTGCGAGTCGCCCGCGCCTGTGGTTGAGGTTGGTTGCCTTTCTTTTTCTTGTCGTCATCACCGCCTTCGCCACGTGCTTTTGCCGCGGCCAGCGCGGCCGCTTCGCCACCACCACGTTGCCCCTGACCACCGGGTTGACCACCCGCTACGCCCTGCGCGCCAGCCGTCACACGGCCTGCGAATGCTTGACGAATCGCGTCGGCAACATCGGTCGCTCGACTGTTGACCAAGTTGATCACGTGCGCCGTTCCATAAGTCTCTATCGCCGTGATGCTGTTGTCTTTGTCAACGATCTTCAAATACTCTTCGATCCGTTCGATATCGGTCGATGTTCCTTGAGCAATCAATCGGTTCAACCGAGTGTCGGCCAAAATGGTCATCGTGTCCGATGTCAAAGTCATCGTTCCGTCTCGCGTCGTGATCAGGCTGCCAAGCAGCGAAGGGCCTGATGAGACGTAACCATTGACGAGTGTCCCCGCCTCGAATTCTTCGGCCGCGTCGCCGCCATCAAGCAATTCCGCCAACATCTTCAAGGCATCGTCGGCCTTGGTGTATTTGAGATAGAAAACGATCGGGGGCGAGGGCGATGTGTCGACCGGCCCAGCAATCACGCGGACGTGCGTTTCGAACGCATCAAGTGCTTGGCGATCATCCGATTGAAGAAGAACGCCTCTCGGGGTGACTTGGCAACGAATGGCCGGTGCCGTGCTCGCCGAATTCGACGTGAGCCATCGCTGGTTGGAAAGGTCACCGCTGGGTTCATTGTTGGCCGTCAACGTTCGATTGGGAAAAGCATCCGAAACCACGCGTTCGGTCATGACCGATTCAGGCTCGGTCGACGATCGATAGACGATCACCGGGTTGTCACCACGCCAAAAGCGAACCGCCGTCTCAAGAATCTGTTCGGCTTGTTTCCCTTTGAGCGGCAGAATGCGGAACGCTTCTTCCGACGAACGGGGCGCAGTACTCGAATCGTCCAAACCCTCAACGATCTTTTTGATCTGTTCGATCTGGGCCTTTTTGGCACGAACAAACAAACGGCTGTTGCCTGGATCCGCGTCGATCTTTGGTGCATCGGGATCGATGTCTTCGGGATCATCCAACGGATCGGGCAGGTCAAGCATTTCTTCAAGCAATGTGACCGCGAAATAAGGGTCGACCGTCTCGAGTGGGATGACCGCAAACTCGGCGTCAGCGCCCTGCAACTCCGCCACTGTCTTCTCGATCTCGGCGTGTACCGATGGCGGGGCGAGTGCGACCACCGTGCCGGCCTCTTCGTCCATGGATAACCGAATCTCACGATCAGCCAGCAGCGTCACAAGAACGTTATAGGCCGTTTCAACGCTGCCGTTATTCACCGCGTGGGCTTTCAGGACCATGTCGCCTTGTTCGGCGATGCTCCCCTTTTTCGGTTTGTCGACCGCAGCAACAAGACGCTCGATCAACTTCACTTTGTCTTCCACGCCGGTAACGAAAATGTTCTTGCCTTTGACATCGGCGGAAACACTCACATCGATCCCGATCATCTCGCCGGTGGCCAGCCCAAGGTGAGGACGAGCGACTTCGAGCACATCTTCGGCAGTGACGTGCTCGAGCACAAAGCTTTCGACCACCGTCCCGTTGTCCATCTCATCGGGCTTGAAGGCATCCAGAATGACCTTCGCGTTGCGAAGCTTGCCAACCGTGTCTGTGATCATCAGTTGCTTGGTCTTTGAAAAAACCGAAGGGTTGGTCATCAAGTTGAGGGCCGTCAGCTCTTGCACGGCCTCTTCGGCTTCCAGTTCGCCCAACGGGAAAATACATTTGACGACATCGTGGCTCGCACGAGTTTCGAGATCCTGCAGATTGACAAGTGGAGCGATCGCATCAAGCTGCTGCATGCTGCGAGGGTCACTCAAGTTGATCACCGACAACAAATGCCCACTGCGAACAAGCGAATAACCTTGCGGCAACAAGAAGAGGTTCACGCGGTCGATCGCCGCTTGATGCGTGTAGGCCTGCGGGTCGCTATAGGTAAAACTGCCCGTCGGAACGCTATCGACATGCAGCGCCAATTCGCCCTCTTCGGCCAACCACTCAATGACTTCTCGCCAGGGCGTCCCCGAGAACGCAAAACGAATCTCGTCACTCTTGGCAGGCTGCTTTGCTCCAACCGCAGCGATGAACTCTTCAAGACTGTCTTGCGCGCTCGCATCACTGTCTTGCGCGTTCGCATCGGAATCGCTCGAGGCCCCAGGTTGGATGAGCTCGGGCTGGCGCTGGGTGGGCGTTGGAACTGCCCCCTCTTCTTGCGCCGGAAGCTGATTGCCCGTCAGGGCAAACGCCAAGGTGATGGGAAGTGCTGCCGACCGAAAACGTCGAGACCGATCAGTGGACATACTTTGGTAGGGTTCGAGAGGTTGATGGAGGTGAGGTGACGGGCGTCACTCTCGCGAAGCGGCCGACGGTCAGGCCCAGGCAAATTGGTTACAGGGAATAACCGATCACGAGGGCTTTTTGGCTCGCTTGGGGTGGGTAGGACGGCTGGGGACCAAGAGCAGTTGGTTTGTGTTAAGTCAAAATGCCCTTTGGGGATTGGATAACGCCGCAGACTTTACGGTACCCAAATCCCCCCAAAAGTCAATCTCTGACTGTATCAGCCATGTATCGAAAACCACGCAAAAGACGAGGTTTTTCACATCTGGTGGCCCATCCGGTCTCGATCCCAGTGAGCCGCCAACGGACCATTCCCCTGAATGATCTCCAAAGCACCAAGCCGTACCCCGGTGAGCACTATCGCCGCTCGATACTGAGCAACCCGTTTCGATTGATCCGAATGCGATCGGCTGTCACGGTGTTCCCTTGAGTGTCGTCCAAGCGAATTTGTGCGTCGCCTTCAAACAGAAGGCCTGCTTCGGTCGCACGCAAAACCGCATTGTTGCTACGTGCCTCGAGCGACCGATGACGAATCTGGGTCACCCCTTTCGCTTCAAGGGAAAGATGACGCTCCCCTTGTTCGTCCACGTCCAAAGCAAGCAGCACTTCGTCGGCCCTCACCTCGGAACCGTCATTCGTTGAAACCTTGGTGCGCCCCGTACAACGAATCCTTACCAAGTCGTCGCCCGAATCGGCTGGCATCGCAACCTCCAGTTCGGATGTGGTGAGCGAGACGAGTGGTTCACCCTTTTCGGTGTCCATGCATTCCATAAGAACTTGATCAGCTTGCACAGAGATCTCTCGCCCCTGCTGATTGTGACGAACAACCAAATCAGCGAGGCCGGTCGTTTGAACCGTCAACCCATGCTGGCCGATCAGTCGGTTGGCTGCCTCTGGTAGTTTTTCCCATCGAGTGCCCGTCTGCGAAGCTCGATTCGCGCGCGATCGTTGAACATCGGGAAAACCTTCAATACGGACCATCTTGTGCTTGGCTGACGAATCCAAGGCGGGAATCCAATCCTTCGGTCCGCCCGCTTGATTGGTGCAGGTGATGGCGAGGACAACGAAGTCGCGTTGATCATCCGAGGATGGTCGGCCATCTCGGTTGGGGCGAATCGATCCCAACAGCACCGTTTGGCCCGAATTCGTTTCAAACATCGTGGCAACCGTCTCTCGCACGACGCTTGGCGACTGTACGGCAATCGAATCATGATGAGCTGTCGACAGGCGAAGTTCGTTGACGTCGCTCACACTTGACGTGGTCCAGGTTGTCGCAATGCGCAGGCGCTGCTGGGCTACGCGTCGAGCAAATAGGCCGAGTTCGAAACCGTCATACAGCACATCATGATTCGGGTTGAGTTCCGAAGCGTCACCGTCGCCAGAGGAGACGCCCACAACAAAGGGCTTGGAAACGCCCGAGTGAATCAACGCTTGTTGACCTTCGAACAGAGTGACTCTGGGAGCCCCGGTATCCGATTTACCGTTTGCCGAGAGTCGTTGCTTTACCGTTTCCCATTGCTGCGGTGAAAGCACGGCGGCGAACAATGGCACATGCTCTTCCTGCTCGCGTCTGACGCGTGCCGACCAGGGAGCTACTGATGCCAAGTGCCGGCTTTCGATCACATCGCCAAGTCCTGCCGGCGTCCCCAGTCCCGCGGCATCACTTGGCATCAAGAACCATTCAAGCGACAAATCTGAAAGTGCCTGTTTGGCTTGCCGGTATTGGCATCGGAACATACGCGAATTCACGCTGATCGTTGCGCGGTCTTCGGATCGCAAACGCTCGATGATTTTCGCAATGGTCCCTTGCTCGGTCTCCGTGGCAAAGACGTGAAGCGTTTCGCCGGTCCATGCAAGCCGACGCTGGTCTTCGTAGGAAAGGGAAAGCCAACCGCGCAGGTCCGACTCAAAGTGCTTGCGTAATTGATCGACATTCTCGGCGCCGTCGGCATACCGCTCGAACATGTCTGATAGGTCGTAGGTCTTTGCGACGATCGGCCCGTCGCTGAGAGACTCGTCGCTGAGAGACTCGTCGCTGAGAGAATTGTCGCGCGGCTCAATCGTTTTTGAGTCGACGGGTTTGGTCGGTGGCGTGCTGTTTGCTTGGCCAGGCCAAACCGCGGCAGCAACCATCGCGATCGCGACCAAACGTGAGCAGCGCCAGATTCTGGCTTCCTTTTTCGTCGTCATGATTCGCTCCATTCGAATCCGAGTAAACTCTTTCGATCCCATTCCCAAGACGAGCGGAGGCCGCCGGCGGGACGGTTCACCCGCCGCAGCATCCGCAATGATTCGCATTGCATCGATCAGATGTCGCGCGTAGTTGGCGGGAGCCTCGCCGGTCGCCAAAACAACATCGTGGTCGCATTGAATCTCAATGGACCGGCTCAGACGCTTTGAAACGATCCAAGCCAGTGGATGAAACCACCAGAGCGTGGTCACTGCAAACTGCAGCCATCCAGTCCAGCTGTCGCGGCGCCGAACGTGCATCAACTCGTGAGCAAAGGTCGCGTCCAAAATCCCTGAGCGTTCCAGTTGCTTGGTCATTGCGGCGGGGATCGCAACGGTCGGACGAATGATGCCCCAAACGATTGGGTCGCTGCACTTGTCCGATACGATTAACTGAACGCTCGACCGAATGCCAAGTCGATAACGCATGGCTTCAAAACGGTCCTGAACTTCCGCCGGGACGCTAAACGAGTTCCGGCGCAGCCGGTTGAGGTGGCGCAAAACTAACGCCATTCGGTACACAAAAACGGTCAACATGCCCGCCGCCCATACCAACAAAAGAATGGGAACCAAACCAACGATTGAATTGGTTGCCGCATGTCCCGAAAGCGAGGTCACGGCGCGAGAGGCGCTGACTTCACGTCGTTCTTGGGTCGCCACGTGAATACCGGGAGCCGGCAGATCGCATTGATCGACCGTGGCATTCGTTTCCAAGCTTGCTTCGCTCTGTGGATGCAACGTGGAAGCGTGCTGTGCTTGAGCGTGTTGCAAATCGCCAGGCCAAGTTGGCGCGACATTCGAAGGGATGACGTTGGGTTTCGGATCGGCCTCGTGAGAGCCTGTGCTCGCGGTGCGAAACGGACTCGAATCGAACATACTGATGGGGCCAGTTAGCGTTGGCGGCACAAGGAACTTGACCAAGACAACAAACCACAACGCGTGAACAGCCTTTGGATAGCGGTTCCCAACAACTCGCGCGATAACAAGTGTCAGTAGCGCGAGCGTCGTGACCTGAAAGATCTGATCACCCGCCATGTTGATGATGTCACCGGTACTCATGATTCGTCCTCCATGCGGTCGATCAGATTCTTGAGTTCGTCAAGTTCGTCGGGCGAGATGCGTCGATCTTCAATGAGATGACGTACAAGTGGCAGCGAATCACCGTCGAACAATCGATCGACAAGATCGTCGACCGTCTCGCGGATCACCGTCCTGGGCTTGACTTTTGCACGGTAAACCCGCGTGCGACCATCGAGCTTGGCGGTGACGTATCCCTTGGCTTCCAACCGGCGCAGGTACGTTTGCACGGTGCTGAATTCCCAGCTGCAATCCGCTGCGAGGGCTTCGTGCACTTGGCGGACGCTGGCATTGCCGAGCTTCCAAAGCGCTCGGGCAACGTCAAGCTCGCCTTTGGAAAGACTGGGGCGATCAACCACGTTTCGGGACTCCTTTCTTTCAATGACAAATGTACGTGCAAATCTATGCGTACATTTGTCATTGAGTCAATCCCGCTTTTTCTCGGGTGTCGCCCAGATCTGTGCAAAGTCGTCCGAGGGAAATGGCCCCGCCAGAATCAATGTGCAGATTTTTCTGCATATTTTGATTGACGACGGGGATCATGTGCAGTAAAAACTGCACTTATGGCTTTGAAGAAGCGAGCCGACGCAGCAGCGGGTATTCAATGACGCAACGACTAACGCCAGCCGAACTCGAAGTGATGCGTGTGCTCTGGGATCGGGGTGAATTGAAGCCCGCCGAGATCCAGCGTCACTTTCGACGCGAAATCAAGAATCCCGCACTGAGGTCGATCTTGGGGATCTTGGTCGACAAGGGGCACGTGCTTCGACGCAAAGAAGGCAAAGCCTTTTTCTACAAAGCCAAAACGCGGCGTCACTCCGTGCTTCGCTCGACGCTACGCGAAGCGGCTGACATTTTTTGCAAAGGCTCCTCCGAGTCTCTGCTGATGCACCTGATCAAGTCGCAAAAGCTCAGTGAAGAAGAACTGATCGAGCTGAAGCGACTTGCTGACCAATCCGATTCAAGTCGAAACTCAAAGTGAGGGTTTGGAGATGGAGACGGCATTGCAGTGGTTTGACATGTCGAATATGTCCGTTGGCGCAGTGGTGTTGACCAAAGCCACGTTCGTGTTGTTGCTGCTCTGGGTTTGCCATGCGTTGCTTGGCCAAGCAAACCCGCGTTGGCGACGGCTGGTTTGGCGATCGGGCGTGGTGGCCTTGGCCGTGACTGGACTGCTGCACCTCGCCGCACCAACGATGGGTGTCAATGCGTCGGTGGTCGTGCAAGCCATTGCGCCGATTGAAACGCCGCTTGGAGGGCCGGCAGCAAGCGAGGTTTCGAACGCGTCTGTGGATTTGCCGGTTGTCGTCCCGGCTACGATTGCGAGCGAATCCGAAAAAGAGATGCACTCCGTTTCACCCTCCCCACAGGCATTCGATCGCGCGTCCGCGATTCGGTTCGCCTACTTGTGTGGGCTGCTATGGGGTGTACTTCGGCTCGCCTCTGGGCAAATCCATATCACACAACTTTTACGCCGGTCGCTGGCGGCACCAGGTGCAATCACAGAGTCGTTTGAAGCGACAGCTCGAGAGATGGCAGTAGCTCGATGTCGGATTCGAGTGAGTGAGGAAGTGGCAACGCCAACCCTGTGTGGCGTGTTTCATCCCACGCTGTTGGTTCCTACTTCGCTTCTCGATCCTGGGCAAACCGATCGTTGGAAATCAGTCTTTTCACATGAGCTATCCCATGTGCGAAGCAACGACTTGCGATGGAATCATGCGATGCATTGGTTGGGATGCTTGCTTTGGTTTCACCCATTGGCTTGGCGGATTCGATCAGCCCACGCCGATGCGTGTGAGTTGGCGAGCGATGCGGATGCGGCGGACCAAGTCGGATGCGTCGACACCTACTCTGGCGTCTTAGCAAGAATCGCGGTCGAGGCGTCGACATCGCCTGAGTTCGCGATGGGCATGGCTCGCACGCCCGACGTCACGCGTCGCATCAAGGCTCTGAAGAAACAGGTTCACTCCGCTGAGGTTTCCCCACGACGAAAAGCGATCTTATTCGTTTTGGCGGTTGCCGTTTCGGTGCTCACGGGCGTTTCCAAGTTTGCCGTCGCGGCACCACAAGTCCACTCCAAGGAGGATGTTGCCGCGGACGCAACAGCGATCGATGCCCAAACCACCGCGGCACTGCACAAAGCGTTCACCTTCCTTGCTTCACGCCAGCGCGCCGATGGAGCCTTTGGAAGCGACGACCGCGCGGCCGAACGTCTCGCGATCACGGCTCTCTGCGGAACGGCTCTCTTGGATGCCGGCAACAAACCTGGCGAAGGGCCATTCGGAGATCAATTGCAAGCGTGTGTCGACTTCGTCACCTCGCACGTTCAGGACGACGGGTTGATTTCGGAAAAGCGGCAAGGAGCGTTGATGTACATTCACGCCTACTCGCTTCAATTCCTTGCTCGTTGTCAAATCGCAGCTCCAGACGCACAGCGCGGCGTCGCGATCGAGAATGCGGTCAAACTGGTTGTGGACAGTCAAAACCGACAAGATGGTTGGCGCTACATCCCGACCTCCCAAGACGCTGACAGCTCGGTCACTTCATGCCAGCTCGTCGCGTTGTTACTTGCTCGCAAAGCGGGCGCGAACGTGCCGGACGAAACGATTCGACGTGGTATCGACTATCTCGTGCGATGCCAACGCGATGATGGCGGGTTCAACTACATCGCCTCCTTTGCGGGACAAGCTGGAAAAGGCCAAGCTGCTTTGCCTCGCTCGGCTGCCGCAGCCGCGGTGCTCTGTTTGGCCGAACACAGTGGCCACGTCAAAGACCAAGCTTGCAAGTTTGTTGCCGAACATGCGAGCCGAATCGAACCAGCTGGCCCCCACCATGGCTATGCCGTTCACTACCTTGCCGTAGCGATGCCAAGGATGGACCGTAGCGACTTTGATCGTTGGTACAACGCAACTCGCAAGGAGCTGTTGCAACGGCAGGGCGCCGATGGCCAATGGAGCGATGCTGCGTTGGGTACCGACTATGGCACGGCGATCGCCTGCATCGCACTCCTGTCGCCTCAGCATTTGCCCAGCAAGTAGCTTTGCGTTCAAGAGTCGCCTTTCGCTCCGCGAAAGTTGCATCCACCAAAGCACCGCATCCTCTTCATAGACCGTAGCCACCTTCGCCAGAAGGTGGTTTTCAATGGTCGACCATTTTCTGCGATCACCACGCTCTGGCGAGCGTAGCTACGAAGCGTGGCGAGCTAAAGCCCGGTACTACGAACGGGTGGTTCACCAATCGATCGCAGCCGCATCATCATTGGGCTAGGTCTCGTCTCGGGCTCGGACAAGCAGGTCAATCCATGGGCCGACATAGTGCCCGTTGTCGTGGAAGGTTCGGCCGCTGACGAGGTTCCGGTCAATCACGCAGGGCTCGTCGACAAAGATCCCACCGCAGACTTCGAGATCGAATTTGCACTTCGCAACGGTCGCCATTTTGCGACCACGAACGCAGTCGGCATAGGCGGGAATTTCGACTCCGTGACAGACACTCGCAATCGGCTTGTCGGTTTCGAAAAAGTGCTTGGTAATCCGAACCAGATCCTTGTCATAGCGAATGTATTCGGGCGCGCGGCCTCCGGAGAACATGATTCCGGCATAGTCGTCTTCGTTGACTTCGCAAAAAGGAACATCGCACTCAATCGTGTAGCCTTCCCACTCTTTTGTGATCGTCCAGCCCGCTTTCACCTCGTGCAACACCATCTGGTACGTGCGTTTTTCGGGAGCCGTCACGACGGGCTCGAAACCGGCCTCTTGCAGTCGGTAGTAGGGGTACATGGTGTCGAGTGTCTCGGTGGCATCACCAACGACGATCAAGACTTTCTGCATGAGTGATCTCGTGCGGGAGCGGGGGCGGGAATGGTGTGTCAATCAGGAAGGAAGCAGAGAATGTTACCCGACACGACCATCCTGCGTTGGCGCGGGACCCGATTTAGTAGCCCGGCATCAAGTGAGTAGGCCGGCATCAAGGAGCGACAGCGACGCAGATCCGGCACGCCCACACCCCGCGGCACCAAGAACTCAAAGGCGGCCTTCGGGCGATTGCAAAAAAAAGACTAGCGACGGTGATCGCTAGTCTTTTGAGATGTTTTAAAAGTCGACGGGCGGGGTGGTGTATGGGGCACGTTACACCACTTCCGCAAGGCAGTGCGGCGCCCATCGACAACTGAAGTGTAACAGGTTCCCCTTCTTTTTAAAGTCTCTACGGCGCAGTATTTCCCGAAGATTTTTGCGGGCGTGAACGTTGTGAGGGCACCTTGGCGTTTGAGTCGTCTGTGTCGGTTGCTGGGTGCGAAGAGCGTCGAGCTTGCCTAGCTGTCAAACTTGATTACCGACATGGCTCGATGGGACACAGACGAACCACCCGTTAACGGGGATCCGTCGGGACCGAAAAGGGAAAAAGCGAAAAAAATGGGTGCGTTGGTCACCGGTCGGCTCCGCGTTAGCTTGCAACAGTGGTCCGATCGACCACACAAAAAGTTTTGCGTAACGCTCAACGACTTTGGGTTGGTGTCGGATTTCGTCACCGCACCCACCTTCAAGTCCCCACCTCCATCGATTGCGCGACCAACCATGGCGGGTTCTAACCCTTCGATCAAGCGTCCATCAAGCGCCTCAACGGCCCCAGCCCAACTGAGAACGAGCTCGGCTTCGCATGCTGTTGTGACGCCCATTTCGTCGCTCACACCCCGGCGACAACGGTATTTTCAGATCAAGTACGGGGTCGAACGATGGATTGCGGGTGCGCTGTTTCTGGCGTCCGCCCCGGTTGTTCTTGTCTTGTTTGCGTTGGTTCGTTTGACATCGCCAGGCCCCGGTTTTTACCGCCAAACGCGTGTTGGCCTGAACGGACGTCTGTTTGAGATCGTCAAACTGCGATCGATGGTCCAGGACGCCGAAAAGCCTGGGGAAACGATCTGGAGCGGCAAACGAGACCCGCGGGTGACCCGCTTGGGGCGCATCTTGCGAACCACGCACATGGACGAACTCCCTCAACTACTGAACATCGTTCGAGGTGAAATGTCGCTGATCGGTCCGCGACCGGAGCGGCCTGAGATCTGCGAGCAACTCGCCGAGAGCATTCCTGGCTACTACAACAGGGCGGCGGTCAAACCCGGTCTGACAGGATTGGCGCAGATCAACCTCCCGCCGGACCAAGAGGTCAGTGATGTGCAGCGCAAGCAAGTCCTTGACCTCTGCTATATCGATGAAGCCAACGCATCGTTGGAAGTGCGCATTCTGATTGCGACGGCATTGCGTGTTGCCCACATTCGAGGCCCCATCGTCTCGAAGTGCCTGGGCCTTTGTCGTCAACAATTGCTGGACGACAGCACCGACGAATGAACCCAGCGGCCGCGTCAGCACGCTGCCCGCTGCGCTCGGCAACAGGTATCTGATAGCTTGTGGAGCATGCCTTTCGTTGCTTGCTTGACTACCGTTGCCTAGCTGGAGTGTTGCCGATGTCGGTCTCTGACACCGAGATCAAATCGATCGAGACCCGTTCGTTGCGAATCGGGATGTGGGGCAACTTGATCATGGCGGCCGCTGGTGTCATCGCGGCCCACATGTCGCGATCCGATGCCTTGCTGGTCGATGGCCTTTACTCGGGCGTCAATTTCGTGTCGGCGATTGTCGCGACTCAGGTTGCTGCGTCGGTGCTGCGGCCTGCCAATCGACTTTACCCTTTTGGCTACAGCGCGTACGAAGCGATCTACGTCAACTTTCGATCACTGATCTTGGTCGGGATCATCGCCTTCGCCGGATTCAATGCATCCAAAAAGATCGCCCACTACGCAACCGGTGGTGACGTTCCCGAATTGGTCTTTGGACCGATCTTGATTTACTCGGTGATGATGGTGGCGATCTGCGTTGCACTGGCGCTCGTTCATCGCCGCAATTGGCAACGCACCGAAAAGCGAAGCGAAGTGTTGCGCACCGAAGCGAGCGCTTCGACCGTCGATGGTGTGATCAGCGGCGGGGCGGGGGCTGGCTTGGTTGGCACTCAGCTACTTGAGGGAACGTTTCTTTCCTTTCTCGTCCCCATCTCGGACAGCATCGTCGTACTGGTCATGGCCGCATTCGTTATCCGAGCGCCACTGCACATGTTCTTTGCGGCGTTAAGAGAAATCGCTGGTGAGTCGGCCGATAAAGAGACGCGCGACAAGGTCCGCAAGCAGGTCGAACAAATATTGACCGCCAACGAATTCAAAGTGTTCGACGTTGCCGTCACCAAACTCGGGCGTTCGTTTGCCATCGTGCCGTTTGCAAAACCCAAGCACAGCGTTGACGGTGACCAGGTCGACGCGTTGACACGGAAGATTGAACAAAAGTGCCTTGAGGAACTTGGCGAAACGCGCACGGCGATCGTGATCACCTCACAGCCACCGTGGCCAGAAGATGTAAATGCGTCCCCCCAAAAAACATCCGAGGCCGGCGGTAGCGATGTCGCAACCGACAGCTCAGATTGACTAGAAACGAAACGCGGCCGCACCGATCACTTGGTTTCGGCGGTTGAACCCATGCTCGACCATCATTTCGACATTGGGGCAGGGAACCCATCGCAGACCGTAGATCGGATTCCAGGCCGTTTCGACGTCCAAATCGACAACGATTTGCACCGGAATCGCGCCCACGCTTGTGGTGGTCGAAAGTTCCTTGTCAACGTTCATGTAGAACGCGCCAACCCAAACGGCAAACTTTGGATTCTGTAGTCCGAAGCGAGGTGCAAAGGTCCGCGCACGGATGCCGTTATCAAGGCCGGACAACATGGTCTCGGTATAGTTCCAGTCAAACGCGGCGAAGAAGCTTTTGTAGCCAATCGCTCCAGTGCATCCGCCGCCATAGGTGTCACCGGCGTAGTCGATGGAAACCGGAATGACGGTGTCGGGGAGCAACCCTGGCACGCCACTGAC
Source organism: Rubripirellula sp. (assembly GCA_965216875.1). Lineage (GTDB taxonomy): Bacteria > Planctomycetota > Planctomycetia > Pirellulales > Pirellulaceae > CBDCUW01. The sequence continues at coordinate 3,715,138 of OZ244207.1, forward strand.
AACAACGTTCCCACTTGCCGTCCCACTGGTGCGTCCGACCAAACCGTAAACGTTCAGGAAAGGTAGAACCCAAAAGTCAAAACGCCCGCCGACATTCGTGTCTTGGCTTGTGATTTGAAACGGCGGAACATCGGGCAAGAGCGCCGGTGGGTTTCCGGCAGCACCGATACGGATGCCGTCGATGTTCATCGTTTGATCGATGTAAGCGATATTCGCTCCGGCTCCAAACGGAAGTGGCAGCTGGTACCCGAACCGACGTGCTTCTTCGTTCCAAATCGGGAACACCCGTTCTCGCTCGGGATCGATCAAGCGCCAAAGCAGACACTCTTTGCACTCACATCGCCTGCACCGTCGTTTGCTCGCGCATCGGGTCGCGCAGTGACAACACTCATGTGATGCAAAGGATTGCGTCACGGCGACGTCCGGGTCCGTGTCGGATGCGATCGAGATGGGCACGACAAGATCACTTGGGCTCGTCAAACCGATCGTCTCAAGCTCGTTCTCAGAATCCCAAGCTGAACCGGCATCCCAGTATGACGCCGTGAGAAACTCGGGTTCCGTCGCCGTGGCTGTCCCTGCAACCAGCAAAAACACCGCTGCAACGATTGCAGAGAGTTTGACGATTGTAGGGCCGCAACAGGCGCGGCGAGCATGCCAAGACTTCACGATCACTTGCATCCTGCTTTGGATCACGGGTTGGAAAGTACGGATATTCCTTTTTATCGGATGCACTGGCTCGTCAGCTTGCCGAATTCCCCACGTTTCCCGGGCCGGTAAACCCTGGCGATTACAATGTTTGCAACGCGGGGAACCGGTTTCTTTTCATCTCTTGCCAACCAGAACTCCACCATGCTTCGTCGCTGTTTCGGTCCACTCGTCGTTGCCACCTTCCTCTGCCAAGCTCCGAGCTTGGTTCAAGCTCAGTCCGACACCGAGTCCACCGCGGGATCGGTCGACAAACCGGTCGGAAAGGAATTCGAGATTCTCTTTCGTCTCTCGACGGAGCTGATCGAAGACCTCACGCGCCATGAAGTCGAGATGACCGTCCCGGTGAGCCGCACGGTGGAAGGGATGCCACTTACGGGAACCGCATCAGGCAAAGGAATCACGTCGGTGAATGTCGTCGAATCAGACGACCAAGCCGAGTTCTCGATTTCAATGACCGGCAATGCAACGGGCAGGCTTCGAAGCGATGCGGGCCCCGCGATCGTCAGGCTCACCACGCGAGCTCAATTCGTCACGACCAAGCGAATTCAATTCGACGGGAACGCGTTCTTTATGTCGCCGGCCGAAACCGACGCAAAAAACTGCACGACGATCGATCGCCTTTGCGCCAAGCGGCGCGGCGTTATTGGCGGCTTGGTCGAGCAGGTTGGATCTCGCATTGCCAAAAAATCGCTGCCCGACATCAACCAACGCGCCCAAGACATCACGACCGAAATGTTGTCGGACACCTTTGACGAAGCGGGCGAGGATTTGCTTTCCCGACTCAACGACACCGCCGACTTTGACGAAATGCTCGACAAGTATTTCCCAGAGACCAAAGGCTGGACCTACAAAACGGCGGCGCGCAAAGACGCGATCATCGCCGGTCTAGGGCCAGAAGATGCCACGTTCCCGTCCATCGTGCTTAACGATGAATACCCAACCCAAGCCCATGCCGAAATCTGGCTCAAGCTGACGCCAGGACAAGCCGCCATGCTGCAGCTTTTGGGCGACATGGACATCGTTTACGATCTGCTGCGGGAAGCGATGCCCGACCAAGACGCTGAAACACTCGCCGAAGATGTTAAGCTAACGCGTCAGGGTGATTGGTCCATCATCCTGGTCGGTTTGCCGGCCAACGACGCAAAGTTTTCAAAACCAAAGTAGTCCTCTATCTCCCTCAAGCCATTGGCCCCTAAATCCTGTTGGCGATGAATTCTGTTGGGCGGCGAATACTGATGCATGATTCTGGGATGACTGACGGGGATTACTGATGAATGATTCTGGCCAAACAAGCGACCGGCCCAAGTCCAAGGCAAAGAAGTGGGCGCTGATCGTTTTCATCGCCCTGGTCGCAATCGCCCTGGGCTTTCCCGTGGTTGCCTCCAAGACCTCGCTGCGTGATACGATTCTGCAAAGAATCTTGGGCGACCCGACGCTTCGCGTCTCGTCATCCGCAGCAAATTTCGGCCTCTTCTCGCCACTCTCGATTTCGGATCTTTCGATTCAGTCATCTGACGGCAGTTTTCAAGCGAGCGTCAAAGAGTTTCGAGCCGAGAGATCGTGGCTCAGCCTTTTGATGTCGTCTCCCGAACTGGGCAAGATTGAAGTCGAGCAACCCACGATCGATCTCGTGGTAAGCAACCAGGCGGACGATCGGCAGCCAGCCGCAACGCCCGTCTCCTTCCCGACAATCGACGTCGCCTTGAATCAGTTGTCGTTGCGTGTCCGAAGCGAAGAGAAAGACAAGCCACTGATCGACTTGGAATCGTTGGATGTCAATCTTCGCACGGTGCAGCGTGACAAAGGCACGGTGTTGATGGTGGATCCAATCGCCTTTGCTGACAACAAGCCGATCACTCCTGAACTGATTGACGACGGCTTGAAAATGCTGATCCCCAATCTTGCCAGCGAAATCGGAGTGAAAGGAACGTTCTCCTTTGAACTAACGAAGCTCGAGGTGGCGTTGGTCGACGGTTTACATACCGACGATTCGACTTCACAAGAATCAATCATTGAAGGTGTCCTGACAGTGCACACCTTGGAGGCGGGATTGAAGAACGACGTCACGCGTCGCTTGGCGATGATGGCGTCGGAGTTGCTCGATCTTGGCGGCGGCCCTGAAGCACTTAGCCTGGTACACGATGCCAAAGTCGAATTCCGATTGACCGACGGAGCGATCGAACACCAGGCGATGGCATGGGTGTTGCCTGATGACGATGGCGTCAAAATCCAAACCTCGGGTGCCGTCGGTTTTGATCATTCGCTCGATCTTGCCGTCGATCTGTTTTTGCTGGGTGAATCCAACGACGAGTCTCCACTATCGAAGCAGCTCGCGGCGAGTCCACTGCGTTTGACTGTTGGCGGAACGATCGATCAGCCCCAAGTCGACATGTCCGAAGACCAACCCTGGGTCAAGCAACTGCGTGAAGCGTTGCAATCTCGCAAACTTTCACGCGATGAACAGGACCTGGTGCGACGCATTGGCGGAGCATTGGACGACTATTTGTCAGATTCGATTGTGAAACGCATTGAATCGGCAATCTCCAACGAAGCGACTTCGGAAGATCAATGATCGAAATCGAAGGCGTCCACTTTCGCTATCGACAAAGCGACTTTGAATTGTCCGTGCCCCAATTGACCATTGAACGGGGCGAAACGGTTGCCGTGATTGGCCCAAGCGGCAGCGGCAAAACAACGCTTCTGAATCTCGTATCGGGAATCCTCGTTCCGGACCAAGGATCGATTGTCGTCGATGGCACGAACCTGGCAAACCTGTCCGAGTCGGCACGACGTCACTTTCGCGTCCAATCGATTGGACTCGTGTTTCAGGAATTCGAATTACTCGAGCACTTGAATGTTCTCGACAACATCTTGCTTGGTTGCCGAGTGACGCCGGCCGTTTCCGTAACCAGCGACCTGCGTCAGCGGGCACGGGAACTGGCAGATGAAATCGGCATTGCCGACAAACTCAATCGATTCGCTCGACAGCTTTCGCAGGGCGAGCGGCAACGCGTCGCCTTTTGTCGGGCGTTGCTTTTGCAACCGCCCGTCCTGCTATGTGACGAACCGACGGGAAACCTTGACCCCGCCAACAAGTCGCATGTGCTCGACATTCTGTTTGACTACGTTTCACGCAATGACACGACGCTCCTGACCGTCACGCACGACCACCAGATGCTGGATCGGTTTGGCCGCACGATCGATTTCAACCAATGGTTGGGGCGAGCGACGGCATGATCGATGTTCTCTATTTGGCATGGCGGTATCTCGCCTATCATCGGCTCAAGACGTGTGTGTTGATCGCTGCGATCACATTGATCATCTACCTGCCGATCGGGTTGAACGTGTTGGTCCGCCAAAGCGCAAACCAACTCACGGCGCGAGCCAAGTCAACTCCGCTCCTGATTGGCGTAAAAGGGAGTCCGCTCGAGCTCGTGCTTCGCTCGCTCTATTTTGAGGGAGGTGTGCCGGAGGAAATGTCCTTTTCCGAAGTCGCACGCGTCAAGGATTCGAACCTTGCCACTGCGATTCCCATTCACGCCAAGTACCAAACGCAACACGGGCCGATCGTTGGCACTTCGCTGCAGTATTTTCAACAACGCCAGCTGAGTATTGGCGACGGGCGTCCCTTTGCGATGCTTGGCGAATGTGTTTTGGGTGCAAGCGCCGCTCAGGATTCTGGTTTGGTCTTGGGCGACTCGCTGATGTCGACCCCCGAAAGCGTCTTTGACCTCGCCGGCGTTTATCCTCTCAAGATGAAGGTCGTCGGTGTTTTGCAACCCACCGGCACTCCCGATGATCACGCCGTGTTTGTCGATGTCAAAACAGCATGGGTCATCGCCGGTCTCGCTCACGGGCACCAAGACCTTGCCGCCCCCGATGCAAAGAGCGGTGTTCTGAAACGCGATGGCCAATCGATTATCGCGAACGCTTCGGTCAAACAATACAACGAAATCACTGCGGCCAATGTCGGGTCGTTTCACTTCCACGGCAATGTCGACGAGTTTCCGATCACGGCCGTTCTTGCCTTCCCCCAAGATGACAAGTCCGATGCCTTGCTTCAGGGACGCTACTTGGGCAAAGACGAATCCGTGCATGTGGTGCGTCCGGTCGCGGTGATGGACGAGCTGCTCGCCACCATCTTTACGGTTCAACAGTATGTCCTGGTGGCCGTCGGCGTTTTGACGGTTGCAACCCTTGCTTCGATGGCCTTGGTGTTCACCCTTTCGCTTCAACTGCGGCGCCGTGAAATGGAAACGATCCAAAAAATCGGCGGCTCGCGATCTCGAGTCGTTTCGTTGGTGCTTACCGAAATCGGTGTGGTCTTGGTGGGCGGCGCGATCCTCGCAGCAATCTTGACCACCGTCACGTTCTACCTTGCTGATTCCGCCACGCGCTGGATCGTCCAGATGAGCTAACTCAATATGGAAACACTCAAATCACAAACGTTGTTCGCGGCCTTCGGTTGGCTGTTGCTTCTTGCTGGTTGCTCAAATCAAGCTCAAACGCAACCCGCACCGGCTGCGATCGATGATCGCCCCCTCAACGTCTACACGGTCAATTATCCGCTCCAGTATTTTGCGCAGCAGATTGGCAGCGACGACGCGAACGTCATGTTTCCGTGCCCGGCAGATCAGGATCCTGCATTTTGGGTACCGACGGGTGATCAGATCGCGGCCTACCACACCGCCGATGTCGTCTTCGTCAACGGCGCCACCTATGCCAAGTGGACCAAGACGGCCTCCTTGCCAGACGTGATTTGGAACACGACAGCACACATCAAAGATCGCTACATCACGATCGAGGATGCCGTTTCGCATTCACACGGACCTGGGCAACAACACACGCATGCGGGAACCGCGTTCACCACCTGGCTCGATCCCAAAATCGCGATCCAACAAGCCGAAGCGATCGCCGATCGATTGTCACAGCTCCGCCCGCAGTCTAAGCGAGAAATCCAAAACAACTTCGCGATTCTCAAACGCGACTTGCTTGAACTCGACGCGTCTCTCACCGAGGTCACGCACGACGCGTCGGCAACACCTGTCCTGTTTTCCCACCCAGTCTACCAGTACCTCGAGCGCGCCTACCAACTCAATGGTCGAAGCGTCCACTTTGAACCCGATGTGGTGGCGCCCGAGAAGGCGTGGCTCGAGCTTGAAGAGTTGCTCAAAGAGCATCCCGCAAAAGTCATGATTTGGGAAAAGACACCTTCCGAAGCGAACCGCAAACGGTTGTTGTCACTCGGAATCGAGAGCGTGACCTTCGACCCTTGCGGCAACAAGCCAGAAGTGCAGGACTACCAAGCGGTGATGAAAGAAAACGTCACAAACCTTGCGACCGCACTGGGCAGCCGCTCGGGGCAAGTGACAAGCGATTAGTAGTAGAAGGTCGACGCCGTTCGGATCCCGTAGGCCCGCGACTCGGCGTCGGCGGCAATGTACTTGGTGCGCCGGTAGCTTCCCTCGATCGCCAGTTCCCACCAATCAGTCACGTTCCAAATCGCATTGCACCAAGCCGCGTTGTTGAAACTGATTTGCCCGATTCCCGAATTGACCGGATCAACGAAACCGATCTGAGAATTCTTGGGATTGTCGACGCCATAGCCGACGGCCGTCAAAAGTTTCGGTCGAGCGCGGTAGGTCATGTCGGCCCACCACCCCATCGATTCAATCGCTTGCCCCGTGTCGGGGTTCAAACTTTGAAGGGTGGCTGCAAAGTAGGTCCCTGCGCCGCGTGCGTACCAAACCTCGCTGTGAAAACCGAAACGCGAACCATCCAATTGCAGGTCAATCGCGACGCCGCGTGTTGGTTCGACTTCCTGCCGAGCCAAAACGATGTTGCCGTTCGAGATGATCGAATCGGCGACCGCTTGAACCTCGCCGAACACACCCGAGACTCCTAACTCGAACGGCCGCCCGAAGTCTTGCATTTTGCCAAGCTCAACACCGATCCGATACTCGATGTTGGGCCAGCCGTTGTCGGTGCCGCGGATTTGAGGGATGGCCGCAAAGTCAGTGATGTCTTGCTGGCCGATCCGCGCCGACCACGTCCACTTGTGACAATCATTGAGCGTGATGAATCGATCAACATGAAACGCACCGCGGTAGATTCCGGTATTGCCAGCACCGCGAGCATTCAATTGGTCGACGGTTGTTGGATTGATGGGGCTAAACAGGTCGAGCATCCGTCCAAAGGCAAAACGCCACTCGTCGTTTTGAATCTCACCGTAGGCCAAGACAATGTTTGCGCCCGAGAAGTTGCGAAGCGGTTGCGCCCCCATGAAGTTCATTAGGAAAACACCGCCCGATTTCCAATCGCCAATCGATGGACCGGTCAACTTGAAGTTGATCTGGGACTGTTTGGCGTGAACCGTCGACGAGTCCTCGGCGACGCCAGGATTCTTGGGGTTAAGGAACACGGTCACCGCATCCGCGGTTTGAGCGGCTGACGAATAGACAAATTCACCACGAAATCGACCGAAGGGAACGATTCGCCAATCCCCTTTTTGCCAAGCAATCGATTCTCTGCACAAATTGCAGACGGAGCCAGCACCGACGCACGGTCGATACGTTCCATCGCAGACTCCACACGGGCATTGACCACAATCGGTCGCGGCGCAGGTCACGATCTTTCCGAATCGGCTCTCGAACAGACTCGCTTGCTCGACCGACGGTGATGCGAGAACGGGAGGCTCGGATAGGCTGGGATCAGATGCGATCGGCTTGTGCAATTCAGCGCTGACTGAATCACCATTTCCGTCATCCACATCCTTTGGTGCATTGGTCTCGGTTTCGGCCTGCTCGCGAAGTTTTGCCAATTCGGCTTCCGCGGCCTCGAGTCGCCGCAAGAGCTCATTGTTCGTCGGTGGTTCCGTGGGCGGCAAACGCATCGTCTGCGCCCAAGACGGCTGTGCCGCAGACGCCACGGCAATCGCAAGCGTTGCACAAAGAAGCAACAAGGTGTGAACTCGTCTGATCATCGCATTCGCTTTGAAACCAATGTAGGGAATGTCGGGGTTATGGCAGACGCCCCCGTTCTCGTATCGAACGATCGTCCCTCGATTGTCACGTTCGGTTGTGACATCTACGCCGGTTGCACCACCTGGCGTTCGGCTTGTAACGGTTGTGACGATCCAGTCGCATCCAAGTTTCACGAGAAAGCCGTGAAACGAGATCAGCGTTGACGCCCGCGCACCTCCTTCCTTAGAAGCTCGTAAGCGAAATCCGTCCAATCCAAGGCTTCCATCCCTTCCAGGCCAGTTTCAGATGCCAAGCAAATCGCCAACCATCGCCGCGTTCACCCCCTGGGTCGGTCAACCGTGCAACGTCTGGATGCACCGCCAGTTTGCTGGCCTGTCTGATCAATTGAAAACGATCATCACCTGGGAATACATCAACCAAGATCAGTTTCCGTTGCCGGGTGTCGATGTCACGATCGTCCCCAAGGCCTTTGACGACCAATTGAAAGGCTGGCGTCGAATGGTCGATTCGATCGTCACGCCGCGCACTGGCGGCGAAAGGTTCGGAGCAGGGTTCACGCGTTGGATGCGACAAAAATTCAAACAATCCGGCACCGAAGCAGTGCTGGGCCAATTCGGACACTACGCGATGATGGCTGAAGTCGCATGCCGCCCAATGGGCATTCCAACGTTTGCACACTTCCACGGTTTCGACATCAGCACGCGACTGGGCAAGAAGCGTTACCGTCAATCACTCGAACGAGGCTGGCACAACTTTGCCGGCGTCATCGTTGTCGCCGAATACCAACGCCAAACGCTGCTTGAGCTGGGCTTTGACCGTGACTCCATCGCTTTGATCCCCTGTGGCGCACCGACCTCCGAAATCGCTGCTGAAGTTGCCCAATACCGAACCGCCGCTCCGCGAGACCACCAAGGCTGTCGCTTCCTGTTCGTGGGCCGTTTCACGGAAAAGAAAGACCCGATGTCCGTGCTGAAAGCGTTTCAGCGCTGCCACTTTGAACATCCCGAATCGAAACTGATCCTGGCTGGCTTTGGCCCGCTTCAGGAATCTTGCGAGCAGTGGATCCAAGGCCAGTCGCCTGAGTTCGCGGCGGCTGTCGAGTTCCCCGGAACGCTTTCGCCAACCGAAGTGAAACAAGCAATGGCTCGAGCCGATGTTCTCGTTCAACACTCGCGCACCGCGCCCAATGGTGACAAAGAGGGCTGGCCCGTGTCGATTGGCGAAGCGATGGCCGCCGGCTTGCCGATCGTTGCCACGCGCCACGCCGGAATCGTTGATCAGGTCGTCGAAGGCCACAATGGCTATTTGTGCGATGAAGGCGACTGGGAACAGATGGGAATCGACATGACGCGGCTCGCCTCGGATCGAAAGCTGCAACGCCAAATGGGCGAAGCCTCCCACCAACGGGCAGTGGAATACGATTCCAAGGATCAGATCGAGAGAATGCGACGCTTCATCAACGAACGCGTCTCGCTGTGGCACCAAGGCAGCCGTCGCGCCGCAGCATAGCCAACTCAGCATAGGCGACTCAGCATAGCCAACTCGGCATCGCTAACTCGGCGTCCCTGAGATGATGGCGCGTTTTCTGGCAGTTGGTCCGATCGTAACGATTTGCCCGCCAGGATCGGGGCAGCTTCCTCAGCCCCTTGAATTGCCGCCGACGCCACGTCCGGAGTTGAGCTAGACTTTGGTTGGCGAATTGGTCAAGGCACTACAATGCTGCGACCAAATTCAACCCATCGAGTCTTTTCCAACACGCGGCGAATGTCCCTTCGTCGCATACCGTGTTTTCAATCGCCGGTCGGGACACCGGGTACAGGGGCGGCAGCCATGCCAGAAGATCAATACGAAAGCCTGATCGTTCTGCTCGAGGAACGCGGGCACTCGACCGCCGAGATCGACAAAATCATCAACAAGGTTCGTGAGTACGACAACAAGACTCAACACGACTCGGTGATGGATTCGATCGGTTCAGGATCGATGAACCTTGACGACCTTGTCGCCGACGCCTTGGGCGAGAAATCGGCCGAATCCTAGGGAATAGCCGTACTGGGGTCGGACGCAAAGTCCGGGGAGGGAATGCGACTAAACAATACAAACCCTCTCCGGGCCTTAGAGCCCGACTCTCCCAAGGGAGAGTGTTAACGTGCAGCCTGTGCCGATCACGATCCTTGCACAGTACCGACGAGCAGGCGGTATTGCGAGGGTGTCATGTCTCGGTATTTGCGAAACGCTCGATTGAATGTCGTGAGTTCACGGAAACCGCAATCGAGTGCGATCTCAATGATCGAATGATCGGTGGTCCCGAGCAACTCGCATGCGCGGCTGACACGAACATCCGCAACGAACTCTTGGAACGTCATGCCTGTGTGGGCCTTAAAGAACCTCGAAAACCCGCTCCCGCTCATGTGAACGACGTCCGCAACCGCGTCACGCGTCAACTCTTCGTGAGCATGATCGTTGATAAAGTCACAAGCACGTCGCAATCGTTCCACTTCGAGCTGAGCCGCCATCGGTTGGTAGCCCGTACTGCACAGTGTCCGGAGCTCCTGCGACTCTGCCATCGCATTGAGCAACTCGAGCAAACCAATGATGCGTGGCAGACCGCTTTGACTGGCAAGTCGATCGATCTTTCCGGCCAAACTCTCGCGCAACTCTCCATGGGCCTGCAGACCCTGCGACGCTCGCGTGAGCAACAGGCGGACGTCTCTTAGCTCGGGGCGTTCGAGCCAATCGCTCCCAAGGACCGCCGTGTCAAAATGCACAACGGTGGCGTTGATACGGCTGCTCGAATTCGTTTCATAGCGCCAAACGTGAGGCAAGTTCGACCCGAGCAAGATCACCTCGCCTTGTTCGATCGGGCACAGACGATCGCCAATCAATCGTTGTCCTTCGCCACTCGCAACGTGACAGAGTTGCAACTCGGGATGAAAGTGCCACGAACAACCCGAATAATTTTCGTCAACGGTGATCACGCGCACCGATTCATCGGGACGCTGTGGCGATGCAAACAAGTGGGGCAGACTCTTCATGGTGTCCCATGCTAGCCGACTATCGCCGGCTTTGCGCGGCAATTCCTGCAACGAATCACCTAATGCCCAGCCGCCGTCACGAAGTGCCCAGATCTTTCGTCCGTGCCCGTTACCATAGGCGTCACTTGGCTTTCCATCCGTTTGCAGCCACAGACCCTACTGCTCGTCTCTGGACACCATCATGACCAACCGCCTTCTACCGCTATGCCTGCTTCTGTTGACAACACCCTTTGTGCAAGCCCAGCAAAGTGACAAAGAGGCAGCAGAGTTCGTGGCGTTGTTCGATGGCAAGACACTCGAAGGCTGGGAAGGCGACGATCGGTTTTGGCGTGTCGAAGAGGGTGCGATCGTTGGGCAGACCACTGCCGATGTTACGACAAAGAAGAACACATTTCTGGTTTACGACGAGCGTGAGTTTGGCGACTTTGAGCTACGGTTTTCTTATCGCGTCACCGGTGGCAACTCGGGGATCCAATACCGCAGCGAACTGCTGAGCAAATGGGTCGTCAAAGGACTACAAGCCGATTTCGAAGACAAAATGCATAATGGACAAGACAAGTTCTCAGGCATGTTCTTCGAAGAAAACGGCCGCATGTTCATGGGGCAACGCGGCGACGTGGTGATTGTTCGAGCCAACCACGACAAACCCAACAAACCGATCATCGAGAAGATTGCGACGGTCGGAAACGGCGAGGCTCTTGAAAAGAACATCCGACGCGACGGCTGGAACGACTACATCATCATCGCGCGAGGCAACGTCTTCTTGCACATCATCAATGGACACGTGATGTCGATTGGTATCGATGAAGACTCGCTCAACGCCAAGAAGTCGGGCATCATTGCCTGGCAGCTACATGCCGGCCCACCGCTCAAGATCGAAATGAAAGACATTCGGATTCGCCAGCTCTAGAACAAAATGCGAGGGTTTGTCCTTCGTCGCTTCACGGTGCCCATTCTCGCTTCCCCACACGCCAACAGCATTTCCTCATGTGTCGCTACGTTGTCATCGCGCTGATCTCCATTGCTCTCCCAAGCACATTAATAGGCCAAACGACACCGCCGGCTGAAATCGGACTCTCTGCCTCAAGGCTGGACAACATCACCGAGTACCTTCAACGGCAATGTAACGAAGGCCGAGTCGCGGGAGCGGTTGCTGCGGTTTCTCGGTATGGCCGAATCGGCTACTTGCAAGCCGTTGGCAAACACGATCTCGCAACGAACGCGCCCATGCACACCGACTCGCTTTTTCGTATCGCGTCGATGACCAAAGCGATCACCAGCGCTGCGGTGATGAGTCTTGTTGAAGACGACGCGATCTCGCTCGATGACCCGCTGAGCAAACACCTTCCCGAATTCGCGCATTTGCGATTGTTGGATGGATCAAAACTCACTCGTCAACCAACGATTCACGATCTGCTGACTCATCGTTCCGGCTTGACCTATGGTTGGTTCGGCCCCGAAGAGCTTGACGCGATCTACGGGCGCGACCGCATCAACCACCTCTTCGAACCGACACCCGAGACGATCGGCGACCGGGTCGAGAAGATTGCCGATGTCCCACTCAAGTTCCAACCCGGCACAGCCTGGGATTACGGCGTTTCGACCGACGTGCTCGGTCGTGTCGTGGAAGTCGCCTCGGGGCTCACGCTCGAGCAATTTTTCCGCGAGCGTTTTTTCCGTCCCCTCAAAATGCTCGACACCTATTTTTATGTGCCAACAGAAAAACAACAGCGCCTCGCTGGGCTGTACACCTTGGACGATGACCAACGCTTGGTCGCCGTGGGTGACGAGCCCATTGAAGTTGGCTTCTTTCGCTTCTCGGCCGACTATTGCACACGCCCCGGAAAGTTCTATTCCGGCGGTGGTGGTCTCGTTTCTTCGACCAACGACTACCTCCGCTTTCTGCATATGCTCCTGCGAGGTGGCGAACTCGATGGCGTGCGCGTGTTGAAACGAGAAACCGTGTCGATGATGACGCAAAACCAAATCGGCGACCTTTCGATCTACTTCCCTGGGCACGGCGACGGCTTTGGTTTCGGGTTTGGCGTCGTCACCGACCGTGGCGCCGACGCCGATGAACTCTCTGTCGGCAGTTACTCATGGGGCGGAATCTTCAACACCTATTTCTGGGTTGATCCACAGGAGCAACTCGTTGGTCTGCTGATGACGCAGGTGTTCCCCAACGATCATCTGGGTATTCGCGACGGATTCCGAAAACGCGTTTACAGCGCGATCGACGACTCAGGGTTCGAGAAACTTTATCACTACCAACCGGGCGACGAACACGCGAACCCTCATTTCAACGGTCGGCAGTTGCGAGTCAACGCGGCGGAGGTATCCGTCCATCCCGACTTCGCCGCGCGTAGCGAACCGCGTTCGAGCGGAATGGCGAGGATCTTGATCGAAGAAGACCTGCGCACGCTTCGTCGAGCCGACCTTGATCTCGAAGTGTGGGGCGGTCATCCGGGTACTGCAAACAAGCGAGTGACCATCAACGGACGCAGCACGCACGCTTTTCCTGATGTTGGCACTGCGCATCACAACTGCACGCACGAGTACCCGTCGTTCAATCTACGCCCCATCGATCTCGTCAATGGCTACAACTCGTTGCAGTTTGCATGTGATACCGGCGAGACCTTTTGGGGCCACTACATCGTCGACGACGCAACGCTTCGAATAGGACTACAACCGGACGATCCTCGTTTGAAAGAAGCCGAGCTCGAAAGTTTCGGAGCTCGGGTCACGGTCCTGCCTTTTGCTGACCGCGATGGCTACGCGCTCAAACTGGATGTGACCGACAGATTCCGTGATCGCATCGCCGATGTCCGTTTTGAGGCCCGCTGCTTCGACTATGACCACGACGGTGACGGCTGGCGAAACGATTGGCGCCCGCTCGCCAGCTCGGTGGCACCCACATCGGCGGTCGCAAAGTTCGGCCAAGAGGGTCGCGCCTTGGCATTCTCGACGGAACTCTTGCCGGCCCAACAGCGTGTGCAGTTTCGAGCGTTTGTCACGTTCAAGGACACGCCTGACATTCGTTATCGGACTCCCGCAACACATGCCCATACGATTGCCGCGCGCGAAGGCGAACGGGTGCAGTTGTTCGAGGCGAGTGACTTGCCTTCGCCTTTCTGGTCAAGAGACTCCAACGCCAAGGAGTGTGTGATCGAGCTCGACGTTGATCCCCAATCGATCACCGCTGCCCAGCTGCACGTTGTCGCCTGGACGGGCGGTGCAGGAAACGTCGCCGACTATTTCACACTCAATGGCAAGCCGCTCCCAATCGCCGATGGGCACGACCACCAAACCGTCTACTCGCGCATCACAATCGATCCCGCTTTGCTTCGGCGTGGAAAAAACGAGATTCGTTTGCTTTCCGATACCAAACACCATGGCATCGAAATCATGCTGCCCGGCCCCGCTTTGATGGTTCGACACACGACCTCACCCGCCACCGAGGAGTCCGCTGGCGTCTCGATCGACAATGACAAAATTCACTCGCTCGACTGTTACCGCATCAAGACTCCCACGGCGACCTATTACCTGGACAAGATTGGCGCCGGGCTGGCAGCGTTGGTTGACCGCGACGGCAAAGATTGGCTCAGTTTCAATCCCAAGCGAGGCAGCGGCGCGGGCGGAGAATACCGCGGTTTCCCCAACGCTGTGTTCAAGGAAGCGGGCAGTTACTTCCACGCTCGCAACGCAGGGACGGCCCCTTGCTCCACCACGATCATTGAAGACTCACCCAACCGAGTCGTGATCGGCGCAAAGGCGGACAACGGAAAATGGGCAGGGAAGTACGTCTTCACGCCAACGGAATGCACGTTTGTGATGACTCAAAAACCGCCCCACCACAACTATTGGGTGCTTTACGAAGGAACACCGGGTGGAACCTACAACCATGACGATTGGTGGATGACGGCGACCGATGCGACCAAACACCCGATGACCGAAAACCACATGGGCGACCTTCCGGCGACGAAGGGTCATGAGTGGATTGCTTTCGGCGACCCGAACTCGCCTCGCATGCTCGTGCTCACAAGCGATTCAGATGATTCGCACCCGGACCGTTTCTATCAGATGGAAGAAAAGATGACGGTGTTCGGCTTCGGACGAGCGGGAATGACGAAGCATCTTGCAACGGTCCCCCAAAGCTTCTCGATCGCATTGGTCGAATCGACCAAGCACTCCGATGCGATTGCGTTTGTCAGCCGGAACACGGCAGCTGCAACCGACAACACCAGTGGCATAGCCGATCAAGAAGCGAACGCAAACCGCCTGGCAAAGCTCGCGCTCAGTCGAACGGGCAGCCCCCAAAGGGGCGCAAAACTGTTCGCCGACAAACGAACCAAATGTGCAACCTGTCATCGCGTCGGAAAGGTTGGCGGTCAAGTTGGACCAGACCTTAGCAACATTGGTGGCAAATTCGACCGAACACATTTGATCGATTCGCTACTGTTCCCCTCGCGTCAAATTGGATACGGCTATGAAACCACGACTGTGCTCACTGTCGACGGCCAGAGTATCAGTGGCATCGCCAAGGAACAAACCGAGACCCACATCACGTTGGTCGATGCAAACAACAAGCCGGTACGTATTGCGAAGCAATCGATCGAACGCACGAGAGTCTCAAAGACTTCGATCATGCCAAGCGGATTGGAACAAGAACTTTCTGAGCAAGAGTTCGTTGATTTGGTCAGCTACTTGGAAACACTGGGACGCGGCAACGGAAAGTTTGGCAGCGGAGTCACCGGCCCAGTGAAATTGCCAGAGGGTTTCGAGTTGACGACCATCGCCACCGGACTCTCAGGGGCCGTTGCAATGGATGTTGCCCCGGATGGACGCATCTTCGTGTGCGAACAGGGCGGTGCATTGCGCGTGATCGACCCCGTGAAGGGTCTCTTGCCCGATCCCGTTGTCACGATCCCTGTCGAAATGAATTGGGAACGCGGGCTGATCGGAGTCACGTTCGCGGACGATTTTGCTGAGAACCCTTATGTCTACGTCGTCTATGTCGCCAGCCAACCGCATACACACCATCGCATCAGCCGCTTTCGCGTCGACGGCAATGCCGCGGTGAAGGGCAGCGAAGAGATTCTTTTTCGTGGCGATGACCAGAGTCAATTTGGTGGCAACGTTCCAGCTGGACACCAGGGCGGAGGAATCCATTTCGGCCCCGACGGAAAACTGTACGTCGGGCTGGGTGAACAAACGGCCGGAAAACCAGCTCAGCAATTCGATGCCCTGCAAGGCAAGATCCTTCGAATCAACCGCGACGGCTCGATCCCCAACGACAATCCGTTCCAAAGCAAAACGAAGGGGAAATACAAGTCCATTTGGGCGACCGGTTGTCGTAACCCCTTCACCTTTGCATTCAGCAGGTCTGGGGACATGTTGATCAACGACGTTGGCGGAAAATTCGAAGAGATCAACCGAGGCGTTGCGGGGGCCAATTACGGATGGCCAAACGTCGACCACGGCCCGACCAATCGCAAAGGGATCACGGCGCCGATTCATAGCTACCCGCAAAGCTGCATCAATGGCGGTGACTTCTGTGGCTCGGACCGCTGGCCCGAATCTTTCCAGGGCAAATACTTCTTTGCAGACTTCAATCAAGGCTGGGTTAAAACGATCGATCCGCGATCCCCGAATCCGTCCCGCGATTTCCTAAGTGGGATTCGTCGCCCGGTCGACTTGCGATTCAGTCCCGACGGCGGCCTGTATGTCTTGTTGCGAAACGCCTGGGTCGTTGACAAGAACTTCGAAGGGGGTACGGGTGCCGTTGTGAGAATCTCGCCAACGCGTTGACGGCAGACGACGTGAATATCCAGTAGATTATTGAGTGCTTTTTGAACGGACCCACCATCGCGTTTGGTCCGCACCTTTTCTCTGGTCATTCACAAACGATGAAAAACTGCGTACGAGTTTCACTTTGTCTAGTTCTCTTGGCTTCATTCGGCATCCCGGCCAAAGCGCAGGATAACTTTCGATACCAACCCGATTGGGATTCAATCCGCAGCCGCTACAAATGCCCTGAGTGGTTTCGAGACGCAAAATTTGGCATTTTCGTTTTTTGGGGTCCAGCTTCGGTCCCCCAAGTCGCAAATGAGAAGTACGGCGCGTGGATGTACACAAAGGACTATGCGCCTGCCGGCGTTCAAGTTCGAAAGTACCACGAACGTCACTTCGGTCATCAATCCAAGTTTGGCTACAAGGACTTCTTTCCTCGCTTCAAGATGGAGAAATATGATCCTGAAGCTTGGGTCGACCTGTTTGTAGAGTCGGGTGCTCGATACATCGTGCCCGTCGCCGAGATGCATGATGGGTACGCCATGTATGCCTCAAAGCACACGCGTTGGAACGTTGTCGATGTTGGTCCCAAACGCGACGTGATGCGAACGCTCGTGGACGCCGCGCGCGAGCGTGACTTGAAGGTTGGCGTATCCTCACACTACGCCCTCAATCGAGAGTTTTACCCCAAGTGGGACCCTACGTTTGATACCAACGACCCTGAATACAACGACCTGTACTGGAAACCGGTCGATCCCAAGGCATTGCCCACTCAAGAATTCCTCGACCACTGGTGGGACCGCACAACGGATATGGTCGAGCAGTACCAGCCCGACATTCTCTGGTTCGACTTTGGCCTCGACAAACCCGGTTTTGAATCGGTGCACAAAAAGATCATGGCGTACTACTACAACAAAGGGTTGGAGTGGAACAAAGGAGTCGTGTTTCAAGACAAGAACATGCGCAACGAGTCCTTTCCCGAGGACTTAATGGTTCTTGATATTGAACGTGGTCGCCGCAGCGACACGAGCGAGCATCCCTGGCAAACCGATACGGCCGTCGGCAAGATCTCATGGACGTGGGTCGTCAACGAAAACTACAAGTCCTCGGACTTCCTAATTGACGAGTTGGTCGACATCGTCAGCAAGAATGGATGCCTGTTGCTTTCGGTGGGCCCCAAACCAGACGGGACGATTGGAGAAAACGAAACGAGGATCCTGAAAGACTTTGGCCAGTGGCTCGATATCAACGGCGAAGTGATCTATGAAACACGTCCATGGAAGATTCATGGCGAAGGACCGGCGACGTTTGCAGAAGGAAAAACCAGGTTCAAGAACAAGCATCACACCGAATACGATGATGTCGAATCGGTTGCAGCTGACGTCCGCTTCACCAGCAACGGCGACACTCTGTATGCAACCTCGCTTGGTTGGCCCGACGATGGCACTTTTTCGATCGAGTCGCTTCGACAGGGCAACCCCTACGAGTCTCGAAAGATTGATACGGTCGAGTTCATCAGCGGCTCAAACGGCATCGAATGGGAACAGACCGATCAGGCGCTTGTCATCAAAACGGACGGAAAACCACCTTGCGAGGCGGCCTACGCTTTTCGAATCCGATTCGCCGGTGATGCGCAGTAACCATCGCTGGGGCACCGAACCACTCAATTGTTTTCGTACTCTAAAAAGGGTGCGATGCGCATGACCCGTGTTGTTCCCTTCTGCGGTGCCCGCTTGCCATGAATCCGTCAGACATTCCAGCCCTCGGTCGCTTGGTCGACGACACAGAGAGACGACGCGACGCTGTGCATGTCGCGATCGCACCTGTCACTGCGGCACAACCGCTGCGCCCTGGTCAACACGTTGGACTCATCGAAGAAGGCAACACCGAACTCGTTGGCCCTTCGGAGAGTCCTATCGGAATCGTCGATCCCTTTCTGACCGACGAGATTCGCTCGGGCCAGAGAATCTGGTTGTTGCTCTATCCCGACTCTGTCACCGGAATGCGACACATTTGGACACATCCAGCCTTCTCAGCTGCCGCTGCCAAAGCGCGGGTGATGAAATGACAAGCAACGAAGAAAAAGCCTTTCTCTCAGCGATCGACGCTGAACCGAACAACTACCAGTTACGTTACATCTACGCCGACTGGCTTGACGAAAATGGCGACCACGAGGAAGCCGATCGTCAGAGAAAGTACGAACACTCGCTGATGCGACTGCGACAAATCGCGATTGACAATGAATTGGGCTGGGTCGAAACGCTCGAGAGTCTCGAAAGGGCAGAGGAGAGTCCCGACGGCTATGAGCGTTGGGAGCAGGGATACGTACGAAAAGAAGATGACCAATACGCGTACGAGTCCAACCCGCTGGTGCAATTGATCTACTTCCTCGAGCGTCATCTCGACAGCGACAGTTTCTACTTGCCCTTCGAAACACCGTATGGGTTTCAATACAGCGAAGAAATGTGGCAGTGCTATGAAATCGTGACAGGAAAACCGTCGCCTAGGAATGAGTACCGCAGCGAGATGCCTCCCTTTCGCTGCTCCTGCTAAGAGGGCGCAGCGGATGGGGTAACGAATCCCGCCGCGTGTAAAAAGCGCGTCTAGCCGCCCGTGTTGTCACAATCCAAGAAAGGCCCGACGCAAGCGTGTTCGGCTCACAGAAGGTGCACCACGCTCTGGCGAGCGCAGCTACGCTCGGTGCAAGGCCCGGCCGCTCACGCGATCGCGGCTCACAGGCCTCCGCAGCAAATTTCAGCCGCTGAGCGATCGCTCGCGGTTTGAGATGACGAAAGGACTCGTAGCCTCGTCCACTACAGTCCAGCCGGTTCGATCTACTTTGATTCCTTCAGTGACTCGATCTCTTGCTCAATCTTGTCGAGGCGACTGAGAATCGCATCGAGCTTCTCGGACAGCGATGCGTCGAGTTTTTCCGACGACGACGTGTCGATGTCAGCATTCTCGCTCGTCACATTCTTTCGTTTTTGAAGCACACGTTTCCGCAACATCTTGGGCAATCCTTCCAACGCCTCTTCATTGATGTCGACTTCGCCGATTTTGAATTCTTGCTTTTCGCCGTCAGGTCCGATCACGATCATGCGCCCCCCCGTCGCTTTCACGGAGATTTCACCAGCGGCTCTCATTGCCTTTTCGACTTGTTTGCGAGCGTCCTCGGGAAGATGTTTGAAGGCTTCTGAAAAGTGAGCGTCGTGGCCGAGTTTGAAGACCTTTTTGTCTCCATCCGCATCAATGACAAGTCCTTGGCCAAGCATGACTTTCTTTGACGACAACTTCATCGCCTCTTCAACGCGTTGACGCACCTCCTCGGGGAGCTTTTCGAGGAATTCGTGCTTGCCTTTGGGGTCACCGAACTTGAATTCTTTTTTCGTGCCGTCGGGCCCAATGATGACAGCCTGCCCCATCACCTTCGTTTCGAGTTTGGGATCGCTCTTCTTGTCTGATTTCGTTTCGACCTTTTGAACAATGATCTGCGACTTGGTGACCACTGCATTCTCTTTTTCTTCGGCGCCCTCATCAGCCGTTGCGAAACCGCTGCAACCGACGACCAAGCCCAATGAAAGATTCAGCAACAAACGTTTCACAACATTCTCCAAATTGGAAAGTGGATGCGCGCAAGTCGATCTTGCACGACAGGGATCGTGTTTTGGTTCGTGGATAAAGCGTCGAGATGCAACTCAAACGCTATGGATGATGGGCAACAAAGGAGACATTGCGATGGGGCACAACATACTGTTCTCCTTGCTGGCCCTGAATGACGTAGATCACCGGTTCTTCATTGACGGTGTATCCGTGGTCGGCAAAAAAGCCTCTTGATTGCTGGTCAAAAAGCGGCGCGAACATTCGATCCATGGGATCAAGTCCAACGGTGTCAAAATCACCACCCTCGCCAAACGAATCTCTTGATCCATGCGACTGGACATTCGGGCCCCGAGATTCTGCGACCTCATTACCCGGACCGTGCGTCAACAAAATCGTGTAGTCCTGATCTCGATCACTCGCTCCCACAGGCTCGAGCGCACCAACACTCGCACGGCCGGCCCAAACTGCGGCCCCCATCAGCAGCACAAACATCGCCGCTAGCGAGACCACTTTCGCGATCGGCCAAGCGGTGCGACGGTCTTGCGCTGGGCTCGCCGGCAACGCCTCAAGTGCTCGCTCGTCAAAAACCGCTGCGAGTTCACTTCGCAACACCTGTTCTTCGACGAATGCCAGAGCGATGTTCCGCCAATTCTCGGGGTGGTTCTCGGCCTGCTGCAACAACAGCGCACGTTGCTCGTCCGAAAGACTCCCATCGATCAGTCGCTGCAAACCATGTTGGTCGATAAGGTCATTCATATTCACTCCCATCGATTCGTCGCAACTCATTTCGCAAGAGCCGCTTCGCGCAAGTGAGCCGGTACTCGACCGCTCGCTCGCCCAGATCATACCTCTGGCTAATTTGTTTGTAGGTCCAATTCCGCACGTACTTCAGTAATAGGATTTCTCGATCCGTCGGCGGCAACTGATTCATCGCGGTCGTCAGCAGGTGACGCTTTTCCGTTCTGAGAATCCAATCAACATCATCGCCGACCGGTTCGTCGGCATCCGTCCATGGCTCGCCACTCGAGCATTGCTGGCGATACTGACGCCGAAAATGATCGGCAACACGTCGCACCACCGCCTGATACAACCACCCGCGCAGGTTCGCATTGTCTTCAAGAGACGGGTCCTGCCGAACGACCGACAGGATGATGTCCTGAACGACATCTTCCGCGGCATGCGGGTCATCGAGTCGATCGAGCGCAACCCGCACCATCCACTCGCGGTGGAGCGGCAATTCCGCTTCCCAATCGATCGTCCGTGTTGAGGTACTCATGGCGTTCTAACGTGATAGTCGTTTCACAAACGCCGGTCCCCAACGAATTCTCGAAAAAACCAAAAAGTTCCCGTTTCCCTCGTGAATTCGGGACGAAATGGTCAATCATCGGCAGCTGCCGCCACCTGCATACAGCGCAGCACAAGATCACAAACGCGCCCAAAACGCGGGCGTTTGAGATCGGCATCGAAGAGCAAGTATTCCGATCGATCGAGTACTTGTCGGCCAGCTAGCCAGTAAGCAGTCAGGCGATGATGCCCGTCGTTCACTTGACAGTACCCGCGTTGATCGACCGCGATCTCGATCCGAGGAAGAGGATCGCCTTCCTCGATCGATTGAATCATGGACTGAAGTTGGTTGACATTTCGCAGCTTACGCTGAGAGACAAAGAGTTCGTTGATTTGCATTGGTACACCTCCGGGCGAAAGCCGAAGGAGGACCAGCGCGAACTCGTTTCGAGGTGTGGGCGGGAAACATGATCTTCAACACACTACTGGGGAATGCGGTAATGGTGGCACATCGTGTGGACCAGAAGACACCAATCGCAGTTGGCGGTTCGCGCAGACAAACAGAATGCGAATCGAGAGAAGATGCGTCCTAAAAACAACAGCACCGCACGACGTGGGCCGCCACCAAGCGAGACGGCCAGCAGTGTTCAGAAAGAAGTCCCGAGCTAGGCCTCGTTGCCCGACCGGCGCCGTCGATGCAGGTACCAACACCCACAGGCGACAACGCAAAACGCAAACATCGATGGCTCAGGAACGGCTGCAACGGTGACGACATCGGCAACCGACTGTGTCGCATTGCTCGCGCTCACCGGGATTGCGTTCAACTGAGTCTCGTCGAAATTCGCGCTGAACGGAGGAATGATGGCAATGCCCCATCCCGGTGTGGATTGAGGGTTTCCTGCGGGACCGTTTTGCCATGTGATTTGGTCACGATTCTGCTGAGCAAGAAAGCCCCAGTTGGAGCCAATAGTTCCATCCCAGTCGTCAGGAACGTCAAAAGGCGCCATCGTGTCATCAACTGCAACCCAGGGCAGCATGCCACTAAGGACTGGCACGAAGTGTGTGTTGCCACCGGGGTTCTCTTCCCAAGTCAAAAAGGTGAGCTGGTCGGTCCCCGTATCGACGCGCGCCGTGAAATGAACACCATCGAAATCGTTGAAGTCGATATGGAACACCGTCGCTGCGAAGGTGCTCGTGGAAGAGAGGCCTAAGAAGAAGAGTGTTGAAAGCGTCACAAAACGGTTCATGTTCTCACCCCGAACTCAAGGTTCACTCGGTCAACAACACCACTTGCCACACTAACGAAAGGACGAGCCTCACTGGGAGAAAAATTCTCCCCACCGAGAATTTTCACCCAAGTTTGTCAGGCCTATCTGGAAGGGTGTGCGCGATGCATTTGAACACCATTTGCCGGCTGAGAGTCAAAACGAAAAAGGATCGTTCTGTTCGGCAAGTAGCTGATCTACATGCTTCGGCTCGATGCGAGCTGGACGCGGCTCAACGGAAACATCTCTTGGCTCCGCTGACGTTGGCTGGGCGGCGAATGCTTGTGCTCGATCAGCGGCAGCAAAAGTCGTTGTCTGAACAACCGAATCGACTGACTGCGTCTCGGCATCGCCACGCACACTCGGACCCTCAACCGGGCTCCACTCGATTTGCTCTGCTTCCGGTGGCGGCAACTCCGTGCGAGCGAGTTCATTGATACAACGCAACGCGTCGAGCGCCGTGATCAAATCGTCGCCCGTCACATCGAAAAAGTCGCCAGAAAATCCACCGCCACTGCGAACTCCGTCGAGTTGCATCGGATCGATCACGCGTCCGCTCGGTTCCGAGAATTGGCGGCGGGCCAATTCATTGATCACGACCAAAGCATCGTTGGCCGTGACGCCACCGGAACCATTGACATCCGTCGAAAGAATCAGATTCTGGTACGGAAAGGCCAAATCAACCATCACTGTCGTCTCGTTGAAGCCGATCACTCGATAGTATTCTTGATCGATTTCCGACGGCAGCATTTTCCAGTTCGACGAAAACTCAACGATCGTCGCCATCCCTTCAACGATGCCGGTTTCGAGAGTGAGCATTTCCAGTGGAATGTCTGAAGAGCGAATCCGAAGTGTCGAATTGCGTGCATCGACAAGGTTGACCTGGATCGAACTCAATCGATCCAACCCAGCATCAAAGAACAGGTCACCTTGCGAGTGCACCCTGATCGAGTTGCCAATGGAAACGGTCGCCTCCTTTGACAGTGGTCCAACGACCACGTTCGCATCGTCTTCGGCAACCAACTCGACCCAATGATCTTCGACCTCACCATCGTCGGCAGTTCCCGTAGGATCGAGGTCGCCCTCACTTGAAAGCCGAAACCGAGTCGCCGTTCCACCAACGGACGCTCCGCTGGGGACCGCGAAGCCTACGATGTTTTCTCCTGCGGTCACCTCGAACGAAACAACTATCTGTTCTCGTTCGTCGTCCCAGTCGCCGTCGCGATTGAAATCGACCCACGCGTCAAGTTTGCCCGCCTCTGAGGCGGTGACGAGAAAACTCGATGTCGCTTCCATGTCGTCGGAAATGACAACTGTCGCAATCGACACAACGCCGTCTTCGTCATCTTGCTGGTCATCGCCGCTGACCCCACCCACCCCAGCAAAGTCACCGGGCTGGCCATCAATGTCCGAATCGACCATCGTTCCCAGATGCAGATCGCTTACCAGGTGGCTGGCGCCGTCATCGGCGATGGTCACCGGGTAGTCCTTCGCAAAACCGGATTGATCAGCGCTCGGTGCGTCACCGAAATCAAACGCTGCCAGCACGGTCACAACCACAGGCTTTGTGCCGGTTTGGTTGCCCGCTGAATCCTCGGCGAAAACCTCGATCACCTGTTCGCCGACGCCAAGAATCTCAGGCCCCGTGATGTAAACAACCGGCGATGGGTCCGCGATGTCAATAGCAGTGATGTCGTCTTGCAATGCCCGCAACAGATCCTTTGTCGGAATTCCGCTTGGCGCGGTCGCCTTGATTTCGAAGCTCGCGGGGACGGTAAGCCTAGGCGGAATCGTATCGACGACCTCTATCGATGATTCGTTACCCCCGACGTTTTCCGCGCCGTCATGCGCCGTAAACACCACCGTCGTTGTACTCAGCGGGAAGAACTCCGGAGCATTGTGTTCAACGGGAAGATCACCAAACACGATGTCGTACGCGCGAGCATCGCTCAGCCACTTTTTGATGCGAGGATGGTCTGCCGGGGCCCCACCAAACTCACTTGCTTCCACAACGATCGGCTCTCGCACAAAGACTTCCGGAGGCGTTGTGTCGATGACCGTGATCGTGGACGTGCCTGAACTCGAGTTATCCGACTTGTCGGTCGCCGTGAACGTGACGGTCGATTCTCCGAGAGGTATCGTTTCTGGCAAATCAGTTTCGACCGGCACATTACCATCATGAATGTCCGTTGCCTTCGCTTGGGCAACCCATATTCGCACAGCCGTGTTAGTCCGTTGCACTCCACCAAGCGTATCGCCTTCGACGGTAAGCCCTTCACCGGGCACTTCCAGGTCAGGAGGAGTCGTGTCCCTTACATGAGCGAACGGACTTTCCTCACCGGCGTTGCCATTACGATCGAATGCTCGAAAGATCACCTCGTGCGTACCGAGCGGCAGAGTGGCTTCCAAGTTGTGTGTGACCAGTACGTCCCCGTCGACAATATCGTAGGCGGTTGCACGTGCGAGCCAATTCGCCAGTTCTCCTGACTCGTGGTTGGCGCCCCCAATCGTGTCGGCTTCAAAAGACCCTGAATCGGGCGCGGTGATGACGGGAGGCGTTGTATCGACCACCGTAACGACAGACGATTGGGTCGTTGTATTGCCCGCTTCATCGCGGGCCGTGAAAATGGCCTCCGCGCTTTGGTTGACGGCAATGAATTCAGGAACCTCAACGATGATCTCGACATCATCATCGAGATTGTCTGTTGCCATTGCAAATTCAACGAGCATTGACGCAACGATGTCAGCGCCGCCCTCCACGTTGCCTTCGATCAAAACCGGATCTTGGATTTCCAACTCTGGTGGCGTCGTATCGACAATGACCGAGTAGACGTTTGACGCAAGGTTTCGGTTGCCTGCCAAATCGGAGGCTTGGTCTTGTGGTAGGCCGACGGTCACCACGCCATCGTTTTCTGCGGTGATGACTGCGGTCAAGTTTCCATCGTCGTTGACCGTCAGATCGGTCATCGTCCCGCCGGCAACGTCAAACTCGCACATTCGCACGTCAAACACAGTCTCACCAAAGTCAACGGTGATCTCGAACGGATTGTCGGCGGTGGCACCCTCGGGACCTGTAATCAAAGGGGTCGGGC
This sequence comes from Rubripirellula sp., assembly GCA_965216875.1. GTDB lineage: Bacteria > Planctomycetota > Planctomycetia > Pirellulales > Pirellulaceae > CBDCUW01. Next base: position 3,740,892 of record OZ244207.1, read on the forward strand.
GGTCGCTATCGAGCGGTACGATTGGCTCGAAAAGAATCCTAGGAAGATCGGGGACATCGTTTTGGTGAAGTAGTCGCTCTTCAATAGCAATGCGATTGTTCGTACCCCACGCATTGTTTCGAAGGTCAATCACTTCATCTTCGGAACCGATTGCGTAGATAACGCCGACATCACCAAAGTCGTTACCTTCGATGACGGCGTCGCTTCTTCCGTTGATTTCGAGCCATTCAGCAACGCGACTGTTACGTAATCGAACCGTGCTGTTTGGCCCAAACGTCAGACGATCTCGAAAGTCAACGGCGTTCGCAATCAATGTGCCTTCCACCTCGATGCCGTGATTCGGCAGTACCACTGAAACGCGGACGCCAGGATCGATCGTGAGTGTCACGTCTTCGGCAACCACCAGCCCCGTTCCGAGCTGATAATGGGGAGCCCCCGGGATGTGTGGCCAAGTGACATCCTTGGTCAACGACCCTGCGATGCCGATCACGGCATTGCATGCCGTAAACGTGTTTTGCATCGCTCCAAATTCCGGCACGAAATCGGGCGGCAACTCGACCGGCAGATTGTTGTGAAAGAAGTTGCCTTCGATCACGGGTGCAGCACCGTCGTAGATTTCGATTTCATAGCTCGTAAAGGTGTTGCCGCGCAGCGTCCCCTGCGAACCGTCAAAAAACTGAATGCGAAAGGGAAAGGTTGCGCCGGTGGCATCCAGCGTACCGTAGACGCCAATCGAGTGAACCGCGTTCGTTAGGTTCACGGTAACGCCAGGTTCGATCGTTAGCTTTGCGTCGGACTCGATAACGATTCCATCCGTCACGAAACCTGCTGTCTCACCAATGAGTGGCCACGTCGTGTCGTTGGAAACGAATCCAGAATAGACAGGAATGTGGGAACCGGGTGCATAGGCATTGGTCATCCCGGCAAGTAGCGGCACAAACTCTGGCATCACCTTGACCGAACCCGAGGTGAAGTCGTTGTGGTTCAGATCGATCGTCACGTTTTCCGCGATCGATAGTGACGGACCGAACGCCGTAAATCGGCTATTGGTGATGGTCCCCGTGCTGCCTTCTTGAAACCAAACGCGAGCTGCGAAGTAGGCGTCATCGGCGATCAGTTCCCCGTAAACCTCAAGCTCATGAAGCTGATTCACGGTATTGAACGTGACTCCAGGTTCAACCGTTAGCTTGGCTCCTTCGCAGACGCGCACGTCGCCTTCGATGAGGTAGGGCGATTCCGCGGCAGTCCAGGTCGTGTCGTCACAGACGTCCCTGGTGACAAGCGTTGCCAAGAGCAATCGCCGTTCAAGCGATTCCATCCGCAAAGGGTGTCGGCGCCGATGCGAAGGCTTGTTTTTTCGGGTTCGGAACATGTTGGTGCTGCGAGCGGGCTCGGATAATCGGTGGTTGTCATTGGTTCATTCGCAATGAGCACGCGATCGAGACACGGCCGCCGAGAAAAACCAAAGAATTCGTCGACAGGGCGTTCCTCTCGTGAGCCGCACGCGCTAGCGTCGGGCCTTGAACTCTTTTTGATCGCGAAGGGCCCGACGCTAGCGCGTTCGGTGCACGGGGTTCGTAGTACCGAGCTTTAGCCGGAATCTTCAAGCTTCCCGCCTGAAGGCGGGACTACGAACGGCGCTGGCGATGTAGGGCCCGACGCGAGCGCGTTCGGCTCAAGGGGTTCGTAGTACCGAGCTTTAGCCGGAATCTTCAAGCTTCCCGCCTGAAGGCGGGACTACGAACGGCGCTGGCGATGTAGGGCCCGACGCTAGCGCGTTCGGCTCACAGACGAGCGGCAAGCCCGTCGCCGCTCGGTACTACGATGCGTGGTTCAGCTACAATCGCCTGTGAGGCAACGCGGGTTTGTAAAAGGACAAGAAGCCAAACGACTGTACAAACGCACGGTTCACGAGCGACTCGGGATACAGCAAGGCATTCGTTACTGGGGTAGGTGAGATGCAGGGATCACAAGAGTCGGGCCGCGAAATCAGTGATGACGAACTACTGGCACGTTGCCGCGAAGGTGACGCCGATGCCCAGCAATTGCTCTACGACCGTTTTTCATCACGACTGATCGCCATTGCGCAGCGCCGAATCGGTGCAAGGCTGGGTCGACGCCTCGATAGCGAAGATGTCATCCAATCCGTATTTCGCACGTTCTTTCGCAAGGCTTCCCTGGGCAAGTACCCGCCCGAAGAATCGGAAAAACTCTGGGGTCAACTTGTTCGCGTCACCCTCAGCAAGACGATTGATGCGACCCGCGAGCACACAGCGGAAAAACGTGACATCCATCTCGAAGTACCGGGCGATTGGTCTCAGCCGCTCGTTGATACCTTTGGGCGCGGCCCAAGCCCCGATCAGGCGGCCGTACTGACGGAATTGCTCGACCAACTCCTCTGCTTTTTGGGTGATGCCAAATACATGTCCATCATCGAGTTGACCCTTCAAGGCCACGACAAAGTCGAGATCGCCGAACAGGTCGGGTTATCCAAACGGAGCGTCGACCGGACCCTGAGCCGAGCCAAAGCATTCCTCGAAATGAGCCTTGGCAGTGACGATGACTCGGTTGCAAATGTCGTTTCTTGAGCGATTACGGTGAATTCCTTGTCTCATTTGTCTTGCCGCTGCGAATGGAGTTGTGAGTCGCAAGGGATCCCAAGCACTTCAACCATCCACCGATGACGCAAAACGTAATCCTCGACCGGCTCGATGACCCGACGATTGGGCTTACGCCTCAACAGGTCGCTGTTTTTGAAGAGGTTGTGCTCGCTTTCGAAACGGAATGGACACCCGATCGCCTGGGCACACTTTCCCATTCAATCGCATCACATGAGTCGACACTTTCGGCAGCGTTAATGATGGAACTCGTTTTCATTGATATGGAACGACAATGGGCGATCGGCAATCGCCGCACCGCAAGCGATTACCTATCACAGTTTCCCATTGGCAAAGACCTTCCTGAAATTCGGGTCGCTTTCGTCGCGGCCGAATGCAAAAGTCGAGCCGCGGCGGCCGAGACGATCCACTGGGACGCCCTTGCTCAAGAGCATCCCCAGATCACAGCCGAAATCCGCGAACACTTTGTTGCGGAAGTGGCCAAACTCAGAAGCACCCGAGCTGCCCAGGCTCATATCAACACCCCGCCGACCGCTGCCGATGAGACGACCATTGTCGATCCGATGATCGGCGATTTTGATCGGTACCGAATCGAACGCGAAGTCGGACGTGGCGGCATGGGCATCGTTTACCAAGCCTATGACCGAAAACTCGACCGGACAGTTGCGCTCAAAGTCCCCAACGCCGAGACACGCACCTCTTCACAACGAGATGATGTTGCCAGGCTGTACGAGGAAGCGCGCGCGGCCGCCAAACTTGTCGAGCACCCTCATATTTGTTCGGTGTTCGACGTCGGTGAACTCGGCGGCACGCACTTCATTTCAATGGCCTTTATCTCGGGGCCTTCCCTCGCTCAACGCTTGCGACAATCGGGGCCGATCGACCCAACACAGGCGATCGCCATCACCCAACAAATCGCAGAGGCGTTGCAGGCGGCACATGCCCAAGGTGTCGTGCACCGCGACCTCAAACCCGCCAACATCATGCTCAACGAGCATGGCGAACCGATCATCACCGATTTTGGGTTGGCCACCCATCTCGACAAAACAACGGACGAAAACGAAGAGACGATCATCGCCGGCACTCCGGCTTACATGTCACCGGAACAGGCGGACGGGTGTCTGGCAACGGAAGTTTCCGACATCTACAGCCTCGGTGTCATCTTTTATGAAATGCTGACCGGTCAACGCCCGAACTTCGGCACGACCAACACGCTGCTTTCACAAGCCAAGCAATCCCCGCGCAAGCTACCCAGCCAACTTTCTTCGGACGCGAGCGCCAAGATCGATGCCGTTTGTGAAAAGATGATCGCCATCCGCCCATCGGATCGATTCCAGTCGATGCGGGATGTCGCCGAAGCAATGGAAAGGATCCGCACGCGCCGAACGGGCCGCATCCTTGCGGCCGCCTCCGCTGCCGGGCTGCTGCTTGCGATCCTCGCCGCGATCACGATCTCCGTCGCGACCAACCACGGCGAAGTGAAGCTCGAATTTCACGACAAAAAGATCAACGTTGAAATCGACGATGGTCGCTACACCATCGCCGACGCCGGAAAACCCAAGCGGTTCAAACCGGGCAAACACGAACTCAAGCTACGGGTTGGCGGTCGCACCCTTCCGCTTGGCAAATCGTTCACCTTTTCCGACCAGCTGCACGACGGCACCTATCGCGCTGTCACGACACTTGACGGTTTGGTGATCGCCGGCAGCCAATTTGACGTCATTCGCGGAAAAAAACACGTGCTGCGAGTCGAACTCGTTAAGAACGAATCGGCGGTGCCTGCGCCACAAGCCAAGAGTGATATCGATGTGCATCCACGAAAGGTCGTGCCCACGCCATTGGATCAATTAACAAGAGATTCACTTACCGAGGCGCAGCGGTTTGTCGCTGGAAATGGAAACCCCGACCTAGCGCCCGCAAACCTTGTCGCAGTGTTTGGTGACAGCCGGTGGATGCATTGGCACCATCTGCACCGCAATGCTCTGGCTTTTGACGCCGACGGCACTCGAATCGCTTCAGCGAGCTGGGACGGAACGGTCGTGGTTCGCAGTGCGGTAACAGGCGATCCCCTCAGCATCCATCACCAGCATGCGACGATGCCTTCGTCGATCGCTTGGGGTCCCGACAAGTGGACGTTGTTGGTTGGCAGCGCCGATGGCCGAGTCCATTTGCTCGACCTTCGCGATGACACATGGAAAACCCTCAACATGCAACACCATGATGCCGGCGGGGTGATGGCCGTGAGGTTATCGCCTCAAGGAGACTTTGTCGCCTCCAGCGCAGCGTCGACTTGCTGTTGGTACTCGCTCACCGAAGACCGACTGCTTTATGAAGTGGGCCATCGCAACATTCGCAACACTGCGATCAGCCCTGACGGAACGGCCATCGCAACGTGTGGTGGGGACAACAACGTTCGACTTTGGGACCGCGACACTGGCGAACTGTTGTCAAAGTTCCGAGGCGAAGGCGGTCTCATCAACACCGTCGCGTTCACCCCGGACGGGTCGAGTCTGGCCGTGGGCCTGTGTAATACCAGTCGCACGAACAATGCACGGGTGCGGCTACTTGCCCGCGGCGGTGATCAATGGACTCGGTCGCTCGTTTCACCTGGCAGCTTTGTGTGGGCGGTCGACTTTAGCGATGACGGCCGGTACTTGGCCGAAGGGCGTGAGTTTGGCTACGTTCATCTCTGGGACACCGAGACTTGGGAAATCGCCCACTCATTTGACACGACCAATTTTCCCACAAGGCGCGAAAACGGCAAACGGTCCGTGCAGTTCAGCCCCTCTGGCAATCATCTCGCATCGGCCGGTGCCGACAACGCGATCCACCTATGGAATGTTCAAGGCGAAGTCGTAGGTGAGCCTGTGTTTGGCCGACTTCATTGCACCGCCGTCAATCACGACGCCAGCCGAATCGCGATCGCGGGGGCCAAAGGAACGTTTCAAATCTGGTCACTCGGCGATGGCAAAACGAGCCAAGTCATCCGTGGTCATGACAAACTGATTCGGGCAATGGCTTTTTCACCCGATGACGCTCTCTTGGCCACCGCCGGAGACGACGGCTCGATTCAATTCTGGCACCCCGCCACGGGAAAACCACATGAAATTGCCCATCCAATTGACGCGGTTGACCCTGAAGATCCCATTTTCGATTTGGCCTTTGACCCGAACCGTCCGCGCGTGACGGTCGTGCGTCTGAGCGGCGCCGCGCAATGCTGGGATTACGAAACGGGCGTCGAGCAATTTGCCATTTCAAACAAGCGGCTGACAAACGCCTTGTCCGTCGTCTACCGACCCGAAAGCAACGAAATGGTCATGGCGGGAACCTCGATTGCCGCTGGCGAAGCAAAGGGCAACGTCTACTTTTGCAACCCAGATACGGGTGCGATTCGATTGACCGTTCCGGCCAACTATCCCGTCAAGGACATCGCCGTCGACTCACAAGGGAAACGGCTCGCGTTTGTTTGCGGACAACATTACCTTCAAGACCAGCTGATCACCTCGGACTACATCAGCCAAGTTGTGATGATGAATGCGGACTCGGGGGCGATTCAGTTCACGGGCGACTATCCAGCCGCTTCGGTCGCATTTAGCAACGACGGGCGTTCCTTGGTGATCGCTGGATACGACGGCCGAATCCGCAACTTGGACATCGCTTCGAATCGAGTTGAATCGATGCAGATCGGCCCTGTTGGCGGGATGATCGCCGATGCCGTTTTCGGCCCGAATGATCGACACGTGATCACAACCAACCGAAACGGAACCGCCTACGTGTTGCGCATCGACGGCGATTGACTCGAAAAGCGCAGTCGCGCCGACTCAGCCGATTCGACGTGTCCGACGCTTGGTTTCCGCTTCCATCAAATCGCGGTACAACGTGGCCATCTTTGCGTTTTGTTGTGCTCTTTTGTGTTGGATGTGATGAATCCTGTTGTGTTGATTACCGGCGGCTTGGGGTGTATCGGAGCCGAGACGACGAAATGGCTGCTTCAAAACAGTGACGCGAAGGTCGTCGTTTCAACTCGTCGTGTGACAAAGGAAAGAGCCGAGCGAGTATTTGGTCCTGTTGCCCAGCCGAGGTTGTCTTGCGTCGAAGCTGATATCACGGATGCCGACCGAATGCGCGACGTCTTGAGCGAACATCGCGTCACACATGTGGTTCACTTGGTGGGACTGCAGACTCCCGACTGCAATGCCAACCGCGACCTTGGCCTACAAGTGAATCTGGCTGGCACTCAAAACTTGATCGAATCCATCAAGGAGTTGAATCTGGGTCTTGAACGATTCCTCTTTGCCAGTTCGATGGCCGTTTACGGCCCGCGGGCAAGTTATCCAGCGGGACGAGTCGCCATGTCGGCGCCGCCCAATCCCGTCAATGTTTATGGTGTTTGGAAACAAGCGGCTGAGCACGTCTGTCGTTTTTTCTGCGACGACACGGGCGTGCCAACACTATGTGTTCGCCCTGGAGTCCTCTACGGTCCCGGTCGTGATGCCGGGCTGACTGCGGCGCCCACCACCGCAATGAAACATCTTGCTAAGGGTTTGCCCTACGAAATCCCCTTCACAACTAGCCAAGACTATTTGTACGCGCCCGACGTTGGCGCTGCGGTGGGTGGTGCTTTGCTGGAACCCTTTTCTGGCTACGGAGCCTTCACGTTGCCGAGTCATACCGCTGATTCGGTGCGTTTCGTCGATGCCATGCGATCATCCGCTGTCGCACTCGGGATTGAGGACCAGTTTGCGATCACCATCGGAAACGCCGAAGTTCCCTTCATGCATGACATCGATTTCCAACCCTTCCTCGATGCGTTCCCCAAGACGCCACACACACCACTCGAGCAGGGTGTGTTGGAATCGATTCGCACATTCCAATCCCAGCTCTGAATCGGCTCTGAAACGGTGCAGCCTGTAATCGTTGTAACTGGAACAACCTGCTGTGGGAAACCACAAGGGTGTGGTTAGTTGGCGCAATCTCATCACACTTTTGCGGGGTGCGTTCAGATCGGACCCTATGGTTTGCTCGGACCGAAATCTGTTGTCAGGTTTCAACGTCCCAACAGAAACCGGGGGCACTCTCTGGGCAACCAAAGACGCGGCACGCTTCGCATCTTTTCTTTGCCGTTAGGGCACCTGCTGTGGCACAGCCATCGCATCTCGGTTCACCAACAATGTGGTTGATGAATTACCAACATCACCTTTAGGGGCAAGTCGCGAGCTTGACGCGGTTTTGGGCAAATGGAAGCCACGCCGAGACAAACCGACTTGGGGCAAACATGCTACGAGTACTAATTGTAGACGACAGCAAATTCATGGCCCGCGGTATGAAATCCGTAGTCGAAGGCCTTGGATTCGAAGTCGTGGATCTAGGGCACGATGGTCAGGAGGGTTTCGACAAATACCTCCAATACAAGCCCGACGTAACGCTCTTGGACATCACAATGCCTAATGTCTGTGGCATTGAGTGTTTGACGCGAATCATGGAGGCCGATGGCGATGCAAGCGTCGTCATGCTTTCGGCAGTTCAAGATCAAGACACCGTTTCACGCTGCCTCGAAATTGGAGCGCGGAGCTTTCTCGCTAAACCGATACGCAAGAACGAGCCAGAAGATCTGCAGAAGCTGAAAGAGACAATCGAAAACGCATCGAAAAGCCTAGCGTGAGCCGCAATGGAAGAGATGATCGAGTATTCTCGCAAGTTCACTGAAGTCGCTACGAAGAACTTGCAACTTTTTGACATCGAAAGCGATGTCGTCTTGCCCCCGAGCGAAATCAAAGGGGTCGAAACCTCACGCGATTTCATCGTCACCGTTCTGTTCACAGGCACGGTCTACGGCGAGTACCTGCTGGCGTTGGATGAAATCACTGCAGCGAGGATCATTGGCCACGAAGATGAAATCAACGATGAGAATCGCCAGGAAGTTCGCGACGACATCTGCGACGCACTAAAGGAAATCCTGAACACGATCGTGGGTGAATCGATCGTCGGCGTCCAAGAACTCCACCCCAAACTGACATTGACCGCACCACGGGTCTGCTTTGGCGAAATCCGTTACCCCGCCTTTCGTACGGCCAAAAGCGTGTTGCGCACCGACGCGGGCGAGATCGAGTGTTTCTTTTGCCTCGACCTGATGCGATTGACGCTTGCCGATTCCTACGCCCAAGCAATGCAGTCGCTCGAAGATGCCAACCGACAATTGGAATCCGCCAACGGTCAGCTTCGAGAAGAAATTGACGAACACATTCGCACGCAAAAAGAACGCGACGAATGCCACGATGAACTGGTCGCCGCGTCACGTCTGGCCGGCATGGCGGAAGTCGCCACCAGTGTGCTGCACAACGTCGGCAATGCACTCAATAGCGTCAACGTTTCAGCCAACCTGATCCGTGATCGCATGAGCCGAAGCCCGGTCGAAAACCTTCAAAAGGCTTCCGACATCATCGAACAGAACCAATCCGACCTGGCCCAGTTTCTCGAGAGCGACCAACGGGGCAAACACTTCCCTGGCTTCTTGAAAAGCATTTCGCACAAGCTCACGAGCGAACGCGATGCTCAGCTTGAGGAAGTGCACGCAATGGCCAAGAACATTGACCACATCAAGGAAATCGTCTCCGCCCAACAGCGTTTTGCCCGCAAGGGTGGCGTGGTCGAGACGGTCAACCTGATCGAATTGTTCGAAGACGCGTTGAGCATCAGCGACATCAATTTTGAACGTCACGGTATCGAATTGACCAAGGAATTCGAAGACCTGCCGGTGCTGGAAGCGAAAAAACACGACATCCTTCAAATCTTGATCAACCTGATTCGCAACGCTCGCGACGCCGTCGACCGAAGCAATGCACAGCAGAAACAGATTCGCCTGATCGCAAAGATCGAGGGGGATGAAATCGTCTTGGCGGTCACCGACAACGGGATTGGTATCTCCGCCGAGGATGAAGCCAAGATCTTCCAGCACGGGTTCACGACCAAAGAAAGCGGTCATGGATTTGGGCTGCATTCCTGCGCCAATTCGGCGACAGAAATGAATGGTCGAATGTCGTTCTCCAGCGAAGGTGCGGGCAAGGGTGCAACGTTCACGCTGACCCTTCCCATCCAAGCCGCATCCATTGCCTGTTAGCGCTGCGGATTGCGATTCTTGGTGCCCGTGAGCCGCTGGCCGTCAGGACTCGGGCCCTTTCCGACGCGCAACGGGTGTGAAGGCGATGAAGGCCCGGCCGCTAACGCGATCGCGGCTCAGTTGTGGGTGGAAACGCAACTGCAACCCGTACTCGCGCCCAGCCAACTCACACCGCTAGGCGTGAATCTCATGGACCGTTGCGAGTTCTTCTTCGTCAACGATCCAACCACGGCACGATTCGGTCTTGCACAGACAGGGGATCGCGGCGTCGGCAGGCCATGCGTAATCGATGGTCAATTCATCGCCCGCGGCGATCGGGGCGATCGCGTGCAGCCAAAGCTCGGGTGTTTCCGTTTCGGTCCCCCAAACGATCAGCTCGCAGTTGGGCTCGCAGCTGTGGTTTAAGAAGCGGAACGGCTCGCCGGGGACGAGTGTTTTGGCGTTCCCCAGATCGATGCAGTAGTCCGACTGGTAATCTTCGCCATGAACGACCTCGCCGTTGATCTGCGAGATCTCATCTTCAGGCTCAAAGTCTTGCGCGGCAAAAACCGCTTGGCCAACATGGGTTTGGCGAATGGTAACGATGTCGTTCAAGGATGGCATTCTGACCGGAATTCCATTTACGGACGGTGACAACAGGTTGGTAATTAACAGGACAAGACGATAGCGCCATCCCTCGATCTTGTCGAGGACTTTTCCACGCAAACTGACTCGCCACAAACTCAAAAGAAAATCGCGTCCGCAAGAACCGGTTTACAGGCACGATCGGCTCCGCTGTTTCTTCACTAGCGCCTCGCTTGGAGAGCCCCTGATGGAAGAGCAACGCGCGCGTCACTCACACTCGTTCGTAGTACCGAGCCATAGCCGGATTCTTCAGTCTCATCCGCCCAAGGGCGGGACTGCAAACTGGGACACCAGTACGCGATTCAATCGATCGTCTTCATGAATGGGAAGACGGCAGAAGGAGATGGAGCCTACTGCAAACCGAGAAGATGCATCGGCTGCGTTCCAGAGATTCCACAGCAAGAGTTGTTTGGGCGGAGCCCGTGAGCCGCTGGCCGTCAGGCCTCGGGCCCTTGCCGACGCGCAGCTTGGGTGAAGGCGAGTAAGGCCCGGCCGCTTACGCGATCGCGGATCAGCTGTGTGAACTTGGACAAGGATTTCTGCTGGTGGAAGCGCAATTGCAAACCGTAGCACCACCGAACGGCGTGAAAAAGCGGCTTCACGCAAAGAAGATTGATTGAGCACTGAAAACACGAGGTTTTCAAAGTGCCCCCGCAAGGGCTCGAACCTTGGACCCACGGATTAAGAGTCCGTTGCTCTACCAACTGAGCTACAGGGGCTTGTGTCTGTATTTGACACGGCAGGATTGTAGCAGGTTCGTTTGCCGTGGGAAGAGCCTTGTTGGTAGCGAATATTCGCCTCGAAAAGGGCACAAAAACGAATCAGCTCAATGACTCCCGCACACTGCCCCAGCCCAACACTCGCAGGTCATGCTCGGCATTGCCGCTACAGCTTGCCACGCTTTGCATGACCTACGAATCAGACAACCAAACCCAAAGGGCCTATTCAATCAGTTCCTTGCCGGCGAAGGTCAGGTACGCCTTTAGCTTGGCATTGTCGAGGTCCTTTCGGGCAAACGTCAGCACGGAGCCATCGAGCATGAGAGCCATGACGATGTCGCGGTCACCAAAGACGCTCGACATCGGATCGTCTTCGTCCAGAACCCAAGGTTCGGGGTTGGCCCACGCCACGGCGGCATCAGCGGGAGCGTAGATCGCCGCAATCGTGTTGGAGGTCCCATCGATCACGTCACGGAACTTGCGTGGGGGACCATCACCATGCCAAAGCGACCCGGGAAAAACGGGAGCGCGGAAACGTGTCATCACCGTTCCATTACCTGCATCCAACTGTGGGATGACCGTTTCGACGGGCGTCTTGTTCGCTGCATCGTTCCATGGCTTGTCGAGCTGAATCGACTTGTGCAGCGCCGCTTGTTCCATGTAGGGCAACACGGTGACGCGCCAACTGTGCAACGCACGACCTTCGCGGTCGGTCAAACAACGCGGGGGCAGGTGATCGTTGGTGGCATAGTAGTTGTGCATCGCCAACCCCAATTGCTTGAGGTTGTTGATCACGACCATTCGGTCGGCCGATGCGCGAGCGGGTGCCGAGAGGTCCTTGGCGAGCTGGCCGATGGTCTCGGGGGCAGCCGACAAGGTGATTGTCGTGGCCGACACAACCACATCGACACTCTTGGCAACTTCCGGCGAATTGGCGATGGCGCGGTCAACGACGACCTTGACCCGCTCGGTCGCCTCGGCGTCGGCGGTGTCGATGCTGATACGCACCTGCGGTTCTGGGGGCAGGTTGACCGAAACCACGATGCGGTCGATGTCTCGAACCATCTCTTTCGGCGACAGCTGAATCGGTGCGCGATCATCAAGACGATCGGGCCACATCAGCGCCAACTCTTCGCGTGCCTCTTTGGGCAGTGCGATCACCATCGTGTGATCGAGCCGATCCTGGGCAGAAAGAGGACCGGTCAGATCGGCGCGGTCGACTCCCTTACCGTCGACCACGCGATCGACCGCCGCGCCGGCCCCACCCACCAGCACGTTGTCACCAGTGTGGACTTTCAAGTCCTTGCGCCCTGAGCCGTTCAGCAGCATTGCGGCGAGACCTTGCACCATGCTGGTGTTCTCGCAAGGAACAACAAACAGGGGACCACCGTCGGTCACCGACTGCGTCGCGCCGGTCATGTAGACATGTGACACGCCAGCGGCCTTGAGCGAGTCAATCAAGCCCTTGCCCATGATCGCTTGCTGTTTCGCGACATCCTTGTTGCCTGCTGGGGACAACTCCAGAGTCCACTTTGCGAGTGCTTCAACGTCGATCTTTGTGATATCGATGTCGATGACCCCAAGTGTGCCCGATTCGATGTAGGGCGAAATCCCGTCGCTTTGTTGTGCTTGTAGTTGTTGTGCATTTCCGTTGACACCGATGGCCAACAAGGCTGCAACCAGAAGTGGAAAACATCGAAGTTTCATCAGTGGTCTCCTTTCTTGAGTTCGATATGAAAGACGGTTTGATCGTCGCCAGGCCATTGCGGGGCACGCATGAGCGTTGCCGTTGTCAGCGACGTACGTTGATACACGAAGGGGCCTCGAGCCAAGGGGTCGTGCCAAGCGGGGACAGGCCGCAAGTCTTCGATCGAAGTTGGCAGTTCATCATCTTCGGCTGCATGCATTCGGAGCGATTCGAGGCAGAGAAGGAAGTTGCGAGTCTGGTTCGTTCGCACACCCGCACGCCGTGCCGCTGCAATCGCGGGAGTGAACATGATCGCAATCTGTTGCATTTGGTCGGCGGCATTCACAGGCTCCATCGACGCCTGACGTTCCTTCGAAAACTCATCGTAGACTTCAGGTGGAAGCAAAGCCCATTTGACCCATCGATCTCGAACGCGGGCCAAACTCAAGTGGGTCGCACGCAAAACGGCTTCGGGAGCCGAAAGCTCGTAGGCTCGCTCGCCCCAATCGGTGGACTCGGCCAAAATCTTGCGTGACGCGTCGGCCATGGTGACGACGTACACGCCCGAAAGCAGCTGAGCATCAATATCACCTTTGCCAAAGCCAGCCGACATCAACGATTGAACTTCATTGGCGAGTTCGCGGATGTGTTGACGCGAGACTTCAGGACCAATCGGATCGTCAGACAGTTCCTGAACGGGCTGAATGAATCTTGAGATGAGTACCGATTCGAATTCGATCGAGTCTCGCGTTTCAAAAAGCCGCGTCTCGGGCAGGCTTGCCAGTGCCCAGTAGAAGTTGGGACACCCCGGTCGTTGGATCGCTTCGAGGACCGAGTCCATCGCCATGCGTGAAATGGCAAAGCCCACCAAACGCCCAACGAGAAACTCGGTGCTGTGACCGGCAACCTCGGCCAGGCGGAAGCCAAGCCGAACATCATGCTCGACGTCCTCCCAACGCTCTTCGACGATCGCAAGTCGAATTCGAAGCCGCAACATCCTCGCGAGCTCACGCATCTCTTGAAATTCAGGCAACAGCGTTGCGATCATTTCGGATGCGGAAAGGTTGTCGAGTTGGATGTCGTATTCGAGCCGCATGTGATTCTCGGCCCGTTCAAGTTCGCCGAGCGCCGTCGCCGCAAACTTGTTTAGGAACTCGCGTACCTCTTCCTTGGGCAATTGGTCCAGGGGCATCTTGGACCACTCGTTGTAGCGATCGGCAACCTCGCGTCTGCCTTTCTCGCTGTGGCGATTGTTCATCGAGATGATGACAGCGCGATTGACCAACGGCAGCGGGTTGTCATCGAGTCGATCGGCCGGGTCTGGCCAAAACCGATAACGGAGTGCCGGATCGGGTTCGGCCGCTTGATACAACTGCAGTGTTTTGACTTTGTTCTTGGCTTGATTTGCGTCCGCCTTTGCGTCTCGCAGCGACGGTGCCAAGAGTTTCTGAGCGTGCAGGTTCACACAGGGTGTCAAACCCATGATCGGAACCAACGCGATCAAAGTTACCAATAGACGTACCTTCATCATCTCCCTCTTATTCACAGACGAATCCCCTTGCTCAGCAGCCGATGCCGCGAGCCTTGATCTCTAATAACAACTCACTCGTGCGAACCAAAGTCGCGAGCGAGCTCTGGCAGGTCGACCGCAGCAAGCGGTTTGCCCTCGAGCCGTTTACTCGGCTCTTCTTGGTCGGACTCCGACAGAGGCAGCGCGTGTGCACTGGCAGGTCCAATCCCAAACGCATCGAGCCAACCGTGGTCGGACTCTCGATGTGTGACAAGTGTGGCGTGCAGTGGCATCAAGCCGTTGTGTGTGTTTGGCACAAATTGACTGCGGGCCACAAGCGGACGAGCCGAGGGCCAGATGTCCGGCGATGGTTCACTTGAACGCTGCTCTGGCTCGGTGGTTTGGTCCGCTTCGACGTCCTCGACAGCTCGTTTCCCGTCAGGCCTATTTTGAGCACCCGTCTCTTCACGCGGGCTGCCTGAGTCGTCGCGTCCCTCATTGGGGTTCGCAACGTGATCGCTCGCGTTTTCAATCGGCGAGACCGCGACCATCGTCCCTTGGTCATCACCTCGTCCCAGCATGTAGCCCGCCGGTGCCGCGATCACGGCAAACAACATCGCGGCAGCGGAAACCAGCCAACCATGACTTGCAGGTCGCGTCTCTTCCGCTCCGGCGCGTCGGCCTGCTTCAAAAAAGAGCTGACTGACATCGATCGATGACGAAGCCGACGCCGGCACAAACCGCTGCAGCGACTCGGTCAACGCTTCGCTGTCCTCAGGATTTTGAAAGTCGGAATTCATTTTTGTAGCCTCACGATAACGACGACGCATCACCGCTTAATGCGGACGGCACAGACTCTTGTCCGAACCGTTGTTTCAATGTCTCCAGTCCTCGGCGAAACGTTCGATGTGATTTCGCCCGAGAGCCTCCCACCACTTTTGCGATTGCCTCGAAGGTCATCTCGCCCCACAAATGCATCACAATCACTTCACGGTCAGGTGATGGAAGTTGCTGCAGTGCCTGCGTGACCTCGGCAGCGTCGATCCGTTGCTGGGCCGACATCGCTTCGTGTTCGAACCAAGGTCGATCACAAACCAGCGACTCGCGTTGGCGGCGGCGGCGGCCACTGCGATGCCATTGCATGAGCCGGTTCCGAGTGACGCGAACGAGCCACGCCATCGGGTCGTCGGGAAGCTTCTTTTCGGTCGCCAGCGAAATGAACGCTTCCTGCACAGCATCTTCAGCAGGACCACCAATCGATCGTGCAATCAGCAACAATCGATCGGAGTGCTCCTCCCAAAGCTCGGCAAGAAGGTTCGCTTCGATCACGACCGGAAAAATCCCTCACTGGAGCTGGCTCGAACAATCATTCGTTGGTTGTTTGCCACAAGGATGCCACCACTGCCGAGCCGTCTCAGAGAATCGTAAGAAAAGTTCCAAAAAGTAGTTTAACTGGTGTCGCGCAACGTGAGCCGGAGTGGTTCGTGGTACCGAGCTTTAGCCGGAATCTGCAAGCTCATCCGCCTAAGGGCGGGACTACAAAAGGTGTCGACCGTGGGGATCAAGGCCCGGCCGCTTACGCGATCACGGCTGATGGGGAGTGGCCAGGCCGCGGAGCGGCGAAGAGCGTGTGACCACGGGGACCGTCGGCACAAGGGCCGCTGGCAGTTCGTAGTACCGAGCTTTAGCCGGAATCTGCAAACCCTTCCGCCTAAAGGCGGGACTACAAACACTAAAGGCGGGACTACAAACAACGAGTCTTAGCCGGAATCTGCAAGCGTTTCCGCCTAAGGGCCAGACCTACAACGGGATGCGGCGGCCTTCGTCTTCACTCTGCTGGGCGGCGGCGAGGATCGACGCCGCGCGGTAAGCATCATTCAGGTCGCTCATCTTCCGGACCAGGCTGGTGACACTGCGATGAAACTGTGTCAGCAGCTGCTCGCCAACGGGCAGCTCGGTTTCGAGGGATTCCAGATGACGCCCCGCATCGTCAAACCAAACGAGATTGGAAGGCAAGTCAATGAAGGCCACACCGCGCTGACACCGAATTTGCAGTGCCGAGGGCGGACGAAAACTAATCGCTTCATGCCACTTCGAGGGAATGTAGCTACCGCAGCTGATCTGCGCGGTCACGGGAGGCGAATCGTCGGTGCCTGCAAACTGAAGCGACAGACTGCGGTAGTCCGTTTTGCGAATCGCGTCTTCGCCCAACGGATCTTCGCCGAAATGCTGACCGGTCGAGACCACACTTTCCGGTTCGCGATCAACGACGTAGCGGCACCAGTCGACCAACTCGACCAATTCGCGATTGGTTGGATCACTCGTCGATTGGCACCCCGGCTCGGGTTCGGGAATGCGGCTATGACAAAAGACCAAGCGTGGTTGGCCGAGCCGCGTCGCAATCAGCTCTTTCAGCCGGAGCGTTGCCGGAGCAAGACGCCTCGGAAACTCCGTCATGAACGCCACGCCCGAGTCTTCAATCGCTTCGCGGACCTTGGCATCCCGCCGCGGGTCAAAATCCAAGTCGGCCGCCCAGTAGATCGCCTTGCCCGCCTCACACGCGGCAAGCATCGGCAACCAGCCGAGCCAAGATCGCTTCAAGATCATCACTGCGTCGATGTCATGCCTGGAGACCAACGCACGAAACCCATCAACGGCATCCGCCTGGAATTCGGCCGCCGAGTTTTCGGCCAATTTGGTCACCGTTGAAAAGACGGCGCGAACATCAAAACGATCGTGCAACATCCGCAAAGCGGGGCGATGCCGAGTCTGCCAGGCGTCTCCAAGCCCAATCAATCCGACGCGCAATTTCATCCGCAAACCGCCTGTTCCGATGAACTGTCGTACATTTGATAGCAATGTGAAGAAGACATTTTTCTACCCTCCTTGCTTGAGGGTGCAACAATTTGACGCATCGATTTGGTATGCCCCAAGTCGAGTCAGGAACTTAGTTTAGCGTCCCCGTAGCCGGCCTGAGTATCTGCTTTGCTGAAATTATGTCGCAGGCGGTTTGGCCGAATCTCGATTTTCAGCGGCGCCACCCTTGATGGCCCCAAGGGCATCCCTACAATCCGCCCAACTTAACGCGGATGCCTGACCGGATTGCTTTTGCTAGCTTTCCGAATGTTGCATCTCAGGAGGGTGCGCCGGGAAGGACCGAGGTTGGTCGTTCCCGTGGAGACTGCACCGAGTTTGCCCAGCTTTCGTAGCGATGTGATGCTGCGGGCAAACCTGCCAAGGAGCAGGCTGGGCACGACAGGAGTTTCGTTTGACGCCCAAGCGGTCCTAGTTTCATCGATGTGCTGGCATCCAAATCGCCAGCATCTACTGCAATCGGCAAGGTGCCGATTCCGCCTGGGAAGTCTTTCCTTGATTAGAGGGAGTTTGGAATGGTTTCGTTGCTGTTAGCCATGGTGCTTTCAACAGTACCAAGTGAACAACAAGTGCAACAAAACTACGCGGATGCCTACAAGAAGTCGGTCGCCGAGGGGAAACCACTGATGGTGGTTGTCTCGGCACCTTGGTGCCCTGCTTGCAATGTCTTGAAGGACACCACGATCCGCTCGATGGCCCAAAATGGCGAATTGGATGAAGTCAGCCTGACGGTCATCAATCGTGACGAAGAGCCTCAGTTGGCTCAACAATTGACGAAGGGCGACCAGATGTTGCCCCAAATCATTGTCTTCTCTCAGGAAGAGAGCGGCAGTTGGAAACGCCGCCGCCTGACAGGCTATCAGCCTCGCCAGCCAATCCGTTCGTTGATTCGACGAGCGCTTGGACGCGGCTAAGCTAGAAGGCAATTCTGACACGCGGGAGTTCGGCTGGGTTCTCCCGCGTTTCGGACAAGTTGTTGCCCCATTGGACCAGTGCGGACTAGTAAGGAACGGTCCAGTGATGGACGGTCCGGGAAGGACTGGACCGGTGATGGACGCCCTTGCGTTGCGGTTGGTACAACGTGGCTGTTGTTTTTATCCACACCCGATGCCGCAGTATGCCCGATCCTGATCAGCCAGCCGAAAACTCGATGTCCATTCGAATCGGGCACTGGCTGAGCATGATTCGGTTCAGCCACACAATCTTTGCCCTGCCGTTTGCCGCATTGGCGACCGTGATGGCGTTGACGACCGACCTGCCATCGGGTCAACGTCCCGATTTGCGAATTCGCGATTTGGTCGGCATCTTGCTCTGCATGGTGCTAGCGCGTAGTGCGGCGATGGCGTTCAATCGACTTGTCGATCATAAAATCGATGCCGAAAACCCTCGTACCGCTGGCCGACATTTGCCGGCAGGCATCCTTTCGCGAGGCGAAGTGCTCGGCTTCACCCTTGCCTGCAGCATCGGATTCATCGCAGCGACGGCGATCTTTTTGCCGAATCCCGTTCCACTGATCGCATCGATTCCGGTGCTGGCATTCCTGTGTGGCTACAGCTTGGCCAAGCGGTTCACTTCGGCCGCTCACCTTTGGCTTGGCGTTGCGCTGAGCCTATCGCCGCTGTGCGCCTGGGTCGCCATACGAGGCCCCGAATCGGTAACCAATCCAACGGACCTGTTTGCTCCATTGGTTCTCGCAGCAGCGGTTGCCGCCTGGGTGACTGGCTTCGACATCATCTACGCCTGCCAGGACGCCCAGTACGACGCGGGGGTTGGGCTGCACAGCATCCCCGCTCGGTTTGGAGTCGCCGGTGCATTGCGAATTGCCGCCGGGTTCCACATGGCGATGCTTGGATTATTGGCACTTCTGCCACTGACCGCTGCGGGCTTTGGGATCGCATTTTGGGCGGTTTTGGTCGTGATCACGCTGCTTGTGATTCGCCAACATTGGCTTGTTCGGCCTGGTGACCTGGGACGGGTCAATGAAGCCTTCTTTCACACAAACGCGGCAATTAGCCTGATTTTGTTGGTCATTGGGACGATCGACTGCTGCCTGATCTGATCGTCGAAGCCGATTGGTCCCATTTGTGGTGGTTGTCTCCGTCGCTGGTCTGCGGTTCTAATCCTCAGCTTGGACGCCCAAATCAAAGAAACGTGATTGATGAACGAAACAGAACGCAACGCCCGTTTTCGCGAGATTCGAGACAAGGTCGAAGCCGATGCGCGACTTTCGCTCGACGATGGCATCTTCCTTTACGACCCTCAGGTGCCACTGCAAGCGGTCGGCGAATTGGCCAACCTGGTTCGTGAACGCAAGAACGGCAACGTCGGCTATTTCAACATCAACACTCACCTGAACCCGACCAACGTTTGCGTCTACCGTTGTCGGTTCTGTGCTTTCCGAAGTGACCTGCGTGACCCCAAGGGTTATGCAATGAACGACGAACAGATTCTTGAGCGCGGACGCGAAGCGACCGAAAACGGTTGCACCGAAATGCACATTGTCGGCGGATTGCATCACCAGAAGCCGTACGAATGGTATCGCCATATCATTGAACTGCTGCATGAGCACTACCCTCAAATCCACTTGAAGGGTTGGACCGCAGTCGAAATCAATTGGTTTGAATTTCAAACCAAGAAATCAATCCGCTGGGTGCTCGAAGACTTGAAAGAAGCCGGTCTGGGCAGCATGCCCGGTGGAGGCGCCGAGATCTTTCACCCCGAAGTTCGTGAGCAACTTTGCGAACACAAAGCCAACACGCACGCTTGGCTTGATATTCATCGCACGGCTCACGAAGTGGGACTACGCACCAACTGCACGATGCTTTACGGGCATGTCGAAAGTGCGTTCCACCGGATTGACCATCTGCTGCGATTGCGGGACCTGCAAGATCAAACGGGTGGCTTCCAGGTTTTCATTCCACTTGCGTTCCATCCTGAAAACACAAAGTTGTCCGACCTGAAAAAACCATCGGCTTTGACGGACCTGCGGACCATGGCGATCAGTCGCTTGATGCTCGACAACGTGCAACACATCAAGGCGTACTGGATCATGCTCGGCGTCGAAACGGCTCAAACGGCACTCGCCTACGGAGCCGACGACATTGACGGGACAGTTCGCCACGAGCTGATCTATCACGATGCCGGTGCAACGACGCCACAGTGTTTGACCGTGGACACGATCAAGAACCTGATCGCCGAAGCGGGTCGGGAGCCGATCGAACGCGATACGGTCTATCGCCGCGTTCACCGCGACCCCAACGACTACTCCAAGTGGCATTCAGGCGAATCGGTCGACGCAGCGGTCACGGTATAGACCGTGATGGTTGATGTCACGCGTTGGAACTACCCTCCCACTTGTGGGAGGGTCGGGCGCTAAAGCCCGGGGAGGGCCGTGCGAGGCGCTGGCGAGCGTCGAGACGGCGACGCAACTTTTGCGTAGCGACAGGCGACAATGACTGCGGCCTCAATAATGGGCGCGGCATCGGAGCACGAAGGCGTTGTCAAACTCCGTGTTGCCTCGGGCCGACCGGTATTCAAGCTTTCGATCGAATGCAAAGCCTAGCTCGAGGACTCCGTCGGAGTTTTTTCCGAACGACTTCAACCCGAAGAGGACTCGAATATCGCGATAGGTGGCGTTGTCGTAGGCGCGGTTTTCACGTTCGATCGCCCAAGTATCACCACCGAGTTCGCCACTGACGTAAAGCGCTTGGCATTCGCCAACACGCATTTGCAACTTGGGTTTGGGGAACACCAATTCCCACAGCAGATCATCGTGGGGACGAATCACGAAACCGGCTACAGGCAACAAACTGATGTCGTCTCGATCGAGGACGTCGACACCGAAAAGCGTGATGAAGCGGTCGTTGTGTTCGTGATAGGTCACCGCATGCCCAGGGTAGCGGACCCCTTTCCGCGCGCTGCCTTCGAAGTCACTGAAGGCCCCGACACCAAACTTCAAGTCGAGGTAGGTCCGGTGAGTCAGTTGTTTGCGGGCATGGTAGGCCATTTGAAAATCAAACAACCGCGCCGGCATGTCGGAGGGTGAAAGCGGGCCTCCCATGAAGTGGAATCCGGTTCCGAAAACGAGCGCAGCATCACTCCCGAGATCAAGCGTCGGAAACGACTCAACGCTGAACCCGCCATACTCATCGCTGGCCAACCAAGTCATGTCGCTTTGTGCGGAGTTGTAGCCGAGCCAATCGCCAAAGCGAACGTCATCGCCAGGCTCAGGTTCGTCCGTGTCACCGACACTCACTTCGACGCCGCCCACTTCAACTTCGAGTGAAGTTTGCGCAACGTCACCATCTTCACTCGCCATCAAATTGATGCCGACTGCCGTCGACACGAATACAGCCAGAACCATTCGTTTGATCAATCCACTGTCTCCACAGAGGGGCTAAGTAGTGTTCGACCCTACTGAAAAACTCTCACGGCGTTCAATGCCGACTCAGCAACGCCGCGCAAGAGTTGTGGAATTCTGCCTCGGTGGGGCCTTTTGCTGCGCTGTTTCACGACATTTCTTTTGGAATCTGGCCATTTTCGATAGGAAAAAAACTGGCACGAATCGTGCAAGAGGTGTGAAACCAGTCGATCCGAGGGCAGATCGAAATCGTAGAAAGACTGTCCGAGATCAATAACCATCCGAGGTCGAAGGGAGGTGGGCGATGTCAGATGAAATGTTTGCTCCAGATCGAGATCCGTCGGATCCGACGCCTAAGCAGATCGAAGAACGATCGAAACAGATCCGAAAAAGATGGAGTCACCGTGTGCTGCAACGGAGGCGAGTCAATCCACTGCACAATTGGTTGCCGCCATTGATCATGACGGTGGAACTTGTGCGCGAGATGAATGCGAGAGAAGCCGAAAGCGCCTAGTCGATTGCGTTTTCAGCCAATACTTTTCCGCCGAATAGCGGCAAGCTTTTCGTTTGTGTTACTGCCATCACGGGTCGTAGCGACCTTCGCCAGCAGGTTTGTAGTACCGCCCTCAGGCGGCAAGTAGCAAGATTCCGGCTAAAACTCGGGACGACGAACCGTCGCTGGTCGCAAGAACCTTAAAAAAGGCCGCCGACGCTTTGAACACGTCGACGGCCCCAAGGCAAATGCGCTTGATCGATTCGCTGATCACTTCAATGCGTATCGTGTTGGATTCAACGCGTCGGTGACATCTCCCTGAACTTCTTCGGCGTCGAAAGTGACGCGTCCCGATTCGAAGTCGACTCGGTTCATATCGATCACGACGGGATTCAGGCGTTTTGTCGATTGGAAAACAATCTTGCCTTCGCTCATGTCGTAATACGTTGTCCAGAGCGTTCCATATTTCCCTTTGGCTTCGGCGTCATAGACGCTGTATTGCCTTTGTCCTAATGACATGGCGTGCAACAGGTGGCGGCCCTGGACATAAGCAACTGTTGCGTCGGTAGGTGCATCCAGTTCTTGAATCTGGGTCAATGCATTGCTGATGCGGACGAATCGGTCTTTTGAGTCGATGTCGCCGGGCATGTTCAAATCACCGCCCCATGGTTTGTAGTTCTCGAGATTCTCGAGTTGCTCGGGGATTTGCGGAGCATTGGTCATTACCGCTTGGTTTTCGTAGTAGGCGACGTTTCCATCGCGGAATTCAATCACGACAACGTTGCCTTGTCGGTCATTGATTTGGAAATGGACGGGCACGTGCTTTTTGCCCTGGTCAGGAATGTCGACGATGCCTGCGTGAAGATCGATGCTCTTTAAGTTTGCGACCGCTTCATCCACCGTGGCGAATTGGCTGGCCACATAGTCGGTCAGCATGGGCAGGGAGACATCGCCTTTGGTTGGATCACGCTGGTCCTTGGAATAGCCAGCCGTTGAATCGTAGAGCAGCGCTGCACTCAGACCTGCTTCGTTGTGGGCTTCGATACCGACTTTGCCATGCACTTCGTAAAAGCCGATGTACCCGTATTTGACCGGCAGCTCGTTTCCGTTGTGCATCTGATAAGCCTGGTCGCGGCCGACTTTGCCAAAGGTCGGATGGACGTCGACGGCCCAATCGGTCGTACGGCTGATGACCGTCCCGTAGTTACTTTTGAAAACCGCTCGGCTGCACGCCTCGGCGACAGTGACTGAACCGGCGACGATTGCGACAGCGGTGATGGCGAATAGGCGTTTCATCTTATTTCCCCCGTGTTTCGTTTGTCTTGCGTTGAAAACTACTTACAGATGGCACGACAACCGGCCTGGATTACACGACCGGCAAACTTTTCTTTCGCTCCCTGCGACCCGCCCCAATGTCAACACCGGTCCCTGCTGAAGAATCGTTAATGCCGTCACACTCGCATCCTTTTCACACGGGATGAAGGCTCTCTGGCGAGCTGGCCGATGCTTAGGTTGTTCACCCAATCCATCTTCCCTGGCTTGGGACACTGGCCCGCTCAGTGGTCAGCAACCACAACCCTGCCTTCCCAAATCAAGGTTGTGTCCCTGCGACACTGAACACCAGACATCCTCAAGCCAAAAATCGCGTTTGTCATCATCCATGTCACACACAGAGATCATCGAATCGAGCACCGACGCCGAGCCGGTCGCCGCGAAGACACCGCGTGTTTCGCGAGCCACGGCCGCTCAGTCGCCGCTGGAAACCTACCTGCGTGAAATCAACGAAACCGCGCTGCTTTCGGCTGACGAAGAACTGGAGCTTGCCGAGCGAATCGCTCAAGGCGATGTTCTGGCACGTGACCGAATGGTGCGAGCCAACTTGCGGTTGGTCGTCAACATCGCACGCGGCTACACCGGCAAAGGCCTCGGACTGCAAGACCTGATCGAGGAAGGCAACCTCGGACTGCTGCGGGCTGTCGAAGGTTTCGATCCAACCGTCGGAACCCGTTTCAGCACCTACGCAAGTTACTGGATCAAGCAGTCGATCAAGCGAGCCTTGATCAACAGCGCCAAGACGATCCGCATTCCCGCCTACATGGTGGAACTGCTGAGCAAATGGCGTCGCGCAACGGCACGACTGAGCGAAGAACTGGGACGCACACCGACCAACGAAGAAGTCGCTCGCGTCCTTGGACTGCCCAAGAAGAAGTTGCCGATCATTCGCAAAGCAATTCGCATCTCCAACTCCACCCCTCAAAGTGATCAAACCGAATCGGGTTGGTCACTGGGCGAAATGGTGATGGACGAGCGATTGAAGGCTCCCGATGAAGAGATGCTCGACCACGACATCCTTCGCCATGCGATGGAACTGTTGGGCGACCTGGAAGAACGTGAAGCGACCGTCTTGAAGCTCCGCTTCGGACTGGGGGGAACGGAACCAAAGACACTCAAAGAGATCGGCGCCGAACTCGGCCTGACTCGCGAACGAGTGCGTCAGATCGAAACCGAGGCATTGCGGCGCCTCGCTGACGGTCTGACCGACCCCCGAGAACGAAGTTTCTAGTGAACGAAGCTTCTAGAGAGCGAAGTTTCTAGTGAACGTAGTTTCTAGTGAAAGCAGCTTCGAGTGATTGGAGCTTCGAGAACTCTCTGAATCCCGTTTGTAGTACCGCCTTTCGACGGACAGGTACAGGGACTGCCGGCTAAAACCGGTACTACAAACGGGCAGTCCTCGTCCGAGTGACGAACACCATTCAAACGCGACGAAAACGGCATGCCCGCATCCGCTGGGCGTGTCGTTTTTTGTTTGTGCACTGCGATGGTTCGGGGGATTGTCTGCGACGCTTCGGGGGATTGTCTGCGACGCTTCGGGGGATTGTCTGCGGAGCTGATAGGGGAGTCTGCAAAACGACCGGCGAGCGAGTAAAATCAGGTCGCTCGGAACCCACCTCGCATTTCTTGCCACTCCACGGATTGAGTCCACCAGTGCCGACTACCCTCCTAAAACGATTCTCGTTTGCCTGCCTCGCCGCCCTTGTAATGTTTGGACCTGCCGTCGCTGGCGCTCCCCAAGACGCTCAAAAGAAGCCTGCCGAAGCGAAAAAAGAAGACGCCAAGCCGGACGATGCGAAGGGGAGAGAGGCTCCCGCCAAGGGCAAAGCCGACGAGAAAAAGGCTGAATCGAAAAAGCCGGCCGAGCAGAAGAAGCCTGCGGCCAAAGCTGACGACAAGAAACCAGAAAAGAAAAAGGAAGAGCCTCCCAAGCCCGTCTCCGCCTTCCCCGACAAGGCGCTCGAAGCTGCGGTGAGGGCCGAGGTCTTTGAAAAGCGATACAACGATCAGCCGATCACCAAGGAAGATGTCGCCAACATCTCCCGCGTGGTAGGGCGCGGCAAGAAGATCAAGAACCTCGAAGGACTTCAACACTGCAAGGCGTTGATGTTGATCGACCTCGCTGACAACGAAATCGTGGACCTCAAACCGATCCGTGAACTCAAGCGTCTGCAATCGGTCAATCTTGCCAACAACAAAGTCAAAGACATCAAACCCATCGCCGACCTAACGGGCATGCAGCTGCTCGATCTCTCCGGCAACGCAATCGAAAACATCGATGCACTCAAAAAGATGGAGAACATGCGCAGCCTCTATTTGGCCAACAACCGTTTGACGAAGCTCGACGCGATTTCGGGGCTGTCAAAGATCTGGTCGCTCGATGCTTCCGGGAATCAATTGTCTGACCTCGGTCCGGTCGGCAAACTCGCATGGCTGACCACACTTGATGTTGCAAAGAATCAGATCAAATCGCTCGAGCCACTGACCACGCTCGGGGAACTCGACATGTTGCTGGTGGGTGACAACCAAATCAACGACCTCGGCCCACTGGTCGACATGTGCAAGAAGGACGCCGAAGGCGAGCGACGCTTTGCGCCGTACATGGAAGTTTACCTAGGCAAAAACCCAATCGACGAAAAGAAGAAGGCCGAGCAAGTCAAATCGCTCGAGTCGTTCGGCGTTGATGTGAAGTAAGCCGATCTCGTGGCCACGCTCTGCGTGGTCACGCACTTTCTGGACGCTCCGCGTCCTCTTCGTAGGTCATGCTCCGCATGACGAGCGTTCGCAATACGTGCCGGGAATGCAAAGCCCGGCCGCTTACGCGTTCGCGGCTCACCGGGCGCAGTTCGTAGTACCGAGCTTTAGCCGGAATCTTCAAGCTCTTCCGCCCAAAGGCGGGACGACAAACGGTGTCGACCGTGGGCAGTGCAAAGCCCGGCCGCTTACGCGATCACGGCTCACAGGGCGCAGTTCGTAGTACCGAGCTTTAGCCGGAATCTTCACGCTCTTCCGCCCAAAGGCAGGACGACAAACGGTGTCGACCGTTGGGATCAAGGCCCGACGCTACGCGTTCGGCTCACCTGTGAGCCACGGCTCTACTTTGCGACCAGGTTGACCAAGCGTCCTGGGACAACGATCTGCTTGACAATCGATTTCCCATCGATGGCGGCTTGAACTTTCTCATCGGCAAGCGCGGCAGCGATCACCGTATCTTGGTCGGCATCCGGTGCGACGTTGATTTTTGCTTTCACCTTACCGTTGATCTGAACAGGCAACTCGATGCTCGATTCGACGAGTGCGGACTCGTCCCACTGCGGCCACGATTGAAGCGAGATCGAACCTTCTTCGCCGAGCGTCTTCCAAAGCTCTTCGGCAATGTGTGGTGCGTAAGGCGACAACAACATCAAGAACGTTCGCATCGCTTCCTTGGGACGCTTTTCGCATCGAGTGAAGTGATTGGTGAACTCCATCATCCGTGCGATCGCCGTATTGAAGCTCATCGATTCGGTGTCTTCGGTCACCTTCTTGATCGTCTGATGCAAAACCCGAAGCTGCTCTTCGTCGCACGCATCGTCTGAGAGTGCGGGATGGAGCACCAACTCGTCTTCCTTGGTGTCAACAATCATGCGCCAAACGCGATCCAAGAAGTTCTTGACTCCGCCGACGCCCGCCATGCTCCATGGCTTGGTCGCTTCGAGTGGGCCCATGAACATCTCGTACAAACGCAACGCGTCGGCACCATACTCATCGACCACCTTGTCAGGGTTGACGACATTGCCGCGACTCTTGCTCATCTTATGAGCACGACTATCGACGCGAATTTTGTCGTTGTCGACGCGAACGAATCCATCGCCTTTCTTTTCGACATCGTCTTCGGTGAGTTTCGATGCGGTGACCGAGCCGCCGGCCGAATCGACATACTCTCCTTCCTCATTGCGTTTGACGTCGCTGCTCGAAATCGATTCACCTGCCCCATTGGCGTAGCCCGTGAACTCGACTTCGCCAAGGATCATTCCCTGATTAACCAAGCGACCAAACGGTTCAGCAGTGCTGACGTGACCGCGGTCGAAAAGCACTTTGTGCCAGAACCGTGAATACAAGAGGTGCAACACAGCGTGCTCGGCGCCCCCGACGTACAAGTCGACGGGCATCCATGACTTTTCCTTTTCAGCGTCGACAAAGGCTGTGTCATTCTTGGGATCGATGTAGCGAAGGTAGTACCAACATGAACCGGCCCACTGCGGCATCGTGTTGGTTTCGCGACGATAACGTTTGCCGTCGATCGTGACGTACAACCAGTCATCCCCCGCTTTGGCCAACGGCGGCTCAGGACGCCCATGCGGTTTGTAGTCATCCAAATCGGGCAAGCGGACAGGCAACTCGCTCGCATCGACGGTCCGCTTGATGCCCGTAGGATTCCCCTCGTCATCCACTTCATGGAGCACGGGGAAGGGTTCGCCCCAGAATCGTTGGCGGCTGAACAACCAATCACGCAACTTGAAGTTGACCGCACTTTTACCTTGTCCGGCATCGTCAAGCGACTTGGTCACCGCAGCTTTCACATCGTCGGTTTGTTGTCCGTCGAAGGATCCGCTGTTGATCGCTTCGCCTTTGGCGACAAAGCAAACGTCGCCCGCCAAGATTCCTTCACGTTGCTCGTGATCTTCGGGCGGGTTCACGACCGGAATGACCTTCAAGTCAAACTGCTTTGCAAACTCAAAGTCACGATCATCGTGCGCCGGCACTGCCATGATCGCTCCGGTGCCGTAGCCAGCCAAAACGTAATCGGCGACCCAAATCGGAATCGATTCGCCGTTGACCGGGTTGATCGCATAGCCACCGGTGAAGACACCCGTTTTGACCTTGTCATCGGTGCGCTCGCGGTCACTCTTGAAAGAAGCCTTTTCGCAATACTGCTGGACCTCGTCGGATTGTTCCGACGACGTCAATGCCGCGAGCATCGGGTGCTCGGGCGAAACAACCATGTAGGTCGCGCCAAAAAGCGTGTCGGGACGCGTCGTGTAAATGCGAAGCGAATCGGTCCCAGGCTCCGCAGGAAATCCGGAATCAGCACGCGACGCTTGCCAAGCGTCAAAGCTCGCTTTGTCGCCGACGTAAAAATCAACTTCCGCACCGGTGCTGCGGCCGATCCAATCCTGCTGGAGTTTTTTGATGCCGGTGGGCCATGCCAAGTCGTCCAATCCATCCAACAACCGTTCCGCATAAGCGGTGATGCGAAGCATCCATTGGCGAAGCGGGATTCGTTTGACAGGGTGTCCGCCACGTTCGCTCTTGCCATCTTGGACTTCTTCGTTGGCGAGCACGGTACCGAGTCCAGGACACCAATTGACGAGCGCATCATCCTGATAGGCCAAGCGGTGATCGTCGCGATACTTTTCAACTGCCGCGTCACCTTCGGCCGTCACCTCATTGGGAATGGGCAACTCGGAAATCGGTCGTCCCTTTTGCTGGTCGGCGTCGAACCAGGTGTCGTACAAGACAAGAAAGATCCACTGCGTCCAACGAAAGTATTCTTCGTCGGTCGTCGCCAAGACGCGGTCCCAGTCGTAGCTGAATCCAAGCATCTTCAACTGACGGGTGAAGTTGTCGATATTCTTTTGGGTTTGAATCCGTGGGTGTTCGCCCGTCTTGATCGCGTGTTCTTCAGCGGGCAATCCAAAGGCGTCGAACCCCATGGGGTGAAGGACGCTTTCACCATTCATGCGAGCGAATCGCGAAACAATGTCGGTCGCGGTGTAGCCCTCGGGGTGTCCAACATGAAGCCCGTCGCCGCTTGGATAGGGAAACATGTCCAAGACGTACCGTTTTTTTCCCGTCGGGTGGTCGGGCGTCGCGAACGTTCGGTTGGCCTCCCAATAGGCTTGCCAGCGAGGTTCGATTTCGGCGGGATTGTAGCGTGGCATCGTGCGTCAGGGCCTGTTGTGTTTCGACCCCATCTGTCGGTGAGAATGGGTCGGCTGGTGTTGCTTCGGGTTGCTCGGCGGTTTCGACATGCTCATTGGGAGCCAAATTCCGCCTCGTGTGTTCAGCAAAATTCTAAGAAATCGAGCCCGACGCGTAAGGTGCGTTGGGGCTGTGAAACTCATTCGGCCCCGGCCGGAGTGCGTTGGGCACGGCAATTTGAGCTTGACCCTTTCGCTCCAGGCTGGCTAAAGACCGATCATGGTCGTGCGAAGAGCTGTTCTATCGGTATGCGCCGTCGCCGTGGCGTTCCTCGGCGGGTGCCGAATGAGCGCGCCGCTGCACGTCTGGCAAGAGCCGAAACTCGAGTCGACCGTTGGCAAAAAGGTCGCTCTTTCGCAGATTTCGTCCAGCCCCGATGCGGATTCCAAAGAACTTGGCCAGCGAATTACCGAGCGAATTGTCGAAACCGCACCGAGTGACCCGGGACGTGCGACTCACTTGGTGCCGGCCGAATCGCTCGAGCAGAAGTCAAAAATCCAACTCGTCTCCACTACCGACCAACGGCCCAACGACCTTGCCCTCGCCTCCGTCGCCCGCAAAGAAGGTTACGACTTTGTGCTTCGAGGCGAGATTGTCGAAGACCGCTACGCCAAGTATCGACAAGATTCGGCGCATCGCCAGGATTCGGCTGAGGAAGAAGACGAAGAAACCGACAAGTCACTGGCGATCTCTTGGCGTCTGACCTCGCTGACGGAAAACCGCCCCGCTGGCGGCTCGCCGGTCAGTATCGATGTCGAAACGGCGATCGAGCGTTATCCCGATCTCGGACTCACCACCGACCAAGACACGATCCTGGCCGAAGCGATCTCGCGAGAGTCGCTGCGTTTGATTGCTCCGTGGATCGATCGTGAACAAGTGCAGATCGCGATTCCCTATTTATTGCCTGGCAGTCGCGACGTGCGTCGCGGAAACATCGCCGCGTTGTCAGGCCAATGGCAAGAAGCCGAGCGGATTTGGCAGGGAGCGTATGCGGCGCACCCCTCTCAAGTCGCAGCCCTCCATAATTTGGCAATCGCAGCAGCGGCTCGCCAAGATTTCTCGACCGCCAAACGTCTCGCTCGCAAGGCCGTCCGTCTTCAACCGACTTGGCTCAACAAGCACACCCTGGTTTGGGTCGAAGTGCGTCAGCGAGACTACCACGCCGCTTTCGACCTTCCCGATCCGCCCGAAGGCTGGTTCGTAACGAACTCGAAGGTTGGTTCGTAACGAACTCGAAGGCTGGTTCGTGAAACGCGAGTGCGGCTGTGGCAACTACGGTTGTTTGTGGATCGTCTGATGATTGCGAGGCTAGGGCCCGAGGCCTCACAGCCAGCGGCTCAGTGCTTGGGTGTGCAAGGAGCTGTTCGGGACGGACGCGTGATTGCCAACTCTTGATCGATCACGATAATCTGATCGAGCCCCTTTACCCGTGACGCCCAACGATTGATGAGCAGCAACCAAATCTCGATACGTGGTTGTCGCGTTCACAATCTTCAGAATGTCGATATCGACATCCCGCGTGGGAAGCTTGTGGTGGTTTGCGGGCTCTCGGGCAGCGGCAAGACTTCACTCGCACTCGACACGCTGTATGCCGAAGGGCAACGCTGTTACATCGAGAGTTTCTCGGCCTACACGCGTCAGTTCTTGCAGCGTCTGGACAAGCCCGATTGCGACGAGATCAACGGTATCCCCCCCGCGATCGCCGTCACTCGCGTGAGTGGTTCACGGACCAACCGCAGCACCGTCGCGACATCAACCGAAATCGCCGACCACCTGCGGTTGCTGTTTGCCAAAGTCGCATCGCTTCATTGTCACAAGTGTGGCCAGCCGGTTCAAAGCGATGACCCGGCCGCGGTCGCAGAAGCAATGACGGCCGCCGCAGCAAAACGAGCAATGGTGGGCTTCTCGGTTTGGCTTCCAAGTCGAAAGGATGCCAGCGAGATCTTGTTGGGCCTACAGCAGGAAGGTTACCTGCGATTGATCATCGGCGGCGAAACCTTCCACTTGTCCGATAGCGACCGCAGTGCGCTGGCCAAAAAGGTGGGACGCAAAGGAACCGAGTGCGTCGTACTCGTCGATCGTCTCGGCGGTGACGCCGACCTCAGTCGCTGGACAGAATCGCTCGAAACAGCGATGGCCGAAGGGCATGGGCGCGCGGTGATCTTCACGTCAGTGGAGGAATCGACCGACAATGGCGAAAGCCGACGTGTCGTCGAAATCGATTCTCGGCAATGGCACCGCACCATCGTCAGTCGTGATCGGCGCTGTGATGCGTGCGACATTGATTTCCCCGATCCTGTGCCCCGACTGTTCAACTTCAACAACCCGCTGGGGGCTTGCCCGACGTGCGAGGGCTTCGGTGATGTCGTCGACGTAGACATGGATCTTGTCGTGCCCGACAAATCGCTCTCGCTCGCCGAGGGAGCCATAGCACCGTGGACCACTCCCTCTTACGAACATGAACTCGAAGAACTGCTGGAGTTGGCCGATGACTATGAGATTCCGGTTGACGTTCCCTACAGCAAACTCAAGAAGAAACATCTCAAACTGATCCAACATGGCGTTCCCGAACGCGACTTTGGCGGCCTCGATGGTTTCTTTGCTTGGCTTGATCGCAAAAAATACAAGATGCACATTCGCATCTTCGCCTCGCGTTTTCGCAGCTACCGCCCCTGTCCCGATTGTGGCGGCCGGAGGTTCAAACCGGAAACGCTTGCCTACACTGTGGGCGAAAAGAACATCGCACAACTGCTTGAGATGCAAGCGGACGCAGCAACAACATTCTTTGCATCGCTTGACCTTGCCCAGCGTGAGTCCGACATCGCAGCGGAACCGCTGCAACAAATTGCGGATCGCTTGGGGTACCTACACAAAGTGGGACTCAGCTACCTGCAATTGTGCCGGCCACTGCGAACACTCTCAGGTGGCGAATACCAACGTGTTGCGTTGACCTCCGCACTCGGAAGCAGCCTGGTCAACATGCTTTACGTGCTCGACGAACCGACGGCAGGACTCCATCCATCCGATGTTGAAACACTATCCAAAGCAATTGTGGGCCTGCGCGACCGCGGCAACACCGTCGTTGTCGTCGAACATGACGAAACCATGATCCGCATGGCCGACCGAGTGATCGAAATTGGACCCGCGGCGGGAACATCGGGCGGCCACGTGATGTTCGAAGGCACCACAAAACAGATGCTGCGCGACAAGAAGTCGTTGACGGGACAGTTCCTCAACGGCGACCGCGGCTGGACATTGAAGGGGCGTGAACCACGAAAACCACGAGGCTTCATCACCCTTAAAGGGGCACGTGGACATAACCTGCAAAGCGTCGACGTGGACTTTCCACTCGGAACACTCTGCTTGGTCACAGGCGTTTCGGGAAGCGGCAAAAGCTCGCTGGTTCAAGACACACTTTTTGGCGCGATCGCCCAACGAAAGAATGGCCACAACGCGAAACCGCTGCCCTTCAAGACGATTACCGGGCTAAGCCAAATCGAAGACTGCATGCTGATTGATCAATCGCCCATCAGCAAGAGTGCGCGCAGCTGTCCGGCGACGTACGTCAAAGCGTTCGATCCGATTCGCAAGGTCTTTGCCGACACCGTTGATGCTCGCACCCGAAATTTTGGCGCGGGCCACTTCAGCTTCAACAGCGCGAAAGGGCAGTGCGCAAGTTGCGAAGGCGCTGGATTCCTCGAAATCGACATGCAGTTCTTGGCGGATGTTTCGATGCAGTGTCCAGCCTGTCGAGGCACGCGTTATCGCGACGACATCTTGGACGTTCATTATCGCGACCGATCGATCGCCGAAGTTCTCGACATGACGGTCCGAGAAGCTTATTCGTTTTTCCGTGGCTGCGAAAAAGTCCAGCAACGACTCAAACGAATGATTGATGTCGGCCTTGAGTACATCACTCTTGGCCAGCCCGGCACAACCCTCTCCAGCGGCGAAGGACAACGATTGAAACTCGCCGCTTTCCTGGCGGCCGCCTCGCGCCGCCGGACACTCTTCATCATGGACGAACCAACCACGGGACTTCATTTTGCAGACATCGTCCGCCTGGTCGATTGCTTTGACGCGCTGCTTGATGATGGCCATTCGCTGGTGATCGTCGAACACAATGCGATGCTGATGGAAGCGGCCGACTACCTGATCGACCTCGGCCCAGGTGCCTCGAGCGAGGGTGGCCAAGTGGTAGCAACGGGAACACCAGCCGAAGTGATGCTGGCAACCAACAGCGAGACCGGAAAGATCCTCCGGGACAAAGCGGTCGACACCGTTTCGAATTGATCGACGCGCCACTCAGCGGACGAGGCCACGAGTCCCTTCGCACGCTTCTTCTCCAGCACCCCTTTCTTCCCAAGACAACTCGCCGTCTCTCTTGCGCGAAACTGCCTCGAAACAAAACCATTTAATTCTATATTTTTTAGTTGACAAGCTTTCACCTACCGATACATTCGGCAAAGTCATTGTGGTCACAATGATTGGGGCAGGGCACTTGAGTCACCAGCGGTGGTTCGCTGGCACCGGCTCGGGTTCCAGACATGCCTCGTTTCACTTTTCTCTTCTAGGGGTAGAAGCATGTTTGATTACTGGGGTAGGTACGTACTTGCAGCGACTCTGGCTGCGTTTTGCGTCTCTGGAATTGCTGAAGAGACCAAATCGAAGCGGAGTTCAAAGTCCAAGAAAGCGGTTGAGGAGAAGGTGGAAGACAAGCTGACCGGACGTCTTCCACGTTATTTCGCATCGCTGGTTGACGAAGACCAGCGATCTGAAATCTACGAGATTCAGGCTGGCTATCTGGAGAAGATCAGCGAGCTTGAGGCAGAGCTGGCCGAACTTCGTGCTGCACAATTGAAGGAGATCGAGGAAGTCCTCACGTCGACTCAAAAGAAGGCTCTCGACGATCTTCGCAGCGGTGACAAGAAGAAGGCAAGCTCGTCCGGGAAAAAGTCGACCTCGTCACGCAAGACGACTTCCAAGTCTTCTTCGTCCAAGAAGACTCCCAAGTCGTCCTCATCGTCGAAGTCGAAAAAGAAGTCTTGATCTATCTGGCAGGTCACAGGCCCGGCGGCAATCGCCGTCGGGCCGTTCGAATTCGCAGGCCCCCGCCAAAAGCCCGGCGCAAGCGTCTTGACGATCACCAATGAGCCTCGGGCCTCTTTTTAGGTAGCTAGCTACGCTCATTGAGCCGCGATCGCGTAAGCGGCCGGGCCTCTTGATCGCAATTTGCCTCAGTGTTCTCAGACCAAGACCCCGGAACGCAAACATATGCTTCGTGCTTCGTGCTTCGTGCTCGTGCTCAGCAAAGCGGTGCTCGTAATCGGCTTACCGATTTGCATTCGGTTGAAAAATCGGCGGCTAGCACCTTGCCGCTCAAGGTATCTCGCGCGATCGCGTCAGGAATTGTCATGCACCGCATGACCTACGGTTCGCATTGTCATGCACAGCATGACCTACGGTTCAAGTTACAATGCGGTGGTTTGGTTTCCCCATCCCTCCGACCCCCACCACAGTCATGACGCCTCTTTCACGCCGCCGCTTTCTTGCGCTCAGTTCCGCCGCAGCTGCTGGCGCCACGCTCTTTGACGCCCCGAAGGTCCTCGCGGCGGCACATGCAGACGATCCGTTTGGCGGGTGGCCGATCGGAATCCAAAGCTATTCACTTCGAAAGTTCGATCTCAATCAAGCCGTGCGCCACATGCACGGCCTGGGACTTCACTTCGTTGAGTTTTACAGCAAGCACGTTCCCGTCGATTCGACCGATCAACAACTCGCTGACATCAACAAGTTGCTCGGGGATGCCGACATTGCGATGAGCTCGCACGGCGTCAATCGCTTCAACGCCAACCATGACGCAAACCGCAAAGTCTTTGAGTTTGCCAAACGGGCTGGTTTGAAGAACATCACAGCCAATCCGACACCGGATGCCTTCGAGAGCCTCGATAAGCTGGTTGCCGAGTTTGACATCCGCATTTGCATCCACAATCACGGCCCAGGGTCGAGCTACGACAAGATCGATGAGGTGGTCGATGCCGTCAAAGGTCACGATCCGCGCATCGGTGCTTGTATCGACACAGGGCATTTCATCCGCAGCAAAGAAGATCCAATCGAAGCGATCGAGCGTCTTGGCAAACGTGTGTTTGCATTGCACATCAAGGACGAAGAGAAACAAGAGAAGAAATCGCACAATGTGATCATCGGCAAAGGGTTTCTCGACGTGGTTGCTCTGTTCAAGACGCTTCGCAAGGTTGGCTTCCCGGCGGACGGGTCCATCTCGCTCGAATATGAAGCAAATCCGGACAACCCTATCGACGACATCGAACAATGCCTGGTCGTCGCCCGAGACGCCATCGCCAAAGCAGCCGGCTAAAACGCCGTTTGTAGTACCGCCTTCACGCGGAATGCGTAGCTACCTTCGCCAGAAGGTGGACCGTGCCAGTTCGCGGTTTCCATCACACCACGCTCTGGCGAGCGTAGCTACGGGAACGCCGTTTGTAGTACCGCCTTCAGGCGGAGAGTGTGAAGATTCCGGCTAAAGCTCGGGACTACGAACGCTGCCAAGCGTAGCTACCTTCGCCAGAAGGTGGAACGTAACAGTTCGGGGTTTCCATCACACCACGCTCTGGCGAGCGTAGCTACCGGAACGCCGTTTGTAGTACCGCCTTCAGGCGGAGTGTGTGAAGATTCCGGCTAAAGCTCGGGACTACGAACTGCGATCACCACGCTCTGGCGAGCGTAGCTACGGTCGAAACGGCTCCGCAGGAGCGTCGCCCTCCCGATGCGGTAGCCCATTGCACGGCACCAATCATCAGTCGGCGAGCTGAACCAGATCCTTTGCAGCGCGGTTGCGGTCGGC
This sequence comes from Rubripirellula sp., assembly GCA_965216875.1. Taxonomy (GTDB): domain Bacteria; phylum Planctomycetota; class Planctomycetia; order Pirellulales; family Pirellulaceae; genus CBDCUW01. The sequence goes on from OZ244207.1 coordinate 3,777,052, forward strand.
ATCGATCGCTTTTTGCTCCAACTCGCTGGGCACCAACTTGTAAAACACGTCCCGCTGACGCGGCTCGTATCCGAGTTCTGTGATCGCATCGCGAATCTGAGCGAGCGACAGGTAGTGGACCGTCCCCGCTTCGGCGACCACGTTCTCCTCGATCATCAGGCTGCCCATGTCGTTGGCGCCAAACTGCAACGCCAGCTGACCGATCTTCAAGCCTTGAGTGACCCAACTGCTTTGAATGTTAGGGATGTTGTCGAGGAACAGCCGCGACACCGCTTGAGTCTTCAGGTATTCAAAGGAACCGACTGGCGGGATGTGACTCAGGTCGGTGTTGTCGGGCTGAAACGTCCAACAAATGAACGCCGAGAAGCCGCCCGTTTCGTCTTGAACTTGACGCAGGCGATCAAGGTGTTCGACGCGTTCTTCGAGCGTTTCGACGTGACCGAACATCATCGTCGCCGAACTGATGCCACCGAGCTTATGCCACACTCGCATGACTTCGAGCCAATCGTCGCTCATGACTTTGCCACGCGTCAGTTCGTTGCGAACTCGGTCAACCAGAATCTCGGCGCCACCACCTGGCAAACTTCCAAGTCCCGCTTCTTTGAGCCGAGTCAAGACTTGCTCGAGCGACAGCTTGTTGACCTTGGTGAAGTGATAGATCTCGGGCGGGCTAAAGCCATGAATGTTGACTTGCGGGAACTCCGACTTGATGTCCCGCAACATCTCTTCGTACCAATCAAGCTTGTACTTGGGATGGAGTCCGCCCTGTAACAAGATTTGGTTGCCGCCAAGGTCGACCGTCTCTCGGATCTTCTGCAGCAACTCTTCACGCGGCAGAACGTAGCCTTCGTCGCTCTTGGGACCACGGTAGAAAGCGCAGAAGTGGCAGACCGCGGTGCAGATGTTCGTGTAGTTGATGTTCCGATCGACGTTGTACGTCCGATAGGTTTCGGGATGCATCCGCCGTGAAACTTGATTGGCTGCGTTTCCGATCGCGGCAAGCTCGTTGCTCTCAAGCAAACGCATCGCCTCGTCGGTCGTGATTCGCTCGCCGGCAATCGCTTTGTCCAGAATGTCTCGGATCATGGTTGTTGTTTTTGAGAAACAGTTGCTTTAGTTTTCGGCGTTGATTCGGCGCGGCGCCAATCCGATGGCCGCAGCCCGATCACGGAACGATTCGAGCCCGCTGCGTTCGCCGGGTCCCATTCGAAAGTGAAGGTTCTCTGCAAAGTAACGGTGCAAATCTTCCTTGGTTAGTCCGTGCGACGCAGCGTCGCGACTGGCAATCGCCTCAAGATGATCGATCCCTTCATCACGGCTCGCCTCAAGAATCTCGGCCAAGCCCGCAGTATCGACTCCCGGACGAGCAACCCACATCGCAAACACGAACGGAAGCTCCGTCCAGCGGCACCAGCGATCACCAAGGTCCCAAATCTCTTGGTACGTCCCGGCTGGGGGGTGCATCGCTCGATCACCGATCGTCAAAACGGCGTCGGCATCGACGTCATCAGCTGCTTGATTGATCGCAAGAGGAACGGTTTCGGGCCGCAGCCCGTACATTTCGTGGAGCAGGATTCGGACAAGCGTCGCGCTGGTTCGACTCCCTTCATCAAGAGCGAGACGCTTGATTTTGGAAACCGGAACGTGGCTCAGCAGCCGCACACTCCAAACTGGCCCACGACAGGCGATCACCGCATCCGAAATGATCGAATAATCATCCGCGCGGAAGTACTCAATCGACGGAATCAGGGCCACATCGAGGTCATTCTCGCTCAGCCGCCGAGCCAGCACGCTGGGCAAATCGACACTCAGCTCGCCGCAACCCTTCAATCGCTGCGGCAACCCGAAGATCAATGGTTTCGTGTTTAGGTAAGAAACGGCACCGATGCGGAGCATTGGAATCACCTGACCATTCGTCACTGCGGGAACGTAACACTACGTAGTAAACCGCACTGGCGAAGCCAGAATAACGTGAAAACCCCGATTTTGACAGTCGCCTGATCGATGCCTACCGAGGGTGTGCTGGACTGCACTCTCCGGCGATCGGCCTGATTCCAGGGTGAGTGTGCGAGATCACATCCTCGACACAAACGACGAATCAACAGCACCAACGTGCCAGCGTTTTTTGCTCTTCAAATATGAAGCGTCGCTTCTATGATCAGTCCCTCACTACCGTGACGGGAATCTCAACCAACGCGCATAAAAAAACGAGAGATCCCGGCCACGTCGATTGATGAAACTCCTTTTCACAATCGATCATCGGATCTCTCGTCGATTCAAGTTGTAAAGCGTTACAACAGTACGTCAAGAGCGACATTCGCATTGACGCAACGAAATTCGCACCTGTGTGCTTCTGTTAAGACGAATGATGGGTGCCAACATCAACGCTTCCACTTCATCTGGGCATGCTTGATGCGTTAACTTTGTTTGCTTAGCAACGTCGGCTTCCAAGCGAATGCGTCAGGACGCAAACGTGATTGAACCTCTACCACAACATCACTTTCATTTTGTCACCGGCAAGCTAGCCGAGACGGCGGTACGTGATGTCGTCAAAGCATTGGCCGACAAGCACGGCTTTCAGTTTTCGATTGGCGTGATGCCGATCACCGTCGCGGCGTTGATCACGCCACGATGGTTGCGCCGACACCTTGATGTCCCTGAATCGGCAACTCATGTCGTTGTGCCAGGCTACTGCCAAACAGGAATCGAAGAGTTAACCAACTCGCTCGAAATCCCCGTTATTTGTGGACCTAACGACTGTCGCGCCATGGCAGAACTGTTCGGTCAGCCGCGTCCCGAAGATGCATTGGATGATTACGACATCCAGATCATTGCCGAAATCAACCACGCCCCACGCTTGTCGATCGATCAACTTATCGAAACGGCAATTGGACTCCGTGATGAAGGCGCCGACATGATCGATTACGGTTGTGATCCTGCGATGCCATTTTCAAAAATCGGTGACGCGATCCAAGCACTGGTCGACCAAGGATTGCGTGTATCGGTCGACACCTTTGACGCCGAAGAAGCAGCAACGGCCACCAAGTATGGCGCTGAACTTGTTCTTTCGGTGAACTCGACGAACAAAGAACAAGCTGTCGACTGGGGTGTCGAAGTCGTCGTGATTCCCGACGCAACGGATGACGAAAAAAGTTTGCACGAAACTGTAAATTTTTTGGTCGGTAAGGGAGTCAACGTCCGTTTGGACCCCATCTTGGAACCGATTGGCGCTGGTCTGACCGCGAGCCTCTTGCGTTATGCAAAGGTGCGTGACACTTACCCAGACCTTCCGATGATGATGGGCATAGGCAACCTCACCGAACTGACCGATGTCGATTCGGCCGGCATCAACATGATGTTGCTGGGGATCTGCCAGGAGCTTTCGATTCATAGCGTGTTGACGACCCAGGTCATCAACTGGGCTCGCACCTCGGTGCGTGAATGCGAGATCGCACGTCGATTGGTTCGATACAGCGTGCAAAACGGCGTTCCCCCCAAGCGTTTATCCGACGATTTGGTGATGCTTCGCGATGCCAAACTGCGTCCCTACACGTCCGAGGCCCTGCTTTCGCTCGCCGAACAGGTCAAAGACAACAACTACCGGCTCTTTGCCCAGGAGGACCAGATTCACTTGATCGCCGCGGGCCTCGCGCTTTCGGACCAGGATCCCTTTCTGCTGTTCGAGAAACTGATGAACGAAGAGGTTTCCGAGAATGTCGATCCGGGCCACGCGTTTTACCTTGGATACGAGATGGCCAAGGCAACCATCGCTCTGACGCTCGGCAAACAATACGAACAGGATCGCTCGCTCGACTGGGGGATGCTGACGCGCGAAGAAGACCTGCATCGGCTCAAACGTCGTCAACGCCAACGACCGAACCAGCAATAGTGCTTCGCCATCACGGTTCGCTGGCGATGCAAAAACTCTTGCGCAAGCGGCACTGTTCAACGGAAATTGGCGTGATACGTTGGTCCGTTCATGTCTGCCTCCAATAACCCATTGCCGCTCGTACGCCGACTTCCATCCGGATTCTCTCTTTCGGATGCATTTGCTCGACTTGCCACGCTTCCTGGATGCCTTTGGCTCGATTCAGCATCGCGCGGACCAACCGACAAAATTGGCGGCCACAAACTTGGACGGTATTCCTTCCTGACGGCCCAACCGGTGCGTTCCTTGACCGCGTCGCCCGAGGATCGCGATCCTTGGCCCGAACTACGTCGCTGGTGTGAAACGCTGCCTACCTGTGACGAGGCTGGCCTGCCGCCCTTCCAAGGCGGTATTGCGGGGTTGATCGGGTACGAAGCCGGCGCATGGCTGGAACCGGTTGGATTGGCGCAACAGAACGATTTGCCCACTCCAGCACTTTCACTCGGTTTGTACGACTGGACAATTGCCGTCGATCACCAATACGAAAACGCTTGGTTGATCAGCCAAGGATTCTCCGAGGACCTGGTTCCCGATCCTCAAATCGCAGCCGATCGCGCCGACTGGGTGATGTCGCTGCTCGAGTCGGATGCGGATGACGATCAAGTCCCCCAACGTAACGTCCAAGGCGAGACGACCGGTGACGTCTCGAGCAATTTCACCAGCGAGCAGTTTCAATCGAGTGTTTCGGAAATCGTTCGCGGCATCCACGACGGTGACTCCTTTCAAGTCAATCTTGCGCAGCGTCTGTCCTGTGTTTCCAGCGAGCACCCCGCCGAACTCTACCAACGGTTACGGAAAGCGAATCCAGCTCCGTTCGCGGGCTATTACAGTGCGGCGATCGCGGAACAAGCCAGCGACGATGTGTTCGCAGTGCTCAGCAGTTCCCCTGAAGGTTTTCTGAAAGTTCGCGGACGCACTGTCGAAACACGCCCGATCAAAGGCACGATCAAACGAACAGGCAACGAAGCCGATGACCGACGACTCGGCCAAGTCCTTCACGAGAGTGAAAAGGATCGTGCGGAAAACGTCATGATCGTCGACCTGATGCGCAACGACCTGTCACGTGTTTGTGATGACCACAGTGTTCAGGTCGCGCAGCTCTGCGAAGTCGAACGGTACCAGTTCGTCCAACATTTGGTTTCGGTTGTGACGGGGCGCCTGGCAACGGGATTGAACGTGGTCGATCTGCTCGCTGCCTGCTTTCCAGGTGGCAGCGTGACCGGAGCGCCCAAGATCGAGGCGATGCGCACCATCGCGCGACTTGAGCCTCACCGACGCGGTCCCTATTGCGGGTCGCTCGGCTACATCAGCTGTAGCGGCAGCGCCGACTTCAACATCTTGATTCGCACGATCACGGCCGCCCACGGGCACCTTCAAATCCCCGTTGGTGGAGGCATCACCGCGCGCAGCAATCCGGCGGCGGAAGAAGCCGAAACCTGGGCCAAAGCCAAAGGGATGCTCAAAGCGCTCGCGCCGGAATAGCAAAAATGGTTTTGGTGCGTGCAAGCACACACGCAACGATCGGCTCTAGCCTGCCGACGCCGCCATGATCAGGAAGAACAACGCGATCGCTCCGAGCACCATCCCGACCACAAGAAAGATCTTGAAGTAGGAAACCGGCGCCGAACCGACGACAAGTCGCGTATTCTGGCCGCAGATCACCACTCGGTAGAGCTGTTCTTTGTAGCGGTAGGCCAGAACGTAAGCAGGCAAGGAAAGCCGCCGGGTGATCAATTTTCGTAAGACCACGGAAACGTGAACATTTCGAAAACTCGACCCAGGAACGTGGTTCTGTTGCACACGCGCGGCCGCAATGTTTTGAATGGCGCCAGCGACCTGTTGCCGAGCTTGCGAGCGTTGCACATCGAACTGTTCAAGCGTCGCATCTTCGGACGCCCCCTCGGGCTGCTCGCGCTGCGTCGAGAGGTTCAATCCCGGCGTGATGCCGGAGACCTCTTTTTCCGTCAGACCACGCGAGGCCGACACGAGAATGTCATCAAATCGAAGGTTGTTCTGGCCAGCGTGTGGCGCCCATGCTGACCGACCCGACCCAGCATTCGAGTCAGCTGTCCAACTGACGAATGCGTCGGCGTCAAAGACCCAAGCGACCCACCAAAGCGGCTTCAAGTGAGTCAACTGGGCCGAGGACACCAAGTCCGCTGGTCGAAACCAACCCAGCGATTTCAGCCACGTGCTCAGCGCAGCACGTGCTTCGTCTTCCGAAACCGTGAATGGCAAGTAGTGTTCGGTCTGCTCCATCGGGTCTTCGATCGACTCGACTTCCATCACCTCGCCGCAGAACGAACATGAGGGTGCGCGACGCTTGGCGTCATAAGCGACTGCGGCACCACACCCGGTGCAACGCAAGATCTGAACGACAAGCGTTTCTTTGTTCGCTTCGTCAGCGACCGGAGCAGCTTGCCCGCATATTGCGCAGCGCAGGTCGCCATGTTCAAGCGGCGATTCACAACGTTTGCAATGTTCCGTAACGGTGCTCACTCGATTCAGCCCTGTGAAACGACGAGGAAGAAGATAACGATGGCCAGAATGATGCCGACGACAACGGCGATGCTGCAGCCAACCTTCGTGGCCGAGATAGGCACATCGCCGCCAATCCGCCCCGTCTGGCCGTTGACGAGAATCTGGACGGGCGGTTTGTCTTCGGCATAGCGAACGGCATACGACCAAACGGGCAACAGCACCAGATCGATCACTTCGTGCGAAAGGCTCGTGCGGTACTGGAGGTTGGAATAGGTGTCGCCAGGCATGAAGTTTTTCAAATAGTTGCCCACCTTGGCAACCGATTCGTCGTGTGCCATTCGAAAACAATCGTCCTTGGTGCGCGACGCCTCCTCGGCAAGCCACCCCGAAATGAACGACTCTTCAAACCGTCGCATGGCGCGAAGGTCAAACGGCTCGATCGCCTCAAGTGCCGGATTGGTGACACCTTTCGAAGCGGACACGATCACGTCCACGACGTAACAACAGTGCTGTCCACTGAGCGGTCGCCATTCGGTTTTCACCACCGTACGCGTTCGCGTGACCGTCTTTCCATTGGCATCGGTGGTCGTGTACGTCTCCGTCTCGGTGTAGTTTTCACCGATGCTTGCGGAGTAGTCGGAATTTGCAACGGCACCATAGAGGTACGCTGGCAAGTAGACACCGCGTGTCAATTCAGGGACTGCGGTCTTGAAGTCCGAACGAACAAAAAAGTGCCGACTCGCCATCCATTGCCGCACCAACCGAGTTGCGTGTTCGTGATCGACCACAAAGCCGACAAGAAACGTCGGTTTGGGACGATTGGGGGCAGGGGGACGCTGAACGATCGAAGGCGAAGCACAATACGGACACATCGCCGTCCGCATGTGTGATTCAACGATCAAATTTGCACCGCACGATTGGCACGAGATCTCAAGTTGTTCTGATGATTGCGATGCGAGATCGGTCGTCATGACGCGAGAGTTACCAACAGTTGGCTAGGCGGAAAGGCGGGTGCATGATCGCTGTCGTTGCCAGCGATTTTGTTAGGCTCGAATCACCCGAAAACGTGTCACAGTTTTTCTAAAAATACCTAATTCGCGGCCTGTTCGCGATCACCTAGCTTGCGACAAAAGAATTCGGCCTGCCTTCGTTTCGCGTAGGGGTGTCCCGCCGCACCATGCCCCACTCCTGGCATGATCAACTGCTCGAAGTTCTTGTTCGCCTTGATCAACGCATCAATCACCTGCATCGTGCTTGCGGGATCGACATTGCGGTCGAGTTCACCCCAGATCAACAACAGATCTCCTTGCAGTTGGTGTGCGCATGTCACGTTGGATTGTACTTCGTAGTGGGGGCCAATCGGCCACCCCATCCATTGCTCATTCCACCAAACCTTGTCGACACGATTGTCGTGACAACCACAGTCAGCGACGGCGGCTTTGTAGAAATTACCGTGCGCGACGAGCGCTCGCATCGCACTTTGCCCGCCCGCCGATCCGCCCCAGATGCCGACACGGCTCAAGTCCATCTCGGGCCGCTCTTTGGCAGCCGCTTTCATCCATGCAATGCGATCAGCAAAACCACTGTCGCCAAGGTTCTGCCAACACACATCATGAAATGCCTTACTGCGATGACTCGTTCCCATGCCGTCGATTTTGACGATGATGAACCCGAGGTCCGCCATTTGATAAAGCCCGGTGTGACTGCCGAATCGTTTCGGCACAAATGCTGAATGCGGCCCAGCATAAATCGCTTCCAACACAGGGTACTTTTTGGACGGATCGAAATGCGTAGGACGAATGATGAAACCGTAGATGTCCGTCTTTCCGTCGCGTCCCTTTGCAACAAACCGCTCGGGGTACCGCCAACCTGAATCGATCTTTTCGGTGGCGACAGCTCGCTCAAGTTCGACCAGCAACTCACCGGTCCGCGCATCAACGATCTGTGTTACCGGCGGAAGATCAACGCGCGAATAAGTGTCGATGATGTACTGCTGGTCAGACGAAAACTCCCATTGGTGATCGCCGTCACCGTGAGTCAAACGCGTCAGGTGATTTCCGTCAAAGTCGACCCGCACCAAGTGGCGATGGTAAGGGTCTTGACCAGCGTCAATGCCCGAAACCGTTAGCCACACCTGTCGCGTTTTGGTGTCGACACGCTCGACCGATCGGACCACCCATTGGCCCGATGTGACCGGATGCTTGATTTCACCACTTTCCGCATCGATCAAATAGAGGTGATTCCAGCCGCTGCGTTCGCTCATCCATAGGATCTCGTTGGTTTCATCCAAGCAACGCAGGAATTTCTTGTGCGAATAGCAAACGAACGTTTCTGCAGCTTCATCGATCACGGTTCGCGCGTTTGCGGTGGCTGCGTCGACTTCGATCAACCTCAAGACTTGGTGCCCGCGTTGGTTGTACAGAAACGAAAAACTCGAGCTGTCTTGGTTCCAACGCAAGTCGGTCAAATGAAAAGGGTTCGAGTAGAGGTCGTCATCAATCGCGACCGGTTCAAAGTCATCGACTCGGAACAAGACGATTTGCGGTTTGTCGAGCCGGTCGCCCGGCTTGGCGTACCCCATCGTATGAAGCTTGGCATGAATGGAGTCTTTGGGTGAGGATTCGATCAGGTTGATATTCCGGCGTTGTCCCGGCTTTGTTTTCATCACGACAAACGCCGACGAGTCGGGAGCCCAATGGACTCGGCCGCCGTAGGCATTGTCTTGGGAACCGTCCGAAGTGATTGCCAATCGCTCCCGCGTCTCGCGATTGAGGCGGACGACGTTGTGATCTTCGAACACGATCTGCCATTTGCCGTCTGGCGAGTTACCAGGTCGACTTCGTCCATCACGGCGACGCATCGAAAAGGGCTCCGGCTTGGGCGTCTCGGTGTCGACGATGGCAAGTTCACTTGAGGAGCTGGCTACAAACGCGGCGACATCGTCGCCCTCTGCGTTGCGAAGCAACCATGCGTGGCCGTCGAACGTGCTCAAACCACGCGTTTGTCGCGCGGGCACCTTGCCGTACGATCGAAGCCCGCCGCTGGAGTCGACCCAAAAGTATTCCAATGATTGGTCGGTGCGGTTTTCGAATCGAATGTCGGTGCGTTCGCCGCCGTTTCGGCTTCGTTGAACGCGTCCGCGGGCAACCAAACCCTCACTCCACTCGCCGCTGCCCGATTCGTCAGCCTCTGCTTTCTCAAGTGGCCCCGCTGGCAAAGTGAATTGCCAACTCGAACCGAACGTCACGAATCGACAACTGGTGGCGTCATCAGAAAACTTGAGCGAGCGCAAATCGAGTTGCGCAGCGGCCACCCGCTTTCCCGTCGCGTCGGCAAGCGCTTTGGCAAGACGCTCATCATCGAACGGCACCTTGGGCGAATTGGCATTTGCGAGATCAACCACGACGTAGCGGTGTTGATCGACATCGATTCGCACGCGGTACCAGAACTTGTCTTGCTTGGGTCCAAACCATGTGAGCTTGAGGTTGTCGCCATAAACGCCACCGCGCGTGCGCGTGCCAGCCGACTGGGCCCATTCGTACCGCCGGTCAAAATCGCTCAATCGAGCGGGCGAGGGCAACGAGAACGAAGGGCCGCTGGGGCCATCCGCCAACAGAGTGGGAACGCTCGCGAAAACAACGAGACAGACGCGAAGAAGCAGCGTGACAGGGGGCCGTGCACCAGCAGCCGGGGATTGGTTTTCCGGCCTACTTTTTGTTGAGAGTTTGAGCATTTTTCGTCGCAGCGTGCGGTAGGTGGGTATAACAGCAGGATACACGGATCTGTGTTCCACTTGCTTGATCCCTAAGCTTAATCCGCGACCTTGAGAGGGAGCGATGGGTGTCTGCATTTACTACCGATCCTGCGAGCCGCTCCATCCGGCGGCCGCTTACGATATCAACCAGCATGTTGATCGGTTGCTTGAACGCTATACCTGGAATAGCTGCGAACCGGTGTTGCTGCGGCATTTCCCTGATGGCCACCTTGGCGGGGCGAGCAAGCCCAACTTTGACGAAGACGAGTTTCGTTTCGATGAAGAAATGGGTGGCTTGCCCGACGGCAACGTGATGACGCTCGTCGAAGTTCTTTGCGAGTTGTCACGTGATCACGAGGTCGATTGGGATATCGGCGACGACTACAGTCCCAAACCGATTGGATGCATTCGCAATGGTGTCGCTGATCTCGACTTGATGGAACAACTCGAAACCCTCGACTTGATCGGCGATCTCTTGGAATCCGAAACCATCGCCCTTGAGGAAGACGACCAGGTTTGGAGCGACGAAGCAATCCGCGATCACGAACTCTCGTGTGACGACGACAACGACGAAGGTCCGCGGTTGCTCAAATTTCCGAAGCCGGATTGAAGCATCAAAAGCGTAGGTCATGCTCCGCATGACAAGCATTGTCTGTGTAGGTCATGCTCCGCATGACATTCGCTGGGTGTCATGCGGAGCATGACCTACTTCAGTGTTCGCCGAACTCGAACTTTGACGAGCCACGTGCGCCGTTTGGCAATTGGCCGCGCACGATGATTTCTTCGGGCGGGTACTTTGACGGGTCGTAGCGTTGACTGCTGCGTTTGTCAGTGAAAACGCGCAGCGGCATCACCAGATCCGTTTCTACTTCGAGTGGCGTTTCGGTGAACATCAAGTACTGGCCATTGATCTCGATCGCCAGTCTTCCGATTTCGTGATCCGCTTCGTTGGTAATCACCACCACTTCGGTGACCACGGCCCCCTGACTGCCTGTCGTATCGACCGGTCGTTTGTCGAGCGACACGGCGACTGGCAAATCAGGACCACCGACCGCGGGCGGGAAGGACTGATAGACCAACAAGCCCGCAATCACCATCGCAAGCAGACTGAAGACAAGCCCTCGTCGAGAGAGTTGCAACGTGGGCGCAATATTGGGAGGCTGGGTCTGTTCGTTTGGCGAGTCGTCCATTTTGCCATCGTATCGCGTCGACAAGACGGCAAGAAGGAGGCCTCAAAACGCTCGGACTTCAGCCCGACTCAAGACGCTTGGCGATTTCCGCGATCGCCTCGGCGGCGCCGGCCATAAGCGAAATGCCTTGATTGAGAACGTACTCGCGCGGGTTGACTCGAATCAACGTATCGCTGGCTCCGCGAGTCTGGCGTTCCATCTCGTAACGCACCGTCGGGACGGCCGTGCCGGCACCAAACTCAATGGCCACCATGCGTGTGCCGGGTTCAAAATCGACCAACCAACGCGAGTAGCGATCCGTTTGGCGACGCGTTCGGTCTTCTACCCAATGCGCGTCCCCAAACATCAAGACATTCGGGCGAGCGAGACCTCCGCAGTACTTGCACTCGGGCAAGGGTTCCGCCGCGCGAAAGGTCGCTTCGTCAATCACGACGTCCGTCTCGTTTGCCTCCCAAATCTCGTCGCAACAAGGTTCGGCACACTGCAAGTGATTGATCGAACCATGGCATTCCACCACTTGGTCGTCGCGAAAACCGCTGCGTTGGAAATGCCCGTCAACGTTGCTGGTGAAAACGTGACAGCCCAAGCGGCGTTGGCCGGCAATCTGAAGGAGTTGGGCGAAGCCAGCGTGCGGCTGAGTTGCGTTGTAGAGATTCATTCGGTGACCGTAAAACCCCCACGCCAAAGTTGGGTCACGGACAAACCAAACGGGATCTGCCATTTCGTGAAACGACAAACCCAACTTTTCCATCGGCGGGTACGCGCGCCAAAACCCTTTGTCGCCGCGAAAATCGGGAAGCCCCGAATCGACTCCCATTCCCGCGCCAGCCCCAATCAACAACGCATCGCAATTCGCAATCGCCTCGGCGGCCGCATCGCATTTTTCAGGTTTCATGTTCGCAGAGTATGTGAGGTGGCAGTGTTTTTGTGGTGCCTGTCGTTCGCAGTACCGCGGCCTAGCCGGAATCTTGTGCCGCTTCCGCCTAAAGGCGGGACTACGAACATGAACGCGTTGTTTCTGGCGTCGGTTGAATGAACTAGGACGGCAGGCTGATGCGTTGGACGCGATGATTGTTGCTGTCCAAAACGTGAACGCGATCATTGGAATCGACAACAATTCCCCAAGGTTGGTTCAGTTGCCCCGGTTCAAAACCTGGGCCACCCCAACTTGCGATGAACTCCCCTTCTGGCGAGAGACGCTGAACGCGTTGGTTCTTGTACTCAATCACCAGGACGGTGTCGTCGCCCGCGATCGCAAGGTCATAGGGATAGAAGAACTCGCCCGGCTTCTCCCCTTGCTTGCCCCAAATATCGATCAACTCGGGAGTCTCGGGGCGAATGTCATAGCGTTGGATTCGATGGTTGCAGGCATCCACGGCCCAAAGGACGTCTCCGCGAACGACCAAACTTTGTGGGCGAACGAATTTGCCTGGCTCTCGTCCCGTCCCACCCCATTGCGTCAAGAAGTTGCCGTCAGGATCAAACTTCTGGATGCGATCCGAGTCACCGTATTCGCCAATGTAGAAGCAGCCGTGGCGATCACAGACCGCATCGGTGACGAAGGCGAACTCGCCGGGTGAATGTCCCGCTGTCCCACCAATTTGCTCGCCTTCCTGGAGTTCGCCATCGATGGTGTAGGAAAGCATCCGGTAGTAGTGGGTGTCGGCAACCAACACCCTTGGCTCGCCCGCTTCCTGTGGCACGACCGCTAGCCCCGTCGGTCGTCCGTTCTTGGTTTGCGGTGTCGACCAAACCCTCAAAAAGTTGCCATCACCATCAAAGACTTGAATGCGTCCGGTGGTGTCAACGATGTACATGTCGTCGTTGGAATCGATGGTGATCGCGCGGGGCTTGAGGAACCGACCGTCGCTAAAACCTCGGCGTCCCCAAACCAGATCAGGGCGACTTCCCAGTCCAACGGGGACGCATCCCGTCGAAAGGGCGCAGGCAGCGGCCATCAAACCGCCCGTCGCCTTTAGAAATCCGCGGCGCGGCACGTCGCTCTCGGCAATGCGGTTGGTTGCATCCGCTTGCAGGTTGCCCAATTTGTCGTGCGGCCGGCCCATTTGGCCTCCTTGTGAACACAAATCTTTCGTTCGTACAATGAGGACTTTTCATTTTACCGTCTCATCGATCCCCTTTTTCGTCCATGCCCAAGATTCTTGACCTTCAGGCGACGGACGATCCGCGCGATATCATCCACCGAACCGTCCAAGCATTGGTCGAAGGCCAGGTGGTTGGATTGCCGACCGATACCGTTTACGGACTCGCTGCCTCCGCACTTTCCGCATCAGCGGTCGAACGCCTGTGCGAAATCAAACACCGCCTCGATGCTCCGTTGGCCATCTCGGTGGGCAGTCGCGAGGCGGCGGCCGACTTTTGCTGCAATTTTCCGCTACCGGCTCGACGGCTGAGCTATCGATGCTGGCCAGGCCCGCTGACGATGGTGCTGCCGTGTGACATGGAACAATCGGCAGCCGGCCAGTTGCCCGAATCGGTCCAAAAACGAATCACGGGCGATCACGACTGCATCGGTTTTCGAGTGGTCGACCACCGTGTTTTGTCACACATTCATCGCTTTTTGTCGGCTCCGTTGGTGCTTACCAGCGCCAACCTCAGCGGCACCCCAGCCCCGACGACAGCCCCTCCGGTGGCAGAACAATTGGGCGATTCTCTGCCTCTGCTGCTCGATGACGGCCCAACTCGCTATGGTGGAGCATCGACGGTTGCCCGAATCATCGGCAATCGTCTGGAAGTCTTGCGTGAAGGGGTGATCGAGAAGGCCGCCATGAACCAGTTCATCAAACCAGTGATCGCGGTCGTCTGCACTGGCAATACCTGCCGCAGCCCAATGGCCGAAACGCTGCTGCGCGAACAGATTCGTGTGCGTTTGGGCCGTGAAGATGCCGTGCGCGTTTTGTCGGCCGGCGTTGCGGCCATGTCGGGTTCGGGCGCAAGCCCACAAGCGGTTGAAGTGATGGGGCGCCGAGGATTGGACCTCACCGGACACGCGAGTCGTCCGCTTGACGACGCTGTGATGAATGTCGCCGATTTGATTTTGACGATGACCCGCGGGCATCGTGCCGCAATTTTGGCAGCGTGGCCCGACATGCACGATCGCGTTTTTACGCTTCGTCGTGATGGCGGAGACATTACCGATCCTGTTGGGATGCCGGTCGAGGTCTATCAGGAATGTGCTGATCAGATCGATGGCGAACTGAAAGATTGGCTCGACTCCCTCGGCGACGATTTTTTCCCTGATTCCACCTCGGACCAGGCGTGAGGTGACAACATGATGACCATTTCCATCGCCAGCGATCATCGCGGCGTCCACATCAAAGCTCGCTTGATCCAAGCGCTCACTGCAGCCGGGTTCACGGTCCTCGATGAAGGCACCGATTCAGAAACCGCGGTCGACTACCCCGATTTTGCCAAACAAGTCGCCAAGAAGGTCAGCGATGGTTCAGCCGATCGCGGGATTTTGATCTGCGGTACGGGAATCGGGATGGCGATCGCAGCGAACAAATTCCCTGGCGTTCGCGCAGCACCCTGTTACGACGAAGTCATGGTCGAAATGAGTCGTCGTCACAATAACGTCAACATCCTTTGCCTTCCCGGTGACATGATTGGCGAACGTCCCATCGACGACCTCGTCTTGATGTGGCTGAACACCGATTTCGAAGGTGGTCGCCACGAGTCGCGGCTTGAAAAAATCGCTGCCCTCGAAAAAGCTCAACCCGTCGATCAATAAGCGGATCGATTTGCAACGAGTCGACTGCAGAAGAAAGAAGGGTGATGTCAGAGCCAGCGCCAAAGCGAACGGTTGATTGGGATTCGTTGATTGGACACGAATCGATCAAGCGCTGGTTGGCCGCCGCAATTACCAAAGGTCGCTTGGGTGGCTGTTTTCTGCTGGTGGGTCATCCAGGCGTGGGGAAGCGGACGGTTGCTAACTTGCTCGCGCGGACGCTGCTATGCCGCACAAGCGATCCGTCGACAATGAGTCCCTGTGGAACGTGTTCGGCATGTGTTCAGGTCGTCGCCGGAACGCATCCCGACATGATTCGAGTCAGCAAACCTGCCGACAAATCAACCATTCCGCTCGACCTGCTCATCGGTCCCAAAGACGCTCGCATGCAAGAGGGTTTGTGCCGAGACATTCGACTTCGCCCCATCGCGGGCACTCGCAAGATCGCGATCATCGAAGACGCCGACTTCTTGAACGAGGAAGGCGCAAACTGCCTGTTGAAAACGCTCGAAGAACCACCCGAGGGCGCACTGATCCTGCTGATCGGGACCAGCGAACAGCGACAATTACCAACGATTCGATCGCGTTGCCAAACCTTGCGATTTGCTTCACCGAGCGGCGATTTGGCAGTGCGATTCCTCAAAGAGATTCACGGTATCGAAGCGGACGAAGCGCAAATCGCTGACGCCGTCGACACCTCGGGCGGTGACATGCACATCGCGGTCCGTTTGCTCAGCGGCGAAGCGGATGAGCTCCGCAGTTCTTTGCAGGCTCAGCTTTCGGCGCCTGCCCCCGACCCGGTTGCGATCAGTCGATTGATCACCAAGCACGTCGATGAAGCTGGAAAAGAAGCAAGCAAGCGCCGCGGCGCGATGCGTGATGTCTTTTCGATGGCGATCCAACACTACCGAAGCTTGTTGCGAACGGACGCCTCAAACCAAGTCTCCGATTCAAAAACCATCGCCCGGCTCGACCGAAGTGTTCGAGCCATGCGAGAGATCGATCGTAGCGCCAACCAATCGACATTGATCGAATGCTATGCCGCCGACATCGCTGCTGGCATGACCGGCGACCGCGGCGACATCGGTTCGTAAATCAAAAGGGGAGTGTCCGTAGTGGACGAGGCCACGAGTCCCTGCTGTTGACGATTTGCGTCCCGCGGAAAGACCGTAGCTACCTTCGCCAGAAGGTGGTTTCCGCCCGTAGACCGCCCGCCACGATCACCACGCTCTGGCGAGCGTAGCTACGTCAAATCAAAGGCCCGATGCTAGCGCATACGGCTCACATAATCAGACCGCACCTACCTTCGCGCCCGTAGACCGCCCGCCACGATCACCACGCTCTGGCGAGCGTAGCTACGTCGAATCAAAGGCCCGATGCTGGCGCATGCGGCTCACTGGCGAGCATCATTCCAGCGCTCGATCGAGAGCCTCGGCATAACGTTGCTGCTGCTGGTGTCCGAGCAGCGTTTCAACAACGATGCCGTTTCGAAAGATAAGGACGGTTGGCAGCCGTTGAACTCCATAGCGGTCGGCCAACTCGCGGTGCTGGTCAACATCTACCTTGGCAACGGTGGCTACCGATTCATATTGCTCGGCAAGTGAGTCGATGACTTGGCCAAGCAATCGGCAGGGCGGACACCATGGCGCCCAAAAATCGACCAGCACCGGGCGATCCGAATCGATCACCTGCTGCCGAAACGTGGCGTCGGTCAAATCAATCGTTTTGGCCATCTATTTGCTCCCAGCTTGAGTGTTCTTTGGCGAAACCTGTTAGCAGGGGACGTGCCAACGACCAAAACAAAGCCGCAAACCGTTTCCCGACAGAGAGTTAGCACTCACGACGCGACCGAAACCCCGGTCGCGAACTCTCGTGACTTGTTGAGGTTTCGCGAGGCAGTCGCGATATTTCGTTACATTCAAAGCAAAGCACTCAGGTGCCTTCCAACCGCGCAATCATGGCCATGCCCCCCACAGACCAATGTCCGACCGACGTTTCGTTGTTGAAGCAGTTGCTGCTTGAAATGGCTCAACAGCAGTCGGTTGACCAGCTTCTTACTTTGGTCGTTGACCGACTCGCACAACTGCCCGATGCAGCACTGGTCCGCGTTTGGCTGGTCGGCCCCGATGACACGTGCGCGATCTGCAAAAGCGACGACGAAACCCCGAGTCATGACGAATGTTTGCACTTGGTCGCGAGCGAGGGCCGTTCACTTGCGGGCGAGCGTTGGAACCGACTTGATGGCGATTTCCATCGCTTTCAAATCGGCGCCCGCAAGGTCGGAATGATCGCGTTGAACGCCCAGCCGATCGAGATCCCCGATACGGTTGCCGACCCCAACTGGATCGCCTTGCCCGAGTGGGCTGAAGAAGAAAAGATCCGCGCCTTCGGTGGACAACCTTTGATTCACCAAGGACGCGTTCTTGGCGTGTTGGCGGTCTTCACGCGTGCTTGTCTCGGCGAAGACAACCTGACGTGGATGCGGATGATCGCCGATCATTTGGCCGCCGCGATTTCGATGGCTCGTGCTTTCGAAGAAATCGACAAGCTTAAACAACAACTCGAACAAGAACGTGATTACCTGCGTGCTGAAGTGCTCCAGGCTCACGCCTTTGGCGAGATCGTCGGTCGCAGTCCCGCGCTGCAGAACGTGTTGCAACAGATCGAACTGGTTGCCCCCACCGACGCCAGCGTGCTGGTGCTTGGCGAATCGGGTACTGGCAAAGAGTTGATCGCCCGAGAAATTCATCGACGTAGTGAACGAAAGTCGCACCCGATGGTCAAAGTGAATTGCGCCTCGGTTCCGCGGGAGCTCTACGAGAGTGAGTTCTTTGGCCACGAGAAAGGCGCGTTCACCGGCGCGATCGACAAGCGGACAGGCCGTTTTGAACTCGCCGATGGCGGAACGCTCTTCCTTGACGAGGTGGGTGAAATCCCACTCGCACTCCAAAGCAAACTCTTGCGAGTGCTACAGGAAGGCGAGTTTGAACGTGTTGGCTCGGGCAAGACGCATCGAGTGGACGTTCGAATCGTTGCGGCAACCAACCGAGACTTGAAGGAAGAGGTCGCTGCTGGCCGCTTTCGAGAGGACCTCTACTATCGATTGAATGTCTTTCCCATCGAGATTGCGCCACTGCGAGAGCGTCGGGATGACATCGAATTGCTCGCCGCGCACTTTGTCACTGCCTGCTGCGAAAAGATGCGGCGACCGCATCCACGGATCACGCGTTCGGCCATCCAGCGGCTGACCCGATACGGCTGGCCCGGGAACATTCGCGAGCTTCAAAATGTGATCGAGCGCGCCGTGATCACCAGTACGGGCGGCAAACTTGTTGTCGACCTTCCAGATGCGGATGACTCGATCGAAGCGATGCCGAGTAGCGTTGTTGTCGAGGAGACCGCAGTGATTTCAGATGCCGATATGCGCCGCCGCGAACGTGACAACCTGTTGGCTGCCTTGAAAGAGGCATCGTGGAAAATCTCGGGCCCCGATGGAGCGGCCGCGATGCTCGGCATCAAGCCGACCACCTTGACCAGCCGCATGAAGAAGATGGGAATCAAACGACCAGTTTGAAGTTCGCAGTTCATCGTTCGTTGTACCGGCTTCAGCTGGAATCTTCATCAAGTCCGCCCAAAGGCGGGACGCCAAACGAGCCGTTCAACGTGTTTCCTCGATCGCTTTTCTCACCGCGTTTTCGTCGATGCCACCAACCAAATCGACGTGGCCAATCTTGGTCGGCAAGATGAAGCGTAGTTTGCCGTGAGCCACCTTTTTGTCGCGCATCATGACCGGCAACATCTCATCGGCACTTGCGGGTTCAAAGGTGATGGGCAAGCGACATGCTTCAAGCAGCTTGGTTTGGCGATCCAGCAAGCCTGCGTCGCACATACCGAGGTCGATGGCAAGCCGAGCGGCCATTTGCATCCCGATCGAGATCGCTTCGCCGTGCAACAGCGTGCCGTAACCGGCAGTCGCTTCGATGGCGTGGCCGAAGGTGTGACCATAATTCAGGATCGCCCGACGTCCGCTCGTTTCACGCTCGTCGGCTCCGACGACACGCGCTTTGGACTCGCAGCTCTTTGCGATCGCGTGACGCATCGCCGCCTCGTCTCGATCGACCAAAGCGCCCGCGTTGACTTCAAGCCAGTCGAAGAACTCAGCATCATCGATCACGCCGTATTTGACCACTTCGGCCAAGCCACTGAGATAACTTCGATCGGGGAGCGTCGAAAGGACTTCGGTGCCGATCAAGACCGCAGCGGGCTGCCAAAAGGCGCCCACCATGTTTTTTGCCCCGGGAAGGTTGATTCCTGTTTTGCCCCCCACACTGCTGTCGACCATCGCCAGCAGCGTCGTCGGAACTTGAACAAAGCGAATTCCGCGAGCAAACGAAGCAGCAACGTAGCCGGCCAAATCCCCAGCGACTCCGCCGCCAACGGCGAAGACCACACTGCGCCGATCACCACCATGCTCAAGCACCCATTCGAGCAGCCGCTCGAATTCGGCCAGCGATTTAGAAGGTTCGCCCGATGGCACCGTGGTCGACGCGACACGGATGGCGTCTTGGCCGTGCTTCAACCCCGACAATGTTTTGCAAAGTTGGTTGGCCCACGGATCGGCAACCGCCTCGTCCGAAATCACTAACGCATGCGACAAATCGTCCAGGCGATCCGCGATGACGTCGGTGGTACCAGCAAGTTGCCCCGTGATTTTGATCGGATAGCTACGATCACCAATCGGAACTAGGACGATTTGGCTCGGGGACTCTTGAGTCGGTGATACCATGAATTTGTACGAAGTGGGGTGAATGCGAAACCTGGGAAGTAAGCCATTGCTGGGATCGACCGCCGGGCGCGATTGACCGCGAGTGCGATCGACTATCAGGGGCTTGCTAGAAAATGTCAAACCTCTGACAACTTAGTCCATGACCGACACATCCATCGAGACGGCATCCGACGAACAAGGCTCGAAATTGGCCGACCACGCAGACAAGTACAACGACCCGCGAGCAAAGATCACGCGGCGAGGCGTGCTGATGGGGATCGGTGTCTTCGTTTTCGCAATGCTCGGGGCTGCCGCCAGCATTACCCTTCGCCGCACACAGGTTGGCGAAACGACCCGGTTTTGGGGCGAAGACACGATCGCGGCGCTGCGTCTGGGCGAACGGATCAAAATGAGCCCGCGACAAGGCCGAGAGTTCCCCGAAGTCGAGCTGACCGGAACGCCTGGTCTTGGGCATCTACGCCGCCTCCTTTTGGATGAGCGGAACTTTGATTGGGCGAGCGAAGCGAAGTCCACCGTGCTGGAGCAGGCGGCGGGAAGCGACCCCAAGTTTGTGGTGACGCTAACGATCACCGACCCCACGATTCATCGTTTTGACGATGTCCACATCGACCTCGACCTCATCGGGGGCTGGGCGGGGCATCGCGATCAAGCGGCCACCGTGCAGGTCGCCGAGAGAAAACGGGAAAGCCTGAGACGTTTTCTCACACTGATCATGGACAAAGAAAAGAACCGCTACGACCTCCGCGCGGAGTGAGGAGTAGCTACCTTCGCCAGAAGGTGGGAGGGTTGGGCAGGCCTTCTCCACCACCCCACGCTCTGGCGAGCGTAGCTACGGAAAGCCCAGACCCGTGTCCTCTTCGGAAGGGATTTCGACCCGCCCGGCCAGCGTCCGAGTCGCCGCTGGGTACATTTGGACAGACGGTTCGTTCTACCCTCGTAGCCGCCTGACCCGCAGAATCCGACTCGCGCGAGGCTTTCGCGGGTGGTTGAGAAGCAAGTTTGGACGCTTCTTGCTGCCGATTATTGGCTTCACCGCCTATAATGGAACCTTCCCTCCTCCCCCTTTTGTCCTCTTATCGACCGCACAATTCTGTGTGAAACGAGACAATTTATGGCAACGGCCACCGACCCAAATTGGGATGTCGATGACGCGATTCCCGCCGAACCTGCCGAGGAAGAAAACAACGAACCCGATGCCGATCCCTATCGTCGGTTTCTGTTTTTCCAAGCGACGCCCGCTTGGCTCGTCAGCACGATGGTTCATGTATTGATCTTCCTGGTCCTCGGATTGGTCACGATTGCTGACCCGGTCAAGATCGTGAATGTGCTGACCGCCAACAACACAGGCGAAGAAGGTCCAGAGATTGAAGAGTTCACCATCGACGAAATCGATCCTGGTGAAGTCAGCGAGATGGAAGAGGTCGCTGAGCCGGTCGACGTTTCCGAGCCAGTCGAAATGATCGAGCCGACTGCGATGGAGCCGATGGAAATCGCAACGGTCGATTTCGAGATGTCGGACCTCGCCGCCGACATGGCACCGACCGCATCGATGCTGCAATCACTCTCATCCCTTTCCGCTGCTCCGCTAAGTAGTCGCAGCGCCGACATGAAGAAAAAGTTGCTGCGTGACTACGGCGGCAACGAAAGCAGTGAAGCGGCCGTCACCAAAGCTTTGAAGTGGTTGTCGCGTCACCAAATGCCGAACGGGGCTTGGACCTACGCGCACAACGTCGTCTGTCGCAACAACTGTGGCGATCCAGGTGAACCGAACCGTGCCAAGGCAGTCAACGCAGCAACCGCGATGGCGCTGCTTCCGTTCATGGGAGCAGGACAAACGCACATTCAGGGCGAGTACCGCGAGGTCGTCTTTCGTGGTCTTCGGTTCCTGATTCAAAACGGAAAAGCCGGCAAGAAGAACGGCTTGCCGGTTCTCGACCTCTCGGAAGGTCCGGGCAACATGTATTCGCACGGACTCGCAGCCATCGCGCTGTGCGAAGCCTATGCGATGACCGAAGACCCGGAACTGGCCGGACCAGCGCAAGCTGCCCTGAACTTCATTGTCTACGCCCAGTGCCGCGATGGCGGTTGGCGTTACCGTCCACAACAACCCGATGGCGGCGACACGTCGGTGACCGGTTGGCAAGTGATGGCGCTCAAGAGCGGTTACATGGGGCACCTGGCCGTTCCGCCACAAACCATTCAAGGATCCATGCTGTTCCTTGATAAAGTGCAATCGAACAACGGTTCACGCTACGGCTACACCAAACCTGACACGAGGGTCCGCCAAGCCTGCACTGCGATCGGCTTGCTCTGTCGCATGTACACCGGTTGGGACAAAGATCACCCCGGGATCAAGGCAGGTGTCAAAGAACTGGCCAAGATTGGTGTCATGAAGAATGACATCTACTACGACTATTACGCGGCCCAGGTGTTACGACATCACGGCGGAGCCGAATGGGACAAATTCAACATCGAGCTGCGTGATTGGCTCGTTTCGACCCAATCCACCGAAGGTGGTGCTCGCGGCAGCTGGCACTTTCCCAACAGCAGTTCTCATCGAGGCCCCAAAGAGGGCGGGCGTTTAGCAAGCACGTCGTTCGCGACGATGATTTTGGAAGTTTACTACCGCCATATGCCGTTGTACGCTGATGCGGCAGCCGAAGAGGATTTCCCGCTGTAGTCTTTCATTGCTCCTGCACGGTGTGTTCCATGATTCGAGTGGTTTGCAGTCTCTCGTTGATGTTCGTGTCGACGATTGCGTTTGCCCAATTCAAACTTCCGACGGTCGATGAAGCTCTGAAGATCTCGGCCGAAACGGGTAAACCGATTTTCGCGATGGCGGGCCAAGAAACGTGACCGCCTTGCGTTGCGTTGCTCAAACGGCTCGAAACCGATCGGTCGTTGGCACGCTTTGCGGGACAGTTCGTTCCGCTCAAAATTGTCACAAGCAACAATCCGGACTGGGCCAAGTGGTCCCGAAAGTACCCGGTCGACGGTAACGGCATCCCTCGACTTTACGTCGTTCGCGCTGATGGCGAAAAACTTTTCGGCGCCGTCGGCTCACTTCCCGGTGACAAGCTTCCTCAGATGATGACGGCCGCATTACAAATGTCGGGTCGGCAATTCAACGAAGTCGAAGCAACGGCACTCAAGTCAGCGGGCGAAAAAGCCAAATCGGAACTGAGCAACAACAATCCCCTTGCCGCCGCACACGCGCTGGCATCCATTTCCAGCCTCGGTGCCCCAGATGAACTGGGCAGCTTCGCTCGCACCGCGGTCCTTGCCGGGGAAGCGTTCGAAGAATTGCAGAAGCAACTTGAATCGCAAGTCGACGATGCCCAATCGAAACTGTCAGCCAGTGGTGATCAAGAAACGCTCACCGCACTGGTCAAGATCGCGGAAGCCGAAAACGCCTATTCGCTCTTTCCCAAGCTTCGCAAATCGGCAGGTGGGCTCACACGAGAGATCAAGAAAGAGAAACCATTGGCAGATCTCTACACTCAAGCGAGTGGCTTGGTCAAAGCCCGCGCGTTGGTTTATTCGCCCAAACGAAACGTCAAACTACGTGCGAGTTCGGCCTTTGCCTCGTTGATTCGGCGCTACCCCGGAACAGAAGTTGAAACGCTCGCACGCAAAGACCTTGAAGAGATTGATCCTGATGCGGCGATCCTCAGCGCCGACACGCCGTCGATGACCGTATCGCCAAACGCATCGAAACCGACCACGTTCCGCACCTGGACTTCCAAGTCGGGGACGTTCGAAACCGAAGCGATGTACTTGCAACAGAAATCGGGCAAGGTTCAACTGCAGTTACGCAACGGCCGCAAAATCGTGGCATCGATCGATCAGCTCAGCGAATCCGATCAGGCCTACCTCCGAACTCGCATCCAATGAACCCCTACGATTCCCCCAACGAACCTCGCGACCCGACCGATCGACCGATCTACCACCACGATCCCGAAGAACTGGCGGCGCGGCAAAAAGCATTGCTCGTTCGCCTCGGATTGCTGGCCGTCCTGACCACCGTCATTTCGTTGATCGGTATTTTTATCATGGGGCTAGCCGTTGTCCCCATCTCCATTCTGGTCGCTCTGGTCACGGGGATCCTGTTCACGGTCAAGCCTAAGGATCGGTAGCGACAGCCCCTCGCATACGCGCACGTGAGCTGAGAGTCGGCCGCCACAAACCATCGGCGATGAATCACGATTCCCTTCTGCCGCATCAACGTGACCTACATCGATGTCTTGTCATGGAAGCCAAGCAGGCTGGCGAAACCACCATCATCTACCGCACCGAGTGGCTAGGCTATCTGCCCTACGGTCAATATCACTGGATCGAGTGCAACGGCGAAACGCTCACGCTCGACCTGGGCCAAGACTGGGAATTGAGTGACCTGGAACAGCTCGAACGGTTGGGGCTTCTCACCAAACTGAGTGACACGACCGCAAAGGATGACCACACCGATCGCGCAGTCGTTTACGAAATTCGCGAAGGTTGAAACCGACACCATCCGTTGGCTGCTGGCCGACGGTTGCTGGGCCTTTGGTCACTGAACCTCAGGCTGTCGGGGTTCAAAACGCAGGTTGCGGAATCGGGTATCCCACCCCCACAGCCCAATCTTGCCCGACGCTCGCTCACCAAGCATTTCTTCGACAACCAACACGGGCGTTTCGAAATCCTCGACGTACGTAGTGAGTGTTTTCCCGTCGAGTTCGATGCGAACTTTGAACCATTCGTTGACCGTCATCTCAGCGCCCGCTTCGTACTTGCCGGGAGATTGAGTTCGCAGCGTTCGCCAATCAGCGCCGTCAACACCCTTCGAAACGTATTGGACTGAATTTTGGTGCTTGGCCGTTCCCGAGTTTTGAGGACGGAAATAGATCAAGTCATAGTTGGACGTATCGGATCCACGGATAGCAATGCCGCTAAAGATATCCGAAGCGATCTCCACTTCGATGACGCCATCGCCCAGTTCCACACCGGGCAAGTAGGCAACGGTGTTGTCTTGGCCTTTGGTGTGTGCGACACGCTCGCCTTGAAACATCACCGAGTCAATCGTGCCATTGACTTCCCGCCAGTCGACGTTGACCAGATCAATCATTTTGCCGGGCTCGATCTTCGCGGCTGGTTTGTTTGGCATCGCCGCAGGTTTGCTCGTTGATGCGACGAGCTTTTCAAAGACCACGGTCGAACTGTTCGACACGACCGCAAGTTGTCGATTGTTATCCGCTCGAAACGCGATGTTAGGTTCCAATCGACGGACGTTCCCCTCCCAATCGACAAGGGCTTTCCCATCAAGCTTGGCCGCGATCGAAACGCTATCCTCGCCGGCACGAGAAACCTCGACTTCTACCTGATAAGGTCGACCGTTTTCGAGGGTGCCGGGGCGCACCGAGGTTGGATTGGATTCATCCTTGGAACTCAGCGAGTCGACCCTGGCAAGACCATGCGAATCACCTTTCCAGCCACCCAGCTCAAGCAACACCTGCGTTTGGCCAAGCGGAAGCACAATTCCCACGAGATCCTCACCCGTTCGTCTGATGAATTGGAACGACACCGTGTAGGGTAGCGCGATGTCGTAGTCGATCGGACAGATTGATCGGCCGCCGTCCGCGTCACAAACAAGCGTGGTTTCGGTCTGATCCCAACTCCCCACGATGCCGGTTGACTCGAGATCGATGACCTTGAGCAGGTCGACCTTCGTGCTTTGACCGTGGGCGGAAAAGCAGAACAGGAACGGGAACGTCGCAACCATCAGACGAACGAGCATGCATGATCTCCTCGTGCTGAAACCGATCGCAGCCTCGCGGAGTCCCAGCAGTCTATTGAAGCACATCGAAACCCAGCGCAACATCGGCTGGCACTACTTATACGAACGAGTCTCCGAGGATCTTGATTGCACCAAATTTCTCGTCATGATGATTTTTATGGGGATCACCCCGTGACGGTGTGATCGCTTGGAGAAATCTGTTGCAATCCGAATCGAGTGCTGAGTCGAACGACGATCGCGCAATCATACGCGCCGGGTTTCGCTATGCGCTGTCGTTGACCCATGACCGGCACGATGCCGAAGATCTCGTCCAACAGGCATGCCTCAAGACGTTCCGGTCGCGCGGCAAATTGATCAGCAAACGGTACCTGTTCGTCGCGATTCGCAACCTGTTCGTTGATCGATGTCGAAAAAAGCAACTCCATCGCGCCGATCTCGACACCGTCGACTTGGCCGACCCGAAGCCCTCTCAATCGGAACGGCTCGAACATCGCGACGACATCCAAACCATGCTCAGCCTGCTTAGTTACGAGCAGCGCGAGGTGTTGTTTCTCAATTGCGTCGAAGGCTACACCGCCGCCGAAATCGCTGAAATCACAGGACAACCCCGAGGAACGATCCTGAGTCAATTGGCTCGTGTAAAAAAGAAGCTCGTGGATCGCTTTGGCGATGTGGAGGTGACATGCCATGACGATTGACGAGCAAGACGTTGTTGACTTCTATAAGAACGCCGAGCTTGATGACGCACACGTTGATGCCATCCTCGCAAGCGGGCAACATGTCGTCTCGGCGCGGCGATGGAAACGCATCGCGATCGCTTCGATGGTTGCTTTGGCAGCAACGTTAGTCGTTGTTGTCGGCGTTCTATCACGCAATGCCGATGCTCCTCATCAAAACGATCAACAACAGGCTGCACGGCCCGACGAGGGTGTCAATGCGGTTGTGCGGCCGAGCGCCGAAGTTGAGCAACCCGCAACGACCTACCGGCTTGCCGCCTTTCGCAGCCACAATGATCAATGCCCGCATTGTCGCGCCACCGGCGAGCTGTACCAAACGCTGTCGGATCGTTTTGCCGACGCGTCGATCGAATTCGAAAAGTTTGAGCTTCAAGACCGAGCTCGCCTCGATGACACCAAAGCGAAAATCAAAACACGAGGGCTTGGTGAACTGGTGGAAGGAAAACAGGAGACTGCGTTCGCCGTCTTGCTGTCGCCAACCGGCAAGGTGTTGCAACGGTTCAAGGGAACGGATGACGTGCAAAGCGTCCAAACCAAGATCGCCAACGTGATCGAGCAATAACCGAGTTCCCCCGTAGCTACGCTCGCCAGAGCGTGGGGTTTTGAAAAACGCTCGACCAACGCATTCCATGTTCTTGCGAAGGTAGCGACGGTTTGGAAAGGTCAGCCCGCCCCAGATGTCATGCACAGCATGACCTACGGCAGCTACAATGAACTCCAACCATTTCAAAGCATCTTCCGTTTGTGGGAACGCTCTGATGCCAACACTCACTCGCTCGTTCGTGCACTGCGTGCTGTTCGTCGCCGCGTGCTTGGCGACTTGCGTCCCTTGCTTTTCGTCCGAGCCGTTTCGATATGACGACACGGGCGACAAGCTTCCGCGGCCGCGTTTTCACAACATCCAAACGGGATTGCCAGGAGGCATCGAGCGTGATGCGTTGCTTTGGGGTATCGATCCGACCGGCACATCAAAGTGGAACCTCGGCTGGTTTGTTTACGGGGCCCAGGATTCGCGTAGCATCGCCATCGGATTCAAAGCGGGCACACCCAGCCAGCTTTATGTTGACTTGAATCGCGACAAAACCTTTCAAGCCGATGAACGGATCAACGCCGATGATCCTGGCGTCGAAAGTTGGCAAACCAAGATCGATGCCGAATTCGTTACCGAGTCGGGTGACTTTGAAACGGCAACCCGTTCGATTCGCATTCGACGTTTGGGGGACGAGGCGATCCAAATCGCAACAACCGGCGTGATGCGAGGCCAAGTCGAGATTGGTGGCACCTCGATCGCCGCAATCCGGATGGATCGTGACAGCAACGGTCGCTGGTTCGACGCTGCCGATCGCATCGTGTTGGACCTCAATGGTGACGGCAAAGTCGATTCGATCGGCGGCCGTGTCGCCTGTGAATCAATCACGCGGCTGTTCGGAAAACGCTATGTGCTCAAGAGTGATCAAGTAGGAACGAGTATCGAATTCGACGAACTCGTTGGGACCGGATCGATCGCTCCTCACCTTCCGCTGAAACCGTCCGTCGAGCTGAGCAAATTCAACGCTTCGCTTGTTTCGCGTGGTGGAGTTCGCGTTGCACTCGAAGGGCTCGAGCCACGAGACGAATGCCCTGTTGGCCATTATCGAATTGAGTCGCTTTCGTTTGAGGTCACCGAAGCGGATGAGCAATACGAGTTCTTTTTCTACGGGTCGAACCAGTCGAAGTACCCGTTTGAAGTTTCCGATGCCGGTTCGACCAAAGTCGACCTGCTGGGCGAATTGAAACTCGGCGGCGGCCAAACGGTGATCCCGCGTCCGGACGGGGCGATGATCACGATCAACCCATCGCTGACCACCACCAGCGGTCTCTACATGACCGACTGCAAAGCCGAACAACGAGAAAACCGATTGCTCGTTCGAGCGAGACATGGCGACCACGTTTTCGCGACCGCGTCTTCGGGATTCTCGTGAGGCAGTCTCTGTCCGGTCTCGGTCCGAGTCCCCCAATCTATTGAACCCCTTCACGTCACGTCGTTGCTTCTCTTTGACGGCGGTCCTCTCGCTGGCCTCTTGCAAAAGGTTGTTCCCTAGCCTCAATGCGTACTCTCACTCTTGCCGCACTGTCGCTTGTCGCATCTGTTTCGATCGCAAGTGGCGCCTCGCCCGTGATTCGTGGAGTCGTTACGTCAAAGGATGACTCGTCGAAGATTGCTGATGCCAAAGTGACACTGGTGGCCGGTGCGGGTTGGCTCAAACAGGCCTACGCCGAACTGAACCCAGAGCAACCGCAAGTCACCTCAGCCTCCGATGCCGACGGAAACTTTTCGTTGCCATTCCCGCAAACCGATCGACGCTTCTTTCTTCCCGACAAGCATCACCTTGTCGTCACCGCCCCCGGGTTTCAGCCGCATGTCGTCGACTTGCATTACCAGCGCATCAAAGTCAACGTGCCCCTTGAAATCAAGCTGCGTCGCGGGGAAGGCTCGACGGTCGCAATCGTTTCACCCGAAAACAAGACGCTCGCTGGCGTACGAGTCGCACCTGCAATTGTTGCCGGCCACCGGATTCCTTGGTGCGTCGCTCGATCGCTTGCCAACGTGTCTGACGAAAACGGAAAGGTGACGGTTCAAGGATGCGATGCTGAGACATTGGAAGCGGTGTTCCTTAGCGGCGATGGTGTCGGAAACCAACGGTCTGGGGTTCGCAAGCAAGCAGGCAAAGGAATCGTCGTGGTCCCGGCCCGGACGCGAGAAGTCGTCGGAAAGGTGATTCCAGCGGACGGAGAAACGATCGACAACTTGGACGCGACACGGCTATTCGTGATTTCGAGACCGGTGGGGGCGAGTGCCCGTGTGACCAATCCCGACAACCTTGGTTGGTCCTTCGCTCACCTCGACGCCGCCGGTAACTTTCGATCGCCCGCCCTCAGCCAAGGACAACTGCAACATCTCCTTGCTTGCCCAAGTGATTTCCCTTTCCGATTTGATGCCGACAAACAGGTCGAACTGTCGGGCGGAGAAGGGGCGTTCGCTTGGGAAATGGAAATGAGCAAACAGGTTCAGCTGATCGCAACGATACGCGAAGCCGGAACCGACACACCTCTCGAAGACATCTCGATCGCAAGTTTTGACGGCCGGCTCGAAGACACCTTCACCGACGCAAGCGGCAAGGCGAGGTTCTTTCGAGTACGAGACCACGTTTCTTACTACCCGCATGACCATACTGGCGTCCTCTATTTTGACGACACCTTTTATCAGAGTTCAAAAAAGCTGCCTGTCGATGGCGTGCTTGAACTGGAACCACTCACGCTCAACCGCAGCACCGGGTGGCGTGGCAGTGTGGTGGATGCCGACGGAAAACCGGTTGCCGGCGCGTCGATTGCTTACGAGTTTGGGCAAGAGCGTTTCCTGACCACGCAACACGTCTTTTCAAATCCAGAAGGCGAATTCAGTCTCTTCGGCGTTGCTGACCAGACGTCCGTAACGCTGCTGGCCAGCAAAGGGAATTCGCTTTCCGAGAAGCGAAGCGTCATCCTGAACTCCGACGAACCGGTCGAACTGGTGATCACGCCTCGCAAAACAGCCGTACCAACGGGAAGGGTTGTTGATCTCGATGGTCATCCTGTTGTGGGGATAAGCGTCAACATACGCCGTGGACAAGTCATGATCGCCGAGGGCTACAGCTCGGAAGAGCTGATGGAATCGGAATTCTATGATCGTCCGACGACGGCAACGACCAATGACGACGGACTCTTTGAATTCCCAAAGACCGTTGACTTCAAAGAACGCGTGCAGATTCGAATCAGTGCTCCCGACTTCTTTAAGCTGCACAGTCCCTATGCTGCGGGAAAGCTGATTGGCGACGAAGCGGAGGTGTCGTCGGTCGGACGCCTGGAATTGGGCGAGTTTCGCATCATGCGCCGCGGTGCTGAAAGCGAAATCCAAGTCGTCGTGAAATCGGAGGCCGGTGAGGGCATTGCGAATGCGCGGGTCGCCATCGTCGGTGCGCGCGTCGGCACGGTTCGCGGCACAACAGGCGCCAACGGAACAGCATCGTTTCGTGTACCGAAAGGGAAAGCAATCGTCGGAATCTCGGCGCCGGGTTACGCACCGTACTTTGCGCCGCTGGCGAACGACGGCGCCGTCGACTGTCGATTGTCAAAGCAGACATCGCCCATCACAAACTCGATCCGCAACGTAGAACCGGAAACCTTCTTTGATGCTGCGAACCAGGTCTTTGGTGTCGTTGAACCGGTCGTAGTAAAGAGCAGTCCCATGCATCGGGTTGGGCTGTACATGCAGGGGCTCGCCGCAACCCAACCGGAGCAATTCTTGGCCTACGTCCAGACGGCTGTGGTGCAGAACCCGCAAGTCGGGCAGTACGCGTTGATGTATGGCGAGCATGCACTTCGGCAGCAACCCGAGATGGTCGAATTGGTGGTCAACAACCCACTGGTCCCAGCGGAGTACGCTGCGATGTTGCTTACCCAAGCCGCCTCGATGTCGGACGATCCCGACTTGCATGAGGACTTCTTGGGTGAAGCACTTGCGATGGCACGGAAAAAGACGGGCCGCGATGGGTTGATCGGCAAAGCACGTTTGGCTCGCACGTTGCTCGCAGCCGGGCACAACGATTTGGCGACGCAGATTGCGGAAGAGATCTGGCAAGACGCCGATGAGTTCCAAAGCATGGTCGACAGCAACCAGCGAAAGCTAATGGTCGGCGAATCCCGCGTGGTGGTTCCTGTGCTGGCGATCCTTGACTTGAAACGTGCCCAACAACTCATTCGCCTCACAGCGCGCGAGGTCGAACTCGATCGTCTGCTATCAGAATGCGAATTGACTTGGGGGCAAGCCAACGCGAAAGCTTGGATCCAACATTTGGAAAAAGGCAATGTCGATGCGATCGACGGCGGTGGAATTGCGAGCTGGCTGCGGTACCAGAACGAAGCGGGAACGATGTGGAAACAGGGGCTCGGCGAACCTGGGATAGTGGGGCCGTTGATCAGCGACCTCAACACACGCATCGGTTTCTTGCTTGCTCATGCACGCCTAAGCTCCAACGAAGAAGAACGCCAAAGCTTGATCGAGCAAACGGTTCAAGCAATGTCGTCGATCAACCGTCTGGAATCGGATCACTACCTGTTCCATTACACGGGTGTCGTGTTGCCGGCACTCCAGCAATTCGATTCTCTCGCTCCCGAGTTGCTTGATGCGTTGATCTTTGAGTCGCTTTGGCAATTACCAGAAAGTTTTGAATCGGATCGGCTGCACACGATCCTGGGGGGCGCTGCGAGGATCGTTTCGTTTCGTGATCGTGAACTTGGTCGCCAACTGCTTGAGCCAGCGTTTGAAGACACCGGCTGGTTGTTTGGTGGCCGCCAATTGCGACTCAACAACAATCAATCGATTCTTTCGATCGCCAGCGTCGATCCAATGTGGTGTGTCGACGTGGTCAACAAGCTCTGTGACGGGCCGTTGGCGCAGGACGAAGCCGCTCAGCTCGAAGTCCGCGCCGGGGTCGCCGCTGAACTTGTCAAAGAAGCGATGCGGCAAAAGCAGTAACCTCTCAACGCCGCTCAACCTTGTCCCCACGGTCCCCGTTGGGACACCCCTCTCTTTGCCGCTCCGCAGCTTCGTCGTTGTGGACCGCAACCTGGTTCTGATATTGAGCACCGAGGACACTGAGAGCACGGAGAAGAGAGAGCAAAGGTGTTGCCGCGCGCCAATCGTGCTCGTGCTCGTGCTCGTGCTCGTGCTTGTGCTCACTTAAGCCGTGATCGCGTAAGCGGCCGGGCCTTGAACGGTAATTCACTGGGCGTAAGGCCCGAGGCGAGCGTCTGCGGCTCAGGGGTAAAGGACGCGGAGCGTCCGAAGAGTGCGTGACCACGCAGAGCGGGGTCACGAGGACAGACCGCACGGTTCGTAGTACCGAGCTTTAGCCGGAATCTTCACTCAACGTTGTTCACGCGGGAACAACGTGCTTCGCTAGTGTTGGGCCTTGACCGCTTGTGTGTTTCTCGGAGGCCCGAGCCTAGCGTCTGCGGCTCAGGGGTGAAGGACGCGGAGCGTCCGTGAGTGCGTGACCACGCAGAGCGGGGTCACGAGGGCAGGAGGACGAGCGAGCATGACCACCAGCGGTAAGCCATTTTCTGGGCCCGCGAAGAAAAATCGTGTTTCACGCCGCGAAACACGGAAACCAGAAACCTCGCTTTTTACGTGGTTTTTGCGGCCAAGCAGCCGAACGCTTCATTCTTGCGACGACAAAATTGCTTCCGCGGCAAATCGCCGTTGACATCACAAAGCGACGGCTGTTAATCCCCGACCAAGGTGATGACACGACCAACGTGATGCCCGTTCGTATTGATCACGCTGACTCGGAATCACACAACCGTCCACTACAGAAGTTTCATCGTTGGTGAACGCTTTGCGGGAAACGTTCACTGGCCTCCCAACTTGGTCGGAGCATTCAATCGCTTGCCAAGACGATTTCTGGGTCAATCGTCTCGGTCGGCGGCTCCACGTTGAAACTTCACTGTGCATCGGGACGTCGTCTCTCGGCGGCGTTCCGATGCCAGGATACACTCCAACCGCGTGGGACGAGGGAACGATCAACCTCGTCCACGCTCTTCTGTCGGCGAGCTGCGACTAGCAGCAAGGGAACTTGCTGAGCCCCTGTTTGCTCGTGATGAAATGCGAGATGAGGGACTCGTGGCCTCGTCCACTACGAGGTGTGATGGGAGGTTTGAGGGACTCGTGGCCTCGTCCACTACGAAGAGGGTGGGCGCGTCCCGCTTGTCCATGATGACGATGTGGCAACCGCCGGGGCGATTCTGTACGATCCGGTTATGGCTGATGTCGCGAACAAAGAAGACGAAGAACAACCTGACGCCGAGGGCGTTGGTGTCGACGATGCTGCTGAGGATGACGGCATCTCGGTAGGCGTCGCCCCCGATGGCGCGGGCGATTCGGCCGATGAACCTGCAAGCTCCGAGTCGACCGAAGAGGGCGATGATTCTTCCGAGGAGGCTGACGAGCCACTCGAGATTTCTCCCCGTGAGAAGCAACGTCGAATTCGCCGTCGTCACATGATGTGGGCAATCGTCCTGACGGCTGTCTTTGTCACAATCGTCGTCTATTCCAGCGGCGTGCTGCACCCGCGCAGGGACCAGGATCTGTTGGCGATCGCGCCGAGCGTTCTCTTCGAGAACCTGTGTACCGAGGTCGCGAAAGAGAACGGCACCAAGCTGCACGTTGCCGATTTTGAAGTCACCGATTCGATGATCCCACAGATTGTCGAATTGAAATCGATCGACACATTCATTGTCGATCAAGGAAAACTCACCGACCGAGCGATGATCGCCATCTCGGCGCTCCCGAATCTGCGACATCTACGACTGCGTCTCTCGCCCATCTCCGACGAAGGACTCGAGACGATCGCGCAGTGCGAGTCCCTCTGGTACTTGAACTTGCCCCACGTTGATTGCACACCTGAGGGTGTCGCGTCACTCGCACAACTACCGCGACTGCGACAGCTTCGGTTGGGATCGACCGAACTCGGCAACGAAGTGACCAACTCAATCGCAAAGATCGAATCCCTCCGTGGCATCCATCTCATTGGTGTCGCCGTGACCGACGAGGGACTGAAGACACTCGCCGCCATGCCTCACCTTGAATCACTCTACCTTGATGATTCCAAAGTCACCGAAGCCGGATGGATGTGGTTGTTCAAAAACTACCCCCAGCTTCATGTGCACATCGATCAAGAACACCACGACTACGACCCGCACGCGCACCAGCATCACGAGTAAAACTGCTTCCTGATTCTCGCGCACCTTGCTAGGAGCCCGACCCTTGCTGCCACCACGACTTGAAACGCTCGCCGCAAGACTTGATGAGCTCGAAATGGATGCGATGCTCGTCACGGACGAAATCAACGTTCGCTACCTTTCCGGATTCACCGGCGACAGCTCCTATTTGCTCGTTACCCGAAAGGGCACGACGATCATGAGCGACGGACGGTATGACACTCAGATTGCTGATGAATGTCCTGCGCTCGCAACGGCGATTCGTCCCCCCGGACAACTAATGCAAGATCTTCTGGCCGAGGTGATCAAGGGTTCGGGGCAGTCACGCGTCGGATTCGAAGCGGCTCATGTGACTGTGGCATCGCTTGCGGTGATGACAGAAAGCTGCCCAGACATTCAATGGATCGAGACGAGCGGTGTCGTTGAACAACAACGAATGATCAAAGACGCCGATGAAATCGAGACGACACGCAAAGCGGTTGAAATCGCCCAGCGCAGTTTCCAAGCAGTCCTGCCGATGATCACCACCGCTTCGAGCGAGCGGGAGATTGCCCATGACCTCGAAGCCAAAATGCGAACCCTCGGAGCCGAAGGGGTTAGCTTTGCTCCGATCGTTGCCGCCGGCGCCGCGGGCGCCCTTCCGCACTACCGCCCAGGCCCGGCGATGATCGGCGATTCGGCGACGCTGTTGGTCGACTGGGGCACCTGCTACGACGGGTATGCGAGCGACCTGACACGGACATTTCATCGCCAGACGGCCAGCGACGCATTTCGTCGAGCTTATGACGTCGTGCTCGAAGCCCAGCTGGCCGCGATCGCCGCCATCGGTCCCGGCGTGGCTGCGAGCGACGTTGACCGGGCGGCCCGCGAGATTTTGGAAAAAGCTGGACTCGGCGACGCCTTCAAGCATGGACTCGGGCACGGCACCGGCCTGCAAATCCACGAATCGCCCCGAATGTCGTCTGTGAGCGACGAAATCCTCGATAGCGGCATGATTATCACCGTTGAACCGGGCGTCTATTTCGAGGGAGACTTTGGGATTCGCATCGAGGATGACGTGCTCGTGACCCCTGAGGGTGCGGAAGTCCTTAGCAGTCTGGCAAAGGGCCTCGATGATTGCCGTTTGATGCTGTAAAACTTGCACAACGATCGTTTACAGGTCGCCCCCCCTCATCGGAGCGGGACATGACCTCAACGGAACAAGACTGGAACGACCAAGCTTGTATGCATGCAAGCGTCGGTTTGCTGATTGAGATTTTTCTGACAACGAGTCAAGCATGAGCAAAGGCGGAAAGCCCAACGACGACGTGTTCGATATCGAACGGATTCGCAAGATTATCGAGCTGATGGAACAGCACGAGCTAAGCGAAGTGGATCTTCAGCAAGGCGACGAAAAGATCAAATTGAGTCGCGGTGGAGCGGCACCGATCCAGGCAATGCCTGCGGTCGCCCCCATGGCTCCTGCACCCGTCGCGCCGGCTGCGCCAGCCGATGCTGGCGGTGGCGCTGACACTTCGGGAACGATCACCATCGACGCTCCGATGGTTGGCACATTCTATGCTCGCCCCAACCCCGAATCTGAACTCTTCGTCAAGGTCGGCGACGTGGTGAACGAAGACACTGTCGTTTGCATCGTCGAAGCCATGAAGGTGTTTAACGAGATTCCTGCGGAGTGCCGTGGCAAGATCGTTGAAATCCTGGTCGACGATCAGCAGCCAGTTGATTTCGGAAAGCCGATGTTCCGTGTCCAACCGAGCAACTAGCTGAAAGTTTGAAGACAAGTGTTTCAAAAACTACTGATCGCAAACCGCGGTGAGATCGCTCTACGTGTGATCCGTGCCTGCCGCGAGATGGGTGTTCAATCGGTCGCCGTCTACAGCGAAGCCGACGCCGACTCGATGCACGTTCAGCTGGCCGACGAAGCTTACTGTGTTGGGAAACCACGCAGCGCTGACAGCTATTTGAAAATCGACCAGATCATTGCGGCCGCGGAAGTCGGTAACGTCGACGCCGTGCACCCCGGATACGGATTCCTTGCTGAAAACGCTCACTTCAACGAAGTCTGCCGTTCAAGCGGATTCGAATTCATCGGACCAAGCCCCGAGGCAATGGAAAAACTGGGCGACAAAAACACCGCCCGATCGATGGCAATCGCCAACGATGTTCCCGTCGTCCCCGGAAGCGACGGCTTGGTCGAAGACGACTCGACCGCAGCCGAAATCGCACGCGAAATTGGCTACCCCGTTCTGATCAAAGCGACCGCCGGTGGTGGTGGCAAAGGGATGCGCGTCGCGGAAGACGAAGATTCGCTCCTGACCGCACTCAATCAAGCCCGCACCGAAGCGCTGGCCGCATTTGGAAACGGGGGCGTTTACCTGGAACGCTACGTTGGCAATCCTCGCCACATCGAAGTCCAAGTGATCGCCGACAACCACGGCAACGTTTGTCACTTGTTCGAACGCGACTGCAGCGTCCAACGCCGTCACCAAAAGTTGATCGAAGAGGCGCCAAGCCCGAACTTGCCTGCCGACCGCCGTCAGGCGATTTGCGAAGCAGCGGTTCGAATGATCCGTGGTGCCGAGTACAGCAACGCGGCAACGGTCGAGTTCATCGTCGATGAGAACAACGACTTCTTTTTCATCGAAGTGAATGCTCGAATTCAAGTCGAGCACCCAGTGACCGAAATGATCACCGGCGTCGACTTGATCAAAGAACAAATCCGCGTCGCAGCGGGCGAGAAACTGTCGTTCTCGCAGGACGACCTGAAGTGCAGTGGTGCGGCGATTGAGTGCCGAATCAACGCCGAAGACCCTGACAAGAACTTCCGCCCCAACCCCGGCAAGATCACCAAGTTGTTCACGCCGGGCGGACTCGGCGTCCGATTCGATTCGCACGTCTATGGCGGCTACACCGTACCGCCTCACTATGACTCGATGATCGGCAAACTGATCGTTTACCGACCGACTCGCGAAGACGCAATCGCAACCATGCGACGAGCACTCGCTGAGATGCAAGTGGAAGGGATCGCCACCACCGCCGCATTCCACGACAAAGTGCTCCAGCACCCCGAGTTTGTCGAGGGTCGCCACGACACCAAGTTCGTCGAACGCGAATTCATCGACTAGAGGCTGTTGTCGCTGAGCTGAGCCGAACGCGCTAGCGTCGGGCCTCACACTTTTTTTGATCCCGAAGGGCCCGAGGCTAGCGCCTGCGGCTCAGGACGCAAGAGGACGCGGAGCGTCCAAGAGTGCGTGACCACGCAGAGCGGGGTCACGAGGTTGAGCAGAGCGGGGTCACGAGGTTAGGCACTCCAGCCTAGGCCGATTGGATCGCTTGCTCCAAATCAGCCTGCAAGTCCTCGGCCGATTCCAATCCGACGGACAATCGAATCAGGCCGTCGGTGATTCCGAATCGGGCTCGATCTTCGGCATCGTAACTGGCGTGCGACATGGTCGCAGGCTGCTCAATTAGCGACTCGACCGCTCCAAGGCTGACGGCCAAGTGAAACAGCCGCGTCGCCTCGCATGCCTTTGCCGTCTGGTCAATCGTGCCATCGAGTTCGAAGGTCACCATCGCTCCGAAACCGCCGTCGAGCAGTTTCGACGCGCGATCGTGTTGCGGGTGTTCTGTCAGCCCTGGGTAGAGGACTGACTTGACGCGTGGATGCGACTGCAGCCACGTCGCAAGTTTCAGTGCCGTTGCCGATTGCTCGCGAATCCGCAAGTCAAGCGTCTTCAAACCACGCGAGACCAAGAAACAACTCAGTGGATCGAGGACCGCTCCCGTGGCGTTCTGGATGTAATAGAGCTCGTCGAGCAGTTCTTTCGTCCGAACCGCAAGCGTGCCACCAAGACAGTCGCTATGGCCACCAAGGTATTTGGTCGCCGAATGCATCACGATGTCAATGTTCTGCTCGATGGGACGCACCAGCGCGGGCGTGCCAAAGGTATTGTCCACTCCGATCACCGCGCCGCGAGCGTGTGTCACTTCCGCAAGCGCCGCCAAGTCGGGAATCGTCAAACGTGGATTGCCGATCGTTTCGGCCCAGACCAATTTCGTCTTGTCCGTGATCGCCGCTTCGACGGCCGAGGTGTCGGTCATGTCGACAAGGGTGACCTCGATCCCGCTACGGTCACAGATTTTGTGAAGCAACCGATAAGCACCACCATACAAATCGCATCCAGCAACCACGTGGTCGCCGGTGCGGAGCATCATCGTGACACAGTGGATCGCAGCCATTCCGGACGAAAAGGCCAACGCTCCCGCTGCGCCTTCGAGCGAAGCGAGCGTCGATTGCAGGTTGGTCCGAGTCGGATTGCCGCTGCGCGAATAGTCGAACTCACCCCACTCGCCAGCACCTGGTTGGCGAAACGTGCTTGCAAGGTGAATGGGCGGAACGACGGCGCCGGTTGCGGGGTCAATTTCGTTACCGACGTGAATCGCGCGCGTACGAAACGATTCGTTGTTGTGGTCGTGACCGCCGCCAGAATTGTCGGTCATGCCTTGAGTGCCTGGTCGAGGTCGCGAATCAAGTCTTCCGGATTTTCGATGCCACAAGACATACGAATCATGTTGTCAGGAATCCCAAACCGCTGACGCTCTTCGGGCGTGCAATGGAAGTAGCTCATGATCAACGGCTGCTCGATCAACGTCTCGACTCCGCCAAGGCTTGGAGCGATCCGAGCGATCTGAGAACCATCGACAATACGTGAGGTTTCCTTCCAGTCAGCGTCTTTGACCAGGAAGGTGATCAGGCCACCAAAGCCCTTCATCTGCGACGCCGCGATGGCGTGCGTCGGATGTGACTTGAGGCCCGGGTAGTAGACCTTTTCAACGCGGGGATGAGCCTCAAGGAACTCGGCAACACGTTGGCCGTTTTCGTTGTGACGCTGCATCCGCAGTTCGAACGTCTTCAACCCACGTTCGAGCAAGTAGAGGCTGTGGGGCGAATTCACGCTGCCCAAGATGCCTCGCAATGCACGAACCGGTTCGAGCGCCTCTTTACGGCCCGAGATGACGCCTGCCAACAAATCGTTGTGGCCACCAAGGTATTTCGTGGCAGAGTGCAGGACGTAATCGACACCGTAATCAACGGGCTTGATGTTGTAAGGCGTCGCAAGCGTCGCATCGATCAACGTTTCGACTTCGTGAGCCTTACCAATCGCAACAAACCGCTCCAGATCGACGGCCGTCAAATGAGGGTTGGTCGGCGATTCCGAAACCAGCATCTTGGTCGCCGGGGTGATCGCAGCCTCCATCGCATCGAAGTCCCCCGTGGGAACTTGGCGAGTGACGACACCGAAACGCGAGAGGTGCTTGGTGCAGAATTCGCGACTTCGGTGATAGCACTGGTCAAAGAAAACGATCTCGTCGCCCGCGTTCAAACGACTCATCAACAGCCCGACGATCGCCGCCATCCCACTGCTGTAAAGGATCGCGTCTTCGGCACCATCAAGCGCGGCAAGCTTCGCCTCGACGCTCTTTTCATTGGGGTTGCCGTAGCGGCCGTACTCTTCGCGTTCTTCCCGTCCCTCGACAAATTCCATCAACGAGTCAGTCGACTCAAATGTGTACGTCGAGGCGGTAAAGATCGGAGCGGTGATCGAACCTTCCGGCTTCTGTCGGCGTTCGCCCGCGTGAACGCACTGGGTCGACAAACCAAGTTCAGAGACTGGTAAGCTCTTCTTTGCCGGACTGTCGTCCGATTTGGGGGGTGAAACAGACTCTTGGAAAGAATCACCAAGGTCAGCATCAGAGGTGCGACCTGGAGTGGTCGCGTCAGAATCAATAGACATATTCGTTGGCATGGCTCTTTAGCAGGTTAAGGCTGCAATCGGCCGCAAATCCCTACAAGGGACGCGAATTCACGTGTGAATCGTTTGCGTCTGCTCCAAGATTACCCGCCACCAGGCAGATAGACAACCGTTTTCGCCCTTTCCTTTCCGAGTTCGACGATCGAAGATATGACGAATCAGCCGCATTGCTGTAGTCTCACAAACCGATAAAGCTTTACATCAAACCACAGATCTCCCGTTAAGGCGGGTGATTACAGGCTACAGTGGAATCGGAAGCCAGCGGCCAACACGGGATGTTCGCAATGAGTCAACCGAAGCGACACAGAATCCTTGCAAGGATTTCGATCACGGCGATCGCCTTTGTGGTGATCCCGCTGTCGACTCTCGCTCAGACTCCGCCACAGCCATCCCCCACCGAGCTCCCCAAAAGCGATTCCCCAACCCAGCCGCAAGTTGCCCCCCCAACCGATCGTTCCAAGCCATCAGCCGAAGCCCACCCCACGGCGACCGATGAAGAAATCGAGCAGTGGATCGAAGAGCTTGGCTCGAGTGCGTTTGCCGATCGCGAGCGTGCCGCGAGCCGCTTGAGCGAACTGGGGCAAGCCATCATTCCTCGGCTAACCGAACTTGGAAAAGAGCATCATGATCCCGAGGTTCGGATCCGCGCAAACAAGATCGTTCGTCAGCTGACCGCAGGTGATTTGAACCGTCGCATCGAAGCCTTTCTCTCCGGCAAGGACGTTGGCTTCGAAGGGTGGGACACGATCTCGTCCATCTTTGGCGACTCGAATTCGGTACGTGAGATGTTTGTCGAACTGGTGCAAGTTTATCCCGACTTGACCGTCGCCCTCGATGGAACCTCGCGCGACCGCGCAATGGCGCTCGAGCGTGCCATTGTAACCGTTCGCCAAAAGATGACCCGAGACTTCCCGAGCGTCGCCGACACGATCGCCCTGCTGTTGCCATCGAGTGACCCCGCCGTTCCACTCAACAACGGTTTCGACGATCTGATGCTGAGCGTGCTGTACAAACCGGCGATCGGAAAGATGTATCGAGACCCCAACATGGCGACGCCAACCAAAGTCTTGGTGGGACGTTGGCTGCCTCGCAGCAAACTGAAGAATCGCGAAGAGATTCTGATGTACGGCATGACCAACTCGAATCGATACACCTATGACTTGGCGATCAAAACGTTCGAAGAATCGGACGACGCGATGATCCTTGCCTCCGCAATCCAGGCCGTCACCGTTTTTGGCGACGAAGACGATGCGGAACGATTGGCCGACTATTTAGACGATGATCGCGTCGTTTCTGAGAACGGTTTCTACAACGGCAAACCACTTCGCGTGGAACTCGGCGACGCGGCGATGGCTGCGATCGCGCGGCTTCACGATATGTCGCTCAAGCAAGTTGGCTTTCCAACCGAATCGGTCGACGAGCGGTTTGGCTTCGCGCTCAACGAAACGGGCTTCATCGTCGGCGACGACGAAAGCCGATCGGCGGCAAGAAAGAAAATCGAAATGTTGGTTCGACCAACCTTTCCAATCGAACCGTTCGACCCGGTTCAATAACCCGCAACCCTTCGTAGTCCCCATCTTCGTAGTGGACGAGGCAACGAGTCCCATGAGCGAATGAAAACCGAGGGACTCGTGGCCTCGTCCACTACGAAAATTGTTGGACTCGTGGCCTCGTCCACTACGGGTCGTTCTGCTCCACGGCCGCTTTCAACACTCGCTCGTAGGCGCGGACCATCGCGTTCCAGCCGAACATCTCGGTGACGCCGACGGCATTGCGTCCGAGTCTTTGCCGCAGATCAATATCGCGGATCAATCGCTCGATCCCCAATCCAAGTGCTTCGGTATCGTTCTCGACAAGCAGACCGTTGTAGTCGTCTTCGACAATGCACCTTGGCCCACTGTCACAGTCGACCGCAATCGCCGGTGCTCCCGTTGCCATCGCCTCCATCAGCGCTGACGGAAATCCTTCGTAACGACTGGGCAGTGCGAAGATGCCGGCTTTGAAAAGTTCGGGCCAAATCGGTTTCACCCAACCAGGCATCGAAACGCGATGGTCGATGTCGTAGTCTCGAGCAAGCTCTTCCAATTCGCCGCGCCGAGATCCCTCGCCGAGGATCTTCAGCCTCCAATCGGACGCATCATCCGCGACCATCGCGAAGGCTCGAATCAAACGATCAAATCCCTTTTCGTGCTCGAGCCTGCCGACGCCCACGATCGTTTTTTGACGTTCATCCTCAACGCCAAACTCTTGCGGCGGCGTTTCCACCGCCGACGGAATCACCACAATCGGATCACGGTGCAGTGGCTGTAGCGCGCGGGCGGCTCCGTCGGTCTGCGCGATGATCGACGTTGCTTTGGGGTAGGTCTGGCGGCGCCGCAATTCCCACAGCCGACCGAGTTTTTGTTGACTTGGGTCGCTGCGTTCGGAAATCACGATTGGAACGTTCGATGCGGCCAACGCGGTCAACACCAAAATGTTCGTGCGATCACAGAACGAAAGAATCGCATCGGGACCGATTTTGTCGACCGCTTTTCGAAGCGCATCGACACGGGCGCGCGTGTTTTGCACGCGCTGTAGCAACGACCGACTTTCGCGCATCACGTCAAGCGGCAACCGCTCGACACGGGCATCAACAGAGTGCCGATCGCCACTGGCATCATCAAGCGTAACGAGCGTGACTTGGTGCCCACCGCACGCCAAGCGCGAGCAGAGTCCAGCCATGACTCGCTCGGCTCCTCCTCCGTCAAGTGAGTGAATGATGGCTGCGATGTTCACGTTCGAGAAGGCTGTTTTGAGGGTGGGGTAATGACGGTTGTTTCGGTTGTACTATCGATGCTGAGACACGGGAAATATCGAATTTCAATGGTTGAAAGGGGGCGAGAATGCGACTAGCGTAGGTTCAGGGCACGGGGGTGATCGCCAACGACCCCATGACACCCCGGACAAACCGTACCATCTGAGCCAGTTTCAATGAAAAAGCTTCTTTTGGCTTCCCTTTTCGCGCTCGCCGCGTCAATCGTAATGTCTGACACCGCATCGGCCCAACAGCCGTTTGGCTACGGTGTTTTGCCATATGGATTCTATCAGCCATACGGTGCTCGCTACGGCACAAGCCTTCGCACACCACCCTATTTTGCGACCAACCCACCCGTGTACTACGGGTCACGTCACTCGCGCCCCTACGGCATCAGCCCCTTCGCTTCGTTGCCACAAGTTGCACCGTCGGGCGACTACAAAAGTCGTTTGCGTGTGCAGTTTGACCAGCCTGCTGTGCCCACGCCAGCACCCTCATGCAACCCTTGCGTGCACCACTCCACCGTGGTCAAACCCAAGGTCGTTGCCAAAGGGCCGGTTCGCGTGAACCCATTCGTTCAAGACGTCGAACGAGTCGCCAAAAAGTAATTGGCGATTCCAATCGGACTCAACGAGAAACCTCCCCGATTTTCGGTGAGGTTTTTTTGTGGCGCAGTCGAGGCAGTCGCCACTGTGAGCCGAACGCGCTAGCGTCGGGCCCTACGAGATTTAGAGGAGCGCGAGGCCCGACGCTAGCGCGTGCGGCTCACGGGTGAGGACGCGGAGCGCCCGACGAGTGCGTGACCACGCGGAGCGGGGTCACGAGAATAGGCCCGTCCCAACGGTGCGTGGACAAGACTAGCGCAGGTCGAGTTCGACGTCGCCTCGTTCCCAGGCGTCGACGAAGGTGGGCAGGCTTGGCAGCATATCGGCCGCCGTACGAATTTCGGCCCGATTCATCCAGTGCACTTCAGCAACCTCTTCGGGATTAGCGACCGGAATCACGGTCTCATCAAGCCCGGCAAGCCACCAAGCGAGGTTGGTTCCCCAGGGCGTGATGCTGCGCCAACAGAGCCGCACGGGATCGACATCGATCGCCAGTTCCTCCTGCATCTCGCGAACCAACGCTTCGTCTTCGCTCTCTCCATCCTCGATCGTCCCTCCCGGCAGGCAGAGTTTGCCGGGTGCGGTCACGGTCAGGGACCGACGGATGATCAGCAGTCGATCTTGGCGCAAAATGACGCCAACGACTCCGCGTTTGCGACGTGTTGAAGGCTTCGGTAGGTTCATGGTCCGCTTTTATCCAAGATAGTCGCTGCCGACAATCTCATTCCGTCCTATTTCCGCGATTCGATCGTTGTGACAAACACTGGCGCTAGCCCAAACCACTACTTTGATTGCCCCGAAGCTCAAGAAGCATTGCGGGTCATTACGACGCTGCGCGAAGCAGGGTTCGTCGCC
This sequence comes from Rubripirellula sp., assembly GCA_965216875.1. GTDB lineage: Bacteria > Planctomycetota > Planctomycetia > Pirellulales > Pirellulaceae > CBDCUW01. Next base: position 3,821,310 of record OZ244207.1, read on the forward strand.
TATTTGGCGGGCGGTTGTGTGCGTGACGCCCTGCTTGGCCGAAAACCCAAAGACTACGACGTCGCAACCAACGCCACCCCCGAATCGGTTCGTGAAGTTTTCGGGCGCAAACGGACGCTGGCCTTCGGTGCCTCCTTTGGTGTCATCGGGGTATTGCCGCCGCTGCCCAAAGTTCGAGACAGCAACGAACCGACCATTGAGCCAACCGAAGTGGCGACCTTTCGAAGCGACGGCGACTACACCGACGGCCGCCGCCCCGATAGCGTTCACTTTGGCGAGGCCGAGCAGGATGCGCTGCGCCGCGATTTCACGATCAATGGACTCTTCTTTGATCCAGCCGAAAACAAAGTGGTCGACTTCGTTGGTGGTCAAGACGATATCAAACGCGGCGTGCTACGGACGATCGGTAGAGCCGAAGCAAGAATCGACGAAGACAAACTGCGGATGTTACGCGCGGTCCGGTTTGCAACGTCGCTTGGTTTTTCAGTTGACGATGCAACGATCACCGCGATCCGAAAACATGCAGATGAAATCTCCGTTGTCTCGGGCGAACGCATCGGCGCAGAAATGCGCCGCATCCTTGCGTCGGAATTCGCCGATCAAGGTCTGCAACATCTTCGTTCCCTCGCGCTGGAACGAGTCGTCTTGCCTGAACTCGCAAACGCCGACTTGGACCGATTCGCAAAGATCCATGCGGCAATCGAAACGCGCGGCTTTGTGGCAACGCTCGCAAGCCTGCTGATCACCATGCCCAGCCCGCTTGAGCGTCTTCCCGAAATCACTCAGCGATGGAAACTCAGCAACGAAGAAGTTCGTCAATCAACAGCAGCCATCAAGTCTTTTGAACTGCTCTGCGATGCCGACCAAAGGCCATGGTGTGAAGTGCAGCCGATCCTGATTGACCGCGACATCGAAACATCACTGGTCGTCGCCAGCGCGATCGCGATGGCCGATGGTCTCTCCACCGCCGGTGTCGAGGTTGCTCGCGACGCTCTCGCCTGGCCAACCGAAAAGCTCAATCCCCCCTTCTTGTTGACGGGGGATGACCTGCGCGAGATCGGTGTTCCGCCCGGCCCACAGTACCGAACGATTCTCGAGCAGATTCGCGATGCCCAGCTCAACGAAAAGATCGCCTCGCGGGAAGAGGCGATCCAGCTGGTCAAGACTTTGTGAGCCAAGCGTGCAAGAGACGGGCCTTACACATCGGATACCAACCCGACCAAGAACCGACGCTGGCGCGTTTGGCTCGCTGGGCTCGCGACGTACGCTAGCGTCGTGTGTTCGATTTGCGAACCGCGACTTGTCCCTTGGGCCGCAGCACGTAAACCTTGGGGTCGTCGACCACAAACGCGGTGCTCCAGCGACGTCCGTCATCGGCACTGCAGACGTTGTAAAAGAAGGTGCGGAAGCGTTCGCAGCGGTAGTCGTAGGGGAATTGGCTGGTGATGTAATCGTCTTGGGTCAGATCATCTACACCAGGTGACGCATAGTAGTGCACCATTCCATCGGGAGTGACGCTCATTCCCAAAGTCCACCAACCAGTGGTTGTGATTTGCGGACCCTTGAAGTCGCCGCCGCGACGATTGCTGCGGATACGAAGGTAGGCATAGTCGTGCTCGCGACGAGTTTGCCCCTTGTTCTCGAATTCGATGAACATGCCGGGCCAGTAGACTTCGTTGCCCATTTCGCGCGTGGTGCGTTTGAAAATGCCGACGCCAGATTCTTTATCAACCATCGCCGTCGTCTCAAGCGCCAGACGGAATCCAAAGTGAGGACCGCTGCGGTTTTCCCATTCATCGACCGGTGGCAGAAAGACCCGCGTGGTGACACTCGGAACTTCTGAAACATCGAGCCGTCTTTTCAAACGATATTGAACGTTGGCGACGAAATCGTCCTGGTGCATCTTTCCACTCGGACGCCCAGGCAATCCGGTGAACTTGGATTTCAGAAGCAGTGCGCCAGTGCTTCCAGGCAGTCCGCCGGCCGGTGTCTCAACGCGTTTGACAATGTCGGGATGGCCACGCTTGATGCCTTCGTACCAACGACCGTTCAAGCTGCGGCCCATTGGCCCTCGTTGGTTTTCATCAATGTCCTCGGTGCTCTTCGGATCGCGAGGGGTGTAACCCCAATTGGGATCCTCGAAATCATCCGCAACGCCAATGATCTCTGAGCCGGTCCCAGGAACGACAGCTCGCTGGGCATTAACGTTATTGGATGTGAGTCCACTGATGACGACCATCGCTGCCGTCGCGATGAACCGCTGAAGTGAAATGCGCATGATTCGACCTGTAATCCCCATCGGTCGGCGATCACGAGCAGACGCTGAGCCTGCCGGCGCGGACCGGAATGATTATCGTTCCACCGAAACAGATTTTTTGTGGAGATCGACCGCGCCACGGTGCCATTGAATCGGGCCAAGTGGTTTCGCACTTGGCCCTCGGGGCACCGAGATAGCGCATTCGTCCTCCGCCCTCCACCGGAATGATCGGCATATTCGTTACAGACCTCCACAAAAAAGCGGAGCATCGCTCAGGCGGAACGGGGCAAGCGAAAACGAACGGCTCCCGTAGCTACCTTCGCCAGAAGGTGGTTCCGACCGGCCAGACGCTCGCAACCACACCACGCTCTGGCGAGCGTAGCTACCGCTAAAAAGTGCCCACAGACCACTAGAGCGACGGGCGGACAGCCGCGAGCATGTCGGCCGTGACCGAATCGACTGCCTGATCCGCGTTGATCACACAGGTTTGGTCGCTGCTGCCAGAGAGGTTGTCTTTGAACGCCTGGCGGACTTGCTCCATATAGTCAACGCCTCGCGACTCCATCCGGTCGGCTGGCCGATCGAGGCGGGCAAACGCCTTTTCGGCCGGCATGTCGAGCAGAATGGTCAGGTCTGGCCGCAGGCCTCGGTTGGCGAGCTGTCCCAACTGCCACAGTTGATCGGCATCCACTTCGCCACCGATGCTTTGATACACGACATTGGCAAGCAGGAAGCGATCGGAGACGATCGTTTTGCCCTCGGCCAGCGCCGGGCGAATCACCGATTCAATCAACTCGCAGCGGCTTGCCATGAACAACATCGCTTCGGTGCGGCGATGCATCTGTAAGTCGCTGTCCAACAACAACGCCCGCAGCTCTTTTCCGACGGCGGTACCCCCAGGATCTTGAACCTGAAGCACGTCGCGACCGTGCTCGTTCAAGCAATCGATCAATCGAGCGATCTGGGTCGACTTTCCAACGCCGTCGATTCCGTCAACAGTAATGAATCGCAGCGCAGCGTCGTCTTGATGGGTCATCGGGCGGGAAGGTTGGAGTATTGATCGGGTCCACCCGTTACGGGCTGGTGCCGATAATCGACGACAACCCACTTTTCGTCAACCTTGTGAAACTTGAGTTCCAGTCGCCTGAGCACTCGCTGGTTGACCAATCGGCCGACGCTGACGTTCACTTTCGCGCTCATGTCCACCAAGATCTCGGGGGGATAACTTCCTTCGACAACCTTGATGCTGCGAATCTGGTTGACCCGGGCGAGATCAAAACGCAAACGCGGCAACTCCGATTTTGCCATCTGCAACGCACGGGGTTCGGCGATCACCTCATAGACCTCGTCGAACCGATTGTTTTCGATGTGCTCGGCGGTCTCGTAGATCACGCGCGTGACGGCTTCGCGATCCGTTTCCCAACTGCTTGCCACCAACCAAGCCACTGGAATCAACGCGACCGCGAACAACCCCACTCCACCCGCTTCGCGTTTCCCCGTCTGCAACCATCCGTAGATAGCGATCGCCGCAACAGACCCGAGCAGAACAGTCACGACCATCGGTTTTTCGGCGAGCAGTTCGAACATCAGCGTCTCGCAAAGAAGAGAAGTAAGGGGCGATTCACTTGTTGTCGTTACGTCCACTTCCGTCTAATCGTTCGACGAAGACTCGTGGAAAAGAAAGATGAACGCGGCCGGAGTCATTCTTGCACAAAAAAACGGATTCCCGCCGAGAACGCGGAAACCCGTTTGTGCGATAACGTTGCGTCGTAAGCGAACGCTTACTTTTGGGGGAACAACGCCTACTTTTGGCGGAACAACGCTTACTTTTGGCGGAACAGGGGGCCGCCGTAGAGTGCTGCGTCGCCGAGCATTTCTTCGATGCGAAGCAGTTGGTTGTACTTGGCCATACGATCACTGCGGCTTGCCGATCCCGTTTTGATTTGGCCGGTCGACATGGCGACGGCCAAGTCGGCGATCGTCGAGTCTTCGGTTTCGCCACTTCGGTGACTGGTCACTGCGGTGTAGTTGTTGCGGCTGGCCAATTGGATCGAGTCGATCGTTTCGGTCAACGTTCCAATTTGATTGACTTTGATCAGAATGCTGTTTGCGATCCCTTCGTCGATACCGCGTTGCAGACGCTCAACGTTGGTGACGAACAAGTCGTCGCCGACCAGTTGCACTTTGTCGCCGATCTTTTCAGTCAGCTTCTTCCAGGTGTCCCAGTCATCTTCATCGCAACCATCTTCGATGCTGCAGATCGGGTAGTTGGCACACCAATCGGCCAAGAAGTCAACCATTTCGTCGCCCGACAGTTCTTTGCCATCGATCGAGTACTTCTTGGTGTCGCTGTTGTAGAACTCAGTCGAAGCGGCATCGAGAGCGATGAAGATTTGCTCGCCAGCTTTGTAGCCCGCTTTGTCGATCGCCTGCATGATCACATCGAGAGCTTCTTGATTGCTCTTGAGGTCTGGAGCGAAGCCACCTTCGTCACCAACGGCTGTGTTGTAGCCTTTGTCCGAAAGGACCTTTTTGAGGTTGTGGAAGACTTCCGTACCGGCACGCAGTGCGTCGCTGAAACGTTCGAATCCAAGTGGCATCACCATGAACTCTTGAACGTCGACCGAGTTATCCGCGTGCTCGCCACCGTTGATGATGTTCATCATCGGCGCGGGCAACAGACGCGCTCCAGCACCACCGAGGTAACGGTAAAGAGGCTGGCCCGTGGAAGCAGCAGCGGCGTGTGCGGTCGCTAGCGAAACACCGAGGATCGCGTTGGCGCCCAGGTTCTTTTTGTTGGGCGTGCCGTCGAGTGCCAACATGGCGGCATCGACGCCCGCTTGGTCGGTACCGTCCATTCCCTGCAACTCGTCAGCGATCTTTTCGTTGACATTGTTGACGGCGGTGGTAACACCTTTGCCCATGAAGACCGACTTGTCGCCGTCGCGAAGTTCCCAAGCTTCGTGTGCACCGGTGCTGGCTCCACTTGGAACAGCGGCGCGACCATGAGCACCATCGCTGAGCAAGACTTCGCATTCGACGGTTGGGTTACCACGACTGTCAAGGATTTGTCGTGCGTGTACGGCTTCGATCAGAGTCATCGGGGACCTCGTAAAGTGGATTGCTATGTTCGTTTTTGTTGTGTCGAGGGCGGGTATTCTGTCCAATGCTTGGCCAAGTGACCACCCGGCAAACGATCCCGTTTGCAGCTTTTTGCGGCAGCACGCGACAGAAGGCCCTCCCGCTTTGCCCACGCGACATTCCCTGTATGGCAGTCAGCCGACATAATGGCCGGCTTCGGTGTCCGACAGGCGGACTCGCAAAGCTGGCGGACTTTGGGGCGGACTTCGGAACCACCTCCTGGTCCGGCTCCTGGCCCGACTTGAGGACGACTCCCGAGCCGACCACCCCAACACGCCGCCTGGGTGCCTTCAGCCACCCTTAGGCCGCTGATCGCGTACCAGACCTTCGCTCGTTTCCTCAAACAACCCATCACACCCTATGTTCACTGGCTTGGTCGAAACCATCGGCCGCATCGTTGAAATTGCGGACGAGCCCCCCGGCAAGCGATTCACGATCGATGCAAAAGCGTTCCAAGATGACAATGTCGCGATTGGTGACAGCATTTCGATCAATGGCTGCTGCCTGACCGTCGTCAAGATTTCAGCCGATGGCCAACACCTCGATTTTGAAGCCGGTGAAGAGACGCTTTCACGCACCAATCTTGGCGAGCTTGAAATCGAGTCGCCCGTCAATCTCGAGCGTGCTCTGGCCCACGGCGATCGACTCGGCGGTCATTACGTCTCGGGCCACATCGATGACCTGGGCGTTGTGCTCTCTCGAGAAGACGATCCACCATGGTCGAACTTTCGATTCCAAGTTCCCGGTCGCCTCGCGTCTCAGATCGCCGCCAAGGGAAGCATCGCCGTCGATGGGATCAGTTTGACGGTGGTCGATGCCGACAAAGACTCGTTTTCGGTTGCCCTGATTCCACACACCTTGGATGCCACGACTTTGGGCTGGCGAAAAGTGGGCGATCGAGTCAACCTGGAAACGGACATCCTAGCCAAATACGTGCAGCGTAGTTTGGCCTTTGTCGATGACGACGCGCCCAAGTTGCCCGGTTCGTAACCCCGTGTTGATCGCGAGCTTGCGATTCGGCTCTCTCCCCAAGCTGAAACAAACCACCTTCAACCCCAACTCCAAAAACCGTCGATTGAACCAACCACGCCAAACCGCGTCGTACCTCTCCAAGCGACTTGCCGCCGCAGGCCTGCGTCCTGTCTCACGCTACGGCCAGAACTTCTTGATCGATTTGAACCTCGTCGACTTGATTGCCAAGAGTGCCGAACTTGAAAAGCACGATGTGGTGCTGGAGATCGGCACGGGTGTTGGTTCGCTGACCAGTCGCTTGTCCGATCAAGCCGGCGCCGTCCTCTCAGTCGAAATCGACACGAACCTGCATCAACTTGCCAGTGAAGAGTTGGCGGGACGACCGAACGTCAAATTGATTCATGGCGATGCATTGCGCAACAAGAACTCGCTGCGTGACGACCTGATGGATCAGATTCGCGATGCGCTTGGCCGTATCGGTGGCGAGCCTCGGTTCATGTTGGTCGCCAACCTACCTTACAACGTTGCTACGCCCATCATCAGTAACTTGCTGCGTGAATCACCTGCACCTGACCGAATGGTCGTCACCATTCAAAAGGAACTCGGGGATCGCATCACCGCAACACCGGGCAGCAAAGACTATGGCGCCCTCAGTGTTTGGGTCCAATCACTTTGCAACGCGGAAGTCGTGCGAGTGTTGCCGCCAACCGTCTTCTGGCCTCGCCCCAAAGTCCATTCATCGATTCTCCGGCTCGATTTCTCACAAGAGCTTCGCGACAAGATTCCTGATCTCGAGTACTTTCACCAAACCGTTCGCGCACTCTTTTTCCACCGCCGTAAGTTTCTGCGCAGCGTCGTGATCAGTGCGATGAAAGGCAAGCTCGACAAAACGAGAGTCGACGAAATCCTGGAACAACTCGGACATGATGCATCAGCGCGCGTCGAGCAACTGACAGTCGAACAGATCCAAACACTCGTCGAAGCATTACGCGTCGCCGAAGCGTAAGGGTGCTTGCACGCGTGACAGATTCGAATTGGTGCGTGCAAGCACACACCCTACGGAATTGCACGTGCTCGAATCAGTAGGGTGTGTGCTTGCACGCACCAACCCCGAGACGAAAGCGAGTTCTCTCACACACCCTACTTGGTCGTGACGATGATCGCGGTCTCAGTCCAGGTTGCGGTCACACCGCCGCGTGTTGCAACTTGGTCGACGAGTTGACGCAGCGTTTGGTCGGTCGCTTCGAGGGTGATGACCTTCTCACAAGCTTCGATTGCTGCGGGATCGATTTTGCAGTGCCGTCCTGCGGTGAGTGCAAACTTGGTCAACAGGTCACCGACCCTAGCTTCGGTCGGCTTAAGCGAGAAGACTTGATTCGCATTGGCCGCTACCCGTGCGTCAGCCTTGAGCAATTCGGCGACTGCGGCGCGGTGTGCCGACAGGCTGCCACTGGCGACGGTCCATCCATTGCTCAGTCGAACGCGACTGGTGCGATCAACATTTCGCATTGCCCCGTCGAGTTGGTTCTTCGCAGCGGCCGGATAGCGACGCGTGACGCTCGCTGGAAGTGTCGCGGCAATGGGCCTGGCGGGAGATGTACCGGGACGCAAGTCAAACTGAGCCAACACCAACGCGTTTGCGACGCGCCGGTCGATCTTCTGCCAATGAACCGCTGGCCAAAGATCATGAGGCAGCGCCGGCCCCGTTGCTGCGCCCCCATCCGCAATCACCTGATACGCCTCGCGCGGCGTCGTCAATGGATCCCACTGCACGTCAATCTTTGCTGCGGCACTGCGCCGCGTCGAAATTGCGATCAGAGAAGCGGCGGTCGTATCGACCCATTGGGGACGACCAACCAACACAACCTCTGACACCGCCATGACGACACAGCCGTTTGCTTCTGCGATCTTCCTGATTGCTTGATAGACGGTCGGCCCAACCGGCCCGAGGTCAATTGGGGAAGTGGGGTCAACTTTGCGGTCAAACCAAAGGTTCAGCTGAACTTGGCCAGCGATCGACTGCAACGCTTCACGCAGCGGCTTGCCATCCTGGATGGAGGTCAATGGAGTGGACAGCTGAGCAAAAAAACGATCCTTTCCAGAAAAATCGTCCGCGGCCGACGGCGAGACCGATGCGGTCGCCAAGAGGCACAATGCCAGCATCAGGTACTGCCGGATTCCCCGCCGTTGCTGCTGGCGACGTCGCTGGAGAGAGTCGACCATGAGACCCATAAAAAACGCCTAAAAAGCTCTGAGTCGGCCGATGATCGGCGATCAGAGGGATGGTGGATGGGAAAGGTGATTGACGACCGGATGAGGCGATTTTGCCCATTGCTTGTGGCTATCGAGCCATGCAATTAGACTCGCTCATTATAGATCACGTGGGGCACACTTCGGACCGGTTGACTGGTCCCACGGTTGCCCACGCTCGAATGCTGCATACCATGCTCGGAAAAGTTGCCGCGATCACTCAACAACATCGCGGTTCCTTTGCCGGCAACACAACATCAAGTCGAATCAACTTTGACATTTGAACCGTGATTGCGACGGCGGCTTGAGACCCAAATCATGGAATACCAGTGACATCACCTTTGCTACGGACCACTCGGCTGGCCGCCGCATACCGTCGATACCTTGCTTCGGCCGATGCCCCCACCTTTGCGTCCGAGGTCGACGAGTTCTACTCGGGAACAACGCTGGCGACGATGCTAGGCCGCGGCGACGTGGAAACGCGACGTGCCGCTGCCCTGGCATTGGGAATGTTGGGAGATCGCCACTCGGTCGAACCTTTGGGGCGTGCACTGGCCGATTCTGATCGCGGCGTCCGTTTGGCTGCCGATGACTCTTTCCGTGCACTCCTTGTTCGCGATGCCGCCCCATTGCATCACCAACAACTATTGCAAGTGATGCACCTCAATGATGGCGGCGAATACGCGGCAGCACTCGCCCCGACCATGATCTTGATTGATCAGGCACCGCTCTACACCGAAGCGCATCATCAGCTTGCGATCTGTTGGCACGGACTCGAAAACTACTTCCAAGCCGAAGCCGCATACAGTGCTTGTCTTTGGCATTGCCGTTTTCACTATCCCGCCTGGCAGGGATTGGCTCGTTGTCGCTTGATGCTTGGTGACAACAACGGAGCACTAAGCGCGTTGGAACGATGCGTCGATGTTTGCCCCGATACCGAAAACGCTCGTCTGCAGATTCGTCAAATCAAGCGGCGAATGCGTCAGACCGACGCTTGAAGTCCCTTCGACGACAGACCATGAGACCTGACGAAGTCCTTGTCGGAACCATCGCGCTCACCCTCGCTGCCATCGCTATGGTGATCGCATCCGGTCCGTGGCAAGCACCTTATGAGCTACGAACGATCAAAGCCGTACTGAGCCGCTTTGGCAAACCGGCTGCACGCGGGGTCTGGTTTCTTGTTGCCGTTGCGTCATTGATCGCAGGCGTCTCCATTCTCGGTGGCTTTCGCCCAAGCTACGCCGTTCCGGCCCACACCACGCAAGCCAACCCATAGCGTTTCACCGTGCTATCACTCGGGCGTAAAGCTCTTAGCCCGGGGGGCGGAACAAGAACTGCCGGGGTCGTGAGACCCCGGACCTGAGTGCGAAGATTGACTAAGCCCGGTGGGCGACACAATTCAAATCTGTCGCCCTGCGGGCTGAATCGATTCTGCTCGTATTCCGGTGGCTCACGCCACCGGCAGGCATATGCCGGCCTCCGGCCTAAACGCCACCCGCGCAAGTAGCTCTTAGCCCGGAGGGCGGAACAAGAACTGCCGGGGTCGTGAGACCCCGGACCTGAGTGCGAAGATTTGCTAAGCCCGGAGGGCGACACATTTCGAATCTGTCGCCCTCCGGGCTGAATCGATTCTGCTCGTATTCCGGTGGCTAACGCCACCGGCAAGAATATGCCGGCCTCCGGCCTAAACGCCACCCGCGCAAGTAGCTCTTAGCCCGGAGGGCGGAACAAGAACTGCCGGGGTCGTGAGACCCCGGACCTGTGTGCGAAGATTTGCTAAGCCCGGAGGGCGACACAATTCGAAGCTGTCGCCCTACGGGCTAAATCGATGTTGCTCGTATTCCGGTGGCTAACGCCACCGGCAAGCATATGCCGGCCTCCGGCCTAAGCCCTACCGGCGCGGCAGCTCTCAGCCCGGAGGGCGGAATAAGAACTGACGGGGGCGTGAGCCCCCGGAACTGAATGCGAAGATTGACTGAGCCCGAAGGGTGACACATTTCGAATCTGTCGCCCTCCGGGCTGAATCGATTCTGCTCGTATTCCGGTGGCTCACGCCACCGGCAGGCATATGCCGGCCTCCGGCCTAAACACGACCAGCGCGGCAGCTCTTAGCCCGGAGGGCGGAACAAGAACTGCCGGGGTCGTGAGACCCCGGACCTGAGTGCGAAGATTTGCTAAGCCCGGGGGCGACACATTTCGAATCTGTCGCCCTCCGGGCTGAATCGATTCTGCTCGTATTCCGGTGGCTAACGCCACCGGCAAGAATATGCCGGCCTCCGGCCTAAACGCCACCGGCAGGCATATGCCGCGGCCGTCCGGCCTAAGCGAGTGTTTGTGGACGCTGCTTTCGCGGAGCGAAAGGCGACCTTGGTCAGGGCGTCGAGGTGGTCAGTTTGCTGCGAAAGAGCAGGCGTGCGATCAAGTAGCAGGCGATCGCCGAGAGCGCGCCGATGGAATCGGCAACGAAGTCCATCACATCGGCGTAGCGGCCAGGCACAAATTGCTGAGTGAATTCGTCGGCCGCAGCATAGGCCATGACCAGAAGCGCGATCGATCCGAATCGCAACCACAAGCGATCTGAATTGGTGACGTAGCACATCAGCGTCGCCAATCCGAAAAACGCGACAAAGTGCTTGGCCTTGTCGTTTACCTTGGGGGAGATGTCGGCCACCGCTGGCAAATGGGTTCCGACGAAAATGATGCCCCAATATGCGATGAGGACCACGACTCCCAGACGGAGTCCAAGTATCGTAATCTTCGTTACCGGTCGCATCACCGAGCCTCGAATCGGGTAGGCTGGAATGTTCGACACGACAAAATCCCTCCCCTCCCAAGAACTTGCTTCGCCGAAGGTATCCATCGTGAATCGCAGCCCATTTGGCCAGTCAATTTCATTCTTCGTGGCAACAGTTTTTCTTTCGGCATCTCTCGCCAGCGGCGCCTTCGCGGGTGACGAACCGGCGAAACCGACCAAGAAAAAGGCAGACCAAGCCAAACTCGAATGGAAACCTCTTAAAGGCTCGTGGAAAGAATGCCAGTTTGGTGGTGATGGTCCGATCGAAATCACCGACAAGCTGATCAAGGTGGAAATCGGCGACCCGCTCACCGGGATCCAGTGGACCGGTGACGTGGTCCGCGAGAATTACGAAGTCGAACTCGAAGCGCGCCGAACCGACGGCTTTGACTTCTTTTGCGCCCTCACCTTTCCCGTCGGAAAAGACCATGTCAGCTTTGTGCTCGGCGGCTGGGGCGGAGGGATCGTCGGCATCTCGAGCATCGACGGACGAGATGCCAGCGACAACAAAACGACGATGTTCCAGAGCTTCGACGACAAAAAGTGGTACAAGATCCGCGCTCGCGTCGACGCGCACCAGATCCAATGCTGGATCGACGATGTCCCCACCTGCGAACAAGTCCGCAAAGGCCACGAATTCGACATTCGCTACGAAATGGATCCTTGCACGCCGCTCGGATTGGCGGCCTTTCAGTGCGATGCCGAGTATCGCAACATTCGCTGGCGAAAACTGACCGACAAAGAAATCGCCGCCGCCAAGAAGCTGGCAAAAGAAGAGGAATAGGCCGTAGGCCGGATCAAGAAGCGACAGCGACGCAGATCCGGCATTTGTCAGTACCTGCCACGCTCTGGCGAGCGTAGCCACCGTTTGTCGTCCCGCCTTTAGGCGGAAGGGCCTGAAGATTCCGGCTAAAGCTCGGTACTACGAACTCGGCCTGGCGAAGTGTACCTACCGCTTACGCGATTGGGCCGGACTGACTAAAACGACGTCATGGATGCACTTTCAAAGTCAATCAACGACGCCGACGCCTATTACATGTCTCGCGCTCTCGAGCTTGCGGTCGAGGCAGTTTCGGCCGACGAAGTGCCGGTGGGAGCGATCGTCGTCCTTGACGGCTCCATCATCGGCGCCGCCTCCAACCAACGCGAATCGCTGAGCGATCCGACGGCTCATGCGGAAATGATCTCCATCACCCAGGCTGCGGCCGCCATCGGCGATTGGCGATTAGAGCGAGCGACTCTTTACGTGACGCTGGAACCATGCATCATGTGCTCAGGGGCCATCCTCCAGGCTCGAGTGCCTCGGATCGTCTACGGAGCGTCCGATCCGAAGGGAGGAGCCGTTGAGAGCATGTACGAGCTGCTGCAGGACAAACGCTTGAATCACCAATGCGACGTCACTGGTGGCGTCCTGGCCGAGCCCTGTGGGCGGATTCTGACCGAATTCTTTGCAAGCAAACGGGCAATGGGCAAAAAGTAGCGGCTCAAAAAGGCTGTTAATGTATGCCGGTTCTGCAGATTCTCGGACTTTTGCAGTTTTGCGAGCCAAACAGGCTAAGCCTTTTCTATCCAACAGACCGATACTACCCGCACAACCCGAACTCATCGCGCTCATTGCGCGGCTGGGCTGTGAGTCGAAAACGGCTCAAACACAGCACAACGAGTTATGGGCGACAGGCTCGCGTCTGAGCACGGACGCAACAGATTGTGGCGGGGGCCACTTTCTGATCGAGAACAATTGCAAGACGGTGGAACAAGCGATGTCGGTAAGGAAGCTGACTGCAGGACTCCTCACAGCCCTAGCGCTGCTTGGCGGGGTCACAAAAACTCATGCACAGCAACATGTGCCGGTGGCTGATCCATTCGAGTTCGATCCCGACTTTCACTGGTTCGAGCCCGTTTACGAAGCGGATCTGATCGATATGAAGCCCAAGAAGCGGGCTGCTACCGGTTGGTTCGCGACCTACGATCGGCTGAACCTGTACACCTCGCGTCCCGAGCTCGATGCGCCTCCGATCAGCATTTCGGAGGTTCGAGTCGACAGTGGCTGGGGTCACCGATACGAGGTCGGCTACATGCTGCCCGATGACGACACTGGTTTTGTCTTCAACTGGACCAGCAACGGCGTCGGTGCCTTCAACCAACTGCGTCGTGAGCGATTGAACCGAGTCAACTTGAATGATTTGGCAGGCACGCCTGACAACCCCGGGCCTCCCTTTGGCTTCGGCGAACCAGCTGCTGAGCGAAACAACCTCGGTTACAACACTCGTTTCTACGACATCACCGACACCGAGAACCTGGTTAACTTCGACAGCTACGAGCTGAACAAGACTTGGCGTTTGGAGCCGTATCACTACGGCGGCATCTTGGAGCCATTGGTTGGTCTCCGCTGGATGCGAATCCGAGACACCAACGGAAACCAAGTCTACACATCGAGCTTGGACGGTAACCTGGCTTTGGCCGACAGCGAAAGCTTGTTGACCAACACCGCGATCACCAAGAATGAGATGTTCGGCGGCAACCTCGGCTTCCGCTACTTCAAGTTCCGCGATCGATTCACCTTCAACGCAGAATTCAAAGCCTTCTTCGGCGGTAGCTGGCAGAACACTCGTGCCAGCGTCCACGAAGTCATCACGTCCTACGACGCGACCGGCACCGACGCTCAAGTGGTTTCGATCATCACACGGGAGCCGTTCGACCCTCGATTCGCTCGAAACGAAACCTTCATGGTTGGCTTCGACGTGAAGGGGAGCGTTGGCTACCAACTGACCAAACAGGTTTCGATCCGAGCCGGTTTCCAAGTCATCGACGTTGCTCGCGGTGTTTGGCGAGGCGGTAACGGCGACTTCATCGTCGGCGGCAGCAAAGACCAAGACTTGCTGATGTTCGGTGGCACATTCGGGATCAACCTGAACCACTGATACAGGAACCAAGTTCCAGTCAAGCAAGCCTGTACCCAACCATCGAAAACGGCCTTGCCAGATCAGTCTGGCAAGGCCGTTTTTCTTTGTTCATTTCAAATGGCTTGGACGTCGGGATTTGACGCGGGCTAGTTCTTGGTAGCCAAATCTCGCAATTCGTCCAATTCAACGGTCAGGCGGTGTCGAAGTGGGCTTTCGGGGCGAAGTTCCTCTTCAAGCAGCTCTTCCGCCTTCTCGAACGTCTCTTCGTCGCGTTTCGGGTCATTCATCAACTTGCGAAACATTTTTTCGACGGTGGACTCAGTAAGCAAAGCATTCTCCTTAGCAGGCGATTGTCGGGTCGGGCGTCTTTTTGCACTTCAAACGCCCATTCGCCAAGACTGTGTTGGCAGGTTCGGTGTAACGTCGATTTTAGAAAACGAAGGGACCGTCGCAAGGGCTAACTTTTCGTCATCTTGCTCAACCAGTCCAACTCAGCCCTAGGGTTTGGCGTATCCGTCGCGATCCGCAATCAAATTGACCGGCAAATGGCTCACAGAATTGAACCAGTCGAGGGTCCAGGTTTCCCCATCTAGGGAAAGCCGGGTAACACCGACGTTCAACAGAGGGCCGAGCGAATCGACGTTGATTTGCGTGAGTAAACGCCTCAACAAGAGCCGCTTAATGTCTGCATGCATCACGATTGCGACAACTTTTCCACTACCCCCAAACTGATCGACAATCCGATCGGCAAGTGAATCCACCCGGCATTCAGCCTCGGAATCGGTCTCCCGGTTTCGACCAAACCACCAGCCTTGTTCGCCAATCGTGTCGTCAACCACGCACTTGCATTCGCCAAAGAAGCCTTCAATCGCGGCGCGCCCCATACCCGCGGCTCCGACCGCACTGTGACCGAAACCGCTGTAGCAGCCGCCTCGTTCGAAAACGTCGTGCCAGACAAACACTGTCTGCGGGTTGCGTTCGATGATCGGACGAGTCGTTTGAAGGGTCCGCAAAAACGGGCTCGTGATCAGCACGTCCGGCTCAAGCGCTTCCATCCAGCGAGCCAAATGGTCCGCTTGAAGCTGCCCCTGGGGGGATATCGGAGGGTCTTCTTCGCGCAAATGCTCGGCGCGAGCGTTGTTGGCACTCTCGGCGTGTCGGATCAAATAGAGCTTCATCGCGTTCACTCGCTGGTCGTTTTATTTTGCCCGCCGCAACGACGGTCGCCAGAACCATCAGCCGAAACGCGATAGCGTGCGGTTTTCTTATCCACGCCTCGTTTCATAACCGCGAGCTATCGCTCAGCGGCTGATGTGCGAGACGTTCGTAGTACCGAGCCTTAGCCGGAATCTTCAGGTTCTTCAGCCCCTAGACGTACGGGGGGAATACAAACCGGCGTTTGATGACGCCGGATCAGCGTCGCTGTCGCTCCTTGATCCGGCCTACGAGCTGTGGGCCGGTCCAACATCGAGGGGACCCCACGTCAGTTCTGGGAGGAGCGTTGAGAGAAACGGGTTCGCACGTAGTCGATCATCATCCACTGAACCACAACCAGTACGACGGGAACGAGGAACAACATGAACTGAGAAAACTGGGGCTTCTGAATCCACTGCGGTCCGGACTTTGCCGCCACTGTCAGGATCGCCATTACGAGCGAACCATTGATGAACAACAACAAACAGGTCAACAGAGCCGAACCGAACGCCATCAGGCATCCGGCCGTTATCGTGTTCCGTTCGTTTGTCTCTGAATGTGCGTTCACGCGCCAACCTACATCGGAAGGACTTGGCTAAGTGCGATCGTGGTCCCGAGTGAGACCAACGCCAACACGGCCAGCAGTGGAGTCCAGCTTCGCAGCGATTCCCCTTCGGTCAAACCGCCCATCTTCGTGAACACCCAGAAACCACTATCGTTCATCCAACTGCCCAACAGCGATCCCGACCCAACCGCTGCCGCAACATACACCATGTTGTACTCCGGTTTGGCGTCACCAATGATCGCCGCCATCATGCTGGCGCCGATGATCATCGCCACGGTGCTACTGCCTTGAGCAATCTTGAGAACCGAAGCGATGCCAAAAGCGAGCAGCAACAAACCAACTCCGGCCGCATCGGCACCGGTGAAATAGTCCTTGATCGTGTCGCTGATGTGGGTCGCCGTCAGCATGGCGCCAAACGCCCCCCCAGCTGCGGTGATCAAGATAATCACACCACCACTCATCAGTGATTCCTCGACGTCATCGCCGAGGCTACGCCAACTCAGCTTGCGTACTTTCTTGAGCGTTAACATCGCGACGATCGCCGCCAGCAGCAACGCAAAGTTCGGATTGCTCCACAAACCGAGTCCATCCGAAACCGATCGCTTGGGCGAATCCCACTCGTGCTTGTTGATCAAATCAGGAAACGCAGCTTCGATCAAGTTTCGATTCATCCGCCGCGCGTCGACCGGCTTCATCCGTTGCTTGTCAGCCGAAATCTTCGACTTGGCTGGTCCAGGAATCATCACACCGGTGTATGCCGCTTCGTCGTACATGTCGACATCAAGCAAGACGGCGTTGAGTGCATTGACGACCTGTCCTTTCGATTCATCGTCCGTCGCTGGCGTGGTCAGCGTTTCCCGCTGAGCGTCAGAGAGCTTGCTGCTCGCCATGATGCGTCCGGCGGGCGAATCGGGCTCGGCCGACGCGAGCGTGGTAGCCAGTTGGTCATAGTTTTGAATATCGGCGACCGAGAGTTTTGCGCGATCCTCAGCATCGGCCAATGTCATCGCAACCGTGCCGGCAAAGATCAAACAGACCGGCAAGATCACGGGCAACAAGGCAACGCCAAGCGAGGGCAACTTGTCTTCGGGCAACGTGTCATGCTTCTCCTCGCCACTACCAAGCGGTCGCATCTCAACGGGCATCTTGGCGTCGAGAACGTGCGAGAAAACCAATCCGACCATTGCGGCAGGAATCGCAACCATCGCGCCGACGATCATCATCATGCCGATATCAACGCCAAGGATCGCCGCCACCAGAAGTGGTCCAGGTGTCGGCGGCACCAAAGTGTGAGTGATCGCGCCACCGGTGGCGATCGCCATCAGGTACCGCAAGTAGTTCTTGCCCGTCCGCTTGTACAAACTGCGAGCCAGCGGAACGAGCAAGTAAAAGACGGTGTCAAAGAAGACGGGAACGGCGAGGATAAATCCGCTGATCATCAGACCAAACGAAGCCTTCTTTTCGCCGGTCACTTTCACGGCGCTTCGCACCACGCGGTCGGCCGCACCACTATCAAGCATGCACTTGCCGATGATCGCGGCCATCGCGATCACGATCCCGATCCCACCTGCAGACTTTCCGAAAGCGCTAACGACCGCCCCCATGCGGCTGCCGGCAGCTTCGCCATCAACAAAGCCGACCCCAAGACTGACGATCAATGCCGAAATGATCAGCGCCAGGAAGGCGTTGAGCTTGAGGCCGATGATCATGGCCAGGACCGAGACGATCCCAATCGTCAACAGAACCACAGGCGTCGTGTCGATCGGGGCGGCCGCATCCGCGGAAACAGCCGCCGGCTCGGCGACCGACGCGGCATCTTGCGCCAACAGATTCGGCGCGACAAAGCCGATCAAGAAAATCCAAATCAAACCGATCGAAAAGTGTGATGCACGCATCCGTGGCCCATTGCTGGTGGTGGTCTTAAGAAAAGGTCGTGTGATGTTTTGGTGCAGATTCTAATCGCAATGCACCGGCAAATGTGTTCTTCGCCGCTCGTTTCAGGCTGTCGATCCGTTTTCGATCGACTGGTGGTCGACCAAACACCCCGCCTCGCCCAGTGGACCGTTCTGGCTTTATCATGAACACGTCACACAAACCAACCACCTATGCCCCACAAGCACCCCGCTTAAATAAAACAATGAGCGAATTCCGAACCGAACACGACTCGATGGGCGACGTCCAAGTACCCTCAGATGCCTACTACGGCGCCCAGACTCAGCGCGCGGTCGAGAACTTTCCAATTTCAGGGTGGCGCCTACCACCCGCCATGATCTCGGCCATGGGCATGGTCAAGTATGCATGTGGCGTCGCCAATCGAGACCTCGGCAAACTGACCGGTTCCGGCAAGAACCCACTCGACGATGCCCAAGTCGAAGCACTGCTGCAAGCGGCCGACGAAGTCGCTCAAGGGGAACTCGCGGATCAATTCCCGATCGATGTCTTCCAAACCGGCAGCGGCACCAGCAGCAACATGAATGTCAACGAGGTGATCAGCAATCGAGCCACCGAAATCGCCGGTGGCGATCGGCTGTCGGCTGAAAAGCTCGTCCACCCCAACGACCACGTCAACATGGGGCAGAGCACCAACGACACCTTCCCAACGGCAATTCATGTTGCCACCGCCGTTCAAATCACCAACGCACTGATCCCGGCGCTTAAACGCATGCACGCCGCGTTGGCCGAAAAAGCAGCCGAGTGGGACAAGGTCATCAAGATCGGCCGCACGCATTTGATGGATGCAACGCCGCTGCGACTGGGACAAGAATTTGGCGGCTTCGCTCGACAATTGGAACTTTCCATCGAACGCGCCGAAGCCGCACGCCAAGCCGTGCTGGAACTTCCCGTCGGTGGGACTGCCGTCGGAAGCGGAATCAACACACATCCCGAATTTGGCAGCCGCGTCGCAACCGAACTCGAAAAGAAAACGGGCATCCCTTTTGTCGAAGCGGTCAACCACTTCGAAGCAAACGCTCAACGCGATGCACTCGTCAAAACGCATGGCGACCTCAAATGCATCGCTCAAACGCTATTCAACGTTGCCAACAACATCCGTTGGTTGGGAAGCGGCCCGCGTTGCGGGTTCTACGAGGTCAAGCTGCCGAGCCGCCAACCCGGCAGCTCGATCATGCCAGGCAAGGTGAACCCGGTGATGTGTGAATCATTGATGCAGTTGACCGCGCGCGTGATCGGAAACGATTCATGCATCACGATCAGCGGTGCTGCGGGCGGCAACTTCCAATTGAACATCATGATGCCGGTCATGGCCCACACCACGCTTGAATCGATCCACCTGCTCGCCAAGGGCACCGACGCGTTCGTCGAATTCTGTGTCGATGAAATGGAAGCCAACGAAGAGTCGTGTGAAGCCGCGGTCGAACAGAGCTTATCGATGTGCACGAGCCTGAACCCACTGATCGGCTACGAGCAAGCGGCCAAGCTCGCCAAAGAAGCTTTCAGCACCGGGCAAACGATTCGCCAACTCTGCCAAGAAAAGAACATCTTGCCAGAGGAAACGCTCAAAGAAGCACTCGACCCATGGACGATGACCGAGCCTCAAGAATAGAGCGTGCGTTGAAGGAACGCGTTGAGCCGCGATCGCGTAAGCGGCCGGGCCTTCGCTTCGGCCTTCGCTTCACCATAGCGACGCTCGCCAGAGCGTGGGGCAGTGGAGAGCGGCCAAACAACACAAACCACCTTCTGGCGAAGGTAGCTACAAACATGCAAACTAGTCGAAATCGATCCAGCAACATTCGACGTTCTGGACGTTGCCCGCGGCCAACTCGGCTTCGTTGATGCAAAAGTGCAAGCGGATCTCGATCGTGTTGTCGATGCAAATCAACTTGCAATGGTCTGCATCGGGAAGATCGTTGTCGCCGGTCGTTGGCCGTGTGAAGCCCCCAATCCCCGTTCGATCATCCGAGTCAATCTCCTCCAAGAGGCTCCAAAAACGATCGTAGCGCTCGTCCGAATAGGGAAATCGAACCACTTCGAACGCCCCGCTGTCGCTGGGCGGTGGCAACTCAAGAACTTCATGCATCTTCAAATCACCGACCGCGTCAAAGATCGCGTTCGCCTCGTCCTCTTCGAGCTCGGGTGGAGCTTCAAGCCGGACGAGATTGGAAACATCGGGCGTGAACAGCACCAACGTGTCGGTCATTCCGATCGAGTCAATTTCGGAGCAACTGAAAACCGAAATCAAACCCTGATCGGGCAGCCCACGTCCAAATTGAGTCTCTGCGAGTTCAGCAACGTTGATCTGGCAAACAAAACTGCAAGGCAACTCGGGTTCAATGCCAGAATCGGCATCGTATAGTGCATTGCAGTCCTTTTGTCGCGGCCAGGCGGTTCCGGGTGGCAAATCGGGCAACCCAAAAATCTTCGTCCCGCCGATCGGAATCGAAGCATCGCGGGTCAATCCGGAATCGCTACTCGGTTCAAATGAAAACCGCAACGCTGGCTTGGTGACCTTCAAGAGTTCGTCTCGCAACTCTGAAAAACCGTGAGTCGCGATCGCCTTCATCATCGGAGCGCCAATCATGTTCGCCCAAGACCGTGGCACATCATCGAAATCGGGAAAATCCTCTGGATTCATGGTTTGAAAACTCGTCACGCAATCGCGCAGAAAGGCTGCGTGAATACGTTCGCCATGTTCATCCAGCCAATCGGCATAGACCAGCTTCGCCTCGTCGTCCATTCGATTGTCAATGACCTGTTGAAGCAACGACGCCTCCTCGTTGGAAAGCTTCGCCGATTCAACGTGCACGTGATCTGACATGATTCTCTTCTAGCTTGCAGGTTGACTGTCTTTGCGGGTTGCCAGTGAAACGACCACCAACGTGAGGAACGCGAGTGGAATCGTCACGATCCCAGGTTGGCTAAAGGGCGCCAGCGCGGTATCCGGATCCCATCCGTAGACGCTCTTATAGGTATCGCCGGAAAGCAAGATCCAGCCCAACGAGGAAAACATTCCTACGACAACACTCGCGACGATTCCCTGCCGCGTGGTTCCCTTCCAGAACAACAGCATCACCAAGGCAGGCAGGTTTGCACTCGCCGCAACACTAAAGGCCCAGCCAACGAGGTACCCCACATTCAGCTCTTTAAAAAGAATGCCCAGCACAATCGCGATCGCGCCGACAATGACCGCGGCAATCTTCGCAACACGTACTTTCTGGCTTTCATTCATTTGAACGCCAAAGACACCCTGCATCAGGTCGTGCGCGACGGCACCACTGCTGGCAAGAATCAAACCGCTGACTGTCCCCAATACCGTGGTGAAGGCGATTGCCGAGATGATCGCAAACAGCCACTGGTTGATACTGCGAGCAAGCAGCGGCGCGGCCATGTTGGTGTCGGTCGGGTCGAGCGCACCACTGGTCATCGCGCCCAAACCAAGGTAGAGCGTCAAGACATAAAAGAACCCGATACTGGCGATGCCCACGATCGTACTCTTTCGGGCTGCCGCACCATCTTTGACCGTGTAGTAGCGAATCAAGATGTGGGGCAGCGAAGCGGTGCCGCAAAAGAGCGCGAGCATCAAGGAGAGAAAATTCAATCGTCCGGTCGTATCGTCTTTCCGAATGCCGGCAAACTTCGGGTGTTCACCAGGACGCAGGATCTGACCACCTGTTGTCGGCTTCTGGTAGTGCACCGTGGTTTTGCCAACTTCATGCACAACCGTGATGTCCTTTCGCCAAAGCATCACTTCCGAATCACCCAGCGTGGTGAAGAACGAGACGGGGCCCACGGAACCGGTCTCGTCTTTGCCGTCGGGAAGTTTCGAGACATATCCGATCGGTTTGAATTGACGCTGCCCTTCGCCTCGACCAAAGGGGGCACCATCGATCAACCGTTCTTTGCCACCCGTCGTTTCACATTGAGCTTGGCGCAGGACCACCTGCTCACTTCCTTCGATCGAATCGACGTGAAAGAGATCGAAGCCAACTCGGTCGTCTCGTTGGAGTCGAATCAGTTCGGGATGGTTTTCCCAACCATCGGTTGCCGCAATCACATTGCGACCGTCAATCGTCGCACTCGAAAGCTGCGTCTGATCGATCGGTCCAATCGTTTGAAACGCTTCGTTGTTGGTTTCAAAACCTCGTGCAAACAACATCATCACAAGGATCGCGCTAAAGACAACCAACAACGATCCTTTGAGGAACTGAACCCAGGTTGTCGAAACCATCCCAGCGGTCACGACGATGGTGATCACAACGACGCCCACGATGATGACGCCAACCGAGTGATCCCAACCGAGCAACGGCTGGATCAGCGAGCCAGCGCCGACCATTTGGGGAATCAGGTAAAAGACACTCACGACGAGAGTGCTGACGCCCGCCGCCAACTTGATCCCCCGCGAATCGAACTGAGCATCAAGCGCATCGGCAAACGTGAAGCGACCGAGCCGCTTCATCGGCTCGGCAATCACAAACAGCGCGACGATCCAGCCAGCCAAGAAACCGATCGAATACAAAAATCCGTCGTACCCGTAAAAGGCAATCATTCCGCAGATTCCCAGGAACGATGCAGCCGATAGGTAGTCGCCCGCAAAAGCGACACCATTGACTGCCCAAGGAATCTGGCCGTGAGCCGCGAAGTAGCCTTCCGACGACTTGGCTTTGCGACCAAGGAAGAAGCTCAATCCGATCGTGCCAAGGACAAACGCAAAGAAGACGGCGATGGCAATCCAAGAGGGGTCGTAGATCATTTCGAGCCCCCCTCATCCGTAGGCTCTTGCCGACACAACGCTCCGTAAATCAGCGCCAAAATCAACGCGGCAATGATCAGGCCGAAACCATAAACGATCGCCAGATTGAGCCCGGACAAGACGACTCGTTCCATCAAGTCCGCCTTGAAGGCGTTGATGAAAACGAAGCCCAAGTAGAGCACGAGGTAAACGATGAACAGCACCATACCCAACCGGGTGTTGTAGCGGCGCGTGCTCGAAACAGGATCAGGATCAGACATACGGCAGGAATAGGTTCGCAATGGGAAAGGCGGGGCGCAGCATCGGCGCTGGGCTAATAACGTAACCAGTGGCAAGCCGCTCGTGTTGTTCCCCCGTCTTCGTTCACCGCGTCTTCGGTGCCCATCTTCGTCCACCGCGTCCTCGTTCCCGCGGTTTGCAATTGCGCTTCAACCAGCAGAAATCCTTGCCCAAGTACATCCAACTGAGCCGCGATCGCGTAAGCGGCCGGGCCTTCGTCGCCTTCACACTCGCTGCGCGTCGGCAAGGGCCCGAGGCCCGACGGCCAGCGGCTCACGGGCACTGCCCAAACTGCGCAGGAAGACCGTCGTTCTGCACCCTGCGGTCACCCCAGTTTCACATTCAGATCGCACGCTGCAAATTTCGAAAAAATGCGTCGCCAGCTGTAATCCTCGTCGGGCAGGGTCCATTTACTGATGTCAAACGAAAACAAGCCGCCCACCGGGGATTCATCATGAACACGCCAGCACCCAATCGACGCAACTTCTTCTTCACCGCCGCAGCCGCTTCGGCAGCCGCAGCCTCGGCAGGCACGGCAGGTGCCCACGTCGCAACTGCCGCCCCCCTTCCCACCAACCGAACCGATCGTGTCGAAGTGAACCACGAATGGGGAACGTTGAGGGAAGTGGTTTGTGGGATTCCGTTTTTGCAAATCCCGTCGACGCTCCCGAAAGCGGTTTACAACTACGCACCAACCGACGGAATCGCCTTTTTCGAGAAACATCCCGGCAAGACGCTCGCAGACGCCGACCCACAACTGTTTCAAAAGACACAACAGCAGATGAACGCTGCGGTCGATGTCTTACGAAAACGCGGTGTCAAAGTGCATCGCCCCGAAACGGTTGACGCTTCGGAACTGGCGTACCTCGATAACCTCTCACCGCCCTGCGCGATTCAGTTCTTTCCCCGTGATCCGATGCTCGTTGTCGGCAACCGGTTCATTGAAACCGAAATGAAGTTCCCGATTCGCCGCCGAGAGGTTTTCGGCATCCGTCGCGCCGTCTCCGATCGACTTGCCGCCAGCAACGCGCAAGTGGTGGCGATGCCGATGGCAAAGCCGACTCCCGAAACGGACGATGGCGACTGGGGACCAGGGCCGTTCCTCGAAGGGGGTGACGTCTTTGTATTGGGACGCGACATCTACGTCGGTGTTTCGGGCAACGCCAGCAACAGTGCGGGTGTGAAGTGGCTGGCCCAATACTTGGGAAGCGACTACCGCGTCCACGAAATCGCACTCACGAATAAATTCCTCCATCTGGATTGTTGCCTTGCCACGCCACGTCCTGGCTTGGCCATCATCTGCCGGGAAGCGTTCGTTGACGGTATCCCCGAGTTCCTCAGTGGTTGGCAGTTGATTGATGTTTCGTTCAAAGACGCCAAAGAGAAACTGGGCTGCAACGGTTTGGTCATCGATGACAAAACGATCATGATCGCAAGTGGTCTGGACGACCTCGCCAAACAACTCCGAGCCGCTGGCCAGAACGTCATCGAAACGCCATTCGATGCGGTCTACCAATACGGCGGAGCCTTCCGATGCTGGCACCATCCGCTCATCCGTGAAAGCACCCTGTAGACAAATCACTGTCACGCAAGTCACTGCCGCGCAAGTCACTGCCGCGCCGGCGATGCAACGACGCTGATTCCCCTCTCACCGGGAGTCGACCGACTCACGCATCGCCGGCGTTTTTTTTGTTGGATTGATGGACCGCTGCTGACCGACGAGCCGCTACAATAGACGCTACGTCTAACTTCCAGGAGACTGCTGATGGCTCGCTCGACCGCTCGTCTACTTTGCGTTTCTCTGTTCGCAATCGTGATCATTTCAAGTGGACTCACCGACGAGCCGGGTCTTGGCGAAGAGTCCAGTCTTGCCGACCAGGATCCTCAGCAGGAATTCCAGCAGCGGATGCTCAAGGCCTACGACGACCGTTCAAAAGAGTTTGTGATTGAACTTGGTCCCGACGGACGAGCACTGAAGCGGCACCCCAAGTCGGTCTTCCATTGGATCAACACGGCGCGCGTCGGCGCGCCGCAAACCCACGAGGGCTCGGTCTACATTTGGACCGACCGGGGACGCGCCGAAGTGATTGGCACGATGTTCAGCGTGAAGCTTGATAGTCGCGACACCGCGCGGCTTTACGATGAGTTCCACTCCCTTTCAACCGCATCGGTCGTCGCCGCTGCTGGTGGAGCGGTCGTTTGGGAACCGGCCGAGCCGGGCATTACCCCCAAACCATTCCCGGGTGCGATCCCCGTCGCCAAATCAAAGTCGGCGCGACTGGCGCAAATGCGTCGACTCGCAAGGCAGTTCACTGGTTACAGCATCAACCGAGATGATGGCCGCTGGGAACTCGAACTGATCCCCCAACCACTGCATCGCACCGGTGATTCACACCCTGTGGTTTCCGACGGCGCCGTCTTCGCGCTCAAATCGACCGCGGGAACGGACCCTGAAATCTTGCTGGTGATCGAAGTCCGTCAACTCGATGGACAACCGAAATGGCATTACTCGGTTTGTCGATTCACCGATCTACGTTCAACCGTATTGCTGAATGATGAAATCGTTTGGGAATTGAAAGCGGGAGGCTTTTCGACCGCGGCGGGCAAGAACGATATCTATCGAACACTCACCGGCCGCTCGTTCAATCCGCTCGAGGAGTAATAAGCATCGAGCGCGCGTGACGCTACTTTCGCGGAGCGAAAGGCGACTCTTTGCGCGGCACTCTAAGGCCCGGAGAGGGGCTGTTTTGTAACGATCATTCCCTCCCCGGACTTTTGCGTCCGACCCTCCCGCAAGCGGGAGGGTGTTTATTTGCGGTCGCTCCTTGATTCGGAATACTTGCTATTCCACTTCGTAACGTTTCAATCGTTCGCGAAGGGTGCCGCGGTGGATTCCCAACAATTCGGCGGCGGCCGCTCGGTTTCCGCCCGTGTGCTCGAGCACCACGCGCAACAGCGCCGGCTCCGCTGCCGCCAGGAATGCCTCGTGCAAATCGCCTTCGACCGCTTCTGATTCAAGCCGACTTCGTGTCCATGACTCGACCGCGGCGTCCACTGACGTCCCGGTCGCTCCGCCCATGCCGTTTTGCGGGTCTGGAAAGTCAGAAAGAACCAGCGGTCGACCGCGTGCCACGACCGAAGCGTGTTCGACCGCATTGCGAAGCTCGCGGACATTGCCCCACCATGGCCGTTGTTGCAATTGCTCGATCAATTCGTCGTCCATCGCCGAATCGGGCGACGGGTAACCGATCCGCTGCAAAAAGAAACGACACAGCAACGGCAGGTCTTCCATCCGATGCCTTAGCGGCGGCAGTCGAATGGAAACGGCGGCCAACCGATACAACAAGTCCTCTCGAAACGTTCCTTCGGCAACCGCTTCTTGCAAATCGCGGTTGGTCGCTGCAATCACGCGCACGTTGCATTGACGCGGACGCACGTCGCCGACCGCGGTGAATTCTCCCTGCTCGATCACACGCAACAACTTGACTTGCGCGGCCATCGGAAGGTCGCCGATTTCATCAAGCAACACGGTTCCGCCATCGGCAAGTTCGAACAACCCTCGTCGGTCCTCCGACGCGCCGGTGTAAGCACCTTTGACGTGGCCAAACAATTCGCTTTCGATCACCGATTCATTCAACGTCACCGGCGCGACCGCCAAGTAGGCTTGATCGCTTCGCTGGCTATGACGGTGAATCGCAGCCGCAACGAGTTCTTTGCCCGTTCCGGTCTCGCCCGTGATCATGACGGAAAGATCACTGTCGGCGACCAAAGCGATTTGGCGAAAGACTTGTTGCATTTCGGCCGAGCGTCCAACCAAAACCGATGCGTCAGAAGGCCGCTGGGCGGATTCATCCGATTGCTCGGGAACATCCTCGGCAACCACTACGCGAGCTCGCATCGCCTGACGGCATGTCTTGGCAGCGTCCTCGAGTCGGAACGGCTTGGTCAGATAATCGGTCGCACCATTTTGTACTGCGCCAACGGCTGTTTCCAAATCGCCAAACGCGGTCATCACGACGACCGGTGCGTCGTCAGTCGCCTCGCGGAATTTGGGAAGTGCCGTGATGCCATCCATACCGGGCAGTCGAACATCAAGCACCACCAAGTCGACGTCGTTTTCGTTTGCCAGTTGCAACCCTTCCTCAGCCGAGGAAGCGGTGATGACTTGCGTTCCGTCTTCACCGAGCAATTGTTCGAATCCCCAGCAAATCGACGGTTCGTCGTCAACGACCAGAACGACCGAACGACCTGCTGCGTTACCTTTCCCCTGTGTCATCGTGCCGACTCCTGGGCGGAAGGCTTTTTAGGAACGTTCTTACACGTAAGGGTCATCGCAAAAACCGTGCACTCTCCTTCGCGTTTCCAATCGACGCTTCCGCCCAACCTTTCGGCCGAGCGACGCACGACGGGCAAACCCAACCCAAGACCTTCGGGTTTGGTGGTGACAAAAGGTTCGAACAGATTGCCGGCGATTGCGGCGGCTGGCCCGGGACCATCATCGCTTACTTTCACAACAAGCCGGTCATCACCGACAACGTGTGCCTCCAGTGAAACGTGCTCGGCAACTTGCATCGCATTGATCACCAAGTTCGAGACCGCCGACGCCAGACTACTGATATCCGCGACATGCTGATCCGCGATGGAATCATCAACTTTCCAATCCAAGTCGACGCCCAAATGCTTGGCGTTGGTGGCGAGCCCCGAATACAGATCGTTCAAACATTGCCGCGCCGATCCGGGCCGGTCTTCATCCTGTTTGCCCGAGGCGACAAGCAGCAACCTGCGAACATAGTCGTCGGTCGTTTCGAGCTGGCTGACGGCGACCGAAAGCGCGTTGTCACTGTTTTCGTTGCAGCGTTCGGCATGAAGTTCGACTGCCATCCGTGCTCCGGTAATGCTGTTTCGCAGCTGATGAGCCAGTCCGCCAGCGACTTGATGAAGCAACTTTTCGCTTTCCTGTTGATGAATGGTCGTCCACATTTGTTGAAGCTGTGACCGCATATGATCGACTGCCGAACCAAGACGCCCAATTTCGTCTTGATCACCGACGGCGATCGAAGCGTCAAAATCTCCTTCGGCGATTTGCCCCACATCTTGTTGTAATTCTCGCACGCGCCGAACCAAACGTCCGGTCAACCACAGAGTCACCGAGGCAAGCAGAAAGATCATCGACAGCCCTGTCGCCAACGGGAGGACGGCGGCGCGAAGCCGAGCACTGCGAAGAGTGGCTTCATCAAACAGAACGGCGACATGTGCCTCTTGTACCTCGGACGTTATATGGACACGCCGAAATGTAGCCCAGCGAAAGCGACGCCCATCGACTTCGACCAAACGGACCGAGTCGCCCCCCCAAGATTCTTGTCGTGATGCCGATTCGGCTGCGGGATCACGGATCTGGTCCTCGAAGCTGAATGGGCCCGTGAATGTGTCGCGATCGATCGGAATCGATGACTGGACTACTTGGCCTTGTTCGGTCAGTGTCACAAGTTCCGTTCCCGTCAACGAAGCCAGCAAATCGACGATCGGCTCGGTCAATGGAAACGGCGCGTCAGCCAGTGTGTCGGAGATTTCTGCAAACCGCACCTGGGTCTGCTGGACCGCCCATCGATTGCCAAGCCAATAAGAGACCAACGCCACGGCCACCGCAGCGGCGACCGCCACCGACAGCAGCGGCAATAACAAGCGAACGCGAAGGGAATGGAACGAGGCGGACAATTCAGTGGTTCTCAATCAGTGTGGACCGCAAATCCGGGCGACAGGGTTGGCTGCGATGCCCCACCATGCGGGTGAAAAAAGCGACATCGCGGTGGCTGTTTCGCCACCATCGTCGCAATTGGCTGCCAATTCCGGCGATTTGACGCGACTTTTCTCTTCCATGCGATTGGCACGCCAAATGCTTGATTATCACGGAAGAATCTCTTTGCAATCGCTTCCAGATAGCCACCTTCCAGGATAAACCCCGCGAGTCCAACACGGAATGAACAGACCACGAAACGCCTTCACTCTTGTCGAACTCCTTGTCGTGATCGCCATCATCGGAATCCTGGTGGGCTTGCTGCTGCCGGCTGTCCAGGCGGCGCGCGAGGCGGCTCGGCGGATGTCTTGCCAGAACAACCTGAAACAAATCAGCCTGGCAATGCATAACTACCACGCGGCCTTTAAACAGTTCCCTTCATCGGCAGTCGTCGATTTGTCAGTCACCAGCACCGGCAACAATGGCTCGTGGGGCGTTCACGGGCGGATCTTGCCCTTTTTGGAAGAGTCCAATCTTTATGAACGCGTCGACTTGTCGATTGGTTGGGATCACCAAGACGCGATCGACGGTGTGAAGATTGGCACCTACGCGTGCCCGAGCGATCCGGGAAGTGATCAAGAGCGGATCTTTAGCGACAACCGACCTACGCTCTATCCAACCAACTACACCTTTAACTTTGGCACCTGGTTCGTGTTTGACCCGCAAACGCGAAAAGGGGGTGAAGGCATGTTCTATCCGAATTCCAACCGCAAATTCCGCGATTGCTTGGATGGAACGTCCACCACACTGATGGCGGCCGAAGCCAAAGCATGGACGCCTTACTATCGCAACGGCGGACCGCCCACGACCGACATTCCCAATGATGTCGACACGCTGGTCACCGTCGCCGTGACCGGTGCGCAGTTCAAAGAGACCGGTCACACCGAGTGGCCTGATGGACGCGTTCACCACACCGGTTTTACGACCGTGATGACTCCCAACACCAAAGTGCTTCATGTCCGCAATGGTGTCGAACTCGATATCGACTACAACTCGTGGCAGGAGGGTAGGGATGGTAGCGCCGGCAACCCAACCTATGCCGCGATCACTAGTCGCAGTCATCACGTCGGCCTAGTTCACGTCGCGTTTATGGATGGGTCAGTGACATCGATCACCGATTCGATCGACCGGGATACATGGCGAGCGATGAGTACCCGCGCTCGAAAAGAGTCGATCCAGCGCGAAGAGTGATCCAAGCTACTTTCTTACCCGAGGGCTCGGTGAAAGGACGTGGCCTGAGTCACGTTCGCACCCCCACGACAGAAGTCGTCAACGGGAACGGAGTCGATCAAGGCCACTGTTTCCGTTCGTACAATGCCAACTGCTCTTCCCGCCGATTTCCGTACGGGAGTCGGTAGAGCTCAGAAACACTGCAAATCGTGCAACAGCATCCGCTGGGGCGCGGGAGACCAGTGAAATCCGGGAAGTCGGCCTCCGCTTCGCGAGAGCAGCGTCGGCAAACGCAGCTTTTTGTGAAGCAAAAGAGGTCGATATGGAAACTCGACTGAAATCGTCACAGCCTCTCGACCGGCGACGATCCGTATTTTGCAGGGCGAGAAAGCCGCAATGGAGGCGCGAAATTGCCTGGTTGCTGCTATTCTGTGAACAAGGCGTGAAGTGCCCCTTCGGGAAAATCTTCCCAATTGACGCACTTTCCCGTTTCGCGAGAGATCGCAGACCCGTCTTTGACCGAGATATTTGGAAGGATTTTGAATGTCCGCTGATGCCGCGGCTAATGAAAAGCTGGATGAGGCCGATGCTGGGCGGCTGCACGAAGCCCGCAACAAGATTATCGACGAGCTGGGCAAGATTATCGTCGGTCAAGAATCGGTCGTGAACGAATTGATGATCGGGCTCTTCAGCCGCGGCCACGTGATGCTGGAAGGCGTGCCGGGACTCGCCAAGACGCTGATGATCAGCACGCTGGCTCGAGCGCTCGACCTCAGTTTCAGCCGAATCCAATTCACGCCTGACCTGATGCCGGCCGACGTCACCGGAACCGAGGTGATGGAAGAAGACCGATCGACAGGGCATCGCGAATTCCGATTCATGGAAGGACCGCTCTTTGCCAACGTCGTTCTGGCTGACGAGATCAACCGTACGCCTCCCAAAACGCAAGCCGCATTGCTCGAAGCGATGCAGGAACGGCAAGTCACTGTCGGACGCAACCGACACCAGCTCGCCGATCCCTTCTTTGTCCTCGCGACTCAAAACCCGATCGAGCAGGAAGGCACCTACCCGCTGCCCGAAGCTCAACAAGACCGCTTCATGTTCAAGGTCTACGTCGAGTACCCAAACTTTGACGAAGAGTTTGAGGTGGCACGACGAACAACAGGTACTCAGACGGCCGATGTCGATCCGGTTCTTGGTGCTGAAGAAATCCTTCGGCTGCAAGAACTCGTTCGTAAAGTCCCGGTGAGTGACCATGTGATTCGCTACACACTTTCACTTGTTCGCCAAACCCGCGTCGGCAGTGAAGGTGTTCCTGACTTTGTTGATGACTTGGTTGGCTGGGGTGCCGGTCCGCGTGCGGTTCAGTTCTTGATTTTGGGCGGTAAAGCACGTGCCCTTCTCGAAGGCCGCTTCCACGTTCAAGTCGAAGACATCCAAGCACTTGCCAAACCTGTGCTTCGCCATCGAATGGTTGTCAACTTTGCTGCCGAAAGCGAAGGAGTGACCAGCGACGAAGTGATCGACCGCATCATCGCGGCAACGCCCGAGACGGAGGATGAGCTTTCACGCGATGCCCGATTCCAAAAGATATTTGCGTCCTGAAGTCACGACGCGGATTCGTCGTCTGGAATTGACCGCGCGCCGCGTCGTCGAAGGCTTCCTTTCCGGGATGCACCGCAGCCCGTACTTTGGTCAGTCGATCGAGTTTCTTCAACACCGCCAATACACACGCGGTGATGAGATTCGACACATCGACTGGAAGGTGTATGCGCGGCAAGACCGACTGCACATCAAACAGTACGAAGAAGAAACCAATCTCCGTCTCACGCTGTTGGTCGATCGCAGTGGCAGCATGGCCTACGGCGACGACGAAACCAACAAGTTCGATTACTCGGCATCGATCGCCGCATCACTTGCCTACCTGGCACTCCGCCAAAAAGACGCGACCGGCCTCTTTACGTTCGACACCGAACTTCAAGCATCGGTGCCGGCCAAAAGCAATCAGCAACAACTCACCCGAATCCTTTCCGTTCTCGATTCGGTCGGCGCGGATGGGCGAACCGATTTGCCCCGTGTGGCTCGACAGGTAGGGCAGGGGATTCCGAAACGGGGGTTGGTCGTCATCATCTCGGATCTGCTTGGCGTCGATAAACTGATGGAGGGCTTGCGTGTGCTTCGCCAATGCGGCCACGACGTTGCTCTCTTTCACGTCATGCACGATGACGAAATGGATTTCGACTTCACCGGTGCGACACGCTTTGAAGGTCTCGAAACCGACGACTTCTTGAACTGCAATCCACGAGCGTTGCGCGAGGGCTACCTCGAAGCACTCAACGACTTCCTCGAAAAAACGCGACAAGCTTGCGGTCGCCTTTCGATCGATTACTTGCAGGTTCGGACCAGCGAACCGCTCGATGCCGTGTTGGCAAAATTCCTGGCCACTCGACAATCGCTCCCTAAATTGAGGTCCTAGGCTCCGACAACCAACGCGTCACCGCATTCGTCCACTTCCTTCCGTTTTCCCCACTGCTTTAGCTCCCTTTGTTCCTCTACCCCGCCTTAACGATCGGCTTTCTGTTTGTCGCGGTGCCACTGTTGGTGCACCTGATCAACATGCTGCGCCATCGGCGACAGCGTTGGGCGGCAATGGACTTTCTGCTCGCCAGCTATCGCAAACAGAAGAAGTGGATTCGTTTGCGACAGCTGCTGTTGCTTCTGTCGCGTTTGGCAGCCGCAGCGATTTTGATCGCCATGCTTTGCGGTTGGACAGGCGGTGGTCAGATGCTCGGACTGCTTGGCGGACAAACAACGCATCACGTTGTCATTCTTGACGACAGCTACTCGATGTCCGATCGAAGTGTTGGTGCCGGCGCCCGTCGTGACGCCGACAATCGTGCCACCGCTTACGGTCGTTCACTCAAAGCACTCGAAGACCTGACACGCCGACTCGCAAACGACCAAGGCAACCACCAGCTAACCGTCATGCGGGCAAGTCGTGCCGCGTTGACCGTCCGAGGCGGGAGCGATTCAGGTGACGCCGCCGCAGACCTTTCCGCACAAACGGTCACCCGCGATGGGCGTCTGATCAATCGCTTGATGTCGACAACGTCATCTCCAATCCGCACCGACTTGGTACCCGCTCTCGATTTGGCTGGCGAGCTGATCGAATCGACACCGGCGGACCAAAAGGTGCTCTACATCGCGAGTGACTTTCGCTCTCGAGATTGGGCACAACCCGAACGGCTTGCCGAATCGATGCGTGGGCTTGCCGATGGGGACGTGCAAGTTCGCATGATCGACTGTGCCTACAAGGCGGCCCCCAACCTCGCGATCACTGACGTTTCGCCCAAACAAGATGTGTGGGTTGCTGGCGTTCCGGTGGTGTTTGACGTCACGGTCAAAAACTACTCGCCCAATCCCGTCAAGAATGTTGCCATCACGGGGCGGGTGATCCGCTATCCAAAAACACTCGAACTCGCCGACCCAACCCTCCAATTCAGTGGCGAAATCGAGTCGCTGCCAACGATGATGATCGAGTCGATCGCAGCCGGTGGCGAGATCACAAAGAGTTTTCAAGTCTTTGTGACCGAACAGGGAACCCACGCGATCGAAGTATCGCTGCCCGAAGACGCTTTGCTGATCGACAACAAACGGGTTTGCACGCTGCCGCTGACCGACGCCGAGAAGGTGTTGGTGATCGACAACGATCCCGATGGCCGTGGCGCCTACCACATCCAGTCGGTTTTGAATCCGGGCAGCCAGGTTCGCATTGGCGCGATCCCCGACGTTCAACCACCTGCCTTCCTGCGATCGGCAACGCTCGACAAGTTGGCTGGCTACCGCGCGATCTACTTGATCGACATACCCGAAATTGGGGAAAACGCCGCCGATGCCCTTTCACAATATGTCGCCCGCGGCGGCGGCCTCGCTTGGTTCTTGGGAAGCAATGTCAGCCGTGATTCCTATAACTCCAACCTGCTTGCTCAAGACCGTTTCCTGCTGCCCGCGCCACTAACTCAGCTTTCCGACTTACCTCAAGCCGAGGACAACAACACCGCGGACGTTGTCTTTGGTGAAGAAACCTCGCTGACGGCTCCCCTTCGCCCCGCCGGTGATGCCGCGTTTGGCTTGGTTGGATTGGCACGATCTTGGGAATTGGAAGCGGCAAGCGAGCTTGCCGATGACGATGCGATCGACCGTCCCCGAATCCGCGCGGCACTCAGCCGTCACGACGGCAAACCCTTTGCGACGCTTCATGAAGTTGGCCAGGGCCGAATCCTTACCGTTTTGGCGGGCCTCGATGGACAATGGACGAATTGGCCCGGCGATCCAACATTCGTTGTCTTTATGCTGCAAGCCAATGCACACCTTTGGAGCGGTGCCGCACCTCCGACTTCTCGTTTTGTTGACGATGTCACCAAACAACGTTTCGACGCAATGGAGTTCACGTCGGATGCAACCTACTTTCCCGCCGTAGACGAACCACCACGGGTGCCGATCGAGATGCCAGGCGCACTGGGAGATGATGTGCAAGGCGTCGTCGACTTTGGATTCGATCCACATGAACGCGTCATCGATGGCCAAGACAACATCGATGTGCTGCTTCGCCCCGGAGTTTCCGAATGGGCCCTGACACGATCAACAGGGCAGGGGGCTGTGTTGCCGGTGGCTTCCGTGATTCGCATCGGCGAAGGCGACCTGTCGCGAGCCAACCCCAATGAAATCCAACAAGAGCTCTTGCCGCTTGATGTGAAATTCGTCAGCAGCACGGTATGGAGTGACGAAAACCGAACAGCCGGAAGCTCCACGCTCACCCTCCTGCTGCTCGGCTTGCTCGGGACGATCCTGGCGGGCGAACAGTTCCTTGCCTATTGGGCCAGTTACCACGTCGCGCCCAAAACCGCCTCCCAAACTCGCGGAGGTGGACGATGAACTTGAGCGGAAACTCGCGGCAGATCGTTTACGAATTCGCACGTGCAACCACCTTGGAAGGCTGGTGGATTTGGGCGTTGCTGGTCGGCTGCTTGTCAGCCATTTTGTACGGTTGCATTCGGCTGTATCGTCGCGATGTCAATGAGTTGCCCAAACCGATCCGCTTCACGCTGATCGCGCTGCGCATCACAACGATCCTGGCACTCGTCTTCTTCTTTTTTGACCTGCAACGTCGCACCGAGCGAATGGTCACGCGACCGAGTGAAGTTGCCGTGCTCGTCGACGTGTCACAGAGCATGTCGCTTCCCGCGTTGGTCAACCCAACCTCACAAAGCCGCTCGGAACGGGTCGCTCAATTACTCGACCAATCCGAAATCCTAACCAAGCTCGAATCCGAACACCGAGTCAGCGTCTACTCGTTCGGCGACCAGTCCGAACCACAGTTGGTCGAGACGCGCGGCGGTCAAACAACCACCGACGAGAACACCGATCGGGTCGAATCAAGTCGCTCCGCAACACTGGCCGCCCTGCTAGGTGCGCTGCTGATCGCCGCCGCGATCCTTTGCGGATTGATTTCGTTTGTTGTCGGCGCCTTCGGACGGGCTCCCGTTCATGATGCCGAACAGGGCCGAGGCGGAAGCCTCGGTTGGTGGGTCGCCGCATGCGGCGTCACGCTTGTTCTTGGAACGGTCTTGTTGGGAAGTGTCTACACGATTCACACCAGCTATTCGCTCGCCGAGATATTGAGCGGCCAAGACCTTCGCTCGAGTGACGATGACCAGGAAGACGAAGACGCGCAAAGCGATGCGGATGAAACGCAACGGAAACGGGTGACCGACTGGTCCGAAATCGTCGCGGCAACTGCTCCGGAAAGTCGTATCGGCGACGCAATCAACAGCGTGCTGACCGACCATGATCCCTCCACACTTGCCGGAATCGTTCTACTCACCGACGGCCAAAGCAACGGCGGTGTCGACGGCAGCAGTGCGATTGCCTCTGCCCGTCGTAGCGAAGTTGCCGTCTATCCCGTCGGTTTGGGAAGCAGTTCCGCCCCGATCAATGTGCGGATCGTCGACCTCGATGCCCCGCGCCGCGTTTACCCGGGTGACAAATTTTCGATTTCGGCCATCCTGCAGGGCAGTGGGCCCAAACCGATGGAAGTCGAAGTGCAGCTGCTTGATGGTCTCGACTCCGATTCAGACGACCAACCCGTCGGCGAAGTCATCGATTCGCAAAAGGCGACGGTCAAGAATGACGGAACACTTTCGGGCATTCGATTTGAGCTCGAACCCGAATCCGTTGGTCGGCGGCGACTGGCCGTTCGAGTTGTCGCCCCGGCCGAAGATCGCAACAAAGAAGATGACATTCGTGATGCTCGCTACGAAGTCGTCTCACGAAAATTGCGAGTGCTCGCGGTTGCCGGCGGCCCAACTCGCGAATACCGCTTTGTCCGCAATTTGCTTCATCGTGACAACTCGATCGAAGTTGACGTTTGGCTTCAAACGGGACGCCCCGGGTTGAGCCAAGACGCAAACGATGTCTTATTCGAGTTTCCCCAGACTGCGGAACAACTATTCGAGTACGACGCCATCTGTGTGTTTGATCCTGACTGGAGCCAGTTCGGCGCCAACTCGCTCGAACTGCTCGACCGCTGGCTATCACAACAAGCCGGTGGCATGATCATCGTTGCCGGTCCGGTCTATCACCCGCAATGGAACCGAAAACGAACCGACCCTCGTGTGGCTCGCATCGCTGGTTTCTTCCCCGTCAACCTCTCCACGCGCGGACCACTGTTGGGTGGCGGTCGCCAAGGGGGTTCAAACGCGTGGCCAATCGACTTCACACCCGAAGCGAGACGAGCCGAATTCTTGTGGATCGCCGAAGACCCAGAAGAGAGCTTTGACATTTGGGAACGCTTTGGCGGGGTCTACGATTACGTCGGAACCAAGAGCGCCAAACCAGGCGCGAAAGTCTACGGTCACTTCTCGGACCCAACGGCCGAAGTCGGCGGAACAGCGCCAATATTCCTCGCGTCACAGTTCTACGGCGCCGGCCGCGTCTTCTTCCAAGGCAGCGGCGAGATTTGGCGTTTGCGAGGCGAAAGTGACGCACACTTCGACAGCTACTACACCAAACTTGTTCGTTGGGTCAGTAGCGGTCGTCTGCTTCGTGACAGCAACCGTGGTGTGCTGTTGGTCGACACCGGCAAAGCGATGGTCGGCGATACCATTACGATTCGCGCGGTGTTGACGGACGATCAATTCGAACCACTCGATGTCCCGGAAGTCCCCGCCAAACTCTTGACGCCTGGTGGAAGGATCGACGACATCCGTCTGCTTCCCCTCAAAGGCGAACCGCGAGCGGGCACCTACGGCGGACGATTCATCGTTCGCGAAGCGGGCAGCTATGAACTTCGCCTCACGCTCGGCGACGCATTGGATGAACAAGTCCTACGCCAAAATGTGCAAGTTCGGCTGCCGACGATTGAACTTGAACGACCACGGCGAAACGATGCCGAACTGGAACAGTTCGCGTCGATCACCGGCGGCAAGTATTTGCGTATTGACGAAGAGACAACCGACGCAAGTGTCACCGAAGAATTAGTGTCGTTGGTCCGACCGCAACCTCAGTCGACCATCCTGCCTGGAACACCCGATGTCGACTTTAAAGAGCGTCGAAACGCAATCTTGATGTGGCTGATCGCCTCGATGCTCACCATGGAATGGATCACACGGAGGCTGCATCGCTTGGCGTAGCCAAGTTCATCATCATGTCCGATTCAAGAAAACTCGACCCGCAACTTAGCGGCCTGCTTCAATCGCTGCGGCAACGGATCCGACGGTATATCGTCATCGATTCGTTGCTCGCGATCGCCGCGGTCGTGCTGGGAGCGTTTTGGATTGGTCTGGCACTGGACTACCTACCGGTACAAGTTGGCGGCACTGAAATGCCCCGACTTGCACGCACCCTTTTGCTGCTAGTCGTCGCCGTTGCGGTGATCTCCATCGCCATCACCATGCTCATGGGACGCTTGCATCGCAAATTGCCCGACGACAGTTTGGCCTTGCTGGTTGAACGCCAGCATCCACAGATTGGCGGAAGGCTGGTCACCGCGGTGCAACTGCAGGAGTCGGGCCGCGAAGGCGACAGCCATAGCGACGTAATGCTCAAACGCGTCCATGATCAGGCGGCCAAGGTGATCGATGAAGTTGACCCGAACAAGGTCTTTCGTTGGCAACCGCTGGTACGCAAAGGCATGATCGCTGGCCCACTGGCGTTTTGCGTCTTGGTGTTTGTTGTCATGAGTCCGAGCGCATTTGGTTTGGCACTCTCCCGTTTGACGCTTCTATCGGACCAACCCTGGCCGCGTCGTGCCGATCTGGAGATGGTTGGCGTTGAACTACCGATCGTGACCGCCGCCGAAGAAGAAAACGCGGCCCCGCAACTCGTTGCTTTTGAAAACCAAGTGATGCGTTTGCCGCGGGGCAGCAACGGGACACTTCGCATTCGCGCCCGAGCTGACGGTGCCGAACTGCCTGTGGTATGTACCGTTTACTATCGCACCGATGACGGCACACGAGGCCAGTCGAATATGCGGCGCGTCGGTCGTATCGTCGACGGCTATCAGTCCTTTGTGCTCGACGGCCCGCCGCTTGCGGACCTGAGCGAGTCGATGTTGTTAAGCGTGCGTGGGCTCGACGATCGACTCGATAACTTTCGCATCGAGGCGGTCGAGCCGCCGGCGATCACCTCGATGAATGTTCAAGTGCGCTACCCCGATTACCTGCGTTCTGAGGGCGCGACCGAATTCGACCTTCAAACCGACTACCAAGCTGGACTGCGTATTCGCGAAGGCAGTACGGTCAGTCTCGTTGGCACAAGCAGCCGCCAGCTTGGCGGAATCGACGTCCTCCTAAAAACAGACACGGGCAACGTCGACACCGTCCCGCTCACGCTCTCCGAAGACGGCACGCAGTTCGATCTGCCCATCGCTCAGTTCAATTCGGCAACCACCGTTCGCTTGGTTCCACGGGACACCGATGGCATCTCGGCCCAAGCCGCCTACCGATACTTCCTTGGAGTCGTGTTGGACGAGCCGCCGCTGCTTGACGTTTCCCTTGATGGAATCGGCACGGCGGTCACGCCTGCGGTGCGGATTCCAATCAAAGCAAACGCGACGGATGACTACGGAGTCGAAAAGCTCGACCTGTTTGTGACCACCACCGACGAACTCGGCGAAACGAGTTCAGCTGGTCTGGCACCGCCCATTGATCGCGATGGAAATGCCGAAGCCGTGATCGACCTCCGCGAAATGATCAATGCAAAGCGATTTCCCGAAGTCATCCCCGGTGACGCGATCAGTTTGTTCGGCGAAGCCGCAGACGCTTACGACCTTGAAGGCAACCATCTCACTCGAAGCGAAGTCTATCGATTGCAAGTGGTCACGCCGGAACAACTGCTGGCACTGCTGGAACGACGCGAATTGGCGCTGCGGGCTCGTTTGGAACAAACGGTGACGGAAACGCGCAATCTTCGCGACACGCTCAACCTGCTGCGCCGCGGTTTTGAAGACGCCCCGAACTCGGAAGACCCTGCCGAGCAAACTCGAATCTTGCAGTTGCGTCGCCTGCGAGCTCAACAGAGTGGTTTGCAAGCTAACAAAACCTCCGAAGAACTGGCCGGGATCGCCGCCTCCCTCGACGACATTCTGCAGGAAATGATCAACAACCGGGTCGATTCGGTCGATCGGCGCGAGCGAATTGGCGCAGGTGTCCGCGATCCGCTTCGCAAGATTGTGGCGGAACCTTTGCAGGACCTGCGTGATCAAATTGCGGAAGTCGAAAAATCGATCGCCGAACCGCAAATTGCAGCGGAAAAAACGGTACTTGCCGTGGAATCGGCAGAGTACGTCTTGCTTCAATTGACCGCTGTCCTGGATAAAATGCTTGAATTGGAGAGCTACAATGAAATCCTGGACATGGTCCGCGAGCTGATTGAGGACCAACAGGGACTCCTTGACGACACAATCGACAAGCGAAAGAACCGACTGCGAAACCTGTTCAAATAAAACCAGCGAGCCTCCCTCGCTCATCATCGACGGTGACTCCATTTATCGAGAGTGCCATGAATACCACTAGCGAATCCATGTTTTCGACGCTTCGAAGCGGTTGGGTGGTCACCGTTCTATCTGTCGCCTGCCTGGTTGTTGCCATCCCTCGCGTCTCGGCCGAAGACACGAGTTTGAAGGATCGCCAACAAAGTGTGGCCCAGCGCTACCAGCGACTCGAAGAATTGCTGCTGCGGCTAGCGGAAGTCGAAGCCTCCGAGAATCCCGAACGCAGTGCCTTGCTTCGTCGTGCCGCCCGACAGTCACGCGAAAAGTTTGTCCTCAAAAAAATGCAGGACGCCAGCACTGCTCTCGAAAGCGAAGAACTGCAACAGGCGGTTGATAGCCAAACTGCTGCAACGAACGAATTGGCTGCGTTGTTGAAGTTGCTCCTCAGCGAAGATCGTTCCAAACGTATTCGGGACGAGAAAGAACGCTTCCAAAAACTCGCCAAAGATCTCAAACGCACGCTGCGAGCCCAACAATCAACGCGTGCTCGAACTGAAAACGATGCCGACCTCGACGAAGTAAAAGACGAACAGGAATCGATCGCGGATCGCTCCGAAGGGCTCGCCGATAGCCTTTCCGAGAATGAATCGTCACAAAACGAGCCAAGCGAATCGCCCGACTCGAAAGACAATCCCGAGGGCAATAAGTCGGACGACAAAGACGCCTCTGACAACCAATCCAATGACAACGAGGATCCGAACGAAAAGGATCCAAGCAAGAACGATCCCAACGAGAAAGAGCCTGGCAAGCAGGAATCGGGCGATCAAAAGTCGAACGAGCAGGAATCGGGCAAACAGGAATCGGGCGACCCTAAGTCGGGCGACCCCAAGTCTCAGGGAAAACAATCGCAATCGGGCGATTCACAAAAGCAAGAGTCACAGGACTCGCAGAAACAAAACCCGAATTCTCAGCAGCAATCGGGGCAACCGCAGTCTCCATCAGAAAGCCAACAAAGCCAGAGTCAAAGTCAGCAGAGCAAGAGCCAAAACCAGCAGTCACAAAACCAATCCAGCAAATCACAAAACAACCAAGCCCAGAACGCGCCGCCTACACCCGAGCAACAAGTCGAAGAACAGTTGCGTCAGGCGATCAAAAAGATGCGCCAGGCGGAAGAAGAGCTGAAGAAGGCCGAGCGTGAAAAGGCGACCGAGAAACAACGCCAAGCAGAAGAGAACCTGCGAGCAGCCATCGATCGCCTTGAACGGATCCTGCGTCAATTGCGTGAAGAAGAGATGCAACGTGAACTCGCGAAACTCGAGACGCGTTTGCGAAAGATGGCGGCGATGCAATCGAACGTTCTTGATGACACCGTGGCCCTCGCAGCGACACCAACGGGACAACGCAATCGACAGACCGATCTAAAGGCGGGTGACCTTGCCTTTGAAGAAAAGAAGATCACCTTGGAAGCGGACCGCGCCATGCTGCTGTTGCGAGAAGAGGGCTCAAGCATCGCCTTTCCTGAAGTGATTTCCCAAATCCGCGACGACACTTTAAGTGTTGCCGAACGCTTGGGCGAAACCAAAATCGACTCCGTCACGCAAGGCATCCAGCGAGACATCCTCGCGGCGCTTGAAGAAATGATCGCGGCCACGCAACAAGCACAGCGAGATCTTGAGAAACGCCGCCAACAAAAGCAGGGATCGCCTCAAAAGCAGGGCGGCCAACAAGAGCAACCGCTTGTCGAACAAATCGCGGAATTAAAATTGATTCGCACCATGGAAACGCGAATCAAATCAACCACCCAACGATACGCCTCGCTGATCGAAGCGGGCGAGCAAGATGCTTCCGAACTCCTACCACTGCTGCAGTCTCTCTCCGAGAGACAAAACCGTCTCTACAAAGTCACGCGAGACTTGGTGCTAAAACGCAATCAATAATTGCGAGAGGTCATTGTGTATCGAATCGCCATCATCATTGTCAGCTTTGCGATCTTCCTTCCCGCATCGATCGCCAGATCTGACGAAGCGCTCCAGCGACAAGCAAGTTGGAATATCTTGGGATCCGACGAAATGTCGACCATGCTGCGATCGGCACTGGACGAACTCGGAACGGCCCCACGCGACATGGATCGCATCAGTGACGACTTTCTTTCGGCCATCGAGAAAACGGACATCGATCCGCTCGACGCCTATGTGCACACGATCCAACGACTCGTGCCCGTCGTCGAAGAACTCGTTAGCCACTCCGGAGACAACGTTGCTATCGCGGGTGCCAGCATTGATCCCAACACACCCGGCTACGGTGCCCTCGAGTCGCTTCCGAAATCAATGCGAATGTCAGTGCGAACTTGGCTGGGCCGCGAATTGATGAGAGCAAGGCTTTATGACGAAGCCCTTCCTGTGATTGCCGAAGTCGATCCCAGCGAATCGATCGATCCCGCCTCGGCGCTGTTCTACCGTGGTGCCTGCTACCACGCGCTGCTGATGAAAGACGAAGCGCTCAGCGACTTGCGAACATTGCTCGAGAACG
The DNA here is from genome assembly GCA_965216875.1 of Rubripirellula sp. Taxonomy (GTDB): domain Bacteria; phylum Planctomycetota; class Planctomycetia; order Pirellulales; family Pirellulaceae; genus CBDCUW01. The sequence goes on from OZ244207.1 coordinate 3,863,855, forward strand.
AAGACGACTGCCCCGTCCGTTATGCCCGAACCGCCAAGATGATGGTTGCCGACATCAAGCCACTCAAAGAGGACTCGCTTGATGAGATCTCGCGACTGATGACCGATGTCACGCGACGTCTCGACCTTGGCCGCACCAACGAAGATGTCACCGACCAAGAACAAAAAATCATCGACAAACTTTCGAAGATGATCGACAAGTTGCAGAAACAGCAACAACAGCAGCAGCAACAACAACAGCAGTCGGGCGGAAGCCAACAGGATTCCAATGACCCTAGCCAAGGCTCACCGATGGATGACAGCCGTATCGCTGGGGCCAATGGCAATGGTGATGTAGATCGGAAAAACATCAAGCAACGTGATGGCTGGGGAAATCTGCCGCCAGCCGAGCGACAACAGGCCTTGCAGGAGATCAGTCGCGATCTTCCAACTCACTACCGCGAAGCAATCGAAGCCTATTTCCGCAAGCTCGCGACCGATGGCCGATAGGTCTCGTCATTCATGTCCACAACGATCACCACTCAATGCCAAGCGTGCTCTGCCACACTGCAGCTCCCCGAGAGCGCAATTGGCAAACGTGCGAAATGTCCCAAGTGTGGCAGCGAGTTCACCGTTGACCGGCCTGCCGCAAACGTCAGCCAACTACCACCGCCGCCACCGTCTCCCAACGCGGCACAAGCTTCAGTAACGCAGCAGCCACCTCCCCCTCCAAGCCAACCCATTGCACCGCAAACGGCGCCCTACGCGCCTCCGATGCCTGCAATCCAAACCGGTTCCGGTAGTGCGAAACGCCGACCCTCACTTTCTTTGATGACGATTCCGCTCTTCATCAGTGCCGGGATCTATTTGCTGATCGGCTTGGGCGTCGGCGGACTGGCTCTTTACATGCTCGCGGCGACCAACGATCCAGAGGCCTGGATTGTTTGTATTCCTCTGTTCGCGATGGCGCTGGTAAGCATCGCCTTGGCCGGGTTCATCTGGTACTTCACTTCGGAACTACCCCGCCGCAAGAAATGGGCGTGGATCGCCGCGATCATCATGGGCGCGATGTACACGCCGTCGGCGTTCTTCTTTCTAGGCATTCCAATTTTGATCGGCGCATTCAAGTCCGATGTGATGGAATGGTACAACCGAAGTTAGTTGCAAGAGAGTAGTGCTGCGCAGAGCAGCTTCTTGCGCAGTTTTGGCGGTGCCCGTGAGCCGCTGGACGTCAGGCCGCTGGACGTCAGGCCCTTGCCGACGCGCAGTTGCAGTGAAGGCGATGAATGCCCGGCCGCTTACGCGATCGCGGCTCATTTGTGTGAACCTGGGCAAGGATTCCTGCTGGTGGAAACGCAATTGCAATCCGTAGCACTAGCAGCCTGAGTAGACCGAAACGGTCACCGGGTGCCCTTGGCAGTTCACGGTCAACGAATCGACGGGTGCACTTCCGTTCGACGTGTCGATTTCACCCGCAGCGTCGACGTTGGGAATCGAGAGTTTTGACGGCCCAGGCAGGAAGCTCTTGATGCTTCCGCCCACCATGTTGGTCAACTCAGCGAGCGTGTCGACGACATCGCTCTTGCCAACTTCACCGGGACTCATCATGAGCATGCGACTGGCTGCGTCGGTTGCAAAACCCTCGGTCGTGTCCAAATGCACGCGACCTTCCCACTCACCATTGATCTGAACACAGCCACGATAGTCGGCATCGGCCGCAGCCTGTACCGAAACATCGACCGGCTGCGCATCGATCTGCAGCATCATCGAGAAGATCTCATCGACGACGCCGAGAAGTTTTTCGTTTCCTAGCATTCAGCCCGCCCCCAGATGTCAGCTGCATGTGGTGTGTCAGTGAAGGTTTTACGAACGCCCTGAAACCTATTGTGTGCTCAATGCTTCGGAAGCGTAGCGAGCAATCAAGTCATCGGCTGCCGGAGCCTCGGCGACTTCTTCCTTCGACTCGGAAGCGGAATCGGGAAGCTCCATCGCAATCTTCATTGCAACTTTGCCCCAGTCACACTCGAAACAAAGACAGACTTCGTCCATCGCCCCGTACGATTGCACGCGGCTGCCAATCACCACCGATGGCAAGGCCAAAACGAGTCCCGTACGTTGCAAGCCCGCCTTGGCGGTTCCCGAAACGATGTTGGTCAGCTCGGCGACCGTATCGAGCACATCCGATTCAAGAGTCTCGTAGGGCATTCCCGTAAGTGCCTCGGTCGCCTTCAAGGCAACATTGGGCTCAAGAATGATGACCATCGTCCCGGAACCAGATCCGGTGTACCCGATCGTTCCGAACACACGCTCGGTCTCGCACCAAAACGTGTCATCAGAGGGAAATTCATCGGCAACACGAATCGGACAGCCTAAGAGCTTGTCAAATGTGTCCGTTACCGACTCTTGGAATACTAGCGTATCGTTCGAGTTCATCTAAGCGGCTTTTATGTGTGAGTTTGGCTGTTGTTGTTCAAGGTGCGTGGGAAACCGTCGGCACCTCGTTATCGCTGCCATTCGCCCGTTGGCGCAGGAACATCGTCGCAACACTCGTGGTCACGCATGTCTGCCTGCTGCAGCGTGTTTGTCGTTGATCATTTCGCGCAACGCGTTGCGCGCTGGATCAAGTTGCACAGGGCAAGTGCTTGAGAATCTTGTCCCGCAGCACGTCGTTATCAAACGGCTTGGTCAAGTAGTCAGTGACCCCTGCTTGGATGGCTTCCACAACCCGCTCCTTCTCAGATTCGGTCGTCACCAGAACCACTGGAAGCGTCGCGCCAGAGCCACGAATCAATTTCAAGAATTCGAGACCCGACATGTTTGGCATGTTCCAGTCGGTCAGGACGAGGTCGAATTCGCCTCGTTGAAAGATTTCCCAAGCTTCATCACCGTCGCCCGCTTCTGTGACTTCAGTTACGCCGATCGCATTCAACGAACGAAGAATGATCTTGCGCATTACGCCGGAATCGTCAACTAACAGTACTTTGCTGCTCATCAGAGTCTGCCCTATTTCCTTTTCTTTCGTGCGAGCTATGAACTCACACACCACGCGATCTGTCAAAACGGCGTCTGCATACAGACAGACATCCGAGGACACCAAAGATGTAGCTTGTAAAAAGATGAGGTCTAAGAAAAACATGCTCATTTTGAGCGTCGGTGTGTTTTGCGAAACATTCCACCCGATAGAGTGCCGGCTATAGCAGTCGTAGCAACCTCGATCGTTTTCGCGAACACAGTGTGACGGTCGTGCGGGAAACAACAGTTACGCATTGCGCACCACCGAGGCAAAAGAGCACGCCCCACTTCCAATCACCGATCACGCATGCTCAAAAAACTCACCCAATCGAAAAAGAATCTCCTTGCATGTTTTTGTGTGTTAAGTTTTGACGATCGCGAAATCCTAAACGAACGCGACGCTAAAAACGCCATCAATGGCGTGCACAATACACCTCGGGGGCAATACGGTGGGGCCAGAAGATCAAGAGTTGATCGATGAATTTGTCATCGAATCAAACGAACATCTATCAGACATTGAAGGTCAACTTCTTAGCATCGAATCGGCGGGCGCTGATATCGATGTCGACCTAGTCAATACAGTCTTTCGCGGCGTGCACTCGATCAAAGGAGCCGCCGGCTTCTTGGGTTTGACGCGCGTCAACGAACTCGCACACGCGATTGAGAATGTGTTGAACCTGATGCGAGAGCGGACGCTCGTTCCGACCTCGGCCATCATCAACGTCATGCTTTCCGCGTCGGACACTTTGCAGTCGATGCTGGACGACATCTTCAATTCAAACGATGTCGATGTATCGAGCCACGTGACGACGCTTGAAGCGATCGCCGAGGGTGGCAACGGCGATGCAGCACCGAGTGAGGACGAAACGGCTGCAACCGAGCAACCTGCAGCTGAAATGCCCGAGGAAGTGGCCGCCCAAGCACCTGCTCCCGTCGCTGAGACCCCGGTCGCTGAAGCTCCCGCTGCCAAAGCTCCAGAGCCGCAACCCGCGCCCGAGCCCGCGCCAGCTCCGAAGCCAAAACCGGCTGCCAAGAAACCCGACAATGACGCTGCCGGCGCCAAGTCTTCCGGCAGTGCTTCCGAAACCAACATCCGCGTCTCCGTCGAAGCACTCGACCGCCTCATGAACCTGGCGGGCGAACTCGTGCTCGGTCGTAACCAATTGATGCAAACCATCGCGGTTGGTGAGACAAGCGGACTTGAGGCCGTTGCCGCCAAAGTCAACCAAGTCACCTGCGAAATGCAAGACGCTGTGATGCAGACGCGCATGCAGCCCATCGGCAACGTTTTCAACCGATTCAATCGCGTTGTTCGTGACCTGAGTGCCAAACTCGGCAAACGATGCCGACTGACCATCGAAGGCAAAGACGTCGAAGTCGATAAGACGATCATCGAAGCAATCGCCGACCCACTGACGCACCTCGTTCGAAATGCCATCGACCACGGTCTGGAAACCCCAGACATTCGCGACGCCAATGGCAAACCTGCCGAAGGCGAACTGAGTCTGCGAGCATTCCACCAATCGGGCAAGGTCTGCATCGAGATCGCTGACGACGGCGGCGGAATCGACACCGAGAAGATCAAGCAAAAAGCAATCGACAAGGGATTGATCACCGAAGATCAAGCCTCCGACATGCACGGCCGCGATGCCTTGCGACTCATTTTCGCACCTGGCTTCTCGACGGCCGAACAAATCAGCGACGTCAGTGGTCGCGGTGTCGGGATGGATGTCGTCCGTACCAACATCGAACGTCTCGGCGGTGCCGTCGAAATCGAATCGAATCTCGGCGAAGGGACAACCATCCAGGTCAAGTTGCCGCTGACCTTGGCAATCATTCCGTCGCTCATCGTTCACTGCCGCGGCAGCCGATTTGCGATCCCTCAGCTGAACATCGTCGAATTGGTACGGATTCGCCGCCGCGAACTCGACACTCGCATTGGCACCGTCAAGAATGCCGAAGTCTTGCGATTGCGAGGCTGCTTGTTGCCATTGGTTCGACTTGGCGACGCGTTGAACCTCCAATCCGATGAAGGTGACGACTCCAACGGCGAACGTGAAGCTCTAAGCATCATCGTTGTCGAAACGGGCCAACAACGCTTTGGCTTGATCGTGGACGGTCTTTTCGATTCGGAAGAAATCGTCGTCAAGCCGCTCGGTCGCCATTTGAACGAATGCCGGTGCTTGTCGGGAGCCACCATCCTGGGTGACGGACGCATTGCATTGATCCTTGACGTTGCCGGCATCGGCCAACACGTCCAACTGGATGCGACCGCTGACGTTTCCAACCGAATCGATACCGCTCACGACGAAGAACAAGAAATCGAAGGCGACACTCAGTCGTTGCTGTTGTTCAACAACCACGACGACGAGCAGTTTGCAGTGCCGATGGGTGTTGTGTCGCGAATCGAACGTATCCAGTGGAGTCAGACCTGCGAAGTTGGCAACCAGCTTCTCTTGCAGTACCCCGACCGCTCGCTACCGTTGATTCGACTCGAAAACGAAATCAACGCATCGGCACCTACCGATGTCGAACGCGTCTTCATCGTGGTGTTCGAGGTTTCCGGCAAGGAATTCGGCCTGATTGCACCAATCCTTCACGACGTCCGAACCGTCACCGCGGTTGTTGACGACGCGACGTTGCAAGAATCTGGCGTGATCGGTTCACTTGTGATCGACGAAACAACAACGCGTCTGTTGGACATGCACGAATTGGTTCTCACCAACCATGCCGGTTGGTTGACCAAACGTTCGCAAGCCGAAGAAGAAACTCCGATCCGCATCCTGTTGGTCGAAGACTCGAACTTCTTCCGCCGACAGGTCCGCAAACAGCTCGAACAAGACGGTTTCGAAATCACCGAAGCGGTCGATGGGCAAGAAGGCTGGGAAATCGTGCAGCGAGACCCATCGCAATTCGATCTGCTGGTGACCGACATCGAAATGCCTCGCATGAATGGATTTGAATTCTGCAAGCGAGTCAAGCGAGACCCAGCCACCAATCAGCTTCCAGTGATCGCACTGACGTCACTTGCGGGTGATGAAGACATGCGAAAGGGCATCGAATGCGGCGTCGACGACTACCAAGTCAAACTCGACCGCGAAGAACTGCTCAAAGCCATCCAGCGGCTGATGCCCGAAAAGGCTGCCAAACGCTCGACCAAGCCAATCGTTGCTCCGGTCGTGGCCCCTGCTGCAGCTCCAATCATGCCGGGCGCGTTGGTCTAGCCGACGCCGCCTTCATCACAAAACAAAACCGCAACTTCCAAACAGGAAGCGAGACCTATGTCCGCGTTAATCGAATCAACACCTTTGCAAGATACGGCCACGTCCCAGTACGTGTCCTTCTACCTCGGAAACCTGCTGTTGGGACTTCCCATTCATCAGGTCCAAGAAATCAATCGTCACCTCGACGTCACACGAGTTCCTCACGCGGCCTACATGGTTCGCGGCGTGATCAATCTTCGTGGCGAAGTGGTGACTGTGATCGATCTACCTCAGGTGTTGGGGCTGGCGCCGGCCGAAATCACTCGGTCCAGTCGAAATGTCATCGTGCACCATGGAGATCAATTGATCGGTCTGATGGTCGACGATGTGGCGGACATTCTTGAGATCCACAAAAAGGAAATCACGGCACCACCGGCAAACGTCAGTGGCGTCGACGGCAAGTTCTTCAAAGGCGTTTACACCACGACCGATGACATCGTTGTCATCTTGGACTTGCAAGAAACGCTTTCCTAAACACGAAACAAACCGTTCATCGCGATTTGAAAACACCTACACAACAATTGATGATCAAGGGGCAAAACAATGAACCTCACCATTCGTAAGAAATTAATGATCGGCTGTATGCTTACGGGCATCATCGCCACAGCCGGTGCCGTCGGCATGGCTTGGCAAGCCGCTACGCAAGCAGCGGACATTACTGCAAACGGCTTTATGTCGCTTGCGGTCGACGTTGCAGACAAGATCGACCGCAACCTGTTCGAGCGCTACGGCGATGTCCAAGCGTTCGCCATGAACGGTGCGGCCCAAGACCGTGACGCGTGGCACAATAACGACGACGACAACCCGCTTGTCGAAGCGATGAATGGCTACGTCGACAACTATGACATTTATTACCTGACCATGCTGGTCGACCTCGATGGCAAGGTTGCCGCGGTCAACACCAAAGATTCTGACGGACGAAAGATCGACACCTCTTCCGTCCTCAACGCCAACTTCGCCGATGCGAAATGGTTCAAAGACGCCCGCGACGGACGTTTCTACGCTTCCGAAGATGGTTCCTTTACGGGATCGGTCGTTGAAGACCTCTACGTCGACGATTCGGTCAAGCAAGTCTACGGCGACGAAGGTCTAGCACTCGGATTCGCGGCACCTGTTCGCGACGAAAAAGGCAACGTGATCGCCATTTGGAAAAACGTTGCGAAGTTCAGCTTGGTTGAGGAAGTTCTGCTGGCAACCTATGGCGATCTGAAGAAACGAGATCTCACCACGGCCGAACTAACGATCCTCAATGGAACAGGACACGTCATCGTTGACTGCGACCCAACGAAGACCGGCAGCGAATCAATCAAACGCGATCTCGACGTGATCGGCAAGTTCAAGCTCGTCGGCAAGAACGTTGAATCGGCCGACCGCGTGCACGATGGCGAAACCGGTGCCATCAAGTACTCATTCCACGCACGGAAGAAGATCTACCAATGTGCTGGCTTCGCTCCGACGCGAGGAGCACTCGGATTCCCTGGCATGAACTGGAACGTGCTCGTACGGGCAGATGCAAGCGAAGCACTCGCAAGCGTCAAATCGCTCAAGTCGATGATCATCTACTTCTCGGTCATCATGTTGGGTGCCGTCGTCTTCATGTCTTGGTTCCTGGCAAACCGCCTGACCAGCCCCATTAAGCGAGCTGGCGAAAACCTCAAGCGAATGGCTGCTGGCGACCTGACACAACGAATGGACACCGGAGACGGTTATGAGTTTGACCAAATGGCCGACTCCTTCAACACGTTCGCTGCAAGCATCGAAGGTGTGATGGAAAATCTCGCCTCCAACGCAAACGTCCTGAACAATTCGTCGACCGATCTCTCGAGCGTGTCACACGATTTGGCCAGCGGTGCTGAAGAAGCCACGGGTCAATCGGGAACGGTTGCCGCAGCTGCCGAGGAAATGTCGGTCAACATGAGCAACATCGCTCGCTCGACGGACGAAGTTTCCAGCAACGTCAAGGACGCTGCGAGTGCGGTTGAGCAAATCAACCAATCGATCGGTGAAGTCGCCGAAAACGCCGAACGATCGGCAACGGTTGCTGGCGACGCAGCACGTCTGGTCAACCTCAGTAACGAAAAGATCGAAGATCTTGGCGGTGCCGCCGACGAAATCGGCAAAGTGATCGAAGTGATTCAAGATATCGCCGAGCAAACCAACTTGCTGGCATTGAACGCAACGATCGAAGCTGCTCGTGCGGGTGACGCCGGTAAAGGTTTTGCCGTGGTCGCGACAGAAGTCAAAGAACTTGCCAAGCAAACCGCTGCAGCCACCGACGACATTCGCCATCGCATCGAAGGCATCCAATCGTCGACCGGTGACGCCGTTGGAGCGATCCGAGAAATCAGCGACGTGATCAGCAACGTCAACGAGGTTTCACGAACGATCGCCAATGCCGTTGACGAACAACGTCAAACAACCAAGCAGATCACCGAAACCGTTCGCCAAACCGCGATCGCTTCGGAAACGGTTGCTAAAGGCATCAACGAATCGGCTGTGGCCAGTGAAGAAATCACGCAGAACATCAGCCGGGTTGACCAAGTGCTTCAGCGAACCGCTGCCGGAGCACACCAAAGCCGCGAAGCTGGCGACAGCTTCTCGGACTTGGCCGAGCAAATGAAGAGCCTGGTCGCTCAGTTCAAGACTGCAGCCAATCCAGATTCGGAATCGACCGAGCAGTCGACCCTTGCTGTCTAAAGACGGCCTGGTTTGACACCAACTCCACTCGCTGGTGGCCTAACAAAACACGACGAGACTCTTAGGACTCGTCGTGTTTGGCTTCCCAAGCGAATTGAAAAAGACATGACTCTCGGCTTTGGCAAAGCTACCTGGCGGGAAGGTTTGCCAAGGCCTGAGTCAACTAAGCCAACAACTACCATCACGTTCACGCGATTCCCCAAGCACCATGACTAGCCCCGCGAAACTGAGAGTACTCGTTGCTGATGACTCGACGATCTTCCGAAAGGTCGTACGAGACGCACTCGCCGACGTACCCGACGTCGAAGTGGTCGGACATGCGACCAACGGCGCAATCGCGATCGAACAATTGATAACACTGAAACCAGATTTGGTCACGCTTGATATCGAGATGCCCAAGAAAGATGGACTCGAAGTCTTGCAGGAAATCAAATCGAGAGGCCTCGACACCGGCGCGATCATGATCAGCGCCTCCACTGGCGCTGGGGCCCGAGCCACAACCAAGTCCCTTGAGCTCGGTGCCTTCGATTTTGTTCTTAAGCCGTCAGGCAGTGACTATCGAGAGAACACGGCCAACCTGACTCAAGAGTTGATCCCCCGCATTCGAGCTTTCCATGATGCGAGGGCCGGCAAAAAGAATCGCCAGCAACAACCCCAACGCAGCCTCGAATCGGCAGCACCGACGGAAGTCGATGACACACCCGTCGCCGAAACAAAAACCGTCCGCGAATTTGAAAGCCCTGATGTCATTCTGATGGGAGTCTCAACAGGCGGGCCAGAAGCTCTGATGAAGGTACTACCGAAATTGCCAAGCGATTTAGGCGTGCCCATCCTTATCGTCCAACACATGCCCAAAATGTTCACCCGTTCGCTCGCCGAAGACCTGAATCGCGCATCGATGATTAACGTCGTCGAAGCCAGCGACGGCGAGCCAATCAAATCGGGTTGCTGTTACATCGCACCGGGTGGAAAACAGCTTGCCGTTTTCCGACGGGGGACCGAGATCGTCGCCAATGTGAACGACGATCCTCCCGTGCGTAGTTGCCGTCCCTCTGTCGATTACATGTTCCGTTCGGCATCGAAGGTTTGGGGCAAACGAATCTTGGCAGTCATCATGACGGGAATGGGCGATGACGGCAGCCACAGTCTTCGCGAAATGTACCCTATGGGTGTTCATGTCATTGCCCAAGACGAGGCAACGAGCACGGTCTACGGCATGCCACGCCGGGTCGTCGAAGAAGGACACGCCGACACGATCTGCCCACTTGGTTCCATTGCCGGAACAATCACCCGCATGATCCGTCGACATGGAGCTCGGACATGCGTTTAGGAACCAACCCTCGCGAACTGGAAGAAATGTGCGACTTGATCCACGACCTATGTGGAATCTCGCTCAGTTCCTCCAAGTCCTACCTGCTTGAAAGCCGCCTTAGCGAGCTGCTCGGCAAAAACCAATGCAGCAACTACTCGGATCTCTGCGTCAAAGCGCGCGATCCAAGTCAACATGCTTTGCGACGAGAACTGGTCAACCGAATGACCACTAACGAAACGCTGTTCTTCCGTGACAGCGCGCCGTTCAATGCTCTGCAATACAAGCTGATTCCTGAAATGATCGACGCCAAAGAACAGCTCCATCGGCAGAAATGCCTGCGAGTCTGGTCGGCTGGCTGCAGTACGGGACAAGAGGCATACAGCGCCGCGATGGTTCTCCGCGAACTGCTTGAAGAGTACCCTTCGTGGGATATCAAGATCGTCGGCACCGACATTTCGTCCGATGTGGTCCAACAAGCTTCGCGCGGGCACTTTGACGCAACAGCCGTTGATCGCGGATTGCCAATGCACTTCCGCAACAAATACTTCGATCGCGAAGGGGATGGATGGCGAGCGAACAGTCTTTTGCGTTCGATGGTGCAATTCCGGCAGGCGAATTTGCTTGAACCCTTTAACGCAATCGGGTCGTTTGACGTGATCTTCTGCCGCAACGTCGCCATCTACTTCAATCAAGAAAACCGTGTCTCGCTATTTCGCAGGTTCCTAAAACACCTGACCAGCGAAGGCATTCTGATTGTCGGTTCCGCCGAAGCATGGGGAGATTTGAAGGACATGTACCGTCCCGAAAGTCATTGCCATGCAACCATCTATCGTCCGCTGCAGGTCGCCGCTGCACGCTAGTGCAGCGGACTGCAATTGCGCTTCCACCAGCAGAAATCCTTGCCCAAGTCCACACAGCTGAGCCGCAATCGCGTAAGCGGCCGGGCCATAATCGGCCTCACGCTCGCTGTGCGTCGGCAAGGGCCCGAGGGCTGACGGCCAGCGGCTCACGGCACGAGGTGCCTGGCCCATGTCCAACTCGCGGGGTCTGCCAACCGCGGACCGTTGCCTTGCAGATCGCTATATTGTCACCAAACAACACTGATTGGTGACTTGATAAAGCGATACGCGATGACACTGCCAGCAACGACGGAACCCACCACCGACCCCACCCCCATTTTCGAACACTTTCGCGGTAGCCACGGAAGTGAACTACTCACGATCGCCGTGGCGCACTACGACATCTTCGGCCGGTTGAGCAAGACCCCGTTGACGCTTGCCGACCTTGGCAAAGCACTGTCACTTCAGCAGCGTCCGATGGTCGTCCTCGTCACGGCGCTTCGCGCGATGGGACTCTTGGACGAAGTCGACGACAAGCTAACGGTTTCTGCGCTTGCCAAGGAACATCTCGTCCCCGGCGCGAGCTTCGATGTTGGCGACTACGTCGGGCTCGCCGCGCAAAGCCCCGGTGTGCTGGCGATGTTGAATCTCCTGCAAACCAACCGACCTCTCGGCATGAACGAAGAAGCCGGAACAGCATTCATCTATCGTGATGGGATCGAATCGGCGATGGAAAAGGAGGAGTCGGCGCGGCACTTCACCATGGCCTTGGCGGGCCGCGCAAAAAACGTCGCGCCAAAATTGGCCAGCGCCATTCCAGCTGACGAAATCAACGTCCTCTTGGACGTCGGTTGCGGCACCGGCATCTACAGCTATGCGATGCTGCAGCGTAATCCGAACCTAAAAGCCATCCTGTTTGATCGCCCCGAGGTTCTCAAGATCGCCTCCCAGATGGCTGAGCAATACGGCGTCAATGATCGCGTACAGTTCGTTGCGGGCGATATGTTTTCCGACGACTTGCCAAGTGGCGCCGACGCGATCCTCTTGTCAAACATCCTGCACGACTGGGATGTCCAAACGTGCAAGGACTTGGTTGCGACCTGTGGCAAGTTGCTCCCTGCGGGCGGTCGCTTGTTCGTTCATGACGTCTTTCTCAACGACGAGCTCGACGGCCCTCTTCCCATCGCACTTTATTCTGCTTCGCTTTTCTCGTTCACCGAAGGCCGCGCCTACAGCGCTGCGGAATACAAAGATTGGATCGAGGCCGCCGGACTCACCCCCTCCGCGATGGCTCCGACAATGGTTCACTGCCAAGTCTTGACCGCAGAAAAGCCTGCTGCACCCGTGGAATCGAGCAAGCTTTGACCCAAACTACGATCTTCCTTGCCCGCCAAAGTACAAGACGAGCAAGTAAAACAGAATTCCAAAGAGGCTGACGGCGGTCGCAAAAAGTGCGGTCAAACGCTCACCCTGATGCACGCTACGCCAAGTCGATGACGTCATGTAGCCGCAAAACAGAGCGACACAAAGAAAAGGAATGCTAAGCACCGAGGCGCCAAACCCTCCCAGGTCCCAAGCAGCCATCGCGACGCCGGTGACAAAGATGATAAACAGGAGGTGAAGAATCCGGAATTTCATGCGCCAACTCTTTCACATCGTGAAACCATTCCTACGCACGCTATGCACCGACGGGTTCGCGAAAAAAGCGCCCGCAAGGAGCCTGCCTTCAGCCTAAAGAGAGCCCCTGCGCAAAAACAACCCAGTGGTGAGGCCTTAGACCACAAACCTCGTCGACATTGACGACGGTAGGGTTGGTAGAATTTGCAACTCGTTCAGGGATTTTTTTCGCCCCATCCCCAAACAGAGAGTGACAATGAGTCGTTACAGCATCGAAGAGTTCGTCCAACAAACCCGACAACAGGACCTTGGGCAAGGCCTCTTCGAACTCGAGTCCGAGCGGATGCTTGAACTGAACCTTAACGGAATGGTTTGGACCAAGATGGGTTCCATGGTCGCCTATCGCGGGAATGTGAAATTCACACGTGAAGGGATCATGGAGCAGGGCATCGGGAACCTTCTCAAGAAGGCGGTTTCGGGCGAAGGAGCCCGTTTGACCAAAGCCGAAGGCCAGGGGCAAGTTTACCTGGCCGACAGCGGCAAGAAGGTCACGATCTTGAACCTCGAAAACGATTCGATTTTCGTCAACGGTAGCGACCTGCTGGCGTTCGAATCATCCATCAAGTTCGACATCAAGATGATGAAGAAGGCGTCCGCCATGTTGACCGGAGGGCTCTTCAACATTCGCCTTGAAGGGTCAGGCATGGTCGCCTTCACGACTCACTACGATCCGCTCACTTTGATGGTGACGCCAGATTGCCCCGTCATCACCGACCCGAATGCAACCGTCGCCTGGTCCGGGACGCTGGAACCGCGAATTCGTACCGACATGTCGCTCAAGACCTTTGTCGGTCGTGGAAGTGGCGAATCGATTCAAACCGAATACGCTGGAAACGGCTTTGTGGTGATTCAACCGTTCGAAGAAGCAATGTTCCAGGCTGGCTAGTGCCGCGGATTGGGGTTACGGTGCCATGAGGTGAAGTGCTTGCCCAGGTGAACGAGCATTCCAACAAACAGCCTCCCGCTTGCGGGAGGGTCGGACGCTAAAGTCCGGGGAGGGAAGAATCGTTCAAAAACAGACCCTCTCCGGGCCTTAGAGCCCGACTCTCCCAAGGGAGAGTGTTTTTTAAAGACGCAGTTCCCAAGCCTAGTGGTTGCTCAATTGCGACCCGCAGCACTTGCCTCCGCTTCTGACCCTCTGTTCGAGAGTAAACGAATATGCCCAAGCTTTGCCGACATTGCGGTGCAACGATCGCTGGCGAAGCTTGTGACAATCCCGTTTGCTCGAGTGGCACGACCGCAACTTCGATCCGCGAATCGTCGATGCGGGGCCGGTATGAAGAACCGCCGGATCCCCAAATCGAAATCGATCGCGGTCGAATGAAGCGTTTGATCCGCACCCGCCGGCTGTGCCTCTATCTGATCCCTTGGATCGCTTTTGCCACTTACCTCGGATCGCTGCATTCGATCGACAACGGACTCCTCACCAGCGTTTTTGGCTGGGGACTCACCGCGATCGGCATCGTGCTCGTTGGCGTTCAATCCAATCTCATCAAGAAATTGGCTCGGCAACTCCAGTTACCGAGCCGCCGAACGTTGCCGATCATCTATTTGGTCGTCGTCATACCAGCACTTTCGTGGGCATCCTATGTTGCGCATCAAAAATCGGATTGGGGTGTGCGCCCCGAGTACCACGCCCTGATTCGACACTGGCAAAAATGGGTCGACGAAGAAACGATCTGGAAATTTGAGGGGATCGAGTACGCCGACACCAACGAAGACGGTGCGGTCGACACACGCCGTGAATCACGGCTCGAGCTTTCCATCGTCACCACCGACGACGATCACGATGGATTCTTCGACACGGAAGTGGTGACCTATAAAGACGACGAGCGACAAGTCAGCCGCGCGATCAATCAAAAAGTCCCACGCACGAAGTAATTCTGTGAATCAAGCGTGCGAGTAGGGCAGGGAAGAAGTGAACCAGGGATTGCACGGATCACGCGGATAAGAGATTCGGGTGGATTGGTTTGTGCGATGACCTGCTTACATGATCCAGTCGAGCTGGAAAATGTCTCGATCGATCTTATCTCTCGAGACGCCCGTTCCGAGAAGATTAACGCTCTCGACCGATTCGAGTTGGTTAATGAATGCTGCGGATCGATCGGTCAACTGTTTGCAGTGCATTAGATCCAGCTCAACAAGCTGGTGCATCTCGCGCAGCAGCCGGACTTCCGAATCGCTTATCGACGAGCCTGAAAAATCGAGCTTCGATATTTGGCCGAGCTTGGCGATGTGCGGGACCAAGCGGTGATTGAATGCTGAATCCGTTATCGAGAGACGAGTAACGAGACTGCAATCCTTGATTTCTCCGATCGTGTCATACTCAAACCAGCAACCGCTTGAAAAACCGAGATGCGAAAGACGAGGCAATTTGCTTAACGCGACAATCTCGCCTTTTTCGATGTGCTCAGAAAAAAACCAGACCGACTCGAGCCGTTTCCATTTGGCAATTGCCTGAAATCCCCGCGCATCGAAGTTGGTCTTGGGCTCGACCGTCAAGTATTTGAGACGGGGTGTTGCCTCAAGCCATCGCTCGAGCGTTTGCAGATCAACCTTGCCCAAATAAAGTTTGGAAACGTGGTTGAGGTCGCAACATGCCGGATCAACATTCGGCGAAACCTCATAACAGCTGAGCTCGACGGCGGACTTCAACTTTGATGCTGCAATCAAAGTTTCGTTGCTATCGAGGTGCTTGAAGGTCAAACCGATGCAAAGCTCTTTGCCAAGCACGTGATCGAGAGTGACACCGTCGTTGCCCCACGACTCGAGCCCCTCGAAATCGGTCAAAGGGATCACATCGGCCGACTGAAGCTGAGCGACCAAACGTTGGGGAGACCAATGGTGAATGAGGTACCAACGGGCAGCAAAGATTCCGATCCCAGCGATGAGTGTCAGCAGCAGCAGTGATCGAATCGAAAAACGCATTTGGTTTTCTCTGAACGAGCTTTCTCGTCTCTTTGATTCTAGCCTTACTCGGCTGCCTGGCGTGGAGGGAGAACCACGGATCACACGGATGGGAGACGAGAGTCGAATACACGTCGCTTATCCGTGCAATCTGTGTGATCGGTGGTTGCCCCCTCTTCGGCTGGGCGAATTGCTGATCAGAGAAAACTGATGAGCGCGCACGAAAAAACCTGCTTTGGCTGGCGACGAGCCAAAGCAGGTTTTTCGCTGATGGTTTGGTGATGGATTCGGTCCAGTAGACGTCTTTTCTGTTGAGTCAATGCGAGAGTCGTGTCCACGGATTCAGATGAATCGGTCACCCGTTTCATCCATATTCTAAGAATCCTTAGAAAGGAGGTGATCCAGCCGCAGGTTCCCCTACGGCTACCTTGTTACGACTTAGTCCCAATTGTCGAGCTGACCTTCGGCGCCTGCTTCAGTAAACTGTTAGCTCAGCGACTTCGGGCCCTCCCAACTTTCGTGGCTTGACGGGCGGTGTGTACAAGGCTCAGGAACACATTCACCGCGGTATGCTGACCCGCGATTACTAGCGATTCCGGCTTCATGCAGGCGAGTTGCAGCCTGCAATCCGAACTGGGGCACGGTTTCTGGGATTTGCTCCACCTCGCGGTATTGCTTCCATTTGTCCGTACCATTGTAGGACGTGTGCAGCCCTAGACATAAAGGCCATGAGGACTTGACGTCATCCCCACCTTCCTCCGGTTTGACACCGGCAGTCTCTCTAGAGTCCCCGGCATTACCCGCTGGCAACTAGAGACAAGGGTTTCGCTCGTTAAGGGACTTAACCCGACATCTCACGACACGAGCTGACGACAGCCATGCAGCACCTGTGCAAAAGCTCCCCGAAGGGCACTCTCTACTTTCATAGAGACTCTCAAGCATGTCAAATCTAGGATAAGGTTCTTCGCGTAGCCTCGAATTAAGCCACATCCTCCACCGCTTGTGTGAGCCCCCGTCAATTCCTTTGAGTTTCAGCCTTGCGACCATACTCCCCAGGCGGAGCACTTAACGCTTTCGCTACGGCCGAGAGGATGTGGAAGTCCCCTCAACCCAGTGCTCATCGTTTACGGCTAGGACTACCGGGGTATCTAATCCCGTTCGCTACCCTAGCTTTCGTGCCTCAGCGTCAGAAAAGATCCAGTGATGCGCTTTCGCCACCGGTGTTCCCTATGATATCAACGCATTTCACCGCTCCACCATAAGTTCCCATCACCCCTATCTTCCTCGAGCTTGGGGGTTTGAAACGCAATTCCACGGTTGAGCCGTGGGCTTTCACATCTCACCTACCAAGCCGCCTACGCACGCTTTAAGCCCAGTGATACCGAATAACGTTCGGACGGTTCGTCTTACCGCGGCTGCTGGCACGAACTTAGCCCGTCCTTCCTCTGAAAATCGGTCAACCATGATGGATAACCACCATGGATTTCCTCCTAACTGACAGCGGTTTACAACCCGAGGGCCTTCATCCCGCACGCGGCGTCGCTCGGTCAGACTTTCGTCCATTGCCGAAGATTCTCGACTGCAGCCATCCGCAGATGTCTGGGCAGTGTCTCAGTCCCAGTGAGCCGGGCCATGCTCTCACACCCGGTAACCATCGCAGCCTTGGTGAGCCATTACCTCACCAACAAGCTAATAGTACGCGGTCCAATCCTCAGGCGGAATCACACCATTTGATCCTTAGATGTTATCCGGTATTACTGCCAGTTTCCCGACACTATCCCGGTCCTGAGGGCACGTAACCACGCGTTACTCTCCCTTTCGCCGCTGTCCACCTCTTAGCAAGCTAATTGGCTTCTCGCACGACTTGCATGCCTAATCCACGCCGCCAACGTTCATTCTGAGCCAGGATCAAACCCTTCAATTTGTATCGATTCACCAGAGCTGAACTCGAAAGTCCGGACACCGGGAGAAATCAAAGTTAAAACCGAGAGTTGATTCTGCTCTGTGACGCTCGGTAAAACGTCACAGCGATTCGCCATTTATTTTTCGTAGCAACCCCTTTCGGAGCCACTACAAACAGCGACCTCGCATTGCTGAACTCAACAGAAGTTCCATCACCAAATTGTCAAAGATCGTTTCGCCAAGGGGCCTCATCGACCCAGCGACTTCGCATTGGAAGTGGCCGGTGAGGTGTCCCTCGCGGGTCCCGAAGTATCGGGCAGTCGCAGCTTTTCGTCAACGGGTCGTTTGCAAGAAATTGTTAAAAACTTCAGTGCGTTAGACGCTGATTCGCTCGCTGCAGAGCGGTTGCCTCACGTGCTGTGAAGCGTTTTCGCTTGACGCTTTCCGTGTCAGCGAGGCGGAAAGATATAGGCCGAGTCGTATGCCCGCAAGAGCCTTTGGGCACTTTCTTCAGATTTCTTTCACACTCGCTTCTTCCTAGACCAACGCCAGAACAAGCAGGTTCGCGAAAACACCGCGTTTTGCGGTAAGAAACCTGATCGGGTTTTCACCCCGGCGAGTTGAATCGAGCTTCGCTTTTTTTCCAAACGACTTCGAAGTCACCAACCGGTGCTCTCTAAACAGCGATAGAAACCGCAGTGGTCCGCAGACAATTTGCGGTTCTACTTTCGCATCGAACTGCACTCAACAAAGACCTTTGATCAGCATGGCGCTCGTCGCCGGTTTTGCGGAAGCCAAAACGAGGGATCGTCAAGAGCGATGGATCGGGGACTCGTGGCCTCGTCCACTAAGAAGAGAGGCGAAAGTGGCCTAGCGGAGACCCGCAACGGAATCGAGTGCCGGATAGAGCTGTTGCCAAAGAACGGTCAACAAATCAGCGTCGATCCCCAAACACTCAAAGATGCGATTTCCTGGCGGGTCGACGTTGTGCGCCCCCAGTGATGCCCAGCCGCTGCGGCTGCACAGGTAGTTGGCAATGGCTACACAGCCAACGGTCTCGGCATACGGCCCGCTCATCGATTGCTCCGCACGATGATGCATTCGCGCCGCCTCCTGAACCTCTTCAGGCATTCCCCACTGCTCGAGGATCGCCGCCCCAAGCTGCGTGTGGTCCCAGCCCAAAAGGTCCTGCTCGACTTCACAGGTCGGAGTCAATTCATCGATTTCGGCAACGACTCCGGTGAACGAGTCGATGTCGAGCCGATCGCTCGCGCAGAGCCCAATGTCGTGCAGCGTTCCCGCGACAAACACCAATGAGGGATCGCCGCAGCTACAGGTCCTCGAAATCATCGAGGCGACCGCGCCGACGGCAATCGAATGTCGCCACAACCCTTCTCGATGATAGATGTCGACTTGCAAGTCGGGCAAATAGAGCCCACGAACAAAGGCGAGCACGGCCAATCGCGCTAAGTCGTGACCATCCATCACCGCCGAGGCTTCTTCAAGCGATTTGAAAGGGCGGGAGAGGTTGTACAGCGGGGTGTTACACCAACGCAGCAATCGGACGGCAAGTTCGCGATCCGACGCCAACCAGCGAACCAACGTCTCGTTCGTTCGCCCGTCAAAATCCCCTGACGCAATCAACCGTCGCGCCCCGTCGGGAAGTCCGAACTCCCAGCGAGCCTGCTCCACTCGCAGGGCTAACTTGGGTCCTTTTAGCTGGGAGGTCGACATGATTGGGCCGGTGAAAAAAGCGTACGTGAAGGGCCAAACGCATTTTGCCTCTTCGCTTCAGCCTGGCCCCAAACGATCCCGCGCCGATCGGAGTGCGGTCGGCGCAGTACTCACTTAATGCATACCTCACCAAAGTGGGGCGTGAGGGTGATATTTGAAGGGAATCAACGAAATGAATCGGGGACTCTAAAAAACACTCTCCTCTGGGAGAGTCGGGCCCCAAGGCCCCGAGAGGGTCCATTTTGTATCGATTCCCTCCCCGGACTTTAGCTTCCGACCGCTCCCGCAAGCGGGCGGGTGATTGTTGAAGTCAATTCTCGTGGCGGATTGGGTTGTGACGCTTATTCCGGATGGTCACGGGGCTGGGCAACTTTGTGCACAAGGCAAGCTTTGCCGGTCGATACAGCTGGGTAACTGGCTGTGCAAGGGTTTTGCGGGGCGCTTTGGCAATAGCGACAAAACCGGTGCCATCCGAATTGCCGATAACCGTTGAAAGCACGCGATCCAAGCGAGAACTGCGCGCGGAGCGATTTGCCCAACGTCACCGCCCAAAAAGAAGCACAAGGGAAATCCACATGAGCCAATCTGCATCGAATCAACCCAACGATGTGGACACAAAACTCGATGCGCTCCTTTCGCGTATCCAGAACCTCAGCGGTGATGATTCCACGCCCTCTGGCCCAGCGTCGGGTCCTGCGTCTGGCCCAGCACCAACGACCGAGCGTCCCAAACAACAACCACGCCGCGCGGCTGGTCCCGCCGCTTCCCCCAATGCCCCCGCGAGCGCTCCCGCGGCGGCTCCAGGTGCTCCGTCCGGTCCTGCGCCCGCCCAAGGCGGCCCCGCTCCCAACCCGGGCGCACCGACCGCGCGTCCTGCCGGCCCGCCCCCAGGTGCGAGAGCAAAGAAGCCAGCCAAACCTCAAGGCACGGCGTCCACCGAAGACTTGCCACTTGGCTTCAAGCCGTCACGTGATGAACCGTGGCGTCCCTCCGAACCAACCGACATGGAATCGGCAGGCATCAACGAGACGCTGCTTGAAGCGATCATCTATCGCTACCTGCTGAATGTCGGTGAAGCCGAAGGGCGACGGATTGCCGATCAAGTGAAGCTGCCGTTTCTGATGATCGAACCGATGATCACGCGGCTGAAGATGGAACAAAACGTTGCCTATAAAAACGCAACGGCGACAAACGACTATGTCTATGTCTTGACCGAAACAGGGCGCAACATCGCCCGCAACCACGTCCAAGATTCGACCTACTACGGTGCTTGCCCGGTACCGCTGCAAGACTACATCGACAGCGTTAAACGCCAAACCATCGAAGGGCAATATCCGAAAAAGAACGACTTGCTCAAAGCCTTCAATGACCTGTTGATCAACCCCAAGATGCTCAACAAGCTCGGTCCTGCCGTTGCCAGCGGCCGCGGCATGTTCTTGTTTGGCTTCCCCGGAAACGGCAAAACATCAATCGCTGAACGGGTCACGGGCGCGTTCGGAAAATACGTCTGGATCCCAAGTGCCGTCGATATCGACGGCGATGTCCTGCGTGTTTTCGACCCCATGAACCATACGATGGCGATGCCCGAAGCTGGCAGCGGTCTGCTCGACATCGGCGGCTTTGACAAACGTTGGATTCGCATCGAGCGTCCCACCATCGTCGCCGGTGGTGAATTGACAATGGAAATGCTCGAGGTCCAATGCAACAGCGAAAGCAACATTAGCGAAGCTCCGCTGCAGCTGAAAAGCAATTGCGGGACGCTCGTCATCGATGACTTTGGTCGTCAAAAAATGCGAGTCGACGAACTGCTTAACCGCTGGATTGTTCCGCTCGAAAAACGCTATGACTTCTTGAACATGGCGAGCGGAAAAAAGATCCAAGTTCCTTTCGATCAGCTGGTGGTCTTCAGTACCAACCTGGAACCAAAAGACTTGGTCGATGATGCGTTCTTGCGACGGATCCCTTACAAGATCGAAGCGGAAAACCCGCCAGAAGAGGACTTCCGCAAACTCTTCGAGATCATGTGCAAGGTCGTCAAAATCCCGCACAACGCCGATTGCATCGACTACTTGATCAAGACGCACTACCTGCCGGTGGACCGCCCGATGCGGATGTGCCAACCGCGTGACTTGTTGTTGCAGGTCAAGAACTACTGCCTTTACAACGACCTGCCGGTCGAATTGAAGAACGAGTACTTCGACTTCGCCTGCGACAACTACTTCTCGGTGATGTAGCTGCTACTTTTCAGGTTGGTAGTCGCCGAGCGAGAAGGCACTCCGTTTCTCGGTCGGCGGCTCAACGGTCCGGCTCATCCAGCATCGTTCGATCACCAAGCTCACCGCCGTTCCAAGCAACGGCGCAAGCACCAAGGCGACGAC
Organism: Rubripirellula sp.; assembly: GCA_965216875.1. Lineage (GTDB taxonomy): Bacteria > Planctomycetota > Planctomycetia > Pirellulales > Pirellulaceae > CBDCUW01. Next base: position 3,885,554 of record OZ244207.1, read on the forward strand.
CAGCCACCATTCACTGTCGCGGTGGCGATCACGAAAGCCTTCGAGGGTCAGTCCAAAGCCAACGCACGAAATCCCGCCAGCGATAACACGGCCGTAAATGGTCGGCATCTGCCTCTTGCTGCGCCACAGTCTCGACGCGATCGCGTAAAAGGCAAACAAGATGATGCAGATCAGAGGACCGTCCCGGAAGATGGTTCTTGCGATCCACTGCCAATCTGCGACCGATCTCCAAGTTTGTTCGTTGACGCGAATCTCGAAGTCAACGATGAGGGGGATCATGCCCGCCATCGCTCCCAAGCCAAACCAAAACACGCTTGCAGGCCGCGGCTTCGGAATTCCCTGTTCAGTGTCTGCATCCAATAAAGACGAAGGCTGACCAAGCCAAGCCCGCTCGGCAATCAACAAGAGGACTGCCAGTGGAACTCCCGCGATTACCCCAAACAACGCGACCCCTTCGACATTCCACCCTTGCCACATTTCCAAAACGAGCGACAAGGTCGAAATGTAGGCGGCGGCAACAACGCCGCAGATCGCTAACGACACTCGGGTCGAAGCGATGGGAGCCAGCCGTTGAAATGCGAGACGAACACCGCCAAAAACCAGTAGCGCAGGAATGACGCCCATCGAGGCAAACAACAACCCGCTCAAAAACAGGTCGACCAGCCCGTTGATATCCGTGCTCAGATGCATCAGCGCACTTGCCAGCCAACACAACACCACGATCGGCGATGCAAACCACATCAGCGACGGTGCCGACTCCGTCGTCTCCGCAATGACCACCTCATCCGACGCGTCAACGTTCGGCGGTGGGTCGTAAGGGTTCGCCACAGTTCGTGATCGCTCGCAGTGCAGGCCAACGTCAAGCGATCACCCCACCGCTTGCCAACGGACAAGAACGTGCCGCCGATGGGCGACATCAAGTCCATTGTATCGCCTGTCGTATCGCTCTTCACTCTTGGAGCAATGTCGAACGCGATCGTGGTGCAGATCTCGATTGCACGAGACTGCCTATCAAGGTTCACACAAGTGAGCCGTGATCGCGTAAGCGGCCGGGCTTTGAAGGCAACGGCATGTGGGGCGAGGGCCCGAGGCCTCACAGCCAGCGGCTCACGAGCGCTGACTCAATTGCGTCGGGCTCCTCGAGACAAGCAAAAGAGCACGAGGCCCAACGCTAGCGCGTTCGGCTCATGAAAGCACCGCTGGGACAACCAAGCGCCCGGTGCGTCCCTAAGACAATTCGGTGCCCGCCTCGTCGACGTCCGTTTCGGGTGCCTCGGGCATTGCGGGATCTTCGGGAGCCCGTTTGCGCAGTTTTCGCTGCAAGCTCCGTCGATGGATTCCCAACCGCCGTGCCGCTTCGCTGATGTTGCCACCACAATCGGACAGGACGCGATGAATGTGTTCCCATTCATTTCGTGCCAGCGAAGGGGCTGGAAACGCAACCGCACCATCGGGAACACTCGGTTCGTCCCCTTTCATGAATGCGGTCAAAATATCGTCCGCGTCAGCTGGTTTGCTGAGGAAATTGACGGCGCCCGCACGCACGGCATCGATGGACGCCGGAATGCTTCCGAAACCAGAGAGCATCAAGACGCGGGTATCAGGCTGAAGCTGCAACAATTTTCGCAACAGCTCAAGTCCGCTCTTGCCAGGCATGCGGAGGTCGAGCACGGCAAGTTCGGTCGGTCGCTGCGAAAAGACTTCGACAGCCTCCTCGTAGTTGCCAGCAGTCTCGACCCGAAAGCCGCGTTGTTGCATCGCAAGCGACAATCGCTCCCGCAACACAAAGGTGTCGTCCACCAGAAGGATACTTGATGCTCCGACCGTTTCCGCATCGTAAACGGGAGACGATTCACTCGATTCGATCATGGATCTTCACTCATCTTGTCCGCCCTCTGCCACGCGATTCTGCGTCAGCCGAAATAGATTCGGCGGCGCTGATACCTTGCGCGGAGGTCCCGGCACGACTTGGATGATTTGTTCCGACTCGGGACAAGTCGGTGGCTGCACAGCCCAATTCTAGCTGAAGGTCCGCAATGGTGCGCCCCGTCAACCACGACTTCTGATTCACTTAAAACGACTTTGGTACCGAATCTAACGCTGCCTCCACACTCTGCTCGTCACCCAACGGCAGCGTCACGACCGCTTCGGTCCCCTCACCGGGGGCACTTCGAAACTCGAGATACCCGCCGAGCTGGGAAATCACGTTGCGGGTCAAGAACAGCCCCAGACCAATCCCGCGTCCAGGTTCCTTGGTGGTAAAAAACGGATCCGATGCGCGATTGAGCACTTCGGCAGTCATGCCCTGGCCTGAGTCGACCACAATCAACTGAACCGACCCTTTGTCGTTGACATAGTCGGATCGCAGTTCCGCATTTCGACCAGCGGGTATCAACCGAGACGAAAGCCGCACCCCCTGTTCGTCGCCGCTGGCATCAAGCCCGTTGTGAATCAGATTGCGGACCGCTTGTGCGACCGCTTCCTGTGGCACCCACAGGGTTTGGTTCTCAACCGCCTCGACGTTATCCGTCACCACGACTCGGTGTGGATCGCGGATGCCTTCAAGCGTCGCGTCAATCAAGTCGCCCACCGTCGTTCGGTCCCAACGTTGCGCCATCGAGTCGCCTGCAGCCGCACGCATGCGTGCAAGGATTTGGCGACACATTTCGAGCTCGCCATCAATCAACTTCAAGTCGGCATCGACCGATTCAGGCTTGTCGCAATCTTCCAGGTGTCGAGACAGCTCACGGACAATCACGTCGATCGTGGACAGCGGCGTCGCCAATTCGTGTGCCGCACCGGCCGCTAATGTCGTCAGCCCCTCCAAGCGATGACTTGCCGCTTGCTCGGCCTGGGCGCGACGTAGCTGACGTTCGCGTTGTTGCAACTCGCCTGCGGTGCGCGTCACGTAATAGGTGACCACGGTCGAACAGGTTGCAAATGCCAACATCAACCCGCCACTACGCAAATCCATCGATTCGGGCGACACATCAGTGATGCCAACGATCGGCACCGATCGAAAGAGCAAAAAGGTGTAGCCGATGATCGCAAACACGGTCAACGACCATGCCGCCCGCGGTCGGATCGTCACGCCACCAACAGCAAGGTTGACGAAATAGAAGAAGCTAAACGGATTGTTCGCTCCGCCGCTGTAATAAAGCATCGCTGTCAACGTGACCAAGTCCAACAGCATCAGCGTCAATGCAACGATGTGATGCAAACTCGATTCACCGGAAACGCCCGATGCATCGGGTGCCAGCCTCGGCACACCATGATGAGACGTATCGTCGCTGCGATGCGAACGATGCAACCACAAACCATAAAGGACGTTGGTGACCGCAGTCAGTCCAACCAAGGCAAACAGCGGCCCAAAGGGCAACGCAATCTCGGTCAAAATGCCCGCAGCAACGATCGTCACCAATTGCCCCGCGACGGCAAACCAACGCAAGTGCAGGAGCCAAGTTGACGACCCCAACGGTGCAGGGGCAATCAACGGAATCGCCAGATGTTCGCGACTCGTTCGCACGACAACTTTCGCTAGTTGGATTCTCGCCGAGTCAATTCATCACGTAGCTGTGCGGCCAGCTCGTATTGTTCCTGAGCCACCGCGTCGGCAAGCTTCTCTTTCAGTGTTTGCCCCACCGAGTACTCGCTGCGCAGTGATTCCCGAAGCTCGACCAAGCGAACGACCAATTCGTCGTCTTCAAAATGCTCTTCGGCATCATGCTTGACGAAGAACTGCCGGATGCGTTCAAGCCCCGAATTGATCGCCTGGACCGCTTCCTCGGCCGTGTTCTCTTCGAGTTCACCGAGCGCCTCGGCCTGCGTTCGATGGAACAGGACAAAGGGACGGTACTGTTCGTGAGTCCCCGCCCATTCTTCATCGGGGCTCATCTTGTCGCTGATGTCCATCAACCGAAGCGTATGATCGGCATCCATGACGGCGCGATGATAGTACTGAAGTCGCAACCAGCAGATTCGACGGTGGTAAAACTGCATGAACTCACGATCGACTTCGGAACACTCGTCTTCAGTCAGAATGTGCTCTGGATTCTTGAGGTGTTTGTCCTGCAGTCGCTCAAGGTAGGTCTCGTACTCTTCGTACTGAACTCCGTCAGGGCGCCCCGTCGTTTCCAATTGCAAGATCCCCATGTCGACGCGCATTTGAATCACGTCTCGACCATCTTTCCCTTTGACCAAACGCACATTGAGCGTGGCCGGGTCAAAGGCCCAATTGGAGAGGAGGTCGTCGAGGTGCATTTGTCGCTTCATCAATCCGTTCACAACCGATCAGGGAAATCACAACCCAAGGGTGTGGGCCGTGTCGCATTAGTCCGTCAGTGCGGGAATGGGCCAAATGGTCAGCCCCCCGCAACGAACGAGTATAGCAGCGACATTTTTTCGTTGAAGGATTGACATTTGATTGCTGGCAACTTGCGCAAGTCGGCGGCAACAGGGAATTTCGCCCCCCCAAGGGGATACCAAACGGCGGAGATCAAATCGCAAACCCGATTCCAGACTAGTCGTCTCGAAAATTGGTTCGACGCGACTGCTTCTTTTGAGAGTTCTTGCGTTTTTGGTCGAGCCTTCGTCGCTGGCTCGAACGAGAGGGGCGAGTCGCCTTGCGTGCCTTTGGCGCAGCTTGGCAATCAAGCAACATACTGACAAGCTTTTGTCGCACATCGCCGCGGTTCCTCGCCTGATCACGAAACCGCTCGCTGTGCAAAACGATCTCGCCTTCGCGATTGATACGACTTGCATACCGAGCCTCGAAGCGTCGCAACCACGACACGTCAACGCTCGCCAACCGCGCAACCGCCCACCGCAAAGTGACTTTTGAATTCACTTTGTTGACGTTCTGACCACCCGGACCGCTGCTTCTGGCAACGGTCATCTTGATTTCGTCTTCGGGGATCGTCAGCCGTGAGTTGACGTAAAGGTTCGACATCATTCCAAGCGTACTCTAACGCAATGAGTGTGGACTCAAAAAGTCCATACACTTCCATTCCGATACGCGACACCGCCTATGCTAGAATTGTTCGCGCTCAACAAAGCAAAAACTTGCGGCGTCGAACACGCGATCTGCCCCCGCCACTTGTCCCAGCCACATGCCCTAAGCAGTCGTGTCCTGACAGCTCAAACCGAAACCCACGTTTGGCCAACTTGATGGAGTGACCGATGCTCTGCCCCGTCTGCTCACACAGTTTGAAAGCGTCTCGCTACGAAGGCTTGCCCGTCTTTCGTTGCGAGTCATGCCACGGGTATCTGGTCGCTTCGCGGCGGGTGACGGACATCCAACGACGCAACACCACGCCAACTGCGGACTTGGTTGCCACCGCAGATGTCAAAAGCGAACACGACAGTCTCGGCAAATTGAAGTGCCCCCGTTGCCGCCGCGACATGGAGAAAGAGTTACACGAATCGCAACCACCATTCCACATCGACAAGTGCAGCGATTGTGACTTTGTCTGGTTTGACGTTGGCGAGTTAGAACGCACACAACTTGAATACGAGGTATCGCCTCACGGAATGGAAGCCGCACGAATGCGAGAACGACATGAAAACATGTCCGAAGAACAAAAAGAGGTCTTTGCCGAGAATCTGGCGAAACTTCCCGAAGGTGACGCCTCGCTCGTTTCAGCCTTCGGCAAAGGCCTGATCGGAACCTTGACCGACCTGCTACGTGGACGCTGGTGAGCATCATGCGAGATCACAGCCAACACTTGCTCTTACTGATCGCGTTGTTCGCGGCTTCCCTCTCGATGACCAACGAATGCCATGGGGAAGTTGGCGACGTCTTACTCAGCACCGATCATCCGCTCTACCCTGGCGAAGGCGAGTTCCAAACGCCCACAGATTGCGTGCGATGGGCAACGCGAAACGCAACGACCAACCATGATCGTTCGCTTGCAATCTTCCGCTACCTACTGACGCACCAATGGCATCTCCATTCACCTCAGGAATGGAATCAACCGGGCAGCACCCCGGGCAAAGACCAGCAAAACTACGAGATGGTCGTCTACGATGCGAACAAGGGTCGCTTCTCCTACGGATACGGTCTGTGTGGGACCGTCCATGCTTGGAACGAACCTTACTGGAAAGCAGCCGGATTCCTTGCACGCCGACGAGCCTTTCCTGGCCACACCAATAGTGAAGTGCTGATCGATGACCGTTGGCGCATGTTCGATACGGACATGGCCGGCATCGTCCTGGATCGATCAGGCCAAGTGGTTGGCTACGATGAAATTGCAAACAACGTCAATCTGTTGGATCAACAGCAGGGTCACCCGCACTATCCCTTTGCGTGGCCATCTGACTTCAACACCATGAAAAAGGGCTGGCAACAAATCGCCAAAGGCGGGAATTGGTATCGCCTTTACCATGGTGGCTATGCCGCGCAGCCCGGCGTCGTCCACCTGCGCAGCGGTGAGAGCTTTAAACGCTACGCTCACCCAGACGGTTTTGGCGAGCCATCGAAACGACGTTTCTGGCATCAGCAGAAAGATGGCCCCTATCGAACCTGGACCTTCGCCGAAAGTGAATTGCCGTTTCACAACGGTGACCAATCGAATTGCCGCGGACGCGCGCGGTACGGCAATGCAGTCTTCGCCTACCACCCACAACTCGACAACGAGCGCTGCTTCGAGGGAATGGCCGAGCAAACAACCAACCTCACTGTGTCCCCAAACGGATTGCAGTCGAGTGATGGCAAGCGTGCGACTGCCATCTTCGAACACTTTTCACCCTACGTCATTTGTGGCGACCCCGTCGATGACACCGATCCGATGCTTGGCAAAGCGACCGATGGCTTCGTCGTGGAGATTGCCAAACGAGGTAAGGTAGACATCAAGCTGAGTGTTGATCAGGGTCAAACGTGGCACGCCGTCGAGGTCAACCAAGATCGTGAGCGTCTCGATCTGACCGAGCTCACCAAAGGACGGTACGGATGGCAAGTACGTCTCGATATCGATGCCGATGCTGCAGTGACGCAAATTCGGTTCACGACGACCTGTCAAATGTGTCAGTCGATTTACCCGCGGCTAAAGCCAAAGGGAAGCGTGGTCACCTACCGCACGAATGGTCAAAGCGTCGTTCCAATCTTGCCGCGACTTCAAGACAAGGATGAAACGGAAACGCGATTCGAAAAGCGAGACCTTCGCACGGATAATCTCGACTTTGTCGGCTTGTCGCCGAAAGAACGCTACGCTTACAAGACCCGAAGACCGAAACCGGCCGAACTTGTCTTTCGCATTCCTAGCCGTACACCGCTGGTTGGTGTTTCAGCCGCTGCGCGGTATCGCGTGCGTTCGCCCAGCCCACCCCACTCGCGGTTTTGGCTTGATGTCTCGACCGATGGCGGCGAATCATGGAAACCGCTGGGCGAGTCATCGCCCCCCGAGGACAACGAGTATTCAAGTGGCTGGGTTTACGGCAGCTCCTCATGGAAATCGCCGGAATCCAAGGAAGCACTCGTTCGCGTGGGCCTCGATGGCGGCGGGTATGGATCGGCACTGCTGGCCGCCGAGTTGTATGGTCTAAGACAGACCGCCAACGATTCTCCTGTCACCATCACGTACAGCTGGTTCGAAGGCGACCAAGAGCGAACCGATCGCTGGCGCGTCCCACCCGGACAACGCTCACTAAGCCACCAAGTCCCAACCGGCCAAACTGTCCGCGACAACTACGTCCTGATCGAGGTGAAGTAGAGCGGGGCAGGGGATGCCGACCCTACTCAAGTGTGAACCCGCGACTACAATTCGCGTTTCCCATTTCTAAAGTCGCATTTTTTGAAACCATGCAAGTTAACGAATACTTCGACGGCAACGTTAAATCGATCGCTTTTCAAAACTCCGACGGAAAGGCCACTGCGGGCGTGATGGCCGTTGGCCAATACGAGTTTGGCACGAGCGAACATGAAGTGATGAAAATCGTTTCGGGCGAATTGTCCGTACGACTTCCCAACAGCGAAGCGTTCGAAACCTTTTCAGGCGGTCAACAATTCGAGGTCGCAGCCGGCCAGAAGTTCCAGGTCGATGTCAAACAAGAAACGGCCTACGTTTGCTTCTATGGCTAACCGCCATTTTGCGTCCATTGAACCATGAAGCTCGCATGATGACTTCTTTAGTGTTTGATGATCCTGGGCTGCACCGTCTTTCCATTTCGATTCACGAAGACGCTTCGTTCACGGTTTCCACAACGAGATCTTCACCGTCTCGCCATTGGAACGTTGCCTAACCTTCGCCTGACACTCACAAGGTCTTCAGAAACGGCTCGTAGTCTCTTTCAGAGAACAAGCGTTGATCCCATCAGCGCGTTCCCTGCTCAAATCAAGAGAGACGATAATGGCTGTATCTGCACCAAGTGCGCCCGCGCGGGACAATTGCCCAACAATCAACCGCCCCGGGGTCGTCCATACCGAAACAACGCCGGTCATGATCATTGGGCATGGAAGCTCGGGCACAAGCATCCTGACGGACCTATTGCGTGAGCATTTGCAGATCGCATTTGGCACCGAAAGCCAATTCGTTGTTCGTTTCTATCAGAATCTCTGGCGCTACGGCGACCTCCGCAACGATGCGTCTTTGCAGTCCCTCGTGTCGCACCTCCTCGGGGAACGCTGGTTCAAGCGTTCAGCTCAATTTGGGTTCCGTACTGACGTCGAATCGATTTGTAGCCGAGTCAAGGACCGAACTTATCGCGGTGTACTTGACGCGGTGTTCGGTGAATTCGCTGATCAAGTTGGCAAAGTGCGTTGGGGCGACAAAACGCCTGGCTATCTGCGGCATCTCGACGTGTTAGCGGAGCTCTTTCCCGAAGCCAAGTACATTCATGTCATCCGCGACGGGCGCGACGTCGCGCTATCGCTCATGAGTCGCCATTTTGGTGCAAACAACGTCTTTCTCGCAGCACACGATTGGAGTGAGATGGTCGAACGTGGAGACGCATTCGCTTCGATGATGCCCAGCGAACAACTCATTGAAGTCCGGTACGAAGACCTTCTCGATAGGCCCGGAGACACCTTCGCGCGGCTTGTGGAGTTCCTGCGCATTGACGACGCCAATGGTCGACTGATTGATCACCTTTCCAAGGTGATCCCCGAAAAACTCAATCAAAACAACCACGGGAAGTGGAAAACGAAACTCACCGCGAAACAAACTCACGCGTTCGACCGAATCGCTTGCGAGCAACTCCTCCGCCACCAGTATCCGTCCACGGTACCCTCGCCGCGGCAAACATCCACCAGTGCCGAGCGACTGTATTGGAAAACACATGACCGAATTTGCCGCTGGTCACAACGTGAGTATTGGAAGGACAACCTTTACAAAGCGACGTTGAGACTGAAGCGACTCGGTCGAGCACGCAACAACAATTGAACGATACGATCTCCATAAGCAGGCACATGGCACTGCCGTCATGCTGCGCTGCGCCGAAATGTCGAAAAGAATCGTCTTACTGAACGTTTCGGAAGGGGTTCGATAAGATCTCCACGAAACACCGATGCGGGGTTGTCTCGGAAGAGTGCTGTCGCCAACAGTTCGTCTTCCCACGACGCGACACGCTGCCATGCTGCTGCCAGCGTCGCAGGCTGATTGCCCGGAAGACTCGTCGCCGCTTCGGCAACGTTGGACTCGTCAACACTCGCGTGGTGAATAGGTGCCTGGCCTGTGGCAACAAGGTGACAAAGACGGCTGCGGATCAGCCGGCGACAAAACCTTAGCGTGTCACGATCGGGTGGCTCACAAATGCTGGCGGTAGAAAGTTGCAGTCGGCCGCCGAGCTTGACGATGGCGTCAACCTCCGAAGGGTCCTGCCGAAACCGGGCAACGCGCTCGGGTGAAACAATGATCGGTGTCAGCCTCATTCGCCGGATCGCGTCGACGACCGGTAACACGGGCGCGGTGTTGTCATGTGCCACACGAAGAAACACATAGTGTCTCGAAACGCCCCCAAGCACAGTCGCCGTGTGAATGATGTGATCGAACAGCTCTGAATGCATCTCCAGCTCAACGCAAGGCGTGACCTGAAGACCGAGCTCTTGCTGTCGTAACAACTCCTGCATCTGAGGGACGCGCCGGCGCAACAGGTCAAGTTGCTTACGCGGCGTGGTCACCACCGCTTTTTCAACGCCCTGACTCCGAAGCGTCCTGGCACGTTCGAGGGTCGCCCCCCAATCAATCCGCCCTGAGCTCCCAGCTGAAATCAGCTGCGCATTGCAATCCACGAGCCCCGCTGGGCTGGTAGGGTTTCCACTCCTCATCTCGCTGCCCCGGATAGGAATTGGGTCTGTTTGGTTTGGCTTGGCTGCTTCACTCGGTTATGCTGATACACATCACCCACCTGACTGTTTAGTTATCGACCGCGATCCCACCTGCGGTCGCTCCCGTTTCCAACGCAAATCACTGGATTTCGGGTTTCAGCAAACACAATGCCATCCAATCCCTGAGGCAAGGTTTGCGTGACCAATTCAGCCCACCCGCGCGTTGCACTGATCGAAAGGGCAAGAAACTGCCATCGTGACTTCTCGATTCAGAAATGAAGCCTTGCTGCGGCTGGCCGCAGTGCGCGATTCCCTGGCAATCGTCCTGCGACGTTGCTGTGTCTTGATGCAATTCCCATTGCTGGTATATCGAACCAGGTCCGTCATCCGCATGGGGCTGGTCTTTGCGATGGCTGTTGCTTGCGTCACCGGTCAAGTCAACGCGGATGAGGAAGCTCCTGCAAAGCCTCTGCCCAAAGAGCAACTCGATTTCTTTGAGTCAAAGATCCGGCCACTGTTGATCGAACGTTGCTACGATTGCCACTCTCAAGAATCAGGCGAATCGGAGGCAGAGCTTGATGTCGATTCAGCCGACGCTCTTCGTCGCGGCGGAGTAAGCGGTCCAGCGTTGGTCCCACACAAGGTTGACCAAAGCCTGCTGATCCGCGCGATTCGGTATGACAACTCGAAGCTGCAGATGCCACCGGACGAGAAATTGTCCGTGGACGAAATCAAGGCTCTCGAAGAATGGGTAGCGATGGGTGCGCCGGATCCACGAACGGCCACACCGACCGCCGCCGCAAACTCAACCAAAGCGATCTCGCCGCTTGACCGAGATCCGAAATCACATTGGGCATTCAACGTTCCGAAGAGGGCAAGGTTTGATCAGCAGGTCGACTCGCGTGCCCGCGACGTTGTGGATGCCTTCGCGATCGAGCGTGCGAAATTGGCATCGCTCCCGCTGAACGAAGAAGCGGACAAAGCAACGTTGATCCGTCGCCTCTATTTCGACCTAACAGGCTTGCCACCGACCAAGTCCGAAGTGGATCGATTCGTTGCTGATGATCACCCCACAGCGTACCGTCGGTTGGTTGATCGGCTGCTTGCGACGCCCGATTTTGGTCAGAGATTTGCGCGCCACTGGATGGACGTCTCTCGCTATGCCGACACGCTCGGTTACGCGACCGCCGGAAAAACGCGTCGGCACACTGGCAGCGAACGCTTCCGCGACTGGGCAATTGCCGCCTTCGCCAGCGACATGCCTTACGACGAAATGTTGCGGCACCAACTCGCTGGTGATCGCACCGATCCCAAGAATGCGGAAGGCAATCTTGATGCGATGGGATTCATGACGTTGGGACGCAAGTTCTTGAACCCACTCGATACCATTGACGACCGAATCGATGTGATCAGTCGCGGTTTGCTTGGCATGACCGTCACCTGTGCCCGCTGCCACGACCACAAGTTTGATCCCATCTCGATGAGCGACTACTACTCACTTGGCGGGATCATCTCCAGCAGTCAGCAACCTAAGGAAGGCGCGAGCCCGCTGATGATGGTCGACAAGGCCAAACCGGTCGACAGCCCCGTGTTGATTCGCGGACAAGCGGGAAATCGCGGACCAATCGCTCCACGACAATACCTCACCGCGCTTCGCAGCACGGACGACAAACGCTTTAGTGATGGAAGCGGACGCTGGGAATTGGTTCAACGGATTGCGAGCTCGGACAATCCACTGACCGCACGCGTGATGGTCAATCGATTGTGGGGACATCTGATTGGCAAGGCGCTGGTCGATTCGCCTAGCGACTTTGGATTTCGCACTCAACCTCCGCAAGTTCCCGAGATCCTGGATGATCTTGCGGCTGAGTTTTCAGAGCACTGGAGTATCAAACGGGTGATTCGACGGATCGTCATGACCCGCGTCTATCGTCAAACCGCAAGGGTGACTGACGAGGCGTTGCAGAAAGACCCCGACAACGGACTACTCGCGCGAGCCAACCGCAGACGCCGCGATTTTGAATCACTCCGCGACTCGTTGCTTTACGTCTGTGATTCCATGGACCAACGACTCGGCGGAGAACCAGTCGAAATCACGCTCGACACACCGAGCCCAAGACGCACGGTCTATGCGATGATCGATCGCCAGAACCTGCCCTCCATTTTCCGGACGTTCGATTTTGCAAGCCCCGACGCGCACACCCCCAAACGGTACTTCACCACCGTCCCGCAACAAGCGTTGCATTTGCTAAACAGCAAACAGAGTTTCGATCTCGCGCGTCGTGCAGCGGCGTCGATCACGCGCGACGAACAAGTCGTCACGCCCGGCGATCGAGCCAAAGCGGTCTTTGTTCGCATCCTTGGCCGCGCGCCCAACGCCGAGGAACTCGGTGCGGCAACCGCTTTCCTCGAAACTCCCATCACGCCCCCTCAAGCATCCATCGACCCACGCTCGTTGTGGAGCTACGGCACGGGCAAAATCGATCTTGAAAAAGGCGTGACCGAATTTGACCCGTTCCGTGTCTTTCAAGACAGCCGATGGCAATTCGCCAAAGAGTTTCCTGCCGGCGGAACAATGGGACATGCCTATTTGGGCAAAGAAACGGGGCATACCGCAACCGACCAAGCGATCGGTGTCGTACGTCGTTTCACCGCTCCGTTTGACGGCCAGGTCCGCCTGATTGGCATGATGGGGCACCGCAGCAAAAAAGGAGATGGAGTCGAAGCGAAGATTTGGGTCGGCGAAAAACGCCTCTTTCAAGGAAAACAAAAGAGCAACAATCGTCCCTATGGGCCCCTGAAATACCGGATCAAAAAGGGACAAACCGTTGACCTCGTCGCGATGTGCGGCGAATCCTCTTCCTTCGACACGTTTTTTTGGAACGTCCGTATCAAGCTGACAGGACCCGAAGGACAAATCGTCGAAACCGATTCGATCAAACACTTCAGTGGGCCCTTCGACATCGAGAACAACAAACCGCTTGATCGCCTTTCGCAGCTTGCCCAAACGCTGCTCATGAGTAACGAATTCGCCTTTGTCGACTAGACAACCAATCAAAATGTTTTCTTCGAACTCAGCCAACCTCTTCTCACGTCGTCAGATGCTTCGCAGTTGTGGAGTCGGTTTCGGCTCGCTCGCACTCAGTGACATGCTCGCTCGTGAGGCAAGCGCAGGTGGGAATTTCTCGGGGCAAGTACCGCTCCATTTCCCGGCTGCAAAGGCAAAACACGTGATCCACCTCTTTATGAATGGTGGCCCCAGCCACGTGGACACCTTCGACCCGAAAGAAGCACTCGACCGACTGCACGGACAATCAGCGCCCACAAAAAACTTGCGTACCGAGCGTCCCACCGGGAACGTTCTCAAGTCGCCTTACAAATTCAAACAATACGGCGAAAGCGGCCTGCCCGTTAGCGAGCTCTTTGAACACACAGCCAAACACATCGACGACATCTGCGTGATCCGTTCGATGCACGCAGACGTACCGAATCACGAACCGTCGCTGATGTTGATGAACACGGGCGAGTCACGTTTGGTGCGTCCAAGCATGGGATCTTGGCTGACGTACGGTCTCGGCAGCGAGAACGAAAACCTACCCGCATTCGTCGCCTTGTGCCCTGGCGGGTACCCGATCAAAGAGTCACAGAATTGGCAGAATGCATTCCTGCCTGGCAAGTACCAAGCCACCTACATCGATTCGAGTGGCGAACGCATTGAGCAATTGATCGACAACATTCGTAGCGTTGCCGTCTCGAATCGCGATCAAAGAATGCAACTCGACCTGCTGCAACAGCTCAACCAACAGCATGCTGCGCAACGACAAGGCGACGGGCGTCTGGAGTCGCGCATTGAATCGTTTGAATTGGCTTATCGGATGCAAAGCGAAGCGGCGGAGGCTTTTGACGTCGCACGCGAACCCGAAAACGTGCGTCAAATGTACGGCGACGGCGCATTCGCTCGTCAAGCGTTGATCGCGCGACGGTTGGTCGAACGCGGCGTTCGGTTTGTTCAACTCTATACGGGCGCGGGACAACCCTGGGACAATCACGATGATCTGGAAAAACGGCACCGCGAAGTCGCCAAGGGTGTGGACCAACCGATCGGAGCACTCTTGTCCGATCTGAAACGGCTTGGACTACTCGAAGAGACGCTGGTTCTTTGGGGAGGCGAATTTGGTCGAACACCGGTCGTCGAAATGCCCAAAGAAGGATCCAATCAAGGCAAGATGAACGGCCGTGACCACAACCACTACGGTTTCACATGCTGGATGGCTGGTGGTGGTGTCAAGGGCGGGCAAGCCATCGGCGCCACCGACGAACTTGGTTTTCAAGCGGTCGAAGATCGGGTACACGTGCATGACCTTCACGCGACCATTTTGCGTTTGGTTGGATACGACCACGAGAAGCTGACCTATCGTTATGCCGGCCGTGACTTCCGATTGACCGACGTCCACGGGCATGTCGTCGACAAGGTTTTGGCGTAACGATTGAATCCACCGAGGATACGAGGTGGATATTGATTTGCTGATAACCGGCGCAGGGCCCGTCGGTGCCATTCTTGGTTCCAGCGCACGATCTTCATCGATGAAGAGGTCGTTGCATGCGTGGTGTCGATTCGAGCACGAGCACGAGCAGGAGCAGGAGCAGGAGCACGAGTACGAGGTAGAAGGACGAGTATCGGGCTGGGCCTTGGGTACGATTTTCGATGACGATGACGATTCGTTTTTCAGCATCGCTTCACCGACGCAAACAGGCATCCCACGCCCCGCCGACGCTCGTGCGGCATATATCCAAAATTACGCGGCTATTTAGGTGCTTTACGGATACGACCGTCGGTTCGTATCCTATTCTATCCAGTCCAGAAAGCCCCCTCGCCTGATCGCAGACCATCGTCCACCACGACGCGATGCGATCGCTCGCCGAATTGGAACCAGCCCCCAACAAGTGCGAGTGTCAGCGGCACCGGAATTCGAAGGTCGATCTGTTGTCCGAAGTCTTCAACCACGTTGTTTGCCCTGGTTGCGCCTGTTTGTGCGATGACATCACCCTTCGATTCGACGAGGGCGAGCAGACAGGTGAAAACCGACTCGGGCAATTTGAACCGCACTGCAAACTGGGACGTCAGTGGTTCGAAAACCATGCGTCGGCAACCGGGGCAGCTGCCGAAATCGAAGGGGCGGCGACCGAATTGGATGCGGCCATCGAACGTGCCGTCGAACTTCTTCAACAAAGTGACTACCCACTCGTCTACGGGCTCTCGCGAAGTTCAACACCCGGACAACGCGCAGCAGTCGAGCTGGCCGAATGGCTCGGCGGCGCCGTCGACACGACGGCATCCCTTTGCCATGGTCCGTCGATCATGGCGCTGCAGGAATTTGGCGAAGTCACCTGCACACTCGGTGAAATCCGGAACCGTTCCGACCTGGTGATCTTTTGGGGCTGCAACCCAGCCGACTCGCATCCACGGCACGCCGAACGCTACTCGGTCAATGCGAACGGCAAATACCTGCCCGGCGGTCGCAGCGATCGAAAAGTCGTGATGATTGGTGACGCCGACAAAATCAACGACTGGAAGCTCGACGACGAAGGGACCGAACCCGACCTGCGCATCGCAGTGGAACCTGGTCGCGACTTCGAGCTGCTCTCGAAACTCAAGATGATGCTCGAGGGCGAACCCGCACCTGAGGGCCGTGACGATCTCGACCAACTGATGTCGATGATGCGAGCTTGCAAATTTGGTGTTTTCTTCTTTGGCCTCGGATTGGCCGAAACCGGTGCCTGGGGTGGAACACGACGAACCGGCACCGGCCATATCAACGTCTCGGCGCTGCTTCACCTGGTCGCTGAACTCAATGCAGTGACTCGGTTCACCGCCCGACGGATGCGTCTGCAGGGTGATGTTTCCGGCGCCGACAATGTCCTGCTTTGGCAAACGGCCTATCCCTTCGCCGTCGACTATTCGCGTGGTTTTCCACGCTACAACCCGGGTGAATACACCGCCAACGAATTGCTTGAGCGTCAGGACGTCGACCTGGCACTCTTCGTCGGGGCCGAAACGGTCCCCTACTTCACGGATTCGGCGCGCGAAGCACTCGGCAAGATTCCAACGATCGTGTTGGATTACCCCGGAGCTGCGAGGAACCTCGAGGGAACGGTTCGTTTCAACACGTCGGTCTACGGCATTCACGCCAAGGGAACGGCCTACCGAATGGACAATGTCCCCATGCGACTGGAAAAAATGCTCGACAGCGATCTGCCAACGGACGAAACCGTTCTGCGCTGCCTACTCGATGCCGTTCGCTAAGGTCTGCGATTGGGGACGCTTCTGCCGTCGTCTCGACCAATCTTTGCCTCGCTGTAGCCCAGCCTGATTCGGCCCGCTCATCAATTGGCTGACTGCAGATAGTACAGCCGTCTCGTTTTCCGGTCGTAGACAACATTGCTCACGTGTCCCCCATCGCCGAAGTGCCAAAGATAGCGATCCGGTTGATTCGTGATTTGAACGAAGGCAAGCTCGTGTGCTGGCACCGAGTGGTCGGGAAGCTCAGGAATCTTGCCTCGCGTGTCGAGTGGTCGATTGATCGAAGCAGCCCAATCGGTCGCCTCGGATTCAGCACAAGTGGATTCGGCCGTGATCCACCAGGCACTTTGGTAGGTCCGAAGTCGAATATCGCGAGCACGCTCAGGAACGTACGGCTGAAACCGTTCGGGGAGCTCCGTTGCGCTATCCGCGGTGAAGTACTGATTCTCGGGAAACAAGACGTCGCGCACGAACGTCTGACTCGCGATCGCAACTAGAATCGCTGACCCGCCAACGACGACGAGCAATGAACGGAATGAGTATCGCACGAGATTCAACAAAAGTAAGACATGTAAATGATCGCGAGTCCATACATCCCGTTAACCACGCGACCACCCATTTGCCGTTAAAAGGCCGAACAGTGCCACAACGAGAGCGCCAAAGACGGAACCGAGGAATGCGCAAAGCAGCATACACGGCCAAACGAATATCACTGTGAAATCGCCCGCATCGTCAAACAGGGTGAGCCCACCGAAGAATCCTGTCAGCGCACCCGCAACACACCCGAAAACGGATCCGACAAGTAATAGAAATGTCGCTCCCACAGCGCGAGTAGCTTTCCCTCGTAGCCGCCGGTTCTCTGGCGGCACATTAACTCGCGCACTTGGTGGCTCGTAAGGACTCGGGCCTTCCATATATCCCAACACTTGATCATCGCATCAACTCAGGTCAATCCTGGCGCGAACTTGCACTGACTATCCCGCAAGTCTATCGGGCGGGATGGTGTGCGGCAAACTCGGCGTCGTTTCATCAAACGTCACCGTCACGCCACTCTCGGTTCGCCACGGTCTGCATAGTAACGCGCGCTTATACGCTTCCGCGGACCGTAGCTACCTTCGCCAGAAGGTGGTTTCCATTGGTCGACCACTTTCCACTATCACCACGCTCTAGCGAGCGTATCGACGAAGCGTGGAATGGCCGTTCGGAGTCGAGCCTTCAGGCGTCAAAATGCAGTTTGTGAGAAGATTCCGGCTAAAGCTCGGTACTACGAACTGCCGGCTCCCCCAAAAAAGCTCAGCCTCTCTGCGTAGAAACGCACGGTGCCAACCGTGCATCCGTACGCGATTGCGTCGGCACTCCGAGGTGCCCAAAACCAATGCAAGGCCCGACGCTAGCGCGTTCGGCTCATGAATAGTCAGAATCGTCCGGGACGATGCAGCTTTGAACGCTGGAATGCCCTGGCACATCCAAGCATCACAAAAAACGCACCGGTAATTGCAACGACGAACGGAATCCGGAGGGTGAAGACGAATGACAAGAGATACCCGCCAAAGGCAATGCTCATACCGAAGACGATGATTCCAATGCCCTGCAATCGTTCGACCCGCAAGCGAGCGATCACGGCATCCGTCGCAACGGCCTCAGCAGTTGAAGTGTCGAGTCCCATGCATTGAATCTTCTTCGAGATCGAACCGACGACGGCGCCACCCGACGCAAGCTTCACTGCGGCTTGTCTAGCCTTTCGCAATGCGGCCTCGTCAACTTGAGTTGGTGCGTCTTTTTCGACAACTGAATAAGGATTCAACAATTGCTCCGAAGCAGAGATTTGCGTAGGCGGGAACCTAGTATCGCGGATGGAAGTGTCTTGAGTTGAAGTTCACCCAAGTTAACGTGCGCACCAGCAATCCCCCTCCCGCTTGCGGGAGGGTCGGACGCAAAGTCCGGGGAGGGAATGATCTTTGACAAACACTCTCCCAAGGGAGAGTGTCTTTTAAAAGACGCCAATGCAATCTGTAGTACTAAAACGCTTCGGAAGGTGCGAAGCCATCGCGGTCATTGTAAAGCAACTCGTCGATATTCCCTTTCTGCTGCTCTTGGAAATCACCGTTCATGTTGAAGATATTGCCACGCAAGATGGACTTGCCCTTGGCTTTCTCGGCGGGTTGGCTCGGCGCCGGTGCGGCGGAAGCTTCTCCTCCAAACGGATCGCCCGCAGGCACTGCCGGTACACCTTGCAAAGAAGTCTGACCGCGGAAAAACGCATACTTGTCGTCATCCACCAGCGCGATCACGGTCGAGGATCCTTTGATGTCGTCGGCAACAAACAAGCCTCGCAAATCGGTTGCCCCCGATTGGAATTGGTCGTTGGCCGAACCGATCACTTTGACGTGAACGTCACCGACAAAGGAATCGGATGCCGAATCTTTTACCGTCACGCGGACTCGTCCCGATTGAACATCTTCAGCCACGTTCAACGCCAACGGGCTAACCAACACCAAACCGGAGGCGTACAAGTGTTCGCCTCGACAAACGACCAAGTAGGCCCCTTCATCCTTCAACGGCAGTCGTAGATCTTTGCTGCGGTCGCGATAGTCTTTTCCATCACCAAGACTCACCGTCTCTTCGTGATAAGGTTTGATCCCAGCAAGGTTGATCGCAGTAATGCGGTCGAGGTTACGTTGCATCAACCCGAACTTCATCAAATCGATGCGATAAACCTTGACCGCCAACTCACTGATGTTTCGGAAGTTCAGCTCGATCGTCTTTTCGGCGTCGGGTTCAATCGTTGTCACTTCGTCCATTGCGATCTCTTTGCGTGTGAAGAACTCGATCGCTTCCGCCGCATCTGCAAATCGCTCTTTGACCCTGCCGTACTCGATGATCGCGTCGGCTGCTTTGCCAAGGCTGTGGTAGACCTGGCCCATGATGTAGATCGCTTCCCACTTGTTGTCCGCGACGCGCGTGCTTCCTGTCTCGGCCACGGGGAATGAAGCGTCGGCGACTTTGCGGCACATTTCGAGCGCTCGTTCGTGATCTTCGAGTTCGAAATGGCTGTATCCGATCATGTACCAGTACGAATCAAGCAATCGACTGTCGGGATACCGTTTGGCGTAGGCCTGACATCGCTCGATGGCCGACTCGTATCGGTCCAGGTCGATCAGCGCCGTGGCCAACGCAAAACTGGCTTGATCGTCGGCTGGATCGCTAGGCCAATTGGTCACGAAATGATCGAGCATTTCAATTGCTTCGCTGATCAGATGCACTCGATTGAAGCCGTCTTCTTTGAGCCGTTTGTCTTCTCCAACGGTACTCGAACGTCGATAGACTTCTTGTGCAAGCGCGTACGTTGCCGTTGCAACGTATGACTCAGGCGGATAGTCAGCGAGCAGCGATTCCATCGCCGCGACGCTCCGTACAAATTCACCCCGGGCATTCAAGAAGCCGGCAACCTGCGACTCACGTTCGAAGCTTGCTTCGACCGTCGAACGATAGACAAGGTAACTCCGCTCGTATTCTCTCAGCTCTCGATAAGCGAGTGCGACCTGCAAGATCTGCTCGAAGGTGAGCTCGACCGATGGAAACTTCTCTTTCAGAATCTCAAAGTACTTGACGGTATGTGCATGGTCATTGCGAGCCAACGATGTTTCAAACAGCCATCCGACAACCTGTTGATTCTGCTTCGCTTTGAGTCGCCAATTCTCGAACAACTCGGCCAGATGTTGGTGAGCTTGTTCAAAGTCTTTTTTGGCAACCAACTGGCCACCGAAATGGTAGAGTTCGTCAGGCGTCAACTTGTACTGGTCGCTCGACACCTTGTCGCGACCAAGCACGGCCAGCAGCTTCGTCTTGGCAACGCTCATTCTTGACGGGTCGTAAAAACTGCGGAGCGACGACGGGGCCAGCTTGTATTGCCCGGGGACGTAACCCACCAAGGTGTAACGAACATCGCCAATGGTTCGTTTTGCTCCGACAAAGAACGTGATACTACCGTCCGAAATCTCGAACCTTTGAAAATCACCGGTCACCGATCCGTCCAGCACCGTGCAGCCAGCCGGAAGGGGCTCGGACAGCACAAGGTAGTGATGCTGTTGATCCGGTGTGTTGGACGAATAACGTCGCCGCGGACTCAACGTGACCTCGCAGCGTGCACCGACGGGCAACTCGGTCAGGGTGTTATAGAACGGACGATAGGAACCTTCGACGACACCGAATCCACGTGCCACTTCTTTTCCATCAAGCAGACGTCTGGCGGGTTCGTAGCGTCGCGAAACGGTCCAATCTTTCGTTGAGCTCGTCAGTTTTTCGGCTGGAACAAAACCGGTTAGCACCGCCGAGTAACTAAAGCGGCCGCGTCCTGTCATGTCAAAATTGATCGCCTGCGTTGCCCCCGCTTTTAGCAGTTCGCTCGGAATCGTCATCCGCTTGCTACTTTGCTCGGAGGGGTCGAAGGTGAACGTTTCCACTTCCTCGTTGTTAACCGAGACCGTCATCGTATACTTTTCGGCGGTATGGCGGCCGCGCGAATGCCAGTCGGCCAACGCTGCGATCGCCGGTCCATTCGCTTTTTCGATGGTCCATCGTGAACCGACACGACTTGCCAACAACCACTTGGCCAATTTCTGGATCTTCGCGTTCTCTTGAGCAACGCGTTGGTGAGCCAACATCAACAGAGCTCGCAACTCGACTCCGTTTCGAGTCCAGGGACTTTCCAAATCAGAACCTGCCGGTGCGGGCGTCCCGTCCGGCCTCACTTCAATGTTTGCCTTGACCAACGCCAACAGCTCCGTCGACATTTCGTTGTGGTTCATTGCCGACAGTGCGAGCGACAAGTGCACGAGCGAGGCATCGTTCATTTGGTTTCGCTGGCGATAGAGTCGGTTGGCGATTGCAAAGTTCGCATCCTTGGTTTCGGCCAACGCGTGCATCAGGACGGTTTGCAATTCGATTTGTCCTCGCGGCGCCGAAGCCAACGAGCTTTTCAGGTACGCCCGTCCCTTCTCGTAGGCAGGACCAGCAACCGCCAAACCCCTACGCCGAGCCGTTGCGAGCGCCCACATCGCCCGCGCCGAAAAATAGGCGTCCGCGGGTCCATTGGGCCGCCCCGACCAACTCCATGCCCCGTCATCTCGCTGCGCCGAGACCAACTCGGAAATCGCCGCCGTGACGCGGCCCGCGATCGCTTGGGATTCGGGCGACGGCTCATCAGCATTTCCAATCATCTGGAGCAGGGCAGTGCCCCCGATCACGTCACTGAGGCTACGTTCCAACGAATTCCCCAAGACGATGCCGCATCGATCAAGCGAAGGCTCCGTTCCCAACACGCCCTCAATCAACGTGCGATCGATGCTGCCGCCGAGGACGACTTGCAAGGTTGGGTTTTCAGCACCAATCGATTCCTCAAAACCAAGCTGCACGAGCGTGCTCTGTGCGGAGCTACCACTGATCGTCTGGTAGACCGGGAAACCGTATGGTCGGATCGCCGCCGTGCGGACCACCGAATCTGTGATCTCCTGAGACTTCAATTCGACTTTGATCTCGGCGCGTTCCGATGCATCGATGTTGATCGCAAAGTCGATCGTTGAAATTCCCGCGCCGTCTACTTCGACTTTCTTCTTCTCAGTGACCGTCTTGTCGCCCAACGTCAATGTCAACGCTGCCTCGATCGACCGTTTGCCTTCGAGTGAATTGTGGATTTCGACGGGAATCACTGCCTTGTCACCGCTAGTGAAGGCCGATGGCATGCGAACCTCGGCGAACAGTTCTTTCTTGGTGAGGATTTCAACGCTCGCTTGGCCACCAAGCGACGACTTATTGATCGCCTTGCTGCGCAACTTCCACGATGTGGACCTGCCAGGCAACGTCAACACGACTTGAGCCTTGCCGGCATCGTCAGTCGCAATCCGCGGATTCCAAAACGCCGTTTCCGCCGAGGCCATGCGTGGCAGCAACTGAACGCCTTCGTTCTTGGCAAGTGCTTTCAGTTTTTTTACATCACGTCCGTTGAATGCCAGAAACACACCTCGCCCGGTCAACCCATTGATCGTGACATCCTCGGCCATCGGACGATCCCAGGTCGTGATGACGCCCGGCCCAGGACCAGCCACTCCTTGGCCCGGCACATTAAGCTGCTCGTAGAAAACGTCGATTCGTTGTCGGTACCGATTGGGGATCGCGCCCGACGCGGTTTGTGGTACCGCAGATTGCCCAGCAAATTGCCCGGCAATCGAAAGATTGGCAGGCACCTGAGCACCGTTGCGGATCACATGCCGACGAGTACCGCTTTGTTGATAGGCGGAGCGAAGCTCATCCGTCAGACCTTCAAAGTCCTCTTCGACCATTCCACTGATTCGCCCATCGGCCGCCATCTCGGCAAGTTCAATCGTGGCGATGATGCCGTCACCGTCCATGTCAATGTCCGCGCCGCCAGCTTCGACACCCCAACGCCGACCTTCGAAAGAAAAAGAGTCATCAAACTCGGGCGTGATCGCATCGTAAAACGCGTTGCTTTCCATCGCGTGCCATTCGTTCACTTCCCCGAGGGCTCGCGTCTGTTGTTGGAGCCGTTCGATTCGCTGTACCTCTGCCAACAACTGCTCACTGATCCGCTGCGTGGTCGGACGATACTTGAAAGTGCAACTCGTTGTTTGCCGCACAGCGCGTCGCCGCACATCAGCGCCGAAAAAGGCTTGAATCGCCCCCTGAAACTCACTAAACCGATTGAGCAAATTGCTTTGAACCAGCGCGAGCGACAGTTCGGCGGCGACCGGTTTGCCCTGTGGATCGGTCACTTCTATGTCAACGGTCAAAGGATCGCCTGGGCGGAGCGTCGTCTTGTTTGGCTTAAGCACAACGTTCAAACGCTGCGCCACCTGAAATCCACTTGTCGCAGTGTGAAATTCGTTGCGTTGCATCACCGCGACGGACAAAAAGAAATTCGGAGCCAACTCAGCGACCATTGGGATGTCGAGCTTGTTGACGCCATTCTTCAAATTCACCAGCTCATATTGCAGGATCCTGGCACCCTCGAACGTGACCAAAGCCAGGGCCGGCGACTCGCGCCAGTGCAGCTGTACATTTGCCTCTTCGCCAACCTCGAATGAGTGTCGTTGGGCGAGGATTCGCAATCGAGTCTTGTCTTTGTCGCCCGAGACAAGCAAACGTTTTTGGCCACTGACATCGTTTCCAAACTGGTCGGTCCCCGTTGCCCGAACGATGTAGCGTCCTCCTTCTTCCAGCGTTAGCGTCTTGCGCGTTTTTCCCGTGGTGGCATCTGACTTGACCTTGTAGGTGTCGACCAAACGCTGACCAGCGGTTCCGTTGACCTTGGTCTGCAAAAACACCTCGACAACCAAATCGGTTTCAACGGGAGAGCCAGCGGGATCCGACACATTGAAGGTCGCTTCAAACGACTCGCCGCTGATATACACCTCGCGGGGCCAGTCGACGCCGATTTCGAAACCACGTGTTGCCAGGTACACGTTCTTACTCGACGCGATTCCGCGATCTGGATATTGAACAGCGAGCGTCAAAGCCTGTGCTTCACTGAAACGCTGAGTGTCGAATTCGATATCGACCTTTCCCTCGGCATCGGTTTTGGCAGTAATCTGTTCGCTGCCAGGACCGAATGACAGGATCACCTTCTCGTCCGACAGCGGTGTTCCGTAGTAGTAGCGAAGCGTCGCGGAACCGACAACTTTTTCGCCGCGGTAGTAAACATCCTTGTTGAGATCGATCACCACTTCGACAGGTTCAAGTCGGTATTCGGCAACGGCAAAACGCGTTTCAAACGACAGGTCGTCGGAAGTCGAACGCGTGCGATGCAGATGCACTCGGTATTCACCTTGGGGCGCGGTTTCGGGCAAGATCAAGTTGTTCGAGATCGTGCCAAACTCGTTCAGCAGAACATCACTCGATTGGATTTGGCGACCACGAGAGTCGTAGACATCCAACTTGAATTTCTCGCCCGGCGAAAACGTGAAGCGGTCCTGATCGACCCAACGCACGATCCCCTTGATGTTGACCAGTTGTCCGGCTCGGTAGGCTGGCCGATCGGTGTAGAGGTAGCCTCGCGGCGTGAGGCCGACGGCAAAATCGAGTCCGTTGAGTTGGTTGACCGTCGAAGCGACGTGGCCGTCCCGAATGGCAAACACGCGGAGGTCGGTAATGGACTTGAATCGTTCATCCGAAGTCTTCAAAACTCCATCGTCGCCAGTGACCGCTTCGGCAAATACTTGGGAACCGTCACTGATCAACACGCTCGTCCCCGGCGCCGGCTTGCCGGTCCGCATGTCTTCGACGAAAAGAAACAGTTCGTTTCGAGACGCTTTCACAATCACATCGATGTCGCTCACCACAAGCATGGTGGTGACATCCAACTCGTCCGACGACACCGTCACTGCCGACACCCCAACGCCGTCGACGGGGATCTCGATATCACTGTCAATTCTGCCGTATTGCTGGTACTCGGCGACCGAGTGTTCGAATTGTTGATCAGGATCGATCAAGGCGATGTCAAGCGACTCGATTCCTCGGGCCAAGTGCATCTTGCGAAAGTAATCGGTCATGTCGACCCGATAGACTTTCACAGTGACCTTCTCGATGTTTCGCGTCGTGAGTTTGATGCGTGGCTTTTCGTCGCTTCGATACTTGCGTTCGGTCGCGATTTCCAAATGCGGGGTCGTCAGTCGGCTGATCCGCTGTTTGGCTTGGCCTTCGTAGTTGCCTTTGACTTCTTTGTATCGCTCGAGTGCTTCGGGCAGCCGCTGCAACCGGTCCTCGAGCGTCACACCGATCATAAAGGCGGCTTGGGACGCTTCGTTGCTTGACGGGTATTTGTTGACGAGTCTTCGCCAGTCGGCGATGGCATCGAGAAAGAGCTTTTTACATTCGTCATTGACACGGATGCTTTGCGCAGAATCGCCCCGCGCGATCGCTTCCCGAACACGCTCGTAATGCGTGTCGACACCTTGCTTGAAGTTCATCTGGCCAAACTGATAGAAGATTCCCGGCGCTCGAGCATCGAGCGGGTACTTGTTCATGAAGGTTTGCCAAACCGTGCGGGCTAACTCGTAGTCTTTGTTGGCATTGGCGTGTTGGGCTTTGGCATATTCAGCGTCAACGATCTGCTGTTGAACCGACGGCCAATTCGGGTCAGTCGGATGTCGGTCAAGGAACTCGCCCCAGGCCTCGATCGCTCGATCGAATTGCTGGCTGGCCAGGTAGGCTTGTCCCAGTTGGCGACGCGCGACCGGCAACTGTTTCGATTCGACGTATTTGGGATTCTCGATCAATTGTTTCAGTTGATCGATCGCCGACTCGTAGCGTTTGTGATGCAAGAAGCCTTGGGCCACCTCAAGCTCTGCGACCGCTGCAAGAGCATGGTTGGGATGCGAGTCGAGAAACCGTTCCGCGGCGGCGACTGCAAGTTCGAGATCACCGACCGACCCCGGTTTGGGCAAACCATACGTATGGGCCAAGCGGTACTTTGCTTGAGCTAGGAACTCGTCGACCGAATCGTCCGCCGCTTCAAACTCCTCGGCTCGCAGCATGTCTTGCCACGTTCGTCGAGCCGCCGCGTGCTGGTTGGCCTTGAGCTGCACCGCCCCTAATCGATAACGAACTTCGGCAAGTTCCGCGAGCGTTGCACTGACGGCTAACTTCGGTTCGTCGACAGAGTAGTTGGTGAGAAAACGCCCGAACGCGCCGATCGCTTCACCGTCACTGCCGGTTTCTTCAAAGCAACGCGCGATCCGAAAATCCAACCGTTTCATCAGCTGGCTGGTCGGCTTGAGCTTGGCGGCTTCCTGGTAGTACGTCAGCGCCTGCTTGAAGTCGGGGCGTTTGGCTTGCGAAGGGTCGTCCGCCGGGATCCCCTCGTAGTAGCGATCCGCAAACTCCAAATAGATGCTGGCCAGCTCATCCTTGCGTTCATGCGAAAGCAGCTTTTCGGCTTGCTCGCGGTAGATGAGTCCGGCTTCGTTGTAGAGTCGCTGGTCGACCAACACGCCCGCTCGTCCGAATTGGGCGCGATTGGCCCACACGCTGTCAGGAAAGTCATCCTCGACCTTTTGATACGCCTTGATCGCTTCGTCATAGCGGTTCAGTTCCGCAAAGGCGATGCCGCGCAGGTACGACAAGTAGGCAACCGTGTCCTCGGGCAATCTTGGTTTGACGAGCAACTGGTCAAGCTGCTCGATCGCTTCGTCATACGAGCGCGACTGGATCGCTTCGTGAACCTCTGCTGGGATCCGCGGTAGCGAGGTAATCTTGGGCGGACTCTTCTTGGCATCACCCTGGGCACCGTCTTGGTCACCTTGAGCGTAAAGAGTAGGTGCCAGCAAACATGCCAACACGGTAGCTAGGGCGAAACGAAATGGGTTCCGACGGAGCATGTTTCCGTATCCTCACTTCGAGAAGGCTGGGCGCAGACAGAGGGTGCTGCGAGATGAGCACGTCACATGTACAACGACCAGCCTACCAACCTGTTAGGTGCTTTTGTCGAATTTGTGCGATCCGAAAGGCGATGTTTTTGCGTAGGCCGGAATCAAGGAGCGACTGCGACGCAGATCCGGCACGATCTCAATACGTCAATCCTTTAGGGCTGTAGCATCCTTCGCCAGAAGGTGGAACACGCTACCAAGCGGCTCTCCAACACCCCACGCTCTGGCGAGCGTAGCTACGAGGGAACAGGGCTGTAGCTACCTTCGCCAGAAGGTGGAACGCGCGACCGAACGGCTCTCCACCACCCCACGCTATGGCGAGCGTAGCTACGAGGTAGTAGGGCTGTAGCTACCTTCGCCAGAAGGTGGAACGCGCTACCGAACGTCTCTCCAACACCCCACGCTCTGGCGAGCGTAGCTACGGGTTGGCGACGAGTAGCGTAGCGACGGCGTCGCGACGGGGAATCACTCGTTCTCGGGGTTTTGCTTGCGGTGTCGCTCAAGACGCTCGATCGCGCGGAGAAGCTGCTTCTTGGCGATTTCCACCTCCTTGTCTTTGCGACGAATCCCCTCGGTTGATGACAGGCTGCGTCCAATCAACCGCTCGAGTTGTTGTTGCTGGACTTGGACGTCGGCCAGGGTAGCGCGTGCATATTCAACCTCGGTCTCGAGCACAAGCTCGCGATCCCCATGCGCCGCGATTGCTTCTTCGAGCTGCAGTTTTGCGACTTCGACCGCATGCTTGGCAACGGCAAGCTCATGCTCGTTTGCCTGCCCATTGGCAACGGCAGTTTCGGTCGAGGCAAGCTTACTTTCAGCCAGCGTGACATTCGCTTTACTTACGGCGATGCTTGATTGGTTGGATTCCCCTCCTGACCGTTCGGCCAACTTCCGTTCCAGCTGCTTGACACGTGCCTCGAGACGATCGATCCGCTTGTCCAACCGCAACGACTCGGCCTGCCGACTGACCCTCGATTCGGCCGACGAGGGAAACTGCCCTTGGCACCAGTTCACCGTCACAGCGACCGCCAACAAACAACCGATGAAACAGATTCGCTTTCGCGGTACACGGCCCATGGAGTTGCTCCTGATTTCGACTACAGTTCAAATGTCGACTACCGAATCATAATGGCAAGCATCCATTGCACACGATTCGGTGAAATCCGAAATTCCAACAAGATTGCCCCACGACAACGATGATCGACTACGAAACGTACACCACCGGTGATGACGATGACATTCTGGTGATGGAGCTTGCCGGACGCCTCGATGAACACACGTCCGATTTCCTGGTCGACTGCCTCTCGCGTCACCTCGCCAAAGGCCTGACCAAGATCATCCTCGACTGTAGCAATCTCGAACAAGTCTCCAGTTTCGGCCTGAGCGCCCTGGTACGAGTTCACACGCGCCTGAAACGAAGTGGTGGCGAAGTGAAGCTGGCCGAAGTCTCAGGAACGATCGCCGACGTGTTGAGGATCGTCCATTTCGACCGACTGTTTAACATCTACCCAACGGTCGAAGCGGCGCAGCAAGCGCTCGAACAATAACGCTCGCCCCTCGTCCGTAGCTAGGCTCGCCAGAGCGTGGTGTGGTGGGAAGCGGTCTACTTACGCAACCACCTTCTGGCGAAGGTAGCTACCGGTGCCGCGGTGAGTTTCTTGTGAGCCGTGATCGCGTAAGCGGCCGGGCCCTCGTCCGTAGCTACGCTCGCCAGAGCGTGGCGTGGTGGAAAGCGGTCTACCTACACAACCACCCTCTGGCGAAGGTGGCTAACGGTGGCGCGGTGAGGGAAGGGCCCGAGGCCTCACGGCCAGCGGCTCACGGGTACTGCTAGCCGCGTGTCTGCGAGGATCGCCTGTCATGCGGAGCATGACCTACTGAGCCCGTTTTTCGATCGAAACGAAATCGCGTTCGGTTGCACCGGTGTAGACCTGGCGTGGGCGATTGATTCGCTTGGCCGGGTTGGCATGCATTTCACGCCAGTGAGCAATCCAACCTGGCAAACGTCCGATCGCAAACAGCACCGTGAACATTTGGATGGGGATGCCGAGCGCTCGGTAGATCACACCGGAATAAAAGTCGACGTTGGGATACAACTTGCGCTCGATGAAATACTCATCTTTGAGCGCGACCTCTTCAAGTTGCTGAGCCACTTCGAACAGCGGATCATCAAGGTCCAACTTGGCGAGAAGTTTATCGCAGCTGGCACGAATGATCGTCGCACGGGGGTCAAAGTTCTTGTAGACGCGGTGACCGAAGCCCATCAACCGGAAGTTGTTCTCTTTGTCCTTCGCCATATCAACGTACTTTTGAACGTTGCCACCATCGGCGGCAATCTGCTCGAGCATGTTGACGCATGCTTCGTTCGCACCACCATGCAACGGCCCCCAAAGAGCACCGATGCCAGCTGAGATCGAAGCGAACAAGTTCGCGTTACTGCTACCGACCATGCGAACCGTCGACGTGCTGCAGTTCTGTTCGTGATCCGCATGGACGATCAACAACAGATTCAACGCTTCCGCGAAATCAGGATCGACCAAGTAATCGTGCGCCGGGGTGGCGAACATCATGTGCAAGAAGTTCTCGCAATAGTCCAGCTCGTTGTTTGGGTAGATGAACGGCTGACCCATCGACTTCTTGTAGCTGTACGCTGCGATCGTGGGCAACTTGGCCAACAATCGATAGATCGAAATCTCGACCTGCTCTTGGTCGTTCGGATCCATCGAATCTTGATAAAAGGTCGACAGCGCCCCGACGACACTGCTGAGGATTGCCATCGGATGTGCGTCACGAGGGAAGCCGTTGTAGAACGACCGCATGTCCTCGTGGATCATCGTGTGTTCGCGAATCCCGGCGCGGAATTCCGCAGCCTGTTGAGCCGTCGGCAGTTCGCCGTAGATCAACAAAAAGGCCGTCTCGATAAAGTCGGACTGAGCGGCCAATTGCTCGATTGGATAGCCACGGTAGCGAAGCACTCCCTTTTCGCCATTGAGGAATGTGATGGCGCTCTGAGTGCTGCCCGTATTCACAAATCCTTCATCGAGAGTGACCAATCCCGTTTCTGCTCGCAATCGACCAATATCGATTGCGCGTTCCCCTTCGGTTCCTTCGACGACCGGCAATTCCAATTCTTGTTCTCCGTAGTTCAAACGAACAGAGTCAGTATTCTGCAGTTCCAAGTTAGCAGTGGTGCTCATCACAGGACTCAGGGGGCGATATTTCTTTCGTGCGGACGGGATTCCTTTCCCCAGTTCCAGCAGTTTAGCGGTGACGCAAGCGAGCGACAATCAGCGTGAACCAATGTCGCAGCGCAGGACGACCGAAAAGAGGGCGACAATGGAAAAAAAGAGGCCCGCCAGCTGGGAATCGGCCGCGAGAAAAATCTTCACCAGTGGAGATGCCCTTAATCGCGGTCGCGCGTCTGGGAATTTGAGCGGGCGGAATGCGAAAGGTTTGGGTGTCGTGCGAAGAGCGGGGATTGCGAAGACAGGGGGACTCGTGGCCTCGTCCACTACGGAGACAGGGGGACTCGTGGCCTCGTCCACTACGGAGACAGGGGGACTCGTGGCCTCGTCCACTACGTGGATGGGGCGTTACCCGGCTTTTTGATCGCTGTGGGATTGGCGGTGGATCCGCATCGACTCAATTTTGCGGTTGCTCGCTTGCAGAATCTCGATTTCAGCGTCGCCAATCGAAAGCCGGTGCCCCGATTCCGGAATTGCCCCTGTGTTGTAGAGCACGTAACCGGCGATGGTTTCGTAATCGTCACTCTCGGGCAAATCCCAGTCGAGTGTTTCGTTGAGATCATCAATCATGACACGACCATCCACCTCCACGGTCGATTCATCGAGGATCACGATTCCGGTTTCTTCATAGTCGTCGGACTCATCGACGATTTCACCCACGATCTCTTCCAGTGCGTCCTCGATCGTGACCACCCCCGCCATCTGCTGGAATTCATCGAGCACGATTGCCATGTGAGACCGACTGTGCAGAAACTCACGCAATAGAAACTCCACACTTCGGTCGACCGGCACTGTCCAAGGCCTCCGAATGATCTCGGCAAGCGGCTGGTCAGCAAGTTTCCCCGAAGCGAGGTAGGGCAGTAGGTCCTTGACGTACAAAACGCCAATCACGTTGTCGAGCGTTCCTTCATAAACGGGAAACCGTGTCCTACCGGCATCGACCACTTTTTCGAGCACCGTCTCCCAACTCGCTTCACTATCGATCGCATCGACATCGCCCCGGCGAGTCATGATGTGCCCAACGGTGTCTTCATGCAGGGTCATCACTCCCTGAATCATCTCTCGAACGCCGGGGCCAAAGTAGCCTTCGCGTTCCCCTGCTGCGACGATGGTTCGGATTTCGTCTTCGAGCTGTTCCTCTTCTTCGTCCTCACTCTCCTCGGTACCGGTCAAGCGACGTGTCAGGAACTCGACCAACTCACCGGGTGCCGACAGTGGTCGCATGACCGAGGAGAGGGTGCGCCAAAACGGCCAACTGTGATAAAGGACTTGGGTCGATGCAAACCGAGTGACCGCTGCTGGTATCCAAACGTGAATCAGCATCATCAAGCCACCAGCACCGATGCCCCATGTCAGCATCCGCGTGGTACTTGGTGAACCATCCACAACAAAGATGGCTCCCGTTCCAGCAATCAAAAAGACGACCGTCCCGATCATCCGCAGGTACTCGCTTCCGCGAATGGCGGCGTCCTGATGGTCCAACACCGCGCCGAATCGCTCGCGGTTTTTCTTGAGCCGACAGTAGGCTTCCAAGGATCGCCCCGCGAATCGATCAAGCAATTCGCCACCAAGCCCACCAACACTGCTGAGCAGGAATCCAACCAACGAAAAGAACCACAACACCGAAGGACTCACGAAACGTCCTCCGCGGAGCGATCGGGGCGTTGCCCGGTCATTGGTCCAGCCAGCGGTCCGTCGGCTCCGAATTTTGCGGCGTCGTCGATCCCGAGTTGACGCAGCACCGTCACTTCCGCAATCCGCATCGCCGCGCGACTTTCCGGATCTTGATCGTCCATCCCGGCGACGTGCAGCGTGCCGTGAATGGCATACAACATCAACTCACTGGCCCAGGGCCACCCCACACTCTCGCCCTGACTCTTGGCCGTGTCGATGCTGACCACCATTTCGCCTTCGATCCGAGGCGTTTCGGCAACATAACCAAAGCTGATCACGTCGGTGGCATAGTCATGGTCAAGATGTTTGGCGTTGAGCTCGCGAATCGTCGCATCATCGGTGATGCGGAGCCCGATTTCACCACAAAGAAAACCGCGCAGTGCCGCCGCAGCGGTGATCGCGCGACTCAGCGATGGAATGTCCAACCGATCATTCACAGTAGCGTCGACCTGGATGTCAACGTGAAGCTTTTCGGCTTGCAGGTCGCCTTGTTGAAGCTTGCTTGTGGGGGATGGTTGCATCGTAGTGGTGCCCATTCCTTGAAACCTTGGAATGGACGCGGCAGTGGGAATCAGGCGGATTGCTGGCCGGGGTATTTGACCCGCGCGTGGTAGATCGCAGTTAACGATTTGACAAGACTTTGACGAACGCGGTCGAGTTGCCTGAAGGTCAAACCGCATTCATCAAATTGCCCATCGGACATTTTCTTTTGGGCGATCGAATCGACCAAGCCTTTGATACGAGCGGGCGTTGGATCGACCAACGTTCGACTCGCACTTTCAACTGCATCGGCAAGCATCATCACCGCCGCTTCAAGCGTCTGTGGCTTTGGACCAGGGTAGCGAAAATCTTTGTCACTGACCGATTCGCCGTTGGGATCTTCTTCGCTTCGCCGTGCTGCTTCGCGATAAAAGTACTCGACAAGCGTTGTGCCGTGATGCTGCAAAATGAAATCGATGATCGGCGGTGGCAGATGATGGCTTCGCGCCAAGTCAGCGCCGTCTTTGACGTGTGCGATGATCACAAGCGTGCTCATCGCCGGCTGCAACGAATCGTGTTGGTTCACACCTGCACTTTGGTTTTCGACAAAGTACTCGGGTTTAAACATCTTCCCGATGTCGTGGAAGTAGGCACCCACGCGAACGAGCAAACCGTTGGCGCCGATCGCGTCCGCAGCGGCTTCAGCAATCGAAGCAACGTTGATCGAGTGGTTGTAGGTCCCCGGTGCGCGCTGAGCCAACCGTCGCAAAAGTGGGTGACTTGCATCGCCAAGTTCCAACAAGCTCAAGTCGGTCTGCACGCCGTACGCCTTTTCGACCCAGGGCAAGATCCCCGTCATGAAAGTGGCCGAAACCAAGATCAAGAAGCCTGACCAAAACGCTTGCCGAATCAACCCAACAATCACGAGGTCAAACTGCGGACCGTGATAACTCGGATCGGGGCTGGCCATCGCAACGCCACTGCTCAGGATCGCGCCACTTGTCACAATCCCCACGCCAACCACCGTCAGAATCGTGATCGCCGCCGATATGGCTCCCACGTAAAGCAGGTGTGTACGACTGCGGATGCGGCCGAGCAATAACGTACAGCTCGTGCATGCTGCAGCCATCATGACCAACTCAG
Organism: Rubripirellula sp.; assembly: GCA_965216875.1. Lineage (GTDB taxonomy): Bacteria > Planctomycetota > Planctomycetia > Pirellulales > Pirellulaceae > CBDCUW01. The sequence continues at coordinate 3,919,094 of OZ244207.1, forward strand.
CAAGATTCGCTCCCAAGAAGAGCGTCACGCTGATGCTTGCGGCCGCCATCAACAGCAGCGCCAGTTCTCGGCCGTAAACGACTGCCGCGATGATCGATGCCAACACAAGCGGAATCAACTCACCCCGCCACTGATCGCGTGAGGCAAAGTAGCTAAGCGTGACCGCCCCGACCATCAAGGTCAGCAGTTTGGCAAACTTCCAACGATCAAGTAGCAAGCGTCGATCGTCAACAAAAAAGATGTATGCGCCACACAGCAGGTAGAGTGCCGCGATCATTCCTGCGTACGCGAGCACACGGGCAAGCATGTCCGTCCAGGTCAACTGCGAAACAATGCCCTCCCACTCGCGACGAAGCAATGCTCGCGTTTCTTCGTCCAATGGGATGCCGGCTTGGGCCAGCGGCAAATTCGCGTTGCCCGCTTTGTAGGTCGTCTTCTCAGGTTGGATTTTCGACGTCGCTTCTTGCCGCGCCTGTTCACTACGAATGTCGTCGTAGGTCAGTGTTTCAAAGTCGGGCAGACGGGTGACCAGCCAGTCGTACACCATCTGCGAAACTTTGCTGTACTCGTCATCCTCGGCATCAGGGAATTGTGTGCGAAACTGTTCGCGTAGCCGAGTTCGAATGCCTTCCTTGGCCTGAGCGATTTGTGCGTTGCTGAGTTCGACGAACAAGATATCGTCAGGCTGGCCCGACGGATAAACCCGAATCAGTTCCTGGTTACCTTGCCGTGGGTTGTGCTGAAGCCCTTGGAACAGACCGTACTTGTAGTTTTCCGACAGCGCTGTGCCGAGGGCGGTGTCGACCTTGGAAGGTCCTTCCTCGTTTGCCAGCACCTTCTTAAACAAAGCAAAACGGTCGGCCGGCGCATCGGCTGGCTTGGCATCAGGCTCGTCACTCGCTTCGGGCTTATAGAACTCGCTGAACGATTCCAGCTCGTCATCACTAAGTTGGTCAAACGCCGGCGCATCGAGCACCTGGAACAATTGGTTTCGCAGTGCGGCGCGAAGCTGATTGAGCGGTTCCGAGCGATTCTTGTAGAACGCAATCTGCTCGCTGGCCAACTTTTCTTTGGCCAGATTGGTCTTTTGGACATCGATCACATCGAACGTGACCCGCGTGATCAAATCGCGTTCAGGAATCTCGCCAGTGCGATACGAAAAGGCGGGCTGCCAAGTCTGGCATGCAAACAGCATCGCAGCGGCTGCAACCACAGCCATCGCAATACGGATCGCACCATCCGATTTGTCGCTACGCTGCCACCACTCAACAAGCCGTGGTTTTTGAATCCCAAGCGACTCGATGCGTTCTTTTTGCGATCGTTGTTTACTTGCGCCACTCATGGCTGCGAACCAACAATTTCGTTTTCTTCGGGCGCGGCAGACCGAACGGTCACCGCAGAAAACGAATCATGCCAAGCAACATTGTCTTGGATGGAGTTTATTGGCCCTTGGGGTCCCCATGATTGTGGTTGTCTTGATCGCCGCGTTGATCGCGGTCATCGACACTCTCGTAGGCTTCGACGATGCGTTGCACCAATCGATGCCGGACGATGTCGGTGGCGCCGAGTCGCACCAGTCCGATACCGTCAATTTTCCCTAGCCGACGAAGCGAGTCGCGAAGACCGCTGGTCACACCGCGCGGAAGGTCCAACTGAGTTGTGTCGCCGCTAACGACCATCTTGCTGCGCTCACCCATTCGGGTAAGGAACATCTTCATTTGAGCGACCGTCGTGTTCTGCGCTTCATCCAAAATGATGAAGGCGTCATTGAGGGTACGCCCACGCATGTAGGCTAGCGGGATGACTTCGATCACATCCTGCTCCATCAAGTTCCGCGCCTGGTCATAATCGACCATCTCGCCTAGCGCGTCCATGAGCGGTCGCAGGTAGGGATTTAGTTTGGCGCGAAGATCGCCCGGCAGGAACCCCAAACTTTCACCCGCTTCGACGGCGGGGCGGACGAGCACAATTTTGCGGATCGTTCCCGCCTTAAGTGCTTCGACAGCGGTTGCGACGGCCAAATACGTCTTTCCGCAACCGGCTGGACCGGTCGCAAAAGTCAGATCGTGATTGCGAATGGCATCGACGTACTTGGCTTGGCCCGGGGTGCGTGGGCGAATCCGACGTCCCGCATGGTGGATGTCGATATCCTCGCCCAAATTGACTTTCTTTTGGCCGCCACCCACAACGACTGCACCCTCTTCGGACGCAGCGGTTTCGACATCGCCGGCGCTCAATTCGCCTTGCTTGCGAGATAGAACACGCAGTTTTTCAAGCGTGCGGGTCGCACGATGGACATCTTCGCCTTCGCCCGAGATCCGAATGCGGCCATCACGCTGGGTGATCGTCACATCGAATAGTCGTCTCAGTTTTCGGAGGTGTTGATCACGTGGCCCAAATAAAGCGAGAAGCTCGTCGGGGTTGGTGATCGACAGGGTCGCTTCGGTCATCAGTTGCCTGCGAGGAATTCGGAAGTCCGACGGGAATCATTGTAAACGTTCCCAAGGGGGGTTATACGTCGAAAAGCTCTCCAAAACCGGCCAGTCCCGTCGGCGACTCCGATTTCAACCCAGATTGCCCTGTTTGACGCATAACATCCCGACTAATCACCAGCCCACCCCCGCCGAAAAACAGAGGTATGCCGGCATGACCGACGCAATCAGCGAATCGGTCACATCCCACACCCCCCCCAAACCGGGCAGCCAGTTTCCACTATCTTTGGCTCCCGCATCTCGCTTGATCAACGACTCGGCCAAATCACCGACAAGTCCGGCGACTGTCAACAAAGGGCCCAGCAAAAGGGCACCCCAAAGCGGGTTGGCAAGCAGAGCAATCGATGGTGTCGTTCCGGGCGGAAGCGATGTGCCAGCGATCGCGGGAAAGGCCCAGCGAAGCAAAACGTAGGCAACCAGTGACGCTGTGAGCATGCCACCGATCAATCCTTCCCAAGTTTTGCCTGGGCTAAGACGCGGAATCAGTTTGTGTTTTCCAAGGCTCTTTCCCGTAAAGTAAGCGCCAGCATCGGCGGATTTGGTCACCGCCAACATCGTGATCAAGGCGGCGAGTCCCCAGGTGCCATCACCTAGGCAACGCAGCGCGACCAACATCGCCATCGGCAGTCCGACATACAGCGACACGAATACTCCGCCGCAGGTGCGCTCAATTGTTCCCTTCTTTTGTTCCTCTTTTCCGTAGCGCCGCATCTCTTCAAGCAGCAGTAGAAAGATGGCGGCAATCGCTGCGACCACGATCCACCCCAACTTTCCGACCGGACAATTCACCGGATAGGTCGATCCCACCAACGGCCACACAAGCGGGATGGCGGCCGAGATCGCAATCATGAACGTTGCCAACAGCGTGGGCTTGCGCGATACGGGATGGCTGCTTTGGATCAACAGCTGCGACATGTCAAACGCAGTCCCAAGCGCAAAGAACATCAACAGCGGTAACAACCAAATGCCTGGCACGCCACCGAGCGGGAACTTGGCATCAAGGAAGATCAACGTCAGTGCGACGGTGATCAGCACTGCCGAGGACTTAAGTCGCGATTGAAGTTCAGGGCTCAACGTTTCTTCTAGCTCGACGTTTTTCGGTGGTGGCGGTGCGTCTTCATGATGGAGCGCGTGAAAAGGTCATTGCACTGCGTGATTGTCATCTGTTGACACTCGGGACACCACGTCATTCGTTGACACCCAGGCCACCGAAGCGGCGTTGTCGCGATGCAAAATCGGCGATCGCGTCGATAAAGTCATTGCGTTCAAATTCGGGCCAACACTTTTCGGTGAAGTGCAATTCGGCGTAACTGATTTGCCAAAGCAAAAAGTTGCTCACGCGCGTGTCGCCGCCGGTACGAATCATCAGATCAATCTCAGGCAGCCCCGCCGTGTAGAGCCTTTCGGTGATCGAATCTTCGCTGATGTCTTCTTCGGCAAGTTTCCCGCTGCGCACATCTTCGACCGCAACCCTGATCGCTCGGGCAATTTCGTCGCGACCACCATAGTCGATTGCGAGGACAAGTTTGGTCCCTTGATTGGACGCTGACATTTCGAGCGTCCGATTCATTTCGGCCAAGACATTTTCGGGCAAACGGTCGCGTCGACCAATCACCTTTAACTGTAGACCCTGGTCCATGATCGTCCGCCGCTCCTCGACCAAATACTGTTCAAGGAGGTGCATCAAGAAGTCGAGTTCGGCCTGGGGACGCTTCCAGTTTTCACTCGACAAGCAGTACAGCGTGACCGCCTCGATGCCCAACTCGGTAGCGGTTTCGCTGATCATTCGCACGGTCGAGACACCGCGCCGATGCCCCTCGATTCGGGGCAGGCCGCGTGATTGTGCCCAGCGGCCGTTGCCATCCATGATGATGGCGATGTGCTTGGGTTGCTCGTCGGCTGGAACCTCGCACGGCCCGTCCTTCATCGATCGAACCCTTTTTAGGAAATCGGATCGAGCTGCAACGCCGACCCCGCCTCGGTGAAGATGGTCTGCGCGCGGTCGGGACCGACCGAAAGCACGCCAACTTCAACACCAACAAGCTCTTCGATTCGCTTGACGTAATCGAGCGCACCTGCAGGGAACTCTTCGACACGGCGCACATGATCGACAGGTTCTTTCCAACCTGGAATCGTCTCATAAATCGGCTTGCAGCGTCGCAGCAGTTCGGCGTGGCTTGGCAACCGCTCAATACGCTGGCCGTCCAATTCGTACGCCACACAAACCTTCAATTCATCGAGGTGGGCGAGCACGTCCATCATCATCAATGCGAGCCGAGTCACGCCGCTCAAACGAGCGGTGTAGCGAACCGCGACCGCGTCGAACCAACCACAACGACGTGGTCGGCCGGTGGTCGTGCCAAATTCGTTGCCAAGTGTTCGAATCCGCTCGCCGATCTCATCGTCCAGTTCGGTGGGGAAGGGGCCGCCACCGACACGCGTGCTGTAAGCCTTGCACACACCAAGGGTGTGATTGATCCAGCGCGGCGGAACACCTGCCCCCGCACACACGCCCACGCCACTACTGTTGCTGCTGGTCACAAATGGGAAGGTGCCGTGATCGATATCAAGCAGTGCGCCTTGGGCACCTTCGAAAAGAAGCTTCTTGTCTTCTTCGGCTGCGTCGAGCAAAAAGTCGGTGGTGTCGCCAATCATCCCATCAAGACGCTCGGCCCATGATGCCGCGAGGGCAACCACTTTGTCCGGAGCGATCGATTCAAGGTCTTCCTTGGGAGCCCCCATGCCCTCCAAGATCGCCACCTTCTGCTCGGCGACGGTTCGAATGCGGTCATCGCGAGTCGATTCGACCAAGTCGGCCATCCGAATCGCGTGGGTGCGTCCGACTTTGTCGCGATAGCAGGGGCCAATCCCACGGTTGGTCGTCCCAATCGACTCACCGCGAACCGCAGTCGCATTGATGAAACGGTCCTCGGCGATGTGCCAAGGCATCACCAAATGAGCCCGCTCGCTGATGCGCAAATTCTTGCGGCAATCGATGCCCCGACCAGCCAGTCCGTCGATTTCATCGAGCATTGTGGCGGGGTTAATGACCACCCCAGGGGTGATCAGATTCTGCACGTCACCGTGCAAAATCCCGCTTGGGATGTGGTGCAACTTGTACGTTTGGTCACCTGCCACGACCGTATGGCCGGCATTCGCACCACCCTGATAGCGAACGACGAGGTCAAATTGCGGGGCAAGCAGGTCGACAAGCTTTCCCTTTGCTTCGTCGCCCCACTGAAGACCAATGACACAGGTTCCCGACACCAATCAGCTCCCAAAAGATAGGTTTGCAGCGCCTCGAGCGCAAACGCAAAAGCCTAAGCAGAGGCCATTTGATTGGCAATGGGGAGCCGTTTGGGATTCACCGTGTTTCGTGTTCCGGCCTTTACGCGGAACGCCCGAAGATTCCACCAAAAGGCGGGAAGACGAACGGGGGCAGGCTCTCGGCTCACTTGGAAGTCGCCAATCCCCATATCGCCTGGTCGGCTTGTTTGATCAGCGGATCGAATTGGGGGATCTCCACGGCGTTGTTGCCCTGCTCATGCTTGCGGAACAGGAAGAGATAAGTCTCGTTTTGTGGCCGATAGCGATGAAAGAAAAGCTGGTTCTTTTCGACGATTTTTTCCCTCAAGTCGACGTGGTCTCCCTGGCAGGGTTCGCCACCGACCAGTTGGTCGGCAACGGATTGCGCGAATTTCTGGTATCCCAGCGAACTTGGAAGCAGTTGGTCTTCGGTCATCTCGCCCGGCGACGGCACCCAATTGAGTTCAACGACGGGCGTCTTTGTTTCTCGGCCGACGCTTCCCACGATTTGACGACAACGCTGCATCGAAGCTTGATAGTCTTCGACGCGAAAGCCCGAGAAGGGCACAGGGGGCAAAAGGATCACCCGCCGATCGTCTTTTGCAACTTCAGCGATGAGCTTGCGCAATCCTTGCTCAAAACGATTGACCGCGGGCTCGCCGTCACTGGCTTCCGAAAACCCATAAGCGACCAACACCACGGTTGGGTCTGCGGTTTCGATGTCGGCAAGCAACCGCTTGAAACCATCGGCTGGACCGTCAAACCGCTTGCGAGCGATCCCGTGCACATCGTCTCCGGACCATCCAAGGTTCCGAAACGACAGCGTCCAGTCAGGACGACGACATTGCAGCTCGGCCTCAAGATGGCCACTTGCCTGCATTCGTTCCACGAAGGTTCCGCCCAGGACGGCAACGCGATCGCCGGCCCTCAACAGCGGGCCTTCGCCATAGGCATACGGCACGAGGCCAAAACTGAACAGAAGGACGAGGCCACAACACAGCCCAACTCGGCCGGGCATCGCAGATCGTTGGGGATTTGCAAATCGGTGGGGCATGGCAAATCGGAGGGCAGGAGTGAGGTGGGATTGATCGGAGGAGGAGCAAGTTTAACTCAAGGTGCATGCGGCTGCGTCACCGACCGGCTGGAAATTGCTCCGTAATCGTCAAGCCTTGCCAAGCTTAGCCGACTGGTACGACCGGCGCTTGCCTACGGAAAAGGACATGCAATGTCCGATGGATGGTGGTGTCGAGGCGAACCTGAACCCGTACCAGGTGCTCGCGGCGACCAAGAACGGAGCGATACCCGCGTCGCCTCCGTTTTTTCCATCGACCCAGGCTTGTGAAAGACAACCATGTCTCCAACTCCGACTTCACACACCGCTGAAACCGAACCGGGACAATTGTTGATGGAACTCGAGCAGCGGCAGGACGAAGTCTTGGCTGAACTGGAACAGCTCGACAAACGCCTCAAAGAAGTCCTCGATGGACTCGGCGTGACTCTCGAAGAAGAAGTCAACGACGAATTGGTCTAACCACTGGCGGTTATGCTCCGCATGACACTCTTCGGCTTGAGCGTGAGCCACTGGCCGTGAGGCCTCGGGCCCTTTTGGTGGAATCCTCGTCGTGGAATCCTCGTCGTGGAATCCTCGTCGTGGAATCCTCTCGTTCGCCTAATCCTCGTTGCCTTTGGTCAGGTGACCGCTGCGATTGATCGCAAGCAGCAACCACATCATCACGGTGATGCTTCCCATCACCCCGACGATGCCCAAAATGCTGAGCTGCTGGATTCCGATGACCGCTTCGTCCGGGAACAAAACGGGCGGAACTTGGTAAGCGAGCATGAGTGACGAACCGAGAAAAACGGCACTCGACATCATGCCGAGCACCATGCGGTTCATTGTTGGCCCCAATCGCTGATGCTCGAGTGTCATCTTGACCTCACCGCGACGTGCTTGCTGAAGCAGAGCGATGACTTGGTCCGGAGCCATCTCCATGAAGTTTTCGGCTTCCAAGTAGATACGTCGTGCCTGCCGCAACCGACGACTCGGGCTGAGCCGACGAGCCATCGATTTGCGCATGAAGTCGCGCACGACTTCAAGTGAATCAAACCGCGCCCCAAGCTCGCGCAACGTGCCTTCGAGCGAAATCAGCATTTTGAGCAGCAACGCCGACTGATTGGGCAGCTTGATCTTGTGGCGGTGCAACAGGTCACTCAAATCATTGAGCGCGCCGGTCAAGTCAAATTCACCAAGGTTCTGTTTGCCGTAGGTACCGATAAACTCGGCAACGTCGATCGCAAGCGCCGATTCATCGAGCGTCGGGGGTGCATCACCGATTCGGCAAATCAATCGCGTGAGTCGGTTTTGGTCACCCGACGAAATCGCAATCAACATCTCTTCGATCGTTTCACGCAGGTTCTCGTCGATCCGGCCAATCATGCCAAAGTCGAGAATACCAAGTTTGCCATCTTCGAGAACGATCAAGTTTCCGGTGTGCGGGTCAGCATGAAACAACGCTTCATCAAAAAGCATCGTCAGATAGACCCGAGCGATCGTTTCGGACAAACGCTGATTGTGTGACCGATTTGCCAGGAACTCGGCTTCCCCGGCAAGCTCTTCACTGATCCCGGTGCCAGTCGCCTGTGGGTCCGAGCCGGCCTCGCGTTTTTCGAGCAAGAAGTTTGCCAGCGATTTGCCGACCAATTCCTCCATCACCAAAACGCGGCGAGTGCAAAGCGGAACGATTGGCCTGGGGATTTTGACGTCGACCTTGTGCCGGTCAAACATCTCGGCAAAGTGTTCAAGATTTTGCCGTTCGCGACTGAAGTCAAGTTCGCGCTGCAGCATTGGTGCAAACTGGCGCATCATTTCACTTGGCCGCCAGGCAGCGAAGGTTTCGACTCGCTCGGCAAGCTGAGCCAACCCAACCAGAACTTCGATATCCTGGCGCATCGTCCGTTCGATATCGTGACGAATGACCTTGATGACGACGTGAGTGCCATCGTTCAAAACGGCGCGATGCACCTGACCGATCGAGGCGGTCGCAAGCGGCTTGGGATCAATGCTTTGGAAATGACTGCGGTAGTCGTCACCCAGTTCTTCACGAAGCGTGTCGCGGACTTGGTCGATATCGTCGGGCCGAACATCTGCCCGCAGCAATTTCAGCTCCTCGCCAAGTTTGGGGCCAACCAAATCGGGGCGTGCAGCAAGGACTTGGCCCAACTTGATAAAGGTGGGACCAAGATCGGTCAGCGCCATTCGCACGCGCTGCTCGCTGGAGTACTGTGAAAGGGGGACGCCGCCACGGTCCTTGAGTGCATCGCGAAAGGGAAGGCGGAAACGTGTCAGCCAGTCAGCCAGACCGTAGCGACGCAGCACCGCCAGGATCTCCCGCCACCGCTTCAAATTGCGGTACAGTTGTGGGATCGCGGTGATTTTCATGTCTTAAAAACGGTCGGTAAGAAGCGGTCGATGAGGACGACGGACGAGTCGCGTTCCATTGTGATTGGTATTTTGTAATTCGCGATTCGAACGAGGATCTTTTCTCTGGTGTGGTGGCAACCTCTCAATTTGACCCTGCAATTGATGGCCGTATCGGTCGTCATTTCGGGCGCAATTGGTATTCCTGCCGCCTGGGCCGCGTCGAGTTTGCCCTCCTGTGGCCGTTTGGGACGCGTGGTCGCAACGGTTTTTCTTGCTGCGATGATTGCAGCGGTTGCGATGCCAATGATTCTTCATGCCGCAGCCTGGGAAGCAACCGCGGGCAAATTCGGCTGGTTGCCGCTGACACAAACAGGAAATCGAGCAAGTGGCATCGGCGCGTTCGGAGCCTTTGGGGGTCTGACCGCGTGCGGTTGGATCCACGGGCTTGTCGGTAGCGCCATCGTCGCCCTGGCAACTTGGATGGGTGTGCGCCGCGTTCCTGCGGCGGTGATCGCTCAAAGCCAACTCGAAGTCGGACCGGTCGCTTGTTGGTGGAAAGTACGATTGCCAATCGCGTTGCCATGGGTGGTCACGTCGCTGTTGGCGGTGGCTGCGATGGCGGCGACCGAGATGACGGTCGCCGACCTGTATCGTTATCGCACCATCGCCGACGAGTTCTACTTGTTCTACGCAAGCGACGTGTCGCTGCCGGCCATCATGATGATGCTGTTTCTGCCAATCGTTTTTGCCGCCCTGATCATCATGCTGCTCGCCGTCTGGCGTCGCCGTCAAACACTGGTCAAGAGTGATCGTGACACGACAGCGATTCAAACAACACCGTTGCCATTGCCGGCTCGGATGGTCGCGTACTTCGTTGCAATCACCGCAGCTCTGTTGGTCGTTGCGATCCCCGTCGTTGGGCTGGTGATCAAAGCAGGGCACCATGTGGTGGTCGAGGGCGAAACGCGGACGGCGACTTGGTCGATCGGCCAAAGCGCCGAGACGCTAGCGATGGCTCCCACGAGTTTTGCGTCCGAATACAAGTGGACGTTCATCGTTGCATTGATGGCGGGTTCGACGGCGGTCGTGATTGGCTGGATCGCCGCTGCCTTTGGCCGGACGAATCCCAAAGTGGGCAAAGTCTTTGACCTGCTCTCGATCCTGTTGGTTTTGGTTCCCGGGCCAATCGTTGGCTTGATCATCGTCCAGCTATTTCAGTTGCCCGTCCCGGGGTTTCGAACCCTTTACCAGCAGACACTCGTCCCGACGGTTTTGGGACTCCTCTTTCGAGCAGCACCGGCTGCGTACTGGATCTTGCGATCTGGCTATGCCGGCATTTCCGATGGCGTCTTGGACGCGGCGCGACTCGAGCGGTCGACACTTGCCCGCTGGTGGGCCATTGACCGCACCGCATTGGGTCACGTCTTGGTCGGGGCCTTTTTGGCATCGGCAATCGTGGCGTCGGGGGATGTGCCAGTCACGCTTCCAGTCTTGCCGCCAGGGGTTACAACCGTTGGAACTCGCCTATTCGGACTCCTTCACAGCGGTGCTCGCTATCAGGAGGCGTCGTTGGCCCTTTGGTACGTCGGCGCCGTCGTGTTTACTGCAATGATCTGGCTGAAGTGGTCTTCGGCAAGACATGCTAGAATAGCTTCGGGCGATCAGTAGTCCCTCTGCGACCCATGTCGCTGTGTGGCCACGATCAACACCAGAGTCCTTTTCATCGATGAGCGCTATGCCACGGTTGGTACTTTCACTCTGCTTTTCGTTCGCATTGATCGCGGTCACCTCAGCGGCCGAGAAGATCACCTTCAACGATTCGGGCAAACAGCGGACAATCAATGCCGAAATCTTGGTCGAAGCCCAAGACGGTGGGTTGATGGTCCAATCCGACGAAGGACGCATCTGGATCATCCAGCCCGAGAACATCAAGCAACGTGAATCAGATGATGCCCCGCTCGAACCGATCGACACCAAGACCATGCAGAAGCGGCTGCTCGAAGAATTGCCGCAAGGATTCAAGGTCTACCGAACCCAACACTATGTGATCGCTTACAACAGTAGCGAAGCGTACGCAAAACGTGTGGCGGTCTTATTCGAACAACTCCACCGCGGCTTCTTCACTTATTGGGAGAACCTGGGTTGGGACCTACCCGAGCCACGATTCCCCCTGGTAGGACTTGTGTTTGCCGACCACCGAAGCTTCCTCGCCCACTCACGAGCTGAAATCGGAGAGACCGCAAACAACTTGATCGGTTACTACCACTTGGAAAGTAACCGCATGACCACTTTCAACGTTCCGAACTGGGAACGCAACGCGGCGACGATCATTCACGAAGCCACCCATCAACTCGCGTACAACTGTGGGCTGCAACGACGTTTTGCCGACAACCCGATGTGGGTCAGTGAAGGGCTGGCAACTTTCTTCGAATCGCCTGATCGTCGAAACCCAAACAAGTGGCAACGCGTTGGCCGTGTGAACCAAGTGCAGCTGGCTCGATTCCGAAGCTTTCTCAAACAGCGTCCTGCCGAATCACTGACAACCCTGCTCGCCAACGACGATCGATTCCGTGACGCGCGAACTTCCGGTGGCGCCTATGCCGAAGGTTGGGCACTGACCTACTTCCTGATCAAGACGCGCCGTGAAGCATACGTCGATTACTTGAAGCGTCTCAGCGAAGGACGCCCGCTTGCCGAGCAAACCGAGCGTGAGCGGATCGAGATGTTTGAAGAGGCCTTCGGCGGATCCGTTGCCGAAATCGACAAAGCAATGTTGATGTACATTCGCCGAGTCCGCGGGTAACGCTCGTTGCAAGACGCCGAACCCGTGAGCCGCGATCGCGTGAGCGGCCGGGCATTGCACAGAACGTCTCGTGAGCCGAACGCGCTAGCGTCGGGCCTTACACTCTATTTCATGTTAGGCAAGCGATTGTCATGCGGAGCATGACCTACGGAGAGGACGCGGAGCGTCCGAAGACCCCGTTACCACGCGGAGCGGGGTAACGAGGGCGGAACGGCTGTGAGCCGAACGCGCTAGCTAGCCTCTTGCCGCTCACCTGTAAGCAGCGCACGTGCCGGATCCGCGTCGCTGTTGCTCCTTGATCCGGCCTACGCTGGTTTCGGCAAAGTCACGTTACCACGTTACTGGTCGGTGTAGACCTGGGTGCTCTCTTCTTTCGTGACTGGCACCTGTGATTGGTCACTCGCCACGACTGCCTTGACAAGGTGTGTTCCCGCCGCGACGCCTTGGACGCGGACGCGATAGGTCACATCTTTGCCTGGCTCAAGTTGCGGTTGAGTGCGGAAGACGACCAATCCGCGACCATCGGTTTGCGCATCGCCGTCAGCTTCAATCAACTGCAGCGAAGGTGGCAATTGAAGCTGGACTTGCACGTTCGAATCGGCACGTGTTCCCGAGTTCTGAACTTTGATCTCGTACATCGTTTCGCTGCCAACTTCGATCGGGCCGCCGGCATTCGTGATCGTGAAGTTCAATTCCGCGAATGCATCCACCGTGATGGCCCGTTCGTTCTTGGCGACGACATCAAGATCCGCTCGCGCTTCGATATTGATCGCGCGTTGCCCTTGTTCCACTGGCAACAACGTCAGTGGTACACGTCCGCTTTCACCTGGAGGCAATTGCGAAACGAACCACCGCACGGTGTGCCGCGAGGCATCGTAAACGCCTTCGTTTTCGGTACTGACAAAGGTAAAGCCCCGATCAAGCTGGACAGCGATTTCAACGTTGTCTGCCGGCGCCGTTCCGACGTTTGCAATCTCGAGGTAATAGGTGGCTTGACGTTCAAGGAATCGTTTCCCTGGGCCAGCCAACACAACTTGCAGTTGCGGCGCGACCACTTCGACATTGATCGAGTGTTCTGCGGCAAGCCCGTCATCACCAACCAGACGGATGTGGTTTTGAATCATCCCCGGTTTGACCGCGCGAAGTCGCAACACCTGGCGACGCGTTTCACCAGGAGCGAGAGTGCCAATGCGGTTGTCGAGTTTGCGTCCTTTGGGATGCTCGAGTCCCTCGGGCACATCTTCTTGCAAGATGACGCCGGTTGCTTCACCGGTTCCGGGATTCGAAACTTCGAGTTCGATTTCAAGCTGTTGACCAATCAACACTTTGTCGAGCGACTTCTGGACGATCTTCAATTCGGGTCGAGTGCTGATCGTTCGCACTGACGCAGCTGCTTCAAAGGAGACACGTGCAACGCTGCCAAGCTCTCCCTCTTGCTCAGGAACCAACTGCATCGTGACGGTTCGTTCATCGCCAGCCGCCATGGCGCCAAGTTGCCAAAGCAACATGTCGCCTTGCATGACTGGTGCGGGCGAAGCATCGATCATTCGCATTCCGGCGGGAACACGATCGTGGACTCTGACATCGAGTGCTTCCACCGCTCCTACGTTCTTGACGTGGATCACAAAGGAAGCTGGCTTGCCAACCTTCACTTCGTTGGGAGCGCGTTTTTGAATCACGATCGACGGCGTTTGGACACCTTCGAGACGGCGGTCTCCCGGTGCGGAGTCGGTTGTCTCTGGTTGACTCAACGTTGCCGAAGCATCGGCAGCGTAAGGCTGCATGCCACCGACCTGCATCGTGTTGGGCTGAATCGCGTTAGGTTGGGCTGTGTGTGGGAGCGTCTGAGGGTCGGCTTGCAGTTGAAGCGATTGCCCTGGCTGCGGCAAACTCGCAATCCGTGCTTCGGGTTGAGCCGCTGGGTAGGTTTGATTCGCGGGCTGATAAGCGTCCGGCTGCAATTCAGACATCGCCGATACCGATCCGGCCTCACCGCCAAATCGAACGGGAGCGTTGGGCGACGGTTGGGCGACGGCCGGATAGTCGACCGAATCGGTCAACCCGTCGGCAGTGTCGATGGTTGCGGCAGCAACGCCACCGGCAACCGCAGCAGCCGCGCCTGGTATCAAGCCGGTGTCAATGTTGGGTGCGGAGGGTTGGGCCGACAGCTCGACGTTGCCACCTTTGAATTGGGGTGCCGATGGGAATCCTGATGGGGCTTCGGTTTCTGTCGTTGCCCCGCGCATCGGATTGTCACTGCCCATTTCGGCTCGCAGCGCGTTGGGGTACTCAGGTGAGATGGCTGCCGAAGGCTCATTGGTGTCGCCCACGGCTTGACCGGCGGCGAAACCGATGGCAGCCGCACCGATCGCTGGTGCTGCCGAAGGTCCGTCGACATCATCCGATCCGGGCAATGGGGGAACGGCGAGTGGATTGAAGGCAGGTGCGTCGTCTACCACCGTCGTGTTTTCGGTTGGCATATTTGGGAGCGCCAAAGTCGCTGCTGGGCTCGCCTCGGCGGCTTCGGCTGCTCCGACGGCTTCGGCTTCGCCGGCAGTCGGCAATGCCCAGCCTGGTGCTTCCGCAGCAGAAACAACGGGCGCGTCGATCGTGTCGCCACCACCCATCGCAGGCAGGGCGAGTGTCGGAGCGTCGCCGACAGATTCTTCGGTGTGCTGGACCAATTGGATTGCGGACCCGCGACCAAAGACATCATCGGTGTTTGGGGCGGTTTCTTCACCTAACGGCGCTGGCGAAATCTCGGCCGCAGCCAGTTCGCCACTCACCGCAGCCAAGGGTGCTGGCGGTTGGCTTAGTGAAGGAGGTGTCGTTGCGACCCACTCTTCAGATTTCGTGTTTTGGCGGTCCTTTTGAGCCTGAGCAGCAGCAAATGCACCCAGAACGAGCGTGACCGCACCAACACCAATTCGTGCGCCTAACGAATTCATCATCGGAATACCTTCCTTGCAGCCCGCTGCTGTTATGCGCCGCAGCTCCAATCCGTTGGAGTCGGCGAATTCGCGGGATTTTTCCTAAAGATTTGCTTTGCATAGCAGATCTCTAACGACCAGGTGAAGGCGACTTTGAGATTTTGGCGGACCTGAATCGCGACCTCACACCCAATCCATGCCGTTTGCAAGCATGCGACGAAGGCCGAGAGAGATGGTGAAGAAAGAGCCTTACATGATGCGAATCATGGGAATCGCAGTCGCCAAGTCGCAAGCGTCAGCATTCAATCACGACGCCAAAGATGGCCAGCATCCTGTGGCTGGAAGTGCAACGTCTGCAATTGTTTTTGCAACTCGGTGCGGTCGTCATCAACGACGGTTTCGACTGAAAAGATGTGTCGCTCGGCGAGTGACTGAAGCATCGACGCGAGCAAAAAGGATTCCGCCGGCTCCAACGTGCCACGTTCGTGAGCCTCGTTCAAATCGACGAGTGCATGTGACGATTTCATGACTTCGGCCTCGGGGTCACTACACCACAGATCGAGCGAGGTCAGGAGCGATCCACTTTTGTCGCTCAACTGGTAGCGGTCGACATCAAAATGGGCCATGGCCGAGGCCGTTCGGGGATCAGCAGAGGTCGTCGCCTGGCGGTCCATTTTGCTTGTACGACGAAGCTGCACCGCTTCCCGACTGATTGGGGGGCGATACCCTTCGGACGAGGCAACCATTCGCACCGAGCGCCGCGACACCTCAAAACCATTTTGGGTAAGCCATTGGTGACTTCGACGGTCAAATTCCGGGATGCCCACACCATGCCCGACTGGCTCGAGCCCGGCATAGCCAAAGTGGTTGTCGCGGACGATGCCAGCGACAACCGGCTTGGGGGCCAAAGCATGAGCATGCTTGATGGCGCCGGAAAGCAATTCGTTGCCGACTTGGTCCTGGGCTTCAGGAACCACACACAACGAACAAAGGACAAAGTTCGAATCGTTGTCACAGAGATGGCAAAAACCGCTGATTCCGTTTTCTGCTTCGCTGACAATCAACAGCGATGCATCAAAAAAAGTTCTCGCAAGAAGCGCCTGTTCCATCATCGCCATGGTCACCTGGGGTGGTGGAGCCATGGTCGACCAATGACGGATCCATACGTCGGCCAACGCCGGGACGTCGGCATTGCGAAACGTGCGAATCATATTCACAGCAGCAAGTCTCGGTTCGTCATTCGCCAACAAGAAACGGGGCATTGGCGGTCGGGGCACTCCCCAATCATGCCACATTGTTGCCACCGAAAGAAGGCCTGCGGTTACATGAAGCAGGAGACGCGAGGATTCCGCGTAGGCCAGATCAAGGCGCGACAGAGACGCGGATCCGGCACCACACACTCCACCGCAAACCTGGCGTGCGTAGCTACGGTTGGCAACGCCAGCTAGAATCTTCGCCCCTCGCGAATTTCCCGACACGCTTCATCCCATGCCCGCATCCAACGCCAAACAGCCGGCCGAAAAACTGCCAAGTGACAATCGCGCAGGGCAGGGTGGAATCCTCTTTTTGGTGTCGCTGCTGATTTTCTTTTTGGCCAGCATCTGCCTCTATGGGCTTTACGCGTATTGGCGGCGTGACGCCCCCCAATCGACCACGCCACTTCCCAATCAATTCCTCTTCAGCACGATCTGTCTGCTCGGAATCAGCGGGCTGGTCCATTGGGCGACGCGAATGGTTCGCCGCGACCGCCTTTCAAACACCGGCAAACTGCTTGGAATCAGTGCACTGTTGGCACTCATGTTCATGGCCGTCCAAGTGCTTGCGATGAGCGAATTGTTGCAAAGCCGAGCCAATTCGGCTGGCCTTGGCTACGGCGTGGCTGGGATGATCGTCGTCCTTGCCGTGCTGCACGGTCTTCATGTGTTGGGGGGAGTGGTCGCACTCTTTGTGGTCGCAGCCGGAGCGTTCATTGGTCGATACGACCACGAGCGTCATTGGCCCATCGACTTCACCGCCCACTATTGGCATTTTCTCGATATCGTTTGGCTGTGCATGCTCGTCGCCTTCTGGCTCACCAGCGGCGGGTTTGAGTTTTAGTGAAAGAGAGAGAGTCGCCTTTTGCTCGGCGGGCCGTAGCTACCTTCGCCAAAAGGTGGTCGTGCTGGTAGGCCGTCTTCCACTGCACCACGCTCTGGCGAGCGTAGCTACGGAAGTAAGGCCCGACGCTATCTAGCGCGTTCGGGTCACGAAAAAACGCCTCGATGGACTCCCACCGAGGCGTTGATGTCTTGAACACGATCACCGGAAACTAGTTGACCGGATTTGGTTCGTAAGGAATGTCCTCAATCAGATCCATTGGCAATGGAGCGACGTGAAGACCGGCTTCTTTCGAGATTCCATCAACGGCTTCTTGAGCCTTTTGAACGATACTCTCGCGAGTCGTGCCTTTGTAAAGCGTCGAAGAAGCGCCGGGGCTAACCGGACCATCAAAACCGATGGTTTCGAGGTGCTTGATCAGCTTGACGTGATTCAGCGGTCCTTCCTGTTCGGGCAGGGCGCGATCGATGGTCGTCGCTTTGGTTGCATCGACGTCCTCAGGCACCGAAGCCAAACGCACCGCGACAATCTTGTCAGCGGGGATTTCGCTGATTTGATCCATGGCACCGTCGCCAACGACCCAATCCCATGTGTCGATCAGGTAGCCAACGTTGTCGCTCGCAACCGCGTTGACGAACGAAATGAAGCCTTCGACGTTACGGACAAACGCGAATTCTTTGCCCTCTTCCAGCTCTTTGCCGGCCGAGAATCCGATGCCGAGCTTGATTTCGCGCGTTTGCAAGGTCGTCGCGATTTGTGCCAAACGCTCACGCTGTGTTTCGAAGTACTCGTGGAAAGGCAGACGATCCGTCGCGGCGGGCAAGCGAACGTAGCATCGGTTGACGCCCAGTTCGCGAGCCAAGTCGGCGATCGGATGCAGCGTTCCTACTTGAGCGATGAATGCGTCATCATCCGCATCGAGATCGACGTCGAGGTCGAAACCGCCGACTTGAATCTTGGCGGCGTTGAGGTACTTCGCAGCATCTTCGCTCGAGCTGCGCTGTGCACGACGCAACATTTCGGACATGTCGACGTCCATGCCACTGAAGGCATAGGTCAGCGCAAGTTCGATCAGTTCGCTTTGGCGACCGTTGATGCCAAGTGCGGTGGGGGAAAAGTTTTTAAACATGGAATGGCTTTCAAGGAAATGGTTCAGGTTGAATGGGACTCTCAAACGTCCATCACGGGATCGCGCGGGTCACTTTCCAGACTTCCCTCGGCCCACACGCAACGCCATCGCGTCGATGAGGGAGGGGGACTCAAATCGGACAGACTTCACCACACGTTCCAGCCATCTCGGGAATCGTCATCCATCGTGGATGACGATCGAGCATGGGAAAAACTGCTGGACGTTATTGGGTGTGGTCGACATCTGGCACCGGTCAACCGATCGCCACACCATCGTTTGCGGTGGGATTTTGAGTGTTGGGTCCTGTTCTCGAAGGCAAGAGTATCGCAGAATCACCCTCGGCTAGCCAAGGGGCGTTTCCTCGGCACCCACCCCCGCAAACCAACAAAAAGCGACTCATCGCGTGCCAGAGTTGAGTGGAACGACCGAGGGCGAAATCGAACCGACCGTGATTTTCCTCGGTACCGGCACCAGCGTTGGCGTGCCAGCGATCGGGTGCGATTGCGCCGTTTGCCAAAGCGACGACCCGCGAAACAACCGGACGCGCAGCTCGATCGTGTTCCAACTGCCCCAAGGCAATCTGCTCGTCGACACCTCGCCCGATCTGCGTACCCAACTGCTGCGGGAACGAATCCCACTGATTCACGCCGTCCTGTACACCCACGAGCACGCCGACCACCTCTTTGGCCTCGACGACCTGCGGCTCTTTCCATTTCGCTTAGGAACGCCCGTCCCGCTCTACTGCGAAGACCAGGTCGAGAAGAGGATTCGCCAATCGTTTGATTACGCGTTTCGAGATCACGAACCGACGCATCCGGGCGCAACGCCACAGCTCGAGTTTCGCTCGATTCACCATGCCCCCTTCGAAGCGCTCGGTGTGAAGGTGACGCCGATCCCGATGAAACATGGCCCGCGGTTCGACGTCCTCGGCTTTCGCATCGGGGATTTCGCCTACTGCACCGACACCAACCACATTCCCGAGTCCTCGATGGAATTGCTTGAAGGTCTCGACACGCTCGTGCTCGGAGCGCTGCGCCTTTCGCCTCATCCAACGCACTTCAATTTGGAACAAGCGTTGGAGGTGACCGAAAAGCTAAACCCGAGCAAAGCCTACTTCACGCACGTTTGCCACGACCTCGATCACGCCCCAACAAGCGAGTGGCTTCCAGACGGAATCGAACTGGCCTACGACGGCTTGCGAGTGCCGTTTTCGATTTAGGTAGATCGCGCACTCCCGTTTTTCCGTCCCCAATCCCGCGCACCATTTTTCTGCCCCGAATCTTTTTGCCCCTCTTCGATGGCGCGTGATCAATTGGGTCTAACGGCGGTTGCTCAATTTACGAACCGGTCCGTCGCGATAACCGGGATAGCGACGCAATGCCTTTTGAGTCGCTTCCAGACTGCTGCGTCCCGTTTCGACGACCCAAATCGGCGGATTGGGATTCCCTTGAACTGGATAGAGGCTGACTTCCCAAGCTGAGGTGATGCCAGCCTGGATCGCTTGCATCTCAAGGTTCATCAACGCAATCTGTCGATCGTATTGTTGATTGCGTTGGTACGCGGCCGCTTGGTTTTGCAAACGGAATGCATGGTCATCGTGTTTGTCGTAGTCTTCGCGATCCTTCAACCACTGCTGCCAACCGGGTCGAAGCACCGCTTGGTCTTTCTGCGAAAGCAAGAAAAAGGGGACGCCATATTCATCACCATTCTCGAGTTCGATCATCACCCCCTCGAGACTGAAGGTACGCGGTTGTCCCGCCTGCAAACGCAGCCAACGATCGGTGCCAATCTCTTCCGCTTTGCTTGCCGGTTCAAAGTGCTGAATGATCTTGGGCAACATCTTCTGATAGATCTCAGGAAGATTGTTGACCAATTGATTGTTTGCATAGGAGCGACCACGGCGTGCCTGAAGCACGATGTCGGCTTTGGCGAAATCGACGATGCGGCCGGGCACCTTCAGGCCATCACTCATCGTCCACAATTGCGTGGCGTTGAGATTGTCGTTGCTGAGCTGTTGGGCTTCCTTCGACTTCAGGTACTCGTGATCACGTTGTGACAACTTATTGCGTGGAAACGCGCCAAGTTCTTTGTTGTCGGTACGTTGCAGGATCACGTGCTCGTCATCGAATCCGACCAGATCGGCGTCCAGCGAATACAAACCGGTCACGTCTTTCCATTCACGACCATGGGCGTCCGCCGAGACGGCGGCCATCGCGAGCAGGATGACAAGTGAATGGGCCAATCGCATAGAAGCATCCCCGGGGTTGCGTTTTCAAGTCAAATTAGAAGTCTCACCTAGAATACAAGGTCATCGCGAAGGCTCAACTCATCAAACCCCTCGGCTAGGGCAGTTTCTGCCAATCGGCCAGCGATCAACCGAGCGGGGGAGGAGGCGACTGTCCGGTGTGCTGGCAACATGGAGTGATATTCGCCCCGTTTTCGCCTGCAATCGGCGTGCAACTTCACTATTTTGGTGTAGTCGCGTGGCTTCCAAACCATGCTCGCCCCCACCCTATCTCTCTCCTCATCTCTTCTTTTTTGCATGGTCCGCCCTAGCAACCGCTGCCGCGCGCGGCGCCGTCGGCGTCAACGCATCCTGAAATCGGAAAGGCTGGAAAACCGCGAGCTGCTCGCCGCCGACGTTCGCCTCAACGAATTCCTCGCCTCGAACGACCAAGGGCTATTCGACGGAAATGGCAATCAGCCCGATTGGATTGAGTTGACCAACGTTGGCGACCAGCTTGCCGACCTGGCGGGCTGGCATCTGACCGATGACGCGACCAACCTCAACAAGTGGACTTTCCCGGACGTTGCGGCCTCCGATTTGATGCCCGGCGATTTCCTGGTCGTTTTTGCGTCGGGTGATGGCACGCCCGACCTGGCCGGCAATTTGCACACCAACTTCGAACTCAGTGCCTCCGGTGAATACCTCGCGTTGGTCGACCCGCTGCTGAACATCGTCAGCGAATTCGGAACTGGCCAGTCGGATTATCCGCCGCAGCGCACCGACATCTCGTACGGCATCGATTCGACGCAAAACACTCGGTACATGCTCACTCCGACGCCGGGATCAGCTAATGGCATCGGCTTCGAAGGTTTTGTCAAAGACACGACCTTCAGCGTTGACCGCGGCTACTTCGTCTCGGCGTTTGATGTCGTGATCGCTTCCGACACCGTCGACGCCACCATCATCTACACCACCGACGGCAGTGAGCCGACATTGACCAACGGGACGCAGGTCGCCTCGAGCCCCGGACTGACACCGTCGGCGACCGTTCCGATCGCGACCACGACCACTTTGCGCGCTGCCGCATTCAAAACCGATTTCCTCGAGACCAATGTCGACACGCAAACGTATCTGTTTCTTGCCGACGTTGGCTCTCAGTCGAACACACCCACCGGCTTCCCAACCACCTGGGGCAGCGCGCCGGCGGCCGACTACGAAATGGATCCGGAGATCGTTACTAGCTATGGCCAAGAACTGATCGATGCGTTGGGAGACCTACCCGCACTTTCGATCGCGACCGATGTCGATGGCCTCTTCGGCGGTGGCGGGATCTACAGCAATCCAACCAACAGCAACCTCGAGATCCCGGTTTCGGCCGAATACATCCTTACCGATGGCTCGACCGGATTCCAAATCGATGCCGGGCTGAAGATCGCCGGAGGTGCTAGCCGCAATCCGAACAACTCGCCCAAACACTCAATGAGCCTGCGCTTCCGCAACGAGTATGGTGCATCGCGGTTGGAATATGAAATGTTTGAAGGCTCGCCGGTGACAAGCTTCAACAGCTTGCAGCTGCGCGCGATGTACAACAACTCTTGGATCCACTGGGACAATGGTCAACGCAGTCGTGGCACTTTGATTCGCGACCAATTCATCCGTGACTCGTTGATCGCTGCCGGACAAGATGATGCGGGACGCGGCTCGTACGCACACCTCTTTCTTAACGGGCTGTATTGGGGCGTTTACAACGTGCACGAAAGGCACGACGCGGCCCACTACGCCGAGTATCACGGCGGAAACTCCGAAGACTACGACGCGCTCAACGGCGGGGCGCCGATCGACGGCAATATCACATCCTGGAACCAACTCAAAACGATCGTTCAAGGCGGCGACTGGAACGCAATTCAGCAAGTCCTTGATGTCGACAATTTCATCGATTGGTCGATTGCCATGGCGTTCGGAGGTAACGCTGACCTCAAGACCAACGGAAACTGGCGTGCCGCCGGCGGCGGACCCGCTGGAGGGCTTTGGCGCATGTATTCCTGGGACGCCGAGCGGATCTTCGAGGGTCTGACGGCGAAACCACCGAGCACCATCACCGATGCGACCGGGATGTTCAACGACTTGGTTCAGGTCCCTGAGTTTGTCGTCCGCTTTGGCGACCGCATCCAAGAGCACTTCTTTGCCGATGGCGCGTTGACACCAGAAAAGGTGATCCAGCGCTGGGAACAACGGGTCGACGAACTCTCCAAAGCCATGGTCGCTGAATCCGCTCGTTGGGGGGACTACCGGCGAGACGTCCATCCGCGCGGCGCGACGCCGTCGCTGTACGAGCGCGACGTGCACTGGAACAACGAGAATACCCGCCTGCTAAACGACTACCTGCCGTTTCGATCCGATTTCGTCGTCTCCCAATACATCAACGACGGCCTGATGCCGTCCGTTCCCGCGCCTCGGTTTTCTGTCGACGGCACGTTCCAAGATGGCGGTCAAGTCATCGCGGGAAGCGAGCTTCGACTGATCAGCAACGAAGCCTCCGTCTTCTACACGACCGATGGCAGTGATCCACGTCAGGTCGGTGGTGCTCCCCACCCCGGCGCGACGGAGTATCAACCCAACGTCACCGCGACAACGTTGTTGGCAGCCGACTCGGTTTGGAAATATCACGATCTCGGAATTGATCTTGGCCAAGCCTGGCGAGAACCGAGTTTTGACGATTCATCGTGGTCGGCTGGAAATGCCGAGCTCGGCTTTGGCGAAGGGGACGAGGCAACCGTGGTTTCGTTCGGCGGCGATCCGTCAATGAAACATCGCACCACCTATTTCCGATCCCAATTCAATGCCAGCGCAAACGACCTTACGGCACTAACCCTGCGTCTGAGACGTGATGATGGTGCCGTGGTTTACCTTAATGGTCAAGAAATCGTTCGCGATAATATGCCGCCCGGAAGCATCACCTACTCGACGGCCGCGCTGCAAGCGGCGCCCGACGATGGCAACACTTGGCTGCTTTTCGACGTGCCTTCCGAACTGATTCAGTTGGGCAGCAACACGCTTGCCGTTGAAATTCACCAAAACAGCAACACGAGCAGCGACCTCAGCTTCAATGCCGAACTGATTGCTACCGAGCAAACGGAAACTCCGATCGTCCTCAACGATTCACTATCCATTCGAGCGAGGACACGCGCAGCCGATGGCACCTGGTCGGCCATCACCGATTCATTGTTCCTGGTGCCACACGTCCCCGCTTCAGCGGTCAATTTGCGAATCACCGAGATCCACTTCAATCCGCGCGACGATGGGGATGCAGAATTCATCGAACTGCAAAACATCACCTCGGGCGCAACCTCCGAGACGATCGATCTTGATTCGCTGCAATTGACCGACGGACCTTCGTCGCCGTTCGTCTTTCCGCTGGGGACGTCGCTTGGTCCTGGGCAAGTCGCACTTCTCGTGCGCGACCAAACGGCATTCACCGCTGCGTACCCAACGGTCGATTCGAATCTGATCGTCGGCCAATACGTCGGAAAACTCTCAAATGGTGGCGAACGAGTTCGATTGCTCGACGCGACTGGGCAAGAAATTGTCGACATCAACTACGAAGACAACGACCCGTGGCCACGTTGGCCTGATGGATTCGGCGGCAGTCTGGAACTTATTGCCCCCGCGGCAACGCCCAGCGGCCAAAGCGGAAAACCGCATCGCTGGCGTGGGAGCGCCGCCCCGAACGGGACGCCGGGCAACGTGCCAGTTGCACCCGCTGGGGTGGTGATCAACGAGGTGCTCGCCCACACCGACCAGCCGCTGGTCGATTCCATCGAGCTTTTCAACACAACCACGCAAGACATCGATATTGGCGGCTGGTACCTCAGCGATGACGGAGAGAATCCGTTCAAATTTCAAATTCCCGCGGCAACGATCCTTGCTGCCGGTGGCACAGTCGTCTTCAACGAAGACGATTTCAATCCCCAACCAACCACCCCAAACAACTTCGCGCTCAACAGCAGCGAGGGTGACGAAGTTTGGCTGACCCAGGGCGATGGAACGAACATCACCCAATTCGTGGACCAAGTGAGTTTCGGCGCAACGTTCAATGGGGTTTCCATTGGCCGAGTTGCCGATGGCAACCGACTTGTGCCACTTGCCGCACCCAGCCTCGGCGAGATCAACGGAATGTTTGCCATTTCGGATATTGTCTTGTCCGAGATCAATTATCACCCCGGTGATCCAAGCAGTGCTGCACTCGCGATCGATCCCAGCCTAACGGACAACGATCTCGAGTTTGTCGAAATCTACAATCGCCTGGATTCGTCCACTGATTTGACGAATTGGCGCGTGCGCGGAGACGCCGACTTCGATTTCGTAGCGGCAACTCAACTGGGCGGAAAAGGCTCGTTAGTGATCGTTGGGTTTGATCCAGAAGTCGCCGCAAACGCGACGCGACTGGCCGCGTTCCGAACGCACTACGGAATTGACGCAAGCGTTTCGATTGTCGGTCCGTTTACTGGCGGACTCGGAAACGGATTTGGGTTGGTCAAGCTGCAAGCTCCCGATTCTCCACCCGCAGAAACCCCGACGCTCATTCCGCGCGTTGTGGTCGACGAAGTCCTCTACGACGATTTCGCTCCTTGGCCCACGGCGGCCGACGGCAATGGACCGTCACTGCAACGAATCAGTCCATCGACATTGGGAACCTATTCAGGCAGTTGGATCGCTCACACCCCGAGCCCCGGTAACTCGCCCGCTGGGCCAGAGGTTGAATCCATCGTCATTAACGGCGGTTCGGCAACGCGTTCGACGGTGACGCGAATCGATGTGCAGTTCGATGGCCAGGTCGATGTATCGGAAAACTCCTTCACGTTGGTCAACACAACCACCGGCGAGGAGGTCACTGGTCTGCAAGTCACGCCTACGTTGGTCGATGGAAAAACGCTGGCAACCCTTTCGTTTATTGCCGGGCCGTCGGTGATCAGTGGAACGGAACCAACCTTGGCAAACACCCTGGCAGACGGCGACTATCAACTCACGATCCACGCAACCATGATCACTTCGCAATCCTCTGGTTTTGCGATGACAGCCGATACAACGGACAGTTTCTTTCGCGACTACGGCGACCAAGACGGAAACGGTGCGGTCAATCTGTTCGACTTTGCCGCATTCCGAAACGCGTTTTCACGAATCCTCGGCGATCCACTCTACCGAGAGGATTTCGACAGCAACCGAGACGGCGTCATCAACCTCTTCGACTTCGCCACCTTCCGAGGAGGCTGGGGTTGAGCCACGTTCCACCCCCAATCCAACCAACGAAGTTAGTGATTTGTCGGCAGCATCTTTTCGTGTGCCGGATCGGTAAGTGAGCCGCGAAGAACACAAAAGGGCACGAAAAGACACAAAAACAAAGACGTGCCAAATGCATTCTGTGACTTGTCGATCGTATCAGAGAACGCGAACTGCACACGTTTGAAACATGAGCAAATCGAGAGTCTGTTCTCTTCGTGCCTTGTTGTGCTTCTTGTGGCCCTCACTTCTTGAGCCCACCGCATTCAAAATCACGCATGATTCGAGTCGGTAGCGAGCTGAAGAGAAGAGGCAGCCACAAAAAACACGAAAAGGCACGAAAAAAGAGACGTGCTTCAGAGTGTCGATCGAATTAGCGAGCGAGCACCCTCTCTTCTTGAGCTCAGCACATTCCAACTCGCGTATGATTCGAATCGGTCGTGAGCTGTAGAGAAAAGGTTGCCATCCTCATTTCCCCAAACAGAGCTTCGGCCGGAAACCGTGCGCTCTTCCGCCTGAAGGCGGCATTACGAACGGAGGGCCTAAAAAGGCAATAAAAAAACCCTTTGCAGCCGAAGCTACAAAGGGTTTTTAAAAATCCGGCAATACCTACTTTCACGCTGGTGTGCACTATCATCGGCTCGGAAAGCTTGACTGCTGTGTTCGGGATGGGAACAGGTAGAACCTTTCCGATATGGTCGCCGGAAAGACCACACATACGGGTATTCCACCGCATGTGGGCCAGTTGTTTGGTAGTTGTATTGAAAAGAACCGCGTTTCTAGTTGACGCGTTGTGTGTTTCCTAAGCGAGTTAGAAAACGTTGTCATTGATGATCTGGTTAGATATCCGAGTGCGGGATATCGATGGCCAAACCTTCGCCCGTTAGTACTGGTTAGCTTAACACGTTACCGTGCTTACACGCCCAGCCTATCAACCTGGTCGTCTTCCAGGGGGCTTTCGTCAAATGACTTACGAAACCTTATCTTAGAGCGGGCTTCACGCTTAGATGCTTTCAGCGTTTATCCGTTCCGTAGTTAGCTATCCAGCCGTGCCGCTAGCGCGACAACTGGTACACCAGAGCTACGTCCAACTAAATCCTCTCGTACTAAAGTTGAACCTCTTCAAGTTTCGAACGCCCACGGCAGATAGGGACCGACCTGTCTCACGACGGTCTGAACCCAGCTCACGTACCACTTTCATTGGCGAACAGCCAAACCCTTGGGAGCTTCTACACCCCCAGGATGTGATGAGCCGACATCGAGGTGCCAAACCGCATCGCCGCTGTGGACGCTCGGATGCGATAAGCCTGTTATCCCCGGAGTACCTTTTATCTGATGAGCGATAACCCTTCCATTCGGGATTACCGGATCACTAAGACCTACTTTCGTACCTGCTCGACTTATGGGTCTCGCAGTCAAGCACACTTCTACCTTTACGCTCTTAGCCTGATTGCCGACCAGGCTGAGTGTACCTTTGCACTCCTCCGTTACTCTTTGGGAGGAGACCGCCCCAGTCAAACTGCCCGACTGACACTGTTCGTCGCCCTGATTCAAGGGATCGACGTTAGAATTAAAATATGACCAGGCTGGTATTTCAACAACGGCTCCTCCGACACTAGCGTGCCGGTCTCAAAGCCTCCCAGCTATCCTACACAAGACATATCTCAACCCAATATCAGCCTACAGTAAAGGTTCACGGGGTCTTTCCGTCTAACCGCGGGTATGTGGCATCTTCACCACAACTACAATTTCACCGGGTCGGTGGTTGAGACAGTGCTCCAATCGTTACGCCTTTCATGCAGGTCGGAACTTACCCGACAAGGAACTTCGCTACCTTAGGACCCTCATAGTTAGGGCCGCCGTTTACTGGGGCTTCGGTCGCGAGCTTCGCTAATGCTAACCCTCTTCCTTAACCTACCAGCACCGGGCAGGCGTCAGTCTCTATACATCCACTTGCGTGTTAGCAGAGACCTGTGTTTTTGATAAACAGTCGTTAGAGCCGATTTTCTGTGGCCTCCTTCAGCGTGAACCAAAAGAGGCGCCCCTTATCGCGAACTTACGGGGCCATTTTGCAGAGTTCCTTAACCACCGTTCTCCCGAGCGCCTTAGAATTCTCATCTCGCCTACCTGTGTCAGTTTTAGTACGGTCAGCTGCTTAACCTAGTGACTTTTCTTGGACGTCCTTCCAATGACTTCGAGAACTTAGATGCTCTCGAGCTATACCTTGGCTATAACCGGTCTTTTAACCCCGGTCACCTCAGTGGTCGCTACGGACATTTCTATTCGTACCGCTCACTTTCCGGACGCCGTCCTCACATCGGATACACAGCCGGCGCAGGAATGTTGACCTGCTATCCATCGTCTACGCCTTTCGGCCTCGACTAAGGTACCGGCTAACCCTGGGCGGAATTGCCTTCCCCAGGAAACCTTAGGCTTTCGGCGAACAGGATTCTCACCTGTTTTATCGTTACTCATTCCGGCATAATCACCCGATGACCCCAACACCGCTCGTTACCGTACGGCTCGTATCTGATCATCGGCGCTCTCCTACCGCTGTGCTAGGCACAGCCCGCTGCTTCGGTGTCATACTTACTCCCGTTCATTATCGGCGCAGAAATGCTCGACTGGTAAGCTGTTACGCACTTTTTAAATGGTGGCTGCTTCTAAGCCAACATCCCAGCTGTCACGGCACTTCAACTTCCTTAGTGACTAAGTATGTCTTCGGGACCTTAGCAGGCGATCTGGGTTGTTTCCCTCTCGACCCTGGAGCTTATCCCCCAGGGACTGACTGCCGAGATAATTTTACCGGTATTCGGAGTTTGGTTCGGTGAGGTACCCCGGGAAGGGCCCCCATCCGATTCAGTATCTCTACCCCCGGTAAATAGTGGCTCGACGCTATCCCTCAAGATATTTCGGAGAGAACGAGCTATCTCCTGGTTTGATTACACTTTCAGTCCTCCCCACAGGTCATCCCCTCAGTTTTCAACCTAAGTGGGTTCGGTCCTCCACGCAGTTTAACCCGCGCTTCAACCTGCCCATGGGTAGATCACACAGGTTTCGCGTCTGCAGCATACGACAATTTCGCCCTATTCAGACTCGGTTTCCCTTGGGCTCCGTTCCGTAAGAACTTAACCAAGCCGCATACCACAACTCGCCGGATCATTATGCAAAAGGCACGCCGTCACCCATTTCAAAGCAAGCTTTGACATAGGGCTCCGACCGCTTGTAGGCACATGGTTTCAGGTTCACATTCCTCCCCTAGCAGGGGTTCTTCTCATCCTTCACTCACGCTACTGGTACGCTATCGGTCGTTGAGGAGTATTTAGCCTTACGGGATGGTCCCCGCAGATTCAATCCAGGTTTCACGTGACTGGACCTACTCAGGTGCTCCTATGGTGTGTGTTTATTTTCGTGTACGGGACTGTCACCCTCTGTGGTAACCCTTTCCAGAGTCTTCCACTAACAACACACAATCCAATGTTGGAGTCCTACAACCCCGAAGGGGAAACCCCCTCGGTTTGGGCTATTCCGATTTCGCTCGCCGCTACTCACAGAATCGATTTTTCTTTCTCTTCCTCTGGTTACTTAGATGTTTCAGTTCACCAGGTTGTTACGAACCAGCCTATGAATTCAGCTGGTCGCAGTCGGGCACCCCGGGATCATCGTTTGTTTGTCAACTCCCCCAGGAATTTCGCAGACTTCCACGCCCTTCTAGCACTCAACGCCAAGACATCCCCCATGCGCCCTTAGTAGATTGGCCACCGAAATCCCGAACTCGGTTTCCACTCTCAGCCGAAGCCAACAGCGGCAACCAAATCAAGATCTCGTTAGTTTCTCTACCTAACGATATCACATGTGTTGCCATGCCCAATCTCGATTGACTTACCAATGGCAAGCCTGCCAAAATCGTTCATGGCACGTTGCACAGAATCCTAATCAGAATTCATCAAACAACTTCCGCCAGCTCGCTTCAGCAACCGCCTCGAAAGGAGATCACTTCCACACAGCTCGCTTCGTTGTCAACGCTTCAAAAAGAACTTGTTTTAACCGACGGCTCGCAAGTTGCCTTGCCAACCATCGAGTTGCTCTTTTCAGATGCCAACTACCAAACAACCAAATTGTCAAAAATCAGTACCCCGCGTTGGCCGTCGGCCGGTGCGGAGGACGCTGCCTGAGAGCAGCCGCTGAGCCAGTTAACTGACTCAGCGGACGACCTCAGGCGAGTCGCGGATGTTATCAAAAGACGCTTCAGCCCGTCAATGGGTTCAGCTCTTTTGTCGACCATTTTTTTGTGAGCGAGTCGTGCGATTCAACGCCGGATACTTGCCACAGTTTTGGTCGGGATGATCAGCGATGAAGCCGATCAAGTGTCGCCGCTTGTTTGCTGCGAGGGGAGAAATTTAGCGTCCCAGCCGCAGGGGTCAACACCTAATCTGAATTTCTTTCTGATGAATCCTTAACTTTCTGTTTCGCCGCCTTTCGGCGACTGTTTCGCACCCTTGTGGGCACAAAACGCTGCGACCTTTCGATCACAGAAGTGGAGGTGGACGGACTTGAACCGACGACCCTCTGCTTGCAAAGCAGATGCTCTCCCAACTGAGCTACACCCCCGGGAAGGGCGGAAGATTAGAGTTTCAATCTTTGGCTGTCAACGCCTTAATGCATCGTTAGCCAAACTCTTTTCACTTCCGGAAAAGTGGGCGTGCCAGAACTCGAATCTGGGACCTCATCCTTATCAGGGATGCGCTCTAACCAACTGAGCTACACGCCCGGAATTTTGCTGTGATTGACCGCCGTTTTGGCTCGCAGTCACTGGCAAAGGGCAAGAGTGTACGCAAACTCCCTGACCTGTCAAAGGTGGAAACCCCACAAGCTGGCAAAGTTCCTGATCCCTCAGCCGGAACAACCTACCCAATGCTGCCGGGACGGATCCGTTGGTGCCGGGATCTCGCGTTACTCTTTGCCGAAGCGGCAAATCCGCTAGGACAACATCGGCAAGCCGAATCGATAACTTTCGCAACTTCTGACCCTTTGTCACCCAAAATCGACATTCTCATCAGCCCCCAGGTTCGGGCAAAATGTGCAAATCCCGAGGTGCAACTCAACAGACCGTTGGTGCCGCGGAGCTCCGCAACGGAATCAATAACGTTCAATCTTGACTTCAATGATGGATCACCAGTCGATGAAACCTTCCCCCTCCCAGTTTGAGCAACCTACGAATCCCGGCCTTGAGGGCCTCGTGGGTCGCCGAAATAGCGACCTCAAACGCCACACCTCTTTCCTGGCCAGCGTCGCTTGCACCCCACTTTGGTGCACGGCTTTCTTCGTGGCCGCCATGACAACAACATTCGTGACCTCGGCAGCCCATGCTGCTCCTCCCACCGCCAAAGCCGCACTGGCGCTCAAACCGGTCCAACGTGGTGACGTTGATTACGAACAAGTCCCGGCCGATCAAGTCGACGGATGCAGCGTCGAAGACATCACCATCAAAGGCTGGTCCGGCTGGGAAGTGATCGCGGCAGACGGCTCGATCCTGCGTCGGTTCGCAGACACCAACGGCGACAAGAAGGTCGATCTTTGGAGCTATTTCAATTACGGCGTGGAGGTCTATCGCGATGTCGATGCCAACTTCAACGGCAAAGCGGACCAATACCGATGGCTCAGCACCGGCGGGACGCGCTGGGGCCTGGACGATGACGAAGATGGCAAAATCGATCGCTGGAAACAGATCTCTGCCGAAGAGGCTTCCTCCGAATTGGTCGCCGCCATTCGAGACGGCGATCGCCAGCGTTTTGCACGCCTGTTGATCTCGGCTTCGGAAATCAAGTCACTCGGTTTGGGCCGAGAAAAAGCAGAAGAAATCACCGTCAAAGCACGCCGCGCGGCCCAGGATTTCGGTGCTCTCGCTGACCGCCAGAAAGTGGTCGGGGCCAACGCCGAATGGGTTCAATTCGCCGCCTCGCCTCCCGGTGTCGTGCCGCAGGGAACTTACGGCTCGACCCGCGACGTGATCGTCTACGAAAACGCGGTTGCAATGTACGAACAAGCCGGAAAGAGCGGCCAATTGCTTGTCGGCACGGTCGTCAAAGTTGGCAACGCCTGGCGTTTGGTCGAACTGCCGTCGGTCTCAGGCGATGGAGATACGATCGCTCAAACGACCGGCATCTTCTTCACCCCCGGTGGCTCGGCGCTGGCCGCAGGTGCCTCGCAAGACCTCGGCGAGTTGACGCAACAATTGGTGCGTCGACTCGAAGAAATCGATACCAAACTCGCCACGGCAAGCTCCGCAAGTGACCTCGAACAACTTCATGAAGACCGCGCGGGCGTTGTCGAAGACCTGATCAAAGCCTCCGCCAATCGGACTGAGCGTGATACCTGGGTCCGCCAACTCGTCGACACGCTGGGCGTCGCCGTTCAAACGGGAGCCTACAAGAAGGGATCGACCCGTCTGCGCCGCGTTTCGACCGATTTCGCCGGCGATGACGAGGCTTTGAAGGCCTATGCCGACTACCGAGCGATCGAAACGGAATACTCGATTCGCCAATCTCCCGATGCCGATTTTGCGAAGGTCCAAGCGTGGTACCTCGAATCGCTGACCGGGTTTGTTGAGCGATACCCGCGCACCGCGGAGACCGCTCAGGCCTACATGCAGCTGGCGCTGAGCAAGGAATTCGAGGGCAAAGAACGCGAAGCGTTGGCCTACTACAAACGAGTCGCCAGCGGCTTTGGAAACACCGGCGTTGGCACCAAAGCGTCCGGCGCTGTCCGCCGTCTCGAGTCGGTCGGCAAGAAGATCGACCTCGAAGGAACGACGATCGAAGGCCAATCATTCCGCTTGTCGAGCCTGCGTGGCAAACCGGTCGTCCTTCACTACTGGGCAACCTGGTGTGAACCGTGCAAACAGGACATGAAGCTGCTCCGCCGACTACAGGCGAGCTACCAACGGGCCGGTTTGAAGATTGTCGGCGTCAACGTCGACGTGACCCGAGAAATGGCCAACGATTTCCTCTCCGCAACGCCGCTGCCTTGGACTCAGCTGTACGACGAAGGAAGTCTCGAAGCGAGCCGACTGGCAAACGCATTCGGCGTTCAAACGCTGCCAACGATGATGTTGATCGACAAGGAAGGCAAAGTCGTTCGCCACAACGTCACCGGCGCCGAATTGGATGCCGAACTCAAAGCGCTGCTGAAGTAGCCCCGTTCGTCGTCTCAAACCCAGGCGGAATGCGAGTCGCTTCCGCCTGGAGATCCGCACGACGAGCGGCCGGCTCGGGCGGCGAGGTTCGCCCCCGCGCCCACCGATCGAGGTAACAAGCTGTAACCCAATGCTCGTGATTTTCACCAAAGCAAGGTATAATGCGGGAACAGATGTTGGTCGGACTGTGGAAAGAGTCCGTGAATGCTCGGCGGTTTCGAGACCCGTCCAACGCGTTTTTGATTGCCCCAGCCGATTCGGTCGCCTACGACTGCCGCTCATTCGTTGACTCGGCGGCATGGTGACTCAAACGGCAATCGAAGCATCAAGGAGGGCTGGAATGTGATTCCAGTCGCCGATTGGGGCCCTTTTCACAAAGACTGCGACATATCAGAGATGGCCAAGCGGAAAGACCTTCGCAGTAAGCTGAAGGCTGCAGATCGGCGTCGAAAACGGCGGCCCGAAGCGACCGCTGCTCCCGTTGCGCCCTCGCCCACCATCGATGTTACCGGACTGTTGATCGAGCGAATTCTCGATGATTCTGAGACGCCTCGACAAGATGCCGTCGTCCTCTCCGCACTGCGAGCGGTTCTTAACCAGATCCCGCCGAACCGCCCAGAGCCCCTCGAGCTGTACCAGCAGATCCTCGAGCTCCAGCAACGCGAGGACGTTCCTGCGCGGGCATTGCGTTCGGCCATCGAACAGCTGATCGCGATGGCCAACGACCAACGACAAGCGGGCCCCGGCGTGGCAAACCCGTTTATCAGCTACCTGTCGCTGATGGTTTCGTAAAGCAGATCCGGCAAACGCCACCCAGCAGATCAAGCCCGGCCGCTTACGCGATCGCGGCTCAAAAGCAGGTAGGCCGGATCAAGGAGCGACAGCGACGCAGATCCGGCAGAATCTCGTCAGTTCCACCCCGATCGCATGACGTACGCAGAGGACGCGGAGCGTCCAAGTCGTGCGTTCCCACGGGGACCGTGGGAACGAGGGATGGGGTAGCGGGACGACGAATCGACTACGCTTCAGGTTGCTTACGCAGGTCGAGCCATTCGCTGTGGAAGGTGCCTTCTTTGTCGACACGTTGGTACGTGTGAGCACCGAAGTAGTCGCGTTGGGCTTGCAGCAAGTTGGCCGGCAGACGTGCCATGCGGTAGCCGTCGTAGTAGCACAGTGCTGCACTGAACGCGGGAACGGGGATGCCCATGATCGAAGCGACGGCAACCACCTTACGCCATTTCTCTTGGGCATTTTCGACGGCATCTTCGAAGTACTTGTCCAACAGCAAGTTTTCGAGGTTCGCGTCCTTGTCGAACGCTTCCTTGATCCGATCCAGGAACTGAGCACGGATGATGCAACCGCCGCGCCACAGCAGGGCTGCCGCGCCGTAGTCGAGTCCCCAGCCATGTTCGGCCGAGGCGGCTTGGAGCTGCACGAAACCTTGAGCGTAGGAGACGATTTTTGAGGCATAAAGTGCTTGGCGAACCGCTTCGACGAACTCGGCCCGATCGCCGATCAACGCCTTGGCTGCGGCTTGCAACTCAGGATTCGACGACTCCGAGGGTCCGTTGAGCGACTCGGAGGCCCGGACACGAGCTTCCTTTTGAGCCGACAATCCGCGGGCAAAAACAGCGGTCGTGACCAGCGTGCTGGGAACGCCAAGGTCGAGCGCCAGCTGGCTCATCCACTTGCCAGTTCCCTTGGCACCGGCAACATCAAGGATCTTGTCGACCAAGTGGCCATCGCCACCTTGGTCGTCTTTGGCACTGAAGATATCGCGGGTGATTTCGATCAAGTAGCTTTGCAGCTCGCCCTTGTTCCAGTCGGCAAAGACGTCATAGAGTTCGTCGTTGCTGAGCCCACCGAGTTCGTGCAGCAACTGATAGGCTTCACAAATCAGCTGCATATCGCCGTATTCGATGCCGTTGTGCACCATTTTGACGTAGTTGCCCGCTCCACCGCTGCCGAGCCATTCGCAGCAGGGGATGTCGTTATTGGGGCCAACCTTGGCAGCGATCGCCTGCAACATGTCCTTGATGTGGGGCCATGCCTCGGCACTTCCGCCCGGCATCAAACTTGGGCCCTTGAGCGCGCCTTCTTCGCCGCCCGAGACGCCACAGCCGACGTACAGCATTCCGGCAGCTTCGACTTGCTTGGTGCGTCGTTCGGTGTTTTCGAATTGCTCGTTACCACCATCGATAATGATGTCGCCAGGTTCGCAGTGTGGCAGCAGTTGCTCGATCAACGCGTCAACAGCGGGGCCCGCTTTGACCAGCATCATCAGTTTTCGAGGCCGCTTGACCGACTTGACGAACTCTTCGATCGAATGGGTGCCAACGAAGTTCTTTCCGGCGGCGCGGCCTGCGATCAGTTCATCAACCTTGCTGGTGGTGCGGTTGTACACCGCGACCTTATAGCCTCGGCTCTCGACGTTCAGAGCCAGGTTCTCGCCCATGACCGCCAAACCAATTAGTCCAAAATCGCAGTCGCCACTCATCTCTCTAGTTACCCAATTCAAATAAGGAGGGAATTGTCTCGTACATCAACATTCAAAGGTTCGCCTATTGGGGTCGGATTCTAGGCTCTGAACGAGAAACGAAAAGGAGTCTGTCCCTTGGAAAGACGTTAGGTGGCCCGATCATCCATCAAGCTCGGCAAGTTGGCGAGGAGAGGGTCATTGGCGCGCGATTTGCCCTGAAGTCATGGCAGACAATCGACCGTACCTACCAACACTCTCCCCTGGGAGAGTCGGGCTCGAAGGCCCGGAGAGGGTCTGTTTTGCAACGCCCCCTCCCCGGGCTTTAGCGCCCGACCCTCCCGCAAGCGGGAGGGTGATTGTTGGAGCTACGGCAAATGGACAGACCACCCTCGCGATGGGGGTGGGTTACGAGACAATCAGCCCGCATCACCCGAACAAACGGCAAGGTTTTGACGATTCGTGTCCAGGATCGAGCAAGTTTGTTGATGAACCGAGATCGTCGGATTATCGTCAGGGGGTGCACCTGCGCGGAAGCTGCGCAGGCTCTAATCCACCGTTCAGGCCTTCCTTGGCAGACCCTATGAACAAGCTTTTTCGCTTCACAGCTTTCCTTGTCGTTTGCGGCCTCTCGCTCACGATTTCGTCACTTGCGCACGCTCAAGATGGTGGCGACACTAACATTTTTGCCGACCCCATCGCTGGTGTTGATGTCGATGCAAAAGGCGTTTTGCGAGTTCGACAAGTTGACCCACGTGCGGCTCAAGCACGCCTTCGCGCCGCGCGACAGGTCAACAACGACCTGATGCGACCGTCGGAGCTGCGAAAGATTTCGCTCAACCGCCTGGAAGCCGCCATCGATGCACGCATCGCCGAGGGATTGAATCCCAGCGATGAAATGAATGCTCTGGCCGGCCTCACCTCCGTCCAATACGTCTTCTTCTATCCGGAATCGGGTGACATCGTCATTGCCGGTCCCGCCGAAGGATTCGTCGCCGACCCAACCGAACGTTTCGTCGGCATGCAAAGCGGTCGCCCCGTCGTCTTGCTCGAAGACCTCGTCACCGCCCTTCGTGCTTATGCACCTGGCGAACGAGCCACACCGATCATCAGCGTTTCGATCGATCCAACCCAAGAGGGCCTGCAACAGATGCAGCAGTTCCTCGCCTCGGTTCGCGGTCGCGTCCGCCCCACCAACAGCGACGCACAACGGCTTGCCAACGGTCTGAAAAACAACCTCGGACTGCAAACGGTCACGATCAAGGGCATCCCCACCTCGACTCACTTCGCACGCGTGTTGGTCGAAGCCGACTACCGCATGAAGCTGATCGGTATCGGCCTGGAGCGCTTGCCCATCCGTATGCAGAGCTATGTTGACCGCGCCAACGCAAGCACCGTCGGTGCCAACGCCATGGAACGCTGGTACTTCCAACCCAACTACGACGGCATCTCGGTCAGCGAAGATGGATTGGCAATGAAGATCAACGAGCGTGGCGTTCAACTCGTCGGTGCTCACGAACGTGTCAACGGCGGCAAGCGTGTCGCTGGCGGACGCGTCAATCGAGCAAGCCAAGCGTTCTGCCAAGACTTCACCAAGAACTATCCGCTGATCGCCGAGCGTGTTCGCATCTATGACGAACTTCGCCAGCTGATCGACGTTTCGATTGCGGCCGCCTACATCCACGAGCAAGACTTCTACGGTCAAGCCGGCTGGTCGATGCCAACGCTGTTGGACGAGTCGAAGGTTTCGGTTGAAGTCCACACCGCTCCACAACAAGTTGAAACAGCGGTTAACGCGATCTGGCGAGGCAACAAGTTGATGACCCCACTCGGTGGTGGCGTCAACATGCAGCCACGCGTTGCTCTCAACAGCGACCACAAGATGGTCGACGCCAAGGGCGAAAACCTAAAGGTCAAAAAGGTGGCCGGCCCCGAAGGACTCGAATCTGGCCAATGGTGGTGGGACTGATCCCAGCCTCCCCCCGAATCCAACCCAATATCGACACGAAACGCCCTCATTCTTGAGGGCGTTTTTTTGTAGTGTTCGTCGTACCGAGCTTTAGCCGGAATCTTCAGGCAATCCGCCTAAAGGCGGTACTAAAAACGGCGCTGACGACGCACAGAGGCAAGTGAGCCGAACGTACCGCGGTGACGCCTTGTCACATCGGGACAAAGCAAACAGAATTGCTCGTTGACTGCGAGTGAAACATTCGACCACATGGAACCAATCACAATGCTTTTCGAAGGCAAAAAGGGGCTGATCTTTGGCATCGCAAACGACCGCTCCATTGCGGCAGCGATTGCCAAACAACTTCACGCTCAAGGGGCTCAGATGGGATTCACCCATTTGCCCGACAGCGATCCGGAACGTCCCAAAATGGCCAAGCGTCTGCAAAAGGTCGTCGGCGATTGGGACCCCGCCTTCATGCTTCCCTGCGACGTCCAGAACGAAGAACACCTCGACAAGATCTTCGATACCGCCAAAGAGAAGTTCGGAGAGATCGATTTCATTTTGCACTCGATCGCGTACGCACCCATCGACCAACTGACGATCCCAACACACGAAGTCAGCAAAGAGGGCTTTTCGCTTTCGATGCAAATCTCGGCTTACAGCTTCGTTCAGCTCGCCCATCGCGCCCAAGCGATCATGTCGCCCGGCGGATCGATGTTGACGATGACTTACTACGGCGGCGAAATGGCCGTGCCGGGTTACAACATCATGGGCGTTTGCAAAGCGGCTCTGGAAAGCTGCGTCAAATACCTCGCCGCAGAACTTGGCCCTGCCGGTCTTCGCGTCAACGCGTTGTCAGCCGGCTACATCAAGACGCTCGCTTCGTCCGTCGTCAGTGACTCGGGCAAGATGGCCGACTTGTACAAAGCGTTTTCGCCTCTGCGACGGGGTGTGGAAGCCGAAGAAGTTGGCAAAGCAGGTATGTTCCTGCTCTCGGACCTCGCATCGGGCGTCACCGGCGAAAACCTTCACGTCGATTGCGGCTATCACATCGTCGGTGCCCCACCGCCAGAAGTGCTCAACGAACACTAACGGGTTCGCCTCTAGTGAGCCGAACGCGCTAGCGTCGGGCCGCGTCGGCGCCGGGCCGCGCTAGCTTCCGGCCCTGCAACCAACGCAGCTACGCTCGCCAGAGCGTAGCGATGGATGCATCACGAGTGCCGGATCAGCGTCGCTGTCGCTCCTTGATCCGGCCTACGGCAGGCAAACTTGCACATCTGAGTTGCGGCTCGCCTAAAATGACGGGGTCATTGCCCCTGGCTCTCGCGGCCCTTCACTCACGTCGCACCGAGTGTTGATGAGTCTGCCCGTCAATCCGAACCGTTTATCACAGTCGCAGTGTCGATTGGTCGTTGTCCAAGACCAGTTGCAACCGTGCCCTTACATCGATGGGGTCACAGCGCGGATGCCGTTGCGACTGCCCGTCGGACCGGTGACCGGCCAAGTGACCGACCGATTGCTCGACATGGGTTTTCGTCGCAGTGGTGACTTCGTCTATCAGACTCAGTGCCCAACCTGCAATCAATGCCGACCAACGCGTGTCGAAGTCGCCCGGCTGCGAATCACCAAATCAATGCGGCGCGTCCTGTCGCGTGGAAATCGCCAGCTTCGGTGCCAATGGCAAACACCCGAGGTCGATCATCGGCGTCTGCAACTGTTCAATGAACACCGCTCACAGCGCGGCCTGAGCAACGATGGCAACGAAATCGACCTCGATTCTTATCGTTCCTTTCTCGTCGACACCTGCTGCGCGACCCGTGAATTGGCCATCTACCTCGATGGCGAATTGGTCGGGGTCTCCATTGTCGATCTTGGGGACGAAAGCCTTTCCGCCGTCTACACGCATTTCTCGCAAGACGTCTCGCGGCTCTGCCCTGGAACGTTCGCCATTTTGAAGCAGTTCGAGTTCGCCCGTCAGACGCAGCGGCGGTACGTCTACCTGGGCATGTACGTAGCCGAAAACAAGCACCTCAACTACAAGGCTCGGTTCATGCCCCAACAGAGGCTGATCGACGGAGAATGGGTCGATTTCGACGAGCAATCGAAAGTCCAGCAGCTGTAGCGTTTTGCGGCAGTGCTGTTCGATTTTGCTGCAGCACGGATTTCGCCCGAGCGTTGGAGATATCGATTTTTCAGTGCCCGTTCGAATTTCCATCTCCGCCGCCGATCGACGAGACTCCGAGCGGTTTGAACGACGTCGCGACAATCAAACGATCGTAGAAAACGAAATTCTCGCGGTTGTGCTAGGATGTCTCTCTCTGGACCACGTTTTGCTCGTCAGGCCTGGCTCACGCCTCCTTTTCACTATTCTGATCGGGCCCCAGTGGCCTCGATTCCCGGGTCGGTCTCTTCAATTGGATCGTTTGACATGAAAAAGACGGTTGTCGCATTCATCGCTCTCCTTTGTATCGCGGTCACAGGTCACGCCCAGCAGATTGACCGCCACATTGCGGGCGGCGAGTTTGGTGCCGCGATCCAGGCTGCGAATCAACTTGGTGGCGGCGGTCGCGATCCACTTCTCGCACAAATCGCTTCCGCTCAAAGCAGCGCTGGCGAAAACGTTGCCGCGGCCGGCACCGTTGCCGGAATCGGCTCGCCCGACGCTCGCAATCAAGCGATCGAGGGAGCTCGCGGCGGTGGCGCCTTTGCCGATTTCCAGTCGTTGATTGACCTGATCCAAACCACAGTTGTCCCCGATACTTGGGAAGTGCTCGGTGGCCCCAGCACCATGGCGCCCTATCCAGCAGGTGTCTACGTCGACGCTCAAGGCACGCTGCAAGAATGCGATGCGTTGATCGAATCCGACGCGGTCGCCGAGCTCAAAGCGCTACTGCAACCCAAAGCCCAGACGACCGAATTCGTTGACCAATGGCGTCAGCCCGCCAAACTGCGATTCGTTTCGCTGAAACGTCTCCTTGCTGAAGTCACACACCACCGGATCAGCGGCCGCCCGTTACCAGAATCGCTCAATCACATGGCGGGGCTTTCGCGTGTCCAATACCTCTTTGTCGAAGAAGACGACATCGTGATTGCCGGTCCCGTCGGTGGCATCGAAAACCAACAAGGCTGGTACCGCGATCGCACGAGTGGGCTCAACGCGATGCGTCTCGATTTCTTCCTCACCTCGTTGCAGTCGTCATTGGCAAATCAACCGTTCGGCTGCACGATCGATCCAACCACCCGCGGACTGCAGCAAGCCGCTACGGTCGCCGCCGCCGTGCAAGCCGACAAAATCCCCATCGGGAAGGCAGCCGACGAGATGAGCAATGCGTTGGGAATGCAGCGAGTGGAAGTCTTTGGCACTGCCGGTGACACAACGATTGGCTATTTGATGGTCGAAGCCGACCGCCACATGAAGGAACTTGCCCTGGGAATTCATGACATGCCCGAAGGCGTGCAAAACTACCTGGATATCGTCGATGCCAACATCGCTCGGGGTGTGCCCAGCGATCTTCTGTTGCGGTTGTGGTTCACCGCCAAACCGCGTGCCGTGCGCACCGATGACGAGGGAACAACCTTCGAAATCGGTGGCTCGCCAATCCAACTGAGCGGCCAAAACGAACGTGCCGTTGCTTCGGGCCAACGCGGTCACGTCACCAACGACTTCCGAACACAGGCCTTTGTCGAACAATTCAATCGACACTTCGGCGCCATCCGGACCAAGTACCCCGTTTATGCGTCGCTCGAATCGATCTACCGCTCCGCCTCCGTTGCCGAGCTGATGCGTCGACACGCCCAGTCGGACCAGCATCGTCAATTGCTTGAACAACTGGCCAGCGATGCAACGACCTTCCCGCAACGTCTTGTAGCGCCCAAGCAGGTGCAATCGATCGCAACGCTCCACACCGTCGTTCACGGTCGCAAACGGCACCACGTGGTGCTGGCCAGCGGTGGCGTCGCCGTTAACTCGAGACAAACGCTCGTCTCGCGATTCGAGAACTACCCGTCGCTGCAATCGCTCTCGGGCCAGCCTCAGCGATCGCAACCCAAACCAATCCAACGCTGGTGGTGGGACGCGAGTCGCCAAGTGAGCCGAACGCGCTAGCGTCGGGCCTTACAAGGACTACGTATCGAATTACCGGCGGCTAGTGCCTTGCCGCTCAACGGTGAGCCGCGATCGCGTAAGCGGCCGGGCCTTAATCGCCTTCTCACTAGCTGCGCGTCGGCAAGGGCCCGAGGCCTCACGGCCAGAGGCTCACGGGCGCTGCCCAAACCGCTCAACCGTGAGCCGAACGCGCTAGCGTCGGGCCTTACATTTGCGCCCGCTACTTTCGCGGAGCGAAAGGCGACACTCTTGGCCGCTACACATCCGCTCCCTCTCGGGCTTTAGCACCGACCCTCTCGCAAGCGGGAGGGTGATTCCCGCGTGAGTTGCTTCCCCAAAAACAACCAACGTGAACCGTTTCTGTCGCGTTCGGACTGTAGGGTTTATGCGGCCAATAGGTGTTTGGGAAAACGTCGGCTTTCCGCAAACCCTGCTGGTCGGCCCCGCCTCTTCCTTAGTTGCCGGTTAGGGTTCTTCATCGACTTTGGCCGTATGGGTGTACGGTCTAGGTTGACAAGAGAGGGGGCGAACGGCTGCTGGCAAAGACAGCCGTTAAACACTCAGCGGCCTGCGTCGACGCACGATTGCGTTGACGCGGCGCTGATGTGCTTTGTTTGCCGCGTTCATCGCGCAGCGGCCCCAAGTGGTAACTCAGACACTTCAGCGATATCTCCAACAGATATCTCAGACACGCGGGGCAAGCATGAGTCAGGCAAACAGCGAAGCGGTAGAGTCGAACAAAACAAGCAGCGGATTTCGTTGGTCGAATGTCAAATCGACAACCAAGTTCTACATGGTGTTCGGCGTCGTGATGCTGCTGAACGCATCGGCGTTGTGCCTTTATCACTTCGCTCTTCGTGAAACGAGCCAATCGTTCACGAGCCTGCTCGATGCCGAAATCGCGATTCGCGAACACGCGCTTCGTGCCGACGCAGCAATGAAGCTTTGCCGCGAAGAAGAGCTCGAGTTCGTGATCAATCGCGATCCAAAATGGGCCTCCGAACTGAGCGAGACCACCGAGAACTTGATCTCGCAAATTGAAGGGATCGACGCGGTTGCAAAACGCATCGGTGACAAAGAGTCTCAGGAACGCGCCGCCAAGGTGTCCGACCAAGTCAACAAATACTCAAACGCATTCAGCGATTTGGCAAAATCGTTCGAGACCAAGGGACTGGACCACAACTCGGGATTGCAAGGTCAGTTCCGAAGTGCTGTCCACGGACTTGAAAAAGAACTACCGCGTTTTGATGTCGGGTCCCTACACAGCGACCTGCTCAAATTGCTCGCCAACGAAGCGAAATTCGCACACCTGCGTGACACGCAGACCCGCTCGGCGTTACTCGATTCGATCGAAACCTATCGCCAATCGCTCGAGACCAGCAGCATCGACAGCGGCGCCAAAGAGGCATCCTTGGCAGCTCTTTCCCGCTACGAATCAGCGATCGACATCTTTCTTGATGACGACGCCTCGAACGACCAATGGGCCTCTTCGAGCGACATCCTCGGGGAAGCGGCGATCGAAATGGAAAACGCGATCGCGAGTGCCAAAGTCGATAAGGCACCTTACCTGCTTCTGATGGTTCGCCGTGCCGAGAAAGACTACTTGATGCGAGGCACGCAAAAGTACATCGACAAAACACACAAAGCCGTCGGCAATCTGCGCGGCGCCTTCGCGGCTTCGGATGTCAGCGACCAAGACAAGACGTTGATGAACGAGAAACTCGATGCCTACCTGGCTTCGTTCGACGCACTTGTCGCCGAAAACAAGCACATCATTGAGCTTCAACAAACGCTGACCGACACCGTCCATCAGGCGGAATTGACGCTCGGAGAGATCGTTGATGATTCCAACGCAAAAGTCGCAACGCAAATCGCATCTGTCAGCTCGAAAAAGACAACACTCGCCTCGATGGCATTGGTCGTGACACTGGTCAACATTTTGATCGCATCGGCACTGATCACCTTGGTTGTCCGCGCCTTCTGCAACCGCGTGAACGCCATCGCTAAAGTCGCTGATCAAATGTCGACGGGCGACCTGAACGCACGCTTCAACGTTGACGGCACGGATGAACTTGGTGCACTTGCCGAGTGCTTCAACCGCTTCGTTGTTCATGTGCACCAGGTGATCGAAGAGCTGCAAAGTCACGCATCCGCGCTGGCAAATTCGGGTGGCGAACTTTCACGCACTGCCGGCGAGCTCTCCGAAGGTGCCGACGACACCAGCAAGCGAGCCGAAACCGTTGCGGCGGCCGCCGAACAGATGTCGGTCAGCATCGGATCCATGGGCCAAACAGGCGAAGAGATCACGCAAAACATTCGCACCGTTGCCGAATCCGCGCAAGAACT
Source organism: Rubripirellula sp. (assembly GCA_965216875.1). Taxonomy (GTDB): domain Bacteria; phylum Planctomycetota; class Planctomycetia; order Pirellulales; family Pirellulaceae; genus CBDCUW01. Next base: position 3,962,849 of record OZ244207.1, read on the forward strand.
CGGCAGCAGCATTGCTGAAATCTCGTCCAACGCCGACAAAGCGTCGGGCGTCGCTGGACGTGCCGCAAGCCTCGCAACCGAAAGCAACGATCGAATCGCCGCTCTCGATTCGGCAGCCGTCGAGATCGGAAAAGTGGTCGAGGTCATTCAAGACATCGCCGAACAAACCAACCTGCTTGCTCTCAATGCCACCATCGAAGCGGCTCGTGCTGGTGACGCCGGCAAAGGCTTCGCTGTGGTCGCAAGCGAAGTCAAAGAACTGTCACGACAAACCACCGACGCAACCGAGGGCATTCGCAAACGCGTCGAAGGCATTCAAATGTCGTCGACCGAAGCAATCGACTCAATTCGAACCGTCAGCGAAGTGATCGCCGAAGCCGACGACCTTTCACGTGCGATCGCAGCGGCTGTCGAACAGCAAAACGCAACGACTCGCGAAGTGGCTCGCAGTGCCGAGCAAACGTCGATGGCCATGTCCACCATGTCTCGTGGTATTAGCGAAACGGTCGTCGCCGGACAAGAGATCGCAAAGAACATTGCGGGCGTCCACTCGGTCACTCAAGGTACCGTCTCAGGTGCCAACCAAGCACGTAACGCGAGCTCCGACATGGAAGACCTTGCTCGCTCGCTGCACGGTGTCGTCAGCCAGTTCAAACTGTAGTCGGCTCAGAGCCTGGCGTACGAGTGCCATGAGGTGAAGTGCTTGCCCAGTTTGACGTGCACTCCATCAATCACCCTCCCGCGTGCGGGAGGGTCGGACGCAAGGTCCGGGGTGGGATGATGTTGCAAAACAGCCCTCTCCAGGCCTTCATCGCCTTCACCCTAGCTGCGTGTTGGCAAGGGCCCGAGGCCTCACGGCCAGCGGCTCACGAGGACTGGCCGAAACGATTCGAGCAGTTGACTATTCGAGCAGTTGACTATTCGGGCATTTGGTCGCCAAAGTTGTTCCGGAAGGCGGCGAAATCGAACAGGTTGATCAATTCGTTGCCGTCCTGGTCAAACCCGGCGACGAAATTGGGATCGCTACTTGGGCGGTTGTACGAATTGCGGAATTGGGCAAAGTCAAACAAGTCGACGTGCCGGTTGCCGGTGATATCACCGTAGAGCCGGTAGAAATCGTCGACGTGTGATCCGCCCGATGTCCCGTCGCCATCACCATCAAAGGCATCTCCGTTTCCATCGCGGATGTGCGTGTCCAGCAGTGTCAACGTGTAGTTGGCGTCAAGCAAGGATCCGTAGGCATCCACCTGAGCGCCACTAAAGGTAAGCGTTGCAATGGTTTTGCCGTCAACAATCTCGGTGGTTGCGTTCACATCGACGGCCTGATCGTCGCCGTTGCTAAGTTCGAACGCCCCCGGATCAATTGTTGCTTCGCCATCAAAGTGGACACGAATTTCGCGGACCGTCGATCGCTGCTCTGTTCCGTCATCAATCACCACCTGCTCGACCCCAAGAGGCCGCGGTGGTGGGGCGAGTGAAATCACGTAGACACCGCCGGCCCGCTCGCTTGCCCCGGTTTCAATTCGCGCGCCAATGGCTAAATCAACCGCACCGTCATGGTTGATGTCTCCGATCACGGCGACGCTCGAGCCAAATTGATCCGAAGTGTCCAACGTCGGCATGCCACCAACGCCAGATTCATAGCTCGATGTTGACGCAACGGTGCCATCCGCATTGAGCGAGAACACATACACTCGGCCCCGCGAGGAGTCGTAGCCGCGCGACCCCACGAGGATCTCTGGCTTGCCATCGCCGTCCAGGTCGCCTGCGTGGGCAACGCTGTAGCCAAAGTAATCATTGCGTTCGAGGGTCGGGCCGCCGTTGGCTGGATCGATCTTTTGCAATTCGCGAGCCGATCCGTCCCGATTCATCAGCGCGACGTACACAGCGCCGGCCCAAGGATGGAAAGTAGCGTCACCAACGGAGCCAATCACCATATCTGGAATCGAATCCCCATCGAGGTCGCCGATACCAGCGACCGATTGGCCAAACGACCAGAAATTCTGAAGTGCGGGGCCGCCACCTGTATTGTTACTAATCAAAGCATGGTCGTTCACCGTCCCATCAGCATTCATGAATAAGACAAAAACGCCGCCAACGGGGCTACCGTTGTGATAGTGAACGGCCGCCCCGACTGCGAGGTCGGTCACTCCGTCGTTATTAAGGTCGCCGATGTTCGCAACGGAATCCGCAGTATGCAACAACCCGGCTGCCGTTTCTAAGTTGGACGTCGTCGACGATTTGATCGAACCGTCAGCATTCATCAACAAGATGTGCAGTGCGTCTCTCGTGCTTTCAACCGTCGCCCCGGACAGGACGGCAAGGTCGGTGACCCCGTCATTGTCAAAGTCACCAATATTCGCCACACCACTTCCCAGCATGCTGCTTGCCTCGATCGGCAACGAGCTTGTCGATCCGGTGATGGGAATCGTTGATTTTGCCGTTCCATCCGCGTTAAGCAACGTGATGAAAACGGCACCAACGTTTTGGTCTGCTCCATCGTCATAGGAGTCTGCGCCGATGACAATGTCGTTGATGCCGTCACCGTCGAAGTCACCCAGTGGCGCAACCGAGCGACCAAAATTGTCGTTTCGCGCCAACACTGGCCCGCCGCCGGTCTGTTCCGCGATCAATGCCACGTCCTCAATCGTGCCATCGGTCGGTGAATGAATCTGGACCGCATGGTCTTCCACTTCGCCCGCGTCCGATGGGCCGATCGGTGACTGCGAAGCGACGTCCTGGCCAAGTCGCAAACGCAAGTAGGATGCCCCGAACACATTGCCTGGGATCGCCGAAAAACTCAGGCTGACGGCCTGAAGCAATGTGCCCGCTGGAACAGCCACCTCGGTTCGTTCGGTCAATTCGAATTCGCCGTCGCGATTTGCGTCCAACCATCCGTATAGCGTTGCCGCGTTTGCCGTCTGGTTGGTGACCGTGACGGTCACCGCAGGCGAAGTGCCGGCAGTAAACGAAAGCCCCGGCACGACACTCAAGCCATCTTCATCGCTTGTGGAATGATCAAGGTCATCCGCGGTTGCGGCCGTGTTTTGCAGGCTCCCATCGTCGCCGTCGATCGCGCGACCAATCACCAAGCCACCCGTTAAGACATGACTTGGCCCGTTGTCTGCGAGCGTCGTTCGGTAGTCGCCAACACCTGTGCCGGATGCGAGGTCGGGCGCATCGCCGTAATCGACGCCTTCGCCAATCGTTGCAAAATTCCAATCGGTCGAATTCAATAACCCCGCAACGGGAAACCCAGCTGCGTCCTCGATCACGCCGTCATCAAACAGGACGTAGTACTCGGTCTCGGACACCAAGTTGTTCGTCAGGTCAATCGTCAGTGATGTTCCAGAAACGGTCACTGCCGCGGAATTGACATCGACCGTCTCAACAACGGAATCGTCAGAGGCAAGATGGACGGTAATGTTGCCGCTGCCTTTCTGGGCGGGGTTATTCAATGTCAACACCAGCGACGTATCGACCGGCGCAAACCGGGTGCCGTCGACCGGGAACAAACCGGTCACTTCGGGCTCGGGCGTGTCAACATTCAAGAACCACGAGAATGATTGGCTGCCGAACCTTGCCACCACATCAAGATCGCCATCGAGATCAAAGTCCGCCGCCTCGATCGATGCCAGGTACTCTTCGCCCAAGGTAATGGGGGTGAATGCGCCACCACCTTCGTTGCGCCAAAATCCGAAAGCCTGACGATCACCGACACCCTCGCCAAGGACATCGAGATCGCCATCGCCATCAAGGTCAGCCGTTTCGAAATGGACGCCCCAATCATTGCCCACCGTCATCACGGTGTAATTATTGCTGCCGTCGTTATTGAATAGTTGGGTGCGTGATGAAGTCCCGACAAAGAGATCAAGATCGCCATCCAAATCAAAGTCGCCAGACGTGACGGCATAGGAAAACCCTGACTGCAGCGTTTGACTCGTAAACGTGCCTCCATTGTTCTCGACCCAGACCACACCGTCATTTCCCGTCACAAAGACGTCGAGGTCGCCGTCGCGATCGGCGTCGACCGGTTCAACATCCAAAACGTTCGCGATCGCAATAATCGACGTATCGACAAAGGTCCCGCCGCCTTGGTTGACGAAAAGGTGAAGCGTGTCATCGTTTTCCGAATGGGCGAGAATGTCGATGTCACCATCGCGATCAAAATCGAGTGGTTCACTCAAATCGAGTGACAAGCTGTTGGCATCGATCAAGCGTTCGGTAAATTGGCCGCCGATGTTTTCGTACCAACTGAATCGCGACGAGGTTCCGACGATCAAGTCTTGGTCGCCATCGGCATCGATATCGGCAACCGCAATGTCACGCACGCCAAAGATGCTGGTGATCTCATTTTCAGTGAACTGACCGGTCCCATCGTTTTCCCACCACGCAACCCGCGCTCGTGAGTTACTCGGGATCACGATGTCGACATCTCCGTCACCGTCCATGTCGGCTGGAAAAGTCCGCTGCCCGCCGCCATTTGAAACGACAATCGATTGCTCGGCAAAGAAACTTGACGAAGGATCGGGTGGAGTGACCGTGACCAAGTGATCCTCGACCTCGCCATCCACCGCGTCACCAATAAAGCCGAGATCACCCGCCGAACTGAGGCGAAATCTTGCCGCCAACGCACCGTCGACGGCATCCGCGGGAACATCAAACAGGATTGAGTTGCTTCCGTTGACGACGGCGACCGAATCGGCAATCTGTTCGCCAGCGCCTCCCCAAAAGCCATCGTTGTCAAAGTCAATCCACGCGTCGAGCAACGCGCCCGAGGGTGCGTTTTGGACATCGACCTCGATCACTGCGTTCTGTTGCCCTGGCTGGATCGAAACAACCGTGATGGCTTCTTCGTCATCGATTCCGGTCAAGTCATCCGAATCAAAGTTGGCCGAGGGCACGCCTGCGAATTCGATATCACGGGCTCCAAGCGAGGGGCCCTTTGCCTCGTGCCGTGGCCCTTGGTCGGCAACCGCTGTCGGGTAAGGCGCGGCCGCGTCGCCGAAGTCATGCCCTTCGTTGACATGGAAGTTCCAATGCGTCTTGTCCGTGATGCCACCGAACGGCAATCCCGTCGCATCTTCGATCGCTCCCGCATCGACAACGACGTAGTATTCCGTCTGCAATTCAAACGAGGCATTTAGATCGACCGTCACTTGGTCGCTGACGAACGTCACCTGACTGCCGGTCACATCGACCGATTCAAACAGCGAATCGTCAGCGGAACGGAAGACCGATATCGTTCCCGCCCCGGCAAACACCGCCATGTCGAAAGTCATGACCAGCGGAGCGTCGGTTTCGACCCCTTGCGCATCGTCGGCCGGACTGAGCGAGGCGATCGCGGGCCCAGCAAGTTGGGTCACACCATCGATGTTCAGCAAATATTCGCCAGAGGTGAACGACCGAGCAAAGACGCGCACTTTGTGTGCGCCAAGCCGAGTGATCGTATGGGTCAGCGAACCGTCGTCCGCACTGGCGACCAAGACATCGTTAGAATCATAGAGTTCGACAAAATGGCTCAGGTCATTGTCGAACAATCCGCTCGCGTCACCGGGTGTGGAAACCGTAACGGTGATTTCGTCACCCACTTGTGGCTCAAACGTATAGTGATCTGTATCCCCGGTTGACTCGCGGAAGTACGAGATCAAGTCGATGCCGTCGGTCGAATAGGTGAGCGGCAAGACTTGTGCGAGCGTGCTCGAGTAGCTGAGGTCTCGCAGCCAACCATGAACCGGCGTTTCTTCTATGAAGTAAGTATCCGGCCCCAACGCAACGGCTCGCGCAACGTAGCCACGGTCATCTTGGAGTGGAGCCGAGGAAGAAACGCCTTGTGTCGAGATCAGGAATATCTGGTCTTGAAAGATCTCCATCCCATTCAGGATTCCGGTCGTCGGAGTGTCGGCCGTCGCAACCTGGTTGTGACTGTTAACGTCGATCACGGTCACACGAGAGGGAGCACTGCGAGCGGCATAGAGATAGTCGCCCTGGCTATCCAATTCGATGGCGACCAAGCCAGACAACCCAGTGATTGTGTCGACCACCGTCGAACTGGCGCCGTTGACGGCAATCACCGAAACGGATCCCGAAGAAACGTTTGTGGTAAACACCTTCGAGCCATCATTCGAGAAGATCGCTCGACGCGGCGAGCTGCCAACCGAAAGTCGAGCGACCTCGCTGAAGGTGCTTGTGGATATCAACACTAGTTCGTCATCGCGTGTTGCCGGCACGGCAAGGAGCGAACCGTCTGGCGAAAGAGTGATTTTCGTGTGGCGGTTGAATGAAGCATAGGTGTTGCCGACGGCAAGCGTCCTTCCCAGCACGCTCGCATCGCCATCCAGATCAATCTCGTAAAGGAAGTCCGTTGTCGACGAGTCTGTCGTCAACACATAAGCCTTCGTGCCATCGTCGTTGACCAACAAATGCCGCGGTGAGTCCGTGAGCCCGCTGATCGTCGCAACAGAAGATTTGGCTGACAGGTCGACAACGGACACCGAATGGTCTTCGGAGTTGCTCACGACGGCGTGAGTCCCGTCGGGTGTAAACGCGACGTACTGGGGCCCATCGCCCGTCGGAATCCAATCGGTCGCCGTCTGAGTCTCGAGGTCCACGATCGTGATATTATCCGACTCGAAGTTCGTGGTGATCGCAGTGCGACCGTCGGGCGAAACTTCGACGGAAAAGGGAACATCCCCTTCAGGCGATGTACCGGCGACAACCTCAGCCAGCACACTCGATGACGCACCGTCGATATTCAGGACCGAGAATTGTTGTGTCGCCGTACTGGTCGCTTGAATCCCTTTGTATTCAGTTGGGCTCGTCGCAATCTGATTCAGGAACAAGAAGACCGGCAAGTTCTTCACAACCTGTCGCGTTTCGACATCAATCACCCAGCGGCTCAGCAAGTACTTCTTGTCAAAGCTGTATGCGAAATCATCAACGCTCCCGCTCCCTGCCGAAGCGTCGGTCGTGCCATCACTCAGGTCGATAAAGACCATCTTGTTGAATCCACCTGAAATCAAGAATTGCTCGTCAGGTGTCAACAGGATCTTCTGAGAACGCAAGTCTTCGGTTTGCAGCGTCTGAGCGATTTGCAAACTGACCAAATCGATTTCGGTAATGGTGCCGTCGCCGAAGGCGGTCGCCAGATAGGCCTTGGTTCCATCGGCATTGATCGTCACGTTACGCGATCCACGCGCGGTCTCGAGTGCTGCCAACTCGATGCCCGTACCGATATCGTAGATTCGCCCCGTCGCAACTTGATTGGCCTCCGTTGGAACGACAACCTTGGTGCCATCGGGGGTGATCGCAAAGTCGGAGTACCCCAGTTGCGCCGTCCCCGCGGGCCCGGAATAAAGCGACAGCGACGTGACGCCGATTCCTTCGGTCGGAATGCTGCGTACTTCTTCGAGCGTGTCCATCGCGATGACGATCAACTTGTCGTCATCGGTCGCCACAACCGCCTGCTCGCCATCGGGAGTCATATGAACTCGAAACGGCCAAAACCCGGACACGGGAACGTCGGCCACCTTGGTTAGATTCACCAAGTCGATCACGGTCACCGAATCACCACTCGTATTGGCCGTCACCGCCCGCGTTCCATCGGGTGACAGGGCGATGTTGACCGGCTCGCCGTCGACCGGGATGGTCGCTTCGACCGCATAGGTGTCGGCGTTGTAGACCATCACATTGCGGCTGCTGCGGTGTGCGATCAGGAACTTTGTGCCGTCGTGAGTGAATACGACATGGCGATTCAAGTCGCCGTCAGGATCGGAATTGATCGAAATGAAGTTGGGCCCCGGCGTCGTTGCAACACTCACATCGCGAGCCCGCTGCGTTTGAGAAAAAACGATCTTGGCTAAATCGCCTTCGACTCGAACATCGGCGTCTTCAAGTAGCGCATTGGGGATGAAACGGTTCTCGCCAATCTGGGTAAATTGATCCCAATCAACCGGTGAATGCGGTGTATGACTTTGCCCTGCTGGCGTCTCACTCAGTTCGCCCAGATGCCCCAGCGCCGTGAGCGATGTGCCGATCGATTGGGCATCAGCAATGGTATCGTTGGCCGGGTGATCAAACGTGGCGCCGTGAACGATGGCGCCATGATACGCACCGGCCGCGCCCGCAATCCGCAGCGAGACGACACCAGCCGATTCAAAGTTCACAATCCGCGTCTGATCCTCAACGATCGTGCCCGTGATCAGCTCCGTCCCATCGCTAGCGTGAATGGCCAAGTCGAGGTCGCCGCCGCCCTGAACCACGACGGTGACGGGCGAATTGCCATCGAGCGTGAGATCGAACCAATCAACATCCGAAGCGGTTTCGAGCTGCCCCGACAAGCCAATCCTCGACACGTCGGCCGACAAGGTTGTGACTCCATTGTCGATGTCTTGAGCCGTTGCTTGAGTGTCGTTCGCAGTCCCGAGCGCCGACTCAACCTCGACAACAGCATTCAACGACGCCGTCAGTTGATAGGCGCCCGCTGTTGCACCGACGTTTGACACTTCGATGGTGTACTGACCCGATGCCGCAACCGGAGCCGATTGAATCAACAACGAATCGCCCGCCGAACCGGCACTCTGAGAATCAAGCTCCACACCGCCAGGGTCAAGCAGACGAACCTGTCCCTGCACGGCCGTCACTGTCGAATCGAACGCGACCGACAGAACTTGGCCGCCTTCAAGATCAAGCGTGTAACTGTCGACATCGTTGGCATCGTGCAGTTCGCCGGGCACGACGCCCTGGTAAATCATCGACCCGAGTGGCGACTGAGCCTCGAGTGTTGCCGGGTACTCCGTCGTTACGGCATCCAACACATAGGATGCAGTGTAGGGCTGGTTGCCAAAACCAAGCTGATCGACCACAGCCCCCGCTGGCAACGTCAACTGCAACGCCGATTCACTACGAAAACCTGTCAAGGTGTATTCGACAGTGTCGCTATCGATTGCCTGGACATTTGCTACTTGGCCGTGACTCAATAGCAGGTCATTCAACCCGAGAGATCCTGCGTTGATTGGTTCGCTAAAGTCCAATCGAAAAGTCGGAGAGGTGATTGGCGCAGGCGAACCGGCTGCGGGAGTAATCGCAGTCACCACCAACGGGGTCGGATCATAAAAGAAGGTTGCGTCCAAGCGAGCGATTCCATCGGCATCAGCTTGGCGGAAAATGGTGTCCGTGTCGATCACCATCACCTGCGAACCTTCGATCGTCACAGGTGTCGTGTTGAACGTGATCTGCGCCGTGTCGCTGTCGAGCAAAACGACGCCATCCGCAGTGATTCCATTGACGGTCAAATCGGTGGCATCGACCGATCCAGCGTCAACGGGATCGGAAAAATCAATCGTGAAGACTGTCGGCGCGGTCGATAGGATTTCGTCTTCAGCGGGAGAGGCTGGCGTTGCAAACAAGCCCATCCGCTGAAGTGTGCCAAAGGCGTTCAATCGACCGCCAGTCACCGTTTTGCCGGTCAATGCCGAAATCGGATCCGTGCTGTCGTAGATCGCATCGCGAATCTCGGCGTACGTCGCATCTGGATCGACACTCCACGCGAGCGCCGCAGCGCCCGCGACATGTGGACTGGCCATCGACGTCCCACTCTTGAAGCCGTACCCATCACTGAGCACGGTGCTATAGATCGAGGAACCGGGCGCTCCCAAATCGACCGAGGTCAAACCGTAGTTTGAAAACGACGACAACGAATCGGAAGACGTCGTCGATGCTACCGAAATGATGTTGTCGAGATCGTACGAAGAGGGATAGTGCGGCGTGACCTCATTGTCGCGAGAGTCGTTTCCTGCCGCCGCAACAAACAACATTCCCTCTTGCCCGCTCGCTTCGATCGCATCCCGCAACAGTGTCGACGAGCCACCGCCACCCCAACTGTTGTTCGTCAAAGGAATGTTCACACCATGATCACGTTTCATCATCGTGGCGTACTGGACAGCTTCAATCGCATCCGAAGTGCTTCCTGTCCCTCCCGACCCTAGAAACTTGAGCGCCATGATCTGAGCGTTCCAGTTCACGCCGACAACGCCAACGTTGTTGTTGCCAACCGCAGCGATCGTGCCGGCGACATGCGTCCCATGGCTATGGTCGTCGACTGGGTCGTTGTCGTTGTTTCGAAAGTCCCAGCCGTAAAAGTCATCGACGTAGCCGTTGTTGTCGTCATCAACACCGTCTGCCACACACGTTCCATAGCCGCCCGGGCACTCCACCGGATTGGTCCACGTGTTGGCAGCGAGGTCGGGATGGTTGTAGTCGACCCCTGTATCGATGACACCCACCACAACGCTATCGGAACCTGTCGACAAGTCCCATGCCTCGGGGGCGTCAATGTCGGCATCACTCGATTGGTGTAGCCCCCAAAGACGATCGTATTCGGGATCGTTGGGAGTGACGTCAACCGAAATCACAAAGTCGGGCTCGGCGTGCTGAAAACCGGGCATGGTCGAAAAGACTTCCGTTGCGAGCGCAGGCGGAAGTTCGTCAGGGAACTGAAACAGATAGATGCCCGCGTCACTGATCTTTTGACCTACACGGATTGCGGCCGAATGCACGCGCGCATCCGTGCCCTGGACTTGCGGGCCAAGACCGATCGTTTTACTCGAGACCGCCGCGACGGGATCAACCCGAACGATCCATTGCCCACGATGCACGTCCACGCGCTCGCCCTGCCACACCATCGACTCGATGTCCGAGTCGATCGCGGTCGGACTGGGATCCACAGAAACCAAATCTCCAGCCAACAAGTGACGAGCCTCAAGCGGCTCATGCCGTAGGATTCGCTCGCGCAATCGTCGGCGTTTGCTGGAATCACTGTGGTTGAATGGTTCGACAAACTTGCGTTGATAACGCTCCGGGTGGATTGCCATCGTTCCCCAAATGCACAATTCGATAACTTAGATAAGGCCGAAAAAATAGCCTGGGCAGGGGACTAGTATACGACAAGAAGATGGGGATTTCCCGGCTCTTGGCCAGCTCGCGATTCCAGAACGGGAGCTGACGCACTCGGAACGACGCCGATCAGCCGGAAAAACGCCTCGGCGCTCGTTCCGGCTCACATGAAGCTACCCTCACACCGCGGAAACTGCCTGGAAATCGGGCGAATGCGATCAGTCCGATTTGTTTTCGGCACGCGCAGCCTTGTCGATGATCACCAGTGTGTTTGGCTGGATGACTCGCAGGTAGTACGGATGCACCGGATTCCCATCGCTCGATACGAGTACGACCGAGGGCTTCTTGAGCGCCGTCACGATGGCCTTTTGATCCAAACGTTTGCCCGCGGCATTGGTCACTTCAAGATCAGACAGCTTGCGTTTGTGATACTTCCAAAGCCAAATCGGCTTTCCACCCAATTTGGAATCCATTGGGTACGACAACAACACATCCGTCCCGCTTGGAATAAAGGCTTCACGAAACAGCGGAGTGGGCGTCGGCACTTGCGGCTTCATTGGAAGTGACTCGCCCGGCTGCTCTGCGATGGCGGACAGCGAGAGGAACAACACCAGCACGAGTGCAATCGATCGGCACATCTGCGTACCCTCTGGATAAGGAGGCATGGAATGACACTTCAAGCGTATGAGCAAAACCTTGGGTGCGGACTGAATCGAATCGTCATGATTTCTTAGAGCCTCAATCGCTGGTTTGTGCGAAGCTCGCGGCAAATCGCTGATGCACCGCCAGCCCACCAAGTAATCCGCCGATGATGGCGACAAGCCCGGAACCGGGCATCACCAAGAAACCAAGATTCAAACCGAGGTAGGTCGCCAACCCCACGACCATCGGAGCGAACCGGTGGCCGCCCCGCGGTCTCGAACGCTCACGAGACGCAGCGAGCTGCATTCCCCACGCCGTCAACGTTACGCCCAACGCAAACGTGAGGAATCCAAGTTGTGCTTCAGCAAACTGAACCAAACTCATCCCATTGGAAACCAATAGGGGACAAAGCGTCTCTGGAAGAGACAGGATTCCACAGCCCCCTTTCTAACATGCTCGCGGCCGCGATGCTGAAAATTACGTCACCGGCTCGCCGACCTGCAGGCGAAAGTGGGACTGGAGGTCATGCTTCGGATGACGGTCCAAGAGTGTCATGCAAAGCATGACCTACTGGTCGGTCCAGCTCCAAATGTCACGCATCCGGATAGCACTCTCCCTTGGGAGAGTCGGGCTCTCAGGCCCGGTGAGGGGCACTTCGAACGGCCCTCCCCGGGCTTTAGCGCCCGACCCTCCCACAAGTGGGAGGGTAATTCCTGTTGAGACCGACCACTACGCTAAATGCGGGATGACGAACCTGCAGATTGCGTTCAGGATGCGGGTGCGCCGTCTTCTTTCATTCGCTCGCGCAGTTCTTTACAGGCGTCGCTTGGGTTGCTGCATAGCGAACAACTTACACTTCCATCTTCGCCCGTCTTACTCGAGAGTCCGCCGCACGACCCGCTGATCGGCTTGCCTCGCAACATCACGCCGAGTCCCATCCCGACCAGGATGATTGCGAAGATCAATGCGGTGAGGATCACCACCGCGACCAAATTCCCCATGCCGTTGGGTGCGATCGCGGGCGCTTCGGCCGCAGCCACTTCCGCTCCAGCCTGTGCGTACTTTGCCAACACACCGGTACCGTGCAGGACGAGCTCGTCGCCCTTTCTCTCGGATACCAACACGGACATTTTTTCCGACGCCGCAAGCTGCAATCCCTCTTCGACGCCAACCACATTGATGGCGGTCGCCCAAGCATCGGCCGCCATGCAAGTTGGCGCGATCACCGATACCGAAGCGACACCGTGCTCGATTGGTGCTTGGCGTCGCGGATCGATTGTGTGGGAATAGCGTTTGCCGTCGGCTTCGAAATAGTTGCGATAGTCACCGGACGTTGCCATCGATTCGTCACGCCCGTCGCGCGTGCTCATCCCATGGGCAATCAACTCTTGCTTTGAGTCATCAACAGTTGGCAACTCAATACCGACCTGCCACCACTGATCACCTTTCTGGCCACTGGTGCGGACTTCGCCACCAATCTCAACGAACACGTTTTCGATGCCGAGTGAATCGAGCAGCTCGACCACTCGATCGACGCCGTGCCCTTTGGCAATTGCCGACAAGTCGACCTGCAAACCTGGGACTTCCTTGCGTAGCGCCGGTGGGTCGGTTCGCACAGAGAGTTTCTTGTAACCAACCGACTTGGAAAGTTCGGCCAGAGTTTCCGAATCGGGAACGGTTCGATCGCGCGGCGTCGGACCAAAGCTCCACGCGTTGACGAGCGGCCCTACCGTGACGTCGAACGCGCCGCCGGTTTTCTCGGCAACCGCTTGGGCGTACGCAACGACTTCCGCCGTCTCTTTGCTGACCGGAAACCAATCGGTCGAATCGGTTGCGTTGAACCGACCGAGTTCCGACGACTTGAGGTAGGTCGACATCTGGTCGTTCACGCGACGCAGCTCTGCGTCGATCAACAACGGAAGATCTTTGTCGAGCTCGGGCGGGTCAAAAATCTTGACCATGTAGAGCGTGCCCATCGTTTGGCCACGCAACTGGACGATGCCCTTGGCAGCCTTGGCCTGGACCGCATCGTCCGGGGCGGAAGGGTCTTGGGATTGAGCGGGAGTCCCAAGCAAGAGGCTTGCGACCAAGGCGAGCAACAAAGCGGCAAGTTTGGATTGCTGCCGAATGGTTTGATTGATCAACATCAAAGCACCAGTTTGGTGGCCATGCCTCACGACAACTGAGCGGCGAACCGCTCAACTTCCCCTTACAACTCCCTCCTTCCCATGGAGGGTCGGGCGCTAGAGCCCGGGGAGGTTTCGCCCCTCCCAGAGGAACAGTGGCGCTGCCTGCCTACCGATCATTCAGCTTAGCCGCCGAAGTCATCGTATGCGATGTTCTCTGGCTCGACACCGAGGTCGTCCAACATCTTGAAGACCGCCTGGTTCATCATTGGCGGACCACAGATGTAGTATTCGATATCTTCCGGTGCTGGGTGCTTGCTCAAGTAGTTGTCGAGCAACACTTGGTGAATGAACCCAACGTAGCCGTCCCAGTTGTCTTCGGGCTGAGGCTCGGAAAGGGCGATGTTGAACTTGAAGTTCGGAAAATCTTTTTCGATATCACGGAAGTGATCGATGTAGAACAACTCGCGAAGACTACGACCACCGTACCAGTACGAAACCTTACGGTCGGTCTTTTGTCGCTTGAACAACTCGAAGATGTGGCTTCGCAGTGGAGCCATACCAGCACCACCACCGATGTAAACCATTTCGGCCTCGCTGTCCTTGATAAAGAACTCGCCGTAAGGTCCCGAGATCGTCGCTTTGTCACCTGGCTTGAGCGAGAAGATCCAGCTACTCATCTTTCCTGGCGGCACGTCTGGCAATCGCGGCGGAGGCGATGCGACGCGAATGTTCAGCATGATGATGCCTTTTTCGCCAGGGTAGTTTGCCATCGAGTAAGCACGAATCACAGGCTCGTCGACCTTCGAGACAAATCGCCAGATGTCGAACTTATCCCAGTCGTCGTGATACTCTTCTTCGATGTCGAAGTCTTTGTAGGCGATTTCGTGCGGAGGACATTCAATTTGGATGTAACCACCCGCCCTGAAGTCGACCTCTTCGCCTTCGGGAAGTTCGAGCACGAACTCTTTGATGAACGTCGCAACATTGTGGTTGCTGCGAACGGTGCATTCCCACTTTTTGGTATCGAATGCTTCGGCGGGAACTTCGACCGTCATGTCGGTCTTGACCGCAACCTGACAGCTCAAGCGTTCGCCTTCGGCAGCTTCCTTTTTGTTGATGTGGTCTTTTTCCGTTGCAAGGATATCGCCACCACCATCGGTGACTTTCACTTTGCACTGGGCACAGGTACCACCACCACCGCAAGCACTACTGACAAAGATGCCTGCATCGGCCAAAGCACCCAACAGCTTTCCGCCAGCGGGAACTTCGATCTCTTTTTGTTCGTTGACCATGATCTTGACCGCACCGGAATTCACCAGTTGGCTCTTGGCCGCCAAAATCACCAGCACCAGTGCGATCACCACACCGGTGAACATCACAACGCCGAGAATAATTGTCATCGTTTGAACTCTACGAATTGCTGCTTTGGATGGACGTTTTCAACGCGCGTCGACGGTCTACAGTTGGATACCGCCGAACGACATGAATGCCAGCGCCATCAGGCCGACAGTGATAAACGTGATTCCGAGGCCACGAAGCGGCGGCGGAACGTCACTGTATTTCATCTTCTCACGAATACCGGCAAGCGCGGCGATCGCCAACGCCCAACCGACACCACATCCGAGGCCGTAAACGACTGCTTCGGGAAGGTTGTAGTTGCGTTCTTCCATGAACAGCGAACCACCAAGGATCGCACAGTTCACGGTGATCAGCGGCAAGAAGATACCGAGCGTGTTGTAGAGAGCTGGCACATACTTATCGAGAAACATCTCGAGGATTTGCACCATCGCCGCAATCACGCCGATGTAACTGATGAAGGTCAGGAACGACAAGTCAACCGTTGCAAAGTCGACCGTCGAAGTTGGGATGAAATTGTTAGCCCAAACCAACGCACCCTTCTTCAGCAGCCATGAGTAAATCAATTGGTTAGCGGGAATCGTGATCCCTTCGATCACGATCACGGCCAAGCCAAGGCCAAGCGCCGTCTTGACGTTCTTACTGATCGCCAAAAAGGTACACATCCCCAGGAAGAATGCGAGTGCGAGGTTTTCGATGAAAACCGCAGTGATGAAAATGCTTAGTAGGTGTTCCACAGCTTAAGCCTCCTCGATCTGCTCAGGACGGAATGCCCGAATCACCCAGATCAGAAACCCGATCAGGAAGAATGCACTTGGGGGCAACAGCATCAAGTTGTTGGGGTTGTACCAGCCACCATTTCGGTCAAGTTCCAAAATGGTGATGCCGAACAGCGAACCACTTCCGAAGAGTTCGCGGAAGAACGCGACAAACAGCAAAACCATTCCGTACCCAAGACCGTTGCCGATCCCGTCAAGGAAACTGATCCCTGCATTGTTTTTCATCGCAAAGCCCTCGGCACGGCCCATCACGATACAGTTGGTGATGATCAGGCCGACGAAGACCGAAAGTTGTTTCGAAATGTCGAACAAGAATGCCTTGAGCAGCTGGTCGACGATGATCACCAGCGAAGCGATGACGGTCATCTGAACGATGATCCGAATGCTCGTTGGAATGAAGTGACGAATGGCACTGACGGCAAGGTTACTGAACGCGGTCACCGCGATCACAGCAACACTCATCACAGCCGACGTTTCCATCTTGGTTGTCACCGCGAGAGCCGAACAGATCCCGAGGATCTGGAGAGCAATCGGGTTATTGTTGACCAACGGGTCGGTCAACACATCGAGTTTCTTATCAGCCATCTATTCTGCTCCCGCTTCTTCTTGGGGGGCCGAGTCGCCGGAAAGGTCAGCTTTCAACTTGTTCAGCAACGGGCCGTAGCCATCGTCGCTGGTCCAATAACGAATGAGCGTTGTGACACCGCGACTTGTGATCGTGGCCCCCGAAAGGCCATCAACCGCATGCGGGTTGTCCGAAGGGGCAGGGCCTTTGAAGACCAATGCCGCTGGCGAGCCCGCTTCATCGAACAGCTTGCGACCTTCCCACTGGGCCTTCCAAAGCGGGTTGTCGACTTCGCCGCCAAGACCAGGCGTTTCTTTGTGTTTATAGAAGGTCAAACCCTGGACGGTTTCCATGTCTGCTTTCACTGCCAGGTACCCGTAAAGCGATCCCCAGAGTCCCTTCCCAAAGACTGGCAAGACGACTTGGCGAATCTCGGTTTCACCGGGCCGAGTGACAAAGAAGACCTTGGCGACCTTGGGGCGATACGGTTCGCCCGGATCGAATTCGGTGTCCTTGATTTCGACACGCGTCTCAGGCTTTTGCATCGCCTCTAGAGGATCGTACTTCTTGATGTCGAGTTCGGTATTGAACTCGCCAGTTTCCAGATCAACGAGTTTTTCGGAGATCCAACCGTAAAGCTCTTCGACTTGTTCTTTGGTCAGGTCATCAGCGGGAAGACCATGCTCGCCGACCGCCAATCCGGTCGCGTCAAGAATGTTCTTCTGCTGGCTGTACTTGATGTTCGCCTCTTGCAGTGGCTGGAGCGAGACGGCCGCGATGCTCACGCCCAATGAACAGGCGAGGCAAAGGACTGCCGCTGCACCGACGGTGTAGCTATTGGAGTTAAGCTGCGGCATAGCGTAGAGCCCTCCGACGAACGTTTCCTTGAACCACGAAGTAGTCGATCAACGGTGCGAACACGTTGCCGAACAGGATGGCCAGCATGATCCCCTCGGGGAACGCCGGATTGATCACACGAATCAAAACGGTCATGAAACCGATCAGGGCCCCGTAGATCCATTTCCCTTTCTCGGTCATCGATGCACTGACCGGGTCGGTCGCCATGAAGACCAAGCCGAAGGCGAGGCCACCGAGAACAAGGTGCCAATGGGGAAGCACACCAAACATTGGGTTGCTGCCCGTGTTGACGCCCCAAAGCAGCGTCGAGGTGACGGTCACGCCGCCGATGACGCCTGCCATGATCTTCCACGAGCCGACGCCCGATGCAATCAAGACAATCGCTCCGACAATGCAGAGCAGGGTACTGGTTTCGCCAAAGCAACCCTGGATCGTTCCCAGGAAGGCGTCCATCCATTCAATCTTGCCCGTTTCACCCCAGACGTATTCGATCGTCGAAAGGGATGCGATGGCAGGGTTTGCGATTTCATCACTCGGAGCCGCGTTGGCCATTTGGCCAAGGGCCGTCGCGCCACTGAAGCCGTCGACCGCCGTCCAAACTTTGTCACCACTGATCTGGCCAGCGTAAGCAAAGTAAAGGAAGGCTCGACTGGTCAGTGCCACGTTGAGGAAGTTTCGACCGGTTCCGCCAAACACCTCCTTACCGACGACCACTCCAAAGGTGATCCCTAAGGCGACCTGCCAAAGTGGAATCGAGGGTGGCAGCGTGAGGGGAAACAGCAGGCCGGTGACAAGAAACCCTTCGTTGATTTCGTGACCGCGAAGGATACTGAAGATCGCTTCGACGTGGCCGCCGACAAACATGCAGACGACGTAGATCGGCAAGAAGTGGATCAAGCCAAGCGTAAAGCAATCGGCGATGCTGCTGGAGTCGTTGGTGAATCCGAGGAAGTGGTGAATGTCGTAGTGCCAGTCACCCGCAGGATCGATCCCAACCGCTTCCATCTGTTCGATGGCGATGTTGGCCTGGTAACCGGCATTCCACATGCCGAACAAGGTGACGGGAATCAACGACATCACGACGGTGATCATCATCCGCTTGAGGTCGATCGCATCGCGTACGTGCGTTGAACCCTTGGCGACTTCACCGGGCGTGTACAAGAACGTGTCTAACGCCTCGTACATCGGATACGCCACCTCCAAAGGCCCGCCCTTGGTGAACCAAGGATGAACTTTGTCAAGGACGTTTCGGAGTGCTTTCATGGCAACCAGTTTTCAGTTAGCAGTGTTGGACAGACGCCAATGGCGCGTGGCCAGCCGAAATGAAATGTGCGTTTAACCTTCGCGTTCGATCGTCGTCAGGCTTTCCCTGAGCAGCGACCCGTATTCGTATTTACCTGGGCAAACAAACGTGCAAAGAGCCAAGTCTTCTTCTTCAAGCTCGAGCACGCCCAGGGCTTGCGCCTCGTCGGTGTCGCGGTAAATCAACGATCGCAACAACTGAGTCGGCAGGATGTCGAGCGGCATCACCTTTTCGTAGGTCCCCAGTGGAACCATCGCCCGCTCACTTCCATGAGTCGTGGTGGTGAAGGCGAACTTTTTGTCAGGCATTCCCGCCGATGCGTAAACCTTGGTGGTCGAGTACTTGTCGAAACCAGGTTTTTGCCAGCCCAGGAACTCACGCTCGTCGCCCTCTTCAAGGACCGAGATTTGCGTGTGGTAGCGGCCCAGGAATGCGTGCGGTCCCGTCGCTGTGCGACCAAACAGGACGCTACCGGCAACTGGACGAATCTTGACCGACTCGTCGTATTCACCATCAATCAGTTCCGTAACGTCCGCACCGCTGCGGGTCTGGAGCAATCGCGGCTCTTTCACCACGGGACCCGCTAGAGAAATGATGCGACGTGTATCGAACTCGCCCGTCTGAAACAAAGCACCGATCGCACAAACGTCTTGGTATCCGATGTACCAAACCGTCTTGCCAGGACCGACTGGATCGAGGAAGTGGATGTGAGTGCCGACATTACCTGCCGGATGCGGGCCATCAAACGTTTCAACCTGAACACCCGACACGCCACCATCACTGATCTCCGATTCGCTCGCTTTGCAAAGGAAAACCTTGCCGGAGAGCTGTGTCAGTGCAATGAGGCCGAGGTTGAATTGGTCCTTGCGATCCGCAATGGCGACCGCAGGATCGGCAGCAAGCGGAGCGGTGTCGATTGCTTGGACGAAGATCGAACTCGGCTTGGTCCCAGGAGCAGGCACTTTGCCGAAGGGACGGGTTCGTAGCGTTGGCCACAAACCGGACTCGAGCAGTTGCTGCTGAACGCCTTCGCTACCGAGCGATGCAGGATCTTTTTCTTTCGCGCCGTCAAACACAACCGCGTCGTCACCATCAACGTCGATGACCAGCGATTCAAACTTTCGCTTTGCACCGCGATTGATCTCGGCGACCGTCCCGGCGGCCGGAGCGGTGTAGAAAACGCCCGGAGTCTTCTTGTCTTCAAAAACGGGTTGACCGCGTTTCACTTTGTCGCCGACTGATACCAACATCGTTGGCTTCATTCCGACGTAATCGTCTCCCAGAAGGGCCACGCGTTTGACGTGTTTTGCGACTTCGATCCGCTGTTCGGGGTTACCCAGGATCGGAAGGTCTAACCCTTTTTTGATGGTCGTCATCGGCTTTGCACACTCGCGACAAACGAAGTTCCAGGAACACTTGGGGCCAGCCTCTACAGACCGCGACGCGAATTCTTCCGCGAGACCTTGTGATTTTTTTCACAAAGTGACTTGTGCTCTAAGCCCGCGATCGAATGGGATGGCGGGCTGGGAGGAAACCGGCATGGGGAGTGCGGTCGGAATCGTTGCGACGAGGTCCGCTCCGACAGTTGTCAGCTGCATAAAAAACCGTTTTCGCGGCTTCTGGCGCAACAACTGCCGACAGATGGCTCTCTTTGATATGCGGGAATATGCCACAGTGATGGCAAACTGGCAACGGCAGAGCACGGTCGCATGCGCAAATTACTGTGCGAAACTTCTAAGGCGCACTCCCTTGCCACTAAGGTGCCCCGAAGGGTGCGCGATTTGGGCTGTCCAACTATGGTGGTCCGAGGGACATTATTGGGGGTGATCCAAACCGCGTATCACCCCGTATTCGACTCAGCTCTGCTCCCTTTTGCAGATCAACGTCCCCGTTCCAGATGACCGCTGTTCAAGATCGAAGCATCGCGGTCGAATACGTGCGAGACTGGTGCCGAGACTCGCCTACGCTGTTGACCAAGGAAACTTTCCGATGAAGCTACGCAACTTACCACGCTTTCGCATGTTGCTTTCGTGCCTGACGCTCTGCTGCTGCACACTCTACCTGACTGGGTGCAGCGGATCGTCCGAGTCGTCGACAGCGAGCTCGAGTGACGATGACCATGGGCACGATCATGGTGACGACGGGCATTCGCATGGTGATGGGCACAGCCACGATGACGGCCATGACCACGGCAGCCACGGCCACGAAGGACATGACCATCCAGCCCACGGTCCCAACGGTGGTCACATGGTTGAACTCTCTGGTGGGTTGCATGCCGAATGGACTCACGATGACCGAGAGAACCTGATTCGCGTTTACGCCGATGAGGTTAAAGAGGTAGAGAAGGTTGTGATGAAGGTCGCCGTCGAAGGCCAAGACCCAACCGAATACAGCTTTGAACCAGGCGAAGCCGACGGCAAGTCGTTCTACGAGCTCACCAGCCCGGAACTGCTGACCTCGGTCAAGATGGGCAAATTGGTCGACACTCAATTGGTCATCACCACGAAAGAGGGTGAAGTGAGCGGCCAAGTCGAACACCACGCTCACTAGAAGCGACCCTTTCGGACGAGCAAGCACCGGCTTTCTCGCCCCATTTCGAACAACGCACGTGGGCCTGCGAATGGATCGCAGGCCCACCGCTTTTTTAACTCCCACACAAATTGGTTCTTTCAGTTGCGCCGAGACGATATCCGAAACGTTGTCATCATCGCCCACGTCGACCACGGCAAGACGACACTGGTCGATTGCATGTTGCGTCAAAGCGGTCAGTTCCGCGACGCCGAACTCAAGGGCGAGCGTATCCTCGATTCCAATGACTTGGAACGTGAGCGTGGCATCACGATCCTTTCCAAGAACATTGCGATCCCCTATCGCGGCGTCAAAATCAACTTGATCGACACGCCGGGGCACGCCGACTTTGGCGGCGAAGTCGAGCGTGTCGTGAAAATGGCCGATGGATGTTTGGTGCTCGTCGATGCTGCCGAAGGCCCGATGCCACAAACACGGTTTGTGCTGGAAAAGGCGCTCCAAGCGGGCGTGCGTCCGATTGTTGTCGTCAACAAAGTCGACCGTCCAGATGGTCGGCCCGCCGAGGCACTCGATGAAGCACTTGAGTTACTCGCTGAACTCGGCGGCGAAGAACAACTTGATTCAGCCGCATACGTCTTCACCAGCGCCAAAGAAGGCTTCGCGACGACCGACCCCGAGACGCCCACCACGGACATGCGACCACTGCTCGACTTGATGGTCGACACGCTGCCCGGTCCCGATGTCGATGCTGACGCGCCACTGCAAATGATGGTCACGACGCTCGACTGGAGTGAGTACGTTGGACGTATCGCTGTTGGCCGCATTCAAGCGGGCACCGTCACCGCGGGCCAAACGATCGACCTGCATCAACGCGACGGCGTGACCAAGCAAAAGGTTGGCGGGCTGTTTGTTTTCGACAACCTCGGGCGCGCAGCAGCCGAATCGGCAAGTGCCGGCGACATCGTTGCCATCGAGGGCTTCAACAACGTCGAGATTGGAGACACCGTTGGCGAAGTCGATGCCGACAATGCGCTGGAAAGACTCAAGGTTGATGAACCGACCCTCGAAATGGTCTTCAGCGTCAACTCCTCGCCGATGGTTGGCCGTGAAGGCAAGTACGTCACCACTCGACAACTCAAAGCGCGTCTTGAAAAAGAACTCGAACGCAACGTGGCACTTCGCGTCGAGATGGTTGAAGGGGCCGAGGCCTACGCTGTGAAAGGGCGTGGCGTCTTGCATTTGGCCGTGCTGATCGAAACGATGCGTCGCGAAGGCTACGAACTGAGCGTTGGCAAGCCGCGTGTGATCAACAAAACCATCGACGGAAAACAACACGAACCTTTCGAAACATTGCGGGTTGAAGTGCCAAGCGAAGAGATGGGCCCCGTGATGGAACTTGTCGGTCTGCGCCGCGGTCAACTCGAAGAGATGTCGCAGCGAGGCGACTATGCACTGCTGCGATTTGTGATCCCATCGCGCGGCCTGATCGGCTTGCGCACCAAGCTGCTCAATGCAACTCGTGGAACGGCGATCATTCACCATCGTTTTGAGAGCTACCGCCCGATCGAAGGTGATGTGCCCAAACGAACCAACGGCGTCCTGATCTCGATGGTTTCAGGCAAGGCGATGCCTCACGCTTTGTTTTCGCTTCAAGACCGCAGCGAACTGTTGATCCCCCCCGGAACGGAAGTTTACGAGGGAATGATCGTTGGCGAAAACGCTCGCGACAACGACATGACGGTCAATCCGTGCCGGGAAAAAAAGCTGACCAACGTTCGTGCGGCTGGCAGTGACGAAAACGTGATCTTGAAACCGCCAAGGGACCTTTCACTTGAAGCGGCGTTGGAATACATCGAAGATGATGAGCTTGTCGAAGTCACACCCGAGAGCATTCGCCTCAGGAAGGTGACCCTTAGCGAGTCGGCCAGGCGTCGTCAGAGCCGTAGCGCTTGAGCAAACAGGTTGCCAATGTCTGATGCAAACGAGATCAAGAACTTACGTCGACGGCTGAACCTGTCGTGGATCTTGATGATCCTGCTCTGCATCGCGTTGCTCATGCCAATGTTCAAGCTTTGGCTGAGCCTTGGTGTTGCTGGAACACCAAGGCCGGTCACACCGCGCGGCGAACTTGCCGAGTTCGAAAAAGCAACCGCCGAGATCTTTCGCAATTCGAGCCCGTCGGTGGTTTACATCAACACACGGGCCCGCGTAGCCAATCGATTCAGTCGCCAGGTATTCGAAGTCGAAGCGGGCACGGGCAGCGGCTTTGTCTGGGACGAAGCCGGCCACATCATCACCAACTACCACGTGATTCAAGAAGCATCGTCAGCCAAAGTGGTCTTTTACGATCAATCGGCCTACGAAGCGACGTTGGTTGGTGCGTCTCCCCAACATGACCTTGCTGTGTTGCGCATTCGCCCGCGGCAACAAATCTTGCGTCCCGTTTTGATCGGTGAAAGCTCGAGCCTCGTCGTTGGCCAATCGGTCTACGCAATCGGCAATCCGTTCGGTCTCGACCAAACGCTGACCACGGGCGTGGTGTCTGCCAAGAGCCGCCGCATTGAAACTCCCGCCGGCAAGAACATCGACGGCGCGATTCAGATCGATGCGGCAATCAATCCGGGCAACTCAGGCGGACCACTGCTCGACAGCGCCGGGCGTTTGATCGGGGTCAACACAGCGATCTATAGTCCTTCAGGAACGTCGGCGGGCGTTGGCTTTGCGATCCCCGTCGACACGGTCAATCGCGTCGTGCCACAGATCATCGCCAACGGCAAATACGAACCACCTCAACTCGGTATCTCGGCCAGCGACCAAGTCAGCCGAGCTGTCACCCTGCGCACGGGCATCAAAGGCATCACGATTTTGAATGTGACGCCCGGTGGAGGCGCCGAGCAGGCTGGGATCCAAAAAGCAACGATGGATCCCGGTGGTTCGCTTGTCCTAGGTGACATCCTGCAAGCGATCGGTGATCGCCAAATCGCCACCGTGAAAGAACTCGAAGACGCGCTGGATGAATTCGACGCCGGTGACGCAATCCCTGTCACACTGCATCGCGACGGCGAAGCCGTCGTGGTGAGCGTCACGCTCCGGTGAACTTTGATTCCTGCGGCGGCCCGTTCGCACATTCCGAACTCGAGCGTGCCGGATCCGCGTCGCTGTCGCTCCTTGATCAAGCCTACGGGCATTCCTGATGGCTTCGGTCAACGACGACATTTTGCTGTTAGAATGGTCGTCCCACCGGGCTTTTTTCCTGTGCCCAATTTCCTCGCCACCCACTGCGCCCGTATGAACTTCAAACACCTGCTCCTCATCCCTTGCCTCGGCCTCAGCCCGCTCGCGCAGGCTGGCGAAAGCTGGAATCAATTTCGCGGCCCAGCCGGCAATGGAATCTCCCAAGGCACGCCACCCACTTCGTTTAGCGAACAGGACAACGTCCGATGGCGAACCGAACTGCCAGGCAAAGGCTGGTCTTCGCCGGTGATCTCCGATGGTGTTCTGTGGGCAACGACCGCAATTGAACGCATCCCAACCGACGAAGAACGCATTGCGCTGTTCCAGGAGAAACAGGTCGAGGAAAAGAAATACAAACAACTTCAGATTGCCAAGTCGATTGACCTCAAGCTGGTCGCCCTCGACTTCAAGACGGGCAGCATCCTGAAGACCATTGACCTGGTGAACTTCCCCCAACCGGACGCCATTCACGCGTTAAACAGTTACGCGTCGCCGACACCGGTAATCGATGGCGAGAACATTTATTGCCACTTTGGAAACTACGGGACCTTTTGCATCGACCGAAAGACGTTCGATCTCGTTTGGCAACGTCGCTTGCCGTTGCAACATTCGGTTGGACCTGGCAGCTCGCCGTTCATCTACAAAGACAAGTTAGTGCTGATCCAAGACGGTCTTGAGCGGCAATACGTCACCGCACTGAACAAGGCAACCGGCGACACGATTTGGGAAGTCGACCGGCCAGAAATGGAAGCTCCCAGCGGCGACCAGAAGAAGGCTTACTGCACACCGGTTGCGGTCACAGACGCGAGCGGTCGCGAGCAACTGATTTGCATGGCATCGCAATGGATGGTTTCGTACGCGCCGGAAACGGGCGACGAACTCTGGCGTTGCTACCACGGCAAAGGCTTTTCGGTCGTGCCGCACCCCGTCGTCGACGATGAGGTCGTTTACTTCTCGACCGGCTTTGGAAAACCCCAACTTTGGGCCGTCGATTACAACGGCAGCGGTGATGTCACCGACACTCACGTCCAGTGGACCGTCACAAAATCGATCCCCGCAAAACCTTCGCCTCTGTTGGACAAAGGGCTGATCTACGTGATGGCAGACAACGGCGTCGCCTCCTGTTTGACGGCCACCGATGGCGAAGAGATCTGGAAGAAACGCATCGGTGGCGACTATTCGGCGTCCCCGCTACTGGCTGGCGATCACATCTACTTTGCTTCGCAAGACGGAAAGGTCACGGTGATCGAACCGGGCCGAACCGGAAACGTTGTTGCCGAGAACCAACTTGACGGCCAAATCATGGCCTCGCCTGCGGTCATCGATGACGCGCTGGTGATCCGAACGAACAAGGCAATGTACCGCATCGAAGGCAAATAGAATCAATCGGTCGTCGTACGGGAAGTACGTCGTACCAGAAGTTCGTAGTACCGGCTTCAGCCGGAATCTTTAGCCCCTCGCCGCCTAAAGGCGGCACTACGAACTTCCGCCTAAACACGGGACGACAAACAAGTTCCTGTCGAGCCGCCGGTTCCAAGAACGGCTCCACAGGAACGGACTGTACCGCAATGACGACCAGCGTCTAACGGACAGGTAGAGTGTCTTCGGGAATCACCAACAATGGCGTCCCCGCTTCATAGATGGCGGTGATTTCGTCGCCGTTAAGAGCACGGCCGAAGATTGCCAATTCGTCCATCCGTCCATTGAAGTTTCGCGTGAGGAAACCGTCGTAGGGACGAAGGGGCGACCAGTTGCCGATGTCAGCGTTACCAAAGGTGATCTTCACGTTCTGGTCAGGCTCGGCGCCATTGTCGGCAAGATTCAACTCTTGGGCGTCAAAGATTTCGCCGTTGAGGTAATGGGTCAGGATGTTTCGGTTTTGGTCGACCACCACGGCAAGGTGTACCCATTGCCCGAGGTCTTCGTAGTTGAATGCCCTGGGCGTCACATAAATGGCTTGCCGAACTTCGGGCTCCACTTTCACGCCAATATCCATTTGGCCAGTGGACTTGATTTGCCAGTGGACGTCGCCCTGGTCAAATTTGTCGGTCAACAGGATGGAACTGAAGCTTCGATCAAAGCCATCGACGCGCAACCAAACCGCCAACGTCAGATTTTCAAACTCGCCAGGGATGTTCACCCGCACTCGATCGCTTGGACGCTTGAATTCGAGGGCTCCCTTGCGGTTCCAACGTCCGCGCGTCCATTGACATCCGATGATGGCACCATGAGCACTGTCATCGGCAATGTTGAATAGAGTCCGCGGGTGCGAGTCATCACGCTGGAAGTCATACAGCACTTTCAAATCGTCGCGCAACCGCAGCTTCGCGATATGCTCGAGCCAAACCTTGTGCCGCTCGATCTGCTGCACTCGGCGGCGTTCTTGAAGTACGTCGGCAGTTGTGAATCGCTCGGCGTCCGACGGAATCGACTTCCAAACGCCATCCTCTTCGCCAATCACCAAGCCTTCGCCCGAAGAAATCAATCGCGGCTTGTCTTCGGTGGCGACCGGATGAACCTCGACCTTTCCATCAAACACGTGCAACTCTTGGCGGCCATCTTTGCCAACGACCAAACCAAAATCGGTACCGATGTCGACGTACCGGGTGTCGGCCGATTCGATTTCGAAACCGGTCACACCCGGCGGAACCGAACAGCGGACGGAACCCGAATGCAACACCGCGCGATTCGCGGCAAGCAGCTCGAGTTCAGCGGGCCCTTCGACCACAGCCACCACGCCACTTAGAAAGACGATTTCGACAACGCCCGAATCAACACCCAGCGTTCCCGGCTTGAGCACATCACCGGTGCGTTTTGACAAAGTCCCCTCGGACCACGTTGGGTTGGCCAGACTCTGCACCACGGCAATGCCTTGCTGAGTGCGTCGCACCAAACTCGGAATCGCGTTTTGCGACTCGGGCGTCGCGGCAACTGGCAAAGCATCGTTGTCGCCGTTAACCAGCGGCTGGACAAAAACGTCCAGCGGCCGGGCGGCAGTCCGGATACGGTTTTCGGACGTGAGCACAATCGCGACCGCAATCAACGCGATCACTGTGGAACAGGCCGCAAGGCCAACGATCATTCGGACTGGAAGCAGGTCAGGTTTTGGGGTGGGCTCGGTCACCGGTACGATGACTGGCGCTGGTGCGGGCTCGGGCTCATCTTCAAGCAGCAACCCTGAATCGAAACCTTCGTGCAATGATGCGTGGACGCCAACAAGCTTTTGGAATCGTTGCCGGTGCTCGGCACTTTCGGCCAAGGTCGACTGTAACTGCGCGAACTCATCCTCCGAGATGATCTCGGCGCAGAGCAGGTCGACCAGGTGGTCAAATTCTTTGAATCTTAAGTTGTCCGTCATGTTCTCAAAGCTACTCCTTAGCCTGCATTTGCGGTTCGAGACTCGATGCAGGTTCGAAGTCGCCTTCGAAGCCGCCCCAATGACTTTGACAAGGCGTTTGCGGTGACTCCCAGGTCCGTCGCCATGTTCGTCAGCCGATTTCCGTCGCAATAAGCTAATCGAAGCAGCTTGCGATCGCGATCGGGCAAACGCTGGAGACAGGAGGAAAGATCCTGGAGCAACTGCTCGCTCGCTTCCTCGCCAATCCCGCAGCCATGCTCATCAGCCAGTTGCAGCAGGACCGACTCGTCAAAAACGAGTCGATCGCGGGCATACTTGCGGCGATACATCAGCACTTCGTAGCGGGCGATGACCGAAGCCCATGGCAAGAATCCCTCGGGCTCCTTGAGCTCAGTGAATTTCTTCCAGAGCACAACGCTGACTTCCTGCATGATCTCATCGACGGCGTCGCGTGAGACGACGAGCCCGAAAACGAACGCGCGCAGCTGGCGTTCGTGCCGGGTGTAGAGACGAATAAAATCGTCAAATCGCTCGTTATGCTCTTCGGTCATGCTCACGATCCGGAATCGACGGCAAGAAGTCGACCAAGTTGATTGCTACCCCAATCTGGCTGCAGAGACGTTCGACTGCAGAAACGAAAACCTTGGTATCCACTTACTACCTTCGTCGCATTTTGGTGACGCAGATTCCGAAAGAAAACAGCGAAATTGGCTCAATTCCCCTGCGTGGCGGGGTGAGCGACGAAGTGGTTCGCCCGGGTTAGCAAAAATATCTGAACTTTTCTCAAGTTCTTCGTCCTGCCTTCACGTTGGCCGGCAGTAACGACAACAAGGGAAGAATCCCGCCCTCTTGCCAGGGCATTTGGTGAGTTGATTCTTCGCGACCCTTTATGTCCCTCAGAACACCGGCCACCCAGATGCGAATTACGTCACTTTTGCTAGTCCCTGCACTACTACTTGCACTCGCAACCGTCGGTTGCGGCGGCAAGCAAGACGCAGCCGTTGAAATTGATCCCAACGATCCGTTGCTCGTCGAGCCTCCTGAGGTCACCGAATTCGAGCCGGAAATCAACGGTGGTGAAGACGCGTTCACTCCGTAGCCAACTTGACGACGAATTTGATTCAGTCTGTCCGTTCTTTTGTGGCGACTTGCCACTTTTACTTAATTTCTTGAGGTGGAATCATGACGAGCTCTCGCTCCTCGCGACACACCGGCTTCACACTTGTGGAGCTCTTGGTGGTGATCGCAATCATTGGCGTTTTGGTTGGCTTGCTCTTGCCAGCCGTTCAGGCCGCTCGGGAAGCCGCACGACGCATGTCTTGCAGCAATAACTTCCGTCAAATCGGCTTGGCCCTTCACAACTATCACTCAGCATTCAAGCAAGGTCCGCCGGCCACCGGCGGGACGAACGGCTTGGTTGGCATCACTCGCTTTGACGGTGATTCCATCATCCCGCAGGGTAGTGACTACAACAACAACCGCTCTCAACTCGCATGGACCGTTCCGCTGTTGCCGTTCATCGAGCAGGCCGGATTGTGGGAGCAGATCTCCAATCCGTTCACCGTTGGCACCGACACGTGGCCGCCAATGGGCCCATCCCCAGAGCGTAGCGTTGCCTACCCGCCATTCCGTACGACCGTGCCGACCTACCGGTGCCCGTCGGACCCCAACGAAACCAGCCAATGGGGACGCCTGAATTACGCCGCCTGCTTGGGTGACAGTTCGATCATCCCCAACTGGGCCTACGGAAACGGCATCCACGTCACCGCACACCGCGGTACCTTCCGTCCCTTCAAGGCACGCAAATTCCGCGACATCAAGGACGGTCTAGCCAACACCATCGCCTTTGGTGAAATCGCGACAAGCGGCGACGACTTCTTTGTCCCGGGCTCGATCCGATCGAATGTTGGCCCAGGTGGCGCAAACGGATTGTGGGCCATGCCCTTCAGTTCTTGCTGGGGCAATACTACGACGGTGATCGATCCAGAACGTCCGCAGTTCTACCAAAACGCTCCCTACTGGAATGCAGGAAGCGCGTCCCGGCTGTTCCGCCGTGGACACGTGTGGGCCAGTGGTGTGATCGGACGATCAGGTTTTCAAACCATCGCACCGCCGAACAAGGCCTCTTGTAGCGGCGGCGGTGGGAATCCACGAAACTTTCCTAACAGCGGTGCTGGTTCCAATGGTATCTTTACAGCGGGCAGCTACCATCAAGGTGGATGTCACGTCTGTATGGCGGATGGCTCGATCCAATTTATCACCGATAGTATCGAAGCGGGTGACCCCGACGGACATACTGTGGGACGCACAATCGACAACGATCCGAACGTCTTCACCCGGCAGGGCCAAAAAAGCCCCTATGGTTTGTGGGGATCGTTGGGTACGATTGCTTCGAAAGAACAAGTCGAAGAACAGCTGAATCAGTAGCTGTGGTGGCTGCTTGGTCCCCCTGGCTTTGCCGGGGGGGCCTGGTTTTTACACCCATCGAGCTTCGCGACCTGAAAGCCTTCACAAGAACACGGCGCTTGTGAAATCTCGGGTCGCGTGCCGGCGGGGAGCCGCCCAGCGTTGGTAGCCGTAGCTCTTCGGCCCCCATCCTCGGCGTCTTCCCCGCCATTTTTCTCTGCAACGCTGCAACGCACCTCTTTGCATTGCCTCGCGTCATCTCAGACGCTCCGCTCGAGCTCCCTTCGCCAGAAGGTGGGATTCACGGAATGGCCCCGCTTCACTACCCGATTCAGTGCCCGGCCGTGTCCACGATTCACTGCTCCCCTACTCGAGCGAGCGTAGGTACGGAAGGTTCGTGCACTTGTGTAGAATGGCCTGCACTGTTTCACCCACTCCGCCTCTTTACCGTGACGCTCATGAATCCTGTCCGACTTCTTGCCGTGGTTGCACTCGCAGCTGCATTCCAAACTCCCGTGACAACCGCCGACGAAGGCAAGTGGATTCAGCTCTTCAACGGCAAGAACCTTGATGGCTGGATTCCCAAGATTCGTTACCACAAGCTTGGCGAGAACCACGCCAACACGTTCCGCGTCGAGGATGGCCTGCTAACGGTTGGCTACGAGGGCTACGACGAATTCAATGAAACGTTTGGGCACCTCTTTTACAAAGACGATTTCTCGCACTACCGCATGCGAGTGGAGTACCGATTCGTCGGCGATCAGTGCAAGGGCGGCCCCGGATGGGCCATTCGCAACAGTGGTGTGATGGTCCATGGCGAACGCCCTGACACGATGGCCAAAGACCAAGACTTCCCAGCATCGATCGAAGTCCAACTTCTTGGTGGTGATGGCGAAAATCCGCGCACCAACGCCAACCTGTGTACGCCCGGAACGAACGTCGTCATGGACGGCAAACTCTTTAAACCCCACTGCACTTCGTCGAGCTCGAAAACGTATCACGGTCCTCAATGGGTGACCGTAGAAATCGAAGTTCGTGGCAATCGTTTGGTCAAACACATCATCGATGGCGAAACCGTTCTCCAGTACAACAAGCCACAGCTCGACCAGCGTGATGCGCATGCCAAAGAGCTGGCTGATCAAAAAGGCACGTTGATGCTCAGCAGTGGAAGCATCTCCTTGCAATCCGAGAGTCATCCCATCCAGTTTCGCAAAGTCGAACTGATGAAACTCCAAGGCCCCACGGAGCCCTAGTGTCGCCTTTCGCTCCGCGAAAGTAGCGCTCGCAAAGCCCGGCCGCTTACGCGATCGCGGCTCAGTGTTCTGGCGGTTGTAGGCCGAAACAAGGAGCGACAGCGACGCAGATCCGGCTTCATCCCGAACGGGCGACCTTCGCCAGAACGTGCCAGTGCGGGCAACCCCTTCACCATTTCTTCCACGCTCTGGCGAGCGTAGCTACGACATTCGGCGTCGCCCTCGCCTAGTCCCATCAGACTGAGGTCTTGGTTTTGCAATCCGCTGCGCTTGCGTCGGGCCCTCCGTTGAAGAGTGCAAGGCCCAACGCCAGCGCGTTCGGTTCATAAAAACACAGCCTCTACGCGGCGTCAGCTACGGTGAAAAAGCGTGAAAAGAGGGCCATTTCACGTTATGCTGGAGCGTTCCCCCAACACAGGCGGCGGCTGAAGAAAAAGGACCATTTCCGCTTCAGCAGACAACCGGCGCGCCCCCATGGTGCGGCACGCCGAGCCGATAGAGAGATTCACCGCCTGCTTGTCCTTTCCTTTCCCGAGGCCGCCACGCATGGAACATGACCCGCTACAGGTCGACGCACCACCCAGCGAGTTTCATTCTCTGGTTCCCGAAGACGCCCGCATGGCAGACCGGGACATTGAACTCGCCCGCGTCTTGGTCAAAGCGCATCGCAAATTGACCAAAGAGATTTCCAAACGAATCGTTGGGCAGACCGATGTGATCGATCAGCTGCTGATTGCGATTCTGGCTCGCGGCCACTGCTTGCTCGAAGGGGTCCCTGGGTTGGCAAAAACGTTGATGGTCCGTTCGTTGGCCGAGGCGATCGAGCTTACCTTTCGACGAATTCAATTCACGCCCGACTTGATGCCGGCCGACATCACAGGCACCGACATCATTCAAGAGGACGCGGCAACCAACAGCCGTCAGTTGGTCTTTGAAAAAGGCCCCATCTTTTCTCAGATGCTGCTGGCTGACGAAATCAACCGCACGCCGCCCAAGACGCAGGCCGCGCTTTTGGAGGCGATGCAAGAACACAGTGTCACCGTTGGCGGTCGCACCTACCAACTCGAAGAACCGTTCTTTGTCCTTGCGACTCAAAACCCAATCGAACAGGAAGGCACCTACCCACTTCCGGAGGCTCAGCGTGACCGGTTCCTCTTGCACGTCAAAGTGAAGTACCCTTCGCGTGCTCAGGAAAAGCAGATTGTGGAACAGACCACCGGGTCGGGCGAGGGCAAGATCCAACCGATTCTGACCGGCCAACACATCCTGGCCTGCCAACAAATCGTGCGCAAAGTTCCCGTTCCCGATCATGTGCTCGAACTTGTGCTCGACCTGGTTCGCCGCAGTCGTCCCGAAGAAGACGAGGCGTTGCCCTTGGTGCGTCAGTACGTTGAATGGGGGCCTGGCCCACGTGCGGCTCAATGTTTGGTCATGGGTGCCAAGGTGCGTGCGCTCCTGAAGGGCCGCTACCACGTGACCGCAGACGACGTCATCGCACTTGCGCATCCCGTACTGCGACACCGCATCGTGCCGACCTTCAATGCCGAATCCCAAGGCATTTCGGTCGACGAAATCATCACACAAATCGTGCAAGCGGTTTCTGGAGGCAACGAACTTTCATTGCTGTGATAGCGGAACGGATCCAACAATGAATTGAAGGGCGTTGCGTAATAGGGCATTGTGGTGGCCGAATTCTTAGATGCCGAAGACCGAAGTCAAACCAATGGTTTGCAATTCTTTGCCCGACAGGTTGTCGAAGGCTTTTGTGGCGGTCTGCACCGATCGCCTCACAAAGGCGTCTCGGTCGAATTCAAACAACATCGCCAGTACGTCCATGGCGACGAAATCCGACATCTCGATTGGCGCGTCTTTGGCAAAACCGATCGCTTCTACATTCGCGAATACGAAGAAGAGACCAATCTCCGAAGCACACTGTTGTTGGACTGCAGCGGATCAATGGGGTACGAAAGCCCGTTGAAACGGCGCAGCAAAGATAAAGAACCGATCCCCACAAAGCTCGAGTTCGCCAAACGACTTGCTGCTTGCTTTGCCTACATGATGCTCGGACAACAAGACAGCGTCGGGATCACGACGTTTGACAAACGCATCCGCGATGTGGCTCCGAATCGTTCGCGCCCGAACCACTTGCGGACCCTTACCGAGATTCTTGAAAAGGCAAAACCGGGCGGCGAAGGCGATCTTGGTGACATCCTTGGCAAGGTGACCGCCAAACTCGGTCGCCGAGGGCTCGTCGTGATCCTGAGCGACTGCTTTGCCGACGCCGATTCGTTACTCAAGGGTCTCGCACAGATTCGGCATCTGAAACATGAAGTGATTGTGTTTCAAATTTGGGACCGCGACGAGCTTGAGTTTCCATTCAAGCAATGGACACGGTTCGATTGCTTGGAAGTTGCAGGTGTACGTCAGATGGTCGATCCTGCCCATTTGCGTTCGGCCTACATGGAAAACCTTGCCAAATTTCGCGATAGCATCCAGCAGGTCTGTGACCGAACGCGAATCGACTTGGTTCCGATGGTGACGGATGAACCTTATGCAAAAGCGCTGGCCAGTTACATGACCAGCCGAAACCGAAAGCGACGGCGATGACATTTCTCAATGCCGCCCTCGCATTTGGTGCTGCAGCCTGTGCGATCCCGGTGGTGATTCATCTGCTCAACCGACGACGACACGAAATCGTGCGTTGGGGAGCGATGCATCTGATCACGCCGATCGTTCGAACCAACCGCAAACGCGTTCGCCTGGAACAACTGTTGTTGCTGTTGATGCGGATGGCCATCCTGGCGTTGTTGGCACTTTGCATGGCCGGTCCGGTGCTTACCAATTGGAACGCACTTTCGGGCAACGCAAAAACATCGCTCGCGATGCTGTTTGACAACAGCTATTCGATGGATGCCTCCAGTGGCGTGAAAACAAACAGCGAGCACGCCAAAAGCAATGCTGCACAGCTCGTGCTTCACCAGCCTCGTGGCTCCGATGTGGCCGTTTCCATGATGGCGGGCGGTCACGTGACAGGATCGTTTTCACCCACCACCAACCGCAAACGGATCGCCGATGACTTGAAAGAGATCCCAGGCGGATTCGGTGCGGCGGATGTCGGCAAGTCTTTCGAACACGCGACACGTTCGCTCGTCAAAATGCAACACGCCAAGCGTGACTTGGTCATCGTCAGTGATTTCCAACAACAAGATTGGGCAGGTGACGCGGGTCCGACTTTGGTCAAGGCGAAAGAGTTGATCGACGCGATGCCGATTCGTCCAACCATCACGTTGATGCAAGTGGGTGCCGAAGCCACCGACAACATCAGCATCCAGTCGATCGAATTGACGCCCTCGGTTGTGGCCATCGACCAACCGGTCAACATTCGCGTGAACCTACGTAATCACGGCGAGATCCCATATCCGCGTGTGGCCGTCAACATGCAAGTTGATGGCCAAGACCGAGAGTCTCAATCGATCGACCTTGCCGCCGGCGAAGATGGCCAGTTGTTGTTTCGCCACTCGTTCGCCGAGGCGGGCTCACATGTGTTGAACGTCTTTGCCGAAGCCGATGCGTTGCACATGGACAACACTTACAAAGCCGTCGTCCAAGTCTGGGACCGACTGCCAGTGCTGTTGGTTGACGGGAGTGGCGAAAACGAAGCGTTGAAAAGCTCGACAGGCTTTTTGAGGCTCGCGCTGAGCCCCTTTCTTTCGGCGGCAGGGTTGCCTGACGGGACGATCGAACAAACACTGCCGCGCGCCGACCTGCTTGATGCCCGCGTCGTCAAACATGACGACCTTACCCCCGCAGATCTGGCGAACCTGCGCGTCCTCGTCCTGGCCAATGTCCCTCGCCTCGAAAGCGACATGGTTGACGCGATCAAGGCGTTTGTCGCAGCCGGAAACTCGCTGCTTGTTTTTTCGGGCGATCAAATCGATAGCAACTGGTACCAAACCGACATGTGCGAGCGAGCCGGTTTGATCCCCGTCACCTATGGCGTCACCCAAGACCGAAAAGGACCGGGGACCAACGACTTATTGGGAACGACCTTTGGAGATCCACAACAAGTCGGCGATGCGAACGCCCCACAAGTTGCGGACGATGACGAAGCGTCGAAGAAGCCGGAACTTGGTGCAAGGATCGCGGCAACGCGTTTCGAACATCCAGTCCTTGCGTACTTTAATGATGGCCGTAACGGCAATCTCTCGGATGCACGCATCACAACATGGCATCGCCTGTTTACGCCCCAACTTCACATCGCATCGAGCCCGCTGCCAGGAGATGACGAAGCCGAGGCGAGGGCCGAGTCGACCGGTGTGATCGCGCGACTCGAAGGCGGCGATCCGCTGATGATCGAAGGACAACTTGGCAAAGGACGCGTCATCGTCTGCGCGACCGACTGCGGCGACAAATGGACAAACTTGCCGGCCAGACCGTTCTACTTGCCACTAATGCAACGCCTTGTCACCTACCTCGCGATCGCAGTCGAACCGCGCCGAAACCTGGCCGCGGGGCAAACCATTGTCGCTCCCTTTACCGACAACCCCGGAACAGTGATTGTCACCCGGCCTGACGGAAAACAGGTCGAACTGAAGGAGAAGCATCGCGAGGACCCACGGCTTGTCGAGTATTCAGGAACCGACCAAGAAGGCGTCTACACGCTGCAAACGGCATCGATGCCTCTGATGCATTACGTCGTTGTTGCCGATCGAGTCGAATCGAATCTGAAACGACTCGATCAAGACGAGATGACCACTCTCGCCGAATCGCTCGATGCAACGGTGGTTGCCTCAGCCGACGAGTTCATCCAACAAGATTCCAAACGGCGTTATGGGCGTGAGATTTGGCGGCCTCTTTATTGGGCCATGTTTGTGCTCGTGATTGCCGAACTGTTGCTACAACAATGGCTGTCGGGAATCAAGTTGCGCAGCGCCGGTGGGGGTGCGGCATGACTCAGCAAACGATTCCAACCGAACTTCGATTCGAGGGCGACCTCAGTCTTTGGCTCGGCATCCTGCTCGCGGCGCTGGCAACCGTGCTGGTCTATTTCCTGTATCGACGCGAGACCCAAGGTCGCAGTGAGAAGTTGGCATTCCTGTTGCCGATCCTTCGTTGCATCGCCATCGCGCTGATCGTCATGATGCTCACTGGCCCCGTGCTTCGCGGCAGCATCAATGTCGCGGACATGTCGCGCGTGTTGGTGTTTGTCGATGCCTCGGAAAGCATGACACTGACGGACGAAGCGATGAGCATCGACCGCAAAATGCTCAACGCCCGACGTTTAGGATGGGTTGACGAGTCGTCGGTTGACACCTCGCTCTATGACGCCGCAAACCTGCTCTCCTCAGTAACGGCTCCCGAGGACCCCGGTCAGGCCTCCGAATCTCTCCTTCAATTCCAACGTTACATCTACAGCGCCGTCGACTCGATGGAACCGGGCGATCCATTTCGCAATCGGATCACTCGTGGCGTGGCGGATCCACTTGAACAGGTGGCCGCCGATCACCGCACTGGCGACCTGAACGATCAACAACTCTTCGAACAGCTGCAACGGATCGCTGGAGTTGCAAAGAGACTGCAGATCGATTTCGAAAAGGAATACCGACAGCGGACCAGTGAAGCGAGCCCCTCGGATACCAAACTGGACGAGGCGACCGAACGACTTGACGAGATGACCCGCTGGAAGCGAGCAGAAGCCGCGTTGCTCGATGGCAGCTCGCCGCTTCTGGAAAGCCTGAATGCCGATCACCATGTCGACTTAATCGCGATCTCAGACAACAGCAACGACGACGCCACATCCCGACTTTGGCAACCTCTCAAGCAACCCGAGCTTCCCTCAACCTTTGACCCGTTCAAACCGATCGGTGAATCGACTGACCTGGCAACGAAGATCGACAAGATCGTTGGTGAACTGCCCAGTGGCAATTCCAACGTCGACGGGGGCGAAGGATCGCCGCAGCTAAGTGTCGTGATCCTCACCGATGGCCAACACAACGAACAGCGCAAAGACACCATCACGCCAATGCACTTGGCACGCCTCCTTGGACGTCGCGGCATCCCCGTCTACCCGGTAGGATTCGGTTCGGCCAGTCCTCCGCCCGACTTAGCCGTCCTCGCAGTCCAAACCCCAGAAGCGGTCTTTGCCGATGACCGTGTCAAAGGCAAGCTCGTTGTGAAAGACAACATGCCCGCCGGTTCGCCTCTGCAACTGCGTATTGAAGTGGACGGGCAACAGGTTTGGAGCGACCAGCTGACGACGGACTCATCCAACTTGCGGGATGTTGAATTTGATTTCCCAATCAAACAGCTCGTCGAAAACCGCATGGCGGGTTCGCTTCGCGATGTGGCCGCCGTCTCGCTACCACTCTCGTTGAAGGTCACCGCAGAGCCGCTCGAAGGTGAAATCCGCGACGACAACAATACTCGCGAGGCGAGTGTCCGCGCCATCACGCGCCCGCGTAGCGTGCTACTTGTCGATTCACGTCCACGTTGGGAATTCCGCTACCTACGCAACCTTCTTGAGCGAGATGAGCATTGGTTTGTCAACGACATCATGATTGATCAAGTTGACGGACGCATGCGAATGCCACGTGGTGAATCAACTGGGTCCTTTCCGAATTCGCTCAAGCGTCTTTTCACTTATGACGTGATCGTCATTGGCGACGTCCCCGCTGGCGTATTTCGCGACGAAGAACTTCAATGGATTCACCAATTCGTCGGAAGCAATGGTGGAGGCCTGCTGTTTCTTGACGGCCAACGTGGCAAACAACGCTCCTTCGCCAGCTCCGAACTCAAGTCACTCCTTCCCATCCAATGGAAGAAGGGGCGGGGAATGTGGAAACCAAAGTTGTCATTGACGCCGCGCGGGATGTCGACACCTGCACTTGCTTTCTCGGGCGACTCGGACGAAAGCACTTTGAAATGGAACATGCTTCCCTCGCCGCGCTGGATGGCCGAGGTCGAAGCATTGCCGGGATGCGAAGCTCTTGTGCAAGGCGACTCAGGGCCACGTGGTCCCAAGAACCCGCCCAAGCAAGGTCCCGGCTTGGTCGTTCGTCGCTATGGCGCAGGCACCGTTCTTTACAGCGGTTTTGACGAATCGTGGCGATGGCGTTTCGAAGTAGGCGATGAATACCACGCCGCCTATTGGAACCAGATCATCTCCTTCGTGATGGAATCGCCGTTTGCGATTCATGACCGCTACGTTTCCATCGACACCGGTGGTTTTAGCTACCAACCTGGCGACGCCGCAGACATCAAAATCCGCATCCGCGATGAGAATGGACAACCGATTGTCAACGCCGTCGCCGATGTCCAGCTCTACCAGGACGGCGAGGTCGTTGCGACGCTACCGCTTGTTGGCGGCATGGAAAGTGGCGGAGTCTTTCGAGCGCAGACACAGCCACTTCAACCGGGCGCCTATCAGGTCGGTGTCACCTCATCCGCACTCAACGCCGCCTCCAAGGATGTTCGTGCCGAGTTCATCGTGTTTGGCGAAGCTTCGGGAGAACTTGATGTGCTGTATTGCCACGAGGCATTGTTGCGGCAGATGGCCGAAAAATCGGGCGGACAATACCTGCGAGAAGAGGACATTGGACGGCTTCCTGAAATCCTTGCTTCTGAAGCAAGCCGAAAAGAAAAAACACGTGAACTCGTGGTTTGGCGCAGCTGGTATTGGTTTGTGCCACTGATCGGATTGTTCACAATGGAATGGTTGATTCGTAAACGATTGGGCATGATGTAGGCGACGGAACTGATGAGCAATCAACTCAACCCAAGCGTGCTTCGCAAACTCGACGACTTTCAAAGCCGACGACGACAGCTGATCGTCTCGCGCGGAATCTGTGCGGGCGTGGTCTGCACGGTGGCGGTGCTAATCGTCGTCGCGTTGGCCGACTGGCTTGTCTACCTTTCGGATCCGCTGCGCTGGTTTCTTAGCTTGGCCGCCTACGCTGCCATCGGCACCGCGATCTGGATGACCTGCGTGCGACTGCTGCTGCAAAACCAAAACTCATCACAGACCGCCAAACTTGTTGAACAAGCCGATCCGTCGCTTCGCGAAGACTTGGTCTCGGCCGTCGAACTGTCCGATCCTGATGCCGAACGCCCCTGGCATTCCGTCGCGTTCCGATCGGTGCTTCAACAAGATGTTTCCGAGCGAATGAGCGGGGTGCGCGTTGAGTCGCTGTTGCCGTGGGCAATGATTCGTCGCTGGTTGAACGTCGCATTGGCGGCGATGATCGTACTGCTGATCCTGCTTAGCATTCCAAGCTTGCAGTTCGGACGTCGCGTGACGCGAGCCATGTTGCCGATGGCCGATATCGATCGCGTTTCATTGACGCGCGTTGAAATCCTTGCACCCAACCCACCCGACGCTTCGGTGGCAACGGGAGATCAAGTTGACATTCAAGTTCGCATCGGCGGTCCGTCGCCCAGTGATACCGTCACGCTCGAAACGACCAAAGAGGGTGGCGAACCCACGCACACCGCGATGACACCGGTGCCTGGGCAATCGCGCACTTATCAAGCTCAGGTGCGCATGGGGCCGCAATCGATTCAGTACCGCATTCTTGCCAACGACACTCGCACCAACACGCACGTACTGACGTCCCGCGAACGACCACAGGTGGTCTCATTCACCAAGACGTTTCGATTTCCCGATTACCTCAACCGAAAACCGCTCATCGAAACTGACACGCTCGGTGACTTGGTCGCATTAGAAGGCACCGAGGTCGACTTGGTGATCGATGTCAATCAACCCGTTGACGTTGCCAACCTGGTGATCAGCACGACACTGGGTGATTCCACGTTGCCGATGAAGCAGACAGCGGGAACCGAAAGTGCCCCCAATCGCATGCAAGCGACCATCCCGATCAACGCGACGGGAACCTACAAGATCCATTTGGTCGGCTCAAAGTCAAAATTAGAAAACAAGTTCAGTCCCGAGTATGTCATCGGCGCCGATCCTGACAAACCGCCCACCGTTCGACTCGAACAACCGCCGCCGGCAATCTTGATTCCTTCCGATGAGATCGTCTCGATCAAAGGGGTTGCCGAGGACGACTGGGCGCTCGACCGAGTCGAACAGTTGATTCGCGTCGGCGACGCCGATTGGCAAGTCGTGAAAACGTTCCAGCCTGATCAAGCGACCGCCCAATGGGAACTCGAACAAGCTTGGGACCTTTATCCGCTCAAGCTTGCTCCCGGAAACGTCGCGTTCACCAAGCTCGTTGCCATCGACAAGAAGGGAGGCCGCGGCGAAAGCCAGACGGTGCGCGCGGTCATCAGTTCACACGAATTTGATCCGCAGCGTTGGAATGCACTCACACTGGCTCGCGCGGCGCACGACAAACTTGTTGAGCTCCAAGCCGCCTCGGAAGTGCTCAAACGTGTTGTCGGTTCTTACGGTGGCGACAACGATCTTCCTGGTGCCCTTCAAGCCGCAGCCAACTGTGACGCGAAAGCGGGCGAGGCAATGTCGGCAATCGAGGCGGCGACAGCGGCCTCGCTCGGCGGTCGTGACGCAATCGATCTGGTGAGCGTAGGGCAATCGATCGCGCGAGCTTCTAACGTCGGCACCGGATTCGTACGCGAACATTTGGCGACGGACGATCGAGACGCAGCAAAGACGGCCGCTAACTTCGTGCATTCGCGAGTCTCGGGTGCGTCCGATGCATTCGACCATCTACTGCGACTCTCGGAAACGGCCGCAGT
Source organism: Rubripirellula sp. (assembly GCA_965216875.1). Lineage (GTDB taxonomy): Bacteria > Planctomycetota > Planctomycetia > Pirellulales > Pirellulaceae > CBDCUW01. The sequence goes on from OZ244207.1 coordinate 4,003,868, forward strand.
CGCAAGTGACCTGTTGGCACTGCAAAAGATGCACGGCACCGCGTTATCACGCCTCGACCAAGGCGGCCCCGAGCGACTGATGCACCGCATGCAAGCCATCGCCGGCGAAGCCGCGATCATGGCATCGATGGTCGACGCCATGTCAAAGCATGCCGACGCGACCGAATCGCGCGTGCTCGAACAAGTCGCCATCGACTTGCGGCAACTCGAATCGGCCGGTCTCGGAAATATCGATCGCAGCGCTGTTGAATCGATTGAGCGTCCACTCGAAACGGCCTCCGAAAACGCGATGTCACTCTTCCGCGACACGCTTCTCGCCTCCGTCAACCCTCGAAAACAACTCTCCAAAGTCGCTGGCGATAGCGACACCGTTGCCGCGCGAATCGTCAATTTCACAACCAAGCGTCTCGGCGCTGCCGACGACGACCAAGCCAAAGCGGACCAGCTTGCCGCGGCTGCTTACGACGCCGCGATTGCAAACCTCATGACGATCGCATCCCTTCAACAGGCTCGACCCGACACCGACGCTGGCTATGTCGCCGACTCGGCGCGCGCTTGGCGCGCACTGGAATCGGTCCGCACCCGGATCGAATTGGGGCAGCTTCCTGCGTCCGACGAACCGGCAGCCGTGCAGAACATTGTCGAGTCTCTTGAAGTGATCAACATCGTCCACCAGCTTGACGATTTGATCGGCGTTGTTTCCACCATGGCGACACGCGACGCCAAACCGCGCATTCAATTGACCGACTCGGAACAAACCTCCGAAACCATGGTCAGCCCGAGTGACTGGTTCAGTGCCGAAAACCAGTACGAGCATCTCGGCAATCGGCTCGCCGCATCGGATTTGCCCAAAGAGGCGGGTAGCGCCATCTCAAAAACGCGCCGCAGCAACGATTACCTCGCCGTCCGCAAGGAGATGATCGCACGTCCGAAATTGGGCCGACCGATCGTCGCCAAGACCGAGGAACTCAAACGGCTGCTCGCCGAACTCAAACGCGTGCGTGCACTTCTAGAAAATGACCTGGAACAAGCGCGTGACGCGATGATTCAGCTGGCACCAACGATCGACGAAATGATGGAACAGCTCGCCGATCAAGCTGCCGAAGACGCGGCCGACCTGGAGGCACTTGCCGATCAAGAGCTTGCCGATGCCGAACTCGCCGAAGAAATCGCAAAACAACTTGCCGAGCTCGAAGAGCTCGAGCAACAGATGGATCGGTTGCGAGACGCGCTCCGCGAAGACGCCAACGAACAAGAAGTGTTCAATCAAGAAGGCCGCGAACGCATGCGTGACAACGATGCCGCTTTGGCCATGCTTGAAGATCAACCCGCCCAACAACAGCAATTGCTTGAGGAAGCGGCCAGCGTCGAGGGTGAACCGCAACGCGATGCACTTGAGCAAGCTGCCGATCGCCAAGCTGAGTTGGCGAATGAGCTGCAACAACTTGCCGAGCACTATGAGAACTTGCGTGAAGGCGATGCCGACGAGTCAAGGCAACGCTTACGCGATGCCGAGCAGGAGCTGGGAATCCGAGAACAGCTCGAAGCGAGACAGCAAGAGATGGAACGGCTCGCCGAACTCGCAGAGCTTTCCGCGGAAGAAGCCATCGACGAGCTGGAACAGGAGCTTCAAGAAAACGAAGCGATGCAACGTCAGCTCGACGCAATCACACAGCGTCAGATGCAACAAGCACAATCGAATCTTGCCAATGCCGAAGCGCAGCAACAACAGGTCGCTGAAACCGCACAGCGAATGGCAGACGCACCTCAGCGCTGGCAAGACGAACTGACGCAACTGCAGCAGGATGCCCGCGAACTGGCGGAACAAGAAGTCGCGCAAGCCGAAGAGGCTGTCGAGCAGGCAATCGAAAACGACCAACCGGTTGGCGAGCAAGACAAAGCGGCCGACGCTATCGACCAGGCACGACAACAACTTCAAGAAGCCGCCCAACAAGCGGAGCAGGGCGCACGAGATGCAAACGACGGTGGTGAGATCGCCGAAGCGGCGCGCCAAGCCGCACAGTCTGCCCGCCAAGCTGCCAATGAACTGCGTGAGGCCGAAGAGCAAACCAACGACTCAAACGAGCCTTCGCCCGCGGCGGACGAAACGCGACAGGCCGCCGAGCAAGCCGAGCAGTTGGCCGATCGTGCGGAGCAGCTCGCCCGTCAAATCAGCCAAGGCCAACAGCAACTCCAGCAAGGTGCCGAACGCAGTTTGGCGAACAGCCGTCGACAGCAACAAGTCGCTGACCGCTTGGATGCAGCCCAACAAAGCCTCCGCCAAGCATCACGCAACGAGCGCAGGCGAGGTCGTGAGGATTCGGCGGATCAACTGGAACAGATCGCGGACGAAACCGAAGCTGCCGCCGAAATGCTCGAACAAACGCGACAAGACGCTTCACAGTCAAACGGCCCAAGCGAACCTCAATCGCTCGAACAACTCGGCGATGACCTCGAGGAAGTGGAAGAAGCGATCACGCAAGCCGCCGACCAACTTGATGAAATGTTGGGAACGCAGCGCCGTGCCGATGGCCAACGGCAAACCCAACCGCCGCAAAACGGACAAGCAGATCGCCAGAACGAGCCAGGTCGCCAGAACGCGCCAGGTCGCCAGAACGCGCCGCAAAACCGAGACGCCGCGCAAGCGGGTGACGCCCAACGCAACCAGGATGGCAACCAGGAAGCAGGCAACCAAAACCAACGCCAAGAAAACTCGGGCCGAGAAAACCAGTCACCGCCTCAAGGCCAGCCGAACGCAGGCGAAGACCAAAACGTAAATCAAGAAGGTGGCCAGCCGCGAGAACAAAACGGCGAAAGCAATTTCTCGGACGAAGTGTCACGTGAACTCGCCCAGGCATTGAACGACCTGGATCGGCAAGTCAACGAACCGGCACCAAGGCAACCGCCAACTCCAGCTGAAGATGCCCAGGCCGGCAACGCACAACCTCCGGCCGACAACGCCCAACCTCAGCAAGGTGAATCTCAGGTTGGCAATCCGCCCAACGATCCAGCAGCTGAAGCGCCGATGCAGCCCAACGGCCAAGCCGATCAGCCGCCGGCCGACAACGCTCCGTCAGGGCAGCCGACCAGCCGACAATCACAACAAGGGCAAAACGAGCAAGGACAGCAAGCCGACGGCAATCCACCGCCTCAAGGGGGCGAGCAAGGTGAGCCTGCGCAGAACGGGCAAGCCGCTGGCAATCAAAACGGCCAAGAGACCGCGCAAGGCAATGAACCCCAGCAGGGTGAACCGAACGCAGGTCAGCAAGACAGCCAACAGGGTGCGCAAAGTCCGTCCGGCCAGCAAGAACAAAACGGGCAAGGCCAACAAGGACAGCAGGGCGCGTCCCAGCAAGGCGGACAATCAGGTCAACAAGGCGAGCAAGGTCAGTCCGGCCAGCAAGGACAAAGCGGGCAAGGACAGCAAGGACAACAGGGCGCGTCGCAGCAAGGCGGACAATCAGGGCAACAAGGCGAGCAAGGTCAGTCCGGTCAGCAAGGACAAAACGGACAAGGCCAACAAGGACAACAGGGCGCGTCGCAGCAAGGTGGACAATCGGGACAACAAGGGGCGCAAGGTCAGTCCGGTCAGCAAGGACAAAACGCTCAAGGACAACAGGACGCGTCGCAGCAAGGTGGACAATCAGGGCAACAAGGTGCGCAAGGTCAGTCCGGCCAGCAAGGACAGAGCGGACAAGGCCAGCAGGGTCAACAGGGCGCGTCGCAGCAAGGTGGACATTCGGGGCAACAAGGTGCGCAAGGTCAGTCCGGCCAGCAAGGACAAAGCGGCGGACAATCGGGACAACAAGGTGCGCAAGGTCAGTCCGGTCAGCAAGGACAAAGCGGGCAAGGCCAGCAAGGCGGTCAAGGTTCCTCAGGTGGTCAAGGCGGCTCGCCAAACTCAAGCCAAGGGCAAGCGAGCGGGGGAGGGCAGTCGGGTGGACAATCTGCGAACGTCGATCCGAACGGCCTCGACAACTCGCTGCCTCCTGACGCTCCGATGCAACCTGCGACAACGCCAACCGAGGAAGCGCTCGTGCAAGCGGCGCAATCCCTGTCACGCGATCACGCCCGCGGCCGGTGCCCACCGGGACGAAGCGGACCTCCGAGTCCGATGGGTGATGGCTATGCCTCGCTGCCAAGTGGCGCGCCGGCGGAGGCCGCGCCCGAGGACTTTGAACCGCTTCCGCCGCTCGAGGAAATGAAAGATGCCGATTGGGCAAAACTGCCGCCGAAGATTGCAAACGATCTGTTAAATGGTCGCCGTGAAAAGATATCGCCAGAGTATCGTCGCGCGATTGAAACCTACTTTCGCTTGATCGCCGAAACGTCGAGGGAAGAGTAAATGAAGATTCCCGTCATCTTGTGCTTCCTCGCGATCACAGCTGGCCTTTGCTTTGCCCCGGCAAACGCAACCGCGGACAATCCGTTTCAAAAAGACGAAGTGGATGCTGCGATTGCCGATGGCATCTCCTACCTCATGGGCGAACAGGTTGTTCAAGGTCGTCTGAGCGGAGCGATCATTGACGGCCAGAACCGCAGCAACCGGACGGCGATGACGGCGCTCGCGATCATGGCTATGGCTGCGGTCGGACATCAACCGACCGACCCGACTCCCGAAGGCGACACGATGCGCATGGCGCTCGACTTCGTGCTGCACCCCGACAATATTCAAGAAGACCAATACTTTGGAGCCGACGGATCGCGAATGTACGGTCACGGCATCATCACGTTGATGCTCGCCGAGATGCTGGGGATGGGAATTGACGATGAACAAGACGCGTTGATTCGCGAGCGTCTCGAGCGGGCAGTGGCGCTGATCCTGGCTTCCCAGCGTGTGCGGAAGGGCTACAAGCACTTGGGTGGTTGGCGTTACACGCCGAAAACCAAAGAATCGGATCTTTCAGTGAGCGTTTGGCAAGTGATGGCACTTCGCTCTGCAAAGAACGCCGGTCTTCCCGTCCCCAAAGAGTCGATCGATCTCGCCATTGAATACATCCGCCGTTGTTACCATGACGGTCAGGGTGGGTTTGGTTACCAACCAGGCCGACCGCCCGACTATGCGATGGTGGCCGCCGGTGTGCTTTCAATGCAAGTCTGTGGTGCCTATGACGCCGAAGAGGTTTTGACGGCTGCCGATTGGCTGCACCAACGCGAACTCGACAGCAACAAGAATTGGTTCTTCTACGGCAGCTATTACTATGCCCAAGGGATGTACCAACGTGGCGGACGCTATTCGGATCGAGCGCGAGGGCGTGTCGAAGACTTGATGCTAAGGATCCAGCATGATGGCGGCTATTGGGCAGCAGTCGGCGGGCAAGAACGTTCGGCCGGCCGTATCTACGCAACCTCGATGGCCATCCTCAGCCTGTCGGTCAAGTATCACTATCTGCCAATCTACCAGCGATAGTCACTCCAGCTCCAACCGAAGCGCATCGATGCGCACGAGTGTTGGCACTTGGACGTCGAGCATCATCAGATCGACAAAGCGCATCGATTCCAGATTGAGCTCGCGATCATCGGGCCCGTCAATCAACGCCTGACGAGGAATCGAAACACGCACGGATTCGCCGGGTCCCAAATCCCACTGCTTGCGAAACGTATCCTCATGTTTGCCGTTGTGGTCGCTGTCAGTCACTTTCAACATGAAGGTGGCCTGTGGCAAGTCATGACTTGCATCCAGCGTCACATCGACACAGAGCGACTTGACCTGAGACCAATCAGGGATCATTTCCACAAGTGTCGCCGACGGATACTCACCCGGTTCGTAAAGCACTTCCATCGAGTACTTGCCGGTGGTTGCGTCTTGCTTCGAGCGTCGCGGTTGACAACCACGAAAGAAAAACCGCTGGAATTCGGTTTCCGTTTCGAACGAAGCCAACATCGGAAACTGCGTGTACTTGGCCGCGACGTCCAGCAACATGGCCACGGGGCCCCACCAAGCCACAACCAGCAACACGCAAGTCGCCAATCGCAATGTCCTCGGCAAGGACTTTTCACCAGGGCGTTGTTTTCGAACCAACATCGCCCAATACCAAAACAGTGCCGCGGTGATTCCCAATCCGTTGGCAACTGCATCGTGGATCGCAAAGCTTCGTCCACTGTAGGCTTGCGCGAATTCAATCCCAACGCCAAACAAGAACAACGCCATCCCGACCACGACCGAACGAACGACAAAAGCTCCGTCAGCGAACGATTGGCCGTCCATCGACAGGTCCGGTTCACTCGCGGGAGTGCTGACATCGATTGGCCAGACAAAGTTCCAAAGCAAGAGCACGCCCAAGGTCATCCCGCCGAAAAGGGGAGCGTGCATCAGATCGCCTAAAGCAACGGCCGCTCGACCACCAAACGGAATCGGGATCAGCAGGCCAGCGATCACGAACACAAGCGCTGTACCAGCAATCACCAGCGCACGGCGGAACCGACTGGGATAGGGAGGCGTTAGGTCGGCATCGGTTTCCAAACGTCGTTTTTCCATCAACCTCGGCAGCAAATCATGTTAACAATGAACGATTCTCGCCTCTTGCCGCCTTCGTCAGGTTTGGCAGCGTACACGATTCTGTACAATCTGCCGATCCTTCATCCAACCAACTGAATCAGATCGAGAATTCAATGGCGCGACGCGTACTCATCCTATGCACGGGCAACTCTTGCCGTTCGCAAATGGCCGAATACCTGTGGAACCAGCTTGGCGAAGGCCAGTGGCAAGCAGAATCGGCGGGTTCCAAACCCGCGGGATATGTTCACCCGTTGGCGATCGAGGCGATGAAGGAACTTGGCGAAGACCTGTCCAGCGCCGAGAGCAAGCACGTCGACCAGTTCGTTGACCAATCGATCGACTTGGTCATCACGGTCTGCGATTCGGCCAAGGAGAACTGTCCCGTGCTGCCCGGGGTCCAACAAACGCTCCACTGGCCGTTCTACGATCCAGCCGACGCCGAAGGGAGTGACGAGGAAAAACTGGCCGTTTTCCGCCAGGTACGCGACCAAATCCGGGACCGTATCGAGACGTATCTCCGCGACGAGATCACGTAGGCCGGCTCAAGGAGCGACAGCGAAACAGATCCGGCACAGATGATTTGATAAAGCAAGGCCCGACGCTAGCTAGCGCGTTCGGCTCAGGCAAAAAACGCGAAAAACTTTCGAAATCTCCAATCCAGCTCCCTGGGTCGTTCGTCTTTCTATTAGCAGGCGAGTTTTCTGCGCATCCACCGACTGACCCATCGGAGCTGACGATGAAAAAGCTATTCGTTTCCTTGCTCGTTTTCGGCCTGATCTTTCCGGGATGTGCCCGACAGTCGGAACCGCAGACGGCCGCTTCTGTGGATGAACGGGCGATGCCCAAAGCCACGGCCGATTACGCGATGGCTGCCGATTACGAAGCAGCTGAATTCGCAGCGCCAGCGGCCGGCGCGATCGGCGGCCTCGCCGAAGACCTACCGCTGCTGGCCGACCCAGACCAGGGACGCGGTGCTGGAGACGCCGGCGAACAGTACGACCACATCGTTGACAATCCCTTTGTCCGGGTCGGCGACAATCCGCTGAGCACTTTTTCGATCGATGTCGATACTGCCTCCTACAGCAAGGTTCGTCAGTACCTCGTCGAATACAACCAGATGCCTCGGCCCGATGCCGTTCGAATCGAAGAGTTGCTCAACTACTTCCAGTATGACTACGCACCGCCAGCGGCCAGTCAATCGGAGCCGTTCGCAACGCACGTTGCCGTTGCCTCTTGTCCGTGGAACGACAACCATCGACTCGCGCGTGTCGCGTTGAAAGGGCGGGTGATCGAGAACGCCGAGCGTCCAAACAGCAACCTCGTTTTGCTGCTCGACACCTCGGGATCGATGAAGCGTCCCAACAAGTTGCCACTGCTCAAACGCGGCATGCAGCTCCTCCTCAAACAGCTCGGCGAGAATGATCGGATTGCGATCGTCGCCTACGCAGGTTCGGCAGGCATCGTGCTCGACAGCACGCCTGCGTCCGACACGAAAGCAATCATGACCGCCCTGACTCAGCTCTCCGCGGGCGGTGGCACGAACGGCGCGGGCGGATTGCAATTGGCCTACGATCTCGCTCGCAGCAACTTCATTGAAAATGGAACCAACCGCATCCTGCTTTGCACCGATGGAGACTTCAACCTTGGTCAAACCAGCACCGACGAACTCGTGCGCATGGTCGAGGATCAGTCCAAGGCAGGTATCGAGTTGACCGTGCTCGGTTTTGGGATGGGCAACCTGAACGACTCGATGCTCGAACAGATTTCAGGAAAAGGCAATGGCAACTACGCGTTCATTGATACTTACAACGAAGCCAAGAAGGTGCTCGTTCAACAACTTGCCGGGACGCTGGTCACGATTGCCAAAGACGTCAAGATTCAAATCGAATTCAATCCGTCCATCGTGGCCGGCTATCGTTTGATCGGATACGAAAACCGCATGTTGGCAGATCAAGACTTTAACGACGACAAGAAAGATGCTGGCGAAATCGGCGCCGGACATACGGTCACAGCGTTGTACGAGATCGTGCCTACAGGGGCTGACGAAGCCGTCCTGCCAACCACCGACCCGCTCAAGTATCAAGAAAAGGCCGAACCTTCGATCGCCGCCGAATCGGGCGAGATGCTGACGCTGAAGCTACGCTACAAACTGCCGGGTGAAGACACCAGCCAATTGATGGAGCACCCTGTGATCGACAGCGGGCTTGCTTTTGACCAAACCGATCAAGAGTTTCAGTTTGCTGCTGCCGTCGCTGGCTTTGGCATGCTGCTTCGCAACAGCGAACACGGTGGCGATTGGAGTTTCGACACGGTCAGCGAAGTTGCACAGGCGAGTATGGGCGTCGATCCTCACGGTCTACGAGAAGAGTTCGTCGACCTCGTCGCGACCGCCCAGTTGCTCGCCCAAGAGAATTAGCCAAGTAGGTCATGCTCCGCATGACGATGCGACTCGTGTCATGCACAGCATGACCTACGCGAAGCTTGAGTCCAATTCGACGCGATCGTCTTCCGAATCGCTTGAAGCGGACTCGGCTTGCACTGGATCCGCACTCGACGGCGCCGACACTTCGATTGCCCAGATCAACTTGGCGACATCAGGTTGCACCTCAATCGTACTTGGCACCTCCGGCCACTCGGCCCGGCGGCGTGCGATAACGCGATCCACATCTTCTGACAACCATTGAGGTGTTTCGACCCATTCACCTTCAACCGAGGCGGTGTCGATTCGCGCCAACTCGTTGATCACGCGCAATGCATCAAGCGCCGTTGCCGAACCATCACCATTTTGATCGAAATAGAATCCGGGCCACGTTCCGACTTGATCAGGTCGAAACAGTTTGGCACTCTCTGGATCTGAAAAGATTCTTCGGCCAAGTTCATTGATGATCCGCAAGGCATCGTTTGCAGTCACGTTGCCGTCGTTCCCAACGTCACCTGGACGAACGAGGTTTTGCCAGGGGCTTGCAAAGTCGACTTGGACAAAGGTCCCGCGTGTGACAACGTTGCTAAATGCGAAACCAGCGACGCTGACCGGCTCAGCCATCGACCACGCATCGCGGTCACTCAATTGAATCGTGTCTTCGGTGCCCCCGGTCACGATGATTCCGCCGCCACCCGGATCCATTTGACGAGCAACCACCGACTCCAACACCAGTGTGGTTGCGGCCGACGAAGACAGGTCGACCACATCGATGTTGTGCAAGCCAACGCCGGCAACGCCAGTCGCCTCAAAGCGGCTACGTGGTCCAACAATTCGCAATGTGTTCACGCCCGAACCCGCGTCATAGCGGAATCCTTGCTCGGGGATCGGATCACCACCTGAATCATCAACAACCAAGATGTCACTGAATTGTGTACCAACAAGGTCGTAGCGCCCGACCGAGACGCGGGGTGCTTGAAAGAGCGTATTCGAACCTTGGAACACGAAGAACTCGCCGAGTTCAAAGGCCAGTCGAGTCGTGCCGCGTCCCGGAGCAACGGTCACGGTTGGCTGTTGTCGCCCATCGAGAATCTCTACCTCATGGTCTTCGACTTCTCCGTCGATTGCCGTCCCCGTTGGTAGCAGGCCACCGGTGCTGCTGATTCGGAACCGCGCGAAGGTGTTGCCGGGAACAGTGCCCGCCGGCAACGAAATCTCAACCAGATTTTCGCCCTCGTCGAGTTCGAGACTCGTGCCAGCACCAATGTGTTCGGTCGGATGGTCAAACACGCCGTTGCCATCAAAATCGATCCACGCATCGAGAAGCCCCGATTCCGATGCCGTGACCATCACCGTTGCAGTCGTGCCGGATGTCTCATCAGCAACCAGGCTTGTGATCCAGCGAATTCCATCATCGTCCGTCCCATCACCCGAGGCTCGCACGCCAGGAGCGCCGTCCACTTCATCGTCGACCGATGCGCCAAGGTGCAACGCACTTTGGCCATGCCGAGGCCCATCGCTGGCCAGTCGGGTCGCATAGGAATCGGGAGCGTCACCAAAATCGAGTGCGTCGACCACATCAATCGACGCCGAAGCCGAAGTCGCCGAAAAATACTCTGGTAGATCGGGCTGAAATTGAACGGTCAACGTTTGCCCAAGCCCAGACGCCAACAAGGCTCCTGGTGCAGGATCGTAGACGAACGTACCAGCTGCCGTTGTCCTGGCATTCAGCTGTTGGCTCCCTAGCGGCGTCCCCGTTGCAATGGGCGCGGGGTCGTCCCAGTGCAACACCGGCTCCCTGGGCGGCTGCGTTTCGAAGGCTCCCATATCGAAGGCGGAACCAAACAAACGTGTGAACGGAGCACCGCGTTGATCAAACAGGATGCCGACCGCGACGGAGCTTCCCGCATCGATCGCAGGACTCGTGGGCAGCAACGGGTGCACCAAGGTGCCTGCGATTTCCGTGAGTGGATCAAGTCCCGCATCGATCAATCCACCGCCATCTGGCGTGGGCCGTCCCACGAGGTTGCCGTTGGCATCGGGCGTTTGCGACTCCGCAACCCCCGTCCCGGTATTGTCATCGATCAAACTGTTTTCGATCGTTAACTCAAAGGGATTACGCAGCGGACGGAAGTTCGGGATCCCAAGGCTGTCCGTATTCCCCGCGAAAAGCGCATCACGAATCGTCAAGCTCGCATCAAGTGCCAACAGCATGCCGCCGCCGCCCGATGCCTGATTGTTCGCAACGGTGCTTGATTGGATTTCAAACCGTGTTGGGTTTCGGCTCCCTCCGGAAAAGAGGCCACCGCCCCGAATTGCCTCGTTGCCCGAGAGCGTGCTGTTGGTGAGGGTGACAACGAAGTTGGATCCCGGCTGCTGCTCGCGCAAGTAGAGACCACCGCCGTCGGTGCCGGCTCGATTGAGCGATACGCTACTCGAAAGAACGGTTGCCACATCGGCATCGACACCGCCGCCATGCGTGCCAGCGACGTTACCCGTAACAACACTTGAACGAAGCTCGACCGAACCCGCGGCAATCCCGCCACCACTTTGATCCGCACGGTTCCCGGTGACGATGGAATCAAAGATCCGCACCGTTCCGCCATCGACACCACCGCCAACACCCGAAGTTCCCGTAGCGATGTTGTTGGAAACGGTCGAATCGACGACCGACACGCTCGCAGCCGAAAGCCCGCCGCCGACATTCGCTTGGTTATTGGTCACCACCGAATCAGTCATCACCAACTGGGTCGCACGCACGCCGCCAGCAACTTGGCTGGCAACGTTGGAATCGATCAAGACGTCATCAAGGACCACGACTCCTTCCGCAAAGACACCGCCACCGTCGGACGCCGAAACATTGTCTCGAACAATCACGCTTGATAGCGACAGCGTTCCGCCGGGAGACACAAATTGAATTCCACCGCCAGATCGCTCTAACTCGCTTGCCCCGGCATCCAAGACGCTGCCACCCGAGATCGTTAACCCAGATAGGTTGAGCGATTGACCATTGCCTTGGAATCGAATTACGCGTGAGCGACCACCAGCATCGAGCGTCAACAATCCTGAGCCGGGTCCAACGATCGTCAAGTCGTTGGTGACAACAAGCTCGCCCAATTCCAGATCGATGGATTGAGTCGAACCGAACACTGATGTGTCAAACGAAACGACGTCGTGCCCATCGCTTCCATTGGCCGCCGCGATCGCTTCGCGCAAACTGACAACAGCGTCCGAGTAGTCCACTTCGTCGGCGGCAGTCGTCACCACAAACCGACTCAATGGCAATCGCTGTCGTTCCAGTGCCCCGGCATCCGGTCGTCCCGATGCCGAACGCGAGAAAGGCTCGCCGCGAGCGTCGTTAGTGAGCGTGGACACCAGCGTGTCGCTTCCCAAATTGACCGCTGGCGAATCGACGGCGAGTCCGTGCGTGCGAACGTTCCCACCGTTTCGCGTCAACGGTTCGACACCGGGATCAATCACGATCGTGGTTGGCCCGTCGCCGCCGATCAGATTGCCGTTGGCGTCAATCACCAGTGAAGCCGTCAATCCACTTCCTTCGGCATCGCCGATCAAACTATGGTTGACCGACAAATCAGCAAGAGCCGAAGTGAAATGCACATCGGTGCCCGCGCCGCCAGCCGAGTTTGCAGCAACGATAGAATTGGCCAAATCAAGCTGCGCGGCTGAGACACCTTCAATCGCAATCCCGCCGCCACTGGCCGAAGAAACATTATGTACAACAGTGCTGCTTAGCACCGACGCGTCGCGGGAATAGAACCCACCTCCATCGCTCGACGCTCCGCGCGTCTGATTCCCCGACACCGTGGTATTGGTCATCGACACTTGGGTTGCGAAAACACCCCCGCCACGAGACGAGTCTCCGTCTGTTTCATTCTCGGCAATCGTGCTACTGAAAAGATTCACAGCCTGCCCGTAGACCGCCCCTCCACCCGACAACAACCCGCTCGTCCGGTTACCAGAGATCTCACTCTGCATAACTTCCAAGTTGGTTCCAGCTCCAGCGAAAACCGCTCCACCGGGCGAGCGATCACCAGAAGTAAAGTTCTCAAGCAACTCGCTGGAGGTAATCGTCACGTTGCCGGCGACCGAATAGAGTGCGCCCCCTGCGGCAGCGCTTCGCAGCGTTCGATTATTGGCAAGCAGGCTGTTATCGACCGATACGTTGCCGGCAATCGATGCGATCGCGCCACCTGCCGAATCAACACCGCCAGTCAAGTTACCGGTCAATCGGCTGTCGACTATCGTGACATCTCCGATGGCCGCAAAGAGCCCGCCGCCGGGTGCAAAGAAGCCGCGTGTTTGATTGTCGCTGACTTCGGATCGAATCAAGTCAACCGCGCCAACCGCAGAGTAGATCCCGCCACCGAACGCGCCGTCACCAAAGGTCGCATTGCCGCTTACTTTGGAATCGACAATCGCAAGCGTGCCGTCCGACTGTGACAGAATCCCGCCACCCTGTGAACTCGTTTGCGCGATCGGAACATTGGTGCGTGACGTGACTCCTCCCGTGAGCGTCAATCCAGACAAGGTCACATCGCCAGCATCGTTGCCCACGCGCATCACGCGTGATTGCTGCATCGCATCGACAACCAACTGTTCCGAACCCGGTCCGATGATCTGCAACGCGCTGTCAACCACCAATTCACCAAGCGACAATTCAATCGTCCCTGGTATTGCCGTTACGGTTTCATCAAACGTGATCGTGTTCGCCCCTGGAAGACCGCCTGCAACATGAATCGCTTCGCGTAGCGACACGTCGTTGTTTGCAAAATTCAATTCGTCGGCGAGAGTGTTCACGACCAATCGATCTGGATTGACGAACTGAAATTCAAACGCCCCCATGTCGACCGTTCCAGCCGAAACTCGCAAGAAGGGTTCGCTCCGTCCGTCAAACGATGTGGTCACAAAAGCGCCATTGCCGGCGCCGATCGCAGGGCTGTTTTCAAGCAAAGGGCGAACATGGGTCACACCACTAAAAAACAAAGGCCCGATCAACGGGTCGATCACTCCCAGTCCACCCGCGTCGCCAACAAGGTTGCCGTCAGCATCCGCAGTCTGCGACTCGTCGAGACCTGAACCGGCTCGGTCACCCACGAGTGTTGCCAGCACGGTCAACGAACCGGGCACTTCGCCTTGGCGGATATCGGGCGCGGCGCCGGAGTCTTGGTTCAAGGCAACGATCGAGTTCGAAATTACGAACGTCTTCTCTGCATTGTCCGACAGAAAGATGCCACCACCTTCATTCAGCGCAACATTCTCGACAACCGTTGAACCAACAAGATCGACATCACCCAACAGTGCGAGCAGTCCGCCGCCAATTCCTCCCGTTCCGTTTGCCGCGTTGGAAGAAAGCGTTGAATCAACCAGAGCGACCGTTGCGCGCACGGCGACTATCCCACCGCCGCCCGAGGTTGAACCGAGCGTTTGGTTGGAAGTCACACTGCTTGTCGTCAGCGTCAAACTTCCGGAAGTCGCGGAGATCCCACCGCCGGCCGCATAGCGACCGTGCGTTTGATTTTGATGCACCGCCGTTTGCGTCAACGTCAAATCGCCACGGGACGAAATGCCTCCACCATCAGCATCTTCACCAAACGTCTGATTGCCTGAAACGCGACTTGCAACAATGGTCATCCCGCCACGAGCGAAGAGCCCACCGCCATTGCCATCTTCGGCGCCGGTTTGGTTGTCGATGATCAAACTCTGGCTGATCGTCGCGTCGCCCGCGTAGGCATAGGCACCACCGCCGCGCGCATTGAGACCGAGCGTTCGATTGGATGAAATCTCCGTTTGCTCGATCGTCAATGACGAACCGCGTGTGTAAAGACCGCCGCCATGCGAATTGCCACCTTCGGTCCGATTGCCCGAGACCAACGAATCGACGATCGTCGTCGCCCCGCGCGAAAAGAGTGCTCCGCCCGGTGAATCATTGCCTTGTGTCGCGTTGTCAAAGAGGGTCACGCGATGCAGCGAAAGCTGCCCGGCCGAATCGAATTGCAGTGCGCCGCCAGATTCAGCCTGCCCGGTCGTTCGACCACCTTGCAGTGTCAAATCACGAATCACGAGGTCGGCAACATTTTGGTTCGCCGAAAGGATGCGAGAGTCTTGTCCCGCCATCAAAGTCAAATTCGCCGCCGGACCGTTGATCGTCAGCGCGTCGGAAACCTCAAGCTGCCCGAGCGATAGATTGATTTGACTCGGTGCCGCAAAAACAGCCGGCTCGAACTCGATGGTGTCATGCCCGGCAGTGTCGTTGGCCAGCGCAATCGCCTCGCGCAAACTTGTCGCCAAGTCACTTTCGGAGACAACGTCAACGGCTGTGTTGACAATAAAGGTCGCCAGGACCTGGCGGCGTTCGAGCGATTCGATCGACAATCGCCTCGGCCGCCTCTTTGCCGATTGCCTGGGTGATGGACGTGACATCTATCGAATCATATCGGGGAACGAGCATTCTCGCCCCCGATTATGATTCAATCGTCCCAGCAAGCCAATTGGCTAAAACCGGCAATTTGGGCAATCGTGCACTCGCCAATAAGGCCCGACGCGAGCGCGGCAGATTGCATTTGCGCGTAGGCCGGATCAAGGAGCGACAGCGACGCAGATCCGGCACAATCCCAAACCATGCGAGTCCGACTAGCCAACAATCCACCGACGCCAGCGTGTTCGGCTCACAGGGCCTCGTTCCACGAACGTGCCCTAAGGCAGATCGATTGCTTCCAGCGACACTTTGCCGTCCGCTTCGATCACAACCAATGCGTGTACGTCACTTAACGCAGCCAGCTGGGTGACACCTTTCAAATCGGAAATCGTCTCGTAGGTTTGGCCGGCTGTTTTTCCGCCTCGAACCGGTTCGGTCAACCCTTTGTTCTTGGCCAAGTTATCGGTACTGACCTTCATCACGCCGCGTCGCGAATTGGCAATCAGAATAAAGTCCTTGCCCCCCTTCTTGTACGCGACCATGTCGTAAGGCTTATTGCGGTTGCCAAGTTCCGCGACCGTTGTTCCGGTGACTTTGCTTTTGCTGTTGAGGCTCTTCAGCGGGATCTTCACCAGGGGTGTGCAAACATAGCCAGCAAGAATCGTTGCCTCGCCACCAACCGTGAATGGAATGAAGGTTTGAATGGCGCCAGAGTCTTCGGTTGCACCATGCGCGGCATGATAGATTTCGACTTGCATCCCTCGCGAATGCTCTCGGAACGGAAAATCAAACTCGCGAACGGAGCTTGGGGCATCGTCGGCTGACAACCCCGAAACCAACACGCGTCCTTCCGAGAAAACCAGATCGGTAATGGACTCGCCGCGTTTGTTTCGCATACCGCGTCGGGTACGCTCCGCTTTGTCGGCTGGTGGATTGGGAAGTGAAACGAATCCGTGACCGATCTTATCGAGGTCCACTTTGCGAACCGTCGATCCCGTCACGCGAGCGATCCCAGGTTTGCCGTCGACAGTGACTGACAAGAAGGGCGTTCCTGTTTCAGGATTCACCGCCAAGTCAACGATCGTTGCTTTCCCACCGCCAAAGGCCTTGGAAACGTGTCCGGCAAGATCACGAACGCCGACTTTTTGGTCCGTCACACCTTTCTTGTCTTCGGTGTTGATCGCATAGATCTTGGCGGCCATGGGGTCACCAACGAAAAGCACACCGGAAGGGCCGAACGAAAGGGGGCCGGCCGACTTGAGCTCTACCGGACCGGGTGTCAAACCAAACAACTCGGCTGCAGAAGCCTGGCGGCTTGTAACGGCAATCGCCGAAACCATTAACAAAGCTACCGACAAGCGGTGAAGCAACGAGAGACGCATTGAATCTTTCCTCGAAAACACGAGATGAATCGAAACACCGGCGCTCATGACCGCCACCGTTGGCGACCCCAGTGGGGTCAGTGTACGCCTTGGCGAGTGGGCCGTGCCGGGCGCGGCGCGTTTTCTTCGAGAAAAAGTGTTGGTCGCAAATCCAGTGTCGCAATCTACGAGCCGATCGAAACCTCGATCTTCCCCTCCCGCTCGCGGACTTCAAAAGTCTCCTGAAGGGGTTGGCGGTTGATCGTTTGGATCCCCGTCGCCAACTCATATTGCCAACCATGCCAGGGACAGGTGACACATCCGTTTTCAACACAACCCTGGGCAATTGGGCCGCCCTGGTGGGCACACATGCCGTCGAGTGCGAAGAGCTGGCCACCATTGCGAAAGACCGCCAGGATCTGTCCTTCAACGACGACCTCGATAGCCGAATCGTTCGCCAAATCATCGGCAGCCGCGACTTCGACCCAACGTTGTGACATCTCTTTTGTTCCCTGTTATCGGTGGTTGCCAATCACGTTACAATCGCAAACCTTCCTACAATTGGAAAGGCCCGGGACGGAACACCGCAAAGCTCCCCCAGCACTTGGCCCACAACTTATGGGTCAAATCACACGGGCCACACAATATTCATCGGCACCACGCGACAACTGCACAGGAGTATGACAGTGACGATCGCATCCCGACCGAATCGATGGACTAGCCGGTTACGAAGAACGCCGCTAGCGGTTTTCACATTCAGTTGTTTGGCCATCCTCGCCCAAGCTTCTGTGATCTACCCCACTGCGGCTGCCGACGACACCGACAAGGCTGCGGAATCAAACGACGCAAAGGACACCGGGCTGATGAAAGTCACCGAAGTAGAAGGGATCTCCGAGTACCAACTCGAAAATGGTGTTCGCGTCTTGCTGTTCCCCGACAACAGCAAAGAGGTGGTGACCGTCAACATGACCGTCTTTGTTGGTTCGCGCCATGAAGGTTACGGTGAAGCTGGAATGGCACACCTTCTCGAGCACATGCTCTTCAAAGGCACTCCCGAGCACCCCAACGTTCCCAAAGCTCTCCAAGATCGCGGCGCCCAATTCAACGGCACAACTTGGATGGACCGCACAAACTACTACGAAACGCTCACCGCGAGCGACGAGAACCTCGAATTCGCCATCCGCTTGGAAGCCGACCGCTTGGTCAACAGCAACGTCAAGGGCGAAGACCTTGAGAGCGAAATGACGGTCGTTCGAAACGAATTCGAACGCGGCGAAAACTCCCCCATTCGTGTTTTGATGCAGCGCATGCAAGCAGCCGCCTACGAATGGCACAACTACGGCCAATCCACGATCGGCAACCGCAGTGATATCGAACGTGTGCCAATCGTCAACTTGCGACGCTTCTACAAAAAGTTCTATCGCCCCGACAACGTGATGGTGATCGTTGCTGGCAAGTTTGATCCCGAAAGCGCGCTCAGCCATATCCAAAACTACTTTGGTTCACTGAAAACGCCCGACACACCCATCGACGACACCTACACCGTCGAACCGCCACAAGATGGCGAACGCACCGTCGTCTTGCGTCGCGTTGGCGAAATGCAAATCGCGGGTGCCGCCTACCACATCCCGGCCAGCAGCCACGAGGATTTCCCAGCCGCCAAAGCACTCGTCTATATCCTCGCCGATGAACCGAGTGGTCGACTCTATCGCGACATGGTCGAAACCGAGATCGCGACCAACGTGTACGCACTTGCTTACGCATTCGCAGAACCGGGACTCTTTATGACCCTCGCCGAGGTGTCAGGAGACAAACCGATCGAGAGCGCGCGAGCCAAAATGCTTGAAGTGATGGAGACCTCGTTTGCCGAAGAACCGGTCACCGAAGAAGAAGTCGAACGCGCTAAACAGCAAATCTTGAAGCAACGCGAACTCGAAGCAGCCGAGTCAGAGCAGTTGGCAATTCGCCTCAGCGACTGGGCAGCCCAAGGCGACTGGCGACTTTACTTTCACTATCGCGATCTGATCGAAAAGCTGACCGCCGAACAGGTTCAAGCGGTCGCTCAAAAGTACTTTATGCGAAACAACCGCACCGTCGGCCTCTTCATCCCCACCGACGAGACGGAAAAGGTCCAAATCCCCGAATCGCCCAACTTGGCCGAATTGCTCGATGGCTACAAGGGACGCGAGGTCATCGCTCAAGGTGAAGATTTTGATCCGTCACCTTTGGCGATCGAAGGACGCACCGAACGCGGCAAATTGCTCGACGGCATCGAGTACGCGCTGTTGCCCAAAAAGACACGTGGCAACACGGTCTCATTCGCCCTCACCCTTCGCTTCGGCACGGCCGATTCACTCAAGGACAAACTGGGCGCAGTCGAGTTGCTCGGCATCATGATGGCCCGCGGCACCGACAAACTCGACTACCAGGAAATTCAGGACGAGCTCGCACGTCTTCGAGCTCAGCTCTCACTCAATTCAACCGTTGGCCTGCTTCAGGTCTCGGTCAAGACCAAGCGTGAATTCCTTCCCGAAGTGATCACACTGCTTGGTGATGTCCTGCGCCGCCCGCGACTCGAAGAAAAAGAACTCGAGGTGTTGCGACGCCAAATCGTCACCCAATTGCAACAGAATTCGACCGAACCCCAGGCGCTTGCCGTTCGGCATATTCGCAAGGCCCTTTCGCCCTACGAAAAAGACGACATTCGATACGTCCAATCACTGGACGAAGAAATCGAGATGTACGAAAAGGTGACGATCGACGAAATCAAGAACCTGCACGCCAAGTTCCTGAGCAATCAGGATGGCGAAATCGGCATGGTTGGCGATTTTGATGCCGAAGAGGTCAAAGCACTCCTGAAGACTCAACTCGAAAGCTGGGACACATCCGAACCCTACGTTCGAGTCGATCGCGATCCACATCCGGAAATCCCCGGTTCGATCGAATTGATCCAAACGCCAGGCAAGGCCAACGCGTTCTTCTTCAGCCAACAACAATACTCGATGCCGGACGACGATCCGTCGTACGCTTCGCTCGTGCTCGGCAACTTCATTCTTGGCGGTGGCTCACTGAGCAGTCGTCTCGGCGACCGAGTCCGCCAACAAGAAGGACTGTCCTACGGGGTCCGCAGCAGCCTCGGCGCTCGCCCCAAAGATAAACGCGTCGACTTCACGCTTTACGCGATCACCAACCCCGACAACAAAGATCGACTTCACGAAGTCATCAAAGAAGAGGTCAAACGACTGGTCGATGAAGGTGTGACCGAAGACGAACTGAAGCGAGCGAAGGAATCGTACCTTCAAGCCGCGCGGGTTCGCCGCACCAAAGACGCTGGCTTGGCCAACGAGTTGCTTGGCACGATCTTCAACGAGCGAACGATGCAATTCCATCACGACCACGAAGAACGGATTTCGAAAGCAACAGTCGAAAGCGTCAATCAAGCCATTCGAAGCTACATCGACATGGACAAACTCGTCATCGCCATCGCCGGCGATTTCAAGGAAGAGTGAGGCCAGTGCGTGAGCATCATCAGCCGAAACGCGATAGCGTGCGGTTTTAACATCCGCTAAGAACCGCGAGCTATCGCTCAGCGGCTGATGAAACGCGACGTGAGCCGAACGCGCTAGCGTCGGGCCTTGCGTTCCATTACACGCCTGCTAGCGCCCGTCATGCGGAGCATGACCTACGAGGAGGACGCGGAGCGTCCGAAAAGTGCGTTACCACGCAGAGCGGGGTAACGAGGTGGGGGAGAGTGAGCCGAACGCGCTAGCGTCGGGCCTCTCTTCTTTATGCGATACGCACAGCCCGAGGCCTCACGGACAACAGCCCGTCCCTCTACACGTATCCCTGGCACGACAACCAGTTGCCAACTAGATCGACCGGCCTACAACGTGCAGGTCAATCGTTGGGTTCTTGGGATCACTTGTCAGTAGCTGATAGGTCCAACGGTACTCTTGCGTCTGGGTCGTGCCTTGTTGAGATGACCGCAAGGTTGGCCTTGCCCATTTCACGGTGATCGATTGCGTTTCGCCAGGCGGGATGGTGCGGTCACACGGACCGACGACGGGAGGCGTTCACATCGCCGCACCAATCATCACATGGATTGGATCGCTACCGGAGTTCCGCAGCTTGAAGGTCGACGTTCCGCTCGCACCCGGTGCCAAGGCCCCCACATCGATCTTGGTTTGAACTGCCGTGATCGAAGGCCGTTCAAGCGAAGCGTAAACCGCCATCCCAATCGCCGCCGCGGTCACCAACGCCACCAAGGTCGAAAGCCGGTACTGCCGAAATCGCATCATCATCTCATCCCGTCCAAAATAGGTTTCAGGTCTCTTTTTACCTTGGAGGTTCGAGCAAACTGTTGCTGAAATGTCAAAAACAAGCAAAAGAAACCTCAAAGCGCATCCAGCATCGGTTGGCATCCCCGAGCAATCTCGTGTGCTACGATGCTTGGCATGCTGCCAGGTCGACACCAAAGTCACATCCCGCATCCCGATGATCGATTCCCCTCACGCCTATCGCGACAGGTCCTACAGCAAGCGCCTTCCAACGACTCACCGATGACCAGCCCCATGGCAAACAGCTCCCTCCGCATCTTGTTACTCTTGTTGACGTTGTCCGCTCTAACAACGAGTCGCCGCACCGTCGCAGACGACGGGTTCTTTTTGGCGATCGGTGGTGTCAACGGGCAAGCCGACGACGGAAACAAACTCGAGGGGCAATACGGAACGATCTACACCTCACGCGACGGCCAAGCGTGGACGAAGGTTTTCGAGGGCGGCCCAGTCAAAGACGGTTTCAATCACGCCAACAACAACCTGCTGCGATGTGCGACCTATGGCAGTGGCCGGTTCGTCATCACCGGCAATCCCAAATGCGCCGTCGTCTCGACCGATGGCAAGCAATGGCGTGTCGTCGAAGCTCCCTCCGGCGCTTTCAGTGTTGAATTCGGCAACGACCTGTTCGTCGCTCCCAACGCCTACGGGTTCATGACATCCAAGGACGGTCTCGCATGGAAGATGAATCGGCCCAAAGTCGATTTCAAGATTTGGGGAAACGATGGTGCTGGCCATGTTCGCAAAATCGTCTTCGGCAACGGCGTCTTTGTTTGCGTGGGCGAGCAGCGAGTCGGCGTCACGAGAGATGGCAAGACATGGTTGCACCATCGCGTGCTACCGCCGAGTGAGCGGCCTGGGCGCAACGTGCTACTGTTCGGTAACGGCCGGTTCGTGTGGCTGTGCGAAAAGACAGGGCCTCTTCAAAGTGTGGACGGTATCGAATGGAAGCCCATCACGACCTTCACGGACCTAACCGAGCACTCCAAATTCGGCTACAGCGGTGTTTTTGACGGCACGCAATTCTTGACGTCACCATCGACCTACAACGACAAGAACAAGATCATTTACCGCTCGACCGACGGCGTAGCTTGGACCAAAGCAATCGAAAACGCCGGAGCAACCTCGTTCAGCGCTGCGGGCAACGGCCTGCTGCTGCAAAACCAAGGCTGGTCGAATTCGTTTGTCGTCTCCAGCGATGGCGGCAAGACGTGGAAGAAAACCAACGCTGACGTGCCCAGCCGAAAAGTCTATTTCTTCGACGGCAAACGAATGATCGGCCAAAGCGGTGGCTAAGGCGTGCCGAAAACGGTTGGATTGCACGGTTCGTATCGATGAAGATTGGAAAAAGCATCGTCGGGAACGCCCGATTCGAGCCCTGTGGCAGAACCCTCAAGTAACATAAAGCGTACTATTAGCTTAGTTCCGTTCTCACTAATAACCTTTGCGGCGCCGTGCACGATCACTCTCACGAACTCACGCTTGGATTGGCCTTTTTCCTTGGGGCAATCCATGCTCTCGAGCCCGGGCACGGAAAAACCGCGATGCTCGTTTACCTCTCCGGTGAACGACGCGGTTTTTGGCATCCCTTCGTCATGGGACTCTCTAGCGCGGTCGCCCATTCGGTATCGCTGCTCGCGATCGCCGCCATCGTCCACCTGACACAGCACGCGATAACGGGCGATCACCACCACGAAGACGAAAGCGTCGTGGTGGTGATGCAGTGGATCAGCGGTCTGCTGGTACTCGGCGTTGGCCTTTGGATGCTCGTGACCGCCTCACGTGCCAAGCCGGCGTCGTGTGGTTGCGGACACCACCACGACAAGGACCATGACCATACACACGAAACCACCGAAAAACAGTCGAAGAAACGAAGCTATTCGATGAGCGCGCTGTTGGGCGTTGCCTTTGGGTTGCTCCCTTGCCCCTCCGCATTGGCCGCCTACTTCACCGGCATCGCAACAGGAACACCGGTCGCTGCTTACGCAGTGATCGCTTTGTTCGCCGCCGGCATCGCCTGTTCACTGACGACCTGCGGCTTGCTTGTGCAAAAGTTTGGCCAGCGGCTTTTCAAACACGAAGGTCGGCTAAGCCGGTTGCCGTGGGGCCATCTTCGAGCCGCCGTGATCCTGCTCGTCGGCGTTGCCTATACCTACCGTGCCGCCATTTCCTAAAACGCACGCTTACGAAGCTTCTTCGGTACGCATCTCGATTTGGGCATAGGCGTTGTGCTGATGAATCGACTCAAAATTCTCTGAAGCACATCGAAACCAAGCGATTCGTTGATCGGACTTGAGCGCCAGGGCTAAGTCACGCACAGTGTCTTCGACGAATTTCGGATTGAGGTAAGCCTGTTCCGTAACATGCTTTTCATCCGCTCGCTTGATCGTTGGATAGACCCCGGTCGACGCCGCGTTCTCCATCACCTGAAACAGTTCCTCGATCGACAACGATTCGCCACGCCGCATGCGAATGCTCGCCGAAAGTTTGCAGCGTTGGTTATGGGCGCCGTAGTCCGAAATCTCTTTGGAACAGGGACACAGTGACGCGGCCGGCCCAGCGACCGTTAACACCAGATCCTCACTCGCGCCCACCGTCGCGGTAAGTTCAACGTCAAGACGCAATTTCCCTGGCTCGCTCGAAATGGGAGCACTTCGGTCGACGAAGTAAGGAAAACGCACTGTGATCGACGCTGTCTCGGCGCCGAGCCGCTGCCGCAATGCGGAACACAATTCCTTCAAGCCGTCGTAGTCGAGCGGCCGGTCCCAATCTCGAAGCACCTGCACGAACCGAGACATATGCGTTCCCTTTACCGTCGCCGGCAGCGAAACGAACATGTCAAACGACCCTACCGTCCCCTGGAGCGATTCGGTGCCTTGAAGTTCGGTGGAGGAACTTGATGATGATCGGAAGGTGACGGGATAGGGCACGCTGGTGACGCCCACTCGGTCGATACTCAGATTGCGCGCGTCCTGGTACGCCTGGACGTCGGGAAGGGTTTGTACGTGATTCAAGAGGATTCCTAGAAATGCAAAAAACTCATCGGTACCAGAAGCCTGGCCCGATGAGTCTTCATCAATGTTGATTCGTTGCTGCAGTATCAGTGATGAATGGATGATGCGAATTGAAACGTGTAGCTTGCCTCATCAAGTTCGCCGAGCATTCTAATCTCCAATGCATCGGAGACTCTGATTTCGGCATTCCCCCAGAGCAGTTCACGAAGCTCAGCCTCGCCGCTTCGTCGCAAGCTGGGCCGCGCCGTTGATAGGCGTCGGGCGAGGTCAAATGGCCGAGCGCCTCGGTTGGCAAGCCGCTCCATAAAAAGCCGCGATGCAGGCGTTACCCGGTCGCTTCGGTAAAGAACGTAGTCGGCATCACGCGATGCCAGGGCACGCTGGTTAACAGCTGAAAACGGCTCGTTTTCGCGAAGGACGATCACGCGCACGCTCACGGTCGGGAAATGCGTCCGCAGTAACGTCGCCGATGGCTGGTCTAACGCGACGACCTTTGCAGGATGCGCATCGACAGGTTCCTCGGCATGGGCCAACGAAGGACTGATGAGTGCAATTCCTGCGCAAATCAGCATCTTGTTGAATAGGGAACGCATGAACTTGCTCTTCGAAAAAGGGTCCGTGACACGAATCTACCAAATGCAATACGTGTGCATGTAGAGTCAGTTCGCAAATTGGCGATTTTTTCGGCAAGTATTTCGCAAATCAGAGTTGCGTGGGGTTGGGTGCGTCGCCGTAGACCTGTTCGGGGTCAAACACTTTCTGATCTTCGGTGAACTGAAGGGCATCCCCTTGGTTTCGCTGTGTTCCAACAGGAACGCTTCGATAGAAGCAAGAGCGATAACCGACATGGCAGCTCGCACCACCAGCGACTTCCACACGTAGCCAAACACAGTCCTGGTCGTCGTCGATTCGCATTTCGCGTACCGATTGAACGAGCCCACTGGTTGCCCCTTTGTGCCAAAGCTGTTGACGACTCCGACTCCAGTAGTGAGCCTCGCCAGTTTCAATGGTTTTCCGCAACGCCTCGCGATTCATGTAGGCGTGCATCAACACTTCGCCCGAGGAAATGTCTGTGGTGACGCAAGCGATCAGGCCTTGGTTGTCGAATTTGGGCGCAAGGACTTCTCCCTCTTCGACTTGTTCGACGCTTGTGCGCTGTGCGAAGGTGTCGCTATCTGGTTCTGCGGTGTTCATGTGGAAGTTTGCTGTGTTTCATTCTGAGTTGTCTGGTCGGTAAGTGGATTCCAAATGCCGTCGCCGATGGAAAGCGAAAGTTTTCGCCAAAGAGCGACCATATCGGTCGCCGCCACACTCCAGCGGTCTCCGTCCCGCCATGACTTCAGTGTTCGACGCCTATAAGTTGTCCCTAGCTGTGCCGTCGTTTCGAATTCGTAGTCGATGAACCAATCGATCAATTCGAGCAGCAAGAGTCTGGCTCGCGGCGATTCTTCCACCGAAGGTTCCCGCAGCATGGGCAGCTCTTCTCGCGTCCACGGCACGCAGGTGAAGGTCGCTGCTGGTGCGACCCGGGGACGAAAGGTGAAACGCTCAATAAAGAGCGCACCGAACGTCTGGTTGCCGATAAAAACACCATAGCCGCGAAGGACAATGCGTTTGCCACCTTCGAGATCAAGCGAGTAGGCACTAGAGCAGTCTTCTCGCTCTGTTGGAGGTGGTATGCGACGAAAGCCTCGTTCGACCAACCAGTTGCCTGCTTTGCGTTTGATGTCCCGACCGAAGCACCAGATCTGTTGGCTCAACAACCCGGTCGCTTGTTCGCGAAACTCATGATCGTCAAATGTGGGGACTGTCACCGGGGCGTTCATTCCTCTTCGCTCCCAGCCGGCTCCGGCGCTTCGCAGCAACCGCACAGGCATCCGAAGCGGCGATTCAACAAATGAGCGACGACAAGGACGATTCCCCCAACGGGCGTGAGCCAAGGCGCAATTGCAGACAGAAAACCAGACGAGGGCAGGGGAGCGATGCTTGCTTGAGTCACTGAACTCGACGTCTCCGCCGTCGACGCAAGACTCTCACCTGCTGCTGGGGCTTCAGTCGCTGCAAGGGCCTCCGCTGCAATGGCTTCCTCTGCGGCGCAGTGCTCACAGCACGCATCCTCACACGCAACAACCTGCTCGCTTCCTTCAGGTACGAATTGGCAAGACGGGCAGCACTCACCTGCCAACCCGAATGCGGCCGTGCAAATGAACGTCAACCCAACAACGCCGACTGCCGCCGGCAACAATCGACGGTGCTTTCGCCATCCGGGAACAAACGCGGCGAGTGCGATGACAAAACAGACAACCGCCATCCATTGATGGAACGATTCATCAGCCAAGAAACTCAAACCCAACGCCGGCAAGGAGGCGATGACGAAGGGCATGGCAGCGCAATGGATCGCACAGCCAATCGAAGCGACCATGCCAATCCAATCGCTCCAGGAGGAGACGTTGCCTGGCTTTTCGCTCGACTCACCTTCGTTCAAATTCACCAACTCAATCATCCATCTCTTCCTTTTGTCCACTTGGCCGATAGAGAATCAGTCATTGCGGGAGTGCTACTTGCCATCAATCACATACAACCGCGTACCGGTGCGGACTGCGATCCGCCCGTCTGCCGCAGCAACGCCGTAAACGATGGGATCCCGCGACGACGCTTGTGCATTCTTACGTCGCTCGGCAAAGCTTTTCGCCATCGCTTCCAGTTCTTTGTTGTCGATTTTGCCGTCACCGTCGGTGTCGATTCGCGACATCATAGCCCGAAACATCGACGGGATCTCGTCGCCTTCGAGAACTCCGTCTTTGTTCGCGTCGCCCGCCAACATCCGCGCGACCATGCCACCACCTGGACGCCCCTTGCCATTCGCTGGCGTCCCATGACCATGACCGGCCGCACCGTCGACGTTGGAGGCTTCACCGTGTGCGTGTTTCCCGTGGGAAGGCTCTCCATGCGAATGCTCGCCCCCACCACCATGCTTTGCTTCCCCATGGCCTCCCCCGTGGCTTCCTCCGTGGTGACCATGTCCACCTGCAGCCTCGACGTAATGCAGCGGTGCTGGCGGATCGTTCACATCCCACAGGCTGTTGCTGGCGATTTCGGTGAACTTGGCTCCGGAACCAACAACTCGCGACTGGCCATTTTTTGCAAAGAAGTAGATGGCGTTTCCGGAAACGATTGGTGTTGCCCAACAATCGAGTGACAGTCGCTGGCGGTAAGAGATTTCGCCGGTCGCAACGTCAATGCAATGAAGAACATTCGCCTTGTTGACGAAGTAGGCGTGGTCGCCGCAAGTGACTGGACTGGCATACTCACAAATCGCTTTGTCTGCACGCCAAACCACTTCGGGCTTGCCGTTTTCGATGTTCGACAGATCGAGACAACTGTTGGCTTTGACCTGTCCGTCGCTTGCAAATTCGGGCAAGCGAGCGCCAACCAAAAGGAAATCGCCAACCGAGGTGGGCGAGGGAATCGAATTTCCCTCAAAACCATCGATCTCCCAGGCTTGCTTGCCATCGGCGGCTGCGTATCCGGTCACGCGTCCGCCGCTGCTGACGATCACAAAGGCTTCGCCGCCGGCGAGCTGTGTCACGATCGGCGACGCCCATGATTTGGTCGACGTGCGCTCTGTCTGCCACACCGTGTCGCCCGTTTTCTTGTCGATCGCAATGAGCGACGAGGGGCCATCATGCTCGAGGAGCAAATAGAGGTGGCGACCGTCAATCGCAGGGGACGAACCGAGCCCATGGTTGTTCTTGAATCCGCCAATCGCTTTCGCTTCGTCGCGATACCACAGGAGTTCACCTTGATGGTCGAGGCAAACAAAATCACCCGTTTCAAAGAACACATACACCGCATGCTCGTCAACCAAAGGGGTCGGCGCGGCTCTGGCATTCATGTAATTCGAGGGATGACCGGACTTCGTTGGACGCTCATAACTCCAACTCGGCTCTCCCGACTTCAGATCAAAACTCTGGATCACCAAGGTTTCGCACATCGGACCGTCGACCGAGCTGACAAACACCCGGTCATTCCAAATCACGGGTGCCGATTGACCGTAGCCAACAAGCTCGCGCTGCCAGGCGACTCCCTTTTCGGGCGACCACTTCGTGGGCAGATCACTTGCAGCAGTCGACGCGCCTCCGTTGCGGAAGCTCGTCCAACCATTTCCAGCGTCAAGCCGCTCCGCAAACGTCCCGGTGGTCAACATCGCAAGCAACGGAACGATCGTGGTGAACTGTTTGATTGATGTGCCATTCATCGCTTTACGTGACGCCTTGGGATTGGGAGTGGTGCAACGGCACCGTTGGGGATCTCGATTCGCTGACTTGGAGACGACTGAAGCGCGTTCAGTTGCGACGTTTCGGTAAGGCTTTCGCATGCTGCAGCATCAAGCATCCAGCCGCCATCACCGAGTGACTCAAGCGTGACGAAGTACTTGTCGGGCTCTGGTGACGGTACATCAGGAAAGTAAGCGTTGCCATTTTGCTGGCTTATCGCTTGAGCCAGGACGGGGCCACCGTGGTTCGCATGCAGCCGAACCTGAATGTCGCCGAGCGGTTTGCCCTGGTACATCACGCGAACCGTGGGTGCGCCATCGACGTGCATCTGCGAACCGGATTGACCACAACCGATCGCGACCACGCAACTGCAAAACAGCACACAACTACCGAACCAGCGTTGGTGTCGCCTTGGTCGCGCCGTTTGCCTTATTCCGGCCATTCGATCGACTCCTTGCCGTTGCGAGTGAACAGGGCGTGGTACAGATCGCGATCAATGGAGTCGCTGATGAACTGAACGCTTCCGTCAAGCATGGCGTGATGGGCACCCCCGGTGTGATGCGACCGAGCCGCGTAGAAGCCTCGCCCGTGCAAGCCGATGTCGGGGATGCGATAGTTTGGCGTCATGTAGCCGTTGATCACCGTTGCGTAAGGAACGCCGCGAATCCAAGACTGTCCGCGATTGCCGCGATAGGATGTGATCTGCGAAGGAAAGACGTCGTCGAGGTTAGGGTTTTCGATCAACACACCGCCGTGCATGAATCCTGGCCCATTGGGATTGCCCCGCGAACCGCCCCAATTGGCAATGCGGCGATGCGGGCCGGTCGGCGACGGCTCCGAGCCATTGATCTGGTCGCCAAGCACCGTCTCGGCCAACAAGACCGTTTGGCTCGTTCCATCGAGACAGTGCTTGAACCCTGCCCACGAGTTGGTCCAAACCATCCCGTCGGTTTTGTAGCGATCGTCGTAGTTCGTCCCCGTCCCACTGCCGTAACTGAACATGTAGTTCAATCCGGCGCTGAAACCTTCAGCTCCGTCGGAAAAGGTCGTCCCAAAATACTTTTCGCCCGGATCACTCGGACAGAGGTAGGTGGGAACAAGTGTCTCCACCGCTTCTCGTTGTTCGGGGTTGAATCGGGCCAACCATGGCGGCCCGGTCAGCAGTGGCTTTTCGAAGTCGATCAGTTCGCTCAGCCCCGCCTGTTCGATGTAGGGAAGGATGCGAGCCTGGACCGAGAAATCGCTCGAGCCTGTCATCGCCGGGATGACCTTGAAAGCGCTCTCGTAGTTGTGCGTAGCCAGCGCGACTTGCTTGAGGTTGTTGCTACAGGACATCCTTCTCGCCGCCTCGCGTGCCGCTTGAACCGACGGCAACAAGAGGCCGACCAAGATCGCGATGATCGCGATCACGACAAGGAGTTCGACGAGCGTGAAGCCGTCGCGTGCTGATTTGAATGAAAACATCTGGGAGCCCGTACTTGTGAAACCGACTTACCTGCAATTGTTGTGCAAGTAGAATGTCTCTACGCGAGGCCGTCAACCACAAATGCAATCGTTTTGCAGAAACAAGGCAATTGATTTTACACTGGTACGCTGTGATCGCGTTAGAGGGCCGGACTATTCATTCCCCGTCGCAAGCTTGGAACAACCAGAACGGCCAACCTAACGCGCCACCTACTGGCAAAGTTGGGCCGATTCTTGTGAGCCGAACGCGATGAGATGACTTGACTCGAAACCGCACAGTTCTAAACTTGCACAGTCTTGCAACTGTAAAGCTATGAAACAGATCTCTCACCAGCCGACCGTTTCAGCGAGCGAAGAAGAATCGCCCTCCTGCTGTGCTGAAGATCACGAGCAACACCCGGTCGGAGTCAACGACGCAACTTGCCA
This sequence comes from Rubripirellula sp., assembly GCA_965216875.1. Lineage (GTDB taxonomy): Bacteria > Planctomycetota > Planctomycetia > Pirellulales > Pirellulaceae > CBDCUW01. Next base: position 4,034,098 of record OZ244207.1, read on the forward strand.
GCGCGCGGCCGCGATTTTTCGCGCCCTGGGCGACCCTCAGCGTCTCAGACTCCTGATCATGCTCGAAGCGAGGTCCTGTTGCGTCACCGAACTTGCCGACGCACTTGGGGAACCGATGCCTGCGATTTCGCAGCGTTTGCGAATCCTCAAGAGTGAGCGGATCGTCAGTTCGCGCCGCGATGGCAAACATGTGTTTTACAGTTTGGCCGATGGACACATTTCGCGATTGGTGACCAATGCCGTCATGCACGCGATGGAAGAAGACTGACCCGAACGCCCCAACTACCACCTTCGCCTCGCTTGGTGGTTCCGCCCAGACCGTGACCCCGCCGACAAATCATGAGCACCTCATCCAACAAGACGGACTCCATCAAGGATGACATTCGTTCGGCGGGCTTGCGGGCAACGCCGGCACGCGTGGCGACGCTTCAATTGCTGCGTGAAGCCAGCTCGCCAGTGACCCATGCGGAAGTCGCCGAACACCTTTCCGATCTTGGTGTCGACAAGGCGACCGCATTTCGAAACCTCAACGACATGGCCGAAGCCGGGCTCGTGCGTCGTACGGAACTGGGCGATCACGTCTACCGCTTCGAAGAGATCGGCCCCGATGAAGAGGCGGCCGATGCACATCCACACTTCCTTTGCACGGAGTGCGGAACGGTTTCCTGTTTAGACAACGTCAAGTTGACAGCGGGAAGCCTGCGTGAAAGCAGCAAGGTTGGCGATGTCGCCGAAATTCTACTTCGCGGCCGATGCAACAACTGCAAGTAAGGCTCGCTGCACGCCGGCTCAGTTAGACAACAGCATTCTCTTTGGCACCCGCTATGCTGCAGTGCCGACTAGCCGCCAGCTATGCGGCAGAGTTCACTAGCCGCCAACTACGCGGCGCTGCTCATCTCTTGTGATGACGCTTCGACAGCATGACCATCAGCGATGTGAAAGACGCGGTGCGCGGTAGCCGAGACCGCCATGTCGTGCGTGACAAGGATGACCGTTTGCCCGTCATCACAAAGCTTGTGCAAGGTCTTCAGAACGAGGTCTCGGGACTCTGGATCAAGATTCCCCGTCGGTTCATCGGCCAAAATCAAACTCGGACGCATCGCGAGTGTTCTTGCCATTGCGACACGTTGTTGCTGGCCAGCGCTCAACTCGCTCGGCTTGTGATCGAGACGGTCGCCCAAACCAAAACGCTCAAGCAAGTCTTTCGCTTGGTTCTGTTGGCTCTCTTTCGCCGTGCCATAAAGCGACATCGGCAACTGAACGTTTTCGATAGCGCTGAGGTAGGGCACGAGATTGAAGCTCTGGAACAGAAATCCGATTCGCTCGTTTCGCAGACGGGCGCGCTGCTTGACGTTGATCTCGTAGAGGGATTCTCCGTCGATCACCACGCGTCCCGCCGTTGGCGAGAGCATCCCGCCAATCATCGACAAGAGCGTCGACTTGCCGCTGCCACTCGGACCGACGATCGCGATGAACTCGCCCGCTTCAACGTTCATCGAAGTCGGGTGCAGTGCGTGTACCGTACTGCGTCCGCGTGTGTAGTCTTTGCAAACGGAATCAGTCTGAATCATGTCGTCGACTCGTTCTTTGTAGTGCGATTTCAGCCAGTTGCGGGCGATAGTGTGCTGCGAATGTCGTTGCAGCGATTGAAAGGACTACGCCGTTTGGAAACAGACACAGGGGTCAAGGTGAGCCGCTTTGCGAGCAGGCGGGTAGCTCGCGACGACCGCTACGATGACGGCAACGATCAAACCGACCATCACCGCTTCGACCGAAACACTCGTGGCGACACCCAAAAGCTGTGGGCCAGCAATGATCGCCGCTGCCAGGCCGAGGCCCAGTCCGCAGAGTCCACCTACCGAACCGACCGCGAGCGCCTTGAGCAGAATCATGCGGCTGACCATGCTTGGCGTCGCCCCCAGTGCCATCAGCGTCCCGAGTTCACGTTTGCGTTCGGAAACGTTGGCGAACATGACGCTCGCGATGCTCGCACCCCCGATCACCATCAAGATGCCAAAGATCGCATAGGACAGTCGGTTCATGAGGCGGTTGACGGTCACTTGAGCTTGCACGATCTGCGAGATCGTGACAACGCGAGAATCGGGCAACAGCTCGCCCAATTCCCCGACCAAGCCAGTGGCCGCTTCTTCGCAGCAACCCATCACTTCGATCACGTTGACGATCGGCCCGGTGTCAGCAAGCTCTTGAACGCGATGCAGGTGGGCGAGTACGCGACCATCGTCGCTTGTTCCGGTTGCAGGCAGGATACCGGCAACACGAAAGGAATCGCCGAGTAGCTCGATCGACTGTCCTTCTTTGATCCCCTGCGACTTGGCCAAGTCGGCACCGACCAGTGCCGAATCCATGTCCAGTTCATGAACGATTCGCGTGGCCGCATAGGAACTCAGGTCCGTCTTTTCGTCCGACGCAATTTGACACGCTTTCCCACCACACCCTTCGTGCTTCTTGCCGACACCGTTCATTTCGAATCCGGCTGAGAGCAAATCGACACTCTGCCATGCCGATTTCTTGTAGAACTCGGTTCGCGGCAAGATGCCGGTCACGACAATCGCGTTGTCGCCAAGCTGGGCTGGAACGGAAAGCTTGGGGGCGAGTTCCTCGACTCCCACCTTTTGAGCCAACGTGATGCGCGTCACGTATTCCTCAGGCAGCGATTTCCCATGGGTGTCCGCGGCGTGATAATCCTGCAGCGTCACGCCTTCGGGAAGAACAAGGATGTTGGCGCCAAGCTGCGCCATTTGCGACGCCACCTTCTGCTCGGACGAAGCCACAACGCTTTCAACCGCGACGAGTGCCGAGACGCCGAGCGCGACGATCAGCAATGCGGTCAGGCTGTGCCCGGGTCGGCGCAACACTTCTTTCCAAACCAAAGAATGAAAGTTCATGGACGGTTCCTACGTCTCAAGCGGCTAGATGGCGAACAACGGCAGCGGCGGTGATTACTTTTTCTTCTGGCACTTGCTGCAGTTGCATTTGCCTGACTTGTGAAGTTGCGTCGCAAGTTCCTCACCGGTAACCGTTGCTTGGTAGGTTCCGAGATGGGTTCCTGGAGGTGCGAACATGAGAACGACGGGAGCGTCGAGCGTGGTGTCGACATGCATGCGACGAAAGAACTCGCCCTCTTCCGCATTGGTTGCTGACGCGTTGATGCTGTAGAGTTTGTTTTTGAACGCGGGATCTTTCAGCAGTGCGGTGACGCCAGCGGGCATTTGTGATTGCGATGCAGGCATCAAGCAGACGACCGCGATTTTTTGGCTCTGCAGAGCCTTCACCATTTCGGCGTACTTGGGCGTCAAGATGGCGTTGGTCAATTGTTGCTCGTCGACCTTTTGGCGGTAGACACCGGTCACGGCACCATTGGGAGCCACACCGAAGACGGCCGGTAGCGGAATGCGCGATGCGTCGAACCGCTTGATCAGTGCCGCCTCTTTGCGATCGCGAACGTTGACGGTTACCCAAGTCGTTTTTTCGGACGTTTCGGAAACGTGATCGCGAATCGTGCTCGCCATTTTCTGGGTCGCCGAGTCGTTCGAGCGGTAGAACATCACGTAGGTGTATTTGCCCTTCTCACTCGCTGCATCGACCTGCTCTGCCGTCGTTGCGGCTCGGCCAAGCGATGGAAACAGGACGGCGGCGGCGAGAAACAAACCGAGTGGACAGCGCATGGAGCACTCTCTAATTGGGTGGCGAAAGGAAAAACAGCACGGGCGGGATCGACCAACATTCCCGCTTGTGCTGATCGATCCAAAACTGACGAACAATCAAGTCAACGTCTCACGGCCGTCAAACCATCGCCAATCGGCATAAGTTCACATGGGTCGTCGATGCGCCGTTTGTACCCCCCTCGTTCCAACGCTCCGCGTGGGAACGCACTCTTCGGACGCTCCGCGTCCACTTCACCTGAGCCGCTCGCGCTAGCGTCGGGCCCTTCGAGATATGCAGAACGCAATACGCGATCACCGCTCACCCATCTCCCACGCCTCACCTCAGTCGCTGAGCGATAGCGTGCGGTTTTCAAAACGGCAACCCGATGGGAAAACCGCACGCTATCGCGTTTCGGCTGACGCCGGCCGTGGAATTGACGGTGCCTCGACGCTAGCGCGTTCGGCACGTGCCGTAGGCCGGATCAAGGAGCGACAGCGACGCGGATCCGGCAAGCTCCACTCACGCGATCGAAACGACGGGTGGTTCTTTTTGCAAGGCATCCAGCGCGACCGGCAGGTACTCGGGGCTATCTTGAAGCAGCTGTTCCATGTGTGCCCGGGGATCATCGACCCAACGCGTGAACGCTTTGGCAAACAACTCAACGAATTCGTAATCACAGGCTTGCAGCGCGCGCAACAGATTGCGGTTGGCCAACTTGAGCGTCGCCTCAGGAACCGTTTCGAGTGTGCTGAGCGCGTAGACGCCAGCGAAGACGACATGACGTGCCGGACTTTCAAGCAGATGCGTGGCAACCTCAAGGGTGATGTCGTCCAGCTTTCCAAGTCGAGTCACCGTGCACATGGCCTTGGCACGGACTTCGTCATCACGGTGGTCCGACGATAGCTTGAGCTCTGCGACAATCGCTTCGCTTGCCACTTCTGGACATTGGCCTGACATTCTTTCAACCGCTTCGATCGCGTTCAACCGGATCGCTCGATTGGGTGATCGCAGTTTCTCGAGCACCAACGTCTCGTGCCGGTCGCTCAGTTTTGAACTCGATGACACGTGACGAAGGGCAATGACCTGCGAAGAAACGAACGGACTCGCAGCGAGCTCCCACCACTGAGGTTCCGACTGGTTGCACAGGCTCTGCTTCTTCGCCGGCTGGTAAAACGAGTCGTTGGTTTTGAGCAAGTATTTCAGCGAGCCTTGCATTGGTCGTTTCAGTTCGCCAAGCAGGTCGCTCGCCCAGTCCGGTTTGTTCGCTTCACGTGTCCATCCAGCAAGGGCGACTGCGTATGCCAGGCTCTGCGTATCGAGGAAGGGACGTGGCGCAATGTTCCACTGGGTCGAGTCCCAAAACGTTGCAGCTTTTCCGACCAGCAAGACGCTGCTGCGCGGCATCCCCAATCCCGTCGCGATCACTGCCAGCTCGACGACTTCGGGCAAGCGTGCTTCGGCGAGATCATTTTGGTGCAGCATGTCCTCGACAACGCCATGGATGAGTGTTGCCATCCCGAGCGCTGGCTCGCTGTCCAATTCTTCCGTCAATCGGATCGATCGTGTGCTTGGATCATATTGTCCCAACAGACCGCTGGGACCTTCGCATGAGCCGCCGCCTCATCCACCGCCGCCACAACTGGCAGCTTTGGGTGAATGAACGACTTCGAATTGGACGCCCGAAGTGTCGTGGCGAAGATGGTCACCCAGGAAGCGAATGATGTCTGCCGGCGATTTTGAATCGACCCTCTCGACCAGCGACGAGAGACGCAAGATCGGCAGCTTCATACGTTCGAGCCCAATGCATTCGGCGATCTGCTGGAAATGGAACTCAATTCGCGCCTTCTCGGAGTCTGGCAAATTCGGCTTCGGCTTAAAAAACACAGCTATCTTCCTGCAAATTGGGGCCCGGACGATTGCGGCCGGAGAATTAGGGAACAATTGGGGCCTGCTGGCGTGACGGTACAGGATGTTGCTCGTGAAAGCACTCCCGATTCTTGGTGCGGCAGCCCTTGGCTATTCGCTCGGGACTGCGGGACTCGAATGCTTGTATTTGCAGGATCCTGTCCGCAGGCAGCAACCCTGATTCATTTCCGCTTGGGTGCGAGAAGCGACCGGGGCGGACAAGCATCCATCCGCGACGCTGGATAGGCTGCAAGGGCTGATATGATATCTGTCTTTGCCGTTACCACATTTGAAGGTCGACGCCTGTGCTCGCGTCTTTGAATCTGATTGTCGGTTCTCTGGTTGCCGCTGGCGTGTTGTCAGGCGTTCTTTTTTGGTGGTTCAAGCGAGACTGGTTTGCTGGATTGGGAGTCGCTGCTGCATCCGGCGCCCTTGCCGGGCTCATCACGCTTACATGGCCCGACCCTGGCCCTCTGGACGTAGAAGGCCAGCGGGAGGCGGCGCACCTGGATACTCGCAATCTCAGAGCGAAACCGAACCAGTCCGACTTGGCTGACCAAAGGGCCGACCAAGAACGTCAACGGCGGTTGATGTTGGCGAGCGTCGAGACGTACGCCCCCTACCGGCCAGCCGAAAAACCGAGCGCGGGATACGTTGCATCGGATGCGTGTCGGGAGTGTCACAAAGAGAACTACGAGACCTGGCACGATTCTTATCATCGCACAATGACACAAGTCGCCACTCCCGATGCGGTCTATGCGAACTTCGACAATCACGAAATCACGCTCCGAGGACGTCACTACCGATTGACGCGCAACGGCGAAGTATGTCAGGCGGAGATGTTTGACCCCGATTATCCGCCCTCGCCTCAAACGCGAATGAAAGTCCCACTTGTGATGGTCACTGGCTCTCACCACATGCAAGTTTTTTGGTATCCGGGCTTCGCACCGCGGACTCTCGGTCAATTGCCCATCGTTTACCTGAAAGAAACCCAGCAATGGATTCCGCGTCGTGCTGCGTTCTTGGTGCCACCGGACGAGCCGGTTTCGAGTGAGCTTGGGCGTTGGAACGAAGGTTGTTCCAATTGCCATTCAACTCATCGACGCGAGCGTTGGCGCGAGCCCGGCACCTGGGATACCGAAGTTACAGAGCTTGGCATTTCCTGCGAAGCTTGCCACGGTCCAGGCGAAGAGCACATCGCTCTCCATCGGGCACAGGCGTCAGACATTCGTAATGACCCAATTATCAACCCAGCTAGTCTTTCACACGTAGCCTCTTCACACACCTGTGGACAATGTCATGGCAAAACATCTCTCAAGACAAGCGGCAGTCACCTGAACGAGTCTGGGCACGACTTCCGCCCCGGTGACGACCTGAACGACACGCATCATATTTGGGAGCGTGACAGCAAGGTCGTGCGTGACTTTGTTGCGTCGATGAATTTTAAAGAGGGAGCCGACGCGGCGCTGCGGCGCGTTTATTGGGACGACGGCAACATACGAGTATCGGGCCGAGAGTTTAACGGCATGGCCCATTCGGCTTGCTTCCAACGAGGGGAGATTTCATGTCTATCCTGCCACCAAATGCATCAATCTGAATCCGACCAACGCGATCGAATGGAGTGGGCCAACGACCAGCTTTCGGTAACCGGTTTGGATGACCATGCTTGCACACAGTGCCACAAAGCAAGCGACTACGGCGAATCGCACACTCACCATGCCGCAGCTTCAGCTGGCTCACGTTGCTACAACTGCCACATGCCTCATACGAGTTATGGGCTCATCAAAGCGATGCGCAGCCACACGATCACCAGCCCCATCCTGGCAAAAGACTTGAAAGTAAAACGCCCCAACGCGTGTAACCTCTGTCACTTGGACCAAACACTACAGTGGACGTCAAACCAGTTATCGAAGTGGTACGGCATCGAAGAGGTAGCGGATCTTTCCGATGAGCAAAAGACGGTCGCAGCGTCAGTGATTGGACTGCTCAAAGGCGATGCTGGTGAGCGAGCACTTTGGGTTTGTTCGATGGGTTGGCAACCAGCGCAACAAGCCTCAGGCAACGATTGGATGGCGCCATTCCTAGCCCGACTGATGGTTGACCCCTATCCCGCAGTACGCTTGATGGCGCGTCGATCTTTACGAACCTTGCCGGGATTGCATGATCTTCAATTCAACGCCGTCGCACCGGAACCAGAACGAGAAAACGTCCTGGCAAGGACGCTCGCGGGTTGGAGCCACGAAGCTGTCAAAGACAAACGCCCCGCGATCCTGATTGAAGACACCGGACTACAGACCGACCGGATTGAGGCAATGATGAAGCAGCGGGATGACACCCGAATCAATCTGCTTGAGTGATTGGGAGATTTCACGCAACAACCGTGAGCATCCATTACCGGGCGGGTAGACTGCGGATATCGGCGAATTCGCCGCTCGCAACCAGCCCGGTCAGGCGTTCGATCGCCTCCAAGATCTGCCTGCCCGCGGTGGCGGGATTCGGCATGGCATCGGTGCCGCTGGCTTGTTTGAGCTTGGCGACGCTGGGAAAAAGTGGGCTCTCGGGCATTGCGCGGATTTGATCCTGCATCCCCGTGTCGATCAAACCGGGAGCCAATGCGCTGAAATGAATCTCTTCATGCTCCTTGGCGTAGAGTTTCACGAGCATGTTGAGCGCAGCCTTGGAAAGTGAGTAGCCGCCCCAACCACGACTGCCGTTGACCGAGGCCCCCGAGGAGATGGCGACGACTTGGGCAATTCGCAGGTCGCGGCCAAGCAACAGGTCGAGCAAGACCTTGTTGGCCCAGACGTTCACCTCCATCACGCCCTTCATCATCTCGAGCGATTGATCAGGCATGTCGGCGATCTTTCCCAGGATGCCGGCATTGAGGATGACGCAATCGAGTTGATCGCTGTCGCCAAGCAGATTGCCTAGTGCTGCGTCGCAGGCATCGGCATCGGTCACATCGGCCTTTGAGAAACGAAACCGAGGATGTTCGACGAGATCCGTAGCCGAGCTTCGACCGAGCCCAAGAACCGTGTCCCCTCGTTCCAGACAGGCAAGAGCAAGCCCATAACCGAGCCCACGGCTAACACCTGTGATCAAGTATGTCTTATTGTTTGTTGACATCGCAAAGTTCACTCACGCTCCTAGGCTGTGATGTTTTGAATGTCGCCTTTCGCTCCGCGAATGTAGCATCCGCAAACGCAACTTTTGCGGAGCAAAAGGCGACGATATTGAAGCTCGGCCAACAAAAAATCACTGCCTCTCCCAGACTGCAGGCAGGTTCTTCGATTCCTCTCCGTAGGTTTGCGAGACGATGAATCCGCTGGCTTGTGACATGTAAAAGATACGTCCGTTGGAAACGACGGCTCCGAGACATTCGCGTGAGTCGATGGCCGGACCGGTCGAAACAAGCTCACCATCCTTCGACAGGTCGATCATGTCCATGTTCGCGCCCAGGACGTAGGGCTCGGAGAGTGTAAAGCGGCAGCAAGCATAGTTGTGACCGATCGTGGCAATCACTTTCCCCGTATCGCGATCGAAAACGTTGCCCACACCGCGGAGCGCATTGGAAAAGAGAAAGTTGTCACCGACCGACACCACATTGAGCGCGGAAGTCACCGGGTCGGACTGCCAAACAAGCGATCCATCCGTTGCATCGAGGCACCAAACGAAACGATCATTCGCTCCTTGCCGCGCCGCTGCGAATCCGCCGAGATACAGGCGACCATCGCGGGCACTGAGGGTGCACTTGGACGTGACGTGATACTTGGTGGTTGACCAGATGACGCGTCCCGAGGTGGGATCCATGCAGGCGGTCAGACCGTTGTTTTCGACCGGGAGACCGCGTCGCCGCTTTTGCTCGGTGTCGTAACCGAAGTAAACCGAGTAGTAGAGTTTTCCATCGAGCATGCAAATGCCGCAATCGTTTCCACCACGACCATACTCTGAGAAGTCCTTGTGCCAGAGCACCTCGCCAGTGTCGAGGTCCCACGCCCAAACTTGAGGCTTGTGGTCCTTGGGCGTGTAGGGCGTCGCGTTGGCAAAGATCCAACTCATGACTTCGCGGTCTTCTTCCGTCGGCTTCGGTTCGCCTTTGAAGACGAACGCCTTCTCTGAACCTTGAACGGCGTATTCACCAGAACCCGATGCGTAGATGGCAACGTTGCCGTGAACGACGGGAGGAAACTGACGACTCCAACCGGGTGAACCGGTAAACGGTGCTTCCCAAAGCAGACGCCCATTCTTGGCGTCGAGGCAGCGAACACGCGACTGACGAATGCCACCTTGGGGAATCAGCAGCTTTTCCTCGTGGTACAAGGGCGAGGTAAACGAGAGATAGACGTGCGGCCAATGTCGACGCCAAAGTAGACGCCCTGTGTCCTGTTCCACCGCCATCACCTGGCCTTCGGCTGTGTGTAAGTACATTCTGCCGCCACCACAAACGGGCAAGTGCTTGACGGTGCCTTCGAGTCGCCTTGCCCAGCGCATGCGAAGCGGCGGTTTCAATTTCTGATCGTTGGCATTGGTTCCTTGAAAGTCACCGTAGTTCGAATACCAATTGAACGCTTCCCCAGCCATCGGCCCGGTCATCGGACTGCGGATTTCGGTCACCTTGAGATCTTTCTCGGGAAGCGATGCTCTTCCGTTGGGCCCAAAGATGTAAAGATAACCATCCTCGCATGCCGCGTAGACTCGTTCGTTGGCAACCGCGAGGGGCGCGGTGATCGGAGCGCTGCCTGCAGTCGCGAATGATCGCTTCGGTCCGCCATCGAGGGAGACAACGTGCAGTCTTCCATCCAAACCGCCATAGACCGCATGCTCGCTGGTGACGATCGGCGGACTGATCGAAGGTGCCTCACAAAGCACATCGGTTTGATCGTTATTCAATGAGTGCCGGCAGAGCCCAAAGCCATGTTCAGGGCGCGTACGATAAACCGCGTCATCGCCGACGGCGACGCTGGCAAACCCAAGCAGACCAGGAAGGTTGATCGCAGTCTCGGTGCCGCCAACGTGCCCCGCGATCACCTCATCGCCATCGAGCCGCATCGTCTCGACACGGCCCGCGTTGTCGCGCCGGTGCCACTGGACGTAAACGTTGCCCGCTCCGTCCGCGCTCTGCCCGAACGTTGCGGGGTACTCACGTCCAGCGTATTGGGGCACTTCGCCAACGGCGCGCAACTTCGGTCCCTGTTCGGTGTCTTCAACAAACACAGTCCTGCCACCAGCGGGCATGACCACCGTGTTGCCAACCAAACTGATGTCGCGCGAACAAACGAAGTGATCCTTCCAGTTGACTCGCTCGCCACGAAACTTGACCCAATCGGCACCGAGCCACCGATCGCCTTTGAAACCAATGACCTCTTCGACAAAGTCCCAGGTCCAACTCTGTTTACCATCCGGTTCCACGGCGTAGATGCGAGCACCAAGCGTGGCAAAGAAGACCCGTCGATCGCCGACAGCGGGTGCAGAAAAGATCGGCTCGCCGCAATCGATTTCAGCCACGACGTTTCCGGTCGCGACGTCGAAGACGTAGTAGTAACCAGCCGTTGTTCCGACATGCAGATAGTTGCCAACCACCGCGGGAGTCGACACGTTGTTGCAGTTGCCCTTGCCGCCGCGGGTGGCATATGTCCAAAACACTTCGTGTGACGTTTCATCGATCGCGGTCACCACCCCCGACCCATCGACCACGAACACCCGCCCCTCCGCGATCACCGGCGCAGCAAAGATTGCATCGGTGGTCGGAACAGCGGCAAGCAGGCCGAGATCATCAGCGACCACCATCTCACGAGCGTCCCCCGAACGCATCGCGTTTCCTTGAAGCTGCTCCCACTGAGCCGCCGCATTCGAGGCGATCATCAATACGATCGCGTCTACGAAAAGAGGTCTCATGTTTTTCATGATTTTGATCACCATGCAGTCCAGTCGGATGCTCGTGGAGATTGTGGATCCCTGTTCAACACCTGACCTGAACGGAGACGCGTTCGATTCTAGCAAAGCCCTCGAGCCCCAACTTGTCCGCCGGCACGCGAGGCGATTTTCAATCACCATGCCGCTACCAGCAGAATGACCGGAAAGTGCAGGGCATAAGCGAAGCTTGTAACGAGGCGTCAACAAACGGAACAAAGTTTCAGTGGCCGATGGACTGTTTCTGTGTTTTTGCACGCAATCGCAGCCCAGAGACGTTACTTGGGAACGACGATGAGGTAGCGTGGGCGTTGGGGCGTTCCGATGACGCGGATCGAGAGCATGTGATCGAACGTTGTGGCCGCCCAATGCAAATGTCTTCATTCGAGAGACCGCTGTTGTTTTGTGTTCGATCGAAAAGAACAGCCGTGTCCCACTCGCTTTGCGATTACACCGTAACGAAACGACTGTGCAGACTTTTTGGCATCTTGGGGTCATCCTATGTTTGGAAGAGATGAAATCCGGAAACGATCCTCGCGTACAAGTCGATCTTCTCGCTCGCGACAGCAACGACGACAGTATCGACGCATGCAGCTTGGGATTGAGATTCTGGAGTCTCGACGCATGCTAGCTTGGTCATTCGATGGATTCGAACAGAACATCGGCCAGCACTCGGAAGGGGATTTCCTGTTCTATGGTGATGGCCATCGCACCTCGATCGACAATGGAACACTGACATCCGTTTCGAATGCTGGGTCGAGCTCTCCACTGGTGATCACCTTGCTCGATGCCGATCCGAATGCGGAGGCAACAGGAGTTGATGAACGCGATTTCATCACCAACTACTACTTCGGCAACAATTCAAGTCAATGGTATGAACGTGTGCCTTGGCACCGTGCGGTGCGTTACGACGACATCTTGAGCGGAGTGGACCAGTGGATTCACAAATCGAATTCTGGCCGTGCGGAATACACGTTCGTGGTAGCTGCAGGAAGTGACCCCGATTCGATCCAACTGGAGATCGCGGGCGCAGATAGCTTGGCGCTTGATACGAACGGGAATCTCGTTGCGACTCAAGGCGCCCATACTTTCGTGCAGGAGGCTCCGATCGCGTTTCAGTTGGATGACGAAGGAAATCAACTGTCTGTCTCTGCGCAGTTTGTATTGACCGGTGATTTCACGTTCGCATTTGACATCGGCGTGTATGATGTGAACCGCGATCTGACCATCGACCCAACCTTCTTCTGGGCCTCGACACGAGGCGGTGGTACCTCGAGTGATTCCATCGAAGCAATGACAGCCGATCTGGTCGGCCATACGTGGTCGACCGGCACGACACGATCAGTGAAAGTCCCCATTTCCGTGGGCGACTCAAGTCCTGCGGCAAGCACAGAAGTGTTCGTGGTCAAACGGGATCCGTTTGGAACCGATCTTGGCGCAACGTTCGTCGGTGGCTCCAACGCAGAAAGCGGATCGGGGATTGTTCGTGACGATGATGGCAATGTCTACGTGACCGGTTGGACACAGTCGACGAACTTTCCAACCCGCTCTGCATCACAGACGTCACTCGGTGGACTGACCGATGCATTCCTACTTCGTTTAAACGATGATCTGACAATCGACTGGTCAACCTACTGGGGCGGCACAGGTTTCGAGCGAGGAAACGACGTCGCTGTCGATGCCGGAAACAACCTGTTTGTATCGGGCACAACAGGGTCGACGGACTTCCCACTTGTTGGATCGACCACCGAACCTGCCGGTGGATCTGACGCATTCGTGATGCGTGTGTTGCCCGATGGACAGATCGCGACCTCACGAACGATCGGAGGATCCAGCAGTGATTTCGGAAAGGGGATCGCCGTCGCGCCAGATCAATCGGTGGTCTTGGTCGGCGATACGAGTTCGATGAATTACCCCACCACTCCGGGCGTTGTGCAACGAGAACATGGTGGGCAAAACGACCTCTATGTCACCATCTTTTCGAATGATCTCGGAGAGGTTTTGCGGTCCACCTATTCTGGCGATGACGGACACGAAGTCAGCAGCGACGTCGCGATCCAAAGCAGTGGTGTGATTGCAATCGTTGGGACCGACGGAAAGGTCGGGGATTCGAATCCAGTCAACGGTGACATGGCTATCTATTTGATCGATTCGACACTCGCGACGCCCGCAACGACAAGGCGGATTGGAGGCTTCGCCCGCGACAATGGCCATGCGATCACGGTCGATACCGAGGACAATCTGCATGCCGTCGGAACGGCACAAGCTGGAAGTAACGAGTTCAGTGACGTCAACTGGACGCCGCCTGGCACCAGTGCTGGGATCGACGGGATCTATGCGATGCTGGATCCGCAAGGCACGATCCTTACCGCTGGACGCTATGGCGGCATCGGTGACGACGAAGGCAACGCGGTCGCCGTCGATTTCTCCGGGCATGTTTACGTTGGCGGCAGCACCGACAGCGAAACATTCCCGCTCGGACAGGGCGATGATTTGCAGGTCGGCGGTGGCGACTTCTACATCGCAAATTTCCTGCCCGAGAATCGGGACATGACATGGCAGCAACTGCAACAGCGAGCACTTCTGCGCAAGCAACAGCCCTATGCCCGTTTCAACCCGCCCCCCAATCCGATCATCGATTTCCCCGCCGTCACGAACCTCGATGAGGCATCGATCTCCTACACCGGACTGATCCCCTTCGAGGATCTGTTTGTCGATGGTCGGGTCCGGCTTCACGACACGAAGCTTCACTTCGATCTCTTCACCGATTTGGAATCCAACGGAAGCTATCAGCATCGTACATGGGATGAAACCCATGCCGATTACAGCAACACCCCCGTCGACCCAGCCGACATTGGTTTGTCCGGAAAAGTGATTGCACGTATCTCGGCCGGACTCACTTCCACCTTCCAAACCTCGTACACGATCGTCGGAAACGGCTACGCGCGATATCAGGGCGCGCCGCCGATGAAGGAAGGGGCGTCGCATCGTACCGCTGGTCTTTTTGATGTTTTCGATTCTGACGAAAAGTTCGCGTCGATCTCCGAAGCGTATGTCCGCGTGATCCCCGGAACCGATCAGCTTGAACTGATGTTGCTGATCGACAATGACTTCTACGTGATGGCACAGCGCCAAGTCTTTACTCCCGGTGATGTTGCATCGCTCATGGTCGAAAACGTCATCCTGCCACGCATGGACATCGACCCAGCATTGCACCCCGAATCAGGCCCCGGAGGATTCAGTTCTCTTCACGTCAGGGATGAGGAAGATGGCCCGGGTCAAGAACTGCACGACTCCGATGTCTTTTTTGTCGGGCTTGATCTCAACGATGATGGCCAGGCGGACGAGCTTGTCACGACACGACTTGTCAATCCAGGTGAGGGCATCATCACCGTCCGGCACTTCGAGGACATGTACGACGGGACCCCGGTCTTTTTCGGGCTCGATCAACGCGATCTCAATCCGGAAAACTACTTTGACGACGATCCAACGGTTCGATATGTCGACCGGGCAAGCTACGTGACGGTCGTCGACACGAGCGTGACCGATGTGAATCTAGGCGTGCATTTGCACGAAGAAGGCCAGCCGTCCGACCTTGAATTCAATGACAACATTGTGGCATTCGCCTCCTACGACCAGACGCTCAACGAAGCTCAAACGCTAGAGGATGCCTATCACTACAAGACGACAACCTTCGCCTATTTCGCAGTGGACGACGACCAAAATGGAATCACCAACCAAGTCGAGAGCCTTATTGACGTGGCATCAGTCGACCACCACACCGATTTGGTGGTCGGCTTCAGTTGCAGCGAAGTGGCTCAGGACGTCAGCACCGTCGTCGCAACCATTACTCGGAATAACCGAGT
Organism: Rubripirellula sp.; assembly: GCA_965216875.1. Taxonomy (GTDB): domain Bacteria; phylum Planctomycetota; class Planctomycetia; order Pirellulales; family Pirellulaceae; genus CBDCUW01. Next base: position 4,049,445 of record OZ244207.1, read on the forward strand.
CCCCTCCGACGAACCGATCACGATCGAATTGACCAGCGACAACCCGAGCCGAGCCTCCGTGCCGTCGTTTGTGACACTGCCTGCCAATGCGGATTCGGTCTCTTTCGATGTCACCGTCGCAGGTGGTGATCTGGGCCAAGTCGAGATTGCGGCAAACGCCGAATACCACTTCCCGGGAATCGCAACACTGACCATCGGAAATGATGCGAAGTGCGATTTCGGCGACGCGCCGGCTCCCTACCCCACGCTTGCCGCCGACGGAGGAGCGAGCCATCTCGATACCGGACCGAGACTGGGTGCCATGCGTGACGCCGAAAACGATGGAGCGCCCGCGGCCGATGCCGATGGTGACGACCTCACAGCCGACGATGACGAGGATGGCGTCATGTTTGGTGTCATCCGCGAGCGACAGGTACTCGCCGGTGTGAACGTGCATCTACAAAACGCGGCGACAGCAAAGGTCGATGCCTGGATCGACTTCAATCGCAATGGTGCGTGGGAAGCGTCCGAAAAAATACTCGATAGTGTCGTGATTCAAAATGGATTGCAAACGCTCAACTATCACATCCCAGCAGGGGTAGCGACAGGCGATGCGATCGCGCGAGTACGCGTCAGTTCGGATGGAAACTTGCTGCCGACAGGGTTTGCTGCCGATGGCGAAGTCGAGGACCACGTTGTCACGATCAGCGATTCATTGATTGTCGAAAGCGTGATCGTCAACGATGGCGATCCGCAGCGATCGTCCGTCGAAAAGGTCACCGTGACATTCGATCGAACGGTCGATATCGATGGTGACCCGTTTGAGTTCATCAATACGGACACCGCAACAGCTGTCACCGAGATTCCCGTCGTATCGGTAGAGAACGGCAAGACGGTGGTGAACTTTACTTTCCAGCCGGGGCCATCGGTCAACCCAGCCGGCTCACTGCTTGACGGAGTCTATCGGCTGACGATCGACGCAACCAAAGTCACCGCTGGTGGCCAATCACTTGATGGAGATGACGATGGCGCCGCAGGCGGCAACTTCGTCTTTGGCGACGAAACGCACGACAACTTCTTCCGCAAGTATGGCGACCACAACGGAAACAACTTGGTTGAACTGTTCGATTTCGCCGCCTTCCGAGGGACGTACAACAAACCCGACACCGACCCCGATTACCTAGCGATGTTCGACGCCGACGGCGACACAGACATCGACCTATTTGACTTCGCCGCCTTCCGAAACAATTTCGGAAGCTAAGACCTGCGTTTGCCGCCGGTGCGATGCCAAGAAAGCATAAGAGAAGCAGACAGAATCACTGATTTCACAGCGTGATTCTGATTTTGAAGTGGGCGATGAGGGACTCGAACCCCCGACATCTTCGGTGTAAACGAAGCGCTCTAGCCAACTGAGCTAATCGCCCGGATTTGGACATCGTGTGCTGATGTCGCTGAAATGTTTCGCTTGTATCGGAGGCGGCTAGGCAAGATACCGCCTCGCGTTGTGTCTTTATAGACTACCGAGAGAGCATTCGGGTTCGGCGTGCTCGGCGCTCAGCTCGCAGGCGTGCGCGGCGGTTGGTTTCGCTCGGCTTTTCGTAGTATTCGCGGCGTCGCATCTCTTTCTTGATGCCACTGCGTTCGACCAATTTGCGGAATCGGCGGACGGCTTCCTGAATCGTTTCTCGATCGCGAACTACTAACTTGACCATTTTTGCTCCGGTTTCATTGTCTTGAGCGACTCCCCATTTCGAGGGATGTGGTTTGAGTCTGTACCGATACCGCGGCACCGACGAGGGGTAGAAAGTGTAGCGAGACCCTTGCGGGAACGCTAGAGCATGCGAGAGCCCGTTTTTCCCTTTTTGCAACCTTGTTTTCAAGGCGGCTGAGACCGGGTTGGGGCTCGCACCCCATCTTCTCCATTTTCGTGGTTTGCCCCCGCCAAACTCCAGTTTTTCAAGGCATTTTGCGAAGTGAGCCACTGGCCGCCAGGCCTCGGGCCCTGGCCTCGTCCGCCAGGTAAAGTGCAAAGCCCGGCCGCTTACGCGATCGCGGCTCACGTCAGTCGAGCACCGGTGGCTAGCGCCAAAGCCGCTCATGGTTGGCCGGATAAGACCATTTTCTTGTCGCCCATCTTTCTGTCCCTCTTTTCGAAGCTCCATCGTTTGCCACAGAGTTCACCGAGGCCACCGAGACTCTATTGAATCTCGGTCGAGCTGGTGAAGACGAGGCCGACTTGGGTGTTCTCGGGCGGGCCATCAATGCCGTAGCCTGGCATTTGGTGATGGTTCCAGAGCTTCGCGACAGGTTTGCCGTCGACGCTCTCGGGAAGGATCAGGTAGTCGTAGGGCTCGCCATCGACGTCGACATCAAAACGCATCGACGGATCGACTCTGCTTTGCTTTAGTTCACCAAGCGTCACGGGGAGCCGCCCCGTCTCGAGCTGGAATTGCTTGATGGCAACGGCACACCGCGTCCAACGAATGTCGTTCGAACTGATCGCCATCGATTGCGACAAACCTTGCAGGGATGCGACCATGCCGTTTCCAACCGCGGCTTTCATGAACGGCACCTTCAACCACGTGTCGGGCTGAAAACGTATCTCGCCGCTGCGCCCCAGGCTGGCGACCATCGTCGTGATGGCGTGGTGATGGTGGCGGGTGCCGACGTCGGGAATCTTGTGAATCGCTTCAAGTGCCACGGCTGTATCGCGGAGCTCGCTCGGCGCGATCGTCGACCACGAGGCGATCTTGCGATTCTTGCTGCTGCGATAAGCGAATCGTTGCTGGTAGACCAAATCGCTGTATTGGCGATCCACAAAACCGGGCATGACGATTAAGAAGTTGATCGGCGCTGCGAAATCCCAGTACGCGGCGACCTCATCCTGCTGACTTAACAATTCTTGAATCCGCGCGAGTTCCTCCGCAGACCAAAACTCACCGCTAAGTGAATCTCGGATCATGATGGTCAAGATGGCGCTGAATCCGTACGCCCCAAACCCGGTGCCGTTGGTTTCGCCGGAAGCAAGTTTTGCGAGCACCTCCAGTGTCTCCATCGCGCGCTCCGAATCACCTTGGTGATAGGCGTCGAGGAACTCTGTTTGAGGAACTTGGAGGAGGCCGCTGTTGGTCATCTGCGTCATCAGTTCACCGCTTGGCATGTAGACCAGCGGCATCCACGTGACTTCGTTCTGTTGTTCGGCGAGCACTTTCAAGCGTTCATAAATCGGCTTACCACGTTCGGCGCAGACCCGCACGAATTCATGGCTTTCTTTTTCAGTCGTCCCAGGCGTGTAGATCGCGCGTGCGGCGTGGTGTTCGTTCCCTTCGATCGCATCACGCATGTCGAAGTACCAGTCGTCCGCAGCCGCTGCGACCTGTTTCAATTCCAGCGTGTGCCTTTTGGAAGTCTGATCTTCGTACCAGGTGGTGAAGGCGGTTGCTGGTGTACCGCCCGCGCCCGGCACAATCTGTTCGACCGATCGAGCAACGGTCGCTCGATTGCTGCGCCAATTCACAGCCGCGATGATGCACAGGCTGGCGACCAATGCGATCGGCAACAACACCATTGGCAAATAGAGACGGTCGAGTCGATGGAGTGGTAATCTCATGGTGTCACCTCGAGCATTTCCTTGCGAAAAGCTTGAATCTGGTTTTCCCATTCCATGCCCCAGTACTGACCTGGATACAGTTTGCCGACTTGGTACGAGAAACCGGTTTGCAGCGACATGATGGCCGGTATCTTCCGACGACGTTCGCTGTAAGGGCCAAACTCAAAGGGCATGGTTGGACCGAGCATCACTTCGTGCATGGCTTCGCGCCAGGGCCGGCCAAGCACCTCACGCAAGAGTTCGGCCTGACGCAAGTCAACTGCAACAAGGGCCGCAGCCGCAATCGTGTCCGCGCTGTCCCCATTCATCTTTGCGGGAAAGATTCCGCCGATGGTCGCAACGACGGCGGGTGTTTTTCCTCGGTTGAGGAACTTACGTCGACTCGCGAGCGTCGCTGCACGGCGAGCTTTGTTTCGCGAGTCGATCGTTGACATCCTCGAAGCGATCGCAACCAACTGCTCGCGGGAAACATGCTCGCGAATCTCTTTACGGGAAACCGTATCGATCAACCAGATTTCAACTTGGTCCGCCGTCTCTTGATCGGCCAACACGGGACTCTTGCGAAGCGAGGCGGCCAACCTTGAGGTCGCGTTGAGCCAATCCGAAAATGCCTCGACCGATTCATCGGGCGGAGCATTCGGTTTGTTGCCAGCGGTCGCATTTTCGAACACGAGACGCTCGTGCATCAAACGCAACAAGATGTCTTGCCAATAGCGAAACTCGATGGTCGCCGTGGCCTCGGCTCCCAATAGCTGGTCCAAGCCAACGATGAACTGCGACGGCGTAGCGCTGCGGCGAGAAATCAGCTCAATCGATTGGGTGATGTTCGTCGGCTTTTGATCAAAACGGTCTGGCGAACCTGGCTGGAATCGTCGCGTTTCGATCCGAACCGCCTTGGTAGCTCGATGGAGTGCCAGGTCGCCGTCGCCATTCATTTGCGAGCGAAGTGCCGTGGGTAGCGTGACGGAACTCGCGCTCGGCGCTGCCGCCCAAACCCAGAAGCCACACATCGCGCCCAACAAGACACATGAAACGATCGGCCCGATCGGTCGATCGCGAGCGTCCATGTATCGCGGCATCAACCACCATGCCAACAGCATTGGAATGGCCGCCCAGAAACCAAGCCACATCGGTGAAACGTCAAAGAAAAGCGTCGCCTGAATCAGCCATCCAAACGCCCAAATCGAAATCACCGGAGCACACAGAAGTGACAACGTGATCGTGCGGAACTGCATCGACGCCAAGAGAGAGAACGAATAGACGATCCCCAAAGAACAGATCTGTGTCGCAAGGCTCGGTAGCGTGTAAGCCGCGAGATTGATTTGGTACACCACCGTGTTGGTCGCCCAGTACGTATAGAACAGGATGGTGGTCGAAAGGATCGAAAGCGGCACCAATTGCCGCGCCCAAAACAGCTTCGTTGGCGAGACACCGCGGTCGGCCAGAAAACGTATCCGAGTGATGTTGGCGTCGCTTTTGAAGACAAGAATGCCAAGCAATGAGGCTGCGACGATGATCGGGAACGCACCGACGATCGACTGGGGGGCCTCCGCAAAGCTTGCCTTCGCAAAATGCATTGAACGCTCCATGCCGAAACAGATCAACGCAATGATTCCGACGATGGACCATCGCGAAGCATGGACGAACTGCCAAACCAGCGAGGCATAGGAGGTCGCAAACAGGGGCGGCTTCGAATCGATCGTTTCCGTTGTTTCGATCGCAACCGAAACGGTGGGAACATGTCGCGGCGCGCGTTGTGGCGACATGACCTTGACCGCTCGCAAGTAAGACAGCGGGAGCACCACGGCGGTCGCGCCGAGCGAACAGATCATCCACCCCCACTGCTCGGCATCGCCACGCGTGTGTGCACCATAGAACGTCAAGTTCGTCCAAGAGAAAAGACTCGAAATCGCAAGGGGAGCCGCTGCGAGCGCGACGAAGACGGTCAACGCAAAGATTGGTTTTTCCAGCCGCCAAGATGCATAGAAACTGGCCGCCGCCAAATAGACCGAGTGCACCATCCACATTGGATAGGAAACCGGTGTGATCCCGTCATTGCTGCCGCTTAGTTCCGAAAACCGCCATCGAGTGATGTAGTTGTTCGTTAAGGATTCGATCAAAACGATGGTCAACAGCCATAGCCCGGCCAGTGTGACAAAGCCCAGAGCCATCTTCGTCAGTACGATCTGACGCGGTGATGGGGGAAGAGTCATCATCCAATCGAGCGTGCGATGCTCACGTTCTTGTCCGACCGACACCAGCCCCACACCGGTGGTGAAGAGGCCCGGAATCAACAACAACGTCATCTCCATCACCGCATCATCGTTCCAGCCGAGCTCTCGCGGTTGGCCAAAGACTTGTTGCAGAAAGCCGATCAAAACGGAAATGGTGACGACGGCGGCAACAAGCGGAAAGAGCAGTCTCGCCTCTTTCCAAACGAGCCAGCGATTGACCCACGACGGAATCAACGGCGACGCTCCAACGGTCGATGCCTGCACCTGACTCATTGCATCGCCTCCGCCGTGTGGCCAGCGTTGTCGGCTGCCTCGTCCATTGGGTCGGGTGGCCATGGCGGATCGACGTCATCTTCGATGTCTCCGCTTGTATAGGCAACGAAGATCTCCTCGAGCGTCGCGACTCGAAACCGCACATCGATGACGCCCGGTGTTTCGCGAATGACCGAAGCCATCTCGGGATCAAAACCTCGAACAAAGAGTTGATGTTGGCGCGCCTCGGTCGACTCGCTCAGCACCTTCGCAGGCTGCGGAAGCATCAACATGGCGCGGAACGGATCTTCGACATCGATGATCACTTCCCAAATCGATTCACGCAGTTCAGCTAGCGGCGAAACGAGCTTCAGCCGCCCTTGATGCATGATCGCGATCGTGTCCGCAACCCGCTCAACTTCGCTAATCTGATGGCTCGACAAAAAGACGGTCCGCCCTGTAGCCGCTCGGTCGATCATGCTCTCCAAAAAGTTGCGACGCACCTTGGGATCAAGGCCCGAAGTCGGTTCATCCATGATCAAGAGCGCCGGATCGTGTGCAAGGGCAAGTGACAGGGCCACCTTCGCGCGTTGTCCCTTACTGAGGTGTTTGATTTTCCGATCGACAGGCACGTCATAGCGGCGAATCGACTCTTCGTACCGCGGCAGGAACTTGGCATCGTAAAACGAGGCGGCAAACCCGCCGATCTGGTTCACGGTCATCCAGTCGTACAGTGCGGGGGCGTCGGAGACGTATCCGATTTGCCGCCGTACCGCTTGAGGGTCACGGCTCGGGTCAATCCCGCCGACGCGGCAGCTCCCGCCGGACGGTTTCAGGTATCCCGTCAGAATCCGAATCATCGTCGTTTTGCCAGCGCCGTTTTCGCCAAGCAATGCGAACACGTTGCCGGGTCGAATATCAAGGTCAACGCCGTCGAGCGCTTTGCAGCGACGAAACCGCATTCGCAGGTTTTGGGCTGTGATCACCGAATCCATCGAGAGACTCCGAAGACAAGAGCGTGCAACAAGACAAAGAGGTTCGACAACAAACTAAGAATTGACTTCTTCGGCCGACGCATCGGGTGATGGCGTCAGGACGCTGGGAGTGGTTTTGGCCAATCCCTTTAAATGCTTGGCAACGATCGCTTCAATCCGCTTGCGATCAAGCCCCGCGTTCCATGCCTCTGAAATGGCAGTACCAATTCGGTCGGCGATCACTCCCTCGCGTTCCTTGCGGCAGACCGCGACGGCACCGTCACAAACGGCCATCCCTCGGCCACGAATCGATTCAATCACCCCAGCGTTCTGCAGTTCGCTGAACGCGCGTGCGACCGTATTCGGATTGATCGTCAAGCGATTGGAGAGGACGCGCGCACTGGGCAGCAATTGCCCCGGCGTGATCGTCCCGGCCGCGACCGCAAATTTGACTTGTCGAACGATCTGCAAATAGATCGCGACATCGCTATGAACATCGATAGATAAAAACATCTCGCCCAGCCGTATCAATGAAACGAGTAAGACACCAGATGGGTTCACTAGTTAGATAGTACACCCATTCAGGAGAGGCTGTCAAGCGTTTTTTGTAAGCCATGCTCCGCATGACATCCGCTGGTAGGCCGAACGCGCTCGCGGCGGGGCTTTGTCAGCAACAGAATCACCCTCCCGCTTGCGGGAGGGTCGGGCGTTAAAGCCCGGGGAGGGCATCCCGAAGGGCCCACCGGGTAAGTGCGGTGCCGGATCGGTGTCGCTGTCGCTCCTTGATCCGGCCTACGAGTTGCAGCCTACGGATTACTGACGAATGAACTTCAGCAGATCCGATAACTCGGTGTCGCTGATCGATTCGCCGAGGTTGCTTGGCATCAGCGATCGGCCCGCTTCTTTGCGGCGTTCGATTTCATCAACCTCGATGCGATGTTCCTTGCCCTGGTTGTCCACGATGGTGACTTGTTGGTCGTCTTCAGCGCGGACCAGACCAATCAGGACACGGCCGTCGTCGAGCAAGAAGCTTGTCGAACGAAAGGCTTTGTCGACGTTTTGATCGGGCGTCAAAATATCTTCGAGCAAACGTGCAGCGGTTCGCGTCACGGCTCCATCAAGTTGCGGGCCGACCACGACTCCTTTGCCGCGCAGTTGGTGACAGTTCATGCAGTGCTTCTTGAAGACCTCACCACCGCGTGAAGCGTTTCCACTAGCAACGTCGATCGAGTCTTGCAGCTTCGCCAAGCGTTCGGCTGCTTCTCCCTGCGGCTGCACGTCTGCCGTAAGACGCTCGAAGGTTTTCTTTTGAACGTCATCGAGTCGTGGCAGAAGCGATGCAGAGACATTGGCGTCGGCAATCGCAGCGCGACCAATCAGTCCTTGTTGGGTCCAATCGAGCAAGGTTCCTGGTCGACCGCCACCGGCGCTCCATGCGGCCGCAAAATCGCGTTGCTGACGCGCCGTCAACGTCGCCAACCATTTCTGTGCCGACTCATCATAAGAAACAGGGTCGTCGGCCAAAGCGTGTTGGACCAGAGTCGTCTGCAACGATCGTGGCGTCGGGGTTTCCTTGACTCGACTTAACAGGATCTGCCGGTCGGTGTGACCGCGAAGCGTGCAAAGCGTGGTGGCAAAGTCGAGCTCAAGCAGCGGAGAGAGGTTGCCGCTGGCAACCAGTTGCTCGAGCGATGGTTCGAAACGTTTCAAACGCAGACGCTGAATCCATTGATTGGCCTTTTGCAGTGACGCGGTGGACTCAAGATCCATGACCCAAGCCGGTTCAAATCCGCCGACCGCTAGCCATGCGTACGCGTTACCGTTGTCGCCATCGACGCACTCAAGATGGACCGGACGCCCGTCCATGGAGGTGAGGTCCCAGCGAACTCGATAAGCCGTATCATTGCGCGGCGGAAACGCTTCTTTGACAACTCGGCCAGTCTCCGATTCGACGAGCCGGACGCCGTTTTTTCGGTGATCCTCCTCGTCGGGGTGTCCATTGTGACCAGCGAGCCAGAAGTGGATGCTTTGCGGCGCAGCGAAGCGGTCACTGCGCAGCGTGCCGGTGTATCGCTCGCCGCGCGTGATGCTGTCCACCAAGTCGGCTTCCGTTTGATTCTCGGACCAAACCTTCCGAGCCCGACGGGCCCACATCGTGCCGTCGCTGGTTGTCCAAGTCACGGTCGGCCGCGGGCTTTCGTTCGTCGTCTGCTCACCAAGCTCGCTTGCAACCAACGCTTCCGCCCAACCGGCGAGCGCGTCGTTGGAGCGCGCCGATGCTGTCCCCTGGGCGGTAACGAGCGTCTCAAGCAAACGCCACTGGTCCTGTTGGTCCGTCGCGATACTCTTTGCGACTTCGATGCACTCACTCAGGTCCTCGTCGGCGACATGATTGACCAAGTGACTGAGTAACTCGCTGCGATCCTTCGTATTGGGATGCTTCCTCAAGAACGCAAGCAACGGCTCCGAAACCTTCGGGTCGGACAATCCAAGCAGGATCGACGCGAGTTCGACGTTTGCGGGCTCTCGCCAAAGCGGATCGGTTGCCGGCGTGCGATCTAGGATGTCACGCATTGTGATGCGAAACGTTTGCCGAAGGATGACATCGTCTGCATCAACGTTGCCGAGATGTTCAAGCAGCGTTGCGACGTCGCCGGCATTCCCCAATTCACGTAGCGCTTCCGCAGCAGCTTGCACCACGAAAGCGTTGGAATCAGCCAGCAGGTCGATGCAAACAGAATGCAGCGCTGCGGGCGGAGCGTTCGCAGCAAGCTGACGCATCGCTTCGACGCGAATTCGCGGGTCGTGATCCTTACAAAGGGAAAGAAGGTCAACCGTTTCGATCTTGCCGGTGCGGCGCAACGCGTGAATCTCGGCGACCCGCTCTTGAGTGTTTGAGGCAGGCGTTTGGGATGCGGCATGCTTGTCGCCAACGTACCGAATTTGCCAAATGCGACCGCTGGTTCGATCACGACCCGGATGATCGAGCGGCACTTCGTAGTGTCCAATGATCCGATTGTAAAAATCGGTCACGTAAATGCATTCGTCGGGGCCAAGACGCAAGTCGACGGGACGAAACCAGGGGTCATCGCTGGTCAGGAAGTCGCCAAGTTCCGTTCCCACCGCCGTCGCACCCTGGTAGCTCAGGCGATTTCGGTTGATCCGTGACGTCATCACGTTGCCGCTAAGCAATTGGTCGCGCAGCGGGACGATGGGCGAATCAGGACCGAAGTGAACGATGCCGCATATCGCCGTGCTGCCGTGCAAGTGTTCCACCGTTGGTGGTACAAAGCCCAATCCGTCATGTGGTCGTCCAAAACTTGGGTAACACCCGCCACGCAGTAACTGTGTGATCGGTTTGCTGTGGCAGTCGGCAGAGTAAAAGAAGCCCCAATGATCCTGGGTCATCCCAAAGGGATTGACCTGACCATGAGTGACCACTTCGATGCGGCTGCCATCCGGACGGAACCGAAACGTGTTCCCGGAACTCATCTTCACCGTGTGGCCATCTTTGCCAGTCACTTCGCTTTGGTTGTTGAAACCGTGACACGCATAAATCCAGCCGTCGCCTCCATCACGCAGCGCATTGACCATCCCGTGGGTATCACGTGTGGTGTCAAACGGCCCGAGCACGACTTCGCGGCGATCACATACACCGTCGTTGTCGGTGTCGCGCAGATACAAGATATTCGGGATGCTGAAACAGAGGCATCCGTCACCGTAGGGCAAGATGCCGATTGGGATATTGAGTTTGTCGGCGAACTTGGTGACCCGATCGGCGGTACCGTCACCGCTTGAGTCTTCAAGGATCATGACGGCATCGGACGGCTCGGCCTCCTTCGACGGATACGGATACTCGATGCTTTGCGTCAGCCAAACGCGAGTCTTGTTCTTTCCCGTTCCCTTTTCGTCAAAGGCGATGTTGAGCGGCTTGGCGATTTGAGGTTCAGACGCGAAAAGCCGAATCTCGAAACCCGGAGGAAGGTGGAAGCCGAGTCGTTCTTTTTCGGGTTCTAGCCAAGGCGTCGACCGGACGCCCTCGCCATAGACTGCTGCGGCCGTCTTGGGTTCTGCTGAAGCCTGGGCAAGCGAGTCGGTGGTCTGCGCGAAACTGTGTTGGCTACAAAACAACAACGGCATGATCGTCGCGATGACGCACGATCCAACGGGGCCAGTAAGAGCGTTTTTCAAAGGTGTTGCCGAGAGAGAGGTGGGGGCGGGGGTAGGGCTTGGTTCGCCGGTAAGACCGTCAGCAGTTGGTACGACCAAGACGCGTACGTCTTCAGTCTACTCGACTCGCCATCCCTGTTCGTAGTAATGACAGTGCGAAGAGGTGATTTGCTTGCCGAGGCAAACGTGCGCACCAACAATCACCCTCCCGCTTGCGGGAGGGTCGGACGCAAAGTCCGGGGAGGGAACAATCGTTCCAAGACAGACCCTCTCCGGGCCTTAGAGCCCGACTCTCCCAAGGGAGAGTGTTAGCCAAAGCGCAATTGCAATCTGTAGCTCTGCGCCTCCGGATTCCTTTCGGGAGATCGGCGAGCGGATATAATCCCGGACATGAACAGGAAATACGCGATCATTGGTGCCGGTGCTCTCGGTGGACTCTACGGTGGGATGCTGGCACGCCATGGCTTTGAGGTGCATTTTCTTTTCAACCGCGATTACGACCACGTTGTGGCAAACGGTCTGAAAGTTGACAGTACTTGGGGCAATTTTCATTTAGAGAACGTCAACGCACACGCCTCGGCTGCGACCATGCCAGCTTGCGATGTGACGCTCGTCGGTCTCAAGACAACCAACAACCACTTGCTTCCCGAACTTCTTGCCCCGCCAACCCGAGACGACGGACTTGTGTTGGTCCTACAAAATGGGCTCGACGTGGAAGCCGACGCGGCAGCGATTGTCGGAAAAGACCGCGTGTTGGGTGGCTGCTGCTTCTTATGCAGCAACAAAGTGGGTCCCGGACACATTCACCACCTCGATTTTGGCCGGATTGTTTTTGGTGAATACGACCCGGCGACGCCACTCGACCTGCGTGCCGAGTCGATTTGCAAAGACATGACCGATGCGGGCATCGATGCACAAACGACCCACAATCTGCTGCTCGCTCGTTGGCGAAAATTGATGTGGAACATCCCGTTCAATGGTTTGTCCGTCGCACTCGATGCGACGACCAAAGACTTGGTCGACAACGCCGACTCACTTGCGCTCTGCGAAACGATCATCGCCGAAGTTCACTCGGCCGCGAAGGCGTGCGGCGTTGAGATTCCAACAGAGATGATGGAAAAGACGATCGACAACACCAAGAAGATGGTCCCCTACGACAGCAGCATGCGATTGGACTTTTTGAACAAGCGTCCGATGGAAATCGAATCCATCTTTGGCAACCCCATTCGCGCGGCGCGTGCGGCCGGTACCGCGATGCCGCAAGTCGAAATGCTGTACCGTCAGCTTCGCTTCATCGATCGCGAAAAAATCACTTCGTCATCGTGAAATGGATTGCAAACTCTGACAATCACGATTGAGCGGCGATCGCGTAAGCGGCCTGAGTTTTTGCACCAACCTGCGCGTAGCAAGTGCCCGAGGTCTCACGGGCTAGGTCGCCGGAAGCGGCGCCGGAAGCGGCGCCGGAGTCAATTGCCGATCAGGCACATTCAAGTCCCCGGTTGCCAATCCCCGTGCGTAGACGGTCATCGCGATCCCGCCAAGGAAGAACAGGAACATGTGGACCATGGGAATGATCAAGACGTCTTGGAACATGCCGTTGCAGAAGTAGGCGATCAAGCCACCAAGCATCATCAAGCCGACACCGCGCTGATCGTTGCAGCCTGGACTTCGAGCCAATTGCCACGCGACGCCCGCGAGATTGACGAGCACGCCGACAAACAAGGTCAATCCAATCAGGCCTGAGTCGACCAGAATGGACAAAAAGATGTTGTGCTGTGCGTAGGGCCGAGCCGTTTCCAAGGGCAGGCCGTAGCTGCGGATTTCGTGGTACGGCGGCGAGTGTTCGAAATAGTGCCCGAACCCGTGCCCCACCAGCGGCTTGTCTTTGAACATTTCGTAGCCAACGATCGCCAACAGCGGTCGAAGTTGGACCGACTTTTCAGCATCCGCAGCCGTGAGGTGTTTGTCACGTTTGAGTCGCAATAATTGGTCCTTCAATCCCATTGCCATCGCGCCGCCGAACAAGATTGCCGTGGCCACTCCCAGCACACGTACCCAACGCGGTGCATGGACCATCGCGATGATACCAATGGTTGCCGCAGCACCGAGCCAAGCACTCCGTGTCAGCGTTGCGTAGACTCCGCCCATGATCACCACCGTCGCAATCGCGTAAAGCAGCTTGCCTTGGCGGTCGCTTCGGAAGAAGCCTAGGACCGAAGCGACCAACGCGATCGACATGACGATCCCGTTTCCGGCGGGATTGAGCAGTGGACCGCGACCACGTCCGTAAAACTCCCACGTCTCGGCGCTGACGATAAACTTGGGAAAGACCAGACTGTGCAAACCGGTGACTTCGCAGACAGCGGTGACGGCAAGGTAGACGCCGAGCGCGACCATTGCATTCATGAACCAGCGAACGTCGCGCTGATGCAGTTGGACAAATCGACTGATCATGTACATTCCAACAGGCATGGCGATGTAAAAGATCCATCGCGCCGTCGGGGAACCTCCCGCGGGTGCTCCGCCGCCAGTGACCGCACTGACCAGAAGCCAGCCAGTGAGCGCGATCAGCATCCAATCGACTCGACTCGGTTTGGAAAGGGTCAGCAATCCCATTCGCCATCGAATCGCGAGGATACCGAACATGGCGACCCAAAGGATTCGATCGGCGCTGAATTGAATCGGTCCATTGAGTGCAAAGAAGGCTGGCCCGAACACGGTACCAACGATCAACACCGTCGTGGCAAGTGGTGTCATTCGTCCGCTCTGGACGATCGGGATCATCCACACCATAGCGGCGAGACCAAATAAGACTGCAAGGAACGTCACGACTGAGTTCCTTTCAGGCTGATTTTCTGGGCACTCTCAGGAGTGCGGCCGCCCGTTAGCATCGCAACGGCCGACGGCACGAGTCGATTCATTAGCGTCGCAGCAACAAAGCAGATCACAATCGCCGTCGGAAAGGTGACGTAGAACCAACCCGGCTTATCCATCGTCGATTCCGCAACCCGCTCGACGACCGCGCGCAACGGAAACTCGTGAACGAGGTAGACGAAGAATGCCATTCCGCTAAGGCGAACAAGGACTTCACTACGAATCTTCCAACAGCAGGCGAACAACGCACCGCACCCGACGACGATCGAGATCTTGTGCATCAGCAAGTTGGTGATCGAGTAATCGCCGCGGTACCAACAGTCAAAATCGGCTCGCATCATGATGCGCGTCACGACCAGGTCGAACCAGAGAATCATCAAACCGGCAACGGCTGACACGCTCAGTTTGCCGAGGCTTTCCACCATCCAGCTTCGATCGACGAGCGCTGCGCCGATGGAAAAGAACAACAGCGTTTCCATATTCAGAAGATGCCAACCGGCAACCAATGGAAACGGTTGGAAATTGAAGAACCAAATCGACGCGATAAAGCCCAAGTACGCAGCCGGGGCCGCAGCAACAAAACGTCGAATCACCGGCGCGATCGCAACCAAAACCAACAGGTCACGAAGGAACCAAAGCTGTTCGGCCGGCGGGCGCAACAACCATGTTGCCAAGAACTGTCCCATCGATAGCTGAACCGGATCACCCTCGGCGTGGCGAACGACCAACCAACTTGTGGTCGCGAGCGAGGCGACGATGAAATAGGGAATCAGGACGGTGCGTCCGCGCTGCTTGAGCTTTCTCAGGTAGCAAGCTCGCGTCCCATCGTCGCTGCGAAAGTAAAACAGTCCAGCGGCCAGTGCGAACAGCGGCACGGCGATACGGGCCAATCCGCCCAACAAGAATTCCTGCGACAATTCGTTCCATGTCGCATTGTCGGCCAGCGGTGAAGTGGGCGCGGCAGATTGGTAATGGATTCCGACCACCAGCAGCGTCGAGACCAGGGCCACGATCTGGAACGTTTGTTTTGCTTCGGCCGACAAGTCTTGAGCCACGGATCTGACGCTAATTGCTAGGCGTTTTGCGGAGTTATGTCCGATCGATCACATTCCACCTCGGTGGCAGATCGACACGCTGAAACATAGGTCGCCGTCGCCGGCCCGCTCACCAAGCTCGGTGAAAGCGGGCTCGATTTCGTATGAAGAATCGGTAAAGCCGTTGCGACCGGACCCAAATAGTTCAACTTGTTCCAGATGCGCCAATTGCGTTGCCTGTGCCGGCATCTAGTCTGTGAAGGGACACCATCGCAAGTTTCTCGACGGACGTACTTTGACAGGTTTTTTGATGTCCCAACGATCGCGAATCCGTACACGCCGATCCCTTCGAAATGCTCTTCGCAGCGGCCTACGACGCCCCGCGCCCCATCGCGGCGGCCGCACCAAGACCACTTGGTCCGCGACCACGCTCGAGCCGCGTTTGCTGTTGGCTGGCGATGCAACCGCCGCGCCCGTTGCCGCTGTCGAGGCGGTCACCGAGATTCCCGCCGATCAGTCTCAATCCGCTGCTGTCGAGATCGCGTTCGTCGACCCGAGCGTCAACAACATTGACCAGCTCACCGCGTTGTCGCGTGATGGCGTCGAGATCGTTTTGATCGACAACACGTCGCCCGCACTCCAGCAGATGACCGATGTTCTGACCATGCACCGCAACGTTTCGGCAGTGCACATTGTTTCGCACGGTGACGCTGGCAAAATCGCATTTGGTGACCAAACGATTGATCACCAAGATCTTCTATCGAATCGTCATCTGCTTTCACAGTGGCGTGCGGCTTTGGGCGATCAAGCGGACGTGTTGATCTACGGCTGCGACACAGCCCGCGGCAGCGAAGGTGCAAACTTCCTTGACACCATCGCGTCGCTCACTGGCGCCGATGTTGCCGGATCGACCAACCGCACCGGCAGTGATGCCAACACTGGCGACTGGGTCCTGGAGCGAACGACGGGCGTGATCGATGCATCGTTGCTGGCATGCCACGGCGATCTCAACGCGATGGATGTCGTCCTGCCGATCAATATTCGTGCAGCAGGGTCGACAGGCGAAGAAGAGATGTTGCTGCAAATCGATGGTGTCACCGTCGCGACCTTCAACAACATTGGTGGCAATGCGGGTGCGGGACAATACGAAACCTACACCTACAACAACGCGTCGCCCGTCTCAGCCAATCAGGTTCGAATCGTCTTTACCAATGACGTCTATGAACCTGCGCAAGGTATCGACCGCAATCTCCGGATCGACAACATCGAAATCGACGGCGTGGTGTTTGAAACCGAAGACCCGAGTGTCTTTGGAACGGGAACCTGGCGACCAAGCGACGGCATCCAACCTGGTTTTCGCGAAAGTGAATGGCTACACGCAGACGGTTATTTCCAATACGCCGAGACGTCGACCGGAACCGGCAGCGACATCACCATCTACGCTGCCGGGAATGAAAACGCCGAGAACATGGAATTGTGGATCGACGGTGTTTCCGTTGCTGCATGGACCAACATTGGCGGCAATGCATCTTCCGGTCAATTCGCTGCGTACCAGTTCAGCGCGGATGAGACGGTGACAGCCGACCAGATTCAAGTGCACTTCACCAACGACCGCTGGGATCCATCGCAAGGCATAGATAACAACCTGCGTGTCGACCGAATCGTGATCGACGGCACTTCCTATCAAACCGAGGCTCCCAACGTCTATTCGACGGGGACGTGGAAAGAGGGCGAGATCACACCAGGATTCAAAGAAGACGAAACGCTTCACACCAACGGTTACTTCCAATACGGATCGTCGCTCGATGCGGGCGTCATCGCGCTGGCCACCAGCACGGTGACCGTGAACGAAAGTGACGGCCAAGCAACCATCGACGTGGTACGCACAGGCGGATCGGTCGGCCAAGTCACGGTCGACTACGATACCGAACTTGGCACGGCAACAGCGGGCAGCGACTACACCTCAGTCGCCGGAACACTCACCTTTGCCGAAGGCGAGACCGTCAAGACGATTGTCATTCCGATCCTCGATGATTCCGCGGCCGAGTCGATCGAGCAATTCGGTGTGACGATCGACAATGTCAACGGTGGCGCCGTGCTGCTTGTTCCACGAACCGCAACCGTCACGATTGTGGACGACGAAGTCTCGCTACCGGAATACAACGACTTCAGCTCGGTGGCTGGACTCACCCTCAATGGCGACGCCGTCCGCGATGGCGATGAACTGCGTCTGACGCCCACTTCGGACAATCGCGCCGGATCAGCCTTTTTCGACACCGCGATTTCCCTCGACAACAACGCTTCCTTCCGCAGTAGCTTTGCGTTTCGGGTTTCCGGCGGCAGCGGTGGCGCCGATGGTCTTACCTTCACCATTCAAAACGACACAGCCGGAGCGAACGCAATCGGGTCAACCGGTGGTGGGCTTGGTTACGAAGGGATCACCAATTCGGTTGCCGTTGAATTTGATAACTACAAGAATCCCTATGACGTCAACGGAAACCACGTCGCGATCATCGAAGGCGGCTCGGTCAGCAGTTCTTTGAAAACACTCGAACCGAGTTTCAACCTAAACAGCGGATCAACGTATTACGCCTGGGTCGAATACAACGGCACAAGCGATGTGTTGGCGGTCTACCTCAACAATTCCAACTCAAAACCAGCAACGGCACTCTTGAAGGCGACCGTCGATCTCGAATCCGTCGTGGGCAACAGCGCCTACTTCGGTTTCACGGCGGCGACCGGCGGAGCCAACAATGCTCATCGGATCTTGAGCTGGCAGATGGACCAACAGATTCCGCCACAGGATCCGCCAACCGAGCAAGGGGATACCGTTGTTGCAATCGACGTGATTGCCAATCAAGGCCTCGCCCTGCCGACAGCGATTGAATGGCTACCCGACGGCACGATGCTGATCGCAGAGAAGGGTGGTGTGGTCAAAACCGCGAAGGATGGTGTTGTTTCGAGCACGCCGTTTATCGACATTTCAAACATCGTCAACGGTGTCCGCGATCGCGGCTTGCTCGATATCGCAGTGCACCCCGACTTCGAAAACAACCCATACGTTTACTTGCTGTTCACCTACGATCCACCCGAAGTCTTCAATCAACAAGCTGGAACACTTGCCGGGCCTGATGGCAAAGGCAATCGTGCTGGCCGAATGATTCGCGTCACCGCCGACGCGAGCAACGGTTACTTGACGGCCGTCGCAGGCAGCGATGTCGTTTTGTTGGGCAGTAACAGTACCTGGGACAACTTCAACGGATTTGCCAACAGCACCCAAGACTTCAACGAGCCGCCGGCTGGTGAGAACGCCGACGGCACTCAACTTCGTGACTTCATCAACAGCGATAGTGAATCGCACACCGTTGGCGGTCTGGCCTTCGCCCCCGATGGATCGCTTTACGTTTCGATCGGCGACGGTGCAAGTTACAACGACGTCGACGTCCGCGCGGACCGAGTGCAAGACATCGACAACCTTTCCGGCAAGATCCTGCGAATCGACCCGATCACCGGCCAAGGCCTTTCGGACAACCCGTTCTACAACGGCGACCCCGATGCCAACCGCAGCAAAGTCTATCAACTCGGCTTGCGTAACCCCTTCCGCATCTCCGTTGACCCCGTAACGGGCCAATTGTTCATCGGCGATGTCGGCTGGACGCGTTGGGAAGAAATCAACTCGGGCGGACCGGGCGCAAACTTCGGTTGGCCATTCTATGAAGGCGGATCGGGTACGAGCAACGTCCTCAGTTCCTACGCCAACACGCCTGAAGGCCAAGCCTTCTTCAATCTCGATCCGCCGGTCGATGCAGCGATCTACGCACTGAACCATCAAGCCGACGGGATCAACGCAATCGTTATGGGCGACGCCTATCGAGGTTCGTTGTACGGCGCCGAGTATGAAGGAGACATCTTCTTTAACGATCTTGGCCAAGGCATCGTGCGTCACGCATCGATCGATGCCAACGGTAACGTGACCGACGTAAAAACCTTCACCACCGGAGCTAACGTGGTCGTCGCCATCAGCCAAGGCCCCGATGGAGCACTCTACTACGTCGACCTCGACGACTCCAAAATCGGCCGCTGGGAAGTGGTCTAAAGCGACGCCAATGCCGTGAGCCGCGATCGCGCAAGCGGCCGGGCCACCGCTTTCCATGAGCCGAACGCGCTAGCGTCGGGCCTTGCGCCATCCTTACAATCACCCTTCGCGTCTTTCGCCCATTCCGCGGTTCCTGTCTGAGCACTAGGGTTCCGTAGAGACGCTGCCAAGCTAAAAAGCTTGACTCTTTCGATGTGTTGGGGGATAAGGCTTAGAAGCAGGAATACTACTTCTGAAAAACGAGAGCATTCACTCGATGGATCACATGCTTCCTGAAGCGTTTACCAACGCCTGCACCCCCGAACAACTGACCGATGCTCAAACGTGGTGGTCGGCGCTCCCAGAAGCCACCCGATCCGATATCTATGTGTTGCTTGACATGCGCAATGACTCGTGTGCCCATGTCTATTCGCCTGACAAAGAGGGAGCACATCAGTGGCACTCACTCCCACTCGTCGACGATCAATCGTCTTTCGATTCGTGTGACGACGACGATGAGAACTGGATCACAGAACTGTTGCACTACCGTCTAGACCACGAAGACTTTGTGATGGCGTCCGATATGAAGGTCCGGACGTTTCACATTTGTTCGCAGCACCCCGCGGCAAGCGAAGTCTGGCCCGGGGGCAACTGACCTGCAACTTCCAATGTCCGGCAGGCGAAAAGAAATGCCCAATCCATGCGTTCGCGCAAACGATTCGTGCCGCACGGCTCATCTCTCACAACCCAAGAACCCACCAAACGCGGTGGCTTTGCCTTGAACCCGGCAACGTCTAAGACGTCCCCCTCGCCGCCACGCCGCAAACTCTGTGGCTCATTTGCGCATAACAGAAAGGATTGCTGCATTCGGGGTGGCCACAAGAAACACAAGAACATGCAAAAAGGAAATACAGACGGCTTCCATCGGTTCTTTCTTATCGTGCCTTTTTGTGTTTTTCGTGGCCCACATTCAATTACGCCCCAGCGTTGACGGAGCAACAAAGTGTGACCATCGACCTTGATGCCTATCGCAACCTCATTCGCTCGCAACTGAACTCAGGCGGCAAAATCTCGGATCAGATGGGAGCCGTCATCGATGTAGTTGAGCAGCGAGGCGCAATACAAGGTGTCACGCGAAGGCACTACAAACAGCTTTCATCGGTCCTTTCTTTTTGTGCCTTTTTGTGTTTTTCGTGGCCACCTCCGGGCCTACCCCCCTCACTTCAACATTCGACATCAGTAAGCCTCTCGCACTCTCATCTTCCGTCTCGATTCAATGCCTCGCCCGATGGATGATCACCTGCCGTTTGATCTCTACATCACGCTCGAAACCCAGTTGTCGCGTGCGCGAGTGAATGCCTTGTTTACGAAGCAGGGCTGGGACTCGCGAATGTGTTCTTGGACGGAGTACGAGATTCAAATTGACTATGCCGAGCTTGTGATCGCTTCCGAGTCTCCAATGCTGGTAAGTGGAGGCGTCGATCGCGATCCGGCATCCATCGACAAGATCATTGCCATCTTGGATGCGGCGGAAATCACCTACGAGTTTGAGGTGTACGATGAACACAACGTCATGATTCGATCGAAACCGTGACCAAACGTTCGAAGTGGGCCGATTACTGAATGCTGTTAGTTTGCGAAAAACTGCTTCAGGCCACCCAGCAACATTTGAGTGCCGATCGTTGCCAGCAGTAGACCGCCTAGTCGCATCAGCAGCGCGGTCGCATTGGCTGGAACCTTGGCGAGCAGGCCTCCCAACCAGACGAACGAGATAAACGTGGCACCAGAAACGGCTGCGACACCGCTGAGGGCGCCAACCATTCCGTGCTCGGGATTGGAAGTGGAAATGGAAACCGCGGTGACGATCGCGCCAGGGCCAGCAATCAACGGAATCGCAAGTGGCATGATCAATCCACTGTCTTCGTCGGGCCCCTGCTTTGCCGCATCCTGCCCTTGAGCCTTGCTTTGACCACCACCGTAAAGCATCTCAAAACCCATCCCGGCAACGACAATGCCGCCCACAATCGAGAATGCATTGAGGTCGATGCCAAGGGCTTCGGCAATTTGAGCGCCCCCCAGCGCGCCGATTCCAAGCACGAAGGCGACCACGAACGCAACACGCAGAGCACCAGCACTTCGATGGATGTTTTCACGCGCAATCGCCGCGTTGAAGAAAATCAACTTGGCGGGATCGGGTGGCGCGGTGATCACGAGCATTGCGATCACCGATTTTGCGATGAAGTTCCAATCCATGTTTGCACTTACTGCGAATCACTTGTGACCGGGCTATGATGGCGACGTGTGGTGTCGCAAAACGTGTGCGTCGTATCGTAGGTGCGCAGCCACTCAACCTCAAGTGCTGCAGGAGCCTACAAATGCGCCGCTACATCCAACTCATGCTCGAAGAACCGCTGATCCCTTTCGCCCTGATCGGATGCGTGCTGTTTGTTGGATACGGCTTTCGAAAACCGACCGATGAAATCGAGACCATCTCCATTTCAACCTCAACCGTCCGGTCACTCGAAACCATGCAAGAGGAACTCGCTGGCCGACCGTTGACGAAAGCGGAACGCCAAGAGGTTTTCGACGGCTACGTCGACGATGAAGTTTTGATGCGTGAAGCGTTCCGGCGAGACCTCGAAAAGAAAGACTCGCGCGTTCGCAAACGACTCTTGAGTGTCATGCGTTCAACGCTCGATCAGCCGATTGCCCAACCCACACGCCCGGAACTCGAGGCCTACTTCCGCGAGAACCAGGATCAATTCCTTTCAGGCGAAGTGATCACGTTTGATCACGTCTTCTTCTCTTTTGGGTCCGAGAACGAACCCGACGACTGGGGAATGCTGCTGAGTCAACTACGAAAGGGTGAGGATCATCAGCGTCTTGGTGACAACCAAATGTTCGGTAATGTCATGCGGCGTTCTTCGGCGCGTCAACTGCGTCAATCGCTTGGCAACGACTTTGCAGAACGTGCGTTTGCGTCTCCTCTCGATCAATGGCAAGGCCCCATCGAATCACGCCACGGAACTCATTTCATTCGGGTTAGCGAGAAACTCGTTCCGCCAGTCCCCGATTTTGAGCAGATGGAGGACTACCTCAGGCAAGACTGGACGTATCGCAAGCGGCGTGAAAACCAAGCCGAAAAGATTGCCGAACTTCGCGACCGATATCGCATCGTGATCGATGGAGAGCAGTGAAATGGGTCGCAAAATGAGGATGCGTCCCCAACTCGCGGTGCCCATTCGAATCGTGCTGGTCGTTCTCGCATTCGCGATGTGCATCACAGGTGATGCGAACGGCGACCAAGTCGGGATCGACAAAGTCCGGCTCTTCGAGACCTCGCCGGGACGGTACGTGCTAGAAGTCGACACAACTCCGCGGTTCATCGCGGTCTACCGAGAACCGGTGCTACCGCCGCGGTTTGAGCTGACCGAGTCAGTCCGAGAGCGTCAATCGGGCTATTTCGCGATGCGGTATCAATTCGAATCGAGCGGCAAAGGCCTCACGAGCGACGACGAACTCTTGCTCCCTTGGGGACGCTCGGGCGCTTCGATCACGGCTCAATGGAGCGACGGGAGTGTCCACCAAAATCTCTTCCTTCGTGACTTTGAAGGGATCCGAGTTCCCATCGCCATGTTGAAGCCGAAGCGATCTTCAACGCGAGAATTGATTCAGCAGTACGCAAACCTTGGCGCCACACATGCCTTCGAAAGTTGGAATCATTGGCTGCTCGTCGCGGCAGCCGGATTGCTTGCCAGTGGTTGGTCACGAGTGCGCTTGATCGTTTGGTTCGCAGCCGGACAGGGGTTGTCGCTCTTGGCCGCCGACTTGGGACTCTTTGTTGTTCCCAGCGAAGTCGCCGAAATCTGTGTCATGGTAGCAGCACTGTTGATTGCACGAACCTCACCGCTCGAACCAGACCAATGGAACCGATTCCTGTCGGTGATGTTGATTCTTGGTGCCTTGCACGGGACAGCCAACGCCGAAATGCTTGCCGATTCCGGCGTCCCCAAGAGCGACCTGATCCAAGCGTTGTTCGCATTCAACATCGCCACGGATCTTTTTCAACTTGGTGCGACCTTAATCATTGCCGCGATCGCGGTCGTCATCCAACAGAGAACACGCCTGACAAACAATGTGGGATGGCCCCTCCGCGTCGCGATCGGAAGTTGTGCCGTTGCCATGTCACTTGTCGCATTAACAGGTGGACTTCCCAGCACAACGCAAATCGCATCAGAGCGACAAGTCGGCCCCTTTGAATTGCCCGGCGAGCAAATCACGCCACAAGGATCCCAAGCCCAACCGCCGCGTACATTTGAGCAATCACTGGCAACCTTCCTGACAATCGAACCTTTTGAAACGCGTCTGGAAGTCCTCGTCCGTTTCGCCAACGCAAACAACCGCATCGAATTTAGTACCGACCTCACAACGATCCCGATTGACGAACAGGAAAAAACGACAGGTCAACTTGTCAACTTGATCGAGGAGTCGACAAGACTCTTCATCAATGGCGATGCCGTTTCACCAAGCATCAAACAAGCCAATTTCGTGTCGGTCGAACCCAATGGAGTCTTTTCCCGTCCGTCACCTGTTCTCGAACAGGTTGCCGACGCGATCGTAGGCGTCACCTTCATCTACGACACCGCGAACATGCCCAATCACGTGCAACTTTCCTGGGACCTCTTCTTGAACGGCGAAGCAGCGATTCCCGCAACGGTCGTCGATCCGTTTGGGGCCAAGCAATCGCAGTTATCGAGCGACAAATCACAGGTCGATTGGCAAAACCGCTGGTCCGGCTATCGGCCGCCTTCGATCAAACCGGTTGAAATCTCGAAGCCTCAATTGCCACTGCTGTCCTTGATGCTTGTGTTGGTTGCCTGCGGAGTGAATTGGTCGCTTGGATCGAGAAGCGACCGCCTGAAGTCCACAGCCACAACGACGCTGTTGGCCATTGCGATGGTGGCCTATCCATTCGCTCGGACGTCATTGGGCGTTCCCTTTGCCACGACATGGAAGCCATCAACCGAAGAGACCAGCGAGATTCAGCGACGCCTGCTGACGAACGTTTATCGCGCGTACGACATGCGAGACGAGGAAGCGATTTATGATCGACTCGCACTGACCGTTTCGGGTGAACAGCTCACCGAAATCTATCTCGACACGCGTCGTTCACTCGAACTGGAAAACCGTGGCGGTGCACGGGCGAAAGTCGACGAAGTCCAGATCGAGAAAGTCCATTCGATTGAACACGACAAGGGTGGGGGCTACGCCGTTGACGTCGAGTGGACCGTTAGCGGTTCTGTTTCGCACTTTGGACACACACATTATCGACGTAATCGCTACCGCGCCGTGGTGACGATGATGGAGTCGGATCAATTCTGGAAGATCCGCTCACTGCAAGTCGTCCAGCAGCAACGATTGCTCTAAACGACACGCTAGGTGTTCTCCCTACTTCGGAACCACCCAAATGTTCCTGAACTTGACCTCCGAACCATGCTCCTGCAAAACGATGTGGGACAACGGTTCTTCGGGGTAGGCCGCATACTTGTTGCGGCGCAGTGACAGTTTGACATCGTCGTGAATCAGGACGCCGTTAAGCCGAATGGTCACACGAGCCGACTTGCTTTCCATCCGATGCCCGGCCTGATCAAATCGGGCGGCCTGGTATTCCAAGTCAACCGTTTGCCAATCGCCGGGCTGGAGCGCCGCGTTCACGTCCGGCACGCGAATCTGATAGATCGCGCCGCAGTCTCCCAGGCCAGCCGTTTCCTTGTTTCCGCTGTCGAGAATCTGCAGTTCATACAAAGGGCCAAAGAAGATGCCACTGTTCCCCTTGCCACCATCTTTGGGCAACTGAAACTCAAGATGCAATCGATAGTCGCCGAACGCGCGGCGAGTGCAGAGGAATTGCTTGCGACGTTTGCCGCGAAAGTCGAGCGACACCTGCATCGCATCGCCACCAACGAGTTTCCATTGAATCTCTTTCTGATCCTGATTGGGATTGATCTTCAAGAACGAGAAGGGTTTCCAGGCCTCAAAGTTCGATCCGTCGAAAAGCACGACAGCGCCGTCAGGCGGTGTGAGTCCAAGAGTGGACGCGATCGGTTCGACCGCGCGTGCCTGAGCGCCGCCGAGGAACCATCCGAACGTCAAAACAGCGAGTGTTGGTAGCGAGAGCGATCGAGTTCGCATTGGCTGCTTGCTCATAGGAATGTAAATCCAGGTTGGGCGTTATGTCTTCAGGGATCGAGGTCACCAAGTGCAGTGACTTCGGCAAAGTAGGCGCCTCCGGCATTTCCCTTTGCGTCAAAAAGGTAGGTCGTCAGCTCGGTCGGCCCCGCTGGAAGTTCCAATTCGAACTCCACGCCTTTGCTGCCCTCTTTGACCGGTTGTTCATGCGATTGACCGGCGATCTCAATTCGCGCCCGCTCAGCGACGACGACGCGATCTGCTTCGCGAGGAAACTGCCGCAGGGTGATTCGATAGCGCCCCGATTCTTTCACCTCCAGCATCCACGGCCCGGTCACTTTTGGCAGCTTCTTGATCGAGTTGAAGTTCCAGGGTGGATTGCCCGTGGGCATGTACCAATCCTGGGAACAGAGGACGGTTGGGTTTTCAGCCGGGTTGCCAATGTCGATACGAACCGGCGTCAAACGGGGCGAGACCTTATCCCAAAACTCGTCGTAGCGTGACCGCAATTCGGCGACCACTTGTGGATGCTGCTGGGCAACGTTTCGCCGTTGAGCCGGATCGGCTTGAATCTCAAACAATGCCACTCGATCGGAGTTGACCAAACGCCACCGCTCGGTCATCACCACGCTGTAGTCGTAGGGTTTCGGAGGTAACACTTTGGCAAACGCACCGCCCAGGAACTGCTCGACCAGGTGATCTCTCTGCCACGTTGCATTGTCATCATCAAGCAGCGGCTTCAGCGAAACGCCGTCGGACCGGTAGTCAGCCGTGATTGGAATCTTGCAGAGGTCGGCTAATGTTGGCAACACGTCGATATGTGCCGCGAGCGTGTCGATGTCTTTGCCGCCGGTCAGACCTCCGCCAGGCCAATGCACAAAGAAGGCGACGCGGTGGCCGCCGTCAAACACTGACGACTTCTTTCCGCGCATGCCTGCATTGAATCCCAGACTCGGTTCCGAATCGAGCCCTTGGAATTTTCCGCCCGCCGCCGTTCCATTGTCCGTCATGAAGATCAAGATCGTCTTGTCGGACAAACCCAACTGCGTCAACTTTTCGCGAAGCAATGCCATGTTGTGATCGATGTTCGCGATCATTCCATAGAAATTGGCATTGGGCACATCGCGATTGCCCAGGTACGGCTTGGCCCACTCGGCCGGAACACGATACGGACCGTGCGGAGCGTTCAGTGCGAGATAGAGCAGGAATGGCTTTGCTCGATTCTGCTCGACAAACCGCATCCCTTCACGAAACCAGATGTCCGTGCAATAGCCTTCGAACTTCTCGAACTTGCCGTTTCGTTCGTAGGTGTCATCGAAATAATCGTTGCCCCAATGATCGGAAGCCTGCCCGACGCCACCGCAACGATGCCAAACAACCTCCTGAAAACCACGATCCTGTGGACGATGCGGGGCGTTATCTCCAAGGTGCCACTTGCCGACCATTCCTGTGGCATAGCCGGCGTCCGCGAATAAATTAGCGATCGTCTTTTCATCCGGGTGCATCATCGTGCGACCTGAACTTGTCCGATACGCACCCGTGACCCCCGCATGGTTGCCCGTCATCAATGACGCGCGTGTCGGCGTACAGAAAGGACTGACATGAAAGTCGGTGAAGCGGACCGATTGCGCGTGCAGGCGATCAAGGTTCGGTGTCTTCAGGATCGGGTTGCCGTGACAAGAAAGATCACCGTAGCCCTGATCATCGGTCATCACGATGATCACGTTGGGACGCTCATTCCCATTCGCGACAGGCACTTGGACAAACCCGACCGTGAGAAGGACCAGCATCAATCGCGTCTTGAAGGATTCATTCATGGTCAGGTTGTCCGCTAAATGGCCGTTAATCTTTGAGATGATCGACAAAGAACTGTACGGTCCGCTGAACGATCTCGTCGCGTGTTGGATGGATATCTGCATCGACACGACGCCAATTGTGTCCCGAATTCTTCACGATGAGGATCTCGACCGGCGCGCCGATCGCCTCCGCCTTTTGCTTCATGAAGTATGCGTGCTTGACCGGAATGGTCGTGTCTTTGTCGCCTTGAACCATGAGCAGCGGAGAACTCTCCGTTGCCAGATAGTTCACAGGGCTCATCTCGCGGTATCGCTGCAGCTTGATCTCGGGATCAGGAACGCCAGGGCCGAGGATGCGTGGGCCAAAGCGGTCGCGAAAATCAGCTCGATCATCATGATTGAAAAGCTCCGTCTTCTCGAAATCGCATGGGCCGTACCAAGAAACGCCACATACCATGCGATAGTGACTTGTCGCCAATGCCGCGTCGCCCGCGAGCGTTTGCGGAGCGGACAGTAACAACATTTGAGCAATCTGCCCGCCAGCTGAATCTCCCATGACGAAGAACCTCGCCGGGTCAAGCTTGAGCTTCTGGGAGTGCTTTGCGAGGTAGCGGCACGCGTCCTTGCAGTCGACCACACAGTCGCGCATCGTGACGGCGGATTCCTTCTTGCACAGCCGATAGTCGACCGTCGCCACGGCAAAACCGTGGCTGAGCAAACGTTGAAAGACGTCTCTAAACGAGCCGCGGTGGATGCCTTGGCGACTGCCAGCCGACCAACCGCCCCCATGGGTGTAAATGACGAGGGGACGATCGGTTTCCGTCGACGCTTCGTTGCCCGGAGGGTAATAAAGGTCCAGCTGCAACTCGCGTTGACCGACTCGTTTGTAAACGACATCGAGCTGCGAATCTTCGGCCGCTACCAAAGAACGCCCCCGTTTCCGGCCCTTGTCGCTTGCACGCTCAACCTTCGCCGAACGCCCCTGGTCATCTCGCCCTGGGGTCTTCGACGAATCTTGGGCATGCGCGACCGCGAACGAGGCTCCGACCGCGATCACGCACAACTGAACACACAAGGGTTTGAGCATAGGTCCGACTCTAAGAAACGTCGCTCGTGTCACACCTCTACTTTTTCAAGCTCATGAGGTATTTCATCAGGTCATCGAACTCCTGACGATTGCGGAGAGATCGAACAAGCCCGGCGGGCATCATCGAATTCTTCGACTCCAACACGTCATCGATCGTATCCTCGGGAATCGTAATCGGCTTCGGCTGGGCAACGTTTCGCAAGACGATACCTTTTTCATCCTCAGAGATACGAATCCCGGTGATCACTTCTCCGTCTTCGGTCAAAACGTTGACTTGAGCGAACTCTTTGTCGATCTGTTTTGAAGGTCGCAGCACGGCGTCGACCCAATCGACAGCCTTCATTGGCTTGGTGATCTTCGTCAGGTCAGGCCCCATCTTGGGCGCGTTGCCTGGTGGGTCATGGCAAGCGAAACAGGACGCGGCCGAGTTGTAGAACAGACGCTTACCACGTTTGATGCTTCCCTTTTCCCATGCGAGCTTTGCCAGCTCTTCAGGCGACTGCTCCATCAATTCCTTTTCAAGCTCGATATTGTTGATCACTTCCGGAGTCTGCAGATCTTCCTTGGACATCAGTTCCTTTTCGAGAGGATGAAGCTTCTCCAACTCCTCGGGCTTCCAGAAAGTCGTGCGACTCGACGAGTCGGCCCGGACCTTTGCAACCGTTTTTGCATCGATGGGCGAAGCTTTGTTGCCCCACGTGTTCCGCACGAACGTCAACACATCGGCCATGTCCTTGTCATTAAGCAGATCGCGGAACGCGGTCATCGGTGGAACGCCGCGAGCCGGATCGTAGACCTTTCCGCGAACTTGCATTTTGCCCCACATCCCATGCAGTGCAAGTTTGACGAGGCGTTCTTCGCTGCCGGTCACCCAAGGACTGCCAACCAACGGTGGATAAACGGCGCCGTTGCCGAGTCCGTTGGTTTGATGACATGTCGCGCAGTGCGACTCCCGTTGAAAGATCTCGCCGCCCCGTTTGTAGGAACCGTGATACTTGCGGTCCAAGTGCCGAGGCGTTCGATACCTCACCACGTGAAGCTCTGGCGACGCCACGAAGTTGTCAGCCAACTTGGTGTCATACTTCGTCCAAAAATGCTCGACCGTTTTTGCGGCCATCGACGCATGTGGGACTTCGGAATCGATCAACTTGTTCAAGAGGTCATTGTTGATCACGTTGTGTTGCTGATGAAGCCACAGGGCTTCCAACAGATGATGGGCTTCCGTTTCATCATTGGGATCAAAACCCTGGGCCCAAGCTTGAGCCGCTGCGATCACCTCAGCCGAATCGCGTGCACTCAACTCAACACGTGTTCGTTGCCGAACGCCATCAACCGGGTGCTTCAAGTTTTCAAGCAGTTTCTCGATCGGCTCGCCATGGATTGCGACAGGCTTTTGCAGCGGTCGTCCCTTGGCAGTCAACCGTAAAATGCGTCCGTGCTTGTGATCTCGACTGGGATCGCGAATGTTGTGTTGCATATGACCGATGATCATGTTGTGCCAGTCGGCGACATACAGGGCACCGTCTTCGCCAACGATCGCATCACTCGGCCGAAAGTTGCGGTCTTCGCCATTCAAGAGTTCTTTCTCTGGTGTTCCCCAAACGTGTCCATACTCACGTTTACCACCATCGCCACGGTTCAAGTCGTACTGTTTGACGCCAAGAAAACCGATCACGTTCAGAATCAGGAAGTCTTGCTGCATGTCCTCGGGAAAATGAGCCGACGACAAGATCTCATTCGCGGGCACCGGACGAAACTCTTTTGCCAACAGCGAATGCATCTGAAATCCGTCGCCCTTGGGCCGGACTTGGTATGACTTTCCTCCAGTACCATCGTTTGCGTAGAGGTACCCCCAACGGTCAAAACTTGTTCCGTGTGGGTTTGGGCTGTTGGCTGCGATAGGTGTGATCGCGAATGTTCGCGGGTCAAATCGGTACATGCCCGATCCGCCCGTGTTCAAGTTTTGCTTCCAAGGTGTTTCGTGGTTGTGAACCAAGAAAATGCCACTTTGCCAATAGATGCCACCGTCGGGACCGTAGATCAAGTTATTGGCTGCATGGTGCGTGTCCGATGTCCCAAGACCTTGCAGGATTGGATAACGGACATCGGCTTTGTCGTCGCCATCAGTGTCTTTCAGGAATAGCAAGTCCGGTCCCGATGTCACCAAGACGCCCCCTCCCCAAAACTCGAAGCCGAGCGGGTTGTGAACGTTTGCAAAGATCTTGCGTGCGTCGGCGACGCCATCACCATCGACATCCTCAAAGATCATCAAGCTATCTTTGAGGTCATCGCCAGGTTCCCACTTCGGGTACGAGTTCCAACTCGCAGCCCACAAGCGACCCTTCGCGTCAACTTGAAGCTGAACGGGGTTGGCCAAGTCAGGAAACATTTCCTCGGACGCGAAGACGTTTAGCTCAAAACCATCGGGAACTTTGATTTTCTTGAGGCTCTCTTCGGGGCTGAGGTAGTTTGTGCTGCCCTCTTTCTCTGAACTAGAACTTCGACTGCCACCGCCGACGTTTGTTTTCACCACAACCGGCTTGGGAACATTACTGTCGTCGGGTTTGATCGACTTGCCCTTGGCTGCTGCCCAGATCACGGCATCACGATTCGCCGTCATCGCATCGAGCATCTTGAGCTCATGAACCAAAACGTCGGCGTTAGTTTGACCGTCGACAAAACTCAAGCCTGAGCGTGAGCCCCAGATGTCATTGCCGTCGGTGGCCCGATAACGATTGTGCCAATGCCAATTCTTGTCCTCGACCGCATCGTAGACGGCGGCCAGCGAATCAGTCGTCGCGGTCGACTTGCCAACAAGCTGTGCGGCAATCACATCGGCGAGCTTTCGGTAACCTTTGGCATTGAGGTGAATGCCGTTCAACGTTAGTTGCTGGTCGGACGAGCGGTACAACTGAAGCGTCGGATGAAACAGATCGACAAACGTTGCGTTTACCGAGCTCGCGGCTTTCTCGGTCGCGTCAGTGAACGCTTCGAGGTTGGCGTTGAGCGATTTGCCGTCGGGCAGATGGCGATTGCCGGTATTCTCGTACGCGATTGGGCTGAACAAAACGAATCGCGCCTCAACACCTTTTTCTTTTCGCAGTGCACGGTACTTTTCGACAAGCTTGATCAATTCACCTTCGTACGCACTCGCTCCCGCTGGGCCAGCGTGCGACTCGTTGTAGCCGTACATGACCCACACGACGCTCGGCGCAACGTGCTGCAGGTACTCGGTGTCGTTGGTGAAACCCTTGTTACGGGGACGTTGATTCACGATGTCGCCCGAAAAGCTCATGTTTCGGAAGCGAACGTTCTTGCCTTTCAAGTTCGCTTGCAGAACCGCTTCGACCCAAGGATCGTGTTGCATTCGGTCGGCGAGTCCGTTTCCGAAGATCGCCACGACGTCATCCTGTCGAAACTCAAACGGCGTGTCCGCTTGAACTTGTGATTCGCCTAGCAGGGAAAGCGATGCCATCAACATGACGGCCGCCGCCAATGTGTGACTGCGCACACTCAGAGACAAGTATTCAAAACACTTAAGACGCATTGGGTTGCTCAAGAGAGGGAAGGGGTGGGGGAAGGAAAGGGTGGGAGGGAAAAGGGGAAGGGTAGGTGTAGGGGTTGGTCAATGCTGGGGAGGGGCTGTTTGCTAGGGGCGTCCAACCTCATAGATGGCACGCACTTGTTGGTCATCGATCGCCTCGCCAAAGACAATCAATTCATCGATGCAGCCATTGAGGTTGCGCACGGCCGTTCGGCGATGTCGGCTTGTCGGAGCGGCCCAGTTCCCAATCGTCGCATCGCCGATCGTCAGTAAACCCGACGCAGGCATCCTTAGTGGTTCGCGCGCCGAAACGTCTCCATTGACGTAATGCGTGACCCTGCCTTGATCGGCGTCGTAAACCGTCGCCAAGTGCATCCACTGACCAAGGCGAAACAGATTGAAGACCGGCTCGGTCCGATAATCGTGGGCGACCGATTGGGAATGGCGAACACCCAAAATCATTTGTCCATTCTGACGAATCTGCCAGTGCGGGCTGTTGACGGTGTAGCTATCGGCGAGCAGCAATGAGTTGTAGAGTCGGTCAAGTCCGTCAACGCGCAACCACGTCGAATAGGACAACGACCTTGCTCCGCCTGGGACGGAGATGCGAACTCGATCCCCTGGACGTTTGAATTGCAACGATGTTTTGCCTGGCCAGCGTCCTTCCGACCATTCGCAGCCAACAATCGCTCCTTCGATTCGTGCGCCATCTTTGCCATAGCCGACAAGGATGCGGTCTTCCGAGTCGTTTCGATCAAACGGAAAATAAGCGACCACTCGTGGATCTGCTTGCAACGAATCT
Source organism: Rubripirellula sp. (assembly GCA_965216875.1). Taxonomy (GTDB): domain Bacteria; phylum Planctomycetota; class Planctomycetia; order Pirellulales; family Pirellulaceae; genus CBDCUW01. Next base: position 4,082,065 of record OZ244207.1, read on the forward strand.
CGAAAGGAACGCCAATCGCGAAGCTGGGCCTGACGCCGCACATCGGTCATCGTGCTCAAACGACTTGGCGTCACAAAGTCTTCATCACGCACTTGAATCGGCGTTGACGTGCCATCGTGAGCAACGGTCAGCGCGTCACCCGCATTCAATTCGCGGCGCGAGTCGACGCTTCGGTTCGACTCTGCGTCGTACAGTTCGACTTTACCGTCAAACACATGCACTTCGGCCTCGCCATCGCTGGCAACATCAAGGCCAAATTCGGTACCAAGGTCGACTAACTCGAAATTGGACGCGAGAACAGCAAATCCCCGTGCAGGCTCTGGAACGTGGGCTCGAAGCCGCCCCGAACGACAGACAACCTTTGATTCATCGACGATTTCAATTTCCGCAGGGCCTTCAACCACAACGGTCGCGCCACAGTAGAACTCAAGCTGCAACAGGCCCGCATCCCACTTCATCGCTCCGGGTGGAATCGTCTCGCCAACTTGCCAACCCTGCGTTGCCGAACCTTCAAGGCCAGCCACTCGCGTGAGCACAGCCACACCGTTGTCGTTGACACCGGTTTCATCGCTGGCAACTTCGGTCGCCGGGGCATTGCCTTCAGCAGCGACCTTCACGATCCTCTCACCGCGTCCCTCTTCGAGCGATTGGTGAACCAGCAAGCCAACGAGCAACAGGATCGCGACACTTGCCGTCAACCATCCAGCCATGCCGCCAGATCGAAACCAGCGCCAATTGTCGAGCCGAGAGGTCGTGGACAACCCATCGACGCGAGACTCACCCGCCGCGTTCATCGCCGAAGCAACGACTTGGTTCACAAAGTTGTCATTTTCCTCAGAGGCTTGAGCGCGCACCTGCAACGAAGCGAGAAGACGCTGTTCGTCGCGCAACACATCTTCGTACTGCGACAAGCGATCGCTCATCATCAGGTGATCACGAAGACGCTGCAGCTTTTCGGGGTCTGCTGAAACCATCTCGACCAATTCATCGAGTTGGTCGGCCGTGATCTCATCATCGACCAAGATGCTAAGCAACTCTTCAAAGCGATCTTGCGCCACGACCTAGCCCTCCGCCGTTTGAAGTTCGATGCACTGCTTCAACTGCTCGCGAATCCGCATCAGCGCCTGCCGAACCGCGGCTGAGGTCATGCCAAGATGATCTGCCAGGTCGGGTGCTTTCCAACCATCGCTGTAGCGTCCCGCAACGATCTGGCGGCTCTTCGGTGCAAGTTGTTCGACACAGTCCCGGAGCGCGGAAACACGACACTGCTCCCAACCGATCGCTTCGCAGTCGTCTTCGACCGGACCAACAAGGAGCTCAGTCAATCGTTCGTTCAAAATACGGTTGCGTCGTTGATCTTTTCGACGTTCGTTCCGAACCAAATTGCGTGCGATGCCGCGCAACCATTTGCCAAGATCGCGCTGCGCGTCAAAGGAATCGAATTCGCGCCAAGCGACCAAAAAGACTTCCTGTGCCAGGTCGTCGACCCAATCGGGGGCGACCCCTAGCGCACGAACGAAGGAACGCAACTGCTGGTGCTCTTGAGCGACCAGCTCGGCGAATTGCGTGAATTCCGGCGAATTCGTTGATTCAGAACGTCCCATATTCGTACCTTGTCGCGAGCCGGCCAAGTGTGACGAAAGAATCTCAAGAATAATCCTGGAAGCTCACGTGAGAGCCCCCTGAATTGCGGGACACCTGATTGGCGACACGGGAACGACGGGTCTTCGGCGTCGACAACGCGGCCCCGCCTTCAAGCTGGCTGAGACGGAACAGCCTATTTCAAAGCTGGGACGGCCAGTTTCTCGCCATTGGTGGTGAGGATTTGAAAATGGTGGATCCCAGCTTTCTGTCCATCGGCGTGAGTCCACACGACCTTTTTGTCACGAGTGACCTCAAATACTTTGGGGGCGTCGCGATCCTTTCGTCCACCCGCGTAACTGGTGATCACAACGTTTCCATTGGGCAGCACTTGTCCGCCACAGGGGTCCTGCAACCACGGCCCCGGCAAATCATCGTTGGTCAGTGTCCAAACGATCTTGCCATCGGCATCAAAGTCAACAACGCGATTGCCATGAGTGCAACAGACGAGCGTGTGTTGATCACCGTGCCGAATGGCGGTGAACGGCCAAGTATGGACCTCGTGTTCATTGTCACCCGCCACGGTGGTATCGAGCTTGTTGATCACTTCACCCTCGGCCGAGTACTCGAAGACCGCAAAGTCGAGCAAGTGCGGCGCAAGGTACGTCCCCTCGGCAGTCTTTCGCGCCATGCGTGTCTGCATGTGATGATTCTGTTTCTGGCAGGCAAGTGGAAACTCAACGACGACTTTGCCTTCGGCACTGAGCTCGAGCAGCCTTGGCTTTTTGCCCGCTTCGGTGATGACGTAGTTTCCACTTGGGGTCGGCTGAGCACTGTTGACCTCGCTCTGAGTCCCCTTCCAAATCAACATCTCGCTTCCATCGGTACCCACCCGAACAACCGCACCTCCTTTGTGCTTGTTCGATTTACTGAGTGTCAGCAAGACACTGCCATCAGGCAGAACGTAGCCATCACGTGTTGATGCGGGATAAGTCCACGTAGGCTTTCCATCTTCGCCCATGATGTACGTCTTGCTTCCGCAAGCAAGAAAGCTGTGCGTGGTATTTTGCTTCTGCGCGTCGTCTTGGGCGGCAACGTTGATCGCTGCAAAGAGACAAAGGATCAGCGACGTCAGGAGTGTGGTGGGCTTCATGATGGTTTCCGGCAAACGGGTTGTATTTTCTCCGCGGGAGCGCGAGCCAACATATTAGCACCGCACAAGAAGGTCATGGCCCGATAGTGTCGCCTTTTGCTCCGCAAAAGTTGCGTTTGCGGACGCTCCTTTCGCGGAGCGAAAGGCGACGTTCTAAACGGCTCGCACTAGCGCCAAAGCGGCTTACGGATCGGGTTTGCTTACGACCTACTATCGGCCACGACGTTCCGATTTTGCCTTGAATTCGGGCGCTGCGTCTTTCGGGAGCCAACGAGCCAATTGATCGCGCACCCGCTTGGACTCGGAGTTGCCGGCAAGATTTCGAGCCTCCGTGGAATCGCTGCGATGATCATACAACTCTTCCGCTCCATCGTCGTAAACGATCAACCGCCAATCCCGACTCCGAATTGAGTGATTCCCAAAATAGGAAGAAGTCACCGCAGGACGCTCGCGATGCGCCGCCGGGTCAGCGAGCTGAGGCACAAGCGACATGCCTTCAAGGTGGTCGCTCGTTGGCAAGCCGCAGAGTTCAACCAACGTAGGGTAGATGTCAATCAAGCTCGCGGGCTCCTTGCATGGTTTGCCGGGCTTGATTCCCGGTCCCGCGATCAACAGTGGAACGCGAGTCGATTCCTCCCATAGCGTTCGCTTGGCCCAGTGTCGCTTTTCGCCAAGATGAAATCCGTGATCGCTCCAAAGTACGATCAACGTATTGTCGGCGTGGGGGCTCGACTGCAATCCCTCGAGCACAATCCCAACGCAATGATCGACAAAACTGATCGATGCGAGGTAGGCATGGGTGAGACTTCGCTGCTTGCCGTAGCGAACGACTTCACGATGCGTTGGCGCTGCGGCGTAGTCATTGATTCCGAGAAAGTTGGGCGGAAGGTCATCGAGATCACGATCATTGGTCGGTGGCAACCAAAAGGAATCGCGATCGTATCGTTCAAACCATTTCGGAGGAACGTAAAGCGGAACATGCGGACGAAAGAATCCGACCGACATAAAAAACGGCTTATCAAAGTCCTGCTGAAACACCTTCGCCGCTTGAGTGGCCAGCTGATGCTCACCCATTTCCTCGTCACGCTCTGGAAACGCTCCCCAGTCCCAAGCCTTGCTCCAGTGGGGCGGGCGATTGAGCGGTTTTCGCGGCGAGGGACTTTTTTTGCGTCCGAGCGATTGGTCGATATCTTCGGCAAGCCTGCCGCTGAAACCGTGATGCAGGACCTTACCTCCCGACAGAGTGAAATAGCCTCGGTCCTTGAAGTAGCGATGAAGGGTGGGGATATCGTCGAGCGCCGGGAGCTCTTCATATCGCGGACCAAGCTCGTAGCTGCCGTGCGTTGTCGCAGCGACGCCCGACATCACGCTGACACGCGATGCCGAACAGACCGGCACGGCACAATGCGCATTCGTGAAATTGCGTCCCCGCTTGGCCAGGGCATCCATATGAGGCGTCAACGCATCAGGATGGCCTCCGAGAAACCCGACCCAATCGTTGAGATCATCGATGCAGATCATCAAGACGTTGGGCCGCTGCGACGGGTCGGCCGACTCAGCATGGCAATGGGTCTGGCCTCCGATGGTCGCCCACACCGCGATCGTGATGATCACGACCTGCGCCAAACAACGCGGCGTTCCGCCCGGATCGTTCTTACACACTGACCTGACCTGCATCGTTAGCGTTTCCGCAGCTTTCGATCCGCCTTTGGATTGGCTTGGACAAACTTGCCCGCCTGCCTCTCGGCGGGAATGTACCACTGCTCCAAAAGCTCGCTCATCTCGGCCACAAGCATTGGTTTTCGGGAAGCCAGATTCACTTTCTCGAACGGATCTGTTTTCAAATCAAACAGCTGGGGAGCACCGCTCGTCGGCGGGTACTTCATCTTCCCCGGTGCGCCGTCATACGTGAGCAACAGCTTATCGTGACCTCGAATCACCCACCGATACAACAGCGAAGCATGAGGCTGATCGATGTCGGCGATGTCGTGCGCGAACGATTCACCGTACAAAGTGTTTCGCTCAATCGACGCACCAGTCTGCAATTGCGGCAAAAGGTTCAAACCTGGAAACTCGTGCGGTCCACTTGCTCCAGCGGCGGCCAGTACGGTTGGCACGAAATCGATTGACGAACAGAGTTCCGACCGGTCCTTTGCAGGAATGGTCCCTGGCCAACGAAACATGATCGGCGTGCGTGTGCCAAGTTCATTGGGACTACGCTTCGATCGTGGTGCATAGCTTCCACCTTCGGTCTGCACCCAACCGTTGTCGGTCACGTAGACCACCAGCGTGTTCTCGCCGACACCGGCCGCATCGATATGGTCGACCAACGCACCACACGTTTCATCGAACCACTCACACATGGCATAGTACTTCGCAATCCGAGGCTGCACGCCTTTGGCAACATACTTGTCCAGCAAACGCGCTGGCGGCGTGTGCGGTGTGTGGGGCATGAAGGGAGCGTACCAAACGAAGAAGGGCTTTTCCGCAGCAACACTTCGATCGATGAAGTCGGTCACCGGCTTGATTCCCTCGCGGCCAATCTTCAACCCTGCGTCACCATGACGACCACCTTTGTTTGGAAAGCCTTTGGTCATTCCCTCGGTAAAACCGCCACGCGCAAACGATCCTTCCCACCATTTCCCACTTTGATGGCTGACATAACCGCGGCGAGCCAACCACTGCGGCAACGCGCCGGTCTGGTCAATGTGCGAAATCAACAGCTCACGCGCGTCCTCGCCCTCACGATCAACATGCTTCTGGTTCGCTGGCGTTTTCGCCGGGTCGTTGCCCGTTGTCTTGTTCTGATGGGAATAGAGTCCGGTAATTAACGTCATCAACGCTGGTCGGCAAAGCGCTGTTGGGACATACCCGCGGCGAAAAAGCGTGCTCTCACGCGCGAGCGCATCCAAATGGGGCGTTTCGATTTCAGGATGCCCCATGAATCCATAGTCGGTGTAACCCTGGTCATCCGACAGGATCAAAACGATGTTGGGTAGCGGTTGGTCGGCAGCGAGCGAACCGGCGCTAACCAAAACGATCGCGAGCAATGCAAAGATGGATTTCATGTTGTTCATCAAAGTGCGTGTTCGAAAGGCCACAAGAACGTCGCGCGGCGCGCATCGGTGCGCGCCGCGCGATACTGCGATCGGCTCAGTGCTTGAAATACTCGTGGCCCGAATCGCCACCTGAAATCAGATAGGCAAGCAGATCAAGAATCTCGTCCTTGGTCATGCGATTGAACAAACCCGCCGGCATTGGAGACACCTTCGACACAACCATCTGCTCGATCTCGTTTCGGTTCACGTTCACACGCTTGTTGGGATCGGTCAGATCGGTGTTGATGGTCAACCGATCGCCATTCAGATTGACAACAACACCGGTGTGCACGACGCCATCTTCGGTCAAGACACGCACCGAAGAGAATTGGTCGTTGATCACCTTGCTCGGGTTGACGACTTGATCGATCAAATCGTGGGGCGAGTAACGACGTCCCGACGTTGTCAGGTCGGGGCCTGTCATCCCACCTTGGTTGCCGAACCGATGGCAAGCGTAGCACCCCGCCGCAGCAAACATTTTGCGTCCGTTGGCAAAGTCACGCTCCTTCAGGCCCGTCCGTGACGCTAGTGACAGTTCGTCCAATGTCCACTGCGTTTCGGACCGCCCCGCGAACACCGCGCCAAGGTTCTCGAGCGCCGACTTCTTCTCTGGCTTCTTTGCCAAAATCTCTTTGAGCGTCTCTTTCTGCGCCGCACTCAGTGAAGCAACCGCGTCGTCTCGCATGAACTGCACAAACTTTTCAAAGCTCGCACCGCCGCGATAATTCGCCGCCTTCAAGAACCATTCGAAATACCTCGATTGAAGCTCCGTCGTCCAACCTGCTTTCAACATACGAATGGAACGAGCATATTGAACTTGCTCTTCTTGCGTGGGCGCCGACTCGATCAAGGCCATCGCCTTTTGAGCCAGCGTCGGCGATTGCAACCAGGCAAGGGTTTCGCATAACAACCAATTCAAATCTGCTGAAGCCGAGGGGAACAGCGGGTCAATCTTGGCGATCAGCTTCTCAATCGTCGCATCATCGGGCCGGCCGAATCGATTGAAGATGATTTGCAACGTACGCTGCAACGTCAACTGACTCATCGAGTCTAGATTCGCCATGTCGATCGCCAGCGCTGCGGACAACATCTTGTCGCGCATTGCCGTGTCGACTGGCGGCGTCGCATCGTTTCGGTGCTGTGGACAGGTCCCGGTGACCCGTGCAAGTGCTAACAGGGCTTCGACTTGTTTCGTCGGATCCGACTCAGCAAGTGTTTTTTCAGCCCAAGTGTCGACAGGTTGATGCTCGATCGCCGTGCGAGCCGCGTATCGAATGAACCGATCTTGACTGGAGAGGTGAGGCCAAGCGGCTTCGACCGCATCCGCGTCGACGCGTCCGTGAAATCTTTCGAGTGAGTGTCGAAGATCGCGAGCGGCACTTTTTGAAGCCACCGCTTCGGCTGGCACTGTCGATTCATCACCAACGTAGCTGACACGGTAGAGTCCTGATTGAACCTTTCGTCCACCAATGGTGAAGTACATCGCACCATCACCCGGATGAATGATCGCGTCGGTGATCGGCAAGGGCGCGCCGGTGACAAATTCTTCTTTGGTCGCGGTGTATGCCGAACCTTTGGGCTCGAGATGCACGGCGTAGACTTTTCCCCAACTCCAATCGAGTGCGTACAAAGCGTTTTGGTATTTGGCTGGGAACTTTGCCCCGTATCCGAATGTCACCCCCGTTGGTGAACCCGGTCCAATGTCAAAGACACCGGGGACATTGTCCGCGTAAAACGTTGGTCGCTTTCCCGCACCGTTGCGCCACCCGAACTCGGCACCGCTCGTGACCAAACACACGCGAGTTGGCCGATACCAAGGTGTGTTGAAGTCGTATTCCATATCAGCGTCGTAGGTGAACAGCTCGCCGTCACGGTTGATTGCGGCATCAAAGATATTTCGAAAGCCGTTGGCGTAGGCTTCAAAGTTCTTACCATCGAGATCGACGCGATAAATGATTCCACCAGGTGCCAACACACCACGGTTGTGTCCGCGACCATCGGGGAAACTCGGAAGCAGGTGGTCTTCGCCCCAGATTTGCGGAACTTGTGACCCCTTCGCGAATTCCGTCGGCTTGGCGTTGTTGCCGCAAATCAGAAACAGCGACTTCCCGTCAGGGGTTGGTACAACCGCGTGAACACCGTGGTCGCCGCGTGCCTCCATCGCCCGCAACCTTTCGACCTTGTCCAGGTTGTCATCGCCGTTGCTGTCGGTCAGGCGATACAAGCCCGACGGGATCTTCTTTTCGTAGTCGTTGACACCGACGTACAAGGCATCGTTCATCCAAACCATTCCATTGACGGCTCGAATCTCGGCTGGCACTGGCTTCACATCTGAAGCGGTCAGCGTTTGGCCGCTTGCGGGCGGAGTGATTCGGTAAAGTCCACCGAATTGATCGCTGACCAGCAAACGTCCTTTGTTGTCAGTGCAAAGGTTGACCCAAGATCCTTGCGTGTCACCTGGTACGGAATAGAGCAACTCGACCTTGAAACCCTTGGCTGCCTTGATGCGGTCAACGGGCGTCGCGGTGTTCCCGGTTTTCGCGGCGACAGCATCGATGGCAGCCTTTGCATCCGCTCCCTTGAGATGCCGCAGGGCGACATCTTTGAATTCGACGGTCATGGGATTCCCAGCATGCAACTGCAAGGCAAGGATTCCTTTTCGTTTTGCTTCGGGATGGTTGTCGGTCAAGTCCATCGTGGTCACGCCGTTGACTTGATGGATTTGACGATTGCCAACGGCGATAATCGTCAACTCATTCCACTCGGTATCGACAAGCTTCTGATTCTTATCGCCAACTTCACCAACCACTTCCGGCTTGCCGTCTGCACCGACGACCACGCGTTGAAAACGTTTTGCGACAATCCCACGCCATTTTTCGGCATACAACATTCCGAAGAATTCAGGCTTCGGATGCAAGTCGGCCTGGTAACCCTTTACAACAAAGTCTTCGGGGTTACCGACCAGTTCGCTACGATATTGCACGCCGGAGTTGTTACCTGAAAAGCGCACCTTGGCTTTGAAGACAAAGTCAGCCACTTCGCCACCTTGCCATACCAAGAACGTGTTGCCTTTGGTTGGTTTCTCTTTCGTCGTTTCTCCAAAGATGGCTCCGTCTTTGACTGACCAGAACTCGCCCTTCCCATCCCAGCCGGAAAGGTCCTTACCATTAAAGAGTGACTCGAAATCATCGGCAAAAGTGACCGACGTCAGTAAACACAGAAACAACCAGGTTGATATTCGTCTCATAGATCTTGCAATTCTTCGAAGGGGCAAATGAGCGGATAGGGGAGGGAAGTGGGGTAGGTAGTGTTGGAAAAAGAAAAAGTCAGTCAGCGCGTTTCCACACCGCGTCTTCGACAACGGAAAACGAGCCCATCGTCTGCTGTTCGATATGGTCGACCAATCGTTCAAACTCGCCCTTCTCGGCATCCGTTGGCACGTCGGTCAAAAAGAGTGGCCATTTAGGTTGGCCCCAAAAGGTTTCCTCGTATTGATCGCCCGCGCGTTCGACAAGCAACAGCCCCGAAGTGATGTTGCCACCGATCTCACCGAACAAGAGATCAAGCTCAATGGGTTCTCCGTCGAGCTGGACCCATTCACTACACGCGAATCCAGCCGGTGCGATCAAACAGGGTAGCGCGGGATTGTTTTCACGTGGGATGCCAAGGTCTTTGAAGGGCGAGTCATGCCGCGAACCTTCAAACACCGGCTTGCCGTCGATCGCGACCAACATGTGGTTGTCGGCGTAGCCCCAAAAACGGTAGCGGCCTTTCTTTGGCGGGCGCACTTTGCCGCGATACCAGGCCATCCAGCCCCCATTTTGCGAAAAAGGCGCGAGTCCAATGCGTCCTGGAAACTCGTGATAGGCCCCGGCAATGCCGCGAAAACCGATCGCCTCGCTCTGTTTCAATACATCCAAACAGGATCGATCTTGAAACTGCGAACGAACCAGCGGCAAGAACGTGTTGGCGATGACGTCTTCATCAAGCCTCGATTTAGTGATCAGCGTCGAACGGTCGTAGCCGAATACCGACCCGGTCAGTGCTCTCGTCAATGGACCGTGCTGTGGTTCGGTCGCAGCAAGTGTCAATTCCGGAATCGCCCGCGACACGTTTGAAGGCGAGCGTTTTTCTGACTCGCCGTTTTGGTCGTACCTTGCGAACTCACCCTCGTGCATCAACTCGACGGAACTGCCATCATGGTCATCGACTGAAATTTGACCGTCGAGCACAAGCACTTCGGAACCTCTCGAGCTAGCAGTCACAACAAAACTCGTTCCGAGATCAACGAACTTTCGCTGAGCCGTATCGACGACAAAACCGACTCCCTGGGGTGGAACGACCAACTTCACTTGCCCTTCTCGCAAGGAAACGTGTTGGTCACTACTAAGCGTCATTATTAGCGGCGCGGTTGCAACGACATGCACACCTGTTTCACGAAACGCCAATTCGATCAGTCCCTGAGCCACATCGAGCTGTTCACCGGCATACAACTCGGCTCCATCAACAACCTTGCGATCATTGACGTTGCCCTCGCCTTCGATTCGAATCACTCGCGCGATCCCTCGGCGTGATACTTCTTGCGGATCGGCTGGATTCCGAAACCAGCCGAACGCAGCAAAAACGAGCGAGGCAGCGACCGCAAGCAAGGCCAACCAAACGGTGTAACCACTTGGTCGTTGCCGCGAACGGTCTGTTTCCTCGACAGTCAACACGCCAGAATCGCCAGCTGTGAGCGATTGCCACTTTGCGTCAATCGTGGCGAGTGATCGCAACATCGCTCGTGCATCAGCATCGCGACGCAAGAGGTCTTCAAGAACAGCGAGTTCTTCCTCGGTGATCGCGCCGTCGAGATAACGGTGCATGAGATCGAGTTCGTTTTCGGTCACGCTTCACCTCCACCGAGTGACATCGTCATGCAGCGATGAAGTTCTTTTCGCACGCGAGCGAGGAGCTGGTAGAGCGACCCTTCGGTTCGTTTCAGATTCGCCGCGAGCTCACGAATCGTTGTGTCTTTTCCATAAGCAGCCAGTGCCAACTCGCGTCGCTGGCGAGGAAGCTTTTCGATGCATTGGTCGAGCACTCGCAGTTGTCGTTGACGAAGCGGCAATTCATCGGCCCCTTCTTCAGCCAACAATTCGACAATGTCTTCAGCAAGGACAAGTCGGTCGCGAGCAAACCGCCGTCGCGCGGTCAGCAATTCGTAGCGAGCAATCAGACAGGCCCAGGCCCCAAACGCAGAATGATCTTCGAGTGTCGAGAACTTTCGCAGCGCCGCGACACTCACCTCCTGCATCACATCATCAACTTCCTGGGCCTTTGGGCAGCAGGAGCGGACGAAGGCGCGCAGCTCGGGCTCATGCTGCATCCAAAGCCTCAGAAAGGTTTCGTGCGGATTCGCGACGTTTTGGGTGTCCAATTCGGTTTCCATGTGTGCTCCTTACTCGTCCGCTGCCGTCCCCCGCACAATTTTACGCAGAAAACCAGAAAGATTTCGAAAAGAGCCAAAGAGGTAGGGTGTGTGCTTGCACGCACCAAATCCGTCGCTAGCCGCGCACGCACCAAATCCGCCAGGCATTGAGTGGTGCGTGCAAGCACACACCCTACTTTCCTGTCGAGCACACCGAAAAGGAAAAGGGCCTGGAATACGCTCAGTTCTTCTTGAAGATGAACTTTGTGTAGGGCTCGGTCTTTGCGTGCATCGACTTGTTGTCGAGCTTTTCGACGCTCCAGACCTCCTTGCCCTCGAAGGTGGCCGACATCGGCACAAAATTCGAACGGGCCAACGCGTAGTACAACCTCGGTTGCCCCGACTCCTGACGAACCTCCAACAGCAACAACACCTCTGGATCGGTTCCGCGAGCGTAGGCAAACAATGCTCCGTCAAGCACTTCGCTGGCCGGACTGTCGGTGTCGGCGATCTCGTAGCGATACAGGGGCCGAGCGAGAATTCGCAGCTGATCAACCGATTGGTCTCGGTTGGTCATCTTCAACGAAAACTTCCTGGCCGTCATGCGCATCCGGGCAAGACGCTGAACGGCCGTTTGACCAACACTTGCCGCCCCCGGAACTGGCTTCCAATCAACACCTGACTGAATGCAACGCCATTCCTTTTGCCCGTCACGCTGCGCAAGAATTGACTTGGTCGAAAGTGATTGGAACTCATGCGTGCTGTGAGTGTGCGGCCGGTACCACTTGTAGATCGATGCGATCACGGCGGGACGTCCGGCGTCCGTCCAAACAAACACGTTCCCGTAAACCTCGCCGTTCTCGGGATCGGTCCATTTCAATACGGGGTCGGCTCGTAGTTTCAGCGTTTGGTCACCCGCTTCGATCGAATACTCTGCCGCAATCTGTTTTGCTGTTTCCGCAAACGCGTCCGCATTGCTCTTGCCTTCGTCTAGCTCCTGGCCATGAACATTGGCGCCAAGCAAAACCAAACAAGCCGCTGCGATCATCAAACGATCAATCATCGGAACACCCAAAATGCAAACGAAAGAGATTGGTAGCCCATCAACATAAGACACTACGTCTACGCTGGCAAGCTTTTTAGCTTTCGGCCGCCGTGAATGGGCTGCGGCGATGGTTTATGATGCAATCCTCCTTTCAACCATGCCCTCTTCGCTTCGTTCAGGAGCACGCGATGGAACTTCGCTCGCGCGAGCCTAGGCAAATGAGCATCACAGCGGACACGAAGACGCGGGTGGTCGTGATCGAGGATCATACCGAATACCGCGAAGTGATCGAAATCGCATTGGGAAAGACGGACGACATCGAACTTGTTGGGACCTATGGTGCGGCCGAAGTCGCGCTTCGTCGTTTGGAACATTCCAGCGGTTGGACAAAGCCCGATGTGATCCTTTTGGACATTAGTCTTCCGGGAATGTCGGGGCTCGACGCGATATCACGAATTCGACGCGATGGTGAAGATGTCAAAATCATTGTCCTGACCCAGTCCAACCAAGAGGCGGATGTGATGCGAGCGATCTCGCTTGGTGCCTCGGGTTACCTACTTAAATCGGCGACGGTCAATCAAATCATCGAAGGCATTCGGTGCGTGATGGCTGGCGACGCTCCGTTGGACACCGGGATCGCCAAGTACATTTTGAATACGCTGCGATCAGCGCTGCCCAAGGGCAAAACAGCTGCGGTTTTGTTGACCAAGCGAGAGATGGAAATCCTACATTTGCTGGCCGATGGACTGACCAAAAAAGAGATTGCCGAGCAACTCTGCGTAAGCAACAGCACGGTCAGTACGCATACGGTCCATATTTTTGAAAAGCTAAGCGTTCAAAACGCCCCGGCCGCAGTGGCTCAAGCATTCCGATTGGGCATCTTTTCACGCGACAACGAATAGTCGCCTATTTTCGTCGCCACCATCGCCGCGTGCGGAGTGTGAGGTGAATGCTCGTTCCCTGGGCATCCGGTTGTTCCACCGAGACTGAGGCCCCCAATAGTCTCGCCCGACGGCGCAGCGACGGTGGAACATCACTCAAGTCGGCGTCAGACAATCCATGACCATTGTCCGTAATGGCGAGCAGCACGGACTTTCGATTCCCGACCAACCTTGTCTGCAACTGGGTTGCTCCTGAGTGACGTGAAATATTGACCAAACATTCTTTGTAGAAAAGAAACAGGTCAAGGCGTGTGCGTGGTTTAAGCAGGTTGAGGTACTGCTCACCTTCGACTTCGATATCGTGATCAACATTAACGGCCACACTCTCGGCCGCCTGCCTCATGTCGGCCAAGAATTCCGCATGCAGGTCGACCGAGTCGTTCGCGTCAACCAAGTGCCTCATCGACTGTCCCGTCCGCTCGGTTAGCGTCCGAATTCGGTTGAGATAGCCCGTTCGCTCATCCGCATCTCGCGACGAGTCTTCGGCAAGATCACTCAGCAGACCGATCGTATGTAGGTTGGCTCCCAATTCGTCATGCAAGTCGGCGGCCAAGCGTTCTTTGACTGAGGCGACCTCGCGGAGCCGTAGTAAGCGATTGCCCAGCAGGACAAAACCAATCGCCACTGCAAGGGTCGCAACAAGCCAACGAGCAAGACGCAGATTGATCGACTGACGTTCGAAATGACCATTGAGGTCCGAAACGATTCGGGGACGTTCGACTTCGAGGTCGTGCCGTCGCGCCAATTGGTTCATCCACTCGCGCACGGGCAAGATCGCGCCGTAAAAATTGTTTCCGTCGGTTAGCGATTTCAGTCTTCGCCCACGATTGCCCCGCTGGAAACTCGCCTTGACGTCTTTCCCCAGCGCAACATTCCTTCCCGACGAAAACAGCTCGATCTCAGCAAAGCCAATCTGAGTGCGGTTGACTTCGCTGAACGTTTGCAGGAATGGCTCAACCGCAATCAACGCGACGTAGCGGCATTCGACGGCGTCGAAACGGCGCATCATGATCGGCCCCGAATCGTAAATCGAATTGACCTCGATGGTGCACAATTCGCGCGGCTCAGAAAAGTCGCTTTGACGAGCACCGACGATCCGAAGCTTCCGCGGAATCGCAAAATCAGTTCCGTGGCTCTGTGGCGCCGTGTCGCTCGTATCGACCGCATGCAAATGAACGCGGTCGATCGCTTCCGTTTGCCCGAGATCAATGATGAGACTTGGTTGGTCGGCGTCGCCCTCAACTTGGCTCACAAAAGCGATGCTTTGCTCGCCACCGGTCGCATCCATCAAATAGGGCACATGCCCATCAACCAAAAACGGTTTGTCAATAAACGCGGTCACCCGATCGTTTGACGAGACTTCAACCTGGGAATGGAGGGCGACGTTTTCTTCGCCACTGAAGACCATAATCTCAGAAAGCTGGAGATCGTAGCTGCCGTCCCACAATCGCGACCCGAGGGAAGTCGCCACGAGGCGAATCCAAGATCCACGCAGCGCCGGCGGGCAGTCCACAACCAACGGCGCAAGCCGCGGAAGCAGCAAATCCTCCGCTTCATAGCGGGCAATCGTCCTTCCGTCGGTAGACGCGTCGCTACCAACTTCAACACGAAATTCAACGGGAAACCCATCCGCACGAAATCCTGTGCGGCCATCGCGCCAAATGGTTGGCACAATAACGATTTGGTCGATATCACACTGCTGACCAAGATCAATCTGTATCGATACGGGATGATCCGGATCGTCAAACCGGCGCGAGCGATAACCGGTTGCGCCAATCCCGCTCCGCAGACTTAGGGACGCGAGCTGTTCGATTTCACGGTCGACCTCTGCCAAACGAACCTGCAACTGCGACATCGTCGGTTGCCCTATCGCTCGGTTCGACGGACTCCCACGCCAACACCCACCACTGAGAAGTGGCACGAGTGCGGCCAACAGTATTGGCAGCGACGTTAGGCTTCGTTTGATCGGGTTCATTCACCTCGCAACATCTTAGCGGAAGATTTTTACCCCCTGCATCGTACAAATACACGATACCTCACACGGTGGTCGCTCAGTAGCATTCGTGAGTCGCATGCTTCTCTCGTCTTTTCCAAGTCTATTTCCCGTGTACAAGCGACACAGTTGTCATCATCAAATCCGCTTTTTGTGATCGAGGCATCGAGCTGGACTTCGTTGTCGAGGGGACTCGCTGACAGTGCTATCCATCACACCTGTTGAAAGAGAATGAAGATGAACGTTCATCACCTGAAAAGGCAAGGGTTCACGCTCGTCGAACTCCTTGTCGTGATCGCAATCATTGGCGTACTGGTAGGGCTACTGTTGCCGGCAGTGCAAGCAGCACGCGAGGCAGCGCGCCGGATGAGTTGTAGCAACAACTTCAAACAAATCGGCCTGGGAATTCACAACTATCATTCCAGTTACAAACGGATCCCGGCGCACGGCTTCGGCACCACCTCCGTACCGAGCGCGAACAATGCATGGTGGGCATCCAATCCGCTGGCCAACAACCGACGCTTGAGCACACTCGTTGCAATCTTGCCCTTTGTCGAACAGCAATCGATTTGGGAGATCATTAGCCAGCCCAATGACTTCGATTCTGATGGCACAGTCGATTTCCAATCAATGGGACCTACCCCCGAGAACATTGACTATCGGCCGTGGACACTCGAAATCCCGACCTATCGTTGCCCAAGCGATCCTGGTGTTGGCCTGCCGGCGCTCGGCCGCGCCAACTACGCCGCCTGCCTGGGCGATAGCACCTGGCAAACGATGGTCGGTCCCTGGGAAGGCGATTTGGTTGACCCGGTGAGGTCCTTTCGCTTTCAACGTGCGCAAGCCGGACATCGCGGATTCTTTAAACCACGTGACACTTCGGGCCGATTCCGCGATTGCCTGGACGGACTTGCCAACACGATCGCGATGGGAGAAATCATTACCTACCTCGGCGATAACGATGCGCGCGCCGTGTTGCCGATCGATGGCAGCAGCCTCGGCAATAACAACGGTGCTATGAATGCGATCCGTGACAATCCGGGTGCCTGCGATACGTTCGTCGATCCAGAGCGTCCGAGGTTCTGGCTCAACGGTGGATCGCGAACGACACGGGGCCGTGGCTACCGATGGGCGGACTTCAAACAGATCTTCACGGGTTGCTTCACGATCCTGCCACCGAACGACGTTTACTGTGCGCGTCACAACGGGGACGACTTGACCGGGACCGCTCCCATGTCAAGCCAACACCAAGGGGGTGCCCATATCCTGATGGCCGACGGCGCCGTGGTCTTTATCTCGGATTCAATCGAAGCCGGAAATCGAAACCACGGCGATGTCTGGTTGGGCGGCACAGGCGCCCGGCAACCAGGCAGCGAAAGTCCTTATGGACTTTGGGGAGCACTCGGAACGAGAGCCGCCAAAGAAGTCATCGAGGAAGAGCTAAACCAATAGCGCCCCCATCGATCCATCGGAAGGCGGACCGCACTGTGGTTCGCCTTCCTCCACTACACCAAGCCACCACGCTACTGATCTATCCTTATGAATCGACCGAGAATTACCCCCCTGCTTCCAACGGCCCTGTTTGTTGTCGCCACCTTGGTTGGATGCGCTGACACGAAACCAAAGTCCATAACCGATGAGCTGGATCAATCAGCCATCGATGCCTACAAAGAAACGGAAAAGCAAATTGAACTCGAAGCAATGAACGACATGGATCTCGGAGAGTAGTCGCCATTACTCGTATCGCAACGCGTCGATTGGATCGAGGCGGCTTGCCTTTCTCGCCGGGTAGTAGCCGAAAAAGACGCCGACACAGGCAGAAAAGAGAATCGCAATCATTGCCGCCGGAAGACTCACCACCACCGGCCAATCGGTTCCAGGTGAAAACGCGTTGATCAACTTGATCACTCCAATGGAGCCACCAATCCCGAGCGCAAGGCCGATCAGTCCGCCAATCACCGAGAGCACGACCGCTTCGATCAAGAACTGACGCAAGATATCGGTCCCTCGCGCGCCGACAGCCATTCGGACACCGATCTCACGCGTTCGCTCGGTCACCGACACAAGCATGATGTTCATGATTCCGACGCCACCGACCGCCAAACTGATCGCGGCGATCGAAGCGAGCATCGCCGTCATTGATCCGGTAATCACGCCCAGCACATTCGCGATCTCCGTTGTGCTTTGCACTTCAAAGTCAGCAGGACGCCCAGGCGCAATGTCGTGACGTTCCCGCAGCAGTTGTTTGATTTCGTTGGTCGCAACGGATGTCAGTTCCGCGGATCGCGCCGAGGCCATGATCGCATGAACGCTGTTGAACTCGTTCCCATGAATCCGTTTCTGAACGGTCGTGTAGGGCACTAAGAGCACATCATCCTGGTCCTCGCCAACCATGTTGGCCCCCTTCGCTTCCAAGACCCCAATCACGCGAAAGGGAATGGAACCGATGCGAACCTTTTCGCCGATCGGGTCAATGGTCTGAAAAAGCTTGGCGACCAACGTTTGACCGATCACGCAGACTTTGTCGGCGGATCGGATTTCACGTTCGCCAAAGAAGCCTCCCCGACGAAGTTCCCACGAGCGAACGGTCAAGTATTGGGGTCCGACACCGAGACACTCCTTCGGCTGCCAGTTGACGCCTCCGTAGACGACCTGATTGCCAAAACCAACCAGCCCGCTGCTCGCCGCGACCGCACTGCACTCGCTACTGATCGCATTGGAATCGTCCGAATTGAGGGTGATCGCACGCAAGTCATGCACACCACCGCGCTGCATCATTTTTGGAAAGATAATGATGACGTTTGTGCCGAGTCCTTCAAGTTCACCACGCACAAGACCCTCGGCACTTTGACCGATCGACACCATCGCTGTCACCGCTGCGATGCCAATGACAACACCCAACGTTGTCAACGTCGCGCGCATGCGATTCTTGCCCAAGGAGCGAAACGCAATCCGAACGGTATTCCAAAAGCCCATATTTACTTCTTTTGCTTTTTGGCAGTGACCAATGCATCGCCCTCTTTGACATCACCACTTAGGACCTCGGTCCAACGACTGTCACGGATACCGATCGCCACAGGAATCGCTCGCAGCTTTTGGTCTTCCCAAACCCAAACGTGGCGACGATTCTTGTTGCTTGCTGCGGCAGTCTTTTCTTCAGCCGATTCTTCGTCGACCTCGTCGGTCGATTCGGAATCATCCAAACCGGTGACGATTTTTTTGTCTTCCTCGCGAACAAACTGCACTTCGGGAAAAAACCGTAGTGCAGCGTTCGGAATCTTCAGGCAATCGTCACGACGTTCGATGCGAAACGACAAACTCGCTGTCATTCCGGGCATCAGTTTGCCATCGTCATTCGGCGCCGAAACCACAACTGGGTAGGTCACGACATTTTGGACTTCCACGGGACTCAGTCGCACCTGTTTGATCGCCCCGACAAACAGAACATCGGGGTAGGCATCGACTGTGAATTTGACTTCCTGGTCCGACACCTGTGCTTTGCGAATGTGGCCAATGTCCGCTTCGTCGACTGAAGCAAAAATATGAACTTCATCGCGAATGTCGGGCGCGACGGTAAACAGCTCAGGCGTCTGGAACTGTGCCGCAAGCGTTTGCCCCGGCTCGATCTTTCGATCGATGATGATGCCATCAACCGGCGACTCGATTCGCGTGTAGCCCAAGTTGGCTTCCGAATTGGCTAGCGATGCCTCGGCCTGTGCGACGCCCGCTTCGGCAACGACAAGTTGTGCCTCGAGCGACTGGCGCGAAAACCTCGCTTGATCAACCTCCACCTGAGAAACAAACCCCTTGCCTTGAGACAAGAGTTGATCAGCGCGCTGCTCATCTGCCCTTGCCTGCGCGAGATCCGCTTCGACGCGTTTCACTTCACCACGTCGGATTGCCAGGACAGCTTGGTCGCCAGCAACTGCGGCTTGATAAATGCGAGGGTCGATCTCGGCGAGCAGTTGGCCCTCTTTGACCTGATCATTGAAATCAACGTGCAGCTCTTTGATCGGCCCGGAGACGAATGAGCCTACCGCGACCGAGAGCACCGGTTTCACTTCACCGGTTGAGTTGACGACCGAAGTGATCGATCCCGTTTCGACTTTGCCCGTGGCAAACTCCGGAATGTTTCGCTTGCGCAAATATTCTTGCGTCCATTTTCCCGCTGCACCCAGGGCACCCACCACAACGGCAAGAATCAGAATTCGAACGAACCAGCGCATCAAGAATCGGTATTTCGGGTAGTTGCGGACTCAGAACCAAGCAATGCGCGCCCATGGCACGTTCATTTCGAGCAAGTATAAAGAGAAGGCCGGCTCACAAAACGCCCAATCAGCCGGAAAACACAGGGTTTCAACAAACCTAATTTTTTCACAACTTTTTCGTCCCCGAGACCAAGATCGGTCGGCGGACGACGAACAGCGTGCGTACCCAATGCCTCTTTCTAAGGGGCACATCGACGCGCGGCGGACCCACACCCAACACACACCCACGGACCGAAGAAACCATGATGCTTGCCGAATTCAATTGGGATGCGATCTTCTTTAACCCACTCGCTATCCCGATCATTGCGATCGTGTCGGTCTTCACTTGGCTGATCATTGCATCAATTTCCGAATCGATCTCGAACGTGATGAATCATCGCGCTGACGTCGATCTGAAAATGGAGCTCTTTTCACAAGGTGTTCCCGCAGACGAAATCGTGCGGATCGTCGAAGCGGGACGTCCCGGCGAATCAGCTGGCCAGCAACACTCACACTACTGCCAAACCAAGCCGCATGCGGCTCCCATCCACGGCATGTAGCGTCGGCCACAGGCCGATACTGGTTTCCCCAAAGAGACGTCTGCGTGAAAGCGATTGTGCGCGACCAATACGGTGGCCCCGAGGTATTGCGACTCGAAGAGATCGCAACACCCGTACCAGATCCCAATGAAGTCTTGATACAAATCAACGCAGCCTCGGTCGCCAAAGGGGATTGGGAAATCCTGCGTGGCGACCCGTTTTGGGTTCGGTTGGTCGGCTTTGGCTTTCGCCATCCAAAGCAGCGAACGCTTGGCTACAACTTTGCCGGGCGGATCGAAGCGGTCGGTGAACAGGTTTCGCGTTACAAACCGGGCGATCTTGTGTTTGGCGTTTGCCTGCACTCACGATTGGGAGCGTTTGCCGAACGTATTGCTCTCCCCGAGGACGCTGCGTTCGTGCACATGCCCGAAAACTTGGGGTTCGATCAAGCCGCGAGCCTCCCCGAGGCTGGATGCATCGTCCTGCAAGCCTTCCATCGCACGACTCAACTTGAATCGGGCCAACGTGTCTTGATCAACGGAGCAGGGGGCGGCGCCGGATCGTTGGCAATCCAATGCGCCAAATCGCAAGGGGCCATCGTCACCGCAATCGACCGCGGCGAGAAACTCGACTTCATGCGATCCATCGGAGCCGACGAGGTGATCGATTACACCCAGGCGTCGCAGGATTCGATCGATCAAACGTATGACGTGATTCTTGACGTCGTTGGCACAGGCTCGATCGGGACTTGGAACCGCATGCTGCGTCCACACGGACAGTACTTGGCTGCGGGTGGGAGTGTTTCTCAGATCATCAAGACACTAGCGCAAGGCGCGTGGTTTTCTGCGACCACGTCAAAACGACTTGGCATGTTGACAGTCTCGCCGACCAAAGAAGACCTGGAACTTCTCTGCAACTGGATCGCATCCGAGACCATCACGCCAACCATCGACCAAACCTTTTCGTTGGACGATGTCCCCGATGCGATCCGCTACTTGGGCGACGGCCGATCGAAAGGCAAAGTGGTGATCGCCGTTGCTTGAGACTCTTGCGAGGTCACTCTTTTTCAACGTGCGATTTTGGCAACAAGCTAACCGTAAAGGTCAAGTTGTAAGGCGCATTGGTCGTCCGCGCTGCGTTGACCTGATCGCACTGCCAAACGAGTTGCCCCTGATGGGTTAGCTTCAAGGGTCGCCCGGTAAAACGCGCTACCGCGTATCGCCATTTGGGTTCTTGCTTGTCATCGATGAACGATTCAAGCAACAAAAAGAGCTCGGGATCGGTGCCCAGCACAAACGCAAAAATCGCTCCGTCAACGACACCTGCCTCGTCGCTTTTGTAGCGCAACAGCGGGCTGGGCATTAGCCGCAGTTGACTCGGTTGACTCGAATTGCGTTCAATGACTTCGGCACGAAAGCTTTTTGCGATTTGGCGCATCTGAACCAGACGCCGACTCTCTGCGATCTCCTTGCCCCATCCGGTGGCTTGCAACGTCTTGAATTGGATCCCAGGTTGCTGGCAGTGCCAGTCAGTCACTTGCCGATTCGGATTGCGACGTGTGGCAATCATTGCTGGTCGCTTCGCAACGACGGCTTGCTCAGACAGCGAATGCAGTTCATGAGAAACTTGTCGCAGCGTTTCGTCCGTCAAGTGATTGATCGACCAAACCGTACCGATCACCAAAGGTCGCCCGTGGAGTGTCCAGGCATAGACCGATCCATGTTGGTCACGGTTGCGCACAGGGTTGGTGTATTTCAGAAGGGGCGTCGGATGCAGTTGCAGCACGGAGCCCTCTTTGTCATCCAAAGCGATCTCGTATCCGCCGGCGCGCTGGTCATAAAACCCCATCCACTTTTCGACGACATCGCTTGAGCCCTCTTCCTGGGCGCCAGCCATCGAGACGCTGCAAAGAACAAAGGCGACAAACAGCAATTTCGATTTCATCCATCGACTCCATTGAGCAAAAATCAGACGCTACCGCTTATTTTAACCAGAGTGCGTCAGGGATCACAACGGTCGGGGACAAATGACCGTGCGCGGACAAGAGAGACAGAAAGATAGGTGACACAAAAATGACCGGGGCAAGCAGACATCAACGACACAGTCGGGTCATTTTTTTGTCCTCCATCTTTTTGTCCTTTCTTTCTTTCACTGCATCGCGCGTTCACCGAGAAACTGATAATCCGTTCGTCCGAACGCGGTGACAAATGACCGTAAGTGGAAAAGAGAGGCAGAAAGATCGATGGCATAAAAATGGCTGGGGCTGGCAAACATCAACGACATAGCCGGGTCATTTTTTTGTCCTCCATCTTTTTGTCCTTTCTTTCTTTCACTGCATCGCGCGTTCAACAAGAAACTGATAATCCGTTCGTCCGAACGCGGTGACAAATGACCGTGCGCAGACAAGAGAGACAGAAAGATCGGTGACATAAAAATGGCTGGGGCTGGCAAACATCAACGACACAGTCGGGTCATGTTTTTGTCCCCCATCTTTTTGTCCTTTTCTTTCTTTCACTGCATCGCGCGTTCACCGAGAAACTGACAATCCATTCGTCCGAACGCGGCGCAAGTGACCGTGCGCGGACAAGAGAGACAGAAAGATCGGTGACATAAAAATGACCGGGGCAAGCAGACATCAACGACACAGCCGGGTCATTTTTTTGCCCTCCATCTTTTTGCCTTTTCTTTCTTTCACTGCATCGCGCGTTCACCGAGAAACTGATCATCCGTTCGTCCGAACGCGGTGAGAAATGACCGTAAGTGGAAAAGAGAGGCAGAAAGATCGGTGGCAAAAAGATGGCTGGGGCTGACACACAGCAGGGTCATTTTTTTGTCCCCCATCTTTTTGTCCTTTCTCTCTTTCGCTGCATCCGGACGAAACGAGCCGATAGACGTCAACGATGTGGCGGCAAAAAGTCGTTCAGATTGTGTGGTCGCAGGTCTTCCCAGTTACCGGTTGCTTCAGGCTCAGGGTATTTCTCAAACAACTGATGTAGCGCCTCGCAACAAGCCTCTGATAGCCCCAGGAAAGGATAATCGACGGACTTTGAGAGTACGTGAACGAGTAGTCGCTCCGTCTCGGCATCGGCCATTCCCTGTTCGCCAACAAACTCAATGATGCTGCACATATGGGAGGGAACGTCGGGCGTTGGTTCCCAGCCGTCAGCCCAAATCTCGATCCTCTTTGTCCATCTGGCGGCGAACTTCAGCAGTGGCGTGGCCGCATCACTCCCTAAATCAATCAAGTAGCCCAATGGAGTTTTTGGGTTCACACCTGTCCGCTTCAATCCGGCATCGCTTCCAGACAAGGTCCCTTCGAGCACGCGTAGCCACTGTTCGATTTGCTCTTGCTTGTCAAAGGCCCCGATTCGTTCAACCATTTGTTCGACCACAACGTGCGTGGGTGTCACATCTGTGCGAACATCCCAATCACGTTCCTTTCGCCCCATCAAGCCAAGTTGAGAAAGTAGTTCGCGCTTCTCATCGGGAATGGCGTTACAGATGTCTTCGTAGACGTCGCATCCATGATCTGTTCCGTTGGCTGGGTAGGCGATGAATTCGTCCGCCACCTGCAAGTTCTCGGGCCAGAGAATGGTATTCAAGGTTTCGCAGAGCCGCGTTGCCATTTTCCGAGTCAACGTTGCATTCGGCTCGGCACAAAGTTGTTCGTAGAGTTTCGCGAGCAGCGGTTTGGTCGCGTCGGATCTTCCGAGAATGATCTCTGTCCCTCGATGGCTGTCCCAAATCATCCGGAGGGCTTCTTCACCAACACTACTAAGGATTTCCTCGCGTTCCCTTGCCGTGAGCGCATGACAAAGGAAATAGGCAGCCGGGGCGCACGTGTCGTAGTACTCAACGCGGAAACGCACGACCGGTGAAGCAAAGGCTAGCTTCGAAAACGCCCGCGCCGTCTCCTGCACGAGCGGCCCAACCAGCGATTCAATGAGCTGCTCTTGATCTGTCACAACGACTGCCCTCGACATTGATGCGATACATACCACCAGATTCAAAGGACATTATTCTTGCATGGCCCTAACACGTGTACATCCACTATCGTTGATTTGCGATCACAAACTTCCATGACTAAATTCGCATCTCTTGGGAGAAAAGGCAGAGCCCGATCGATTGTGGGGGCGCGAGATGGCGAAAAAGAAATCGGTTTCGAAATCGTTCGACTTGGCGTACGACACGGCACAGGGGGTTGGGCGGCGTCGACTTGCGTTGAGTCGCGAGCAGGTTTTGTGGGCCTGCTTGGGGACGCTCTTGGTCGTGAGTTCGACGTGGTACTTCACGACTCGAGCACCCTATCATGACGCCTATACCCGCCCGTCTCTCCTTAGCCTTGAGGGCTGGACTTGCCCAATCGAACACAATGCTCCGCAGCGACTTGTCCGCATCAATCAACACTTTCGCGATGTGATCGCTCCGTCTGGTACCACTGACGTTTGGGCCGTCGGTGAGAGTGGTGTGATTCTGCACAGTGATGACTCTGGAAAAACGTGGACGTTGCAACACCAATATCGCGAGGACGCAACAGGCGGAGTGAGCAACTCAGCGTGGCCCGTTCATGCAGCCCACTTTTCGACCGATGGTCAATTTGGATTGGCTGTTGGCTTTGGAGGTGTCGCTTTGCGATGCCTCGATGGCGAGACTTGGACAGAGGTCGCCATTCCCGGGTTGCCGCGAGCCGTACTTGAAGGCACCAGCGGTGAAATTGCGAATGCTTTGCATGACGTTCAGGTCATCGATCCGATGCACCAATGGATCGTAGGTGATAACGTCCTTTGCTACTCCTCCGATGGTGGTGACACCTGGACAAACGCCCGGATTCCGCAGTTGGTCGGTGAAGCGAAAAGTGGCGGTTACGCGATCAGTGCTGTGTCGGCAAATGAGTGCTCGGTCGGAAATCAAGACGGCATTTATCGAACGACCAATGGGGGTGTTAATTGGGTAGAAACGCTCCCTACCTCGAGGATCTTTT
Organism: Rubripirellula sp.; assembly: GCA_965216875.1. Lineage (GTDB taxonomy): Bacteria > Planctomycetota > Planctomycetia > Pirellulales > Pirellulaceae > CBDCUW01. The sequence continues at coordinate 4,107,053 of OZ244207.1, forward strand.
CGCTGAAGATCAACGGAGGATTCGGCCTGGCGACGGGCGAGCATTGGCAATCCGCGCCACTTCCCACGAAGGGAAAAGAGACCGTTAGAGCGGCACCCATCGACGAACTAATACCAGCGACTTTGGTGGCGCAAAGAGGTGAGACGATAGCCGCGTCTCAGCCAGCCCAAACCTTTTGGAAGTCAACCAATGGCGGAACGGATTGGACTCCGATCTCGCCTGCCGTCGCTGGTGTTGAAGGGCCACTGCTTGCCGTGGACGTTAGCGAAACGGGAAACGGCTGGGCCGTCGGCGCACCTGGGCTTCTGCTGCGATCAATGGACAAGTTGAACACGTGGGAACAGGTTTCGATTCCCGTCGAATGCACACTTAACGCAGTTAGCTTTCGCGACGAAGCGAATGGCTGGGCCGTCGGCGATGACGGCACCATTTTGCATTCCGCGGATAGCGGTCAAACGTGGATACGCCAATCCCAAAACCTAGCAACCGTTTCAGCGGGAACCTACCGCTGGTTTCCCGGCATTGGCTACTACGTCGTTCTTGCTGTCTCGGCGTTCGTTTTTGTTCGCGTCCGTAATCCGGTCAGTCATACGGAAGTCCCAACCGATCCCATCGAGTCGATCGATACGCCCGGAGTCTCAGATCGACCTCTCACATCTGACCGACCGGATCACCTAAATTTCCGCCCGCTGGCTCTGGCGATCTCACGTTTCATGCGTAACGAGGACACCGAACCACCGATCACGATCGCAGTCACGGGTGGCTGGGGCACTGGCAAGAGCTCTCTGATGAATTTGGTACGCGAGGATCTCGAGCGACACGGTTTCCGTCCTGTTTGGTTCAACGCTTGGCATCATCAAAACGAAGAGCAGATGTTGGCTTCGTTACTCGAGAACATTCGCAGCAACGCAATTCCGCGTTGGCGCAATTTGGGCACTCGCCTTCGATTCCGCTGGCGGCTGCTTCGCAAAAAAGCGGGTAATCAGATTTGGCTTGTTTGTGGATTTGTGGCGATAGGCGTGTTAGCAAGCTTGATCCCTGGACTGCCTGAACTGATTCGTTCATCCGTTCTGTGGCTCACTTCGTCAATCAAGGGCGAGCAAAGCACTCTCGCTGCGACCGAATCTGGGGTAGGCAACTCAGGTGTAAACCTCGTGTTTTGGACAACCCTGTTGGGAGTTACCGCTGCGATCTGGCGCGCTGTGACTGCCTTCGGAATGAACCCTGCCATGTTGCTCGCTCAGGTTTCGAATGCCTCAAAGATCGCTCAGTTGGGGGACAAACTCAGTTTCCGGCATCGCTTTGCCGAGGAGTTCAAAGTCGTAACATGGGCCCTAAAACCGCGCGCGCTCGTGATCATGATCGATGACCTTGATCGCTGCCGCCCCGAAAATGTCCTTGAGGTCCTCGAGGCAATCAACTTCCTAGTGACCTCGGGTGACTGCTACGTCATTTGCGGCATGGCGCTTAATCGTGTGGAGCCATGCATTGGGCTCGGATTCGAACGCGTCGCCGCAGAAATGGATTCCGAAGATTCCTTCGACGGCAACAGTGATGGCGAAGGCGAAGAACTGGACGAAGAAGAAAACGCTCGTCTCAGACGCAGGCAATATGCGCGGCAGTATCTTGAGAAACTAATCAACTTCCCAATCCCAGTCCCGCAGATGACCGAAACTCAGGCAAGAAGCCTCGTATCAAACGGTGAGGGTCTAGGGCCATCCGATGAAGAGCCAAGTCCTTCGATTCGTCGCTGGGCGAGAGAAGAGTTGGAAAAGCATTCGCGACTCCTCGCCGCCGCCGCGTTCCTGATGGTGGTAGTCATCATGTTTGTCATTTCAGCAAACCGGCGCAACGAAAACACCAAACAAACGCCCGAAACTACCACTGAACGAAGTAGCGTTGCTCCGCCCCCGGACCCCGAAGCCTCTTTCACTCAACGACATCCGCTCCCTCTAGCCCTCGGAGAACCTCGATGAGTTGGATTCGCACAACAATCTTGCTGATGGGCGTTCTGGGATTTGGGCGCGTTAGCATGCCCGCGGAGGACGTCGAAGCCTTGATCGGGGGCTTCAAGCTGATACCACCCAAGCCCGCAATCGACGACGACTTGGTTATTCACTTCCAGCATGCCATCACTCGGGACGGGACCGCAGACGAGGCCTCTCACGCAGAGGATACACCGAAGATCACTTTTCACGCATTTGTCGACAACCAACCAAAGGTGTCTCAGTCGATCGGCCCTGGAACCATCTTGCTGAACAAGGTTGAAGAGGGACGTTTTACTGTTGTCGTTCAAGTCGCTGATGAAATGTCTGTCATCTCCTTTGATGTTGGACCTCAAAACGCGCCAACCGATTCGTCTTCTTCACTCCCCCATTCCATTGATGAAGACGCCCCGCCACCACCCGCCGAGGATGGCAACGTTATTGCTCCGACAAACTCAGCACAGGCCAATTCAGCGAGAGACTTGCCCAAACGCGACCACAACGAATCCTCCCCATCCGGGACCGACAACACGGTGGGAAACAGTGTTGGGCAAAACAACACAGGCACAACTGGATTCATCGTACGCCACGAGTTCCTAATCGATGCGACCAAGACAGCCGCTAGCCGCCTCAATCCCACGCAAACGCGGGAGTTGAAAAACCGCATCGACTCACTGCGACTGGAGATTGGATCCGGCGGATCTTCACACGGGGAACAATTCCGCAGAACGATCGCTCAATCGGATATGCGCGATACCGGGACACATTCCATCTGGCCGCGTGTCTACATCGACTTGCGCGACGGCATTTTGGCCGAATCGATTGACACCAACGACTTAGATGCCTGGCGACAAACGCTAAGAAAGATCAGCGACGCGTTGAACGCCCTGCTGCGGAGCGAAACTGGTTACTCGAATTCTGGCCAACTCAGGTATCCCGTGCCATTGACGGACCCAGTCGAATATGAGGCACCCGAGGATGGAACGCTGTTGGCTTGGTGGTTGCCCTTGTTTGCCTTGCTCGCGTGCGGTCTCCTTCTCGTGCAAGCAGCATCGAGGACGGTCGAACCGATCGTTCACGACTCACAAGACTTCAAAGAAGCCCTCGACATTTGGCATGATGTCATCGCGATCGATTGTCGAACTCCGCGTGCCTTCAAACGTTTCGTTAATCGGCTCCGATTTTCCGCCATGCGCATCCGACCTCCTGGCGCCGACCCAACGCACTTCGATCTGTTTACCGATTACTTTCGCAAGTGGATTGGCCTACCGACAAAAGCGAGTCAGCAACCCATCGCTTGGGACCAACTTGCGGGCAATGAAGCGGTGATCGTTGCACTCACCGCGATCTTGCAGGCCGACCGCACTTGGCTTGATGATGACCGCCACTGGTCTTGGTTACAAAGTGGTTGTAGCGGCCGCGCTCCTGCAGGCCTCGATCCAACACAACGCAACACCATCCGCGACGCCATCGCCATGCACAAAACGCACTTTGGATTTTGGTCGCCACATGACTCGCTTCGCGAGAGTCTTCGATCCGTTGCGGTCGAAGATGCGATTTGATCTTTCGCGACACCGCAACTCTTATTCAACGCATTTCGAGTGCAACAATTTACAGTACGATTGATTTTTCCGGCGCGTTACTCAGAATTGGTCTGTTGTTTTGAAGCACGTCTCGCCGCTTCGTTCGGCAGAATCCATCGAGAAAACACATTATGAAACTGCATCACAAGTTCTTTACCTTTGTGGTGATCGCTTGCAGTCTTGCCAGCAATGCTGCAGCCCAAGACCAAGCTTCGACGTTCACCGCGAAAGACTATCCCGAGGCCTACCAAGCGAACTGGGATTCGCTCGCGAAACATGGCCGGGCTCCCGAATGGTTCGCGGACGCAAAGCTCGGAATCTACTTCCACTGGGGGCCATACACCGTCCCCGGTTTCCGAACGGAGTGGTACCCGCGCTGGATGCACATGGAAAAACCAGCCAACTGGGGCGCTGGCTCGATGGAGTATCACAAAGAGCACTACGGTGACCCCTCGGAATTTGGCTACCACCACTTCATCCCGATGTTCACTGGCGAGCACTTTGATCCTGCCGACTGGGCCGAACTCTTTGCATCGGCCGGTGCAAAATTTGCCGGCCCCGTTGCCCAGCATCACGACGGATTCTCGATGTGGGCCAGTAAGATCAATCCCAACAACGCCAAAGTCGAAGGTCCCAAGCGAGACATTCTTGGCGAGCTGTTTGGTGAACTTCGTAAACGCGACATGAAAACGATCGCGACGTTCCATCACTCGTTCACGGGTCAACGCCACCGTGACGGCGTGAAAAAAGGGGAACGTAACACGAGCTACTACCCCTACAACAAAGACTATTTCACCTCGAGCGAAGATCCAAAGCTTCGCAAGCTCTACGGGAACATGCCCGAAGCGGAATTCAACGACTATTGGTTGAACTTGGTCCAGGAAGTGGTCGACACCTATTCGCCTGACATGATCTGGTTCGACTCGTGGCTCGATGTGATCCCTGAAGACTACCGACAACGGATGGCGGCACATCACTTCAATGCCACTGCCGCTCGTGGCGAACCGGGTGTTTTGATCTGCAAGCAGGATGACATGCCCGATCAACTTCGCGTGCTCGACATCGAGCAGGGCGGCATGAAGGAAATGCCCGACAAGGTTTGGATGACCGACATCACGTTGAGCCTGAACGGTTGGTGCCACGTCCAAAACCAAAAATACAAATCGCTGCCGTTGCTCGTTCGCAACATGGTCGACGTATGGAGTAAACGTGGTGTTGTGCTTCTCAACATTTCACCACGAGCTGATGGTGTCATCCCCGACAACCAGCGTGAACTGCTGCATGGTCTCGGCGACTGGTTGGAAGTCTATGGCGAAGCCGTCTATGGAACGCGTCATCACCATGTGTTTGGCTACGGCGATGCCACCATCAAAGAGGGACACCACGGAGGCCAATCGGCAACGATCAAGTACACAGCCAGTGACATTCGTTTCACCCGGTCGGCCGATGGCAAAGCAATTTACGTCTTCTTCCTTGGGCAACCCGAAGAGGGATCGAAGTTGACGGTCCGCCACTTGGCAGCCGACGGCCAACAGGTCGATGTGAAAGACGTATCATTGCTTGGCAGCGACGCGCCGTGCCAGTGGCAATTTGAAGACGGCCTCCTGAAAGTGGTTGCCCCCCAGGGGACCAAGGCCAATGAAATTGCAACGGTTTACAAGGTCTCGCTGAAATAGCGGGGCGAACCGAGTGGTGCATGATTGCATGCCCCCGTCCTAGTCATGGCGAAATTGATTTCGATAGCCGCGTGGCGTGATTCCCGTCACGCGGCGAAATCGTTTGGTGAAGTGGCTTTGGTCAAAAAAACCGACCTCTGATGCGATCTCGGCAAGGCTTCGAGAGGTTTGCGTCAACAACCGCTGCGCATGTTGAACACGTAACGACAGAATAAAGTCGGTTGGCGACATCCGCAGCAGTGTTCGAAAACGCTGGTTGAACTGCGTCGCCGAAAGCCCCGCCATCGATGCCATCTCGCGCATCGAAATGGCATCGGTGTGATGCTCGCTGATGTACCGGACCACCGGCGACAATTCCTGAAAGTAAGCCTGCTGGTCTTCGGGCGTGGCAATCGGGTACATCACACCCGCAATGCCGACGACCTCGCCGTCGAGATCAAAGAGCGGCGTTTTGGTCGAGACGTACCAACGCGGAGTACCGCGCACGTGTGGGACAAGCCAAACCTGGTTTGCGATCGTTTTTCGACCGTCCATCACGCGACGGTCTTCGGCATGGTACGCCTCTGCCAGGGCGGGCGGCTGAAACTCGGCGTCCGTCCGCCCTAGCAATTCATTTGCGTCATCGAGCCCAAAGACGTCACGCAGCGTTGCGGAATTGATCCAAACGTACCGATGCTGGCGGTCCTTGCCATAGAAATAGGCGCCGGGCATGTGCTCAAACAGTGGCAGCACAAACCCACTGTGCAGTCCACTTGCCAGGAACGCACGCTGGAATTCGTCAGGTTGATCGGCAGCCGCCATGCGTCAAATCATACAAGAACGCCAAAGCGAGTGGGCCCCTGATGGCAACGCGCACCAGATCCTGCGACAACCGCAAAGCACTCTGCTGGCACGTGAGCCGGACATGCTACTAGCATCGGCAATGGGGGCCCAATGAAGCGCAAGGCCCAACGCGAGCGAGTTCGGCTCACGGAATCACAGCCTCGAGGGGAAGACGGCGATCGCTGGTCGTTTTGAACGCGTGAATCGCTTAGAACGTGCCGAGCTGGCGGCGTTCGACACCCGAAAGCAATTGCAGCAGCGCCGCTCGCAATTCACGCACTTTCAACGGCAGTGCCAAATGCTTGCGGTTGGGACCACGTTTGGCTCGAGAGAGAATATGAGTCTGGCGGTTGTCGGCCAACAAGACGGCGGGAATGTCACGCGTGTGTTCGTCTTCAGCAAACTTGTTGTAGGCGTCGACGGCCAGGTCCGCCAACTCGGCTGCGCCGAAAATCACGCAATCGGCCGGGTTGTCCTCTTGGGGATCAAAGCGTGCCAGAGCGCGATTCGGGTCCGAGATGATCAACACGCGGTAGCCGCGTGATTTGAGACGTTCACGAATCGCGTTTTGCAGGCCAGCTTTTGATTCAACCAACATCACAACGTAGCCCTCGCCCTCGTTGGTTGGGATGTCATCGTCGTCGTGATGATCGGCCATTGCGTTGCCGGCAAAGTCAGGCGCGAGCTTGCGTTTGTGACCACCTTCAAGGATCTCGATTGCCTTCTTCACTTCTGCCTGCAGCGCGGCAGCCGACTGAATCCGCTTTTCAGGATTGAATTCCATACAACGCTGAACCACCTGGTTCGCGATACTTGGAACATCGGGGACGCGTTCGTGAAGTGGAACGACTTCTTGGAAACGCGTCACATTCAAACGTTGCAGTCGGTCGCGTGTTTCGGTGAGTGCCGGCGTACCGGCCAACATGTGATAGAGCATGTTGCCCGCGAAATAGATATCGCTTCGCGGATCATCTTTTCGGACTCCTGTTCCACGTTCGAGCGCGGCATAGTCGATTGCCCGAGCGTTCGGACAGTCGGCCATCTTCTCGGGGTTGTTTCGATCCGAAAGGGCAGCCAAACCAAAGTCGACCAACTTTGCTTTGCCGTCGGACGAAATCAAAACGTTTGAAAGCTTCAAGTCACGGTGCGCAATCCCGAACGTCGCGGCATACGCCAATCCCGAGGCAACTTCATAAAGCAAACGCAATGCAAGATCGGCGGGCAACTTTCCGCGGACACGAACAAGTTCGCGCAGTGTTTGGCCTTCGACAAACTCCATCACCAGGAACGGGTTTCTCACATCAGGAACAACATCTTCAATGCTAACGATGTGAGGATGCCTTAGTTTCAATCCCATGCGACCTTCGCGCAGGAACTGTTCCATCTCTTTGACTTCGTCACGAAACCGTTTCCGAAGCACTTTCACCGCGTAGACTTTGCCATCCTTTTCCGCGCGATAAACTCGCGCGAACGTTCCGGCACCGATCACATAAAGGACCTTGTAGTCGCCGTAAAAATAGCCGTGGCGATCGCCCTTGAGGATTTTCTCCGTTTGCAGCGTCGTGACCAAACCACGGCGCTGCATTTGTGTGATCACGTCGTCCAACTCGACAATGCCCGTACCAAGCTCACTCATTGCCTGATCTACGGCCCGTCGGTCGGCGAGCCCTAATTCAGAAATGCGAAGAGCGAATTGCTCGGGAGTCGGTTTTTCCATCGGAGAATAGAGATTGCGCGTGTGTTGGTATTGGTCATCAAAGGTGGCGCCGGCCGAAGTCGGACCGAGGGCAAACAACGTCGCAACCCCCCGGGAAATGGCCGAACAGGCTCCTCTCTGGCGCCAGCAGTTGGGACCTATTCTACACCGAGGATGCCCAATCGCAGACAGGACAATCCGTAAGCCGGCGAGTTCTGCGGCTCGCTAACGAATTTACGGGCAAAACGGATCGTACCAACGAAAAAACGGCGACAAAATGGTCGCCGCTTGAACTTGGGCCTGCGAATCCGGCTTGCTTGATTCGGCCCGGGGAACCGGTTCCGGGAAGCAACTCGAAACCGGGGCCGGTTTTCACTCCCAGTCACGTATGGGACCCGGGGGGAGTTTCCTAAGAGGGCGATCAGTCGAGCAAACGCTCGAGAGCCGAAAGAGCCGTGCGGGTCTCGTTGATACCGCCGATCTCTTCGACCATCTTTTTCACCTTAAGCAGTGATTCAATAGAAACCTCTTGAGCACCGCCGCGCGAGCCACGACCTGCGCTGGCGGTAGCGCCAACGGGACGACCGCGACGCGCCGATTTCTTTCCGGGCGGACGACCAGGCTTTCCGATCGTTTTCTTATTCTTTGAGTTGGACCGAATGGTGCTGACGAAGGCGGTTGAAACCGTGATCCCTTTCTTCTTCAGCTCAGCTGCGACTTCTTTGGGTTTGGCTTTCGGATTTGCTTTGTAATACTCACGGATGGCTTGCGACTTGTTAGGAGCTTCCGCTTTCGCTTTCGCTTTCTTCTTAGCCATGGAACAACCTCTTGTTCAATCGTCGTTGCTAAAACAACACGACAGGCCCTGATAGGCACTAGGGTGGTAATGGGTAACAGCCATTCCTGCGTGCCCAACAGAACAATGACTTACGGGCGGTGTCATAACCCCCGTATTAGCTAGCGAAAAACAGACGCTTCTTCTAACACGCACACCAACGCTAAAAATATATCAGTTGGTCCGCGCGAACAACCGGTTTGAACGTTCGTTTTGCACGCACATTCGATTTGTTATCGAGTGTTAAGAGTGCGCGCTACATTCGCTTCAAGACATTGATGCCGAGCAAGTTTAGCGCAAGTCGGCAAACGCGTCCGTAAAGGAAAACCAACGCCAAGCGACACGTCTTCGCTTGAGGCGTTTCCGCTTTCAACACGTGACATTGCGTAACAAAGATTGAAAACTGCTTGGCCGTATCCAACAAGTATTCGACAAGCAGGTTAGGCGCATATTCGTTATGCACCGAAACGAGCGATTCCTCAAAACGCAACATGGCAAGCGCAAGATCTCGCTCTGCAGAATGAGTGAACTCAATCCCTTGCTCCTTCGCATTGGTAATCACCTCTTCCTCGGATGTTTCAGCCTTTCGCAAAATCCCATTCACACGGGCGAATGAGAATTGGATGTAGGCAGAGGTTGCACCATTGAGATCAACCATTTTTTCGAGGTTAAATCGATAGTCACTGGTGCGATGATGTGCGAGATCCGCAAACTTGATGGCACCGATCCCAACGACCTCAGCAACATGATGTTGTTCTTCAACGTCCATCGGTGGGTCAAAGGTTGTCAAACGCTCTGGATCGCAAACCACTTGTTTTGCACGATCGACCGCGTCATCAAGCAGGCTCTCTAAGCCAATCAAGTCACCGCTCTTGGTCTTCATCGGCCGGCCATCTTCACCAAGCACCGTGCCAAAATTGACATGCGCGAGCTTGATTTCATCGAGCCCCATTTTTTTCGCAACAGCGAACAATTTTTCAAAGTGTTCACTTTGGCGAGTGTCGACGACATATAAGATTTCGCTCGGCGAAAACTCAGCCAGCCGGTATTTCAATGTCGCCAAATCGGTGGTGGCATAAAGGTAAGCGCCATCCTGCTTGCGCACGATCATCGGGGCGTCGAAGTTCGGCAGGAACACACAGATTGCCCCTTCGCTTTCGCTTGCCGTCCCATCGGCCTGCAACTGTTCGACCACATCGCCCAACATCGAGTGATAAAAGCTCTCGCCGAGGGTATGATCGAACTGAATATCCAACCGCTTGTAAACGCGATTGATCTCGTCTTTACAATGTGGCATGAACTTGTTCCACAATGCAAGATTTTCGGCATCACCTTCATGCAGCTTGGCGGTTTCGCCAAGCACATCGGTGGCAATGTTCGGGTGAGCATCGGCGATCGCTTTGAGTTCGGGGTCGGCATCCACCGCACCGATCTTGGCCTTGGCCGAAGCGAGTTCTCCCTCAAGTGCTTTCACACGTTTTGCCGCGGACTCGGCAACCTTCTTTGCTTTTTTGGCAGCCTTGCCTTCAGCAACTTCCGCGTCGCCAGCCAAACGTTCTGCATCCGCTTTGGCCTGAATGATCTTTTCCTCGACGGTATCGAGAGACGCGATCGCCTTTCGATAGTCCATCAATTGGTTGACCAACCGATAGATTTTTAGCAGCTCAAGCACAGGATCCGCGTCTACGGTTTCGGCGTCGCCAAAGTGTTTGTAGCCGTAGATGATCATTCCGAACTGGGTGCCCCAATCCCCCAGGTGATTATCGGTAATGGTGTTGTACCCCAGGAACTTGAGCGTCCTGGCAAGCGAATCACCAATGACCGTGCTGCGGATATGACCAACATGCATCGGCTTGGCAACGTTTGGTGACGAAAAGTCGATAACGATCGTTTCCTTTCCGCCTCGATCCTCGACCAAACATCGCTCATCATCGAGCATCCGAGACATCGCCTCGGCTAGAAACTTGTCATTAAGTTTCAGGTTGATGAACCCGTTAACGATCTCGGGCGGCTCGCACATGTCGTCGACCTTCAAGTTGTCGACGATCTTCTGGGCCGCTTCGTTAGGATTGTTGACACCCAGCTGCTTTTTCAATGGCATTGCGCAGTTGGCTTGATAGTCGCCCATCTTGGGATTGTTCGTGGGGCGAACCAACTTCGAAAACTTTTCATAGTCTTCGGTCAACGGCTTCAGGGCGATACTAAATCGCTCCTGGAGAAGATGTGGAATGTGCATCTTGCAGATGGTAGCGTTGGAAAGAGATCGCGGCAGACAGGTACTGTCCTGACCGGTTGCGGATTCGACGAAGGCGAAGGTTGCTTGTCGCGACGCTGGTCTGATCGCAACAATGGCCTACTGTTCGATGCCAAGATCCGAAAGCGGGATTTCCTTGGCGTCAGCCCAAAGAGACTCCAAGTCGTAGTACTCACGAGTTTCGTCATCGAACAGGTGGACTACGACGCTGCCGTAATCCAACACAATCCAACGGCTCTCTTGGTAGCCTTCGATTCCCATACGCTGATCGCCCATCCCCTTTTCGAGGGCATCGTCGATCTGTTCGCTGATCGCGTGAAGCTGGCGACGACTTGTCCCGGTTGCCAAGACAAAAAAGTCAAACTCAGCAGACTGGGCACTGACATCCAAAACGGCGACGTCCGTTCCCTTGTTGTCCAGCGCAACGCGAGCGGCAGCGGCAGCGAGTTTGCGGCCTTCTTCGATACCGTGCGGGCGAATGGCTTTCGAGGGGGCAACCATTGGATCAACGGGAGCCGGCTCTGCGGTTGACGTATCCACTTTGGGGTCGTTTGGGTCGGGCGAGGGCTGGGTTTCTTCGGACATTCCGAAGAGTCTACCGGTTTTGGCCCGTTTGTCACGGACCAAGCCTGAATTGCCGCATCGGTTCGACCGCGGCAGCGAGTCCCCTGGGGTTGCCCACGATCGAGCACCCAACTGAAAGAGGGGGCAAATCCCATCATCCGACAGGATTTACCGTGTAGACAGTCCCGATAGGCCCGAAGGTTCGCGGACTTCGCGTGCCGAAAAAGAAATGACTATTTCTTTTTCTTGTTTGGTGGACGACGACGCTTATTGGGTCGTTCGGCCGGTTCCTCAGGCTTGGTGACCTGTTCACGAATTCGATCGGTCAAGCTTGGCGACTTCTTTTTGTCGGTGGCGGTCGCCGTCCCTTCGATCACCGAAGCATCGAAATGGGGTGTCTTGGGAAGCGTCTTTTTGACCAAGATCCGCTCGCAGATCCCCCACAAACTACTTGTGATGAAGTAGATGCAAAGACCCGCCGGGACTCGGAAGAAGAACAGGCCCATCATCATGGTCATGACCGTCATCATCTTCTGCGTCATTGCGGTCTGTTCGTCGGTCGCCGGCGGCATGAACATCTTCTGCTGCGCCAGGAACAACGTGACCACAATCACGGGCAGGATATTGAAATAAGGGCCAAGCCAACCTGTACCACGACCGGAGAGGTAATCCCAAAGCCAATCGCCCCAATAAAGGAACATGTCGGGACCGGCCAAGTTGGACGCCCAAGCCGTGCTGGACGAAACCGCCTCTTGCCGCAATTCGATGTCAACCGAAAGTGCACGATAGAGGCCGATGAAGATTGGCAACTGAAGGAACATTGGCAGACAGCCTGCGAGCGGATTGAATCCAACTCGCTGCTGCAGCTCACGCTGAGCCTTCAAGCGACCTTCCATGTCGTCTTTGTACTGGTCGGCGATCTTCTTTAGCTCTGGTGCAAGCTCCTGCATCCGCTGTGCGTTGACCGCAGCCTTGCGTGAAAGCGGGAACATCGCCCCACGAACAATCACCGTCAGGATGATGATCGCTACCGCGTAATTGCCGACGCCAGAAAGGATGTGCAGCAGACCGGCAAGCAATCGAGCAAAGAGTGCGAACCAACCGTAATAGATGCTGTCGCCTAGACCATGCTTGGCCAATAGCTCGGGTTGCTTTGGCCCAGCGAAGAGCTGCAAGTCTTTTCGAATCGCTTTCCCAGGCCCTACCGTGGCGACCGAGCTATCAAGGAAGAAGGAAACGTTGACCGCGCGTTCTTTGTGTCGTTCGATCTTGGAAGGATCCGCGACCACGTTTGCTGTGGCACGCCGAAATCCACTCAGCGACGTTTCGCCCGCCGCTGGGATGTAGCCGACGTCAAAGTACTGTGCGTCGACACCGATGTATTTCAGATCGCGTGCTTCTTCGCTTGCATCGGGCGCGAAGATTGATTGATCCGGTTTCTCGGGTTCGTTCTTCGCTTTCTTCAGCAAATCGTAACCGCTGATCAGTTCATGCCCTTCCGCCGCAGTGCGATAAACAACGTCACGCGCTGCTGCACCACCAAAGTTGGGGCTGATCTTGTTGCTGTACCACCACCCCTCGAGTGTCAAACCATTTGCACCTTCAAGGCGGTAGGCGAGGTCTTGAGGTTGGGTGCCAGTGTTCTCAACCTGCACCGACATGTCGATCACGTAGCTGCCGGGAACGAGCGAGTAGCGGCGACTGAGTCGCACCGGCTGGCCGCCAATCGGTTCCATTTCGGCGGCGGAGAGATCGAGAGTGAAGGAAGCTTCAGATTTTTCGGGAGTGTCGCGGCCGGCGTATTCCCAATTCAATTCCGTGGGGTCGCTCAAACCACTGATGCCGCGTTGGCCGGTAATGATTCGTTTTCGATTGACTTGGCCAAGGGTCATCAAGCAAGAAAGGCGGGACAGGTTTCCGACGACCTGATCCGCACCGCCATCGCGCGCCAACCGGATGAGATCAAGTGGATGCTCGGTGAGTGTCGCGGTGAGGGTCACGGGCGGACCACGGGTTGGTGCCGCGGCATTGCCTGCGTCCTCGTCGGCTTCGTCATCGCCTGCGGCCGCCGCTGCCGTTCGCAACACTTCAACGCTAATCTGATCGCCTGGTTTCGTTTTCAGCAGGGCAGCTTCGATATCGTTTCGCGAAACGATGACCTGACCACCAATCGCGACAATCACGTCGCCCACCTGCACACCCGCGGCGTCCGCTGGGGTTCCTGGGCCAACCACGTTGACCAGGACTCCGTCGACGTCCATCACCGAACCGCCGGCAAAGTATCCGAGGTAGCCGTGTCGCACGTCCACGCGGCGATACTTCAAACCGCCTCCGTCGCGGCGCTCGGTCAATTCAATCCGCTCGACACCGCCACCCTTGTTGGACAACGTCACCAACATATTGTGTCCGGTCGAGGCATCCATCGACCCCAGCGTCATCCAACGCTGTGCGCTGCGAGCCTTGGGCTTCTCTTCGGAGCCATCGCCAGCGTTGGCCTCTGGTACCGTTTCGTCACTCGAATCGGAGTCATTGGAAGCGACCGAGTCAACATTCTCGGGGTCCACGACCTCGCCGTCGGCCAACTCTTCCACCGCAGGTGGCGGTGGGGGTGGCACAAACATCACGCGCAGCGTCATGTAGACAAAGAAGAATGCCGTAGCGGCGATGATGAACGTGAACAGGCTACGTTCCACGATCGACCCGTTGGGTTAGATGGTTTGGACGAATGCCCAAGCGTTTTGGGCAGACCTATCAATTCAGAAAGACCGGCACCCCCAATAGGGTGCCAGTCTTTCACATGTAATCAGGCGTTATTCTGCCCAGCAAACCAAATCTTGGGAAGGCGAAGGGGCCTATTCCCACGCGGCCAACGTCAAAATCGGTGCTCTGAGAGGATCATCCGAACAGGTTGGGGCGATCATTCAGGCCGCGCGGCCACCTCAAGTGGCGGCAAGACGCCGATGTAGGCCATCATGTCACTGATTTCTTGAAGGGTCAGGTTATCCAGCAAACCGCTGGGCATGATACTGCTGTTGGACGGCAGGATTTGGTCGACATTGGCCGCCTCGACCTCCGAGACCCGGTTGTTTGCGTCGCGTACCTGAATCGTTCCGTCTGGCAATTCGCTGACCATCCCAACCATCACATCGCCATCGAGCGTCAGCACTTTCTTACTGGCGTACTGGCTGCTGACCACGTGGGCAGGGTAGAGAACCGATTCCAGAATCTCGCGTTTGGTGAATCTTCGCGAGATCCCAGACAACGAAGGTCCAATCGCTCGGCCATAGTTTCCAAACTGGTGACAATCGGCGCACTTGGCTTTCGTGTAGGCAGCACGACCATGAACCGGATCGCCGAACTTCCCAGCGTCACTTTCGAGGTAGTTGGTTAGCTGATCGAAGTCCCATCGCGATTCATCTTTGTCGGGCTCTACCGCTGGTGGACGGTCGGGGTAGGTTTTGGCATACCACTTTTGCCACAACCGCATCGACTTGTCGCCACCTTCGGGACGTTGCATCCCGGTCCAGTGCTCGAGCAGTTTTTCGGTCGATGCAAAACTCTTGTCCTGCGATTCGGCGCGAACGCCAAGCAGGATCAGTTGCCGCAAGGCCATCGGATCATCGGTCGCGACGGGAACCTTTTGAAGTGCCTTGACGACTTCTTCGGCGGTTTGATCTTCGAGAATATTCAGACTGCGAACCAGGTAGTCCCAGTTTTCGCCATCAGGGTTTTGAGCCAACGCCATCGCAATCACGGCCCGTCGCTCGGGCTCGTTCCGCCAAAGTTGGCGTAGGTACGCGGCTGAATCCTCGTCGCCTGCAGAAGCAAGCATCGCGATGATGCCCGTACGAAGGCGGCGCTGCACGTCACTTGCCTGTGGCTGTTCGACCAGTTTCTCGTCCAAGTCGCGGAGCAAGCCAGCAACCTTTTCATCAATCGGTCGTGGCAGCCGATAGATTGCCGCCAGTGCAGCGTTCCGCCAAACCGATCCCTGTTCAAGGATGGCGAGGACATCTTCATCGGAAAGTGACTTCGCAAAGTCTCGCGTCACGGCCATCAAGTACATCGAAAGCGAACTGCTTTCGGTCGTGTTGGCCATGTTCTCGTAGAACTTCAAGATTTGGAAGCGTTGCTCTGCGGTCCAATCGTGTGAAAGGAACTGCAGGTACATTGCAACCAAGGTTCGGTCGGCTTCGGGGGCATCGGAGGTGATGTAATCGAGAGCTCGCTCAGCAACATCGTCCGATTGCAGGTAGGCCGCCAACCGAATCAATTCGTGATTCATGCGCTGGTCACCCGCTGGAAACTCTTCACCAATTTGGTCGCGAAGTGCAGTGATCTTTTCTGGATCGATTTTGCCACGGTGCAAGGCAACCTGACAGAGGCGAAGTGTGTCAACAAAGTCGGCATCACTCAAGAACTCGGTCAACAACTGACTCGATCGACGAAGCACATCCATGCAAGCGGCTTCACTTGGATCGGCATTGACGAGCGCCAGCATCCCGACCAACGAAATGCGAACGTCATCGTGACTGAGGACTTCTTCGCGCCAGGTTTCGACCGGCATGCGTTCCAAGACGCGACGTGCGACGAAAGCGAGGTTGCGATCCGAATCACCGAGCAGTGGCAACAGGTCGGCGACCGAGTTTGGCAAGCTGCCACTACGAAGGATCGCCTCGCAGGCAGCGCGTTGCACGCGTGCATCGCTGTCGCTGAGCATTTCGACCAAACGCTCGGAGCTGCGTTCGTCTGGATGAAGGGCGATGAATTGAGCGGCTCGAACACGAACGTTTTCGTTTTGAGCACGGCTGAGTTCGAGGATAAGTTCTTCACTCGGCACAGGACCAAACAGCTGCATCAAGTCGATCGCACGTGTGCGATAGTGCGAAGGGTTGTCATCGCTGTAGGCGACGCCCGCGATCAATTGCCCCCACTTATCACCGAGGTCGCGTTTGATCGATGCGATCTCTTGACGAGCCCATGCGGATCGTAGTTGGGGCTGGCGAACCGCCGCGGCAATGCCGCTGCCGAGATTCTTCATGCGATCAGGAATCTGGCCTTTATAGATCACTCGATAGACGCCGCCTGCTGTTCCGCGACCGCCGGTGCAAAAATACATCGCGCCATCGGGACCGACCTCGAGGTCGGTGACATTGAGCGGTTGGCCTTTCAAGAAGACTTCACTATCCGCAATGAAGCCGGCGCCCCTCGGCTTCATGCGGACGTTTAGGATGCGTCCCTCGGACCAATCGGCGAGGAACAGTGAATTGTGGTAGCGAACTGGGAACATGTAATGTTCGTAGCAGATCGCGCCGGTCGGACTTCCTTTGCCAGTGTCCAACAGGTTGGGCAGTCGGTCGTAGTAGTGTTCGGGCCATTTTGCCCAGCCGGTGCGCCAACCAAACTCGGCCCCTTCGGTCACATCAAAGAGTGCCGTTGGTCGGTACCAGGCAGTGTCGATGTCCGCTTCCATGTCGGCATCATGAACGAACATGCCACCGGATGGCGTGAAGACCAGGTCGTAGGCGTTTCGAATCCCGCCAGCAACACGTTCGACGATCGAGCCGTCGGCGTTGGTCCGAATGATCGTGCCACCCGGAGCCTTGATGCCGCGACCATGACCCGCAGGGTCTTCGTAGCGCGGCAGCAAGTCGCCTTCGTAATAGCTTCGCAAAGTCTCGCCGTCACCCGTTTCACCCATCGCTTGGACGTGGCTTCCCACGGCAACGTAGATCATTCCGTCGGCGCCGAGGCGAATGCCGTGAGCACCATGTTCACCACCATTGCCCTTGAATTTGACAATCGCTTTGACCTTTTCCAGCGTGCCATTTCGATCGGCATCGGTCAGGCGGTAAAGAGCGTGTCCTTCGGGGCCATCGCCCGTCACAAAGACTTCGCCGTTGAGCGCCAAAATCCCTTGGCATGATGTGACTTGGTCACAATAAGTTCGAACTTGTTCGGGAATCCCGTCTTCGTCGCGATCAAAGACCAACATCAACGGGCCGCCTTCTTGCGACAAGATGATGTGGCCGAATTCATTGAACGTCATCGCAATGACGCTGCCAACTTGATCGTCGCTCAAGACGCGTTGGACTCCAAAGCCCTTCTGAATCTGAAAGCGTTCGGTTTGCTCGGTTTGCTTCTCGGCAACAACGTCCTCGTCGCGGTCCCAAGGCACCGTGTCGCCAAGGATTCCGAACTCGGCCGCCGACTCCCAGAGTCGGTCGTTGAACAACACGGTTTGCCACATCGATGTGTCTTCCGTGCTGGTTCGCCACGACGAGTCGCTGCTAAAGGTAAACCACTTGTCTTGGTCGTCTGGTCGGATCGACACGCGAGCTGCGAGTGCCGCAGTATCGCCATGGGTGTTGACGACACTGACTGCGATCACATTGCGACCGATTTCAAGGAAGTCGGTAACGTCAATCTGCTGCATCTGCCGAGCCGAAGAACCCTGCCCAACCTGTTGGCCGTTGACAAAGACCTCGAAGCGATCGTCCGCCGCGATTTCAATCTTTCCTTCCGCAGGCACGCGAAGGTTGATTGGCTTGCGAAACAAGCAGGTTTCGCCTTCCGGAATTGGAGTCTGCAGCGTACTGCCCGACGCCCAAATCCATTTAGCTTCTTCAGCGTATGCGGTCGTGGTGACGAGGGCCGCTGCGGTCAATACGGGCGCAACAATGCGGCTCAAAACAGAGCGTAGGTAGCCTTCCATGGCACTTGATCTTTTCGGGGAAGCGGGGATGTTTCCGAAGATTGCCAGGAAGGTTAAAGATTGTCCCCATTTTGACGCAAGGCTGATCTGAATTCGAAAGAAGAGTCCTTGGTTCCCACATCGCCTAAAATGCCCTAATCACCCGAAACGGCCGAACAGATGCGGTTGTGAAGTCAACTTCACGCCTGATCGTTTGATAGCACTACTCATTTCCTTTCGCAATTCGATCGTTCGGGGGATCAACCAACCCGTTCGTTCCCTTCCGCCGCAGTCGATGAATCGCGGCTCCACTACTCTCATCTTTTGACAGGATTCTGCGATGCGTTGGAAAGGCCGCCGCCAAAGCAAAAACGTCGAAGTCAACCGTGGCCAACGCCCCAGGCAGGCTGCTGCCGGTGGCCTCGGTTTGATCGTTGTCGTCCTAATCGTGGCATTGCTCGGTGGCGATCCGATGCAATTCCTGCAGAACGCCAATGTCCAGCAACCAGGAGCTGGGCAACCAGCCGGCGGCCCTATCCCCGGGGGAGCGCCGGCCACGGCCGAGCAGCGAGAACTTGATGAATTTGTTTCCGTTGTTTTGGCCGACACCGAAGATGTCTGGGGCAAGCTGTACCCACAAATGACAGGCCGTCGGTACCAAGAACCTGGCCTAAGGATCTTCGCCAACACCGTTGACTCAGCATGCGGGCGAGCGACGTCGGCGACTGGTCCTTTCTATTGCCCTGCTGACCGCAAGGTTTATCTCGACACGGCCTTTTTTCACCAGCTCGCACAAGACCTCAACGCTCCCGGCGACTTTGCTCAAGCCTATGTGATCGCACACGAAGTCGGTCATCACATCCAGAACTTGTTGGGCAAAACCGACGAGCTGCAACAACTACGGATGCGATTGCCTGAGGAAGAATACAACAAGTATTCCGTGCGACTTGAACTGCAAGCCGACTTCTACGCAGGCGTCATGTTCCATCACGCTCAACGTGACAAGAGCATTCTCGAGGAAGGTGACATTGAAGAGGGACTTCGGGCGGCCGCCGCGATCGGCGACGACACGCTCCAGAAACGAGCGCGAGGATTCGCCGAGCAAGAGACCTTTACCCATGGAACAAGCGACCAGCGTGTTCGTTGGTTTCTCAAAGGATTGCGTACGGGCGACCCGACTCAGGGTGACACGTTTCGCGCGAAAGAGCTTTGAAGCATCGCCGATCAATCGGGTGCGATGATCGGCGACCCAAAACGGAGCGTATTGCCATCGAGGTCTTCGATCACGAACACGCGGTGGCCCCACGGTGCATCATGCAGCGGCTCGATCACTTCAACGCCCTGGCCGACAAACTCATCATGCAACACCTGTGCGTCATCAACATTGACGTAAAGCTGGATCCGTTCTGGCCCGTCGCCAGAGTGCTCGGACAAATGAAAAGCAACGCGATCGCGTGCGATCTCGACAAAGACGGGCAAGCCATCGCCTGGGTCATGGTCCCAGGTGGTCTGGAAGCCGAGCTTGTCGCGAAAAAAGGCTTCGCTCTTTCGAGCGTCCGCAACGCGTAACAGGCTAATCGTTCCTTGCAACATGGCATCACCTTTGGACGACATTCCCAACCACCAGAGCTAGAACTCGACAGCGAAACAGACTTCGCATCGATTGCGTGCCAACTGTCGGACACGCACTGACCTTGGCTTCCATTTTTCGATCGTCGCGCGCCACTGATCAATTTGGCTCGCCGAGCCGTAGTCGCCTATCTTCATCGTCAGCAACAGACCTTTAAAATGGCAACCCGAGTGGGTGACGATATTGCCGACGGTGACCAGTGTCTTTTCCGGCTTCACGTTCGAATCGACGAGCATCCATTTCGCACCGCGGAACTCTTTGCGAGGCAAGTCCCCGGCGCGTGCTCGAAAGTGTTTGAACTTGGGATGCTTTGCAATTCGCGGGTCCATGTCGGCTGGATCGATGCCGATCACTTGCATCCCCAATTCAAGCAGGCGCCCGCACGCTCCGCCCGGCGCGCTACCGATCTCCACACACAGGTCATCGGTATGCATATGGAACCCACTCCACGTGATCGCTTCAGCCGCTTTGTAGTAAGCGCGCGAAATGGGTGGGTAGGTTGGTGAAATTGGCTGCACACCGCCGGGCCAACGTGATGGCGAAAAACTCGTGGCTTTGTGCGTGCCAAAAAACCAATGCGATGGTTCAACGAGGACCACGTCCAATACCGTTTGGTCAGGATGTGCGATTTCGTTCGGCTTGTCGGCTCGGATCAAGTCACCGCCGATTTCGCCAAAGAGTTCGTCGGCAACCGCGGCCGAAACCTCATCCGTGCCAGGCTCAAAACCGAAACGCCCGATGGGCGCTCGATCCTTTGGCCAAACGTGCAAATGATCAAAGCTGCCCAAACCGCCCTCGGCGAGTTTTTCTTTGATGGCCACAACATGCCCCGCAAAATCTGAATCGCGAGATTGCCCGATCGAGGCCGATGCAGTTCGCACAAAGATGCCCCGCGGAGGCGGAACAGCGTCGTCATGTTTTGCGGTCACAAAACCAGGTCGCGAAAAAGCGAGGCGCCAACCCTGGTCTCCCATTTCCTTTTTCACCACCGCTTCGGCGCCGTGGGCACAGCAAAGCATTGCGAAGGTCGGTCCAGATTGGCTTTGCTCAGTCACGTTTTTGTTGTTCTCGGTTGCGTTGAAACTTCTCGACACGCTGCGAGATTCCGGGAATCAGCTTCGCTGCGTTTTCGTAGTACAACTTTCTCAAGACGTCATCAGGAAGCTCGACGCCGTAGATTTGCCACATCCCTTGGGGCGGAGGCTGCTTTTCGCTGTAGGCGAACGATTCGTCTCGAGTCTCAAAAAACCGCCAGTAGATACGAAGTCGCTTTTCGCTCCAAGGTCCGTCGGTCCCAAACAGCAGACGATCGGAATAGCGAATCAAAAACTTGCGTGCGGTGAAAGGTTGCCGTCCAAGCTCCGCGATCCGCGATGCGGGCTCGATCCACAGGTTCGGGTACGCATCCAACCACTGGCCAACTTGCTTGAGATCTTCAGCGTTGTTCGCAACGTGGGCGCCAATGAATTGTGTTTTCGGATGCCGTGCAATCACCCGGTTGCGAGCGTCAAGCAATTCGGCTCGCGAGGGAAAATCTTCGCCATAAAAACTCCAATCAGGGTGCCGACTCAATTCTTCCCATCGCTCGTTGGTTTCGTCGATGGGATCAAAAAAGGCAGCCGGATCCGCCGTGTGAATGATCACGGGAATGCCGAGTTCGCCACAGGCTTTCCAAATGCCATCCCATCGCCGGTCATCCACTTCGATCAACGATCCGTCGGGATTGCGATAGCCGAGTCCGAACTGCTTGAACACTTTCAATCCACAAACACCCTCGGCAACCGCTTCGGCAAGCTGCTTGGCGGTACGATCAGCAAACCCCGGACGATGGCAGGCCCAGGACGATGGATCGTTTTTGTTTCCGTCGCCAATCCAATCGACATTGGCAAAGATCGCAAATCGATCTTTGTACTTTGGCCACAAGAACTTCATATGGCGTTCTAACTGGCCACCCAATCGCCCATCAAGCGAAACGCAGGTGGCGATGTTGTTGCGATCCATCAACTTGACGAAATCATCAAGTGCTTGACTGCTGCCGCGCATCTTGAAATGAAAATGCGTGTGGACGTCAACCGACGGAAACGCCGCTTCGGTACGCGGATGCTCCTCGACTCGCAACTGACTCTTGGGCCGAAAATTCCGCAGCAGCAACTCCCGTCCCTCGCGGCCATCGAGCGCAGCTTCGCTCTCGGCACCCGGGGGCGTATTTTGCGCCCGCGCGGTGAGCGTTGCGCCTTGTAAGGCCGCTAACGTAGTAGTCAGGGCAATCGTCACAGCGATCGACCGAAAGTTGGTTACAATACGCATGAGTTGTGATGCATGTTGAAGCTCAAAAAACGCCGCGACTTCGCAGCGAAGAGGAATCGTAAGCAAAATAACGGACCGTGAGCGAAGAACACACGCAGTACCAGACCGCAGGTGGAGAATCGACCAGCCAACAGCTGTCGATGCAAGCCACCACGCCTCCAGCCGAGGTCCCAGGCTATCGTCTTCAGCGATTTTTGGGAGCGGGCGCGTTTGGGCAAGTCTGGGTCGGGCGAGACCTGAACACCGGTCGTGGCGTTGCCGTCAAGTTCTACCTTCATCGTGGCGGCGTCAATTGGTCGTTGCTTTCGCGAGAAGTGAAAAACCTCGTGCAACTCTCTGCCGACCGACACGTGGTCCAGGTCCTGGAAGTCGGTTGGGATGCCGACCCACCCTACTATGTGATGGAGTTGGTCACCGGCGGGTCGCTCGAAGAGATGCTACAGGAGCGTTCCAAGCTGCCGGTCGCCGAAGCGGTCGAAATGTTTCGCAAGATTTGCATTGGCCTGAACCATTGCCACGGCAAGGGTGTGCTGCACTGCGACCTGAAACCGGCGAACATTCTGTTAGGCCAAGACAACGAACCACGTTTGGCCGACTTCGGACAAAGTCGGATGTCGGACGACCAAACGCCGACACTGGGAACGCTCTTCTATATGGCGCCCGAACAGGCCGACCTGCAATCGACGCCCGATGCTTCGTGGGATGTGTATGCCGTTGGTGCAATCTTCTATCGCATGCTGACCGGCCATCCGCCCTATCGCAACGACACGATTGTCGAACAAATCGACACCGCTGGCTCACTGCCGAAACGGCTCGAACGCTATCGTGATGCGATTCAGCATAGCGCGCCGCCGGACGCACACATGCAACGCGATGACGTTGACCGCGCGCTTGCCAGGATCATCAGTCGCTGTCTCGCACCGGACCCGATCGACCGATACGCCAACGTCCAGCAAATCCTTCAAGATTTGAATCGCCGCGATCAGGCCCGAGCGCGGCGTCCATTGATGCTGCTCGGAATCGTTGGCCCCTTGCTAATCCTGATCGCCACCTGCGTTTACGGCGTGCGCAGCATTCGTCACGCAAGTGAAAGCACCAAGTCCGCACTTCGACGCGAAGCATTCGGAAGCAATCAACTCGCAGCCACGTTTGCCGCCCGCACACTCGAAAGTGAAGTTGAACGTTACTTCCAACTCGGGCATCAAGAAGCCGACGATCTTAAACCGGCTCTACAGCAGTCGCTGGTCGACGAAGACTTCGACCAACTGCTTGACGAGATCGCATCGGCCAAGCGTCCCGCCGCAACGGCAAGCACCGAAGCACGCGATCGACTGCTCGATTCCCCCATTCGACAGCGTCTGGTGGCACACCTACAAGATCGCCTCGGCCGATACACCGACGTTCCGCCCGAGTCACGTCGGCTAAGACTTGCCACCATGTTCGTTACCGACGCCAAAGGAACGATCGTTGCCATTGCCTACAACGAGCCAGTCACGCGCGAAGACAACTCCGCTGGTCGGAACTTTTGTTACCGAACCTATTTCCACGGTGGCGGCCAGGAACTGTCGCGCGACGATGAACTGATCGGAACGGTAACCCCGCTTGAATCGACACACCTTTCAGCAGCGTTCCAAAGTACGGCAACAGGCCTTTGGAAAGTCGCGATCAGCACGCCGATCTATTTTGATGAAGACTCGAGCAAGAACCAATCGCCCGACGCGTTGTTCGTGATCACCGTCAACTTGGGAGACTTCAAACTGCCGCAAAGCAAAGAAGGCGGCGCCGCTGTTCTTGTTCAAGCCCGTCAAGGACGCGACCAAGGCACGATCTTGCAGCACCCGTTAATGGACAAACGTCGTGAAAGCGGTCGGTCGCTTGCCCAGGAGAAGTACCAACTTCCGCCAGAACTCTTCAGCCGGCTATTGGTTGGCGGTGACGTCGACTACCGAGACCCCATGGCCGCGGCTGATGACGGCGAGATTTACGACGGCCCATGGATCGCCGCCATGCAGACCGTCGCGGTTCCCAATGATGGCGTCTCCGAAGAAACTGAAATCGCCGAGACCGACTTGCTTGTGCTCGTGCAATATCGCCTCGACAAGGTGATGGAACCGGTCAACAAAATGCGCACCGCACTGCTTTGGGAAGGAGCTGCGGCGCTGGTTTCCATTCTGATCGTCACCCTCACGCTCTGGTACTTTGTGCGACGCGTCGGCTCGGTTCGCTCGGAACCACGACACCTGGCGCCCGAGTCGAACGAACCCGGCGAGACGATCGCGGTGAACTAGAAGTTTCCCCTCGAGTTTGTAGTACCGAGCTTTAGCCGGAATCTGATCAGGCGTGGCCGCCTAAAGGCGGTACTACGAACGGTGAGCCGTTGATTCGCCGTAGCTACGCTCGCCAGAGCGTGGAGATGTGAGCGATCCACCTTCTGGTGAAGGCAGCTACGTTTGTAGTACCGAGCTTTAGCCGGAATCTTCTCAGGCGTGGCCGCCTAAAGGCGGTACTACGAACGGTGAGCCGAACGGGCTAGCGCGTGCGGCTCAGGCTGGGAGGACGCGGAGCGTCCGAAGAGTGCGTTACCACGCGGAGCGTGGTAACGAGGGGAGAGGTTAGAGGTAACGCGGTGCGAACAACTCCCTAGGGCTTTAGCGGCGGGGCGTCGTATTGGGTCCGCAGTTTCGCCAATTGATCCTTCATCTGTGCAAGCACTTCCGCATACTGCGGGTCGGCCGAAACGTCTTTCATCTCATGGGGATCTTTTTCAAGATCGAACAGATTCAACCCATCGTTGCTGTAGAAGTTGATGAGTTTGAATCGGTCGGTGCGCACACCTTCATGGCGTGGGACTTGGTGTTCGCCACCATGCTCGTAGTAGTGATAGTAGATACCGTCGCGCCATTTGGCTTGCTCTGAACCGAACAGCGGCAACATACTTTCGCCCTGCACATCCTCGGGTATCGGCAGTCCTGCGGCCTCCAGAAAGGTCGGGGCATAGTCGATGTTCTGAATCAGCTGCTCATATCGACTGTTTGGGACGATCTTGCCTGGCCAACGAATGACAAAAGGCATCTTCAGCGACTCTTCGAACATCCACCGTTTGTCGTACCATCCGTGTTCGCCGAGGTAGAAACCCTGGTCCGAGCTGTAGATCACAATCGTGTCGCCAGAGAGCTCGTGGAGGTCGAGGTAGGCAAGCAATCGACCGACACTTTCGTCCACCGAATCGATGCAGCGCAAATAGTTCTTGATGTAACGTTGGTATTTCCAACGCACGAGATCCTTGCCCGTCGGAGGATTCTCGAGGAAGGCATTGTTGCGAGGCACAAACGCAGCATCCCAAGCCTTCTTCTGCTTCGGTGTCATGCGTCGATACTCGCCGTCCTTCAGACGTGTTTCGCGAGTCGTCGCAAAGGGAACGTCCTGATGCACCTTCAGGTCATAGTGATAATAGAAGTGGCGGTCGATCGACATCGCGTTGCCTGCGAGCGTCTCGCTGCGCGACGACCAATCATCAAACAAGGTCTCGGGTTCCGGAACATCCTCATCGGTGTAACGATCAAGGTACTTGAGATCGGGAGCCCAGGTCCGGTGAGGCGCTTTGTGTTGACACATCAACAGGAATGGCTTGTCCTTGTCTCGACCATCGAGCCACTCGATCGCGAGGTCGGTTGTGATCGCAGTGCAATAGCCTTCGATACGGCGTTTGCCGGCTTTGCTGATGAAGTCAGGATTGTAGTAGCTGCCTTGACCGGGCAAGATTTCCCAGTGGTCAAACCCCGTTGGATCCGAATTCAAGTGCCACTTGCCAATCATTGCGGTGGTGTAGCCCGCTTTTTGAAGGACTTGTGGGAAGGTGAATTGGGAACCATCAAATGGTCCGCGTCCATTGGAATAGAATCCATTCTTGTGACTGTGCTTTCCGGTCAACACGCAAGCGCGGCTGGGTCCACAAATGGAATTCGCGCAAAACGAGTTGACAAACACGGCCCCTTCGCGGGCGATCCGATCAATGTGCGGTGTCTTGTTGATCTTTGAACCATACGCACCAATCGATTGGCACGCATGGTCGTCGGTAAAGATAAACAAGATGTTCGGCGCCTTTGCATTTCCGCTGGACGCAAAGAACGCGAGGCCAACGAGCACCAAGGCAAAACGAAGAGTGATCCCATTCACGGTAGAAGGTCTCGAAGTAGGCGGGAGAATCAGGTGGGGCAATGCGTTCATTGTAAACGCACTCGAGACGAGAACCACCGGATCGGCACGCCAATACCGCGTACTGATTTAAGCCATGTCTCGGGTGACGCAGGCCAGAGTGACCGTGATGTTATCGCGACCGCCAGCACCGAGTGCAGCTTGCACCAATTGCTCACACGCCGCCTCGTTCGATGATGCCGTCATGACAATGTCGTGAATCGAATCATCATCAACCATATCGCTTAGACCATCCGAGCAGAGCAAGATTCGATCGCCCGGTTGTAATTCAACGTGAAAAAGATCAACCGGCACACGCTCGTTGCGAGTGTTTAGGCAACGCGTGACCATATTTCGATAGGGACGAGTGAATTGTTCGGACAAGCCTTGTTCGATCAATTCTCGCTCCAACGTGTGGTCCACCGTGATTTGGTGGATGCTTCCGGGCCGCACCAAATAAGAACGCGAGTCCCCAACGTTCACGATCGCCGCTTGGTCGCCGTAGACGTATGCCGAGGTGATGGTCGTCGCCATCGATTCGAGTGACGGGTTGGACTGAGCTTGGCGATGGAGTTCGTCTTGAATGGCGCCAATGTAAAGATCGACGCGTTCCTGGACATCCTCACGCAATCCTTCGACCGGTCGCATGATCCAACTGCTAAGCCGGTTGGCAAAATCAAGGATCGTTCGGATGGCGATCGCGCTTGCTACTTCACCCGACGCGTGTCCGCCGAGTCCATCGGCAACCGCCAACAACCAGCAATGATCGGCTTTCGTGGTTAGATCATCCGGTGGCAAACTGCTTGCCAGAACATCGCTTGAACGGGTACGACGGACGACGCAGTATTGGTCTTCGTTGGTCGATCGTTTTTTCCCGACGTGGGTTGATGCAGCGATTTCTAAATCGTTCTCGTCAAATGCCCTGACGACGATGGGGGCGACCGGCCGCTCGAGAATGGATTCTTCGACAGTTGTGTCGTTGTGTTGGCCCGCCACGTTCAACCCCTTCGACTAATCTTCGAATCCCTTACACAATTTCGTCATCTCAGTTTAACAGCTTTAAATGGATAAAGCGGGGGCAAGATACTTCGCTTTTCCGTTTCCGCCATACGGCTGGCCGCGAGCCAGTGGTCCCGCGCAGCGGAGATTGCCGCGATGAGCTTTTGCGGATCGTATTGTCCGTTGCCGTCGACGGCTTCATAAAGCAGATTCAATTGGTTCTTAGCCGCTTTGTCTCCATGAGAGTTTAGAAACAAATCAAGCCTTGGAGCATCGAGCTGAGCATTCGCATGATCCCACCACTGCGTCAAAAACCTTAATGCGCCCGCTGGGTCATTTGCTCGACACTTGTCCACAAAACGACGATAGAACGCCTGTTCAGATTGGTGGCGCGCATTGCGGCGTGCTTCCAGTCGGCGATAAACCACCACTCCGACAAAAACGCTCCCAAGGGCAAGAAGGATCGCTTTACCAAGCCGACCCGCTGAGGATGTTTCAAGCGGCTCACTCTCCGATTCTGACACCGCACTTTGGTCTGGATCAACCGACACCTCTAATGCATCAAGCGTGATGGTTTGCAGTTTGGATGTCGCGTTGTCCCACCACACGATCGACACGCTGGGAATCTCGTACTGACCAGCTGCTTCAAACACGTAGGTCACCGAGTCTCTTCGCTTTCCGCTCAGACTTCCGCGGTTGAAGCTATCCTCGAGTGACGGTTGCTTGCGGTAGAGTTTGGCACCCGACAACTCGGCAAATTCAATTGGAGGCATCAGCATCGCAGGTGCGCCGTCAATCGTTTGCTCGATGGTGCGTGTGATTCCATCCCCTACTCGAAGTGGACCGGCTTTTGGGTCCCACGATTGTTTCGCGACGAATTGGTTGGCATTGACGAAGGATGTGCCAGCGGTAACACCGGGCGGCAAGTTGACTTCGATTGAGATAGCCTCGCTGGTCGCACGTTTGGACTCGACTTCGGCATTCAAACCAAACGCTTTGGCTTCCACCAAAATGGAAACCTCGGGGATCCGCAGCTCTCCGGTCGATTGCGGGAAGACCCACCATTCATAACGTTGACCCGTTGACGCCCCTTCTGTGAGACGTTGACTTTGGCCTGGTGGCGTGTAGACGATCGCGTTCTTGACTTCGACATCCGGCAAACGCGGCAAACTTGCCCATCGGTCCTTGGCCAAAACGTCGATGCTGTAAACCACTCGCTGTCCGACGACCGCAGTCCCCTCAGGTGTGAGCGACGTTCGAACCGTAATCCCCTCTTCTTGACCAGAGACCGACGGACCATCCGTCAACAAAACCAGCACAACAAAGATGAACGGCAACCTCGAAGAGTGGAGCTTATTCATCACCCTTAGCCTCCTTGTTGCGTGCTGATCGCTGATAGGCAAACTTGGCCTTCAGAAACTGAGAGGGCGTGGTTTCAACCTGACGCAGCCACACAGCCTGCATTTCCTGGTCGCCGAGCGTTTGCTGCTCGCCTTGATCAACCTCGACTTCAGTACCTTCGTTTTCTCCGCCTTCCGTAAAAACGATGTCATCCGCACCAAGCATGCCGTCGGTCGAGTTTCCACCCTCGCGGTGAATTCTCTCGCCACGAGCGATCGCGAGTTCTCGGTTTTCGATCGCTTCCTGCCAATCGGGGCGAGACTCGATCGCAATGTCGAATTGTAGCTCCGCCTCTTTGTACTTTCCCATCATCACGAGACTATTACCGTGATTGAAAGCAGCCTCGGCACCCGGCAGGGACGCAAACGTTGCTGCGGCTTTCTTGAATTCTCCCGCACGGTAGTAGGCCGCACCGCGGCGCATTGGATCACCAAATGTTTCTGCGGCTTGAAGCTTTTCACCAGCCTTGAGCAACCGCCAACCTTGCTGGTCCGCAGTCACGAAAAAGCTCTTGCCACTACGAACCAGACCAACGAACACAGCGATGGCCGCAACCAATGTGAAGGCGACCGCGAACCGGACAAAGACTCTTTGAAAACGCTCATTCATTTTTCTAGTCCGTCTCGACACTCCATCCTCGGCGACTCCAGAAGAGTGACAACGCAACCACAAGCGGAAGCAAGTAATACCCGTCGTCCTGCCATTGCGTGACCCCATCGCCACCCGCGCCAACGATTGCATTGTCAGCCGAAGCGGCAAGCGACGTGATGTCACGGTCATCCGCTGTCATCACTTGCAGTCGAGCGGAGAGTGTTTTGGCAGCTTCCTCAAGTCCAGACCTTGCCAGGGTCGCCTTGTCATCAGGCAGCACGGCAAACACCTGCACCACCAAACTTTGTTTGGAAGCCCATCGCTTGAGTGGAGCGATTTGATTCGGATCGACACCGTCGGCTACCACGATCACCGACGCTGCTTTCCCCTGCTTGTTCACTCGCTGCGCAATCAACTCGAGTGCTTCGACAAGCGAGTCGCCGTCGCCGGGCATGACATCGGGAGCCAATGCCTGGAGCATGTGCTCGATCACGGCCGCATCTTCGGTCGGTGGCATCACCAAGTGTGCCGAACTCGAATAGGCAACCAACCCGGTCGGCGCGCCTTCACGACGCTGAAGAAGATCATGCAGCTTGTTGCGAGCGCGTTCCAAACGCGATGGCGGTGTGTCGGGCGTCAACATCGATGCTGACAAGTTGACCGCAAGGTAAAGCTCCGCACTATCTTCGGCAAACGGCGACGGTTGGACGCGCCATGCCGGACCGGCACTGGCAAACACCATCAGGATCCAACATGGCAAAAGCAACGTCACAGGACGCAACCACGAAACCTCCTGGGGTGACTGAACCAAATGATCAAGCAAATGGGGTGCAATGTCGGCACCGAGCCCGCGTCGAGGATCGCGTCGGCGGCGGACGAGCCACCAGATCGCAACCGCGGGCACAATCAACAACAGCCAAGTGGGACGCAAAAGGTGAAAATTCGCGAGCGCGTTCATCATGCCGCTGCCTCCAACGAATCCTCACCATCGTCCGCCGACACAAGTGCCTGGTCGCTACGACGGACCAACAGCATCAGAGCCAAGTGGCTCATCGAAAGGAGCAAGCAACCGATCACGAAATAGTGATGCAGGTCTTCTTTTGGCCGATGCGAAATTGTCTCGACCTCGCGCGTGTCGAGCTGGTCGATTTCGCCGTAGATCTCTCCGAGTGCTTCGCGGTCGGCCGCAAAAAAGTACTTGCCGTCGGTCACTTTGGCGACCTCGCGAAGCGCATCTTCATCAAGCATTTCTTCGCCAGCGGTTGTTGGATCGCCGACACCAATGGTGTGGATGACAATCCCGTTGTCCGCCGCGATCGCAGCGGCTTTGGCTGGTGGGACCTTGCTGCCGGTGTCGTTGCCATCGGTCATCGCAATCAGCACTTTGTCGTCCAGATCGCTACGCGCAAACAGGTTGATGCTCAAACCAATCGCATCACCAAACGCCGTCTTCGGGCCAGCCATACGTACGGCGGTCTGGTCAAGCAGTTCGCGACAGACGTCCAAGTCTTGAGTGAAGGGGATTTGCACAAACGCACCGGTGCCGAAAACGATCATCCCAACTCGGTCGCCCCGGCGTTTGGAAAGAAAATCGTCAAGCACTTCTTTGGCAGCCGTTAAGCGATCCACTCGATCGCCGTCGGCGTTGGTAAAGTCTTCAGTTTCCATCGACCCCGAAAGGTCGACCGCCAGCAGCAAATCCCGTGTTGCAACTTCTTTCGTGATGGGTGGACCTAGCCATTGAGGACGTGCCATTGCGAAAACCAACGACACCCAAATGGCAACAAACAAAATCACTTGGACTCGGCTTCGTGACCGCACGACCGCCCCTTTGGTTGTCGATGCGTCGACCGATTGAATCAACACATCAAAAATGGGAACGCGAACAGCGGGGCGTGACTCTCGGTAGGCTGGCGTCAACCATCGCACAACCAACGGTAGGGGCAGCAGCACGAACATCCAAAGGTGTTGAAAAACCAACATCACCGGCGCTCCTGGTGATGGTGTTTGATCCAGGACTGGGCCACATCGATCACCACTTTGATCTCGTCACTCGAGCAGTCGATGGTCTGGACCGATGCGGACCCCAGACGACATACCGGCTCGGTTACGAACGACGGGGACGTGGATGCCGTCTTGTCAAGAAACTCTAACCACTCCTGGCCCGAAAGCGGTGCGACGCGTTGGCGTGGGTAAGCGACAAGAGCGACTCGTTTGAGTAGTTGCGAAACGGCAATCATCGTGGCATTCGTTTCGACGGATGCCTGAGTTTGGAGCACTTGCAACTCGGCAAGTGCGAGTCGTCGATAGGCATTCTTGCGCCATCGCCCCACCAACCGCACCGTCGAATAGGCCACCCAAACCGCCAAGACCGCCAGAACCCAATACCAAAACGGCGCCGGCGGCCACCAACCGACCGGCGCAACGTCGGCAATGTCATGAAGTCGATCGAGCGAGTAAGGATCTTGCTGCACCCTAGCGTCTCCCAAGGCCGAGCAATCGGTTCAACTGGGTTGCTGCGTCCTGCCCCGAGTGAATCGGCAAGACGGGCGTTTGCAATTGGGTCTGCAATTCAAGGACTTTTGCAATCCGCCCGGAGCTCGCGTCTTGAATTCGACGTCGCGTCTTGCGACCGCTGAATTCGATTTCGACTTGAAGCTCACCGTCGGTGATGACCATGTTCTTGCCGATTTGCAGTTTCGACGCCGACGGGTCGTGCACAAGAACGCAAATCATGTCGTTGTGAGCTCGTATCGAACGAAGCGTTTTGAACGTGTCGTCGTCGTATCCGTGAAAGTCGCTGATCACGACGACCAGGTAGTCATGGTGCGCAACGCGAGCTGCTTTATCGAGCACTTCGTTTAAGGCGGCAGGGCGTGGCACCGCGGGTGAATCGGCCGACAATCGCTGGTTCTTATCGACAATCGAATTCAAGATTCGCAGCACGGTGTGGCGGCTGCGTCTTGGGTCAATCGCGTCGACGCCATCATCATCAAAGATGATCGCGCCAACTCGATCCCCCGCATCAAGAGCGCGCCATGCAGCGAGGGCCGCCGATTCGGCAGCAATCACCGATTTCATGTAGAGCTTCGAACCAAAGAACATTCCGATGCGTTGATCGACGACCAACAACACCGGTCGATCACGTTCTTCGGTGTAAACACGAGTGTGCGCACTTCGCAGACGCGCCGTCACTTTCCAATCGATCGTTCGAACATCATCGCCGGCGTGGTACTGCCGAATCTCCTCGAAGTTCAGCCCACGTCCGCGAACGCGTGATGCGTGTCGACCGGCAAGGAGACTCTGAACGGGCTGGCGAGGCAAGAACGAGAGCCCACGCGACTTGTGCTGCAACTGAGCCAATCGGTGCAGGGAAGTGTAGACGCGATGATCCATCGAGGCGTCCGACGAACGAGCCGCCTGAGACGCATCAAGTTGCCGAATGAGCTTCGAAGTCATGCGACTGGAACTACTTTGAGGATGCGACTGATGACTTCGTCCGTAGTGACACCATCCGCCCCCGCCTCGTAGCTAAGCATCAACCGGTGACGAAGGCAATCGTGAGCGATCGCGCGCAAATCGTCCGGCGTGACATGGTCTCGATCATTCCACCAGGCGTGAGCCCGCGCCGCTTTGTCAAGCGCGAGCGATCCTCGCGGGCTTGCGCCAACATGAATCAAGCCTTCCAAGTCGGCATCAAACTCTCCGGGACGTCGTGTCGCTGCGATCAACGCCACGAGGTAGTCTTCCATTGCGTCCGAAATCGAAACCTGTTGGATTTCTTTACGAGCTTCGAAGACCGCCTCCTGCGGAATGATGTCGCCCTGCTCCTCTTTCGCGCCCGATGCTTCGCCGCGAACCAGGCGAATGATCTGCTTTTCAGATGCGTCATCGGGATGCGTCATGGTGATGTGCATCAAGAACCGGTCCATCTGGGCTTCGGGAAGTGGATAGGTCCCCTCCTGTTCCACCGGATTCTGTGTCGCCAACACCATGAACAACCCGGGCATCTTGTGAGTCGTGCCTGCGACCGTGACCTGGCGTTCTTCCATCGCTTCCAGCAAAGCGGCTTGCACTTTGGCCGGCGAACGATTGATTTCGTCGGCGAGAACGAGGTTGGCAAAAATCGGGCCGGGCTGGAAAACGAACCGCTCGGTCGATTGTTCCCCCAAATAGATCTCCGCCCCGGTCACGTCCGAAGGCAGCAAGTCGGGTGTGAACTGAATCCGGCTAAAGTCGGACTTCAGATTGCTCGCCAGCGTCTTAATGGCGCGCGTCTTGGCCAATCCCGGCAATCCCTCAAGCAATGCGTTGCCGTTGCAAAGAAGCGTCAAGAGCAGCCGGTCCACCACGTGGTCCTGGCCGATGATCGACGCCGCCATCCGGCGTCGAAGGTCGAAGATCTGTTGGCGTGGGGTCATAGTGTCTCTTGCAAGATTCGGGAAACCGAAGTCATCAAGATACCGCGCCGACCGCCCCCTGGCATGCTCTGAACTGCACCGACATGCCCGCGACAATTCATCCGTCTACCAGCCACCGCCAACTTGTACTAGAACATGGAGAGAACCATCAATTAGCCCTGAACATGTGCGGGTAGATTCATCATGTCAGAAGCAACCGACCCCATTAATGAAATCCTCGTGCCAATGGATTTCAGTGACACTGCGATCCACGCATTGGACTATGCCAAGCGGCTACTGAAACCCATCGGGGCCCGACTGCATCTGCTGTTTGTCGACGACGACCCGATGCTGATGCAGGAATCGACCGATCAAGCGTTTCGTGACGAGCACGAAAACAAGATGTCGATGAAGTTCGTCGCGTTGCTTACACCGGAAGAGCGCGAACAGTTTCGAACCGTCATGGCAGTTCGCTCGGGAACGGCGTACCACGAAATCGAAATGTACGCCAAAGAAAAGAACATCGACCTGATCGTGATGGGCAACATCGGACGCTCCGCACTGGCTGACGTCGTGCTAGGCAGCGTCTCGAACCACATCATCCGACACGCACCCTGTGCGGTGCTGTCGGTCAAGAAGCTCGACTAGCGAGGGCGTGCACCCAGCGAGCGAGCTCGCAAGAAATGCGAGTCGCTGGCGTTGGGCGTCGACTGGGCCGCTTCGTAGTACCGCCTTCAAGCGGAGGTTTCAAGCGAGTCCGCCTGAAGGCGGTACTACGAACAAATCCTGCACATCTGGCATCTCAGTTTGGTGGTGCAAATGGCAAACGCTTGTCGGCGCCGGTCGTCACATAGGGCGTCAACTCTTTCTTGAGCCGAGCGCGGGCGCGTGACAGTCGGCTTCGCACCGTTCCTTTACCGACCTGCAGAATGTCCGCGATGGTCTGGTAATCGAACCCTTCGAATTCGCGAAGAATCAAAATGGTTCGATGATGCGAATCGAGACGCGTCAGCGCCGCGCGTACTTGGCCTCGCTCTTCTTGACGTTGGCTGCAACGATCCGGGGACTCTCGAGCCTCGGTCGTCATTTCGTACGGTTCTCGCACCGTATCGAGCGACATGGCTCGATTGTTGCGTCGAATATGGTTACGCCGCGAATTGAGCGCGATTCGATACAGCCAGGTGTAAAAGTTGCTCTGGTTCTTGAACGATCCGAGATAGCGAAAAGCGCGAACAAACGCATCTTGGACCACGTCCTCGGCGACCATCGAGCAGCCGACATCGTTGCGAATCGAAACAAACAATCGATTCTGATATCGCTGCATCAATTCGTCGTATCCGTGTTGTTCACCTTCAAGCGCCATCTGGATCAACTCTTGATCCGATTTGGCAGGGAGCAGTTTTTCGGGGGCTAGGCAGGTGTTAGATTGCACGGGACTACCTCATTGAACTAAATTCCAGGGTCGGTCATCGGCCTCACCCGCTATGCGGCGCGGTCGCACGGGCTCCGCAGAACTTTTCCCGAAAATCGAGACAACTTCGCGATTTATCGGGAACCGACGCAGACGCCAGCGTGCTTTCGCCTCGCCATCAGCGGCCAAATCGACGACCGAGGGCAGCCCCGAAAAGAGCGTCGCCGCGCATGCAACCGGCGACCGAACGAACGCAGGATTTGAAGAACGAGATTTTTTGGTGCGTGGTCCTGCCACGAATTGCGCCGAATTGAGCAGGGAAAGATGAGCGAAGACTCCAGCACCAATAGCGAACACGAAGATGGTGACGTGACCGTCTTGCTGGCCGAATCAGCCGACGGCGATCAAGACGCTGCAGAGAAACTCATGCCGCTGGTTTACGATCGACTCCGAGCGTTGGCGAGAAAACTGTTGACGCAAGAGTCGCCTGCGCACACGTTGCAACCAACCGCATTGGTCAACGAAGCTTTTATGCGGATGGTGGGCTCGACGGACGTTGACTTTCAAAGCCGGACCCATTTCTTTGCGATCGGCGCGAAGGTCATGAGGCGAATCCTTGTTGACCACGCGCGAACTAAGAAACGCCAGAAGCGTGGTGGCGGGATGCCACGCGTCGAGCTGCACGAGGACATGTGCGTGTCGAATCGCAACGACGAGGATATCCTTGCCATCGAGGAAGCGCTCGAAAAGCTCGCGACCCTTGATCAACGCCAAGCCGACATGGTTGAACTGCGGTTCTTTGGTGGCCTGACGGTCGCCGAAGTTGCCGAAGTGCTAGGCGTTTCGAAACGAACCGTTGAATCCGATTGGACGATGGTTCGAGCATGGTTGCGCCGCGAACTTTCCGGCGAGACAACAGCGTGACGCCGCAGCAACATGCTCGTGTCAAAGCGATCTTTGTCGAAGCAGCCAGACGAGATGCTTCCGAGCGAAAAGCCTACGTCCAAGAGGTTTGTGGCGACGACCAAGTCGTTCTCGGCGAAGTCCTTTCGCTCTTAGAGTTCCACCAAGACGAAACGTTGCTTGAGCCGGCCGACGCGACATTGACGGCCGACCTGGATGTGACCGGCGTCGATGCGACCGAAGTGGGACACGACCAAAGCATTGCGGTCGAAACACCCCGCTTTGGCGACACCTACTTAGTGCAAAAGGATGTGTGGGAGGCCAACCGCCAAATCCTGCGCCGCCGCTTGATGGTGATCGCCTCGGTGATGGCCGTCTTTGTCACCTATTCGATCATCCGACTTCCCTTCAGCCCCTACCATCCCATTGGGGCTTACCTGGTACGGTGCGGCGCACTGCTGACCACTCTCTTTTGCGCGCTCATCCTTAAGCGAAAGCATGACCTCTCGCTCGGCCAAATTCGTCTGATCGAATTCATCGTGATGGCCAATGCCGGCCTGCTAACCATCGTCATCGACGTGCGATTGATGCTACGTTGCGCCGCCGGTCATAACGAAGAGACACTCATCAGTGTCAACAATTGGAACTACTTTGCCTGGACCTTGATCATCATGGTTTACGGCGTCTTTATGCCCAATCGTTGGCAACGCGCCGCATTGGTGCTGATTCCGTGCGCAATCATCCCAAGCTTGGTCACCCTGCTAACAAGCTGGTACGAACCGCGCGTGGCCGAACTCCTTGCGATGGACGAATTCGGGCGGCCACTGCCAACGCCATTCATCATGGCAGGGATCGCAATCTATGCAGCTCACCTGATCCACGGCGCGCGGCTGTCGGCATTCAAAGCCAAACGACTTGCCCAGTACCGCATCCTGAGCTTGATCGGCAGTGGGGGAATGGGCCAAGTCTACAAAGCAGAGCACCTACTGCTGAAGCGACACTGCGCGATCAAGGTCATCCGGCCGGAACATTGCGAAGACGACAAAGCACTGCGGCGTTTCGAACGAGAAGTGCAAGCCACCGCACACCTGACCCATCCGAACACCATCGAGGTGTACGACTACGGCCAAACCAAGGAAGGTGTCTTTTATTTTGCGATGGAGTTTCTGCCGGGGATGAACCTGCGGGAGTTGGTCCGCCTCACTGGCCCCGTTCCAGCAAGTCGCGCCGTCCATTTCTTGACGCAGGTCGCCGAAGCCCTTCAAGAAGCACACCATGCCAAGCTGATCCACCGCGACATCAAGCCGGCAAATATCTTTGCAACCGAACGTGGTGGCATCTACGACTTTGCGAAGCTGCTCGACTTCGGCGTTGTTCGCCAAATCGCTGTCGACCCCAAGGCAACTGCCTCTGGCGGGCTCGTTGCTGGCACGCCCGCGTACATGTCACCCGAACAGATCACCTCGCCAGGAAGCGTCAGCGAAGCGAGCGATATCTACGCCCTGGGCGCCGTCGGCTATTTTTTGGTCACAGGCCATGCGCCGCTCGGTGGCGCAACCCCCATGGACACCATGCTTGCTCAAGTCAACCAAATGCCCGAGCCGCCTTCGCGCCGAAACGCAGACATCCCCGCTGACGTCGAAGCGCTGATCATGGGCTGTTTGGCGAAATCGCCCGGCGAGCGAATCGCATCGGCCGCAACCTTGCAGGAGCGTCTGCAGCGGTGCCAATGCTACGGTGATTGGTCCCGTGATGACGCAAAAAAATGGTGGACCCGACTAGCCGAGTCCACCATTTCAGAAAACCAATCGTGAGCGTCAATCTCTAGAATTCGGCGCTGTACTTTTCGGTCATTTGACGACGCATTTGCGATTGTGCATCGTCCATCTGGCGCCAGATTTCCTGGACCGTCGCGGCACCTGCCGAACGCTCTTGAGTACGAATGATCGCGTTGGTGCGACCTTGCTCTTGCAAGGCCGCTTGTCCAGGCATCATGCTGACGTTGTAGCCACTGGCGCCATACAGGCCACCGTGGTAACCCATGCCGGCTCGGTAGCCACCAAACGTGCCAGAGTAGTAACCGCCCGAACGCTGGGTGTTGGACATCGTTCGGTTCGAAACCCGCATGCCTACGCCTTTCATCGACATTTCAGCGTTTCGCAAACTTGCGGCAATTGTGGAACCGTAGTCGAGCATCTCGCTATCGACGTTCATGATCGGCAAGCGATCGATTTTGCGAGCGTACTTGTCGTACCACATCGCGGCTTGGCCAAAGGTCTTGACCTTGTCTCGCTTGGGCTTGATACGCAAGTCGTCAAGCAACGTGTTGACGGAGTTCCAGTATTGCTGGGTTGCCAAGAGCTTGTTCTTGCCCTCTTGGTCGACTCCGGGCGAGGTCGCTTCGTGCATAGAATCCGAAAGCGTTCGCGGCAACTCAAGGACGCTGAGCAAACGGCGTGTGCCGTCAATCTTGAGCGGACCATTGAGCATCAAGGTATTGCCTTGGATCGAAAGCTTCCAATCGTAGAAGTCGTCGACCATCGCACCTTGTCGTTCGAGAACACGCAACAACAGATCCTTGCCAACCTCACGCAGTGCTTCGGGCGACTCACTAAAGTCGACGCGAATCGCACCCGCGGCTCGATCGAGCGTGGTCACACCAAGGGTGATTCCCTGGATACCGCTGAGCAGCTTCGCAGCCTGTTCGGTGTCAACACCCGCGTTCGTGACGAACTCCATTCGATCCAAGTGCGACTTGGCTTCCGTCGCTGAAATGGCACCATTGAGGTCGAGCGCCATCACGATTGGAGTACGAACTTTGTTGGCATAGTCAAACGCGGTGCTCAAGTACGGAGGCAGGTTGTCGCCGCTACCAACATCGGTGATGCGAAGCCAACGACTCACGTCTTGGCGGTTCGCCGGAACGTGCGAAGCAAGCAGGTCGCCCTTGAGTTGTACCACGTAGTGGTCGTTTGGCAGACGAGCGGCCGATCGACCTTCGATCTCGTCCATCGATCCACCGTAACGGGCTGCAACCGTGGTGACGTTTCGCTCGGCATTGAGCTTGATCATCGCGAGCTCCCAAATGGTGTCACCAAGCTCGGTGTCCATTCGGCCTGCGATCAAGACTTCCTTGCCGTCCGGGGGAAGCGCGAGCAAGCCGGAGTTGTACGCCTCTCTGCGTTTTTCATTCCACTGTTCGATGTCGGCAACGGTCGAACCGAACATCTTGTCAGCGTTGATCAGAATCAGTGTATTGGCATCGCGTGGGATGCGGTATTTCATGCCCGAGAAAGGGGCTTGTGCCACTACATGTGCAACCGAAGTGACAGCTAGCAGTGAAAACAGGACAAGACGGTTCATTGGTGAAAGGCTCGTACAATCTGGATTTTTGTCGACGTCGCGACCCCGCGCGACGCTCGAGTCGAATCGCGATTATAGACACTGAGAATCAAAATGTCGTTCTGGCGAGTCCCCCAAGGATGCCGAAATTGCGAATCCGGACAGAGAAATCGGCCCAAATCCAGCCGATTGTGCTCCGGATTGGCCAATCCGCCTCCCCGACGCCAGTTGGGCGGGTAGCTCTCCCGCCAAGTTTCGTGGTCAACGCCAGCACACCTGTGCCCGCAGAATGCGAGAAGGGGAGTGAGAGAAACCACGAATCGAACGAATCACACGAATGATCACTTCGGGAGCGCGAGGCTCCCGCCGAGCTTCCACGATTCAATTCCTGCCCAGTTGATCGGCCACAAAAAACACAACAAGGCACGAAAAGAAAAACGACGACGTTCATGCTCTGAAATTCTTGTGACTTTTCGTGCTTCTCGTGGCCATGCTCTTCCGACCACGAATCGAACGAACCACACGAACCACACGAATGATCACCTCGGGAGGGCGAGGCTCCCGCCGAGATTCCTTGATCCGGTTCTCTAGAACCGCTCGAGCACTGATTGCACGAGCCGGCACATATCGTCACCTGAGTATGGCTTTTCCAAACAGGCCACCGCGCCTTCTTGTTGCAAACGTGCGAAACACTTCGCGTCCGTATTGCCGCTGATAAAGATGGTGGGCACATCCATCTCCTTCTTGAGCATCAAGCCTCTCAGCTCAATCCCGCTCATTCCGGGCAAATGAACGTCAAGAATTAGGCAACCTTGGACATCGCCATCAAACGAATCAAAGAAGTCCTCTGCGGTATGAAACACCTTAGGCTTGATGCCGATCACTGATAGTAACGCGACCAACGAAGCGGCCGCAGCGTGGTCGTCGTCGACCACGTAAACCGGGGCTTGATTCTTCATCCCGACGGATTGGTTTTGAGGTTGGTGTAGCTCAGCACCACCACCAGCAACTCCGCTCATGCCCCCTCCGCTGATGTTGATTCATTTCAACGCTTGCAGGATCACTCGACCCTGTTGTCTTGTTCTGCGTCGGACGGAGCTTTGGGGAGTTTGATATGGAAACAAGAACCGACACCACGATCCACATCACGCCACAATCGGCCTTGATGATGTTGAATGATCGATCGACTGATGGCCAATCCCATTCCCATTCCGCTCTGCTTCGTCGAGAAGAACGGATCAAACATATGGGCCGCTGATTCTGCGTCAATGCCTGAACCGTTGTCCTCGACCGTCACATGCACATCGTCCTGCTGAATGCTCGCTTTGATCAAGACGACGGGATGTTCCACTCCCGATTCGGCCAACGCGTCACATGCGTTGCGTATCAGATTCACGAACACTTGCTGTAATTCGGTCGCGTTTCCAATAACGTATGGAATCGGCTTCGGCACTTCCACATCAAAGTCGATGTGTTGTTCGGCAATTGTCCATTCAAGCAGCTTTTTTGAATCGCCAATCACCTCATCAAGACCAACCAGGGTTCGCTCAGATTCGTCTTTGCGAACAAAGTTTCGCAAACGGCGAATGATATCGCCGCACCTGATCGCTTGCTCGCCCATATGAGCGATCCATCGCGACACGTCGTCTTCGGGCGATACTCCACGTTCGGCCATCACGCATTGTGCCGCATCGGCGTAGTTCGCGATTGCCGAAAGTGGTTGGTTCACTTCATGCGCGATGGCGGCAACCATTTCGCCCATGATCGAGAGGCGAGAAACATGGGCCAATTCGCGCTCACGTGCGCGCAGTGTTTCGACGGCGTGAATCCTTTCGGTGATGTCGCGATCAGCACCACGGTAACCGACGAAATGCCCCTCTTCGTCAAAGATGGGCGTCGCGTTACTTTCGAGCAAACGAAGTGTGCCATCGCGACGCTGCCATCGAATCACCCAACCGTTCCAGCCCTTGGCCTCGGCCATCATTTCGGAGACATCCGCGGCCAGTTTTGTGCGATCCTCTTCGCACAAGAAGTCGAGTCCCGACCGCCCAACCATCTCCTCGGGCTCGTAATCGAGGATCGCTTTGACTGCTGGGTTTGAGTACGTAAACACGCCGTTCACATCGCACTGCCAAATCCATTCACTCGTGGCATCAACGATGGTGCGGTACTTTTCTTCGCTGCGACGAAGATCACGCGTCGCGACCGCCAAATGCTCCGAT
This sequence comes from Rubripirellula sp., assembly GCA_965216875.1. Lineage (GTDB taxonomy): Bacteria > Planctomycetota > Planctomycetia > Pirellulales > Pirellulaceae > CBDCUW01. The sequence goes on from OZ244207.1 coordinate 4,148,562, forward strand.
TGCTTTTCAAAATTCGCCTGCAGCAGCGACTCCGTGCGGCGCAGTTCTGCCTCGATTCGACGGCGTTTTGTGACATCTCGCACGGCGACCACGCCGAGCACTTTCGGTTTGGTGTGCAAACGACTCACGGTCAAATTCACTTCGACGGCGTCGCGATCACCAATCGCTAACCGGTAAGCTTCTCGCGAATGAAAAAGCCGCGTCTCCTGACAAGACGCGAACAACTCACTGAGTAGCTCGGGATGCTCAGCAGCAAAAAGCTCGGCAACACCGAGCGAGAGCAACTCGCGACGAGAGAGCCCCGTTAACCTTTGGGCAGCCGGATTGGCTGCGATGATCGAAAGGTCGTCGGGATCAAAAACGAAGAGGCTGTCGCTTGATTCTTCAAACAAGCATCGTGAAAACTCGGCAGGGTCGATTGCAGCAAGGTCGGGATCCTGCAGCATGATTGCCTTCTCCGTTTTGCCTTCCTAACGTTCCGCGACGCATTACTCCAACCACAAACAATCATTCGCCGTTAGTTGTCCCGCCGGACGAGTCCCACAGCACCTCCATTGTGGGGGATGGGACATCGCGTGCCAATACCAGCGTGCCACATCCCTGGCTTTACGAGATTCTGGCTATCAGATCTTCGCCCTATCGATCGAGCAAAGTCTCAAGATGAATTTGCACGCTCTCCGCCAGCGCGTCGGGGTTGTAGCCTCCTTCGAGCATGCTCACCAGTCGCCCTTCGCAATGAACGTCCGCGATCGATTGAACGATCTGCGTCAGGGTTTGAAAGTCTTCGCTTTCCAATTGGAGCGAACCGATGGGATCGAGCGCGTGGGAATCAAACCCGGCGCTGACAAGCACGAGTTCTGGCTTGACCCGCTCGGCCAACGCTTCCACCCCCTTACGAAAGCGACTCAGTTGCGCTTTCGGTGAAGTGCCATAGGTAATCGGTAGGTTAACGGTGTAGCCGAGTCCAGCTCCTTCACCCGTCTCGTCTTCGCCGCCCGATCCGGGATAGAAGGGATAGCGGTGCATCGAAAGAAAGCCAACGCGATCATCGCGCCAGAAGGACGCCTGTGTTCCGTTTCCATGGTGGACGTCCCAATCGATCACCAGCACGCGTTGCAAACCGCACCGGTCGATCGCATGCATCGCGGCGACCGCAACGTTGTTGAACAGACAAAAGCCCATCGGATGCTTTTGCATCGCGTGGTGGCCAGGAGGTCGCACCAAACAAAACGCTTGTTGATCTTGGCCACCGGTGACGCGTTCAACGGCATCGCAGACGGCCCCCGACGCAAGTTCGGCGGCAACCATCGATCGGTCACTCACGACGGTATCGGCTTCGATCTGCCCGCCGCCACCGGCAACAAAACTGCGGATCGCTTCGATGTTGTCTTGCGAATGCACGCGTTCCAATTCGTCATCGGTCGCCACGTCCCAGCTTGGCGAGGTGCATCGCTCAATCACCTTCGCTTCGCGCAAACGCGCCATGACGCTTCGCAGACGCTGGGCGTTTTCGGGATGACCACCCGTATCATGTTCCAAGAAACGATCGTCGTAGTAAAAAAGTGTCATGACGAAAGTGTAACGCGATTGAGAAATGTGGGCGCCACGAGGAGGAGTGGTGATCGTTTGCCGGCTGCCGGTTCGTAGTACCGAGCTTCCGCCGGAATCTTCGCGCTCTTCCGCCTGAAGGCGGGACTACAAACGCGTGTGATAGTAGGCCGCGAACCGTCAATTCCCACCTTCTGGCGAAGGTAGCTACGGGAGTCAGTGAGGACTCGGAGCGTGGCTAATCGCGGGCAAGGTAGATCGCGTCACCGGTGAAACGACGACGAAAGTCCTTATCCGACCAAACGACACGTCCAATTGCCGGGTCACCGATGATCCAATGCCCGTCGCGATGTTCAATCACCACGACCGCATGCCCTTCGCCGCGCGGGCCAAGAAAGGTCGAAATCCCACGTTGGCTACGAACGCCCGCGAATTCCACCAAGGCAACATTGGGAAGCTGGCCAGCCCCATCCCACGCCGACGGGTCACGCTCGGCGACTCGAGGTTGAACGGGATTTGAGTTGGTCGCGAGTTTCAATCCTCGATAGAGTCCAAGTGGCTCGGTCCCATGTTCGCTGGTCAGGCAATCGCGAATCATTCCCTTTTCAGTTGCAACGATTCCATTCATGCGCAACAACGTTGCCGCCGCTGCAGGCGCACACGTTGCCTCATGACTCTGCAAGCAAACGCCCTCTCGCCAGTCCATCGATTCTTCAACCATGGTCGGCGCGAGAATCGGACGAGCGATCGGCATTGCTAAATAGAAAACGGCGAGTGTCCAAAGCGCCGTCGCCGTGACGGGACGGCTCCAGCCCTGAAGTCCCTTGGCCGTTCCCACCAAGCCGGCGGTGAACCCGAGCGTGATCGGCATCAGGTTGGACCAGTACACCACTCCGCTGCCTGTCAGGGCGTTGGCCCAAAGGAGACGACCTGCGAAGAACCAAGCAAAGGTCAACGAAAAAAGAAGCGACTCGACAAACAGAAGTGACTTTCCCGTTTGCAGCTTGGGGCCGACCCAAGCGCCCGCACGGTAAGCCAGCACCGATAGCACAGAGATTGCAGCAATCGCGGTGATCAGGTCCCAGCTCATCTAGGGGGCCTCCAGCGCAGGCTAAGGAGCGACGAAAACACTCTGTTAAGAATAGGTTATCACATTGTTATCAAATGGCGTCCCGCCGGGCAATACTATCGTTATCGGCCCCCAAGGGTGCGATCTCCTCCCAAAACGCTTTTCATCGCTATTCAATCGGTAGTCCCAATCCGAGCCCCCTGTCCCCGAAGAGCCGGGGATTCCGGCCTAAGCCCCATCAGCGCAAGAAAAAACGGCAAACGATGGTCCGTTTGCCGTCTTCACGGTTTGTCAGATTGAAAAACGCGGTTACTTCACGCCGAAGAGTTCGACCACAAAGTGGAGGGTGGCGTTGGGTGGAATCGTGCCGGGAACGCCACGAGGTCCGTAGCCAAGCGCACTGGGAATCTCCAATTCGATCATGCCGCCGTTTCCAATTAGCTGCATGCCTTCGGTCCACCCAGGAATCACACCGCCAAGGGGGAAGGTCGCTCGATTGCCTCGGCGATAAGAGCTGTCGAAGATTTTGCCGTCATCCGTCCAACCTTTGTAATGCACAGTGACCACGCTGCGACGTGTGGGTCGCGGCTTTTTGCTGGCTCGCAAAATGCGGTACTTCAGCCCCGAGTCGGTGGTCTTGAACTCGGCCGAAGCATCCTTGTCGATCTTGCCGGGCTTAGCGACTTCGCGTGGGTCGTCCGGCCCTGCCTTGAGCTTCTCGGCTTTTTCATCGGCCTTTTCCACTTTCTCAGCGGCCTCATCGTCCGCGACCAACGTCACGGCGGAGAAGCAAACCAACGGCAGGACCAGCAGGAAATGTTTGATCATGATCATCGCAAAGGGTTCGTGAAATTTCGGAGGAATTCGGTGTTTGTGATTCGGAGTGAGGCCCACCGTGAGGCTCGGGTGACACCCTAAGACTTGGGGGAGGCGACCAGCATTCGCTCGACAGCCTCCCGGCCCGTGATGCCAATTTCAATGCCAAATGACTTAGCCTTGGGAGTGCAATCAACGATTTTGGCATCAAGAAGGTCTTCTGGATACGTCAAAGGTTGCGTTGGGGTTCCCTTGGCAATGGCGATTGCTTGACCAAATTCGGTCGGAGTTTCGATGGCGTAGATCCCACAGCCAACGATTCCGTTGTGAGTCAGGATCGAACAATACTGGCCACCGTTCCAACGATGGCTCATCCCCAAAGCTTCGCCGTTTTCGAATTGAAGCGTCTTGGTTGTGCTTGATGGCAGTTTGTCTTCAGACATCGTTCCACTCAATCGCCATAGCCTGGAATTTCGGTCGGCACGCTTTCGGAAATCCCCAGCTCGCGTCGCATCAGGTTGCCCGTCTCTCGATACCAGTCAAAGAGCGTGCGAACATCAATGCCAACGTTGAAGTGTTTCACCCCCATCTCGAGATACGGCTCGAAGCCAGCAGGACGATTCAGCTCAACACGCGGATGCACTCCCTTTTTCATTGCCGTTTGGATCACGGTTCGCTCAGCTTCTTTGACCCGTGGATGATCGAATTGCCCCGTCACACCAATACTGTTGGCAAAGTCGGCTGGACCAAACTGGACCATGTCGACGCCTGGGTAATCAAGCATTGCCTCGAGGTTATCGAGGGCACTCTCTTTTTCGATCATCAACGCGATGACAACCTGATCCATCGCCCCGGCCCATGCTTCGCTGCCCGCTTCAGTGATCGCCGCGCGGTGCAGGTTCACTCCCTGCAATCCGCCCGACTTCGGACGTTCCGACCGGACAGCCCGCAGGCACTGAGCAACCTCATCAACATCCCGTGGGTCGGCGAAGAGAACACTTTGGAAGCCTGCACCGATGGCGCGGACGGCGGTCGCCGCGCGTGACTCCTGCTCGATCTTGATCATGCCGCTCAAGTGGTCAAACAACTCGATCGCACGCCCCATCTCTTCCAATGTCCGATGATCGTACGGTGCGTACTCGGCGCAAAACTCGACGTAGTCGAACCCGCCCGCATGTCCAACGAGCTCGATTAGGGTTGGCCAATTGCCCATCAATCGCGTCCCCAATGTGGGCTGCCCCGCATCAAGGAGCTGTCGCAGACGGTTTGGACGCATCGGTTGGGAACCTGAGAGGGGAGCGAGTCGTGGACAGAGGCGACATTGTAGCCCCGATCACAGCGTGCAAATTGTCTCGTTACGAGACCCTGTGTGATCAAGTTGACCCGGTTTCGCCTGAGTAGGGGATCCGCGCGAAACGGCGTTTTTTGCAATCTTTCAGGGTCGAAATGCAGGCCGCGGCACTTTTCCGAAAAAAACTCGGCCGCCCTGTAATCTGCGAGCCGGCGGATGCCATTCCCTAGTGTCAACACGAAGCAAACACAACAAAACAAGGGACGACACGATGACAACCGCAGCCGCACTCCTGAGCCTGACCGCAGCAATGACTCCCCTGGCCATCATGGCTTGCTACGCAATCGACCGTCACATCCGCCGCAAAGGCCAACTGGCTTACCTTCGCGGCCCCCTTCGCGATCAAGTCATGTATATGATGAATTCGCCCGCTTTGGCACACGCACCCGCTTTGGCACACACCATGCACAGCAATCAACCACGGTTGGCCGAAGTCGAAAGCTCTTCACAAGCCATCCCCGCCGGATTGTTGACTCACAAACAACTCAGTGCTTAGTCCTGAGCCCCAAACAGAACCCGCATCCGACTCAAGCTTTGATCCAACAAACACCTCGACGCCAAGGACGTCTTTAGCAACCCATCAGGTGATGTCATGAAGAAACTACTCGCCATCGCGTTCGTGTTGACCTTCGCCGTCACAGCCTCCGCACAAAACCAACGGCCTGGATCCAAGTACCCGCTGTATCGGTCACCCGATCAGAAACAAGCCGACTTTCAAGCAGCCCAACAGCGTCAGCGCTATGTGGCTCCGACGATCACGATTCCCCAGCGATACTACTGGGATCCCTATTACGGCTACGGCTATCCCTACGGACGATACCCGTACTACCGCCCAAACTACTATCCAGGCACGTACTCCTATTACCCATCCCCAGGAATGCAGCCTTGGATCCGGCCCTTCACGTTGCCCGTACGTTGAACCAAGCGCACGACGAAGCACCCGCGTGACACGTGATGGATCCGCTGAACCCTTACCGCCCGGCATCGGAAACGGAAGACGCGTCCCCGTTGCCCTCCCGTGCCACGGGCAACCGCGTTGATGAGGGAACGCGTGCCGGTGCCTGCTTGGCACTTGCCGTCGGTGGGACGGTGCAGTTGATGGTGATTCGCAGTTGGGCCGATTGGACTGCCGCTTTGGTCGGCCTGACACTCTTGTCGATCGCATGGGCTTGTTACCCCTGGCGACACACCGTCCACCGGCTCACGCCGACGCGACGCGACAACACGCCGATCGTCCCTGCCAGGCACTCCCAAGACGATTCGCAACCGTGACGCCCATCTCGCGTGGCTCTCGCATCACCGAGTTCGTCCTCCAATCGTCGAGCCCGCTTTCCTCTCGTCGAGTCCGTTTTTCTCTCACCGAGTCCATTCTCCTCGCATCGGGCGCGTCCGCCATCCAGCGGGGCATCGACCCTCACAACGAGCAGAATCGTCATGACGAGCGCGCTGATGGCATCCGTGTGCCCATCGAGAAACGTCATCCCCTCGGTGAGCGACCTATAGAAATAGGAATGGGGCAGATGATCGGGTTGGACCTGTGATTCTCAGAGGGCAGGGCGATTAGGCTGTCACAGCTCCCATCTTCTTGGCAAACAAGATCACGACTTCACCTTCCAATCAATCATTTGTGACCGCGGGGCGCCCCACATGTCCGACGATGACCAACCGGTTCCGTACACCAACCCGGTCACGGTCATTGCCGCTGGCACCGCGATCGTCTTGATCATTGCCTGCCTGTTCGCGTCGCTTCCGAGCTGGCGAAAACCCAAGATGGATTCAGGCATCGACATCGACATCGAGTCGACTCGAATGATCCGCCACGACGCGCCCCGAGAGTCGGATCCTCGTTGATCCATCGCGCAGCCCAAGATCCATCGCGCAGCCCAAAAACAATTGCCTGCCGCCTTGCGTTACAGTGAACCTTATCGACCGTTGGTTCGATAGAACTGCATCAAGTGCGACATCACTCGACCAAGGTAGGCAAGAATGAGTCAGGCGGCGCGAAGTACGGTTTGGGTTTGTTTGATTGTCAGCGGCGTTATCGCCGTTTTGCTCTCGTTCGTCCTCACCTCCGAAGCGATGACGGTATTGGTTGCCGCTGGCGTCGGCGTGATCTGGACTGCGTGGGCCATTCTCTCGGCCTGGTTGTTTGGACTACGGCGCCACGTCCTCGGACACATGGCCTGTCAACTCGAAGAGTTGACCTTCGTCAGCAAGAACGTGGGTGCCAGCCGCATTGTTGATTACATCAACACGCTCGAGCATCTGTACGAATCGACTGACTGCCAGCGTTTTGGAGCCAAACGCGACCGGATGCTCACCTCGATCCAACATACGAACATCCCCACCGAGAACGTCGAATGGAACACGATTGAAAGTGTTGCCGAAGAGTTGATCAGCGTTCCAGTCAACCCGGTCTACTTGATGCATCATGAGGGCGAAGCCTTCGCCGTTCGATTGTCGAGCCAGTTATTTGTCGACCACTTTGGCCAGGAAGATGCTTGGTCGACGGCCAGTGGATTTGCATCACTTGAAATCGTCGCCCACTCGCTCGAAAAAGCGAACGTGATCCTTCGTTGGCTGTCCGGGCAAACGGCCGAGCGTTCGATGTATCGCGGCAAAATGCTTCATATCTCAACGCCCCAAGATGGCACTGCGGGTCAGAACATTCGCGTGTCGGCTCCGCCCGAAGCCAGCCGCGACGATATCGTGTTACCACAATCACTCGTCGATCTTGTCGAACGTCTCGTCCATGGTCGACGCAAACACCACGCGCGACTGAGAGAGTTTGGCCACAAGACCAAACTCGGCCTCTTGCTTCACGGAGCGCCGGGCACCGGCAAGACATTGCTGACGAAGTATCTGATCACAAGTTGCGACGACCACACCGTGGTCGTGCCGAGTGACCTGTCGGTCGAAACACTTCGTGAATCGTTTCGCATGGCGAAGTACTTGCAACCTTCGATTCTCGTGATTGAGGACGTCGACCTGCTGGCCCCGCGTCGCGAAACCAATTTGTACGTCGATCGGTTACAGGAACTGATGAACGAACTCGATGGGTTAGGGGAGGGCAGTGACACGATCGTCATCATGTCCACCAATCGCCCGGAAGTGCTCGAGCCTGCACTTGCTTCGCGACCAGGACGCGTTTCGCAAACCATCGAGTTTCCTTTGCCCGATGAACCACTTCGACGTGATCTCCTCAAGCTCTACCTCGGCGACACCTGCGGCGGCGAGCGACTGCTTGACCAATGGGCCAACAGGACGGACAAAGCGAGCCCGGCCTTCTTGGAAGAACTGTGCAAACGAGCGATCCTGATCGCATGTGAGCGTACGGAAACGGCAGGGTCGGAAACCAAAGACATCGACGTGCAATTCAACGATCTCGATGCCGCCATCCATGAGTTGGTCATCATGGGTGGTGACCTAACGACAAAAGTCCTCGGCTTTGCAAACTCCGATCAGGAATAGCGGCGAGACGGGGCGGCTTTTCTTTTTCTGGAAAAAAGCCGCTTGCGTTGAACCAATCGCCATGTCGCGTCGGCTTAAGGGCGTTCCAAGAGTGAATTGACTCCTCGCCGGCGGCAAGAAAATGGCTGAAAACACTGACGAAACTCAGATCAGCGAAGCCGTTCTTGTCGTGATGGCTCAAACCCGCGACGCCACCGCGTTTCGAAAACTGATGGATCTGTATCAGGGCCGGCTCTCCTATTACATCCGTCGCCAAATCGGCCCAACCGACGAAAGCGACGATGTTCTCCAAGAAACCTGGCTGCGAGTGCACCGGCGGATCCACACCCTGCGAGCCCCTGAGGCGTTCCGCGTTTGGCTCTACAAGATCGCCCACGACTTGTCGGTCGGACACATCCGCAAGTCAACACGAACGGCCCAAACCGCCTCTGACGAGAGCTTTGACCAGAACGTTATCGACACATGGGACGAGTACGAAGCGATGGAACACGCTGACCTTGTTCATCAGACGCTCGAGTCGCTCTCACCCGAACATCGCGAAGTGTTGACGCTTCGCTTCTTAGAACAAATGGACATCGAAGAAATGGCAGTCGTTGTCGACTGTGCAACCGGGACCGTCAAATCCCGATTGCACTACGCGAAGGCTGCACTGCGCAAACAAATCGAGGAGCAACTCAATGGTTGATCACGATTCCAAACGAACGTTTTCCGAGCAATTGATCCAACAGGACGAAGGCATTTCACCCACTTCACTTCAGGAGAAAAGCATGAAACTTCAGCAAACCCTTGATTCGCTTGACGCCAAAGCAAGATCCAGCCAGCGTTTCACCGTCATCTCGATCGCCGCCTTTGCCGTTTGTTACGTCGCGGGCGTTGTCTTCAATGTCATCGTGCACCTGCTCGGCGACTTCGGCACAGTGGTCGCTGGGGTTTGGATGCTTTGCAGTTGGGTGACCATGATCACCGCTGCGGTCGCCCTCACGCGGCACCTGACCGTTCACCGTCCGCGACTCGAAAAGGGACGGACCGATCTGCAGATCGCAATGTTCCAGGACCTACAACGTCAACTCACGCAGTTGAGTCAGCACAAGGACTGAACCACATCCTCTCGTACTGTAGCTACGCTCGCCAGAGCGTGGAGGCAAAGGAGACCGGTCTCCCAACACCGTCTGCCATCTGGCGAAGGTAGCTACACTCACCCGCTCAACGTTCAGGGTCCGATTCGGCAAGCACGCGTCGCCGCATTCAACTAGAATGCGATTCCCGCCTGCCTCCCGCCTCGTTCTCTCCCCCGCCTGAACTTGAGAGTTTGTCATGGATCATCGTGATCTTTGCAATCGATTCGTTTCTGTTTTTGCACGCACCATCATCCTGGTGGTTGGAACGCTTGTTCCGGTCGTTTGCAGCGCCTACGACGATCGCCCCAACATCCTGCTGATCTTGGCCGACGATCTTGGGTATGGCGATCTCGGTTGTTACAACCCCGACTCGCAAATCCCTACGCCCCATCTCGATCGTTTGGCGAAGCAGGGCTTGAGGATGACCGATGCACACAGCCCGTGCACGGTCTGCACGCCGACACGCTATAGCTTGATGACGGGGCAAATGGCCTTTCGTGTCCCACGTGGTGGAACGGTCTTCACAGGCGCGGGCGGTCCCTCGCTGATCGCCCCCGAACGATTGACGCTGCCGGAAATGCTTAAGACTCGCGGATATTCAACAGCGTGCTTCGGCAAGTGGCACGTGGGGATGAGCTTCTTTGATGCAAAGGGCGAGGCCATCCACAAAGGTGGCCTCGACGCGGTTCGGCGCATCGACTACTCGCACCCAATCGTTGGCGGTCCCGTGGATCACGGCTTCGATCAGTTCTTTGGAACGGCATGCTGCCCAACCACCGATTGGCTTTACGCCTTCATCGATGGAGACCGAATCCCGACTCCACCCAAAGAAAAGCTTGATCGCCAAACCTTGCCCGATCATCCGTATTCAAAAGACAACCGGCCAGGAATGGTTGCCGATGACTTTGATCTCGAAGAAGTCGATATGAAATTCCTCGAAAAGAGCGTTCAGTTTCTCGAAGATCATGTCCGTCGATCTCCCAACAAACCCTTCTTCCTTTTTCATTCGACCCAAGCCGTTCACTTGCCGTCGTTTCCCGGCGATGCGTTTCAAGGCAAAACAAAGTCGGGCCCTCACGGCGATTTCATCTTTCAACTCGACCATATCGTCGGCCAATTGATGCAGACGCTCGATCGATTGGGCGTTGCCGAAGAAACACTTGTCATCTTCACGAGCGACAACGGCCCTGAGGTTGGCACGATCTATCACATGCGACGCGATCACAAGCATGACGGCGCGCGACCGTGGCGTGGCATTAAGCGAGACAATTGGGAAGGCGGCCATCGCGTGCCCTTCATCGCTCGATGGCCGGGGCAAATCCCACCCGGAAGCGAGTCGGCCCAGATCACGTCGCTGACCGATGTCATGGCAACGATCGCCGAGATCGTTGACTATCCACTGCCGGAGAATTGTGCGGAAGATAGTTTCAGCATGCTCACGGCGTTTCGAGGCCGCGATGGCGGCATGCCGATTCGGCCCTACATTCTGCAGCAAGGCTTCGGTGGTTCACGGTACCTTGCCATTCGCCGAGGCAATTGGAAGTTACTGGCTCACAAAGGCTCGGGAGGCAATCGCTACGAAAACCATCGAATGCTCAAAGAGTACTTCATCGCCGATAGCGAACCCGATGCCCCGGCCCAGCTCTACAACCTCAAAGACGATCCTGGCGAAACCCAAAACCTCTACTTCACCCACCCGGGTGTCGCCATGGAACTCGAAAAACTACTTCAGAAGACGATCAAAGCCGGACGCAGCCGATAGAGCCGCCGTTTGTAGTACCGCCTTCAGGCGGCGCACTAAAGATTCCGGCTAAAGCTCGGTACTACAAACACGTGAAGATTTCGGCAAAACCTCGGTACTACAAACTATTGCGATGCCGCCGGCGCCGCCTCTTCAGTCTGCTCCGGCTCTTCCAAGCGGATCATGTTCCAGACTTGTGGTTCTTTTTCATCAAAGTGAATCAGAGCACTCGCCTCGTTTTCAGACAGGTTGTAGATACCTGTCTCCATGATCGGCCATTCTTTGCCAACCGGTCCCCAAGCGGCACGCTGGCTCTCTTTGTCGATCGTTCCTTCGACCTCGAACGTTTCGTCCGTTGAGGTGTTCTGGAACGTCCCGGCGATGATGCCATCTTTCGTAATCGCCAATTGCAAGAAGAGCGTCGCGTTCTCGGCCGATTCATCTTGCGAAAGTGCGAAAACGCCAAGCGGCAACCATTCCACTTCTTCCGGAACGTCTTCGGGAACTTGCGACGCAATCTCCTGGGCCTGCAGAGCATACTCTTCGGCCGTTGCAATCACTTCGTTGTTGTAGACCACATTGTCGCCTTCGTAGTAACAGTTGTCGCCGTAGCTGATGTACGTCGGACTACTGTCCCACGCTAACCAACCGGTGATCGCGACGGGCGTTGCCCAGATCCACCAATTGCGACGATAGCGTCCCCATCCCCAACGCCACGGACGATTGTGCCAACCGTAGTGGGGCAAGTGGACCGGCGGGCGGTATCCAGGTGGACGCCAGCCTGGCGGACGTGTTCCGGGTGGACGCCAGCCCGGAGGACGTGTTCCGGGTGGACGAAGGCCGGGGTAATGTCCCGGTGGTCGAGTGCCCGGTGGGCGAGTGCCGGGAGGTCGCGTTCCAGGTGGGCGAGTGCCGGGAGGTCGTGTTCCTGGCGGCCTCGTTCCGGGTCGATCACCAGGACCGGTTCCGGGTGGGCGATTGCCAGGACGATCACCTGGGAGAGTACCAGGTCGATCGCCGGGCCCTGTGCCAGGACGGTCGCCAGGTCCTGTGCCGGGACGGTCCCCAGGTCCTGTGCCGGGTGGGCGAGTACCGGGTCGGTCGCCAGGTCCTTGGCCGGGTCGTTCGGGCAATGTGCCGGGTCGATCGCCGATGCCAGGCCGATCCCCAGGACCCGTGCCAGGTGGACGTGTACCCGGCCGATCACCAATACCGGGCCGATCACCAATTCCGGGCCGAGTGCCTGGGCCGCTTGGCAACGTTGAAGGCCGGTCACCGATACCGGGAGCCGGTGCGGGACGAGTCGAGGGTCGGTTCTGCAAAAAGTCTCCAGCGGCTCCACCGCCAGGTCGAACACCGGTCGAAGGACGGTCGAGACCGAGGAAGTCGTTGAGCTGACCTTGCGAAGGCCCCTTGAATCCACCCGAAGGCAAGTTGGCGCCGCCACCTGGGCGTTGTCCCAATCCACCACCGGGTCGCTGGCCGAGTCCAGGCGAACCACCTGGGCGTCCAATGCTCGGGTTACTCGGGCGACTGCCTAATCCTGGATTGCTCGGTCGCGAGATTCCTGGGTTACTTGGTCGCGAAAGGCCGGGGTTACTCGGGCGACTGATTCCGGGGCTGCCGGGTCGCGAGAGACCTGGATTGCTGGGACGTGAAATGCCAGGGTTGCTCGGACGCGAGAGACCGGGGTTACTCGGCCGCGAAATGCCTGGCTGCGATGGACGACTGAAGCTCGGTTGCGATGGACGCGAAAAACTCGGCTGCGACGGACGGCTAAAGCTCGGCTGTGACGGTCGACTGTAGCTTGGCCGGCTCACCGAAGGACGACTCATCGACGGTGAACGCCCCATCGAAGGACGACTCATCCCACCACCGCGACTCATGCCGCCGCCACCTCGGCTGATCCCGCCGCCGCGACCGCCACCACCACGACCGCGGGCAAAGGTTGGCTCGCAAATCCAAAGTGTGGTTGCCAAAACGCAAGCCACACCCAAACACCATTTTGTGAACATCTTCATTTCATACACTCGTTGGCAGAGGGCGACTTCGTTTACTGGCGAACCACAACCACTTCGTCGAGATTGGGCAACAGGTTGCCGTCCAAGACGCGATTGATCTTTTTCCAGGTGTAGTTGCCGTCATCTTGGGGGCTAAAGATGCTCGTGAACGAACCACTCGCACCATCCGCAAGCGTCACCACCGACTGCACCACCCAATCATCACCGTTTTGATTCCAAGTGCCTTGGACCACACCACCATTGGAATCAAACAGCCAAGAGCGAACCGTCTTTTCCTTGGCATCCCATCCGATGATTTGCAAACCCGACGAATCGATCCCGTCTGGCGTGGACACCGAATAAGTCCGGCTCAAAAAATTCTCGTTCTCGGTGTAGCGACAAGTGATTTCGATTCGCACCCCTTCGGTGTCATCCACCCAACTTCCGACAAGCCAATCGAGGCCCTGCAAGTGATTCTGCTTGCTCTGTTCAACGACGATGTCGTCTTCGGTCACGCGATCGACCAACCACTTGCCGTCCTGTTTGACGTAGACGGCGCTATAGTTTGATTGGCTCGCGCTATCACCGCGAACCACAGTCGCCGTTCCGCGTTCAAGTGCGACACTTGGTGAAATCAATTCGACCGATTCGGTCGCAACACTCAACTTTGGCGGGTTGTCGCCAGCAAGGATTTCGCCAAAGTCCTTTTCCATCGCCTGGCGACCGACGATGCGTTGGCCGCTGGTGCGACTGGTGTATACACCGCCTGGCGACCAAAGAGCGGCGACCGCCTTGGCGTCGGCCTTGTTAAACGCCGCGACATAGGCCTCAACGGCCGACTCGACCTCGCCAACCGCTTTCGCGATCGCAGCCGCCGTGGGATCGGCATCCGAGGCATCCGTGGTCGCCTTGGCGGCGTCTTGTGCGTACGAAATTGACGCCACGGCCATCGCCATCAGGGTCAACGAGAGGACAAGGTAGCGGTACATCATCAGGGAGGCTCCGGCTCTGAAAATTCGCTTGGACGTTGAAAGCATGCTTCGGCGATTGACGATCGTTCCGGTGACACGTTTACGCACCGGCGTTTTGGTCGAGAAGTTCCTGGATTATAGAACCGCTCCGTTACGAAAACACCGTCCAAGCATGCTCTTTTTTCATGGGTCGCTCTGAGAACCCGTCGCTACGCTCGCAAAAAGGAGATTGGACGACGAACCCAAAGTCCGTCGCGTCATTTTGCGAAAGAGCCCGCAGAATTCGGCGAAGTTTTCAGCGATTGAGATCAATGCCGGATTCGCGTCGGTGGCGTTTCTTGATCCGGCCTACGTACAGATCTTAGAGTCCTGCCAACTCTTCGTCGCGGTGGCGCAGTGCCTCAAAGGCCTCGTCAAAATCGGTGGTGTCACAGACCACCAGCCCGTCCCGCAGAACGATTTGACGGTTAGCCACTCGAGCGACATCGGGATCATGCGTCACCAGAATCACCGTGATCTGATCCCGTTGGTTTAGCTCCATGAACAATTGGATCATTTCGCGACTCGTACGTGAGTCGAGATTCCCCGTCGGCTCATCCCCCATCAAGATATTCGGGCAATTGACCAGCGCACGCGCCACTGCAACGCGTTGTTGCTGGCCACCACTGAGTTGCCCGGGATGATGGTCGAGCCGATCGCCGAGCCCAACGCGCTGAAGCATCTCGACCGCCCGTTGATGCCGTTTCGATGCGCTGATTCCTGACCGATACAAAAGAGGCAGCTCAACGTTTTCGATCGCCGACGTCCTGTTGAGCAGATTGAAGTTCTGGAAGACGAACCCAATCTGTTCGTTGCGAATCCGAGCCCGCTGATCGCGATTCATTTTCACGATCTCGTGCCCGTCCAATTGATACGAACCTGACGTCGGCCGATCGAGACAGCCGAGGGTGTTCATCAAAGTCGACTTGCCGCTCCCCGATTGGCCGACCAACGCAACGAACTCTCCGCGTTGTATCGACAACGACACGCCGCGCAGCGCATCGACGCGGACTTCCTCGAGCTGGTAGGACTTGCAAACTTCGCGAACTTCGATCAGCGGCATCAATTCTCTTTACAGGTACTCGCGTTTCTTGATCAATCCAGGCATCGGCACGCTGTAGGTACCGTCCTTTTTCGCTTTCAGCGGTGCTTCCGAATCGAGCGCAAGGTTCTCGATGTCCGGCGCGAACTCATGCCCGTTGTTGAGGAACTTATCGAGCGTCCACTCTTGCCCGGTGTGAGCCGCCATGCGTCCCATCGAGGTCACGGCACTGGCCATCACACCACGTTCAACTTCATTGTACGGCAGATCCTCGCGCACAGCAGCGACGAGGTCATTCCATTCCACCTGATAGGGATTAGGTTCCTTTTCGCCAAAGGCCCAAATCAGATTCTTTTTGTCGATGTTGTGTCCGCGGTAGGTTCGACAGCGTGCCGGCGTATGCGTTGCAGTCGAGATGACCCCGATTCCCTTTGTGCCGTGAGCATAGCTGGCAAACTCTCGCTTGCAGCCCGGAATGGTGCGTCCTTCGACAAACAGCTTCGCACCATCGGCGAACGTGTATTCGATCGAGTAGGTGTCAAAGTTTTGATCAACGCAATCATCACGATAATGTCGTCCGCCACTGGCAATCGCTTTGACCGGCCAATCGTTTTTCATCCAACACGATTCATCGATGTTGTGGATGAGAAAATCGGAAACGGCACCACCGCTGAGCCACAAGAACCCATGAAAGTTCTTGATCTGAAACTGCAGCTCGCTCATGTCGGTGGTGTTCGGTTGCGTCGCCGCCGAACCGGTTGGCCCGGTCATTCGATACGCTCGCAACATGTTGATCTCGCCAATCTCTCCGCTCTGAATGCGATCGAAAAGCTCTTTTCGCGCGTGACAATGGCGACACATCAAGCCGACACCGACTTTCAAGTCCTTTTCGAGTGCGAGCTTATTTAGCTCGAGCATCCGCAACGATGTCGGGCCATCCACCGTCACTGGCTTTTCCATGAAGACGTTCAAACCACGCTCGATCGCATACTTGTAATGCACCCAGCGAAACGCGGGCGGCGTTGCCAAGATCACGATGTCGCCTGGGCGAAGCGTGTCCATCGCGCTCTTGTAGGCATCAAAACCAATGAACTTGTGATCTTCCGAGACTTCGACCCGCGAGCCAACACCCTCGTCTTCTGACAGTGATGTGTAAGTGCCTTTCAGGTTGTTTTCGAAAACATCACCCAGCGCAACCAACTTGATCGGGCCACCGGAGACCGACAGGGCCTGCCGAGCCGCACCCGTACCACGGCCGCCACACCCCACAAGCGCTACGCGCAACGTGTTGTCTTCGGCCGCATGCACACTGGGCATCGCACTGACAAGCGTCGAGGCAGCCGCCACCGCTCCGGTACTCTTCAAAAACTGGCGTCGAGGATTCGATCGATTTGCACCGTCGGACATGAGTAGAAACTCCAGGGGTGGGATGATTCGGAGAGCGGGTGGGAGGTGTGCAGTTTAGTTCGCCGAGAAAGGACGTGCGCGGCAGTCCATTGCGCGACGATACTTCCGGGGCTTTATTCTTCTGGGTCTTTCTGAACCGGCAAGGTTTTGTCCCATTTATCAGCTCGTTGCTCAGCCGTCGGCACGTTGAGGGGACGAACCACGCGAAAGCCAACCGAACGCGCATCGGTATGGTACCAGATGCTGCGCGGCGTCTGCGGATCCTGCTGCTTCCAATCTTCATGCGAAGCTTTGCGTGCGGCACTTCGTAGCATCTCCGGATCATCGTCCCAACCGCCGCCACGCACCACGCGAGGATAGAGTTTGAGTGGCACGGCAAGTGGATCTTTGTTGCCAACGCTATTTGCATCTGGCTCTTCGAAGTACTGGTCCAAGACCCATTCTGCAACGTTGCCATGCATGTCGTGCAAGCCCCAAGGATTCGGTTTGAGCTGCCCGACCTCCTGGTACTGATCTTCGCTGTTGTCAAAGAACCAGCCGTACTCTTCGAGTTCATCCATGTCGTCGCCAAACGAATAAGCCGTTGACGTTCCCGCGCGGCAAGCGTATTCCCATTCCGCTTCGGTCGGCAGGCGATAGTAGCGTCCCGTCTTTGCACTCAGCCATTGGCAAAATGTTCGCGCAGCATGTTGAGTCATACAGATGGCGGGATAGTCGCCTGTGCCCATGCCGAAACTCATGTCGGTGTAGGGTTCGGTTGGTTTCGAAACGCCATCAACCAAAAGGTCTCGTGGTGTTGCATCGACCTGCAACATTTTTCGCCGCAGCTGGTCGATACCTTCGCCCCACGCATCGTATTGATCCCAAGTGACTTCGAATTTACCCATCCAAAAAGGCGAGACGGTCACTTCACGCTGCGACTCGTCATCCTCTCGCCCATCTTCGCCATCGGGACTTCCCATCGTGAAAGTGCCCCCCGGAATTGGCACCATCGCCATCGTCAGGTCGGTGTGTTCAATCACTTCATCGTAAGGTTTCATCTCCCCTTCTTTTTTTGCCGAAGCGCCGGCAACCTCGAGCGGTACGTTGCCCTCTTCTGCAACGCACGGTGTTGCGATCAACAGAAAAAGTACAGAAGAGATCAATGCAAAGCGTTGCATGCGGTTTCCTAGGCAGGTTCGAGAGGCGGGAGGGAGGGCCTATTGTAATCGACATTCTTTGCTCTTGGCGTGAGCAGCGATGGCGTTAGCTGCCGATCGTAAACAGTCAATGAAAAGAGCACTGGCTCGAAAAAGGAACCACGGATAACACTGATTGCACGGATAAGAAACGTTTCAGATTGAGCGGCTTTGGCGCTGGCCGCCGGTCCTTTGAATCAGCAACGAAAGAAACGCGGAGCGAGGAAGAACGAACCAGGGGTCGGCCCCTACATCCGATCAAGAACGATGAAAATGGACGTGTTGCCATTTACCGTCCACACGATGCCAAACGCGCGTCTCTTCGGTGCACGACGTGCGACTTTGACCATCATCGCCGACACGCTGCGACAGCCGAACATAGGCAATCAGTGCTGCGTCGCCCATGATTCGCACGTGCGGGCTACTGATCGTTGTTGTCACGTTTGCGTAAGGCGACCCTTTGCCCATTTCGAAATAGTGCTTATGAAACTCCATCCCTTGGACCAAGTGCCCCTCCGCTTCAGGTTCGATCGCGGTGAGATCGTTGGCACAGAGTTCGGTGTACGTTTCCCAATCGGCGTTTGTAATCGCGTCGACCAGCCGCTTGGTCAACTCAACAATCTCGATTTGTTCCGCATTCATTTTTTTGCGTTGCCGTTATTTGTGGACATAACCTTGCGGCGAAAGGCGTTCGAGTTTGCCTTTCTGACGCTTCCAGAGTCCCGTTCGTCCGACGACATTTCCGATTTGAGTCAAGTAAACGCCGGGGGTTTGAGCACAGATTCGATCTGCGTCCTCCTGACTCATTGTCATGATCAACTCAAAGTCTTCTCCGTCGCTCCACGCATGCTCCATCGGCGTGCGTCCCGAATCGGCCGACATCTGAATCGCATCGTCGTGAATGGGGATGTCCATCATGTCCAACTCAGCCCCCACGCCGCTTGAGGCGCACAACCGATCCAGATCGAGGGACAACCCATCGCTTATATCAATCGCGGCGTGCACGTCGACCATCGTGCGCAGGTAAAGGGCAAGGGCGACGCGCGGTTCGGGCCGAAGATGACGCCCCAGCAGACTGCCGCCAACGGCGCCCGAGACGACGATCGCATCGCCTTCCTGTGCTTCACTGCGCAGCCACGGACGACACGGCGTCCCATCAGATGCTTCAGGCACGCTGCCCAACAGCGTCACGGAAATTGCGAGAGGCCCGTCATAAGTTGTGATGTCGCCACCGGCAATCGCAATCTCGAATTCTTCGGCAGCTTCCAAAATCCCGTCGTAGACTTCGCCAGCGATGCGAGTCGCACTTTGCTTTGGCAGCGTAAGGGTCACGAGCGCCGAGGAGGGGCGACATCCCATCGCCGCAACATCGCTCAAGTTGATCGCCATCGCTTTGTAACCAACATCGGCAAGCGAATGGGTATCGCTGTCAAAGTCCACTTTGTCAACGATTTGGTCGGTGCATGCGATGGTTTGCGCCGGTGTGCCATTGATCACATTGGCATCGATCACTGCCGCATCGTCGCCAATTCCGAGTGCAACCTGGGGCAACTTGCGACAACGACCGCGCAGGTAGGCTAGAAAAGATTGTTCCACGTCAGCGTTCGTTCAAAAAAGTGATTGAATTCAAGCGAGAATCGTATCGAATCTCCGCCCGATCGAAAACGGTCGACCTGATTGAATTCACCTCGGCAAAGGCCGTTGTCGGCCACACCGCCGGTGCTTTCAACTCGCTACAATGAGGATCGATGTTGCCGGGGCATCTCTGCTGCTCAATCACGCAGTACGCAGCCCCAGCAAAATTCTGCGGTCCACACGACTGCCGCGTTCATGGTCGGCAGCTCGAAACCGCGCCACCCCCCGCATTTGTTGAGGCTGAAAAATGTCTGCCACAATCTCATCGCCCCCCGACATTGAAATCCGCGAAACCGAATGCTTCATCGATGGCAAATGGGTGCCAGCGGCGAGCGGAAAAACCTTCGCAACGATCAATCCGGCGACCGAACAAGAAATCGCACAAGTCGCCGAAGGCGATGCCGCCGATGTGGATGCCGCTGCCAAAGCAGCCCGTCACGCTTTCGAAGAAGGCGAATGGTCTCGGATGGACGCCCGTGACCGCGGTCGCCTGATGTACAAACTTGCCGACGCAATGGAAGCCGAGATCGATGAACTCGCGCGACTCGAAACGCTCGACAACGGCAAACCGTTCAACGACAGTCGCAACGGCGACCTTCCGCTTTCGATCGATTGCCTGAGGTACTACGCCGGGTACGCCGACAAGATTCATGGCAGCACGATTCCGATTCGCGGCAACCACCTCTGCTACACACGCCGAGAACCGATTGGCGTTGCCGGCCAAATCATTCCGTGGAATTTTCCAATTCTGATGACCGCCTGGAAGTGGGGTCCCGCACTCGCTGCCGGCTGCACGATCGTGATGAAGCCGGCCGAACAGACACCACTGACCTGTTTGCGTTTGGCGCAAATGGCACAAGACGTTGGCATCCCTGACGGTGTCATCAATGTCGTGCCCGGGTTTGGCCCCACCGCTGGCTCAGCCGTTGTCAAACACCCGCTCATCGACAAGATCGCATTCACCGGCGAACACCGCACCGCTCAAACCATCACGCGTGAATCGGCCGACACGCTCAAACGCCTTACGTTTGAACTTGGTGGCAAGAGTCCGAACGTGATTTTCGCCGATGCCGACTTGGACGCCGCCGCAATGGGCGCCTACATCGGCTTGTTCCTTAACCAAGGACAATGCTGCTGTGCCGGCAGCCGCGTGTTTGTCGAATCAAGCAAGCACGATGCGTTCCTTGAAAAACTGCAAGCCTTGACCGTAAAACGAAAAGTGGGCGACCCGTTTGCCGCCGACACCGAACAGGGCCCGCAAGTCGACAAGGCTCAGTTCGACAAGATCATGTCGTACATCGACAAAGGAAAGAATGAAGGTGCCAACTGCGTTGCCGGTGGCAATCGCGTCGGTGACCAAGGTTACTTCATCGAACCAACCATCTTTGACGGCGTAAACGACAGCATGTCGATCGCGACCGATGAGATCTTTGGCCCGGTGCTGAGCGTGCTGACGTTCGACGACAAAGAAGACATGATCCGGCGCGCCAACAACACGTTTTACGGATTGGCGGCTGCCGTCTGGACTCGCGATATCTCGACCGCTCACGAGTTTGCCAAACGCGTTCGAGCGGGAACAGTTTGGGTCAATTGCTATGACGTGTTCGACGCAGCGGCACCGTTCGGCGGCTTCAAGATGAGTGGCTACGGACGTGAGCTGGGCGAAGAAGGCCTCAAGGCCTACACCGAAAGCAAGACGGTCACCATCGCGCTGTAAGCGAGATTTATGAACGAAACGATCACGCAAGTCGCGGAACAACAATTCCAGTTCATGACAGCCCTGCCGTGGCTGTTGTTGGTGACGCTGACCCTGCCATTGTTGGTCGCGGCAAAGATGAAGATCTTTCCGACGCTGATTTGGTGCGGGTTGTTGGGGCTGTCGATGTTCGCCAGCTTCATCACCATCTTCCAACCTGTTGGCCTGGTCTTTGTCCTCTCTCTCGACTTGCTGATCGTGACGGTGGTTGCGATCGATTTCTTGCTCGTCTTCTTGACGACCAACCGAGGGATCGAAGTCCATCGCGAGATGCCACGAACCTGTTCGCTCGGCGTTCCGCTCGAAAGTGAACTCACAGTCGAAAACCGGACGCCGCTGACGCTGCGTGGTTCGGTTCGTGATGACTTACCGCAAAACTTTAGAACATCGCCCGAGGAGCACCGCCTTTCGCTTCCACCAATGGGGCGAATGACAGCTGTTCGAAAGTTGACCCCCGGTCGCCGCGGCGCGTTTCAACTCGAGCATGTCTACTTGCAGTTCTACAGTCCGTTGCGACTGTGGACGCGTCACCGACGGCTCGACTTGCCACACAAGTTGAACGTCTATCCCGACATGAAGCAGCTTTCCGACTACGCGTTGCTTGCACGCACGAATCGACTCAGTCTGATCGGTGTGCGTCGGACACGACGCGTTGGCCAGGACAGTGAATTCGAACGCTTGCGTGACTACACGCGAGATGACAACTACCGGCACATCGATTGGCGAAGCACCGCGCGGCGCCGAAAGCTGACCGTCCGCCAATTCCAAAACGACCAAAGCCAGCGCGTCATCTTTCTGCTTGATTGCGGTCGCATGATGACCAACGAAGCGGGTGGTTATTCGCTGCTTGATCACGCACTCAATTCAACGCTGATGATGGCGTACGTTGCGTTATCGCAGGGTGACTCGGTCGGAATGCTCTGTTTTTCGGACACGATCCATTCGTACATCCCGCCGCGCGGTGGTGCGAGCCAAATGAATCGGTTGATCCAAGCGGGCTTTGACCAATTCCCACGCTTGGTTGAATCACGCTATGACCAAGCGTTCCTTTATCTGTCATCCAATTGTAAACGACGTTCACTCGTCGTCCTGGCAACCAACGTGATCGACGAAGTCAACGCGGCGTCGGTGGTTGACTACCTTGGCAACATCAACGGACAACATTTGCCACTTGGCGTGCTGCTTCGCGACCGAGTGATGTTCGAGGCGGCCGATTCACCCGATGGCGATCCCTTTCAGATGTACCGCGCCGCCGCCGCGGCTGACATTCTGTTGTGGCGTGACCAGATCGTCAAAGACCTGCAACACCGCGGCGTTCTCGTCGTCGACGCTTTCCCCGACGAATTGACAGCGCCCCTGGTCAACCAATATCTCGAAGTCAAAGCCAAACACCTGCTTTGAGCATCCACGCCACGTGAGCCGAAGGCGCTAGCCTCGGGCCACAGATACAAAGACGAAAGGCCCCTGACAAGCACGGCCACGCAAGGCCCGACGCTAGCGCGTTCGGCTCACGATTCGTTCGTAGTACCGCCTTTAGGCGGAAGAGCATGCAGATTCCGGCAAAAGCCGGTACGACGAACGGTTAATTGGAATTCGGTCTCAATCCGGCCGTGGTGGCTCGGCGGACGGGTTGGCGGTTGAGGTAGCCGCGGACCACTTCGTCATGACGAATCCCGAGCTGCGATCGCGAAGACTCCGTTTTCCCCTCGGGCGCGACCACCAGCACTGCGTTCTGTTGCCAAGTTTGCTGGAAATGCGATGCCGAAATCCGCAGGTTTCCTCGCAGCGGGTCCGCAAGGAAGACGCATCCCGCCGCAACACCTCGATAGACGACAAAATGGTTCGTCCCGCCGATATCGACAACGACAATCAAAGGCACTTTGCTGCCGGTAAGATCCGCAAACGAAACCTCGCCGACGCTTGCCAAGAACCCCATCTCCTTTGCCGCATCCGAAACATCAGCCATCGTCAGGCCTTCGCGTTCGCGGTCACGTAGCTGTGCGCTACTCAACATGTTTTCGACAACGCCAAGCACCATCGGCTCGTTGACATCGTACCCCCAGTAGTACCTTAACAGCGTTGCCAGCGCCGCTGCGCCACACGAGTAGTCGCGTTGCTGCATCACAATGTTGCGGTTTTTGATTTCGCGCCAACTAAAGACCGGCTTGGCCGCTTGAAAGGCTGAATCACGAACCACAGCTCGCGAGCTGACTTGCGCGTGGGCCGAAGTCGATGTGACAAAACCTGCAACGCAAAACGCGATCACCGCAACGGTGGTTTGCCGCATGCGTTTACTCGACGGGCTACTCAGTAGGTCCATATCACTCCAGCCTCCATTCCAGGTGCTGAATCAGTCACGCCGAAGTTGACAAACGGCTCCACCAAGCGGCAGTTGTGTGCAATCGTCGCCGCTAATCGAATTCGTGACGGCTCGATGTCCGATCCAGGCAGATAGACTCCATCGACCTTGGTTTCGGTGACATAGGACCCAAGAAACGCCGTGCTCAGCGTGATACGCTCATTGGCCGCAAAACCGACTCCGAGGTTGTAAAAGACCTGGTGCCCGAGATCGACGTTTCGATTCGCAAAACGTTCTCCGAAGTTGTACGTGTATCCAGCGCCGTAAAAGAGAACCAGCGGGTCCCAAGATCGGATCACCAACAAATCGGCACCCACGTTCCAAACTCCATTTCCCAATCCGCTGCTGTTGATCACCAGCGGATTGACGTTGGTGTTTGTTGGTGCCGCGCCTCGCAGCGTCAAAACCGTCGACTTGCTGCGGCAGGAGTCCTGGCACAGCAGAAACGTGCCGCCGAAAGTGATGTCGCCAAAACCAAAGTCGCCACCACTGATGTCATCGAACGAATCCGAAATCTCGGTATCTGAAAACCCAACCGGTGCGTTGATGAACAACTGAGCCCGATCGGTCAGTCCATACCGCACGGCCAAGGGCACGAACCAGTTTCGCTGACGAATTTCCAATCGATCAAGCACCGGACCTGGACCACCGAGTGTTGGCCCGTGGTTTTCTTGCAGGCCATAAACCAGTCCCATGTCAAATTGCCATTGGCCCTGACGCAACAGCGGAGAAACACTGCGCAAAAATTGCGGCGTTCGATCGACTGGGGCTTCCCCATAGTTTTGGATCTGCCGTGCCGTCCGTTGGGCTGCGACGGTGTCGACGGGAACCGCGTTCTGTACTCCACCTTCCACACTTGCCGGCAATTCGCCAGCTGTTTCGACCGATTCGGAAACACCCTGCGTCAGAACCACGGACGCAACCTGCGCGGCCACGAACGTGTCCGTTTGTGGCGAGTTGTTTGCGTCAGACGGAGTGGTTGCTAGAAGTGTCGCTCGAGCTTCGAGTGTCTCGAGCTGAGTCGTTTCCAACTGCGCGACACGACCATACGTCAGTCCTAACGTGTGATCGAGTTCTTCAACGTTGTCCGCCTCGGTTGGTAGATGCTCTACCAATTGGGCTTTCGCAGTCACTGGAACGGACGAGCAAATCCCGCCCGCCAGCACCACCAATGCGGTCCTCAACCGCCTAACCATTCGACCATCCATGATCCACCGGCCTGCTTGTGAGAATGTTTAATGTGGGAACAGTTCTCGCCCGGGGTGACGAGAGCGACCATCGGAACATCGCATCCGTGTAAGTTCCGAAAACAGTCTGCCGACGCAATGGTCGGCAGTGAAACCACGGGATGGCTTACCAGGCGAAACCGGTCGCCAACGTCAATCCGACCAGATGGCTATTCTGTTCGCCACCAACCGCACTTGCCGTTGCAAGACTGAAACCGGGGCTACCTGAGGCCGAAACGGCAATGGCATTGCCGTCGCTACCGCCCCAATACTGGTACTCGCCACCGATGCGGGCAAACATGCGGCCGTTGAAGCTGCGAACGTAGCGCGACCACTGCAAACCGAGTCCAACTTCGCCGATGAACATGGTGGTGTCATCCTCATCGACCGCGCCATTGGTGCTTCCCGCTGCACCACCTGGTCCAGAAAAGGACGAGTGCGTGATTGCACTGGTGTTTGCTTCGCCAAAGACGGTTGATCCGCGTCCGTTGACGTAAAGCGACAAACAACGACAACGATTGATCGTCTTGAGACCTGACAGACTAAAGGTCAAACCGGTCCCGCTGAAGTGCTCGCGTTGGTACGACGCCAAATTGAATACGTCACCGTTGATCGCACCATACATGTTGTTGACGCGGTTGCGGCTTGTCTTTGCATGACGAACGCCAAACGTTCCGACCATCGACCAATTGCGGCGGCAAAAGTCTTTGGTCAATTCCAAGTCGATCGTGTAGGCGTTGAATCGATCGTCACCGCCGAGCGCTTGGACCTGGTTGCCAAGAATCGGAGCAGGAATGCCATTGACCGATTCCTGTGCGGTCAGTTCCCAGTAGCGAGCTTGCCAGCCCAGTCCGCTTTGGCCGACGTAGCCCAAGTTGATTCGAGGAGCGCCCTCAAGACGTTCCGATGCGGAACCAAAGGTTGAGTTGAGCGTGATGGTTGCTGGACCGAGTGGGTCAGTAAACGTGAACGCTGCCGCGCCCGAGTCGTAGATCGGGGCGAGGTAGGTTGCTTCGACGCCAGCGTAAAGCGTGCCACAGTCATCCGGACAACATGCCGATGCAAGCGCATCGCATTGATCTTCATCGCAGCACTGGTCGGCATTGAGATGTGGGGTGACACATACAAAGGCGACTGACAGCGCCCATTTGCAGAACCGTTTCATCATGTTTCTCGTCCGTGAGTAAGAGATCAAATTCGCCAGGCGGTCGTTCCTTCGACCAACCTCTTTCTTAGCTACGGCGGGGACTGCTGCCGCAATCCGGGGGTAGCGAGAACTGTTCGTCGGTGTTGATCGGGTTACTCCGCCTACCCTGGCCAAGGATTGACAACACCCCCGAGTAACCCTGCCAGCGATCAAGAGAGGTAGAACGAGCAGCAACGACACAGACCGCACCACCCGAACGGTTGCCACGACGCAACCCACAACAAGTCGCGGTTCGGCAAAACGCAACCTTCTGAATCGAAAGTCAAAGACCTCAAAACCCGAACCAATCCGTCGGGCGCAATCGTTGCGAACAGGCAAGTTTGCCAGTCAGAGAGGCTTCAGAATTCAGCTGCGGGTGCCCGGTGCAAATCCGTTCAGGCACGAACAAAAAAAACGGGCCGAGTCGTATGACTCAGCCCGCTTTGCGTAAACGAGGGTGATTTATGGATGCTCGCCCAAAGCATGAAATGCCTGAGATGGGCTAGAAGCCACCAGCAATGGAGAAACCACCAGCTGCCGAAACGTTGAACCCGGATCGGGCACGCGAGAAGTTTGCTCCCGCTGCAAAGCTGCGTCCGCGGAAACGGTAGCCATTGGCCGACTCGGAGTAACCATTGCGACTGGTCGCGTAGGCGTAGGAACGTCCCCAAACCACGCCACCTTGTCCTCGGATCTGCGAGCTTTCATTGCGGTCCATCGAACGCATACCGCTCAATCCCATCGCGCTCAGGGCGTTACTACTGATTCCCGAGTCGCTCGTTGTACGGAACGGATCGGCAGCATCTGCCTGGGTAGTAATCGTCAACGCCAAAGCAACCGCCAAAACACCTAACAGTCGATTCATCAAAGCACCTCGTCTTGTCTCAAGCAGGGTCTCCCGATGGTTGTCACCACCAAGGTGAGCAACTCCTCAGAGAGGGGGAGCCGAATACCTGCCCCATTAAAAGCACCGCCCCAATCATCGTCAATCATTTATTCTCAATAACCGTCAAAAACCACGCCGTCCCTAAATGCTTTTCAATCGATCTAAATGTACATCTGTCGGCTGGCCGTAAGTGGGCAACAAAGAACGGCTTGCTGTACGGCATTTGATTAGGGGATTCACGGAGATCGTTTGCAGCCCACAACGGTTCCTGACCGGTCACTTCATTGAGGCTCGGCTGGGATTCCGAGACTTTCAAGCTCTTCGTTGCCACGGGCAA
Source organism: Rubripirellula sp. (assembly GCA_965216875.1). Taxonomy (GTDB): domain Bacteria; phylum Planctomycetota; class Planctomycetia; order Pirellulales; family Pirellulaceae; genus CBDCUW01. The sequence goes on from OZ244207.1 coordinate 4,175,698, forward strand.
ACAGCCGCAAGAAGGTCGTGCGATGATGACGAAATTCGTCGGCAAACATCTCACGATCGGACGCGTACTTGCTCTCCTGGATATCGACGATGATTTTGCGCAGGCAATCGACCAGCAGCTCTTTTGCTTCTTTCTGTTGTCCGCGCTGGCACCAGATCTCCGCAAGGATGCTCATCTCCTCACATCGGTGCGCACTATCAAGTCCGTCACGAAGCTTGAGACAAAAACGTTCTGCATCATCGCTCAAGCCAACCTTGTAAGCGGCCGTCCCGAGCTTGCCGTAGCCAAGGTTGTGATCCCAATGAGGCGAGAATGTTTCAATCAGTTCGGTGACATGCGCTGTCGACTTGCCCGATCGCTCACCCGCAGCATCGATCGCAACCAGCGCGTCGACGTATTCATCAAATCGATGTCCGACAACGCTAAAACTATCGAGCGTCGCTTCTCGGACCGACTCATCTGCATCGCCAACAAGCTCAAGGAAACGTTGATAGACACGGACGATCGTTTCTTCCTTATTCGTGCCGTTGACTTCGACGCAAGCATCGACGTAACGATCAAAATGTCGTGCCAACAAACTATGACTGCCAAGTAGCTCTTCTTGTCGCTGAGGGTTTGCATCGCCCGCTTCGGACATAAACCGTTCGTAGGCTTCGATGATCGCCGCCGACGTGGGAACCGACTCTTGCAACTCGAGATGCTTCCGTCGGTCGAGCTCATTCTCGAATCCCAACAGCTGGCGTCCAATGTGGATCATGAGAAGCGCCCGTGCGTGCGTGCCTTCCGGCTGCTCAGTCGCCGGATACCATCGACTGCGAGGCCCATCGAGCACGACCCAACCCTCTTCCCCGCCGCATTGAGCCGTTGCCAAGGCAACGAAATGGGAGGCGATGCCCAACTTTGGTGAGACTTCGGCGACGGTCGTCAGGTTTGCCGCTTCAAGCGTTTCGCCCTGCCACTGACTGAGCATTCCCGCGTATTCGTCGGCATCGTCCACATCGTTTTCATCGATCAGCGAAGCGTATTGCATCTCCCAGTAACAGTGGATTGCGTACACGTCTTCAGGAGGCCGCTGATGCATCTTGTAAGTGAAGAAACACCAAGTGGCACTTCCCACCAACCCTGCATCGACATCATCAGCCTCGAGTCCCGTTTGGTCTCGCATTCGATATCGAATCACCCAGAACGGTCGCAACTCGCGGTCTGGGGGCCAAGCGAGTTGCCGGTGGTCAACAATTTCCAACTCATCGGGTGCTTGCCCCAATTCATTCGGGTGCGCCAACCATTGCGAAAAGGCGGCCTTGGCCCGAAACGTGTCGTCTTGTGAATCGTTCGGAATCAAATCCTCGCGATCCAGTTCGGCCAGATAACGCGTCGCGACATCGCTATGGTTCACATCAAGACAGTATCTCGCGAGGACCTTCAATCCTGATTCGCGTCCAAGTTTTCCCGCCGCCCAAGCCGCTTCCAATTGCACCGACGTATCGGCATGATCCATCGCCAGTGCCAGCAACTGGTCACGCGCAGGATTACTGATGAAGGGCAGTGCTGCGGTGGCACTGTGCGCGTAACTTGACTCACTCTCGTCAGGATTCTCCAACCACTCGCGCAGCATCTGCCACCCCGCGGGCGAATCAAACGGATGGTCATCAAGTTCGCCTGCGATGGCTGGACCGTTGGCCGCATCAAGCAACGCGATCGCGAGGAAACCCTCGGGCAGCGGGTCACTCAGTGCCTGAAAAAGGTCATCACGATGCGGATGGCCGTCTGAGTAGATGCCTAAGATGACGTGCCAAAGGTATCCATCGGGCGCAAGCGGCAACTTTGCGGATGCGATGACTTTCTCGGTACCCGCGGGCGCACCGTACATCGCCAAAATCTTCAACACGTAAAGTAAGTCGCTCGGGTCGTCTTGATCAACCGTTTGCATCAGTTCATCAAACATGCGAACAAGTTCTGGCAGTCCCTCGAGGTAGAGCACTTCATACGCGGGAACGTCCGTACCGTCGACATCCTGAAACAAGCCCGCAAGCGCATAGAGTGGTGACTGGAGAACACTCTTGCTCGAGCAGTCGGCAATCGAGAGGCTTTGCAGCGCTTCGCAGATTGCCTTGGCGTCTTTTTTTGAACTGATCGCGTAGTCATCCAAACCCTGCAACTCTTTGACCAAGTCACCGCCTGGTTTCATGCCGCGCGCGATCGCTCGGCGAAGAGGACTGCTAAACACGCCATTCTCCTATCGAACTCCCAAATCCCGAGTTCCCATTGACGACCAACAACCCGGTAGCTGAAACCATATCAGATACTGCACGCCAAGTGAGCGGCGAGCCACGCTGCATTCGCAGAGCGAAACGCGGCTTTCTTGAGAGCGCGTCCGTAGTGGATGAGGCCACGAATCCCTCAAACGCACCCAGCCCAAGGACTCGTTGCCTCGTCCACTACTTTTTTAGCGCCGCGACATCAGCCAAATTCTTTAGGTTGCTGAGAACATGATCGGTATCAGGACCAAAATCGAGCAAACAGGCGATCTCGGTCACTCCGATCGCCTGCAGTTCTCGGCATGTCGCGGCGCATGATTGCACCGTCCCCATCAACGACCGGCCACCAATGAACTTGTTCAACATCCACTCGAGCATTTGATCGAGTTCTGCTTTTGGCAAAGTTTCCAAATCCATTGTCTGCCCTTGGCTCACCGCCAATTGCTTGAGCAGTCCCAGGTTGTCGCGCAGGTATTCGCAGTAGGCTGCACCGGCTTCTTCCCGAACTTGGTCAAACGTTTCGCCCACAAACGTGTGCAGTGTGACTGCGATTTCGCCCGGTCCTTGGTGCCCGGCACGGCCTCGTGCTTGCCGGTAGATGTCAACCTTGACCTTCAGTTCACCGATGTCCTGATTGAAAAGGTGCGTCAGAACGCCAACACCCATTTCGCCGGCGCGGCGAAAGGTCTCGGGATTGCCCGCGGCAGTCAACCAAACTGGCAATTCGGGTTGCACCGGCGTTGGGTAGGTTCGGACTGAAATCGAATCACCCGTCCCACTTGCGCGTTGCACCTCTTCGCCTCGCCAAAGCCGGCGCACCTGATCGATTCCGTCGTACATGTTGTCCGATCGATCTTGATACGCCTCAGGAGCGAGCACGAAGTCATCGGGATGCCAACCAGAAGCAAAGGCAAGCTCCACTCGCCCACCTGACAAATTGTCGACCACGGCCCATTGCTCAGCGACGCGAAGTGGATCGTTCAGCGGCATCACAACACTGCCCGCTTTGAGTTTCAAGCTCTTGGTTCGACTTGCAATCGCTGCATGTAAAACCGCGGGACTGGGATAAAGGCAACCAAACTTTGTGAAATGGCGCTCAGGCAACCAAATCCCATCGAAGCCGTGGCGGTCGGCAAACAAGGCCGCTTCGGTCAGCAATCGATACTTGTCCCCCTTGGCGTCCGTTTCCTGGTCTCCAAAAAACATCAACGACATTCTTAGGTCGGACGCATCACCATCAGCAACCACGTCGGCTTTCGAAGCGTCGCGGATCGCCTGCAAACACTCCTGCTTGGTTCCCGCGATCGTTGTACGCGTCCATCCGCTGGGCACATCGCGATCGATGGGCCAACACGACGAACGGCCTGTTCCATTTTGAACGACGATGTAACGTTCCGTCTTCACGATTCACCCCTCGCGGACTTTGGCAAAGCCTTGGGGTCATGAAGATGCCCGTACGCCACACAACCGACTTCGATTCCGGCGCCGACCGAGACGAGCAGCCACGTTTCGGATTTCGTTGTCTTGAGAGTCTTACCCAACGCGATCGCAATCGTTGACGTAAAGGCATCGCTACCCTGCGAATCGGCTGCGACCACGGCATCAACATCAATGCCAAGGGCTTGCGCAACCACAATCGGGGCAATGCGAGTTGGGGTCGTCACCAAGACGCGATTGAATTGTGCAATCGACGTTCCTTCGCGCCCTAGGAAGTCATCAACGGCGTCGATCAAACAAGCGACAACGGTCTCCTCGAGATCATCCGACCGTTCGATCTCCAACCTCGCCACGCGCTGGACCAGACGCGTTCGCGTTACGAGTTTGCCTGCGTGCTCTGGATAGGATTTAAAGAAGAACTCACCGAAACCCTCGCTCGCGTTGTCGGTCCGTTCAATTGCAATTGCTGACCCACCAATCACAAGCCCGTACTGAGCAAACGACCGATCATTGTTCTCAGTTTCCGAGGCGGTGATCAAAGCACGCTTGCCCGCTCCTGTTCTCAGCGACCCGGCAACCAGACTGCACGCAACAAGTGGCCCGCGAGAGCTGTCGGTCAAGTCGTAGGCAAGCCCTCGGCTATCGCCCTCGGCAACCTCGGCCATCCCCAGCTCTCCCGACACGATCGCCGCAACGGCTGGCTCACTAAGAAACTCGTCCCGATACACGCCTGCATGAATCAACATGTCTACATCACTGGCTTGCCAGTCGACAGAAGCCAACGACTTGGAAGCCGCGGCGAGGCTGGTTCGGACAACGGACATTTCAACCGCACTCTCGATGCTGCCATTAAGATTCGGTTCCTGCGTTTCCTTGACCCAAGAGGTCGCCACAATACGAGTCCCGAACAATTGATTCGGTAGGGTGATCGGGGCAACCGAACTCGACTTGGTTCCATCAGCAATACGCTCGGGGAGCGAATCGAAGGTATAGAGTGCTGTCCCGATCGTTTGCCCCGAACCACTGATGGCGAAAACAGCGCGATCCTCTTTCTGTATTCGTCCGCCAAGAATCATGTCCATCACCGCGACCCAGTGGGTCGTGCTGGCGGTGTTGCCACGATGCGTCAAGTTGTTGACGGTATTCTTGTGATCACACACGGTTGCATCGAAGTGTCGATTGAGTTCCTCAATCGCTCCATCGAGCGTTGTCGTCGACGTTTGATGCATGATGACGTGTTGAATCTCGTCGGGCCGCCACTTTCGTTGAACCAACGATCGATGCGCGTGGTTGACCGAAAGGTCGAGTGTCACGGCCGACGCTTTCACAGCATCGGTGTACATGATCGCGCCACCGTGCGGGCGGTCCGTCACTTTCGCAACGCACAAATCATGGTGCCGTCCATCGGTGTAGAGATCGAGGGACTCAAATCCATAGCCACTGTCGGTCAGTTCTACGATCACCGCCGCACCGGCATCGCCGAGCGTCAAACAAGCCAGACGAGGATCAAGAAACCCTTCGATTTCCTTTTGGGCCGTTTTGGTTAGGTGCGTGATGTACTCGCCACTGACAATCATCACGCGCGCCGCCTGACCACTGCGCAATTGGTCTTCTGCAATGGAAAGGGCTGTAAAGAACCCAGCGCAGGCGTTGCATACATCAAACGCCAATGCCGAAGTCGCACCAAGTCGCTGCTTCAGTTTGGAAGCCGTTGAGGGTTCATAGGAAACTTCGAAGTCCGGCCCGTCGTAGCGAGAGATATTGCATGCGATAAGCGAATCAATCTCGCCCGCTTCGAATCGTGAGTTTTCGAGACAGCTGATCGCGGCCTTGAATGCGAGATCGATCGCGAACTCCGTTTCCCCGGCAACGTGTCGACTTTGGATTCCCGTCATTCGCTCAAGCGGGAACTCAAGTTTTTTCTGGCAACCTTCGATGACCTCATCGGTCGTCTCGGTCGCAGGGGGCAGATAAGTGCCTAAACTTTCGACCGTCATCTTCAACGAAGTCGATCGCGACGGTTCCTGCGCAACAGAATCGATCGTTTGTTGCCCGATCGGCTGGCCCAAGACATCTGGCTCGGCCGCAGCCTGCGTTTCAGCTGCGGGCCCGTCGGCATCGATCGCGGCAGCCAGCTCGGCGACGGTCTGGAACTGAAACATGCGTTCGGCCGACACTGAAAAGCCTTCACGCATCGCCAGCTCGGCGGCTTGAAGTGCCTGCAGTGATGCGCCACCCAACTCGAAAAAGTTGTCGTGAATGCCTACCGAAGGGACATTCAAGACCTTGCACCAAATCGCTGCGATCACCTTTTCCGTTGGTGTCGATGGCGGAACGGCCTCGGTGGCTTCAACTGCATCACTGGGATCTGGCAAGCGGGTTGCATCCAGTTTGCCGCTCACGGTCAACGGAAATGCGTCCACACCGACAAACGCTTTGGGGACCATGTAGCAAGGCAAATGACTTGCGACATGCTTGCGAAGATCGGCTTGGAAGGAAGCGTCATCGGCATCGCTGCTGCGAGGCCGATCGGCGAGGTAGTAACCGACTAAGCCGATTCCCGAGTGATACAACACGTGAGCGTCTTTGATTGACTTGCCCGCGCGCATCACGGCCGCGATCTCACCCGGCTCGATTCGATTTCCGTCCACCTTGACTTGGTCATCGATGCGGCCGAGGAATTCAACCTCACCCGTTGTCGTCCAACGCGCGCGATCGCCCGATCGATACATCGAGGCATCAAAAGCATCGCTAAAGGGGTTGGGCACAAAGACGTCCGCGGTCAACTCGGGTCGCCCGAAGTATTCAAGCGCCAATCCGGGACCTGAAATACAAAGTTCACCTGGAACGCCGATGGGCATCGGTTCAAGATGCCCGTCCACAATCTCGATTCGTACGTTGGACACCGGTTGTCCCAACGAAGGCTCTGTTCCGTCACCCGAGCATTGGTGAGTCGACGCCCAGACGGTCGTTTCAGTTGGGCCGTAGGCGTTGAACATTCGCCGAGGGTTTCCGGCACGTTCGATCCATTTGTCGACCAGCTGCGCCGAACAGGCTTCGCCCGCAGAAATGACGGTATGCAAAGCGGGCAAGTCGTCACTCGAAAGCGCCGACAAAACCGACGGAGGCAACGTCGCGACGTTGACATTTGAACGGCGCAATTGGTCTGTGATTTCACCAGTTGACGACCGAACGACCCCCGGGTCGATCACATAAAGCGTCGCTCCGGCATGAAGTGCCAGAATGATTTCGAAAACGGACGCGTCAAAGTGCAACGAACTGAACTGCAGACATTTGTCGCTCGCCTGAATACCAAATGTCTTGCGTTGGGCCACGGCCATGTTGGCGATTCCGCGGTGCGTCAGGACGGTTCCCTTGGGTTTCCCAGTCGATCCAGAGGTGTAGATCAGGTAGGCCAAGTCATCGTGCGTGACCTTCGGCAAAGCAACGCGTTCGGAGTTCCCGAAACGAGCTTCGTCACCACCAATCGACACCACGACGCGATACCCACCGAGCGCAAGTTCATCGATCTTGTTTTGATCTTGGTCGGTCAAAACCACGTCAGGCGAAGCGTCGGCAAAGATCGCCTGCAATCGCGATCGAGGGTGTGCCGGGTCAAGCGGAACGTATGCAGCGCCCGCTCGCCAAGCAGCCATGATTCCGATGATCGATTCAACGCCTCGACCAGCCAACAACCCGACGATGTCCCCCTTGCGGGTTCCGGCCGAGAGAAGCCGAGCCGCAACGCTGTCGACACGTTGATCGAGTTGGCGATAAGAGATTGCCGCCGATTCCGATTCGAGTGCGATTGCATCTGGCGTTTGCTTTGCCCATTGCCGAAGCAATGCGTCACCCGCATGATCGGGATCAAAATCGACGTGCGTATCGTTCCACCGCGTGATGCACTCCTGCTGTTCCAACGAAAGCAGCGGCGCGGTGCGAATCGGAACATCGGGATTGATGGCGATCGCATCAATCAACGTATTGAAGCTCTGCGAAAGACTCTCGATCGCTTCGTCGCTAAACAAATCGGTGTTGTAGCGAAATGTCAGCTTCAATTCGTCTTCGAGTTCGAATACGATCAAGGTCAAATCAAAGGGAGCGCCGCGCTGTTCCATCAACAACGGCTTGAGCCTCAAACGGTCGCTCGACTTACCCGGCGCGAAGTGCGATTCTTTGAGGTGCCGCGGCTTGTCCCAAATGAACATCGTCTGGATCAGCGGCGATCGACTCGTATCGCGGAGCGGCCGGACCTTCTCGACCAGTTTGGCAAACGGCAACGCTTGGTGCTGCAACGCGTCGAGTACTTCGCGTTGACTGTCACGAAGCACATCACGGAACGTCGGCGAACCGTTGATCCGGGTTCGCAAAACAAGCTGGTTCAGGAAATAGCCGACGATCCCTTCCCATTCCGAACGTCCGCGACTCGCCGAAACCGTTCCAACGAGCAGATCATCCTGGCCACAGATGCGTGACAAAAACGTTTGGTACGCGGCAAGCACAATCGTGAACAGTGTCGTTCGTTCTTCAACCGCAACATCGCGAAGCGATTCGACAACCTCCGTCGGGACCGTCCACTCCAACGATTTTCCGTTGAACGTCTGCTCGGCAGGACGCTGGTAGGTCGTCGGCAACTCCAATACATGCGGTGCACCTTCGAGTTTGCGTTGCCAAAACCGCCAAAGCTGCTCGCCCTCTTCACTAGTGTCGAGCCCGCGCTCCCAATCGACGTAGGCGTCGTAGGTCGTTGGCAGTGTCCCCAAATCGATCGTCCCGCCACCAACGATCATTGCGTAAAGGTCAAGCAACTCCTGGATCAACACGTCCATCGACCACAGGTCGGCCGCAATATGGTGCATCGCGATCGACAAGACGTCTCCCTTGCGACATCGCAAGAGCGTGAAACGAATGACCGGACCGTCCTGGAGATCAAAGGGGGCGTCGGCTTGATCGCGAATCCAATCGACCATGCGGCTCCGCTTCCAATCCTGGCAGTCCTTTTCGGCAATCTCGACATCGATCGAATCGGACAAAACGCGAACCGCGGCATCACCATCGAGTCGATAGCGAGTTCGCAAGACGGGATGGCGTTTGACGAGCGAGCGACATGCCTTGGTCATCGCGTCGCGGTCGATCGTGCGCGACGTTTGTGCTGCAAAGGCAAAGTTGTACGCGGGGCCCTCAGGAGCACGCTGGTGAATCAACCACAAAGCTGTCTGACCGACCGACATCGGACCAAGCACACGCTCGCCCGTCGACGGTGACCGGCGAGTGGCGATGTCGGTGGTTTGCGGTTGCCGTTGCGACGAGGGGTCGGTTGCCAAATCCGACGCTACCCGGTCGGCAACACTCACTTCCTGACGGTCTCCGCGAGGAACAATCGAGCGAGGGTCGACTTCTTGGGAATCGAGCGCAATGCTCATCAATTGCGTGAGCGACTTGCCCTCAAGGAACGCGACCATCGGCACCGACAACTCAAGCTCCGACGAAAGTCGGTTCTTCAATTGAATCGCCATCAACGAATCGATACCGAGATTGGACACCGGCTGGTCGATGTCGATCTCAGCCGGATCATGCTCAAGCACTGCGGCAACGGCGTGACGAAAGTAGTCTTCGAGCGCTGCTCGGCGACCGTCAACGTTGCTGCTTTGTTGAAACGCTTCAACCCACTTGGACAGGTCGACTCGCGTTTTCCCGGCTCTCTGAGCTGAACGGTTCCCCAATGATCGTGATGCGGATTGCGAACTCGTTGCTTTCTGAGGCCTCGAATCATCGCCTACACCGGTCGCAACCAAGACCGCTTGGCCTTGTTGGACGCGCGCCAACGAAGCATCAGGAGCGAGGATGGCGGGGTCGCGATACCCGCATCCATTCAACAGTTGCAGCCAAGCTTTTGAATCAATCAGAGGATAGTTCGGCCTCAACTCCGAATCTTCGAATCGCCACCACCCTTCGGTCAGTCCAAAGATCAAATCGAGCATCGGCTCGGGGCGGACGCCTTCGAGTGCCACCAACAAACCGCCCGACCTGAGCAATCGATTTGCGTTGGACAAGGTCCGTTTCAAGTCACTCGTCGCGTGAAAAACGTTTGCGGCGATCACGATGTCAAAAGCGTCTTCTTCGAATCCTTGCGACTCGATGGTCGATTCGATATCGAGCACTTGAAACTCGAGCGAGCCCGAGGCTTCTTGAGAAGATTCGAAGCGTCCCGACGCTTCCGCCACGAGCAGCGGCGAGACATCGGTGAACACATAGGATTCAACCTTATCTTTGATCGCGGGCCAAACGAAACTTGTCGTTCCGCCCGTGCCGCCTCCGATTTCAAGCACGCGTATTGGGCGCGATGGATCGTGCGCCAATTGCGTGTCGATCGCCGCGACCACCGCGTCGGCAACCGTCTGATTGCAAACCTGGGCGACCGGTGAGGCGCGGTAAAGCGATTCCAAATCGGACGCATCTCCGCCAGGGAAAAGGACCTCCAGAGGATCGGTCTGGCCAGCGAGAACGGATGCAAGTTTGCTGCCGCAACGAGCCACCAGTTTGAGTTCCCGAGTCACGGAGGGATGCTTTTGCCTCAGTGGTGCAACTGCGCCACACAACTGGGACGCCTCAATTCGCTGGTGCCCCACAACGCGCCAAGACCTTGTGGATTGATGCTCGATGGGCTCCAGCCATCGTTGGTCAGCCAAAATCTCGCATATGCGCTCGGCCAAACGCAAATGTTTCGCAGCGATTCGTCCCACTGCCACTTCGTTTGCAAGATCCACAACTTGGCCGTCGCGATCCGCAAGTCCGAGCGTCTCGAACGCCTTGTACATGTAACGCGCAACCAATTGATCGACTTCTGGCTTTGCAGCAGCGTAAGACTCGAGTTCCTCGGCCAAACCGTGACAGTCTCGATCGCGTTGCCTATCGGTCACCGACGAGGCAATGGTGTCGGTATCGATGCTCGGCGCGGCATCGTTCTTCGCGTCATCCAACCAGTAGCTTCGCGGTTGGAAGGGGTACCCTGGAAGCCGGAAATTCGAAGGTTCCGACCGGTCGCGACTTCCGTTGACTTCATCCCAATCGAGTTCGACACCTCGGCAGAAAAGCTCTCCAACCGCAGTCAACACACAACGCAAATCGTCTTGACCGCGAACGAGTGTTTGTAAGTAGTCGATAGGGATGTTGCTATTGAGTTGCCCCAAGGTGCAAAGTGTCGGATGCGGTCCGATCTCGATGGCAACATCACACTTTGACTTGGCCAATGACTCGAGGGCGCGGACATATTGAACTGGCTCGCGACTGTGGCGTGTCCAGTAATTCGGCGAACAGACTTCCGAAGTCACCTGCTGGCCGGTGAGTGACGAGATATACGTCTTCTCTGGCAACGACAACTTGGCTGACTCGATCACACCTTTGATAGGCTCGAGCACCGGGTCCATCAGCGAGGAATGAAACGCTTGATTGATTCGCAAAGGCCGTGTTGTGGTTCCCGCTGCCGCCAACGTGTCTTGCAACATGGCGATTCCCGACGAGGCACCCGAAACCACGATGTGCTCGGGAGCATCGATCGCTGCGATCGACAGGTCCTGTCCAAGTTCATTGATTCGATGCTGCACCGACTCGGCCGAATCAAAGACAACGGTCATCGCACCTGCTTGGCTAAGCAGCGAGACGTGACGGGCACGCACTGCCGTCAATCGCAATGCATCCTCCCAGGTCATCACACCCGAGATCGCCGCCGCCGCGAACTCGCCCATGCTATGGCCCAGCACGGTCGTCGCACCAGCGCCGAATTGCTCGAACGTCTTGGCGAGCGCAAGTTGCAACGAAAACAAACTCGTTTGTGCAGCCGGTCCGTTTAGCAATTCGGCCACGGCCCCATTGGTCTCGGGCGACGAAGCGATCAGATCGGTGATCGAATGATCGAACTCGTCCCTCAGAAGTTCATCACAGCAATCGATCCACTTCCGAAACGTTGGGAGATGGCGATACAGCATCTGTCCCATGCCGACGTGCTGTCCACCTTGACCGGTAAACAGCATCGCGATCGAAACCGCTCGGTCAGAGAGGGCCGTTGCGGCGCAAACATGTTCGCTTGCCTTGCCCTCGGCAAACTGCGTCAACCGCTCCGCAACGGTTTCTTTCGAACTTCCGACAACGGCGACACGATGACGTAGACTCGACCGTTGATATTGGGTCGCCTGTGCGATCACGTCGAGCTCGCCCGCACTTTGCCGCAATACGTCACCATGCTGGCGAGCCAAATCTGCTAGGCCCTCGACGTGGCCCGACGACAACGTGATTAGACTTGGAAGTGTGCCGGTTGGACTCGCTTTCGGTGCTCGCTTTGGTCTTTCGCCTTGGCCAACAATCACATGAGCGTTGGTGCCTCCGAATCCAAACGAACTCACTGCCGCCCGGCGACGCGTTGAGTCGTCCCATCTCGCATTGGTTGTCGAAATCGACAGACGCGATTCATCGAGATCGATGTGTGGATTCAATACGGCAAGGTTCGGCTGCGAAACCACCTCGCCATGTTCCAGCTCCAACACAACTTTCAAAAGACTGGCCAATCCTGCCGCCGACTCGAGATGACCGAGGTTTGCTTTGACTGCACCTAAGAAACAGTCGTTGGCCTGCTGTCCGCGTCGGCCATAGACTTGGTTCAGGCTGCGAAATTCGATCGGATCGCCAAGGATCGTTCCCGTGCCGTGCGCTTCGATTCTGGAAACGGCAGACGGTTCTAGCGCGGCATCAGCAAGTGCGTTTCGATACAGCTGCTGCTGAGCATCACCACTCGGGGCGGTGATACCATTGGTCAAGCCATCCTGATTAATCGCCGTTCCTTCGATGACGGCACGAATGAGGTCGCCGTCACGCCGTGCCGCCTCAAGCGGCTTCAACACAACCGCAATGCACCCTTCGCCGCGACCATATCCGTTGGCACTCGCATCAAAGGTCTTACACAAACCATCGGGCGAGAGCATTTCGCCATCGGTCAGCGTTTCCGAAACTTCGGGGCTCAGGATTAAGTTGACGCCGGCCACAACGGCCGACTCGCAATCGCCGGACTGAATGGCACGAACGGCTTGATGCAGCGCAACCAACGACGAGGAACAAGCGGTGTCGATCGACAAACTTGGCCCGCGCAGATCGAAGTGATACGAAAGACGGTGCGCCGCCATGCTTGCCGCGTTGCCGGTCATCGAATAGGTCGTGTGCCGAGCACCCGAGGCGAGGATCAGCCGCTCGTAGTCGCGATTGGCAATGCCAACGAACACTCCCATGTTGCGGCCACCAACCGAGTTGGGGTCGAGCGTCGCATCCTCCAGCGATCGCCAACAAGTTTCCAACAGCAATCGATGCTGTGGGTCCATTTGTTTGGCTTCACGAGGCGAGATCGAAAAGAGCGCTGCGTCAAACGTTGAGACGTCTTCCATCCAACCGGCACGTTGGATGTTGGATTGGCCATTGATCGCCTCGCGACGAGCCGCGGGAGGATCCGCAATGACGTTGCGCCCTTGCACAAGCAGCTGCCAAAAGTCGTCGAGCGATTCGCATCGGGGCAAGCGACACGCCGCGCCAACAATTGCGATGGCTCCGCTTCGTCGCTGTGCATCCGCGTTAGACGCCCCAACCACTTCAGGCTGACGTTCGCCATGATCGATTTGTTGATCGCTTGCTTCGGCACTGAGCATCTGCGCGACGGCCGTGATCGTTGGCGCTTCGTACATCAACGTCGCAGGTATGGGACGCCCGAGATGACTCTCAAGTTCAGCGACCATCTGCACGGCACTGACCGAATCGATTCCGTAACCGGTGAACGGGCGCGTGACATCGATCTCGTCAGTCGAAAGCCCAAGATGTTTGGCGATCCGCTCGACCAACCACGCTGAGACGTCGGCGGCGGCGACCTTGCGGGGAGCGTCCAGAGCCGGCCCAAAAGTCAGCGCGTCCTCTTCCTTCTCAGCAGGCCCACGGGATGCAACGCCGTCAAAGGTTTTCGCGAGGTACAAATCGCGTGTTGCGAGTCGTTTGACCTTTCCGCTTGATGTCTTGGGAAGGGCTCGTTTCGCAATGAGTACCACCCGGTAGGGCTGAACGTCAAACGCCTCGACGACTCTCTCGCGGATCGCCGTGATGATTTGCTCGCGTTCCTTCTGGGAACACCGTTCGATCTCCTGCACGATCACTAACTGCGAAGCGTCTTCAACTTCGATCTCGAACGCGACGGAAGCGTTGGGGACAAGTTTCGGATGCACGTCGGCGAAACTGGCTTCCACGTCCGACGGCTGAAGGTTGCGCCCGCGAACAATGATCAATTCTTTCAATCGCCCCGTCACATACAGCTGACCATCGCGCAGGTAGCCGAGGTCGCCCGTTCGCAAGAAACGCTCCCTGCGTCCTTGGATCTCGACTGCAAAGGTTTCTTCTGAATCGGCTCGTTGCCAGTAACCTTGGCTCACGTGCGCGCCGCTAACGCAAACTTCCCCGACTTCGCCATCAGGTAGCTCACGAAGCGTTTCGGGATCGGCGCAGACCACCACCTGGTCGCCCGCAGGAGCGCCGCAACTGACCACTTCACCCGTCGCCACAACTCCCGAGGGTGCCGTCGAGTCGGTGCGATGTTCCCCGCGCGGTCCGCCGGTCACCAACAACGTTGCTTCAGCAAGTCCGTAGCAGGGAAAGAACGCTGAGGACTGAAAACCTATCGACGAAAACCGATCCGCAAACCGCTGCAACGAATTCTCACGAACCGGTTCGGCGCCCGTGAACGCAAGCGTCCAATGACTCAGATCCAAACCTTCAAGGTCGGCATCCCGGATTCGATCCACACAGGTATCGAATGCAAAGTTAGGACCACCACTAACGCTCGCCTTGTACTTGCTGATCGCTTGCAACCAGCGAACCGGCTTCTGAATGAAGGATGCAGGCGGCATCACGTGTGTACAGCGTCCCGCGTACAGCACTTGCAACAAGCCACCAATCAATCCCATGTCATGATAAGGTGGCAACCAAGTCACACTCCAATGATCACGATAGCGTTCGATTTCAAACGCCTCGTAGATCATTTGCAAGTTGGCAAGAAGATTGCCATGCGATAGACAAACGCCCTTGGGATCGCTGGTGGAACCGGACGTGTACTGCAACACCGCCAACGAGTCGGGTGACAGGTTGGGTGGCGTCCAATTGGCGGTGTTGCCCGCAAGCGTGTTGCTGCCTCTCGCCTGGTCAACGGTCGGTGCGTTGGCGAGATCGTCAACGTTGAACCACTTCAATCGGCCAAGCTGTGGTGATGTCTTCAGTATCTGATCGCGACGCTCAAAGATCGATTGATCGACCAGAGCCACCGTCGCCCCGGAGTCGCTGACGATGTGATCAAGGCGTTCGTCAGCGCGGCGTGGACGAGGCGGGTAGGCGGTCACCACTGTCATACCGCTGTAGAGCGTGCCGAACAGCGCTCGCAGGTAGGCTTCGCCAGGCGGGCATAGAATGACGGCGCGCGGCAGCAGGTCGTCGTCGAGATTCAGCGGATTCGTTCGCAGCTGTTTCGAGATGTTGACCGCCGCGCGATCAAGGTCGCCATACCGCAACCATTTGTCTTCGACCCCATCGCCCTGAAAGAACGTGTATCCTTTTTCGGCGCAGGACCCTCGGCCGCGATCGATCAGCAGATCGACCACCGTCGAAACGGCGGCAATCGATGGGGGGGGACGGTCGTTCACAGACTTCGACATCGTCCCATTTTGGGGGACGCAATTTTCGGGCAAGAACCAGTTGAACCGACAAGAATAATTCAATTCTTGAGGCTTTTCCAAAGAAGGTAAATCGCCGCATGCCGCCGACACCAAAGCCACGCTTCGCAGTCACCGGTGCAGCGGGGTTTATTGGCCGTCAACTCGTCCAATCCCTCGTCGCCGACAACCACGAAGTGACCGCTATCGTGCGCTCAGAGAAACCGTCAAGCAAGGCTTGGGGGGAACAAGTGCGCGTTGTCGAAGCCGACGTTGAAAACCCCGGTTCGCTGCGAGGTCTTTTCGACGACGCCGAGGTGGTCGTACACCTTGCCGGCCGTACGCTGGCAAAAAACCGCAAACAATTTGACCGGGTGAACGTCGAGGGCACGCGGAACGTCGCTGAAAGTTGTGCTCGATCCGATTCGCCTCCGCGACTTGTGTTGGTTTCTTCCCTCGCCGCAGGCGGCCCCAAAAAACTCACCGCAGGCGGTCCCAAAGAGCTCGCCCCGGCAGGTCGGAAGGCTGCGTCGGGCGGTCGGAAGGCTGCGTCGGGCGGTCGGAAGGCTGCGCTGGGCGGTCGGAAGGCTGCGCCGGGCGGTCGGAAGGCTACGCCGGGCGAACCCGTCTCACACTACGGCAGCAGCAAACGATTGGCCGAGGAGACGCTCGAACGATTCTCCGGGAAACTACCGATGCGAATCCTGAGACCGCCGACCGTTTTCGGAGAAAACGATCCCTACATGTTGGGCTTGTACAAAACGGCCAAACGCGGCTTTGTCGTTTTACCCGGCCGCCATGACTTTCGCTATTCGTTGATTCACGTCGACGATTTGGCCGACGCAATCATTCACCTGTCGAACTTCGAGGGTGCCGCCACAAAAGCGATTGGGATCGAGACCATCGATGTTGCCCAACCCGACCCGATGACCTTTTGCGAAATCGGCACGATCATCGCCAACCATTTTGATCGACACGGCGTTCGCCCGTTTCACATCCCGAGTTCAGTCTGCTGGTCGATCGCTGGCGTCAACTCGTTGCTTGCCAAACTCTTTCCGTACCGGCCACTGTTGAATGTCGACAAGATACGCGAAGGTCTCGCCGGCAACTGGATCTGCAACACGCATCTCTTGACCAGCGAACTCGGATTTCTGTTCCCCCACTCGCTGCAACAACGAATCGAACAAACAGCCGACGGCTACAAACGCAAGGGTTGGCTGTAACCGGTGTAGGCCGGATCAAGGAGCGACAG
The DNA here is from genome assembly GCA_965216875.1 of Rubripirellula sp. GTDB lineage: Bacteria > Planctomycetota > Planctomycetia > Pirellulales > Pirellulaceae > CBDCUW01. Next base: position 4,192,368 of record OZ244207.1, read on the forward strand.
CGACGCGGATCCGGCATGGTCAATAGCCTCATCATGCCGCACCCCATAATTTGCAAGACAACGTCGTGGTGAATGGCACTGCGAAACCACGGACAAAGCACTTGGGATAACACGAAGGAACACTAATCGACTCTGATCGACACTAATTCAAGAGACGGCTGAGGAAATAATCCCAGACGACAAGGACAGAGCACTACGGAACGACGTTTCATAGCGCAGGAATCGGACGCCTAGAATTCCTGCCAAATGGGACAGAAGAGCGTTCCCGTGGATAGAGAGCCCGAGTACACGTACCGCAGATAAACACGAATGAACGCAGATTCCGTCGGTTGTATCTGCGTTCATTCGTGTTCATCCGAGGTTCTCATACCAGACGCTCCAATAAAGCTGATCAGGAAGTGCAGACGTAGGCCGGATCAAGGAGCGACAGCGACGCGGATCCGGCATGGTCAATGACCTCAGCATGCCGCACCCGATAGTTTGCAAGACAACGGCATGGTGAATGGCAATCGACAACCGCAGACAAAGCACTTGGGACAACACGAAGGAACACTAATCGACTCTGATCGACACTAGTTCAAGAGACGGCTGAGGAAATGATCCCAGACGACATGGACAGAGCACTACAGAACGACGTTGCAAAGTGCAAGAATCGGACGCCTAGAATTCCGGCCAAATGGGACAGAAGAGCGCTCCCGTGGATGGAGAGTCCGAGTACACGTACCGCAGATAAACACGAATGAACGCAGATTCCGTCTGTTGTATCTGCGTTCATTTGCGTTCATCGGCGGTTCTCACACCAGACACTCCAAAGAGCTTGGTCAGGAAGTGCAGACGTAGGCCGGATCAAGGAGCGACAGCGACGCGGATCCGGCACGATCAATGCCCCTGGCATGCCGCACCCCATAGTTTGCAAGACAACGTGGTGAATGGCACTGCGACACCGCGGACAAAGAACTGGGGATAGCACAAAGGAACACTAATCGACGCTGATCGACACTAATCAAAGAGACGCTTGAAGAGATAGCAACCCAGAAGCGGGTCCAGGCAGTCGATTTCCGGTGATCGCAATTCGTGTGGGACGACTCGGGGAAAGCTGCCCCATACGCGAACCGCGGACAGACACAAACAAAAACAAACACACAGACGGAATCTGCGTTCATTCGTGTTCATCCGCGGTTCTCATTCCGGGCACTCCAATAAGGTTGACGAGGAAGTACAGCGGCTCCATTCTTGAGCGAATTGTCTAGAAGCGAGTTTGTTGTTGCCATGACGAGGCTTGTCCCTCGAACCCGCCTCGCTCCGCCGTGCTAAAATTCACACCGTATCGGCAAACCTCAATACCGTTCCGCAAACAATGAGATGGACATGACGTGGGAAGAGCTCGATATCGCGTGGGAAAACTATCACCCGCGGGCTCGTGAAGTTGTCTCCGACCCAAAGTTATGGGACACAGCTCACGACTTCTCACCCAACGGAAACGACAGCGGCTTTGATATTCTCGCATTGTTCACAGAGGGCGACGTAAAAAGCTCAGCGGACGAGGGCAAGTCTTTCTGTAAATCTCTCTTCAAAGGCTGGGGAGTTAAGCGAAGAGCGAAACCAGGTGACGATGACTACAAGTATAAGCGGCTTATGATCTTTGGAATGGCATTCGCATACATGAAGTGCGCTGCGTACTGCCCAGAATGGCTTGCTGCTGAGGCACTGACACAAGTCGACGAATTCAAGCAATACATCGAACAGGTTGATCCGTCGTGGGACCTGAAAAATGAATGTTACACGTACTACGATTCGATGCAGTCCTGCTTGAACGATTGCCCACGGATCTCAACATGATTCGAAAAGCACCACACGCCTCATTGTCTACGCCAGCAGCAAATCAAGTCCCTGACAGTTCCTTCCTGCGATCGTGTTCCGTGCAATGCAATGCGATCACACACCCGGCAGACCAGGTGTTTCTGCGAAGGGTACTGCACCGGTTGAGGCTGACAGACTGAAGCCTTCCGTTCTGCGAACTGAAATGACCGTAACGTGAAGTTCTCACTCCGCAACGCTCTATTGGCTGTGACGCTACTTTCACTGCTAATGGCTTGGGTGTCCTACAGGATGCCAACTTGGCGAACGTTGCAGCGCATTGACGCTGCCTTCTACTCGTTGGACATCAACAACGACGATGTCTTTCGTGCTGGTTCCGAGATCTTGTATGACATTTCGCAAGCAACGCCGGAGTCGTTAAAACAGACGCGAATCGTCGGCGCATGGCTCAATGAACAGGATCGGACGCTCAATCTGGCCTGCATCGGCGATCAGTTCGCTGCGACCGCGATCGAGATCGCAACACTCGACGACGAACAACTCGTGCTTCAAATCTCGGAGACGCAGATAGCGGAGAACCGAAAGCGTCAGGAACGAACGATTGATTACCGATTGTCGTTGGTACTCCCCGAAAACAAGAACCCCAACGACCTGTATGACAACGCGGCTGTTCGATTGCTTGACCGCGAGAAAGTGAATGCGGGATTCTTCCCCGTGACGGTAATCTTCAAACGGTCAGGCAGAACCGAGCGTGCGACGGGCAATCGCGAGCGGGCATTGCTCAACAAAATCGAATCACTATCGAAGAATCATCGGAAAACGAAGTGACAATCTCTTCAAGGACTCCGGAAGGTAGACCCGTTAGGTGCCCTTTGTGCGCTGCGATTGTTGTCATCGAGCCGTCGGTATTCTTCGGCGACGCAACGTGCCCGAATTGCGGGCAGTGGCTCTGGTTTCTTCAATCCCCCGCCGAAATTCGAGTGTTCCGCCGGGCCGGAAACGAAGCACTTCGTGAGCGCATGCTTCACTCGCTTTCGGAACAGCTCAATGTCCCTCGTGATCGCATACCAAACAATCCATCGTTTCTCGATGACATAGGCGCTGATTCATTGGATACCGTCGAACTCATGATGGAACTCGAAGAAGAAGGGCTGCCCACCGAGGGGAATGATTGAGATGCTGCGGCTTGAACATCGTGAACTCGACATTCTCATCGAAAACGTGCCGACCTTCGGAACGGCCGAAGGAGAGTCCGCACGACAATTCGATCGCGAAATTCAGGTCGACGCATCGACGGGCTGCTACACAACCTCAAGACACTCGGTGACGACATCGCATATTGGTGAGCGCATCGCATCCGTCATCCTTCTCTGCGGCGGCGGCGCGTCAGGCGTACACCAACATTCTGCAATCGTGATCGGCGATGACCTAGTGCTTGCCGTCGGCGACCATCTCACTCGGCTTGCGCTCCCCACACTCGAAATCCGGTGGACGGCAAAAGCTGACGAAGCAACCTGCTTTGGTGTCTACTACTCGCCAGCACATCGCCTGATCCTCTCTCACGGTGAACTTGAGATCGCTGCACTACGGGATGATGGGACGATTGCCTGGTCAAGCGGCGGCGCCGATATCTTTACAAACGGATTCAGCTTCGACGACAATTCTGTCTACGCCCGCGATTTTTATGAACGCGACTACACATTCGACATCGCTACCGGAGCTCCCCGGAGCGGTAATGACAATCAATAGACTGCAAGCTAGTTTCCGTTGCTTCGGCGCAGCCGTATTGGCTTGCCAACGATGATCACACCATCCCTCCGCTGCGTTGGAATTCCCGAACGTTGACGTCGGGCGTTGCAAAATAGCATCGGAGATCGCATAACAACCCTCTCGTTGAATAACAACATGTCGAATGCTGATGAGCTGATTCCGGTCTTCGTCCCTGCTCTGGGAACGATCCTCTTGTCAGCCGAAGACGAAAAGGGGGCGCCGCTAACCAACGAGGAAGTGATCGGAATTCGCGACAACGCGGCGTGCATGATGATGACCATTGCCGACGCGAACCAGTTGGCTGAGTCCCGAGGTTACCGGGACCTCGACCCCGAAAACTGTTGGTACGACTGGCAGATGCTGCGACGCGAACTCGGCCGCAAACCTGACCTTGATCCGGGTGCTCGAGTCAACTTGCTGCGTAGTGATGACCCTGCCTACCTTGCTACGATCGCACGGGCCCAAGAAACACTCGACTCGTTTCGCGAAATGCTCCCCCGCTTTGACGCCAGCGCTGCCCTGGTCAAAACAGAACTTGAGGACGGAACTGGTCGTGGGTTCGTTTGGCTATTCAACACCCAAATCGACGGCCCCGACTTCACCGCGGAATTGTTCGAAGTGCCACCTTCCGTCGCCGCCTTGCGGGTCGGCCAATCATTCCGGATCCGCGCCGAGGATGTACTCGACTGGATGGTTAATGATGATGGATCGCTGCATGGCGGATTCTCGCTTCGGTATCATCGCGAGACGCTCGAACCGCACGAACGGGACGCGTTTGATGCCCACATCGGCGTCACCAATTACGTTGGGCAGTGAGTTTTGTGAGCCGAACGCGCTAGGACTCGGAGCGGGGTAGCGAGGTGTGGATCGTTCGTAGTACCGGCTTTAGCCGGAATCTGTTGGCTCTTCCGCCTGAAGGCGGTACTACAAACTACGAGGCATGACCTACGAAGACGCGGAGCGTCCGAAGAGTGCGTTACCACGCGGAGCGGGGTAACGAGGTTGGAGGCGGGCGTTACTCGGACAAACCACGTCGTGATTTGAGCCGCAGGATCATTGCACAGGCAGAACCGGCCAGCAGCAAAGCACTGAAGGCAAAGTAGCCCGCCACGATCTTGAGGTTCCCTACATTGGCCGGCGTCTCGTCGTACTCGCGTTTGAGTTGCTCGTCCAACGGGATTGAGAACACTGCCGAAAACGGACTCGTTATCCCCGCGAGCCGACTCATCTCAATCTGCTCTGCCTGGAACTCGAGAATCGTCAACAGCGACACCAAGGCTGGCGGCGCGACGTAGAGCAATAGCAGAACGACGTAGGTGCTAAGCAGTGCGATCGATGTCTTTCTTTGGAACAAAGAACAAACAAGCGCGACGACCGCGTTGACCAGACAGACCATCAACACCACGGCAAAAAACAGCAGGACGGCGTCCCAGTTTGTCCAAAAACGATTGTTCAGTGCCGTGCCTAACAGGAGCGGCCACAACAAAAACGAGGTCAAGACGGCTGAGATACGAAACCCGACGATGAACTTGCCCCACAAGATCTGCCATGGCGTCAACGTCGTGGTCAACAACAGATCGAGCGTTTGGCGTTCGCGCTCACTCGTCATACTGCCAGCCAAGAAGACCGGACCGACGAGCATGTTGAACACAATCACGTAAACGCAGAACCAAGCGGCACGCTCAATCTGCCAAAACAGGAACACTCCCATCAGTGGAATCGCGAGCAGCATGCTGATCTGAATCACCAGCCGCAACATCAGCGTTCCCTGACTAAAGATCTCGCTGTGGATTTCTTTGTCATAGACCGGATTGGCTCCGTCCGGCATCAACTCCTGCTTTTTTGGCGGTGCGAACAAGCGATCGGGGAATTGATCGGGTTGGATCACAAGCCCCACGGCTTCTTCAGCCTCTTTTTCGAGGTCGATCACCTCTTTCCCTTCACTGCCAACGTCAGGTGGGTACAGCATGCGCCCGGCTGCGGCGGCACACATCAAGATGACGGCTGAAAGGACAAAAGCCGGGATCACCAACAACGCTACTTTCAATCGCAACTCGCCATCGCCCGACAGCGACTGCCAAAACATGACCGCAAGAATCACGAGCGGAAGAATCACCAAGTAGCTCACCACCAACGAGCTGCTTGTGCGCGAAAAATAACTGCTGCTAAAGACACCAATCGCGCCGAACAGAATCACCGAGACGATCAGCCCCAAGTAGGCAGCCAGCACTTCGTAAACACTGATCCCGCCAAGCGGCAGGCAAAGCACGATGATCGGCAGTGATGCCAAGATCAACATTCCGAGGTGCGTCAGCGAGGCAACCATCTTGCCAAGCACAATCGCGCCTGGACGCAACGGACTGGCAAGCAGCATCTCGTAGGTCTTGCGTTCTTTTTCGCCCGTGATCGCGCCCGCAGCAAAGCTGGGCGCCATCAAGGATGCGATCACGTATTGCCCGAGGAAAAACAAGTTGACCAGCTTCTGTGCTGATTGCGGGTTGGTCGATAGGTCGAGACGCTCGTCACCGGGCCACGCCATCAACACCACTGCGGCCAACAGCAGCTGATAAACCGCCAACAACAAGAACGCGCGATTGGTTCTGAGGTTGACGACAAGTTCGCGTTGGAGAACGGGATTCTCAAGGACGTACATAGCTGCCTTGTCGTGTGCGTCAAATCAAAAGTCGGGCCGAGAAACTTAAACGAGAGGAGTCTTGGACGGCTCGCCCGCCTGCTCGACGACATACTTGGGTACGGCGTAACCAGGCAAAGAAGTTCGTAGAGTTTCCATGAGTTGGCGTCCCTGCTGGACAGGCACTTCGAAGTGAGCAGCTCCACGAACACGATCGAGTTGATGCAAGTAGTAGGGCATCAATTGATGATTCACCAACGTCTCGCACAATTCGATCAAAGTCTCGGCATCATCGTTGACGCCGCGCAACAGCACGGCCTGATTGAGCACGGGAATGCCACTTCGCACTAACAAACTTAACCGGTCAAGGACGGCGTCGTCCAATTCTCGCGGGTGATTCGCATGAATCACCATCCAAACCGCCAACCGGCTCCCGCGGAGTCGGCTGACCAAGGCCTCGGTGATTCGTTGCGGGATCACGACGGGCATTCGCGAATGAAACCGCAGCCTTTGCAGGTGTGGGATCGATTCCAGACGATCGAGCATGGGAAAGAGCTTCTCGTCGGTCAGGGTCAGCGGATCGCCGCCACTCAGCAACACTTCACTGATATCGGTTTGGTTGGCCAAATAATCGACAGCCGGTTGCCACTGGTCTCGCTGGCCCCCTGAACCCTGATAGGGGAACTCGCGTCGAAAGCAGTAGCGGCAGTGGATCCCGCAGGCTCCGGTCGTGATGACGAGCGCTCGCCCGTCGTACTTGTGCAGCAGGCCGCCAGCGGCCAACGATTGATTGTCGCCAACGGGATCTGCGACAAATCCGTGTTTCTCGACATTTTCTTGCGGCGATTCGATGACCTGCCGAAGCAACGGGTCGGACGGGTCCCCCTGGCGGATTCGGCGCAGGTACTCCAGTGGCACGAATGTGGGAAACGCCCCCGCTGGCATGCCGTTGGGTTCCTCAGCCAAACCTAACATGGCTCGCAATTGCTGCGAGCAGCGAATGGCTCGCTTCATCGCGGCCTGCCAATCAACCTGATCAACAGATCGCCAATGGTCGCCACCTGAGTTGGGTCCCGGTGGGGCCGATGACTCCGGCGGCAACCCGCACGAACTGGCCTGACCAAAACCGGATGGGGGCGTTAGAATCTGCACCGGTTCCTGAGCAGCAGTCTCGACCGACTCCTTCACCGAACCGTCCTCAAACGTCTGTATCAACGATCACCCCCTGGTCCAACTACAGACATGTGTTTTCTAATCTCCCGCGACAATTGACTCGAATTACGGAGCCATTCCCACATGGCTACTTATAACACAAGCGACTTCCGAAAAGGCCTGAAGGTCGAAATTGACGGCGATCCTTACTTGATGGTTGACATGCAATTCGTCAAACCAGGCAAGGGAAACGCTCTCTATAAGTGTAAGTTGAAGAACCTGGTTCGTGGCACCACACTGGACCGAACCTACAAGGGTGGTGATTCGCTGCAATCGGCCGACGTTGAAACAACCGACGTGTCATTCCTTTACCGCAGCGGTGTCGATTACGTCTTCATGCACCAAACTTCGTTCGAACAATACGAAGTCGCGGAAGCGGTTGGCGGCGACGTCTGGAAATACCTCAAAGATGGCATGGTCTGCACCATGACGCTGTACAACGGCAACGCCATCATCGTCGAAGCTCCCAATCAAGTTGAATTGGAAGTCATCGAATGTGCTCCCGGCGCCAAAGGCGATACCGCGACCAACGTCACCAAACCCGCCAAAGTGGAAACGGGCGCCGAATTCATCGTGCCTGGATTCATCAAAGAAGGCAACGTGATTAAAGTAGACACGCGAACCGGCGAATACGTCGAGCGTGTCAGCAACTAGGACGGAGCGTCTGCTCGCTACGTCGAACCAAGATTGCTACTGCAACAAAGAACTGATTGCTACCGCGACCCACCAATCATCCGGTAGCGTTGGTACCCAATGAGCCCGAAGGGTCGGGCTCTCTTTTTCCACCCCACGGTGGTCTCTCTAACAGGACAGCATTGCGCCGAGCCTATGAATTGATTTTCAGCTTCGCATCGAGGTAAGCATCATGGTCAACACTCTCTTTCTTCCTGAACTGCGCGAGATGTTGGCTACCTCGAATGAGCCGGAACTGAAAGAGTTCTGCATCGCGCTCAACCCAGGCCGCACCGCCGAATTCATGGAAGGCCTGACCGACGCCGAAGCTTGGCAGGTCCTGCAGTACGCCGACCCAGATCGTCGCGCCGAGATCTTCAGTTACTTTGAAGAAGAACGTCAGGTCGCGATGCTCGAATTGCACGAGCCGACCGAAGTCGCAGAGCTTGTCGAAGAACTTGCCTCGGACGACCGCGTCGACCTGTTGCAAGACATGACCGACCAACGCGTGCAGCAAATCCTGCCGCTGTTGCCGATCGAAGATCGCCGCGACATTCAACGCCTGCAATCGTATGCCGAGGAAACGGCCGGCGCGCTGATGACGTCGGAAGTGGCGAAGCTGGGCGAGAAATTGACCGCGCGCGATGCACTCGAGGAACTCGGACGCCAAGCAAGCGAACTCGAAACGATCTACTACCTGTATGTCGTTGATGACGACGACATTTTGCGCGGCATCGTGTCGACGCGACAACTCGTTTCGTCGCTGACCACGCCCAACCGAACACTGGGCGAAATGATGGAAAGCGACGTCGTTGTCGCTTTGGTGACTGAGGACCAGGAGTCGGTCGCCGAAAAGGTGGAGCGTTACAACTTGCTTGCCATTCCGGTTGTCGACTCAGGTCGAAAGCTACTCGGCATCATCACACACGACGATGTGATCGATGTGGTGCGTGAAGAACTGGCCGAAGACGCCCAACGAATCGCTGCGGTCGCTCCTCTGGAAGACGACTTTCTTCGAATCGGTTTGCTGACCCTGTCATGGAAACGGGGGCTTTGGTTGACGATCCTGTTCTTTGCCGCACTGCTGACCGCGTTTGCACTGCGCCACTACGAAACCGAGCTCGAACAATTCACTTGGCTGGTCTGGTTCATCCCGCTGATCATTTCGGCCGGTGGCAATTCGGGCAGCCAATCGGCGACGCTCGTGATCACGGCGATGACCAGTGGCGAGGTGAATCTGCGAGACTGGCCCAAGGTGCTTCAACGCGAAGCTTATGTCTCACTGATGCTCGGCGGGTTCCTCGCGTTGATTGGATTGTCGGTCGCGATCTTCGTTGCCCCCACACCCAGCGATGCCATCGTCATCCCGCTCACGCTGATTTCGGTCATCCTGGTTGGGTGCTTGTGCGGCGCGACGCTGCCGCTGCTGTTTAAGCGAATCGGGCTCGACCCGGCAATGATGAGCAACCCGTTCGTCGCCGGCATCGTCGACATCCTCGGAATTGTGATCTACATCAATATCGCCAGAGCCCTGCTCGGATAACGGATCAACGCGTAGGCCGGATCAAGAAGCGACAGCGAGGCAGATCCGGCTTTGATCCTGACGTCGGAATCTCACGTAGCTACCTTCGCCAGAAGGTGGAAGGCATCAACAAGCCGCTCTCCATCATCCCCAAGCTCTGGCGAGCGTAGCTACAACGGCTCACGCTCGGCGACAGCAGCGCCTGCAACCGCAACTTTTACGGAGCAAAAGGCGACAATGACGAAACTCAACCGCGTCGCTACCGCAGTTCGCCACGCATCGGATAGCTCGTGGGCGCCGACGCCCGATAGGCTGACGGAGCGGCCGCTTGATTGTTCAGTGGCAGTGTCGCCGAGGCAGAGGCCAAATCGATCGCCTTCTTCGCGGTTTGAGGCATCACGAATACGGTGGGATCGGATGTCAGTAGCTGATTGACCGAGTACATCCCAATATCGATGCGCATCGAGAGCGGTTGACCTGTTGCCGGCGTGAGTGTGATGTCGACTTGATGGGGCAGGGCACATTGAACCTGGTCATAGTAGACATGGTTGCTCGCATTGCACTGAGCGATCAACGCACCACTTGGCGAATAGAGTTGTTGGTTCATCACGTAACCGGCCTGAGGCTCGATGAAGCACACTCGCTGGTAAACGCCATCAGGCATGGTGAGCGTGTCACGTATTTCGAGTTTTCCGTCGGCGCGCCGCACCGGCCCTGCAACGACCGCTTGTGGGTTGATATGCACCAATCCGAGCGCATCGATCAACCAGGTCGGATCGACTGGCAAGACGGCGCGATTGAGTTGCTGTTGGTATTGGTCATGCCGAGCGAAGTAGAGGGTGCGTCCGAGTCCCTCAGGTACTTCGAACCAAAAGACTTGATCGTTGCTACCGAGATCAACGCCGACGCCGGGAACGAGACTGAGCCCCGCTTTCAACCGAAAGTTCTTGTTGCGTTGAAGGTGCAACGTCGAACTGGACAGGTTCGGCGCCCCTTCCATATCGACGGAGACGGAGTTGCTCGAAAGCTGCTGGATCTGATCGGCCCGATTGATCACGGCAACGACCTCATCCAACGTCGGCGTCGTCGTCAACACGGCCGGTGGCGGCGGAAAGGTAAGCGGCACATCACGTCGCGCGCAAGTCGCCCCACCAGAAACAAAGCAAACCAGCAGAATCCCAATCCATGAAAGCCATCGCATCCGTGCGTTTCTCCATTGAGCGAACTCGTCGCCGTTACTCTTCTTCCGCTTCACAGTAGAGCAACTCGTTCAACTCGTCCTTGAGTTTTTCCGATTCGCTTCGCGTGACCGTGCAACTGGGGATGCCGATCACACTGCCATCGGCAACCACTTCGACCCACAGCACATCCTGCTCTGGCCCGTTTTCACCGCCATCGGTCTCGTCTGTTTCTTGATTTGTCTGTTCTTCGACGCCCGATTCCGATTCTGATTCCGGAATCGCGCCGGCTGCGGCGGGACGAACAATTCGTCGCCTCATCAACATCAGCGCCAACAGGTACCGACTCTTGGCGCGATCAGGAAAGCCTTCCATCTGACGAAGCAGGTCAACAAGCACCTCAGGCGGCGCGAGCACCATTTTCTTTTCGTCCGATTTGGGCATTCGACATTTCCACCATCCAATGGCGCCCTCTGGTGGTCCCTCCCAAGCGCCGGCGGAGTAATCTTGGCGAGCGAAATCATCGCCCGATTCCAAAACGACCGAGTAATACCATTCACCGTCGCGCAGCGGTCGCTGTTCGGCATGGCACTGGCGAGTGCAACGGCTGACTTTGTATTCACCCAACATGAAACTTCGACGTGAAACGCGGCAAAACGGGACCTTCGAACGGACGTTAACAAATGCCAACCCCCGCAGGAAAGATCGAGTCTAACCAAAGCCCTACGAAAAAGGTGCCAAGACGCGATTTTAGGTAGGGTGTGTGCTTGCACGCACCAAATCTGTGATCGTTGGGTTCAGGTGCGTGCAAGCACACACCCTAGCGTCTATTCGGCGTTGAAGAAGCGAGCGGCACTGCCGCCTTGGCCAACGGGAACTTTGACGGCCGCCATACATTTGGGGCACCGACCGGAATAGGCGGTCCCGGCATCGTTGCGGTAGATGCGGCCGTAGGTCCGGCAACATTTGAATCGAATCCCCAAGAACGGGCGCACCGTCCGATCGTCAGCTGATGCATCGCCCGACTGCGGCCCACCCGACAAAGGCAGCGGTTGCCCAGAGGGGTCGCTGGAGGCATCGAATTGGGATCCAGAATTCGTCATCGCGATCGATCTATAACAAATCGGTCGACGGGCCACGCAAGACCATTCGAGAGTTGGCCAACCGCGGAAGCGGCCGCTTGTGAAACTACCGAAACGAAAACTCGTCAGCCGAGAGCTGGCCGTTTCGGTCCCGGTCGAAGCGGTGAAAGTAGAGCCGACGCTGCAATTGGAACAAATCCAAGCTGCCAAAATCGAACTCTTCAAAGGTGAGCACGCCGTCCTGGTCGATGTCTTCAGGCTGCAGATACCACGGGTAATTCGGATTTCCGAACATCGATAAACGAAACTCTTGCAGTGAGAGTGAGCCATCGCCGTCGTCATCAAACGCGACCACGTTGTGGCTAGCCAGCTCTTTGCTCCATTTGCCCTCGCCCCGATCGAGCGTCTGTAGTTCCGATGCGGAAACGCGTGCGTCGAGGTCGCCATCCAACTCGCGAAACTCGGCGATAACATCACGTAAAAAACCGTGCTCGGGATCGGCGATCTCGGCAACCGTAAGCGTGTCGCTGCGATCGCGATCAGCGCCGCGAAAGGCCAGCGGATCCAAATCAAGATCCTCGCTTTTGCGATGGTGATACTCGCGATACGAAATCATGCGGTCGCGATTACGATCGAGCTTCAACATCAATTGAAAATCAATCACCTTGCCGTCGACGTGCCGCAGACGGTGCTCGTTCCAACGAATGCCAAGCTGCTCTTCGACAAAGGCGATGGCCTCGGTCCGATTGACGAAATTGTCGCCATCCGAATCAAGCTGATCCAAGAAGCGACCGCTGATCACGTACCGCCCATCGGGTGAAATGGATGTCAAGAAATTGATCGCGAACCGACGTGCCGCCACCGTCTCGCCAGGCCGCATGTTCCAGTTGTCATAAGATTCGTCAATTGCGTCGCGAGCATTGGTGCTGATGCTCGTGAACGGGTCTTGAATCTTGGCACTGAAACTTGGGTCAAGGAATCGAACGGCCCCAACGAACTCGACGTAGGAGTGCAATCCATCGCCGTTGATATCGAACATTCGAAAATCACGCCGGACCTCCGCGGTGTCCTGACTCAATTCGGCGAACTCCGATTGGCTGAGTGACGAATCCCGATTGAGATCCGCTTGTTCGAACTGCTGGCGCAGTTTCGAGCGAGATTGACTCACCGGTGTCTCGGCCGCTGCGATTGTTGCGATCATCAACGCGGCTGCAATCATGATGCAGCATCTCGTCGCGACAAGTTGGCCGAGCGAAGTTGGCATGACAGGTTTTCTAGGAGCTTGGCTCTTCTTCTCGCTGCATCGCCTCGAGCGCGAGTTTGAGTTGCCGGCGGGCTCGGCTGAGTCGACTGCGTACGGTACCGATCGAGATTTCAAGAATCTCTGCGATGTCTTCGTAGGAGTTTTCTTCCATCTCGCGAAGAATCAAAATCGAACGATGCTCGTCGGTGAGCGTCTTCATCGCTTCGCGCACCATCGAGACGCGTTCTTGGCGAAGCATCGGTTCATCAACGCCATCAGTCTCGTCGGGCACTTCCAAGCCGTTGTTGTCACGACAATAGTCGAGCGAAACGCGGGCGCGTTTGCGGCGACGGCGTGTCAAAGCACTATTGAACGCGATTCGGTACAGCCACGTGAAGAATTGGCTGTTGCGTTGAAACGTATGAAGCTTGACGAAGACGCGGATGAACGCTTCTTGCACCACCTCTTCAGCTTCGTCGGGCGAACCGGTCACCTGCAACATCGAAGCAAAGAGCCGTTCCTGGTTCATCTCGATCAATCGACTGAACGCGGCGCGGTCGCCTTCGATGGCTCGATCAATCAGTTGAGACTCTTCGTCCACGCCACGGTCTTTCGGATACGTTCCAGCCCTTTTGTCAGCCACCAGTTTATCATCGACGCCACAAAAAAACCGCGACCCTCAGGACAATCGAATCGCGTTGTGGCGAATCGGTTCCCTGCGGATCGCGGATTATTGGGAAATTTGCCGTTCCAATGCGGCTTGGTAGCCCCACCCCCGCGTTTTAGACAGATTTTGCCCACGCGTTTGCGGCGCGTTGCAGTCTACGCCTCCTCAGCCGGTTTTGCCTGATTGATTTCGATGCGACGCGAACCCGCCTTGGCCGCTTTCGGCAGCAGAATCGTCAACACACCGTGTTCATAGTTGGCGACAATCCCGTCACGATCGACCGTCTTGGGTAATTCGACCGCACGGCGAAACTCACCGAACACACGTTCGACACGTCGCTTGCCGCCTTCGGTGTCTTCTTTTGTATCCCGCCGTACACCATGAATGGTCAAACGGTTGTCCTCGATGTCGACGTTGACATCTTCGGGCTTCACACCAGGAAGGTCCAAAGCAAACTCGTAACCAGTGTCGGTTTCTTCGATGTCCATTCGAGGTGCGAAACGGACCGATTGGTCCGAACACTCTTCATTGAAAAACGACTCGACCAACGTGTTCATGTCAGTTGCCAAGTCGTTGATCAAACGCCCGGTCGAATGTGGAAATACCATTCTCATTGTTTTTCTCCTCACACTTTTAAGCGAACAAACAGACCAGTCGGTTTGCTGCGTTTCATTCCACTCGATCCGACGTCACTCTGGACGCCGAGCCAGTTACGGAAAACAACGAGCAAACTTACGGGTACTGTGCCCGCAAACGGATGCTGTTAATCAAAAGGGAAGGAGCTACCGCGGATGGCTCCGACTCAAAGCCGCTGTCAATTTGGCAGACAACTCTCAGTCGAAAGAATGAATAACGCGAACGGCGTGCCAAACGTTTCCCGTTCGCTCCGCGGGCAGCTTGAGGGCCGGTGCAACGTCGCGTTCTCGAGGACGCCCGCACGGGTCAAGCAAGCTAGTTCAGTTCGCCTTCGCCGAAGCTACCGCTGAGATGACGCTGCAGGTAACTGGCGCGTTCAACGTTTCGATCAGAGGACCCAAGCAAGCGGCCGTGCAACTTTTGCAAGTGTGCCGGTTGCGTATGGATGAAGAGCTTGTTGATCGTTCCAACGGGAACATCATCAATCAAACCAAGGTTCACGCCCATGCGAACCTTCGACAGATAGTGCATCGTCTCTTCACTGCTGATCTTCTTGGCCGTGCTTAAGATGCCAAGAGCGCGGCTGACGTCATCATGCAGATCTTTCTGGCTTTGTGAGATCAGAAAGTCACGTGCCTTGCGTTCGTATTCGATGATACGCGGCACCACTTCATCACCGACCAATGCGACCAGTTCTTCTTCGCTGTGCCCGAGCGTGATTTGGTTGCTGACTTGGTAGAAGTCACCGGTGTATTGAGATCCCTCGCCGTAGAGACCACGAACGGTGACGTTGATTCGCTGCATGCTGCGAAACACCTTTTCGATCTGGCGCGTGATCACAAGTGCGGGTAGATGCAACATCACACTGACGCGAAGACCGGTCCCAACGTTGGTGGGACAAGCGGTCAAGTATCCGTATGCCGGATGGAAGGCGTACCAAATCTCTTTTTCAAGTTTGTCATCGAGCGCGTCGATCCGTTGCCAAGCCGACCTCAAATCGAGACCGCTGTGCATGACTTGAATGCGAAGATGATCCTCTTCGTTGATCATCACGCTGTATTGTTCGCCTGGATCGACGGCGACGGCGCGAGAGCCATCGGCTTCGGCAATCTCGCGGCTAATCAGCTGGCGTTCGACGAGGAACTGGCGATCAATTTCGGAGAGTTGTTCGATGTCGATGTAGGAAATTTCTTTCCAATCTTCGATCGCGTCCATGCGTGCGCGAACGGTTCGCTCGATGCTGATTCGATCCTCGTCCGAACAACGACGGATGAATGGAAAGTCAGCAAGATTGCGAGCGAGCCGGATCCGGCTGCTGATCACGATATCCGATTCAGGGCCGGTACCGCGCAACCACTCACCCGAGGTTTTTGCTAACTGCTTGAAGTCCGATTCACGTTTCACGCCTACTCGTCTCCCTCGCTGGGCGCCGGTTCGTTCTTGCCCTCCGATTCGATGCGTTTGAGTTCGTCACGAATTTCGGATGCCCGTTCGTAATCTTCGCGATCGATCGCCTCTTCCATTTCGCGACGAAGCCCAATCATCTGCGCTTGTGAATCGGCCGAGGCGGCAGCGCGGCGCGGACGTTTTCCGCAATGTTCTGTCGCATCGTGAATGTTGGTCAACAAGGGAACCAAATCGGAGTCGAAGTGGGTGTAGTCGTAGGGACAACCGAGCCGACCGGTGTTTCGAAACTCGAAAAAGCTGATCCCACAAACGGGACACTCCTTTTGGTCCAGTTCGGCGAGTTCTTGTTTCGATTGGCCAAGATGAAGCTGTTTGGCGAGTGCACCGGTGATCGATGCAGCCGGCGACGACGCTTCCTTTTGCAAGTGGACGCGCGCGTGTTCTTCGCACAAATGCATCACCTGCGGGCCGTTTGGTTCAGTCAATTCGGTGATATGAAAAGTGGCGGGCTTTTCACAATATTGGCATTTCATGTCTCGTTCCTGGCCATCTGCGACGCACGAGAACGATGACTGACGGCTTCCAAATTGCCGTAAATCTTTTCGCCTCAATGGTATAGCGAACCCAAGCAAATGGATTCTATCGCTGTTGGGGGTAGTGTCAACGCGACGAGAAATGGGCAAACGCGCGAACACGGCGGCGTTTTCGGGGCTCAACACTGTCACTACCGGCGCCACAGAGGGGCCTACACGCAACGGGCATTTCCGCAGAAACTAGCGGACACAAGACGATCTGTACCCAATGATCTTGCCGCGCTGATCACGACTCAAAGCAATCTCGATGCATACGCCTGCCGCCACAACGTTCGCCCAGTTGGCTGTCGAACACGATTTCGTCCCCGTTTGCCGTCGGCTTTTGAGCGACACGTTGACGCCTGTGACGGCATTTCGACTGCTTGAAGATGGCGGACCAGCCTGTCTGTTTGAGAGTGTGATCGGCGGCGAAAAGGTGGGGCGTTACAGCTTCCTTGCATCGGGACCGGTTCGCCGATTTGCCGCCCGCCGACAAGAAATCGAAGTGACCGAAACGGGCGACGGTTCGGTCGAAACGTCCCAGGCCGACGATCCACTCGATGCTTTTCGCGAACATTTCCATTATCGCGTCGCTCAAATCGACGACCTGCCGCCCTTTGTCGGGGGTGCCATTGGATACGCCAGCTACGACGTGGTCCGATACGTCGAGAACCTTCCCAATTCGCCCGAAGACGATCGCAACCTTCCCGACCTCGACTTTTCTTTCTATCACACGCTTTGTGTTTTTGATCACGTCGCCAAAACCATCACCGTGATCTCACTGGCCGACTGCCGCGAAACAGATTCCGCCGACCAAGCCGCCGCAGCCTACAACGAAGCAAAATCACGGGTCGACGAAGCGGTCGAAAAGCTGACCGCCCCCGTCGCTGCGAGTGCTGACGAATGGAACCCCGATCAATGGAAGGAACAATCGGACGGTTCGCCGCTTGAAATCGAAGCCAACTTCACGCGTGAATCGTTTGGCAAGGCGGTCACCGATTGCGTTGAGTACATTCGCGCCGGCGATATCTTTCAAGTCGTCCCCAGCCAACGGATGACCGTTACCACGGATGTCGATCCCTTTGAGATCTATCGCTCGCTCCGCGTCGTCAATCCAAGCCCCTTCATGTTCTACGTTCGCACGCCCGAATGTGAACTCGTAGGATGCTCACCCGAAATCATGTGCCGCGTTGCCGACAGCGTCGTGACCGTTCGCCCGCTCGCAGGCACTCGCCGCCGCGGACAGGATTCGAAAGAGGACAAGGCACTCGAAAAAGAACTGCTTGCCGACCCCAAAGAACGTGCCGAGCACGTGATGTTGGTCGACCTCGGACGCAACGATGTTGGACGCGTTGCCAAGTACGGCACCATCGAATTGACCGAAGTCATGGTGGTGGAACGTTACAGTCACGTGATGCACATCAGCAGTGAAGTGCAGGGCACACTGCGCGACGGACTCGATGCGTTTGATGCCTTGAAAGCCTGCTTGCCGGCCGGAACGGTTTCGGGGGCGCCGAAAGTGCGAGCGATGGAAATCATCGACTCGATCGAACCGCATCGCCGCGGCCCCTACGCGGGCGCCGTCGGCTACATCGACTACCGCGGCAATATGGATACCTGCATCGCACTGCGAACGATGGTCGCCAAAGAGGGCAAAGTCTATGTGCAAGCGGGTTGTGGTGTCGTTGCCGACAGCGACCCCGATGCCGAGTACGACGAGACGATCAACAAAGCGAAAGCGCTCATTTCCGCCATCGAGCTAACGGCGCTGCGCGAAAAGGCCAAGTCGTAAAGTAAGGCCCGACGCTAGTAGCGCGTTCGGCTCACACCGTTCGTCGTCCCGCCTTCAGGCGGAATGAGAGAAGATTCCGGCTAAAGCTCGGTACTACGAACTCGTAGCGGGAGAAGGCCAGGTCGTGGTCGTGGAGTGTGGCCCGACGCTAGCGCGTTCGGCTCACTTTGTGTCATGCACAGCATGACCTACGCTCACCAAAAGCCACTCAACGCGTCCAGGGTTGGTCGTCACCTTCGACAAGGAGATAGCGGCGGTTGGGCTCGGGTGCCGTGATGATCGCCTCGGCACCGGACGGCCATTTGATTTCGATGTGATCAATCTTTTCGGCATCGCCGATTCCGAAACCTGTCACCGCCTCGTTGCTGCACAGGAATCCGTCTCCACCGGTCACGAAGCCGGTCAACCGCTTTCCGTCAACAACGGCGACGACCTCGGCACCAACAGCGCCACGTTCCGACTCGGTCCCGACCAACTCGACCTGTACCCAATTGAGTGAATCAGTTTGATTCTCAAGTAGAAGTGTCGGCGAGTGGAGGTGACCTGCGATCAAGTCCTGACGACCATCTCCATTCCAGTCGATCACCGCAAGCGTTCGCCCGTGACGCGTGATCTCCCAAAAGGTCGACGTGGCTTCGGATGCCGCATCGGTCACGAATCGACCAGCGATGCCACGAAAGAGTTGCGGACGCATTCGAAAAGGGGTCCCCGACCGCTCGATCACGTGCCCATTGAGGACGGCGAGATCAAGCCAACCGTCACAGTCAAAGTCGACCGCCTGCGTTCCCCAGGCAACGGTTTTGCGAGTTTCGGAATAGAGACCGTAAGGCAAGGTTTTGTTGATGAACGTGCCACCTTTCTGTTGCAAATACAGATCCGACGGCTGGGTCCAGAAATTGGTTACGTGCAGATCGATCATGCCGTTGCGATCAAAGTCCCCTGCGGCTGTGCCCATGCAGCCATGCTCGGTATCGGCAAAACCGTTTGCGAGTCCAGAGACCTGTGCGGATTCAACCAGCGCTGACGGATTGGCTTCCGCTGCGTCCGGCACGCTGCGCCAGTAATGGTTGCTGACAACGTCGTTTGCAACAAAGACGTCGTTTCCATCGCGTCGATCAAAGTTGGCGATGATGGCGGCAAAACCTGGGCCCGGCGCCGCTTGGAGCTCATCGCGTTTTACACCGAAGCTGCCGTCACCCGTGTTCCAAAGAATCTGGTCGACCGCGTGTTTGTAGCCGCTGGGAACACAGGCGGTCTCGGTCGCCGTGCAGGGCGTGCTCAGCGCTCTGGGGTCGTCCACATAGTTCACTTCAAAGACATCCGGCAAACCATTGCCGCTCAGGTCGCCACAAGCGACCACGGTGGTCCAATCGCCGCGCTGAGTTCCCGGTGTCTGTTGGCGACGAAAAGTGCCGTCACCACAGTTGATGTAGGTAGCGTTGGGACCGATGTTCGCGATCACCAAATCGGGAAAACCGTCCTGATTCAGGTCGGCGACCGCAACGCCTTGTCCGTACCCTCGGTCGTCGATACCAGCCAAGGCCGCAACATCGACAAACGCTTTTCCAGCAAGATTGCGTTGCAATCCGTTGGGCTCGGAACCAGCGGCGTCGTATGCTTCGCCGCCAGCTTGAGACAATGCGACGTCAGGCCGTCCATCCAAGTCATAATCAATCACACCGATGCCGCCGCCGGTGAGTTGGTGCAAAAAGACCGTCGTGTCGTCCGGATCATCGCCATTGTTGTATTGAAACTCGAATCCGACTTGCTTGGAAATGTCCTGCAGCGAAATTGCTCGGGGCGTCCCTTGGTACAACGGCTGCTGGGGCAATGGCTTGGTGGTGGGAACTCCGACAAGCTTGGCTGCCGGCAGCGGGAACTTGTCGACATCGATTCCACACGTCCGCCAATCGTCCGCTGTATTGTCGAGCTCTTCAGCCGCGGCAAGTTCCTCGCGAGCCGTCACGATCTCAGCCTTTTCGGCGTCAGTGTATCCATGCAATCGGCTCGACACTTCGCGCCAGCCAACCGCTTCCCAAGGTCGCTTCAGTTCGACCATCCGCTCGGCCACCGCCTCGAGATCCTCTTTCGAACCAGGCTCCACCCCAATCCCCGCCATGACTTCAGCGATGTCGGCCAGCAATTGGAATCGCTGTTGTGCCTCATTGGCCGCTTCGCTGTAACCGAGCGACTGCAAACACTGACCAAGACGGGCATAGGCAAACCGATCGGTTTCATCGATCAGCACCGCTTCGCAAAAGCAACGAACCGCTTCTTCGACGTGTCCGTTGCGTTGCAACCAGATTCCCAACGCGCGCCAATACTCGGGCTCGGCCGCAATGCCTTCGGGAACTTTGGTGATCCATAATTGCATCGCCCGATCGTCATCCGCCTCAGCGAACACGACGCCAAGGAAAGCAAAGACGGCCGGCGAGGGTTCTTCTTGATTGATCGCCAGTCTTTCGATCAGGCTGCGTGCCTGACGCAGTTCACCCACATGCCAATGCTCCTTGGCTTTCCCCAACACCGTCATCGTCCACTGCTGCTCCGAATCAGCCGGCAAATCAACTCCCGCATCGGTGAACGCGTCGGCATAACAACTCATCGAGAACATGTCTTTCTCGGTCGCATCGCCATCCCGCAACAGATAGTCGAGGTGTGGTTTTGTGGCGATCCGTCGTCCCTGGTTGTTCAGCAATGACGCCACGCGATGGCGAATTCGATTCGACTCGGGAAACATCTCGAGGATGCGTTCGAGTTTTGCAGCAGCAAGGTCGAGTCGATCGATGTCTGCCAACAGGTTGCTGGCGCGTTCAAGGGCAGCCGCCATGACATTGTCCGCCCCCTTGACCGATTCAAGCGTGGCGACCGCCTCCATCACTTGTCCCTTCGCCGCTTGGCATTCCGCAGCAAGGATGATGTATTCAGGTTTCTCAGGATCGGCGATCAACAACTTCTGGACGATCGCTTCGGCTTCTTCGGTGTTACCGAACTCAAGACGCTGGCCCGCCAACTCGTACAATTCTTCCGGCGAGCGAGTCTCGTTTTTTGCCGTTTGCTGACGCTGGCGGCTGCGAAGAAGTTGTTCGTTGCTATTGCCTTTGCCGCACCCCCAAGCGAGGGCAAGGGTCATCAAGGCAATCGAAAGCATCCCAAATCGTCGAATCAAACGCATATCAAAAAACCACGCCGAAAAATCCACTGGCAGCTACCGATGCGGCCGCCAAAGGCTCCATTCTAGCGTGGTTGTGTACGTTTTCAGTGGGACATTGCGAATCCGTCGCACTTAGCGAAGTGGCCCGCGAATGGCCGAGCGAAGTCGTCCCAGATAGACGTCCGCATCGCCGACTTCTTTCAAGACCTTTTGGCTCATCTCTTCGATCGACTTGTTGGCCGTCGCCAAGAGAGCGTTGGCCTGGTTCTGGTTGGTCCCGATGAGTGCATTCAACTCGGCCGCCTGCTGGTTGTAGGCCTTGTTGATCGCCTCGGTGCGTTGACGTCGGAAGACCGCGATTTGTTCGACAGCAGCCTGGCGAGCAGCATCTTGGAAAATGGAACCCAGGTTAGTGCTGATCTTCATGTCCAGATCGTCCCAGGTGCCGTCAAATCGAGCATCGATCTTCAAGCGATCCACGCCTGCCAGGCTCGATTGGATTGCCCGAGCCGCAGGGGTCGTCGCATACTTGGGATGCGTCGCCAACGTCATCTTCAAACCGGTCTGCTTGCTGATCAATTGACCGTTGACTTGGTCACCGTCAATCTTCAGTTGAACCCAAAGTTCACGCTGGCCACCTTCGATCTTGATTCCAGCATCGTGTGCGTTGCCCAACATCAACGGCTTGACGTCGGTGGTGGGCCACAGCAGAGTCACATGGTCGACGTCTTCACCCCGACGACGATCTCGCACGTAGTCGATCTCCAGGACTTCGGGGCCTTCAAGGCGAGCGCGAAACCGGGTTGGTTCTTCCAACAACTCGGGGGTCGGAGCAAGGTTGTAGAGTCGTCCCGATAACGCATAGGTCGTTCCACCCGATCGCATCAAACCGGACACAGTGCAGCGACGAATCAACAACTCAGGGCGTTGAACCACGTCAAGGTCGTGTGTGACTCCGCGAATGCGATCGCTCTCGGGTGACACCACGGTGTAGTCAGCGATCTTCTTGCCGCCGTCGAGGTAACCGCGAACACGGTCAACTTGTTGACGAACGGCTTCGGCCAAAATATCGAGGTCAACACTGTTGTTGTTGATCACCCCTTCCGGCACATATTGGCTTGCTCGTTGCAAGTCGATTTGGCGAGCCGTGTCCAACTCAGCCATTTGCAACTGCAGTTGGCTGGGAAGTGAATTGAGTTCTTCGCCGACGGTCAACCATTCGCTTCGCAGTTGTCGTGCTTCGGCAAGCGTCGATTCGAGCTGTTGCCAATCGCGAAGTGGGTTTTCGATCCCTTTGGCTTGATCGCGAACGGTGCGAATCTGACGCTCGAGGCTTTCGGCGCGATCGGTCAAATCCTTGTAGCGTTTTTGCCAGTCGCCTTTGAGGCGTTTACTAACACGCACCGTTTCGAGGTCTTTGTACAGTTCTTCGGATTGATCCGAGAGCGAGCCCGCAGCACCGCGCAAGATTCGCCCCAGCATTGACGGTTGATCGGAAACACTCGCTGGTTCCTCTTCAACCTCGCCGAGGTGCCCTGATGTTTCGCGAGCGGTATCGATTTCCAATCCGGTAATCGATCCATCACTGACGACCCAACGACGTCGCAACAGAGCGTCACCATCGATGGTCAAACTGACACTATCGGCTGTGATGGCGTTGCGCATCGCTTTGCCGTCGCGTGGATCGGCGATCGCAATGTCATCGTAATGAATGCGTGGTGGAAAAAGCCCGACGCGTGTTTGAGCCACTTCCACTTTGGCCCCCGTCACCGTTTCGATTGCAGCAACCGAAACGTAACCGACGACGCGTCCCAACCCTGCAACCAACAGCGTGATTGCGGCGATCACGACGATCAGCCGCGTCAATACAAAACGCCAGCGAATCATGCCACTTTCCTTTGTTGAGAGTCGCGAAGTTGGCGAAGCAAGTAGTTCAATGCCTCGTCCATGGGCTGCTGATTGCCATCGGCGGTCTCTTCGGGTGCCGCCGGTGCTTCGCTGCCCTGATCGGTCGCGCGAGCTGCTTTGGTCTCGCGATAATCTTTCATGCGGATCACATCGATCCGTGTTTCGACGGCAACGTCCTTCGATTGCTGATCGAAATCGTCGTCGTCCTGTTCGGCCAACGCGTTTTCCAGTCGCGCGTCGAAGCCTTCGATATCAGCGTTCGCCGCCGACGTGTCCGTCGCGGCGGCCGGTTGATGGTCAACGTGTTGCGTTGCCGACGCTTCGGACGCTACAGCCGTTTGCGAGTCGACAGCCGGCTCAGGCGCCTGTCGGTGCGGAGCCACAACGGTCGAGTGGCTTTGATCCACCAAAATGATCTGATGACTCGATCGCTCGGGTTCTTGCTTGTTTTCAGCCGCGTCCTTCGGTTCAGGTTCCATCTCAACCGGCGGTGCGAACAGACGAAATAGCGGGTAGGTCACAACAAAGATCGGGACAAGCAATCCTACGCCCAGCAGGAAGCTGCCCATCACAACAGTGTTGTTGAGGTCGGTCCACGGAACGAGCGGCAATTGCCAGGCCCGAACCGCGACGTCGGTGACGCGTTGATCAGACAAGACGCGTTCGCCAAGCTGATGCGAGAAGGGATCAAACCAAGTCGCCGCAAACGTGGTCGCCACCGCGGTCAAACCGGCCATCGCATGATTGAGCTTGAGCGACAGCACGACCAACAGAATGCCGAGTGCGAGCAGATTGCCATGGGGCACGACGCCCAAAAGGAAGCCGAACGCAACGCCCCAAGCAAGTTGATGGGGGTATTTGCGACCAGCCACCGCGCGGCGTGCCGTTTTCACAAGTTTGATCGTCCAAATGATCATTGCGGTGCGCCTCCATGCGCGTGCAATGGGTAAAGGGATACCTTCACTCGCTTTATCGGCCCTCTCGAGCCTGAATATTCAATACAGCCCGCAGAATTTCCCAATCCAGACCATTTTTCGGTCGCCCGGTTTCACGAGGCTTTCGTTCGTAGTACCGAGCATGGGCCGGAATCTCCGACACTTCCGCCTCAGGGCGGGACCACGAACAGGACTCCAGCCGTCCCAGTATTGGCTTGGCGCCAGAATCTGCGAGAATTGTGGGGCTGATCCCATTTTGTTGTGACCAGACGTGTCAAAACCGGGGTCGAAGCTATGGAAGCTGAATCATTTTTCCGAGTGATTGCACCAATCACCTGTGGCCGCGACGTTAACCTGTGAAACTCTTTTCAACTTCATGTGAAACTCTCTTTCTCGGCTGGGACGGGCCGCTGTTGCCCCAAAGTGTCGATCTGTTAAGGGATCGATTTGCCCAAAAAGGGAAATGGAACCTCGCCTCGCTCCTGTGCGTGCTGCCAGCCCAACGTGCGGCCGAGCGACTGGCTGAACTTCTCGAGTGGTCGGCCGAAGAGCACGACCTGCAGTACACGCCGCCAACGATCATCACGGTCGGACAACTTCCCGAGTTCCTCTACAAGCCACGTCGACCACTGGCGTTGGAATTCGAACAAACCCTCGCTTGGGTGCAGGTCTTGCGAGCCTGCTCGGCGACCAAACTCAGCCCACTCGTTTCCAATGTGCCACGCTTGGAATTGATCACGCCATGGATGGAGCTGGCAGGAACGTTGCGTCGCTTACAGGAACAGTTGGCCGCGGCCGGCTTGAGCTTCCGCGATGTGGCCGAGGTCTCCGAAACCGATGCCGAAAAGCGCCGCTGGAAACTGCTGAGCAAACTTTACGACGACTACCTTGGCGTGATGCAGTCGGCCGGTTTGGCGGACCCACATTGGTCGCGCCGCGAAGCGATCGAGTCGGGAAGGTGTCGTTCCGATCAAACCGTGGTCATGATCGGCACGATCGATTTGAGTAGTGCGGTGGTGAACATGCTTCGCGCACTGGAAACCGATTTGATTGCGTTGGTCGCGGCCCCACCAAGCCAAGCATTCCAGTTTGATGAATTCGGTTGCCTTGATACCGCCGCTTGGTTGCAGCATGAAGTGCCCGTCCAAGATCATCAATTGATTGCTGCCGGTGATATCTCCGATCAATCGTCCGCCGTCGCCGAAACCATTGCCGACTATGGACAACGTTTCTCGGCAGACCAAATCACGATCGGTGTGACCGACGAGTCTCATGTCGCGCCGGTCGAAGTCGAATTGTCAGGTTGCGGCGTCGATACGTTTCGGCACCTCGGTTGGACTGTTTCAGAAACGTCGGTTGGACGTTTATTGCAAACCACCGCGTCCTTCTTGCAACGACGCACTTGGTCGTCGCTTGCCGCACTGGTGCGTCATGCCGACGTTCACCGCGCGATCGACGCGCACTTGCGATCGCTTCCCGATGATCAAGCGATCGGTGAAACCGTCGATTGGCTCGCCGAAATCGATAGTTTGTTAGCCAACCACTATCCGATCCGCGTGACGACTCCGTTGGCCAAGGCGGCCTTCCAAGCCCATCCGGTCGCAAAGCAGGTTGCCGATCTGGTTCAAACTTGGCTGGATCCCTTTATCGGAAACGAAAAAACGATCGCCGGCTGGTGCGAACAACTCGACAAGTGGCTTTCGAAAGTCTTTCAATCGCGCGTCCAACCCGAATCGGAACCTGTTGATGTGTTGCAACATGACCGTGTTGCGCTGGCATTGTCGGCCGTGCGTCGCAGGTTCGAACGATTCTCTTCACTGAACGACTCGCTCGATTTTCACATGTCCGGCGGCGCCGCGATCGAACTTCTCTCGGGACGTTTGGCGGACGTACGATTGGTCCCCCCCGCGACGCCACAGCAAATTGAAATCCTCGGTTGGCTCGACCTCGCCCTTGATGATGCGCCGGCGATGGTCGTGCTTGGTTTGAACCATCCCTTCGTGCCGGCTGCGACAACGAGCGACCCCTTCTTGCCGGGTGCCCTGCGATCAAAACTGCGCGTTGGCGACAACGAACGTCGGTACGCGCGTGATGTTTACGCAATGCAGTTGATGTTGTCGACGCGTTCGGCAACTCGATTCATCGTGGGCAAATCGGCTGCCGACCGCTCACCCACACCGCCCAGTCGACTGCTCGCAGCAGCGCCGAAAGCGGACGTGGCTCGTCGAATGCGCAACCTACTCGACGGGACACGTGACCGCGTGATTGTTCACCATCGTTGGGATGTCGGATCGACAACGAACCTGCCCGTCCCGAATTTGCCTAAGGTCAACGGCGACGACCAACCCTACGTGATTGAAAGTCTTAGCGTCACGGCGTTCCGCGATTACCTCGCCTGTCCCTACCGTTTCTTCCTAAGGCATGTCCTGAAACTCAAGCCGATCGACGACTCGGCAAGTGAACTTGCCGCCAATCAATTTGGTGACCTGGTTCATGCGTCGCTCGAACGATTCGGCTTGTCCGATGATCGCGACGAATCGAACCCCGACAAGATCAAGGACCTGCTGGACGAACATTTGAAGGCCTACGCCGACGAGATGTATGGCGACTCGGCTTCGACGGCTGTGGCAATTCAAGTGGAACAGGCACAACGGCGACTCGATGTTGTTGCCCACCAACAGGCGCTTCGTTATGCCGACGGTTGGCGTATCCATGCAACCGAAGCTTCGGTTGGTAAAAAGGAAAACGCAGGAGTCAAGGTTGACGACGTCTTCATGGGGCTCAAGGGACGCTTCGACCGGATCGACAAACACATCGACGGTCGCTGGGCGATCCTGGACTACAAGACCCACGGCCACAAGCCCGAGAAGAAACACCTTCGCAAGACTGATGATGGCGACCAGTGGATCGACCTTCAGTTGCCCCTTTATCGCATGATGATTCCCTTCTTGGGCATCGATGCTGATCCCGAATCGGTCGAATTGGGCTACTTCAATGTCGCCGAAAAGGCCGAAGATACGCGAATCAACATCGCCGGGTTCACACCACCGCAAATGCAGCAAGCGGAAACACTCATTCACGATTGCATTCGCGGCATTCGCCGTGGTGATTTCGAGCCGACGAACGACCGCGTGCAGTTTGACGACTACGGCATGATCCTGCAGACCGGCGTGGCAAGTCGGTTGATGGACCTTGCTGACCTCGTGATCGAGGAGCCGGTGGTATGAGCAAAGCAGACGAGCGAACCGCCGCAACCTCGCGCCCCTCACGTCTCCTTTCCTCTGACGCGTCGCGTGTTGAAATGGAAACGAGCGACCTCGACGACGAACTTCATTTCGCCGACGCGGCAACCGCGATCGCAGAGAAGCCATCAAAGCGTTCCATGGAAGATCGTGATTTACGACCGACACTCGTTCGCGCCTCGGCCGGGACGGGAAAGACGTATCGCCTAACCGCACGGTTGTTGAAGATCTTGTTGCAGGGTGCAGCGCCCGAGTCGATCTTGGCGACCACATTCACACGCAAAGCGGCTGGAGAAATCCTTGATCGCGTCCTGCTTTCGCTTGCCCGTGCCGCCGACGAAAACGACGACGAAGCGCTCGAAGCACTTCGCGCCCAGGTCGAGATTCCGACGCTGCCGCGATCGGTGTGCCTGCAACTTCTCGACACGCTACTGCGCAATGTTCACCGTCTGAGAGTCTGCACACTCGACAGTCTATTCGCACAACTTGCTCGCTCGTTTCCGTTTGAGCTCGGATTGCCACCGGCATGGCGATTGACCGACGAGATCGAAGAGATGTGGATGCGTGAACGGGCCGTCGACGCCGTCATCGCAATGCTCGACCGAAGCGAAATGGGATCGGTCCTGTCGATGCTCGGTAAAGGCGAAATCAAGCGTTCCATCGCGAGAGAGCTGCTGCAAGTCGTCGATGCCGCCTATTCAAGTCAACGTGGGTGTGGGGAAGACGTTTGGCATCAACTGGCAGTCCCCAAACAACCCGAGGCCGAAGACCTCGCGACTGCTGCTGGCAACATGCGATTGGTCAAACCGAAGCAAAAACGCTTGCAAACCAAACTGAAGAGCCTGTCCGAGACGATCGACTTGAACCAGTTTGCTGCGTTGGTCGGCGACACCGTGATTGGCAACATTGCCAAAGCCAGACGGTCCCGGCAACCTGTTCAATACTACAGTTCGAACTTCCCGCCAGAACTCGATCCGTCATTCGACGTTCTTTACAAGGCGGTGCAATCCCACGTGCTGTCGCTGCTTCAGCACCAGAACGAAGCCACCGGCGCCGTGCTCAAGGCCTATCAAGAGCACATCGAAGCGATCAAGACGTCGTCGCGTGCACTTGGCTTTGAAGATGTCTCGGTCAAACTTGCGTCCGAGTTCGCCGTGATTGATCATCGCCACATTCAATCACGCATGGACGGTGCGATCGACCATGTGTTGCTCGACGAATTCCAAGACACCTCGCCCGCTCAATGGCAAGTTCTGCGGCCGATCGTTGCGCGTGTCGCTGCCGCCGAAGCCGATGACCAACGCTCCGACAGCGATCAATGGCAAGTCGACCGATCGTTCTTTTGTGTCGGTGATACCAAACAGGCTATTTACGGTTGGCGTGGTGGCGTTGCCGAGATCTTTGACGCAGTCGCCGATCAAATCGACGGCGTCGACGAAGTCGAACAGAACACGAGTTACCGCAGCAGCCCCGTTGTGATTGGTGCAGTGAACGACACCTTTCGCAACCTGCATCGCCACCCTACTGCCGAACACGCTTCATCGGGTGACCCGACCGATAAAGCAATGTACGAGTCGTCGGCGATGGTACGTTTCGCACGTCGCTTTCCGTTGCACGACGCGAACAAGTCGGAATTGCCAGGGCATGTCCGCCTGATGACCGCACGTCGCATCGATGATGGCGACAACGAAGCCCGCCGGTTGGCCTGCTATGAAGATGCTGCCGCGATCGCAGCCGAACTGACCAATCAGAATCCATCCAAGTCGGTCGGCGTGCTGATGCGAACCAATCATGGTGTCGCTCAAATGATCTTCTTGCTGGAACGACTCGGCGTCGAAGTCAGCCAAGAAGGCGGCAACCCGTTAACCGATTCGGCCTCGGTCGAAATGATTCTCTCGGCCCTGATGATGGCCGATCACCCCGGTGATGGACGTTGGGAATTCCACGTCATGGGTTCGCCACTGGCTCAAATCGAAAACATGTCGCCCGACTGGGTTCGCACGCTTGCCGAAGACCGCGGGATCGCCGAGACCGTGCAAGTGCTTGCCGATGCACTCGCACCGCACTGCGACGCGCGCGAAACACTGCGATTAAAACAGCTGACCCAACTGGCGATCGATTACCAACGCAACCCCTCGCCTCGGCTTCGCGACTTTGTTCGGCTCGTTCGCGAGAAACGTGTCGAACGTCCTCAGGCGGCGCCGGTTCGCGTGATGACGATTCACCAATCGAAGGGCCTCGAGTTCGATTCGGTCATCTTGGCCGAGATTGATGGGCAATTGACAAGGCAAAGCGGCCACTGCGTTGCAGATGTCAAGGATCTGGGCAGTCCGCCGCAAGCGATGACGCGATACCTGAACCAAAAGTCGTGGCACTTCCTTCCCGAACGATGGCAACGTGCCTTCGGCAAACAAGCCGACGCCTCCACGACCGAGGCGCTGTGTTTGCTCTACGTCGCCATGACGCGAGCACGCCAAGGCCTTTACATGGTGATGCAACCCGCCAAGAAAGCGAAGTTTGATAACCGCACTGCGGCTTCGTTGATTTACCACGCACTCGCATGCGAAGACGACCCAACACAAGGCGAAATCACGCTCTACGAATCGGGTGACCCCAATTGGTGTCTTGATGGATCCGAGGCGTCGGAGGTGACTTCGAAGCCGATTCCAGAGGAAATCAAACGGGTTCAGATTCAACTCCAACCGCTGCCGCCGGTCCCGCGTCGGAACCGAACACCACGGAGGTAAACGTTGTCGGTTCGCAAGATTCTTCATGCCGCAGACATTCATCTTGATAGTCCGCTGCAAAAACTTGACGCCTACGAGCACGCGCCGGTCGACCAGATCCGCGGTGCGTCCCGGCGCGCCCTCGAAAACATGGTGCAACTCGCGATTGACCAATCGGTCGATTTGGTCGTGATCGCAGGTGATTTGTATGACGGTGACTGGCCTGACCAGAACACCGGCCTCTTTTTCGTCGCACAAGCCAGTCGCCTGACACAAGCCGGCATCCCCCTCGTCGTCATCCGGGGCAACCACGACGCGGCCAACGTCATGACCTCCTCGCTGCCACTGCCGAACAATCCGGATGGCAGCGAAATCATGCTTCGCAGCGACCAGGTCGACCTGCGCACTTTCGACGACATCGGCATCGCCGTTCACGGTCGTTCCTTTCGAACGCGTGCGGAAACCGAAAACCTTGCGATGCAGTACCCCAATCCGATCTCGGGAATGTTCAACGTCGGATTGTTGCACACCAGCTTGACCGGCGCCGAAGGTCACGATCCCTACGCCCCCAGTAGCCCGCGACAACTCGCCGACAAACAATACGACTACTGGGCATTGGGCCACATTCACGCCCGCGGCGATCACGCCGTCGACGGCTCGGCGCCAGTGGTCTTCAGCGGCAACATTCAAGGCCGACACATCCGCGAAACCGGCGCCAAAGGCTGCGTCTTGGTCAGCGTCGACCCGCGTGGCAATTGCCAGCACGAGTTTCATCCACTTGATGTCGTTCGGTGGCACCTGTGCTCCATCGACGTTTCGTCGATGAGCCATCCCGACGAAGTGATCGACTACTACCAAAGTGAATTGGCGAACGCGATCAACCAGGCTGGGCATCGATTGTTGGTCGTCCGCGTCGAACTCAAAGGCACGACGTCGCTTCATCCGCAACTGCACCGCGGGCAAGCCAATCTAAAAGCGGCCCTTCAGGCGACAACCGTCAGCCATGGTGGCCAGCGAGTGTGGCTCGAAGCGATGAAGATTCGCACTTCGCCGACGGGCAACGAGGTTGCCCCCATCGATCTCGAAGGTCCATTGGAAAGCCTGACGTCGGTCGTCAAGGAACTACAAAACGCAAACGACGCAAATGCACAGATCGAGCATGAACTGCGCAGCTTGATCAAAAAGCTGCCCGCCGAATTGAGCAGTGATTCCGACGTCCTTCCCGTCGACGACGACAAATGGATTAAGGAGTTGATCGACTCGGCGGCCGCTAATGTGATCGACCGTCTCCAACAATCGGAGGTGGCATCTTGATCATTCAGCAATTGGACTTGATCGCCTTTGGTTTGTTCACCGGCAAAACGCTCGACTTTGAAGTTACCGACGACAAGCGACCGTTCCACCTGATTTATGGCCCCAACGAATCGGGAAAATCAACGAGTTTGCGCGCGATCACCGCACTCCTTTTTGGAATGCCGCATCGCGCCGAAGATAACTACCTGCACACCAACACTCAGCTTCGAATTGGCGGCACGCTGGTAAGCCAGGCGGGACAGTCGCTTCGCTGTATCCGCCGTCGCGGACGCAAGGGAACGCTTCGCGATGAAAACGATGATCAAACGATCGACGAAACGGCGATGCATCGAATGCTCGGTGGAATCGATCGCGAGACTTTTTTGCGCCGCTTCGGTTTGTCGCACGACGAATTGATCGAAGGTGGTGCCGCGATCTTGCGCGGCGATGGCGACTTGGGCGAAATTTTGTTTGCCGCTGGTGCAGGAATCTCGAAACTGAGCCAACTGCGCGACCAGCTCGATGACGATGGCAAGCGTCTGTTTGCACCGCGCGGCACGAAGGTCATCAATTCGGCATTGAAGGACCTTGAACAACAACGCAAAGAGTTGCGTGAAGCACAACTGCCGCCGGCAGAGTTCACGGCGCAACAAAAACGGATTGAACAGGCCAAGTCGGAGCTTGCCAAATTCAACGACGCAATGCACAAAGCAACCGTCGAATTGGCTCGCCTCAAGTCGTTTCAATCGGCACTGCCCTTGATCCCGCTTTGGAAGAGCGACATTCGCGAACTCGGGCAACTTGGCAACGGCCCTTCACTCGACGCCGACTTCACTCAGCGGCGACGCCAAATCGAATCCGACCGAGAAGCTGCCGCTAGCCAATGCGAAGACCTGGCCCGACGATTGACGGATCTGACGAATCGAATGGAAGCGGTCCCCGAAGATTCCGCCGTGCTCGGGCACGAAGCAGAAATCCAAACGCTGTTCCAGGAAGTGAGCGCGCGTGACAAGGCCGACCGCGATCGCATTGACTTGATCCGCGTTCAAAAAAACCTCGACCGCCGCATCAACGAACTGCTCCAGGAACTATCGGTTCGCATTGTCACCAGTGACCAACAGGAAACCGACAGCGCCGTCGAAGACGCGGTGGTGCGGCTTCGCATCAGCGACTCGCTCCGCAGCCAGGTTCACGATCTTGCCGCCAAGCATGAACGGTTGATTGGCCAACGAGATGATGCGCGAGACTCGGTCGCAACGATCAAAAAACGTATCGACGAGCTCGATCATGAATTGCAACTTCTCGAAAACGTCACCGACCCGACGGCACTCGGTTCGGTGATCGATTCGGTGGGGTCCCCGGCCACGTTGCTGGAGACACTCGCCGCCCAACAAGAGGATTGCCAACAGACGTTGCGAGCTTGCCAAGCGGCCACGCGGCGATTGGATGGATTCGCGGGCGACTACAAACAAGCGGCCC
The DNA here is from genome assembly GCA_965216875.1 of Rubripirellula sp. Lineage (GTDB taxonomy): Bacteria > Planctomycetota > Planctomycetia > Pirellulales > Pirellulaceae > CBDCUW01. The sequence continues at coordinate 4,225,308 of OZ244207.1, forward strand.
AACTGACGCTCCCGCAAGAGTCTGCCATTCAGCAGACCACCCAATTGCTCGCTGAAGCAACCGAGCGACTTTCGGACGCGCGTAAACAACACACTCAGCTATGTCGTGATCGCGACCAAGCAGCAGGCCTGCTTCACAAACAACAATCGGCAACTCGATTACCAACTTTCCAGGAACTTGAGGAAGGACGCCAGCAACGCGATGACTTGGTCGATGCCCTCGAACAATCGCCAACCGCAGAAGGTGTCGCTAAGCTGCGTCAAAGCATTCGCCAATGTGATGAAACGGCGGACCTGCTTCAACAGCATCACCAAGAAGTTCACCAGCGGCAACAGATCAGTGATCAAATCAGTTCGCTTGACCAGCGGATTGCGGACGTCGCCGCGGAGATCGAAATCTCTCAACAGGAACTGAAGACGCACCAATTGCAGTGGCAATCTCTGTGGGATGCATGCGGTGTTGTTGCAGACCGTCCCGAGCGGATGGTGCAATGGGTCGCCGACCACAAACAACTCGTCGCATTATTCGAACGCCTGTCTGAACAACAAGATCGCGTTCAACAATCCGAACGCCGGATCGCGCGTGCGACCAATCGTCTGCGTTCGGCGCTCAGCACCGGTGCTCCGAAACGACCAAAGGCCAAAGCCGCAATCACAGAATCGGCATACTCGCAGGGCAGTCTTTTCGATGAGGGTGGCGATGAATTCGATTCACCATCAGAAGATCTGGAATCGTTGTACGACGAAGCGGTCACCAAACGGGGCGAACTGATGCGTCGCGTTCAACAGCGTGACACGTTGCTGCGCCGCCGAGAGGAACAGGCCGAGGAACTGCCGGCCGCCGAAACGCGTCTGGAGACCTTCAAGACCAATGTCGACCAGTGGGACCAGCAATGGCGACAGGTCACGCAGGCCTTTGCGGAACAGGAGAACGCGACAACGTCGGTCGTGATGGCAATGATTCGTCGCATTGACCAATTGTGCGACAAGAAACGCGAACGTGACATTCTCGCGTCCCGAATCCGTTCGATCGGCGAAGACGAACATGCCTTTACCATTCGCGTCACACGACTCGCCGAAACGTTGGCAATTTCCGACGCCGATTCCGCGCCTGCCTCGGCAACCACTCAACGACTGTACCAACGTCTGCAGTCCGAACGTTCGGCTGCCAAACAGCGTGAAATGCTTCATGAGCAAATCGTCGAAGTCGAACGCCGCCTGGAAGCAGCAAAACAGCAACAAAGCGACTGTCAGCGTCAACTTCAGCAGCTCTGCAATGAGGCAAAGTGCGAATCGCCAGAAGAACTCCCCGAAATTGAAAACCGCTGCCGTCGACAACAACAGCTGCAAATTTCATTGCGCGATCTCGAGAATCAACTCACGCTCTTAGCCGGTGATGACGCGATTGAGGACTTCATCGAGGCGGCCAGCGAACAATCGCAAGCGTTACTCGACGTCCAAATCGAACAGCAAGAACGCGAAGTCAAAACGCTCCGAAAAACCATCTCGCAAGCCGACCAGGATCTGGGTGTGATGCAGCACCAAGCGGATTCGATCAGTGGCAGTGGCCGCGCGTCGGACCTCTTGCAATCAGTCCAACTCACACTCGGACGTATCGGTCGCGATGCCGAAGAGTACGCGAAGCTAAAGATCGCATCGTATCTGTTGCGGCAGGCCATCGATCATTACCGAAAAGACAACCAGAGCCCCGTGCTGGCCATCGCAGACGACTATTTCCGCAAGCTGACGTGTGGCGAATACCGCGGCCTGAAAGTCGATTTCGATGCCAAAGGTCATTCCATTCTGTTTGGCCTGCGCGACACCGGAAGCGTCGCTGAAGTCCCCGCACCGTCGATGAGCACGGGGACGGCCGACGCACTTTACCTTTCCCTGCGACTCGCCTCGCTCACCCATCAACTCAGTCAGGGTGCCGAACCCGTGCCGCTGATCGTCGATGACTGTCTGATTCAGATGGACGACCAACGCGCCGCCGCGGCCATGCAGGCCCTTTCGGAAGTCGCCACCAAAACGCAAGTGATGATGTTCACGCATCACCAACACTTGCTCGACCTCGCGCAAACTTCACTTGGCGAAAACGAATACTGCGTGCACTCGCTCGGATCTTAACGTTCGATCACCCCTTACCCTTGTCCTTACTTAGACGAGGGCGTCGCCTTGGGACGGGTCTGCCAGGCGATGATGCGATCGACCAAAGCAGTGGGCACAAACTTGTCGACCAACACGGCTGCCTTGGCATCCAAGCCCACGTGGTAGCGCCGGCGTGGACGATTGGATTGGATCGCCTTGCAAACGACACGAGCCACTCGGTCCGGCGACCGTCGCGAAGATGCTGATCGATGCATCAGTTTTTGGAAATGCTCGAGCCGCGGACGATAGTCGTAGCCATCTTCGGTCGTGGCGTCCTCGATCCGCTCGACCGTCGCCTGTTCGGATTTGTCGAAGATCGGAGTGTCCGTTTGCCCGGGGCACACGACCACGACCTTCACCCCCATCGGCGCGAGTTCACGACGCAAAGAATCAGAAAGCCCCTCAACCGCATACTTGGACGAGGCATAGGGGGCCACCATCGGAAGCGCCAAACGACTCGCTGCCGAGCTGATGTTGACCACTCTGCCGCCCCGTGATCGCAACAAAGGCAAAAAGGCCTGAGTCATTTCGATCATCCCAAAAAGGTTGACCGCAAATTGTTTGTGCCAGTCTTCAAGCGAGATCCTTTCAACCGGCCCGGCAATCGCAACGCCAGCGTTGTTCACAAGGGCGTCGATCCCCTCGGGACTCTGCGCCGAAACGTGATGTTTGGCTTGATCGATCGATTCACGGTCGGTCACGTCAAGGATGAGCGGCGTCACTGTGGCACCAAGATCACGCAGCGAATCAGCATCCTTGTCGCGACGAACGCAGGCAAACACATGGCATCCAGCCTCCGCAAGCCGCCCAACCGTCGCCAAGCCAATGCCTCCCGAACAACCGGTGACGAGGACGGTTCGGGGGGCTGAATTCATACCGATGCACTTGTTGCTTGACTGACGCGTGGAGTTGCTAGCATCTTCGCTGAAGCTTCCCGGTGAATCTAGGGGAAATGGGAGCCTTGAATCTAGCCGGGTCGATTCGCTGGGCAGTGGTGACGTGGCGGTCGATGAACAGAAAACGCACCGTTGTTGCCCTCGTTGATTCACCATGCAGAACCGATCATTCCTACTGATTTCGAGATGCACGCTGTTAGGCTGTGAGCTTATCAAGGCCGCCTTGCGTTGTGCGAAAGCAGCGTCCACAAGCGCAACGTTCGCGGACCCAACCGCGACGATGTCGAAACTCGACGCCAAAAAATCACGCTCTCTGTGCGTGATGGTGTTCGTTTTGGTCTTTGCCACAGGCTGCAGCAATCATTTGATGAACGTGGCGCTTCGTACGCCCGTGTCGGTGCGTCTCGATACGCCGGTGCAGATGACGACCGAGGTGAAAACGCAGTCGCCGCCCGACAATCGTGCGACTTCCATTCGGGCGCGAACGATCCGCAGCGACCACTCAGGAGCCTACTCAGGCAACCGGATTGCGATCGTCGACATTGACGGCGTGCTTTTGAACCGAAACATGACCGGACTCGGATCGATGGGAGAGAATCCCGTTGCGTTGTTCCGTGAAAAATTGGACGCGGTCTCAAAGTCAAGCAACACCTGCGCGGTCGTTGTGCGAATCAATAGTCCAGGTGGTGGAGTGACCGCCTGCGATATCATGCGTCAGGAACTGATTCGCTTTCGAGAACAATCCTCCATTCCGGTGGTCGCCTGCTTGATGGACACAGGCGCAGGCGGCGCCTACTACATCGCCACAGCCTGCGACATGATCGTTGCACACCCCACTTCGATCGTGGGTGGCGTGGGCGTGATCTTGAACTTGTACGACGTCGAAGAAACGATGGCGCAGTTCAACATCATTCCGAAATCGGTCCGAGCGGGCGATCGCATCGATTCCGGATCGCCTGTTCGCGCGTTGAAGGACAACGAACGCATCATGCTGCAAACGATTGCCGACAAGTTCCATCAGCGGTTCCGTTCGGCAGTGGTCGCCTCTCGCGAGGCGTACCAGGGCGACCCGAGCGACGATTTTGACGGCAGTGTCTTCACTGCGGACGTTGCATTCGAAAAATCGCTGATCGACCAGATCGGCTATTTTGATGACGCGGTCCGTGCAGCAGGTCAGTTGGCAGGGTGCACCACACCGCCGTCGCTTCAACTTTATCGCCGTGAAAACGACCGCGCCCGGACGCCGTACGACATCACGCCAAACGCTCCGCTGCAGAATTCGGTCTTCCCGCTGAGCATTCCCGGACTCGATCGCAACCGCATGCCAACCTTCCTGTACCTATGGCAGATCGAGCCGACTCTTGAGAAGACGGGTGGTTAGTCGCTAGGCTTTTACGCTCTCACGTGGCTGAATCGATTCGGCCAGTGTTCATGCCAAAAGCTCTCAGTAACGCCTGCCGCCATGTGGTTTTCCACCTTCCTGGTCAAGAATCTTCGTCGTCGCCCCTTGCGATCGATCCTAACCATTACGGCAGTCGCGCTTGGTGTCGGCGCCGTCGTCTCGCTGGTGGGGGTCGCCACGGGATTCAAAGCGTCGTTCTTGAAGCTATATGGCGAAGTCGGAATCGACTTGTTAGTGATCAAGGGACGGGTGGGGCGCCAGCTCGAAAGTGGCATCCCTGAATCGATGTGCGACCGCATTGCCGCGATCGACGGTGTCGTCGAAGTCATCCCGGGATTGAACGATGTGATTAGTTTTCCAGACGAAGACCTTTTTATGGTCGTCGTCAACGGCTTCGTCCCCGAGAGCAAAGTCTTTGATCACTTTGACTTGAAAGAGGGACGGCATCTTCGACTTGAGGACGAACGCAAAGTGATGCTCGGAGCAATCCTTGCCGAGAACCTGCAAAAGGGGGTCGGCGACCAAGTCGAAGTCTACGACGAAGAGTTTTTTGAAGTGGTCGGCGTCTTCGACAGTTTCAGCGTGATCGAAAGTGGTTCGCTGGTGATGCCGATGCACGAATTGCAACCGCTGATCGGTCGAGAAGAACAGGTGCTCGGCATCAGCGTGATGACCGAAGATGGAACCGACACGGACCAATTGGAACGCATCCGCAGCCAAATTGAAGAGCTCGAAACGGGTATCGTTGCGCGGCCTGCGAGAGAACACGTCAATGGACTGACCGAGATTCAGCTCGCCGGTGCGATGGCTTGGCTCACCAGCGCCATCGCGCTACTGATTGGCGGCGTTGGCGTGATGAACACCATGATCATGACGGTTCAGGAACGGACACGTGAAATCGGTGTGCTAAGGGCAATCGGCTGGCGGCGTAGCCGCGTGATCAAAATGGTGCTTGCCGAATCACTGATCCTTGGTGTCATCGGCGCGGTGATCGGAATTGTCGGTGCGATCGCGCTGGTGAAGTTGCTGACGAGTTTGCCAACGGTCAACGGATTACTCGAAGGCAACATCCCGCCGATCGTGATCGTCTATGGAATCGTCCTCGCACTCGCTGTTGGCCTGGTGGGTGGACTTGTACCCGCGATCATTGCGTCCCGGATGACGCCAACGGCGGCCCTTCGCCAAGAATGATTGTGATCGCAGGCTACTTCTTGCCCAACGCGCGTCGAAACTTTCTGACCGCATCTTGTACCGCCAGCGGTAGTTTCGAGCCGAGCAGGTTTGGCCCACCGAACCAGTCGCTCGGTTCATGAACAACCGCGTGACATTCGATGACGATCGCACCCTCATGCCCGATCAAACGCGTCGCCTTGGCATAGGCGGCAAGTCCGCTGTAGGCGTGGTCGGAATCATCGTCGGACTTGGCGTGCCGCCATCGATTCGGAAACTCATCGTCGCCGGAAAACGGTTCAGCAAGTTCAACGCTTCCCCGGTGCGAGCTTTCGGTCGATATCGAAATTGCATGAACGACGCCGCTGACAATCACTCGATCGAGCACCGGAGCTTCGAAGCGGTAGTAGCCCGTCTTCGAATGCTCGTCGCTAGCAGGTAAATCGATCCCACGACTCTTCAATTGTGCTTCCGTCAACGCGTTGCCAGCAGAATCGTCGGCGTCACTTGTCTCAGCCATCGATGCCAACATGCCTTCATCGGCAATGGCATCGAGGGGCCCGTGGGCAACGAACCAGACGTCGATTCGGTGCCCAATCCGTTTGCCATCGGAATCTTTGATCGTCTCTCGCTTGAGCGTGAACGGTGAAACGATCGATTTCTTGGTGAAGCGATCAAGCGAATGACGCCCTGCGACTTGCCTGAGCGCCACCGCCTGTTCCTCTTCGCTCATCCCATCTGCAAACGTGGGCGGCGGGAGCGGAACGGCCTGGCCACCAAGTTCGACTGACGGAAGTGATGCAAGCGAATCATCGGCGTTTGCGTTCGAGCCGATGAGGACGATGCCCAATGCCAGGGTGGCAAAGATCCTAGCGAGCGACTGTGGGAATTGGCGGTCTGTCAAGGCAGCTGAGATTATCGAAAGTTGTTTGATTGTTGGTTGGCCATGTGAGCCAGCGATTGGGCAACGCCTTGCACAATGTGTTGAAGATCAACTTTCGTCAAGAACTTTTTTGCTGCTGCAACCTTCATCGAGTCGGCAAAGGGAACCGACGTACCCCGTGGGATTTGCACCAAAGCGAATCGATCGGGCGTGGGAATACTCGACAACAGCCCCCCTTTGGAGACGTGGATTTGCCGATCTTCCTGAAAACCCTCCGGCAACAATTGCATGTCGGGGGAATCGATTTTGTACTGCCCACCCGAACGTTCCGCTCCCGAGGTATCCAGCTGCCAAACGAGGAACCCAAGTTTTCCGTTGGTGGGCGACACCCAAAGGAAGTGACGGAGGACCCGCTCTTGATGATCATCACCGACGACCATGTTCGCCTTGGCGTCAAAGATCACCAGACGATCATTGCGTGCGACCTGAACGACGTCATCCAAACAATCCTCGTTGCCAGCGAGCACTCTTCGGTCAATCATTCCCAGTTCGGCACCGAGTTGGTTGGCCGTTTTTTCGGTCACGATGATATGTCGACCTTGAATGTTCATCGCAAAGCCGATCGCAACCTTGTCGAGTCGGTAGACCGGCTTGCCCTGAGGCTGCTTTTCTTCGGTTACGTTTGCCATCACCGCAAAGTTGAACATCGCGGCGTAGCGTTTGGCATACTCGGGAAGACTTTCGATGTCGCCTGAAGCCAAACGGGGAACGGCGAGCGTGACAAGGTTCGAGTAGCCAGACTTTTGTTGCTGGCCGACCACCACGCCCGGCTCGATCCGTTCGAGGGGTTGATGTGCCAGATCAAACGGAGTGGGCGTCTCGCCCTGAGCATTCACGTCCGCGGCATGCATCAACACCAAACAAGCTGTGAATGCATACCAAGTGCGAAAGGGTCGTGTTGTTGTTTTTGTGCTCACAAGATCCATTGCTTCTCTCAATCCCATCGTCCGAGATAGAAACGTCCCAGATAGAAACGCCGTGCGATGGTATCCAGGAGGATCCGGCGAGGTCAACCGAAGCGTGTCGATCCGACGTAATGACAGCGAGCAAACCGTCTTGGACAGTTCGTCGGACCACCGTAGCTACGCTCGCCAGAACGTGGGGTGGCGATTAGCGGATTGCCAGCGAAAACCACCTTCTGGCGAAGGTAGCTACGTTCAGTTTGACACTGTAGCTACGCTCGCCAGAGCGTGGGGTGGCGGTTTGCGGATTGCCAGCGCAAACCACCTTCTGGCGAAGGTAGCTACGTTCAGTTTGACACTGTAGCTACGCTCGCCAGAGCGTGGGGTGGTGGATAGCGGATTGCCAACGCAAACCACCTTCTGGCGAAGGTAGCTACGGACCTGGGAAAAGCTAGCGTAGCTTGAGGACGCGGCGCAAACGTGCGGCGACGATCGGATCGGGCTGGTCCACAAGCCTCAACCGCAACTCCTGTTTCACGGCCGGATCGTCCATCGTTGCCAACACCGAGATGGCTCGCAATTTGACGTCACGGCTTTCATCATCAAGCATCATGACCAACCACGGCCTTGGGTCAATGGAATCGCCTCGCGCAATCATGTCGACCAAAGCCAAGCGGCCAGAGACGTCGGCTGACGCGATGCGACTCGCCAAAACGATCTGGCGTTCCGAGTACCCGCGTCGGGCAAGTTCCGCTTGAGCCTTCTGCTGCAAAGCTTGATGGGGACTACCAAGCCAATGAATCACCGACTTGTCGTCCAACGTTTCCATTGGCGAGTCAACCAAGTTGGTGACTGGCAAGATGCTCTCAGCTTGAAACGATGTTTCGACCGTACTTGTAGTCGTTGCATTGAGCTCAGCAGTGTGTGCGAGCGGAGGCTTTATCTCTTGCAGGACGACCGACTCGCCTTGCGGCACGGTTTGCAATCGGGTCGCAGACGAGCGATAGACGGTCGGCGACTCGCCCACGCGAAGATCGGAATCCACGCTGATCGCAGGGTTTTCGCCAGTCGCTTCCGGGGCAGGCGGCCAATCGATCCAAACTTCCTGTGATTCACTCGATACCGGTAGCGGCTCGACCTGGACCGTCAGACGCTGTGGCGCAGCTGGCCCGTCGCTGAGGATACTGGGACCTGGTCGCCCCGAAAGTGCCAAGGACTCGAGTGTCTTGTTGGCTTGTTGATAAAGTGCTTGGGAAGCATCGGTGCGTTGATTGACTCGATCGATGATGATCGTTTGCAGCAAGCTTGAACTCCAACCGGTCCGATCGTCCGCCATCTGAATGGCGACCTCGTCAATGGCTGCGACAAGATCCGTCTGACGCGTAAGAAGCTTTTCATCTTCGAGCGTCGCCCACTCGGTCTGCATGTGCCGAAGCAGGTCATACGCCGTGCGTCCCACTTCGATGTCATCGTCTGACATCGCGCCGACCAACGGTGAAATGCCATCGGTGCCAAGTTGAGCGAGCTGATGAAGTCGCTGTTTCTTTTCAACCGGACCACACTCGGCGAAGTCGCCGGTCAGTCGGTAGACCAGCCACCTGCGATATTGGCTGCCGGTCGCAACGACGATCGCTAGACCGATGGCGACAAGTACGAACATCTTGGCTGCCGGCCCGAACCGAGCGGAGGTTCGCGCATCGTTTGCGCGCTGAGGCTTGCGCCGCTTTTTGTTTTGCAGCGAAAACGGGTTGGGGATATCTGAAGGGTCACCAGCGCGCATTTTGGGTCAGCCTATTTGGGGATGCGGCGGCGGATTCTCCCTAGAATTTCGCGATCAACGCAAGATCAGTTTGGCGTTATCTGATGCTGCTGCAGCTGCTTGCGATAGTTGACCAGCGTGGCGTTCCATTGCTCCCGAACTCGGCTCGGCACATCGACTCCGGACAGAACATCGCCAACCAATCCGCCGAGTACGACCAGGCTTTCCGGCGCGACGCCATGTTGCGACCACGCGATTTTGCCCGTCTTGTCTAGGACCACCAACGCTCCGGGCTGCATTTGATAGCCTCCGGAAACGATCTGCCCTCGATCAATCAGTACGGAAAGTGGCGATGCGACCGACGGCGGATTACGGTTTTCGTCCACCACGACCACCACGCGAATCTGTGATCGCAGCGACGCTGGCATCGCGGTCGCCCATTGATGCAACGTTGCCAGAGAAGATTGAGATGCCGCGTCACCGCTGTACCGCAACAACAGCGTCGCATCGCGGTCAGCACCCTTGTCGGTGAGAGTGAATCGGGAATCACGCGAACTCAGCCGAAACGTCCTTGCTCGCGAGCCCAACTTGGTAGGGGGCGTTTCAGGTGGCACTCCCACAAAGCTCGAAACGAATTTAGGTCGAGCCGGCAACTCGTCTTGCGGGTAGTCCGCTTCGGTGCGAAACATCGCCTCGCGCAGCTCGAGCGCAACCAGCCAGCGTGTGTTGCTCGCCGCGTCCCAGATGTCTGGCAAGTCGACCCGTCGAATCAGTCGATCGTTGACATCGATCCAAAACCGATAACGTTGCCCTTGAGTGTTCGCTTCAATCTCGAAACAGGCCGCACCTGAAATCGTCGCGCGGTCACCGTAGGCAAACTTGGTGCTCGGTGTGAACAGGTGCTTCATTGGCTCAGGCGAAAACAACCATTCCAATTGCGGTGGCGGTCCGGCGAGGCCGCTGCCGAGTCGCTCGGCTAAGATCGGATCACTGAGCAGGTTTTCAAGTCGGGGCCGATCGCTGTCTTGACCGGTTGGTTGCCTTAGGACCTGATGATCGAATTGGTTGGTCGTTGGATCATCAATCCAGGCCGTCTTGTTGCCGCCGCCCTGAAACAGACGGACATCGTACGATCGGACATAAAGTTCGCTTCGCGAAAACCAAACCGAAAGGGGTGCGACTTCGCTTTGGACCGAAGGCCCATCCGGCACGGTCACGCGTACCACGGCCTGGTCGCTGTACTGCGACGCGTTTCGGTACCGAGCGAAGATGTCCGACAACAACTGCTCAGCCGGACGACTCTGCAATGACGCAACTTGAGCCTGAACCTCGTCGACCGAAGTTTGCCGAGGGGAACAACCGGCGAGAATCGTCGCCGTCCCAAGCAGCGTTACCAAAACGTATCGAATCAAACGAAGTCCCATCCCTGATTTCCGGCGGTCGCGGTCTTTTTCCAAGATGGGGTATACCGTGGCCGCCATTGTTTGATCCAGATCAACCGTGACGCGGGGTCGAAACAGGTCGCCCGCCAAGCCCTCCTTTCGGCGCCATGGAAATACGCGGAAGATGGTGTAAAACCTTCGCTCCAACCACCCATCACTGCTCGTTCGACGTTCGCGATGCCACAATTCCAACATTTGCTGCAGTCCGTTCCCGAGGAAAAACGCCTCCTTCGGCCAGCCGAGACACGAAGCTGTGACGACGTTTGCCAGCAAACCGTGGAAGCACTCTCAACGCCGCTGGACTATCCCCCGTTAGATGCGGCGATCGTTCCTGGCGACCGGGTTGCAATCGCGATTGATCCGAACGTCCCCCAGATCACGGAAATCGTTCGCGGCATTTTGAAGGCGGTTGGTGGTACCGACGCAGGCGCGATCGAATTTGTCCTTTGGGATGAAGCAAACGATGAAACCCTGCAAGCGGTCTCGGACGAAGTTGGCGATGCCGCGGAAGTGTTTCGGCACTGCCCCTCCTCGCGTGAATCGCTTCGTTACTTGGCTGCCGACGAATCGGCCGCGCCGGTTTACGTCAACCGGCGCTTGGTGGATGCCGACTTTGTCTTGCCCGTGATGTCAGCGCGGCCCGACGACCAACGCGACTCACAAGATCTAGCCGGTGTTTATCCCGCACTTGCTGATTCATCCACTCGAGGTCGCTACAGTGATGCGGCTGCGGACCAAGAGCAACATCCCGAGTCACCTCCCGACATCCCTTGGTTGCTGGGAGTTCACTTGCTGCTGAGTGTTCGAAGCAATGACGATGGCAACGCGGCCGACATCAAAGCAGGAACGCTCACTGCCATCGGTGACGAAATCAAAACGCTCAATCAGCAATCGAGCGAATCGGGTCACGCTTCGATCGTCGTCGCAAGCCTCGATGGTGATGAGCAACAACAATCATGGTGCAATCTCGCCCGCGCCGTGAGCGCGGCAGCCAAAGCCGTCGAAGAGGGCGGCACGATCGTGGTGTGGAGTGACCTGAGTCAGCCGCCACAAGGAGCGCTACAGAGACTCGCTGAAGTCGACAGCTTGCAACCTGCTCCGTTTGAACCGACCGAAGACGATGAGTTCCCGCCGTGGGACCAAGAACTCGCGATTGCAAAATCGATCGCAAAAATTGCAAGCGACCACCGACTGTTGATCCACAGTCGCCTCCAACGCGAATCGCTCGAGGCACTCGGCCTTGGCGTGATCGAAACCGAAGACGAATTACAACGCCTCTGCGAGTCCTTCGAAAGCTGCGCGGTGGTGAGAGCCGCACAACACGCAGGCGGAACCAATTTGATTGGGTGAGAACCGTTTGTAGTATCGAGCTTTAGCCGGAACCTTCAGGGTCTTTCGCATTTAGGCGGTACTACGAACCGTGGCAACCGGAGCCAGATCATTGGCCTTCCCACATCACGTCCCTGGAATCACCGCCGGTGAATTGGATGCGGTGTAGGGGTCGGACCAGCTTCCAAAATCGGGCGGCACCTTCCATACCTCGGCGTCATCGATCGCGAGCACTAACGTGCTTGGCGCCGAAAGCCGGCCAACGCCATACCGCCAAGCTTCTCCATCCGTTTCCAAAAAGACGATCACTCCTGGCATCGTTCCCGCTACGAATAAGAAGACGGCCCCATCACTGCCTGGATTGGTTTCGTCCCGATAACGATCGATGGGCCGGGCCAGCAAACGCAAGTTCAACTTCCGCTCTTCCGGGTCTTCTCTTGAAACGATTTGACTAGCCGTCATCCGTTTCATGATTTGCTTCATTTGAAACAGACGCTTCGAAGGTGTGTCGGCTGGCTGCGGCGCCACGTCCAACCGTTTCATTTCGACCGCCGATGTTGAAGGTGTCCACGACACATCCGGACTCTTCGCGCTAAATGGTTTTTTGGAGAGCGAAAGAAAGTCATAAACGACGCGCGGACTTGTGCCGCCATACTTTGGATGAAGCTCCGCGGTGATGATCGCCTGTGGTCGCCCCTTCTTTCCCCAGCGCCATACCGTGCCGTCGACATAGCCTCGCGGTACATCGTCATAGCGAAATAACGGCTTGGCTTCGATCGTCTTTGGCAACGTGTTGTCGTCGCTAAAGAAACGAATCTGCATGACGCGCTCGGCCATCAAATCCATCCGCGCCTCTGAGACATCGGATTGCCCCAGCGCAAAGGATTGAATGACACCGACCAACAAGAGCGACACAAGTGTCCGAACCATGGCGTTCCTTAATCTCTTTCTTGTGTTCCCCACCAACACACCCCACCTCAAAAGGCTAACGTCGCCACGGATCCACCGGCAACTCCACGGAAGTGGCATTTTGTTCACCTTCGATGATTTTCAAAAGAAATTGCCGATCACCCGAGAATCTGATTGACACTTTAGACACTTCGTCTGTAGATTATGGGCGTGCTTGAAACCGTGTCGTTTGTCGCACTTGAAAAAGGTCGATTGATGTTACGTTTCGTGTTTTCGATGGCCCTGGTCGCCGTCGGCTGCTCGTCGATTTTTCCGCAGCGATTGGTCTGTGCCGATGACTATTCGGCTGGTACCCAATTGGCCCAGTGGCTCGATGCCCAACTCTCACAGTCTCTCGAAGGCCGCGAGACCTGCGATGACCTCACCTATGCTCGCCGCGTCTACCTCGACGTAATGGGGCGAATCCCCGGTGTTTCTGAAACCCGCGATTACATGGCCGTCGACCAGGACGACCGCCGCGACTGGTTGGTCGAACGGCTGCTTTACCCAGCCGACAAGTACGCTCGCGAGAAACAACAGACGACCGCCGAGCATTGGGCGAGAATCTGGCGACGCAACCTACTGCCGCCGGCGCTCGTTGATGCTCCGCCAGCGATGCAGATGGAAACGTGGTTGGCCCAGCAGTTTGCCGAAGACGTGCCTTTTGACAAAGTTGGCCGCGATCTGGTCACGCCTGCATCGAGTCCCGGTGGTCAGGCGCTCTACCAAGCCTCGGGCAATTCCCCCGAAGCGTTCGTGACACAAGTTGCCCGTGGCTTACTTGGCGTTCGCATCAACTGTGCCCAGTGCCACGATCATCCGTTTACCGATTGGAAACAAGAAGACTTTTGGGGGATGGCAGCCTATTACTCGGGCGGTCCCAATGGCAGTACGAGTGGTTCGATTGCACACGAAGGCACATCGTACGAAGCCAAGACATTGTGGGACAAAGAGCCCGCGGAGAAAAACAAACGCAATCCCGAAGCGTTTGCACAGTGGTTGACTGCCGATGACAATCCACAGTTTGCGTCATCGGCGGTCAACCGCATTTGGGAACAACTTGTTGGACGCGGCCTGTTTGCCGAGGCCAATGACTTGGACACGGCGACCGACGAGCAACGGGAGATGCTCGACCGTTTGGCCGATCACTTTCGTGAGAGCCAATATGCGATGCGGCCGCTGATTGCGGGCATCTTGAAGAGCAAGGCTTATCAACTCGAAACCAATCCGGTCGACCGACCGTTGAAAGTGCTCGGCCCCGAGCAGGTCTTTTATTCGCTTGAGCGTGCTCTTTTGTTGCCGGTCGGCAGGATCAACGAAACCTCGGCGCGCCACAACGGGCGTCGTCTTCAGATGCTGGCTCGGCTTTCTGAAGCGGTCGGTGACCGACCCGATGACTATGCATCGGGTATCCCGCAAGCGTTGTTGCTGATGAATGGTCCGATGACCAGCGACGCGGTGAACCTCGAACGCAGCCGGCTACTTCGTGCCGTTGTCGATGCACCCTATTTCGACGACGCCGAAAAAGTCAAAACGCTTTACATGGCGGTGCTGACGCGTCCGCCGAGCGAAAAAGAACAAAGCCAGCTCGAATCGTATTTGAGCGGCAAGAAGACCGAAGCGGAACGCAAAATCGCGCACGGCGAAATCCTTTGGGCCCTCATTAACAGTCCGGAGTTTGTGTTATGTCGATAAACCTATTTCAACGTGATCTGTCCCGACGCTGTTTGATTCGATCGGCCGCCTGCAGTGTGCTTGGCGTCGGCGCATCGGGCTGGTTGCCACAATTGGCAGCGGCGGCAAGCGGCAAAACCAAACTCTCCTGCATCCTGCTTTGGATGAGTGGCGGTCCAAGCCAAATGGAAACGCTTGACCCCAAACCGGGCCACGACAATGGCGGCCCGACCAAAGCGATCTCGACCGCTGTGCCCGGCATTCACATTGCCGAAAACTTGCCGGGCGTCGCCAAGCAGATGAAAGACATTGCGATCATTCGTGGCATGAAGACTCGCGAGGGGGATCACGGCCGAGCGACGGAACTCATGATGACGGGACGTCGACCTGGGACGGGTGGGGTTGAGTTCCCGTCGCTCGGATCCGTGATCGCCCAACGGATGATCCAGGCCGATGTCGATCTTCCGCCTTACGTCAGCATTGCTCCGCCGCAATTCGGTCGCCCCAGTGGTGCCGGATTCCTTGGCCCCAAATACTCGCCCCTGGTGGTTTCCGGGCGCAGCAACGACCCCAACGCTCGAGCCAACTTGTCGATCGAGAACCTGCAACCGAGTGACGGCTCACTTGTTTCGCTTGACGAACGTTTCGAGCTGTTGCAAATGCTGCAAACGCGTCTGGTTTCATCCGACGTCTCGGCCGAAGCCCACGTTGCCAACTACAACTCCGCAATGCGGATGGTCAAAACCAAAGGGGGCGGTGCGTTCGAACTTGACCAGGAACCCGAAGAGATTCGCGATCGTTACGGTCGCAATCGTTTTGGCCAAGGTTGTCTACTCGCGCGGCGGTTGGTCGAGCGGGGTGTTCCGTTTGTTGAAGTGGGACTTTCCGATGTTCCCGGCACGATCGGCAACTGGGACACACATTCGGACAACTTCGATCAAGTCAGTCAGCTTTGTGACGTGCTCGACCCGGCGTGGTCGACGTTGCTGGAAGACCTGCGTGAGCGTGGGATGTTGGAATCGACCATGGTCGTTTGGATGGGCGAATTCGGCAGAACCCCCGTCATCAATGACGGCGGCGGTCGGGATCACTTCCCAGATGCTTGGAGTGTGGCTCTTTCCGGCGGTTTGGTTCGCGGCGGACAAGTGATTGGCGACTCGGGAAAAGATGGTATGGAATCGAAAGATCGTCCGACCTCGGCACCCGACCTGTTCGCGAGTGTGCTCTCTGGCCTCGGCGTCAATCCTCACGACGACAACTACGACGGCGATCGGCCCATTCCGTTGATCGAGGAGGGTGGGCAATCGGTCGGCGGACTCTTCACTTGATCCCGCTTTTGCTTGATTCTGCTAACCAATTCGGTACCGTCAAAGAATAGATGCCAACGAGGACAATCGTGTTTCGCAAGAAAGTCGTCATCACTGCTGTGCTGATGCTGGCCGCTTCGGTCCCAGCGTTGGCTCAGGATGCGCGTGACTTGATTGTTGTCCTGCCGAACCGTCCGCTGCATGTTCGCATCAGCGTACTGGAATCAGGCAGACCGCTTGAAGCCGTGCGTCGCCAGTACATCCAAGACTTGATCGCGAAACTTGACGTCAATAACGACGGCAAACTCTCGCGTGCCGAGACGCGAACGAGTCCTTTGTTTAATACCAAGCGACGTTTCGACGACAACCCGTTTTTGCGAAAGCTCGAACGAGACAGCAATGTGTCGCAGCGTGACGTGGTCATGACGGTGCAACGCGCAGCCGGTCAACCGCTCGCTTATCGCCAAGACGATTCGCTTGCCGACAACGATCTTGGTGTATTCGACGTGCTCGACCAAGATGGCTCGGGCATGATTGAACCCAAAGAGATGCGGATGGCCGCCGCTCGCATTGCGGCGCGCGACAGCGATACCGATCGCTGCATCACGTTTGACGAATTTCTTGATCAAGTCGAACCCGAAGTCGACCCGAATGGCTTGGTGATGGAGATCGATGACACACCGCCACCTTCGATCCATTCCGATCGGCTGCGTGATTTTCGCGAGCCAACGCTACCGACGCGTCTGGTGCGTCTCTACGACGCCAATCGTGATGCCAAGCTAAGTGCCGAAGAATTGCAATGGAGCGACGAGCGAGTTGCTGAACTTGACCGCAACCGCGACAAGCTGCTGACCTCGCGCGAGCTGGCGGGAATGAAATCGATGGCGCCCGATTTGGAACTGCGTCTGGACCTTGCCGAGCCGACCGCCGAGGCGCTCGAGTTAATCTCTCGACGTGGTGGAACCAAAGTCACGCAGCCGCGCGACGGATTACTTCGAATTGTGCAGGGCGAAGTGACGCTCACATTTGGCTATCGCCATCGAGACCCACTCGAAGAAGCCGAAATCGCTGCTCGCGATGTATTCAATGAAATCGATCTTGATGCCAACGGCTACCTCGATCGTGACGAGATCGAAGAACGCCACCGGTTCAAACGATACCTCTTTGATGCAATGGATTCTGACCAAGACGATCGTGTCTTTGTCAAAGAGATGATGGAATACGTTCGCTCGTTCGCGGAACCGGCCGCCTCGAGCTGCCAGATGACCCTTTACGACATCGGCAGCGGTTACTTCCAAATGATCGACGCCAGTGACGACGGACGGATTTCGATTCGCGAACTTCGCACAGCCGAAAAAGCACTCAACAGTGCGGCGGGCGGTGTCGGCCGCGCCCTGAATCCATCCAAGGTTCGCCACAACTATCGCATCGAAATGTCGCGCGGCTTGGTCTCGCTGTTTGGTGCCGTCGATCGCCCCACGGCAGAAGCTCCCACGGCCGTGCTGCGAAAACCGATCGGCCCCTCTTGGTTTGTCGCCAACGACACCAACGACGACGGCGATTTGACTTGGGAAGAATTCATCGGTCCGGAAACCACCTTCCGAGCCATGGACACCGACCAAGACGGTCTAATCGATGCGAGTGAGGCGGCCGCCTACGAGTCCCAGCTAATCAGTAAACCAAACGAATCGTTGCTTTCCAATTAGCCGCGATCCTTTCCGCGAAGCGAAAGACGTCATGAGTACCACCGTGAATTCAAAGCCAACGTCCGACACAGACGTCCTTGCCCACATCGAACAACTCGGCGTGGCTCGAAAACGGCTGACCGATGAGATAGGAAAAGTCATCGTTGGCCAAGAACAGGTCATTGATTACCTGTTGATCGGGTTGCTCTGCCGTGGGCACGTTTTGTTGCACGGCGTACCAGGTCTGGGCAAGACACTGATGGCGAGAACGCTCTCGCAAACGCTTGACCTCGATTTCAAACGTGTTCAGTTCACGCCCGACTTGATGCCTTCGGACATTACCGGAACCGATGTTCTGGAACCTGATGGCGAAGGCGGTCACAAGATGCAATTCGTCCCCGGCCCGATCTTCACCAATTTCCTGTTGGCCGACGAAATCAATCGAACGCCACCGAAGACGCAAGCTTCCTTGTTGCAAGCGATGCAGGAACGCGAAGTTTCCGCGGGAACGCAAACCTATCAATTGAAACCACCTTTCTTTGTCGTTGCGACGCAAAACCCCATCGAGATGGAAGGCACCTACCCGTTGCCCGAAGCGCAAGTTGACCGATTCATGTTCAACGTCCGCGTGCGTTATCCGAGCGTTGCCGAAGAAGCCAAAATCATCGCCGGCACGACCGGCACCGACATGCCTGAAGCATCGGCCATCTTGTCAGCCGACGACTTGCTGGTGTTGCAAGATGTTGTCCGCAGTGTTCCGGTCGCGGACGACGTCACGCTTTATGCCGCACGTCTGGTCGCGGCGAGTCGACCCGAAACGCCCGAAGCGATCGAGATGGTCAAGAAATACGTGGGCTATGGTGCGAGCCCGCGAGCCGGACAGTCGCTGGTGCTTGCCGGCAAAGCACGCGCCATCCTTGATGGGCGGATGCATGTCGATTTTGCCGATCTGAAAGCCGTCGCACACCCGGTTCTGCGGCACCGATTGGTGCTCAATTTCCACGCCCGAGCCGATGGAATTGACAGCGACCGCGTGGTGGATCAACTGCTCGAAGAATTGCCTGAGGATCCGGTCTAATGCCGTTGCTTAGTCCACGAGCGAAAACGGGGCAGGGGAGAGCTGCGGAAACGTCCTCGTCCTCGGGTTGGTTGTCGCCAAATGAACTAGCGGACCTGACCGGTGTCGAGCTGCGCGCTGCAGGCATCGTCGAAGGTTTCATGCAGGGTCTGCACCGTAGTCCGTTTGTTGGCTACAGCGTCGAGTTTTCTTCGCACCGCAAGTATGCCGCCGGTGACGATCCGCGACATGTGAATTGGAAGCTGTACGCGCGCAATCGCAAACTTTACGTCAAAGAGTTTGATGCCGAAACAAACCTGAACCTGTACCTGATGGTCGACTGCAGCAAGTCGATGCAATGCAAGGCTGGCAGCCCACTTAGCAAATGGCATTACGCGACCGCGGTTGCCGGCGCTCTCGCTCAAATCTCATTGCGCCAACGCGACGCGGTGGGATTGGCTTTGCTGGCTGGCGGCGTGATCGAGCATTTGGAACCGTCGGCAAAACCAGGTCGCTTTAGTGACTTGGTGCGGATACTCGATCAGTCGCCGCGTCCGGCCGAAACCGACCTTGGACGATCGCTTTCGCAGGCGGCCCAGCTGGCTCGCCATCGTGGCATTGTCATCGTCCTTAGCGACCTGATGGATGATCCCGATGCGGTCATGGAAGGTCTGAGGCAGCTTCGTTTTCGCCAACACGAAGTCGTCCTGTTCCACATCCTCGATCCCTGGGAACGCTGGTTGCCCGAGCCCGGTAAGGTTCGATTCCATGATCTGGAAACCTCGGCAGAAGTCACCACCGAAACCGATGCCGTGCGATCAGCTTACGTCAAACGCATCGACGACTGGTGCAACGCACTTCGCAGCGAATGCCTCCGCCAGTCGATCGACTTGGTTCAAGTCACAACTGACCAACCGCCAACCGCTGTTCTGGTTGATTACCTCGTCCAGCGATCCAACAAAAGCGTGTCCTGATGGCTTTCCTTCAACCCCTGTTTTTCTACGCGCTCGCGGCGCTAGCGATCCCGCTAGTGTTGCACTTGATATCGCGTTGGCAAAGCAAGAAGGTCGAATTGGGCACCACACGTTTCTTGCTCGAAATCCTGAACGACCAAGCACACCGAAAACGAATTCGCCGCTGGTTGCTTCTTGCCACGCGCATGGCGCTCATCGCGTTGGCGGTGTTCTTGTTTGTCCGTCCATCGCTGCCGCGAACGTCGCGCCGGGATGGCGACCGAATGCGTCTGATCTTGGTTGATCGTTCCGCAAGCATGTCGGTGCGCAGTGGAGCGAGCGGACGCCTTGTCGATGAAGCTGTTTCGAAGGCTCGTGAATCAATCGACGAACTCGGCCCCGACGCGAGGATCGAACTAGCATTCTTCGATTCAGGTGTTCAGCCGATTGCGGATCGCACCGACTGGAGTGCACCCAAATCGTTGCTTGGCGGAACACGGCTCGTCGACGCAATGCGTTGGGCGCGCGATCGCTGCTTGGCAATGCCAAACAACCGCGCCGACGTTGTCGTCATCTCCGACCTACAACGCTGCGGCCTCGACGGCGCCGAAGATATCGAAATGCCAGCCGACATCGATGTGCACTTAGTAGATGTGGGACGCGAAGTTTCCGACAACTTGGCCGTCTTGGGATTGCGCGTTCCCCCCGGTATGCACCTTCCCGAAAGTCCTTTGAAGGTCAGCGGCACGATCTTCAACTTCGGCCCCGCCGATCACGTCGATATTCCCGTGATCGTGACGGCGCGCGACAAGTCGGCCAAACACTATGTCCGCAAAACGGTCACGATTCCCTCCCAGCAAGCGGTCGACGTTGACGCCGAATTCGCGTCACTCGCGCCGGGACGCTGGGAAATCACGCTCGATGTCGATTACGAAGACGATTTGCTCGATGACAATCGTCGTCGCAGTGCCGCGATGGTTGCCACCCCCGCCCGAGTCCTGGTTCTTGACGGCGGTAACAAGCGACGCGACGAAACGTACTTCCTTCGAACCGCCCTGTCGGCACGCAAGATTGATCTCGAAAACCTTGCCAGCGAACTCCGTCAACTCGAAGAAGCGGGAGACGATCCTGAAACCGCGGCGCGTGGTTCTCGTTTTGCCCCCGATGTGATCTATCTCGACGAAGCGACAACGCTTCCCGATTTGGATGGTTACCCGCTGGTTGTCATCGCAGATCCCGGCCAGATGTTGGCGGCCGAAATCGAAGCCCTTCACGACTATGTCGATGGCGGTGGGCGAATGCTCGTCTTTGCGGGCAAACGACTCGCCGAATCGGCCTCGCGTGAATGGGAAGCATCGGGCTTGGCTCCAGGAGTCATTTCCACGCCACGTCGCGCTGGCGCGGTTCCCTACCGCATGACGACTTGGCATCGCGATCATCCGATGCTCGAACCTTTCGCCGACCCTCAGCACGGCGATCTTTCGCGGCTCGCATTCCACTCGGCCGTTCCCGTAAAGCCTTCCGAACAAACATTGGTGCTTGCTAGCTTCGAACCAAACTTTCCAGCGATCACACAACACGACGTGGGCGGTGGCCGCGTGATCTGGTGCAGCGTGCCCGCGACACGAGACTTTGGCAATTGGGTCGCCAGTCCGCTTTACCTGCCGATCATGCAACAGATGGCTGCGGATTTGTTGGGACAAACCGGCGAAGGTCCGATTCGACTTCGCGTTTGTGGTGGCACGCCCGATGCGAACGCGGGCGCAGTGATCGCCCAGGCCAAAACCGACATTCGCCAGCCTGGGTTTTATGGCGACCGCCGCACCTTGACGGTGGTGAATTTGCCTCCCGAAGAATCGGACATCACGCGGATGGAGCCAACTGAGTTTTACGAGAGTTTCTCGATCACGCCTCCGGAAGACGTAGGTGACGTCTTGCCCGAGCAAGAGAAGAAGCAAGACTCAATCGCCTACGACGAGCTTTGGCCGTGGTTAGCGGTTGCGTTTTTGGGACTGTTAGTGGGTGAGTTTTGGTTGGCCGGGCGAACGCCAGGTTAACGAACAGTCGTTGCCGGCGGATGTGGGCCAAAGGCGACGACATTAATCATTGCGAGGACGAGTCATGAATGCGTTAGTGACGCCCCATGATGTTGTATTGCGGTTCGCCAAAGTGCGACGAGCAATCCTGACACACCGCTTACTTGCCGCTGCGATCTGTGGGGTCGGTTCGTTTGCAACCATCGTGTTGATGTTTGCGACGATCGATTTCTTCGTCGAGTTTGCGTACTCGGCCTGCTTGGTCGGATTGGGATTGTCGATCATCGTAGCCGCGTTGACGGTCGGCTTGCTCGCCTATCGTGCGATCCGGCTCGGCTCGACGCGCCGCGCGGCCGCTGAGATGGAACATCACTTTGCAACGATCGGCCAACGTCTCCGCACAACAATCGATTTGGCTGGACGCGACGGCGTCGACAAGTTGCCACTGACCACCGCACTCGCGACTGAAACGTTAGAAAAGTGCGATTCAGTCGACCTCGAAAGCATCGTGCCGCGAAAGCAAACGCTTTGGTGCGCCGTCGCAGTTGTCGGCATCATCTGCTTGCTGTTTTCGCCATCGCTCATCAGCTCAAACTGGAACACCGCGCTTGCTCGAGCCCTGGGCAGCGACCGCCCCTACACCGAACTTTCCGTTCAACCAGGTGACCTCGTGGTCGACGAAGGCACACCGGTTGAGCTGAAATTGAAACTCACCGGACGGCTCGATCGTGACGTTGCCCTGCACGTTGGAATCCCTGGCAAGGCAGACGAGCCTTGGCAGATTGTCGACCTAAAACGCAGTGAAGGCGATGCGTCGAACGAAGCCTTTTATGTTGGCAGTCTGGGCCCCGTCAAAGAAGCTCGGATGTACCGCTTCGTGACGTCAGCGGGTCAATCAGACGTTCACGAAATCAATGTTCGCTATCCCGTGCGTATCGAAGCGATCGAATTGACGGTCAAACGTCCCGAATACACCGGCTTGGATGATCGCGTCTATGAAAAGACCGATGTGACCGTACTGGAAGGCTCCGAAGTTGTTTGCCGCATTCGATCGCAGCGGCCACTTGATGAAGTCGACGTCGCGTTTTCGCCAGTGGGGCAATGGGACCCCGAAAAAGCGCTTCCCCCCGAAACGTTGGACGCGACAAAAAACGAAGATGGAACGCAGTGGGTGTTTCGCTTTACTGCCGGACAAGACACACGTTGGGTGATGCGTGGGGCCGACCCCGCGGGAACACCGATGGATCCGGTCAACGGGCAAGTAAGAGTCAAAGTCGATCGGCCACCAAAACTGCGATGGTCTTCCCCTGGCGACAGCCTGTTCGTTCACACACTGGCCGAAGTCCCCATGAGTGTTCGAGTGGAAGACGACTACGGTTTGACCGAAGCCGCCATTCGTTTCGAGATCTCTGGCAATGATGGCTACTCACTTGACGCGTTTGACCTATCGCAAGTCGATCCCGAAGCCGGCCCGCAACCGCGAAAGGTTCTCGAACAGATTCTGCCGCTCGAGCATTTCCCGCTTACCGAAAAAGACTATGTCGCCTACTACGCCTATGCGATCGACAATCGACCGGGCGAACCGCAGTACGTCGAAAGCGAACGTCGCTACATCGACATTCGCCAATTGAAGTTGGACGTCCTGCTTCCCGACGAGGAACAAGACAACGACGGCCAGGCCCGCGAAGCACTCGCATCGCTGGATGAACTGATTGGACGTCAGCGATACCTGATCAATCGCACGCGAACACTACGCTCGATGGACGAAGAAGAGCTTACAGAGAAACTTGGACTGCTCGATCGTCATGTCAGTAGGCAAACCGATCTGGCGGACATCACGCGTTTGGTCGCCGAACGACTGCAAGAGCGTGGCAACGACAATCTGGACGCCATGTTCCAGGCCGAAGGTTCGATGATTCAGGCTGCCGACTCGTTGACACTTGCCGACTTCGAATCGGCTCTTCCACAACAGGAAGACGCGCAGCGATTCTTGGTCGAAGCGCGCACTGAACTCGAACGTCGACTTGGCAATGGCGGGCAACGACGAAGTGTCGCTGGGCAGCGGAACAACATGACGATGCTTCGCATGGTTCGCCAACGACTGCGACGCGAAGGCGAAAACGGCGAGGCCGCGGCGGCCCGCCAATTGGTGGCCCGCATCCGCGGCGTCGCATCGAGCCAACTGAACATCGCCGCTGAAATGCAGTCTCAATCCGCTGGTGGCTCGTCGTCGCAAGAACCCGACGATGCCGATCCAACACCGGATACACAGGATTCAAACCAACCCGACTCCAACCAAGATCCTCAATCGCAACAAGATCCTGAGTCACCACCAAGCGATCAGGCGAGCGACGAATCCGATCCGGCTGACAGCCCCGGCGATGGGCAGGATCCTGATACCAACGAGGCGCAGGAACCCGAGGATCCAGAGGAAACGCCAGCACAAACCCTGGCCGAGCGTCAAACGGAATTGCTTGATGAATTGAACGAGATCCAAGACGAAATCGCCAACATGTCATGGCCTTCCGAATTGGTACCGGATCGTGCTGACGCGGCGGTCGAAAAAATGGACGACCTCACCGCAGAAGTCAGTGGCTCGCAACCATCGGCCGACAAAGTCGAAACCGAATCGAAGCAACTCGCTGGCGCTTTGATGGAACTTGCGCTCAACATCGAATTGGTGAATCCTCCCGAACCGTCCGGGCGGCTCTCGGGAACGCGTGACCTGACGGCGTCGTTGGCAATGCTTGAACAGGAACTTGCAGCGACCGCACGTCAAGCGAATCCGGACGATGATACCGACATGGAAGAAGAGATCGAGCAACAAGCCAGTGACGTTCGCAGTCGTGCGGAAACGCTTGAGGATGTTGCCCGCGCAGCTGCTGATGCAAACGATGCGGGGTCCGAGCAATTCGCTGACGCGATCGCTCAGTGGCTCGCCGAAAACCCATTGCTCGACACCGCGGGCGTTTCCAAAGAAAAGGCGGAAGAGCTCGAACAGTCGGATCGCAAGGGCGGCTTGGCTGAAGAAACTGCCGACGAACGCGAAGAGCGAGCTGGAAAGTTAAATGAGATGGCCGATTCGCTAAACAACGCCATGCGAGAAATGCTCGAACCGGAACTCGAACGATTGCGTCAACTCGAACAACAAGGTGCACAGCTCGCCGAACAGATGGATCAAGAAGGAAGCGCATCCGAAGGCGAGGTCGCCGAGTTTGCCGAAGACCTTCAAAAAGGCAAGTTCGAGGAGTCATCTGAGAAAATCATGCAGTCGCTGGCCAATGGCCCATCTGGTGACTCGGCGCTTCGTGAGAACTTGGGCGTGCGTGGAGCCGTGCGTTATGCCAACGACGCGATCCGCGAACGCATCCGTGAACTGATTTTGCGTGAAGTCGAAGCGGACCGCGATGGTCCCGTCCCACCGGAATACCGCACCGCGGTTGACGACTACTTCCGACGCGTGATTGATTTGGCCAAGTAGACAACATGGACATGCAAACCAACTTTGCCTGGAACGCGCCACTACCAGCAATCTTGCTGGCAGCGATCTTGCTGTGCGTTGCGGCGGCCATCGTCTTGATTCATCTCTTTGGCAAGTCGCCGTATGGCGAACGCCCTCGAGGACTTCTCGCCTTGCGGTTTGTC
The DNA here is from genome assembly GCA_965216875.1 of Rubripirellula sp. Taxonomy (GTDB): domain Bacteria; phylum Planctomycetota; class Planctomycetia; order Pirellulales; family Pirellulaceae; genus CBDCUW01. Next base: position 4,250,603 of record OZ244207.1, read on the forward strand.
GTCATCGTCTTGGTTGCGTTGATCCTGCTGGGGCCGACGCTGGTCAGCAAACAGATGGGAAAAGAACGGCGAAGCGAGTTGTTCTTTTTGGTCGACACTTCACGCAGCATGGATGTTGGCGACGACAAGACGCGATTGCAGCAATCGGTCGACTTTGTTCGCGAGGGCTATCGCTTGGCTGGCGTCGAGGCGAGCCAAAACACCCAAGCGTTTCGTTTCGGACATCGCATCGCTCAGGTTGACGTCAACGATGGCGACTCAATCGCCGCCAAGGCGACCGACACACGCTTGGCCGATGGATTGCGTCAAGCGGCATCCCGTTTCGGTTCGACCAAACCGGCAGGCATCGTCGTTGTCAGCGATGGTCGCGTGCGTTCGGCCGAAGCCGTCGAACAAATGGCCAAACGTTTGGGTGAAACCGACATTCCCATTCACGTTGTCCCCGTTGGTGTCGAGGGCAGTGGCGGTGACGTTGCCGTGATCTCGGCCGTTGTCCCAACCCGTGTTCGCAAGTTTTCCGATTGCGAAGTCCAGGTCTTCATCCGCAGCTTCGGGATGTCTGGAAAGCGGACCGAGGTTCGTGTGATCAATGCCGATTCGGTCGTGAGTGATCCCGAACTTGCCACGATCGCAAAAGTGCCGCTCACTCTTGTCGGCGGCGCCCAAGCGGTCAGTTTGCCGGTGCACATGGACGATCGCGCCAAGAACATCAAAGTGATGATCGACCCGCTTGAAGACGAACTCTCGACAAGCAACAACACGGCCGGCGCTCAAATCGCAATCGACAACACCAAAATTCGCGTCCTCTATCTCGAGGGCGATCCAACCGTTCGCACCATCGCACGATTGCGGCAATCCATCTTTGGGCTTTCCACGCAACCGCCCGAATCGCCTGTCAAACGAGCACTTTCCGAAGATGAAGACATCGAGTGCATCGTTCTGACGCCGGACGGTGCGGGCCAATTGACGGCCGCTTCTCCGGGCACCAATCAGATCGCTCAGTTTCCAAAATCAAGGTCGACTCTGTTTGCCTTCGACTGCGTTGTGTTGAGTAACCTTTCACCCGACGCATTGACTCCGTCACAAGCAGAGCAGCTTGCCGACTGGGTGAGCGGTCGAGGCGGTGGCTTGGTGATTGCCGGAACCGACAGCCTTGACCCGATCGCCTGGGAACGTTCGGCGCTCAACGTGACGTTGCCAGTGACGCTGCCCACACGGCTCGATCGGATGATTGACCAACCGCTTGCATTGGAAGATGAGCAACACGCCATTTGGCGACTTTCGCGAGACGAGAAAACCAATCAACGTCTGCTCGATCAGTTGCCTGAAATGCGCGAAGTCGGGATCGGACTTCAGGCCAAGCCGCTGGCAAAGATCATTGCCTCGAGCGGGAACGAGCGTTCGGTTGTCATGGTTGCCGGACGCTATGGCCGTGGTCGCGTGGTGGTTTCATCGACGGCACTTGCCGGTAGCGATGCATCGAAGTTGTTTGACAATTGGGGTGATACACCGGGTCAAGCGGCCGGCAAGTTCTGGCGCAACCTTGTCTACTGGGCAACCGAATCATCGTCAGTGGGTAGGCGACGATTGGTGGCATCGGCTGACAAGCGATTCTATCGACCGGGTGATGCGATCAAGTTGGTCGGCCGAGCGTATGACGAAACGGCTCGCACCACCAACAACTATCGCATTTGGTGCATGCTCGAACCGCTCGACCTCAGTGACATGTCGCTTTACGGACCGGTGCTTTGGCCGGACGGTCAACCTCGCATCTCAGGCGAAACGGGCCCCCGAATCGCTTGGGGCGAAGAGTTTATGTTGCGACGATCGGCCCAAACCAACGAATACGAGTTGCCACTGTTGCTGAGCGAAAATGACTCGGGAAGCGATGGTGGATTCCGCGTCGAACTGACCGCCTTTGAAGGTGAAGAACCGAACGACGGATTCAGTCATGGAACGCAGGTCGACAGTACCTCGCTTGAAATCCGCGTGCTCAGCGACCCCTTCGAGATGCGGAACCCACTGCCCAATCACGATCTGCTTCGCCGCGTGGCGTCAGTGTCGGGGGGCGAAGTCCTCGAATCGCCCGAGGAGTTAGCAGACATTTTGAGCCGCCGCAGCGTTTCGCGCGAAGCTCCAACGGAATCACGTCAGCCGGCTTGGAGCCGGTGGTGGGTCCTGTGTGGCCTGATAGGACTGTTGTCGATCGACTGGATTTGGCGACGGCTGATTGGAATGGCGTGAGAGATATTTGCAGTTTGACAATCGATGGCCCAACGGCCAAAATGGTTTCAGACGTGATGTCTATGGGGATGCAAAGCATCGACACGTTTTGCGGGGTGGGCAAACCGTTGTTGACTTCATTTTCCGCGCAAACCCTTTTACGAATGCGAGGCGGCCACGATGCCGCGAAAACCACAAGACGTAACTGACGCAGAACTGGCCGTTCTGGAACATCTTTGGCAAACGGGCGGATCGACCGTTCGTTTGCTGGCCGAAAACCTATACGGATCCTCGACAGCTTCGGATTTAGCAACCATCCAGAAGCTGCTCGAACGTCTGGAAGCGAAAAAATGCGTCTCGCGAGACCGAGACCAATGGCCCCACCGATTTGAAGCCATCATCCAGCGAAGTGACTTGATCGAGCGACGCTTGCAAGACACCGCGGACGAGCTTTGTGGCGGATCTTTGAGCCCGTTGCTGACGCATCTGGTAAAGTCAGAGAAATTGGGGCCTGGCGAACGTGATCAATTGCGTGACCTGCTCACCGATTTGAGCAAAGAACCGCGACGCGGCAAAAAGCGATCGTAACGTTAGGTAGATGCCGATGAACGCAATCATCGCAGTGTTACTACTCAACGCTGTCCTCGTCGTTCCCATCGCCATTTTGGCTTGGGTCACGATGCGATTGTTTCGGCGTCCCGCGATCGCCCACGCCTTGTGGGTATTGGCTCTCGTCAAACTGCTCACGCCGCCCCTGGTGTCGCCTGAGTGGATTGTCGACCCACAAACCTACCCAACGCTCGCCGCGATTCTGCCGAGCGCCCATCCGGTCGATCGACCGGCAGGCACCGATGCCCCCGTGGTGATCCCCGCACCGTCGCAAGATGTCGGTGAGCTGGGCAGCGGCAAGAACGCCACGTTGATCCAACGATTCGAATCGTCACCCTCCACCTTGGTGACTCCCGCCGCATGGTCGGTTGTCGGACTCATTTGGATCACGGGAAGCTTGGTCTGCCTCGGGTTGTTCCTTCGACGAATCGGCTTGGTCGGTCGATTGATTCGTTCAAGCGGCCATCACGACTCGCGGGCCAGCGCGATGGCGGAGTCACTCTTTGGCGTGAGCCTGCGAACACCTCCGCGCGTGATTCTGGTCGATGCAGTGATTTCGCCGACGTTGATCGGTGTTGGTCCGTGGACCAGCATCCTTTACCCACGCACACTGTGGGACGAGCTGCCAGGGCGTCAACGCGATGGTTTGCTCCTGCATGAATTGGAACACTTTCGCCGCGGCGATCATTGGGTGCGTCTGCTTGAAGCTGCCGCTCGGATCGTCTTTTGGTGGCATCCGGTCATCTGGTGGGCGCGGCACCATATCGAGTTGACAGAAGAATCGTGCTGCGATGCCGTTGCCGCACGCGCAAGTGATGATGACATCTCGTATGCCGAAGCGCTGCTGACGACGCTCGATTTCATCAACGATCCCCATTGGTCGCCAAGTGTCCCGCTCACGACCGGTGCGAGTGGTCGGCTGCCGATGATGGAACAACGGTTGCGACAGATCGTGCGTCATTCCATCGCCGGGCGACTGTCGCATGCCACGCGTTTTGCACTCGTCGCGATCGCCCTCTTCGTCTTGCCGATTCAGCCGTTGCTATTGGGCGGACGCACAACCAGTTCGGTGTCGTTCACGCGTCCCCTGTCCGGCTTGCCGCTGGCTCAGCCCAAGACAATCACGTCGACTCCAATCGTTTCGATCACCGAACCGATTTATTCGGTCGAGGATTTGCCGCCAGCCCCCAAGGGATGGTGGAGTGAACAACCGGTTCCAGCCTGGGAACACAGCCCCATCGCCGATGACCCTGACGCGGCGCGATTGATTGTCGATGCAAGTGGCAAAATCCTGCTCAAGGGTGGCAACGTTGACGGGACCATTGACCTGAGTAGCCACCAAATCACCGCCGCCGCTTTTTGGCAGTCTTCAAAACGATTGATCACTGGCGACGCCAATGGCAACGTGCGGATGTGGGACGTGGCCTCAGGCGAGCCTGTCACGAAGTTCGGGAAACACCACACCGAAGTCACGAGCTTGGCCATCAGTGGCGACAACCAACTGATCACCGGCGGTCGCGATGGCACGTTGATTTCATGGGATTTGAACACGGGTGATTCACGGCAAACCTGGGCAACCAATGGTCGCCCGATTCAAAGCGTGCGACTCTTTGATCAAGGTCGAAAAATTGCCGTGATCGCGGGACAGTGGCAAACGTCGACTTCACGCATCGTCATCCTCGATGCGAGCAACCTGGAAGCCATCTTTGATCGCGTGACCGACGGCGCGCTGGCAACATCGCGATTCGACGATGGCCAACTGACCTTCGTCGATTGGGCTGGCAACGTTTCACAGCTCGACGCGTTTGGTGATCTCGTCACGATCGGCCAGACTGCCAAAGGGCTCATTTCTGCTTACGTCTTTTCGCAAGACGCACGTGTCGAAATCACTCCTGACCAAAACGTCATTCGCTCTTAAGGAACGTCGAAAGCAACCACATCGATTGTGACTGTCACTTCGTCGTCAACAACATGAATCGGGCCCTTTCAAGATTCCGCTGCGCACTTGCGATCGTTTCCTCGGCACTGTTTTGCCTCGCGCTCTCACCGAGTGCCTGCGGACAAGCACTCCTCGACACCGAAGCAACAGAGATCGCCACCACCGTCGCCGCCCCTGAAGTCGGGGACGCTTCACCAGTGGTTGCCGACGCTTCGCCACCGGTTGGGGACGTCAATGAACTTGATCCTGGTGACGCTCAGCCACCTGCTGCCGGCAAACGTTGGGCATTGATCCTATGTGGCCTACCGGGCGATGACGAGTTTCGCGAACAGATGGTCGAAGCCATCACAGGGCTCTATTCACTCAGCCCCGATCGGCTTGGCGTTTCGGCCGAACACCGATTCGTTTTGGCTGGCGACCAAGAGATGGCCGAGGCGCTCGAACCGACAACCGGCCCCGTCGAAATCGCGTCGACCGAAGCAGCCATCGCACTTGCCGATCATGTCCGCGAGTCCATCACGCCCGACGATTCGTTGTGGGTGATCGTGATCGGGCATACGGACATACAAGGGCGAGCGGCTCGCTGGAATGTCACTGGCACCGACCCCGACCAAAAAGCATTTGCCAAGTGGTTCCAGCAAATCGATTGTCGTGAAAAGGTCTTTTGGATCACGACACCGCTGAGCGGTTTCTACATTCGCAATTTGAGCGGCCCTAACTCGATCATCATCTCGGCAACCCTAGCCGATCTTGAAGTCAGCGCGACCGACATGCCCTACGTGTTGGCCGACGTCATTTCAGACGATCCCGACACTCAAAAGGCGGGCGACCGCGACGCGGACGGGCAAACCACGCTGCTTGATCTGTACCTTGCGTGTTGCGAGGAGATCGCCTCCCGCTACGAAATCGAAAACCTCGTCTGCACCGAACACGCACTCATCGACGACAACGGCGACCGCCGCGGTTCCGAGCTGCAGCTGCGTTACCTTCCCGAAGAGCTCGGCGGACGCCCCGAACTGGCAAAACGCAATCGCCCCAGTTCACTCGACGGAGCCCGAGCGGCAACTGTGCTGCTGCCAAACCTGCCCGTCGCAGCACCGCCTGAAGCGGAGCCTGAAGAGCCCGAGGCTGAAGCCGAGCCGGACGCCGAAGCGGAACCAGAGCCTGATGCAGATGCTGAGTGATCTCGAAGTGAGCCGAACGCGCTAGCGTCGGGCCCCGAGGATTCACGCTGCAGCGTCAGTTCTACGTAGGCCAGATCCAGAAGCAACAGCGACGCAGATCCGTCACCTTCCCTTTGCGCAGCTACCCTTGCCAGAGAAACGTATACCAAGGCGTTCTCCACCACCCCCACGCTCTGGCGAGCGTAGCTACGGTCGCCACGTCCTTCTGGCGAACGTCGCTACGGTGGCGTGGTACCTAGGTCAATCGTGCAGAATCGGTTAGAACAGTCGTTGAAGTTTGAACGCCTCAGGGACTCGACGACGCGATTGGCATGAGTGGGCAAAATATCGAAACGGCTTACCTGTATTGCCCTCGCTGTGGCGCCAAATCCAAAGCGTCGCCAGCCGTACCGTTTCGATGTGCCGAGTGCAATTTCGCCAACTTCTTTGGGCCCGTTGGAGCGGTCGGAGCCATTGTCACCGATGGCGAAGGGAAGGTCCTATTTGTGCGTCGCGCCAAAAACCCGGGCAAGGGTATGTGGGGCCTACCGGGTGGCTTCATCGATCGTGGTGAATCGGGCGAACAAGCACTCTGCCGCGAAGTCCTCGAAGAAACCGGACTGACCGTCACGCAGTGCAACTACTTGTTGTCCGCCCCCAACAATTACAACTATCAAGGTCTCGTCGCGCCGGTGATCGACCTGTTCTACACCTGCGAAGTCGAACCGGGGCCGATCGAATTGGTCGACGGGGAATTGGATCATTACGAATGGGCGCGTCCGAGTGAGGACTATCTGTCCCACATGGCCTTCGAGTCCAACCGCAAAGCGCTCGAGTACTGGGCGTCGCAGCAATCGGCCTCTTGAGCGGCTGTTCGTAGTACCGGCTTTAGCCGGAATCTTCACGCCCTTCCGCCTAAAGGCGGGACTACAAACGGCGCTCAGTCCGGGCCTTAGAGCCCGACTCTGCCAAGGAAGAGTGTTTTGAAGATCACTTGGTCAGAATCAGCTTTCCCTGACGGGTTTTTCGCAATCGATAGATCTGCCCTTCCATCTCAATCCAGATTTCGTCGCCACACTTGGCCAATGACGAAAAGGGAATGATCTTCGGAATGGCGACCCCATCGGCAGCCGCAGCGGACAAGCTTTCTGGATTGCCCCCAGCGAACGATGAATCGTGTTCGGACGACGATGAAGTGTTCAACGTTTCGGCTGAAAAAGGGGCAGGGGATTGGAGACGACTGCCCGCGACAAAGTCGGTAAGCTGCCATCGACTTTCGCTATCGTAGTCTTTTGAGAATGACTCGCAATAGCGGTTTGGCGACTGTTAAAAAACAAACCGAACCGCTCCGTCGATCGGCCCGAATCGGGAGCCTGAAAGCGCGCGGCTGCCTCGCTGATGTTGAGAACGCTTATCGTCTATTTCCTATAGAAACAGACCACTTATTGCCGTCCATTCTCAACAAGAAAACTTTTTAAATGTTTCTATCTCGAAGCGCCGATTTGGCGTTGCAGGTACCGCGCGAACGCGCTATCTGAAAAGAGAAAGACCCTGCAAACCAACCTCTCAGGAGAGACACTTATGTCAAATCAAGCAATCATCGATCACCTCAACGAAATCCTGAAGCACGAATGGACCGGCGTTGCTCAGTACTCGCAGGCTGCTTTCATCGTCGAAGGCATCTGGCGCGAGGTTTACGCCGAGACCTTCATGGAGAACGCCGAGGAATCCTTCGGCCACGCCAAGCTGGTTGGCGACAAGATCGTTGCCCTCGGTGGCGTTCCCGTCGCCACTCGCAACGAAATCAAGCAATCACGCGACTTGCAAGAAGTGCTCGAGTTCAGTCTCGCTTTCGAAGCCAAAGCGGTTGAGATGTACGACAAGGCGATCGACATGGCCGAAGGAGACAAGGCTCTGGTCATCTTCCTCGAGGACATCCTCAAAGAAGAGCAAGAAGGTGTCGACGAGTTCACCAAACTGCTCCGCAACTCGGGCGGCGCCAGCGCTGCCAACCCGGCCAGCAAGACTGCCTAGCCACAAAGGCTCGTACTCGTAGGGTGCGTGCTTGCACGCACCATGCAGACTCGTAGGGTGCGTGCTTGCACGCACCATGCAGACTCGTAGGGTGCGTGCTTTCACGCACCATGCCGACCAGAGGACTGGGCGCGTGTCAGCACGCGCCCCGCTTTGGCGAGAGACTATCCGACCTGGGCTGCTGCCTCGGTAAAGCTAAGAATTGCCGGACTCGCGGAAGTACGGCGTTGCGGCTGGAGCGACTTGGTTTGGCCGCCGGAAAGAGCCATCTTCAAACCCGCGACTTGCTCTGGCATCACAGCGATCCGGCTCTGAACGAACCAACCGACGTCGGCCGATCGTGTTTCTTGTCGCAATACCAGCCGGCTCGGCCCCTCTTCGGGTTGCTCAACGGCAACGACCAAACGGTTGTCTTCGTCTTTGCTGGGAAAAACGTTGATGATCGATTCGCGGACCATTCGGGTTCCAAAGCAGCTGGAAAGGGTGGGGCTGAGAGAAAAACCACGTTAATGAAAGTCATTCTCAACAGCCAGATTCTAATCGACCTATAATGGCCGTCAACGGCAATCGACTGGTTGGCTCGCACGAATCTCCGCAGCCCGAGCGACCCAGACTGGAGTAGCCCGAAACCGGGCGATGCCGTCATTCGCGGGGATTCCGTCGCAATTGGACGACGATCCATTCTCCCAGCTAGACACAGGAAAACGCCAATCGTGGCTGATCGAGGCCTCAAAGATGCCCGCCACCGCGCCATAAAGCTCCATCTCGACTCGGTAACTCGCACGATTTTGCTGTGTGTCGACCGGCGAGAAGCGGGCTGCGCCAGTGGCAAACAGATGAACGAGTCGTGGAAACACCTCAAACACCGCCTCAAATCACTGGGACTCTCCAAGCGTGGCGGCGTTTTGCGGCTGAAAATCGGCTGCTGCGGCATCTGCAAAGCGGGCCCGGTCGCTGCGGTGATGCCCGATGGCGTCTGGTACGGCCGCTGCACGCCCGAGGTGCTCGATGAAATCATCGACCGTCATCTCGTCGAGGGTGAAGTGGTCGAGAAGTACGTGATCGCCGACCCGCGCGCCTGAGCACCTACCTCTCCACCTCCCCCTCGTTCCCCCGCTCCTCCGTGGGAACGTCCTCCCGGACGCTCCGCGTCCCGCATCCCGTCAGGCTGTTCGTTCGTAGTACCGAGCTTTAGCCGGAATCTTCCCCCACCTCTCACCTCGTTCCCACGCTCCTGCGTGGGAACATCCTCCTGGACGCTCCGCGTCCCGCATCCCGTCTAGCCTTTCGTTCTTAGCGGCGCTCCCCAAGGTACGGCCTCGAAAAACCTGATGCCGACAATTTCAGGGTTTCGCGATATGATTCAGGCTGATTCCTTTGAAACCAGAATTCCACGGACAGGTCGATGCCAGCGAGTCCCACGTTACGTTTCCAGGTCGTTTCCTGCCTCAAGGTCGTCGTTTGCAGCCTCCCGCTGTTTGTCACTGGTTGCTCCAACAGCGACTCGTCGAATCAGTCATTAACGAGCGCTGAATCGCAAGCCGACGACACGCTGCCCGACATCCCCAAACTGCCTGGCGATGCTTCCGCGGACAACGCCGACCAACCAACACAATCTCAGAACGAAGCAAGTGCGGGCAATCCGCCGCAAGCGGGCGGGCAAGGACCGGCCCCGGGAATGCTCAGTGAAAAACAACTTCAACCATCGCCCGCACTCGAAGAACGCAAGCTGCGTCCCAACTTGCCGCCGGCTGATCTCGTACGCTTCCTCGCGGCCGCCGACGAGGACCTCAAGATCATCATGTCGGGCCGCGCCGGCCTAAAGACATTCGAAGAAGCTCGCGACAAACAGCTATCGATCGTCCGTTCGAAACTCGAGGCCTCCAAGCGACTTCTCGAGCACGCGGATGCGAGCGCGGCGATGCGGAGCGAAGGGGCGCGCGGACAACTGCAAGCGCTTTCGCACCTGGCTTCGATGGGCGACCTCAAGTCGGCCGAGGAGCTTGAAACCATCGCAACCGACAACCTGAAATCAGAGGACGCGGCACTTGTTGGCGACAGTCAACTCGTGTTGATCGGATTCGCCATCGAAGGCCTGCAAAACGGCAAAGAAGGTGCTGCGGGTAAGATCGTTCAGCTCGTCGATGCGATTGCCGCCAACAGCGCGGAACCCGACGTGCCCGCTTTGATGGTGATGGGCCAGGCACGGCAGGTCCTGTTGCAATACGAACACGTTGACGAAGCGAAACACGTTCGCAAAGTGATTGTGGATCTGTACGGCGATGCCAAGGATCCGACCATCGCCATGATGGCCGCCCAGATCGCTGGCAATGTTCAATACGACGAGATCAACGTTCTGCGAGGACAGATTGTTAAAGGCGAAACGGTGACTGCCGACCAATGGAAATCGGCTGTCGAGACCCTGATCGCAGAATCGGCCGACATCCAAACCGTCCAATACCTTGCCGGCGCCGCCCTCGAGCTCGAGTCGGTCGAGCAAGAGGAAATGGTCAACATCACGCTGCAAGCACTCGTCGATCAATTCGATGATCCCGATTCGGTCACCGGCAAAGAAGTCGAGCTCGCCGTCGCGGCACGCCAAGCGCGCCAGCAGGTGATCGGGCTGACCTTCACGCCCGATTTGAAGAGCGTCGATGGCAAGGAACTGAACCTCGATACCTACCGTGGCAAAGTTGTCTTGGTGCCGTTTTGGGCAACCGGGTTCCCAGCCTCGCTGCAGCTCGTCCCTGCCTTGAAGGCGCTCGTAGAAGAGCATGGCGACAAGGTGGCCATCGTCGGTGTGAATCTCGACCGAGACCTGCTCGACGTGCAAAAGTTCGCCGCCGGAAACGACCTCGGATTTCCGAGTTTCTACGCCCAGTCATCGCCAACGGCGGACGTCGCCAACCCGGTGGCGGCCCAATTTGGAATGGTCTCGATGCCATTTCTTGCCATCTTGGACAAAGAGGGCAAGGTCGCCGCGATCAATTACACCGGTCGAGAATTGTCCGAAACGGTTGCGACACTCGTTGGCGATGCGGCGTCAAAGGAGTGAGCGCATAAAAAAGCCCCGCAAAAAGCAGGGCTAGAGGCGACGGCGGGATTCGAACCCGCGCATAACGGATTTGCAATCCGCTCCCTTAGCCGCTTGGGTACGTCGCCTTGATTTGCGCAACCTAGGAAAAGGTTGGCGATCAGTCAAGATCGGTAGTTTTTTTCGATTGACCGGACGATCAGTCGATTACTCCGGTAGTATCGGCCCACCATGTGGCAGCACTTAACTAGAGGTCGAAAGAATTTGTCGGGTTCGACCTGCGGCAAAAAATCACTTCGAAATCGCTAAAGCAACAGCCCAGCGACGGCTCCGGTCATGCAGCACGCGAGCAGGCCACCGAACATCGCTCGCAGGCCGAGCTGGGCAAGGTCTTTCTTGCGAGATTCTTCCAGCCCGCCGATTCCGCCCACCTGTATCCCAATGGCGCCAAAGTTACTGAACCCAGCAAGTGCATAGGTCAGCACCGTTGCCGTTCGCTGGCTGATTTGCCCCTCCGCTCCAACGTCCGCCTTGCCAAGTTGATCGTAGGCGATGAATTCATTGGCAACCGTCTTGATCCCGATCAACTCGCCCGCCTGCAAACATTCCGACGCCGGGATGCCCATCAACCACGCCAGTGGCCAACAGACATACCCAAGAATCGTGCCCAGCGTCAGCTGCGGAATCGAGGCGGCTGTGTACAAGCCACTCCAATCGCCAAACGTACCGACCACCGTGCAACCATAGCCAAGGATCATGTCGAACAGGGCGATCAACGCCAAAAAAGCAATCAGCATCGCTCCCACGTTCAATGCCAACTTCAATCCATCGCTGGCTCCCTCGACCGCCGCCCCAATCAGGTTGACCTGCTCGCTCGGCGGCGACATCTGCATTTCCGCCGAGACTTTTTCTGGCTCCTCCTCGGGCACCATCACTTTCGCGATCAGCAGCGCGGCCGGCGCGCTGATCACCGAAGCGGTCAACAGGTGAGAGATCTCAATTCCCATACCTGCGTAAACCCCCAGCAGACCGCCCGTCACCGTTGCGAACCCGCCGGTCATCATGGCGTTGAGCTCACTGCGCGTCATCGTCGCCAAATAGGGCTTCACAACGAGCGGCGCTTCGGTGTGTCCGACAAACACGTTTGCGGCAGCCGACAAGGTTTCGGCTCCACTTGTTCCGAGCGTGAATCGCATGACCCAGGCCATCGCCCAAACCAAACGCTGCATGATCCCCAAGTAGTAAAGGATGCTCATCAACGAGGAAAAGAAGATGACTGTCGGCAAGACTCCGAACGCAAACGTCGCCAACAGATTGTCGCCAAGTTCGTTTTGACCCCCAACATCAAACAAGAATCCGCTGCCCGCGCTGACCGAATTCATCACGTTTTGAAAACCGATGCCAATCGCTTCAAAAACCGACTGCCCCGCGCTGGTCCGCAGCACAAAGACGCCAAGACCGAGCTGCAACAACAACCCACCGAGCACCACTCGCCAGGGAAACCGACGCCGATTACTGCTGATCAACCAAGCCAGCAAAATGAACACGACCAGGCCAACAAGACAAATCAATCGGGCCTGCATCGATGCGGTCTCTCAGGTGGATAGGGGGTCGATGGATGTCAGTCGATTTGCGGCGTGTCGAAAATTCGATCGCCCGCATCGCCAAGTCCCGGCACAATGAACGACTGTTCGTTCAAGACCGGATCAATGGCGGCAACGTACAATTTCAAGTCAGGGAAGTCGCGGCCAACACGGTCGATGCCGTACTGCGAAGCGATGATGCTGAGCACGCGGATGTCGTCGACGCCCCACTCCATCAATCGACGCACGACCATGTCGATTGACCCGCCCGTGGCCAACATCGGATCGAGCACCAAGGCGATGTTTGGCGCGCCCGAATGCGGAAGCTTGTCGTAATACCCAACCGGCTCTGCCGTCTCTTCATTGCGGTACATCCCCAAGTGCCAAACCGCTGCGTCAGGCAACAGGTCTTGCAGCGGGTCGACCATCCCCAATCCGGCTCGCAAAATCGGAACGAGCCCGATTTGCACTGACAGCTGATTGCAATCGGCCGGACAGAGTGGTGTTTGGATTTGGACGGGCGCCGTGGGCAAGTCCTTGGTCGCCGACGCACCGACCAGCACCGCCAACCTCTGAATTGCGGCTCGAAACTCAGATGGCCGCGTCGCCTTGTCACGAACCGTGCAAAGATGATGCTCGACCAGTGGATGCTCGATTCGCGTGACGTGACTCACAAGCAGACGACCTGATGCTTGAGATGGATAGGGTGTGAAAGCGTCACCAGGTCTCAATCAGCCCGGCAGCGACGAGATTCTAATGTTTTTTCCCCGGCCGTGCTTTGCGCCGATTGGAAGTGTGCGGGTTTGTGCCGGGCCCAGGGAACCGCAAACGGGCGCAGTTCACCTGAGGCGAGAAGTTTGGTAAGTTCCTCCCTCCCGCGCGAAACCCTCACGGGATTTGTGTGTCTGAAAAGTGGAACGGATGGGTGGCCGAGTGGTCGAAGGCACCAGTCTTGAAAACTGGCGTACGTTTGCGCGTACCGTGGGTTCGAATCCCACCCCATCCGCTTCTCTCTACCAAACGGCCCTTCGCCGTAGGCCGGATCAAGGAGCGACAGCGACGCAGATCCGGCACCCCACTTCAACGCCACAAAGCGGCTAAAGCCCGGCACGGCGAACTCTGGGCTCGCAATCATCCACAACAGCTTGAAAAAACGCTTGACTTCGCTCCCCGCACCTTGTATCAATTGACTAACACAACGGTGCAACCATGCTACTACACATCTCCTCCGACGGCGTCCCGATCTACCAGCAGATCGTCGAGCAGATTCAGTACCGGATCTTTTCTGGGCAACTGAAGACGGGCGACGAGCTACCGACGATCCGCGGGCTCGCCGAATCCCTGCGAGTCAACCCGAACACGGTCGCGCGGGCTTATCGCGAGCTTGAACACGAAGGGCTCGTCGAGAAACGTCGCACCACAGGCACGTTCGTTGCCGAGTTGCCGCCAAAACAAAGTGCCGCGCATCGGCGGCGCATCATTGGCCCTTTGATCGACAAATTGATCATCCAATCGCGACAGCTTGGCATTCCAACGACCGAGCTGATCGAACAGATCGAAAAACGAGACAGTCAACTTCCACGTAACGAGGCTTCGTGATGAACGTATCACTGACAGGTGGGTTTGCCGTTGATGTCCAAGACCTCAGCCGCTCCTTTCGAGGCAAGCGGGCATTGGTCGACGTGAGTCTGCAGATCCCGACGGGCTCAATTTTTGGCTTGGTGGGGCTTAATGGTGCCGGCAAGACGACGTTGATTCGTCATTTGATCGGATCGCTCAAACCTCAACACGGAAAGGTGACCGTCTTGGGAGGCGATCCGATCGCCGGCACCGAAACGGTCATGAAAAAGGTCGGCTACCTGACCGAAGAAGACTCGCTACCAAAGTGGATGCGAATCGGAGACCTGATTGATTTCACACGTGCGGTCTATCCAACTTGGGACGAGAGCTACGCCGATGAACTTTGCGAACTCTTCGCGCTAACGCGCCGCTCCAAACTAAGTTCTTTGTCGAAAGGCCAACGAGCGCGTGCCGGTTTGTTGGTTGCCATCGCGCATCGGCCAGAATTGTTGCTTCTTGATGAACCGAGCAGCGGTCTCGATCCGATCGCCCGCAGTGACATATTAGAAGCGGTGATTCGAACCATCAGCCAAGACGGCCGAACCGTTCTCTTCTCGAGCCATTTGCTTGATGAAGTCGACCGAGTATGCGACTCACTTGCGTTGATGAACGAAGGCCGCATCGTCGAGACGCTGACGACGGAACAACTCGAAAACCGGTACAGCGAAATCGTTTGTCGTGGCGAAGCAACTTGGTCACCGCCCGCCCAAACCGAAGGGGTCTTTGGGTGGCAACGCACGGGAAAGGAATGGTCAGCCGTCGTCGACGAGCGTGCGACCGAATCGGCTCGCGAACAACTCGACCGAGAACTGTTGGTTGTCGAACGTCGTCCGATTTCGATCCAGCGGTGGTTCGCCGCGCGTGTCGGTCGAGACGAATCAACCTCGGGGAACGATGTGCCAAATGAGGTGACCAGCGATGCGTGAAATCAAAGCACTCGTTCACTTGGCGCTCGGGCGTCATCCCTGGCTGACACGGATTCTGCTTGGCCTCGTATTGGTCGGGCACGCTGCTGCCGTCGTGGTCGCACTCTCCTTCCCGAGTTCGGGCGGTGCCGAGATTGGCAAGGTCCTTTCCGCCATCGTGACGCTCCCGTCAATCCTTTGCGCTGTTGCGATGTTCGACTACGGACACCTCAGCGACTTGAGTGAAAGCGAAAGTGGATGCAGTAGCTGGGTCCTACGGATGCCGATTGACGGTTGGAAAATCGGTCTGGTCCCCATCGGCCTCAAGACCACTTGGACCTGCGGGATCTGGTTGTTGTTCATTGCCACCGCTTCGACGCTTGGTTACGAGCCCGGAACTGTGCCCATCGTTGGGCCGATGGTCTGCGCGTCGGCAGGATTGCTTTGGGTCCTTTGGATCGCTTGGCAACCGGTGCGAACCGGATGGCTTCGCATCCTGATGGTCGTCATCGCACTGCCCACCATTTACTTTTTGTTGTTGGTGAGCTTCGGTGTTGTTGAGCCGCGTAACGAGCACTGGCAACCGTGGTCGACCGCTGCATCGATCGTGGCATATGTGAAAGCTGTCGTTGCAACGCTACGCGCGGCAACGGTTGCCAAGTACACGGTCGGTGGTTCGGTGCCTGAAAAGGGCCCCAATGCCATCGACGTGGAAGGGGAGACGCGTCGTGATCGCAAGCGGTTCCATACAACCGCAACCAAAGCACTGATTTGGCACGACCTGACCAAAACGAGTCTCTACTTACGGTACGTTTTCCTGCTCGGAATCGTCCCGACGACCTTACTCGCAACGCTCTTCATCCCGCTGCACCCTGGCAGTTTGATCGTCCTGGTCTACCTGTTCGCGGTTTGGGGAACCATCGCGACCGCCGGAATCGGCATGCCGTCGCACCACGAGATTCGTCCCACGTTGCCGCCCTATTTGGCCGCAAGCCCGATCACGTCAGCCAACATTGCCTGGACAAGGTTCTGCACGACCGCCGCGCTGACGTTCGCAATTAGTTGCCTGGTTGTCTTCGTCTTTGCCGGTTGGGCGATGTGGCCAGCCAATCGTCAAGTTTGGTGGACTTGGGCGACCGAGCAAGCCGTCGCCATCGGCGCCGAACAACAGATCGCGCAGACGGGGCTGCGGCTCTCGACTGCGATTGTCTTTTCAGGACTGATTGGATTGACGAGCGTGCTTGTTTCGGGCAACTGGATCACCATGATGGGGCGGACCAAAATCAACTCACTCGCCGGCAGCATCCTGATCGGATTCCTGGTCGTGATCCTTGGGTTCACGATTCGCTGGTTCCTCAGGCAAACCGATTGGGAATCGACGATGGCATCGATCCAGATTGGGCTGACCTATGTCCCTGGGATTGCCGCCACATTACTGACCGCCAAAGTGGTCGCGACCGCTGCCGCCGCCTTCATCGTCCGCCGTAAGAAGCTGGCGACGACCGGTTCACTGGCCACCGTCTTTGTTGCTTGGGGCTTCTGCGTCTGCGTGATCGCCATTGCACTTTACGCACTGATCCCTGACCCGCGGTTCACTCTTTGGATCTCACTCGGCGCAACCGCGCTGGTGATGCCACTGGCCGGAGTCACGTTCCTTCCCGCATCGGTCAGTTTCAATCGCCATCGCTAGTGGTTCAGCTCCGCCCAGGGCTTCGCCAACCCAATTTCCACCGGAGCGACGCCCTCCCGTAGCTACCGTCGCCAGACGGTGGTGATCGCGTGCCATGGCTCCGCAGGAGCGTCGCCCTCCCGATTCCGCCGGAGCGTCGCCCTCCCGATTCCGCCGGGGCTCCGCCTCCCAATCGCGCCGGGCTACTTCTTCGCTTCCGCCTCTTGCTGGGCGAGCAGTTTCTTTTGGAAGCGTGCTTGAACCACATCGACGACGATCAAGATCACGAGGACGAAGTAGAAGGTCGACTTCGCCATCGGCGCAACGTGGTGACCGAACAGCTCAAGTTTTGCCAAGTGTCCACCTTCACTGACCAGCATCACGCCGACGATGAACAGAATGAAAAGTCCGAGCACTTCGTACATGCGGTTTCGCTTCAAGAACTCGGCAACGCGATCGGCGAGCCAAATCATCAGCAGACCGCTGACAATGATTGCCGTCGCCATGATGTACTCGTTCTTGGTCAGTGCCATCGCACTCAAGATCGAATCGAATGAGAAAACCAAGTTCATGATCACGATCAAACCGATCGCACGACCGACGCTTCCTTTCTTGCCCTTGCCCGATTCGTCGATCTCATGAACTGCCAACAGGTGGTAAATCTCTTTGATTGCGGTCCAAAGAATAAAGGCACCGCCACCGAGCACAATCAAACTGTGCCCATTGATCGCAGCCGAAACGTAGGGATTGTCGAGTGTGATGAAGGCGTTCTGCAGCGCCGCAATCAACCGGATCACGACAAACAATAACGCGATCCGAAAAAAGATCGCCAACCCGATGCCCGATTTCCGAACCATCGATTGCTTGTCTTCGGGAACGCGTTTGCTTTCGATCGAGATGTAAAGCAGGTTGTCAAAGCCGAGCACCGCTTGCAGAAGAACGAGCATGCCCAGGGTCATGATCCCTTGAACGGAAAACAGGTGTTCCACCTCGCGGGTCGTCTCGCCGGTGATACTGGTCGATCCGGCGAGCAACATCGTGTCTTGGATCGAAGCGAGGACGTCAAACATCTCTACCATCGTGGTGCCTACGGTTCTCAGGTGAGGAGGATTGCTCCGGAACGCAAAGTCTTCGCCCTCGTGGTGGCGAGCGCGACTTTTGCGAGATTATGATATCGCGGTGTCGCTTCGACCACCGTGGACGCGGTCGAGTCGATTGCGGCTGCAGTCCATGCCCCAAACGCCCGCCACCTCAGACCCCCTCAATCAAAGCCATGAAAACCCTTGCCGCTCCGCTTCTCGCCTGCCTGATCGCCGCCGCAGCGCTGTCGCCATCCGCATTGGGCGAAGGCCCCGAGCTCTACGAAATTCGCAGCTATCTACTTGGCGACAAATCGGATGCCGCGGCCATCGACAAGTATCTGGGCGAAGCTTTGATTCCAGCGTTAGAGCGTCAGGGCATCGGCCCGATCGGTGCCTTCACCAACTCACCGGCAGACGAAACGGGCAGCAATCGGATCGTCGTGGTCATCCCGTACAAGGATGCAGCGCAAATCACCTCGGCCAAAGCGGAACTTGCAGAAGATTCGGCCTACCAGAGCGCGGCGGCCAGCTACTTGAAACGTGGTCCAAAGAACCCACCGTTCCAGCGCATTCAAAGCGAACTCCTTTCAGCGATGGATTGCTGGAAGAAGATTGGTGCCGCTCCCGGTTCCCTCGAAAACAACGACCGCGTTTACGAGTTGCGTGTTTACGAGAGCGCCAACGAGCGTCTCGGCGACCTCAAAGTCGACATGTTCAACAACGGCGAAGTCCCCATTTTCTTGGACTGCAAAATCCAGCCGATCTTCATCGGGCAAGGGGTTGTGGGCCCACAAACGCCAAACCTGACTTACTTGACCGTTTATGAAAACGAAGAAGCACGCGGCAAAGCATGGCAAGCCTTTCGCAGTCACCCCGATTGGAACGTCTTGAAAAAGGTCGCCAAGTACGCGGGCACGGTCAGCAAGATCGACAAGTTCGTTCTCGTGCCAAAACCCTACTCGCAACTATGAGCCGAACGCGCTAGCGTCGGGCTTTTCGCCGTGAGCCGAACGCGCTAGCGCCGGGCCCTGCCGTCGACGTAGCTACGCTCGCCAGAGCGTGGTGATCGTGGAAAGCGGTCAGCCGTTGCAAACCACCTTCTGGCGAAGGTAGCTACGACCTGTCGGATCCTCGGGATCTGACGCCGAGCGATCATGGGGAAGCTGCAACAAGAAATAAAGGCCCAGCCGATTACGCGATCGCGGCTCACGGGCAATGGTCGCGGGTTCCATCCACGCTGCACGCCGCCTAGCGTGTGAGGTCGGCGACCGAAACGGTTACGCGGACCTTGCGTGGCCCGGCAACGACCTGGGCTACGGGTGCGACCAAGCAACGGGTTGCTTCGCTATCGACGCGGCCAGCAACAATGAACTCAAGGCCATCGGGCTGGCAGCTAAGGTGCCCGAGACCGACGCGGGCAAGAGACGATTCGATTCGTCGACAAATCTCCAGAGACTGTTCGTAGGCAGTTTGGCTCATCATGGCTTTTCCGACCCCATCGGTTTGGTCGGTCTCGATTCCTAAGGAGGGACTCTTGGTAACGGGCTGGTTGAACGCGGGTTTCTTCAACTCCGGTTTCTTAAAAACGGGCGCATTCATAGCGAGGTCTTTTGGCTTGCGTTTTTGGTGAGCGGATCGATCCGTCATCGACCGCGGGTCGTGTGATCGCCGCCAAACGGAGGAAAGGGCTGTTTGGCGGGTGCCCCAAAACGACGATTGCCGCCTGCTGGCCGCGTTGTCCCCCGTTAGAACAGAAAGACCGCGATCGTGTTCCGGCGATTTCCCGCATTCTTTCTGGGAGTTTCTGCAATTTGGCCGGCCCGTTCTCAGCCGCCAGCGATTGGCTGAGCTGCCCGGCAAGAAGAATTTGCCCAGTCGTTAAAGGTGCCCAGGCGGCCGATCGACCACACCAATTTCTGGCGCAGCGGCGTCTGTGCGGACGCCTTTCCGAGCGGTACGATTTGCCCCATGACACCAATGATGCGGCAATACCACGAGGCGAAAGCGGCATGCGGCGACGCATTGCTCCTCTTTCGCATGGGCGACTTCTACGAACTCTTCTTGGACGACGCAAAAAAGGCGGCCGAGGTCCTCGGCCTGACCCTGACCAGTCGTGACAAGGACAGCGATAACCCGACCGCCATGGCTGGGTTCCCGCATCATCAACTGGACCAATACCTGCACAAGCTGATTCGCGCCGGGTTTCGTGCCGCGGTCTGCGAGCAGGTGGAAGACCCTAAGACGGCAAAGGGACTCGTCAAACGCGAAATCACGCGCGTCGTCAGTGCTGGAACGCTAACCGACGACGGCCTGCTCGATCCGCGCGAGGCGAACTACGTCGCTGCGATCTACCTTCGCCACGACAAAAAAGGGAAGTCGACCGATGACCAGGGCGAACAGCTGGTTGGAATCGCCTGGGCCGAACTCTCCAGCGGCCGCTTCGAAGCGGGCACCTTTCCCAAGTCTCGACTCGACGACGAATTGGCTCGCATCGGACCCGCGGAAGTCATCTATCGCGAAGACGACGCGCGCGTGAACGTCGACACCACGGCACCCTGGTCGTGGTCGTCGCGTCCCGCCTGGTCCTTCTCGGAAGATGCCGCGCGTGAAACGCTTTGCAAACAGTTCTCGGTTCACAACCTTGACGGTTTTGGCTTTAACGACTCCGACACGCTTGCCATCCAAGCCGCCGGAGCCGTGCTGACGTACCTGCAAGAGACCCAACGTGGCGACCTTGATCACTTTCGTTCACTAACCGCCCATCACCAATCCGGTGTCCTGCAGATCGATGCCGCGACCCGCCGCAGTCTCGAAATCACGCGCACGCTGCGCACCGGTTCGCGCGATGGCTCGCTGCTTGGCGTGATCGACCGCACGTGCACACCGATGGGTTCACGCCTGCTTGCCGATTGGATCGCCGCGCCATTGATCGACGGCGACGCAATCAACGCGCGTCTGGATGCCGTCGGGACCCTCGCGACCGACCAGAACTTTCGCAGTGACGTCCGCTCCGGCCTCAAGCAAACCTTCGACCTGACCCGTTTGCTGGCAAGAATCGCGACGGGCCGAACAGGACCACGTGACCTTGGGCAAGTCGCCGCGACCCTGGCCAAGTTGCCCAAGCTCAAAGAACTCGTTGCGTCGCGAGAGTCCGAACGCCTCGCCTTTGTCGAGGCTCACTTGCACCTTTGTCCTGAACTGCGCGATCAACTCGAATCGGCGCTCGCCGACGAATGCCCTCTCTCGGCATCGGACGGGAACTTCATTCGCGAAGGCTTTGACTCGGAACTCGACAAACTTCGTGAACTTGCCCGCGGCGGCAAACAATGGATCGCCGAATACCAGCAAGGCCAGATGGATGAGACCGGCATTGCCAATCTCAAAGTCGGCTACAACAAAGTCTTCGGCTACTACCTTGAAGTGACCAACGCTCACAAAGACAAGGTTCCGGAAACATTCATTCGCAAGCAAACGCTCAAAAACTGCGAGCGTTACATCACGCCCGAGCTCAAAGAATACGAAGAGAAGGTGCTTGCCGCGGACGACAAAGCGTCCGAACGCGAACAAGCGATCTTCCAACAGTTACGTAGCGAAACGCATCGTCATTTGACGACGCTCCAAGAGGTGGGTGCTGCCGTCGCCGAACTCGACGTGCTTGCATCGCTTGCCGAGATCTCGGCCGTTCGCGGTTGGGTCCGCCCCGTCTTGACCGAGGAATCGGTGCTCAAGATTGAGGCGGGACGTCATCCGGTTTTGGATGTCACGCTACCTCAAGGCGAATTCGTTCCCAACGACTGCAACCAATCGCCCGAAACGGGGATGATCCTGTTGATCACCGGCCCCAACATGGCTGGTAAAAGCACGTACATTCGGCAAGTCGCGTTGATCACATTGCTGGCCCAAGCCGGTTCGTTTGTCCCTGCCAAGTCCGCTGAGATCGGCATTGCCGACCGCATCTTCGCACGTGTGGGTGCCAGCGACGAACTCAGTCGCGGACAATCGACCTTTATGGTCGAGATGGTCGAAACAGCAAGGATTCTCAACACCGCGACTTCACGCAGCTTGGTGATCCTCGACGAGATCGGCCGCGGCACCAGCACCTACGACGGACTGTCGCTTGCCTGGGCCATTACCGAACACATTCACGAACAGATTGGCGCCCGCACGCTGTTTGCGACGCACTACCACGAACTGACTCAGCTCGAAGAGTCACTTCCGCGCGTGGCCAACTTGAACGTCGCCGTCAAAGAGTGGGACGACGAAGTTGTCTTCCTGCATCGCATCGTCAGCGGTGGAGCCGACAAGAGTTACGGGATTCACGTCGCCCGTCTGGCCGGCATTCCTGCCGAGGTGAACGAACGGGCCAAGGACGTGCTCGCACAATTGGAAGCCGACCACCGAGACGCGCTCGATCGGCCAACGATCCAGACGCCCGGCGCTAGCACCGACGCAAACGGCAGCTACCAACTCACCCTCTTCGGATTTGCTGACCACCCACTGCTCGACCAAATCCAAGGCCTCGACGTCAACGCCATGACGCCCATCGAAGCGATGCAGTTCTTGCAAAACGCCCAGCAAGAACTCAAGTCACCCAAGCCGGCAGCAACGTAGGGTGTGTGCTTGCACGCACCATTCTTTGAAGATGACGTAGGGTATGTGCACACACACAACGAAACTACGAAGCTCGAATGAGTGTTCGATTAGCGAAGACCGAGGAGTTCGAAACGAAGGTGACTGCCTTTGATCCCAAAGGAGCACCTGAAGAGGAATTCACTCTTTCCCATTACGCGGCTTGCCAGAGATCCTCGGTGATCCCGTGGCAGACGCCGATGCCATTGAATGAATCGCATCTGCGCGGAAAGAGCTTTGTAGAGTGTGTGCGTGCAGCACTCAACTTTGAAGCAACGCCGGTGCGTGCAAGCACGCACCCTACGTCGCTTTATGATTGGTCAGATCACTAGTCAGCAAGCTGAACGTTCTCGGCGCGGGGTCCTTTGGGACCTTGGCCAACCGTGAAGGTGACTTCTTGGCCTTCACGAAGGTCGTTGAAGTGAACGCCTTCAAGCGACGAACTGTGAAAGAACAAATCGCTGTTGCCAGTCTTGGGTGCAATGAACCCGAAGCCCTTGTCCGTGATTCGTTTGATTGTTCCCTGTTCCATTTTGATGATCCAATTCTCATTAGGATGATTTGCGACACCTGGCTGCTTGAAACGTTCGAGCAGAAGGCATGCGCGTTGGTTGGTTAAACGGCGCTCGATTGCCGACGCCGGTTCCCGTGGCGTGAGCCACCGGTTGGTTTGCGACGCCGGTTTGCACGCCGGCTTCGTGGTTGACTGCTAGGCGTTTGGCGGCCTTTGCCGCCACCGCGTTTTTGCCCCTCGGGTTTTTGGCCCTCTGTTTTTCGGCCCTCGCGTTTTGGGCGACGAGGCGACTTGTTGCCTTCGTTGCTTGATTGTTTCAGCTTGTCATTGGTTGTAAATGACGATTCGGGATTTTCAACGAAGAGCTTTTTGCCAAGCAGCTTTTCGATCGCGCGAAGATGATCGAGCTCATCTGCTGTACAAAAAGAGATCGCAATCCCATCGGCTCCGGCTCGTCCCGTGCGTCCAACCCGGTGCACGTAGCTTTCGGGATCGACCGGCATATCGTAGTTAATGACGTGCGTCACGCCATCGATGTCGATCCCACGGGCGGCAACATCGGTCGCGACGAGCACGTTGACACGTCCCTGACGAAATGCCTCGAGTGACCGCTGACGCGCGTTTTGCGTCTTGTTGCCGTGAATCGCCACCGCCTCGACACCCACGCGACTCAGCTTTTTGACAAGCCCGTTGGCACCATGTTTTGTGCGAGTGAACACGATGGTTTGGTCGGCGGCGTCGCTGCGCAGGACCTTGGTGAGCAACTTGACTTTGTTGTTGCGTTCGACGTATCGCACCGATTGCTTGATCCGCGCGACACTCGTCGATTTCTTTGGCGTCACATTCACGGTGACGGGATTGAAGAGCAGCTTTTCCGATAGCTTGCGAATGGGCTTGGGAAGCGTGGCCGAGAAGAAGAGTGACTGCCGCTCCTCGGGTAGCTTTGCCAGAATCCGCTTGAGTGCCGGCAAAAATCCCATATCAAGCATTCGGTCGGCTTCGTCCAAGACAAAGACCTCAACGCCACTCAAATCGACATGCCCCTGGTCAATCAAGTCGACCAGTCGGCCTGGCGTCGCGACCAACACGTCAACACCCTCACGGAGCGCACGAACCTGCTGGCGTTGACCGACACCGCCATAGACAACGGCTTGCTCAAGTGGAATGTGCTTGGCGTAGGCCCGAAAACTCTCGTCGATTTGGATCGCGAGTTCGCGAGTCGGAGCCAGGACAAGCGCCAATGGCTGACGCGGAAACAACTCCGGCCGCTCACGACCGAGATAATCAAGAATGGGCAACGCAAAGGCTGCAGTCTTGCCAGTGCCCGTTTGTGCACATCCTAAAATGTCCGCACCCTCAATCACCAATGGAATCGTCTTCGACTGGATGGGTGTCGGGTCGGTATAGCCCAGCTCGCCCAAACTGCGTTGCAGCGGCGCGAACAGGTTCATCGCTTCAAAATGATTCAATTTCAACGTTACTCTCTGGTTGCTTGCCCTTCGCGATCGCGAAGTGCGTTGCTCTCAACTCGTGGCGTTGCGATCCAACACAACGCTGTTGTCCCATGGCAATTCGTTGCCACTTCGAATCCTGGACCAACGCGAACGCCACAGAATGATTGCGTGTTAAGGCAAGCAGCCGTTCCACGGGTCAACGGGACCGATGGTAGGCAACAGAAGGCAATTTGATATGCCCGTCGAGAAGCTGGGTCCCTGCCCAGCGGAAGTCTCGCGATCGGAATACAGAGCCGGTGGAGGCCGGATGTCTCACGTTTTCCCGATCAATATCGTCGTGGCGACCGCAAAGGAGCGTCCGCCTATCAAGCAAAAACGTAGAGCGAGCGAGGGTTTATGGCAAGCCCTGGCCAGGATTTCCCAGGTTTTGGAATCATGGCTTGGAGGGAAGCTCATGAGCTGGGGCTTGTTGAGCCTGTTGAAGAAAGCCACCGAGGACACAGAGAGCACGGAGCGAGAATCCGAAGGGCTGGCGAGCGATTCGTGCTCGTACTCAGCAAAGCCAGTGCCCGTGAGGCCGCGGGCCCTGAGGCCGCGGGCCCTGAGGCCGCGGGCCCTTGCCGACCGGCAGCTAGTGGAGCTTCGTTAGTGCCCGTGAGGTGAAGTGTTGCCCAGGTTAACGCGTGTTCCAACAATCACCCTCCCGCTTGCGGGAGGGTCGGACGCGAAGTCCGGGGAGGGAATGCGGCCAAACAATACAAACCCACTCCGGGCCTGAGAGCCCAACTCTCCCAAGGGAGAGTGTTTTGTGGGTCAGCCTGGCACAGAACTAGTCGCGATAGACGGGTTGATAACCGTCGTAGTAAGGAGCGACGGGGTAGGGCGTTCCCGGGCCAGCCGGATAGGGACTGAACAGCGTCGGGTCGCTCGGGCGGCGGCGCGGCTGTTGTCGCTCGCGAAAGATCCCATCAGGGTTGATCGGATCGTATTGCGATCGCGGGAATCGGATGCCACTGCCATCACCATCGCTTGGCAACGGTGTTGGTCGCGGACGACCGCCATACCCGCCACCATGGCCACCATGTCCGTAACCACCGTAGGGGAACCCAAAGCCGAGGTTGAAGCCAGCGTAAGGTGCACCCCAATTCGGGTAGGGCGTGCTGAACGGACGGTAGGGGAATCGCCATTCGCCGTACGGTCGCACTTGATCACCCCACTCTTCGACTCGGTGATAGTTGTCAGCCGATTGCCCGTAGTTGAGCGAACTGCGCGTGTGGGTGTAGCCGCTCGTTCGAAAGTTGGGAACGGTAGCAGCGACCGGACCTTGAATAGGCTGGTACTGCGCCACGCGTTGGCCAGTCGCGTCGTGCGAATAGGTGCTGGGAAGCGTCAACCAATCGGCAGACGCGTTCCCAGCAAGAAAAATCGCGATCGAACAGAGCAGAGGGTATCTCATGAACGCCAAAATAGTTCGCGTTCGATGCAGAGGTCGGACGAGCGGGGGTTGTTTCTGGCAAATCGGGGTGGGCGGCTTGCGCAACCGCTACAGTCGACGTAGGCCATCCTCGGTCATCGGCGTCGGGATCTCAAAATCGATTTGATCGATACGATCCATCGTCTCTTGATCGAGAACGAGGTCGCGTGCAGCCAACGATTCATCAAGTTGCTCGATTGAGGTTGCCCCAATGATGGTCGACGCAACGAAGTCGTGCTGACGACTCCAGGCGACCGAAAGTGCAGTGACGGTGTGCCCAATCGAATCAGCGATCTCCGTCAATCGGCGCGTCGTCTCCAGAGTGCGGTCATTCACAAAACGCCGCGCCATCGCCTGTTGCCGATCATTGCCCGTTTCGAGGTAGGCCGAGAAGCGCGCCCCCTCAGGATTGCCATCAAGATACTTGCCCGTCAGCACACCGCCACCAAGTGGCGAGTAGGGCAACAGCGAGAGCTTTTCCTGGCGCAAACATTGGGCCAGTTCACTTTCGCAGCGACGATTGATCAAGCTGAAGTTGTTTTGGACCGTTTCATAGCGATCCACGCCATGACGATCGGCCGCCCACAGACTTTTCATCATGCCCCAAGTGGTCTCGTTGCTGGCACCAATGACCCGGACTTTGCCAGCATCACGAAGCTCCGTCAGCACACCCAACACCTCTTCATAGGGCATGTTGTGATCGGGCCAATGCGTTTGATAAAGGTCGATGTAGTCGGTCCCCAGACGCCTCAATGAGGCCTCGCAGGCATCGATGATCTGACGGCGGTCGAGCGCCGTTTTTCCGTGACGCACGGGCGGCTTGAACCAGCCATGGCCTGGGCCGGTGACCTTGGTCGCAACGATCACCGCTTCGCGGGGCCGCGTCTTCAGCCAGCTCCCGAAAATCTCTTCGGTGACCCCAAAAGTTTCGGCATTGGGTGGGACGGGATACAATTCGGCGGCGTCAAAAAAGTCGATCCCTGCATCCCAGGCTCGGTCGCAAATGGCGTGACTGAGCGGAAGGTCACATTGACCGCCAAAGGTCATCGTGCCCATGCAGATATCCGAAACGACGACCCCACTACTGCCCAAACGTCGATGTTGCATCACTAAGAAGTCCTTTCCAACGCCTGCGGTGTTAAACCGTGACGAATAAAACGGCAAAAAAACCGCCGAGACACGTCAAAAACCCGCCAATCCGATTCTGGTGAGATAATTTGACCCTCGGCTGCTAGAATACAGTTCCTACCACCAGGTTGCTTCCCCAGCAACCAACCACGCGATCTCGCCAGCCCCTCCTGAATGAAAAGCTGGCAGACGCATGAATTGGCACCTTGGTTGCAGCAACAGTTTGCGGCGGTGTGGTTGCTTGCCAGGAAACGCCTTCGACACCAAGACGAACGCAATAGAAAGTATGGATCAGGACTCGCATGACATTTCGTTCTCGGTGCCATTTGTGCATCGTTTGCGAGTGACTACGGAAGTCGCCGGTGATGACTTTGCAACGCTGCTAGAGGTCCTCGAGTCAGGCGATGGTGGCGATGCCAAGGTGCTTGTGGTTGCCGAAAACCAAGTCGCCGATGCAGGCCCTCGCGTCAAAGCGATCACGCGACGGCTCGCATCAAGCGATGGCATCAAACTGGTTTCCGCCCCCTTCATGGTTGACGGCGGCGAAACGATCAAGAACTCCAGCGACACCGTCAAGCAACTGCTCCGCGAGATCAACGATCACAACCTTGACCGTCGCAGTTACATCGTTGCCATCGGCGGCGGCGCGATGCTCGACGCCGTCGGCTACGCAGCCGCAATCGCTCACCGCGGCATCCGCTTGGTCCGGCTCCCCACCACCACACTCGCCCAAGGCGACTCGGGCGTGGGCGTCAAAAACGCGATCAACTACTTCGACAAGAAAAACTGGATCGGTACCTTTGCCGTTCCGTGGGCTGTCATCAACGATGCAGGACTGCTGCAAACGCTGCCCGATCGCGATTTCCGCTCTGGCTTTTCTGAAGCGATCAAAGTGTCGCTGTTAAAAGACCGCAATGAATTCGATTGGCTGTGCGATCACGCTGGTGAAATCCATGATCGCGAGATGGAAGCTTCGACGCGTGCGATTCATCACGCGTGCATGCTTCACTTGCGGCACATCACCGAAGGGGGCGACCCCTTTGAGATGCTCGAAGCGCGCCCGCTCGACTTCGGGCACTGGTCGGCGCACAAACTCGAGCCGTTGACCAAGTACGAAATTCGCCATGGTGAAGCGGTCGCGATCGGTGTGGCCATCGACTGCATTTACTCGTCGATGAAGTTTGGATTCCCCGAAGAAGATGCGATGCGAGTCTGCAACGCAACGCGAGACTTGGGGATGTCGCTTTGGCACCCGATGCTCAATCCGATCGATCGATTGATGAAGGGGCTCGAAGAGTTTCGACAACACCTCGGTGGTCGACTGACCATCACGATGCTCCGCGCGGTCGGAGATCCAATCAATGTGCATGAGATTGATGACGCCGTGATGCGTAAAGCAATCCATCGCCTCGCCGACATCGCCGGCGTTTCGGCAACCAATGACCAAACTGTCGCCAGCAAGTCGTACTCGGCCTGACCTCACTTTTTGAGCCGCGATTCTCGCAAAAAGCAAAGCCCCGTACGTGAGCGGGGTAACAAGGTACGGACGGGAACGTCCGAAGAGTGCGAAACGAAGCCCACGCTCAGCTGTGGCGGCTTTTCCCGCCCCCGGAACGGCCGATGGAAAAGCCGTCCGAATCGTCCACTTCTTCGTCGCTGATGACGGCATCATCGACCCATCGCGCGATCGTGATCGCTTCGCGAATCGAGCGTTTCATCCACGCTGATTCCTGGCCCTCTTCGACCCGCCCCGAAGAGATGTAGGCGGCATAGATTTCTGAAGAGGCGCGGACAATGACCGCTTCGCTCTTCTGCAACTTGAAATGGTTTTTCTTGTTCTTGGCCATGGACCGACGCGACTGCGAGAGATGATAGAAGGAGGCCGCGAACCGGAGGTCCTGCAGCTGACAACATCATACTCAAAACGGTGCGCTGCCGCCCGTTCGGCGTCCCTACTCGCCCACTTTGCCCAACGAATCTACTCGTCGGCGACGTTCACAAAGACCTTCAAGGCATCTTTGTCTTCGACCAACAGCCGCATCATTTCGGCGTAGTTATCGAGCCCGTCGACGGGATTGGTCAGGATCTTTTCGAGGACGCCCGGATACATCATGTCGCCGAGGGCAAGATCGCGAATGCCCGACTCGAAGTGGGTGCGGTTCGCATTCACACTTCCAAGCAGCAGCTTGTTGCCCAACACCCAGTGCAGGTTGATGTTGTCTGACGGAACTTCGATCGACTTGTCGCCGCCCGTGATCCCCGTCCAAACGACCACTCCGTTGTGGCCGAGATGCTGCATCGCCTCGAAGGCCAGCGCGCTACTGCCCGTCGCGTCGACGATCAGATCCGGCTTACCGGTCTGCGCGACCAAATCGGCCATCGATGTGTTGCGTGTGCTAACGTAGGTCGCTTCCAATCCGTCGACGATTTCCGATTTCAGGTTTGGGGCTTCGCCGCGTGCAACGGTATAGACTTCCAAACCACGCAACTTGAGCACCAACGTGGTCAGCAGGCCGATTTGGCCTGCCCCCAAGACGTAGGCAACCTTGGGCCGCCAAACCTTCATCCGCTGCTGAGCCTCATAGGCTTGCTGGACCGCCTTGGCCGCACAGCTCATCGGCTCCTGCAACACGTGCAAGTGCTTCAAGCCCTGGGGCACGCGAACGATGTATTCCTCTTCGTCGACGAAGTACTCGGTCAGATAACCGTGACGCAGGTTGATGCCGCGCTCGTAGTACTCCTCTTCGCTGGTCATGTCGTTGGTGCCGATCAAGTCATAGATCGAACCACCAGGACGGCGGACCGTCGCCGTGACGTAGTCGCCTGGCTTGACCCGTTTGACGTTTTCGCCGACCGCTTCGACGATCCCAAACGACTCGTGCCCGATCACCAAATAGTCATCACCGGCTGGGGCGTTGCCATAAAGGGCGTCGTTAATCTCGCGATCCGTCGCGTCGACCCCCACCTTCAGGACTTTGACGAGCACGCCCATTCCACCGGGAATATCGTCCAACGAGGGCTTGTTGATGTCTTCTAGATGGACGCTGTTTGGAGTTCCGGGGGTGACCGCAACGGCTTTCATCAGGGTTACTCGAAAGTCAAAAAAGTGGTGACTGTTTAGAAATTGAGAGCGAAATCGTAGCAGGCGAGCCGAGGCAGTGAGAGGGGAGACAACTGCCGAAAATGGCGTTCCGCGGGGCCGATCCTGGGTCTCTAAACGAAAATAATGGCGGCCAACTTGCCCAAGAAGCTATTTTTCACAACAGCGGTTGTCAAAAAAACCAGCTTCCCTAGACTATCAACAGATGCCCAGGGGGATGTTTTTCCTCGGAAAACCGCCTGTTAGCCCATTTTTTAGCAATCAACGCCACTGATGACTACGCCTGCACCAACCGAGCTGCGAAGCGTCGACCGCGAACTGCTGACCCACCTTCGACGTGGGGAATCAGCGGGCGTTGGGGAATTGACCGAGATGCTCGGCGTGACCGCGACGGCGGTGCGACAACGTGTCGACCGGTTGCTCGAGATGGGGCTGATCGAGCGAGAGAAAGTGGTCGCTGGCCGTGGCCGGCCGACTTACCGATACAAGTTGACCGTGCTGGGCCATCAACGGGCGGGAGCCAATCCTGCCGAACTCGCCGACGTGATGTGGCGAGAGATTTTGGAACTCGATGATTCCGAGACCCGCCAGCGATTGCTTTCTTCGATCGCAGCACGACTCGGAAAGCAATTCGCCGACCAATGTGGTTGCGGTTGCAAAGGCGACTCGGTCCAGTCGCGTATGAAAAAGCTGGCCGAGGTGCTGACCGACCGACAGATCACCAGCGAAGTGATTGAGTCGAACAGTTTGCCGGTTCTTGACTTCGGAGCGTGTCCTTATCCAGGACTTAGCGAAGCGTCGGACGACCGCGCGATGTGCCGGCTCGAAGAAGAAATGATCTCTGAAGCACTTGGCCAGCCCGTGCAACTGAGCAGCTGTCGACTCGACGGCGACTCCTGTTGCCAATTTTCAATGGTCGAGCAAAGCGAAACCAACTAACACACCCAACACGACAACGTTTTCAATTCGGATCTCCGTTAAAGCAAAGATGACACACGTACTGAAAATCGAAGGGCTTCACGTTTCTGTTGGCGACAAGCCAATCCTTCGTGGCGTCGACTTGACGATCAAGCATGGTGAAACTCACGCGTTGATGGGTCCAAACGGTAGCGGCAAGAGCACGCTCGGTTTGGCCATCATGGGCCATCCCAATTACGAAGTGACCGGCGGCAGCATCACGCTGGACGGCCAAGACCTTTTGGAAATGGAACCCGACGAGCGAGCTCGCAGCGGTGTCTTCATGGCCTTCCAACGCCCGATGGCGATTCCCGGCGTGAAGATGGCTGACTTTTTGCGTCATGCAACGACCAACGTTCGCAATCCCGACCGCAAGGAAGGCGAAGAGTTGATTCCGATGCGCGAGTTCCGAAAAGAACTCAAGGACAAGATGAATCACCTGCGAATGGACATGGACTTCGCTCGCCGTTACGTCAACGACGGTTTTTCGGGCGGCGAAATGAAGCGAGCCGAGATTTTGCAACTCGCGATGCTCCAGCCCAAGTTCGCTGTCCTCGACGAAACGGACTCGGGTCTCGACGCCGACGCCGTCCGCTTGGCAAGTGAATCGATCGCCGACATCGGCCATCAAAAGATGGGCCTTTTGATCATCACTCACCACGACAAACTGCTCGAGCACAACCCACCGCAGTTCACTCACGTGATGCTTGGCGGCCGTTTGGTCGAAACAGGTGGTCGTGAACTGGCCGAAGAATTGCACGAACGTGGTTACGACCGCATTCGCCAGGCCTACCCCGATGCCGAAGCGGCCAACCAAGAGATGCTCTCTGAAGAAGCTGCCGTTTAATTTTCATGATCACGCTTGGTTAGCCACCGAGGCGAACCGCCGAGCGTTTTAGCGAATCAACATTTTTTCCGTCACTGTTGCTTGCCACTATGTCGACCGACGTCACCGAATCCGCCGAAATCGGCGAAATCAACAAGTACAACTTCCGCACCGAAACCAAAGGTGTCTTCAAAGCTCGAAAGGGCATTGATGCCGAAATCGTGAACCAGATTTCGGACATCAAGGAAGAACCTGATTGGATGCGTGAGTTTCGCTTGCACGCACTCGATGTCTTCAACTCAAAGCCAATGCCCAAGTGGGGCGGCGACATCGAGATCGATTTCCAGGACATCTTCTATTACCTCAAGCCGACCAACGAGCAGGGGAAGACCTGGGACGATGTTCCGCAGGAGATCAAAGACACCTTTGACAAGCTCGGCATTCCCGAAGCGGAACGCAAGTTCCTTGCCGGAGTGAAAGCGCAATTCGAAAGTGAAGTGATCTACGGTTCGCTTGAAGAAGACCTCGCCAAGAAAGGCGTCATCTTTACCGACACCGACACGGCGGTCCGCGAGCATCCCGAATTGCTCCGCGAGTACTTTGGCAAGATCATCCCGACCGAAGACAACAAGTTCTCGGCGCTCAACAGCGCCGTATGGTCGGGTGGCTCGTTCATCTACGTGCCAAAGGGCGTCCACATCGACTTCCCGCTGCAAGCCTACTTCCGCATCAACGCCCAAAACATGGGTCAATTCGAGCGGACGTTGATCATCGTCGACGAAGGGGCCAGCGTGCACTACGTCGAAGGCTGCACCGCGCCGATGTACAGCACCGAAAGCTTGCACAGCGCCGTGGTCGAAGTTCTGGTCAAAGAAGGGGCTCGTTGCCGCTACACGACGATCCAAAACTGGGCCAACAACATCTACAACTTGGTCACCAAACGTGCTCACGCCTATCGCGATGCGACGATGGAATGGGTCGACGGAAACCTGGGCAGCAAGTTGACGATGAAGTACCCAGCGGTCCACATGAAAGAACCTGGGGCTCGCGGTGAAATCTTGTCGATCGCGTTTGCAAGTGCTGGCCAACATCAAGACGCCGGTGCAAAGTTGGTTCACGAAGCACCCAACACGACCGGACAGATCATCAGCAAGAGTATCAGCAAGAATGGCGGCCGCAGCAGCTATCGCGGGCTCGTTCGCGTTGATCCCGGTGCTCACAACAGCAAGAACAACGTTGTTTGCGACGCATTGATCCTCGATCCCGAAAGCCGCAGCGACACTTACCCCTACATCGAAATCTCGGAACAAGACGTCCAGATCGGACACGAAGCGAGCGTTTCGCGTATCGGCGAAGAACAGATGTTCTATCTGCTAAGCCGCGGACTGACCGAACAGGAAGCGAGCACGATGATCGTCAATGGATTCATCGAACCGCTCGTCAAAGAGTTGCCGATGGAATACGCGATCGAAATGAATCGCTTGATCCAACTACAAATGGAAGGCAGCGTCGGATAGTTCTCGCCTTGGCGTTAGCTTTCCCGCTGTCACTTACCCACTCAAACTTTTTTCATGCATCGGCGAA
Organism: Rubripirellula sp.; assembly: GCA_965216875.1. GTDB lineage: Bacteria > Planctomycetota > Planctomycetia > Pirellulales > Pirellulaceae > CBDCUW01. The sequence continues at coordinate 4,284,130 of OZ244207.1, forward strand.
CCTGCTTTCGTCCGGTGCGAATGCGGCGTCCAAATCGAAATCGCCAATCCGAAAGAAACTGATTGATGACTCAAACTGCAACCACCGCTTTTGACGCCGCCGGCCTCGACGCTTTCATGGCCGCTCGCAGCGAACCCGATTGGTTGATCAACCTCCGTCGTGAAGCGTTCCAACACGCCGACGCGATGGCCTGGCCTGATCGCCGTCACGAGGAATGGATTCGCACCGACGTCCGTGCTTTTCAACTCAGCAAATACAACGCCCCGGCTGTTTCGACCGATACCACCGAAACAGCACACCAGCTTCGCGCCGACGTCGACACTGCGGGCACGATCGAAACGATCGACAGTTGCCTGATCGGCGAAGAGCTTGACGCGAAGTACGCTGACAAAGGTGTCTTGTTCGGAAGCCTAGAACGATTCTGTAGCGAACAACCGGAACTTGTTCGCCAACACCTGTTCACCGCGTTCGATTCCGACCATGACAAGTTCGCCGCTTTGCACGCAGCGTTTTGGTCGGGCGGACAATTCCTTTACGTCCCCCGCGGCGTGGTCATCGACCGTCCCATTCACATCGGTTCGATGTTGACCGATGGCGGAAGCGACACGACCCACACGTTGATCGTGCTTGAAGAAGGCGCCGAAGCGACGGTCCTGCACGAATCCAACGGTGCGACAACCGCGGGTGCCGGTTTGCACTTGGGCGGCGTGGAACTGATCCAACGCCCTGGCTCGCACCTGCGATACGTGAACCTGCAAGAGTGGGGTCACAAGACCTACAACTTCGCTCAGCAAAAAGCGGTTGTTGATCGCGACGCGACACTCCAGTGGACGATCGCTGCGATGGGGTCGATGCTGACCAAGGTGAACCAATCGGTCGATCTGGTTGGCGAAGGAGCCAACAGCCAAGTCAACGGCGTGATGTTCACCGAAGCTCGACAACACATCGCCTACCACACGCTTCAGCACCACATCGCTCCGAACTGCCACAGCGACTTCCTTTACAAGTCGGCCCAACAGGATCGAAGCCGCACCGTTTGGCGCGGGATGATCAAGGTCGACAAGGAAGCGCAAAAGACCGATGGCTACCAACGTAACGACAACTTGGTGCTTTCTAATTCGTCACGAGCCGATTCGATTCCCGGACTCGAAATCGAAGCCGATGACGTTCGCTGCACCCACGGCAGCACCACCGCCAAAGTTGATGAAGAGCTGATCTTCTACGCTCGCTGCCGCGGCTACACGCGTAAAGAAGCTGTACGGATGATCGTCAGTGGCTTCTTCCAACAAATTTTTGATCGCATCACGATCGACAGCGTCCGCGATGCACTTGGGGCGGCTATCGCCCGACAAGTCCGCGAGTACGAATAACGAACACCCCTCTAGATTCCCTGGACAGATGCCATGGCACTCACCGAAGAGACGGTCCGCGAAGCACTCAAACAAGTCATTGACCCCGAACTTTACGTCAATATCGTCGACCTTGGTCTGATCTACGTGGTCGAGATCGAAGACGAAAATGACGAGGGCACGCACGACATCAACATCGAAATGACGATGACCAGCCCGATGTGCCCCGCTGGCCCCCAGCTCGTCTCGGGCTCGAAAGCGGCCGCCGAGGGGCTCGAAGAAGTGCGCAACTGCGAAGTCAAAGTGGTGATGGAACCACAATGGACACCCGATAAAATGACCGACGAGGCCCGGGACCATCTCGGGATCTTTTGATCTCCCCTTTGAAGGGGCTTTTCCATGCGAATCTTCGTCGGCGAATACGTGTGTGGCGGCGGTCTGGCCGACACGCCCATCGATCAAATTCCCTCCAGCTTGCGCGAGGAGGGAACAGCGATGCTGCGTGCCATCGTCTCGGATCTTTCCGCAGTCGCCAGCACCGTCGTCCCGCTCGACTCACGTCTGGGACTTGATGTCGATGCGACCGAGTCATTCCAGGTCGATTCAACGCAACCGCTCTGGCCCCAGTGGATCGCGGCCGCACAAAGTTGCGACTCCGCTTTGATCGTCGCTCCGGAAAGCGATGGCATCCTTGCCAAGGCTGCCGCAATGTTGCGAGCAAGCGGCGTCGAAGTGATCGCTGGCAGCGGTGACTTCTTGCGTGTCGCCAGCGACAAACTGCAAACCGCAAAGTTGCTTAATGCGTCGAGTGTCGCGCATCCGCCCTACATGGCATTGTCCGATCGGCGGATGGAGTCACAGCTCCGCGGATTCAAAAAGTTCGTCGTCAAACCTCGCGATGGTTGCGGCACCGAACAAATCCACACATTTGATTCGTTCGAAGCAGCTGTCGAGGAACTCACCGACCGAACGCTCCTGCAAGCATGGATGCCGGGTCAACCCGTTTCCATTGCCGTTGTCACGTCAGAAACACAGCAAACGTTCTTGCCAGCGGTGCGTCAGATCATCTCCGACTCCGACTGCCATTACGCTGGCGGCTGCGGTCCACTCGACGACGAATCACAGCGACGCGCGACCGCGCTTGCGTCGCGAGCAATCATGGCAATGCCGCCAACGGCGCGCGGCTTTGTCGGCCTCGACTTGCTGCTTGGCGATCGAGCAAGCGAGGACTACGTTATCGAGATCAATCCGCGGCTCACAACCTCCTACGTCGGCCTTCGGAAAATGATCCACGGCAACCTTGCCGCGCGACTTTTCGACCTCGAAACGGGCCCCGTCTCTTGTAGTGCGTCGGTGGAATCGATTCGCTGGACACCGGACGGCCAAGTCATGGACGCGGCTGGGATCGAGTGAGCGACGACACAGGTTTCGACATCGTTGGCGTCGACATCGGCGGCGCAAACTTGAAGTACGCGAGTGCAAGCGGGAAAAAAACCTTCTCGCGCCACTTCGCGATGTGGCGCACGCCCGACCAACTCGCCGAAACACTCGCGCACGATTTGCAAACCCATTTCTCGGGGCTCCGCCGCCTGGTGGTGACGATGACCGGTGAACTGGCCGATTGTTTCGTCGATCGTGCCGAGGGGGTTTCGTCGATCGTCACCCATGTCCAGCAGGCCGCAGCAAAGCTGAACCTTCCCGAAACAAGCTATTACGGCGTCGATGGTTCGTTTCACAGTGCGGATGAAGCCGCAGAGCAAGTGGATGTGATCGCAGCGGCCAATTGGCACGCGACGGCAAGCTTTGTCGCCCGCCAAATCGCCCCTTCCTGCACGCTGATCGACATCGGTTCAACCACCACCGACATCATTCCCATCACCGATGGCAAGGTCGCGACGACGGCCAAGACCGATTTCGATCGTTTGCAATCCGCGCAATTGGTTTACATCGGTTGTCGCCGCACTCCCGTTTGTGCCTTGGTCGATCAATTGACGTTTCGCGGTCAGTCGATCGGAGTCATGAATGAGCTGTTTGCAACCATCGACGACGCCCGGCTCGTCCTTGGCCTCCAGCAACCACGCCCCGATGATACCGACAGTGCCGATGGGAAACCTCGCTCTGTCGCCATGGCTGCGAATCGGTTGGCACGGATGATCGGACTTGATCGGCGCGACATAAGCATTGATGACGCGCAAGAACTGGCCAATCAAGTGATCAAACCGGCGCGGCAACGAATCGCCGATGCGTTGACGGTCAATCATCAACCGGGCACGCAACTTGTTGTCGGTGGACACGGCGGCGACTTGCTTGCCTTCGATGCCGCCGAAGTGGTTTCACTTCCCGATCAGCTCGGCGTGGAGGTTTCAAGGTGCGCGCCATCGTTTGCGATTGCACGCCTGGCTGCTTTGCTGGGTGAAGAAGGGGACCACCGTTTGTAGTCCCGCCTTTAGGCGGAACAGGAGAAGATTCCGGCTAAAGCTCGGTACTACAAACCGATGTCGCTCTAAAACGATTCTTCATTCGTGTGATCCGTTCTATTCGTGGTTTCCTCGGTGCCGAACCACACCGAGAAACCACCTAGGGGCACGGTCCGTTTTCGCAACACGCGCCCACACCACACATCAGCATCGTGGATGCAACATTTCCGATGCAAAGCAACGCAGCGAAAAAGAACGCAAACTTCTCAAACCGCGACGGCGCGCGTGATTCACCTTCGGGCTCTTGTTTCGTCACAAACAGGAAGATGGCCGATCCGAGAATGCTGGCCACGAAGATCAGGACTCCCCACGTGTACAAGTGCATGCCCATAAATGGCGTGCCATAACCAAGTGGCTCGCCCGGTTCCGGCGAAATGTGCAACAACACTTGCCGCACCGAGTAGCCGCACCCGACCACGGCGGCAACGATCACCGCCGCAAAATGCTTAGCGGAAAAACCAAAGAAGGTATTCAAACTCAATCCGACGGCAACACCGATCATTCCCATTCGTTGCAACAAACATAGCGGACAGGGATCTTCGCCGAGACCGTACTGGAAGTAAAAGGCTCCCGACAAAATGCTGCACATCGCAAGCACGCAACAACTGTTCGCATCGTAGAGGCGTTGATGATTCATGCTAGAAATTCAGCCCAAGCGACGAGTCCGCGTGATAGAAGTACATCGCAACGCTACTGGCGACAGCAACAGCGAGACTGACGAAGGCGGCGTTCTTTTTTCGAGCATGGACGAACCAAAACGCCAATGCATAAATCAGAAACAGAAGTGACATTGAATCCTCGTGACACAGGGTGTGTGCCCATGTTAGTCAGACTTCACTGGCTTGGTATGTGAAGAAGCGAACCACGAATCACACGAATTGAACGAATGAAGAAACGAGGCTCTACATTCGTGTGATTCGTGGTTCCCCGCTTGTTGAGATCGCCGGTGTCTACTCGCCACCGCGAGCCTGCTCGACTTCCGCAGGGATTTCGCGGCCGTCCATGGGGACAAACGTCAAGACGCGACGCGGCGGTTCACAAACCGCTGAGTCAGAATGTGTTGCCTGCCAATGGAGGTTTCCGGGCCCTTGGACGGTGTCGCCATCTTTGATCACCTCGCCGTTTTGAACGACGTAGAGCGAGACGTTGCGTAGAAAGTGATCGACCTCATTGAAGTCGTACGACTCGGCGTGAAAGATTGCCTCCATATCTCGAACATCGAATTGACTATTGCCAACGGTGTCCATCAAGGTCCACTGGGGGTTCACGTTGAAAAACCGAATGTTGGACCAAACATCGAGCGGTGGGATTTCGTTTCTTAGCCCATGTTCAAGACTGTCGGTCAAGTCGTCATGGGAGCGCAAGATTTCGCCATTCGGATTGAAGTAGCAAAGCGCCTCGGGCAATTCGAGAAGCGACGCGACCACGGCCGTTGCAAAATGCAATTCCGGCAGTGCCTCGTAGTCCTTTGGCATCACTGGTTCGTCGTCGCTTGCACCAAATGCGTAGCTGGAACGCACGCGAATGAAGGCACGATGCGATTCGGCGATCGTGCGTCCTGGTTCCCAAGCCCAACAGTGTTGCGACGCCCGCGCAAGACCACCAGGAAAGGTGTAGGGACCAAAGTTGCCAAACGACCACGCAGCGAACAATTCGGGTTCCTCCGGACTGCCCATAGGGTCCGGCCAAGTCTGGTCGACAATATCGACGGCCACCAGACCATTCGATTCAATGTCGTAGGCAAGGATCAAACAGGGGCCACTAAAGAACCAGTTTTCGTTTTCGTCGATCCGCTTACAGATCTCGAACTCACTCAGGACCGCTGCGATCTGGTCAAGATCGACGGCATCTTTCAAAAGCACGCACAAACCTTGCGTGTACATTCCCTTCGGCATGCTCGCTCAACTCCAATGGTGGAACAGGTTGGCAAGCAGTTTAACGCCAACAGTCTGACTCGGCGCGAGGGAACGGATCGGAAAGCATCAAGTTCGCGCCAATAGGTACGCCGCTTCCTCTACCTTGTCCAATCCCCTCGACGCCAAATCGACCACGTCCGACAAATCGGTCACACCGCCAAGTTGCGCGACGTTGAATTCATCGGCAAAGAGCCGAGCGACTTCGGAATCGTCGATCGAAAAAGGTGGACCTTCCTTTTGGCTTTGATCGTAGATCAGCGTCACGAGAAGCATCTTGCCCTGGGGCGAAATCGCCTCAGCAAGCAACTTGGCATAGCGAGATCGCAAATCGGGCGGCAGCGCAACCGTTGCAGCTCGGTCGTAAACGGCATCGATCGTCGGATGCGACGCGGATCGCATCTCGAAAATGTCACCACCGTAGAGCGTGATCTGATCGCCGGAATAGACGTGATACGGGCCTTGCTGCGAAACGGTGTGGTGGATGTCATGTTCCGACAAAAAAACCTCGATCGCATCACGACTGAGCTCAAAGCCGACCACGTGGTGACCTTGATCGCGCAGCCACATCATATCGATCGAACTTCCACAAAGGGGGACCAGGACGTTGGCCGAACGATCCAACCCAAGTAGCCCCCAACACTCGCGTAGTTTTTCGTTGGCTTCGGATTGCTGCCAACCCGTGTCACCGGTCGCCCAAGCCTTATGCCAAAATTCAGGTTCCATTGCCGTTTCGTCGCGTTGTCATGATAAGAGAAATAGATTGTCAGTTGCCGGACAGCATACAGACTGTCATTACGAATTCGCGTTGGCAAAGCCACAGAGGACACGGCGCACTTCGGGAACACCGGACCATGCCCTTGGAAATCGCAACGCCATCTCCACCCGTCGACAGAATCGTCAGCGTGGTGATTTTGACCCGTTCGTCGGGACGCTCGATTCGTGTCGCGCTGACACTTCCGCCGCAGGGATGGTCAAACGCTTTGCATCCGCAGGGTGAATCATCGTCACCAGAACACGACACACTCGCTTGTCGCTTGGATTGCGCGCGACGCGGTGCAGGATCATGGTCGGTTCAAAGAACGAGTCACCCGCTTTGAGTGTTCGCAATGGCCGATCGCCAATTTGGAACTCAAGCGTTCCTTCAAGGACGTAACCGGTAACCGGACCGGGATGATGGTGGGGCGGACTTTCCGCACCTGGCGGCAAAGTCACTTCGATCAACGATGCCTTGGCTGGTTTGCCGCCAAGGACCGCGTCGATCGTATCCGAGCGGATCATCCTCACACTCACCGCGTTCGGATGGTCCGTCTCCTCAGCATGGGAGCAGAACACGAGACACATTCCGAGCGGAACGCCGAGCAAGATTCGAAAAAGAGACATGTCTTTCCTTCGGGTTGAATGGCCGTTTGATGTTCCGATCACGCGACGGCAGCGGACTCGGGGTGGAACGCTTTCAAGATGTGGTCGACGTATTGGTGGTCGGTGTGGAACGAAACAGCCAATCGATTCCAGTTATTGATCATTGCAACGGCAAGCGTCAGCCGGCTCAAACCGTCTTGCCCGAAGACCGCCTCGCTTTCGCGGTAGAGCTCGTCGCCAACGCGTTTGGTGCCGGCCAGTTGCGTGACCGCTTCCGCCCAGCGTAGGGCCGCCGCCTCTTTGTCGGAAAAACACCTCGCTTCGGGCCAAACCGCGACCATGTCGATCCGCTCGTTCGACTCGCCCAGCAGTCGCAATCGACGCGTGTGAAGGAGAACACAAAACGAACAACCGTTGACTTGAGAGACGCGTAGCTTGACGAGTTCGAGCATGATTTTGTCGAGCCCATAGCCTTCGATGCAGGTCTCGATCTGGTTGAAGTGTTCGATTTCGCTTCGCAAAAACTGAAAGTAATTGGCTCTTTGTCCGGCCATGAATCTTGTCCTTCTGTTGAATCTAACGTGAAACGACCAAGCCAATCGTAGTAAACTAGTGGCCCTTCACTGGGACCACTCTTCGCCAATTCGACAGAGCCACTTTTTGCGCCCCAAAAAGGAAGACCAACGCTTCGAGTTCGAGACGCTTCGCATCGAAAGTGATCGGTCAGAGCATCAGTACCAACAACTCGAAAATCAGCTGCGCGATGCGATTGCATCGGGCAAGATCGCTGGCGGCTCGCGCGTCCCGTCATCGCGGGCGCTCGCCAAACAGCTTGGCATTTCGCGAAACACCGTCCTTTCGGCCTACCAGCAACTGATTTCAGAAGGTTACCTGCAATCACAACACGGCTCGGGGACACGAGTTTCCGAATTGCCGCCCGAAACGTTCGTCTCCGTATCCAACGCAACCGGTCGGTCGAAGACGCGAGACCTTCAAAAGACCAAGACCAAGCGTTCACCGCTGGTCGCTGATTTCTCGCGTCGACTTTCGGCAAACGGAAAACGGTATGCCGAGTATGCAAAGTGGGTGACCAGCACTGCGGGCAAACCCGTTCCGTTTCGCCCCCACATCCCCTCGCTTGATCAGTTCCCACTAGCGACATGGAACCGTTTGCAGAACGACCTTGCACGCTGGTCCACGACGACGTTCGAAAACGCGGACCCTCAAGGCTACCTGCCACTTCGACAATCGATCGCCGAATACATGGCTGTCTCGCGAGGCGTGCAGTGCACCGAGCAACAAGTGGTGATCACCGCGGGCGCCCAGCAAGGAATTCAATTACTCAGCCAAACACTCCTTGAACCTGGCGACACGGTCTGGGTCGAACAACCTGGCAACGCTCCGGCAAACCAAATCCTTTCGCTGATGGGGCAACGCGTCGAAGGTGTGAGGGTTGATTCACAAGGCATCGAGATCGCCGACGCGATCGAACGCCAACTCAAGACGCCAAAACTGATCTACGTGACACCGAGTTGTCAGTGGCCACTTTCGGTCACGATGTCGCTCAGTCGACGACTTGAACTGATTCAGCAGGCGCAAACGTCTGGAAGCTGGATCGTTGAAGACGACTACAACGGGGAATACCGTTTTTCGGGACGGCCACAACCGGCGCTATGTAGTCTCGATCAGAGCGGACAAACGATCTACATGGGAACGTTTTCGAAAATGTTGTTCCCAGCCATTCGGCTCGGTTTCTTGGTCGTTCCCGAACAGATCGCTGGACCACTTTCGGCCGCGCGTTGGTTGATGGATCGTTTTTCGCCGCCTCTACAGCAGATGACGCTGCATCGGTTCATCGAATCGGGTCACTTCCTCAAACACGTTCGGCAGATGCGTTCGCTCTATCGCGACCGCCAAGGTTTCCTAGCGGATCTCCTCGAGAAGCGATTTGGGGACGCCATCAATGTGGTCCGTCCTGACTCGGGGATGCATCTGGTCGTCTACGGACGCAACAAATCGACTGAAAAGCGGCTCTGCTCGGCCGCGATTGCGGCCGGTGTGCATCACCACACCGTGCAAATGTACGCTTCAGGCGATGCTGATTTCCGAGGCATCATTCTCGGCTTCGCCCCTTTCGACACTTCGACGACGCGGCGAGCCGTCAACGCTTGGGCGAGACGGTTTTCGTAGTCCCGTCTGCGTCAAAGAGCGACACAAACCGGTTGTGCCCGACGAACGTGTTCCGGTTAAACTGAGTCCGTCCCCCGTAACTTCGAATGGATTTTCAGGTGTTCGCGTCGCTAAAAAATCGAACAGGCATCATCGTTTGCGTTTTGGTCGCCTTGGGTCTCACGTGCAAGACAACGTTGGGGGCGGACGACATTCCGGCCAATGCAAAACCGGGCGTCAAATACATCGGTAGCGAGAAGTGCATCGAATGTCACAAGGACGAGCACAAAAGCTATCTCGACACCACTCATAGTGTCGCTGCCGAGATCACGGTCGCTGCAAACGAGCCCGACCCGGCCTCTTTCCAGGACAACTTCGCCGGCCACACCTACGAAGTGGACATTCGCAACAACGAAATGTTGCATCGCGAGCTGCTCCGTGGTCCCGATGGCCTTGAGCGTCACAAGACCGAACACGAAATCATCTTTTCGATCGGCTCTGGAGCGCACGGAAAAAGCTACCTCTATCGCGATGGCGATTTTTGGGCCCAGTCGCCGATTTCATGGTTCACCGAAACCGAAAAGTGGGGCATGTCCCCCGGCTACGACCGACCCTTGCACGTTTCGTTTCGCCGCAAAGTGGAACGCGGCTGCCTTTTTTGTCACGTCGGCGACATCGATCGAAAGGAAGAGAATCCATTCGTTTTCGATATCCGCGAAACAACCATCGGCTGCGAACGTTGCCACGGACCTGGTGAACTGCACGCCCAACGCTATCGCGAAAACCCAAAGGCGACCGGCCCCGACAATACGATCGTGAACCCCGCAAACTTATCACGTGACCTTTCCGAAGCGGTCTGCCAACAGTGCCATTTGCAAACGGCAGCGAAGGTCGAAGTGACGGGCAAAGACGAATGGGATTTCCGGCCCGGTCTGCCACTGGCTGACTTTCGTGTCGATTACCAGTACCGACTTGGTGACGATTCAATGAAGATCGTCGGGCATGTCGAACAGATGCACCAAAGCGAATGTTACATCCAAACGGAATCCCTATCCTGCATCACTTGCCACAACCCTCACCAGGTCGCCAAGCCTGAACAAAAGTTGCTGCACTATCGAAAGATCTGCCTCGACTGTCACCAAGACTTGGACTGCGGCAAGCCTCATCAAGAACGTGTCCAGCTGACCAACAACAGTTGCTACGAGTGTCACATGCCCAAGGCGGACACGAATGTTGTGCACGCAGCTTTTCATCATCATCGAATCGGAATCCACGACAAAAAGGCAAAGGCCGATCGTGAAGTGATTGCCGGGCTGTCGCCTGTTCTAAACATCGATCATCTATCGGAACAGGAACAAGCTCGCTGTGCAGCGCTGGCCAAGTACGAAGCGTTGCGTGCCGATGCGGGACGCCCCGAGTTTTCGGAATACGGATTCGAAGCGGCCGCGGAGTTGATCCAACTCAAACAAGCGGGCGTTGACGATCCTCGGCTCAACGCGGTGTTGTCGTGGCTTGCCGCCGACCAAGGGCAAGCCGAGATCGCTGACAACTTGGCGGAGCATGTTCTGAAAATTGAGCCGCGACCGACGCGCGATCGAATTCAAGCCACCCGCTACTTGGCCAATCGCGCTTTCAAGAAAGGGGAGCGACAAGCCGCCGTCGAGCTCTATCGAAAGCTCGCCTCCTATCGCCGAGACGCGCAGGATGTCTACTTCCTTGGCCTTTGCGAAAACAACGCCGGCAACGCGGAAAAGTCCATTGAGGCTCTGAAGCGTTCGCTCGAAATCGATCCCTCACAAGACGCCGCCCATCGCGCACTGCAAGCGATCTACGGCGCGATCGGAAAGAACCAGGAGGCGGAATACCACGCCCGCCGCGCCGCTGAAAACCAAGCCTTGAGCGACCGATTGCAGGCACAGGCAGTGGAGATGATGGAGCGAGAGAAATCGAAGTAGCGTTAGCGTCGGCTGTTTGTAGTACCGCCTTTTGGCGGCGGGGACGAAGATTCCGGCTGAAGCCGGTACTACGAACGAGAGGCACGTAAGATTCCGGCCAATGCTGGTACTGCGAACGGAATTGCCGGGGGCTGGAAGACGAGGGGCGGTAGTGCGTATTCTCTGTGGTGACGCTCAAGTTGTGAAAACGGGCGTTTTTGCTTCACTTTCATTCGCATGACGATTCGAGCATGAGTTTTCCAGACGATCTCCTTCACTTGGTGCGAACCGACGAGCCTCTTGGACCACTCGTTTGGCTCGGAATCGGCGGGCCAGCCCGCTATTTTGCCGAGCCTGTCGACCGCGACGAACTCGTGCGAATCGTCCAAGCGGCCTCCGACGCGGGGCTGACCATCCGCATTCTTGGCGGGGGCAGCAACGTCCTGGTCCGCGAAGCAGGTGTGGATGGCGTGGTGATCTCGCTGGCCGCAGCCGCAACGAGCCAATTGTCGATCGAAGGCAACAAAATGACGGTCGGCGCCGGCGCCAAACTCTCCCACGCCGTGATCAAAGCGGTCGGCGCTGGTCTCGGCGGGCTCGAGCACCTCGTCGGCATCCCAGGCACGGTCGGTGGCGCGGTGGTAGGTAACGCTTCGAGCGGCGGTCGTGACATCGGATCGGTCGTCCAATCGCTGACCGTGCTTGAAAAAGATGGCACGATGCGCGAAATGTCGGGCGACGAAGCCGAGTTCTCACACCGCAAATCAGCCCTCAGTGTCTTCACGCTGCTCGACATCACCTTCTCGCTCGAACAGCGCAGCGCCGACGATCTGACCAAACGTATGCAAAAGCTCTGGATCGGCCGCAACGCGTCACGTCCGACCGAAGAACGCCGAATTGCTGTCCCGTTCGTCGACCCGGACGGAATGCCAGCAAAAGAATTGATCCAAAACGTTGGCCTTGCTGGCATTCGCGAAGGGGACGTCTCGCTCGATCCGAACGAGCCGAACTATCTGATCGCACATGACGGTGCGACGAGCGAGCAATGCTTGCGATTGATCGAGCGGGTACGTGAACAAGTGCTGCTGCAAACCGGGATCGACTTGCAGCTAAACCTGCAAATCTGGTAATCATTCCTCATTGGGATCGAGTTTCCCAACCGTCTAGTTGTCGCGCAAGCATTACCTGCAGCGCAAATCCATCCAGGCGGACCGTTTAGTGCAATGGATTGCAGAGGGGGGAAGGCGATGGCAATGAAGTCGCCTGATAACGAGGGCCCGCGTCCAATTCGGGACCTGTTGCGAAAACTGATCAAAGCCCCGTCCGCACTGGCCGTGATCTGGCCAGCTCTTCTGTTGATCATTGGATACACAGCGTGGCACCAATGGGGTGCGGATCACGTTGCCTCAAAGTACTACGGCGTCGATCCATCGATGATCCACGTCACCGAACCGCCCGAGTACGTTCGAACGGATGTCGCGGAGACGATTTACCACGACACAGGAATGGAAAACCTGTCGCTGCTCGACCCGCGCGCGACGGCCAAGATCGCGTCTGCGTTTTCGATGAACGCGTGGGTCAAGAAGGTCGTCAGCGTCCGAAAACTCTCTGGCGGTGTCATCGACGTTCGCCTTCAGTATCGGCGTCCCGTCGCAATGGTCTTGGTTGCGAAGGCAAGCGAGCCAGGCAACTGGTTTGTCCCCGTCGATGACGAGGGCGTGTTGTTGCCGACCACCGAGTTTGCTCAAGTCGAAACGCTGCACTTCATTCACATCACCGTGCCAGGTTTGCTGGTCGACGGACGGCCAGTCGGAACCCCGTTTGGTGACCCGCGTGTCGAAGCGGCAGCAAGACTTGCTGGCGTGCTGGCAGATCACCGCGACCAAATCGATGTGGTTCGGATCGAAGTCCCAGGCGACCCGCGGGTGAACACGATTCCGCAATTGGAATTGGTCACCAGTGACGAACAAACCCGATTCTGGGGCAGCCCACCCGGAATGGAAAAACGGGGAGAAGACACGCCGGAGATCAAACTACAGCGTTTGATCCACTCCACCGCCGCCGACCTTCGCATGGCCCAGCGCCCGTAGGCCGGATCAAGGAACGACAGCGACACAGATCCGGCTTTGTGCCCTCGGTCGTAGGCCCGCCCTAAGTCGGCGGGCGAAAAGATTCCGGCTAAAGCCGGTACTACGAACGGCGCCCGTAGGCCAGATCAAGGAGCGACAGCGACGCAGATCCGGCTTTGTGCCCTCGGTCGTAGGCCCGCCTCAAGGCGGCGGGTGAAAAGATTCCGGCTGAAGCCGGTACTACGAACGGCGTCCGTAGGCCGGATCAAGGAGCGACAGCAACGCAGATCCGGCTTTGTGACCTCGGTCGTAGGCCCGCCCTAAGTCGGCGGGTGAAAAGATTCCGGCTGATGCCGGTACTACGAACGGCGCAAAAGGTGCGTGCAAGCACACACCCTACTTTGAATCACGACTTTGCGGCTGCGACGACTGCATCGACGTTGATCCCGAAGTGCTCGTAAACTTCGGTGTAAGGTCCGCTGGCACCGTAACCGTTCATGCCAACAAACTTGCCGTTGCTGCCGATCCAACGATCCCAGCACATGCGAATGCCTGCTTCGACGGCGACGCGATTGGTCACAGCCGGTGGCAAGACTTCGTCTCGGTATGCTTGCGATTGCTCGGCGAACAGGTCCATGCAAGGCATGCTGACCACGCGAACTTTCTTGCCTTCTGCCGTCAATTGCTTTGCAGCGTCGGTGCAAAGACCAAGCTCGCTGCCGCTGCCCATCAAGATCACGTCCGGAGTACCATCGCAATCGGATACGACGTAGCCACCTTTGGCACAACCGCTTGCGGGGGCATAGACGGTGCGATCGAGCGTTTCCATGTTTTGACGCGAAAGGACGAAGGCCGATGGGTGATCGCTGATTTGCATCGCCGTGCGATAACACTCGGCAACTTCGTTGGCATCACCAGGACGAAAGACGTTCATACCGGGAATCGCGCGGCATGCGGTCAGGTGTTCGACCGGTTGGTGAGTCGGTCCGTCTTCGCCAACGCCAATCGAATCGTGCGTCAGGATGTAAGTCACAGGCTGGTGCATGATGCTCGAAAGCCGCATGCCACCACGCATGTAGTCGGTAAAGACAAAGAAGGTTGCCGCGTACGATCGAAGACCTGAGAGTGACAAGCCGTTGACGATCCCGGCCATCGCATGTTCGCGAATACCGAAGTGCAAGTTGCGGCCACCGAATTGTCCGGGCAAGAACTCGCCGGCGCCTTCGAACTTCAAGTCCGATTTGTTACTGGGTGCTAAGTCAGCCGATCCGCCGATCATGAACGGAATGTTTTGAGCGATCGCGTTGAGGACTTTGCCGCTGCTGTTTCGCGTCGCGTCACCCTTTTCGCTTGCTTCGAAGACAGGAATGTCTTTGTCCCAACCCTCGGGCAACTTGCCGTCGAACATCGCTTGCAGTTCGCCCGCTTTGGCTGGGTTGGCCGCTTGGTAAGCTTCCCAAGTCTGCTCCCACGCTGCGTAAGCGTCGGCACCACGGGCCCCAACCCCTGCGGCGAAGTGCTCGAGCACGCCTTCTGGGATGTGGAACTTTTCGTCTTTGGGGAAACCGTAGGCTTCTTTGGCCAACGCGACTTCGTCCCAACCAAGGGGTGCACCGTGTGCACCATGAGTGTTTTGCTTGTTGGGTGCTCCCCAACCGATGATGCTCTTGACGATGATGATCGTCGGCTTGTCGGTGCAAGCTTTGAATGCCTCGATTGCTTTACCGAGAGCTTCCAAGTCGTTCGCATCGTCGACGTGCAGCACGTTCCAGCCTAGACCGGCAAATCGTTCGCCAACATTTTCGCTGAAGGCCAGATCGGTGTCGCCTTCGATCGTGATGCTGTTGTCGTCGTACAACCAGCAAAGGTTGTCGAGTTTCAAGTGTCCGGCAACCGAAGCGGCTTCGCAAGCAACGCCTTCCATCAAGTCGCCATCGCTGCAGAGTGCGTAGACGTTGTAGTCAAACAGCGTGTGGTCGGCGGTGTTGTAGTTTGCGGCCAACCATTTTTCGGCCATCGCCATACCAACCGAGTTACTGACGCCAGCGCCGAGCGGTCCGGTCGTGGTTTCGATGCCGGCAGCTTCTGCGAACTCGGGGTGTCCGGCACAAACGCTACCGATTTGGCGGAAGTTTTTGATGTCTTCGAGCTTGATCGACAACTCGTCGGTCGGATTGCCCGACTCGTCCAGAGCCTTGACGCCAGAGAGATGCAAAACGCTGTACAGCAGCATCGAGGCGTGGCCGCAGGAGAGGACGAAGCGGTCGCGACCTGGCCAAGTTGGCTGGGCCGGATCGTAATTCATCGTGTGGTTGAACAACTGGTAGGCGATCGGGGCAAGCGCCATTGGCGTGCCGGGGTGACCGCTATTGGCTGTTTGCACCGCGTCCATGCTAAGGGTTCGAATCGTATCGACCGCAACGTTCTGGATATCTGTGGACGCAACGCTCATCAGCTGGCAACCGTTTCTCTAAATGGGGGTGTGTAAAAGTGGGGCAAGTACCGCCAATCGCCCTCAAAAAGCTGCCGAAAAGCCTACTGTTATCAAGCCCGATTGGGTAGGGCGGGGTCCAACCAAGATCGGTTGCGACGCCATCCCCCACCCACACCGCAATCAACGGGGCGCGAAGCAACACTCCCGTAGGATGCGTGCTTGCACGCATCATTGATGCGGATTTGGTGCATGCAAGCACACGCCCGATGACCTTTTACCCCTTCAAATCCCAACCCGACATTTTCTCCAACAGCGATCGCTGGGTCAGGTCGAAGTGCAGGGGAGTGAGCGTGACGTTGCCCTTGCGCAGCTCTGTGACGTCGGCCATCTCGGGGGGCGGTTGATCAGGCTCGCTCCATAGCGCCCAGTAATAGTTCCGCCCGCCAGGATCCTGTCGCTTCTCATAAGTTCTCCCATATTGGGCCAGCCCCATGGGAACGATGCGAAGGTCTTTGGGAGCCTGGGTGGCTGCGGTCGGAATGTTCAAATTGAACAATTTCCCGGCAGCATCATCCTGGGGCACCAGCCCGCTGATCACATTGCGAGCAATCACGGCAGCGGTTTGGTAATCGGCGTCTTCGTCGTATTCCAAGGAAACCGCGACGCTCGTGACCCCAAAAAAGGCCCCCTCGATCGCGGCAGCGACCGTTCCGCTGTAAAGGACGTTGATTCCGGCGTTGAGGCCGCTGTTGATGCCGCTGACCACCAAATCGACCGGGGTTTCTTTGAGTAGTTCGCCGATCGCCAATTTGACGCAATCTGCTGGCGATCCCTCGACGGCCCAGGCCCAATGCCGGCCTTCGCGGTGAATCGACTTACAGGTCAAAGGGGTCAAAAAAGTGATCGAGTGGCCAACACCGCTCTGCTCGGTGGCCGGTGCGATCACAAAGACTTCGCCCAAATGTCGAAGCTGACGCTCCAAAGCAAGCAGTCCGGGAGCAAAAACGCCGTCGTCGTTGGTTAGCAAAATTCGCACAGCAGCCGCTTTCTTCAAGGCGAAGGAAAAATCGGGGGATTACCGGCCCCTTGGGTATCGAACTGCCTTTTTCTACACTTCGTGATTCTTCACGGGAATCCAACACGCATGACTCAGTCAGAAACCGCCACCGTATCGTCCGCTCCCGACACACTGATGGAGCAACGGATCGTTGTCCTCGACTTCGGTTCGCAATACGCCCAACTGATCGCGCGTCGCGTTCGCGATCAAAACGTTTATTGCCAAATCTTGCGGCACGATATCTCCGCAGAACGTTTGGCTGAACTGGCCCCCAAAGGCATCATTCTTTCGGGCGGCCCTTCAAGCGTTTACGAAGAGAACGCACCGAAGTGCGATCCCGGCATCTTTGAGCTCGGTATTCCCGTGCTTGGAATTTGCTACGGGATGCAAATCGCTTGCCAAGTTCTCGGCGGCAAAGTCGACAACACGCCGACTCAAGAATACGGCCCCGCCAAGTTCCGCATCGAATGCCCAAACGAATTGTTTGCGGGACTGCCAGACGAGATGGATGTCTGGATGAGTCACGGCGATCAAGTTTCGTCGATTCCAGAAGACTTTGAAATGTTGGCCAAGACCAGCACCTGTCCCTACGCTGCGATTCGCCATCGCAACAAACCGGTCTTTGGCATTCAGTTTCATCCCGAAGTCACACACACACCTCAGGGCGGAAAGCTGCTCGAAAACTTTGTGGTTGGCGTGTGCGGCTGCGAAGCAACTTGGAAGCTCGGCGACTTTGCCGAAAGAGCGATCGAATCGATTCGCAAACAAGTGGGCGATCGCCGCGTGATCTGTGGGCTTAGCGGAGGAGTCGACTCTTCCGTTGTCGCCGCCATCCTTTACAAAGCAATCGGCCCCCAGCTTTCTTGCATTTTGGTCGACAACGGTTTGCTTCGCAAAAACGAACAAGAGCTTGTGATCAGTGAATTCACCGATCACTTCAAGACCGACCTCCATGTTGTGAACGCTCAACAAGCGTTCCTTGAAGACTTGGCAGGCATTTCCGAACCGCAAGAGAAGCGTCGCCGCATTGGCCACCGATT
The DNA here is from genome assembly GCA_965216875.1 of Rubripirellula sp. Lineage (GTDB taxonomy): Bacteria > Planctomycetota > Planctomycetia > Pirellulales > Pirellulaceae > CBDCUW01. The sequence continues at coordinate 4,301,934 of OZ244207.1, forward strand.
CATTGAGTGCTTCAAAGAAGAAGCAGCCAAGATCACCGACGCACATTTCCTCGCGCAAGGGACGCTTTATCCCGACGTGATCGAAAGTGGTGCCGATCCAGACGGACCGGCTGCGACGATTAAGTTGCACCACAACGTCGGTGGGCTGCCCGAAGAACTTGGCTTTGAATTGATCGAACCCCTTCGCGATCTCTTCAAAGACGAAGTGCGACGTCTCGGTTTGGAACTTGGTTTGCCAGAATCATTGGTTTGGCGACACCCGTTCCCGGGCCCCGGACTTGCCGTTCGCTGCTTGGGCGAAGTGACCGAAGACAAGCTTGCCGTCCTTCGCGAAGCCGACGCGATTGTTGTTGGTGAAATCGAAGCGGCCGGTCTCTACCGCGAAACAAGCCAATCGTTTGCCGTTCTCCTTCCAGTCCAAAGTGTCGGCGTGATGGGCGATGCTCGGACCTACGACAACGCGGTCGCGATTCGAAGCGTCGACACCAACGACTTCATGACTGCCGACTGGAGCCGGTTGCCTTACGACCTGCTGGCCAAAATCAGCTCGCGCATCATCAACGAAGTCAAAGGGGTGAACCGGGTTTGTTACGACATCAGCAGCAAACCTCCTGCAACTATCGAGTGGGAATAGTGCTTGCCACGCCCACAGAGAATTCTTGGTGTTTCCTGCGGGCGTCGAACGCAACCGGGACACGACTCGCGACCAATTCCACCTTCGCAAAACCACCTACATCGCTAACCAAACGCATCGGGCATGTCACGCCAATACATTTATCAAGTCGAAGACCTGACCAAAAAACACGGCCAAAAGACGGTGCTGGATGACATTTGGTTGGCGTTCTACCCCGGTGCAAAAATCGGAGTGCTCGGCCCCAACGGCGCGGGTAAGTCGACGTTGCTGCGGATCATGGCTGGCCAAGACACCGAATTCGAGGGCACCGCGCGACTGACCAATGGGTTCACCGTCGGATACCTCGAACAAGAACCACCGCTGAACGAATCGAAAACCGTTTTCGAAAACGTTCAAGAAGCCGTCGCCGAGCGTCAAGCGATCCTCGATCGCTACAACGAAATCTCGGGCCTCCTTGGTGAGGTGACCGACGATGACGAAATGCAAAAGCTTTGCGACGAGATGGCAAAGCTGCAGGACATCATCGACGCAGGCAACCTTTGGGAACTCGATCGCCAAGTCGAGATGTCGATGGCAGTGATGAACCTGCCACCGGGCGATGCCGCCGTGACCAACCTTTCCGGCGGTGAGCGACGTCGTGTTGCGTTGTGCCAACTGATGATTCGCCAGCCCGACCTACTGTTGCTTGACGAACCGACCAACCACTTGGATGCCGAAAGCGTCTCGTGGCTCGAGCAACATTTGGCCAAGTATCCAGGAACGGTCGTCGCCGTGACGCACGACCGTTACTTCCTCGACAATGTCGCCCAGTGGATTCTCGAAATCGATCGCGGCAAAGGCATTCCGTTCGAAGGCAACTACACCGCCTGGCTCGAAAATCGCCAAAAACGTTTGGCCGTCGAACAACGCCAACAAAAAGCTCGTGAACGCACCCTTTCTCGTGAGCTTGAATGGATTCGTATGAGCCCCAAGGCGCGGCAAGCCAAGAGCAAGGCGCGTATCAAAGCCTACGAAGAAATGTCGTCACAGACCTTCGAGGATCGGCCAGACGAGTTGGAGATCCAAATCCCGTCGGGTCGCCATCTCGGAGAACTGGTCATCGAAGGCACCAATATCCACAAAGCCTTTGGCGACAAGGTTCTGATCGATGACCTCTCGTTCCGCCTACCTGCGGGTGGAATTGTTGGTGTGATCGGCCCCAATGGCGCTGGCAAGACGACGTTGTTCCGAATGCTGACCGGCCAGGACCAACCCGACAAAGGCACGTTCCGCGTCGGTGACACCGTCGATTTGGGATACGTCGATCAAAGCCGCGACTCACTTGATGCCAACAAGACCGTCTTTGAAGAAATCAGTGGCGGCACCGAAACGATCGTGATGGGTGGCCGCAACATTGCCGCTCGTGCCTATGTCGCGCGTTTCAACTTCAAGGGCCCCGACCAAGAAAAGAAAGTCGGTAACCTCTCGGGCGGTGAACGCAATCGCGTCCACTTGGCAAAACTGCTACGACAAGGTTGCAATGTCTTGCTGCTTGACGAACCGACCAATGACTTGGACGTCGACACCCTTCGAGCACTCGAAGAAGCGATCGCCAACTTTGCTGGTTGCGTCGTCGTGACCAGTCACGACCGCTGGTTCCTTGATCGCTTGGCAACGCACATCCTGGCGTTTGAAGGTGACGGAAAATTGACATGGTGCGAAGGCAACTTCGACACGTATGAACGCAACTACCGCGAACGGATGGGCGAAGACCCCGACGAAGACCGACAAGCTCGCTACAAGAGCATCCACGCAGGCTAATTCAAATCACCCCGCGACAGCCTGCCCCCGGCTTGTTGTCGCACACGGATCAACCACAACACACATCAAAGGAACGTAGAAGATGACGATTCTTAGAGTTGGCACAAACCAGAAGTACTCCGACGGCTGGAGTGCAGCATTTGGTGGCGGAAGCAAGTCCGCATCGGCCGGAAAGAAAAAAGCAACCAAAAAGAAGACTGCGAAGAAGAAAGCTGCCAAGAAAAAAGCAGTAAGCAAGAAAGCCACCAAAAAGAAGGCCGCCAAGAAAGCGGCCCCCAAAAAGAAGTCGGCCACGAAAAAGGTGACCAAAAAGAAGGCTGCAAAGAAGAAGGGCAAGAAATAGCCCAACGCAACGCGATCGCATGTAGTGGTCACGCTCGTTTGCGTGACCGCTTTGCGAGTGAGTGAACGTCTCGATAGCTATCGATCGCGTTTAAAGATCAAAGCCCCACGCCCCGGCCCGCCTCGTATGTCAACCAACCTGCCGCCTGAATCACTAAGCGACTCGCTTCAGCGGTTGGCTGGTTACCTGAATTTCTCTTCGGGAACCAGCGACGTTGCAACCTTGGCGGCGTGGAACGATGTGTTCGAAGCCGCTTCACATGGCGACCCGCTTTCGGGTCCAGCGGCGTGGTTGGTGGTCAAGGATTGGCTCACCGAAACGCTGACGCAGTTGAACGAAAATGCGTCGGCCTTTCGTGACATCACTCAAGCCAACAACATTGTTCGGCTACTTTGGAGCGAATTGCTTCCCGCCTATTTGGACTTCCATCGGGACCTGCTTTTTCATCAGGAACCCGAGGTCCTGTTCAATGGATTCTTCCTTGCTCGCGCTGCCGACGCGATCCTTGCGGTTGAATCGGATGCGGACAAAGAAGATGCCGAAATCGTGCAAGCGGCCATCGATTCGCTTGATGATTTCGTTGGCTATCGGCCTGTTGCCGTGCTCGAGAATCGCACGTGTCAACCGTACCGACACGAGTTCGTCCGCCCCGTTCCGCTTTACATTCAAGACGCAGGCGTTTCGGCCGGCCCGTACCGCGAGATCATCACGTTGGCGATCGAGGCGTTGGAAAACACCGATCCAGCAATCTTGCGTGCCGCGTCGTTCGACCCGAGTCGATTGAAGGAACTGGCGCTCGACCCGCGTGCTTATGACTTTGATCACCCGGTCAATCGCCGTCCCAACTATCACTTCGGCGGCTGGGACCAGCACAGCATCGACGAAGACGGCTACTTTGATCGCTTCGTGCTTCGGCAAGTCACCCTCGGCGCGCTTTTGAGTCGACTTGACGAACACCCCGACATCGATCGCCAGGAATTACTGGTCGAAGCGGCATCGGTTCTTGCAGGGACAATCTTAATGGCCTCGGGCATTAGCGGCTGGGGCCCGTCGGCAATCACATCCGACGTGACGCTCAGTTCGTTGATGCAACCGATCGCGGCGTATCGCGACGCGTACTATGAACATCGACTTGAATGTTTGAGCGGCGAACATGGCGAGCGACTTGCGGGCGAACAGAAGCTCCGTCGCCAACCCTTTGGCGCCGCTCGCCAACATCTCAATGCAGCACTCGCACTTCGCCGCGCCGCCCAGCTGCAACATGTGCAACTGGCTCGGCTGTACGCGCGGATGGGTTATCCCGATGCAGCCACCAAACAAGCCGATGTCGTCCCCGCCGCATCAGCGCGGATGATGTGTCGCATCGATTGCGCAATGACACTCGGCTTGCGGGCATTGCGAGCTGGCAAACTAAAAGAAGCGACGCCTGTTCCGAGATTGGCTTTCGACCTGCTCAAGCGGGCCATCGAATGTGGTGCCTTGATCGACCCGTGGGACATCCTGGGCTTCGGTGGCAACTTTAGCCTCTATCCCGGTCCCGAAAGTGGTGTTCACGATGCGCGCGTCGACGACCTGCTGTATTTGATCGAACAACTCTTCGGATACACCGCTCGCGTCTGGAGTGAAGCAGCGGCGCAAAACGACGACTCGGTGTACACCGAAATGGAAACGCAATACCAAGAGATTGCGGTTTGGTTTCGGCAATTCGCGGCCCACACCATCGAGTCGATCGAAGCGACCGACCCGCTTGAATCGTTTGAATCGGCACGCTTGGTGGCTCGCGCATTGCGGCTCTGGCACAAAGGGGGCGCTGAAGCAGGCGACGTTGCTTTCTGGGCGCCCCACGCCGACCTCTTCGATTCACCCCGAGCCTATTCGTTGGTGATCTCGGCACTGCTCGAACGCGAAGACTTTGTTCCGGCGATGGCGTTGATCGTCCATTGGCTTGGCAATGCCGATCGCGTCGGCCTACGAAGTGGCGGCAACTCGCTTCCCCGCCTCTCCGAGCGGTGGCTGCTCCGCGTTCGCGATGCAGCCGAACACGACGACGATGGCTTTGGCGACACCACGATCGACCAAGCCTCTCAAAACGACACACGTGATGTGTGGCCGATGGTACGCAAGTTCTTTGATTACCTCGAAGCCAATGCGGAAGCGTTTTGGTCGACGCCAACGTTCTCCCTAGGCAGCCAACCGAACAAGCCCAAGGATTGGGACCGCGAACTGACCGCCGCCGACGAAGATGACAGCGAAGACAATCTTTATCAGGCCGCCTATGAAGGGATGACCTATCGCGACACCACCGACGATGGCAACGAAGGTGCGGTCTTTGAATATGGCGACGACAGCAGCGTCGATGAACTCGAAGCGGAAACGAAACGCCTCGCCGAACACCTGAGTTTCCTGCAATCGCTGGCGCGAATGTGGTCGGTTGCCGCCGATGTTGCGGTTGCCGATGAAAACCCCGAAGACCTTGACGATCGACTGCATTCACTCAGCTCGTGGGCCAAGCGAGCGCGTGAAAACCGCATCGGCCTGCTGGAATTGCTTGATGCGGTCCGCAACTTCAAAATTGCACCGGCCGGAAGCGACAAAGACTCGATGCGCAGCTATGACCGGCGGCGCGTCTTACGTGACTCGTTGATGGAACGGATCATCGGCACCGCCGTCGAAATGTCGGACGCCCGACGGCTTGTTGTCGGTGCACTCCTGTCGCTTTCCGATTCGTGTGCTCGCGAAGAACTCGAAGAGATGGCCGAAGATGACGAACATGCCGTCCGCATGTTCGGTGCATTGATTTCGGGCGACTTCGAAGCGACGCGAAAAACCTACACCGGCTTCCTTGATGCCCTTCGCGACAAAAACCTGCTTTACATCCCACTGTCGCGCGGTGGTGATCCGGTCAAAATCTACCTCGCTCGACTGCGCCAACGTGTGCTTCGCCACCTGATGCATTGGTTGCCACGGCGCGGCTTGATCTCCGAAGCTTGCCATCTGGTCGAACGCGCCCGCCAGATGGAACAATCCAATCCCATCGGCGTCGGCGCTGTCACCGAATTTGACGGTCTGTTTCGCGACGGCTTTCGATCATTGGTGGCATCGCTGGTCGAATCGACGCGCCAATCCTTGACCAAGGACGGCGAACAAGCCGATGAAAAAGCGGTGGCGGATGAACTGATTCCGCTGCTCGAGAAGTTGACCGAAACGATGCTCGGCAGCTGGCTCGCTCACAGCCAAACCTTGCGTTTGTCGCCGCTGGAAACCGTCATCGATCCCAAGAAGTGGGAGATGCTCGTCGGGTTCATCAAACAGTACGGCGACCCGATGTTCACGCAGACGTTCCTACAACTCGGTAACGTTCGCGCGATCTTGCATCAAGGCGTCCAAGAATGGCTGCAACGCGCCATCGACGAAGGTGAAGACCACCTGTGCGACACACAACTGTTCGAAGACTTGGACTCGGGCAAGCTTGAACTGAAAGATGCTCAGCGCTGGATCACATTGGTTTACGAATCATTGATCGATCACCACGCTGAATACCTCGATTACAACAGCACGACGACGCAGAGTGATCGTGGTGACTTGGTTTACATGTTCCTTGATTTCTTGCGACTACGTGTTCGTTACGAACGTATCGCCTGGAATTTGAAACCGGTGATGTGGGCTCACGAAGTGCTGGTGCGAAGTGGGCTCGAAAATGCAGCGATGATGTGGCGTCGAAGCTTGAGTGAACGCATCGGGTCGGAAGCCGATGTTTATGTCGAACGCCTACGTGCGATGCAAACGAACTATGCCATGCGGATGCCAACGGTTGCGGATCGGATTCTCGAACGCTTTGTTCAACCGATGACGATTGACCGAATGCGAGCATTGGTTGGCCCGGCGATGGGTGATGCAGAAGCCAATCGCGAAAGCCGCTCGTTCGATCTGCTTGAGCAAGAATGTGAATTACTGACCCGCCATCCGACGGGTGTCGGACTCGATGTCCCCGCTTGGCTTGATGCACTTGAGCAAGAAGTTGAACAGCTAGCAAAACGTCGGTCGAGTAGTGAAATCGATCCACAAAGTTTGATGACGATCACAATCGTGCCGTTAAGCGTTGAAAAAATCGTTGAGGAACTGACGATTGCAAAACATCAGGGTCGACGCTTGCCTCACATGAAGTGATTGCCTCTCAATAAATCTTTACAATTCGGCCGCCGCCCGGCATACTGCCGCGACGAACCAATGGAACCGCGCCGAAATGAATGTACACGGATGAACACGCTTGCAATCAGTCAGTTGTCGACGCTTCGATGGAACTTCGAAGACGACGCCCAAGCCTACGCTGAACGTGGTTTTGGAGGAATCGGCATCTATCGACCGAAACTCGAAGACTTTGGTCTCGATCGGGCGGTCGAGTTGTTGGCCGAAACCGAGCTCGATGTCACGTCGCTTTCATGGGTTGGCGGCTTTACGGGCAGTGACGGGCGTGCCTACGAAGATGCCGTTGCCGACGCCATCAACGCAGTACGTGACGCGGCTAACTTGCAAGCCGACACGTTGATCGTGCTTGCGGGCGGTCGCAACAATCACATTCGCAATCACGCGCGGCGAACCCTCTGTGACGCCTTAAAGGAAATCGCGGCTGTTGCCGAAGAGTTTGGTGTTCGTCTTTCACTTGAACCGATTCACCCAGGTTGTGGCGACGAATGGTCCTTCGTCACCGACTTGCAATCGACGCTTGACATTATCGAAGCGGTCGACAGTCGCGCGCTTGGTTTGGTGCTCGACACGTACCACGTCGGTATGGACGAAGAAGCGGTCAAGTGGCTACCGGACCTGATCGAGCACCTGCATCTCGTGCAACTGGGCGACGCACGTCACAGTCCGCTCGGCGAAATGAACCGATGCCTACTTGGCGAAGGCTGTGTTCCCATTTCGACGATTTTGGAAACCCTTGCGGATTACCGCTACAAAGGCCCCTTCGAAGTCGAATTGATTGGCGAAGATGTCGAAGCGTTGAGTTACGAAACCGTACTCGACCACACGCGAGATTACATCGATCGGATGCTGGTGCAGCAGTCGTAGCGGCTGGCCATGCGTGTGATTCGTGCCATTCGTGGTTTCTCCTCTTACCTCCAAGAAACCTGCGGCTCGCGGAAACTCCTCTTTACTCTGCGCGGCCGCTCTTGGTAGCCCTTGTTCTTGTCGATGGCTGCGCGACATCGCTAGCAATCGAAAAAACCGAAATCGTGTCACGATGTCACGAAAAAGAATCAGGGAGTCGATTCGATGCTCAAAACGCTCATTGTCCTGACGGCACTTTGGTCCGGCACCTCGCCAGCCACACAAGCGCGCGAAAACCAGCGTCAACGCGTCGACATGATCGAGCTCAATCACTTCGTTGACGAAGATGGGCGTGAAGTCTTTCGGCAGGTCATTTTTTATGACTGGTCCAAATCACAACGTCGCTTTCATGTCCGCGCGTGGCGACTGATCAAGCATGAAAACCAACTTCCCCGGCGACGCTGGAACCCAGCCTATTACGAATGTTCGTGGCATGATGAAGGCATCTTGCGCCGAGTCTGGGCACCTTCGTTGCGAGAAACTTGGACTCAACGGGACCCCGAGCGGGTGAATCGTTCCGTACTTCCCGAAGACCAACGCGTGCCGCTCTTTCCGCCTCGGATTGCCAAACAGCCCGCGGCAACCGTTCGATAGGCCACGCCACTGGTGCCCAAACACACAGAAGCACGATCACTTCTACGCTAAACTGAGAGAGGCTCTTCGGAACTGCCCCGATTCCGTTTCTCGTCAGGCCTCTTTTCGTGATGCACCGCTTGTTGATCGTCGCCATCGCGACGCTGCTGCCTCAATTTGGAAACGCCCAGGATCCGATTCCGCTGCGAGATCTCCCGACACCCTCAAGCGAGATCCAAGAGTTACTCAAACGTGGCAAGGTCAAATTTGTCACCGGACGTCGGCTGGCCCAATCTCCTTCCGGTTCGAAACTGAGTGCCGAAACGCACTACAGAATGCGATACACGTATCACTCCAAGCAGAGTTGGCGTTTGCACAATGTCGGCGGTCGCCGAACGCTGCGAGTGAACGTCACCTACTCGCGCGTCGGCGTCTTCAGCGAACACACCGTTTGGCTTCAGAACCCGCCTGAAACTTCATCGTTTTGGGACAGCAAGCTTGTGCTTCATGAACTCGACCATGTCCGCATCACGAGCGACGAGCGTCTCAAAGCGAGCTACCAACGATTGCTACGTGCGGAAGCCTCGTTCGACTATCCACTTGGGGGCAACGAGCGGGCCAGTGATGCGCTGGCCGACCGCTTGGTGCAACAACGAACGGAGCATTGGTTTGACCAAATTCGCGAGTTGGCCGACGTTCGCTATCGGGAACTCGATCGCATTACCAACCATGGCCGAAAACCGCTCCCGAATGACACGCCGCTACGCGAAATCCTCAGACGCTAGCGTGGTCGCGAAGCATGATCGTCGATGGCAAGGCGATTGGCACGCTTCATTTCCTGTCAACCGGTCTTCCCGCTCTTTTCCGCGGCGTTTGGCTGATCGATTGGGAAAAATGTTGCGTCGAATTGAGGATCGCGATGGCGTTGGGGGGTTTAGGTCGATCGGCGGCGCGTGGTAAATTTCAAGGCTTGCAGATGCCACACGGCACCCCCATCACACTCGAATTTTGGCAACGCCCTAATGTCGGTCGACACCTACGCAATTTGTCCCTGCGGTAGCGGAAAGAAAATCAAGTTTTGCCACAAGTGCGCAGACTCCGTTGGCGACCTTGATCGTGTCTTGACCATGGTCGAAGGCGGCCAGGTCGTTCCTGCACTCGACCGGCTTTCGCAAATCTTGCAAGACCACCCGGATGCCGCGTGGGCGCTCGCTATTCGCGGACGGCTGCTGCTCGATCTCCGTGAATACGAATCGCTTACCGACAACGCGGAACGTTTCATTCGCTTGCAGCCCAGCAATCCCCTCGCGTTGACTCAGCGCGCAGCGGCATTGCTTTTCCAGAACAAACGCGAAGAAGCAACCGAGACGCTCCTCGAAGCACTGACCGAGAGCGGCAAAGATGTCGACGCGTTTGTCTTGGACATCGCCTCCGTCCTCGGTTTCTCGCTCGCCCAGGCCGGCTTCTTCCTGACCGCTCGCTTGTACTCGACACTGGCGATGATGGCGCCAGGTTACGAAGGTGGTCGCTCTGCAGTGCAAGTGTTGCGTGAGTTGAACCAGTCGCAATCGCTCAGCCAGTTGCTCAAGACCGTCCCGCACGAAATCTCGCGTCCAGCCGACGTCGATTGGGCCGAACGCTATGACGAAGCAGCCGGGCTGCTCCGCAGCAACAAGATCGTTCTTGCACAATCCAAGTTCGAGTCACTGCAACGCTCTCACGCCGGCCAACCCGCAGTCCTCTCGGGTCTTTTGATCTGTGCCGTTTGGCGTGGCGACGTCGACGCTCAATCATCTTTGATGAAAAAGCTCTCCGAATGCGAGTCACTCGATTTCGAAGAACGAGCACGCTATCTCGCCATGTCGGCGTTGATTAAAACGAGCATGCCCGACCTTTCGGTCGAAACGGTCCAACTGAAATCGGATATCGACAAAGCGGACGAAGTTGAACTCGCCCTGACAGCAGACGAGCGCATGGTTGCGTTGCCACCTGAAATGGTTGCCAACATGCGAACCAGCCCTGACGACGTGCCACCACGTTCGGGCTTCCAGGTGATCGACCGCGACAAGCCCGAATCGCTCGACCAACTTCCGCCAGTCGGCGAAGTCCCCGAGTCGCTCGCGACCGTCTTGCTCTATGGCAAACAAACGGATCGCGAAGCTCGCATCGAAGTCCTCGATGTTCGCGCCGGCGATTCCGACGAGGTCAAGCAACGTCTGAGCGGTTTGATCGGCGACCACCAATTGACTCAAGAAGCTGGCGACCCGATGCCACTTGTCATCGCTTGCCAACCTCCCGTGGCCATGTTGCGTTTCCAAGCCAAGCCAGCCGAAGCGGAAAAACTGCAATCCGATCTGACGCTCGCGCGAATGCCCGAAATCATCGTCAATTCCAAGATGGGCATCTTGGGCGGCAAGTCACTGGCCGAAACCGCTGGCGACGACTCGCTGTTGCTCGAAAGGACGGCAATGGTTCGCGTTGTCGAGCAATACGACAGCATCCTGTCCAAAGGTGACTCGGTCATCGATGCCGTTTACAAAGCCTCCGGCATCGATCCGCTGCCCGCGATCAAGCCATCCAAAGAAGAAATCGAAACGCTCGGCAACGAAGACCTGCATCGCATCGACCCAAGCGAATTGGATGCCGAGTCGCTGGTCTACATCATTCAACGTGCCCAGCAAATCTCCTCGACGCGAGCACTGCGAACGTGCAGCGAGCGACTTCTGGAAATGGAACTGAGTGACGAAGAAAAGCCAGCCAAAATGGTTGCCTACGTTTCACTCGTCAACACAGCCACCAACAACGAACAAGCGTTGGCCAAGCTCGACGAAGCCAAGGCGTATGCCGAACAGTACGACATCCCAATCCCAAGTCTGCTGTTGTCAGAAATCAGCTTGCGGGTTTCAGCGGGCGATGCCGAAGGGTTCCAACGAGCGGTCGAGACGCTTGGCACCCGACACGGCAACGAACCCGAGATCATGGCCCAGCTTCAGCAGATCTTGATGGCCTACGGTTTCATCAACCCAGACGGTTCGCCACGAACGGCACCCGGCGGTCCGCCAACCGCTGCTGCTCCCGCTGGCGCAGCACAGCAAGGCGGTGGACTATGGACGCCCGATTCAGGAGCCCCACCCGCATCTGACGGCGGCCAAGGCGGAGGAAAACTCTGGGTCCCAGGAATGGATTGATCCGAGTTCATCCATCCTTGTTCCCATCTCAACCCTTGTTCCCACGCTCTGCGTGGGAACACACTCTTCGGACGCTCCGCGTCCCAAACACCGACCGCAACGACCTGTGCAAGGCCCGACGCTAACGCGTTCGGCTCACAGATGATTGCGCCAATTTGGGTTTGTTGGAAGCCGCTGAAGATTCCGGCTGAAGCCGGTACTACGAACGGCAATCTACGATGGCAGCACTGTTTGCATAAGATCATCGACGGCGTACGGCTTCGCGGCGGCGAATGACTCGCCCGCTTGTTTGCCGGCGGCTGCTCCGGTGACGACGGCGGCGGCTCGAACGCGGTCAAGGATCTTTGGCTTGTGATCGAACTGGGTTTTGTAACACTCAATCGACTCGATCTTTTTGTCGATCGTTTCTGACACGTCCACGATCAAGTGGTGCGAGTTTCCTGGAATCGCGTCGGGTTCTACAGCCAACCGAAAATAGAGCTGCGACGATACCGAGTGAACAGGAAGATTGTCAAAGTGGTCGTCCCATTTCGTCAGGCGACTGTAAAAGACAGCCGCGTCAGTGATCTGCATTGCTTGCCAATGATCGGGGGAAGCCATGGGCGTCTTATCGCCAAAGCCAATCACGAGACGTGGTCGAAACTTGCGAAACACTTTCCCGAGCGCAACACGATGCTCGAAGCAGTCGAAGAGGCGACGATTCGGCAAGTCGAGTTGAATCCGCTCGTGAACACCGAGCACTGCAGCAGCCGCTCGTGCCTCGGCCATGCGCACTTCCGGACCGGGTGAATTTGGCGTCGGTTCACCATCGGTCAAATCGACAATGCCAACCCGATAACCTTGCGAAACCAGTTTCGCGAGTGTCGCGCCGCATGCGATTTCAACGTCATCGGGGTGAGCCCCCACGGCAATCACGTCGAGAGGTTCTGGTAGATCGGTCATGGTCGCTTCGTCGAGTGTTGATGAGGAAGTTCGATAAAGGTTCTCAGGAGAATGTCTTTTCAGTTTCGCCGTTCGCCAGCCAAACGCAACGCCCTTGAAATGGCAACGCTTGAATCCTCAACGCTTGAGTCTTAGACATCGGCAGAGCTCTTGAGATCGCGGCGGTATTGGCCGGGCGTCTTTTCGAATGCCTGGCGAAACTGAGCGACCATGTATGCGGTGTAGCTGAACCCGGCAAGTTTGGTGATTGCGTCGAGCTTCAAGTCGGTTTCGCGCAACAACTCCTTAACCCGCTCAAGACGAATGCGACGGATTTCTTCGAGCGGCGATCGCCCCACGTGCGTCTGAAAACGTCTCTCCAAAGTGCGCCGGTTCATCGGCACCGCTTTCAACAGTTCCGCCACATCCAAGCCGGTACAGGCGTTTCGCCGAATGCATCCGAGTGCCGCGGCCACATCGGCATCCGCAATGGCGATCGTGTCGGTACTTTGTCGCGAAACGACGCCGACGGGCGAAACGACTCGGTTTCCCAAAGGTGGCGGATCGCCTTCGAGCCATTGGTCAAGCAACCGCGCCGCCTCGCGACCGATCGCGTCGGTGTTCGGAGCAACACTTGTCAGCGGTGGGTCACAGAGGTCACACAAGACTTCATCGTTATCAACGCCGATGATTGCGACGTGCTCTGGAACGAGGACCTCGGCGTCACGACAAACATCAAGCAACGTACGAGCGGTTGCGTCGTAACAGGTCATCACGCCGGCCGGCTTGGGAAGCGATTCGATCCAGCGCATCATTTGCTCGCGGTGCCGATACCAGGGCACCGTGCGATTGACCGACGAGGATTCGAGCACGCTACATGTGTGTCCCGCCTGCTCGATCTCACGAACGAAATGGTCACGCCGAGTGTCCGACCAGATGTATCCTTTCAGGCCCACGTAGCCAAACGACCGAAACCCTCGCTGCAACAGATGCTCGGCAGCCAACACCGCACACTGGCCGTTGTCGTTGATCACTCCGCAGACGTCGTCAGGGTTCTCCTCCCCCAAGCAGATCGTCGGGACGCCAACGTCGAGGACTTTCGAAATCGTTTCGGGCCGTAGAGAGCGGATGATGATCCCGTCACAATGTTTGGGCGACAGCCATCTGGGAACGTCGTCATCCAAGCCGCGTTCCTCGACATCGATCGTCCAACGGTCCCGGACGCGTGCATATTGGCCAATTCCGGTCAAAATCCCTCGGCCAAACGCCTTGGATGTCTCGATCAGCAGCGAAATACGGTGGTTTTTCATGCCTGAAGGGGTGAGCCGGAAAGCTGTCGCATTTGTGATACCTGATGTCGCAAACGTGGCTTGATATTGTAGCCGAAAGACCTAACTTGTCGTCTTTCCGATACTTTTTCGTCCCAAGGCCCGCCAATGCTGATTGATAGTCACCATCACCTTTGGAAGTATTCGAGCGAAGAATACGGCTGGATCAGCGACGAAATGTCGGTTCTGAAGGCCGACTTTTTGTCCCCCGAACTGGCCGAGATCGCCGGCGAAAGTGGCGTCGACGGATTCGTCTCGGTGCAAGCCCGTCAAAGCGTCGAAGAAACGACAGCGTTGATTGACATCGCTGCAACCCAACCGCTCATTCGCGGTGTCGTCGGCTGGGTCCCCCTTGCCGATGCAAACGTCGGCAACGTGCTCGACCAGTTTGCCGGCGCCGAGGTGCTCAAAGGGGTTCGACACGTTGTGCAAGACGAGCCCGATGATCGCTTCATCATGGGTGACGACTTCAATCGAGGCGTCGCCCAGTTGAAAGAGCGTGGTCTGGTTTACGATGTTTTGATTTTTGCGAAGCAGTTGCCTGCGTCGATTGAGTTCGTTGATCGACACGCCGAGTTGCCGATGGTCCTCGACCACATCGCCAAGCCAACGATCCAATCGGCCGAATTCGATGCGTTTTGGGAAAAGCACTTCCGCGAGATCGCCAAACGCCCCAACCTGACCTGTAAATTCTCCGGGGTCGCAACCGAAGTTCGCGATGCGGAATGGTCGATCGATACCATTCGCCGCTATTGGGATGTCGCACTCGAAGCTTTCACACCCGATCGATTGATGTTCGGTAGCGATTGGCCCGTGTGCTTACTCCGAACGGGGCACAAACAGTGGCTCAATACGGTCAAAGAATTGGCCAGTGAATTGTCATCCGATGAACAAGCCGCCTTCTTCGGTGGCAACGCGATCAAAGCCTACAACCTTTGATCAGTCCCCACGCTTGATGCAAATCACGAACGAAAAACGCAAGTCGCAAACGCATCACCAACCCTCCAATCCAAACACCATCTTCCAAAGATCCTTGATCGATAGGGATACCAACCAATCATGCGTGCCATTCAAATCAGCGAAGTCAAAACGCTTCGCCAAATCGACATCGACGAACCAGCCGCACCCGGCCCAGGCCAAGCCTTGGTTCGGACTCACCGGATGGGCGTCTGTGGAACGGACATTTCTTGCTACTTGGGCAAATTCCCCTTCTTTGACTTTCCGCGAATCCCTGGTCACGAGCTTGGCGTCGAAGTCGTTGCAGTGGGCGACGGCGTCACGAATGTCAAAGCAGGCGACAAATGCAGCATCGAACCCTACATGAACTGTGGCGAATGCTATGCGTGCAGGCGCGGTGCCATCAACTGCTGCCAAAACCTGAAAGTCATCGGCGTGATGATGGATGGCGGGTTGTGTGAATCGTTCTTAGTTCGCGCTGACAAACTTCATCCGTCGGCCAAGCTCAACTACGACCAACTTGCATTGGTCGAGACTTTGGCGATCGGCTGTCACGCCAATGATCGTGGTGCTCCCGCAGGTGGCGACCATACATTGATCATCGGTATGGGACCGATTGGCTTGGCAACGCTCGAGTTCGCGCGGTTGACCGATGCCACCGTCAGCGTGATGGACATGAATCCCGATCGCCTTGAGTTTGTGCGTCAAACCTACGGCATCGAGAACACGGTCTTGTTCAAAGGCGACGGCAGCGAAGTGGCTCGCATGCAAGAGCTGACCGGCGGCGACATGTACCAAGTCATCACCGACGCAACCGGCAACAAGCATTCGATGGCCGGCGCCCTTCAATACATCGCGCCGACCGGGCGTTTGGTCTACGTCGGCATCACGACCGAGGAAGTCAGCTTCAAACACCCCGTGATGCATCGGCCCGAAGCGTCGATCATGGCGTCGCGAAACGCATTGCCGCCCGATTTCACTCGTATCATCAGCCTCATCGAAGACGGCACGATCAACACCGATCCGTGGATCACACACCGCACCGGATTCGACACCGTTTTGAATGATTTCGAATCGTTCACCAAACCCGAAACTGGCGTGATCAAAGCGATCATCGAAGTCGCCTAACGAGCCCACGTGTACTGGCTCGACTTAGATAAAACCCGTTCACCTTCCGACCCATCAACAACCAACGATCAATCATGACAAAGAAATGTGTTGCCCTCGGCATGACTCCTAGTTTCGGCTTTGGCGACCGAACCGGCTTGGCCACTCCCGGTCACGTTGCAGCAATGAAGCGTTGCGGCGAAGGGATCGCTGCGATCTACCCGCAACAATCGATCCGCGAAATGACGCGAACTCAGCGCACACCGCAAGAGGTCATGGACGACGCCATGAACGCTGCCGAAGCGTGTGGCTGGACAGGTGACATTGGCGCCGACGCCGACCACTTGAAGGTCAACCAAGACGTCGACGTCACCGCTGCCGTCGGTTTCACCTTTTTCACGATCGACCCTTCTGATGATGTCGACCAAAAGGCGGATGACTACGACGAAGCCACTTTGAAAGAGAAATTCGCAGCGAGCCAAGACGATGCCACTTGGTACAGCAACTACCTGGGCAAATCGATCAAGCTCAGCACGGGCACCACGATCGAACTTGACGAACAAGCTTGCATGCGTGCCGCTGTGAAATACGGCAAAGCGATTTCGCGTGCGTTGAACCTTGGCAACTACATCAAGGAAGTCAACGAAAAGGCTGGCAACGATTACGAAATCGAACTGTCGGTCGACGAAACCGACCAGCCAACAACATTGGCCGAACACTACATCATCGCTGATCAGTGTTTGCAGGGCGGCATGAAACTTGTCAGCCTCGCACCTCGCTTCATTGGTGACTTCGAAAAAGGTATCGATTTCATCGGCGATCTGACCGCACTCGAAGCTTCGCTCAAGGATCACGCAGCCGTCGCGGAAACGCTCGGCCCTTACAAGCTGAGCCTCCACTCGGGTAGCGACAAGGTATCGATGTACGGTCTGCTGGCTGCGGCAACCAAAGGCAAGTTCCACGTCAAAACAGCCGGCACAAGCTACCTCGAAGCACTCCGCGTCGTCGCCCGCCACGATGCCGCAGCGTTCCGCGAGATCATCGACTTCTCGCGTGAGCGATACGACACCGACAAGGCGACGTACCACGTCTCGGCAACACTCGCCGATGCTCCTTTGACCAGCGAAGCGGACGACGCGACGCTTGAAAGCGAGTACTTGGAAATGTGGAGCGATGTTCCCGTCGGAAAAGGCTTCACCAAACCAGGCCGTCAAATCTTGCACTGCACCTTCGGATCGGTGTTGACCGACGAGAAATTCGGCAAGATCGTTCACGATTGTCTGAAAGCACACCCCGACACCTACATTGAAGTTTTGGACGACCACTTCGGCCGTCACCTCGACGCGCTGCGAAGCGGCATGTAATCGACACATGTCAACAAGCACGCATCAAACGTTCGGAAACACGGGGCTGAAAATGCCCCGTGTTGTTTTTGGGGCAACCGTCCTGGGCAACCTGTTTGTCGCCATGACCGACAAACAGAAACATGCCCTCGTCGGTGAGTGGATGGCGCAGATGCCAAAGCCTGTCGCCATCGACAGCGCCGGCAAATACGGCGCCGGCCTCTCGCTTGAAGTCATTGCCAGAGAACTCGCCGCGTACGGCATCGCCCCTGATGATGTCATCATCAGCAACAAACTCGCATGGCGGCGCGTGCCGCTGACCGCGGACGAGCCAACGTTTGAACCAGGCGTCTGGATCGACATCAATCACGATGCGGTCCAAGACATCAGTTACGAAGGAATCTTGCGCTGCTACGACGACGGCAACGCAACGCTTTCGCCCTATGCTTCGCAGCTGGTCGCACTGCACGACCCAGACGAATACCTTGCGGCCGCGACCGACGAAGACGACCGCATCAAACGGCTTGACGACCTCAAGGGCGCCCACCGCGCGTTGGTCGAACTGCGCGACGCCGGAAAGATTGCAGGCGTCGGAATCGGCGCGAAAGATTGGCGCGTGATTGGCGAGCTGGACCAAGAGTGCGCGTTCGACTGGGTGATGATGGCGAACTCGTTCACCGTGATGAATCATCCAACCGAATTGGTCGCCTTGATCGATTCACTGGCCAGCCGAAATGTCGGCATCATCAATTCAGCGGTGACGCACGGTGGCTTTATCACTGGCGGCAAGTTTCTCGACTATCGCGAAGTCGACGAGTCGAGCCAGCGAGATGCCGAAGTGATCTCATGGCGTGAGCGTTTTACGAACGTATGCCGCGCCCACGGCTATTCGCCCTACCTGGTGTCCGTCGTCTTCGGAATCTCGCATCCAGGCATCGCCTCACTTGCACTGAGCACCAGCAACCCCGCTCGAGTCGCCTCGATGATCGAAGCCGCAACCACCGAGCTGCCCGCAAGTTTTTGGAACGAGCTGAAAGACGAAGGCTTGGTGGATCGCCACTACGCTCACGTCGGTGAGGATTGAGCGGCGATCGCACGTGGCCCGACGCCAGCGCGTTCGGCTCACGAAACCTCTTGTAGGTCATGCTCCGCATGACAATCTGCGTGTTTCATGCACAGCGTGACCTACGCCCCCCAAAAAACTTGACATGACTACAAACTGTAGCCATACTCCATGACTACAGCTTGTAGCCATGCACTTTTTGGGGAATCTCTCGATGGCAAAATCGAGTCCGGAGCTGCCTCCGCTTTCGCAATCGCAAGCGGAAATCATGGAGGTGATTTGGGAATACGGGGAGGTCTCGGCGTCGCAGGTCCGCCAACATTTGGCTGACCGGAAACGCGACGTAGCTCGCAACACCGTCCGCACGCTGCTTGAGCGGATGGAGGAAAAAGGCTGGCTGACGCATCGCGTCGACGGCCGCACCTATCTCTACTCAGCCACCCATGCCAAAGAAGCGACCGCCGGCGGCCGCGTCCTTGAAGTGCTCGATGAACTCTGTGGTGGATCACCCGAAGCGCTCATGACGGCGCTGATCGACTACCGCGGCCTTTCGTCGTCCGAACTCGAGCGGATTCGCGCGATGTTGGACGAAGCCAAACCGACAAAGAAATCGACAAAGCGTGGAGGAAAGCGATGAACGTGTTTGAAAACGTTGCCGCCGTTGCTTGGCTACCCCAGTCGGTGTGGCCCCAGTCGCCGTGGATTTCTTGGGGACTTGTCGCCTCCTCTGTCTTCGCGATCACGACGATCGCGGCGATCTCTTCAAACCTTTACCGGCACCAACCGGCGCGCCGACACACGTTGCTGATGTCGTCATTGATCGCCTGCCTCGCCTGCCCGCTGATCATGCTTACGATTTCTTTATCAGGCCAAACCGTCGTTGAGGTGCCTGTTGCAGTCGCTTCGACGCAGCGTGCTGAACCCGACTCCGCGCTGCCTCCGACCGAACCCGCCCCCGTTCTACTCAGCGAAGAACCTACCGAGGGCGTCCCTGCCGAATCGAATACGAACGGGTTGCCCACAACCGCACCCGCGACAGCGATCCCATCGAAAAGCGACCGCGCGGTGACGAGTCAATCATCGATCGCACTTCCATCGCTATCACCGACCCACTGGATCGTGCTGGCTTGGTTGTTCGGATCGATCCTCCTGTTTTGCCGCACGCTTTACGGCCTTGTCGCCGCAAACCGGATTGCAAAGCGGGCCACTCGCATTCAATCCGACACGTTGCACGCCGCGGCGCAACAGGCCGCCGACTGCGTGGGACTTGCCAAACCGCCTGCGATCGCGACATCGATCGCCGTCCGCTCTCCCGCAGTGATCGGTTATCGCAAGATGACGGTGGTGATGCCGCCAGAATTGTTTGCGGTGGCCACGGACGAGGACCTGCGCAATACGCTCGTGCATGAATTCGCCCATGTACGTCGATTGGATCCGTGGATCGTTTTGTTGCAATCACTCGCCCGGTGTTTGTTCTGGCCCATCGTGACGCTTCACTTCGTGGATCGAGAACTCAGTCGCTCGCGTGAAGAGATCTGCGACAACTACGTCCTGAGGCAAGCATCGTCGATCGACTACGGCGAAACACTCTTAAAGCTCGCCGAGCTCGCACTTGGTGCGCGGGTCTTACGTACCTCGGTCGGCATTTTGCATTGGCGAGGCAAACTCGAGGACCGAATCGCCGGTTTCCTCAGCGGCTCGCGCAGCCAGGAGACGACACCCTCGCGCTGGCGCGGCTTGACGATGATCACGGTCGGACTTTGTGTTGGCACCCTGATTTGCGGAACGCGATTTGTTCGCGCCGATCGCGGCGACAGCGTTGAAGCAACTGCGGCGGACAAAGCCGAAATCGAAACGAAGACGAGTGACGAAGACTCAGGAACGTTTGCATTGACCGTGCGTGACGCCAAGGGAAATCCGGTGGACGGCGCGACGGTCGAACTGTGGGCGATCGCTTACAGCGGTGGCGGCCAAACCGTGCCGGAGGCGTATCACAAAGAGACCACAACGGACAAACGGGGACAGACAACGGTTCGGTACCCGCTCCAATCATCGACGCACACGCCACAGAAGACCGAAAGGCTGGGGCTGAATGTTGAACACCCCGACCACCCTCGGTTTTCGTCTTACATCAAGGTTGTCCGCAAAGGGGAAGTTCGACTCGCCACAGCCACTTGGGCGACGATCTCAGCTTCATTGGCAGGCGGGGCGCCAATTACGAGCGACTTGCATGCGGCGATCAGTGGAATTGGTGCCAAGTCGAAGATGATCGGGCCGACGATTCGACTCGGCCCCCTTAACCTTGCTGGCCAAAGACCCAACAACCTTGTCCGCTTGGTGCACGTGCCCGACGACGGCCCCGTATTCTTTAGCAAGCTGATCGACATTGCTCAGCTCGATCGGGGTAAGGGCGAGATCAGCCACAACACAACACTACAGCCGGCTGCTACCGTTCGCGGCAAGCTGCCAGAGTTCGTTCCTCGACCCGTCAAGAAAGGATGGGTCGCTGGAGTGATCATCAACCACGACTGGACTTGGCGAACAGCGGCCGAGATTCAAGCTGACGGTTCATTCACACTTACAGGACTGCCGGCCGACGATCACTTGCAATTGATTGCCGCCTGCGATGGATGGGTTTCGCTACCGCCGCGACCAAACCAGGTCGAAGAGTACTCGAAACTGTTCGACTACCCGATCGCGCACAACGGCGGTGCAAGAACGGGCAGAGTGACTCCACAGTTGCATTACATCTCGCCTGGCGTGAGCGAAACCGAAATCGCCATGCATCCAGCGGGCTCGGTCGAACTGACTGTTGTCGACTGGGACAACAATCCTGTCGTCGGCGCGACCGTCTCGTTCAATCCGAACCAAGTGTTTTACAACGGAGGTAGCACATTGCTTGGGACGCGGGTCCGGTCGATTGATTACCTGACCGAAAAGAACACCACAACTCAAGGTCAACGCCGCGAAGAGATTGCAGCTCAATATGTCGGCACAACCGATCAGGAGGGCGTGGTTTCTATCAAGAACTTACCCTCCCACCTTTCTTGGAACCGATCCGATGGAGTGGACAGGGCAGGTGGCCAATTCATCGCGTTCACCGTCCGTCGTGAAGGATACCGACTTGTCCCCAAAGAGCCGCAACGCTCGATGAGCCTTTCGGGGCCGCCGCAGGAAACGGTCGACCTGATTCCGGGTGAAACCGCAAAGATCCGCGTCCGGATGGAAAAGACTGACAAGGCAAAAACACCCAAGAAGAAAGTACGCCCCAAACCGCCAGCGACGAAGCCTCAACCGACTACAAACAAGTCAGCGTCTGTTGGCGAAACGAATGATGAAACGACGATCACCGTTACCGGCTCTGTTCAAAACACCGCGGGCGAACCGGTCGTCGGCGCGAAAGTGTTCTTGCTTTCGATAGGGCGCAAGGACAAACGTCTCGCGGAAACGACAACCGACAAAGAAGGAAGGTACACCTTCAAAGAGATCGCGTTGCCCATCGTCCGTTCCTCGATGTTCATCGACGGTGGCGCTATTCAGGTTTACGCGATCGCCGATGATTACGGGCTCTGCTGGCACGGCAAACGATCAGTCTTGATGACGCCTCGCCCCGACAACGACCCGCCCAGCGAAACGGGAACATCGTTCTACGAGGGCGAAGCGATCGAGATGGATTTGACGTTCCAACCCACCGCACGACTTGAAGGCGTGGTGGAAGACGAGCAGGGCAGGGCAGTCCGGGGCGCAAAGATCTCGCTCGGGATGCTCGACTACATCGATCCCGAGGGGCACGTGTATCACAAGAACTATCGTGAGTTTTGGGGAATGCGTTTCGCACCCGAACGATTCCGAACCACGACCACGGATGACCTGGGACGTTTCATCATTGCCGATCTTCCCGCAGAAACAGCCTGCCGTATTTCGATGTCCCACGAATCGTTCGCAAGCCAAGCAACGTTCGTTGCGATCACCGACCGCGACATCAGCGAGTACCGCTACTCCGGCACCAACATCACTTCCATTCGAGACGGCAAGGTGGTTCGGTACCCGAATTTCCGAACGCAATCGGTCGTTCGATCACCCGTTCGCTTTGAGGTGAAACGGAATCAGTCGGCCACGATCGCCGTCGTCGACCCGAAAGGCCAAGCCGCCGCAGGGGTTTGGGTTTCCGCTTCCAATGGCGATCGCGCAACCGGCACACGAGCGTCGGCCAAGACGGGCGACGATGGCACAGTGAAACTTGATCTACCGCCGGGAACTTACCGTTTGTCGGTTCGCCCCAAACGCGAGTCCACTTTCCTCACCACCTACGACGAACTCGTCATCGATGAATCGTCAAACGGGAAAAAACAGGTGCAACTGCGCAGCGGCTGCACCTTGATCTTGAAAGCCATCGACGCCGACACAGGAACGCCCATTGAGGGGATGAGTTTTTGGCGCGACGTCAAAGACAAACAAGGAGCCCGAACCGGTTTGAACTCGACCACGCTATACGTCGACCATCCGGTGACTGACAAAGACGGAGTGCTGACTGCGATCGTCGAACCGGGCAAACGCACCATCGGAGTCGGGTGGAGCAAGATCCCCGAGGGCTACCAGGGCGGCGATGGAGGCCGCACGCTTGAATGCATCGAAGGGGAAACCGTGACCGCGACCTTCGAGGTCCGCAAGAAGTAGGTCATGCTGTGCATGAAGAAGTAGGTCATGCTCCGCATGACAATTGTCTGTGTCATGCACAGCATGACCTACGTGCCGTGACGCAATTGGACTCACCTCAAATCCCGAGCGCCATTCCCTTTTCATCCAGGATCTGCACTTTGACTTCGACAAACCACTCTTTGTCATAGTGATTTGCTTTGACGACCACCTTGTAAGGTGTCGCCGGCGCGAGCGACGAGATGCCGTGACTCTTCTTTTCGGCGACTGCTTTGCGGAAACACTGCAACACGGTTTCATCGATTTGGCCATACCACGGTTTGGTTTGATGCGCATCGAGTACCGCTTCCATCGCCGCATAGGCTTGCCCTTCATCCCAATCACCGGGGAGACGGAATTGCATTTGTGCGTTCTTTTTGAACGTGTTGCTGATCTCCCAATTCGCCTCAAAGGACTCGCCATCGACCTCATGTGTCGCCGAGTACTTGTCACCATTGCTACTGCGGACACGCATCTGCAACTTCGACGCCGTTTCGGTATCGATCGGTCCGTCGACAACGGGCGCCTGCGAAGGAGCGCAGCCCACTAGCAGAAGACAAGCAACAAGAAGCGACAAAAACTGCAGACGCATTCGATGGCTCCGAAAGATGAGAAGCCGTTCATTGTAGCCGCCGCACCGTAGGTCATGCTGTGCATGACACCGCGGTGAGCCGTTTGTAGTACCGGGCTCTAGCCGGAATCTCCTCGCATTCCGCCTGAAGGCGGGACTACAAACCGAGAGCCGAACGCGCTAGCGTCGGGCGTTACAAGATGTGCAGTGTAACGCCCGACGCTAGCGCGTTCGGCTCACAGAAGTGCGCATTCGTAGCTACCTTCGCCAGAAGGTGGAATTTGCTGAATAAGATGAGCTGCCACACCACGCTCTGGCGAGCGTAGCTACGGTTGCAGGGGCCCGACGCTTGCGCGTTCGGCTCAGGTGTTGCCCGCGTCTACCGTGGGGAAGCACCTCACTTGATTTTCAGGTGCAACTCGGTGAGTTGGGCTTTGTCGACTTCGCCGGGGGCTTCGGTCATCAGGTCGGTCGCCTTCTGCGTTTTCGGGAAAGCGATCACTTCACGGATGTTTTCCAATCCAGCGAACAGCATCACCCAGCGGTCGACGCCCAGTGCGATTCCTCCGTGCGGAGGTGCACCAAACTTCAACGCGTTGAGCAAGAAACCGAATCGGTCTTCCGCCGTCGCCTCGTCGATCCCCAACAACTCAAAGACCTGCTGTTGGGTTTCAGGGTCGTGAATACGAATCGTTCCACCACCCGCCTCGCTGCCGTTGATCACCAAGTCATAGGCTTGTGCCCGACAGTCTTGCGGGTCTTCCTTGAGCAGCGATAGGTCGCTTGCCAGCGGAGCGGTGAAGGGGTGATGCATCGCGTGCCAGTTACCGGTTTCGTCATCACGCTCGAACATCGGGAACTCGGTGACCCAACTGCAGTTGAGTTCGTTGGGGTCGATCAGACCAAGTTCGCCGGCCAAACGTTTTCGCAAACCAGCTAAGCCTTTGCAGGTCACTTCCCACGAATCGGCAAGGAACATCAACAAGTCACCCGGCTCGCCACCCATCAGTTCTTTGATTTCAGCGAGGTGCTCTTCTTCAAAGTTCTTGCTGATCGGACTCCACAGCGAACCGTCATCTTCGACACGGAACCAAGCCAAACCTTTGGCACCAAAATCTTGCTTGACGTAATCGGTCAAACCGTCGATTTGTCGTCGCGAGTACTTGGTCGCGGCACCTTTGACAGGAATCCCGCGGACGAAGCCGCCCTTGTCAGCCGTACCACGGAAGACGCGAAACTCGGTCTTCTTGGCGACCGAGGTAACGTCGACGATTTCCATTTCAAAACGCAAATCGGGTGCGTCGCTACCGAAGCGTCGCATCGCTTCGTCGTAGGTCATGCGCGGCAGCGGCGTCTTGACCTCTTTGCCCAACACGCGTTTGGCGGTTTCGGCCACCAAACCGTCGATCAGCCCCATGATGTCGTCGGCATCGACGAACGACATCTCGAGGTCAAGCTGAGTGAACTCGGGTTGGCGGTCGGCGCGAAGGTCTTCGTCGCGGAAGCACTTTGCGACTTGGACGTAGCGGTCGAAGCCAGCGACCATCAAGATTTGTTTGTAGAGCTGGGGCGATTGAGGCAACGCGTAAAAGTTGCCTGGATGAACGCGGCTCGGCACGAGGTAGTCGCGAGCACCTTCGGGAGTGCTGCGGCCGAGGATCGGTGTTTCGACATCGATGAAATCGCGTTCGGCGAAATAGTCACGCATCGTCTTGATGATTTCGCTGCGACGGACCAGCGCCTTTTGCATGTCCTCGCGGCGCAGGTCGAGAAAGCGGTACTTCAGACGCAGGTCTTCACCTGGCAAGTCGCTTTGGCCTGGAGTGAACGGCGGCGTCTCGCAAAGGTTCAAGATCTCGAAGTGATCGGTGCGAACTTCGATGTCGCCGGTCGACAGATCGTCGTTGGTCATCCCCTCGAGGCGCTCGGTGACCTTGCCGCGAATCAAGATGACACTTTCGGCGGGAACGCGACCCGCTTCGTCGATCAATTTCGAGTCGGCTTCGGGCGGCCCAACGACCACCTGGGTGATCCCATATCGGTCGCGCAAGTCGATAAAGACGACGCCGCCATGGTCACGACGACTTTCCACCCAGCCGCACAGGGTGACTTCGGAACCGACATCTTCTTTGCGGAGCTGACCGCAGGTATGGGAGCGTAACACGATAAATAGGTGATTTGAGGGTGTTTTCGATGCTTGAGTCTGTACGCTGAACCAATCTCAGCGGACCAAAATCTTATCGTGGCTCGCAAATATCGGAAGCAGCCCAAAAAACGAGCCCAAACGTCGCGGGAGCGGCGTTTGGGCTACGCTTGAAACCGATGGGCAAATCCGCCCCAAAAGGGGCGATTCGACCGCTGCTAGTTTTCGCCCGTTCCGAGCGCGGTGGTCTCTTCCATGTCGACCGTCAAGGCTTTGTAGCCACCGATCGACTTGAAGTAGACGATCAGCAGCAGGTAGCAGATCGCCATCACAGCCGGAACAAGGGCGGTGAGCTTCAACGCCATCCGGCTACCATGCAAGGTTGCCTCGCTCACGGGGCCTTCGTCCTCTTCGGCGTGTGCCTTGGCTTCGTCTTCCCACCAGGTGTTCAGGGCGGTCAGGCTATCGTTGCTGCCACCTTGCTCTTCCAAAATCGCCAACTCACCGGCGAGCGATTCGCCCGAGTCGCCAAGGGTTGCCACCTTTTGGCCATCGAGACCGTTGGTTTTGAAGACAAGGAACGAGTTCTCGTTAGCAGCCTTGTAGCGGCCGAAGGTCTCGGTCGAAACCTCTTGCAGTTTTTCCGACGCGTACTTGTCTTGCTTGAAGCCGATACCGGGACCGCCGAGCAAACCAGCCGAAAGCATGCCGACGCCGCCAACCATACCGAGCGTTACAGCACCACCTTTAGGGAATCGCTCGGAAACGACTGCCAACATGGTTGGCCAGAAGAAGGTCTTACCGAGACCGTAAATGGTCAACGCTGCCAAAGCAGCCATGGTCGTTCCGACGCCACCGAGGACGTAAAGGCCAAACGTTGCCAGGACCGCACTGAAGAAGAGCAGTCCGAGTGGCGAAATTTTGTGAACGATGGGGCCGGCGACAAAGCGAAGAATGAACATCAATGCCGATGTGTAAACGAACAACCAACGGCCCGTCGTTTCGTCCAAGATCGAACCGGTGATCCGTGCAATCCACGAGTCGGTACCGAGTTCGACGTAGCCAACCATCGCGTGGATGATCAGGAGGAACAACAACAGTGGTGCGAGGAATTGCTTGAGGATCTCACCGACCGAGACCCCAGCCGCACTCGCTTCGGTCTTAGGCATGCTTTGCCCAAAGATCATCACGCCGTAGACGAGCACGGGGATCAGGAACAAGCTGATTTGGATTTGCCACGAAACCGAATCGGCCATGAAAATCGCGGCCACACCACCAAGAATCAGACCAGCAGGCCAACCGGCATGCAGGATGTTCAGATAATGAGTCTTGTTGTTCGGAAAGAGGGTCGCCGTGAGCGGATTGACCACCGCCTCGCAGATCCCGTTACCGATTGCAAACATGAACATCCCGATAAAGAGCGTCCAATAGGTTGCGTCTTTTCCGGCCGCTGCAAAAACGGCGGGAGCCGCCAGTGTCACCACTGCCGAAAGAAAGTGAACGATAAAGGCGAGGTACATCAAGCGAGCGTAACCGACCGCCTCGGCCAAAAAGCTCGAAATGATGATCACGATCCCGAAACCGACCAGACCACCACCGGTGATCCCGCCAAGCTCGGTTTGCGTGAAGCCGAATTGATCCGACCAAGCGCCCAAGACACTCGCACCACGAACCGAGAAGCCGACACCGGCCGCGAGGATCGCAACAAAGCCAGCCCAGAGGAGCCGGTGGGCATTCGGAGCCGCTGCATAATTGAGTGCGGAAGTATCGTCGTTTGAGCTGCTCATCAGCTGTTGCCTTACGAATTTTGGAGGGGATGAACGGTGGAGTGGGTGGAGACTGCAGCCATCCTAGCGCGTTGAAATGCTGGCAAAGCTGAGGCCTGTCGTCAAGTTGCTTGCCGCTATCCAGCGAACAAAGGGGAGATTAGTTACAGGAAAGGGCCTCCGCCACTCGTCTGATCGCTATAGTTTGCCAGTTTTTGGCTGCGCCGTGGCGTCGAGCCTTTACCCAGCCCCCACGCTCTGGCGAGCGTCGGTACATTCAAACAAGCCGTTACCAATCCCCAACCGACTGATGAAGAGGATTCCACCATGCGATTCGCCCATTCCCTACTCGCCCTTTCCCTCGCCCTTGGAGTATTCAGCACCATGGCTACGGCTGAAGAACACGACTGCGCCCTCAGCTTCAAAATGAAATCGATCGACGGCAAAACCGTTGACCTACACGACTACAAAGGCAAAGTCGTCCTGATGGTCAATGTGGCCAGCGAGTGCGGGCTGACCGGCCAATACGAGGGACTGCAAGCGTTGCACGAAGCTCACGCCAAGGATGGGCTCGTCGTGATGGGCTTTCCCTGCAACCAATTCGGCCAACAAGAGCCTGGAAGCGACCAGGAAATCAAGCAATTCTGCACAGCTGAATTCCAGGTCACCTTCCCGATGTTCAGCAAAATTGACGTCAACGGCGACAACGCGGCTCCGCTCTACAAGCACCTGACCAGCCAAGACACCAAGCCAGACGGCAAGGGCAAGGTCGGCTGGAACTTCGCCAAGTTCCTGGTCGACAAAGAGGGCAAGGTCGCCGCCCGCTTCGCGCCCAACGTCGCCCCCGACGACGCTGAGCTCGTTAAAGCGATCAAGACCGCCTTGAAATAACGTCGGTCGGTAGGCCGGAGCCCAACGTAGCTACCTTCGCCAGAAGGTGGACGAGCTAGCAGGCCGCTTTCCACCACCCCACGCTCTGGCGAGCGTAGCTACGCCAGATTGCACACCCCTCGTTCCCACGGCCCCCGTGGGAACGCTCTCTTCGCCGCTCCGCGGCCTTCCCCAAAAAGCCCGAAGAGACGTGCCGGATCCGCGTCGCTGTCGCTCCTTGATCCGGCTTACACAACTCCACCAAGTGAGCCGTGACCGCGTAAGCGGCCGGGCTTTGATCGCTCTTGCACAAGAGGCGAGGCCCGAGGCCTCACGGCCAGCGGCTCACGGGCCCACCCCTCGTTCCCACGGTCCCCGTGGGAACGCTCTCTTCGCCGCTCCGCGGTCTTCCCCTGCGTCCACTCCGCGGCCCCTCGCAATTGCATCGTGCGGTAGGGGCATCCCGATGGTATCCTGATAAGTGCCCCAAAAACTTGTCTTCTTATCGACGCAGGAATGATTCATGAGCCAGGCGATGCAAGATTTCACTGATCTGCTTCTAAAGCAGGGAGTGATCAGCCTTGACCAACTCTCCGAGGCCGAGGATGTCGCAAAAAACACCAATGCGGATGTCGGCGATGTCCTGATCCAAATGGAGTACGCCACCCCAGAAGAGGTCGCCAAAGCGCTCGCCCAACACCACAAAATCCCTTACGTCGACCTGCGATCGGCTCAAATCCCCGACTCGGTGATCGAATTGGTCCCCGAATCGGTTGCCCGCGAAAACATGGTCCTGCCCTACAGCGAGGACGAGGGGGCCCTGAGAATCCTGATCGCCGACCCGTTCGACCTCGAAACGATCGAAAAACTCCGCTTCATCCTGAATCGGAAGATCGAAACGGCCCTGGCGCCGAAGGAATCGATCCAAGGGGCGATCAACAAGTACTACGGTCAAGTCGAAGGGGAATCGGCTGACTCGATGCTGCAGGAGTTCACCGACACGGCCATCGACTTCACCGAGACCGACGCGGACGCTGAAGTGGCCGAGGAGACGGTCGATGACAGCAGCGCTCCGGTCATCCGCCTGGTCAACCTGATGATCCAGGAAGCGGTCCAATTGCGTGCCAGCGACATCCACGTCGAGCCGTTCGAGGACCGGGTGCGAATTCGTTACCGAATCGATGGCGTCTGCGTCGAACGCGAATGTGCCCCTCGCCGTATGCTGGCCGCGATCATCGCCCGCATCAAGATCCTCTCCAAGATCGACATCTCCGAGAAACGACGCCCCACTGACGGGCGGATCAAGATCACCGTTGGCGACAAGCAGCTCGACCTCCGCGTCTCGATCATCCCGACCAACCACGGCCAGTCGGCGGTTATGCGTCTGCTGGACAAGGACAACATCAAAGTGGGGGTCCGTCAGCTCGGCCTCTCCGAGCGCGACTTCCGCAACTTCAACTCGCTCATCCGCCGGCCCAATGGCATCATTTTGGTGACAGGCCCAACGGGGTCGGGAAAGACCACCACGCTGTACGCTGCACTCAATGCTCTCAACCGCCCCGACCGCAAAGTGATCACGGCTGAGGACCCGGTCGAGTACTACCTGCCAGGCATCAATCAGGTCGAAGTGAAACACAACATCGGCCTCGACTTTGCGATGATCATTCGGGCCATGTTGCGACAGGCCCCCAACATCATCCTTGTCGGTGAGATGCGTGACCACGAGACGGCTTCCATGGGAATCCAAGCCTCGCTCACTGGACACCTGGTATTCAGTACCCTGCATACGAACGACGCGCCCAGTGCTGTATCACGAATGGTGGACATCGGTGTACCATCCTATATGGTCGCTAGCAGCGTGATTGCGATCCTTGCCCAGCGATTAGTGCGAACGATCTGCCCCCGCTGCAAGGTACGATACACACCACCCGAAACGGTGCTGTCCGACACCGGCATTCCACCCGAGATGATCAAGCAAGCCGAGTTCGCCAGAGGCAAGGGATGCGCCTATTGCGGACGCAGTGGCTACCGTGGCCGAATCGGCATCTACGAACTGATGCTGATCAACAACAGGATCCGCGAAATGATGTTCAAAGGTGCTAGCACAAACGACCTTCGCATCGAGGCGATAAAGAATGGCATGTCAACACTTTACGCCGATGGCATGCTGAAAGCTGTCCGTGGGATCACGACCTTTGAAGAGGTCTACCGAGTGGCCAAAAAGACCGAGACCGAGTCACTCGCCTTTTCGCATATCGTCAAGGACCTCGACTCGCTGTAGGCCTGCCCAAAACCACAGGACCAGCCGCATCACCACCGAGCCAACGAAAGCCACCGGCGCGAGCACCACACCCTCTCGCCTAAGGGGTTCGGCGGCAACACCTCCCGCCTTCGATTTCGCAGTTCGATGGGAGGTCGAAAGGCATGCGAGCCTGACGGACGGGGCGCACTAAGTGCGCGCTGAAACCGATTTTTGGTCCGTTTTTTTGGACGATGACGCCTGGAGGGCAATAATGTTGCCACTGACCGGGAATCGAAACGGAAAATCATCGCCTAACAGCATTGGCTTTCTGTGGTCCCCCCGACCTTGTCTCGAACCGGCCAGAGGAAGTTTGCCACGACGACAAACCCCACCGAGCTCGACCTTATCCTTTTCGCCGCTCGGTCCATCGCGATATCAAACGATCCATTGGATCTAAACATAAATACACCGTCCTAATCTCATTCACTCGCGCAGCATGACCGCTGCACCTTGCTTCCACTTTATGTCCCAGTTCCCAACAAGCTCGCCCGCGAGCCTTGCCGGGTGATGTGCCACACCCCATCACAGCGGCATTAGCAAGCAAATCGGCTAGTGGTTGGTTACATTGTCGAGCCAACCGTGAGATAGCTCACCTTGGATCTGGATGACATTTTGTAGGCGAGCAACACACGCATCACACATAGGAGAGACGCGCCTTGGCCACCGTTCTTATTGACAAGTTGCTGCAGGCAGCCATCAAGCAGGGCGTGAGCGATATCCACATTGTGGTCGGCCAACCGCCAGTGTTCCGTCTTCACGGACGCATGCGGAAGCTGGAAACCAAGACGCTCGACGCCGAAGACGCTGTGGCGCTGATGAAGAGCATCACGCCGGAGCGTTGCCAACGTGAACTTCAGGAAGCGGGAAGCACTGACTTTGGCTTCGCATTTGGCGAACAAGCTCGGTTTCGTGTTTCCGTTTTCAAACAGCGCGGCTTCATCTCGATGGTGCTGCGTCAAATCCCCAACGACAAACTCACGCCCGAACAGCTCGGTTTGCCCGAGGCGGTTGTGAAGATGGTTCACCGGCCTCGCGGATTGTTCCTGGTCACCGGCCCGACCGGGTCCGGAAAGAGTACGACGCTGGCAAGTTTGATCAACCTGCTCAACGAAACACTCGACCATCACATCATCACGATCGAAGACCCGATCGAGTTTTACCACGACCATATTCAAAGCACGATCAACCAGCGTGAAGTCGGCGTGGACGTGCCAAGCTTCTCCGAAGCCATTCGCCGTGCGTTGCGGCAAGACCCCGACGTGATTCTCGTCGGCGAGCTTCGTGACCTCGAAACCATCGAAGCTGCCATTAGTGCTGCGGAAACGGGTCACATCGTTTTCGGCACCCTGCACACCAACAGCGCTCAAGGCACGGTCAACCGGATCATCGACGCGTTCCCTGGAAACCTGCAGGACCAGATTCGAACTCAGTTGGCCAGCACGTTGATCGGCGTGGTCGCACAAACGCTCCTGCCGCGTATCGGTGGCGGCCGATTGGCTGCGTATGAAGTTCTTGTTGTCACGCCCGGCGTTGCCAACCTGATTCGTGAAAACAAAACGTTCCGAATCAACAGTGCGATGCAGACAGGTGCCAAGTTCGGCATGCAGCTGATGGATGACGCACTCTTTAGCCATTGGCAAAACGAATTCATCACGGTTGAAGACGCCCTTTCAAAGGCACATCGTCCTGACGACTTGGCCAAACGCATCGTCCAAGCACGCCGCGGGTTGGCCGATGATCCAATTCCGGTTCCCGAAGACGAATAGATCCGGCTGCCGAAGCTGAATCCATAGCCGCCTCAAAACGGCGACCACGAAACAGTTCACCCCAAAACCTCATAAGCACTCCGACAAAACATGGCTCCTCGTCGCATCGGACAGATTCTTGTCGACCTTGGTTTTTTGACCGACGACCAACTTGAGGTTGTTCTTGAGGAACAAGAGCAACAGCCAGGTGCATTGCTCGGCAAGATCGCTGAAGACATGCAGCTGATCACGGATGAACAACTCATCCAGGCGTTGGCCGAGCAGATGTCGATGCAGACGATCTCGCTCGAAGACATCACGCTTGATGCAGAAGTCTTGGAAAAGGTTTCTGAAACGATGGCTCAGCTTTACCGAATCATCCCGATCAAGTTTGAAAACGACACGCTGACCGTTGCAACCTGCGACCCACAAAACCTGACGATCCAAGACGAACTACGTACGTTCCTTGGCTACGAAATCGTGATGATCGTGGCGACCGAACGCGACGTGCTGCAAACGATCAGTCGTCACTACGACAGCGAAGCCGAGAGTGTCGAAAAACTTGTCGCAGAACTCGCTGCCGACGAAGAACTCAAAGCCGCCATTTCTGCACTGGAATCGGAAAAGTTCAACATCACCGACGCCGAGGCCCTTGCCGATTCGGCACCCGTGCGAAAGCTGCTCAACATGGTGATGCTGTTGGCGATTAAAGACCACGCCAGCGACATTCACTTTGAACCGTTCGAAGATGAGTTCCGAATCCGCATCAAAGCGGAAGGCGTGCTCTACGAAATGGTCCCGCCGCCACGTCACCTCGCCTTCGCGATCACGACGCGAATCAAGGTGATGGCCGACTTGGACATCGCTGAACGCCGTATGCCTCAAGACGGCCGGATCGAACTGATGGTCGGTGGTCACCCGGTCGACCTTCGCGTCAGCGTGCTGCCGACGATCTTTGGCGAAAGCGTCGTCATGCGGATTTTGGACCGCTCGGTCGTCAACCTGTCGCTCGAAAATGTCGGGATGGACGAGTCGATGCTCGGGTCCTTCCGAAGTGCGATCGACCGGCCCAACGGAATTGTGCTGGTCACTGGCCCAACGGGAAGCGGCAAGACAACGACGCTCTATTCGTCGCTTACCGAACTGAATGACATCAAGGATAAGTTGATCACGACCGAAGACCCGGTCGAATACGACATCGATGGCATCGTGCAGATCCCGATCGATACGGATGTTGGCGTCACGTTTGCCGGTTGTTTGCGAGCGATCTTGCGGCAAGACCCCGACACGATTCTTGTCGGTGAAATCCGTGACCTTGAAACGGCCGAAATCGCGATCCAAGCCGCGCTAACCGGCCACTTGGTCTTTAGCACGTTGCACACCAACGACGCTCCTTCGACGGTCACCCGATTGAAGGACATGGGCATTCAACCGTTCATGATCTGTGCGACGGTCGAAGCAATCCTTGCCCAGCGTTTGGTGCGTCGAATCTGCACCAAGTGCCGCGAAGAAACCAAAGTCACCACGTCGATGTTGCACGACCTTGGCATGACCAAGGAAGAGGCGGCCGGCAAAAAGTACTTCAAAGGGACCGGTTGCGATCAATGCAACAACACCGGCTACAAAGGCCGCATCGCTCTATTTGAACTGATGGTCCTGAACGACAAACTCCGCGAGATGATTCTCAGCAACGCGTCGACCGACGAATTGCGAGACGAAGCAATGCGGTACGAAATGGTCCCACTGCGCCAGTTCGGAATGTCCTTGGCCGAAGACGGAATCACCACCTTGGATGAG
The DNA here is from genome assembly GCA_965216875.1 of Rubripirellula sp. GTDB lineage: Bacteria > Planctomycetota > Planctomycetia > Pirellulales > Pirellulaceae > CBDCUW01. The sequence continues at coordinate 4,336,189 of OZ244207.1, forward strand.
GTGATTCGAGAGACGGTGGAAGAATAAGCCGTCACCCAACAGACCCAGCACGGAAAACGCACCCGCGGAAAGCCCTAAAGATTAGAGCCTTTTTAATCGGTACCTGAACCATGCCTACTTATCAATTCGAAGCGATGGACGCGACCGGACAAGAGATCCGGGACGAGATCGACGCGGCCAACGAAGAAGAGGCGCAAACCACCATTCGCCAGATGGGATACTTCGTCACGAAGATCTCCGTCAAAAAGCAAGCGGCCGCAGCCGCCGGTGGTAAAGCATCCAAGAAACGCAGCTTTGGCTTCGGTGGTGCCAAGACAAAACACATCTGCGCGTTTACGCGTCAGCTTTCGATTCTGCAAGACGCCGGCCTGCCGATTCTTCGCAGCCTCAAGATCCTCGAAAACAACCAAAAGCCGGGCAAGCTTAAAAACGCTCTGATGGATGTTTGCGAAGAGATTGAAGGGGGTGCCACGCTCAGTGAAGCGATGAGTAAATGCCCCAAGGTCTTCACGCGTTTGTACGTGAACATGATCAAGGCGGGTGAAGCCGGTGGTGCACTCGAAACCATTCTTCAACGTTTGGCCGACTTCCTTGAGCGGGCCGAATCGCTCAAACGAAAAGTCAAAGGCGCGCTGATCTACCCGATCATTGTTGTTTTGGTTGCTGCGTTGATCCTGACGTTCATCATGATCTTCATCGTGCCAACGTTCGAAACGATGTTTGATGAGTTCGGCCTGACGCTGCCCGCTCCAACGATCCTGCTGATCGCCATGAGCAACTACATATCGGGCTACTGGTTCTTGCTGATCGCAATGCCGATCTGCTTGCTGATCCTGGTCAAGTTGATACGAAAGTTCCGGCATGGGCGGATGGGCTTTGACATGTTCATCATCAAGGTGCCCATCTTCGGGGGCCTGGTTGAAAAGAACATCTTGGCTCGAACGACGCGAACCCTCGGCACGTTAGTCAGTAGTGGTGTGCCGATTCTGGAAGCGATCAATATCACTCGCGAAACATCGGGCAACGCAATGTTCGAGCGAATGTTCACGCGGGTGAACGAGTCGATTCGCGAAGGGGAAGTGATCAGCAAGCCGCTGCGTGAATACAGCGTACTCGGCTTCCACCCAATGGCATTTGTCTTCTGGGGACTGTTTGGGTCGTTCCCAGGTTGGATCGTTTTGTCGATCGCGCTCACAGCGACGGGCACCAAGCTTGATGATGGGACGATGGTGCAAACACTCACCATGCTGGCAGGTTACTTGATCGGCGGTGGTGCCTTGCTCGCGTGCCTTTGGGGCATGACCAAAATCAAATCACGTGTTGTTGATGACCTCGTCGTCAACATGGTGGACGTCGGTGAAGAGACCGGTGAGCTCGACACGATGCTTTACAAGGTCGCCGACACCTACGACGAAGAAGTACGAACGATGACCGATGGTCTGACCGCACTGATGGAACCGCTGATGATCGTGTTCCTCGGCTTGGCAGTTGGTTTCATCGTGATCAGTTTGTTCATGCCGCTGGTCGAGTTGATCACCGGTTTGACCTGATCCCAAACAAGAAAGCGTTGGGTCGGCCGAGACGAGGGTCTCGGCCGACAAAACGAAAAACACTCATCCATAAGTCGTCCGTCACTGTTGATGGCGGAGGGCGCGACACGGTTGTCGCGCAAGAAACGCACAGCATCCTTTTCCAAAACGATCGAGTCGAAGCATGAACGCTAACTCAGCATTGGCACATCAACGACACCTTACGCGGCGCGGTTTCACACTCGTCGAAATCCTGACGGTCATCGTGATCATCGGCATCCTCATGGGGCTGCTGATCCCAGCGGCAACCGCGGCCTATCGCAATGCGAAAGAGACTGCGATTCGGACCGAAATCGGCGTCATCGAACAATCCCTCGAGTCGTACAAGCTCCAGCACGGTGACTACCCACCTGACTTTTCAGATTGGGGCGCCGTCGATCGCCACTTCCGCAAAGCCTTTCCCAACATCAACGACAACGAATTGCGAATCCTCGCGCAGTTCACGCACATGAACAGCATGCATCAATTGTGCTCGGCGGCTACTGGGGTCAGCGACCCACGCACGTCGTCCGCCTTTGATCATTACCCACACGCGATCGATCGCGCCGAAGCCTTGCTGTTTTGCTTGGGTGGGTTCAGTCGAGACAAGGAGCGACCGTTCACCGGTGCGGGTGGACCGCTGGTGCTGATCACCGGCGCCGCCGACCCTTACACCTCGACTCCCGCAAACGACGATTACGCCAAGTACCAGTACAACGCCGAGCGCGACGAAGGCTTCCTGCCCGTAAAGCCCGAACAGCTCAGCATGACACTTTTCGTGGCCAACACAGGACCATTGGCGGCGGGGTACGGCATGAGCGCTCCCTATGTCTACTCAACCGACGAGGGCGACACCAACACAAACTCGCTTGGATTCACTCTCTTCAACGACCCGTTCCCAACCTACCGTCCAAAGAACTCAGAGTTGCCGATCGTCTACTTTGCGTCGCGCACTTACAACTCAGCCTGGGGCATCAACTACTCGAGCGCACCAGCTTGGGCCTCAGCATCAACGGTGCACCACAGCCAAAACGTGTACCTTCCGCCTGGCAGTATCGACGCAACAGGTGTTGCGCGACCCTATGCGTCAAACGTGGTCGATACAACTCCGCCTGCAACCATTCAAGGTTTCTCAGTGCAGCCAGGCGGGACGGTCTTGAAGTTTGCTGCGGATGGAAAATTCCAGCTCATCTCTGCCGGTCTCGACGACAACTACGGCGGCATTATCAGTCAAGACATCGGCGATCACATGATGGCGCCCGCTGCAACTGGCATCAGCGTCTACCCCAGTGGCGAAGCCTACTGCCCGCTCTTGGATTTCACCTCAACGTCTTACGGAACCTTCACAACGATCACCGCCGTCAACAAATTCAACGACGACCAAGTGCTCCAGCGGAATTATGCGGCCTCAGCCGTCTACCGCGCCAATCCACAGCTCGACAACATCACAAACTTCACGACACGCACGATCGAATCAGATCTTCCTTAACGCCCGTTGGTTGTCTGTCTGGCCGAGTCAGTCTCTGACCCAGTTGCGGTTTATTGGTTATGTCACACTCATCAAAACGAAGAGCATTCACGCTCGTTGAACTGCTTGTAACGGTTGCCATCCTGGGCATCATCAGCGGCATGCTGTCGATCGCGGTTGGGGGTGCTCGCCGGCAAGCTCAAGAGACGCGTGGACGGGCATTGATCGATCGCCTGAATCTGTTGATGCTCGAAATCTATGAGAAGGAATCTGAGCGGCGTGTCGATCTTCCAGCAGACTCCTTAAGTCAGGCACACCGCAACTTTTCTCAGTTGCTATGGAAACGAGATTGGTTGCGAGCTGCACTGCCAGATCGCATCTCGGACGTTGACACGGTCAACCATCCGACACGCGCAATTCAGTTCCTGACTTCTTCGGCCGTCACGCCGATCAACCCGGGACTTCGTGACCTCAAGTCAAGCCAATTCCAAAACCGAGTGATTCGCACGCAGATTGCGTTGGGTCGAGTCAATCCGAGTGCTTCCGTTGCAGCTCAATGGGCAGCGATCGTCACCGATGATCCGACCACCACGAGTGGTCCTCCTGATCCTTTATGGTCGGTCACCCATCAAAGCGCCGAATGCCTCTATCTGATTCTTGCCACCCAAACGATTAATGGCACACCGGCATTGCAATCGCTGACTCCACGTGACATTGCCGATACCGACGGCGACGGAATGCCCGAGATCGTCGACCCGTGGAAGAACCCTGTCGGATTCATGCGTTGGCCCGTCGGATATTCATTGACGCCGCGTTGGAATGATCCGCCAACGTGCCCGGGAAGCCACCCATCGCAGCCGGAACAATGGGACGAACTCGCCGAGATCAAGCGGCGACTCGGTCGTGAACCACTCGACTTGCTTTACAGCGATCCCCGTTACTCTTCCAGCGCGACCCGCAATCACGAAGCGGACGACCCGTTTCCTGTTGTTCCCATGATCATCTCGGCTGGCAGCGACAAGGTGTTTGACATTCAAGGACTCGAGTTGGGCGAGGAGTCAACACACGTCTACCAAGACATGTACCAAAGCAGTCCACCCTCGGGAGGATACGTCGCCAACTTCTACGCAGTCGATCCGTTCCTCATTCAAACGAATGGTGACTACACACTGATTGAAGACCAATACGGCGCGAGAGTGGACACCCTGCTGCATGCCGGCACAAACAACACATCAGACAACATCGTGCCCGCACTCACGTTCGAGCGCTAAACCGAGGAACCGACTGGACGAGCTGATGCCTTTTCTACGCAAAATCGAATCGCCGCCACATCGAGGCATGACGCTCGTCGAGTTACTCGTCGTGCTTGCGGTCGTCACTGTCCTCGCCGGAATTGCCCTTCCTGGTGTGAAGGGGACACTTCGTGAACAACGCGTTAAACGCGCCGCCTCGCAAGTCCAAGCGTTCATCGAAGATGCGCGGGCACGAGCGATTGCCTCGGGCGGTGGTGGCGTCATCATCGATCGAATTGGATCGGCCAACATCGGTGAACGATCACAAGCGATACGAATGCGTTTGGCCAAAGTCCCTCCGCCGTATTCGGGCGACACCGGTCTGGCAAAGTGCACCGTTCTTGTTCGCCGTGTCCAGCCGACAGCTCCGACAACGTTGCCTAACGACTCGGCACAACTCGACGAGATCTCGCTTTGGTTCGATGCAACCGCAGTGCAAATGCGGCGATCAGCGGCTGACTTGATTGAAGATCCGCCTATCACACCCACGTTGATCAACATCGGTGATGTTGTGCACCTGGGTGACGCGGGCCTGCCGCTTCGAATTACCGGTATCTTTCGTGGCACCAATGCACTGGCGGCCAACTTCGATCCCGGTGGCCCCCCAACCGAGTTTCCGCAAGCGGAAGTCACCGCCGGGACGATCGGCAACTTCACCGTCGCTTTGGTCGAACGGGTGGAACCGAACACGAATATGCGACGCTACCATCGCCAACCGACATCGTTCGTCGTCCATCGGCGGCCACGACCTGCGATTGCGATGCCCGCGAACCTTCCTGAAGGGACCTCGATCGATTTGACGGTTTCGGGAATTGGGCGGCACGGCAATGAGTTTTCGCCAATGGAAATCTCCGGCAACTACGTCCGCCCTAATGCATCGGACGCTCTGACCGCTGCACTGAATCCCTATAGCTCGGTCGACCCAAGCAACCCAACGTTGCGATACGAGTACCAGTCGATCTGGATCATGTTTGGAAGTCGTGGTGAAGTGACCGAAGTCTATTCAAGTGTCACGCCGACGACTCCGCCAAGGATCCGAATTGGAAATACCGTCACGCCCGCGGTCGTCCCCGTGCTCGCACCGATTCCCGTCACCGGGGACATTCACTTTCTCGTGGGACGCGCCGGTCAGGTCAAAACGAACCCGACCGAGCAGCTCGAAGACGATGACCCCGATCCGTTTGCGGACGAAGCCAAAGATGGACGCACACCTTTGCTCGATCCCGACAGTGTCTGGGTGACGATCAAATCACGCTCCGGTGAAGTGCTCGCTTCACCGTGGACCGAACCATTTATTGCTGCCCCCGCAGCAACCGTGACCGACGCGAACCATCGCACTCGATTGCGAAACGTGATTGGCCGCGCACGTGAACTTGCCGTCAAGTCGCGCGACGGAGGCTCGCTGTAACGATGTGGAACGACAACATGCAACAGCAACGACTCTTACGCCGAGCGGGCGTGACCTTAATGGAAACGATCTTCGCGATCGGAGTCATCTTGGTTGGTCTGCTCGGGCTGGCTGCGTTGATTCCCATCGCGGCTGACAATGCCAAATCAACCTTGCAACTTGACCAGAGCGTCAGTGACGCGACGTCAGTTGCGGCGGCCGGCGTTGCCCGAGACTTGTTTAGTCTTGATACGCTCGTGATCTATGACAAGTTTTCGCCACCGGCCTTTTCTCCAGCACGCGCCAACCCAACGTTCTATGGTTTCGCACCGTCAAGTCAGTTGCAAACCCTGCGTTGGAAACTGACCGAACAGAGCCAACACACCAGACCGCTTCTCGATAACAGCGCTCCGGAAGAGTTCTATGGAAAACTCGAGAGCCCCGGTTATGGTCACCACGGACAAGGCTCGGGTTTGACATCGGGCATTTGCATTGACCCCTATGCACTACCTGCCCCGTCGCTCATTGGCGGAACCATCGCTGGTGGACTTCCTGATCCAAATGCGGGCACGCCTTGCGCGTTTGACTACAGCCGATTCCCCTACTTCACGGAACGCTACAACCCGCTGTTTCCGCCGAACGAGGAAATCACTACATCCACCTTGCCGCCAACCTGGCCAATGTCGCCCCGCATGTACCGTGCGACGCTTGCCTCAACATTGCAAAACGATGCAATCACGCCCGTGACCGAACGCGAGCTGGTCGCACGCGCCACACTCGAACGAATCTTCGAAGGACTCGCGGGGCTGAGTCAGCTGAAAGGGCAAGAATCAGACGACCCTGGAGCCGTCTTGTTGAGCCGCACCCGCGTTGGCACAAACTTCATCGACACGGGTCGCAGCAGCAGCTCGGAGTACAAGTGGTTTGTCACGCTCGCGCCGCCCATCAATGGTGGCAACACGTTTCGTCAATCCATCGTGGTGGTGCGTGATCGCCTGCCTCAAATCCCAAGACAAGCCGGTGACCCCAACGGTCTGAACACCGAAGCGCACACCGTCGGTCAAGCGGAAGACAATCCCGCTGAGGAACGCTTGACTTGGATCGGTCAATCGATCGGTTTCACCGGCGGAGCAGGCGGTGAAGTGCTGATGTACGGAACGCAGGGTGTGATCAACGAGCTCAAAACAAACGAGTGGGTGATGCTTTCGCGTCAACCTTCGATCGGCACAACTCCAACAGGCCCAGCCGTTCACAGATGGTATCGAGTCCTGTCAGTGAGTGATGCCGAAGTTGGATCCATTGCGCCACCGCCTCCTGCCACTCCGCCAGCCGGATCGTTGGTCGAACCGAATTGGATTGATGGAACCACACCCGCCGTCTGGCGGCGCTGGGTCACGTTAGCCGGTCCTGATTGGGACTTTGGTTTGAGTGACAACAACAGCTCGGACGCGAACACACAAGCCAACGACACCTTCTGCACCATCGTTGATGGTGCGGTCTCGGTGTTGCAATCCGAGGTTGTGCTCGAGTGATTGACTCAGTCTCGTGACCTTTCTCTTCTTCGTTTCTCGCTGACCTGTGCACCACACAGGGAGTGAACCATGAACCTACGCAACTCATCAAACGACATGCGTATCACATCTGCATCTCAACAACGCCGCGGTATCGTGCTGCTGGTCGTCCTGGGAATGCTGACTCTCTTCAGCATGCTGGCGGTTTCGTACTTGGTTTTTTCAGCCAGGCACAAATCGGCCGCCGAAGCGATGAATCGCGCCGAAACCTCCGCCATTGATTCGGGGTCGCTGCTTGACCAAGCGATGAACACCGCTTTGGTTGGTTCCAATGGGCCATCGAGCGCCTTGTGGGGACATTCGCTGCTAGGCGACCTTTACGGGATGCGCGACGGCGTCGCCAGTGAACTCACCATTCCTTCGGCCTACGCGCACGCTGGTAACAATGACATCGCCCCCGCGGCGCTGCTGGACGGAAATTTCATTCGCTTCCCTACGGAACTCTTTCGAAGCGGGTCAAACACCTATCCATTCCGTCGAAATGAACCGGGACGCCCACAACGCGAATACCCCGCATCGGCGAGTCCGTCTTTTCCAATTGACGATCAAGTGACTGGTCGATTGCTGACTTTCCGAGAAGGTCCACTCGCCAACTTGACGATGGAGATTGTCCGCTACTTTGGCAATCACTTGAACTTACCCGCGACCAACCCGCGCCGTGGCCTGAGTGGGCAAGTCGTCGTCGACGTACGTCCCCACTTGAACACTCAGATCGAACTCAACGGGCGAACGCTGACGTTGCGTGAGTGGATCAATCTTGCTGCCACCACGTCGTTCACGATTTCGGAGTTGTTCTACGACCAAAATGCAATCGCCGGAAGCAGCGCAGTTCCGTTGTCGGACTTTTACGTCAATGGTCGCATCCTGAACGGCCCCGGACTTGGCTGGGATCACGTCCGTGATAGCGCCATGACGGTGACAACCATGGAACACAATCTCAACGATGTTGTCTCGACAACGGTTGAGTTGTTTCCGACTCCTTCAGGTCCAGCCACTGGTCGCTCGGGAGTCAACTTCAGCAACGCCAACGGACGTGACCTGCCCGTCGCTTTGCAGGGCCACTATGGGCTGCACCGACTTGATCCAGCCAACAACTCGACCATCGATGACTTTATCAATGACCTTCCCCCAGGAGATGTTGACGAGGGCTTCGATGCGCCCACCTATGACGACCTGTGGTTGAGCTACTTCCCCAATGATCCGGAACTTGGTCAGGCAACACCCTCATTTGTTCGCCCGGCGCTCATCAACTGGCTGATCAACCAGAAGGGCGATCTGACCATGCTGTCACAGCAAGAGCGCACTTCGATTCTGCGAGCGATTCAGCGCAGCACATTGCGTCCACTTCCAATCTCGAACAGTAGCGGAACGATCCCGAACGCGAGTACCGGGACGTACACTCTCAATTTCTCAGAGTTCACTGGTAGTAATGGCTTGCTTGGCCCCGGCGCCACCACATTGGGAACTTTGCCAATCGATCCAACGTCGGTGACAGCCGCTCAAATCCTTCGAATCGCACGAGCCTTGGCTGGGTCTGACTCCAACGGCGACGGTATTCCGGATAGTTGGGACGTCGACACCGATGGTGACGGAATCCCTGATTCCGTTTGGGTCGATAGCGGACTTGCGTTGATCGAGTCGCCCGAAGGCCAACTGATCAAACCGATGGTCGCCTACAAGATCGAGGCGTTGTCGGGTCGCGCAGATGTGAATCGTGCGGGCAACACTGCCCAGGCGATCAACCAAATCAACGCAACGGTTGCAAACACCGTCGGTCCCGTTCAACAGAATTCGCCCACTGGAACGCCCGCGGTGAATCCCGCCACGGTGCCGAACGCTTACATTCAAAACGATGTCCCATCAGGGTTTGGATACGGCCCCGCTGAAATCGATCTCCGCGCAATCTTCCTACCCCAGTACGCCACTGGGAACGGAATGCGTGAACTCATGAAGCTCCGATACAACCAATTCGATTTCGGTGCTCCAGTGGTCAATTATTACTCGCCCGGCGAGCATTACACTCAGCTGACCGGTTCGTCCAACGACCTGCTTGGCCGTTTCCGACATCCTTCGCGTCCCAACTTTTTTGCCCCGGACACACGTCACGGCCTTCCCTATGACCCGCATGGTCGAGCCACCGTCGCGCTCGGTGTTGACGGCGGCCTGATGGTGAATCGCTCTTCCTACCGTGTCGGGAATTCGGGCCCCAGTAATCTTGGCCCCACGGGCGGCCAGATCAACGACGACCCCTACGAGATTGTGTTCAACGCATCGACGGCTCCCGACGCAACACTCAAGTATGCCGACCTTGAACCTGTCTTGCGATTCAATGATTACGATCGCGATCTGCTTGGAAGCCGTTTGGTCGATTTGATCAATAACTATCACGCAGATCCATCAGCCGTCCCCGATCAGCTCGAAGCTGTGCGCAAGTTGTTGGCCGATTCGGTCACCACCAGCAGCAGTTCTGCGGCAACCGTGACCGGACTCCTGCCATCGGAATGGCGTAATTCAACGGCTGCTTCGCAAGGCGCGTTCTCGGCCAACAATGTTTTCTGGGCCAATATCGCGGGAGCGAACGCCGCTCAACGTAATGCACGGATGTGGGAGTTGCTCGCACCCGAACTGCGTCGTGGAAGCAAATTCAACCTGAACCGTCCGTTCGAAAACGGAGTGGATGACGATGGAGACGGCGTCATCGACGACCCCGAAGAGATCGGAAACATTGCGCCCTCTCCAGCACCCCCGCGAGTCTTCTACAACGGAACGCGTTGGGCAACCGATCGTCATGATGTCACGCCAGCGGAACCGGGCCGCAACAGCCGCGAGACCTTTGCACGCCACCTGTACTTCATGGCATTGAGCCTGATTCGCGATGCCAATGGTGGTACCGAATTTGACTTCCCCCATGACCCGTCAATCGTCCCTGGTGGCTTCGCGGGCATCGGCGGTTTGACGTTCCAACAGGAATACAACGCTTGGAAGATCGCCCAGTGGGCCATCAATGTGGTCGACTTCCGCGACCAAGACGGGATCATGACTCGCTTCCGATATGACCCCAACCCGTTTGACGGCTGGGACGTCGATACCTCGGACCCCACGACCTACCGAACCGTCTGGGGAATGGAACATCCCGAGCTGACGCTGGACGAGTCCCTTGCATTCCATGATCGCCGTTTGCGTGACACGGCGGAAGACACGACCATGCAACGTCGGATCTCCGGCGGCACTTTCCAAGACGATGACCCGGACCAGTGGCGAATTCCTCAGGGCAGCCTGTTCCTTGAAGTTCGATCAACGCGTTCTCCGCAGGAACTTCTCAATCCACCTGCTTCCGTCAACGATGACCTCCGCGCAACCCGTTGGGCCGCCCCGGTCGAGCTGTACGAACGCGTCAACAATCCGGTCACAGGCGTTGACGAACTCGTTCTGCAATTGGACCTCGAAGCTCCCGACATGAACCCCGTCTGGCGCGTCGCGATTAGCGAGATCCACGAGGGCACGTCGCCTGCAGCACGCCCTGAACGCTGTCCCGACTTTTTGTTCAAACCTGCTGGCAGCTTGCTGCCAACCGACACCAATGCAGGAGGTGTTAACCTCAATCGAGAAACAACGATTCCTGAGCCGAACCAACCCAACTTTTTCGAAGCACCGGTTGCCGGTGGCATTGAACGAGTCATTTGGTTCACCAATCGCGACCCCGATGCCGATGCCGATGGCACGGTCGACTTCACGGTCCCCGCCGACTCAGCCGAAGTGGGCCGCATCTTCTACAACCGTTTCACAACGACCGACTATTCCACGGTGACCGGTGGTGGCGCAGCCCTGCGTGGTGGCCAATACGCTGTCATCGGACCACGCCAAATCACACCGCTTGGCTCCCTTGAAACCCATGCCACTTCAGGCCCAACGCTGGATGCAAACAACGCGCCTCAAGTCAATTACACCGACTACGAGTCGACTCAGCGGATCGGCATCACCGCTGGCGGGTTGGCGATGACTGACATCGCTGGCAATGCAACAACCCCCACGGCAGACAATGGTACAGGCGTTGCCAACGCAACCATTCAAGCACCACTCGGTGTGGTTGCCGCTGCAAATGCTCCGCTGAGTTGGGGTGGTGGACAAGTGGGCGTCAATGTTTCGGAACCACTGCCGTGGGCAACGCCAGACCTTGCTGCAACGCCCCCACGACGATACTACCCACAACCGACACGATCGCTTGACCCAACACAGGGGTATCCCGTCGACAGCTACTACGACTATTCGAACGCAATGGGGCAACTCCCTGACACGCCGTTTGACTCCCAGACGTACGCTGAACTCGATCGTGCCTTTGGTGCCCTCGGGCAACAAACGGGAACGCGAACTCACTTCAAGACGGCTTACCTACAACGCTTGGCTGACCCCACCGAGGGCTATCATCCAACGGACAATCCTTACATCACCGTCGACTACATCGCGATTGACTTGACAGTCTTTAACGGCGCGATGACAAACGACCAAATCACCAACTCGGGCGGGACAACCCAATGGCGTGACGAAGCCGACATGGATCCGTTCAACGCAGCACCTGCCGAACGATTTGCAACTCGCTACAAAACAGGAAGCAACTGGGATAACGATTCGACGACGACTCAAGCGAATCAGATCTTCTCGATCAACACCTTTGCACCCGAGTTGAGCGATCCGCAGACCACGACCGGTGGCAACATCGCTTTCTTCAATCACAAGTTGCATCTCGATCCACTCGTTGACCCTGACGCTGGCGGCACGGTCAACGCCACCGCCGACCGCACCGCTCACTCGAGCTCGCTCGGCTACCTCAACGCGTCGTTTGGTCAGCGTTGGGGCCAAGCCGGCACCGCGAACGCTTCGATGGGGCGGTACGTTGGATTGCCGTTCGATACCTTCGGTGCAAACGTCCAATGGCTCAATCGGGACTTCGTTTCGCCCATCGAATTGGCTTGGGTGCCAACCTCAGCTCCGGGGCGATTGGGTGCCGAGTTCGGCACAGCAACCACGGAATCGGGCATGCCAGCCTCGCCAGATCCGTATGACGATGCGAACAACAGTACCGCCACAACACTTGGCCGCTACGACTACAACCAACAGTTCCCACACCTGTGGAACTTTCTAAGCTCGAACGTGAATGACTTCAGCATGTCGCCCAACATGCTGAGAATTCTCGAGTGGGTTGAAGTACCGCCACCTTTTGATGCGGACATCGACTTTGTCTCTACCGACCAAGATGTCCTTGACCCAACGGTCCAACCCGTGTTCCCGGCGACCTGGAATTACGCAACCTTTGGCACAGCCCCATCGGCCAATCCCGAAACTTGGAACAACTCAGCTGGTCCACCGGGACAGAACGCCTTCTGGTTGAATCAAGTGACGACCGAAACGCTGCGTCCACCATTCAACATTCGTTTCCCGAACTACCGGACGGGAATGGTGAACCTGAACGTGATCAAGAACAAGAACGTGTTCAAAGCGGTCATGAATGGGTTCTCGACATCTTCCGAGCGAGCGGGGGATGGTGCATTCTGGGACGACTTCATCGCCAGTCGCCGTGGTTACGCCACGCCAGCGGGTGATGCAACGGGCAGCAACCCGCTACACAGTTCGTTTAGCGCCTATTTCCCGACGCAACAGGCAGGTGCCTTCCGACCAGCGAATACTGCGGACGTTGGCATCTCATACTCGGCACCCACAGGCGCAACGGCACCAGCGCCGCCCAATCCAATCATGCGTCGTGACCCCGTTCAAGGCACGATCCTGCGGAAGGGACCACTTGCCAACCGCATGCTGTTCCGCCGCGACCCCACCATGGCTCCCGTGCTGAATGCCAACGCACAATCGCCCGAGAGAAGCGTGGTTCATCAACAACTGGGGGCCTCTCGCTTGGCAAACCTGACCTCGAACCAATCCAACATCTTTGCGGTTTGGATCACCGTCGGCTTCTTTGAAGTTGACCCATCCACTCTGCTTGTTGGGCCGGAGGTTGGTCTTGACCTCGGACAAACTCAACGTCCGCGAGGATTCTACATCATCGACCGCAGCGTCCCCGTGATGTACCGACCAGGCGAGATCAACAACACCGAAGGCGTCATTCAACTGTCGCGAAAACTCAACTAGCCGAATCGACTGAAATGTTTTTAAGCACTCGAACCTCCAAACGCGGCTTCACCCTGGTGGAATTGCTGATTGCGATGGCAATCACACTTCTGCTGATGGCGGGCTTGGCCAAAGCCTTTGCCATGATTGGTAACAGCATGAAGGAAGGCCGCAGCAAGTTGACGCTAAGCGGAAAACTTCGTGGCCTCAGTTTTCGACTCCGCAGCGACCTTCGTTCACGTACCGTCCAAGCGTCGCCACCGATTCGCGCAACCGACGACCAAGGCTACTTCATGTACTACGAAGGGCCACTTTCCGAACATTCGATGGCGTTGTTCGGCGATGAGGCGCTTCGATACACGCGTGGTGGCGACGAGATTGGTTCGTCATCACCTGCCTTTGCAACCACAGTCGATGGCCCAACCTATCGTCGACACAGCCGATTTGGTGACATTGATGACTATGTCGCCTTCACGGCCGAAGCGCCGGCAGGCAGCTGGTTTACTGGAAAAGTACCGGCCTACATGGTCGAGGATGACCCCACCATGGCTGACCCGATGGAACCGCGCACCATCCGGTCGAAATACGCCGAGATCATCATGTGGGCTTCTCCTACATGGCAAACCGACGAATCAACCAACGACCTGGTCTACAGCCCCGCGCCGAGCGGAATGCCCGCCTACGTTGACGACAACAACGACTTGATTCCAGATTCGGTCACCATTCATCAACGGGTGTTGTTGATTCGACCTGACCTCAACTCGTTCGGAAACATCACAACAACGAATGCAGGATCAGCATTTGAATCCGACTACCTACGCACCCTCGGCGGTGGCGGTCCCGCAAATGTCCCACCGGCAATCCAAGGGATCTACCCCATTGGTAACCCCAACATAGCAGCTGGCAGCCGGTACTACCCAAGCTACGTCGATCCGGGCAGCCTGACGCAACCCCATCTCATGTTCAACAGCCATTGGCTTGTGGGCATGGCGCCGGTCCATCATTTCTTTGACATTTCGCTGCGTCGCATTGTTCATCCCGAAACAGGTGAACCGACCGAGTATGTCGCTGCCAATTCGCTTGAAGACTTGACGGAACCGCATAACCGTTTCGGCCACGTTCGATACCCAGGTCGCTACTTTGGTCTAAGCGGTGCAAACGACAATGCGACATCCATGCCTCTGTTGGCCGTTGCTTGGAACGATGCGCTATTGCGGCGTGCGACGCCTCCTGCGTGGTTCCCAACGGGATACCCAAGCCCGACCACCTTGTACAATTCGAGCACTGGTGCACGCACCTCGCTGTTCAACGGTTGGTTGCTGCCACATTTCTCCCTTGGCGACCCCAACCCTCCCACAGCAGACTCGTCGAACTGGCAACGCAACTATTTGGGAACGCGTGATCCTCGCTGGGACCGAACCGGCGAAGACATCATCGCCGCGAACGTCCACTCGTTTGACGTGAAGGGTTACGATTCGATCGCACCTGTTTTCTTGACCTCTGGTTTTGATGGGCAACCCGGACGGGCAGGAGTTGATGATGACAGCAGCGGAAGTGCGGACACGTCCGTTCTCACTGCAAATCAGCAAGTCATGTCTGAACTTGGAGCGATCGGCAGCGATGATGTTCTTGTCCAAATGGGCGACATTGCAATCAACGAAGTGATGAAGTCGTACATCACCGACCCCAGAGATGTCGCGAGCTACACCGCCGCCGAGCTTGCCCAGCGGCGGTTCCAAATGCTCGCCAACACGGGAGACTTTGTCGATCTGATGTACCCGCTTCAAGCGGGTGGCCCGCTCCTCGACCTGTATCGTGAAGGCCCTGGACCTTACGCGACGACGCCACCGGCCACACCTCCAACGCCGCCACTCTCAGTGGCGCAGCAGAACGCTCAAAACAACTTCAACAACTTCCTTGTCACGGACCTGTCGGGTTGGCCACTTTCGGTCGGTACGTTGAGTTCGATGAAACGCAGCGGAAAACTCGTTCACACGAACCCGCTCAATGGAAGCTTTGCCTTCATGCAACCCTGTTTTGATACGTGGAGCGACCGGTACGAGAGCGATGGCTTCGACCAAACCGCAAATCTCACCGGCGAATTGCGTGGAAACAACGGCTCGGTCTGGGTCCTCTACGATGAACAGGCTGGCTTCCCGCCACGTGTTCCTCGAATCGCCCCGAGCGCAGCCGCAAACCGAATTTTTGCGATCGACTCTTCCAAGTACGACTCAGAACAACGCGAAACGAGCGCTCCGTTCGAGTCACCATTACCGGCCGTCAGCATTACGATTCGCTTGGCCGATCCGGCGACGGGCGAAATCGCGCAAAGCACGGTGATCGAAGACTTGCTCGACTAGTCGGCCAGGCTGCCGCTTAGTAGATAACCGTTGATGAGGTTGGCCGATTGGGCGGCCTCGGCGGTTGCATCGAGCAGTTGAAGCTGAGCTTCGAAGAGCGTGCGCTGCACGGTCAGTAACTGCAGAAAGCTTGACTCACCCACCTCGTACGCTTGGTTGGTCAACTTCAGCGTCTCTTCGGCACGCGGCACAATCTCCGACTCGATCCGGTCTCGGCGTCGTCGTGCCACTTCATAGCGTTGATAGACGCTCGCCAATCGACTCGCCAAATGCTGCTCGGTCTGTTGATACGCGCGATCCGCTTCGGAAATCTCAAACCGGATGCGTCGCAAATTCCCTTGATTGCGATTGCGGAGCGGAAGCGGCACACTGACTTGTACCGAACCGTAGGTGTCATCGGTCGCCGCATCAACGCCAACGCCAAGCTGCGCCGTCACATTAGGTGTGATCGAAGCGCACGCCAATTGATAATCGTGTCTCGCTCTTTGGATCGTTGCCGCTCGACGCATCAACTCCGGACTTCCTTGGATTGTCTCACCTGACAATCGGTCGAACATCAATCCATTGAGGTTCGTGTCAACCGTTCCTTGCAGCGGAGTCACCGGCAACGCGCCAATTCCTACAACGGCTTCGAGTCGCCTGCGCGCTCCATCGAGTTCGGCTTGCGAAGTTTCTTGGGCCAAGACGGCCCGCTGTAACTCGGTCTGTGCCTGCAGCAACTCGATCCGCGACGACTCACTGCCCATTTGCACCACCGACTTGCTCGATTTTTCGGCAATCTGTTTCAGTTGATCGACGAGACTCAGCCGCTGCTGTGCCACGAGCGCGTCCAAGAATGCCGCTCGAACATCCGTCTGCACTTGCAAGCGTGTGACTTCCAAATCGGCTTGCGCTTGTTGCATTTCTGCAGCGACAACGTTTTGCGCCAGCCCCAACTTATTCGCCGTGATCATGGTTTGCGCCACGGCGACGCGGTGGAGCCCCGAGAATCCACCGTTGCCAATTTCGTCGCTGTTGTATTGCAGCACGGGATTGCGCGGCGTCCCCGCCTGAATCCATTTGCCACGCAACGCCTCGATCGAAGCTCGCCGGCGGGCAATGCTCGGATGATGAGTCATGGCGAGCGACTCGAGGTGTGCAAGCGTTAGCTCGGCCGGATCCGTCGCAAGCACTTCCTCTGGGCGCGAGGAAGGCGCGGGAAGTGGCTCGATCGACTCGGCCGGTTCACCGGTCAAGTCGGAACTCGAATCTGCCCCGGCCGACGGGTCCTCATCACGAACGACCGTTTCGGGCAGTTGTGCGATGCGGTGCGAAACGGTCCGCGTCGACGCGATAGATTTGACGCCCGGATCGTGGGATGGGGCCGCGAGAGCAGCGTAGCGATCTCGTTCCTGTGAGGCGCAGCCGCTGGCGATCGCGCAAGCACACACAAGCGTCGCAACGATGCCTTGTCGATCGCATCTCTTTCCTGCCGACACGCCTTGACCATCGCCTCCCTGCGAATCATGACTCTCGAACCACATCGTTATGCATCGACCGATCACCGGACCACGTTTGACGAATTGCAAAAGATGCGTACTGGGCGACATCAACCGTTAAACTATGCCGACTGGGTAGAACAATTCGGCTCCGAAATCCGTGAATCAAGGCGGAGTCGAACGCCGACTCGACATTTCAAGGAAAGCCCTTCCGGACCTCTCCAGCCCCATCGCTCTTCAGGAATTCGTCATCGTGTCCACCTTTCGTCTGGTTGCTTTGATGGTCGCTTCGTTCGCGGGCACCCTTGTTGCAAACCCCCTTCTGGCCCAGTCGTCACCGCCCGTCCTGTTACAGATGATTCGTGACGACGCGATCCACGACGAGTTGAATCTGACCGCCGACCAGCGAGACTCGATTCTTCGTGCCTTGCCGGCAATTGACGGCCGTTGGTTTCGAGCCCGCAATCTGAAGAGCGACGAACAGGGCGCCGAGATCGACAAGCTGACCGCTGAAATGAAACAGCAGCTGGGCACGATCATCGATTCACCACGGCTCGCACGACTCGAACAACTTGAGCGGCAAGCCTTGGGTACGCGAATGTTCGGCCGTGACGACGTTGCCACCCGGCTGCAACTCAGTGATGCGCAGCGCAAAGTGTTCATGGACACCTTCGTTACCACTGACAACAAGTCTGCCGAGATTCAGAAGCAGTTACGAAGCTCGGAGATCGATGGTCGAGAAGCACAACGAAAAATCGATGGTCTCAAAAACAAAGAACGTCAAGCCATCGTCAACCAACTCACCAACGACCAAAAGTCAAAACTCTCGTCGTTGACCGGCAGTCCCTTCAACTTCGCAAGTGTGAAGCGAATGTACCCGCTCGCACCTGAACTCTCATCCGAAGGCGTCACTTGGATTCAAGGAGGCCCACTGAAGCTGAGTGAATTGCGAGGCAAAGTGGTCGCCGTTCACTACTACGCGTTTCAATGCATCAATTGCCGCCGCAACTTTCCACACTACAAGGCATGGCACGACGACTTCAAAGACAAAGACCTTGTCATCATCGGTATTCAAACGCCAGAAACCTCCGCCGAGCGGAGCCTCGAACGCGTCACTCAAGCTGCCAAGAACGACGGAATCGAGTATCCCGTCCTGCTTGATTCCAAAGGTTCGAATTGGAACACTTGGTCCAACACCATGTGGCCGACCGTCTATCTGATCGACAAGAAAGGGTTCATTCGCCGCTGGTGGCAAGGTGAGATGAACTGGCAGGGAACACCCGGCGAACAGCAAATGCGACAAACGATCGAAACGCTGTTGGCAGAAGAGTCCTAGCAATCACTAGGCATCAGCGCTTGTAGCGTGTGTGCTTGCACGCACAACGAAGCCGCTCAAGAAACGAAAAAAGGCGAAGCCGGCTCCGAAGAACCGACTCCGCCTCGCACGGGGGGACGCTTGATATCTCGTTGTGCTTCACGTTGTCAGTAGCGTTCCCGTTACACCACTAACAGTAGTCCGGTTCTGTGCGGCAGGCCGGCAAAGATTGAGCTGTTTTGGGTAATTCACATCGGGAATACCCTGAAAACAAACAGCTATACCGGTTATCCGAATCGTTGGGCCTGCGAAGCCGTTACGGGACTCCCGCGAAGCGGAATCTCCACCCGTTTGACGGTCAAACACGCCCAAATGTGCCCCTAAAAAACAGCGAATCGCCAACCGTTTGTAGTACCGAGCTTTAGCCGGAATCTTCAGGCTCTTGCGCCGTGAGCCGTACGCGCTAGCGTCGGGCCCCGCCGAGACTTACGAGCTCTCTGGGACTCACAAGTGTGTAAGCCCGACGCTAGCGCGTGCGGCTCACGGCTCTAAGGCCCGTAGAGGGTCTGTTTTGGAACGATCATGCCCTCACCGCTTTAACGCACTAGTCTTCTGCCTTGCTTCCGTCGCCACACATTTTGACCACGCATGGATCGAATCGTCCCAACACGTCGACGAGGTCCTCCTGGCACTTCATCACCTGGCGGATGTCCTTGTACGCGCCAGGAACCTCATCCGCCTCAGCCGAAATGACGTGCACGCCTTTCTTTTTCAAATCACCTTGAACCGCGTTCCAGCGGTACTTTTCTTTCGCCGCTCGCCGAGACAACTTACGTCCTGCGCCGTGTGACGCCGAATGCAGGGCTGACGCGTTGCCTCGCCCCGACACAATGAAGGCAGGATCCGCCATCGAACCCGGAATGATGCCAAGCTGTCCCTTTCCTGCGGGCGTCGCGCCTTTGCGATGCACGACACATTCCACGCCGTTGTGATTCTCGAGCCAAGCAAAGTTATGGAAGTTCTCGATCACCCGAAGCGTTTGACCGCCGATCGCCTTGGTCACTAGACGGTGGATCACATCGTGATTGGCAGCCGCGTATTGCCCCATCAATTGCATTGCGGCCCAATAGTCTTGTCCTTCTTCGGTATCGAGACCGAGCCACGCCAGATAAGCCAAGTCATCATACTTGGCCGATAGACGACTACGAGCGATCGAGCTGTACGTCGAACAAACCGCCGCGCCCGGGCCACGACTTCCGCTATGGCTGAGCAACCCAACATAGTTTCCGGGCTGAAGATCAAGATCCTCGCTCACTTCATCCACCGTGACCACTCCAAACTCGACGAAGTGGTTTCCAGAGCCTGACGTCCCAAGTTGTTCCCAAGCGCGATCCTTTTGGTGCCGCGTGATTTTGGTCACATTCCAATCTGCGTCCATCACCTCATGCTGCATCGGGAATTCATGAACGGCTCCCATGCCGAAACGCGTGTTGCGTGAAATCGCTTCTCCAAACCGCGCGGGATCCTTGACCATTCGATCAACCGGCACATCGATGATCGACAACTTCATTCGACACCCGATGTCGACACCGACGGCGTAAGGAATCACTGCGTTGTCACATGCCAGCACACCGCCAATCGGCAGCCCGTAGCCAACGTGCCCATCGGGCATCAATGCTCCCACCTTCGCCACAGGCACTTCACATGCGCGGCTCATCTGCTTGCGCGTCGGCTGGTCGATATGCTCATCACCCCAACACTCGAACGGGACGGGTCCGCCGCGCACAAAATCTCGGTCGTCGATCACCGCTTGAGCAAGCGTATCGAGAACGGGGGCATCCAAGAAACTCTCAGGAGTCTCCATCAATTGCTCGAGGTCTCCGCGAATCTGGTTCTTGCGTCGCCCTTCGGCTCTCAGATCCTGGACCGCCATGATCGCCAGTGACAGGCAATCGTCGGGGATTCCGATCTTCCGCAGTTGTCGAGTGTTCAAATCATTGTCTTTCTATTCCGGGCGGGTGAGTGTTTTCGGCTCCGCAGGAGCGTCGCCCTCCCAACTGAGTACATAGCCCTCCCCGCTGAGTACGTGACTTTGACAGACATTCGCGGCTCAATGTTCACGCGAAATGAAACGTCTTGCCGTGAAACCGGAGATTTTGGTATTCCCACATGCTGGTAAGGGGCATTGCGCCCAAATATCGACCTGACTCACTCTGTCTCGGACGAGGAATTCCCGTGGGACTCGACTGTTCAACCATTAAATTCTTGGCTGGCGCAAAAGCAGCCGGAGTCGATTTCCAGCGGACTTTGACCATCGGTCGTCAGGATCTGTTTCCCAAGCGGCACACGATGCGTCGTGTCTTTGACGCCTTGGAAATCAACGAGGATGCCAAAGCCTTCCTGCGGGCCAATCCCTACGGTGAGGCTCTCTTTGAGAAACTCGGTGCCGACCACATCGACTCGATGGATTCCAATTCCTACGAGGATGCGACGGTCATCCACGACATGAATGAGCCGATTCCCGAATCGCTCAAAAAGCAATACTCGCTGGTCTATGACGGCGGATCGCTCGAGCACATCTTCAATGCCCCACAGGCACTCAAGAATTGCATGGAGATGGTCCAGGTTGGCGGCTACTTCATCCAAGCAAGCATCGCCAACAACTTCATGGGGCATGGATTTTGGCAGTTCAGTCCCGAAGTGTTCTTCCGCGCGATGAGTGAAGAAAACGGGTTTCGAACCGAGTTCGTTCTCCTCAACGAAGTCACCACCCCTCGTTGGGTCGCCGTTCAACATCCCGAGATCGCTCAGAGTCGCGTCGAGTTGTGCAACTCGAATCAGACCTACATCTTTGCGATTGCCAAACGGATCGCCGACAAGCCGATCTTCGAGAGAGTCCCCCAGCAAGGCTTCTATGTCTCGATGTGGGACAATGGTGTCGCCGACCATGCCAGTGGCGTGAAACCGCGGCCTAGCTTCGCTCAGAAATGGAAGATTTCAATTCGCAAGCGTGCTGTCAAACTGGGGCGAAAAATCGTTCGCCGTCCCTACAACAAGCCGTACTTCGAGCGAGTCGCCGAAAACGATCTCTTGGCAGGGCGGATCCCAGAGCTCAACGCCGCCATCAAGGCGCCGACAAACGAGGGTACCGTCGCGCCCCGCGCCGCCGCATAACAGCAGTCGTGCGCGCCGCCGAATGCAAGCAGTTGCTTGCCACTGCGCAAAGCTAGCGCAGTGAAAAGGGAATACTCACAACAGCAGCCGAACTAGCGTGGTTTGTTGGCTTCGCGTTCTTGACGCGGCTGCTCGCTCGTCTGCCCAGACGGTTGCGATTCGCTTTGCGTGCTTGCTGTCGCTGTTCCTGATGGCCCCAGAACAAACGTTTGCTTGATTCCGTGTACCGATTGAATGGTAAACGTGTTCCCGTTCATATCGCGTCTCGATGCGCTTTGGAAAGTCTTTTGAAAAGGACAACTAAACCATCGGTCAGAAAAATTTGGGGCGCGACAGCATTCTTTACACCTATCGGCGATCACTCTCGGCCCGATTCCGGTTGTAACGATTCATCCGAAAACACCGACGCGACGGCACCTCCGCAATCCTTTGGCTAGGTCGGCAGACGGCCCGCTATCCACGCTATACTGGGCGGCTCCCCCACCGTCCATGGCAAATCATGCCGGATGCCTCCTGCCCTTACGATCACGTCGACTTTTTCGGTCGCTTCAACCATGCGTTTCTCATTCTTGCTTGTTCTTGCACCTGTTCTGTTTGCGTTTTCACACTGCCGAGCCGAGGAGTCCTCGTTCTACGAGCCGATCGAGCGCAACATCGAAGGCTGGACGATCATCCTTGATCCCGAGTTGTTCACCGAAGAGCACAAGGAAACATCGGAAGCAGCTCTCGTCGCTTTGGCAAATCACCTGCAACGCATCAAGTACATCGTTGCCGAGGATCGAGTGAAACAGCTTCAGCAAATGCGAATCTGGGTCGATTGGCACCACGAACTTTCGTCGATGCAATACCATCCCAGTCGCGGTTGGTTGTTGGCCAACGGTCATGACCCGAGACTGGTCAAACACGTGCATGTCCCACGTGTGAAACATTTGCTCGACCGAGGCCAGTGGGCCAAACACCCCTACGTTGTGCTGCACGAACTGGCCCATGCCTATCACGATCAAGTGCTCAGTTTTGACAACCAAGAGGTGATTGACGTTTTCGAGGCGATGAAAGAGAAGGGCAGCTACGAGAATGTGCTGCTGTACACCGGTCGCAAAGTGAAACACTACGGTCTCAACAACCATAAAGAGTATTTCGCCGAATCAACCGAAGCCTACTTTGGCGTCAACGATTTTTACCCCTTCGTCCGCGCCGAGTTGAAAGAACACGACCGGCCGATGTACGACCTGATGGTCAAGATTTGGGGCAAGATTGACTAGCGTAGGCCGCTGGTAGTACCGCCCTTGGGCGGAAGAGTCTGAGGGTTCTGGCTAAAGCTCGGTACTACAAACAAAGAAGTAGGCCGGATCAAGGAGCGACAGCGACGCAGATCCGGCATGCCGCTAGCTGCTCTCCAAAGCCCCACGCTCTGGCGAGCGTAGCTACGGGATTCTGAACCCGGCCGCTTGCGTTGGCATTTACAGCGATTGGATATACCAGGCGACCCGTTTGCTGAAATCGAATGAATCGACGCCGACGATGCGTTCGAAATCTTGAATGCGATCGCGCCGTTTGTATTCGACAAAGGGTGGGCGACTTGCCGTGTGATTGAGCAGCTTGGCGAATTCCTTTGGCTGGCGTTCTGCGAGGTAGAACATCATTGCCCACGAGACGGCGTAGGCTTTGGTGACCGACGAACTGTTATCGAAGAGTGCATCTTGGCCGATCAGATCAAACATGTCTCGGCTGAGCTTCGTGTTGTCTCGGCCTGGGTAGGTCGATTTCAAATAGGTCAACGCACTGCGGTTGATTCGATCCGCAACCGACCCGCTGCCGCGTGGATCGGTCAACGCAGCTGGTTCGAACATTTCGCCGATGCCTTCGGTGATCCAGCGTGGTGTGTCGTTCACTCGGCTGTGCACGCCGGAATTGAACGCCGATTGATGAGCCGCTTCGTGTCGCACCGTGGCGGCGGTGCGCGAGGCGTAGCCGCCGTCGTGAGTGAGCACGCGGTTGCTGTGATTGGAAAAAATCCCCGCAACCCGCGAAACATCCATGCCCAGCTTGCGCATCTCGGAATACATCGCGTCTTGATCTGGATAGACGACTGCGACCATGGGGAATCGCCCGTCCCGAACATTCACGCCCCGACGTTTCATGTAGGTGACGAACGCGCGATGCGATTGTTCAAACATCTTCGGCCACCGGTCTCCTCGTCCCGCCGGCTGGACGACAAGAAAGTTCTGAGTCGTTACCACTTCAAACTTCCGACCAAATTCGGCTCGCAATTCGTTCCGCACTTCGACGGCGTTGGCCGGCTGGTAACGCCCCTCGATCGGCCGAATTCGACTTTTTCCGTCATGCGGATTGAGTGAATGCAATCCGCCGTCACGTCCAATCACCAACATCTCGTGAGCAGTGTCAACCAAAGCCAAGCCCTGCTGGAGCTTGCCGCTCGAAAAGAACTCGACCATTCCGGCGGTTTGCCCCTCGCAGCGGCTCGGATAAACCAAGCATGCCAGGACGATGAACGTGAAAAACGCCGGGGAGATCGCAAGAGTTCGCATTTTCGGACTTTGCAATGATGAGGAAGTTTTTGAACAGCCACCTGAAGGCTAGGTTAAAATCCGAGAAGCCGCTGAAGGCACCAGAATGTGGGGGTGCCGATTCTTTCCCGGGCAGGTTCCGAATTCGAGGAAAATGACGAATATGCGACGCCTTTGTTTACGACTGCTCAATGCCTTTTGCTTAAGGGCCTTCTACTTGGGCGCCCTTTACTTGGGGGCCATTTCCGTTGGGACCGTTTGCATTAGCCAACCGTTGTCTGCACAAGAGGATTCCGCGGACTTCAAGTCGGACGTGCTCGAATGGGTCGACGAACTTGATGCTCCGAGCTTGGCAACGCGCAAGGCCGCCGAGAAATCGCTGATCGAGGCGGGCCCCGAGGCCCTGCAATACCTGCCCGAAGGACGCGCGGGTGTCTCGATCGAAGCCGCCGAACGACTCGCACGTGTTCGCAAAGCGCTTAAAGAGATGCGAACCGAAGTTGAAACCCAGGCCGGAAAGGTTGTGATCGACTTGAGCGAAGCGACGACTTTGGGCGAGGCGTTGGAAGCAATCAGCCGCGATAGCGGCGTTGAGTTTCAACATGACGCCGACGACTCGCTTCCGGTCTCGCCCGTCAACACGCCGTTGGCGTTTTGGCACGCAGTCGACTTGGTTCTTGATCAAACGAACCTCGACATCAACTTTTACGGTGGCGATGCGACCACATTGCAGTTGGTCGCGCGGGGCGAAAACCGTCCATCACGCGTCGATGCGGCAGCCTACACTGGCGTCTATCGCATTGAGCCGACCGCAGTCACATCAAGGCGGGTCCTGAATGATCCCGATCTAAGTGCCCTGAATATCTCAGTCGAGATTTCATGGGAACCGCGACTGACGCCTGTCGGGCTGACGCTTCCTGTTGCTCAATTGGCGGGCAAACTTGACGACGGCGCGGTATTGAGGCCGCAGGACTCGGGCGAAACGATCGACGTCAACACAAACAGCGATCTGGCGTTCAGCGAGTTTTTCATGCCGATGAAACTCCCCGCCGGACAACCCGGCCAAGTGGATGCACTCTCAGGCATCATCCGCGCTCTCTTGCCTGGAAAACGTCAAACGTTTGAACTCGCGCTCAAGGAATCGTCGCCGACCCAAACGATCGATGCCATGACGGTCAAGATCGAAACTGTCCGCAAAAACGGGCCGCTCCACGAAGTTCGTGTGAGCATCACGCTCGAAGACGCTGATCGATCACTTGAAAGTCACCGCCATTGGATTTTTGAAAATGACGTCTATGTCAAACTCAAAGACGGCACACGCACCGACCACCTCGGCTATGAGGTTTTTCGGCAAACGGAATCGGGCGTCGGCGTTTCCTACCTGTTCGACCTTGGTGATGGTGTGGGCGATTCTTCGTTGGTTTACGAATCTCCAACGGCAGTCGTCCCCAATGAAGTTCCCTTTGTGATCCAGGACATTCCGCTGCCGTGATCGTCGCACTTCAAGCCATGCCTCTTCTCCCATCGATGCCAAGGGCGCTGCCCCGCGTCCTTGTTGTTTTCGCCGGTCTTGCCTGCCTCTTGGCCGGGTCGATCGAAGTGTCGGCCAAGGAGACCTACAAACCCGAGGATCCGTTCGCTGCAATTGACGGCGAACCGATTTACCTCGGCGAATTGAATCTGATCCTCGCGCAACGAGGTGTCAAAAAGCTCGACGCCGTCGACATCAATGTCAAACGCGCCGTTGCCGCGCTGGTGGTCCGACGGCGTTTGGCTTTGTTGTCATTGCAAGCACAAGGGGGTGCCGCCCTTGAGCGAATCGTCGACCGACAGATCGACCAGTTTGCACAAGAAGCGAAACGGCAAGGCAGCAGCTTCGAAAAACAGGCCAAGGCGCTTCTAACCAACGAAAAAGGGCTAATCGCCGACCTGACCTGGCGCGCTGCCTGGAGTGAATACCTCAAGAGCAACCTGACCGACAAGAACCTTCGTCGCTACTTTGAAATGAAACGTGAGCAGTACGCTGGCGGCCGCTGGGAAGTGTCACAGATCTTTGTATCGATCGTCGACCCTGACCCAACCTCGCTGTCGGCGACGACCACGAGCATGAACGAGCTTGCCGAGTCAATTCGATCGTCTTCCGATGTCGAAACGGCCTTTGCGAATGCCGCACGTGACCACAGTGAATCGGGTTCCGCCGACAACGGTGGCAAAGTCGGTTGGGTCGAAAAGGATGGTGACTTGCCGTCGGCCGTGATGAAGGTGGTGCGCGAAACCAAGCCTGGTCAATTGAGCAAAGCGGTGCAAAGTCCGCTGGGAATGCACCTCGTTTTCGTTCATCAGTATGAACCGGGAAAGATGACCTTCGGCGACTTGACCGATCAAGCGCAATTGAGGCGAGATGCCACCAATGCCTTGTTCGATGCGTTGGTGAAAAAGCAGTCAAGTGCAAAGGTCGTCTGGTTCATCTCGGCACTGAAGCCACCAGCATCCATGCAGCTGATTCCGCAATAACGTGGCCACCGCATCCGTCTGCAACTCCATGGGATTTCAAACGTGCGTGTGGTATTATTGAATTCGGATAGCAACCAACAAGGGAGACTTCGTTTTGGGCGTAACCGTTGAAGAGCTAAACGATTTCCACCGTTTTGCGCTGAGCAAGCTTGAGCAAAGCTCGCGGGATGACCTGACCATCGACGACTTGGTTTTTGAATGGGATTCTGTCTCGAACCGAGCCCAGATCAACCAAGCGATCTCTCAGGGCATCGAGGACGTGAATGGAGGCAATCACCGCTCCGTCGATGTTGTTAATGCCGAGTTGCAGGACAAGTACAAGCTTGACCAATGAAGCACACTGTTCAAGTCACCACTTGTGCGGAGCGTGACCTGACGGCAATTCTTGACTGGCTATCTGAACGCTCACTGCAG
Source organism: Rubripirellula sp. (assembly GCA_965216875.1). GTDB lineage: Bacteria > Planctomycetota > Planctomycetia > Pirellulales > Pirellulaceae > CBDCUW01. The sequence goes on from OZ244207.1 coordinate 4,363,375, forward strand.
GGTGCAAACGCCTGGTTTGAAGTTTGGCTGAAGACCTGCTCCGAGTTGAGTCAAAACGCTTCTGCAGCGTCACTTGCTCCGGAAAACCCCGACCATGAAGAAGAGATTCGGCACTGGTTTTTCAAAACGCCGAAAGGGAGGCGTTACCGAGCCTTGTTCATCATTCGTGACAATGTGGTCTTCATTCTGAATGTTCGAGGATCTGGCGAAGAATTTGTTTCAAAGGATGAATTGGGAAATCCGAGTCATTAGCTGCAGCTTCTTTCTCAAGAAATTCACTTTTTAAAGTGAATCATCTGCAGTGGCTACTTGCGTTTGAAGCAGTGCATTCTGTGTGAGTAGGTTTCAGCGAGCAGCAGTTTCAATCAACGCAATGAAGCACAACATGTATTCCGACCTTCAAGACAAGACTGTTGCCATCACCGGTGGCGCCGCCGGGATTGGCGAAGCCATGACAGAGGCGTTCGTTGCGCAGGGGGCGAGGGTTTTTCTATGCGACGTCGATTCCGAGCGAGGCAAGCAGATCGCGAGTCAGCATGATGGCCAAGCAACCTTCCATCGCGTCGACTTGCGTCGCGAGAACCAAGTGCGCCAGTGGATTGATAAGATCGCCAAAGAGACCGAGTCGATCGACGTTCTGATCAACAATGCTGCCGTCGACCCGCGCATTCCGCTCACAGAAATGACGACCAAACAGTGGGACGAGGTCTTCTCGCTCAACATCCGCGCATTCATGTTGACTGTCCAGCAAGCCGCGCCGCACATGCCACGTGGCGGGTCGATCGTCAACTTTTCTTCGATCACGCATCACCTATCCCCAGCGGCAATGTCAGCCTACGTCGCAACCAAATCGGGGATCATTGGCCTGACACGATCGCTTGCACGCGAGCTTGGCCCGCGGCACATTCGCGTCAACACACTCGCACCGGGCTGGATCATGACCGAGCGTCAGCTTGACCAATTCGTCACGCCTGCGGTCAAGCGAATGCTGAAGAAAGAGCAGTGCATCCCCGAGCTGATTCGCCCCGAGGAAATCGCAGATGTCGCCCTCTTTCTGGCCAGCAGCGCAAGTCGTGCGATCACAGGCCAAGAATTGTTGGCTGACCGCGGCTGGGCTCACCACTAACGGCTTCCTCGGAGGTAGGCCGCCGTCCTATCGGCTGGCGGTGGGATGCCACCGCTCCGCTCCTCCGCGATTCGGCTACAATTGCCCTCCGATTCAACAAGCCCTCCATCATGAACATCTCGGACGACGGCAATCATGGGTGCCAAGAACAACAGCAAGAGCAAAGACGCGGCGAGCAAAAAGGGAAAAACCCAGGCACAGGTCGCAGACAAATTTGACTGCTACCAAAAATCGGTTCAGGCCCCCGATCACGAAGTCGAGTTTTTTGAACAGGCTTTTCGCGAGGCTTATGGCAAAAAGCCGTACACCCTTCGAGAAGATTTCTGCGGGACGTTTTCAGTCTGTTGCGAATGGGTCAAATCGAGTCCCCGCCGCACTGCACTTGGCGTTGACCTGTGTGATGAAACACTTGCCTGGGGACGTGACCACAATCTCGCGCAGCTCAAACCGGCTCAACAAAAGCGAGTGAGTCTGATCGAACAGGACGTCCGCAAACGAAATCGTCCTTCGGTCGATGTCCTTGCCGCGCAAAACTTCTCGTTCTGGATTTTCAAAACGCGCGCCGAAGTGATCGAGTACTTCAAAATCGCTAGAGCCAATTTGAAGGCCCAGGGCATCATGGTGATGGACATGATGGGTGGCGGCGAATGTTACGAAGAAGATCTGGTCGATAAACGAACGATCGTTAAAGGCAAGAACGGTTTCCAATACCACTGGAAACAAGAATCCTTTAACCCCGTTACTGCGGATGCAAACTTCAGCATCAGCTTCAAATTCAAAGACGGCAGCAAACTCAAACGTGCCTTTGAATACAACTGGCGTTTCTGGACCATTCCCGAAGTCCGGGAAATGCTAAGCGAAGCAGGCTTTGCCGAAAGTCATGTGTACTGGGAAACCGAAGACGAAGACGGAGAAGACACGGGCGAATGGGAACGAGGTGAAAACGCGCCAAGTAACCCCAGCTGGATCTCATACATCGTTGCGGTCAAGTAATCGTCATTTGGGAGGGTGAGGCTCCCGCCGAACCGGGCGTACGGCTCCGCAGGAGCGTCGCCCTCCCAGCGTCGTCCTCCCAGCGTCGCCCTCACGTTCACCGTTTTAGCGCACGACCGTTGAACGTGACCGACCGGTCGAGCGTTTTCTTCCAGGTGTCGGCACCGCGCCAGGTAACGTTGGTGTTGCCAAGCTTCAAGTTGCTCAGCGTGGGTATCGGTTCGAAGTGAATCAGACCCGCATCCGAGACTCGCGAACCTTCCAGATCGAGACTCTTGAGGTTCGTCATTCCCGCCAGATACACCAACCCTTCATCGGTGATTCGACATTCGGATCCGCTGAGGTCCAGCTCGATGAGTTGGTCACTGTTGCTTAAGAGCTCAAGCGAGCGATTGGTGAATTCATTGCCGCCGAGTACCAGTCTCTTCAGCTTCGGCAGGCGTCCGATCGTCTCCATCGATTCGTCCGTCAACCGAGCGTCCAAAAGATAAAGCTCGCGCAGCTCGTCAAGCTTCTTCAAATGGGCAGCACCTTCATCACCAATGTGCGCTTCGGAAAAGGCCACGTAGCGCAGGTTGGTCAGTTCCGAAAGATGCACCATCGACTCGGGTGACGCCTGCCGCGTCCCCACGACCAACGACTCGAGCTTGGGCAGGTCCGCCAAATGCTCCATCGCGTCATCGCTGTATCGACTATTGAGTTCCGGCTGCTTGTTTCGCTCGCCGGAATACAGATTGACACTCACGACTTCGTGAAAGCAGTCCACTCCGAATAGATCGATCAGCCATCCCGGTGTGCTCGGCTCGGCGTCGACGACCACCAGCCCCGGCTTGGCGACGACACTTGGATAATGGAAGTCGTAGTAGACCCAGCCACCAAACTCGCGGATCCCCGCAACCGCATCCCGTTGTCGTAGCGTGCGGTGACTATGGATCCCCAGCCAGACACCCAGCAGGGTGGTGACGATCAGGAACGTCCTCAGGCTGAATCGAAAATGCTTGCGGAGTTTCATCGCAAACCGCGTTTTTGGGGGTTTCTATGTCAAAATAACGCTCGGACTGGGGAGAATATTGGGGATCTCGCTTTTTTTTGTTAACCAATTTGCCACAGGCGGCATTTATAGGCATGACCCAGGCCACAGGCGACGACCGAGAATCGCAATTTGTTGCCCAACTGACTGAATGCCAGTTGCCGCTGCAGTTGTACGTTCGCACGCTCCTTCCTGGTGATTCGGCCGCCACCGACGTGGCTCAAGCTGCCAACGCCAAGATTTGGGAACGCCGCGAAGACTTTCAGCCGGGCACCAATTTCAAGGCGTGGGCCTTTGCGATCGCCCGCTTTGAGGTCCTCAACTACCGCAAACAACAGTCGCGAGACTCTCGACTCGTCTTTAGCGACGACTTGCAAAAAACGATTGCGGACGAATTGCTCGATTCCTGTGACGACCTTCAACAGCGCCACGAAGCGCTGCAATGTTGTCTTGGAAAACTCAAACCGAACGATCGTGAGTTACTGCTTCGACGGTATGGCTCGGGATCCACGTTGTCGCAATACGCTGAAGAGGTGGGGCGCAGCGCCGGTGGTCTCAAGGTGGCCCTGCATCGACTCAGGTCCACATTGCTCAAGTGCATGCAACGTCAACTTCGTGTCGCGGAGGAAGGAGCATGACACCGAAAGACCGCCGCGAACTGATCGACGCACTGGCTGATGGCGAAGTTAGCGAAGCTGAATTCCTGACCGCCGAAGCGGAACTGTCCATCGATGGCGATGTGCGCCGCGAGTACTACGACCGTGTGATCTTGACCATGCTGCTCGAATCGGAAGCGAAAGCAGCCGGTTTCGACGGAATCACACCAGTCGCAAAAGGCAACGATCACCGGCTGCGTTTGGCGCTGACCGCAATGATCCTGGCAACGGCGGCATCACTGATCGCAGTCGCGGTTCTGGTGATGCAAGGTGACCGCCAAGTTGCTGGCACTGATTTGCCGACCCCGACAACCAACGCGTCAACAAGCGAAGCGTCGGCAAGCGGGTTCGCTGTCGTCAGCGGTCAATCAGGGGTTGAGTGGGCCGACCGTGTGGCGATCGCAAATGGCAGCCTCGTTCCTGAGGGCCAACTGCACCTGCGATCGGGCATTGTCCATCTGGAACTCTTCAGTGGCGTACAACTTGTCGTCGAAGGTGAATCGAAGTTCGCGATTCTTTCGCCGATGGAAGTTCGCGTCGCCAAAGGGAAAGTGCGAGCCCAGGTACCCGAGCCGGCCATCGGATTCAAGATCCACACCGACGCAGGAAACGTCGTCGACCTGGGAACGGACTTTGCCGTCAACGTGACCGACCAAGGTGCCGAAGTTCATGTGATCGACGGCGAAGTCGAATGGACCGCCAAGGGTGACCAACCGAAACGGATGGAAACCGGTAACGCTGTGGCGACTTCCAAGGGCGGCAACACCGTGAACTTGGTCACCACAGCGGGTGAGTTCATCGGACCGAGTGAATTCCAACAGCGCATGTTGCTCGACCAAGATGAACGTTACACGAATTGGAAGGCACATTCGGAAAGGCTGCGTCAGGACCCACGGCTGGTGGCTCTTTACCAGGTTGGCATGACCGACCGCTGGGCGCGGCGATTACGCAATCACGCGACCGCTTCGATCCAAGACGAAACCAAACAAGCCGCCGGCGAAGGCGCGGTGGTTGCCGCAGTTCGAACGGCTGATCGCTGGGGACGCGCCGACGGCGCCCTCGACTTCAGTCCCACGGGCAGTCGCGTCCGCTTGACCGTGCCTGGGGAATACCAATCACTGACACTGATGTGCTGGGTTCGCATCAACAGCCTCGACCGCTGGTACAACTCGCTTTTCCTTACCGACGGCCACGAGAAAGGCGAACCTCACTGGCAAATCATGGACGATGGGCGACTGTTCTTTTCAGTCAAAAAGAACGATGTATGGAACCGCGAGAAGGGGCAGAAAGACAAACACGTCTTCTACTCGCCTTCGCTAGAGGCAAGTCAACTCTGCAGCCAATGGTCCATGATCGCAACGGTTTACGACACCGAAGCCAAACAGGTCACACACTACCTCAACGGCAAAGCGATCAGCAAAGAAGCCATTCCTGAAGAATACCTTGTGCGGCGTGTTCGCATTGGCGACGCATCGCTTTGTAACTGGGGTCTCCCCGAACGCGACGAGCCGAGGTTTGCGGTTCGTAACCTGAACGGCAGCATGGACGAGTTCGCACTCTTCTCTGCTGCGTTGTCCTCCGACGAAATCAAGGACCTGTACGAGCATGGTAAGCCGTAGTTGCTTTACGATTGTCGCCGCCCTTGCGATCACTTGCGTTGGTCTCGGTGAGCGAGCGTTTGCTGAACAGAACGCCGATGAGCTGTTTGCAGAACGAGACTTCACTCTGAAGGTCTTGCCGCTGCTGAAATCGAAATGCCTCGGCTGCCATGGCGAAGACACTGCCGACATCAAGGGCGACTATGACGTCCGCACCCGCGATGCGTTGGTCAAAGGTGGCGAATCGGGTGATGTAGCCATCGTCCCAGGCGATCCCGATGAAAGCCCGCTGATGTGGGCGGTCAAATGGGAAGGCCTTGAAATGCCCCCGAAAGAAAACGACCGGCTGACCGAAGAACAGATCGAGGTCCTTGCCAATTGGATCAAAGCCGGTGCCGTCTGGCCGGATGAAGCGACTCAGGAAAAGCACCGCAAGGAAGCTCGCAGCGTCGCCGTCACTGACGAAGGCATGATCGTTTCAACGAGTGGCGGAACGAGCGAAGAATGGACCTTCCGACGCTACGCCCCCGAAGACCTGTGGGCTTTCAAGCCTGTCAAACCAGCAGGCAAACCTACAGGAAACCCCGTCGACCACTTCGTTGGAAAACAACTCGGCGATGCCAACGTCAAACCTGCCGATCAAGCGGACCCGCATACGCTGATTCGCCGCGCAACGTTCGATTTGATTGGTCTGCCGCCGACACCAGCCGAAGTCGAAGCTTTCATCACCGCATGGAACAAAGATGCCGACGCCGCTTGGTCCGACTTGATTGATCGCCTGCTGGCCAGCCCACACTACGGCGAACGTTGGGCACAGCATTGGCTCGATGTCAGTCGTTACGCCGACACCGGCGGCATGTCGAACGATTACGAACGCTCAAACATGTGGCGTTACCGCGACTATGTCGTTCGTTCATTCAATAGCGACAAACCGTACAACGAATTCGTCGTCGAACAAATCGCCGGTGATGAGCTTGCCGACCAATCGGTGCGTGAGCGAACTGGCGGTGACATGAAAAAGGTCTACGACGCACAGCTCAAGGGCGACTACAACCAGGAAGAATCCGAGTGGATTGTGGCCACTGGCTTCCTGCGTCTCGGACCTTGGGACAACGCAATGGTTGAAAAACCAGAAGCGCGTCAAATGTATTTGGATGATGTCGTCAACATCGTTGGACAAACGTTCTTGTCGACCACCATGCGATGCGTCAAATGCCACGACCATAAGTTCGACCCGATTCCGACTCGCGACTACTACCGCATGTACGCCGCGTTTTCGACCACGCAAATGGCTGAACGGAACGTCCCGTTCTTGGAAAGCGAGAACCTCGAAGGGATGGAAAAGGGCAAGGCTCACGTCCAACAGATGCTTGACTTTGCGGTGACCGAAAAGAACAAGCTCGTCAACAAACGCGAAACCGCAGCCAAGAAATGGTACGAAGAGCACGGGTTGCCGTACAAAGACAATAACGCTCGCCAAGGCGACCCCGATGACAAGAAACCGCCACGACATGTGGGCCTCGACCACGTCGACGAAGGCCAGCTGAAGGTTCGCGAACAAGACGAATGGATTTGGAAGCGACGTCTCGAACGCTACCAACCGATGGCACAAAGTGTTTACAACGCGGGGAGTGCACAACTCGCATGGAACGGCGCTCGCAAGTTGCGAATCGATGGCAAAGCCGATCGCTCGGTCAAGCCAGACTCATACATCTTGACCGGTGGCGCACTCACTGCCCAAGGCGACAAGGTCGGACCAGGTGTCCTGAGTGCAACGGGACTGAAATCGAGTGATGGCGAAGACCCTTATGTGATTTCCGATGAAGTCTCGGGCCGCCGTCTCGCTTTGGCAAAATGGATCGCGAGCCCTGACAATCCACTGGTCGCGCGGTCGATCTGCAACCGCATTTGGCAGTACCACTTTGGCCGAGGAATCGCAAAGAATGCCAACAACTTTGGTGCAAAGGGAGCCAAGCCAACCCACCCCGAGCTGCTCGACTACTTGTCGGCCGACTTTGTCGAAGGTGGCTGGAAACTGAAGCGTTTGCATCGCGTCATCATGATGTCGGACACTTATCGCCGTAGTGCCGCACACCCTGATGCCAAGGAACTTGCCAACAGCGATCCGAATAACGACTTGTTGGCGTATTTCCCCACACGCCGTATGACGGCCGAGGACATTCGCGACGCCATGCTTTCGGTGACCGGCGAATTGAACGATGCCGTGGGCGGACTTCCGGTGATGCCCGAAATCAACATGGAAGTCGCGTTGCAACCGCGAATGATTCAGTTTTCGCTGGCGCCGGCTTACCAACCATCGCCAACGCCTACCGAACGTAATCGCCGAACCATTTACGCATACCGCGTACGCGGCCAAGCGGATCCGTTCCTTGAGCTTTTCAACCAACCCACGCCAAACGATTCTTGTGAACTACGTGATTCGGCTGCTGTGACACCGCAAGCGTTCACGTTGATGAATAGTGACGTCGTGACGGATCGCTCGATCGCGATGGCGATGCGACTGGAAAAGGAAGCCAGCGACGTGAAAGGCCAAGTCGCCAAAGCATTTGAACTGACGCTGGGACGTACACCGAGCGATGCCGAAGCCACTCGCATGGTCAACTACGTCAATTCCATGCGTGACTACCACGCATCGATCAACCCCGCGAAGCCTGAATACCCGACCGAAATCACGCGATCTTTGGTCGAAGAGTTTTCGGGCGAGGTGTTCGAATACCAAGAGATCTTGCCGATCTTTGCTCAATACCAACCCGACAAGAAGGCAGGCGATGTGTCTGCCCAAACGCGAGCGTTGGCCGACCTCTGCTTGCTGTTGTTTAACACCAACGAGTTCATGTACGTGAACTAGTTGGCCCCGCCCGAAACACAGAAACCAACAAACATTCTCAAAGACGCATAGGCCAAACGATGAATCATCAAATGAACGAAGCACGACGTCGCTTCCTTTACGGACTTGGCGCCTCGTTAGGATCGGTCGCCTTCTCATCGCTGCTTGCAGATGAACTTGCCCCACTCGCGCCAAAGAAGCCCATGGGCGAGGCGAAGGCCAAGTCGGTCATCATGTTGTTCATGGAAGGTGGCCCCGGCCATATGGACACCTTTGATCCGAAACCTGAACTCACGCGGCTGCACAAAACCGAGTCCAAGTTGACCGGCACGCTCGAAAAGGGATTCAAATTCTTTGTCGGCAGCCCCTTCAAATTCAATAAGGTTGGCGACAACGGGATCGAAATGTGCGATCAATGGAAGCACCTTTCCGATCCAGAAGTTGCCAACGAGCTTTGCAACTTCCGTGGCTGTCAGGCTGAATCACTCAATCACCCCGAAGCGTTGTTCCACATGAACACGGGCAGCCGGCTCGGTGGCGACCCAGCAATCGGTTCTTGGGCGACGTACGGACTCGGTACCGTCAATCAGAATCTGCCCGGTTACGTCGTGATGACCGAACTGGCTTACCCACAAGGCGGCGCAACGAACTGGAGCAACGGGTTCCTGCCCGCGCACTACCAAGGAACTCGCTTGCGTCCCGAAGGATCGCCGCTGCTTGACCTCGCATCACAGTCGTTCAAATCACGCGAGCACCAACGTAAGGCGTTAGACGAACTCGCATTCTTGAACGGCCAACACCTCGAAGCTGCACAGGGGGCAACCGACCATCTCTCGGCTCGCATGGAAAGCTATGAGCTGGCTTACCGAATGCAATCGGAAGTTCCTGGCGTGATTGACTTGGGACAGGAGTCGCAAGAAACAAAAGACCTTTACGGCCTGGATAACCCTGACACCGAAACGTTCGGTCGCCAATGCCTGATGGCTCGACGTTTGGTCGAGAGTGGCGTGCGGTTCGTCCAGATCTTCAGTGGTGGTTGGGACAGTCACGACTACCTTGAACGTGGCCACTCGTCGCGTATCCGCAGCGTCGACAAGCCGATGGCTGCTTTGATCAAAGACCTCAAACGCCGCGGCATGCTCGAAGACACGCTGGTCGTGTGGACGGGCGAATTTGGCCGGACGCCTGACAACAATAAGCGTGGCGGAGTCTACTCGCTCGGCCGCGGCCACAACCAAAAGGCGATGACCATGCTGATGGCTGGCGGTGGCGTCAAACCTGGTGTGGTCGGCGGCACTGACGAGATTGGGGCGTCGGCCGTCGAATGTGTCCACCCGATTCGCGACGTGCACGTCACCCTGCTGCATCTGCTTGGGTTGGACGACAACAAGTTGACTTACTTCCACGGCGGCCGCTTCAAACAGCTCAGTCAATTCGGCGGCGAAGTCATCAAGGAAATGATCGCTTGATCAAGCGATCCGGTCGCTGACCTATAATCGGGGGATGCCTTCACAACGCTTCCGCCGATCTGTCATTGCGTTCATCGCCCTGATTCTCGCCTTGGGACTCGGGGCAATTGTCGTGGCGTACAAGTCCGCGCGTGATCTGGATGCGAAACGAGACCAAGCGATCCACCAACTGCGTGCTGCTGGCGCAAGCATTGTCTTTAGTGACGATGATCGGTCGATCGATTCGGTCACCTTTACATTCAACAAGCTTACCTTCGAAGGCCTGTTGCCCATCTTGGATGTTGGCAGCATCAAGTCACTTGATTTTGATGCAAGCCCCGCGGTCAACGACGAATTCTTGAGAATCGTTGCCCACTTAAGCGATCTCGAATCGCTCAATCTTGGCGGGACACGAGTGACCGACGTCGGACTCGCTGAACTCGCGTCGCTTAAGAAACTCCGCAAACTCTACCTCTGGCGCACCACCGTCAGCGAAGAAGGTTTGCAGTCGCTCGTTCAACTCAAGAGGCTCGAACACCTCAACGTTTGGGACACCAACACATCTGACTTTCTCTTTGACGAAGTGCTCGGCGAGCTCCCGCAACTCCGAACGGTCTATGTCGGCAATTCGCCTGAACCCAACTCGGCCTTTCGCCAGCGAACACCTCCCTGGCACTGCACGATCACCGAGCAAGGCGTCGCATCCTTTCGCAGCCTGCACCCTGACATCGAGGTTGTCTATTGGCAAGAAGATGCCCGCGAGACTCCCCAGATCCCAGTTCAACAAGCAGTGCAAGACGATTATCGGGTCGCCCTTTCGAGCTCGCACCAACCCGAGAGCATCGCGAGCGCAGATTGGCCCAATTTCCTGGGCTTGAATCGCGACGCAACCGCCGCGCAAACCGAGTTGCACACCGAATGGAACGCCATGCCTCCACAATTGGTTTGGCAACGCAACTGTGGCGAGGGGCTCTCGGCACCTTCGATCAAAGAAGGCAAGCTCGTTTTCACACACCGAATCGAGGACAGAGAACAAGTCGTTTGCCTCGATTCACAATCGGGAAAAACCGTTTGGGTCGGCGAATCGTCAGCAACCTACGTCGACCCACTGGGCTACAGCAACGGTCCCCGCTCAACGCCAACAATCGACGAAGACTGTGTCTACGTTGTGTCCGCCGATGGTGTCCTGCGTTGCCTGGCGATGGACGACGGCAAACAGCGATGGCGATGCGCGACAAGTTCCCGCTTTCAAGTTCCCGGCAGCATGTATGGCGTGGGGACGTCGCCAACCATTCACGATGACTTGCTGTTGATGATCGTGGGGGGCACCCATGTCGTCGATAAGCAGAGCCAACCAGCCGGCATCGTTGCCTTCGACAAGCGAACCGGCGACGTTGTCTATAGCCTTGGCGACTACCAGGCCAGCTATGCCTCGATCCAAATCATCGAAGACTCGGACGAGGCCTTAGGCGTTGCGTTTGTTCGTGAAGGTTTGTTGCTTTTTGATGTTCGCAGCGGCGTCGAACTGGACATGTTGCCCTGGGCCGCGCGCGTCAGCGGCTGCGTCAATGCTGCAACACCATTGATCTGCGAGAATGAATTCTTGATTAGCGAAGCGTATGGGCCGGGTAGCGCGCTGGTGCGAGTCACTCCGTCAAAACGCCTCAAAATCGTCTGGCGTGATCCCGAGCGATCACGCGAGCGTTCCATGCGATCGCACTGGGCCACGCCGATCAAAGTGGGTGATTTCGTTTTTGGATGCAGTGGACGTCATTCGTCCGAGGGGAACCTTCGCTGCATTCGGTGGTCCACCGGTGAACTGATGTGGCGAGACAAACAGAGTTGCCTCAGTTCCCTTTGTGCGACCGACGACCACCTCATTAACCTGAGCGAAGATGGCGTGATTGAGTTGGTTCGTGCCGATCACGAACTCTTTCAACGTCTTGCCAGCTTCCGCCCCAATCTTGCAGGCGCGGCGGCAAGTCCGGAGGATGCTTCGCTCCTGAATTACCCCGCTTGGGCCGCCCCGGTGATCGCTCATGGACGACTCATTGTTCGCGGCAAAGACCGAATCGCGTCGTTCAAGATCACCCAATGAACAGCATGGCAGATTACGAATTGCCAGCCGCGACGATGACTACTTTGCTTTCGGGCGAAAGGCGACAAGCCGCTCAGGATCCGTTTCAAGAAACGGACCTTCGATCAGGTCGATGCAATAGGGAATCGCCGGAAAGACCGCGTCCAAGCACTCGGCAATCGCCTTCGGTTTGCCTGGCAGATTAACGATCAACGAACTGCCGCGAATCCCGGCGGTCTGGCGTGAGAGGATCGCCGTGGCAACCTTTTGCAATGACACTTGGCGCATCAATTCGCCAAACCCGTGCATCATCTTGTCGCAAACCGCTTCGGTCGCTTCTGGCGTCACATCACGTTTTGCCGGCCCCGTTCCTCCGGTCGTGATGACCAAACAACAACCCTCGTCATCACAAAGCGATTTCATGGTCGATTCGATCAGACTTTGATCATCGGAAATGATCTTCGAAACGGGTTCCCATGGACTCGTGAGGACCTCATCGAGGTAGTCCCGAATCGCGGGCCCACCCAGGTCTTCGTATTCGCCACGACTGGCGCGGTCCGAAACGGTCAAAACACCGATACGTGCAGTTTTTGAATTCAAAGCGATGTCCTAAAACACTCACCAACGCGAAAGCGCGGCCTTTTCATGATCACTTGGCGAAGTCGGGATTCGGTTTTGGCAGTTTGGCGCTGATGCGGTCGAGTTCGGCCGACAACAACGCATCGAGCTCGGCCGCTTTGTCCGACATCTCTCGCACCAAGTTCTTTGACTCGGCAAGATCGTCTTTCAAGTTGTACAACTCGACCGGCCCCTCATACCAACGAATCAGTTTCCAGTCGCCCGAACGAATGATCGAATAGGGACCGGGGGCGTGTCGATAGTGCGGGAAGTGCCAATAGATCGCTTCGCGTCCGAGAGGCTTCGTCCCACTCGACTTGAGGTGAGACCATAGCGAAAGACCGTCGATCGGAACATCGGGCGCCGCCACACGGGCGGCTTCGCAAACCGTTGGCAAATAGTCGACACTTGAAATGGGCTCGCTCGATTCGACACCTTCAGGCAACGTCCCTGGCCATGACACGATCGCCGGAACGCGGATGCCGCCTTCGTAGGCGTAACCTTTGCCACTACGCAACGGAGCGTTGTTGGTTGGACCGAGCAAACCGCCGTTGTCCGACGTAAAGATAACGAGCGTGTTGGATGCTTTGCCGGTCTCCTCGAGCGTCTTTACGATCATGCCAACCGCATCGTCGACACTTTCTACCATCGCCGCATACTTTGCGTTGTTCTTTGTCTTGCCCTCGCGTTCATATTTCGCGGCGACCTCATCGATCGCTTGGATCGGAGTGTGAACCGCATAGGGGCAGTAGTACAAGAAAAACGGCTTGTCGCTTTGATTGCGAATGAATCGACTCGCTTCGTCGCCCTCACGATGAGTCAAGAATTCGCCTTCTTTGCGCGGCTCGAGTTGACCATCAAGGCTATACCGCTTGTGAAAGTAGGGATCAAAGTAGCTTGGTGGTTGACCAATATCACACCCCGCGATGTTGACATCGAATCCTTGCGATGTCGGATACCAGTCGGGATCGCCGAGATGCCACTTGCCAACGAAGCATGTGCTGTAGCCATTGTCACTGAGGACCTCGGCGAGTGTGACCTCCTTGTGCTCCATCCAATAGGGGTTCGGCGGGCAAAGTAGTTTGCGGTTTTTGCCACCAACGTATTCGGTCGGATTCACTTCGGGCGTGCCAATACCGCCTCGTTGAAACCGCGCTCGAATCCAATCAGTCACACCAACGCGTCCAGGCCAACGTCCCGTCATCACCGCAGCACGCGTTGGACTGCAGACCGCACAGGCCGCGTACGCGTCGGTAAAGCGAGTTCCTTTTTCAGCCAACCGATCAATGTTGGGCGTTTTGAAATAGTCGCTGCCCTGGCACGACAAGTCCATCCATCCCATGTCGTCGACTAGGATCATCACCACGTTTGGCTTGGTGTCTGCCTTTGCAAGTTGGCAAAACACAAGCAACAACAGCAGGGAGAAACCGATCTTGTTCATCACGCTCTCGTCATAGAATTCAAGGCCTCCCCTCAATGCCGCGAGCATCGCGTGCAAAAAAGGATCGAGACAACCGAAGATTCGCGAATTCTAGCCGATCCGATTCAGAGAGGCACCGGCAGTGATACCTGACGGCCAAATGCCTCGATAAATCGAGCGTTAGGTTCCGAGGTGGTCTTCGATGGCACGAACGACTTTGGAGACCGCGGATTTGAGTTGATCCATGACCGGCGGTGCTTCCGACAGGGCACCACGGCCACCGATCTGCTCGAGCGATTCGGCAACCGCAACCACGCCAATCGCCCCCACGGACATCGACGCACCTTTGAGTGTATGGGCCGTGCGATGCAAATCATGCCCCGACTCAGACTGAATCGCTCCTTCGATCTCACGCAGCAACTTGCTGCTCTCGCCCAGATAGATCTTTAGCAGTTCGTCCAACAGGCCTTGGTCACCACCTACGGTCACTTTGGCGTGTTCCCAATCGATCACGTCCGCGATGTCGACACCCGCTTTGGCTTCGTCTTCTTCGTGAGCGACCAAGACGGAAAGATCGGGGCGTCCCGATGTGCTTAGCGTCCCGCGTCCCTGAAGCACCTTGGCCAGCTTTTCGCAAAGTACCGTGATGCGAATCGGCTTGGCGACATATTCGTCCATTCCGATTTCGAGGCACTTTTCGCGGTCCCCTTTCATCGCGTGTGCGGTCATCGCGATGATCGGCACCCGCTCTCCGGTTTTCTCTTCGCGATGGCGAATCGCCTCGGTTGCAGCGAAGCCGTCCATCACTGGCATTTGCACATCCATAAGCACAACATCAAACGGTTCACGACCGAGTGCGTCGACCGCCTGTTGGCCGTTTTCGACAACCGTCACCTCGTGACCAAAACGATCGAGCACGCCCACAGCAAGGCGTTGATTGATCACGTTGTCTTCGGCAAGCAACACCTTCAATTCGCCAATGCTGCTGACCAACTCCTCGTCATACTCAAACGCCGTTTCGTCTTCAGGAGCTGTCACGCCCAATGTTCGCACGATGGCGTCGAACAACTCACTTTGCTTGACGGGCTTCATCAATCGTTCCGAGATGCCGAGCCGGTCTCGGATGACGCTGTCGCCGTCGCGTCCGCCGCTGGTCAAAATAATGATGGGTGTCGCAGCGATGTTCTTGTCTTCGATCACTTGCTCAACAAAGTCATACCCGCTCATCTCTGGCATGTTGACATCGCTGATCACCAGACCGAAGGGCTCGCCGTCACTCGCCGCGCCGCGCAACTCCTCGATGGCGACATCGCCGCTGGGGGCGAGGATCGGTTTCATCCCCCAGTTGCTCAACATCTCGTCCAGGATTTTGCGATTGGTTTCGTTGTCGTCAACAACCAACACTCGAGTGCCACCGACGTAGACCAGGCCTTTGTTGGACTGCTGCTCGACATCTTCGGGAGCCGAGTCGAGTGTGATTTCGAACGTGAACTTGCTGCCTTCGTTCACTTCGCTTGACACATCGATCGTCCCGCCCATCAAGCGGACCAGACGTGATGAAATGGCAAGCCCCAAACCGGTCCCGCCAAATCGACGCGTCGTTGAGGTGTCGGCCTGTTCGAACTCCTCAAAAATCGTCGCACACTTTTCTTCGGGGATTCCAATTCCGGTATCACGAACACAGAACCGCAAATGGACGTCTTTGTCGTTTGCCGCAACGCAATCCACGTCGACGACGACTTCACCCTTCTCGGTGAACTTGACTGCATTGCCGACCAAATTGACGATGATCTGCCGCAATCGTCCTGCGTCGCCGATAACGTACCGGGGCGCGTTGGGGTCGACACGAAACGCAAGTTCCAACCCTTTGGCATGCGCTTTCAATGCGAGCGTCTTCATCGTGTCGCCCAAGCTCTCACGCAAGTCGAAGATGCGTGATTCAATATCAAGCTTGCCGGCCTCGATCTTCGAAAAGTCCAAAATGTCGTTGATGACCGAAAGCAGTGACTCGCCCGACTCCTGCACCATCAGCAAAAAGTTTCGTTGATTGGCATCGAGTCGCGTGTCGAGCACCAGATCGGTCATCCCGATGATGGCGTTCATTGGCGTGCGAATCTCGTGGCTCATATTGGCTAAGAAGTCGCTTTTCGCTTGATTGGCTTTGTCCGCGATCTCTTTGGCGGAGATGATCTCCTTTTCCGATTTCTTTCGTTCAGTGATATCGTGACCAATTCCGACGACACCGATCACTTCACCGTCGCTATTGCGCAGAGGGACCTTCGTGGTCAGCAACCAAATGGGAGGACCGTCTTCGCCTTGGTGCGACTCTTCCCGATCCATCAACGGCTCGCCACTTCGCATCACGTTTTGATCGTCCGTGACGTAATTGCATGCCATTTCGGGCACGGAGAAATCGTAGTCCGTCTTGCCGGCCATCTGAGCAGGCGAATCGAGGTTCAATCGATTCAGCAATGCTGCATTGGCTGTGATGAATCGTCCATAACGATCTTTGACGTAGATCAAGTCGGGCACGTTGTCGATGATCGTCTTGAGCAGATCGCGTTCGCGTGCAAGTTCCTCTTCGGCACGTTTTTGCTCGGAAACGTCACGTGAAATGCCAAACGTGCCGATCAGCTTTCCGTCCTGATCTTTCAACGGCACCTTCGTCGTGCTGCACCAAGTATCTTCCTGGTCGGGATAAGTCTCGCGTTCAATCTTGGCAAGGATTGCTTCACCCGATTCCATGATCCGTCGCTCGTCGGACAACGCCGACTTGGCGTGCGCAGAACTGAAGAAATCAGCGTCGGATTTTCCAATGGCGTCGCGAGGGTCGCTCAGACCAAACTTGCGAGCACAGCTTCGGCTCAATCGAATGAACCGGCTATCGGCATCTTTGAAGTAGACCGAATCGGGTACGGTCTCCAAGAGAATCGACAACAAGAACTTTTCGAACTCAATTTGATGTTCGGCATTCTTCTTGTCGGTCACATCCCAGAATAGAACCTGGATTCCAATCACATCGCCGTGCGATCCATGTACGGGAGCCTTCCACACCTCGACATGATGCTGGCTGCCGTCGGCACTCTGGTGCCGCTCCACATCGTGATGCAACTTGCCCGATTGAATGACAAGTCGATCATCTGCCATGTACTTTTTGGCAAGCTCGGCAGGGAACAAGTCAAAGTCGGTTTTTCCGATCACCTGGTCGGGCTCGACTCGCATTTGTTGGCAGGCCAGGTTGTTGGCATATTTGATTCGTCCGCGAAGGTCTTTCCGCAAAATGCTTAGTGGCATCCCTTCGAGCAAGGACAAGTAGACCGCTTCCGAATCGCGCACCGAAATCTCTGCGTTTCGTTGTTCGCTCACATCGCGGCTGATTCCACAAAGCGTCACGTCGTCCTGATCGGCGCCAGCGCGTCCGTTCTTGCCCGGTGCATCACGGACGATGGTTTCGCGAATCCACTTCACCTCGGCCCCGACACCGATCAGACGGTAGTCGTGGTTCGCATTTCCTTTTTCGATCGCGCGGACCAGGGCGGCCGTCACCGACTCGTGATCATCGGGATGGATCAGGTCAAACCAATAGCGACGCTGTGCAAGCAGATCGTCGGCCGAGGTCCCCAAGACACCAAGGGCGGTCGGTGAGACCCATTGAAGGTGCCTTTGCCTTGCCGAAACCTGCCACGAGAACTCGCATGCTCGAGAGAGGAGCCGGTCCGGGAGAGGGCCCGGATCGGATTGATCGGCTGCGGTACCGATGTCGACGTTTGCCATTGCGCCAAGCTTTCATGACGGGAAGCGATGAGTTCGCCGCTGCGTCGTCCCCCAAGACGCAAAAGTCCATCATAAACGCTTTGTCGGCCCGATTCGAGCTTTGAACGCCTGCGGGCCCTAGAGGTTGTGCGCTCCAACGATCACCCTCCTGCTTGCGGGAGGGTCGGGCGCTAAAGCCCAGGGAGTGAAGGATCGATACAAAATGAACCCTCTTCGGCCCTTAGAGGCCGACTCTCCCAAGGGAGAGTGTTCAACGCGCAGTTCAGAGGCCGCAGCACTCACCACCCTCTTTTTCTTACCGTCCCGAGCGGCGAAGGCTGCAGGGCCCGACACTAGCGCGTTCGGCTCACATTGCGCTCACGGTCGCCGCCTGCACCCATCCCCAGGGGTAGGCCCCTTTAGGCGTTCATCGTGCCCGAGTCACCCGCTGCGATTTGGCGCATGAAACGTGGCATCACACCGACGTAGGTGTTGCAGTGATTACAGACACTGGCGTTGGCCGAAATCGACACGTTGCAACGTGGGCACGATTTGGTCGAGTCGGGCTTTCGTTCGGGCATTGGCGGGATCTCTGGCGATTCACCCAGAATCCGCATCACGCTGGTGTCGGTCACCACATTGCTATCTGCAGCAGAGGGTTTCAGAGGTGCAAAGACGAATTCCTTTCGACACTTTGGGCACCGCACTGACTTGCCCGCCAAGCGAATATCACCGCGAACGCGGTGCCCTGAGGGACAAGCGTCGGTGATTTTGGTGTTGGGCGTGTTCTCGGTCACGATTCTTTTTCCTTTCTGATGATTTTGCTGTCGCGAGTCGCATCCTGCTTACGTTGAAACCTCACTACTTCAGGCAGGTTCCGGTGTCATCGGAGGCGCTAAAATATCTTTTCGCGTCGCGATGCCACGGTTGGTCCACCCAAGCAGATGAAAACACCCGTTAGCGAGCTTTATCGGGTAGTTCGCTGGCCCGACTGGTTTCTGGGGATTTTTTTTGGGATATCGCGCAATGTCGCACCAGATGATGCGTGTAAACCTGTAACACCCCCGGAAACATTGCCGACTCAATCGCGTCGTCACCCTAAGGGGACACCCAGGTGGCGAGTGGGTTCGACGATGCGAGCCAACGTAACATTGTGAGCCGGCGTAACATTGCGATTCGGTCGAACGTTGCGACTTGGTTCTTTGCACAGTAGGACATCGGAAAGGGGCACGCCGATCCAAACTGCGCCGGAATGTCGCAAACGACCAACGCGTGTTTCACGACTGCGGCAATCCGTCGTCGGTAGCGGAATCCTCGGATGAGCACTTTGAATTCAGATCCCCAAACTCGACAAAGCCTCTTGGTTCGATTGCGCGACTCGCGCGACGATCAAGCGTGGGCCGAATTCACTGCGGTGTACGAACCGGTGATCTACCGCATGGCCAAACGCCGAGCGTTCCAAGACGCTGACGCGAGAGAGATTGTTCAAGAAGTGTTGCTTTCCGTTTCCTCCGCGATCGAACGCTTTGACCTCGAAGGTGACGGCAGCTTTCGAGGTTGGCTTGCTCGCATCACGCGCAATGCTGCCATCGATCAATTCCGCAAGCGTTCGCGTCATGAACAGTCGCCAGGGAACACCGAGATTCAAATGACGCTTGATCGCATCGCGGTCGACCAACCCTTTGAAGAAGAGTTTGACCAAGATCGTCGTCAACAACTCTTTCGTTGGGCTGCAAGTGAAGTGCGTACGCGAACGGGTGAGTCGAATTGGATCGCGTTTTGGCGCACCGCCGTGGAATCAAAACCGATTGCAGATGTTGCCGCCGAACTGGGGATCACCGAGGGAGCGGTGTATGTGGCTCGTTGCCGAGTGCTGAAACGGATTCGCCAACTCGTCCACCACCGCTTAAGCGAGTAGGGATCCCAAACATGATTGCTAAACCTGATCGACACATCGAAAACGAAGAGCTTCGCAGGCTGCTCGATGATGCCCTTTCAAGCGAGCAAGTCGAACAGATCGAATCGCACCTTGATCGCTGCGAAACCTGCCGCGGCGAACTGGAAGAACTCGCCGGAGCACAACAGTGGTGGCAAGAAACGGTCGAAGTGCTTTCGCAAAGCACGATGTCACAACCCAAAGCAAATCTCGACGACGAGTTGACCAGCGGGCAGGCCGGCACGCCGACTCACGCGTCCGGCCAACAGCAAGGTGACCGGCTGGTCGACTCGTCGCTCGATTGGATCCGCCCGCTCCTTGATGGTCCAACCGAAGACAACCTTGGCCACATCGATCATTACCCGATCGACAGCGTTATCGGCCAGGGCGGAATGGGCGTGGTCTTGCGAGGAACCGATCCTGAATTGAATCGCCCCGTCGCAATCAAAGTGCTTGCGCCTCATTTGGCTGGTGTGGGTGCAGCCCGCGCGCGTTTCATGCGTGAAGCTCAAGCGGCCGCTGCCATCGTGCATCCGTCGATTGTCCCGATCTACAGCATCGCGACGGCCGGTCGACTTCCTTACATCGTGATGCCCTGCATCTCGGGTGGGAACCTGCAAGAACATCTCGAGAAATCGGGTCCACTCGCATTGGACGAGGTCCTGCGCATCGGACTGCAGGTCGCCGAGGGTCTTTCCGCCGCTCATCGCCAAGGCGTGATTCACCGAGACATCAAACCGGCGAACATCTTGATGGAAGAGGGCAATGGCAGAGTCTTGATCAGCGACTTTGGATTGGCTCGCGCTTTGGACGATGCCACTCTAACAATGAGCGGCATGATTGCCGGCACGCCCCAGTACATGAGTCCCGAACAAGCACGCGGCGAGGCCGTCGACGTAAGGTCGGATCTATTCAGCCTCGGCAGTCTGATTTACGCGCTCGCCATTGGCCGCGCCCCCTACCGCGCCGACTCACCGCTCGCCGTTTTGCGAAAGATCACTGAGAGCCGACCTCGTCCGATCTATGAAGTCAACGAGCGGATGCCAGCCTGGCTCGACACGCTGACGTCGCGATTGATGTCGATCGACAAAAACCATCGCATCGCTTCGGCCGACGAAGCCGCCGTCATGTTGCGTGAGTCGCTTGCTCACGTTCAAAGCCCTAGCAACAACCCGCTTCCCAAAACTCTTCGCCCCTCGCGCACTGGGCAAAAACAGGCGGTCGTTCTGGCATGCATTTCGATTGCGATTGCAAGCTTGATCGGAGCCTACCAATGGGGCCTGACCTCTAATCGTGCGGAATCGAACCACCGGAGCAACGCCTCCACAAGTGGCAACACGGGCGATCAGGTCGCTGGCTTGGTCGATCCCAATGCCGATCACCCCACTCCGCAACCGCCAACGACACAACCTCCCGTCCAGACATCGCCCCTCCAGCCAAACGAACACGCGGCAGTTGACGCCCCAAGCCCTTCGGCCGGCGTTGCCCAACCGACGGCAATCCTGCCAATCCTTCCACCGGCTTCACCTGATTGGCTTGCCGGTGACATTGACGGCGAACTCGCCCAAATCAATCAGTCCCTTTACGCGCTCGAACTCACGTTCGAGACGCTGCGGCCTGTCGAAGCGCCATTGGCTCAAGACAACCCTGAACCCTTGGCTCCCACCAGTACCGAGTCTGAGAATCCAATCGCCCCTTTTTCCAGCGAGAACGATAATGCACCAACGAAATAACCGAGCGTCCAAACGAAGGATTGCGAGAGCCCTTCCCGTTGTGATCGGCACGATCTGCGCCATCGTTGTCTTGCCGATGGTGGTGATGTGGGTTGTGCTTGGAGCCTTTGAAAACGCCTTTGCGCAACAAGCGAAAGACCGTGCCGACCAGCAACGCGAGGCCGTCCTGAACAAACGAGCAGAGCCAGTGCCAATGGTGGCCAACGAGCCGGTTCGTTCAAGCCTCGCCCAAACGGCACCGGCAACACAACCCGCTCCGGCAACCCGTCGGGCCCCCGGAACACGACCGGTTCCGCCAACCCGACCTGATCTCGCATCGCTTTCAGGTCTGCCAACGCTACCGGGCCTGCCACCACAATCGGGCCTACCACCACAATCGGGGCCGCCAGCATTGACACCCGGAATCGCCAGCTCGCCGGTACGGGTGGGCGTCCAACCTTCGCCGTCAACGCCACCCATGCCGCCAACGTTTACCGCGAAGCCGACTCCACTTGGCTATCGCCCCATCGTCGAGAACAGTTTTCGTGAGGAACGTCAAACCGTTCAAGTTCCTGTTTTCGATGCGAAGACTGGCAAGACAACCATGAAAACGGAGCAGCGCACTCGCCTTGTTCCCGTGCAAACCACGCGATACGTCTACGCTGCTGGACACAACCTCGATGTGATGAAACTTGTGCGAGAGCTCGGCAAAACCGAGAAGGAGTCGAAGGCATACAGCGAAAAGGTCGACGAACTGCGAGAACTACTCAACAAGGAATTCGATCGTAACCACGCCCAGCAAGGTAAAGAGATTGAGCGAACGGCCAAGCGGCTCGAAAAGCTCAAAGACACCTACGCCACTCGAACAAGCAAGAAGAGCGAGATCGTTCAACGTCGTATCAATGAACTGACTGGCAATCCCGATGTGCTAAGGTGGCGCACCGAGTCAACCTACACTCAGCCGGTCCCGGGGCCCTATCAACCGACGCCTCAATACGCACCTAGCGTTAACTCCGGCACTTACTCGGCGCCTCCGCGGGCAACCACGATCTACCCGACGAACCCTCCTCAGATCGTCCAGCCTCCCAAACCGGCTCAGCCGCAACCTCAATTCGCTCCCGACAACAAACCTTCGCGTCGTTCGTCTGGATTCTCAAAGGATCACCGAGCCCCATCGCTTCGAGCCGAACCCAAAACTGCTCCACGCAACAAGAGCAATGCCCCCGAATCACGTGCTCTGTCTGGCCCGTTGGGCGAGCAGTTGCCCTCCGGTTTCTCGAACCCATCGCCACGGCAAAATGTCGCGATCACGACAAGCGTTCGCAGCGAGGTCTTCCAACTTGCTCGTCAACTCGCTCAAGCAAAGTTGAACGCGTTGTCGGCTCGCAACAAGCTTGATCAGATGACCAGATTGCGTGACATGAGGGCTGTCTCTCAGCATGAGTATCAAAACACGGAGCTCGAACTCGAACGTGCACAACAAACGCTTGCCTTCGCGGAAGTGGAGTGGGAAGCGCTCTCGAAGAAACTCGAACGCGACCTACGCTTCGCCGAGTCGCAATTAAGCGTCGCCGAGAAGCGGCAAGCCAACATTCAACAGACGTTCAAGAACGGTTTGACCTCAAGTGCCGAGATGCTTGAAGTGGAAGCGAGATTTCTCGAAGCACGTAAAGCGCGCGAGGACGCCGCCGCCCAGTCTCAACAATTCCAAAATGCCCTGAAGATGATCAAGGCCACCAAGCCCGAGGTTGTGGAAGCCAAGGATGACGTCGCGTCAGACGAGTCAGAAGCGGGCGACGCAGAGGAAGCGTTGGAAGCCGACGACAAGTTGGATGCCGACGAAACATCGGATGCAACGGAAGATACGCTGGACTCGACGGAAGCCACGTTGGAGGTGGACGAATCCAACTCGGGAAATCTGCTTAACTTTGATTCGCCGTAGGAGCGTAAGGCCTTTCTCGATGAGCCGCCGGCCGTGAGGTTTCGGCCCCTAGCTCCCTGGGTTCAATCGAGTTCACCAGGTTTCAGGGCCCGGCCGCTTACGCGATCGCGGCTCACGAGATCACGGCCCCATCCAATCCCAAAACCGCAATTCCATCGCTCGCGGTTTCCGTCACCACGCTCTGGCGAGCGTAGCTACGTCTAGTCGCATGCCCGGCCGCTCACGCGATCGCGGCTCACGGTTGGTGTGCATTTTGAATTCGCCGTAGCTGCCGTCCGCCGAGCGTCAGTGTGGTAAAGAGCAGAATACCACACGTCTCACTTTTTGACGGAGGTAGCTGCGGCGTTCTTTGAAGATGGCGCAAAGCGGCATTGGGTCGGCACCCACGGAGTCCCCATGAGCCGCCGGCCGTGAGGCCTCGGGCCCTTGCTCCCTGGTTTCAATCGAGTGCACCAGGTTTCAGGGCCCGGCCGCTTACGCGATCGCGGCTCACGAGAATCACAGCCCCACATCCAAAAACCGCATTTCGATCGCTCGCGGTTTCCTTCACCCCACGCTCTGGCGAGCGTAGCTACGTCTAGTCGCATGCCCGGCCGCTTACGCGATCGCGGCTTACGATCATCACAGCCACCCCAATTCAGAACCGCATCGCGATCGCTCGCGGTTTCGAATCACCAAATACGGCAAAGAGCGTCGTCAAAGGCGAGCTCGGCTTAGAACTCGATGATTTCCATGTCGCGACGTTGTTCGGCGAGAATGTCGATCACATCAAAGCCAACGCCGCTGTTGACGATATTGAGCATCTTGAGATCCTTCAACTTGGCGAACTCTTCAGCACTTTGGCCAATTTGAGTTCCTCCGATGTTGAGTGATTTGAGCTTGGTCATTTTCATGATGGTTGGCGTTGCTTCATCAGTGATGGATGTCGCCCCCTGAAGATTCAACTCGGTCACGCCCGTTAGATCGCCAAACGTATTGAACGCTTCGTCATCAATCTTGGTCTCCCAAAGGCTGAGGTACTCGAGCTTCTTCAGCCCGGCGATCAACTTCATTCCATCCGATGAAACCAACCGACATTCCGCGATGTCGAGGAACTTGATTTCGGGCAGGGTTGCGATGACGGCCATCCCATCATCATCAAGCGACGAGTCGCGAAGCTCGATACGGTTGATCTTCTTGAGACCTTCGATATGGGCGATTCCTGCGCCGGTTACGTCGCAACCGCGAAGACGCAGCCGTTGCAAGTTGGTCAGTTTGGCAACCGAAGGCATGCCCGCATCACTGACGTTGGTGTAATCCATTTGGATCGATGTCAGCGTCGTGACCGACTCAAGCGCCTTCAGCGATTCATCGCTCACAGTCGTGCAATAGTTGACATTGATGGACTTCAACGGAAGCGATGCAAGTTGTTTGACGCCGGCATCGGTGATGTTGGCTTTTTCAAGTTGGATATCGGCCAGTCGTTTCATACCGGCAAGATGAACCATTCCTTCGTCACTGATCGCACTATTGCGAAGGTCAATCGCGCGCAGGTTGTCGAGCCCTTTCAGGTTCGCAAGTCCACCGTCGGTGATACTCGCACGGCGAAGGCGAAGGACTTGCAGCGACTTCACGTTGCCAAGCACTTCGAGGGTCTTGTCGCCAACGGCTGAATTAGAAAGGTCAACGTCACGAAGCTTGGTGAGGGTGCCCAAGACGTCGAGGCCTTCATCGTTCAATCCGGGACCAGAAAGGATTGCCTTTTGCAGATTTGGCAATCCGCCCAAGTGAACCAACGACTCGCTGATGTCGCCTTGAGCCGCCAGCGTGATCTCGGTCACGTAGCCATCGGAGTTCTTCACGAGGACTCCACCAATCTCTTCGAGTGCCGCAATTGCTTCTGGCGAATCCGGCTTTGGCGGTTCGGGCGCAGGCTTCGGATCCTCTCCCTTTGCGGTCGTGTCGGGACTCACATCGACCGCTGTTTTTTTCTCACAGCCCACCTGGGGGGCGATCAAAAACGCGGCAACCGCGAGGAGTGAAAGAAATCGGCGAAGGCGGGGGCGCAAAGGCGTAGGCATGGTGGGAGAGTGCTCTGTTGGAATCGAAACCGAGAACGTTAGCCGTCAGCGTAGACCTTTGGGCAGAAACTGGCAACGAATCGCGGCATTTTTTGATCTCCGGCAACCGCGGTTTGAGGCAAAACAATGATTGTTTAGGCATATCTGTCCTGCTATTGTGTTGGGAGATTATTTCGCCACCCACCAGCTGTTGTGGACGCTCGCTCGTCCACCTGCTCCCGCCTTTTTCACTTCTTAGGAAAGTTTCTCAATGACAAGAAAGACATCGCGTCGTCGTTTTCTAGGCCAATCGGCCGCCCTCGGTGCCGGAGTTGGCTTCTGGACGTCTTCGATGCCAGAAATCCGCGCCGCTTCGCCGCTGCAATCGCTTTCAGCAGCTTGCATCGGTATCGGCGGTAAAGGCGGAAGCGACACCAGCCACATCGCCGAGAATGGCGTTGATATTGTTGGGCTTTGCGACGTCGATGGCGGACGACTGACCAAGAAAGGACGCGAGTTCCCCGACGCCAAGCAATACACCGACTTCCGCGAAATGCTCGACCAACTGGGCGAGAAAGTGGACATCGTCACCGTCAGCACGCCCGACCACACGCATGCTGCGGCTGCGATCAAGGCGATGCGGATGAAGAAGCACGTCTACTGCCAGAAGCCACTGACTTGGTCGATTCGCGAAGCACGCATGATGCGCGAAGTTGCCGAGGAAACCGGCGTGGTCACTCAAATGGGTAACCAAGGCACCGCAGAGAACGGTTTGCGAGAAGCGGTTGAAGTTATCCGCAGCGGCGCGATCGGTGATGTCAACGAAGTTCACATTTGGTCGAACCGTCCCGTTTGGCCTCAAGGCATTGGTCGACCCGATGGCGAAGATCCTGTGCCAGACGGTTTGAACTGGGATGCTTGGATCGGTCCTGCACCAATGCGTCCATTCAAGAAGGGTGTTTACCACTCGTTCAACTGGCGCGGTTGGGTCGACTTTGGCACCGGCGCTCTGGGCGACATGGCATGCCACACAACCAACATGCCAGTGATGGCGTTGAAGCTTTGGGATCCCGTCGCTGTCACGGCAGTCAAGAACCCTGGCATCTTCGAAGGCGAAACCTTCCCAGGAAGCTCGTCGTTGATGTTCGAGTTTCCTGAGCGTGATGGTTTGCCACCCTGCAAGTTCTACTGGTACGACGGTGGCAATCTGCCAAACGACGAAATCCTTTCGCAATTGCCCGCTTCGTTCCAAAAACGAATCGCTCAGCAAAAGGCCAATCCAAACCGCAAGACCAGCGGCGCGGTCGTTGTCGGCAGCAAGGGCTTGCTCTTCTCGCCAGACGATTATGGTGCTCGCTACTACTTGCTGCCTGAAGACAAGTACAAAGATTTCGAAGCCCCAGAACAAACGCTGCCACGTATCCCGCACAAAGCGGGTGGTGACCAACGTCAGAAATGGGAATTCGTCAGCACGGTCAAAGGCGAATACGAGCCAGGCACGATGTCGAACTTCGGCTACGCTGGCCGCCTGACCGAGACCATTCTTGTCGGTAACTTGGCAATGCGTGCCGGCGAAGGTCAGCGTATCGAATGGAACGCTGAAAAACTGATGAGCCCCAACGTGTCGGAAATCAATCAGTTCGTACAACGCGAATACCGCGACGGATGGGAAATCTAATCCCAATTGGGTCGCAGTGAGATCACGAAAACCGGGCGTCCATCGACGCCCGGTTTTTTTGTTGCCATTCGACGTTACGTCGCTCGCCAGAGCGTGGATGTTTCGCACGGCTTGAAAGATGACCCGAACGCGCTGGCGTCGGGCCTTGTTTGTCGTGAATGGCTTCCAAGAGAAGACCACCTTCTGGCGAAGGTAGCTACTGGCGGGACTCCAAACCTCGTTCAGACTTTGTACTGGACGACGTGTGATGGATTGAGTTCATCGAGGCTCCCGCAACCGAGTTGCCGCATCGTGTGCTCAAGCTCATCACGAATGATCGTCAGTGCCTTGGTGACTCCTGCTTCACCCGCGGCGCCGAGTCCGTAGGCGTAAGCTCGGCCCAACAACACCGCCTTGGCTCCGGTGGCCAAGGCGATCGCAACGTCTCCGCCCGATCGAATCCCGCCATCCACGAGGACTTCGGTGTCGCGGTCCTTCATGTGCGGCACGATCTGACGCAACATTTCAAGCGTCGGCAGAACGCGGTCCAACTGTCGACCACCATGATTGGAAATGATGATCGCTGCGGCACCAAGATCAGCAGCCTTGACCGCATCGTGAACCGTATGGACACCCTTGATGATGATCGGTCCGTCCCAGACTTCGCGGATCCAATCGATATCGGCCCAAGTGACCGCGGACTGTTGAAGCTGGTTACCAATGTCGGCGTAGGGCATCGGTTCGCCACCAGGAAGTTCGATGTTTGGAAAATCCATCAAACCGCCATCGTGGTAATAGCTGGTCAACCACGACAGATGCATGCTCATTTGCGGCGCGAACTTGAGCTTCTGAAAGATGCCGCCGTTGATCGCTTCGACCGAACCATTGCGTTTGTCGCGGTACCGCAATCCAGCGACCGGCGTGTCGATCGTTAACACGAGCGCTTTGTAGCCCGCCTTCTTTGCTCGCTCGATTCCTTTGATCGAAACTTCCTTGCCGCCGACCAAGTAGAGTTGAAACCAACAATCCATCGGGGACGCTTCGTTGACCTCTTCAAGGCGCGTCCCGGTCAACGTTGAAAGGGTGCAGACCGTCCCGGCCTCACCGACCGCTTTGGCAGCCACCGCTTCCCCACGCGGCCAGAGCGTACGCAGACTTCCAACAGGCCCCGCAATCACAGGCATGCTGATTTTGGTGCCAGCCACGGTCGTCGACAGATCGATGCTTTCATGGCTAATGCCATAGTTGGGCGCAAACCGCGTCTGTTGGAACGCGGCCTCGTTGTCGCGCATCGTGCGTTCCTCGCTCGCCCCACCCAAAAAGTAATCGCCAACCACAGGAGGAATGCGTTTCTCGAACAAGTCTCGGAGGTCGTCGACAGTAAAACACTTGTCGAGGCGGGCGGGCCATCGGCGGACGGTCGAGCGGTGAAAGGGAGACAGGAGTGCTTGTAGAAAACCAGATTGTTTGGACGTTGACATTGGTTGGGAAAAGAGCTGACCGCGCTGGACCGGGGTGAGGGCGGTTTGGTCGGTGGGTTGGTAACTGCGAGGAATCGACAAGCTGGGCATGTCTGTTCGGTGGATGCCCCTAGACTACAGTGCCCCAATCGAAAGGACGACCGTCGTCTTGCCCGACTCGCCGCATTTTGCCCCGAGTTGATGCATTTTGTCGGCTGCCAGGTGCGGTGCGGTGGGCGGGCATCGAAAAGCAGACACGGGGCATTGAAAAACAGACATGACCATTCAGTCACCCAAGGATCGACGCTGGCAACCCGGTACAATGGCGATCCCGCCAACTTCCCTCCGTTCCCAGGAGCTGCAGCTGTGAGCTCACAAAGCAAACCATCACGCCGCGACTTTCTCGTTGCCTCGTCACTTGCCACTGCCGCCACTGTGGTTGCGACACCGAAGGCGTCTGCCACTGCCGCCAATGACAAACTCAAAGTGGCCTTCATCGCATGCGGCGGTCGGGGTGGAAGCAATTTGCAACAGATGCACGGCACCGGAATGATCGACGTTGCCGCGATTTGTGACGTTGATGCTCGAGCACTTGCAAATGCGGGCAAACGTTTTCCCAAAGCCAAGCAATTCAAGGACTTTCGACGGCTTTACGATGCCATCGGCAAGGATGTCGATGCGGTGGTCGTGAGTACGCCCGAACATGTTCACGCCTATGCAACCATGCCGGCGCTGCAACTTGGCAAACACGTCTATTGTGAAAAGCCACTGGCATACAACATTGACGAAACACGACGCATCACCGAAGCGGCAGCCAAAGCGGGCGTGGTCACGCAAATGGGAACGCAAATCCACGCGGGCGACAATTACCACCGCGTTGTGGAATTGATCCAAAGCGGCGCCATTGGCGCGGTAAGCGAAGCGCATGTTTGGGTCGGCCGTGCATGGGGTTTGCAATCCGAATCGGAAGCCAAACGGTTCGATCGCCTGTTCGTGGATCGTCGTCCAACCAAATCGGAAACGCCCCCCGAATATCTCGATTGGGATTTGTGGCTCGGTCCAGCACCCGAGCGTCCCTACCACAACGTCTACTTCCCAGGTCCCAATTGGTACCGTTGGTGGGACTTTGGTAACGGAACGATGTCCGACTTGGGTAGCCATTGGAACGATCTACCCTATTGGGCTCTTGAACTTGATGCCCCGCGATCGGTCGAGGCGTTTGGACCGCCGGCGCATCCCGAGATTGCGCCCGCGTCGATGACGGCCGTTTACGACTTTGGGCCGCGCGGCAATTGGCCGGCAATTCAATTGAGCTGGTACCAGGGCACGCACAAGCCCGAACGATGGAAGCGTGGTGAGATCCCGCAGTGGGGCAGTGGAGTGCTGTTTGTCGGAACCAAGGGCATGTTGCTGTCGGACTACAACAAACACGTCTTGTTACCTGAAGACTCGTTTGCCGACTTTGAACCTCCGAAAAAGTTTGTCCCCGATTCGCCGGGGCATCACCGTGAGTTTCTTTTGGCGTGTCGCGGCGAGGGAAAGACGGCGAGCCCCTTTTCCTATGCAGGACCGCTGACCGAAACCAACCACCTCGGCAACGTCGCCTATCGGGTCGGCAAACGCATCACGTGGGACAGCAAGAAAATGGTTTGCATCGGATGCCCCGAAGCAGACCCGTATATCTCGAGGCAACCCAGAGAAGGTTGGTCGCTCGACTAGTGCCTCACCGCAAGCGGCCGGGCCCTTTCGAAAGATTTCAGATGAGCCACAGAGGGCGGTGAGGGCGCAGAGTAAGGAATGATCGATTCGTGCTCAGCAATGCGGTGCTCGTGCTCGCATTCGTCGCACGGTGATCTCTGTGGCTGGTAGAGGAACAGAACACCTGCCGGATCAGCGTCGCTGTCGCTCCTTGATCCGGCCTACTAGCTATTTCATGTGCGGCGTGGTTGCCGTTTGTAGTCCCGCCTTTGGGCGGAAGGGCTTGAAGATTCCGGCTAAAGCTCGGTACTACGAACGGGCGGCTCGCCTATGACTCTTGGTAGTCGCTGAACTTCAAGATGGTTGGCTCGCTGCGACTCGATTCCTCGGACGCATCCGTGCCTCTTTCGGACTCGATCCAGGTTTTGATTTGATCGATCTCACTGCGACGTTGGTGAGGTGTTTGTCCGCCAGCTGCTCCGATCACCAAGACGGTATCGTTGCACCCCGCCTCGGCAATCGCCCACCGCACCGCTCGCTCGGGATCAGCAACCAATCGCAAGGCAGCACAATCTTGAACACCATCAAGCACGCAATGTGCAGCGGACAGGAATTTTAGTTTCGAATCGGGTGCCGCCGTGATGATCGCTTGATCGGCAAACCGTTCGATCAAGTCGCCGTAGCGAGCCAACTCCTCGGGAATCTCGGTGGCGTCAATCGACATCACACACCAAAGCTGGCCGCCACTCTTCATGCTTCGCCAAGTCCGAAGCGCTGTCGCTGCACGCTCAGGTGAACCACCTGCATCGATCACCACCGACGCGTGGTCGAAATCAGTGACCGTTTGCCCACGACCTGGAATCTCGCGCAGTTGCCCAAGGTTCTCGACCACCTCGTGAAGTGGCTGGTCAATCAGCACACCAACCGCCGCCGCAGCACACAGGTTGGATGCCATCGCGGCGCCACATAGGCTCGATTCCATCATCGCGGTCGTCCCGCCATAGGACATCATCAGGGTGGTCATGCCGCCCGATTGATCAAAGATCTTTGCGGAAACATCGGCGGCTTGGCGCACACCGTAGCTGATCATTTTGATGCCGCTGTCTCGCACCACACGCATGGTCTTGGCGTCATCGGCAGGTGCAATCACGACACCTGCGGGAGTCAATCGCTCGAGTGCACATTGCAATCCCGACTCGCCGAAGTCACTCCGACGTGAAATCGAACTGCTAATGATCAATAGATCGAACTGAATGGAGTCGTAGCCGCCATGGCGAGCGGTGTCTTCGGACAACTCAATCAGCGCCGCCTGCGATCCGGCCTCGTGCGAATCCGAAATCCAGTGGATCAATTGGTCGTGTGCCGGAAGCGACTCGCTTGGCGTTGACTGAACCACTCCATCACACTGACCGAGGTCGGTTTGGTAGGCCGTTCGAATCCCACTGCGACGAAGCAGTGACGAAACGATCAGGGCCGTCGACGTTTTTCCTGCCGAGCCGATCACCCCCACGGTCAACAGCTTGCGATCAGGTCGATTGTTTTGGTTTGCAGCAATTTCGGCGAGCGCCAAATCAACATCACCAACGATGCATTGCGGCAAAGGACAGGGGAGCACCTGTTCGGTCAGGACTCCGGCGGCACCGCGTGCAACCGCTTCGGCAACAACCTCGCTTGGGCAATCTTCACCAATGCGGTAGACGACCAATTCACCAGCACTGGCTTGCTTCGGTGATGCGGCGACTCCCGTGAAGGTGACGTCATCACCGGCAAAGAATCGAGCATTGCTGAAAAGACTTTTCAGAGATACCGGGCCTGACGCCTCAGTAATTTCATCACCTTCAATACCAACAACGTTGAAGGTGCGCGACGAATCGATCGCGTGACGCATGATGGCCTCCCTGCTCATCGCGACAAAATGGGTTTCGCGGTGAATCCATCACCGCCAGCAAAGCGATCCTCCGCTTCACTGTTTCGATGATTGTTCCCATCACCAAACAATGGTCAATAGGAATTGGCCAACCGAATCAGCCACCCCGCTGCTAGCGGTGATTTGCTCAACGCTGTTTGGGATCGATTCCAGCGTCTTTTAGCATCAGTTGCAGGTCTTGCCAGGCCGCTTTTTTGGCCGCCGGATTTCGCAACAAATAAGCAGGGTGATAGGTCACAAGCACTTTGCTATCAAAATAGCGATGCAACTTTCCGCGCATTCGGCCGACCGAAAGTTTACTTTTTAAAAGAGCTTGGCTGCTGACCGCACCGAGGCAAACGATGTACTCCGGACGCAAGATCGACAGTTGGGTTTCGAAGTAGGCGCGGCAGTTGCTGATTTCTTCGGGTTCGGGATTCCGGTTGCCTGGCGGTCGGCATTTGACCGTGTTCAAGATGTAGACATCTTCGCGCCGAAAGGTGCATGCTTCGATCATCTTGGTCAACAGTTGGCCAGCCTTTCCGACGAAGGGGCGTCCTGTCCGATCCTCGTCGGCTCCGGGTCCTTCGCCAAAAAAGGCAACACGCGGTGCGGGACTTCCTTCGCCAAAGACCGTGTTGGTGCGGCAACCGACCAACGCCGGACAGGCGGTGCAGCCGGCCACCTGCTGGGCCAACCCATCGAGCTGAAGTTGGCGGTCGGCCAACGGCAAGGGTTCGCCTGGGTAGCTCCCCTCGTCGTTGTCGATCAACGAGACCGTCGCCATCCTGGTTGCGGGAGCTGGCGGCGGGCCTGATGACACTGGGCCCGATGACGCTGGGCCCGGCGGCGCAGGCACGGGTGATTGAGCGGCCTCTGTTTGAGAGGCCGATTGAATCGGGGCGACCGGTGCCGCCGGCGTCGAATCGCCCGTCGCGTCCGGTGCAGCGGACTGCTGAGACACCGTGCCGAACCCGGCCTGCAACTGGGCGACCGTTGCTTCGTCGGCGGCTGGCAGAAACTGAACGCCTTGCCGCTGCAAGTGAGCAGCAAGTGCAGAGGCTTGATCGGCCAATTCGGAGGGTGGTGTCTCGGATGAATTCATGCCGAGATTGTAGCAATCCCTTCCGAGATTGTCGCAATCCTGGCGAACTCGATCAGTCGGGCCTATGTCTTTGGACCAAACCCGAATACGATCTCACGTTTGCCCCTTTCCGTCT
The DNA here is from genome assembly GCA_965216875.1 of Rubripirellula sp. GTDB lineage: Bacteria > Planctomycetota > Planctomycetia > Pirellulales > Pirellulaceae > CBDCUW01. Next base: position 4,396,512 of record OZ244207.1, read on the forward strand.
GAGCCAGTCTGATGCCCGTTCCACAAGTCGCCATTGTCGGTCGCCCCAACGTCGGCAAAAGCAGCCTCTTCAATTGGCTTGCTCGCCGCCGCTTGGCCATCGTGGATGACTTCGAGGGCGTGACGCGTGATCGCATGACAACGCTGATCGAGTCAGACGAGCGTTTCTTTGAATTGGTCGACACCGGCGGAATGGGCATCGACGACCCCGACGACCTGACCGCAGACGTCCGGCGACAGATCGAATTGGCGATCAACTCAGCCGACGTGATCCTGTTGGTGGTGGACGTCCAAAGTGGTCCCATGCCACTGGATGAAATGGTTGCCGAACGGCTTCGCGGCATCGAACGCCCCGTGATCCTGGTCGCCAACAAAGCGGACCAGTCGCATCACGACATTCACGCAGAAGAGTTTCATCGACTCGGCCGCGGCCACCTGATTCGAGTCAGTACGACTCAAAATCGCAACCGCGACGAATTGATGGAATTGATCGTTGATCGATTGCCCGAGGCGGGCGACGAAGTGATTGGCGAGCCACAGATGAAGCTTGCCATCGTCGGTCGGCGTAACGTGGGCAAAAGCACGTTCGTCAACACGCTTTCGGAAGCGGACCGGATGATCGTCAGCGAAGTGCCAGGGACGACGCGTGACAGTGTCGACGTGCACTTTGAAATGGACGGCCAAACGTTCATCGCCATTGACACACCGGGACTGCGTAAACGCAAAAGCCAACGAACCGACCTTGAGTTTTATGGGACGCATCGCGCCCAGCGAAGCATCCGCCGCGCCGACGTTGTGTTGATGTTCTTTGACGCCACCGAAACGGTCAGCAAAGTTGACAAGCAGTTGATGGGCTATGTGATCGACAATCACAAACCGTGCATCTTTGTGATCAACAAGTGGGACCAACTGCATGGCACGATGCCGACCGACCGCTGGGTTCGCTACCTGCGCGGGCAATTCCCGACACTCGCCTACGCACCGATCGCTTTCATCACGGGCCAAACTGGCAAGAACGTCAAAGCGCTGCTGAACCATGCAACCATGTTGTACAAGCAAGCCCGCGAACGCGTTTCGACCGGCATGCTGAACCGAATCATTCGGGCCGCAGTCGAAGCGCACCAACCGCCGATGTACCAGAACCGTCGGCCAAAAATTTACTACGCAACCCAGGTTGCGAGTGAACCGCCAACGATCGTCTTGATGTGCAGCGACCCCAAGGCATTCGGCAAAGACTACCGGCGTTACTTGCTGGGCGTCCTGCGCGATCACCTGTCGTTTGGCGAAGTCCCCATCAAGCTGTACTTGCACAAACGCCATCGCAAAGACGACGGCGACCCCAACCAGCAAGAATCGTAGGGTGCGTGCTTGCACGCACCAACAAGGTCGCAAGGTGTGTGCTTGCACGCACCAATCCAAACCCTGATCCGGGCGGTGCGTGCAAGCACGCCCCCTACCTCACGCTCCCATTTGGGTGCCTTCCCCCGCCTTTTGCGGGGTCGATTTGACGACGATCTTGCGGACATGTGAAGCGTTATACCGAGCGGATTGCCGCAATTGGCTGGAATGCCAATTTTCCCTGGAAACTAACCTTCAAATGAAATCGACTTTCTGTCGATACTCTTTGTTGGACTCGTCGGGCTGCCCCGATGAGGGACGGCCCATGCGGTCCACCAAGAAACCAATGCCCCAAGTAATAAACGGGTTTGCCAACGGAAGCGTCGATTTACGGTATGAATTGAAGGCGGCGCGCCCAGCGGAAAGCAAACGCTGACATCCACAACTGGTGAACACACAGATCCGCAAGATGCGGGGCCCGAATGATTCGGGGAAGGAGAGGGTTCAGGGATGAGGTGGTATTTGCTGGCAGCCGCCATGATCGGCTTGTCCATATCGGAAGTGACGACCTTTGCTCAAAGGCCGCCCGCCGATCAACGTCTTGGCATCAGTCAATCAACGCCAGAAGACGCTGGCTTCTTTGCGACCACAGGCGTGGTCCGATTCCAACTCATCCAGGGCAGACTCTGCCTCGACGCGCCGCGTCATCGCAAGGGATCGCAAAGCCACGATGTGGGCGATGTTTACGAAAGCATCACGGTCACTGCCCAGCGAGGTATTCCCTCACTGCACTACGTCTGCCAAACGCCCGACCAACACCTGACACTCAGCGTGCAAGGTGCCAACTACGTACGCATCGAATCGTTCCTTCCCAAGACAGGTGAACGATCGATCCTGGATCAACCTGAACTCGGCGTGATCAACTGGCAAACGGCACATGGCGAACTGAGCGAAGAACACGAGGGCGCCACACTGCTCCATGTCCGACAATGCAACTCGGGCAGCTTCGACCTGCACTATGGCCGGCTGATGGGTCGACTACTACGAGGAAAGACGATTCGTGCTTTGGCCAGTGCCACACAAACACGCTTGATCCAGCAAGCCGAGTTGGTCGAAGGCCCTCATTCGGATGCGATCGCTGAAACGGTCCGGCAACTTCGCGCGCCCAAACGGGCCGCTCGGATGCAGGCTCAGCAAAAACTGATTCACTGGGGAACGCCAATCATTCCGGTCGTTCAGTCACTCAACCCTGACGACCTTGATGCCGAACAACGTGAACGCCTGCGTCACGTCCTTAGTCGACTCAAGCATCACGTCGATGACACGCCTGCGTCGATGGCCATGCTCTTGGTCAATGATCGTCACTACTGGAATTTGATCGCGCCCCGATTGAGTGAGCGTCAGGTGCAACTTGCCAATCATCATTTAACGCGAGCCGGTTTGGACGTGGTGATGTTGCAAAGTCGCCCCGATGCCCGCATCGCCGCGAATAACGACTGATCGTCGTAGGTATGAACCGCAGAGCGATCGCTCGCGGTTCACCGCCTTCTGTGTAGGTCATGCTCCGCATGACAAATGACCGGTGTCATGCACAGCATGACCTACTCAATCTTGCAGTGACTCGACCACGGCACAGCCACACGAATCGCTCCAAACGTTGACCGACGTTCGGCACATGTCCAAGACTCGGTCCACCGCAAGGATGATGCCTTGCATCTCGAGTGGCAGTCCCACGGCGTGCAAAATGATCGCCATCATCACCAAACCTGCGTGTGGGATCCCGGCCGCCCCAACACTGGCAACCAACGCCGTCAGCGCGACCACAATCTGCTGACTCAGTGGCAAGTTCTGGCCGAAATGCAGCTGAGCGATAAACAAGACCGCGACCGCTTCGTAGAGCGCCGTGCCATCCATATTGATCGTCGCGCCCAAAGGCAGCACAAACGAACCGGTACGGTTACTGATCCCCGCCCGCTTTTCCACACACGAGAGGGTCAGCGGAAGCGTGCCGTTGCTACTGGCGCTGCTGAACGCGGTCAACAACGCAGGTGCCATCGCGCGTGCGTATTGAATCGGCGACCTTTTGGCAAAGAATTTCAGAATCAACGGCAGCGTGATCGCCGCATGCACCAGCAACGCTACGGCAACCGAGACGCAGTACCAAGCGAGTGACACGAAGATCGCCGAGCCCTGCGTTGCGGTGACACTCGCGATCAAAAAGAAGACTCCGATCGGCGCCAGTGCGATGATGGCCATCGTCATCGCCATCATCACTTCAAAACCATCCGAAGCCAAGGTTTCAATTCGCTTGCCAACCTCGCCACCCACCTTGGCGGCAAAGAGCGAGAAGGCAACGGTGAAAGCGATGATCGACAAGAACTTGGGCTGAACCAACGCGCCCAGCGGATTCTTGGGGATCATCGCTTCGAGTTGCTCGAATAGCACTTCGCCAAGCGGCTTGGCTTCGCTGACAGTCGCGGCGACGGCGGCCGCTTCAACGTTGATCAATCCAGGACGAAAGACGTTCACCACGATCAAGCCGGTCACGATCGCCAGCATACTTGTGATCAAGTAGTAACTAATCGTGTGACGAAACATGCGTCCCACTCCATCGCCGCTGCCGAGCCCCATGATGCCCGACATCAACGAGGTCACGATCAACGGCACGGCAACCATTTGCAGCATACGCAGAAACAGGCCGCCAATGCGTTTGAACCACCCGCCGATCCGCTTTGCTGCACTGCGTCCGTGTTGGTCGTACAACGCGGCCAGTTCTGGCTGCGATTGAGCAAGTTTGTCTGCCGACCGATAAACCCCCTTGGCCCGCGATGAAGGATCGATGGTGTAAGTCGTTTCGCCCTCTGCCCCAGTGACAACAATCGTGGTGCGGTTGGAACTGTCTTCGATCACGACCGAGCTGATCCCACTGGGCAGCAACTCGGCTTGATCGATGGTCGTCGACTTGGACGAAAAGCCCAGGTTCAATCCGATCCCAACGATCGAACCGGCGATCATCCCGATGAGAATTTGCCAATGCAAAGCCAAACGCATCATGCGATTTTCAATCCAATTCGTCAGTGGCAAGGACGTAGGCGGTCGCGTGTGTGCGACAAGCGCCAAAAGAGATGTGCACCTTTTCGATACCGACCTGTTCGGCCCAATGTGCCGCGGCACCCGAGAGCGCGATCAACGGGCCTTCACCGGCGCTGATCACGATTTCAATATCGGTCCAACGAACACCTTGGTTGCGGCACCGCATCGCCTTCATCACCGCTTCTTTGGCGGCCCATCGTTTGGCAAGGTGCTGGTTCGCGTTGGCTGTGCGCAAGCAGTATTCAATTTCGTCGGCGGTATAAACTCGCTCAAGAAACTGCTCGCCATGCGTTTCGACCATCTTGGCAATGCGAACGCATTCGACGATTTCGGTACCGATGCCCAGGATCGCCATCGTGTTGTTGGGATTGAGAAGGCGCGTCGGCGACGCGGACCGATGCCCGCATCGCGATGAATCAATCCCTCTATCGTAACCCACACGCGGTACGTGCGCGGTCCAATACCCCGCTGGCGACTTCCCGAGCGCGATCGGCCCCCGCCCTAAGCGTGTCGCGAACGTAGTCGAGGTTGCCTTCGAGATCCTTGCGCCGTGCGCGTGCGTCGGCGAAATAAGATTCGCTCGCCTCGGCGACTGCCTTTTTCACTTCGCCGTATCCAAATCCGCCACGTCGGTACATCGCCGCCATCGACTCGACCTCTTCGTCCGATGCGAACAGGCGATAGAGCTGGAACAAATGGTCGTCTTCAGGTTCCTTGGGATCTTCCATCGGACGGCTGTCGGTGGTGATCCGCATGATCTGTTTGCGAATCGGTTTCTCCTCGCCAAACAGCGGCAGAGTGTTGCCGTAACTCTTGCTCATCTTCTGGCCGTCTGTCCCTGGGACCTTAGCGCCATCCTCGAGCGTCTTGGCCTTGGGCAAGACGAATGTCTCGCCAAACTGATGGTTGAAGCTGCCAGCGATATCGCGGCAGACCTCGATGTGCTGGACTTGGTCGGCGCCGACCGGAACGATCTGGCTGTCGTAAGCCAGAATGTCAGCGGCCTGCAAAACGGGATAGGTGAACAGGCCTGCGTCGGAGGAAATCCCCGCCTCCTTCTTTTCCTTGTAGGCCACGCATCGTTCGAGCAGTCCCATTGGCGTGCCGGTCATCAAGATCCAACACAACTCAGGAATCTCGGGCACATGCGACTGGATAAAAAGGGTCGCCTTGGCCGGATCGAGACCGAGGGCGAGCAGATCCATCGCCGTGTCCATGACGTGGCCACGCAAGTCGTCCCCTTTATTACTGCGGACCGTTGTCAGCGCGTGAAAGTCGGCTACGAAATAGAACCCCTCGTTCTCTTCCTGCAACTGGATGTATTGGCGAATCGCACCAAAGTAGTTTCCCCAGTGAGGACGGCCGGTAGGTTGGATGCCGGAAAGGACGCGCATAGCAAACAGATCAAGTTTCGCGGTGAAGTTGAATTAGGGACGCCCAGATTGTGTCTTAAATCAGGGGGCAGTCGCTAGCCCCGGCAATCTCGGCAACGGTTCGTAGTACCGGCTTTAGCCGGATGATCGCCTATCCGCCTAAGGGCGGTACTACGAACCGACACCCATCCAGAATCAAGGATGCAGGAAGCGATAGCCGGCCGAACGCATGAGGGCAAAGGTAAAGACGGGCGAGATGAAGATCGCCGCCAATCCGACGATTGCATAAATCGCCAATCCCACCATTTCATCGGCATCCATCGAAAGGCCTTCCCCCATGATCACAAGCAGTCCGGCGTAGGAAAAAAAGGCGGCGATCACCGTCGAAAACGCAAACAGGATCGCATTGCGGACGATGTGACGTCGTCGTGCCGTCAGCATGATGCGCGCGAGGACACAGGAAAAGAGAGTCACAAACCCCACCGGCAGCGCAACGTACGCAAGCATCGCGAACACTTCAATCGACCAATACTCTTCTTGATCGCCAACGGCATACCGAACCGCTCCAAGGTAAATCGCAATCATCAGCGTACTGATCATGAGGTGGCGAATCTGAAGCTTCGGAGCTTCGCTCGGGTACCCTGGCGGAACAAGCCGCCAAGCACGCACCCAAACAAAAAGCTTTGCCACGAACCAACTGGCTACCACGATCGGCGGCACGTAGAGCAACAACGCTGGCAAGAAACCGTCAAGGCCCGCTTCTTCATTCATGCCCAGGGCAAGCAACCCCGAACCGGCCACCACCGACGACGAAAAAAGTGTGCGCATTGTCTTTTCGGCAACCGACCGCGTTGAAAAAACGTGCGCTACGGCGGCCGTGCCAATTGCTCCGAGAAAGACGATGGTCGCATAGGCGTAAAACATCGACGACGCACACACCCCGAACACCGTCAACGCATGTGCGGCCAGGCAAATCCAGTAGTGGGCCGCCGGGCTGAGCGATGCCCGCACAACGATCTCTTTGGACTCGAGCTCGGCGAGTTGACGCTCAAGTTTTTCAACCCGTTCGGTAAGCGCCCGACAACCAACACAGGGAAGGGCCTGGGGATCAGGCGTGATGGGCGGGTCGCTTCGTAAAACAACGTCGTGAGGTTTCGTCGTCATTCGAAAACCATCCTTGCTGTTTGCGGCCGTGAAGTTTGTAGTACCGCCTTCAGGCGGCAAGCGACAAACGCTCTGTCATGCACAGCATGACCTACCCAAACCAACATATCAGCAATTGGGACCGCCTGCGGATGTGGCGGCAGCTGGCGTGACCGTTTCGACGATCCCTTTGACCTTGGGCCACAAAATGATCGCTTCGACAAGCATCCAGACTTCCAAGGCGATCGTTGCCACGCCCACGACGATGACAACCCAATTCGGATTCTCGGCTGCCAGCCAACCGGGCAACTCCGTCAACATCGCCCAAGCTGGCATGATCAACATAAAGATCATCGGAATCACGATGAACCAAACGGGGATACTGCGGCGCCACAAAAAGAACGACACCACCAAAAACGCGAGTCCGGCGAGCAATTGATTGGTGGCCCCAAAGAGCGGCCACAAAATCATGCCTCCTTTTCCCGCGTGGGTGGTGAGCCACCACGACAAACCGCTTGCGCCTCCGGCGGTCGCGGCGGCGGGCAGCTCGGGGTTAGCTTCCACGTACTCGGCCGGCAATTCACCGGAGATGGCATCGCCGAACGAAACGGGAGTATTGGGGGCAGGCAGCGCCGCGATCACCAGAGCCAACGTCACAGCAAAGATCGTCGCGCCATGCTTGTTCGTTAACCAAACGAGCGGATTGAATGAAGTCCCCGACGAGCCACCGCCGCCCGCTTCACTCGGCCGCCCCACAAAGGTCGCAGCCAACTCTTGCACCACATAGCGTTGCAACCGGCAGGCCGTATCGAGTGTCGTGCCGGCAAACGAGGCAACCAACACGCCCATGATCGCCACGGCGATCGAGGATGGCACCGACATCGCTTTCAAGAAGTTCGCCGATCCATCAACAAACGCGCCGACCTTCGCTGGCAGACCCTTGGCCGATCCCCAAGTCTCGTACCGAGCCATGTAGGCCGCTTCGCCCGTCAAGATTTCTCCCTCGCCACCGACCGCTGCCGTCGCACCAAGTCCAAGGCCAGCGACACAGGCAAGGATCACGAGCGTGGCAAGAAAGCCTTCAGTCAACATCGAACCGTAACCAACAAACTGGGCGTCGGTCTCGCACTTGATTTGTTTGCTCGATGTCCCCGATGAAACGAGACAATGAAAACCCGAGCAGGCACCACAAGCGATCGTGATGAACAAGAACGGGATGATCATCGGCGCCCCTTCGGGATTGGCGCGAATCATCGGCGCAGAGATTTCGAGTGGAATACGGTCGCCACCTTCCGCAATCGGCGCACCGCCAATCAATCCGGCAAAGACTAAACCGGCCACCACCAATCCGAGCGCGGTGATCAGTTGCAGCGAATTGATGTAGTCCCGTGGTTGCAACAGCGTCCAAACAGGCAGCACTGATGCGACATAAGAATAGAGCAATAGGATCACGACCCAGGTGATGACGGACCAACTTGCCATCATCGCATTGAGATCTCCGAGCACACCGGTGTCGCCAAAGATGAGTGTCAAGTACATCGTCGCGAGTGCGAGGAGCGACGGCATCAGCAAGTGCACGTTCTTTCGGTGCAGCCAAACCCCAATGGCGACCGCAATCGGAATTTGAACGAGGCAGGGAATGATCGCGGCCGGGTACTGTTTGAACACCGAGGCGATCACCAACCCAAAGATGGCCAACACGATCGTGAGCGCCATGAAGAGGATGAGCAGGAACAGCAATCGAACGCGGCGGTTGAGAACACGACCGGCAACATCGCCAACCGTTTGTCCTTGGCTGCGCATCGACACAACGAGCGATCCAAAATCGTGGACGGCACCGACGAGGATCGAACCCAACAACACCCAGATCAGTGCAGGCAGCCACCCCCACATCACGGCGATGGCCGGTCCGACAATCGGGCCCGTCCCCGCGATCGAAGTGAAGTGATGACCGAAAAGGACGCTGCGGTCGGTCGGTACGTAATCGCGGTCGTCACACAATTCGACACTGGGAACGTTGGCCGCCGCATCGAGGCGAAAGATCTTGCGGGCCAACCAGCGGCCGTAAGTGTGGTACGCGATCATGTACGCGACCATCGAACCGAGAGCGATAAGGAGAGTGGTCATTCGGCAGACGTATTGATGGATTGAATAAGGTTGGACGAATGGGTGCGTGGTGAATCGGGGCCCGGCGAATCGGGACCAGAGTCCGCGAGGACCTGTGGATCACGGGGCATCCGAAAATCGCTTCAACGGCCGAGCATTTTGCCCAAGGCGGTATTCGCGACGAAATAGCGATATTTCAGGAAGGGGACGCGGGTGGTGAACTCGCGAAAGCCCCTTATACTAACGCGATTCTCGGCCTGATGGGCCCAATCCGCCGCTCGACGGGCTGCGTTCCGCCGCCTGACGGGCTGCGAATCACCACTCATCGGGTGCCGAATCGAATAGAGACCTCGCTGTTACTAGTAGGGAGTGCGACGGCCTTGTCGGACAACGAAAATCCAGAGATTGAAAAGACTGTCATCATCGGAAGCGGCCCCGCAGGCTGGTCAGCAGCGATTTATGCAGCTCGAGCGAACCTGAATCCGCTCGTCTTTGAAGGCACAATCAAGCCAGAAATGATCCCGCTCGGTCAGCTCGCCTTCACCACCGAAGTCGAAAACTACCCCGGGTTCCCGGCGGGCAACGTACGCGCCTTTATCGAAAGTGCTGTCGCAAAGGATCGCCACTACAACTTGCCGATGGTGCCAGCCGGCCACGAAAAAGAGGGTCAGCCCCATTACGCCGTCCAAGGCGTCGAGTTGATGGAGCTGATGAAGCAGCAGGCGCTCAACTTTGGCACACGCGTGATCGGCGACGACATCGAAAGTGTCGACTTCTCCGGCCCCGTGCATGTGCTCAACCCCGCTTCGGGCGAACCGGTCAAGGCTCGCACCGTGATCATCGCCACCGGTGCACGCGCCAATTACTTGGGTCTGCCTTCGGAAGAAGAATACAAGAACAAGGGCGTCAGTGCGTGTGCGGTCTGCGATGGTGCCCTGCCAACGTATCGCGCTAAACCGCTTGCCGTTGTTGGCGGTGGTGACTCAGCCGTGGAAGAAGCGACCTACCTCGCCAATCTCGACCGCGCCGACACGATCCACATGATCGTCCGCCGCGACCAGATGCGGGCATCAAAGGTGATGCAGGAGCGAGCACTGAATCATCCAAAGATCAATGTGGTCTGGAACAGCGTGGTTGATGAAGTGATCGGCGACGGGAATCTCGTGACCGGCTTGAAACTCAAGAGCACCAAAGACGATTCGATCAGCGACTTGGCCGTCGGTGGCATGTTTGTGGCGATTGGCCACACACCGAACACCGCCTTCTTGGACGGTGCGGTCAAAATGAACGAAGCCGGCTACATCCAGTGGCAGCTTCCGTTCCGCACCAACACCAGCGTCCCGGGTGTTTTTGCTGCAGGCGACGTCGCAGACGATTATTATCGTCAGGCAATCACTTCGGCAGGCACTGGCTGTATGTCAGCTTTGGATGCCGAGCGATACCTTGTGGAACTGGAATCGTAGGCAGCGATTTCCGTTTCCCTCCCCATCAGGTCGCGCCCCGCCTCCTCACTTCGGGCGCGACCGACACGTTCCGACGCTCCCTCCACACAGTGACCCACCATGACCGACGATTCGCAACCTTCACGCGAAGAGCAACTGCTTGAAGAAGCAGCCACCAAAGGAATGCTCGGCAAGGCCGCCATCTATTCGCGGCTTTCCGGTCCCGGTTGGTTGCAGGGCGCGATCACACTCGGCGGTGGCTCGCTTGCCGGAGCGTTGTACCTTGGCGTGATCATGGGCTACCGCATGATGTGGTTGCAGCCGATCGCAATGGTGCTTGGCGTGATCATGCTCGGCGCGATTTCGTACGTTGCCTTGTCGACCGGCGAGCGCCCTTTCCAAACGCTCAAGACTCACATCAGCCCCGTGTTGGCGTGGGGATGGCTGATCGCCACGATCATGGCCAACATCGTTTGGTGCTTGCCCCAATTCGCCCTTGGCACGGCCGCCGTCCAGCAAAACCTGGTTCCGTCACTCGGTGACGAAGGGATGAAGCTCCCCGTCGCAATCGTGATTCTTGTGGTCGCCTCGGTCGTCGTTTGGTTTTACAACTCAGGCAGCAAAGGGATCAAACTTTTTGAGTTGATCCTCAAGGCGATGGTCGGCGTCGTTGTCCTTTCATTTTTTGGGGTCGTGATCGCACTGACTGGCAAGGGTGCACTCGACTGGGGACAGATCGGGTCGGGATTGATCCCCAACTTGAAGTACCTTTTCGAACCTGTCCCCGCGCTCGCCGACACCATTGCCCAAACGGGTGACTACAGCGATTGGTGGACGGGCAAGGTTGCCGGAATCCAGAAAGACCGCATCATCACCGCCTTCGCCACGGCGGTCGGGATCAACATGACCTTCCTGCTTCCTTATTCGATGCTTCGAAAGGGCTGGGGCGTCAAACAACGCGGGCTGGCGATCTTCGATTTGTCGATCGGACTGATCGTTCCCTTCGTCTTGGCAACAGGTTGTGTCGTGATCGCCGCAGCCAGCCAATTTCACGGCAAAACAACCGACGTGTTGTCAGCCGTCGAAGAAGGGAAGGGCGGTAAAGAGGTCAAAGAGTACTTCAAGTTCGTCGACCAACGGATCAAAGCGGAAAACCCAGAGATCTCCGACGACGCGTTGGCGGCTGCTCGTGATGCATTGCCCGAAGCCGATCGCCAACTCGCCGCGATGCTCGCCGGCCGAGACAACTTGGCACTCGCCGGAACACTCGAGCCATTGGTTGGAAAAACCGTTGCTCAAACCCTGTTCGGCGTCGGCGTGCTCGGAATGGCCGTCTCGACAATCATTATTCTGATGCTGATCAACGGCTTCGCATTCTGTGAATTGCTCAATGTGCCTGGCGAAGGAACGATGCACCGCATTGGCAGCATGATCCCTGCCGTGGGTGTCGTCGGCCCGGTGGTTTGGGGCGCAGCCGCTCCGGCGTTGGCCACACCAACGTCAGTGATTGGCGGGGCGATGCTGCCGATCGCCTACCTTTCGTTCCTGCTGCTGATGAATTCACGCAGTGCCCTTGGCGATTCGATGCCAAGCGGAATCAAACGTCTGGTCTTCAATATCTTGATGGTTGCCGCGACCGTGATCGCAGGCTTCGCATCGGCCTGGGGCTTGTACGGCAAAGAGATGTACAATTTCCCAATCGGCAACCTGGCACTCGCCGTTCTCGGCGTCATGCTGTTGCTCGGTGTAGTCGGATTCTTGGGCAAGCAAGGTAAGAACTAGAGCAGGTTGTCGCTGACACTGGCCCAACCCAAAGAAACCCTCCTTTCCAAGGAGGGTCGGGCGCTAAAGCCCGGGGAGGTTCCGTTGTTGCCGAAACGAGGTTCCTCGCGTCCCTCCCGGAGGGAGGGTATTGTTAAACCACAAAGACCTTTCATCGACGGATTGAACAGATGAGCCAATGGATAAGCATCGTCGACGCTCGGCAAGCGTCGGCGGCAGGCAAGACCTGCGAGGTTCGCGGTTGGGTTCGAACGCGCCGCGACAGCAAGGCCGGGTTTAGCTTTATCGAAGTCAACGACGGCAGTTCGATGGGCAACCTGCAGGTCGTCGCGCCGGCGGAATTGTCCAACTACGCCGACGAGATCCAAAAGCTGGGTGCCGGTTGCAGCATCGTTGCGGTGGGTGAGATCCAAGAGTCACCCGCCAAGGGACAGGCGACCGAAATGCACGCTACCGAAGTGCGTGTGATCGGCTGGGCTGATCCCGAGTCGTACCCACTTCAAAAGAAACGCCACTCCTTCGAAAAACTGCGCGAGTGGGCCCACCTGCGTCCTCGAACCAACACGATCGGCGCCGTGATGCGAGTGCGAAATCAAATCTCGCAATCGATTCATCAGTTCTATCACGACAATGGTTTCTTTTACGTTCACACGCCGATCATCACCGCAAGTGATTGCGAAGGTGCCGGCGAAATGTTCCGCGTCACATCGCTTGACCTCGAGATGCTTGCCAAGAAGGGCGGGCCGGTCAACTACGACTATGACTTCTTTGACAAGCCAACGTTCTTGACGGTCAGCGGTCAACTCGAAGCCGAAACCTATGCCACTTCGCTTGGGCGCGTTTACACGTTTGGCCCGACGTTCCGCGCCGAAAACAGCAACACGAGCCGCCATCTGGCCGAGTTTTGGATGGTCGAACCCGAGGCGGCCTTCTTCGATTTATCCGACAACATGAAGTTGGCCGAAGACTTCTTGAAACGGATCTTTGGCGATTGCTTGAATCATTGCGACGAAGACATGCAGTTCTTTGATCTGCGCATTGAAAAAGGCAAGATCGAGCAAATCAAATCGGTCGTCGAAAAACCCTTCGCGCACATGACTTACACCGAAGCGATCGACGTGTTGACTTCGTGCAGCGAAAAGTTCGAGTACCCGGTTTCTTGGGGCACCGACCTGCAAGCCGAGCACGAGCGTTACCTTACCGAAAAACATGTCCAAGGACCGCTGATCCTGACCGACTATCCATCGTCCATCAAACCGTTCTACATGCGTGTCAGCGACGATGGCAAAACGGTCGCCGCGATGGATGTTCTGGTTCCGGGCGTCGGGGAAATCATCGGCGGCAGCCAACGCGAAGAACGACTCGATGTTTTGCAGCGCCGCATGGACGAAGCCGGCCTCGACCAATCCGAATACTGGTGGTACGTCGACCTGCGGCGATTTGGAACGGTTCCGCACGCTGGCTTTGGGCTCGGCCTCGAACGTGCCGTCCAATATGTCACGGGCATGGCCAACATTCGCGACGTGATTCCCTTCCCGCGCACCCCGGGTAGCGCCGAGTTCTAATGAACGGGACCGCTGCCACCAAGGGTCGTCTCGCGCCGTCACCGACGGGAGCCCAGCACCTGGGAAACGCTCGCACCTACCTGCTTGCCTATTGGTCAGCCCGCAAGAACAACGCAAGGCTTGCGCTGCGCATCGAGGACGTCGATTCGCCACGCATCAAACCTTGGGCAATCGACCAAGCGATCGAAGACCTCGCTTGGCTTGGCATCACCTGGGAAGAGGGTCCAGACGTTGGTGGCCCCGACGCACCGTACATTCAAACCGAGCGAATCGAGCTTTACCAAGACGCGCTCGCGTCATTGATTCAGCGCAACCTTGCTTTTCCATGCACTTGCACGCGCAGCGACATTGAAGCGGCCGGCAGCGCGCCCCACTTTGAACACGAAGGCAAGGTTTACCCGGGCACCTGTGCGGCGTGGTCAACGGGAGACCCGCTCCCTGAAGACGGCACGTACTGCTGGCGATTCCGCGCCGGCTCGGCGGCCGTTTCTTTCGATGATGCCGTCATGGGAAACCAAACCTGTGTGCCGAGCCGTGACCTGGGCGACTTTCCAATCACTCAAAAAAATGGCAACCCGTCGTACCAGCTTGCTGTCGTGGTCGACGACGCGGCAATGGGCATCGACGAAGTCGTACGCGGCGACGACCTGTTGGCGAGCACCTTTCGCCAAATCGAACTCTTTCGCGCCCTCGGCAAAACGGTCCCCAGTTTTGCTCACGTCCCACTCGTGCGCGGCACCGATGGTCGCCGGCTTGCCAAGCGGCACGGCGACACGCGACTAAGCCACTTTCGCGACCTCGGCATCAAGGCCGAACAAGTGGTTGCTTGGGCCGCGGTCACGTCGGGATTTGCCGACGCCGGCGAGAGCGTCACCGCCGACTCGATTCCCGATCGATTCTGCTGGAGCAAGTTGCCGAGAGAATCGGTGATTGTTGAAAACAACCCCTTCCGTTCGTGACGCGACCACTCGGGTATAATCCTCGGGCACGCTCACAACTCGAACGACACCTGAGGAATCCAATGCAAGTCACGCGGGCTCTGTTCACCACCTGCATCGTCGCTTTTTCAATCGCCGAACTATCTGCCGACGATTGGGCAAGTTCCGTCAAACTGCCGGAAGGCGAATCGGCGATCAAGTTGTTTGATGGCGAGTCGCTTGAGGGGTGGCAGGGGCTAAAGGACCAATACTGGAGCGTTGAAGACGGCGCGATCGTCGGTCGAAATGATCAGCGTGTTCCTGCGAGCACTTATCTCTTCACCGACAAGAGCTACCGCAGTTTTCGGTTGTTGATGGAAGTCAAACAAACGATTGGCCCGAAGTACTCAAAGATGCATTCAGCGGTCTGTTGCCTCGGAGAAATCATCGAAGACAAAGGGCAAGCGTTTGGGTTCAAGGGTCCGCTGTTGATGTTCTGTCATGACTGGGGCATCTGGGATGCACACCGCCGCAACCGGTTTTATCCAGCGGGTCATCGAGGCACCTACATGCCCGGCGCCGAAAAGACAGGCGAATGGAATCAGATCGAAATCCTGGTGATCGGCAACCGTATTCGCATGGTGGCGGGCGGCAAGGTCGTGATCGATGTCACCGACAAACCCGAAATGTTGCGAGCCTCGCCGATTGGATTGCAGCTGCACAGCAACGCGAAGCCGCAAGAGTACCGGTTTCGCGGCCTCGTGCTTGTCGACCAACCGACCGATCAATTGTTGACCGCAACCAAGTAGTCTCCCTGCACAGCGCGAGCACGTGACATGGACGTTGACGCATTCGTCGAAGCGATCATCAAACAGCCTCACGAGATGGACGCGCGACGTGTGTTTGCTGATTACCTCGATGAGATCGGCGACCCACGTGCGGAATTGATTCGACTTCAGTTCGAACTCAATCCGCTCAGCCGCTTTGATCCCGCGCGGCGCAGGCTGCGATCCCGAGAATTGGAATTGGTTCGGGAGCATGGCTGCTTTGGCAGCGTGCCATCGATCGCCAAAGTGATTGGCACCGAAGGCGGTTTCATCGACGCCATTGAATTAACGGCGGCGAGGTTCCTTAAACACCAGGACGAGATCTTTGCATCTTCGCCGATTCGCAAAGTCGTGTTGGTCGGAAAGTCGAAGCGGATCGGAAAGCTGGCCGAGTCGCCGCATTTGAGTCAACTGACATCGCTGACACTGAAGAACAACGACGAACGTCGCGAAGTCCTTGCGCAAATCCTTACCCAAGGAGGCTGGCAACACATCGAGGAACTCGACTTGCGTGGTGACTGGGTCGACGACCATGCCGCTTCAACGATAGCGGACTCCGAAAAATTTGCGACGCTCAAGTCCGTCTCCCTCAGTGCCTGGAACTACTCTGCCAATCGTGCCATTAGCCACCTGGCTGACTCGCGATTCGTCAACCAACTCGAAAAACTCGAGTTCAACGGCGTGGACGACAAGTCGTGTCGACAAGTGGCCACCAGCGCAAACTTCCGCAACCTCAAATCGATCGAGCTTGAAGGCCAAGGCATCTCAGTCGAGGGAATGCGTCAGCTACACACCAGCAAAAACTATCCGGGACTCGATTCGCTTCGCATCTCGAACCAACGCTACCACTACTACCGCGGTGACGAAGACATCACCGAGGGCTCACCGTTTGATGTCGAAACCGGCGTCAACGGGATCACCCAACTCGAGGTCTTTGGTGGCTTTCGCGATGTGATCGTCGACGGGATCATACGGAATTTCCCCGATCTCGAAGTCCTGCGACTGTCAGAGAACATCATCAGCAATCAAGGAGCGATGACGCTTGCCAACAGCGGCTTGTTCAGCCAGCTTCGTGCGCTCTACCTGACGCACAACCGAATTGGCGTTGAAGGCTTGACGGCGATCGGGAAAGCACGGGAAGAAAACCGCGGCTTGAAGGTGTACCTGGACGGCAACAACGTGTCACGCAAGCAGATCAATGAGCTGCGCGATCGATTTGGCAAAACGTTCTTGACCGCCACGCCCTACTAGTTCGTTGGTGCGTGCAAGCACGATAACGTTGATGGCTCTTCATGTAGGGTGTGTGCTTGCACGCACCGATCTTCATGAAGGAGTGGACGAGGCTACGAGTCCCTGACTCGCGAACGGAGATGCCGAAGACGCATCGATTCGGCAGCACAGAAGGTGCGTGCAAGCACGGCACCCTACCGATGCGCTGACTGGCTGCTCTGCTCGTGGCGTGCGTGCTTGCACGCGCCGCGATCATCGCAAAGCGGCGGCTTACAGGCGGCCGTCTTTTTCGAGCATCTCTTTGTACTCGTCACGCTCACGACGGGTCGCTTCGAGGTCAAAGATCAAGTACTTCATGTCCAAACGCAGCTGGGCCAAAGCTTCTTGCACCAAGTTCAAGATTCGTCGGCGGCGAGTGCTGCATTCGACAACGCGAGTCAGTGCGGGAGCGACTGCATCGCGGTAACGAGCTGGCAAGGCGTCGATCGCTTTGATCATTTCTTGCAATTCGACTGGGGTCTCGTCATTCAGCTTGCCGGCGGATCCAACGGTGTCTGGCATAGGGGTGGCTCCCAAAATTGTTCTCAAATGATGCGGGTGATTGAACAAGCATCCAATGCAGTCACAGTGCCGAAATCCTGCCGGCGGCCCCTGCCTGACGACGAAAACTCTTTCCCAGAAACGACTTAGGTTAATTCGGGGCGGTTTGATGTCAAAAGCCAACGATGCGTTTTGTCGACGCGGTTTCGACTTGGCTAGAGACCCTAAATCTTGGTATGGAAAGGCGTTACGTCAGCGGTGACGGCTGCGACTACCTTGTTGTGTTTTTTCAACACCATGTCGCGTGCACCGCACACCCGTTTGAGATGTTGCGTGGAATCAACGTTCCCGGCAACATGCGAGCGATTGTTTCGGGATCAGGATACCGAGTCAACTATCAATGCGTCGCAGCGACGAATCGAATCGGAACGAGCGCCCAGATGCGCGGGCTAGTCAAAGTCTTCGCAACTGGCTGATCGCTCTGGCAACGTTTGCTTTTTGGGCCTCATCAAGTTTGCCGAGTGCCGATGCGCAGATCCACGACTCGCTCGATGCCCATCCACCCCGCTGGCACTTGGACACTTCGGATTGCGATGCTCAAACGATCAAGCAGGAGCATTTGCTTGACGGCGGACTCGATGGTGGTGGCTGCGAGGCGATCACCTTCACTGCCAAGAATGGCACCGAGGCGATTCTTGTTTACCCGATCCAACCTGTCCAACCGCTTGATGATCTAACCGCCAACGTTTCGGTCATGAGCGCCAAGGCGGGAGCGAGGATTGGCTTTCGTGTTCGCTTCCCCTACTTACGAGACAAAGAGACGCGACGTCCGGTCGCCATCATTGTCTATGGAACCAGTTATGAATCGGGAGGCGGTTTTGGTTCCCTTGGTGTCGGCTTGATTGAACGGGAATTGCGCAAAAAGGTTGTGGTCGTTCGCCACGAGTACGGAAGCGACGCCGATGTGAGTGATCCTTACGTTGACGCTGTCGTGCTGAATGCGTACAGCGGTCCTGGAACGACGACGCTACGGATGGACGAGCTACGGATTGATGGACTGATTCCGGTCGGTGAAGCGATCGTCACCGGAAACCGGCCTCCTACTCGCAATGACCGCGCGATCCCTCGACCTCAAGGCATGCTGAGAGTGTCCCCCGAGTCGGTGTCACCTCCCAACAACGGCGTCGTCCAGAATGGCAATCCGCAAAGCAACACGGAACGAAGCAACGAAACTGCGTTTCCTGTTGGACGTGTCACGCGAATCCTGCAGTACAACGACGAACCG
This sequence comes from Rubripirellula sp., assembly GCA_965216875.1. Taxonomy (GTDB): domain Bacteria; phylum Planctomycetota; class Planctomycetia; order Pirellulales; family Pirellulaceae; genus CBDCUW01. The sequence continues at coordinate 4,415,152 of OZ244207.1, forward strand.
TTGTCGTGGGTGCGGGCGTTGGGGTTTGACGCAGTCCTGCTTTCCAAGCCACCGACGGCTGCGATCCTGCGAGAGGCGATCAGTGCGCGTGTGGCCATTTATGCACCCCCGCCCTCGGCACCGGACCCACAGCTCGAACCGCTGCTTACCGTCGTGAGAGGCTGGTATTTGGGAAGCGGCAAATCGCTCGACGGACGCCACCTGCAAGAGACGGCGCTGCGATGCGAACGTTTGCGCGCCTGGCCTTCGCGCTGGCAGCGTCCGTTGGTTGCCGCGCCTGCGGAACGTTGGCGCGAGTACGCAGCTCTAACGGATGCGTTGATCAACGACTTGCCCATTCGAAACCGCGGCATCAGCGGCGGCGAAGAGGTCGCCGAAATGAACCTCGTGACCAGCCGTGTCGGTGATCGCGTCGAATTGGGGGTTGGCATCGCCAGCATGCCCGCCGAGATCATGTTGAAACAAGCCGAAGCCATTTCCGACTTGATCGGCGCGCAACGGCCCGCTTCGTTTCGCTGGCACGCCATGTGGCTGCAAGCGATGCGCAGTCTCGAAACGACACCTTCGGCAATCCTCTTTCGATCATCTCGCTCACTGGCAAGCGGCAACGACTTGGCAAGCAATCGCTCGATGGCGCTCAGCTATGTCAACCGCATGATCGCGATGATCAGTCCCTGGGTAGCCACCTCGACCCCGGCGCCGCCACCACCCATCGTCGGCGCCCCCTATCGATGCACGCGTTTGCAAACCGGCAACTCGGATTTGCTGATTCTGACTTCCATCGCCACACGAGGATCCGAAGTCCTTGCCGGTGACGGGGATGAATTGCAGATCCAATTATCCCCCAATGACCGAGCGAAAACGATTTGGCGGATGACGCACTTTTCTGCCGAACGTCTCACGAGCGAAACCACTGCGACCGGAATCAGCGTGCAAGTTGTCTCGCCTGATGCGGTCGAAGTCATCGTGCTGAGCGGTGATCCCGAAGTGGGCACGCGTTTGGCTCAATCAGCCAGTCGGTTTGGGCGGCAAGCGGGATTGGATCGTTGGCAACTCGCAACGGAACTGGTTCGGCAAACACGAGATCAATGGAATTCAGCCGTTGGCATCCGCGCCGCCGATCGACCGTCGCCGACAAGCTTGCTGTCGGTCGCCGAAAGCACCATGGACCAAGCCGAACCGCTCTACCGAGCCGGTGACATCGAGGCCAGTTTGCGAATGGCACGGCGGGCCGATGCTTGGGCCTTGCGTTGCCAATGGCAGCTTTCCGAAGCACTGATGCCCGACTGGCCCAAACCGACGAGTTGCCCGCCCATGGATTGCGGCTGGGCAGACACTCAAATTGCCTGGCGTCCGTTGATGAATGCGGGCGGTTGGGGAAAAAACGTGCTCAGCAGTGGAACGCTCGACACCCAAGCGATTGCCGAACGCTGGTCCTTTGGCAAGCGAATGGCCGGTCGCGTCGACAGTGAAGTGATGTTTGCATCACGCGGGACATTTCAAGGCACCGGGGCGCTGCGAGCTCGGGTCACTCCGCTTTCAGATGATCCGTTGCCAGGTGGGTACGAAGGAACAGCCGTCCAAATCCGCAGCCCTTCGGTGAAGGTCCCCGCAGGCAAAGCGATCCGCCTCGACGCGATGGTTCGCACCCTTGGATTTGGCGGCGCGCACCAAGGCGTTCTTGTCTATGACACCGTTGGCGGACAAGAACTCGGCGTCCTTGTTCGCGGACGTTCCGACTGGACCCCCGTTCGCCTTTACCGACAAACAATCGCCGAGACGGATGTCAGCGTGATGTTCGAACTGATCGGAGGTGGTGAAGTCACGATCGATGATGTCGAGTTTCGAATCTGGGATCCCGATTCACAACAGCCACTCCCCCTGCGTCCCATCGCGCAAGGCGATTCGACGCTGAGGTAGTGAGCGACAGGTCGCTCGTAACGCCGAAGGTGCGTGCAACCACGGCACCCAACGAGGTGTGCCCTTCCTGTAGGGTGTGTGCTTGCACGCACCAATCTTCGTCCGCGACGAGTCGCTCGTCGTGGACGAGGCTACGAGTCCGCAATGTGCGAATCAATGGGGCAAAGACGCGTGCAATCACAGACGGTGCGTGCAAGCACGGCACCCTACGAGGTAGACAGATCAACGCCCACACTTTGCATGTGCACATTGGGAAGGTGATAATGCGCTTCCGAAGCCAACTTCTCCTCTCGTCCCTTCAATGCCCGCCGCAGCCATGCAACAAGTCAAGATCTTCAAAAGTGTCGACACCGAAATCCAAGAGCTCGAGCGACAAATCAATCGTTGGATGCGAAAATCGGGCGCCCGGGTGCTGTCGATTACTGGCAACCTCGCCAGCCAAAACGCGACTGGGACCGGGATGAATTCATTCGCGGCAGGTGACGTGTTGATCATCGTCCATTACGACATCGACCCGCCGACCAAATGAGCCAGCCTCTTTGCAAGGACGACCAAAAAGAAAATCACCAGATGCGCGAACCACCCTTGGTGGGTAAGAGTCCTTCTCTGCAGCGTTGGCTTCAGCTTCGTCGGCCAACGCCACAAATTTCTCTTGCCTGCCGCTTGGCAGACGGAGATAATGTGAGTGTCGGATCGCGATGACGCGTCGCGATGGACCCCTTCCGCACGACCCCTTGCTCGCTCTGGTTGGCACCTGAGCTTGGCGTCGTCAAATCGAATTAGCAAAGGAGGTGACCAAGTGGATTATTGCTGTACTTGCCAACGGGGTGGTAACCCGTAGTTTTAGTCGGCGGGCCGATGCCTCGGGCATGGCCACCCCACTCGCGATCATCTATTGCGATAACGCGAGATACACGCCCGTGTGTGAGATTACCTTGGTCTCACATGCGGGTTTTTTCATGCGCCCAGCAAGCCGTGTTCGCGATGGACAATCACACCCCACAAACGGGCCACTAGGACCACGAGAGCAACCTTAGCGGGGGTATTCGAAACCGGCCTTTACATGGGGGGACCGAATCGTAGAAGACATCGCCTGCCAGCGGGCAGGTTGGCTCGATTCGCCCTTGTGGTCACTTGCCCGCCGGTTTGTCGGCGGAGGTGACCGGGTCGCCTGTGCCCCAGTGGCCCTCCCTTCGTCGACGCTTTTTCTATCTGTCCGGCCCGACTCCTCATCAACCGAGCGGGCCAATGCCTGGATTCAGCTCAAACAGCCGCGCTGCGCGCACAAAAAAAGCGTGTGCCTGGTTCGCACACGCTCGATGTCGTTTCCCGCTTGGCGATCGCTATCGCTTCAAGACGGAATGTTGTTCCGAGATATGGATTTCAGTCGTAGGATAGCCGCCGCCTCCCATCCCGTATGAGCATTCTTGCCAGGCCTCATACGCTTCATCGTATGCAAGCTCGGCTTGAACCAAGTCATTGTGAGCCTGAATCATTGCGTTGTACTCGGCGGAGCACTCACCGCTTGCGACGGCCTCATTCGCCCCCGGAAACAACGCTCTCGGTCCTCGATTCTGTTGCCCCGTCTTGTCCCCCATCAGACTGTTGGAGACGACGGTACCGAGCGTCAAGGTCGCGACGAAGAAGGTCGCGGTTTTCAAGATATTCTTTGACACGTTCAGGCCCCACTTCCTTGAAAAGGTCTTTAGTTTCACTTAATCGGTGCCGTTCAGGGTTACCATCGATGAACTCTCGTTCCTTCTTAATTCGAGCTACACGTTTCTCGTGTATTCGAATTCCGCGGATGGTACTCACCTCTTCCGGCGTCAGTGCTACTCCATCGACCATGGGGACAGTGGGGGTTGAAAGATATTTTCCAATTGCGCAAAGAAACGTGACTAGGACGATTATTCCGCTTGCGAGCAACGCGAACCGGACACCCCGTTGCGGGGGCACATTCCCCTGCTGCTCTTCCGGCAGCGCCGCGTTTTCTTCGCTCCATTCTCCGTGATTGATCTCTTCGCGAAGGTCAGCGAGTTCACGTCGAACGACCTTCACTTCGATCGCTTCGCCCGTTTCGATCAAGTGCCTTCGCCACTCGCCGAAGAGCATATAGCTTTCGAGGGTGTTGTGCTTCCCGAAGTAGTAGGGGCGCCGCAGCCAATTCACTCGAGCGCTACCCTTGCCATCAGGCTTGGCGGGATAGCTCAGCTTGATCGCCTTGCTCTTGAGATCCTCGTCAACTTGAATCGTGTCAGTGCTCATAGGAAAGGGCGTGGTGAATCGTGGTGAAACGGGCGTGATGAGCCGCAGTGAATTCGTTATTTACGTGATTTTCAGGTATTGAATCTGGTTTCGGCTACCGCTATCCTGCCACCAGAGTAAGGGAGTCATTCTCACCGCAAGTCCTCCATCTTGATTCGCTCATAACCATTTAACCAGCCTCGCCATCGATTGATTAAGAACTGAGCAGACACAAAAAAAGCCACGCCATCAGGATCGAGACGATCTCCATAATGCCCCAATGGATCTCTCGTCCTGATGGCATGGCGTATTAGGTGCATCCTTGTGAACATCTGATGAAGTGCCCTTCTCAGATAATCTGCCTGCCAGTCGCCACTTGGGCGATACGTGATCGTGTAACGCAAACGAATCGCATCAACTCCAAAATGAGTGAGCCGATTTGTTTTGACCGCAGCCTTTTAGGGTTGCGGTCCTTCTACAAATTCACGCACGAAATGACTGACTCACAATAAGCGGTTCACAGTCACCCTGTCAAGGAATTGGGTGGCAGTCATCCGTGCATATCCCACCGAGCATAGTGCGCATTTTCCAGTCGCGGTGACCCTGCACGTTGGTAGCGCACGGTGACCCGCACGTGGGTAGCGCGCGGTAATCCGCACGTTGGTAGATGGAACAACTCTGCCACCTATGGGGTACTCAACAAAAGGGCAAGCATTCTGGCGATCCATCGAGTCAGTCGACGCGTAGAAGAGATGCCTTCTCGCCTGAGTTGCAATCATAAGAATCGTTGCAATCGAACGTCACCAGCAGAAGCGGTGACCAAATTGTCCGTTGACGCCGATGCGGGAAACGACCGCATGACTACAATGGAGTCGATGCTATTTCTTTCCTGCGGGGTCTCGCATGCAGCAGTTCATTGAGTTGACCGGAAAAACCTTGCTTGATGTCGTCAATGAAGGCGAGATCGACTTCAAGCAATTGCACGATGCGGGCGTCACGGGTGACTCCATTCTGCGCATCAACAAGCATGGCGAAATCGAACTGCGTTGCCGTTCTCAATGGACGCTCGTTGGCGGCTTGATCGGAAATTTTGAAGAACGGTTGATGAATTTGACCGGTCTTGATTGGTGCGAATGAGCGGCTGAGCCGCGATCGGGCCTGAGCCGAACGCGCTAGCGTCGGGCCCGAGGAAATGGCCAAGAGAGTGCAAGGCCCAACGCTAGCGCGTTCGGCTCACGAAGTACTAACATCGCGCGGACCGCATGAAGATTCCGGCCAATGCTCGGTACTCGGACGCTACTTTCGCGGAGCGAAAGGCGACATTGATCACAGTCGAGCGGCGTTCAGTTGCGACAGGCTTGCCTGCCATTGCAAGATGCGGTCCTCGCAAAGTGTCGAAGTGCGATCGTGGGTACAAACGTCGCCGCGGACACCAATACAGCTTGGTGGAAAACGCAGCCTTGCGATCACATCAAGCTGATCGAGTCGAATCGAGCCAGCGAGCGCCCACCAGAGACCTAGCTCGGAACATAAACCTCCGATCTTGGACAAACGCTCGAGATCGAAGTGGTCGAGTGTTGATCGGCCATCCTTCGTGAACGTGTCGATCAAACAACGCTTCAAGCCCGCTTTCTCTGCTTCGACAATGATGTCTTCGACGGGCATGCAATCGGCAGGCGACGAATCGGCGTAGGCAACGGCAACCAGCTCGGTTGCCTCGAGCTCTGAACGCACATCGGCCCAAAGCTGCTGAAGCTGCTGGCCATTTCGACACTGCGATGGCCCCGCTTTCGCAAACGAGAACGGCTCGGGAATCTGGTCCACGATAGCGCGTGCTTGCTCGGCTTCACCAAGAGCGGCCGAAAGGACAACGCCGTTTTCTACGGAATCGGAAAAGTCAGCAACATCGCGCCAAATTGCCGATTCGACCGGCGCAAGCGGTCCCTCATGCGGCTCTTTCAGGTCAACAATATCGACACCCGCCGAAATTGCGACGCGTGCCTCGGAAAGATCACGCACACTTACCAATAGCTGGATCGCAGGAACATTGTGGGATTTCCCACCCTCCCTTTGAGGCTCCCACGGCTGTTCCTTTGCGCAATCCCCCTCCACTGACTCGCCTACGGCGGATTCACTTGAGTTCCCGGTGCGAGTTCTTATCGTTTTCATGCGGATAGGCGAGATGCGGCGAGCAAGTTAAAGTCGTGTCTATTGTCTGCGTCTGATTTCCCAAAGCGTAACGTTGCAATACGAGTCCATAAACACCGCCGAGCATTTGCAGGAGTTCTGCGAAAAGCTGCGGCCCTGCGCGCTGATCGGCTTCGACACCGAGTTCGTTTCCGAGGACAGCTATCGTCCCAAGCTGTGTCTGCTGCAGGTCGCTGCCGGTGACCACCTCGCGATCATTGACCCAATGCCGGTTGATGAAACATTGCCGTTTTGGGAGCTGCTGACCGAACCGGGCCGAGTCGTGATCGCACATGCCGCTCGCGAAGAAGTTCGATTCTGCTTCCGCTACACGGGAAAGCCAATCGCTGGCTTGTTCGATACCCAGCTTGCCGCAGGTTTTGTCGGGATGGAATACCCAGCGTCCCTGGGGACGCTGGTGCAACGCCTGCTCAGCAAGAGCCTGCCCAAGGGTGAAACGAGAACCAACTGGGGTCGCCGCCCGCTCACTCGCGACCAAATCACCTATGCCTTGCACGACGTCACCGATCTCGAGGTGATGTACGAGAAACTCTCGAAGATGGTCGACGAGCTTCAGCGGCAGAGCTGGCTCGCCGAAGAAACGGAGATCTTTCAACAGAAAGTGATCGACGGCGAGACACGCGAGAACTGGCGGCGCGTGAGTGGCTGTTCTGGTTTGAACCCGCGGCAACTTGAAACCGTCCGCCAGCTTTGGCTGTGGCGTGAAGAACAAGCCAAACAACGCGATCGTTTGCCCCGACGTGTGATGCGTGACGACCTGATTGTCGAACTGGCGCGTCGAGGTTCGGCGGACCCGAAGAAGATCCGCGGCATTCGAGGTATGGAACGTCGCGGCTACAACGACCACTACGATGACATCTCGGACGCGATCCAGCAGGCGCTCGACACGCCAGATGACCAACTGCCCACGCGACCACGTGGTTCACGCCGCGTCGTTTCGCCGATGCTAAGTCAATTCCTTTCGACGTCGATCGCATGCATCAGTCGCCAACACAAGCTTGCACCGCCGATCGTTGGCAATGCAGACGACGTTCGCGAGCTCTTGGGCTATGAACTCGATCGTCGCTCGAGCGACCCCGAACCTTCGTTGCTCAAAGGTTGGCGCGGCGAGATTGTCGGCAAAACGTTTCGACAGATCCTTGCCGGCGAACTCGCGATTCGCGTGGCCGATGTCAAAGAGACCCAGCCGCTCGAGTTCATTAAGCCTTAGCATAGAAGGTGCGTGCAAGCACGGCACCCTACGTTTTCGTGTAGGGTGTGTGCTTGCACGCACCGATCTTCAAACGATCGGCTCACAAAAAAAAACGGTAGCTGGCCTCTTCTTTCGAAAAGGCTTCGCTACCGTCTTCTTGCCCCGTGATTGGTTTCGCAGCACTACTTGTTGCTGCTGTCCGAACTGCGACGGCTGACCCGCTCGCTGCTCGCACTGACATAATGCGTCGCTTCCTCAGCGACCAAGACCGTGTCGCCCGCACGCACTTCGGTACGGAAGCGGTGATGGCCACCCCGATCGGCCTTGGCAATCACTCGCATGCGGATCTCTTGGCCTGGTGCGATGCGAGGAATGGCATCGAACAGGACTTGACCGGTCACCACTTCACCACTTTGGCCTTCGATCCGTTGAGGTTCGATGCCGTGGCTGAATTGTGCAACGGTTTGAACATCCGTCGCTTCCTTGCTTCCGCGGTTGCGAACGACAATCTCGTAAGTCACGTCCGAACCGATGGGTGCCGGTGCGGTTGGGTCGCTGACCGAAAGGACGAGGTCTGCAATCGACTCGACGCGAGTGGCGATGGCCACGCTGGCTTTCCCTGCCGCACTGCCACGACATTGGAAAGCAAACTGATGTTGGCCAGGTGCGTCCATGTTGCAGCGGAACTGGTAGCTTCGGGTCGCCCCCGGAGCAAGTGACTCGATTTCCCAACGCAGGTCTTGGCCGCGAAGTTGAGCACCGTCGATGCCGCCCAAGTAAGTCGCACCGGTTGGCAATCGCAGACTTGCTGAGATCTTTTCACTTGTTGCCGATCCAGTGTTTTGAACCTGCAAGTTGTAAGCCGACTCGGTGTTTTGATAACGCAGTTCGGGGCCGGTCAAAACGGCTTCCAGCTTCGCAGACGAAACTCGAATCGTCTTGGCAGCTTCGGCACGCAGTTCCAGGTCGCCTGATGCCAAACCGTGGATCTTCAGATCACCCAAGTCTTGAGCGGTCAGTTCGACTTCGAACTGTGCTTCCTTGCCTGGAGGGATATCACCGATACGTTGCGTTTGAGGCGTCGCCGAATTGGGCGAAAGCGTAAAGACCACGTTGGGTGCGATTCCGTCGCCAGGGTTCAGCACGCGAACCTTGTAGGTTTGTGACTTGCCAAAGACGACTTCATCGGGTCCATCGATGCTCAAGCCCAGCTTGGGCTCATGCACTTGAACCTTGGCAATGTTCTTTTGTGGAACGAGCGTCCAATCGACATCCAAGTCGTAAGTACCGCTTCGCTCGGCTCGTAGTTGCAGACTCATCCGCTCGGAAGCACCTGCGGGAAGTTGATCGATCGTCCAGACCAATCGCTTGCTGGTGCCCTGCGTTTGAGCTTCGATGTTGCCGCGAGTCGAGTTTTGACCCTTGAGCTCAGCCCAATCAGGAACCAAAGCACGCACCATCAAGCCTTCGGCTGCGATCGAGCCGCGGTTTTCGACGATGATCTCGTACGGGTTGGTTTGGCGAATCATCACAGCACTGGGGCCGTTGGTGACCACGCGGATGCCCGGCAACTCGCTGGCAACTCGGCTTGCGCCTTGAATGCCAAGGTTGTTTCGCATTTGATTGCGAGCGTCAAAGTTGGACGACGCAAAGTTGTCCGCGGTTTCCGTCACGGCTGGCGAACCAGCAGCGTTGCCACGAATCGCATGCATCGGCACCGTTGCGTTTTCACGCGTTGGCACCGAGGGACGTGCGGGTCGTTGTGCGACTCGCTCGGCGGGTGCCGCGATCGGTTGACCGGTGGTGCTCAAACGCCCGGGTGCGGGCGAAGGAGCGCCGAGTTGTGGTGTGGCAGGTGTCGCTGCATAAGGATCGTAGTTTGGAGCGGTCTGTTGAGGAGGCTGCAACTGAGCGACATTCGATTCGGCTTGCGTCGATGGCAAGGCAATGCCCGAGCCAACGGGTGCCGACGAATCGTATTGAGGTGCCGGTGCATCAAACTGGCTTTGTTTGGGATCGACGGGTGCAAAAGCTGCTTGAGGTGGCCCGCTGCGGTGTCCAACCGACATCGACGGTGTGCCAGTCGATGGTTTCGCGGATGCTGCGATTTGCGGTGTTGGCACGGCCGGTTCGTTGTACGTCGGTTGTGCCTTAGGAGCAGCAAGCGATGTGCTCGGAGCTTGTTCTGGTTGAGCGGCGGCAACCTCTTTGGTCGCGGCCGGTGCAGGTGCCAGTGCTGGCGACTCGGTCTTGGGTAGCGACTTGCGTGCAACCTTCTCTGGCGCTGCTGCTGGTGTCGGTGCCGGTTTCTTGGCAATCTTTGGCTCAGGTTTGGCCACTTCGATACGTCGGCGTGAAACCTTTGGAACCAAATCATCCGACTGGTCCTCGACCGGCGTCAGTGATGCGCGGCCTGCGGCGGCCAATTCCGATGCGTCCAACCCACCAATCGATCGGCGATCGCCACGACGGCTGCTTGACGAACCGGACGACAAGACACTCGGTCGACTCGGAATCGGTGCTGCCAAGGTGGGAACTTTTGACGCTGGTCTTGGTGCCGCGATGCTTGGTGAAGGTTTCGCTGCCAGAGTCGGCTGACGACGAACCGATGCGGGTTTCGCATCGATCGTTCGCGAGGAACCACCGCGGATGATTCGAGTTCCGCCGTTGGATGCAACCTCGGTTTGGTCAGGATCCGAAATCGGCGAACTGTTCGATCGCGAGTTTTGGTTTTTCGAAACGTTGTGGTAGGGAATACCGTCCCAGTTCTCGGCATCGCTGCGACCGTGGTGTGCGGCCGATTGCTTGTGGCTCGAGTGGGCGTGAGTCGAATGGGCGCGACTCGGTTGACTCTTGTGGTTGTGCGTTTGTTTGTTGTTCGAGCTGGTCGATTTCTTTGCCGTTGACTTCTTGAAGAAGCCGTCGAGCAAACCACGTGGCGCGTCCTTTTTCTCCGGCTGCTTTTTCTGCGCCGAATGGTTGTGGTTGCTACGATTTTGGCTGGTCTGGCTCGATGCCTTGTTGCTCTCTTTCGAGCTGCCGAACCCGCTGAAGATCCCCATCGGCCGCGAAGACGTTCGCGATCGGGGCTGCTTGCCCACGACCTGCTGGATGGCGCCGGGCTGAGTTTCACCTGTACCAACTGCTTGTTGCACAGCCGGTGGTGACGCGTTCCCAGTGTCGTTTGCCGAAGCATTTCCTTCGGGTGGGGTGCCAACCGAAAGTGAAGCCATGAACAGAGCAGCAGGGACTGCCAGGAAGGACGAAGCCACTAAGACTCTGCGGTTGCCGCGTACCATGCGTACATCTCGCGTGTGTGCGTGAAGAAAGGAATCTGTTTCAGCATCGGCCAGTACGGTTGTTCGCATTGAATCAAATTTGACGATTACAACGATTCCACCGGGGGTAGGTGCGGTGGGATCGCTAGCCGCAACGCGATGGAGCTTGGGCAGTACCGGTGAGCCGCTGGCCGTGAGGCCTCGGGTCACAAGAACCGCACGCTATCGCGTTGCGGCTGATAACTGGAACTCGCCCACCTTCTGGCGAAGGTAGCTACGGCTGGCTAGGGGCGAACAACAAAGCGGAGACAGCCACAGCCCTCCCGAGGTGGATGGCAAAATGCTAGAGTCACAGCTTTGCCCAAACTGCCAAAGCCAAGAAACGAAGACTGGCAAATACCGATGAGCCGTAGAGAAAAGATCGAAGCGATGTTGGCCGATGATCCAACCGACACCTTCTTGCGTTATAGCCTGGCGATGGAATATCGCAGTGAGGGCAATCACGAGGAAAGCTTGAGTCGCCTTACCGATCTCACCAAAGACACGCCTCCCTACATTCCCGCCTTTTTCATGGCTGGCCAGCAACTGGTTGATCTCGATCGCATCGACGAAGCAAGACAGTTCCTTCGTGATGGAATCGATCAGGCGCGCGAGCAGGGCGACGCGCACGCCGCTGCAGAAATGAGCGAACTGTTGACAACCCTCGGCGAAATGGGCGAACTGTAGAGCAAGCCAGCGCTGTGAAACGATTCAGTTTCACGGTGCGTTCTTTGTGCCGCCCATCGGCCCTTTCAACAAATTCCAGGTGGCCGCCCGCGATGGATTCGTCAACTGCGATAGTGCTGCGAACGGTTGAATTTAGCGAAACCAGCCTCATCGTCACTTTGCTTTCACGCGACTTCGGCAAGGTGTCCGCATTGGCAAAAGGGGCGAGACGTCCCAAGGGGCCCTTCGAAGGATCGCTTGACCTACTTGCCGTCTGTCGTGTAGTCGTTCTTCGTAAGAGTTCCGATGCGCTCGACCTGCTGACCGAAGCGAAGTTACATCGCCGGTTTCGCGGGGGCGAAAAGTCTTTGGAACGACTGTACGGTGGGTATTACGTGGCCGAAATGCTACGTCTGCTGACCGACGATCACGACCCTCACCCAGATGTGTACGACTTGACACTCGAAACGCTCAATCAAATTGATGGCCAGGGCGACGTTGCTTCGTCGCTTGCCTATTTTGATTTGCAAGCGCTGCGAATGTTGGGACACGCAATGGGAACGGACTCGTGTACCAGCTGTGGCGGCACGGTCGCCGACACAGCTCGTCTTAGCTTTGCACTGTTGACCGGCGGAATCATCTGCTCGGCCTGCAGAGCAAAACAACGACAAATCATCAGCGTTCGTAGAGAGGTGTTGGATGAGATCAAGCGATTGATCAGCCCCTCCACACAACTGCCGACACGAGTTCCTCATCAGCTTTATGGCGAACTTCGTGCGGTCCTGAACCGATACATACAATCATTGCTGGGCAGCACTCCGAAAATGCAGCCCTTTTTGCCAAATGCGCCAAGGATGGAACCGACCGCATGACGCGACCTATTCGACAACCATGGATCACAGCGTCGACGATCTGCGCAGCCGCTTTGCTATCAGGCTGCCAAACGATCGCGCAAACTCCCCCTGCCGCCACACCGCCGACCACGCCAAGCGTCGTGCCGGTCTCGGCGACCAGTCCGATCACGGGCGAGACGCCCCCAGCGGAAGCAACCAGCCCAGTTGCGGAAGTTCCCAAAGCGACCAACGCGTTTGAAAAAACGCAGAAGACGGCCGACTCGATGCTGAGGTTCGTCACTGGACGAAAACAAGAATCGGCCAGCAACGCGAAAGAGTTCTACCAGCAAGGCCACAACCTGTTCTTGCAAGCCAAAGAACAGTCCGCCGAAGAAAACAAAAAGACATTCCGCGCGGCCGCAAAGGCATTTCGCAATGCGGCCGAAGCGGCACCAGGCTCGGCGCTCGAGCAGGACTCGCTTTACATGCAAGGCGAAGCCCTGTTTTTTGCCGACCGCCTGAACGATGCCACCGAGGTCTATCAACAACTGCAAAAGGATTACCCGCGCAGTCGCCACACCGACCGAGTCGCGTCGCGTTTGTTTACGATCAGCCGCTATTGGATCGACACTGAAAAGGCGAACAAAGACAGCTGGTTCAAGTTCAACTTGACCGACCCCAAGCGTCCTCGCGTTGACGTTGATGGCCACGCAATCCGCGTGCTCGATCAAATTCGCTACGACGATCCGACTGGTCGGCTCGCGGATGATGCGACGATGGCGGCAGCCGCCGAGTACATTCGCCAAGAAAAGTTTGAAGAGGCCGACGGCTTCCTGACCGACCTTCGAGAGACCTTTACCGACAGCGATCACTTTTTCCTCGCCCACCTGCTGGGGATTCAGTGCAAGCTCGAGATCTACGAAGGGCCTCGTTACAGTGGGCTCGTCTTGGAAGAAGCACAAAAGCTTGTCGAACAAACGCGGCAACGGTTTCCACGCCGCATGCGGGAAGAAAAGTACCGAGACATCGTTGCAAAGTCCGCTGCCGAGATTGGGTATCGACAAGCTGAACGCTGGGTCGTCCGCGCCGACTATCGCGAAAAACGAAAAGAGTTTGGTGCCGCTCGGTTCTGCTACCAGAAACTCTTGGAACTGCATCCTCAGACGCCACAAGCTGACAAAGCGCGCGAGCGATTGGCAGCCATCGAAGCTTACCCAGCGATCCCGACGCGTCGACTTGCTTGGTTGACCAAGGTCTTTCCCGAATCGCGGCGTTCCGATCCGTTGGAAACCGTCGATGCGGTCAACGGCACCGACCAACCTCAGGATGAACAACAACCACAAACGATCCTTCGCTAGGTGGTTGGTTGGAAGTGAGTGGTTTGGTGAACACGATTTACCGAAAAACGCTTTGCGCCCCGATGGCTTTCGCCGTCACGATTGCGTTGCTGCTTTGCACGGCCACTGGGTGTGCGCGTTATCAATTTGGCTCACAGTCGCTGTACCGTTCCGACATCCGCACGGTCCACGTTCCGATCGTTCAAAACGATACGTTTCGCCACGACCTTGGAACACGCCTGACCGAAGCTTTGGTCCGCGCGATCGAACGACGCTCGCCCTACAATGTGACCGGCGACCCCTACGCCGATAGCACGCTCAAGTGCCGCATCGTCGCCGAGTCGAAAAGCGTACTGACGGAAACGAACACGGATGACCCTCGAGCGCTCGACGCGGCACTCACCGTCCGCGCCGATTGGATGAGTCGCAATGGCGAATACTTGATGCAAAACGCCGTCGCCAACGCAGACGATCCAACGATCAACTTTGGGATCGACGCCCGTTTTGTTCCCGAAGCAGGCCAATCGATCGACTCGGCAACCCAGGACGCAATCGAACAACTCGCCGAACGCATCGTTTCGCAAATGGAAATGCGCTGGTGATCACTCATTGGGACCTCGGACGTCGCAAACTCTCTTTCCAGCGAAAACCTCTGGTGATGGGCATCCTGAATGTCACACCCGACAGCTTCTCTGACGGTGGTAAGCACAACGATCCTACCACCGCGATCAATGTCGCCTTGCAAATGGAACAAGACGGTGCAGACATCATCGACATTGGTGGTGAAAGCACCCGGCCCTACAGCGATCCTGTCGCAGTCGACGACGAACTCGCTCGCGTGATCCCCGTCATCGACGGGCTCGCTGGCAAACTCTCGATTCCGATCAGCATCGACACGACCAAGGCTGCCGTCGCCAAAGCCTCGGTGGATGCCGGCGCCGAAATCATCAACGACATCAGTGGTCTCGAAGGCGATCCACAAATGCCTGAAACGGCCGTCGCTTCGGGCGTCGGCATTTGCGTGATGCACATGAAGGGTACGCCGCAAACGATGCAGGATGACCCGACCTATAAAGATGTCGTGTCCGAAATCCACAGTTATCTGATTGCTCGCCGGGATCATTGCCTTTCGCTCGGCATTCCCAAAGAGCGTCTTTGCCTCGATCCAGGAATTGGTTTCGGCAAGACACACGAGCACAACGTGGAACTGTTGAAAGCCACTGGCCAGTTCTGCCAGCTCGATTGCCCGATCCTTATCGGTCATTCAAGAAAAGGCTTCATCGGCAAATTGATCGGCGACAAAGAAGCTGACCGAATGGCCGGAACCCTCGGCGTCTCACTTGCCGTCGCTGCCGCGGGAGCGCACGTGATCCGAGTTCACGACGTCCCCGAAACCGTGCAAGCACTCAAACTCTTCGCCGCTGCCGGCGGCCTGGAAGCGTGATCCGACGGCTGTTTCAGTGAGCCGAACGCTAGCGTTGCAGGTTGCAATCGCGTTTGCGGTCTAAACACTCTCCCTTGGGAGAGTCGGGCTCTAAGGCCCGGAGAGGGGCTGTTTCGGAACGATTGTTCCCTCCCCGGGCCTTAGAGACCGACCCTCCCGCAAGCGGGAGGGTGTTATTGGAACGCACGCTAACTCGGGCAAGCGCTTCACCACATGGCGATGTAACTCTCCATCAACCCTACTTGCCTTCGGCGGCCCATTTCTTCATTTGAGCAATGTTCGTTTCGAGAACCTTGACTCGATCGGGCGTCTGTTTGCGTTTAACACCTTCCAAATAGACGGCCATGTCACTGTCGAACATTTCCTCCGATTCGGGCTCCGTGCCCTGGTCGCCCGTGGTTTCTTCCCACCACTGCAAACGCTGCCTCATTTCCTTCAAGACCAAAAGGAAGTCGGGCGAGTCAGCGAGATTGTGAATCTCATGTGGGTCCGCGTTCAGGTCATAGAGTTCCTCTGGGGGGCGCTGCGGAGCGAGCAATTTCGCTTGGATTTCATCGAGCCGCCCCTCTTTGCCAGCCTTTCGAATCGCCGCGACGATTGCCTTTTTGTCTTTGTAGGCGTTCGGCTGCAAATGCGGCCGCTGGTGCAAGTAGTTGCGAATGTACTTGAATTCGTGGGAACGAACGCTGCGCAAATGTTCGACCGTTTCATCACATCGATCGCGAGCGGCATAGACGGCGTCGCGCGGCTGGTAGTCCGTTGCCAAAATATCTTTGGCCTGCATCGACTCAGGGATCTCGATCCCGGCGGCTGCCAACGACAGCGCCGCGATGTCGATGTGTTCGACCAGATCATCACGACGGGTATCGACATCGACCGACGGCCCCGCGATCACAAGTGGAACGTGCAGCCCCTCGTCGTACATGAACTGTTTGCCACGCGCGTGTGAGATCCCATGATCGGTCATGAAAAGCACGATCGTGTTTTCGAGATCGCCTTCACGGGTGAGTTTTTCAATCACCTGGCCAACCATCACGTCCGTTTCGCGAACGGTGTCGAGGTAGGCGGCCCAATCCGTAAGCAACACGGGATCGTTTGGATAGTAGGGCGGCAGCGTGACCTGATCAGGCATCGTCCGCTTGCCGAATAACTTCTCCGCTCGCTGCCCCGTCCGCTCGAAAGACTTCAAATCGGCGCCACGAAGTTTGCCGCCAGGTGTTTGAATCTGTGCGAAAAAGGGCTGACCCTGCTCGCGGTCTGCCCAATCCACGCCGTCATACATCTTCTCGTCCCACTCGAAGTTGTAGTCGGTCTTGCCTTTCCTTCCCGGTCGGATCGGCCAGCCAGTAATGGACGTGTAGTAACCGGCCTCTTGGAACAACTCGGGAATCGGCCGAACATTGTCAGGCAAATTGATCTTTAACTCACCGCGACCACTGCGATGATGATGGGCACCAATCGATGTCTGGTACATGCCCGTGATGAAGGCCGACCGGCACGTCGAACAAACCGGTGCGGTGACATAAGCGTTTGAAAAAAGCGTACCCCGCTTGGCAAGCGCATCGACGTTCGGCGTCGCGACGACCGTTTCGCCATAGCATGAAAAGTTCGCCGACATGTCATCGACAATGATCCAAAGCACGTTCGGCCGCGAGGGATCCGTGCTTTGAGCAGGTAGCTTCGCGGCACAACAACAAAGGACGGTAGCAAGAACGACCAGGGCAGAGGTGAGCGGGCGTGACATGCGATTGAATTCTGGTTCTGGGCATCAGGTGGTGGCTTTCGAAGACGGCCCGACATTGTAAACCAATCCTGACATCTTGCGCGCCCAGGCGTTGCCAGAGACGACCCAACCAACGCATCGCGTTCGCTTCAACCAGAAAGGTTGTCGAAGGGGTTTCGGCGAATCAACCGCCCCAGGGCGTGTTGACCAAAATGCCAAAGTAGAGCCCGACGTCGGTTCGTTCGTCGAGACTTTCACGCGTTGAGATTCCGCCTTGAACGCCAAACTCCATGCCCACCCGAGTTCGATGATCAAGTCGGATGTCGCGAGTTTCGATCAATTCACGCGAGGGTCGGCCGAGTGGAAACTCGTAGCGGATTCCGGCCGAGAGGGTTGATACCGGCGCGCTGCCGTTTTCGGTCCCACCGTTGTTCAGCGCGGTGGTGATTCCCAACCCAACCGTGCCGCCAACGCGCCAACCAAGCGACGCAAGCGTGCCTCGTTTTCCAAACACATCTGCAAAGCGTTCACTGATCAGTGGCATCGGAAAATAGAGTTCGATCACATCAAGTGAAGCGAGAATCGCTCCGTCGTTGAACAAGTCGAACTCACCATCGTTGCTCCGCTTCAAGTCCATGAAGACGCGCGCTTTGGGCTGAAAGAATCGCACCTCAGGCAGTCGCAGCATGCCGGGCTCGATCAGTTCTCCATCAAGGCTTGAAAGCTGAGAGTGAAAGATGATGTCGTCGGCGGGCACTTCGTAACGAACCACCCGAATCTTCTTCGCCTCTTGGCGAGATTTGATCGGACTCCAAAACGTCTTCAATCGTTGCGTGATCGAATCGTCCGCCGCATTGGGATCAGGAACTTCGACAAGCTGTCCTTCGATCCCACGCTTCAAAAAGGCCTGATTCGTTGCCACGTCATCAAGCGGAACTTCATAACGCACAATCCGATTCGACTGTGAATGGGTTGTGAAGGCGGGAATGGGCTGCACTGCGCCGATTTCTTCCGCATCAAGTGCGGCGAACGCGTTCTGCACCGCCGAACTCGGGAAGGGCTCGCTTGGTTGGCGCGCTGGCGGCGAAACGTATTCGTCCATCGCACCGATCTGCAGAGGCTCGATCTGCAGAGGCTCACTGGACGCGGGCTCACTGGAGACGGGCTCGCTGGGGAAAGACAACGGGGCGGGCGTTTGCGACTGAGTCAACCACGCCGGCGGCGCTTCGGTCGAAGGCAGCCGTGTGACGCCTCCCTTGCGTTGAAGCGTTCCCGAATCAGGCATCGCTAAGTCGGGCATCGCCAATCCGCTCTCGACAAGACGATCCTGCGACTCCGCTTGGCGGCACATCAACATGGCGCACAGCGGGACTGCGAAGAGCGCAATTGCGGTCGTGGAGAACGTTGAACGCATGGAGAATCAATCAAGACTCGCGGGACACCATCACGTGCTGCGAAGAGTACGTGAAACCGACGGCAAATCGCAAGAGAACTCCGCCATTGACGCTTGTGAGAACGATTCACACACGGCAACCGGCCGCGATTCGTATTGTTCTCGTCAGGTGCTTTCGCTAACAATCCGCTTTCCCGACTTCTCCTAACTGACCCGCGTTGCCCTTTTTTCACAACAACGTGTTTCCCCAATCGAATTGTGAATGTTATGCAAGCAAATCGTCTTCCTTTCGTCGCTGCGATCGTTACCGCCTTTGTCTTGATCAGCAGTGCAACGGCGCTGGCCCAGCCGAACGCGATCGACACAGAACTGGAACGTCTTCGTGGGCATTGGCAAGTTGTCGAGATGATCGACGATGGCAACGGGATTCCCGAAAACCAAATGCAGCAGTGGCTACCTGGGGGCGGCGTTTTCGAGATCGTTGACTACACGATCCTTTTCCAGTCGCCGATCGATGGCAGCAAGACGACCAAGACCTTCCGACTTGATCCAACTTCGTACCCCAAGCGAATCGCCATTCTTGAGCGTGACACAACCAAGGGGATGGGGATCTACAAGTATGACCAGGGCAAACTTGTGGTTTGTATCGCACGTGGATCGGCCAAGAGTCCGAACGACTTCAGTGCAACACAAGGTTCCAACCGCACGCTGCTGGTGATGGAACGCTTTGAACCGGGCCGCAGCGTTCCGGGACTCAATGCCGCGCTGCCACAACAGGCACCGGTCGAGATGAAGGCTCCCGTTGTTCCGCAGCCACAACTTCCTCCACCGCCCCAACCCGAACCGATTGCTGTTTCGCGCCAGCCCCTTCCTCAACAGGCACCGCAACCGAGCCCAGCCGTGATCGCTGCCGGGGAAGCAAGTCGAATCTTGACGGACGATGACGTTCGCAACATGACCTTTGGCCGCTGGCGAATGAACGACACCGAAGGATCGATCGACATCGTCTTTGACCCCAACGGGACGTTCCAAACCTACCGTTACTATCGCACGCTTGCCAATTTCCAATTCGTCTTTGTGCCCACTCCGATCTCAACAGGCAATTGGTCGATCGTTGATGGTCGGCTGATCGCAAACGTGACCGCCTCGACACGTCGCCAGAACGTCAACCAATCGTTCGTGCCTGCGGTTCGCTCGATTTCGAACACCGACATGATCTTGGTCGACCACCTTGGCCGCGTTTCGCGTGCCGTGAAAATGCGGTAATCGCGGTCTTCGCGACACCGACCAATCCAAGCTTTTTCGACAACCTCGTGAAACCTTCGTATACAATTGGCATCTAAGTCCCTAGGTGGGTAGGCAAACCGCCAGGACGCTTTTTATCGATTGTTTTATGAGGTTCATTGGGCATGGGCGCTTGGATACAGGCGCGGCGCATCAACCGATGGTGCACCGCTGGCTTGGTCGTTTTCTGTCTCTTCGTTATCGCGATTGCCGAACTGCCCCACGCATCGGCTCAGCGTTCGCGAGCCAATTCGCGCCAGATTGATCCGGTCCGCGAAGGAGATGCGGTTGAGGTCAAGTCGGGTTTCAAGTGGTATCCCGGGACCGTGATCTCGTATGCAAACGGCTCCGCCAGTATCGAATATGAATTCGCGGGCAGTTCAACGACGCGTGATTTCCGACTCGACGACGTTCGCTTCCCCAACGGGGAAGGTCACTGGACCATCTGGAAAGACGCTTCTGGAAAATTCAAGGTTGAGGCTCGCTACATCGCGCGCGACGAAACGAGCGTGATGATCCGCAAAGCGGACGGAAGCGAACTTACGATCCCAATCGACAAGCTGTCTCTCGACTTGCGCCAACGCGTACGGCAAACGCCCATCACAGGCGAAGAGAACAAGATCGACGGTGCGAACCCTGTTCGCGTGGGGGACGAAATTCAAGTGCAGTACTTTTCGTCGTGGTACGACGGTGTCGTTAAGAAAGTGCTGCCAGGCCAGGTCGAAGTTGACTACCAGTACCGCGACCGAACCGAGTCCAAAACATTCGACCTAAAAGACATTCGCTTCCCCAATGGCGAAGGTCGCTGGCGAGAGTGGACCGACGCATCAGGACAATTCAAAATTGTCGCAAGGTACATTTCCCGCACCCAAACGCATGTAACCATTCGCAAAGAAGATGGCAACGATCTCGAAATCCCGATCGATCGCTTGTCGTCGAAACTGCGTCGCCTCCTCGCCGAAACGCCCGTCACCGGTGAAGAGACACTTGTCGATGGGGTGAACCCGATTCGCGTTGGTGACCACGTCGAGATTAAATCGACGTGGTCTTGGATTCCTGGAGTGATCAAGGAAACGCGTGCCGGCGGTGCCGTCGTCGAATACGAATACCACTCGTCGACGACAAAGAAAGAGTTCAAACTTGCAGACATCCGTTTCCCGAACGGTGAAGGGCACTGGCGCAAATGGCAAGACGACTCAGGATCGTTTGAGCTCATCGCGCGGTACATCTCTCGCAACGAAACCCACGCGACGCTCGTCAAAGAGGACGGCAACCAGGTCAAGGTGCCCATCGAGCGACTCAGCACAAAACTGCGTCGAATTCTAGAGCAGACTCTCGCCATCTCTCGACGGCCCGAGAAGATTGAATTTGGGTTGTCACCCAAAACAACCTCGTTCCTGAGTACTGCACCAAGCTTTGCCCAATTGTCGCTTTCTGGTTTGACCGTCGACAACGCCAATCCACATGGCGAAGGTGGCTTCGGGTTTCAAATGACCCACGGCGACACCATTTCGGCGTGCATCCCCGTCGGTGGCGTCGACCCATGGATCGCAATCGGTACCTACGCAACGTCCCGGTTCAATGGGCCGCGTCTCACGCGGATGTACTGGACCAAACCAACGCGTGGCAAAGTCGTGCCGGGACCAAACTTCCAACCCGATGAACGGATCATCGACTATTCAGCCACACAGGGCCGACTGATCACGTTGCAAGTGACCGAGGGCACTTGGGAACAACCGAAAATGTTCTGCACCTACCGGGTTGCTGCGGGCGAGGCGTTTGCAACACCCGAAGCAGCATGGGATGTCGCCGAAAAGAAACGGTCATACGGTCGCGGTTCCGATTACATGGCGCGACTGGTTGGCGAGAATCAATTGTTGCTCGCCGACGGAAACGCGGTTTCTCTCTATGACTTCCAGTCCAATCGCATCACCTACACGCTGACGGGCTTGGCAAGCAACTCGTTCACTTTGCACCCGTCAAAGCACTACTTTGCGGTCACCAGCAGCGCCGGAGTCACTTCGTTGCACGACACCCTCAGTGGTCGTCAGGTCGCAACGGCTCCCGCTGGAGTGACCAACGCTGGCGTGGGCTACAGCAAAGACGGCACGCAACTCGTTTTGGTTGGATCGAAATCGGTTAACGTTTACGACCTACAGCAAAACTCTCCCGCGCGGACCTTGCTTTCACGTAACCTTTCGGCATCTGGAAAGTCACAAATCAGCCTTGTCAGTGATGATTGGATTTGGGCTGACTCGTACATCTTCAGTACTGAAAAGCAGATGGTCGTCTGGAGCTATTCCGGTAGCGGCGTCAGCATTGCTAAGAGCCAAATGCTTGGTGACAGCATGTTGGTTGCCGCGACCAGCGGTTCGTACCGAGCCCCCAAGACTGCGTTGGTCGGGATCGCCAAAGTGCCGCACGAAGAAGCGATCAATGTCTCCAACGGTGTCGACGCCGATGAAATGATCATGCTCAAGCCGGGCGCAGGGATCAAAGTCGAAGCGCCGGGTGATCCGCGGATCCGCGCTGGGATCCTGAGAGTCATCCAGGCAAACGGTTGGCGAGAGGACCCTTCTTCCGATGTCGTCTTTCACGGCACCGCCAAACCGGGCGAGCAGAAGACGATGAAGTACCAGAAAAGCAGTCGGTTCGGGATGCCGTTCGGACGCGTCAGGGATGACGCCATCACGATCACGGCAAGCCCGTGGGAACAGCGTGCTTGGATTACCTTCCGTGGTCAAACCGCTTGGTCGTCTGGATCGGGAGGACTTCCCTATTCGATGTATTTGCGTGAGGGCGAGACGGTGCAGGGCGAAGTCAACAAATCGACTCAACCGAACTATTCGCTTTTTGAACGGTTGTCGACTCCCGCCGAGATGCTCTATCCCCAATACCGGTACGGTCTCGGCAAAACCGCGATCACCATCAGCGGTTTCAAAGACCAAGTCAACACGATCGATCCTGAGGAAAAGGACGACGCGAACCAACCACCCCCTAGCGTTCGTCCCGGTTTCCCCAACGGCATCCCACCACGTGGTCGGTTCTAGAAAAGTAGGGTGTGTGCTTGCACGCACCAAATCAACAAACAAGATCCGTGGCGCGCACCCTACGAAAACGGGCATTCCGGGCGGGCTATGCCAGCATTTGCGGGAAAACTCGCCTTGACCGACATTGGGATGATCTGCACAATCCTCGGTCGCTCGTGGCGAAACAGCCTGAAGTGGCTCGAAGGGCCTTTCAGATTTGTTACGCTGCAACGGATTGCATGAATCGAAATTTACTCGATCCTCTCAATGGGACGGTCAAAGGAGACCAAAAACCCCACCGAGGAGCTTCCCTGAAAAGGGCGAGTGGACCGATTCGAAAAGTTTCGCCAGCTTTGTCGGCGAGACGATTCAGGGATGTCAGCTCCCGCGCGCTCTTATGGAAGCACGTGTGGGGGAGTGCGTGCGTCACTTGGAGCGTCTTCGTTTTGGCATTGCGGTTCCTTTCAACGGAGTTGTCGTTTGTCCTCAGTAGCGGACTTCGACCTGAAAGAGCGAGTAAGAAGCGCCGTTGACATCTTGGATGTCATCAGTGCAACGCTTGAGGTACAGCCTCAAGGCCGCAACTTCGTAGCCCGCTGTCCGTGGCATGACGACCGTCGTCCCTCGATGACGATCAACCAAGAACGCCAAACTTGGAAATGTTGGCCGTGTGATATTGGCGGCGACGTCTTCAGCTTCATCATGCGTCGCGACGGCGTTGATTTCCCCGCTGCACTTCGCAGCCTTGCCGAACAAGCCGGCATTCCGATCGAACAGTATCGCCGCGGCAAGAAAACCGAATTCGGCGCACCCGATGATCGCGAAACATTGCTTGCCGCAATGAAGCTCATCACCGACGCCTACTACAACGAACTTGAAAGCGGCACGACCGACGATGCCAAAATCGCTCGCGACTATCTAACCGAGCGTGGGTTCACCGAAGAGAGTCGCAAGAAATTCCGAATTGGCTTTGCACCCGATTCGTGGAGCTACGCGATCGATCTGCTCGCCAAAAACAAATTCTCGGGACAAGTCGCTCACGCCGCTGGCATCGCGTCGCCCAAACGAGCAAGCAGTGGCTTCGTCGACTTCTTCCGTGGCCGGTTGATGTTCCCGATTCACGACATGCAAAGTCGTCCCATCGCGTTGGGAGGTCGGATCATTCCCGACATCGCCGCCCGCTACGACGATGGCGGTGGTGCGAAGTACTACAACGGCCGCGAAACGATGCTGTTTCGCAAGTCCCATCAACTCTACGGGCTCGAACTTGCTCGCGAACCGATTCGCCGCAGCGGCGAAGCACTCGTGATGGAAGGCTACACCGATGTTGTGGCGGCTGCCCAATCGGGTGTCGAACCGGTCGTCGCGGTCCTCGGCACAGCACTGGGGCAAGACCACGTCAAGATTCTGAAGCGATTCGCTCAGCGTGTGGTTCTCGTACTCGACGGCGATGACGTGGGGCAACGGCGAGCCGATGACGTGCTTGAACTGTTCATCGGAGCCGATGTTGACCTGCGCGTCCTGACGCTTCCCGATGCAATGGATCCGGCCGACTACATCGCCAGCCAAGGCCGCGAAGCGTTCGAGCAACTTGTCAAGGACGCGCCCGACGCACTCGACCATAAGCTCGCCAAGTTGACCGCCGGGATCGATGTTGTCCAAGACACGCATGCGGTCACCACGGCAACCGAAACCATGCTTGGCATCCTGGCCAAAGCACCGACGAGTGCGGGATTGCGAATCGACCAAATGCTGATTCGCATGGCGCAGACCTTTCAATTGCGTGCCGAGAGACTCGAGCAACGACTCGACTTCCTGCGTAGCGAAGGCAAGAAACGCCAGAGCCCACCGCGCCAGGCGCCACGTCGCAATCCAACGCAGAGCCCACAACCAGCGCGTCCCAAGTTGGTTGACCCCAATGATGCGTTTGCCGAATCAGCGGCACCGCCGGACGCTTTTTTCGATGCCCATGGCTCAAGCGAGAGTGAATTTGCCGGCGACTTCGGCGCTGGGCAATTGGAACCGCAGGGTCCCGGTCCGCTTGCGACCATCACCGGTATCGACCGCGAACTCTTTGAAACGTTGATCGAAAACCCCGACTTGGCCGGGATGGCTGTCGAAACGATCGATCCGAATTGGCTTGAAACGATCACCGCCAAGATGGTGCTGTCGGCCTATCAAGATCTTGATTTAGACGGACACCCACTTGATGCCAATTCGCTTCTGCTCTTAATTGAAAACGAAGAACTCAAGAACATCGTCGTCACGCTTCAACAGCGCTCCGAAGAAAGAGCCGAGCATTTAACACAAAGTTGTGACGAACGTTTCTCGGCGATCATGAGTCGTTATCGAGAGCGTGAGTTCTCGATCGAAAAGTCACGTCAAATCGAACAACTCAAATCGGCTTCGCTCGCGGAAGAGGAAGAGGACGCGATGCTGCAAGCGATGTTCGAACAAGAAAAACAACGTCACCAATCAAAGAATCAATAGAAGGAGCATTTGTCTAACGGAGCTTTGACAGTTGAAGTCGAAGCTTCACAAAACCCTCCAACCCAATCCATTCGGCAAACCCAGAGACTCCCGAATTATCGTCTCGACGCCGAACCCAAATCCCAGACCCACGCTAAAAACACGAGGTTTTTACGATGCAATTGATGGATCAAGAATTGTCGACGCTGGTTACCCGCGGATGCCAGCAGGGATTCCTGACCTACGAAGAAGTCAACGCTTACCTTCCGGACGAAGACGTCAATCCGGAAAAGCTTGACAAGCTTCTTCTCGCAGTCGAGCGTCACGGCATCAAGCTGATCGAAGCTCCCAAGAAACGCGCCGGTGGTACCGCGCAAAAGCCCGAACCGAACGTTCCCGAGATGCGCACCGATTCGGCAGCCGCACCGGAAGCAAACGAAGGCGTCGTTGCCGAGTTGCCTAAGGCGAGCGACGATCCGATCCGCATGTACCTGAGTCAAATGGCTGAGATCCCATTGCTGTCTCGCGAAGAAGAAATCGCGTTGGCAAAGAAGATCGAAATCACACGCAAACAATTCCGCCGCACATTGCTTGAATCGGACTACGCGCTGCGTTCAACCGTTTCGACGTTACAACGAGTGCATACGGGCGAGCTTCCCTTTGATCGAACGATCAAGGTTTCGCTTACCGAGCGTTTGACGAAAGAACAAATCAGTGCTCGCATGCCACACAACCTGCGAACACTCGAAGTGCTGATCCGCCAAAACCGAGTCGACTTTGATCAACTCGTACGCAAAAGCACCTCGCCTCGCTTGAAGGCCGAGATTCGCCGCCGGTTCATTCGCAGCCGCCGCAAGGCACTTCAACTTGTCGAAGAACTTTCGCTCCGCAGCCGCCGCGTCACGCCGCTGCTCGGTCAACTCGAAGAGATCTCGCGGCGCATGAATTTCATTCGCGCTCGATTGGCTGAACTCGGCACCGATGCGATGAGCCGCGATGAAGCAGCCGACCTGCGTCACGAATTGCGCGAACTCATGCTGGTCACCCAAGAGAGCCCGACCAGTCTGCACAACCGCATGACCAAGGCTCGCAAACACTTCGAAGAATACGAAGCGACCAAACGTCAACTCAGCAGCGGCAACCTGCGCCTTGTCGTCTCGATCGCTAAGAAATACCGTAACCGCGGTCTGTCGTTCCTCGACTTGATCCAGGAAGGCAACACCGGCCTGATGCGTGCGGTCGACAAATACGAATACCGTCGTGGATTCAAGTTCAGCACTTATGCGACTTGGTGGATTCGCCAAGCGATCACCCGTGCGATCGCCGATCAAGCTCGTACGATCCGCATTCCGGTTCACATGATCGATGTGCTGAGCAAGCTTCGCCAGGCACAAAAGCAACTGCTGCAAGAGCTCAATCGCGAGCCGACCTACGAGGAAATCGCCAAGCGCACCGAGATTCCTTTGGAGGAAGTTCGCCGCGTGATGGACATCGGTCGTCACCCCGCCAGCCTCGATCGACCGGTTGGCGAAACGGAAGACAGCAGCTTCGGTGAATTCATCGAAGACAACGACAGTCACAACCCGGTCAAGACGGCTGCCAGCGGCATCCTTCGCGATAAGATCGACGAACTCTTGAAAACGCTGACCTACCGCGAGCGAGAAATCATTCGCTTGCGATACGGTTTGGTCGACGGTTACAGCTACACGCTGGAAGAGTGCGGGCGTATCTTCAAGGTGACTCGCGAACGGGTCCGCCAGATCGAGGCCAAGGCAGTTGCAAAGCTGCAAAGCCCGTCGCGAGCGGAACGACTCAGTTCGTTTCTCAAGACGGCGGCTTGACGCCGATAGTCGGTAAGTCGATCTTGGATGGAGAAGCACTTGCTTGAACGATCGCAATTCAAGCAAGTGCATTCATCATCCCTCCAACACGGCCGCCGACGATGTCCAGCGCTTCGCAAATCGAGATCAGCACCGAGCTTCTACGGACATTGCATCGGATTCACCGGCAACGCACTGACCTGCAAAGCCAACTCGATCGCGGGCCTCGACAAATCAATGCCGGCCAAGCCATGGTCGACAAAGCCAGCGGCGAGGTCGAAGCAGCCCGCGAATCGCTCAAAAAGGCACGGCTCGCGTGCGACGAAAAACAGCTGCAGCTGAAATCTCGTGAGCTGCGGATTGAAGAATTGGCCGCCAAACTCAACACCGCGGCCAGCAATCGCGAGTTTTCGACCCTCAAGGAACAAATCGCAGCCGACAAGCAGGCCAACGAAGTCCTGAGCGACGAAATCCTTGAAGCACTCGACCAGCTTGACCAGATGGAAGCTGGTGTCAAAGAACTCGAAGCCGCCTTTGGCACACAGCAAGACGAGCACAAAACGCGCGTCGCCGATGTCGAATCGAAGATGGGCAACTTGCGCGAAGAGCTCGAACGCGTTGAAAGTGAATTGACCAAGTCCGAGGCGGAGATTCCAGCGGCAGCCAAAGCCGACTACGTGCGTCTGACCGAAGCCAAGGGCGAAGAGGCGCTCGCACCGGTCGAGTCCGACTCCTGTGGCGGCTGCTACCAAACGCTGACCACACAGCTGATCGATCGACTGCAAATGTCGATGTTGATCCGCTGCCCAAACTGCAATGCTTTTCTTTACCTGCCCGAAGATCGCCGGGTTCGATAGCCGCTTGGCCAATCGCCCCCAGAACCCGCGCAAGCGCCCCAGAACCCGCGTAGTTGGGGGTGTGTCTGAACCGACCGGGGTCTCGCTGTGACAAACGGTTTCAGTTTGTACAGTGGAACAGGCCCAAAGTCGTTTAAGAATCGTCAGGCCCTCGCCCCCAAACGAACCGTAATGCGTGTGGTCGCGTAAAATATCGACGAGACATTGCGTAAAAAAATAGTGGAAAATTCTGCGGCATGGCGTCCGCCCTTATCCACTCTGATTTTGGGCAGAAAACCGTGTGACCTTCTTCACGATTTAGCGGGCGTCATGATCATCATTGGCATCGTCGGTTCCCCTGCGGGCGGCAAATCCACCGTTGCCTCCCTTTTACAGGACCGGGGAGCGGCGTGGATCAACGCGGATGTGATCGCCCACCAAGCCCTCGAGACGCCTGAGATTCGCGACCAGCTTGTGGAACACTTTGGCAAAGATATCGCCGGTAGCGACGGCCAGATCGAGCGAGGAAAGCTAGCCCCTTTGGTTTTCGGGGATGACGATCGCCAACGTGCCGCATTAACATATTTAGAGAGTGTGGTTCACCCCGAGACGCGGCGGGTGATCACCAAGCAGTTGAAAGAGGCATCGCTTCGTCGTGTTGTGGCGGCGATCTTGGACGTGCCTCTTTTGTTCGAGTCTCGTTGGGATCGAAGCTGCGATGAAATCTGGTGCGTCGACTCACCCTTTGCCCTGCGCGCTCAGCGTGCTGCAGCGCGTGGATGGGACGATGCGGAATTGAAACGCCGCGACGACAACCAATTAAGTATCGAAGAGAAACGTCGCCTCAGCACCCAAGTCCTCATCAATCACGGTTCTCTCGATCAACTCGCCGATACTGTCAATCAACGCTGGAGTTCACTCTTAGAGCGAAACACGCAACAAGTCGTCGGACACTGTTTCCAAGAAAACTAAAAAGACACAGCCTCGCCACCCAACAATTACGCCCCTCATTCGTTGAAAGTTTGCGTCCCCGTTTTTTCCTTGTCGATTAAGCGAACTTTCTCCTACCAAATCATCACTGGCTTATTGCCACCCTTTTCCTTATTCGTCTTTCCTATTCAATCGTCATGCCTTCCAATCGCCCATCCCGTCCGCGGGACAAACAGGGGCACAAGTCACAAGACGGCCAGCGCGAATATCGCGACTACCGTCATGGCGGCCAACGCCCCCGGCATCCAGACAAAGAAGTCGATCAACGCATCCGCGAACTCGACGCCGAACGCGATCCGCTGTCGCTGCCAGAAGAAATCGTAAGCGAGGCCAACAAGGCTGGCCAACGCGTCGGCATCCCGAGCGGTGAAAGCGATCTGGGGCAACTCAATATCGCTCAGCTGCAAAAGATGCCGCATGAGGATTTGATCGCCATTGCCAAACGCGAAGAGATTGAAGACTTCGCAAACTCGTCTCGCCAGGAATTGATCTTCCGCATCCTTAAGCATCGGATGAAGGTCAATGGCCTGATGTACGGCGAAGGCACGCTTGAAATCTTGCCCGATGGCTTTGGCTTCTTGCGCAGTCCTGAATACCACTACGTCTCCTGCCCAGACGACATCTACGTTTCGCCAAGCCAAATTCGTCGCTTTGGTCTGCAAACGGGCAGTCACGTCGCTGGACAGATTCGTCCTCCGAAAGAAAACGAGCGCTACTTTGCGCTACTGCGAATTGAGGCGATCAATCGCCACGATCCAATGCAGCGCCAGAACGTTGTTCCGTTTGATGAATTGACACCGCTGCATCCTGATAAACGGATCATGATGGAGCACGAGCCTAGCGAAATCAGCACTCGTGTCGTCGACCTCCTAACGCCGATTGGCTTTGGCCAACGCGGACTGATCGTTTCGCCGCCCCGCGCCGGCAAGACGATCTTGATGCAGCAGATGGCGCGAGCGGTCCTGCAGAATTTCCCCGAAGCCTACGTCTTCATGTTGCTGATCGACGAACGGCCCGAGGAAGTCACCGACATGGAACGCGAAGTACGCGGTCCACAATGCGAGGTGATCAGCAGCACGTTCGATGAACCAGCCCAGCGCCACATCCAAGTCGCGCAAATGGTGATCGAAAAGGCCAAACGAATGGTTGAATCGGGAACCGATGTCGTGATCTTCCTCGACTCGATCACCCGCCTTGCCCGCGCCCATAACAGCGACGGCGATTCGACCGGCAAATTGTTGTCCGGCGGCCTTGACGCCGGGGCTCTGCAAAAACCGAAAGCGTTGTTTGGATCGGCCCGAAAAGTCGAAGAGGGCGGTTCACTCACCATCCTCGCCACGGCCCTGGTCGATACCGGCAGTCGTATGGACGACGTGATCTTTGAAGAGTTCAAAGGCACCGGCAATCTTGAAATCGTGCTCGACCGCGCGCTGGTCGATCGTCGCATTTGGCCATCGATCGATGTCAGTCGCAGCGGCACGCGCCGCGAAGAGATGTTGATGGATCCCGAAGAGTACCGTCGCATTTCAACGCTGCGTCGCACGCTCGCCGAACTCTCGCCAGCCGACGCGATGCAGAACCTGGTTACTCAATTGCGCAAGACGCAAAACAACGCTGAATTCTTGATGAGCTTAAAAGATGTCGAATGATGCCAGTGCCGTGACCGAAATCACTGGCTTGGACGGAAAGCTCCCCAGTGGCAAGGTGGTCACGGTAGCAAGTCGCTACAACCCCAAGATTTGTGACGCGCTCGTGTCAGGGTCCCTCCAGACACTGCACGAAGCCGGCTTCGCACCCGATGCAACGCCGGTCGTCCGCGTTCCCGGTGCGTGGGAACTGCCCGCCGTCGTCGCCCGCGTGATTGAACAGCCTGATGTGATTGGCGTGGTCGCACTCGGATGCGTGATCAAAGGCGAAACGACTCACGATGAACACATCAACCGAGCCGTTAGCCTCGCGATCATGAACATGGAAGTCGAGACGGGCATTCCGATCGCTTTCGGCCTGCTGACCTGCAACACGCTCGAACAGGCGATTCATCGAAGCGGTGGCAACGTCGGTAACAAAGGCGTCGAATCAGCCGAGGCGGTCATCGAACTGTTGCGACTCGGCGTCAAACTCGACGACGCCCTCTAAACCTCGTTACCCCTCGAGCCTCGTTACCCCGCTCCGCGTGGTAACGCACCTCCCGACGCTCCGCGTCCTCTTCGTAGGTCATGCTCCGCATGACGGCGTTCTGGCGAGCGCAGCAACGAAGGTCGCGAGGCCCGACGCTAGCGCGTACGGCTCACAAGAGACTCACCTCTCACCTTGTTACCCCGCTCCGCGTGGTAACGCACCTCCCGACGCTCCGCGTCCTCTTCGTGGGTCATGCGCCGCATGACAGGCATCCGCATCGGCAGCGAGGGCCCAATTTTCTTCGCCGGAATCGCGCGCGATTCACTACAATGGTGGAGTGTGCGCACGGGTACCCACGTCACGATTCAGGTCGATTGGACAGCCTCTCGCTTTGGCGCGTTCACCCAACAGTAACGATCAAACTGCGCGGCAGCGTCCGAGTTCGGCCGCTTCCACTTCTCGGCGTGTGCGCAAACGCAAGCACCCTCTCGTCTCGCGTTTGATCGGTCTGGAAACCGAATACGCAACGCTGGTGGCGGACCCACAGGAACTCGACCGCGAAGACCTGCCGCCCTCGCACATGGTGTACGTGCAAATGTGCGAAGCGATTCGTCGCGACCAGCCGACTGTGGCGGGACTGTTTGACAGCGAGCAGATGTTTTTGGCCAGCGGCGGCGCGGTCACTTTTGAATCCCACCCGTCGATGCATGCTTCACCGGGCGGATTGGTTGAAATTGCCACCCCTGAAGTGCGCAGCCCCGACGAACTATTGGCCTGCCAACGATCCATTGACGCATTGGCAGCGGATGCTGCGGCCGATTCCGAAACCAGCTTTGACTTGCGAGTGCTCAAGAACAGCTCCGACGCACTCGGCCATGTGTACGGCTGTCACGAAAACTACGAAGCCGAAGTGGCTCGTGGCATTTGGTTACTGCTGTATCGCTTCTTCGTGGCCATCCTTTGGTGCATGCAGATCCTTAGCCTGCTCGCCTCGCTTCCGTTGATGGCGATGATCCTGACGTTTGTCGCATTGCGGCGAGTCATTGGTGGGCGTGCCGAAACGAATCATGAACCACAAGACTTATTCGAGTCGGTGCCCGGCTGGCTGACCGCCATCTTTATCTTCATGTTGCGACTGGTCTACTTGCCCACGGTCATCCTGTTGCGGTTTGTCGCCCGCCACATTGCGTTCCGTCGTCAACGCAAGTACCTAACCGCGATGTTGGTTTCGCGAGTCGCACTTTGTGGCAGCGGCCACCTCGACCATGAAGGTCGTTATCAGATGAGCGCCAAAGCGATGGCGATCGATTCGATCGCTGACATGGGCAGCTTTCGGGGTGAGCGTCCGATTTTCGTTTACGGGCATTGGCTCGGTCAGTTCTGCGCCAAGTCCTTTATGTCATTGACCTCGACGCGGCAAATGTTCAGCCGGCGACAACGTCTGCAAATCGGACTGTCGGACTCGAACATGGCTGACCTCGCCGAGTACGTGAAGGTCGGATCGGTATCGCTACTGCTCGACATGATCGAAGCGGGCGTGACCGATGGATTACCTCTATTGCGAAAACCCCTTCATTCACTCAATCGAATCACGAGTGATTGGAACCTGATCTCGCGCGTTCCCACGAGCCGTGGCGAAATGTCGGCGATCGAAATCCAAAAGGTTTACCTTGCTGCCGCGGAAGAGTTTGTTTTATCGACTCCTGCGACCATGCGAGGCGAAGCGAACATTGTGATCGCGCGTTGGCAAGAACTTCTCGATGCAATCATCGCCTTTCGTGTCGATGCCAAAGACACCAGCGCGGCGATTGGCCGAGTCGATTGGCTGACCAAACGATGGATGATCGACCAACTGGGCGAGGATGCCGATTGGTCACAGAAAAAGAAAATCGACCTTCGTTACCACGAACTCTCCGAAGACGGCTACTTCAATCAGTTGATGGAAGCTCGCTCGGAATTGAGACTGATCGACGACGACCACATCCAACGCCGCCGACGTTCACCACCACCAAGCTCGCCCGCAGCACGCCGCGGGTGGCTGATTCGAGAATTCGCCGACTCTGATGAATCGATGCAAGCCGAATGGAGCTACGCGATGATCGGACGAGGACGTCGACGCCGACGCGTCGAGTTCGCCGAAACGAGGTAGCCAGCGATTCGGCAAGCGGCAACGAAAAAACCCGCAGGCTGCCGCAAAAGGCATCCAGCGGGTTTCGTATTTTCGTTTGACCTCAGCGACTCAGCTTCGTCTAACTCAGCTGCCGGGGTTGGCGTCTTTAACAGCTTGATCCATCACCTTGATCGAAGCATCGACGTAGCGATCGTACTCGGACTCGAAATGATCGCGAGCCGCCTCGTCAGCAAAGAAGAACATGCGGTTGTACTTGGGATCCTTGACGCCAAACTCTCGCTTGCCGGGAACGATTTTCTTTTCCTCGAAGAATCGAACCACATCGATCTCGTTCAACACTGGCGTGTAAGGAGTCGGGTCGGCAAGAAACGTTTGCATCGCATCTTCGCTGACGAAGAGGTAGAGTTTGCCAAGGTGAATCACGCCGAATTGCGGGTTGCCATCTTCCCAGCGATCTTGCTTGATCACGGTGACGGGACAAAACCCTTGCATCGCAAGTTCGGGCATTTCGGCGGCAGGTGCGCCAGCTGGTTCGTCAGCAACGCTTGTTGCCGATGGGACAGCGGTATCCAAAGGTGCGGTTGGGATGTCCAACGCGGCAGTTGTTTCTTGTGCAATGGTCGCACTTGGAAGCGGCGGAGTGATCGCTGCGCCAGTGGCCTCGACAGACTCTTGACCAGGCATTGCCAACGACATCGATTCCGAAGGACTACTTGCCAGCTGGCCCTTCGCCCCGTTGCTGAGATTGCCGGGAAGACTAAAGCCCATCGAATTGGCTGGTGGCGTTTGATCGCCAGCTGCTTCGATACCAACGCTTGGTGCTTCGATACCTGATTGCAGTGCGACTTCGGGCGCTGCGATGTTGGCATTGGGTTGTGCGGCCGCGACTTTCGCTTCAGGTGCCGGTACGGCTCCCGCAAAGCGCGGAGCTTCTGGTGCCGGGGCGACCTTGGTTAACATCGCGACGTAGCGAGCCGGTTGTTGCGGGCTCACTTGATGTGACAGGGTCTTACCCTTCGTCGTCACGATCACGTCCGTAGGAAACTTCGTGACCTTGAACATCTCGGTCAGTTGTGGGCTCTTGTTAGCGTGCACTTTCACAGGCACGAAACTCTTCACCACTGCTTCGCCAACTTCGGGCGATTTGAACGAGCCCTCTTCGAGCCGATCGCACCACATGCAGTTGTCACTGTAGAAGTGCAACAGCAGCATCTTGCCTTCGGATTGAGCTTGGGTATGAGCCGAACGCAGATCGGTCTGCCATGGGATTTCAGCACGGACCGTGGTGAGAGTACTCAGCGCGATTGCGACTGTGAAAAGTGAGAGGGCTGCCTTGCGCATTAAACCAGAGTCCTATCGTCGGGGACTTTGCTTGGTAACGAACGATTCCATTCGTTCGCGTGGGTAGTTTCGTCCGCGTCGTTGTTATGTGCGGTACAGATTGGCGTTTGCGTGGTCGCGAACGGGCATCTGCATAGGGGCGAGCCGTCGGGAGGGACGTCCCGCTGCAACCGTTTTCGACCAACCGTCGACCGCGGCTTCAGCGGAATCTACAAATTGGGGCGACTTTAACGCCAGCGTGATCTCTGCGGCTTGCCGGTGCCCAGCACGGTTCTTTCGGGGGGGCTGGTATGGGCGATGTGGGATCTCACTTGACATCGCTGGCGTAGGGTCTATATTTCAGGCGAAGTAATGAAGGTATGGGCGTTTCACCCCTTTACCTCTCCCTGGACGGCTTGATCGCGTCCCCTCTCCATTTGTGTTTGCGAACTGCAAATCCCTGGTTGCATGGAGAATCATCGGGTTCAGGAGAACCCCGACTGGAACCAGGTCGAGGCTGACTCGGTCAAACCGACAATCGTTGGGCGGGTTTCACAGCGAGCCTTCGCTCCCTGCCCCCAAGAACTAACTTTTGGCTACCAAGAACAACTTTTGGACCAAAGCCTAACTTTTGGCAAAAACACTTCCATTGGGTTGGAAGCCCTCGAAGCGTTTTGAATCGAGTTCACGTGGTCCTGACTTTGGCCACTCGCTCCCGAAATTAACAAACTCGGCCACGAAAGGCCCCCAAGACATTCCGCCCATCGGGCACTTATGGTTGTTGCCGGCGATCGACTCGTCATTCACCTTTGACCCACCCCAGTCGCAGCCAACCTTTCACATTTCGCCGCAACCCGGCCACGATTCCAAATCACACTCGTTTCTTTGCTCGGATGCTTACCGCCGTCCGTTCGAAGAACTCACTTTCCTCAGTCAATTGGTGCGGTAATTCTTCAATCTCGCTGACACGGTCTTTGGGATGCCGCTTGCATTGGCTTGGCATCACCTTGCAGCCAGCAAAAAAGCTTCGGCTACTTCGCTGCAATGTGCCAACTCCATGCCTGAATCTCCTCAGTCCGGCAACCACGTTCAGCGTCTCTGGATGACACATGGCGAAAAAGAAACGGACCAATCGCGGACGGAGTTCCAACAACAGCGGCTCGGCTACGTCGCAAAGCAACGGCAAGCCACGCGTTCGTCGTCGCCGTCGCGGCGGTGGCGGAGGCGGAGGAGGCGGCGACAAGCAGAACAATGATCGCGAGCCTCAGGATGTTCCCAGCGACGCCCCGCTTGAAGAGGGCGATGGGATCCTCGAACTTCATCCCAATGGCTACGGCTTCCTTCGCAGCACCGAAAACAACTATGCCCGCGAACGAAGCGATCCGTTTGTTCCCGGCACCATGATCGAACGCTTTGGACTTCGCCAAGGTGTGCACATCAAAGCGATGGTCCAACAAGCTCGCCGCCAACAAGGCCCGCGCGTTCGCGAGATCCTTGATGTCGATGGCATGTCGCCCGAAGCTTACCCCGACGTGAAAAGCTTTGACGCGCTGACCCCCATCAACCCCGAGGAATGGTTGCGACTTGAACGTGGCCAACGTCCCATCACCAACCGCGTGATCGACCTGTTGGCTCCGATGGGCAAAGGTCAACGAGCACTCATCGTTGCTCCACCGCGAAGTGGTAAGACCGTGATGCTTCAAGATATCGCGGGCGGTATCGCCGAGAATCACAAAGACGTCAAACTGATCGTCTTGCTGATCGACGAACGCCCCGAAGAAGTGACCGACATGCGTCGCAATGTCTTGGGCGGTGAAGTCGTCGCCAGCAGTCTCGACATGGACGTGGAAAGTCACGTTCGCCTCAGTCAACTTGTGGTCGATCGGGCGCGCCGCTTGGCCGAAATGGGACAAGATGTTTTCTTGATGCTCGATTCGATCACCCGCTTGGCTCGTGCCTTCAACAAGTGGGTTGGCCGCAGCGGTCGCGGTGGAGCGACCATGACGGGCGGTTTGGACATCAAGGCGATGGACATCCCCAAGAAGCTGTTCGCTACCGCACGTGCCTTCCAAGAAGGCGGCTCGCTTACCGTCGTCGGTACAGCGCTGGTCGATACCAACAGCCGAATGGACGAAGCGATTTTCCAAGAGTTTAAAGGTACCGGTAATATGGAACTGGTACTCGATCGACGCTTGGCCGATCGTCGCGTGTGGCCTTCAATCGACATCTCCCAAAGCGGCACCCGTCGCGAAGAGCTGCTTCACGACGAAGAGACTTATGAAGCGGTCACGATGTTGCGACGAACACTGAGCAGCATGCATCCGTGCGACGCGATGGAACAATTGACCAAGCAGCTTGGTCGATTTGAAACGAACGAGGAGTTCATCAAATTGATCAGCGGTGCCAGCTCGGCTCTCTAGCCAAAGCCGGTCGGCACAGGTTCGCGAAACAAGCATGGCTTGCAGCGAACCCGATGCGACCGCAAAATGTCAGAAAGAAGAGACGGCGATGATCACCTCATCTCCGTTTCATCTGGAGGATAAGCGAATTGGTGAGCGGCCTCACTGGAACTGAGGTACCCCGTAAGGGGCTGCGGGTTCGAGTCCCGTGTCCTCCGCTTTGCGAAAAAGGTGTCAGGACTCTCTTTTAGCTGAAAAGAGAGTTCTGACACCTTTCTTTATTGACGCCGAAGAACACCGCGTGGTGCGTGGGCTTGCGCGCACCAACTCATCACCAGCCAGAGGTTGTCCCCGGTGCGCGCAAGCACACACCCTACGATGAGAAAGACAACCCAGCACCCATTCCGCGTATTCTGACTTTTTCATGACGACGGTTCGTGAGCACTACGACCAACTTCTCGGTCCGATCTATGCTTGGATGGTCGGTGACTTTGAGGCGGCCGTTGCGAGAGCATCAGCGTTCTTTGACGAGGTTGGCACCGACGTAGGTGACGATCAATTGGCCGTTGACCTCGGTTGTGGCCACGGCATCCACTGCGTCGCCCTTGCGCGACGTGGATGGCGCGTGATGGGTCTCGATACGTCGTCACACCTGTTGGCCGAACTCGAACGACACAAAGCCGATCTGCCGATTCGAACGATCGACGATGATCTCTGCGCGTTCACGGATCATCTTGGCGATGACACGGTCGACCTGATCTGCTGCATGGGCGACACGGTCACACACCTCGAGTCGATCGATTCGGTGGTCTCACTCATCAAGAACGCTGCGGCCAGTCTAAAACACGACGGCTGCTTCATTGTGTCGCTGCGCGACTACGCCAGCCAGAGCCTGACGGGAACCAGCCGTTTCATTCCAGTACGGTCCGACGCGCATCGCATTCACACTTGCTTTCTTGAGTATCAAAAGGACGTTGTGCAGGTTCACGACATCGTCCATCACCTCGAGGAATCTGGCTGGAAGACATCGGTTAGCGCGTATCCCAAACTGCGTTTAGCGATCGATGACCTGATCGCGACAGCCGAAAAACACTCATTGCATTTGACGTTCCGTGTCACGCTTGCGGGAATGGTCCACCTCGCTTTTTCTAAACGATCGACTGAAACTAGAACGGCCTAGAAGAGAGCGGGGTGTCCGGCGATGTTCGGGGTCTAAAACGAACACGTTTTTGCGAATCTACTGCAACCCGCATTTCCACCGCTTGGACATCCACCGAGGGCACGGAACCGACTACGATAATCAGTGGTCCGCATGCTGATTGGCTCACACACACGTGTCAGCTCTCTTCCTTTTCGGTCGTGCGTCGAACCTATTTCGAAACCTTCCAATCGAACCATGCTCATGCAGATCACGTGTCCTGGTTGTGGATGTCAGTTGCCAGTGGAAAGCCACCTTGCTGGTACAAACATTCAATGTGGTGGCTGCAACACGCTTGTTCAGGTCCCCAATTCGCCTGAACCAATCGGGCTTCCACCTGCCGCCCCCGACGCGTATGTCGACCCGCACTTCGCTCGAAAGCCAGTTCGATCCGATTGGATGGGCAACGAATCGCTCATCATCACCGCGGCAAGTTGTCTGTTGTGCGTCATGATCGTCGTCGGCATCGTGATCTTGACACGTGCCTACACCGAGCCGGTTGCGACCGAAGAAGCCGTAGCCACCGTCGAGGACATCGAACCGGAAGCACAACGGACCTTCTTCAAAGAAGGCTACTCGATCGAACTGCCAGACGGATTCAAACGACAGTCCCGTGAGAAACTCGAGGAGGGCGTAACCGTCTATCGGTTCGAAACCGAAAAGGGTTACCGCTTTACGATGGCGATCATTCCCGACGAATCAGTCGACCGCTTTTCGCACCCACCCGATGACCTTTCCGGCGCGTTGTTCGACGGCGTAAAGGACTTGCGGTATGGCCCTAAAGCAGACCTTAAACCGTCCAAAGTGATTGTCGACAGCATGGGGGCGAGCATCTTTCGCTATTACGAGCGAGAAACGTTTCGCGGCATCACATTCACCTACGTGATGGCTGTCCTCGACCCGGGCAAGAAGCTCATCCTAAGATTCTCTGGACGATACGGCGGCTTCCACGAGGACGAAGAGAACTTCGAGATGCCCAGCCACTGGTACGAGTCGCTCAAGAGCTTCGAAAAGGGAATCCCTGTTCCCAAAAAAGAACCGGTGTCTGCATGATACGTTTCGCGGCGTCTTAGCGAACGACGTTCAAACCCGCCGCGTAGTCGGAATTGCCTGCGATCGCAAAGTGGAACGTCAACAAAAAGAAAAGCCCTGCCGAGGCAAAGATCATCCCTGCAAAAAAGCCGGTCCAGTGTGAACTGTACGAACCGGTAATCAGGTACGCGTCACTCGGATCGGCTGGGTCATAACTCGCCCTGACGACTTCAGCTTTTTTCAGCCTGTCGTAAAGTGGGCGATGGCCTTCAAAACTCGATGCGCTGTAGGCCGGATGTAACTTGCTGCCAACGTAGTCCTTTCCGTTGACGCGATACTTGTATTCGACTTTCACTTCATACGTCGTGCCGCCTTCGGAATCGGTGCTTGAGTCGAAATCACAGCTGATCACGTCTGCATCGATGGTTGGCCATTTCGTAACCGCTCGAGCTTTGCTGATGCCGCGCAAGGTGAAATAGCAAATGCCTAAGCCGACCACGATAAAGATCGAGCAGAATGGATAAATCAGCCAAAGGACTTTCATGATTGCCTGCGCGTTTATTTTGCCAACATCACTTGGTCAATTTGGAAATCAAGGTCACCCGCTTATCGTACATCATCTCCTGCTCCAACCGCCCAAAGCTCGGCGGGAGCCTCGCCCTCCCAAATCCCACAAGAGCGATTAACGCGTGAATCAACTGCCCGGGCCAGGGAAGAGAATTGACAGAAAAATGGAGGGCAAAAAAATGGGCGGTGCCTCAAGATTTCGTTGCCAACCATCTCTGTGAACCCTGCGTTCTCTGTGGCTTTGTTCTTCGGAGAAGAGACGTCACGGAGAGAGCATCACGAACAACGTTTGAGTAAGCCCTATCAGTGATCTCGCGAGCGTCACTCGGACGGGATGGGATGAGCTCACTTGTCGCTCGCCAATCATTACTCCCCGCTCGCTTCCCGGGCGATTTGATTGATCAATTCACGATCTTGATCCTCAAAACGGTCCAGCCGAATTCGAACCGTTCTCCCAGTCCGCAACTTAAGAATCGCATGCTGCTTGCTGACACGTTCGACCAATCCCAAAACGATTGTTCCGTTCTTCAACCTCCACCGAGTTCGGTTCGTCGTTTCCGTTGGCAAGGACGAAGTGTTAGGAGAGTCGCTCTCCGATGATTCTTGCACACCCTGCAGGTCTTGGTTTTCCATGCTTGCCGATTCGGGCCCCGTTGGTTCCGCACCTGGAATACGCAAAACGCGACGGGGTGGGTAGTACGGGTCACTCGAATCGGGCTTTTTCAATCCATCAACACGGATTACCCGATCACCGCCTCCAAAGGTTGTAAAAAGGAAGTCCCCAGTTAACGGATCGATCATGCCTCCTTCGGCACCATGCAAGTCGCCAACGAACACGCGGCGCGTTTCCGGAACGGGATCCCCCGTTTCCGTGATTTCATAGGCAACGACATTTCCCGCGCTCCACTCAGCAACTAACAAACTTGGTTTCGGGAATTGCGGTGATCCCTTGGGGACATAAACAAATCCCTCTGGACCTCCCTGCAAGTTGGTCACATGGGTCCTACGCACAACGTCGTAGCTCCCGTCACCAGCCGGACGTAGTTGCGCGTCGTACCAGCCCCCACTACTCCAAGTCAACATTTTCAAATGCCCCGTGGGCGCGAAAAAATTCAGACTTGCAAGGGAGTGTTTCTGGCTCTCACCACCTAGATTCAAAACCCGTCCAGGTGTTCGAGCACCAATTGCAAGTTGTCCGAGGTTGTTCACTGGCCACTGAGCACACAACAGCACGCCATTTGGCGCATAGCATAATCCACCGTCATTGTAGGGCGCATCGGCGAAAAACGCCGCGTTACCAAGTGACTCGATACTATCGTCATCGGAACGCCGCACTTTAACAGCAAAGAGTTTGCCCGTGGCACGATTGGCATTCCCTCCGATAAGCAAGACGTTGGCGTCGTCGCTCTTTAAAACCAAACCGCCTTGGCGTGTTGGCAATCCGCGGACCCGCCCAAGGTCCGTGAGCTTGTAATCTTTTTGAAAGGTCTCACCCAGAGTCTGGGCCGAAGCCACTCCAGAAAAGATCAGGGGAGCAAGGAGGAAAGAGATTACAAGTCGTCGCAGTATCAAGACAATCCTGGACATGTCGTTCTCGCAGTGGTGACACGCAACTTGTTTCCACTCAAACAGAGACAATCCGACCGCAAGAAGCTTCCCACACAACTGATCGTGAGTCAACGTTGCGCGATCGCTGGGTAACCAACGGAATCAAATAGAAATCACAGAATAAAGCAGATGGCGACACGGATGTTCATTGGTTCATTCTGGAGCCAAGCTCAGATTGGCTCGATTGAGCAGCAATCGAATTCAATAGACTCAGATTGCAATCTCGCCAACTAATCACTGGTGCTCTGCCCCCGTCTTGTCCTTTCGTGTTTATTTTCGGTTTACATCCGTGCATACGATTGCCTAGTGGCATGTTCGATAGATGTGAAACCTCGGCGGGAGCCTCGCCCTCCCAAATCCCACAAGAGCGATTAACTCGTGAAAAAAATTGCCCGGCCCAGGGAAGAGAGTTGACAGAAAAATGGAGGGCAAAAAAATGGGCGGGGTCTTAAGAGTTCGTTGCAAACAAACTCTGTGAACACTGTGCTCTCTGTGGCTTTGTTGCTCGGAGCGTCATGCGATCGATCGGAGGGCAAGGCTCCCGGAAATCGTTGGCAACAGATTGGCCACGAAAAACACGAGAAGACACAAAAAGGCTCCGCTTGGATGTCAGAGTTCTTAACAAGTAAAACGATTGGGGCTGGAGGAATCGACTTTAGCTTGCAATTTGAGTCGATGGGATCGACTGGTTCATACACCCTGATTCGCGATCGCGGGAGTAGACGTATCGTTACACAAATTGACGGGTATGAGCTGGTTGTATCTTCAACCGAGGAGTTGCTCGATTTGCTTCGAAGGCAATTTGCTGAATTGAACGAGTTTGTCGGTGCGCATCCGGAAGAACTCGCCGAGATGTTCAGCCATTTGCAGTTTGGTGGTCGGGTCGTGTGTCGCAGCCCTCTGTTTGAAGCCGGCTTTGATTCGATCGATGAATTCCTACCGCAGTGGGAAGCTCCAAAGTTAAAGTGGCATGACTTGAATATGGACACACCAGCGATGTCTTACACTCCACGGGAACAGGTCATTGAGACAAAGTGATGGGCAAAAAAATGGTCGCTGTCTCAAGAGTTCGTTGCCAACCATCTCTGTGAACGCTGCGTTCTCTATGGCTTTGTTCCTCGGAGAGTGATGCGATCGATGGAGGTCCCGCCGAGCTGTCGGTTTCCGGGGTTATCTGGATAGTCGATCGGCCACGAAAAACACGAGAATGCACAAAAGACTCAACTCGTGAGAATCGTCTGGGTCAGAAGAAAACAGACAGAAAAATGGAGAGCAAAAAAATGGGCGGTGCCTCAAGCGTTCGTTGCCAACAATCTCTGTGAACTCTGCGCTCTCTGTGGCTTTGTTCCTCGGAGAGTGATGCGATCGATGGGGCTCCCGCCGAGCTATCGGTTAAGGCTTCGCGGGAGCGTCGCCCTCCCGGGAATGATTAGTAACAGATTGGCCACAAAAAACACGAGAAGGCACAAAAAGATTCAACTCGTGAGAATAGCTGGGGCAGAAGAAAGCAGACAGAAAAATGGAGGGCAAAAAGATCTCGCGGTGGATCTTTTTGCCCTCCATTTTTTTTTGTCTGCTTTCTTCCTGTCTCTTTTGCGTACGACTTCTAGACGAAAGACGACTAGCCAGCAATGTCGTAGCAGTGGAGTTCGTCTTGGTCTCGCAGGTAGAGCTTCTTGTTTGAGATCACCGGGTGTGCCCAGCTCTTTCCGTTCCTTGATTTGATCTGGAACGATCCCTTCAAGTTGTAACCCTGTGGTGTCGCCTCGATCAGCGCCATGACGGCGTTTTCGTAGCGAAAATAGAGGTGCCCGTCGGCGGCAACG
This sequence comes from Rubripirellula sp., assembly GCA_965216875.1. Lineage (GTDB taxonomy): Bacteria > Planctomycetota > Planctomycetia > Pirellulales > Pirellulaceae > CBDCUW01. The sequence continues at coordinate 4,458,056 of OZ244207.1, forward strand.
ATCGCAGCCGATCCTTCACCTGCACCGCGTGATGGGCCCCACATCTTGCGGCCTGTTGGAAGATGCAGGCACATCGGGAAGCCGTTGTTGTGGCCGTGCCCCATGTAAAGGTGTTCGCCAATGAGCACCATGCCACCGTGGTGATTTTGAACTTCGCTATTTCGTTTGTAATAGACCTCGTTGTAGCGAACGGAATTGCGCCCCGCCGGTGAGAGCTTCAACAGAACGCTGCCGCCGTCGTTGTAGCCCGACGACCCGAACACATAGTCACCCGAAACGACTGGTGTCGGAACGTTGGCCGTTGTGTTGGCAACTCCTGGGTAGTGCCACAACATCGCGCCGTCGTTGGCACGGACTCCAATGAGCCCCTTGCCGACGAGTGTCACGTATTGTTTGACACCACCACCGTTGCTGATCACCGGCGAAGCGTAACCTGCCGATCCCTCTCGCATAGGTGTTCGCCAAATGACGCGTCCCGTTCGTTTGTCGAGCGCTGCCAAAACACCCGAGTCGCTGCCGGGCGTGCAAATCAATCGGTCACCGTCAACAAGCGGCGACTCACTGTACCCCCACATGCTCATCATGCGTCCGCCAAAATCGGACGCAAAATCGGTGCGCCATACTTCGCTGCCTTTTTCGATATCCGCGCAAACCAGTGTTCCTTCAAAACTCATCCCAAAGACGAGTCCCGAATCGGGATCAACCGTGGGCGTGCAGTTGGGATCTTTTGTGCCGCCAACATTGACTTCCCAGATCACCGAACCATCTTCGGCCGACGCGCAGATCAGCTTGGTCGAATTCCCTTTCTTTCCCATCGTGAAGAGCTTGCCATCGCTGATGACGATGGACGAGTATCCTTTGCCGAGGCCTCGCGACGACCAATTCAGTGGCGGACCGCTGCCATCCCACGACTGCAGTAATCCCGTTTCCTGGGAGATTCCATCGTTGGCAACGCCACGCCATCGCGGCCACTCACCAAGCGAAACCAAAGTCGACCCGCCGTCACTTCGGCTGCCGCGATCACGCGGGGACGCTGTGCTCGAAGAGCGTTGTTGGCGGCGGTAGCGAGCGATCCAGCTTCGGTCCGGACCGCTCAGTTTCTTGAGCGGCACACTGATTTCTTTGCCATCGGTCTGACGCAACTTGACCGAATCATCATCAACATCAACAAGCTCGGCCTTGATCTTGTACTTGCCAGTAATGTCGGTCCACGTTCGCTCGTCGGCAGCGTTTGCCGTCGAGACGAAATAGGCAGCGATTGCAAGTGAGACAAACGAACAAACAAAGAAGATGCGTCTCATATCGAACTCAATTTCACTGAGCATCTCGGTGCGTTGTGACCGAGGCAGTTGGCAAGCAGGAAGGGGAAAAGAGCTGGAATCCGCGAACCGCCCGGAATTGAGGTTGTCTGATCTCTTGAGAGATTGCGTATTCAATCTGCGAACGGGCAGGCAGCATACGAGGACCAGCATTTTATAGAACGCGGCTGCATAACGCGGGCGTGAGAGGGCATTTTCATGAGTCGAAAGAAACGGGCGGCAACCGCCAAAGAGACACTGGCGATCTGCCAAAGCGGTCTCTACCAAAACGAAAAGGGCAAAAACGTCCGTCTACGACGAGAAATCGAGGCGGCGATCGCGTCCTCGGTCACTTACGACGAAGATTCACTCGCCTCACGCCCGCCAGCCAGATTCGAATCGACTCGGATCGAAGTCACTGGCGAATCGACCTTTGAAGCCATCGAGCGGGCGACGCAAGAGTCGAGCGACGAGAAGCATCACGTTGGATGTCTCAATTTCGCCTCGGCAAAAAACCCTGGAGGCGGCTTTCTTGGTGGGTCTCAGGCCCAGGAGGAAGCTCTGGCCCGAGCCAGCGCGCTGTACCCGTGTCTGCAATCTCAGTTCAGCAACTATTACGAACCGAACCGAGCAGCTCGCAGTTCGTTGTATCTGGATCGAATCATCGTTTCGATCCGAGTGCCATTCTTCCGAAACGACGATTCGCGACTGATCGAGACGCCCCTTTTGTCGACCGTGGTCACCGCACCGGCTCCCAATGCTGGAGCGGTGATCAAGAACCAACCTGAGGATCGAAACAAAATCGCTGGCGTCTTCGCAAAACGCGCCGAAATGGTGCTGCGCGCCGCAGCATCGCATGAAGTCGACACGCTCGTGCTTGGCGCTTGGGGATGCGGCGTGTTTCGAAACGACCCAAACGAGGTCGCCGGAATCTTCCGCGACTTGATCCAAAAAGAGGGTGACTATGCAACCGCATTCGCGCGAGTGATCTTTGCGGTGCACGACCCGGGCGGCAAAGGAGCAAACTACCGAGCGTTCGAAAAAGCGTTTCCCTAGGCTTGTTGTAGCAGTGACACCTACGTGTCTTTGTGTTCGTATCACAAACATAAACTGCGCGAATCAGACAGTGTCCGTGAGGCTTACGCGTGCCCCTGCTCCCGAGTGCGTCTGCTCCCAGGTATGACGCCGGTAGGGATTCGTTGATGGACCGAATCAGCCGCGGTCCGATTGCTTCTTTGACAGATGCTCAAAGATAGTGATCGCTTTGGACGCCAACTCATCAGCGCTGTGAGTCTTGTATTTCGGACCGTCTTTGTATTTGCCGGACTTGAAGACTTCGGTCTTGTGAATCACATCCCAGCCTTCTTGGCATCCCGTCAGCACAACATGGTGTTGCATCGCACCATCAACGATGCGAACCATTTCTGAACGCACTTCCTTTTGCTGGTGAATGAGTTCACCGCAAGTCCCTCCGACCACAAAGATTGCATCGAAGTCGCTTGGCCGGGCGTTGGCAAGATTGATGTTGCCAAAGGGAGCTCGCAGGTCGCTCCGGTGTTCTGTCTGGCCGGTTCCGAACCTTGGCGACGCGGTCACAACATCGACATTGCGTGATTGCAAACGTTTCGTCAGTGCAGTGTATTGGTCATCAGGAAACCAGTCGCTGCCAACAATAATCAGGGCTCGCCCATCGCCGCCGTTTCGCATCGCGCGGTCGCCACCGACGCGCGGCCCGTAGCGATCCCAGAGCGGCGCCGCCAGGACAGCCATCACCGCGATTGCCAACAGGGCAATCGCCGTCACACCGTTGCCCTCGAGCATTTTCACACGGCGTTTGCGCCGCGTTTTTGGTTTTGCCACCGGCGACGCAGGCACATCGAACTCGAGATCCATCGCAGCGGGGACGGCGTTCATTTCGGTCGTCGGTGCATCGGCGTAGGCAACCGGTGACGTCGCAGGTTGTACCGTCTCCACCGCAGCCGGCTGAACCGCGCTGGCTGGCAGGCCATGAGCCACGGGCTGAGTCGGCGTGATGGGCGCGGCGAGCGGAGCGGCGGTAGGCGCGGGCTTTTTCGATTCGGATGCCGCCTTCGGGATCTGTCCGTTTTGCAGAAGCCGCAACTCGTCGAGCACTTCCTGCATTGACTGGTAGCGTTCTTCGGGGCGTTTGGCCAACATCTTGTGAACCACCGCCTCGATGTCGATCGACACGCCGGCGCGTTGCCAAAGCTCGGGCGCCGGTTGTTCGCGATGAGCAACCAATCGCTGCATCACGGTTTCGCCAGGAAACGGCGCGTGGCCCGTAAGCAAAAAGAAAAGGGTGCAACCAAGACTGTAAATATCGCTTCGCGCGTCGGCATTGCGACTGTCGAGAGCCTGTTCAGGCGACATGTAGTCGACCGTTCCAATCACGACGCCAGTGTTGGTCATTGCGGCAAGAACGGAAGCATCAGGGTTATCGGTGATCAGCGAATCAAAGCGTGCAAGACCCAGGTCGAGTACTTTGACCGACAACTTGTTCGTCTTGGCATCGCGTGTGGCGACAATGTTGTGTGGTTTGACATCGCGATGAATGACTCCCTGACCATGGGCGTAATGCAAGGCTTGAGCCGTTTGCACGCCCACTTCAAGTGCGTCTTTGGCCGACAATGGCTCGCTGGCACGAACGTATTTGGCCAGGTCATCGCCATCGATGAATTCCATCACCAAATAGGGCACACCCTTGGCTTCGTCGGCGTCGTGCGCAACAACGATGTTGGGATGACTCAAGGCGGCGAGTGCACGGGCTTCATTTCGAAAACGATCGATGACGGCTTGTGATTGGCGGCCTGCTGAGTTGACGACTTTCAAGCAGACAATGCGTCCCATCCGCGTGTGTCTCGCCTTGAAGACACTGCCCATGCCACCTTGGCCGAGTCGCTCAAGGATCGCGTAGTTTCCTAGCACCAATCCTTTCCATCGTCCGCGAAGCAACAACCTCGCTTGGAACGGTGTGAGTTTGCGGTTTTCGATTAACGCGCGAGCGAGCGTACTACTATCACTGTCGCTGCCCGATTGGTCAAAGCTGTAATCACTCAAGAATTGATTCAGCTCTTCGCCGGGCATCAGACCGCTTCGTCGCAGACCGTCAACGAAGTCGACTGCCGAAACGGCTTGCGTGGTAGAGCGACTTGAGATCTGCGTGTCGTCGCTGCTTGGCATCTGCTGGGCGCGACGAATCAGTTTCGACAGCCCCGCGTCTTCACTCGAACCTTCGTCGTTGCCTTGGCGAGCGATCGCAATCACATCGTCATCACGAACGGAGAGTTCATCGACCTTGGCTTGGCATTCAGGACAACTCTCGATGTGCTTGAACAGCTGTTCTGCCGCGGCCTCCATCAGACTCCCCGTGACCAGCTTGGTAAGCTGCTCAGCGGGCGGGCAGATGTTCAGGGCAGCGTGGTTCATCGGAAGAACGAACTGACGTCGTGATGGCGAAAAGAGAAGGGGCGAAACCTCGACGATACCCCCCGGCCGAGTCTTCTGCTACTGGAACGATCGCGGATAACGGCTAATCGACCAAATCTTCCAGTACCAAACGTAATCTTCGGCGAATTCGGTAGTTTGCTTGGCGAATGACCTGTGGGTCGACCCCCAGCTCTTTGGCGACATCGGTCGCGCTCCGTTCCTTCATCGCGACTTCCTGAAAGGCGGCCCAATTTCGGGGGTCAAATTCGGACTGAATCAGCTCCATCGCTCGCGAAACGATGAAAGCGTCTTCGTTGGCGGCTTGTGCCTCGTCCTCTTCGCCAAACGGATCGGGCACCTCTGTAATTCGCAATTGAGCGTCCGTCCCGCCGACGCCCGCCGCTTGGCGGTTGCACCGACGGTGGTGGTCGATCGTCTTGGTGCGAACGATCGTTTTCAACCAACTGCGAAACGACGCGACCTGACGCTGTGGTTTGAAGGTTCCAAGTTTCTTCGCAACCGTCTGGAATGTGTCCTGAAAGACATCAGCGGTGTCGTCATCGGACAAACCCGCTTGCCGACACCATCGCTGCACCAGCGGGCCGTAAAGATGCACCAGCTGGTGCCAAGCTTCTTCATCTTCAGCAACCGCTCGTCCGAGCAGGCTCATCGATGTCAGGTCAGAGTTGGCGGACACGCGGCACCTGTCCCAGCGCTGGAAAGAAACGGATTGGGATTCAACAGACCGGCTCGATTATACACGTGGTCTTGGAAATCTGCCGGGACGAAACATCGGATTGGCGAATGCCTCTCGTTTCAGGGCGTCAAAACCGACGACCTACGAAATCATTTCCGAAAAATTCTCGTTTGAACGTCGCCGCCAAATAAACCCATCGAGCACATAGTGGGTGATTTGAGGCACCGCCAATAGCGGCACAAGCCAAGCCTCGGCCGAAGCCCATTGCCGCGATGATCCAAACAGCCAACCACGCTCATGCCAAATACCGATATCCCAAAGCATTTCCTCGGCATACGCGAGCACCCAAACCACTCCCAGAAACCAAACCAACCGCGGGACATGACCGCCTGACTTCGTTGGACGTGATCGATTGGTGTACCAATAGACGAGCACCATGTAGGGGACACCATGAATGATCACGTTCGTCACCGTAAACGCGTAGTCCGAATTGAAGGTAATGATCCCGACGTACCAGCAGATCGCCGTTGTGATCACGACGACGTCTTTTCCAATACTCCATTGCCGATGTTTCACCCCGCGGTAGACCGACCGAATGGCGTAAGCCGCAAGTGAAAACCAATACAACGGCTCGACGATCGACGCAAACAGAGTTGGCAATCGGGCGAAATCCCCCTGAAGGAACCACCAAAAGTTCCGCGGCAAGTGACAATGCCAATAGATCAATGGATAGATCGTTGCCAGGTAAATGGCCGCAGAGTCAATCCACCAACCCAATCGATCACGTTCGCCACCACGCGAACGATAGAGTGCGACCCAACCGTATTGCTGACGCACAAAATGGAAGACGGCAAGGTACGCCAACAATCGCCAAAAGAGCGAATGGCTTTCGCTATAGAGCGCAACCCCCACCAAGAACGCCAACACCGGCGTCAGTCCGTAAAGCCAAGGGCGTTTCTTGAGTTCAATGCGATCAAAGTAAACTCGAAAGCCCGTCGAATAGACGTGCGCCACATCGATCAACAGAATCGCCGCAACCCAAGTCCACTCAGGCGAATCGCTTTCAAGCAGCCCCAAAGGCGCTCCGATGGCGAGAAGTCCAAGTGCAACGAGCGCACTGCCGCCAAACGTGCAAAGGTCCACCGTCGGTGAAAACAGCCATGGCGACCGTATCTTGTCCGTCCCGTTTGCGGGGCTGTTCGATTCGAGGGAGGAGGCAGACAAAAAGTAATCCCGGGTCAGCTATCGATTCGAACGAGACCAAACCTACGAAAGCCGATTGCTGTGGAGAGCTTGCGTGACTTCGTCGGCTGCGCGCACTCCATGATAGAACGCTTCTTCCATCAGCGCGATCCCACTCAGGTCGGTTCCGGCGAAATGGATCGGCCCGATCGGCCGAGCCGCATCTGCGCGCGTCTTGCCCGAGACAAAACCAACACGCGGCTGAATCATCGCGTGGCCCCACCGCAACACATCGATCCGAGTGACGTACTTTGAAAGATCAGGGTGGGGAACCAACAAATCGCTCAAAGCCAAATCGGCCCAGTGCTCCCACGACAGTCCCAACAATTGTTGACGCGACACCTTGGGATCCTCGGTCAACGGGTAGTACCAAGTCAAAACCGTTGGCCCGTGATCCATCCCCAACTGATGCGTCGCCGTCACATAACCAAGTGATTTGGTGTCGTAGATGACGTTGTCCCAGGCCATTCCGAATCCCGACTCGGCCGGTCGATCGGAAAGGTGAAGGTTGGCCACCACCCAAGCGCCATACTGAAATCGTCTTGCCACGGCGACGCGGTCAGCGTCAAGGCCGTCGATCACGTAAGGAACCAGAAACTGCGGGGCAGCAAAGATCACGCGTTGGGCGCGATAACCGACGGTCGAACCTGCCGCGGGATCGACCGCCAGAACCTCAACGGATCCGTTTGCTTGCCGAACCTTCGTCACCGCATGATTGCGTTTGATTCGATCACCACATGACTTCGATAGAAAATCAACGATTCGTCCGTTGCCTTCCGGCCAAGTGATCACTTGTTGTGACGACGCATCACTCGATCGTCTACGCGATGCAAAATAAAAGATACCTGCCCATGCGCTGGTTTGGTCAACCGTCAATCCATAATCATCGCGACAGGCATAGTCGACAATCCATCGCAATCTTGGTGACGTAAACCCTCGGTCATTCATCCACTGCCCCATGGTCAGTTTGTCCAACTGCAGGACCTCTTCGTCGGCCGTTGCCGAAGCCGTTGGTATGGCAAAGGCGCGCCGTCCCTTTGCATCGCGCCAATCGGCCCAGCGTCCCATCTCGGTTCGAAAACGCTTTAGCTGTTCAAGTTCCTCGTCGCTCGCTCCTTGGGCGGGGTACAGGCCTTCTTGCCAGCTGCCTTCTGCGAAAACGCGTTCTTCCGGTTCACGACAAAGGTACTGTTCGTCAACGATTGGCGAACCATCCTCGGCAACCGCGTTGACCACATCCATCTGACGAAACAATTCGATCAGCGATTCGTTCTCTCGCATGGGAACCGGAACGTAGTGCGCGCCCCAGGGATGGGCCATGCCACCGGTCGTGGCTCCCTTGGCGGTCCCACCCGCCTCGCGTTCAAGTTCCAAAACAACAAAATCGTCCCTACCCGATTGCCGCAATTGCCAGGCGGCCGACAGTCCGGCCATCCCACCACCGACAATCACCACACCGACCTCTTTAAACGTGGCGGGTGCAGGCGACCCGAGTTTGGAATCACGCAACCGATGACCAAAACCGAACTGGGGGCTAAGCAATTCGCCTGCGGGTGGCAGCCTGCGGCGATGACAACCAGCAACCATCGCGGCTTGGGCGCCAAGCACGGCCGCGATCATGTCGCGGCGGTTCCACTTTGTCGCCTGGGAAGCCATCGTCAGCTCCCCCATTCCTGTTCGTAGTAGCGAACAAGCACTTGATCATTCAATCGATTCAACCCCGCATCGACCGGTTGCATGTCGACCGGCAAGTTGAACAGATCAGCCATGACCGACGCATTGAGAAATCGCAGCGAACCGTCGATTTCCGCCAGTTGGGGAACTGCAGGTGTTCCCGCAGGGCAGGCAAGCGCAAACCCCCAAACACCAAAAGTTGGCACCGAAACGCGATAGGGTCGCACCTGAAATCCTGACGCTTCCATCGTTTGCAGAATACACCAGTACGACTTGGGCGCGACCAACGGTGATGTGCACTGAATTGAAATGACGGCGTCGTCGCTCACGCGCTGCCGCAAGAGCGAAAAGAAACGAGTCGAATAGAGTTTCCCAATCGAGTACGTCCCTGGATCAGGAAAATCGATCACGACGCAATCGAACCTCTTGTCCCCCTCGCCGATCCATACGAACGCGTCGCGATTGAAGACCGTCACTTTCGGATCACGCAGCGCATCGCCCGTCAGATCTCGCAGCGGTGGAAAGTTCTTCGACAAATCGGTCATCGCTGGATCAATATCGACCAACGTCACGGTCTCGACCGAAGGGTATTTCAAGACCTCGCGCACGGCCAATCCGTCGCCACCGCCAAGCACGAGCACATGTGTCGGTTGCTTCTTCGACGAGAGGGCAGGGTGAACGAGCGATTCGTGATACCGGTACTCATCGACCGAATTGAATTGCAAGTGTCCGTTGAGGTATAGCTGAAACCCCTTCTTGTTGTTCGTGACAACAATCCGCTGAAACTTGGTCTGACGAGCGTGGACGATCTGGCTGTCGAGCTGATGTTCTTCGGCCCAAGTGGTCATTGTTTCAGCTTTGATCAATCCGACGATCAACAGCCCAATTACTAAACAAGCCCGGCCGCGCAAGCCAGGCAGCCCACGTTCGGCGAGAATCGGTCGCAGCAGGTATGTCCCCCAAAGCCCCACCAGCGCATTGAGCATCCCGAAGACAAGCGACGTGCGCACGAGCCCCAGGTAGGGAACAAGCAATATCGGAAACAGTAGCGATGCCACCAAAGCGCCAATGTAGTCAAAGGTGAGCACGCGTGAGACAAGATCGTTGAAGTCGAGGTGTTCCTTCAAGATCCGCATCAACAGCGGCAACTCCAATCCAACCAGAACGCCGATCAAAAACACCAAGCCGAAAAGCGCGATCCGAAACCAATCGATCCACGCAAAGGCAAAAAACAACATCGGTGCCGACGCACCACCGATGAGCGCAAGGGCAAGTTCCACCTCGATAAAGACGCGCCCGACCTTTTCGTCAACGTACTGACTGAGCCAGGCCCCAACGCCGAGTGCCGAGAGATAGACTCCGATGACCAACGAAAACTGCGTGACCGAATCACCGAGCAAGTAGCTCGCCAATGTTCCCGCCAAAAGCTCGTAGATCAGACCGCAGGTCGCGATCACCAGGACATTCAGGTACAGCAGAAACAGCGGCGCTCGGTTCATCGAGTTTTCTAGCCCAACACCGCTGCTGCAATGATGATCGCCATCCCCAGAACGATCGCACCGACGATGATTGCCAACGATACGTTGTGTTCTTCAACCACTTCATGCGTGATCGAGAACTTCGTCAGCTTCTCCATCATGAACAAAGACAAGAAAAAGAAGATGATCCCAATCAACGAAAAAACAACCGCCGCAACCAAGTGCTGAAGCAGCAAGTCCCAGTGACTCGCCGAAGGCTGTGCTAGCAGGCCCATTGGAATGATGATGTTGTGCATGGTTCCTATTTCCCTCCTCCCCATGACCCGCCGTACGATCGGCCGGACGAAAAGTGAATGTTCGATTTTGGTAATTTCCAACCGCCAACGGCCGCTGCCGTAAGGAAGCCACAGGTTGCGAGGCCAAACACAAGGTAAAGCACGAAGATGATGGTCTGTAGTCGGGACATCAAATCACTCGCCGGCTCATTCGGTTGCGTAAGGACTGTAGTCGCTGTCTTGCCAACGCTTCTTTTCGAAGCTGTGGTTGTACACCATGATCCCGATTGGGAAAGCGGAAACAACGATCATGCAAATGAACCACAGTCCACCATCAGCACCACCGATGACCTTGATTAGCATCAGCAAGAATAGGAATGCGGGCCACATCAAGAAAGGCATGCAACCACAATTGGGACGCGGCTGAATCACGCCGACACCCCAAGGTTTCGAAACCAATTCCAACCCAAAGGCTTTTTCGATCTCTTCGGCTTCGACGTAGGTTCCCAGCGAAACGGTCACCTCTTCCGAGTTGCTCGATTCGCCGTATTCATACGAAATCATCTCGGGCGGTGCGATGTAGTCCGCCGTGCGTACTTGTTCGCCCACAAAGACTTGCCAATAAAACTCGCCGAGCACGGCGCGCACGTAGGCAGTGCCACGGTCATAAACCTTGAAGCGTTTTCCTTTGTAGGTCGCCTGGCTGTTCGTTTGACTCACTTCATGGACAGGAACGGGTTCGACAAAGGACCAATGCCGATCGTTGCGAACCAGCCAGCGGAATCCGACATCGGGGTTGTACAACAGGTACTCGCTCCAGGGGAACGTTTGCCCCGCATACAACGCATAGCGCCAAAGGAATCCGATCACCGTGTATTTGACACCGTTGAGTTCGCCTTCGGTTCCAATCGGGATCACAATCGGCAAACGCTCGGCATGTTTGATCGTCATCAGGTAGGACAACTTTCCTTCGGAAGCGTCCAACATGCCGTTACAACTTTGACAAACGACGCGTTCAGCTTTGTCCGGCGCGTGCAGCGTTAGCGGCCCACCACAGTTGGGACAATTCAATTGCAACGCTGCAACGGGAACATGCTCTTGGTCGACCATGGAATGGTCTTCATCAAGATTCAAGTCGTCGATCGAGACTTCTTTGCCAACAAAGGCTTTGGGTTGATCGCCATACTCGAAGGTGGCAAACGTTCCGTCGGGACCGGACAGGTCAACATACCGATGTTCGCCGCCGGGGCGAAACGCCCAGGGAATATCACCTTCGGCCGATCGGTTCTTGGCAACGCCTTTTTCGGCAACCGTGAATTCGCTCTTTCCAAGTTTGACGGTGCGGCCAACGACAAGATCATCGAACGCCGGCAACTGAGTCGTACCGGACAACTTCCGTTCGAACATCAGGTAGCGTTTGCCTTGCGCTTCGGCCAACCATCCCCACTTGTCACCCGGAAACGCCAAGTACCACTCATCCCAAACGCCACCGGCGGGATGACCGTACTGAACACGTCCCACCACGTCGTAACGTTTGTGTTTGAACTTGCCGCTCATACCGCGACGCAGCGGTGAATTGGTCAGGACAAGATCAGCGACTTTGCCGTGGTCTTCAACCTTTCGATCAGCGCGTGCCACAACCGAATCACAAAACTCACAAACCGTCACCAACGACGAGCTGACTTTGAATTCGACGGGCCCGCCGCAAGCGGGACAAGCAGCGCTGCGATGCTTCATCATGCGTCCCGATACGTCCCTTGGGATTTGCACTCGGCCGCATCGGCGTCACTCTGAACACCGCGAGCGATCGTTCTGACCTGGACTGAATCGGCGTTCAAACGTTTTTGCAGCTCTTCCTGCCAAGCCCAGGAATCCCGCTCACGACAACAGTAGAGGTTGAACGTCGCAAGCTCGTATTCGGGATAGGTGTGACAGGTCAGGTGCGACTCGCTAAGCAAGTACATCGCCGTCACGCCACCGGGACCAGGAAACTTGTGGCTATGCGGGTCGCCGACCACGTGCAAGCCGAGCTCGTCAACCACATCGTCACAAACCGAAAGTATGACGCGAAGATCGCGCAGACGACTCGGATCGCATCCGAAGGCATCGACCACCCATTCGATTCCCGTCTGGGTTGGTCGTGCCGGATGCTCTGCGGTTGGTTCGGCCGAAACCGTCTCGGTTGTGCTTCCTGACAACGTCATGCCTTAAGGGGCAGGTGGAGGCGGCGGCGGAGTCGCTGCGCTAAACATTGGCGCGAGCTGCGGTACTTGCGATGCAGGTGCCCAAGCCTGCATGCCCGCCGTCCAAACCATCGAGTCGCCTTGAATTTGACCGCTGCTGATTCCGGCCGCAACCTGTTCAGTCGTGTAGGGCCCTTGCGACTGGCCACCAACGGCAACGTGCCAAGTTTGCGCTGCGGGAAGCGGCGGAGGAGCGGGGGCGCCAGGTGCCGGAGCGCCCGTTGCCGCAGCCGGTCCGCCCATTCCGGGCATCATCCGACTGGCCATCGCCAAGCCCATGCCGAGTCCCATTCCCTCGGCAGCGCCACCACCCGAAGGATTGTCGGCAGCCATCGTCATCGCTTGGCCCATTTGGTACTGCTGGTACTTGTTCATGTCCCCGAGCACTCCCATGCTCGTTCGCGTGTCGAGTGCCTTTTCGACCGCTTCGGGCAAGGAAACATTGACGATGAACAACTGCGGGCAATCGAGACCGTATTCGTCATCGATTTTTTCAACCACGTTCTTGCGAAGCGTCTCGGACATCTCGCTGTAGTTGGCCGCCAGATCGAGCGCAGGGATCTTGGATTGACCCACCATGTCGGCAAACGAGGATGCGATGATCGAACGCAAGAGTTCGTTGATTTCATCGGAGCCAAATTCGCCATCCGTTCCGACGATCTCTTTCAGCAGCGCCGTGGGATCGACCGCCTTGAGCGCATAGGTTCCGAAGGCTCGAATTCGGATCGGACCAAACTCGGGATCGCGCAACATGATCGGGTTGGGCGTTCCCCATTTCATGTCAGTAATCTGCGTCGTGTTGACGAAGTAGACTTCCGACTTGAAGGGGCTTTCGAACCCGTATTTCCACCCCATGATCGTCGACAGGACGGGCATGTTTTGAGTGGTCAGTTCGTAGTGTCCGGGCTGATACACGTCAGCGATCTCGCCCTGAGCCACGAGCACGGCGACCTGGCCGGGGCGCACAATCAATTGAGCGCCATTCTTGATTTCGTTTTGATGGCGAGGAAATCGCCAAACCATCGTGTGGTGCGAATCGTCGATCCACTCGATGATGTCGATTAGTTCGTTGCGAAGTACGTCGAACAGTCCCATCGTCGTTCCCGAGTTGAGTAAAAAAATTGTGGCACGTTGGCCAAACAGACAGGCTCATGCCCGTCTCAATGGGGGCGCGAGGTCTTCAGAGAAGTTGAAGATCAGCGTCAATGATAACGGCCCCACCGATCGGTGGGCAACTAAGGTGGGGCTTCGGCGGTTTCGCTCTCGCGGACCACCTTCTGGCGAAGGTAGCTACAGAATGTGAGCCGAACGCGCGTACGTCGGGCCTTAACACTCCATCACACGTCATCCGACCGCCCGTCATGCGGAGCATGACCTACGAAAAGGGCGTGGAGGGCAAACGTGGGACTAGCGAATCAGGCTCATGTAGAAGCTGAAGATTCGGCGGCGGTCCGTGTCCGCTTTCGTGACCGGGTAGGCGAAGTCGAACGCCAGCGGTGCCGGTCCGAGCATCGGAATGGCAACACGCAGACCAAGACCCGGAGCCACGCGGAAGTCGTTGATCGAAACATCCGGCTCCACGGTACCAAAGTCGACAAAGGCGACGCCGCGGAACGCATCATCCGCCGTGATCGGGAACATGTACTCAACCGTATTGAGCCACTGGAATTGACCACCCAGCTCGACACCTGTTGCTGGATCGACCGGTCCCGCACCTCGGAAGTCGAAACCACGAATGGTCGCGTAACCACCTGCAAAGAAGTTTTCGAAGATCGGCGTGTCGTTACCACTGAATCCAAGTTGCACCGAATAGGACAGCGTTTGCTTACCCGATTCGTCGGCGCGTTCGGTGATCAACCAGTACTTGCGGTACTCGAGTTCGAAGCGTGCATAGTCAAAGCGACCAAACATCTCTTCAAACTTGAATTGGAAGTAGTGACCGCGGCTGGCCTGAATGGGACTGTTTCGCGTGTCATGAATCAGCGAAATCTCGCCACCATAAAGCTCGTTGTTTCGATTCGCGACCGCGTCGAGTTCCGGTACCGAAGCGCGAGGTCGAGTGATTCGGACATTCTGGCCACTGATGCCGAACGAAATCGACAAGTCGGGAGAGATCCGGTAGCCAAACGCGAGTCGGCCACCCAGACGCTCTTCGTCCCAGTCATCGAATCGTCGGTCATACAAGAACCCACTCACCGACATACTGACCGGCTTGTATCCCAAGATGTTTGGATCGGCAAACTGCAGTGTGTACCGTTTGAAGTCGGTACCGGGTGCAGCTTCGACGCGCAACGTTTGACCGGCACCACGGAACGCATTGCCGCCGAACAGGTCGCGGAACGAACGGGGCCAACGCAGGATGTCGAAGTTTCGTTCGTCAATCGTCAATTGACCAGTCAGACCCGCGTCACTGTTAACAGCACCGCCGAGCATGATGCGGCCGGTACGAGCCGGGAATCCATTGATCACCAAGTCGGCTTCGCGAACGCGCGGGCCCTGGTAGGAGCGATAACGAGGACCGCCAATGCTTGGCATCGGCGAAAACACGCCGCCCTGGGCGACGGTTGCTGCTGGTTGTCCGGCTGCGTTTGGTGTTACCGTGCCAGGTGGAGGCGAGGTGACGCCAACGGTATTTGGAACTTGTCGAACAACGTGCTGCTGGCCCGCTGCTTGTGGACCGACGGCGGAGACCTGCGCAACATCAGCGGTCGATGGAGCGGGCGCGCCAGGCAAGACAAAACCTTGTTCGGCTGGCGCGGCGGTCAACATCGTGCCATTGTCCGACGATGGTGTGGGTACCGCGTTGGTTTCTGTTCCAACAGCCTGCGCAATCGTTGGCGACTGTGTTGTTGACGCTTGGGCCGTAGCCGTCGTTTGAGGTGTTGGCGTTGCACCCAAGGTGGAGGGTGAGGCACCTCGAAACTGGGCACAGCCGGTCGTCAACATCATCGCACCGGGCAATGCCATCAGGCACATCACGCGGGCAGTCGAGTTTCGAATCAAATCGATCATTCGGTTCGGACGCTCAGCAATATCGAATGGTAAATTGGTCAGGGTTGGTCGTCAGTCGTTGTTTTGGTTGTGGCTGGCCCAACAGTGCTGGGGATCCCACAGTCGTCGCGTATCACAAGCACAGCAATCACTGGCCAGTGGGCACGACTTTGATGTCTGGTGGCTCTGCAATCTGTGGATTGGTTTCAAGCAACTGGCTTCGTTCCAAGCGATCCTTGTTGATTTCCAACTTTCGTCGGTCGATCCAATCGCCTTCACGAAGGTCGACCAGGTTCAGCATGGTCGTTTCACGCATCAGGTGGGGCTCGCCGTCAATGTTGACGCGGATCTCGCCCACCTTCCAACGATCGCCTTCGACAATCTGGTACACCAAGTCGACGACATTGGCTTCGTCACGCATCACCGTCTGAGGTTCGACTTCGGCATAGATGAATCCAAGTTCACCGTATCCGTACACGATCTCGCTGACATCGCGTCGAAGGAGTGTTCCGTCAAACATGTCGCCCGGCTTGAGTTCCAACCGCGATCGAATCGATTCCTCGGTAATGAACTCGTTGCCGATCACTTGAATGTCATTCACTTTGAAGCGTTCACCTTCTTTGATGACAAAGGTGACCGTGACCCACTTGCCGGTGGGATCGTATTCAAGCTGGCGTCCAACGGTTGCAGTTAAGAAACCGAGGTTGTGGTAGTAGCTGGCCAGGGTGTTGACATCTTGGTCAACCTTGCGAAGGTCGGCGGTGTTGCCCGCGTATGCGTAGACACCGACCATGGGGCCGCGACTCGCAATCACTTTCTTCAATCGTTGTTCGCTCAGGATGGTCGAACCCTTAATCCGGATTTCGGCGATCCGTTCTTTGGGACCTTCGTTGATGCGATACATGACCGCACCGGGTTCATCCTTGATGCCGATCACCGTGGTGATCGTCGCCTGGTTGAAACCTTCTTCGTGGTAGTAATCGAGCAGACGTCGCCTGCCCGATTCGATGGTGAACTCGTTGCGCGGGTCGCCTGGCGTGATGCCACTACGCCCCTTGAGTTCGCGATCACCGAGGCGGCGGTTTCCGTGGTAGATCACTTTGCTGATCGAGGGTAGTTCGTGCACGTAAAAAATGACGTCCACTCGACCGGGTTGGGTATTGAGTTTGAACGTGACATGATCGAACGACCCCATATCGTTCAAACGTCGAACGTCGCCGAGAACGGTTTCGTAGTCGTAAAAGCGATCGCGCCGCGTTTGCAGTTCTTGCAAAATGCGATGCGTGCCAACGGTCTTGTTGCCGACCACGCGCACCGACCCCACAATCGCGTCGCCTTTTTCACGGCGCACTGCGAGCCCATCGCGTGAATGGATATGGTCGCGGAATTTGGGACGTTGTTCCGGGCCCGGCGCTCCGCCACCGGCGGCACCACCTCCGGGGCCTCCGAAACCACCGCCGCCGCCGCCAAATTGGGCATCGACCGTTGCTGATGACAAAAGGATCATCAAACAAGCAACGGTGGCGTGCAATGTCCAACCAAGACAGCGACGCAACGAATCACGTACGAAAATGTGACGCATACTCTTCGGCATACTCTGGTGAATCTTCAATGGATCAGTCATCCGATCGCCCCCGACCCTCTCCGACAGTCTTTTCCGTCGGGCCGCCCGCAACCAAAAGGGATTGAGTTGCGGACAGAGCGGGGGACGATTCACCGGTAACTACTAATCTTTCGCCGGCGACCACAAGGCGGATTTGTCACCAAAAAGGCTCGATCGAACGTCGATTCAAAGAAAAATGCGCAAGCCAGCCGATCAACTGGGATCTATACGCGAATCCGACGAGTTTCACGACGTTTTTGCCGAGTGAATTTGGACTCGCACTCGAGGTAGAACCTACCGAGATTTCAGAAGCGAGATGAGCAACGACTATTCGAGCGATGGCTCTGATTCGACCGCCACGTCCACGGTCTCCACCGGCAATTCAAGCCAGTCGGTGATCAACATGCGCTGCACCAAGGGTTCATCAAGATGTTGCAACACGACATCCATGAGCTTGTTGCGGATTTGCGCTTGTGAGGGGTCGTTCAGCCACTCGGGGTCGCTTTGGCGAAGCAGTTGCTCGGAGGCTTCACGAATCTCCAAACGCATTTGCGTGATCCGTTCTTCGCCGCGATGCCGCTTGCTCGGATCGACGATCGCGTGGAGCTGAAAGTGATAAACTTTCGAGAGGTCTTTGACAGGCTGAAATCGAAAACTACCGATCGCCACGGCGCTGCTTTGAGCCCCTTGAAGGCGAGCAACGCGACTGCGAACGTATCCGATGACAGCAGCGTGGACCGCTACCATCAAGAGAATCAGTGCAGCAACCCAGTAGCGACGAAACAGTTTCACGACTTTTACGCCCTGATCAAGTTTTAGCCCTGCTCAAACCTCAATCCCTGCGAAAGGACGTCTTTCGCACGAATAAGACGGTCATGCCGGTTTTTCGGGCTCTCCAACAGACCGACCATTGAAGGATAGGTTACAAACCAGCACCGGGTCCAAACTTGCAATGCTTTCTACCTCGACGATCACGATGAACCCTTCACCGCAAATCAACGATCGTCTCGACAAGGCGACTGCGGTGCGCATCATCATCTTTACCAGCCCCAAGGCGGGAAGCGGCGCCGGACGCGATCAGATTCCCAAGCTGCAAACGTTGCTCGAAGAGGCTGGCGCAAGCGTCACCATCGCCCACTCGGTCGATCTGTTGATGGATTCAGTCGGTGATGATTTGGAAGGCGACGCCGAACGTCCGATTGTCGTCGCCGCAGGTGGCGACGGCACATTGGCCCTCGCCGCTCAATCGGTACCGCCCGATGTGCCACTTGTGCCGATGCCGATGGGCACTGAAAACCTGCTTGCCAAACACTTTGTGCATCGCGCCGACGCCGGATCCGTTTGCTCGGTCATTCGTTTCGGCGACCAGGTTTCACTCGATGCCGGTCTGGCAACAAGTGCGGAAGGCCGGGCAAACAAACAACCTCGTCTGTTTCTCATCATGGCTTCGTGTGGATTCGATGCCGAAGTGGTTCGCGGGATGCACCTGACCCGCCGTGGCCACATCAACCGATTCAGCTACGCCAAACCGATCGTTCGAGCTTTGTTTCGGTATCAGTTCCCCAAACTTCGCGTGCGTGTTGATGGCCAGCCGATTCCCGATTCGGCATGGTGCATGGTTTTCAACATTTCTCGCTACGCAACGAATCTGAAAATCGAACCTGACGCCAAGGGTGACGATGGAAAGCTTGACCTCATCGCTCTGGAAAAGGGTTCGCTGCTCAGCGGCTTGCGGTACCTAGGTGGCGTGGTCACCGGCCGCCACCTCAACATGAACGACGTCAACCGCCAGCGGGGCTGTGTGATCGAACTCGATTCCGACGCGCGTGTCCCCTACCAATTGGATGGCGATTATGTGGGGCACCTACCGCTGCGGATTGAGATCAAACCGGCACGCGTGCAGTTGCTGATTCCAAACCAACCTGCGACCGATTCTGGGGCGGGATCGGATAGGTGATTGCTCTCTTTGGCCGAATCTCAGAAACTTGAAGCATGAACGCTTCAAATGAATCCGAGTCGTCGACCTCGTCCGTACAAATCGGCAGCTATCACTGTGGTCCCGGCAACCCTCTGCTTTTGATTGCCGGTCCGTGTGTGATGCAGGACCGCGAACTGACGCTGCAGATCGCAGAACGGCTTGCTGCGATCAATGCGCAACCAGACGTCAACGTCGTCTTCAAGGCTTCTTTTGACAAAGCCAACCGCACCAGCCTTTCCGCCAAACGCGGCCCCGGCATCGATCAAGGACTCCGTTGGCTCGAAGAAGTCAGCCAGGCAACGGGGCTGCCAACGACGACCGATGTCCACTTGCCAGAACAAGCTGCCCCCACGGCCGAAGTTTGCTCGGTATTGCAAATCCCCGCGTTTTTGGCCAGACAAACCGATTTGTTGGTCGCGGCTGCGAAAACGGGCAAAGCGGTCAACGTGAAAAAGGGCCAGTTCATGTCGCCCGAGGACATGCAATATGTCGTGCAAAAGGTACGCGGCAGCGGCGATGGCGGCGTGATGTTGTGCGAACGTGGCACCTTCTTTGGCTATGGCCGGCTCGTCAATGACATGCAATCGCTTCCGATCATGCGATCGTTGGGCGTTCCTGTCGTTTTTGATGCCACCCACAGCGTGCAGCGGCCAGGCGGCTTGGGTGGGGCGACGGGAGGAAACCGCGAAATGGTCGAACCATTGGCCCGCGCCGCCGTAGCAATCGGTACCGACGCACTCTTTTTCGAGACCCACCCCGAACCGGACACCTCCCCCAGCGATGGGGCAAACATGATTCCGCTGGGCGAATTCGGCTCGATGATCGACCGTTTGTTGACACTACGGCGCGTGGTCACAGAGACGTTTGGCTCGTAGTTCGCGCAACTTAACCTCCCTTTCCCAGCCTCGCTGAGACTCCCTGCCTAGCCGGTTTTTCTGATGGTCCGTTTTCGCACGTTTCCTTGGCCACTGCTCGTCTTGGCTTGCGCCTTTCTGCTGCCAACCGGCTGTGACAACCAATCGAAGGCAGTCCGCCAGATTCAGGCCCAGCGTCATGAGCTGGTCCAGCAACAATCCAAGCACGACCATCTGGGCGAAGTCTTTGAGCTGCTATCGGGGATCGTCGAACTCAATCCCGAACAGGCGCGGCGGCAAATCGCCTACCACCTCAATCGTTGGCGCGAGTCACGTGACGACGCGATGGTGGCGGCACCCGAACTGCTCAAAACGCTCGGCGACCTCGTCCCCCCCGACAAACTGGCCGAAAGGGTCGAGCAGGAATTGTTTGTTGGCTCAGACGTCAATCACCTGCGCGATGCCTATTTGTTTCAACAGATCGTGAAATGGACGGATAGCGAACTTTGTGATGACCCGCTGATCGATGCCTGGTTGACCGAACAAGAGTCAACCCTTGGCGAAGACAAAGCGTTGCAGCTTCGCACGGCAGCCAGATTGTTCGACTGGACCGTGCGCAACATTGCCTACGAAACGCCGATTCAACTAACGCCCCTTCAAGAAACACCACCACTTCCCGCAGGGCTCAAGTTTGGTGGCCCCGGATACCGCCAATCGGATTACCAAACGGTTTGGCGGGGAACGGGAGACGCATTACAGCGAGCCGGCGTTTTCACCCAGCTTTGTCGTCAGGCCGAAATCCCCGCTTTCCTGCTGTCAGTTCCTTCATCCGAAACCGGCGAACTCACGCCATGGTGTGTCGGTGTCTTGATCGGCGAAGAGATCTATTTGTTCGAACCGGAGTTGGGGATCTTTGTTCCGGGGCCGGACCAAATCGGGATTGCAACGTTCAAACAAGCTCGCCGTGATGCGTCCGTGATGCGACGCCTGACCGCACAGGGCTTCTTCGACTATCCGTTTAGTAAGAGCGATATTCAAACCTGCACGGCTCAACTGAATCTCCTTCCGGAAGGTGTCAGTTCTCGAATGAAAAACCTCGAGGAGTCGCTGACCGGTGAGCGTCGGATGCAGGTCTATACCGACGTCGATGAACTCGCCAAACGAATCGACGATGTCAGCGGTATCGCCGGCGTACGGCTATGGCTCGTACCGCTGCAAGCCGAGGTGTACCGAACGGCTCTTGAACGTGCCGCAACGCGCGACCCAATTTTTCAGTTTTGGTACGTTTCGCGGTGGGCCATCATGGATGCGGACATGGATATGTCGCGCAACTTGTCACTCGGTCGTTGGCGCCACCTACACGGCCAGTTCGATAACAGTGATGACGAGATTGTCAAAGGTGCTCGGCCACTCTACCTCGGACAACGAGCCCCTGAATTCGAAATCGAAAAACTGACGATCGACGTCAACCTTCAAAAGCAATACGGCATTCGCCGCGAACTCGGTGCTGACCCTCGCGTCTATGAGAATCAGATTCGCCAAGTCCAAGGATTGATGCAGCTTGGCAAACGCACGGCAACCTACTGGCTCAGCCTGATTCAGTACGATGACGGCCGCTACGATGTTGCCCAAAACTGGTTCGTCAAGCGCGCCCTACACGAAGAGCAACAATCCCTTTGGTTCCCCGCTGCTCGTTACAATCTCGCGCGGACTCTCGAACGGTTGGGCGAAACCGACCGCGCCATCGAACTCCTCAAGACAGACAAAGAACCTCAAGAGCATGGCAATCGAATCCGAGCAAGGCTGATCGCGAAAGCGGCCGAAAAGTAAACGGCCTTTTGTACGTGAGCGTGTGCATCCTAAGGCAAACGCTCGATGCGTATTCGTTTCAAATGTGGTGTGATCATCGGCAACGCGTTGTCGACGATTCCTTCTTCTGACAGTTCCGTCATGCTGCGGCTTGAGTCAACGTCGCACGACTTAAGGATCACCAGCTCAGCCGCTCGAAGCTGTGCCGCCAACAACGCTGCGATGGCGTCGGTTGTTGTGTCCCAGGTGGCTGGCAACAGGCGGGCAAAATCTCCCGCGGAATCGCGTCCATAAAACGACCGCACCGAGACCACCGACGTCGATCCCTCGGGCAAACAATCAACGGCAGAGGCCAGTTGGTCAGGCGCAACATCGATTGCCAACCAATCGGGAAACCATTCGGCAAGCGTCTCGAAGGTCGCTTGAAGTAAATCGACGCATCGCCAATGCACCGCGCCGGGTGGCATCGGTCGTACCTGATCAAGCTTGCGCACCGCATCGATCAATTCGCCACCGCCCACAATGATGAGGTTCACAGCGGGCGGCTGTTCCTCAATCCACTGCGGCAACACGTCCGCCAAGTCGGCTCGTGTTAACGTACTCCCGCCAACCTTTACAACTCTGAGCATGGATCAATCTTGCGACCGTTGTTGACCGTCCTGCTGTTCGCAACCTCGCCTTGAAGGCAATGGGGCCCCGCCATTAAGCCAAAGAGGCCTCGCCACTAAGCCGAAGCGACTGAAGACTCCGGCTCAAGCTTGGCACTACAAACGAGCGACTCACCAAGATTCACAACCTATCTCGAGACCCTACTTCGAGCAATGTCCTAGTGCTACGGCTTCCACCAGCAGAAATCCTCGCCAAAATCCACACACCTGAGCCGAGATTGCGTTAGCGGCCGGGCCTTAATCGCCCTCACCCGAGCTGCGCGTCGGCAAGGGCCCGAGGCCTCACGGCCAGCGGCTCACGGACACTGCCCAAACTGCTCAAGACGTTGCGCTGTTGGCACCGAGATTGCGATCCACAGCACTAGCGCCGCATACGTCGATTGGTATTCGGACGCAATTCGTCGCGAGTCAAATCGCCGTCACCATTGGAATCGAGCCGCCGAAGGCGCGTTGGAGCTTGCTCTAATTCTTCAGCCGACAACGTGCCGTCACCGTCGAAGTCGAGCGTCATCATCACCGGCATTCGTCGCATCATCTCAGACATTGAAAAGCCGGGGCCGGCACCAGGTCGCGAACCGGGCCTAGATCCTGGGCGGGCGTCGGGCCTAGATCCTGGGCGGGCGTTGGGCCTTGATCCAGGTCGAGCTCCGCCACCCATTGCGCGTCGACTGCCGCCATCGGGATCGCGATCGAACGAAACCAAATACTGCTGCGTGACGGGAACGCAAAAGGTCTCGGCATCGTCACATGCAAAATACTTCACGGTGAGCTCGAGAGGTTTACTGGACCGTCCACTCACCTCAACCAAAAACTCGCGTGGGTCGGCATCCGCATCAACATCCACCTTGGGCCCCTGCAAGTCTGGTTGATTGACCGAGATCCCCTCGGGCGTCTTGATCGAAACCTTGATGGCAGGTGCCTTGTTGTTCCAATGAACCTTGTGGAGTGGATCCAAGAAGAAGCCCAAGTAAATCTTGCCGCTGCCCGACTCGGCGCGAAGTTTGACGTAATGCGGTGTCTTCGATTCGAGTGGCGTGATCTTGAGTGGCGACATCCGCCCAGGCAGTTGGACGCGCTCGACAACTCCTTTCCTAGCTGTCTCTCGTTTGGGTTGTGCTGGCATGTCGAGGTCGGCGACGCGCGTTGGTTGATCAACGGCGCCAACGAGCCCTGCCAGATCATCACGCAATGCGTCCGGATCACTCCAGGAACGAGACACCACCAACTTGCCTTCGGGATCGATCACGAATTCGGAATTCGGTCGATCGCCAAGCGCATGCTTCAAGTCGTTGTCCATCGTGTCGCAAATCCACTCGATCTTAGTCCCGAGTGTTCGGCGCGCTTCATCGATGTGCATCAGCCGCTCTTTTAAATTGAACGGAGCGACGTAACCGTTGTTCTCTGGATGAGCGAGCGACTTGTAGACGTAATAGAACTTGACGCCCTTCGCCGAATAATCTTGATACACCGCCTCCAAACTGGGGACGTTTCGCAAGAAGGGCGGTCAGGTCAAGCAGCCAAAAACAAGTACCGTGTAGCTGCCCTTGAGTGACGCGGTCGAAAACCGTTCGCCTTGTTGATCAAAGGCCGACACGGTCGGAAGCTCCGTCCCTACGGCCGGCGTTTGCTGACCTCCACGTTGCTGCCCCGGTCGCTGCTGCGAGTTTGGTTGCTGCTGCGAAGTTGGTCGCTGGGCAGGGACGATCGTCGGAGAGATCGACAGGACTGCTAATAGCGAAGCGAGGGTGGTGAAGAGCGGTTTTTGAAGCATGGCAACAAGCTCTCGAAAAGAAAGAAAAGGTGCTGCAGTCTTTGAACCACTCCATCCGTGCCAAGTTCCGGGCGTTTTCGTACGAAAAACGAGATGGAGACGTCACTGTCGCTTGAAAAACACCTCCGAGCGCCTCGACCCAGATATACTAAGCGATACGATCCCACCTACCGGCTCTCGCAGCCATCTCACTCGCCAATACCCCCTCGCCCAGAATCGAGAGTGATTGCCGATGCCCGCATCACCAACTCGCCCGCGTCTGCTGTCGTCACCTGCCTCACGAGCTGTGATCCTCATGGGGCTGTCGGTCCTGATCACATCGGTCGCCATTGCCTGCCAAGTTCCGGTGTTTCGCTATGCGCTCGAACGTTGGCCAGCAGACCAATACGAATTGATCGTGCTTCATGACAAGCCGCTCTCGGCTGGCGACAACGATCGCATCAAGCAACTTCGCGCCTCGAGCGAGACGACTGGAAACGGATTCGCGAACTTCACCGTCACGACTTCCAAGATCGGCGCAGAACAAGACATCGTCCTGAAGCAGTTGTGGGAGCAGCGCACATCGAAAGACGAGCCGCTGCTGGTGTCGCTCTATCCGCGTAACGCCCAGGAAGTCCCCGACCGAATTGCATCGGTAGCCCCACTTCGCAAATCTTCGACCGAACACATCGCAACCTCGCCCGTGCGTCAACGCATCGTCGACCACATCGCCGATGGCGATTCAGCCGTTTGGATCTTCGTGCCCAGCGGCAACAAAGCCGAAGACGCAAAAGCACTCGCAACCTTGAAACAAGAAGTGGCTCGAAACGAAAAGGAACTCGAACTTCCACCACAGGAGGAAATCGAAGCCGACGAGTTCTTCAGCGAAGAGACCAAGATTGAGCTTAGACTTTCGTTTTCGATTGTCACACTCGATCGCGATGACCCGAAAGAACAGTTCTTGCTCGATCTACTGCTTGAAAGCGAGCCGGATTTGCGCCAGCTCGACCAGCCGATGGCTTTTCCCGTTCTTGGTCGCGGACGTATCCTCTATGCCCTCGTTGGCCCCGGAATCTCGCGTGAAACGATCGCGATCGCCTCGACCTTTATCGTCGGCCCCTGCTCGTGCCAGGTGAAGGAACAGAACCCAGGATTCGACTTGCTGCTCTCAGCCGACTGGGACGAGCGGGTAGGAACCAAAGCAATCTCCAAACCGATCGAGCCGCGATCGACCGAGCCCGTATTGCTGACCATCCCGCCGGGCCGCAAGAAGTGATTTCGGTCGATTTGCGTGGGGTTCAGAGCTTGCCACTTCGCTGATACGATTTTGTCTCGAAACAGCGGTCTCGCTCGGGTCGATCTCGAGCGATTCTATTGGCCTCACGTCGCTTTGAATCGACAGGAATCGCATGTCAGCGAAGATCATCTACACGCACACCGACGAAGCTCCCGCCCTCGCGACCGCGTCGCTCCTTCCGATCATCCAAGCGTTCACGCAGGGATCGGGGATCGAAATCGAAACCAAAGACATTTCGCTTTCGGGTCGAATCCTGGCCAACCTTTCCGCCTACCTGCCCGAAGACCAGCAGACGCCCGACGCGCTCGCCGAGCTTGGTGCGTTGGCCAAGACTCCTGATGCCAACCTCATCAAGCTGCCCAACATCAGTGCCTCGATTCCTCAGTTGACTGCCGCGATCGAAGAACTGCAAAAGAACGGCTTCGCAGTCCCCGACTTCCCAGAAGACCCGCAAACGGACGAAGAAAAAGAAATCCGGGCATGCTACGCCAAAGTGCTCGGCAGCGCCGTCAACCCAGTCCTTCGAGAAGGCAACTCCGATCGCCGCGTCGCCGCCCCGGTCAAAGAATACGCGCAAAAGAATCCACACTCGATGGGCGCGTGGTCGTCCGATTCAAAGTCACACGTCGCTTCGATGAGTGAAGGCGACTTCTTTGGCAGCGAACAGTCGCATGTGATGGCTGATGCCGGCGATGTGTCGATCGAGCTTGTCGGTGCCGATGGCCAAACCACCCAATTGCGTCCCCCCGTTGCACTTCAAAAAGACGAGATCATCGATTCGTCTTTGATGAGCCGTGAAGCACTGCGAGGTTTCCTTGCTCGCGAAATCGAAGACGCAAAAGAGCAAGGCGTCCTGCTGTCGTTGCACATGAAGGCGACGATGATGAAGGTCTCCGATCCAATCATTTTCGGCCACTGCGTTGCCGTCTACTATCAAGAGGTATTTGACAAATACGGCGATCTGTTTGATGAACTTGGTGTCGCAACGAAGAACGGGATCGGCGACGTCTACGCAAAGATTGAATCGCTTCCCGAAGACAAACAGGCCGAAATCAAAGCGGCACTCGACGCGGTCTACCAATCGCGTCCGAAACTGGCGATGGTCGATTCGGATCGCGGCATCACCAACCTACATGTTCCAAGTGACATCATCATCGATGCGTCGATGCCAGCCGCGATTCGAAGCTCGGGCAAGATGTGGGGGCCGGACGGGCAACTGCACGACACCAAAGCGATCATTCCAGACCGCTGCTACTCGGGCATCTACCAAGCGACCATCGACTTCTGCAAACAGAACGGTGCGTTCGACGTCACGACGATGGGCAACGTGTCCAACGTCGGCTTGATGGCACAAAAGGCGGAAGAGTACGGAAGCCACGACAAGACCTTTGAAATCCCTCACGCCGGTACCGTTCGCGTCGTTGATCAAAACGGCACCGTCTTGATGCAGCACGAAGTTGCCGCCGGGGACATCTGGCGGATGTGCCAAACGAAAGACGTCGCCGTTCGCGACTGGGTCCGCTTGGCGGTCAGCCGGGCGCGTGCAACAGGTTCGCCCGCCATCTTCTGGCTCAACAAGGATCGTGCTCACGACGCAAACCTGATTGAAAAGGTAGGCGTCTACCTGAAAGATCACGATACCGACGGACTCGAAATTGACATCCTCGCTCCGGTCGACGCGGCCAATCACGCGTGCCAACGCGCCGCCGATGGTAAAGACACCATTTCGGTCACCGGAAACGTGTTGCGAGATTACCTGACCGACCTGTTTCCGATCCTCGAACTAGGCACGAGCGCCAAGATGCTCTCGATCGTGCCGTTGCTTGCCGGCGGCGGCCTGTTCGAAACCGGCGCAGGCGGTTCGGCGCCGAAGCACGTGCAACAATTCGTCGAAGAAAACCACTTGCGTTGGGATTCTCTCGGCGAGTTCCTTGCGATCGCCGTTTCACTCGAAGACTTGGCGTCCAAGACCGACAATTCCCAGACCGCCATCTTGGCTAAAACGCTCAACGATGCCGTCGGCCAAATCCTGGACAACAACAAGTCGCCCAGTCGAAAAGTCAACGAACTCGACAATCGCGGCAGCCATTTCTACTTGGCCATGTACTGGGCTCAAGCACTTGCCAGCCAAACCGATTCGACGGAACTATCGGAGCGGTTCGCAGGCGTCGCCGCAAAGTTGGCTGAGAGTGAACAAGAGATCGTCGATGAGCTCAATGCGGCTCAGGGGATCGCCGTCGACATTGCCGGTTACTACCAACCCAATGCCGCGAAAGTCTCAGCCGCAATGCGCCCAAGTGCCACCTTCAACGAGATCCTCGGATCCCTGTGATTTTTGAAGTGTCGCCTTTCGCTCCCCCCTCGTGACCACGCTCTGCGTGGTCACGGATTCTTGGACGCTCCGCGTCCCTAGCTCATGAACCAAACGCTCTACCGTCCTCCCGCGTGAGCCGCTTCTAGGCGGACCGCATGAAGATTCCGGCTAAAGCTCGGTACTACAAACGGGTCATGCGCAGGGTGCCTACTTGGCGCTCAGCACAACTTGGTGTGCGCCGCCGATCACTTTGTCACCTTCGACAATCGATGCCTTGAGCGAAAACTCGCCGGCGGGAAATCTGACGGTCACTCGATGCCCGGCGCGACGGCCAGCCATTAGCGGAACGGTCTCTGTCTTCGTGCCAAAGTCCAATCGTGCACTGCGACCTTCGGTTTCGGCGTCAGGCAAAATCACTTCCACCTCAAACTCTCGCTCGGCGGCATTCTCGAGCAACCAAAAACCGGTCGAGTCCTTTGCCCACGGCCGACCACTGACGTGCCGCCAATCCTGACGCGTCAGCACGGTGGTTGGCTCGTGCGTCGTACCAACCACGATGTTCGGCGGGGCGTAGTTGTTGGGCCGTGTCGACGAAACATCCGCAAACCAATCTTCATAGGCCTTTGCAAGTCGCGCGACCACTTCTGGGTGTGCGGCCGCAAGGTCCTTGCGTTGTTGCGGGTCGGCCTTCAGATCGTAAAGTTCAAGCTTTGCCGCCCCCTCGAATCGTTCTTTTCCGAAGCCGCTCGGGTGAACGAGTTTCCAAGGCCCTTCATGCAACGCGAAATGATGAAACGGCTGCGGCTGGTTCCCTCGATGGGACTGAAAGACAAGCTGGCGTGTAGGCCAATCCGCCTTGGCTTCGGTAAGCAGCGGCAAAAAACTGCGACCATCGATTTTGTTTTCGCCACTTGCGTCGACACCACATGCTTCAAGCAGGGTCGGCAACAAATCGAGATGCGCACACATTTCACTGGATGTTGCGTTCGCTTTCACCTTCGCTGGCCAATGGAACACCAACGGGGACCGAATGCCGCCATCATCCATATGCGTTTTCATGCCACGCATGTTCCCGACATACCGCATCGTGTTGGGCCCGTTGTCATTCAGGTAAATCACAATCGTGTTGTCTGCGATGCCCAACTGATTGAGTTTGTCCATGAGTTTGCCGACGTTGTCATCAATGTTGGTGATCATCGCGGCGATTCGTGCAAGTCTGTCCTGCTCGGCTTCAAGTTGTTTGGGCCGGCGATTACCAACAACGATCGGCTTAAAATCGACTTGCTTGTATTCTTCGTACAACTCGGTCGGAACGTCATGAAATGGTCCATGTGGTGCGTTCGTCGCGATGTAGGCAAAGAAAGGTTCGTCTTTCGAAACCGATCCGGATACGAAATCGATCGCCGCGTCGAAAAACAGATCGGTGCAATAGCCCTGCATCTGCACTTGCTGGCCATTGCGAAACAGGATGGGATCGGTGTAATTGCCTTCGGCGCCGATCGGATCGGACGGTTGACCAATGCCGCCGCCTCGATGAATCAGGCTCACTTGAAACCCTTGGTCCATCGGCCGCATCGGATAGTTGTCACCAAGGTGCCATTTCCCAAAAATGCCGGTTTGATAGCCGCCATCACCCAGGTACTCGGCCAGTGTCACTTCGTCGGGATCCATCATCGCGCGGCCAACGTAGGTATCGATACAGCGCGTTCGATAGTTGTAGCGTCCCGTCATCAAACTGGCTCGCGTCGGAGCACACACGTTGCTGACGTAGAAGTTACTCAAGTAACCGCTCTTGGCATGCAACGCATCCAAGGATGGAGTGCGAATGATGTCGTTTCCCATGAATCCATAGTCGCCGACTCCCTGGTCGTCACTCATGATGACAATCACATTGGGGCGGTCCGCAGAAAGCCGACTCGGGAAAGAACAATGGATCACTGCGAACACGATCGCAGCGCAAAAGGAAAAGGAAAACATTCGAAAACGCATCAAGTGAGCCTGTGGTGGGAAAGGGCAGGGTAGGAGGGGAGCAAAGAGTATAGCTACACGTAGCCCTCAGTTCGAAGCATCGCATTTTGTGGGCGATCGCATGTGAACTCCGCCCAATGGCAGCACAGCCAACCTTCTTGGCAAGCGTAGCGACGGACTGGAGCGGCCGTCATAATTGCTCTCTCCAATCCCACCTCCAAAGCCCACACCATGATTCACCGAAACACAACGCCCCAACCAGCCAAATCGCTGCCACGTGTTTTTGCTCGATTGGTCGCAACCTGGTTGGGTCTCGCACTGCTCACCCCAAACCTGATTGCCGATTCACCGAAGGATGACGCTCGCCCGAATATCGTTTTCATCTTGGCCGACGATCTTGGTTACGGCGATCTCGGTTGCTACGGACATCCTGATGCCAAGACACCGCGGATTGATCAACTCGCCGCGGAGGGTGTTCGCTTTACTCAGCATTATTCCAATGGCCCCGAATGCAGCCCAACGCGGACCGCTTTCTTGACGGGACGATATCAACAGAGCCTGCTCGGACTCGAATGTGCCATCGGCACCGGCAACGTGGGTCGCTACGACGACGCGATCAAACTCGCCAATGAACGGAATCTAGGCTTGGCCGCAGAAGCGACCGTCATCCCTGGACAATTAAAAAAGTCGGGATACGCCTGTGGCATCTTTGGAAAATGGCACCTCGGTTACGAACCACACTTCAATCCGATGATACACGGCTGGGATTCGTTCTTCGGATACCTCGGCGGCAACGTCCACTACTTCAATCATCGGGAAACGAGTGACCTGCACGTTTTGTTCGATGGTGTGCTGCCGGTTCATCGCGAAGGCTACATGACCAAGCTGATCACAGACGCTTCGATCGAGTTCATTGAAAACGAAAGCGGTCCTTTCTTTCTTTATGTTGCCCACGAATGCCCCCACTTCCCGTACCAGGGTCCAGACGACGAGAACAAAGTGGTCAACGCCGACAACTGGATGGAAGTTGATCAGCGAGCCTACGTTGCCATGCTTGAAAACCTCGATTCGGAAGTTGGCCGCATCCTCGATTGCCTCGACCAAAAAGGCCTTTCGAAAAACACAATCGTTGTCTTTGCCTCCGACAACGGCGGCTTTGCCGGAGCCGCAAACATGAAACCGCTCTCGGGGGCCAAGGGCACAACCATGGAAGGCGGGATTCGAGTACCGCTGGTCGTCCGCTGGCCTGGGCAGATCTCTCCGAGCGTCAGTGATCAGGTTTCGCTGACTTTTGATTTGACCAAGTCATTCCTGAACCTTGCTGGCGCCGACACGAACACGCTGGCCCTCGATGGCATCGACATCCTCTCACACGTGGCAAACCGAGACCAAGATGTTGACCGCACTCTCTTTTGGCGCGGCAAGCGAGGCACGAAAGTGTGGTCCGCCGCGCGGGATGGCGACATGAAACTGGTGCGAAAACTTCAAAACGGCAAGCGAGAAGAGTCGCTCTTTGATCTGTCCACCGACATCAGCGAATCAAACAACCTGATCGACTCCAGCGCCAACACCGCCGCCAAACTCCGTGCCAGCCTTGACCAATGGGAATCCGACATGGCGGAACGCAGTAAGGCTCTATAAATCCCGTCAAGGTTTCGCCAGCAGGCCTTGAGTTTGCCGCGAGCAAATGGCGATCCGTGGTTCACTCTTCGTCGCAACGTTGTTGGATCGAGAGCAAACCACGGATTGATTGAATCGCACGAATAAGATTGCGCCTCCTAGCTTCGTTTGAAGGCGATGCCGCTTGACGCCGCTCCGTCGAGCTTGAAGGTGAACTGGTTGGCTGCACCCGTCCAGCTTCCGGCCATCTTTTGAAGATCGTTCGAACGCACCAATGTCAATTGACCGCCAGCGAGTCGAAATTGTCCTTGGAACATGCTCGACTTTCCCGCTCGATTGGCGGTCCACACAAAGCTGCCGTCCGCATTCAATTGCAGTTGAACGGACTGGTTGCCCGGCAGCGATGCCGTCCAGCGACCGACGTGATCGGCAGCCAGCTGCTGTTGAGATGCACTGACCTGTGCGCCCTGAGCGTTTGCTTGAATGCTTGGCGTTTGAGGGGCGGCCGCGTTGCTTTGTGAACTCTGACCACCCGACATCGAAACGAGCAGTTGCAAAGCCGATGTCTCTGCGTTCGAAGCACTCACGGTTGACGGCTGAGCTGCCGGTGCTGGCGAAGGCGATTGCAATTTCTTTGGCGTTGAAACGGTTGCTGACGATTGACCGATTTGCCCAGCATTCGGTACGCCACCGGGTACTGGCATTCCAATTTGGCCGTGCACAGGTGCGACGCCATTGATGGGCGGGGCGACAACGGGAGCGATCGCAGGTGGTTCATTGCAAATGGGCCTTTGCGGTGCGATGTAGACCGGTTGTCTCGCAACCGGATAGTGGCCGCGACTCACCGAAACGAAAGACCGTCCACCGCGACCTCCGCACGCCGTCGCAGGGACGGTACAAGAAACACTGACTGCGATCGAGGCGGCGGCGAAAAACAACTGTTTGATGCGACGTTTCATGGTTCTCATTCCTGATCATTGGGATGCGATGGAAGGGTCTGTTTCGTGATGCGATCGTCTCGAGTTGTTGACGCCGCTCTCTGAATCACCAAGCGAAACGAAATTCGCTTCGTTACACATAAATCCGACAATTTGAAACATGTCGGGCATCAATCAGCCAACCAAGCAGCCAACGTATCGGTCGACGACTGCGTTTCCTTTTTCGGATTCAACTCTTTGCTCATGGCGCCGGCGATGCGGGCGACGTAGTCGATGGTCCCTTTGAGTGCTTCGTCGGGGGCAGTCGCGTCGAGCTTGGCAACATAGATGACCATGTGCTCGCCGCTTGACGTCTTTTCGATCGCCCAACCACCAATCTTGGTCGCTGCACTTTGGCGAAGGAGGCGATTCATCAGCTCGACTTTCGGAGCCTCCTTGCTGACCAAGACGAGCGACCAGATCTTGCGAACATCGGCTCGCTGGAAGTATTCGGTGTCTTTGGCAACAAAGACCGACTGTGTGCGGCCACCCGAGAGCGACTGCTTGATTTCGTAGTGTCCCGTGTCGTGCGTCTCGTGCTCGATTTCGGCGTTGTCCAAGAGTTCCTTGGTTGGCAGCGGCGCGGGCTTCCACGAGCTCGCCAAGAACGCTTTGATTTCTGCGATATCGACGCAGTAGCTTACGAGGGCACTTTGCGGAGAAAACGACTGAGCGATCGCAATCAATTCACCTTCTGCGTTGACGACGGGCCCGCCGCTGTCACCAGGTTTGATCGGGCTCTGAGTCTCGACGACGCGGAAATCATATTCACCGTGGTTTGATTTGAACTTTTTGTCGTAAACCGAACGGACGCGACCCGATGTGTAGACCCAAAGCACGTCGCTGCCGCCCGGGTTTCCAATCAAATCGACTTTCGATCCAGGTTTGGTACTCGAATCGGCCAGCTCAATTGCCTTGCCGTTCTTGGGCGACTTTGGCAGCTGGATGAGCGCCAGGTCACGTTTGCGATCGATCGCCACGACCTTTCCAGGTTGGGCCAGTTTGACCACGTTCGACAAATAGTGCTTTCGCTTGACCGCTGCCGTCCCGTCGGTCACGTCGGGGAAGAATACGACGGCCGAACGGCTATCACCGACGACGTGGGCGTTGGTGAGCACCAGACGTTTTTCGCCGTCGACGTAGACGCCCGTTCCGGTCGACGTTTTGTCGTCAGCGTCACTCGTGATGATCCATGCCGTTGATGCCAACGTCTCGGAGTAGTTGTCGGCATCAGCGTGGGCCGATTGAGCCGACAACGTCAGCAGTGCTGCGGCCGAGAAAGCAAAGAATACCGACTTCAATTTCGCGATCATGCTGGTACCAGAAAGGGACATGGTTCACCTCGTTTTCGGCGCGGCCGGTGTCGGTCCGCATGGGAATGGGTTTGGCTCTAAGTCACCAAGCGGGAAGCTGCCCAGGTTGTTACAGATCGCCTGAGCTTTTTTTTGAGAGCATTGGGAGATGGGCTGTGAGCTAAGAACACATAAGCGGCCGCGCCGCGTTTGTAGTCCCGAGCTTTTGCCGGAATCTTGAGGCTCTTCCGCCTAAAGGCGGTACTACGAACGGTGCGTGCAGAGCCCAATCTCAGCCAGCTTTCTTGAAGTTGAGCGTCATTGCGGTGCCGCCCTGAGCGTTCTTGATCTGCAGCTCGAAGGCGTCCTCTGGCGACTGATCGAATGTGCAGTCGAGAGTCACGTCGCCGTCACCAACGAGTTTCAATTGGTTGCCTGAGCGAACGACTCTCCCCTTCGAAACGGTCGACTTGCCAGCTTTCACGTGGACCAATTGAAACCGAGCGTCGGCGGCGATCTGAATCGCGAAGGCTTCGTTGTTGGCCAACGACGCCGACCAACGTCCTGACAGCGAAGCGATGCTGGTCGAACGAGCGTTTGCCGCGGGCGACGCGGACCACAGATTGGCCTGTTTTTCAGCAAGCTGGGCCATGGCGTGCAGTTCGCTTTTCAGCCCGCTCGCGGTGACGGAACGATTCGAGATCGACGCGCGCACTTGCAGTGTTTTTGCGTTGGGATCATAGGCGAACGACCGCCCCTGATGATCGCCCGCAGCGAGGAGTTGAAGCAACGTTTGATTGCTCAATTGCGTGTCGCCGTCAATCTTGGCGAGTGTTAATCGACAGTCGAGCCGATCACGGTCGACGTCCACGGCAATCGATGCGGGAAATTTCCAACTTGAGTGGGCCAGCGTGAGGGTGGCGTGATGATCCGAATCCTTCGCCTCCAAATTGGCCGTATTCAAGGTTTCGACAAGCGACGGAACGCTGGTGACGCGATCGACCGAGCCTGACACGTTTTTCGAAGCAACCGGGCTCACGTCGTCTGATTCTGACTCAGTAGTCGCATTCGACGCTTGAAAAACCGACTCCATCGCCACTTCGGAAAACAGCTCGTCTGCCTTCACTGGGGCCACGGACGCGAAGCTGATGAGCACAGTAAGAAGGGCTGAATGACGCACGATTTGGCTCCGATTTGGGTGTGCAATCGACGGAAAGGGTCTGTTTGAGTGCTATTCCAAGCGGAGCTCGGGTGAGAACGTTACAGGTTGTGTGCGTTTTTTTTCGCCCGTGAGCTGTCAGGCCTTGGGCCACACGCTTGCGCACCTTTCGCAGTAAAGCCTTTAGGCGGCGGGCAAAAAGATTCCGGCTAAAGCTCGGGACTACAAACGGCGGCCGGTCGCGCTCACGCATTCACGGCTCACGCACCGTTCGTAATAAAGCCTTTAGGCGGCGGGCAAGAAGATTCCAGCTAAAGCTCGGGACTACAAACGGGCAACAGAAAAATTGTTTTTGCAATTCTCGTAACAAACTCCGCGGGCTCTCGCTTGGCTACTCAGTCACGAAACGAACGGGAACGACGAGACGCGGCAACTCACGCTTCCTTCCACTTTCAAACTGCCGTCTTTGGAGAACGAAACGATGTTGAAGAAGATCCTTTTTGCAGTCGCACCGATGATGTTGATCGCAAGCTCCGCCATGGCTGACGACAACCTGTTGGCAGCCGTCGCCAAGATGGACCTCGACTCGGCAAACGGTGCTTCGGTCGCAACGATCGATGACGATGACTTGGGGCAAGCGGATGTCGATGCCTTGCTGGGCAACGACGAAGTGAGCGAAGAGGAAGCGATTGCAGCTTGCTTCCGTCGCGTCGGTTACGGCTACCGATATCGCGGCTGGGGTTACAGCAGCTACCGTTCATGCTACCGGTCGTACAGTTGCTTTCCTTCCTACAACTACTGCTACCGTCCAGTGAGCTACAGCTACTGCACGCCGACCTACACCCGCTACGCCCCAATCTACACCGGCTACTGGGGTTGCTGGTAAGTCGCTGATGCGAATCGTTGCGGGCACTCGAGAGCCCAACCTCTCAAGTGCCCAACCTCTCAAGTATCCGGCACCGACACAACTCGATGCTCTATCGCCCAACGCCCGGCTCCACGTTTGATCGTGGTCGCCGGGCTTTTTTTCGACACTCCCAAACCAATTGAAATCCAAGAAAAAGGTCCTCCGATGAACCGCACCCGTCTCATGCAATGTTTGCTTGCCACAGGTTTCGTGATTTCTGCGAGCCTGAACGTCCCCGCTCAGCAGATTAGCCCCGCACAGCAGATTAGCACCTCTGAAGTCCTGCACCGTACGAATCGATGCGATCACGTGATTGCGTTGATCCACCGACACGGCGTCAACAACAGCGTCAACCGAGCTGTTGGCAACGCAATGATTCACCATGCTGCTTTCGGCGGCATCGTTGTTGATGAATCCGACGTTGGTGACTTGCAACTCGCGGGAGTCAACCAGATCGTCGACCAAGACTCGACATGCGGGCCCAAGTTTGCCGTCCTGATTCGCAACCAAAGCAACCGAGTGGTCAGCAACTTTCGCCTCTCCGCCGTCGGCACCCTCGGTCGCATCTCGCCCTTTTCGCCAAGCACAACGATCACGGTGGGAGCCATCGGCGCTGGCGAAACGTTGCAGGTCGAGATCACTCTGCCGCTCGAAGCACTGGCGATGGGTAACCGTAATGGCCAGATCATCGGTCTGCAGCGATTGGTGATTGCCATCGACAGTTTCGACGAATTGGCGGAAACGAACGAAGCGAATAACCTGCATGCGTTCAACCTTGCACAGATCCCAACGCTGACGCTTCCCGTCGAAACAACGTCGGTATCAACGACTGAAGTGCAAGTCGATGCACCGACAACGCAGGTACCGGCGACGGAGCCGACCACTCAAACCGACCGACTGCGTTCCGCCATCGAGAAACTCGCCGTCGAGCAAACGGGCGGGGCGGTGAATTGAGAAGGTCGAAAAGCTCAAGTACGATTTGTGCCGCCTTCGGGCGGCGGGATCTATTCGCTTTCGACGGGAACGTCTGATCCGCGTGTCGACAAGACTTCAGCCATTCGATCCCATCGATGAGTGATCTGCAAGAATGCCAAGAACGACGCGATCAACCCGACCACTCCCGCCGCAATCGCGGTCAGCATGAACCCGCGGGCTTGGCTTTGACTGGAAATGATCAAAGCGGCGCCGAGCTGCGGAATGATCGCGGCAAACAGCAAGTAGACTTGGCTGCGGCGAAACATTTTTCGACGGCGTTTGTCAAAGTCATCGTCCTGCATCGAACCACCGACCAAGTGGGGGTAGTAGACCAACGTTGAAACCAGGGCGAGACCAAAGAATGGATAGATCATCGCGACACTGCCGCAGATCAACAGCGAAATGAAGAAGTGCGCGGCCTGAGCAGCGGTAAAGTCGGGATACATCGTCCAGAGAGCGAGTGGATAGATCAATCCAGCGGCCATCCAAAACGAACCCCCGATCACCGCCGCGCGATGCCCCAAGTTGAGCGTATCGTCGATGTTTTGACTCGAGACACGTTCACCGCGATTGGCCAATCGTATGCCGCGCACCATCCCCGAAGCGAACCACACCATGACGGGAATCGCCAACGGATAGGCCACCAAGTTGACGCAAATTGCGATCTTGTTCAGGCCATCGCGCATCTCACTGTCGAGAATCTCTTGATGGTTGTAGTCATAGTTGAAGACGCCGCCAGCGATGTTCGGCAGTAGGATTGCCGCAACTGCGACAAGCCATGGCGACACCTTGGCCAAACGGGCGACCATCGAGTCTTCGGCCGGATCAAACAGCTCGGCTGCCTCGGGATGCAACGCGAGACTCAGCCGCGCCGCCATTTGTGCGCCACTTTGCGGCCGATCTTCAACGGAGACCGACAATGCACCGCGAAGCGTTTTTTCCAACACGCGTTCCGACGCCGTGCCAGTTCGAACCGGCTCCAATAGCGGCAACTCTCTTGCCGCCAGTTGGCCTTGCACCGCATCGCCCCAAGAATCGACACCTTGCCGACACGCAAAGGGCCGTTGCCCCTGCCACAACTCCCAAAGCAAAACGGCAAGGGAATACAAGTCCGCGGCTTCGGCGACTTCGGCGGGTTGTTCAAGCCATTGGGCGCTGATCGCGCGCAAGTGTTCGGGGGCCATGTAGCCAATGGAACCACCAAACGAGGTCGCCGCGCCTGCCCTGCCTGCCGCCCCAGCAAAACTGACATTGAAGTCGGCAAGCTTCGGAGTCCCTTCTGCAGTCAACAAGACGTTTGCTGGTTTGACATCGCGATGCAGAACACCTTGGTCATGAGCAGCGTCCAAAGCGCGCGCCAATTGCATTCCGATCCACGCGACAACCGTCGGCCAGCCTGCCATTGCAATCCAATCGCGAATCGGCGAGCGGTCCGGGACGGCCTGGGCAGTGCCAAGCAAATTGCGATCGATGGTATCAAGTAAAACGTCACGCGGTGTTCCCGAGGGATGTTGGCGTAAGCTTTTGACGACATCCGCCAACGTACCTCCAGGATGGAATTGCATGTAAAGCAAATGCAACGGCGGCTCTTCAATCGCCCGTTGGTCAAACACCCGCACGATGTTTGGATGGTCAAACTGAGCCAGTGCGCGCGGTTCGTCACCGCTGCCCAAGGACACTTTCAATGCCACCAATCGATGCATTGATACTTGGCGAGCCAAATAGACGTGAGCAAACGCGCCCTGGCCAAGTTTTTGGATGATCAAAAAATCGTCGCATTGACTTCCGACGACCAACTCGGGCGGAGCACCGCGTTGCTCGACAGCCGCAGTCGCCTCGGCTGTTCCGATCAATTGTGCGAACATCCCTTCGAACTGAGGGAAACGGTCGCAATACTCCTCGCGCTTCGGCAGGTCACCCGATTCTTTCCGAAGCTGAATCTCTTCCATCACCAAATCGATCGGAATGGCGTCTTTTGACAACCACTCTGGCAACGCGTCGACGTAGCGTTCAATCCGATGTTGTTTGCCCGCCTCGGCCGACATCGCCAAGTCCATCTTGATCAGCTCGACCAACACGTACCGAGCGTCCGAGGGCTCGATCGGAGGCAGTATTTCACCGAGCTGGCGCGGGTCGTCAGTCGGTCCACACTCAATCAAACGTTCGAGACACTCAGCGATAACGTCATCGACGTCAACGTTGGCGATGTCCTCTGCAGCATCGGCTTCGTTTTGCTCGCGCTGCGGGCGATCCCACGAGTCGTCGTCTCGATCAAGCGGCGTGGGCGACATGCAGTGAACTTAGAAGACGACGTACAAAGGGTCTTCGATTGCGAAGCAAAACCTGCCCCGATCGCGCAAACCTTGTCCTGATCGAAACGACCCTGCGAACCAACAGCGTTTACTGTAGATTGGAGGGCTGTCTCCGACTACCTCGCTCTCTCAACGCGCAGCAGTACGATGATGGATGAAAACGATGATTCGGATCGGGTTCTGCAGATCAAAGAGCGGGATTCGCAAGCGTTGGCCGCCTACATCCAAGACAACCGGTCTCAGCTCGAGCGGTTTCTCAGGTCGATTACGGGTGAACACTTGCTTGCGGTGGTCGAAGTGGACGATCTGATCCAAGAAATCTCGACAGCAGCTCTAACCGGTCTGCCCACCGCGCCGCTCGATCAGTACGAGCCGATGCAATGGTTGCAGCAGATTGCCAGGCGCCGCGTGGTCGATGCGCACCGTTTTCACTTTGATGCCAAGCGGCGCGATGTGGGCCGGCAAAAATCGTTGAACGCCGCGGCCAGTCCCGACGCTTCCATGATGGGTCTCGAACAGCTTTTGGCGGCGAGTATGACGTCACCAAGCGCTGTGGTCAGCCAGGACATTCGAATGTGCCGGATCCAGCAAGTGATCGAAGAGCTGCCCGATGAACAGAAGCAGGCAATCCGAATGCGCTACGTCGACGGTTTGCCGACCAAACAGATTGCCGAGGAACTTGGCAAAACCGATGTCGCCATCCGCGTGCTCCTTTCTCGCAGCATGCGTCAACTCGAAAAGCAGCTCGAAGACGTCC
Organism: Rubripirellula sp.; assembly: GCA_965216875.1. Lineage (GTDB taxonomy): Bacteria > Planctomycetota > Planctomycetia > Pirellulales > Pirellulaceae > CBDCUW01. The sequence continues at coordinate 4,497,641 of OZ244207.1, forward strand.
GACCAACACGCTGACAGTCGCGGAACAATCACCCTCCCGCTTGCGGGAGGGTCGGACGCAAACTCCGGGGAGGGAATGATTTCCATAGAACAAACCCTCTCTGGGCCCGTGAGCCGTACGCGCTAGCGTCGGGCCCTGGGAAATTCACACGAGTGCAAGGCCCGACGCTAGCGCGCTGGGCTCACCATTTGTAGCTACCTTCGCCAGAAGGTAGTTCCCATTGGCAGGCCGGCTTCCACGATCACCACGCTCTGGCGAGCGTAGCTACCAAGCGTGGTAAGGCCCGACGCTAGCGCGCTGGGCTTACAAAAAAGTTACGTCCTCTCGGAAAAAAACGGTAACACTCGGCCCTCCACTCCGCTTGGCAAATAGAAACGGCAACTCACCCGCCGCAGAACACGTCTCAAATCGCCACAGGACAGAATGATGAGCCGCTCCAAAACCACGCAAATCCTGCTTTTTTCCGCCGCCTGTTCCGTTCTGCTGCTCAGCGCCCCCACCGCCGAAGCCGGCAATGGTTGGGGTTGGAAAAAACCGATGAATCAGAAAATGGGAGCGTTCTACACCGGCAACAAAAAACTGCGACGCTCGTCCACATCGAGCTCGAGCCACTCCTCGCGTTACCGCCACTCGACTCATTCGACCTACCGAACGGTGACACCCCGTACCTATCATTCCGCTCCGGTCGTCGTGAAGACCGTGCCCCAAACCGTGATGCCCATCCAACCGGCTCCCGTCACCCACGCGCCCTCCGCAACGGTACCGCCCCCAACACAGACTGCTCCGATCACAACGGCATTGCCCGAGCAGCCCCTGGCCGTTTCTGCCGCTCAACCCAAACCGGCGACTGCAAAGCCAGTGCAGGTCCCAACCCAGAAAGCGGAACAAGCCCCACCGACCGCAGAACAACAAGCCCTCGAGCTCCTTGGTCCTTGGCTCGCAAAGTGAGCAAAGGACATTGGACAGAAAGATGAGGGACAAAAAATGGTCGGTCACCCAACCTGATCATCAAGCCACGCGCCATCATCTTTCTGTCCCCCATCTTTCTGTCGACCACTCTTCAACCACTTACGAAGCCCCTCCGTCTTCGTTTTTCTGCCAACTCTTTTCTCCATTTCTGTCACAGGCCACTTTCTTCCGTGTCCAAGTAAGAAACCCCCCGCTTCTTGGCACAAAAAAGGTCTGTGAAATGAAATACTGTCACGAGTTCATCGAAATCGATTGTCCTGTCGACGACGCCATGGCATTGTTTGGCGACCCATTGCGTCTGCCCGAATGGGCGATTGAATACTGTCAAACGATCGCGAAAACCGATAGTGGCTATGTTGCCGAGACGGTCGAAGGCTCACGTTGCTTCAACACTCGCGTCGATCGTGCGATGGGAGTGGTTGACGCTTGTTCGGGTTCCAACCACGACCAATTGAATGACATCCTGCATATTCGTTTGGTGCCCGCGGCAGACGACAAAACGCTTGCGAGCTTCATCTACTCTCCACCAGGACAGGTCCCGCCGGAAGTGCTTCAACTGATGCAAACGGGACTCAACAAAGAGGTCCAACACGCCAAAGCGATGCTTGAATCCGCCGTGCTCCAATAGCGATTCCACGTGCGATGAGTCCAACCCCGCTTCGAGTTCGCTAGCCACCGAGTTGTCATGGTTTCTGAATTGACCAACCCCTTCCAGGAAGATCCTCATATCGATGTGACCGACCAACAGTTGGTTGCCCAGGCGTTGGAGGGCAGTGGAGATGCGTTAGAGAAACTCGTTGCGGGTCATCAAGCTTGGCTATTCAACATCGCCGTGCGCATGGTCTGGAATGCGACGGATGCCGAAGACGTGGTTCAAGAAGTGATGATCAAGGCGGTCACAAAACTCTCCACCTTCCGAGGCGAGAGTTCGTTTCGCACTTGGTTGTACCGCATCGCTTGCAATCACGTCTTGAATATGAAACGTCGCACCTCGGAAGAACAGTTAGTGAGTTTTTCGCAATTCAGCGACGATCTCGACCGAATCCCCGATCGCGAATTGCCCGATCCCGAATCAGTGCCCGTTGACCTTCCGGTCCTCGTCGAGGAAGCGAAACTCGGTTGCCTCTCTGCAATGCTCCTCGGCCTCGATCGCCGCCAGCGGCTCGCCTACACGCTTGTCGAATTGCTGGGAGCGAGTTCACAGACGGCTGCCGAGTTGATGGAGATCACACCGGCCAACCTGCGCCAAATCGTCCATCGAGCGCGCCAGGAACTTTATCAGTTCATGAATGGCAACTGCGGTTTGGTGAACAAAGACAACCGCTGTCGGTGTGCGGCCAAAACGCCATCGTTCATCGACGCTGGTTACGTTGAACCGGCGAACATTCGCTTTGCAGATGCATCCGCTCCAAGACTTGACACTAACGCCAAGTCACTTGAAGTGCTCGAATCGAGGGTCGACCAACTGCATCGCGAACAACAGCAGCAAGCGCGATTCATGACGCCGCCCGATGCAAAGAACTCGCTGATGCGATTTTTGAGTGATCCAGCCGTCCGTGAAACACTTTGCCTCGACTAAGCCGCGGGGCCAGATCCCCGAGCTGTTCAGCCGATACTGATCACGCTAGGCATTCCCAATTCGCGGCGAATCTGGCTCAGCTGTCCCGTATGCAATGACAGATGCGTCGTCATCAGATGGCCAAGCAAATCGCCGATGGTTGGTAATTCTTCGACCAAGAAGGGCGTCGGGTTTGGCTGATCCAAATGCTCGTCAGTGACTTGCTGGAACGCCGCAGCCAATTTGTCGCCTGACTCTTTCAGATGGGCGACAAGTGATTGTTGTGTTCGGCCGTCATCGCCGATCTTTCCGCCGGGGCTGTTCGGACCGTACGTGGGCATCATGTCCTGAATGGACGCCTGCGGCTGGCCAAGCAGATTGAGCCCAAAATCCATGCCCAGTGCAAGATGACCTGTAATCCATTTTGGACTGTTCGATCCCCCGCGAGGCTCGTCAAACGCTTCTGGCGACAGTCCACTCGCTGCCTCTGCCGCCATCATTCGCATCAACTCAAACAAACGTAACATCGTTGGCGCTTGTGCCATCGGTGGGACTCCTTACAAAACATCATCGAACGAAGTGGAACGCGAACGAAACTACCGCCAACCATCCGTTTCATCAACGTGGCATTGAGGGCTAAGTCACTCAGTTGCCGAAGGTTCGTCGGTTTGCACTTTCCTTTTGACGCCAACGTTCCGAGCGTACGTCTGGTAGCGAACATTGGCGTGAATCTTTGGTTCGAGCTTGCTGTCCTCGAGAGCGCGAACGGTCGCCCGATACCGACCGACTTCCGCCTCTTCCAAGAGCGCGGGAATGACTTCGGTGCCCATGCGACCGTCAATCATCCAATTCACTTCAATCGGTTTCCCTTCCTTTTCGAGCAGCTCCGCCCACACGTCGAGACTTTGTGATTGAAATGAATTGGCGTCTTCAACGTTGTCAGAGTCGTCGCCATTCTCAGCGTCGGTGACACCCGTTTCGTCGTCCGCTTTGAAGACCAACGTGAATTCCGGCATCGTATCGTAGATTGGCAAACGATCTTTCCATGCCAGCTTGCTTGGCAAGTCAGGACCGACCCAAATCCCCATTTCATTGTCGTATTCAAAGGCAATCGAATCGGCTGTCGCAAAGGCTCGGGCCGTATCGAATAAGCGCTGCGCTGGCTTCGCCTTTTGATCAATGACTTCGATCACAAGCGTGCTGGTTGGCCTCGCAAACCGACTCTTCTGCTCCTCGGGGATCTCTTGCGTATCGATTTGCTGACTCGTGTAGGTGAACAGCAACACATCACCGTCGCCCGATCTGGCAACCCAACACTGCCAATCGTCATTCATTGAGTTGAGCTCCGAAACAGCCACATCGCTCCACATCTTGCCAAGCCCCGCTTTCAAACGTGACTCATCGAATGTCTCAGCATCCGACAAGACAAGATCACCCGTTTCGATTGGCTGGATTTCTCCCATCACCAACGGACAAACCGCGAGCAACTCGGATGGAACGTCAGCATCTGTTTCCAACAGCGCGAAATCGTCGATGGCAGATTCGATGAGTGACGAATCGACTTCCTCTGTTGCTTTTGCAAACGCTTCGGCATCGTGGTCGAGGAACGCCTGAATGGCTTCGGACGAGAGTTGGTGCTTGTACTCCACCATTTCGGAGCGGACCTTTAGCATTTCATCGATACGACCAGCACGCCGAAGCAAGCGAGCAAGCTGGCGTTGACGTGAGTAATGAGGGTAGTGCTCGCGTTCGCTCAATTCTTCGGCCGATCTTGCAGAGTCGATCGCACCATCGAGATCACCATCGCTGGCAAGAAACTGCGCAACGTTTTCTTCGCATTCCGCTTTCGCTTCCTTGTCGATCTCTACCAACGATACCCAGGCCGCTCCCTGCTCGACCATCTTCGGGTCGTGCAAACGAGTGGCTTCGTCAATAAATGCGACCAGAAATTGGCCGCGATAATCGAGGTGCTGGCTGTCAAAACCGAACGCCGGCGGATCGAGTTGAACGAATCGATTCCTTGCAGCCATGGCGGCACGCTGACGAACCAACTGCCGAAGGCGGTATTCTGTTTCTTCACCGCCCAAGCAAAAACTGAACGCCTTCCGATGCATCTCATCCGCCTTGGCGTAATCACCTTCTCGGGCATGCTTCTGAGCGAGCAGGCGGTGTTTTTGAGCCTGAAGTGTCCGTGCAGCGTTTGCCCGGGTATCGGCAACAAACAAAGACGACATCTGCGGATCATTCTGGTTGACCAAAAAGTCGCCAATCTGAAAATGCCGCGCTTCGTCGTCAGGAAAATAGCTCGCCGCATCAGTAAATCGTTTGTCCGCAAGCAACGACTCAACCATGTAGTAGTTGATCGAATCGGAAACCCACTCTTCGTCTTCAGTCAACAATTCGGGCAGACGTTTCAGCTCTTGTTTCAAATCTTCCCACACGTCGACCGCTTTGGCGTGTTCTTCGTTTTCGTAGGCGCACCAACCGATCAATCCCTTGCCCCAAAAGTTCTTTGACGCTTTGTCGTGCGTTTGCAGAGCATCGGCGAGCTTTTCGATGTCGCCATAAAAATCGTCATCGATCGCCTCCATGAAGGTGTCTTTCAGCAGTTCATCGAGATCATCGACTTCGTCAAAAAGCGTTTGAAACTGACCATTCTCATAACGCAAATCTCGCAAGAACTCGATCGCAAGACCGTGCATGATGCCATCCGGAATAGCCTTTTCGCGCGCAGCAATGAAGCGTTCAGCCGCCTTTTCGACATCTTCGTCTTCGTCGCTGCTACGGCCCTCAAAAACCTCAACGCCACCCTCTGGAACATCCGATCGTTGTTTCATCTCCGCGACAACGGCGGCAAGCCACTCGGGGCTCATGTAGCTTTGGTACGCGAGGTTTCGCCAAAGGTAATCCTCTTCGCATGCGACAATCGAATCGATCAGTTCTGGGACATCTTCGACTCGCTCTTGATTCATCACGTGCGAAATGGAACTTGAATCGTCTGGCAGTATTCTCAAGAGCTTGATCGCCGCATCTGCCGCTTGCGCGTCGTTGGCCAAGCCGTCATAAGCTCGGTTGAAGACCCATTGCACGTTTGGGTGATCAGGCGAGATCTTTGCCGCCTCTTTGGCGGCGTGCAGCGCGCGTTGGTAGTCACCCTGGTTGATGTAGCAACTCCCAAGTGATGTCCAAACGCCCCAGAGTCGATCGCGTCGTTTGATGGTTTCCAAGACGCGTGCGGCTTCGTCATAGCGATTCATCGCCATCCAGTTGTATGCAAAGTGGAGCTTTGCCACGGGCGCATCGAACTTGAGCATCGGAATGCGTTCGGCCGAACGCATCAGGCGTTCACCTCGTTCGGCTTCACCTTCCTGCCAAGTTTCGTATCCGCGCGCCGCCCGATTGAGGGCAGTGTCAAATCCTTCGGCTTGCGGCGACACCCCGGTCATAAAGCTGGCGTACTCGTCAGAGACACGACGTCCCTCTTCGAACAACAACCAATCGTAGAGCTTCCAGCCCTCTTCCTTTTTGACGAAGTAAAACCGGTAGCTATCGGTCAAACTGTCGGTCGAGTAGAGCAACACATCCATCGAAGCCAACTTGCCGTCTGGATCTTCATACACGGCAAGGATGCGATCCTTGTCATGTGTCCAATTCAATTCAGGATGCGCTGCCGCGATCGACGCTTGAACCATCAGACGATGACGCCGTCCAATCTGTCCGTTGCCATACTTGCTTGCCGCGACCGCTTCCAAAAACATCGGAAAATCGAACTGAGCCACCGTCCCATTGCGGTAGTCCTCGAGCATCTGTTTGGCCGTCGAGACAAGTTCGGGCGAACCACAGGGTTTCACACACGGATTCTTCAGAGCCTGATTGAACTCAAATTGGGCCGTGGGCAATTCGTCGCCGCGCAGCTCGAGTGCCACTTCCGCTTCGCCGGTCACGCTGTTGACGGCGACAAGCATCAAGACGCCAACGCCTCCGCAACAGAAAAAGCAAAGGGCGCCAACAATCACAAACGCCATCAATATCGGATGACCGGTCGTTTTCTGGGGTTCTTCCCTGCCATGGACATCAAAGTTGGCAGACAGTGGGTCGTCTGAAGACACGTCGCGTGCTCGCTAAATAAGTTCTTGCCGAAATAATTAGAGCCCCCCAATCATAATGTCCCTCGTCGCCCGCTGCGGGGTACCAAACAGGGTGAAGGAGGATGCTGGGGACCGTTGGAAGGATCGGAGATGCGATAGCGGGCCACATCGATCCTTTATTCGATACTCGACAGCACGGTTTCGCGAAACGCGAGCTGATACTCAGGTTCCCGCCGATGCTGGCGTCTGAGAATGACAATTTCCTCGTGCCCAAACAGTTTTGACACATCACGAAAACCAAGGGTTCGTATGTCACCGTATGGCGAGTCCTTCTTGGCACGGTAGCGCGGACTGATCGGGACAATCGCTATGCCAAAACCGATTTGAAGGTACTGCAAGAGCAAGTCTTTCGTGCTCGTTTCACAACTGACGTGCAAATCATCCAGTAAACCTGCTTTTGAAAACACCTCGTCGACTCGAGTGCGAGAATTCGTCCCAACGCTCGACATCACCAAGGGAAACCGCGCGAGCGTCTTGGGTGTCAAGCGTTTGATCGACATCACCGGATGCTCTGCAGGCGCAACGAGCATGAACGGAAACGTCGTGATCGAATCGGAAACGAGCGTGCTCGGAAGATCGCTTGCGAGCTGTCCAACCACGGCGAGATCGACTTCGCCCGCTTCCAACAATTGTTTCGCCTGGTTGGACGGAACATCAATCAGATTCAACTCGACTTCATCGTGACCCTTGCGGTACTGAAGAATCGGCGTCGGCAACTCGTTGACCAGGATGTTCGATGGCGATGCGATCACCAATCGCTTGGGGATCGACTTGGATTCTTGCGAAAACCGCTCGACGATTGCGTCAAAGCCCTCAACAACAGGAGCGGCCAACTGAACCAACAGCCGACCATGCTCGGTCAAACTGACTTGCTGGCCGTTGACCTCGACCAGGGTCACCCCAAATTCATCTTCGAGCGCTCTGACCTGTTGCCATACCGATGGCGTCGCCAAATCGAGTGCCGCGGCGGCCGCAGCGAACCCTTTCCCGCGCGAGAGTTCCATCATCGCGCGAAACTGGGCAATTCGAACCTGTTTGAAATATCGACGACGATTCATCACAGAAACCGGCTTTGGGGATCTTTAGAAGAGGTGTCTGATTGGCCGCAAACAGAATTTGTCACTGCCTAACGCAAATAACGAACGATTATGAATAACGAACGACCAATGGGCAACGTCCTCGCCATCGTTTGACACGGCCAAACCAACGTAAAGCTCGACCAAACGGTCACCGCGGGTTTGGCAAAAAACCAGCGATCAACGCGATCCCAAACGGCATTGCGGCCTGTACGAATCGTCGTGATCGCGTACACTCGCTGCATCTCCATCCGAGCCCTCTTCTCTGATCCCTTTCTGGGCGTTGCTGAATGAACGACTCAATCGCGACCCGTCAACGATATTGGTTGGTGTTCCTGTTGTTCTTGCACACAGTGAACACTTACATGGACCGAGTCGCGATCTCGTCCGCGAAAGGCCAAATGCAAAACGACATCACTGGCCTTGATGATCAGATGATGGGTTACGTTTTCGGAATCTTCGCGATCGGGTATGCGTTGTTTCAGATTCCGGCGGGATGGTTCAGCGATCGTGCAGGTCCGCGCCACGCTTTGACCATCGTCGTGATCATCTGGAGCGTGTTCACCGCGATGACGGGCGCCGTCTATACCGCGATCAGCCTGTTGGTGGTTCGCTTTTTGTTTGGTGTTGGCGAAGCGGGAGCCTACCCAGGAGCAACCCGCGCACTTTACAGTTGGCTTCCAGCCAAAGAGCGCGGGTTGGGGCAGGGTATTTTTCACTCGGGCGCCCGCGTCGGCGCGGCGTTATCGTTGGTCTTGATGCCCATCGTGATTGATGCGATTGGTTGGCGCATGACCTTTGTCGCCAATGCTGCCTTGGGACTGATCTGGGGCGTTGTCTGGTGGGTTTGGTACCGCAACGATCCGTCGGAACACAGCAAAGTCAATCAAGCCGAAGTGGAGCTGATTGGGAAAGGGATCGCAGCCGAGGCGACTGAAAAGGAAGGCGTTCCCTACTTCCAGATCGTGACATCGGCAAACGTCCTGCTGGCGATGTTCCAGTACGCTGCCAGCAACATCACCTTTTTTATCAGTATCACCTGGCTGCAGTCACACATCGGGGATACTTGGGGCGACGAATACAAATACCTGGCCGCGGTTCCGCTCCTTTGCGGCGCTGTGGCGTTGTGGGTGTCGGGCTACGCTGTCACCTTCCTGCATAGCCGTGGCATGCCGGTGATTTCGCGACGCTTGCCCGCGATGTGCGGGTATGCACTCGGAGCGGTGGGCCTGCTGCTCTGCACGCAAACGTCTGATTCAGAAAGCGTTTGGCCATTCATTGCGTGCTTCTCACTCGCCATCTTTGGTGTCGAAATGACACTCAGCCCGAGTTGGTCGTTCTGCATGGATATTGGCGGGACGCGATCGGGTGCGGTGTCCGCCGCGATGAACATGGTTGGCAACATGGGGGCTGCGGTGAGTGCGGTCGCGTTTCCCTTTTTCCGAGATCACATCACGATTCCCGGAATCGCTGATGTGCCCGGCACTGCCAATTCATTCTTCATCTTTGCGGCAACCATGAATGTGCTCGCCGTTTGTGCTTGGATGTTCATGAACCCGCTGCGACCGCTGAAAGAGATCTCGCAAAAAGCACTCAAGGCACGGATCGCGATTTTCGGTCTGATGATCGTTGTGGTCATCACAGCACTCATCTATACAAAGTTCATCTATCGTGACGAAAAACCCGACAAAGACCCCGCTGACAAACTCGAACAAGTCGAGCAACTCGAGCAACTCGAGCAGCCCAACGACACGTCGCCCGATACTGGGTTGCGTAGCCGATGATGTCACCGGTGCCACCGACCTTGCGATCAACTTGGTCGGCGGTGGGATGCGCGTCGTTCAGGTGTTGGGCGTTCCAACGGCGGAAAGTTTGGAAGCGTGCCGTGACTGCGATGCCATCGTGGTCGCACTCAAGTCGCGTTCGATCCCAGCCGGCGACGCGATCACGCTGTCGCTCCGCTCTCTGGCCGCACTAAAAGAGCTGGGGATCGAGCGGTTTTACTTCAAGTATTGCTCGACGTTCGATTCCACCCCCAAAGGCAATATCGGTCAGGTTGCCGAGGCCATGCTGGATGAGCTTGGGTCCGAACAAACGATTTTCTGTCCCGCGTTCCCTGGCGCCGGACGCACGGTCTATCAGGGCCACCTGTTCGTTGGCGATCAATTGCTTAGCGAATCTGGCATGCAACACCATCCGCTCAATCCGATGACCGATGCGAATCTCGTTCGTGTTCTCGCCGAACAAACGAGCCGCGGCGTCGGGCTGCTCGCCCACAACGATATCCTTTCGGGCAACGTGCAAGGCAGGCTTGCTGAGCTAAGAGAAAACGACACGCCGCTTGTCATCGTTGACGCTTGTGACGACCAACACCTTCAGCTTGTCGCAAACGGTGTTGCCGACATGCCGCTGCTAACTGGCGGATCGGGGCTCCCAAAGTTCTTGGCATCGGCATACCGCGAACGCGGCATCATGACATCGTCGGCTTACACACCCCAGCTACCCAATGTTCAAGGACGCAGTCTTGTCGTGGCGGGCAGCTGCTCAAAAGCAACGAACGCGCAGGTGGCACGCGCTGAAAAGAAATATCCGGTTTGGCGCGTCGACGTGCCAAGTATGATTGCCAGCTCGAGTGAAATGCTTGACGCGCTGCGAAACTGGGCGGGCGATCAATCGGTCGACCAACCGCTCGTCATTGCCTCGACGTCGACTCCCGATTCGGTCGCGAAAGTCCAACAAGCGTTCGGGGGCGAAAAGGCTGCCGAGGCGATCGAGCAATTCCTGTCGGCCGCAACACGAATGCTGGTCGAAGATCTCGACGTCAGCCGACTCGTCTTGGCGGGGGGCGAAACGTCAGGAGCGATCACTGCCGCTCTTGACGTGACCACCATGGAAATTGGCAAGGAAATCTGCCCAGGTGTTCCCTGGACGGAAACGACCGTCGGTGATCGGCGACTCGCTTTGGCGCTCAAGTCGGGCAACTTCGGTGGTGAAGACTTTTTTGAACAAGCTTTGGAAATGTTGCCATGAGCGAACAAGAACTTCGCGAACGCATCGCGTTGCACGGCAAGTCGATTTTCGACCGAGGGTTAACGGCAGGAAGCTCGGGGAACATTTCGGTTCGCATCGGCCAAGAGATGTTGATCACGCCGACCAACAGCTGCCTTGGTCGCCTTGATCCCGATCGCATTACCAAGATCGATGCTCTTGGAAATGTGGTTTCGGGCGATCAGCCGTCCAAGGAAGCATTCCTGCATCATTCGATGTACCGATCACGTCCCGACGAACAATCGATCGTCCACCTCCACTCGACGCACTCGGTCGCCGTCTCGTGCCTTGATGGGATTGATCCCGAAAACGTTTTGCCGCCGATCACCGCTTACTACGTCATGCGAGTCGGCATGCTGCCGCTTGTGCCATACTTTGCTCCCGGCGACCAAACGCTCGCCGCGGCGGTTGAGCAGGCATCCAAAAACGCTCATGCCGTGCTTCTTTCAAACCATGGCCCTGTTGTGGCCGGCAAGAACCTCGAAGCGGCAGTCAACGCAACGGAAGAGCTCGAAGAGACCGCGAAACTTTTCTTGATGCTTCGCAACGAAAAGATTCGCGCACTCACGCCCGATCAAGTCGCCGATCTTCGCGCCAAGTTCTCGAACTAACGTGATGCAAACGCAGTGATGATGTTGTGCCAGCCTGCGGCGGCCGGACTGCTGCAACGATTGCCCATGAAGGCATCCAGGACCTCGCGAGCACACGTACTTAGGTGCTGGTGATCCGAGCGATGCATCGACGACTGCATCAAGCCTTGACGTTCACCAGGCGCTGTTCTCGCGATCGCTACAAGTCGCTCAAACTCCTGAATCGTCATTCCTTGATCATCAAGTTGCGCCGGTGGACGCGACTCCGTCTCGACAACCTCTTCGCCAAAAAAAGAAACGGGCGAATCAAACTCGTGCACGCCTTCTTCGCCAACGCGAAAGGGCGCAGCCGTTCGGTCGCACACCTTCTTAAAGGCGGATCCTTGATAGACGAACACGTCGCCCATTCGAAGATGAGCGAATTCTCGTTCAGTTGGTTCTGACATCATGGGGCAAGTCAACCATTTTCGATCGGCGCGATCGAACCGAATGTCTGGGGCGAACCTGCCATTTGGGGATCGATGCGCACTCAGTGTGGTGGCCAATACCTAAACCGGGTGATTCGGTTTAGACGACGCGCGCTCGGTCGTATTCATCGACCAACTCATCAAATGGGATTAGCAAAACCGGGTCCCACAACGGCCGCGAACATCTCACCCACCGAGTGGGGACCCTCCCCAGCCAGCCACAAGAACTGGTTCGAAAACTCGAATCACCGGTCCGCGTACACGGGTGGCTTCCACCCCTTTGGCAAACGTCCTTGCGGCCGAACCCCCAACGCATCGTCGGGAATCGGATGATCAGACATCTTCTGTAGCGGCTCGTCATCGGGAAGATGTTTGATGTCGATGTCTTTGAATTGCACCATCATCTTCGGACCGACATGAACCTGAAAGGCGAGCACGCCTTCGAGCGCACGACCGGTTTCGTCAAAATCGACGAGGTCCGCGGTTTGATGACCATCGATCCAGTGCTGGTGATGATTCCCAACGACCTTCACGCGATAGTCGTGCCAACGATCTGCAGCAAACTTCTTGACCGGTAGTTTGCCAACGATCCAACTGCGTCCTTGAGGATCAATCACAACACGCTCGCCGGTATGTGCCAGGATGCGTCGCCCCTTTTCTTCATACAGCATGCCGTCGTAGTTCGGGTTACTCGACACGACATCGCATTGATAGCCGGTCACGACATCAAGTCCGAGATCAGGCCGTGACGTACCGCGGTACTGAATGCCGCTGTTACCGCCCGAGCTGAGCTTCACTTTGACTCGTAGATCAAAGTTGCGCACCGTCGATCCCTTCCAAGTGATGAATCGATTCATCTTGAGCGTTCCGTCGGTGACTCCGGTCAAAGCCCCCTCTTTGACCGACCAGTACTTTCGATCGCCGGTCCAATTCCGAAGTGTCTTGCCATCAAAGAGCCGCACGAAACCATCGCGTCCTCTTCCCAAACTGACCGCCGCCGAAGCGACTGGGTGGGGGTCGGTCGATTTGGCGAACGTCCCTTTCAACGGTTCGAGCGAGCCACCAAGCTGATCCACTCGAGCATCCGTCCGCTTTCGCATCGCTTGAAGAACCTCTTGGTGTTTTGGATCGCCAACGAGATTCACCAGTTCGTCGGGATCGTTTTTTAGGTCATGCAGGAACTCGTGGTCATGGTCAAAGTAGCGAACGTACTTGTATTGTTCGTTGCGAATGCCCTCGAAGGCGGGAATGCGACTGCGGACCGCAAAGTGCTCGTGAAAGGATTCGGTTCGCCAGTCTTGAGGCGTACGACCGTCAACGATCGGCTGGAGACTGCGGCCTTGGTAACGTTCGGGAACATCAACGCCAGCCCATTGCAGGAATGTTGCTGGCAGATCGAGGTTCAACGCGATCGCATCGCTCACCTTGCCTTGCTCACTCTTCGCAGCGCGGGGGTCCATCACGACCATTGGCACGCGCAATGATTCTTCGTAGTGTGACCATTTGCCCGCCAAACCGCGGTTGCCCATGTAGTACCCATTGTCAGCCGAGTAAACGATGATCGTGTTGTCAGCCAATCCCGCTTCATCGAGAGCTTTGATGAAGCGACCGATCGCGCCGTCGATCCCGCTGACCATTCGATAGTACGACCGCATGTTCGTGTCATACTTTTGCGGTGTGTTCCAGCGCCAAAAGAACCTCTCTCGTCCGATGCTGGTGCGCAAGAAATCGGGCAATGCATCAAAGATCTTGACGTCACCCAATCGTGGTTCCGTGATCACGGCATCTTCGTACATCCCATCGACTGCCTTGGGCCAGGGAAATTGCCCGATGCCTGGACGGCGGTCACCGTCTTCGGCATGACAAGCGTTGAACCACATGTTCAAGGCAAACGGCTTGCCCTTCGGATTCGATTGTATGAATTCGATTCCGCGATCAACAATCAACTCGGTCTCGTGCCGAAGCGACCCATCAGACTGAGGTTTGTAGAAAGGGTTGCGTCCAATCGCCTCGAACTCGTCAAAATGAGCTTCGCGTTTGTAGCCCTTGGGCATCTTGGCGTGCCACTTGCCAAAGTAGCCTGTACGATACCCTGCGTCCCGAAGCAGATCGCTGTAGAGTTCGTTGACGGCATCGGGGCGTGCCAACTCAGGATTGCCCGGCGTTCCATACGAACGCCCCGTCAGTCCCGAAAGAATGGTCGTGCGACTGACCCAACAAATCGAGTGGCTGACAAACGCATTGGAAAATCGCGTTCCACGTCGAGCCAAACTGTCGATGTTTGGCGTTTGCACCACCTCGTTTCCGTAACAACCGATCGTGCTTGTCGTTTGGTCATCGGTAAAGAAGAAAACGATGTTCGGCTGTTCGGCACCGAAAACCGAGGGTTGTCTGTGCGCTAGCGAGAAAGCGGCAACGAGGCAAAGAAAGTAGCGAAGTCGAAACATTGTGGTGGGCTCGTGTTTTTGCTGAAACCGGAGACGCGGCCAAATTCAATCGATCGATTTGATCAGGCCGTCAAGAAGCGAAGGAATCGCAAGGGAAGGGATGAGGCGAGTCGGGGAGGGATGACTGGTATTGTACTCGGCTCGCACCCTGCCGGGGTGGCAAGAAAGTAGGGTGTGTGCTTGCACGCACAACCCCTGACATCACGCTTTCCCCATTACATTCCACTAAAAAATAGACCAATGTTTGAATGCCACTTCACTGGGTCGATATGGAAACACGACGGGGACGCTGCGTGGTGGTTCATCACGCTTCCCCACGAAGATTCCGCCGACATCCAACAGTGGGCCGCAGACAAAAAGAGTGCTTGGGGCAGCATCAAGGTCACAGCGACGATTGGAACAACAAGTTGGCAAACGTCTCTCTTTCCCGATTCCAAGGTGGGAGGCTACCTGTTGCCGGTGAAAGCAGCCGTCCGCAAAAAAGAGCAGCTCGAAGCCAACCGGGACGCGATCGAAGTCCACCTTCAGATTGGATAGCCGAGGTCGTCGCGATCGCTCGACAAAGTTTGTGTTCTTGTGTTCTTGATTCAGCTTTTTCTGCGCAGTCAACCACAGCCCGCGGGCTCTTCCCGTGATGCGTTGTTCCAATGTCCTTCGACCCATAGGCTTCCTACAAACTACGGGGCTCTAACCATGAATCACCTTCACCTGCTTTGTGCGCTGTTTGTCTCGCCGGTCCTTTTTGCTGGATGCTCATCACCCAGCGTCCCGGGTTCTCCCGGCGTCCCCGAACCTATCTGCGTGCTTGAAGACCCCGACAACGGCCAACGCGTCCGTCTCTACAAGGAGATTCCGTTCAAAGTGCCCGCCGACTACGACGAGGAAAAACACATCGCCGAGTGGACGGCCAAACAAAACGCCCACGGCTACACGAAAGAGATCTCACCCGAAGACGACCGCGAACAGCTCGCAGAGCTACGTGCCGCCAACAAGAAGTAGCCACGTTCTCACACGATTTAGCAGAAAACGGATGATCAGAGCGTAGGGTGTGTGCTTGCACGCACCAGATTCAATGCATTGAGCAAACCGCGATGAATTCTGTTAGACGCAGATAGGACATCAAAACCTGCAATCATGTTTCATCCACCGACCAGCTCAAACATCGTCCTACTATCTGCGTTCACTTGAGTTCATCTGCGGTCTCCTCCTTGCAGACCTTCAAACAAAAACGAAGGGCAGCTATTTGCGCGATTCACAGTCCTGGCAGATCGACAAATCAAGAATAAGTGACCGCAGATGAATTCGGATACACCCAGATAGGGACATCAGAATCTGCAATCATGCTTCAGCCGCCAACGAGCTCAAACATCGACCTTTTATTTGAGTTCATCTGCGGTTTCTCCTCCGCGCAGATCCTCGAACAGCTACTCAAGGCGTACCGGAACGCCCCCGATTCGAGCGTGACATGTGCGAGCACACACCGCGAATTCGTCATCACTTGCGCAGAAAATCGAATTCGGGAGCCGGGGCCTTCCCTTTGGCTCCTCGATAGACGAGCTCCAATGACTCCTTGCTTTCTGGAAAGCGTCCTTGGTCGCCCGTCTTCTTTTCCCAAGCATTCAAGAGTTTGCGATGCTCATTCAGAGCCGAAGCGTACTTGGGATCGTCAGCCAGGTTCTTCAATTGATGCGGGTCATCGGCAAGCAGGTAGAGCTCCTCGGCGGGACGGGCAGCCGTGTCGTGATAACTCGCTTGGAGCGATGACAGCTTGCCGTCCTCGAGCAACTCGCCGAGCGTCTTGAAGGTGGCGTAGTTGTCTCGATAGTTCGATTGATAGAGTGCTCGATCGGTCATGTAATTGCGGATGTACCGAAACTTGTTTGTCCGAATTGAGCGAATGCGATCCACCGCGATTCCATTTCGATCGCGAGCGCCGATGACGTGAGACTGCGGCTTGTGACCGGCAGCAAATAGATCGACACCTTCCATCCACTTTGGAACTTCGATCCCCGCAATCGCAAGGGAAGTGGTCGTGATATCGATCCCATTGGCAAGGTCAGTACGTGTCGATCCCTCCTCGCCGACTTGATGCAAGTTCTTGGGCGCACGAACGATCAGCGGCACCTTTAGTCCGTCCTCGTAGAGAAACTGTTTCGCACGCGGCAGCGGACAACCATGATCGGTAAAGAAGAAAACCACCGTGTTGTCCCAAAGATCGAACTCTTTGAGCGCTTCGACGATTGCACCGACTTGTTCATCAGTCTGTGCAATCTGTTCGTGGTGGCGTGCGATCGCGTTACGAATCACGGGATGATCAGGATACTGGGGCGGTACGACCACGTCGGCTGGATCAAAGCGGCTTTCGGCAGGAAACTTCGATCCCGTCTCGCCGCCGATCTTGCCACCCTTGAGCTGGATCTGACCAAAAAACGCTCTGCCTTTGAGTTGACCGAGCCATGAGAAGTCGGTTCCCACAACGTGCCCTTTGGCTTTGGGGCGTTTGAAATCGGGCGTATACATCAAACTGCGATCACGCGTGAAGTTGTAGTCTTCCTTGGCCTCATTGAAAGTGACGTAGCCGGCGTCACGAAAGAGTTCGGGAACCGTTCGAATCGATTCTGGAAGCGGCTCCTTGATCATCGTTCGGTGGTGATGCAGACCGTGCGTGGTTTGCATCGTTCCTGTGATCAATGCTGAACGCGTGGTGGAACAAACAGGCGCAGGCATGAAGGCGTTCTCGAATCGCACGCCCTTTGACGCCAGCGCGTCGATCGCGGGTGTCTGCGCGATCGGATCGCCGTAGCAGCCGAGCCAGTCACTCATATCGTCCACATAGATCCAAAGCACGTTTGGACGTGAAGGGCTTTGCTGCGCCACGGCCGAAGAGGCTACCGCAAAGAAGGCTAGTAGTAGCAGCAGGAATCGAGTGGTCGCGGGCATCGAAGGATCCATCGGTGGCTGGGCGGGTGGTGTGGTGGCTGAACTCAAAGACTACTCGGCACAATTTCGCCCACAAGGTGCCGTCGATCAACGGACGCCACGATCGCGCGTCGATGCCCGCTATTTCGAACGAATGAGGGTCAATCCTTGCTCGCGACCACTTCGCACGTAAGTCAACCGATCCGAAGTTCTCGGATAACTGACAGAGATTCCGTTGCCGGTCGCAGCGATCTTGGGAAGCGTTTCCCCGTCGTGATGCGGAAACAGAACGACTCGAAATTCGGCCGCAACGTCATTGATGGTTGCGACCAAACGCTGAGCCATGATCGGTTCACCCGTCCGCCGGTCCTTGGTCAATTCGTAGCGTTCAAGTTTGACGTCCGTTACAGGCTGGTTGCCGCAGAAACGAATGAGCAATCGACGCTGCGCCAGTGAGTCATCTTCAAGCTGCTCGCCGAGCACGACCGATTGGCCCGACTGAGAGACGACATCGACGTCCAACGGCAGTGGCAACATCCAAGTGTATTGGTGCTCCTCGCCGTCTTTTGCGAAGTCATCGATAATCACTGCATAGGGATGTTCACCGCGGACGAGTGCGGCGGTGCGTAAAGCACGCGCGACCGGATTGTGGGATTTGCGCCAAAGGTTGCAGCCCATGAAGTTGTACTTGGGAACGGCGCGATCATCGTGCCCGAAAAGCGCCTCGGGTTGGCCGGGTCGTTTCCATGGCCACCCGATTTCGTCAAAGGATCTTGTCTCTGGTTCCCAGCCCTCGCCGGGTTTGTCCCAACTGTGCGCCCACAACCAGTTGTAGGCGTTGCTGAGGTCCACGACGGCTTGACTGAGAAGCCCATCGTCGCTGTCGCCTTGCTTGATCAAATTCGCGTTTGGGGCCTTGCCCCTTGCGCCCGAAACTTTCGCTTCAACTTGCCCGACACCGTCGATGTGAACCAAGCTGTGATCGTCGCTGCGTTGTGCCGTTCCCCATGGTCGGTCAATCACCCAGCGGCGCCCGTCCGCCGCAAACACAAACCGGCCGCGATCGACGTTTTCGTGTCGGTCATACCATGCATCGTGACGAGCAAGAACGTTCAGGTAGGCCGCATCGTCGGACCAGTCGCTGCGAGTGATGAACAAACCTTGCATCGGAAAGACATGCGTGATGGGCAAACCCAACTTCCCCATCTCGAGCGGCAACGCCTCGCTATCTTCGTAGTTCATACACAGCAACGTCGACCAATTCGCGTATTGCCAACGATTCTGGAGTTGGTAGTCCTTGCCCTTGTAGCGGCGCAAGTAAAAGTTGACCAGTTTGTCACCGGGCATCGCCCACCTTGCCACCACCGGTGCACTCTCATAGGGCGCAACACGGCTTGATGAATACCCAACGGTGTCACCCGAGTCTTCGCCAGGGACAAGCGACAGAACGGCCCATTTGAAATAGTTGTGAAAGTGCGGACGCGCATAATAGTTTTCGCCACGACGAGCCATCGCGATCAACGTGAACTGGCCTTCGCGCAGCGAAGTGTTGATTGAGTACCCATCTTCGTTCGATCCGCCCGATTCGTAAAAGTGAACCTCAGCCCAATCGCGGATCATCTGACGAAACGAATGCCATTGCTGTTCGTGAAAGCCCTCTTCACCTTCGATGGCGAGCAGCATCGGGCCAAGCTCGCCGTGATAGCCGTACCAATTGCTGATGCCGCGGCCACGCGGAAAGTTCATGCCCCAACAGATCAAGTCTTTCGTGGCGACCGAGAGTGCGCGACGACAAACGTCTCGTTGCGACGGCGACATCTCGTTGTAGAGGAAGTCGTAAGCGAGCGCAAAGTCGGCACCGCCACGGCACCAAAGTTCTCCCAGGCCGGTCCGGATGCCGGTGTTGCCATCGATGCCACCAATGTTCTTTTCGATCTTTCCCCAAGCGGGCTCATGATCACGTCTGGCCATCACCACGCGAGCGAAGTTGGCGATGGCTCGGCAAGTTTTCTTGGTTCGCTCGGCGTCCTGGTGATACATCACGTCCATCGCCGCGTACAGCAATTCGTGATTCGTCCCCGGTCCAACTTCGGGATACGCTTTGCACAGCGTTTGTGGTGAAAGTTCGGGATCAAGGCCTGCAAGAACGTCGATCACGCGTGGGGAGCGATAGGGTTTTGCAAAGAACGTTTTGCCCCGGTAGGTCTTTCCAACGCGCTCGCGCCAGGCCGGTATGTCTTCGGGACTCATGATCACGCGAGGGTGAATGCCGACCGGAGGCACTTTCGAAAAGAGACGCACGCCATTCTCATCGACAGCGTCATAGGCATCTTGTGCGCGGGTAGACGAACAAAACGCAACGACACCAATGAAGGTAAGTGCGCGCATCCGGGTCAATGGTGAAGTCATACCGAGGGTTTCCATTTCGAACTGCGAACAACGCCTCGGTGGTCGAGGCGTTGTCTAGTTTAGATGCTCGAAGCCGCGACACCGAATTCACGAGCGCCCCTCACAAACGACGTTGCACCCTTTGGACCAAGGTTTGGCCGTTGGACTAAAGGTTGGCTTGCGTCCACGCTCCGTCGACCAATCGCCACGTTTCACCCGTTGGGTTTTGGTCGGAAAGGAGTACCGGCAAGCGTTGGGCGCGGACGTTGTCAAAGCTCGTCAATTTGGCGAAACGCAGCAATGATCCGGGAACGCCAACGGCGGTAAAACCGGGATGCCCCGTCGCGGGATAGGGGCCCCCATGATTCATTGCCGAGCTGACGGCAACGCCCGTTGGCATTTTATCGTTGAGCAAACGACCGACTTTCGGAGCCATATGAAAGGTGACGCGATCAGCGGTTTCATCCTCACTGCCATCGGTCGCGGAGTAGAGGCAACCGGTCAAGTTTCCTTCGAGGCTATCGATGATCGCACACAATTGGTCGACGTCATCGGCAATCACCATCAAGGATGCATTTCCAAAGGCTTCGGTTTGGAAGCCTTCGGGATTGCTCAAGAATTGGCTGCCGCTTGCACGCAGCAGGGTGTTGGCCACTGCGCATCGGCCGGCCTCAGGCTCTCCGCCGCCCGTCACAAGCTCGGCACCAAAACCGACCAAGGCCTGCACGTTCGCTGACAAACTTTTTGCGACACCGGGTGACAACAACGTTCCCGAGGCGGCACCGGCGTACTTTTCTTTGATCGCATCGACAAAGGAATCGCTTGCGGCGTCTTTGACAAGCAACACCAAACCTGGGTTGGTACAAAACTGCCCAGCGCCCATCAATGCACTGGTCACAAACTCGCCGACCAAATCTTCGCCGCGTTCGACGAGCGCGCCAGGTGTGATGACGACAGGATTCACGCTCGACAATTCCAAGTAAATGGGTTTGCCCGCCCCATCGGCAGCCGCCTTGAGCGCGAGTCCGGCCGATCGACTGCCCGTGTAACCGGTCGCGCCAACACGAGGATCGGCGACGAGCCGTTCGCCATCTTCGTGGCTGGTTCGATAGATCAGTTGAACCGTTGCCGCGGGCAGCCCCGTTTCTTTCAGCGCTGCGGCCGCTTCAACGGCAAACAAACGCGTCGTCTCTGGATGCGAGCTGTTTGCTTTGGCAATGACAGGATTGCCGGCAGCGATGGCCGCAGCAAAGTCGCCGCCCGAAACACTTCCGAAAGCGAACGGAAAGTTGTTTGGACCAAAGACACAAACGGGGCCGAGCGACTGGTAGCACGAACGAATCCCCGTCGCCGTGTCGATCGTCGGTAGGGCCCAACTGCCGCTTCGACAAGCTGCCGCAGCGGCGCGCAATTGGTTGCTCGTTCTCGGGAGTTCGACATCGCCCAGGCGCGGACTGGCGGGCAGTGCGGTTTCGGAGGTCGCGGCCGCAACAAGCGCGTCCTTGGCTGCCTCGATTCGATCAGCATAACACTCGAGAAACGCGGCAATCTTTTCCGCTGGCAATTGACGCAGCTCCACAAACGCCTCGGCCGCAGCATCCAGTGCTGCGTCACAGTCACTCCAGTCGCTCACAGGAAACTCGGCTGGCAAAACCGTGTTGGAGGTCGGGTCGGTCGCTTGAAACGTTTTGCTGTGAGACGCGTCGCGCCATTGGCCAGCGACAAGGACTTGGCGAGCGGCGTTGGTGGCAATCGACATCGAAGGAGCATCCTGGTGGAAGGAAGTGTCTGGGTAAGTGGTGGGTGCGCCCCGGGGAGCGACTCTTGGTTTCTCTGTTGCAACGACGGCTTGCTCGGCAAACCGATTTAGTTTTGAACGATCGGGTTGGTCAGTGTGCCGATACCGCTGATCGAAATATTGACTTCGTCACCAGGCAGCAGAGTGAAGTCGGTCGTCGGGACAATCCCCGTGCCTGTCATGAGGAAGGCACCGTTGGGAAAAGAATTGTCGCGTCCGAGCCAGCCAACCAGGTTTTCGAAGGAACGTGCCATCTGGGCGGCCGAGGTTTGCTGATCAAACACGACCTGACCATCACGATGGATTTTGAGGTCGATCTCAATCTCTTCGACGGGTGGAAGTTCGTCGTAGAGCGTGATCCAGGGACCGAGGCCCGCGCAATCGTCGTAGCACTTGGCTTGGGGGAGGTAGAGTGGGTTTTCGCCTTCGATATCGCGCGAACTCATATCGTTTCCGACGGTGAGCCCAATGATCCGCAGGTTTGGATTCAAAACGAGCGTGACTTCGGGTTCGGGCACGTTCCAGGTCGCGTCGCCGCGAATCCGCAGCGGTTGGCCTTGCCCGGCGACTCGATGGGGCGTCGCTTTGAAGAACAATTCGGGCCGATCAGCCTTATAGACCCTGTCGTAACAGGATGCAGCCGCTTCCGATTCCTCCATCCGAGCCGTTTGACTTCGCTTGTAGGTCACCCCCGCTGCCCAGACCTCCTGGTTATCAATGGGCGGCAGTAACTGCACCGAATCGAGCGGGATGGCTGGGTCGGTCGCCAACGCCTCGATCGCCTGGATAGGATTCTCGGCGACAAGAAGATCGGCCAGGCACGTGAACTCCGTTCCCAGCTGGATCGGAAGCAAACGGTCGCCTTCGACGCGGGCAACGCGTACGGAGTCGGACGAATCGCGATATTTTGTTACGTTCATAGCGGCAAGGATATCCAAAAGTCACGCAGTCGGGGAGCATCGATGAACCAACCAGAAACCACTCCCAAGCCTTCAAGCGGATCGGGCGGCAAAATCGGGCTGCTGATGTTCCTGGCCGTTCTCGTTGGCGGCGGCGTGATTGCGTGGATGTCAGGCAAGGGTGGAGGAAATGGGGCGGGACCTGGTGGCGGCGAAGTTGGGGAAAGCCCCATGTTGCTGAAGACGCGTGTCGCACTTGCCGCCACAGAGAATCTAGCAACTGACGAGGCAAATGACACCTGGAACGAATTGTTTCTGCTCGCGCCTAACGACGATTCGGTGGCGCTTAATCGCGCGCTCAACCGCGTCCTGCGAGTTGACCAATTGGCTGAGCAAGCCAAAGACGGCTCGGCGACCGAACAAAAACGCAAAGAAGCGAGGATGCTGCTTCCCGACGCGATCGAGGCGGCCCGAAGTGGAGTCGGTGACTACGCCAAGATGAGCGACGATCCAGTGATCCCGCTCTGGCTCAATAGCCGCGTCGATTTGCACTATGCGTCACTCTTGCCGCGGGCGATGACCAAGCCGCGACAAGTCGAAGTCTACAACAAACTTGTCGAAGCGGTGGGAGGTGATGTCGGCAAGTCGGCAACATCGATCATGCTCGCCGGCCCGCTGACCGACGTGCTCTTGCAGCTCGAAGATCCAAACGACGGACTGCCCAAAAATTTGCTGGGATCGGCCGTCAAAACCCTAACAACACTTTCGGACCAAAACCCCGACAACCTTTTCCTTGCGATTCATGCCGCGCGATTGAACATCGCCAGTGAAAACGCGGCCGCCAAACGACTTGTTCTGCGCACCCAAGAACTTGCTCAATCGATCGAACCCTCGCTCAGTCGAAAGACCGCACCGATCGGCGTCACCGCTGATGAGCTTGTCAAGAACATCACCGATGCCATTGATGCCGGCCAATGGAACGATGCCGTCACCAACATGCAGTATTGGTTCAACGTCTTGAATCCGACCGAACTGGTGAAGACCGATCGCCGACGCGCATCCCCCCATCCGCTCGATCGTTTGAGTTTCGAATCGCTGCGCAGACTTTCGGCGGCTGCCGAAAAGGCAACCCCAATCAACAAAGGCAGCAAGAACATTTCCTTTGACGCTGTCCCCATCGCAGCAGCAACCGACGTTGCCTTGATTGCGGCGGCTGATTTCGACATCGACCTTGATGACGACTTACTAGGTGTCAGCGGCAAGCAGCTCACGCTCTGGCGCAATGATGGCGAACATGGCTGGGGCAAAGAATCAGAAACCGAACTCGCCGTGACGCCGAAAGGCATGCTCGTCGTTGACCTGTTTCGCGTCGGTGAAACGCATCCGGAGTTGATCAAACAAGAAAGCAACATCGAACTCGACGCCGATGGACAACCGGTCAGCCTTGACGGCATCTACCGTCACGAAGTCTTTCCGAGCGTGGTCGCATTCGGTGACGATGGCGTTCAAATCATCGGCATCGACGGTCGCCCCTCGACCGCTGCGGAAAAGCGGTTCCGTCCAGAAACAGGGGAAACGGGGCTCGAAGACGTGAAGGGCGTCTTGGCAGCTTCCGCAGGCGATTTGGAAGGCGACGGAGACCTTGACCTCGTCTTTGCGACCAAAGAGAACGGGCTACGTCTTTTCGTCAATCGTGATAGCCGAACGTTCTTTGAAGTGACGCATCACGACGGCGGCTTTGATTCCGACGATCCCGCGACGGCCATCGCGCTGGTGGACATCGACCGCGACCTCGACCTTGATGTGATAACCCTGCACGCGAAAAGCGGGCAAGTCGGTCAGTTGGAAAACCTGCTGCACCTGCAATTCCGCGGTCGAATGATCAAAGACATCGATCCCATCGCCGGTGCGCACTCGATCGCGATCGCCGATGTCGACAGCAATGTCTCTTGGGATCTTGTGATCGCGGGCCAGTCAGAGGTGGCGATCGTCTATTCACAGACCGCTGACGCCGGTGTTTGGACCGTCGAACGAACAGAGCGGAGCGAACAAACGAGCATGGGACTGTTGTCGGCAGACTTCGACAACGACTCGTGGAACGAACTTGTCGTCACCGGTCAACCAACGCGAGCCAACCGCGTCGGGCCATGGAACTTTGACACGTGGCAAACGATCGAAGCCGCCGCGGTTTCGTCAGCCGTTCTGGCCGACATCAACGGCGACGGAAAAGTGGACCTGCTGTCCGTTCAAGGTGGCAATGCAGTTGCCATGACAAACACCACCGATACCGACGGCAATCACATGATCGTTCGGTTCAAAGGGATCGCGGACAACGCTGCCAATTCGGGACGCGTCAACCACTATGCGATCGGCAGCGTTCTGGAACTGAGATTTGGACCGCACTACCGCGCTCGCGTGATCGATTCGCCCGCAACTCACTTCGGGCTCGGCGACTTTGATCAAGCGACGAGTATTCGCGTGATCCTTCCCAATGGCCTTACGCAAACGATTCGTGATCCCAACGTCAATGCACTGGTTGAAGAAGAACAACGACTCAAGGGATCGTGCCCCTACCTTTATGCCTGGGATGGCGAGAAGTTTGTCTTCATGACCGATTGCCTTTGGGCAGCCCCTCTCGGGCTTCAAGTTGCATCAGGAGTTGTGGCAAAAGACCGACCATGGGAATACCTGAAGGTCGACGGCCAACACGTCAAACCACGTGACGGCAAATACGAGTTCCGCATCACCGAGGAACTTTGGGAGATCGCTTACATCGACAAGCTGGAAATGATCGCGGTGGACCGACCGGCCGACGTCGAGGTTTGGACCAACGAAAAGGTTGGACCTGGTTCGATCGCCGAACCAACAATCTTTGCCTTTCGGCCTGACGATTTGCGCCAAGTCGCCAGCGCCAGCGATACCCATGGGCGGGACGTGACCAAGACGCTCGCAAGCCAAGACAAAGACTTTGTCCAAGGTTTTGATCGCAGGATCCGCCAAGGACTTTGCAAACCACACTGGATCGATGTCGACTTTGGCGATTCACCTGTCGACCCGAAAGAGAACAAGGTCTATCTGGTTTTGACCGGCTGGATCTTGCCGACGGACACATCACTGAACATCCAGATCGACCAAAACCCTGAACTGCCACCGATCGAATTTCCTTCGGTTTGGGTTCCCGATGCGAATGCCGAGGATGGTTGGCGCAAAGCGATTCCCTACATGGGCTTCCCGGGCGGTAAAACCAAAACGATTGTCGTTGACGTGACGGATGTGGTCGTCGCCGATGACCCGAGATTCCGCATTCGCACCTCGGCCCAGATCTACTGGGACAGCGCCAAACTTGCGGTGCAAAACGAGCCACCCGCGATCAACACCCACGCACTCGAACTGTTATCGGCAGATGTCGACTACCACGGTTACTCGCGGCGAATCGAAGGCGAGCGTCGCCAGCCCGAATCGTACGACTACGCCCAACCGGGGCTCGACCCAATCTGGCCGCCACTTCGCGGTCCGTTGACCGACTTTGGCCCCTGCTTGCCACAACTGTCTGAGTGGGACGATTCGATGATCGTCTTCGGGGCGGGTGATGAGGTTCGATTCAGCGTCTCGCTGCCCGAAACACCGGTGCCCGAAGGCTGGAAACGCGATTTCATCCTGCACTGCGTTGGCTGGGACAAGGACGCCGACCTGAACACGCTGACGGGTCAAACCACCGGGCCGATGCCGTTTCGAGCGATGGATGAATACCCGCCGACGGCGGCACAATCGGAATTATCGACTGCAGCCGAACAGCAAAACGCGATACATCGCCGCAGACACCAAGCATTCCGTGCCTTTTGGAGACGAGATCAAGAATCATCTATGGATCGGTTTCATGACGCAGCCAAACGCGGTTTAGTCCAGTAGCTTGCCGCTGAGTGAATGGGTTGGTCGGCCCGACGACTCGGGACCACGACGAAACCACCCCGAAGCAGGGAAGAAGAATTCTGCTTTGCGGGTCGGTTTCGGCTCGATTCGACCAAACAAAACCAAAGCGGGCTGCGTCTTAACTGGATCATCATCCATTCATTGATTCCCTGTCCATGTCTTCTCCTGAACCTGCAGCTGGTGGTGAAGGTACGCCGCCGGTCAAGAAAAAACCTCCCATCCGCCCCGTCACACCACGTCTGCGCGTCGTCCTTTACGTCGTGCTGATCCTCTTTGGTGCGCTTGCGGCCAATGGTCTTTACCTCACGTCGATCACTTGGCTCCAGTACTTCTCGGGCCAAATCTACGAAGATCACTTCTATCAATTGATGTTCCTTGGCCACCTCGGCCTGGGACTGCTCTTGATCGTCCCGACCGTTTTGTTTGGCTTCGTACATATGTGGCGAGCCAAGAATCGGCGCAACCGCCGCGCCGTCAAGATTGGCTACGGGCTACTCGCGATCGCAATTGCGATTTTGATCAGCGGTCTGCTGTTGATGCGAGTTGGCTCACTCAACATCGTCAATCCAGGGACACGGAGTGTCGTCTATTGGATGCACATCCTTTCGCCGCTGCTTGCGATCTGGTTGTACTGGCTTCACCGCCTTGTCGGTCCACGCATCAAATGGCACATCGGTCGCCGAGTTGGCTTGGCAACCGCCGGCTTTGTTGCCGTGATGGTTGCATTCCAAGCTTCCGACCCAAGGCGTAGCCACGAAAAGGCTCCCGACGGCTACTTCCAACCGTCGCTGGCACAAACGGCAACGGGCGACTTCTTGGCCGTCGAAACGATCATGAATGACGAATACTGTTTGAAGTGTCACCAAGACATTCACAACAGTTGGTTCCACAGCGCTCACAAGATGAGCAGCTTCAACAACCCAGCCTACAGGGCGTCTGTCCGAGAGACTCGCAAAGTCGCAAACGACCGCGCCGGCAATGTGCAAGCTTCACGCTGGTGCGCCGGGTGCCACGACCCCGTACCATTCTTCACGGGCAAGTTCGACGATCCAAACTATGACGACGTCGGTGACGAAACCGCTCATGCCGGTATCACTTGCACGGCCTGCCATGCGATTCAATCGGTCGACTCGCACATCGGCAACGCCGATTACACGATTGACGAGCCGCAACATTACCCGTTTGCCTACAGCAAGAACCGATTGCTCCAATCGCTGAACGAATTGATGGTGAAAGCAAAACCATCCTTCCACAAACACGAGATGCTCAAGCCGTTCCACAAGACCGCCGAGTTTTGTGGGACATGCCACAAGGTCAGTCTGCCGGGCGAAGTGACGGCGTACAAAGATTGGTTGCGTGGACAAAACCACTACGACAGCTACCTGCTCAGTGGTGTTTCGGGCCACGGTGCAAGCAGTTTCTATTATCCGCCGCACGCCCAAGGAAACTGCAACGAGTGCCACATGCCCGCACTCGCGACCGACGAATTCGGAGCAAAGTACAACGAAGAGATTGGCGGCCTCGCCGTCCACGACCATCGTTTTCCAAGTGCAAACTCAGCCATCAGCTATTGGCTTGGCGACAAGGAAGGCATCGAGCGGCACCGCAAGTTCTTGAAAAACAACTTGCGTGTCGATCTGTTCGGGCTTCGCGAGGACGCTGCGTTTGACGGCGAATTGACTGCCCCGCTCGGTGACCATGCCCAGGTCGAACCTGGCAAGAGCTACTTGGTCGAGACTGTTTTGCGAACGATGACCTTGGGCCATCACTTCACTCAAGGCACCACCGACTCGAATGAGATTTGGGTCGAGATGACGGCCAAAGTTGGCGACAAAGTGATTGGCAAGAGCGGTCACCGCGACGAACAGGAGGCGGTCGACCCGTGGTCGCATTTCGTTAATACGTTCATGCTCGATCGCGAGGGTAACCGCATCAATCGGCGTAATGCCCAGAACATTTTCACGCCACTTTACAGTCACCAAATCCCACCTGGTGCAGGACAGACGATTCATTACCGATTGGATGTCCCCGAAGACTTAGACCAACCGATCGAAATCACCGCACGTCTGTTGTATCGAAAGTTTGACACCGAATACCTCGACTACATTCGTCGCGACCGCGATCCTGCAGTCGAGAAGATTGACGTTGGCAAACCGGGCGACCCCAACGATTTGCCCATCATCGAAATCTCGAGCGACACACTCACCCTTTCGACCACCGCGCCGACCGAAGAGCAAATGGGATCCGAAATCCCCGAGTGGCAACGTTGGAACGACTACGGGATCGGTTTGCTGCTGAAAGGAAAAGCGGAACTCAAACAAGCCGCTGCGGCGTTTGCCAAAGTGGAGCAACTCGGTCGTTTTGACGGGCCGATCAACCTTGCTCGTGTTCAATTCACCGAGGGCAACTTGAGCGCGGCGACTCAAGCGCTTGCACGCGCAAAAGAGATGGACCCGCCACCGCCCACATGGACACACGGCTGGCTCAGCGGCATGGTCAATCGCCAACAAGGCAACCTCAAGGAAGCGGCTGAATCGCTTCGCGGTGTGCTGGGAACCAAAGTCCCCAGTCGCGGCTTCGATTTCTCGCTCGACTACCGCGTCCGCAACCTGCTCGGATCGACGCTGATCGACTTGGCCGAACAGGCCGAAGTGATGGGTGACGAACCCAAGTCGAAAGAGCTTCTCGACGATGCTCAGGCACAGTTTGAAGAAGTGTTGACAGTCGATTCAGAAAACCTGAAAGCCCACAACAACTTGGCGATCATTTTCGGAATGCGTGGCGACAAAGAACGCGAAACGCATCACCGGGAATTGCACGCCAAGTACAAACCGGACAACAACGCTGCCGAACTCGCCATCCCCGAGGCTCGACGGCGTTACCCGGCGGCCAATCATGCTGCCGAAAAACTGGTGATCTACGATTTGCATCGCCAGCAACGCGAATCGGAAACCACCGCAAAATCCGATTCCGAATCCAATTCTGCACCCGACGACCGCCAAGCCAACTTGCGACCATGACCGAAACGCCTTCACCCGAGCATCACGATTCGGAAGATGTCGAAAATGATGCCGTGATCGGAAAGGCCTTTCGGGCTTCGCTGATCGTCTTTGTCCTTGGCGCCATCCCCGTCATCGGCATCTTGATCTACTTGAACGCGACCAAGGAAGAAGAAAAATCAACCGAGGTCGAGCAAGTCACGATCCCGATGGATCGCGAGGTAGACGAAACTCCCGACCTGCCCATGGCCGATGTGACCGAACCATCGGGCATCGAATTTATTCACGAGACGGGTCGCTATGGAGACAAGTTGCTTCCCGAGACGATGGGCGGCGGCGTCGCGGTGTTTGATTACAACGGCGATGGTCACCAAGACATCTTGTTCGTCAACTCAAGCCGTTGGCCTTGGGATACCGACAACGCTGGCGAATCTCCCTGCAAACTCTTCAAAGGGGACGGCAAGCTTGGCTTCACCGACGTCTCGGAAGAAGCGGGAATCGACATCACGCTCTACGGAATGGGAATCGCCGTTGGTGACTTTGACAACGACGGTGATTGCGATCTGTTTCTTTCCGCCGTTGGCAAGAACCGTCTGCTTCGCAACGACGAAGGCAAGTTTGTTGACATCACCGACACCTCGGGTGCCGGGGGAAGCGACGAAGACTGGAGCACAAGTTGCGGGTTCCTCGATTACGACAACGATGGGTTGCTTGACCTGTTCGTTTGCAACTACGTGACGTGGAGCAAAGAGGAAGACCTCTCGCAGTTCCACACGCTCGATGGCGAAAATCGAGCCTACGGTCCGCCGATTGCCTTTGGCGGATCCTATTCTCAGCTCTTGCACAACGAAGGTGACGGAACCTTCAAGGATGTGTCAGAGACGGCTGGTATTCAAATTCGAAACGAAGCGACCGACGTTCCACTCGGCAAGGGCATGGGGCTGGCGCCCGTTGACGTCGATGGCGACGGATGGATCGACTTGATCGTGGCCAACGACACCGTTCGCAATTTCCTGTTCCACAACAACCAAGACGGAACGTTCAGCGAAATTGGCCGGGTGTCGGGGATCGCATTTGACCGCGAAAGTGGCAACGCGCGTGGTGCCATGGGCATCGACGCTTCCGTCTTTCGAGATGATGGCACACTTGCGATCGGCATTGGCAACTTTGCAAACGAATCGAGCGCGCTGTACATGGCCAAACCGGGACGCACTCAATTCATCGACGCAGCGATGTATACCGGCTTTGGGCCGCCGACGCGTCAAGGTTTGACCTTCGGCCTCTTCTTTTTCGATGTCGATCTCGACAGCCGCCTTGATGTCTTTGGAGCCAACGGGCATCTCGAAGAAGAGATTTCGAAAACGCAAAGCAGTCAACGATACGCTCAACCACCACAACTGTTCTGGAACGCGGGACGCGGCGCCGCGAGCGAACTGGTTCAAGTTGGCGAAGACAAAACCGGCTCTGAGTTTGTTCAACCGATCGTCGGTCGCGGTGCTGCCCACGGCGACTTTGACGGTGACGGTGACCAAGATATCGTCGTTGCCGTCAGCGGTGGTCAGCCAAAGGTCTTTCGCAATGACCAAGCGGTGGGTCATCATTGGTTGCGTGTTCGCCTGGTTGGCAAATCTTCCAACCGGGACGCGATCGGCGCCATCGTCGAACTCCAGCACGGCGACCGAGTTCTGAAACGAATGGTGATGCCGACAAGCAGCTACCTGAGCCAGAGCGAACGAGAAGTCACCTTCGGACTCGGCGAAACTGCCGAAGTCTCTGAAGTCACCGTGACTTGGCCAGGCGGCGAAAAGGAAGTCTTTCAAGTCGACGGAATCGACCAAACGATCGAGCTGACTCAAAGCAAGTAGCGAGCGTTCAACGCACGCGGACGTCTGCCAAACGAGAAACCGCTACGCAAGAAACTCGGTATTGGACACCGAGGGCTTTGCGTAACTGAGATGTGCTTTGGCGCTCAGACGATAGCTCCCGCGTTGGACGAGCAGTAGTCCACCATCGTCCTCCCCTTCGGGCGACAACGTGCTGACCACCTGCGAGAACGACTGAACGAATTTGAGCCTCACGGTCTGCAACACTTCTTGTGCGGACTCGATCTGATCTTGCCTTGCCGCGGTATTGTCCACCACTGGCGGTTTCACTTCCACAACATTGTCTTCAGGCTGTGCTGCTGACTCTGCCGTCGGCTGCGTCGATGCAGTTGCCTCGACATCGTCGTCGTCATCACCATCGACTTCGTCAGCATCATCGACATCGTCCGTTTCGACTTCCGCGACTTCGGCTTGAGCCACAGGGACAACAGGCTCCAGTTGGATCTCGACGGGCTCCGCTTGGTCTTCAGCCGACGCATCTGGAGTCGGCAAACCGAACACTTCGCCAGCGCCGTTGTCTTCTGTGCCGTTGTCCTCTGCAATGGGTTCAACGTCGATCGCGACTGGCACCACTTCCACATCGTCTGACGGAACTGGAGTTGGCAGGCCAAACACCTCACCCGCGCCATCGCTTACTGGCAAGGGGTTCGGTAAAGCATCAACGACGTTTTGATCGGGTGTTGGGAGTCCAAACACTTGCTGTCCCGACGCAGAGTCGTCACCGCCAAAGGCGTCGAGCAACGAATTGAATCCTTCGAGCACTGTGTTGATCAGGGTGTCGGCATCGACAGTCCCATCATCTGTAAAATCGGCAACCACACCTTCGACGACATTCAAGAATGCGTCGAGCGGATTGGCTTGATCGTCTCCCAGGTTTTCGGTCAACGACGAAAGCCCGCCGGCAACATCCTCTTGCAGCAATTTGAACTGCAGCTTGACTTTGGTTTTGACCGCGATGTCACCATTTTCGTCTTGGACGATCGATTGTTTGATGCGTGCGCGGGCTTTCAACTGAAGACGCTGGCCGTCTGCGGTTTCCAGTTCGTACTTGAAATTCAACCGCGTCTTGCTGACCGCACGCGTCGAACCGTCTTCGTTGACGCGAACGCGTGTTTTGTTGCGCACCTTTAACGACAGGTTTGCCGCCGACGAAATCTGCAATGAATCACCATCGTCAACTCCGTCGCGCCGTGACAGTTCGGCGCTGCGATGACGTAGTGAGAGCGATAACGACTCACGTCGCCGGTGAGTCGCCTGTGAGTCGTGACCTTGATCGATGCGACCGAAATGGCCCTTCGCAAGGTTTTGAAACGAATTGGCAAGAATTCTGCTGACCATCACCCAGTGCCCCCAGGAAAGGTGAAAGGTGTGGTAGCGTCCCAACTTAACTGCGCTGTTTCACACCTGAACCGAGAGGATCGCCCCTCTGTGAGAGGATCGAATCTTCAGTACACAGAATTCTTGGCAAACGTCCGAAACTGCGGCGAATCATCACCGCGTGGTCCGAACAGTCAACGCACGCGTCATAACCGTCACGGTTTATCAACCAGTTTGGTCGTGAGTGCTATGGCCTCGGCGAGCTTGATCGGCGTTGTGTCGAGATTCCCATCCTCTTTCAACGTGTACCAGGTCACCATTGAATCCTCATCAATTGGCCTCAAGGCGCACTGAAACGAAAACTGGTAGTGGCCCTGGGTCCTGGTGAGAAACGCCAGGTATTTGCCTTCCTTGATCGGACGAAACGCTGCCGACGTGCGTGGCAATGTCGAGCCGACGATCGCAATTCGACGGCCCTCAGTGACGGGTGTGTAGTCAGACTTCACCGTCTTTTTCACGACCGCTTCGGCGATCTGAATGCGAACCACATGCTCGGGATCGGTCGGAGCCTCCGTTTGCGTCACCTTCGTGACCTCCACGACGGCGATCAGTCCCGAACGTTCTTCGAGATCTTCGAGGGAGAGCAAGATCATTTGCCCCGCCCATGCCTTTGCTCCCATCGTCGCGAACAAACCACATAGTCCTGCAACCAACAAACCACGCATGTCTTGTTCTCCTCGTCCGTCTCGCGTTTCAAACGTACCTGATCGTGGAATCGGGCTTGGCCGAAATCTGCTGCATTCAGGATCACACGTTATGATGTCTTTCTCACAACGCCAACGAGCCTGACCGCAGGTTATTAGGATTGATGATCGAGTTTCCTGGAAAAGCGAGCGACTTCCTGAAGATTGGCGTCGCCGCTGCAGCCAAAGGGGACGTCGACGCGGTCCGTGAAATCTTAAAAGCTCGACCGAAGTGGCTCCATCGCGTCGGGTCGCATGGCCGAACAATGCTCTGGGAGGCGAGTCACCGTGGGCGGTTGCCGATGGTCAAATACCTTGTCCGTCGCAAAGCCAATATCGATGCCTGTGGCACTCACTACACGCCCTACTTTGTCGAAATCAGTTGCTACTGCATCGCACGTTTCAAAAAGCACCAACAGGTCGCCGACTATCTGCTCGATCGGGGCGCGAGCGTCGACATCCATACGCATGCTTTCCTGGGTGATCTTGATGGAGTGAAAGCGGAACTCAAACAACGTCGCAAACGACTTGATAATGGGCATCCTCAATATGCGATGCCTCCTAAAGACTCAGGCCCCGACTTTGTCCTCGAACCCGCATCCTGGGCCACACCGCTGTGTTATGCGCTGCGGGGTGGAAGCGTAGAAACCGTCGAGTACCTGATCCGGCGTGGCGCCCAGGTCAAAGGAATCGAACAAGCACTCTTTATCGCCGCCGACAAGAACCTGCCGATGGTCCGCGCGTTGCTTGAAGCGGGTGCCGACGCTCGTCATGCCCCGGACGTTTATCCAGACGAAGGCGAACTCTACGAGCTTGTTTCAAGCTACGGGGCCACCACCAGCAACACACAGGCAAGCGAGGAGCTTGTCTATCTTTGCCGAGGCGATCGAGGCGGCAACTGTGCTGAAGCAGAACGCTTGCTCGCCGTTGGTGCCGATGTGAATCACCAAGATCACAAAGGAAAGACAGCACTTCATCGTGCAGCACGATCTGGTTTCGTCGACACCATGAAGATACTGATCGCCAAGGGTGCCACGGTGGACCGAACCGATCCGTCTGGAGAAACCCCACTCTTTGACGCCGTGCGTTCAACCATCAAAGCAACCGACAAGCGGGTTGCCGCCATCACCCTGCTGCTTCAGTCGGGCGCCAACCCCAATCACACCAACGGCAAAGGCGAATCGATTGCCGACCTACTCAAGGATCCAAAACGTCCTCAACCGAAAGCAATCAAACGTCTCTTCACGTAGGTCATGCTCCGCATGACAGGGGCACTCTCGTAGGTCATGCTCCGCATGACAGGGGCACTCTCGTAGGTCATGCTCCGCATGACAGGGGCACTCTCGTAGGTCATGCTCCGCATGACAGGGGAGGCGACGGAAATCGAACTTGAAAAGAGTCGCCTCTTGCTCCGCAAAAGTTGCGTTTGCGGACGCTACTTTCGCGGAGCGAAAGGCGACATTCACAACCTAGGGGCAATCCGAGCGCAAGCCCTACCCGAATTTCAATTGTCCGCCGACGTAGGTTTGCGTGACTTGGCCGGTCAGCGTGTGACCTTGTAACGGGTTGCTAACGCAGCGCGAGCGGAACTTCGTTGGATCGACTTCCCATTGGGCATCAGGATCGATGACGGCGATGTCGGCGTTGTGACCGACCGCAAGCGTTCCACCATCGATGCCCGCGATCCTTGCCGGCGACACCGACATTCGCTGGATCACTTGCGACCAATCGAGAACACCCGAGCTGACGAGGTGTTTGACCACAATCCCAAGTGACGTTTCCAGCATCGCACCGCCGAATGGCGCGAGGTCCAAGTCGTTCATCTTCTTTTCGCGACTGCGTGGCATGTGACCACTTTGGATCGCATCGATCGTTCCGTCAGCAACGGCCGCTTGTAGGATTTCGATGTGGCGCGGACTACGCAGCGGCGGAT
Organism: Rubripirellula sp.; assembly: GCA_965216875.1. Classification (GTDB taxonomy): domain Bacteria; phylum Planctomycetota; class Planctomycetia; order Pirellulales; family Pirellulaceae; genus CBDCUW01. The sequence continues at coordinate 4,532,753 of OZ244207.1, forward strand.
GGACTTTGAACCGCGAATCGAACGATCGCAGTTCGTTATCGCTGAGACAAAGGTTCTGCGGGCAAACCGAGGCGGTGACCGCGATCCCACGTGATTTCACTCGGCGAATCATATCGACAGCGCCCATCGTGCTTACGGGGCCGACATGCAAGCGTCCCGAAGTCGCTTCCGCCAATCGCACGTCACGGGCGACGGCAAGGTCTTCGGCCTCTGTCGGCAACCCTTTCAAGCCCAGCACCAGTGAAACCTGGCCATCATGCATCACGCCCGCTTCGGACAACTCGGGAACGCCGGGTCGATCAAAGATCGGTAGGTCAAACATCCGGCAATAATCGAGGGCGCGTTTGAGCAGGGCGTTATTAGGCATCGGTCGCGGCGAATCGCTAAAGGCGACCGCCCCGGCTTCGGCCAACAATCCAAGCTCCGCCATCTGTTCGGCTTCGCGACCTTTACTCAAACATCCGATGACGTGGATCCGTGCCCCGTTCGCTTTGGCCGCTTTTTGGCGCACAAACTCGACCGCACCCGGCGAATCGATCACCGGATTGGTGTTGGCACAGCAAAGGACTGACGTGAAACCACCGGCGAGTGCAGCGTCACTTCCCGATTGGATCGTTTCGTCTTCTTCTTTGCCTGGTTCACGAAACTCGGCTCCGAGGTCGACGAAACCAGGTGCAACGATTTTTCCCTGAGCGTCCACGCGAGCAACATCGGGAAGGTCGCTATCGGCGGGGTCAATTGCCGCGACCTTGCCGTCAACCACGAGCAAGCGGGCTACCCGGTCGATCCCTTGGCTTGGATCGACCAAACGTCCACCTTCGATAAGGAGCGAATTCTCAGACATCAAGTTTCGTTGGAGTTCATGGTTCATCATTCGATCGTGCTGGCGAGCGGATCTACAATCCGCGGTCGCTCGCGCCCGCAAGTAACCATAGGGCTGCCATGCGAACGGCAATCCCATTGTTGACCTGTTCCAAAATGACTGAGTGTGGGCCGTCGGCGACTTCCGGAGTGATCTCGACACCGCGGTTAATCGGACCGGGTGCCATGATCAAAATGTCTTCTTTGGCGCGTTGCATGCGTGTCGCATTCATCGCGTACAGCGCCGCGTATTCGTGAACACTTGGAAAAGGTCGCGCACGTTGACGCTCGAATTGAATGCGGAGCAGGTTCAAAACATCACATCGAGGCAAGATGTCATCCAAACTGTGCGCCACTTCAAAGCCGAGTTCTGTCCAACGCGAGCTGACCAACGTCGGCGGACCACACACAATGACGTGCGCCCCAAGTTTGCTGAGCCCCCAAAGGTTGGCTCGCGCCGTACGGCTGTGTTCGATGTCACCGACCAATGCGACGGTCAGGCCGGCGATGTTTCCTCGGTGCTGACGAATTGTCAGCATGTCGAGCAGACCTTGGGTCGGGTGGTCATGCGGGCCATCACCCGCATTGAGAACGCTGCAATCCAATTCACGAGCGAGCAAATGCGGTGTGCCGGGTGTGCCGTGTCGGGTCACGACCCAATCAACACCCATTGCTTCGATCGTTTTGGCGGTGTCGACGAATGTCTCGCCTTTGGCCACGCTGCTGCCGCTGCTGCTGAATTCGACCGTGTCGGCGCCCAAGCGTTTGGCGGCGAGTGAGAAACTATTTCGTGTTCGTGTGCTGTTTTCGAAAAAGAGATTGGCACACGTCTTGCCAGCCAGCAACGAAATCTTTTTGCGACAATTGTTGGTCGCTTCCTTGAGCTGTTGGGCGACATCAAGGATCGTCGATATTTCTTCAGCCTGCAGGCTTTCCAGATCGAGCAGGTGACGTCGTTTCCAGGTCGACGGGAACTCCGGACCTGCTTCCACCGTGTCGGACATGTCGCAATCAACGTGACGGGGGATTCTTTCGTGAACGACGACCAAAATACGAGATTTCTTGATCGGCGGCGAGATGGGGGAAGCCGCCCCGCTTGGTCACGCTCGTTTGAATCCACAAAGAAACAGGCACACCCAAGCGGCAATCAAACAAGAACCGCCAATCGGTGCGACGGCACCAAACTTTGTGATTCCCGTAACCACCAGTGCATACAGGCTGCCGCTGAAGAAAACGATCCCTGCCACAAATAGCCACAGGGCTATTTTGCGCAACCGGTCGGTACCAACCGGCAATGCCGCCAAACCGAGCAGGGCCAGCGTGTGATAGAGGTGGTATTTGACGCCCGTATCAAACTGATCGAGTCGCTTGGTGACCAGCTCGGCGTCGGCCCCGCTGGACTCGAGAAAGTGATCGAGTCCGTGTGCGCCAAAGGATCCGAGCATGACGGCCAGAGCACCGGAGATCCCGGCCACCATCACGATTCGTCGGGTGAGATTTTCGTTCACGAAGTGAGCAATTTCGAAACGGCGTCAATCAAGCGATCCATCGCAAAGGGTTTGCGAATGTAGTCACTCACGCCAAGCAATTCGGCGTACGCTTTGTGCCGACTTCCTTCGTTTCCTGTGATCATGATGACCGGTACTGGTTCATCGCGAACACGACGGAGCTTTTCGAGGACCAAAAAGCCGCTTCGCTTGGGCATCATCATGTCGAGAATGACAAGGTCCGGGTTCTCGCGTTCGAACAGGGCAAGACCCTGGTTGCCATCGCGAGCAATGACGACTTCATGCCCCTCACCTTCCATCGCGTAACGAACCGATTCGATGATTTCAAAATCATCATCGACGACCAAGATTTTCTTGCCGCTCGATTCCTTCACCCGTTTGGTGGCAGCCTTTTCGTCCTGTTTGGATTCGGGACCGTTGGATTCGTCGTCCGTCATTGTCACTCGCACTTACTGCGTGAAATTCCTGCGTGAGGGCAGCAGCCAGTTGTGGATCCCAGCTACTGCGTTTCAGTGTAACGCAGTGACGACTCGGCGTCCGCCCGAGAACGCGAAAAAGACTTCGAGCGTGTGAGACGCCCCTCGTGAGCAGCCCGTCGTGAGTCCTCGGGCGTTGCCCCTCGTGCGCGAGCGTTAGCCCGAGGACATTATCGCTGAAGGCCCGTCCGCTTACGCGATCACGGCTCAAGGGCCTGCAAAAAAAAAGCGAGTGTTTAGTTTGCCGAATAGGCGGTTGGACTCGAAGCCCAGCGTTCGGCAGCGACGCTCGATTGATTCGAGACAACGTGTCGCATGATCCACTCGTTAACGTCCCTAAGAACGACGGTGTCCATCTCGTCATCAGCGGGGTACTGCCGAACCTCGACGCGCGCCTTGATCATCATCGCTTGACGCAAATCTTCGTTCAGCGCGTCGTGGCGAAATCGTGGATTGTCCGTTCCCCAGGACCACAACATTCGCAGTGGGTTGGCACGCAAGTGGGACAGCTGGCCAAACACACTTCGCCCTCGCGGCAGCCGTGCGCCGAGAGCGACCACACCCGCAAAACGCTCGGGTTGGCGCATTGCGATGCGCAGTGCCATCGATCCGCCGCTGCCATAACCGGCAAGCACGATTCTCTGGGAGTGAATCGAAAACTGCTCGACCGCCTCGTCGATCGTTTCGATGACGGCATGATGAGCCGCTTGGATCGCTGCGGGGCTGGTCGGCCAATCAAACCGATGGCCCGCCGAATCGGCTGCGCGCACGCCGCGAATGCCTGCGGCAACGTAGTTTCGAACGCTGATGTGCGGCATCACATGATCGACCTGGTTCTCGTTGAACCCGTCGCTGTGCAACCAAACGACCAACGGATAGTTGTAATTTGGCTCGTAGTGAAGCGGCAGAAAATAGTTTCGGTGTGGCGAAAGTTGGGACCACTCCGACGACGTCGCATCGTCGGGTTGCCAGGGCTGATCAACGTCATCGCCGCTGTAGTCGCTGGCAATGTCGCCTAACCAGGAGGAAGCAAAATCATCTTCCGATGATGATTCTGATTCACATTGAGATGAATCAGAGGAAGGATTGTTTGAGGGCTCATTCCATGACATCGACGAGTGAAAACGACTCATGGCTCTCGGTATTGCGGGGAAGGATAAGGGTCTGGCCCGATGAATCCACCAGGCTGTCAGTCCCTGCCGCCACAGGAACATGAACGAATCAACGCTGAAAAACGTACGTCCGGCTGTGGACCGGTGTCAACGCTGAAGTCACTTTTCCAACGTCGGTTTTGGGAATTCGCATCCAGTCGGCGGGTAGCCGAAGTGCACCCCAGTGAGCCACCAGCGCGCCGGTTAGGCTCACAAAACACAAGCTCTTAGGTTGCGAGCGATTGCCAGCAACCGTTTGTCCTCCCGCCTTTCGGCGGACGACTAACCTTGAGCTAGCAAATCAGTCATGGTGCCAACGAGCTGTTTGACAGCATCAACGCTATTTTGGAAGTCCGAAGTTTCTTTGTCGGTCAAATCAAGCTCGATGATTTTCTCGACACCACCGCTTCCCATCACCACAGGGACGCCGACGTAGTACCCGCCAACGTTGTATTCGTCCTGGCAAAGTGCGGCGACAGGAATCACGCGTTTCTTGTCCTTGACGACCGCTTCGACCATCTGGGCACAAGCGGCAGCAGGAGCATAGTAGGCGCTGCCGGTCTTCAGCAACGAAACGATTTCGGCGCCCCCTTTGCGGGTACGGTCAACGATTTCTTCCAATCGATTTGAATCGATCAATTGAGTGACAGGGATTCCGCCAACACTTGTACAGCTTGGGATCGGAACCATGGTGTCACCATGACCACCCATCAACAACGCACTGATGTCCTCGACGCTGACACCAAGTTCCATTGCCAAGAAAGTGCGATAGCGTGCCGTATCAAGCACGCCAGCTTGGCCACAGACGCGAGCCGAATCGAATCCGGTCACTTTCCACATTTGTTGAACCATCGCGTCAAGCGGGTTGCTGACGACGATCACAACGGCATCGGGACTGGTGGCTTTGATTTGCTCGCCAACACTGGTCACGATCTTTGCGTTGGTACTTAGCAAGTCATCGCGGCTCATCCCTGGCTTGCGTGGGATGCCGGCGGTCACCACGATCACGTCGCTACCTGCGGTGTCGTCATAGCTGGTCGTGCCAACGACGTTGGAATCGAATCCCATGATGGGGGACGACTGCATCAGGTCGAGTGCCTTGCCTTTTGGCATGTCTTCGGTTTGCGGGATGTCCAGCAGGACGATGTCGCCGAGCTCGGCCGAAGCGCACCAATGCGCACAAGTGGCTCCGACGTTGCCCGCTCCGATCACTGAAATTTTGGCACGACGCATGAGGTGAACCTTTGTTGGTTGGGTGGGATGGTGAAAGCGATGGCAAAGGTGGGTCGTATTGCCCAAACTTCAGGCAAATATGCCGCCTCGAAAAAGACCTTTCCGATTCGTTAGCCGGATATCGTCTCGGATCACGCGCGTCGGTCAAGTGGACGCGACAGGGGATCTTGGCGTGCCCGGCCGTCGATGCGTCAAAACGTCGCCCTAGCTGGGCAGCTGGACGTTTTCGGCTTCCGACTCACGGCGTTTTTTGCGGATCTCATCGTCGCGCCTCGCCTCATTTCGGTTCCAGGCCCAAATCGCAAGGATCGCGACCAAGACGGCCAGCGCCGCGACCCAACCAATCACGTTCACACCGGCCGGGTCTTTCTCGGTTGATTCGAGATTCGAAAAACGCGATGCAACCAGCAGTGGGCCAAACTGTTCGCCGCCGCCATGTTGCCGCATGAAATCTGTGGAATAGCTCCAGAGTCGATAGAAAAAACCGTCGATGCTGATTTGCATCCGCACTTCCGAGACCATCGCATCACCACCTTCTTTGCGACGGATCTCGTCGCTCAAAAACGCCGGCAATTCGGCACAGACAAGCGAAACAGGAAATCGATTAACAAACTTCGCCGGCTCGCCGTCCTCCGAGGCAGGTTCAATTTGGACGATCAGGTCGCCGAGATCACCAAACGCGTCGATCTGGTAATAGTGGTCGTTGCCGATGACTTTCTGGCGTTCAGGATCGGTCACCGCAACGCGTGTCACTTGGGCCGTTTCCAAAGACAATTGAACCCATCGACCGGCGTAGGCATCGGCTTCTTTCAAAAGCGTTACCGGCTCGATCGACTTGGGCGGCGCAAGATCACTTTGGCCCGCGAGGTTCTTTGCCGCGGCAATCATGCCGTAAAACGCGTCACCATCGGCCGCAACGAGTGGCATCTTGCTGCGGCTTGCAATGGTCGACAACAAGCTGACATCGACTCCTTGTTGACTGAGCATTTGCCAGCCAACACTCGGAGCCATCTGGGGAAACCAAGACACACTTCCCGCGGCAAGAACGGTTTGCTTGATTCCAGCGGACGCATCGGCAGGCTGCACCAACATCGCCGTCGCGTTGACGCGGTCACCCACCTTCGCCTGCAGCGGCAAATCGGTTGTGATGATTCGCACTGCAGTTTCATCATGCGTCAGATCAATCACCTGCATGCGATTCATGTCCAAGAATTCGATCAGTCGAGGCGGCACACTGAGATTGGCGACCGCCGTCACTTCCCCGCCTAATTCCACAACTTCGCCAACCGCCGGAGCAGGCCACGGACCGACAGCTTGTTTCAGCAGTCGTCGATCGACTTGCCGCAGCTTGAAAACAAGTTTCGACAGATCCTCGACTGCTTCGGTTGTTCGCGGCGGATAAACCGATTGCACTCGAGCTTCATCAAACCCCGTCATCAAGGGCAATGCAGAATCGGCAGCTCCAAACGTCGACGTCACCACCAGGCACAACACCACCGCCCCAAGACGGCTCGCCCATAACTTGCCTTGCAACATCACTCTGTTTGATCTCCGAATCTCATTCGTTGCAAAAATGTGTCAGTCACTCGCAGCATCGCTGTCGGAAGATGCATCGAGCGTTTGCAAAAACTCAGTCGGCGTTTGGCGATGCGCCGAACGCAGTAGCCGAGTCCGCTTGGCCATCACAGAAGTACGCCACATCGCAACCGCGGCGATCGCGACACCCAAGATGGTCGCGATCAACATCAGCAGTGCAAGCCGTGACGATTGCCCATCGGAGGCACTCGCTTGTTGCAATTGCTCAGCACTCACTGGGACGAGTATCAACCGGCCGACCACCACCGGCGCGAGGTCGGCACCCACCTCATTGCGAAAGGCCAGTCGCTTGAGGAACCGGCCCACCAAGGTGATTTGCGGCCCCTCGTCGAGCGAGGAATCCTCACCAACCTCGGCAACGATTTCAGGCACATCCGGGACGATCGCAAGGATCGGGCGCTGCGCGCCCTCGTCAGGTCTCAACCACAGGTGCCAGTACTGCTGGATGCCGAACGCGTTGTCCCGAGCCTCGATACGCTCTGCTCTAGCGACCGATCCGGCCAACGTCACCATGCGCGTCCGGTAAACATCGGGCTGCTGCAGCAAAGGCACGACGGCGGAAGCGGCAACGTTGTCGGCGGAAAGGAAGGGGGCCTGATCAAGGTATCGGTACATCGACGCGGCATCGCCGGAACGCCAAACGGTTCCGTCAACAACCTCCGCTGCTGACAAACGGTCCAATTCCGCAAGCCAAGCTTTGGCCGCCGCAAGCAACGCCGCGTCAGGTTCGGGCATCTCGTTGTCCAACACCGCTTTGCTGATCGCATCCAAGAGCTCAATCCAGACTTGGCGTCTTGGCGATCCGATTTCGGCGAGTTGGGTATCGTCACCGAGAACCTGTGTGATCTCGTCAACTGTGGATGGGATTTCTTGAACGCGACGGCCAGTGGTCCATCGCGCCAGCACCACCACCCAAAGCCTGCGGTCCGAAGGCAGCAGCGATTCCGTAACGGCTGCGGCGACTTTGCGGTCTTCGGGGTCGTGCACATCGGCATCAAGATCTTTCTGATGCACCCTTCCGAATGCGATTTGCGAATTGGGATCGCTCGACTGGCCCTGCATCCCCCCCGCCACCAACTGGGTGGATGGCACTTTTTGAGAGTTTGAGGGGCTAAAAAAAGTTTGATAGATCGCGGGGTTGGACGCCTGCTTCATCACCACGAACACCAGCGCCAAACCGAGCACAAGACGCAAGAGCCGCCGATTCGTCTCGAGCGTCTCACCGCGTTTTGGGCGGCGTCCATACAGGTTATCGTCGTTAAATTGTGATGGAATGCGCATCATGCAGGCCAAAGGCTTTGCTTTGACAAAACAAGGGTTGTCACTTTACTCTAGAGTTGGTGGTCAAACTCCAGAGATGGTGGCCAGGTGTCCGCAAAGAGCCGATAAGATGGCTCTCCCCCTCCCAGTGTAATGCAACGGGCACTAAAACCGACGCGCCACTCTTTTCCCATCCTCGGAAGACAACGATGCCGTCATTGAAACGATTCCGGCAAATGATCTTTTTGCCGGTTGCTTTGGTCGCGTTCTCGCCGTCCGTCACGGCTCATGCTCAAGGCGAACCCGCTGCCGATTTCCTCAAGCGGCTCCGAGCAGCGGGCTACTACGACATCGCGATCACCTATCTCGACCGTCTCGGCGAATACCCGGGCGTCGATCCCGAGTTGAAATCGGCGTCGTCTCTTGAAAAGGCGCGGACCTATATCGACGCGGCTGTCGATACGCGCACATCGAGCAAACGTGATGACTTCTTTGTCAAAGCCGAAGCGGCACTCAAAGACTTCCTCAAGCAATCATCGCACCCACGACTTTCCGAAGCTCGCTTGCAGCTGGGTCGAATCCAGATGGTTCGCGGCGCTCAACTGACCAGCGGTGATCCTTCGCCCACCAAGAGCGAAATGGCTCGCGAATCGTACGTCGCGGCCTCCAAGACCTTCGCAACGATCCTTGCAGAACTCCGCGGCAAACTTCAGGAAATGAAGGGGGCCAAGATCGACGCTGCGAAGGAACCTGAGAAAGCAAAACTTCGCGATCAATATCGTGGTCAGTTCCTGCAAGCCAAAGTGAGTGCCGCCGAAGCGCTTCGTCTCGCGGCGTCGACTTACAACGATCCCGCAAAAGATGGCAAGGAACTGCTTGAATCGGCGTTGAAAGAGTTTGTCGAGCTGAGTGAAAACTACGGTGGCTACGTCCAAGGCGCCGAGGCGATGCTCAATCGTGGGCTTGTCCAAGAGACGCTGGGCAAAAAAGAAGAGGCACTCGACAGTTTCGTTCGCATGCTCGAACAACCCGATGCGGATCCACTGCGCGCGGCGAAGTATCAAGCGGCCAGCGGCGTGATCCGGTTGCGTTTGAAAGAATCGCCTCCCGGTTACCAGTCTGCGATCGAGCGAGGCCAACCTCTGGTCGACGGTTTGCGTCCCAATGAAAAACGGTTGCCCTTCGTTCAAGAACTGCGAGTGGAACTTGCCAGCGCTTACCTGGCAAAATCGAAAGACGAAAAACAAAAACAGACCGATCGCAAACGAGCCGAATCGTCTGGTCGTCAATTGCTGATCGCAGCAAGCAAGATTCCAACCGAATTCGCGGATCGCGCCAAAGACCTCCTCGGCGAGCTTGGTGTCAGCCAAGAGGAAACGATCGCCGAACTACCAACGGCAGAACCACCGGCCGATTTGGCCGACGCTTTGGAAAAGGCCAACGAATTGCTATCCGCCGGCGAGAACATCGCCGAGTCGCTCAAATTGCTGGAAGGACAAAAAGACAAAACGCCCGAGATTGCCAAGCAGATCGAGTCACTCAAAGGCGAACTTGGCAACACCCGCGTGATCGCCATCCAAATCCTGCGACAGGGCTTGGCGATGATCAATAGCGACGTTGATAACGACTTGCTGAATCAAGCCAGACAGTTCCTCGCTTACTTGCTTTACGAAGAACAAAACTATCGCGACGCGACCGTCGTGGGCGTGTTCCTTTCCAAGAACGCCCCGGGCACCGAGCTTGGCTTGCGTGGCGGCGTGATCGCTCTCAACTCGATGCGCAAAGTTCTCGAAGAGATCCCGGCAGGCGAAAACCGAAGCATGCTGATGGAGTTGGCGGACCTAGGCCAATACATGGCATCCACCTGGCCGGACGATCCAAACGCGGCTGCAGCAAAGGGCGTGATGATCACGCTTGCGTTGGAAGACGAGCGTTGGGAGGACGCGGAAAAACTGATTGATGAAATGCCGGACGCTCCAGCCAAATGGAGCTTCCACCGATTGGTCGGACAACTGAAATGGAACGAATGGATTAAGAACCACGATAGTGGGGACGAGGCCCTGCTTGATCGTTTGCTCAAAGAGGCTCGTGGCAAACTGCAATCGGGTCTCGACGGCATCAAAATCAACGTGGTCGAACCCGAAGCCATCAAGGCCGCGTTGGTGCTTGCAAAGGTCCACTTGAAGCTTGATCAACCCGAGAAAGCAATCGCCATATTGGACCACGAGAAATATGGCCCGCTGAAACAAGCAGGACTCCACCCACAACTGGGTAACAAGTTCACGTCCGATATGTTTGGCACGGAACTGCAAGTCGTCGTCCGGCTGATGAGCACCGAGGACGATCCCTCGGCAATGCTCAATCGTGCAACCCAAGCGATGGACAATCTGCGTGATGCGGTCCAAGGCCCCGACGCCGAAAAACGACTCACCGGTATTTACCTTGGAATGGCTCGCGACATTCGCGAACAGATCGACAAGGCATCGCCAGCGAAAAAAGCCAAACTGATCGAGGCGTTCCGAGTCTTCCTCGAACGCGTCGCGCAAACCACCAATGAATCCTCAACACTCACATGGGTTGGTCAAACCCTTTTGGAACTTGGTCAGGCTGCGATGCGTCCCGGCCAGATCAAAGCGGAAGGCCAAGCAGCTCAGTTGATCGGAACGGCGGGGACCACCTTTGAAACGCTACGAGCCAAAGGGGGCGACGTGCCGCTGACGGTGAACTTCCAACTCGGCAAAGCCTATCGTTTGGTCGGTCAATACAAACAAGCGATCGATCGCCAGGAAGAAGTGCTCAAACAAAAGCCGATGATGCTAGACGCCCAGGTCGAAGCGGCACTCGCCTACGAGCAATGGGCTGCCGTTGTGCCACCCAAATTTGCCGGCAAGGCCTATCAATCGGCGCTCAACGGCGCTCGCCCAAATCCGAACTCCAAGTCACGCGACAAAGACACGATTTGGGGATGGGGTGTGATCAGCCAACGCACTAACGGAAACCCTGCGTTTCGCGACCAGTTTTTCCTTTCGCGTTATCACGTCGCGCTGTGCCGATACAAGTGGGGCAAGGCCGACAATGATGCCAAGCTCAAAGAAAAAGCGATTTCGGACATCATGATGGTTCACGGCCTGAACCCCGATCTGGGCGGTGCCGAATCGCGAACCAAGTTCGACAACCTGTTGAAAGCAATCCAAAAGGATCTCGGCAAGAAACAGGACGGACTGCCGCCAATGAAAAACAAATGATCGTGATTCGATCATCCATCAAGAAACAACTCTCAACCTACCTTTTCGCCTCCAATCAAACGAATCTCATGCCGCAACTTCTACGCCTTGCAGTATTGGCTTGCTTTTGCACCGCCGCGTCGCACGCTTGGTCCATTGACCGCGTCTACGACATGGCGGGTGACAACGTCAGTGGAGACGTGGTGAGCACGAGCAAGAACGGACTGAAACTCAAGAAAGGAGGCAATACCCAGGACTTCGTTGCCGGGAACATCCTCAAAGTGATGTACCAGGGCGATCCGCCTCAATTGGTCAAGGCCCGCGAGTTCGCCGTGGATGGTCAATACGAACAAGCGCTCGCCGAACTCAAGAACGTCAACAAAGAGAACATCGACCGAAAAGAGGTCAACGCGGACTACCTCTTTTACACCGTCCTGTGCCAATCGAAACTCGCACTCTCTGGCAAAGGCGACAAAAAGGCTGCGGCAACCGCGATGTTCGAATTCGCGAAAGCCAACCAAGACACCTGGCACTTTTACAATGCAATGAAGTTGCTCGGTGACCTCGCACTTGCACTTAACGACCATGCCAATGCATTGAAGTACTACAAGATCCTTGCCAGCGCGCCGTCGTCGAACACCAAGATTGAATCGGTCTATCTCACCGGACTTGTGAATTTGAAGAAGGACGCGATCCCTGAAGCGACTGCCGACTTTGACAAAGTGATCGCGTTGCAACCGCAGTCGCCGGTTGCCGCTCGACTGCAAACACTCGCCAAAGCAGGCAAAGCAGTCGCGTTGGCTCGCGGTGGCAGCGGTGACGAAGGCCTTTCGATGGTTAAAGCGCTGATTGCTGACTTGAACCCAACCGATACCGAAATGGCCGCCCGTATCTACAACGCCCAAGGTGCCAGCTACGAAGCGAGTGGAGACAAGGAAGGTGCAATCATGGCCTACCTTCACACACACCTGATGTTTGCCACCCAACCTGATGCACACGCCGAGGCACTGACGAAATTGGCCGAACTTTGGCCACAGGTTGGCAAACCAGAACGCGCGGCCGAAGCGCGCCAAGAACTGCAGAACCGTTATCCAGGATTCAACAAGTAGGTGCTGTAGCGACGCTCGCCAGCCGTTTCGTGAGCCGAATGCAACAGCGTTACAGATCGCTAGTGCGATTCCAGCAGCAGAAATCCTTGCCCAAGTCCACACAATTGCGCCACGATCGCGTAAGCGGCCGGGCCTTAATCGCCTTCACCCTAGCTGCGCGTCGGCAAGGGCCCGAGGCCTGACGGCCAGCGGCTCACGGGCACTGCCCAAACTGCGCAAGAAGTTGGTTGAAGGTTTCATGCACCACATGACCTGCAATCCTGCCCAGCGATGGCTTCGATGACTGCTGACGTCAATCCCTATCAGGTGACCACGGAAACGCTGGTTCGAAATCCTGCGTTGGATCCGATTCAAGCGATCCCGCGGTGGCTGCAGATCGTCGTGATCATCGTTCAAACCTTCGTCGGCTTGGCAACGCTGGCGGCGTGCATCGACATCGAGTCGATTACGGTATCAGGCCCGATTCTGTTTTGTATCGGCCTGGTGCTACTTCTCGTCACGCGTCGCAGACGTTTCGGATTCGAATGGGTCGCGTTATGGCACACGATCTTCCCGGTCTTCATTGTTGTATTGATTTGGGTCCAGAGCTGGAGCCCCTCTGAAGCTCAGGTCCCGGTCAGTGTGATTTGCGGAATCTACGCGTTGATCATTTCACTAATGGTTCTGCGAATCCTGCGACGAAACCGTGTCGCGGTGCAGCAGCCCGATGCCAGTTTCGCCGAATCGATGACCGTCCCCGACACATCGAGCACCGACGCATTGCCGGCGGAAGCGAGCGAATAGGAGGACTGTACGGATTTTGCGGGCGTTTTAGCTTGTCCCGGTTCGTAGTCACGCCTTCAGAAGCCATTTGGCGGAAGAGCCTGAAGATGGCCAAAGCCCGGTACGACGAACACGTGACCTACGCCATTTCAGAGTTCCGGTTTCGCGGGGGGCAAGGTGACACTTTTTTCGCGTTCGCACGATCAATGGTGGAGGATGCCAGAGTACCTTTGCTAGACTATCCTGTTCTTGAGGGATACGGGCGCTGTCCCGATTTCCTGCCTCCCCCAAAACACTTCTCTTGGAGAGCTTCGTTGATGTCCGACGCTTGCGGTTCGCTCCTTCGTTTTGCAACTCGAGTTTCATCGTCCGCCGATATCCGCCAGATGCTGCGATTGACGGTGGTCATGCTTAGCTTGGTTGCAACCTTCTCGGTCGCCTCAGTTGGCTTGGCCCAAGACGACGCGGCAGCCGAATTCGGCGAGGCGGAACCAGCGCCGGCGGAAGCCGAACCTGCAGCCGATGACGGTGCTGGCGACGGTGGCGGCGACCAGCCAGCCGCGGGTAATGGCGGAGGCAACGCCGGCGGCGGTGCTGCTCCGAAACCAAAACAAAACCTTCTCGGATGGGTGATCAGTTCACTTGGCTGGGGATACCTTGGCATTTTCCTGGCGATCTCGGTCACACTCGTTTCGTTGTTCGTGATGAACATGCTGGCCGCTCGCCGCGAAACGCTTTGCCCACAGGAATTGGTTGACACGTTCGAAGAAAAGCTGAACGAAAAAGAATTCCAAGCTGCCTACGACATGGCCCGCACCGACGAATCGGTTCTTGGCCAAGTCCTCTCGGCTGGTTTGGCAAAGCTCTCACGTGGCTACAACAAAGCACTCGAAGGAATGCAAGAAGTTGGCGAAGAAGAGAGCATGAAGCTCGAACATCGACTCAGCTACATGGCGTTGATCGGAAACATCAGCCCCATGATCGGCTTGTTCGGAACGGTCCACGGGATGATCGCGGCTTTCCAAGAGATTGCTCTCGGTGGTGCAACGCCAAAGCCAGCTGAACTTGCGGAAGGGATTTCGACCGCCTTGTTTACAACCCTTGTTGGTCTGGCGATCGCGATTCCGGCGATTGCGGCCTACAACGTTTTGCGCAACCGCGTCACTCGGTTGCTTTTGGAAGTTGGCGTCACCAGTGAAAACTTGATGAGCCGCTTTGAAGACTTCCAACCTCAGGGAGCCAAGAAGTAGATGCGCGTCAAATCGAAAGAAGTCGATTTGGCCGAAGGCGACCTGACGCCAATGATCGACATGACCTTTCAGTTGATCGCATTCTTCATGGTGCTGATCAACTTCACACAGACTGAGGCGAATGACAAAGTCAAATTGCCCAGCAGTCAGTTGGTCAAACCGCCGGAAGCTCCGCTGGAGTTTCCGATCATCCTGCACGTCGCTCGCGACGGCGCGGTCGTCCTTGGTGGAGAAGACTACACCCCCGAAACGTTGCGTGTTGGCCTGTTGCCCGAAATCCGCGTGATCACCGCACAGGGCAAAACACCGCAAGATGCCAATGTCGTCATCCGTGCACACAAGGATTGTGCGACGGGCGATGTCCAGGAAGTGATTCGAGTTGCCCAGGAGCAAAACCTCGAGAACTTTGCGCTCCGGGTGAAGGAGGACAGGTCATGAGAATTCGCAACCGCGAACAAGGCCAGAAGGGCCAGTTGAACATGACCAGCATGATCGACATCGTCTTTCTGCTGCTCGTCTTCTTTGTCATGACGTTCAAGATCGTCGAGCTCGAGGGCGACTTTAGCGTCCGGATGCCGCTTGCGGGCAGCGACAACAACAGTAATGTCGATCCCACCGACCTGCCGCTGAAATTGCGTCTGGTCGCCGATGGCGATGGCAAACTGGTCCGCATGTCGCTCAATGAGATCGATTTGGGTACCGATTTCGACCAATTGCGAGCCAATGTCGTCTCGCTGGTTGGAACCACCGCCCCGATCGAGGGTGAAGATGGCCCCGAAATCGAGATCGATACCGACTACAACCTTCGCTACGAGAATGTGATTCGGGCGATCACCGCAGTCAGCGGGTACAAAGATGGCGAACAAGTTGTCAAACTGATCGAAAGGATCAAGTTTGCCAAACCTCGCCGATAGCTTTCCGTGATACTGCTGCTCGACAATTACGACTCGTTCGTTCACAACCTTGCCCGCTATTTGCGGCAAATCGATTGTGAAACCGTTGTCGTGCGCAGCGACCAGATCGATGTGGCAGGGTGCCGAGAACTGGCCCCCCAGGCGATCATCCTTTCCCCGGGGCCCAAACGCCCCGAACAGGCCGGCTGCTGCCTCGACGTCATTGCCGAGCTCTCTTCCAGCACACCGATGCTCGGCGTCTGCCTAGGCCACCAAGCGATTGGTATGGCCTTTGGCGGAGTCGTCCTACGGTGCGGTCCGATGCATGGGATGTCCAGCGAGATCCATCACAACGGCGAAGACCTTTTTCAAGGTTGCCCATCGCCGATGACCGTTGCCCGCTACCACTCGCTCGCCATCGACCCGGATCATCTGCCGCAAGATCTTGAGGTGACCGCGACCACTGAGGACGGTGTCATTATGGGCGTGAGACATCGAACCCGTCCCGTTTTTGGTGTCCAGTTCCATCCTGAATCGGTCCTCACACCGCATGGGATGGCGACGCTCGACAACTTCGTTTCGATCGTCGCGTCACTGCGAGGGACGGCGGCGCTGTGATCTTGGAAACGATTGTCACATCGACCGATCAACAAGGTCGAGTCAACGTGGCGCCAATGGGGCCACGTGTCGATTCGTTTTCGGGAGACCTGCCAAACTTTGTACTGCGCCCGTTCAAGTCCTCACGCACCTACGAGAACTTACTGGCGACTCGAGAGGCGGTCATCCATTTCACTGACGACGTCAGCCTCTTTTCAAAGGCGGCCGTCGGTGCACTCACAGACGACGACATCCAACAATGCGTCGAACCGATCGCCGACACAGGGCTTTGGCGTTTGAAGGATTGCCACCGCTGGTTTGCGATTTCGGTCGATTCCATTGTCGACCAAGAATTGAAAGTCGAAATGCACTGCAAGGTAAACGACTCCCAGGCGGTGCGCCCTTGGTTTGGTTTCAACCGCGCAAAGCACGCGGTCATCGAAGCCGCGATTTTGGCGACACGAACGCATCTTCTGGATGCGGACGAGATCGAGAGCGAACTGAGCCGCCTGCAACCACTCATCGACAAGACGGCTGGCCCGGTCGAACATGATGCGTTTGAGTTCCTGAGAAAGACCATCCATGAGCGACTGGCCAACGGTTAAAACCGATCAAGCCACAGGCAAACGGTACCGCGTTGTGACGGGCGCCCGGCTGCATCTTGGGCTGCTCGACATTGCGTCGCCGTTTGGCGGAATCGGGCTGATGGTCGAAGATCCAGCAACGGAACTGGTCGTAACTCCTTCTGCGACTTGGGCCTGCCGCTTCGCTGCCGCAGACGCGAGCGACCAAGCTCTCCAAGAGGACGCAGCCCAACAAGAGCCCACAACTCAACAAGAGCTCGATGCGCGGCTGCGACCGATCGCAGCAGCCGTTGCAAAACTTGCACAACTCGACCGCCTTCCGAATTGCACACTCGAAGTGATTCGCCGCCCCCATGCTCATTGTGGTCTTGGCAGCGGGACGCAACTCGCATTGGCCGCGGCCGACCTGATGAGCCGGTACGTTGACCTCAAGCCCGACTGGCGCACCCTCGCCGTCGACATCGCGGGCCGCGGCAAGCGATCCGCCGTCGGGATCCATGGCTATTTTCATGGCGGGCTGATCTACGAAGACGCAAACGAACCTTGCGACATCAACCCGATCGTCCAACGGGTCGAACTGCCACAGCAATGGAGCATCTTGATTGCCCGCCCGCGCGAGGATGCATCGTTGGTCAGTGGAGACGCCGAACGGAAACAGTTCGCCACACTCGCGGAGACTGCCGGCCAAGCCAAGGGACAACTACAAGGAATCGCCAGGGACCAGCTCGTCCCCGCGGCCCAAGCGGGTGAATTCGATGCGTTCACTGAATCGGTCGCCCGTTACAATCACGCCAGTGGAATGCTGTTTGCATCCGTTCAAGGTGGGCCGTACCACGGATCAGCAGTCGCTCGATTGGTCGACCAGCTCAATCGAGTCGGCGGCCGCGGGGTAGGGCAGAGCAGTTGGGGTCCAGGAGTTTTCGCCTGGTTCCGATCCCTGAAAGAAGCGCAATCGGCGTCGCAAGCGATTTCAGAAACAGCCACAACGATCGCCATCACGCGACCTCAAAACGCCGGTACGTCATGCTCCGCATGACAATGAACAGGTAAGACCGGCGGCTAGCGCCTTGCCGCTCACGATGTGTCGTTCTCTCATCCGTGTGATTCGTGTGATCCGTGGTTCCTTCTTTGCCACGCCCGAGCTTGCCGCTCACGGACCTTGATTGAACCTACTCGTGCTCAAACTCGACCGGTTCATTCGCTGGTGGGTAAAAAGACCAACCAACGAGCAGCAATCCGGCAGCGAAATACCCCGCCGCGAATTCAAAGACGCTGGCGCGAAGCGCCGGCTCGAGCACAAACCCGCCCCAGCTTTCAGGACCGATCGGAACAAAGAGTTGATTGCCAACGAGCGGCGAATGGATCACGCCAAATAGCGTCATGGCACTCGCGATGAACATCACGACGGCCCCGGTGATCAACTTGCGATCAATGACGGCGGCGAGCATCCACGCCCAAAGAAGGCTGGTCAAAATAAAGCTGCTGCTAAGCATCCCCAACGTACTGATGTTCTTCTGCAACTGCTCGGGCAACTCTGCGGGGTTCACACCGGCGCCAAACATTTGCCCTGGAATGTTCATTGATAGAAACGCGAGGGCTGGCAAGCACGCAAATGCAACCGCAGCGTAGTGGCGGCGCGGCGTGGCAAGAAAACTTTGCGCCGAGATTTCGAGACCGACAAAGACCAAAATCGGATAGACCGCGGGCGCGGGTATCAAAGACTGCAGAACGCCAAAGTACCCAACCAAACCTGCCGAACCCACCAACAGTGCCGTGCCAAGGGTGTAGGCAGCGCGTCCACCCATCGCCTTGTAGGCCGGATGTCCGATGTAGGGCGTTGTCTGAATCACGCCTCCCGAGAATCCCGCGATCAACGTCGCAACACCCTCGACACCAATCACCGATCGCGTGTCATAGTCGTCGCCCGCAGCCGCAGCACTTTCGGTACAGTCGATGCCGCCAACAATCGTCGCGATTGCAAAGGGCATTGCGATGGGCAAATAGGGAAGCGCGTCGTCAAACGACTGCAACCAGCCAAACTCCCACGCTTGCAGCCAAGCCGTCGGAAACCACTCGACACTCGTGATTTCGGGATAGTGATAGCCCGTATTCGGAAACGCACACATCAAGTAGTAGACGGCACCGGCAACCAGCAACGCTCCCAGCGTTCCCGGCGTTCTTCCCGGCAGAGGGACGCGTGCGATCAATGCCGTCAGCACAATCACCAGCGCCAACATGCCAGGGAGCGGGTGTCCCAAGATTTCGAGCAACGGCAGGAAGCTGATCAGCACCAACGCGATCGCCGCGAGTGAACCGAGCAGGCCAGCACGTGGCACGATGCGACGCACCCATTGAGCAAACGGAGCCGCGATCAACTTCAACACACCACTCAAGACGATGCACCAAATGCCGATGTGCCACGTGCGCGTCGCAGCATCGGCGGCAGCGAGGTTCAATCCTTCGGGATCAATTCCCTGAAGGAAAGACGGGCCAAGCACAAAGAGAATGATCCCAAAGGTTGATGGCGTATCGAGCCCCAGCGGCATCGCCGTCACGTCGTCTCGACCGGTACGTTTGGCTAGCAGGAATGCGTAGATGAAAAACGCGAGGTCGCCGATCAGCACTCCGAGTGCCGTTCCAGGGACCATCGAGGTCACGATGAAGTCGGTCGGCACGCCAAACCCTGACAGCAACGTCACCATCAGAAGCAATCCGGCGATGTTGTCGAGCATCAGCCCGAAGAAAGCGTTGACATCGCCCTTGCGGGCCCAGCGGTAGGAAGATTGCTCGCTCAACGTGCCAATGCCTGTTGGAAATCGCGGGATTTGCGGATCTTGGAGCCGTTTTTTAAGCGACCAGCAGACCTCGAACCAGACAGCCCGACCGGGGGGCGTCTCGATGAATTTTATGTTTTGGGAAAAAAATGCCCCAGAAAGTGGGTACGAAGGGCAGAAACCGTTTTGACGTGGCGCGAAATTCGGCGATACTGGTTGGCGGTTTGGGCGCCATCCAATGGTTTTCATTTTTCCTTTCCGGCGGATCGCTGGCATCCTAACCGCCCGTCGAAGCGAATTCATTTATCAGTTATTGATCATCCGCTTCTCTTCAAATCTCTTTTCGCACTGGGATTCCGATGAATACCCAAACTCAAAACTCTCATGATGTCGAGTTGGCACCGGATTCGGTGGCACCGACGAGCGATGTTTCGGACGAAAGTCTGATCATCCAGTACCGACAGACTGGTGATCGCAAGCTTTACGAAACGTTGATGCGCCGCTACGAGCGCGAGATCTACAGCTACCTGCGCCGTTACATCGGCAGTGCAGAGATGGCCGAAGACGCATTCCAGGGAACGTTCTTACAGGTCCACCTGAAGTGCAACCAGTTTGACCCATCACGTCGTTTCCGACCTTGGTTGTATGCCATTGCAACCAATCAAGCGATTGACGTTCAACGGCGCAACAAACGCCATCGAATGGTCAGCCTTGATCGATCAGGAACGAACGAAAACGAGAATCGAGCCGGAAGCTGGTCCGAAAAGCTGGTGGGTGATTCACCCGACCCGCTGCGTACCGCGTCGGATCAAGAGAACAGCAACTGGGTTCACGAGTCGGTCGAGTCGCTTGGCGAACCGATGCAGCAAGTGATTCAGCTGGTCTATTACCAGGGACTCAAATACCGTGAAGCGGCCGATGCCCTGGGCATTCCCGTGGGCACGGTGAAGAGTCGACTCCACGCAGCAGTCCAGCGACTTGGCCTGCTTTGGGACGAGACTCACATGTAGATTCACGCGGTCCGATTGGGGGGCGAATCCCTTCTCGTCGCCCCTCACGGGACCGAATCCAAATGGCGAGAACCCCGTGTTTTACGGGGCTCGCCGACCTGAATCGCTTGGTTCATCGGCAAAGTTTGAACCAAGCCGCGGTTGTGCGCATAGTAAAGGCAACGGCGGTAGTCGCAGCGGGATGTTCTCGACTGCGAATGAGATACTTTGAAATCGTTACGGTTCATGCACGAAGACCTTCTTGGCTATTTGCTTGGCGCCTTAGAACCACACGAAATGGAACGGGTTGCGCAGATGTTGCGCGACGATCCAGCGGCACGGGAAGAGCTCGAAAGGATCGAGGCGTCGCTCAAACCACTCGAAGACAATTACCAGCCGGTCGAGCCACCACCGAGTGATTTGGTGGAACGAACGCTCGCCAGTTTGCCGCCGCTGCCGCCTATGGAACCAGTAGACGGCGAGGCCTCTGTAGGCGTCGAAGCTGGTGACGCACTCGATGCCGCGATCGCGGGCGCCGGTCCCGAACAAAATGGTGTTGGGCCCGAACAAGATGGCGTGTCGCTCGCACCGATGCAGGATGCCGTCGAAGGTCCCAAGAACCCATCTGCCGCATGGGTTGACTGGGCCAGTGGAGCCGTTGCCGGCGCAGTCCTGTTGGGTCTGCTGTTGCCTTCGCTCGCTCAGGGTCGAATGGAAGCACGCAAGACTCAGTGCCAAGACAACCTTCGCCAACAATCAACTTCGATTACCGAGTTCGTCAATCGCGACGCACAACACCGATTGCCGGCGGTTGCCCAAGAGGGCCCCGAAGCGTTTGCAGGCGTCTATGCGATGCGGTTGCGCGAAGCGGGTTTGTTGCCAAACGATTCTGTCCGCTGGTGCCCAACCAACCAACGTCCGGAAGGAGATGCCGCGAAACTTGTTTCACTGCAGACCTTACGCAGCGCTGGTGTCGACAAGCTTCGCGAGTACCAACGTTTTGCCGGTGGTCACTATGCCTTCACGCTCGGTGTGATCGACCAAGATGGATTCCGACCGCCGAAGTTCGAATCCCGCTCATCGTTTGCCATCATGTCTGACGCGCCACTTACCGGCGTTTCGAGCGATGGAAAAGTCCAAGCCGAGCGGATTGGCCACGGCGGATACGGCATCAATGTTCTGTTCGAAGATGGGCGTGTCGAATTCATTGCGTTGGAATCACTCGACTCGATGCGCGACCATCCGCTGCTGAACCATCGAGGGCAAGTTGAGGCAGGCGTTAACGTCGACGACGCAACGCTCGCGCCAAGCTGGTACCCACCCTTCATTGAAGTCAAACAGCGCTAGTAGGCCGGATCAAGGAGCGACAGCGACGCAGATCCGGCAGTTTGCCAAGGCCCGACGCTAGCGCGTACGGCTCACGAGGGCGTAGCTACCTTCGCCAGAAGGTGGATGTGTTGCCGGACCGCCCACGTTCAAAAACCACGCCCTGGCGAGCGTAGCTACGAGATGCGAAATACGACGAGCCGGCGGCTTGCTTGATCCGGCCTACCCTTGCTTGACGATCTTGCTGATCGCTTTGAATTGCGGATGGCTTGCCGAGCCGAGCCATTCAAACATCACCGACTCGGTTGTGATGAGTGTCGCCCCAGCGTCGCGCATGCGGTCCATCGCAATTTCGTGATCCCGACCGTGACGCGCCGCCACACCTTCGGCCACCACGAAGGGGCGCATCCCCTCTGCAATCAAGTCGAGAACCGTTTGCAAGACGCACACATGGGTTTCGATGCCAATGATCACAATCTGATCGCGCCCGTCGGCCGCCCACGGATCAAGAGCATTGCGACAAACGGCTGCCGAGAAGTCGAGCTTCTCTTCGGGCTCGGGATAGTCATCGCGAAGAGACGCGTCGAGCGGACCGAGCCCCTTGGGGTATTGAACGGTCGCGGCAAATGGCACACCCAAATGCTTTGCCGCCTCGGTGAGGCGTAGGGCTTGCCGCAGAACGTTGTCACCCGACGGAATCACGGGCAACAGTTTCTCTTGAAGGTCGATCACCAACAGCGAGGATCGACTCGCCGAAAGTCTTTGGTAAGAGGCGACGTGTGGCACGACGATCAATCGCCTGATGACTTTTTCTTCGACGACTTGCTGTCCGATTTCGAAGACGAATCGCTTGAACTCGACTCGCTCGCCTTCTTATCGGCGCTCGCTGCTTTCTTGTAGCCTTCGCTACGATAGTCGGTTTGGTAGAAACCGCTTCCCTTGAAAACGATCGCAGCGCCAGCACCAAATTGCCGCCGCAACTTGTTCTTGCCACACTCGGGGCATTTCTTTTTCAGTGGATCGTTGATCCCTTGAAACACTTCCAGCTCGTGGCCGCAAGCTTCGCATTCGTAATCGTAAGTTGGCATAGGTTGATTCTCCTCAAGGAATCTCGTCGCTTCGACGCGCCTCTTCGCGAGGCCGCCGCACTACCGGGCAGCCCCATTCATCACGAGGCAGCCCCGTTCATCACGAGGCAGCTGGGCCGCTGCTGACGACAACTTGACTGGGTCGCACCACGCGATCATGCATTTGAAAGCCGGTCACAGCAACGTGAGCGACCATGCCTTCGGCGAACTCGTCGCTTGGCATCTGCGAAATGGCTTCGTGAAAATTGGGATCAAACAATTCGCCTGCTGCAGGGATCTCTTTCACACCATACTTGCCGAGCGTGTCGTCGAGCTGCTTGGCAACGATTTCGACGCCCTCGCGAAGTCCCGCTGCGTCTTCGGAAGACTCCGATGCTTCAATCGCGCGAATCAGGTTATCACGCACTTGAAGCAGGTCGGTCACCATCGGTACCGCGGCGTACTTGAGCTGATCCTCGAGATCGCGACGCATTCGCTTGCGAAAGTTCTCTGCTTCAGCTTGTGCAAGCAGCACACGTTTGTCGGCAAGGTCGGCCGTTTCGCGCAACCGCTCCATCTCTTCGTCGCGTGTCTCTTCGACTTCGACGTTTTCGTTCTCATCAACGACGTCAGTTTGTTCGGCAACCGGTTCGAAATCGGGTTCTTCTTGCGGCTGGCCTTGAGCTTCTTCGTTCATCAGTTCACTCGTTCTTGAGGCTGAGGATCAGCGTCAAAAAAGTCACGTAGTTTGTCCAGGAAAGATTTTCGATGCGGCAAGACCGCATCATGATCAAGTTCAGCAAGTTCGCGTAGCAAACGCTCCTGTTCGGCCGAAACCTTTTTCGGCACTTCGATAAAGACCTGAACCAACAGGTCCCCAGGGCGACCACCACGAGGATCCATGACCCCCATGCCCTTGATCGTAAAGACGTCTCCATTCTGCGTGCCCGCTTCCACGCGCAAAGTGTGACGCCCGTCGAGCGTTGGCACCTCGATCTCGGCACCGAGTGCGGCTTGCGAATAGGAGATCGGCAATTGCAAAATCAGATGTTTGCCATCACGCTTGAACAATTCGTGAGGCTTGACCGAGATAAAGCAGTAGCAGTCGCCAACAGGACCACCGTCCGGACTCGCTTCGCCTTCGCCCTGGACGCGAACTCGCATCCCATCGTCGACTCCAGCGGGAATCGTCACGGTCAATTCAGCACGTTCGTTTTGCAAACCCGATCCGCGGCAATCGTCGCAAGGCTGACTGATTCGTTGGCCGGTTCCCGAACAGTGGGGGCAAGCGGTTTGGACTCGCAAGATCCCCGCCGATTGAATCACCTGTCCTTGACCGCCACACGTCTCACAGGTGGTCGGCTTGCTACCGGGCGCGGCACCGTTACCTTCGCAGGTTCCGCATTGCACGCGACGACGGAAAGAGATGTCCTTTTCGACACCGCGCGCGGCTTCTTCGAGTGTGAGTGTGACATCACAGCGAATGTCCGCACCCCGGCGCTGACGGCGACGTCGCCCGCCACCGCGACCACCGAAGAGGTCACCAAACATACCGCCGCCGAACAAATCACCGAATGCTTCGAAGATATCTTCGACATCGTTGAATTGGTGTACGCCATCAACGCCCGCGTGGCCATGGCGATCGTAGCGTTCGCGTTTCTCGGCATCGCTCAAGACCTCATAGGCCTCGGTTGCCTCTTTAAACTTCTCGACGGCGTCTTCGTCGTCCCGGTTACTGTCGGGATGGTACTTGATCGCAAGTTTGCGGTAGGCGCGATCGATCTCTGCTTTTTGCGCAGTCCGTTCGACACGCAGGACTTCGTAGTAGCAGGTTTTCTCGGCCATGATCGATTCGATGCCTTCGCCCCGTTTCCATGGTTGGTCCACCTAATGACATCGGCAAACCGCGGGGACTTTAAAAAGCGAGATTCGTAACATTCAAAACGGGCCGCGCGCCAAAGCGAGCGACCCGTGCAATTATCAACCTTTGGGGTAGGGCCACCGCCCTACGAAACGACGCCTTCGATCGCCTGCTTGCCTTTGTCCTCGTCTTCGAGGTTGGTCACAAGTGCTTCGGTCGTCAGGAGCAAACCGGCGATACTGCCAGCGTTTGCAAGTGCCGTACGGCAAACCTTGACCGGATCGATCACACCTGCTTTGAACAGGTCGCAGTATTCGCCGGTGTGAGCGTTGTAGCCGATGTTGCCATTCTTTTGACTGACTTCATCCACCACGACGCTGCCGTCGATGCCGCCGTTGTCAGCAATCTGACGCATGGGAGCATCGAGAGCCCCCAACACGATTTCGACGCCGATCTTTTCGTCGCCCTTGGCTTTCTTCTTTGCCTCTTCGACGGCTTCGCGGCAGCGAACCAAAGCAACACCACCACCGGGCAGGATGCCTTCTTCAACCGCAGCGCGGGTCGCGTGCAAAGCGTCTTCCAAACGAGCCTTGGTTTGCTTCATCTCTGCTTCGGTTTCGGCACCGACGCTGATCACAGCAACACCGCCGGCGAGCTTCGCCAAACGCTCTTGGAACTTTTCCTTGTCGTAGTCGCTATCGGTCTGATCGATTTGAGCACGGATCTGATCGACACGCTTCTTGACTTCGCCGCTCTTTCCAGCACCTTCGACAATCGTCGTGTTGCTCTTGTCGACGGTAACCTTCTTAGCGCGACCGAGGTGCTCGAGAGTGATGTTTTCGAGCTGGATGCCCAAGTCATCGCTGATCAGCGTACCGCCGGTCAACGTTGCGATGTCGCCAAGCATTGCTTTGCGGCGATCGCCAAAACCAGGAGCCTTGACAGCAGCAACGTTGAGTGTGCCACGCAACTTGTTGACGACCAACAAAGTCAACGCTTCGGCGTCGACATCTTCGGCGATGATCAACAGAGGTTGGCCGGTTTGAGCCGACTTTTCGAGCAGTGGAACGAGGTCGCGAATGTTGCTGATCTTCTTTTCGTAAAGAAGAATCAACGCGTTCTCAAGATTCGCTTCCATCGTGCCGGGATCGGTGATGAAGTAAGGCGAGATGTAACCTTTGTCGAATTGCATCCCGTCGACGTAGCTGACGTCGGTGTCACGGGTTTTGCCTTCTTCGACAGTGATCACACCATCTTTGCCAACTCGCTCAAGCGCGTCGGCGAGCAGGCCACCGATTTCATCGTCGTTGTTGGCCGAGATGGCGCCAACGTTAGCGACTTGTTGCTTGTCTTTGACCGGCTTGCCCATTTCGATCAGCTTTTCCGACGCAGCGGCAACCGCTTTGTCGATACCGCGACGAATGGCAGCTGGGTTCGAGCCAGCAACGATGTTTCGCAAACCTTCTTTGAAGATGGCTCGAGCCAGGACGGTCGCCGTCGTCGTTCCGTCACCAGCCAAATCGCTGGTCTTTTGAGCGACTTCGATCACGAGCTTGGCGCCCATGTTTTCGAAGCGGTCTTCCAGTTCGATTTCCTTTGCAACGGTCACGCCGTCTTTGGTCACGGTTGGGCCACCGAACGACTTGTCGATGATCACATTACGACCGGTCGGGCCCATCGTCACGGCAACGGCGTTGGCCAGCTTGTCGACACCGGCCATCATGCGAGCTCGCGCGTGGTCGTCAAAAAGCAATTGTTTTGCCACGAGTGTGTTCCTCTATGTGTTGGTTGTTCGTTGTTTCGCGTTCGAAGATCTGCAGGTCCAATTCGACCTACAGCACCTTTGCCAGGATGTCGCTTTCGCGAAGGATCTTCATTTCCTGACCACCGACTTCGATGTCGCTTCCGCCGTACTTGCCGTAGATCACGGTGTCACCGACTGAAACACTCAATTCACCTCGGTTGCCGCTGTCGAGCAGACGTCCAGGGCCAACGGCAACAACGGTGCCGCGCTGTGGCTTTTCTTGAGCCGAGTCGGGAAGCACGATGCCACCAGCGGTGGTCGATTCTGCTTCGGAAGGTTGGACGACGACGCGATCATCAAGAGGACGCAAGTTAACTTTTGCCATGATTCTTTGATTCTTTATGAATGATTGGTGATTTGGTTTGGTTGAGTCGCAGTTGCTACTGCTGTCGCCGGCACCTCGGCGCCGGCGACGATTTGGTCCGTGGTTGGCTTACATCATGCCGGGCATGCCGCCCATTCCGCCCATGCCAGGCATTCCGCCCATGCCACCCATACCGTGGTCGTGATGATGATCGCCACCATCCTCTTCCTCTTCGGTTGGGATCTCGGTGACCAAAGATTCGGTCGTCAGCAACAAGGCCGCAACGCTCGATGCGTTGGTCAATGAAGTGCGAACCACTTTGGCTGGGTCGACGATACCGCCAGCGACCAAGTCGCAGTACTTTTCCGCATTGGCGTCGTAACCTTCCGTTTTGCCCTTCATTTGAAGGACTCGGTTGACAACAACGGCACCATCAAGGCCAGCGTTGTTCGCAATCGCGCGAAGGGGTTGATCCAGAACGTTTCGGATGATGCGAGCACCAAGCTGTTGGTCGCCTTCGAGCGACTTTTCAAGCTTCTCGACTGCGGCACGACAGCGAAGCAGAGCGGTTCCGCCACCGGGAACGATGCCTTCCTCAAGAGCTGCTTGAGTTGCCGCACGAGCGTCGTCGATCAACGCTTTACGTTCTTTCATTTCGGTTTCGGTTGCCGCACCAACGTTGATCTGTGCAACACCACCAGCAAGCTTTGCGAGACGCTCTTGCAGCTTCTCTTTGTCGTAGTCGCTGTCGGTCAGATCCATTTCGCGGCGGATCTGCTCGACACGAGCCTCGATGTCAGCCTTCTTGCCAGCACCACCAACAACCGTGGTTGCTTCGCTGGTGATACGAATCTTCTTGGCACGACCGAGGTCGGTCAACTTGACGCTTTCCAAATCGATGCCGAGATCCTTGAAGATCGCTTTGCCACCGGTAAGTGTTGCGATGTCGCCGAGGATCGCTTTGCGGCGATCGCCGTAACCGGGAGCCTTGACGGCACAGGCCGAAAGGATGCCGCGCATCTTGTTGACAACCAAAGTTGCCAACGCTTCGCCTTCGACATCTTCAGCGATCACCAACAGAGGCTTCTTCGCTTTCGAGACAGCTTCCAGCAAAGGAATCATCTTCTTGTTGTTCGAGATTTTTTCTTCGAACAGCAAGACGTAGCAGTCCTCGAGCTCAACAGCAACTTCGTCTTGGTTGGTGACGAAGTGGGGCGAGAGGAAACCGCGATCGAACTGCATCCCTTCGACGACGTCGACATAGGTTTCGTTCGAGCGGCCTTCTTCGACGGTGATCACACCGTTCTTGCCGACTTTGGTGAAAGCGTCCGCGAGGACTTCGCCGATCGTTGGATCGTTGTTGCCCGCGATGGTTGCGACTTGCTTAATGTCACTCTTGCTTTTCTCTTTGATCGGATTGGCAAGCTTTCCGATCTGAGCCACAGCAGCTTCGACAGCCTTGTTCATGCCGCGAGTCAAAGCCATCGGGTCGGCGCCAGTGGCGACCATCTTCAAGCCTTCGCGGAAGATCGCTTCGCTCAAAACAGTTGCCGTTGTGGTTCCGTCGCCAGCGACATCATTGGTCTTGCTGGCAGCTTCCTTGACGAGCTGAGCGCCAAGGTTTTCGAACGGATCGTCCAGCTCGATGTCTTCAGCCACGGTCACACCATCTTTGGTGACCTTGGGGGACCCCCAACCTTTGTCCAAAACCGCATTGCGGCCACGAGGTCCCAATGTGCTGCGGACGGCTCGTGCCAACTTGCTGACGCCGGCCAACAATGGGCCGCGTGCGTCGTCGTCAAAAACGATTTGCTTCGCCACGACGTTTTCTCTCCTGTGGTTCGTCAAATTTGTCCGGGCTGCCGAGCCAACTCGTTTCGAGCCAGCCAGTGGCACCCCAGGTGGGTGAGTTATTGCGTCCGGACGCGACAAGCACGCCGGGTGACATTTTGTTCAGGTCATTGATTTGGTCGATATGCACCGGTGGCAGGGGCCATCGACAGGGCCTCTCTTCAGCAATCGCTGTGCCGGAACGAAAAGATCGGATCGCAAGTCGTTTGAAGACAATCACTTACAAACCGAAAAAAACCGCCCAAGGGCATGCCGCCCCCGCCCTCGTGCCACCTTGGCAGACGTTCGTGGGCTGGGCGCTGGCTTTGGGCTTACCGTGCCATGAAGTGAAGTGATTGCCCAGGTTAACGCGTGCTCCAACAATCACCCTCCCGCTTGCGGGAGGGTCGGACGCAAAGTCCGGGGAGGGAATAGCCCTCTCCGGGCCTTAGAGCCCGACTCTCCCAAGGGAGAGTGTTTTCGAGACGCGCGGTTTCGAAGCCTAGTGGAAGCGAAATTGCAATCCGCAGCGCTAGTCACTTAGTGTCCCTACGCCGCAGGTCGAATCGGCACAATCGATACCGTCCGCAGGGAATCGGCGGAAAACCTTAGCAACCCCATGATGTTCGCTAATGTTTTGTTGACCCAAGGCTTGCTGAGGCGTCCACTTGCATCGGAGTCTCTTTGCGCAGCAACTCGATTGCGCAGGTGAGTGCCTGAGAACGGCACCAGAGGCAAACAAACACCAACTCCATTGCACGGGACCCGCGGATGCTCACGCGACAACTGTTGACCTGTTTCACGACCTTGATGCTGGGCGCCACCCTCATCGAACCTGTTTCGGCAGGTTGCCTTGGTCGCTTGTTCGGTCGCCGCGACGCTTACGTTGCCCAATCACCGGCCGTTCCTGCTCCGTATGTGGCCCAGTACGCGCCCAGCCAGGTGATCCTGCCAAGCAACCCACGAGACCTCCCGCTCGTGCCTCGGCAGCAGAACGGGGTCTATCAAGCGCAGCGTCCCGCCTACGGCCAACAGACGCCGATCTTTATTAACAACCAGCCGATCTACGCAAACAACCCATCGGTCTACACCGGTCGCCCCGTGATCGCGGGCAGTGCAGCGGCCGCACCGATCATGTCCCAACCAACGCTGATCGGCCCGGGTAATGTCCAAACATCCTACAGCGTTCCGATCGTCACACCGGCACCACGAGCAACGTCGAACGTTCCACTTGCTTCGACGATGCGCGGCAACGTCGCCGTGACCGCGCCGATCATCACGTCGGAAACTTACCAAGCCAACTACGCTCAAGCGCCGATCACACCAGCCCCCATCACGGCTCCGGCTCCCATTACAGGGACTCCACCGAGTGCACTTTCGGCAGCGCCCGTTGCGCCACTTTACGTGACGCCGCAGCCGCAACCTCAACAACGAGGCGGTTTGTCACGTTTCTTTGGCTCGATCCTCGGCACGAACTACCGCAGTTCTTACTACCGAGCGCCGATCACTTACTACCGCCCCGTTACCACGGTTGACCCGGTCACTGGCACGACCGTGACGGTGCAACGCCCCTGCACGTCCTACGTTCAACGATTGCAACGAACGCCGTATGTCACGATTCAGCGACCCCTGCAACAACCGGCGCCTTGCCCAGCACCCGCGGCGTGCGCTCCCAACGGCTGCTCAACGACGATCTACAGCACACCGGCATACAGCGCACCGGCCTACGGTACACCGGCACCCTTAGGCGCCGTCACCAGTCCGCCAACCTATGGCCAGGGAACGATTGGACAAGTCGGTGGCATGATGCAGCCGGGCGTTCACTCGGTTTCGCCGATTCCATCCACCGCACCTGGTTACCCGCCCGCAACGTCACCTTCCAACGCCTACCCGCCAGCGGGCCAAGGTGGTGGTGGAGACTTAGCGCCGGTGGATCGTCCCGCGCTGCCAGCAGCCCCCCTTTCCAACCGCCCGCCCGTCGGATCGTCGCCCGCTCCGTCGGCAACCAACCCGGCGGCCGCACCCGCACCATCGCCCGCTGCGACTCAGCCACCGGCACCGCAACCCGATGCCGCACCCAATGCAAAGCCATCGGAGTCTTATTGGGACCTGAAGGACGCGGCCAATTCGACCGTTCAACAGTCGCGGCCGCCGCAGCAACCCCTTCCGGATCCAACGAGCATCACGTCGCAGTCGCCCGTGTCGGCGGCAAATGGGGTCGCACCCATTCGAGCTCCTGAAGATTACCGGTCACCGTTTGATAACCAAACTCGCGCGCCGATCCCACGGACTCAATCACCCGCGCTGTTGCCATCGACGCAACCGAACGATCGTCTGCAAGCACCTCCGTTGTTGCCGCGACGACAATCGAGCCCGGCCGACAAATGGAGCCGTCCTTTCAACTCGGACGACGCCAATGTGACAAGTGTTTCGACACCTGTTAGTGTTCACGTCCGTGATGCCGCGATGACACACAATCGCAAGTTCCAGCCTGCACCGATCGAGCAGAAGCGTCCCTACCGAGACAACCTCGGCTGGGAACCCATTCGATAAGAGGCGTCGGTGCGGGAATCACCCTCCCACTTGTGGGAGGGTGGCAGCCGGATGCATGACACTTAGAGCTAGATGCACCAGTAGGCCATGCTTTGCATGACACCCGACTGGAATCCTTCTGGCAAACGTCGCTAAGATCGACTTGTGCCGGATCTGCGTCGCTGTCGCTCCTTGATCCGGCCTACAGCTGTCGCTCTTTGATCCGGCCTACAGCAACTGACAGTGTTGCAAGATTTCGTCGGCGGTTGCTTTGTAGCCAACATAGAACGGGCCAAACTCGGCGTACTTCGCGCTCGCTTTGTCAAAACGCATCTTGTAGACGATCTCTTTCAAATACTCCGGGTTGCGTGCCCATAGCGTCACCATCCACTCCCAGTCATCAAGGCCGACGCCGACGGAGATCAACTGGCTCACCCGCCCAGCGAACGCGATGCCGCTCTGCGCATGTTCGGCCATCATCGAATTGCGGCTGCTAAAGGGTTCCATGAACCAGTTTGCGCCCGGCACGCGACTCTTGTTCATCGGATAAAAACAAGCCGCCGGCCACTCCGGAAACTCGGGTCGCAAACGTTGCTCGTTCATCATGGGCAAGCGACGCTCGTAGGCTGTCACCTTCGCAGCCAATTCATCCGAGCCTGGATCTGCGCCGCCAGCGATCAACTTGTCGCGGAACCGCTCCACGGTCGGAACGTACTCGCTCACTTCACTCATCGAAACGAACGACCACTCAGGTTTCACGTAGCGTCCCAGGCCAGGCGCCATGATCTTTTGGTGAATCGCATCGACCTTGCCTGGGTCCGGATCCATCACCATCACGCCAAAGTCGGCACGATGCCCGCTCGTCCAGTAAGCGGACAACCGTTCTGGGGCATCATCCCCCTCGCCACTGAGCGCGACGCGAAACTGTTCGCAGCAGGCCGCATCGAGTGGACCACCAAGTTGCCCGCGGTCAAATCGATAGAAGTAATGTCCGGTATGCCAACCGTTTTCGGGAACAACAGAAGGCTCGGGCAGCGGTTGCTGTGATTGTCCTGGGTGAGGTCGATTCATCGATGTGACGCGCGTTGATGGTGAAGGGGGCTACGTAAGCAACCCTTCCATCCTAGCGTCCGTTTCGATTTGTCCCACCCAGCCACAAGTGGCCAGCGACAAGAGGCCGCGATTTGTGAGCGGCGATGCCCGAAAAAGGCAATCGCGTGTGTGTGCTTGATGCTGGGATGCGCAGGAGAATCCACGAATCATCCAAATCACACGAATAGGAATCTCTGACAAGCTCTAGTTCCGACGCCACTCGGTGTAGCGGTCACGGTACCCGTGATGCTTGCTCCAATGACGCTTGCCACTGGCGCCGAAATGGCCATACGAGTAGGGTGTCTTCCACGTCTCGCGCTGATTGGCCATCGGCAGCTTCGCTTGCGATTGTTGAAAGTGATGCCACGAAAGATGGGGCGGATGGTACTTCTGAGCCTTCTCGTGGTGGCGCTGGATCGTCGACGGCTTTTTGCGACCAGGTGCTTGAATGATCTGGTGCTGGTGCAGATCTGGGGACATGACAGCAACCGGTTCGTGCAAGTGGTGATCGTGGATGTGTCCGGCTTGCCGAACGGGCGCGGGCTGAACGGTTTGCCTTGCGGGCTGGGCGGCGTGCCGTGTCGGCTGACTTGCGGGCTGGCTTGTGCGCGAACGAAGAGCGTTTTGCGGAATCCGAGCGTTCGAGGAAGGTGCGTTGTGCGCGGCACGGTGAACTTGTTGCGTCGCGACCGGCTGAACCACGCTCGCTTGTCGAACGGGCTGAGGCCAACCGTTTGAAAGCATTTGCGTCCCCTCTTCAGCGCCGACGCCTGAGCCTGTGGAAGCGATAAGCAGCGCGAGAGAGACAACCGCAGCGGAGCGATTGATAGCGACAGTGTTCTTCATCACACAACTCTCAAACAGGGCAACATGAGTAAACCTTGACGGCTGAACCTGTTTTTCTGATCGTCCTGCGTCGAGATCACGGCCAGATAAATTTCCGCAACCTGGTGTTTTGGTAACGAAAACATGGCTTCCGATCACAAACTGCCAAGGACCAAAAACTGCTCTGGCGGTGTCGCGACGCAGATCTGTATCGTTTCACGGTAATCCCCTTCCAAATCGGCGGGGCAGCGGGAGACGCTGCTGCTGGTAGGCTTGAAACAATCCAAAAGGCTATTCGGAAAGTGACGGCTGATTCGGTTGGGGAGACAGCTCACAGCGACTTGGCTTCGGATCAGTTTGCAAAACGATCCAGGCGATAACACCGTTAGTGATGACACGAGGTCATCCACACTGCACACACGGAAGAGTGCTATGAAAATGAAACGTCGCCAGTTTGTCACGATGGTCGGATCACTTGCTGCGATCGCAGGTACACGCACCGTCTTTGCTGACAATAACCAACTGCAGGAACCGGTACACCGTGTCGCCAATGCGAGCGTTGCCCCAGCTCCCAACACGATTCATCCGCTCGACCGAGCGCTCGACATCGCGCGTCGCGGTCTCGAACAAAGCCGTGCTCAAGTCGTCGACTACACCGCGTTGCTCGTTAAACGAGAGCGGGTTGGCGACACGCTCAATCCGCATGAATTCATGTACGTCAAAGTACGCAACCGCAAAGTCGAAGGCGGCCGCGTTGTCCAGCCACTGAGCGTTTACCTGAACTTCCTGAAGCCGACCGCGGTCAAAGGCCGCGAGGTGATCTACGTCGAAGGCCGAAACGAGGGCAACATCACCGCGCACGAAGGTGGCTTCAAGGGACGATTCCTACCAACCGTCAATGTCCCGCCCGACGGGATGATCGCGATGCGTGGACAACGCTACCCGGTAACCGAAATTGGTGTCGAAAACCTGATCGTGAAGCTGATCGAACGTGGCGGTCGTGCTCGCCAATCACCCGACGTGCAATGCGAATTCCGCAAGAACGCTCGCGTGAA
The DNA here is from genome assembly GCA_965216875.1 of Rubripirellula sp. Lineage (GTDB taxonomy): Bacteria > Planctomycetota > Planctomycetia > Pirellulales > Pirellulaceae > CBDCUW01. The sequence goes on from OZ244207.1 coordinate 4,566,716, forward strand.
AGACCGCGTCTGTACCGTCATGCAAGTGACGCAACCCACACGTCGTGCGGACGCCGAGTTCTATCAGGCACAAGTCTTTATTGATGACGAATTGAACATGCCCATCCGCTACATCGCCTACGATTGGCCAAAGCGTGAAGGAGCTGCTCCCGAAGTGATCGAAGAATACAACTATCTGAACTTGAAGCTGAACGTTGGCTTGACCGACGCCGACTTCGATCCAAACAACGCAGCCTACAACTTCTATAACAAGTAGGTCCTCGGACGCCCCCAATCTTCCGTAGCTACGCTCGCCAGTGCGTGGAGGGCAAAGGCCCGACGCTAGCGCTGCGGATTGCAATTCTGGTGCCACCAGTGCAACTTCTTGGGCTGTCTGGGTGGTACCGTGAGCCGCTGGCCGTCAGGCCTCGGGCCCTTGCCGACGCACAACTGGTGTGAAGGCGATTAAGGCCCGGCCGCTTACGTGATCGCGGCTCAGTTGTGTGAACTTGGGCAAGGATTTCTGCCGGTGGAAGCGCAATTGCAATCCGTAGCACTAGCGAGTTCGACCCATGGGGCGCGGAGCGGCCAAGAATGCGTCACCACGGAGAACGCGGTTACGAGGATGCGGCGTCATGCCTTTGGGCGTGGCATCTCGAATCGATCGGTTGTGAGAACATAGGTTGCACCACCCATGCGTCCAATCGTCTCGAGCTTGGTTGCATCGAGACGCCCGTCGACCACCAAATCGTCTCGGACGTCGATCCAGACAATCCTGCCCACCACAAGATTGGCGCCGGCGGGTCCACTTCCAAGCTGGATCGCTTGCAGTAGTTCGCACTCGATCGACGCGGCCGCACCTGCAACACGCGGCACATCGACTTTGCTCGAATCGGCGGTAGCGACCGATGCGATCTTGAACTCGTCTTGATCAGCCTCATATTCGCCGGCCGTCAGATTCATCGCATCAACCACGTCACTGGTGACGAGATTGACCACGAACTGGCCCGTCTCGCGAACGTTGGCCAACGTGTCTTTGGGACGCCCATCTCGCTGATTGGCGGGACAGAACATCAACGTCGGCGGATTGGCGCCGACGCCGTTGAAGAAGCTAAAGGGTGCGAGGTTCCTGACACCGCTCGATGATTGGGTCGAAACCCAAGCGATTGGGCGTGGCGTGATCAGGTTGACCATCCACGCGTACATCGCCCCCTTGGAGAGCTCGCTTGGATCCAACTGCATCGGACACCTCGGTCAACGCCAACACGATCGCTAGGAAAGAAGCGAAACCATTGACTGATGTAGCTTCGGCGCCGCGCTCACACAAAACCGCGGCTTCCAATCGTCCATCTCTTCTCCGTCGCAAGCGGTCAGCTGCGCACCGGCTTCGCGAGCAATGACCGTGCCCGCAGCCGAGTCCCAGGCGGCGACATTGGTCGCCCAGTAGGCATCAAGCCGGCCGTCGGCAACGTAGCACATGTTGAGTGCGCACGAACCAAGCCGGCGCAACGAACGGCATTGCTCGAGGACCTTGGTGAAACGCACGACTTCGGGCGCATCCGCTTTCACACCCGCCGGAAAACTGCAAGCGATCAACGCGTGACCGAGATCCTCGCAATCACTGACCTTCATCCGACGACCATTGACGAAGGCTCCCTGGCCATCCACGGCCGTAAACATTTCGTCCATCACCGGGTCGTAGATCACTCCCAGTCGCATCTTGCCTGCGGAATAAAGTCCGATCGAAACGGCAAAGCTCTGCAAACGGTGCACGAAGTTCACGGTGCCGTCGAGCGGGTCGACCACCCAACAGGGCGGCGCATCCGGATCGCCACGACGCACACTTTCGGGCGGATCATTTTCGCCTTCTTCTTCACCGACGAACGCGTAAGCGTCAAAGGCTTCGAGCAAGAGTTTTCGAATCGCAGCCTGACTTGCCAGATCGGCGTCGGTGACAAGGTCTTTGGGGGCTTTTTCGCTGACAACACGATCATCACGCCGCGCCATCAATTCCTTCGCCCCCGCCTTGGCAGCGGCAACGGCAACGTCCAAGTGTGTTTGATCCATGGTTATTCACCGTTCTCCAAACGGCGCAATTCTTCCAACCAAACACGAATGTCGTTGTCGTATTCGGTCGCCATGTCGCTCATGATCAATTGACGATGAAACGCCGCGGCGCCTTTTTCAACATGCTCGGCCGCTTCCGCACTCGGAAACCGTCGGTTCGGGTCAGGCGAAATCAAGCCCATCAAGAAATTCATGAGTAGTTCGTTACAAATCACATCGTCGGGCAAGATTTCGTCCAGCCGCGATGGAAGCTCGCGTTTGGCGTGCAACAAATCACGCAGTTTGCTTTGTCCGGCAAACGGGTTCGAGCCACTCAACAGTTCGATCAAGACATAACCAACACTGGCCAAGTCGCTGCGTGGTGTCGCTTCGTAGTTTTCCAAGACTTCGGGTGCAGCATAAAGCGGCGTGCACTCACGATCGCGCGGCGGGTTGGTGTACATGAATGCCGAACCCATGTCGATCAGCTTTGCGTGACCGCTGCGTTTGAGCATGATGTTGGCCGGCTTTACGTCGCCGTGGACAATCCCTTCTCGGTGCAGCGCAGCGAGTGCCGCGAGGCATTCACGCACAATCGCAACGGCAACGCCCGCTTTGAAACGCGACTGCTCAGGACCGTCGGTCAAAATCACTTCGTTGATGTACTTCCAACGCCGCTGGCTAATCCTGCCCTCGAGCAGGTCAAGACACTTGGGCGAAGTCAGTTGCCGCAGGTCATACCCGTCGATCCATTCCATCATCATGATGCGGATGCGATCACGCTCAAAGAAGTTTTGGACGTCCAGCAGGTTGTCGTGTTGGATCAGCGCCACCTGCGAGGCAATCGTTGCCACCCGAAGCATTGCGTCGTCGTAGGCGCGGGTGTCGGTGTAGCGTTCGGGCGAAAAGACTTTCATCGCAACCGGAACGGTAAACCCGTCGGTGCCACGATATTCGGTCAAATAGACCTCGCCTTGGCCCCCTCGGCCGAGCAAACGCAGGAGATGGTGATGCCCCGTCCAGCTGACTTTGGCATCACGCGTCAACGCTTCATAGCGCTGCATCAACTTGGGGTCGGCGCCAGCGCTGGCGGACCCATGATGAGTGATTGTTGGATGCGGTTCGTATCGTGTTGTCGATTGCATGCGATTTTCACCATCCATGACTGAGCTGCGAAATAGGGGGGAGGATGTCACGAGTCTTCAAATGTTGTCGTGACGGTTGACACAGCAGGTCCCCGCGAAGCTCGCCTCTTTGAAACGCGTAAGGCAGTTGCCTTCCACCGTACTTCAGCCTCCGCTGATTTGAAGGGGCCTGAGCCGGGCGTGTACCCAAAGAGTCTTTCTCCCCTATAGATTTGACAAGCTTCCAGGGCAAATTCACAAGGTGGTTTCCTCTTCCCAGCCCCGCTTTAGCCGCACAATCGGCTCGAAGTTCCGCAATCCGCCAACCTCGTTCGGCAAACCACATTTTGGCATCCACCGACCGAGCATCGAAACCGCCCCGGCTATTGACGCAGGTCGAAACAGACCAGCGCGTCCCGCAACCGAACAACCATCTTACCGTCGCTCACCGCGGGAGTGCTGCAGCCCAAGGGGCCACTGCGAATCGCTTTGGCCTGCCAGACCTTTTCGGCTTCCGCCTGGCCACCATCACCGCTGGCAATCTCGTCCAATTTCAACTTCTTGCGAAGATCTTCTTCGCCAATCAAAACGGAGTCCGAATCGACCTCGGCGTCATACAACTCTTGGTACTTTTCGGCATTCGCACTGAACGAAAGGATGCCTTCCCAACTGTAGAAGACCTGGTCTCCGGCAGCGATCAGTGACGTGTAGCGTGGATTCGAGATTTTCATGGTGGTTTGCCAAACGGCCTTTCCATCTGCCAGCTTTACTTTGGCCAACCGCTTATCGCCCTGCACAAAAACCGCATCACCACGCACCACCGGTGTCGACCCGGAATCCGCGGCTCGCTGGAATTGCCAAACCAGTTCCGGCTCTTTTTCCAACGCCGAACGATTCAGTTGATAAGCACTCAGTCCACTCTTGCGCGAAGAACCATACGTCAACAGCAAGTCCTTTGCAACAATGGGCGTCGAACTGCCCGCCCCCGATTCCAGCTCCCAAAGCTTCTTGCCATCAGCGACGCGGAAGGCCTTTGTCGTGCCCCCACGAGAGTTCACGATTGCAACCGGCTCGGAACCTGAATTCCAAACAACGGGGCTGCTGTGTGACTGGTACTCAAGCTCCGCGTCACCTTGCCAAAGGATGGCGCCGTCTTTGGTCGAAAGAGCGGTCAAGGCGCCACACGACACCAGCGCCACGTCACCGCTAACGACAAACGAACTCGCAAAGAACTCGTCACGAAAATCCCCGGGCAATCGCTTGCTCCACAACACATCGCCCGACTTGGCGTCGTAGCAATAGGCGGTCCGTTCAGCACCAAGCACGAACAATTTGCCTTGCGAAACACAGGGAGTGCCGGAGTGCGTGAAGCGAGTGTACTTCGACTGATGACTTCGCTCCCAGATCACGTCACCGGAATCCAAGTCAACACAGATCATTCGTTCGTCGAATCGAAAAGCTTTGGCACGCGCTTCATTTTCGTCGCGTCGTTTCACTTCGTAGTCAGCGTATTCGGCGTCCGTCATTCCGGTCCGCTTCTCCGGTGCCAACCAGGGGTACTTTGCCGGCCCCAGATCGTCAGCCGCTGGATTCTTGACCTTGGTGTGCGAATAGGCATAGACGTGATTGCCGCTAATGATCGGCGAACTCCATCCACCACTGGTGCCGCCGGGAAACGAATCAAATTTCCACTTTGGCGCCAGCCCCTGGCTGGGCAACTGTTCGATCAATGGCCCCGATTCCACAAAGCCATTTCGCTCGGGACCACGCCACTGCGGCCAATCGGCAACGCACGTCGACGCGCCGATCGAGAGTGCTGCGATCGCGGGCAAGCCCGCTCGTAGGAACTGGAGTTTCTTAAAAGGGGCAGAAGTTGTTCGCGTCATTTCAAATCCTTGTTTCAGGTCACCCGCAGTGTACCCGACCGGTGAACCCAAGTGCTCACGATTGTCCGCTGCGACGCTCGCCAGAGCGTCGAGATCATTGTGAGCCGAACGCGTTAGCATCTGGCCCTACACCCTTTCGCGCACCTCGCAGGACCCGACGGCTACCGCGAGGGCTCAATTGCTGAGCATGCGGAGGGCCCGAAGAGTCAGCCGGAATCGTCGCACAATCCGCCTGAAGACGGGACGACAAACGGCGCCGAACGCGCTTGGTTGAGCTCACTTGCCCACGACTCCAGACAATACGGCTATAATTTCGACAATGCAACCAAGTCCCCCGAACCAACATCAGGGCAACACCAGGAACGCGCCATGATCTTCAATCGAGTTTTCGCCGCGGCACTTTTTGTGGCAACCCTATCAGTCGCGTTTCCGACGATGACATCGGCGCAGAATCCCGACACTCAATATGTGTCGAATATGTCGATGGTCAGCGTTCGCGCCCAAGTCCCCAAAATCATGGCTTCGCCTGGCCTGGAAGCGATGCCGGTCGAGGTTGCCGAAGCGGCTGCACTCGAAACCTTCGGGCTGGACATCCGCACGATTGAGTCGATTCAAGTGATCGTTGGATTGCCCATGGGACCTGGCGACACACCCATCGGCGCCGTTGTTCGTCTGAACAAAGACTATGACCCCTCAGAGATTCATGAGGAGTACCTCACCGTGCCACCGACCGTCGAGGTGGGTGACAAGACGATGTACGTGTTTGCCGGACACCCACCGATTGGTTTGGTGATGGCCGATGCACGAACCGCTTTGGTTGGTAGCGAGATGATGGTTCGCTCGATGCTGATCGCAAACGGCGAGGGGCCACTTGCCGACTTGATTACGGAAAACCCGATCGGCGACTCAATGTTGCAAGTCATTGGCACAACCGCGCCGGCACGGCCAATCATGACGCCCATGGTCGAACAACTCAGGCCCGGCGTCCCGCCCGCATTCCAAGACCTTTTGCGGGTACCGGAATTACTTGATGGCACAGTGATTCATGCCAGTGCTGCGAAAGAGGCATCGCTTGGAATCGAGTTGCTTGCCTCGAGTGAAGCAAACGCTCAAGAGCTCGAGAAGATCCTGATCGATTCAATCGAGCTTGGCAAACTGGCGGCGATGGCTCAAGTCGAACAGGGCATCCGCGAAGAAGGCCCGATGGCCGATGCCCAACGCGCCTACGCCAAACGAATGATCGACATGTTCTCGCGCGTCGTGAAGCCCACTCGTAATGGAGACCGGTTGGAAATCAGCGGTGAAGCAGGCGTGTCGGCCGCGACCACCGGCGTGCTTGTCGGTTTGTTGCTACCTGCCGTTCAAGCAGCCCGCGAAGCCGCTCGCAGAATGAGTGCCTCGAACAACATGAAGCAGATCGGACTGGCGATCCACAACTACCATTCGGCGTACAAACAGCTGCCGACTGATATCGTTGACGACGAAGGGAACAAGCTGCTGAGCTGGCGCGTTGCAATCCTGCCATTCATCGAACAACAAGCCTTGTACGAAGAATTCAATCTCGACGAACCTTGGGATAGCGAAAACAACCTGCCGCTTTCGAAAAAGACACTCCAGGTTTTCCAAGATCCAAGCTTGCCGCTGCCCGAAGGGCACACGGTCTTTCAAGCCCTGGTGGGCGAAGAACTGATGTTCAACAACGAAGGCACACCCCGTTTCCGCGATGTCCTTGATGGCTTGAGCAATACCTTGATGGTCGTCGAAGCCGACGCCAGCGAAGCGACCATCTGGTCAAAACCAGGTGGCCTTGAAATCGATTGGGATGACCCTCTGCCGCAGATGGGACACGCACACCAGGGCGGGTTCCACGTGCTGATGGGTGACGGAGCCGTCATTTTCATCACACACTCGATCAACCTTGATCTCTTCAAAGCACTGTTGACGCGTGCCGGCGGCGAAACCATCGAGGCGCAACTGTAGACAAGGTCTTCGTAGCTACCTTCGCCAGAAGGTGGATGTGTTTGCAAACCGCTCGCTACGCCACCACGCTCTGGCCAGCTTAGTAACGGGAATGCAATGCCCGACGCTAACGCGTTCGGCTCACGAGACAACTGAGCCGTATGCGCTAGCATCGGGCCGCGGGAGTGCCGAGCGTGATTCCCAAATGCCGACGGGCTATCGAAACGCCAACATCGCGATGGCCATCACCAGCATGACGCTGTTTTCGATGATCGTGACAAACGACATCGGCAGGTTGAATGCGGTTCCCAAACAAGCGCACTGAATGGTTTGCTTCTTGCGAACCGCCGAAATCACGCCGACCAGCCCCACTGCCATCACGACCGCCGTTGCTGAACCGGCAAACACCAACCAAGTGCCCGTGACAAACATAAGGCCTAAAGCCACTTCGATCGCAGGATACGCGAGCGCGTAAAAACGCGACCGCTTCGCGATCACATCGTACGTTGCAAATGCATCGGCAAACTTGGAAACGTCAAGTAGCTTGAAGAAGGCGAAGCCGAGAAAGAAGAAGCCCATGAAATAGTTCATCGCCCGTGACCACTGCCACTGCTCATGCAGCGACTCGAACAGCACCGATGCACCGATCACGTAGGCGACCACCAACAGCAAAGGCTTGTACGTCGCGAGGCGAAAGGTAGCTTTCGCATCCGACGCTGCCGTTGGCAACGGTTCTGAAACCACGTTTGCCTCGAATCCGGCATGACGAATGACATCCAGCACATGCTCGGGTGACCCCGTGGACGTCAAATCGACCCGCACCAACTTTCTGGGGTCTTCGAGATCGGCGTCCCAGCTCGTGATCGTTTCCTCTGCATCAAGTGCAGGTTTGAGTTTGGCCAGGCATGACCCGCACGTCATACTTGTTGCGATTGTCGTCGTCATGATTGGCCTATTGGCTTGCGACGGAACCCGATTCAATCCCCATTTCGGCAAGCTGCGCGGCTGTTCGCTCAACCGTAAAGCGGATCTGTTCTTCCGTATGTTCGCAGGTGATAAAGAACCGCAAACGCGCGGCCGACTCATCGACTGCGGGGTAGAGAATCGGTTGAACGTTGATGCCGTCCGCTTTAAGCCGATTCGACAACCGCAAAGCAACCATCGAGTTCCCGGTGATCACGGGCACCACCGGTGTACCACCGCTATCGCCGGTGTCGAGGCCAGCCTCTTTGCATAGATTCAAAAAGAGTTCGCTGCGATCGCGCAATCGATCGACGCGATCCGGTTCAGCCTCGAGTGTTTCCAGCGAGGCGATGGCCGCTGCGACTTGCGCCGGAGGCATCCCGACACTGAAGACGAACCCTGGTGCGGTATAGCGAAGCAATTCAATCAATGCGTTTCCGCCTGCGATGTACCCACCGCATGACGCAGCCGACTTGCTGAGCGTCCCCATCCAAATGTCGATTTCGCGAGCGTCAACTTGATAGTGTTCGGCGATCCCGTGGCCTGTCTTGCCCATCGTTCCAAAGCTGTGCGCTTCGTCGACCATCAACATCGCTTGGTGCTTCTTCTTGACGGCAACGAATTCGGGCAGGTCAGGGAAGTCGCCGTCCATACTGTAGACGCCTTCGATACAAATCAGCACGCGTCGATATTGCGAACGCACTTCGCTAAGCAGCCGATCGAGCGCCTCGAAGTCGTTGTGCGGGAATGGGCGACGCCTTGCGCCCGAAAGCAACGCACCTTGGATGATGCTGTTGTGGGCCAACGCGTCGTGAACGATCAGGTCGCCAGCACCGACCAAATGACCGATCGTTGTTTCATTGGTTGCATGCCCGCCGACCATCAGGATCGACGCATCGACCCCAACCCATTCGGCAATCTTTCGTTCCAACTCGCCATGAATGGGTTTCTCGCCCGAAACCAGGCGACTGGCCGAAACACTTGTCCCATACCTTTCGACCGCCTCGGCCGCGGCACGCGAGACATTGGGATGCCCGCTCAACCCCAAGTAGTTGTAACTTGCAAAGCTGATCAACTCTTGGCCATCAACGATGGTCGTGTCGCGAACGACGGAATCGTGAACCGTGAAGTACGGGTTTGGGACACCCGTCATCAACATTTGCTCCATCGTTGCCTTCAGACGCCGATACTCTGGGAATTGAGCCACATCAAATTCGGGCTCCACTTCCGCAGCAGCCAGCTTATCCTGGCCATCGCCATTGCGGTCGGCAGGCAGCGTCTCGACCGACGCGCCGCTAAGCATCGCTTCGGCTCGCGCCTCGCCGCCCGAGGGCAGGTAGCGTTTGATGGCGAGTGCGGTTTCGCCAATCGTCTCGATCTCGTCCAACACCTGTTCAGGGAAGCGTCCACCGAAGGTGCGTTCCAAGTTCCGGGCGATCTCGAGTCGTTCTAAACTATCGAGTCCAAGATCGAGCACGATGTTGGTATCGAGATCGAGCGCACCCGCACGTTCACCGGCGACATGCCGCACGTGATGCTTGATCGCCTCAACAATCGGCGGACTGACATCACCGCTTGAGACCTTTGCTCGGTCACCCGCAGCAGCCGCAGCTTGCATCATGGGTTGTGCCGCGCCAGCAACGGCGGCTCCCGAAGCCTCTTCCCAGCGGACCCATTTTGCGATGACCTTGAGTGTGTTGTCGCGAACAGCATGGAAACAGGCATGCCGCTGAATCTTTCCGCTGCTCGTTTTGGGAACACTGTTGCTGCGAACCAGATAGACCGCGTCGGGCGGCAGTTCATGTTCTGCCGTTACCGCGCGACGAATCGCCTGCAGGTGCGCGTCCCAATCCATGTTCCGAGCCCGGACCGTTTCGGCAACGATCACAAGCTGCTCGCGCCCGTCACGTTCCATTGCTAAAGCGCCCACGCCACCGGCTTGGACGGCCGTGCTGGCGCGTTCCACCGTTTCTTCAATATCCTGTGGGTATCGATTCACACCACGGACAATGATCATGTCTTTCAAGCGACCGGAAACGTAAAGTTGCCCGTCATACAGAAAGCCCAAGTCACCGGTGCGAAGGTAGGGACCATCACCGTCGGCGGTCATCGCCTTGAAGGTTTGCTCGGTCAGGTCCTTGTGTTGGTAATAGCCTTTGCCGACCGAGGGACTTTGCACCCAAATTTCGCCGATCTGGTCATCAGGCAGTTTTTGGCGTGAATCGGGATCGACAATGACAACCGTTTCGTTCGGTAGCACGGCGCCACAGCCGATCACCTTGCGGGCGCCGTCTGCGTCGTCTTCAACCGCTTTCACACGTTTCTCGTCCAACCCCGGACCATCAAACGCGTTCATCACCGGTCGTGTTTCCGAAGGACCACCGGTGACGATCAATGTGGTTTCCGCCATCCCGTAACAGGGCAGGAAAGCCGACCGTTTGAACCCATAAGGTCCAAACCGTTCAACAAACGCTTCGAGAGTTGACGCGCGAATCGGCTCGGCACCGTTGAACGCGATTTGCCAAGACGACAAATCAACGCCTTCCATCTCGCGATCATCGATCTTGTCGACGCAAAGTTGATAGGAAAAGTTTGGCCCGCCACTGATGCTGACACGGTGTTTGGAGATGCCTTGAAGCCAGCGCGCTGGCCGCTGCAAGAAAGTCATCGGGCTGATCAGCACATTCGGCTTACCGATGTAGAGCGGCATCAACACACCACCGACCAAGCCCATGTCATGGTAGGTCGGAAGCCACGACATCCCAGCGATTTGTCCGCCAGGTTCAAACGCGTGCAAAATCAATTCGCTGTTGGCGATCAGATTCTGCTGGGTCAACATCACGCCTTTGGGCGATCCGGTCGAGCCAGAGGTGTACTGCAGAACGGCAAGCGAATCTTCTGCCAACGTTGGTCGTCGCCAACGATCAAGATCTCGCACCGACGCGTCGTCGGTACCCAGCAGCTGAACGCCGATCAGGTCTTCATGCCACTTATCACCGGTAAGTTGCTCAACCACTTTGCGTGTCGACAGTGCCCACTTGGCATCGGCGTCGACCACGATGGAACGAATCCGCGACGCCTTGCGATTGCGGCGAGGCGGAAAGGCGGGCACGGCAACCGCACCTGCCGCATGGCAGGCAAAGAAGCCAATGACAAAATCCATGCCCGGCGGGTACAGCAGAAGGATGCGGTCGCCCGAGCGAATTCGGCACCGTCCCTGTAAATAGCCCGCGAGTCCTCGAACTTCCTTCCAAAGCTCGGCATAGGTCAGCTGCTGTTGGCCTGGCTCGGTATCGGCGGCGATGTAGGCAATTTCATCGGGGCGTTGGTTTGCCCAATGCTCGAGCACCGAGACAAAACTGTCGCGGGGTGGAATCTGATCGCCAAAAAACTGCTGCAAGTCCACGGAGGAAGTCACTGCCTGAGATTATTTCGAGGGGTTCCGGTTTCGGAGAATTCGCGACGACGGCGACCCAAAATGCTGAACCAATTGTGCTAAAAACACGTGTACATGGAAGGAAATTCGGCATCCACAACGCTGTGTCTCACAAAAAGCATCGCTGGCCTTACGAACATTCCCTGCCATTGGAGTCCGAATCATGGGAATTGCCAGCTGACAACTTGCCGAATCTCCTACAAGATAACGACAATTGCTTTGAATTCATCGTGCTCATCCCCCATCGGGGGAGAATTGCGGTCGGTCACATACGTTACCGCAAACGAAGACTCGCCCTAATCCACAAAATCGTCAATGTCCGACTCATCCAACCAGCGATCTGACGTGCCCAACTCCAACCCACCCCAATCCTTCGCAGGCCAACCGGCCGCGCTGATCGATCGCGTTGTGAACCTGCTCGATCCGGCCGGCAATGTGCTGCTCGGCACCTCCTACGAACAAGCCTGCGAAGCGGTCCGAAGTGGCGATGCGGCGCAAGTGCGGCAGATCCGGGGGCAGTTCGCAATCTGCCAGCAAGCGGGCAAAACCATTCGGATGGCGCGATCGATCGGTCGGCCGATGCGGTACTTTTTGGCCAAGCGAGCTGAGGGCCCCGCACTGATCATCGCCGAACGCATGGACGAGATCGCCGAACAATTGAAAAAGGAAGGGTTGGGCGATCAATTCCATCCCTCCTACACACGGATGGTTCCCGCACACCACCTTCTTGAATTGCAACTCGTTGGTTGTCCCGATCCCAACCCGTCGCTGACGCGTTACTTTGCACCGCCGCGAAATCGATTGCCCGCAGACATCGACGCGATCGGTCGCCAATACATTTCAAAGCTCGCCGAGGTTTGCGACCAATGGATTGAATCGATTCCCGAGAGCGAGCCGATCGGCGTGATGTTCTCTGGCGGAATCGACAGCGGCAGCGTGCTCGTCTTGATGGACTATCTGATCCGTCGTCGTGGACAATCCCCTTCGCGATTGAAGGCGTTCACCCTTGCCGTTCAAGGCGACCCAAGTGACAGCCGCCAAGCATTGGAGTTCCTTCGCGCGGTGAACTTGGAAATGTTGCTCGAGGTGATCGATGTGCCTCGCGATGCCGTGCGATGGACCGATGCGGTACGCATGATCGAAGACTACAAACCGCTCGACGTGCAATCGGCAACCATGGGATTGGCATTGTTGAAAGAAGTGCGCCGACGTTATCCCGATTGGCGTTACGTGATCGACGGCGATGGTGGCGACGAAAACCTCAAAGATTACCCCATTGAAGACAACCCCGAACTGACCATTCGCAGTGTGCTCGGAAACCGCATGCTGTACCAGGAAGGATGGGGCGTCGATGCTGTCAAACATTCGCTTGTCTACAGCGGCGGGCAAAGCCGTGGTCATGTTCGTACGAGTGCGCCTGCGGCAGCACTCGGCTTCAGTGGATTAAGTCCGTACGCATTGCCCGATGTGATCGAAGTCGCCGAAGCCGTTCCGTTTGTTGACCTGACCGACTGGGACCACGATCGGCTGTATGACTTGAAGGGCGCCGTGGTCTCATCAGGCATCGAGCAAGTCACCGGCGTCAAAATGCCAGTGTTCGAAAAGCGACGTTTTCAACACGGCGCCGCCGACAACGAAACGTTTCAATCGCTGTTCCCCGTCTCCGATCAAGTCTATCGAGACGAATTCGCTCGCGTCTTTCACACGATGGGCGAGCAGTAAGTCGCTTGTGAGCCAAATGCATTAGCGTCGGGCCTTTGACAACCGTAGCTACGCTCGCCAGAGCGTAGGCAGTTCGTAGTACCGAGCTTTAGCCGGAATCTTTGTGAGCCCAGCGTGCTGGCGTCGGGCCTTTGACTTCCGTAGCTACGCTCGCCAAAGCGTAGGCGATAGAGCGCGTCACCACGGCCGAACGTAGTACCGAGCCTTAGCCGGAATCTTATCACAGACCGCCTAAAGGCTGGACTACAAACGGCGCTAACACGCGGAGCGGAATAACGAGACTGTACCTACGGAATGCCACAAACGTGTGTTTCACGCTCTTCTTCTCTTGCTCAACGCCGCTCCAATTCGGTACCTGAGACTTGATGCCAAGTCTCTGCTCCGCCAGCCGTTCTCGATTCAGCTTGCTGATCGCTCTTTTGATGATCAGCGGTGGTTGCGCATTGCCAACGGGAATGACCAAATCACGGTGGGCGATGGACGATCCCGAGTACGCTGAAAAGTACTGTGATGGGGCCGACAAGAGCGATGTTCTCGGCAAGCTAAAACAAGCTTCCGACGCTCGATTCCAAGCAGGCGCTGGGGGTGTATTCGTTTCCGGCGGCATGATGTCTCGCCCCGACGCCCGCAGCGAACTGGCGGGAATCGACATCGGCATCGAAGGCTACGCAACGTCGTACTTAACCACTCGCGGGTCGCTCATGCTGATGTCCGATGGAAGCGACCTGTTTACCGGAGCCGATGTTGGCATGCGTCTCCAAACACCCACTCGGCTTGCCCCCTTTGTCGGCGTGGGATTGTTTGCCGGGTACGCGAAAGAGGTCGTGCCCGCGGCCGACGATTGGATCGACAATGATGATGACGGTTTCATCGACGAACGCGGCGAAGACCGCGAACGCTTTTCTGGCTTCCTTGCCAGCATCTACCCCGAGACCGGAATCCACTTCTGGTGGACGCCCAATATCCGCATGACAGGGTTTGCGCGGTACATGGTGACCACCGAAGGACGCGACGATGACGACTGGCTTATTGGAGGTGGCGTCGCCCTGTTTAGTCGCTAGCGACTCAAAGAGCTGAACCGAACGGCAATAGCCAAACTCGTCAACCCGGATCATTTAGATGGCGAAGGAGATCACGTGAAACGCCCGATTCTGTTTTCGATGATCGTATCGTGTGCCGGTTGCGGCACACTACGAAACGTTGCCACGTCGCCGATGTTTGGGCCACCGTTGCCGCCAGAAAAAATGGTCTACGGTGGTGTGCGAGAAGACACGAAACGAATCACGACGGCGTTCGGCGATATCAAACAATTTGGTGATGCCCAGAAGAGTCTAGGCACAAACGCGGTCGATGCGGCTTCGAGCGCGATTGACGTTCCACTCTCTGCCGTCGGCGACACGCTGACATTGCCGATCACCGTTCCGGCCGCAATCGATCGCGCGGTCGCTGACTACTACTATCCCAAGAATGAAGTCACTGACCGCAAGGTCGATGCCCCTTGCGGCAAGGCGAAAGCTGCTGACGACAAGTGACTGACTCCGGTCGGCCTTTAAAAAAGAATCTCACGCAAAGACGCAGAGCTGACAAGGTTCGAGGACATCCAACCTTGCGTCGCCATTGCGTCTTGGCGTGAGACCGAGGTCACCACCAATGATCGTTGTCGGCTTACTCTTCCGCATCGGGGCGTCGTGGTCGTTGGCCGCCCGGCGCGGCATTGTCGCCGCCGCCACGCCGCTGGCCAGCACCTTGCCGACCTTGGCCACCGCGGCGTCGCATCACCGAACCAAGTTCTTCTTTCGACACACTGCCATCGCCGTTGGAATCGATTTGGTCCAAACGTCCCGACATCTGTTCGGGAATCTCGTCACCGCTCAGTTTGCCGTTGTTGTCTTTGTCACGCGATTCAAAAAGCCGATCGACGAAGGAAGCAGGATCACCACCGGGGAACCTGCCGCCACGAGCCTGGTCGCCACCCGGTCCACCACGGCCATCGGGACCGCCACGTCCGGGAGGCCCACCACGTCCGTCAGGCGGACCGAACCCAGGACCACCGCCTGGACCTCCACGACCACCTTGACCGCCAGGCCCACCTTGTCCGCCGGGTCCGCCACGTCGCATCGCAGAAAAATCGGGTCGCATTTCTTCTTGTGTCAGTTGCCCGTCACCGTTCTTGTCGAGCGTCCGAAGTGCTGAGGCGGCGTTATCGATTTCAGCTTTTGAAATCTTTCCGTCGCCATCGGCGTCCAGTGCAGCGAGGACAGGCATCATTCGCATCATGGACTCGGGACCACCACCACCGCGTCCTCCGAATCCGCCACGACCACCGGGACTGCCCGGACCGCCGCGGCCGCCACGCCCTTCGGCACCCGGTCCACCGCGTCCTTCTGGTCCACCACCGGGGCCACCGAAACCACCTCGATCACCACCGCCGGGTGGCTGAGCAAAACTGGTGCTGGCGCATAGCGCGGCAAGGATTGCCGATGCCATACAGGTCCGTTTGAACAAACGCATGATCGAAACGCTCCGAAGTTGATGAGTTGGTATTCAGTCTCAAGTGACGTGTCTTGGAAACACAAACGAGCCTGGGAGGTCGCAATCCACATTGGGGAGGTGTTTTCCAGTTCGTAGAACACGCTGGCGTCCTCCTGGTTTCGCAGCAGGCAGAGAAAAAGCGGGCTGAGCCAGTCGCCACCCCCCGCAATTTCCGGCGTTTCCAACCTTTTTCGGCCTGTCAGACCTAACGTGTCATCGGCCCCACCAATACTGATTACAGACAGATAAGCAATTTGGGAGGCAAAGCCATGAACCGTATTCTTCAACGTGCAATGACCGACTCGGACAACTACGTTATCGAGATGGATTACGCCGACGCCAAAGGCAATCGCACGCATCGCGTCGTCAGCCCCATTCGTTTCATGGGCAGCTATCGGTTTCTCGGCCTGTGCCTTTGCCGCGAGCAACCGCGTCAGTTTCAACTTTCGCGGTGCAAGAACATCAAGCTGGTGCCCGCATCGGAAGTCCTGATGCCGATTCCGATGCAAGAGTGCGTGAACTGATCAAAAAAGAAAAGCCCGCGAACAGATCGCGGGCTTTGAGTGTGAACGTCGTTTTCTCGAAACACTAAAACGCGTTTGAATCATCCTCGTCTTCCGGTGGTGTCCCTCCCATCGCACGAATCGCCCAAATGCGAGCCATTTTGATTCGATCTTCAGGTGCACCGTGCAACATGATGAGTCCTTCGGCACCACCAACGATGTCGAATGCGATCTCAACTTCTTCGTCGGAAATCAATCCCATCGCTTGATACAGTCGGATCTCGGCAAGCGTTCGCAGCGAGCGTGCATGCTTGCCCGAAATCAATGTCGAGATGCGACCACGAGCGTGCTCTGGTTTGAGGGCTGGCATGTCAAACGCTGTCGCTGAGCGATCAAAGATCGACAACAACGTCGCCATCTGGTCTTCGACGTATTCACGTTCGCCACTGCGTCCTGAAGAAGCGTTCTGGGCAGCTTCCCAGTTGTCCATGCCTTTGCTCATGCCCATCGATTTGCCTGTCGAGACTTGATACAGGCGACAACGCGACATGTTTTGAACTTGATTGTTGCGTGCCTGTTTCAAGGCAATGTCAAAGTGGATCAGGAAATCGAGGTTCTGCTCGCGTGCGATCTCGATGGTCTCTTTTGAATCAATGCCCGACCCCAAGTACATCACACCCGGAATCCACATCGGCATGGGCTCGGGCACCAGGGCAAGCACTTCTTCCAACTCGTGCCCGATCGGCGGCGTGGTTGGCTCGGCTGGTTGACGCGTGCCGTTGCGACGATTGTTGTTGCCGCCTGCCTCTTCCTCCTCTTCAACTTCGATCGTCATCAACGCAGGACCAAAGTTTCCACCCTCGAATCGTTTCTTGAATTCATCGCGAATCACTTCGACCACCAAGCCAAGGTTTTCGTCGAGTTCTTCTTGGGCCGAATCCGAGAGCATCTTGCGAACGGGACCGGTCGGCTTCTTGCGAGTTCTTGACGGGCCACCAGGGATCATTCCGTCTTCGGGATAGCCCATCATCTCGCGCATCTCAGCCTCCGATGGCTCTTCCATCATCGACTGCTCCATCATCGCCTGCTGTTGCATCATCTCCTGTTCCATCATCTCGTTCGGGTAGCCACCACCTTCATCGGGGCGACCACGTCCGCGAGCGTTGCGTTGCCTCGAGGGACTGGAACTGCGACGGCCCGTTGTCGTTTGGCGAATCGGGGTTGGGCTTCCCGATCCTCGGACCGAGTAGGAGACACCGAACTTGGCATTCCAAACGGGACGACCAAGCGTCTTGTTGAATTTGACGGTTTTGAGCTGGACGGCCGAATCAGGATATTCAGCAACCATGTGGCCGAAGATCAATTCCAGCGCGAGCGGGTAGTTGCCAGCAGAAAATGCTTGGTCCGACTCTCGTTTGAGCACGGGGCCAGCAAGGATCGGCGCGTCGAGATCGGGTGCGATCAAGGGCGTGAAGTCGATCCGCGGCGCCGAAAAGCTCATACCGTAAAAGAGTTGGTCGCTGGTCCCGCTACCGCGTCGATTGCGTGACGAACCGCCGTAACCGTATTGCTCGTAGCCTTCACCCATCTCGCTATATTCATCCCCATAGATCCCGTTCTCGATCATCATCCGCTCTTCTTCGGATGGTCCGTAACCTGATCCGGAGCCACTGGGGGCTGAGCCACTTGGGGACGAGCCGCCGTCGCGGCCGAGAGCCTCATCGAGCCGCTTTCCCGGCTCATTCAATCCCTGTGCGAGGAGGATCGAAGGGGACGCCACCGCTGCAATCACGAAGGTCGTCGACACACAGAAGGTTAAAAGACGGTTCATGACGGTCATTACCGCGTTGTTTGAAAGGAGCACGTAGGCAGAGGAGCACTTTCAGCCAAGAATCAGCAAGCATCCAAGGTTCGTGAAGAACCCCACGGTCACTGATTTTGCCTGACAAAATGGTGCACATCTGCGTATGATAGACGGCTCTTTCATTTGTGTGGACAACTTTTCCATAAGTCCGCCCGGATGGGGGAGTCGCTGGAAGCGTGCCCCATAAAAAAAATCGGCTCGCTCGAGGGTTTGGTGGGAACTTTCGCTCGCGAGACGTGTCCAACCCCGGCTCAGTTATGTGTCGACACCGGAAATCTCAAGCCGGAATGTCGAAAACAGGCTGCTCCACGAGGGTATTTTTGATTCAGGCAGCATTAATGGCTAAACGTTCACTACCGCGGACGAAGTCACGACCAGTCGCGCGTCGGCGTCGACTGATTGTCGAGCATTTGGGTGAGCGCCGAGTGCTGGCGTCGATCACCGGTGCTGTCTTTGATGATGCCAATTTTTCGTTTCGCCAAGACGATGGTGAAGCGAATGTGCCCAGTCGACTGATCTACATCGACTCTAACGCGAACGCCAAGCTCGACGTCGGCGAACAGTTCGTGGTGGCAGAACCGGATGGCACCTTCGAGTTCGGTGATCTCGCCGACGGCACCTACCACCTGCGACTCTTCAACGGCACCGATTCTCAACAGCAAACCGCTCCGGTCGAAGCAACGGTCGTTGGAGAAACGATCAGCATCTCGGGCTCTCAGTTCCTTTTGTCCGATGGCCCCATCGTGCTCGGACAATCAAGCCTTGCGTTCGGGAACTTGGAATCTGGCCAGAGCCAAGATGTGCCCATCGCATCGGCGCTGACCAAGATGCAGGCTCTTCCTGATGGCACACTGCTGGTGATCGGGAGTGATGGAAACGGCGAAACCGCTTGGGTTGTCGACCCCGACGATCAATCCGTTACTCCGGTCGACGCGGCTGACGAAGCGGTGACGTGGTCCGACGTAGCGATCGACGGCGAAGGACGCGGCCTGTTGGTCGGCGAAACGGGATCGGTTGCAACACTCTTTTCGGTCGATGCAACAAGCCCGGCGACTGGCATTCAAATCGAAGCGACAGCAACAAACCTGCCGATCGGGGCACAGGTCATCGCCGCCGACAATGGTCCTCGCAGCGTGATCGCTTCGACCGTCGGCAACGGACTTGAGCTTTCGCTTTGGAGCAACGCCGAAGCGACAACCATCACCACCGAACCGGTCGAAGTGAGCGGTGGACTCGAACTGCTGGCCTATGACGACGCTGCTGGTCTGGTCGCACTTCGAACGATTTCGGGTGGTGTCAGCGTTCACGATGTGAACCAAGACTTTGCCACACTCCACGCACTTCCCGATGTTGACGGACCGGTCGCGATCGACGGCAGTCGCGATCTACTAGTAACCGTTTCACCGGTCGACGCGATGTTGCGATTGATCGACATTCGAAACGGCGGTCTGATTGCCGACCTTGCCCTTGATACATCCATCATTGGTCAAGTCAGTGCACTCGCCATTGGCGATCGAGCCGATGCGATCGTCATGCTCGGTGCGGCCGGAGTGACGGAAGTCGCACTGAACAAGGCTTCGTCGAAAACAGTACAGGTCAATGGCGATCAAAACATCGACTCAGTCTTGTTTGGTGTTTCGCTAGCCGATCAAAACAACGCCCCCGACTACGAGTCTTTCCCGGTCCTTTCGACCATGGAAGACACGCGATTGATCGAAGTGGCGCCCACGGCCCTCAATGGCGCAATCGATCTTGAAAACGACGAGTTCGTTCTCATCCAAGAAAGCAACGCAGCCAATGGCGAGGCTGTCCTGTCGCTTCGCGGCGACGTCGACTACACGCCGAACGACAATTTCTCCGGCATCGACCGGGTCATGGTTCGGCTGCATGACGGCCGCTCACTATCGGACCCCATCGCATTGCCGATCCAAGTGATTGGTACTCCCGATCCACCGATCGACATTGACGTCAGCGACGACCCAATCCCCGAGAACATTCGTCCCCGTCGGCCGGTCGCTGACATTGAAGTGATCGACGTCGATCTCGACCACAACCACGTCATTACCCTGAACGACGGACGTTTCGAAGTCATCAATGGCGAAATTGTCTTTGTCCGCGGCCACATCGACTTCGAAGGCGAACCCTTCATCATCCTCGACATCGACATCCACGATGAAGAAGCTGGTGAGACCATCTATCGAACGGCAACGTTCCGCGTGCAGGATGAAAATGACCCTGTCACCGCCATCACGCCAAACAACGGATCCATTGGCGAGAACGAATTTGGCGGCAGCATCGTTACCCTGACGGTCGAAGACCAGGACGCCTGGCAAACCCACGAGTTCGCCGTTGATGACGATCGTTTCTTTGTCGAAGGCAACGAGCTAAAGCTCAAGCCCGACCAATCGATCGACTACGAGCTTGAACAGCAAGTGATCGTCAATGTCACTGCCAATGATGGACACGGCAGTTCACTTACCAAGCCGGTCACGGTGTTCGTACTCGATATAGACGAAAACCCTCACTCGCTTGACCTGACCGATCATGCCGTCGTTGAACTCACCCCCGGAGCCTCGGCGGGTCACGTCATCATCAACGATGCTCCACCGAATGCTCGGTTTGAAATCACGGTCGATGACCCCCGTTTTGAAGTCGACGGAGACCAGCTGAAACTTCTCGAGGACCAATTCGTCGAGCGTGCCGAACAAGAAGAGATTGAACTGACCATCGCCGCCACGGACACCGATGGCGAATTACAGTCCATCGAAGAAACGTTCATCATCACGGTCTTTGAAAACGCTGCTCCCTACCACAACGATTCCAATCCTTACGATGTTGAACGCAGCGGCGATGTCACCGCCGTCGACGCATTGGTGATCATCAACTTCTTGAACTCGTTCGGACCGGGACCGGTTGGACGCGCTGCCCCGACGCACTATTACGACGTCAACGCCGACGGCATGGTGACGGCACTCGACGCACTCTTGGTCCTCAACGAAATCAACCGTGCCAACAACACCGGCACGGTCGGTTCGGAACAGCAGCAACGAAGCAAATACGAATCCACACCGTCGAAGCCGCAATCCGAGATCCAAGCGGCGCCAGAAGAAGCCAGCTCAAACGATGAGAGTGAAACGGATCCTGTTGTTGCATCGAACAGGGAAGAGCTCTTCAGTAACTGGGCTGGCAAAAGCTCGACACGCTCCGCTGGTTCGGCATTGCCAAGTGCAGCACCGTTGGCATCCGACCTTCAAGACGATGACGATGACAACGATGGCATCTCGCCATCGGTCGATGAAACCATCGACCTACTGTCCTCCGATCAGTAGTCCGCCGAGAGGTAAGATTATCTGGGTTGTGAGCCGAACGCGCTAGCGTCGGGCCTTTCCGCCAACCCCCAACGGCTAACTCCACAGGCCGTAACTACCTTCGCCAGAAGGTGGTTTGCATTGGTAGATCGTGTTCCACTTTCACCACGCTCTGGCGAGCGTAGCTACCCAGGTGCGATGCCTTTCCGCCAACCTTGAACGGTTAGTTCCACAGGCCGTAGCTACCTTCGCCAGAAGGTGGTTTGCATTGGTAGATCGTGTTCCACTTTCACCACGCTCTGGCGAGCGTAGCTACCTAGGTGCGATGCCTTTCCGCCAACCTTGAACGGTTAGTTCCACAGGCCGTAGCTACCTTCGCCAGAAGGTGGTTTGCATTGGTAGACCGTGTTCCACTTTCACCACGCTCTGGCGAGCGTAGCTACGTAGGTGCGATGCCTTTCCGCCAACCTTGAACGGTTAGTTCCACAGGCCGTAGCTACCTTCGCCAGAAGGTGGTTTGCATTGGTAGACCGTGTTCCACTTTCACCACGCTCTGGCGAGCGTAGCTACAAACTGCGACCTTGGACTAACGCCCCGGTTTGGTCATCATCAACTTGTAGTGGCCGCTTCCTAACAGGTCATCGATCCTATCCCGCAATTCGGTCGTCACTTCAACTCGATAACGATCGCTCTTGAGGTGAACGACTTCGCCTTCGGCCATTTCCATGCTGAAGAGCAATTCTTGCGACCCTGGATAACCACGCAGAATCTCACGCAACCGCGTCATCGTTTCGGCATCATGCGTCTGCTCTTCTAGGCGAATCCGCATCCCGTGGGTGTAGCGTGTATCAAGGTCGTCGATGGGGATCAGGTCATCGATGATCAGGTTCGCTTCGTCACCGCCGCGGCGGTCGATCTTACCTTTGGCCAAGACCACCGCATCAGGCTGGACGCGTTCGCCGCAGACGGCGAAACCCTTTGGCCAAACAATACAGCGAATGCCGCCTTGCATGTCCTCCAAGTCAAAGTTGGCGTACTTGCTCGGGTTGCCCGGCTTTGCGTTCTTGGTGTGAGCGAGTTTGATTGACGAAATCATGCCGCCCAGGACGACTTCGCCGCGATCTTTCACATCCGCGAGCTTGTCGGTGGTGTGCGTTCGGAAGGACGCAAGCTTTTGCTCGAACTCGGCCAACGGGTGGCTGGCAAGGTAGAAGCCAAGCACTTCTTTTTCGGCGAGCAACTTTTCGCGTTCTGGCCACTCGTCCATCTCAGGCATCGGCACGCCTGGCGTCTGTGCTTCTGCCTCATCTTCCTCTTCAAAGGCACCGAACAGGCTTGCTTGGCCACTCTTTTTGTCGGCCTGGACCGACGCGCCCGCTTGCAGCGCCCGTTCGATCACGGCAGCGAGCTGGCTGCGATGATACCCAAAACAGTCCATCGATCCTGATTTGATCAGCGTCTCGATCGCGCTTTTGTTGCACTGAGATGGATCGATGCGTTCACAGAAATCGAAGATATCGCGGAAGGGTCCATTTTTCTTGCGTTCGGCTTCGATCGCGCCGGCTGCGTTGCCGCAACCTTTGATTGCCGAAAGCGCGAAGTGGATCTTTCCATCGGCAACCGAAAAGTCGGCTTCGCTGGTGTTGACCGAAGGATGGACCACTTCGATGTCCATTCGGTCACAGTCCTCCATGTGCTCGACCAGCGCATCCTTACGTTTGAAGTTGCGGCCCGAAATGTCACTCGATAGCAGCGACGCCATAAACTCAACCGGATAGTGAGCTTTGAGGTACGCAGTTTGGAACGCGACCAAGGCGTAAGCGGTCGAGTGAGACTTGTTGAAGCCGTAGCCGGCGAACTTGACGATCAAGTTCCAAATATCCTCGCCGTCCTTTTCGGCCAAACCATTTTCCACACAGCCCTTGATGAAGACCTCGTGGTTCTGGTTGATCAGTGCTTCTTTCTTTTTACTAATCGCCTTAATACAGGTGTACGCTTTGGCCAGCGGAACATTGCCGAGGCGGTTCAAAATCCGCATCACCTGTTCCTGATAGACCATGATCGAGTTGGTCTCTTCGAGCACATCTTTCAACACAGGGTGCTTGTACTCAGGCTGCTGACGACCATGTTTGATGTTCACATAGTCGTCGACCATGCCACCTTCGAGCGGGCCTGGGCGATACAACGCGGCGGTCGCAATGATGTCGGTAAAATGGTCAGGCTTCATCCGCAACAAGAGGTCACGAATACCGCCTGATTCGAGCTGAAAGACCCCCTTGGTTTCACCGCGTTGCAGCAGCGCGTAGGTTTCTCGGTCATCAAGTGGAAACTTAAGTGGGTCAACCACTTTGCCGGTCGTCTGTTCGATCAACTGGACCGAACGACTGAGCATCGTCAGGTTGCGAAGACCGAGAAAGTCCATCTTCAACAGTCCCGACGCTTCCACGTCGTTCATCGACCACTGGGTGATGACGTCCTGTTTACCGGGCACGCGTGTCAGCGGCACGTACTCGGTCAGCGGCTTGTCGGCGATCACCACAGCGGCAGCGTGGGTCCCGACGTTTCGCGCGAGTCCCTCGATCTTCATCGCCAAGTCAAGCAACTCGCGAATCTCGGGATCGCCGTCATAGGTCATTTTCAGATCAGCACTCTTGGACAGGGCTGATTTGATCGTGATTTTCAGCTCATCGGGGACCATTTCGGTCACCTGATTGACGCGGGCAAGGGGAACGCCCAGCGCGCGGCCGGTGTCCTTGATCGCCGCCCGAGCCGCCAACGTTCCGAAGGTCCCGATTTGGCAAACCATCTCGTGACCGTAACGCTCCTTCACGTAGTCGATCACTTCGCCGCGACGTTCTTTTTCGAAGTCGATATCGATATCAGGCGGTTCGGTTCGACTTTCGTCGAGGAATCGTTCGAACAGCAGGTCGTATCGCAGCGGACAGACGTGCGAGAGGAATAGGGCGTAACAGACGATCGCGCCCACACCACTACCACGGGCGGTGGCCGAAATCCCCTTCTCGCGAGCGTGATTGACAAAGTCCCAAACGATCAAGAAGTACGTTGGGTAGCCGAGCTTTTCGATCACTCCGAGTTCGCGATCGAGCCGCGCCATCACCTCGTCACTCAGTTTGCCGTCGACGATCCGTTCGTCGTCACCTTCGTAACGCTGCAGCAAACCGTCGATGCAGAGCTCGCGCAGGTAATCAATCGGCTTCTTTTCATCGGGGCATTCAAAGTTGGGGAAGTAGTACTTGCCCAATTGCAGATCGATGTCGACTTTGTCCGCGATCTCTTGGCTGCGTGCGACCGCGTCGTCCAAACCAGGGAACTTCTCGTACATTTGATCGGGACTGCGCAGGAAGAACTGGTCGTTCTCCATCTTCATCCGCGACGTGTCGGTACGGAATCTTCCGGTGTTGATGCACAACATGATGTCCTGGGCTTCCGCGTCCTCAGGATCGACGTAGTGCGTGTCGCTGGTCGCGACGAGTGGCAGTCCCATGCGATTGGCAATATCAACGGCGCCATCCAATTGCATCTTTTGAATGTCGACATCGTTGTTCATGATTTCGATGAAGTAGCGATCATCGAAAACGTTATGGAACCAACCGGCGATGTCGCGAGCTTCTTTTTCGTGCTCGGCCGTATCGACGCCTTTGATCACGGCACGACTGAATTCGCTACTGACACAGCCCGAAAGACAGACGATGCCTTCGTTGTATTTTTCGAGGATCTCCTTATCGATCCGCGGCTTGAAATAGAAACCTTCAAGCGACGCGGCACTGGCAAGTTTGATCAGGTTGCGAAAGCCGGTCCGATTCTGGGCCAGCAACGTCAGGTGGTAGCTGGCCGCCTTGCTGCTTGACGCACCCCCTTTGTCAAAACGACTCCCGGGCGCAATGTACGCCTCGTAGCCGATGATTGGGTTGATATCGACCGATTTACACTTGCGGTAGAACTCCAGGGCGCCGTGCAGGTTGCCGTGGTCCGTCAACGCCAGCGCGTTCATCCCGTGGTCGACGCAGCGATTGACAAGTCGGCCAATATCACCGGCACCATCGAGCAAGCTGTAGTGGCTGTGGCAGTGCAAATGAACGAAGGGCCGCTTCGCGGCAGGAGTTTCCAATTCGGCAGTGACGGCGTCCGTCATCAGTCACCTTCGTGGTTATGAAGAGAGGGGTTCTTGAAGCGAGGGGCTCTCGAAGAGAGGGTCAAAAAGCGGGCGTGCGAAGAGTCCTCAAGAGAGTGCCAGCGGCTTGCCCTGTAGCCTAGCGTTGATAGCGGCAGGGCGCAAGCGGTTACTCATTAGCGAGGTGCGATCGTCGCATTTCGATGAAAAAACCGCGCCATCTGGCAGGGGGGATCGAATCGCGACAATTGATTTGCCTCAAGGACCGCCCTTTATCCTTGGCGACTGGCGATTTCGTTGCCATAATACGGATTCGGCATTCGTCCGATCGCAAGAACCCGCTGTCCTTCGTGGCGAAATTGCCGCCGGAGAGGCTTGAAGTCAACACTTGCGAGACTCGATTCGTCGAGTCCCGGACAGAGCATCGCCTGATCCACATGGGGCGTCGTCGAGTTCGGATGCGTCACTGCGTGAACCACCTCACCGCAGAACTCCCGAGCCCTACGCAGACCCACTGACCGATATCCCTCCCCACCTGCCGCAGTCGTCGGTCATCCACCAAGTCCACCTACTGGAGCTCACCTTTCGTGCAGAAACTCCTCCTGTTCCCATTGCGTTTATGCGTCGGTTGGGGACTTTCCCCACGCCTGCTCAGTCTGCTGGGGGCGACGATGCTGGTGCTGCTGCGTGTTTCGATCGGCTGGCATTTTTACACCGAAGGCGTCGACAAATACCAAACGGGCACCTGGGACGCGACTCCCTTTTTCGCCAACGCGCGTGGCCCCTTTGCCGAAGAGTATCGCAAGCTCGTCTGGGACGCCGATGGCGTGATGCGACGCGATGTTGAACAGACCAAGGTCTGGTTCGCAAAGTATCGTGACCGCATTAGCCGGCACTACGGCTATGACGATGCTCAGAAAAAGATCGCTCAACAGAACTATGGCGAAGCGATCGGTCGGCTCGAGCAGGTCTTGGCCGAAAACAAAGCCACGATCGAGGAATTCGACCTTGGCCTCGAGCGAATCGCAAAGCTGGACGACGATGCGATGCGCGATGGTGTGTCGAGCTTGGGCGGCCAGCGCGACACGATTCGCCGCGAGCTAAAAACGCTCGGCGCCCCCGTCTTCGCTCAGATCGATGCCGTTTGGACAAACTACGAGTCGGCCCAACAGAGCATCGCCAACTCGGAACAAAAAAACGCCCACCCCTCGTTCCCGCTGGGCAAGCCGCGTCTGGAACGGATGGATACGAACGTGATCAATCGATACGTCCCGTACTTTGACTTGGCGATCGGCCTCTGTTTGCTGCTCGGGTTCTTCACCCCAGTTGCGGCGTTGGCTGCTGCTGGGTTTCTCGGTTCAGTTTTCCTGAGTCAATACCCGCCCACGACCGGTCCAACTTCTAGCAACTACCAATTGATCGAGTGCATGGCATGCCTGGTGCTCGCCGCGACCGGCTCAGGTCGTTTCGCAGGCCTCGATTACTTCCTTCATTTAATTGTCCGCAAAGTGTGGGGCATCCGTCCCGCTGACAAAGGATAGAGAACATGGTTGACAAACTCTCAAGCGAACAACGCGAAGTCGGTCAGGCCAACTATTACGAGGCCGTTGGCAGCTACTACGACGTCAACCGTCGCGACTTCTTGCGTGGCATTGTTTCGGCAGGTGCCGTCTCGGGCACCGGCCTGGGTGCTGCCTACTTTGGCTACAACAAAGTCGACGACCCTGTTCGGATCGCGGTCATCGGCACCGGTGACGAAGGCAACGTGCTGATCGGCGGTTGTAATCCCGAATATGTCGACGTCAAAGCCATTTGCGACATTCGTCCCTTCGGCCAACACCGCGCTTTCCACGGCGACTATGCCAGCCCATCGTCACTGGTTCGTCGTCCCGGTCTGATCAGTGTTGCTGGGTATAAAGATGAAGCCGAAGCGCGTCGCAACGTCAAAGTCTATGACGGCAGCAATGGCGGCATCATGGCTTGCTTGGATGATCCCGATATTGAAGGGGTCATCATTGCGTTGCCACTTTGGTTGCACGCACCCGTTGCCGCGTTGGCAATGGAACGAGGCCTGCACGTCCTGACCGAAAAACTGATGGCACACAACGTTGCCCAGTGCAAAGTCATGGCTCGCATGGCCGCGTCGATGACCGACAAAGCGGGCAATCCGATTCACTTGGCCACCGGTCACCAGCGTCACTACAACGTCAAGTACGACAATGCAGTGAATCTGATCCGCTGGGGTCTGCTTGGACAACTGCATCACATCCGTGCCCAGTGGCACCGTGGCAACAAGCCGGGCGCCGACAGTTGGAAGATGCCGATCCCTGGCGGTGAAATGACCGCCAAGGGCGAGAAGTTCGACAAGATCAAAGGCGACATCAAGAACCGACGCACTCGGATTGCCAATGCGTCGAATCCTAAACATGCTGACTTTGATCCAGGCTCGGTCGCCCTTCTCGAAGCCGAACTTGCACAACTGCTAGCCTGGGACGCCGACAAAGAAGTCGATCCCGGTGAATTCGGCTACGAGCAGTTCACTTCAGGCGGCAAAGTCTTTTCGCCGATGCACGAACTGCACCGCTGGCGTCTGTTCGAACGAACCGGTGCGGGTCTGATGGCCGAACTAGGAAGCCACCAACTCGACGCGGTGAGCATCTTCCTGAGTTCGTTGCGAGATGACGGCAAGAAGGTTCATCCGCTTAGCGTTCATGCCGTCGGCGGTCGCCACATGATGCCGCTCGACCGTGACGCGGGCGACCATGTCTATTGCATGTTCGAATTCCCTGGACCGGAATACTCCGAAACGTTCGACGTCGGCTACTACGACCGGGTTGAAAACTATCCTGATGGACCAACCAAAGGGTTCGGACCAGTCAAGGGTTACGGACAAGAGCCCGAAGGGGACCCGAACAAGAAGGTCGTCGTCACTTACTCGTCGATCAACGGCAACGGCTTTGGTGGATGGGGCGAAGTTGTCCTGGGTACCAAAGGCACACTGATCCTGGACAAAGAAACCGACGTTCTGCTTTATCGCAACAGCGACACGAGCAGCAAAGTGGGTGTCAAGAAACAGGAAGGCGGCTACGCTCTGGACACCAGCGCAAGTGGCGATGTCGCTGCATCGGTTGCCAAAGCAGCCGATGCCGGCCCGGTCAGCCGTGGTTACCGCGAAGAAATCGAGCACTGGGCATACTGCATTCGCAACCCAGACAAAGAAAACAAGGTTCGCTGTTACCCCGAAGTCGCGATGGGCGACGCCGTGATCGCTTTGGGAACCAACGTTGCACTCAAGAACGCCAACGCAGGGAAGGGCGGTTACCTTGAGTTCAAAGAAGAATGGTTCGACGTCGACAGCGATGCCACGCCTGATGACAGTGACATCAAGAAAGAGACCGAATTCATGAAGAAGGATGTCAAGTAGGTCGTCCGTCTCTCATCGTTCCCACGGTCCGCCGTGGGAACGCAACTCGGGTAGGTCATGCTGTGCATGACGCTTCTTTCGAGCCTGCTGGTCACGTTGTCTACGTGGCGACGCTCACCTGAGCGTCGTGCTGGATGAGCGCCACGGCACGCCAAACCAACTTCTGGCGAAGGTAGCGACGACCAACGCCAGAGCTTCGCCATTTTCGTCTTAGCGAGTGTGGACAAAAACAGGAACGTAGACCCGACGATTGCCGTAGCGGCTCGAAGTCATGGGCACGGGGTTCCAGTTTGGCCGTAGTGGCTCGTAGCCCATCCACAGGTTGTATTCCAATCGGGCAACGCGTTGCTGAGCGCGATAGAGGGCGCGAGCTTGGCGGAGTTCCGCAACGGACATCTTCGATCGTGAGACGTCCGACTCGCTGGTCGTGTTACGCTCGAATTGTGGCGGTTGAGGCACCGATTCGATGGCGGTTGCAGGAGCGGGAACGGGTTCCACTTGGGCAACACGAATCGGCTCGGGCAGTGTGTCTTGGAACGCATCTGCTGAGGGAACCAATTCAATTTCTTCATCAAGGAAACGAATTTCAGTCTCGTTGTTTTCCGCTTGCAGTGGCGGCATCAGCTCAGTTTCCAGCCCAAATTCTTGAGCGGTGGCGGGGGCGACGGCACAAATCATCGCAATCGCGGCCGCACAACGTACGAAGTGACGCATCTTCATGATTGTCCTCTAGCCGAATTCTGGGTTCGGTCGGTCGTTACGGGAATTTTCACGCGACTGATCACTCGTGGCGGGTCAACCACGGATCTCGATTCTCAGGCGCATCTGAGGCTCTGAATCGGTGCTTAGGGTCACTATTATCCAGTTTGTTCCGAATAGTGCGCCAAGGTTTAGGTCCAGTTGTGCCGAGTGTAGGGGTTATTTCGGTCATCCCTACTTTCATTCTGCCGAAAACCGATTCCACTGTAGGGCGATTCTTAATTGAATCGAGATGATGTAGCATTGAATCCATGCATGCCGCGGGGCCGTTTTGCTGGTGTCCACCAGCTCCCTGAACGCATTCAATGGTTTCGATAGAAACGTTTCTGTCAATTTCCTTCCAACGGAGACCTCTCCCCGTGAAACAGCTTTCCCTGATCCTCCGCGGCTTTGCTGCGATGGCCGTTTTGACTCTGACTTTCGGTTGCTCACCTTCGGACACCGAAGTGAACACCTCGACCGAGACGCCAGCCGCTGAAAGCTCGACTGACTCAAACACAACTGCTGGTACGGAAACTCCTGACAGCAACGTGACCACCGGTAGCGAAACTCCAGACACCGAAACTCCCTAGTTTCGACGTTCCACACTGAACGTGTGTCTCAAATCCAGCCGTAGCTACGGAGCGCCATCGCCGTGTGTCGTAGCTACGAATCGCTGGATTTTTTTATGCGCGGTCCCGCACTCCCGCCTCCCCCTGGTGACCCCGCTCTGCGTGGTCACGCACTCTTCGGACGCTCCGCGTCCCCTTTGTAGGTCATGCTCCGCATGACGAGCGATCTCATTGCTTGCGATCGGGCGCGACGCCCAGCCGCCGATGTTTTGTGCTGCGCAGCAGAGGGAGCGAGTACGAGTACCGCTTCGCTGAGCACGAGCACGAGCACGAGCACGAGCACGAAGCATTCGCCAGCCAGTTCAGTGATCGCCTAAGTGGCCGAACTTTGAGCGTTCCTAGCGTGGGTCCCTGCGAGATACACCGAACCGGCAAGGCCCGACGCTAGCGCGTACGGCTCACTGGGATTCACAGCCGAGGGGTAGAGAACCGCACGCTATCGCGATTGCGGCTGATGGGGAGGATGAAACAACGCCTGAGAAATCAAAAAATCTTCTCTAATCGCTAAAGCTTCTCAGTTGGCGATGCCGAAACCAATTGACGGGGGTGGGGACACCGCGCGCTTGGTGATGCGCCATGACTGTGAAACTCCACGCTGTCACTCGATATCTGCTGACGCTGCTCCCCGTTCTTTTCCTGACGGGATGTTGCTCTTTCATTCCGGACAAGCGTTCGCGGGATGTGGTCCACAATCCGTTCCCGCAACTCAAGCGGGTCGCCGTGCTGCCGTTTTTCAACCAAAGCAGCGAACCAACGGTCGACACTGATCAGGTCGCGGAAAAGTACTACGCCGCCCTGCAGTCCGTTCCCGGGTTCGAAGTCTTGCCGGTCGGGGTCAGTCGCGAGGCATGGATGCGTTACGCCACCGCCAATGGCGAGCCACGGACCGGAGCCGAATTCCAGAAGCTTGCTAACGAACTGGGCGTCGAAGCGATCGTGGTCGGTTCGGTCACCGACTTTGACCCCTATTATCCGCCTCGGATGTCCATGACCGTCCATTGGTACGCTGCCAACGAAGGCTTCCACCCCATTCCTGCTGGCTACGGACTGCCATGGGGAACGGAAGGGGAAAAACAGATCCCAAGGCGCATCGTGCGCGAAGCCGAATTCGAACTGGCTCGCAGCCAACTTGCCACACAAACACCTGTGATTGAGGACATGAGTGCCGCGCCACCGCCACAGGCGATGCGTGGGGACGTTCGCCCGATCGCGGCCATCCAGGAAATTCCGACGCCACCGGCCGACGAGCCTGTTCCGGCACCAGCTAGCGACGGCACGGCCCTAGCCGAAATGTTGCCTCCCAATTCCGTCCCGGCTCTTCCAGAGATGCCGCCAGCCGATCAGTTTCACAACACGGCTGTTCCACAGCCCGGCAACCCGATGTGGTCTGGTGAGATGCCGCCAGGCGAATATGCCGACATGATGGGTCCGCCGATGCCGGCAAATTGGCCTGACGCAACCGACTTCATTCCTGATCCACCGGTTCCGGTTGCTCCTGTCGCGATCGCTAACAGCAAGCCTGTATTGTCGCACACAAAGATGTATCGAGGTGACGACGCCTACTTCACCAACCGGTTGGCCGATTACGTGGAAACCGGTGACGATGCCCGTCCGGGAGGATGGCAGGATTACTTAAAACGTAGCGATGATTTCATTCATTTCTGTTGTCACTTGCACATCACCGAAATGCTTGAATCGAGGGGCGGTAGAGACAAAAGCGAACTCATCTTGCGATGGCCTCTGAGCCGATACTGAGCCAGTGAGACGACGAAGCGTCGGCGCCCGAGGTCATCCCGCATGACAGCAAATGCCGCAAATTTCCCGCAGAAAGCATGCTTCGAAGTCCTCAGTGATGCGTTCGAATCCCGTAAGTCGGGCGCAAGCACTTGTGTGAGCCGGCATCGAGTACTGCAAATCGGAAACGCGCCCCGATGGAAAGAGAAATCAACGTCCTGGCGTTGGTCAAAGGTGAGGAACGTTTCATCTTCCTCTTTGATGACGAAAACCGCGACGAAACACTGCGTCAATTGGCGCGATTCGCCGCTGACCCTGAACTCGACTTTTCGTGGTACGACGCCGCGATGTTGAGCCGCAAGATTCGTGACGCTGTTCCAACGGATGATGATCTGTTGGCCAGCGAAGAATTCGACAGTCTCTCGATTGACGATTTCCACTAATCAAAGCCGTCACGATTCGGCACGCAAACTTATCGAGTTGAAAGTCGCATGCGCAGCGCCGTCGTTCAATTCTTGAAGCACCTTGCGATCGAGCGCAATGCGTCAGACTTGACGATCAAAGCGTATCGTGAAGACCTCTTCGGTCTGCTTGAGTGGTTGGAACACGAACAGGGTTCGCTACCGGATCCCGATGCGCTGAGTCCTCAAGACTTGCGTCGCTTCCAAGCGGCTCTCTCCGAAGCGGGTTATGCGCGAAGCACCATTTCTCGCAAACTCGCGTCGCTGCGTAGTTTCTATCGCTACGCCATGCGCCAGGGACTCGCCTCGAGCAATCCCGCAAAACCGCTTCGCAATCCGCGGCGACAACGCAAGTTGCCGATGGTCCTGACTTCCAAGGAAGTCGGTCGCCTCTTGCTCGCCCCGCCCGCAAACACGGTAGCGGGTCTTCGAGATCGCGCGATCCTGGAAACGATGTATTCAGCGGGCCTCCGCGTCAGCGAATTGGTCGGGCTTCGCGATGGTGACATTGATCGCGACGACCAAGTGCTTCGAGTCCGAGGTAAGGGTCGCAAAGAACGCATCAGCCCACTCGGCTCGTTTGCGCTGCGCGCAATTGATCGCTATGCCAAGGATCGCGTCCGAGATCCAAAAACGGACGCCCTCGGACGCGACGCGCCGGTCTTCGTCAACCGCTTCGGCCGAGGATTGACCACCCGCAGCGTCGGCCGGATGCTCGAAAAATACATCGCGGCCGCCGAACTTGATTCGCGGACCAGCCCCCACACGCTGCGCCACAGTTTCGCCACCCACCTGCTCGACCGGGGTGCCGACATTCGCAGCGTTCAAGAATTGCTGGGGCACAAGAATCTCGCCACCACGCAAATCTACACGCACGTCAGCGCCGCCAACCTGCGACAGGTCTACGAGCAAGCCCACCCACGCGCCAGTTAACCCAAGTAGGGTGTGTGCTTGCACGCACCACTTTTCTGGCATGTCGCGGATTGGTGCGTGCAAGCACACACCCTACGTGCCACTTTCAACGATCACGACGCTCTCGCGATTTCGGCGCATCGATGACCGGTTTCCCGAGATCACTTGTAGCGTTTTTTGAGCGATTCGGGTGACGCTCCGCACGCGTAGGCGATTTGCAGCCGCCAATTGAGTAGCGTTTGGCGAACAACCCCTTTGGTCTGCCAGCGTCTGGCACTGATGGTGACGGGCCCATCAAGCAGCTTTGGTTTAGCAACTTTTCGAAGTGTTTTCGACAACGCGACATCTTCCATCAATGGAATCTCGGGAAAGCCACCTTGCTGTTTGTAGAGTGCACGTCGCACAAAAATCGCCTGATCACCAAACGGGACGCCTCGCCACGTCACCCGCAGCGCATTCCCCCACTCAAGCATTCGATAACGAAATCCGTCCGCATCAATGCGTTGTCGGAATGCGCCCCATTCGGCCTCCTCGTCGCAGATCTGTTGCAGACAGTCGGCGGCAAGCACATTGTCAGCGTGCAGGAAGAGTAAGTACTCGCGCTGTGCGACAAAGGCTCCGGCGTTGAGTTGAATCCCGCGGCCGGGCAAGGAGGCTACTAGCTTGGTCGCGCCGGCTGCTTTCGCGTTGGCGACCGTGTCATCACGACTGCCACCATCGGAAACAATGATCTCGGTTGCACCGGCCGCAATCGCCGATTCGATCGACGTTGCGATCGCGTCCTGTTCGTTGATCGCCGGAATGACAATCGATATGTCGGCCGGTGTCATACGGTTTGGACTTCGCGAAGCCGAGCGTACGCGAGCGGACCGAAAACGATCAACGGAACCCACGCCGCCATGGCCGGCGTTAGCAGGTACCCGCTACCACCGAGCGCTCCAGCCAACGTTTTGACGGCGAAGAACATCAACACGGTGAACATCGCGATCCCGATCAGGACGAACAGATTCCGTCCACGTCGATTCACAACCAACGGCAGCCCCAGCATCACCAATGCAAAATCGAGCGGGGCGCGGATGATGCGTTCGTGCAGGAGGACGTGCAAGCCCATGCTGCTGTAGACCGATGGGTTCGTGACATATCCGGTCAACTCAGCGACCGACGCGTACCGAGTCGCCGACTGATTGGTCTGCAACAGACTGGTGTCGATCGTCGTCGCAAAAAAGCACTGGTTCGCGCCAAGCCAGATTTGATCATGACTGGTCATCAGGATCGGCCGGTCCTTGGTCGAAATCGATGGCAAGCGGTCAATGTTCTCTGGCATCCGGACCCGCTCAAGCAGGTAGCCGCTCGGATGGTCGGTCGTCGCCTCCACCCAACGCGCCGATTCGGCCATCAACAGATCGCCATAGCCCGGGTAATCTCCATCGAGTCGAAAGTTCGGCTGACGAATGGTCTGCTCGTGAGTCAGCAATGAAGTACCATCAACCAAGATCCGACTCGCCTTGTCGTACTTTGCCAAAATCGGCTGTTCGCTCTCGCCCGAGATGTCCTTGCCTTTCAGGGTCAGCGCATCGCGAAAACCAGGCAACAGGAATTCGCGGTTTGCCAGCTGCAACACAATGATCGCCAACGACGCGATCACCATCGGTCGCAGAATCCGCCCGTGTGAAACGCCCGCAGCCAGTGTGGCGGTCAATTCACCCGACCGCCGCAGCCACCCCACCGTGAATAGCAGTGACATCAACGCAATGATCGCTGCCGTCCAATCGAACAAAAGCAGCATGTAGGGTCCGTAAAACCGAGTCATCACGCGAACCAAACCGCCTTCCGTTTGCCCCTGACGGACCAAATCGTCCATCCGCGTGAACGCGTGAAACACGATGAAGATTCCAGCAATCGAACAAAAGCAAACGAGGACCGTTCGCAGAAAGAGCACCAGAATGTAGCGATCGATTTTGGTCACAGCTGGCCGATTGGTTCACAAATCGCGTGGAGGGCAGAGACGGGCGGCCTGGAATATCCCGGTTTGCCCCCGCGCAACGCAAGATCATCCCCGAAGGCGTCCGGCGAGACGCAGCTACCTTCGCCAGACCGTGGATGTGCCGCGATCGCCATTCTCCGCGTCCAACCACTCTGGCCAACCACACTCTGGCGAGCGTGGCTACCGAGATCTTGCCACCTCGCCTGTCATTCACAGGTAGACACACAACTACGCTAAAATGCTTGCATTAGTTCCAAGCGATTCAACTTGATGTCACAGGCCAGATTCGTGCTTCGAGAACTCACCTACTATCGCAATGTCCTTTCCATCGTTGGGGACATCCTGAAGGTTCGTGCCAAGAACGTCGGACTTGGCGATCAGGCGGTGGTCGAAAACTGGGACGGCGAAAAATCACTCGCTCAAGTCATCTCGGTCCAAAACGACGAAGTGTCGCTGCAAGTTTTCACCGGTGGCAAAGGGCTTTCGACCGAAGCTCGAGTCCAATTCCTCGGCCACCCATCGCAGGTCACCTACTCGACCAACATCTTGGGGCGCGTGTTTGACGGATCCGGTATCCCCATTGATGGTGGCCCCACTCTTTCAAGTGATGCCAAGATTGATGTCGGTGGCCCCTCGGTCAATCCAGTCATGCGCGTCGTGCCCAAGCGGATGATCGAAACCAAAGTGCCGATGATCGACGTCTTCAATTGCTTGGTCGAGAGTCAGAAGATTCCGATCTTTTCGGTCGCCGGTGAACCCTACAACCAACTTCTCGCTCGCATCGGCATCCAAGCGGATGCCGAAATCGTCGTCTTTGGCGGTATGGGGTTGGTGTTTGATGACTACCATTTTTTCCGCACCACGTTTGAACAGGAAGGGATGCTGCCGCGCACGGTGATGTTCGTCAATCAAGCATCCGATCCCGTGGTCGAACGGATGCTCGTTCCCGACATGGCGTTGAAAGTCGCCGAGCGTTTTGCGGTCGAGCAAAACAAACGCGTGCTTGTTTTGCTAACCGACATGACCGCTTATGCCGACGCGCTCAAAGAAGTTGGGATCTCGATGGAACGGGTCCCGGCGACACGCGGGTACATGGGGGACTTGTACAGCCAACTTGCCACGCGATACGAGCGTGCATGCGACTATCGTGGTGCCGGCTCAGTCACCATCCTGACCGTCACCACCATGCCGGGCGACGATGTCACTCACCCCGTACCGGACAACACGGGCTACATCACCGAAGGCCAATTCTACCTGCATGGCGGCATGATCGATCCGTTCGGATCACTGTCTCGCCTGAAGCAACAAGTGATCGGCAAGACCACGCGTGAAGACCACGGCCAATTGATGAACACCATGGTCCGGTTTTATTCGGGCGCAAAAGACGCCCAGAAGAAACAAGCGATGGCATTTGACCTGTCACCGTTCGATCACAAACTGCTTCGGTTTGGCGAGCTCTTCCGAACCCGATTCATGGACATCAACGTGTCGATTCCGTTGATTGATGCACTTGATTTGGGCTGGAAAACGCTGGCCGAGTGCTTTGCCCCCGAAGAATTGCTGATGAAGCAAAGTTTGATCGACAAGTATTTCCCCAAGCCTAAATCGCCTGAACCCGATCGCGAGCCCAAGGGGAGTCAATCATGAGGCTTGCACTGAACAAAAACTCGCTCAAACAGCAACGCGACCATTTGACGATGTACCGTCGGTTTTTGCCGTCGCTCGACCTGAAGCGACAGCAATTGATGACGGCCTGGAAACAGTCAAAAGACGAGCTCGAAGAGCACCAGAAGGCAGCCGAACAATACCGCCATTCGCTCGACCAACTCCTTCCATTGCTCGGCAGTAGCACGCTTCGATCGCGCAGCTTGGGATCGCTTGTTCGCGTTTCCCACGTTGACCTTGGCGAAGAAAACGTCGTCGGCGCGACGTTGCCGTACATTCGTGAAGTTCAATTCGAACGAACCGAATACTCAACCCTTATCTTGCCTTTCTGGGTCGATCAATTGGTCGACAGTCTCGAAAAGCTGGCAGAACTTCGCCTTCGTGTCCAAGTCTTTCAAGCGAGAACGGATCGCTTGGCCGCAGCCGTTCGCAAAATCACTCAGCGGGTCAACCTTTTCGAGAAGGTACTCATCCCCAACACCGAGGAGAGCATCAAACGGATTCAAATCGCACTTTCCGATGAAGAACGCGCGGCGGTCGTACGTTCAAAACTTGCCAAACGAAAACATGGCCAGGTTTGAGGAGGCGTGATCGGTGAGTATCGTTGCATTGCACAAGATCACGCTTCTCGGGACGATCGATGAGCGGGACGACGTCGTCAACCGTCTGCAGCAACTCGGCTGCGCTCACTTGGTGGATCTCTCTGGAAACGGAGTAACGATTCCAACCACGGTGTCAAAAGAGGCCAGGCGCGCACTTCGCCTGCTCGAAACAAGCCCCGTTCGTCGCTCGCCGGTCCTCTCGACCTCCGGCTACGACCGTGATCAAGTGATCAACGATGTCCTGCAGATGCAGGGGCAACGCGAAGAACTCATCGCGGAACGTGACCGCATCGCCACCGCGATCACAGAACTTGAACCGTGGGGCAGTTTCCACAAACCATCGCAGGAGCATCTCGGTGGCCGCGATTTCTATTTCTACGTCGTTTCGATTGGGCAGCTCGAAAACCTCGACCGAGACTTGCTTTGGCACATCGCCGCGCGCGATGCAACCAAGGCCTATGTCCTCGTGTTGTCAAATCAGATTCCCGATGACGTTCCCGGGACGCGAGTTGAACTTGATTCTCGTCCGCTGGAAGAGTTGCGCGATATCCAAGATGCGATTTCGGCACAGCTTGATGAACTTGATTGGAAGCGTGCTTCACTAACACGTTTTCGCAGTCGCCTCAAAAGAGACCTCGACCTTGCCGACGACTTGGCCGCACGATCGGCGGCGGCCAAAGGAGTGCTCGGCGACGATGCGGTCTTTGCCATCCAAGCGTGGGTACCCAAGACCGCAACGCCCGACGTGAAGCGGTTGGCTGCGGAGATGCAATTGGCGATCACCATCGCCGAACCGAACGCTGACGACACACCACCCACTTTGCTCAAGAACCCAAAACGCATCGCTGGCGCGGAAGGTTGCGTCACCTTCTATATGACACCTGGTTATCACACGTGGGACCCGACCGCTGTTGTCTATTTTTCGCTAAGCCTATTCTTCGCGATGATTGTGTCCGACGCAGGCTACGGCGCAGTGATGCTCGGTGGGCTCGCGGTGTTGTGGAAAAGCATGGGTTCAACCCGGGCAAAGATTCGCATGCGTCACCTCCTTGCATCGATCTTTCTCGCCACGATCGCCTACGGTGTTTTGGTCGGCAGCTACTTTGGAGTATCGCCTCCGCAAGGGAGTTTTCTCGATGCCGTACGCTTGCGCATCGATGGCGAACCGATGATGGAAAACCGGTCAGCCATGATGTTGATTTCGGTTGCGATCGGCGTCGCTCACCTGACCCTTGCGAATGTGATATCAGCGGTCAATGCTCGAGCATCGCTACGATGGATCGGTCACCTCGGCTGGGCCATTACGATGATCGCTGCGTTCCTATTGATTGGCGGTGAGATGATTGGCAGTAGCGCGGTGGGCATGGTGGCAAAGTGCCTCTTGCCGGTCGGAGCCGTTGCCGTGATCTTTTTCAGCAGCGATCAACCAATCGCAACATGGCACATCAAGCCTCACCTTTTGCGGCTTGTTGACGGCCTGTTCCAGATCGCCAACATCCCCAAGGCTTTTGGCGACACGCTGAGCTATCTGCGTTTGTTCGCACTGGGGTTAGCGAGCGCCCAACTCGCCACCACCTTCAACGGTCTTGGGTCCGATGCATTCGCTGCTGGCGGATTGGGTATTTTGGCTGGCCTGACGATTTTGGTTCTCGGTCACGCCATCAATTTCATGCTCGCAATCATGGGCGGCGTCGTTCACGGTTTGCGTCTGAACTGTATCGAGTTCTTCAACTGGAGCCTGACGGATGAAGGTTATCCATTTCAACCATTTCAAAAGAAGGCAGAAACCTAATGGACACCTTCATGTTGATGCTTGGCTGGGTCGGCATCTACTCGCCGACTGCTCTTGGTGCGGTTGGCAGCATCATTGGTTGTACGCGAGGCGGTCAAGCAGCGCTCGGCGCGATGATTGATGCTGAAAGTGGCTATGGTCGTTTCATCAGCCTATCGCTGCTGCCATCATCGAGTGCGATCTACGGCATCGTGATCATGTTCACGCTCAACCGCGAGGTGACCACCGAATCGGCTCCAGGATTGTGCGCGGTCGGGTTGCTGTCGGGTCTCGCGTTGGCACTTGGCGGCTACTACCAGGGTCTCTGTTGCGCATCCGCGATCAACACCATCAAGACCAAACCCGAAGTCTTCGGTCTCTCAGCTGCGCCCGCTGCAATTGTCGAAGGCTTTTGCGTCTTCGCCTTTATCTTTGCGTTGGTCATTGCTGGCGGTATCGCCGGTGCAAGCGCCTAGTTCTCACCTCGGTCCAATGGGAGATTCACCATGAGCAATGACCAACCATCGTCGTCTTCTGGCGTACAGGAGTTGATCGATCGACTTCATCAACAAGGGCTTTCCAAAGGCCAACAAGAAGCCGACACCTTGATCGCCAAGGCTCGTGAACAGGCGGCCGCAATCCTTGACCAGGCCAAGGAAGAAGCGGACGAAATCGTCAAGTCAGCGATTCGCGAGGCTCAGCGCACTCAGGTTGCTGGCGAAGAAGCCATTCGTCTGGCAGGCCGCGACACAATCTTGCGATTGACCGAAGAGCTAAGCGACGATTTTGTTGACAAGGTCCGCGGTTTGGTGGGCCACTCGATGCGTGATCGGGACTTTCTGATGCAATTGGTGCTGACCGCAACGCATGAAGCGATCCCCGAAAACCTACGCAAAGAAGGCCATCTCAACGTGCAACTGATGGACGACGGCTTGGAGTCGCCTTCGGACCAGCAGCTCGATGACTTTGTGCGCGCACTTGGTGGCGAAGCACTTCGTGACGGCCTCACGTTTGAGATCATCGATAGCGAAGTGCCCGGAATCCGAATTCAAGCAATCGACGAAGACCTTGAGGTCGAACTGAGTGCCGAAACGATCACTCACCTGCTTTTGAAATATTTGTCACCGCGATTTCGTGAAATCGTGGGTTAGTGCAGGAGAACTTGTTTTGGCCAACGACTACTTCACATTGATTTCATCGCTGCCACATCTGTCGGCGCATTTTGATGTCGACCGTGTTCCAATCACACGCCGCCAGCTTCTCAAACGGTTGTCGATCATCGAAGGCGATGACGCCGATGATCTCCTGCAGCTCACCGACTTTTTGTCATGGGATCGGCAAGTCACTGAAAAGACGGATGACGAAATCAATCGTGACTACGAAAGACTTTGTCGCGAAATCAAACATCCGATCGTCCGGGAAATCATGCAGGACCGGGTCAACATTCGCACGATCGTTGGTGCACTGCGGCGACGACGGCGCAACCAAGGTCCGC
Organism: Rubripirellula sp.; assembly: GCA_965216875.1. Classification (GTDB taxonomy): domain Bacteria; phylum Planctomycetota; class Planctomycetia; order Pirellulales; family Pirellulaceae; genus CBDCUW01. Next base: position 4,607,588 of record OZ244207.1, read on the forward strand.
CCGCCGCAATCGGCCCTCTCGTTCCGACGATCCGCAAGAACTGGGGGCAAACTCAATTTGGAATCGGCCTGCGTTTTGCTTGGATCGAGCCCTTCGAGACGCTCATGGAGAGTGGCCGCGCGATCGATGCCGAACGCGTTTTGTACGAAACGATGTGGCACCGACGATGCCGAATGGCCGATCGCTACACGTTTTCGTTTGAGGCCGTTTTGTTGTACTTGACCCGATGGTCGATCATCGACCGCTGGACCAGCCGGGATGCCGAGGCAGGCCTTGAACGGTTTGACAAAATCATCGAGGAGACGTTGGGTGAATACGCCGCGATCCAATTCTGAGCAACCCTCCCAATCCGACACTCGCGTGATCGGCGTGACGGGGAACATCGTTTCGATCGAGTCAAAGGGACCGATCATGAAAAACGAAGTCGGTTATGTCGATGCGCGCGGCGATCGTTTGAAATCCGAAGTGCTCCGCGTGTTTGGCCAAACCGCGGACATGCAAGTCTTCGAAGAAACCCAAGGAGTCCAGGTGGGTGACTCCGTCGATTTGACCAAAGAGATGTTGCCAGCCGTCCTCGGTCCCGGCCTCCTTGGTACGGTGTTCGACGGTTTGCAGAACCCACTTCATCGACTCGCCGAAATCGATGGCTTCTTTCTCAAGCGTGGCCGGACAGTCGAACCGCTATCGACAAAGACCCTGTGGTCCTTTGAGGCAAAATGCAAGGTTGGCGACAAGCTCCGCGCCGGCGACGTGATCGGCACCGTGCCCGAAAGGGCGATCACGCACAAAGTCATGGTCCCTTTCTCGCTGCAAGAGGAGGTCACCGTCACTTGGGTCTCCAGTGGCAATCACACTCTTGATCAAGTTGTCATGCGTTGTCGTGACACGCGGGGACGTGACCACGCATTCACCATGATGCAAACTTGGCCGGTACGTCGGCCGCTGCCAGCTCGGTTACTGAAACAACGGTTCTCTCAACGCGAGTTTCCGACGCAACGCTTGACCACAACGATTCGTTTGATCGACACGTTCTTTCCCATCGCTCGAGGCGGAACGGCATGTATCCCCGGTCCCTTCGGCGCCGGCAAGACGGTGCTGCAAGGCTTGATCGCTCGCTACTCCGCCGTCGACATCGTGATTGTCGTTGCGTGTGGCGAGCGGGCCGGAGAAGTCCTTGAAACGGTCACCGAGTTTTCCGAAATGGCTGACCCTCAAGGCAGCGGCAAATTGATCGACCGCACGATCATCATTTGCAACACTTCATCGATGCCGGTCGCCGCACGCGAAGCCTCGATCTACATGGGCATCACGCTCGGCGAATACTATCGGCAAATGGGCCTCAACGTTTTGTTGATTGCTGACTCGACGTCCCGATGGGCTCAGGCGATGCGAGAAACCTCGGGTCGTCTCGAAGAGATCCCAGGGGAAGAAGCCTTTCCTGCCTATCTCGATTCGTCGATCAAAGGCGTTTACGAACGCGCGGGGGTGGTCCGCACCAATGACAATTCGGTCGGCAGCTTGACCATGATCGGCACCGTTTCGCCAGCAGGGGGTAACTTCGAGGAACCGGTGACCCAATCAACCTTGGGCGCCGTCAAATGCTTCCTCGGCTTGTCGTCCGATCGTGCTTACAAACGTTTCTATCCGGCCATCGACCCGTTGCTCTCGTGGTCACGTTACCTCCAGCAGCTGAAACCTCAACTGGATGCAGAACTGGAACCTGGCTGGACCGATGCAGTGCAAGAAATGACCGAGATGATGCATCGCGGTGACGCCGTCAACCAAATGATGCAGGTCACCGGCGAAGAAGGCGTCTCAATGGAAGACTTCATCGAATTCCAAAGGGCAACCTTTGTTGACATGGTGTTCTTGCAACAAGACGCGTTCGATTCGGTCGATGTCTCGATGCCGATTGAACGCCAGAAAGAATCGTTCCAACTCATCCGCAAGCTGATTCTTCGTGACTACCCGTTCACCACCAAAGAAGACGTGCGCAACTTTTTCACACGACTGACGGGGCTCTACAAGAATCTCAATTACGCCGAGTGGAACTCGCCCCAGCACAAATCACTGCTCGAGCAGATCCACCAACTCCAGCGAACGGCTGATGCGGGACAAGTCGCGGGCTAATTGACTGTGACAGCAGTTTGGGAAGTGCCCGTGAGCCGCTGGCCGTCAGGCCCTTGCCGACGAGCAGCTATGGTAAAGGCGCTCAAAGCCCGGCCGCTTACGCGATCACGGCTCACAGGTGAGCGGCAAGACGCTAGCCGCCTGTTCTGTTCTTTGCCACCGAATTCACCGAGTACGAATACGAGAGATTGGTTCTCGACATCACAACGAGTTTCTTACTCAGTGCTCTCTGTGTGTGGCTTACTCAGCTCAATTGCAGCGTCCGCCGCACGGCAGAACCTGGGTTCTCAACCCTTAAGTTGCTTACCAACCGTAGTAGTAATCGTAGTGCGAATAGACGACAGGTCGGCCAATCGAAATGGAAACCGAGGGGACGACCACGGGTCGGTAGGTGCGATAGGTCGGAACAACGATTGAAGGCCGGTGATAGTAACCGACAACTGGACGATGCGAGTGGTAAACCACGGGTCGGTGCACTCGGTGATAGTGCGAGTGGTAGACCACTGGCCGGTGCGAGTGATAAACGCGGGAGTATCGCCGATGGAGTCCCCATCCAGCATCCGCGGTGTCCGTGCCGATCCAGCAGGTTGCGCCCAGCAGCGCCGTCATCAAAAAGATTCGCGAAAACATCGAATCACCTTTTGTAGGTTCGTTTGTTGAAGGTTCAAAACGTGGCACCAGACCTGCGCGATTGTAGCGGCCACAACGAGGATGACCAGTCATAAAACAACGCGTTTTCGAGCCCTGCAATCCGCGTGATTTCCTAGCCCTGCCATGTGGCGAGCGTTCGGGCATAGTTGCGAAGCTTGTCTTTGTTCTTTTCAAGCGCCATCAGGCCGGCCAAAAGGAGTACGCCGGTCGTGATGCCAAACACCCACCAGGGCCAATACGCATCGATTGAACGCTGCGCGTGCCAGACCATGCTGGTCACTCCCATAAAAACAAAGGTCGCACCTAGGTAAAGGAATGGGCGGACTCGCAGAAGTACTCCAGCGAGCATTCCAGCAAGCGCCAACAGAATCAAAATGATCGGGCCATAGATGGTTGATCCGATTTCTTGCAGCAACATGTCCGCCGTGCTGCTGACATAGATCACCAGTGTCGACGCGTAGCGAATGGCCGAGGACGTGACCCGATCCAAGCGATCGCGATAGAGGTGCGCGACGACCAAGACGCATACAGCCGGTGGAATCAACCAAGCTTGCGGATGTACGAGGAAATGCCAATTGTCGTGTTGCGCCAACACCACCCACAGCGCAGCGTTGCCCAAGACAATCGCGGCAATGCGTGGAACGACCTGCTTCCACATCACCGACAAACCGAGGTAGTAGATTGCGCCTGCAGCCAACAACCAGTCGTATTTGATGACGCCGCCAGTAAAGGCCCAAGAGTACTCGCCGAAGGACGGGCTCAACCAGAAACCGACCACGGGAATCAGCGGCAAGTAAAACGCGGTGTGTCGAAGCGTTTCGGACAAGACGCGATCACCGCGTCGTTTTGCCCAATCAGTGATGCCGACGCTCACAAACGCGAGTCCCATCACGATGAATGGCCAGTAGCTTCGCAGCCCAACAAACGCCCAGTTCGTTTTGCAAAGAAAGATGTGCAACCACGTTAGTCCACCAATCGCTTGGGCTGCCAAGATCAATCCACGCCGCTGGCCGTCACTGAGTTGCAACCAAGCAACGCCGCGGTCTTTTGCAGACACGATCGCGATCAATCCCGCAATTGCGGCCAGTCCGCCGAGGGTGATCGCGACGCCAATCACCATTGGACGTGAAATGCCCGCGATCCCTTCTGGAGTTCGCACAATCGCTTCGGTCACAAACATCACGACCAAAGAGCCAACGGTTGTGGCGGCGGCGACAAAGGAACCGCGGCGAAGGGCAGGGTACCAATCGGTTGCAATTCGCTCGCCAAACAGACGCGGTACAGCAAACAGCAGAGTCGGAATCAACACGACCGATGCCACCAACCATTGCATCGACGCTGTGAGAATTGGATGAGCCGAATCGACGGCATCCACACTCGCCAAGAGGCCCACGGCGACCAAGCCAGTCGAAATCGCTGCGTGACGCAGAACCGAATGGTTTGACTGCTGGGCCAATTCGACCATTGCAATGGCGACCATGCCCACGGCGATCGTCGTCAGTTGACATACGCGTGCATCGACACCCGCGGCGATCATGCCAATACAAACAACCGCGGCGAAGCCACCCACCAATGTGGAAACGACGACATGCGAAGTGTTGAGCTGGCTCGCTCGCACTCGCGTCATCGTGGGCAACACCGAACGACAAGCGGCGACCGCGTAGCCGACAGCTGGCAGCAGGTAGGCAACCAGGGCAACGGCAAACCCGGACGAGAGGGCTGCGACCATGAAACGTTGATGAGTTGGCAACGCGTAACGGGTTGCGACATACACAGCCCCAAGAGCCGTCGCCGCGGTGATCAAACCGCAGGATGCCATCCAAACCACTTTGCGACTGGCCCGGGTCACCGTAGACGCTGCGACGGCGACGTAACACGCGACGCGTGTCCACAGCAAAGTGCCCGGTGTCACCGCTCCATCCCATGCAGTGATGAAGTAGTACGTCTCGACGACGGCTGCCGAGAGCATTAAATAGGAAAACTCGACGTCGGCAAGCGAAATCGCCGTGCCCTTCCATTTCCAGCTCCGGTCGGGTGTCAGCATTCGCCAACCGATCACCCAACCACAAATCCAACCAATCCCGATGGTCCACTTCACCGGCCATGGATGCCCGCTACCAAACGTGTCAATCACAAAAAGACCAAGCACAATCGTTGCCCAACAAAGCACGCGAGCGGCAACCTGTTTGTCGATCGCTGCCGATCGGTCTTGGGCGACGCAAACCGCGAGCAAGCCTGCGCACACGACCCCAACCATTCCGATCCAGGGCATCCAAACCACCGAACTCAGCCAAGACGCGCCGATCGCGATCGACATGATCGAAATCGACAGGATCGCTGCATGCCAGAAATCAAAGCTGGCTGCTTTCAAGCGATAGCGAACCAGCGAAGCGACAACGGCAGCCGCCCAAATTGCAACGAGGGTTTCGGCGGCCTGGGACGCAGGAATCCAGCCTGCCAGGAAAGCCAGCCATGCCGCTTGCCCTGCCAAGACCGTCAAAACGAACGGCCAGCTTGCGATTGCCCATCTACCTTGAAGCGGAAGCAGCAAGACCAATGCCGCGGCAACGGAGATAGCAACACTTGCTGGCCCAAAGGCAAAGTTAAAGATTGCGAGGTCAAACAAGATGCGGATCGTCACCATTGACGCCGAGATCAACCCAACCGCAATCGCTGCTGACGCGGAAGAGAGCATTGCATGCGTGAATGCCGACAACCAATCTCTCTTTCGACCAAGGGTGTACACCACTGCGGACCAAACCAAGGCAGCGATGGCTGCAGATTGAATCCACATCATCGGAGTCGAAAGGGTCAGCGCGGGGACGGCGATAAAGGTCGCTGACGGAACGAGCGCCGCGGCTGCAAGAGCAGCGTTGGAGCTGCCTTTTTTCGCCGCGAACCAGCACAGGCCGCCGGCCGCAGTTGCCCACCATCCGACCACTGCAAACGTCGCGAATCGGTTGGCGATTTCACCTGCGACCACGTGATCGAGCCAGCCCTCGGCCAACACCACCACCGAGGATACAACGATGACCACTGCGGCTACCGCCGACGGGTAGTCACCCGACAGTGCGAGGTTGATGCGACCCAATCGGCGTTGACCGCCGAATTGCAAAGCAACCGCACCGGCGGCGATGACCGTGGTTGCCGCCACCAAACGCTGCATCGGTTCCTCAAGCAACCATTGGCTTGCCGTCGTCGAAGCAAAGACGACAACGGCAAGAGCGACCGTTGCTTGCAGGATACTCGACGTGCGTTCTTGGATTCGCAAACGGTCATGGCGACTCACCCAAACGGTCGCGACCGCTGTCATCGCGAGCGCCGCAGTTGGAAACTGCCACGACACGTCGGCAAGCACTCTTATTGAATCAGAGACCTGGGCCGAAAGTGCCGCGAAACTCCAAACCGCCCCAATGGCAACAAGTCCTGTGCTGGCAAGAACGAGCACTCCGTCGATTGATCGGTCGGCGCCAAAGGTTTCCCGTCGCAAAAAACTCAAACGGCGTCGAATCACGCGCAACCGAAGGGAAGCTGATTCGCGCACCAACATCCATAGGATCGCAACGGTGGCACTCGCGATCGCCCAATTCCAAATCGCCGCTCCCGAAGACCAAGCCTGTCCGGCAAACAGGTACTCATGAAACCTGCCATAACCAATCACCACAGCGCATGCGACGGACGCCAATTGTGCTCCGCCAAGAAGCGCTGTCGAGCGAACGCGCGTCGCGGTCATGAATAGAATCACGGCACTACCAGCCAGCGTCCAAGCCGACGTCGACCAATTTTCTGTGGCGGTCATGCAGGCCACCGTCGATCCGCAGACCGCAGCGCCAATCGCAAGGGTCTGCCACAACTGAATCGAAGCCAACATCTCCTTGGTCGCCCACTTGGGAATCTTGACGGCGACTTCAGAGAGGACCGACCAAGTCGCAGCGATCGCTACTGCGGTAACCATCCATTCGCTGGCACTGCCGAGCCAAGGTGACTCGAAAAACTCAAGTGGCCGAATGACCGAACACCAAGCCAGCGCGATTGCCAACGACGGAACGGGCGATGCATATCGACTGCGTGTGCACGCGTAGGTTCCAACAGCGGCCGTGGCTGCCAAGATCGACGTCACCGACCACCAAGGTGCGACGCCGAGGAGTGTGTCACTGCAAAGAGCCAATGCTCCGGCGATCACGATCAGTTCAAGGCACCAGAAACCTGCCGCGTAGGACAGCCACTGACGCCGTGGTTGGCTTCGAACCACAGCCAAAACCGCCGCGGTCGAAAGGGCGACCAACGCCGAGGCCAACATGGCCGATCCGCTGATAAAGCGATTCCAAACCTCGATCGAATCCCATGCAACGCCTTCGATCCAGAGATGCGAGGTCAACACCGTCACGATGCCCACAGGAAGCGTGGCCAGCAGTAGCCATTGAGGTTGTCGGAGTCTCCATCCGACGAGTGTGCCCGATGCGGAGAACGCAGCTGCCCAGGTCCACAGCCACTTCGGATCTCGCATTGCCGCCGGAACAATCGTCCAGCAGACGGCGATCAGTACCGTGCAAACGACCGCACCCACCATACTTTGGGTCGCCCGCCGAGCCCCCTTCATCAACGATCGGCCCACTCCCGCATAGGCGACAAAGGTTGGAACGATTGCGATCGCGATCGCAAGCAGCGCATCGGCGCCGAAATCGATGGTTTGGAATACGGTGTAACCGACCGCGACCGCGGTCGCAAATGCGCTGACCGAAATCGCGGTGATGTAGCTTCGACTGGTAACGACGCCCATCTTGGTTTCGCGGCGCCGCATCCTCACCATCTCCACAAGAGAGAATACGATGCCCGTCGATCCGATGGCGAGGAACCAACCGGCACCGGCGACAAAAGAACGAATCAGCGCCGGCACAAAGGGAATCAGCGCGGCGGGAGCGAGAACGCTGACGGCAACGTGGCGTGCATAAGGACCGGTAAGCGCGCGACCTCCCATCCACAACAGCACGCTGTAAACCAAACCCGCCAGCGAGATCGCTGCGAGCGTGATGGGATCGTTGAGCGCGACCGCATCCTGTCCCGTTCCCGCAGCCGCTAAACCAGCCACAACGCTCAATGGCACCAGCAGCGTCGCGATGACCAGAACGGCACGACTGGTGTGACGCAGTCGCCATCGCGACAACGTGTACAACCCGGCAGCATAGATCGCGGTGTTGGCCGCCAAGAAGATGAGCGACGGAATCACTCGATGCGTGTCGACCAAAGGTTTCCACAGACTGATCACCAACCCAATCGAACAAACCACAATCAAGATGCCTGCGACCAGTTCGCCCCAACGAATGTTGTGCGCATGCAAAAACGATTGAATCATTTCTGCTTTGGACAATACCGGCGCCGGTGGCTCCGACGGAACGATCGCTGTTTCTTTCGGCGGTTCGGAAACCGCGCGGGAAGAGGTGACGACAGGTGCCGATGACGATTCCTCGTTGGGCTCGTCGACCAGGGTAGCAAGGATGGGTGCTTCGGTCGCAGGCGGCGATGCCGGTTCGGTCGGGACGGGCTGGAGTGGGGGTGTCTCTGGATGTGCCTCAGATTGTGTCGCTGTGACTTCCAAACCTCGATCGGCTTGATGAATGCTGCCGGTGGTTTGCCCGAGTTGCAGGTTACGAATCTGAGTGCGCAACTCGTCTGCTTGGGTTTCGTCGATCAAGCGCGCATGGAGCAGGCGATGGATCACGCGCCGTGCCGCTTCGGCGTCGTGGTGAGTACTGGTAGGCGTTTTGGATTGATTTGACTTGTGGGGCGAGTCGGTCAGGGCACGAAAAATTGCGACGATGATGAGCCAGCTGCCGTGACCGACCAGAATGGTGAACATCCAAAAAAGAAAGAGTGCGAGAAGGATTTCCACGGTGCTCGCCTTGAGGTGGGTCAGTTTGGGTTCAGCAAATCAGGGAAAGACGGCCCTCTCACATCCAGAGCCTATTTCTTAGAGGGCTATACTTGGGAAATGTCAGAATCTGGTGATCCCAACGAAACCATTGGCCACACAAGTGGGGAAGGTGTTCAGCCCCCACTCGAAGATGTGATGGCCGCGTATTTGGAGGCGGCCGAATCGGGAGAATCACCCGATCCAGCACAATTCCTCCTCGATTATCCCGAGCACGCCCAAGAGCTGCAGAGCTTTTTTCGCAACCACCATTGGCTGGGCGAGGCGCCGGCCGAGTCGGCAACCTTGGTCGGGTCGCAAATTGGCCCCTACGAGATCGAAGCCGAAATCGCTCGCGGCGGCATGGGGGTCGTCTATCGTGCTCGCCAATCTGGGTTGGATCGACCCGTCGCGTTGAAGTTGATCAGCAGTGGTGTGTTGGCCGGGCAGGAAGAACGCCGCCGTTTTCGCATTGAAGCCGAAGCGGCCGCACGACTGCATCATCCCGGAATCATCGCGATCCACGAAATCGGCTCGTGGCAAGGCTATGAATACTTTTCGATGACCTTTGTCGACGGCCCAACGTTGCAAAAACGCGTCGACGAAGATTGCTTTGACGACGAAGAGGCCGCCAAGATCGTTCGCGACATTGCTCGCGCGGTCGCCTACGCTCACCAAACCGGAATCGTCCACCGCGACCTCAAACCCGAGAACATCTTGATCAGCGACGACGGTCGCCCGCTTGTCACCGACTTTGGATTGGCGAAATGGCATCGCGATGGAACGATGATCACTCGCACCGGTCAAGTTCTCGGCACACCCCATTACATGAGTCCCGAACAAGCGTGTGGTCGTGGTGATGGCGATCAGGCAACCGACATCTATTCGCTTGGCGCCATTCTCTATGCCTTACTCACCGGCCGACCGCCACACGTCGGTCCGTCGGCGGCCGAAGTCCTGCGAAGTGTCCTGCAAGATGAACCTGAACCGCCGCGTCAACTGCGCCGCGACGTCCCTGCCGACCTCGAAAACATCTGTCTCAAAGCGATCCGCTACCAGCCCGACGAGCGGTACGAATCGGCCAACGCGCTGGCCGACGACCTGCAACGCTACCTTTCAGGCGAAACCACCAGCGCCGCTGGCAGCGGATTGCTCGACCGCATGGCGCGCGAGATTCGTCGCGATCAACACCAGAACTTCTTCGAGGATTGGGGACGCACACTGGCGAGAATCGGGATCATCATCATGGTGGCCCACGTCGCAATCTTTGCGTTGGTCGAGATGCCCATTCCGGTATGGATCGCCTACTGGATTCCGCGAATCGGGATGATGATCGGGATCTTCGCCGCAATCTATCACGCCCGCGAAGGCGCGTTGCTGCCTCGGTCGGTTGCCGAACGACCGGTGTGGTCGATCTGGCTCGGATACCTCGCCGCGCTGGGCGTGATCAACGTGTTGTTGATCTTTGGGGGCGGCGATCACCTTGAACTCTTTCCCGTCGCCTCTGCGCTGAGCGGCTTTGGTTTCATTGCCATGTCGGGGCACGTTTGGGGCGGTTCCGCAATCTTTGGGCTCGCCTTCCTTGTGGTCGCCGCGTTGACCGCGTTGCTGCCGCAGGCGGCTCCCCTTCTTTTTGGCGGCATGTGGTTGATCAGCATGCTCGGAATGGGGCGGCACTATCGTGCCAAGAGTGATCAATAGTGCCGCGAATTGCAATTGCGCTTCCACTAGGCTTCGAAACTGCGCATTTCAACACTCTCCCTTGGGAGAGTCGGGCTCTAAGGCCCGGAGAGGGTTTGTTTTGACCATTCCCTCCCCGGACTTTGCGTCCGACCCTCCCGCAAGCGGGAGGGTGATTATTGGAACGCGCGTTAATCTGGGCAAGCACTTCACCTCATGGCACCGAAACTCCAATCCGCGGCAAAGCGTGGCAAGAGCGATCAAGCTTCCGAACGCGCAAAACCCGTCGCCGTCACATTCGGCTTAACCGACACTCGTGTCACCAAACCGAGGCCCGCTCGCCGAAGAAACCAACACGCGGTACTGCCGCGACACCGGTCGCAGTTTCACGGCGACTGGCTGAGTTGTTTCCCGCTCTCGCTGGCTTGGGCTCATGCGTTCCATTCTTGCTCTCACGTTGACCATTGTTTGCGTTGCCACCGCATCGGCTCACCATCCAGATCGTGAAAACAAACGCGTGCATCCCTACTATGACCTGATCGGGCCAATCGGGAATCGCCTGCCGATTTCACATCGCCGTGCCTACAACCGCCCGACCTATTGGGGCGGCAAAATCGCCTACTGGATAGAACCAACCAGCCAGGAAGCGATGGCATGGCACAATGCCGAGCACCGTAACGCCTACAAGAACCACCGACCGCGAATCGAAGTCCACTACTTCTATCCCAAACCATGGGAAGCGCTCAAAGTCGGCGCTCGTCCAGCTCCAGAAACCGCCATCGATTCGGTTCTTGACGCCCTCGGCGGGGACGAACCACAACAGGACGAACCGGCAGAGGAAGAAATGGAACTTCCACAGCCTCTTCCAGCAGGCCCACTGACGGCCGACGAGCAACTGATCGAGTAATTGAGGTTGCTAGCAACTGTAAACATCGCGAATGAGATTTTTCCTCAGAAGCGTCAAAGTTTACCCAACCGTCCTCCGATAACAGTCATTGGACGAGGTCCTGCCGACCGCCGATTGTCTGACAATCCGCGAGTTTGCCGGTCCTTGTGAGGGGGGCTTCCAACATTGGGCTCGTACGGGAACGAATCCTGGTCGCTGCGTTAGCGACGGAAACAGGGTTTCGTTTCACGACGGCACGACTCAGGAAGTCCAGAGCATGAATCGCTCGCTGTTTCGCATTACCGCATACTTGCAGCTTGGCCTGGCCGTTCTATTGGCGACAGGTTGCACGCCGACACAACCGTTCTTCATCAACGAGTCGCCCGATCTTCAGTATTATCTGAATTCGGCGACCGACATCGAATATCCCGATGTCGAAGTGGAGAGTCTGGCGGAAACGACGCACTCGATGCGTCCGTTGAGTATTGGCAACCACGATTACAAGTTCTGGGACTTGTCGTTGGAAGAGTGCGTATCGATCGCGCTCCAAAATGCAAAATTCTTTGTCACCACCAGTGGCAACGCCGAGATCCGCCAGAACGTTGCGGCTCAATTCACAAGTGGCACGCCCGATCAGTTCGGCAGCATTTACGATATCGCGATTCAACAATCGACGACTCAATCGATTCCTTTGACGGTCGATGGCAGCGGCAACCGCGTCTTGCCACGAGGCGTCTTGCGAGCCAACCAAGTCGGCGGTGTTGAAGATGCATTGGCCGAATTCGACGCCCAAGCGAGTGCCTTCCTTAACGTCAGCACGACCGACCGACCACGAAACTCGACGCAAAACAACGTCGTCAACCCGGTCATCGCTCAGGCCACCGACACGACTCAACAAGCTGCGATCAGTAAGCGATTCGCTACCGGTGGTGTTGGAACCTTCCGTCAGCAAATCATCTACAGCCGCAATAACACCCCAACGGCACTCAACACGCCACCGGGAATCCGAGCGGTGCCAAGCGACTGGACCGCCGTTCTCGAAGCACAGATCCAACACCCGCTGATGCGAAACCGCGGCACGTTGGTCAACCGCATTCCCGTGGTGCTGGCGAGTTTGAACGAAGACATCACGATCGCCGACTTCGAGATCCAAGTTCGAAACTTGGTTCGCGATGTCGAAAACAAATACTGGGACTTGTACGTCGCCTATCGAAACGTTTCGACGCGCATCGTTGCTCGTAACAGTGCCATGGCAACCGCTCAGCTGTTGCGACTGCAGTTCGACCAAGGGGCACAGGCTCGCCAAGACCTGGCACAAGCGGTTGGGCAGTACTACCAAATCCGAAGCCAACTCGAGGGCGCACTCGGCGGATCAAACGTTCTCGGCGAAGACCGAACGGGCGTCTACGGTGCGGAACGCGAACTTCGCGAACTGATGGGTCTGGCTGCAACCGACGGACGATTGATTCGTCCGATTCAAGAACCATCGATCGCTCGAGTGGAATTCGACTGGGAAGAGAGCGTTGCTCAAATGCTCTACCTCTCGCCCGAACTGCGTCGCAACAAGACTCGACTCAAGCAAAGCGAATTGGAGTTGATCTCGGCCAAGAATCAAATCTTGCCCGACGTGAACCTGTCGCTGCTTTATCGCTGGGTCGGTGTTGGCGACACGCTCGGTCCACCGCGTCGCCGTGACCGCAGCATCTTTGATGGTGTCGTCGATCCAGGCAACACGAACCCGTTCTTGGGAAGCAGTGCACTTGGCGAATTGACCGGTGGCGGTTTCCAAGAGGGTGCGATCCGACTCGAAATCACTCCACCCGCCTTTGGTGCACGTCGTGAACTGACCCGCATCCGCGGTGCCCAGTGGCGTCTGCTCCGCGAGAAGGGATTTTTGCAAGAACAGGAACGTCTGCTGGTCAGCCAATTGAGCGATGCGTTTGCAAAGGCGGCAACGCACTTCCAACAAGTTCAAACCAACGCTCAACGGTGGCAAGCAAGCGAAGAAGAAGTCGACGCACGTCTGACCGACTTCTCAGCGGGCCGCAGCGACATCAACCTGTTGCTGCAAGGTCAACAACGTCGTGCGGAGGCTCAAATTGCTTACTACCGAGCACTCGCCGAATACAACAAGTCACTCAACTACATCGACTTCCTCAAGGGAACGTTGTTGGCCAACAGCAACATCACCCTTGCCGAAGGACCTTGGAACAAGAAAGCGTACTGGGACGCACTGGAACGTGCTCGCGAACGAAGTGCGGGCAAAAAACTGCAATGGGGCGTCACACGACCTGGTGTCGTGCGTCGCGGCCCAGTCCTCGACGCCGACGCTGCAGTGCGAATCAACAAGGACACCATCAACGGTGACGCGATCCCACCAGAGGGCATGATCCTCAACGAGGACGGTGGAATCGAAATGGTCCCTCAACGTGACGCAGTCGAAGTGCAAGACCGACCACTCAGCGAGATGGGTTCGCCCAGCGAAATGCTCGACATCGGCCCCAACATTGCACCACCAGCACGTGGCGATGTGATTGAGAACTCCGGTTCGTCGATCTTGCCGGGAGCCACCGCACCTGTAACCCCACCACAAACGAGCACTCAATCGCTTCGACGATTGGACGTTTCACACAATGTGGTGCCCATGAGCCATCAAGAAGTGATCGAAACTTCCAACGCACCGATTCCGGTGCGACGCACGCCGGTTCCAACGGCACCCCAGTAGGGGCAAGCGACTCACCAAAATTCCGTAGGGCGGAGGCTCTGCGAGGGCTGCCCATTTTACGCGTCGGGAACCACAGCCCTCGTACACGAACAGCTCGAGTTCGCTAACCAAGCGACTCGAGCTTTTCGTCGTTTCCCACGTCTTCGTAGGTCATGCTCCGCATGACACGTGTTTGTACTGCGGGTGATTGAGTGTGAGGCTCGACGTTATAGTGCAGAGGCCCGACGCTAGCGAGTTCGGCTCACTATGTAGCTACCGTCGCCAGAAGGTGGTTTTCATCGTTGGACCAGTCTCCACTGTCACCGCGCTCTGGCGAGCGTAGCGACGTTGTGCAGAGGCCCGACGCTAGCCCGAATTATTCATGGGTTTTGAGATTTTGAGTTGCTGGGGTGATCGAGGTTGTTTTTCGGGGGCTGTGCCGAAGTCGGCGCGGAGGGCCCCTTACCCCAATGACCTGATTGGCCACGAGCGACTAGCGAGCGCTTCGATGGGGGCGATTAGTCGCTGGCATGGTAGGCCGCCAGTGCGACACTGACTCGGTGTAGGTGTCGCCAGTGAGGCCAAGAAGTTGGAACGAGAAGACGCACCTTGCGGCTAAGCAGTTCCACTCGCGCTGCCACTTTCACGACCAGTTTTCGCCAAGTCATCGCTTGCCCGCGACCCAATGGATCGTGTCGGCGATTGCGACTTCGGTGACGCTGCTTTTGAGGTGTTGGCAACGCCTCGAATGGAAGGTGGGTTGACGGATCGACCGGTTCATCCAGTGGGCTCGCAACGATCCTCCGTAGTCTCGCCAGCAAGTTGTAAGAGACACAGTGCAACATCATCCGGAACAGATTCGCCATGTAGCGGTGGTCGCTCAGGCGGTCAGCGCAGAGGTCCACACTCAATTCTTTGTTTCGGTTTTCACTTTCGCCCCGATCCCCATACTCTTGATAGACTCCGTCGGGGTATTGCTCGGCGCCTGGACGATTGGTCACCACGACACGTCGGTTGGTTCCTTCGCTGGTCACTTCACATTTAAAGACCAAGTCACGTTCCCGTTTCCAGGTTCCAGCTTGATGTTTGCGGTGCATGAACCGACACTGCTCCTGTCCGGACGACTCGAATGCCAACTCGGCAACACACTTCAATTCGTCCGTAAATCTCCGCATTAACCGGTCCATTTGGTAACCGATGCTATACGTCACTCCGGAGCGAGATTCCAGTGCCTCGTAGATGTAGGGTGTGGCGAAGCCGTTGTCGGCTCGCACATGCACCCGAACATCCGGGAACTTCTGACGCAACGCGTCGATGATTCGAAGCAGGTCATCGTCTGCGGCCAATGCAACATTGGCCGTCCCATACAGCAAAACAGGGAGAACCACCTGTTGGTTTTCAGCACAAGTGATCACACGCTCCTGGTACATGTGCTGACGGTAAAACCCGTTGAAGAAGGTTAGTTGCTGGGCGCCGTGCGTGGCGTCGGCAAAGGTGTCGATATCAAGGGTGACCTCGGAGGGTGGCTCGTCAAACGACTCGACGAATGCCTTGATGAACCAGTCCTCCAGAGCCAGCAGATCTCTCGGGGTGATCCCATTTTCAATTCTGGAGATGGTGGGCTGACTCGCCAAATCCCCCTCTTGAACCGTACGCCCAGCGATCAACTTGAAGATAGGATCCGAGCGCAACGTGTCGTGATCGTCTTGGTCTTCGTAGCCAGCGATGATTCCAAAAACGCGCTGTCGAATAACGCTCAAGAGAGAATGAGTCGGCTTGCGTCTGACTTCGCCGATGCAATTAGAAAACGATTCAGTCAGCCCGAGCTTATCGTCGAGTTCGCGGAACACCACGAGGCCACCATCGCAACTGACATGTTCGTCAACTTGCCGAACTTCAATCGTTCGCCCCGGGAAAAAGTCGAACAACGCTGGCTGTAAATCGTGTACCATTGGGGCGAGCCTTTTTGTGGGTCGTAAGTTGATGTCAGATACCAACTTGGACGCACGAAAGGCTCTTTTCGTTCAACTCTGATGAATAATTCGGGCTAGCGCGTTCGGCTCACTTGTGTAGTCAGCCCTTCGATCGCTCAATCATCGCCCTTGATTTCGTAGAGCTGCTCTTTCAACTTGGCAAAGAGTGATGGGTTTTGGTCGGCAACGTTGGTCGCTTCCGTCGGGTCGGCGTCCAAATCGACCAACACCCATGGTTCGCCAAACGGTTTTCCCTTGGGTTGTTGCCTGCCGCCACTGCCGTTGCCAGCGATCAATTTCCACTTGCCATCACGGATTGCAAACATGCCTGAAGCCGAATGGCAAATCAGCGGCGGACGATCGAAGGCTTCACTCGGGTCCTCCAACACCGGTGCAAAACTGAATGAGTCAGGACCGGCGCCGTTGGGCAAGTCAATTCCAATGTGATCGGCCAGCGTTGCCATCACATCGACAAGTCCGACCACATGATCGACGCGCGTCCCGGCATGCTTGCGTTTCGGCAAACGCACAAAAAAGGGCACTCGATGGCCGGCTTCCCAGATATCTGCCTTGGTTCCTCTCCAAGTCGCGTTGGCGGTGTGATGCTCGGGACGAAACCCCTGGACGCTCTCATCATCGACATGATCTTTCGCAGCGTCGCCGAGTCGATGCATGAACGAGCCGTTGTCGCTGGTGACAATCACGATCGTATTGTCAGCCAATCCGTTTTGATCGATCGCCCCAAGCACACGTCCCACGACATCGTCGACCTGTTTCAAAAAGTCACCATAGGGTCCAAGCTCAGTCGTCCCCGCAAACCTTTCACTCGGCAGCACGGGTTTATGGGGCGCGGTGAGCGGAAAGTACAACAGCGTTGGCCGATCATTTCCCTTCATCGTCTCGATGACATCGACCGCTTCGTCGGTCAGCCGGTCAAGGCAGCCGCGCATGTCAAAATCGACGGCCCGCGGCCCTCTTCGCAAAAAGGGGGGAAACGACTGGGCGGATTGCGACACGGTTTCAGTCGTCGTTGCTACGCCATTGTTGAAGTAAACGTAGGGCGGAAAATCGAGCGAAGCGGTGATGACGAACGAACGATCAAAGCCGACCGTTCCAGGATGATGATAGAGCGGCTTGGAGAGGTCCAAATCCTTTTCGCCACCATGCAGCCCCAGTCCAAGGTGCCACTTTCCGACGATCGCCGTCTCGTAGCCAGCTCCACCAAAGACGCTGCCAAGTGTCGGACGATCCTTGGCGACAAGTGGCTTGCCGTATCCGTTTAGGACACCTCGCTTGAGCTTTGTTCGCCAGCAATAACGTCCCGTCAACAGACCGTATCGTGTGGGCGTGCACACCGCCGAGGGCGTGTGGGCGTCGGTGAAGGTGATCCCTTCACTTGCGAGACGCTCGAAGGCCGGCGTTGCGATCTTCGAGGTTGGATTCAGTGGTGTGACATCGCCGTACCCAAGATCGTCGGCAAGTATCAAAACGATGTTGGGACGATCAGCAAAAAGCGGCGTTGCGCCAAGCGTGGTAATCGCAACGACGCACAGGGTGCGCAAAATCCGAATCGACATAGGTGAGTCCGTGGTGGCGGGAAGTTTTTTGGACAAGAAACTCGTCGAAAACAATAGATCGACGCGTCCCAACTTTCAAGTTCCCAGCCCCATCTCGAATCGTTTCACAGCAACAACTCTCGGGCTCTTGAGCTTTCGCTCCGTCCTATTCCGTCGGTACGAGTTTGTAGGCTCGCACGTAATCGTAGTAGGTGGTGTTCTTTGAATCGTCTTTCAGGTTTTCGAGCAGGGGAGTCTTTTCCCACGTGTAGATTTCGCAAACCAAGTTGACGAACATCGGTTGGTCAAATGGATCAGGACCTAAATCCTGTGGTGCCTCGATCGAATAAACGTACTCGCCGTTGACGTAGAACTTCATCGTGTTGGCATCCACCCACCAACATCCGAACGTATAGAAGTCTTCACTAACGCCGGTGGGCAACTCGAACCGATTCCCGCTTTTTGCGTGCCCCGTTTGTTTGAAGACTGGCTTGGCCTCCGCTTTCTTTTCATCGTCACCTGCTTCTTCCGATGCCTGCGGCACTCGTTCGTACTTGAACACGTGCGTGTTGCTCATCAAGTGATTCCCGAAGCTTGGCCAGCGCTGCGCGTTGCCAATACTCTCTTGAATATCGAGCTCGGTCAGCACATAAGAATCCTTGGTTTGATCAGCATGGTTTTTGAGCCAGAACGTCGACGACGTTGAAACCTCTGATGCTTTCATCCGACACTCGTAGTACCCAAAGCTCGCTTCGGCTGCTTTGGTTTGCACCGCGCCGCAGGCAATGTTGAAATCGCCGTCAGGTGGATCCAACACCGTGCTCTTGATTTGCAGGAAGCCGTCTTTGACAGAGATCGACGACGGAACGAACTTGCCGGGAACGCGCCCAACCCAACCAGGGTAGTGATCATGCCACTTGTCGCGATCAAGTTCGGTGCCGTTGAATTCGTCGCTATACGGTGCGTTGAGTTCCCAGCGGAATCCCTCGGGCGCCATCGGCAATGTGGTTGCGCGCTCTTGTGCCGCAAGATCCTGTGAAACGAACAGGCAAAGGCCAACGCAGCAAACCAACCATTTCTGCACACGATTCATTTTCTTAAACCACCTACATGATGCGAAGAAGAAGAGGAGACTTCGCATCATAGCCCGGTGATTCGACGCGTCTATGCGACTGTGCGCCAATGCTTGCGTGCCGCTACGGACTCAACGCTCGCAACGCGGCTCCCGAATTCCAATAAATCGTTTCATTGACGCGATCAAAGTCGTACTTCGCGCGACGATTGCAACTGGGTCGCCCCTTGAAGTGCTCGCGAACCATCGATCGATAGGTGGGCTGATCCGGCGTCGACTCGCGGTAGGCGTCTTTCTGTAGGCCGATCGAATCAAATGGGATCGTAGGCATCCAATCGGGCTTGGGTTGGCGTGGCCGAAAGTCGAGCCGATCCGGGTCGACGAACGCCGATTGAAACTCCGGTGCGGAAAGCTCGCGTGTGCCGCGAAATTCCCAGCCAATTTGCTTGGGCGCCTTGGGGCTCAAATAGGTCGGTCCTTCCGACATCTGATACGCGATCGTGTTTTGAACATCGAGTTCAATGGGATAGAAACGCAGATGATGGTTCGTTTCGTCTTGGTTCATCACCTTGGCGAACGTCGGAAAGGTCTCTTTCCAATACGGATCGTTCCAACCCTTTTCACCAACAACCTGTTCCGTTCTCCAAACGTAGTCGTGCTTATCGCCACGGGGCAGATCGCCGGAATCAAACTTCGTTTTCATCTCGATCAACTTGTTGATGTCGCCGATCACACGCACCCAAACGCCTTGGTGTCCCTTGATGAAGATATTGTCGTGGATGGTAAGCCCCGTCCCTCCGTTGACCGCGAGTGATCCGTAACCTGCCTTGTAGAAAATGTTCCCAATCACGCTTCGGCCACTGTCGTGGTCGTCAAGCATGATGCCACTGCGCGTCATCAGACCGTCGGTCGACATGATGTGGTGCAAGAAGTTGTGCTGGATCGTTGACCCATATCCCCAAAACTGGGCGCCGGAATAGATCGTCGCGCCGTCGCCTTCCTCAAACCCAATATTGAACAATTCGTTGCGCTCGATCATGTGGTTGTTCCCCTTAAATGTCACCGCTTGGCCGGGCAAATTGTGCATCAAGTTGTTGGCAAACCGATTTCCGGCCCCCGTGATTCCCACGCTCGCCGTCGATCCGGTCAATTGGTCCATAAAGAAATGGCAATTGACGATTTCGTTTTCGCCGTCAGCAATGTTGTCGCGATGAGTCTTACCGCCACCGAGCAGCGCGAAACTGCGCACGTCGTAGACATCGCAACTTTGCATCCGATTGCGATTGCCGGAAACGTTAACGGCGCGAACGTCGCAGTTTCGAATCACGCAACCGGCCAACACATTGTCCTCGCCGCCCAGTGCAACCGCACAATCGGAAGCGACGCCTTCGATCGTAAACCCTTCGACTCGAACGTGCTTTGCATCAACAATATCGATCGCTTTGTTGGAGGCCGCCACCAGCAGGGACGCATTCGCATCGGCCAAATCCACAACAGGCCAAACGAACAATTCGTTGTTATCGGTGTCAAAGTACCATTCGCCTGGTTGGTCAAGCTCGCAAAGCAAGTTGCGAACCGACAGACGCGACTGAAAGCGATCCACCATCTCTTCGAGACCGTACCGACTTTGCGTCATGTACTGGATCTTTCCGTCAGCGGTTGTCGATGCGATTGGCATGGTTTCTCGGTACCACTGCGCGCTGATGTAACCGGTGGCATACACGCGTCGAGAGTGCTTGATTTCGTCAGTCCATTGTTGCCAAGTTGCTGACGGTGACTCTCGCAGCGTAAACAAGGCACCGTTTGGACTGTCGTGCGTTCCCTTGACCGGATCGCTCTGCCAGCGAGTGCCCTCGTCAGCGACCAACAGATCGCGTGCATGCGCAAAGCCAATATTGGGAAACCGTGCCAACATCAAAACGCGACCATCCTGCATCAACATGGCGCGACTGCTTCGGCTTCGCAAAACCTTGAGCAATGCCGGATCGGATACGACCGTCGAATGGACACTTCCACGTGCGAGCTTGTTTAGCCTCCCTAGAGAAGCGTCCTTCGTCACGAGGCGAAACGAAGAAGCGCTCAGTTCGAGCGCCCCGTCAAGGATCGCCGCGTGTGGCTCGGCACTTCGAATGATCATTGGCGCGAGGGCCGTGCCGCTGTCGACGGCCGAGAGACGCAACGTTTTGCTGACTCGATAACGTCCTGGCTGGACAGTGATGGTGACCGGCACTTCCGACGAGCTCGCACGACGAAGCAGCCGCGCATGATCGCGAGCATCATGCAACGTCGAGAAGGGTCGTTGGCGAGAACCATCCGGTTCGCCTTCATAACGAGCTGCCGAATCAACAAACAGCTCGGCAGACTGCACCGGCGTGATGGCTCCAACGGAAACGAACAGGAGAACAAACAGCAACGGGAAACTTCGAAACATCGGTCAGGATCACAGGGGAACGGCATGCAACAACACTTGCGCGTTGGGGAAGCTCGCATGCCTCTTGAGGCAACATATACTGGGGGCAAAACGCTTTTGGGGGGACCAGACAACGCAGCGTTAACGTGAAGGGCGTCTGGCAGGTTCAAGGAAAACAGCGAAAGTGACCTTGCGCGTTTCCTGTCGGCAGAGGTGGTGGCCGCAGAAGGATGCCAATGTAGTCATCGACGCGAGTTTGCCTAGGTGCCCGTCTTGTCACACCGGCGCAACCGAGCCCGTCGCGACCGAAGGCGAGCGGTCAGCACGGTTCGTAGTCCCGCCTTCAGGTGGAACGAGAGAAGATTCCGCCTAAAGGCGGGACGACGAACGGCAAAGCGTTCACTTGGCTTCCATCCCGAGCGCCTCTCGCAGTAGACCGATGACGAGCGATGTCGAATTGTTGGGAACTTGGAAGTGAGTGACTTGGTGTTGGTAGCGTTCAACGGGATTGAAACCCTCGTTCCAAAGCTTGACCAACTCCCGCTCGGTTTCCGAACCATAAACAGGAAAGCCAACCTCCAAGACTTCCAGTGTTCGCTTGGTCGCCAGGTCGATGTAGCGTTGGCCTCTCAACTGCTCAAACGGTATCCAGTCAACTCGGTACGCAACAGGATCGAGCCCAAAGTTTTTTCCATAGATCGTCATGTCGTCCGCAATTCGGAACCAAGGCGTTCGGTCAAAGGAACGCCACTGTGTGATCAAGGAGGTACGAGTCGACTCAAGTCGCAATCGTTCGGATGGAATTTGCTCGTAAAGAGCAAGCAACTCGGGATTGGGACCACTTTGCGCCGCCAGCGCATAGAGCGCGTCAACCGCGTGCCTTTCACTCGGCTCAGCGATGCGTTGGGTTTCGAGTGGCGATTCGGTCCCATCGAGAACGCCCTCCCGAATCACGGTCGCCCATTTGAGGAACACGGCGATGGCAGCATGCTGCAATTCCAATTGTTCTTGTGGCGAAGCCGAGTCGAAAAGCTCTCTCCCTTCGACAGTTTTCGCGCCACCATGTAGCGCAGCGAGGTACTCGGCGGCATCATCAAACGCGACATAATCCCCCAAACTCTCTGCTGTCAGTTCTTGCTCCAGCATTTCAAGATGCTCGTCGACCGAGTCGATCTCCTCGAACAGGACAACACCCATTCGAGGCTGCAACCTCGTATTGGTTTGCGACCACGCAAGTCGAGGGTTTCCTTGGAACGCATCGATCGCAGGACCGGTCTTTGCCAACATTTCGGTGCGCCATGCGGTCAACTCGGGCGGTGTCGTTCGCAAACGATCGACCCCAATCGCAAGGACCGGCATGAGCAGTGCGAGCAACGTGAACGCCACAACGCGGGTTGCGTACCCAGCATCAACACGCCCTTTAAGCCACCGGTCCGTGAGCCACCAAGTCGCCAGCAACAGAACGGGAGCCATCAACATTGGCGCCCATTCGTATTCGATATAGAGGGACAAGACCATCAGCAGCGGAATGGAACTGATCAAAGCGAACGAAGGTGCTCCAAAGAACACGAGCACGGGGCGTTTCATCCATTGGCTGATGACTTGACCGAAAGCAAAACTGACAACAATCATGACTGGAAATAACCAATCGATCTCGTCACCCCTGCGATCGGCCGCGACGACCGAAAGGCAGCCGGCCGAAACGACAATGAGTACGGCAATGCTGATCACCGGAATCAGTTGACGCGTCCACCAGACACGCGTCGGAGAGACTCCGCGGTCAGAAAAGAAGATGCAGCGCTGTCGGACGTTATCGCTATAGAACGTCAGACCGCCAATCCAGCTCGCTGCGATCGCCACAATCAGCGGCGCAAAGGCACCCACGACTGCGAGAGCTTGATTCTGAGCATTTCCGTGCCGGTTAACCTGCAGATTCAGTGAAAAGAGATAGACCGATACCGACGCGACGACGACCAGTGCGACGCAGGGATAAAAGACCTGACGATGCGATTGCCAAAGCAGTGCCTTGGTGATCGACGGATGCCCCAACCCGATTCGGGCTGGCGGTCGGTACGGCCGAACCGTCGACGGCTCGCCAGACGCCTTGAACCTTTTCTTGCCATCAATGGAAGTGAGTCGGCGGCGGCCGAGCAATCGTTGAACGCCCCACAAAACGCTCAACGCTGCTAGGCCAGCCGCGACTAATTTGACGATCGTTGCGTGCCGATGGAGCTGCGAAATCCCGTTGTCATCGCGAGAAAGCCAGTCGCCCGTCTCGAGTGCAACCAGATTCAACACGATGATGATGGGGATCAACGTGATCAGTGCCGCAATGGGTGACCGAAACAAGTAGGCCGTCGAAAACCCGGTGATCAACAGCAAGACGCTGAAGAACATCAAGTGCAAGACGCCTGAAACTGCACTCAGTTCTCGCGTCATGCTCGTCGTGTTGCTAACCGACGGCAACATCATCGCATACATCAACGACGCTGCGAGCCAAGTGATCCCAACGCCGCCCAACGCGACCACAAACTTGGAATCAACAATCTCCGACCAACGAACCGGAAGGGTCCGAAGCCAAGACAATGTGCCACTTTCCTCTTCGCCCCCAACGAGCAACGCCGGTGCACCAAGCGCGACCAAGTTGGGCATCAAAACCCAAATGCTGGTGAACGCCGTCGATGGGCTCGATGAATCAAAAAAGTGAAACACGAGTACGACCAGATTCATCACCAGCGTCCCCGCCACCGCTGCAATCACGAGCGAGCGGATCGAGGCTGCATCTTTCCAGAGCAATTGTTTTGTGAACATGCTTTGATTCCCCTCAATGCGCTGTCGATTCAGCTGGCTGAGACACATCGTCACGATGCGGCTTTGAAAACCCGTTTCCACCGCGACCGGCAAGCTGTTCTTCGGGCCGGTAAGCGCGTGAATCGCACACCGCGACAAAGACCTCTTCAAGCGTCGCACGTTCGCAATGCAAGTTCGTCACGCCAGACGACGCGTCATATTCAGTCGCCCAATCCTCGGGCAAGTCTTGAACAACCCAACGCAATTGCCGCGCGTTTCGCGACTCGGTAAGAACGTTGGCTCTCGGCAAAGCGATCGTGGCGGCTGGGTCGTCAAGCGTTGCCGTAATGATCGATGTCTTTTCCCGCAATTCCTCGAGCGGCTGAACGATCTTCAAACGGCCTTGGTGAAGGATTGCAACCCAATCGGCGACCCGTTCCACTTCCGAGATTTGGTGGCTGCTTAACAAGACCGTGCGTCCCAACGCGGCCCGATCAACCATCGATTCGAGGAATTGCCGGCGGACCATCGGGTCAAGTCCGCTGGTCGGCTCATCAAGAATCAATAGCTTGGGATCGTGTGCCGTTGCCAGCGCGAGTGCGACCTTGGCACGCTGCCCCTTACTCAGGTTCTTAATGCGAATCCCGGTCGGGATGTCGAACTCAGCCATTAATTCCAAATAGCGATGTGGGAACTTGGAATCGTAAAAGGCCGATGTAAACCAACCGATCTCTTCGGCCGTCATCCAGTCGTAAAGCGCTGGCGCATCCGACACATAGCCGATCCGTTTTCGTATCTCCATGCCCGCTTTCGCACAAGAATGCTCCAGCACGGATGCCTGCCCAACATCGGGTTTGGTGAACCCGGTCAGAATTCGAATCATCGTTGTCTTACCGGCGCCGTTCTCGCCAAGCAACGCAAAAACGACGCCCGCGGGGATTTCCAGATTGACTCGGTTCAATGCGGTAACGTGCCCAAACGATTTCGTAACGTTTTCTAAAGTGATGACGGGAGAGTTGTCCATGAGTGATGCCTGCTAAGAAAAGTTTTGTGCGGTAGGTCGATGAAACTTCAACATGCTCATCACGTCTGCTCACTCGCAGCCGATTCGTTTGAATGGGGTGACGCCGCTGCGGTGGTTGCGTCAGCCGCCAAAGAAGAGAGCTCGGACTCAAAGAGCTCGCGAAGATCTGCCGGCGACATCCCGCCAGCCAAGGCATCGGCAAGTGCGCGACGCACTCCCTCCGCCACCAAACTATTGCGTGCTTTGGTGCAACGGTTGACCGAGTCGCGGCGAACGACCATGCCGCGGCCACGCAACGGTTCGAGGACTCGGTCGGCCTGAAGCTGTTGGTACGCCCGGGCGATTGTGTTGGGGTTGATGGCGAGGTCGCCGGCAAGCTGCCGAACACTCGGCACCATCTGGCCACCAACCAACACCCCATCGGCGACAGCCAGCTTGATCTGACGCACGATCTGTTCGTAAATCGGAACGTCACCACTCGGATCGATGGAAAAAAACATCTCTCGAGCCTTTGGAGGAATCGAACCAAATGCCGGCGCCGCTGCCTGGAAAACCTCAGCAATAAACGCCGTCACTCACGTGTACTATCGAAATGGTACACCAGCACAGAGAAACAGTCAACCGACAATCGAGCCGCAAAAAATCGTGTGCTCGCATATACCCTCAACCGTGTCGATTAAGGGCGTGGTTGCGTCAGGGTCCTCTACCGGCGAAGTTGACTTGAGCCGTGATCGCGTAAGCGGCCGGGCCTACCACACGTACACAGTGTGCATGCCGGATCTGTGTCGCTGTCGCTCCTTGATCCGGCCTACGGCCAACCGACTGAGATGAGATGAACTTCCTTTCGCATTCCATTCCCTACTTCGACCAACCGCTGCTTGCGATTTCGACTGGCATCCCCGATTGGATGAGCGTGGTGGACCGCAAGATTCGCGTGCGATCCAAGATGGCCGCCGAGCACGTAGGTTCGTCCGATCCGTCATTGGCCCAGGTCGCTGCGGGCGTGGTTCGCCACGTCGAAGATGACCGCTGGTTTCACGGCACGCGCGCGTTTGTCGAAACGAACATGCAACTCGCCGTCGAGATGCGAGACCGCTTGCCGGGCGATGCAGGATTTCGGCCAACCTTCATCGGGCACATCCTGATCGAGATGATGCTCGATTCGTTTTTCCTTCGTGATCAGCCGGAACTGGGCGAGCGTTACTACGGTTCCTTTCAAGACGGGGTCGCAGAAGAAATCGAACGCTGCGTCAACCAAATCACCGGCAAGCCTACCGACAAACTCGCCGAGGTGATCCATCGCTACGTCGAGCACAAGTTCCTTTACGACTATGCTGACTTCGATCGTCTGCATTGGCGTCTGAATCGAATCTGCGTGCGTGTGAAGTTGCCGGAGCTTCCCGAAGAAATCCGAGGGTGGCTGCCACAGGCGGCCAACTTGGTAGAATCACGTCGCGTCGAACTCATGACGCCTCCTGACCCCTCATTTCCGCACGCGAAACTGCTTCCGCCTGAGAACGAGTTTCCGGACGCGAAACAGCCCTCCAACTAGCCCAATACGAGACGACTGATCGCCATGAAATATGGAATGAACCTGCTGCTGTGGTCCGGCGAAGTGACCGACGAAATGCTGCCCGTTTGCGAGCAGCTCAAGAACGCTGGTTACGACGGCGTCGAGCTTCCAATGTTCAATTTGGATCTTGACTACGCGGCCCTTGGCAAGCAATTGGATGATCTCGGGCTGGCACGTACCGCCGTGACGATTCGCGGTGAAGAGGACAACCCGATTTCGCCCGATGCCGCCGTGCGTGCCAAGGGTGTCGAGCTGACCAAAAAGACACTCGATTGCTGTGCCGCTGCGGGCGTCGAAAACTTGGTCGGCCCCTATCACAGTGCCCTTGGTTTGTTCAGCGGAGCCGGCCCTACCGAAGATGAATGGAAGTGGGGCGTCGAGAGCATGCGTGCCGTTGCCGAACACGCTGGCAGTGTTGGCGTCAAACTTGGCGTCGAAGCGCTCAATCGCTTCGAGTGTTACTTCCTCAACACTCACGCCGACTCGGCACGATTCGCACGCGACGTCGACCACCCAGCCTGCGGGATGATGTACGACACGTTCCACGCCAACATCGAAGAAAAAAGCGTCACCGAAGCGGTGAAAGCTGGCGGCGACAAGCTGTTCCACATTCACATCAGCGAAAACGATCGCAGCACGCCAGGCGAAGGTGCCGTTCGCTGGGACGAGAACTTTGACGCGATCACCAGTTGCGGCTATGACGGCTGGCTCGTGATCGAAGCGTTCGGCTTGGCACTGCCCGAAATTGCGGCGGCTACCAAAATCTGGCGGCGCATGTACAAAGATGAAATCACGCTTGCCACCGAAGGCTTGAAGTTCATGAAGGACGCGATTGAAAAGCGTTCGTAACTTATTAGTCGCCGTCACGAAGGTTGACGGTCATGTCCAAAGATGAATGAATCGTCGCAACAGTCATCGCCAGAAGGAATGGTCTTGTTCCTCTCTGGCGATTTGATTTTCGCTTCACGGGTAAAGGGAGCCGCCCAGCATGCCGGCTTCGATTTTGCACTTCGCGGCTCGATGCCCGACAGTGACACCGAATCGATCCGTTATGTGATCCTGGACCTTGCCACGCTAAGCAGCCAAACCGAATCGTTGATGGCGGTCTGCGCCGAACGCTGCCCCGAGGCCGAAGTGATCGCGTTTGGACCGCATGTCCAAGTCGTCAAACTCGCTGCTGCAAGGGACGCCGGGATTCCCACCGTGCTGACCCGCAGCCAATTCGACACCAAGCTGTCGACGCTGTTTGTTTGACAACCGTAGGTCATGCTCCGCATGACAATCTGCCGGTTCTTCAAAACACCACCGAGCCGAGAAGACGAGTACGAGTACCGCTCGGCTGAGTACGAGCACGAACCAATTGGCTCGATCAACGCCGCGCGTTTTCTCGCTCCGTGGTCTCTGTGCCCTCGGTGGCTCCCCAAAAGACTTAGAAAGCCCGGCCGCTGACGCGATCGCGACTCACCATGAGCGGAAGACGCTCGCCGCCGGCGCCCCATCCTGAACGGCGAACCTCAAATCACGGATCGCGTCGGAGATCACCGTCGTAGCTCGTGAGTTTTGACGCAAAGTAACTGCGCCATGCTTTTTCGTTGTAACTAAAGTTCTGGTCCGGTTCGATCATGGTCAACAGCGACAGGACGGCGGGGTTTTGCTTTTTGATCGGGATCACGATCTTCTTGGATCCTTGCGAAAACGAACCGCCGCCATCTTGGCTAAACCCAGCCTGTGTCCCGCCGCCACCCTGAACGATCTCCTTATTGTGCGTGGTCACCAGCGCCTCAGTGTAGGTCATCGCAAGCTCGGGATCCGGGAACCATGAAAGGGCCCGCGCGGCGCGATTGATCAACGCGTTGTCTTTGCTCTTGAGCATCGGCAAGTAGGTCGCGACCGCTGAAGTTGCACCAAAGACCTGAAGCTCTTTCAGCGCCGCTTCACGGACCGTCGAATCGGGTTCGTCGATCCCGGCTTTGACCAAGGCACGAACGGATCGCGAAGTCTTGAATCGACCGAGAAGCTTGACCCACAACAAACGCAAGCTTCGACTTTGCGTCTTGCTGCCGCGGGATCGATCGAGTTGCTGGGCGATGGCATCGGAAGCCAGCGGGTCCTCGATCGCATTCAACACTGCCAACGCGTCCGCGCTCTTGCTTGACCCTCTGATGATGACAGCGGTCTGCCGTCCCACTTCTTTGACCCAACGCTTTGCAGCGACCTGCGCTTCATCCTCGGCCTTCATGCGCACGACCGCTTCAGGTAGCTGCCATTGGCGGCGGTAATAAACCATCCCTCGCTTCTTCATGAGGTCGGCCTTTTGAATCCACTGGCCCTTTTGGTTCTTGATGTATTCAAGGTTGGCTCGAGCATCCGCGTGGTCAGGATCAAGCTCGATGGCGCGCAACATGTGGTACCGCTTGTATTGCGCCGCCTCGCCAGGAAACCCCTCCACCTTCATACACCAGACACCAAGCTGGTAGTGCCGCTGAGGGTCATCACCCACTTGCTCGAGTGCATCGAGATAGGGTTTCAAACGTGACGACTCCACCGAGCGTAGCACTCGCTTCTCGGGCACAAAAACGCGCAGATCATCATCGAGCTGAACGGCCACCGTTCGACTCTCGGCATCGCGCGTAACCTCTCCACTCAAGTGCCCACCACCGGAAAGTTCGACGGTATCAGCGGCTGCCAGCCGTGTGGCGGCCAAGACCAAGCAGGTGAGGACGAGTCGATTCATGACAAGTTGGTCCGAGAAAAATAGGACTTTTTTGACGAGCTCCCTTTCCAATTTACCTGCCCCTGCCACATCTGGGACGGCCAAAATCGCCCCACAGACCGACATTCAGCCCTGCAATGCTCAAAATCGGTGGCGCCCACCCAACCCAACGGCCGATGAACATACTTGACTAAACCGATCCACTTTCTAGCATTTGTTCAAATCAGCCGCTTTTTGCTGGGAAATTGCGATGGCCGCTCTCCCCAATCCCCGACAGCCCAAATCGATGGATCAATCGCCCAAGCCGGACCGCGCCTCCGAGAAATCGAAGTCGACACCTCCGCTGCAAGTTCTCTCACCCGATTCGGACGAGCCGCGCGGGGCACTGGCAGCCGATCCTCCGCTGCACCCAACCGACGAATTGCTCGCTGAACTCCAGCGGGACAGTGACCAATTGGAAAAGGCGACGCCGCAAGAGATCTTGAAGTACGCGATCGATCGCTTTGCGCCAAAGTTCACGATGGCCACCGCCTTCGGTCCGGAAGGGATGACGATCATCCACATGTTGTCCGAGATCGCCCCAGAGACTCCGATTTTCAATTTGGAGACGGGTTATCAGTTCGAAGAGACCCTTGCGCTGCGTGAGAAAGTCAAAGAGCGTTACGGGATCGAGGTCGAATACAAGTATCCCGAGTTGACGGTCGAACAATACGAAGCGGCCAACGGTGGCCCAGTCTACAAGTCGAACCCAAACCAATGCTGCTTTGATCGCAAACTCAAAGTGTTGCATGAGTCAGCGAAGGGACAACATGCTTGGGCCAGCGCGATTCGCCGCGACCAGAGCCCCGATCGGGCGAAAGCGCCAATCGTTGGTTGGGACCGAAAGTTTCAACTCGTCAAAATCAGTCCGCTTGCAAACTGGACCAAGAAAGAAGTCTGGGGACTGATCAGCGAAAAGAAGATCCCTTACAACCCGCTGCACGACCAAGGTTACATGAGCGTCGGATGCTGGCCCTGCACGCGCGCCACTCAGCCAGGTGAAGATGAACGAGCAGGCCGCTGGAGTGGGTTTCAGAAGACCGAATGCGGCTTGCACTCTTCGTGATCGAGCGGGGAGCGAACGATGATGATCTCAGCACGTGTTCATTACGCATCGCTGGCTATGCTTGATCTTGCCATGCGCGATGACCAAGCGACTCCCGTTGCGGCGAGCGAAATCACCCAGCGGCATGGCATTCCTGGTCCTTTCCTCGTCCAGATCTTGCGGACACTGCGGACCGCAGGCTGGGTGCAGAGTATTCGTGGAAGTCAGGGCGGCTACCGACTCGCGGTCAGCCCCGAACAGATCACGCTACTGGACATTGCCGAAGTCGTCGGCGGTGCCGAGGCGGGCTGTCAGACCGAAACAACCGAAACGCCCGCCGACAAAATGTTGCAAGGAGTTTGGGACACCGCGCTTGAATCCTCCCGCCGCGTCCTCGCT
Source organism: Rubripirellula sp. (assembly GCA_965216875.1). Taxonomy (GTDB): domain Bacteria; phylum Planctomycetota; class Planctomycetia; order Pirellulales; family Pirellulaceae; genus CBDCUW01. The sequence goes on from OZ244207.1 coordinate 4,638,141, forward strand.
GACGCCAAGCTAAGCGACTTGGTCGAACGGTGTCGCCACGGCGACGAAACGATGTTCTACATCTAGGTTGTCAGCACTTCGAAAGCGGCAGCTTAGGCCCGTGAGCCGCTGGCCGTGAGGCCTCAGGCCCTGCGCTGGCCACCGGTTCTTTAATTGCCACCGAGCACGACGACGAGCACGAGCACCGCTTTGCTGAGCACGAGCACGAGCACGAGCACGAATCGTTTGTTGACGCTCCGTGCCCTCCGTGCCGTCAGTGCCCTCAGTGGCTTCATTGAAATCCCAGAAGGCCCGGCCGACTACACGAGTCGTTTGCTTACGCTCCGTGAACTCTGTGCTCTCTGTGGCTTTACTAGATGAAACCCAAAAAGGCCTCCGCGGTCGCGGCTCAGGTGGCTGTCATGCAGAGGCATGACCTACATCACTCTTCGCTCGCTACCACTTCGGTCTCGAATTCGTCGGCTTCCTCGGTTTCTTCATCTTGTTCGCGATGGTAGGTCCGAAGCGGACGTGGAAGGGGATCAAACGCGAGTTGACAATCGAGAATCTGTTTCTCTTTGCTCATTCGGAGAACGTTCACGACGTCGCCGTACTTCGCGCCCACGTTGGAAATTGCGGCGACGACCGAGACCACAGTTGGGCCTGCCATCGCTCGCTTGTCTTCTTGATCTGGTGCGAAACGGCTGACGCGAATTTGGCCCGGTTCGGTCGAATCGGCAACCAACATCACACCGTTCGTATTGATCACTTCGCTCAAGTCGAAAGCGGGCACATCGCCAAAGAGCACAACCTCGGCGTTTTCACGTAGCGAGATGACCACGGCTGGTGGCGCGGTGGAATCGATTTGGAACAAATCGAGCTCGCCCAAGCGACGCCCAATCAAATGGCTTCGCGCATCGTCGCGGCTGCGTAACGCAACGAATGCTCCGTAGCGTGTCTCCAAACTTGCCTCGTCCATCAATCGCTTCAGCGCCGAAACCGCTTCGAAGCGAGGCATTTGTTGGAGTGCCAACAGGGCATCATGGCGAAACGCGGCTTCACTTCGCGCAGCTTCTTCAAGTGGCTCGACCGCTTCGGGCCGATCCAAATAAGCAAGTGCCTCGGCTGCATAGAACCTCAGTTCGGGGTTCGACGACTCGATGCCACTCAGCAGCGTCGGAATTGCGTTCTCGCCGATGGCTTCGAGTTGCAACGCGGCATCCGCTGCCGTTGCAGGGCTGCTCAATCGCTCGGACAAATCTTCGAGCCGCGCTTGTGATTCAGCAGCGTTGCCATTGACCTTGATGGATCGGATTACCGCCATCAGTCGATAGATGTTCTCGCGGTAGCGTGGATGCAAATCGATTTCGATGAAATCATCCTCGAGCGCCCTGGCAATCCCGCGCCGTGAGGTTCCATCAAAAAAGAAGAATCGTCGATTGACCGCTGCGGCCAGTTCGGCTGAGAGTTTTGCGTGTTCGTATTCGGGTCGCAACACAAGTCCAAGCTTGCGAGACATTTGAACGGTGCCTCCGCCAAGGATCGTACCTTCGACGCGAAGCGCTTCATCGTTTCCTGGTTCAAAGTCAGCTCGGGTCAAAACCGTTCCCTGACCCACCACCATCACATCACTTTTTCGAACCTGGCCCTTGATGCGTTGTTGGTGGCGCAATCGTGACTTGAGCATCTTGCCGCCATGCAAGTCAGCGACCTTGCTGCCTGCTGGCGAGAGAACTCGGATGTCAACCAAGTCGCGACGCTGTGCACCGGGCGGAATGATCGCTCGGATTCGAACCAGCGCCGTGTCGGGTTGTTCCAACACCAAGTTCGGGCTGGGGATATCATCGCGCTTAAGCTCGTCCACTAACTGATCGCGAAAGAACGACGGATCGGCGGCGCCACCGCTGTCACCTAATTCGTAGACCAACGCGACACCATCGACCTGAATCGGACGCAGCCCGTGTGGAATCGCCGCTTCACGCAACAACTCGGGAGGCTCGGGGACGGTAAGCAGTTCCTTCAGGCGCGCCTCTTCATCAGTGTCGTCACCACGCCCTGGCAAAAGACTGGTGCATCCGGCCGAGACGCTCATCAAGGCCATGAAGAGACCGACAAAAGTGATCCAAAGGAAAGGGGGTCGCTTGGGCATCCGTGCCGCGCCTATTTGGGGAAAGAATCATGAGAACGCAAGCATTTCTTAGCGAAAACAGCCTTTCCCAAGCAAGATCACTGCAGCTTCTTGTTCTCCTTGTGACGGGTCGCGTCGCGGCGTGTCTTTTTATCGAGGTTGCGTCGCAGAGCGTCGGTCAGGTCGATACCTGACTGATTGGCAAGGCAAATCGTGACAAACAGGACATCAGCCAGCTCATCGCCCAAATCCCCCAGCTGCTGGCCCGGCTTGCAGGACTGCTCGCCTTTGGTTCGCGACAAGATCCTGGCAACCTCGCCCACTTCTTCAACAAGCTGCGCAAGGTTGGTCATTTCGTCAAAGTAGCGAACACCGATCGTCTTGATCCACTGGTCGACACATTGCTGCGCTTGCTGCAACGTGATCGCATCCTGCTCTTGCTCGGCCATCATTGATATCAAACCACCTTATTTCGCAAGCAGCAGGTAAGTGCCGCTTTTGCCAGCAACGGCGAGGTCAACTTTTCCGTCACCGTCGATGTCTTGGGTAACGATTTGCAAGCCGCAACCGACATGGCCTTCATCAACGGTTTGGCGCGCGAAGGTTTTGGTTTTCGGATCCCAGTCGTAGTAATAAAGGCAAGGCATTTCGTTGCCACCGGGATCACGCCCATTGTGCCCGTAGTACCTTTTCCCGGTGATGAGTTCTGGTTGATCGTCGCCATCGATGTCGGACCATGCCAGTGTGTGCGGCTGACTGAAACTCTTGTCGATCTCATGTTCGGTCCATGCGATCTTGCCATTCTCGTCGGCACCGTCGTTTTGCCACCAGAACAGACCGTAATCGTGACCGTTGCCGATGATCAAGTCGCCATCGCCATCGGAATCCAAGTCGGCAATGACCATGGGGACCGATGCGTGTAGGACCCAATCTTTGTGAAATGTCCACGGCTTGGACCAGGGCTTGTCCTTCGGCTGTTCGTACCAGCCTTGGCCGACGACCACGTCCATCTTGCCGTCGCCGTTGAGGTCGCCGATTGCCAAACCATGCCCGTTGCCTTTTTCGCCGAGCACGTGAGGTTTCATCTCAAACTTGGCTGGAACGGACTTCGGTCCCTTGTTCTTGTTTGCGTTCTTTTCTTTGGTGATGACAAGCCGGTCGTTTGCTTTGGGAACAAGTCGCCAAATCAAAGTGGGAACGTCCTTTTTCCAGCTGTTGACGATCCACTCTGGCGTGCCGTCGCCATCGATGTCCTGGAACAGCTGGCCTTCATTGGCTGAGTTGCCCGTGTCGACCAAAACGTGTTGCTGCCAAAGTTTTCCGAGCCGCAAAGCCTCGGGGCCGGGATTCTCGTACCAGTGGACTTCGGTCGGCAGAAACGAGCCCGCGATGACATCGAGCCGCCCATCGGCGTTCACATCGAACAAAAAATCTCCATTACTTTGAACGTATCCATTCCAGTCCTCGATCGCCCTCAGTGGCCGTGGGGCCCAATCACCGCCTCGAAACCAGTTCCGGCCGGCGACCAGATCGGTCTTTCCGTCGCCGTCGAGATCACCGGCGGCGATCCCTTCATTGGCGTCGAGGGTCAACAAACGGGGCTTGAACTGAGCGGGTGAGTCGGCCCAAACTGCCGAAAAACAGGGCAAAAGGGCGGAAAAGAGCGCGAAATGGGCAATCTGGTGAGATGGCATGATTTTCCTCACGGCGGGGGGCGGTGGTGACTATGCTAACCAGTCTTTTGCCGGCGGTGTGATTGTCGTCGGTACGATAGCAACGTCACGGGGAGGCTCTTTGTGCCCAATTCGCCTGATCGCTACAAGCCTCCAAACAGCCCATTTGCTCCCTCGGTAAACCGCAGCCAGATGCGTGTTTGAGGGGGAGAGACCTGTTGACCCGAGGCCGGGAAAACCACGATTATACGCCCCTTCCATTCCCGTAATCGTTGCCGGCCTGACTGCCTCACTTCGATCTGTTGATTCGTACCACCAATCCCGAGCGATCCTTGAATCCTGTAACCGGAACCGAGCCGTTGTATCTGGAAGACATCGAAGTCGGCGATCGATGGCTGAGTGAGTGGAGGCAAATCACTGCTGATGATGTGGCCGACTTCGCGGCGCTGACGGGTGACCACGACCCGCTTCACAGTGCCGATGCGGAAGAGTCCCCTTTTGGGGAACCGGTGGCACACGGACTGTTGGGATTAAGTGTGCTCGCCGGCCTTAGCAGTGAACAACCCAACGCAGCGACACTTGCCTTGGTCGGAATCTCCGATTGGCAATTCGAAGCGCCCATCTTCTTTGGCGACCAAGTTCAAGTGTTGACCGAAGTTGAAGAGATTCAACAGCATGGTCGACGCGCAGGTCGAGTCACCTGGGTCCGCCAACTTCTCAATCAACATGGACGCGTCGTCCAACGAGGACGCTTCGTCTCACTGGTGGCCACGCGAGCTCGCACACGCCGCCTCGAAACCGCCCAGCAGACCGCAGGCGCCAGCGCCGCCTTGCAAACGCAAAACAGCTAAGCGCGAGCAGTCGTGCGTATCAACAATCACCCTCCCGCTTGCGGGAGGGTCGGACGCAAAGTCCGGGGAGGGATTGCTTCTTACAAAGAGAACCCTCTCCGGGCCTTAGAGCCCGACTCTCCCAAGGGAGAGTGCTAATACAATCTTCGGTACGAGCGCGCTCAATTCTACTCAACGCGTGCTGCGATCAATTCCTCGAGTGGCCCAACATCACTCAGCCACTCCAGTTCGATCACGATCGCTTGCAACGGTTTTCCGCCAAGGCGATCCGTTCTCAGCTTCACCAGATCCTTGTGCGTACAAACGACCACGTCGATTTGGTCGGCAATGGATCGCACCCAATCACGCAGCTCGGCAACGGTCTCGGGAGCGTAGGGATCGTGATCGGGAAGATGGCGTGATTGAACAACCTCTGCGCCACATCCAGTGATGGTCTCGGCGAACGCATCGGGATTCCCAATCGCACAGACCATTGCGACGCGTTTGCCTGCAAGTGATTCCATGGTCGACTCGTGATCGGGATACGTCCGCAAGTATGCTGGGCGATGATCACTGAGCAGAATCGGCACGGCGTCATTGATCGATGCGATCTGTTCTTTGATTCCTTTGATCGTTGTCTCATCAACCAAAGAGCAACGTGACAGTATCACGAGATCGGCCCGCCGGAACCCGTCGAGTGGCTCGCGCAGCAGTCCGCGTGGCAAGAGGTGCCCGAACCCAAAAGGACATTTCGCGTCGACCACGACCAAGTTCAAATCGCGGTGGAGTCGCCGATGCTGGAACCCATCATCCATGATCACGACCTCCGATTCCAATTCATCGACCGCGACCTCCGCCGCCGCGACGCGATCGGGATCTTGAATGTGAGGCACGTCGGGCAGGCGATCGTGTAGTTCGAGCGCTTCGTCATTGAAGTCTTGATCACCGCTGCCGTAACCGCGACTCACGATGGCAACCCGCTTGCCTTGACGACGCAGCATGGTTGCCAGCGCACAAACGACGGGCGTTTTGCCCGTGCCGCCGGTGGTCAAGTTCCCAACGCTGATCACCGGCGCGTCGACTTTGCAGACTTCGCGTTTACCACTTTCAAATTGTTGGTTACGCCGCGAGGCGCCGACGCGATAGGCCAAACTGGCAATCCACAAACCACCGCGCATCAGCGACGCGACCGGCCCGGTACGCTCGCCACTCATGATCGCGCGATGATAAAATGCCATTGAAAACTCGTAAAGGTGTAGGTCCGTTTGTAGTAGCGTCTTTAGGCGGAAGAGCCTGAAGATTCCGGTGAGAGCTTGGTACTACGAACGACTCGCCGATCCAGCGCGTGTCATGCACAGCATGACCTACAACTACAATCCAACACATGTCATGCACAGCATGACCTACAACGTACGTGACTTGCACTAGTTGCGTCGTCCCAACCCAATCAAGTCTTCGCTCTCGCTGCCCGGTTGAGCCAACATTTCGTCGGTGCTTTGCGGGTCGATCTTACGACAGGTTTCCGTCAATCGCTCAGCAAGTTCGTCGAGCGGATCTTCCCACGTTTCGACCGTCGACTCCAGCGGTGGCACGTTGGCCATTTCATCCAGCAACAAAATCATCCGCAAACAGTGCCGAAACAGAATCCCCTCTTCCTTTTGTAACTTTCGCGTCGTGACGTACTTGTTGAAGTCACCGCCAAACTCAAGCAACTCACCGACAATCCAAACCGGCCGGACATTGACGTTCACGCGAGGAAACTGATCGCGAAACAGACGCTGGATTTTCTCGCCGATGCTTAATGGATAGACGCGAGGTTCATCGAACATCACTCTCCCAAAACCTCGGTCGCGCACCTCTTCCTCGTCATCGTCCCCGCCGCCCGCACCGAGCTCTTCGGGTGTAGCCAAACCGAGCTGCAGCAATTGTGGATCGAGGCGAGTCTTGGCCAGCGTTCCTGGCGGCATGTCTTCGAGCGACGGCATACGGGCGAATCGGGCGACGGTGCCGGGAACTTCAAGCACACTTTCAAGTGCCGCAATTCGTTCATTAGGATCGGCGATCGCAAGCTGATCGGCCAAGTAGACACCGTACAGCGGATTGACGCTCCGTAGGTGAATCAATCGCTCGATCCGCTCCGTCGGAGTCGCCGTCACCGGTCGGTAGTCCTCGGTTTCGAAGACCTGGTTTCCTTTGGCGTCTGGATCGGCTTCGGGTGCTTCTTCCTCGGCCGGCTTGTCTTGTTCCGCCGATTCGTCGATGCGCATTTGATCAAGCAACGCTCCGAAGAGTCCTTCGGTTGGCTTTGGCGCTGCGTCCTCTTTCTTTTCACCCTTTTTGGGCGGCCCCTTTTGAGTGGCGATCCGCGGTTTGGGATCGAGTTCGATGTAGCCTGCCGTCCAAAGAGTGATCAGCATTCGATTCAAGTCGCGTTGGGCTTCGTCCATCCCCTTGGGATTGAGAAGTCGCCGTCCGACCATGTCGCGGATCGGCTGCACGTTCGGGTCACGATCAAGCAGGTAGGCGAGGAGCCGCCAAGGCAATTGACCACGACTGCTCAGATTCGCCGCCGATGCTTGCTGCAATTGTTCGAATTGCCCCTGAGTCCAATAGGTTTCGCCTGTTCGACGTTTGGGCATCTTCTTCTTGAGTTGCTTTTTCGCCTTCAGCAATCCCGGGTCTTTGGTGTCTTCGGGTATCGCATCGTACCTTTCACGCCAACGATGAAGCTTGACGTCGTCTTCGTGAGCGAGCGCGAAGACGTAGCCGCGATCATCAAATTGTGGCCGCCCCGCGCGTCCAAAGATCTGTTGGGCCGATGCAATTTCGATCAACTTCTTTTTGTCTTTGGGGCCTTTCAAAAGACTCGGCAGCACCACACTGCGAGCTGGCAGGTTGATTCCGGCAGCAAGCGTTTCGGTACAAACACAGACGCTCAGCAATTTGCGTTGAAACAGTTCCTCGACCATCCGGCGATAGCGTGGCAAAACACCTGCGTGATGCACGCCAACGCCGCGCATCAAGATCTGCTTCATCTTGGGCCCGGCACCTTCGGACATGTCGGCGGCATTGAGGTATTCGGCCAACTCGGCTTGCCGCGACTTGTCGATCAAGCTTTTGCCCTTGAGCATTTCGGCGGTCGTCCAACATTGGCCACGACTAAAGCAGAACATCAACGAGGGCGTCCTTCGCTCGTCGGCATCACCGGCAGAGATTTTTTCGGCAAAGTCGTTGATCAATTCGTCGGGAACCCATTCGTACTGCAGCGGCACCTTTCGCTCCGTGCCGGTGACCAATTGCAACCGACGATTGTGGGCGCGTGTCAACCACGACGTGAACTCCATCGCGTTGCCAACGGTCGCACTCAGCAGCAGCGTGCGCACATGAGCGGGTAACAACCCCAACGTCAATTCCCAGACGATGCCGCGCTCGCGATCGTTGAACGAATGAAACTCGTCCATCACCACCGAAGTGACGCGAGAAAAGTCGAACGCTTCCTCGTTAAGCAATCGGTTGAGCAGGATTTCGGCAACCACAACCAGGACCGGCGCGTCGGGATTGACGCGGCGATTGCCAGTGACCAAACCGACTTGATCCGCCGAAAATCCCCACCGCACAGCGCTTTCTCGAAGCTCGTCGAGCTTTTGGTCTGTCAACGCGATCAACGGCGTCGTGTAATACATCTGGGTGCCGGTCCGCAGCGCCTCGTAGACGGCCGCTTCGGCGATGAGCGTTTTCCCGGTCCCGGTTGGCGCGCATACCAGCACGCCCTGATCACCAGTGAAATACGCAAGCAGTGCCTCCTCTTGCACCGGGTAGGGCTCAAACGAAAGCAGGTCAAAGTATTCGGCTGCGAGCTCGTCGCGATCGGGTGTGGTCTCGGCGTTGTCAGTCATTGCATCCTTTCAGGGAACGATTGCGGCAGTTTTAGCAGGTTGCCGCGCCGCTGCCCGTCCGGGATCTGGCTGAACAAGCGAATTCGGCCCAAAATGACCGTTGTATTCTCGTTTGTAGTACCGCCTTTAGGCGGAAGATTCCGGCTGAAGCCGGTACTACGAACCCAAAATCGACGTGCGTCTTGCCGCTCATCAATCATCCGACCGATCATCGACCATGAACAACGCCTTCGACGATGCCTTGAAAATTTGGAACGCGGGCGTCGATGCAGTGCGTGCTCAACCGCTGGTCGAAAACTCAGTCACGGTCGAGGGCGGCCAGCTTTCGATTGATCACCACACATGGTCGCTCGCTGATTTTGATCGTGTCGTTGTCGTTGGGGCAGGGAAGGCCGGTTCAGCGATGGCAGCAGGCTTGGTCCATGCAGTCGGTGGAGCCTTGCCGGTGCTCGGCTGGGTCAACGTGCCGGCCGGGACCGAGCGTGACGTGCCCGGCATCACGACACACCCCGCACGTCCCGCTGGTGTCAACGAACCGACCGAAGTAGGTGTCGCCGGCACGGAGAAGATTCTTGAACTTGTCCAACAGTCGACTTCGCGCGACTTGGTGATCGCATTGATCTCTGGCGGCGGAAGTGCCCTGCTTCCTGCGCCTGCACCAGGCATCACGCTTGAAGACAAGCTTGCCGTCACGCGTTTGCTGTCGGGTGGCGGCGCGGACATCACCGAACTCAATACCGTCCGCAAACATCTCAGTCGCATCAAAGGAGGTGGACTGCTGGCCGCCTGCCGCGACGCAACACTGGTCACATTGATTCTCTCGGATGTCCTTGGCGACCCTCTCGACATGATCGCTTCGGGACCGACCGTCCCCGACACAACCACACCTGACGACGCTCTCGAGTTACTTGCGAAGTTTGATCCCGATCGAGCGTTGCCCAATCGCGTCTATGTAACGCTCAAGGATGCTCCCCAAAAGTTCGATCAGCCGAGTTGCCACCACACCAACATTGTCCTTGGCAACAATGCCGTTGCCGTCGACGAGGCTGGCATCATGGCCGAGAGCTTGGGCTACAACCATGCGATGCAATCGGCTCGAAGTTGCGAAGGCGCAGCGGAAGACGTTGGCATTGGACTCGCACGAATGGTCGTTGAAATGCTCAACCAAAGCCCTGACCAGCACCGCACCGATTGCCTCATCACCGGCGGCGAACCGACGGTCACGCTGGCCCCATCGGACATTCGCGGGCGCGGTGGCCGGAATCAACAATTGGTCTTGGCTGCCTATCAAACGTTGCGCGGCCTCGATCTTGATGAGCGTGACTGGGACCGGCTCGCGATCCTTTCGGGCGGCACCGATGGAGAAGATGGACCGACCGATGCAGCCGGCGCGATCCTTAACGGAGCGATTCATCGTCAAGCGATGGCCCTAAACCTTGATATTGCAGACCATTTGAAACGAAACGACGCCTACTCGTTTTTCGAAGCAGCAGGTGGTTTGATCATGACCGGTCCGACGGGGACCAATGTTTGTGATGTCCGCGTCGCGTTGGTGACGAGCTGAGCGCCGGTCACCCCATCGCCAGCCCTCTCCGAGTTTTTGCAAGCATCCGCATTATCGAGAGGCGAAGGTAGGCGAAACGTAGGAAGTCCCGTAGACTGAACCCTTGACGCGAAAGGCTCAATTCGTCTTACCAACAAGGATGATAATGTCGTCAGGTCGCCAGAGATGCCGACACTGCCAATGCCACACTCGGCGTGCGCGCCGAAGATGGTTCGAGCGTCTTCTTTTTGTTCGCAAGACCTACCTGTGTAACAACTGCGGTCGCCGACTCTACAAGACCTATCTCTTTGGTCTGACCCTGTAGTGGTGCATCTAGCTCTATGTGTCATGCATCCGGCTGGCACTCTCCCTTGGGAGAGTCGGGCTCTCAGGTCCGGTGAGGGACACGTCGAACGGCCCTCCCCGGGCTTTAGCGCCCGACCCTCCCACAAGTGGGAGGGTAATTCCGGTTGAAACAGTGCATGACATTTATCGCTAGATCAACCAGTAGGTCATGCTCTGCATGACACGAAGTGAGTTCGGAGTACCGAGCTTTAGCCGGAATCTTCTCTCGTTCCGCCTAAAGGCGGGACTACGAACGGTGCGAGCCGAACACGCTCGCGTCGGGGCACGGAACGAAGAAAGAACCACCCGCAAAGAACCTCCATCGCACTTACTCCTGCTCGTACTCACCGAAGCAGTACTCCGACTCGCCATGCCTCCGTGCCCTCGGTGAACTCCGTGCCCTCGGTGAACTCCGTGCCCTCGGTGAACTCTGTGGCTCAACCAAAAACCGGCGGCTAGCGTCTTGCCGCTCAATGGTGCCGGACGCCAACGCATTCGGCTCACCAGTCTGGGTCCGCGTCGCACGGTTACGGGTTAAAGTGATGTGCCCGCATCCAGCCTTCACTCCAAAGCCCCTCGATGACCCAACCCGATTTTTTCGCCGCCCCGACTGATCCGTCGCAGTTGCAAACCAAAGCAGACGGTCCCTCTGGTTCGTTGCCGCTGAGTGACGAAATCTTGCGCAATTGGAGCAGTGGTGACCTCTTTGGGCTAACACAAAGTGTGGGCATGGGTTTTGACCCGCGGCGAGTCCTTGGTGACCAGTACTTGGTCCTCAGCACTCAGGGCGGCGTACGCGCTCCGGACGGAACGCCCATCGCCCTCGGTTATCACACCGGACACTGGGAGGTCGGGTTGTTGGTTCAAGCGGCTGCCGAACAAATCGAAGCGTCGGGCGGTGTTCCCTTTGCCGCTTTCTGCAGCGACCCTTGCGATGGGCGCAGTCAGGGAACGCGCGGGATGTTCGATTCATTGCCGTATCGCAATGATGCCGCAATCGTGATGCGTCGGCTCATCCGATCCCTGCCGCGGCGCAAAGGAGTGATCGGGATCGCGACGTGCGACAAAGGCTTGCCAGCGATGATGATGGCGCTAGCGGGTTGTGGTGACTTGGCAAACGTCCTCGTTCCTGGTGGCGTCACGCTTCCGCCGACGGTTGGTGAAGACGCCGGAAAAGTCCAAACGATCGGCGCCCGCTACTCGCGTGGCGAAATGACACTCGAAGAAGCCTCACTCGAAGGATGCCGCGCCTGCGGGACGCCTGGCGGCGGTTGTCAATTCCTGGGCACGGCGGCGACAAGCCAAGTGGTTGCCGAAGCACTGGGCATGACCGTTCCCCACGCGGCGCTTGCGCCAAGCGGCCAACCCATTTGGACTCAGCTTGCTCGCGACTCGTCGGACGCAGCGCGCTTGATGGCCGGGCGTGATGAAACACTCAATGACATCCTGACCGACGGTGCGGTTTACAACGCAATGTTGATCCACGCCGCGGTTGGTGGCAGCACCAATTTGCTGTTACATATTCCGGCAATCGCAGCCGCCGCGAAACGAACACGTCCTGACGCGAACGCATTTAGTGAAGTCAACAAACTTGTCCCGCGTTTCGTCGACTGCCTCCCCAACGGCCCCGTCGGCCACCCAACGGTGCAACTCTTTCTGGCCGGTGGTGTTCCCGAAGTTGCCTGGCATCTACGTGAACTCGGGTTACTTCGTAGCGAAGAACGCACTGTCACTGGTCTGACTTGGGACGAGTTGCTTGACCAGTGGCGCGAGAGTGATCGTCGCAAGGCTTGTCGAGAACGACTCCGCGAAGCCGATGGCGTGGACCCCGATGAAGTGATCATTCCGCCGGCCGAGGCAAGACGCCGACGGATGACGAGCACCGTATGCTTTCCAAAGGGCAATCTGTGCCCAGAAGGATCGGTGATCAAATCGACCTCGATCGACCCGTCAGTGGTGGACGACGATAACGTTTATCGCAAACGAGGTCCGGCCCGAGTCTTCACAACGGAACGGGATGCGATTGCAGCGATCAAGAGTCAAACCGACACTGCCATTCAAGCGGGCGACATCATCGTTCTGATTGGACGTGGCCCGCTCGGATGCGGAATGGAAGAGACGTACCAGATCACATCGGCGCTCAAGTACTTGTCGTTTGGCAAAGAAGTCGCACTGGTAACCGATGCCAGGTTCTCGGGCGTCAGTACGGGTGCCTGTGTCGGTCACGTGGGTCCCGAAGCCCTAGCCGGTGGTCCAATCGCCAAGGTACGAGACGGCGACATCATCGAAATCGAAATCGATCGCAACACGCTTGCCGGGCGGGTCGACCTTGTTGAAACCGTTGATAGCGATCCATCTGATTCAGTGGAGTCCGTTCTTGAGACGCGACCGCCACACCCGGACCTTCAGGTCGAAGCGGAAATGCCAGCCGACACCCGACTTTGGGCGGCCCTGCAGCAGGCGGGCGGCGGCACCTGGGGGGGCTGCGTCTACGATGTGGATGAGATCGTTTTGACGCTCGAAGAAGGCATTAAAGCGAGGCAGCGGCGGGGAGAATTGCCTTAAGCGGTAGCCCTTGCGATCACCTCAATTGCAGGGATAATCGACGCCTGAAAAACAAGGCGTCCCCTCAATATCCACCGAACCCCAGGTAGCTTGTCATGGCTTTGGTCCCTCTCCGCGTTGTCCTCGATCACGCGGCCGAAAACGATTACGGCGTTGCCGCGTTCAACGTCAACAACATGGAACAAATCCAGGCGATCATGGAAGCCGCCCAGGAGACTGACTCGCCAGTCATCATCCAAGCTTCGCGTGGTGCACGTGCCTACTCGCAAGACGCTTACCTGCGTCACCTGATGTTGGCTGCCACCGAACTTTACCCACACATTCCAACCGTGATGCACCAAGACCACGGTAACAGCCCCGAGACCTGCTTGTCGGCAATCGAAAACGGCTTCACCAGCGTCATGATGGACGGATCGCTGATGGAAGACGGCCAAACCCCAGCCGATTACGACTACAACGTCAAAGTGACCGCGGAAGTCGTCAAGATGGCTCACGCTCGCGGCGTTTCGGTCGAAGGCGAACTCGGTTGCCTCGGTTCGCTCGAATCGGGCGGTGGCGAACAAGAAGACGGTCACGGTGCCGTTGGCGAATTGAGCCACGACCAACTGTTGACTGACCCCGAAGAAGCAAAACGCTTCGTCGAAGAAACCGGCTGTGACGCGTTGGCCGTCGCGATCGGAACCAGCCACGGTGCTTACAAGTTCACCAAGAAGCCTACCGGCGAAGTTTTGGCGATGAGCCGAATCGAAGAGATTCACGCTCAATTGCCAAACACCCACTTGGTCATGCACGGCAGCAGCAGTGTCCCACAAGAGCTTCAAGACATCATCAACCAATACGGTGGTGAGATGAAGCAAACCTACGGCGTGCCTGTCGAAGAAATCCAACGTGGTATCAAGAGCGGTGTTCGCAAGATCAACGTCGACACCGACTGCCGCATGGCGATCACCGGTGCGATCCGCAAGGTCCTGACCGAAGATCCTTCGGCATTCGACCCACGTGCTTACCTCAAGCCAGCTCGTGCAGCAATGAAAGAAGTTTGCGTCGCACGCATGACCGCATTCGGTCAAGCTGGCAACGGCGAAAAGCTGCGTAGCTCGATGGGCGCAACTGCCTGATCCGGCTTCGATCCAAGCTAAGAAAAACGAAGAGCCGGCGCGTTTTCGCGTCGGCCTTTTTTATGTTCCCACACCTGATCGAGGCGTTTCGTCACCAATGCCGAGTCCAACCGGACGCGGTAGCGCTGATCGTCCCCGATGGCGACGCGACCGCTTCATTCAACTGGCGACAACTCCAGCAGATCGTTGCGACGTTCGCGTCCGACCTGCGCCAGCGCGTTGAAGGACAATTCGCTGATCAAGGCCAACCAGTCGTCGCTCACCCCAGCGACAACACTCTCGCCGACGTTGTCGTGGCTCTTTCCTGTATCGCGATCGGTGCAATCGAAGTCCCGATCGATCATCGTCTTGGTGACGAGGAAGTCGATCAACTGCGCGGCCAAGTTGGCGGCCTCTGGTTATCGAAAGCCGAACGCAGCGCGTCATTGGCGAAGGCTCGTCGCAGCAGCGAATCGGACGCCGACTGCTCCGAAACCCTATTCGAAACGAAGATCGATCCCGATGCACCCTCGTTGATCCTGTGGACCAGCGGCACGACGGGAACGCCTCGCGGCGTGGTGTTGTCTCAGCGGAGTCTCACGCAAAATGCGGCCGCTAAGCTTGCCGCTGTGCCTGAGTCTGCGGCGGATGTGAGGCTCTGTTCTTTACCTCTTTGCCACGCCTACGCGCGGACCTGCGACATGGGCACTTGGTTGCTCAGCGGCTGTACGCTCGCGCTGACGCTCGGTTACGCAGGCTGGCAGCGACTCGGACCTCACGTTCGTCCAACGATCGCAAACACCGTGCCCAGTCTTGCGCTTCGACTCTTTGAATCGGCTACCGAAACGACCGGATCGAGTCGTTTGCGTTTGCTCGGTTGTGGCGGTGCAGCGATCAGTGAATCAGCGTTCAACGGATGGAAACAGCGCGGCGTCACGGTCATCCAAGGCTACGGTTTGACGGAAACATCGCCCGTGATTTGCAGTGCGAGCCCTGAGAACGCAACAGCGGGTCTGGTTGGCCCGTTTGTTGACGGATGGGATCACGAAACCCGCGACGGCAGACTCTTCGTCCGCGGCCCCGCGATGATGCTCGGCTACTGGAAGGATGATGAAGCGACTGCACACAAAATCATCGACGGCTGGCTCGACACAGGCGACCTCGTTGAAACCGATGCCGCGTCGGGACAGGTTCGAATCCTGGGACGTGCCGATGAAGTGATCGTGCTCGACTCAGGACGCAAGATTCACCCGCTCGGCATTGAAAAAGAACTCTGCGAAATCGACGGCGTCGACCACGCGATGCTTCACTACCAAAACGGCAAGCTACAACTGTGGCTCGATGCGAAAGGGGAAATCAACGCAGCCGATCTCGAGAAACTGTTTCAGACGAAACCGCACTGGCAGCGGCCAGTCATGATCCACACCTTCAAGCCCCGTCTATCGCGTGCTGCCGGTGAATTGACCTCCAAAGGAACATTGCGCCGCAAGCAGATCATGGCCAATCGAAAACGGTAAGCGGCATGAACACCAGCGAGCCGGGATTTGGAATTGCGAGGGTAGCAAGCCACAGAGGACACGGAGAGCGCCGAGCAAAAAAAGCACCATCGCTCCTACTCGTACTCATCTGTGAGCCGCGATCGCGTAAGCGGCCGGGCCCTTAGTCGCCTTCACACTCGATTCGCGTCGGCAAGGGCCCGAGGCCTCACGGCCAGCGGCTCACGGGCACGCTTTGGAAATGCGCCGCTCAGGTTGTGGCGGCCACGTTACGCCGGGTCGTACGCTGCGCTGCCGAGCCCGCGACCTCGTGGCAGGAATTTGCACATCACAATGCCAAGCATGTAAAGGAACACGAGCGGGATCGCTAGTGCGACCATACTCGTCACATCGGCGGGGGTCAGCAACATCGAGATAACGAAGATCACCAGGATCGCCACTTTCCAACTTGCGATGTACGACTCGGTTTCGATCAAACCGATGCGTTGCAGGAACAACATCACCAACGGCAACTGGAATGCGATGCCAAATCCAAGCGGCAACAACAACACAAAGTTGACGTAGTAAGTGAGCCGTGGTTCCACCGCGACGTCCATCGATCCATTGAATGCAAGCAGGAAGCTGAGAACGTAGTGAAGCACGAGGAAGAAGGCGAGCACGACACCTGAGACGAACAACACCACACTGAGCGGCAGGTACAAATAAACGTACTTGCGTTCATGTTGGTGCAGACCCGCGGCGACAAACGTCCACAGGTGATAAAAGATCATCGGCGAAGCAAGGACGGCGCCAACAATCAGCCCCGCCTTGATCCAGATCATGAACGGCTCTTCCATTTTCAGCGAGCTGACACCGATTCGGTTTTCGATCAACTGCACCTTCGGCTTGAGCGATGCCGGGTCGGGAAGCTGCGACAGCAACTTGGCCATCTCGAATGGCTTCACCGTGGTTGACGGTGCCACCGATAGCTCGACGTTGTCCGCTTGGTCCTCTGATTCCTCTTCGGACTCGTCATCACTCTTAGGTGTGTTCCCCTCTTCGTCACTCGACTCGTCATCACTCTTGTCATCGCCGTCATCCGCCGGCTCGACGGAATCGAGCGTTAGGTTTTGCAGCTCCTCAGGCACTTCATAGACGACCTGCCACTCCAGCTCGTTCTTCATCAAGAATTCACGAAGCGGTTGAACCTCTTCGTCATCGAGCCGATCGCCATAGCCGAGGCGATGTAAATCGCGGTCGGTGTTGAACTGGCGAATCGCTCCGGTCAGCGGCGTTTGAATGAAAACGATGATACGGTCTGCAAAAATCAACCCGATGGCCAATCCGATGCCGAGCCATATGATCGCTTTGACCAGGCATTTCCGTAGCTCTTCGAGGTGTTCCCCGAAGGTCATCGTCGAATTGTCAAAAAGATCGTCTTTGGGGCGTTCCACGCGGATCTCGTTTGAACAGATGGAAGGAGGGTGTCAATCAATCGGAAGTTTGCGGTTCCCAATGCCCTAAAACAGGGCAACATGCGTCAAAGGGGGTAACGCTGGGATCGACCACGGCTCCAGAAACCGACCGCGATCATACGGTGGCGGAGACATTTTGGCCTATGAGGCAAACTGGCCGCTTAGGCCTCTTCCACAGTGTAACAGCGGTTGGCAAAATCGACCGCGCCCTTTCTGGCCGGTTCGTTCACTAAACGCGTCCCTAAATGCGTTGTAACCATCGAATTCGTAACTATGACCCCCTATCCGATCCGATTTCGGCCCTTGTTGAAGCAAACGATCTGGGGAGGTCGCCGACTCGGCGATCAATTGGGCAAAACACTCGGCCCTGAATCCAATTACGCCGAAAGCTGGGAAGTGGTCGACCACGGTGCTGATCAGAGCGTCGTCGAGAATGGACCACTCGCCGGTTCCACGTTGGCCGACTTGATTCGCGACCACGCCGGTTGGCTTCTGGGTAACGCCCCAAACAATCAGACCGCCTTCCCACTCCTTTTGAAATACCTCGATTGCAACCGCGTCCTCTCGGTTCAAGTGCACCCCGATGATCGATACGGTTTGGCGATGCCCGAACCCGACTTGGGAAAAACGGAAGCTTGGTTCATTGTTGATGCCGAACCAGACGCGTTGATCTACGCGGGGCTAAAAGAGGGTGTCGATCGCGAACAACTTGCCGCCGCGATCCAGCAGGGCACGACCGAAGAAACACTCCATTCGTTTCATCCTCAACCGGGCGACTGTGTCTTTATCCCGGCCGGAACCGTGCACGCGTTGGGCGCCGGCTTGCTCGTTGCTGAGATCCAACAATCAAGCAACACCACGTTTCGCTTGTTTGACTGGAACCGTGTCGACAGCAAGGGCAACGCGCGACCACTGCACATCGAACAAGCGATCGAAGTGACCGACTACGAAAGTGGTCCCGTGCCGCCTCGACGGACCGATCCAGCGAAAGGCAATTGGCAAACGATCGTCGAATGCGACAAGTTTGTTTTCCGAGCCCTGCGGCGTGGCGCAGCTGAACTCAATGGCGATCAGAAGTTTCACATCCTGACTGTTCCACGCGGTCAGGCTGACCTGGAAGTTGGCGGCGAAACGATGTCACTCGAAACCGGAGAATCGGTACTGATTCCCGCAGCGTTCAAATCTGCCAACATCACGGTCACCTCCGATGTCGGCACCGTGCTGGAAATGCATCTCCCCTAGAGTCCAAGTGGTAGTGGACGAGGCTACGAGTCCTTCGTTCTTCGCTTTCGCGACATCAAGGATTAACTCAGGGACTCGTTGCCTCGTCCACTACGACTCTGGGACTCGTAGCCTCGTCCACTACGACTCAAGGACTCGTTGCCGACTCTGGGACTCGTGGCCTCGTCCACTACGGGCATGCACCTGCGTTTCCGGACTAATCTTCCTAATCACGATTGGTTGGCGTGAAATCACGCACATGGCAGTGCTATCACTTCATCGCGTGATTCCGGAAAAACGATAGCAAGGATGAGAGCCGTACTGAATCGATCTTGGCCCAGCCTTGCTGGACTTCGTAGGCTCGATCACCTCCCAACCGGCGGACACGGAACCGCCGATTCGTGCCGAAAGGAAGCGCAAATGCGTCGTAGCATCCTCACCGCCAATCTTTGCCTGATCGCCCTCTTTGCGGCGACATGTTTCTCGGGATGCCGCGGTCGCCAATGGTTCAAACCGCCTGGCCCCATGCTCGAACAGCAAGCCAATGCGATCGTGCATGATCCGTATCCACAGGATGACATCGCTCCGTCGGACCCCTCGGTCCGCCCGCCGAGTTACCAGCGTCCGTTGGCCGAGCCCGTGCGCAACCGTCTGGTCCCCGATGCGATGCCTTGGCTAGGACGCTAGTCTCGCGTTATCTGGGAAACGCGATGGATTCCGCTCGCGCCAGCTTGCCAATTCGAAGCTGTGCGTAGCGACCTTCGCCAGAAAGTGGATTGGTGGGCAATCCCGGCCCAATCCCGCGCATTCTGATGCGCATCTCGGGGATGTCACGCGCACCGTGACCACCCGCCCCGACATGGGGCGACTGTCAGAGTGGGGCGGTTTTGGTAGGTTGTTCGCTGAACGCAAACACCTGCCGAGTCACCGATGCCCAAGAAGAAAAAACCCGCTCCGCCAAAGAAAGACCAGACCCAAAGGTTGCAGCGTCTGTTGGCCTCAGCTGGATATGGCAGCCGTCGACAATGCGAAGAGCTGATCGAGGCTGGACGGGTAGAGGTCGATGGCGACATCATCACCAAGCTCGGCACGAACGCCGATCCGACGGTCAACAAGATTCGGGTCGACGGCGTCCTGCTGAAGAAGCAAAAGCTGGTCTACTACGCCGTCAACAAACCAGTTGGGGTCGTGACCACCAATTCGGACCCGCAGGGGCGTCCACGCGTGGTCGATCTGGTCCCGAAGAGCGAACGGGTATTTGCCGTCGGGCGTCTCGACCGCAGCAGTGAAGGCCTGATCCTGCTGACCAACGACGGCGACCTCGCCCAACGATTGACTCACCCCAAGTTCGGCGTCCGCAAGATCTACCGCGTGACCGTGGCTGGGCGAGTTGACCGCGAAACGATGAAACAAATGCGGCAGGGCATCTACATCGCCGAAGGCCGCGTCGCCGTGGAAGGTGCCAAGATCTTCAAGTCGCGCAGTAAGGCGACGGAGATGGAAATCGTGCTGCGTGAGGGTAAGAATCGCGAGATCCGCCGCATCCTCGCTCGACTCGGCCACAAGGTGCTTCAACTTCGTCGAATTGCGGTCGGCCCGCTGCGACTTGGTGACATGCCACCAGGTTCCTATCGAGTCGTCAGCCGCGAAGAAATCAAGAAGCTGCAACTCGCTTCCGATCCTGATCAAGCCGAAGCTCCCAAACGTCGTACCAAGAAGGGAGCACGCAAGGGTTCGTCGCCAACATCCGCCAAACCTCAAAGCGGCGGCAAGGCGAAGGGAAAGAAGCCTGGGTCGCGGAGCAAGTCCCGATTCGATGCATCCAGCAGCGATGCCGGATTCGCTGCGACACCGCGTTCGGGTGCCGTGATCGGCGCAGTGATTGGAGGCGATGCACCCGAGCCATCCGAAGAATCGCGACCACGACGCGCCACGAAAAAACGCAGCGTCAAACGAGGCGCAACCGGTGGCAAGAAACGCGCAACCAAAAAGTCATCGCGTAATCCATCGGCTAGCAAGTCGCGCGGCAAGGCGTCGAAAAAGAGTTCTACAGGACGCTCGGGGGGACGCAGCGGAAGCACGCGCGCCGCGGGCAAACCGACCAAACGAACAACCAAGAAACGCGGCGCAAAAAAGCGTTCAACGAAGAAACGAAACAGGTAGACGCAACGGACCATGGGAAAACTGCACGCCGACTATTACGCCGACTCGATGGTGCAAGTCACCGCGCCGATCGAGCGCAATGATGAGATCGCCGAAAAGACCTTTTTGGTGCGAGTCGCTGCCGAGGAAATCGCAAGCACGGCCGTCCCCGGTCAGTTCGTGATGATTCGATTGGCCGGCACCGATGCTCCCCTGATCGGTCGCGCGTTGGCCATCTACGACATCGTCGATGACGAGCACGGAAACCCCCGCTACCTCGATTTGGTCTATCTCAAAAAGGGCACACTCACGTCGCTGCTTGCTACCTCGCCGGTCGGAACCGAACTCACCGTATGGGGTCCACTGGGCAACGGGTTTGCCAACCGTCCGTGTGACCGCTTGATCATGGCCGCAGGCGGAATTGGTCAGACCCCCATGTTGATCATGGGGCGCGAAGCCAAGGGGACTCAGTCATTCGGCGACGCAGGCCGACAATCAGGCTGGGCATCCAACGTCGAACTGATCTACGGCGCCCGGACCAAGTCGTTGCTTGCCGGCGTCGATGACTTTCGCGAGGCCGGATTCGACGTCACGCTGTGCACCGATGACGGCAGCGAAGGGCTTCACCAACGCGTTCCGGATGTCCTTGCCGCGCGACTTGCCGAACTTGCCGGCAGTGGCGAATCGATCCGTGTGGTCACCTGTGGCCCAGAGATCATGATGGAGAAGGTCTCTGAAGCTTGCGAAGCCGCTTCGGTCGACTGCCAAGTCTCGATGGAGACCCCGATGGCTTGTGGGATCGGAATCTGCTTTTCCTGCGTCGCTCAAGTCCGTCAGGATGAAGGTCCCGAAGAATGGGACTACAAACGCACTTGTGTCGAAGGCCCGATCTTTGACGCTGACAAGATTTGTTGGTGACCCCGAAAAGAAACAAGGGACACGAAAGCACACAAGTGCCCCGGCATGATGCCGATGTGTGCTTACGCGTCCCTTGTCGTGTTCTTTCCGACGCGCGGTCGGTCCCACGCGTTCATGTTCAATGCAACCGATTAGCGGTAGAACGAACCATTGGTCGTTGGTGCAGAGCTTCCCGTCGGGTAACCGCCAGCACCAGCAGTGCTGCCTGGTGAATACCCACTTGGGACGTCGCTCGTGGCCGATGGCGGAGCGAGTGCTGGAAGTGAATCGAGCGTTGTGCTCGGTGCGGTCACATCCGCAGTGCTTGCGGTCGAAAAGTCAGGTGCTGTCGCTGCGGGCGGTGCTAAGTCGGAAGGCGGTGCAAAACCTGCAGGCTTGGTGTCGGCGATCGATGCGGTCGCGCCACCTGCTGGCAATCCGAACGACGGTGGCTCAGCAGTTGCAGCTGCCACAGCGGGACTCACGCCACCTGGCAGAGTGAAACCGCCAGGCGTTGAGGTTTGGGCCGGAGCGGTCACGCCAGCCGGAGCTGTCATGCCAGTAGGTGCCGTTGGTGATCCTGATCCGGGAAGAGCGTAGCTTGTCGATGGTGTCGGCGCACTGGGTGCCGATGGTGCCTCGGTCTTTGGCGTGAATGTTTTGGCGCCAAAACTGTACCCCGAGGGTTTGGTCGGTGTGTAACCAGCAGGCGTCGCGGGAGTGCCGAATCCATTCGCTTGTGCCGCTGCAAGGTTCGTCTTGGGCGAGCTGGCGTATCCTGGTAGTTGGCCGCCAGCCTGCGCTGTCGCCGACAAGCCCGGAGCGGAAGTGCCAGGCGCGGACAGACCCGGCGCCGACTCAGGTTGTCCCGTCGAAACAGGAACGCCTGTGCCACCGGCGATCGATGCGATCGCTTCCGGGGTTGCCGATGCACTTGGTGGTGCTGGGAAACTGGTGGTTGGGCCAGCGGCAATGGTTTCAACCGAAGGCTTGCTGCCCATGCCAAACATGCCCATGCCAGGCATACTGCGGCAGCCTGTGGAAATCAGCGCCATCGCGGCGCAACCAGTCACGACCAAGCGGCCTGCGCGTGTGGTGTTGTTCGAGAGCATCCCTGCGTCCTTACAAATTCGATGTTGATCGCTCAACTGAGGTGTTTGGTTTTTCGGGTCTTCCCTGACCTCAAAGCCAACCAAACCGGCAAAACTTATCACGTTTGCCTCAAATCCATTCCGTCCAGCTGGACGTCGTCCAAGACTGGCGAGAGCCCGGACGTTAAATCGCCAGCGAAAACCATGTCAAGGCAGAAAAAACAGAGCAGGGAAACTCGCAGTGAAACTGCGACAACATTCCTCCAGAGCGGGAAGACGCTAGTGCTGCGGATTGCAACTGCGCCCGTTAACACTCTCCCTTGGGAGAGTCGGGCTCTAAGGCCCGGAGAGGGTTTGTATGGTTCATTCCCTCCTCGGACTTTGCGTCCGACCCTCCCGCAAGCGGGAGGGTGCTAGTGCTGCGGATTGCAATCTTGGTACCACAGAGCCACTTCTTGCGCAGTTTTGGCGGTGCCCGTGAGCCGCTGGCCGTCAGGCCTCGGGCCCTTGCCGGCGCGCAGATGCTTTGAAGGCGATCAAAGCCCGGCCGCTTACGCGATCTCGGCTCACCCACGAGCGAAAGGCGACAAAAAAACGCAGATGAAGATCGGCGTCTTCACCTGCGTTTGATTGAAATCGATTTGGGAACGATTGGACCTAGACGGCGCCAACTTCCATCGAAGTGCCCATCGTTTGACCGGGAGCGGGCAGGTTGCTCGAACCGGTCAAGTAGATGTCGATCGCGCGGGCAGCTCCGCGACCTTCGTTGATCGCCCAAACGACAAGGCTTTGACCGCGACGGCAGTCACCCGCGGTGAACACACCTTCGATGTTGGTCGCGTAAACACCATGTTCGGCTTGGAAGTTACTGCGAGGATCGACGTCCAATTGCAATACATCGGCAACGTACTGCTCAGGACCGAGGAAACCCATCGCCAGCAAGATCAACTGCGCGGGCCATTCCTTTTCGCTACCTTCGACTTCGGCCATTTCCCAACCGCCGTCGTCGTTCTTGGTCCATTTCACCTCGACCGTTTTGATGCCACGAAGATTGCCATCGTCGTCGGTCAAGAACCCTTTCGAGAGGATCTGGTACTCGCGAGGATCGCGTCCAAACTTGGCCTCGGCTTCTTCGTGACCGTAGTCGACGCGGAAGATACGCGGCCATTCTGGCCAAGGGTTATCTTCGGCGCGATCTTCTGGCGGTTTGGGCAGCAATTCAAAGTTCACCATGCTGCGGCAGCCGTCACGGATACTGGTTCCGATACAGTCGGTTCCGGTATCACCACCACCGATGACGATCACGTCTTTGCCCTCAGCACTGATGAAATCGTTGCCGAGAGAATCGCCGTGGACCACTTGTTTGGTATGGGCGGTCAGGAATTCCATCGCAAAGTGAACGCCTTTAGCATCGCGATTTGGAATCGGCAAATCACGAGGCTTGGTCGCACCACAAGCGAGTAGCACGGCGTCGTTGTCTTCGTGAAGCTGTTTCGGGTCAACGTTTTGCCCGACGTTGGCGCCAGTCACAAACTTGATCCCTTCGGCTTCCATCTTGTCCAAACGACGTTGCAGCACGTCCTTGCCAAGTTTCATGTTTGGAATGCCGTACTGCAGCAAGCCACCGATACGATCTTCGCGTTCGTAAACGGTGACTTCGTGACCCGCCTGGTTGAGCTGATCCGCAGCGGCCAATCCGGCCGGACCACTACCGATCACAGCGACCTTTTTGCCGCTGCGCGTTTCTGGCGGATCAGGTTGAATCCAACCTTCGGCCCACGCGCGGTCGATGATCGCGTTTTCGATGTTCTTGATCGTCACTGGTGGGTTATTGATGCCAAGCACGCACGAACCTTCGCACGGGGCAGGGCAGACACGACCGGTGAACTCAGGAAAGTTGTTGGTCTTGTGCAAACGCTCGTTGGCTTCTTTCCAACGATTGTTGTAGACCAAGTCGTTCCATTCGGGGATCAAGTTGTCGATCGGGCAACCTGTTCCCGACTGACAGAACGGAACACCACAATCCATGCATCGAGCGCCCTGCTGTTGCAGTTGTTCGACGCGAGGCTCGGTGTAGATCTCGTCGTAATCGTTGATACGGACGACCGGCAGACGCCATGGCACTTTCTTGCGATCAAACTCTTTAAAACCGGTTGGCTTTCCCATCGCTCGTTACTCTCAAAAAGACTCTTCGTTGTATTCGGTTGTTCGGTGGACTTGGATGATTGACTAGGCGGTTGCCGACTCTTCCTGACGTTTCATTTCTTCCAAAACGCGTTTGAAGTCGGTTGGCATCACCTTGACGCATTGGGCCAGGAAGCCGTCCCAATCATCAAGCACTTGCTGGGCAACAACGCTGCCGGTGTACTGCTGATGACGGCGAACCATCTCCTTGACGTCCTCTTCTTCCTCGGACGTTTCGATCTTTTCCAAAGCGACCGTTGCAAGGTTGCAGTTCAAATTAAAATCGCCGTCACGATCCCAGATGTAGGCGATCCCGCCCGACATCCCAGCGGCAAAGTTACGCCCAGTGGCTCCCAGGCAAACCATGCGGCCACCGGTCATGTATTCACAACCATGGTCACCAACGCCTTCGACCACGGTCCGTGCACCACTGTTGCGAACACAGAAACGTTCGGCCGCACGACCGCGGAAGTAAGCCTCGCCACCCGTCGCTCCGTAAAGGCAAACGTTACCGATCAGAATGTTGTCTTCGGCCGTGAAGCTACTTTCACGTGGCGGGAAGACAACCAATCGACCGCCGCTGAGGCCTTTGCCGACATAGTCGTTCGCGTCGCCTTCGAGTTCGATTGTCACGCCGTGCGAAAGGAACGCACCAAGACTTTGTCCTGCCGAGCCGGTCAGTTCGATGCGGACGGTGTCCTCTGGCAGCCCCTTTTGCCCGTAACGTTTTGCAATCTCGTTGCTAAGAATCGTGCCGACGGTGCGGTTGATGTTCACGATCGGTGATTGGATCGTGACCGGCTCACCCCGCTCGAGCGCCGGTGCGGCTGCTTCGACCAACTTGGTCAAGTCGAGCGACTTTTCCAAACCGTGATCTTGTGCTTGTGTGCAGATCACGTCGACGTCGTCGTGTGGTTTGTTGGCAGGCATCAACACCGAAGTCAAATCCAAGCCGTCTGCTTTCCAGTGCTTGATCGCCGCATCGGTTTCGAGCACTTCGCTGTGACCGACCATCTCGTCGATCGACTTGAAGCCAAGTTTGGCCATCAAACGACGAGCTTCCTCGGCAACCATGAACAAGTAATTGACAACGTGTTCTGGCTTGCCGGTGAATTTCTTACGCAGGTCGGGGTCTTGAGTCGCGATTCCGACAGGGCAAGTGTTCAAGTGACACTTCCGCATCATGATGCAGCCCATCGTGATCAGCGGAGCGGTTGAGAAACCGAATTCTTCGGCACCCAACAATGCCGCAACCACGACGTCGCGACCCGTTTTCAATCCACCGTCAGTTTGCAGGACGACTCGGCTTCGCAGGTCGTTAAGCACGAGAACTTGGTGCGTTTCAGCGATCCCAAGTTCCCAAGGCAGACCCGCGTGTTTGATGCTCGTCAACGGCGAAGCACCCGTTCCGCCGGTGTCACCCGAAATCAGGATGTGATCGGCGTGTGCTTTGGCAACACCGGAGGCGATCACACCGACGCCCACTTCACTGACCAACTTGACGCTAATCCGCGAGGCGCGGTTGGCGTTCTTCAAGTCGTGAATCAGTTGCGCAAGGTCTTCGATCGAATAAATGTCGTGGTGAGGCGGAGGACTGATCAGACCGACCCCCGGCGTGCTGTAACGAATTCGGGCGATGTTCTTATCGACCTTCTTGCCTGGCAGTTCACCACCTTCGCCTGGCTTGGCACCCTGCGAGATCTTGATTTGGATCTCATCTGCGTTGGTCAAGTATTCGATCGTGACACCAAAGCGTCCCGACGCAACTTGCTTGATGGCCGAACGCTTGGAATCGCCGTTCTCGAGCGGCTGGAAACGAATGGGGTCTTCACCACCCTCGCCGGTGTTGCTTTTGCCACCCAAACGATTCATCGCGATCGCGAGCGACTCGTGCGATTCGGCACTGATGCTGCCGAAACTCATCGCACCGGTACAGAACCGCTTCACGATTTCTTTGGCTGGTTCGACTTCGTCGAGTGCAATCGACTTGCGAACGTCTTCTTTGAAGCCAAGCAGACCACGCAGCGTGCAACGCGAACGATTGTCAGCGTTGATGGTGTGGGCAAACTTCCAGTAAGCGTCTTCGTTGTTGTTTCGAGCAGCAAGCTGCAGATTCGAAATCGCTTGTGGCGACCAAGCGTGCTTTTCGCCTTCGGCTCGCCAGTGGAATTCGCCCATATTGGGCAACTGAGGCAACTGGTCGTCGACGCGTTCGGGGAAACCGAGTGCATGACGACGCAGCGTTTCTTCGGCGATCACGTCGAACGACACACCTTGAATGCGGCTCGCCGTACCCACAAAACACTTGTCGATCACTTCATCCTTCAAGCCAAGTGCTTCAAAGATTTGGGCGCCCTTGTAACTTTGCAGCGTCGAGATGCCCATCTTGGCCATCACCTTCAGCATGCCCTTGGCGACGCCTTTGCGATAAGCGGCGACAACCTTGTCATCATCAAGCGATGGATCCATCAAGCCGTCACGGCGAGCCTGCCAGAGTGCTTCGAAGGCAAGGTAGGGGTTGATTGCGTCCGCACCGTAGCCGATCAACAAACAGTGGTGATGCACTTCGCGAGCTTCGCCCGACTCGACGACCAATCCGATTCGCGTTCGCTTGGCTTGTTTGACCAAGTGATGGTGGACGGCACCAACGGCTAGCAGCGAGCTGACCGGAATTCGATCCTGCGAAACGGCGCGGTCCGTTAGCACAACAAGCTGGATGCCTTCGTCGGCGGCCGCTTCCGCTTCTTGAGCGATACGGTCGAGCGTCTTTTGGAGGCCCGCTTTGCCTTCGCTGCGATCGAACGTGATGTCGATCACACGGCTATGCCAACCTTCGTAGTTGATGTGTTTGAGCGCCGCGATTTCTTCGTTGGTCAAGATGGGGTGATCGACCAACAAGCGATGGCAATGCTCTGGGGTCGCGTCGAGCAAGTTTTGCTCGGGACCGATGTAGCATTCCAACGACATGATCACTTCTTCGCGAATCGAATCGATCGAAGGGTTCGTGACCTGGGCGAAGAGTTGCTTGAAGTAGTCGTAGATCATGCGCGGCTTGTCGCTCAAACAAGCGATTGCGCTGTCGTTGCCCATCGAACCGACGGGATCACGAAGCTGCTCGACCAGCGGACGAAGCATGAAGTTCATCGTCTCGGATGAATACCCGAACGACTGCATGCGTGGCAAAAGGGTGTCGCTATCGAAGCCATGGGGTTCGGTTTCGGGATGCAAATCGCTCAAACGAATCCGCTGTTCACGCAGCCATTTGCCGTACGGCATTGCACGAGCAAAATCACTCTTGAGTTCTTCGTCAGGGATCATGCGTCCCTGTTCGAAGTCGACCAGGAACATCTTGCCTGGTTGCAAACGACCTTTCGCCTTGACGATTGCTGGATCGACCGGCAACACACCCACTTCGCTGGCCATGATCACGCGATCATCGTGTGTGATGTAGTAGCGGCTTGGACGCAAACCGTTTCGGTCGAGCGTCGCACCGATGTACTTTCCGTCGGTAAAGGCGATCGACGCAGGACCGTCCCAAGGTTCCATCATGCACGAGAAGTATTCATAGAAAGCACGCTTCTCTTCGGGCATCGTTTCGTGCTTTTGCCATGCTTCGGGGACCATCATCATGATCGCTTCTTGAAGCGTTCGGCCGGTCATCAACATGAACTCAAGCACGTTGTCGAACGTTCCCGAGTCACTGCAATGTGGCTCGATGACGGGGAAGAGCTTTTGCAGCTCGTCGCCGTAGATGTCGCTTGCGGCCGATCCTTCACGAGCCCGCATCCAGTTGCTGTTA
This sequence comes from Rubripirellula sp., assembly GCA_965216875.1. Taxonomy (GTDB): domain Bacteria; phylum Planctomycetota; class Planctomycetia; order Pirellulales; family Pirellulaceae; genus CBDCUW01. Next base: position 4,666,481 of record OZ244207.1, read on the forward strand.
CCACGCAGCGTGTTGATTTCGCCGTTATGGCTCATGAAACGCAGCGGTTGAGCGCGGTCCCAACTGGGGAAGGTGTTGGTCGAGAAACGACTGTGCACCATCGCCAAGTGTGTTTCGTAGTCTTCGTCACGAAGGTCAGGGAAGTACGGCAACACCTGCTGCGGTGTCAGCATCCCTTTGTAGATGATCACTTTGGTGCTGAGCGAACAGATGTAGAACATCAACGCTTGCTTGAGTGTTTCGCTACCACGCAGGGCATGACTTGCCTGCTTGTGGATCATATACAGCTTGCGTTCGAACTGTTCCGAATCGAGTCCATCGGCAGCGCTGACGAACAACTGTTCGATCACAGGTTCGCTGTTGCGCGCCGTCGGGCCAACGTCGGCAAGATCCGTTTCTTGCGGGACGTCGCGCCATCCGAGGTGGTTTTGTCCTGCGTCGGCAACCAGCTTTTCGATCGACTCTTTGCAGAACGCACGCTCATCGGCATCGCGGGGCAAAAAGACCAGACCGGCGGCAAACCGGCCTGGTTCAGGCAAGTCGACACCCAAGTCTTGCTTGGCGACCTTGGCAAGGAACTTGTGGGGAAGCCCGGTCATGATGCCCGAGCCGTCACCGGTGTTCGGTTCACAGCCGCATGCGCCGCGGTGATCCATCGCTTGCAGGATCGTGTCGGCATCGAGCACGTTTTGGTGACTCGGCTCGCCCTTGATGTGTGCGATGAAGCCAACACCACATGCGTCTTTTTCCTGATTCGGGTCGTAGAGACCCTGTGCAGGAGGCAGGTGGAAAAGAGGTTCGTTGTTGTGTTCGTTCTTGTCTGTCATAACCATCTCGTCATTGCTTGCCAGCGATTGGCTGTTGAGCACCGCGAAATCGGAAAGCGAGCACCATTGCGACCGAAGCCAGCTGTGCTCGGCTCACCTACGCGACAACCGAAGTCGCACTTCGACTGTCTATCGCGGAACCGTCCACGGCAGGATTTCCCCCGCTGCCGGATTTACTTCGTTTTCCCGAGTCGAGCGGACGTCCCAAGAGAAGCGAGCCGAACTCATTGGCAGCTCGACTGAGACGTCCTGATCGTCGGAAGATAATGCCCAGAGGTCGCGTCATGCGTAGCTCTCGACATGCGACGACTCGCAGTGAGCCGTCAGCGGTTTCGCGGCGAACCGCCGCTTCAGGTACGATCCCAATGCCACGACTGGCCTGGATCGCGCGAACCATGGAATCTGCGTTATCAAATTCCATGCGAACGTTAACGTTGACGCCAGCCTTTGCCAAACCTTGATCCACCTCTTGGCGAAGTGGCAACTCAGGCGAAAAGCCGACCATTTCCATCCCCGTCAATTGCGACGGAGACACTTCGTTCTCGGTTGCCAACCGATGATTGGCCGAACATACGATCCGCATCGGTTCGTTTTGCCAATGAACGAATTGAAGTTGTTTTGTGCTCTTGGGGAAGCTGACCAAACCAAAGTCCACTTCACCTTCGCTGGTCATTTCGACGACACGCTGACTCGAACCAAAGTCCATCTTCACATCGACTTCGGGATGCAACCGCGCGAAGGCGTCACACGCCTCAGGCATGTAACTGAGACCAACCGAATAGATGGTGCCAATGGAGATGCGACCACTCAGTCGCTTGCTGATGCTGCGGACCTCTTGCTCCAATCGGTCGTAACTTCGCAGCACTCCGCGGAGACCACGGAAGTAGGTCTTGCCAGCAGTAGTCAGAATAAGAGGTCGCTTCGAACGATTGATCAGTTCAACACCGAGCGACTCTTCAAGCTGTTGCATCGCCTGACTGACGGCGCTCTGAGTCAATTGATGAACGGCCGCAGCTTTAGAAAAGCTACGCTGTTCGGCAACGGTGCAAAAGATCTCGAGCGTTCGTAGGTGCAACTGACGTTCTTGCTAATATAAGCCCTGCTAATAACAAAGGCATCCGCCTGCAATCAAGTTAATGCAAGGTAAGAACCTCGTCGCAGCCCGTCAAGCGTTTATTTCGCCCCCATTTCGCGGCAAAGCCCGCTCATTGGGGGTCTGTTTGGGTCAGCGAAAATGGGAGCGGAGGACGCGCCATCTCAATGACTCACCCCCCATGCGATCACTCTGCCGCTTTGCCAAACCTTTTCGGCAGCGTAAAGGCGTAGATGATCACCACAGCTCCGACGGCGGTGATGACCCAGGGAAACCACTCTTTCGGCTTCCATACCTTCGTAGCGGGGGACGGGGTTCCCGTAGGATTCACGAAAGAAGATGCTTCGGATTCCGAAGCTGCGTACAAATTGGCGCTATCGATGACCATGCTTTCGAGGCCAACGATGATCGCCATCACCCCAAGGGCGAGAAAGAGAGAGCGCCACATTGGATTGCTTCCCGACAAGTGAGAGGAAAGGGACTCATCAAGAGGGATCGTCAAACACATCGGCGAACCCTGAGCCGATCAGCTTGCGGCGGCATGTCCGTCAGAAACGGAACGACCGGTGCAACGCTGGGTCGAGGGCCCATTCCGTAGCTACCTTCGCCAACAGCCCGTAGCTACCTTCGCCAGAAGGTGGGACCTTGGTTCAGCCGCTCATCAACACCCCAACACCTGGTGATCGCTGCGACGGCAGGTGCTACGTGACCTTACCGTCGCGGACTTCGACGACGCGTTGGGCCCGCTCGGCCACTTCGTGACTGTGAGTGATCACCACCAGCGTCATGTTCTGCTGGGCGTGAAGCGATCCGAACAGATTCAGGATCTCCTCGCCGGTGGCACTATCAAGGTTTCCCGTCGGCTCATCCGCCAACAGCACCTGCGGCTCATTGGCCAACGAGCGCGCAATGGCGACCCGTTGCCTCTCACCCACCGACAATTTGTTGGGCAGATGATCGGCGCGGTGCGACATACCAACGATCTCGAGCAATTCGCTTGCACGTGCTTTGCGCTGTGTCGCCGAGCGTTCGGTTTCGAACATCGGCATTTGAATGTTTTCGATCGCCGTCAACGTCGGCAACAGATAGAACGACTGAAAGACGTAACCAATGTGCTGTGATCGCAATTGGTCGAGCGCCTTTCCTTGCATCAACGGTTGGCCATCAAAGAGAACACGGCCTTGGGTTGGTTGATCAAGACCACCGAGGATGTTCAGCAAGGTCGATTTCCCACTGCCACTTGGCCCAACAATCGCAACGTATTCACCACGTCCGATGGAGATGGAAACATCATCAAGTGCGAGCACATCGCCATCAACAAAGCGGCGAGAAACGTTTTCGGCAACGATGACGGGTGACACAGACATAATGCGACAAAGGGAAAGGAGGCAAAAAGCTGGCGGGCAAAAAAAGGGTGCTGATCGGATCTAGGGACAGGAAGTTAAGCGGTCATCCCTCATTTCGATGCCCTCCATTTTTTTAACGATCGACTTACTACGAATTCGGGCCATGGCTCCTCTTATTGCCCCCATGTTTCTGTCCAATTCAAACGCGCGTGGTGCTTTGACCTTCTTAGGCTTTGACAGTGGACCAAATGGTTCAAGTCGTCGACACCACCCCTTGTCCATTCTCGCGAGACAGCAGACATCGGTTTAGACGACATTCGCCCACTTCGTCGGCCATCATCCCCCCCGAAGGTTGCTTCGCGCTTCGCGGTGCATCACAATTCGATTTACTCATCTGTGACCGATCGATGCTGGGGGACCACCGTTGTGGCAAAAGTCAAAGCTTGGAAGTATCACGACTCGAGTCAACCATCCTTTCCTGACGACTTCGAGATTGCTCAGAAAGCGGTCCTGCAAGTCACGGACATCAAGACGAACAAAAACAAGTACTACGCCATCGAACTGCATGCCGCCGGTGGCAGCTTTCGGGTCTTCACCCACTACGGGCGAACCGACGACCTGGATACGAATCCTGAGAGCGGACAAAAGGAGTGTCGGTACGCCCTTTCGCTCGCGGAAGCTCAGGCGATCTACCAAACGATCTACAACCAAAAAACCTCCAAGAGCAAAGGGTACCAAGAGCTCGCCCTCGCCTCGAGCAACATCGGCTCACAGCAGGCTCGAGGCACAAGCAGCGGCGACGTTGACGACAAAACACTCGAAAAGCTCGCCGAAAAAGACAAAGCAAAAGGCAAGAAGGCGAAGAAGCCGAAGGCAAAGAAATCGTCGTTGCCAGCCAGCGTGCAGACCATCGTTCGCTACATGTACGACGAGGCCACCAACGCGCTCACGTCGACCGTCCAGGCCAAGATCACGGCCAATGGAATTGAAACGCCGCTTGGCATCCTGACGATCGGCCAGATCGAAAAGGGAGAAGAAATCCTGACCGATGCCTACGAGCTGTTCGGCAAGAAGCGAGCTCGTAACCGAGTGGAACGACTCGAGCAGTATTCAAGCGACTTTTACACCGCAATCCCGCATCGGTTTGGCCGCTCACGAGCCGCAGCCGAAGCAGCAGTGATCAATTCACTTGCTGACTTTGAACAGAAACAAGAAACACTGCAGCTGATGAAGGACATGTTGCAGGTCAATGGCGAAGAAGGCAACGTTTTGTTCGACGCTGCCGTTGATAAAGAATACGAAGCGCTCGGCTGCGAGATTCAAACCGTTGACCCCAAGTCGGCGGAATACAAAGAGCTGAAACAGTACGTTGAAAAGAGCCAGATCAAGACAAAGACCATACGTGTCAAAAACGTCTTTACACTGCATCGCGAAGAAGAACGCACAGAGTTTCGAGAGAAACTGAAGAACCAACGCCAGCTTTTCCATGGATCACGAATCCAAAACTGGGTGGGGCTTTTGTCACGTGGGATTCTGATGCCCAAAATTGTGGTCAGCATGGGCGTCAATCGCACCGACGCCGGTTGGCTTGGTAACGGAATCTACTTTGGTGACGCCGCATGCACGAGCAACTTCTATACGACCCCCGGGAAAAAGAAAACTCGCTTGATGGCAGTTTGCAATGTCGCACTCGGCAAGGTCAAACAATTCCACAAAATCACTTATGGAATGGATGCACCTCCGAAAGGATACGACAGCTGTCACGGCGTGCGACAACAAAAGGGCGTGCAGTCGCAATTCGCTGACGACGAGTTCGTCATTTACAACACCAACCAACAACACATGCAGTACTTGGTCGAATTCACAAGCTAATTCTCCGATCGTGTAACATGATTCCAGAAGCACTTGTTCGACGGCAAAGCCAGTGAACTTGAGGGGACAAACAAATGCGTGTTCGCATCGTTTTGGTCGACATCAATAAGAAGATGATCAACGCTTGGCGTTCGACTTTCGAAGAGAATCCCGAAGTCGAAGTCCTCGAGGGCTCGATGCTTTCGCAGGAAGTCGACGCTTGGGTCTCGCCAACCAATTCGCGTGGTTCGATGGATGGCGGCCTTGATGCGGTCATCAAGAACGAACTGGGTGGCCAGATTGAGAACAAAGTTCAAGCAGCAATCAAACAACAACACAGCGGCTTGATGCCTGTTGGTCACGCCACCTGCGTTCCCTCAGGTCGCACAAGGCCCAAGTTCTTGATCTCGACCCCAACGATGGTCACCTCGTCGGAAAACGTGAGCGACACGATGAATGTCGCTTTGGCGTGTGCAGCGGCCTTTCAAGTCGTTCACATGCAGAATTCAGCGGAACCGGGAAGCATCACTTCGGTCGCGTTGCCCGGCCTCGGCGCCAACACCGGCCAGGTCCCAGTCGAAATCTGTGCTGACTTGATGTGGAGCGGTTATAGCCTCTTTCGACGCCGCGGGTTTGAGAGCTTCCAGGCCATGCGGGAAGCCCTTGAATTCGAACTCGGTGACCTGAGTCCGGGATCTTTGCCGACGCCCGGCCCGATCGAGCTTCCAGAAAATGATGCCTTCCAACCACCCAAACCCGAAGCCGCCGCCCCGCCAAGTGAGAAGGTGGCCGAAGTCGATTTCGACGACTTCGAATAACCCCGTCTCATCCGCAAACGACGCTCTCCCAACCTACTCACGTTGCACTTGAATGCTGTCACCTGTTCGCCTTTACCGACCCAGCGGCCACGAGCGTGTGGCAATCGTTTCGGTCGAGGCCGCGTATGGTGACGCTGGAAAGTGGCTCGTTCGCATCGCGTTGGGCGTGTCGTCGGATAAGTTGCACACGGGCACAACCCTTGGACCCTTTGCTGATTCCGAGCTCGAGGCACGTTTTGCCGAAACCGTAAAGGAACTTCGCGATCAGGGCTTTGGCGAAGGGACACGTGAAGACTGGTCCGTCCTCCTTGGTGATGCCGATGCACGCGTGCGGGCAAGGACAGCGCAACGCATCGGTTGGCGGCAAGACCGCAAGTATGTCGACACCTTGCTCGCACGATTACCTCTCGCTGTCGACGACCTTTGTTCGATCGTTGATGCGTTGGGCGCGATCGGTGATCCGAAAGCGGTCGACGCTGTCAAAGAAATCGCCCAACGGAAACTTCTCTCACGACGACGAAGCGGTGTCGAGGCACTGCGAAACCTCGGCGACGCAGCCGTGCTCGACCAGGTTCTTTTGGGAACCTTCCAAGCTTTATCTCCAACCATCCAATCGGCACTTGATCAATCGATCCCAGATGTGGGCACGATCGCAGATGCGATTCGAAGCGTCGAATCGAAACGACTCGCCTTCACTCTCGACCAAGTTTACGAACTCAATCGTCCCGTCGCCAACGAAGCGATTCGGTCCATCATCGTCGACATGAACTTTGATCAACCGTTTGTCTGGCGGTATATCAAAAGCATCTTCAAGCGTTCAATGCTTCGACACGACCCTGTCATGTTTGGCTGGCTCGCCTACAAGATCGAAGCCAAGGGACGGTTGACCACCGGGCGTTCCGAAGCGGTCAAGTCGGGTTACGACGGCGTCGAGCGGACGACATTGGTTTTTGGTCGACGAACCCAGCGATACGTTCGGCGTTCTGCTTGGCGGTACCTGCGAAACCTTGCCCGCTACCGTCCGCACCTCTACACCGAAGCCGCAGCCGAAGCGGTTGTTCCGTACGTGGTGCAAGACGGCCGCCAACCGCGCGGCTTGTACGGTCAATTCTCGGACTGCTACCTGCTACATCGAGTTCTTTTGAACGGGTCGTCACGATTTAGCTACGACGATCGGCGGATGCGATTTCGCTTCCGCAATGCGCTCTCGCATCAAACCCCCGATCAGACTCGCGAAGAAGCGTTCCCACATCTATGGGATCGCTACCCCAAGCCCTACTTGCGAGTCCTCGGCGCAGCCTCGCTCGAACTCGCGCAGACCTTTGCCCGAGATGGTTTCGCTCGTCACGGCGACCTCCTGACGACCGCTTCCAACGATGAATTGATTCGGCTGCTCGAGGGCAACAACGAAGAAGTCCTGGGACTGGTCCTAAATGAAATTGAATCGCGATTTGATCCCAATGCACCGAACTGGGCCTTGATGGACCGTTGCGTCGGGGATGAGCGGGAAAGCGTGCTTGTCCGTGCACGATCGTGGATTGAACAGTCCCACTCCGCTTGGACCGCCGATCATCATCGTACCCTCCGTTACCTTGGTTGCCGCGATCGTCAATTGCGCGAGATCGTGATCGCGAGAACGATCGATTGCCTCTCAAGGGATGAAGCGTCGAGACGTGGTTTCGTTGATCGAATCCTGCCGTTGATGCGAGAACCCGAAACGCAAGGACTGGAGGCTGTCGGGCGAGTTGCTCGGGAGTGCTTGACCGCGGAACTAAGTCAGCGGCTGTCGCAAACCGAGCTGCTTGCGATGATCTTCACCGCTTCGCCGTCGATCCAGGCGGTTGCAGCGCATGTCTTTTGCCTGAACGATTCTTCGTCCGTGACCCTTGAGCAGATCTTCAGCATCGCGTCACACGACGTTGCTGCGGTACGAAAAGCCGCGCACGATCTGATGGCAAGGCAAACCAATCGGCTTAAGAGTGACCCTGACACACTCTTCATGATGCTTGAAAGTCGCTGGCCCGATTCACGCTTAATCGCTAAACAGTTCTTGGAGAAACACATCGATTGGTCGGAAGCGAGTTTTGATCGAGTGATGGGGCTGCTCGATTCAAACTTGGTCGATGTACAGGATTTCGGCCAAGAGATAGTTCAGCAGCAGTGGCAGCAGCTTGATCCAGTGCTGTTGGTCAATCGACTTTGCGAACACCATGACCAAAACATGCGTCGCTTCGCTTTTGGACTCGCCCAGAACCATCTTCCCGAAGGCGCCGATGCTCTTGAATCGATCGAGCACTTCGTTCGCGTCGTGATCATGGAGATCCATCCTGACCAAAAGACACGCGACCAATTGATCGCATTTCTCGTCCAGCGCGGCCTGCAGGATGCAGAACAGGCCGCCATTGCGAGTCGCTACCTCGAGATGATCTTGCCCACTCAAGGGCAAAGAGTGTTCGAGAGGGTGCTTGCCGGAATGACAAGGCTCAAGTTGCGTTGGCCCCAACTTGAATTGCCATTCAATTTGCAGGAGTCGGCATCGTGATTTTTGAGGCGAAGTACGGCGGCCGCAGCGCAATCGTCAACGGCTTGCAACAAGGCGATGTCCGGTTTGCAACCAACCTACTGCGTGAAACGACGTACTTTGAAGGCAACCTGCTAAAACCACTCGCGTTTCGCGAAGCGCTTGCCGCACTTTATCAAGTCGTCGTCAGCGACTTTAAGTATCGCCCGAAGGACCGGTTCGAATTCCAAGAATGGCTCAAAAAACAGGATGATCAATTCCTGGCCGGATTGGCTGGTTCAACCGAAGCCACGCGTGAGAAACTGCAAACACTTGAGTCACGCAAAACGGTTCTTGACGATGCGCGCCGCAATCGACTGCGTCCCTTCTACCGCGCGCGACGAGAGTTTTTCGAGCACATCTATCACAATGAATATGAGTTGATGATGTTGCTCGATCCGGTGATCACAGTGCACCCGGACGAGCTTTCGTTTGAAGCCTTTTCGAAAGACGAAAGCACCTACGCGAGGCTTTCGACTGGCTACGATCTGTTTGGCAACGTTGGCGACTTTCAATGCGGAACGACCAACATTGACTTCAGCTTGCAGCTGCACAATGAACTCCAACGAATGCGTAGCTACCGTCGCACTCACTTCACCGTCAATCCGAGTGGACTCACGGTACTCGACCAAGACTCAGGACACATCGTCCAGGAAAAGAAGATCGACCTTCCCGACTCGTGGATGAAGGGTTTTCTTCAGGTCCATGCCGTGATGGCGATGAGTTTGACACATGTGCGAATGAAACCGGTCGACCTCTACAACCTCTGCCGTTTCCTTCGCCGCCACCGGGCAAAGGAATCGCCGCGATCGATCCGCTATGAACTCGAACCTGGACGGCGCGGGCGATTGGTCCTCGAACCGTGGGACCATGAAATCGAATTGTCGACCGTTTACGAGGGGAGCAAACCCGAATCGATTCGCACCTGGGGACGGGACCGACTGCGGACGCTGGAAAAACTGATCCCCGTTTGCGACCAAGTCGACGTCTACCTGGCCGGCTATGGGATGCCAAGTTTTTACGTGCTGCGGATGGGGGCAATCGTTTTCACCCTCGGATTGTCGGGCTGGACGGACAACGACTGGACCGGCGGCACAAGCTTTGAACAGCTCACTCGGCGCGTCGATGTTGATGGACCACAGTTATTCCAAATCTACGAATCGCTTCGAGAGAAACGATTCGCAAACGAACAGGACTTGGCGGCGAAGACTTCACTTAGCATCGAGCAATGTCGATCCGGCGCATCCATGTTGTGCCAAGCGGGACGGGCCATGTTCGATTTGGCATCGAACGTTTTTCGACACCGTGACCTACTCCATTCGCCGTTCGATCTTCAGGCAGCCAACCGCACCGTTCAACGAGCGGTCGACGAAGCCAATCCAAATGCAAAGGCAGCCCAACAGATTTACGAAGTTGGCAATGCACGATTGATCGCACGTCGCCCCGTCCAGACAGGATGGAAACTCTCAGGCAGCGTCAAAGGATCAGACCAACAACGTGTTCGTCCTTTGTTGCACGTTGATCACGAAGGCAAAATCATTGAAGCAACGTGCACGTGTCGCAACTTCAAAGAGTCAAAGTTAACCAAAGGCCCCTGTGAACACATGCTCGCGTTAAGATTGGTTCACATGGCCCGCTTGGAAGCAGAATAAGAACATGAAGATAGAAACGGAAAGGGAAGGGGAGTTTGGTTACGAGGCTTAGCAACCCGTCTGGTGATACGCCAGACATGGCACCGTGCTCTCCATTGTTCACGTGTCCGGTCGCCACCCACGACAAACGACTGGTCCGGCCGACGCTGGGTAGGAACCACAGGTTCCCGCCGGCCATCGGACCAGATCGTTTGTCGTTTTAGTTGACCGGCCACGTCCCGAGGCTGTACGTAAACCCGAGCCGACTCCTCTTTCCTTTCCGTTTCTGTCGATCGCTCGACCAATTTTGGATGCAATCGTGGCTGACAGCGAAAAGGCCAAACTCTATCAACGTGTCACTCAGGCTCCTGATTGGTGGGTGCTCGAACGGATGCAACTGCATGGGTACTGGCCTGAACATGAAGGCCTGCCCCCCGATCCGCCGGACGAGCTTGCCGAGCGACAACAGCTCGAAAAGGAGATCGCGCAGCTTCGCGAACAAGATTCTGTCAACATTGATCCTGACGAAGCGCTCAAACAAGAGCGTGTCCGGAGGTTGAAGGAAAGTCGCGAACGACGCGAGCAGCGCAAAAAAGAGCGGGCCCAACAAGCGGCTGCGCGGCGTGAACGGTGGCTGACCACGGCAGAGACCACCATCGTTCATGCGGGAGACGGGCACAGCGCCGGCTTGCAACAAACGTTGTCAGACACCGCCCGGCTCGAGCGACTCGGGCTCCCAACATTGCATCGCAGCGAAGAACTTGCGGACGCAATGGGAATCGAATTGGCGACATTGCGATGGCTAACGTTTCATCGACGCGGCGCAGCTCTGGTTCACTATCGACGCTACGACATCGACAAAAAGACCGGGGGCGTGCGCAACATTTCGGCACCGCGTCCGGCAATCGCAAGTGCACAACGCTGGGTTCTTGAAAACGTCTTGAGCCCACTCGATACATCCGACGCTGCTCACGGTTTTGTCAAGCAACGAAACATCGTTTCCAATGCCGCGCCCCATACCGGCCAGAAGATCGTGATCAACATGGATATGGAAAACTTCTTTCCATCAATCACGTTTCGTCGGGTGAAGGGACTTTTTTGCCAGCTTGGTTACAGCGAACATCTCGCCGTCGTAATGGCGCTCCTTTGCACCGAGCCACCAAGAGTCGCGGTGGAACACGCCGGAAAAGTCATGCACGTTGCAATTGGCGATCGCGTGCTGCCGCAAGGCGCCTGTACGAGCCCCGCGATCACGAACTTGATTTGCCGAAAACTTGACGCTCGTTTGCAGGGATTCAGCGAGAAAGTCGGATTCGCCTACACGAGGTATGCCGACGATCTGACATTCTCCGGTAACGACTCGTCCAAAGTGGGCAAAGTCTTGCGGATGTCGCGACAGGTCCTGAGCGATGAGGGCTTTAAGGAACACCCAACCAAAACGCGCATCATGCGCCGCGGTCGCCGGCAAGAAGTGACGGGGGTCGTCGTCAACGAAAAGCCTGCAGTAGGACGTCGCGAGTATCGGCGATTGCGAGCGATCTTGCACAACGCCGCCAAACACGGGTTGGAAAGTCAGAACCGATCGAATCATCCCGCCTTTGCCGAACACCTTCGCGGCCAAGTCGCTTTCGTGCAAATGATTGACCCGGCAAAGGGGGACAAGTTGAAAGCGGACTTGGACAAAGTTCTCGGCGCACGTTAGCCAGCCACCACAGTCGAGGTGGTGTCTAGTCGAACAGCCCAGGTTGATTTTGAGGCTTTGCACCGTCGCCTTGCTCGTCCTGCGCTGTCGTTTCGGGCGTCGCCGATTGACCGGTTGGTTCAGTTGGATTGACCGGTAGGCGAGTCTTTGTGGGACGCGACGGCGGCGCTGCCGGCGTCGGCTCGGATGCCCTCACATCAAGCAAGGCGTCGATGGCGGGATCCAAAAGATCGCGACGGGCAATGCCTTGTAGCCATTGTTCAGGCATTCCGCGCGTTCCCCAATATGCCCCAGCGATCTGTCCGCAAACGGCGCCGGTCGTGTCAGCATCATCACCGAGATTCACCGCATCCAGCACCGCTTCGCGAAACGTGTCTGCTTTGTGAAACGCCCACAACGAGGCTTCCAAGCTATGAACGACGTAACCTGACCCTCGAATCTCAGGGGGCTGTCGGACACGAAAACTCCCCTCAGCAATCTCATCAATCGCTGGATGCAGCGGCTCAAGATCGCGAATCGCTTGCAGCGGTCCCCACGTCGGCGACAGCACTTCATCGCGCGGAACTCCCTTGATCAACCCGCACACGATCAATGTCATGTAGCGACAGGCCGATCGGCACTGGTCACTCGCATGCGTGGGAACGCTCGATTGATCCGCATACTGCATCAACACATCAAGATGATCCGGATAGAGATCAAGAAACCTCATCGGAATTGGCGCCAGCCGCATGATCGAGCCATTACCGCTTGAATAGTCATCGCGACTCGCACAGGACCAAGGGTCGCCTTCGCGATCGAACCTCGACAACGCGCTGCTGACGGTCATCCCAATGTCGAAACAACGACCGATGACACTGTATTGGCCCTCGCGGCGCCAGGCGATGTAGCGTTTCAATTGGTCGGACAAGTCCCAACCACACTTGACGATACTGTCGGCAAGGGCGAGCGCCATGCTGGTATCGTCGGTCCACTCGCCTGGATCGAGTCCGTGTGGACCTCCGGCGCGAAACCCCGTCACAGGTGGAAAAGTTCCGGGCGCTTTGAACTCGACCGCTGCACCGAGCGCATCACCAATCGCCATGCCCAGGAATGTTCCACGTAACCGACTTTCTATGTACATGTGCCACCTTTCACCAGCGAATCGACGATCCTGGCCCGCATTCTACACTCCACTTGTCTGGCACATGACCCGTTCCAATCCAAGATGGGCTAGGATCTTGACCTGAAAGCTTTGGGAATTCATCAGGTTCATTGACCATGCGGCAAGCAACTCAGACGCTCTTGCGTGACTTCAACAACGACCGCCTTCGACTGGTTGGTTGTGAAGTCTTTTTCAAACTCTTGACCATCGCGGTTCTCGGTCCGCTCACCGCTTGGATCGTCCTGCAACTGATTTCGATGAGCGGTCATGCCGCGATCAGCAACGTCGACATCGCGGGATTCCTACTCTCACCCCTCGGGGTCATCACACTTGTCCTGTTCGTGGCGCTGGCATGGAGCGTCTTTTGCCTCGGCCAATCGGCTTTGCTTGCGATCCAACTTGGACGCCTCACTGGCACGCCGAAAAAAATGTCGACAGCATCCGCGATCGCGCTACGCCAACTCGTTCGAATCGTGGAACTGGCGATCGCATTCGTCGGAGTCTTCCTTGTCATTGCGGCTCCCTTCCTTGCCGTCGCTGGTTGGATCTACACGCAATACCTCTCCGAATTCGACATCAACTATTACCTTTCCGAGCGTCCGCCCGAGTTTCTGTGGTCGGTGGCAGCGGGAATCGTGTTGGCAGCAGGACTCATCGCAGGTTGGTCGATCGTTTACGCAAGGACGCTGTTCTCGCTTCCCGAATGTGTACTCAATCAGAAACGGCCCATCGCAGCGATCAAGACGAGCATTCGCCTTACAGAAGGCAAGACTTGGGGAATCTTCAAGACGCTGATCGGTTGGTGGTTGATTTACACCGCGATCGGCTTCGCTGGTGGGGTGGTGATCCAATTGATCGAATCGGTGGCACTCTCTTCAGCGGGCGATTCGTTTTCGAGTGTCGCGATCGCCGTGGGCCTGCTGTTGGGACTCAACTTCCTTGGCACTGCCGTCCTTTCGATTTACGCCAACCTTTCGATTTCGCTGGTTGTTGGTCGCCTGTATTGGGCGAGTCTCGCCGAAACGAAACCGTTTACGTCCGATGAAGACGAACGGGCTGTCGAGCTGCATCTACCGGCGCTCGCGACTTCTGACGAAGACACGCTTCCAGATTGGCTTCGCAAACGTATCCCGACGGTCTCGGCAAAGCGCATCGGGTTGATTTCACTGATCCTGATCGCTGCCATCTCTGGCGGATGTACCGCACTTCTGCTCAGCACCGTTCAGTACGTTGACAAGGTCAAGGTCACGGCTCATCGCGGCAGCTCACGCGCAGCACCTGAAAACACCCTCGCAGCAATTCATCAAGCGATCGAAGACGGCGCCGACTACGCAGAAATCGACGTCCAAGAGACTGCCGACGGAGCCATCATCGTCACTCATGACGCCGACCTGATGCGCATCGCAGGTGTCAACAAAAGTCTTTGGGACGCGACCCTCGAGGAGATCCAGGAGGTTGATGCCGGAAGTTGGTTTGATCCCAAGTTTTCGGACGAACGGATTCCAACCTTGCAAGAAGTGATTGCGGTGAGCCGGAACAAAATCAAACTCAACGTCGAACTTAAGTTCAATGGGCATTCGGTCGACCTCGTCCGGCGCACGATGAAGGTCATCGACGACGCCGACTTTGCCGACTCCACCGTCATCAGCTCGCTCAAGCATTCCTCCCTTGATGAGGTCAAACGCATCGATCCCAATATGCGAGTTGGAGCGATCGTCGGCGCATCGATCGGTGACCTTTCTCAGTTGGACGTCGACTTCATCAGCATCAACGCCCAAAGCCTTGACCCAACCTTGATCCGCAGTTCCCACCAACAGGGGAAAGAAGTTCACGTCTGGACCGTCAACGAGCTCGGCCAAATGTCCGACATGATCGAACTTGGAGTCGACAACATTTTGACGGACGAACCCAAGGTATTGGTCGAACTGTTGAAGGAACGCGAAGCATTGTCGGCGACCGAGCGACTGCTCCTCACGTTTCGGCGACTGCTGGCCTATTGAGCTGGCAAAGTGTAGGCCGAATCAAGAAGCGACGGCGACGCGGATCCGGCACTGCCCCCCAGCCGCTGAGCGATAGCTCGCGGTTTTAAACGTCGACCAACAGTTGAAAACCGCACGCTATCGCGTTGCGGCTGATGGGATGCCAGCAATTTCGGTTTCACGCAACGTGAGTCCGCAGAATCGGCTCAACCATCCAGGTCATTTGGTCGATATGACTACATGATGCCCTGCAGTGCCTGCCTTTTTTGCCAGTGGATGCCGACTATGCGTTTGACTGAGCCAACTTCAATGTCAGAAGCACCCCTTTCGAGCGACCGTGTTCTTCCGTCAGAAGAGCCGCAAGAGGGTTCGATCCGCGAGCCAGGTATCTTTGCCGGCGAGGTGATTCTGTCGACCAAAGAACTCGAAGATCACGAGGGTGTCTTGCAATGGTTGCGAAAGGCCGATCGTTTGTCGGTTCGCAAACTGTTTCACACGTTGCCTGCTCCACCCATCGGCGTCCTGTGCGGCGAGTTTGACGCCGAATTGCTTGACCAAGGTGGCCGCTTGCCGCAGAAGGTGACTCAGTGGGCCTTTGGCGCGTACGGCATCTGGCTGGGTAAAGCGTTCCGACCGATCTCAGAGGAATCAGGCGAAGGCTACAACTACTTCCAAGGCCGCGACGATGTCATTCGCAAGCTGCCCATGGATACCTTCATCGAGCCATCGGTGCTCGACAACAACCCTGCGATGAAGCTGTCTTACAAGGATCGCAATCGCGGACTGATTCGCCAGCTTGTCGGCGAAATCCGTCAGGTCACGCAAGAGATCTTGCTTGGAATCGGTGTCTTCACACCTCAAGTCGGCGGCAAGAGTTTGTGCCAACGAAAAATTCCATTCATGATGGTCGGTCCACAGCGCGGCTATCACACTCAGGGCTAATGCCTGTGAGTGTCACCGGCCGCCGAGCCATCTCGCCATCCGACCCTGTTTGTCTCCTCGCACCCTAACCCCACACCGATGACGCGCAGCCTAGTGACGGGGGCCTCTGGATTCATTGGCCCCCACTTGGTCAAGTTGCTGAAAGAGCAGGGGAGTGAAGTGCGATGTTTGGTCCGCAAGAGCTCAAATGTCGACGCGCTCGAACCGCTCGATCCCAAGTTTGTTTATGGCGACATCAGCGATGCTGATTCAATCCAGTCAGCCGTGCAGGACGTTGACGTCGTCTATCACCTCGCAGGGCTAACCAAAAGCTTGAAGGTAGACCAGCTTTTTCACGTCAATGAACAAGGGGTTCGAAACATCGTGAAAGCATGTGCCCGCCGCGAATCACCGCCAACGTTGATTTTGGTTTCTTCCCTTGCCGCGGCTGGCCCCTCATTGTCCGACCGGGATCGGGAAGAAACAGATCCTTGCCAACCGGTATCGAATTATGGGCACAGCAAGCGAGCCGGCGAACTCGCGGCCATCGAATATGCCAACAATGTGCCGACCTCGATCGTACGACCTCCGATCGTCTTGGGCGAAGGTGACCGCGCAACGTTGTCGCTGTTCGATGTCATCGTCAAGTTTCGATTTCACTTCGTGCCATCGTTCGCCGATCACCGTTTTTCGATTGTGCACGCGGACGACCTCGCCGGCTCCCTTGTCGCTGTCGCCGACCGCGGCCAAAGGGTTTCCGGCCAAGACGATCCAACGCGTGGCATCTACTTTTCTGCGGCGGACGAAATCCCCACCTATGCAAAGCTTGGCAAAATGATCGGCCAGGCAGTGGGGCGTCCTCGAGCGTGGACCATTCGATCTCCTGAATTCGCAATCTGGTTGGCGGCCGGCGTGAGCGATTTGGCATCGCGAGTCCGACGAAAACCGCACATTCTTAACCTTGATAAGGCGCGTGAAGCGGCTGCGGGTTCCTGGACTTGCAGCGTCGATCGAATGCGCAACGAAATCGGCTTCTCACACGACAAAACGCTCCAAGAGCGTATTGAGCAAACCTATCGCTGGTACGTCGACAAAGGCTGGCTGTAGCCACCTATCGTCGCCTTTCGCTCCGCGAAGGTAGCGTCTTCAAACGCACCTTGTGCGATTCAAAACGAGTGCAAATCCCGACGCGCGCGTGTTCGGCTCACACCCGAGTCACCGCAAGGCGTCATGCGGAGAATGCGCTACTTCGTTAGGATAGGCGCCGAATTGGATTGAACCCGATTCAACCGTCCACGCGTATTCGTTACAGCATGCGAGTTGATTTTGTCATCACCGAACTATTTGTCGGCGGCGCCGAGCGCTGCCTGACAGAACTTGCGATTGGCCTGGCTGAATCGGGCGACTCGGTACGTGTTTTTTCCATTGGGCCGTTACCCACTGGCGTGAAGGCCGCGTTAGTTGACCGTCTGGAAGAGCATGGAATCACAGTCACATCGGGTGGCGGCGACTCGCTGCGCCGCACCGCGGCCGTTTACCGAAAACTGAAAAAATGGCTCGGATCGGACCCTCCGGATATCTGTCAGACGTTCATGTTTCATGCCAATGTCCTGGGCACTTACGCCGCCAAAGCGGTCGGCGTCCCGGTTCGAGTCGGCGGCTTGCGAGTCGCGGAAAGTCGCCCCATGCGGAACGTCATGGAACGATCGGCGGCCAAACGGATGGACTCGATGGTTTGCGTCAGCTCGGCCGTCGCTCAGTTTGCAAAGCACCATTTCGGCAACAGTTGTCCGCTGACCACGATTGGAAATGGCGTCGATGTCACCCGATTTGCGACGGCGCCCGCATTTGACTGGACCACCCTCGGTTGGCCCGGCGATGTGGACGTTTCGTTATTCGTGGGGCGTTTCCACCCTCAAAAGGGCATCGAACTGCTGCAGAAGGAGATCGAAGCCATCGCGCCCCGCGATTCCAAGCGTCGACTGCTACTGGTCGGTGACGGCCCGCTGCGCAGCGATTTGGAAAACTGGGCATCGTCGATTGGATCCAATCGCGTGCAATGCTTGCCTTGGCAAAGTGACGTGGCGCCTCTGATGTCTGCGAGCCGCTTGCTGGTGTTGCCGAGCCACTACGAAGGGATGCCGAATGTGGTGCTCGAGGCGATGGCTGCGGGAATCCCGGTCGTGTGCAGCCAAGTCGAGGGGAGCAAAGAACTCTTGTCTCACGCCTTTGCCCAGCAGAGTTTTCCTTCTGGCGACGCGATCGCAATGAAAAAGCTCGTCGAGACAATCATGTCCGACGAGCTTCTTCGTGCTGAACTGGGTAGCGACAATCGAGACCGAGTCAAACGGGACTTCTCGATCGCCGCAATGATCGACGCCTACCGCCGACACTATCGGGATCGGCTGGCCGTACGACGACTCGAAGTGTGAGTGCTGCGTGACAGCGGTGCGCGGCTGATGGGCGCTTCGTAGCTGCTTGGACGAACCGCACCAAACCGCTTCAAGCTCGCTCCGCGATCATCTTTGAACGGATCCGACAAAGTGTCGAACAAGGAACCACCTGGCTTCTCTTGGGGTTTGACTTCAGGCGTCTTGGTCTCGGGCTTAGGCATGCGCACTGGCGGTGGAACATTGTCGACCGGCTCGGGCAATGCTTGGACAGAGTCCTTTGACTCCGGCACGTTCTTGAGTGGAGCTGCGTCAATCGCCCGCGGCTGAACTTCCAAAACATCGTGCTGTTTTGGATCGTGATGGTCGGTGTCACTGTAATCATCGTGGCCATGGGCTTCGTGCATCGGCACGGCCTTTTCGGTCGAATGATGATGCAAGGTTTGCGGAGGCATCGGCAGCATGAGCTCTTCGATCATGGCTGCATCACACGCATCGTCGCAACAGAGGTCGTCACACCCGCTGGTGGTGCACTTGGCAATTAGCTTGTCCAAGCCGCCTTTGACCTTCTTCATCGCCTTGCTGAGACAATTGTGTTTTGGCCAGGGGGAGCATTTGCAGGAACAATCGCAGCATTTGACTTGAGGGCAAGCGCCACAACTTGGCTCGCAGCCACAATCCGCTGCCGAGACAAGGTTGCCGGCGCTGAACAGGGCGATCCCGCCAGCAGCGGCGAGAGCGAGAAGACGCTTTTTGATGGATGCAGTTTCGGAGATCATGAATGGTCTCGATTTCAGACAGGTAATGACGTTTCCTAGAACGCTGAATGGGGATATCGACGCGACAGAACCGGAATGACCAAGAGAACCGCGAAGACCCTCAAACTCCCCCCAAATTCACAGCCGCCCGGCATTGTCAGCCTGACCGATCGGACCGGCACGCTGGGCGATCAGACTGGCACGCTGGGCGATCGAAAGCCCACCCCAGCTTTCGCGACCCTGACTTCCGGTCATTTTCTCTCAGCCACCTAATCGCTAAACTGCCTGAAATTCATCACTACCCAACTGAAAGAACAAACATGCCCAAGGCAAGTGCACGACACATCTTGGTTTCGACCGAACAAGAATGCCTCGATCTCAAACATCGCATCGAAGGCGGTGAAGACTTCGGCGCATTGGCCGCCGAATTCTCGTCCTGCCCCTCAGGGCAAAAGGGCGGCGCGCTCGGAAGCTTCGGCCCGGGTCAGATGGTTCCCGAGTTTGACCAAGCCGTCTTCGGCGGCGACGTTGGTGTCGTTCAAGGCCCAGTGAAAACGCAATTCGGCTACCACCTCTTGGAAGTGACCGAACGGACCGAGTAAATCCCACGTTGCGACCTTCGCCAGAAGGTGGTCCGCGCCGTTCGTAGTCCCGCCTTCAGGCGGAAGAGTATGAAGATTCCGGCTAAAGCTCGGTGTGAGCTAATAAGCCTGATCCCGTTTCAAAACGACCAACACCGTTTTGAACAGAATCTTGATGTCGAGCCACAGGGACCAGTTGCGAATGTAGCGATGGTCCCAGGTGACTCGGCGCTCCATCTTATCGACCGTTTCGGTCTCGCCGCGGCATCCGTTGACCTGTGCAAGCCCCGTAATGCCTGGTTTGACTTTGTGGCGCAACATGTATCCGTGGATCAAACCGCGGTATTGTTCGTTGTGTGCCGTGGCGTGGGGACGTGGCCCCACCAATGACATGGTGCCCTCGATCACGTTGAATAACTGGGGCAGTTCATCCAAGCTCGTCTTGCGCAGGATGTTGCCGATGGGAGTGACACGTGGGTCATCTTTGGTCGCTTGTTTGACGACGGCACCGTTGTCGCAAGTTCGCATCGAGCGAAATTTCCAAACCAGAATCTCGCGTCCATCAAGCCCGTATCGCTTTTGACGAAAGAACACCGATCCCTTCGAAGTCAGTTTGACAGCCAAGGCGATCAGCGACATCGGAATCGCCAGTACCACCAACATCGACAGGGCAATCGCGAGATCAGCGATCCGTTTGGAAACGCCGTCGACACCGTAAAGCGGATTCTCAAACACCGAAACGGCAGGCAGCCCACCCATGTTCGTCCAACGCGAGTGCAGCAATTCGAAAACGAAGAAGTCGGGCACAATGTAGACCGAAGCGGTCGTATCGCTGAACTGATCAAGCAGGTAACGAATCCGCGTCTCGGCGCGCATCGGCAAGGTGATCAAGACGGTATCGACCTCACCATCGCGAGCCATTTGAACCAGTTGGCCAAGGTTACCGGTGACGGTTTCATTGCATTTTTCGAGGTCGCGTGGTTCAGCCCGATCATCGTAAAAGCCCAGGAGCTGAAACCCGAGTCCACTGTCATCGCGAATGTTGGCTGCCGTTTGCACGCCCAATTCGTTTAGACCGGCGATCGCTACTTTCCGGACGCCCATCCCATGACGCATCAACCCGCGTTGCACGATCCGCAAACACATTCGCTGGAGTGCAATCAGAGTCGGTGCGAGGATGATCCATGCAAACACGAGTCGCCGCGAGAAATGATGGCCATAACGCGTTGCAAAACCAAGCACGGCTAACACGACCAATGTCATCGCCCAGGTGGCAAGCACGTCGGAGACTTCGCGGTTGGGATTGCTCGTGTCGGTCGGACGATGGAGCGCAGTCAACTGCGCCAACAACAGGAAGACGACAATCGCGACCATTCCCATCGCCGTCGTCTTTTCATCGATCGGCCCGGTCGAAAACCAGCATGTCAGCGCAAGCGACGCCATCACGGCGGCGGCATCAAGGACAGGCTGGACGAAGTCCCACCAGCGACGGTGGGTCGTGATCAAGGATCGCGGCTGCATGGATCGAACGACACTAGCTAATGTTGGAACGGTTCAGCCAACACTAGCTCGCAGAAGTGTCAAACCAATCCAATCCGAGATCAAGCGAGGTCGCTTGATGCGTCAACGCGCCGCTACTGATTCGGTCCACACCGGTCGCAGCAATCAAAGCGATTGTATCGATCCGAATATTCCCGCTCGCCTCGAGTTCGACCTGTGGATTGAGCTCATCGCGCAGGGCAACGGCTTGCCGAAGCTCGGCGATCTCAAAATTGTCAACCAACACAATGTCCGGGCCAACTGGCAAAACACTGCGCAGCTGTTCCAGTGAGTCGACTTCGATTTCGACCATCGATGGCGCCGTCAATCGCTCGACCTGAGACGACTTCCACTTGATCGCGCGGCTTGCCGCTTCGTCGGGCGTCAGCGGCTTGCCATCTTTTCCACCCAATGCCAAGTGGTTGTCCTTGATCAGGAACCCATCGTAGAGCCCGGTGCGATGGTTCGTCCCGCCGCCGCAGCGCACCGCGTACTTTTCCAACAATCGCCAACCTGGTGTTGTCTTGCGTGTGTCATAAAGTCGGGTCTTCGAATCGCCAAGTTCAGCAACATAGGTACTGGTTAGCGTCGCGATACCGCAGAGCCGACTGACGATGTTCAAGATTGTCCGTTCACTCGTAAGAAGATCGCGAACATTCCCTCGCAAAGTGGCAATGGGTTTTCCTGGCTCCAATCGCTTGCCGTCCACCGCAAGCACATCAACTTGCAAGTCTGCGTCAAACTCATCGACGATCCACGGAATCAACTCGGCGCCGCAAACGACGCCTTCTTGACGCGGCACCACCTGACATCCGCCGGTCGCTTCTTCGGAAACCAAACAGACCGTCGTCCAATCCAGCGAGTGACGCAAATCTTCAGCGATCGACAAGCGGACCAAGCCGCGCAAGTCATGCTCGAGATGTTCGTCGGCCGTTACCTGCAAGTAATCATTCATGCTGTCATTCCGCTAGGAGGTTGCCCTACGGTGTATCAACAATCGGACCAGTAAGAAAGGGCCGAGTCACGGAGCGTCTAAGTTGCGCGCGTGAGCGAGCCCAGAAATACCGACGGCGAGCCGATCGCATGGTTGCCGAGGGGCCGCGCCAGACCAGATAATCTTGGTCGTTGATGGAACACGATCGGAAGGAATCAATTCGGTCATGCCGACCCACCTCGCAACAACGCCGCTGGCGAAACGACGCGTTCAATGGACGTTGGCGTCGATCGTTTGCGCTGCAATCGTCACCATCGCGGTTGCGAGGCAAAACATCCAAGCCCCTGATCGTGCCGCCAAATTCTCGGGCGCTGGCGAGAAGTTTCATCTCGACTTGAACCGGGCCGACGTGCGTGAACTCGCGTTGCTCCCGGGCGTCGGGCCGGTGCTCGCCGACCGAATTGTGCACAATCGCGAGCGTCAGGGGGCATTTGAATCACTCGACGATTTGAGTCGAGTCTACGGGATCGGCGACAAAACGATCGCCCGCATCTCGACTGTATGCGAGGTGACAGTCAATCATCCCCCGCTGGATCTGGCCCATTCATTTGATCGGGACACGGTCGATCGCTAGCGGCTTGGAAAACGGGCGGCCGCGGTCGATACTATCGAGGTCTCCTGCGTCACCAGGTTTGGCACCCAGCACCTCGCAACCAGCAGCCATGTCCACGCTTCCCAATCGCAAACCTGCCGAGCAGCTTCCGCCCGCTGAATTTCACTTGCACCAACCGTTCGCTCCGGGTGGGGACCAACCCAAAGCGATCGAATCGCTCACCCGGGCATTCCAAGGGGGTAGCAGCGCCCAAGTCTTGCTCGGTGCGACGGGAACGGGAAAGACGTTCACCATGGCCAACGTGATCGCCAACCTTGGTCGCCCCGCGTTGGTCTTGAGTCACAACAAAACGCTCGCCGCCCAGCTGTACAGCGAGTTCCGTGAGTTCTTTCCCGAGAACGCGGTCCACTACTTTGTCAGCTACTACGACTACTACCAACCGGAAGCCTACATCCCACAGCGTGACGTCTACATCGAAAAAGACGCGTCGATCAACGAAGAGATCGATCGACTGCGATTGGCGACCACCAGCTCATTGGTCAGCCGACGGGATGTGGTGATCATCGCATCGGTCTCGAGCATTTATGGTCTCGGTTCGCCCAAAGACTACAAAGAACTGATGATTGCGTTGCACAAAGGCGAATCAACGAGGCGCGACCATCTGTTGCTTAAGTTCGTTGATCTTCTTTACGAGCGGAACGATGTCGCTTTTGAACGCGGCAAGTTTCGGGTGCGTGGCGATTCGATTGAACTTTGGCCAACCTACGAAGAGTTCGCTTATCGCATTGAAATGTGGGGGGATGAGATCGAACAGATTTCGATCATCAAACCGGTCTCGGGCGAAACGATCAAAACTCTCGATCGGGTCTTTATCTATCCAGCGCGCCACTTTGTGATGCCGGAAGACCGCATCCAAAACGCGCTGCGTGTGATCAAGCAGGAGCTTCAAGATCAACTTGAGCAGTTCCAGAATCAGGGCAAACTTCTGGAAGCACAACGTCTCTCCGCACGCACCCGTTTCGATCTCGAAATGTTGGCCGAAGTGGGACATTGTCCAGGAATCGAAAACTACAGCCGCCCCCTTTCGGGCAAACCGCCGGGCGCGACCCCTGACACACTTTACGAGTTCTTCCCCGACGACTTTGTGACCTTTGTCGACGAGTCGCATGTGACCGTTCCTCAGGTTCGCGCAATGTACGCCGGCGACCGAAGCCGGAAACTAACACTGGTCGACCACGGTTTCCGGTTACCAAGTGCCTTGGACAACCGACCTCTCAAATTCGAAGAGTGGGAAGAACGAACCGGCCAAATCTGTTTCGTCAGCGCGACGCCAAGCGACTACGAACTCGAACGAACCGGCGGCGAGGTGGTCGAGCAGATCATTCGACCGACCGGCTTGCTCGACCCCGAAGTCGAGGTGGTCTCGGCTCGCGGCCAAGTCAAACATTTGTTGGACGAGATTCGAATTCGCGCCGAGCGCGATGAACGTGTCTTGGTCACGGCATTGACCAAACGACTCGCCGAAGACCTTTCGACGTTTTTCCAAGAACAGAACGTCCGCTGCCGTTGGCTCCACAGCGAACTCGATGCCTTCGAACGCGTCGAGTTGTTGCAAGAGCTTCGATCGGGTCGTTTCGACTGTCTCGTCGGAGTCAACCTGCTGCGTGAAGGGCTCGACCTTCCCGAAGTGTCGCTGGTTGCGATCCTCGACGCCGACAAAGAAGGTTTCCTTCGAAGCGAAACGAGCCTGATTCAAACGATTGGCCGAGCCGCTCGGAACGCAAACTCCAAAGTCATCCTGTATGCCGACAAGGTGACCGAGTCGATGAGGCTAGCGATTGACGAAACGGAACGCCGCCGCGCGCTTCAACAAGCCTACAACGACGAACATGGCATCACGCCCGAAACGGTCCGCAAAACGATTCTTGCAGGGATCGAAAGCGAAGCCGCCAAACGACGCAAGACGAACGCCGCCGCTCAAGCTGAATCCGAAAAGGTCTACATCACACTCGAGTACGTCGAAACACTCGAGCAAGAAATGTTGGCCGCCGCCGAGGCACTCGAATTTGAACGAGCCGCCCAATTGCGTGACCGAGTGATGCAGCTGAAAGAGAACATCGGCAAACCTCTGTCGGAAGTGGAGTATGACGAATCACAAAGCTCCGCCACCGGTCGCCAAAAGAAACGCCGCAAAGGGATGAAAGCAGCCAAGGGAACTCGAGTCCCCAAACCGCACCGCGGCTAGTGGTCCTCTTTGAGCCGGCGAGGCATTGATTCGTGTGAGCCGGCAGTTCGTAGTACCGAGCCTTAGCCGGAATCTTCTCGCAAGACGCCGTAGCTACGCTCGCCAGAGCGTAGCTACGGACCGCAGAGCGTCCATAGTCGCCTTTCGCTCCGCCGAAAGTTGCGTTCTTGGCTCTCAAAAAGACATTGCGTTGGACCGGGAAATAGACAATCAATCCAACCACAGATGGACACAGATCAACGCAGATGCTTGTTACCAGAAATCTGAGTTCATCTGCTTTCATCCGCGGTCGCCAACCATAGTCGCCTTTCGCTCCGCCGAAAGTTGCGTTCCGGTTGCTACTCCGTCGAGTGCCGTTCCCGAGGGTGTTGATGACGTGCGCTAATCGTCACGTCCAGCGGTCCCATCAGCATTGTGCTGTCCAGCAAGTCTTGGATCTTATCGATGGGAATCGAATTCTTCTTCAGCTTCTCCTTGCCCGCAGGCTTCGGATCAAAGTCATGCCACTGTTGAGGGCAAACAAGAAAGTAGGCTGCCTCCTTGCTCGGAAAGCGCACGACAACCGCGTTGGTCGACGGACAATACAAAAACACATGATCGTCGCGACGAGGCTTCACCATCAAAGCCCTGAGCAAGACCGGCCGCGCCGACTCTGGGATCCAATCAGGCGGATCCTCATAGCCAAACAACTGATGACGGTTGTTGACCTTGGCTGTGCTGTTGTTATCACCGAACAGGTCATCGACAACCTGTGCGGTGCAGCAATGCGAGATCAGCACCAATGCCAGAATGAGAACAACACGGAGCATCGGCATCGTCTCCAATAAAAGAGTGGCTAGGACTTGTTTCCACCGTTCGATTCTATCAACGGTTACAGACGCGGTCGCTGTCAGCGACTGAAAATCAAATGTCTACACGGCGACTAGCAGGATCAACCATAGTCACCTTTCGCTCCGCCGAAAGTTGCGTTCTTGGCTCCCGAAAAAAGACATTGCGTTGGATCGTGGAACAGAAAACCAATCCAACCACAGATGGACACGGATCAACGCAGATGCTTGTCACCAGAAATCTGAGTTCATCTGCTTTCATCCGCGGTCGCCAACCATAGTCGCCTTTCGCTCCGCCGAAAGTTGCGTTCTTGGCTAACGAAAAGACATTGCGCTGGATCGGGAACAGACAATCAAGCCAACCACAGATGGACACGGAGCAACGCAGATGATTGCCCCCGGGTATCTGAGTTCATCTGCTTTTATCTGCGGTCACCAACCTATGTCGCCTTTCGCTCCGCCGAAAGTTGCGCCCGTTGCTTTCCAGGTCCAGCCTATGCCTTGCCGAGCACGAGGGCGGTGGCAGCCCCTTCGGCGGTGTGACAGATGCAGATGACGTAGTCTTTTTCGAGCGGCTGAGACTGGCCAACAAAGGAGACGCTGGCCGTATCTGCGTTCAAAGTAGGTGGGATGACGTTTTGGGACAGCGACATTGCACCGACAATCACTCCGATGGTTCCACAAGCCGCTCCGGTGTGGCCCAGTGCGGCGATCGGTGCGACGGCGGGGACGCCAGGAAGAGCTTTTTCGAGTGCGATCTGTTCTTGGCCATCGATTACCGGATCGCCCATGCCGTGGCTGACCACCAAACCAATGTCATTCGCCGTGATGCCAGCATCCGCGATGGCGGCTTCGATCGCCAACCGAATGGCCTCGGCCGAACCGCGGTACCCAGGCACGTCGATTCGAGCCGATCGGACACTTTCGACCATTCCCTCGGCTGCAACAAACCGCTGAGCGTAGGAGACGACTTTGGCGATCGCGTTGCCACCGCGCGCGGCGACGTCTGATTCGCGTTCGAGTATCACCGCGACTCCCGCTTCGCCGCCCACGACCCCTTTCGAATCGGGACCATGAGGTTGCGAACAGGTTTCGACTGGCCCGGTGACCACGGGAACAGGAATGTCGTTGGTGTAGTTCATGCGGGTCGAATTGATCCGCGTTCCTGCAGCACCCGACACGACCACTTTGGCGATGTTGCGATCCAAACAATTGGCTGCTTCGATCATCGCGGCTGGGCCCGATACGTCGCCGAGTACCAACGAGTTGTTGGGGCCATGAGCGTTGACTGCGATCCCGACATGGCAAGCTGGCATGTTGGGCAAGTACTTCAACATCCAAAGCGGAGTGATGTCTTTCATCGCCGCGCCGCCAAACTTCGACTCATCGATCGAGCCGTCTGGCTGGATGCACTTACGCATCGCGTCTTCCATCTCGGTCGGCGGACCATAATACATTTCGCCGCCAAAGACCGTTCCGATATCGGCCGGTTTCAAGTCGCCCTCTGGATCGGCCGGGAGCGACGAATCGAGCCCCGAATGTTCGAAGGCCATTTGTGATGCGGCAAACGCAAGCTGAATCTCGCGACACATCACCTTGAGCGCTTTGCGTGGCCGCACGAACTGTTTGGGTTCGAAATCGAGAATCGCCCCGCCAACGAAAACCCCTTTAGGCTCGGTCACTTCACCCGGCATGGCGTGGCCGTCGGTTCGTTCCGCTAACGACCGTATGCCCGAACGCTTGTCCAGCAAGGCGGCAAAGAAATCTTGGCTGCCGATTCCAATCGACGAAACGACGCCAAGTCCGCTGATGACAACGTTAGTTTGAGGCATTGAATCTTTGAGACACTAAACGGGGGAGAGCACGATTATGGTTACCCACCCCCAACCTGAACAGGGAGCCAAAGGGCAGTGTGTTCCAGCGGGCGACGACTCGCCCTTGCCGAAATCCAGGGCGCAAACCTTGCTGGGGCGGCCCGCATTTCCATGCCATTGTGGTTCTACCCCCACCAGAGTGATCGGCTATTTCAGAGCCAGATCGTAGATTCGGTGCACTTTCGTTCGTGTTGCGCCGCCTCGTTCGATTGTGCCTCGTGAAAGGGAATTGCTTTCGAGCACCCACGAGAACTCGCCCATCTGAATCCCATATTCGATCGCTTTGGGCAAAATGGGCGCGAGGGTGACCAATCCCAAGCCCCATTTTTGGTATTCGGGCAAGACATTGGTACTAATCAGCCGCAGGCGGTCGATCTTCCGTTTGCCCATCAGCAGCTTCAGCCACCCCAGCGGCAGGAGCCGACCATTCATCTTCTTGAGGACTTGGTTGTAGTCGAGCAAGCCAAATCCGGCCCCGACCGGCTTGCCGTCGATTTCGGCAATGCTCGTCATTTCGGGGACGATCAAATGCTTCAGACCTTCGCTTTGATGATCGATCTCTGCTTCGCTCATGGGGACATATCCCCAAGTCTGCTGGAGCGACAGGTTGTAGATTTCGAGAAACACACGGACATCAGCATCGAAGTTTTTTCGATCCAGTGGCCGGCAAGTCGCCTTGAATCGTCTTGTTGCTTCGTCGATCACGAACTGCAGTTTCGGGTCGATGTCATCCAGGATGTCGACATGAGCCTGGTAGCTGAACAGGTCCTGGCACTTTTCGAACCCAAATGCCTCGATCAGTCGCCCGTAGTAGTCTCGGTTGTAGGTGATCATGAAGGTGGGCGGCGAATCAAACCCTTCCACCAACAACCCAACCTCGTAGTTGAGACTTGGATGCACGGGTCCCCGAACATCGGTCATCCCCTTGTCGCGTAACCAGCCGGTCGCAACGGAAAGCATTTCATTGCTGGCGTCGAGGTCATCAAAGCACTCATAGAACCCGAAGAACCCCCGTTTTTCTTCGTACTTGCGGTTGTGAGCGTGATTGACGACGGCAAGCACGCGGCCAACCACTTCGTCCCCGCGGCGCACGATAAAGGCCTGGCCATCGGCGTCGTCATAGAACGGGTGCGGCTTGAATCCGACCATCTCTTTGCGCACCATCCAAAGCGGACAAACCCAATTCGGGTCATCGCGATAAATGGTCCGCTCAAGCTGAAGGAATGCCTTTTGGTCCGCCTTGGATTGGACCGCCTCGCATCGCACCTCCTTGCTCATCATCTTTCTGTCTCTGCTGGTCGGTGTAGGATTTGGTGTAGGAATTCCGGTTTTGCCCGATGGTTGCCCCCAATGCTGATCGGCTCAGCGGTCCTATTGAAATCACCCAATCGAATCATGCCAACTTGCCAATGAGTGACTCCGAGCAGATTGTTCTGCGCAGCAACGCCAATCCGACGGTCCGTCACCTCATCCGAATGCGTGATAATCGGTCCCGGCGGCGAGCGGGTCGCATCCTGGTTGATCGCTGGCGTGAAACAGCGCGCGCCGTCGAGTCGGGGCTGAAACCAACAGGCGTGTACATCGCGGAAAACGATGGTGCCCTCGGATCCCCCGATGCGGACCAGCGCAGGGTGTTGGACAAAGCGACGGAAACAGGAACGCTTGTTCGAGTATCGGAAAGCGTGCTCGAAAAAATCAGCTACGGGCAAACGGGCGGGGAAGTCGTCGCAGAATTCGAGACTCCCGATCGCTCCCTTACGAATCTGCGGCTCCCCGATTCTCCGCTGGTGGTCGTTTTGGACAAAATCGAAAAGCCGGGCAACTTGGGAGCGGTCTTTCGATGTGCTGATGCCGCGGGAGTCGACGCGGTGATCGTCACCGACGGCTGCGAACTATTCAATCCTAATGCCATTCGCTCAAGCGTCGGCGCCGTGTTTCACGTTCCATGTGCCACGGCGACCGAAGCAGAAGCCTCGAAATTTCTTTCCTCGCACCAGATTCGCCCCATCGCGGCCCGTGTCGAGGGTTCCAATTCACTTTGGGAATCGGACCTCAACGGACCACTCGCCATTGTTCTCGGCAGCGAAGCGGATGGACTCGGTGATCGCTGGCAAGAGATAAATGGCCAGCCCATTGCGGGAATTCACATCCCAATGCAAGGCGCCAGCGACAGTCTCAACCTCTCGGTCTCTGCAGCCGTGATGCTCTTCGAGGCAGTGCGCGTTCGCCGCTAGACGATGCCACGCGATCGAAAGGACCGCGCCAAACAACACGATCCGAATCACGCGGATCATCGCTACACCTGTTTGGACCTGCAGAATCGTTAATGTCGCGGCAATCCCTATCCGATACTTGAAGCATCCGACGGTCCAGCGCGCTCGCGCCCCGTCTGGAAGGGTGTACCGCGGGGGGTGCATCAAACGAATCGCTCGGACGCAAGGATGCGGCATGCGTGATGCAGTAGACAACCTGAAACAACGCAATCGGAACCGCCGACGCGCGGGTCTGCTTGCCATGCTTTTGGTGGCGAGTCCTGCCGTAGCCCAGTCGCCAAACAATGGCCGGATCAGCATTCCGCCGTTGCCGCTCAATCAATCGAGCCAGGTTCAAATCAACCCGTCCATTCGCGTCAATCCCTATTGCGCTCAAGAGGGTGCGCAAAGTGGAATGACACCGGTTCAGTTGGCATCGGGTAATCCTTCCGCCGTTCGGCTCAAGCCGATCGGTGCAGCCATTGGCTTGCACCCCATCGATCGTTCGCCGAATCAACCCGCGAAACTGCGTGCTGACGGCAGCCAATCGCCAGCGATGGTGGTCGACGCTCCCGCATCGCAAATCAAAACCAACCCGTTGGTCGGATCACAGCATCACACCAACAAAGACTTGGTCGACACCTCGGTTGATGTCGCGAACACAGCGACTCCGTTTCAACCGGTTCGCCAACCGAACGTGACGCCTGAAGCGAAGAGCAGCATTGTTCTTATCCGTCCAACGGTGCAACAACCCAAACCGCCTGTTGCCGCTACGCCTGTTGCCGCTCCGGCGAGTCCAAACCAGGGGCAGGCTGCCGTAGCTCCGGTCGCCCAACGACCCAATCAAGCCTCACCGATTCCAGCTCATTCGGTTTCGAACACGCATCGTGTCGCGACTCCAGCGGCAACACAGCTTCCTCGTGCCAAAGTTGAAACCACATCCGCAAGCGAGCCCATCACGTTTTCGTTCTCCGACAGCAGTGATTCATCACTGACGGAGAAATCAGAACGTACAGCGGAATCCAAAAAGCAATCGACAACGCCACCGGTCACGGCCGCCAAAAGCCAACCGCAAGGCAACCTGCCAGCTCCGATTCGCCCGGAACGCCTGTCAGAACCGAGCGTTGCCGTTGAGCTGCCCGCAAGCACACCTCGCTCTGTTCTGTCTCGCTCTGCCGCAACGCCCGTTGCCAAACCGGCGGGTCAAGCAGCAAAGGTCGTTCGTCAAAAACCACAGATTGCCAAACCAGTTGTTTCGGAGCCGGTTGAACTCGTTCAGCCCGTTGTGATTGGTGATGCTCCGGTCGAACCACCTTCCGACGACGAGGGTTTGGTGCCAATCCAATCGGCTTCGCCCAAGGTGGTCAGTGCTTCCGAAAGCAAGCCAAGCCTTATCAAAGCAGATCGCCAGGCAAGCGTCCTGGCGGCTCCACCGGTTCGACTCCATCAGGTTGGCGAATTGGAAAGGAAGGCGGCGCCAATCAAGAGCGCAGCGACCGACCAAACTCAGCTCAACAAGGACAAGCGTGGCAATCTGCCTGAGCCTGTTGTGATTGGTGGCGCGTCGGAAGAAGCCCCACTGGCCACGACAACCAAGCCCGCACCGAGAATCGCCAAGCCCGCGCCAAGAATCGCCAAGGCAGCGCCGAGTGTCGCCAAGGCGCCCCATGTGGATCATCATGTTGCCAAGAACGTGAGCCGTGAGCCGCTGGCATCCAAAGCGAAGCCCGCCGCCTCAGCGAAAACACCGCGCGTCAACAAGTCTTCGGCACCTGTCGTTGCCGAACCGACGCCCGCGTTTGCACCGGTTCATACGGCGTCACCCGTCATGGCTGGCCCCCTCAAGTCAACCGAAAAGACATCAGAGCGTTCACTCCATCAAACTCGCTTTCGAGCCCCGGTTGCTGTTACGAAATTGCCGCTGGCGCTCGAACGTCCCGCAGTTGACGAAACCGCGAGCATCGTTCGCCCATCGATCAGTCCAGTCAAAGCACTTGATCTGAATCAATCGAACGAGGGTGCCAAAGTGATCGCTGAGATCGACGAAGACACCAAGTTGACTCCGCTTTACATGAGCCGAGCTCAAGTTCGATCGCTGACGCTTGGCGGCAATGTCCGTCGGGTCGAAGTGGCTGACAAAAACGTTTGCCAAGCCTTCGCTGCCGGCCCCAATCGTTTGAAGCTGATCGGAACCGGCAACGGCGTCACACAACTGGTCGTCTGGGCCGGGGCCAACGAAAAGTCGCCCACGCAAGTACGAGCGTTTGAGATTCACGTTCAAGATGCCGTCGCGGCAACCGGAAAGACAGTCGTCGACCGCAGCAAGATGCTGAACGCTTCGATTCAGAAGATGTTCCCAGGCTGCCGCGTCAACGTTCAACAGGTTTCTGACACGTTGGTTGTCAGTGGCCGCTGCGACAACCCTGAATCAGCAAAACAAATCATGCGAATGGTTCGCAAAACCGTACTTGTGCCCGTTCGTGACGAGCTCACGATCGCAGGTCGTTAAGCCAATCATTCCCTTTACCTTTCACCATCGGTCTACCAAATCGCGGCAACGCTCCGCACCGAGAGTTAACGAGGTTCGATCATGAAGATCCGTTCGATCTGTCCGCACACCAATCACCTTCGCATCAGCGAGTGTGTGCGCCGCTTGTTCGTAGCGGCGGGTGTTGCCCTACTCGGGACCATCGCGTGTGCCCCAGTGCATGCTCAGACCGGGCCCATTGGTCAGGCGATTGATGGACACATTACTCATGGCAACGAAGCCTTTCGCATTGTCAGCGCCTCGGACGTCCCAGCTGATGAAGCAGCAACGGGAACGATCCAGCAAGTTGGCTGCCAATCGTGTGGCACCAGTTGCGGAGGCAGCTGTGGCGTGATCATGAGCGACTGTGGGTCGTGCGGATCATGCGGTTCAGCGTGTGGCGGCAGCTGTGGAAACTGCTACCGAGCACCGCGCCGCGGAAACGCTTGCACGCCTCGTGGATACGGTTATTCGCCCTTCTCGGGCTATGGCCACCCATGTGCTCCTTGTGCTCCTTACTACTACGTGAACTTTGACGCGTTGTACATGCAACGTGACACCAACGAACGGTTCTCGCTTTCACAAGACTACCAACTCGGTGATTACAGCCAGGAAATGGGCGGTCGATTCACTTTGGGAACCGTGCCAGACTGCGTGCACGGTTATGAACTCAGCTACACCGGGCACTTCCAATGGGACCGTGCAGCTGCTGCTTTCGATCCGGGCGGAGGATTGGACTCAATCTTGCAAGCTGGAACGCCTTTGGCTCCCGCTGCCGTAAGTGCATTTGACAACCCTGTGACCGCCTCGGCTCAGCTCTACACAAACGAGTACTGGAGCATCGAAGGCAACCGTACCATGACCGGCTGGGACGTCGCTCGATTGTTGGTCGGCGTTCGCTACCTGGAATGGGACGAACGATACGCGTTCTTCAGCACCGATGGTGTCGACAACGGCTTCTTCGGAAGCCGAACCGACAACAAGTTGTTCGGGATCCAAGCTGGTCTCGACTTGATGTACCCAATCAGTCGCAACGGATACACCGACTTCCGCTCACGTGCTGGTGGATTCATCAACTTCGCGGAATCGGACGTGCTACTGATCAATGCTGGCACAGTACACATCAACAACGGCGACGATCGACGTCGTGTTGCAGGTGTGTTCGAACTCGGTGCCGGCCTGCGATACTACTTCGGTCAAACGCTAGCCATTCGTGGCGGCGTCGAGCTTTGGTACCTCAGCGGAATCGCCAAAGCAAACAACCAATTCACCAACGTTGTTTCGCCAACCGTTACGGGTCGACGCACCTTCGCCAAGAGCGACGTTTTGGTCACAGGACTCACGTTCGGTGCCGAACTACGCCTGTAGTCGCACCAACAACCAGAATTCTCGCAAGACCAGCGACGCTCTCTAGCGTTGCTGGTCTTGTTGTTTTTTGGCCCGCTTCTTTCGCAGCCAGTTCTGAACCGATCGTCCCGCCTGCTCGGTGATCGATCTCTCTTCTGGCGTCGCAATCGAGTTTTCGGTGATCTTCGTGATCGCTCGATGGATCTCACTGCCACACTTTGGGCAATTGACGGGTGGTTCCGTCACGGGCGCTTCGCATTGCGGACAGAAATATTCGATGGTGGGGCGCATCGCCGCTTCAAACAAGCCACCGACTTCGCCAGCTTCGAACCATGCGCTGTCGTCCTTGCGCAACATCGTCTCGGGCGTCACTTCTCCGGCGCGCACCTTTTGAAGCAGCTCGCTTGGTCGCAACGGACCAACCGCTTCGGCATCGTCGTTGATTTGAATGAACCAGTCGGTCACGACTCTTTCCCCTCGCCCTCGTGGTGCATGCTGGCTGCAAAACGGCTGCTACATCGCAATGAAATGGCCGGTTGGTCGTTGTCATCCAGCCAACACGCCAGCCGTTTCTTTTCCAACACAGCCACCATGATAAACGAAACGGGGCCGCTTTGGGGTCTTGGCCCCAGTGGAGCCGATCTTGGCCCACCACCGATCTAGGCCCCATTTGCCGAGAGCAAAGATGACCTGACCCTCCCAAGCTGCCATCCTGGCTGCGGATCCTTTGACAGAATCGACCGCGGCGATACGATATCGCGTGGTCTGTCCCACCAAGGTAGAAGTTTTCATGCGTTGCCCCTATTGCCACGTCGATAACGATCGCGTCCTCGATACCCGAGGCGCCGAAGGGGGCTATATGGTTCGACGCCGCAGGATCTGCAGTTCCTGCCACCGGCGCTTCGCAACCACCGAGAAGATCGAAAAACTGAGCGTGCGTGTCGTCAAGTCGGACGAAACCCGCGAACCCTTCGACCGAGAAAAGATTCGCCGTGGCATCGAACGGGCGTGCTCAAAACGATCGATCGCGAGCTCGACGATCGAACGCGTCGTCCAAGATATCGAGGGGGACGTCTATGCCACCTTCGACTCGGAAGTCAATTCGACCCAAGTTGGCGATATCGTCATGCGACATTTGGCAAAGCTAGATGAAGTAGCATACATTCGATTTGCAAGCGTCTATCGCGACTTTGATGACGCGCAAGACTTTATCCAGGCGATCACCGGAATGGTGGGCCAAGCCCGCGCAAACGCGTCGAACTAGCGCTGCGGATTGTAATCTTGGTGCCACTAGAGCAACTTCTTACGCAGTTTGGGCAGTACCCGTGAGCCGCTGGCCGTCAGGCCTCGGGCCCTTGCCGACACGCAGCGAGCCAGAAGGCGATTAAGGCCCAGCCGCTTACGCGATCGCGGCTCCGTTGTGTGAACTTGGGCACGGATTTCTGCTGGTGGAAGCGCAATTGCAATCCGTAGCCCTGAAGCGTGGTCTTCGTTATCGCGAGCCCCGCACTTAGATGCGAAGGTAGCCGCCCGTTTCACCTAAAGTGGCATTGCCTCGCCGCCGCGATTCTCACTACCACCATTGCACGCTCGCTTGTCGACGACATCGATTTGCAAGCAACCGCCGCTTGACCAACTGTCCAAACGTTGGCTCGCAGGTCGTTTTCCAACTCCAGCACGGTGTTCCTGATTGATGAATCGCCTTTTTGTTATTGCGATCTTGGTTGGCACAGCATTGCCACTTTCCAAAGCAAACGCCCAGGTGCAAACCCAACGCGGCGCGGCGATGGGCGGCCTGGCTGGCGCAGTGGTCGGTGGCATCATCGGCGACAAGAACAATGAGGCGGGCGCCGGAGCTGCCATTGGCGGACTCGTTGGCGCCGTCACCGGTGGTGTGCTTGGAAACGCAGCCGACAAACAACAAACGATCGACCAACAACGTTACTACTATCAGCAGCAACAACGCCAGCTACGAAACGTTGAGGCGACACAGGCTGCCGTTTCGACCGCCGACGTCGTGACGATGACGCGAAGTGGATTGAGCGAGAACGTGATCATCAATCAGATCCAACAGCGTGGTGTGCAACAACGGCTTGAGGTCTCCGACATCATTGCGTTGCATCAGCAAGGGGTCACCGAATCGGTTATCACCGCAATGCAGAACTCGGTGACCGGCGTGCAACGCGTTGCTCGCGCCGAAGCACCCGCCGTGCAACCGCGCGTGGTTGCGCCCGCCCCTGTGATTGTCGAAGAACACTACGTGCTACCACATTATCCGCCGCCACGGTATCGCCACTACCACCATCACCACTATCGGCCGCGGCACAGCTTCCATATCCGCTTCTAGAATCAGCCCCCGTCACGCTCGACAAAACGCTGTCGTGATGGGTCTACTGAGATGCGGCATCAAGAGCAGCCTGGTACTTTTCGATCTGCTGATGCAAATGCCATTGACCGGGGTCGTCCAACACACAGGCTTGTTCGACTTGCAGCGCCTCGCGTGTGCGACCGAGTAAAAATAGCACCTCGGCGAGCGTGTCGCGATAAATCGCGCTATCGGGTTCGAGCGCAACGGCACGTTCGGCAAGCTCAAGTGCCTCATCGAGCCGCTTGCCGTTCATCGCAGCCACCCAGGCAAGGTTGTTGCAGCGTGTCGCATCGAAAGGGAACGCTTTGATGCTCTCGCGGCCTCGTTCAAAGAACCGCTCAAAGAACTGGTCGGCAATCTGCGTCGCGCCCGCCTCGCGCAGCTCGGGCAACAAACCCTCCGCCGAATCGATATCCACCGGATCGAGTTCTTCGATTCGGTAAAGGTGGCGTTTGGCTAAGTCAAAGTCCTTTTGGGCAATCGCAGCACGCAGTAGCCAGCGACGCACATCCAACGGCAAAGTAACGTACGCGACGCTTCGGTAGTCCGTCGATTCAAGCGTGCCGCTAGCTGCCAAGTCATACCACATTGCGGCGTTTGCGATATCGTCGTCCTGGATCAAACGCGAGTATTGCCATGCGACACTGTAAAGCCCAGGTCCGTCGGGCGAGCCGATTGCAGCCATCGGCAATAAACTCGTATAGGCTTCGCTGGCCAATTCCATTTCGCCGTGTTGACCGAGGTAACCAGCGATGGTGTCGCGCAGTTCGGTCGAAGGG
Source organism: Rubripirellula sp. (assembly GCA_965216875.1). Lineage (GTDB taxonomy): Bacteria > Planctomycetota > Planctomycetia > Pirellulales > Pirellulaceae > CBDCUW01. Next base: position 4,703,384 of record OZ244207.1, read on the forward strand.
GCACAAAGCGTCACCCGAATCTGATACAGCAAACGATCGCTCGTCGCCAAGTCATGACGTCGCTTTGCCAACACCCATTGCCCGATCAACGCTTTGCAGGCGACGTCGACATCATCGATACGAATGCGCAAGCCTGGTGAGCTTTGGCGTCCCTGAATACGTTGCCAAATCATCTCATAGAGCACTTCTGAAGCCCCACCGCGGCCGCGAAACAACTCGCTTTCGGCTTTATGCAGGGCGGCATCGACGTTGCCCGATTCGATCATGTAGGTCAAACAACGATCCGCCAAGTCGCTGCGCCCGTGCGTGGCAAACATCTTGACGATCGGCAGCGTCAAACGCACGCGAGTGCGCGTCATCATCCGCTCGTACGTGTCCCTTGACTGCACGTTCCGCGTCATCAATTTGTCGTAGACACCCGTTAAATCACGATTGAGATCAAATCCCTCGGGTGTTCGGCCTGAAAGCAATTCGTAGGTAATGTGCAATCGGGAAGCGAAAGATCGGCCTGGCAAATGCTTATCAACGGCATCGCGAACCAATCCAAAATTAAGCTCATCGACGCCGCGGATCGCCCCAGCCACCGACCGTTGACTGGTCATCGAAAACGACTGTTGTCCGGCAAGCCCGGCAAGCCGCGCGGTCCAATCGCGATGAATGGTCGACGCAAGATAAGAGAGCACGTATTCACGAACCGGAATCGTCTGGACGTCGACGTCGCTGGTGCACAAGCGGTGTGCGATCGCCCATGCCGCGTCTTCACGTCCAATCCCGAGCAAACAGCGCATCAATCCCAACAGCCGCCGCATCGGTTCAGCAAGATTGCTGACTCGCTCGTCATCGAGTTCCGAACGTTGTGCGGCAATGGCTTCATCAATCCAATCGTCAATCTTCAAATCGATCTGATCGATCGGGTAACCAAGCGACGTAAAGGCGCGTGGTCCTCGACCGACCGAAACCGCGATGACTGCTGCATCATCGACATCCGATTTTTCGAAAAGTGTCAGTGCCGCATCGACCTGACCATGACCAGCAAGGCTCTTCCAAGCCAAGTCAACTGCATACCGACTTGACGGGTCCGTGCTCGACAGATTGGAGACGGCTTCTTGAAAGATCGCTTGATTCTGGCATCGGTCCGCTGCCAAGAGAGCGTGACTCCATAACCGCGTCTGTTCGTAAACTCCAATGTCATCGCGGCGCGCCGCCTCGGCGCTCTCTTTCGCCATCTGATCCCATTGGCCCGCCAACATCTGTGCGATGGCGCGCATGTTTTCGCTGCCGCCTGCACGAGCCACTTCGACCGCACGCTCGGGGTCTCCCATGACGGCATGAATCGCAACGAGTGCTTCGGTCCGTAAACGTTCGGGCCAAGTCTCGGACGATGTAGGCAGCAATGTGTCATCGCCAAACTCGATGCCCAACAGCTGCATCAATTGAATGCGAGTGACCGCCAACTCTTTGTTGTCGGCGATCAAATCGATGAGTTTCAGAAGATCGCCAAGCGTGTCTTGCTCGAGAGCCAACTTCACGTACACCGGATATCGGCGCGTCATCGCGGCGCTTAGGCGCCGCTGCAAGAGTTCTCGATTGATCGTCCCCGCGGATTCTTCGACCGCGACCACCGCCGCAGCGAATTGCCCGACCTCCAACAATTCTTGGAGCGCCGCCGGATCATCCGAACGTTGCAACATCCGCGCAATATGCGGCGGCGTGTTTGGCATCGCGCCGCGACGCCACTGACGCAAAATCCAATTCGCCCGGGCAGCCACTTCGGGATCACCATCACGTGCGGCCTCTTGGACCTGCTGGCGCGTCTGCTGACGATTGCCCCAAATCTCAAGGGTTGCTTTCTGGCGGCTCGAGTAGCTGCGCCGCGACAACTCTTCAAGCGGCGACTCTTCTGTCTCGCGCCCAGAAGTTTGTGCATCGACCGCTAGCGGAGCGATCAAGTTTGCGAGGATAATGCAGGTCGCAGCCCAACCAAAACGCAGACCCCATCTCGACAACAACGAGCTTGGCAAGTTGACAATTCCTTCGTTTCACGAGGGCGGGTTGGGCAAAAAAGCGACAATGGCACCCGATCCAATCGTGTGTGCCGACCCGTTAAGATTTTAGCAGAGGTCAATCGGATCCGAGCCTTTGAATCAGGATTGCCGTCCGTTTGACACCCCCCGCAGCCTCACCACCCGAATCTTCCCGCCTCATTTCATGTCAGGAGCCCTTCCAATCATGCGGTTTTCGACTTCCCAGTGTTTTTCCATCGCAATCGTGGCTCTGTTATCCGTTTCGGCTCAGGCAGCTGACTCTTGGCCCCAATGGCGCGGTCCGGCACAAAATGGTGTCGCCGACGGTGCCGCGTTCCCGACCGAGTGGGATGACGAAGGCAAATCGGGCATTGTTTGGCAACGCGAACTGCCAGGTCGCGGAGGCAGCACACCGGTCGTCTCGGGCTCAACCGCCTACCTGACCGCAGGCGTCGAAGGCAAAAACCAGTTATTGGCCCTCGATACAAACACCGGAAAGACCAAATGGAGTGTGGCGATCGGTGACGATACCGGTGGCAAACACAAGAAGGGCAGTGGAAGCAACCCGTCGGCCGTCGTGGATGGCGATTTGGTCTACGCCTATTTTCGAAGTGGCGACCTCGGTTGTGTCGACGCAAGTGGTGACCTGAAATGGCACATCAATCTGCAAGAGAAATTTGGCGAAGACACACTGTGGTGGGACTTGGGATCCTCGCCAACGGTAACAAAATCGGCTGTGGTCGTTGCCGTCATGCAAACCGGTCCAAGCTATTTGGTCGCCTATGACAAAGAAACGGGCGACCAACTTTGGAAAGCCGATCGAACGTTCCCCGTGCCTGGCGATCGCTACGAAGCCTCTCAAAGCTACGCAACACCACTCGTCGTCGATGTCGATGGACGCGAGGTCATTGCGGTCATGGGTGGCGACTACCTAACGTTACATGCAGCCGATTCAGGCAAGCAACTCGGAAAGCTCGGTGGCTTTAACCCACAACAAGAACAGTACTGGCGTTCCATCTCTTCGCCTGTCGCTGATGGGAACATCATCGTCTGCCCTTACGCACGGGGCGAAACGTTGACGGCCGTTCGCATGGACCAATTGATCGCCGGCAAGGGTAAAGATGCCATCGCATGGTTCCGAGATGACTTGGGTTCCGACGTTCCCACTCCTGCAGCTGCCGCCGGTCGACTGTATGTGATCGGCGACAAGAAATCGCGTGGCCTGTTCACCTGCGTCGACATCAAGACGGGCGAAACGATTTGGGAAACCCGTCTCGAAAAATCACGTGTCGATTTCAGCAGCTCGCCTTTGGTGGCAGGCAATCACATTTATGCGACCGGCGAAAACGCAACGACCTTTGTCGTTGGTCCGATTGATGCCGATCAACCGGCAATGGTTTCCAAGAATGAGCTTGGCGATACCGCCAACTTTACGGTCGCCAGCCCCGTGCCGGTCGGAAGCGACTTGCTGATTCGTAGCCGCAGCCATCTCTATCGAGTCGGCAAGTGAGCTCATTTGCAGTGAGCCGTTCGCGTTAGCGTCGGGCCTTACCCACCTCGTTCCCACGCTCTGCGTGGGAACGCACGCTTCGGACGCTCCGCGTCCCGTCCTTGCCCGTGAGCCGAACGCGTTAGCGTCGGGCCTTACGAAATAAAAAGAGCGTAGGGCCCGACGCTAGCCCGAATTATTCATGGGTTTTGAGATTTTGAGTTGCTGGGGTGATCGAGGTTGTTTTTCGGGGGCTGTGCCGAAGTCGGCGCGGAGGGCCCCTTACCCCAATGACCTGATTGGCCACGAGCGACTAGCGAGCGCTTCGATGGGGGCGATTAGTCGCTGGCATGGTAGGCCGCCAGTGCGACACTGACTCGGTGTAGGTGTCGCCAGTGAGGCCAAGAAGTTGGAACGAGAAGACGCACCTTGCGGCTAAGCAGTTCCACTCGCGCTGCCACTTTCACGACCAGTTTTCGCCAAGTCATCGCTTGCCCGCGACCCAATGGATCGTGTCGGCGATTGCGACTTCGGTGACGCTGCTTTTGAGGTGTTGGCAACGCCTCGAATGGAAGGTGGGTTGACGGATCGACCGGTTCATCCAGTGGGCTCGCAACGATCCTCCGTAGTCTCGCCAGCAAGTTGTAAGAGACACAGTGCAACATCATCCGGAACAGATTCGCCATGTAGCGGTGGTCGCTCAGGCGGTCAGCGCAGAGGTCCACACTCAATTCTTTGTTTCGGTTTTCACTTTCGCCCCGATCCCCATACTCTTGATAGACTCCGTCGGGGTATTGCTCGGCGCCTGGACGATTGGTCACCACGACACGTCGGTTGGTTCCTTCGCTGGTCACTTCACATTTAAAGACCAAGTCACGTTCCCGTTTCCAGGTTCCAGCTTGATGTTTGCGGTGCATGAACCGACACTGCTCCTGTCCGGACGACTCGAATGCCAACTCGGCAACACACTTCAATTCGTCCGTAAATCTCCGCATTAACCGGTCCATTTGGTAACCGATGCTATACGTCACTCCGGAGCGAGATTCCAGTGCCTCGTAGATGTAGGGTGTGGCGAAGCCGTTGTCGGCTCGCACATGCACCCGAACATCCGGGAACTTCTGACGCAACGCGTCGATGATTCGAAGCAGGTCATCGTCTGCGGCCAATGCAACATTGGCCGTCCCATACAGCAAAACAGGGAGAACCACCTGTTGGTTTTCAGCACAAGTGATCACACGCTCCTGGTACATGTGCTGACGGTAAAACCCGTTGAAGAAGGTTAGTTGCTGGGCGCCGTGCGTGGCGTCGGCAAAGGTGTCGATATCAAGGGTGACCTCGGAGGGTGGCTCGTCAAACGACTCGACGAATGCCTTGATGAACCAGTCCTCCAGAGCCAGCAGATCTCTCGGGGTGATCCCATTTTCAATTCTGGAGATGGTGGGCTGACTCGCCAAATCCCCCTCTTGAACCGTACGCCCAGCGATCAACTTGAAGATAGGATCCGAGCGCAACGTGTCGTGATCGTCTTGGTCTTCGTAGCCAGCGATGATTCCAAAAACGCGCTGTCGAATAACGCTCAAGAGAGAATGAGTCGGCTTGCGTCTGACTTCGCCGATGCAATTAGAAAACGATTCAGTCAGCCCGAGCTTATCGTCGAGTTCGCGGAACACCACGAGGCCACCATCGCAACTGACATGTTCGTCAACTTGCCGAACTTCAATCGTTCGCCCCGGGAAAAAGTCGAACAACGCTGGCTGTAAATCGTGTACCATTGGGGCGAGCCTTTTTGTGGGTCGTAAGTTGATGTCAGATACCAACTTGGACGCACGAAAGGCTCTTTTCGTTCAACTCTGATGAATAATTCGGGCTAGCGCGTTCGGCTCACAAGAGAACCCCAGCTAGAATGGTGCGTACAAGCACACACCCTACGTTGGCGACTAGAAATCGCGGGTCGAAAAGTAGACGCATCCGATCGTCAACATCACCACGATGAATCCGGCGCAGCTCAGGACCGGTTTGACGACCTCATAGCGGTAGGTGTCTTCTTCTTCGGGTCCCTGGCCAATGGAGATCGATGACTTGCCGCTGACCATAGCGGCTACGATTTCACCCAGGCGTCCCGTCTGGGGAACGACCATTCGGATTGGCGAGACCACGTAGGCATCGACTGCACGCCAACCACTGATCTCGGGTCGAATCGATTGCACAACCTCCCACGACTGAACGTCAAGAACGTCGATCTGATCGATGTCGTGAACCAGCACAAGTTCGCCAGCCTCGAAACTGATTGATTCCACGTCGCCAAACGACAGTTGCTTGACCATCTTGGCTTGAGCCGCGTCGACAACGCTGCAATACCCGTCATCAGTGACGACGGCAAATTTAGAGTCACCCAAACTCGCGGCCTGGCGAACAACCAACTTGGAATCAATTTCGATTTCGGCCAATGGTTCAAATGTGTTGGCATCGACGATGCGAATCGGTTCTTCCGCCCGTGCCACAAGGACCTTGCCATCACCGACCGCCATTGCAACTGCGACAGATCCGTCACCCTCGAGGAAGGTCTCTGCTGCGAGTTCCCACGGCCCCGATTTGCTCGCGGACTTGGGACGCACCAACCGAGAAAGTTGACCGCGGCTAAAGACGATGATCGCATCACCCGTCGGATCGACTGCGATCGATCGCGGTGGTGCAATTGAAACCTCTTTGGGCGAGATCGTTTCGAAGCCTTCGGTAGAGGATCCAATCATGCTGGACAATTTGCCGATCCAGCTCGCTGTCGTCTCTTCCGACTTTGCTTGTTGATCCTCTTCGGTGTCGTCCTCGCCTTTCTTGACTTCAACGCTTGCCGCTTCCAAAACGCGTTGGGTGTCGGTCATTGCCAGCAGCCCGGAATTCATGGCCAGCACACCATCGTCACCCACTTTGTACAAGCGAGTGGTCGAGGTTGGCAGTCGCAGACTCGGCTCGGCCTCCCAGCTACCGACCTCATAGACCTGGAGGTCGAGTGAGCCGGAACCGTAAGGATTGATGCGCCCGCCACGAACACGCGCGGTGGCAAAGTGCTTCGGATCGAGCTTCACAGGTGGAATCACAAGATCAAAGGTCAGTACATTTCCTTCTTCGACCTCGGCCCATGTATTGGTTTTGGCATCGTAGCCAACGACGCCGCCTCCGCGTGTCGAACCGACGAATGTTCCGTCGTACCGAGTCACTTGTTTGATCGCAACCGGCCGCGTCACAAAGGCGTCTGACAAGCCGCCCAAGAAGCCGACGACAAAACAGATCAATCCAAAGATCATCGTCACGCCGGTCGCCATGATTGCCGATTTCCATCGCAAACCGACAACCGCCGAGACGCTGTAGAAAACGGCAAACAGGAACACCGCGACCGGAATACACCACAACAATCGTGGATTCCATACTCCCAAACGAAAGCCAATGATCAGGTAAAGACCAATGATCAACTGCGTCACGCAAAGGGTCATGAAAGCGCAACCCCCAACGAACTTACTCAGGAAGAGCAGACTCCTGGAAACCGGCTTGGACAGCAGCAGGTGCAACGAACCGGGCTGCAGCATGTCCGGTATCAAATGGGAGGTCACAAGAATGCCGGCAAGCACCAAAATGAAACCGAGCAACCAGTCGACGATAAAGGGCACGACCATCTGGTTGATCATGTCCACAAAGCGGGCCTCGTCGACCGAGGCACGATGCGGAAAATCCATCCCGAAATAGTTCATGATGATCGTTCGTGGCGAACGAGCACCAAACACCCCAGGCAAGGCCACCTCGATCCTCAGACGAGCACGCCGCCGCTTAAGCGAGTCGGTGAGTTGATCGTCGGGCGTGTCATCGAGCTCACGAAGTTCTTTTAGCCGGATCGTTCCCCGCCACGCTTCTGCGTCGTACCAACTTTCATCGCCAAGGCATTCGTTCAATCCGTCGGCGAGAATACTCAGGCGAATCCGAACTTCTTCGCTTCCGACGCGGCGCAATTGGACCTGCAAGTCCTCTGGCATTGCCGCGGCAATCCGGCCAATCGGCTTCGGCTGCTCGGTCGGGTCCACAAGGCCGCGTGCCAACAACGCCTTGAGCTGGGTGCCGTTGTGAAAGTCACCAACGCGGAATTCGGTCGTGTAGTCCTCGCGGTAACCAATGGGCGCCAGCGCAGCCAGCAACAACCAGATCGCGACGAGCGCTAGCCACAATACTCGAGAGGCGAGTGCCGCACGAAAGGAATCGGCCAGTATTGCAAGGTAGGGACGCATCAGACCTCTGTCTCCGAAAAGAGGTCATCTTCATCATTCCCGACAAGGTGCATGAACGTGTCTTCCAAGCTTGGGCGTTGGATTTCAATTTTCCGGATCGAAATCTTCGCTTCGCGTAAGAGGTCAACCACGCGATCGATGTCGCTTTGATTGGTCGCCTGCAAAGTGATTTGTTGGTCAAGTTGCTCCGTCGCGGCCACCTCGACGGTCAGGTCGCCGGCGTTTTCCTGGAGCAACGTTTGCACCGTTTTCTGATGATCTTCGTTGACATCCCCGTCAAGAAAAGTCGTATCGATCACGGTCTTGCGACTCACGCGATCAACCGCAAGCTCATCCGGTTTGCCAGAACCACGCAAGCGTCCCTTGGCCAGAATCGCGACGCGCGTGCAGACCAGTTCGACTTCTTGAAGAATGTGACTGTTCAGGAAGATCGTTTTCCCCTCGTCACGAAGTCGCTCGATCACTGCGCGGACTTGTGAGCGTCCCACTGGATCCAATCCGTCAGTCGGTTCATCCAGGACAAGAAGATCCGGGTTGTGCATCAACGCTTGCGCCAATCCAAGTCGTTGTCGCATCCCCTTACTGAAACGCCTCACCGATTCCTTATCGCGATCAGCCAGTCCAACAAGCTCTAGCAATTCATCGCTTCGCTTGGCGATTTGCTGGCCCGTCATGTTGCTCAGTCGTCCGTAGAAGTTGAGCGCTGATCGAGCGGTATGGTGAGGGTCGATGCTAAGCGACTCAGGCAAATAGCCAACACGCGAGCGAGCTTCGGCGCTGCCGATCGGTGAATCGAACAGATAGGCTTCGCCGCCTGTCGGTTTAACGACACCGAGCAGGACTTTGATCAGTGTCGTTTTGCCGGCACCGTTGGGGCCGAGCAGTCCGAAGACTTCGCCGGCGGAGGCTTCAAGTGAAACACCGCGAAGCGCTTCGATGGTTTTGCGTTTGCGTATCGACCAACTGCGATACGTTTTGCGCACATCCCGCACGTCAACGATCGTTTTGGAAGATCCCCCAGCGGGCCCTGAACGGTCCCCGGCATCCATCAAGGTGGTAGTCAAAGTTGATTCACGCGGCAAAGGAACGCACAAGCAAGTACGTTAACCATACGATGGTGACCATCACCAAACCGGCCGCGAGCCAACGGTGACCGGGGTGCCGCCAAGTCGGACGCAGCAATTCTCTCTCGTAGCGGTGACGGTAGCGTTCTCGTTCGTGTTCCGACTCGAACACGCGGTCTTCGACCAATTCAAGCAATCCGAATTGGACAGAATACTCGACCACTCCGAAAACGCTTTGGCGACGACCTTGTGTATCGGCACCAATGCCTTCAAAGTACCACAACTGGCTGCCAAACGCCTGATCGGTTTCCGCCTGGTCATCAATGCATCGAAGCTGGACCACGTCACTGCGGTCTTCGCAAAAGCGTGCACGCAACATCGCGCGGTTGCAATCCAACCGAACTTGGCGGATCGTCCGTTCTGAATATCGTCGTGCGCGAGTCTCGGCACTCATCGTGCGTGCTCCAACTGATCCGCCTAGGGAATCGAAACTACCATTGTTTTATTATTGCGGGTCGGCAACGACGCGTCATCGCCGGAACCGACGATTTTTGCATTCGGTTTGCCGAATAAAATCCCGACGATCGCGGGGGGCGAGACAATTTTTAACCTCTACAATCGCTCTACCAGCCTTTCCAATCTCGCCTGTCCTGCCCCTCTCGAGCCGACTCTCCTAACCTCGTGTCCGACCTCCCGCTTCATCTCTTGTTCCCACTTCTGGCAAGTTTGCTGTTTGTCAGCGGGCTGATCTTCATCAAGCGAACCAGCGAAGCAGGCGTCAATCCTTGGACCGTGACCTTCATCGCCAACCAATGGGCAGCGATTCTCTTCACCTTCGTTTGGTTTTCCGGCGGCCAAGTCCCCTCGCTCACACTGCTGTGGCAGCCAGCTCTGATTGCGATCCTCTACATTCTTGGTCAAATCTTTACCTTCTCGGCCATTCGCTATGGTGATGTTTCGGTGGCGACACCGGTCTTCGGCATCAAAGTTGTCCTGGTCGCTTTTCTTCTAGCGGTCGGTTTCAGCGTCAAATTGCCGCCCGGAATCTGGGCCGGCGCTTCGATGGCAACGGTCGGAATTGCGTTGGTGCAGTGGAATCCATCGGCATCGTCGACCGTGCGAGAGAAAAAGTCGATGGTGCTGGCGCTTGTCTTCGCCGTACTTGCCGCTTCGTCCTTTGCGACGTTTGATGTCGTTGTCCAGCAGTTTTCGCCCCGCTGGGGCGCGGGGCGTCTCTTGCCGATTTCGTATTGGATGGTCGCCTTCCTGTCGCTCGGGTTCCTGCCGTGGTTCCAGCCTCAGTATCTGAAATCGAGCTCAACGCGGCTGCCGCTGCTCATCGGAACACTTCTGATTGGCATGCAAGCGATCTGCATCGTCTACACCGTGGCGACCTACGGCGACGCCGCTCGGGTCAACGTCGTCTATGCGATGCGGGGCATGTGGGGAGTCCTGCTTGCCTATTTGGCCGCAAAGCGATGGGGCGGGGTCGAAGCTCATTTGCCGCGCCGAGTTCTTGTTGCTCGCTTCATGGGCGCCGGTCTGCTCACCGCCGCGGTCGTCCTGATCATCGTCTCTGGCACGGAATAGCGTTTGGACGCGCGATTGGACGAGGAGGCAACTTTCCTTTCCCGCTCGCTCCGACGACAATTGAATTCGGCTTCCTCGCCCAAGAGTCCAACATCCACGGCAAGATACCCGGCATCCACGAAAAGACGCCCAGCGAAAAAGGTAGTTCATGTTAGAACGTCGATCATTGCGCGCCCCGATCACACTAGGCGTGGTGATGATCGTGCTGGTCGTGATCCTCGCTGCAGTCTGGATCTACGGCAATCTCAAGGGAGCGATCTCCGACCCCGATTCCTCAGCCGTGTTCTGGGTCATCCTGGCCACAGGAACGATTTTGTTGGCCGGCGTGCTTGCCGGCGTGATCGCCTACCTGACGTTGACGGTCAAGGCGTTCAATCTCAATCGCCGACAATCCAATTTCATCGATTCGGTAACACATGAACTGAAGAGCCCCATCGCGTCGCTCAAGCTTTACCTGCAGACAATGTCGCGTCATTCGGTCGATCAACAACAACAGCAGGACTTTCACCGTTTCATGCTCGAAGATGTCGAGCGACTCGATTCCTTGATCAACCATTTGCTTGACGCCGCGAGAATCGAGCGGGGCGTCGAGTCGGCCGAAGTCGAACACATCCGGCTTGATGAATTGTTGGCCCAATGTGGCGTTGCCACCTGCATGCGATACCAGCTGAGCAAAGAAACGGTTCGCGTCGATTCGCCTGAGGTCACGATCAATAGCCAACTGGTCCAGATCGAGATCCTGTTCCGCAATTTGATCGACAACGCGGTCAAGTACGGTGGCGAGCCACCCGATGTCGAGATTCGCGTTGTGCCTGACGAATCCGGAAATGTCCAGGTCTCGATCATCGACAACGGGCCTGGCATTCCGGTCAACCAACGTCGCAAAGTGTTCGGCCGCTTCGTTCGTTTGGGCAATGAGCTTGAACGAAGCACGCCGGGAACGGGACTGGGACTCTACCTCGTTCGCAACGTCACCAAAGCGATCGGCGGTACCATCCGAGTCATCGACCGCGACAATAAGTCTGGGACTGAATTCCAAGTCACGCTGCCGGGCGTCGTTCCCCAGTTGGTCCCTGAGGGATAAATTGCAGGTAGCAACATGTTCTGTTCACACTAACGGCTCAAGACCAAACCTCCCATGCGTCCACACATCCTTGTTGTCGAAGATGAGAAGCATCTCGGGGTCGGTATCAAGTACAACCTGGAAGCGGAAAATTATCGCGTCACCTTGGTCGAGGATGGACCGACCGCACTGCGATTGGTCGACAATGCAAGTAGCGGCATCGACCTGATCATTCTCGATCTAATGCTTCCCGGAATGAGTGGTTACTCGGTTTGCGAAACCATTCGCGATGCCGGCATGATCGTCCCCATCTTGATGCTTTCGGCACGAACGTTGGCCGAGGACCGAACGCGCGGATTTGATGTTGGCGCCAACCAATACATGGCCAAACCCTTCGAATTGGACGAACTGTTAAGCCGTGTCAAGAATCTGCTGCACGCCAACGGCACCAAGGCGGTTTCCTCCGCCCCCAAGCGGGTTCGTGAAAGTCTTGCCGAAGTCGAATTTGGCAATGTGAAAGCAAACTTCGAATCACACCAGGTTTGGGTCAACGGCGAATCGGTACGCATGACGCCCAAAGAATTGAAGCTGCTGAAGTACTTTGTCGAAAACCCCGATCGCGTGATCAATCGGAACGAATTGCTGACCGAAGTCTGGGAGATCTCTGGAAACCTGCAAACCCGTGCCGTTGATCAATTCATCGCCCGGCTGCGAAAGATTATCGAACCCGACAGCGCAGCGCCGATTCATTTGTTGACGATTCGCGACGCAGGCTATCGGTTTGTTTTGTCGCCAGAAGAAGAAGCGTAGACGCGGATTGTTTTGGCGTGTGCAAACACACGCGACATTCGGTCGGCGCATAAAAAAAGCTCCCGGAAAGTACGTTGTCCTAGGGGGGCGGAGGACGACGCGCTTTGAATTCCGGGAGCCGGTGGTTTGGGGCTCGACCTGGTGAAAGCTTCCTTGCTCTCTCAAGTCGAACACACAATTTTGATGTGTCTCTCTGCTTATCCGCATTAACACGTCCGTGTGTCAACAGCGACTAAGGTTGTCCGCAGCAAATGGAAAAAATGCCAGTGCAGGACCGAGACAATCTCAACTGCCTTGTTCGCCGAACGCTTTCACGTCCAACGATGGGCGGAGAATAGGGGGTTGGTTTTGACCCGGTCAAGGCGGATTCAATCGAAGATTAAGAATTCGAATAAAAACCGGGTTTCACGCAAATTCACCAACCCAATGGGAGCGTAGAAGGCGTGCTATGCGGAAACGGTTTGACCGTGCAATCGAATCGGTTCCGTTCCTTCCTCGGCAGCTTGCGCGGCGAGTTCGGTAACGCGTGAAACAACGTCTTCGAATTCTTCTTCTGCACTTGTTGGGGCCAGTCCAATGGTGACCGCGGTGTCGCTTTCCGCACCGCCAAGCTGAATCGCCGATGCCGATCGACAGATTTGTTGGGCGCGTTGCTGCGCCGTTTCTTGGTCAATGCTTGGCATGCAGATAAGCAGTGTTGCATCGTCTTCGCAGCCAATGCGATCGATCGAACGCATCGTTGCTCGAACGACTTGCAACAACGACCGCATCGCACCCTTGTCGTGTGATCCACTACGAACGGCCATCACAAACATACTCATGTCCGGCGTCTTAGCCTGCATGTCGGTGAAAGCATCTCCGAGCGATCCACGATCGGGAAGGTAAGCAAAGGCGCCGGGATCTGCCTTTTTTGGCTCGACGTTTTCCGCCGGTTGAACCGGTGGTGGCTCGTCGACCGGAGCGGGTTCGGGCGGAGCCGCGGCCACTGGCTCGGCAGCCGGGCCAGCCAACGCTTCTTCTTCGGTCAACTCAATTTTGACGGGGTGCTCGCCGTCCATCCAGTGACCGCAATTCCTGCCAACTTCCTTGGACCGATAAAGTGCATCGTCGGCTCGTTGCAGCCATTTTTCGATCGATTCGCCTTCCTCCAACTCGGCCACACCGGCACAGCAGGCGACACGCAATCGCTTGTCTTCGAACTGAATGTCTCGTTGTCCGATGGCGATACGTGCAGCTTCGACAAGGTCTTTGGCCTGGTCGACCGTATAACCGTCGAGGATCACGGCGAATTCTTCACCGCCAAATCGCGCAACCAAACCATACGATTGCAGGCGAGCCTGCATGACCTTGGCAACAACACGTAAGACTTCGTCACCAGCCCGGTGACCATACACGTCGTTGAATTGTTTGAAGTGGTCGACGTCGAGCAATGCCAGCGTGCCAGCCTTGCCAGCGCCCATCGAGTGCCGTTTTTGCAGATGTCCATCAAAAGCACCGCGGTTCGGAACGCGTGTCAGCGCGTCGGTTTGTGCACGCCGCTCGGCCGATTCAATTTGAACCGCCTGCTCGTGAATCTGATCTTGCGCCGACTGCAGTTGTTGCTGCATCGTTTCGTTCGCTTCAATCAACTGATTGACCGCAGTCAAAACGGCTTCGGGCGAAGCGGAGTTGTCGTCACACAATGTGTTATTGACGGCTTGGACGCGTGTTTGGTGAGCATCAACGTCGGCGGCCATGGCAACCGCATAGCTACGCAAACGCTCCGCCACTTCCGAGATTCGTTTCGGATTGACGTCTTCTTCGGTCTCTCGTCCTGCGATCGATGCCGCAGCGTTCTTGACCAATCGATGGTTCCCATGACCACCAATCGCATGCATGATCCAGCCGCAAACGAGTCCACCGCCGCCACAGCTCATCGCGATTGCCAAATCAAGCCACATTTCTTGCTCACAACTCTTCAGTTAATCATCGGCAGACCCCACACAACGGGGACCCACTAGCGTCATATAGGTCACGTCAGAGTGTGCCGCCGCAAAAAACGTCGCTCGCATACCTCTGGTGTCGGTTTTTGACCACGCCAAAGCCGCTGAAACCGCGACAATCGATACAACCAAGCTCAACAAGCAGGGCGGAACACGCTTCCCATGCAATTAATGACAGCAATGCATTGACAGGCGGGCATGTTTGATAGTCCAGATCGCCGTGACATGTGTTTTGCCTTTCCTTGACACTCACCCTGCGGCCATTCGCTTTGGTGTGCGTTTGACCTCACCGAAGTGGCTTGAGAGGAAGGCAAGAATCCACATAGGCAAAAATCAACCAATGTGTGATATTGGATGCAGCGATGCGCTGTACAATCACGCGACGCCCCATCCTTCTTGAACAACAAGAACGGAGTACTACGGATGATGAGCACAACGATGGAATCGACCTACCACCAGGATATCGCTCAAGCTGCCACGGAAGTCCTCGCCAACAGCCCGATCAATGAGCTGCGTCAATTGCGAGTCGACGGCACCGATGATGGAATCACTTTGAGCGGTCACGTTCGCAGCTTCTACCACAAACAAGTCGCTCAGGAATCGATTCGTTCGGTTGCCAACGGCGCACAAGTGGTGAACCTGGTCGCGGTCGGCTAGCGTGCCCAACGACGTAACGTACTCTTCACCTCCTCTTGGCCTGAGCCGAACGTGCTAGCGTCGGGTCCCTCTGAGATGCGCAAGACGAGGTAAGGCCAAGCCGCGCCGTTTGTAGTCCAGCCTTTAGGCGGTTGGTGAGAAGATTCCGGCTAAAGCTCGGTACTACGAACGAGCCACTCAACGAATCGCAGCCTTGCCGCATGGTACGCACTCTTGGCCTGAGCCGTACGCGCTAGCGTCGGGCCCCACAGAGATGCGCTAGACGGTTAAGGCCCGACGCTAGCGCGTTCGGCTCACGAGAGCGTAGCTACGATGAGTAAATGGCCTGGCCGCTTACGCGAACGCGGCTCAAAGTGTTCCTACCGGCGCCGACGCGAAACCTTGCGGAACATTGGATTGAGCTTTTTCTTTGTCGTCTTTTCGCCATCGTCGCTCGGAGCGGGCTGGACTGGCGCGGGAACGGACTCAAACCCGTCGATTGAGTCGCGGACGAGTTCGCGATTGATTCGCTGTTCAATACTCGTCAAGACTTCACCTTCGCCCGGGACGACGAACGTGAATGCAATTCCTTCGCGCCCCATTCGTCCGGTCCGCCCGACGCGGTGCACATAGTCGTCGCAGTCCTGCGGAACGTCGTAGTTGATGATGTGCGAAATCGTGCTGATGTCGATCCCACGTCCCACCACATCGGTTGCGACCAAGATCTTGAGTTTTCGATCGCGAAGTTTCTGTAGCACGCGATCACGTTCGCGCTGCTGCATGTCGCCATGCATGCTGCCACAGTTGTCGTAGGTGTGCGACAACTGACGATACAGTCGGTCGGTCCCACGCTTGGTTCGGCAAAAGATGATCGCTTGCTCGGGTTGCTCACGTTCAAGCAGGTGATCGAGCAACTCGCCCTTACGATCCTGGGCAACGGTAAAGTAGCGTTGCTCGATCGTTTCGACTGCCATTTCGTTCTTGCAGCAATCGATCACTTCTGGATTCATCATGTACGATTCAGCCAACCGGCGGACTTGCGGCGGCAGCGTTGCCGAAAGCAGCAACGTTTGTCGCTGACGCGGGCAACGGCGCAGGATGCGTTCGATCTGAGGCCGGAAACCGATATCGAGCATTCGGTCCGCCTCATCGAGTACAACGCACCAAACGTCGTCGGTCCGCAATGAGCCTCGTTGCAGATGGTCTTGCAGACGTCCTGGCGTCCCGACAACCATCTGGACGCCGTTATTAAGTTGTCGAAGCTGGCGCGTGATGTTCTTGCCACCGGCAAGCACAGCGATCTCCGTCGAAACTCCCACCGCAAGTCGTTCAGCTTCTCGCCCAACTTGGTCGGCAAGTTCGCGCGTCGGAACCACAACGATTGCCTGGGGATCCCGACAGTCCTCGAGCGAATCGAGCTGCTCTAGAATCGGAATCGAAAAGGCTGCTGTCTTTCCTGTTCCTGTCCTGGCTTGGCCAATCACATCAAGGCCATCGAGGGCCAGCGGAATCAGGCTGGCTTGAATCGGCGAAGGCTTGGAGAATCCAGCCTTCTTGAGGGCGCGTCGCATGACGGGAGAGAGATCCAGTTCGTCAAACGACTCCATACTCAGGTCTTGGTCATCTTTATTCATGCCGGGAAGTGTAACGCCTGGCCCCATTTCGGGCCATCACCGCCGAAATGTTCTCGCCATCGAGGTGTCGCCGCCAGTCGCACCGCCGGTGTCGTAGCCACTTTCGCCTGAAGGTGGTTCGCCGATCGCCACCCGTCCCACAATCGCCCGTCCCACAATCGACGTGCGTCGCTACGGTGACCAGCCCCCTATCACAGCTCCGGTTCCGTCAGATGCGTCAACTCTCGGCGGTTTTCCGCGAACGTTCTTTCACGACGCTGATCAGCTCGTCGACCAAAACGCTCAAAAGCAACGCGCCACCGATGATCACAAGCTCCCATTCCTGGGAAATTCCCAGCATGTTGATTGCCTTGTAGAGACTACGCATAACCGCAGTTCCTGCCAGGACGCCGATCACCGCACCGCGGCCACCGCGAAGCGAGCATCCCCCCAGAACGGCCGCTGCAATCGCGTAGAGTTCGTAAAACGTCCCCGTCGAAGAAGGTTGGACGACGTTCAAATCGAGCGTGAAGAGGATCCCGACCAAACCAGCCAGGACCGCGCTGACAACATAGGCAAGCGTGGTCAACCCGGCAGTATTCACTCCGCTATAGCGTGCCGCCTGCTCGTTTTCTCCTGTGGCGAGTAGATGACGTCCCCAGACGGTCCGATTGAGAAAGAACCAGCCGCAGACTGTGACAAGCCCCAACAGAACTCCGATGACCGGAAAATCGATCCACACCAGATCGAATGGCCCCTCGGTCTCCCCCGACGCGTAGCCGATCAACGGGAGTGGGAATTCGAAGGCCGCGCCGGTCCAGAATGCCTTGAATTCAGCCAGGTGGTTTTCGAAACCATATTGTTTTTCACCCGTCCAGACGCGTGCCACGCCTCGGTAGATCAATAGACCACAGAGAGTCACGACAAACGGCTGAAGCCGCGCGTAGGTGATCAGGATTCCGTGCAGCCAACCGATCAACGCCGAAAACACCAACACGGCCAAACAGGCCAACCATGGGTTGGTGTAGAGCGTCTTGACATGGCTGACCGCCATCCCAGGTTTGAGTTGCCGCACCGATTCGGCCGACTCAATCCAAACTTGGCCGTCCGATTCCACCGTACCGATCACGTTCAGCGATGCCGCCTTGTGCATTCCTTCGTAAGCCAGCTGGTCTCCAGGCGCAATGTCGGGCGGTATCTCTTTAAGACGAACGACATCCTCTTCAAAGGGGTCCTCCTTCGACTCGGATGCGCGGACAACCTGGACAATTTCACTTTGAAACCCAGTCGGCTCATGCCGGATGTTGACCACGGCGACCAACATGACGCCCGAGAGCGCGATCAACGATCCGATGGAAAGATCGATTCCACCGGTGATGATCACGACGGCAACGCCAATCGAGATCAGCCCATAAAAACTGGTATCGCGAATCAGTGTCTTGATGTTCGCCGCCGACACGAAGCTGCCGTTAAACGCAGTGACTCCGATCACGATCGCGATCAACAATAAGAAGATGCCGATGTTCTTCAGTTGCACGTTTCAATTCCCATGGGCTGGATCGACGCATGATTGTGGTGCCGTCGATCGCATTTCTGATTGAGCGACTCAAGCGTCGGTTGACGACTCCATGCCAACGGCAAGACGCATGATTGCTTCTTCATTCAACTCATCCGCACTTAATTCACCGGAAATCCGATTGTCGTGCATCACCAGCACTCGATCCGCCAAGGCGAGCACTTCCTCCATCTCGCTACTGACAAACAGAATCGCCAATCCTTCGCTTGAAAGTCGATCCAGCAGGTTATAGATCTCTTGCTTGGCGCCAACGTCCACGCCGCGCGTTGGTTCATCCAACATCAACACGGTTGGCTTGCGTACCAGCCACTTGCCCAACGCAATCTTCTGTTGGTTTCCGCCCGAGAGATTGGCAATGGTGGTTTGCTGCGAAGCCGTTTTGACTGACAGACTCTCGATCATCTCGGCGGTCGTTTCTCGTTGCCATTTCGGATCGAGCCACGGAGCCGAATTGGCGTCTGACATCGCTGCAACGGTCGCGTTTTCGCGCACGGTCGATTCGATCAACAATCCTGTTTGTTTGCGATCCTCGGGCACGAGCCCAAGTCCCGCCGAGATTGCGGCGCGGCAACGTCCAATCGGTAACGCTTGGCCGTTCACCTTGATCGTTCCAGTGGCTGGATGCCGAATGCCAAAAATCGACTCCAGCAATTCGCTGCGACCCGATCCAACCAATCCGGCGATCCCAACAACCTCGCCCGCTCTCAGTTCCAGATCGATGGGCGCCGAGTCGTGTTCGATTCGCAAGTCCGAAACGCTCAACCGTAAATCGCCAACTTGCTGCGGCTCACGCTGATACAACCGATCGACGTCTCTTCCCACCATCGCCGAGACCATGGCGTCGTGGTTGATTTGGTCGCCCAAGAGTTGTCCGGCGTTGCAACCGTCACGCAGGACCTCGACGCGCTGACACAGCCGGACGATCTCGCCAAGACGGTGCGAGATATAAACCACGCTGACATTGTCTTGCTTCAAAGAGTCGACAACCTCAAAAAGCTGTTCCGCCTCTCGAGTACTCAAACTGCTTGTCGGTTCATCCATGATGATGACCGACGCGTTGGTCGAGAGTGCTTTGGCAACTTCGACCAACTGACGAGCCGCGGTGGGCAACGTCCCCAATTCGGTTTGCGGTGCAATGTTGAGCCCAACTCGCGTCAGGTGTTTCGAGGCTTGCTCGGCCATTTGACGGCGGTCGACGAAACCGAAACGACTTGGCTCGCGACCGAGAAAAACGTTTTCCGCAACGCTTAGATGCTCGTGCAGATTGAGCTCTTGATGAATCAACGCGATCCCTGCCGACATGGCTGCGTTCGGATTCGAAAAACGAACTTCTTGACCGTCGACGACAAGGGTGCCGGAGTCTGGACCTTGGATGCCGGCCAAGATCTTCATTAACGTGCTTTTGCCGGCACCATTTTCGCCAATCAACCCGAGGGTTTCGCCCGGCATCACCTGCAGGGAAACATTGTCGAGTGCCAACACGCCAGGAAAACGCTTGGTGATGCTCTGCACTTGCAAACGCGCGCCGCGGTCAGTCGAGTCAGACGGCGATGCGGTCGAGGCTGCGGACATGCGTGGAAAGGATTCCGGGTCGGGCAAAGTGTGACGAGCGTGAGGATTCGCACGGCTGGGCGACGGTCGTGGCCAGGAAACTCAAAAGGGGTGTCAGCTGCCAAACGAACCGTCAGCGAGCGGGCCAGACAGTCTAACTCGATCGATTGGCAATGGATATGTCGCGGCACCCGACGGGCTGCACCCCACGATGGCCCCGTCATGACCGTCACAGGAGGCATGTTGCGTCACCATCAGCATGATTTGCAACGGCTGGATCGACATTTCATAGGAGCTTGCCTGTGCCTTAGACGATCTGGATCACGAGGTATTGCGCCGCAATCCAACCATCCACCGGTGGAGAAACCCGTGACTCAATCGACCACCCACAGCAAGCATCCCGCCACGACCCCATCACGGCGTCAATCGAGCGTGGCCACGTCGACCGATGCCGCTGCGCGAATCATCAGTGAAACCGCGCACGACCTTCGCAGCCCGATCACTGCCGTTCGAGAATCGATTCGCTTGGTCTATGACGGTGAGCTTGGTGAGATCAACCGCGACCAACAGACGCTGCTCGCTGATGCGATTGGGCAATGTGATTGCATGGACCAGATGGTTGGCGACATGGTTCAACTCGATCGTTTGCGGAACGGTTTACCCCGGGTGCGGCGCCGCTGGGTCAAGATCGACGAGATCCGCCAGTCCATCGATGAAACACTTCGTCCCTGGGCATTGCCGCGACGCATCCGCGTCGTTTGGGACGCCAAGTTCGACGACACGCCACAAGTCTTTTGCGATCCGATGGCATTGCGTCGATTGGTTGTGAACCTCGTGACCAACGCAATCCGAGTCACTCCAGATGGCGGGCGCGTCCTGGTCGAGCTTCGTCGATCGCGATCGGGCGAGGCGATTCAATGGCGAGTGATTGATCGGGGCATCGGTATTACCGAAGCCGAAATGCGACATCTGGCTGACAACCAAGCCAGCAACAGCGGCGGAGAAGGCCTCGGCCTGATGATCTGCCGCCAACTCGCTGCACTGCACGCTTCCAAACTCAAAATCCGGTCTCGTGTCAGCGTCGGAACGGAAGTCAGTTTTGAAACCGCCTCCGGCGGTCCCGGCGCCGTTGCCTCGTGTTGGTCGCGTTGGCGAAGCACGTTCCGTCGTACGCCCCAACAGGTTCGATCGAGAACAGCCAATCCTGATCAACGACTTGAAGGCCCCCGCATCGACCCCGCTCAAATCGCGCGCATTCAACACCCGGTCACGGCCGAGCTAACCGATTGTCGGCACACGCCACGATCCGAGACCATGATGACCGTCGGCATGGTCACACTCGGTGCAGCGATGTCGCGTGAAGCAACCGACCAGTTTGATGCAGCCCTTCAACATCAGCTGCAGATGTTTGATCTCGCCTACCGCATCGACCTGCGTCATTGGGTTTGGGTTTTGGACGCCGATTCGACCAGCGTGCAAATGCGAATCGAAGGCATCGACGCAGCGATCGCCCAGCAAATGCCGAACGTACGTGCCAGTTGGGGTCACCCCAAAACGCTCGCGATCGGAACCAGCCGTTCCGTTGCCCAATTGACCGACCTGTTGGTTCGCCAATCGCTTTCGGCATCGGCACTAAGCAATGTCGTTGACGCGGACTCGGTTCGGCTTGGGACTTCACCGATCGAAGCATCGAAGGTCCCCGCCAATCGTCTGGAAGCCGAAGCAAAGCGACTCGCCTCGGTTTGGCGTGGCCAAGCGTCGGTGATGCGTCAACACGCACAACGGCTACGCCCCGTGAGCTAAAGCTTCGTAGCTGCGCTGGCCAGTTCGTAGTACCGAGCTTCAAGAGCGTGTTGGGCCCGACGCTAGCGCGTGCGGCTCACGGGCGTAGCGCGCTCGGCTCACAAAAAAAGCCGCGGAACTCATTTGAGTCTCGCGGCTTTGTGTTGGATTCAGTGAAGTCGGATCATGGAGGAAGGATCTTATTATCCTTTTGAATTCCCTCGTCAGACTCGGTGTGGTGTCTCGGCAACTGCGTCGGCATCCGTGACTGTTTGTTGGGCAAACGGTCGGGCTGGAAGTCCTCGGCACGCGCCGCTGAACCAAGTGGCGTGGTCAACGAGTTATCCATGATCTTCAAGTAGTTTTGCAGCTTCCACGCGGGGATGATGGTCAAGCCCTTCTCGGTTGCCTCGGCCTTGACAACACCGATCGCCTTGATGGATTGAGCCAATCGATCGGCTGCTGCGAGGTCGACGTCGTCTGCAAGCTCAGGTGGCTCGCCAACAACGAGGAAGCGAATGGTCGGGTCGAGTTTTCCAGTGATTTGACCGGTCGCGGAGACCTCTGCGGCAACCTCGGCACCAGCGGCAAGGATCATGCCTTTGATTGCTGAATTGTCTGGACGGCCATCTCCATCGATGTCGATGTCGCCGGCCAACGCAATCTTCACACGACGTCCTGGAGCCCAGAACGGCGAATAGATGAAGTCACCTGGAATGATCGGGTGCTCGATTTCGGGGCGAGCCACCACGCGAGCTTCGGCCAAGTGATCACCACGGATTTGAGTGACTTGAATGGTGGCTTTGACCTTGGCATCTTGCAGCCGAGTTTCGTCGCCATCGATGACGCCAAAGGTGACACCGGTGCGAAGATCATCGGCACTGCCCAAGTTGATCGTGACCACGTGGCCTTCGTGATAGACGTAGCGAATCTCGCCTTGGGTGGTTTCGAAGCGATCGTTTTGAAGTTCGTTCAGGCGAATCTTCTGAGTATCGATCGTGCCTTGCAACTTCTCGGCGTGACGGGAAAGTGTGTCTTTTTCTTTCGATGCTTGAGCTCGGAACGCGTCGTATTCCTTCACCTTCTTGGTCAAGGCGTCACGGGTCTGTTCCTTCTCGAGATTGATCTGGTCGCGGTATTGAGCAAACTGCTTCGTTTCCTCGTCAAGCTTCTTTTCCGCTTCCGTTTGTTTCGTTTCGGCAGCATCCTTTGCTTGGATCGCGGCGTCGACATCGGCGTTGGCATCGTCACGCACTTTCACCACTTCGTCGCGTGCCGCGTTGACCGATTCGTTCTTCAAGCGAATCGTACGGACGAAGAACTCAGGAAATGCCTTGTAGTTTCGATTCTGGTCGCCAACATCACCCAAATAAGCCATGTCCTTGACGTACTGGGATTCAATCTCGGCCATTTGCGGATCAGCACTCACCGACTCCTTCATTCGCTCGAATTCAGCTTCGGTCAAACCACCAAAACCAATCATCGCTTTGAGGAGGGTCACCTGGCCCTCGAGGGTTTGCAACTCGTTGTTTGCATTCTGCAGATCGGTTTTTGCCTTCGCTTCGGTTTCCGCAGCGCGGTCGCCCCACATCCAGAGCATTGCGTTGAGAGCGATCGAAAGGACCAAAAAGATCATGCAGGCAATCAAACTGCCGCGGATCACTGAGTCGTCACGGACTGCCATGTTCGAGCCGTTAAGGGGAATTGGGTCACGAGAAAGTGGGAAAAGCGGGGCTTTAGGCCGCCGGTACAGCCTATACAGAGACTGACGTTATTCTACTATCAAGCGAACAAAATGATCGGCAGGCCAGGGAATTTCTATCTCTTTTGCCGGTTATCCCCATCTTGACAGCAACGAATACCTGAGCTGCCCCCATTTTCCAGAGGGATTCGCCCACAGCCGAGGGCTGCAGACTTCAATGTGGTTCCACGGATCGCCCCAGTGAGCCCCGATTGCGTAACTGGCGGCTCACCTGCTCGTCCCGCTATTGTCGCCTCGCTCGCCCAATTGGACCGAAAGTGTGAAGATTCCGGCTGAGAAGGGGCAACGGACGGACGGACACTCATTTTCCGCGCTCTGATTGTGCCACAAATTGGCCCGAAACCTTCCCTAGACAGAGTGGTTATTATGAGTGGACCTACCAATGAACGCAGATCCACTGCGAAAACACCAACGAGGGGAATCGGCCCTGCCCGAACACCACCCCCTCGGTCTGGGTAATACGAGACAGAAAACAAACATGGCGGCCGACCGCCCAACCTTCACAAACCGATAGCTGGAAACATGCATCAGCGCCGAAATTCACATCGCTCCAACCTCAACACCTGTGCGGACCGTCCTTCGCACTGCCGTGCTCGGTCTGGTTTCACTCTGCTCGAACTCCTGCTCGTCTTGTCGATCCTTGTTGTGATTGGCGGAATCGCGATGGTGAACTTGGGCACCGCCTCTAACGATGCCAAGAATGACGCGACTCGGGCTCAGATCAAGCAGATTGAGGACTCGATCAGCTACTACAAGATTCGCATGGGCTCACTTCCGGACAGCCTCGAAGCGCTTCGCGACGGACCAAGCGATTCGGCCAAGAAAGCGAAATGGACGGGCCCCATCATGGACGACGTGCCAAAGGATGCTTGGGAACAAGACTTCCAGTACTCCCTCAACGGCAACTCCTACGAGATTCGAAGTGGTGGTGTTGATGGCCAAATCAACACGGACGACGACATCACGGCCGAAGGATCCTGATTCCTTCTCGCAGCCTCGCCAAGCGGGGCGAATGCAGCAGAGATCGCTCCGCCTAAGTTAAGGGAAAGGAGCAAGGCGCGCGGGGATTTGGCCGCCGGCTCGTTCGGCGAAGGACATGCCACTTTGCACAATCGACCAGCTTGCCAATGGCAAGCTGGTTCGTTTGATTCATCCACCCCAACCGAGACCCATCGCGTGCTCGCTTCTGGTCGCAACGGATTTACGCTACTCGAATTGCTGCTGGTACTGGCCGTACTGGCTGCGGTTGCGTCAATCGTGCTGCCTCAGACAGGCATTTTGTTGGGCGACCGCCAGTTGGTCCGAAGTGGCGAAATCGTGCGTATCGAATTGACGCGGTTGCGCGTCGACGCGATGCGACAAGGTCGCGTGATGATCTTCCAAGGCGAACTCGAAGGCAACTCGTTCGAAATCAAACCGTTCCAGTCTTTTTCAGATGCGACGGAATCGATGGAACAGGTTGGTTCGCAATCGGCGTTGTTGACCGGCGCGTCTCAAGCACTCGCGGTCGCCCCGCAAGGTTCCAGCACCACTCGGAACGTCCCGCTTACCGAAGGCGTGACGATTGAATCGGTCGCTACCGTCTCGGCCGCCCGCGCCTTTGAGATTCAGCAGTCGACCGAGGCAGCGACCCAAACCGGCAACCTCAGTCAGCCGATTCTGTTCTACCCCGACGGTTCGACAAGCACAGCCGCGGTCACGCTCAAACATGAGACGATGGGACGCATCGTCGTCAAGCTACGCGGCATCACGGGCGACGCGACCGTAAGCGAGGTGCTGCCGCTATGAGGCTCTCGACAGATCATCGAGTTCGCAGACAGCGGCGTGGTTTTTCGCTCTTGGAAATCCTGCTCGCCTTGGCGATTCTGGGCAGCTCCCTCGCGATCCTCAGCACGATCGTTTCGCGCGGCGCCAATGCGGGCTTGGTCGCGCGCGACTTGGCGATCGCAAGAATCCTCTGCCAAACAAAAATGGCCGAGGTGATGCTTGATGCAACCGGCGGCGTCTCACCCACCTCGTCACCTGCCGCTCCGATTCAATCGTTCGATTCCGATTCGTTCACAGCTTTCACGCAAACGGTTGAAGTGAGCCCAGCCCCCATGGATGGCCTCTTGATGGTGAAGGTCACGATTGAAGGACTCGATTCGGAATCGGGTGCCGTTCGCGCACGACATGCACTGTCTCGCTGGATGATTGACCCGCTACTCGGTTTGGAAGCGGCCGAGGTCGAGGAGCAGCTGGCACGGGAACAAGCATCCTCAGCGGCGGAGGGTGAAGGCTAATGCAACGCCCCAATGCACATCACCGCGGATTCACACTTCTGGAATTGCTTTTGACCCTTGCGCTTTCGGTGGTCTTGATCGGATTGGTCGGCGGAACACTTAAGTTCTACGCGGTCGACATGAACATTCGCGACCTCGAAGTCCGCCAAACCCATTTGGCAGCGGTCGTCATGCAAATGATCGAAGACGACCTTCGAGCAACGCTGCACAGCGAACCGGTCGACACTGACGGGCTTGAAGCATTGTTCGCAGCAACCGCTGCCAATCTTGGAACTTCTCCAGCCGACGGAGCAGGTGCGACCGACCCGGACCAAGACCTTTCAGCGGCCGGGATCGATTCTGACATTGAAGACGAAACCCTTGCGGCCGATTCATCCGCCGACCTGCAGACCAGCGCTGCAATCTTGGAAACTCCCGGACTCATCGGCAACCAATTCCAAATCCAAATCGATATCAGTCGATTGCCTCGCCTGGAAGAGTACCTCCCTGTCTTCGATACCAACACGGCCAATATCGACGACGTTCCCAGCGACATCAAAACGGTTTCTTACTTTGTTCAACCCGCCGGCGCTGTGACCGGAATCAACGATGCCTTGTTGGAAGTTGAGGATGCGTCTGGAACGGAACCAACCGGCGGCCTGGTGCGACGTTCGCTCGACCGCGCGGCAACCATTTACGCCACCGAACAAAGTGGAGCTGCATTGCTCAATCAAACCGGCGAGCTGCTTGCCCCTGAGATCACGGGCATTGAGTTTGCCTACTGGGACGGGATGACGTGGCAGATGCAGTGGAGCAGCGATACTTATGGCGAGCTTCCGCTTGCCGTTCGCGTCCAACTTTACATGGCCGATCCGGCAGATGCCCTTTCCGGGAACGTCACGTCAACCGAGCAGCGAACATTCATGCACGTGATTCGCTTGCCGATGGCTCGCGTGCTTGAAGAAGAAGAGTCCGAAGAAGAAGAGTCGGAGGTCACAGGCATATGATCCCTCGTCTACGCCGCGGATTCTTTTTGATCATCGTGATGGTCGTCATTGCAGTGGCCACCTTCGCCGCCTACTCGTTCACCGAGTTGATGTTGGCTTACTACGATTCGTCCGACTTGTCGGCAGACATCGTGCAAGCGCGAATGAACGTCGAATCGGGATCCGAGATGTGCCGTCTGGTGCTCACCAATCCGCCCGAGTCTCGCGTCGACATGGGAGGTGTCTACAACAATCCACAATTGTTCCAGGGCATTGTGGCTTCGATGGGAATCGATGGGGTCACGCCGTCGAACTTCACGGTCATTGCGCCTGGACTGGACGAACTTGGTCGCTACGGCGGAATCCGATTCGGCCTCCAGAACGAATCGGCTCGGTTGAACGTCAACGCCTTGCCGATCCTCGAAAAGTACTCCGATGCGTTGATGCCAATGGTCGCTTTGACCAGCGGCGAACTCGACGAAGACTCGGAACTCGACAGCGAGAACATTGCCGTCTCGTTGCTGATGTCTCTGCCGAACATGACCGAGGACATCGCCGAAGCGATCTTGGACTGGCTTGACGAAGATGAGATCGCGCGCGACTACGGCGCCGAGGTCGACTATTACGGCACGCTGCCAACGCCCTACGAACCGGCCAACGGCCCACTAAAAAGTGTCGACGACTTGCTGCTGGTCAAAGGAGTGACGCCAACACTTCTGTTTGGGGCCGACGCGAATCGCAACGGTGTGATCGATGGTGACGAACAGCAACGGTTTGGCGTCAGCATCGATACGGCAGGGGCGCTCGGTTGGTCGGCTTACTTGACCGTCCATGGATCCGAAGCGAACAAGACGCGGGCGGGCGAATTCCGGGTCAATGTCAATCAAAGCGACATGGAATTGCTGTACGAGGAATTATCAACCGCCCTCGGCAATGACCTCTACGCCAGCTTCATCGTCGCCTATCGCATCGCAGGCCAATCCTCGTCGACCGCAGCGACGATCAACGTGGCGACCGGCAACAACCGCAACCCTCAGTCTCAAGCCGAGCCAGGCGGGCCCTGGACCACGGACTTGCTCGATGAAATGGATTTGACCGGCGGTGGGGGCACGTCGCTCAACCAAGTCTTGGACTTGATCGATTCGACCGTGACCATCGGATCGGGTGAAAACGCCAAGAGCTACACGTCGCCCTTCCCAGGTGATCCGATTTCGATGGCGATCTATTTGCCAATCATCATGGATCTCCTTTCGACACAAGATGTCGACCAGATGCCGGGACGAATTAACATCAATGAATGCCCTGCCGAATTGCTGTATGGCATTCCGCTACTGAGCGAGGAATCGGTCGAAGCGATCCTCGAGGCTCGAAGCACAGACTCGGACGACCCCAATCGAAGCTTTGAGACCTGGCCCATGGCGGAGGGCATTTTGACCGTTGACGAAATGCGTGCGTTGTTGCCGTTGGTCACCTGTGGTGGCGATGTCTATCGAGCGCAGATCGTTGGCTATTTCGAAACCGTTGCCGCCTCACATCGTGCGGAAGTGATCATTGATGCCACCACCGTGAATCCCAAAGTCGTGTCATGGCGCGACTTCAGTCACTTGGGTCGAGGATTCGACATTGCCGTGCTGGGTCTGCGAGGCGGGGTCGTTGCCACCGCGGGATCGGAAACGGACACCACCGCCAGCCAATAACAAAGATCTACCTGTACGTTTAAGTAAGGCAGTAGCGTCAAACGACGAAGCCGAGAATTGATATGCCAAAGAAACTAGCCATCGACTGGGATGACCAGGAACTGCGATTGGTTGCCGCTTCGTGCAGCGGTGCCAACGTCAAGGTTACCGATGCGGCGGTGATTCCGATCGAAAACTCAAGCGTGATTGAAACGCTTCGCGAAGCCATCTCGCGACGTGGCCTTGAGTCGACCGAAACACTTGTTGCCATCGGCCGCGGTCGAGCAGAACTGCGCGAACTGCAATTGCCCCCCGTTCCGGACGACGAGCTTCCGGACATGGTTCGCTTCCAGGCGATCCGCAGTTTTGCCTCCTCGGGCGATCAATCAACCGTCGACTTCCTGGTGACTCGCCGCAAGGATGACGGCGTCGAAATGATTGCTGCCGCCGTCGGCCCCGACAGTCTTTCGGAAATCCAAAAGACATGCGAAGCGACCGACCTTTCGATCAAACGCATCGGACTTCGCCCGTTGGCCGCCGCCGCGTTGTACTTGACCAAGAACGCGTCTTCGGGCGACGGCGACGTGGTTCTGATTGACCTGCTTGCCGATGATGCCGAAATCGTTGTGGCTCGAGACGGCAAAGTGATCTTTGTCCGCACGGTGCGCATGCCTACCGCGGCCGCGGCCAGACCCAAGGCGCTCGCCGGCGAACTCAAACGAAGTTTGGTCGCATGTGGTTCAAGCGGATCACTTGGCCGTGTGGTCTTGTGGGGTCTCGAGTCGGTTCATCGTGACGATATCGAGATGCTCAGCGACGCTTCAGGCACATCGGTCGAAGTACTCGACCCGTTCCAGCTGGTCGATGTCGACCGCAAACTTCGCAGCGAGCTTCCAGAGCATGTCGGGCGACTCGCGCCGCTCGTTGGTTTGATCGCGAGCGACGAACAACACAGCGATCGGCTGATCGACTTCTTGAACCCGCGCGAGAAGGTCGAGGAAGTCCCCAATCCGATCAAGAAATACGCGATGATCGGCGTCCCGGTCGCAGCGGCGCTCGCTTTGGCGTTGATGACCTACCAACAACTCAAGGGTATGGACGAGCGGATCACATCGATGCGCAATGAAAACGCCCAGATGAAGCCCAAGGTTGACGACGCGCTGAAAAAGATCGCCAAGACAGACAGTGTCGACGAGTTCCTTGACCTGAACGTCAACTGGCTCAACGAATTGCGTCGAGTCGCCGTGAACATGCCGCCCTCGGACAAAATGATTGTTCGTGGCATTAATGCCGGTGGCGATGTTCGCAACAGTGGCGGCAAACTGACGATCACCGGCGGTGTCACCGACCCAGACGTGTTGCACGTGCTCGAAAAGGCGCTGCTTGACGATGACCACAGCGTGCTCAGTGACGGTTCGTCGCTTCAAGAAAACGCCAAAGACGCGTACAAGTGGACCGCAAACGAAACGATCACCATTTCCGGCGCGGCTGTCCGCAATGCTCGATACGCTGCCTATGAAGCGATGCTTGTTGCCGAGATGGAATCCGATTCGGAAGCCGACATGGCAAGTGATTCCGAAACGGCCAGCGACCCGCAAGACGATTCCGAAGCGACCGAACAACAAGACGTCGAGGAAGCCGAAACCAACGCGACTGCTGAGTCCGATGAAGCGGACGAAGCAGACGCCGCGACGAAACCGGACGTCGAACCAACAGCGGACGTCGAACCAACAGCGGACGTCGAACCAACGGCGGACGACAACAAGGATGGCGAAGGCGATCCTGATCCGCCCGACACACCGTCGGATGGGCTCGACGTCAACAACACACCAATCACCGAAGAATTTGCCTCCGAAAGCGACCAGGAGGTGGCATCATGACTCAACGAGAACGCTTACTCTCAATCCTTGTCGGTGGTTTGTTACTGGCAACCGTAGTTTGGTGGGGACTCAGCAAGTATCGCGGCGCGGTCAAAACGCGTCAGACCGCGATTACCAATCTCGAGTCGGATCGAGCCCGGATCGACGAACAAATCATGCAAGGCTTCCTTGCCGAGCGCACGATGGGCGAATACCTCGTTCGATCGCTACCGAGCGACACCAACCGTGCGCGAGGTGTCTACCAACAATGGCTCTTGGACATCGGCCAAAGCAATCAGTTTGATGATCTCGCCGTTGATCCCATCACGACCACACCCGTGGGCGACCTTTATCGGCGTCTCGGCTTTCGCATGTCGGGGAAAACAACCAAGCCTGACTTGGTTCGCATGCTGCACGCATTCTATGCAAAGGACTACTTGCACCGAATCCGTGAACTGTCCGTCCGCCCCAACAAGACCGACTCGTTCACCGTCGAAATGACCATTGACGTCGTCGCACTCAACGCTGCTCCTGCGGACGCCCAGGCGCCAGCGGGTCGTTCTTGGCATGTTGATGGAGATGTTGCCAGCTATCTCGATCCGATCATGAATCGCAACTACTTCGAGCCGCCCAATGGGGCGCCTCGCTACAGCGGCAATGCGCGACAGGAAGCCTTTGTCGGTCGAAACACGCCGATCCCTCTAACCTTTAGTGACCCCGAAAAGGACCGCGTCAACGTCGAAGTCGTTGGTGAACTGCCTGAGTATGTCACGTTCGATCAAGGCAGCGGCACCCTTCGTGTCAATTCGGAAGAGAAACGTGAATTCACGGTTCTCGTTCGCGGAACCGACGAAGGCTACCCCAACCGATCGATCGAACAGGAAGTCAAGATCGCCGTCGTCGACCCACCCAAACCGCCACCACCACCGGCGCCAAAACTCAAGTTTGATGATGCAACCCAGACCGTGCTAACCGGGCTGACGCACGGTCGCGACGACTGGACGGCATGGATGCACGTTCGCACCCGCGGCAAGACCTTGAAATTGCGGGTTGGCGACCAGTTCGAAATCGGCAGTCTGAAAGGGGAAGTGATCGAGGTCACACCAAAGTTTGTCGAACTGGAAATCGCGGGCAAACGGTTCACTCTTAAGCCAAACGGCAATCTGAAAGAGGCCGCTGATAACTCGCAAGTCAACTAGCGATCTTGGCATCGCCGCTTTGCAGTACTTGCCTTGTCAACGATACTGCAACAGCGTCCGATCCATCACTCGTCGACTTGCGAAAGTATGACACAGGCCTCTGCAATCACCTGTGACGCCGTTTCGGTCCGATTCGGCGGCGCATCGAAAACGTCTACGCTGGCTGTCGACGCAGTCGATTTGGCTGTGCCGGCAGGCAAAATCACGGCGTTGATCGGACCCAGTGGCTGTGGCAAAACCACTCTGCTGCGGCTGATGGCAAATCTGCAATCGGCCACCAGCGGAACGGTTCGGCTTGAACCACCCGCCGACGGTCGCAAAGGCGAAATCGCGTTTGTGTTTCAGCAACCCGCGCTCCTTCCCTGGGCAAGCGCACTTGCCAATGTGATGCTGCCTCTGAAACTGGCTCGCACACGGAACCGTGGCCGCGACGCCGCGATGGAACTGCTTGAAACCGTTGGCCTTGCCGATGCCGCCCATCGCTATCCCGACCAACTTTCCGGCGGCATGAAAATGAGAGTGTCGATCGCTCGGGCGCTGGTCACCGAACCCAAGGTGTTGCTGCTCGACGAACCGTTTGCCGCGCTCGATGACATGCTGAGGAACACGCTGGGTGACCTTCTGCTCGAACTTTGGCAAACACGCCGATTCACAACCGTCATAGTGACGCACAACATCGCTGAAGCGATTCAATTGTCACATCAAATTGGTGTCATGGGCCATGGCCACCTCACGCAAGTGATCGACAATCCGATGCCTTTCCCTCGATCACAATCGCTGCGCCGAACCCCCGAGTTTGGCCAGTTCTATGGTCGCGTCAGCGATGCATTGCGAGGCGATCATGAGTGATACGCCATCTCGCAAATCGGCGACGACTCAATCGCTCGGTGACTGCTCGAAACTGCTGGCCCTTCATCTCGGCGTTTTTGTCGGCGTTGGTTTGGCGGGACTTGCGGCCTGGCAGTTCGTGGTTGCGATCTTCGATATTCCTCCTGCAGTCTTACCAACTCCGCTGCAAGTCGCGGGCGCGGGCTGGGATGAACGCGAGGCACTTTGGGAAGGCATGATCACGACGGCAGCCGCTGCGGTAATCGGCCTCGCAGTCGCCATTGTCATTGGTTGCACGATTGCGATTGCCTTCAGTCAGTCACGTAGCATCCGAATGGCGTTCTTTCCTTATGTGATCTTTTTGCAAACCGTGCCCATCGTCGCCATTGCACCGCTGTTGATCATTTGGAGCGGCTATCAGTTTCGCACAGTCGTGATCGTGACCGTGATCATCTGTTTGTTCCCGATTGTCAACAACGTCACGCACGGTTTGATGACGGTCAATCGTGAGCTGGCTGATCTCTTTCGACTCTATGGAGCCTCGCGTTCACAGCAACTTCTTCGGCTTCAAATTCCGACCGCCGTACGCTCACTGATTGTGGGTGCAAAAACGAGCAGTGGTCTGGCCGTGATCGGCGCGATCCTGGCCGACTTCTTTGTCGGCAGTGGCAGTGGCTACAGTGGACTCGGCACGCGCATGACGCTGTGGCAGGGCAACTTGCGAACCGACGCTTTGATCGCCGCCATTGCCGCCTCGACTTTGTTGGGAATGTTACTTTTCGGCGGCGTCCAGCTCGTCGGCACAACAATCCTTCGCCGCTGGACACGATAGCTCTCGGTATCCCTATTCGTGTGATTCGTGCCATTCGTGGTTCCTTCTTTCTCTGCCCACGCAGGTTGTGAACGCGCCAAATTCACAGGTCCCCAGCGTGTCTTGGCCGGTTGTGATGGTGAAGGTACTTGGTCCACAATGCAGTCCCGTTCCTGAATTGATACTTCTACCGGTGAACTGTCACGTGCATCACTTATCACGGTTTGTTTTGATTGCTTCTTTGTTGGTTGCCGCTGGCTGTTCAAAAGACTCAGCCGAGCAGTCCCCCGCGCAGTCTGCTGTCGGCCAATCGCAACCACAACAGACGATCGCCGTTCAACTCAATTGGTTCCCCGAAGCCGAACATGGCGGCATCTACCAAGCTGCCAACGACGGCACGTTCGACGATGCGGGAATCGATGTCGACATTCGCCCTGGCGCACATGCGACGCGTGTCGATGCCGAAGTCCATTTGGGACGATGCCAGTTTGCGGTGGCCAACGCCGACGATGTTGTGTTGTTTCGTGACAAAGGAATGGATATCGTCGCAGTGCTTGCCGTCGCCCAGAATCACCCTCGTTGCATTTTGGTGCAAGAGGCAAGTGGTGTGACCGACTTTGAAGGGTTGGCTGGCATGACGCTGCAGAGTCAGGCCGGTCGTCCCTTTCTCGAATTCTTGCGTTCAAAAGGGTTGCTCGACCAAGTGGCCCAACGACCGTATCACGGCAGCGTATCGTCGCTCGTCGGCGACCCTAAGATTGCAGTGCAAGCCTATTCGTATTCCGAACCGTTGTTGGCCGAGCAACAAGGTGTGAAAGTACGCACGTTGATGGTCAGCGAGCTTGGCTGGAACCCGTATTCCAGCGTCCTGGTCACCTCCGGTGAATTGATTCGCCAGCAACCTGAGATGGTTCGTCAATTCGTCGAGGCAACTCAACAGGGATGGCAAAACTATTTGACCGAACCCGAGAAAGGTAACGGCGCCATTCTTGCTGCCAATAAAGACGGCATGACACCCGAAGCTCTCGAGTTCGGAAGCCGTCAACTTCGCGAGCTCGCCGTGCCCGACTCGATGGAGATGTCCCAGCTTGGCATGATGACCCGCGAGCGTTGGCAAACGCTCATCGATCAGATGGGCGAACTTGAGCTAGTCGAAGCCGACAAGATCAAAGCCGACGACTGCTTCACGACCGAGTTTCTGCCGTAGGTCATGCTCCGCATGACTCAAAGCAGTAGGTCATGCTCCGCATGACACTTTCCCACGATACGTAAACCGAACGCAGTTCCTCGGGCGATCGGGGATTTGCGTTTGATTCCTCAGGGCCCGTCGCTAGCGCGTTCGGCTCACAGGACATTTGGGGCGTGTAAGCACACCCCTCAAATCATGCGGCACGGCGGCGTGGGGTTCCCGGACCAATGTGTTGGCCGAGCGTCTCGATTTCGAGCCGCAACAATTGGCGTGCCACATCGTCGGCCGAAGGACGACCTTGCGGGTCAGCGCTGACCATGTCGGCGGCCAGTGCGGCGACCGGTGCCATTTGGCTGCGCGTGAGTGACGTTTCACTTGCGACACAGTTGTCGAGAATGCGTCCAAGAGCGTAGACATCGATGGGTGGCATCGCCGCCATGTGGTCGACCAACGACTCAGGAGCCGCGTAGTCCGGAGTTCCGCGAAAACGCCCCGGCGACACCGTATTGGCACGCGTCGCAAAGCTGAGATCGACCAGTGTGACGTGTCCGCGCGGACCAACGATCACGTTTGCCGGTTTCACATCGGAGTGCACCCACCCGGCGACGTGCAGCGCATCGAGCGCTTGAGCGATTTGGCGCACAATCCAAAGCAGCACCGGCATTGGCCGCTCGGGGTTGTCCGCTGTGAACTGGTCAAGCGTACGTCCCTCGAGTCGCGGCATCACAACGTAGGGTGCCGCTCCGGTTGCCGATGCATCGAGCACCGCAACCAGATTCGGATGACTAGCCGAAGCTGCTGCGGCGGCGTAGCGAGCGATCTGCCCGCACGCTTCGGCATCGTCGCGCCGTAGTGCGCGTTTGATCACATAGTCCCAGCGCGGACTTGTACCTGCATCGGCAGGTTGAGCAACGGTCAACTCTGCAGTCTCGCTGCGATGAAACGGACGTCCCAGCCGCCAAATCCCAAGGATCGACGGTCGTGCATCCATGTCCGGGCTTGAAGCACCCTCCGAGTTCGAGACACGAACCTTTGAACGCGAGAAACCCGAACTCTTCACAGCAGCCATCCTTTGCAAGCAGAACTAGAGACACGCCAACCAACGACCCCTCTCATTGGCAGAGATTCCTCTGCATCGAGAGTGTTTGTCGGGGAGGCCACAGGGAGCTTGTCCCGATGGCTTGGTTGCCGCCTCACCCATCACAGATCGACGCCCCGAGCGTGTGGGTAGAGCAAAGGGTGATTAATCAAAAAAGCCAGCCTGTTCCCCCTATTTTCACACCGACACCGAGGGGCTTGCGCCCAATACCGTGGCCACACTCGCTAGGATGTTGCGATTGAGTTCTCGCACACGAGGAAAGCATGTCGGACAACCTCGATCCGTCGCCGGATTTCAATCCTTACCAAGCCAGCGCAAGCGAAACACCTCAGCTTCATCAAGCCCCGCACACCGAGCAATCGGCCCGATCGCTGGCACGTTGGCAGATCTTCTTCGCCGTGCTCCTCGCGATCTGTTTCCTCGGGTCATTTGGTCTGATGGCGTTCAGCGTCCTAGCCTTCAACGATGGCGACGTGATCGCCATGATCGGAGGCCTCGGTTGCGTGATGCTCATCCTGACGATGCTTTTTTTGTTGCCAGCCATTCTCCTTTGGTTGGCCGCCCGTACGGCCCGTGAATTTGCCAACTCACCCGACAGTGAGCGTTTAGCTAAACTCATTTCGAGCCAACTCACCCTTTGGCGCGCGATTGGGATCGTCGCGGCGATCCTGATCGGATTCTATGCATTCGTTGGGGTGGCGGGACTCGCCTTTGGCGCTTCGCCGGTAAACTAACAGACTGCTTCCAACACGAAACGTTTTGTTGACCATCATTCAATCACGCAGGTGCACTCTCATGCGTTGGACCCTCGTCGTTCTGCTGGCCGCTTTGACACTCGGCTGCAATCGCTCCTCTGACTCCACCACCCCGATCGCTTCCGAAGCCGACTCCAAATCCAATCGCTTGTCGACCGAAAGCAGCAACTTCCCCATGGACTGTGGCAAGTACACCGTCCTGGGAATCATGACGGACGACCAGGACAACAGCCGCGCAAAGGAAAACGTTGAAACGACCCTTTTGACACACCCGGACATCAACTGCATGGTCGGACTGTGGAGCAACAACACGCCGATGATTCTGGCCGGCCTGAGAAGTAGCGACGCGGTCGGAAAAGTAAAAGTCGTCGCCTTCGACGAGCATGTCGAAACGCTCGCCGGAATCCAGGAAGGCAACGTGCACGGCACGATCGTGCAAAACCCGTATGGGTTTGGCTACCGCAGCGTCGAGTGGCTCACCATGCTCGCCAAAGGTGAAAAGGTCGACGTTCCAGACTCGAGCCTACTGTTCATCCCACACAAGACGATCACACCAGATAACGTCGAAGAGTTTTCCAACGGAATGGACGCCATCAAAGCCGGCAACGGACCGATGATGTCGCCCGATTCGAAGCTGGACGGCAAGGGCGTTCGCGTCGCCTTCATCACCAACAGCGTTGATCCGTTCTGGACCATCGCCGAATTTGGCTGCAACAAAGCAGCAGAGCAGTTCGGTTGTGAAGTCAACGTGCAAATGCCGACCAACGGGACGATCGAAGAACAAAAGCGTTTCTTGGAAACAAACGTCACCAACAAACTCGATGGCCTCGCGATCAGCCCGATCGCACCCGACAACCAGGTTGAGATGATCAACGATGCCTGTAAGGCGATGACCGTCCTGTGCCAGGACAGCGACGCTCCCGCCTCAAAACGTGAGTTCTACCTCGGCACCAGCAACTACATGGCGGGCCGCGCCGCTGGGAAGTTGATCAAAGATGCAATTCCTGACGGCGGCAAAGTGATGCTTTACGTCGGCAAGATGGAAGTCCTCAATGCGCAGGAGCGCAGCCAGGGCATCATTGACGAATTGGCCGACGAACCGGTGCCAGCGATGTTCCAGGAATAAGAGGCTGCTCGGTTCGAAACACCGCAAGCTTTGCTTGACCGGCACAATCGGAACACTTTGCCGCCAGCCAACCATTCGGGCCGCGATTTGTTTGGCGGCCGCCGGGACGGGCAACCGAATAGCCACCTAGAGTGTGTTGTCGCACAAAAGCAACGTAACTCAACGAAACGTTGCCAATTCAGGGGGCCGTACCATGTCAAGCATTTCACCCGCCGTCGGGCAGCTGCTACGAGCACAGAACGACGCGGTGCGCCAGCAGATCGATACGACGCTGTTGAAAAAGAACCTTGACGCTCAAAAACAGGCCGGCGACGCCGCCAACGCTTTGCTCGAACAAGCCGTCAAAGTCCAAGAGCAAATCTCAGCCGGTTACCTCGACGTCCGCGTCTAGCGTGTAGGCCGGATCAAGGAGCGACAGCGACGCAGATCCGGCACTCCTGTGAGCCGAACGCGCTAGCGTCGGGCACTCCTGAGCCGAACGCGCTAGCGTCGGGCCTTCCTAAGCCGAACGCGCCAGCGTTTCAGATTGCTAGACTGCGCGCTCGAAAACTCTCCCTTGGGAGAGTCGGGCTCCAAGGCCCGGAGAGGGTCTGCTTTTACAAAAATCATTCCCTCCCCGGACTTTGCGTTCGACCCTCCCGCAAGCGGGAGGGTGATTGCTGTCGCGCCCCCCCGCTACGCAAATGCCCTGCGCAACAAATCGAGGCTCTTGGGAATCGCGGTCGCGTGCTTTTCTTTTCCCTCGAACTCGAGCGAGATGTAGCCGCGATAATCGACTTCGCGCAGGATCGCCGCGACTCGGTCGTAGTCAATATCGAGGGTGTACCAGGTCCCGCCACCGAAATAGGTCTTGGCCTGAACGAAAACCGCTTCCGGCGCGAGCTCTTTGTACTGCGCGTACTGGTCTTCCAAAAAGTTGCCGGTGTCCAAGGTCGCACGCAACCACGGCGAATCGATCGCGTCGATCACACGCAAGACGCCGGCGGCTGTTCGGCCAAGGCCCCAGTGATTCTCTAATCCGAGAACGACGCCACATCGCTCGGCG
Source organism: Rubripirellula sp. (assembly GCA_965216875.1). Taxonomy (GTDB): domain Bacteria; phylum Planctomycetota; class Planctomycetia; order Pirellulales; family Pirellulaceae; genus CBDCUW01. The sequence continues at coordinate 4,741,431 of OZ244207.1, forward strand.
GCCGGCAAACACTTTTCAAGCCCGTCGATCACCCACTCGAAACCATCATCATCGCTGTAGCCATCGAGCCGCGCTTCGATTCCCTTGTTCGCCATCAACTCGTCAAAGTTCTTGGACGTCCCCCAACGTCCGGTGTTCACACGAATGGTCGGAATCCCAAGGGCATAGGCCATTTCGATGCAGTCGATGGTGTGTTTGATGTTTTCTTGGCGTTTGGCTTTGTCGGGATAGACGAAGCTTTGGTGCGTCGAAAACCCGCAAAGATCGAGTCCGTGATGAAACGCCCGTTGTTTGATTCGCTGGAGCGCCGCATTGGAAGTGTCTTGCATCTGAACATGCAAGATCTCAACGCCATCGAAACCAGCCTCTGCGGCCAGATCGATGCACTCTTCAATGCCAAGTTTGCTGTCATCGCGATACCGCCAATAGGAATAGGTCGAGACAGCAATCCGGTTGGGACGGCGAACCTGGCCGCCGCCGGTGTTCTCTTTTTGGGTGGAGCCCTCTTTACCGAAGGCGGCGGTAGGCAGGCCACCAACAACCGCTGCGGCTGCACTTGCGGCGAGCAGACGACGGCGAGAAACGTTCTGCGGCGAATTCATAACAAGATCCCAATACCCGAAGCGAATCACATAGAAGTCAAGGAGCAACATCTTATCCCAAAACGGACAGCCATTCGGTGGTTCCCTGTGCGTGAACCGCCGAAAGATGCCATCCTGAATACCAGCGGTTTCTTATCTCCGTTCAGCGACACAAAAGCTGAATCACCTTCACCCCGCGGGAGGGCAAAATGCGTGCACTCACACGCCACCTTTCAACTGGCCACCTTTCAACGGGCCTGTCGGTCAGTGACCGAATCCCGGGCCAACACTACGAGCTACCCGACCATGTTCGGCTGCTCGACGTGGACGTGCCCGATTCCGTCCTTGATCTCGTCCCCGAGACACTTGCACGGGAAAACGCCGTTGCGCCTTTAGCTGTCGAAGACGACACGATCATCTGCGCGACGCCGCACGACACGGACGTCATGATCCAAGACAAGCTGCGATTCATTCTGAATTGCAATGTCCGTTTCATTTATCGCAGCAACGAAGAAGTACACAACTTCATCAACTTCCACTATGGCCAAGTCGAGGGTGAGTCGGCCGATTCGATGTTGCAAGAATTCACCGACACCGCGATCGACTTTGACGACCGCGACAACAGCGGCGTCTGCTTGTCGATGGCAGGAATACCAAGCCGATCTCGCAATGTCGCTGCACGACGCGCATCGCCAGCACCAACCGCTTCGATCAGTTCACGCCGAAACCAAAAAGCCTACGCATCACCCGAGCCAGGAGACGGATTCATGTTCTACACCATCGACGAAGGCCAACAGGTGTTGGCCTATCGCCCCAACGGGACCATTGATCTGATCGAGGGTCCCAAGCGCGTTTGGAAAGGCCGTTCGCGATTTGAACGCATGCCCCATTTCATCGCACACCCGTCACAGTACTTGACGATCCGTTTTCGTGACGGCCGCGAGGAGACTCGCCTTGGCCCCGTCCAAGCATGGCTCGATCGCCGCGTGCATGATGACATCCAAGTTCATGATTGCCTCGACCTGGCAGCCAAAGAAGCGGTCGTCGTCTATTCGACCAATTCGCCGGATGACGAATCGGGCGCATCTCGTCGGATCGTTTATGGTCCTGGCTTGTTTGCACCGCGCCCCGGCGAATGGCTGCATAAGTTTTCGTGGCATGCATCGCACGGTGGTTCACGCGGCGTCGAAAAACGCCCCAACGCACTCAAGTTCCAACAACTTTGCTTGATGCCTGACCAGATGTATCACGACGTTCGCGATGTACGCACCGCCGACGACGCCGTGTTGACCATCCGATTGATGATTTTCTTTGAATTGGTCGACATTGAAAGAATGCTCGACACGACTCATGACCCAATCGGCGACTTCATCAACGCGGCCACAAGTGACGTGGTCGAGTTCACCGGAAAACGTTCGTTTGAACAATTCAAACAACAAACCGAACAGCTGAATGAATTGTCGACCTACAACCAATTGCTTCACCGCGCTAGCCAGTGCGGCTACAAGATCAACAACGTCGTCTACCGTGGCTACGGCGCGCCCGATTCACTGCAAGCGATGCATGATGAAGCAATTCAAACACGAACTCGGTTGCAACTTGAAAAGGCGACCGAAAAACAGGCACAAGAAGTCGAAGACTACAAGCTCAGTTGCCAGATGGAACGCTCTGCGCGGCGCCGCCAGGAGCAAATGACCGAAGTGCAACACGACCTCGAGACCAAACGTCAACAATCGGACGCTGAACTTGCCCGCAAGGAACGTGTCGCCGAGTTCTCACGCAACGAGCGCCGTGCTCAAGCGGAACTCGAATTGGAACTGAAACAGCGCGGCGACGAACAAAAACAGGCTCATCTGGAAGCCTTGCGGGGCATGCAGGTCAATCTGACCGAGTACCTGACCCAGTCTCGCGCCGACCAAGTGATCGAGGTCCGAGGCGACGCGAAGATGCAACCGGAACTGCATTTGGCCAACGGCAAGAGTCGGCCAAAGTAATACCGCGTGGGTTACGGCTTGGGCGCAGCTTCGACAAGTGTCGCAAGCTCGTCCTTGCCGACTCGCGTGCAGAATTCACCGAGCGATTCGTCGCCTTGGCGATTCGCTTTGAAGGCAGCGAAGATTCCGACCATCTCGTCAACGACTTGGTCGTCTTGAACCATGTCTTTGTAGATGTAGGCAAGTCGATTGCCGAGCCAACCGCCACCCGCGTAAAGGGTGTAGCGATCTTTCGCCTTACCAACCAACGCCAGGTCAGCGTTGTAGGGACGCGCACATCCGTTGGGGCAACCGGTCATCCGGATCGTGAACCGTTCCTTGTCGAGTCCAAGTTTCGCCAGCGGGCCTTCCAACCCATCAATGATGCTCGGTAGGCGACGCTCACTTTCGGTAATCGCCAAACCACAGGTCGGCAGGGCGACGCACGACATCGACCAACGACGAACGGTCGAGGTTTCTTCGGTCAACGGAACATTGTTCTCTTTGATCAACGAGATCAGCTTTTCTTTGCCACCTTCTTCGATGTCGGTGAAGATCACACTCTGGTGACCGGTCATTCGGATCTCGGTTTTGAACTCGTTGCATACCGCACGTAGCGCCGCTTTGACTTTGATGTTCTCGCTGTCATACAGGCGACCGTTTTCGATGTTCAAACCGTACGACCACTTGCCGTCACCTTGCTCTTGCCAACCCATGTGGTCGTCAAAGCCGTGCACGTCGTCTTCGGTGCAATCTTCCAGCGGGCTACCAAAGTACTTCTCGACTTCGGCGCGGAATTTTTCGATTCCCCAATCATTGATCAGGTATTTCATACGTGCCGTTTTGCGATCAGCACGGTTGCCGTTGTCTCGCTGGACTTTCAATACCGCTTGGCAAACACCGACAAGTTGTTCCGGGGTGGCAAAAGCCATTCGTTTCGCGAGCGCCGGGAAGGTGTTCTTCTTGGCGGGTGTCGTTCCCATGCCGCCGCCGACAAGGACGTTGTAGCCGATGATCTTTCCGTCTCGAACAACCGCCAGCAGACCGAGGTCCTGGGTGTAGATGTCGATGCAGTTGTCTTCGGGCAGGCAGATGCCCATTTTGAACTTACGCGGAAGATAGGTCGGACCATAAAGCGGCTCGTCGATCGGACCGCCACCGGCGAGCGTCTTTTCGCCACTTTCCGGGTCGGTCAACCACAACTCGTGATAGGCAGGCGTCTGAGGCGCCATCGCTTCGGTCAATTCATCGGTCACCCGGTTCAATTCGTCGTAGACACCGCCAACGCGTTTCGCTGGGCAGCACATGATGTTTCGATTGACATCGCCACAGGCCGCAAGCGTCGACAACTGAATGTCGTTGATCCGTTTGATCGTCGGACGCAAGTCATCTTTAAGGATGCCGTGCAATTGCAATGTTTGGCGCGACGTGATCTTGAGCGTCGAGTTGCCAAGCTCTTCACACAAGTTCAACTGGTCGAGCATTTGATCCGATGTGATGCGACCACCCGGAATCCGCAGGCGCACCATCATCGAGTAAGCCTTGCCGCCACCCTCTTTTTTCTTGACAAGACGTTGGTCACGGTCGTCTTGCTGGTAGGTGCCGTGGAACTTCAGCAGCTGAATATTGTTCTTGTCGAAGTGGTCGATCGGATCGGCGATTTCCTCGGCGATGGTGCCGTGCAGGAAATTGCTATCGGTTTTGATCTTCTCAACGGGGCTGAGCTTCGGCGCGTCGGTGGACATCGAGACGAGTGATTCCTGTGCAAAATGGAAGACTTTGCGGCGTCGGGAACGGGTTTTCCGCAATCCCGGAAGTCTGGGTAACTATAGCCAGGGGCCCGGTTTGCCACTATGGCGCTTTCATCACCTTCAAATGGCTGCCCACTTTCCACAACCGCCCGCCCCTGGCATTCTGGGCCCTGGCATTCTGAGGCGAGATGGCGGGTCGAGGTTCATGCCTCCGCTTTGCCGCCGCCGGAATCGAACGCGAACTTGGCCCCCAACACCGCAAAAACACCATGACCGCAGATCTATTGGACGGAAAAAAGATTGCTGGCGAAATCCGGACGGATGTCGCCAAGGATGTTGCCGAGTTCACGGCCGGTGGTGGCGCCAAACCCTGTTTGGCCGCTGTTTTGGTGGGTGAAGATCCGGCCAGCCAAGTCTATGTCCGCAACAAAGAACGCGCTTGCGAAAAGGCGGGAATCGAGGGACGCACCCTCCGTTTGCCCGCCGATTCGACTCAGCAACAATTGCTCGAACTGGTCGGCCAACTCAACGAAGACGCTTCGGTCAACGGAATCCTGGTGCAACTGCCACTTCCCAAAGGCAGCGACTTTGACGAACGCGAAGTGCTCGACGCGATCGATCCACTCAAAGACGTCGATGCCTTTTCCCCCGTCAACGTGGGGCTGTTGATGCAGGGTCGGCCGCGATTCCTACCCTGTACGCCGCACGGGGTCGTCCAGCTCTTGCATCGAACCGGACACAGTGTCGCAGGCAAACATGTCGTCGTGGTCGGCCGCAGTGACATCGTCGGCAAACCGATGGCGATGATGCTGGCACAACGCGACGGATCGTGTGGACGCGAGGTCGCCAACGCAACGGTCACGCTCGCGCACAGCCGTACGGCGAACTTGGCCGAGGTCTGCAAAACGGCCGACTGCCTGGTTGCTGCCGTAGGCGTGCCGGAGATGATTCGCGGCGACATGATCAAGCCAGGTGCGATCGTGATTGATGTCGGGATCAACCGTGTCGACGACAAGTTGGTTGGCGACGTTGCTTTCGACGAAGCCGCCGAAGTTGCTGGCGCGATCACGCCCGTGCCCGGCGGCGTCGGCCCGCTCACCATCGCGATGCTGCTGCACAACACGCTGTTGGCCGCCAAGCTGCAACAAGCGTAAGGTCTTCGTAGGTCATGCTCCGAATGACGGGTGTTCGCATCAACCGTAGGGCCGTTTGTAGTCCAGCCTTTAGGCGGTCCGTGAGAAGATTCCGGCTAAAGCTCGGTACTACGAACTGCCGGCTCACGAAAACCACAGCGTCCGCATCAACCGTAGCTACCTTCGCCAGAAGGTGGATTCGCTGCGTAACCGCTTCCCATCACCCCACGCTCTGGCGAGCGTAGCTACGGACGCGTAGGGCCCGACGCTAGCGCGTTCGGCTCACAAAGAATGATCGCGTGCCGATTGTCATGCGGAGCATGACCTACTAGAGGAACACTTCTTTGTTGTGGACGATCGTTGTTGGCAGGTGTCCACTTGTGACCGCTTGGTCAATCACACGCTGCGCCGTTTCGTTCTTGGCGTAAACGGCTTCACCGGGACTCACGAGGTGATTCCACCACCGCTGGTAGACATCCACCAAGTCGCGTTTACTGGCCAAGACACTCGGGACGGCGTGCAACATCACTTGGCTTTGCTCGCGTGTTTCGAGCATGCGACGAATCGGCCCAGGTAGCAAAATCGCTGCCCACGATTCGGTCACCTCGTCGGCCATCCGCGGAATGATGTATCGAGGCTGATTCAACGGTCCGATCGCCTCGGCCATCGCCGAAGCAAACCGTTCACACTCTTCCCGTGGTCGATCCTCCAAAAAGATTCGCACGTAGCCACCGTCCCGCTGAGAGATTCTGAGTGGCGACTCCGCTTCGAGCAACTTTCGCCGCTTGGCAAGCGGCGCCGCGTCCTTGAGTGCTTTGCGGCCCACGCGCCCCGCATCGATGCCGGCCAGCGCCGCCAAGATGGATCGTCCAATCGCAACAGCGAGCGTTGCGTCCGTCCATGGCACGCGGCAACCGCGAAAGGGTGGACAACCGCCACCCACTACCGTGCCGCGGATCTCGATCGCACGAATGGGGTCGGTTGAATAAGGATTGCCGATATCCCACATGCGATACACGTCGCTGCGTTTCGATGCGCGAGCAATCATATCGCCGTTGATCGATTCGACATTGCCTTCGATCAATTCAGGTTGCATGTCGGTGAACGACGCGTGCACGTGCCCCACACCTTGTTCAATCGCACCATCATCACAGATGCCGAAGATCGTTTCATGCTTTCGCCGAAACCGATGATAGTCATCGAGCCCGCCGGTGAACTCGGGCGCCAGGCACACGACATCCCAGTTGTTGGCAAGTTTGTCGGGGGCATTTGGATCGAGGCGAATCGACCGACCACGCAATTGATTGACGGTCATCGAAGACGCGACGGTCGAAAGATCAACCAGAACGTTGATCTTGTTCGCATCCCATCCTTCGCCAAGTAGGCCGCGCGTTCCAACCAAACACTTAGTAACGCCCCGTTGAAACAGCTCGGTGATCATCTCGACGTAGACGCGAGGGCACCAATCACTCCCGCGGCCGGTGATCACACTGAACAGCCCTTCGTCCTGGCGATCGAGGGTCACCGAGAGCTGTTTTTTTTGAAACCAGAGTTTCGCCTCACCCATGAATCGCACCACAAGATCGACATCGACCAGCACGGTTGATCCCGTCAGCAGAATGGGGTCGAGCCGATTGGTCGTTTCGTCATCAAGAATCGCGCGAAACGCAGCAATCGCACCACCGGCTTCTTCATCCAATAGATGCGTGATCTCGGGTGACACGGCCGACGTCTTTTCGTAATCGGCGATCACGACCGCGCGCGTGTTGCTGCCGAGCAAGCTCCATTCGTTTTTCAGAATCGGAACCAGCGACCGAACCTTGTTGCGCGTGTACGCCAAGACTCGCGAGATCGGCGACGCGCACGGACGGCTGCCCGTTTCGGTGATCTGAACACCAAGCATTCGCAATCGGTCCGTCGCCCGCTCGGCAAGCCGGTGATCCTGCTGGCTTGGTGAACGCCGAAGCGCATGACGGGTGAAGCGATCGATTAAAACCACCAAGCGTTCCTGTGGCTCGATCGACGGTGGCGGTACGGCTGGTACGTCATCGGGCAACTTGGCGCCGCGGCGATCGAGGAACCAAATCGCCGAGGCGACAAAATCGGGGTCGCGGCCGAGAAAGTGCTGCCAACTCGTCTCTTTGCCGGACGGCAGCAAACGGCCCGCCAACACACGCGCAAGCCAATCAACAAGCGATTCCCGCTCGTCGTCGCTGTGACAAAGCTCTTCGACGAGTGCCTGAAACTGTTTGTCGGCCGACGCGATGAACTCGAGCTCTTCCGATGTCGGCGAAACGAAATAGGCAAGGTCTTGGTAAGGCGCGAGGTACCCGTCTTTCACAACGGCGGGCACCGGCACTTCAAAATCGACATCGCCGAAAAAGGTATCGTACCGCTTCACGTCATCGGGCTTGTGCCCGTCGCGATCGGGCGGGGTCGCGGTTAAGCCGACGACGACCGGCTGGCCCAAGTACTGGTCCACTTCCGAGAGGACACGGCCCCAATGACCCATCAGGTGATGGCACTCATCAAGGATCAACAAACCGATCGATTGATCACGAAGCCGCTGCAAGGTGTCGACACAACGATCGTGAAGCATCGAGAGTGCGCGACCGCCCGCCGCATCGTCGTCTCGAATGCGCTTGCGGTAGTACGAAAGTCGCTGCTGGTAGTAGTCTGGGTTGTGCGTGCGAAGGTCGTTGACCCAAATCTCGGCGGCCGTTGTGTTTTCGGCTTGTTCCTTTTCCAACAGCGTTTGCAACCAAAGATCGATCGCGCGTGAATCGAGCTTGTCGTCGGCTCGCGCGGGCAGCGTGATCGATTGGTAGGTCAATGAGGTCAGCAGTGCCGGCCGGTCCGCAGAGGTGCTGACGATCTCGTCTTGCGAAATCGTCGAACCGGCAACCGAAAAGAGGTTGGCTTGCGATGCCCATTGGGCTTGGATGGCTGAGTTTGGCGAAAGCACCAAAGCAGGCTTCTTGATCATGCAGGCCCAAAGGTAGAGCCCAAGGATCGTCTTGCCCGAACCAGGTGGAGCGACCACGTGGATCCGCCGCTTGCCGCCCGCGAGTTGCTCGGCGGCAATCGATTCAACAGCGCGTTGTGACGGCCTGAGCGATCCCTGAAAACGAAACTCGGGGAATCCCGTCACGTTGCGATCACCTACTGAGTCTTGCCAAGTTTGCCGGCCGCCCAAAGCGTTCCGTTGGCCAATGCGTCAAGGAAGACTTCGTCTTGAAAGGTTTCGTTACTGTGCCCATAGGTCGTCCCGAAAACGCGAGCTTTACCAAACTGATTGACCCAAAAGACTGCGTGCTCTTTGCCTGTCTTCTCGCTCTTTGAAGTTGCCAAAACCGTTGTCTTGGGCCACACCTTTTCGATGATGTAAAGCTCATCGATTGCCGAAGTGTGATTGGCTGGAAAACCGTCCATCACAGGATGATCGCCGGCTACGACTTTAATCGGATACTCGCTTTTGTGTTCGTGGCGGCGACTGGTGACCCCAAGGAACTCACGCCAGTCATCAACCTTGGCGTCACGGTAGGTGTGCATCGCACAGTGAATCACAACCGCGTTGACGCCTTCACGATGCGGCTTGGTGATCTTGCGAATGTAGTCGGCTTCGTCGGTCTTTGCGAAGCACTCATTGTGAATCACCACGTCAAAACCATCCGCCCAATCTTCTTTTTCATAGAGATCGATTTGGGCCGATGTCCCTTTGCCACCTTCGTTAACCACCGTCCAAGTCGCGACCACGCCGCGTTCCTTTAGCGCCAATTGCATCGTCTTGGATTGGTAGTCGTAGTCATGGCAACAACCGCCGGTGATCAGCAAGATGTTGATCGAATCAGACTTTTCATCAGCGTGAGCCGTACAAGCGGAATCCAACGAACAGGCTGCAAGGCAAGCCAGCAAGCAAAGTGAACGGTGAAGGAGTTTGAACATTGGATCTCCGAACAAACTGTGGTGGGGTGGGGCAGGGCAGGGGATGCAGGTCGCATGATACACCGAATCGAAGCGGAAAGCGCCGTGAGCGGCGTGGGTGTTCGTTGCCGGTCTGATGCCGATTTCGTATGCATTGACACTCTCCCTTGGGAGAGTCGGGCTCTCAGGCCCGGAGAGGGATTGCCTTGCTGAAGGCCCTCCCCGGACTTTGCGTCCGACCCTCCCGCAAGCGGGAGGGTGATCGAAGCTTCCGCCCAATGGCGGGACCACAGACCGCACATAAAAAAACGCGTTCGGGCCGTGACCCGAACGCGTGATGATGACTCTTGCCTGGTGTCTGATCTTAGAGTCGCTCTTGCAACTCAACCGGCTCCATCACTTTTGTGTTTCGCTCAACAGCGACCACGGTCGTGCGTTGACGCAGACCATCGCGACTCTCTGCCGTCACTGGCAGGACTTGTCGCTTGTCGGGAAGTTCCATGCGAACCGTAAACGATCCATCCGGCTGGAGCTTCACGGGGCGACCCGCGACCATGACCGACGCGCTAGCGGCGGTCTTGCCGTAGATGATTAGTTCGGCGTCGACATCAAACGGAAGCTTTGCCTGACGCAGTAGGGTTGGATCGGCAACCGTCTGGCCTTGCTCGCCACGGGTTGGCATCGGCCGACGCAGGCGCTCTTCGAAGACATCCTTCAAATCGCCACCGTCAGTGTCGTAGCCACCGCTAAGCGAGTAAATACGTTCGTAATCTTCGGCGATGTCTCGCCAATGTTCGTCGAGACGTTCGCATTCACCTGGACGCGGTGTTTCAACCACGTTACTTCGACAAACCGTGTAGAACTCGTTGTTGTCCGACAGGTAACCGATCGCCACGCGGAAGCGAGCAGGAGGTTCATCAACATCGATGTACCAGTTGTCGACACCACCGTGGATCGGGATATCACGTTCGACACTTTCAGCACGATTGCTGCTGACGTCGCCAACGGTCAAAACGCGAAGCACTGGGATCGCGGTGTGCCAGCGTTCGGCCATGGCCGATTGAGCACGCTCGACGCTGGCGCGGGTGATTTCCCAAGTCGCTTGCAACCAGAAGGCGTCGCGAACGAGCAACACGATGCGGTCTTGGTGAGGTTCGTCAGCACGTGTGCGTTTGGTTCCGCCGCGAACTGCGGCGCCACCGACCAGAGTGCCAGTGGAAAGGTCTTTGTTCTTTTGCTGGGCGTCACGCCGTTTTCGCATCTGCTGGCGAATCTTAAGTGACTTGGCCGAAACAGGCGGAGCCTTGGGAGCTTCAGGCTTCTTTTTCTTTTCGGCTGGCTTCTTGGCCGCGGGGGTTCGCTTTTCTGCGGTCACCGAACGAGAGGCGGTGGGAGAAGATTTGGCAGAGCTTTTTGCCTTTGGCGAAGCCGCTTTCGCGGACGCTTTGGCTGAAGAGCCTTTTGGCTTGCCGTTCTTCTCGGCGGTGGCTTTGCGTCGCAAGCGTCGCTGAACCTTCTTGATCTCCTCGATCAACTCATCCTTTTTCATGCCGTGCCAACCTGCAATGCCATAGTTTCTGGCCAGGTCGGCGAGCTCACGGCGTGTTTGAGCCTTCAAATCAGCGGTTGTGATCACCTGCATCTCCCAAATCCCGATTCAACGGACGGTTGAATCAATGTTGTTAATCTTTTTCGGCTCACCGCATGCGGTGATCGCCGATGTCCCCGTACAGTCCGTTGCGCGCGACGATTTCCGGAATTTCAGCGTCATCATGGGCTGTGACCGGCAGGGGTGCGTCTGCGGTGATTTTCTTGGTCTTCCCCATAAGCCCCGACAGTCCTTGATCGATGACCCAAACGGCCAAACAAGGCACAGCCAAAGGGCGGGGTTCACGACCCGCTCAAACAGCAGTAACGGCACAATCGTCACCTGAAACATTATGCCAAGGGACGGCCGTTAGTTCTAGATGCTGGGGGCCATGATTCACCACATTGGGGCAAAAACTGCGGAATTCTGCTGCGGAAATCGCTATGAAAGGACAATCTTTTCTCGCTTCACCAAACCACCGAGTCGTCATTCTCCATTCGCCCTAGTCCAGCCTGTCTGCCAGACCCTCCTGGCTTGTGCTTTGGAGTCCGATCCGCCCTAAAAGGCCAGCTGCGGAACCGCTGGCCATTTCGCACAAAACAGGGTGCGACACTCGGTCGCTGGCACTAGCCGCCGGCTAATCGCAAGTCAAACTACGCACACAGGTCGCCGCCGATCTCACCTCGAAAGGGTGTCGGTTCCGCACGATGTGCTGTCTCAGCACACACGTTCGGGCCAACTCAGCCCCTCGAGCAACGACTCGGCAGTCATTGCTTTGGCAACGCCTCATGAACGACGAGTCGCCCTTTGGCGGAAAATCGAAGCCGTGGATGCGGCTGGTCGGACTGGGGACGGAACTGGCAACCTTCACTCTCGTCATCGCCGGTCTTGGCTACGTCCTCGATTGGTATCGCCAACACGAAACACCTTATGGCTTGGCGGGAGGAACGTTGATCGGTTTCATCCTTGGCATGACACGATTCATCATGCAGGCAATGCAATCGATGAATCAGCCACCCGAGGACCAGTGAAGCAGGCGTCAGTGCACGCTGACCCCTCAAACCTGGCCCACGCATTGGCTACCGAGTGACATTCGTTGCTGGTAGCCGACGCTCTGCGGCGACCTTGAACCGCACTACCTTTATCAACTCACATCCGCCCAGCCGTGTCCGCCCCATCGCAACCTGCCGAAAGCAGCCAAGACCAAGTGGTCATGCGCCGCCAGACGGCTGCGGTTTGGACGGTCGCCCTCCGCCGCCAAACGGCAATCTGGCTTTGCGGAACGATCGTCTCGCTCGCAGCGGGGCCGATGCTTGAGCCGGCCGTGTCCCAAGCAGCCATCCTCATTGCGATTGCAAGCGGATTGATTGCAATTTTGCCGACGGTTTGCGGTTTCTTGGCGACGATTTTGTTGCCCTCAAACGCCGAGAAAGACGGCCCGCAAAGCAGGTTCGTCCGAACAGCGATCGCCGGAATGGTCGTTCGCGTCGTTGGGACCGTTGCACTTTTTGCAACATGCCGTTATCACTTGGCCGCGTCAGCCGAAACGATCGCTGCGTTGACCATCGGATGGTACGTCACCTTGGCTGCGGTTGAGTTCGTGGCGTTGATACAGCACTCCGGTCGCACCATCGAAACGCTTGGCGGATCGTCCGAATCGGCCGGTCACCAAGTCATGACGCACGTTCAAAGCGAATCACTTAGTTAGGCAACCATAAGTTCGATGATCCTCGCCTCAGCCGATCACAGCCCGATGGACCATGTTGTGCCTCACGCACTGCATGAAGAGCCGCTATTCAGCATGCATGTTGGAAGTGGTGATGTCCCTGCGCTAAACATCTACGATGGTGTCTATAACTTCTTCATCACCAACCACTTGATGATGTCGGCATTTTCAGCCGTCGTGGTGATGCTGGTGTTCTTCCACGTTGCCAGCCGAGTCAAACCCAAGGGTGAAGGACTCGAGGCCTACAAGACGCGTGGCACGCTGGCCAACCTGTTTGAAACCATGTGCACCTTTGTTCGTGACGAAATGGTTCGTCCAAACCTTGGTGCCCTGACTGATAAATACATTTACTACATCTGGACCGTCTTTTTCTTTGTCCTGTTCTGCAACGTGCTGGGATTGATCCCGTTTGGGTACTTCCTCCAGCCAGCGACGGGCAATTCACATTGGGGCGGAACCGCAACGGGCAACTTGTCGCTCAACTCGATGCTGGCCTGTTGCAGCTTTGTCGCCATCCTGTTTGTCGGTATTCGCGAAACAGGACTCAAAGCGTTCTTGTCCCACTTCAACCCGCTGGGTTGGGACGATCCCAAGATGTTGGTCATCGGCATCCCACTCTACTTCCTTGAGTGGTTGGGCTTGCTGATCAAGTGCATGGTGCTTTGCATGCGACTTTTCGGAACGATGATGTCGGGTCACTTGGTGATCGCTGCCTTCATCGGAATGGTCTTCTTGGCCACCGAGGTTTCGCACGGGCTTGGCTACTTTGTCGAGTTCGCCGTGATCATCGGCGGCATCTTGCTGACCCTGCTTGAACTGTTCATCTGCTGCCTGCAGGCCTTTATCTTCACGTTCTTGACGGTGCTGTTCATCTCGATGGTGGCCACGCATCACGACCACGAACATGACGATGATCACGATCCGTTTACGGACGAAGGCCAAATGGACGTGGACAAGGTGATCGATCCATCACGTCTCGGACCGATGACCTCTTAATCAATCAATTGACCCCCTTTAACCCATCAGTGACTTCTAACGAAGCCAACTGAACGAGAATTTCTTCAGGAGCGAACCGAAGATGTTTAATTTGATGATGCTTGCTCAGACTGCCGAAGAATTGGCCCATGAGATTGCTGTCACCGCAGCCCAAACTCAAGGCTACGGCACCCTGGGTGTTGGTATCGGCATGGGCTTGGTGATTATCGGTGCTGGTATCGGCATCGGTCGCATCGGCAGCAACGCTGTTGACGCGATGGCACGTCAACCCGAAGCAAGTGGAACGATCGCAACGAACATGCTGATCGCTGCCGCTCTTGTCGAAGGTGTTGCTGTGATCGCACTCATTCTGATGCTGACCAAGTAGCTTGCAGAGTTCTTGTCCCTGGACAAAGACTCTGTGGCACGCCGGTTTGATTTTGGAAAGTGCGCTCGCGGTTGCGCGAGTGCATGACGCGAATGCCTCTGTTCGAAAAGACGATCCGCAAGGCGAATCCATGTTGTTGCTTAAGTTTAGCCGAATTCCTTTGTTAGCAGCCTTGGCGCTGTTTGCGTTCACCGCTGTTCCGACCGTCGTCTCCGCCCAGGATGACGCCGCGACCGAGCAAGCGGACACGGACGCCGAGCAGGCCACGGACCACGACGAAGGTGACCATGATGATGGCGATCACAAAGAGGGTCACGACGAAAGTGACCACGACAGTGATGCCAAGCACGCAGGCGATGATGGCCATGGCGGCCACGGCGAACACAAAACGCCACCCCTGCTTTCATGGGACTTCGGTTCGGCCGTCTGTAACCTCGCCATCTTCCTTGGCGTTTTCGCAATCCTGTCGAAATTCGTTTGGCCTGTGATCCTCGGTGGTCTCAAGGCTCGCGAAGACAAGATCGCAGACGACCTGGAAAGTGCCGAAAAAGCAAACGCCGACGCCAAGCAACTGTTGGCTGATTACCAAGCCAAAGTGGATGACGCCGCCAAGCAGGTGCAAACCATGCTTGCCGACGCTCGCAAGGATTCCGAGGCCGCAGGCCAACGAATCGTTGAAGAAGCCAAGGCAGAAGCGGAACGTCAACGCGAGCGAGCTGTCGCCGATATCGAAACGGCAAAGAAGGTTGCGCTGTCCGATCTGGCCGGCCAAACTTCCGACATGGCAATCAACGTCGCAAAACAAGTGGTCGGCCGCGAACTAAAAGCGGAAGATCACGCGGAGCTGATTCGCAAGTCGCTTGATCAACTTCCCAGTAACAACTAAGCACCTTTTTGACCGTCCGTCCACGACGCGGAAGCACAAATGAGCGAAGCCGTCAAACACGATACCGTGCTCGACACCGGCGCCGAAAAATTGGGCAAGACCTATGCCCAGGCGTTGATCGGTGCCGCCAAAGAGGCATCGGTTGCCGATCAGGTGATCGAGCAACTCGGGCGACTCGTCGACGAGTATCTTGATGGCAGCCCCGAGCTTGCTGCCGTGTTCGGTTCGCCGCGGATCGACGTTGAGGAAAAGGTGCGTGTCATCGACAAGATCTTTGCCGATGAATTCCACGCCGTGCTGGTCAAGTTTTTGAAAGTCATGGCTCGTCGCGGACGTCTTGGTTACGTCCGTGCCGTTCGCCAGGCTGCCGAAAACATTCATGACGAAATGCTCGGTCGCATCTTGGCCACCGTTCAAACGGCCGTCCCACTGGACGACGCCTCGCGTGGTCAAATCATCGATCGCCTCAGCGGCGTGCTCAACAAAGAAGTTCGCCTGCGAGAATCCGTTGATTCCAACTTGATCGGCGGCATCGTGATTCGCGTTGGTGACCAAGTCTTTGACAGCAGCGTCGCCAATCGATTGGACAAAATGGCGCGACACGCTCGTGCTGGTTTCTCCACCCAGTTGTTGCAAAAGTTCGAGCAGTTTACTGCCGAGTAATCGGCCGCAAAGTCGAAACCACTACAAAACAAAATCGAAATCAAAATCGCGAGCGACAGCTCGCTTACCCCTAAGCCTTCATCATTGACCCATGAAATTTAGCAGCGACGAAATCGCCTCGGTCTTGCAACAAGAGATCGAAGGATTGGACAGTAAGATTGATGTCCGCGAAGTCGGTACCGTGCTGGAAGTCGGTGACGGTATCGCCCGCGTCTATGGTCTCTCGGGCGTGATGGCCGGCGAGATGGTTGAATTCCCCAACGGTGCCATCGGCCTCGCGTTTAACCTCGAAGAAACTTCGGTCGGGGTGATCATCCTTGGTGACTACCTTTCGATCCAAGAAGGCGACGAAGTCAAAGCACTCGGCACGCTGCTTTCGGTTCCCGCTGGTGACGCTGTCATCGGACGCGTTCTCGACCCACTCGGAAACCCACTCGACGGCAAAGGCCCCGTCCAAACCGACGTCACTCGCCCCGTGGAAATCATCGCCACCGGTGTTGCCGAGCGACAACCAGTGACCGAGCCCATGCAAACCGGGATCAAAGCGATCGACGCGATGACCCCGATCGGACGTGGACAACGCGAACTGATCATTGGTGACCGTAAGACCGGTAAGACGGCAGTCGCGATCGACGCGATCCTGAACCAAAAAGGCAAGAACGTTAAGTGCTTCTACGTTGCGATCGGCCAAAAGGACTCGGCGGTTGCCGGTGTGGTCGACGTGCTCGAAAAGTACGGTGCCATGGAATACACCACGGTCATCGTCGCGGGTGCCTCCGCTCCTGCACCGCTGCAGTACGTTGCACCTTACGCGGGTACAGCAATGGCCGAACACTTCATGTTCAACAGCGGCCACTCGCTTGTTGTCTACGATGACTTGTCCAAGCAAGCGACGGCCTACCGCCAAATGAGCTTGTTGATGCGTCGCCCACCAGGACGCGAAGCTTACCCTGGTGACGTGTTCTACTGTCACAGTCGTCTGCTCGAACGTTCGGCAAAACTTTCGGATGCCCTCGGTGGCGGTTCGATCACCAGCTTGCCGATCATCGAAACACTCGAAGGCGAAGTTTCGGCTTACATTCCAACCAACGTGATTTCGATCACCGATGGCCAAATCTACCTCCAACCCGACTTGTTCTTCGCTGGTATCCGTCCCGCGATGAACGCTGGTATCTCCGTCTCGCGCGTGGGTGGTGCTGCACAAGTCAAAGCGATGAAAAAGGTCGCCGGTGGTTTGCGTCTCGACTTGGCTGCCTTCCGTGCACTCGAAGCATTCGCACAACTCGGTACCGACCTCGATGCGGCAACCCAAGCTCAGCTTGATCGCGGTTACCGCATGGTCGAATTGCTCAAGCAACCTCAGTACCAACCAAAGAGTGTTGCCGAGCAAGTCCTTAGCCTTTACGCCGGTACTCGCGGATTCATTGACGATGTGCCTGTGAAAGCCGTTTCGCAATGGGAAACGGACTTCCTGCAGTTCGCTGCCGACAAGCACGCGGATGCGATCAGCTTGCTGGCCGAAAAGGCTGACTTGACCGACGACGTCGTCGAGAAGATTGAAGCCTGCATTAACGATTTCAAGAGCAGCTACACGATCCCTGAGTAAACCTCAGCGAACCTGTAGCCCAAAAGCACAAGTGCTGAACCTAGAACCCGTCAGCACAAGTGCTGAACCTAGAACACTGACCGCCACTGGAACGACCGATTCATGGCCAACGCCCGCGCACTCGATAAACGTCGCAAATCAATTCGCAACATCCGCAAGATCACGCGGACGATGGAGTTGATCGCTACGGCGCGCTATAAGAAAGCGATGGATCGCGCCGCCGCTGTGACGGCTTACACCGATCGACTCGCTTCGATCGTCAATTCGCTTGCAGCCGCAGGCACCGAAGTTCAGCACCCGCTTTTGGAAAAGCGTGACAACCCGCAATCCGCTCGCGTGCTGGTCCTTTCCAGCAATCGTGGGCTCTGTGGTGGTTACAACGCCGGCATCCTGCGAGCCACATTGCCACTGCTGGAAGAGCTCAAAGGATCGATCGATCAAGTGGCTTGCGATGTCAGCGGTAAGCGAGGCATCAACGGCTTGAAGTTTCGCGGCGTCGAAGCCGACGAAACCTACACCCACTTTGAAGATCAACCCAAGTACGACGAAGTGGACGAAATCGCTTCGAAGTACCTTGAACAATACATCACCGGCCAAATCGATCGCCTCGATGTGGTCTACACCAAGTTCATCAGCACCAGCAAACAGATCGCCACGATCGAAACGCTGTTGCCACTTGGATCCCTTGATGATGGCGACGGTGGATCGACGGAAGACGCGTCTGGCAGCAATGTCGAATACGAATTCCTTCCTTCGGCCGAAAGCATCCTCGAAGAAGTCGTGCCAACGAGCTTTAAAGCGAAGTTGTTCAAATGCTTCTTGGACGCTGCCGTGAGCGAGCAAGTTGCTCGAATGATCGCCATGAAAGGTGCAACCGAGAGTGCCGGCGACATGATCCAGCAACTGTCGATGACCTACAACCGTGCTCGTCAGAGCCAAATTACCGGCGAGATCATGGAGATCATCGGCGGTGTGGAAGCACTCGAGTCATAAGACCGCTTCGCTTCCAAATCAGAAACCGAACACAACCAAAAACCTCAGCCCTTTTTTAGCTTCGCCATGTCTACCGCAACCGAAAAACTGTCCGGTAAAGTCACGCAAGTCATTGGCTCGACCTTCGATGTTGAATTCCCCGAAGGTCACATGCCGCCGATCTACAACGCTGTTGAGATCAAGTCCGAGCACAAGGGCGTCAACATTGACTTGGTCGGTGAAGTCCAACAACACCTCGGTGGCGGACGCGTCCGTGCGATTGCTCTCGGTTCGACCGACGGCATGATGCGAGGAATGGAAGTGGTCGACACCGGCAAGCCCGTTGCGGTTCCCGTCGGAACTGCGACCCTCGGCCGAGTCTTCAACGTGCTTGGTGACGCGATTGACGAGCGTGGCCCCGTCGAAGCCGACGACTACATGCCGATTCACCGCGACGCCCCTCCGGTGAACGAGCTTTCAACCAACACCGAAGTCTTCGAGACCGGTATTAAGGTTGTTGACCTTCTGACCCCGTTTGTTCGTGGTGGTAAAGCGGGTCTGTTCGGTGGTGCGGGTCTGGGCAAGACCGTGATTCTCACCGAGCTGATCGCTCGTATCGCCAGTAGCCACGGTGGATACTCGGTGTTCGCTGGTGTGGGTGAACGAACCCGTGAAGGCACCGACCTTTGGCTCGAAATGCAAGACACCGCAATCGGCGACACCGGTCGCAAGGTGATCGAGCAAACCTGCATGGTGTTCGGCCAAATGAACGAACCACCTGGATCGCGTCTCCGCGTTGCTCTTTCGGCACTCACCATGGCCGAATACTTCCGCGACTCGACCGGTGCTGACACGCTCTTGTTTGTCGACAACATCTTCCGCTTCTCGCAAGCGGGTTCGGAAGTGTCGGCTCTTCTCGGTCGTATGCCTTCGGCTGTGGGTTACCAACCCACGCTCGCGACCGAAATGGGTGCGTTGCAAGAACGAATCACCAGTACCAAGAAGGGTGCGATTACATCAGTGCAAGCCGTTTACGTTCCTGCGGACGACCCGACCGACCCTGCACCTGCGACCGCTTTCGGCCAGCTCGACGCGTTTATCTACCTCGAGCGATCGATTTCGGAAAAGGGTATTTACCCCGCGATTGACCCCCTCGCTTCGAACTCGCGTATTCTTGACCCACAATACGTTGGCGATCGTCACTACGAAATTGCTCGCCGCGTTCAAACGATCTTGCAACGTTACCGCGAACTGCAAGACATCATCGCGATTCTCGGTGTCGACGAATTGAGCGAAGAGGACAAGATGATTGTCCATCGTGCTCGTCGTATCGAACGCTTCATGAGTCAACCGTTCCTCGTGGCCGAAGTCTTTACCGGCAAGAAGGGTGAAATCACTCCACTTGCTGACACGATTCGCAGCTTCGAAGAAATCTGTGACGGCAAATGGGACCACTTGCCAGAACAAGCCTTCATGTACGTTGGTGCCATCGAGCAAGCTGAAGAAGCTGCGAAGAAGATGGAAGAGGAGTCGAAGTAAGCTATGTCGCTTCGTTGCATTGTTGTCACTCCCGAACGCACCGAACTGGATCGCGAAGCCGAATCAATTTCGCTTCCGATGTTCGATGGCGAATTGGGCGTGCTCAAGGGGCGTGCCCCGCTGATCGGCCGACTCGGTTTTGGGACATTGCGGTTGCAAACCGCAGCTGGACCAGAGAAGTACTACGTCGACGGTGGCTTCGCGCAGGTCGAAGGCGACGTCGTCAGCATTTTGACCGGCCGTGCGATTGCTGTCGATTTGCTCGACCACGAGGAAGCTCGTCAATCACTCGACGACGCCAAGGCGTTGCCTGGTTCGACGCCTGAAGAGATGCAGTTGAAAGAAACCGCATTGCGTCGCGCTCGTGGCCAAGTCCGAGCCTCACGCTAAACGATCGTGAGCCGTCCTTCGTAGCTGCCTTCGCCCGAAGGTGGTTTGTGCGGCGGACCGCTCCCCACTTCCTCTTCGGGTGAGTCGCTGGCCGTGAGGCCTCGGGCCTTAATAATCTGTGCAAGGCCCGACGCTAGCGCGTTCGGCTCACGTCCATGATGTAGCTACCTTCGCCAGAAGGTGGTTTGTGTTGGCAAGCGGTCAACCGTCACCCCACGCTCTGGCGAGCGTAGCGTAGCTACGGTTTGTGATCAAGCCAGGACGCTTACGCGTCCCGCCTTACTTGATGCCCATGCCATTGGGGCGTTTGGTGATCGCGCCTCGCACGCCAAGCTGCCTTGGATCCCTGGCGATCTTGTCCGAAAAGATTCGCACGTCATCCAAGATCGGACGCACCTTCGCGGTCGCTTCTTCGATGTTCGTGATCGTCCGGCGGATTTGGTAGTAAAGCTCTTCGTCTTCCAGGAACCGCTTCAGCGTTCCATCGCCGTTGTTGAGTGACTTGCCAAACTCTTCGACCTGGAACAAAGCGCTGTCGACCCGAGCGAGCGTTCCACGCACCTGAGCCACCATCTCGTCGCTCTGTTCGGCGAGCGGTGTGGTGAATTGTTCAATGTTGTTGAACGTACGCTGAACACTCTCGACCGTGTCTTCGGCGGCGATGCCCACCTGCTCGAATTGGTCACCAACACGCTGAAAACTCTTGAACGCATCTTGTGTCGAATCGAGCGTCTCTTGGACGTTCTGCAACAAGTCCGGCAGTTGCTGGATTGACGACTGGAGGTTTCGCTGCATTTCGGGATCACCGACGATCGTGCGGACGTCACGCATCGCACCCTGAAACTCTTGGAGAGCGGCGACCGCTTCGTCAGCGACTTCCGAGATCTTGCCGTCTTCGGCATTGACCATTTCGCGAAAGTCACCGGCGAGTTGATCGACGCTGTTGCTCGCATCCGCGATCGATTGGCCGGCAGTGCGAATGACGTCGAAGGTTTCTGCCAAGTCGTCCTGCATTTCCAGCAACCCAGGCGTCACCGAGCCGTAGGGAATGAACTCTTCGATTTCGCTGTAGGGCAAATCCAAGATCTCCTGGTCGTCGCCCCAGTTGCGAACCAACTCCTGCTCGCTCCCTTTGACGAATTCGAGCTTGGCATCGCCTGACACCAGACTGCCGGCGCCGATTTTCGGAATATAGCGATGCGTCAGGTAGGTTCGGTGCTTGAGTTGCATTTCAAGCGTCACTTGCACGCCCCCTTCGGGGCGCAAACGAACATCGGCGACGCGGCCGATCGCAACGCCATCGCGCACGACCTTGCTGTTCACGCCAATCCCTTCGGCCGAATCGAAGTTGACAATCAACTTGTAGTCGCGCGTCAGCACACTTGGAAACGCACCAAACAAAAACGTCAAGATGATGGCGATCCCAATGGCCGAGATTACCAGCACGCCGACGCCGAATCGTAGTTTATTGTCATCCATGACTGTTACTCAAAACCAACCGATGCGTCTTTTGAATCCGTGACGCAGAGGAAGGAAAACTTAGGCACTTCTCATTTCGTTGATTCGTTCGCCCGCTTCGCCACGCACAAATTGTCGAACTCGCCGATCTTCGGCATGTTCGAGGTCACTTGGCGGACCATCAAACAGGACTTGTGACTCGTGGTCGTCCAGTCGCATGCGTGGATAAAACATCAACACGCGATCGGCAACCTTGCGAGCCGTGTTCATATCGTGCGTGACCACCACGCTTGTAACCGGGTAGCGACGCCGGGTATCGAGGATCAACTCATTGATCACATCGCTCATGATCGGATCGAGTCCCGTAGTCGGCTCGTCGTACACGACAAGCTCCGGGCGCAAAATCAAAGCTCGTGCCAACCCGACACGTTTGCGCATCCCACCGGACAGTTCTGCGGGGCGTTTTCGACTCACTTCGGCGGGCAAGCCGACTTCGGCAAGGTGAGTCATCACGCGGTCGCGCACTTCCGACTCGGCGACCGACTCGTTTTGCCTTAACGGAAAGGCGACGTTGTCAAAGATTGACATGCTGTCGAACAGTGCCGCATTCTGAAAAACGAAACCAAACCGCCGGCGTGTATCGGTCAACTCTTCGTGGCTCATGTCCGCGAGCCAACGTCCGTCGAAACCGAGCCGACCTTTTGTTGGACTGATCAAACCGACGATCGTTTTCATGAAGACCGTCTTGCCGCAACCACTTTCGCCAATGATCGCTACGGTTTGGCCACGTCGAATCTGAAGATTGATATCTTTCAGGACGGTTTGACCGCCGAATCGCACCATCACATCGTCCGACTCGACCAGCACTCCATCACCAGCTGGTTGTCGCGATTGGCTCGCCGCGGACGGTCGTTGACTGTCTTGCTCGGAAGCGTCCTTTGCAGAAGCAATGTTGGGTTTCGCAGCAACCGTTGGACGCGGCTTGTCGCGAATGATCTCGATCTTGGTCTTGGTCGGCTCTGGTTCCGGCTCCGAAACAGGTTGGGGCTCCGCAGCAGGTTGGGGCGCCGCAGCAAGTTCAGACTCCGCCACGTCATCCGACGTGCTAGACGCAGGCTCCTCCCAGCGATCGGACGCTTGGTCCCACGCTTCCTCATCGGCCTCTTCATGAAAGACTTCGTCTTGCGCCTCTTCATCATCAACCGCAAACGATTCACTCACAACTTCGACCTGTCGCGGTGTCGCTTCATCGTCGATGAACGGCCCATCGTCTTCGGTCGGCCCATCGTCCACCGACGGATCGGCCTCGTCATCGTCACCGTATTGATCCTCGTGATCGTGATACGCGACTTCTTCGTCGGGCGTGAGTTCGTCTTCGGGCTCGAACTCGTCTTCGGGCGTCAGCTCGTCATCCTTACTCATATCAGCGACGGTGCTCCCGCATAAAGCCTGAAGTAGATCGCATCCAGGATAATGGTCAGGCAAAGGTCCATGACCAAGATCATGACGAATGAGTAGACGAATGCGGTGGTTGCCGCTTTGCCAACACCCTCGGCACCCGCTTCACAGTGGAAGCCGCGATAGCAACTAACGACCGCGATAATGCCGCCGAAAAAGACACTCTTGAACAACCCACTGAAAAGGTCGTATCCCATCACGCCTTCGCGCGAGTAGTTCAAATAGGCCGCGTGATCGATCCCCAAAATGATCACGCTATAAAAATAGCCGCCAACGATCCCCATGAAGTCAGCCATGATCGTTAGCGCGGGAATCAGGAAGATGCACGCGAGGAATCGCGGCACAACCAGATAGTGAATCGGATCGGCGCCCATCGTGGTGAGTGCATCGATTTGTTCGGTCACTCGCATCGTGCCGAGGACCGCCGCCATCGCACTCCCGACGCGGCCGGCCAACATCGTGGCGGCGAGCACGGGACCGAGCTCGCGCACGAGCGTTCCGTTGATCACGACACCGAGTCGAGTTTCCAGACCGATTTGATGGAATTGGTGATAGCTTTGAACCGCCAACACCATACCGATGAATGTTCCCGTGAGTGCCACCACAGGAAGGCTCAACACGCCGACCTGATAGAAGTTGACCATGATCGTTCCGCGACGTGGCAGTCGCGTGAACATCCAGACGAACATGCGCCAAACAAAGATTGCCATGTCGCCCATCGTGGTGACACCATCGACAACCGCCGACCCCCACTGGATGACCCAGCGAGCGACCGGTCCTGGTGGCTTGTCGTTCGGGAGTGTCGAGCTGGACAAATTGGCGACCCGCAAAAAGGCGTGTTTCACGCTTGCTGCTGCGCTCAATACGCAATGAGCGCGCAGCGACCCACGTCCGTGTGTCCTAAGGAGTATCGGTTAGACCGACCTTGCGGGTTGAGAAGAGTTTGCCCGTTCTTTGCGAGCCGAACGCGCTGGCGTCGGGCCTTACACAACTCACAGTAGCTACGCTCGCCAGAGCGTGGTTGTTGCGAGAACCACCTTCTGGCGAAGGTAGCTACCGCCGGAATCTTCAGACCCTTCCGCCTAAAGGCGGGAATACGAACGGATCGTGAGCCGAACGCGCTTGCGTCGGGCCGTACACAACTCACCGTAGCTACGCTCGCCAGAGCGTTGTTGTTGCGAGAACCACCTTCTGGCGAAGGTAGCTACCGCCGGAATCTTCAGCCCCTTCCGCCTAAAGGCGGGACGACGAACGGAGCTCCGCAAACGTTGCGATTGCGGGCGCTGCTTTCGCGGAGCGAAAGGCGACTTTCTTCTGGCGAAGGTAACTACGAACTAGGCGCCAGCAAATTGAAGCCGGGGATCATCGAGCCCCAAACGCTTCATTTTCTTGTAGAGGGTGGTTCGATTGATATCGAGCGCATCGGCCGTCGCCGCGCGATTCCAATTGTGGACACGCAATGCTTGCAAAATGATTTGGCGTTCGGGTCCTTCCAGTGCCTCACGCAGTGTTAACCCATTGGCCTCGGCGAGGTTGAAGGCTGGCTGTGAAACTTCGCCTCCAAGCGGGCTCGCGGCAGCGCGGCCGGTCAGTTCGGGCGGCAGGTCGTCCATCGTCAGGACGTCACCTCGAGACAACAGCACCGCTCGTTCGACCACGTTCTCGAGTTGTCGAACGTTGCCGGGCCAGTCGTAGGACTGGAGGGCTTTCATTGCGGCAGCATCGAATCCTTCGATGTCGCGACCGCACGTTTCCGCCACTTCACGAAGGAAGTGATCGACCAACAAGGGGACATCACCAGCCCGTTCGCGGAGAGCAGGCAAGACGATGTTGACGACGTTGATTCGGTAGTAAAGGTCTTGTCGAAAATCGCCGTCAACGACCGACTTGGCTAAGTCTTCGTTGGTCGCCAAGATCACGCGCGTGTCGACGGCGTGTGTTTCAGTGCCACCGAGTGGTTCGAACTGAAACTCTTGCAGCACGCGAAGCAGTTTGACTTGCATCGCTTGGGTCGCTGTTCCGATCTCGTCGAGGAACAACGTGCCGCCATCGGCAAGGTCGAACTTACCTGCTTTGTCACTGTTTGCACCGGTGAAGGCGCCTGCAACGTGACCAAACAGTTCGCTTTCGAGCAATGTATCGGGAAGCGCACCACATGCCACTTCGACGAACGGACCGCCGCGACGAGCGCTACGAGCGTGAATGGCTCGCGCGATCATGCTTTTCCCCGTCCCGTTTTCGCCCGTGATCAGAATGGATGCTTTCGCGTCCGCAACGCTGTCGATCACATCAAAGATCTTCAGCATCCGATAGTCGTGACTGAGAATATTCTCGAGACCGGAGCGACGATCGAGTTGAGCGCGGAGGGTTTCGTTTTCTTTTGTGATTTCGCGTTGCGAGATGGCGCGGTTGATTGCCAACTGCAACTCGTCATCGATCAGCGGCTTGGTCAGCAGATCGAATGCGCCAGCACGCACAGCCTGGACCGCGGTGTCGGGAGTGGCAAATCCGGTGATCACCAACACCGCAGTATCGGGGTGCCGCTTGCGAGAATGGGTGATCAAATCGAACCCGTCTTCTTCGCCTAAGCGAAGGTCGGTGAGCAAAAGGTCGTATTCACCATTTCTTAACGCAGTTTTTCCTGCGTCGATCGTGTGGGCCACATCGACCGTATACGACAGTTCGCGCAACCATGCTGCCATCGAGTCAGCGAGGTGGCGATCGTCGTCGACCAGCAGAATCGATGGACAAACAGTCATGTACCGTACACGCAATTATCTGTGGACCTTCAGTACCAACCCGGCTGAAAACGTTCGCAAAGCCACCTGAATGCTGGTACTGTGAAAGAACCGCGTTCCCAAAGTCGCGTCCGCAAAACGCAATGCGACCGAAAAACAGAGGTTCTCTGGGGAGATTTAGGTCATGGTTAACGTCTGGTCAAAGAAGTTGAGCCATATGGGCTCAATCGGTACCCAACCTGGGGAGCCCAGACCCCCACACTCCACCCTCCTGGGCCAGTGGCGATTAGCCACAATGACTGCAAGTCGTTTGTTCACAATGACTTGCGTTAAACTCTCACCCTAGTAACGACGAATGATTCGGTGAACAATCGTCGCGACGACGTCAGGCAGCTGAATACGGGGTGTTGGTTTTTTCGGATATGTCGATGGTATTGAGGGTATTAGTTGTTGATGACCACGAGGTCGCACGCCAGGGCTTGAAGGAGCTTCTCGACGGACAACAGATTGCGATCGCCGCTTCTGTTTCTACCGCTGACGAAGCACATGCCGCACTTGAATCAACTTCAATTGATGTGGTGCTGCTTGATGTTCGCATGCAAGACACCGATGGCTTGTCGATGCTCGAAGCGATTCGCAAGAAATGGGATGACTTACCGGTGCTGATGCTCAGCACCTATGACAATCCCACTTACGTTGCTCGCGCCGCTGCGTTGGGCGCGAATGATTATCTGCTGAAGAGTGCAGATCGTGATTACCTTGCCGAAGCGATTGACCGTGCGGTCAACGCTAGGCCCCTACCGGCGCAAAGTCGGTTGGCGAGAATTCGCCACATGATGGAGCAGGAAGTTGATGTCACCACGCTACCTCCTGAACTACCTTTGACGAGCCGCGAAGCACAAGTGTTGCGGCATGTCGCCCTTGGCTTGAGCAACAAAGAGATTGCGAGCTCGCTAAGGATCAGCGTTGAAACGGTCAAAGAGCATGTGCAAAACGTATTGCGCAAGTGCAACGCCAATGACCGGACCGACGCTGCCGTTCGCGCCGTCAAACTCGGCATCGTAGACTGAGCGGAAGCATCATGGCTTTGTAGGCTTTGTAGGTCATGCTGTGCATGACACCCCAGTGATATGTGGGGCATGACTTACAACGCGCCCCTACTCATGAGCCGAACAACGTAGCTACGCTCGCCAGAGCGTGGTCGTAGCGAGAACCGCCTTCTGGCGAAGGTAGCTACGGGCCTTTCCGCCTAAAGGCGGGACTACGAACGGATCGTGAGCTTTACACGACTCAACGTAGAACCACCTTCTGGCGAAGGTAGCTACGGCACGGGGCAGTGTACAACTACGCCTCGAGCACTTCTTTGCCGACCCACGGCTGGAGCGATTTTGGAATCGCGATGCTTCCGTCGGCTCGTTGATGGTTTTCCAATACCGCGATCATCGCTCGGCCTGTCGCAATCGCCGTTCCGTTGAGGGTGTGGACGAACTCGGTCCCTTTCTTGCCCGGCGTTTTGAAGCGAACATTCAGTCGACGAGCTTGGTAGTCCGTGCAATTGCTTGTGCTGGTCACTTCACCCCAAGCACCGCCTTCACCGCGGCCCGGCATCCAAGCCTCCAGGTCAAACTTGCGATAGGCTGGTCCGCCAAGGTCACCGCTGGCCGTATCGATCACGCGGTAGGGGACTTCGAGAGCGTCAAAGATCTCGCACTCGAGTTCACGCATCTCGTCATGCAGCGCGTCACTTTGATCGGGTGCCGCGAACGCAAACATCTCTACCTTGCTGAACTGATGGACTCGGTACAAGCCCTTCGACGCCCGTCCGGCGGCACCCGCTTCGGTTCGGAAACAATGGCTGAGACCGCAGAGGCGAATCGGCAGTTGTTCCAAATCGACGGTTTGTCCCGACATCATGCCGCCGAGTGTGATTTCGGCGGTCGCAACGAGATTCAGTTCGGTGTTTTCGATCGAATAGATCTGTGTCTCGGGTCCACGCGGGTTGAAGCCGGTACCCTGCAAAATGCTTGTGAGTGCGAGGTCAGGTGTTGCCACCGGCGTGAAACCTCGATCGGCTAGAAAACTGACCGCAAATTGTTGCAGGGCGAGGTCGATTCGAACGGCAGCGTTGCGCAGGAAGTAAAAACCAGCACCAGCGACACGAGCGCCGCCCTCGAAATCAAAGAGGTCGTGGACTTCGCCTAGTTCCAAGTGATCCTTGGCCTGAAAGTCAAACTCAGGCTTGGACGTTTTGCCAAACGACAACTCTTTCGCGTCATCCTCGCCACCGGTCGGGACGTTGGGGTGAGTCAAGTTGGGAATGATCGTTTGCAAGCTGACGATCTCTTGATCAAGTTCGTCATGTTCCTTTTGCGCCGCGTCTTTGGCTTCGCGCAGTCGGCGTCCTTCTTCGATCAACGCCTGACGTTCCTCGGCATCCTTGGCTTTGCCAATCTGCTTGCTAACGGTATTGGCCTGTTGGTTAAGGTCTTGGGCGAGTTGCAGCTTTTCGAGTCGATCTTTGTCAAGTTGAACGATGCGATCGACGTCACAGTCGACGCCGCGACGCTCGCAGTTTTCGCGAACGAGATCAGGGTTTTGAATGATGAATTTGCGATCGAGCATTTTTCTATAGCAAGCGTGCGTGTGGCTTCTTAAACAAGTTTTCCAATTTCGTCCCAGAGCATGGCTGACGCGCGAATCCCGCGGTGGTAATCAGCGACTCGGAACTTTTCGTTAGGACTGTGCAGGTTGTCGTCGTTCAATCCCCATCCGATCAGCAGACAATCGCAACCGAGGACTTCTTGAAAGCGGGCGACAATCGGAATCGAACCACCTTCGCGAATCAGGACGGGTGCAACACCAAATGCAGATTCGACGGCGTTGGTGGCCGCTTTAACAAACTGGCTTTCGGTGTTGGCAAGCATGCCGGGGGCGCCGTGATCGCGATGCAGGGTCCAACGAACGCCCGTCGGAGCATGCTTGGCGAGGTGTTTTTCAATTGCGTCAGAAATTTTGACCGGATCTTGGTCGGGAACCAATCGGCAACTGAACTTGGCCGACGCGGTCGCCGGAATGATCGTTTTGACGCCTTCGCCCTGATGGCCACAGGTCAAACCATTGACATCGAATGTGGGCCGAGCCCAACGGCGCTGGTTTGTCGTAAAACCCGTTTCACCAAAGAGTGCATCGACACCGACCGACTCGGCGTACTCACCGTCGTCATGGGGAAGCTGCGCCCATGCGGTCGCTTCGCTTTCGCTCTGCGTGCGAACGTCATCATAGAACCCTTCGACTTGAATTCGGCCTTGGTCATCAACCATCGACGACAGCATGTGACTCAGAGCGATCGCTGGATTCATCACCGTACCGCCAAACGAGCCGCTGTGCAGATCTTGGCTGGGCCCATCCACCTGCAATTCGTAGGTCGCGATGCCTCGCAATCCGTACGTGATCGCCGGCTGGCCATCGGCATACTGGCTGCTGTCGCTGATAACGACACAATCGCACGCGAGACGCTCGCGCAATTCGGGCAACATACGATCCAGATTCTCGCTGCCAACTTCTTCTTCACCTTCGATCAAAAACTTGACCTGCAGGGGCAACGTTTTTCCTGCGGCCATCCACTCACAAACGCTTTGAATGTGGGTCAGCACCTGGCCTTTGTCGTCGGTTGCACCGCGGGCGTAGAGGTTGCCATCACGCACGGTCGGCTCGAAGGGGCCGGAAATCCAATCTTCGAGCGGTTCGGGGGGCTGGACGTCATAGTGTCCATAAACCATCACCACGGGCGCACCAGGAACGGGTGGCGTCTGTGCGAGCACCATTGGATGGCCTTCAGTGGCCACGATTTCCACTTCCAGTCCCGCCGCAGAGAACTTTGCAGCCACCCAGTCGGCCGCTTTGCGAACATCCTCTTTTCGGGACGAGTCACTGCTAATGCTCGGGATTTTCAGCCACTCAGACAGCTCGTCTAGATGACGCGATTCGGCGTCGGCAAGCTGATCCATCAAGGATGGTTGGGACATGGGCCAAACTTATCGATTGGGTGATTGGGACAAAGACTGCGGGAAAGCGAAGCACAGCTCGCCCCGTGATCGCATTAAAAAAGGACTGCCTAGCGGCCGCCAGCTGCGCTACAATATATCGACATTGTTGGCAGCGAGAATGACGGTGAAATCCGTCCCCACCGCTGCTGACAGTACCGATGGGGTCCGAAGAAGTGGAGGAGCATGATCAGCAATGGCAGATCAGCAGACTATGGTGGCTGAGCCACACGTCGAGACCAAGAAACAGCAGCGACGCAAACCGAAAAAACAACCTCGCTATCACGTCGTTTTGTGGGACGATTCCGACCACAGCTACGACTACGTTGTCTTGATGATGAAGCAACTGTTTCGGCATCCCATTGAAACGGGCTTCCAAATCGCCAAAGAGGTTGATCACAGCGGTCGTGCAATCTGCCTGACCACCACTTTGGAACACGCCGAACTGAAACGTGACCAGATTCGCGCGTTCGGCAAAGACGAGCTGATCGCTAGCTGCAAAGGCAGCATGTCGGCAACGATCGAACCGGCTGTTGAGTAAAGCCGAACCGGTGATCGTGCTGACGACACCGTGATCAATACAACCAACAAACAAGATGTGTCGCAACTGCTTGTCCTCAAGCTGTGCAACCAACGATGAAAGAACGCACTGGCATCGCAGCTCAGTGCAGGGAATGTTTGAGGAATGAGTGCCAAACTTCGCGTTGCAACCCTCGGTTGCAAAGTCAATCAGTACGAAACCGAATTGGTCCGCCAAGGACTTCAGCAAATCGGGTACAGCGAACCGGCCGATACGGAACCTGCCGACGTGTGCTTGGTCAACACGTGCACGGTCACCAACGAAGGCGATTCGAAAAGCCGACAGGTGATCCGCCGAATGCATCGTGACAATCCCGACGCCAGGATTGTCGTGATGGGATGCTATGCGACGCGTGCTCCCGAAGAAGTTGGTGCGCTTCCCGGCGTTGTCGATGTCGTCACCGACAAACGTGAACTGCCGGACTTGATGACCCGCTTTGGTGTGATCGACGTGCCGACGGGCCTTTCCGGTTTCTCAGGTCGGCAACGAGCCTACGTGAAGGTCCAAGACGGATGTCTTTTGCGATGCAGCTATTGCATCATTCCCCATGTCCGCCCTGACCTTACCAGTCGCCCCCCAGAACACATCGTCGATGAAGTTCGCAGCCTAACGGAAGCGGGGCATCGCGAAGTCGTCCTGACGGGCATCCATCTTGGTCACTACGGCGTCGAGTGGAACAAGAGCAAGCCGAAAGAGGAATGGGTCCGCTTGGCGCATTTGCTGAGACGCCTTTGCGAATTGCCTGGTGCATTTCGAATCCGGCTCAGCAGCATCGAAGCGACTGAGGTGACACGTGAGTTGATCTCGGTGATGGCCGAGCATTCGGATCGGATTGTCCCACACCTTCACTTGTGCCTTCAAAGTGGAAGTGACGCCGTGCTGCGTCGAATGCGGCGCCGCTGGGGAGCCAAGATGTTCCTCGATCGTTGCCGCTTGCTACGTGAGTCGCTTGATGAACCAGCCATCACCACCGATGTGATTGTCGGTTTCCCTGGTGAGACCGAAAACGAATTCCAGCAAACGCTCGATACCTGTCGCGAAGCGGGCTTCTCAAAGATTCACGCGTTTCCGTTCAGCGCGCGGCGTGGAACGCCAGCGGCCGACATGGCCGACCAAATCCCCAAAGCCGTTCGCAGCGAGCGTGTTTCGATCTTGAGTGATCTCGAATCGGAACTTCGACGCGATTACTACGATCGGCTGGTTGGCCGACAGCTTGAGATGCTCGTCGAAACATCGTCGCCGGTCGTGGGGATCGGAAGCGAAGCAAGTGGCACGGGTATCGCGAAAGGCACGACTTGCCGTTACGCGCCGGCCGAGCTTTCACACGACGCGGACCGTCTCCCTAAAGAAGGTTCGATGTTAAACGTTAAAGTCACTGCAACGGACGGCGAGAAGTTGACGGTCGATTTGGTGTAGCGTTGTAGTGAGCGCATTCGGCTCGTAGCTACCTTCGCCAGAAGGTGGTTCCCACGATGAGGCCGATATCCGCTGTCACCACGCTCTGGCGAGCGTAGCTACGAACGTGCTAGGCCCGGCCGCTCACGCGTCGCGGCTCATTTGAATGAACTGGAAGCTCGGCAGGAGCCTCGCCCTCCCGAGAATTCTCTCGTTGCCTCTTTCGAATATGCGAGGCCCGACGCTAGCGCGTTCGGCTCACGCTTCGCGCATCTTCGCTCGGGCGCGTGTCAGAACGGGGCCGATGCTGTTTTCGCTCATGCCAACCACTTGGCTGATCTCGGCATACGTCTTGCCTTCGAGGTGATACATCCGCACCACGTTGGCTTCTTGTGGGTCGAGCCGCATCAGCAACTTCTGGACTTCTTCTTGATCTTCGATCCGATCAGGCGTTTGGTCCTTGGCAACACGATCGTGCACGACCGAACCAATCGCAGCACCATTGCGTCGGTTGGCCACCAACCGACGAGCGATCACGCGGCGGGCGATCACGGTCAAATAAGTCGCGAGCGAGCAATTACGACGAAACCGTCGCAGCACGCCAAAGTCGCTGGCAACGATGGTCAGAAACACTTCCGCAACCAGATCGTCTCGAGTTGACGCATCAAGCTGAATCCCGCGCGCGGCCGCGGTGTGATTGGCAACGTGGACGACCAGACCGAGAAATCGATCAACAAAGTCCTGCCAAGCACGCGGAGCCCGATCGAGGCACCGCTGCAGCAAAAGACGATCGACCTCGGAAAGACTCACAGGAGTGACACCACAGTAAAAAGTTGCATTGCCTGAACACTGCCTTGGCAGGCGAACCAGCGATTTAGCGGTCATGCATCGATCGCATGAGCCGCATGCGAATCCGTTCCGAGCTGTTTCAGCCAGCGTTACGACCGGTAACGTCGGAGTGACCGGAAAAACTGGCTTTCTGCATAGTAGGTAGGGAAACCTCAAATCGCAAGGTTTCCCCCACCAGGCGGATGCTTTCGGAGCCTTTTTTCATGGGAAATGTATCGTTTCGGTAACCCCCACTTTTTGCCGAAGGTCAGATCGTGGCCTAGCCTTTGACATTGCTTGAAACTCTCGTTCTAGACGCTTTGTGCAATCCGAATGACCGATACAAACGCAACGGGTGGATCCCCTACGATCGCCGGCGCACCCGCAACCACCACAGGCGCAGCGAACCTACCGGTAGCTGCTGTCGAACAGGGTCAAGCTCGAGTGGGGCAACTCCTTGCGGTTCTTCAAGAATCCGCGCCCGCCGCGGCCGAAGTCAAACGGCCCGACGCGCACGCGACTTTTGAAAACCAATTGGCGGTCGTCCGACTTGGGATGGCCACGTCGCTCTTTTACGCGCTTCGCGCCAAACACCGCGCGACCGCTGCGCACTCGTTGCGAGTCGCGCTGACCTGTTCGGCCTGGGCAAGTCGCCTCGGCCTGGACGAACAAACTCGCGATCGTATCGAAGTCGCCGCCTTGCTTCACGACATTGGCAAGATCGGTATCCCCGATCGCATTCTTCGAAAACCAGGCAAGCTGACCGTCGACGAACAATTGATGATGGACGGCTGCAACGACCAGGCTTGCGAAATCCTTCGTGGATGCACGAGCGATGTTGACTTGCTTAGCATCGTCGCCCACGCCAATTCTTGGTTCGACAGCCGCCGGCAAGGTGACGGACCTCGTGGCGCGGCATTACCCATTGGCGCACGCATGTTGGCCATCGCCAACGCGTTTGACGCCATGACGACCGACAGCGTCTATCGCCGCGCGATGAGCCGCGAACGAGCGATTCAGGAACTGTTTCAAGGCAGCGGCACTCAGTTCGACCCGGATTTGATCGCCGACTTCAGCCACATGTTGGAACAAAAGCCCGAAATGCTCCGGGGCGCCATCGTCGATCGCTGGCTGCAAAAACTGCAACCCAGCTCGGGCGATGCTCTTTGGAATTCCTCCGGCTTCGCCTCGGGTGAACGGTCCACCTACGTCGTCCGCCGTGAAACCTTGTTCGTCAACCAACTGCTAAGCAACACAAAAGATGGCGTCGTGTTTACCGACACGGAAGGAACGATCACGCAATGGAATGACGTGATGCACGACCTGACAGGTATCGCTCCCGAAGCGATTCTTGGCAAATCGTGGTCCGATAAGTGCATCGGTTTGCAGGAGTGTGCGAGTGACGACGAAGAGAGTAGCGATAGCGACGAAGCACAAGCCAGCGACACAGCCTGCCTGGTCGCCGAATGCCTTCACAGTAACGCACGCGTCGCGCGGCCGATGACCTTGCAACGGCCTTCGGGTAACCCGTCGCCAGTTCACGTTCAGGTCGCCCCGGTGCATGGCAGCACCCCCGGCACGCATGGAACGGTCATCATTATTCGCGACATGACCGACCAAGCTGAAATGGAAGAGCAGCTCGAAACGCTTCATCACAAAACCACGATCGATCCGCTGACGGGTGTTGCCAATCGAGCACACTTTGATGAAGCCATTCGTGAACTCGTCGCCAAAGGTACGGCAGGTGGCGAGACCTTCAGTTTGATCATTTGTGACATTGACCATTTCAAGCGAGTCAACGACGTTCACGGTCATCCGGCCGGCGACGAAGCACTCGTCAGTTTCGCGGCGGTCCTCAAGAGCCATAGCCGCGACGGTGACTTGGTCGCACGGTATGGCGGCGAAGAATTCCTGGTGCTTGCGAGCAAGTGCGACAACGCCACCGCCACTCACAAAGCGGAAGCCATTCGCAGTTCTCTCGAGGCAACGGCCCTACCAAGCCTTGGGGGTGAAGCGGTCACGGCGAGCTTTGGCGTCACCGAATTCCAGCCAGGTGATACGGCCGAAACCGTTCTTTCGCGTGCTGACCGTGCCCTGCTGAAGGCGAAAGACAATGGGCGCAACCGGGTCATTCAATTTGGCAGCGGCGGTGTGGCCGAATCCAAGAGCGAGACTCCCAAGCGATCATGGCTCGGCTGGTTCGACACGGACCAAGAAGTCTGTGAGAGCGATTTCGATATCGTCACGCCCGTTCCGGTCGATCTCGCGATCGAAAAACTGCGTGGATTCATCGCCGACCACAATGCCGAGATCATCAACGTCAGCGAAAACCAAGTTTCACTCAAAGTCAACGCGATCTGCAGTGCGGGTGGACGCCGACGGGTCGACCAACAGATCGCCTTGCGTGCCCAGCTTACCCTGAGTGAATCGTTCGTTCCCGGCAAAATCCCTGTCGATGGAACGGCCGAGGACGCCGGCCCTGGCTTTGTGAAATCAAACGTTCACATCAACTTGCAACCGATCCGAAACCGCGATCGCCGCAGCCGCGAATTGGCAGTTTGCGTCGATCAGGTCGTCGCCAGTTTGCGAAGTTATCTGATGGGTGAGATTGTCCGAACTTAGGACCACTTGCGAGAGGCTGCCGGACCGCTATCGTGCTGGGTAGATAGACGTTTATCTTTGTCCCAAACACGGAGCACTCTCGGCATGTCTTACACCCTGCCCGAACTTCCATACGCATACGACGCACTCGAGCCTCACATCGACGCTCGAACCATGGAAATCCACCACACCAAGCATCATCAGGCCTACATCACCAAGGTGAATGCCGCGATCGAAGGGACCGATTTGGCCAGCAAGTCGATCGAAGACCTGGTTTCGGACCTCGCTTCGGTGCCTGACGACAAGCGTGGCGCCGTTCGCAACAACGGTGGTGGACACGCAAACCACTCACTGTTCTGGACCGTGATGGGCCCCGGCAAGGGCGGTGCCCCCGCTGGCGATTTGGCCTCGGCCATCGACAGTGCCTTCGGCTCGCTCGATGCGATGAAGGAACAATTCAACGCCGCAGCCGCCACCCGCTTCGGTAGCGGTTGGGCTTGGGTCTACGTCGAAGGTGGCCAACTGAAAGTCGGCAGCACTGCCAACCAGGACAGCCCCCTGATGGGTGCCGAAGTTGCCGGGATCTCGGGAACCCCCATCCTTGGCTTGGACGTTTGGGAACACGCCTACTACCTGAACTACCAAAACCGTCGCCCTGACTACGTCTCGGCGTTCTGGAACGTCGTCGATTGGGACGCTGTCGCCGCTCGCTTGGCCGCTGCTTAAGTTGGCTCGATTGCGGTCGTGGCCAGATAGTTCGTCGTCCCGCCTTTAGGCGGAAAAGACAGAAGATTCCGGCCAAAGCTCGGTACTACGAACTCTCGGAACAGAAAGCTCGGCAGGAGCCTTGCCCTCCCGAGAATTCGTTCGTTGCCTCATTAGAAGTGTAGGGCCCGACGCTAGCGCGTTCGGCTCACGCGGAGGCTGGTCCTGACGGTGGCGTGTTCGGCGCATGAAAAAAGCCCAGTGCGGTTTGCACTGGGCTTTCTTTGTTTACGACTGACGCTTGGGCTTAGTCTTGGGTTGGAATCAGTGGGCCTTCGCCACTTCCGAGACCACCCTTGAGTTCGCCTTCGTTGACCGAGACGCCACCAGCAGAGCTTTCGGCAGCTTCGGCTTCTGCCGCGGCACGCTCTTGCTCTTCGCCCCAATCGACTCGCTTGAGCGACAGGCCAATCTTTCGTTCGTCGGTATCGACACGCAAGACTTTGACTTCGATGTCGTCGCCAACTTTGACGACTTCTTCTGGGTCTTCGACTTTGTGCTCGGCCAATTCGCTGATGTGCAGCAAACCTTCCAAGCCATCTTCGAGTCCGATGAAGACGCCGAAGTTCGTGATCTTGGTGACCTTACCTTTGACCAATTGGCCCGGTTGGTACTTGTCTGGAATGTCGCCATCCCATGGGTCGTTATCAAGCTGCTTGAGGCCCAGAGCGATACGGCGACGGGTTTCGTCGACGCTGAGGACGCGGCACTTGATTTCTTGGCCCTTCTCGAGCAGTTCGCTCGGGTGACCAATCTTGCGTGTCCACGACATGTCGCTGACGTGCAACAAACCGTCGATGCCTTCTTCGAGCTCGATGAACGCACCGTAGTTGGTCAGGTTGCGGACCTTGCCGGTCACATCGCTGCCCTCTGGGTAACGCTCGATGACTTCGTCCCAAGGATTCTTTTGGGTCTGCTTCATACCGAGC
Source organism: Rubripirellula sp. (assembly GCA_965216875.1). Classification (GTDB taxonomy): domain Bacteria; phylum Planctomycetota; class Planctomycetia; order Pirellulales; family Pirellulaceae; genus CBDCUW01. The sequence goes on from OZ244207.1 coordinate 4,778,321, forward strand.
GAAAGCTGTTGGCCTTCGGGGTCGACACCGAGGATCTTGACGTCGATCTCGTCGCCAATGTTGACCAGTTCGCTTGGGTGATTGACGCGTTTGGTCCAGCTCATTTCCGAGATGTGGACCAAACCTTCAATACCAGGCTCGAGCTTCACGAACGCACCGTAGCTCATCACGTTGACAACTTCACCCTTATGCGACGAATCGACAGGGTACTTGGTCTCGATGTTTTCCCACGGGTTGCGATCTTTTTGCTTCAGACCGAGAGCAATCTTTTGCTTTTCGCGGTCGATGTGAAGCACTTTGACTTCGATCTCTTGGTCGATCGACACCATTTCGGTTGGGTGACCAATGCGTTCCCAAGCCATGTCGGTAATGTGCAACAGACCGTCGATACCACCAAGGTCGACGAACGCACCGAAGTCGGCGATGTTCTTGACGATGCCCTTGCGGATTTGGCCGATCTCGAGCTCTTGCATCAAGTAAGCGCGATCTTCTTCGCGTTGACGCTCGATCAACGAACGACGGCTGATCACGATGTTGCGACGGGTGTCGTCGATCTTCAAGACTTCGGCTTGAATCACGCGACCAATGAAGTCGCCGATGTCGCCCGGACGACGGATGTCGACTTGGCTGCCAGGAAGGAAGACGTTGACGCCGATGTCGACCAACAGGCCGCCTTTGATTTTTCGGATGACGGTACCGGTGACCACTTGGCCCTCGGCAACCTTCTTCATCATCTCGGTCCACTCGAGAATCTTCTCCGCTTTGCGTTTGCTAAGCGCGATCATCCCGTAGGGGTCGTCAGCGGCACCAAGCTCATCTTCCATCTCTTCGATGAGAACTTGAACAGTGTCGCCAACCTTTGGAGCCGCTTCGTCTGCGCCCCATTCATCAAGGCCAACCGTGCCTTCACTCTTAAATCCAACGTCGACAAGTGCCCACTCGTCATTCAATTCAACAATGCGTCCGTCGACGATCAGACCTTGTGAATAGTTTTGTTCGACCGCAGTCGCATCCAAGAGCCAGGTTTCGGTTTCATCTTCTGGCGCCAGGATGGCGAGCTCGTTCAGCATGTCCTCATCTTCGAGGCTGCGAATCAGGTTTCGGTTGACCATAAAGTTTTGTACCAGCAGTTTGAGTTTCGACTGAGATCGAGACCGACGACCAAGTCGACCCTCGGGGGTTAGAGGAATTGTGGTCTGCCGATCGACATGATCGGCCTATCTACTACGTCGGCAAATTGGCCAGGTGGGTTCGGCCGGGGGGCCTGAAAACCAGCAATTCTCCGCCGCGAGTAGCCCGGTAACGTATCAGAGGCCGAAAAGTGCCACAACAGCTCTCGACGCAGTTTCACGCATTTCACACGTGATTTGACGGCATTTTCGTCGGCTCTCGGCATGCGACTTGGATGGTCGCCCCATGGCCGAAATGGGTCCCGCTCGGTATCACTTCAGGAGCGTCTTGATCGCCGAAATCGCCTTCCCCCATTTGCCCCAGTCTTCCGTTTTCAATGTCAGACTCGTTCCCCCTAAAAATCGCCCTCGGTGGCGACCACGCCGGATTCCCTCTCAAGCAGGCGGTTTCCGAGCATTTTGGACCGATCGTCACCGAATTGATCGATTGCGGCACCGACGACGAACAATCCTGCGACTACCCCGATTTCGCGATTTCCGTTTCCAGACAGATCCTCGCTGGAAAGGCTGATCGCGGCATCATCGTGTGCGGAAGTGGCGTCGGAGTCAGCGTTGCGGCCAACAAGATCCCTGGAATCCGAGCGGCAATCTGCCACGACACCTACTCGGCCCGGCAAGGAGTCGAGCACGACGACATGAACGTCCTTTGCATTGGCGGACGCATCATCGGTTCGGCACTCGCCTTTGAATTGGTCAGCGCTTTCCTCTCGGCAACCTACGTTCCCCAGGACCGCCACGCCCGCCGACTCGACAAAGTGCTCGACATCGAACGCCGAGGCCTCGACGCACTGTAGGCCGGATCAAGTGTATAGACCGGGGACATAGGTAACAGTCGTTCGGGCACATGGGTAACACTTTTTGAATCGGCGAGAATCCCTCCAAATGAGGAGGGATGATGAGCTGGAAGAAGTGTGACCCGATGTCTGAGCGGATGGAATTTGTGAGACTTGCAGACGGTGATGGAGGTAACTTCTCGGCGTTGTGCGAGCGATTTGGGGTATCTAGAAAGACGGGCTACAAGTGGCTCAAACGCTGGCGGGAGGAAGGGCAAGAGGGCCTGGAGGATCGTTCGCGTAGGCCCCAAGACTCGCCCAACAGAACGGAGGATGTGATTGAACGGATGGTCCTCGAGATCCGCAGTGAGCATCCCGCCTGGGGCGGACGTAAGATTCGAAAGCGTCTCGAGAAGCTGGGAGTCGCTTCACCGCCGGCGGCCAGCACGATTACCGCTATCCTTCACCGACACCATCAGATCAGCAAAGAGGAGTCGTCCAAGCATCGAGCGTTCGGAAGTTTTGAACGAGCAGAACCTAATGAACTCTGGCAAGTGGACTTCAAGGGAGAATTCAAGCTCAGCAACAAGAAGCTATGTTATCCGTTGACGGTTTTAGATGATCATTCGCGTTACTCATTGGCGGTGTTCGCTTGCGGGAACCAACAACGCGAGACAGTCCAGAATCACTTTCGTGATGTTTTTTCACGCTACGGTCTTCCTCACGCGATTTATGTAGACAACGGCAATCCGTGGAGCAACGGTCATCATGAAATGCGACACACTCGTTTTTCAGCCTGGTTGATGCGCCACGACGTGGGTGTAATTTTTGGGCGTCCTTACCATCCTCAAGGTCGCGGCAAACTGGAGCGATTTCATCGCACACTCAAACTCGAAGCGTTACAGGGCCAACAGTTCGACACGTTCCACCAGGTGCAGTCACGTTTTGATCCTTGGCGTGAAATGTACAACCACGAACGTCCGCACGAGGCACTTGAGCTGTCGACCCCATCAGAGCGTTATCGGATCAGTACGCGAAGTTTTCATGAACGGACCGAGCCGTATCAATACAGCGACCGATTTGAGGTTCGCAAGACAAACCGCTACGGCCAACTGAACTACCATGGCAACGTGTACCGCGTCAGCGAGGCCTTCATCGATCAGCCCATCGGGCTGAGTGCTACCACAACCGACGGGGTCTGGGACCTGTGGTATTGCCGCTTCCGGATTGCCCAGCTTGACGAGCGAGGCAAGACAATTCGCCGGCACCAGCCATGCGTCTGAAGCTCGCTACGCTCGCTCCAGCCGCATGGCTGGTGCCAGATCGCAGGCAACCCTATGCTGCAAAGTGTTACCTATGTCCCCGAACATGTGTTACCCATGTCCCTGGACAATACATCAAGGAGCGACAGCGACGCAGATCCGGCATCATCCTCAGGGCTCAACCTCGTTACCCCGCTCCGCGTGGTAACGCACACTCGGACGCTCCGCGTCCCCTTTCTTGGCGGTAGCTACCTTCGCCAGAAGGTGGTTTCCATCGGCAAACCGCTTTGCACGATCACCACGCTCTGACGAGCGTAGCGACGCTGAGTCGTGTAAGGCCCGACGCTAGCGCGTTCGGCTCACGATCCGTTTGTGGTCCAGCCTTCAGGCGGTCTGTTAGAAGATTCCGTCTAAAAAGCTCGGTACGTCGAACGGACGCCTCAAAACAGCTTCGACAGATCGCCATCGAGTTTGCGGGCTTGGTGCGACATCGCCGCGTTGGCCAGTTCGATCGCCACGCGTGACTCCAAGGTCACTCCGGCTCGGACCCCAACACAAGGATCGTGGCGTCCTTTCACGAGTTCAAAATCGATCTCTTCCAGATTCTTGCGGACCGACTTTTGCCGTTTGTTGATGGTCGAGGTCGGCTTGAATCCCACGCGAAACACCAGCGGCATCCCCGTGGTGATCCCGCCAAGCAGCCCGCCGTGACTATTAGCGCCATAGCCATCACTGCGAATCGGATCGTTGTTTTCGCTGCCCAATCGCTCAATCACATTAGCGCCGGCACCAACTTCACACGACTGCACGGCATTGAGCCCGCCGAGTGTGCCCATGATGCGTGCCTTCAAACTCTGGTACAGCGGATCACCCAAAAGGGGCGGCACGTTCAATGCCACGACTTCAACCGCAGCACCCAGCGAGTCACCTCTTTTACGTACCTCCTTGATCAACTCGCCCGCTTCGGATGCAAACGCATCGTCGAGCGAATAGATCTCCGATTGCTCCATTTGGCCAATGACCGACTCGATTGCCTTGCGGTCGATGCTCAAATTCTCGGAGTCCTGCGCCAGATTTTGGAAATGATCTGACAAACTCTTGTTCGCCTTGAGCGGACCCACCTGGCAAATGGACGACACGATGACCGTTCCGAATTTGTCCTGCATCAACATCCGAGCGATCGCGCCGCCGACCACGTCGGTGATCGTCGCGCGGTAACTCGAACGACCGCCGCCACGAATGTCGACCCGTCCTGCCGACTGATGGAATTTCACCAGGTCGGTGTGGCCCGGCCGCACTTCGCCCTTGAGCCCTTCGAATTGGGTGTAGTCACCTGACTTCTTGGAGGTCGACAAAACGATCGCTGCGATCGGTTCGCCCGTCGTGTACCCCTCTTCGTAGCCTTCGGTCTCGAACGATTGACCGTCGACTTCGACCGAAATCGACGAACCTCCGAGCAACTTGTCGTGATCATCTTGGTAGATGCCCGACAGGAAAATGACTTTGTCCTTTTCATTGCGAGGCGTGCCGTGCCGATTGCCCCCAGGGCGACGGCGATCAAGAAACGCTTGGACGGTTGAGCGGTCAATGTACAAACCGGGCGGACACCCAAACACAATCGTGGTCACAGCCGGGCCATGCGACTCTCCCGCACCCGCGACGCCGAATAGAGGACCACCCAAGATTTCCATCAACCAACTTTCACATACCGAGACCGAAAGAATTGCCCGTCACCGATCTCACAGCATACCTCGCCAACGCGATTCGTCGAACCGCACTCCATTTGTCGGCGAAGTGACAGACGCAACAATTCGTAGCTACGCTCGCCAGAGCGTGGGAGTGATGGAGCGTGGTTTGCCTACACAATCCCACCTTCTGGCGAAGGCAGCTCGATCATCGCAAGCATAGTCGCCTTTCGCTCCGCGAAAGTAGCGTAACTGCACCACCAACGCGTCTACGCGAGGATGTCGTGAACGACTCGGCCGTGGACGTCGGTGAGTCGGAAATCGCGTCCGGAATAGCGGAACGTCAAACGCTCGTGATCGATTCCCATTTGATGCAACACGGTCGCGTGCAAATCGTGGACGTGCGTTCGGTTTTCGATCGCGTGCATTCCGAACTCATCGGTCTTGCCATACGTGACGCCGCCGCGAATGCCTCCGCCGGCGAGCAACATTGAAAAACCGGTGTGGTGATGATCACGCCCCGCCTTTTTCATATCCTTCGACTTATCAACCTGAGCATAAGGCGTGCGTCCGAACTCTCCGCCCCAAATCACCAGTGTGTCCTCAAGCATCCCGCGACTCTTCAAATCGCTTAACAACGCCGCGGTTGCCCGATCGCTATCCGCACACAGAGTGCGATGCGACGCGTTGTTGTTCTTGTGCGTATCCCAAGGCTGCTTGCTGCCGCTTTTGACATAGAAAACCTGAACCACTCGCACACCGCGTTCGAGCAATCGGCGTCCCAGCAAACAACTGCGTCCGAATTCGGTATCGCCATAGGACTGACGTGTCGCTTCGGTCTCAAGAGAAATATCAAACGCCTCATTCGCTTCGGTTTGCATCTGAAACGCAAGTTCCATCGAACGAATGTGTGTCTCGAGCGCGGCTTCACCCTGCCGTCGCTGCAGGTGTGCTGCGTTCAGCTTGCGGACCAATTGCAATTGCCGAGCCTGTGTCGTCGCATCCATCGTTGGATGCTTCAAGTTGGCGATCAGCTTGTTGACATCGGTGTGGTTGGTGTTCACCTCGACGCCCTGGTGCTGGCCTGGCAAAAACGCGCTCGACCAGAGCTGAGGCCCCACGACAGGCAACCCAGGACACAACGCAACAAACGGCGGCAGGTTTTCGTTTTCCGTTCCCAAACCGTAGGAAAGCCACGATCCCATACTCGGTCGAGTCGGTTGTTGATGGCCCGACTGCATCAACAGCAAACCAGGCTCATGGTTCGGCTGGTCAGTATGCATCGAACGCAGCACGCAGAGATCATCGGCATGCTTGGCGAGGTTCGGGAACAGCTCACTCATCACCGTGCCGCTTTCGCCGTGGGCCGCGAATTTGAAAGGCGAAGGCATGTAGCCGGCAGCGCGATCCTTTTTTGCGATGTCTGATTTGGGCGCGTCCCCTTCGTACTTGGCGAGAGCCGGCTTGGGATCAAAGGTGTCCACGTGTGATGGGGCACCATTCATAAACAAAAAGATCACACGTTTGGCGCGTGCTGGATGATGCAACCCATCACCCACACCTTGCCCCGCCAAAGCGTCTGAAGCCAATGCACCCGAAGCCTGCATTGCCCCCATCATGCCAACCGCGCCAAAGCCGGCGCCACTGCGTGCCAGCATGGAACGGCGAGAGCAGAGATTCGTCATGGGGTCATTTGGGTTTGTCATGGTCATTCGATGGACTAGTCGATGATGAACATCTCGCTGCTGATCAACAACGCTTGCGCGTAATGTTGCCAAGCTTGCGAATCTCCGCCCGCCAGAAACTCTTCGGCCAATGCGTATTCGTGCTGCGAAGGTTTCCGAGCAAACAACACCTGGTAGGCATGCTCGATCTTCGAATGCTGCGAGCCACCAAAACCATCCAACCTCTCCGCCAGCCGTCGAGCGTTTTCACTGAGGAAGGGGCTATTGAGCAGGAAGAGTTTTTGAAGCGGTGTGGTGGTTTCGAATCGCATCGCGCTGTGAGCGTTCGGATCGGGAAAGTCGAATCGCGCAAGCATCGGGTTCAAGTCCAAGCGGCTCACCGAGGCGTACAGCGTCCGCTTGGATGCCTTGGGGTCATCAGGCTGGATCGACTTGCCGCCCAGGTTTCGGTCGAGACGCCCTGTCGAAGCGAGGACAGCATCTCGATAGGCCTCGACGCTCATTCGACGCCGGGGCATCCGCCAAAATAGAGTGTTCGATGGATCGAGCTCGCTTTTGCGTGGATCAATCTCGCTCGATTGCTGGTAGGTTTGCGAAAGCACAATCTCTCTCTGCAACCATTTCAGCGACCAGCCGTTTTCCATGAAACGAACCGACAGATCATCAAGGAGTTTGGGGTGACTTGGGCGCTCGCCCAACGCACCAAAGTTACTAGGCGTCGCGACGAGCGGCTGCCCCGTCAACTCACCCCAAACTCGATTGACAATCACCCGCGCCGCGAGTGGATTGGAACGATCAACGATTGCATCGGCCAACTCGAGTCGGCCACTCCCCGCAGTCAGCTTCGCTGGATCGGATTCGCTCAGCGCTGTCAAGAATCTCCGCTCGACAACCGGGCCAAGCTTCTTCACATCGCCGCGGATGTAGACATTCAAGTCGCGTGGTTTGCCATCACGCACCACGTGAGTGGCATCTTTCGGGCTCTTCGCCTGATCACCTTTCTTCTCAACCGAATCATCAAGCGGACGGTTGAACATTTCGGTGCTCGCAAAAACACCTGCTAGCGCGTAGTAGTCCGAAGTCGGAATCGGATCGAACTTGTGATCGTGACACCGCGCACAAGCGACGGTCAATCCGAGCAGACCGCGTGAAACGGTGTCGATGCGATCTTCCCATTCATCGGCCATCACTTCGGGACTGTTGCGACGATAGTATTTCGGTCCAAGCCCCAAAAAGCCGAGTGCGATTTGCGATGCGTCGTCGCTCGCATCGATCAGGTCGGCGGCAAGTTGTTTGCGAACGAATTGGTCGTAGGGCAAGTCACTGGCAAAAGCATCAACGACCCAATCACGGTAAAGGTAGGCGTTGGGGTAGGTTAACGAATCGTTGTTGCCAACCTTGTGAGCTTGGTCTTCGGCGAAACGAGCAACATCAAGCCAAAGCCGCGTCCAACGTTCGGCATTTGCCGGCGAGGCTAACAACTGGTCCACCATTCGCCGTGTTGCGCCGGGTCGATCGTCGGCCAAGAATCCATGCAGTTGCTCGATTGTCGGCGGCAGCCCGGTCAAGTCAAACGACATTCGCCGCAACAACGTTGCTTTCTCGGCCGGCGGATTGGGGGCAACTCCTGCGGCCTGAAGTTGCGCCAAAACAAAAGAGTCGATCCGACCGTTTCCCCAGTTGTCCAAGGCCGCGCTGGGTCGATGAGTCGTTGGCGGTTGGAACGCCCAAAAGGACTTGGCCACATCCCAGTCGATTTCACTCGGCTGCAGCGATTCCAAATCAAGTGCGTTGCGTGGATCTTCGGCCCCCTTGGTGATCCATGTTTCAAAATCGGCAATGATGCGCTCGTCAAGTTTCCCCGACGGCGGCATTTCGATGCCATCGTATCGAATAGCCGTAAGCAACAAACTCTTGTCCGGTTTTCCCGGCATCACCGCCACGCCTGAATCGCCACCTCGCAACATCGCGCCGGGGTCATCCAGTCGCAGACCGCCCATGATGTCGTCCGCTTCACCCGCATGGCACTCGTAACAATGCTCGACCAGGACGGGCCGAATTTTGCGTTCAAAGAACTCGGCTTCGTCCGCACAGAGCGTGAGACTGCCCCCAAACATCGAGAGCCAAATGATGACGGCTCGGGACACCATGCCACACAAAGCATGGCTTTGTTGTGAGCGGCGATTTGTGTGGGTCTTTAAACCAAGCACGGCGCGCGAAGCAGGTTGGAGGGAGGGGTAGAGCAGGGGAGTTCGCTCTGGCAGGACTTTCGATTGTAGTCGATTCGGTTGCCCGAAACAAAGCGAGTTTTGACGGACGAACCCACCGCCCAGGCTGGCTGTCCCCAATTGTGACGTCTCTTTTTTGGTAAAAACGCGTTACCACAACGAGTTTCTCATGTGCACCGTCATCAAACCTCCCCAATCCCTCGACACACTCGACGCGTCACCCAGCATCTTCCTTGCCGGCTCCATCGACCTTGGGCTCGCCGAGGATTGGCAGGCAACTTTTGCCGAGGCGATGAAAGACGATGTCGTCAACCTTCTCAACCCACGACGCGATCAATGGGATGCGAGCTGGGAACAGTCGATCGGCAACCCAATGTTTCGCGAACAGGTCGAATGGGAACTCGAAGGCCAGCGCAGGGCCGATTGCATCGCGATGTACTTTGCCCCCAAAACCAAGGCGCCCGTAACGCTCCTTGAACTCGGTCTGTTCGCGGCAAGTGGCAAGGTGATCGTCGGCTGCCCCGATGGCTATTGGCGCAAAGGCAACATCGAAATCGTGTGCGACCAATACAAGATCCCGCTACTCCCGTCCCTCGACGACCTCATCAAAGCGGTTCGAAGGTCATGCTCCCAACCGTAGGTCATGCTCCGCATGACAGTGAAATCGGATTGTCATGCGGAGCATGACCTACAAAAAGGCTTGCCACGACCTGGCTAGCAAGCGATGATTCGCATCGGTTCGCGTTATTGGGGGTAGATATCGCCATGCCAGAGTATCGTCGTGCATTCGTTCCTGGTGGAACATTCTTTTTCACGGTTGTTGTTCATCAGAGGCGCGACCTGTTTCGCGACCCAGTCGCCATCGACCTACTCAGAAGCGTCCTGCGGAGATGCTCCCTGCGTTGGCCTACTGAATTCAATGCGTTCGTTCTTTTGCCAGATCATTGGCACACCATCGTCTCACTTCCTCAGGGTGACGATGAGTACTCCAAACGAATCGGCTGGATCAAAAAGGAGTTTACGAAGCACTGGTTGGCGTTGGGCGGCTCGGAGGGTGAGATCTCTGATGCAAAAACACGCCAGCGACGACGCGGGATTTGGCAACCAAGGTTTTGGGAACACACGATCGAAGACGAAGCCGACTTCGACAACCACTTCGACTACATACATTGGAATCCCGTCAAACATGGACATGCGAGTCGCCCGAAAGATTGGCCACATTCAAGTTTTCGTCGATGGGTCGAGAGGGGCGTTTATTCAGAAGACTGGGCATCTGGTGCAACCGTCGGAACCCAAGAACCGCCAACAGCAAAGAACGTTCGTGAAGCTGGCGAACCGTAGGTCATGCTCCGCATGACAAAACAACTCTCTGTCATGCGGAGCATGACCTACTGCTTGCGACCAAACATCACAATGTGATGCGGAGCATGACCTACATGTCTAGAATACGCGTGGTTCTTGATTTTCAAACTCTTTTCAGCGGCTGCGTATTACCCAATCGTCATGCGGAGCGTGACGCCGAATCTGCAATGAGGTCTGCAATTGGAAACGACGGATGAGATTGTTGGGCGGCTTCGCCAACACCCAACATCCAGCGGATTGGATGAACATTCACTAAAGCTCATTGCCTCGCGCGCCGAGATCGTCAACGTCGATGCTGGCGAGCTGCTTCACCGCTCGGGCGAGTCAGTCGACCGAATTCTGTTGATCGACTCCGGGCGACTTCGATTGGAAGTGGTGGTCGGCGAAACGAACACGCCCGTCTCCTATTTGTCTGCAGAGCAGCAGTTCGGACTGCTCAGCGTTTTCAAAGACTTTGCTGCGCCCGTCGACCTGGTGGCTGACACTCCATCGACCGTGTTGGCAATTTCTCGCACCGACGTGCGAGCACTCAGCGACCGATTGCCGCTATGGCGACGCAACCTGGTGCACGCGCTCGGTCTTAATGCCCAGGCCTTGCTTCCGAGTGGTACAAGTTCCCGGAAGACACATCGAACGTCGGCACTGATTCACTTTCGCCCTCAAACAAGGATCATCACGAGGGAACTCGCACGGCGTCTTGGCACATCGGGAACCGCCGTCGTTCTCTACACCGATGAGCCGGCAAGTATCGAGTTCCCCAGTGACCATGTGACCGTCAAGTCGATCGCCAGCTCGAGTGAAATCTGCCTGGCGATCAGTAACATCAAGGCGCAACAGAACCAATCCGATCCTACTCACGTGATCTTCGCCCTGAGCGTCGACTCCGCCTCCGTCGCATTGGATCCATTGTTGGACGTTTGCGACCGAGCCTATGCTCTGGCGCAACCCAATCACACCTCCACCTCCGAGGATTGGTTTCGCCATATCCGCGATGCTCGACAGAACACCCAAAACGTGCGGCGTGTCTTGTGTTTGAGCGCTGAGGAATCAGTCGCACCACTGGAACCGAACAGGTCGGCAGAGTCGATCGAGGAGATCAAGGTTCACCTGCCAGAACAGGGCGCATCGGAAAGGTTGGTTCAGCTTGGAATCTCCCGACTGTTGCACGATGCATGTGGTGTCCGGCTTGGGATTGCACTTGGTGGTGGCGCAGCGCGAGGAATGGCGCATCTGGGAGTGCTGCAGACCTTGGAAGAGGCAGGTATTTTCTGTGATGCGATTGCCGGAACAAGTGTTGGGGCGATGGTTGGCATTGTGCACGCTGGTGGCATCGCCCCCGAAGCTGCAGCTCGTTGTTTCGCCAACGACCTGACCCCCTCGCCGATCGAGCAAAAGATCCCCGGCGGAGACGGACTGTACCTGTTGAGGAAGTACCGCACACAGGGCTGGGACTCGATGCTGCGCGTCTATTTGCACGATTGGTGTCTCGAACAGCTTCCCATTCCCGTCACGAGTGTTTCCGTCGATCTGGTCTCCGGTCAGCAGGTCCATGCGTGTGCTGGGGACGCCGTCCATGCGATTCTGGACAGCATCAACTTGCCCGGCCTCAGTCCACCCATTTGTCGCGACGGAAAGGCCTTGGTCGATGGTGGCGTCCTCAACGTCCTGCCCGCCGATGTGCTCGTCCAAAACTACAAATGCGACTATGTCATTGCAGTCGACGTTGGTTCAAAACTTTCGGAAGAGTTTGTGGGCAATCGGCCAGACACCGCAACCAGTGAGATGAACACACCGGGAATCTTCCAAACTTTGATGCGTTCCATGAACGTCCAGAACCGCGACCTTCGAAACATTCGTTCGTGCGTTTCGGACATCACGATCGAACCGCACGTCGAAAACACCGACGCCGAGGATTTCAAACACGCCGTCGAAATCGCGGCAATCGGAAGAGAAGCCGCCAACGAGATGCTGCCATCACTGCGAGAACAACTCAGCCGGATCCATCCAGCTCTGCTCCTGTAGGTCATGCTCCGCATGACATCTTGTGGCTGTCATGCACAGCATGACCTACTCTCTAATCTCGCGAACCCATGTATCGCATGACGTAGTAGAGCAAGGTCATGATCGCTTGCAGGGTAGCGGCGACATAGGTGAGTGCGGCTGCATTGAGCACTTTGGCGACATAGGGTGCCTCGTTGTCAGCAACGATCCCATGCTCAACCAAGTGGCGTTTTGCACGCGCACTTGCATCAAACTCGACCGGCAGATTCACGACCTGAAAGAAGACAACTGCGGCAAACAGGATGATGCCGATCAACAACAAGGGTTGCAGATGGAAGATGACACCGAACATCGCCATCGTCAGCCCAATGCCGCTACCAAAGTTGGCCGCAGGAACAGCCAAATTGCGAATTTGAAGCGGTGCATAGTTCTTGGCGTGTTGAAATGCGTGCCCCGCTTCATGACACGCAACACCAAGAGCCGACAACGATCGGCCGTTGTAAACATCGGGGCTTAGCCGAAGCACACGATGACGTGGATCGTAGTGGTCTCCCAAGTGACCTTGGATCGGCTCGACACCGACGTCATAGAGCCCTTCCGAGTCGAGCATTTCACGGGCTGCCTGGGCACCCGACATTCGCGCGGGCATCTCGGACATTTGGGCGAACCGTGACTTCACCTGCCATTGCGCATAAAGCCCCAGCAAAAGAGGCGGCAAGATGAAAAGGAAATAGATCGGATCGAGCAACATCGTTCTTTCCTAAGTTCCGAACTTCCGAACTGCGAATCACACGCAAGCCGCAGTGCCAAAACGACAGCAATGCGTTGCGATGATTCTTACGTGCAGCAACTATGGGACCATTCGTACAGGATTCGGAAATCTTGCCGAGTCCCCTCACGGCATGCGACGCTTTGTGGGATAGCCCGCAATTTTCTGGAAATCGAAACGACTCACTCGCGTGATCCAGGCGTCACTTTCAGAGAAACCGTTTTTTCCCCACGCTGGACAACGATTTCGACTTCTTCACCGATTTTCAGCGCCTCGATTGCGTAGGTGTAGTCGTAGATGTCTTCGATCTTTCGCCCTGCCAATTTCACGATGATGTCGCCGCCTTGCACCCCAGCTTCCGCTGCTGGCCCCCCCTTGGAGACTCCGCTGAGCTTGAGTCCCTTAATGTCGCCAGCCACGTAGTCAGGGATCGTGCCGAGGTAAGCGGTCAATCGAGCACGAGGTGCATCCTTTGGCTTGTCGCCTTCATCCAATTGAAACTCGGGTGCCTTGCTCGCCGTCAACATGCCCCGGGTAATCAAGGCAAACAGACGTGAGATCTTGGCCGCGCCTTCATAGTTCAACTTTTCAGGTGTGTCGCGCGGCGTGTGATAGTCCTCGTGTGCTCCGGTGAAGCCGGAAAGAATCGGCACGCCACGACCGACAAACGCTGACGCATCGGTCGGCAAACCGGTACTTGTTTTGTCGAGCGACAACTTGAGACCGACCGGAACGTTTCGTCGTTGAACATCCCCTTCGAAACCTGGCGAACTACCGATGCCTTGGATGACAAGACTCTCGCGCAACCGTCCCACCATGTCGAGGTTCAAGTAGGCGGCGACAGCGGGCGTCAACATTTGAGCTTGCGCCGATGCGCCGTGACCATGAGCAGCGGCGACATGGGCGTGGGGATCATCGCCTTCGCCATGCGCGTGACTGTGACCATGAGAGGCTGCCTTGGGCGCATCGGGATAGAGGTCATAAAAGGAACCAACAAAGGCTTGCGAGCCGAACAGCCCCAACTCCTCGCCACTCCATGCGGCAACCAACAGATCACGCTTGGCCTTCAGGCGTCCCGATGATTTTTCGTTGGCGATGTAGTGGGCGATTTCCATCAAGGCCGCAACACCACTGGCGTTGTCATCGGCGCCGACGTGGATCTGATCCCGTTCATCCTCTTTGGCGAGCGAACTACTGCCGCCCCGTCCGAGGTGATCGATGTGGGCGCCAACGATCACGACCGGATTTGACGCATCAGGCTTGTCACCGGCTGGCAAACGAGCCACCACGTTGCGCCCCGTTCCCTTATTGCGTTTGATACCGACGGTTGCGGCAGCCTTGATCTCGGCGATTTCGAAACCCATCTGCATCTCGCCGTTGTCAAAGCTCTTTTGCAACTTGCCGAGGTCTTCATCAGAAGCGTCCAACATCGTTTGGGCAACTTCGTCGGTGACCGACAGGGCACTCAGGCTGACACTCGCGTGCGACGCGCCACGGTCAAATCGGATCAACTTGTTTTTGACTTTGCTGGTGGGGCCAGTGACAAAAATGATCCCGCGGGCTCCGAGATCGCGGGCAACGGTTGCTTTGCGCCGTGGGGAACTGAAGCGAGCCATCTGCTGGCGGCGCTCGGGTGTGATGTCCTGGGGCAGGTCGCGAAACACCAGCACCCATTTGTCGAGCACGTTCAAGTGCACGTAGCTGTCGTACTCGCCTTTTCCGTCAACGGGCGGAACTTGCAAACCATAGCCTGCAAAAACAACAGGCCCCAAATCGCTCTCGCCGTTTTGCGAAAAGGTCAGCGGTCGCCAATCTTTGTTGACTTCAAACTTCTTTTCATCCAACCGAAACTCATTCGCCTCGGTGAGCGACGATCCGGCCGGAAACTCAAACTCTTGAAAGTAGGTTCCGTTTTCGCCTGCCGGCAAGAAACCCAAACTGTCGAGGTAGGCGGCGACGTAAGCAGTCGCTCGCTTTTCGCCTTGCGTTCCGGTCAGACGGCCGCCGAGCTCGGGACGCGTCAGGTAGTCGACATGCCGTCCAACATCAGCGGGCGAAAAATCGGGAGTCGAAGCTTCCGCGGCAACCTTGGCTGCTTCGAGATCGCTCCCGCCATCGAGACCGAGCAAACGTCTTGCTTCGGCGTCGTCCCAGTTGCCCATGAAGATCTGGGAACGTTTTTGTGCCGTGCGATTCGACGTCCACGAAAGAGTCTCGCCGTCGGGCAGGAAGACAGGCAAGCCATCGAAGCCGTCGGTGTAAGTCACTCGAACCGGCTCGCCTTCACCGTCAGCGCGAACAAGATACAGCTCGAAGTTCGCGAAGCCATGTTTGTTCGTGGTGAAGATCAGGTAGTCGCCACTGGGATGAAAAAAGGGCGCCCAACTCATCGCTCCGATCCCTGTCAAACGTTTGACATCGGTGCCGTCGACCTTCATCGAATAGACTTCGGCAGTCGCTCCGTTTTCCGAAAACCTTCGCCAGCAAACGCGTTTGCCATCGGGCGAAAAGAAGGGTCCGCCGTCGTACCCTGGCACGTCGGTCAGCTGACGCACGTTGGAACCATCGGCATCCATGATAAACAAGTCGATCATGTAGGCCGGATCGATCTCGAATAGTTCGTGCTCGCGATCGCTCAGTTTGCGTCCGTAGGCATTTCGGTTTGATGCAAAGACAATCTGCTTCCCATCGGGACTGTAGCTTCCCTCGGCGTCATAGCCGCGTGCATGGGTGAGCTGTTTGTACTCTCCCGAACCCAGGTCCTTTGCATAGATCTCGTAGGTCTCGTCGTAGTCCCAAGCGTAACGGCGTTGCTTTCCCGATTCGCGGAGTGCGATTTCATCCTTTTGCTTTTGAACCGCTTCGGAATCATCCTGCGTGCTCGCAAAAAGAATACGATCGCCGTCGGGATGAATCCAAGCGCAAGTTGTCTTACCGCGTCCAGGGGAAACCTTTTCAATGTCGCCTGTTTCCAAGTCGGTGACATAGATTTGATAGAACGGATTGGCTGGGTCGCGTTCACTTTGAAACACCATCCGTTTGCCATCGGCACTAAAGTAGCCTTCGCCAGCGCGCCGACCTTCGAAAGTGATCTGGCGAGTGTTGGTGATCAGTCGCGATTCATTCTTTGCCGCTTCCGCTGCTGCTTCGGCGTTCTCGCCATCCGCCACGTCCTGGGCGGCGAGTTGGACCGACAGCCCAAACGATACGACGAGAGTGAATGTCGAAAGGCAAAGAATGCGTCGAAAGAACATGTTGGATCCGTCGGTTTTGGGAGGCAGGCGATCCGGCGAGGCAGACCGTACTGCGAATTCTAACGAATATTGCCTGTTCCCAAACCCTGCGCACCGCGAAGGCAGATGAGCCCTTCGCTCCATTGATCGAACTGGCGATTGCGGTGGCCGGCCAAATCAAAGACACGCACATCGCTTCGGTTCTTACGCACGTCCTCGCGCACGAGCCCGTATAGATCGCGGTACTCGGCCGGTGCATCGGGCTGGTCGTCGGAGCCGTCTGGCGGCGTCACTCGGACAGTGGCTTCAAAACGATAGACCTGCAACCAACCTGGACGTTGCACTGCAACCAAACGGACGTTTTTTAGCTGTGCCGTGTTGCCGTAGTAACCTTCCTTGGTGAGGTGTTTTCGGATCGCCAGCTCCATCTCGCGATCACCACACCAATCGTTCCAACGCTGAGCCAGATTCTTGAGGAAGCCAAACATGGTTTGAAGCGACCGGCAAACGTGTCGCTCGAGAATCGAGGTGCGGCAGCCTTTTGCGTGCCTGATCTTTCTGGGCGACACATCGTCGCCACCCGTCAGATCATTATTGGCCGGCAGGCAAGTCGAAGTCACCCGTCACATCGCGCCAAACGCAATGGATGTGGTTGGCGGGGTTGCCCTTGGCGTCGGGCTGGGTGTTGACGAACTCGATCAGGAACGACTTCCCGCGAACACGGTAGTAGTGACCGATCTCTGGCTTCGTGGCTCCAGCCCAGGCAAAGTGAATGTTGTCCCAACCATCGCGATCGATCACAGCACGACGCTCATCGGCAACCTTGTCAGGCACGGCATCGATGTAAACGTTGATCAACTTGCGAAGCTCGCCACGTTGCTTGCCGGTCAAATCGGTTTGCGAGATCCCTTCCGGCTTGCCAACCTTCACCTGAGCTTCACCAGCAAAGCGAATCTCCTTCGGTGCCTCTTCGGCGATCATTGCTTTGTCAAGTTGCGATTCGCTTAGCGAGTTGACCAAGTCGAAAGCCAGCTGCTCCTCTTGTCGCAAAACGCGTGTGCCTTTGCCGACAGGGCCTTCGGCATCATTCATGATCGTTGCTGGGTTGGCAGCAAAGAATTGCGGTGTGCTATCAACCACCACACCGCCATTGCAAACGAAGTTCAGCGAAACGTGGTGGCCTTCGAAGCTAAGTCCCCACGCGCCCGAGTTGGTCGGTTGGCCAAAAATCGTGACGTAGTACTTTTCGGGGTCTCGAGCCCAGCGGCGACCTTCACCCTCGAATTGTCGAAGCACACCTTCGAGAGCCATGATTTTGCTGGTCTTGTCGTAGCCCGCTTCACTGAGCGCCGCTCGCACCAATCGCAATGCGGCGGTGCGCTGGGCCGTGTTCATGTCACTGAGCACGAGTCCCTTGCGGGTGTCCATCGGAATGAAGTGCCACTGAACCCGCTTCGGTGTGTCGTAAGGAAGGACGGCCCGCGCCTTTTGGTCGTCATCAAGCGTGCTTAGAAACGCGTCGGCAAACGTCTTCATCTCGACTGCGGGTGGGTCGCCCACCTTCCATCCGGCGACGGCAATAACCACGAGAGCGAGACAACCGAGGAGTGCAGGGCGAGCGAAACGCATTGAGAGACTTTCTGGCAGCTGGGTGGGGCAAGCGGGGTAGGACAACGAGATAGTGTAGTTGAGCATGATCCCCGAGGGGACTGGGCTTGAGATCCGACGGGGCGGGCCCCGGATTGCTGGGACAAGCATTGGGTCAAAATCGGCGACCGAGTGGTAATCTCGCACAATCTTCATAAATCGGCACGCGAGAGAGTCTGGCCTGTGAATCCCGCGAGTTAACACCGCCACGGTTGTCAGCGGCCCATGCCGAAGCGCGTGCGCGGCGATCCGATTGAGCCGCGCAGATTGTGTTTGCGCTGCCAACTGATACTCTGATCGCTCACTGGATTCGTTACTGATTCTTGCTCTCTTGCTCGCCAGTCAACTTAGAGGACATACCCCAACAGCAAATTGCGGCCCAGCAGCAAATGGTGGCCCAGCGGCGGAAGGTGGAATGAACGAGGAACGGATCTGCTCACTCGCATTGGAACACCCGACGCCCCAACGTCGTGCGAGGTTTCTCGACCGCGTTTGCGGCGAGGACTTGAACCTGCGCTCGCGTGTCGAAGCATTGTTGGCCGCCCACCAGGTTGGCGACGAGCTCGACGAATTGGTTGAAGCCGCAGAACAGGTTGATGTCGAATACCGGGCGGACGATACCGTTGGCCAAAGCTCGCCCGATGACAGCCTCGCCCCCGATCTTATGCAGGTAGGCGACTCCTCGCTTGGAGACGAGCTGACTGGTGGAAGCCATCTCTCTCATCTTTCTGCCGTCAAATCGCCGAAGACGGCACAGAGCGAACTGTGGACACTCTTGCTCAAGGTGAACGATGTCTCTCGCCTTGGGTTGACGCTTGGCGACTACGAGTTGGTCAAAGTCCTTGGCCGCGGCGGAATGGGGCTTGTCCTGCAGGCTGTCGATTCGAAGCTCAACCGCAATGTCGCCTTGAAAGTGCTCTCGCCTAGCCTGCTCACCCATTCGACCGCTTGCAAACGATTTGTCCGCGAAGCGAAAGCGGTCGCAGCAATCAGCCATGACAACGTGGTCAGCATTCACGCAATCAACGAAAACGCTCTGCCGCCGATGATCGTGATGGAGTTCGTCGACGGCGTTTCGCTTGAACAAGAGATCAAACAAAGCCGCGGCAGTTTGAGTGTCCAACGAATCGTCGACATCGCCACCCAAATTGCAGCAGGACTGGCTGCTGCCCACGAGCGAGGGCTGATCCATCGCGACATCAAACCATCGAACATTTTGATTCAACAAGCAACCGAACGCATCAAACTGACTGACTTCGGTTTGGCTCGTGCGGTTGACGATGTCAGCCTGACCAAGACGGGGCAAGTGTTTGGAACGCCGCTCTACATGTCTCCAGAGCAGAGCCGCGGCCAACGGGTGGATCATCGCACGGACCTATTCAGTCTTGGCGGTGTGATGTATGCCATGTGCACGGGCAAGGCAGCGTTTCGCGCCGACTCCGCGGTCGCCGTCATCCACCGAGTGATTCACGATGACCCAAGAGCCGTCGAAGACATCAATCCAGACATTCCTATCTGGTTGTCTGCTGTTATTGACAAACTCCTCGAAAAAGATCCCAACGAACGCTTCGCGTCGGCCGAAGAGGTACTCGAGCAGTTGCAATCGTTTCGACGGTACTTGGCCGCTCCCGATCAAATGCCTCGACCGATTCCAGTCGCGACGAGTCGTCGAGATGGCCCGGAACTTGAACGGCATATCCGTCGCAACTGCAACTACGTTGGATTAGTCGGAGGCCTCTCCATTGTTTGGGGTGTGCTTGGGTTGGTCACCCTTCAACCGGCTTTGAACGCCCTGTTCATCAGCCTCTACTTGTCAACCATCAGCGGGATCCTTGGGCTCTTTGGTGCCTACCAAATGCTCAAACGTACATCGCATAAATCGGTGGTGATTGGAACAGCCGCACTGTTGCTTCCCGCGAACCCGTTTTCGTTGTTGGGAATTTGGAAGACGTACAAGATCTTGCGTAAGTTCTCGAGCGACGAGATCAAGAAGACGTTCAAGCCGCAAACTTGGCTCGAGATGCTCAAGTTGCCAGCCGCGTTCTTGTTCGCGACAGCGTCACTTTACATCTTGGGGATGGTCATCCTTACTATGATGTCGCAGCGCACCGACGTGTCACGGATTCGCACCATTGAAAACGATGGCAACACTACGATCATCTACCTGGATCGTTAACGGTGAGACGTTCCGCGTCCTCTTCGCAGGCCAACGTCCGCATGACGGGCTTGCTTGTTAAGTGTCACGGTCGACCGCTTACGCAATCCCGGCTCACATTGAGCGGCATGACGCTAGCCGCCGGCATTTCATCACCGCAACCTTGAAACGCCCGACGCTAGCGTGTTCGGCTCACGGGCGAGGACACGACGCGGAGCGTCCGAAGAGTGCGTTACCACGGGGACCGTGGTAACGAGGGTTGTGGAACGACGAACCTGGACTTAGAGCAGCTGAATGCCGAGCTCAGCCGAACAGAATCTCTTTGGTTGGCTTCACGCCGTTGTCGGTTCGGCCACGGTAGAGCCCCACCTTTTGAAGCATCGCCAACGTTGCAAAGGCAGGATTGGTTGTCGCGTATCGCTTCCACAATCGACCTGGCTCGCGAGTCAAACGAAAGAGCCATTCGAGCCCGTTGCGTTGCATCCAAGCAGGCGCCTGCTCGAGCATACCTGCGTGGAATGCGAACGCAGCTCCCACGGCGATCAGCGGCATGTCGATGTGATCTTTCATCTCATATGCAAAGATTTCTTGCCGCGGGCAGCCGAGACCAACAAAGCAGATGCCCGCGCCACTCGCTTTAATCTCTTCGGCGAGACGGTCGCGTTCCTCGGCACTGAGCGTACGGAACTTTGAAGCGCGTCGACCCGCCACTTGCAGTTTCGGGTACTTCTCCTGCAAACGATCTGCGAACTGATCAAGCATCTCCTCGGTTGCACCAAACAGGAACACGGGAACGTCCTCCTGGGCCGCCGCCTGGCACAGACGCAACGTCAACTCAGGGCCGTACACACGGTCGGTGAGACCACAGCGATGAATGCGATTGAGTGCCCAACGGACCGGCTGACCATCAGGGCAAACCAAATCGAATTGGTTCAATCGATACTTATGCTCTTTGTCGTTCACGCCCGTCATCACACCGTGAACGGCCAGCGCCGTAACGGCGAGCGAACGTCGTTGCTGGGCAGCATCAAGCACGCGTTTGACGGCGGCTTCATAGTCAATCGCGTTGACATTGATGCCAAGCACGTTGCGTTTTCCGAGATCAATCATTTTGCGGATTCAAGTTGTGTCGTCTCGTTCTTTTCGTCAGCCGACGTTTGCGTGTTGGTTGACGCTGGCCGATGGGTTGGCGTTGTATCCACCTTGGGATCATGCGTTTGCAACTGGTCGACCATGCATCGAACATCAAATGAGTCGCGGTAAAGCTCCAATGCCCAGCGAACGATTCCAAGCTTCTTTTCGCGCGACATGTTCATGGCTGGAAAGTAAGCCATGTCCGAATCGTCTTCACAGCCGAGGAAATCAGGCGGGTGCAACAACAACGATGGCGGACACTTCGTCAGGCGGCAAAGAGCCAAAGCCGACCGAAAGTACGCCTTCGCTGCGAGTGTCGAGAAGCTCGCCAAGTAGGTGAAGTAGCTGAAGTGGATCGGTGTCCGTGAAAGCGGCATGACCGTGACCGGCATCTCCCAGAGCGTCTTTTGCGAACCTTCGACCTGTCGCACAAACGGACGGTTGGGTTGTCGCAAGGAGCTGAAACCGCCGTAAAGCTTCTTGGCTTTCTCACGTTGCTCGCCCTTGAGTCCCGACTTGAGCATGAAGACGGCTCGTGCAAGCGGCGCGATCGAGG